>NZ_VIGV01000009.1 GCF_007858445.1 Tsukamurella sputi | reverse complement strand
TCGGAAACGATGTTCACGAGCAACCATCAGGTGGGGCCAGATCAAACCGTCGCAACACCACCGGCGAGTCGCAAACGGGGCCAGGTCTAGCCGTCGAGCCGGGGCCTCTTCAAGCTGTCATA
Organism: Tsukamurella sputi; assembly: GCF_007858445.1. Lineage (GTDB taxonomy): Bacteria > Actinomycetota > Actinomycetes > Mycobacteriales > Mycobacteriaceae > Tsukamurella > Tsukamurella sputi. The sequence goes on along the minus strand of NZ_VIGV01000009.1, from coordinate 122,287 downwards.
GCCACCCTGGCCCATGCCGGGGTTGGTGCCGAGGAACTCGAGGTCGAACTGCACGGGCTTGGTGACGCCGCGCAGCGTCAGCTCGCCGTTCAGGACGTAGTTCGAGCCCTTCCCCGCGACGCCGGTCGAGATGAAGACGGCCTTCGGGTGGTTCTCGGCGTCGAAGAAGTCCGCGGTGCGGATGTGCGCATCGCGCTGGGCGTTGCGGGTGTTCACGGACGTCACGTCGACCTCGGCCTGCAGCGAGGCGGTGCCGTCCTCGGCCACGGTGATGGTGCCGGAGAAGTCGTCGAACCGGCCCTTGACCTTGCTGACCATGAGGTGGCGGACGGAGAACTCGACGGACGAGTGGACCGGGTCGACGACGTAGGTGCCGGCGGGGAGGACGTTGCTCATGAGGATGCTCCTTCGTTGGTGTGGACTCTCACGACTCACCGAGCATAACCGGACCGCAGTCCGATGTATTCCTGTGCCTGCGAATCCGCCCGGAACGTCCAGGAACATCCCTGGATGACCGATGTCAGGCGGCCCCGCGGAAGACCGCCTCCACGTTGTTGCCGTCCGGGTCCCGGACGAAAGCGCCGTAGTAGCCGGGGTGGTACTCGGGCCACAGCCGCGGGGCGTGCAGCGACTCCGCCCCGAGCTCGAGCGCCGCGGCGTGGAAGGCGTCCACGGTGGCCGTGTCGGGCGCAGCGAAGGCGATGTGGGCCTCCCGGTTCGACGTGCTCTCGGCGGCGCCGGAGATCCAGAACACCGGCTGCTCGACGCCGTAGCCCACGGCCACGTCGAAGTCCTTGACCCGGCGCGAACCGAGCACCGCCAGCACCCCGTCGTAGAACCGTTTCGCGGCGTCCAGGTCGGCGCAGTTGATTCCGAAGTGGTCGATCATGGCGGCTCCTCGCCTCAGCGCCCGGACGCCCGCTGCGCCCGGTACCCCTGAAGGTGTAGCACTCGGAACCGACAGCTTTCAGGACAATGCGGACCTGGCCGCCTCCCGCGCCGCCTGCGGGTCCGTCGCGGCGAGCGCGGCCTCCGCGGCCCAGCGGCACTGCTGGAGCGTCACGCCGCCGACTCGCGCCCCCACCGCCGCCGCTGCGCCCGCCGCGCACGACAGTGAGGTGATGCCCAGGCCCACCAGGACGCACGCGAGCAGGGGATCGGCCGCGGCTTCGCCGCACACCCCGACGGGCTTGCCCGCCGCCGTGCCCGCCCGACCAGTGAGCTCGATCAACCGGAGCACCGCGGGCTGCCACGGATCGGTGAGGGCGGCGAGCTCCGTGCTCATCCGGTCGGCGGCCATGGCGTACTGGGTCAGGTCGTTGGTGCCGATCGAGACGAAGTCCACCTCGGCGAGCACGGCGTCGGCGCACAGCGCCACGGCCGGCACCTCCACCATCACGCCGGCGACCAGGCCGCGCGAGCGGCACTGCGCGGCGAAGTCGCGGGCCTCCGCGGCGGTCGCGATCATCGGCGCCATCACCCAGGGCGCGGACTGCGCGCCCTCGGCCGCCGCCGCGATCGCGTCCAGCTGGCGCTCCAGCAGGCCGGGATCGCCCTCGGCGATGCGGATGCCGCGCACGCCCAGCGCGGGGTTCTCCTCATCGCCGTGGTCCACGAACTTCAGCGGCTTGTCCGAGCCCGCGTCCAGCGTCCGGATGACCACTTTCCGCCCAGGGAAGGCGTCGATCACCTCGCGGTAGAGCGCGGCCTGCTCATCGACGGAGGGCTCGTCGGCGCGGTCGAGGAAGGCGAGTTCGGTGCGGAACAGGCCCACGCCCTCCACCTGCCGCTCGGCGGCGCTCCGCGCGGTGGCCCCGTCCTGGACGTTGGCCAGGACGGCGATCGCCGCACCGTCGGACGTGTGACCGGGCCCGCGCCACCGCGCGATCTCGGCCGCCTCCCGCTCCGATTCGGCCACGAGGAGGCGCGCCTCGCCCTCGTCCGGGGCGACGGTGACGGTGCCCGCCCCGCCGTCGAGCAGCACGGGCGTGCCCGCGTCGACGGTGCCGGCCTGTGTTAGGCCGACGATGCAGGGGATCCCGAGCTGCCGGGCGATGATCGCGGTGTGGCTGGTCGCGCCGCCGAGCCGGGTGCCGATGCCCACGATCAGCGTGGGATCGAGGCCCGCGGTGTCGGCCGGTGCCAGATCATCGGCCAGCAGGATCGACGGTGCGTCCGGGACGGGCACGCCGGGCTCGGGGCTCCCGAGCAGTTCTGCGACGACGCGGTCGCGCACATCGCGCAGATCGGTCACGCGCTCCGCCATGAGGCCCCCGAGCTTGGTGAACATGTCCGCGAACTGCTCGGTCGCGGCGGCGACGGCGTTCGCGGCCGGGGTGCCGGCCCGGATCAGCTTCTCGGTGGTTCCGATCCAGGCCTTGTCGGAGGCGAGGCCGGCGTTCGCGCCGAGCACCTCGGCGGCCGCGCCCTGGGCCTGCGCCGCGCGGGTCCGGAGCCGGTCCGCGACCGTCTGTGCAGCGCTGGAGAACCGGGCGGCCTCGGCGTCCCGGTCGTCCTCGGGCACGTCGACGGCGGGCGGAACCTCGGGGCGGGCGCCGGGCCACATGACGGGGGCGTAGGCGACCCCGGGCACGACGGGGGTGCCGCTCAGGACGAGAAGGTCGCGTGCGGGCGACTGCTGCGAAGTCATGTGACCCAGATTACGAAATCCTCTTGACTTGTCAACACAATCAGGCGTAAAAACAGAAAAATCAAATCCATAACCACAGAAACCCACGAACTCGGAGGGGTCATGTACGCGGAGGAACGACAGCGCGCGATCAGTGAACTGGTCGGCGGCCGCGGCCGCGCGTCGGTCATGGAACTGGCCGAGCGGTTCGACGTGACCCCGGAGACGGTGCGTCGTGACCTGGACGCGCTCGAGCGGCTCGGCGGTGTGCGTCGCGTGCACGGCGGCGTGGTCGCGGCGGGCGTCCTCGCCGGCGCCGAATCGGGGTTGGGGGAGCGCGAGGGCACCAACGCCGAGGCGAAGCGCGCGATCGGCGCCGCCGCGCGGCGCTTCCTCCCGCCCGCCGGGGGATCGGTGCTGTTCGACGCGGGCACCACCACGATCGGCGCGGCCCGCGAGGTCCCGGCCAACCTGCACATCACGGCGATCACGAACTCCGTCCCCGTGGCCGCCGCGCTCTCCACCCGCGAGGCCGTGGAACTGCGGCTGCTCGGCGGCCGCGTCCGCGGACTCACGCAGGCCGCGGTCGGCGCGAGCACGGTGGCCGAGATCGCGGGCCTGCGTACCGACGTGGCGATCCTCGGCGCCAACGGCATCAGTGCCGAGCGCGGGCTCTCCACGCCCGACGCCGACGAGGCCGCCGTGAAGACCGCGATGGTCCGCGCCGCCGACTTCGTGGTCCTCGTCGTCGACTCCTCCAAGTTCTCCCGCGAGAGCCTCGTCGCCTTCGCCGGTCTCGATCAGGTCGACGTCCTCGTCACCGACGCGCCGCCCAGCGGCCCGCTCGCGTCCGCCCTCGCGGACCACGGCGTCGCCGTCGAGGTGGCCGCCCGATGATCGTCACCGTCACCGTCAACCCGAGCCTGGACCGCCTGGTCGCGCTGGGCGGGCCACTGCACCGCGGCGCGGTGCAGCGCGCCGTGGGCGCCGCCGCCGACCCGGGCGGCAAGGGCGTCAACGTCTCCCGCGTCGTGCATGCGGCGGGGGAGGGGACCGTCGCCGTGGTCCCCTCCGATCAGGGGGATCCGCTGCTCGTGGGCCTCGCGCGGCTCGGCGTGCCCGCGATCCCGGTCCCGGTAGGCCACGAGGTGCGCAGCAACATCACCGTCGCCGAGCCCGACGGGACCACCACCAAGCTCAATGCGCCGGGTGCGCCGCTGCCGCCGGAGGTCCTCGGGTCGCTCGAGGACGTCATCGTTTCCGCCGCCGACGGCGCCGCGTGGCTCGCTCTCTGCGGCTCGCTCCCGCCCGGCGTCCCCGACGACTGGTACGCGGGTCTGGCGCAGCGCCTCGGTTCCCGGCCCGACGGTCCGCTCCTCGCCGTCGACACCTCGGGTGCCGCGCTCGCCGCCTCCGCGGTGCCCGGCGTAGCGCTGCTCAAGCCGAACGCGGAGGAGCTCGCCGAGCTCGCCGGGCTCGGTGCGGAGGCCGGAGCCGGACTCGAATCCCATGCTGCCGCAGGCGACCTCGGTCCCGCCCGCGCCGCCGCCGACGACCTCCATCGGAGGACCGGCGCGACCGTGCTGGCGACCCTCGGCGCAGCGGGGGCGCTCCTGGTCGGCCGAGAGGGGGCGTGGGTGGCGGTGCCGCCCGCCGTCACGGTGCGCAGCACGGTCGGCGCGGGCGACAGCTCGCTCGCCGGCTACCTCATCGCCCACACCCGGGGCGCCACGCCGCCGGAACGACTCTCCCTCGCGGTGGCCTACGGCGCCGCGGCCGCAGCACTGCCGGGCACCCAGGCGCCCCGACCGGAGGAACTCGCCGTCGCCGACGTGCGGGTCACCGCCCTGTAGTTCCTCCTCGATCCACCCGATCCACCAGCAGAACCGGAGATCCCATGTCCGCATCGATCATCGCGCCCGAACTGGTCGCGCTCGACGTCTCGGCCGGTACCGACAAGACCGAGGTGATCGGCTACCTCGCAGCGCGCATCACCGAGGCCGGCCGGTCCACCTCCGTGGAAGGCCTCGTCGAGGCGGCGCTCGCCCGCGAGGCGCAGTCCGCGACCGGGCTGCCCGGCGGTATCGCCATTCCGCACTGCCGCAGCGCGGCCGTCACGACCGCGAGCCTCGGCTTCGCGCGGCTCGATCCGAAGGTCGATTTCGGGGCCCCGGACGGCGGCGCGGATCTGGTCTTCCTCATCGCCGCACCGGAGTCCGGTGGATCGCAGCACATGAAGCTGCTCAGTGCGCTCGCCCGCGCGCTGGTGCGGCCGGAGTTCACCGCATCGCTGCGCGCCGCGTCCACGCCGGAGGAGGTGGTCGCCCTCGTCGACGAGGTAATCACCCCGAAGCCCGCGGAGCCGAAGCCCGAGGCGTCCGCCGCGGCTGCCGCGCCGGCGGACGGGAGCGACGGCGCACCGTCGGGCCGCCCCTCGCTGGTGGCGATCACTGCCTGCCCCACGGGGATCGCGCACACCTACATGGCCGCGGACTCGCTCAAGCTGGCCGCCGAGCGCGCGGGCGTGACGCTCACCGTCGAGACACAGGGCTCCTCAGGCTCCACGCCGCTCGCGGCGCAGACCATCGCCGACGCGGGTGCGGTGATCTTCGCGACCGACGTGGGCGTCAAGGGCCGCGAGCGCTTCGCCGGGAAGCCGGTGATCACTGCGGGCGTCAAGCGCGGCATCAACGAGCCCGACGCCATGATCGCGGAGGCGGTCGCCGCGGCATCGGATCCGCATGCAGCCAAGGTCGACGGATCTGCCTCCGCGAGCACCGAATCGGCGCCCGCGCAGCTGGGTCTCGGCGGGCAGCTCAAGCGCGCCCTGCTCACGGGCGTGAGCTACATGATCCCGTTCGTCGCGGCGGGCGGGCTGCTCATCGCGCTCGGCTTCCTGCTGGCCGGTTACGAGATCGGCAGCGATCACGGCGACAGCGGGATGTCGAACGCCCAGTACATCGCGCTGCACAATTCGCTGTGGAACCTGCCGGACGGCGGGCTGCGCATGTACCTCGGTGCGGTCAGCAACGCGACCGGCGCCGCCGCCATGAGTCTCATGGTCGCGGTGCTGGCGGGCTACATCGCCTACGCCATCGCCGATCGTCCGGGCCTCGCACCGGGATTCGTCGCCGGCGTGCTGGCGGGCACGGTGGGCGCCGGCTTCATCGGCGGCGTCGTGGGCGGCCTGCTGGCGGGCGTGGTCGCGCTGTGGATCGGCAGGCTGCGGCTGCCGCAGTGGGCCCGCGGCCTGATGCCGGTGGTGATCATTCCGCTGTTCGCCACGCTGATCACGGGTGGCCTGATGTACATGGTCCTGGCCGGCCCGCTGCGCTGGGTGAACGAGGCGATGACCGACGCGCTCAACGGGATGAGCGGCAGCTCCAAGATCGCGCTCGGCGTGGTCCTCGGCCTCATGATGTGCTTCGACCTCGGCGGCCCGGTCAACAAGGCGGCGTACGCCTTCGCGGTCGCGGGCATCGGCGCCGCCGGCGCCGGTGTGCCGCAGTGGGAGATGATGGCCGCGGTGATGGCGGCCGGCATGGTGCCGCCGCTGGCGCTCGCTCTCGCGTCCACCGTCCTGCGCCCGCGCCTGTTCACCGAGCCGGAGCGGGAGAACGGGAAGGCCGCGTGGTTCCTCGGAGCGTCGTTCATCTCCGAGGGCGCCATTCCGTTCGCCGCGGCCGACCCGCTGCGGGTGATCCCGTCGATGATGCTCGGCGGCGCGGTGACCGGCGGCCTGTCCATGGCCCTCGGCGCCCAGCTGCGCGCGCCGCACGGCGGCGTCTTCGTCCTGTTCGCGATGAACGGCACGTGGTGGAAGTTCCTGCTCGCCCTCGCGGCGGGTGTGGTGGTGGCCGCGGTGGCGGTCGTCGCCGCGAAATCCGTCGGCCGGAGCCCCGCTGCCGCCCAATCCGCACAGCCCGCGGCCGTCGCCGCGTAATACTGGTCCTGACCACGCGCGCCGACCGGTGGCGCGACGAGTACACCACCCACGAGGAGAGACATGCCCAGCACCACCGTCACCGTCGGTTCGGCCGTCGGCCTGCACGCCCGCCCCGCCGCCGTGATCGCGAACGCCGTCAACGAGTCGGGTCACGAGGTCACCCTGTCCGTCGCCGGCGGCGAGCCGGTGGACGCCGGGTCGGCGTTGATGATCATGACCCTCGGCGCCGAGCAGGGAGTGGAGGTCACCGTCGAATCCGCCGATTCCGCGACCGTCGACGCGATCGCGGCCCTCGTCGCGCAGGATCTCGACGCCTGAGCGGAGCCATGGAACGCAGGAGGGGGCGGCCGGATCGATCCGGCCGCCCCCTCCTGGCGTCGTTCCCGGTCTAGGTGACCGGCGCGATGCAGTAGCTGACGCGTTGCGGCGCGGAGTAGTTCAGTGGCGCCGAGCCGCGGCAGGTCAGCGGCGCGCCCGCTGCCCGCTCGATCACCCGGATCACGTTCGGCGGTGCGCTGCCCAGTGCACTCGGGCAGTCGACGGGGCGGATGTCGGTGGTGGCGGCCTTGTCGGGCTTGACCTGGTAGCAGTTGCCCAGCGTCAGCTTCGGGACCACGCAGAGAACCGATCCCGCGGACTCGACGCGCGCATAGCTCGGGAGGCTGCAGGCCGTCTTCGCCGCGGCCTTCTCCGCCACTGCGAAGCTGAAGCCGTCGCCGTCGCCGTCGCAGCCGGTGCGGGTCACGTTGCCGCCCGAGACGGTGACGCAGTCGCCCACCTCGACCGAGCTCACCGACGCCACTTCCGGGCTCGTGGGCCTGACGCCCAGCAGGAGGACGGCGGCCCCCATGACCAGTGCGGCGATGATGCCGGAGTAGATCACGGAGCTGACCACCTTCCAGGTGGTCGTCGGTCGCACCTCGTCGAGTCGCCGGCCCACCGGCGTCGCGTCGAAGCGGCGCCGGAGCGCGGCGAGACGCGGCTGCGCGGGGTGCAGGAAGGACGTCGACATAGTCTCAATCTTAACTTGAGACTCACTAGGTAACACAAGTCTCAGTTTTCACAGAGGAATCGGCGCGGCAGTGCCACGGGGCCGACGCGGGCTCATTAGGCTTTGCGGCATGTCATTCGACGACGCGCCCGTCATCGCCGTGGGACCGAAGCCCGACCCCGAGTTCGACGCCGCGATCACCGCGGGCGGGGGAGCGCCCGGTCCACTGGCCCGCGCCGCGGGCCTGGTCTGGACCGACTCGCGCGCGGCCCTGCCCGACCTGCCCCCGACGGTGCGCTGGGTCCAGCTGCCCTTCGCCGGCGTGGAGGGCTTCATCGACAGCGGCGTCCTCGCCCGCAACCCGAAGGTGGTCTTCACCTCCGCGGCGGGCGCCTACTCCGGCACCGTCGCCGAGCAGGCGATCGCGCTGCTGCTCGCGGGCGTCCGCGGGCTCTGGCACCGCGAGAGCGAGTGGGACGCCGCCGGCGCCGCCGCGCGCACGGGCAGGCTCGGCGGCACGACGGTGGCGATCATCGGCGCGGGCGGCATCGGCCGCGACCTCATTCCGACGCTCCGCGGGCTCGGCGTGAAGGTCGTCGCCGTGAACCGTTCCGGGGCGGAGGTCTCCGACGCGGTCGTCGTCACCGCCGACCGCCTCGACGAGGTGTGGCCCGCCGTCGACCACGTGATCCTCGCGGCCCCGTCGACCGCGGAGACCCGGGCCCTGGTGAACGCGGAGGTGCTCGCGCAGCTGCAGCCCCATTCGTGGATCGTCAACGTGGCCCGCGGCTCGCTCATCGACACGGACGCGCTGGTGGAAGCCCTGCGCACGGGTGCGATCGGCGGCGTCGCCCTCGACGTGACCGATCCCGAGCCGCTCCCCGCCGGCCACGCCCTGTGGTCGATCCCGAACGCGATCATCACTCCGCACGTCGCGAACCCGCCGCAGCACCTGCGCCCGGCGCTGCTCGCGCGCGTCGAGGTGAACGTCCGCCGGTTCGCCAACGACATGGAGCCGCTCGCCGTCATCGACGCCGACCGGGGCTACTGATGTCCGACGGCCGGTCGTCCGTCGAAGCCCCGCACGCCGGGGTGCCGACGGACGACGCACCGAATGCGGGGGCGCCGGCCACCCCCGACGAGGTCGATCTCATCGTCCGGGGGATCGTGGGACTGGCCAAGCGGATCCGCAGCGACGCGCGCTTCGTGGGCGCGGAGGTCTCGTACGTCGACTTCACCCTGCTCTTCGTCCTGAACGAGTCCCCCGGGATCCGCGCGGTGGACCTCGCGGAGGCGGTGTCGATCGACAAGTCGACCGCCAGCCGCCAGCTCGCGGGGCTCGAGCGACGGGGCCTGATCCGTCGCGACGTGGACCCGCGGAGCCCGCGATCGCGGCAGTTGCGACTGACCGAGCGCGCGGAGAAGGTGCTCGCCGAAACCGACCGCGAATGGCGCCGCCGGATCGCCGCGCGCACGGCCGACTGGTCCAGCGAGGAATTGCGCACATTCGCGACACTGATCGACCGCTACATGAGCGTCGATCTGCCGGGCGAGGAGCCTCCGGAAGGCCTCTGAGCACGGGCGGAACCCCTCGTAGTGATGCGCGCCACGAGGCTACCGAGGGGTAAGTTATGGCGTGCTATGGTCAGCCCACTGTTCTGTGCATCAGGCGGCCAGCGTGGCCTCGCGATGCCCGGCGACCCCGGGCCTTCCGCGTGAAATCGCCCCCGTTCACACCGCGGCGGGGGTCGTACGCGCATGAAGTCGCCTCGGTGCCGGAGCTCCGGGCGCGCAGCCGCGCGGCCCGGCAGGGACGACAGGAACGAATCAATGAACGTCGGTGGACCGACCATGACCCCGTCCGCGGGTCGGCAGTGGGAGTGCTGCGCATGATCATCGGAGTCTTGAAAGAGGCGCGCCCGGGCGAGACCCGCGCCGCCGCAACCCCCGCCACGGTGGCCCAGCTGATCAAGCTCGGCTACGACGTGGTCGTGGACTCGGGCGCCGGTGCGGCGTCCTCGTTCGCGGACGAGGCCTATGTCGAGGCCGGCGCGACGATCGGTGACGCTCGCGCCGCCGACATCGTCCTCGGTGTCAACGCCCCGTCGGCCGCGCAGCTCGACGGCATCCGCCCGGGCGCGACCGTCGCCGGGCTCCTGGCCCCTGCACAGAACCCCGACCTGCTCGAGGACCTGCGCCGCCGGGAGCTGACCGCGCTGGCCATGGAGTCGGTGCCGCGTATCTCGCGCGCGCAGTCGATGGACGTGCTGTCGTCGATGGCGAACATCGCCGGCTACCGCGCCGTCGTCGAGGCCGCGCACGTCTTCGGCCGGTTCTTCACCGGTCAGGTGACGGCCGCCGGCAAGGTCCCGCCGGCGAAGGTGCTCGTGGTGGGCGCCGGCGTCGCCGGCCTCGCCGCGATCGGTGCCGCGGGTTCGCTGGGCGCCATCGTCCGCGCCACCGACCCGCGTCCCGAGGTGGCCGATCAGGTCGCCTCGCTGGGCGGCGAGTACCTCTCCGTCGCGAACGAGCAGGCCGAGGTCTCGGCCACCGGCTACGCCAAGGAGATGGACGACGACTACAAGGCACGCGAGGCGCAGCTGTACGCCGAGCAGTGCAAGGACGTCGACATCATCATCACCACGGCTCTGATCCCCGGGCGCCCCGCGCCGCGGATCATCACCGAGGAGATGGTCGCGTCGATGAAGCCCGGCAGCGTCATCGTCGATATGGCTGCGGCGAACGGCGGCAACGTCGCGGGCGCCGTCAAGGACGAGGCGATCGTCACGCCGAACGGCGTCACCATCATCGGCTACACCGATCTGGCCGGTCGCCTGCCCGCGCAGGCCTCGCAGCTGTACGGCACGAACCTCGTGAACCTGCTCAAGCTGATCACGCCGGGCAAGGACGGGCAGCTCGTGCTCGACTTCGAGGATCCGGTGCAGCGCTCGATCACCGTGACCCGCGCGGGCGAGCTGCTGTTCCCGCCGCCGCCCGTGCAGGTCTCGGCCGCGCCGAAGGCCGCGCCCGCCGCCGAGGCGGAGGCGAAGCCCGTCAAGGAGCCGATGTCGGCCTCCAAGAAGGTCTCGCTCACCCTCGTCGGTGCCGTGCTCTTCGGGCTGTTGATCAGCTTCTCGCCGAACCCGCTGCCGCAGCACTTCACCGTGCTCATGCTGGCGATCGTCATCGGCTACTACGTCATCGGCAACGTGGCGCACGCGCTGCACACGCCGCTGATGTCGGTGACCAACGCCATCTCCGGCGTGGTCGTGGTCGGCGCGCTGCTGCAGATCGCGAGCGACAAGACCACGGTGCTGGTCCTGGCGACGGTCGCGATCCTGCTCGCCTCGATCAACATCTTCGGTGGATTCGCGGTCACGCGCCGCATGCTCGCCATGTTCAGCAAGGGGGCGTGAGCCATGACCATCACCGCTGTCGCTACCGCGGCGTACATCGTCGCATCGCTTCTGTTCATCCTCTCGCTGGCGGGGCTCTCGAAGCACGAGTCCTCCAAGAGCGGCTTGACCTACGGCATCGTCGGCATGGGCATCGCCCTGGTCGCGACCATCGCCCTCGCCCTGAACAAGGTCTTCGACCTCGAGGACTACGACCTCACCTGGCTGCCGATCGTCCTCATGGCGGGCGCCATCGTGGTCGGCGCGCTGATCGGCCTGTGGCGCGCGCGCATCGTCGAGATGACGGGCATGCCCGAGCTGATCGCGCTGCTGCACTCGTTCGTCGGCCTCGCGGCCGTGCTCATCGGCTGGAACGGCGCCCTGCAGGGCGCCCACCTCGAGGGCATCCCGGAATCGGACCACGGCGCCCTGATCGGGATCCATGCGGCCGAGGTCGCGATCGGCATCTTCATCGGTGCGGTCACCTTCACCGGCTCGATCGTCGCCAACCTGAAGCTGTCGGCGAAGATGAAGTCGGCGCCGCTCATGCTGCCCGGCAAGAACATCATCAACGTCGGCTCGATCGTCGTCTTCGTGGTGCTCACCGCCGTGTACGTGGCGCGGGACGCGCACGACGACACCACCGGCCTGATCCTGCTGGGCGTCATCACCGCGCTCGCCCTGTTCCTGGGCTGGCACCTGGTGGCCTCGATCGGCGGCGGCGACATGCCCGTCGTGATCTCGATGCTCAACAGCTACTCCGGTTGGGCCGCGGCCGCGTCCGGCTTCCTGCTGAACAACGACCTGCTCATCGTCACCGGTGCGCTCGTCGGTTCGTCGGGTGCGTACCTGAGCTACATCATGTGCAAGGCGATGAACCGCTCGTTCATCTCCGTCATCGCGGGCGGCTTCGGCATCGAGGCCGGCCCGGCCGACGACACCGACTACGGCGAGCACCGCGAGGTCAACGCCGAGCAGGTGGCCGAGCTCCTCTCCGGCGCGAAGTCCGTCGTCATCACCCCGGGCTACGGCATGGCCGTCGCGCAGGCGCAGTACGGCGTGGCAGAGCTGACCAGCGAGCTCCGGAAGAAGGGCGTGAACGTCCGGTTCGGCATCCACCCGGTGGCGGGGCGCCTGCCCGGCCACATGAACGTGCTCCTCGCCGAGGCGAAGGTGCCGTACGACGTGGTGCTCGAGATGGACGAGATCAACGACGACTTCCCCGAGACCGACGTGGTCCTGGTGATCGGTGCCAATGACACCGTGAACCCGGCCGCGGCCGAGGATCCGAGCAGCCCCATCGCGGGCATGCCGGTCCTCGAGGTCTGGAACGCCGAGAACGTGATCGTCTTCAAGCGGTCCATGGCCGCCGGTTACGCCGGTGTCCAGAACCCGCTGTTCTTCCGCGAGAACTCGGCGATGCTCTTCGGCGACGCCAAGGACCGCGTGCAGGACATCCTCTCCGCGATGCGCTGACGCGAACGGCATTCGGGCCCGGCACTGTCGATACGACGGTGCCGGGCCCGAATAGTCTCTAGGTCCAGGCCTTCTCGATCGCCGTCTCGCCGTCGGTGAAGGGCAGGTCCTTCCCGACGGTGTCCGGCCGGTCCAGCACCGAGGCCGCGACCAGCGCGACGTTCGCCCGCGACGTGCCCGGGTTGTCCGCGGACCGCACGGCCTCGGGATCCACCCGACCGGTGGGCTCGTCGACGGTGAGCCGGCCCGGCATCAGTACGGTCCAGTCCAGGTCCGAGGCGCGCAGCGCCACATCGGCGGCAGCCTTCGCCTCCGCGTAGGGGAAGAAGGAGTCCGTCTCCGGCACGCCGTGATCGGGGGCGGCGCCGAGGTAGGAGACCATAACGTAGCGTTTCGCCCCGGCCTGCTCGGCGGCCTGGATCGACCGGATCGCGGCATCGCGGTCCACGGCGTAGGTGCGCTCGGGGTTCCCGCCGCCCGCGCCCGCGGAGAAGACCACCGCGTCGGACCCGGCGAGCGCGGCCGCGATCTCCTCGCGCGATGCCTGCTCGATGTCCAGCACGAGGGGCTTCGCGCCGGTCGCGGCCACCTCCGACGCGTGGTCCGGGTTGCGGATCCACGAGGTGACCGTGTCACCCCGGGAGCTGAGGACGCGCGCCAGGATCAGCGCGATTTTTCCGTGTCCACCGATGATCGTGACAGCTGCCATGCATTCCAACGTACGCGCCTCGCCGTGCGGTGGATCCCGTCCGCGCAGTGGGCACTATCCACCGCGCTGTCAGCCGCCGAGGGGCATGGTCGCGAGCCGCAGGGCGAGGAGCAGGAGCAGAGCGCCGATGCCGAGGTTGATCGCGCGCCACACGGCCGGGCGGCCCAGCACGCCTGACATTCTGCGGGCACCGAAGCCGAGCAGCGTGAACCACGCGACGCTCGCGACGCAGGCACCGAGCGCGAACCACCACCGGTCTCCCGCGTAGCGCGTGGACGCGGACCCGAGGAGGAGCACTGTATCGAGGTAGACGTGCGGGTTGAGCCAGGTCAGCGCGAGTGCACCGGCCACGACCGCCGCGACCGAGGAAGCCCCGTCACCCCCGGCGACGAGGCCCTCCGACCGGCGCGCCGACCACAGCGACCGCAGGCCGTAGCCGATCAGCACCAGGACGCCGGCCCACTTCACCACCTCCAGCAGCAGAGGCCGGCCGGAGACCGCGGCCCCCAGGCCGGCGACGCCCGCGACGATGAGCGCCACATCGGAGGCGATGCACACCGCGACCACGGCTCCCAGCCCGCGCCCGCGCACCCCGACCTGCAGCACGTAGGCGTTCTGCGCGCCGATGGCGACGATCAGCGAGAGTCCGAGCCCGAGGCCGGCGAGGAGTGCGGAGGTCATGGCGTCGACGCTAGGACCGTGGCGGCCATAAGCGCCAATGTCTAATGGCGATCACCCATTAGAATCACTTCATGCTGAGCGGAGCCCGTCTGGAGACCCTCGTCGCCGTGGTCGAGGAGGAGAGCTTCGGCGCCGCGGCCTCGCGCCTGCGGATCACGCAGTCGGCGGTCAGCCAGCGCATCCGCGCGCTGGAGCAGCAGGTGGGGCACGTCGTGGTCACGCGCGAAGGGCCGTGCCGTCCCACCGCGCAGGGCGAGGTTCTGCTCGGACTCGCCCGCGGCGTCGCGTCGCTCGAGTCCGATGCGCTGGGCCGGCTGGCCGGCGGCGCACCGTCGGCCGTGCTCGACGTGGGAGTGAACGCGGACTCGCTCGCGACGTGGTTCCGGGATGTGATCGACGCGGTGGCCGCCCTGCCCGACGGTCCGCTGCTGCGCCTGCTCGTCGACGACGAGCACCACACCGCCGATCTGCTGCGCGCGGGTTCGGTGCTCGGCGCCCTCACCACCGACCCGGAACCCGTGCAGGGCTGCGCCGTCGAGTACCTGGGTACCATGCGCTACCTGCCCGTGTGCACGCCGGCGTACGCGGAGCGGTGGCGCTCCGGCGGACGCTGGCGCTGGCGCGAGATGCCGGTCGTCCAGTTCGACCTGCGCAAGGACGAGCTGCAGAACAAGGTGCTCCACCGCCGCGGGATCACGGAGGCGCCGCCGATGCACCGCATTCCGTCGTCGGAGGCCTTCACGTACGCCGTCCGCGCGGGACTGGGTTGGGGGAGCCTCCCCGAGGCCGAGATCGGCGACGCCCTCGAGCGCGGCGCACTGATCCGCCTTACCGACGACACCGTCGACGTGAAGCTGTACTGGCAGTCCTGGCGGCTGCACACCCGTGCGACCGAGCGCCTCGCCGACGCCATCCACGCCGCCGCTGCGGTGCATCTGCGCTGATCGCTCGCACGCCGTGCAGCGCGCGGGGTACTTTGGCGCTCATGCCGGATTCCGTGCCGCATCCGTTCCGCACTCTGCACGAGGGCCTGAGCGACCTCGACCGTCGACTGTTCGACGCGGTCGCCGAGTCGCCGAGCCCGCTGCTCGACCTCACCATGCGCCCGCTGTCGGTCGCCGCGGACCATTCCAAGCTGTGGATGGTCCTCGCCGCCGGCCTCGGCTTCGGCGGGCTGTCGTCTCGTCGCGGCGCCGTCCGCGGTCTGTGCTCCCTGGCCGTCACCAGCCTGATCGTCAATCAGGGGCTCAAGCGGATCTACCCGCGCCGCCGCCCCGTCTTCGACGGCGTGCCGCTCAAGCGCGCGCGACGCCAGCCGACGTCGACTTCCTTCCCCTCGGGGCACTCGGCCGCCGCCGCGGCCTTCGCGATCGGGGTGGGGCTGGAGAACCGCACCGCCGGATACGCGCTGGCGGGCCTCGCCGGCGCGGTGGGCCTGTCCCGGATCGCGACCGGCGCGCACTATCCCGGCGACGTGCTGGCGGGCTTCGCCGTCGGCGCGGGCGTCGCCGTCGCGGGTGCGCGGCTCGTGCCGCCGGTGGACGACAGCCGCACGATGACGCCCGAGCCCACCGTCGAGCGGATCGCGACGGATCCCGACGGCGCCGGGCTCGTCGTCGTCCTCAATCCCGCCTCGGGCGACGGCACCGGCACCCGGGTCGCGGAGGAGATCCGTCGCACCCTCCCGAAGGCCGAGATCGTGGAGCTGGACAAGGATTCCGATATCGACGCGATCGCCGCCGACGTGGCTGAGCGCGCCCGGTTCCTCGGCGTCGCGGGCGGGGACGGCACGGTCGCGACGCTCGCCGCGCACGCCGTCGCGGCGGACAAGCCGCTCGCGGTCTTCCCCGCCGGCACCTTCAACCATTTCGCGAAGGACATCGGCGCGGAGACCGTCTCGGCCGTCGTGGATTCGGTCCGCAACGGTCGGATCGCCCACGTCGACGTGGTGTGGCTCAACGACGAGAAGCTGCTGCTCAACACCGCCAGCATCGGCGCCTACCCCGAGTTCGTGCGGGCCCGCACGCGCTATCAGCGGCGGCGCATCGGGCGCGTCGCTGCGACGGTGCGCGCGATGCGCAGGATCATGCGCGATACGGCGCCGGTCGCGGTGCGCATCGAGGGCAAGCCCGCCACCGTCTCCTTCTTCTTCCTCGGCAACTCCATGTACGGCGCACCGAGTTTCGTGCCCGGGCGCCGCAGCCGACTCGACGACGGCGTGCTCGACGTGCGCTATCTCGAGGACGGTCACCGCAACGCCACCACCCGCCTGCTCGTCTCGTGGATCAGCGGGCGGATCCGCAACTCCAAGGTGTACCGGGAACTGCAGGCTCCGGTCGTCACCATCGAGGCCGAAGAGCCCTTCCGCGTGGCGCACGACGGGGAGGCGGGCGAGCTGCACACTCGCGCCCGGTTCCGCGTGGACTACCGCGCGTTGCGCGTCTTCGGCACCAGCCTCACGCGCTGAGGTGCTACGAGACCCCCAGGAGCGTCATCCCGTTCGCGTTGATGTCGGCGGCGATGAGCGTGCCTGTGCCGACGCCGGTTCCGGTGCCGTCGGGCCTGGTGTGCACGGTGTTGACCACGCCGACGGCGGTGAACGTCCCGTCGGGCCACTTGGCGTAGACCGGCCCGCCGGAATCGCCCTCGACGGCGGGGATCCCGGCCCAGGTGACGCGGGTGCCGCTGACGTCGTCGAGCACCCCGCAGTGCCGCCCGGTGCGCGCGCCGACGATGCAGATCTCGGGTCGCCCGGCGCTCAGGTCCTCGGTGGAGCTGACGCCGGTGACGGAGCCGATCGCCGGCGCCACGGGGGCCACGTCCTTCCCCGCCACCTGGATGATCGCGATGTCCTGTCCGCGGTTGTTGCGGGTCGCCTTGATGTACTCGCCGAAGGGCGTGCTGTCGCCGTCGGGCGTGAGATAGCGCGCGACGGGGGCGCGGCCCGGTCGCGCCTGCCCGGCGAGCTCGGCGCAGTGACCGGCGGTGAAGGCCACGACCTCGCCTCCCGGGTAGCGGGCCAGGAAGCCCAGCGTGCAGACGCTGGAGTAGACGCCGAACGGGTCGGCGTAGGTCGTGATGCCCGCTCCCGTCGTCGGTTTCGAGGCGGTGGCGGGCGAGAGCCCCGGGGCCACCACGTCGTACGGAGCGACGCTCGGCGTCGTCACCACGACGGCGGGGACCGACGGTGCCGGTGGTGCCTCAACGGCGTCCTGCTGCACCACCCCGCAGCCGCCGAGGAGCGCGGCTCCCGACGCGCACGCGGCCATCCGCAGCGCGCGACGGGGACCGGTCATCGCCTCAGCCTAGAACGTCACGCCCGCGAGCGGATCGCCTCCGCGACGGCGGAGATCGCCAGCGCGCGCACCACGTCCACCTTGGCCTCCACCTGCCCGGTGGCGGCGGAGATGAAGGCGTCACCGTCGAAGCGGGTGTGCGGCGGATCGATCGCGCGGGCGAGTCCGTCGTGCGCGCCCTGCGCGAGGATCAGGCACTCGATCTTGGTGAGCGTCGCGTTGGTGAACACGACGCCGATGGTGGTGTTCTGACGGTTGCCGCCGAAGGGCTCGTAGTCGCCGAAATCGGCGGTGCCGGCCTCGCCGGTGAGGATCTCGCCGAAGGCGTTCACCGCGCACAGGGCGCCCACGATCACCTCGCCCGCGCGGACCTCGGCGTACGCGAGGCCGGCGTCGTGCAGGTTCTCGAGGCCGCGGGCTTTGCCCGTGGTGGCGCCGGCGCCCGCGCCGATCAGGCCCTGCAGTTCGGCGTGGTCGCTCACGGAGGCGGCTGCGGCGTAACCGTTCTCGGCGGTCGGGCGGACCGTCGGATCGCCGACCATGAGGTCGAACAGGCCCAGCGTGGGGACGATCGGGACGCGGCCGGCCACGGTCTCCACGCCGCGGCCCTCCTCCTCGAGGCGGCGCATCACGCCGTCGGCACAGGCGAGCCCGAAGGCGGAGCCGCCGGTGAGCACCGCGGCGTGGATCTCCTCGACGGAGCGCTCGGGGGAGAGCAGGTCGAACTCGCGGGAGGCGGGCGCGCCGCCCCGCACCTCCCCGGACCCGACGGTGCCGTCGGGGAAGGTCACCACGGTGCAGCCGGTGCGGGCGGCGGTGTCGGTGAAGTGGCCGACGCGGACGCCGGGGACGGTCACGCTCGGGACGACGGGCATGTCCCCAGGCTACGACGGTGCGGTCAGGCGCGCGCGGGGGCGTGCGCGGCCTCGTAGGCGCGGCGGACGGCGGCGCGGCGTTCGGCGACGACGGGGTTCTCCAGCTCCGGGTCGAGGCCGTTCTTCTCGAGCCGGCGGGCGCGGTTGGGGCGCATGTAGGCGGCGTTGTAGAAGACCGCGAGCAGCGCGCCGAGCAGGACCGTGGCGCCGCGCAGCCACAGCGGGCCCGGAAGCAGCATGAGCAGCGCGTAGACGGGGAGCACCGCGAGCTGACCGCGGATCAGGTGGCGCGCCGCCCAGCTACGACGGGTCAGGGTGTACCGCACCCATTCCCGGTTCCGTTCCGGCAGCGAGCCGGTGTAGAGCCAGGCGAGGTAGTGCAGCGGATCGGGGCGGTGGACGGCGTTCATGAGGACTCCTCGAGTGCGCCCGCGGCGAGCGCTTTGGCGTTGACGACGGTGAGGACGCGGTGCAGGTCCTCGAGCTCGGCGAGGCTGGCTCCCAGGCTCTCGATCACGGCGGGCGGCACCGCGAGCGCGTGCTCGCGCAGGGCGCGGCCCGCCTCGGTGAGCTCGACGTCGATCCGGCGCTCGTCATCCGCGGCGCGACCGCGGGTGAGCAGACCCTGTGCCTCCAGCCGCTTGAGCAGCGGGCTCAGCGTGGGGGAGTCCAGCTGCAGCGCCCCCGCGATCTCCTTGACGGACCGGGGCGAGGACTCCCACAGCGCCAGCATGACGAGGTACTGCGGGTGGGTCAGCCCCATCGGGGCGAGGATCGGCCGGTACACCGACAGCACGGCGCGGTTGGCGACGGCGAGCGCGAAGCACACCTGGCGCTCCAGGGCGAGCGGATCGGTATCGGTCACGCCACGACCGTAGCATTCAGATAGTGCACGAATCAATAGTGCACTAACTATTCCTCCGGGCCCTCCCAGGGCGCCTCGTCGGCCGTGGGGAGATCGCCGGGGAGCAGATCGCGCCGGAAACCGCGCCAGCTGGGTTGGCGCAGGTGGCCGCCACGGCGCAGCGACGAGTAGCGCACGTCGCCGATCACCTTCGGTAGGACCCAGACGGCGTCCCGCGCCTCGGGATCGTCGATCGGCGCCGTGAACGGCGATCGGCGCATGCGCAGCGGTTCCAGCTCCTCCTGCAGGGCCGCGAGGTCACGGTCGGAGAAGCCGGATCCGACAGCACCGAGGTACACCAGCCCGGTCTCGGCGGGGAGACCCACGAGTACCGAGCCGATGCCGTTCGCGCGGGAGCCCCTACCGGGTTTCCAGCCACCGATCGCGACCTGCAGGTCGCGCCAGTTCTTGTGCTTGACCCACGCGCGGACCCGCTGGCCGGGCAGGTACGGCGAGTCGCGCCGCTTGGCGATGATCCCCTCCCAGCCCCGTTCGGCGCTGATCGCCGCCGCCTCCGCGCCCATCGCCGCCCCGACCAGCGGCGGCACGCGGATCGCGGTGTCGGCCTCCAGAAGTGGGGCGAGACCGTCGAGTACCTGGCGGCGGACCGTCCACGGGCGCTTCGTCAGATCGACACCGTTGAGCTGCAGCACGTCGAACAGGTACAGCTGCACCGCGCCCGCCCGCGTCGCGCCGTCGGCCATCAGGTGGAACGACGGGACGCCGCCCGGATCGAGGACCACGGCCTCGCCGTCGAGCACCACGTCCATGCCGTCGAGATCGTGGGCGAGCGACTCGAACTCGGGGAATTCGCTCGTCACCACCCGGCCCGAGCGGGTGCGCAGCGCGACGGTGCCGCCGCGCACCGTCGCGATCATGCGGTAGCCGTCCCACTTGCCCTCGAAGGCCCAGTCCGTGCCGGACAGCCCGTCGATCGACGATTCGGTGGGCAGCATCGGATCCGGTGCCGCCGTGACGGCGGGTTTGGCGGGGGCGGACTTGTCCTTCGTGAGGTGCGCCAGCCAGTTCTTCTCTCCGGTGCGGATCAGTGCGTAACGCTTGCCCTGCAGACGATTCCCGTGCAGCGTCACGATCACCTCGTTCGAGCGCCACTTCTCCAGTTCGTAGGTGCCGTGGTCCCAGATGGTCACGTCGCCGCCGCCGTACTCGCCCTTGGGGATGCTGCCCTCGAAGGCCGCGTAGTCCATCGGGTGGTCCTCGGTGCGCACGGCGAGGTGGTTGATCTCCGGATCATCCGGGAGGTTCTTCGGTACGGCCCAGGAGGCGAGCACCCCGTCGTGCTCCAGGCGGAAGTCGTAGTGCAGGCGCCGGGCGTGGTGCTCCTGGATGACGAAGATCGGATCCCCGGTCGACGGTGCGCCCCCGAAGGGCTCGGGCGTCCGACGGGCGTCGCGCTTGGCGCGGTACTCGCCCAGGTCGACGGGCTCGGGTGGCGCCGACGGTGCCTGCGCGGCCCCGGCGCCGGGCTCGCCGTCGAGGCCGGCCAGGAGGTCACCGTCGGACAGGGCACGCGCGAGGACTTCGCGGAACTCGAGCTGGCGCAGTCCCGGCCGGGAGAGCTCGTCCCAGCTGCGGGGTGCCGCGACCCACGGGTGATCGCGGCCGCGCAGCGAGTACGGCGCGACGGTGGTCTTGGAGGCGCTGTTCTGCGACCAGTCGACGAAGATGCGGCCGCCGCGCTGGACCTTCGCCATCGACGCGGTGACCAGGTCGGGCGATTCGGCCTCGAGCTGCGAGGCGATGGCGTGGGCGACCTTGCGGGCGCCGGGCGCCGAGATCCCGGCGGGTAGCGGCGCGTAGATGTGCAGGCCCTTGGACCCGCTGGTCACGGGGTAGCCGTCCATGCCCATCGCCGCCAGCAGCTCGCGGATGCGCAGTGCCAGCGCGGCGCAGTCGTCGAGCGTGACATCGGGGCCGGGATCGAGATCGAGCACGAGTCGGTTCGGCGGCCCGGGGATCTCCGGACGGTCCGGGTCCGCACCGTCGGGAACGAAGGTCCACTGCGGCACGTGCAGTTCCAATGCCGCCTGCTGGCCGAGCCACACCATGCCGGCGGCGTTCTCGATCACCGGGTACAGCGATTCCCCGTCGGAGTGGTGCTGGCTGCCGCGACGGATCCACGCGGGCGCGTGACTCGGCAGCCGCTTCTCGAAGAAGGCGGTCTTGTCGACGCCGTTGGGCCAGCGCTTGCGGGTGAGCGGGCGGTCCCGCAGGTGCGGGAGCGCGAACGGGGCGATGGCCTGGAAGTAGTCGATGACCTCGGCCTTCGTCGTGGCCGTGGCGGGATAGAGCACCTTGTCGAGGTTGGTCAGCTGCACGGCGACGCCGTCCACCTCGCGGTTCTCCCGGATCTGCGCCACGGTCCCATTATCGCGGGAGACCGGGCCGTCGGCGGGAGCCCTCGCAATCTGGTCTCTCACCAGTCACAATGGTCACATGCGCGCGATATGGACGGGTGAGCTGTCGTTCGGGCTCGTGAACGTGCCCGTGAAGGTGTACTCGGCCGTCGAGAGTCATGACGCGAAGTCGCACCAGGTGGATTCGAAGGACGGGGTCCGCATCCGGTACAAGCGCGTGCGCGAGGGCACCGACGAGGAGATCGAATTCGCGAACATCGCCAACGCCTACGAGTCCGAGGGCGGTGACACGGTGGTGCTGTCCAAGGAGGACATCAAGTCGATGCCGGTGGAGAAGCATCGGGAGATCGCCGTGACGGAGTTCGTGCCGCGCGAGGACATCGACCCGATCATGTTCGACAAGCCCTACTTCCTAGAACCCGCGTCGAAGTCGCCCAAGGCCTACGTGCTGCTCCGGCAGGCCCTGCAGGAGACCGATCGACTCGCGATCTGCACGTTCACCCTGCGCAATCGCACGCGGCTCTGCGCGCTCCGCGTGGTCGGCAACGTGATGGTGCTGCAGACCCTGCTGTGGCCCGACGAGGTGCGCACGCCCGAGTTCCCCGCCCTCACCGAGGACGTGAAGATCCGCCCTCAGGAGCTGGCCATGGCCGCCTCCCTCATCGACTCGATGGCCACGGACTTCGACCCCGAGCAGTACGAGGACGACTACCAGGTGCAGCTGCGCCAGCTCATCGAGGCGAAGGCCACCGGCGGCACCGCTTTCCCCGAGGCACCCGAGGAGGAGACCGAGGACGACGAGGTCGCCGACCTGCTGGCCGCGCTCAAGGCGTCCGTGAAGAATCGCGAGGCACAGCCGGAGCGGCCCGCCCGCAAGCGCACCGCGAGCTGATCACCGACCGGTCGCGCCGTCCCGGAGGTCGGCGAAGGCGCGTCCGGTCAGGTCCTCCAGGTCGACGGTGCCCTCCGCCGCGATCCACTCCTCGTAGGCCGCGGTGAAGGCGGCGACACCCGCGCCGGCCACGATGCGGGCCGCCCGGGGCGGCACGCCCCGCCCGCTCAGCGCGGCGGCCAGGGCGCGGCCCAGGGAGTCCATCTTGTGCAGTTCGCGCTCACGCAGGGCGGGCGTCGCGTCGATGATCCGCTGGCGCTCGATCGGCAGGGCGCCGCGCCCGGCGAGCAGTCGCGCCATCGTGCGGAACGCGGCCTCGACCACGTCGATCGGTGCGGTGTCCGGCGCGGCCTCGGCGACCCGGGCGGCGAGCGCCTCCTCGAGGAGTCGCTGCCCCCAGAACAGGACCTCCTTCTTGTCGGCGTAGTGCCGGAAGAAGGTGCGCTCGGTGAGACCGGCGCGCGCGGCGATCTGGGCGACGGTGGTGGCTTCGTAACTCTGCTCGGCGAACAGCGCGAACGCCGCCTCCTCGAGCCGCTCCTGCGCGTTCGGCTGCCACCGTGCCATGCGTCGAGCCTACGAAACGGCCTCGGGGTCCCAGTGCGCGATGTCGTCGACCAGGCCGGCGCCCTCGGGCTCCCAGCCCAGCGCAGTACGGGTCCGTTCAGTCGACGCCGTGGTGTCGAGCGCGAGCAGCGGCGCGAGGAAACCGAACCGCGCCTCGGCATCGCCGCCCCCGACGGCATCGGTCGGAACGTTCATGAGCCGGCCGACGGCGGCGGCGATGTCCGCCACCGGAACGTCCTCACCCGCCGCGTGGAAGACCGATCCCGCGGCGCCGTTCTCCGCGGCCAGCCGGAAGAGGCGCGCGGCGTCGCGACGGTGCACCGCGGGCCATCGCTGCGCGCCGTCGCCGACGTACCCGGACCGCCCCGCGTCGCGGGCGATCGCGGCGAGGCGTCCGACGAAGCCCGCGGGAACGTCGTCGTGCACCGACGGGGCCAGGCGGACGACGGACGACCGGACGCCCCGCTCCGCGAGGGCGAGTGCGGCGGCGAACCCGGCTGCCCGCGGGGACGGCGGCATGGTGTCGGTCTCCAGCGCTGCGCGGCCGCTGGCGAGACCGAGCAGGCCGGAGGCGATGACCAGCGGCCGCCCGGACCCGGCGAGCTCGTCGCCGATCGCCTCGATCGCCGCGACCTCGACCCGTGCCGATTCCGTGAACTGTGAGAAGTCGTGGTTGAAGGCGAGGTGGATGACCCCGTCCGCGGACGCGGCGGCCGAGCGCAGCACCGGAGCCTGCTCGATGGTGCCGAGGACGGGTTCGGCGCCCAGCGCGCGAACGGTGTCGGCCGCGCGATCGGATCGCACCAGACCGGTGACGTGGTGGCCGGCGCCGAGGAGTTCGGTGACCACTGCGGAGCCGACGAAGCCGGACGCGCCCGTGACGAAGAATCGCATGACGATTGCCCTCCAGAGAGTGATGACAGTTGATGACATCACCGACAGTACGCGCGATGACAGCGACTGTCATCATGTTCGTTGCGGTCTACAGCGTGCGCTTGAGTCCCACGTGCTCGGAGCGATACCCGAGACGGGTGTAGAAGGCCCGTGCCCGCTCGCGCGAGACGTCGGTGGTCAGCTGGGAGAGCACAGCGCCATGGGTGCGGCCGTGGTGGTGCGCCCACTCGATCATCGCGGTGCCCAGGCCCCGCGAACGGTGGTCCCGCGCCACGCGGACCCCTTCGATCTGCAGCCGCGTCGAACCGCCGCGCGACAGGCCCGGGATGACGGTGAGATGCATGGTCCCCACGATGCCGCCGAGTTCGTCGCGGACCACGGCGAGGTACTGGGCGCGGTCGCGGGTGACCAGCTCGAAGGCGCTGTCGTACTCCGCGGCGTCGCCCACCTCGCGGGTCGCTCCGAGCTCGTCATCGGCGAGCAGCGCGACGATCGCGGGCACGTCGTCGCGGCGCGCGCGCTCCACCCGGTAGGTGCCGCCGACGCCGCGCAGCACCCCGCCGACGGAGGCCCGGGCCTGCAGTTCGCGGACCACACCGTCGAGCCAGGCCCCGACGTTCGCGCGCGCCTCGAGCGTGTCCGGATAGCGGCACCGCAGGTGCAGTCCGGCCTCGTCGAGGATGAACCACAGCATCACCCCGTCGGTGCGGATGCTCGCGCCGACGTACTGCGCGTCGAGCCGGGTCGCGTCCACGCGGACGGGGAGCCGGCGCAGGTCCAGCCACGAGATCGCGAACATGCCGGGGGCCTCCGGCATCCCGCCCCACCGCTCGAGAACGTCCGCGAGCGGCCACGAGCCGAGTCGGACCGCCTCCTTCACCGCCTCTGCCGCCGCGGCGGGCTCCGCGGACGGCGAATCCAGCACCGAGTTCGTGATGAACCATCCCACCGAGTCGTGCCAGGTCTCGTCGTAGCGGCTGTGCACCGGGAACACGGCCCGCAGCGGCGCACCGGCGAGGTCCAGCGTCACTCTGGTCAACGCCGCCACCGTCGCCGACAGAGTGGAGACGCCCGTCTCCCGGGCGGCGGAGGCGAACGCGGCCACCTCGTCGGTGCCGAAGACGTCCCTGACCTCCACCCGCTCCCGGTGCGCCTCGGGAGTGCCCAGGGGGAGGGGGAAGAGCGGCATGACTCCGCCGCTGGCGGTGATGATCTCGGTCCAGCGGTCCCGGACCTCGTCGGGCGCGCCGGGTCGGTCGGCCAGCGCTCGGGTGTGGTCGACGAACGGGGGCACGACGTCCGTCGAGGGCGCTCGTCCCGCCCGGACGTCCTCAAGTGCGGCGAGCAGGTCGCGCGCGATCACGAGCATCGACCACATGTCGGTGTGCGAGTGATCGGCGGCCACGATCACCGTCGGTCCCGCGGCGGTCTCCAGGACGCAGAGCCGGTGCGCGGGAAGGCGATAGGGGGAACAGGCGTCGTCGAGCACGTCCCGCAGGGCGTCGTTGACCGCCTGTCCCGGTCCGATCGGGTGCTCGACCCACACGCCGGGTCCGACCGTGATCTCGTGCAGGGTCGGTCCGTCCGCGCCGGGGCGGAACGCGGTCCGCAGTGTGCCGTGCCGCGCGATCACCGCGAGCCAGGCCGCCGCGAGCTGCTCGCGGGGCACCGGATCGGGGAGCCGGAAGGACAGTGCCATCCACGACCCCGGACGGTCCCCGCCGCCCACGTGCCGCGCCTGGTCGAAGGACACCGGCAGCGCCGCGCCCGGCTCCGACGCCGCGACGTCGTAGCCGTACAGCCGGCCGAAGGGCAGGCGCAGGTGGGCGACGTTGGTCAGGCGCATGGGCGGTACCCTAGCCCTTCGACGAACCCTCCGCGCGGCGAGAGAAGGTAGGATGACCAGCTTCGATGTGCCCGGCGCCCGCCTCGCGACGGAGTTCAGCGACGAGGGCGGCCGGCCCGTGGTCCAGCTGCACGGACTCACGTCGAGCCGCGCGCGCGACCGGGTGCTGGACCTCGATCTCGGACGGGGCCTGAGCGGAACCCGACTGCTGCGCTACGACGCCCGTGGGCACGGCGCCTCCACCGGGCGCCGGGTTCCCGAGGACTACCGCTGGCCGAACCTGGCCGACGATCTCCTCCGCCTCCTCGACCACTGGTTCCCCGGCGAGCGCGTGCACGGCGTCGGCCCGTCCATGGGCACCGGAACGTTGCTGCACGCCGCGGTCCGCGACCCGGACCGCTTCAGCGGCCTCACCCTCATGGTGCCGCCGACGGCGTGGGAGACGCGCGTGGCCAAGGCCGACGAATACCGCGCCGCCGCAACGCTCATCGAGGAGCAGGGGCTGGAGGCCTTCCTGACCGCCGCGGAGGGGGCCGTGCCGCCGCCGGCCACTGTCGGGCATCCTCCGACGGTGCCCGACGTCCCGGACGAGCTGCTGCCGTCCCTGTTCCGCGGCGCCGCGGCGAGCGACCTTCCCGACCTCGAAGCGCTTGCGCGGGTCGACATCCCGGTGACGGTGCTCGCGTGGGTCGATGACCCGGCGCACCCCGTCTCCACGGCGGAGACGCTCAGCAGGACGCTCCCGCGGGCGTCGCTGTCGGTCGCGCGGACGCCTCAGGACGTGCAGCAGTGGCCGTCGATCCTATGCCGGGACGTCGGCCGGACGAGCTGAAGCGGATCCGCGCGACGGCCACGCCCACCAGGCACAGTGCGCCGCCGAGCAGGCCCCACGCGGTGGGTGTCTCGGAGAGGAAGATCCAGCTGAGCAGGATCGACAGCGCCGGGACGGCGTACGACGAGGACGCGGCGACGCCCGCCGAGGTGTGCGCCAGCGCGTACGCCCACAGGAGGAAGGCCAGGGCGGTCGGGACCAGGCCGAGGTAGATCACGCCGACGGTGCTGCCGATCGGCGCGGCCGCGAGTTCGTCGAAGAGCCGGGGTGCCCACGGGAGCAGGACGGTCGCGCCGACGCCCGCACCCAGAGCGGTCGCGGTGAGCGGATCGACGGTGCGCAGCACCAGCTTCTGCGCGACCACGCTGATGCCGTAGAGCAGCGCCGCGGCGGCGGCCAGGGCGACGCCGGCGCCGTCGCGCCTGCCGTCCCCGGTGAAGGCGATGACGGCCGCCCCGGCGAAGCTGATCGCGATGCCCACCACCAGGAGCGGCGGGAAGCCCTCGTGGAGGAAGGCCCCGGCCAGCACCGCGACGATGATCGGCGCGATGTTCACCAGCAGGGCGGTGGTGCCC
Organism: Tsukamurella sputi; assembly: GCF_007858445.1. Classification (GTDB taxonomy): domain Bacteria; phylum Actinomycetota; class Actinomycetes; order Mycobacteriales; family Mycobacteriaceae; genus Tsukamurella; species Tsukamurella sputi. Next base: position 95,401 of record NZ_VIGV01000009.1, on the reverse strand, counting down.
GCGTCGAGGTGCTGTTCCGCGGCGTTGACCAGCACGGTGTACAGCGCGAACCAGAGTGCGCCGTAGCCGACGGTGAGCGCGAGCGTCCGCCCGCGCGGCAGATGAGCTCCGCCGTTGTAGAGCGCGTTCATCCCCCAGATCACGCCGAGCACGGCCGCGCCCACCAGCAGACGGCCCTCGGCCATGGCGATGGGGGAGACGTGCGGGCCGAGTCCGCGGATCACCACGAAGGCCGAGGCCCACGCGAACATCACGGCCACGAGGGCGAGAGCGGGGAGTCGTTTCGTCATGTCTCCCACTGTGCGATCGAGTCGACGTAAGCACAAGCGCATGTTTCTGCATTATCATTCAGTGAGACTGAATGGAGGGCTCCATGCTCGACGCGCACCGACTCATGATCTTCCGCTCCGTCGCGGCCACGGGATCCGTCGCCGCGGCCGCGGCCAGCCTCGGCTACACACCGTCGGCCGTCTCGCAGCACGTCGCCGCCCTGCAGCGGGAGACGGGACTCAAGCTGCTGGAACGGGTCGGACGGGGCGTCGAGCTCACCCCCGCGGGGCGGGTGCTCGCGACCGAGGCCGACGGGGTGCTCAGCAGCCTCAACGACCTCGGCGCCACCGTCGACGATCTGCGGGCCGGCAAGGCTAACCGGATCACCATGAACGTCTTCGCCACCGCGGGCACGCACTGGATGCCCTCGGTCGTGCAGACCCTGAGCGCGGAGTTCCCGGACACCCGGCTGCGCCTGCGGATCGAGGACGAGGTCACCGAGATCGCGGCCCGGCGGCCCGATCTCGCCGTCGCGGTGCGGCAGGAGCACGGCCAGACCACGGCGGTCGCCGGCTTCTCGCACGAGGACCTCGTGGTGGAGTCGTACGTGGCCGTGGTGCCCGAGAACCACGAGTTCGCCGGGCGCGAGCTGGTCGACATGGCCGAGCTGGAGCACGAGCGGTGGATCGACAACGACGTGCGGCGCGGCGCCTGTCGCCAGGCCGTACTCGATGCCTGCGCCGCAGCGGGATTCACGCCCCGATTCGTCGTCGAGACCACCGACTACCCGTCGGCCCTGCGCTTCGTCGCGCGGGGAGTGGGCGTCACCGTGCTGCCCCGGCTCGGCGCCACCGAGCTGCCGCCCGGCACCGTCGCCGTGGACGTCTGCAACCCCGCGCCGCGGCGCACCATCGTCGCCTACGTCAAGGACTCCGAGTGCCGGAACCCCGTGGTGCGCCGGGCCATGCACCTGCTCCGCGCCGCCGCAGCAGAAGCTAGTCGCCCCTGAGTTGGGAGGCTCAATCAAAGGTGACACAAGATGTCTCCTTTGACTACCAGTGTTGGGGTCGCACTGAATCCCCGACACGAGAGGGCATCCCATGGGCGCACCCAACCTGTTCCTGATCTACGTCACCGACGCCGAGCGGTCGACGCGCTTCTACTCCGAGCTGTTCGACATCGAGCCGGTCTTCGTCTCGCCCTTCTACGTCGCGTTCGAGGTCGCGGAAGGAGTGTTGTTCGCTCTGTGGAGTCGGCGTCGAGACATCGTGACGTCAGAGGTCCCTCGCCTGTCCGAGGTAGGTCTCATGGTGCCAAGCTCGTCCGCGGCGATCGACGATCTGTATGCGACCTGGACAGCGAAGGGGCACAGGGTGGTCGAGGACATTCACGACGATGTCTTCGGTCGGACCTTCGTGATCGCCGACCCGGACGGCAACCACGTGCGGGTCTCGCCGGTCGACTGACGTCGCGCAGAAGCTAGGCGTCCCTGAGTCTGGATGCCACGAGCACCGTCAGGACGCCGGCGGTGATCGGCACCAGCATCGTGACTGCGAATCCCGCATGCCCCCAGGCGAGTACCTGGGCGAAGACGGCGCCGGCGCACGCGATGGTGAGGGCGGTGCCCACGGAGTCCGCGAGCTTGAGGGCACTGGAGTTGGCGCCCTGCTCGTCGTCGGCGCTGGCACCGAGGACCAGGACCGACAACGTGGGATAGGTCAGTCCCATGCCCAGACCGCCGATCGCCCACGCGGCGAAGATCACCGGCCACGGGGCGTTCACCGCGAAGGAGGTCGCGACGCCGACGAGCGAGGCGAGCACGAGGGAGGACCCGATCAGGGGGAGCCGGCGACGCGCCGGTCCTGACGCCGGGATCCGAGCCTGCACCTGTGCAGCACCGGCCCAGAGCAGAGCGGCGCCGGTCATCACCGATCCGGCGGCGAAGGGCGACATCGCGTCGATGTGCACCAGGTAGAGCGGGACGTAGATCTCCGCCGCGAAGAAGGTGCCCGAGATCAGCAGGTTGGTCAGCACCAGACGCGGGATTCCGCTGCGCCCCACGAGCGATCCGGCCGGCAGCATGCGGCGCGTGGAGGCGATCGCCACCACCAGACAGGCGGCGGTGAGGAGGAGGAAGCCCGCGCCGCGGGGCGCGGCGAACTGCGCGACGGCCGCCGACGCGCCCGCGACCAGCGCCGCCACGAGAACGGTGCGGTTCGGCGCACCGTCGGAGACGAATCCGGTCTCGTCCAGCCCGACGGTGGCCCGCAGCGTCGCCGCGAGCGCCCCGAGGGCGGGGACCGCGATGCCGAGGAAGACCCACCTCCAGCCGACGGTATCGGCGGTGAGTCCGGCGATCGCGGGCCCCACGAGCGAGGGGACGACCCACGCGGTGGAGAAGGCGGCGAAGATCTTCGGCCTCGCGTCGGCGGGGATCAACCGCCCCACCATCGCGTACAGCACCACACTGAGCAGCCCGCTGCCGAGCCCCTGCACCGCGCGGCCCAGCGCGAGGACGTTCATCCCCTGCGCCGAGCCGACCAGCACGAGCCCGGCGACGAACAGGATGCCGCCGACCACGAGCGGCGGCCGGACGCCGCCCCGATCCACCCACGGTCCCGCCCAGGCGATCGCCACGATCATGGCCGCGAAGGCGGCGCCGAAGGCTACCGAGTACTCCGCGGTCGCGCTGAACTGCTCCGCCGCCTTCGGCAGCACCGTCCCGACGGCGAGCGCCTCGAACGCCAGGAAGGAGATGAGCGCGACGGAGCCCACCTGGAACCACCGGACCGAGCCCCGGTCGAGGCGCGGTTCGGTGGTCTGTGCGGCGGACGGTCCTGCGGTCATTGCCAGAACGCTAATACCTCGACCATGGTTGATGGCAACTGTGAAAACCAGTTGATTCCGGACGCCTCACTCGGCACCGTTGACGAGTGTCCATCGATCCCCGTGCACGCCGACGCGTGCCCCGCATTCTGCGGCCTCTGCTGCGCAGGAACTACCGGTTCCTGTTCATCACGCTGCTGTGCGCGCTGATCGCGGACGGCATGTGGATGATCGCCATGGTCTGGCAGGTGATCCGCATGGGCGGCTCCCCGACCAGCGTCTCCGCGGTGAGCGGTGGCGCGGCCGTGGGCCTGTTGCTCTCCACCCTGGCCGGCGGAGTGCTGGCGGACCGGCTGCCGCAGCAGCGGATCCTGTTCGTGCTTGAGGTGCTCAACGCCGTCACCATCGGCGCCGTCGCGCTGCTGGTGCTCACCGATGCGGTCACCGTGCCGATGATGTTCGTGGCCACGTTCGCGCTGGGCCTGGTGTCGGGCTTCTACTTCCCGGCCTACTCGGCCCTGGTGCCGCGACTGGTCTCGCCGGGCGAGCTGCTCGCCGTCAACGGCTACGAGTCCGCGGTGCGCCCGGCGGCGTCCATGGCCGCGGGCCCGGCCATCGCGGGCTGGTTGATCGCGCTGCACTCGCCGGGACTCGCGCTCCTGGTCGCCGCGTGCCTGCCGGTGATCGGCGCGCTGTCGGTCGCCCGCATCCGCCTCGACGGCGAGCCGGACGGCGGCGACGCAGCCGCTGAGCCGGGGCATCCGCTGCGCGAGCTGTGGGAGGGCGTGCAGTACGTGCGTCGCACGCCGTGGCTGCTGGCGACCCTGCTCTTCGCGAGCCTGCTCGTTCTGCTGGTGGCCGGACCGCTCGACGTACTGCTGCCCTTCGCGATCAAGGACCACGCGGGCGGCGGACCGTCGGACCACTCGATGATCCTGGCGGCGTACGGTTTCGGCGGCGTTGCGGGTGCGCTGTTGATGGCCTCGCGGAAGCTGCCGCGCCGCTACCTCACGGTGATGATGTGCCTCTGGGGTCTCGGGGCACTACCGCTCGCCGTGTACGGCACGGCCACCAACGTCGCGGTCATGGTGGCCGCAGGGTTCGTCCTGGGGGTGGTCTTCGAGGCTCCGGTGGTGATCTGGGGGACCCTGCTGCAGCGGCGCGTGCCACGCCGTCTGCTGGGCCGGGTGTCGAGTCTCGACTTCTTCGTCTCGCTGGTGTTCATGCCGTTGTCGCTGGCCCTTGCGGGTCCGGTGAGCCACGCCATCGGCCTCACCACGACCTTCGTGCTCGCGGCCGTGGTGCCGATCCCGCTCGCGGCTATCGCGATCCTCGCCGCGCGGATGCCGCGCGACGAGCTCGAGCACCCGCTCCCCGAGGATGACTCCGACGAGGCCGGGTCCGAGCGCGATGTCGAGGACGACGCGCCGGTTACGCCCACCGTGAACGCTCCGCCGGGCGAGCGCACCGTCGGATAGGGTCGAACCCATGACGAGCGGGGTGGCGAGCATCGAGACGCACGAGCAGGTGGAGGCCGAGCGCCCCCCGCTGCTGCGCGAGGTGTTCGGCCGCGTGCTGCGGCAGGAGCGCACCCGTCAGGGCCGGACCCTCGCGGAGGTCGCGCGGGAGGCCGGCGTCTCCACGCAGTACCTCTCCGAGGTCGAGCGCGGGCGCAAGGAGGCCTCGTCGGAGGTACTCGCCAGCGTCTGCGACGCGCTCGGCGGCTCCATGATCGAGTTCGTGGGCGGCGTGCACCGCGAACTGCTCGGTGCGCGCTCGCAGCCCGTGGCGCTCGCCGCAGCCTGACTCACTGCTCAGCGGTGGTGTCCGGGCCCGCTGCGGCGATCTCCGCCTCGTGCTTGGCCTCGGCCTCCTTGGCCGTGCGGGTGTCCTTGTCGTAGCGCAGCAGGTGCGGGTGCACCGCGCGGAAGCCGCGGGCGCGGTAGGCGCGCAGGCTGCGAGTCTCCAGCCCCGGCTCGTCGGCGATCGCCTGGGTGAAGTTGTCGTCGATGAGCACCGTGCCCGGCCGGGCGGCGCTCGTCAGGCGGGCCGCGAGGTTCACCACGCTGCCGAACAGATCGCCGTAGCGCTGCAGCACTTCGCCGTACGCCATGCCCACGCGGAGCTGCGGGAATTCGATCTCGATGGCGTCCAGCTCGGGGTACTCGTGCGGTTCCTGCAGTTCCAGGCCGATCCGTGCGGCGTCCGCGGGGTTCTCCGCGGCGAACATCACCTCGTCGCCGACGCCCTTGATGATCCACCCGCCACCGCCGTAGATGACGGCTTGCATCCGCGCCTCGAACGTGGTGACCAGCGTGTTCAACTCCTCGACGGCGAGGCCACGGGACAGGCGCGTGTAGCCCACCATGTCCGCGAAGCCGACCGCCATCCGTGCGGTCAAGGCGTCGGACTCCTCCAACGTGACCAGGCGCTGGGTGGCCGTGGACAGGTGCCGTCGCCAGACGTGCGCCTGCAGGTTCTCCATCTTGTCGATGAGCTGAGCCACCCCGGCCGACGGATCCTTCGCGCCCGCTTCGTGCGCGTGGTCGAGATAGGTCTTGACGATGCCGGCCTGCCACTCGGCGAGCCGGTACATCGCCTGGCCCAGCGACTGCGCGCCGGGCACGACGGCCTCGCGATCGACGGCGTCGGTCGAGAACAGGTCGGCGAGGTCCTTGACGATCGCCACGTCGTCCCGCGTGAACGCCTTCTGGTCGTCGTCGCGCAGGTCAGCGAAACCTGCCGACGTCCACCAGACGCGCAGGTCCTCCACGTCCATGCCGCCCTGCTCGGCGAGCTGACGGAAGGTGTACTTGCGTTTGCCCGGGAGAAGCAGAGCGTCGATGTCCAGATCTTCGGCGTCGCCCATGAGACCACTGTATGGGGCATAGGCTGGAGGGGTGACGATCAGTGTGTTCGAGCTGTTCTCGGTGGGCATCGGCCCGTCGAGTTCGCACACCGTCGGGCCCATGCGCGCGGGTGCGGATTTCGCCGACGAGCTGCGGTCCTTCCCGTCGACGGTGCGCGCCGTGCACGTCGACCTGTACGGCTCGCTCGCCGCCACGGGGCGCGGGCACGGCACCTTCGCGGCCGTGCTTCTGGGGCTCGAGGGCAACCGGCCGGAGACCGTCGATCCCGAGTACGTCGAGAAGCGCGGAGCCGAGATCGAGGCCACCCGGACGGTGCTCTTCGCCGGGCGCGACGAGGTCCCGCTGTGTGCCGAGCAGATCGTGCTGCACCCACTGACGGTGCTGCCGCGGCACACCAACGGGATCCGCTTCCGCGCCGAGCTCGCCGACGGTGGCGAGCACGAGGCCGTCTACTACTCCGTGGGCGGCGGCTTCGTCGAGCGGGAGTCCGGTGCCGAGACGGTGAATCCGCTGGCCGGCAGCCCCGGCGTTCCCCACGACTTCGACACCGCTGCTTCGCTGCTGGAGACCTGCCCGCGCACCGGTCGAACCGTGCCCGAGCTCATGCTGGAGAACGAGATCGCACTCCGTCGGGCCCGTACGGGCGAGGACGAGCACGTGGCGGAGCACGAGGTACGTGCCGGGCTGCTGCACATCTGGGAGGTCATGGAGGCGTGCATCGAGCGGGGCTTCCGCGCCGAGGGCATGCTCCCGGGCGGGCTGGGGGTCAAGCGGCGCGCGCCGGGGCTGTACCGCAGGCTCGTCGAGTCCGACGGTGCCGACGCCATGGACTGGCTCAACGTGGCGGCCATGGCCGTGAACGAGGAGAACGCGTGCGGCGGCCGGATCGTGACCGCGCCGACGAACGGCGCGGCCGGGATCGTGCCGGCGGTGCTGTACTACGCGTTGAAGTTCCGGTCGTCGCTGGCCGCGCGTCGCGAGCAGGTGGTGTGCGACTACCTGCTCACGGCGGCCGCGATCGCGGTGCTCTACAAGCGGCGGGCCTCCATCTCCGGCGCCGAGGTGGGCTGCCAGGGCGAGGTGGGCTCCGCGTGCTCCATGGCCGCGGGCGCGCTCGCGCAGGTCATGGGCGCCACGCCCGCGCAGGTGGAGAACGCCGCCGAGATCGGGATCGAGCACAACCTGGGCCTGACCTGCGACCCGATCGGCGGGCTCGTGCAGATCCCGTGCATCGAGCGCAACGCCATCGCCTCCGTGAAGGCAGTCAACGCCGCGCGCATCGCCCTGCACGGCGACGGGACGCACCGCGTCTCGCTGGATCAGGCCATCGAGACCATGCGCCAGACCGGTGCCGACATGTTGTCGAAGTACAAAGAGACATCCCTCGGCGGTCTCGCCGTGAACGTGCCGGAGTGCTGAGGCGAACGTGTCGGTGGCCCTCGCTAGGGTGACCGTATGGACGTGCTGACGGTGGCGGCGGTGTGTTTCCGGGACGAAGCCGGACGGGTTCTGACGGTGCGCAAACGCGGGACCGACGCGTTCATGCTGCCCGGCGGCAAGCTGGAGCCGGGGGAGGCCGCGATCGACTGCGCGGTCCGCGAGATCGACGAGGAACTCGGCGTCGTGCTGACGACGGACGACCTCACGCACCTCGTGTCCTGGCGCGGGCCCGCCGCGAACGAGGCGAACACCGACATCGAGTCCACGGTCTTCGCCACCGAGCTCCGCGTGGAGCCGCGGGCCGCAGCGGAGATCGCCGAGGCCCGCTGGCTGGACCCCGCGGACCACGGCGAGGTGACCATCGCACCGATGCTCGAGCAGTACCTCTTCCCGCGGCTGGCGGGCGCGCCGAGCGCATGAGGATCACGCAGCCCCAGGCGCGCCGGATCGCGCTCGCGGCCCAGGGCTTCGAATCCGGCTTCGCGGGTTCGTCGACACCCACGATGCGGCAGGTCCAGAAGACCATCGACCGCCTGAAACTCATCCAGATCGATAGCGTCAACGTGGTCACGCGCAGCCAGTACCTCCCGGTCTTCGCGCGACTCGGCGACTACGACACCGCGCTACTCGACCGCGCCCGCGACAAGGCGCCGCGCCGGCTCGTCGAGGCCTGGGCGCACGAGGCATCGCTGGTCCCGCCCGAGACCTGGCCGCTGCTGCGGCACCGTCGGACCGCGGACCGGGTGACGCAACGCTTCGCGAGCTACGAGTCCCGCAACCCCGGCCAGCTGGACCGGCTGCGCTCCGAGCTGGCGGCGCTGCCGCCGCTCACCGCCCGCGCGCTGGAGGCGCACCTGGAGCACGACCAGGTGGTGGAGAAGACGCACTGGGGCTGGAACTGGTCGTCGGTGAAGGAGGGGCTCGAAGTGCTTTTCCATGCCGGCGAGGTCACCAGCGCCGGCCGCACCAGCCAGTTCGAGCGGCTCTACGCACCCACGTCCGCGGTGCTGGGGGAGATCGCCGAACGCGAGGTGTCCGACGAGGACGCGTACGTCGAGCTGATGCGGCAGTCGGCGAAGGCGCACGGCATCGGGACGCTGCGATGCCTGCGCGACTACTTCCGGTTGTCCTCCGCGCAGGCCACCCCCGCCGTCGAGAAACTCGTGGCGTCAGGCGAACTCGTTCCGGTGGAGGCCGATTGGTGGCCTGGCACCGTCTACCTTCACGCGGAGGCCAAGCGTCCCCGCGCGGTCGCAGCGCGTGCGCTGCTCTCGCCCTTCGACCCGGTGGTCTGGCAGCGCGAGCGCGCGGAGGCACTGTTCGACTTCTTCTACCGGATCGAGATCTACACACCGAAGGAGAAGCGGGTGCACGGCTACTACGTGCTGCCCTTCCTGTTCGGCGACCGGATCGTCGCGCGGTGCGATGTCAAGGCCGACCGGGCGGCGGGGGAACTGCTCGTGCACTCCACGTCGTGGGAGCCCGGCGGTCGCGACGCTGCGTCCGAAGCCGCGTTGGAGCAGACCGTCGCCGAGATGGCGGGCTGGCTGGGACTCGAGGGTTACCGACTCTGACCGATCGGCTGTGTGATCGTGCCGAAGACGCGGAACAGGGCGTGTGCGTCGGGGCGGTAGTGCCCGTAGTCGGGAGCGGACCGCCGGGAGGCGCTGTCCCACTGCTTCTTCGTCACCGAGGCGAAGTCGAGCCGGTACCCGTGCCGCGCCGCCAGGAGCTGTAGCAGCGTCTTCGATGCGCGACCGTTGCCCTCGCGGAACGGGTGCGCGCAGTTCAGGTACGCGTAGGCCTCGGCGAGGTGGTGAGCGTAGCCTCTGCGGCTCATGTGGTCGACGGGCTTGTGGAGGATCGCGGCGGCGTCGTCGAGGTACCGCTCGATCCACGCGGCTCGGAAGGTCTGGTGCCGCAGGTCCATGTCGTACCGGCGGTAGACGCCCGCCCACGGGTAGACGTCGCCGAACAGGGCGCGATGGATCCCGATGAGATGCACACCGTTGAAGGTGGCCGGCACGTCGATGTGCCCGGCCTCAATGCCGAACTGGCGGGCAGTGCCGATCTCGAACTCGAGCTGCTGCAGGGCGCCCGCGTTGCGAATCCCGAAGCGGTTGAGGAGTGTTCGCGTGCCCGGATAGAACGTGTCGGGGAAGTCGAGCGGTACCTCGATGCAGTCCGGCGGGCCGATCTCGGCGCCGGCCAGAGCGCGGTCGATCGCGGCGGCGACGTATTCGTCCAGCGTGACGGAGTCCGCCGCCAGTGCGATGAGCCGTTCCGCGTCCAGGGGCGTGGGCGCCCACCCCTCAAGCACGCTGTTGGCGATCGCCCCGCGCACCACCGTCCCACGATCCATCCGCGCAGCTTATCGAGCCCCGGTTGTCGAGGATCCCGTCGATTTCGGCGTGGCGCTCGCATATAGCGGCGCCACGCCGAAATCGCCCGATTCTCCGAGTGATCAGCGGGTGATCTCGACGTGCCGCGTCAGGTTCAGCAGATCGAGGAAGGCGCGGTCGTGGGAGACCACCACCAGTGCGCCCTCCCAGGACTTCAACGCTTCCACCAGCAGTTCCACCGACGGTACGTCCAGGTTGTTGGTCGGTTCGTCCAGCGCCAGGAGTGATGGCGCCGGCTCGCCGAGCAGGGCGATCGCCAGCGCGAGCCGCAAGCGCTCCCCACCACTGAGCGTGTTCACGATCCGCTCCGACTGCCGCCCTCGGAACAACATCCGCGCCAGCGCGGCGTATGCGTGCTGGGCGTCAAGATCCGGATGGGCGTCGCGGACCGCGTCGAGCAGCGTGCCCTCCTCGGCGGCCCCGAACCGGACGTCCTGCGGGACGTAGCCGATCACCGTCGGCGGCTCCGCGGCCCGGGCGGCGGCGATGGCGCGGCGCAGCACCGTCGTCTTGCCGGCCCCGTTGGGGCCGACGAGCGCGATCCGCTCCGGCCCCACGACCTGTAGCGGCCCGTCGTCGAGCTGGAGACGGTGCAGGCCCGGGCCGGGCTCCGGCATGGCGATGCGGACGGAGCGGTCGTCGCGGACGCCCTCCTTCGCGGCGTCCAGGGCGTCCCGGGCCGAATCGACGCGGTCCTCGTGCAGGCCCCGGTGTTTGCCGGCGGAGACCTCCGCGGCGTTCTTGCGCAGACCCGCGACGATCTTCGGCACTCGTTTCTCGGCCTCGGCCTTCGCGGCGAACCGCGCGCGACGGTCGAGCTTGACCTGCGCCTCGACGAGGTCCCGACGCTGTGCCTTGAGATCGACCTTCGCCGAGGTCACGGCCTGTTCCGCGGCGGCCTGCTCGGCGTCGAGCACCTCGCGGTAGTGCGAGTACGGGCCGCCGAAGACGCGGACGGAGCCGCGGTACAGCTCCACCGTCGAGTCCATCCGCTCGAGCAACGTCAGGTCGTGGCTGACCACCACGGCCGTGCCGCCGAAGCGCTCCAACGCCTCGGTGAGCAGGCCACGGGCCCGTTCGTCGAGGTTGTTGGTCGGTTCATCGAGCAGCAGGGTGTCTGGCCGGCGTAGCAACTGTCCGGCGATGGCGAGCAGGGTCGCCTCGCCCCCGGACAGGGTTCCGACGGTGCGGTCCAGCCCCCCGAGTCGCAGGCCCAACCCATCGAGGACGGCGGTCGCGCGCTCCTCGACGTCCCAGTCGTCGCCGACGGCCTCGAAGTCCTCGGGCTCGGCCGAGCCGCCTTCGATGCGGCGCAGTGCGGCGACGGTGCCGCCGATACCCAGCCCGTCGGCGAGAGTGTCCTCGGGACGCGCCTGCGGGTGCTGCGGGACGTAGCCGACGACGCCCGTGCCGCGCACGGAACCCGAGGTGGGGGTGATCCGACCTGCGAGGATGCGTAGCAGGGTGCTCTTACCGGCGCCGTTGGCGCCCACCAGCGCGGCGCGTCCGGCGGGGATGGTGAAGCTCAGGTCGTCGAAGACTTCCGTGCCGTCGGGCCAGCGCAGGGAGAGTGCGGAGACAGCGAGAGAAGTAGCCATGAATGCTCCTTGAGGTCCGTGGAGGGAGCCGCGGCACACGGGAGACCGGATGCGAAAGGGCGGCGGGGCCGGGGGACGTCTCAGGACAGCATGGCGACGAGTGTAGAGGGGGATGCGTGCGTTCCGCACCCGGTTTTCCTCGGCATGGAATGTGATGTGCATCCCACTGTGGGCCGCGGTGCTTGTGCGGCGAGGTACAGGGGGTGCTACTTTCAAGTCATGTCCGGGAGTCTTGAGGCCCATCTGCGCGTCGGTTATGAGACCGTCGCGCTGGGCTGCCGTCTCCCCATGGTTCGCGTGCACTGTCGAATGTGTTGCTGCTGAGCGTTCCGCTCGCAACTCCCGCCGACCCCTCTGACGGGTCGAGTCTTTCGACAACTCCATCTTCACGCCGACGCCCGGGGTAGATCCCCGCAGGTCGCGGCGTACGCACACCTACGAGGAACCATGACCGTCGTTGATCTTCCCCCCGTTTCCCCCGCTTCGGCCCGCCCCGCGCAGGCCCGGACCGCGCGGCCGCGCAACCCGCTGGCGCGCCCGGCGGCAGTGGAGCGCCCGGTCCGCACCGCTTCGCCCGCACGGGTTTTCGCCCCGCAGCTCCGCGTCTCGGAGAAGCCCGCCGCCGCCGTGCTGCGCGTGATCCGTCGCGGGGGCCTGGTACTGCGCGATGAGATCGTCCGCGAGACCCAGCTCTCCGCCGCCACTGTGAACCGCCAGGTGACGGCCCTGATCGAGGCCGGCCTCGTGCGTGAGCGCGCGGACCGCGCCGCGAGCGGCGTCGTCGGCCGCCCGCGCCTGCCGCTCGAGGTGGACCCGAACGGGCCGCTCGCGCTGGGCATCCACATCGGGTTCCGGGTCAGCACCGTGACGATGCACGATGTCGCCGGCAAGGTGATCGGCGCCATCCAGATCCCCACGCCCGAGAGCGGCGAGCCCGGCGAGGTGCTGTCCGTGATCGCCACCAGCGCGCGGCGATTCCTGGCGCGCTGGGACGGCCGTACTGTTCTTGGGGCCGGCATCGCCATCGGCGGCCGGGTCGACGATCGCGGTGTGGTGGCCGATCATCCCCGTCTCGGTTGGAAGGATGTCGCTCTGGGCGAACGTCTTTCGGGTGCGATCGGCCTGCCGGTCACGGTGGCGCCGCACGTCGAGGCGATGGCCGCCGCCGAGCTGCACCTGTCCGAGGAGTACGAGTCGCAGGGCTCCACGCTGTACTTCTACGGTCGCGAGACCGTGGGTGTCGCGCTGGCGCTGCACGGCGCGGTGCACTCGCCGAAGTCGGGCCCGCACACCATCGGTCACCTGCCGACCCGCAATGTCGAGTTGCTCGACCCGAAGCGCACCGGTCGCCTCGAGGACGCCGTCACCGACACTGCCGTCGTGGATGCCGCCCGCGCGCAGAAGCTCTCGGTGCGCACCATCGCCGATCTGCACAAGCTGGCCGACGGCGGGAACGAGAAGGCGCGCGCGATCGTCGCAGAGCGCGGTCGGGTGCTGGGTGAAGCGGCCGCGCTCGTGGCCGACATCTTCAATCCGGACCGGCTGATCCTGGGTGGCCAGGCGTTCACCGACCACACCGCGATCCTGCCCCACGTCGCCGCCGCACTGAAGGCCACGTCGGCCGAGCCCGGACGGGCCGTCCGGGTGAGTGGTGCGGGTGGCCGCGTCCAGCAGCAGGCCGCCGGCGCCGCCGCGCTCGACGGTGTCTACACCGACCCGCTGGGTGCCGTCTCCCGCGCGACCGCCTGATCGCTCCGGATCACTTGGCGTCCTTGACCATCAGGTAGCTCGCAGCCACCTGCTGGTGTGCCTGATCGAGGGTGCCCACGGCATCCGTCGTCACGTAGTAGCGGCCCGATGTGAAAGTGCATCGGTAGGCTCGTCGCGGCTCGCCGTTCGCGCGGGTGACGAGGCTGACGCATCGGGATTCCGGGACGCCGCCGACGGACGCGACTTCGGTCGCGCTGCCGTCGCTGCCCTCCTCTCCCGTCCGATAGGCGTCGGCGAGGTAGCGCGCGCTGGCGGCACTCCAGGTGCGGGTCACCGTCGAGCCTGCCGTGCCGATGAGGTCGGCGCCGGCTCGGTCGAGGAGCGTCTTCGTGGCGTTCCAGTCGTCGGTGGCGGCATTCGCCCAGGCCTGCGGCGTGAGGTAGCCCAGAGCCAGCTGCGTCCCGTCGCTCGCCCGGATCACGTCCGGGAGGGTCAGTGACATGATCCCGTCGCGGTCCGGCGGAAGCGTCAGTAGCTGGTCCGGTGACATGGTGGGCGTGCGGAGTGTGGTGGTCTGCCGGTCCAGCCACGACTTCGCCAGGGAGGCCGCCGTGGCATCGGCGGTGTTGCCGAGCCCGACCACGAGCAGGTAGTCCTGGTAGGGCGTCCACCAGACCTTGGTCAGGTCGAGGTTCGACAGGCTCGTCCCCAGGAAAGCGTCGGGGTGCTCCGGGATCGGCGACCTCTGGTTGGACGCGAACTCCGCCCGGATCGCGCGCGCGGCCGCTGCGGCGTTGTCGGCGGTTCGATATCGGATGACGGCGGTCGTCATACGGGCGGTATCGGCGTTCGCGCGTTCGATCTGGGTCGTCTGCCATGCCGACACGGCGCCTCCGACGAAGCTCTCGTTCTGCGACAGAGCCGGGATGAGCGGGAGCCCGAAGGCCAGTCCGAGTGCGACCGTCGAGGGCAGGACCGGCGTCGTCGATGCTGCGGCCCAGTTGAAGGTCTTGTCGAGCTCGGGCGGTGCGACCAGGCCCCCGGAGAGTTCGTAGCTGGCTTGTACCCGCCGGTCGTTCGCGTTCGTCCTCTCGGGAACAGCGCGCGGCTTCGTCGGATAGCCGCCCGGATCGAGCCGGACCGCGGCACTCGGATCCGGTGCGGCGGTGCCGTCGACCGTCGTCGCGCAGCCGCTGACGGCGAGCAGCACCGCTACCGTCGAACACCCACCCCGTACGAATCCCCGCATAGCGGACAGTTTTGCACAAGCGGTGCGGGGAACCGGTCCGATGATTCTGCGGGGTGCGCTATCGCGCTCCGGGGGCGGAATTACGACATTGAATTCCGGTGATCGATATGAATGCTCACGAAGATTGCTGGGTCGCCGGTGGCTGTGGGTGCGCCGGTTCATGAGCGGGGCGGCGAATCGAGCGGCTACCTGCGCTGACGTTCGTTCCGTGGGTGTGACTCAGGGGATTCGTTCGCGAGTCCGGTAACGGCGACCGGGCCGGTACGGCCGCGGCGCGTCGTCATGGATCGCTACGCCTCGCGACCGTGCACAACGTGACCGACAACCGGAATTGTCGATCGTGATCCTGTGTGGCCTGACCTGGAAGTCTTGCGACTCCACAAGGAGACCTTCGAGCGAGTGCGGTTGCAACAGGAGTGGTACATTCTTTTGCGACAACGAATACAGTCGGTACGTGTGTGCCGTCTGGCTGGGCAGGACGGGAGGGTGGCATTGAGCTCCGACAAGGACAGCGGTGCGAACCTCGGCCAAAGCGCGGGTGCCCGCGCCATCGAGGCGCGCGCGGCCATCGCCACGGCGCAGTTGCGTTCGACCGTGAAGTCGATCAGCTCCTCGGTGGGAAGTACCAGTGCGCACGGTGAGCGGATCGTCGAGACCATCGACGAACTCATCGATGGCGTCATTCCCGAGCTCGAGGCCGCGGAAGCGCTCGCGATGCGACGCCGCAGCGAACGTCCGTCCGAGGACACCTCCGGTAGTCGCTCGTCGCTGTGGGTGCAGGCCCCGTCGGCCATGGGGGTCGCGTCGTGATCACGTCGTCCACCGCCGCGTCGCGCTCGGCCTGAAGTGAGGTGTCGAAGTGATCGATCGCCCTGATACCCCCCACGCCGACGTCCTCCTCGAAGGGATCTGGGAGGACGAAGTGACTCCCGACGACCTGGCGTCGCGGGCGCTGTCCGCAGCGCAGGCGTCGTCGTACGCCTTCAGGGTGGCGAGCGAGGGAACCACTGCGACCGCCCAACTCGGTGAAGTCGAGGTGTCGGAGTTCCTCGAGACCGAGACCGGGAAGTGGGCGCAGGGCTTCATCGGCATCGTCCGGGTCGGCGAATCCCTGGTCCACGTCTCGCACGCGCTCGGTGAACTGGCGCGCAGCCTGCAGCAGGTGAACCTGGAGCAGTCCGAGATCGTGTACCAGGTCGAGGCGGAGATCGAGGCGGCGGAGCGGCAGTCCGCGCAGGCCGGCATCGATCCGGCCGATCGCGTCGCCGAGCTGATCGCCACCGCTCGGGCCCGGGCCGTCGAGGTGGCAGAGAAGATGGTCACGCCCGAGACGGGGGCCACGAAGGAGAAGCCGGCCGTCGGCCTGGTCAGCGGGTTCATGGCCTTCGGTCGCGTTCCCGGCACGAGCGTCGAGGCCAGTGAGCGCAACGGTCGCGTGGCACGGAACGGCCACGCCCGCAACGGCTACGCGGTGCGGAACACCCGCGGCGAGCAGAACGGGCACGCGCCGGTCAACGGGCGTTCCACGAACGGCCACGCCGAGACGAACGGACACACCGTCGTGAACGGCCACGCCGACTCGAACGGCCATGAGACGGTTCGCGACCCCGTCGAGACCAACGAGCGGGCGATCGTCGAGCCGGAAGCGGCGAGCCCGGAGGCCGCCGCCGCTGCCGCGCAGGACGCGTTCGCGAACTCGGTCGACGAAGCCCCGATGGATCTCGGTTTCATGGGGTTCGGCCGCATGCCGAAGAATCCTGTAGCCCGCGCCGAGGGCCCGGTGGAGTACGACAGCGTGGACGCCGACCACCCGGTGGCAGCTGACGCGACGGTCGACGACACGGACGACACCGAGGAATGCGTGACCTCCGAAGCCGAGACCTCGGAGACACCCGCTGATGTGGTCGAGGACGACGCTCCTGTGCTCGCCGACGGCTTCTTCGGACTCGGTCGAGCTCCGTCCGTGAGTCCACCGGTCGATGCGGCGGTGCCGGTGGTTCCGCAGCCGGTGTTCAACGGATTCACCTTCGGTCGCACCCCCGGCGCCGGCGAGGCAGGGGAGCGTGAGGCCGTGAGCGGGCCGATCCCCGTCGCCGCACCGGCCGGCTTCGTCCCGATTCCGGTCGAGGACGTCTCCGTCGACGACGACCAGGCGGCGGCGGAGAGCGAGGCCGGCACCGCCATTGCCCTCGGAGATGAGGCGGTTCGACCTGAACACCGGGAATCGGTGGGAGAGGCTGAGCCGCTCGACGCCGTGGTGGCCGGTGGCCTCTCCTTCGGGCGGGTGCCCGGAGGCGCGTGGTCCAGCCCCGGCGCGGTGCCGACGGTGCCCGCGGAACCCGCGGTCGTCGAGAACTCCGACGACGAGCGGTCCCAAGACGCGCAGCCCGTGGACCCCGTTCCCGATGGCGAACCGGACGGCGAGGCCGAGGACGATGCGGTCGGGACCGGAGACGACTCGGCCGCCGATATCGATGACCTCGGCGACATCGATGAGGACGACGGCATGGTCGACATCGACGACGAGGGCCTTTCGGCCGACGTGGACTTCGCGGACGACGAGATCGACACCGAGGCCGACGATGTCGTCGCCGACTCCGTCCTGGACGGTGATGCGGAGTCGTCCGGTGATGCCGTGACGGAGCTCGAGCCCGCCGAGATCGACGTGGATGGCGCGCTCGACGAATCGGCCGCCGCGGGCGAGACTGCCTCGGAAGCGGAAGCGGAAGCGGAAGCGGAAGCGGAAGCGGAAGCGGAAGCGGAAGCGGAAGCGGAAGCGGAAGCGGGCAGCGACGATGGGGTCGCCGTCGACGAGTCCGACGCGGACGAGACTGCGGCCGCGCTCGCGGAGCCGGCGGAGGAGGAGCCTGCAGCCGCAGAGGCGGACGAGGCCGCGTCCGGCGCGCTGGACGAACCCGACGTCGTCGAATCCACTGACGAAGGGACCCAGGCGGAACGCGAGCCGGAGAGCTCGGCGCCCGAACCCACCGCGGCCGCACCCGCACCCGCAACCGCGCCCGTGAAGAAGTCCGGGGTGATCAAGTTCTCGGATCTCCTCAAGGGCGAGCACACACCCGCGGCCGGACCTGCCGTATCGGCCGCAGTGGCCGCGCGAGCGCAGTCGCGTCCCGCTCGCACGGCTCCGGTACTCGCGACAGGGCCGGCCATTCTCGGGCGCACAGAACCCCTCGTACTCCGGAAGAAGTCGCCGGAGGTGCAGCAGGTCCACGATGCGGCGGCCTCGATCCTCGGCTCGCTCAGCGGCGGACCCCACGGACCGGAATCCGGACTCCACTGGGCTGCGGGACTACTCGTCAAGGAGGAGGAGACGGTCATGGCCGTCACCACCTCGGATGCAGGATGGCTGCCACCCGGCGTGGTGATCCCCGCCGGCGTGCGCGTCTTGTGGAACATCCCCAACGGCTACCGCTGGGCGTCCATCGACGATCCGGTCCGTCAACTGGTCGAGTACGCGGAGCGGAACGGATTCACCCTGACCGCCGTCGCGACGACCCATCCGAGCCGTGCGTACAGCTCCGTCGTGGGCGAGGAGAACATGGTGGGCGTCCGCCGCCCGGGTGCCGTACTCCCCGGTGGACGCAGCCGGTTCGAGGCGGCGGTGTCGCCAGCGCGGCTGCAGCAGATCCGTGCGCTCGATCCCGAACAGGCACGACGTCAGGCTCGTGCCCTGATCCGGGATCTCGAGACGCAGCCCATCGCGCCGGAACACGCCATCGGGATCGAGGCGGCGCGCATCGACGCGCGGTGCTTCCTGGACGACGGTGCCGCGGTGCCGCCTGCGGTGCTCGAGCAGCTGCACACCGACGAACGGGCGCTCGCCGACGTGCTGGGGCTCGATCGGACCCCGGCGTCGCCGGAGGATCTGACGGCGCCCGCTCCGGAGGCGACCCGGCTGCGCGACCGTTTGATGGAACGGGCGATCGTCGTCGCCACGCTGGCCGCGGCGTACAGCGACATCGAGTCGGCCGTGTACGCGTGGACCTTCGCCCGCTTCCTCTCGAGCCAGGATCAGGACTCCGCACAATCACGATGACGACCTCGAACCCCACTGCCCAGCGGTACTTCTCGCTCGGGCTGCGATCTCTCGCTGCACGAACCGATACCCGCGAACCGGCTCAGGCCTTCCGCTTGGCCGTCGAAGCCGACCCCACCATGTGCGACGCGTGGATCGGATTGATGGCGGTCGATCGCAGTCAGCTCTCCGATCCCGCCGCCGCGCGGGGGCTGCTCGCCTCGGCTCGCACGTTCGGAGCGGAGTTGCGCCGCAACGGCATGGTGGTGGACCCCGCCGAGGGTGCCCTGGGGCTGAAGATCCCGGTGCACATGGGCGTCGTCGAACTCGGCATGCCGGTGACCGACGTGCTGTACGCACGCGCGGGCGCCGCCGTCATCCTGGCGCAGGCGGGTCACCTCGCCGAGGCGGCCGAGGAACTGACGAAGCTCCAGCGCGAGGTGAGCCACGACTCGCCGGCTCAGCGGAACTACCTGCGATACCTGTGGCTCTGCCTGCTCGGGCTCGCGCACCGCTGGCCCGAGGTGCTCTCGACGGTGGCCGACAGTCGCGAGCCCCTCTGGGTGTCTGCGGAGACCGACGGTGCCGTCCGCTTCTGGCAGCTCGGTGTCACGGCGCTGACGGCGCGCGCACTCGTCGGTACGGGTGACGCGCAGCAGGCACTCTCGGCGACCAGGACGGCGCTCGCCTCCGAGGAGTTCAAACTGGTGCAGGCCAGCCTCATCGTCACCCAGGCCTACGCGCTCCGTGCGACGGGCGACGAGGACGGCGCGGCGAAGCTCCTACGCGATGCGCGGGCGTGGATCTCCTCGCGTGCCGACCTCGACCACGCGGCCGCCGGCGGTTTCCTCGAAGTCGTCACCGCGCAATCGATGAGCACGCGCACCGATCCCTGGGACCCGGCGTCGGGGACCACCGCCCTGGAGATCGAGCAGGAGAGTCTCGACCGGCAGCGCGACGTGGTGCTCGCCGACGCCTGGCGTGAACTGGACGCTCTGGTGGGCAGCCCGGACGTGAAGTCCCAGATCCGCCGCCTCGCGTCCAAGGTCGAGATGGACCGCGAGCGCAAGCAACTCAGTGAGGAACTGGGCGAGGAGTACAGCGAGGAGGAGATGCGCCTCTCCGCGATCATCACGGGCCCGCCCGGCACGGGTAAGACCACGGGCGTCCGGATTCTCGCGAAGTTGTACTACGGCCTCGGCGTGATCGCCAGGCCCGAGGTGTACGAGCACCAGCCGAGCGACATGATGACGGGATACGTGGGCCAGGCGGGTATCCGCACGAACAAGCTCATCGACGAGGCCCGCGGCGGACTGTTCTTCCTCGACGAGGCCTACGGGCTCGTCGCCGGTGACGGCGAGGACCAGGCGTCGCGGTTCGGCCGAGAGGCGCTCGAAGCGCTGCTCGCCCGGATCGAGAACGAGGGCGACCGGCCGCTGCGGGAGAAGGTCGTCGTGGTGCTCGCAGGCTACGACGACGACATGAACCGCTTGCTCCAGGTGAACGCCGGCCTTCCGCTCCGCTTCCCGACGCGCATCTCGTTCAGTTCCTTCACCCCCGAGGAACTCGTGGCGATCGCCGAGTCCGTCGCGGCGAAGAACCGCGAGGAACTGGGCGAGGGCGTGCGCGAGTACCTGGAATCGCACAACGACCGGCTCGCCGAGGTGAGCGCCCTCGATCTCAAGGGGCGCCTGTGCAGTGGCATCGACCTGATGTCGAACGCCCGGTTCATGCGCACCGTCATCTCCTCCGCGCGCGGCTTCCGCGACTTCCGGGTCAGCGGTATCGACCGCTCGGGCCTCTCCTCGGAGGAGAAGCGGGCGCTGTTGCGCACGCTCGAACTCGAGGACGTGCGGCTGGCCTACGAGGAGACGCTGCGGGTGTCGCCGAACTTCCCGTGGGCCGAGTGGAATCTGTTGGAGTCGAACTGGCGGGCGAAGGCGAATGGCTGAGATCAATTCCGATCCGCAGAATCCGAAGTCGGGTCTGCAGGAACGGGTCCGAGGGTTCCGCCTGACGTCGAAGTACCAGAAGTCGGGCGAGGCGTACCTGCAGCGGCGGAACGAAGAGGCGCTGGTCCGGCGGGACACCCGGTGGATCGACGACGTCAAGAAGTACCAGGGTTCGCCCCTGTACATGGCGCTCGCCGTCGGGTTGGTCGCGGTGCTCGGCTGCGTGATCGGGGCCGTGATCTTCCCGTCGGGGAAGGTGGGCGACGGCGACATCATCCAGGACTCGCAGACCGGTGCGTTGTACGTGCGGGTGGGCGACACGCTGAACCCGATCCCCAACGTGGTCTCCGGCCAGCTCATCATCGGCTCCCCGGCCCGGCCGGTGCAGGCGAAGTCCTCGGAGATCGAGAAGCTCCCCCGCGGACCCATGGTCGGTATTCCGTATGCCCCGACGGTGATCCGCAACTCCACCGACAGGCTCTCGCAGTGGGCGGTGTGCGACACCACTGCCACGGGGTCGGCGGTGCCGCTGGACCCGGGCACGGGCCTGCCGACCACGGCGACGGCGGCGGTCAAGGTCACCGTCATCGGCGGCGGGCTCACGCCCGCCGACGGCACCGACGAGCTGACCGGTGATCGGGCGCGCGTCGTGGCCTTCGACAACCAGACCTGGCTCGTCTACCAGGATCACGGGGTGGTCGCGCGCTCGCGGCTGGACCTGAGCAACTCGGCGATCCGCGAGGCGCTGGGCATCAGGATCGACCAGCGCGTGATCCCCATGTCCCCGGGGTTGTTCAACGCACTCGCAGCGCGCGAGCCCGTCGACGTCCCGCCGATCACCGATCTCGGTAAGCCCGTGCGGTTCCCGAACACGGAGAAGCTCCTCGTCGGTACCACGCTGCGGGTGCCCACCGTCGACGGTGGCTGGACCTACTACGTGGTGGCGGCCGACGGCATCCAGCAGATCAGCCAGACCGCGGCGTCCATCCTGCAGACCGTTTCGCCGGTCAAGAGCGGCGTGGTGGAGACCGAGGCGGCGAAGGCGAATCAGTGGCCCAAGGTGGGCGGGCGGATCGCCGTCGACCACTTCCCCGCGGGGAAGGTGCGCATCGAGGATGCGACCAGTGACCCCGTGACGTGCATGACCTGGTCACACGACGGGGACGCGCCGACCGCCCAGCAGCGCGTGCTCGTGGCCGGCACCCTCCCGCTGACCGCAGCGCAGAGCGCCGCCCGGATCGCCCTCATCGGAGCGCCGGGTTCCGCGGGAACCATCGCCGACGACGTCTACCTGCCGGCGAACAGTGGCCGGTATGTCTACGCCACCGGCTCGGCCGCGGACTCCCGGGAGCACAGCGGCGAGTTCTGGATCGCCGACACCGGAATCCGTTACGGCATCGACGATCAGGGGTCGAACGAGGCGGGATCCTCCGCCAAGGCGCTCGGGCTGCGGGATCCCGTGCCCGCGCCCTGGACGATCATCAGCTTGTTCGCGCAGGGGCCCACCCTCTCGCAGGCCAGCGCATCCATCAAGCACGACGGTGGCGCCGAGGACCCCGTCGTCGCGAAGTTCGACCCGAAGGGGAAGAAGTGAGTAGGCAGGTCTTCGAGCCCCCGCTCCACCCGAAGAAGGAGCCCCGGGTCGTCAAGAAGGAGGTGGAGGTCCGGACGCCGGACACCATCGACGAGATCGATCCGCCCGGTAAGTGGCGCACGGTGATGATGCCGGTGATCATGGTGGTCGCCGTGCTCGGCATGCTGTTCATGATGATCCGCATGAACCGCGGCTTCAACCCGGTCATGCTGCTGATGCCGATGATGTTGCTGTTCGGCATGTTCGCCTACATGGGCGGCGGGCCCGGCGGCAGCGGAAGCAAATCGAAGGCGCAACTGCTGCACGACCGGAAGCAGGCGAGCCGCTCGATCGGGAACTCGCGGGAGAAGGCTCTCTCGCGGGGCCGCAACTACTTCGACGCCCTCGCGCACGCCTACCCGGACCCCGCCGTGACCGCCTCGCTCGTCGGGACGGAACGGATGTGGGAGGTCAACGGTGGCGATCAGGAACGCAAGAGCCGGTTCACCGCGGCGCGGTACGGGCGTGGCCGGATCGTGCCGAAGGCGAAACTGCTCACCCCCGAGGCGCCCGACGGCGAGTTCCTCGACCCGGTGCAGTGGACGGAGACCGTCAAGTTCCTGCACACCCATTCGACCATCGCGGACATGCCACTGGCGCTGACGCTGCGCAATCTCCCCGTCCTCGGGGTGGGCGGCGACCCCGAGAAGTCCGCCGGGATGGTCCGCGCGATGCTGAACCACCTCGCGGTGACGCACGGGCCGGACCGGCTGCGGATCGCCGTCGTGGCCGATACCCCCGACGGCGGCCGCTGGGAGTACCTGAAATGGCTTCCGCAGGTGCAGCACCCGAGCCTGATCGACGCGCTCGGATCGCGCCGCATGATCTACGGCAACTGGACGGAGTTCCTCGAGGAACTGGCGGGCGGCGACGAGCAGCCCACCGCCGAGGCCGATCGCATCGTCGACTACTCCCGTCCGTTCACCACCGAGACCGAGGTGACCGGACGCACCCGGCACACCGTCGTGATCGTGGAATCCGCAGAACGAGCGCGGATGACGGACCAGGCGATCGCCTCCCTGGCGGACGTCACCTGGATCCTGATGTCGCCGCCCGACGGCGTCATCGACTCCTTCCCGCACGCGGTCCTGCTCGATGTGGACGCCACGGGGATCGTGACCCGCTGGGATTCGGACCTCCCGCTGGAGGCGCCGAAGGAGATCGCGCGCGCCGACCACCTCGATCTCATCGACGCACACACCACCGCACGCAAGTTGGCGCGGTGGGAGCTGGAGACCACCGCCTCCCTGCTCTCCAAGGAGCGCCAGGACACCGGGCGGGACTGGGCCAGCCTCGTGCAGGTGGACGATCCCGGCGCCATCGACGTGGTCGACTTCTGGCAGCGGATCAAGCGCTTCGACGACCCGCACCGGCTCAACTTCCCGATCGGCTTCGGACCCGACGGCACGCGGATCTTCCTCAACATGCGCGAGGCCAGCCAGGGCGGCACCGGCCCCCACGGCGAGATGATCGGTACGTCGGGTTCCGGTAAGTCCGAATTCCTCCGCTGCCTGGTGCTCGACGCCTGCCTCTTCCACTCGCCGTCGATGCTCAACCTGCTGCTCGTGGACTTCAAGGGCGGCGCGACCTATCAGGGCATGGAGGACATCCCGCACGTCGCCGCCGTGGTCACGAACCTCGAGAAGTCCGAGAGCATGGTCGACCGCATGATGGAGGTCATCACCGGCGAGCTCAAGCGGCGCCAGCAACTCTTCGACAGCGCCGCGGCACGGTACCCGTCGTTCAACATCATCGGCCTGACGGAGTACGAGAAGGCGCGCGAGTCCGGGCACTGCCCCGACCTCGAACCGATGCCGGCGCTGCTCGTCCTGATCGACGAGTACACCGAACTCCTCGAGGCCAAGCCGGAATTCGTGAACATCTTCAGCCAGATCGGCCGCGTGGGCCGGTCCGTGGGCGTGCACCTGTTGCTCGCCTCGCAGAACGCGGAGATGGCGCGCTCGCGCGGTCTCGAGTCGAACATTCACTACCACATCGCACTTCGTACCGGCACCGCCGGCGATTCCCGTGCGGTGATCGGCGTACCGGACGCGAAGAACCTGCCCGGCAAGCCCGGCAACGGCCTGATCAAGACCCTGCACGAGGACGACCTCATCCGGTTCTACGCGGGCTTCACCGGAAAGCCCTACTTCGCGCCCGAGGCGGCACCCGAGCCCGTGGTGCGCGAGGTGGTCCAGCCGACCGCCGACGACCTGTCCTCCCGCGGGTTCACGGCTCGACGCGTGGACATCCCCGATCTCGAGGCGGAGATCGTCGAGGACGAGGAGATCGTGCGCACCGAGGAGGAGATCCTCGCAGCGCCCACCGTCTTCACCGTGGTCAAGGAACTGCTCACGAAGGCTCCGGCGCGCCCGGCGTACAAGCCCTGGCTCCCGGAGCTCACCTCCACCACCCTGGACATCCTCGCCCCGTCGCTCGGCGCGGACGAGTGGGTCGCGCCGAAGGTGACCACCCCGGCCACCCTCAAGACGCCCTTCGGCGTCTTCGACGACCCGGCGAAGCACCAGCAGCCGGTCTGGGAGCTCGACCTGTCCGGTGGCCAGGGCAACGTGCTGATCTACGGCGCGCCGCAGAAGGGCAAGACCACCGCGGCGATGACGCTGGTGACCTCGCTCGCGTTGACGCACTCGCCGGAGCAGGTGCAGTTCTTCATCGTGGACTACACCGGCGGCGGTTGGATGCGGCTCGAGGACCTGCCGCACGTCTCGCGGATCGCGACGCGGTCCGAGGAGGACGCGATCAACCGGATCATCTCGCAGATGTCCGACCTGATCGAGCACCGCGTCAAGCTCTTCCGCAAGTACCGCGTGAACTCGATGGCCGAGTACCGGCGGCTGCGCAGCGATCCTGCGGCGGAGGTGATCACCGAGGACGCCTTCGGTGACGCCTTCATCGTGATCGACGGCTTCGACGCCGCGGTCACCGAGGGCGGGGTCTTCGAGGACGAGGTGGCGGTCCTGGAGGCGCTGGCATCGGGCGCCCTGAACTACGGCATCCACTTCGTCATCACCACGGCTCGCAACACCGTTCTGCGCGGCCTCGCGAGCCACATGCACACGATCATCGAGGGACGGGTCTCGACGGCCAGCTACGACATGTCCGTCGTGAATTCGCAGCGCAACAAGGCGGTTCCCGATAGGGCCGGTCACGTGATCACCACCGATCGGGACCTGCTGGCCCTGGTGGCACTGCCGCGCGCCGACGGGGACTCGTCCCCCGAGACCCTCAGTGACGGCATCGAGGAGGTCGTGGAGCGGATCCGCCGCGCCAACACCTCCGGGGCCGAGGCGCCGAAGCTGCTGGCCCTGCCCGAGGTGATCCTCCAGGACGACCTGTTCTCAGTGTTGCCGGCCGAGGCGAGTGCGCGCGAGCGCGTCCGTTTGCCCTTCGGCGTTCGCGAGACCGATGCCGGTCCCGCCGTCGCGGACTTCGGCCGGGAGGCCCACATGTACGTGGTGGGCGAGAGCGGATCCGGGCGATCGGCGTTCGTGCACACGATCATCGAGGCGATCAGTCGCCGGTACCCGACGATCGACGACGGTGCCATCGCCCTGCTCGACCCGAAGCGCGTGCACCGCGGTGCGTTCGCCCCCAACCCGAAGAACCTCGGCCTGCACGGCTCCGATCTCCACGACTTCCTGCGCCGCTGGCAGGACAAGCTCGTGGAATGGATGGGCGACGGGGAGACCGACCCCGCGAAGGTGACCTACCGTCGCGTCCCCGACGCCGCCGACAGTGCCGCGCTCGCGCGGCGCGACTGGTGGACCGGTCCCGAGGTCTTCCTGATCATCGACGACTACGACGCCGTCGTCGCGCGCGGTGACCGGACGAACCCGATCACGCAGACCGTGAAGCTGATGAACGACGGTGTTATTCGCGGCTTCCACGTGATCATCGTGCTCAACGATTCCGAGTACCTGTACAAGGCCAGCTCCGATCCGCTGATCCAGTTCCTCGACACGCACAGCTCCATGGCGCTGGCGCTGTCCGCGGACAAGTTCAACGTGAACATCGGCGGCGAGCGCGGTCAGCGGTACGGCATTCCCGGCCGCGGACGGTTCCACCCCGGCCGCGGCGCGCCGTCGGACGTCGTGCAGGTGGCCTGGAACGGCGTTCGACGGGACGACGGCGTCGCCGACGACGACCTGTGGGGATAGGCGTGGCAGAGACCGGCGTACCGAGCATTCGTGCATCGGTGGCGCTGGTCATGGCGCTCGCACTGTCGGCGTGTTCGACGACGGTGCCGGGGGAGGCGGTGCCGGCCGAGGTCGTACTCGACACCGGGAACTTCACGACGGTGCCGCGCGACGTCCCGCCGCGGGTCGGCGATGACGCGGCGGTACAGGGCAACATCGCGCTGGGGGACTACGTCGTCACGCCGTCCGACCTGGACGCGACGTTCGACTGGGGCCTGTACCGGTTGTTCCCGAACCTCCCCGATGCCAACTCGATGCTGCGGATGATGGGAACCCGGTTGGGGAGCGTGTTGCAGCCCGGCCGCGTATCGGGTGTGCTGGCGCCCGCTACCGAGGATCCCAACAGCGACGACGCACCGCAGGCGACGATGATCGTTCTCCGCTACACGGACAGCGCCGGCGCGGCTGCGGCTTTCGCGGGTGTGAAGGGCATTCCGCCGACGATCGTGGGTACGCCACCGGCGAAGTACCCTGCGGCCCACGTGGGACCGCAACCCGAGTCCTTCCGCGCGGGGCCGGCCGTCTGGTGGGACCACGAGGAGTACGTTCTCGCGGCGGTCTTCGCGAACATCGCGGACGACGCCCGGGTGAGAGGGCTGGCAGAGGCCTTCTTCGACAGGCAGATACCGAAACTCGGTACGGTTCCGTTCACCGCTGCGCAGGCGCTGCAGCAACCCGTGGACAAGGACGGGATCCTCCGGCTCACGCGCATCGACTCGGTGGAAGACGGTCCGGTCAAATACACATCGGGGTACTACACACCTCGGACGCTTCGTATGAACGGCTCCGGTCAGATCAGCCGTACGCGGGACGTGTACGCGGTCCACGGGATCGACCTGATCGGTTACGAGGGGCGCAATCAGGTACTCCGCGCGGCGAGCGCTTCCCGGGCGGCGGACTTCGTCGCGCAGTCGGGTACGGGCTCGAGTGCGAACGCCGCGCGAAGCTTCCGTTCCGAGGGCGGCGTGCCCGGGGTGCGGGACTCGGCGTGCCATTCCCAGGTCGCCGATCTCTACGGGCGCGCCGAGCGGGTGTACGGCTGCTACGTCTCGCGTGGACGGTACGTCTCGGGGGCGCAGGGATCCTCGCTCCGGCAGGCGCAGCAGGGTGCGGCAGCGAGCTACCTGGTGCTCAAGGACGCGAAGTAGGGTCGCCGGCCCGCGTGCCGGTGCGCTGTCCCGGTGTTCGGGATCGCGGAGCGACTGTGCGGAGATCGACACTGTGGTCACCCGGGGATTGACGAGAGCGGACCGGCCTGCAATAGTTGCAATCCGAAAGTCGATCTGAAGGGGATAAGCGGGTGGGCCTGAACGTGGCGCCTATACAACTCTTGGCAGGAACCAACGAGGTCATGGCTAATGTCGCCACCACCTCCGGCTTGATCGGTGGTGCCGCGGGCGCCATCGGTGCCGTCGTGCCGGCGGGGGCGGACGACGTCTCTCTGCTGGTCTCCACCAGCTCGGCAGCGCATGCGGCGAACTTCCTGGCCACGTCCATCATCGACCACGCCGAGGTTGCGCAGTACGCGGTCAGCCTCTCCGCGGTCGCCTCGACGTACATCATGGCCGACAACGCCGTGCAGTTCTGACACGAGCGTGATGTCGTGACCTTCCCAGCGCTGCCACCAGAGGTGAACGTCGGCCGTCTCATGTCGGGCGCGGGCCCCGCGCCCGCGACGGCGGCAGCCGCGGCCTGGGCCTCGGTAGCAGCGTCGGTCAGTTCGCGCTCGGTCTTCCTCCAGTCGCTGCTGCCGCGCCTCGCCGCGTCGTGGCAGGCGCCCGAGACCGCGCTGATGACGCGCAACGTGGCGATGTACCTCGCGCACAACGAAGCTCTGCGCGCGCAGGCGCTCCTCGCCTCCACCCGGCACACGAAGCAGGCTGCCGACTACTCCGCCGCGTTGGCGGGCATGGCGCAGCTGCCCGAGATCGCCCTCAACCACATCACCAACGCGGTGCTGAACGCGACCAACTTCCTGGGCGTGAACACCGCCGCGATCGCCGCCAACGAGGCGCAGTACGCGGCGATGTGGGCCCAGAACGCCTCGATGATGGCGGTGTACCTCGCGAACTCCGTCGCCAACATGACCTTCGAACCGTTCATCGCGCCGAAGCCGATGGCCACCTCCATCGGCGTGCCGATTCCGGCCGCGGCGGCGGGCGCCGCCTCCGTTGGTGACGCCGTCGTCACCAAGATGACCCTGGCGGCACAGGGCGCTCAGGCGACCGCCAGCATGCTCGCGATGCGCACGGCCGGCGGCGTCTTCTCGGCGACCAAGCTCGCACAGACCGCCATCGTCAACGCCCAGCGCTTCGAGCAGGCCGCTTCGAATGCGGGGACCGCCGAATCCCAGTCGAGGGACACCGGCGTCGCGCGCCCGACCACTGGGCAACAGCTCGGTCAGAGTCTGGTGCAGCAACTGGGCGGCGCGGCGGGCGCCGGCGCGAGTGCCGGGGCGGGTGCCGTCGCCACGGGCTCGGCCATGGGCGTCTCGTCCCTGGGGGTGGGCCAGGCGCCGACGGCAGGGGCCACGGCCGGTGGGGTCGTCTACCAGCCGATGAGCGCGCTCCTCGCGAACGTGAACGCCGAGAACCGGACCAGCACCGTCGGGTACTACGGAGCGCGACCGGGCTCGCCGGCGTTGGAGCGGATGTCGCGCGGCGAGCATCCGACGCGGTCCGCCTCCGTACTGCGTGCGGAGACCGGGACCGCGGCGTTGCCGCAGATCGCGGCGCCCGCGAACTGGGCCACCGACGGCCTGACCGTCGCGCCGCCGCCCCCGCCCGTTCCGCGCGTCCAGGCGGAGCCGCTGCGCCCGATCCTGCCGACGGGGACCTCCGCTCCCGTCGCGAGGTCGAAGGGCAAGCAGCGCGAGCGCATCGTCGTACCCGATACCGCCGCGATGCCCGTCTACCAGGACTCGGTGCCCGAGTACGAGTCCGTTCCCGTCGACGTCCCGTCGAGTGGGGAGGGACGCTGATCCACACGACGCGCTCGACCCGCGAAGACCATCTCTGAACCGAAGGAGCTCCGATGCCCCCGCAGATCTACGACATGAACACGGTTGCCCACGCCGCGGGTACCGCGAAGACCCACGACGTGGCCGCGACCACGCTCGCGAACATCAAGTTCGTGCGCACCACGGCCGAGGCCTACCGCGCGGCGAACAACGGCGACACGGCGAACAAGGCGAGCGCCCACATGGAGGAGCTCATCGCCGTGTGCAACGCCGAGCAGCAGAAGCTCGAGGCCGTGGCCGAGGCGCTGGGCCGTAACGGCGGACTCATCGCCAGCACCGACAGCGACGCCGGCGGCCTGTTCACCGGCTACGTCGTCTAGACCGCAGATCCGATCGAAGGAATACCACCATGACCTCCGCTGAACGCATCACAGTCGCGTACGCGAGCTACGACGCCACCTCGGCCAGCTTGGCCAAGGCCTCCGCCATCGCGGACGCCAACATCGCCGAGCTCACCGCCAACAACACCGCGAACCTCAACGCGGGCAACTGGGTCGGCGTGGACCAGGAGAGCTACCAGAACGTCCACCAGGTGTGCCTGAAGGCGAACGAGAACCTCGCCATGGCCATCCGGAAGACCGGTATCAACATCCAGACCGCCGCGACGATCCACCAGGCCGGCCAGGTCCAGGCCTCGGGCTTCTACGCGGTCTAGAAACACGGCGATGAGGCCCGGTCACCGCGTGCGGTGGACCGGGCCGAGTCGGAAGAGGAGAGGCGAATGGCCGTGCTGCGCGACGAACCTGCGGCGAAGCTGTCCGCCTTCGCGGCGGGCATCGACGAGCTGCTGTTGCTGATGCGGCTGTCCGATGTCACCGAGTTGGCTCCGATCGTGCTGGCGGTGCACCCCAACGTGTACCGGCCCGACGATCAACTGGTGGTCGACCTGGCGGTGCTGCCGGGACTCGTGGAAGCGGGGCTCGTCGACGCGAACGGATCCGTCGATCCTCAGGTCAAGCAGTGGCTCCGGGCGCTCCAGGCGCCCGCCGCCGAGCTCGCGATCCGCATTCTCGACGGCGACGCGATGCTGCGCGGCGCGATCGTGCGCCGGGACGAGACGGTGGTCGTGGCCTTCCGCAACGACGACCAGTTCACGGTGCAGGGCTTCAGTACGGACCGCGAGGATTTCGAATCGACCGTGGTCGAACCTCTCTGGCGGGTCCTCGGTACCAAGGATCCGGCGGATCTCGAATCGCTCACCCTCGACGCGAGCGAGCTGACGGAGATCGTCGACAGCTTCGACCCGCGCGTGACGGGACCGCGCGGCGAACGCGAGATCCGCAGCAGGCTGCGCGAGCACGACCTGTCGCAGCGGACCGTCGACATCCTCCTCGAGGCCGCCCGGTTCGCCGGCCGTCGAGCCGAGATCGTCTATCACCGTACGGATTCCAGCGGCGTACGGAACCAGGCCGGATGGGCGGTCGGGGTCATGGACACCTCCGCGGGCAGGGTTCTCTCCACCACGCAGCGCGGCTCGCAGGGCGCGGTCGACGTCACCCTCAGTCCTGGTACGCGCCGCCGCTTCTCCGAGGGGATCTCCGAACTCGTCGAGCGCGGGGGTTGCACCGGATGGTTCGACACAGCAAACTGATAGCCGACCCTGCTGCTCGCTTTGACCAGCGAGAGTATTAGACTGCAAACAATTCTTCCATCGAGAG
Organism: Tsukamurella sputi; assembly: GCF_007858445.1. GTDB lineage: Bacteria > Actinomycetota > Actinomycetes > Mycobacteriales > Mycobacteriaceae > Tsukamurella > Tsukamurella sputi. The sequence goes on along the minus strand of NZ_VIGV01000009.1, from coordinate 64,524 downwards.
AGGTGCGATCCATGAGCGACGCAGCTACGAACGTTCGGGTGCCTTTCGTGCCGCAAAGCGGTCATGGTGAGGGCGATGCCGTTTCCTCGGTCCTGCCGACCACCGACACCGCCGTGCCCGTGGTCCGACCGTCCGCGCCGACCGGTGGTGCACTGTCGGAGCCGGTGAGCGGCGAGTGGGAGGAACCCGCGCTGCCCGACGTGGACGATCTCGCCGGTGCGGCGGTCGTTCCTTCGACGCCCGCGGTCGCGCCCGTCGTCGTGGTGGCCGATGAGCGGCCCACTGCCGAGCAGCCCGCCGTCGTCGACGATGTGAAGCCCGACGCTCCGAAGGCTCCCGCCGCGGACGTCGCGAAGGCCGACGCCGAGAAGGCGGACGCGCCGAAGACCGATGTGAAGGCCGGTGCCGACAAGGCCGACGTGCCCGTGAACGGCGCCGCGAAGGCCGACGAGCCCACGGCGGATGTCCCGAGCGGTGCCGCACCCGCGGCACCGTCGGCGCCGCAGCCGGCGGCGGCCAAGCCCACCCCGGCCCCCGCGCCGGTCCCGCAGCAGCAGTGGCAGGGCGGCCAGAACGGCTTCGCGCCCGCAGCGCAGAACGGCCAGCCGCACAGCGGCCCGGCGCAGCAGGCCGCCTTCCAGGGCGTCCCGCAGACCGGCCAGTTCCAGGCGGCGCAGCCCGCCGGCCAGATGCAGCGTCCCAGTGCTCCGCAGCCCTTCGGCCAGCCGCCCGTGCAGAACGCGCAGGCCCCGATGGTTCCGCAGCACCAGGCCCCGATGCGCCCGATGGGCGAGTCGCTGTCGGCGCCGATGTCGACCGCCTCGTCGTCGTTCAACCAGCAGATCCGCTTCTCGGACGCCGCCGTGCGCGTCTCCGGCTGGCGTGCCTGGCTGCGCAAGATGGGGCTGGACATCGGCCCCAGCGCGAACGATCAGGAGCACGCGGAGCTGGTGCACCGCATCCGCGTGCCGAAGCACAAGTTCCACGTGACCAGCGTCTTCGCTGACAACGCCGGTGGCACGCTCCTGGTGGGCGTGCTCGGCCAGATCCTCGAGCGCACCCGTGCCGACAACGTGGTCGCGCTCGACCTCGATCCCGACGGTGGCGATCTCGATCAGGTGACCGCGTGGCATCAGGGCGGCTCGACGGCCCGCACGCTGATCCAGCAGAGCGATCTCTCGGACCGCAACCAGGTGGACAAGCACCTCGCCGTCACGTCGACCAACCTGCACGTGCTGCCCACGCCGTGGCGATTCAACGGTCGTGACCTGACCGACTACGACGACGTGCTGGACCTGTATTCGATCTTCCGGCCGCACTACAGCCTCGCGCTGGTCGACGCGGGCCGCGGCCTGCAGACGCAGACCGGTACCGGCGTCCTCGAGATCTCCTCGGCGCTGATCCTGCCGGCGTCGGCCACGACCCGGGGCGTGCGCCGGGTGGCGGCGACCATCGACTGGCTGCGTCACCACGGCTGGCACGGCCTGCTGGCGAACACGATCGTGGTCATCAACCACACCAAGCGCCACAGCAGCGTCTCCGTGGAGCAGTTCGACGAGCTCTTCCGCGCCGGCCAGAAGCTGCGCGTGCACGAGATCCCGTACGACCCGCACCTCGACTCGGATCAGCCGATCGACATCGACCTGCTGCGCAAGCGCACGGTCCGGGCCTTCGAGGAACTGGCCGCGGACCTGGCGGACGGCTTCAACTCGGGATACGAGCCGCCGGCCGCCCAGAAGCTCGCGGAGTTGCAGCAGGTGCGCACGACAGAGGGACGCTGACGCCAGATGGTCTTCCCGATCACCCCGGAGCCCGCCGGGACCGAACAGGCGGCGGGCCCCGGGAGATCCGCCGTCCCCGAACAGGTTCGCGTCCTGGTCGAGGTGGGCGAGAACTCCGTCGAGCGCAGCCTCCTGGCGCGCCGCCGGCTGTCCATCGTGATGGATTCCGTGATTCCCGGGCTGGAGCAGATCTTCCCGGACCACGACTTCTCGACGACCGGTGCCTGGACCTTCGCCCGTGAGGGCGGCGGCCAGCTGGCGCGGGACAAGTCGCTGGCGGACGCCGGCGTGCTCGACGGGGATCGGCTGATCCTCGCCGAGACCTTCTCGACGCAGACCTTCAGGCCGCTCATCGAGAGCACGGCCGACGCGATCCAGGAGTTCTGCCGGCAGCGCTTCCGTCGCTTCGAATCGGCCACGGCGCGGGCGCTGGGCCTGATCGCCCTGGTCCTGGGCGCGACGGTCTTCGCCGCGATGGTGCTCATCGCCTGGTTCGCGCATTCCAGTGTGCTGTGGTGGTTCCCGGTGGCGGCGCTGGCGTCGATCGGCGTGGTGCTCGCCGCGATCTCCGCGGACCGGCAGTACCACGCCCCGCAGGTCGCGTACGCGCTGCAATTGGCCTGTGTCCCCGTGCTGTTCACGGCGGGCTTCGTCCTCATCCCGCCGGACGGCGGGGTCGACGGCGCCTTCACGGCCGCGAACGTGCTCACGGGCTCGATCTTCGCGCTGTTCGGCGTGGTGGTCTTGGGCCGCGCGAGCGGGCTCGGAGCGACGGTGCTGGCCGCGCTCGGCCTGACCGCCGCGGCCGCGGTGGTGGCGAGCGCCCTGTTCGCGTACACGCCGCTGGGGCGCCCCGCGATTCCCGCGATCGGTGTGATCGGCGGCCTCCTGCTGGCGAACTGGGCGCAGGGTTGGGCCCTGATGCTCGCGCGGGTCCGCCCGGATCCGCTGCCGCCGCCCGGCGAGGACATCGACCGCAGCGAGCTCGACGCGGCGTACCACGTGGACACCTTCGACGACGAGAGCACCACGGAACTGGCGCGCGCCGACGAGAACACCGGACTCGAGCGCAAGGCCCGCACCGCGGCCAAGCTGCTCACGGGGTTCTACGCGGCGATCGCGGGCATCCTCGTGGTCTCGGCGCTCACCGTCGTGGTCCCGCACAGCCACTACTTCTGGGGCGAGGTCGCCATCGCGCTCTTGACCTCCGCGATCTGCGTGCTGCGCGGACGCACGCTGGACGACCGTGTGCACGCCACGGTCTTCTTCGTGGCGGGCTTCCTCATCGCGGCGGGGCTCGCGGTGATCCTGGTCGGCGCCATCGACTCGGACCTCGGCCGGCTGGTCGTGATCGTGCTCGGCGCTGCGGTCCTCGCGTCCTTCGGCGCCGGCGGGCTCCTGCTCGCGGACCGCGTCGCCACCGATGGCGGCGGTCACGTCCGCGCGCTCTCGGCGCGACTGCTCGGCCGCATCGAGGCGGGGGAGAAGCTGGCGATCTTCGCCGTCGTCCTGCTCGCGCTGTGGACCACCCGGCTGTTCGCGTTCATGCGCGAGCTCGACCTGTCGTTCCTGAAGTAGAGGGGCTGGGTCCGTGCTCCGTTTCCCGAGGGCGGCCGCGATCGCGGCGGTCTCCGTCTCCGTGGTCGTCGCCGGAAGCTGGGCTCCTGCCCTGAGCGGCGCGGTGGTCCCGCCCGCCGCCGACATCGGCGGTGCTCCGCCCGACACCGACGGCCCGGAACGCCCGCTGCGCAGCAACAATCCGCGGTGCGTGGAACCCGCGGTGCTGCCGAATTCGAACCTGGCGGCGGCGCCCGCGCCGGCGAACACCCTCCGGATCGACGAGGCCCACAAGTTCTCGACGGGGGCCGGGGTCACCGTCGCGGTGCTGAGCACCGGCGTGCGGCCGCAGCTGCGGCTGCGCGGACTCGACGGTGCGGGCGACAACATGGTCGCGGCCGATCGCGGCCTCCTCGACTGCGATTCCACGGGAACACTCGTCGCGGGCATCGTCGGGGCCCAGCCCGTGCCGGGCGACGGTTTCGTCGGTGTGGCCCCGGACGCGCGGATCCTCTCGATCCGCGTCGACTCCGCCGGGTTCTCCCTGCAGAACAGCCCGGCCGACGACGCCGACCCCAACCTGAGCCGCGCCGCCGTGAACGCCCGCAGCATCGCGCGCGCCATCGTGCGCGCCGCCAACCGCGGGGCGAAGGTCATCGTCGTGCCGGAACCGGTCTGCATGGCCGCGGACAACCAGTTCCGCCAGCGGGAGATCGGCGGCGCCGTGGCCTACGCGCTGCGCGCGAAGGACTCCCTCGTCGTGGTCGGCGCGGGCGCCACCGAGCGGCAGGGCGGCGCCGTCGGCGCCAGCGAGTGCAAGGCCAACCCCGATCCGGACGCCGGCCAGCCCGACGATCCGCGGGGCTGGCGCAGGGTGACCACCGTCGCGACACCGAACTGGTTCGACGGGCAGGTGCTCTCGGTGGGCGCCACCACTGCGGAGGGAACCCCGCTGCCGGGCTCGCTGAACGGCCCCTGGCTCGACGTGGCGGCTCCGGGCGCGGGCATCGTCTCGCTGAGCTCCCGCGGCGGCGACGGCGTGGTGAACGGCGCACCGTCGGACCGCACGCTGGTGCCCTTCGCCGGGCCCGAGTTCGCGGCGGCCTACGTGGCCGGCGCCGCGGCCCTGGTGCGTTCGCGCTACCCGCAGCTCTCGGCCACTCAGGCGGCGGCCCGGCTCGTCGCCACCGCGCACGCTCCGGGGCGCGGCACGGACAACAAGGTCGGGCGCGGCCTCATCGACCCGGTGGCGGCGCTCACCGCGAAGGTGCCGGACATCGACGCCGCCATCGATCCCCAGTCGGTGGAGAAGCTGCTGGTGCCGCCGCCCCCGCCCGAGCCGGACACCCGGCCCCGCCGGACCGCGGCGATCGTCGCGGGCGCGGGAGCGCTGGTGCTGTTGGTGCTCGGCGGCGTGGTCGCACTGGTGCGACCCGGCCGGAAGCGGAGGGCGTGATGACTCGGACCACCATGACCGGACCTCCCGCGGCGGGCGTTCCGTCGCCCGGGACTCCCGCCGCTCCGCCGGAGACCGCGGTGCATCCCGAGATCGCGCGCCTGCAGCGGACCGTCGGGATCCGGGTGTCGCTGCGTCGCGCCCTGGTGTGGGCGGTGCTGTCCGCCTCGCTGGTGTCGCTCGTCGGCGGACGCTGGCCGCTCTGGCTGGTGATCGTGCTGATCGTGCTCGGCGCCCTGGTGGCCTTCGTCGCGGTGCACGGCACGGTGGTCAGCGAGAAGATCGGTGCCCGGTACCGCTACCTGCGCCGGCGGCGCAGCGCCACGGGCGGCATCCCGGGGCGCGTCATCGACGTCGACGGCTGCGGAGTGCGGCAGGGCGACGGCTTCGAGTTGGTCTCCGCGATCGAGCTGACCGCGGACCCGGCCGAGACCCGGCTGCGCGAGGGCCGCGCCTTCGCCGCGGAGACGGTACCGCTGGACCTGCTGGCCACGATGATGACGCAGTACGGCCTGGACGTGGACATCGACATCGTCTCGGCCGGCCGGCGCGTGCCGCCCGGTCCCGCGTACCGCGCCTCGTACTCGCAGGGCGTGCGGTTCTACGCCGCCATGGCGGAGCGCTCGACGTGGCTCGTGTTGCGCGTGAACACGCAGCGCAACCTCGCGGGCATCGTCCGCCGCGGGCCGTCGCGCACGGCGGGGCCGAAGGCGCTGATGGCGGCGACCCGACGGCTCGAGCAGCGCCTGCTGGAGCGGTTGATCCGCGCTCGGGTGCTGCCGGCCGCGGAGCTCGCGCAGCTGGACACCCGGATGACCTTCGGCGCGGATCCGTTGGGCGGCAACGAGAACTGGCAGAACATCGAGCACGGCGCGCAGTTCGCCACCACCTACCTCGTGGACCCGGTGCGCACTTCCACGGAGAAGCTGGACCGCTGGTGGGGCCTCGACAGCGACAGCACCTCGGTGGTGCTCCGCATGCGCAAGTCCGACGCGCAGGCGCCCGTGGAGATCAGCGGCCTGGTCCGCTACGACACCGCGGTACCGATCGTCGACAACCTCGACGACGCGCTCGTCCCGATGCCGGGGCGCCAGCTCGAACTGGCGCGCGGCACGCTCCCGGGCGGCGGGTCCAGCATCGTCGACCTGCCCTCGACACCGCTGAGCGGCCTCGGCGCGGTGGAGATCCCCGTCGGGCCGGCGGGCCCGGTCTGGGGCCTCGCCGGCGCCGACGCCGTCGCGCTGCCCCTGTTCGACGGTTCGCCCGTCCCCGAGACGCTGATCGTGGAGTTCGCGACCGAGCTGATCCCGCTGCAGCTCGTGCTGCTGCGGTCCGTCGGTGCGGGCGCCTCCGTGGTGGTGCACACCGATCGTCCGGCCCAGTGGGCGACGCTCGCCGCGACGCTCGCCGACCCGGCGCGCTTCCGGATCGCCGACGGTGCCATCGGCCGACCCGCGGACATCACCGTCTTCGACGGTGCCCCGGCCGACGCGGTGCCCGAGCGCACCATGCTCACGCTGCGCCCGCCCGGCACCGCACCGCAGCGCGCGAACGCCGACATCGTGGTCGAGCAGGTCTCCCCGACCGCGGTGCGCGTGCGCATCGGGCGCCGCATCCCCTTCGACGTGGTGCTCAACCCGACGGACGAGGAGCTGCGGTACTGCGACGTGCAGGCGCAGCCGATCGCCGCCGTCGCGCCGCCGCAGCCCGCGCCCCGGCTGCCGCGGCAGGTGCCCGCGCCGCCGCGACTGGCACCCGGGGCCGTGCCGCCCGCCGTACCGCCGAACGTCGGGGCTCCGCAGGCCCCGGTGGGCCGACCGTACGCGCAGCCCGGCGGACCCGCGCCCGCCCCGAGTCCGCAGGTACCCGCAGCGCAGGCGCCGCCACCCGCCGCCCCGAGCGGCCCGGGCGCTCCGAGTGTCCCGGGTGCGCCGGGCGTCCCCGGTGTGCCGGAGGTTCCCGGCCCGCCGGCCGCCGCGGCGCCGCCGCATCCGGCACCGCAACGGCCTGTACCCGCTCCGGCCCCTCCGCGACCGGCGCGTCCGCTGCCGCCCCCGCCCTACGAGCGCGGCAGCGGAGCGCAGCGCAAACAGGGCGGTAACCGCTGGGTGCGGCCCGCGCAGGATCAGGAGCAGCACGGTCCCGCGCGCCGGCCGGTGCGCCCCGGGACCGCCCCGCGATGGGGTACGGCGGGCGAACGGCCGCCCTCCGACGAGCCGCCAACCTCGCGTTAAGCCGCAGGCAACCTGCATCGCGGTAGATTCTTACCGCTGTACATGTGCAGGAGTGGAGGTGTGTTCGTGGCGTCGGAACCCGGTGAATCGATCGCTGGCTACGTGATCGAGTCGGTCCTCGGTACCGGAGGCATGGGCACGGTGTACCGCGTGCGGCACCGCACGCTGCCCCGCTCCGTGGCGCTGAAGGTGCTGCAGACCCAGCTCTCGGCGGATCCTTCCGTGCGGGCGCGGTTCGACCGCGAGGCGGACCTGATCGCGGGCCTCAAGCACTCGCACATCGTGGACGTCTACGACCGCGGGGAGTCCGACGGGCACCTGTGGATCGCGATGGAGCTGGTCGAGGGCGGCAACCTCGCCGAGACCGTGCAGCGCGAGGGGCCGTTCAGCCTCGACCGCACCGTCGCCGTGATCGAGCAGGTCGCGGACGCCCTCGACTACGCCCATCAGCACGGCATCCTCCACCGCGACGTCAAGCCCGCCAACTTCCTGGTCGACAAGGGCCGGCGAGGTGAGCAGGTCAAGCTCGCGGACTTCGGGATCGGCGCCGCCCAGACCGAGGTCGGGCAGCACACGCAGGCCGGCACCGTCGTCGGGACGCTCGCCTACACCGCGCCGGAGGCACTGCTCGGCAATCCCATCGACCACCGCGCGGACGTCTACTCGCTGGCGTGCGCGACCGTCGTCCTGCTCACGGGCGCTCCGCCCTTCACCACGACCATCTCGGGCCAGCTCATGCTGGCGCACATCAGCCAGAACCCGCCCAGCATCCGGCTCAAGAGGCCGGATCTGTCGCCGGAGATCGATCACGTGCTGAGCCGGGCGCTGGCGAAGAACCCCGCCGACCGCTTCAACACCGCGGGTGAGTTCGCCGATGCGCTGTCCGCCGCCGCCCGCCGCATGTCGGGCGCAGCGGGAATGGCCCCGCCGACGGCGCCGCAGGGCACGAATTGGCAGGGCACCCCGTCGAATCCGGCGCTCGCGACCGGATTCAACCGGGCCGGTCCGCCCTCGCCCGGGATGCAGCAGGGCCTGCCGCCCGGCGCGCCGACGGGGCTGCTCGGTCCCGTCGGGCCGGGGCAGCGGGGACCCGGAGGACCGATGGGGCCGAGCTCACCGTCGATGCCCGTGCAGGGGTCCGGTGCGCCGTCGTCGAACCGGAAGAAGTTGCTGATCGGGGGCGCCGCAGCGCTGGTCGTGGTGCTCGCGGTGGTGCTCGGGGTGGTCCTGCTCCGCGGCGGTGGTGACGACGGTCCCGCGCTCGACGCGTGGAGCAAGCGCACCGTCACCGACGTCAACGGCACGACTGAGCTCACGGACCGCCCGCAGCGGATCGTCGCGCTGGGCGCAGGCGATGCGGAGCTCGTGTCGGCCCTGGGCTTCGAGGTGGTGGCGGGGGCGAACGGGCCGAAGTCCGACATGCCCGGCTGGGTGCCGGCGCTCGCGAAGACGCAGACAGCCGGCACTGCCACCAACCCGGACAAGTCGGTGATCGAGAACGCGAAGCCGGACCTGATCATCGACACCGATCCCGCCGCGGCGGACAAGGTCAAGGACCTGAAATCCCTTGCCGGGGGCCGTGCGATCGCGGTCTCGCCCGACGGCAAGAACGGGTGGACCTGGAAGGACCAGCTGGCCTTCATCGCCGAGGCCCTCGGCGCCACGGGGCGCGCCGAGGCGGTCAAGCGGACGTACGAGAGTCGCATCACCGAACTCCGCACTGCTCACCCGGAATTCGCGGGCAAGAAGGTGGACGTGGTCCACTACGACGGCACCGCCACCACGCTCGCGGCCACGGCGGCGAACGCGCTCCAGCTGCTGGGCCAGTTGGGCTTTTCGCCGCAGGTGCCCGTCACCGGGACGGGGGCGTGGATCACCCTGGGCACGAGCGACTTCTACAAGGCGGTCAGCAGCACCCAGGTGGATCGGACGATCGTCGCGCGCACCGACGCGGGCGGGGGCAATGGCGGCTTCGACGGCCTGCCCTCGTCGTTGATCTACGGCGTGCCGATCATCATTCTGGACAAGACGAACGGCGTGGACGCGCTGCTCTACGGCGGCCCGCTCGCCATCGATACCATCGATTCGACCGTTCTTCCCGCACTGGCGAAGGGACTCAAGTGATGGCCGAGCAGACGTTGACCGCCGACGACCTGGCGCGCTACTCCGCGGCCCTGACGGACGGCAAGAAGCCCCTCGTCTACCTCGTGGAGCCGGTGCCGAGCCTCGGGCTCGCCGCGGGGGCGTCGGCGCGCGTCATCGAGATCGACGGCGACACCGTCACCGTCAAGCCGACGGGCGTCGATGACCATCTGCCGTACGAGGCACGGGAATTGCGCGCCACCAAGCAACCCAAGCCGGTCAAGCGGGCACCGAAGGCACCGGTGCCCGCCAAGGTCGCGCCCGCCAAGGCCGCGCCCGGTGGCGCGGGGAAGGTGCCGTCGGGCGGTGCGGCGAAGGGCGCCGCGCGGGCGGCGCGTTCCGTGGCCGTCACGGTGTACGTGGGCGCCGACAACACCGCCGCGCTCAAGGTGACTCGCAACGCCCAGAAGCCGCAGGGCGCAAAGGAGATCCCGCTGCCCGCCCTGCACAAGGCGCTGGCCGGCCTGGGGGACAAGGATGCTCAGGCCGCGGTCGACGAGGTGCTGTCCGCGGCGCGTGACGCGGCCGCCGACCGGGTGGCCGCCCTCCAGGCGGAGCTCGCCGCGGCGAAGAAGTCGCTCGCCACGCTGGATCGGGCGAAGCGTGGGGGAGCGCCGGGCCGCGGTCGCTAGGGTCGAGGGTATGAGCGCCGAGTTCCCGCACCTGGATCTGTCCGCCGATGAGGTACTGACCACCACCCGGTCCGTGCGCAAGCGTCTCGACCTGGAGCGGCCGGTGCCGCTCGAGGTGATCACCGACGCGCTCGAAGTGGCCCTGCAGGCACCGTCGGGCAGCAATGCGCAGGGCTGGCACTGGATCGTGCTCACCGACCCCGAGCCCAAGAGGATCGTGGCGGAGTACTACCGCAAGTCCTACTTCGCCTACGCGGAGGCCGGTGCGGCGGCGCGGGCCGCGAAGCCGCCGAAGGATCTGGAGACTGCGGAGAAGGTCGCGTCGAGTGCGACCTACCTCGCCGAGGTCATGGAACAGGTCCCTGCGCTGGTGATCGGCGCGATCCACGTTCCCGGCGGGGAGCTGCCCGAGGGCAATCAGGCGGGGCTGTGGGGATCGCTGCTCCCCGGCGCGTGGAGCCTCGCACTTGCCCTCCGCGAGCGCGGCCTGGGATCGGCATGGACCACGCTGCACCTCGGGTACGAGCGTGAGGTCGCGGAGGCGCTGGGGATTCCGGCGAACATCCGGCAGGGGGTGTTGCTGCCCGTCGCGTACACCAAGGGCACGGAATTCAAGCCGGCCAAGCGTGCTCCGCTCGAGACCGTGCTGCACGTCAACCGCTGGTAGTGGCCCGCTCGCGGCTGCGGAGCCGACGTAGCATCCGGGCGTCCGTGAAGCCGACCGCGTGCGCCGCGGACTCGATCGTGGCGCCATGCCCGATGAGCAGGTCGGCGTGCTCGAGCCGTACCGACTGCTGGTAACGCAGCGGCGTGGTGCCGAGTTCCGTGGCGAACATGCGCGTCAGGGTGCGGCTGCTCACGCCGACACCGGCCGCCAGGTCATCGAGCGGTAGCGGACCCGAGAACCCGGTGTCGATCAGGTCGAGTGCCCGGTGCACGGTGTCGTTGACGTGATCGCGGTGTTCGAGCATGACCGACCGTTGTGGCGCGTGCCCGTTGCGCCGCGCGTAGACCACCATCGCGCGTGCGACTTTCGCGCCGACGCCGGCGCCGTGCCGATCCGCGAGGATCGCGAGAGTCGCGTCGATCCCGCTCGCGACACCGGCGGAGGTCCGGATCCGGCCGTCGGTCACGTGCAGGACGTCGCGCACGACCTCGGCGCGGGGAACGTGGGCGGCGAGACGATCGCACAGTTCATGATGTGTCGTGCATCGTCGACCGTCGAGAAGCCCGGCGGCGCCGAGGGCGAACGCGCCCGCGCAGACGGACAGGACGGTGCCGCCCTCGGCGTGGTGGCGCGCGATCCAGTCGAGTGTGGACCTGGAGAGGGGCACCGTGCCGGTGGCCGTGCGCCAACCGGGCACGAGAACCACGTCGTCGGGCGAGAGATCGGGGAGCGCGGTCTCGGCGCCGAGCGGAAGCCCCTGGTGGCTGAGGACGGTGCCGTGCTCGCCGAGGTAGCGCATGCGGTACGAATGCCCCAGATCCGCGGCTGCTCCGAACGCGTGCGCCGGCCCTGCGACGTCCAGGACGTGCACTCCCGGCATCAGCACGAACGCGACGGTGCTCACGGGGTCGAGTCTCGCACGTCAGGCGGTCGCCTCGTCGAGCGTTGCGATCGTGGCGAACCTGCCAGCGAGCACGAACTCCGTGCGCTCGATGATCGCGTCGACGGGGAGTACCGCGCCGGTGTCCGGACGCGTGATGGGGAAGGTCGCGGTCGCCTCGGTGACGAAGACGACCTCGTATCCCAGGTCGGCCGCCAGGCGGGCCGTGGTCTCACAGCACTGCTCGGTCTGGATCCCCGAGATCGTCACCGTCCGGACGCCGTGCTGTTGCAGGATCTGGCCGAGGTTGGTGGTGGTGAAACAGTTACGCGAGGTCTTCGTGAGCACAGGGTCTCCGGGCGCGGGGGCCAGTCCCTGCTGCAGGACGAGGAACTCCGAGTCGGGGTCGAACACCCCGCCTGAACCGGGTTCGCTGTGCAGGACCCAGACGACGAGGTCGCCCCTGTTCCTGGCGCTGTCCACCAGCCGGTTCACGTCGTCGACGATGTCCGGGTTGGATGTCTCCGCCCATGTCGGCCGCTGCCGGAACGATTCTTGGACGTCGACCACGAGTAGTGCGTTCATACCGCCCGACGATGCCGTGCTGGGCTCTGCAGCGCCAGGCACGGTCCGGGCGCACTCCGGAACGATCCGGTCACCGTGCGCACCGATCAGACGCCGAGAGCCGCGTCCACGAGGTGGACAAGCTCGTCGTGGAAGCGCGGGCGACCGCGGAGGCGGCGGGTGCGGGCGAAGTCGTTGGCGATCGTCATGGCGGCGCCGACGGCGATGCGCGCACCCGGCGCGTCGACCTCGTCGGACCCGGCCGCGAGCAGGGCCACCCACCGCGCCACGTACGCCTTCTGCGCGGCGAGCAGTGCCTCGCCACCGGATTCGATCACGACTTCCCGCCCCACGGTGAAGGCGACCGCGAGATCGGTGGAGCTCACCAGGTTCGCGGCGTAGGAGCGCACCAGCGAGCGCAGTTCAGCGAGAGGGTCACCGTCGGACTCCGCGGCGGCGCCGACGACGCCGATCTCGAGCGCGGCGCGCGCCCGGGCGACGATGCCCACCAGGATCGAGCCCTTCGACGGGAAGTGTCCGTACACACTGGGGCCCGAGATGCCCACGGCCGCACCGATGTCGTCCATGCTCACGGCGCTGTACCCGCGGGAGAAGAAGAGTTCGGAGGCGGCGTCGAGGATCTCGTCGCTGCGCACCACGGGCGCCCGGCGCGCGGGGGGAGCGGGGAGTTCCGGCGCGGTCGACGGTGCCGCGCGCAGCACGCGCTGCGCGATCACCTCGAGATCGTCGCGGTAGCGCCGGATCCCGATGCGGCCGCGGCTGGGTGGAACGGAGCCGCCGACGGCGAGCACGGCCCAGGTGAGGACGCGGGCGTCGTCGTCGGTGAGCTCGGGGTGGTCGCGGCGCAGTACCTCGGTCCACGAGCTCAGCACGGACTCGCTGGCGGCGATCATCTCGCGCGCCTGCTCAGCCGTGAGGTGACGCCGGTTCCAGCGCCATAGCGCCAGCGGTCCGGGGCGGGAGACCGCCATCGCGAAGACCCCGGAGGAGAGGTCGTCGAAGGTTGCGCCGGGGCGGGCGAGCACCCGCGCGGTGGTCTCCGCCATCTCGTCCACCGCGGAGCGCATGGCGGCGGCGAGGATGGCCTCCTTGTCCGGGAAGTGCCGGTAGACGCTGGGGCCGCTGATCCCCGCGGCCCGCGCGATGTCGGAGACCGAGACCTTGCCGTAGCCCTGCTCGAGGAACAGCGCGGTGGCGACGTCGACCAGTTGTCGACGTCGCTCGGCGGGGCGCAGGCGGGTGCCCGCGGTGCGTGCTGCAGGTGCCATGATTAACGTCACAATAGCCCATGTGGAGGCTTCAAGATGAACTTCTACCTGCCGATCTAGCGGATTAAGCTACAGACGGTTAGCCTGTAGGAGTGACGGGCTCCGTGGCATCCGCGGGGGCTGGAAACACCTTCTTCGAAAGGACGGGAAGACCAAGTGTCTGACGCATTCATCTACGAGGCGATCCGTACGCCCCGTGGCAAGCTCAAGAACGGCTCGCTGACCGCGATCAAGCCCACCGACCTGGTCGTCGGCCTGATCGACGAGATCAAGGACCGGAACGAGAACCTCGACCCGGCGGCCATCGACGACATCGTGCTCGGCGTGGTCTCGCCCGTGGGTGAGCAGGGCGCCGACATCGCCCGCACCGCCTCCATCGTGGCCGGCCTGCCGGACACCGTCGCGGGCGTGCAGATCAACCGCTTCTGCGCCTCGGGCCTCGAGGCCACCAACATCGCCGGCCAGAAGGTCGGCTCCGGCCTCGGTGACGACCTGGTCCTCGCCGGCGGCGTGGAGTCGATGTCGCGCGTCCCGATGGGCTCCGACTTCGGCGCCCTGTTCTACGACCCGCAGTACAGCTACGACAACTACATCGCGCCCCAGGGCATCGGCGCCGACCTGATCGCCACCATCGAGGGCTTCTCCCGCGACGACGTCGACGAGTACTCGGCGCAGTCGCAGGAGCTCGCCGCGAAGGCCTGGGACGAGGGTCGCTTCGCCAAGTCCGTCGTGCCGGTCAAGGACCAGAACGGCCTCGTCGTGCTCGACAACGACGAGCACCGTCGTCCCGGCACCACCGCCGCCGACCTCGGCAAGCTCAAGCCCGCCTTCACCGTGGTCGGTGAGATGGGCGGCTTCGACGCCGTCGCGCTGCAGCGCTACAACACGGTCGAGAAGATCAACCACGTCCACACCGGCGGCAACAGCTCGGGCATCGTCGACGGTGCCGCGCTGGTCCTCGTGGGCAACGAGGCCGGCGGCAAGAAGGCCGGCCTGACCCCGCGCGGCCGCATCGTCGCCACCGCGTCGACGGGTGCCGACCCGACGATCATGCTGACCGGCCCTACGCCGGCCACCGAGAAGGTCCTCGCCAAGGCGGGCCTGACCAAGGACGACATCGACGTCTGGGAGCTGAACGAGGCCTTCGCCTCGGTCGTCCTGAAGTGGATGAAGGACTTCAAGCTCGACCGCGAGCAGGTCAACGTCAACGGCGGCGCCATCGCGCTCGGCCACCCCCTCGGCGCCACCGGCGCCATGCTGGTGGGCACCGTGCTCGACGAGCTGGAGCGCACGGGCGGCCGCTACGGCCTCATCACGCTGTGCATCGCCGGCGGCATGGGCTCGGCCACCATCATCGAGCGCGTCTGACGCCCGCCGGAACAACAGGAGACTAGAGAAAACATGTCTGACAACATGATCCGCTGGGAGCAGGATGCCGACGGCATCGTCGTGCTGACGATGGACGACCCGACCAGCTCCGCGAACACCATGAACGAGCTGTACGGCACGTCCATGCGCGCCACCGTCGACCGCCTCGAGGCCGAGGTCGAGTCGATCACCGGTGTCGTGATCACCTCCGCGAAGAAGACCTTCTTCGCCGGCGGCAACCTGACCGAGATCCGCAAGGCCACCAAGGCCGACGCGCAGCAGGTCTTCGACAACGTCCAGGAGATCAAGAAGGATCTGCGTCGCCTGGAGAAGCTGCCCAAGCCCGTTGTAGCCGCCATCAACGGCGCCGCGCTCGGCGGCGGCCTCGAGATCGCCCTCGCCGCCAACTACCGCATCGCCGCGGATGCCAAGGGCAGCAAGATCGGCCTCCCCGAGGTCAGCCTGGGCCTGCTCCCCGGTGGTGGCGGCGTGACCCGCACCGTCCGGATGCTCGGCCTGCAGGGCGCGCTCATGGGCGTGCTGCTCCAGGGCACCCAGATGAACCCGACCAAGGCGCAGCAGACCGGCCTCGTCAACGAGGTCGTCGGCACCGTCGACGAGCTGCTCCCCGCCGCCAAGGCGTGGATCAAAGCCAACCCCGAGGGCGGCGTGCAGCCCTGGGACGTCAAGGGCCACCGCATCCCCGGCGGCTCGCCGATCGACAAGACGCTGGCCCCCAACGCCCCGGCCTTCCCGGCCAACCTGCGCAAGCAGCTCAAGGGCGCGCCGATGCCGGCGCCGGAGGCCATCATGGCCGCCGCGTTCGAGGGCACCTACGTCGACTTCGACACCGCGCTCGAGATCGAGTCGCGCTACTTCACCAAGCTGGCCACCGGCCAGGTGTCGAAGAACATGATCAAGGCCTTCTTCTTCGACCTGCAGCACATCAACGGCGGCGGCTCGCGCCCCGACGGCTTCGAGAAGTACCAGGCCAAGAAGGTCGGCGTCATCGGCGCCGGCATGATGGGCGCGGCGATCGCGTACGTCTCGGCCAAGGCCGGCATCGAGGTCGTCCTCAAGGACATCGACATCGAGGCCGCCAAGCGCGGCAAGGCGTACTCGGAGCAGCTCGAGGCGAAGGCGCTGGCCAAGGGCCGCACCACGCAGGAGAAGTCCGACGCGCTGCTGGCGCGCATCACGCCCACCGTCGACCCGCAGGACTTCCAGGGCGTCGACCTCGTCATCGAGGCCGCGTTCGAGTCCGTCGAGGTCAAGAACAAGGTCTTCCAGGAGATCGAGGACATCGTCGAGCCCGACGCCATCCTCGGCTCCAACACCTCGACCCTGCCGATCACCATCCTCGCCGAGGGCGTCAAGCGCTCCGAGGACTTCATCGGCATCCACTTCTTCAGCCCCGTCGACAAGATGCCGCTGGTGGAGATCATCAAGGGCGAGAAGACCTCCGACGCCGTGCTGGCGAAGGTCATCGACTACACCCTGCAGATCAAGAAGACCCCGATCGTCGTCCACGACAGCCGCGGCTTCTTCACCTCGCGCGTGATCGGCACGTTCATCAACGAGGCCCTCGCGGCCATCGGTGAGGGCGTGGACCCGGTGTACCTGGAGCAGGCGGGCGCGCAGGCCGGCTACCCGGCGCCGCCGCTGCAGCTGACGGACGAGCTCACGCTCACCCTGATGCAGAAGATCCGCCTCGCCACCGAGACGGCGCTCAAGGCCGAGGGCAAGGACGTGCCGCAGCACGGCGCCTTCGCCGTGGTCGACTGGATGGTCGAGAACGGCCGCACGTCCAAGAAGGACGGCGCGGGCTTCTACGACTACGCCGACGGCAAGCGCACCGGCCTGTGGCAGGGCTTCCAGGAGCACTTCAAGTCGGGCTCCGTGAAGCCGGACTTCGCCGAGCTCCAGGAGCGCATGCTCTTCATCGAGTCGATCGAGACCGTCCGGTGCTTCGACGAGGGCGTGCTCACGTCCGTCGCCGACGCCAACATCGGCTCGATCTTCGGCATCGGCTTCCCGGCCTGGACCGGTGGCGTGTTGCAGTACATCAACGGCTACGAGGGCCGCCCGGGCACGCCCGCCGAGGGCCTCACCGGCCCGAAGGCCTTCGTCGCCCAGGCGAACGCCCTGGCCGCGAAGTACGGCGAGCAGTTCACCCCGCCCGCCTCGCTGGTCGCCAAGGCCGAGGCCGGCGAGACCTACGAGTAGGACTCACCGCCACCGGGCGTGAACACCGAAAGGGCCGGCACCGTCATCGCGACGGTGCCGGCCCTTTCGTCTGCAGGGGGTGAGCCCGGCAGGGCCCGTGGGTGCGGGCCGGGCAGGATCAGACCTGCGGGTGCAGGCGGTTGATCGTGGAACGGATCTGGATGCCGTGGAAGATCTCGACCAGGCCGAGCACGATCAGCACGATGCCGGTGGCCAGCACCAGCGACGGGATCGAGTCGTACGGGTAGATCACCACGAAGGCGCCGGCCGCGATCGAGATGACCGCGAGGATGATGCCCCAGACCTTGCCGGGCGCGCCCTTCGGGAAGTCGGTGTACAGCGACAGGCCCGCGACGCCGCGGAAGATCCAGCCCACGCCGATCCAGATGGCGAGGAGCACCAGCGACTCGACGACGTCGCGGAAGGCGACGATCGCCAGCACGATCGAGACCGCGCCGGAGAGGAACGTGAGCAGCCGCCACCAGAAGCTCTGCGACTGCAGGATTCCGAAGGTCGAGACGACCTGCAGGATGCCCGTGATGAGCAGGTACAGGGCGAACAGGATCGCCACCACGTGCAGGGTGGGCGACGGCCAGGCGAAGAGCACGATGCCGAGGATCACGGCGACGGCGCCGACCGCGATCGCGGTCTGCCAGGACCGCTTGGCGACCTCGGAGGCGAAGCCGCGGATGTCATCGGCGATCGAGCGGCCCGCGGCGAACGGGTCGTTCGTAGGGTTGGTGGTCATGATCTCCCTCTTCTCGTGAGACGTCTGCCGACGCCGAGGTCTGGGAGGTGTCCACGGCTCGCCGGCAAATGCCAGACAACCATAGATGTCACGTTGTTGCGATAGGAGAGCGGGATCTGTTCACGAAGATTCCGCAGATCCCACACGGACCAGCGGTGTGTTCATCGACGTCCGCGAGGGCGGCGGACCGTCGGGCCTACTCCGGGCCGGCCTCGATGACCTGCTCGGCGACCTCGGCGAGGCGGACGTTGCTGTCCTGCGAGAGGCGGGCGAGGAGGCGGAAGGCGGCGTCGGAATCGAGCTTGTAGCGCTCCATGATCATGCCCTTGGCCTGGCCGATGACGTCGCGAGTGGTGAGCGCCGCCCGGATCTGCTCCTTCTCGCGGACCGCCGAGAAGGCGACTGCCGCGTGCACGGCGTAGAGCGAGCCGATCGAGATGGACTCGGCGTCGAAGGAGTGCGGCTCACGCGCCATGAGATCGAGCGTGCCGTAGGCGTCGTTCTGCACGTACAGGCAGAAGGAGAGGATCGAACGCACGCCCGCGGCGTTGGCGGCCGCGGCGAACCGCGGCCAGCGGTCGTCGGTGGCGGTGTCCTCGAGCAGGAGGATCGTGGTCGACTCGAAGGTCGCGCCGACGCTGGGGCCTTCCTCCAGGTCGCGCTGCACGTCGGCGACGCGCTGCGCCTCCTCACCGATCACCACGGGGTGGGAGATGCCGCCCTTGGGATCGACGAGCGTCACGGATGCGAAGTCCGCGCCCGGCACCTGATCGACCGCGAACTGGGTGGCGGCGGTCAACAGCGATTCGGAGTCCGACGACTGCTCCCGCAGCAGCCTCGCGATCTCGCCCATCCTCTCGCTGAGGGTCAGTTCCTCGAGCGGGACCTCTGGTGACTCGAGGACGACACCGAGGACGGAGGGGAGTTGTTCACTGGACTGTTTGCGATGAGGCACGGCCACCCGTTCTCCGTGCCGTTTCGACACGGGGCTACTCCTTGGGTATCCGCCGGTTGCTGGACGGGAACGTTCGTCGGTCGTTACTGATAGGTGATTACCATATCGAGACGCGGCGGTCCGGGTCTAAAAACAGGCGATCCCCGGCACTGACACCGAATGCGGTGTAGAACTCGTCGAGGTTCGAGACGATGGCATTGCAACGGAATTCGGCGGGCGAGTGCGGGTCGATCGCGAGCCGGCGGATGGCCTCCTCGGGCCGGGATTTGCCGCGCCAGACGACGCCCCAACTGAAGAACAGCCGCTGCAGCCCGGTCAGGCCGTCGATGCGGGTGGACTCGTCGTCGACGGTGCCGCCCGCCCGCTCCCGGGCGATCCCGTAGGCGACGAGGGCGATGCCGAGCCCGCCGAGATCGCCGATGTTCTCGCCCACCGTGAAGCCGCCGTTGACGTGGTGCTCCGAGCCGGCGAGCTCACGTGGGACGAGGGCGTCGTACTGCTCGATGAGGGCGCGGGTGCGGGTGCCGAACTCCTCGCGGTCGGCGTCGGTCCACCAGTCCTCGAGGTTGCCGTCCCCGTCGTACTTGGCGCCCTGATCGTCGAAACCGTGGCCGATCTCGTGCCCGATCACCGCGCCGATGCCGCCGTAGTTGACGGCGTCGTCGGCGTCGGGGGAGAAGAAGGGCGGCTGCAGGATCGCGGCGGGGAAGACGATCTCGTTCATGCCGGGGTTGTAGTAGGCGTTCACGGTCTGCGGAGTCATGAACCACTCGTCGCGGTCCACGGGCGCGCCGATCTTCGCGAATTCCCGGTCGTGCTCGTAGGCCTCGCCGCGGCGCACGTTGCCCACGAGGTCGTCGCGGCGGATCTCCAGTGTGGAGTAATCGCGCGAGGAGTCCGGGTAGCCGATCTTCGGCGTGAACTTGCCGAGCTTCTCCAGCGCGCGCTCGCGCGTGGCCGGGGTCATCCACTCGAGGTCGGTGATCCGGCGGCGGTAGGCCTCGACGAGGTCGGCGACGAGCGCCTGCATCCGCTCCTTGGACTCGGCCGGGAAGTGCCGTGCCGTGTACAGCTTGCCGACCGCGAAGCCCAAGTACTGCTCGACGAGGGTGACCCCGCGCTTCCAGCGCTCGCGGATCTCCGGCGTGCCGGTGAGCACGGTGCCGTAGAAGGCGAAATGCTCGTCGACCAGGGCGTCGGTGAGGAAGGGGCTCCGCGCGTGCAGTACGCGCCAGGCGAGCCACACCCGCCACTGGTCGACCGGGCGATCGGCGAGGAGCGTCGCGGCGTGCGCGGCGAAGGAGGGCTGGCGGACGTTCACCTCGGTGAAGGCCGCGGAGTTCTCCACGCCGGTGACGGCGGCGACCCACGCCGTGGGCGCGAGCCCGGGCGCCTCGGTCGAGAGCTCGGCGAAGGTGCGCAGGTTGTAGCCCTTGTCGGCATCGCGACGGGCGACCACGTCCCAGTGACCGGCGGCGATCGCGGTCTCCAGGTCGAGGACCTGCGCGGCGGCGGCGTCCTCCTCGCCCGGCGCCACGATGCCTTCGAGCGCCTCGGCGGCCAGTCGGAAGGTCGCGGCGACGTGCCGGGCGAACTTCTCCCGCACGGGCGCGTACTGCTCCTCGCGGTAGTACGCCTCGTCGGGCAGGGAGAGGCCGCTCTGCACCAGGTTCACCAGGTAGCGGTCCGAGCGCTTGGCGTCGGTGTCCACGTAGTAGCCGATCAGGCCGCTCACGCCCGTGCGCTGCAGGCGGCCGAGCACGGTGGTCAGCTCCTCCTGCGAGCGCACCCAGCGGACCTCGGTGAGCTCGTCGGCCAGCGGGGCGAGCCCGGCGGCGGCGATGCCCGCGGTGTCCATGAAGCCGGCGTACAGATCGCCGATGCGGGCGGCGTCGCCGGTCGCGTCCGGGCGGGCCGCGCAGTCCTCGACGATGGCGCGGACGTCCGCCTCCGCGGCGTCGCGGAGGGCGTAGAAGGCGCCGTCGGTCGAGCGGTCGGCAGGGATCTCGTGCGTGTCCAGCCAGGCGCCGTTGACGTGCCCGAACAGGTCGTCCTGCACGCGGATGCCGGTGTCGACGTGGCTGAGGTCCAGAGCGGGGGAGGTGGTCACCGTTCCATCCTGCCAGTCGGTTCCCCGGTGGTCCCGGACAGTGGGATCGCGGATCGCCGGCGTTTTCCCGACCACAGCGGATCCGAGATGTGGAGTGACGCGAATCGCAATGTGGGTTAGTCTGCTCGTGCAGCTGGAAAGTTAGAGGGGATTCTTTCGATGAGGTCGACTCGTCCGCGCCTGCGGCACGCCCTGTCCGCGCTGTTCGCGGCGCTTCTGCTCGTCGGCACCACGGCTGTGATCCCCGGGGGTGCCGACCGCGCCGCCGCGGAGCCGTGGAAGCCGGGCCCCGGCGTGGCGGGGATGATCAACCCGGAGTGGATCGCTGCGCACGACGGTCCGACGCAGTATCCGGGCATGACGGTGGATTGGGATGTTCCGATCCGGATGTCCGACGGGACCGTCCTCAAGGCGAACGTCTTCCGTCCGGCGGATGCGGCGGGTCGTGCGATCACGACGAGGACCCCGACGGTCGTCAACATGACGCCTTACACGAAGTTCGTGAGCGCGTTGGCGCAGATCGCGGTGAACACTCCCGTGTTGTCCGATGCGCTCATCGGCTTCCTCAATGTGTTCAACTTCGCCGGCACGCCGATCGCGGGCGTGAACGACCTGCGCGACGTCCTCAACGGCGGGGTGATGAATTCGTTCACGGGCGTGGATCGCAAGCTGGTGCAGAACGGGTACACGCAGGTCGTGGTGGACGTGCGCGGTACCGGCAATTCGCAGGGCGTGTGGCAGGTGTTCGCCGACCGCGAGCAGCAGGACACCGTCGAGGTGCTCGATTGGGTGCGCAATCAGCCGTGGACGAACGGCCGCATGGGTATGACGGGTGTCTCGTACTCGGGCATCAATCAGCTGCAGGTCGCGTCGAAGAACCCGAAGGGGCTGCAGGCGCTGTTCCCGGTGGTGCCCGGGGCGGACATCGCGGCTGACATCGTCGCGCCCGGCGGTGGTCTGGGTGTCGGCTTCATCGGCCCGTGGCTCGCGATCGTCAACATCCTCAAGTTCATCCCCGACCTGCGCTCGCTCCTCAACGGCACCTTCGACTGGAAATGGCTGCAGGACCGGTTGCAGAACCCCGCGGTCTTCGTGCCCGAACTCCTGTCCGGTGTCTTCTCTCCCACGGTGGAGGGGCTGACACCCACGACCAGGCAACTCATCGACAAGGATTCACCCCTACGAGCAGCGTTCCGCACGCCGCTCGACAAGATCACCACCCCGACGTTCACCCTCGGCGGGTGGAACGACCTGTTCACCAACACGGAATGGCGCATGCCCAAGGATCTGAGCGCGCTGCCGCCGAGCAAGAAGAAGCTCATCATGGGGGACGTGGCCCATGCCACCGTCTCCAGCGATATGGGCGGGGTGAACCAGCCGACCCGTGCCGACGTGTTGCAGAAGGCGTGGTTCGACAAGTGGCTCAAGGACGCCGACAACGGGATCGACAACTACGCCCCGGTCACGGTGCATCGCAAGGGCGGCGGCTGGTGGCAGGGCGACACGTTCCCCGAGCCGGATCAGAAGTATCAGCGCATGTACCTCTCGAGCCTGCCCTCGGGTACTGCGCCGACGGCGCTGTCCGACAACAGCCTGCAGACCGCGCCGCCGAGGATCGCGGCGCGACGCACCGTCGGCCCGGGGCTGTCGACCCTGTGCTCCGACGACACGGGGCAGGCGATGTTCGGCCTTCTCGTCTTCACCGGGTGTACGAGGGACACCCGGGTGGCGGAGATGAACGGACTCACGTTCACGTCGAAGCCGGTCGCCACACCGACGGTCATCTCCGGTCCGATCAACCTGAGGCTCAACACCACTCAGGACGCCCGCGATGCCTACTGGAGCGTGATCGTCACCGACGTCTCGCCCGATGGCCGGTCCGAGAAGATCAGTTCGGGTCAGCTCACCACCTCGCTGCGACAGATCGACGAATCGCGCAGCATCCGGACGGCGAACGGCGACTACGCCTCCCCGTACTACCAGCTCGACATCAAGCAGCGGGAGCTGGTCGCGCCGGGCCAGGTGGTGCAGCTCGACATCGGTACCCACGCCGTCAGCGCGATCCTCAAGCCGGGGCACCGGCTGCGCGTGGACGTCTTCGCGCTGAATCTGATCAAGGCGATGACCGTCGGGCCGGTGACGGCGGAGACGCAGTTCCGGCCGCAGCACGTCGTCATCGATCCGAAGCAGCCGAGCTACCTGGTGGTGCCCTCGGACAATCCGCTGCCGTAGCCGGCGGGGGTGCGGTGCGCAGAATCCCACATGGTGGGAGAAGTGACTCGTCAGTATTCCCTATGACGCGGCACACCGTTAGCGTGCGGGGTGACGCAAACCGCAATGAGGGTTAGCCTGACGCGGAGCTGAGAAGTTAGAGGGGATTCTTTTCGATGAGGTTGACTCGCCCGCGTCTGCGGCTGACCCTGTCCGCGCTGCTCACGGCATTCGTGCTGATCGTGACGGCGATCACCGCGCCGGGTCTGGCCCCCCGGGCCGCCGCAGAACCCTGGAAGCCGGGTACCGGCGTCGCGGGGATGATCAACCCGGAATGGATCGCCTCGCACGACGGCCCGACGCAGTATCCGGGCATGACCGTGGATTGGGACGTCCCGATCCGGATGTCCGACGGGACCGTCCTCAAGGCGAACGTCTTCCGCCCCGCCGATGCGGCGGGCCGCGCGATCACGACGAAGACCCCGACGGTCGTCAACATGACGCCTTACACGAAGTTCGTGAGCGCGTTGGCGCAGATCGCCGTGAACACCCCGGTGCTCTCCGACGCGCTGATCGGGATCCTCAACGTCTTCAACTTCGCCGGCACGCCGATCGCGGGCGTGAACGACCTGCGCGACGTCCTCAACGGCGGCATGGCGAACTCCTTCACGGGCGTCGACCGCAAGCTCGTGCAGAACGGCTACACGCAGGTCGTGGTCGACGTGCGCGGCACCGGCAACTCGCAGGGCGTCTGGCAGGTCTTCGCCGACCGCGAGCAGCAGGACACCGTCGAGGTGCTCGACTGGGTACGGAACCAGCCCTGGACCAACGGCCGCATGGGCATGACCGGCGTCTCGTACTCCGGCATCAACCAGCTGCAGGTCGCGTCGAAGAACCCGAAGGGCCTGCAGGCGCTGTTCCCGGTGGTGCCCGGCGCCGACCTCGCGGCCGACATCATCGCCCCGGGTGGCGGCCTCGGCGTCGGCTTCCTCGGACCGTGGCTCGCGCTGGTCAACATCCTCAAGTTCGTCCCCGACGTGCGCTCGATGCTCAACGGCACGTTCGACTGGACCTGGCTGCGCGACCGGTTGCAGAACCCCGCCGTCTTCGTGCCCCAACTGCTGTCCGGCGTCTTCTCGCCCACCGTCGAGCAACTGGACCCGAAGACCAAGGAACTGATCGACAAGGACTCGCCGCTCCGCAAGGCCTACCGCACCCCGCTCGACAAGATCACCACCCCGACCTTCGCGCTCGGCGGCTGGCACGACCTGTTCACCAACACCGAGTGGCGGCTCCCGACGGAGCTGAGCAGCCTCCCGCCGAGCAAGAAGAAGCTCATCATGGGCGACGCGTACCACGTCACGGTCACGCACGACATGGGCGGCGTGAACCAGCCCACCCGTGCCGACGTGCTCCAGAAGGCCTGGTTCGACAAGTGGCTCAAGGACGCCGACAACGGCATCGACAACTACGCCCCGGTCACCGTGCACCGCAAGGGCGGCGGCTGGTGGCAGGGCGACACCTTCCCCGAGCCGGGCCAGAAGTACCAGCGCATGTACCTCTCCAGCCTCGCGTCGGGCTCGGCGCCCGGATCGCTCAGCGACAACAGCCTGCAGACCGCACCGCCGAAGATCGCGGCGCGGCGCACCGTCGGCCCCGGCCTGACCACGTTGTGCTCCAACGACACCGGTCAGGCGATGTTCGGCCTGTTGGTCTTCCAGGGCTGCGCCGCGGACAACCGGGTGGCGGAGATGAACGGTCTGACGTTCAGCTCGAAACCGGTCGCGAAATCGACCGTGGTCTCGGGCCCGATCAACCTGCACCTGACCACCACCCAGGACGCGAAGGACGCGTACTGGAGCGTCATGGTCACCGACGTCTCGCCCGACGGCCGGTCCGAGGTCATCAGCTCCGGGCAGCTGACCACCTCGCTCCGGCAGGTCGACGAGGCGCGCAGCATCCGCACCGCGGGTGGCGATTACACCGCGCCGTACTACCAGCTCGACATCAAGCAGCGGCAGCTGGTCAAGCCCCGTCAGGTGGTCGAGCTCGACATCGCGACGCACGCGACGAGCGCCGTCCTCAAGCCGGGCCACCGGCTGCGGGTCGACGTCTTCGCGCTGAACCTGATCAAGTCGATGACCGTGGGGCCCGTGACCTCCGAGACGCAGTTCCGGCCGCAGCACGTGCTCATCGACCCGAAGCGGCCCAGCTACCTCGTGGTCCCCTCGGACCGCCCGCTGGCGTAGCGCTCTCCGCCCGGGCCGGTGGCCCGGGCGGGATCAGCCGCCCAGGCGGGTCCGCATGCGCCAGAACAGGACCTCGGCACCGTCGGGCCCGGCGATCACGCGCCGCGCATCCCCGACGGTGCGCAGCGAGTCACCGTCGGACAGCAGACCCGGACCCTCGACGTCCGCGGCGCCGCGGGCGACGTAGAGGTGCCCGAAGGGCGCCTCGGGCAGGTCGACGGTGCCGCCCGGCGCCAGGCGTGCCGCGAACAGGGTGGCGCCGCGATTGCCGATCCGGATGGCCGCGTCCTGCGCGGGATCGCCGGAGGCGACCGGGACCAGTCCGCCCGCGGCCAGGTCGGCGTCCACCTCGCGCTGTTCGTACGACGGTGCGCCGCCCGGCTCGTCGGGCAGGACCCACATCTGGACGAACCGGACGTCTGCGCCCGCGGGGTCGGGGCGGTCGTTGCGCTCGGAGTGGAGCACGCCGGTGCCCGCGCTCATGCGCTGCGCGAGTCCCGGATGGACCAGCCCGGCGTGTCCCTCGCTGTCCTGATGGACGAGGGAACCGGACAGCACCCAGGTGACGATCTCGACGGCGCGGTGCGGATGCGTGTCGAAGCCCGTACCCGCTGCGACCTGCTCGGCGTTACAGGCCAGGAGGACGCCGTGGTGCGTATTGTCCGGATCGTAGTGGTCGCCGAACGAGAAGCAGTGCCGTGACCGCACGCCCGTCATAGACGATGCCGCGCGGTCCTCGGAGCGCATCAACCGATCCATATCCCAAGGATGGCATGTACGGAAAGGTAAACTCCGCGGCCAGGGATGCCGAACGACATGTGAGCAGCGAGGAGACCGGTGTGAGGCGAAGCGGGCGGGCACGGTACGGCTCCGCCGCGGTGGTCTCCGCTCTCCTACTCGCGCTCGGGTCCGGACTCGCCGCCTGCGGCGACAGCGCCTCCGCGGATGTGCAGAAGATGCTCGACGGCTACGCCTCGGCCCTCGGTGAGGGCAAGGCCGTCGCGGCCGCCGCTTACACCTCCTCGCCCGACGCGGCGGGCGGCGTCATCGGTCGCACCCTGCGCGACATGAATGCGAAGACCGTGGAGGTCAAGGCCTCCAACGTGCAGCGCTACTCCGGGGGCAACGCCACCTTCGACGTGAAGACGCACTGGAACTTCGGCGACGGCCGGGACTGGGACTACACCACCAAGGGCAGCGCCTCGCAGTTGTCGATCGGCTGGCGCATCTCCTGGGACCCCGCGGTGCTGGCGCCCGGGCTCACCCCCGACACGGCGATCCGGCAGATCCGCACCGACGCGAAGGCGCCGAAGGTCTTCGCCGCCGACAAGTCCGAGCTGATGTTCGCCGGCACGGTGCACCGGCTGACCGTCGACCCGAACAAGACCAAGAACCTCACCGACAGTCTGAACCGGGTCGCGAAGATCGTCTCCCCGGTGGCGCCGCTGGTCACCCCCGAGTCCCTTGCTGCGAAAGCGAAGGCGGATCCCGGTAAGCCGGTGCCCGTCGTCGACCTGCGCGACGACGACTACGGCGTGCTCGGCGACGCCCTCACGGCCGTCCCGGGCCTGCAGGACACCACCGCGGGTGATCTGCTGATCGCCAACCGCCAGCTCTTCTCGCCGCTCTTCGAGGGGATCAAGGGCGCGTGGCAGGCCAATCGCGACGCCACCGCCGGCTGGGAGGTCCAGCTGATCACGAACGGGAAGCCGCCCACGAAGATCGTCGGCTTCCAGGGGCCGCCCGGACCGGACCTGCGGACCGCGATGGATCCGAAGGTGCAGCTCGACGTGGAGAACGCCGTGGTCCAGCTGGGGCAGCCTGCCGCGATGGTCGTGGTCTCCGTCTCCACCGGTGCGGTGCTCGCGGCCGCGCAGAACACGCAGGCCAGCGCGATCGCGACGGACTGGGCGCTGACGGGGCTCTCGACCACCGGGCCGGTGCTCGCGCCGCTGTACAGCGAGGTCAACGCCGCCGCCGGGAACGACGCCGGTAAGCAGGCGAAGCTCCTCGCGCCGTTGGGCATGGGGACCGATTTCGCCATGACCGGGGTGAAGACCAGGACCGCGGAATTGCCGGGCACGGATGGGCGCGGCGCGGCGGAGCTGGGTGCGGACACCGTCAAGGCGAGCCCCTTCGGCATGGCCGTCTTCGCCTCCGCCATCGCCAAGGGCAAGACCACCGCGCCCTATGTCGTGCAGGGGCAGACCGCGAAGCCCAGCGCGCCGCTCGGCGACGTGGACGAGAAGATCCTCACGGCGGTGCGGGCGAAGATGGACGCCACCGTCTCCCCGTCGGGCGACGGCGGCGACCTGGTCGCGACCAAGGCCAAGGGACTCGTGGGTACCAACGGCCCGCAGGGCCCGGGCTGGTTCATCGGCTACCGCGGCGATCAGGCCTTCGCGATCATGGTCAGCGGCGAGCGGTCGGGGAGCGGGTCGCTGCAGGTCGCCGGCGCGTATCTGAAGTAGCTCAGGCCGTGGGCGTTGCCGGGGACTTCGCGCGACGGCTCAGTACCACGCGCGCGATGGTGCGCCAGCCGAGCAGGAACAGGCCGAGGGCGATGGTGGCGACGATGACGAAGCTGACCTCCACGCCCTTCGACGTGAGCAGGCCGCGGGCGGTCATGCCGAAGGCCACCGTCGAGATCCAGATGATGACGCCGGCGGGGAAGACGCGCCCCGGGGCGAAGGTGGCGGCGCGGCCCGGCTCGTGGCCGCGGAGCGCGGCGAGCACGTACGTGAACGCCCAGCCCACGGCCAGCGCGAGCAGGAAGGGCCACGCGGTCTCGGCGAAGCCGGACGGCGAGAACGCCTCGTTGTGGTTGAACCGGCCGATCACGACGAACAGCAGGACGAAGACCACGTCGACCGCGGCGATGACCGGAATGCGCATACGTCGAAGGTAGTGGATCTGAGGCTCCTGCCAGGAATCGGTCCGCGCCCGCAGGCACACGGTCGGGGCGCGGTCCTCCCAGCCGCGGCCCCGACCGGGCCTTGACCCCCTCGCCCCCCTCCACTCCGGGGCGACGTGAGCGTGCGGGTCGTCGCTCACAGGGACGACGATGCCCGGCGGCCCTTGACCGCTGGTTGGTGCGCGCTAAATGCGCTGATCAGGACCCGGACGTGCCGGTCGACGGTCCGCTCTCGTCGAGCGGGCCGGGGTTCGGGGGGTCGTCGTCCAGCGACGGCTGGGTCTCGGCCTCCGTGGCGGCAGGCGCCTCCTGCTCCGGCGCGGACTCACCGTTCTTGTCGGTGGTGGCCGCGTCGGGGTCCACGTCCAGGGTGGCGCGGTAGCTGCGGTAACCGGCGAAGATGACGATCCAGCCGACCACGACCACGAGCACGTAGCTGATCAAGCGGTAGAGGATCGTGGCGGTGAAGGCCTGGCTGGCGGGCATGCCGGCGAGCACCAGCGCGGGGACCAGGGCCGCCTCCACGAGGCCGAGGCCGCCGGGGATCGGGCTGATGGTGTTGACGACCTTGGACGCCGCGTAGGCACCCGCGAGCGCGGCGAGCCCCGGAGCGTCGCCGACGGCGTAACAGGCGAAGGTGAGGCAGGCGACATCGGCGACCCAGTTGAACATCGACCAGCCGAACGCCTCCGCGCCGTAGCGGCGGCTCATCTTCACGGCCTGGAGCTGCTCGATCACCTCACGAAGCCGGGCCAGTCCGGTGTCCTCGGGCTTGTTGCGCAGGTCGTTGATCCACCGGATCAGGCGCGCGCCCACCACGTACAGGCCGTCGGGATGCGAGGCCACGTACTGCACGAGCACGATGAAGACCACGAGCATGCCGACCGAGAACATCACGGAGTACGGGCTCGACTTGGCCCCGGCGAGCAGGGCGCCGACCAGGCCCAGGACCGCGAGGCCGGCCGACATCAGCAGACCGCTCATCACGATCTGCCACGCGGCGACCACCCGCGATGCGCCCCACAGGCGGGTCCGGCGGTAGACCAGCGTCGGCGCGAGGACCTGGCCGCCGGGCAGGGTCTGCGAGACCGAGTTCGACGCCATCTGCAGGCTCAGCGCCTGCCGCTGCGTGACCTTGACTCCGGCCGAGCGGAGCAGTACCCGGGTCACCTGGGCGAAGGAATCCATCGAGAAGAAGACGGCGATCACGCAGGCCAGGACCCATTCCCAGCGGATGTGCTCGAGCTCGCGGATCGATTTGGAGACCGTCGGGCCGAAGAGATAGGCCTCGACGCCGAGGATGATCGCGATGACGAGGAGGAGCACCCGGCGCACCCAGCGCAGCCGTCGCCGGGTCGCCGCGACGTCCTTGGTGGGAGCGCTCGCCGAGGGCGCGTCCGCGGAGGGCGCGTCGGCGGAGGGCGCGTCGTCGTCTGCCTGCATCGGCGCCAGCCTACTCAGCGGTTACGTTGAGAACATGCAAGGCCTCGCATCCCGGCTGCGGCGCGCCGAACCGTCGGACGCCGCCGTGGCCGTCCGCGCCTCCGACGACGACCCGCGCGCACCGCTGTGGCGCGGCGCCCAGTGGTTCCGCGCGCTGTCCGTCGTGTACGCGGTGGGCCGGCAGATCGACGAGGCCGACCGGTACCAGCGGATCGGCTGGAGCTGGGTGATGATCGGCGCCGTGGTGGCGGTGAGCCTGATCGCGGGCCTCGGCTACGCGCGCGGCTTCGGCCGCAACCGGTGGTTCGTCGTCGGCGAGTTCGCGGCTGCCGCCGTGCTGGCGCTGGGCACCGTCTGGGTCGCCTCGCCCGAGTTCACCGCGCACAACCAGACCCTGCCGACCACGCTGTGGCTCACCAACCCCGTGGTCTCGGCCGCGATCCTCGGGGGCCCCGTCGCCGGAGTGATCGGCGGCATCGCGATCGCCGTCATCAACGCGATCTACCGCGGTACCTTCCCTGAGACGGTGCTCCGCGACGCCAACTACCCGGTGTTCATGGCCGTCGGGCTGGGACTCGGCGTGGCCGCCCGGGTCGCGATCCGCTCGCAGGAGCAGCTCCGCGAGGCCGAACGGGTCGCCGCCGAGGCCCGCGCCCGGGAGCGCCTGGCCCGCGAGGTGCACGACGGGGTGCTGCAGGCCCTCGCCTTCCTCGCCCGACGGTGCGCCGACCTGGGCGGGCCCGGCACGGAGCTGGGCGCGCTGGGGGACCTGGCCGCGCAGCAGGAGCGGGCGCTGCGCCGGCTCATCGCGGAGACGCCGTCGGGCGGCACCGTGCCGGAGGAGGGGGGCACCGTCGACCTGCGCGATCTGCTGCGTCCCCTCGTCTCCGCGACCGTGAGTCTCGCCGAGCCCGGCGGGCCCGTGGTCCTGCCGGCGGCCGCCGCGGCGGAGGTGGCCGCCGCGGTGCGCAATGCGTTGGACAACACCGAGCGGCACGCCGGCCCGGGCGCGCGATCGTTCCTGCTGCTCGAGGACGTCGGCGATGCCGTGCTGGTCACCGTGCGCGACGACGGCGCGGGAATCGCCCCGGGACGCCTCGACGCCGCGCGCGCGGAGGGCAGACTGGGGGTGTCGGAGTCGATCGTCGGGCGGATGCGTGAGCTCGGCGGCCGCGCCGACCTGACCACCGACGTGGGAGAAGGGGTGGAATGGGAACTGTGGATACCGCGAACGTAGACCAGGCGGGAATCTCCGTGCTGGTGGTGGACGACCACCCGATGTGGCGCGAGGCCGTGGCCCGCGACCTCGAGGCGCGCGGCTTCGTCGTCGCGGGGACGGCCGATTCGGTGGGCGCCGCGGGGCGGATCGCCGGCGCGGTGCAGCCCTCGGTGGTTCTCATGGACATGTCGCTGCCCGACGGTGACGGCGCCGCCGGCACTGCGCTGGTGCTGCAGGCGGCGCCGAAGGCGCAGGTGCTGATCCTCTCCGCCTCCGACGAGCGGGACGATGTGGTCGAGGCCGTCAAGGCCGGCGCCTGCGGTTACCTGGTCAAGAGTGCCTCCGCCGAGGAGCTGGTGGCCGCCGTGCACGCCACGGCCGCCGGTCAGCCCGTCTTCACGCCCGGTCTCGCCGGCCTGGTACTCGGCGAGTTCCGGCGCATGGCCTCGGCGCCCGAGCCCGCCGGTCCGGCCCTCACCGCCCGCGAGACCGAGGTGCTGCGGTTGGTGGCGAAGGGCCTGTCCGCCAAGCAGATAGCCACCCGGCTGCACCTGAGCCACCGCACCGTCGAGAACCACGTGCAGGCCACGCTGCGCAAGCTCCAGCTGGGCAACCGGGTCGAGCTGGCGCGCTACGCGTTGGAGAACGGGCTGGACTGAGCCCCGGGCCGGCCCGTCCTCACGACTCCGCGAAGACCCGATCGAGTTGGCGGTCGATGATCGCGAGGGCCTCGTCGCCCGACAGGTGGCCGAGCAGCATCTGCGTCTGCAGGCCTTCGGCTCCGGCCGTGAGGAACGCCGCCTCGGGGGCGGGCTCGATGCCCGGTGGTGCGTCGCCGCTCGCCTGAGCGTGCGCGATCAGATCGGCCACGAGATCGGCGATTCCGGACGTGGCGGCACCGGCGACCGACGCGAGGGCGGGCTCGGTGAGGAACCGGACGAAGTACGCCGAGTAGACGATGTGCCGTTCGCGACGCTCCTGGTCCAGGGGCAGCAGCTCCAGCAGGACCCCGCGCACGACCGCGCGGATCATCGGCGCGTCGCCCAGCTCGGTCATGCGTTCCTTCGCGCGCGCCTCGGCGTCCGCGTTCAGGATCTCCAGTGCACCGAGCAGGACCTGATCGCGGGTCCCGAAGTAGTACTGCAGGAGTCGGGGCGAGACGTCCGCCTCGGCCGCCACCTGTCGGAGCGTGACCTGCTCCAGCCCGCCGCGCCGCGCCAGCCGCCACACCGCTTCGGCGATCCGGCGCCGCCGTTCGTCGTGGTCCACCTGTCGGGGCATCCGTCGCATCTCCTCAGCCGTTCGTGGTGCAGTCGCACCACAACGATGTTATGGTTCGATCGAATCATAACGATTCGCCGAAAGGGGTGCTGATGCGCAACGGAATCGTCCTCGTCCTGGGAGTGGCCCTGGTCGTCCTCGGAGGCCAGGGTGCGATTCGCATCCTGGTGGACCATGACAACGCCGGGCTGCTGCGATGGATGCCCGGCGGATTCGCCGTGCATCTCAGCGTCTACGTCCTGGCCGTCATCGTGGGGGCCGTACTCGCGAACCACGGTGGCCGACAGGGAGATCGATCGCAGAACGGATGACACCACAGCACGTTGACCCGGCGGAACCTGCAGACCGGCGCCGGGGGAACGCTCCGGAGCGCCGACGGCCGGTTCGCCGACATCGCCGCGGGCAGCGGCATCGTTCGCCGCACCGCCGACACCGTCGTCACCCGGGGATGGGGCTACAGCACCACGACGGGGGTCTCGTGCAGCGGCACCTACGTCCGGTAGCGCGTGCGGTTCAGCCGGCCGGAGTGTCGTCGGGCCCGGGCTTGAGGGCGTGGGGCGGGTGGCCGGTGAGGTATTCGGGGCTGAGCAGGGAGGCGAGCACGTCCTCGTCGAGAAGCCCGCGCTCGCGGACGATCTCGACGACCCCGCGTCCGGACTCCAGCGCCTCCGCGGCGACGGAGGTCGCGGCCGCGTAGCCGATAGTCGGGCTCAATGCCGTGACCACGCCGATGGACTCGGAGACCATCTGCTCCAAGCGGTCCCGGTTCGCGGTGATTCCCGTGACGCAGCGTTCGCCGAGTGCGCGGGCCCCGCGGGTGAGGTGCGTGATGGACTCGACCAGCGAGCGCGCGATAATCGGCTCGAAGGCGTTGAGCTGCAACTGGCCGCCCTCGGCGGCCATGGTGATGGTGACGTCATGGCCGATCACCTCGTAGGCGATCTGGTTCACCACTTCGGGGATGACGGGGTTGACCTTGCCCGGCATGATCGACGATCCCGCCTGCACCGCGGGGAGGTGGATCTCCGCGAGTCCGGCGCGCGGGCCCGACGACAGCAGCCGCAGGTCGTTGCAGGTCTTCGACAGCTTCACGGCGATCCGCTTGAGCACGCCGGAGAGCTGGACGAAGACCCCGACGTCGGCGGTGGCCTCGATGAGGTCCGTCGCGCCGACCAGTTCGTGGATGCCCGTGACCTCGCGCAGCTTCTCGATCACCTTGTGCCGGTATCCGGGATGGGCGTTGAGGGCCGTCCCGATCGCGGTGCCGCCGATGTTGAGCTCGTGCAGCAGGCGCGTGGCCTCCTGCAGTCGGACGATGTCCTCGCCGAGCGTCGTGGCGAAGGCGCCGAACTCCTGCCCGAGCGTCATCGGCACCGCGTCCTGCAGCTGGGTGCGGCCCATCTTGAGGATGCCAGCGAACTCCTCGGACTTCGCGGCGAAGGTGCCGCGCAGCTCCGTGAGGGCCTCGGCGAGCTCCGCGAGCTGGGTGATGAGGGCGATCTTGATCGCGGTGGGGTAGACGTCGTTCGTGCTCTGGCCCAGGTTCACATCGTCGAGCGGATGCAGCGCGGCGTAGTCGCCCTTGGGTCGGCCGAGGTGCTCGAGCGCCGCGTTGGCGATGACCTCGTTGGCGTTCATGTTCGTCGAGGTGCCGGCGCCGCCGGCGATGGTGTCCACGACGAACCACTCGTGCAGGCCTCCTCCGCGGATCCGCTCGCAGGCCGCGACGATCGCCGTCGAGCGCTCCTCGTCGAGCAGCCCGAGCTGCCGGTTCGCCGACGCCGCTGCCTGTTTCACCGCGGCCAGCGCGTTGACCAGGTGGGTGTGGATCGCGATCGGCACGCCCGTGATCGGGAAGTTCAGCAGGGCGCGGGCGGTGTGCGCGCCGTAGTAGGCGTCGGCCGGGACATCGATGTCGCCGAGCAGGTCGTGCTCACTGCGAGTCTGCGGGGAGGTCATCCGTCGATCGTTGCGCACCGTCGACGAGGCCGCGGGCGCTTCGCCGGATACCCGGCGCGCCAAGCCCGTGCCGTCGCTACGCGGGGGACGGCGAGGTGGTGAGCGGGACGCCCGCGGTGGAGAAGACGTCGACCACCTCGGCGTACAACTTCGCGCCGAGCGCGCTGCGCACGTCTTCGGCGTGCGTGATGCGGAAGCCGAAGGGCTCGTCCTGGGGCGTGCCGAAGCCGCCGCGCAGGCAGTCGACGAGCGCGTCGAGGTTGCTGCCGAAGTAGCCGTCGGGGCCGTTCACGGCGCGTCCGAGCTCGGCGTAGAAGCCCTCGACATCGGCCACGCGGCGGCCGTCCACGGTGTACGTCTTCACGAATCAGGCTCCCGTCACGATGCAGAAGGAGGCGTAGTGATCGCCGGTGTAGTACCAGTTCGGCGGCGACGTGAGCGGCGTCCCGCCGGTGATGATGCGGCGCGTGCCGCGGGTGGACGCGCCGGGCGTGATCACCGTGTACTCGTGGTAGTAGCCGGAGGCCTGCGCGGGGAGCAGGCCCTCGCGGTTCTGGAAGACCACCCCGTCGTTCTTGGGATACGGGAACGGCCCGCCCTGGTGGATGAGGTTCGCGGTGTCGGTGGCCTGGGCCGGCAGGGACGACAACGCGCAGGTGGGCAGGGCGGCGGAGGCGGGGGAGACGGTCGCGACGGTGACGCCGAGCGCCACGACGACCGATCCCGCGAGGCGGGTTGCAGTGCGCATGGTCAGAAAGTTAGCCGAAGTAGATGATCATCGGGTGGCGGCCGGGTGAAATGCGCGTTCGTCGGGGCCGGCGTTCGATGGGGATCGGTGCCGCGCGGGAGACGGCGAAGCGCAGCGGTACGCCGCGACTATCGCTCGCGGGGCTTGTACGAGGCGAGGCCCAGCGCGACGACGGCGAGCTGCCGGGTGGTGCGGTCGATGAGCTCGTCCTCGTCGCGGGTGTTGCGGGCGTCGATGCGCACGAGTTCCGCGACGAAGCCCAGCATGATCGTGACGTAGAGGTCGGCCACCATGTCCAGATCCTCGACGCTCCAGTCGGAGAGCGGGGGGATGCGTGAGAGGTCGTGGGTGAGTTCCTTGGCGAACAGGCGCAGCTCCACGTCGATCGCGCGTTGCAGCTCAGGGGAGCCGCCGTAGCGCTCGCGCACCAGGAACTGGAACTCCGCATCGTTGCTGCGGGCCTGCTTGGCGACGATGCGGACGGCCTCCGCGCCGCTGGGCGCGACGCCCTCGCGCCGGCCCTCGCGGAGCATGCGGCGCAGCACGCGCATCGCGTCTTCGACGAGGGTGACGCCCAGGTCGTCCATCGACGCGAAGTGGCGGTAGAAGGCGGTGGGCACCACGCCGGCCGCCTTGGCGACCTCGCGGAGCGACAGGCTCGCGAACGAGCGTTCACCGGCCAGGGCCAGCGCCTCGTCGAGCAGGGTCTGCCGCGTGCGCTCCTTGGCCTCCGCCCGCGACGGCCCCGGGGTGTGCCGTTCGACGGCGCGCGGAGTCGGTCTGGGCATGGGCGCAAGTCTATCGCCCCTGCGTTTCGGGGTGGGCCGCGCCGAGGTTGTGTCCGAGGTCACGGAACACGTCCTTGACGGCGGGCTGCTGATTGCGTGCATACTGTGAGTGTACAAGCGTGCACTGAACGGAGAAACACAGCCATGAGTCGCTTCACTCGATTCGCCGGATCCGTCATCGAGGCGGTGCTGACCCCGCACGCCGTGGACCGCTACCTCGAGCTCGTCGATCCGATGGTCACGTGGACCGAGATCCGCGGCCGCGTCACCGCGGTCAGCCGCCGCACCGATCGCACCGTGACCTTCACCGTGACCCCCACGCGCCAGTTCGAGGGCTTCGAGGCCGGGCAGTTCATCCAGGTCAGCACCGTGATCGACGGTGTCCGTCAGACCCGCTGCTTCTCGCCCGCCGGCTCGCAGCACCAGGGCGGCGACCTCGAGTTCACCGTGACGGCGGACGCCGAGGGGTACGTCAGCAAGCATCTGCGCGAGAACCTCGCGGTCGGCGACGTGCTGGGCCTGACCCCTGCGGCCGGCACCTTCACGCTGCCCGGTACGCCGGGGAACCGCCCTGAGCGGATCCGCCTCATCAGCGGTGGTAGCGGCATCACACCCGTACTCTCGATCGTGCGCACGCTCGTGGACGAGAACCACGACGGTGCGATCGATCTGCTGCACTTCTGCCGCGACTCCGCCGACAACCCGTACCGCGAGGAGCTCGAGCGCCTCGCCCGCTTCCGGAACATCTCGGTGACCTACGTCTACACCCGCGCGGGCGGCCGACACCTCGGCCCCGAGCATCTGGAGGACCTCGGCGACATCGGCTTCGCCTGCGGCCCCGCCCCGTTGCTCGAGACCGCGAAACAGCTGTACTCCGACGCCGGCGTCGAGCTCCGCGTGGAGGAGTTCACCCCGCCGGTGGTGGCGGCACCGTCGGGCGAGGCGACCGGCACCCTCCGCTTCACCGAGGCCGGCACCGAGGTCGACAACGACGGCCGCAGCATCCTCGATCAGGCCGAGTCCTCGGGCCTGTTCCCCGAGAGCGGCTGCCGCATGGGCATCTGCTTCTCCTGCACCGCGGTCCGCAAGTCGGGCTGCACCACCAACATCCTCACGGGCGAGACGAACGACGAGCCCGATCAGCACATCCAGCTCTGCGTCAGCGCGCCCGTCGGCGACGTCGAGATCGCGCTCTAGCCACCATCTTCGAAGGGGAGAAATCATGACCGAGCACATCACCCTCACCGCCGAGCAGGTCGAGGCGATCGGCGAGCGCTTCGACGCCATCCGCACCCGCATCCTGAGCGATCTCGGCGAGAAGGACCGCGAGTACATCTACAAGATCGTCCGCGCGCAGCGCGGTTTCGAGATCGCCGGCCGCGCCATGATGTACCTGCCACCGCTGTGGCCGCTGGCCGTCGGCTCCCTCGGCGTGTCGAAGATCCTCGACAACATGGAGATCGGCCACAACGTCATGCACGGCCAGTACGACTGGATGCGTGAGCCGGGCCTGAACTCCCGCGAGTTCGAGTGGGACACCGTGTGCCCCGCCGACCAGTGGAAGCACAGCCACAACTACCTGCACCACACGTTCACCAACGTGCTCGACATGGACCGCGACATCGGCTACGGCATCCTGCGCATGGCGCCCGAGCAGAAGTGGCACCCCTACTACCTCGGCAACCTCGCCTACGCGAGCGCGCTCATGGTGCTCTTCCAGTGGGGCGTCATGCTGCACGACCTGGAGGCCGAGCGGATCGTCAAGGGTGAGCGCAAGTGGGGCGACATCAAGGAGCTCGTGGCCGGCATGCGGAAGAAGGCCGGCAAGCAGGTGCTCAAGGACTACGTCATCTTCCCGGCTCTCACCGGCCCGCTGTTCCCGCTGACCTTCCTGGGCAACATGTCCGCCAACCTGATCCGCAACCTGTGGACCTTCTCCATCATCTTCTGCGGTCACTTCCCGTCGGGCGTGCAGACCTTCACCAAGGAGGAGACGGCCGACGAGACCCGCGGCGAGTGGTACGTGCGGCAGATGCTGGGCTCCGCCAACATCGACGGCGGCCGCCTGTTCCACATCATGAGCGGCAACCTCAGCTTCCAGATCGAGCACCACCTGTTCCCCGACATCCCCGCCAACCGCTACCCGGAGATCGCCGCCGAGGTCCGCGCGACGTGCGAGGAGTTCGGCCTGCCCTACAACACGGGCTCGCTGCGCGGCCAGCTCGGCTCGACGTGGAAGAAGATCGCCAAGCTCTCGCTGCCGAACCGCTGGACCAAGCAGGAGCCGGACCTGGCCGTGACCATCGAGCGCGCCCGGCACGAGGACGCGGCGTCGAAGGCCCTCGCCAAGGCGGGCTGGCAGCGCGCCGCCGAGCGTGAGATGGTGTCGGTCTAGGCCGGATCTCACCGGAGCGCATGAGGAGGAGGCGACGTGGGCAAGCTCGAGCGGCGCAAGGACGCGGCGCAGGAGGCGATCGAGTCGACGTCCATCCGCGTCGGCCGGATCGCGACCATCATCACGACCGCGGTCGCCGACGTCGCGCGGGAGATCGGCGACGCCGTGAGCGACGCCCTGGAGATGCGGCAGGCGGCCAAGGCCGCGGCCGCGGACGAGGCCCGGCAGGCCGGGGCGCCGCGACCGGCCTCGCCGTCCGCGGCGGCCTCGTCGGACGAGCCTCCGGCGCCCGGGCCCGACGCGCCCGCCGGCGACTCTCCCGAAGCCGGTCGGAGCTGACAGCTCCTCGATAGGAACGGCCGAATCCGGCCCCACGACCCCGTTCAGCGGGTAGTGGGGCCGGATTCTTGCGTTCCCACATCGGGCATCCGCGCCGGCACCGTCGCCCCCCGGGACGGCGGGCGGCCCGAGTCCCGAAACAACAGTGCCCCGTAGGACCTGAAGTCCTACGGGGCACCGTCGATCGATCGGGTCAGCGCTCCTGATCGCGGCCCGGGAACGGTCCGCTGTCGCG
Organism: Tsukamurella sputi; assembly: GCF_007858445.1. Classification (GTDB taxonomy): domain Bacteria; phylum Actinomycetota; class Actinomycetes; order Mycobacteriales; family Mycobacteriaceae; genus Tsukamurella; species Tsukamurella sputi. The sequence goes on along the minus strand of NZ_VIGV01000009.1, from coordinate 26,134 downwards.
CGGTCCGCCGGGGCGCGGCCCCTGCGGGCCACCCGGACCCTGCGGCCGCGGCGGGTACGGCTGGCGCGGGCCCTGCGGACCGCCCTGCGGGCCACCCGGCCGCTGCTGCCGCGGCATCGGGCCGCTCGGGCCCGGGCCGATCGGACCACTCGGGCGCGGCCCCTGGGGGCCACCGGGGCCCTGCGGTCCGGGAGGCGGGCCCTGACGGTGCCGCTGGCCCTGGCCGGGAGCCTGGCCCTGCTGCGGGCCGCGGCCCGGCACCGGCTGCTGGTAGCTCCGCGGATCCTGCGGCGGGCGCTGCGTGGGCGCCGACGGGCGCGGCGGCAGCTCCAACCGGCCCGAGAAGCCGGGCGGGGGACCGGGACGACGGGGTCCGGGGCCGACCGGGGTCGGGCGGGCCGGACGCACGTCGGGAAGGTTCGCCGGCGGATGGAGCCTGCCGTCCTCCGGTGCCGCGGGCGCCCTCGTGGCGGAGGCGGGCGCACCCGCCCCGACCAGCGCCGGTGCGGCCTTACCGGGCCCGGCGGTCGCGGGCTTGACCGACGACAGCGGGCGGCCGTCGCGGGTCTCGGCCGGCAGCGAGGTCTCGCCGAGGCCCACGGCCTCCTGGATCTTGCGCATCCAGTTCGGCGCCCACCAGGAGTCGTCGCCGAGCAGCTTCATCACCGCGGGGACGAGCACCATGCGGACCACGGTCGCGTCGATGAGCAGCGCGAACATCAGGCCGAAGGAGACGTACTTCAGCATGACCAGGTCGGAGGTGGCGAAGGCCGCCGCGACGCACGCGAGCAGCACGGCCGCCGCGGTGATGATGCGACCGGTGTTGGCCGTACCCGCGCGGATCGCCTGGTTCGTGGTGGCTCCGCCCGCGCGTTCCTCGATCATGCGGGAGATCACGAAGACCTCGTAGTCCGTACTGAGGCCGAAGACCACCGCGATCACCAGCACCAGCACGGGCGCCATCATCGGGCCGCCGGTGAAGTTGAACAGATCGCCGCCGTGGCCGTCGACGAACATCCACGTGAGGAAGCCGAGCGTCGAGCCGAGGGACAGCAGCGACATGAGCACGGCCTTGAGCGGCAGCGTCAGCGAGCCGAAGGCCAGGAACATGGCGATCGTGGTGACCACCACGAGCAGGAACATCAGCATCGGCAGCAGGTTGAGCATCGAGTCGATCGAGTCCTGCTGGAGCACCGGCATGCCGCCGACCAGGAAGCCGACGCCCTTGCTCGGATCGGCGCCGTCCATCTTGATGCCGCGCAGTGCCGTCACGGCCTCGCCCACGGCTTCGGTGTCGTTGGGGTTCTGCATGCTGCCGTTCGACATGCGCACCGACACCTGCTGGCCGCGCACCTCGAGCTTGTCCGAGGTGCCCTTGACGGTGTCGACGGCGGCGGTCGCCGCACTGAACCGGGCCGAGTTCGGATCCGCCGGGTTCGAGTGGGTGAAGCCGGGGATCTTGTTCGCCTCGTCGAGCACCTGCTTGATCTGGGCATCGCTGGCGTTGGTGAAGACGATCTTCACCGGCTGCCCGGTGTTGTCCGGGAAGAGCTCCTGGAACTTGTCCTGCGCCTGGCGGGTCTCGTTGGTCGGCGGCAGGTAGGTCTGCGAGATGCCGCCGAACTGCAGCCCGACGATCGGGATGCAGATCGCGAGCAGCAGCGTCACGACGCCGACGATGGCGGTCTTCGGGCGCTTCATGACCGCGTCGGTCACCTTGCCCCACATGCCGGCCTCGATGTTGGCCTTGGTCTTGGCGCGCCCCGTCTTCTCCGCGGCCCAGTGGATGACGCCGCCGATCAGCGGCAGCTTCCACGAGTCGAAGATGGTGAGGAACCAGTGGAAGCTCAGCGCGAAGACCCGCGGCCCCAGCACCGCGAGCATCGCGGGCAGGAGGACCAGGGACAGCAGGGCGGCGATGAAGACGCCGAGCAGGGCGCCCGTCGCCATCGACGTGAGCAGGCCCAGCGGCGAGATGTACAGACACGCCAGCGCCGCGACGATGAGCAGCGACGACATGATGACGGTTCGGCCGGCCGTCATCACCGTGCGTCTGACAGCCGTCGGTGTGTCGTAGCCCTCGTCCAGCTCCTCCCTGAATCTGGACACCATGAACAGGCCGTAGTCGTGGGCGATGCCCAGGCCGATCAGCGAGATGATCGGGCCGACGAAGAGGTTGACGTCCATGAAGTCCGCCATCACCGAGGCGATGGCCATCGACGCACCGATGGTCAGGACGCCGATGATCATCGGCAGGACCGCGGCGACGATGCCGCCGTAGACGAAGAAGAGCACGATCGCGACCAGCGGCAGGGCGATGATCTCGGCCTTCTTCTGGTCCTTCTGCACGCCCTCGGTGACCTCGGAGGTCACGGGGACCAGGCCGGCCACCTGGGCCTGGAAGACCGGCTTGTTCGCGTCCGCGCGGAGGATGTCCATCAGCGGCTGCTGGATCTCCACCCAGTCCTTGCCGCGCTGCGTATCGTCCGCGGAACGCATGGGCAGCGTGAAGAAGCCCCACGTATCGCCCTTGGCGTCGGTGCGGGTGAACTTCTCGAAGAGCGGTTCCGAGGCCTTGGGAGCCCCGGGCGCGAACATCGTGTAGCTGAGGGAGCTCTCCTGCGGGTCCTTCTCGTTGGTCGGGTTCAGCTTGGAATCGGGACCCGTCGCGTACTTGTCCAGGATGTCCTGGCGTGTCTTCTCGACGGCCTTCTGAACGTCCGGGTCGGTGATCTTCTTGCCGTCCGCCGGCTTGATCAGCACCAGGATGTCCGGCTGCATCTCGCGACCGTTGGCCTTGTCGGTGACCTGGGCGGCAGCGACGGAGTCACTGGCGTCGTCGTAGAGACCGTTCATCTTGGTCTTCGCGCCGAGGCCCAGGAAGCCCCAGGCGCCGGTGACGGCGATCGACACGAAGAGGACGGCGACGATCGTGTATCGGAACGCGTACGTGAAGCGTCCTATCGCTGCGAACAAGCGAGAATTTCCTTTCCGGTGGCCGGTTCTAGGGCTAGGCCCGGCTCGAAAGTAGCGAAGACAGGGGACGGAACGGCTGCAGCCACGCACCCTCGTCGGGCAGCGAATCGAGGCTCACTCGTGGCAGCGGCTCGCGGAACACCCCGGCGATGTCTTCGAGATCGACGAACTCCAGAGTAGGTGAAGCCAACGCCCAGGCGGCGTGCTCACGGAACCCGAGGACGGTTACCGGGACCCCGGTCCCCGCGATCTCCTCCAGCGGTTCGCGGAAGGCCTGGCCGTCCGCGGAGGCCACGATGAGGCCACCGAGCCCGGGCGAGTACCGCCGGACGTCGATGTGATCGAGCATGTCGTCGTCGACATCGCTGTCCTCGTCGACCTTGGGCTTAGCGAAGACGGCGTAGCCCACGTTGCGCAGGGCCTCGACCCAGGGCCGGACCACGTCGGCGCTGCCGGGCGCGATGTTGGTGAAGACGGTGGCCTCGGGCTCGAGCCTGGTGTCCGTGTCCGATTCCAGGCTCGCCGTGTACTCGAGGAGCCAGCGGCCCAGGGCGTCGAACCGCGGGCGGTGAGCAGCCGTGGGGCGGCCGCCGAGGATGGAGCCGAGCCCCATGTCGAGGTTGGGCGCGTCCCAGACGAGCAGGACGCGCTCGGCCGTGTCGGGCTGCGGGTCGGCGGGTGCGTCGATCGGAGTCACCGCACCTCTCCTTCCTCCACGCGCTCCCATACGAACTCGTGGATCTCGCGGCCCACCTGCGCGGCCTTGTCCTGGAACTTGGTCACCGGGCGGTCGACGGAGATCGGCAGCCCGGCGTCGGCGAGCCGCGGCGGCAGCACGACGGGCCGCAGCAGCGGCTCCAAGGGTGCGGTCTCCGCAATCGCCTCTGCATAGTCTGCATGATCGGTGGCCACGTGCAGAATCCCTCCGATACGCAGACGGTCCGCGATCAGGGAGAACATGCGCGGCTGGAGCAGGCGGCGCTTGTGGTGACGGGCCTTCGGCCACGGGTCCGGGAAGTAGACGCGCACGCCGGTCAGCGACCCCGGCGCGATCATGTCCTCGAGCATCGCGACCCCGTCGCCCCGCACGACCCGCACGTTCGTCAGGCCGGCGCGCTGCACGGCGCCGACGAGCTGCGCGATGCCGGGCAGGTAGACCTCGACGGCCACCACGTCGTTCTCCGGTTCGGCCTGCGCCATCGCCCACGTCGACGTGCCCGTGCCGGACCCGATCTCCACGATGAGCGGTGCCTTACGCCCGAACCAGGCCTCCGCGTCCAGGGGGTGCGACGGTGCCGGGAAGGCCCCGTCGGGCGCACCGTCGACCTGGGGAGAGGCGGGCGGGATGTCCCGGCCGAGGGTCTCCCAGCCGGTGTCCATCGCCAGCTGCTGGGCGGGAGTGAGGGAGGCGCGGCGCGAGCGGAAGCTGGTTACTCGCGGGTACAGCCGACGGTGCTCGGCTCGGGGATCCTGGGACTGGGGCACGCTCTCCATCGTCCCAGCTTCCCGGTTGTGACTTAGCATTGGCCGCATGATCGTGCGTAACACTCGCCACACGGCGCTCCGCGCCGCCGCCACGATGGCGGCCCTGCTCGCCGTCCTCGGCCTCCTGGCCGGCTGCTCGAAGAGCGAAGGGCAGAAGGTGAACGACGGGCCGCTGCCCGACGCGAAGACCGTCATCGACGCCTCCGCGGCGGCCGCCCGCAACCTCCACGACGTGCAACTGGACCTCTCCGTGGAGGGCACCGTGCCGAACCTGCCCGTCAAGAGCGTCTCCGCGTACCTCACCAACGAGCCGAACCTCGGCGGGCAGGGCGACGCGGACGTGGTGTACCAAGGTTCCGCGGTCAAGGCGAAGTTCATCGTCACGGGCGGCGACCTTTATGTCCAGCTCGCGCCGGGGCAGGCCTACGGCCGGACCGGGCCGGCCGCCGATGTCTACGACGCCTCGGCCATCCTCGACCCCGAGCGCGGTATCGCGAAGCTCCTCTCCTCGGTCCGCGACCCCAAGGTCGAGGGCCGCGAGCAGATCGGCGGCACCGACGCCGTCCGCATCTCCGGGATCATCCCGGGCAGCGCGCTGGCGGGCATCGTGCCCAAGGCCGCGCTCGGCGACCGCCCCCTGACCTTCTGGGTGCAGGAGGCCGCGCCGAACAACCTCGTGCGCGCCAACGTCGGGTTCGACTCGGGCACTCTGACCGTCACCCTCTCGGACTGGGGTAAGAAGGTCACGCTGCTGGACCCGAAGACCGCGAAGTGACGCTCACCGCGACGCCCGACGCGCCCGGCACACCCAGGGGTGTGCGGGGCCGTGGTGTCGCCATGGGGGCCGCCGGTCTGGCGGTCCTGCTCGGCGCGCTCGACACCTACGTGGTGGTCTCGGTCCTCGAGGACATCATGCGCAGCGTCGACATCCCCATCAACCGGATCCAGCTCGCGACGCCGATCATCACCTGGTACCTGCTCGGATACATCGCGGCGATGCCGCTGCTCGGGCGGCTTTCCGACCGGTTCGGCCGTCGCCTGGTGCTGCAGGCGAGCCTGGCGCTGTTCATCGTCGGGTCGGTGCTCACCGCGCTCGCGGGCACGCTGGAGATCGCCTTCCAGGTACCCCTGACCGGGATCGACATCGACGTCACGGCGCTCGACCAGGTGCTGGTGGGACGTGTCGTCCAGGGCGTCGCGAGCGGCGCGCTGCTGCCCGTGACGCTGGCCCTGGCGGCCGACCTCTGGCCCGCGCGCCGACGGGCCGCCGTGCTCGGCTGGGTCGGCGCGGCGCAGGAGCTCGGGAGCGTCCTCGGCCCCGTTGTCGGCGTGGGCGTCGTGACGCTCGTGCACAACCACATCGCGTCGGTGCCCCGCGACGACGCCTGGCGCGTCGTCTTCTGGGTCAACGTGCCGCTCGCCCTCCTCGCGATGGTGCTGCTGCAGTTCACCGTCCCCAAGCGCGCCGTGTCCAAGCAGAAGGTCGACGTGGTCGGCGGACTGCTGCTCGCCGTCGCGCTCGGACTGTCGGTGATCGGCCTCTACAACCCCGAGCCCGACGGGGTGAACATCCTGCCGCCGAACGGCGCGTGGCTGCTGCTCGGCGCCGCGGTCGCCTTCGTCCTGTTCGCGGTGTGGGAGAGCACCGCCCGCACGAAGCTCATCGAGACCGCGGGGATGCGGGTGCGGCCCTTCCTCGCCGCCGGCGGTGCCTCGGTATGCGCGGGAGCGGCGCTGATGGTGACCCTGGTCGACGTCGAGATCTACGCCCGCGCCGTCCTCGAGCGTGACGGTGTCGCCGCGGTGCTGACCCTCGTCCGGTTCCTCCTCGCGCTGCCCGTCGGCGCGATCCTCGGCGGCTTCCTCGCCACCCGCGTCGGCGACCGGGTCGTCTCGGTGGCCGGCCTGATCGTCGCCGCCGGTGGATACCTGCTGATCGCGACCTGGCCGACCGACGTGCTCTCGGCGCACTACCTGGGCTTCCTCCCCGCGCTCGACACCTCGCTCGCCATCGCCGGCTTCGGCCTGGGCGTGGTGATCGGGCCGTTGTCCTCGGCGGCGCTGCGGGCGGTCCCGCTCTCGCAGGCGGGCATCGCCTCGGCACTGTTGGTGGTGGCGCGCATGAGCGGCATGCTCATCGGCGTCGCGGCGCTGACGACCTTCGGCTTCTACCGCCTGAACTCCATCGTCGACGGAATGCCGAAGATCGCCCCGCAGGGCGACATCACCAAGACCATCGTCGCCGTCGCCCGGCAGACCCAGGAGGCCTACGCGCGGATGTTCGGCGAGGTCTTCCTGGTGACCGCGGGCATCTGCCTGGTCGGCGCGGTGATCGCCCTGTTCGTCGCCGGCGGCCGCCACGAATCGGAGCAAACGCCCACCGACGAGGACGAGGCGCTCGTACCCTCGCGGTAGGACCGGCGCGGGGGCGCCGGTGCCGGAGCGGGGGCTCTCATGGGGGATCTGTCCGTGCGCACTGGTGCGCCGCGGGTGCGCGTGCTCGGGCGCGACGGGGTCGGGAGGACGACGCTCGCCGCCGCCCTGGCGGCGCGGTCGGTGGCGACGACCGAGCGCGACGACGGCGCCGACGCGGTGCTGTACTGCTTCGCGGGCGGCCTGCGCGCCACCGATCGGGCCGCGATCGAGGAGCTCGACACCGGGCCTGACGGGCCGCCGGTGGTGGCCTGGATCAAGGCGGACGCGGCCGGCTCCTGGCGCGCCGCCGACGACTACGCGGCCCGGCTGGGCGAGGTACTCGGCCGCCCGGTGATCGCGGTGATGGCGCTGCTGGACGGCGTGCACCCGGACGACCTGTCCGCGATCCGACGTCTCGCGGAATCGCCTCTCGCACTGCCGGAGTCGGCATTGGACGCCGCGGAGGTGCTCGGCGAGGACGCGCCGCTGCTGCGCCGGTTCGGGGGCTACGGCCTGGCCTGCGCGCTGGGCGCGCTGCGCGAGAGCCCGTCGATGCCCGACGACGCGCTGCTCGCCAGCCTCCGGGAGCTCAGCGGCGTGGACGCGCTGCTGCCGCCGCTCACGGCGGCGCTGGAGGGCTACGAGGCGCGCCGGGAGGCCGCCTTCGACGATGCGCTGCGCACCCTCGCGGCGACGGACTGCGGCCGCCGCGACGAGGCCGAGCAGATCCTCCTCGACCGCCTGGCGCGGGCGTCATGACGGTGCTGGTGGCAGGGCAGGACCCGGCGGGCGCGGTCGCCGTCGCGGCGCGGCTGGACGGCGCGGCCGCGGCCGTCGGGGCCGATGGTGCGCTGATCCCGCTCGGCGAGCGCACCGACGCCGGCCACGACGTCCTCATCTATGTCCTCGACGCGTGCGTGCCCGCCGACGCCGTCGACGCCCTGGCCTTCGGTCGCCTGCGCGCCGGTGTCCCCACCGTCGTGGCCGCGACCGGTGCCGACGTCTACCCGGACGCCGAGGCGACGCTGGCGGAGTCCGCCCGCCGCCTCGACGCCGCGGTGCTGAGCGTGCAGCCCGATTCGGGAGGAGGCTTCGACGCACTGCGCGCCGCGCTGGAACACCCGTCGCCCGCGCGTCCGGTGCGGCCGGTGCCGCCCGCCGCCCCGCCCGGCGCCGCGCTGGAGCGCGCCGACCGCTCCGCCTATCTGCGTTCGACGGTCGCGCGGATGCGGGCGGGGCTGCTCGCCGCGTCGGCCGAGGGCTTCCGCCGGCCCGAGGACGACCCCGAACCGGACGTCCGCGCCCGGCTCACCAGGGTGGTGGTCGGACTGGAACGATCGCTGCACGCCCAGCTGCGCGCGGCCTACCGGGGAACCTTCGCGGGCTGGCCCGAGCCCCCGGAGCCCGCGGCGCCCGTGCTGCCCCGCCCCACCCCGCCGGACGAGCCGGCAACCCGTCGGCGGCCCGAGGACCTGGCCGTCCTGATCCTGGGCGCCTCCGCGGGGCTCGGCATCGGGCGGGCCGTCGCCGCGCCGCTGGAGGCGCTGGGTGCGCTGCGCTGGCTGGCGCTGCCCATCAGCCTGGCGGTGGGGCTCGCGGCCGCGGTCTGGCTGCTCCGGGTGCGCCGCCGGACCTCCGCGCGCGCCGACCGCCGGAACTGGGCGGACGCCGCGGCCGCGAGCTTCCGGCAGCGGGTCGAGTTCGAGCTGGCCGCCGCGCTCGTCGCCGCGGAGGCCGATGCGGCGCTGCGGCTCGCGCGCGGGCCGGGAACCGATCGGGAGGCTGGTGCGTCCAATGAGTATGGACCCTGATTTCGGGCTGTTCGGGGCGCCGGACGCGGACGTCTTCGGATCCGAGCTGTTCGACGGTGCCGTTCCCGCCGCGGAGCCCTCGCCCGGCGGGCTCTGGGTGCACGCCGAGGGCGGGTGGTTCGACGTGCACGCGCTCGACACCGACGGGGACGGCCTGGCGGACACCGGCACGCTCACCGATGTGCACGGCACGGCCGTCTTCACCGATCTCGACGCCGACGGGGTGGCCGACGTCTACCACCGGATCCGCGGCGACGGCACCTTCGAGACGTGGCGTTTCGCCGCCGGGAGGTGGCGACTCCTGGATAGGGGCGACATTGCCTGACCCCGTTCGATAGGGTTGCGATCGCAAACCTGAGTGAGGGGGAACCATGGCGAAGCGGTTCACGAGGAAGCGTGCCGGTGTCGCGCTGACCCGGGCACAGGCACACGTCGTCGCGGCTCGCCGCGCCGAGGGCGCGGGCCCACGGTGGACGATCAGCGAGTTCATCGTCCTCGACGGGGACGTCGACGACGCCCTGCTGCGGCGCGCGGGGGAGCACGTGCTCGCCGCCGCGGAGCCCCTCCTGGTCCGGATCGACGAGCGGGCGTTGACCCAGCGCACAGATTCCGGTGACTCGGTCGTCGTCGAGCGGCTCGACCTCCGGCGCGAGAAGGATCCGGAGGCGGCCGCGCGGAAGCTCGCCGCGGACCGTCTGGCCTCGCCCCCGCGCGATCCGCACGTACGGCTCACGCTGCTGCGCACCTCCGAGCGCCGGGTGCGACTTCTGCTCGAGTGCGACCTCGCCGTGGCCGACGGGTACACCGCCGCCCGGGTGCGCGTCGCGATCGCGCGGGCGTACACCGCGCTGGTGCGGGGCCGGCCGCTGCCGGCGCGTCCGATCCGCCCCCTGCAGGCGCTGCTCGACGCGGAGGGGGCCTACCTCGCCTCGCGCGACCGCGGCGAGGACACCGCCTTCTGGCAGTCGACCGTGCTCCCCGGCCCGGCCACGCTGCCGGGCGGCGCACCGTCGGCCCGCAAGGACGGCCAGGTGGGCGCCCCGGCCGTGGTGGTCCCCGCGGAGCGGGCCCGCGGCCTGCACGCGGAGGCGCGCGCGGTGGGCGTGCGCAATTCCACCGTCGCCGTGGTGGCCGCCGCGCTGGTCACCGCCCGCCGCACGGGTGCCGAGCGTGTACGCGTGGATCTGCCCGTCTCCGGCCGTATCGACGAGACCGGTCTCGACACCGACGGTGCGGCGGGCACCACCATCCCCGTGGCCGTCGACCTGCGGCCCGACAGCACCGTGCGGGAGTGCCTGCGCGGTACCGACGCAGCGATCCGCGCGGCCTTCCTGCGCCAGCGCGGCCGCCCGCTCGACGGCGAGCACGGCGCCACGGGCGTGGTGGTCAACTACCTGGAACCCGTGCCCGAGGACTTCGCCGGGGTGCCCGGCGGCACCGAGGTGGTGAGCGCCGGGCCCGTGCGACACCTGGCCTTCGTCGGGCTCGTGGCGGACGGCGAGCTCACCCTGGACGTCCGGGGCCGGGCGGGAGTCTTCGACGAAGCTCGAGTCGCCGAACTCGCCGCGGACTGGGCGCGCGCCATCGCCGATCTCACGGCGGATCCCGACGCGCCCCTCGCCCCGCTGCGCGCACCGCGGGAGACAGCGCCGCAGGTCCCGGCCGTCGACGAGGAGCCTGCCGTCGAGGAGGAGCCCGTCGCCGAGGCCGTCGGGGCCGAAGGAGCCGGGACGACGACGCCCGGTGCCGGCGCGGCCGACGCCGACGTGGCGCTCGTCGCGGACCTGCTCGGCACGATCCTCGGCGTCCCGGAGGTCGGGCCCGACGACTCGTTGTTCGACCTCGGCGGCACCTCGCTCGTCGCGGTCCGCGTGACGGACCGGCTGGCCGAGCTGCGCGGCGTGCAGGTGCCCGTGGTGGAGGTCTTCGACAACCCCACGCCCCGCGGCATCGCCGCGCTGCTCGCCGCCGCGCCGCCCCTCGCGGCGACCCCGACCCCGACCCCGACCCCGACCCCGACCCCGAACGCGGTCGAGGGCGAGGGCGGGAAGCAGTCCGGGCGCCCGGACGCCGAGCCCCGGCAGGACGCCGTCGAACCGGCCGGACCCGCCCCCGACACGGTGATCCCCGCGCTCGGCGCCGTGAAGGAGGCCCCCGCCTCGCACGCCCAGGCCGGTCTCTTCCGCGACTTCCAGCTGGGTGGACCGTCGCCCGTGTACAACATGCCGCTCGTGCTCGACTTCGACGAGCCGATCGACGCCGACGCGATGGCGCTGGCGCTGCGCGACGTGGTGGAGCGCCACCGCGCGCTGCGCACCGTGCTGCGGCTGCGCGGCGACGAGGTGGTGCAGACCCTCACCGGCGCGGTCGATCCGGCCCGCCTGATGGAGCGGCGCACCGTGGCCGCGAGCGAGCGCGACGAGGTGACCCGCGCCTGCGCCCGCTACGCCTTCGATCTGGAGAAGGAGCAGCCCTTCCGGGGCTGGCTGCTGGAGGACCGTCGCGCCTCGCGGCCGCAGCGCCTGGTCCTGGTGCTGCACCACACCGCGGGTGACGGCGCCTCCGTGGCGCCGCTGCTGCGGGACCTCGTGGCCGCGTACGCCGCCCGCCGCTCCGGCGCCGCGCCCACGCTGCCCGCCCCCGCGGTGCAGTACGCCGACTACGCCGCCTGGCAGGTCGCGCGGCTGCGCGATCCCGACGGTCCGGTCGTGGCGCAACGCGACTTCTGGCGCCGCACGCTCGACGGTGCGCCCGTCGAGACGGTGCTGCCCGTCGACCGCCCGTACCCCGCCGAGAACGGCTTCGCCGGCGGCACCGTCGAATTCGCCTGGCCCGACGAGCTGACCGAGTCGCTGCGCACGGTCGCGCGCGAGTACGGCGCGAGCCTGTTCATGCTCCACTACGCCGCGCTCGCGGCCCTGCTGTCCAAGCTCGGCGCGGGCGACGACGTGGTCATCGGCACCGCCGCCTCCGGCCGCCCGGCCTCCTGCGACGACGTGGTCGGCATGTTCGTCAACCTGCTGCCCCTGCGCACCACGGTCGACTGGACCGCACCGTTCGGCGACCATCTGCGGGGCGCCCGCACGACGGTGCTCGACGCCTACGCCCACCAGGACGTGCCCTTCGGCGAGATGGTCGCGGCCGCGCCGCGCGGCTCGGCGGCCCGGCACCCCGTCTTCCAGGTGATCCTCGGCTGGAACACCGATCCCGGCTGGAGTGGCCTCAAGGAGGTCCTCGGCGCGAGCGTCGTGCCCACCGAGGCGGGCACCTCGCGCGCCGACCTGCTGTTCAGCGTCACCGAATCCGCGGGGGCGCTCACGGGCGCGGTCGAGTACCGCACCGACGTCTTCGACCGCGCGACGATCGAAACGCTGGTCGCCCGCTGGCGCACGCTGCTCACCCAGGTCGCGACGGATCCACGGACCCCCGTCGGCGCGCTCGACGTGCTGCAGGGCTCCGAGCCCGAGGACCTCGCCGCGTGGGGCGCACCGTCGGGCCCGCAGCGCCGCGTGACCGTGCCGGCCCTGGTGGACGAGTGGGTGCGGGAGACCCCGGACGCGCTCGCCGTCGTGGACGACGAGGAATCGCTGACCTACCGCGACCTGGACCGCGCCGCGAACCGCTGGGCGCGGTACCTGCGCGGCAAGGGCGTCCGGCGCGGCGACGTGGTCGCGGTGACGGTGCCGCGGTCGGCGCGCCTGATCGTGGTGGAGTTGGCGATCATGCGGGCCGGCGCCGCCTACCTGCCGATCGATGCGGCGTACCCGGCGGAGCGGATCGACTACATCCTGCGGGACGCGGCGCCGCGCCTCGTCGTCGATGCCGCGACGACCCCCGACCCGGCCGGCGACGACGCGCCGCTCACCGACGCGGAGCGCGGCGGGCCGCTGCGGCCGGAGGACGCCGCCTACCTGATCTACACCTCCGGCACCACGGGCGCGCCGAAGGGCGTGGTGGTGCAGCACGCCGGCGCGATGAACCTGGCCGCGGCCGTCGTCGAGCGGACCGGCGCCGGCGCGGGCTCGCAGGTGCTCTCGAACTTCTCCGTGGGATTCGACATCTCCTTCTGGGACCTGTTGAGCGCGATCGCCACGGGCGCCACGCTGCGCGTCTCCGCGCGGACCCGCGTGGGCGATGAGCTGGCGGACTTCGTCGAGGCGCACGGCGTCACGCACGCACTGATCACGCCGTCGGTGCTGGCCGCGGTCACGCCGGGGCGGATGCGCTGCCTGCAGTCGCTGACCGTCGGCGCGGAGCCGGTGACCGGCGCGCTGATCGAGCAGTGGGCGCCCGGCCGCCGGATGATCAACGCCTACGGCCCCACCGAGATCACCGTGGCCGCGACCCTCGGCGCGCTCGAGGCGGGCGGGAAGGTCTCCATCGGCCGGCCGATCGGCGGCGCCCGCGCCTACGTCCTCGACGCCGGCCTGCGCCGCGTGCCGCCGGGCGTGGTGGGCGAGCTGTACGTGGGCGGGCCGGGCGTGGCGCGCGGCTACCAGGGCAAGCCGCGCCTCACCGCGGAGCGGTTCGTGGCCGATCCGCTCGTCGACGGTGCGCGGATGTACCGCACGGGCGACCTCGTCCGGTGGCTGCCCGACGGCGACATGGAGTACGTCGGGCGCGCCGACGACCAGATCAAGCTGCGCGGCTTCCGGATCGAGCCGGGCGAGGTGGAGGCCGCGCTGGCCGCCTGCCCGGACGTCAGCGCCGCCGCCGTCGTCGTGCACGGCGACGGGGCCGCCAGGCGCCTCGTCGGGTACGTGACCGGCACCGCCGACGAGGCGGCCGTCCGCGCCGCCGTCGCGCGCACCCTGCCGGCGCACATGGTGCCGGCCCGGGTGGTCGTGCTCGACGCGCTGCCGCTCACCGCGAACGGCAAGGTCGACAAGACCGCGCTGCCCGCGCCGGACCTCGCCGACGAGGCCAGGTTCCGCGCGCCCGCGACCTGGACGGAGGACGTGCTCGCCGGGATCTTCGCGGAGGTACTCGGGCTGGAGAAGGTCGGCGTGGACGACTCCTTCTTCGAGCTGGGCGGCGACTCGATCACGTCGATCCAGGTGATCAGCCGCGCCCGCGCGGCCGGGCTGAGCCTCACCGCGCAGGACGTCTTCGCGCACCGCACGGTCGCGGCGCTGGCGGCCGTGGCCGGCGAGGTGGACCCGGCGGACGCCGTCCCCGACGACGGCGTCGGCGCGATCGCCCCCACGCCGGTCCTGACCTGGTTCGCCGAGCACGGCGGCAGCGCCGAGGGCTTCCATCAGTCGGTGCTGGTCCGCACCCCGTCGGGCGTGGGAACCGAGACGCTGCACGCACTGACCCAGGCGATCCTCGACCGGCACGACGCCCTGCGCGCCGAGATCGGCACGTCGCCCGAGGGGCTCTGGTCACTCACGGCCCGCCCCGCGGGCGCGCTCGCCGCCGCGGACGTCGTGGACCGGTTCGACGCCACCGGTCTGTCGCTCGACGAGGTGCGGGCCGCGGTCGCCGCCGAGCACCGGCGGGTCACCGGGCTGCTGCGGCCCGGCGCCCCGTCGCCGATCCGGGTGGTGTGGTTCGACCTCGGACCCGAGCGGGAGGGCGCGCTGCTCGTCGCGGCGCACCACTTCGTCGTCGACGGGGTGTCCTGGCGGATCCTGCTCACCGACCTCGCGACGGGCGCTCACGCCGCGTCGTCGGGCCGCGAGATCGCCCTCGCCCCGGTGGGCAGCTCGTACCGCCGCTGGTCGACGGTGCTCGCGGACCGCGCGGCGCAGGCCGGGGCCGCGGAGGTCGAGCACTGGCAGGCCGTGCTGGACGGCGCCCCGTCGCTCCTCGACGGCCGCCTCGATCCCGCCCGCGACACGCATGGCGCCGCGGGCCACGCCGAGCTCACGCTGCCCGCGGACGTCGCCGGCCCGCTGCTCGGCGCGGTCCCCGAGGCCTTCCACGCCGGGGTGCAGGACGTGCTGCTCGCGGCCTTCGCCACCGCGGTCACCACGTGGTCCGCGGAGCGCGGCCGCGGCGAGGACTCCGTGCTCGTGGAGGTGGAGACGCACGGCCGCGACGAGTCGCTCGCGCCGGGGCTGGATCTCTCGCGCACCGTCGGCTGGTTCACGAACGTGCACCCCGTCCGGCTGCGGCCGGGCACGGGCCACCCGTCGGCGGTGGTCAAGCGGGTCAAGGAGCAACTGCGGGCGGTGCCCGACGGCGGCCTCGGCTACGGGCTCGCGCGGTACGCGAACCCGGAGACCGCGCAGGCCCTCGCCGGCCTGCCGCAGCCGGAGATCGGCTTCAACTACCTCGGCCGCACCACGGGCGCGGGCGAGCAGGACTGGGCGCCGGACCGGCGCTTCGGCGATCTCTCCCCGGCGCCCGATGCGCTCGCCCTGATGCACCCGGTGGAGGTCAACGCCGTCGCCCGCGACGGTGCCGACGGCCCCGAGCTGGTGGCGTCGTGGACGTGGGCGCCCGCCCTGCTCGACGAGGACGCGGTGCACCGCCTCGGCGCGCTGTGGTTCGCCGCGCTGGAGGACGTGGTGCGCGCCGCGCGCAGCGGCGACGGTGGGCACACCCCGTCGGACTTCCCGCTGGTCGCGCTCAGCTCTGCGCAGGTCGAGCGGCTCGACGGCCGCTATCCCGGCCTGCAGGACGTGCTGCCGTTGACCCCGCTGCAGCAGGGCTTCCGCTACCACGCGGAGGCGGGCGAGGACGCGGGCGCCGGGGACGATCCGTACGTCGTCCAGACGGTGATCGACTTCGCCGGCACGATCGACGAGGACCGCTTCGCGACCGCGGTCGCGGCGCTGATGGCGCGCCGGGAGGCGCTGCGCGCGCGGTTCGTCGCCGACGGTCTCGACGCCCCCGTCCAGGTGATCGCCGCCCCCGGCGAGGTGCCCTTCCGGTTCGAGGACGTGCGCGCGGCGGACGACCCCGAGGCCCGGTTCGACGAGCTCGCGGCCGCCGAGCGCCGCCGCGGCTTCCGCCTCGACGGTGAGCCGGGTATGCGCTTCGTGCTGGTCCGGATCGGCGAGCGCGAGCACCGGCTGGTGGTGACCAACCACCACATCCTGTGGGACGGCTGGTCCGCGCCGGTGATCTTCGGTGACCTGTTGGCGGGCTACGCCGGTATCGACACCGGCGCGCCCGCGGCCACGCTGCGCGACTACTTCACCTGGCTGCGGGATCGTGACCGCGAGGCCGCGCGCGCCGCCTGGGCCGCGGAGCTGGACGGGCTCGACGAGCCGACGCTGCTCGCCCGCGCGCTCCCCGTGGCCGGCCCGGCACCGTCGGACACGGGGCGCGACGAGGTGCGCACCGTCCTGCCCGACAACCTGAACGCGGCCGTGACCCGGCTCGCCGGGAAGCTGGGCACGACGGTCGGCGCGGTCCTGCAGGCGACCTGGGCGATCGCGCTGGGCGGCGCGACGGGCCGCTCCGACGTGGTCTTCGGCTCGGTGCAGTCGGGCCGCCCGGCGGACCTCGACGGCGCCCTCGACCTCGTGGGCCTGCTCATCACGACCACGCCCGTGCGGGTCGGCCTCGACCCGCGGCGCACCGTGCGCGAGGTGGTCGACGGCGTGCAGGAGCAGTACGTGCGCCTGCTCGACCATCAGCACCTGGGCCTGACGGAGATCGCCCGCGCGGCTGGACGGCCGGAGCTCTTCGACTCCCTGTTCGTCGTCGAGAATTACCCGTCGACGGCCGGCGCGACGATCCCCGGTACCGACGTGGAGGTCGTCGACGTGCGCGGCGACGACGCCACCCACTACGCGCTGCACGTGGCCGCGATCCCCGGCGAGAGCCTGCACGTGCGGGCGGGCTTCCGCACCGACGCGCTCGACCGGTCCGTCGTCGAGGACCTGATCGACCGGTGGCGCCGGATCCTGACCGCCGCGGTGATGCGCCCCGACGCGCGCCTCGCCGACGTCGACGGGACGGGCGAGGCGGAACGCCTGCTCGTGCGCCGCTGGGGCGGCGCCGTCGGCGGCGTTCCCGGCCGCACGCTGCCCGAGCTCTTCGGCCGCCGGGCCGCGGCGCGCCCGCAGTCGCGGGCCGTCGCCGGCGACGGGACCCCGCTCACCTATGCGGAGCTCGACGCGCTCTCGAACCGGTGGGCGCGGCACTTCCGCGCCGCGGGCGTGGGCCGGGGCGACGTGGTGGCCGTGACGGCCCCGCGGTCCATCGGCTTCGTCGCGGTCGTCCTCGGCGTCGCGAAGGCGGGCGGCGCCTTCCTGACGGTCGACACGAAGACCCCGCGCGAGCGGGTCGAGGCGATGTTCGCCGACGTGCGCCCGACGCTCGAGGTGGACGCCGCGCTGCTCGCGGCGGGGCCGGGCGAGGCCGGCGACGGGCCCCTCGGCGACGAGCAGCCGAAGCTCACCGCGCAGGACGCCGCGTACGTCATCTTCACCTCGGGTTCGACGGGCGTGCCGAAGGGCGTCGTCGTGACCCACGCGGGCCTCGCCGACCTGGTGCGCTCCTTCGTCGACGAGCTGGACCTCGGGCCGGGCAGCCGCATGCTGCACAACTCCTCAGTGGGCTTCGACGCCGCCGTCTGGGAGCTGCTGTGCGCCCTCACCACGGGCGGCACGCTGGTGGTCTCGGAGGAGGTGCGCGTCGGCCGCGAGCTGGCCGCCTTCGTCGAGAAGCACCGCGTCACGCACGCGCTGCTGACCCCGTCCGTGCTGGCCTCCGTGCCCGCCGGCCGGATGCGCTCGCTGACCTCGCTCGTGGTGGGGGCCGAGGCCGTGCCGCGTCCTCTGGTCGAGCAGTGGGGCCCCGGCCGGAAGCTGCTCAACGCGTACGGCCCGACGGAGGCCACCGTCGTGGTCTCGACCGCGCGGATCCGGCCCGGGGGCGCCGGTCCGGTGCCCATCGGGCGCCCGATCCGCGGCATGTCCGTCCGGGTGCTCGACGATGCGCTGCGCCGCGTCGCGCCGGGCACGGTCGGCGAGTTGTACGTCGCGGGCGGCGCGGTCGCCCGCGGCTACGCCGGCCGCGCCGGCCTGACCGCGACCCGCTTCGTCGCCGACCCCTTCGGGTCCGCGGGCTCCCGGATGTACCGCACGGGCGATCTGGTCCGATGGCTGCCCGACGGTGCGCTGGAGTACGTGGGCCGCGCCGACGATCAGGTGAAGATCCGTGGTGTGCGGGTCGAGCTCGGCGAGGTCGAGGCCGCGCTCGCCGCGTGCCCCGGCGTCACCGCCGTCGTCGCGTCGGTGCACGAGGGTCCGACCGGTGCGCGCCTCGTGGGGCACGTC
Organism: Tsukamurella sputi; assembly: GCF_007858445.1. GTDB lineage: Bacteria > Actinomycetota > Actinomycetes > Mycobacteriales > Mycobacteriaceae > Tsukamurella > Tsukamurella sputi. Next base: position 8,208 of record NZ_VIGV01000009.1, on the reverse strand, counting down.
GTGGCGCCGGGGATCGCGGCCGAGGCGATCACCGCCGACGTCGCCCGGCGGCTGCCCGCCGCGATGGTGCCGTTCGTCGTGGTGCTCGACGCGCTGCCGCTCACCCCGAGCGGCAAGCTCGACCGCGCCGCGCTCCCGGAACCCGTCTTCGCCGCGGCGGCCGCACACCGCCCGCCCGAGACCGACGAGGAGCGGGCCATGGTCGCACTGTTCGAGGCGGTCCTCGGCGCTGAGGGCGTCGGCCTCGACGACTCCTTCTTCGAGCTGGGCGGCGACTCGCTGTCGCTGATGCGGCTGGTCGACCGGGTCGACCAGGACTTCGGGGTCCGGGTGCCGATCGCGGCGCTGTTCGACAGCGCGACGCCGGCGTCGATCCTCGCGTCGCTGTCGGAGGTGGGCCAGCGCCGCACGGTGGAGGTCCCCGTCGACGACATCCGGTTCACGCCCCGCACGCCCGACGTGGTGCCCACCGGCCACGACGTGCTCATCACCGGCGCCACCGGCCTCCTGGGCGGGCACCTCGTGCGGGCGGTGCTGGACGCCGACCCGTCGACGCGGGTGTGGGCGCTGGTCCGGGCCCGCGACGAAACCGCCGGGCTCGAGCGCATCCGCACCGCCATGCGGGGCTACGGCTCCTGGGCCGACGGCGACGAGGACCGGATCACGGCACTCCCCGGGGATCTCAGCGCGCCCGCGCTGGGTGTCGACGCGGAGGTCTGGGACCGGGTGATCGCGCAGGTCGACGCGATCATCCACTGCGCGGCGCGGGTCAACCACGTCGAGCCCTATCCGCGGCTGCGCACGGCCAACGTCGATTCCACGCGCTTCCTGCTGGAGCTGGCATCACGACGGCCGGGCACGGTCTTCGAGTTCGTCTCCACCATCTCGGCGGCGGGCAGCTTCGAGGAGATCCCCGACGCCGGCTACACCCATTCGAAGTGGGTGGCGGAGCGGATCGTGGAGCTCGCCGCGGCCAGCGGCGTGCGGTCGACGATCCTGCGGCCGGGCCTGCTGACGGGTGACCTGGTATCCGGCGCGACGAACACCGAGGACGCCTTCTGGAACCTCGTCCGCTCGATCGCGACCGTCGGGGCGGCGCCGTCGGAGATGCTGGAGCAGACCATCGAGATGACGCCCGTCGACCAGGCGGCCCGCGCGATGGTCGAGGTGCTGCGCACCGGCAGCGAGCCGTTGCGGGCTCTCGAGGTCGGCAGCGGCTCCGGGCCGAGTTGGCGGGAGATCGTGGAGGCGCTGCGGCGCGGCGGCTTCCCCGTCGAGCCGGTGCCCGGCGTCGAGTTCCTGGATCGCCAGACGGCGGCCTTCCGGGACCGGCCCGAGGTGGCGGAGTCGCTCGCCCGCGCCATCCTGCTCATCCGCGCGGGCCTCGAGCGCGACACCTCCGGCACCGGTGGGGCGTTCATCCCCACCGCCGTCGCCGACGGGCGGATCGGGCAGGACGGTGAGCGGGGCCCCGTCGGGGACGCCGGGCTCGACGTCTACGTCGACTACTTGGTGCGCATCGGCTTCCTGCCGGTCGCCGCGAAAGCGGTGGACGTGTGATGTGAGAGGTCGCACGTCACCCTCGGTTCTGTGACCTTGCCCGATGTGTGACACTGGTTCAAAGGTTCGTACGCGACTCTCGGAGATGACACCTATGACGGCAGCCACCATTGAAGGTCTCGAGGGGGATCTCCCCACGAAGCACGCGCAGCTCATCGCCTGGGTGCGTGAGGTCGCGGAGCTCACGCAGCCCGATCGCGTGGTGTGGGCGGACGGTTCCGACGAGGAGTGGGACCGCCTGACCTCCGAGATGGTCGCGGCCGGCACGTTCACCAAGCTGAACGAGAGCAAGAAGCCGAACTCCTTCCTCGCGCTCTCCGATCCGGCCGATGTCGCGCGCGTGGAGTCGCGCACCTACATCTGTTCGGAGACCAAGGAGGCCGCGGGCCCCACGAACAACTGGATGCGCCCCGCCGAGATGCGGGCCACCATGACGGACCTGTACCGCGGCTGCATGCAGGGACGCACCATGTACGTGGTGCCCTTCTGCATGGGTCCCTTGGGCGCCGAGGATCCGAAGCTGGGCGTGGAGCTCACCGACAGCGCGTACGTCGTGGTCTCGATGAAGATCATGACCCGCATGGGCAAGGCCGTCCTGGACAAGCTGGGCGACGAGGGCTTCTTCGTCAAGGGCATCCACTCGGTGGGCGCCCCGCTCGCGCCGGGCGAGGCCGACGTGCCGTGGCCCTGCAGCGACACCAAGTACATCACCCACTTCCCGGAGACCCGCGAGATCTGGTCGTACGGATCGGGTTACGGCGGCAACGCGCTGCTGGGCAAGAAGTGTTACGCGCTGCGCATCGCCTCGGCGATGGCGCACGACGAGGGCTGGCTCGCCGAGCACATGCTGATCCTCAAGCTGATCTCGCCGGAGGACAAGGTCTACTTCGTGGCCGCCGCGTTCCCGTCGGCCTGTGGCAAGACCAACCTCGCGATGATCCAGCCCACCCTGCCGGGCTGGCGCGCCGAGACCGTGGGCGACGACATCGCCTGGATGCGCTTCGGCAAGGACGGCCGCCTCTACGCGGTGAACCCCGAGTTCGGCTTCTTCGGCGTCGCCCCCGGCACGTCGATGGACTCGAACCCGAACGCCATGAAGACGATCGAGGCCGGCAACACCATCTTCACCAACGTCGCCAAGACCGACGACGGTGACGTCTGGTGGGAGGGCATGTCCGCCGCCCCGCAGCACCTCACCGACTGGAAGGGCCAGGACTGGGAGACCAGCTCGGCCGAGAACGAGGACGGCGTGGTCACCGTCGCGGCGCACCCGAACTCGCGCTACACCACCCCGATGTCGCAGTGCCCGTCGATCGCTCCCGAGTGGGACGATCCGCAGGGCGTGCCGATCTCGGCCATCCTCTTCGGCGGCCGCCGCAAGACGACGGTGCCCCTGGTCACGCAGGCGCGCGACTGGAAGCACGGCGTCTTCATGGGCGCGACCGTCGGCTCGGAGCAGACCGCCGCCGCCGAGGGCAAGGTGGGCACCGTCCGCCGCGACCCGATGGCGATGCTGCCCTTCCTGGGCTACAACGTGGGCGACTACTTCGAGCACTGGCTCGAGATCGGCAAGCAGGCCGACGAGTCGAAGCTGCCGAAGGTCTTCTACGTGAACTGGTTCCGCCGCGGCGATGACAAGCGCTTCCTGTGGCCCGGATTCGGCGAGAACAGCCGCGTGCTCAAGTGGATCGTCGACCGCATCGAGGGCAACGCCGCGGGCAAGGAGACGCCGATCGGCATCGTCGCGACGCCGGAGGAGCTGGACCTCACCGGTCTGGACACCCCCGTCGAGGACGTGGCCGAGGCGCTCGCCGTGAACACCGAGGAATGGAAGAACGAGCTCCCGTCGATCGACGAGTGGTTCGACTTCGTGGGCGACAAGCTGCCCACCGGCCTCAAGGACGAGCTGGACGCGCTCAAGCAGCGCCTGGGCTGATTCTCGATACGCACACTGCGCCCCCGCCGGGAACGGCGGGGGCGCAGTGCTTTCCTCGGCGACCGGGGCTTCGGGCCTCGTCGGTCATCGAGGACGCGTCGACGCCCGGACGGTGACGTCCGTGCGGATCCGCGCGGGCTCGCCCACGGGGTCGCCCGCGAGCGTGGCGAGCAGCATCGCGACGGTCGCCCGCACCTCGTCCTTCACCGCACCGGTCATGCATGTGATGGACGGGGTCGCGGTGCGGGAATGCTCGGAATCGGACATCGTGGCGACCAGGATGTCGTCGGGAACGCGGACGCCGCGCTCGGTCAGGGCCGCGACGGTGCCGGCGGCGTGCCGGCCCGTCATGCAGACGACGGCGTCGGGCATCGGTCCGTATGTTCCGGCGGCGAGGGCGTGGGCGAAGCCGCGTCCGCCGTCGACGCCATCCCGTTCCGGAACGGTCACCACGACGGGGTCCGTACGTCCGGTATCGGCGCTCCAGCGCCGGAACGCGTTCTCGCTGTCGATGTTCCAGGCGTTCGGATCGATGCCGCGGACGAGCAGGATGCGGCGTGCGCCCGCGTCCGCGAGGTGGTCGAGCATGCGCACCATGCCGGCGTCGTCGTCGGTGGAGACCCAGTGGACCCGGTCGGGCCGGCCCGGGTCGCGTCCGATGGTGACGTGGGGCAGGCCGCGCTCGTCGAGGCGCCGGAGCACCGGGTCGTCCTGGTGCGGATTGATCACGATGTAGCCGTCCATCGAGTACGCCAGCGGCGGGGCGGCGTGGGTCACCAGATCGCGCAGCAGCATGACGCCCATGCCGTGGTCGAGCAGCTCGACGCTGAGCATGCCGGCGATGCGGGAGAAGACGTCCACGCCCTCGGGGTTGTAGTCCTCGAGGGCATCGAGGGACCGGAAGACGAGGCCGACCACACCGAGCCGGGCGCCCTGCAAGCCGCGCGCGATGGCGTCGGCCTGGTAGCCCATGTCCGCGGCGACGGCGGTGATGCGTGCCCGCGTGGCCGCGGACAGCGTGCCCGTGCCGTTGAGGGCCTGGGAGACCGCGGCGGTGGACACGCCTGCGCGCGCCGCCACATCCCTGATGGTCATGCCCCGCCGTCGCATCCTCGGAATCCTACGGCTGGAGGCCGTTGTATTAAACGTTTAACCTCTCTATGGTCTGGATCACAGTCACGGCGCCGGGGCGTCGCGCACGATCGAGAAGAGGACAGGGTGGAGCTGCACACCGATATCACGACCACGCCATCCGGCGAGGCCGCCGGCCGGGCGCGAGGCGCGCGCTTCGCACCGCGGATCGCGCGGATCAGTGGGCTCTACGCGGCCCACTTCACCGAACTCGGGATCGCGCCCGGCGTGGTCGCCGATGTGGCCGCCGCGAGCCACGACGAGCTGGCCCGCTGGGCCCCGCACCTCGCGGCGGAGATCGGAGGGCTGGCCGCGGGCGCTGGTCTGCCCCTCGCGGACGTCGCTCTGCTCGACGCCCGCACCGAGATCCTCGCCCGCGCCGCCCCCTCCCGGGAGGGGGAGTGCTCGACGATGGTCCGCGCCGTCGCCGGGGCGTCGCCGGAGACCATGCAGACGTGGGACTGGCACGCGCACCTCGCGCCCGACGGGCTCCTGCTGGCCGGCGTCGGGAACACGGGCCTGCGCTTCAAGCTGTTCACCGAGTTCGGCGTCTCCGGCAAGATCGGCCTCAACGACGCCGGGGTCGGCGTCCACTTCAACATCCTCAACCACCGCTCGGACGGGGGAGCGCCGGGCGTGCCGGTCCACGCGGTCGCGCGCCGGGTCATCGAGGAGGCGACCGACGTCGATCACGCCATCGCGCTCGCCGGGAGCGCGCGGGTGAGCGCGTCGACGGTGCTGACCGTCGCCGACCGCGCTGGCCGGGCCGCGAGCATCGAGATGTCGCCCGCCGGAACCGCGGTCGTCCGACCGGGCGAGGACGGCTGGCTGTTCCACACCAACCACTTCCTCGACCCGGAACTCGCCGCGGGCGACACCATCCCGCGCGTGGAATCGTCGACCGACGTCCGGATGGACGACCTGGCCGCCCGGCGCACGGACCTGTGCGCCGGCACCGATCACGCCCGCGCGAAGGCTCTCGCGGCCGACGGCGCCGCGCCGCAGATCATGCGCCCCGACCTGTCGCTCCCGCTCGTCGAGCAGTGGAGCACCCTCCTCACCGTCGCGCTCGACACGGATTCCTTCGCCATGTCCTACCGCGCCGGAACCCCCCTCGAGGCTGCAGAACTCGGCCTCCTCACCTTCTGATCGGAATACCTGCCATGACCACCACCCAGCCCCAGCAGCGGCCCAGCGCGTCGAAGATCTTCACCGTCTCCGGCTTCGGCACCGCGATGGAGTACTACGACTTCTCGATCTACGGGCTCGCCGCCGCCCTCGTCTTCCCGAAGATCTTCTTCCCCGACTCAGCCCGATGGTGGGCACCCTGGTCTCCTTCCTCACCTTCGGCGCCGGGTTCATCGCCCGTCCGGTGGGCGGCCTGGTGATCGGGCACTTCGGCGACAAGGTCGGACGGCGGCCGATGCTCATCCTGACGCTGCTGGTGATGGGCCTGTCGACCTTCGCGATGGGCTGCCTGCCGACGGCGGACACCGTCGGAATGCTGGCGCCGGTCCTGCTCGTGACCGTGCGCATCGTGCAGGGCTTCGCCGCCGGCGGCGAGTGGGGCGGCGCGGCCCTCATCGGGATCGAGAACGCGCCCGACGACCGGCGCGGACTCTGGGGCAGCTTCACCAGCATGGGGATCGGCATCGGCACTGTGCTCGGTATCGCGGTGTTCACCGTGGTCAGCGCGTTCTCCGGCGATGCCATCTCCGGCACCGGCCTGGCCGGCGGCGCCTGGCGCATCCCCTTCCTGCTCGGCGGGGTGCTGGTGATCCTCGGCCTCGTCATGCGCCTGCGCGCCCCGCAGGAGGAGGCGCCGGCCGCCGCGGCCGACGACGACCGTCGGGCCGTTCCGCTCCCGATCTTCTCGGTGCTCCGGCGCTTCCCGGTGGCCGTGCTCTGCTCGGTGGGTATCTCCTTCGGGTACATCACGCTGGCATACGTGACCTCAGTGTTCATGCTCACGTACATGACGGACATCGGCTACAACGACACCGACAACCTGCTCATCAGCCTGGTCGGGTCGATCACGCTGATCCCCGGCGCACCCGTCTTCGCACTGCTGTCCGATCGCATCGGCCGCAAGCCCGTCATGATCGGTGGCGCCGTCGCGATCCTCGCGGCCTACACCGCGTACTTCGCGATCGTCCCGCTGCACAACCTGGTCGCGACCTATGGCATCAGCGCCCTGGCGGGCTTCCTCGTCGGCGCGACCCAGGGCCCGATCCCCGCCTTCCTCGGCGAGCAGTTCCCGCGCGAGGTCCGCTACACCGCGATCTCCGCGACCTATCAGGTCGGCTCGGCACTGGGCGGCGCGTCCGCCGCGAGCATCGCCACCTGGTTGCTCATCGCGTTCGACGGTGCCTGGTACCGAGTGGTCGGCTACCTCGCGGTGGCGCTCGGGGTTCTCGCCCTCTGCTCGTCCCGGCTCCGGGAGACCGCGTTCGAGCCGCTACCCGAGAATCGCCCGGCGATCGGGAGCGTGGTCGGCTGACCGGCACCGGCTAACACCCGAATCGGCCGGGCCGCAGTGAGGTTGGGGCGCCGGGAGACGAACGGCCGGAACGCCGCGACAGTGGATGCCGCGATGTCGCACGCTGGACCTCGCAGTGGCGATGGCAAAGCGTACAGCGTACTGATTGGTCGCCGATGGGCACGGCAACAGCCGGCGCGCCCGGTCACCGGCGGCATGAAGGGGACGGTTCTCCGGTGTGATCGAATAAATTATCACCGCGAAACAGTGTGCGCTTCACGGTGGGGAAGACAGTTTCTGATGATTCCTTTCCTCCCTTGTTTTCGCATTCACATCGTGTTGTTTTCGTTACCCGTGTCCCCTGGATTCCGATTCGCCGGTCGTGTTGGCTCGGAGGTGGGCCGAATCGGTAGCCATAGCAACCACCTTTGAGTTCTCTTTCGAATCAACGCTTCTCATCCGCGCGCGCCGTGCACATCGCTGCTGCGCGGTGATCGGTGCTGCGCTGTGGACGCCGAATCGCCCGTCCGAGGAATGGTCGTGCGCGAGGGAGAAGGAGCATTCATGTCCAGGTATCAGGGACGGCATCGCAAGGAGGCCCGGGCGACCGCGTCGGTGACCCGGGTGACGGCATCGGCGGCCGCTGCGGTCGCTGTCGGGTCGATCTGGCTCGGCGCGGGTGCCGCACAGGCGGGCGGCGACCCGTCGAAGCCTCCGGCGCCCGTTCAGCCCGCCGATCCCGGCGCGCGTGGTGGGCCCGCGAAGCCCGCCGGTGCGGGCGGCCCGGCGTCGGCGGCCGGGACAGCGGGGGTGCCGAAACCCGGTGCCCCCGCCGCGGGCGGTCAGCGCGCTGGAACGGCCGGGAACGGTGTGGCCGGGAACGGTGCGGGCGGGAACGGTGCGGGCGGGAACGGTGCGGGCGGCCAGCGCGCCGGCGTGGCCGCGAACGGAGCGGGTGGGAACGCCGCGGCCGGTCAGGGGACCGGCGCGGCAGGGAACGGCACGGCCGCGGGTGGCGCCGGCGCCCAGCGTGCCGCTACGGCCCCGAACGGCGCGGCCCCGAGCGGCGCGAGCGCGCCGGGCGCGACCGGACGCGCGGGCG
>NZ_VIGV01000098.1 GCF_007858445.1 Tsukamurella sputi | reverse complement strand
GGTCTTGATATTGCATTAGGCATTGGTGGCTTGCCAAGAGGCCGTATCGTTGAAATTTATGGTCCAGAATCCTCTGGTAAAACCACATTAACGTTACATGTTATCGCTGAAGCGCAAAAAGCGGGAGGTACCGCTGCCTTTATCGATGCTGAACATGCCCTCGATCCAACCTATGCGGCAAAACTTGGAGTCGATGTTGAGAACCTCTATATCTCTCAGCCTGATAATGGCGAGCAAGCGCTCGAAATCACCGACACATTAGTGCGTTCCGGCGCAATTGATATTGTTGTTGTTGACTCTGTTGCAGCGCTCACCCCTAAAGCAGAGATTGAAGGCGAGATGGGAGATTCTCATATGGGACTTCAAGCACGCCTTATGAGCCAAGCTTTAAGAAAATTGACAGCTAATATTCAAAAATCAAATACACTTGTGATCTTTATTAACCAGATCCGTATGAAGATCGGCGTGATGTTTGGTAACCCTGAAACAACAACCGGTGGAAACGCACTTAAATTCTACTCTTCCGTTCGCCTTGATATTCGCAGAACAGGAGCGGTGAAAAAGGGTGATGAGGTAATCGGAGCCGACACTCGCGTACGCGTTGTTAAGAATAAGG
>NZ_VIGV01000097.1 GCF_007858445.1 Tsukamurella sputi | reverse complement strand
AATATCTATAGTCAGATCGGGCTCGTCACCTTAGTCGGGCTGATCACCAAACATGGGATCTTAATTGTTGAATTTGCCAATCAGATTCGAGCAACAGGGATTGCAAAGAGAGAGGCGATTATTGAGGCGGCAACATTGCGACTTCGTCCGATTTTAATGACGACAGGGGCAATGGTTTTAGGGGCGGTGCCGCTAGCGCTCTCTGTTGGTGCAGGCGCTGAATCAAGATCCGCAATCGGTTGGGTGATTGTAGGAGGAATGAGTATCGGAACATTGCTGACACTCATTGTAGTGCCGGTTATCTATCTCTTTATTGGTGGACGAAAAAGAGAGCTTATCGTCACTTAAGAGGAATTTCGGGTACAATAAATGCTTTTACAATAGAGAGAAGATGGATCAATCCGATGATAGTGCGTTACTTAGGGCTAGCTCCGTACCAAAATGTCTATGACAAGATGAAGCATTTTACAGAGTGTCGAACGGAAGAGACATTCGATGAGCTGTGGGTTGTAGAGCATCCGCCGGTCTATACCCAAGGGCAAAATGGCAAGCCGGAGCATATCCTCAATCCGGCGATGATCCCTATTGTGCAGGTCGATCGAGGCGGGCAGGTGACCT
>NZ_VIGV01000096.1 GCF_007858445.1 Tsukamurella sputi | reverse complement strand
GATCTCAAGGGTCATTCCTAATTTATCGAGACGCTTAAGATACTCCACACAAGTTGCAATATTATCTTCTAATGACTCTTCTGATAAATCGATCATATGTGAGGAGAAGAGTGGCTTACCTGTCTCTTCAAAGAATTTTTCACCTGCTTCAAGAAGACCATCAATCCATGGGAGCAATTTTCTTGCCGCATGGTCGGTATGAAGAATGACCGGTACACCATAAGCTTCTGCCATTGTGTGAACATGTTTCGCACCTGATACAGCCCCTAAAACAGCAGCCTCATGACCACCATATCCTGGAAGCTTCAATCCACGACCGGCATAAAATTGTGCTCCACCATTGGAGAACTGGATAATCACAGGAGAGTTAGCTTTAGCCGCCGCCTCTAAAACCCCATTAATTGATTCTGTATTGACAACATTAATCGCCGGCAATGCGAAATTATTCTCTTTAGCAATTGCAAATACCTTTCGGACATCATCACCAAAGAGTACGCCTGGTTTCACCACATCAAGGACTTTAGCCATACTACAATTCTCCTACAAATAGTTTAAAAACAGCCTTATTCTACCCCGTCTAAGCTTCTAAATCTACCTATCCTAATGCTTAATTTTCCCT
>NZ_VIGV01000095.1 GCF_007858445.1 Tsukamurella sputi | reverse complement strand
GGCCTGCGGGTCGTTTCGGTGGACGGCGATGACGTGGTCTGCGAGGTCACTGAGGGCGGTCCGGTCTCGAACAACAAGGGTGTTTCGTTGCCGGGGATGAATGTCTCGGTGCCGGCGTTGTCGGAGAAGGACATCGCGGATCTGGAGTTCGCGTTGGAGCTGGGGGTGGATTTCATCGCCCTGTCGTTCGTGCGTGCGCCGTCGGATATCGAGCGGGTGCATGCGGTGATGGATCGTGTGGGTCGTCGTATTCCGGTGATCGCGAAGTTGGAGAAGCCGGAGGCGATCGACAATCTCGAGGCGGTGATCCTGGCGTTCGATGCGGTGATGGTCGCCCGCGGTGACTTGGGTGTGGAGTTGCCGCTTGAGGAGGTGCCGTTGGTGCAGAAGCGGGCGATTCAGATCGCGCGGGAGAACGCCAAGCCGGTGATCGTGGCGACGCAGATGCTGGAGTCGATGATCGAGAACAGTCGCCCGACTCGTGCGGAGGCCTCGGATGTTGCGAACGCGGTGCTCGACGGTGCGGATGCGGTGATGCTCTCGGGTGAGGTCTCGGTGGGTAAGTATCCGATCGAGACGGTGCGGACGATGGCGAAGATCGTGCACGCTGTGGAGGAGGG
>NZ_VIGV01000094.1 GCF_007858445.1 Tsukamurella sputi | reverse complement strand
TGCAGAAAAGTATAAAAATGCTTATAGCAGGAGAGGTAACGCGCAAGGCTTCTGGGGTTCGCCTCTGCAGCAATAAGATCTTGGAAGTAGTTATTAAGATCCTCCGCCGTCACAGTTACTAAATTTAATTGGCGCTCCTGAAGATAGCGACTCAATTTACTAAGATCTCTAATATAGGAGTCATCTGTCTGATCACTTGCCCCTTTTTCAAAGATCAATGAGTCACGAAATCGCTCAATCACAATAGCATCATCTAACCACTCCATTTTACCCTTTAACACCTCTTCTGACTTCGAGTTATCAATCTACTCAAAATATCATACCGCTTCATAATATTTCTAGATAATATTGGCTTGCTAGGAATCGCAAGATTGGTCTAATAATTTGAGCAATAGATTAACTATACTCCATAAATACTCTATAATAGCCTCTTTCAGATGCTCTTTTCTGAGTAAATCTAATTCAATAAGCTTATTTCATAAGAGAAGAGCCAGAGAGAATTGTGCCTATTTGCAAAATTACAATTAGCTTACGATATATTTACAATATATGCCCATTCTCTAAACGCATCCTACTATTGACTCACTCCCTTAAGAGTCTATCTACTATTCCATCTTTTTTC
>NZ_VIGV01000093.1 GCF_007858445.1 Tsukamurella sputi | reverse complement strand
AATATAATGAAGAAGAGAGTAAGGTCGATTTTGGAGATGGCAAAGTTGCCCTCTTCTATCCACAAGAGAGATCCCTTACCATTAAACTTACAACGCCAACTGAATCAGAATTAGAAACCATTCAATCTGTGATCGATCGCCATATTGAGCGCATGATCCCAGAAGATGAGAAGATCGATATTCAGTGGCAGTCATCCCTATAAGGAAAAGACATCAGTGAATGATATCCAAAAAAATTTAGAGTACTTTGCACAATATTATGAGAATGATGCCGAGTACGCAGCACAAAAAGAACAATATGGCAGAGCGATCCCGAGCCGCTCTTTTATTTTAGAATTATTACAAAATCATCCAAATCTCGATTTTGATGAGCTTGCTCGTATCTTTAAGCTTCGTAAAAATTGGGAGCTTGATGCATTAGAGAGCCGGATTAATGCCATGATCCGTCAAGGCTCTCTCTATCTAGATAAAGCAGATAAATTACAAATTATCGATAGTAGCGAGCGCTTTATCGGTGAGGTCTCCGGTCATGCTGAAGGATATGGCTATCTCGATCTTGAAGGGGGTGGCTCCTTCTATATCCCGCCG
>NZ_VIGV01000092.1 GCF_007858445.1 Tsukamurella sputi | reverse complement strand
CACGACCAGCACGGGGTGGGGCGGTTCCTGGAACTGGTCTCACGCAGGGTGGGTCGCGGGGACGCGGCCGTGACCCGGGACTACCTGCTCATCGAGTACGCGCCCTCGAAGAAGGGACAGCCCGGGGACCGGCTCTTCGTCCCCACCGATGCCCTGGACCAGGTCACCAAGTACACCGGTTCCGACCAACCGTCCCTCTCGCGCATGGGTGGGGCCGACTGGGCCAAGACCAAGCAGAAGGCCCGCAAGGCGGTCAAGGAGATCGCCAAGGAGCTCATCCGCCTCTACGCCGCGCGCCAGGCCACCAAGGGGCACGCCTTCGCTCCCGACACCCCTTGGCAACGTGAACTGGAGGATGCCTTCCCCTATGTGGAGACCCCCGACCAGTTGGTGACCATGGACGAGGTCAAGGCCGACATGGAGAAGCCGGTGCCCATGGACCGCCTCCTCACCGGTGACGTGGGCTACGGCAAGACGGAGATCGCGGTGCGGGCTGCGTTCAAGGCGGTCCAGGACGGCAAGCAGGTGGCGGTGTTGGTTCCCACGACCCTCCTGGTCCACCAGCACTTGGAGACCTTCACGGAGCGCTACGCCGGGTTCCCCGTGGACGTGGCCACGCTCTCG
>NZ_VIGV01000091.1 GCF_007858445.1 Tsukamurella sputi | reverse complement strand
AACTTGAAAATGAGGACTGAGAGATCAGGGCTAAAAGGTTGGTTATTCCGAGAGAGTTGATGACAAGGGGTGATCAATCAGCTTAAGTTGGTTTGAGACTTAATAGCTTCATTAATAGTCTTATTAATAGTCTTATTAATAGTTTTGTTGATAGTCTTAAGAGACTCAGTCATGCGATAGATCTTTGTAGTCTCATTGATTAGATGACAAAATTAGATAGATGACTAAATTAGATGGGAACTTGTAGATGTTAAGAGTAGATAGACAGATTGTAGCAACCCTATTATGGAGTATTCTCTTTTTAATATTCCCCACCGCTCTTTGGGCGAAAGTGACTAATGTCGAATTATCGGAAGTTCTCTTAGAGGAGAAGTATGAAGAGATCTATGCGGTCGGCGTACTTTATCCTTATCAAGAGGTGATGATTCGGCCTGAAGCTGCTGGTCGGATTGTTAAAATAGCCTTTAAAGAGGGGGAGAGTATTGAAGCGGGAGACCTTCTGATAGAACTTGACTCTGCGATTGAAGCCGCTGAGTTAAAGGAGCGGGAGGCAAAACGGCAATTAGCGAAGCAGAACATAGATCGCCTGCTCGCTGCTCGAGGAGGTTCCACCGCACAGGCGAG
>NZ_VIGV01000090.1 GCF_007858445.1 Tsukamurella sputi | reverse complement strand
GGAAATCATCGAACGCCCGTGCTATGGTAGCCGTAGATCTGGCGGGGACGTAGGGAAGACGAACCCGCCAGCCCAAACCTGTATCAGCCGGTCATGCGCACTGTTGACGGCACCTTCGCTTCCCGCGTTACCATGAATGCATGTTCGATCCAAGGGTGTGGCAAGAGCGGAATCCGCCCCGCCCCGTGCGCGTCGACATCAGCAAGGCGTTCCCGAACCTCTCCCTCGCCGCGACCCGCGCGGACCGGCTACCGCTATGGATCCGCAGCGCCGGCGTCCGGCTCGAACTCACCATGGATGGAGAAGTCCTCGGCGTCTGCCGCCTCACCGACGGGCAATGGCTCATCAACGTCCGCATCCGACCTCGCATCGGTAACGCCGGAACCGCCTCCATGGAACTCTGGGTCACCCAGGAGGCTGTCTCCGCCTGGCCGGACGGCAACCTCAACACTCCCCCGATCCGGCACGCGCGCTGAGGCTTCTACCTGCGGCAACGCCCTCCTGCGGAGGCTCTTTACCGCGGTAAAGGCGGTGCTGGAACCGTTCGACACAACATCACTACGCGGAAAGTTCGGCGAGTCGCTTCCCAAACGCTCGCACGCGCTGTATCGTGGAACCCGCGAAC
>NZ_VIGV01000089.1 GCF_007858445.1 Tsukamurella sputi | reverse complement strand
CTCTCGGAGTTCACGTCGCAACCGCCGTATCTCAGCCGATTCCACGACCTCCCCCGAACCAGACACCTCAGGATGGGACTCCCGGTACTTCTTCACCCACAATCCCCCCGTCTGGGACACCAGCCCATAGGACTGCGCAACCGCACTGATCGTCCGATCCTTGTTGATCACCTCAAGAACAACCTGCTCCTTGAAATCATCACCATACTTGCCAGTACTCATGAATCAACCCTACCGTTCCTCCCGAAACACCAGACTTTCATCCGAGGTCCGAGAACAACCACTCACTCCACCGCTCGTTCTTCAAAGTCGCATTGAAAGACTCCGCCCACGCATTATCCCAGCACACCCCGGTCTTCCCGCACGAGGCGCGTATCCCATAATCACTCAACGTGTGAGCGAACGCCTCCGACGTGTATTGGCTTCCCCTGTCCGAATGAAAGATTGTCACACCCCGAGTATGGGGACAATTCTTCACCGCCATGGTCAGTGCATCCTGGATGAGACTGGTGCGCATGTGGTCCGCAATCGCATACCCCACCACTTTCTTCGTGCAGCAGTCCAACACGGTCGCCAGATAGCAGAATCCCGCTCACGTCGGAATGTAGGTGATGTCCCCGACCCA
>NZ_VIGV01000008.1 GCF_007858445.1 Tsukamurella sputi | reverse complement strand
CCGGGCTTCTTCGGTCCGCCCGGGCGCTTGCCGCCGCCGGCCAGGCCGAGGCCGACCGCGGGCTTCGCGTCCTTCTTCTCCGCCGGTGCAGCCGGTGCGGCGGGGGCCGCGGCAGCGGGAGCGGCCGTCGGGGCAGCCGCGGGGGCCTCGGCAGGCGCCTCGGCGAGGGCGGTGGCACCGTCGGACACCTTGCGGTTCGGGTTCCCGACGACGATGCCCTCGGGGAGGCCGCGCTTGACGGACTCGAGGAGCATCTGGGCCACGTCGACGACCTCGGGCGCTGCGGCCTCGTTGTCGGCGGTCTGGGCGGTCACGCCGTCGGAGAGCATCACGCGGCAGAACGGGCAGCCGGTGGCGATCTTCTTGGGCGTGGCCTCGGGCGACGAGGAGAGGGTGTTCAGGGCCTCGTCGACGCGGTCGATGTTGATGCGCTTACCGAGCTGCTCCTCCATCCACATGCGCGCGCCACCGGCGCCACAGCACATGGAGCGCTCGAGATGCCGCGGCATCTCCTTGAGGGTGGCGCCCGAGGCGCCGATCAGCTCGCGGGGGGCCTCGTAGACCTGGTTGTGCCGGCCGAGGTAGCAGGGGTCGTGGTAGGTCACGTCCTCGCTCGGGGGCGCGACGGGCACGAGGCGCTTCTCGCGGACCAGCTTGTTGAGCAGCTGGGTGTGGTGGACCACCTCGTAGTCGCCGCCCACCTGCGGGTACTCGTTGCCGAGCGCGTTGAAGCAGTGCGCGCAGGTCACGACGATCTTGCGCTGCTTCGCGGGCACGCCGTCGAAGACCTCGTCGAGCTGCTCGATGTTCTGCTGCGCGAGCATCTGGAACAGGAACTCGTTGCCCGCGCGGCGGGCGGAGTCACCGGTACAGGTCTCGCCCTGGCCCAGGACCAGGAAGTTCACGGCGGCCACGTCGAGGAGCTCGGCCACGGCCTTGGTGGTCTTCTTCGCGCGGTCCTCGAAGGCGCCGGCGCAGCCGACCCAGAACAGGTACTCGAAGCCCTCGAAGGACTCCACGTCCTGGCCGTAGACGGGGATCTCGATGTCCATCTCGTCGATCCAGGCGGTGCGCTGGCTGGCGCTCTGGCCCCAGGGGTTGCCCTTGTTCTCGAGGTTCTTGAACAGGCCGGCCAGCTCGTGCGGGAACTCCGACTCGATGAGCACCTGGTAGCGACGCATGTCGACGATGTGGTCGACGTGCTCGATGTCGACGGGGCACTGCTCGACGCAGGCACCACAGGTGGTGCAGGACCACAGGACCTCGGGATCGATGACGCCGCCCAGGGCGCCGTCCTCACCCGCGGGGCCGACGAGCGAGCGCTCGGCCTCGGCGCGGGCCTCGGCGGGGATCTTGTCCAGCTTGGCCTGATCGATCTCGCCGTCCTTGCCGACGAGACCGATCTCCTCGCCCGACGGGTCCGTGCGGCCCCCGGCCAGGAGGTACGGGGCCTTGGCGTAACCGTGGTCGCGCAGGCCCATGATGAGGAGCTTCGGGCTCAGCGGCTTGCCGGTGTTCCACGCGGGGCACTGGCTCTGGCAGCGACCGCACTCGGTGCAGGTCGTGAAGTCCAGCCAGCCCTTCCAGGAGAAGTCCTCGATCTTGCCGGCGCCGAGGTTGTCGACGTCCGGGTCCGTGTTCTCCATGGTCAGGACCTTGCCGTTGGCGACCATCGGCTTGGCGGCACCCAGCGCGCGGCGGCTGCCCAGCTCGCGCTTGAAGTAGATGTTGAAGAACGCGGAGAAGCGGTGCCAGGCGACGCCCCAGGTGAGGTTGCTGCCGACCAGGATCAGGAACATCACGCCCGACATCAGCTTGATGAAGGCGAAGACGGTGATGAGGGTCGGGCTCGCGGGGAGCAGCGTCGCGACGTGGCGGGTGAAGAAGTCGGTGACCGGGCTGGACTCGCCGTAGGTGGCGATCTTGCTGGCCTTGACCAGGATCATGCCGACGCCCTCGGAGAGCACGATCGCCTCGATCGTGTACGCGGGCAGGAACTTACTGCCGGCGAAACGCGAGAACAGCGCGGGGTTGCGCGGGTGCTTGATCTGGCGGACCACGATGAGCACGAGGATGCCGAGGAAGGTCGCGATGCCGAGGATCTCGTCCATCAGGTGGTAGACGGGCCACGAGCCGACGACCGGCCAGTGGAAGTGCGGGTCGAAGGTCTGGGGCAGCGCCTCGAACCAGAAGACCATGCCCGCGAGGAAGCCGATCATCACGAACCAGTGGGCGATGCCCACGGTGCGGTTCTTGATCATCTTGGTGTGGGCGAGGAACTCGACCACGACCTCTGCGGCGCGGGGGATGAAGGGGAGCCAGCGGTCCTTCGCGGACTGTCCCTGCGCGATGATCCGCACCATGCGGAACGCGCCGCGGAAGAAGATCGCCCAGGCGACGACGAAGGCGATGGCGCCGATCGTGCCGAGGGTGATGTTCAGCGGGGTGATGTCGGACTCGGCGGCGGCCAAATACGTCTGGTCCACGTCGTGCACCTTTCTGCCTCGCGGGCTGGGTAGCCACTCATGTTACTCGTCGGTAACATGAGTGCGAAACCACTGCGTCTGGCATAACGGTAGATCGCGGACCAGGGGGCCTTCGCGCGAAGGTTGACCTAACTACCTGCTCGGTAAGGTGGGCGCATGAGTTCCGTCGCCTCAGCGCTCGCGCAGCCCGCCTCGCGACTGCGCGCCGTCGTGACGGGAATCACCGGACTGGGTCCTCTGTACTCGCCTGAGGCGGCACCGTCCGCGCCCGTGGCGATCGCCTTCGGCGCGTCGGTGCGCGGTGGCCGTCCCGGCTCCTTCGTCGAGGGTCGGCTGGAGGCATCGCTGCAGCTCCTGCGGCTGGGGAAGGTCGAGAAGATCCTGGTTTCGGGGAACTCCGAGGGGCTCTCCGGTGACGAGATCGCCGTGATGACGGGGTGGCTCCGCGACCGCGGCGTGCCGGATTCCGCACTGCTCACCGACGGTGCCGGCCTCGACACCTACCTCGCCTGCCTCCGTGCGCGGGACGAGTTCGGAGTGGGGCGCGTGCTGCTCGTCTCCCAGTTCTTCCATGCCCGACGGGCCGCCGCCCTCGCCCGGCATCTCGGCCTCGATGCCGACGCCGTCCGCGCCGAGGCGGCCTGCACCCGCCGCTCCTGGGTGCGCAACCTCGCCCGCGAGTACCTCCTCTCGCGCCCCAAGGCCGCTCTGGACATCGCCCGTCGGCGCTGAGCCGGACGCTGCTCAGCCCGTCTCCGCGGAACGCCCGGCGTTAGGCTCGGCCGATGGGGGTCGACGAGGAGTACCGGCGGGTTGCACGAGGCTTCGTCCGGTTCGGGGTGCCTGTCGCCGGGGTCATTGGGGCGTTGAGTGCGTGGCAGATCGCGCACGTCGTCGGCCGTCGAGTCTGCGGCATGGCGTACGGCGTGCCGGAGCGGATCTCCGTGAACGCCCTCGGTTTCGTGTGGACCGTCGTCGCGGTCGTGCTGACGATCGCCGCAGGGGTGCTGCTCACTCCGGGCCGCGGGCGGAAGCGGCTGATCGTCGGATTCCTCGCGCTCGCGTTGTTCGTGCTCGGAACCGTCGCGATCCCGCTGCTGGCCGCCGGATCGTGTGAGGGCGTCGGCCCGGCGGGGCGGTACCCGTCCGGCCGCTGACCGAGGGCTACTTGCGCGGCTAACGTTGTTCGCCTAATCTCAAGCTAACAACGTTAGCCAAGGGGGCGTCATGAAGTGGATCGCGTCGGTGGTCGCGGTGATCGTGCTGGTGGGAGCGCTCGCGGTCGTGTTGTACCGCGAGCGGACGGTGGAGCGGTCGATCGAGATCCCCGCGTCGCCGGCAGAGGTGTGGCGGGTCCTCATCGACTTCGACGCCTACCCGCAGTGGAATCCGTTCGTCGTCCACGCCGCCGCCCCGGACGGCCTGACGGTCGGCGAGAAACTGGACGTCCGGATCAGCAACGGCGGCTCCGAGACGGGTTTCCGGCCGCTGGTGCTCGCGGTCACTCCGGACGCCGAGCTGCGCTGGGTCGGGCGCGTGCTGGTGCCGCGCCTGCTCGACGGCGAGCACTTCTTCCGGCTCGAGGCCACCCCGACGGGCACCCGGTTCACCCAGGGCGAGCACTTCCGCGGCGTCCTCGTGCCGTTGGTCGGCTCGGCGATCGACGTCACCGACGGCTTCGACGCCATGAACACCGCGCTCCGCGACCGGGTGCTGGCTACGATCGCCCGGTGATCCCCGTCGACCTGGACCCGCTGCGCGAGGCCACGCCTCGCGCCCGACAGATCGTCGAGACGGCGCGCACCCTGCTCGAACGCGACGGCTGGGACCGTGTGACGATGCGCGACCTGGCCGACGAGATCGGGATCCGGGCACCGTCCCTCTACAAGCACTTCGCGAACAAGGACGCGCTGAAGGCGGTGCTGGTGGGCGTCGCGCTCGCCGAGTCGGGCGGGGCGCTGCGGCCCGTGACCGACGTGTCCAACCTGTTGACCGCCTACCGCGCGGTCGCCCGGGGCAATCCCAACCTGTACCGGCTCGCCACCGTCGGGCCGCTGGACAGGGCGGCCCTGCCGGAGGGGCTGGAGGAGTGGTCGGGGGCGCCCTTCTTCGAGGTCACCGGCGATCCGCATGCGGCGCAGGCGCTCTGGGCCGCCGCGCACGGCATGGCGATCCTCGAGATCGACGGTCGCTTCCCCACTGGCAGGGCGCCGGATGAGACCTGGGCGGAGTTGGCCCGCCGCTTCCCGTGAGACGGTGTCCGTGAATCCACGGCTCAGATCGACACGAGGCCGGATTTGGCCTCCTGTGGAGTTCAGCCGTGGATTCACAGAGCGGCCTCGAAGCTCCTGCGGAAAATTCGCGTGACGGCGCACGTAGAGTGGACGGCATGAACCGAGGAGGAGTGTCCGGCGCCCTGCGCCATGGCAGATGACCCCGCCCCGCAGCCGATCCAGCAGGACCGGCTGCGTAGCTCTGCCCACACACTCCTTCACCCGCATCCGATCGCGGGGCTTTGTGAAAGACGGTTCGATCATGGATCCCGTATCCCAGCAGCAGATCATCGACGCCTTCCGGGGCGCCACCAAGAGTGAGGTCAAGCGGGTCACGTTTCCCGCGGACTTCGACGACATTGATTTCGGAAAGCTCGAGTTCCTCGGCTGGCGCGACAAGAAGATCCCGCGCCGCGCCTACGTGGCGGTGCCCACGGATGGCGGCTTGGTGACGATCCTGCTCACGCAGGCCGAGGCCAAGCCCAAGGCGAAGGCCATGTGCACCTGGTGCCGCGACGTGAACATCTCCAGCCAGGCCGTCCTGTACACGGTTCGACGGGGCGGTTCCGCCGGCCGCAAGGGCGACACCATCGGCGTGCTCGTCTGCGAGGACTTCAGCTGTGCCGCCAATGCGCGCAAGCTGCCGCCCGCCTTCCACAAGGGCACCGATACCGATCAGATCCGCGAGCAGAACCTCGCCGACCTGCGCCGCCGGGTGAACGGTTTCGTCGCCGAGGTGCTCAGCACGGAGGACTAGCGGCGGCTACCGGTACAGCGGCTTGCCGTAGTTCGGATTGTTCCCCGTGGGGATCTCGATGTTGATCGGCCGGAACTCGCCGAGGTACACGAGCTCCAGGGTGTTGGCGAGCTGATCGAACTGGCGGTAGATCTCCGGCGGCATGGCGGTCTGCGTGAGCACACCCTCGCGGATCGCCACGTACGTCGGCCAGCCGGCCGTGAGCAGCCCCTGCAGTAACGGCTGCCGGGGCAGCTGCATCCAGTCGGTCAGCTTGTCGCCCAGCGAATACCGGGTGAAGGCCTCGAGGGAGGGACGGGAGAGGATCGTGCCGTCGACGGACCTGCCCAGGTCCATCAGCATGCTCGCGATCTTCACCCCCTCGGGCGTCGGGCCCATGATCGAGTCGAGATCCACCTGCGCCTGCTTCTCGGCCTGCTCCCAGCTCGACGGGATGTAGGCGTCGTGGATGCCCAGCATGTGGCCGTTCACCTGCCACGAGTGCAGCAGGCCCTCGATCTCGTCCTGCGGCAGATGGACGCCCCAGTTGCGCATGATGCGCATACCCATGGTCGCGAGGCTGTGCCAGGTGACCATCATGTCGGCCTGCGAGATGGGCTGGGGCTGCTTGTTCACTGTGCGCCAGTGCGGCGACTGGGGGAGCAGGTGTCGCACCGCGCTGTGCGTGAGCCGCACCTTGACCGCGGTGGTCGCGGCGCGGCCACTGGGACCGTAGGCGCCGACGGCGATCTGGTCGTAGACCAGCCGGTACGTCTTGGCGATGCGGTCCTTCATGTTCGCGCCGCCGGCCGACCAGTACACCGCCTGCGATTCGCGGGGAATCACCGACATCATGACGCCGCCCGAGAAGCCGATGATGACCGACAGGTACAGGCTGCGGGTGGTGTAGAACGTGTCGGCGCCCTTGAGGAGTCGGCGGTCGAGCCAGTCCGGGAGTTTACGGGCGTGCTCGATGAAGTCCCGCACGTCCGAGGGCATGCCGGCCGGGACCGGCTGGTCGTTCGTCTGCCAGTCGGCGAGCGCCCGGTTGACCCGGCCCGCGTCGCCCCGCTCGAGTACGGACTTCATGAGCTGGTCGCACTCGGTGTCCCAGGTCCGCTGTGGGTCGGGCGTGCCGTCCGTGCGGACGCCCGGCGCCGCCGAGACGAGGCCCGTGCCGAGTGTGCCTCCCAGCGCCGCGACACCGGCTGCGGCCGCGCCCACTCCGGCGGCGCGCAGCGCCTCTCGCCTGCTGATTCCGTCGTGCTCCAGGATCCCGCTCACGCCCCACGCCCTCTCGCCCATGATCTCGGCGTAGGTTAGCGAGACGACGTTGCTATTGCAACGCGGTGGTCAATCCTTGGCCTGCGGCAGCTTCGCGCCCCGGGGGCTGACCCGCCCGGCCGACGGTGGCGGCACCATCGGCCCGATGTCCCCGTCGGGCGCGGTATCGATGTCGAGCATCACGGGGGCGTGGTCCGACGGTCCCTTGCCCTTGCGGGCCTGCCGGTCGATCCACGCGGCCGCGGTCCGGTCGGCGACCGTGGCGCTGGCCAGGATCAGGTCGATCCGCATGCCGAGGTTCTTGTTGAACATGCCGGCGCGGTAATCCCAGTAGGAGAACACCTGCTCGTCCGGCCAGTGCTCGCGCACCACGTCCCGCAGGCCGAGCTCCGCGAGTGCCGCGATCGCCGCACGCTCCGGGGCGGTCACGTGGGTGTGGCCGACGAAGGCCGCAGGATCGAAGACGTCCTCGTCGGTGGGGGCGATGTTCATGTCGCCGCAGACCAGCTGGGGCACGGTGTCGGCCTTCACCTGCGCGGCGAGGGCGGCGAGCCACTCGAGCTTGTAGTCGTAGTGGTCCGAGCCCACCTCGCGGCCGTTGGGCGTGTAGAGGGAGTGCACACGGATCCCGTCGCAGACGGCCGAGATCGCGCGCCCCTCGACGATGCCGTCGTACTCCGGCGCGCCCGGGATCCCGACCACCACGTTCTCCAGGCCGACCTTCGACAGCACCGCCGAGCCGTTCCACTGCGGCTGGCCCGCGGTGGCGAACTCGTAGCCGCGTTCGGTGAGGTCCGGGCCGATCAGCGTGGCGAAGGCGTCGTCCGTCATCTTCAGTTCCTGCAGGCAGACGACGTCCGGCTGCCGCTGATCCAGCCATTCGAGCAGTCGGCCGTGCCGCTGCTTGACCGAGTTCACATTCCACGTGGCGACGCGCATGGCCCCCACGGTATCGGGGTGCCCTGACAGGTCCGCCGACGCGGTCGGGAGACTGGGGGTATGGATTCGAGCGAGCGATACCTGCACGCGGCGGTCGCGGCCTCCGCGGTCGTGATCCGCGAGTACTCGACGTCGTTCTCGCTGGCCGCGCGCCTCATGCCGCGGCGCGTGCGGGACCACATCACGTCGATCTACGGGTTGGTGCGCGTGGCCGACGAGGTCGTCGACGGTGCCTGCCCCACCGATCCGCGGGCGCACCTCGACGCTCTCGAAGCGGCCGTCGAGCGGGCGATGGAGGAGGGCTTCAGCGCGAACCTCGTGGTGCACGCCTACGCCTGCACCGCCCGGGCCACGGGCTTCGGAACGGAGCTGACCAGGCCCTTCTTCGCGTCCATGCGGGCCGACCTCACACCCGCGCCGCACACGCCGGAATCGCTGGCGGAGTACATCCACGGCTCCGCGGAGGTCGTCGGCCTCATGTGCCTGCGCGCCTACCTGGTGGGGGTCGCGCCGTCGGACTACGAGCGGCTGGCGCCCGACGCCCTGCGTCTCGGCGCCGCCTTCCAGAAGGTCAACTTCCTGCGGGATCTCTCCGACGACGAGCTGCGCCTCGGTCGCGCCTACCTGCCCGAGCTCACGCAGCGCGCTTTCGACGATGCCCTCGACGACGCCGCTGCGGACCTCGCCGCCGGGCGGGCCGGTATCGCGCGGCTGCCGGGCGACGTCCGGCGTGGGGTGCGTGTCGCCGCCGACCTCTACGTCGAGCTCCTTCGTCGCCTGCGCGCCGCCGGGCTCGACGGTGCGCGGTCCGGCCGCGTCCGCGTCCCCTCCGCGACGAAGGCGGCCGTGATCGCCCGCTCGCTCTCGAGCTCCCGATGATGCGGTAGTCGTCTGAAAAGCCATGCGCGCCCCGCATGCCTCCTGCGGGCTGGTGCGCGGGAACGACGTCGGAGGCGTCTGGGTGATCGTCGGAATCATGCTCGCAGTCGTCGGTTTCGCCGCTGCGCTCGGAGCCGCGCCCGCCCGCTGAGCCGCCGCGATCCCGCTTCCCGCTAGCAGTTCCGACTCCTCATAGCGTTGCAACGTTATGAAGAATCGGAACTGATCGGTGGACTGCGGTCCGGTGGGAACTCAGGGGCGTTCCCGCCAAGTGCGTCGCGGAGAGCAGCCCGCACCGGCGCACCGAATGCGTCTGCCCCGCCCGCTATGTCCGTGCCGCCGGCGGCGGTCGCCCCTACTGCGACGCGGCCTTCGGCGACGCGGCAACGGGATTGCGCTGCAGGAACGACGTGAGCAGCGCGGCGAACTCGCGGGTGCACTCAATCTGCGGCATGTGACCGACGCCCGGGATGAGGTGGGTCTCGGCGTGAGGCATCAGTTTCCGCGCGTTGTCCAGCTGCGAGGGCGGGAGCACGCGGTCGGCATCGCCCCACAGCACCATCGTCGGGCGCGGCGTCTTCGCGATGGTCCGGTGCAGCTCGTCGCGCCAGTCCTGGCGCACGCCGCGGAGCACGGAGCCCAGCGAATCGGCGGTCTTCCACGCGGTGAGGCCGGCGTCGGTCTCGCGGGCGATGGCCATCGCGTGGTCGATGCGGGCGCGGGTCGCGAAGGACTTGTCGGCGAAGATCAGTCGCTCCTGCACGATGGCGCCCGGGCGGCTCGCGGTGGTCGCGATCAGCTTGCCCAGCACCGGGATCCCCAGCAGGCGCAGCAGCGGAGTCACCTCCTTGCCGAACCCTGCCGGATCGACGAGCGTCATCGACGCGACCAGCTCCGGGCGCTGCGCCAGGAGCGTCATCGCGACGGCGCCACCGAGTGAATTGCCTGCCACATGGACGGGCTCGGTGATCGACAGCGAATCCAGTAGCTCGGCCACGCCACGGGCGAGGGCGGCGAGCCCCGCACCGTCGGGATGCGGCGCGGACCAGCCGTACCCGGACAGATCAGGCGCGATCAGCCAGTACTCGCCCTCGAGCGCCTCGAAGGTCGGGTCCCAGTCCTCCAGGCTGCGCGTGATGCCGTGCAGCAGAAGCAGGGTGGGCAGGGCCTCGTCACCGGAGACGCGCACGCGCACCCAGCGGCCGTTCACGGGAATGCTGCGGATCATCGATTGGCCTCGATCCACTCGAAGGTCGCCTCGGCCAGCGGCCCGGGGTTCTGCGCCACCACCCAGTGCCCGCCGGGCACGGAGACGTGTCGCGACTTCGGCGACTTCTCCAGGCCGGCCAGCTGCAGCGGCGGCGTCACGAACAGGTCGCCCTCGGGCGTGACCACCTGCACGGGCACCGACGTCGTCGCATCGGTCGGCTTGAGGAACGGCCCGGGCATGTTGGCGCGGTACAGGTTCAGGCCGTTGGTGAAGTCCCGGTCGCTGCGCGTGTAGCCCTCGGCCGTCCTACCGCCGGTGCCGCGCTTCTCCAGCGTCTCGATCAACTTCTGGCCCCAGCCGCGCTTGTAGAGCGAATCGGCCAGTCCCGGAACGAGGAAGAACGGGATGTACGTCGAGCCGGCGGCCTGGCGCAGTCGCGCGGGCACGTCCTTCGCGCTGCGCACGCCCTGCAGGTACTCGCCCGCGTGGTTGAGGTTCGGCCCGGACACCGATGTGTACGAGGCGGTCTTGTCCGCCACCGCGGGATCCACGACGGCGTGCCAGCCCTGGATCGAACCCCAGTCGTGACCGATCAGGTGCACCTTCGACCTATCGCCGCTGACCTCGCGCACCGCGTCGATCACGCGCGAGACGTCGGAGATGAGGCGGTCGAACCGGTACCCGGCCTTACCCGCCGGCGCCTCCGACTCGCCCGCGCCGCGCACGTCGTAGGTGTAGACGTTCGCCCGGCCTTCGAGCGCGGCGGCGACGCCGTCCCAGACGTGGTGGTTGTCGGGGTAGCCGTGGATCGCGAGCACCGTCGGGCGCGCCGCGTCGTGGGTGCCGTAGCGGAATCCCGCCAGGGTCAGGCCGTCCGACGTGGTCACGTCGAACCGGTGCTGATCAGTCATTGTGTGCGCCTTACAGATCGATGGTGAGGTGGTCGCCGGCAGCGCGCGAGACGCAGGTCAGCATCTGCCCCTGCTCCCGCTCGAAGGGCGTCAGGGTCCGGTCCCGGTGGTCGACGGTGCCCTCGGTCACCGTCATCCGGCAGGTACCGCAGAAGCCCTGCTTGCACGAGTACGGGGCGTCCGGCCGGGCCTTGAGGATCGCGGCCAGCAGGGTCTCGTCGGCGGCCACGTCCAGGGTCTGTCCGGACGTCGCGAGGGTGGCGGTGAAGGGCTTCCCGTCGACCACCGGCGGCGCGGAGAAGCGCTCGTAGTGCAACTCGACGTCGGTGCGGCCGATCAGGCCCACGCGCAGCGATTCCAGCATCGGGATGGGGCCGCAGGCGTACAGCGCCGTGGGGCCGGGGGTTTCGCCGATGAGCACGTCCGCGGTGGGGATGCCGTGCTCGTCGTCGGTGCGCACCTCGACCTTGTCGCCGAACCGCGCCACCTCGGAGATGAACGGAATGGTGTCCGTGGAGCGCCCGGTGTAGAGCATCGACCAGCTCAGGCCGAGTCGTTCCGCCGCGATCATCATCGGCAGGATCGGCGTGATGCCGATGCCGCCGGCGACGAACCGCAGGTGCTCCGCGGAGGAGCCGTGGCCGGGCACGGCCATCGGCATGCCGTTGCGCGGTCCCTTGACCGTCACCGTCGAACCGACGTGCAGGGTCTCGTGCACCTCAACGGAACCGCCTCCGCCACCGGGGATCCGGCGTACCGCGATGCGGTAGGTCTCGGAGTCCGCCGGGTCGCCGCACAGTGAGTACTCGCGCATGCGCCCCGAGGGCAGCAGGAGGTCGAGGTGCGCGCCGGGCGTCCAGCGGGGGAGCGGGGTGTCGTCGGCGGAGACGAATGTCAGTGCGACGACGTCCTTGTCGTGCGCGACGATCTCCCGCGAGACGACCCGCAGATCCCGGCTGGTGCTGGGCTCCGCGAGGTTCCGTGGCTTCATCAGATGCGCGAACGCCGGGATGGTCACGCCGAAGAAGGCATTGGCGAAGCGCAGCAGCGGATCACGCTTCCACCGTCCGTACAGATGGGGCGGTACCTCCGTGACGGGCTCGCCCCAGGGGCGGAAGACCGACGGTGCCTTGCGCTCGCCCGTCATCCGTTCGCCGCCCGGGCGGCCGGCGACGTGGCGAGGTAGGCCACGGCCTGCGCCGTCGAGCCGATCGAGGCCGGATCGAAGTTCGGCTTGAAGTAGATGAGCGTGAATTTCACGACGTCCCGGAGCTTGGGCAGCAGGTTCTTGTGCGAGGCCTTGAGGTACTCCCACCACAGGCGCGGGTACGAGTAGCTGAAGTTCGGATCCTTGCGGAGCAGGAAACCCGACGACCGGTGCAGCGTGAGCCCGAGGAAGAAGACCACCGTGAGCATCGCGCGCACGCGGTGCAGGTAGCTCGGATCGAAGTAGTTCGCCACGTCGTGCGCGACCGAACGGTGCTCGACCTCCTCCGCGCCGTGCCAGCGACAGATGTCGGCCATCACGGGGTGCACGTCGTAGCGGTCCCAGGCGTTGTTCAGCGCGAAGACGCCCAGGATCGCGGTGTAGTGCTCGACGGCCGCGATGAGCCACAGGCGCTGCACCATGTCGTTGTACTGCGCGCGGTCGGAGCGATAGGTCCTGGGCGCGAGGATCTTGCGGAAGATGTACTCGAACTGCCGCGCGACGGGGGCGGTGTCGATCCCGCAGCGCTGCAGGTACTCGGAGAGGGCGCGGTCGTGCGATTCGGCGTGCATCGCCTCCTGGCCGATGAAGCCGCGCATCGTGCGGGCGAGGTTCTCGTCCTTCACGTAGGGCAGTGCCTCGGTGTAGACCTCGCAGAACCAGCGCTCACCCTCGGGGAGCACGGAATGCAGGATGCTGCTGATGATGTCGCTGGCCACGGGCTCGCCGGGGATCCATTCGAGCGGCACGTTCTCCCAGTCGAACTCCACGTTCCGGGCGTGGATCTCGACCTCCGCGGGCTCGTGCTGCTGAGCTGATGTGCGCGAACTCATCGTCCGACTCCTTCCGCGGGTGTCTTGACATTCAACACCCTCGTGTCAAGTGAACGCTACACGTGGTGAGAGCGCTCGGCACGGAACCTATCACTTTCCTGCACCGGTGCAGAACCTCTCCAGGGTCCACTGTGATGGCGCTAACGAACACTCCGATGGTTGTCGATGAACCGGCGCGGACGGGTCCGACCGTCTCTGTCGTACCGGCTTCACGAGGCGCTGAGGGCCTCCGCGGCGAGGCGGCCGGAAAGGAGTGCGGGTGGCACACCGACGCCGGGGTGCGTCATCGAGCCCGCGAGCACGGCGTTGGCGATGCCGGGCACGCGCTGCGGCCGGCGCAGCGGCCCCGTCTGGGTCAGCGTGTGCGCCGCGGCGAACGGGGTGCCCGCCGACATGCCCTGCCGCGCCCAGTCCGCGGGGGTGTCCACCCGCAGCGTCTCGGCGTCGGCGATCCCGCGGTAGCCGCGGTCCGCGAGGGTCTGCAGCACGTCGCGCACGTAGTCGGGGCCGATCGAGTCCCAGTCGAGCGGGGCGGATTCCAGGTTCGGGCACGGCGCGAGCACGGAGACGGGGGAGTCCTCGCCGGTCGTCACCGACGGGCGCGTGATCAGGAACGACGGGTCGCTCATCAGTCGGCCGCGCCCCCGTGTCGCGGTGATCTCCGCGAAGGTCCGCTCCCACGCGGCGCCGAAGTCCAGCGTGTGGTGCGCCTGCGTGGGCCAGTGCTCCTGCAGGTCCGGATCCACGTCGAGGTGCACGACGACCGCCGACGGCGAGAGTCGCACGCGCCGCGGCGCGCGGCCGCCCAGGGGTGCGATCAGCCGGTCCGTGATCGGGGCGTCGGCGGTGAGCACCACCCCGTCGAACGCGAGCTGCCGCACGCCGGCCGCCGAGCGGGCCCGGAGTCCGGTCACCCGGCCGCGTCGGCCGTCGAGGCCGAGCGCCTCGTGCTCGAGGAGGACGGTGCCGCCGGCCCGCTCGACCTGTCGCGCCATGACCTCCGCGACGCGGCCCATCCCCGCCCGCGGGTACCAGACGCCCAGGCCGACATCCATGTGCGAGATGACGGCGTACACCGCGCGGGCCGCCGACGGCGCCACCCCGGCGTAGAGCGCCTGGAAGGTGAGCATGCGGCGGGCGCGCGGGTCGTCGACGCGGCGGTCCACCTGATGCTGCATCGACCGCAGAGCACCGAGGCGCACGAGCCGGCCGAGCGCGGCCAGGTCGCGCGGATTCGCGTAGGAGGCCCACGCGGCGTCGCCGCCGATGAACCGCTCGTAGGCGGCGTCGAACATCGCCTCCTGCCAGCGCATGTGCTCGGTGACGGTGAGGTCGTCGGGCACGTGCAGCACTCCGGCCGCGTGACCCTCGAGCGCGGGGAACCGCCCCGCGTACGCGGGCGTCACGGGCAGGAGGTCCAGCTCGGCCTCGGCGCCGGGCCGGTCGAGGCCGCCCGCAGCGAGGGCGTCGAAGACCAGCTCGGGCATCGTCAGCACGCTGGCGCCCGGATCCACGAGGCGCCCGCGGACCGTCTCCGTCCCCGCGCGTCCCCCGACCTGCGAGGACCGCTCCACGACGGTGACGCGATGACCCGCCCCGAGCAGATGCAGCGCCGCCGACAGCCCGGACAGCCCCGCCCCGATGATTCCGATGTGCACGGGACGAGTCTAGGAAGTCCTGGCATCCATATATTGCAATGTATGCATATGTGACATACGCTCAGGCCATGAGCGCAGAACACGACCACGAGTCCGGCCACTCGGCGCGGTGGGAGATCGGCTTCGCCATCGCCTCGGGCGTCACCTACACCGCGGGCATGATCGCCGAGTACGCACTGGAACTGCCCGACGTCGGCACCGCCTTCTTCCTCGCCACCTACTTCTTCGGCGGTTTCTTCACCATCCGCTCCGCCGTCAAGTCGACGCTGGCCGGCAAATTCGAGGTCGACTTCCTCATGCTGGTCGCGGCGATCGGCGCCGCCTCGATCGGCCGCTTCGCCGAGGGTGCGGTACTGCTCTTCCTCTTCAGCCTCGGCCACGCGCTGGAGGAGTTCGCGCTGGCCAGGGCGTCGAAATCCATCGAGGCCCTCGCCGGTCTCGCGCCCCGCACCGCGCTGGTGCACGTCGGCGGACCGTCGACCACCGCGGGCGAGTTCGTCGACCGGCAGGTGGAGGACGTGGTCGTCGGAGACCTCGTGCTGATCCGCCCCAACGCGCGCGTCAGCTCCGACGGCGTGGTCGTCGACGGCCGGTCCGCGATCGACCAGAGCGCCGTCACGGGCGAGTCGATGCCGGTCGAGAAGGAGCCGCTCGACCCCACTCGCACCGGTCGCGTCGCCGACGAGAACAAGGTCTTCGCGGGCACGGTCAACGGCTCCGGCGCGCTGGTCGTGCAGGTCACGGCGCTGGCGAAGGACTCGACGCTGAGCAAGGTCGTCGAGCTCGTCGCGTCCACCGACCAGGCCAAGTCGCCCACGCAGCGCTTCCTCGACAGGTTCCAGCGGATCTACGTGCCCGCCGTGATCGCCTTCGTCCTCGGCGTCTTCCTGGTCGGCTACTTCGCGCTGGGCAACCCCTTCGACGACGCCTTCTACCTCGCGATGGCGGTCCTCGTCGCCGCGAGCCCCTGCGCGCTCGCGCTCGCCACGCCGTCGGCCGTGCTGGCGGGTGTGGCCCGCGCGGCCCGCGCCGGCGTGCTCGTCAAGGGCGGTGCCCCGCTCGAGACACTGGGCCGCGTCACGTCGATCGCCTTCGACAAGACCGGCACCCTGACCTGGGGTGAGCCGCGGGTGACCGACACCGTCGCCGCCCCGGGGGCCGAGCTCGACGAGCTCCTCGCGACCACGCTCGCCGTCGAGAAGCTCTCCGACCACCCCCTCGCGGCCGCGGTCGCCGAGGCCGTCGCCGCGCGCACATCGACCGTGCTCACCGCCTCCGACCTGCAGTCCGTCACCGGCCGCGGCGTCCGCGCCCTGGTCGACGGGGACAGCGTCGAGATCGGCAACGAGCGGCTCTTCACCGACGCCGGTATCGCCCTCGACGGGGCCGTCGCCGCCGACGTCGAGCGGCTGCAGGCCGCGGGCCGCACGCTGATGATCGTGCGCCGCGGCGGCCGCTTCCTCGGCGTGATCGGCGTGATGGACACGCCCCGCCGGGAGGCCGGGCAGGTGCTCGACCGCCTGCGCGAGTCCGGCATGAACGACATCGTGATGATCTCCGGCGACCACCAGCAGGTGGCCGAGGCCGTGGGGCGCGAGGTCGGCGTCGACCGCGCGCTCGGCGGGCTGCTGCCCGAGGACAAGGTGACGCAGGTCCGCGGGCTGTCCGGCGCAGGGCAGGGCGTCCGACGGTGCGCCATGGTCGGCGACGGCGTCAACGACGCCCCCGCGATGGCGCAGGCCGACGTCGGCATCGCGATGGGCGCGGCCGGCTCCGCGGTCGCGCTGGAAACCGCCGACGTCGCGCTGATGAGCGACGACCTGGGCCGGCTGCCCTTCGCGGTACGTCTGAGCCGGCAGACGAGCCGGATCATCCGGCAGAACCTCATCGCCGCGTTGGGCATCGTGGTCTTCCTGGTGATCGTCACCTTCCTCGGCATGCCGATGGGACCGGTGGTCTTCATCCACGAGGGCTCGACCCTCATCGTCGTCGCCAACGCGCTGCGCCTGCTGCGCTTCGAGGTCGGTAGGGAGCACGAGGGCGTGGAGCACGAGACGCGCCCGGAGCGCGAGCCCGCCGCGGCTTGAAATCCGCTGACGGCGAACGCCGATGCCCGGCCGGAACAACCCGGCCGGGCAACGGCGTTGAGCGGATCAGACTGAACTTGGGAGGCCCCATGTCTGAGCAGATCTCACTGCCCGTCCTCTTCGTCCCCGACCTCGTGGTGCTGCCCGGCATGGTCGTGCCCATCACGCTCGACGACGCCGCTCAGGCCGCGGTCGACGCCGGCCGCGCGAGCGACCGCGGCAAGCTCCTCATCGCCCCGCGGCTCGACGATCGCTACCCGACGCACGGCGTCGTCGCCTCGATCGTGCAGGTCGGGCGGGTGCCGGGACAGTCCGAATACGTCGCGGTGCTGCGCGGCGAGCAGCGCGCGCACATCGGCTCCGGCACCACCGGGCCGGGCGCGGCGCTGTGGGTCGAGGTCGACCTTGTCGACGAGACCGCCGCCACCGAGCGCACCCGCGAGCTCGCCGCCGAGTACAAGAAGGTCGTGCTCGCGATGCTCCAGCGCCGCGAGGCCTGGCAGGTCATCGACGCCGTCAACAAGCTCACCGATCCCGCCGCGCTGGCGGACACGTCGGGCTACTCGTCGTGGCTGACGAACGAGCAGAAGCGCACCCTCCTGGAGACCGGCGACGTCGACGCGCGGCTGCAGCAGCTCATCGACTGGACCGGCGAGCACCTCGCCGAGACCGAGGTCAGCGACAAGATCGCCTCCGACGTGCGCGACGGAATGGAGAAGCAGCAGAAGGAGTTCCTGCTCCGCCAGCAGCTGAACGCCATCCGCAAGGAACTCGGCGAGGACGAGCCCGACGGCGCCGACGACTACCGCTCGCGCGTCGAGGCGGCCGACCTGCCGGAGAAGGTCCTTCAGGCGGCGCTGCGTGAGGTGGGCAAGCTCGAGCGCGGCACCGACCAGAGCCCCGAAGCGGGCTGGATCCGCACCTGGCTCGACACCGTCCTCGACCTGCCGTGGAACGTCACGACCGAGGACTCTGACGACCTGCCCGGCGCGCGGGCGATCCTGGATGCCGATCACCACGGCCTCGACGACGTGAAGGACCGCATCGTCGAATACCTGGCCGTGCGGTCGCGACGGGCCCAGCGCGGCATGTCGCTGGTCGGCGGCCGCGGCTCGGGCGCCGTGATGGTGCTCGCCGGCCCTCCCGGTGTCGGCAAGACCTCGCTCGGGGAGTCCGTCGCGCGGGCGTTGGGCCGCAAGTTCGTTCGCGTCGCCCTGGGCGGCGTGCGCGACGAGGCGGAGATCCGCGGGCACCGTCGTACGTACGTGGGCGCGCTGCCCGGCCGCATCGTGCGCGCGATCGGCGAGGCGGGTTCGATGAACCCGGTGGTGCTGCTCGACGAGATCGACAAGGTGGGCTCCGACTACCGCGGCGACCCCGCGGCGGCGCTGCTCGAGGTCCTCGACCCCGCGCAGAACCACACCTTCCGCGACCACTACCTCGATCTCGATCTGGACCTGTCCGACGTGGTCTTCCTCGCGACGGCCAACGTGGTGGAGAACATCCCGTCGGCGCTGCTCGACCGCATGGAGCTGGTCACCCTCGACGGCTACACCGAGGACGACAAGGTCGCCATCGCCCGGGACTACCTCGTCCCGCGACAGCTCGAGAAGGCGGCGCTGACGCCCGACGAGGTGACGATCACCGACGAGGCCCTCCGCGAGATCGCCGCGAACTACACCCGCGAGCCGGGTGTGCGGCAGTTCGAGCGGCTGCTCGCCAAGGCGTTGCGCAAGGTCGCGGTCGAGCAGTCGTCCGGTGAGGCTGCCACCGTGGTGGGCGTCGACGACCTGCAGGGCTACCTGGGCCGGCCCCGATTCACCCCGGAGACGGCGGAGCGCACCGAGGTGCCCGGCGTGGCAACGGGTCTCGCGGTCACGGGTATGGGCGGCGACGTGCTGTTCATCGAGGCGCTGCACACCGCCGGCGAATCCGGCCCCGAGCTCAAGCTGACGGGCCAGCTGGGCGACGTCATGAAGGAGTCGGCGCAGATCGCGCTGTCGTACGTGCAGGCCCACTCCGCCGACTTCGGCATCGAACCGTCCGCGCTGAACGGCACGGTGCACATCCACTTCCCGGCCGGCGCGGTTCCGAAGGACGGTCCGTCGGCGGGCGTCACGATGGTCACCGCGCTGGTCTCCATGCTGGCGGGGCGGCGGGTGCGCAGCGATGTCGGCATGACCGGCGAGGTCACTCTGAACGGCCGGGTGCTGCCGATCGGCGGCGTCAAGCAGAAGCTGCTGGCCGCGCAGCGCAACGGCCTGAAGACGGTCTTCGTCCCGCAGCGCAACGAGCCCGACCTGGACGATGTCCCGGCAGAGGTCCTCGACGCGCTCGAGGTGAAGCCGACGGTCGACGTCGCCGAGATCGTCGCGCAGGCTCTGGAGCCGGTGTCGGAGGGCGTGCAGGCTGCGGCCTAGCAGGTTCGACGGTGCGGGCGGGTCGTTTCGGCGGCCCGCCCGCCGCCGTGTCTCTACAGGTAGATGTACGCGGCGATCGCGAGCACGATTCCGCAGAAGCCGCGGCACCTCCCGCGGCCGATCCCGAGACCGATCGCGGCGGCGATCGGAATGATCAGGGCCGAGACCGCGCAGACCGTCAGGATGGCGTCGACGTCGGGGTACTCCCGCGTGCCGTTCCTGGTGTCGAACTCCGATGCGGGATCGACCGGGAGGGAGCCGATCGCGAGCAGCAGGATCGCGAGCGCCGCGCCGATCACCCCCGCCGCGGTCCGGGCGAAGCCGACGCGGACGGCGTACCTGCGATCGGTGGGGGCGAGGCTGCTCATGCGTCCAGTCCACCGGCTTCCGCACCGCGACGGATCCGTGGAACTACTCGGACGACCCCGGGGATTTCCCGCGGACGGCGCACCGCCGGAACGTATGACCTGCGGCGATCCTAGTTGAGTCGACTTCGCTCAACTTTTTTCGAGAATCGGGAACATTCCTGACGGGTCGCCCGTTGGACATGACGTACTACTTGAGCGTGTCCCGCTCAATGGGGTAGAACTGAGGTGTTCGCCCCTTGAGTCGGGGGCGCTGAAGTCTGGATCAGTAGCAGAACTATCAGGAGGCATATCAATATGGGACGTGCAGTAGGCATCGACCTCGGCACCACCAACTCGTGCGTCGCTGTCCTCGAGGGCGGCGACCCGGTCGTGATCGCGAACGCCGAGGGCTCGCGCACCACCCCGTCGGTGGTGGCCTTCGCGCGTAACGGCGAGGTCCTGGTGGGTCAGCCCGCCAAGAACCAGGCCGTCACGAATGTCGACCGCACCATTCGCTCGGTCAAGCGTCACATCGGTACCGATTGGACGCAGTCGATCGACGACAAGAACTACACCTCGCAGGAGATCAGCGCCCGCACGCTGATGAAGCTGAAGCGCGACGCCGAGGCGTACCTGGGGGAGGACGTGACCGACGCGGTCATCACCGTCCCCGCGTACTTCAACGACGCGCAGCGCCAGGCCACCAAGGAGGCCGGCCAGATCGCGGGCCTGAACGTGCTCCGCATCGTCAACGAGCCCACCGCAGCCGCACTCGCGTACGGCCTGGACAAGGGCGAGAAGGAGCAGACCATCCTGGTCTTCGACCTCGGTGGCGGCACCTTCGACGTCTCGCTGCTGGAGATCGGCGACGGCGTCGTCGAGGTCCGCGCGACCTCGGGTGACAACAACCTCGGTGGTGACGACTGGGATCAGCGCATCGTCGACTGGCTGGTCGAGAAGTTCAAGGCGCAGCACGGCATCGACCTGACCAAGGACAAGATGGCCATGCAGCGTCTGCGCGAGGCCGCCGAGAAGGCGAAGATCGAGCTGAGCTCGGGCCAGAGCACGTCGATCAACCTGCCGTACATCACGGTGGACGCGGACAAGAACCCGCTCTTCCTCGATGAGAACCTGAGCCGCAGCGAGTTCCAGAAGATCACCAACGATCTGCTCGAGCGCACCCGCACCCCGTTCCAGGCGGTCATCAAGGACGCCGGGATCTCGGTCGGCGACATCGACCACGTCGTGCTCGTGGGTGGTTCCACTCGCATGCCCGCCGTGACCGAGCTGGTCAAGGAGCTCACCGGAGGCCAGGAGCCCAACAAGGGCGTCAACCCGGACGAGGTCGTCGCCGTCGGCGCCGCCCTGCAGGCCGGCGTGCTGCGCGGCGAGGTCAAGGACGTGCTGCTGCTCGACGTCACCCCGCTGTCCCTCGGCATCGAGACCAAGGGCGGCGTGATGACCAAGCTCATCGAGCGCAACACCACCATCCCCACCAAGCGGTCCGAGACCTTCACCACGGCGGACGACAACCAGCCGTCGGTGCAGATCCAGGTCTTCCAGGGCGAGCGTGAGATCGCTGCGCACAACAAGCTGCTCGGCAGCTTCGAGCTGACCGGCATCGCGCCGGCCCCGCGCGGCGTGCCGCAGATCGAGGTCACCTTCGACATCGACGCCAACGGCATCGTGCACGTGACCGCGAAGGACAAGGGCACCGGCAAGGAGAACACCATCAAGATCTCCGACGGCAGCGGGCTGTCGCAGGAGGAGATCGACCGGATGATCAAGGACGCCGAGGCCCACGCTTCGGAGGACAAGGCTCGTCGCGAGGAGGCGGAGACCCGCAACCAGGCCGAGTCGCTGGTCAACCAGACCGAGAAGTTCCTCAAGGAGAACGAGGACAAGGTCCCGGCCGAGAACAAGGAGAAGGTGGAGGCCGCCATCAAGGAGGCGAACGAGGCCCTGCAGGGCACCGACATCGCCGCCGTGAAGGCCGCCGTCGAGAAGCTCTCCACCGAGTCGCAGGCGCTGGGCCAGGCCATCTACGCCGCGGCCGGCGCTGAGGGCCAGGCCGACGGTGCCGCCGCCGGCGCGCAGCAGGACGACGGCGTCGTCGATGCCGAGGTCGTCGACGAGGATCCGAAGGACGCGAAGTAATGACGAGCCCCGACAACCCGGTGGAGCCGGACGAGGTGAGCCCGGAGTCGGAGGCCGTGGTGGATGAGTCCGCCACGGCCCCGGCCGGGCCGGACGACGCGGCTGCGGCCGGGCCGGACGACGCGGCGGAGGCCGTGGACGGGGCACCGTCGAGCAAGGAGGCGGAGCTCACCGCGGACCTGCAGCGCGTCTCGGCCGAGTTCGCCAACTACCGCAAGCGCACCGCGCGCGACGTGGTCGACGCCCGCGCCGCGGGCAAGGCCTTCGTGGTCGGTGAGCTGCTGGTCGTCTTGGACGATCTGGACCGGGCTCGCAGCCACGGCGATCTCGAGGCCGGGCCGCTGAAGTCCGTGTCCGACAAGCTCGACGGTGTGCTCAAGGCCCTGGGACTCGAGTCCTTCGGCGAGGAGGGCGACGAGTTCGATCCCGCCATCCACGAGGCCGTGCAGCATGAGGGCGACGGAGCCGATCCCGTTCTGGGAGCGGTCCTGCGCCAGGGGTACCGGATCGATGGCAAGGTGATCCGCAACGCGATGGTCGCCGTCACGGACCGTCCGGCGCAGTCGCAGGACGAGTCCGCGCAGGGCGAGTCATAGAAAGGAGGTGATGCCCAGTGGCACAGAGGGAATGGGTTGAACAGGACTTCTACAAGGAGCTGGGCGTCAGCTCCAGCGCGAGTGCCGACGAGATCAAGAAGGCCTACCGCAAGCTGGCCCGCGAGCTGCATCCGGACGCGAATCCGGGCAACACGCAGGCCGAGGAGCGGTTCAAGCGGGTCTCCGAGGCGCACGCCGTGCTCTCCGACCCGGCCAAGCGCAAGGAGTACGACGAGACGCGTCGCCTGTTCGGCAGCGGTCGATTCGGCTCCGGCGGCGCGGGCGGCGGTGGCTTCGGCTCCGGCGGTTTCGGCAACGCCGGTGGTGGCGCGGGCGGGTTCTCGTTCTCGGACATCTTCGACGGTGCTGCGGCCGGTAACGGTGGCGGCGGCTTCGGGGACATCTTCGAGGGCCTGTTCAACCGCGGTGGAGCGGGGCAGGGCCCCGGCCCGCAGCCCACGCGGCCGCGCCGGGGCAGTGATCTGGAGTCCGAGCTGACGCTCGGTTTCCGGGACGCGACCCTGGGGGTCACCACGCCGATCACGCTGACCTCGCCGTCGCCGTGCACCACCTGCCACGGCTCCGGCGCCAAGCCGGGCACCAGCCCGCGGGTGTGTCAGTCCTGCAACGGTTCCGGGCTCGTCAGCCGGAACCAGGGCGCGTTCAGCTTCTCCGAGCCGTGCCCGGACTGCCGCGGCACCGGATCGGTGATCGACGATCCCTGTGGGGACTGCAACGGCACCGGCGTCACCGTGCGCACCCGCACGGTGAACGTGAAGATCCCGCCCGGCGTCAAGGACGGCCAGCGCATCCGCCTGGCCGGCCAGGGGCAGGCCGGGATGCGCGGGGCGCCCTCGGGCGACCTGTTCGTCACGGTCCACGTCGACGCCGACGAGGTCTTCACCCGCAGCGGCGACGACCTGCTGGTCACGCTGCCCGTCAGCTTCTCGGAGCTGGCGCTCGGCGCCACCGTCACCGTCCCCACGCTGGGACAACCGGTGGGCGTGAAGATCCCGGCCGGCACCACGGACGGCCGTACCCTGCGGGTGCGCGGCCGTGGCGTGCCGAAGCGGGCGGGTGGCCACGGCGACCTGCTCGTGAAGGTCCAGGTCGCGGTGCCGTCCACGCTGGACGAGCGGGCACAGGAGGCGCTGCGCGCCTACGCCGAGGCCGAGCGGGCCGCGGGCTTCGATCCGCGGGGCGGCTGGGCCGGAAGTGGTGCGGTGCAGCGATGAACGGCGACCAGCAGTTCCCCGACGATCCGGACGCCCACGTGTTCATGATCTCGGTCGCTGCACAGCTCGCGGGGATGCATGCGCAGACCCTCCGCACGTACGACCGTCTCGGGCTCGTGACGCCCGAGCGGTCGGCGGGCGGGGGTCGGCGCTACTCCTCGCGCGACGTCGATCTGCTGCGCGAGGTGCAGCGGCTCTCGCAGGACGAGGGCGTGAACCTGGCCGGCATCAAGCGGATCATCGACCTCACCAATCAGGTCGATGCGCTGCAGCGGCGGGTCGAGGAGCTCACCGCACAGGTCGAGAGCGTGCGACGTACCGGCGGTGAGCTGGTGCACGTGCCGAAGTCCTCCGCGATGGTCGTCTGGCAGCCCCGGAGCCGTCGCCGCTGACGCCACGGCCGTTCCCGGCCCGAAGCGGCGGTCGGGCGCCCGGTCACAGCGGGTCGGTCACCACGTCCTCGGGGGCGGCACCCCGCGCGACCGCGGCCTCGCTCGCGGCGCGCAGCAGGCCCCGGGGCCCGGCGATCAGCACGCGATGTCCGGTCAGGTCCAGGCGGGACATCGCGTCGACCAGGGAGCCGTGCCGGAGCGGGAGCGCGCGGTAGGCCGTGGCGGGTCGCTTGAGCCACCACGGATCGCTCCGCGCGTCCGTCACCTGCGTCACCTTCAACCACGGATTCGTCGCCGCGAGCGGCGCCAAGGATTCCGAATCGTAGAGCAACCCCGGCGATCGCGCCCCCACCAGGAGGTGCACGTCGGGGTTGTTCGCGTTCATGGACATCGCCAGCAGGATCGACTTCATCGGCGCGAGGCCGGTACCGCCGGCGATCATCGTGACCGGACGGTCACCGTCGGGCCGCAGGAGCCCGTGGACCTGGCCGAACTGCCACACGTCGCCCGGGCGGGTCTCGCCGAAGACGGTGCTGGAGAGGTATCCGCCGGGAACGGCCCGGATGTGGAACTCCAGCTGACCCTGAGTGTTCGGCGGCATCGCGAGCGACAGTGGGCGCCACACGCGCGGCATCTGGGGGATCTGCGTCTCCACGTACTGGCCCGGCCGGAAGAGCAGCGGCTCGTCCGCGACGAGGCGCACCACCGACAGGCCGGGGTGCGGGCGCAGCACCTCCACGACGCGGGCCCGCCGACGCGCGGGCGTCGGATCCGAGTGGGCACCGCCCCGCATCACACCGGTCAGCAGCTGCACGCCCTGCTCGAGCACCGCGGCGTCCTCGTCGTCGAGCCCGCCGTGCGGCTCGTAGACGGCGTGGACCTCCGCGATGAGCGCCGCGGCCATGGTGTCGTAGTGCGCCTCGGTGAGGCCGTACTTGCGGTGATCGCGCCCGAGCTGCGCCAGGAACTCGATCAGGTCGTCGTGCCCGTCGGGCTGGGGGATCGAGGTGAAGACGTGATCGAGCACCCGCAGGAATGTGGCACGGTGGCCCGTCATGTTGGCGGGGAAGAGGTCGCGCAGCGACGGGTCCAACGCGAAGAGCCGTGCGAACAGCCCCTTGGTGAAGTCGTCCGCCACGGGCTCGATATCGGCTGCGATCTGCGCGAGACCGTGCCGTGCATGCGCACCCACTGCCGCTCTGCTCCCACCATGTTCGCCCTGCGATGACCGCTCCATCCTACGTCGCGTTGCGATGCCAGAATTCGGACGCGGAAACCGCGGGTCGGTGGGTCCGCCGGAGGCGGGGATCGAGTACATTCTCCCTGGATCCCGCGGTGCACTGCCGCGGGTTTCGTCCTGTGCATTCCGTGAGGACCGGATTGCCGTCCATGCTCCACTCGAACCGAGAGAGGTCCGCCGTATGGCCGCCTTGCGGAACAGTCGCCACCTGCGCAGACTCGGATACGGAATCGCCCTGGGGGCGGGCATCGCGTTCGCGCCGTTCGCGATCGCCGCGGCTTCGGCCGACCCCGGCGCCGCCCACAGCGGCGCGCAGCCCGGAGCGGCGATCGCCGTTCCCCACGTCCAGCAGGCCGTCGCGCCCCGGGCCGTCGTCGCGAAGCCCGTCGCGGCCAAGCCCGTCGCCCTGAAGCCGGCTGCGGTCACGCCCGCGGCGGCGCCGCAGCCCGCGCCCCGGAGCCGGGCCGCCGCGGACCGCGGGTCGGTCGTCGTGATCGGTGCGTCGGTCTCGTCCGGTCGCGCCGTCGCCGCATCGTCGGCGTACCCGCGTCAGGTGGGCGCCATGTCCGGAC
Organism: Tsukamurella sputi; assembly: GCF_007858445.1. GTDB lineage: Bacteria > Actinomycetota > Actinomycetes > Mycobacteriales > Mycobacteriaceae > Tsukamurella > Tsukamurella sputi. The sequence continues at coordinate 116,490 of NZ_VIGV01000008.1, read as the reverse complement.
GCGACGTCTACGTCAGCGCCCGCAGCGGCGCCGGATACGCCGACGGCTCGATCGCGGGGCTGACGCAGGCCGCGAACCTGCCCGCGCGGAACCCGGCGCTGGTGGTGCTGCAGGCCGGGACAAACGACGTGGGCGCCCCGCCCGCGCTGGTCGCGGGACAGGTGCGACAGGTCGTCTCGACGGTGCGCCACCAGGCGCCCGACGCGAAGATCGCCGTCGTCACCGTCTTCCCGTCGATCCACAACGGTGCTGCGGCGCGGAACACGGACGCCGCGATCGTCGGTGCCGCGCGGTCGGTGGACCCGAACGTGGCCGTGATCTCCCCGCTCGCCGAGGGGTGGACCTACCGTGCGTCCGCGGACGGCCACCCCGGTGCGGCCGCGCACGAGCGGATCGCCGAGCGCGTCGCAGGCCTCGTCTGACAGGTTCTCGAACACGGAGCCCCCGCTTTCCGGCGGGGGCTCCGTCGTTTCCGGGGCAGGATCACGTCCTGTTGTCCACGTTGTGCAAGTTACGCAAGTGGCTGATGATGTGTCACGATGTCGCCATGAGCGTGTCGCGTTTGGGTGCAATGGCCGGAATCGGGGCCGCAGTGATCGCGTCGATGAGCGGCGCCTCCGCCGTCGCCGAGCCCGGTGTCGCGCCGCGGGCCGCGGTCGATCGATCGATCGTCGTCATCGGGGCGTCCATCTCCACCGGCTACGAGGTGCCCGGTGTCGTGGCCTACCCGCGGATGATCAGCGCCATCGAGCGCCGCTCGGTGTACGTCAGCGCCCGTGGCGGCGCCGGATACGCGGACGGTTCCATCGCGGGCCTGACGCGGGCCGCGCGGCTGACCGACTACGACCCGGCGCTCGTCGTCGTACAGGCCGGATCGAACGACGTCGGCGCATCGCCGGCGGTGATCGACGCGCAGGTGCGGCAGGTCGTCACCACCGTCCGCTCGCAGGCGCCCCACGCCAAGATCGCGCTGATCACGGTGTTCCCGACGGTCCGCGGGAGCGGCCCCGACGCGCGGGCGACGGAGGCCGCCATCGTCGGCGCCGCCCGGGCGGTGGATCCGTCGGTGTCCGTCATCTCCCCGCTCGGCGAGGGCTGGGTCTACGGATCCAGCAGCGACGGGCATCCCGACGCGGCGACCCATCAGAAGCTCGCCGAGCGCGTCGCCGCCCTCGCCTGAGCGGGGCCTCCGCTTGCCGGAGTAGTGCCTGCACCACCCCGAAGACGGGTGCGCGCGTCAGGGTGGCGGGCCTGTCGGCCGCATACGGTCATCGGGTGAAGCTCTGCTGGCGGCGCCCTGCCGCGGTCCTGGTCGCGACGACGACGATCCTCTCGGTTCCGGCTCTGACACGCGCCGAGCCCTTGTCGACGACAGCCGTCGCCGAACTCCTCGAACGCTCGACCATCCCCGATCTCCAGCGCGCGATGGATGCCCGGCGGCTGACCTCGTGGGACCTCACGCGTGCGCTCCAGGCCAGGATCGCCCGCGTCGACCCGAGCCTGCACGCGGTGATCCGGACGAATCCCGACGCGCTGCGCGCGGCCGAAGCCAGCGACGCGCGGCGTCGCTCGGGCGGGGTGCGCGGTCCCCTCGACGGCATCCCGGTCCTGCTCAAGGACAACATGGACACGGCGGACGGGATGCGCACCACCGCCGGATCGACCGCCCTCGAGGGCGCGCGCCCCGCTCGCGACGCGCACGTCGTGGCCGCGCTCCGCAGCGCGGGCGCCGTGGTCCTCGGCAAGACCAACCTCTCCGTCTGGTCCAACTTCCGCAGCTCGGAGGCGATCGCCGGGTGGAGCCCCGTCGGGGGTCGGACCCGCAACCCTTACGCGCTCGACCGCAGCGCCTGCGGATCGTCGAGCGGCGCGGCCGCGGCGGTGGCGGCGGGCCTCGCGGTGGTAGCGATCGGCACCGACACCGACGGATCGGTGCTGTGCCCGGCGTCCATGACCTCGACCGTCGGGATCCGGCCGACGGTGGGCGTCGTGAGCCGGGCCGGGATCGTGCCGATCACGGCGCAGCAGGACACGCCCGGACCGATCGCGCGGTCCGTCATCGACGCCGCGATCACCTTGCGGGCCGTCGCCGGGCCGGATGCGGCCGACCGCGCCACGGCATCGTCGGCGCAGGTGCCGATCCCGACGGACCTGCGCGCCGACGGCCTGCGCGGCAAGCGGATCGGGCTGTGGCGGACCGGGCGGGTCGGCCTCGATCCCGCGGTGGACCGCGCCTTCGAGGATGCGGTGCGCAGGCTCCGCGCCGCAGGTGCCGTCGTGGTCGACGATGCCGACGTCCCCGCGATCGACGAGGTGGTGGCCAAGGACCTGGTGCCGGCGCTCATGACGGAGTTCAAACACGACATCGCCGCGTACCTCGCCGCGACGCCGGGCACGCATCCGCGCGATCTCGCCGGGCTGATCGCCTTCGGGCGTGAGCACGCCCGGGTCGAGCTGCCCCTGTTCGGGCAGGACCTCTTCGAGGCGGCGCAGGCGTCCGACGGGGACCTCTCGGCGCCCGCCTATCGCGCCCACCGAGCCGCGGCGACGGCCGCCGCGCGCCGCGCGATCGACGAGGTGGTGGGTCGACTGCGGTTGGACGCCGTCGTGACGCCGACCGCCGAGGCGGCGCCCCGCGTCGACCGGCAGGGCCCGCCCGCGCAGCCCTTCACCTCGTCGACCCGGCAGAGTTCCACGGCCGGCTACCCGCAGGTCACGGTGCCGGCCGGCTACGACCCGGACGGTCTTCCGCTCGGTCTGTCCTTCCTGGGCGGACGTGGTTCCGACGCCGAGCTGGTGCGGTACGCAGCCGCCCTGGAGCAGGTCGAGAAAGTCCGTCGGGCACCCGTCGTGGCTGTGGGGTGAGTCACGTCGGAACCTCGGGTTGAGCGGAACAGACTCAAGGTTCTGCGCGTTGAGGAACACAGAGGGCATACTTGAGTGAAGAAGGCTCAGGGTGCACGACGTGTTCGAGACGACCCAGGAGGATGTACGTGGATTCGTTCCAGCCCACCACCAAGACGCAGGCCGCGCTGACCTCGGCTCTGCAGGCGGCGTCCGCAGCGGGTAACCCGGAGATCTCTCCGGCGCACCTGCTGGTGGCGCTGCTCGACCAGACCGACGGGATCGCCGCGCCGCTGCTCAAGGCGGTCGGAGTGGATCCCGTCACCGTGCGCAACCGCGCACAGGACCTGGTGGATCGCCAGCCCAAGGCCAGCGGTTCCACCACCACGCCGCAGCTGAGTCGCGAGTCCATCGCGTCGATCAGCGAGGCGCAGAAGCTCGCGACCGAGATGGGCGACCAGTTCGTCTCCACCGAGCACGTGCTCTACGGGCTGGCCAAGGCCGGCGGCGAGGCCGCACAGGTCCTCGTCTCCGCCGGGGCCGCGCCCGACGCGATCCGCGAGGCCTTCACCGCCGTGCGCGGCTCCGCGAAGGTCACCTCGCAGGATCCCGAGGGCCAGTACCAGGCTCTCGAGAAGTACTCGACCGACCTCACCGCGCGGGCCCGCGAGGGCAAGCTCGACCCGGTCATCGGGCGCGACAACGAGATCCGTCGCGTCGTGCAGGTCCTGAGCCGCCGCACCAAGAACAACCCGGTGCTCATCGGCGAGCCCGGCGTCGGCAAGACCGCCATCGTCGAGGGCCTGGCCCAGCGCGTGGTCACGGGCGACGTGCCCGAGTCGCTGCGCGACAAGACCGTGATCTCGCTCGATCTCGGTTCGATGGTGGCGGGCGCCAAGTACCGCGGCGAGTTCGAGGAGCGGCTCAAGGCCGTGCTCGACGAGATCAAGGCCAGCTCCGGCCAGATCATCACCTTCATCGACGAGCTGCACACCATCGTGGGCGCCGGCGCCACCGGCGACTCGGCGATGGACGCGGGCAACATGATCAAGCCGATGCTGGCCCGTGGTGAGCTGCGACTCGTGGGCGCCACCACGCTCGACGAGTACCGCCAGTACATCGAGAAGGACGCCGCGCTCGAGCGCCGCTTCCAGCAGGTGCTGGTGGGCGAGCCGAGCGTGGAGGACACCGTCGGCATCCTCCGCGGCCTCAAGGAGCGGTACGAGGTGCACCACGGCGTGCGCATCACCGACTCCGCGCTGGTCGCCGCCGCCTCGCTCTCGGACCGTTACATCACGTCGCGCTTCCTGCCGGACAAGGCGATCGACCTCGTCGACGAGGCCGCCTCGCGCCTGCGGATGGAGATCGACTCGCGCCCCGAGGAGATCGACGCCGAGGAGCGCCTGGTCCGTCGCCTCGAGATCGAGGAGATGGCGCTGTCCAAGGAGTCCGACGCCGCGTCGAAGGACCGCCTGGAGAAGCTGCGCGGTGAGCTCGCCGATCACAAGGAGAAGCTGGCGCAGCTGACCTCCCGCTGGCAGAACGAGAAGGGCGCCATCGATTCGGTGCGCTCCCTCAAGGAGCAGCTGGAGACGCTCAAGGGTGAGTCGGAGCGCGCCGAGCGCGACGGTGACCTCGGCCGCGCGGCGGAGCTGCGCTACGGCCAGATCCCCGCGCTGGAGAAGCAGCTCGACGAGGCCGTGGCCACGTCGGGCGCCGCCTCCGACGGCGAGGTCATGCTCAAGGAGGAGGTCGGCCCCGATGACGTGGCCGATGTGGTCTCCGCCTGGACCGGCGTTCCCGCCGGCCGCATGCTCGAGGGCGAGACGGCGAAGCTGCTGCGCATGGAGTCGGAGATCGGCAAGCGCGTCATCGGCCAGACCGCGGCCGTCGAGGCCGTCTCGGATGCGGTGCGCCGCACCCGCGCCGGCGTCGCGGACCCGAACCGGCCCACCGGCTCGTTCCTGTTCCTCGGCCCCACCGGCGTGGGCAAGACGGAGCTGGCGAAGGGTCTCGCGGAGTTCCTCTTCGACGACGAGCGCGCCATGGTGCGCATCGACATGTCCGAGTACGGCGAGAAGCACTCCGTCGCACGGCTCGTCGGCGCGCCTCCCGGCTACGTCGGCTACGAGGCCGGCGGCCAGCTGACCGAGGCCGTGCGGCGCCGCCCCTACACGGTGGTGCTCTTCGACGAGGTCGAGAAGGCGCACCCGGACGTCTTCGACGTGCTGCTTCAGGTGCTCGACGAGGGCCGGCTCACCGACGGTCAGGGCCGCACCGTGGACTTCCGCAACACGATCCTGATCCTCACGTCGAACCTCGGCGCGGGCGGCACGCCCGAGCAGGTGATGGCCGCCGTGCGCGCGAAGTTCAAGCCGGAGTTCATCAACCGGCTCGACGACGTGCTGATCTTCGACTCCCTGAGCTCCGATCAGCTCACCGGCATCGTCGACATCCAGCTGGATCAGCTGCGCAAGCGGCTGAGCCAGCGCCGCCTCGGGCTCGAGGTCTCCGACGAGGCCAAGGGATGGCTCGCGGAGCGCGGTTTCGACCCGCTCTACGGCGCCCGGCCGCTGCGCCGCCTGGTGCAGCAGGCCATCGGCGATCAGCTCGCCAAGGCGCTGCTCGCGGGCGACGTCCGCGACGGCGACACGGTGCAGGTGAGCCTCTCGCCCGACGGCGACCGGCTGATCATCGCCTGATCCACGTGCGCACAGGCCCCGTCCTCCCCTGGAGGGCGGGGCCTTTCGCGTTCGCGCTACTCCGCGGAGAGCAGGCCGGCGTGGAAGTCGGCGACCAGGGCGTCGACGGTGCTCCGGGCGTCGTAGCGGTTCGTCCCGATCACGCCTGTCGGACCGCGCTTGACCCAGCCGGCGGTGTAGACGCCGGGGAGCGGCGCACCGTCGGACCCGAGAACGCGTCCGTCCGCGTTGGGGATGATCCCGCCGGCCTCGTCGAAGGGAACGCCCGGAACGGAGGTGCCGCGCAGGCCGATCGCCGCGAGCACCAGTCCGCACTCGAGGCTCGACGGTGTGCCGTGCTCGTCGAACTCGACGACGGCACCGCCGGTGGCTTCGGTGACGGCGGTGGGCGGCGTGCCGAACCGGAGCACCACGCGTCGCGCGTCGGGGGCGGGGGAGGGGGCGGCCGCCAGATCGCGCAGCAGCTCCAGCTTCTGCCGGACGTAGTGCGCCGCTTGCGGATCCGCGGGCTCCGCGCCGAGATCGGAGAGATCGGCGGCGTCCACCACCACCGGCACCGTCCGCGCCAGGCCCACCAGCTCGGGCGCGGTGAACGCGGCGTGGTCGGCGCCCCGTCGGGCCAGCACCACCACCTCCCGCACGCGCGACGCACGCAGGGCGGCGAGGGCCTCGTCGGACATGTCCGTACCGACGAAGAGCTCGGGATCCGCGGTGAGGACGCGGGCCACGTCCAGCGCGACGTTGCCGTTGCCGAGCACCACGACCCGCTCGTGCGAAAGGTCGAACGGGTGCCCCGCGAAGTCCGGGTGGCCGTTGTACCAGGCGACGAAGTCGGCGGCGGCCGCGACGACGGGCAGGTCTCCGCCCGGCAGCGGCAGGGGGCGCCCGTGCAGCGCGCCCACCGCGTAGACCACCGCGTGGTGCGTCCGGGCCAGCTCTTCGTGCGTGACGTTCTCGCCCACCGACACCCCGAGGTGGACCGTCACCCCGCTCCGGCCGCGCGCGGCGGCGAACTGCTCCTGCACCTTCTTCGTGTCCGCGTGATCGGGGGCCACCCCGAAACGCACCAGCCCGCCGGGTTCGGGAAGGCGCTCGTAGACGTCGATCTCGGCACGCACGTCGATACGGTGCTGCAATTCGCTCACCGTGTAGTGCCCCGCCGCGCCGGCGCCCACCACCGCCACGCTCAGCGGCTCGGCGTCGGAGGCCGGACGCCTGCGACCGAGCTGCGGATCGGCGTACGGATGATCCAGGTCCGCCGCGGAGCCGACGGCCCGGTAGTAGGCGGCGTTGATCTCCTCGAAGGGCGCCATCTCGTCCGTGAGCTCGTAGTCCGTCGTGATCGCCGAGACCGGACAGGCGTCGATGCAGGCGCCGCAGTCGATGCACACGTCGGGATCGATGTAGAGCATCTCGGCGGTGGCGAAGCCCGGCTCGTCGGGCGTCGGGTGGATGCAATCCACCGGGCACTCCGGCACGCACGAGGCGTCGTTGCAGCAGTTCTGGACGATCACGTGGGGCATGCCTCGATACTGTGCCGCCGACGGCGCGGGGGCAAGCATCCGCGAGACGTGTCAGGCTGGGGACATGACGACTCCGACCCCGCACGTCGTGCGGACCGCGCGCCACACCACGTCGTACCTCGCGTCCGGTCCCGCCGACGGTCCGCTGCTGATCTTCGTGCACGGCTGGCCCGAGCTGGGCTACACCTGGAGGCACCAGCTGCGCGCCCTCGGCGCGCTCGGCTTCCGGTGCGTCGCGCCCGACATGCGCGGTTACGGATCGTCGACGGTGCACGCCGAGAAGAGTGCATACCGCCGCGAGGAGGCCGTCACCGACATGCTGGAGCTGCTGGCCGGGCTCGGCCGGTCGAGCGCGATCTGGATCGGGCACGACTGGGGCGGGCCGGTGGTGTGGAACATCGCCACCCACCATCCGGAGGTGGTCGACGGCGTCGCCGCGCTGAACGTGCCGCACTTCCCGTCGAGCGGGCCCACGCCCTTCGACCTCATCGACCGCGAGAAGTACCCCGCCGACGAGTACCCGTACGGCCAGTGGGACTACCAGGTGCACTACCTCAAGTCCTTCGACGAGGCCACCGCTCAGTTCGAGAGCGATCTCCCGGGACTCGTCGCCGCGCTGTTCCGCAGCGGCGATCCGCGGCACCTCGAGGGCCCGGCGCCCACCGCGGTCATCACGCGGAACGGCGGCTGGTTCGGCGGCGGGCCCGTGCCGCAGCTGCCGCTCGACCCGGCGGTGCTCACGCCCGAGGACCACGCCGTCTACGTCGCCGCCTTCGAGCGGAACGGCATGGCCGGTCCCAACTCCTGGTACGTCAACACCCCCGCTGACACCGAGTACGCGAAGACCGAACTGAACGGGGGGCGGATCGAGTTGCCCGCCCTGTTCCTGCACGGCCGCTACGACGCGATCCTCGACACCGTCGGCACCCGTCTGGCCGATCCGATGCGGGAGGCGTGCAGCGACCTCACCGAGGTGATCGTCGACTCCGGGCACTGGATGGGCGAGGAGAAACCCGCCGAGGTCAGCGCCGCGATCGCCGGCTGGATCGCCCGCAGCGTTCCGGCGTCCTGGCCGGTTACGCTGGGCCCATGACTGAAGGAATCGCCGGCTCGGTCGCGCAGGTGGCGGATGCCAAGTACGTCCTCCTGACCACCTTCCGCAAGGACGGCACCCCCGTGGCGACTCCGCTCTGGGCCGTGCGCGACGGCGCCGACCTCCTGGTGTGGACCGTCGCCGACTCGTGGAAGGTCAAGCGCCTCCGGCGTAACCCGTCTGTGCTGGTCCAGGCCTGCGACGCCCGCGGCAGGAAGACCTCCGGCCCCGAGGTCGCGGGCACGGGCGAGATCGTCGACGGTGATGACGCGGCGTCGAGGATCGCGAAGAAGTACGGGATCCTCGGATGGCTCACCGTGACCGGTTCCAAGATCCGACGGGGCGCGGGCGGGACCGTCGGGATCCGGGTGCGCGACGCGGAGTGATTCCGAAACCTCACTGATATTCGGTCACGACGACGTATTTCCATCGTGGCTGAGTTCGAGCGCGGTTTCTATCAGCGTGATGCGGCGCGTCCGCGCGGAGGCCATGATGTCCGATTCACACCGGCCTGTCGACGGAATTGCGGGCGCGTCAACGCACCGTCGTGACCAGGCCCGCCACGGCGAGTGCCACCACGATGGCGACGAGGACGGCCGCGCGGCCGGGCCCGAGCGGAGCGCGGTGCAGGCGCGAGCCGACGGCGACCACGGCCACGGCCAGGCACGTCAGCGCCGCGGCGGGCCAGTGCGGCAGTGCGGCGCGGGCGACGATCGTCGAGGTCAGCAGCGCCGCGACCACGGTGCGCACCCGGGCCAGTTGGGTCCGCTCCGCAGCGAGGGTCGACGGTGCGCTCACGTCACCAGGAGCGAGACGGCCAGCACGACGCCCGCGAGCACGATCAGCCCCGCCAGGACGATCGTCGCGGGGGAGCCGCGCAAGTCACGGCCGGTGCGCATCGCGCCCTCGACCGACACCCAGCGCGTGAAGGCGTACCCCGCCAGCCCGGCGGCGACGAGCAGCAGCACCACGACGAGCGGCGTGCGCACCGGCGCGGGCACGACGTGCGGCGCGAAGGCCTCCAGGCCCACGGCGGCCGCGACCAGCCCCAGCGATGTGCGGATCCACGCGAGGAAGGTGCGCTCGTTGGCCAGGGTGAACCGTGCGTCCGGCGCCTCACCGTCGGTGAGGGCGCGCGGCGGCCAGAGACGTCCCACGCCGACAACGCTAGCGGGGTGCATAGACATTCGCCCGCCACATTCACAGGCCCGTCTCAGACACGACGAATAGTTTCGCGCAGGGCGCGATCGATGAGGCGCACGATGAAGGCAGGGACGTGACACGAGGAGGTGGTCGCCGTGGGTGGTGACTCCCGCGCGCGTGGCCCGTGGCCCGCCGTTCTCCTCTGTCTCCTCGGGATCGGCGTGGTGGGCGCGGGCATCGCGTACGCACTGCAGATGTCGGCCGACCTGGGCAGTACCCGGCGCGTCCTCCCTGCGGCGCAATCGGCGGGCGTCTCCGTCAGCGACCAGCGGTCCGTCGCCATCACCCCTGGTCGCGAGGTGATCGGGGCGGTGACCTCCCTGCGCGACGGGGCCATCACGGTGCGCTCCGCCCCCGACGGCGGCACCGTCGTCCTGCACACGGGACCGACCACCCAGGTGACCACCACGCACGGCAACACGCTGTCCGATCTCGCCGTCGGCGACGTGGTCATGATCCAGGTGAGCGCCGACGGGAAAGCGGCCCTCGCGATCTACGCCGGTCAGATCTCCGTCGCCGGTACCCCGTCTGTCGGGTGAAGTCGCCGGTCGACGCGCTACTGTAGGTGGCGATGTCGTACGTAGTCTTCCTGATCCTCGCGGTGGTCTGCGCGGCGCTGGCCGCCGCGCTCATCTGGTATGAGCGCAACCACTCGCCCAACATGCACTCCGAGCGCGCCGACTGGGCCGCGGAGCGGGAGTTCGTCTACAGCCGGACGGACCCGTCGTTGCGCGACGAGTTCCACCGCGGCGGCATGGTGGTCTCCGGTGATCCCGAGATCGTCGACGTGGCCTTCGGCAGCTACTTCGGCGCCGCCGCCTACGTCTTCGACCTGGAGGGTGTCGCCACGGTCGCGGCCGTGAGCCGCGGGGCGACGTCCGGCGCGCTGCTGGACCTGCGCCCCGAAGGCCGGCACGCCCCGACCGAGCCCGGCATGGAGGCGCTGGGCGCCCTGGGACCCCGCGTGCTCTACACCAACAACGCCGAGGTGGCGCGCCGCGTCGCGGACCGCCGGATGATCGCCTTCGCCGAGCAGGTGCCCGACTACATCCAGTCGCTGTGGAACGAGGGCGAGTGGACGCTGGCGTCCATGTCCGCCACCGATGATCCCGACGACCTCGACGAGGCGCTGGAGGCCGTGCGCCGCTTCGGCGACCTGCTGCGCGTCCTCCCACCCGAGGGCCACGCGCGCGTCGTCACCGCCGGCGGCCCCCGCGATCCGGGCCAGCCGGTGCCGGTCCGCTCGGGCAAGGAGTCCGGACGGTGACCGCACCGCTCGACCCGACCGCCAAGGCCCGGCTGGCCGAGCTCGTGCGCGAGCTGGCCGTCGTCCACGGCAAGGTCACGCTGTCCAGTGGCCGCGAAGCCGACTACTACGTCGACCTGCGTCGCGCGACCTTGCACCACGAGGCGTCGCCGCTGATCGGAGCGCTGCTCCGCGAGCTCACCGCCGATTGGGACTTCGACGCCGTCGGCGGCCTGACCCTGGGCGCGGACCCCGTCGCCACTGCGGTCATGCACGCGCCCGGCCGGCCGATCGACGCCTTCGTCGTCCGCAAGGCCGCCAAGGCGCACGGCATGCAGCGCCAGGTCGAGGGGCCCGACGTGGTGGGTAAGCGCGTCCTGGTCGTCGAGGACACCACGACCACCGGCAACTCGCCGCTCACCGCGGTGCGGGCGCTCCGCGACATCGGCGCCGAGGTCGTGGGCGTCGCGACGGTCGTCGACCGCGCCACCGGTGCCGCCGATGTCATCGCCGCCGAGGGCCTCGAGTACCGCTCGGTGCTCGGCCTCGCCGACCTGGGGCTGTGACCTCCTCGTCCGACGCCGCGGGCGACCCGGACGAGCAACTCGGGCCGACCGAGTGGGTCACGGGCCTGCCCGGACCGCACACCGTCGGGCTGGGGCCGTGGGCCGCGGAGCATCCTGGCGTCCCGGCCCCGGAGGATCCCCGCTACGACCCGCAGTTGCTCGCCGAGGGCGACCGGCGCAACGTGGTGGACGCCTACCGCTACTGGACGCGGGAGGCGATCGTCGCCGACCTCGACGCCCGCCGGCACCCCTTCCACGTGGCGATCGAGAACCTCGGCCACGACGCCAACATCGGCACCGTCGTGCGCACGGCCAACGCCTTCGGTGCGGAGGCCGTGCACATCGTCGGGCGACGCCGGTGGAATCGGCGGGGCGCGATGGTCACCGACCGCTACCAGCACCTGCACCATCACCCGGACACCGACGCCCTGGCGGCCTGGTGCGCCGAGCGCGACCTGCCGATCGTCGCCGTCGACAACCTGCCGGGCTCGGTGCCCCTCGAGCGGGCATCGCTGCCCCGGCGCTGTCTGCTCCTCTTCGGGCAGGAGGGACCGGGCGTCTCGGGCGATGCGCGGCACGTCGCAGGGTCGACGGTGTCGGTCGCCCAGTTCGGTTCGACCCGCTCGATCAACGTCGGTGTGGCGGCGGGCATCGCCATGCACGCCTGGATCCGGGAGCACGCCGACCTCGACGGCGCGTGGTGACGGCTGGGCTCAGCGAGTTCCGATCGCGTACGCGCGGATCCGTTCGTCGACGGTGAGGAACGTAAGGTCCTCGACCATGCACTGCGTGACCAGCATGCGGTCGAACGGGTCGCGGTGGTGCCACGGCAGGTCGCGGAGCGCCGCTGCGTGGCGGGCGTCGAACGGCACCGGCATGAAGCCCTCATTGCGGAGGAACTGCTCGGTCAGTTCCGGGGCTTCCAGCTTCCCCCATGAGGCCTTGATAGCGACCTCGGCGACGGTGACCGCCGACACGAGCGCATCGTTATCCGCGTCGTGGATCAGCGACCAGCCGCGAGAACTGCGACTTCGAGGCGTAGATGTTGAACTCGGCGCTGCCCATGATCCGAGGTCACCTGGATTGGTCAGGTCTGACCAACTGATCGTGACTGTGCGGTCTTCTCTCACGCGGCATGTCTCTGACCTGCAGCGACGTGCACACGTCGGTGACCCGTGATGTGATGTCATCATGAGTTCGGTCGAGTGGAATCAGCGCGCGGCCTCGGCACAGGCCGCGGTCGTGGAGCGGCATCTCAAACCCGTCTGGGGCATCCCCGGGACCCTGCTCGGCACGCCGGCATACCCCGCTACGCGGCGCGATTCACTGTTCGTCAGGTGGAACTACTGGTGGCAGGCCCACCTGCTCGACGTGGCCGTGGACGCCTACGTCCGGGACGGAGCACCGTCGACCCGGAAACTGGTGTTGCGCATCGCCCGCGGCCACAGGCTGCGCAATCTGTTCCGCGTCACGAATTCCTACTACGACGACATGGCGTGGATGGGGCTGGCGCTGGAGCGGGCGCAGCGGCACGCGGGGCTCAATGCGCACCGTCGGCTGCGGGTGCTGCGGGACGTCCTCTACGACGCCTGGGTGCCCGAGATCGGCGGTGGCATCACGTGGCGCACGAAGGGCGCCTTCCTCAACGCGCCGGCCAACGGTCCGGCGGGCATCTTCCTGGCCAGGATGGGCCGGTTCGAGCGCGCGGAGGAGACCTCGGACTGGCTGTACCGACGCCTGCTCGATCTCGAGACGGGCCTGATCAACGACGGCGTCGACGGTGACCCCGAGCACCCCGACGGTGGGAAGATCTACCCGGAGAAGTACTCCTACAACCAGGGCGTCACGATCGGGCTGGACACGGAGCTCTCCTCGGACCTGGCCCCCACGCACGCGGTCCGTGCCGCGGGGCTCATCGCGGCCGTCGCCGAGCACATGACCGAGGACGGCGTCATCACCGGCGGCGACGGGGGCGACGGCGGCCTGTTCAACGGCATCCTCATCCGCTACCTCGCCCTCGCCGCGCTCGCGCTACGCGGCCCCGGTGCGGACGACGCGCGCACTGCGGCCTCGGAGATCGTCTTCGCCTCCGCGGAGGCGGCCTGGCACGGGACGCGCGAGCTGGACGGTCGCGTGCTGTTCTCCGCGGACTGGACCCGCGACGCCCGGATCCCCGGAACCACCGACGCGCCCGCCTACTTCACGGGCGGCACCGTCCGGTCCAGCCAGACGCCGGAGCGCGACCTGTCGGTGCAGATCGGCGGCTGGATGGCGATGGAGGCCGCCGCGGCGCTGGCGCGACACTGAGACCGAGGAGGTCGCCGTGCAGGTCATCGATGTCGACGGGGCAGCCCTCGCGGTGGACGTCCTCGGGCGCGACCAGAGTCCGTCGGTGCTGCTCATCGCCGGTGGCGGGCAGTCCATGGACTGGTGGACGCCGGAGTTCTGCGCGCTGCTCGCGGGCGACGACCTGCAGGTGATCCGCTACGACCACCGCGACACCGGGGAGTCCGCGGCCTCGCCGCCGGGCGCGCCTGACTACACGGGCGCCGAGCTCGCGGCCGACCCCGTGCGGATCCTCGATGCCCTGGGCATCGACGCTGCGCACGTCGTCGGGATGTCGATGGGTGCCGGGATCGGCCAGACGCTGGCGGTCCGGTCCCCCGGGCGGGTGCTGTCGCTGACACTGATCGAGTCCAGCCCGGCCGGCGGCCAACACGGCCCGCTGCCGGGTCCGGCGCCCGCGGTGGCGGCGAGCTTCGAGGAGACGCCGCCCGCGGTCGACTGGTCCGACGAGGCCGCCGTCATCGACTACCGCGTGGACGTCGAGCGGCCCTACGCCGGCTCCGGCGGTCTCGACGAGGAGCGGACGCGGACGATCGCGACGCGCGAGGTGCGCCGGACGCGGAACATGGAGTCGTCGCTGCGCAACCACTTCCTCGCGTCGCCGGCGTCGCCCGTCGATCCCGCGGCGATCACCGCTCCGACTCTGGTGGTCCACAGCGCCGACGACCCGCTGTTCCCACTCGCACACGGCGAGGCACTGGCACGCCTGATCCCGCGCGCGGTTCTGCTCGCGCTGCACGGCCCGGGCCACGAGATCCCGCCGCCCGCGACGTGGGACGTGGTGATCCCCGCGCTCCGACGCCACGTGCTCGGCGGGCGAGCGTGAGCGGCCTAGTGTGCTTCGAGGCTCGCTGCGTCGGTGGCGGACGTGCCGCGGTGCACGGGGCAGCCCGGGGCGAAGGTGCCGAGCGCCTCGGGGCGGAAGCCCTTCGGGTAGCTGCGGATCCGGTGATTGTCCCGCACCAGTGCGGGGGTGCGGCGTGACGGCAGGACGGCGAGGAGCCGGGCGCGCAGCTTCATCGCGGCCGTCGAGACCCGCCGCACCAGCGGGCCTGGATCGTCGTAGTGGAAGGCTTGCAGCAGCGGTGGATCCATGAGCGCACGGCTGAAGACGCCGATCACCGGACGGACGGGCGCGAGGTAGAAGCTCCCCAGCAGGTCCAGCGTCGAATCGGCGACCCGGCGAGCGCCCTCGTCGAAGGCGAAGTGCTCGGCCTCGTAGCGGTCCATGTAGTCGGCGAAGGCGTCGTAGTCGGCGGGGATGTCCGGGATCGCCATGTGCTTGCCGAGCGTCTGGTAGTAGCGGACCGTCGCCAGCTTCTCCGCCTCGGTGAGATCGCGCCAGCCGTAGTCGGCGATCCAGCGCACCGGCACCACGACGAACGTGCACAGCACGTAGCGCATGTCGTCGTCGGAGATGTCGTACATCTTGTGCATCTGGTTGATGCGGCGGATGGCGGCCCTGCCGTCGGCGCTGGCGAATCCCTTGAGCAGCGGCACTTCGAGGAGCAGCGCCGTGTCGTCGTAGCGCTTTTGCACCCGCTCGGTGAACTCGCCCGTGTCCGCGAGGAGGCGGCCGATGCTCGGGACGGCGTACGTGCGGAACAGCGCGAAGCTCAGGGCCTGCGTGATGTCCCATGGGAACTCGTACGTCCCCAGGTTTCGCGAGATCTCGACGAAGTCGGTCTCCGGGTTCAGTCCGCGGTTGCGGTCGATCTTCCAGGGGCGCAGCGATCGGGCCGGACGGGTGTGCATGAGGTCTCCTCCGTGGGCTGATCACACTGTAAGTTGACTTATACAGATGTGCAAGAGGTCACATCGCCTGGGTCGATGCGCTCCGGTGCGACCTGATAGCGACAGGCGTACCTGGTCGAGATCCGTGACGGCTATCGGCGATACACCGTCGGGAGCCACCTGATCTTCTATCGGGCACGTAGCGAAGGAGTCGACGTCGTCCGCGTCCTGCATCAGCGCATGGACCCCACGCGGCACCTCTGACGGAACGTCAGTCCTCGGTCAGGACACCGTCGGCCATGCGCCAGCGACGCGTCGCGCGGACGGTGTCGAGCATGCGACGATCGTGCGTGACGAGGATGACGGTGCCGTCGAAGGACTCGACGGCCTGCTCCAGCTGCTCGATCGCGGGCAGGTCGAGGTGGTTGGTCGGCTCGTCGAGGACCAGCAGGTTCACGCCGCGGGCCTGGAGCAGAGCGAGCGCGGCGCGGGTCCGCTCGCCGGGGGAGAGCGACGAGGCGGGACGCAGCACGTGGTGCCCGCGCAGCCCGAACTTCGCGAGCAACGTCCGGACGTCGGCGGGCGGCGTCTCCGGCACCTCGGCGCAGAAGGCGTCCAGCAGCGGACCGTCGGACAGGAAGCGCCCGCGGGCCTGGTCGACCTCGCCCACCTCGACCCCGGAACCGAGCGTGACCGACCCGGAGGAGGGCGTCACCCGCCCGAGCAGCAGTCCCAGCAGCGTGGACTTGCCGGCCCCGTTCGGACCGGTGAGCAGGATCCGGTCGCCGTACTCGACGCTCACCGACACCGGCCCGACGGTCAGGCCCGGATACCCGGCGGTGGCCCCGGACGCGGTCACCACGACCGTGCCGCTGCGCGGGGCGGCCGCGATCTCCATCCGCAGCTCCCACTCCTTGCGCGGCTCGGCCACCACCTCGAGTCGCTCGATGGCGCGCTCGGTCTGCCGTGCCTTCGACGCCTGCTTCTCCGTCGATTCGAGCCGCGCTTTGCGCCCGGCCTTGTCGGGATCGGAGCCGCTGCGCATCTTCCGGCGCGCATTACGGACGCCGTGCTCCATCCAATTGCGCTGCATCTGCGCGCGATCCTGCAGGTCGGAGAGCCTGCCCGCGTACTCGTCGTACTCCTCGCGGGCGTGGCGCCGCGCGACCTCCCGCTCGACGAGGTAGGCCTCGTAGCCGCCGCCGTAGACGCCGATCTGCTGCTGCGCGAGATCCAGCTCGACCACGGTGGTCACCGTGCGGGCCAGGAACTCGCGGTCGTGCGAGACCACGACGATCGCGGTGGCGGCCTCGTCGACGAACCGCTCCAGCAACTCGAGGCCCGCCAGGTCCAGGTCGTTCGTGGGCTCGTCGAGCAGGAGAACGTCGTAGCGCGAGGCGAGCACCGCGGCGAGCCCGGCACGAGCCGCCTGCCCACCCGAGAGCCCCGTCATCACGGCGTCCGGGTCGTCCAGCCCCACGTCGGACAGGATCGCGGCGAGCCGCTGCTCCAGGTCCGCGCCGCCGAGCGTGAGCCAGCGGTCCAGCGCGGGCGTGTAGAGATCCGTGTCGGGATCGTCGGCGAGCGCGAGCGCGGCGTCGTCCATCGCGGCCTGCGCCGCGGCAACACCGGTCCGTCGGGCGACGAATTGCGCGACGGTCTCGCCGGGCCGGCGTTCGTGCTCCTGCGCCAGGTACCCGACGGTCGCATCGGCGGGGGAGAGGTCGACGGTGCCGGTGACGTCCGGACCGCCTTCCGCGCCCACGCCCGCCAGGAGCTTGAGCAGCGTCGACTTCCCGGCGCCGTTCGCGCCGACGAGACCGACGACATCGCCCGGGGCGATCACCAGGTCGAGGCCGGTGAACAGGGTGCGATCGGCGTACGCCACGGACAGGTCGCGGGTCTGCAGCACGGTCATGTCAGTCCTCCCGACGGCGCGCCGTCAGTCATCGAGGTCGACGGAGACGTTCGGCTTGGACATCTCACGCCGGTAGCCGATGATCCCGATGACCGTGCCCACGACGAGCATGACGATCATGCCGCGCAACGCCCAGTCGAGAACCCACTTGTAGTCCTGCAGCGCCGAGGAGGCGTAGTAGCCCACGAGCAGCAGGAACGGGGCCCAGATCAGCGAGCCCAGTACGGAGGCGACGGTGAACTTGCGCTTGTCCATGCCGACCGCGCCGGCCACCAGCGGGCACAGCGTGCGGACCCACGGGATCCAGCGGGCGATGAGCACGGAGAAGAATCCGTGCTTGTCCATCAGTTGCTTGACGCGGTGCAGGTTGTGCGCGTTGAGGTAGCGGCCGTCCTGCTTCGCGAGCACGTGATCGCCCATCTTCACGCCGATCCCGTAGCCGACGTGGTTACCGGCGATCGCGGCGATGAACGCCGCCAGGGCGAGACTCCAGACGGACAACGCCGAGTGGCCGGTGGTGGCCATCGCGAGTCCCGCGGTCAGCAGCAGCGAATCGCCGGGCAGGAACAGCCCGACGATGAAGGCGCACTCGCAGAAGACGAATCCGGCCACGACGAGCCAGATCATCACCGGCCCCGCGGTCTGGACGAAGTCGAGCACCGACGGGCCTAGGCGCCGGAGTCAGTGGCGGAGGCGCGCCGCCCCGCGAGGTACTTCTTCACGACGCCCCACAGAATCGGCAGGACCGAGACCAGCACGATGCCGATGAAGATCGTGTCGATGTTGGTGCGGACCCAGTCGATCTTGCCGAGCCACACGCCCAACAGGATGATGCCGTCGGCCCAGATCACAGCACCGATCGCGTTCCAGATGACGAACTTGACGTACTTCATCTGCGCTGCGCCGGCGGCGATCGGCGCGAAGGTGCGCACGAAGGGCACGAAGCGGGCGAGGATCAGCGTGGCCGGGCCGTACTTCTCGAAGAACTCGTGCGACTCGTCGAGGTACTTGGTCTTGAGGAAGCGCGCGTCGGGCTTGAAGAACTTCTCCCCGCCGAAGCGGCCGATGAAGTAGCCGACCTGGGAGCCGAGGATCGCCGCGATGGGCGTCGCGATCAACAGCACCGGCAGCGACATCGCCGAGCCCGTGTACGTGGCCTCACCGACCGCGGTGCCGGTGCCGGCGGCGGTGAGCAGGCCGGCGACGAACAGCAGCGAGTCACCCGGGAGCACCGGGAAGAGCACGCCGGATTCGATGAACACCACCAGCAGCAGCCCGACGAGGGCGATGCCGCCGAAGGCGTTGAGGACCGCCACCGGATCGGTGATGTCCTTGAGGGCGAACGCCTGCATGGTGGTCGAGGCGGCCAGAGTCAGGTCGTGGAGAGGCACGCCGACCAGGATACCGGCCCGGACGCGGGTTCTACTTCAACAGTTCGTCGATGTAGCACCAGCGCCACGACTCCCCGGGCTGGAAACTGCGGATCACCGGGTGGTTGGTGAGTTCGTGGTGGACCGTCGCGTGCTTGCCCTCGGAGGAGTCGCAGCATCCGACGTGTCCGCAGGTCAGGCACAGTCGCAGGGCCACAGGGTTCTGCCCGGATTCGACGCATTCGAGGCAGTCCGAGCTCAGCGGCACCGGGTCGGCGAACTCGTCGGACACGCGGAGATGGTCACATTCGTCCTGCGCCCACGGCGGCGTGAGCAGTTCGGCGACGGCGATGCGCTCGCTGCGCACGGCCGAGACCTCGAGCATCGCCTCCTCCACGTCGAAGTTGGAGAGCACCTGCTCGAGCACCTCGTGATCGCCCTGGCCGGCGTCGCGCATGCGCAGGACCTCGTCGCGCTCGGCGGCGATCATCTGCAGCCGGACCGCGCGCAGCTGCGCGGCCGGGGTGTTCGCGGAGTCCGGGCCGAGCCGCTCCCAGAACGCGCGCTCCCGGTTGATCGTGTGCTCGCGGACTCCGTCGAGGACGGTGGCCGGCACGGTGTTCTCCGGGCTCGCCGCGATCTCGTCGAGCCGGGCGAGGCCCGCGTTGAGCGCGGATCGCATGACGACGGCTTGCTGCAGGGCGTCGGTGCGGGCGTTCGGCCCCTGGACGCGCAGCAGCTTGGCGAGCGCGGGCAGCGTCGAGCCTTGGATCAGGAGGCTGCCCGCCACCACGACCATGGCTGCGAAGACGAGGACCTCGCGGTCCGGGAAGTCGAGCGGGAGGATGAACGCCGCGGCCAACGTGACCACTCCGCGCATGCCCGCCCACGACAGCACAGTCGTCTCGCCGGCGCTGATCCGCTCGCTCGCGTCGTCGACCTTGATCGAGATCAGGGCCGACGGTGCGCACCACACCATGCGCGCGAGGATCACCGTGAGCATCACCGCGAGGCAGGTGGTGATGATGAGCGGCCAGCCGATGGGGGAGCGGTCCGCGCCCTCGAAGATGGTCCGCATCTGCAGGCCGATGAGGAGGAAGACGGAGTTCTCGAGGAGGAACTGGATGGTGTTCCAGTTGATCCGCGCCGACATCCGGCCGATCGCCGTCTGATCCGTGGGCGCGCGGTACGCGACGATGAGGCCGGTGACGACGGTCGCGACGACGCCGGATCCATGGATGTGTTCGGCGGGCAGGTAGGAGACCCACGGGCTGATCAGGGTGATGCCGGTGGTGAGGACCGGGTCCGTCAGCCGCCGCAGCAGGAAGCGCAGCAGCAGCGCCGCGAGCACGCCCACGACCACACCGCCCACGGCGCTCAGCGCGAAGGAGCCCAGCACCTCCCAGAACCCGACGGTGCCCGCGACCGCGGCGATGGCGGTGCGGAGCAGCACGATCGACGTCGCGTCGTTGAACAGGGACTCGCCCTCGAGCAGCGTGGTCACCCGGCGGGGCAGGCCGATGCGCCGGCCCACGGCGGTCGCGGCGACAGCGTCGGGAGGGCCGACGATGGCGCCCAGCGCGAGGCCCGCGGCGAACGGAATATCGAGCAGGTAGGAGGCGACCACGCCGACGGCCGCAGCTGTGAACAGCACCAGCCCGACCGAGAGCATGCCGATCGGCCGGATGTTCTCCTTGAAGTCGACGAGCGAGGCCTTCGACGCCGCCGCGTACAACAGCGGCGGCAGCAGGCCGAGGAGCACCACGTCGGGATTGAGCGGGACGTCGGGCACCGCGGGGATGAACGACGCGCCGATGCCGACCACCGTGAGCACCAGCGGGGCGGCGAGACCGAGGCGGTCACAGAATGCACTGACCACCAGAACCGTGGCGACGAGGGCGACCAGCCCAACAGCGAGCTCCATGGGCGATAGTCTTTCACCTGGAAACGTCGAACCGCTCAGGAGGACAGACATGCCCATCGCAACCCCCGAGGCCTACCGGGAGATGCTGGACCGCGCTCGTGAGGGCGGATACGCCTTTCCGGCGATCAACTGCACGTCGAGCGAGACGATCAATGCGGCGATCAAGGGTTTCGCCGATGCGGGCAGTGACGGGATCATTCAGTTCTCGACCGGTGGTGCCGAGTTCGGCTCGGGCTTGGCGGTCAAGGACATGGTGGTCGGTGCGGTGGCGCTGGCGGAGTTCGCGCATGTGGTGGCCGCGCAGTACGACGTGACGGTCGCCTTGCATACCGATCATTGCCCGAAGGACAAGCTCGACAGTTATGTGCGGCCGTTGTTGGCGGTCTCGCAGGAGCGGGTGGACAAGGGGCTGAATCCGTTGTTCCAGTCGCACATGTGGGACGGCTCGGCGGTGCCGCTGGATGAGAACTTGGAGATCGCCCGGGAGCTGTTGGCGAAGGCGAAGGCGGCGAAGATCATCTTGGAGATCGAGATCGGTGTGGTCGGTGGTGAGGAGGACGGTGTTGAGAATGAGATCAACGACAAGCTGTTCACCAGTGATGAGGATTTCGCGAAGACCGTCGACGCTTTGGGGGCGGAGGGCTACCTGCTGGCTGCGACGTTCGGCAACGTTCACGGTGTGTACAAGCCGGGGAATGTGAAGCTGCGCCCGGAGGTGCTGCGTGATGGTCAGGCGGTCGCGTCGGAGAAGTTGGGTCTGCCCGCGGGGAGTAAGCCTTTCGATTTCGTTTTCCACGGTGGTTCGGGGTCGTTGAAGAGTGAGATCGAGGAGTCGTTGAGCTACGGCGTGGTGAAGATGAACGTCGACACCGATACCCAGTACGCGTTCACCCGTCCGGTCGCGGGGCACATGTTCGCCAATTACGACGGTGTGCTCAAGATCGACGGTGAGGTCGGTAACAAGAAGACCTACGATCCGCGGTCCTATCTGAAGAAGGCCGAGACCGCGATGGCCGAGCGTGTGGTGGAGGCCTGCAACGACCTGCACTCCGCCGGCAAGTCCATCAGCACGAAGTAGCTCAGGCGAGGGCCAGTCCGAGGAGGACTGCCAGGACCAGCACGATCATGGCCGCGGCCGCCGCCCATTCCGGGGCGGTGAGCTGCGGCCGTGCGCGTTTCCGGGCCGTGGGCTGCTCCGGCGGGGGCGCCGGGTTCGACGGTGCGGGCAGGCCCGCTGCCGCGGGCGCTGCCGGACGGGCCTGCGGTGCGGGTGCGCGACGGGCCGGTGCCTGCGGTGCCGCGGGCTGGTGCGCGCGGGCCTGGGGTCGCGCGGGCTGGTTCTGCGGCCGGTGCTGCTGCGCACCGTGCGGGGAGTGCGGTCGCGGCGCCATAGGGTGCGGCGCCGCCGCCGGCGGCGTGGCGGTGCGCCGTGGCGGGGTCACGCGACCCGCGCCGCGTGCGATCCGGTCGGTCCGCGGCGGGGGCGGGGTCGGGACCTCGGAGTACGCCAGTTTGGGCTCCGACGCGGGGCGCGGGTTGCGGAGCGTGGGGTCCTCCGACGGCCCGGTCATCGCGCGCCGACGCGGGTGCACACCTTCCAGGTGTCCGCGTCCTTCTCGAGGGTGAGGGTGTTGCGCACCTTCGCGTTCGGGTTGTTCGCGTAGTGCACCTCGACCTGGACCTCGGCCTTGTCGTCGCGAACGTCGATGGCCTGCAGCCCGTCGAGCTCGGGGAGGAGGCCGTCGTCCTTGGCGTTGCCGTAGGCGCGCTGCCACTGCGCGTCGTCGATACGGTCGTAGTAGTTCTTCGCGCCGCCGCAGGTCTGCTGGCGCAGCGCGGCGAGATCACCGCGGTTCACGGCGTCGATGAAGGACGTGGTGGCATTGGCGGCCTGCTGCCGCGGATCCTGCGACGAGCCCGACCCCGAGCCCGACTTCGGGACGAGCAGCAGGATCGCGGCGACGATCACCACGACCGCCACCACCGCGGCCGCGACGATCCACAGTGTGCGCCGGCTCTTCGGTGGGGCGCTCTGGTCACCCGTCGGTGCGAAGTACGCGGGCGCCTGGCGTTCCGCGGCCTCCTGCGTCGGCTCTGCGGGTGCGGACTCCGATGGATCCGGCACCGGAGTCGCGGGCAGGGTCTGCTCGGCTGCGGCAGGCGCCGCCAGCGGAGACAGGGGGAGGACCTCGGTCTCGGGCGTCGCGTCGGGCAGTTCGTTCTTCTCGGTGTCGATCGTCGCCTGGTCGGGGCGCGGGGCGACCGGGATCGCGGTGGTCGCAGCCTCGTCGGCGTCCTGGTCGTCCTCGGCGGTCTCGTCCGCATCGGCGACGTCGTCGGCCGCGTCGACCTCGGTCGCCTCCGTGTCCGGGGCGTCGGTCTCGACCGGTCCGACGGTGCGCAGCGGCGACGCGATCGCCTCCGCCTCCGACCCGGTCTCGTCCGACGGGTCCTTGCCCTCGCTGCTCTGCTCCTCGGCGGCCTCGACGTCGCCGTCCGCATCATCGCCGTCCGCATCAGCGGTGTCGGGGTCGCCGGCCTCGGCATCCTCAACCGCAGCATCGGAAGAAGCAGCCTCGGATGCAGGCGCCTCGGCGACGTCCTCCTCGCCGGACTCCTCCGCCGGTCCCTCGCCCGACTCGGTCTCGTCGTCCTCGTCGCCGACCGCCGCCGCGACGGCTGCAGCACCGGCGACGCCGGCGATCCCGGCGGCCACGGCTGGCGTCGTGGTCGACGCCTCGCTCTCGCCGTCCGCTGCGTCGGCCGGCTCGGCCTCGTCGGCCTCGGCCGCCTCGGCCTCGTCGTCCGTCTCCTCGGAATCGACGTCGCCGCGGTCGGTCCCGGCTTCGGCCTCGTCGGTCGGGGTCTCGTCCGCGCCCGCGTCGTCGGGAGTCTCCTCGTCCGCGCGTTCCGCCGCGTCCTCGGGCTCGTTGCTCTGCGTTTCCTCCGACGGCCGGGCCTGTGCCGCGAAGGCCGTGGTCTCGGCGTCGCTGGGACGCTGCACGACGGGCAGCACTTCGGTCTCGGCGTCCGCGCCCTCGGCGGCGGGCGACGTGGTCACTACCGGCCCGACGGTGCGCAGCGGCGACGCCGGAGCCTGTGCGTCCTCTGCGCCGGCGTCCCCAGTGTCTTCGTCGTCGGCAGTGTCGTCTTCGTCGTCGGACTCGTCGCGCTCGGCAGCGTCGCTGCTCTCCTCGACGCTCTCGGCGTCTGCACTGTCCGACTCGTCGGGTGCGGCCTCGTCGCCACCGTCCTCGTCGCCACCGTCCTCGTCGCCACCGTCCTCGTCGACGGTGGCGTCGTCAGCGGCGGTCTCGTCGACCAGCGCGCGACCGGCGGCGGGCAGAACGCGGGTCTCGGCGCCGGACGGCGTCGCGTCGGAGGCACCCGACGGAGCGGATGCGGCACCGTCGACCCGGAAGGCGGTGGTCTCGGCCTCCCCGGGGGTCGGAGTGGGCGCGGCCTGCTCGACGAGCTGCGCGAGGGAATCGGAATGCGAGGGAGTCACGGCGTCGGAGGGCGCGCTGCCGAGCGTGCCGGCGGTCTCGGAGTGCTCGTGCAGCGGTGCCGCGGGCCATGAGGCGAGCCGTCCGCGCAGGTCACGCAGCCGCGACAGGGGTCCCCGGTTGTCATCCCGCGCCATCGCTTCCGTCATCCCCTCGATCGAGTGCCGTTCCTTCTCCGCGGCGGCGAGCCGCACGCGGAACACCTGACACCCTAGCGGGCGCGCACCCGCGGCGACCCGCGTGTTGTCCGGCCGCGCACGTCCTTCGCCCTTCTTCGCGCGCCGCGTGGAAGACTGGAGCAATGACGTCCTTCGGAGATCTCCTCGGCCCGCCCCCGGTCCTGCTCGACATCGACGAAGAGCCGGAACTGCAGCTGAACCAGGGCCGCCCGGCAGCCGAGGTGGCGGCGGCCACCCCCACGTCGTCGTTGGCGTGGGCGGTGCTGGCGGAAGCCGCGCTGGATGCGGATCAGGCGGTCACCGCCTACGCCTACGCACGGACCGGCTACCACCGCGGCCTCGACCAGCTGCGCCGCCAGGGATGGCGGGGCTTCGGCCCGGTGCCCTACAGCCACGAGAACAATCGCGGCTTCCTGCGGGCCGTGGCCGCCCTGGCCCGCGCCGCGAAGACGATCGGCGAGGAGGACGAGTACCTCCGGTGCCTGGACCTGTTGAACGACTGTGACCCCGAAGCCGCCGGCGCTCTCGGACTCGGCGCGTAGCCGACTCGTCCGGCGGCACAATGCGCTGCCGCAGGTGATCCAGAGCCGCACGAAGCGGCTCTGGAACGCCAAGCTGCCCATCCTGCAGTGCGCGGTCGCCGCCGGGATCGCGTGGTTCGTCGCGAACGACGTGATCGGTCACGTCTCGCCCTTCTTCGCGCCGATCGCCGCGATCATCTCGCTGGGGCTGTCCCTGCAACAGCGGCTGCGCCGCTCGCTGGAACTCGTCGGCGGTGTCACCGTCGGCATCGGCGTGGGTGACCTGATCATCTCCGTGATCGGCACCGGGCCGTGGCAGCTGGCACTCGTCGTGGCGATCGCGATGTCCGTCGCCATACTCGCCGATCGCGGCCCGTTGGTGCCGATGCAGGCCGCGTCCTCGGCCGTGCTCGTCGCGACCCTGATCCCGCCCGGTTCGACGGGCGGCTGGACGCGGATGCTCGACGCGCTCATCGGCGGCCTCGTCGGCGTCGTGATCGCGGCGCTCATCCCCAACAACCCCGCCCGGCGGCCGCGCAAGGACGCGGCCAAGGTGCTCGACACCATGCGCCGCGTCGTCGCCTCGATCGCGGCGGGCCTGACCGACCGCGACATCTCCTCGCTCGAGTGGGCACTCGAGACCGCCCGCGCCACCCAGCCCGACCTGGACCAGCTCACCAGCGACCTCGCCGGCGGCCTCGAGATCGCGAAGGTCTCGCCGCTGTTCTGGAGCTCGCGGCCCCGGATGGACAAGCTGCAGGCGATCGCGGATCCGCTCGACAACGCCGTGCGCAACGTGCGCGTGCTCGCCCGCCGGGCCCTCGCCTCGAATCAGAACGGCGAGCGGATCGACCCGGCGCTGGTCACCGAGGTCGGCCGCCTGGCCGAGTCCTTCAAGATCATGCGTGACGTGGTGCTCGCCGAACCCGGCACGCACCCCGACCAGGCCGACGGTGCGCGGGTTCTCCGGTCCGCCGCGCGACGCGCGAACGCGCTGCCGATGCACGACGAGATCTCCGAGAGCGAGTCGCTCAACGAGGTGATGATCTACGGGCAGCTGCGCTCGACGATCGTCGACCTGCTGCAGGTCGCGGGCCTCTCCCGCACGTCGGCCGTCGCGCAGATGCGCGACACGCGCGCCGTGACGAAGCCGCAGCCCGTGATCGAGGCCGACCCGGACGTCAGCTGATGAGCAGCCAGTCGTCGGTGTTGCGGTAGAAGGTCGCGCGGGTCACGACGCTGGGGTCGGTGCGGCCGTCGCGGGTCACGACGAGCTCGAGCCCGCCGGTCTGCGCGGCGCGGCCGGACAGCCACCGTCGACGGACGCCCTTGGCGAGCCGGGCGCGCACCCCGCCTCCGTCGTTCGAGCCGGTCGGCTCCACGATCACGGCCTTGGCCTGCCCGGTGAACAGCTTGTCCGAGTCGACGAAGGTCTCGCCGGTGAGCGGCCCACCGTCGGGGCCGGTGATCTTGGCCTTGCCCACGAGCACGAAACCGCGGTCGTCACGGATCAGCGGCACGGCGCGGGGCGTGCCGGTGAGCGGATCGCCCGGCGGATAGATCGCCGAGGCGTGCGAGTTCTGGGTGGGCGCGTACGCCACTTCGACGTCCAGCCGTTCCGATGCCATCAGCCGGGCGATCACCGCCGCGAGCAGGTCATCGGGCCCCGCGACGACGATCCGCTTGGGGAACGTCAGCTTCTGCTTCAGTTCGGCCTTGGCGGAGTCGAGGTCGACGGTGATCGTTTCGAGGTCGCGGAGGCTGCCCGGGATTCGGACATCGGGTGCACGCACCACGACGGTGCTCTGGGTCACGGAGCTCACCGCACCTACTGTAAGGTTGCGGCACGGCTCGACGTTATCCAGGGGAATCCATCGAGGTGAGTGCGGGCCGGAAGGAGATCGTCCATGCCTGCGATCGTGCTGATCGGCGCCCAGTGGGGCGATGAAGGTAAGGGAAAGGCCACCGATCTGCTGGGGGAGAAGCTCCAGTGGGTGGTCCGCTACCAGGGCGGCAACAACGCCGGCCACACGGTGGTCCTGCCGAACGGCGACAAGTTCGCTCTGCATCTCATCCCGTCGGGCATTCTGACCCCGGGTGTGAAGAACGTCATCGGTAACGGCGTCGTGGTGGACCCGTCGGTCCTGCTCGCCGAGCTCGACGGCCTCGAGGCGCGCGACGTCGACACGTCGAACCTGCTGCTCTCGGCCGATGCGCACCTGCTCATGCCGTACCACGTGGCCATCGACAAGGTCACCGAGCGCTTCCTCGGCAACAAGAAGATCGGCACCACCGGCCGCGGCATCGGCCCCTGCTACCAGGACAAGATCGCCCGCGTCGGCGTCCGGGCGCAGGACGTGCTGGACGAGTCGATCCTCACGCAGAAGGTCGAGGCGGCGCTGGAGTTCAAGAACCAGGTGCTCACCAAGATCTACAACCGTCGTGCGCTCGACCCGCGCCAGGTGGTCGACGAGACGCTGGAGCTCGCGGAGAGCTTCAAGCACCGCATCGCCGACACCCGGCTCGAGCTCAACCTCGCGCTGGAGCGCGGCGAGACGGTGCTGCTGGAGGGCTCGCAGGGCACCCTGCTCGACGTCGACCACGGCACCTACCCGTACGTCACCTCGTCGAACCCCACGTCGGGCGGCGCCTCGGTGGGCTCGGGCATCGGCCCCACCCGCATCACGACGGTGCTGGGCATCCTCAAGGCGTACACCACCCGCGTCGGCTCGGGTCCGTTCCCGACGGAGCTCTTCGACGAGTGGGGCGAGTACCTCGCCAAGCACGGCGGCGAGGTGGGCGTCACCACCGGCCGTGCGCGCCGCTGCGGCTGGTTCGACGCCGTGATCGCCCGCTACGCGACCCGCGTCAACGGCATCACCGACTACTTCCTCACCAAGCTCGACGTGCTCAGCTCCATCGAGAACGTGCCGATCTGCGTGGCCTACGAGATCGACGGTGTGCGGTACGACGAGATGCCGCCCAACCAGACCGATTTCCACCACGCGAAGCCGATCTACGAGACGATGCCCGGCTGGTGGGAGGACATCTCCGGCTGCCGCACCTTCGAGGATCTGCCGAAGAACGCGCAGGACTACGTGCTGCGGCTCGAGGAGCTCTCCGGCGCGCACATCTCGTGCATCGGCGTGGGCCCCGGCCGCGACGAGACCATCGTGCGCCGCGCCATCGTCTGAGATGTTCTGAAACCCGGTTTCGGACGGGGCTACGACGTCGGTGCAGGGCTGGCCGGGGTGGACGGTGCGGCGGGCGCCGGGGTCGTGCGGTGCATCCGCGGCCCCTCGCCGCGGCCGGGTCCGCGCCACTGCGCCTCGTGTCCGCCCGCTCCGCGCTGCTGCATCGAATGGCCCTTGTGCTTGCCCGTGACCTCGTTGGTCCAGTAGCCGGCGGTGAAGCTCACGCCGCTGATCCCGATGAGCCCGAAGACGATCGCCGCGATCAGAAGCTTCCTCGACGGTCCGGTCTTCGACGGTGCTGCGTCCGCGGCCGGGTTCGCGGTGGTCGGCGGGATAGGCGCGGTCGGCGTCGCCTGCGGGTCGGTGGGCTCGGTCATGGGCTTCTCGCTTCGGTCGGTGCGGTCACTGCGACCGCGTTGGGACCGATGGTGCGGGTGCAAGCTGGGGATCCGCTGGCAGACCGCTGCGAATCCGACCGGTGACGCCGCGCGCTCAGCGCAGCGTCGGATCCTGCGCGCGTACGGCGGCTACCTCGTCCATCGACGGTGCGTAGGCGCCCGCGCGGCTGACGGTGAGCGCCGAGGTGATCACGGCGCGGTGCAGAGCTGGCTGGACGTCGCTCCACTGGGCGGAGCGCAGCCGTCGGGCCGCGTAGCGCGAGCCCAGGTAGCCGGCATCGAGCAGCCCGGAGACCAGACCGGCCATGAACGAGTCGCCCGCGCCGACGGTGTCGCCCACTTCGACGGTCAGCTGGTCGACGTGCAGCATGTCGCGGTTCCCCGCGAGCAGCGCGTACGCGCCCCACGGCCCGCGGGTGAGAACCACCATCGCGGGACCCGCCGCGATCCAGCGGCGCATCACGTCCTCGACGGGTTCGTCCGGGTAGAGCCAGGCGACGTCCTCGTCGCTGGCCTTGACCACATCGGCCAGGCCGATCATCTCCGTGACCCGCGGCAGCACCTCCGCGGGCGTGCCCATCAGCGCCGGGCGGATGTTGGGGTCGTAGGAGACGGTGGCGTGGTCCCGGATCCGGGAGACCACGTCGCGCACACCGTCGGCGCCCGGCGCGAGTGTCGCGGCGAAGCTGCCGGTGTGCAGGTGACCGTAGCGCTCCAGGGAGCCGATGTCGGGCACCTCCCAGGCCAGGTCGAACTCGTACGTCGCGCGTCCCTCGGCGTCGACGTGCGCGTACGCGAGCGGGGTGTTGGCGGCACCGTCGGACCCGGCGACGACCTCGACCCCCGCCCGCGATGCGGTCTCGGCGATGCGGTGCCCGCGCACGTCCCGCCCCCACCACGACAGGATCGACGTCGGATCGCCCAGCGAGGCCAGCCCGCACGCGACGTTGAACAGGCTGCCGCCCACGTGCTCGGACGGCTCGGCACCGTCGCGCAGTACGACGTCGACGAGTGCCTCGCCCAGGCACAGCGTCCGATCGGTCATCTCAATGTCCCTTCGCGGCCAGCGGGTCCGGGGTGCCGCCGGCGTCCTCGTCCAGGCCCAGTCGCTCGGCCATCTCCTCGAGTGGGATGCCCTTGGTCTCGGGCATCACCTTGATCACCCACAGCAGCTGCAGCACCATGAACCCGAAGAAGATCGAGAAGGCGACGCCGCCGCCGAAGGCGCCGATGATGGGCGGGAACGCGAAACTCGTGATCGCGGCCCACACCCAGTGCGTGAGACTACCGAGGGCCTGTCCGCGGCCGCGGATGCTGTTGGGGAAGATCTCCGACAGGAAGACCCAGATCACCGCGCCCTGGCCGAAGGCGTGCGAGGCGATGAAGACCATGAGCCCGAGCAGGACCAGGACCGATGAGGTGCTGTCGAACGAGCGGCCGTCGCTCTCGTAGTAGTACATCACGGCGGCCATGAAGCCCAGCGAGATCAGGTAGCCCACCGAGCCGATCAGCATGAGCCGCCGGCGGCCCAGCCGGTCGATCACGGTGAGGGCGGCCATCGTCGCGATCAGGTTCATCACGCCGACCGCCACCGACATCAGGTACGCCGCGTCAGTGCTGGCGCCGGCGTCCTGCATCACGCGCGGTGCGTAGTAGAGGATCGCGTTGATGCCGGACATCTGATTGAAGAAGGCGATGGCGACGGCCAGGAGGATCACCTTCCGGTGACCGCGGGTGTAGAACTTCGTCCGTTCGCCGCCCTGCTCGGCGGCGAGCGACTCCTGGATCTCGGCCATCTGCGCGTCCGCCTCCGCCGGCGTGGAGCAGAGCCGCTCGGACGTGGCGCGCGCCGCGGCGAGGTCGCCGTGCCCGGCGAGCCAGCGCGGCGTCTCCGGCACCGTCGGGAGCATGACCAGGAACAGCGCGGCCGGGACGACCATGACCCCGAGCATCCAGCGCCAGGCGTTCGGGTCGTCGCCCAGGATCCCGCGGATGATCGCGTTCGACGCGTAGGCCACGAGGATGCCCAGCACGATGTTGAACTGGACCAGGCCCACGAGCCGCCCGCGGAACTTCGGCGGCGCGATCTCGGCCGTGTAGATCGGGGCGCACACGCTCGACGCGCCGATGCCGAGTCCGCCGAGGAATCGGAAGGCCTGCAGTACCTCGACCGACGATGTGGGTGCGAACGCACAGCCCAGGGCGCTCACGACGTACAGCACGCCGACGGCGTACAGCACCTTCTTCCGGCCGAACCGGTCGGCGAGCCGGCCGGACACGATCGCTCCGACGATGGTGCCGATGAGCGCGGTGGTGACGGTGAAGCCGAGGGCCGCGTCGGACAGGCCGAACTGCTCCTGGATCTGCTTCTCGGCGCCGGAGATCACCGCGGTGTCGAATCCGAAGATGAGTCCGCCGGTCGCCGCGACCACGGCGCTCCTGACCACGAGTGCCTTCATGGTCCGAACGTAGGCGCTCCCCGGGGCGGGCCGCGTCATAACGACCGAAACGTTCACCACCGCAGAACGATCGGAAACAAACACGAATCCGCGGGTCGGCAGGCGCACCGCACGGCGCTGCGGTTTGCCAGAATGGACCCATGACGAACCTCAGCGAGACCGGCGGCAACCCGCGGATCGGCACTGCGCTCACCCCCGGTGCCACGAAGGCGCTGATGCTGGGTTCGGGCGAGCTGGGCAAGGAGGTCGTGATCGCCTTCCAACGCCTCGGCGTCGAGACGATCGCCGTCGACCGGTACGAGAACGCCCCGGCGATGCAGGTGGCGCACCGCAGCCACGTCATCGACATGACGGACGCCGCCGAGGTCCGCCGCGTCATCGAGGAGGAGAAGCCCGACTTCGTCGTCCCCGAGATCGAGGCGCTCGCCACCGATGCGCTGGTCGCCATCGACGAGGAGGGGCTCGCCGAGGTCATCCCCACTGCGCGGGCCGTGTCGCTCACGATGAATCGCGAGGGCATCCGCAAGCTCGCCGCGGAGGAGCTCGGCCTGCCCTGTTCGCCGTACGCCTTCGCCTCGACGCTCGAGGAGGTGCGCGCCGGTGCCCGCGAGGTCGGCTTCCCCTGCGTGATCAAGCCGGTGATGTCGAGCTCGGGCAAGGGCCAGTCCGTGGTCCGCTCCCTCGAGGAGATCGACGGTGCCTGGGAGTACGCCGTGGAGGGCGCGCGCGTCCGCAACGAGCGGGTCATCGTCGAGGGCTTCATCGATTTCGACTACGAGATCACCCTGCTCACGGTCCGCGTCTACGACGCGGAGCGGGGCAAGGTGGTCACGCGCTTCTGCGAGCCGATCGGGCACCGTCAGTCCGACGGTGACTACGTCGAGTCCTGGCAGCCCCAGGCGATGAGCCAGGCCGCGTACGACGCGGCGACCTCCGTCGCCGGTCGCATCACGACCGCCCTCGGCGACGGTGGCACGGGCGGCCGGGGCGTCTTCGGCGTGGAACTGTTCGTCAAGGGCGACGACGTGTACTTCTCCGAGGTCTCACCGCGGCCGCACGACACCGGCCTGGTGACGCTGGGCTCGCAGCGGCTCTCCGAGTTCGAGCTGCACGCCCGGGCGATCCTCGGCCTGCCGGTGGACACCTCGCTGATGTCGCCGGCCGCGTCCGCCGTGATCTACGGGACCAAGGACAGCAGCTCCGTGGCCTTCGACAGCGTGGCCCGGGCGCTGGACGTCCCCGAGAGCGACCTTCGCCTGTTCGGCAAGCCCGAGGGCTACGCCAAGCGCAGGCTCGGCGTCGCGGTCGCGACCGCCGACACCGTCGAGGTCGCTCGCGCCAACGCCGCGGAGGCAGCGGGCCGGGTCGTCGTGGTCGACAGCGCCGATCCGGTGCAGCAGGGCGCGCCCGAGACCACCGCCGTCCCGATCCAGCGGCCACAGCCGCCCGAGGACCTGTCCACTCGCGCGATGCCGGTCCAGCGTCCCGCGCAGGCGGGCCCTGCGCAGCCCGGGCCCGCGCCGGCCGCTCCGCCCGCGCCGGCCGCCCAGCCTCCGCAGGGGCCGCCGCCGCGTCCCGCTCAGCCGGCCCAGGGACAGCCCCCGGTGCCGCCCGCCCCGCCGACCGCGGCCGCTCCGGTCGTCCCCCCGGTGCCGCCGACCGCCGCGCCGCCCGTGGGGCCGACGAGCATGCATCCCGTCGCCGCGCGGCGTCCTGCGCCGCCCCGCCCGATCCAGCCCGCTCCGCGGCCGGCCACGGGGGAGACCCCGACGCGTCCGAAGCCCCCGGAGACGGAGGAGTACGACCACAACCCGGCCACGTCGATCGGGCTGCCGCCGCAGCGTCCCCAGGACTAGGCCGGCGCGCGCGGCGTCATCCGCGCTGGAGCCAGTACGCCTGCGATTTGATGCGCTCCTTGGGCAGCCCGAAGTCGCGCTTGGCGGCCTTGGTGATCTCGCGCGTCGCCCTGGTCTCGGCGGCGACGAACAGGAAAGCCGACGAGGCGATTCCGGCGCCGATCACCGTCGAGACCAGCGTTGCACCACGGTTCTCGCGGGGCACCCACGTGACGGTCTCCGACCGCACGGGTAGGTCGCGCTCGACGTCGTGCTGGTACTCGAGGAAGACACGGCACGGTGCCTGCGCGGTGTCGAGGATGCTGTTGATCGCAGGGATCGAGGCCGCGTCGCCCACGAGCACGTACTCCGACGGTGCGGGGTCCTCCGGGACCGTCAGATCGGCGCCCATCATGGTGGCGGCGATGCGGTCGCCCGGTTCGGCGTCGAGGGCCCAGCGCGGCGCCGGGCCCTCGTGCATGGCGAACTCGATGCTGAACTCGGAGCCCTGCGGGTCGATGATCGTGTAGCCGCGCTGCACGAGCGTGCCCTCGTCCTCGTCGGTGGTGGCGGCGCCGCTCTTGGGGACCCACAGGCGCACCCACATGGTGGGGAACCAGGGGTTCTGCTGCAGGAAGTCGCCGCCGTCGAAGCGGATGCGGTGGTAGTGCGCGCTGACGGCTTCCGTCGCGAGCACGGTGAACACGTAGTCGTCGGCCCGCATCGCTTTGAGGATCAGGCCCGTCACTCCTCTACCCATGCAAGTGAGGCTACCCCAAAATAGTCGTGACCGCCCACGTAGGTCGTGTCGGGTCCCTCGGAGTCGACGGCGCCGGCGATCGCGGCGGCGAACTCGGTCACGGTCGGCAGAGGGCCGTGCGCCCGCCGGGCTTCGACGGCGGCGGGATCGCGGCGCTCGAGGAGGCGGACGATGATCGTGCCCTCGATCATGTCGCCCGAGACGACGCGCAGGTCGAGGTCGAGTTCCGCGGCCAGCGCGCGGAGAGCGCGCTCTCCGGCGAGCTTGCTGGCCGCGATCGGCTCGTAGCCGGCGGGGACCGGCCGGGACTCGGAGAAGTGTGCCTGATGGCTGGTGACGAAGACGATGCGCCCTCCCGGGCGCAGGCGGTCCGCTGCGGCGCGGGCCGCCGCGACCTGCGCATCCCGGTTCAGCCGCATGGCGTAGTCCTCGTCGGCGCCGAGCTCGAGCCCGCCGGATGCGTTGAGAATCACCACGTCGACGGCGCCGAATGCGGCGACCGCCGCGTCGAGCAGGGATGCGGGACCGTCGGGCGAGGTGACGTCCGCGCCCACGGCGATCGCGCGCCCGCCCGCCTCGCGGACCAGGTCGCAGACCTTCTCGGCGCGCCGTTCCTTCTCGCGGTAGTTCACCACCACGTCGTGTCCGCGCGCGCCGAGCGCCACCGCCGTCTCCGCGCCCACGCCGCGCGACGCCCCGGTCACCACAACGACTGCCATCATCGCCTCCATGCTTCTGATTTCGAACTGCGGCCAGCATGCCGCTTCGATTTCAGAAGCGCAAGTAGGCTCTGTCTCGTGTCAGTGCGCGATGTGGTGCCCCAGCGGCGCGAGGACCCGGACGACGAGGTCGTCGCGGCGATGGACATGCTCGGCCAGCGCTGGGTGCTGCGGATCGTCTGGGAGCTCGAGCCGGGTTCGCTCGGATTCCTCGAATTGCGCAGGCGCATGGGCAATTGCAGCTCCAGTGTGCTCGCCACCCGGCTCGCGCAACTGGTCGACAAGGGCATCGCCCGCAAGCTCCCCGACAAGCAGTACGAACTGACCGCGCGTGGTGAGGCGCTCGGTCGCGCCCTCTGGCCGGTCTGGGACTGGGCTCGCGAGTAGCCGGAGCCCGGATAACCCGAGTGTCGGATGTTCGAGTTCAGCTGGGAGTGAGTCGGTCAGCCGTGGTGCGGCTGGCCGTTCACGGTGTGATCGGCCTGGGCCAAGGATTCCGTCAGGAGGCGCACGACATGCCCGCCGACGAGGCGGTAGATGCGCGCCGTGCCCTCGGCGCGGGATTGGACGAGGCCCGCCAGGCGTAGCTTGCTCAAGTGCTGGCTGGCGGCGGTGGGGGAGCACCCGGCGGATTCGGCGAGAGCGCCGACGCCGGCTTCCGCGTCCCGGAGCGCCCAGAGGATGCGGATCCGCGTGGGGTCCGCGAGCATCGCGTGGATCGCGGCGGCCTGGTCGACGCGATCCGGAGACAGTTCCTCTGCGTGACGGCCGCCGATCGGCTCGGACGGAACCGTCGGCTCCGTGGCGGCCGTTGTGTCGACGGACGAGAGGTGTTCGCGGGGCATCGCCGAACCTTACCATCAATCTATCTTCGTATATATGAAGGTATTGAGGTAAGGTTCGGCGGCATGAGCCTCGCTGCACCCGCACTCCTCCTCGCGGCCGCCGGTGTCGGTGCCGGGCATGCGGCCCTGCCCGATCATTGGGTGCCGTTGTCCGTCACCGCGCGGGCGCAGGACCACTCGCGCGGCCGCGTCCTGCGGACCGCCGCGACGGCGGGGGTCGTCCACGTCGCGTTGTCACTCCTGTTGGGCGGCATCGTGATCGCCGTGGGCGTGCAGTTCAGATCCGTCGTCGAGCGGAACCAGTCCCTCGTCGTCGGCGGGATTCTGATCGCGACGGGCCTGGCCTTCGTCGTCGTGGAGTTGGTGGGGCGTGGCCACGGGCACTCGCATGCCCACGAGCACGAGCACGAGCACGAGCACGATCACGACGACCACGATCACCCTCACGACGGTCACGCGCACGGGTCGGCGGGGTCTCGGTGGGCGCGATTCGCGGGTCTCGCGTCGTTCGCGGCGGCGGCGTCACCGGACCTGACGATCCTGCCCGTGTTCCTCGCTGCGAGTGCGCTCGGCGTCACCGCCGCGGTCGGCACGCTCGTCACGTTCTCGGTCGGCACGATCGTGACAATGGTCTGCCTCACGATGGTCGGCGCGGCCGCGGCACAACGGCTGCGCGGCGCGTGGGTCGACCGTTTCGCGAACCTGCTCACCGCTGCGGTCCTGATCGTCATCGGCGTACTCATCGCGACTGAGATGCTCTGAGCCGGAATTACAATCACCCTGAGCGAAAAGCGCCGCCGCCCCGAAAGTCGGGACGGCGGCACTGTCGTACGGGGGAGCGGAACTAGTCCTGCGCGACCTTGTGGGGCTCCGAAGCGGCGAGCATGTCGTCGCGCTCGACGACCTTCACGCGCTCGCGGCCCTCGGCCTCGCCCAGGCTGCGCTCGTGCTCGTCGAGGCGGTACCAGCCGTCCCAGGTGGTGTACGGGGTGTCGTGGTCGTCCAGCCAGTTGGTGACGCCCTCGGTGGACGGGTCCGACGGGGCGTTGAGCTTGCCGGCGTGGAAGTCCTCCAGGAGGCAGGCGATGGTCTCGTTGGCGTCGCCCTTGGTGTGGCCGATGAGACCGACGGGGCCGCGCTTGATCCATCCGGTGGTGTACACGCCGGTGATGTGCTGACCTGCGTCGATGACGCGGCCGGCCTCGTTGGGGATGACGCCGGCCTGGTCGTCGAAGGGGATCTCCGGCAGGTCGTTCGAGAGGTAGCCGACGGCGCGGTAGACGGCGCCGATCTCCCAGTCGGTGAACTTGCCGGTGCCGCGGACGTTGCCCGTGCCGTCGAGCTCGGTGCGCTCGGTGCGCAGGCCCGTGACCTTGCCGTTCTCGCCCAGGATCTCGACGGGCGACTCGAAGAGGTGGATGAAGAGCTTGTGCGGCCGGTTGTTGGGCTCGCGGATCGCGTAGTTCTCGAGGATCGTGGCGACCTGATCGGTGATCTTCGACTCGCGGCGGGCCTTGGCCGAACCCTCGTCGTACTCGATGTCCTCGGGGTTCACGACCACCTCGATGGTCTGCGAGTGGTCCAGCTCCTTGAGCTCCAGCGGGGTGAACTTCACCTGTGCGGGACCGCGGCGGCCGAAGACGTGCACCTCCTTGGCCTTGTTGAGCTTGAGGCCCTCGTAGACGTTCGGCGGGATCTCCGTCGGGAGCAGCTCGTCGGCGGTCTTGGCCAGCACGCGGGCGACGTCCAGGCCGACGTTGCCCACACCCAGGACCGCGACCTTCTCCTCGGTGAGCGGCCACTCGCGGGAGAAGTCCGGATGCCCGTCGTACCAGGCCACGAACTCGGCGGCGCCGTAGCTGCCGTCCAGGTCAATGCCGGGGATCTCCAGATTGCGGTCCGCGACGGCGCCGGTGGAGAAGATCACCGCGTCGTAGTGGCGGCGGACGTCCTCGAGGGTGAAGTCCTTGCCGAAATCGAGGTTGCCCAGCAGGCGGACCTGCGGCTTGTCGAGCACCTTGTGCAGGGCCGTGATGATGCCCTTGATCCGCGGATGATCAGGCGCGACGCCGTACCGGATCAGGCCGAACGGGGCGGGCATCTTCTCGAAGAGATCGATGCTGACGCCGGGGTCCTTCGCCTCGTCGGACTTCATGAGTGCGTCTGCCGCATAGATACCTGCGGGGCCCGCGCCCACGATCGCGACGCGCAACGGGCGGTTCTGTTCGGTCATGTGAAGTCGGCTACCTTGTCTGCATACGCGGTTGAAGTTCCCCACCAGGTTAGTGCGGACTTATCAACTGTTCCTAGTGCGGGTGGCGGATTCCACCCGCCCCAGGAACTGGAACGTGTTCTAGTAGCAGAGGGTAGAGACTTCAGTGAGCGCAGACAAGAGCCCCGCCGGACCGCCGCCCGAGCGCCGCACCACGGCCACGCCGTTCATCATCGCCCTCGTGGTCGCGGTCCTGCTGATCGGCGGCGTTCTCACGTGGAACGCCATCCGCCCATCGGACGAGCGGCTCAGCGACTCCGCGCAGGTGCAGGTCACCATCGGCCAGTACTACGGCGCCCTGAACAAGGGGCGGTATTCGGACCTGGTCGCCAACACCTGTGCGAAGGACCGCGCCGCCGCCGACTTCCCGAAGGAGGCGGGCTTCACCGACGCGCGCAAGGCTGCCGTCGAGAAGGACGGCGAGGCATCGCTCGACGAGAAGGGCGTGAAGAACCTCACCGTGAACGGCGACTCCGCGTCCGCCGAGCTGACGGTGAAGTACGAGAAGGCGGGCGAGCGCACCGAGCAGGCGAAGTTCGTCCGCGAAGACGGCAAATGGAAGAAGTGCTCGTGAGCTACGCAGGAGACCTGACCCCGCGCGAGGCCTGGGAACTGCTCCAGCAGGACCCCGCCGCGATCCTCGTCGACTGCCGGACCGAGGCCGAGTGGAACTACGTCGGCATCCCCGAACTGTCCCAGGTCGGGCGCAATCCGGTGCTCGTCGAGTGGCAGCGCTACCCCGACGGTGCGCTCAACCCCCACTTCGTCGATCAGTTGCGGTCCAAGGGGGTCACCGACGAGACCCCCGTCGCGTTCATCTGCCGGTCCGGACAGCGGTCGATCGGCGCCGCGGAGGCCGCCACCGCGGCGGGTGTGGCGCGCGCCTACAACGTGCTCGACGGCTTCGAGGGGCCGATCGACGCATTCGGGCATCGCGGCGTCGCGGGCTGGCGCGCCGACGGCCTGCCCTGGCGGCAGTTCTAGACTTTCGTCCCATGGAGTTCAGCCACCTGCCCGACGGTCTGCGGCCCGAGACCTACGCCGTGCGCGGCGGGGTCCTGCGCACGAACTACGAGGAGACCTCCGAGGCCCTCTTCCTCAACTCGGGTTACACCTACGAGAACGCCGAGGCCGCCGAAGCCGCCTTCAACGGCGACATCGACCGGTTCGTCTACTCGCGCTACGGCAACCCGACGGTGGCCATGTTCCAGGAGCGCCTCCGTCTCCTGGAGGGCGCCGAGGCGTGCTTCGCGACAGCCTCCGGCATGTCGGCCGTGTTCACCGCGCTCGGCGCGCTGCTGCAGGCGGGGGATCGGCTCGTCGCCGCGCGTTCGCTGTTCGGCTCCTGCTACGTGGTGTGCAACGAGATCCTGCCGCGCTGGGGGATCGAAACCGTCTTCGTGGACGGCGAGGACCTGGCCCAGTGGGAGGCGGCGCTGTCGCAGCCGACTCAAGCGGTGTTCTTCGAGACCCCCGCGAACCCCATGCAGGGCCTTGTCGATGTGCGGGCCGTCGCCGACCTGGCGCACGCCGCCGGCGCGCAGGTCGTGCTCGACGCGGGATTCACGCCGGTCGGCTACCAGGATTCGTTCGGCATGGGCGCCGACGTGATCGTGCACTCGTCCACCAAGACCATGGACGGCCAGGGCCGGGTCATGGGCGGGGCCATCCTCGGCCGCGAGGACTACATCGACGGCCCCGTGAAGCAGCTGATGCGACACACCGGCCCGGCGATGGCGCCGTTCAACGCCTGGGTGCTGCTCAAGGCGCTCGAGACGCTGGATCTGCGGGCGGAGCGGGTGAGCGCCAACGCGCAGAAGGTCGCCGAGTTCCTGGACGCCGACCCGCGGGTGTCGAAGGTGCTCTTCCCCTTCCTGCCCTCGCATCCACAGCACGAGCTCGCCAAGCGGCAGATGAAGGCCGGTGGCACCGTGATCACGCTGGAGCTGGCGGATTCCGCGTCGGCGTCCGGCAAGGCGCGTGCCTTCGAATTCCTCAACCGCCTGCAGGTCATCGACATCTCCAACAACTTCGGCGATGCCAAGTCGCTCATCACGCACCCCGCCACCACGACACACCGCGCCACGGGGCCGGAGGGTCGCGCGAAGATCGGGCTCACCGACTCGATGCTGCGCCTGTCCGTGGGACTGGAGAACGTCGACGACCTCATCGCCGACCTGGACCGCGCCCTCGGCTGATCAGCGGATCGGCACGTCGACGGCGGTGTGCCACAGACGGACCGCCTCCGCCGAGACCGGCGATTCCCAGCCGTGCGGCCGGGCGCCGCTGCCGATGTGGAAGGCGTCGATGCCTGCGGCCCGGAGTCTCGGCACGTGAGTCAGTCGCAGGCCGCCGCCGGCCAGGACCCGTTGCGGTCCGGTAGCTTCCGCGATCAGCGTGGCGATGCCGTCATCGACCCCGGAGGCTGCGCCCGCGGTGAGGAATCCGTCGAGCCCCGGCAGCTCCGCCACCGCGGCCCGCAGCGCCGCCCGGTCCGCGCAGTGATCGATCGCGCGGTGAAAGGTCCACGGGGCGCCGTCCAGCTCGTCGACGATGCGTGTGACTACCGGCAGGTCAACGGCGCCGTCAGGCATGAGGAAGCCGAAGACGAACTCCTGTGCCCCTGCGTTTCTCAGCTCGACGGTGCGCCGCACCAGTGCGTTCAGGTCTCCTGGGCGGAACCCGTCGGCGA
Source organism: Tsukamurella sputi (assembly GCF_007858445.1). GTDB lineage: Bacteria > Actinomycetota > Actinomycetes > Mycobacteriales > Mycobacteriaceae > Tsukamurella > Tsukamurella sputi. The sequence continues at coordinate 76,641 of NZ_VIGV01000008.1, read as the reverse complement.
GCCGGATCATCACGCGCACGGGCAGATCCGTCGCCGCGAGTACCTCGGCCACAACGCCGGGCAACGGGCTCAGCCCGTCGGCCGCCATGTCGGCGACGAGTTCCAGCCGGTCCGCCCCGCCCTCCTGCGCGGCGACGGCGTCCCGGGCGTCGAGCGCGATGACCTCCAGCAATGCCATTCGCCCACCCTAGACGTGCTCGGCACGAGCCGATCGGCACTGCTGACGAATCACCCGGGGTTGTTGAATCGCTGCGGCGCACTGTAGATGTCGAGGTCGAGGGAGATGCCTCGTTCGCCGAGTGCGCCGAGCGTGGTCGCGGAGAGGACTACGCTCTCGTTCCCGCCGTGTAGGAACCATCCGCAGAACAGGCGGGGGCGTATCGATCGGACAGCTCGCGCCAGGCGCCGAGATCGGCGGGGAGTCCGCTCAGCAGCTGTGCCACTTGCGTATCGATGTCGGCGGGCTCGGTGTCCTCGGCTCCGAGGGAGCACAGGCCGAACCGGGCGTTCCGGGCTCCGTGTCCGGTCGGGACGAGGCCACCCCGCGCGTAGGACTGCGTCGGCGGGGTGCCGAGTATCCGGGTGATAACCAGCGGGTCGAGGGTATCCCCGCTGAGCTGCAGAGAAGCGACAGCGCGGTGTACGAGCGGCATGTGGTCGAGGCTAGGTCGCTGCGCGCGCGAGATCAACGGGGTATTCGCCGGTGAAACCACTGGCGCCGCAATCACGGGCCGATCTACCGTGCAGCTCATGGAACCGCCCGCGCCCACGAGTCTGCGTCCGCTCACCGATCGTGAGCGGGCGATCCTCGACGGTTTCCTGTCCTTCGACTTTCCCGGCGTCGACGAGCTCCGCGCCCAGTTTGCGACCCTCCGTGTGAACCCGGAGCACTCCTGCGGCTGTGGCTGCGGCACGGTCGATCTTGTGGCGGACCGTGTGTTGTCGCCCGCCGCCGCGCCGAGTCCGCTCCCGGTGGGCGCAGAGATCCCCGGCGACGGGGACGTACCGTTGGGCGGAATGATCGTGTTCCTGCTCGACGGCTACCTCGCGAGCCTCGAGATCTACTCCTACGGCAGCGGCCCGCTCCAGCTGCCGGCGGTCGAAGACGTCGACTGGAGCGGACCCGATGAGTGAACCCGGGGCCGTCCGGCGCCCCACTCCGTCGGAGGTCGCCGCGTTCGACGCGGCCTGGACGCGGAACACGGGCACCGGACTGCCGTACGCACACTGGCTTCGGGCGACGTGCCACGAGCGCTGGGTGCGGCTGCACAGCCTGCCGGAGAGCAAGCAGTACCCGGACACCGAGGCCGAGTACGCCGTGATGCTCACCCGCTACCTGGCCGAACTCGACGCATTGCGGGCAGGTGCGAACGACCTGTGGGTGATCACGTCCTCGTACTCCTCCATCGCCCGGCCGGTTCGACGGTCCGCCGCCCTCGTCGGTCTGCTCCCGCGGCCGCGCCTGTGGCGCAGCTTCACCGAGGACGACGAGGGCGAGGAGTACCGGATCTGGACCCACCACTACCTCACCATCGTCCGGCGGGATGCCGATGAGGTGCGGCGCCTGCTGCGCTTCGTCGCCGACGAGGTGGTCAGCGGCGTCATGATCACCGATGCGAACGCGACCTGGGTGCATCATCCGTACGACGGTGGCGCCGACCTGATATTGCCGACGACCGATGAGCGCGACCGCATAGCGGCCCTCTTCGCCGACTGGCTTCCGGCTCCGGGCTTTCCGGGCGCCTGTCTCGAAGATGCGGTTCCGGACTGCGATGGTGCGAACCGCGGCGCGTAGATGTCGGGGCAGTCGTTGAACGAGCCTCGAGGGTGGAGTCGCGGCCCGGAAAACATCTGGACGGCTTCATTGCAGTCGAATAGCCTGCTGGACATGGATATGCGGAAACTCCCCGAATCGCTGCGGCAGTGCTACTGCCGCCGGTTCGGTGTGCCCGCGTAACCTGCGGCAACCCGGGCCGTCGCTCCACCGCCGGCCCGGTGCCCATGCGTCATGCGCATGGCTTCTCGGACCGGTGACCATCACATCGAGACGAGAAAGACATGGAGAAGATCAGTAAGTCCTTGGTCTCGTGGGCGTCCATTCTGGACGAGAAGACCCGCGAGCAGGCGATCACCACGGCGAAGCTGCCGTTCATCTACCCGCACATCGCGCTGATGCCTGACGCTCACTTGGGTAAAGGTGCGACCGTCGGCTCGGTCATTCCGAGCCTCGGCGCCGTGATCCCTGCGGCGGTCGGCGTCGATATCGGCTGCGGCATGATCGCGGTCCGTACGCAGTTCACGAAGAACGATCTGCCCGAGGACCGTTCGACGGTCCGCGAGGCGATCGAGCGAGCGATTCCGTTGTCGCCCGGCCGTTACAACAAGAAGGTCGTGGCCACGGCGGAGCCGCGGATCGCGGAGCTGGAAGCGCTCGCGGAGCGCGCGGAGTTCGACCCGGTGCAGTACGCCGGCAACTGGGCCCTGCAGTTGGGCACCCTCGGCGGCGGCAACCACTTCATCGAGATCAGTCTCGACGAGGACGACACCGTGTGGGCCTTCTTGCACTCCGGCTCCCGTGGCGTGGGCAACAAGATCGCCCAGCACCACATCGCCGTCGCGGCCCGCCTCTGCAAGCAGTGGTGGATCGAGCTGCCGGATCCGGATCTGGCCTACCTCGTGGAGGGCACGCCCGAGTTCCGCAGGTACATCGCGGAGCTGAAGTGGGCTCAGCACTTCGCACTGCTCAATCGTGAGGAGATGATGGACCGGGTGATCCGGCAGGTCGGCGAGTGGGTGGGAACGCCCGTGGTCGAGGCTGAGCGGATCAACTGTCACCACAACTTCACCAAGCGCGAGAAGCACTTCGGTAAGGAGGTGTGGGTGTCCCGTAAAGGCGCGATCGAGGCCACCGAGGGCAAGCTCGGCCTCATCCCCGGCTCGATGGGGACGGCGTCGTACATCGTCGAGGGGAAGGGCTACCCGCCGTCGCTCAACAGTTCGCCGCACGGCGCGGGCAGGGAGTACTCCCGGTCCGCGGCACGGAAGGCGTTCACGCACGAGCAGCTGCGGGAGGCTATGGTGGGCATCGAGTTCCGCGACAGTGCCGACTTCGTCGACGAGATCCCGCAGGCGTACAAGCCGATCGACAGGGTCATGGCCGATGCCGACGACCTCGTCACAGTGCGTGCAGTCCTGCGCCAGATCGTCAACGTGAAGGGGCAGTAGGCCGCGGTGCGGCGCCGAACGATTCGGCGCCGCACCGCGGACTCGTGCACCGGGGAATCAGGCCTGCTGTGCCTGCCACATCCAGTGCAGTTGCTCGAGTCGGGCCGTGATGGCGATGAGTAGGTCCTGCGTGACGGGGTCCGCCGACTCGGTGGCGTCGATACGGGCGCGCAGGGCTTTCACCACAGCGGCGAGGTTGGCGACGATCGCGCCGACGACCCTGCCGTCCTTCTGCCAACCCTCGTCGAAGCCGACGGTCGACGCGGTCTTCGCGACGGTCTCGGCGCGGCCGTCGGGGCTCACGCCGATCGCGGCGGCGCGTTCGGCGACCTCGTCGACGAAGGTGCGGGAATCGGTGACGAGCTCGTCCAGCTGCAGGTGGACGGAGCGGAACTGCGACCCGACGACGTTCCAGTGCGCCTGCTTCGCGATCAGGCTCAGGTCGATGAGGTCGACGAGCGAGGCCTGCAGCGCATCGCCGGCGATCTTCTGGGACTCCTCGGACAGGGTACTGGTGATCGGGTTCGACATCGTGCCTCCTTGGAGATCGACTGTCGAGGGCGTTTCGCTCTCGAACGCCACCCACCCTAGCCGTAATCTGGACTCGATCCAGAAAAGGTGAGGGTTCTCACGACCGGGAATTCGGCAGCACGATGATTCGAACCTTGACGACGGGCGGGGAGGCAGGGCATTCTCGACGCAGGTCATGAGTGCCAGCGACAAGCCCCGGCTCGCTGGTCGGCAACCCTCCTCCGCGGTGGGGTGCTCCGGGTGACGACCTGGCCGCACCGAACGAGTGCGGCAAGCGCGGATTCGCCGCACCGCTGTCGTCGGTGTGGCGCGTCCTCAACACGTTGAAGGACTCTCATGAGCATCGCCACCACCGAGCGCACCGCCGTCTGCCTCACCCCCACCGTCCGCAGCACGCCGGTCGCCCTCGGTCCCCTCGCCGCCGTCACCGGCGCCGACGAGTACGCACCGCTCCGCGACGGGGCCACCGTCCGGTACGCCAACTTCGACTACGCGGCCAGCGCTCCGGCCCTGATCGAGGTGCAGAACGCGGTGCAGGAGGCGCTCGGCGAGTACGCGAGCGTGCACCGCGGCGCCGGCCACCTCTCGCAGCGCTCCACCTCCCGCTACGAGCAGGCCCGCGAGATCGTCGCCGAGTTCGTGGGTGCGCGCGCCGACGACCACGTCATCTTCACCGGCAACACCACCGATTCGATCAACCTCCTAGCGGCCTGCGTGCCCGGCGAGGTCGTGGTCCTCGACTGCGAGCACCATGCGAACCTGCTGCCGTGGAAGAAGATCGGCGCCCGTGTGATCTCCGCGCCGCTGTCGATCGAGGGCACCCTCGAGGTGCTGGAGAAGGAGCTGAGCAGCCGCCCCGCCGCGCTGGTCAGCGTGACCGGCGCGTCCAACGTCACGGGGGAGGTGCTGCCGATCCGCCGGCTCGCGGCGCTGGCCCACCGGCACGGCGCGCGCATCGCGGTCGACGGCGCGCAGCTGGTCCCGCACCGTCGGATCTCGCTGCGCGAGAGCGGCGTCGACTACCTGGCCTTCTCCGGGCACAAGCTCTACGCGCCCTTCGGCTCCGGTGTGCTCGTCGGCCGCGCCGATTGGTTCGACGAGGCCGAGCCCGTGCGCTGCGGCGGCGGGGCCAGCTACGAAGTGATCGGTACGCCCGTCGCGAAGACGGTGGAGGTCGCGTGGCACACGGGCCCCGCGCGGCACGAGGCCGGCTCGCCCAACGTGCTGGGCGCTGTCGCCATCGGCGCCGCGTGCGAGGCCATCGCGCGCCTCGGCGAGGACGCCATCGCCCGGCACGAGCGATTCCTCACCGACCTGCTGCTGACCTCGCTCGAGCGCATCGACGGTGTCCGCACCCTCAAGATCTGGGCCGATTCCACCGAGCGCGTGGGCATCGTCGCCTTCACCGTCGAAGGCCGCGCGCCCCGCGAGGTCGCGGAGTTCCTGTCGTCCGAGTACGGGATCGGCGTGCGCGACGGGAAGTTCTGCGCCCATCCCGTCGTTAACCGGTTGGGATGCTACGACGGTGCCGTCCGCGCCAGCATCGGCCTCGGCACCGGTGAGAACGACGTGCGCCGCCTGGTGCGCGCCCTGGAAGACCTCTCTGCCCGCCAGAAGTAGTGCAACCGTCCGAAAAGAGGAAGCGTCATGACCGTCTCCCGCCCCGCACTCGTGGTCACCGTCGACGGTGAGCCCGCGTCCGCGAACCTGACTCGGGTGCGCGCCGCCGACCTGCGCCTCGCGCAGCGCGAGCGCGGCTACCTGCGGGCCGAGGCCGAGCGTGCCGGGCGGGAGCCGGCCGCGGTCGCGCTCGAGGTCGACGTGGTGATCGACGAGCGGGCGGCGGACGCCCGCGCGAGCTACGCCCCGAGCGGGGCCGCGGCACAGGGCATCACCTACGTGGGCACCCCGTCGGGCCTGCGCTCCCTCATCGAGGATGTCTACGCGGCCGAGGTCGCGGATGCCGTCGTGCTGCGCCCCGTGGGCGGGGCCCGCACCAAGGACCTCATCGCGGGCCTCCTCGCGGCCTGAGCGGGACGGGACGCCGGGCATACTGAGCGGTGTGACCGAGCAGTACTCCGCCCGCACCGAATCCGTCCGCGCCGCGCTCCTCGCCGCCGGGCATCCCGACACCATCCGGCACGTGCCCGACGGTGCGAAGACGGCCGCCGAGGCAGCGGCGGCGCTGGGATGCGAGGTGGGCGCGATCGCCAACAGTCTCGTCTTCCTGGCCGACGGGGCACCTCTGCTCGTGCTGTCCAGCGGACGTCATCGCGTGGACACCGCAGGACTCGCCGAGCGGCTCGGTCACGACCGGATCTCCCGCGCGACGCCCGACGAGGTGCTCGCCGCCACCGGCCAGGTCATCGGCGGGGTCTCGCCCGTGGGACACCCGTCGCCGCTGGTCACGGTGATCGACGAGTCGCTTGCCGCGTACCCGGACCTGTTCGCCGCGGCGGGCACGCACGACACCCTCTTCCGCACGGACTTCGCTGCGCTCGTGGCGCTGACGGGTGCCAGAATCGTCACGACATCGGCGGCATAGGCCGGTTCGCCCGAGTCGACTCGCAATCCTAATAGTTGTAGGCTGCACGTAGTTTTGCATGTCCGAACACGGCGCTGTGGTCGGACGGGACCTGCGGAGGCGTGATGACGGACGAGGAACGTGCGGAGCGGATCGAGGGGATCGTCGGCGTGATCGCCGAACTCACTCGGCTCAAGGAGCGGCACGCGGTGATGACCCGGCACGCGGTGGCGCCGGACGGCGTCGAGCTGGCGGCGTACACGGCGTTGTTCGCGCTCGTGAAGGGCGGCCCGATGCGCTCGTCGGTCCTCGCCGAACAGATCCACACGGACCCGTCGACGGCGAGCCGGTACGTCACCACCCTCACCAACCAGGGCTACGCGGAGCGCACCGCCGATCCGTCCGATCGGCGCGCCGCGCTCGTTTCGGCCACCGATGCGGGCCGCGCGAAGGTCGACTTCATCCGCCGGCAGCGCAACGAGAAGCTGCGGCCGCTCATGGAGGAGTGGACCGACGAGGAGATCGACCAGTTCGTGATCCTGGGGAACCGGGCGCTCCAACAGTTCGAGCAGGCCCTCAAGCTGATGCGGGACGGCGAATGACCGCCGCGACGCTGGACCGGCAGGAAGTAGCGGGCGCCGGCCTCACGCACAAGCAGATCCTCTACATCCTGTCCGGCCTGATGACGGGCATGTTCCTCGCGGCACTGGACCAGACGATCGTCTCCACCGCGATCCGGACCATCGCCGACGACCTCAACGGCTACAAGCTGCAAGCGTGGGTGACCACGGCGTACCTCATCACGTCGACGATCGTCACCCCGCTGTACGGCAAGCTCTCGGACATCTACGGCCGCAAGCCCTTCTTCATGTTCGCCATCACGGTCTTCGTGATCGGCTCGCTGCTGTGCAGTACCGCCACCTCGATGTACGAACTCGCCGCCTTCCGCGCGGTGCAGGGCCTCGGCGCCGGCGGCCTGATGTCGCTGGCGCTGACCATCATCGGAGACATCGTGCCGCCGCGCGAGCGGGCCAAGTACCAGGGCTACTTCCTGGCCGTCTTCGGCACCAGCTCCGTGCTCGGCCCCGTGCTCGGCGGCCTCTTCTCCGGCGCGGACAGCATCCTCGGCATCTCCGGCTGGCGCTGGGTCTTCCTGGTGAACGTCCCGATCGGCATCGTCGCGCTGGCCGTGGTCTTCCGCGTCCTGCGGCTGCCGCACACGCGCCGCGAGGGGGTGCGCATCGACTGGTTCGGTGCCGTCGCGCTGTCCGTCGGACTGGTCCCGCTGCTGATCGTGGCCGAGCAGGGCCAGGAGTGGGGCTGGGGTTCCACCAAGGCGATCGCCTGCTACGCCATCGGCGCGGTCGGCGTCCTCGCGTTCATCGGGATCGAGAAGCTGATGGGCGAGGACGCGATCATCCCGCTGCGCATCTTCAAGAACGTCATCTTCGCGCAGGGCGTGCTCATCTCGATGGTCGTCGGCGCCGCCATGTTCGGCGGCATCTCGCTGCTGCCCCAGTACTTCCAGGTGGTCCGCGGCGCCAGCCCCACCAAGGCGGGTTTCCTCATGCTGCCGATGGTGGCCGGCCTCATGCTCGGATCGATCCTGGCCGGCCAGATGATCTCGAGGACGGGGCGCTACCGGATCTTCCCGATCATCGGCGCGGTGCTGCTCACGGCGGGCATGTTCGGCATGCACTACATCAGCGCCGACGTCGAGATCGGCTGGGTCATGGGCGGCGCGGCCGTGATCGGCTTCGGCCTCGGCAACCTGATGCAGCCCCTGACCCTGGCGCTGCAGAACATCTTGCCGCCGCGCGACATGGGCGTCTCCACCGCAGCAGCCACCTTCTTCCGGCAGATCGGCGGCACCCTCGGCGTCGCGGTCTTCCTCTCGGTGCTCTTCTCGCAGATGCCGCACAAGATGACCACCCGCATGAGCGACGCCGCGAAGGACCCGGAGTACACCGCCGCCCTGCAGCGCGCCGCGGCCGGCCACGAGGGTCCCGCGGCACAGGATTTCGCCGCGAAGCTCATCCACGGCGACTCGAGCGCCGTGAGCGGCATCATGTCCGACACCTCCGCGCTGCAGAAGCTCCCCGACACCCTCGTCCATCCGCTCAAGTCGGGCTTCGCCGACTCGATGGACGTGGTCTTCCTCGCCGTGACCATCCTGGCCGCCATCGGGCTGGTGCTGGTGCTGTTCTGGAAATCGGTGCCGTTGCGCACCGCGGCCGGGGTCGAGGCGACCACCCCGGAACCCGGTGCGGCTGCGAGCCCTGAGACGATCGAGGCCGCTGAGATCAGTGCCGCCGCGGAATCGGTGGCCGGCACCGTACCCACGGAGGAGATCGTGACCGAACCGCCCACGGGCCCCGTCCCCGCGGCCTCGGCCCCCGCAGCCGGGATGCCCGTGGCCGAGGTACCCGCGGTTCCCCCGGCCGCACCGGTGGCGGCGTCCCGTTCCGAGATCGACGAACTGCGGGAACAGAACGCCGCTCTCGCCGCCGAGCTCGCCGAACTGCGCACCGGTTACCGCGCGATCGCGGGCAACACCCGCCTGCGCGCCTCCGGCACCACGGATCCCGTGCGGTTCTCCGTCGAGGCCACCGGCGCCGGCGGCTCGCGAGCGGGCCGGATGGTGGTGCCGCGCGGCGAGATCGAGACGCCCGCATATCTGCCCGTGGCGAGCCGCGGCGCGATCGCCGGACTCACCCCGCGTGAGCTCACGGACCTCGGCGCCACGGCGCTCGTCGTGGACCTGCACGAGCTGTACCTGCAGCCCGGACCGGACGTGATCGAGGGCGCCGGCGGTGTCGGCGCGGCCATGGCGTGGTCCGCGCCCACCATCGGCGACACCGGCATCGGTGCCGTCGCCGAGCAGCGCAAGACGCGGATCACCGACGAGGGCATCGCCTTCCGCGGCCGCCTCGACGGCTCGCCACACCGCTGGGACCCCGAGGAGACGGTCCGCCTGGCGCACCGCATGGGCTTCGACATCACCTTCGCACTGGCCGATCCGGCCGACCCCGCGCGCACCGAGCGCTGGGCGCGCCGCGCGCTCGCCGAGCACGCCTGGCAGACCGCGGACCGGCACGACGCGCTGTCGCTGTGGGCCGTGGTGACGGGTGGCTCGGACCCCGAGCGCCGGCGGTCCGCCGCGCGCGGTCTGCGGAGCCTGGGAGCAGAGGACCGTCGGGCCGGCGGACTGGGCTTCGGCGGCTACCGGATCGAGGCCGTCGGCACGCCGGCGCGGGACGCCTCGGCGCTGCGCGCCGCCCTCGGCGAGCTGGACGCCGACCGGCCGCGGTACCTCGCGGGCGTCGAAGGTCCCGCCGACCTGCTGGCCGCGATCGAGGCGGGCGTGGACCTCCTCGACGGCACCGTGCCGGCCCGCGCGGGCGCCGAGGGGCGCGTCTACACCTCGACGGGCGTCCTGGACATGACGGATCCCGCCCTGCGCGCCGACTTCCGGCCGCTGGACCCGTCGGCGAGCCGACCGGGCGGAACCAACCGTGCCGACGCCTTCACCCGTGCCTACGTGCATCACCTCCTCGTCGCCAACGAGGGCCTCGCGGTGACGCTGTGCACGCTGCACAACGAGCACTTCTTCGTCTCCCTGGCCGCCGCGGCGCGCCGGGCGATCGCCGCGGGCGACTACCCCGCCTTCGCCGCGGCGTTCCTCCGGGGATTCGGTAAGGTCTAGCCCGATCCGGTACCCGATCGGCAGGAGAAAGCCGTTGCGCCGCAGTGACCTGACCCGTTCTCTCAGCATCGTTGCGGTGACCGCCGCGGTGGGCCTCGCACTCACCGCGTGCGGTGGCGGCTCCGGGAATTCCGCGCCGTCGTCGCAGGAGCCGTCGGCCCCGCCCGTCGATCCCGCGAAGACCCTCACGCAGGCGGACGCGCCGGCGGGGTTGACGGTGGCCACCGTGCCGGACGATGCCGCCTTCCAGTCCGCGATGCAGGCGGTCGGCCAGGTCCAGGCGGCGGCGATCACGCCTGCATCGTGTAAGGACAAGAACGTCGCCGCGCAGCAGGAGATGCTCGAGACCATCAAGTTCGGCACGCAGCAGAGCCTGTCCAAGGACAAGACCGTGCGGTACGGAGTGACGCTGCTGCCGAACTCGGCGCGGTTGTCGCTGTTCGAGGCCGCCGGGACCGGCGAATGCGGCTCGATCACGTTCGGTGACTCGCTCAAGCAGACCACCACCCGCAAGGAGTTGCCCGCCGGAGTCAACGGGGCCCAGGGCTTCGTCTTCGAGATCTCCCGCGTTGCGGGCGGGCAGACGGCGCACTCGGCGTCCGCCTATTTCACCAAGAACGGCGTGCTGGCGATGGTGAACGCCAACCCCGGTGCCGACGGCACCGTCGACACGGCGACCTTCGACGAGGTCGTCAAGCGGGTGGCCGCCAAGCTGTAGGCGGGACCCCGAGACGGACGAAGCGGCGGCGAGGAGAACCTCGCCGCCGCTTCGTCGTACCGGTGTCAGTGCGCGTCGGACCCTGCGGTCTCGGCGCGGGCGACCGAACGAGCGATCTCCTCCTCGGCCTCCTTCTTGCCCACCCAGGACGAGCCCTTGACGAACTTGCCGGGCTCGAGGTCCTTGTAGTGCACGAAGAAGTGCTCGATGGCGTCCAGCTCGAACTTGTCGATGTCGCCGATGTCCTGCACGGAGTCCCAGCGGGGATCGCCGGCCGGAACGACGAGCACCTTGTCGTCGCCGCCCTTCTCGTCCTCCATCTTGAACATGCCGATGGCGCGGCAGTCGACCAGGGCGCCGGGGATCACCGATTCCTGCAGCAGGACCAGCGCGTCCAGCGGATCGCCGTCCTCGCCCAGGGTGTCCTCGATGTAGCCGTAGTCGGTGGGGTAGCCGAACGACGTGTACAGGTAGCGGTCCAGCTTGAGGCGACCGGTCTTGTGGTCCACCTCGTACTTGTTCCGCGAGCCCTTGGCGATCTCGACGGTGACCTCGAATTCGACGCTCATTGTTTCCCTTCGCTCGCGTCAACCATGCACGCCGAGGATACCCGTGTCGGGTTGCCGTTAGGGTGGTACGGTGCGACGCTCGCGGATCCGACGGACTCTTCTGCGCCTCGCGATCACCGTGATCGTGCTGGCGTTGGTCGTCGTCGGCGCCGTCGCGGCCGCCCTCGGCTGGGGCGTCTACCGCGATCACAAGGACCTGGCGGAGAAGGTGCCCCCGCGTCCGGCGGAGGTCGCCTACACGCCGGCGATCGCTGCGGTGACGTCCGCGGACGCCCCCACTGCGGCCGGCGTGACCACGCAGATCGCCGCCGCGCTGCGCAATCCCGACCTGGGCGATTTCACCGGGGTGATCGCCGATGCCGGTACCGGGCAGGTGCTGTGGCAGCGCGACGCGGCACGCCCGCGGATCCCCGCCTCCACGACGAAGGTGCTCACGGCGGCCGCCGCGCTGCTGACGCTCCCCGCCGACAAGCGGATCACCACCACCGTCGTCGCGGGCGCCGCGCCGGGGGAGGCGGTCCTGGTCGGCGCCGGAGATCCCACGCTCCGTGCCGGCACCAGCTCGATCTTCACCGATGCGCCGAAGATCGCCGATCTGGCGACCCAGCTCCGTCGGGCGGTCCCGCCCGTCACCCGCATCGTCGTCGACACCTCGCTGTTCACCGGCCCGGACTTCGCCCGGGGCTGGGAGCGCGCCGACATCGCGGGCGGCGACATCACGCCCCTCTCCCCGCTCATCGCCGACTCGGGCCGCATCCGTCCCGGCGAGGACTACTCGCCGCGCGTCGACGACCCCGCGCTCGCCGCCGGTCAGGCGCTCGCCACCGCCCTCGGCCTGCCGCCGACCGCGGTCGCCGCGGGACGCGCGCCGCAGGGGGCCGCGCAGCTCGCCGCCGTTCGCAGTGCGCCGCTCAGCACCCGCCTGCACGACGCCCTCGTGCACTCCGACAACGTGCTCGCCGAGAGCATCGGCCGGGAGGTGGCGGCCGCCGCCGGTCAGCCGCTGTCCTTCGACGGCTCCACCCGTGCGGTGATCGACACGCTGCGCAACGCCGGCTTCGACATGACCGGCGTGGAGCTCTCCGACGTCGACGGACTGTCGAACCTCAACCGCATTCCGGCGAAGGTGCTGGACGGGATCGTCACGGCCGCCGCCGGATCCGGCAAGCCGCAGCTGCGGCCCCTGCTCGATCTGCTGCCGGTGGCGGCCGCCACCGGCACCCTGGCCGATCGGTACGTCACCGTCAACCGGCCCGGCGCGGGGTACGTGCGCGCCAAGACCGGCAGCCTCTCGGGCGTCTCCACGCTCGCCGGGTACGTCACCGGGCGCGACGGTGCCGTGCTCACCTTCACCCTGATGTCCTCGGGCACGCCGGTCGACGTGGCCCGTCCCGCCATGGACGCCGTGACCGCCGCGCTGCGCGGCTGCGGGTGCCGCTGATCGCCATGCGGGGATCGAAGCCGGTACGCGCGCAGGTCGATTGGGCACTGGCGGCCGCCTCCGGACGGCGGGTCGCGAGCGTGCTCGGGGACGGCCCCGCCACCACCGCCTACACCCGCGACCGCGCTGCCGATCAGCTCCTCGGCTACGCCGCGCAGGCGGAGGAGCATGTCCGCGCCGTCACCGGTCTGCTCACCCCGGGGGCCGTGCCGCCCGCCCGCACCGTGGATCGCCGCGAGTGGGTGTCCGCGGCCGCCCGGTCGATGGAGGCGCTGATCGAGCCTGAGGACGCCGGACATCCGGGTGTCGGCGCCCGCCTCGCGGGCGTGCAGGCCGGGGCCATGCTCGGCATGGTCTCCGGTTCGGTTCTGGGGCAATACGACCCGTTCGGAGTCGCCGGCGGCGAGCTGCTCCTCGTGGTGCCCAACGTCCTGGCCGTCGAACGCGCGCTGAGGCTGCGTCCCGACGATTTCCGCATGTGGGTATGCCTGCACGAGGTCACCCACCGCGTGCAGTTCGGTGCCAACCCGTGGCTGCGGGACTACATGCGCGAGAACGTCGCGGCGCTCGCCGGCGTCGGCGGCGCGGGCTCCGTCGGAGACCTCCTCGCCCGCACCCAGCGGGCCCTGTCCGGCGGAGCGCGGCACAGCGGCATCATCGGCGTACTCGAGATCGCGGCCCCCGCCGAGCAGTTCGCCGCCGTCGAGCGGCTGCTCATGCTGGGCACTCTCCTCGAGGGCCACGCCGACCACGTCATGGACGCCGCGGGCCCGGACGTGATCCCCACCGTCGGCACGATCCGCGCCGCCTTCGACCGGCGGCGTGCGGCACCGTCGAACCCGTTCCAGCGGCTGCTCCGTGCCCTGATGGGCATGGACGCCAAGATCGCGCAGTACGTGCGCGGCAAGAAGTTCGTCGACGCCGTGATCGCCGAGGTGGGCATGGAGCGGTTCAACCGGGTGTGGACCGGCCCGGAGACGCTCCCGCTGCCCGACGAGCTGGACGATCCGTCGCGCTGGATCGCGCGGGTCCTGTGAACCGCCCCGGCCGGTCGGCGCTGCGCGTGCGCCGGGCCGTCCGGGCCTGGCACGACGACCACGGATCCGGCCCGACGGTGGCCGTGGCGCTCTCCGGCGGGGCGGACTCGCTCGCGCTGCTCACCGGGGCGCTCGCCGCGGGCCTGGACACCGTCGCGCTCGTCGTCGACCACGGCCTGCAGGACGGCTCCGCCGAGGTGGCCGAGCGCGCTGCGGCGCTCGCGCGGGACGTCGGCGCGCGGCACGCGGCGGTGCTGCCGGTCACCGTCGACGGGGACGGCGGTCCCGAAGGTGCGGCCCGGACCGCCCGGTACGCGGCCCTCGACGCCGCGCGGGAGGGCCTGCCGGTCCTGCTCGGCCACACCCTCGACGACCAGGCGGAGACGGTGCTGCTCGGCCTCGGGCGCGGCAGCGGCGCCCGGTCGCTGGCGGGGATGGCGCCGTGGGCCGCGCCCTACGGCCGGCCACTGCTGGGCGTACGCCGCGCCGAGACCCGGGCCGCGTGCGCCGAGCTCGGCCTGACGCCGTGGGAGGACCCCCACAACCTCGACCCGCGGTACACCCGCGTGCGAGTGCGCACCGAGGTCCTGCCCCTGCTGGAGGACGTCCTCGGCGGGGGAGTGGCCGAGTCCCTGGCGCGCACCGCCGCGTCCCTGCGGGCCGACAACGACGCCCTGGACGGGCTCGCGCCGGCACCGTCGGGCCCCGACCTGGCGGTGAAGGACATCGCGGAACTGCCTGCGGCCCTGCGTTTCCGGGCGCTCCGCACCTGGCTGGCCGGCCGCGGCGCGCGGGCACTGACCGGCGCGCATCTCGCGGCCGTGGACGCCCTCGTCACCGACTGGCACGGGCAGGGGCCGACGGCGATCCCGGGCGGAAGTGCGGGGCGGCGGCTGCAGGTGCACCGGACAGGTGGCATTCTGAGAGCGTGGTGAACGGCACGGGTGACTTGTACGCGGGAGACATCGCCTCGGTGGTACTGACCGAGGATCAGATCAGGGAGCGGACGGCCGAGCTCGCCGCCGAGATCGCGGAGCGGTACGGCTCCCAGGAGGGCGACTCCGACCTCCTGCTGATCACGGTGCTCAAGGGCGCGGTCATGTTCGTGACCGACCTGGCCCGGGCGCTGCCCGTGCCCACGCAGCTCGAGTTCATGGCGGTCTCCAGCTACGGCTCGTCGACCTCCAGCTCCGGTGTGGTGCGGATCCTCAAGGACCTCGACCGGGACATCAACGGGCGCGACGTGCTCATCGTGGAGGACATCATCGACTCCGGGCTCACGCTGAGCTGGCTGCTGCGCAACCTCGCGACGCGGCAGCCCCGCTCGCTCGAGGTCGTCACGTTGCTGCGCAAGCCCGACGCCGTGCGCGTGGACGTCGACGTCAAGTGGGTCGGCTTCGACATCCCCAACGAGTTCGTCGTCGGCTACGGCCTGGACTACGCCGAGCGCTACCGCGACCTGCCCTACATCGGCATTCTGGAGCCCAAGGTCTACAGCGAATGACCCTGCTCACCGCTGCGGCCACCGCGGACCGGGTGCGATCGGGGCGGCTCACCGCCGTCGAGGCCACCCGGGAGGCGCTGGCCCGCATCGGTGACGATTCCACCGTGCACGGATGGCGCGTGCTGCGGCCCGACGAGGCCCTCGCCGAGGCCGCCGCCGTGGACGCGCGGCCCGACCGCTACTCGCTGCCGCTGGCCGGCGTGCCGATCGCCATCAAGGACAACGTGGCCGTCTCCGGTCATCGCGTCCTCGACGGCGTCTCGGAGGCCTGCGGTGCGGGCCTGCCGATCGAGCAGACCGACCACCCCGTCGTGAAGCGGCTGCGCGCCGCCGGCGCCGTGGTGGTGGGGCTGACCCGGGTGCCGGAGCTGTGCCTGTGGGCCATGACCGACGACGCCCGCGAAGTCGTGGGCAATCCGCACCGTCCCGGGCGGACCGCCGGCGGGAGTTCCGGCGGCAGCGCCGCCGTGGTCGCGGCCGGGCACGTCGCGCTCGCGCACGGCAACGACGGCCTCGGCTCGCTGCGCGGCCCGGCCGCGTGCACCGGCATCGTCGCGATCAAACCGGGCCGGGGCGTCGTACCCGCGCAGCTCGGGCCGACGAACTGGTTCGGCATGTCCGAGAACGGGCCCATGACGCGCACCGTCGAGGATGCGGCGCTGGGGCTGTCCGTCCTCGCCGGGCGGCCGGAACTCGCCGCTGTCGGCGACGGAGCCGGGCTGCGCGTGGGGCTCGGGCTGAACCGCCCGACGGCGCTCACTTTCACCTCTCGCGGGATCGTCCGCGCGGTCCGCGGCGCGGCCGACCGGCTCGCCGAGCGCGGAGTGCCGGTCCGCGAGGTGACCGTTCCGTACCCCGCGTCGCCGCTTCCGCTCCTGGCACGCTGGGCGGCCGCCGCCGCGACCGACGCCGACGACATCGTCGCGCGGGGCGCGAATCCGATGCTCCTGCAGGCCCGCACCCGACGGCACGCCGCGATCGGGCGGGCCGCCGCCCGGCGCGGCCTCGTCCGCCCGTCCGACGCGGCCCGGGTCGAATCCGCGATGGAACGGTTCTTCGCGGCCGAGGCGATCGACGTTCTCGTCACGCCCACTCTCGCCCGCCGGCCCGCGCCCGCCCGGCCCTACGCGGAACTGCCCTGGGCCGCGAGCGCGATCCCCAGCCTCGCCTACGCGCCGTACCCGAGCCTGTGGAACTTCGTCGGCTGGCCCGCGATGACGGTGCCCTTCAACGGCGAGGGCGTGCAGCTCGTGGCCCGCCCCGGCGGTGAGGCGGACCTCCTGGCCCTGGCCGCGAAGATCGAGCAGTAGCCGGCTCGACGGTCCGGCGACTACGCCTTCTTGCGGAACATCGGCATGCCCTCGAACGGGTTCCAGCTGGTGCTGCCGCGGGTGACGTGCAGGAAGTAGGCCCAGTTCGCGACGCTCGAGTACAGCAGGCCGATGACGACCGAGAAGGAGGCGCTGGGGAAGGTGAAGTCGAAGGCGATCTCGATCACGCCGATCAGGAGGGAGATCGCGACGGCGATGCCGAGCAGACTCAGGCCCTTCCGCCACGGTCCCTTGATCGCGTAATAGATGGGGCCGAAGAAGAACGCCGGTCCGTTGAAGCCCAGGCGGAAGCGCTGACCGAAGGACAGCTGCTTGAACGCCGCGGTGGACTCGGGCGAGGACGCGGGCTGGCCGTACCGGGAGAAGAAGTCGAACCGGCTGCGCCAGCGTTCCGGCACGTCGGCCGGATAGGCGGGCTGCCCGGGGTAGCCGGCCTGGCCGGGAACCGGCTGCGCTGCGGCGTACGGGTCGGGCGCGAAACCGGGCGCTCCGAAGGGCTGCTGCCCGTACGGGTTCTGCGGATCGGTCGGGTACTGGGGCGGGACGCCGTTCTCGGTCATCACAGCAGCATATTCTTCGCGAAACGGACCTTGTTCGCTCAGGGCGCACCCACGCGACCGGCCCGGCCCCGTCGGTGCACGGTAACCTGGGAGATCGACCCTGCGCGGCCCGCCGCGCGCCGGAAGAAGAAGGACTGACGAGCCGCGAGGCGAAGCCATATGAAACGGAAATCACTCATCCGCACGCTGGCGATCATCGCCGCATTCGTCCTGCTCGTCTGGGCGTTCACCATGGTCGGCGGAAGCACCAAGGAGTACAAGCCGGTGTCCACCGGCAAGGTGATCAGCCAGCTTCAAGCGGGCAACGTCACCGACGTTCAGATCGATGACCGCGAGCAGACCCTGCGCGTCACTCTGGACAAGCCGATCGCCGGCACCGAGGACAAGAAGATCTTCGCCAAGTACCCGGCGGGTACCTCGCGCGACATCCTTGGTGAGATCCAGAACGCGAAGACCCCGGACGGCAAGCCGCTCGAGGCCTACACCACGAACGTGACGCAGGATTCGCCCTGGATCTCCATGCTGCTGTTCACGCTGCTGCCGATCCTGCTGCTGGTGGGCCTGTTCTTCTTCCTCATGAATCGCATGCAGGGCGGCGGCCGCGGCGGCGTCATGGGCTTCGGCAAGAGCAAGGCCAAGCAGCTCACCAAGGACATGCCGAAGACCACCTTCGCGGACGTCGCGGGTGCGGACGAGGCGGTCGAGGAGCTCTACGAGATCAAGGACTTCCTGCAGAACCCGGCCCGCTACCAGGCCCTGGGCGCGAAGATCCCCAAGGGCGTGCTGCTGTACGGCCCTCCCGGCACCGGTAAGACGCTCCTCGCACGCGCCGTCGCCGGCGAAGCGGGCGTGCCCTTCTTCACCATCTCCGGTTCCGACTTCGTCGAGATGTTCGTCGGCGTCGGCGCCTCGCGCGTGCGCGACCTGTTCGAGCAGGCCAAGGAGAACAGCCCCTGCATCATCTTCGTCGACGAGATCGACGCCGTCGGACGCCAGCGCGGCGCCGGCCTGGGCGGCGGACACGACGAGCGCGAGCAGACCCTCAACCAGCTGCTCGTCGAGATGGACGGTTTCGGCGACCGGCAGGGCATCATCCTGATCGCGGCCACCAACCGGCCCGACATCCTGGATCCGGCGCTGCTGCGTCCGGGCCGCTTCGACCGGCAGATCCCCGTCTCGAACCCGGACATGGCCGGCCGCAAGCAGATCCTCGAGGTCCACGCGAAGGGCAAGCCCCTCGCGCAGGACGCCGACCTCGGCGGCCTCGCCAAGCGCACCCCCGGCATGTCCGGCGCCGACCTGGCCAACGTGGTCAACGAGGCCGCGCTGCTCACCGCCCGCGAGAACGGCAACCTCATCACGGCCGCGACCCTCGAGGAGGCCGTGGATCGCGTGGTGGGCGGCCCGCGCCGCAAGAACCGGATCATCTCCGAGCACGAGAAGAAGGTCACCGCCTACCACGAGGGCGGGCACACCCTGGCCGCATGGGCCACGGACGGCCTGGACCCGGTCTACAAGGTGACGGTGCTCGCCCGCGGCCGCACCGGCGGTCACGCGCTGGCCGTGCCCGAGAACGACAAGGGCATGTACACCCGCAACGAGATGATCGGCAGGCTGATCTTCGCGATGGGCGGCCGCGCGGCCGAGGAACTGGTCTTCGCCTCGCCCACCACAGGCGCGTCGAGCGACATCGACCAGGCCACGAAGATCGCCCGCGCCATGGTCACCGAGTACGGCATGAGCGCCCGCCTCGGCGCCGTGAAGTACGGCCAGGACGAGGGCGACCCGTTCCTGGGGCGCGGCATGGGCGGGGGAGCGCAGTACTCCGACGCCGTGGCGGCGCAGATCGACGAGGAGGTGCGTTCCCTCATCGAGGCGGCGCACACCGAGGCCTGGGCGATCCTCAACGAGTACCGCGACGTCCTCGACGTGCTCGCCGGCGAGCTGCTCGAGAAGGAGACGCTGGTCCGCAAGGATCTGGAGCGGATCTTCGAGTCCGTCGAGAAGCGACCCCGGATCACGCAGTTCGACGACTTCGGCAGCCGCATCCCGTCGACCAAGCCCCCGATCAAGACCCCGAAGGAGATCGCGATCGAGAACGGCGAGCCCTGGCCGCCGGTCGACGAGGAGGCCGAGCGCCGCAAGCTGGAGCTCGAGAAGGCGTCCGCCCAGGCCGCGCAGAACGGCCAGAACGGGCACGGCCAGAACGGTCAGTGGGGCGCACCCGCGCCGGTCGGCGGTCCGTGGCCCGCGCCGGGCGCACCGTCGGGCTACGGCCAGCAGGGGCAGCAGCCCCAGCCGGCCTATGGCCAGCCCGGCTACCAGTGGGGCGGGCAGCAGGCCTACCCGGGCCCGCAGTACCCGTCGCAGCCCGGGCCGTACGGCCAGGGGCAGTACGGACAGCCGCAGGGTCAGTACGGTCAGCAGCCGCCGCAGGGGAGCCGTCCGGACTACGGCGCCCCGGCCGGCTGGTCGGCGCCCGGGTGGCCCCCGCAGGGCCGGCCGACGCAGGGCACCGATCCGCAGAACGCGGATCCGCAGGCTCCCGATCAGCGCGGGGAGCAGTCCGGCACCGACCGACCGAGCGAGAGCTGATGGCCCACGACAACGGGGCGGCTATCGCCCCGTTCGACCATGAGCGCGCGGTCGCCGCGGTGCGCGAGCTGCTGATCGCCGTCGGCGAGGACCCCGATCGCGAGGGTCTGCAGAAGACTCCCGAGCGCGTCGCGAAGGCCTTCCAGGAGGTCTTCAGCGGGTTGCACACCGACCCGGACGAGGTGCTCAACACCACCTTCGGTGAGGATCACGACGAGCTGGTGCTGGTCAAGGACATCCCGATGTACTCGACCTGCGAGCACCACCTGGTCTCCTTCCACGGGGTCGCGCACGTGGGCTACCTGCCCGGCGCCAGCGGCCGGGTCACGGGCCTGAGCAAGCTGGCCCGTGTCGTGGACCTCTACGCCAAGCGGCCGCAGGTGCAGGAGCGGCTGACCGCGCAGATCGCCGATGCGCTGGTGCGCAAGCTCGACCCGCGCGGCGTGATCGTGGTGATCGAGGCCGAGCACCTGTGCATGGCGATGCGCGGCATCCGCAAGCCGGGCGCCAGCACCACCACCTCCGCGGTGCGGGGGGCCTTCAAGGACAGTGCGACCTCGCGCGCCGAGGCGCTCGAGCTGATCCTGCGCCGGTGACGGTCGAGCCCGGGCGCACGCTCATCATGGGCGTCGTGAACGTGACCGCCGATTCCTTCTCGGACGGCGGTCGCTACCTCGACCCCGAGGCCGCCGTCGGGCGGGCGCGGGACCTCGTCGCCGACGGTGCCGCGATCGTCGACGTGGGCGGGGAGTCGACCCGCCCCGGCGCGCACCGCGTGCCCGCCGACGTCGAACGCGACCGCGTGGTCCCGGTGATCACCGCGCTCGCCGCCGAAGGCATCGCCGTCTCCGTGGACACCATGCGCGCCTCGGTGGCCGCCGCCGCCCTGGAGGCCGGCGCGGCCATCGTCAACGACGTCTCCGGCGGCCGTGCCGATCCCGCCATGACCGGTGTGGTGGCCGAGTCCACGGCGCCGTGGATCCTCATGCATTGGCGACCGTCGCCGGGCGCGCCCGGACCGGTGTGGGCAGGGATCCACCACGAGATCACCGAGTACGACGACGTGGTCACCGAGGTGCGCGACGAACTGCTGCATCAGGCCGACGCCGCGATCGCCGCGGGCATCGCGCCCGAGCGGATCGTGCTGGACCCCGGCCTCGGCTTCGCCAAGAACGCGAACCACAACTGGGCGCTGCTGCGCGGGCTGCCGGCCCTGCAGGAGACGGGCTTCCGGATCCTCGTGGGCGCATCCCGCAAACGCTTCCTCGGCGAACTCCTCGGCGGCCGCGAACCCGCGGGCCGCGAGGTGGCGACCGCCGCGGTCTCCGCGCTCGCCGCGCAGGCCGGCGTGTGGGGCGTGCGCGTGCACGACGTGCGGTCGACGGCGGACGCGATCGCCGTGACCCAGGCCTGGCGCACCGGTGCGGTGCCGGCCACGACCGAGAAGGGCGGTGCCTGATGGCGGACCGGATCGAGCTCACGGGCCTGCGGGTGCGCGGGAACCACGGCGTCTTCGACCACGAGCGACGGGACGGGCAGGAGTTCATCATCGATCTCGTGCTCTGGGTCGATTCGCGGCCCGCCGCCGCCTCCGACGACCTGAACGACACCGTCGACTACGGGGCGCTCGCGCAGCGCGCGCACGACATCGTCGCGGGGGAGCCGCGCAACCTCATCGAGACCGTCGCGGCGGAGATCGCCGACGACATCGCGGCCGACGAGAAGGTGTACGCCGTCGAGGTCACGGTGCACAAGCCCGCCGCACCCATCCCGCTCACGTTCGCCGATGTGGCCGTCGTCGCCCGGCGCTCGCGGTCCGGCACCCGGAGCGTGCAGTGAGCCGCGCGGTGCTCTCGTTCGGCGCCAACATCGGTGCGGCCGACGTGGCCGTGCGCGCCGCGATCGACGCCCTCGGACCGGCCCTCGTGCGGGCATCCGCGCTCTACCGCACGCCACCGTGGGGCGGAGTCGAGCAGGACGACTTCGTCAATGCGACGGTGCTCGTCGACGATCCTGCCCGCGATGCCGCCGGCTGGCTCGCCTTCGCCCGCGAGCAGGAGGCCGCCGCCCAGCGGGTCCGCGAGGTCCGCTGGGGCCCGCGCACGCTCGACGTCGACGTCATCGCCGTCTGGCAGGGCGATGCGCCCGTGCTCTCGGACGACCCCGAACTGACCCTGCCGCACCCGCGTGCGCACCAGCGGGCCTTCGTGCTCGTCCCGTGGCTCGACGCCGACCCGGGCGCGGAGCTGCCGGGGCACGGCGTCGTCGCCGATCTGCTGCGCGACCTGCCGACCGACGAGACGGCGGAGGTGGCGCGCCTGTGAGCGGACCGTCGAAGGACCCGAACCGGGACCCCGAGGAGCCGGGCGGCCCCACCGTGCGGTCGACCGGCTGGGTGGAGCTGCTGGTCATCGTGCTGGGCGTGGGGCTCGGCTCCTACCTGCTGGTGCGCAACGTCGTGCCGGTGGTCCCGGTGTGGGCCGGGGCGCTGCTGTACGGCGTCGCCGCCGCCGACCTGTACATCGCGCAGCTGGTGCGCTCGCGCCTCGCGCACGGCCGGGTCGGCTGGGGCCCCGGAAGGATCCATCCCATCGCCGTGGCGCGGGCCGTGGCGCTCGCGAAGGCCTCGGCGTACCTGGGCGCCGTCGCGCTCGGCTTCTTCGGCGGCATGCTCGTCTTCCTCCTCACCGAGGGAGCGGGCCTGACCGCCACTCACGCCGACCGCCCGGGGGCCTGGATCGGCGCCGTGGGCGCGCTGCTGCTCCTCGCCGCCGCGCTGTGGCTCGAACGTTGCTGTCGCACACCCGACGATCCCGACGACCAGCCTGCCGACACATCGCCAGCCTGAGGAACACGACCTCAGGTAAAAGGTAAGGTCGCGGATATGACGCAACCACCGATCCCGAGTTCACGAAAGCGCGTCCCGCGACGTTCCTCGGGAGCGGGCCAGTGGATGCTCGGTGTGGTGATCCTGTTGGCGGTCGTGGGCACCGGCATGTGGGTGTTCTCCGAGGATCGCCGGTGGGGTCTGGTCGCCCTGATCCTGCTGGTCTGGGGGCTGGTCATCGCCGCTTTCCTGATCGCGCGCTACTCCCGCGACCTGCGCGCCGCCGAGGCGAAGGAGAGCGGTCTCAAGACCGTCTACGGGCTGCAGCTCGAGCGGGAGATCAGCGCGCGCCGCGAGTACGAACTGCAGGTGGAACGCGATATCCGGGCCGAGCTCAAGGGCGAGGCGAACGAGGAGCTCACCGCGCTCAAGGCCGAGGTGCTGGCGCTGCGCGCGAACCTCGAGGAGCTGCTGGGGCGCGACCTGGGCCCGTCGTACAGCGAGCTCTACGCCGCCGCCGAGCAGCGCGCGATCGACGCTCAGCGCGCCAAGTCGGTCTTCGAGGACGACGACCGGTTCCGCGCGCAGCAGGACTTCGCGGGCGTGCCCGCACCCGATCCCGCCGTCGACGACTACTACGGCGCCGCCTCCGCCGCGTCGGTCGCCGCGCAGGAGGAGCCGATCGCCGAGGCCACGGTGACCGACGTCCCCGCCGCGCCCGTCCCGCCCGGCCCCGCTGCGCCGCAGGAGGAGTCGCCGACCACCGTCTTCCACGTGGTCACCGACGAGGCGGCCGCGCCGGAGACCGCGGCTCCCGCCGCGGCGGCGTCCGGGCCGGACGCGCAGCCCGTCGACGTGGAGCACGTCGAGCACGTCGACCTCGCGGCGGACGAGCCGTTCGTGCCGTTGGCGCCGCAGTCCGGCTACCGCTCGCCGCTGCCGCCTCGTCCGTACACGCCGGACGTGCCGCCGGCGGCACCCCCGGCGTCCGCGCCCTACTCGCCGTTCCAGTCGGCTCCGCCGCAGGCGCCGCAGTACCAGTGGGGGCAGGAGCAGCGGACACCGCCGCAGCAGGCTCCCGAGGACCGGCAGGAGCAGCAGGTCGAGCAGCCGGGCCACGCCGGGCAGCACACCTCCGGTAACACCGTGGCCGATCTGATCGCCCGGATGAACGCGGACACCGAGCGCTCGGGCGGCCGTCGCCGCAAGCAGGAGTGATGATCTAGCTCACACGCCGTTGCCCGGGGACCTGCGCGGGCATAGCCTTTCGAGTGACCGTCTGGTACCTGCGACGCGGGACTGGAACGACCCCCTTGGAGGCGCACGCCCATGCCCGAGTTCTCGGACTCGCCTGATGCTGTGGATCAGCTGGCGGGCATCCCCAATCCCCCCACCCCCGCGCGACTGTCCGTGGGCGTGATCTCCGCCGGTCGTGTCGGCACAGCCCTCGGCGCGGCTCTCGAGCGGGCCGGCCACATCGTCACCGCGGCGTCCGCACCGTCGACCTCCTCGCGTGAGCGCGCCGCGCTCCGCCTACCCGAGGCTCTCCTCGAGCGTCCCGCCGTGATCGCGGAGAAGGCCGAGCTGCTGATCCTCGCGGTGCCGGACACCGAACTCCCCGGCCTCGTCGACGACCTCGCCGCTCGCGTCAACCCGTCCGCGATCGTGCTGCACACCTCGGGTGCGCTCGGCGTGGGGGTGCTCGCACCGCTGGCGCGTCTCGGCTGCACCACCATCGCCTTCCATCCCGCGATGACCTTCATCGACGATCCCGAGGACACGGCGCGGCTCGCGGACTGCTGCATCGGCATCACCGCCGCCGACGAGATCGGGCACGCCGTCGGCCAGGCGCTCGCGCTGGAACTGGGCGCCGAACCCGTGCGGGTGCCCGAGTCGGCTCGGCCGCTGTACCACGCGGCACTCGCCCACGGCGCGAACCACCTGGTCGCGCTGGTCGACGATGCCGTGCTCGCCCTGCGTGCCGCGCTCGCCGGCGGCATCGGTGCCGACACCGTCGGCGGACCGGCGGAGGGTCTCGCCGAGCGCGTGCTCGCGCCCCTGGCCCGCGCGGCCCTGGAGAACGCGCTGGTCCGCGGCCCGTCCGCGCTGACCGGCCCGGCGGCGCGCGGAGATGCCGCGGCCGTGATCCGGCACCTGGCGGCGCTCGACACCGTCGACCCCCTGGACGGACCCCTGATAGCAGACGCCTACCGTGCCCAATCCCGGCGTGCGGCAGCCCAATCCGGAACTTCAGCAATGATCGACCCGGCCCTCGAGAAGGACAAGCGATGAGCGCACCCACCCGTCCGTACACCCCCGGTCAGCTCACGGTGCACCACGACCCGGCACAGCTGACGAAGGTCACCACGGCCCTCAAGTCGACGGGGCGGCAGATCGCCTTCGTCCCGACCATGGGCGCGCTGCACGCGGGCCACTTGGAGCTGGTGCACGCCGCCAAGCTGAACGGCGCCGTCGTGGTGGTCTCGATCTTCGTCAACCCCTTGCAGTTCGGCGCGAACGAGGACCTGGACGCCTACCCGCGCACCCTGGACGCGGACGTCGAGAAGCTGCGCGCCGCGGGCGTCGAGCTGGTCTTCGCGCCGTCGGCCGCCGAGATGTACCCGAACGGCCCGCGCACCACGATCCAGCCCGGCTTCGCCGGACTCGGACTGGAGGCCGACAGCCGTCCGACGCACTTCGCGGGCATGCTCACCGTGGTGAACAAGCTGCTCAACATCGTGCGGCCGCACACCGCCTACTTCGGCGAGAAGGACTACCAGCAGCTCGTGCTGGTGCGGCAGATGGTCACGGACCTGAACATGGACGTCAAGATCGTCGGCGTCCCGACGGTCCGCGAGGCCGACGGCCTGGCGATGAGCTCGCGCAACGTCTATCTCTCCGAGGCCGAGCGGGAAGCCGCGACCGCGCTCTCGGCGGCCCTGCTGGCCGGTGCCTACGCCGCGCAGGGCGGTGAGCCCGCCATCCTCGCCGCCGCGAACGAGGTGCTCGCCTCGCGGCCCGAGATCGAGGTGCAGTACCTGGAGCTGCGCGCGCCCGACCTGGGCGTCGCGCCCGACAAGGGCGACGGCCGGCTGCTGGTGGCCGCGAAGCTCGGCACCACCCGGCTGCTCGACAACGTGGGCATCGCGATCGGGACCGGGTTCCTGGAGGAGGCGGAGTAATGCTGCGCACGATGATGACCTCGAAGATCCACCGCGCCACCGTCACCGAGGCGAACCTGCACTACGTCGGATCGGTCACCGTCGACGCCGACCTGCTGGACGCCGCGAACCTCCTCGAGGGCGAGCAGGTCGCCATCGTCGATGTGACCAACGGCGCCCGCCTCGAGACCTACACGATCGCGGGGGAGCGGGGCAGTGGCGTGATCGGGATCAACGGTGCCGCCGCGCATCTGGTCAACCCCGGCGACATCGTCATCCTCATCGCCTACGGCCAGTTGAACGAGGAGGAGCTGAAGACCTACGCGCCGAGCGTAGTCTTCGTCGACTCCGAGAACAGGCCGGTCGAGCTGACCGCCGACGCGGCGCACGTGCCGGACGGCTACGGCCTGGTCACGGGGCGCGTCTAGTGCTGCTGGCGATCGACGCCGGCAACACCTCGGTCACCGTCGGCTTGTTCGCGGCGGCGGACGGCGAGGACCTGCTGGGCACCTGGCGGCTGCGCAGCGACCCGCGGATGACCTCGGACGAGCTGGCGCTCATCCTGAACGGCTTCCTCACGGGCGCGGGCGTGGACCCCACGGCGGTGACCGGCGTCAGCGTGCTGTCGACGGTGCCGGAGCTGCTGCGCTCGCTGCGCGCGGTGATGCCCCGCTACTACCCGGCGGCCGAGCACGTGATCCTCGAGCCGGGCGTGAAGACGGGCGTGCCGCTGCTCGTCGACAACCCGCGCGAGGTGGGTACCGACCGCGTCGCCAACGCCGCAGGCGCCTTCGAGATGATCGGCCGTGCGGCCGGAACCCCGTGCATCGTCGTGGACTTCGGCACGTCGACGCGGGTCGACGTGGTGAGCGCCAAGGGCGAGTTCCTCGGCGGCGCGATCGCCGCGGGCGTGGGGAGCGCGCTGGACGCGCTCGCCGAGCGGACCGTCGCGCTGCGCCGCGTGGAGCTCGTGCCGCCGCGGTCGGTGGTCGGGAAGAACACCGTGGAGGCGCTGCAGTCGGGGATCATCTACGGCTTCGCGGGCATGGTCGACGCGCTCGTGAGCCGCGCCCTCGACGTCGTGCCGGGGGCACGGGTCGTGGCGACCGGCGGGGTCGACGCGGGCGGCCCCGGAGGCGAGGTCTCGGCCGTCGCTGCGGAGTGCTCGACGGTGACCGACCACCGCGCCGACCTCACGCTGCAGGGCCTGCGGGCCGTCCACCTGCGGGAGAGTGCCAACCGGGCCCAGCGGCAGCGGCGCGTGCGGGATTCCTCTCACCCGTGATTCGAACTCTTGCCGGGCGGTGCACGGGGTGCTAATTTCGCTGTCATGAGCCAGGTGCGCAGCTGCATGGAGTGTTGTCGGGTCCGTTAGGAACCCGACCCCCTTCCGCTGCCCGGATGCGCCGCAACGGCGCTCCGCCTCCCGCCTGGAGAACCTCGATGCACCCCGTGCACTTCACCCCCGCCGCCGGCCAGATCGTCGTCGACGTCCGTGACCAGTCCGAGCGCAACCGCGACGGCATCCTGCCGGGCGCCGTCGCGCTCGATGCTGCCGCCGTCTCCGCCCGGCTCGTGCCGGGCCTGCCGACCAGCCTCGCCGCCGCGGGCCCCGACGCCCAGTGGCTGCTGGTCAGCGGCAACGGCGTCACCGCCGCGGCGATCGCCACCCGCCTGCGCGACCGCGGCGTGCAGGCCTCGTCGGTCGACGGTGGCTTCCGCGCGCTCGCCCTGGGGATCACGCCCGGCGCCGGCCGCTTCGCCTCGTCCCAGGCGTACGAGCGCGCTCTGGCGCAGTTCGCCGCGCACGAGGCCTGACCCGCACCGCACCCGTGCTCGGGGGCCGGGCCGTCCGCGCCGGTAGGATCACCACCCGTGAATGCTGCGCCCGTGACTGCACCCCTGGACGACTGGGTCTCCCGCCTCGCCGACGAGGCGGTGGCCTTCGCCGAGCGGAACGGGACGCCGGTGAAGGTGGCGTCCGGCATCTCCCCGTCGGGACCGATCCACCTGGGCAACCTGCGCGAGGTTATGGTGCCGCACCTGGTGGCCGACGAACTGCGCCGCCGCGGCCTGCAGGTCGAGCACATCATCTCCTGGGACGATTTCGACCGGTTCCGCAAGGTCCCGAACGTGCCCGGCGTCGACGAGACGTGGGCGGAGCACATCGGTAAGCCACTGACACGCGTCCCGGCGCCCCACGGTTCGGACGCCGAGAACTGGGCCGAGCATTTCCGGCGTGAATTGCAGAGCGCTCTCGAAGAACTCGGTGTCGAGTACCGGGGTATCAGCCAGACGCAGATGTACACCTCCGGTGCGTACATCGATCAGGTTCTGCACGCGATGGCGCAGCGGGGCCGCATCGATTCCATCCTGGAGCGTTATCGGACGCTCGATCGGGGCGATTCGACGCCGGCACAGGAAAATGCGGAAGAATCGGACGCCGACGCGGCGGAGGCGGCATCGGGCGCCGCGGACGACGCGGACGGATCGGGTGATTCCGGTTACTACCCGTACAAGCCCTACTGCTCGGTGTGCGGCACGGATTTCACCACGGTAACGGCGTACGACGACGAATCGACCGACCTCACCTACGAGTGCCGGTGCGGGCACAGGGAGACGGTGGTTCTTCGTGAGCACACCGATGGAAAGCTCGTGTGGAAGGTCGATTGGCCCATGCGCTGGGCTTTCGAGAAGATCACTTTCGAGCCCTCCGGCGTCGATCATCAATCGCCCGGATCCTCCTTCGCCGTCGGCAAGGACGTCGCGCCGATCTTCGGATGGAAGCGCCCGCTCGGTCCCATGTACGCCTTCGTCGGCATTCGCGGAATGGCGAAGATGTCGTCGTCGAAGGGCGGTGTCCCGACGGCCGCGATCGCGCTGCGTTACCTGGAGCCGCCATTGCTGCGCTGGCTGTACGGCCGCAAGAAGCCGAACCAGTCCTTCGACGTGGCGCTCGACGGCGAACTGCCCCGGACCTACGACGAGTGGGACGCGCTCGTGCGCAAGACGGCGGGGGACAAGGCCCAGCCCGGCGACATCGCCGCCCACGCCCGCGCCGCATCCGTGCTGGACACGGCGTCGGGGCAGGTGCGGCAGCTGCCGCTGACGCCGCGCCCGATGCCCTACAAGACGCTGGCCTCGGTGGTCGACATCACGACCGGTGACGACGAGCAGACGCTGCGCATCCTCGCGGCGCTCGAGCCCGATCAGCCCCTGACGGACCTCGCGCCCCTGCGTCCGCGGCTGGATCGCGCCACCGTGTGGGTGGCCGAGCAGATGCCGGCGGGGGAGCGCACCGTCGTGCGGACCTCGCCGGACGAGGCGCTCCTGGCCTCGCTCACCGACGAGCAGCGCGCGGCGCTGCGGCTGCTGCTGGAGGGCTCCGGAACGCCCGCACCGGCCGGTCTCGGCCGCCTCGAGGACGATTGGTCCCTCGCGGGTATCACGCACCAGGTGTACGGCGTCGCGAAAGTGCAGCGCGGACTCGGTGCGGATCAGATCGTCAAGGGCGATAAGGAACTCGCCGCCGCGCAGCGCGCATTCTTCGTCCTGCTCTACCAGTTGTTGGTGGGAAGTGATACCGGCCCGCGGTTGCCCACTCTGCTTCTCGCGATCGGTGCCGACCGCGTCCGTTCACTTGTGCGCTCCGACTAGTACCGATTCGGTGAATTGCTCGTCATTCGACCGGTGATTCGCCGGAAAACGCCCGCTTCGGAACGGGATCGTTACCCGATCGCGACCGAATTCCGCGCGTTCGGATCGAAGTAATCGCAATCGCGTGTATACACTCGATTCCGCACGACTTATTAGGACGATTACTTCGAGAAGGGGCCAAAACTATGGCGCGCAAGGTCACCGTTACGCTGGTCGACGACGTGGACGATACGCAGACCGCTGACGAGACCGTGGAATTCGGGCTGGACGGGGTCACGTACGAGATCGATCTCTCGTCCAAGAACGCCGCCAAGTTGCGCGGATCCCTCGAGGAATGGGTCGCCAACGCCCGCCGTGCCGGTGGACGCAAGCGCGGTACCCGTGCTCTCGCCGCGCCGCGTGGCCGCACCCCGATCGATCGCTCGCAGAGCGCGGCGATCCGCGACTGGGCCCGCAAGTCCGGCATGAAGGTCAACGACCGCGGCCGCATCAGCCAGGACGTCATCGACGCCTACAACGAGGCGAACTGACCCCACCTTCGACCGCACCCCGGCACCCCGGCGCCGCGGCGCCGGGGTGCCGTCGTCTCCGGGGCCGTTTCGCTCACGGCGGAACGGGGATCAAAACTCGCTGACGGCGCGTTTGACCTGGTGTATCAGGATCGAGATGGTGGCCGGAGGGGCTCTCGGGCTCCGTCGGCGGGGCACTGCCGACACCATCGTTGACCGGTCCGAACTACAGTGAGAAGACGTTGATTGCAGACGGCTATCTGCGGGTCCGGCCTCGGCCGGTCCTCGAAGTAACCGGGATGTGAGGAAAATGGCCATGTTCGAGAGGTTCACCGACCGCGCTCGTCGCGTCGTCGTCCTGGCGCAAGAAGAAGCCAGGATGCTCAATCACAATTACATCGGCACCGAGCACATCCTCCTGGGCCTGATCCACGAGGGTGAGGGCGTCGCGGCCAAGGCGCTCGAGTCGCTGGGCATCTCGCTGGAGGGTGTGCGCAGCCAGGTCGAGGAGATCATCGGGCAGGGCCAGCAGGCCCCGTCGGGTCACATCCCCTTCACGCCGCGCGCCAAGAAGGTCCTGGAGCTCTCGCTGCGCGAGGCGCTGCAGCTCGGCCACAACTACATCGGCACCGAGCACATCCTGCTCGGCCTGATCCGCGAGGGCGAGGGCGTGGCCGCCCAGGTCCTGGTGAAGCTGGGCGCCGATCTCAACCGCGTGCGCCAGCAGGTCATCCAGCTGCTGTCCGGCTACCAGGGCAAGGAGGGCGGCGGCGAGCCGGCCGGCGCCGGGGCCCGGACGAGCGGCGGCGGCGAGGCGGGCACCCCGTCGACCTCCCTGGTCCTGGACCAGTTCGGCCGGAACCTGACCGCCGCCGCGGCGCAGGGCAAGCTGGACCCGGTGATCGGCCGGTCCAAGGAGATCGAGCGCATCATGCAGGTGCTCTCGCGGCGCACCAAGAACAACCCGGTGCTGATCGGCGAGCCCGGCGTGGGCAAGACGGCCGTGGTCGAGGGCCTGGCGCAGGCCATCGTCAACGGCAACGTCCCGGAGACGCTCAAGGACAAGCAGCTCTACACGCTGGACCTGGGCTCCCTGGTGGCCGGTAGCCGCTACCGCGGTGACTTCGAGGAGCGCCTGCGCAAGGTGCTCAAGGAGATCGACACCCGCGGCGACATCATCCTGTTCATCGACGAGCTGCACACGCTCGTCGGTGCGGGTGCTGCCGAGGGCGCGATCGACGCCGCGTCGATCCTCAAGCCGAAGCTGGCCCGTGGCGAGCTGCAGACCATCGGCGCGACCACCCTCGACGAGTACCGCAAGTACATCGAGAAGGATGCCGCCCTGGAGCGCCGCTTCCAGCCCGTCCAGGTGGGCGAGCCGAGCGTCGAGCACGCCATCGAGATCCTCAAGGGCCTGCGCGACCGGTACGAGGCGCACCACCGCATCTCCATCACGGACAGCGCGCTGGTCGCCGCCGCCACCCTGGCGGACCGGTACATCAACGACCGCTTCCTGCCGGACAAGGCGATCGACCTCATCGACGAGGCGGGCGCGCGCATGCGTATCCGCCGGATGACCGCGCCGCCGGACCTGCGCGCCTTCGACGACAAGATCGCCGACGCCCGCCGCGAGAAGGAATCGGCGATCGACGAGCAGGACTTCGAGAAGGCCGCGGCGCTGCGCGACAAGGAGAAGCAGCTCATCGCCGAGCGTGCCGAGCGCGAGAAGCAGTGGCGCGCCGGTGATCTCGACGTGGTGGCCGAGGTCGACGAGGAGCAGATCGCCGAGGTCCTGGGTAACTGGACCGGCATCCCCGTCTTCAAGCTCACCGAGGAGGAGACCACCCGTCTGCTCCGCATGGAGGATGAGCTGCACAAGCGGATCATCGGCCAGGAGGACGCCGTCAAGGCGGTCTCGAAGGCGATCCGTCGTACGCGTGCCGGCCTGAAGGACCCGAAGCGCCCGTCGGGCTCGTTCATCTTCGCCGGCCCGTCCGGCGTGGGTAAGACGGAGCTGTCGAAGGCTCTCGCCAACTTCCTGTTCGGCGAGGACGATGCGCTCATCCAGATCGACATGGGCGAGTTCCACGACCGCTTCACCGCCTCGCGCCTGTTCGGTGCTCCTCCCGGGTACGTGGGCTACGAGGAGGGCGGCCAGCTCACCGAGAAGGTGCGCCGCAAGCCCTTCTCCGTGGTGCTGTTCGACGAGATCGAGAAGGCGCACAGCGAGATCTACAACACGCTGCTGCAGGTCCTCGAGGACGGCCGCCTGACCGACGGCCAGGGCCGCACGGTCGACTTCAAGAACACGGTGCTGATCTTCACCTCGAACCTCGGTACGGGTGACATCAGCAAGGCCGTCGGCCTGGGCTTCACGTCCGGCGACACCGACGGCGCCAACTACGACCGGATGAAGCAGAAGGTCAACGACGAGCTCAAGAAGCACTTCCGTCCCGAGTTCCTCAACCGCATCGACGACATCGTCGTCTTCCACCAGCTCACGCAGGACCAGATCATCGAGATGGTCGACCTCATGCTGAACCGGGTGGGCACCGCGCTGAAGAACAAGGACATGGAGCTCGAGGTCACCGACCGCGCCAAGTCGCTGCTCGCCAAGCGCGGCTTCGACCCGGTGCTCGGCGCGCGACCGCTGCGTCGCACCATCCAGCGGGAGATCGAGGACGCACTGTCCGAGAAGATCCTGTTCGGTGAGGTGGGTGCCGGCCAGATCGTCGAGGTCGACGTCGAGGGCTGGGACGGCGAGGGCAAGGGCGAGGACGCGAAGTTCACCTTCGTGGGCAAGCCCAAGCCGGCGGTCGAGTCGGAGAAGTCCGACGAGGCGCTGCCCGCTCTCGCGGGCGAGAAGGCGTCCGGCGACACCGCTTAGCGTTCGCCCGGCAACCGTCGGATCGAGGAGCCGTCACCCTGTGGGGTGGCGGCTCCTCGCGTTCCCGGCGCTGTGCCTCCCCGCGCCGGCCGACGAGTTCACGCCGGTCGCGCGGGCGATCGTGCTGGGATGTCGCGGATAACGATCAGGTCGAGCGGATCACTGGCGCGCGCCGTCGGCCGTGCGCAGGCTCGGTGGGCGCGTCCGGCAGGGGTGCCGGACGGTGGTCGGCCGCGTACCGTCGGCGATGGCGGGAGTAGGTTGGCAGCATGACCGAGGCCGGATTCGACCAGCGCACGTTCCGACATGTGATGGGGCAGTTCTGCACCGGCGTCACGATCATCGCCACGTCGGATGCGCAGGAGAAGCCCGTCGGCTTCGCGTGCCAGTCCTTCGCCGCGTTGTCGTTGGATCCGCCGCTCGTGCTGTTCTGCCCGATGAAGACCTCCCGCACGTGGAAGCACATCGAGGCGTCGGGGAAGTTCGCCGTCTCCGTGCTGGGGCAGGAGCAGGAGTCGGTGAGCGCCGCCTTCGGGCGCTCGGTGGACGACAAGTTCGACGGTCTGCGGTGGACCCCGTCGCCGCTCGGCAACCCGACGATCGACGGCTCGCTGACGTGGATGGACTGCACCCTCGAGAACGTGCTCGACGGGGGCGATCACCACATCGCGATCGGCCGGGTGCACCACCTGGGCGACGTCGACGATGCGAAGCCGCTGCTGTTCTACCGCGGCGCCTACCTGTCGACGAACCACCCGCAGCAGCACCCCGCGTCGAGCCTCGAATCGTTCCTCACCTGGGACTCCGGCGCCTGGCTCTGACGGCTCCGGGCCTGAGCTGTACGGCCCTACTGTCCGTAGGTATACCGCAGGTCGGCGAAGACGAGCGTGCTGACCCGTCGCGCGATGTGACGGGTGTAGTCGGGACCGGGAAGGGGCTCCGCAGCGAGCAGAGTCCACTGCAGGTCCGTGCCGCCTCCTCCCGGCGCGAGGGTGAAGACGACGCGTAGATCGGGGCGGTCCGACCACAGCGAGGACCACTCCACCCGCGACGGTGTCTCCACCGCGAGCACAGTCGGGGCGACCTCGTCGTCCGCCAGGCGCAGCCAGTGCCGGACGGCGCGCGGAGCCGGTGTGGCGAGGTCCTGGCACACGACGTGCGGCGGCGCCGGCAGGTTGCGGCGCCGCGACGCGATCTCGTGCGAGTCCTGCGGAACTACTGCGCGGCCTTCGCAGCGACGTCGAGGACGACCTCGAACTCGAGCAGGTCGGCGCCGCTGGCGACCGGCTTGCGCCCTTCGCCGCCGTTGGGATCGCGCTGTCCCGCATGCGCCTCACGCGCCGGGCCGTCGCGCCAGGTGGCGAAGGCCTCCTCGGACTCCCACTGCGTGACCACGAAGTAGCGGTCGTCGCCCTTCACCGGGCGCAGGAGCTGGAAGCCGAGGAAGCCGGGCGAGTTCTCCACGGCGTGCGCGCGCTGCGCGAACCGCTTCTCGAGCTCCGGGCCCGCGCCCTCGGGGACGTGGATGGCGTTGATCTTCACTACCGACATGACCCGACGATACCGTCGCCCGACCGGGTAGGTTGGGCCGCGTGGATGAGTGTGTGGGCCTGAGAGATTGGGGCGGCCGCGACGGGGCGGCTCCGATCGTCCTGCTGCACGGGCTGATGGGCCGTGGCCGCACGTGGCGCCGGCAGATCCCGTGGCTGCGCCGCTACGGCCGGGTCTTCACCTTCGACGCCGAGTTCCACCGCGGCGCGGGCTTTCCCGTGCCGCCCGACGACATCTCCACCGAGCGCTTCGTCGCCGACGTCGCCGAGATCCTGACCTACATCGACCAGGGGCCGGCCGTCCTGATCGGCCATTCCATGGGTGGCCTGCACGCCTGGTGCGCCGCCGCCGACTATCCCGAACTGGTGCGCGCACTCGTGGTCGAGGACATGTCCCCCGAGTTCACCGGGCAGTCCACCGACACCTGGGCACCGTGGTTCGCCAGCTGGCCGGAACGTTTCGCCGACCAAGCGGAGTGCGAGGCGCTGTTCGGTCCGATCGCCGGGCGGTACTTCTACGAGGCCTTCGACGACGGCGCCCTGCACGGCGAGCTCGACGTCTTCCGCGCCATCGCCGATCACTGGGGCCCGCGCGACCACTGGGCGCAGTGGCGCTCCGTCGGCGTGCCCACCCTCCTCATCGAGGCAGAGTTCACCGTGGTGCCCACCGGCGTGGGCGAGCGGATGGTGCGCTCCTACACGGGTCCCGACTTGCGGTACCTCAAGGTCGACGGTGCCGGCCACCTCGTCCACGACGACGCTCCCGGGGTGTACCGCGGCGCCGTCGAGGCCTTCCTCTCCGGACTGGACTGACGGTGCCCGAGGGGGGACACCGTGCACAACCTGGCGAATCGGCTCAGGCCGGTTCTCGCCGGAAAGATCCTGACCGCCTGCGACATCCGGGTCCCGCGGTACGCCACCGTCGACCTGACCGGCCGCGAGGTCGAATCGGTGACCGCCCGCGGCAAGCACCTGCTCGTCGGAGTAGGCGGCGCAGTGATCCACAGCCACCTCAAGATGGAGGGCGAGTGGCACGTCTACCGCCCTGGCGAGCGCTGGCGCAGGCCCGGGCACACGGCCCGCGCGGTGCTCGGCGTCGACGGTGCACAGGTGGTGGGGTTCTCGCTGGGCACGCTCGAGATCCTCACGCCCGCCGAGGCCGACGGTGCCCTCGCCCACCTGGGGCCCGACCCGCTCGGCCAGGACTGGGACGCGGACCGCGCCGCGGCGAACCTCGCGGCCGAGCCAGACCGCTCCGTCGGCCTGGCGCTGCTGGACCAGCGAGTGCTGGCCGGGGTGGGCAACGTCTACCGCAACGAGCTCTGCTTCCTGCGCGGCGTCCATCCCGCGACGCCGGTCGGGGAGTGCGGCGACCCGCGAGCATGGGTCGACGAGGCCGAGCGGCTGCTGCGCGCGAACCTCGGCCGGACGCGCAGGGTGACGACGGGCGTCGACCGGGACGGCCTGCGGGTGTTCGTCTACGGCCGCGCGCGGCGCTCCTGCCTTCGGTGTGGCACGGTGGTCGCCGCCGGAACCCTCGGCGGCGCCGAGGAGTACGACCGCGCGATCTGGTGGTGCCCCCGCTGCCAGGGGTGACTCAGCGCTCGGGGAGCTCGCAGCCGTCGGGGCCGCAGGATTCGGCATCGTCGGCACCGAGCACCGTGAGCGGCTGCTCGCCCCGGGCCTTGGTCAGTGCCTCGGTGAAGACCTCGGGCGGCTGCGCGCCGGAGACGGCGTACTTGCCGTCGAAGACGAAGAACGGGACGCCGCCGATGCCGATCCGCTGCGCGGCCTCCTCGTCGGCGCGGACAGCATTCGCGTAGGCGGACGGATCGTCGAGCACCGCGCGGGCCGCGGCACCGTCGAACCCCGCCGACTCGGCGATCGCGACGAGCCGGTCGCGGCTGCCGAACGCCGGCGCGGCCTCGGCGAAGTTCGCCGCGTAGAGCGCATCGAGCAGAGCCTCCTGGCGGCCGAGTTCGAGGGCCCAGTGCAGTAGGCGGTGCATGTCGAAGCTGTTGCCGCTGTCGCGTCCCTCGACCTGGTAGGGCAGGCCGAGCTGCTGCGCCTGCGCGCCGAGGCCGCGCTCATTGGCGGCGGCCTGCGCCTCGCTGATGCCGTACTTCGCCGCGATCCGCGGCACCACCGGCTCCGAATCGCCGGCCGTGGGATCCAGCTCGAACGAACGGTGGATCACCTCGACCTCATCGCGCTGCGGGAACGCGGCCAGCGCCTCCTCGAAACGGGCCTTCCCGATGTAGCAGAAGGGGCAGTTGATATCGGTCCAGACGTCCACGCGCATGGTGGGTGCAACGCGCGCGGACGTCCGGCGATTCCCCTCAGAGCGGGTAGGTGACGCCTGTCAGCTTCTCGGAGACGGCCCACAGCTCGGCCCACTTCGCCCGATCCTTCGAGACCGCGGTGGTGGAGCACTTGCCCACCGGGCCGCGGGACTGGAAGAGCTGCGTCGGGCCCCACCACGGGTGCGGATCGAGGTCGCGCTCGGTGGCCGCGAGGACGAGCGAGCGCGCGGCCTGCTCCGGCGGGTTGTTCAACAGCGCGACCGCGGGCTTCATGACGAGGTCGAGCGGCGTATCCGTGCGCGCGAACAGGCCGGTGGCGGAGACGCCCGGATGCACGTAGTACGCCTTCTTCGCAGAACCCGCCGCCTCGAACCGGCGCTGCAACTCGCGCGCGAACATCATGTTCGCGAGCTTGCTCTGCCCGTACGCCTCGGTCCGCAGGTACTTGCGGTTCTCGTAGTTCGGGTCGTCCATGCGCCAGCGGTAGTTCTGCCGGTGCGCGACCGACGAGACCGCGACCACGCGGTCCGTCAGCCGGTCCAGCAGCAGGCCGGTCAGTGCGAAGTGCCCCAGGTGGTTCACGCCGAACTGCATCTCGAAACCCTGCTTCGTGCGGCGCAGCGGGATGTTCATCAGGCCCGCGTTGTTGACGAGCACGTCGACCTCGCCCGTGCGGTCGGCGAACGCCCGCACCGAATCCAGGTCGGCGAGGTCCAGCTGGTCGACGGTCACGTCGCCGTCGATCCCGTCGGCGATGCGCTGTGCGCCCGCTACGTCGCGGCACGCCATCACGACACGGCCGCCGGTGGCGGCGAGGCGGCGCGTCACGACCTCGCCGAGGCCGCCGTTCGCGCCGGTCACTACATAGGTGGTCATGCGGCCCAGCCTACGAGGCCGTGACGGACCGCGCCCCGCGGCCGTACCGCTCGCGGGCCTCCGCGGGCGTGACGACGCCCGCGGGCTCGTCGGTCTGCGCGAAGTGGCGACGCAGGATGCCGCCCGTCGTCGGCGCGACGAGGCCGCCCAGCCGGACGGTGCCTGCGGCGTGCTGCGCCGTCGCGGCGCGCACCGCCAGGCGCACCGCGAGCGGGTAGGCCGCGTCGAACAGGCCGGGCTGGTCGAAGCCGCCCATCTCACGCATCCACGCCGGCAGGGTCGCGACGGTGGCCGGTGCGATGAGCGAGCTGCCCAGACGCAGCTTCAGGCCCCG
The DNA here is from genome assembly GCF_007858445.1 of Tsukamurella sputi. Lineage (GTDB taxonomy): Bacteria > Actinomycetota > Actinomycetes > Mycobacteriales > Mycobacteriaceae > Tsukamurella > Tsukamurella sputi. The sequence continues at coordinate 38,796 of NZ_VIGV01000008.1, read as the reverse complement.
GTCGCGGGTGCGGAGCAGGTAGTGCATGCCGGTGCGGGCCCGTTCGGTGAGCGCGAGCGTCGGCCGGACGCGGTCGAAGTAGTCGCGGACCTCGTCGCGTGAGGCGGGGACATCCGCCGGATCGCAGGTCTGCAGCTCGGCGGCGGCGACGCAGTCGCGCCAGTACTGCGCTTCCTCGGCGGGGGAGAGCGGCCCGGGACCGAACATCTCGTAGCACTTGAGCACCGAGTGCCATCCCGTGACGTGGATCCACAGCTGCGAGGCGGGATTGTTGGCGCTGTACCGCTTGCCGGTGACGGGCTCGATGCCGGTGGCCTTGCGGTGCACGTCCATCAGGTGCTCGGACGCCTGGATCGCGGTGCGCGAATCCGCCGTGGCGACGAGCAGGAAGTAGGCCAGCGTCCGGTCGAGCCGGCCGAAGGGATCGGTGTAGATCCCCGCTGAATCCGCGACCGCGGCGGTGAGATCGGGGTCGAAGTGTTCCAGCACCACGGAGCGCTGGAATCCGATGAGGGCGGTGGGCGAGGCCCACACCTTCCACGTGGGCGAGCCGAAACCGAAGAATCCCTGGTCCGTGACGCGCAGAGGGCCATCTGAGAGCATCATGGCCCGAATCTATCACCAATTCCTACATCTGTGAATAAAAACTTCGTCAGGCCTCGCCCGCCAGCGCGAACCGGCCGTCGTTCGTCTGCTCGATCAGGCCGTCGACCAGCAGGGAATCCAGCGCGCGGTCCCGCTGCGCCGGATCGCGCTCCCACGCCAGGTCGAGCGCGGCGCGGGAGACGGCACCGTCGGAACCGCGGAGGACGTCGAGGAGGCGGCCCCGCGCCTGCCGGTCCGTGCCCTCGTACTTCTGCACCTTCTTCGGCGCCACTGTGCCCGACGGAGCGCCGGCCGCCAGCCACGCGCAGTCGGCATGGATCGGGCACTCGCCGCATCGCGGCGACCGCGCCGTGCAGACCAGCGCGCCGAGTTCCATCAGGCCCGCGGACAGGCGCGTACGACGGCCTGCGGGAACGGTACTCAGGGCCGAGACGGCCGCCGCCAGATCGCGTTTCGCCGACGGTGCCGCCGCGTCGGACTCCCCGTCCGCCGCGCGGGCCAGGACTCGTCGCACGTTGATGTCGACGACGGGCACGTCCTGCCCGAAGGCGAAGCAGGCCACCGCCCGCGCCGTGTAGTCGCCCACCCCGGGCAGCGACAGGAGTTCGTCCACGTCCGACGGGACGACACCGTCGAACCGCTCGACGAGAGCCTGCGCGCAGGCGTGCAGCCGCATCGCCCGGCGCGGATAGCCGAGCTTGCCCCAGGCGCGCACGGCGTCGGCACCGGTCGCCGCGGCGAGATCCGCCGGGGTCGGCCAGCGCTCCATCCACGCGCGCCAGACCGGCTCCACCCGGACCACCGGCGTCTGCTGCAGCATCACCTCGCTGACCAGGATCGCCCACGCGCCGACGTCCGGCGCGCGCCACGGGAGATCGCGCTCCGCGGCGTCGAACCAGGCGAGGACCGGTGTGAAATCCGGGACGGAATCGCCGCTGGTGTCTCGCGTCGCATGCACGACGTGCATTATGGACCCATGCCCACTTCGACTCCCCCCGGCGCCTGGCGCGCCCTCCGTGACGGTAACCGGCGCTTCGTCGAAGGCGCACCGGCGCACCCGAATCAGGGTGCCAGCCGCGTCGCGGAACTGACGGCCGGTCAGCAGCCGACCGCGGTGCTCTTCGGCTGCGGCGACTCCCGCGTCGCCGCCGAGGTGATCTTCGACCAGGGCCTCGGCGACATGTTCGTGGTCCGCACCGCCGGCCACATCATCGACGCGGCCGTCCTCGGCTCGATCGAGTACGCCATCGAGGTGCTCAAGGTGCCTCTGATCGCGATCCTCGGTCACGACAGCTGCGGCGCCGTCGCCGCCACCGTGAACTCGATCGACACCGGCACCATGCCGCCCGGCTACATCCGCGACATCGTCGAGCGGCTCACCCCGTCGGTCCTCGCGGGCCGCCGAGAGGGGCTCACGGACGTCAACGACATCACCGCGCAGCACGTCATGGAGACCAGCTGGCTCCTGATCGAGCGCTCGCGGATCATCGCCAAGGGCGTCGAGGAGGGCCGCGTCGCGATCGTCGGCCTGACCTACGAGCTGGCCGAGGGCAAGGTGCATCTGCGCGGTTCCGTGGGCGACATCGGCGAGGCCGCCACGTCGCCCTTCCAGGCCGTCCGTCCGGAGTGATCCGTACCGATTCGTGACACGCCGCCGCAGGTCAGCGGCGTGAGGCCGGGGAAACGCTACCGTTGAAGCGTGCTTGAGCCCCATGGACCCCTGCCGCCCGAGATCTACTGGCGCCGACGCGTGCTCGCCGCCGGCCTGGCGCTGTTCGCGGTGCTCGTCGTGGTGCTCCTGATCGTCTTCGTCGGCGGCGGTAAGGACTCGTCGCAGAACGCCGCCGCGACCTCGTCGAGCGCGTCCGCCACCACGACCGACCTGCCCCCGTCGCAGGCCGGAGGGACCGATCCCTCCGCCGCCAACAACGGCGGAGCCAGTGGCGGTGCGGGCGGTTCGGGTGCGCCGCAGTCGGGTGCGGCCGCGTCCGGCTCGGCATCGGCCTCCGCCAGTTCCTCCGGCGGCGGCGTCCCGACCCCGGGTGCGGTCGTCGCCGGCGGCCCCTGCCCCGATGCGAACGTCTCCGTCGTCGTCGGTGCGGACAAGGCCACGTACACCCTCGGCGAGCAGCCGGTCTTCGAGGCGACGGTGACCAACGCCGGCTCGGTGCCGTGCTCGCGCGACATCGGAACCGGCCAGCAGCAGCTGATCGTGCTCACCCTCGACGGCTCCAAGCAGCTGTGGTCGAACTTCGACTGCACCTTCCAGCCCGAGATCAAGAACGAGGTGCTGCAGCCCGGCCAGCAGCTGCGCTACAAGCTGCAGTGGGCCGGCACCACCTCGGCGCCCGGCTGCCAGGCGCAGCGCGTCCCCGTCGCGCCCGGCGCGTACCAGATCGTCGCGCAGCTCGGCGCGAAGCGCAGCGCCCCGGTGACCTTCAACATCGTGCGCGCGGCACCCCCGCCCGCGACGGGCACCGGGGAGAACTGATTCCGAGAGAGGAACCCCGTCGGAGAACACGAGTGGTACAGATGCTCACCGGCCCTCACCGGGGAGCGAGTTCGGCGATGATCCGGTGAAGTGCTGCGAATTCAGGGCGATAGCTCAGATCCGCCCGAGTGATCAGTTCGATCGGCCACTCAGGTAGCTGATCCGCGGCCAGGTGATGCACGGCGACGCCGAGAGTAGCGACGAGACTGCTCGCGGGCACCAGCGCGACCGCGTCAAGACAGACGGCCATTCTCTGGATGACGTCCCAGTCGTTGCTACGCGCGACGGCGTGCGGTGCGAAACCTACTGCCGAGCAATGGGCGGCGATGATCTCGTGGCAGTAGGTACCCGCTTCGGGGAGAACCCAGCAGGCCTTGCTCCAATCTGAGAGGCTGCTCTGAGGCGAGGGCACGGTGGGAGCGCTCACGGGTATGAAGGTGTCGTTGTAGAGCGGAATCCTGTGCAGGTTCGCCGGCAGCTCGCGGGGAATTCGAACTGACACAGCGACATCGAGCGCGTTGTCCATCAGGCGTTCGCAGGCCTCGTCCGGGGCGACTTCGACCAGTTCGAGATCGAGGCCCGTGGTTGCGCGAATCCGAGCTACCGCCGGACTGAGCCACGCGCGGTACGCGGATGTGAGGGCACCCACGCGGAACGTCGTCTTCACGCCCCTGGCATCGGTTTCGCACTTGGCCAAGGATCGCAGGCCATGAGTCCAGCGTGCGACAACCTCGTCGCCCAGCGCGACGAGTGCTCGTCCTCTGCGGGGCAGGCGCACAGTCCGGCCGTGTCGCTCGACGACGTCGAATCCACAATTGACGGCGAGGGTTTGCAGCTGCTGGGATACCGCTGACGGGGTGAGATACAGTTCCGCAGCCGCTGCGCTGACGGACCCGTGGTCGGCCACCGCGCGAAGCGCCTGCAGGTGGCTGACGTTCAAAGCGCTGCCGGCGTGCATGGCCGCCACCCCCTTATTCGACCTGAGGCTGGATCGGATTTCCAGGAAACCTACCGATCATAACGACTCGATTCGGATCGCACTGGATCGCAACGTCCGCTACCTGCGGGTTTCCTGACATCGACAGAAACCTTCAAGGCTTGCTGTCGTATCTTGCTGTACACCACTAAACCCGCAAATACTCAGCGCATGGCACATGGCACCGGTGGCTCCCTGTCGAGAGAAACATGAAGCAGTACCGGACCCTCCTGTGCCGCCGAGGAGTTCTCGCGTGGTCGCTCGTCCGCCTCGCCACTCGGTTTCCCGCAGCGGCCGCACCGATCATGTTCGTCATGCTCACGCGCACCGAACTGGGGCACTACAGCACGGGCGCGTGGATGGCAGCCGCCTGCGTTCTCACCGAGTGCATAGCCGCGCCGGTTCTCGGTGCCCGAGCCGATCGGTATCCCGTCGCCACAGATGCGCGCATCTCGCTAGCGGTATCTGCCGCGGCGCTCGTCGCGCTGTCAGTTGGAATCGATTCTTTGCCATCATTCGTGCTCATCGCGCTCGCCGGTCTGACAGGCGGCGCCATCTCCGGCCTGATCGGCAGCCTGCGCGTCCTACTCACCCGGATGCTCGCGGAGGACGAGATCCATGTCGGACTGAGCTGGGACTCAGTGATCACCAACCTCACGTTCGCCGTGTCGCCACTGCTCGTCACCACGCTCGCACTGTCCATCGACGGACGCGTCCCCCTACTCCTCTCCGCAGTCGGCTGCGTGTTCGCCCTGATCTGGCTCGGTCGCGTCCCCGGGATCTCGGAGGCCCCGGCGACCGGCGTTGCCGACGAACTCGTCGCCGACACGAGTAGGCATCGCCGGCAGGTCGTCATGAGCGTATGGCCGATCTACCTCACCAGTGCTGCCGCCATGTTCCTGTCGGGGTCGATCGAGGTATCGGCGTCCCCACTGTTCGAGCAGAGCGGATACGACATCCAATGGGCCGGCGTGGCCCTCAGCGGGTTCTCCATCGCCGCGGTCGTAGGTGGTCTCGCCTACGGCGTCAAGAAATGGTCGGGCGCGTACCGACTTCAGTGCCTGGTCTTCTTGCTGCTGACCTGTGTGTTCACCGCCGGCGTCACACTCACCGACGGACCATTCGGGATCGCCGGGATCCTTGTTCCGTTCGCCGCCGCAGGCTTCATGCAATCGTGCCTGGTAACGGCACGAAACCTCTCGCTCCACGAATCCCTGCCCGAAAGATATCTGTCGCTTGGGAACTCCCTCCTGTACTCCGCCAGCTGCGTCGGTTTCGGACTCAGCTCTGCAGCTGCCGGGTGGTTCGCCGACCGATCCGCAACCGTCGACTACATCCTGATTTCCTGTGGCCTCACCGCGGTTCTGGCGATCGTCAGCGCGCTCGCCGAGGCGCGACGTACAGGCATCAGGAGGAGTGGGTCGCAGGTGTCGGCAGATGCGGATGGGCGTGACGGCCTCCTCGACCCGGGAACAGTCTCTGACTGATCGGGTAGCTCAGAACCGCTCGACCGAGGCCTCGGCGAGGCGGGAGAGGCCCTCGCGGGCCTGCCGCGCACCGTCGGACCCGATGCCCGGGACGGCCTGCAGATCCGCAGCGGAGGCGGCGAGCAGCGTCTGCAGGGAGCCGAAGGCGGCGACCAGCGCCTCCACCTGCGACGTGCGCAGGCGCGGCACCGAGCCGAGCAGGCGGTAGCCGCGCGGGGAGACGGGCTCGTCCTGTGCCTCGACGGTGCCCGAGAAGCCCAGGGCGGCAGCGATCGTGGTCGCCGCGAGGAGTTCGGCGTCGCTGAGCGCGTCGATCCGGGCGACCGCGGCGGGCACCGAGTCGACGTCGCTCAGGTAGTCGCGGAGAACCGGCTCGCGCAGCGAGATCGAGTCGCCCAGCAGGTCCTCGAGCTGCAGCGCGATCTGCCGGCCCGACGTGCCGAGCTCCAGCACGTGCTGCTCGATCTCGACGGCCAGCCGGCGCACCAGCTCCAGCCGCTGCACCACGTGCGCGACCTCGCGGACCGTCACCACGTCCTCGATCTCCGCGCGGGAGAGCTGCGAGAGCACCTCGTCGAGCCGGTGGGCGTAGCGCTCCAGCGTCGCGATCGCGAGGTTGGCGCGAGAGAGGATGGGCGCCGCGTCGTCGACGAGATGCCGCACCCCGCCGACGTAGGCGTGGACGATGGCCATCGACGCGCTCACCGAGATCACCGGATAGCCGGTCTGGATCGCCGCGCGCTCGGCCGAGCGGTGCCGCGTACCGGACTCCTGGGTGGGGATCGCAGGATCGGGCACGAGCTGCACGTTCGCCCGCACGATCCGCGTGCCGTCGGTGGAGAGCACCACGGCGCCGTCCATCTTCGCGAGCTCGCGCAGGCGCGTGGGCGCGAACTCCACGTCGAGGTGGAAGCCGCCGTCGCAGATCTTCTCGACCGCCTCGTCGTAGCCGAGCACGATGAGGGCGCCGGTGCGCCCGCGGAGGATCCGCTCGATCCCGTCGCGCAGGCCGGTACCGGGAGCCACCCGGACCACGGTGTCGCGCAGTGGCGCGTTCCCGACGAACGCGTCTTCGAGGTTCATAGCGGTAGGTTAGCGCTCACTTCTTCCGGGTGGGCGCGAGGGAGCCCAGACGCAGGGCGTCGGCGAGAGTGGCCGCCTCGCCGATGTGGATGCCGTCGACCTTCACCTTCTGTCCGTCGGGCGAGGGCGGGACGATGGCGTGGGTGAAGCCGAGGCGGGCCGCCTCCGCGAGCCGCCGCTCGAGTCCGGTCACGCGCCGCACTTCGCCGGCCAGGCCCACCTCGCCCAGCACGACGGTGTTCGGGCGCAGCGCCTTCTCGACCGCGCCGGACGCCACGGCCAGCGCCAGCGCCAGATCCGCAGCGGGCTCGGTGATCTTCATCCCGCCGACCGTCGCCGCGTAGACGTCCTTCTGCGCCAGGTTCTCGACGCCTCCGTGCTTGCTCAGCACGGCCAGGATCATCGCCACGCGCGCCGAGTCCAGGCCCGAGACGGCCCGTCGGGGCGCGGGCAGGGGAGTGGGCGTCACGAGGGCCTGGAGTTCGCCGAGCATGGGCCGCTTGCCGTCCAGCCCGACGGTGACCGCGGTGCCGGCCGCGGCCTGGTCGCGGTGGTGCAGGAACAGGCCCGACGGGTCCGTGACCTCGACGATGCCGGACTCGCGCTGCTCGAAGCAGCCCACCTCGTCGGAGGCGCCGAACCGGTTCTTGATGCCACGCACCATGCGCAGCGTGGAGTGCTTGTCGCCCTCGAAGCTGAGCACCACGTCGACGAGGTGCTCCAGGGAGCGGGGCCCCGCGACGGCGCCGTCCTTGGTGACATGACCGACGAGGACCACGGCGATGCCGGTGGCCTTGGCGAGTGAGGTGAGGGTGGTGGTGATGGCCCGGACCTGCGTGACGCCGCCGTGCACCCCGTCGACGCCCGACGCCGAGAGCGTCTGCACCGAGTCGACCACCATCAGGGTCGGCGACACCTGATCGACGTGGCCGAGCACCGTCCCGAGATCGGATTCGGCGGCGAGGTAGAGCTGATCGGAGAGGGCGCCGGTGCGCTCGGCCCGCAGCCGGACCTGGCCCGCGGACTCCTCGCCCGTGACGTACAGGGACTTCCCGCGTCCCGTCGTGGCCCAGCGGTGCACGACCTCGAGCAGCAGCGTGGACTTGCCGACGCCCGGCTCGCCGGCCAGCAGGATCACCGAACCGGGGACGATGCCGCCGCCCAGCACCCGATCGAGCTCGCCGATGCCCACGGGCAGCGCGCGCGTCGAGTTCGGGTCGATCCTCGTGATCGGGACCGCGGGGGTCTTCGGGAGCGTCAGCCCGACGTTCGCGGCCGCACCGGAGCCGGCTGCGCGGACCGGCGCGCCCTCCTCCATCGTGGACCACGCGCCGCACGACGGGCAGCGGCCGACCCACTTGGCCACGGTGTGGCCGCACTCGGTGCAGGTGTACTGCACCTTGGCTCGTGCCATGAAGAGCCGAAAGGCCTAGTGGCCGCCGGTGCCCTCACCGGCACCGTGCTCGCCGCCCGTGACGGTGATGCCCGCGGCGGAGGCCGGCGAAGCGCCGGCGTCGATCGGGACGTCGATGGGGAGCGAGCCGGCCTTCTCGAGGTGGAACCAGAGCTTGTTCGTCAGGCCCGGGCGCCAGGAGGCGTCGACCGGCACCGAGACGGTGAGGCGGGTGACGCCGGAGGCCTTGGTGTCGCTGCCCGCGGGCGCGGTGCCGTACAGCGAGCCGTTGGGCGTGAGGGTGGTGTCGCCGCTGATCGTGGCGAAGCGGCCCTTCTCGTCCGAGATGGCCTTGAGCCTGTCGCCCTGGTGGGCGTTGAGGTTGGTCACCACGAAGGCGAGCTTGCCCTGGCTGCCGGACACCGGGGCCAGCACGTGCACGTCGGTGAGCGTGATCTTCTGATCGACGAAGGTCTGGTTGGCGCCGTTGATCGCGGCCACCTGATTGGCGGTCTGCGAGATCTGGCCCGCGCCGCAGGCGGACACCGAGAGCAGGGCGCCGGCGGCGAGCAGGGCGCCCGCGACGGTGGTGGCGGTGCGGCGGGTCGAGACGGTGCGTGCGGACACGGTTCCTCCAGTTTCCTCCCCGTGCGCGGCGACACCCGCGTGCGGACGGTGCTGAGTATGTCACCACGCAGCGTAGTAGAAGGCGGGCCGGCCCGTGCCGCCGGGCGTCAACTACTGCGCGACGCCGTGTCGTCTACTACGCGACATCGTGGAGACCGCCGATCGCCAGAACCTGGGGAGAACAGCCAGGGCTTCGTTTGTCAAGCTGTGGACGAGTCCTGACCTGCGACGTTGCCGAGCAGCCCGATTCGGCCCCGTGTTATCCTGGTCATATCGAAAGGGGCAAGGATCAGATGATTTTCAAGGTCGGAGACACCGTTGTCTACCCCCATCACGGTGCCGCACTGATCGAAGCTATCGAGATCAAGACCATCGGTGGCCGTGAGCGCGAGTACCTCGTCCTCAAGGTCGCACAGGGTGATCTGACGGTCAAGGTTCCCGCTGAGAACGCCGAGGTCGTGGGCGTTCGTGACGTGGTCGGCCAGGAGGGCCTGGACAAGGTCTTCCAGGTGCTGCGCGCGCCGCACACCGAGGAGCCCACGAACTGGTCGCGCCGGTACAAGGCGAACCTCGAGAAGCTCGCATCGGGCGATGTGAACAAGGTGGCCGAGGTCGTCCGCGACCTGTGGCGTCGGGAGCAGGACCGCGGCCTGTCGGCGGGCGAGAAGCGCATGCTGACGAAGGCCCGCCAGATCCTCGTGGGTGAGCTCGCGCTGGCCGAGTCCACCAACGATCAGAAGGCCGAGTCGATGCTCGACGAGGTGCTGGCGGCGGCGTCCTGACCGTCGTCGCGCTGGTCCCCGCCGCCGGGCAGGGGACGCGCCTGGGGCTGAACATCCCCAAGGCCTTCGTGACTCTGAAGGACCGTTCGCTGCTCGAAAGGGCAGTGGACGGTCTTTTCACGTCCGGGGCCGTCGACGAGGTCGTCGTCATGGTGCCGGCGGACATGATCGAGCGCGCTCGCGAGCTCGTCCCGCGGGCCCGCGTCGTCGTGGGCGGCGCCGAGCGCACGGATTCGGTGCGGGCCGGCCTCGCCGCTGCGCCCGGCCACGACCACGTCCTGGTGCACGACGCCGCGCGGCCGCTGACGCCGGCGCCGATGATCGTGCGGGTCGTCGACGCCCTGCGGGCCGGGGCGTCGGCCGTGATCCCCGTCCTGCCCGTCGCCGACACCGTCAAGCGCGTCGACGCCGACGGTGCCGTGCTCGCCACCGTCGACCGGGCGGACCTGCGCGCCGTGCAGACGCCGCAGGGTTTCACCGCCGAGGCACTGCACGCGGCCTACGCCGCCGCCCCCGGCGCTCTCGCCACCGACGACGCCGGGCTCGTGGAACGGGCCGGCGGCACCGTCGCCACCGTTGCCGGCGATCCGCTCGCCATGAAGATCACCACCGCCTTCGACCTGCGCATCGCGCAGGTCCTCGTCGAGGAGTCAGCATGATCGTCCCCCGCGTCGGCATCGGGACCGACGTCCATCCCTTCGAGGCCGGACGCCCCTGCTGGATGCTCGGCCTGCAGTTCGACGGTGACGGCTGCTCCGGCCACTCCGACGGTGACGTCGCGGTGCACGCCCTGTGCGACGCGCTGCTCTCGGCCGGCGGCCTCGGCGATCTGGGCACCGTTTTCGGTGTGGGCCGCTCGGACAACGTCGGCATCACGGGGGCCGAGATGCTCACCCACGTGCGCGGGCTGCTCGACGATGCGGGCTTCACCGTCGGGAACGCGGCGGTGCAACTGATCGGCAACCGGCCCAAGGTCGGGCCGCGCAGGGCCGAGGCGCAGGACGTGTTGAGCGCGCTGCTCGGTGCCCCGGTCTCCGTGTCCGCCACCACGACCGACGGTCTGGGACTGACCGGCCGCGGCGAGGGCGTGGCCGCGATGGCCACGGCGCTGGTCTACGCGGCGAGCTGACCCGCGCGGGCCCGACGCAGTGCCCGCACACTGTCGAGCGTGAGCAGGATCAGCGCGATCCAGACGATGCCGAAGCCGATCCACCGGGCCGTGGAGACGTGCTCGCCGAGGAACAGTACGGCGCACAGCAGCTGCATGATCGGCGTCGCGAACTGGATGAGTCCGACGGTCACCAGGGGGATGCGGCGCGCGGCCGCGGCGAACAGGAGCAGTGGGACGGCCGTAGCGACGCCCGCCAGCGCGAGCAGCGTCGTATGCACGGCGCCGTGGCGGCCGAAGTCGAGTCCGCCGCCCCAGACAGCGATCAGGCCGAGCGCGATCGCCGCGAGCGGCGCGAGGATCGCGGTCTCCAGCGTGAAGCCGTGCAGCGCGCTCAGGTGCGCTCCCACTTTGTTCTTGACCAGGCCGTACAGGCCGAAGGAGAAGGCGAGGGCCAGCGAGGTCCAGGGGAACCGGCCGCCCGCGATGGTGAGGAAGACACCGGCGAACACCCCGACCCCGACGGCGGCCCATTGCAGCGGCCGCAGTTTCTCGCCCAGCACGACGACCCCGAGCGCGACCGTCACCAGCGGATTGAGGAAGTAGCCGAGCGCGGCGTCGGAGGTGTGACCCGACGTGACGGCGGCGATGTAGACCACCCAGTTGGTCGCGATGAGGAGTGCCGCGATCGTGACACCTGCGAGCAGCCGGTACTGCCCGCGCAGATCGCGCAGCCAGCGGAAGTCGCGTAGCACCGCGAGGACCACCACGCACAGCAGCAGGCTCCACAGGATGCGGTGGGCGAGGATCTCCCACGGCCCGGTGGGCTTGAGCGCGTCGAAGTAGAGCGGGAACAGGCCCCAGAGCAGGTACGCGGCGATGCCCATCGCAGTGCCGCGGCTGACCTCGGAGACGTGGCGTTCAGGCACCCGATGATCCTACTTTTCCCGGCGCTGAGGGCGAAGCGGGTTGACCTGCGAAGTGCTCGCACCGCGACCCGTAGAATCAGTCGTCGTGACGCTGCGCCTTTACGACTCCCTGACCCGCGAGGTCCGTGACTTCGTGCCCCTCGTGGACGGCAAGGCGGGCATCTATCTCTGTGGCGCGACGGTGCAGGGCGTCCCGCACATCGGGCACATCCGCAGCGGCGTGGCCTTCGACGTGCTGCGGCGCTGGCTCCTCGCGAAGGGTCTCGACGTGGCCTTCGTGCGCAACGTGACGGATATCGACGACAAGATCCTGCGCAAGGCCGCCGAGGCGGGCCGTCCCTGGTGGGAGTGGGCCGCGACCCACGAGCGCGAGTTCACCCGCGCCTACGACGCGCTGGGGGTGCTGCCCCCGTCGGCGGAGCCGCGCGCGACCGGCTTCATCACCCAGATGGTCACGTACATGGAGCGGATGATCGAGCGCGGCCACGCCTACGCGGCGGCCGGCGACGTCTACTTCTCCGTGCGCTCCCTGCCGACCTACGGCGAGCTCAGCCGCCAGAAGGTCGACGACGTGCAGCAGGGCGAGACCCTGGCCGAGGGCAAGCGGGATCCGCTGGACTTCACGCTGTGGAAGGCGGCGAAGCCGGGCGAGCCGAGCTGGCCGTCGCCGTGGGGCGACGGCCGCCCGGGCTGGCACCTGGAGTGCTCCGCGATGGCGACGAGCTACCTCGGTGCGCAGTTCGACATCCACTGCGGCGGTATGGATCTCGTCTTCCCGCATCACGAGAACGAGATCGCCCAGGCGCACGGCGCGGGCGACGCCTTCGCGAACTACTGGCTGCACAACGGCTGGGTCACCATGTCGGGCGAGAAGATGAGCAAGTCCCTCGGCAACGTGGTCTCGATCCCGAACCTGCTCACCCAGGTCCGCGCGGTGGAACTGCGGTACTACCTCGGCTCGGCGCACTACCGCTCGATGCAGGAGTACTCGGCGGGAGCGCTGCAGGAGGCGGTCACGGCGTACGGCCGGATCGAGGCGTTCGTGCAGCGCACCGTCGAACGGGCGGGGGAGGTGCGGCTCGGGGAGTGGACTGAGGGCTTCGCCGCTGCGCTGGACGACGATCTCGGCGTACCGTCGGCGTTGGCGGAGGTGCACGGTGCCGTGCGCGCCGGGAACGCGGCGCTCGAGTCGGGCGATCTCGACGAGGCGCGGCGCCTGGCGGGCGCGGTGCGCGCCATGACGGCGATCCTCGGCGTCGATCCGCTGGACCCGCACTGGGTCACGGAGAACGCCGGCGACGGTCAGGCCATGGACGCCCTCGGCGTGCTGGTGCAGGCCGAGCTCGAGCGGCGCGCGGCCGCGCGGGCGGAGAAGAACTGGGCGGAGGCCGACGCCTCGCGCGATCGGCTGCAGGCCGCGGGCATCGAGGTCACCGACGGTGCCGACGGTTCCGCATGGACACTCAAGAAGAAGGCGGGCAACTGATGGCAGGCAATTCGCAGCGCCGCGGCGCTGTCCGCAAGGCGGGCACCAAGAAGGGGCAGGTCCAGGGCTCGGGCGGCGTCCGTCGGCGCGGCCTGGAGGGGCGCGGTGCGACTCCGGCCGCGAAGGACCGCCCGTACCACCCCGCGCACAAGAAGGCACGGGCCGCGGCGAAGGCGGCCGCGAATCCGCAGCGTCGCCCGACGAAGATCGCCGGCCGCCCCGCCGACGACGGGCCCGAGTACGTCCTCGGCCGCAATCCGGTCGTCGAGTGCCTGCGGGCGGGCGTCCCCGCGACGGCCCTCTACGTGGCGCTCGGCGCGCAGAACGACGAGCGGCTCACCGAATCGGTGCAGATCGCGGCCGACAAGGGCATCGCGATCCTCGAGGTGCAGCGCGGCGAGCTGGACCGGATGAGCGACAACGGGCTGCACCAGGGCATCGCCCTGCAGATCCCGCCGTACCAGTACGCGCACCCCGAGGATCTCCTCGCCCGCGCGCAGGACCGCGGCGAGGCGCCGCTCATCGTCGCTCTCGACAACATCACCGATCCCCGCAACCTCGGCGCGGTGATCCGCTCGACGGCCGCGTTCGGTGGTCACGGCGTGGTCATCCCGGGTCGACGGTCCGCCGCGGTCACCGCCGTCACCTGGCGCACGTCGGCGGGTGCGGCGGCACGCCTGCCGGTCGCGCAGGCGCCGAACCTCAACCGCACGCTGGCCGATTACGCGGCCGCGGGCCTGCAGGTCGTGGGCCTGGACGCGGGCGGCGACGTGACGTTGGACGACTACCGCGCCGACACCGGCGTGGTCGTGGTCGTCGGGTCCGAGGGCAAGGGACTGTCGCGGCTGGTCCGCGAGAACTGCGACTCGATCCTGTCGATCCCGATCGCCTCGTCGGTGGAGTCGCTCAACGCGTCGGTCGCCGCGGGCGTCGTCCTGGCGGAGTTCGCGCGACAGCGCCGTCAGTAAAGGTCGTCTGCGTTACTCTGAACCGATGACCTCCCTCGAGGAACGGCAGGAGAATCGGCGCCGGCAGATGCTCGACGTCGGTATCGCGCTCCTCGGTGGTCCGGAGGCGGGCGCTCTGGGGGTGCGGGCCGTCTGTCGTTCGACGGGGATCACGGAGCGCTACTTCTACGAGGCCTTCGGCACTCGGGACGGCTTCGCGCAGGCGGTCTTCGATGATGTCAGCGATCGTGCGCAGGAGGCCCTGGTGGGTGCCGTCCGCGGTGCCGCGGACCCCGTCGAGATGTCGACGGCCGCGGTGGCCGCGTTCGTGGAGCTCGTCATCGACCACCCTGATACGGGCCGCGTTCTGCTGCTCGCTCCCTACCGCGAGGCGGCGCTGTCCGAACGCGGCCTGGGCCGCATGCCGGACTTCTTCGCCGTCGTCGCCGGCGCCCTCCCGAGCCAGGTCGACGAGACCACGCGCCGGCTCGTCTCGATCGGCCTGGTCGGTGCGCTGACCTCGCTGTTCACCGAACATCTCTCGGGTCGGCTCGACGTGACGCGCGAGGAGCTGGTGGACCATTGCGTCCGCCTGGTCGCGACCGCGCCCACCCGGTTCACGGATTAGCGGCCGTCAGGCGAACCGCGCGATCGTGACGCCGGCACCGTCGAGCACGGTGCGCAACCGTCGCGCCACTGCGACGGCGGCGGGGTTGTCGCCGTGCACGCACACCGATTCCGGTGCGAGCCGCACCTCGGTGGCGTCGATCGCCTCGACGGTGCCGTCGCCGACCATGCGCAGCACCCGCGCGGCGATCTCGTCGGGATCGTGCAGCACCGAGCCCGCGCGCGAGCGGGGGACGAGCGCACCGTCGGGCAGGTAGGCGCGGTCGGCGAAGGCCTCGCGTACCACCCGCAGCCCGCGCTCGGCGGCGAGGCGGAGGAACGCCGAGCCGGGGAGGCCGAGAACCGGCAGGTCCGGCGCGGCGGCGAGCACGCCCTCCACGACGGCCTCGGCCTGCGCGGAATCGGTGACGATCCGGTTGTAGAGAGCGCCGTGCGGCTTCACGTAGTCGACGGTGCCGCCGACGCTCCGCGCGATCGCCTGCAGCGCGCCGATCTGGTAGATCACGTCGGCGGTGAGGTCCGCCGACGGCAGGTCGATCGAGCGCCGGCCGAAGCCGCGCAGGTCCGCGTACCCGACCTGCGCACCGATCGCGACACCGCGGGTCACGGCTGCCGCGCAGGTCTCGCGCAGCGTGGTCGGGTCGCCGGCGTGGAAGCCGCAGGCCACGTTCGCCGAGGTCACCACGTCGAGTAGCGCCGCATCGTCGCCGAGGCGCCAGGCGCCGTAGGACTCGCCGCAGTCCGCGTTGAGGTCGATTCTCACGACCTCGACGGTAGCGCGTGCCGGCAGTCGTGGGCCTCCTCGACCGGCGCGACGGTGCCGCGGCGCCCGCGCTGCCCGAGTAGGCGGCAGACCATGTAGATGAGGAACGAGATCGACGTGACGAAGACGGAGACCGGCAGTGCGGGGGCGAGCGAGAGGATGATGCCGCCCACGGCCGAGGTGAGCGCGAAGATCAGCGACAGCAACGTCGCCCTGCCGGGCGAGCTGGTCACCCGGGCGGCGGCGGCCGCGGGCGTGATCAGCAGCGACATCACCAGTAGCGCCCCGACGATCTGCACGCCCTGCGCGGCCGCGGCGCCCACGAGCATCGCGAAGACCACCGACAGCGTTTTCACGGGTACGCCGTGCGCGGCCGCGACGTCGGGATCGGTGGAGAGGAACAACAGCGGGCGGTAGATGAAGGCCAGGATCAGCAGCACCACGACGGTGGTGATCGCCATGAGCGTCACGCCGCTCATCCCGACGGCCACGATCTGTCCCGTGAGCAGCGCGAACGCAGTGCCCTGCCGCCCGTCGTGCAGCGCCAGGAAGAGCACCGACAGTCCGAGGCCGAAGGCCATGATGACGCCGATCACCGAGTCGCGTTCGCGGGCGTAGACGCCGAGCAGGCCGAAGAGCAGGCCCGCGACCAGCGCCCCGAGCAGCGCGCCCGAGCCCACGCTCCACCCCATGAGCAGGGCGAAGGCGGCGCCGGTGAGCGAGAGCTCGGAGGTGCCGTGCACGCTGAAGGCCATCTGCCGCGAGACGATGAGCGGCCCCATCACTCCGGCCAGTACACCGAGCAGCGCTGCGGCGAGCAGCGCCTGCTGCACGAAGGGCTGCTGCAGCAGCTCCCAGGTGAGGGAGAAGTTCGTCAGGTTCGCGAGCCGGTCCATCATTCGCCTCCCACCACGACGAGCCGGTCGCGGACGTGCAGCACGTCGACGGGGGTGCGGTACAGCCGGGTCAGCCGCTCCGAGGTCATGACCTCGGCGGTCGGTCCCACTTCGAACCGCCCGTCCACCAGGTAGAGCACGCGGTCGCAGTAGGGCAGCACGGGGTTGATCTCGTGCGTCACGAACAGCACGGCGGTGTCGTGCTCGCGGCGCCGGCGCTCGATCAGCGAGACGGCGAGCTGCTGGTTACCGGGGTCCAGGGAGAGCAGCGGCTCATCGCAGAGCAGGATCGTCGGGTCCGAGGCGAGGGCCTGGGCCACGCGCAGCCGCTGTTGTTCGCCGCCGGAGAGGGAGCCGATGGGGGCGTCGGCGAAGGCCTCCGCGTCGACCTGCTGCAGCGCGGCGTCGACGGCGGACCGTCGGGCACTGCGGTTGCGCAGGCCGAGGCCCCAGGCGGCCCCGTCGAAACCGAGACCCACGAGGTCGCGCCCGCGCAGGGGAACGGCACCGTCGAGCGCGCGCTGCTGCGGGATGTACCCGATCCGCCCGTTCACCTGCACGGTTCCCGCGGTGAGGTGGCTCTGGCCGAGCAGGATGCGCAGCAGCGAGGTCTTACCGGCGCCGTTGGGGCCGAGGACGGCGACGAACTCGCCCGGCGCGATGTCCAGGTCGAGCCCGTCCCAGAGGGTGCGGTCGCCGTAGCTCAGCCCGGCGTCCCGCAGGCGGATCACCGGGTCCGACAGTGCGCTCACGGGCGCGGCGCGAGCGCGTCGGACAGTGCCTTGACGTTGGCGGCCTGCCACGCGACGTAGTCGTCGACGCCCGCGGGCAGCGACTCGGTGACCTTCACGACGGGCACGCCGGCGGTCTCGGCCGTCTTCGCCAGCGCGGAGGTCACGGGGCTCTCGGTCTGCGCGTTGAGCACGACGGCGCGCACCTGCTTGCCGCTGACCAGTGCGTTCGCGGCGGCGATGTCGGCCGGTGCCGGATCGGTCCCCGACTCGATGGCCGCGGTGTAGCGGGCGGGTGCGATGTCAC
Source organism: Tsukamurella sputi (assembly GCF_007858445.1). GTDB lineage: Bacteria > Actinomycetota > Actinomycetes > Mycobacteriales > Mycobacteriaceae > Tsukamurella > Tsukamurella sputi. Next base: position 21,557 of record NZ_VIGV01000008.1, on the reverse strand, counting down.
TGAGGCCTGCGAGCGACAGCAGGTAGCCGGCGACGGGCTCGGTGGCGGCGATCTTCGCGCCCGGGTTCGCGTGGCCGATGGCACGCGCCTGCGCGATCACGACGTCGAGCTTCGTCCCGAACTCCTTGGCCCGGTTCTCGTAGCCGTCGCGATGCGCGCCGTCCTTCTCCGACAGCGCCTTCGCGACCGCGGTCGCGACCTTCTGCATGGTGGGCAGGTCGTAGAAGACGTGCTCGTTCTCGCCCTTGGGTTCCTGCTGAGCGACGGCGTCGACCTTGGCCGCGGAGGCGCCGTCGGCGGCCTTCTCCATGTAGGCGTCGTAGTGGCCGCCGTTGTAGACGAGCACCGCGGCCTTCTTGACCTTGAGGGTGTCCTGCGCGGAGGGCTCGAACTCGTGCGGGTCGCCGGTGGGGTTCGTGAACAGTGCGGTCACGTCGGCGTCGGCGCCGGCGACGGCCTTCGCGATCGCGCCGTAGACGTCGGTGGACGCCACGACGGCGGGCCTGCCGTCACCCGAGTCCGACGACGACGGCCCGCACGCGGTGAGGGCGAGGGCCGCGACGGTGACGGCGCCGACGACCCGGGCGAGACGATGGGGGTGGCGCACGGGCGAACTCCTGACGACAGCAATGGGAATCGTTGTCATTTAGAGTAGCGGCGCCGTCGTGCCACTGTCGAATAGGTGAATGCGCATGTATCGGCGCATTCGGCCGTGTCAGTCGTGTCAGGCCTCGGCGGCCTCGGCCTGCGCGGCCGCGGCGGCCTCCTCGGCGATGGTGCCGAACTGGGCGCCCATGGCCGCGGAGAGCGCCTGAGCGGCGGACAGCGGCCGGACCATGACCATGAAGTCGTCGATCTTTCCCTCGGTGTTCACGTGGATGAAGTCGCAGCCGGTGATCTTCTTGCCGTCGACGACGGCCTCGAAGACCAGAGCATGGTCGTCGCCGTCGTTGATCTCGCGGATGTAGTGGAAGTCCTCGAAGACCCGCATGACGCCGCGCAGGATGGCCGCGGTGATGTGCCGGCCCTCGTAGGGCTTGAAGGCGACGGGACTGGTGAAGGTCACGTCGTCGGCGAGCAGGCCGTCGAAGGCGTCGGCGTTGCGGGCTTCGACGGCGGCACGGAACTCACGCATGACATCTCCTAGTAAATTTGTTGAGTATGCATGCGCGAGTATAAGCAACTAATTGACTAGAATGGAAGACATGGCGCTGCGGCATGCGATCGAATCGACGCTCCTCGTGCTCGGGGAGGCCTCGGGGTACGACCTCTCCAAGGAGTTCGACGGTGCCCGCGCCAACTTCTGGGTCGCGACACCCCAGCAGCTCTACCGCGAGCTGGGCCGGATGGAATCCGACGGCGCGGTCGCCGCGCGCACCGTCGAACAGGAGAAGCGGCCGAACAAGCGTGTCTTCCGCCTGACCGACGCCGGGTGCGCCGAGCTCGCCGCGTTCACCGCGTCGACCCCGCGAGCGACGGCGATCCGCGACGAGCTGATGGTGATGGTGCAGGCCGTCGAGGTCGGGGATCCGGCGGCGGTGTGCGAGGCCGTACGTGCTCATCGCGCGACCTCTGCCGCCAAGCTCGCCTACTACGAACGGATCGAGCGCTCCTGGCTCGGCGGGCGCGCGCGCGACGAGCTCCTCGCCGACCGGCACCTGGGCGGGCCGTATCTGACGCTGCTGCGTGGCCTGCGCTTCGAGCGGGAGAACGTCGAGTGGTGCGACCTCGCCCTGCCGGTGCTCGACGCTCGAAGAACCGCAGGAAGTTAGTCGAAATTCCCCATTCGGGGGCTGGGGGACGTTCTGGTCGTTACGGTCAACAACCGACACCCCAGGTTCCGGATCGGCCGGGCCTCGGGTGGGGAGGATGCATGAAGACCGTCGGTTCGGGGGCGTCGACCCTGGTGCGCTGTCTGGTCGTCGGGGTGCTCGTCGTGGTGGGGGTGCCGGGCGCGCCCGGCACCGCTCTCGCTGACCCGTCGTACCTTCCATCGACCGAACGCTGGGAGAAGGCGGTGGCTCGCGCGGACTGCCGCGACGGCGACCGCGTCGAGACGGGGATCCAGGGCGACGTCCCGCTCGAGGACCGTAAGAACCGGCGCAGCACCAAGGGCTACAACTGCAACATCGATCTCGTCGGCCAGTACCAGGGCGACGGTGCGGGCATCGTCAGCCCGAGCTACAAGAACTGCGCGTACATCTCCACCACCTTCCCGACGAACTTCGCGGGCGGCCGCGGCCCGGGCGTGCGGGTGATCGACAACTCGGACCCGAAGAACCCGAAGCAGACGGCGGTCCTCAACGAGCTCGGCATGGTGACCGGGACGTGGGAGTCCTTGAAGGTCAACGCGAAGCGCGGGCTGCTGGTCGGGACCTCGGTTCCTCTCGGCGAGGGTTTCGGCTACATGGGCGTCTACGACATCGCGACGGACTGCGCCCACCCGCGCCTGCTCAACCCCGGTCCGGGCAGCAACCTGGCGATGCCGATCCCGATCACCACCCACGAGGGCGACTTCTCGCCCGATGGCAGGACGTACTGGGCGTCCGGGCCGATCGCGGGGCATCTCAGCGCCGTCGACATCACCGACCCGGCGAATCCGATGGTCGTCTGGTCGGGCATCACGGGAATCGAGGGGCACGGCGTCGGTTTCTCGCCCGACGGTCGCCGGCTCTACGCCTCCACGCTCGCGGGCATCACCGTCATCGACGTCTCCGCGATCCAGGACCGCAAGCCCCGCACCGTCGTCACCGCGCCGGTGCCGCACATCGGCCGCAAGCTGTGGCTCGACGGGCTCTTCACGCAGCACAGCATCTACGTCACCTACGACGGTAAGCCCTACGTCTACGTCGTCGACGAGGCGGGGTCCGGCGGGGTGAAGCTGCTCAGTCTCAGCGATGTCTCGAACCTCAAGCTGCGCAACCAGATCAAGCTCGAGATCAACTTGCCGAAGAACGCCACCAAGTGGGCGTCGAGCGCCACCTCGAACGGCGTCTTCGGGTACGACGCGCACTACTGCTCCGTCGACCGGCAGGAGCAGCCGACGGCCATGGCGTGCGGCTGGATCCAGTCCGGCATCCGCGTCTTCGACATCCGTGACCCCGACCGGATCCGGGAGATCGCCTACTTCAACCCACCGGCGCAGACGGGCAAGAACCTGCAACTGCCGAACTCGACGCACGCGATGATCGGCTCCATCATCTCGCCTCCGATCACGGGCACGCTGTCGATCGCGTGGTCGATCCTCCAGGGCCAGGCGCCCGTCAACGGCCTCCTCAACGACCAGAGCCGGCTGCTCGGAACGGATCTGTCCGCCGACTGGTGCATGTCGCCTCCCGAGTTCCGCGGCAACGAGCTCATGGTCAGCTGCATGGACAACGGCTTCATGCGCCTGCGCATCGATCCGAAGGTGTACCCGCAGCGATGACGGAGTTCACGGGGCGTCGATCCGTGCGCGTGGCCGCCGCGGTGCTGGCGCTGGCGCTCGCGGTGATCATCGGTGTCCTGATCGGCAAGGGGACACGGACCGATTCGTCGGCGGAGGACCTCGGCGAACCGCAGCGGTTCAGCGCCGCCGACATCGGCTTCGGGCAGGACATGATGGCTCATCACCAGCAGGCGATCCAGATGGTCGAGCTGCTGCGGCCGGACCTCAGCGCGGACGTGCGCGGCGCCGCCACGCAGATCCAGATGTCGCAGAGCCGGGAGATCGGCGTGCTCATGGGCTGGCTCGAGGTACTCGGGCAGCCACTGCAGAACGCGAACCCGATGGCATGGATGACAGCCTCCGCGGCCCCCGCAAGTGCCGGCACGTCGGTGGGCGCGGGCGGTCACGGCGGCCACGCGATGCCGATGCCGTCGGCCGCGTCTCCGTCGGCCTCCACCCCGTCGACGACCGCTTCGCCGAGCTCGGCTGCGATGCAGCACCCCATGCCGGGAATGGCGACGAGCGAGGAACTCACGACGCTCGCCACGTCGTCGGGCGTGCAGCAGGAGATCCTGTTCCTGCAGTTGATGGTCCGGCATCACCAGGGCGGAGTCGACATGGCCGCCGTCGCTCAGCAGCGCGGCGACGCGCCGGCGGTACGCCAGCGCGCGACGGCGATGGTCAAGGAGCAGTCCGACGAGGTCACCACGATGCTCGCGCAGCTCGCCGCGCGGAACGCGACGGCGTTGCCCTATCCCTGAGTGCGTCCGTTCGCGGCGTTACTGGAGGCATCTGATCGACTGTGCGAAAGTGAATCATGAATGTTGATCGTGCACGCCGAAACAGTCGCCTTCGCTGGGACCTATTTGACATCCTCAACGGGACCGAGACCCCGGAGGCCGTTCGACGGAGCCGTGTGAAGCGAGTCGCTTGGATCGGTTTGGCGGCTGTGGGACTCGTCGCCTTCGGCGCAGCCTCCCTCGTCTCGTCGATGGTCGGCGGAATAGGTGCAGTCATCGCTTATCTCGTCGCCGTGGTTGCCTTCCTAGCCTGCGCAATCGTCGTCGGCGCGATCCTGCGACGCTAGGACGACCAACCCGGCCTCGTCTTCAGTGCGCAACGTGCGGCATCAGCGCGTCGGGCGGGATCACGCCGAACTTGCCTGCGTTGTAGTCCTCCAACGCCTGGATCAGCTCGGCCTTGGTGTTCATCACGAACGGGCCGTACTGTGCGACGGTCTCGCGGATCGGCTTGCCGCCGAGGATCAGCACCTCCATCGCGGGCCGGTGCGAGTCCTGCGACTCGTCGGCGGTCACGGTGATCCGGTCGCCCGGTCCGAGCTGTGCGAGCTGTCCCTGGTGGATCGGATGCCCCGCGGGTCCGACGGTGCCGCGCCCGCTGAGCACGTAGACCAGTGCGTTGAAGTCGCGGTTCCATGGCACCGAGGCCTCGGCGCCGGGCGCGATGGTCGCGTGCACGAAGTTGATCGGCGTCCGGGTGGAGCCGGGTCCGGCGTGACCGTCGACCTCGCCCGCGACGATGCGGATCAGCGCGCCGCCGTCCGGCGTCGTCACGAGGGTGGTCTGGCCGCCCTCGAGGTTCTGGTAGGCGGGCGTCGTGAACTTCTCCGCGGCGGGCAGATTCACCCACAGCTGGATGCCGTGGAAGGTGCCGCCGGATTCGACCAGCTCGGCGGGCGGGGTCTCGATGTGCAGGATGCCGGAGCCGGCTGTCATCCACTGCGTGGCGCCGTCGGTGATGAGGCCACCGCCGCCGTGGCTGTCCTGGTGCTGGAACAGGCCGTCGATCATGTAGGTCACGGTCTCGAAGCCGCGGTGCGGGTGCCAGTTCGTGCCCTTGGGTTCGCCGGGCTCGTACTCGACCTCGCCCATCTGGTCCATGTGGATGAACGGGTCCAGGTCGCGCGGGTGGACCCCGGCGAACGCACGGACGACGGGGAATCCTTCGCCCTCGTGGCCCCGTGGTCCTGTCGTGATCCTCCGGACCGGGCGTTCGGTGTCCGACGGTGCCGCCGCCGTGAGGCGGGGCAGGGTGAGGGTGTCTGCGGTGACGGCGGGCATGTCGTCCTCCTCGGGGAGTGGCTGGTGAGTTGACACTACCATTAACCGGACCGTGGTCCGATTAATTCCCGAAGTTCGCGGCGGTCGCTGCGCCGGGCCCGCTGCCGGTGCGCATCACGCTCTCGGCGACGTCCTCGAAAGCGAGGTCCGCGGTGCCGAGTTCAGAGCCGTCGTAGGCGATCGTGGAGGAGCTTCGCACCCGGGTCCGTCCGTCGGCGGCGAGGACGGCATCGATGGTGAGGAGCGCGACGGCGCCCCGGGAGGTTCGGCGCGTCAGTCTCGCGCCGACGTCGAGGACGTCGCCGACGCGGGGGTGCCGATCGTAGGCGAAGCTCTGCTCGACGTGCAGGACGCGCGCCAGGTTCCGTCCCGGGATGGCACGGGCGACGACGACGGTCGCGGCGCTGAGCAACGCGGAGGCGCCGAGCGTAGCGGGCGCCGTGCCCGCCTGAGCGGGCAGCACCAGCGGAGATTCGTGCGGCACGTGCCAGCACCGGACCGCGCGGGCGAAGTCGCGGACGCCGGCGGCGGTGATTTCCACCGCCTGGGGGAACCAGACGTCCCACAAGGCCTCGTCGTGCACGGTGTCCTCTCGGGAAGAGCGGTCTCGGTCGCGCAGGTGTCAGGAGAGCCGCAGCCGTCGGACCCGGTGGCGCGCGACGAACTCCGCCGATCCGTCGTCGAACAGGACGGGGAGGTGGTCGAAGCCGTCGTCCTGCAGGACCGCTCCGAAGACGTGTCCCGTGCCGTGGTCGATCCACACCCGTTCGCCGATGCCGAAGGGTCTGTCTTCATCCATGGTCATCAGGCGGGTGAACCGTTCGGAGGCGGGAGATTCGAGGGGCCGCCTCCGAACGGCGCCCGGTCCTACGCGAGACGGATGATCTCGCTGTAGGCGGTCTTGGCGTCGTCGTACGACCGGCTCGACACCTTCACGGTGGCGTAGGCGACGGCGTCGACGCTGCCGATGCAGCCGGAGACGCTGATCCGCTTCTCCTTGAACCGGATGCCGAAGGACTCCGCCTTCGGGTCCTTGATGGCCTTGACGTCCTGGGAAACGAGGGTGACGGTGCCCGGCGCGGTCTTGATGACCTGGTTCTGGCTGGTACCGAGCTGACCGTTGACGAGCCCGAGGCCGCCGATGGCGCCGGCGGGGATCGGGCCGCCGAGCGCGCCGGCCGCACCGCCGCCGACGGTGGCGCCCACAGACTGGTTGGTTCCGATCCAGGACTCGAAGCCGCCGTCGTGAACGCCGCAGGCCACCAGGTAACCGACCTCGATCGACGCGCTCTCGAGGGCGTTGCCGCCGGTCGCGAGGATCCGCCCGGTGGCGTTCCCGTCGACGTAGGCCAGGCGGGACTTGTTGTCGCCAGCGAGCGGCGGGAAGATCCGTGCCTTGAGGTCGGCGAGCGAGACCTGGACGCGCAGCCCCTCGGGGCTGGTCAGTGTCTGGGTGGCGCCCTTGACGGGGCCGGACGGGTTCTGCGGCGTGACCTGCGCTGCGGCCGGGCCGCCGACGGAGACGGCCGCGAGCACGAGGGCGCTCACCAGAGCGGCGGTCGCCGCGGGCTTCGTGAAGTTCATGAGAATGAACCCTTTCGTGGGAATGGAGGGGCAGCGCGGCGGCTGAATGCCGTCGCGCGAAGGGCGGAAGGAAAGTGCTAGCGGAGTTTCTCGAGAGAACTGAGGAGCGCGAGCAGTTGTGACTCGCTCAATACGGAGGTCGCATTGACCAGTGCGGTCGCGCGGACCAGGTATTCATGGTTCGCCGCTTGCACGCCTTCCCGGGTGGGGTGGACCAGTACGAATTTCTTCGAGCCGATCCGGCGTTCGGTGCGTGCGAGCCATCCTCGTACTTCGAGTGGGCGGATGGAGCGGGAAACAGTGGCCTGTGACTTCGCAAGAGCTGTGGCCAGATCGGAGAGCACGACAGCGGATTTCGCGGTCCTGGTCTCCTCGAGGAGGAGGTAGTCGCCGATCGACATGATCGATCCCGGTGGGGTGGATCCGAGGAATCGTCGCGCGAGGATCGCCAATGTGGAGATCGCCTCGCGGTCGATCGATGGCAGGAGGTCCTCAGGCATGAATGGGCCTCGAATCGACGTCGCGGATTCGTTGATCGAATCGCTGGCGTGGTCCAAATATGTACCTCGAATCCCGGTCCATATTTGTACTCATTGGACGCCGGAATGACGAGGGTGATTGTTCTGCGGTGGTCAGCCTCCAGGGTTCATGTTGTTAACGGTTTGCGAAGTTGATCGCCACGCTAACTGAATGTCAGCTGTGTAAACAACCCAAGTATCTGTGACGTGCATCACACGAATGAATGCCGTTAGAAGGTCTGCTCAGCCGCGGAATATGTGATTGCAAGAAGGTGTTTGCCGGAATGGATCCGTATGTCGAACAAGGTTGTGCGGCAACGGTTCTCAACCTCGTTGTCCGAGCCTGGGTGAAGGGCGTCTTCGTCGCGGTTCTGATTGCGGAGAACAAGTCCGGCGCAATGGTGAGAATCCGCACCGCTACCGCAAATGGTTTGACGTTTCAATTGTTCGCCCAGCGGGACCCCGGTGGGGTTTCCGGCCGGTCGAGCGGATCGTGCTCACCGCGACTCCACAGCGCGCTCACAGGGCGTCGCCGGGCCGGGCGCGCGCCGGCCCGCCCGGCGGATACTGTCGAAGTCGTGACTCGATCAGTGGGATTGGCCGTCTCGGCCGACGGTACGGAGATCTTCTACGTCGACCATGCGGAGGGAGCCGACCCGGCGAAGCCGGCGTTCTTGCTGATCCACGGCTGGTCGGCCAGCTCGGACTCGTGGGGCGCGCCGTTCATCGGCGAGCTCACCGCCGCGGGGCACCGCGTGGTCGCCGTCGACAACCGCGGGCACGGTCGCAGCTCGGTCCCCGCCTCGTTCACCACCCAGGACTTCGCCGATGACGTCAAGGCCGTGCGGGAGCTCCTGGGGCTCGACGAGGTGATCCTGGTCGGCTGGTCCTACGGCGGCCTCGTCATCGCGGACCATCTCGCCACGCACGGCACCGACGGTGTGCGCGCCGTCGGCCTCATCGGCGCCATCACCTCCATCGGCGGCTCCAAGGAGAACGGCCCGTTCCCCGGGGGCGTCACCGGCGAATCCATGAACGCCGCCCTTCCCGCCGCGCTGTCCGCGCACCCCGGGAAGGCGATCACCGCGCTGGCGAAGCTGCGCATGCTGCCGCACGGCTTCGATCAGGAGGCGCTCGGCCCCGTCGCCCAGCAGCAGTTCGGGATCGCGCTCTCCACGCCCCCGGCCGTGCGCGGCGGGCTGTTCCGGCGCACCGTCGACCACGACGCGGACCTCGCGGCCTGGACCTTCCCCGTCCTGGTCCAGCACGGGAAGGACGACGAGGTGGTGGCACCGTCGACCGCGGAACATCACGCGCGGATCCTCCCGAACGCGACGCTGTCGTGGTGGGACGGCGGCGGCCACGCGCCCTTCGTCGTGGACCCCGCCCGCAGCGCGGGGGAGCTCCTGGCGCTGCGGGGTTAAGCTGGACGGCGTGCCTACTGGGAAGTCCGCGGCCGTCGCCACGCCGCGCCGGATCGCGGTGCTGTCGGTGCACACGTCACCGCTGGCCCAGCCCGGCACGGGCGATGCCGGCGGGATGAACGTCTACATCTGGCAGACCTCCCTCGAGCTGGCGAAACGCGGCATCGAGGTGGAGATCTTCACGCGGGCGACGGCCTCGGCGGATCGGTCGATCGTCGAGGCCGCACCGGGCATCCGGGTGCGCAACATCGTGGCCGGCCCGTTCGAGGGCCTGGACAAGACGGACCTCCCCGCCCAGCTGTGCGCCTTCGCCGCCGGCGTGCAGCGTGCCGAGGCCCGCGAGGAACCGGGCTACTTCGACCTCATCCATTCGCACTACTGGTTGTCCGGTCAGGTCGGCTGGCTGGCCCGCGATCGCTGGGGCGTGCCGCTGGTGCACACCGCGCACACCCTGGCCGCCGTGAAGAACAACGCGCTCGCAGTCGGAGACACCGCGGAGCCGCAGGCCCGCATCATCGGCGAGCAGCAGGTCTCCGACGAGGCCGATCGTCTCATCGTCAACACCGAGGTCGAGGCGGGGCAGCTCGCGGCGATCCACCGTGTTCCGCCGGAGCGCATCGACGTGGTCTATCCGGGCGCCGATCTGAGCACCTACACGCCCGGCGACGGCAGCGCGGCCCGTCGTGAGCTCGGCATCGCCGACGACGAGATCGTCCTCACCTTCGTCGGCCGGATCCAGCCGCACAAGGCGCCCGACCTGCTATTGCGCGCCGCGGCCCCGCTGATCCACGCGCATCCCGAGCGCCGCATCCGGGTGCTCGTGGTCGGCGGACCGTCGGGCACGGGACTGGAGCGGCCCGACGCGCTGATCGCGCTGGCCCGCGAGCTCGGCATCGAGGGCTCCGTGACCTTCGGCCCGCCGCGGCCGCCCGCCGGGCTGGCCGAGGTCTACCGGGCCTCCGACGTGGTCGTCGTCCCCAGCTATTCCGAATCCTTCGGGCTCGTCGCGGTCGAGGCGCAGGCCTGCGGCACGCCCGTCGTGGCGGCGAAGGTCGGTGGCCTGCCGGTCGCCGTGGCCGACGGTGTCTCCGGACGTCTCATCGACGGCCACGAGCCGCAGGTCTGGACCGCTGTGCTCGACGAGCTCACCTCGGACGCGGAACTGCGGCACAGGCTTTCCGACGGTGCCGCCGCCCACGCCCGCCAGTTCTCGTGGGCGCGTACGGCCGACGGCCTGCTGCAGAGTTACGGACAGGCGATCGAGGCGCGCCGGCACGCGGCGCAGACGGTCCGCCGCCGGCGGCGGAGAACGGGAGTGCGGATATGACCGTGAGCATGACGCCCGAGCAGATCGAAGCGGCGCTCACCGCGCGGGAGCTCGAGTTCACGCGCAAGGAGGAGTCGGGCAAGGACGTCGCCCACTTCGTGATCGAGCTGCCGGGGGAGAAGAAGCTCAAGACGACGACCCTGCTCACCCTCGGGACGCACGGCGCGCGGGTCGAGGCCTTCGTCTGCCGTCACGTCGACGAGAACTTCGAGGGCGTGTACCGCTATCTGCTGCAGCGCAATCGGCGCCTGTACGGGGTGGCGTACACGATCGACAAGGCGGGCGACATCTACCTCACCGGCCGGTTTGCCGAGCTGACCGAGGAGGAGTTGGACCGGATCCTGGGTCAGGTGCTCGAGGCCGCCGACGGTGACTTCAACATCCTCCTGGAGCTGGGCTTCTCCACGGCGATCCGCCGCGAGTTCGACTGGCGCGTCTCTCGCGGCGAACCGCTGTGGAACCTCAAGCCCTTCGAGCACCTGTTGCCGGAGTTTCCGGAAGACCTTCCGCAGTAGCGGTTCCGGTCTCCTCGTCCGCGGCGCGGCGCGTGCGCGGAATCGCCAGTGCCACGAGGGCGGCCACCGCTGCCACGATTCCGGCGATCACGAACGAGCTGGTGAACGCCGATTCGGCGGGCAGTTCGACGGCGCGCGGGGTGCCGGCGCCCAGGGTGATCGTCGTGCGGGTGAGCACGGTCGCCATCACGGCGGAGGCGACCGCGGTGCCCATGGAGCGCATCAGCGAGTTGAGGCCGTTGGCGGCCGCGGACTCCGTCTCCGGAACGTTGCCCATGATGAGGGCGGGCATCGCCGAATAGGCCACGCCCACACCGCCGAAGACGATCATCGAGCCGAGCGACATCTTCCAGGTGGCGTCGGTCAGGCCGAGTAGGGCGAAGTAGCCGACCGCCGACATCGTGGCGCCGATCGCGAGCGTCAGGCGTGCACCGATCCGCTTGGTCAGCAGCGCGGAGACGGGGGACAGTGCCATCATCACCAGGCCGCCCGGCACCATCCACAGGCCCGCGTTCAGCATCGTCAGGCCGAGTCCGTAACCGGTGGCCTCCGGGATCTGCAGCAACTGCGGCATCGTCAGCATGAGCGAGAACATCGCGAAGCCGACCATGATCGAGGCGAGGTTGGTCAGCAGGATCGGGCGGCGCGCCGAGATCCGCAGGTCCACCAGGGATTCCCGGGTGCGCAGCTCCCACCATCCCCACGCCAGCAGGACGAGGACGCCACCGACGGCGCAGCCGATCGTGGCCGCGGACGTCCAGCCCCAGCTCTGCCCCTTGGTGATCGAAAGCAGGACGGAGACCAGGCCCGCGCTGAGGCCGACGGTGCCGACCACGTCGAACTTCCCGGGGTTGAGGTTCGGGGATTCGGGGACCACCACGTACACCAGGCCGAGCGTGATCACGCCGAGCGCCAGCGAGAACCAGAACAGCGTGTGGTAGTCGAAGTGCTCGGAGATGTAGGCGCCGAACGGGATACCGATCGCGCCGCCCACGCCGAGCATGGCCGACATGAGTGCGACGGCGCCGGGGATCTTGCGCGCGTGCAACTCGTCGCGCATGAGCGAGATGCCCACGGGGACGAGTCCCATCGCGAAGCCCTGGAACGAGCGGCCCACGACGGTGAGCAGCAGCGTGTGCGAGAGCGCGCAGATCAGCGAGCCCGCGATCAGCGAGAGCAGGCTCGTGAGCAGGATCAAGCGCTTGCCGTACATGTCGCCGAGGCGACCGGCGATCGGCATGGCCACCGACGAGGCGAGCAACGTCGAGGTGATGACCCACGAGGCGTTGTCGGCCGTGGTGTCGAGGAGGTGCGGCAGCTGGCCGACGAGCGGCACCACCAGCGATTGCATCAGGGAGGCGAGGAGTCCGCCGAGGCAGAGGACGGCGATGAGGAGGCCGTCCGACGGGGCCCCGGTGCGGGTCCTGCGGAGCATGTCTGTCATGCCGTCCGACGGTAGTTGCAGAATACAACTCAAGCAACCGGATGCGGTGCGCATCACGCCGACCTCGCCCGCTGTGACGTGCATCAATGTGGGGCCGCGAATCGTCGTGAATCGGGCGTTCCGCCCCTAGTCTCGGGGTGTGAACCCCACGACGAAGCTCCGCGCCGGCGCTGCGATGATCCTCGCGGCGATCGTCGTGCCGATCCTGCTGGTCCTCGCGTTCACGCTGCCGCAGTTCCGGCTCGATGCGCAGGCGATCCCGCTCGACGGTGCGCCGCACGCCGTCGAGCTGCCGGCCGGCGCGGAGTACGCCGTCCTCGCCGCCACGCGCACGACGGAGGGGGCGCCGTCGTGCGTGCTGACCGGGGCGGACGGTGCGCCGATCGCTCAGCGGGAGGTGCCCGGGAGTGTCACGGTGGAGAACCGGATGGTACTGCGGGTGTTCGACACGGGCGCGGGCGCCGTCACCGCGACCTGTGTGCCGACCCCGGGCTACACCGAGGTCGTTCTCGGCAAGCGGCCCGATATGACGCGGCTGCTCGGCGGCATCTTCGGGGCGTTCGGCTTCGCGCTGCTGATCGGCGGCCCGGGCCTGGTGCTGCTCATCGGTGGTCTTCGCGGCCGCACGCGCACCGCGTGATTCTGGTTATGACCAGTTTCGCTGATCTGCGGGTATTCGGGGCGAACACGCTCTAGGATGGCCGCATGGAAATCGTGATCCGCCCGACTCCCGCCGACGTCGCCGTGACCGCTGCCGACATCGTGGCCGAGCACGTGCGCCGGGGTCCCGCGGTCCTCGGGCTGGCCACCGGATCCACGCCGCTCGCCACCTATCAGGAGCTCATCCGTCGCCACCGGGACGAGGGTCTGAGCTTCGCCGACTGCGTCTCCTTCAACCTCGATGAGTACGTCGGCCTGCCGAAGGGGCACCCCGAGAGTTACCGCGAAGTGATCCGCAAGGAGTTCACCTCGCACGTCGACATCCCCGATGCCAAGGTCGAGGGTCCCGACGGCACCGCCACGGACATCGCGGCCGAGGCGCAGCGGTACGAGGACGCGATCAAGGCCGCGGGCGGCGTCGACGTGCAGCTGCTCGGCATCGGCACCGACGGCCACATCGGATTCAACGAGCCCGTCTCCTCGCTCGCCTCGCGGACCCGGATCAAGACGCTCACCACGCAGACCCGCGAGGACAACGCACGGTTCTTCTCCTCCATCGACGAAGTGCCCATCCACGTCCTCACGCAGGGCCTGGGCACCATCTCCGAGGCGGAGCACCTGCTGCTGCTCGCCACGGGCGAGGGCAAGGCCGAGGCGATCGCCGCCACCGTCGAGGGACCCGTCGCCGCGATCAACCCCGCCTCGGTGCTCCAGTTCCACCCGCATGTCACCGTCGTCATCGACGAGGCCGCCGCGTCGCAGCTCCGGCTGAAGGACTACTACGTGCACGTGCTCGCCAACAAGCCTGCGAACCAGCCCTTCTAGACGTCTCGGGCTAGGCGCTCGGGCTCGGGGGCTCGGGCCCGAACAGGCCCGTCATCAGTGCCGCGAGGCTCGCGGCGAAATCGTCGACGGTGGCCGGTGCCGCGTCGAGCTCGGCGCTCGCGCGCAGGTTCGGCACCGCATCGCCGGGCATCGTCCCGACGATCTCGTCCATGCGCTCGTGGGTGAGCGGCGTGCCCTCCGCGCGCTGCCGCAGGTGGGAGAGCACGCTCCCCAGCGTGAGGCTCCAGAGCGCGCGGTAGGCCGCGAGCGCGGCGGCGCGGTCGCCGGTGAGCCGGTACGCCGCGCCCATCACGGCGTCGGTCAGCAGGAGTGCCCCGCGGCCGATCCGCTGCGGCCGGATGAGCGCCTCGGGAACCCACGGATGCGCCGTGAGCGCCTCGTAGAGCGTGGTCATCGCCAGCCGGATGCATTCGCGCGGTTCGGTGGGGAAGTCGATCGCCGCGAAGGGCTCCGCGATGGCGTCGAGGGCGAGCGCGAGCAGATGCTCTTTGTCGTCCACGTGCCGGTAGAGGGACATGGTCGTCACGCCCAGGTCGCCGGCGAGCGACTTCATCGTCAGCCCGTCGACGCCGGCCTCGTCGAGCACGAGCAGTGCCCGCTCGACGATCTGCTCCCGCGTGATGCTGGGCGGGCGCCCGCGGCGCGGCGTGATCTGGTGCATCCCCACATTCTGGCCGAACGGTCTTGTGGACGCCCGTGACTGAGGCTACCCTTGCTATTTATGTTACTCGATACACAAAAAAGTCGGACGGGAGCCGCGCTACTCCTGGCGGCACTGTCGCAGTTCCTCGTCGCCTTCGACGCCTCCGTCACCAACGTCGCGCTCCGGGCGATCCGCGACGACGTCCACTTCAGTCCGCAGGGCCTGTCGTGGGTCGTCAACGCCTACGCCATCGTCTTCGGCGGACTGCTGCTCCTGGCCGGCCGACTGTCCGACCGGTTCGGCCCGCGCTCCCTGCTCAGGTTCGGTTTCGCGCTGTTCACGGTCGCCTCGCTCGGTGCCTACCCGTGTCAGGAGCCGTGGCAGGTGATCGTCGTGCGGGCGCTGCAAGGCATCGGGGCCGCGGCGATCGCGCCGGCCGCGATCACCTCGATCGCGCTCACCTTCCGCGAGCCCGCGCAGCGCGCGAAAGGCTTCGCCGCCATCGCGATCGGCGCCTCGGTCGGTGGCGCGGTCGGCGTGGTGCTCTCGGGTGTGCTCACCGACGCCTTCGGTTGGCGCACCGTCATCGCCTGTGGCGCCGTCGTCTCGGTGCTCGGCCTGGCGCTGACCCACGCCGCGCCCGGGCCGGTGGAGGGCGCGGACCGTCGAACCGATTGGGCCGGAGGTGTCCTCGCGACCATCGGGCTGACGGCGCTGGCGTACGGCATCGTCGCGGCCACCGACAACGGGTGGGGGAGCGCCAGCACGCTGGGGTGGTTCGTCGTCGCGGCGGTACTGCTCGCGGCGTTCGTGATCGTCGAGCGGCGCACGACGGTGCCGCTGGTCGACTTCCGCGTGCTCGGCCGGCGCGAGGTGCTGGTGCCGTGCCTGGTCTTCGCGTTCGTGGTCGCCGGCCAGTTCGGCGCCTTCTACTTCGTCTCCCTCTATCTCCAGATGGGCCTGGGGTATTCGGCCACCAAGACCGGACTGATGTTCCTACCCTTCTCGTTCGGCATCGTCGCGGCGGTGCAGATCGCGACCCGGCTGGTGCCGAGGATCGGCGAGCGCCGCGTGGTGGCGATCGGCACCGCGCTCGCGACCGTCGGCTTCCTGCTCTTCTCCCCGCTGCCCGCGGACGGCGACTTCCTCACCGCGGTCCTGATCCCGTCGCTGGTGACCTCGGTGGGCATCGGCATGGTCTTCCTCCCCCTGCCGAACATCGCGACCTCGGCGGTGGCTCCGTCGGCCGCGGGGATGGTCTCGGGAGTGCTGAACACTTTCCGGCAGGTCGGCGGCGCCCTCGGCCTCGCGATCCTGGTGACGGTGGCGGCCGCGATGAACGGCGGCGGCACCGTCCTGCCGGGGTACCGCGCGGCGTTGATGGTGAGCGCCGGGCTCGTGGCGGCCGCTTTCGCGATCGCGCTGCTCCTCCCCGCGAAGGGGGAGCGGTCCGCTCGTTAGACTGCCGTAGTGAATACGCGGCAGCTCGGATTCGGTGCCCTGGCCGGGCTCGCGGCCGCGATGGGTCTGGGGCGGTTCGTCTACACGCCGATCCTCCCGCTCATGCAGGAGCAGGCGGGTATCTCGCCGAGCTCCACGGCGATCGTCGCCACGTTCAACTACCTCGGCTACTTCCTCGGCGCGCTTGCGCTGGCGATCTGGCCGCGCCTGGCCCGCAGCACGGCGTTGCTGCGGGCCTCGCTGTTGGCGCTGGTGGCCAGCGAGATCGCGATGGTTCTCGCAGTGAACGTGCCGCTGTGGTCCGGGGTGCGGCTGATCGCGGGCCTCGCCAGCGCGGTCGTCTTCGTCTACTGCGCCGGAGCCGTCGCCGGCACCGCGGCCGCCGGCGTCGCCTTCTGCGGTGTGGGCGTGGGGATCGCCGCATCGGGACTTCTCATCGTCGGGCTCGGCGAGGTCGTCGGCTGGCGCGCCCTGTGGTGGGTCGCGGCCCTCGCCACCGCGGCCTTCGGGGCGTTCGCGTGGCGGCTCCCGCCCGGTGCGACCGCCGCCGTCCCCCGGCCCGACGGTGCCGCCCCGCCCCGGCCCGGCGTCGCCGGGTGGGCGCTCGGGGTCAGCTACTTCTTGGAGGGGCTCGGGTACATCGTGCTCGGCACCTTCCTCGTCGCCGCCGTCGCCGTGGGCGGCCGGCCCTGGGAGGGGCCGGCCGCGTGGGTGATCGTCGGCCTGGCCGCCGCGGTCTCGCCGCTGATCTGGGCGCGGCTGCGCCGGTACCGTTCCGCGGAGACCCTGCTGGTGATCGCGCTGCTCCTGCAGGTGATCTCGGCGGTGCTGCCCGCCCTGGTCCGGGGGCCGGCGGCGGCCGCGGTCTCGGCGGTGCTCTTCGGCGGCACCTTCATCGGCGCGGTGATGCTGTCGATGGAGGCGGGCGCGCGGATCGGCATCCCGCGCTCGGCCGCGGTGCTCACCGCCGGGTACGGCGTCGGTCAGATCGTGGGCCCGCTCGTCGTCGCGCCGATGCTCGGCGACGGCTACGACGCGGCCTTCCTCACCGCCGGCGGCGTGCTCGTGGCGGCCGCCGCGCTAGCCGCGGTCGCGCGGTGGGCGAGTCCGCGCGTTCCCGCCTGATGCCCGTCAGGACGGCGTGAAGCCGAGCGTGGCGGGCACGCCTTTCGCGCGCGGCGCGGTGTAGTAGACGTCCACCGTCTGCTCGGGGAGCACACGAACGGGCAGGTACAGCCAAGTGAAGGTGGCATTGTCCGTGTTGCAGGCGACGCGCAGCAGTCGATCGCCCGCCTCCACCGTCAGCGTGTTCGTTCTCCACATCGTCGCCAGCGGCCACTGCTTGACCAAGCCGTCCACAGTGGCCCAAACCTCTGGGCCATCGAATTCCAGCCACCCGAAGAGATCGAGCGGGTTGCGGCTCCAGAGGAATTCGCCGATCCGATCCATGCGGTTGAATCGTTGCCAGAACCCGCGTCGACCCCGCTGGCAGTGGAGCCGGATCTGCCCCGTCGCGCGCTGCGTCTGCCCCTGCATCAGGTGTGGATGCATCGATCTCTCCCGGATTCCAGCGGGGCGCCTCCCCGCTGACGTCCACGATCGACCGGACCCCTTGGTATCCCCTTGCCGAGCGGTTGGTCCGAGCGCCGATCAGCGCTGCTGCAGCGTGCGCTGCGGCAGGCGGCTGCCGACGGCGGAGAGCTCGGTCAGCCCGGCGAGCTGCGCCGCGCTGAGCACGACGTCCGCGGCGCCGAGGTTGTCCGCGAGGTGGTTGCGGCGCGTGGTGCCGGGGATCGGCACCACGTCGTCACCCTGCGCCAGCACCCACGCGAGCGCGACCTGGGCGGCGGTCACCGTCGCCCCATCGGACGAGAGCTCCGCCGCGAGGTCGTCGATCCGGTCCACGAGCCGCAGGTTCGCCTCGAGGTTCTCGCCCTGCCAGCGGGGGATGGTGGTGCGGAAGTCGTCGCCCTGCAGGGCCGCGACGATCGCAGCGCGGTCCGCGGTGAGGAGGCCGCGTCCGAGTGGGCTGAACGGCACCAGGCCCGCGCCGACCTCGCGCGCGGCCTGCAGCGGACCGTCCTCGACGTCCCGGGTGAAGATTGAGAACTCCGATTGGAGCGCGGCGATGGGGTGGACGGAGGCGGCCTTGCGGATGTCCTCGGCGCTCGCCTCCGAGAGGCCGAGTGCGCGGACCTTGCCCGCGGCGACCTGCTCGGCCATCGCGCCCACCGTCTCCTCGACGGGCACCTGCGGGTCGATACGGTGCAGGTAGTAGAGGTCGATCACGTCGACGCCGAGGCGGCGCAGCGAGGCGTCGACGCACGCGGCCACGCGCTCCGGCCGCCCGTCGATGCCGATCGGCCGCTGATTCTCATCGTTGACGAAGCCGAACTTGGTGGCGAGCACGATGCGGTCGCGGTGGGCCTGCACGAAGGGCGCGAGGAACTCCTCGTTGGCGCCGTTGCCGTACATGTCGGCGGTGTCGAAGAGGGTCACACCGGCGTCGAGCGCCGCCTCGAGGGTGGCGCGGGACTCGTCGAGGTCGGGAGTTCCATAGGCGTGGCTCATGCCCATGCAGCCGAGGCCGAGGGCCGAGACCTGCAGGTCGCCGAGCGAGCGGATGGGAAGCATGTCAGTCCTCCTGGGGTTCATGGTTTTCGACGGTGGCCGTGGCTCCGGCGCAGTCGCCGAGCGCGCCGCCGTAGGTCGTGATCTTGTAGTCGATGACGGCGAGCGAGTACTTGAGCTCCTCGATCTGTGCGGCGACGCGCGAGCGATGCGCCTGCAGTAGGGCGAGCCGGGCCGGCTCGGTGCCGGGACCCGCTTCGACCATCGCGATGTACTCGGTGATGTCGGCGATCGGCATGCCGGACAGGCGGAGCCTGGTCAGGAACATCACCCGCGAGATGGCCCGCGGGCCGTAACGCCGGTGCCCCGCGCCGTCCCGGTCGACGGTGACCAGGCCGATCCGCTCGTAGTACCGCAGTGTGTGGCCCGAGACGCCGACGAGTTCCGACATCTCCGCCACCGTCAGCGGCCCCTCGTGTGCGGGGCCGGCGAGCAATTCGTCCAGTGTGGGCAGCGGGTCGTGTCCTGCCAGCAGTGCGTTGATTTCGTCGGTGAGTGCGGCCACGTGAGCAACGCTAAGCCTTCGAGTGCGCTCTAAGTCAAGGAGCCGACGACGAGCGCTCGGCGATCGCGGCCACGCGATGGCCCGAAGCCGAGAAACCCCCGATGCAGTGGAGGGAGTCAGCGGTCGCGTGAGGACGCAGGCGTCTTGAAGAACTCGGCGGCGTCGTCGTAGCGGTCTCGGGGCACCCGTTTGAGCTGCTTGACCGCATCCGCGAGCGGGACCAACCCGATCTGCGTGCCACGCAGCGAGACCATCTGCCCGACCTTGCCGGCATGCGCCGCATCAGCGGCGTTGACACCGTAGCGCGTGGCGAGCACCCGATCCGCCGGCGTCGGAGTACCACCACGCTGCACATGCCCGAGCACCGTCGTACGGACCTCCTTGTTGATCCGCTTCTCGATCTCCACCCCCAACTGATGCGCCACACCCGTGAACCGCTCATGCCCGAACTCATCGGTACCACCCACACGCAGCTCCATCGACCCCTCCGCAGGCTTCGCGCCCTCCGCGACGACCACGATGAAACTCGAATGCCCCCGCTGGAACCGCCGCTTGATCAACCGGCACACCTCCTCCACATCGAAGGGCACCTCCGGAATCAGCACCATGTGCGCCCCCGACGCCAACCCCGAGTTCAACGCGATCCACCCCGCGTGCCGACCCATCACCTCCACGATCATCACCCGCTGGTGCGACTCCGCCGTCGAATGCAACCGGTCGATCGCATCCGTCGCGATCGTCAACGCCGTATCGAAACCGAACGTCACATCCGTGCAGTCGATGTCGTTGTCGATCGTCTTCGGCACCCCCACGACGGGCACCCCCTCCTCCGCCAACCACGACGCCGCCGTCAACGTGCCCTCCCCACCGATCGGAATGAGCACATCGATCCCATTGTCATCAAGAGTCCGCCTGATCCGATCCAAACCCGCCCGCAACACATCAGGATGCGTCCGCGCCGTCCCCAACATCGTCCCGCCCTTGGTCAACAAACGATCATTGCGATCATCGTTGGACAACTGCACCCGCCGGTCCTCCAACAACCCACGCCAACCATCCTGAAAACCCACCACCGCCGACCCGTACCGCGAATCACTCGTCCGCACCACCGCCCGAATCACCGCGTTCAACCCCGGACAATCACCACCACCGGTCAGCACTCCGATACGCATTCCTCATCCCCTTCGCGGTAGGAACAGGGCGTTCGGCCCCGTCGTACCCGCCCATCACACGGGGATCGGAACGTTTCGACAACGGCCGCGCCCATATGGGCGCCGAATCGGGCATGAAGGATCTACGCTGGAACGCGGCGGGCGGCCGTCCTGGGCGCCCTGAGGAGGCAGTGATGGGGTCCATGGGGCCGGCCGAGGTGGTCCGTGCCGCAGCGATCGCGCGGCGGTTCTACTTCGACGGGAAGTCGAAGATGGAGATCGGCGCCGAGTACGGGCTCTCCCGGTACAAGGTGGCCCGGATCCTGGATGCCTGCCTCGAGTCCGGGCTGGTCCGCATCGAGATCAACACGGACGCCGCGATCGAGGCGGACCTCTCCGAGCGGCTGCGACGCGCTTACGGACTGCGCCGGGCGCTGGTCGCGACCGGCTCCTTCACCGACTTCGACGGACTGCGGCACGGGCTCGGGCGCGTGGCCGCGGACCTCCTCAGCGAAGTCCTGACCGAGACGGACGTGCTCGGCGTCGGATGGGGACGCACCCTCGATGCGATGGCGCAGCACGTCCGGGACCTGCCGCCCTGCACCATCGTTCAGATGTCGGGCGTGGTCGGCGACGTCCAGGCCAGCTCGGTGGATCTCGTGCGCCAGCTGACCTCGGTCTCGCGGGGGCCGCAGTATCCGATCTACGCGCCGCTGATCATGTCGGACCAGCGCATGAAGGCGGCGCTCGCGCGGCAGCCCGGCGTCGCGGCCGCGATGGACCTGTGGAAGCGGATCACGGTGGCGGTGGTCGCCGTGGGGAGCCTGGATCTGACGGGCTCGCAGGTGTACGCGATGCTCTCGGATCAGGGCCGGGCGGAACTGGATTCGCTGAACGTGGCTGCCGAGCTGTGCGCCATCCAGTTCGATGCCGAAGGGCGGCCGGTGCGCACCAACTACAGCGGCCGCACGTTGGCGATCTCCTACCGCGAGCTGGCCGCCGTCGATGAGGTGATCGCCATCGCCGGAGGTCACCAGAAGGTCGAGGCCATTCGCGCGAGCCTGATCAGCGGGGTGGTGACGTCGCTCGTCACCGATCGGGAGACCGCGATCTCGCTGCTGCGCGTCGCGCCGGAGGAATCCGCCGATCGGGCCTGATGCCCATATGGGCGTGATGGTTGTCACGCCGTGGCGGGGTGCATACGTTGCGTCCTGTGACTCGTCGAACCAAGATCGTCTGCACCCTGGGCCCTGCTGTCGGAACCGATGAGAAGGTCCTTGCTCTCGTGGAGGAGGGCATGGATGTTGCGCGCCTGAATTTCAGCCACGGCGAGCACGCCG
>NZ_VIGV01000088.1 GCF_007858445.1 Tsukamurella sputi | reverse complement strand
GTTCCCAGGTTGCCGCCCAGTGTCGCGGCGTTGCGGATCAGGCGGGAGGCGAACTGCGGGAAGAGCTGGGCGAGGAGCGGCACGCGGCCGTCGAGGCGACGCTCGATCTCGGACAGCGTCAGCGCCGCACCGATCTCCAGTTCGTCGTGTGCCCAGCGCAGTTCGCGCAGCTCCGGCAAGCGGTCGATGGCGACGACGAGGGGCTCGCGTCGCCCCTTGAGGTTGACGTCGACACCGAAGTCGGTGGAACCGGCGACGAGGACGGGGGAGTCGTCGCCGGCGAGGAGATCGAGTACCTCGCTCAGGCCGGCAGGCCGGACGAACCGGCCCTGCGGGCCGGTGATCTCGGTGGGGGTCGCAGCGGGGGCCGCGGCGGTGCGACGGGCCGCGAGCGGATCATCGGGCGCGGGTTCGGAGGGAAGGCCGTACGCCGCGTCCCTGATCGGTCGATAGCCGGTGCAGCGGCACAGGTTCCCGGAGAGCGAGTGCAGGTCGAAGCCGTTCGGACCGTGCTCGTCGTCGTGGTCGCCGCACTCCCCGGCAGGGCCCCCGGACGGCGCCCGATCGGGGCGGTAGAACTCGGCGGCCATGCTGCAGATGAAGCCGGGCGTGCAGTAACCGCACT
>NZ_VIGV01000087.1 GCF_007858445.1 Tsukamurella sputi | reverse complement strand
CGATCGCGTCGGCGTCAGCGTTTCCCATCGCTGCGGCGAGGCTCGCCTCGCGCAGTGCCGTCACCGAGTCCAACGCGTACTGGATCATCGACTTCGCCGAAACGTCGAGGACCTCCACCAGGAGCTCCGGGGTGCCCGCGAACTCCATGCACTCCTGAAGCCACCGACGCCAGCCGATGGTCAGGGCGCTCCGCCAACCATCGGTGAAATCGGGTGCGATCCCACGGGCTACGAGGTCGTGGATGAACGCTCTGGTTCGTGGGCCGATGTACACATCCACGCGTCGCCCTGGTCGCTGGATGTTCGAAGTGACCCACTGGGCTAGATCGGAACGGTTGAGTTCTCGATCCTCCTCGACCAGCGACGCATCGGGTAGCAGCGTGGAGGCGTACTGCGCCGGGAGAGAGGCGCGGGTGATCGCGTCGGCGAATGCGTCGGCGTCCGCCAGTAGCCGCTGGCACACGGACCTGATGGCGTCAGCGACGTCCGGCGGCGGGGCGGGCCACAATTCCTCCACTGCTTCATTCTCCACTGCCAGCGGCAGGAAGGGGCGGCTGAGGCCCGCGGCGTCGTCGATGGCGATATCTGGACCGTGTGAGCGAGTCATCGAGGGCAGCGACGCGCCC
>NZ_VIGV01000086.1 GCF_007858445.1 Tsukamurella sputi | reverse complement strand
TGATGGTTGAGACAGAGAAGCAACGGGGAAGTAGCTATATCTTAGGCGGGCATGATTATACATATGGTGCCGATCAACTTGGCTACTATATTGAGAGCGATCTGGCGATCGGCTCACTTCTCTCCCATCTCTATATCTTTGATGATTCTCACTTAGAGCCTCTCGCGATTGAAAAAGATGCCGGCTTTATCGCGTTGAGAGAATCCTTGGCACTCTATGAAGCGATCGTTACCAAATCGGGTCTTCTCTTTGGACCGGACTGGGCGCTCTATAATACCCAAGATGCACAATTTGGGATCTTAGCGCGACAACGCTCTTTGGAGAATGCAATAGCAGAGCGGCAAGAGATCGATCAGAAATTGGAATTTTTAGATGAGGC
Source organism: Tsukamurella sputi (assembly GCF_007858445.1). GTDB lineage: Bacteria > Actinomycetota > Actinomycetes > Mycobacteriales > Mycobacteriaceae > Tsukamurella > Tsukamurella sputi. Next base: position 248 of record NZ_VIGV01000086.1, on the reverse strand, counting down.
GCTCTATGAGAAAGAGGAGTGCCTGAAGGCGCGTCAACAACTGGTAGATAAGGCGCGATCAGCTTTGCAGAAAGTGAATCGTGAATATTACGATCTTGAGAAAAAATTGAGCCTTCTTCTGCAAGCTGAAAGTCATCAGGCAGAGGTGCGTCATCGCGCGAAACGTCGTTTTGATGAGTTAATGGAAGAGGAGCAGAAGCATCAAGGACAACTTGAGATTCTCTCAACAGAGATTGCATTAGTGGAGG
>NZ_VIGV01000085.1 GCF_007858445.1 Tsukamurella sputi | reverse complement strand
CGCTGCCGGTCTTGCCGATGAAAGCGAACCTGTCGAGGCTTAGTCGATATCCCAGTCTTCGAAATAGCTTGGCCCCGGGCTGGGCTGGCGCAATCTGACATGCTCGGTGTCGAGGGATTCGAGCCACTCGTATTCGGCTTGCATCACATCGTCGATAATCTGCTCAACGTCGAACCGTTTGGCTCTGCTCATAGGAGGGTTTCCAATTCATCTAAACGGTCATGGAGTTGATCGAGAAGTGTTCTCAGTTCGTTCACTGTGACTGTTATGCGTTGGTGTGAGCTGTGGAGCGTTACTCGTCCTTGGTCACTGAGTCCTACTCGGAGGAGAGGGAGAGTAGAGGCTGTTGGTGGTTTTAGGTGTTGTCCTGCGTGGGGGTTTGTGAGTTGCAAATCACTCCTTTTTGCCGCGCGATTCGAGGTTGTTGAGGAGTTGCGCCGCGAGGGTGTGGAGCACTTGTGCGTCGGTCACCAGGTGCGACCGGTTCGTGCCGGTGTGCTGGTGTTTGGGGTGTCGGGGGCGTGCAAGGCGGTGATCGCTGCGATGAGAGTTTCGGCGCTCGCACCGGGGAAGTAGACAGTCACCCCATCCTGTGAGAGGGCGATACGCCCTGACGCCGTGAGTGACACC
>NZ_VIGV01000084.1 GCF_007858445.1 Tsukamurella sputi | reverse complement strand
AATCGATAAGCAAGCGCTTGCTCCTCTTCAGCGGTTAAAGTGGGGATATCGCCAATCGCACTAATATAGGCATCGAGCCCATCGGCGACAGACGGAAAAGTATTAGCACGGAGTACTAACTGTTTATCATCACTTGGCATTATAAAACCCTCCACAAACATCGTCGGGAAATACTCTGTTGATTCACTACTTAAAAGCTATATCTAGAAGCACTTTCCATAATTTAAATCGCTCTCCATTATAGCAAATCAGATCCCCATCGTCCCCATAAAATCGCTATTTAATATTCTTATAATAGCGGAGAGAAGATGCAAAAAATGAGATCTTTAATAGATTAAAATCAACGAGATAACCTTAGATTTTGGCACACTTCCTTTTTTTATAGGTGGCCTAGTAGATTCAAAGATCAATCCTTGTTAGTATCTAATATTCACTCAAAATTCAGTATAAAGGATAGATCTCAATGGATTCTCCAAATAATAAAACTGAAGATCTTCGAATTGAAGCGCTTCGCTATCATGCCCAACCTAGACCTGGGAAAATTTCAGTTGAAGCGACTAAGCCGCTAGTCAATTCCAAGGATCTCTCTCTTGCTTACTCTCCAGGTGTTGCTTACGCTTGTGAAGAGATTCA
>NZ_VIGV01000083.1 GCF_007858445.1 Tsukamurella sputi | reverse complement strand
AGGACCTTTTTAACGATGCTTGGCATCATCATTGGGATTGCGGCAGTGGTTTTAGTAATCGCTTTAGGGCGAGGCTCTACAGATCAGATTATTGCAGATATTCGTCAGATGGGGACAAACACCCTAACGGTCTATCCCGGCACAGGCTTTGGAGATCGACGCTCTCAAAGCGTACAATCACTGCGTCCTGCGGATGTGGAAGCGTTAAAGAAACTCCCCTTTGTGCATAGTGTTACTCCTGTAGTCTCCACTGTTGTCGAAGCTCGCTATGGTAATCAATCAGCGATTAATACCCAGATTCAGGGAGTGGGAGCACAATTTTTTGATGTGCAAGGCTATGAGGTTACAGAAGGAATTGCTTTTGATGAGGAGAGTGAAGCAGCGCTTGCGTTAGAAGCAGTCATTGATGAAAATAGTGTTAAAACCTTCTTTAATGAAGGGAAAAGCCCCATTGGCGAGGTGATCATTATAGGGCAATTACCTGTCCGTGTGATCGGCGTTGCAACATCGAAGTCTCAAGGAATGTTTAGTAGTGATACTATGACGATCTGGATTCCTTACTCTAGTGCTATGCATCGCCTAACAGGGGGAACATCTTTTAGAAATATCACTGTAAGAGTCGATGATAATGTC
>NZ_VIGV01000082.1 GCF_007858445.1 Tsukamurella sputi | reverse complement strand
TCCAGCCTTGTCTGTTACATAGACCTTAAACTCTGTCGATTCATCAATATTTTTCGTACCAACAGGAACCTTGATAGCAAGATATTGCTTTCCTTCCTTATAGATACCACCAACATTGCCTTCTACAGTTTGCTTCTTACCAGTTGTGTCGATATAGGTTACCGTTACCTTATCACCCGTTTGTGCATGATAAACATAGGTTGGGTCACCACTAATCAACGCGGTTACATTACCTTCCTCAGCATCATACTGCACAAAGGTTGCTTGTGGAGCCACCGTATCCACAACAAATGTATACTTCTCAGAAACCTCACCGACTTTACCTGTAGTAGGATCGACAGCTCTTACTTGAAGGTAGATCTTATCGTTACGAAGCTGGTCTGCCCACCAAGTGGTCTGTAATGCCTCTTCAAGCGTAGCTTCATCAAGTTTCCAATATCCATTCTCATCAACAGTAACCTTAACCTCAAAGTACTGTGGATACCCTAAAGAATCCATTTCGCTATCATCTGCAGCATGTTGCTTATTAATATAGATGCGAACAGTCTCTACCCCTTTTGCTGCTCTTCCCTCAATCTCACCTAAGGAGTCATTACTATAGATCACAAACTCATTACCATCACTTTCGACAAGT
>NZ_VIGV01000081.1 GCF_007858445.1 Tsukamurella sputi | reverse complement strand
GTTTGATATCGATCTTGCACTCTCACAATCGAGTGATAACCCAGTCTACTATATCCAGTATGCGCATGCTCGCATCTGCTCAATCTTGGCGGAGAGAGCTAAACAAGCACAACCATTCGACCCTCAATTTGCAGCACAACACCTCTTAGAGCTAACAGCTACGGCGGAGTATCGTTTAATGCGAACTCTCTCAAGCTTTGGAGAGATGGTTGCCACGGCGGGACGTAATCGTGCTCCTCATCTGATTGCGAATTATCTGCAAGAACTCGCGGCAGATGTCCATAGCTATTACAATGCAAAAGATGAATCAGGCAATACGATTCGAATCTTAACAGATAATGAATCAGAGAGAGGACGTCAAGATGCTAAACTCTATCTTTTAATGGCGGCAAAACAGATTCTCGCAAATGGATTAACGCTATTAGGACTTTCAGCTCCGACAAAGATGTGATGTATAGAGTATGCCAAAAATTGATCAAGTACAGATAAAAGGACAATGGAGAAGGGTGAAAGCCTTTCTCCGATTCTTTCGTAGAACACCGACTCGTGGTGAGTTTGTAGTCTATGCGATCATTGTTGCCGCAGTCATTGCAATCTCTCTCTTCTTTGCCCATCATGCAGAGAAACGTGCGGCTGAA
>NZ_VIGV01000080.1 GCF_007858445.1 Tsukamurella sputi | reverse complement strand
TAGGAAGTAGCATCGGAATTATTGGTGTCTTACTGATGGGAAAAAGATCTGCATCGGTACGGATTCCCCGTATTTTAATGCGCACATTACGCAATCAATCTCAGATGATTCTACTCCTCTTCTCACAAAAGAAAGTGAGTACTGAAAAGCAGATTCAGGCGCGCCTGATAAAGATGAGAACCAACTTAAATAATCTCATGGCACTCTACAATGCTGCGATTGGCGAGATTCCCAAAAAGAGAGAGTTACTCGAGTACTATTGGCCTATTATCTACTCGATGGAAAAGTTAGCCTTTCTTCTTGAGCGCGCCACAGAGAGATCATCACGCCCAATACTTAAAGAGCAAGACTTAGCCTCGCTCCTCTTTCTCTTTGAGACGCTAGCAAATGCCGCTCAATACTCAGAAATAGAAGAGATTAAGTCAATTCCAAAAATTGAGGGATTTGATAGTATTCAGCGCGAGATTGATACGCTTCAGCAAGCTTTTGCTTATAAACAACCTCTAGAAAAATCGATAACCCCATAACACTACTCACTCAAGGGAGTGTCGAGGAAAGCACCCCTTTTTATCAACCAACAAGGATATTATGCAAAATACCTCTTTTCAGCCGCTTCTCTCTTATCTTATTCGCAGTAA
>NZ_VIGV01000079.1 GCF_007858445.1 Tsukamurella sputi | reverse complement strand
GCGAGCGACACGACGCAGATGGTCTTCAAGAGCATGCCCGACCGGGGATCCGGGGATATGACTCCTGGTTCCTCCACGAGCGAGATGACCGAGGGCAACTCGGCGTACAACCGGGCGATTCAGTACATCTACGACGAGATGATGCGGAATTCGTCGGGCAAGGTGGCCGAGAGTATCCGCGCAGCATGGAACATGGAGGGCGACGAGAACACAGGCGACGTCAGTAAGGGAGGAAAGGCGGCCGCACTCGCGATCTGGACTGCGCAAGTCCATTCCGGAGGCTCGTGGGATCATAAGCCCAAGTTGGCGGCCATGTTCAACATGGAGAAGATGGGCTACTACTTCAGAATGCCTGGCAGCGTTCGCCCTGATGGCGCGGCCGACCTGCTGTTTTACGACATCTTCTCGAACATCCACTACGGCTACGTAGGTCGCGCGTCGGGCATTCCGTCGACCGTCCTCATGGGCGGACAGATGATCCCGCTACCCGGCGTCGGCCTGGTAGACCGCGGCGATCTGGAGAGCATCCGCCTCGGAATGCAGCTGTACGACAAGTTCGGAGCAGACATGACCAGTTCCCAGTTGAATTTGGCGGTGACGGAAATGGTCAAGGAGTGGGTGGCCGCTGGGGGCCGCGGC
>NZ_VIGV01000007.1 GCF_007858445.1 Tsukamurella sputi | reverse complement strand
CCCGGCCGCGGCGCAGGCCGCGGCCCCGACGGCCGTCGCTGCGCCGGTGCAGCCGCCGTCGGCATCGCCCGCGCCGTCTGCGGTGGCGTCACGTGTTGCCCCGCCCGCCGGACCACCGCCGCCCGCACCCGCACCCGTCCCCGCTCCGCCGGTACAGGCGTCCCCCGGACGCCCGCCCGTGGCGCCGCCTCGCGCGCCGTCGGTGATCAGCGTGCGGAATCTGGTGAAGAGCTACGGCGACCTCCGTGCGGTGGACGGCGTCTCCTTCGACGTCGCCGACGGGAGCACCTTCGCGTTCCTGGGCACGAACGGTGCGGGCAAGTCGACGACGATCAGCTGCATCACCACGCTGAAGTCCGTGGAGTCCGGGGAGATCCACGTCGCCGGGATGCGGGTCGGCGAGCGGGATCTGGACATCCGCCGATCGATCGGCGTGGTCTTCCAGGAGTCACTGCTCGACCCGATCCTGACGGTGCGGGAGAACCTGGCACTGCGCGCCCGGTTCTACGGCGTCGACGGGACCGCCGCGAAGGAGCGGATCGCCGCGTTGTCCGGCCTGCTGGACCTGGAGGAGTTCCTCGGCCGGCGCTACAAGGCGCTCTCCGGCGGCCAGAAGCGCCGGGCCGACATCGCCCGCGCGCTGATCCACCAGCCGCGGATCCTGTTCCTCGACGAGCCGACGACCGGCCTCGACCCCGACTCGCGCGACCGCGTCTGGTCGACGATCCTCGACCTGCAGAAGCGGCTGCGCCTCACTGTCTTCCTCACCACGCACTACATGGAGGAGGCCGAGCGGGCGGACCGGATCGCGATCATCGATCACGGCCGGATCGTCACGGCGGGCACGCCGACGGAGCTCCGTGCCGCGCACGCGAAGGACGAGCTGCGACTGACCCTCCGGGATGCCCGCCGGTTCGACGACCGGTTCGGCGGGCGCGCGACGCTCAACGGACTCGAGCGGAGGATCACCGTCGAATCGAGTCGGGAGGCCATGCACCTGCTGCGCGAGTTCGATTCCGACATCACAGACTTCGAGTTCCGGCACGGAACGATGGACGACGTCTTCCTGAACATCACGCGGAACGGCGGTCGATGATGCTATACCACCTCACCAGGCGCAATGTCGTCGTCTTCTTCCGGGATCCGGCCGCGGTGTTCTTCTCACTGCTGTCGCCGATCATCCTCTTCGTGCTGTTCTCGGCATTCCTCGGCGGGGTGCAGACGAGCGCACTGAAGACCTCACTGCCCACGGCCTCGAGCGACGACGTCGACGCCTTCGTCTACTCCTGGGTGATCGCCAACCTGGTCATGATCACCACTGCCACGACGAGCCTGTCCGCGCTGGTCGTCTTCGTCAACGACAGGGTGGGCAACGTCTTCCGCGACTTCCTGGTCTCCCCGATCAGCCGGTTCCAGATGATCCTGAGCTACCTGCTCGGAGCCTTCCTGGTCTCGACTGCCCTGAGCTCCCTCGTGCTGGTGCTGGCCGAGGTGTACCTGGGGGTCGTCTACTCGGCGGCACTCCCGGTCGGCGCCTTCGCCCAGGCGCTCGTCCAGCTGATCGGCTTCTGCCTGCTCTTCTCGGCGATCTGGAGCCTGGTGGTCACGTTCATCAAGTCCAACGCCGTGTTCACCTCGGTCGCCACCATCGTGGGGACCGCGGGCGGCTTCCTCGCGGGCGCCTACATCACGGTGGGCGCGCTGCCGAGCGGCGTGGTGACCTTCATGAACCTGCTGCCCCTGAACCAGGCCGCCTCGGTGATGCGCGGTCCCTTCACGCGCGCACCGCTGGACGCGCTCGTCGACGATTCCTCACAGGCCCGCGCGAAGGTGCAGGACGAGTACGGCCTGCTCCCCCACATCGCCACCGCGCAGGTGTCCGAGTGGGTGATCTGGCTGCTGTTCGCGGCCCTGTTCGCGGTGTTCACGGCTCTGGGCGCCTGGCGGATCGGCCGGAAGATCGGCTGATCAGGCGACGAGGGTCACGAAAGCCAGGGCGGCCGCGCCGGCGACGATGCAGTACAGGCCGAAGGGCCGCAGAGATCGCGTCGCGAAGTACCTGGTGAGGAATCGCACCGAGACGTACGCGCCGACGCCGGAGAGCACCGATCCGAAGATCACCTGCGGCCAGATGCCGTTCCCGTCCGCGAACAGCTCGGGCAACTTGAGCAGGCCCGCGGCGAGGATCACGGGGGTCGCGAGGAGGAAGGCGAAGCGCGCGGCATCCTCACGCGTCATGCCCTTGGCCAGACCGGCCGTGGTGGTGACGCCGGACCGGGAGATGCCCGGCGCCAGCGCGAGGATCTGCGCCGCCCCGACGGTGACCGCCTCACCGACGGTCATGGTCGCAAGGCGCTCGTCGGCCTCGGGACCGGTGATCCGCTCGTCGACGTACTCCGCGGCCACCACCTGCCCGCGCTTGGCGGTGACGTATTCGATGGTGAGCAGGATGAAACCGTTGACGATGAGCATCAGCGCCGTGGGCACCGGCTTGGCCAGGTGGGTCCGCATGAAGTGGTCGGCCACCAGGCCCACCAGTCCGACGGGGATCGTCGCCGCGATGATGAGCCAGATCAGACGCTGATCGCTGGTCTCGATCCGGCGAGTACGGACCGTGGTGAACAGGGCGCCGATCAAGCGCAACCAATCGCGCCGGAAGTACACGATGAGGCCGATCGCCGTCGCGACGTGCAGGGCCACGATGAACGACAGGTACGGCGAGCCGTCGGCGGACATGTCCATGTCGGACTTCCACTGCCCGCCCACCACTGCCGGGATCAGCACGCTGTGCCCGAGGCTCGAGACGGGGAACAACTCCGTCACGCCCTGCACGATGCCCATCACGCCCGCCTCGACCCATGTCAATCCAGCCACTGCGTTCCACTCCTTCGCTCGGTCGTCAGCGCCCTTCTCTACCGGACGTGAGTGACCACTCGGTGCTGGGCGGGGCAATTGTCCGAAAACCCGCGAGCCAAACCGGTCACATCGGGCGCCGCGGCCCACGGCGGGCCTACGCTGGGGGCATGGGCGCTCCGACCTTCTCGATCTCGATTCCGCAGATCCTCGACGGCCCCTTCGAGCCGGATCCGCTGCGCGCCTATCTCGCCCGCGCCGAGGAACTCGGTTTCGAGGGCGGCTGGACGTCGGAGCAGACGGTGGGCGGTGCGCCGATGCTCGCACCGCTGGAACTGTTGTCCTGGGCCGCGGCGTGCACCAGCCGGCTGCGCCTGGGCGTCGCGGTGATCGTCTCCTCGCTGCACGACCCACTGCAGCTCGCGGCCGCGGCCACTGCGGTCGATCGGATCAGCCACGGGCGACTCGACCTCGGCGTGGGCTCCGGCGGCGACTTCCGTCCGTTCGCCGCCTTCGGCGTCGCCCGCGAGACCTTCATCGGGTCCTACACGGAGGGCATCCACCTCATGAAGGCCGCCTGGGCGGACGATCCGACGGTGACCTTCCACGGCCGCTTCAGGGACGTCGACGGCGTCCCGATCCCGCTCAAGCCCGAACAGCGACCGCACCCGCCCCTGTGGTTCGGCGGCGGCGCGCCCAAGGCTCTCGCCCGTGCGGTGCGGCTCGGCAACGGCTTCATGGGCGCGGGCTCCTCGACGACGGAGCACTTCCGCGGCGCGGTGGCCACCGTCCGTGAGGAGTTGGTCCGGCAGGGGCGCGACGGCACCGGATTCCGGATCGGTAAGCGGGTCTACGTCGTCGTCGACGACGATTCCGCTCGCGCTCGGCGCCGGGCCGACGAGGGGCTCCACCGGATCTACGGAGACCTGGTCTCCCGGTTCGGCGACGTCGCCGTCGCCGGAACACCCGACCAGGTCGCCGACGGCCTCGCCGAGGTCCTCGCCGCCGGCGCGGAGACGATCCTCCTCAATCCGATGGGACACGATGTCGACGCGGACCGGGAGCAGATGGAGCGCCTGCACGCCGAGGTCCTGCCGCGCTTGGTCTGAGCCGGCCCGGCGTCACCGCACAGGCGCGGACACGGATCGGCGCGCACCCGGTGACACCGTCGTAACAATGCGGCCCGGCCCCGGAAACACCGCGCGGGCACCGTGACGGCATGGACATCGAGACGGTGTGCGGATATTGCGGCGTGGGGTGTGGCCTCACCCTGCACGTGCGCGACGGTGCAGTCTCGCGTTCCACGGGTACGAAGGACCACCCGGCGAATCGGGGCCGGCTGTGCACGAAGGGCTCCACCACGGTCGACCTGCTCGCCGCGGGTGGCCGCCAGACCCGCGCCGAACTGCGCGCGGACCGGGACGCGCCTCGCGGCCCCGTCGGCCTCGCGGAAGCGGTCGCCGAGACCGGGCGGCGCCTGCGCGCCATCCGCGACGAGTACGGCCCCGACGCGATCGCTCTCTACGTCAGCGGGCAGATGACGCTGGAGGCGCAGTACCTGGCCACCAAGCTCGCCAAAGGCTTCCTGCGCACGAAGTGGATCGAGTCCAACTCGCGGCTGTGCATGGCGAGCGCGGGCACCGGCTACAAGCAGTCGCTCGGCGCCGACGGTCCGCCCGGGAGCTACGACGACCTCGACCACGCCGATGTCTTCCTGGTCATCGGCGCGAACATGGCAGACTGCCACCCGATCCTGTTCCTGCGCATGATGGACCGGGTCAAGGCCGGGGCGAAGCTCATCGTCGTGGACCCGCGCCGCACCGCGACCGCGGCGAAAGCCGATCTGCACCTGCCGATCCGGCCGGGCACCGACCTGGCGCTGCTCAACGGCCTGCTCCGCGTGCTGTCCGAGCAGAACGTGCTGGACCGCGATTTCATCGCGCAGCACACCGAGGGCTGGGACGCCATGCCCGCCTTCCTCGAGGACTATCCGACGGACCGCGTCGCCGAGATCACGGGCCTCGCCGCAGCCGACATCGAGCGCGCCGCCGAGCTCATCGGGGGAGCCGCGAACTGGACCAGCCTGTGGACCATGGGACTGAACCAGTCCACCCACGGCACCTGGAACACGATCGCACTGTGCAACCTGCACCTGGCGACCGGCGCGATCTGCCGTACCGGCTCGGGCCCCTTCTCCCTCACCGGCCAGCCCAACGCGATGGGCGGCCGCGAGATGGGCTACATGGGACCGGGACTCCCCGGGCAACGCTCCGCGCTGGACGGCGACGACCGCGCGCACACCGAGGCGCTCTGGGGGCTGCCGGAGGGCACGATCCGAAGCGACGCCGGCCAGGGCACGGTGCAGATGTACCGGGACCTCGCCGGCGGCTCGATCAAGGCGGCGTGGATCATCTGCAGCAATCCGGTGGCGTCGATGGCGAACCGCTCCACCGTGATCGACGCGCTGCGCGCGGCCGAACTGGTGGTGGTGCAGGACGCCTACACCGGCACCGAGACCTCGGCCTACGCCGATGTGGTGCTCCCCGCGGCGCTCTGGGCCGAGACCGACGGCGTGATGGTCAATTCGGAACGTTCCCTCACGCGGACCGCCGCCGCGACGCCCCCGCCCGGCGACGCGCTCCCCGACTGGAAGCTGATCTGCCTGGTCGCCGCCGAGCTCGGCCACGGCGCGGACTTCGACTACCCCGACGCCGCAGCGGTCTTCGAGGAGCTCAAGGCCTTCCACAACCCGCGCACCGGCTGGGACCTGCGCGGCGTGGACCACGCGCGGCTGGCGCGCGGACCCGTCCAGTGGCCCGCCGCGCCGGGCGGAGCCGACCGGAACCCGATCCGCTACCTCGACCCCGCGGACACCGCCCGCGGCCCCTTCTTCGCCACCCCCTCCGGCCGCGCTCGTTTCCTCGCGCGGCCCTACCTACCGCCCGCGGAACTCCCCGACGATGAGTACCCCCTGGTCCTCACCACGGGGCGTCTCGCGCACCAGTGGCACACCATGACCAAGACGGGGCGCGTCGCGAAGCTGAACCGCCTCGACCCCGCTCCCTTCCTCCAGCTCAACCCCGAGGACGCCGACCGGCTCGGTCTCACCACCGGGGTACGGGTGCGCGTCTCCAGCCGGCGTGGCGGGGCCACCCTGCCGGTGGCCGTCGACGACGCGGTGCGCCCCGGAGTCTGCTTCGCGCCCATGCATTTCGCCGACTCCTTCGGAGAGGACGTGGCCGTGAACGCGGTGACCAACGACGCCGTCGACCCCGAGTCCCTGCAGCCGGAGTTCAAGGTCTGCGCGGTCGCGCTCACCCCCGTCCCCGCAGATCATCCGGAGCCCGCCGATCGTTCCGGATCGCCGCTCGCCGCAGCACTGGCGCCGTACGCCTCCGGCCCCGGCGAGCTCTCCGCCGAGGCCTCCGGCTACCTCGGCGGCCTGCTCACGGGTCTGAGCGTCGCTCCTCCGACCGGCGTGCCGACGGTGCCGGACGACGCGCCGCTCTCCCCGATGGCGCGGGCCTGGCTCGAGGGCGTCCTCGCCGGCGTCTACGGCGCCGAGTCCACCCCGGCGGACGCGACGACTCCGGCGGTGACCGTGGTGTGGGCGTCGCAGACCGGGACCGCCGAGGGCTGTGCCGCGGAGTGCGCCGCCGCACTGCGGAGCGCGGGCATGACGGCGAAGGTCGTCGGCGCCGAGCGGGTCGCACCGGCGGACCTGACCGGGACCGTCGTCTTCCTGGTGGCCACCACCGGCGACGGCGACGCCCCCGACAACGGCGTCGCCCTGTGGGACGCGCTGGCCGGGGCGGAGCCCGGCGACCTCGGCGGCCTGCGGTTCTCCGTTCTGGGCTTCGGCGATCCGTCCTACGCGGACTTCTGCGGTTTCGCGCGCAAGCTCGATGCCCGCCTGGAGCACCTGGGCGCGACGCGGCTCGCACCACGGGCCTCGTGCGAGCCCGACTACGCCGAGACCGCCGCCGTCTGGCTCGATGCCGTGGTGTCCGCGCTGGACCCCGATGCCGCGCCGATCACGCGAGCGACGGACACCCCGACGGGGCCCTCTCGGAACGAGCCGCTGCGGACTCGGCTGGTGGAGTCCGATCGGCTGTCCGGGGAGGGTTCAGCGAAGGATGTCCGCCGCTTCACCTTCGAGCTTCCGTCCGCGGAGCTGGCCTACCGCGCCGGCGACGCGCTCGGGGTGTGGCCGGTGAACGGCGGCGCGGTGATCGAGGAGTTCTGCGCCCGGACCGGGGTCGACCGTGACACCGTGGCCCTGGAGCGCATGGACCTCACGCGGATCACTCCAGAAGTCCTGCGCTTCGTCGCCGACCGTTCCGGCGCGAGCGACGAGCTGCACCGAGTCCTGGACGACCCCACGACGTTCGCCGGGTGGACCTGGGGCCGCCAGCTCCTCGACCTCCTCGCAGAACATCCGGTGCAGGCGGACCCACACGAGTGGGAGGCGCTGTTACGGCCGCTGACTCCGCGGCTGTACTCGATCTCGTCGAGCCCCCGAGAGAACCCCGAGCGCGTCTCGATCACCGTCTCGGTGGTGTCCTTCGACCACGCCGGCAGGCGCCGGGGCGGAACCTGCTCGACCTTCCTCGCCCGGCTGGAGGTGGGCGACGCAGTCGACGTCTTCGTGCAGCCGACCCGCGCCTTCCTGCCGCCGGAGGACCCGACGGTGCCGGCGATCATGATCGGGCCGGGCACGGGGATCGCGCCCTTCCGCGGATTCCTGCACGATCGGGCCCGCGCCGGTGCGACGGGCCCCAACTGGCTGTTCTTCGGCGAACAGCACGAGGCGACCGACTTCTACTACCGCGCCGAGCTCGACGCTCTCGCGGCCGACGGCGCGCTCACCCGGATGGACACCGCCTTCTCCCGCGATGCGGACCACAAGGTGTACGTGCAGGACCGGATGCGCGAGCACGCCGCCGAGCTGTGGGAATGGATCCGACGCGGAGCGCACCTCTACGTGTGCGGCGACGCGGCGCGCATGGCCCGCGACGTGGACGAGGCGCTGCGCGGTATCGTCGCCGAACACGGCCACATGGCCCCGCGCAGCGCGGACGCCTACGTGGCGGCGCTGTCCGCCGAACGGAGATACGTGCGTGACGTCTACTGACCACGACCCCGCCGCGTCCTGCGACGCGGCCGTCGTCGTGGCCGGTGGCGGCGCCCGCCGCCTCGGACGGGACAAACCCGAGGTCCAGGTCGGCGGACGCCGGCTGCTCGACGCCGCCATCGCGGCGGCGGGCGGTGCGCCCACCGTCGTGGTGGGGCCGCCGCGGGTCGTACCGAGGCAGGTGACGGTGGTCCGCGAGGATCCGGCGGGGGCCGGCCCGCTCGCCGCGATCGCGGCGGGACTCGCCGCGATCCCCTCCGCCGCAAGGACCGTCGCGGTCATCGCCGCCGACGTCCCCGAGATCGAGCCGTCGCAGCTGACCCGGCTCGCCGCGCTGCGAGCCGAGACCGGAGCGACGATGGCGCTCGCCGAGGACGCGCACGGACGGCCCCAGTACCTGCTCGCCGTCTGGGACGTCGCGGCCCTGCGCGCCGCGCTCGCGGGCGTCGGTGACGTCACCGGCGCGCCCGTGCGAGCGATCGTCCCGCCGGACGCGCCCCGGCTCCGACTGCCGCTCGCCGACGTGGACACCCCGGCGGATCTGGACCGCGCCGTCGCGTCTCCGCTCGCCGTCCGCCGACTGCTGCGCACGACCCTTCCCGCTCTCCCCTCCGCCCGCGGACCGCTCGTGACGGGGGCCGTGCTGGCGGAGTCGCTCGTCGCGGCCGCACCTTTCCCGCCCTTCGATCAGTCCGCGATGGACGGGTGGGCGGTCGCGGGGCCGTCGCCGTGGCGCCCGATCGACGGTGCCGCGCTCGCCGGCCACGACGCACCGCAGCTCACGCGCGGGACCGCCGTGCGGATCGCCACCGGCGCACGTCTCCCAGCCGGGGCCGATCGTGTGGTCCGCGACGAGGAGATCGTGCGCGACGGAGACCTGATCGGCTGCACGGATCCCGATCGTGACGACGTCCGACGGGCCGGTTCGGCGTGGCGGGTGCGTACGACGCTCGCACCGGCGGGCACTGCGATCGACGCGGCCGCCGTATCCCTGGCGACGGCCGCCGGGGTGCAGGCGATCGGCTCCCGCGGTCCGCTACGGATCCGGCTGCACACCTCGGGCGATGAGGTCGGGGCGCCCGGCCGGACCGGGCTGCCCGAGACCGCGTGGGGTCCCGTTTCCGCGATCTTCGGGACTGCTGGCGCCGACGTACGGCGGGGACCGCACCTGCGGGACGCGCCCGCGGCGTTCGGGGCCGCGCTCCTGCCGGACGGCGCCGACGTCGTGGCGATCATCGGGGCGACCGGTCGAGGGGCCGCGGATCGGCTGCGCGGCGCACTGGACGAGGCGGGCGCGACGGTGCTCGTCGACGGGGTGGACGTCCGCCCCGGCGGCTCTCTCCTCGTGGCGACGGTGCCGGACGGCCCGATCGTGGTGGGGCTGGGTGGCAATCCGATGGCGGCGATGCTCGGCGCCGCGCTGCTCGCCCGGCCGCTGCGCGAGGCGCTGTTGCGCGAGGAGCCGCGCACCGTCGAACTGCTCCCCCTGGCGGACGCCAACCCCGACGACCGCTGGCGCATGCTCCCCGTGGAACCCGACGGGCAGGGGCGATGGCGCCTGCCCACGACGGTCGCGACGCCGCACCTGCGGGACGCCGTGGGGCGCCGTGCCGTGGCCCTCGTGCCCCCGCTCGCGCGCCCGGGCGACCTGGTCGAACGCCTCGCCTGACTCCTCACGCCCGTGATCCGCGGCCCGTGAGGAAGGCGTGATCGACGGGCAACACGGCGGCACAGCCCCGCAACACCACCTCCTTAGATTCGGAGCCGATGGTTTCCGGCGAGAGGAGAGGTCCATGGTCAACCAGCGCACGGTCGTGGTGGTGGGTCACGGGATGGTCGGCCACAGATTCGTCGAGGCACTGCGCGCCCGCGACGAGGCCGGGGCGTGGCGGATCGTGGTTCTGGGCGAGGAGTCGGACGCGGCCTACGACCGCGTCGGGCTCTCGTCCTACGTCGGGACCTGGGACCGCGGCGAGCTCGCTCTCGCGGGCAACGACTACGCAGGAGATCCGCTGGTGGAGCTACGGCTCGGCGCGCGGGTCATCGGCATCGACCGCGCAGCGCGCACCGTCGCAACGGCCGACGGCCCGATCGCCTACGACGCGCTGGTGCTCGCCACCGGCTCCTACGCCTTCGTGCCACCCGTCCCGGGGCACGACCTCCCCGGTTGTCACGTCTACCGCACCCTCGACGACCTGGACGCACTCCGCGCGGACGCCGACGCCGCGTCGGCCCGCACGGCGGAACCCGTCGGCATCGTAGTCGGCGGCGGACTCCTCGGCCTGGAGGCGGCGAACGCGCTGCGCACCCTGGGCCTGCGCCCGCACGTGGTGGAGGTCAACCCGCGCCTGATGCCCCAGCAGGTCGACGCCGGCGGCGGCGAACACCTGGCGCGGATGATCGGCGACCTCGGGATCGACATCTCGCTCTCGTCGGGTACCAGCGACATCTCCCTCGGCGACCACGGCCTCGCTGTGACGCTCAAGGACGAGACCGTGGTGGACGCGGCGGTCGTGGTCTTCGCCGCCGGTGTCCGGCCGCGCGACGAGCTGGCCCGCGAGGCCGGGCTGGCCGTCGGTGAGCGGGGCGGTGTCATCACCGACCTCGGCTGTGCCACCTCCGATCCCGCCGTCTACGCGATCGGCGAGGTCGCGGCGATCGAGGGCCGCTGCTACGGCCTCGTCGGCCCGGGCTACGCGAGCGCCGAGGTGGTCGCGGACCGCCTGCTCGGCGGCGACGCGCAGTTCCCGGGGGCCGACCTGTCCACCAAGCTCAAGTTGCTCGGCGTCGACGTGGCCTCCTTCGGCGACGCCCTCGGCACCACTCCGGGCGCCCTCGACGTGGTGGTCAGCGACCCGATCGGCGGGACCTACGCGAAGCTGGTCCTCTCCGACGACGCCTCGACGCTACTCGGCGGCGTGCTCGTCGGCGACGCCTCGCAGTACGGCGTGCTGCGGCCCCTCGTCGGCTCGTCCCTGCCGGGCGACCCCGTCTCGCTCATCGCACCCGCCGGCGACGGCTCCCCCGGCATCGGGGTCGGAGCGCTCCCCGACGCTGCGCAGGTCTGCTCGTGCAACGACGTCTCGAAGGGCACGCTGTGCGCGGCGATCGCCGACGGCGCGTGCACGGTCGCGGAGCTCAAGGGCTGCACCAGCGCCGGCACGTCGTGCGGCTCCTGCGTGCCGCTGCTCTCGCAGCTGCTCGAGGCGGAGGGCGTCACCGTCTCGAAGTCGCTGTGCGAGCACTTCACCCAGTCCCGCGCCGAGCTCTTCGAGCTGGTCCAGGCGAGCGGCATCCGCACCTTCAGCGGGCTGATCGAGCGGTTCGGCACCGGCACGGGCTGCGACCTCTGCAAGCCGACGGTGGCATCGATCCTCGCGTCCACCAGTTCGGACCACATCCTCTCCGGCGAGCAGGCGTCCCTGCAGGACAGCAACGATCACTTCCTCGCCAACATCCAGCGCAACGGCACCTACTCGGTGGTGCCCCGCATGCCCGGCGGCGACGTGACCGCCGAGCAGCTGATCGTGATCGGCGAGATCGCCCGCGACTTCGGGCTCTACACCAAGATCACCGGCGGCCAGCGGATCGACATGTTCGGCGCCACAGTCGACCAGTTGCCGCTGATCTGGCGGCGCCTGGTGGACGCCGGCATGGAATCCGGTCAGGCCTACGGCAAATCACTGCGCACCGTGAAGAGCTGCGTCGGCAGCGACTGGTGCCGCTACGGCCAGCAGGACTCGGTGCAGATGGCGATCGATCTCGAGCTGCGGTACCGCGGCCTCCGATCGCCGCACAAGATCAAGATGGGCGTCTCCGGCTGCGCCCGGGAATGCGCGGAAGCCCGCGGCAAGGACGTCGGCGTCATCGCGACGGAGTCCGGGTGGAACCTCTACGTGGGCGGCAACGGCGGCATGACGCCGAGGCACGCGCAGCTCCTCGCCGGCGATCTCGACCGGGAGACGCTGATCACCTACGTCGACCGCTTCCTCATGTACTACATCCGCACCGCCGACCGGCTGCAGCGCACCGCGCCGTGGGTCGAGAGCCTCGACGGCGGCATGGACCGCCTGCGCGCGGTCGTGATCGACGATGCGCTCGGCCTCAACGCGGACTTCGAGGCCACCGTCGCGCGGCACGTGGACGGCTACGCGTGCGAGTGGAAGGGCGTCCTCGACGACCCCGACAAGCTCGCCCGGTTCGTTTCCTTCGTCAACGCTCCCGGTGCCCCCGACCCGACGGTCGACTTCGGCGAGAAGAACGGCCGCAAGGTGCCCATTCTGCTCGGCAGTACCCCGTCGATGCCCCCGAGGAAGGAACAGGCATGACCACGACCCCCTTCGATCTGCACCGATGGACCCGCGACTGGACCGCGGCGTGCCCCGCGGCCCGGCTCGAACCGCTCCGCGGGGTCGCGGTGCTCCTCCCCGACGGTGCCCAGGTGGCCCTGTTCCGGCTGGCCGACGACAGCATTCGGGCGATCGGGAACATCGACCCGATCGGCCGGGCCGCCGTGATGTCACGCGGCATCGTCGGCGATCGGGGCGGGTTCCCGGTGGTCCAGTCGCCGTTGAAGAAGCAGGCCTTCAGCCTGCTGGACGGTCGCTGTCTGGACGCACCCGGCGTCTCGATCCCGGTGTACGACACCAGGATCTCACTCGACGGGACGGTCTTCGTCGCGAACTCACCGGAGGTCCGTTTCGGTTTCCGTCCCCGTCCCGAGATTCTGTGATCGCAGCACCGCTACTCTGCTCCTGACAGCTGAAGGAGTAGGCGATGACAGGTCCCGGCGACCCCTCCGTTCGACTGCACGATCGGCGTCCGATGGCGGCCGCCGACGTCGGCTACCTGATCGGCTCGATCGCGCCGGTCATCGACGCCCGCGGCCGTGCCGGCACGCCGCACGGACGGATCAGTCCGGCCGCCCTCAGCGTCGATCCCGCGGGTAACCCGCAACTGATCGAGGTACCGGACAGCGATGAGGCCGTGGTGTACGCGGCGCCCGAGATCCACGAGACCGGGCTCATCACCGGGCAGTCCGAGGTGTACTCCCTCGGGAACACCACCTACACGCTGCTGACCGGCCATCCGCCGAATCCGTACGGATTCGCGACGGTGCGCAGGGACCGCCCCGACCTGGGGCCCGGCGTCGACGGAGTCCTACTCCAGGCCACCGCTCGCACACCTGAGCTGCGGTTCGCGACGGCGACGGAGTTCGCCGCGGCGTTGACCGAGGCGCTCGAGCAGCCCGTTCAGCCCTCCGCGATTCCGGTGCGGTCCCCGGCCCCGGCACCGGCGCCCCAGCTGGTCGTGGACACCCCCGTGCCCGTGCCTACCGAGCAGACCACCCCCGGCCGCCGCTTCGAGATCCCCGAGGCCGCTCTGCCGATCGTCTTCCTCCTGCTGGTGGTGCTGGCCGCCGCCGGCTTCATGGCGCTGTTCCTCAGCGGTTCCTGAGCCCGCACGGACCCCGATGGCCGACGACGACTTCGCCACCCGCATCCGCGAGACCGGACCGCTCGCGGCGGACCAGGTCGCGCACGTCGTCTCGGCGGTAGCGGACGAGGTCGATCGGCGTGCGGCCGAGGGACGCCCGCACGGCAGGCTCAGCCCTGCGGGGATCGCGCTGACACCGGACGGCCGCGTCGTCCTGGTCGATCCGACATCGCTCGACGGATCCGCGGATACCGGTGCACACGCCGCCCCGGAGATCTTCGGCGGCGCTGCTCCGGACGTGCGGTCCGAGGTCTTCTCGCTGGCCAGTACCGCGCACACGCTCCTGACGGGGACTGCTCCGAACTCCTACCGGATCGCCAACACCCGGCAGGCGCGACCGGACCTCGGGCCGGGCATCGAGGCGGTCCTGACGCGGGCCACATCGCGCGACGCCGCGTTCCGGTTCCAGTCGGCGTCGGATTTCGCCCGGGCTCTCGCCGATGCACTCGCTCCGGAGGCAGGCGCACCCGCTGCCTCGGAGCCCTTCCCGCCCGGGCCCCGCGCACCGGTCCGGGCCGACGGTCCGCTCGCTGGTCCCCGGCTCGGCGTCCTCGGTCGTTGGGCCGGCGCGGTGGGCATCGTTCTCGCCGTGGCGACCGTGCTGCTCTGGGCGGGGGCGTGGGTCGTGCGAGTGCTGTTCTGACGACGACGCGATCGGCGGTCAGCCTCTGCTGACGGCCGTGGCCGGCGCGGCCAGGCCGGCATGACTGCGACGCAGACACGCCAGGCGCACAACAGAGGGGTGCAGACCCAGTGGTGCGGCGACGACGTCCGCGCCCGAGTCCCGGAGCCGCTGCTGGAACAGGCCCTCCGCCAAGAGGTACGACGCCACGGCGACGGACCGCGCACCGTCGGACCGCACGCGCGCGACGACCTCGGAGACCGACGGATAGCCCTCGCTCTGCTGACTGGGGGCCGCGAAGGCGATCGCGACCCTGCTGCCCACCAGCGCGGAGAGCGCGGCGGCGGTCCGCCGGAGCTCGCCCTGCGCGTGCGGGTCGCGCGTCCCGGCGGCGGCCATGACGACGGCGTCGCCGCGCTGCCAGCCCGCCCCCTGCAGGCGACCGAGCATCGCCCGCGCCAACTCCGGGGAGGGGCCGAGCGCGGGCGTCACGGTCGCGGAGCGGTGCCCCGATCCGGCGACCTCCCGCGGCAGATCGTGCCGGACGTGGAAGCCGCTGGACAGGAACGCCGGCACCACTACCGTGGGTTCGTGGTCGAGCTCGGTGAGGACCTCCGCCGGTGTCGGACCGAGGACGTCGACGAAGGCCACGCGCACGGTCTCCGACAGCCGCGCGGACATGGCCTCGGCCAGATCGCCGATCATCGCGACCCCGTGCTCACTGCGGGTGCCGTGCGCCACGAGAAGGGTTCCCACGTCACTGCTCCTCATCGACTGCGAGCCGGTAGCCGCGCTTGACCACGGTGGCGACGATCTCCTTGTGTCCCAGTCCCGTCCGCAGTCGCGCGACCGCCGCCTCGACGGCGTGCGGATCGTCGCCGCCCAGAGCCGAGAGTAGGCCCTCCCGGGAGACGACGGCCCCCGGCTCACGCGCGAGCAGGCGCAGCAGAACGATCGATGTCGGCGTGAGCTCGCGATCCACTCCGTCCACGACCGCGCCCCGGGCACGAAGCCCCAGGCGGTGTCCGGCGACGGGGAGGTCGGGCCGACGGTCGGGCAGGTCCTGCTCGACGAGGCGCGCCAGGGCACCGAGCCGCATCCGCTCCGGGGTGACGGTCTCGATGCCCAGCCGCTCGAGCGGCGTCGCGGTGACCGGCCCCACGCAGTAGGGAACGACGGGCCCGCTCAACGCACCTCGCACGGACTCGTCGAGCCCGAGCTCGGCAGCGCGCTCGAGCACCGATGCCGCGGCGGGTGCGGAGGTGAAGGTCACCGCGTCGACGGCGGAGGTCGCGATCGCCTCGATCAGTCGGTCGAGACCGGTGAGGTCCGCGGGCCGCTCCCAGCGGTACACGGGGACCTCGACGATCTGAGCGCCGAGTGCGCGCAGCCCGTCGAGCAGGCCGGGATTCGGGTCCCATTTGTCGGTCGCGCCGTGCAGCTGGACCGCGACCCTCAGCCCGGTGAGGTCGGAGGTCGAGAGGTGGCTGAGCACCTCGACGGAGGACTCCGATTCGGGAGACCACTCCTCCCGCAGGCCGGCGGCGCGGAGTGCGCCGGTCGCCTTGGGACCGCGGGAGATGACCCGGCCGCCGCCGAGGGCGGCGAGCAGACGTTCGGCGAGTCCCCAGCCCTCGGCCGCCTCGAGCCACCCGCGGAAGCCGATGCCGGTGGTCGCCACCAGTAGGTCCGGCGGGGTGGCGAGCAGTTCCTCCGTCGCGGCGCGCAGCCGATCGTCGTCCGACAGGGGCACCATGGCGATCGCGGGTGCGGCGAGCACGGCGGCGCCGCGCCGCTCGAGCAGGGTGCCCAACTCGTCAGCGCGGCGCGCGGCCGTGATCGCCACGGTGAATCCGACAAGGGGGCGAGCCGGCGCCTCGGTCATCGGATCGGACTCCTTCACTGCGGCGGTCATCGGGTGTCGGCGACGGTGAGGGCACCGTCGCGCGGCGTGGCCTCCAGCGTCCCATGCGCGCGGGGCGCGGGCGTACGCACGTAGACCTTCCAGGTGACCAGCGCGGCGAGCACGTAGAAGGCGCCGAACACCCAGAACGCGATCGTCGCAGTGCCGGACGACTGATACGACGCGCGCAGGACCAGGTTGATCCCGACGCCACCGAGGCCACCGATCGCTCCCGCGATACCGATCACAGCGCCCGACATGGCGCGCGAGTAGTGCGTCCGGGTGGCCTCGTCGACATCGAGCGAACGAGACCTGGCCTCGAAGATCGAGGGGATAATCTTGTACACCGAACCGTTGCCCAGACCGCTGAGCAGGAACAGCGCGATGAACCCGAGGACGTAGGCGCCGAGCACCGCGCCGGACGGCGCGCCCGAGCCCGCCGTGGTCGCCGCCGCGATCAGGACGCCGCCGGCGGCGATCATTCCCGCGAAGACGTAGAGGGTGACCCGGCCACCGCCGAGCCGGTCGGCGAGCTTGCCGCCGTAGACGCGGGATACCGAGCCGAGCAGCGGACCGATGAAGGCGATCTGCGCGGCGTGGAGCGAGGCCTGCGCCGCCGACTCGCCGCCCGCCCGGAAGGTTGCCTGCAGGACCTGGCCGAAGGCGAAGGAGAAGCCGATGAAGGAGCCGAACGTGCCGATGTAGAGCAGGGAGACGATCCAGGTGTCGCGGTCGCGGACAGCGGCGCGCATCGCTGCGGTATCGACCGTCGGGACCTGCAGGTTGTCCATGAACAGAGCCGCACCGACACCGGCCACGGCCAGCAGGACCAGATAGACGGCGCACACCCAGTAGGGCTCGCGGTTGCCCGCCGTCGCGATCACCAGCAGGCCCACCAACTGGACCGCGGGGACGCCGATGTTGCCGCCGCCGGCGTTGAGCCCGAGGGCCCAGCCCTTGAGCCGCTGCGGGAAGAAGGCGTTGATGTTGGTCATGGACGAGGCGAAGTTGCCGCCGCCGAAACCGGTGAGTGCGGCACACACGAGATACACCCACAGCGGCTGCCCGGGATTCGCCAGGATGACCATCGTGGCGATCACGGGCACCGCCAGCACGAATGCGCTGAAGATCGTCCAGTTCCGGCCGCCGAAACGCGCGGTGGCGAGCGTGTACGGGATCCGCAGGCACGAGCCGACGAGGGTGGCGGTGGCGCCGATGAGGAACTTGTCGGCCGTGCTCAGGCCGTAGACGTCCTGCGGCATGAACAGCACCATCACGGACCACAGGGACCACACCGAGAAGCCCACGTGCTCCGCGATCACGGACCACAGCAGGTTCCGCTTCGCGACCTTCTCGCCGCCCGCCTCCCACTGCCGGCGGTTCTCCGGATCCCACTCCGTGATCGTGTGTGATCGGCTCATGTCCAGACCTCCCGGTGCGTCGCGAACTCTTTCGCGTCGAAGGTAGGCAGCCGATGTTGCGCCGCAGGTTCCCGCGATGACCACGCCGTGAACTCGACCTCACGCCGACGCGCCACCGTATGTGAGGCCAAGACACGGGTGTGGACGGGGTCGTCCGGGCGCCGGATCCGACGCCGCGTCAGTAGTCGGGTGTGCTCCCGACTGCTGCGGGCTCACGATCGGCCGATTCATCGCTCACGAATCCATCGGCCACGACTCCCTCCTGCCCGGACTGCGGTGCACATCCGTCACCCGCGTCCTCCCCGGGCGTTCCGGTCGGCCCCGCTCCAGTGGCCTGCGGAGAGATCTCCCGGTAGCGCTCCCCCACACCGACGTACTGGCTGGCGCACATCCGCAGGTTCAGCCCGATGGCGTCGGCCTTGAGGTCGAGCGAACTGTGCCGCTGGCCGTCCGCGCCGTCGAAGGTCTCGTGCTTGAGTTCTCCGTGCACCATGACGGGCCGGCCCTTGGCGATCACGGCGCGCGCGTTACGGGCGAGTGCGCCGAAGGCCTTGACGTTCAGCCAGACCGTGCCGGTCTGCTTCCACTCGCCGTTCTCGTCCAGATAGCCGTTGTTCGCGGCCATGGTGAAGCTCAGGAAGTCGTGCCGCTGATCACGGGCGGACTCCCGGTAGGTCAGGTCGTTCGTGACATTGCCTGCTGCGAATACAAGTACCCCGGGCATGGCGCCCCTCCTCGTCGATGCCGCGACCGGCGGTTCCCGGCCGTCGTCGACGAGTGTCACGCGTCGGTCCCGCCCCGGAGGCCGTCCGGAGCGGGACCTGTGGATGAAACACGTTTCGTACGCTTACTTGTGGAGAACGGGCCCGTCGCCGCTTCCGGCGACGGGCCCCGGGGTGGCAGCTCTACGCGAGCCACCCGGCGGCGACGAATCCGTCGAGGTAGCGCTCGATCAATGCGCGGTCGAGGCCGGGGATGTCACCCGTACCGATCTTCTCCTCCCGCACTGCATCGCGGAAGCGGTCGGCACTGAGTGCGATTCCCGCACCGGCCGGGGTGGGGTTCGCGAAGGAGTGCAGCAGCGGCAGCACCGACCGCTGACGGTCCTCCGCGGGGAGTTCTCGCAACGCGGTCTCGAACCGGGAGAACCACTCGGCGTAGTCGGCCACACGCTCGATCGGACGATCCTCGGCGATCCAGTCGACGAAGTCGTCCAGCCCGGCCCCGCCCTCGTCGACGTTGAGGAGGTGGAAGGTCCGGAATCCCTCGCGTCCGGCCGCCCCGAGGGTGACGATCGACTCGGCGGTGAAATCGACCGGCAGGCCGTCGTAGTGCGCCCGCGGGCCGGTCGGGTCGGCGGAGAAGGAGGCGGGCGCGAGCCCCGTTTCGGCGATGCTCAGGAGCAGCCGGGTGAACTGGTCCACCGGGTTGTACTGGCCGCGGAAACGACTGTGCGCCAGGATCATGTCTGAGCGGAAGACCCGTACCGGGAGCCCGGCGAGATCGGAGGCCTCGCGGAGCAGCACTTCGCCCGCCCACTTGCTCACCGCATAGCCGTTGGCGTAGGCGTCCGCACCGATCCTGCGCTCGGCGCCCGCGACGCGGACGTCGTCGTCCTCGACCAGCAGGCGGCCGTCGTCCTGCGGGACTACGGCGACCGTCGAGACGTAGTCGATCGATTTGCGCCGCACGGTGATCGCGAGGCGTGCGATCTCCGCGGTGCCGACCACGTTCGGACCGAACAGCTGATCGTAGGGCAGGACGTGGTTGACCATGGCGCCGCAGTGGACCACGTGATCCACGCTGTCCGCGAGGCGATCCCAGGTCGGGCCGTCGAGGCCGAGGGACGGCGCACCGAAGTCGCCGACGACGACCTCGAGATGACGCTCGGCAAGGCTCGCGAACTCCGCGGTGAGCGCGGGATCGGAGGTCCCGATCGCGTCGAAGACGCGGCGACGCGCGTCGTCGGCGTCGGCGCCGCGAACCAGAGCGACGACCGTTCCGTCGTGCCGCGCGACGCGCCGCAACCACTCGAGTAGCAGGAACCGGCCGAGATACCCCGTCGCACCCGTGACCAGGACCGTCGAGGGTTCACCGTGCGGCGCGGGCGTCGACGGTGCCGCCGCCAGCAGCTCCGGGTCGACGAATCGATCCAACGTCAAGTCGGAGGCGCGGGCGATCTGCGCGTCGGCGCCATGGATCGTGGCCGCGGTCGGGGCGCTGAGTACGCCCGCCTGCGCCGCCTCGATGTGCTCGATCACACCACCCAGGGTCGCGGTGGGCCCGACGATCGTCTGCACCGGCACGGGCAGGTCGTAGAGCCCCTCCAGCGTGGTGGCCAGCGACAACGCGGAGAGCGAGTCGCCGCCGAGATCCACGAACCGGGTCTGCGCGTCGAGTTCCTCGGGGAGGACCCCGAGCGTCAGGGCGGCGGCGCGCACGACGGTGTCCGCCACGGACGCACCGGTGTCGAGGTCGCGCAGGCCCGCGCGACGACGTTCCTCGGCTGCGTCGTACAGGGCGGCGAGCTCGGCGCCGTACCGCGCATTGAGAGCCGGGCGCACGAGCTTGCCGATACCCGATCGCAGGCCGTTCTCCTGGGAGAAGGGCTCGCGCTCGATGATGACGTCGCGTGGCAGCTCGTAGCCCGCGAGGTCGTTCTCCCGGGCGATCGCCGCGAGACCGTCGAGCACGCGCGTGCGTGCCTCGGCGTCGGTCTCCCCCTCGGGTCCGGGCGAGGGCACCACCACGCCGAGGAGGTACGAACGCTCACTGCTGCCGTACAGGAAGATCTGGTGCACATCACGACCGGCGGCGTACGTGGCCTCGAGCTGCGCGATCGGCACGAATTCGCCCTGCGCCAGCTTGATCACATTGCTGCGACGGTCGACGTACTCGAGACGGTCCGGCGCGAGCTCGGCCATGACGTCGCCGGTGCGGTAGAAGCCCTCGTCGTCGCGGATACGCTTGTCGGAGTTGTAGTACCCGGGGATGAGCTGAGTCGACTTCACCAGGAGTTCGCCCCGCGGATGGGGCGAGTCGGTGACGAAGTAGCCGAGTTCGGGGACGTCGATGAGCTTGTACTCGGTCACCGGCGGTCGCGCGATCACGCCGTCACGGGTGACGCCGCCCGCCTCCGTGGACCCGTAGCCGATCTGGATGTCGATGCCCAGCAGCCACTCCATGAACGTCTGCAGTTCGGCGGACAGCGCGGCACTGCCGCACATCGCGGCCTGGAGACGACCGCCGAGCACTCGATCGCGCAGTTCGACGCGTGCGGTCTCCGTGTCGGTCTCCGCTTCGAGGGCCAGGAAACGCTGGTGGATCAGCTCGCACACCCGGGGCACGAGGCCGATCGCGGTGGGACGTGCGGCGGCGAGGTCGTCGAACAGTGTCGACATGTCGGGCGCACCGGCGAAGTACCCGGTACCTCCCGAGGCCAGACCGGCGATCAGCCAGTTGCGCCCGTACATGTGGCTCATCGGCAGGAAGTGGAGCAGCGATTCGGACGGCAGGTCGACGTCGACGATGCTGTCGACCTTGAGCCAGGCGTCGGCGACGAGCTGCTCGGTGTACATCGCGCCCTTCGGCGTACCCGTGCTGCCGGACGTGTAGATCAGCGTGACGAGCGGATCCGTCCCCGGCTCGGGCTCGAAGAGTGCGGGCGCGGGCAGCGCTTCGCCGGCGAGGATGTCGGCCTCGAGCCCCTCGTAGCCGGAGTGCTCACCGTCGAAGACCACGACGCGCGGCGTCGCCGCGGACTCGGCGAGGGCCTGCTTCGCGAGAGAGACCTGATCGGCGCTGACGGCGAAGATCTTCGGCCTGGTCTCGTCGAGGATGGCGGCGATGCGCGCGGCCGGGGCGCCGGCCTGCAGAGGAACGTTCGGGGCGCCCAGCAGCGTGGTAGCGAGGTCGACGGTGACGAAGTCGGCACTGGTGAAGCCGAGGATCGCGACGAAGTCGCCCACCGCCAGCTCGCTCTGCCATGCTGCCGCCAACGCGCTGACCCGTCGCCAGATGTCGCCGTAGGAGACCGTGACGTACGGGCCCCGGGGACCTCCGTCCCGGGTGGCGAACGCCGGACGGTCGGTGAACCGGGCGAAGACCCGCTCGATCACCTGGGGAAGCCGCTCGGCCTGCGCCTCGGCCTGGCCTTTCACCTCGGAGCCGGTGACCGCGGGATCGCTACCCTGCATTGCCTCAATGGACATTCGACACCTCATTTCACTACGAAACTCTAAGTAACACTTTCCCTAGCTTAGCTACTGACCGGTAGCTCCGCACGTTCGACGCATGACGAGTCGAAACCTGGCCCCCGCGGCACCGTGGTGGTGGACTTGCGCTTCGTACCCGACCCATCGACGGAAGGCCGCCGTGAGCTCGCCGAACCCCCTCCACCTTCACTGGTTCCTGCCTACGTACGGCGACTCCCGGAACCTCATGGCGGGCGGACACGGCAGCTCGATGAGCGGCGACCGGCCGGCGAACCTGCACTACCTCAAGCAACTCGCGCTGGCCGCGGAGGCGAACGAGTTCGAAGCGGTCCTCATCCCCACCGGCCTGTGGTGCGAGGACGCCTGGCTCACCGCCGCCCTGCTCACCGAGGCCACGCAGAAGCTCAAGTTCCTCGTCGCGCTCCGTCCAGGACTGGTCAGCCCCCTTCTGTCGGCGCAGATGGCCAGCACGCTGCAGTGGCAGTCCGGCGGACGCGTTCTCCTCAACGTCGTCACCGGCGGCGAGTCCTCGGAGCAGCGCGCCTTCGGTGACACCTTGAGCAAGGAGGAGCGCTACGCCCGGTGCGGCGAGTTCCTCGACATCACCCAGCGACTGTGGACCTCGTCCGAGCCGGTGAGCTTCCACGGTGAGCATCTGACGACCGAAGGCGCGGTCCTCGCCCGGCGCCCCGATCCGGCTCCGCCGATCTTCTTCGGCGGCAGTTCCCCCGCGGCGGGCGACGTCGCGGCGAAGTACGCGGACACGTACCTCACCTGGGGCGAGCCGCCGGCGCAGGTCGCGAAGAAGCTCGACTGGGTGCGCGGCCTGGCCGCCGCCCAGGGTCGGACCCTGACGTACGGCATCCGGCTGCACGTGATCTCGCGCGACACCAGCGAGGAGGCCTGGGCCGAGGCGAACCGCCTCCTCGGCAACCTGGACCCGGCGACCGTCCGCGCAGCACAGGCGAACCTCGCGAAGAGCGAGTCCGAAGGGCAGCGCCTGATGCGCGAGCTGCACGGCGGCGGAGCGGCCTTCGACGAGGCCGCGGACGCCCGGTCGCTGCAGGTCTACCCGGGCCTGTGGACCGGCGTCGGCCTCGTCCGCGGCGGCGCAGGCACGGCGCTCGTCGGCTCGCACGACGAGGTCGCCGACCTCATCGCCGAGTACGCGGCCCTGGGCATCGATCACTTCATCCTCTCCGGGTACCCGCACCTGGAGGAGGCCTACCACTTCGGCGAGGGTGTCCGGCCCCGCCTCGCGGCACGCGGCCTCCTCAACGCCTCCGGCGCACCGTCGGAGCCCGTGCGCGGCGCCTTCCTGCCCGACATGTCCCCGACCTCCTAGCCCGGTTCGCCGACCCGAAGGACTCCGCATGACCACCGAGAAGATCGCCGACGAGATCAAGTTCGCCTACTGGGTGCCCAACGTCTCGGGCGGACTGGTCACCAGTGACATCGAGCAGCGCACGAACTGGGACTTCGAGTACAACAAGAAGCTCGCCCAGACCGCGGAGCGCGTGGGCTTCGAGTACGCGCTCTCGCAGGTGCGGTACATGGCCAGCTACGGCGCCGAGTACCAGCACGAGTCCACCTCCTTCAGCCTCGCCCTTCTCGGAGCGACGGAGAAGCTCAAGGTCATCGCCGCCGTGCACCCCGGCCTGTGGCATCCCGCCGTCCTCGCGAAGTTCGGCGCCACCGCGGACCACCTGTCGAACGGCCGGTTCGCGATCAACGTCGTCTCGGGCTGGTTCGCCGGCGAGTTCAAGGCCCTCGGCGAGCCCTGGCTCGAGCACGACGAGCGCTACCGTCGCAGCGCCGAGTTCCTCGAGGTGATCCGCAAGATCTGGACCGAGGACAACGTCGACTTCGGCGGCGACTTCTACCGGATCCGCGACTTCACCCTCAAGCCCAAGCCGCTCAACACTCCCGAGCGCCCGAATCCCGAGCTCTTCCAGGGCGGCAACTCATCGGCCGCGCGGATCAACGGCGGGAAGTACGCCGACTGGTACTTCTCCAACGGCAAGGACTTCGACGGCGTCACCGACCAGCTCGACGATCTGCGTCGCGTCGCCCGCGAGGCGCAGCGCGAGGTGAAGTTCGGGCTCAACGGCTTCATCATCGCCCGCGACACCGAGAAGGAGGCGCGGGACACCCTGCGCGAGATCGTCGAGAAGGCGAACAAGCCCGCCGTCGAGGGCTTCCGCGACGCGGTGCAGCAGGCCGGCAAGTCCACCTCCGACGGCCGCGGAATGTGGGCGGACTCCTCGTTCGAGGATCTCGTGCAGTACAACGACGGCTTCCGCACCCAGCTCATCGGCACTCCGGAGCAGGTCGCGGAGCGGATCGTCGCGTACAAGGAGCTCGGCGTCGACCTCATCCTCGGCGGTTTCCTGCACTTCCAGGAGGAGATCGAGTACTTCGGCGAGAAGGTGCTGCCGCTGGTCCGCGAGATCGAGGCGAGCCGATCCGAGGCGCTGGCGTGACTGTCGCGCAGGTAGTCGACTCGCGGCCCGCCGCGGCGATCGACTCCGCCGAGGCCGCCGTCGACGCGGCGCGCGAGCTCGCGGCGCGGTTCGCCGACGGTGCAGCCGAACGCGACCGCGAGCGACGCCTGCCGCACGCGGAGGTCGAATACCTCTCCGACGCAGGGCTGTTCGCGCTGACGGTGCCGGCCCGTTTCGGCGGACCCGATCTGCCGCCGTCCGTCGTCGCCGAGGTCTTCCGGACGGTCGCCACCGCCGACGGCTCGCTCGCGCAGATCCCCCACAGCCACTACGTGTATCTCACCGCACTGCGCCTGGCTGGCCCGGAGGCGTTGCAGCGCAGGATCTTCGGACAGGTGCTCGACGGTGCGCGGATCGCCAACGCACAGTCCGAGCGGGGCGGGAAGACGGTGGCCGACGTGGCCACCACGCTCACGCGCACCGCGGACGGCGCACATCTCGACGGCGAGAAGTTCTACTGCACGGGCTCACCGTACGCACATCTCCTGGCCGTGCTCGCGCGAGACGCGGACTCCGGGGACCAGGTGATCGCCTTCGTTCCGGCGGACACACCGGGGGTCTCCATCGCCGACGACTGGAACGGATTGGGACAGAGGACCACCGGGAGCGGCACCGTCCGGTTCGACGATGTCGCCGTACCGCTCGACGCGGTCTTCACCCGCTCCGCCGCGGTGTCCGAGCCCACCGGCTACGGCGCCTTCGCGCAGCTGCTGCACGTCGCGATCGACACCGGAATCGCCCGCGGCGCACTCGAGGCCGCGGCCGACTTCGTCCGCACGAAGTCACGCCCCTGGTTCGAGGCCGAGGTCGATCGGGCGCAGGACGATCCGCTCGTGATCCACCGCTTCGGCGAGCTGACGGTGACGGTCCGCGCCGCGGAGGCCGCGCTCACCGTCGCCGCACGGGCGGTGGACGCAGCCTTCGCGACCCTGGGCTCCGACACCGCCGCCGAGGCCTCCCTCGCCGTGGCCACCGCGAAGGTGCTCGCCGATCGTGCCGCGACGGAGGTGCCCGCCGCCCTGTTCGAGGTGAGCGGCACCCGGAGCGCCGCGGGCGATGCGGGCCTCGACCGGTACTGGCGCGACGGTCGCACGCACACCCTGCACGATCCGGTGCGGTACAAGGTCCACCACTTGGGCCGGTTCACCCTGAACGAGGAGCGTCCGCCGCTGCACGGCGTCGTCTGACCACCGGAATAGATTCGGACCTCAGTCCGTTTGTCCGGGTACTATGACTGACATGAAGATTCCCGAGTTCGGAGTGGACACGTTCGGCGGCGTCACGAAGGACGCCCACGGCGAGCCGCTGCCCCATCCCCAGGTGATCCGCGACCTCGTCGAGGAGGCCGTCGTGGCCGACCGCGCGGGCCTCGACTTCTTCGGCGTCGGCGAGCACCACCGTGCGGACTTCGCCGTCTCGAGCCCGGAGATGGTGCTCGCGGCGATCGCGGCGCGCACCGACTCCATCCGCCTGGGTTCCACGGTGACGGTCCTGAGCTCGGATGACCCCGTCCGCGTCTACGAGCGCTTCGCGACGCTCGACGCCGTCTCGCAGGGCCGTGCCGAGATCGTCGCGGGGCGCGGCTCGTTCACGGAGTCCTTCCCCTTGTTCGGCTACGACCTGCAGGACTACGAGGTCCTCTTCGAGGAGAAGCTGGAGCTGCTGGCCGCACTCCTCACCGAGGAACCGGTCACCTGGTCCGGGACCACTCGCGCCCCGCTCACGGAGCAGCGCGTGTACCCGGCGACGGCGGACGGCATCCGCGCCTGGGTGGGCGTCGGCGGCAGCCCCGAGTCGGTGGTCCGCACGGCCCGCTACGGCTTCGGCCTCTTCCTGGCGATCATCGGCGGGCCGGCGGAGCGCTTCACCGCGTACACCGACCTGTTCCGCCGCGCCGAGAACGAATTCGGTGGTGCGCCGCAGCCGATCGCGGTGCACTCACCCGGACTGGTCGCCAAGTCCGACGATCTGGCCCGCGAGCTGGTCCACGACGGTTGGCTGCGGATGCGCCGCCGCATGGGTGCGGAGCGCGGATGGCCGCCGCCCGCGCCCGGCGACTTCGAGCGCGAGGTCGAATCCGGCTCGCTGTACCTCGGCTCGCCGGAGACGGTCGCCCGGCGGATCGCAACGACGGTCCGCGCCCTCGGCGTCGATCGCTTCGATCTCAAGTACGACCAGCCTGTGACCCACGACGACCTCCTGCAGTCGATCTCCCTCTACGGCGAGAAGGTCGTCCCGATGGTCAAGGACATGCTCAGCGACTGACCCGTGGCTTGCACCGGGCCCGTCGCAGGCACTGCGGAGCCCTATCGGTCGGACTCGCCGAAGACGATCTTCGCACCGGCCGGCGCGGCCTCGATCATGCGCAGCCGCGCGAGGGCCGGTGACGCGTCGAGCATGCGGCCTGCGTTCGCGAGCGCGCGCAGCGCGGCGGTCTCGGAGCGCGCCTCCTCCAGCCGGGCCGCACCGCGCGCCTTCGCGGTGATGAGTTCGACCGCCGCGCGACGGATCTCGCTCGGCAGCACGACGTCCTTGACCACCACCGCGAGCACCTCCACGCCCACCGTCTCGGCCGCACCGCCCATCTGAGTGCGCAACGCCTCGCCGTCGATCGCATCGGTACGGCGCACCAGGTCGTCGACACCGATGCCGCCCAGCACCTCGCGCAGCGCCACCTGCGCGGCCAGGTACAGCACGCCGTCGGGGTCCGCGGCCCGCTCGAGGTACGCCACCGGGTCAGTGACCCGGACCCGCAGCGTCATCGACATCCGGACGGGTACCGATTCCGCGGTGACGATCTCCTGCGGCGCCACAGCGATCAGTCGTTCGGCGACGACCACGGGCACGACGGCGTTCGCGGCACGCACCCGATGCGGGCCGGCTCCGAGGACGCGGACGGCGGCGCCGTCCTGGTACTCGACGGCGCGGCGGCCCACCGGCACGACAATGCGTCGGCCACGGACGGCGGTCACGATGAACACGGTGGTACTCCTTTCCTGGTGGCGCCGAGGCCTACGTGGGACACCGCACCGCCGGGCGGGCGGCGACGGCGGGATGTCCCGGGTAGTGGCCGGGGCATCGCAGGGCCGCCGCCGCCCGCGCTCCCGGCGGGTCGGCATGCGAGGGACTCGAACCCTCTGGGCCCCGAGAGGCCGTGCCATAGTCGGTTCTGCCGGTTCGAACACGCGGGACCGGTCGCGGTATCCCGCTCCGGCCGCTCCCCGATCAGTGCCGGCTCCCACGATGACAGTCGGCGGTGAAAGATGGCAAAGGGTTTTTCGCGGCAAGCGAACTCGCCTCGACGGCACGGCCGGGAAAGCGCACATATCCTGGTCGGGTGCCCCCACCTCGCGCTCTGCGCGGCGCCGCGAAGCGCCCCCTCCTCACCGGTGCGGCGCTGGCCGCCGTCGTGATCATCGTCGCCGCGTTCGCCGCCTGCGGCCTCGGGGGGCGGAGCGCACCGTCGTTCCAGCGCACCGACCAGGCGATCGACGGGGCCGGCGTGACCCTCGACACCTCCTTCTTCCGACCCGACGGCGCCGCCCCCGCTCCCGCGGTCCTGCTCGCGCACGGCTTCGGTGGAACCAAGGAGGACGTCCGCAGCGAGGCGGAACAGCTAGCGGGACGGGGATACGCCGTGCTCACGTACACGGCCCGCGGGTTCGGGAAGTCGACGGGGCTCGTCGGCCTCGACTCCCCGGACGCCGAGGTCGCCGACGCACGCAAGCTCCTCGACTGGCTCGCGGCCCGGCCGGACGTGCAGCAGGACGGTCCCGGCGACCCTCGCGTCGGCGTGGCGGGCGGCAGCTACGGCGGCGCCCTCGCGCTCCTGCTCGCCGGGCACGACAAGCGCGTCGACGCCATCGCCCCGCGGATCACGTACTGGGACCTCGAACAAGCCCTCTTTCCCGGCGGGGTCTACAAGAAGCAGTGGGCGGGCATCCTGTTCACGATGGGCGGCGGCTGCGCGAAGTTCGAGCCGGCGGTCTGCGAAATGTACACCCGGATCGCGCAGGGCGGCCCTCTCACCGACGCCGATCGCACGCTGCTCGCCGCGCGCAGCCCCGCGTCGGTCGGCGCGGACATCCGCGTCCCCACCTACCTGGCACAGGGCGAACTGGATTCGCTGTTCCCGCTCGACCACGCCGACGAGGCGGCCCGCAGGATCACCGCGAACGGCGCCCCTGTCTCCGTCGACTGGATCGCGGGCGGCCACGACGCGGGCAGCGCGGAGGACGCCCGGGTGAACGCACGCACGGTGGAGTGGTTCGACCGCTACCTGAAGAAGACGGACGCGCCGGCGGTGCCCGCATTCCAGGTGTCCCGCTCCGGCGGCATCGACCGCGAAACCGGCGAACGGACCGTGCGCTCGTCGAGCTCCGACGCCTACCCCGGGCTCTCCGGGACCATCACGCGCACCGTCGCGCTGCCCGGCACCCCGCAGCGCGCGGAGAACCCGCCCGGCGGTACTCCCCCGTCGATCTCGGGCGTACCGGGGCTCGGGGCCCTCGCCTCCTCCGCGGCGGCCCTCGGCTCGGGCGGGCTCTCGCGCGACCTTCCCTCCCAGGCCGCCGTCGTCGATTCCGAGCCGCTCGCCGGGCCGGTCACGGTCACAGGCGCTCCGACGGTGTCGATCAAGGTCGAGTCCTCGGCACCCGACGCCGTGCTCTTCGCGAAGCTCTACGACGTGGGGCCGGAAGGGACACCGATCCTGCCCCAGCAACTGGCCGCACCGATCCGCATCCCGCTCACCGGGGGTAGCACCACCGCGACGGTCCGCCTGCCCGTGATCGACCACGAGTTCGCCGCGGGCCACCGGATGCGCGTGGCCTTCGCCACCACGGACCTCGCCTACCTCACGCCGTCGGCCCCCGCGACGCACACGATCACGGTCACCGGACCGCTGACCGTGCCGGAGGTCCCCGCCCTGAGGACCGCACCGGCACCGCTACCCACCTGGGTATGGGCGCTGCCGATCATCGCCGTGATCCTCGCGGGCGCGATCCTGTTCGTCCGCAGACCGCGAACCGCCTCGGCGGTGGACCCCGCCCTCTCCGACGTCGCGCTGCAGGTCACGGGCCTGTCGAAGAAGTACGCGGGTGGCGACGGCTACAGCGTGCGGGACGTGACTTTCCGCGTCGACCGGGGACAGGTGCTGGGCCTGCTCGGCCCGAACGGCGCGGGCAAGACGACGACGCTGCGGATGCTGATGGGTCTCATCACGCCCGACGAGGGTGGGATCCGCGTCTTCGGCCACACGATCCGCCCCGGCGCGCCGGTGCTCTCCCGCGTCGGTGCGTTCGTCGAGGGCGCGGGCTTCCTGCCGCACCTGTCGGGCCGCGCGAATCTCGACCTGTACTGGCGGGCCACGGGACGCCCCTCCGACGAGGCGCACCTCGACGAGGCCCTCGAGATCGCGGACCTCGGCACCGCACTCGAACGGCCCGTCCGGACCTACTCGCAGGGTATGCGGCAGCGGCTCGCCATCGCCCAGGCGATGCTCGGGCTGCCCGATGTCCTGGTGCTCGACGAGCCCACGAACGGGCTCGACCCCTCGCAGATCCGGGAGATGCGCGACGCGATCGTCCGGTACGGCGCCACGGGCCGCACCGTGATCGTGTCCAGCCATCTGCTGGCCGAGGTCGAGCAGACCTGCACGCACGTGGTGGTGCTGCGGCGCGGTGAGCTGATCGCCGCCGGCACCGTCGAGGAGATCGTGACGGCGGACGAAGGGGCCGGCTCCCGCACCCTCGAAGACGCGTTCCTCCAGCTGACGGGAGACGAGGCATGACCGCGACCGACGGATCGACGACGGCCAGGACGGACGACGCGAGCGGTGCCGCGCCGGGGTACTCCCCCGGGCGCACCCTGACGGTCGGCGTGGAGCTCGCGCGGCAACTACGGCGCCGGCGAACGCTGGTGATGGCCGCGCTGCTCGCGGCGCTGCCGATCGTCCTCATCATCGCCCTCGCGGTGGGCACCAAGGACGAGGGCCGCGGCAGCGGGCGGCCGTCGATGTTCGACGTGGCCACCGCCTCCGGCCTCAATCTGACGGCCACCGTGCTCATCGCCGGGACGGGCTTCCTCCTGGTGATCCCGGTGGCGCTCTTCTTCGGCGACGCCGTGGCGTCGGAGGCCGACTGGTCCTCCCTGCGCTATCTCCTCGCAGCACCGGTCCCCCGGACGCGACTCCTGGTCACCAAGGCGATCGTCGCGCTCATCCTCTCCGTCGCGTCGGTCGCCCTGCTCACCGCCGTCGCCCTTGCCGCAGGCACCCTCGCCTACGGCTGGGGACCGTTGCAGACGCCGGCGAACACCGCACTACCCGCAGCCGAAGGGCTCTGGCGCCTGCTGCTCGCGGCCGGCTTCATCATCGTCTCCGAGCTGGCCACCGCCGGGCTGGCGCTGTGGCTCTCGACGCGCACCGACGCTCCGCTCGCCGCGGTCGGCGGCGCCGTCGGTCTGACCGTGATCGGGAGCGTCCTGGACCAGGTGACGGCCCTCGGCGGACTGCGCGCGGCACTGCCCGCGCACTGGCAGTACGCCTGGACCGACCTGCTGCAGCCGAGCATCGAGTGGGCCGCGATGGCACAGGGCGTCTCGCTGTCGGTGAGCATCGCCCTCGTCTTCTTCGCCCTCGCCGTGCGCGGCTTCCGGACGAAGGACGTCGTCAGCTGACGTCGCGCGGCGACTCGGTGCGCCCGCCGAGGTGCTCGGCCAGGAACCGCTCGCTCGCGCGGAACATCTCGATCGTGTTCTCCGGGTTGACGAAGCCGTGGCCCTCGTCGGCCTTGAGCAGGTACTCGACCTCCACGCCTCGCTCGCGCAGCGCCGCGACCAGGTTGTCGGACTCCGCCTGCACCACGCGCGGGTCGTTGGCGCCCTGCACCACCAGGAGCGGCGTGCGGATCTGCTCGACACGGGTGATCGGCGAGCGGGCCAGCATGTCGGCCAACTGGTCCGGGTCCGACGGGTCGCCGACGTACCGGAACCAGTTGTTGGCGAGGTACGGCCGAGCGATCTCGGGCAGGGTCGCCATGAAGTTCGGCAGGCTCGAGATGCCCACGTAGTCGATCGCCGCGGCGAAGACGTCCGGGGTGAAGGTGACGCCGACCAGGGTCGCGTAGCCACCGTAGGAGCCGCCGAAGATCCCGAGCCGCCGAGGATCCGCGATGCCCTCGGCGACGGCCCAGTCCACCGCGTCGATGAGATCGTCGTGCATGGCGCCGGCCAGCTCGCCGATGCCCGCCTGCGTGTGCGCCTTGCCGTAGCCCGTCGAGCCGCGGAAGTTCACCTGCAGCACGGCGTAACCGCGATTCGCGAGGAGCTGCACCTCGCCGTGGTATCCCCAGGTGTCCCGGAACCAGGGGCCGCCGTGCACGAGCAGCACAAGGGGCAGGTTCCGCGGCTCCACGCCGACGGGCAGCGTGAGGTACGACGGGAGGGCCCGCCCGTCGCGGGCAGAGATCGTGACGGGCGACATCGGCGCCAACTGCTCGGGATCCAGATGAGGGAAGGGCCGGAACAGGAGCCGGGACGCGCCCGTGCGGTGGTCGTAGAGGTAGGTGACGCCCGGGTCGCGGTCGTCCACGAACGAGACCACCCAGCGGTTCCCGTCGAGGTCCGACGAGAGTGCGCCGATGTCCCCGTCGGACAGGCCGCTCAGAGCGGCCAGCACCTCGCCGAAACGCGGGTCGAGTGCGTGGATCTCCTGGCGCTCGCCGAGGTAGCGCACCGCGAGGAGCTCGCCGGTGCGCGGATCGACGATGAGCGGCTGCGGCATGGTCGGCGCGACGAGCCCGGTGGTATCGAGGTCGAGCGTCGGATGCGCGTCCACCTCGGTCTGCGCACCGGTGGAACCGTCGAGGTGGACGAGGCGAGTGAGATCGCGGTCGCGGTTGGATCCGAGCCAGAGGCCGCCGTCGGGCGCCGGGACGATCGGGAACACGCCGAGCGGGTAGTCGATGCCGTCGAACTCGGCGATCGGACGGAGTGCCCGAGCGTCGGTGTCCCACCGGCAGATCGCGATGGCGCCCGCGGCGTCCTGCGTCGAAGCGAACAGCGTGCCGTCCGCGCCGTACACCCATCCCGCGACGTTGCCCGGGTTTCGTTCGATCTCGGTCAGCTCGCCAGTGGCGATGTCGAGCGCGTGGACGTCGAACTCGTCGACCTTGCGGGCGTTGGTCGAGATGATCGCGACGCCCGGACGCGCGATGGGCAGGTCCATGAGAAAGGTGGTCGCCCCGTCGAAGGGGGTCAGGTCGACGGCCGGCGCGTCGGGATCCTCGAGGTCGGCGCGCATGAGATGCCAGCGCTCGTCGCCGCCGTTGTCCTGCAGATAGATCAGCCACCGCGGATCGGTGGTCCAGGAGAACATCTGGACACTGCGCGTCGCGTCGGCGGTGACCGCCCGGGCCGGCTCGTTCCCGTCGAGGTCCTCCACCCAGACGTTCAGGCGGCCGTTCGACGGGGCGAGGAAGGCGATCCGGGTGCCGTCGGGCGAGATCTTCGCCGCGGCCCGGACGGGCGAATCGAAGAACTCCTCGACCGTGACGAGGCTCGGCAGTGCCATGCCGGTCAGGCGAGGATGCGCGCCAGGAAGGGGGTCGAATCCTTCATGGAGGCGAGCACCGCGCCGCTGTGATCGGCGTCGGGGTACTGGTGCAGTTCGACCTGCGTGCCGCTCTTCTTCAACGCCGCCGCCAGGGCGATCGAGGACTGGACGGGGACGTCGGTGTCCTTGAGCCCGACACCGAGGAAGACCGGCCGGTCGTAGCCCGATGTGGGCGTACCCATGTACTCGTCCAGGGCCGCGCTCGCGCCGGGGACGGTGCCGATCTTCGCCGTGACGAAATCGGTCGGCTTCTGCCCGGCGAGGGTCGTGCTGAGCTGGGCGTAGCACTGCACCTCGGCCTTCGCGGCGGCCGCCTTGCCGCGCGGGGTGAGTACCGAATCGAAGTCGACGCCGGGGTTCGCCTCCCGGATCCCGGCCAGGATGTACGCGGTGTAGGACGTCGCGGCGGAACTCAGGCCGCCGGGCAGGCCGGTGTCGGGCCCGACGTTCTTCACCACGTCCTCGATCTTGAACGGCGTGCCCGTGGCGACCACGCCGCGGTAGTCGAGGTCGCTGCCCGCGCTGAACTGCGTAGCCCACCGCGCGCTGTTGACCGCGGCGCCGCCGCCCTGCGACTGGCCGACGATGGCCCACTTCTTCGACAGGTTCAGTGATCGGTCGGCATGGGCCGCCACTACGGAGTCGACGACGTTGTGCGCCGTCGAGACGCTGTTGAGGTAGCTCATGAGGCCCGGCGTGCCGAGGCCCGCGTAGTCGGACGCCACGATCGCATAGCCCTGCGAGAGCCAGTGCCCCAGGTACTGCTTGTCCCTGTCCGACCGCGGGTTCGCGGACGGGGCGCAATCGTCGCCGAGGCCGACGGTGCCGTGGGCCCACGCGATCACGGGCCAACCGCCCGCCGGCGCGGCGCCCTTGGGCACGAAGATCGCACCGGTGCTGGTGGCCGCCTTCCCGTGCTGATCGGTGGTCGAGTAGAGCACTCGCTTGGCCGTCCCCGCGCCGGGCAGGGACACCGCGGGATCGAGCGCGACGGACCTGATCTGCTGGCCGCCCTTCCCGGGTATCGGTCCGGAGTAGTTCGCGGCGTCCAGGCCCGACCAGGTGGGCGCCGCCGCGGCGGGCACGGCGACGAGCCCTGCGCCCAGGAGTGCGGTGGTGACAGCGAGCGCGAGCCGAGTGGTCCTCATGCGATGGACTCTAACGCCAACACCGGCCCGGTACCCGGCGAGTCGGCCGATCGGTTCCGACCGTGGAAGTCGGCTCAGCGCAGCGCGTACCGCTGACGTGGCCGTCCCGTGGTGCCGTACTGCAGGGCCATCGTCAGCGTTCCCTCTCGCACCAGGTCCGCGAGGTAGCGGCGCGCGGTAGCCGGCGAGACCCCGACGTCGGCGGCGATGTCGTCCGCGAGCATCGGCGCGCCGGAGCGGCGCAGCGCCTCGACGATCCGCCGCTCCGTCACCGAGCCGCTGTCGTCGCGGCGCGGCGCCGGACGCTCGCTGCGCAGGACGGAGGCCGCGGCGTCCACCTGTTCCTGGGTCACCTCGGCACCGACCAGGATCCTGCGGTACGCGGTGTACGCGCCGAGGCGACGGGCGAGCTCCGTGGCCGGGAAGGGCTTGATCAGGTACTGCAACGCTCCTGCTGCCAGTCCCGCGCGGACGCTCGCTGCGTCGTCCGCGGCGCCGAGGATGAAGGCGTCACACTGCATCTCCCGCACCAGGTCGATCCCGGAACCGTCGGGCAGGTAGACGTCGACGAGCGCCAGGTCGACGTGCTCACGCTCGAGGATCGCGCGCGCCTCGGAGACGGTGCGCGCGGAGCCCACCGTGGTGAGACCGACCATGGTGTCCACGATCTTCGCGTGCAGCGCGGCGACGCGGAAGTCGTCGTCCACGACGAGGATCCGCATGTCGTCAGGCATCGTCGCGCACCCCCTCGGGCAGAGTCGCCATCACGGTCGTCGGTGCGTCGGCGCCGCCCCGCTCCACGATCACGACCTCTCCCCCGTGCCCGCGCGCCACCTGCCGGGCGATCACCAGTCCGAGGCCGCGGCCGCCGGGCACCGTCGGATCACTGCGCGTGGTGACGCCCTCCACGAATGGATCGTCGACAGTGAATCCGGGCCCGCTGTCGACGACGATCACGGCGAGGTCGACACCGTCACGCAGCACGTCGACCTCGACCGTCCGGGGTTCTGGGCCCTCGGCTGCAGCGTCGATGGCGTTGTCGAGGAGATTGCCCACGAGGGTCGTGGTGTCGACGGGGTGCGCGAGTACCCCCACGAACGCCGTGTCCGCACCGACGCGCAACAGCACGCCCCGTTCGCGGGCACGCGCCGCCTTGGCGGAGACGAAGGCCCTCAGGTGCGGCTCGTCCAGGCGATCGAGGCCCGAGACGGGGAGGACCGCCGTGTCCCCCGCGATCTCGTCGAGGTACGCGACCGCCTCGTCGGTGCGGCCGTCGCGCAGGAGGCCGGCGACGACGTGCATCCGGTTCGCGGACTCGTGCCGCTGGGCCCGCAATGCGGCGCTCATCGCCTGCACCGAGTCGAGCTCCCTGGTCAGCTTCTCGAGGTCGGTACGGTCCACCGCCGTCAGCACGGTGCCGAGGTCGGTGCCGCCGCGATGCACGCGGCGGGACGCCACGAGCACCACGCGCTCGTTCACGGCTGCCGCGACGGGCACCTCGGTCGGTGTCGCGACGACCCCGGCGACCCGCTCGGTCAGGCCGAGGTCCGCGAGCGGTGTGCCGGCCGCCGCGGTGACGCCGAGCAACTCACGGGCGCGGTCGTTGATCACGCGGACGATGCCCTGCGCGTCGATGGCGATCACTCCTTCCGAGCCCGAGTAGAGCACGGCGTTCTGCTCGCGGATCAGCTCCGCCATCTCCTCCGGCTCCAGGCCCAGCGTGAGGCGGCGCCACCGTCGGGCGAGGAGGGCGGAGCCGATGACGCCGACGGCGAGGGCGAGCGCGGCGAGCCCCGTCAGCAGGACGACGGTGTGGCGCGCCGCCTCCGCGACGGTCTCCGTGGAGATACCGACACTGACCAGGCCGACGACGGTGCCGTCGGCGCCCAGGACCGGCGCCTTGGCCCGCACGGAGTCGCCGAGGGTGCCCTGCTGGCGCGTCACCTCGACGTCGCCGCCGAGGGCTCGTGAGGGGTCGGTGCTCAGTGGCGCACCCAGCTGGGCCGGATCCGGATGCGCGATGCGGTATCCCGCATCATCGGCGATCACCACGAAGAGCACGCCGGTGCGTTCCGTGATGGCGAGTGCCTGGCGTTGCAGCGGCGCGGCGGCGAGTTCCTCCCGGGAGGCCGGTCGTCCGGCACGACGCGCCGCCGACTGCGCCGCGGCGCCGGCACGGACATCGGTGTCGGAGGCGACCGTCTCGGCGATCACCGCCGCCCGCTGCCCGTACTCCGCGCGCGTGTCCGTGTCCACCCGGTGCAGCACGATGCCGAAACCGGCGGCCAGGCTGACGATGATGATCACCACCTGGAGCAGGAGGATCTGCGTGCGCAGCCGGATCCCGGGCATCCGCTCAGCCTAGCGACTCACGCACCGCTCAGAACGGGATCTGGCCGACGAGGACGCCGACCACCAGCATGACGATCGAGACGACGACGGCGCGCCAGAGCACCTTCTTGTGATGATCGGCCAGGCCGACGCCGGCGAGCGCGACGAGCAGCAGGATGGCCGGGACCAGCGGGCTCTGCATGTGGAAGGGCTGGCCGGTGATCGAGGCCCTGGCCATCTCGGCGGCGCTGATGCCGTAGTGGCTCGCGGTCTCGGACAGCACGGGCAGGATGCCGAAGTAGAAGGCATCGTTGGACATCAGGAAGGTGAACGGGATCGACAGGACGCCGGTGATGACCGCGAGGTGCGGACCCATCGAGGACGGGATGATGCCGGTGACCCAGGCGGCGACCGAGTCCACCATGCCGGTCCCCTTGAAGACGCCGGTGAGAACCGCTGCGGCGAAGACCATCCCGACCACCGAGACGATCGACTTCGAGTGCCGCGTGATGGCCTCCTGCTGATCGGCGACCTTCGGGAAGTTCACGGCGAGCGCGATCGCGGCGGCGATCATGAACAGCACGGGGATCGGCAGCAGGTCCAGAGTGAGCACAGACAGCAGCGCAACAGTGAGAGCGGCGTTGAACCACAGCAGCTTCGGGTTGCCGTGCGCCCCGGTGACCGCGGTCAGGGCGCTGTCGCCGGTACCCCCGGTGGGCGGAACGGATGCATCCGCACCGTCGCCGCCCACGGTGCCGCCGGACCCGCCCGCACCGACACCGGAGAGGACACGCTCACGGATCACGATGCTGCCGAGACGCTTCCGCTCCATCAGACCCAGGTGCCACGCGAAGGCGAGGACCACGACCATGCCCGCGACCAGCGACGGGATCATGGGCACGAAGACCTCGGACGGCGAGATCTTCAGCGCGGCGGCCGCGCGGGCGGTGGGCCCGCCCCACGGCAGGATGTTCATCGTTCCGTTGGCGAGGCCCGCGACCACCGTGAGGACGACGGGGCTGACGCCCAGCTTGAGGTATAGCGGCAGCAGTGCGGAGGTGGTCACGATGAACGTGGTCGATCCGTCACCGTCGAGCGAGACGACTCCCGCCAGGACCGCCGTACCGAGCACCAGCTTGGCGGGATCCTCGCCGACCACCCGGACCACCGCACGGATGACCGGATCGAAGAGTCCCACGTCGATCATCACCCCGAAGAAGATGATCGCGAAGAACAGCATCGCCGCTGTGGGGGCGAGGTCCTTGATGCCGTCGGTGATCATCTTGCCGATGCCGGTGCCCGCCCCGGCGAGCAGCCCGAAGATCACCGGGACGGCGATCAGCGCGACGATGGGGGTCGCGCGGCGCGTCATGATGACGACCATGAACGCCGCGACCATGGTCAGTCCCAAGACTGTCAGCATGGGGTTTCTCCTCGTGAATGAGTGATCGATGCAACACGGGGAGCATGGACGTGATCAGCCTCACAGCGCGTGCTTGTGCGTCTTAGTCGCACTTCTGCGCGTTTTGCGCGCTACCGCGCTCTCCTCGGGACCGGGTCACCCGAAGGTGAACGAGTAGGCCGTCAGCCCGGGACTCAGGCCGACGGTGACCGTCCCGGCTCCGGAGGCGGGACGGTCGACGACCGTGCGGATGTCCGGCGGACCGTCGACGGCGATCGTCCGGACGGTGCCACCGTCGGCGACGGTGAGCGTGCCCGTGCCGCCGACATCCAGGAAGACGCGCTGCGCCGTGTAGGCGAGCGTGAGAGCGGCG
Source organism: Tsukamurella sputi (assembly GCF_007858445.1). Taxonomy (GTDB): domain Bacteria; phylum Actinomycetota; class Actinomycetes; order Mycobacteriales; family Mycobacteriaceae; genus Tsukamurella; species Tsukamurella sputi. The sequence continues at coordinate 105,011 of NZ_VIGV01000007.1, read as the reverse complement.
CCTTCGCCGGCGCGGATGTCCTCGGCACCGACGATCCAGGTGCCGTCGAGCGCGAACCTGTTCGGCTGCACCACATCCGGGCGGGTGAACGTGCGGGTGCCGGCCCCGTAGTCCCCGGTGCCGCCGTAGCCCTGTTGCTTGTCCGCGCCGAGGTAGAGCTCGGGCGTGCGGTCCGCGTTGCGCGGCGTGGCGTCGGGGACGTCGGTGGCGGGCGGCAGCGTCGCACCGGGTCGGGCCGCGAGCAGGAGCGAGCGAATGGCGCTCTCGGCCTTGTCGTAGTGGCCCTCGCCGAGTGTGACCAGCCGGATCGTGCCCGTGGCGTCCACGAGGTAGCCCGCAGGCCAGGCGACGTTGCGATAGGCCGCCCACGTCGCGGAACGATTGTCGACCGCGATCGGGAAGGTCAGCCCGAGTTTGCGCGCGCCGGCGGTGACGTTGTCGGTGTCGTGCTCGAAGGCGTATTCCGGCGTGTGCACCCCGATGACCTCGAAGCCGAGGTCGCGGTAGTTCTTCCACCACGCTTCGACATGCGGCAGGTCGCGCTGGCAGTTGATGCACGAGTACGCCCAGAAATCGATGAGGACCACCTTGCCGCGCAGGTCCGCCATGGTGCGCGGCGCCACCCCGAGCCACGGCCCGAGGCCCGAGAACTCCGGCGCGCGCCCGCAATCGGTGAGTTGCGCCGTGCCCGTGAACGCGGCCTGCTGGCACTGCTGCAGCGAGCCCGCACCCGTGACCTGCGGGGCAACGGCGGCGGCACCCAGCCGATCGCCGACGGCCTGCGTGTAGTCGGGGACGCGGCGCTGAATCAGATCGGTGACGTTCAGCGCGAGCGCGACGGCGAGCGCGATCACGAGCACGCCGCCGACCGCCCGGATGGTCCGCTGCCGACTCTGCAGTGCGCGGACCCGCTCGGCCAGGCGGTGTCCGGTGAGGGCGATGGCGAGCAGCGGGATCGCAGTGCCAACGGCGAACGACGCCGTGAGGATCAGCGTGCGTGGACCGATGGTGTCGGTGGCGCCGGCGAGCGCGATCGCGGCCAGGACCGGTCCGGCGCACGGCACGTACACCGCGCCGAGCGCGACACCCAGGGCGAAGGCGCCCGCGGCACCGTCACCGTGGAATCCCGGCACCCGCTGCGGGATCCGCACGAAGGGCCGCTCCACGAGGCGTTCCAGCGGCGGGAACAGCATGGCCGCGCCGAGCACCAACAGCGCCGTGATCCCGACCCAGCGGATCAGCCCGGTGGGCAGGTGCAGGAGCGCGAGGACGACGGTGCCGAACAGCGTGAAGAGGGAGAAGCTGAGCACCAGGCCCGCGACGATCACAACCGGGCGAGCCCGGGAGGCGCGGGCACCGTCGACCCCCGCGCCGGCACCGCCGAGCAGGACGACCGGCAGGACCGGGAGCACGCACGGCGAGACTCCCGCGAGGACGCCGCCGACGAGACCGACCAGCGGGAGCGCGAGCTCGCTCACGTCACCAGGTGGTCCCGTTCACTCCGGGGATCACACAGTGTCCCCACTTGTCGACCCGGCCGATGATCATCATGTCGTAGCCCGTGCAGTTCGAATTGATCGTCGCGCAGGTGTGAATGGTGGTGATCACCTTGTTCTCGCCCGGCTTGCCGCACTGGGAGCCGACCGGCGGTGGCGCGGGCGCCGGGTCCGCGACCGCCGTGCCGCCGCTGCCGAACAGGGCCACCGCACATGCCACCACCGCGAATGTTCGAATTGTCCGCTTCATCGAGCACCTCCTGTGAGGCCCCCACGTCCACCGTCGATCGTAACGCCGCGCAGCGCGCCGGCACCAGCCCCGATCTGCGGTTTTCTTGCGCCCCCGGCAGGAATCGAACCTGCGACCTAGAGATTAGAAGGCTCTTGCTCTATCCAACTGAGCTACGGAGGCAGTGGTGCGGCCGTCATCTTATCCGGAATCGGCTCCACCGCGGGCAATAGGCATCAAGGCGAAGTGCAACTAGTTGCATAGGGACGGAAGCGGCGGTAGCCTCAGCCCTGTGGCACTCGAACACGCGCTCCTGGTCTCCCTGAGCGAGCGATCGGGCACCGGGTACCAGCTCACCCGGCGCTTCGACCGCTCGATCGGGCACTGGTGGCGCGCCTCGCATCAGCAGATCTACAAGACGCTGGCGCGGATGACGGAGAACGGCCTCGTGACCTACGTCGAACAGGCGCAGGACGGCAAGCCGGACAAGAAGGTCTACTCGATCACCGACACGGGCCGCAAGACCCTGTCGGAGTGGATCCGCACCCCGGGCAAGGACGCGGCGGACCGCCGGGAGCTGGCCACCCGGATCCGCGGTGCTGCCCCCTCGGACCTGCCGGACCTCGTCACGGACATCCGGCGCGTCCGCGATCTCCACGCCGAGCGGGCCGCACTCTTCCGCACCTTCGAGAGCCGCGACTACCCCACCCCGTCCACCCTGACCGGCACGGAGTTGCAGCAGTACCTCGTACTGCGCGGCGGCGTGCTCTCGGAACAGGGCACCGTCGACTGGCTCGACGAAGTGCTCGCAGCCCTACCCAGCCCCGTCTCGAACCCCGATCAGCGGGATTAAGGATCAGCCATGTCAGCCAAGTACCCCCATCTGTTCGAGCCCCTCGACCTCGGGCACACGACGCTGAAGAACCGCGTCGTGATGGGCTCGATGCACACCGGCCTCGAGGACATGCCGTGGGACATCGGCAAGCTCGCGGCCTACTTCGCTGCGCGCGCGAAGGGCGGCGTCGGCCTCATCATCACCGGCGGTTACTCCCCCAACATCACCGGCTGGCTGCTGCCCGCAGGTGCGAAGATGTCCAGCCCCATCGACGCGATCCTGCACAAGCGCGTGACCGACGCGGTCCACAAGGAGGGCGGCAAGATCGCGATGCAGTTGCTCCACGCCGGCCGCTACTCGTACAACCCGCTCAGCGCCTCGGCCAGCGCGATCAAGGCGCCCATCAACCCGTTCAAGCCGCGCGCGATGTCGGGCTTCGAGGTCCGCAAGACCATCCGCGACTTCGGCAACGCCGCCCGCACCGCGCAGAAAGCCGGCTACGACGGCGTCGAGGTGATGGGCGGCGAGGGCTACCTGATCAACCAGTTCCTCGCGGCGCACACGAACAAGCGCACCGACGAGTGGGGCGGCTCCGCCGAGAACCGCCAGCGCTTCCCCGTGGAGATCGTCAAGGAGATCCGCAAGCGCTGCGGTGAGGACTTCATCGTGGTCTTCCGCCTGTCGATGGCGGATTTCGTCCCGGACGGCCAGACCCGCGACGAGATCCTCTCGCTCGCCCACAAGCTCGAGGACGCCGGCGTGGACATCCTCAACACCGACATCGGCTGGCACGAAGCCCGGGTGCCCACGATCGTGACCTCGGTGCCGCGCGCCGCCTTCGCCGCTTTCACCGCCGACGTCACGCGCGCCGTGAACATCCCCGTGTGCGCCGCGAACCGCATCAACATGCCCGCCACCGCTGAGGAGCTCCTCGAGCGCGGCGACGCCCAGTTGGTGCAGATCGCCCGCCCGCTGCTCGCCGATCCGGAGTGGGCCAACAAGGCCCGCGACGAGCGCGCCGAGGAGATCAACACCTGCATCGGCTGCAACCAGGCGTGCCTCGACCACGCCTTCGTGCACAAGAAGGTCTCCTGCCTCGTCAACCCGCGCGCGGGCCGCGAGACGGATCTCGTTCTCGCACCGACCCGTGCCGCGAAGCGCGTCGCCGTCGTCGGCGCCGGGCCCGCGGGCCTCTCCGCCGCGGTGAGCGCGGCCGAACGCGGCCACAAGGTGGACCTGTTCGAGGCCTCGGAGAAGATCGGCGGCCAGTTCGGCTACGCCGCGAAGATCCCCGGCAAGGAGGAGTTCAACGAGACCATCCGGTACTTCACCACGATGCTGGACCGGAACCAGGTGACCGTGCACCTGAACACACGCGCGGACGTCGACGCTCTGGCGGGCAAGTTCGACGAGGTGATCATCGCGACCGGCGTCGTGCCGCGCGTCCCGTCGTTCCCCGGCGTGGACCACCCGAAGGTCATCACGTACGCCGAGGCGATCAGCGGAGCCAAGGAGATCGGTGACACCGTCGCTATCATGGGCGCCGGTGGCATCGGCTTCGACGTGGCCGAGTTCGTGACTACCGACAAGTCCCCCACGCTGCACCTGGACGAATGGAACGCCGAGTGGGGCGTCACCCGCCAGGGCGACGTGCCCGGCTTCATCACCAAGCCGGCCCCTGCACCGTCGACCCGGTCCAAGGTGTACATGCTGCAGCGCAAGTCGACCCCTCAGGGCATCGGCCTCGGCAAGACCACCGGCTGGGTGCACCGAGCGACGGTCAAGATGAAGGGCGTGGAGCAGCTGGGGGGCGTCAACTACGAGAAGGTCGACGACGCCGGCCTGCACATCACCTTCGGCGAGGAGCGCAAGGACGCCCGCGTGCTCGACGTGGAGACGGTGATCCTGTGCACCGGACAGGAGTCGGTGCGCGACCTCGACGAGGCGCTCGCCGAGCGCGGCGTCAAGGCGCACGTCATCGGCGGCGCGGCGCTCGCCGCCGAGCTGGACGCCAAGCGCGCGATCCGGCAGGGCACCGAGATCGCGGCCGCGCTGTAGCGCCTACTTCAGGGCGTTGCCGCTGAACAGGGTGGGGCGGATCGCGATCCTGATGCGATCCGCCGCATCCGGCGGTACCACCGATCCCTGGCCGTAGCGCTCGGCGAGCCGGGTGTAGAGGGATCCCGTGGGGTCTGGCTCGACGCGGTCGAGCTCGCCCCGGATCTCCAGGTAGTTGTACGGGTTCCCCTCCGGCAGCAGGGAGATCGCGACGCGCGGCTCGTGCTGCAGGTTGCGGTACTTCTGCCGGTAGTCCGTGTGGGTGAACCAGATGAGTCCGTCCTCGAAGAGGAACCACATCGGGTTGACCTGCGGGCCACCGTCGGGGCGGACCGTCGCAAGGTCGACGACGACGGCCTGGTCGAGGAGTGCGCGGGCGGCTTCGGGGATGTCTGCGGTCATACCGCAGACTCTGCCGCATCCTTCTCGTCGGCGCGGTCCGATGGAGCCTTCGCCTCAGCCTGATCGCCGTCCCGGAGACGGCCGATCACGGCGTCGACGCTGATCGGTCCGGCGCCGGTGAAGGCGAACAGCAGTGGCACCCAGCAGTACAGGACCGACAGCTCACCGCCGTTCGCGAGCGGGGACAGCCCGTCGCCGGCGTGGAAGGCGAAGTACGCGTACGCCATCGAGCCCGAGGCGATGATCGCGGCGGGACGGGTGAGCGCGCCGACGGCGATGAGCAGGCCGCCCGCGAGCTGGATCGCGGCGCCCCACCAACTGGGCCAGGCGAAGACCTCCGGGCTCGACCGTCGGCCGTCGAGGAAGCCCCAGAAGGTTCCGGCGCCGTGAAGCGCGAACAGCACGCCCGTCACGATCCGGAGTGCGGACAGGTAGTACGGGGCCCAGCGGTTCATGTCTTCCACCTTCCGCAATGATATTGGCGAGGCTAACCTAACGTCAGAGCTCCGGGTGCGCCACTCGAAGCGCGTCTTCGCAGGTCCAGCGTGCGTGGAACCCCCGAGCGGCCGGTCCCGTATACCGGCCGTCACAGTGCGGAGTTCGCGATATCGGCTCGTCCGTGCCCTCCCGTACCATCTCCCCCATGCCAGTACCCGCACCCCATCAGTCCGCCCGCGCCGTCGTCACCGGCGGCTCCTCCGGCATCGGTGTCGCCCTCGCGACGGAGCTAGCCCGCCGTGGTCACTCGGTGATCCTCGTCGCGCGCAGCACCGGCCCCATGGAGGAACTGGCCGCGAAGCTGCGCGCCGAGTTCGGCGTCGAGGCCGAGGTCCGCGGCGTCGACCTGTCCGATCACGACGCCCGCGGTGTGCTCTGCAAGGAGCTCGCCTCGCGCGAGATCTCCATCCTCTGCAACAACGCCGGCACCGCGACCTTCGGCCGCGTCATCGACCTCGACTTCGACTACGAGCGCGCGCAGCTGGAGCTCAACGCGAACGCCGTGCACGATCTGACGCTGGCCGTGCTCCCCCAGATGGTGAAGCGCGGCAACGGCGGCATCATGATCACCGGCTCGGCGGCCGGCAACATGCCGATCCCGAACAACGCCACCTACGCGGCGTCGAAAGCCTTCGCCAACACCTTCTCCGAGTCGCTCCGCGGCGAGCTGAAGTCGACCGGCGTGCACGTCACGCTGCTCGCACCCGGTCCCGTGCGCACTGAGCTCCCCGACCCCGAGGACCGCTCCACGGTGGAGAAGGTCGTTCCCGAGTTCCTCTGGATCAACACCGAGTACACCGCCCGCGTCACCCTCGACGCGCTGGAGAAGAACAAGATGCGCGTCGTCCCCGGGCTGCTGTCCAAGGGCATGTCGATGGCGGGCCACTACACCCCGCGCGCGATCATGGCGCCCATCGTCGGGCAGATGTACAAGAAGCTCGCGGGCAACTGAGCCCTACGACAGGTCGCCCGCCGCTGCGGAGAACGCCGCTCGCCCCGTGGATGCACGGGGCGAGCGGCGTTTTCAGCGGTAGCCGAGACCTCAGCGGCGACGCCTGGTGCCGAAGATGCTGCGGGAGAGCTCCCTACCGGCGCTGGAGGCGGCCGAGCGGAGGAAGGACTTCACGGCGGGGTTGCTCATCACGTCCGAGACCCACGAGGACTCCTCCTCTTCCTTCTTCGGCGCCGGCGGGGGCGGCGGGGTCTGCTCGGCGGGAGCGTTCTCCTGCTGCGCCTGCTGCGCGTTGGCGGACAGCTTCTCGAAGGCCGAGAGGTTGTCGACGGTCTGCGAGTACTTACCCCACAGGGGCGACGCGTGCGCGGCCGAACGGATGGCATCGTCGCCGATCGCAGACATCAGCGAGCGCGGCGCGCGCAGCCGGGTCCACGCGACCGGGGTCGGCGCGCCCTTGTCGGAGAGCACGGTGACGATCGCCTCGCCGATACCGAGGCTGGTGAGCGCCTGGTCGAGCTTGTAGGCGGGCGAGGTCGGGTAGGTCTTGACCGTCTTCGACAGCGCGGCCTGATCCTCCGGCGTGAAGGCGCGCAGGGCGTGCTGGATGCGCGCGCCGAGCTGGCTGAGCACCGGATTCGGAATGTCGGTGGGCAGCTGCGAGCAGAAGAAGACACCCACGCCCTTCGAGCGGATCAGCTTGACGGTCTGCTCGACCTGATCCTTGAAGGCCTTACTGGCGTCGGCGAAGAGCAGGTGCGCCTCGTCGAAGATGAAGACCAGCTTCGGCTTGTCGAGGTCGCCCGCCTCCGGCAGGTACTGGAACAGGTCCGCGAGGACCCACATGAGGAAGGTCGAGAACAGAGCGGGTCGAGCAGCCTGGTCGCCGAGTTCGAAGAGCGTGACCACGCCCTGTCCGCCCGCGGTGCGCAACAGGTCGCCCATGTCGATCTCGGGCTCGCCGAAGAAGGTGTCACCACCCTCGGCCTCCAGGTTGACCAGCGCACGCAGGATCACGCCGGCGGTCTGCTTGCTGACGCCTCCGATGCCCTCGAGGTCGGCCTTGCCCTCGGCCGAGGTGAGGTACTGGATGACCGAGCGCAGGTCCTTGAGGTCGAGCAGCTCGAGCTGGTTCTGATCGGCCCAGTGGAAGATCAGGCCGAGCGTCGACTCCTGGGTGGCGTTGAGGCTCAGGACCTTCGACAGCAGGATCGGCCCGAACGAGGAGATGGTGGCGCGGATCGGCACGCCGATGCCGTTGGTGCCGAGCGAGACGAACTCCGTCGGGACGTTGGCAGGCTTCCAGTCGTCACCGGTGTCCGCCGCGCGTGCCGTGGTGCGGTCGCTCGTCTCGCCCTGCTTGGACAGCCCCGCCAAGTCGCCCTTGATATCGGCGAGGACGACGGGCACGCCGTTGGCCGACAGCTGCTCGACGATGAGCTGCAGCGTCTTCGTCTTACCGGTGCCGGTGGCGCCGGCGACGAGGCCGTGCCGGTTCATCATCGCCAGCGGAATCCGCACCTTCGCCGTGGGGTCGACGGTGCCGTCCACCAGCACGGTGCCGAGCTCCAGGGCGGGGCCCGAGAAGTCGTATCCGGCCGCGATCGTCTGCGCCGGGGAGTTCGCGTTGTCAGTCACGGTGCAAAGACTAGCTTGGATACGCTGAACCCCGTGGATGACAAACTCGTATGGGTCGATTGTGAGATGACCGGCCTCGATCTGACCTCCGACCGCCTCATCGAGATCGCCGCACTGGTGACCGACGGGGACCTCAACATCCTCGGCGAGGGCGTGGACCTGGTGATCCACGCGGACGACGCCGCGCTCGCCGCGATGCCGCCTGTCGTGCAGGAGATGCACGCCCGCTCGGGCCTGACCGAGGAGGTCCGCGCGTCGACGGTGACCGTGCGCGAGGCCGAAGAGGCCGTACTCGCCTACCTGCGCGAGCACATCGAGGCCGGCGCCGTCCCGCTCGCCGGCAACTCGATCGCGACGGATCGGCGATTCATCGCCAAGGAGATGCCGGAGCTCGACGGCTTCCTGCACTACCGCATGGTGGACGTCAGCTCGATCAAGGAGCTGTGCCGCCGCTGGTACCCGCGGATCTACTTCGGCCAGCCCGACAAGGGCCTCGCGCACCGCGCGCTCGCCGATATCCGCGAGTCGATCCGCGAGCTGAAGTACTACCGCAGCACCGCCTTCGTCCCCGCGCCCGGACCGACGACCGAGCAGATCACCGCGGCCGTGGAGGAACTCGGCCCCGCCTGAAGCCGCAGGTCGCCGCACTCGGCGAGGCGGAGGCGATACCGATTGGATTCCGCTGGAACCGTCGGGTAAAGTTCTCCGAGCCTGGCGATCCCAGGCACCTGGTGGGTGTAGTTCAGTTGGTAGAGCACCAGATTGTGATTCTGGCTGTCGCGGGTTCGAGTCCCGTCATCCACCCCACGCGGTGAAGGCCGGTCAACCAGCGCGAATGCTGGTTGACCGGCCTTCACTCGTTTCTGCGGTAGTTCGGCAGATTCGGGCCGCGCAGCCTTAGCGCATCCTTGTGCATGGTCTTCGGGTGTCCAATTTGATCGACCCCGGTAGGTGTTGGCGCACCTGAACCGGGGTCTGGACACGAACGGACTAGACCCGCTCATGCATGACACAACTGTATCTCGGGCACGCATGGCTGCCCGTCAATTCCTCGACGCTCTCGCGCTCGTGCTGGTCTCCTACGCCGCCCTGTACGCCCTCGCGGCTGTCGTCTGGGCGGTGTTCGTGTGAACCACCACTCCCCGCAGGTCATCAACCAGCACACCGAAGCCGCCGTATACACCCCCGGCTCGCCGCTGTGGTTCGCACCACGCCACGCCCTCACCCGCGGCCCGTGAGGCTAACCCCGACGACCTCACAGCCGCCTACAACGCCGCCCGATCGGCAGCAGCGGAACGCCAAGGCGACCTTGACCTACTGACACCTGAAGCATCGTTGAGCCGGGCTGGTCCGCGGTCACCTGGTGCAAACGAGCCGGATTCGAACTCACGGAATGCCACGGCGAAGCCGTTCCAGCCAGCAACGGCCTCCACGTAGGGGTTGACCGGGCAGGTTGGGAACGGTTCTTCCAGTTTCCTGCCGCTGACCTCAATGAAGTAATCGATGCGCTTACGACGCTTCGCCGTGCGCGGGATCTTGTCGCCTACCGCGGGTTCGAGACTGCCGACCTGCGCAAGTAGCCCCTGGAAAGCCCCGATGGTCACAGAGCCGGTTCGAGTCCGGTTCGGGGCGCAACGTCGCTCTAGGGGCAGTCCGACGGAAACCGACTGACCGGCACGTAGCTCAGTCTCACGCCGTGCCCGTGAGCCACCTGACCCGCGATTGATCAGCCCGGATCCGGTGCCATGATTCGACCTTGCCGGATTCCGGTGAGGGTACTTGTCGTGGCGTGATCGAATAGCGGCGTCTGGTCTTCGGGAAGTCTGGGGAGGGGGCACCTCGACACCGGCACCCCTGGGTGCACCGAAGTTCCTGAACCGGGCAGCCACTCTGATTGCAGACCGTGAACTCCGACTGTACCGTTCACCCTGGTTAGTGAACGAGACATACAACTCAGTGCATTCAGGAGGTTCCGGTGGCATCAAGGCCCCGCCACACCCGCGCAGCCCAGGCCTCCACGGCACCTCCTCCTTCGGACCGCGCCACCCGACTGCAGGGGTTGTTCCTGACCGTCATCGGCCTCGCTGGGATCGTCGGTGGCGTCCTGTTCTCCATCGAGGCGCCCCGGTTCACTCCCGTGCCGCTGGTGTTCTTGACCTTCTGGCTTGTGATGGTCATCGTCGGGCGGATCCTGTTCACCGGACTGGACAAGCTACGCCACTCCGGCGCGAACACGCCGACCAGCGAGCAGGCTCGGGCCGCTGCTGCAGTGGCGGGTATCGTGATCGCTGTCGGAATGATTGGCTTCACCGCCACCACCGCAGGAAGTGGCACCGCTGCGGCAGCGCCGTGCCCGGGCGGAGGCCCCGCCACCTGCGGGCCGACCGGACCGGACCTGACCTTCGCTCCCCCTACAGGGCAGGCCACAGCCCCCGGACAGCAGCCGGGCCAGCAGGGCGGCCAGGACAACAACGGCATCGCGACTTCCCCGGCTAAGGGGGGTGACAACGGCCCCGGTATCCAAGCTCAAACACCCGAGTTCGGAACCCCCGGCCAGCAGGCCCCGAACATCCCCGGCAACGAACAACCCGGCCAAGGCGGCGGCCAGCAGCAGGGACAGCAGCCGCAGGGCAACGGGCAGAGACAGCAGAACCAGAACCCGGCGGTGCAGACCACCGCACCCGGCGGGCCGCAGCAGACCGGACAGCAGCAGCCCGGCCAGCAGCCCCAGTCAGGGCAGCCCTCGACTGCCACGGTCACGGTCACCACGACCCAATCCGAATGCCCGATGCCTGGCGCCCCCGGAGCCAACGGCGGCGCTCCCGGTGCGCCCGGCGCAGACGGCAACGACAGCGGCGGCGTGGACAGCGACGACGAGAACAAGGACGGACCCTCTTCGTGGGCCTACCTCGTCGGTGAAGCGACAGGCATCATGGCAGGAGGCAGGACCCGACGGCGACCGACCCCGGGCGCTGTCGCCTCACAGCTATCCTCCGAAACTCTCACCGACACAACCGCCGTCACCAAGACCAGCAGCGAGTACTACAGCTCCGCGCAAATCAACCCGAGCCCATCCACCCCTGAGGCCTTCGAGCCGAACACAGCTGACGCCCCACCCGCACACCAACCGCAGCAACCTCCATCGACTGGATCCGGAAGCAGCGGAAGCGGCCCAAGCCCGTCCCCGAGCCCGAGCACATCAGGCGGGCAGGGCGAGTCGGTTGGATCCTCACCAGGGCGGGGTGTCGGCACCGGCAGTGGTAGCGGCTCCACACCGACTCCGATGCCCGGCAGTGCAGGCGACAGCATCACCCCGACCAACTTCGGCGGTCCCGACGGTGAGGGATACCCGCAGCCGGGCGGAGTCCCCGGGATCTTCTCGTTCCTGTGGCCACTCGTGAACGCCCTCGCGAAATTCTTTCAAGATATCTACAACCGTCTGATCAAACCATTTCTCGACTGGATCGCGGAAATCATTCGGAGCATCAACAAATACCTCATCGGCCTTCCCGGGCTGATCGCAATCCTTCCGGATATCCTTCGGAAGTATCTCGAAGGGATCGTCGGCCTCATTCGAGGACCCGAACGGGGAATGGCTCCGCCTACGACCGGAAACCCCGGCACCACCGCGCCCACCAGCCCCGGCGACGGGGAAGGTGGAGGCAACGGCGATGGGAACAAACCACCCAAGCCCACACCCCCGATCGTTCTACCTCCAGGACAGAACCCCGGAACTGATCTCCCGACGCCTGCAGACCCCGGCACACCCCTGCCCGGACAACCCCGGCCACCCATCACACCCAAACCCACCACACCACCCGACCCCGGAAAAATCCCCGCACCCGGCCGCATCGACCCCGAAACCGGCCTCCCCGTCATCCCCCAACAACCCCGACCCAGCACCACACCACAACCCGGCACAGGCTCCACACCCAGCGCCAGCAACGGCGGTCAGGCACCGAAGCCAAAGAAGCAACCCCCCGCTCCCACCAAACCGCCCCCCAAGCCCGGCAACGGAGGAGGCCCCGGCAAATGGGAGAGAACTAACGAGTCAGGCGGCGCAAACGCTGAACAGAACCGACCTTTCCAGGAAACGGTGACCGGCGTCGACGGCGCGTGGTCCTACGTAGTAAACGGCGTCAAATTCGACGGCTTCGAAATCCTCAAGGGGATACTCAAAGTCCTTGTCGATGCCAAGTTTGGCAGCAGCGGGTACGGTGCGCTACTAAAGCCCGACGGAACTCTAGTTGACGTCTCCTCTCCAAATACTCCGCCTTTCGTTAAGGGAATCTACGACTCTCTTGTTTCTGAGATTCAGCGCCAGATTGCGGCCGTCAACGCTCTTCCGAATCCGCAGAATTTTCCAATCTACTGGGTAGCAAATTCTCCCACGACCGCCGCCGCCCTTAAAGCAGTGCTCGATCAGGTACCGGAAGCGGCCGGTAGGATTACGGTAGTCACCGTTGACGTCTGGAACGCTCTAAAGGGAATTAAGTAACGAAATGAATGCTGCTGCCGCCGCCACCACAAAACAAGGAGTCGCCCCATGAGCTATCAGCGATGGAGGATTCATTGCGAATCCCCCGAAATCGGCTTCGACACGAAGGGAAGCTCCGATATACCTGAGCAACGAGCCCTCGAACTCGCACGATTTCTGTTTACTGTCGCCACCGGTTCTTATTGGTTCATAGGAGTCGGTTCCGAGACAACCTACGATACAACAGAGCTCCCAAACTCTCCAGACCTCGCGGCGGCGACACTGCTTGACCATTTCCAATCCCATCGCGACAGAGGAATAGTCCACCTTGAATGCCACGGCGACTACCAATGCGGCCTCATTTATAGCGACGGAATGTTGATCGTGAGCGACCTCTCTAACGTCGCGAACCCAGACGCAATCGCCGCGTCAGTAGTCGACTGGTATTCAAAAGCGCGAAATGCATGGCCAGTTACTTCATCCGCTGCCGTTAGTTTCGATCAAAGAGAAATACAACGATCCAGAGAACGAGCCCAGCTGTTTGCCGACATCGAGGTCAGTTCCCTCATGCGTGGCGAATTACCACCTCCCCGCCCTCAGCCCAACACGCTGTCAACGATCTCAACTATCGGATGGCTGAATACGCTTCGTGCGACAGACCTGACGTTTCCAGAGCTTCTCGCCGAAGGCGTTGATTGGACTCCTAACGAGAAATCAGAGTATGGCCTACTGCAGGTCGGATACGAGCCAGAGGACTTCACGTTCGAGATGGCCGAGTCAGTCCACCGCGCTTGTGGGAACCCGACGCTGGAAGAGATGCGAACGACATTGGCTATGCTTCAAACTTGACGAGAGCGAGGCGGTGGCCCAGCGATTCGCTGAGGCCGCCGCTACTATCGACTAGCGCCGTGATCGTAACCAATCAGATGCCCCATCCGCCGCGCAGCACGCCGATAGCCCATCAGAGCCGCCGGGGTCGCCCCGTACTTCTCCCACCAATCAGCAGGCCAGCGGACACCAGTCCGAGCACGCCCACGGGTTCGAGTCCCGTCATCCACCCCACGCGGTGAAGGCCGGTCGAGCAGCAGAAATGCTGATCGACCGGCCTTTCCTCGTATGCGGGCGACTCGGACGAGCCGCTGAGCGAACAACACCCCCTACGAGCCACGGTCGAGGGTGCTGTCGTTCGGATCGCTCTTACGCCGGCTGCCTCTCCGCGAGGCGGGAGGCCTCGTCGAACTCGGCGTCGACGGCATCGTCGGGCTTGTAGGTGGCGAGACTGACGCCGATCGCGACCACCAGGTTCGCGGCGAAGCCGGGGACGATCTCGTACAGAGCGAAGGGCGGCCACTGGCCCCAGACGAAGGCGACGGCAGCGCCGACGATGAGGCCGGACAGCGCACCCGCTGCGGTGAGCCTGCGCCAGAACAGCGCGAGGAGTACGACCGGACCGAAGGACGAGCCGAATCCGGCCCACGCGAAGCCGACCAGTTCGAGGATGCTGTCCGACGGGTCGATCGCGAGGAGCACCGCGATCACAGCGACGATGAGAACGCCGAGCCTGCCGAGCAACACGTAGGTCTTGTCGCTGATCTGCGAGTCCCGCCCGGACTTCTCGGCGAAGATCTTGAACAGGTCCTCCACCAGCGCCGACGAGCACACGACGAGCTGCGATGACACCGTCGACATGATGGCGGCGAGCACCGCCGCCAGGACGAGACCGGCGACGAACGGGTGGAACAGGATCTGCGCGAGCACCAGGAAGACGGTCTCGGGGTCCTTCGGCGCCTTCTCCGGGTGCAGCGCGAAGTAGGCGATGCCGATGAACGCGGTCGCGATCGCGCCGAGCGCCGTCGCCACCATCCAGCTGATGCCGAAGCGGCGGGCGGTGGCGGCCTCCTGCGGCGAGCGCAGCGCCATGAACCGCACGATGATGTGCGGCTGGCCGAAGTAGCCCAGGCCCCACGCCGCCGCGGAGATGATGCCGAGGGCTGTGCCGCCGGCGAACAGGCTGAAGAAGTCGGGGTTGACCGAGTTCACGGTGTCGACGGTGACCGACGGGCCGCCGACCTCGATCAGGGCGACGATCGGCACCGCGACCAGCGCTGCGAGCATCAGCAGCCCCTGCGCGACGTCGGTCAGAGTCGCGCCGAGGAAGCCGCCGAACAGCGTGTAGACCATGGTCACCACGGCGACGATGAGCATGCCGTGGATGTACTGCACACCGAAGGTGCTGTCGAAGAACTTGCCCGCGGCCACCATGCCGCTGGAGACGTAGAACGTGAAGAAGACCAGGATGATGAGGCCGCAGACGATCCGCAGCGATCGCGACCGGTCGCGCAGCCGGTGCTCGAGGAAGCTGGGGATGGTGATCGAGTTGCCCGCGACCTCGGTGTACGAGCGCAGACGCGGCGCGACGAACTTCCAGTTCAGCCAGGCCCCGATCGTGAGGCCGATCGCGATCCACGACTCGACGAGCCCTTTCGCATAGATCGCGCCGGGCAGGCCCATCAACAACCACCCGGACATGTCGGACGCGCCGGCACTGAGCGCGGCGACCCAGGGCTTGAGCCCGCGTCCCGCGAGCATGTAGTCGTCGAGGTTGTCGCGCGTCTTCCGGTACGCGCTCCAACCGATGTACAACATGGCCGCGAAGTACAGCGCTACTGCGACGGTCTGATACGTCTGGTCGGACACGGGGTCTCCTCTGGTCCAGGAACCGAAACTCACTGTTCACGCATGGTCTATGGCGGCAGCGAAATCCCAGTTCGGCAAACTGATCTCACTCGAGTCGATCATGCGGAATGGTAGGCTCGGCCACGACTTTCTGCGGCGCTTTCCAGGGCGCCACTCGATCACACGCCCCATGACCCTAGGAGGGTTCGACCTTGACCGACGGGACGCGCATCGGTGCGGTACTGCGACGCGGAGCGATCGGGGTGGTCACCGTTCTGGTATCGGGATCGCTCCTGACTCCGGCGTTCGCGACCGCCGCGCCCACCGCTCCCGTCCCGTCGCCGAGCCCCACGCCCAAGCCCGCGGCGCCCTCCGCCCCCGGCACTCCGGCGAAGCCGAGCGCGGCGCCGAAGCCCGCACCGGGCGCACCGTCGACGCCCGCGAAGCCGAGCGCCCCTGCACCCGTGCAGACCCCGGCCCCGACCTCGGTCGCGCCGGGCGACCGGATCGACATCCTGCAGCGCTCGCTGGGCGGCGGCCGGTTCGAGTCGCTGCAGTGCACGATGGGCTTCGCGGTGACCGCGCCGGACGGCGAGCGCCTGGGCGTGACGGCAGGGCACTGCGGTGCACCGCAGCAGCCGGTAGGCGTCAAGAAGTGGATCGTCGGCGAGGTGGTCCAGTCGCAGGCTCCCGAGGTCAAAGAGGACCCGAACCGTCCGGGGCACTACTCCCCCGTCGACCCGTTCGGCCCGGACTGGGGCACGTTCCGGCTCACGGATCCGCAGGTGAAGCTGCTCTCATCGGCGCCCGGTATGGCGCCGCGGTCGGTGGGCACCGCGCGGATCGGGGATCCGGTGTGCCAGTTGGGTTCGGTGAACGGGCGCCGCTGCGGCAAGGTCACCAAGGTGATGGGTGACTGGATGGTGACCGACATCGTCACCACGCAGGGCGACAGCGGCGGGCCGCTCGTCCGCACCTCCGACAACGCAGCGCTCGGCATCATCACCGACGCGGTCACGCTGACGGACCGCGATTCCGGTCGCGTCACCCAGCAGCTCACGCAGTACTACTCGCTGAACGCCGTGCTGCGCGCCGCGGGTGGCGCGCGACTCGCCACGAACTGATCGCGCCCCGGAGACCGCGGGAGTTCACTACACTGCCGCCATGGCGATCCTGGACGATCTCAAGGCACGGTTCCTGCAGCTCGGGCGGCATCGTGCCGTATCCCGGATGGTGCGCGCCACGGTCCCGCTCGACAAGGCGGTCACCCGGATCAGCGGCGGCAGCATCCACCTGATCCCGGAGGCACTGCTCCCGCAACTCACCCTGACCACGGTGGGACGGCGCAGTGGCGTTGCCCGGGCCGTGCCGCTGCTGTACGTGCGGGACGGAGCCGACTTCGTCGTGATCGCCTCCAACTTCGGCCAGAAGCACCACCCCGCGTGGTCGTACAACCTCGAGGCCACGCCCGACGCCGAGGTGCTCCTCGGGACGCGCCGCATCCCGGTGCGGGCCCGGCGGATCTCCGAATCGGATCGGAAACGCCTGTGGCCGAGCATCGTCGCGGTGTGGCCGGCGTACGACGACTACGTCGAACGGGCCGGCGGCCGCACGATCAAGCTGTACCGGCTCACGCCTCGCTGACGGCGAGGAAGCCCGTCACGATCTCCGGTTCGACGGTGCGCGCGACGTCCGCGGCCCGGCCCGGCGTCACGTCGACGGCGCCGAACGCACCCGCCGCCGTCGCCACCGTCAGCGTCGCGACGCCGGCCCGGCGTTGGAAGAAGGTCTCGCGCGTGACGAAGCCGATCACCCCGTCGAACTCGAGGACGGTACGGGTGCGCGCAACGGTGGGAGCACCGAGGACGACGATGTCCCCGTCGGTGACCGTGCCGAGATTCGCGTAGCGCACCCGGGCCAGGGCGACGGCGAGCACGACCACGACGACCGCGCCGACGATCGGCAGCGCCTTCCATGCGCCCGGGGCGACCACGGCGAGTGCCAGTGAGACGGCCACCGGAACGAGCGCCGCCAGCAGCGCGCGGGTGTACCTGCGGCGCAGTGCCACCGGCCCGTGCCCGACGAGGGGCCGCTCGACGACTCCCTGCCTGCCGAGGACCTGCTCGGCGACGCGCACGCCCTCGGAGCGAGGGGCGGGCGGCAGCAGCGTGGGATTGCGGTCCGTGCCCGTGGCGATCGCCCTCAGCTTCGCGCCGCGCGGGATGCGCATCAGCACCGGCTCGTGCAGTTGCACGCCGCGCACCCGCTTGCGCTCGATCGTCGCGGCCACGGTCGAGATGAGACCGCGACTGGTGTGCAGCGCACCGTCGGCCCGGCGGACCAGCCGGAAGCCCCAGAAGGCGAGGACGTACGCGAGCACGGAGATGAGGACCGAGACGATCACGACCAGCACGACCGCGGCCGGGATCACCACTGCGGCGCCCAGATCGAGGATCTTGACGAACCAGGACTCGGCGAGCTCGGAGCCGCGCTCGCGCAGCCCGGCCTCGTCGACGATGCGGAAACCGATACCGGCGCCCGCAGCGACCACGGCGAAGCCGGTGAGCGAGAACGGCGCGAACCGGATCCACTCCGGGCGCAACCGCGCCAACTCCTCCTCCGGCTGCGGTGCGACGGGCGGCGGGTCACCGCCCTCGTCGAGCCCGTCCGTCGGTGTCGGCGCAGCGGTCCGGCGCAGGAGGTCGTGGCCGAGCGCCTCCGCGACGTCCGCAGGAATGGGGTCGAGTATCAGGGCCGATTCCTTGCCGCCCACGCCGGTTCCGACCACGACCTTGCGCAGCGAGAGGGCGCGCTCGATGGGTCCGGCTGTCACGTCGACACTGCGAATGCGGTCGCGGCGTGCGGTGGCGGAGACCTTGCGCACCAGCCCGTGCCGCAGCTCCAGCTGATCCTCGGTGACCCGCCATCGGGTGGTGAGCCACGGCAGGAGGCCCACCAGCGCGCTGATGGCGACGCCGGCGATGATGAAGAACACCGGCCCGGCCGCGCGACCGAGAAAGAAGACGCCGATCAGCGCGGGAATGAGCGACGGCACCGCTTTGATGACGCGGGTTCCGATCCCCCACGGCGACAGCCTGTTCCAGCCGTCCTCCTCAGGTCGCGTCATCGGTGTCCTCCGCTGCGCTGACGGTCAGGCCCGCGGCGATCGCCTGCGCGGTCTCCGTCGGCAGACCCGAGATCCGCACCGTGCCCGCCGACGAGGCAGTGGTCACCGTCACAGTCGACAGGCCGAAGGAGCGCTCCAGCGGCCCCGCTACGGTGTCGATCACCTGCACCCGCGAGACCGGGATCAGCACCCGCGTCCGCGTCAGCCACCCCGCCTGCGAGTACACCGCCACCGCATTGACCTCCCACCGGTGGAAGGCGTAGCGGAAGCGCGGCATCACGATCAAGTGCGCCGCGGCCGCCGCCGCGAGCACGAGGAAGGCCGCCACGGCGACGAACCACGGGACGTCGGGGATCAGCGCGAGCACCACTGTGACCAGTGGGATCACGATCACCCAGCGGATCGCGGCACGGACGGTCCACCAGGTCTTCGCGCGGGGCGAGACCTGATGGGCCGGCGGCCTGAGCACTTCTGCGGCGCCCGCCACCGCGGGGGTTCCGGGAAGGGTCATGCGCCCAGCTAAGCACGACTTTCCGCCTTCGGGCCAGCACATCCGGCTAGGGTGGCGCCGAGGAGGGACCATGACCACACACCCCGACGAGTTGGCGGGCCTGACCGGCCTGTTCTCGGACCAAGAGCGCGCCATCGCGGATTCGGTGCGCGCGTTGACCACCCGCGAGGTCGAGCCGCACGTCGCCGACTGGTTCGAGCGTGGAGAGATCGACGATCCCCGCGGACTGATGCGCAAGCTCGGCGCGCTGGGCCTGCTCGGCATGCACCTCGACGGCTACGGGTGCGCCGGAACCACCGCCACCGAGTACGGCGTGGCCTGCCTCGAACTCGAGGCCTGCGATTCAGGCCTGCGCTCGATGGTCTCCGTCGAGGGCTCGCTCGCCATGTTCGCGATCTGGAAATGGGCGAGCGAGGAGGAGAAGCAGCGGTGGTTACCCGGCATGGCGGCCGGCGAGCTGATCGGCTGCTTCGGGCTCACCGAGCCCGATCACGGCTCCGACCCGGCGAACATGCGGACCCGGGCGCGCCGCGACGGCGACGATTGGATCATCGACGGCCGGAAGATGTGGATCACCAACGGCTCCCTCGCCGACGTGGCCGTGATCTGGGCGCAGACCGATGACGGCGTGCGCGGCTTCGCCGTCCCGACCGAGACCGCGGGATTCCGCGCGAACACGATCAAGCACAAGATGTCCTTGCGCGCATCGGTCACCGCCGAGCTCGTGCTCGACGGTGTGCGCGTCCCCGACTCCGCCGCCTTCCCCGAGGTCCGCGGCCTGCGCGGGCCGCTCTCCTGCCTCAGCGAGGCCCGGTACGGCATCGTCTGGGGCGCGATGGGCGCCGCGCGGACCGCCCTGGAGTGCGCGCAGCGGTACTCCGTGGAGCGCGAGCAGTTCGGACGGCCGATCGGCGGCTTCCAGCTGACCCAGCAGAAGCTCGCCGACATGACCCTCGAGTACACGAAGGGCGTGCTGTTGGCCGTCCACCTGGGACGCCTCAAGGACGCCGGAGCCCTTCGCCCCGAACAGGTCTCCCTCGGCAAGCTGAACAACGTCCGCGAGGCGATCGACATCTGCCGCACCGCCCGCACGATCCTCGGCGCGAACGGCATCTCGCTCGAGTACCCCGTGATCCGGCACGCGAACAACCTGGAGAGCGTGCTGACCTACGAGGGCACCGTGGAGATGCACACCCTCATCCTGGGCCAGAAGCTGACTGGGCAGAGCGCCTTCCAGTGAGCCACCGATAGCTCAGAAACCAACCCTGACCAGCCGATTTCACGTTTCGCTCCACCTCTTGCTAATGTATTCCAGCACGCAGCGAGCGAGCACGCGCCATTAGCTCAATTGGCAGAGCAGCTGACTCTTAATCAGCGGGTTCGGGGTTCGAGTCCCTGATGGCGCACTCCAAAGAAGACCCGCCACCTCACGGTGGCGGGTCTTCTTCCGTTTGAGCCACGCAAGTGCCCGCGATCACCGGACTTGAACCTTCTAATTTTAGTGACGCTAAGTTAGTCTGGCGAACGAGCCTGGGGAGCAACCACCTCACCTGTCGCCCGCAGCGTTCTCCCCAGGCTCTCACCCAGGTCGGGACGACGGGGCCGGCGAGTCAGTCGGCGTCGTCGTCCTTACCGGCCCCGTAGCCGAGGGCCATCGCGAAGGCGATCCCCAGGGCCAGTCCGATGCCGATTCCCAGCGCCGAATTCCCCAAGCCGGTGCCGATACTCGCGCCGAGGACGACACCGATTCCGAGCCCCAGGGCGAGCTTGTTGTAGCCCTTGTCGCTCCACGGTCCGGGGGCACGACCATCGCCGTCCCGCGCCTCGGGCCGCGGCCCGTCACCGTCGTCACTCACACCCCGCACCGTACCGGCTCGACCTGGGACACGCCCGGTAGAATCGGGAGCAATCGGTCGCCGGTCGGCCGACATCCGTTCGATGCTTGATGGAGCTGAGCCATGCGCAACCGTCCCGCCGTGATCCGACGCATCCTCACGGCGGTGTCGGTCACGACGCTCTCCGCGGCGCTGGTCGCCGGCTGCACGTCGTCGCCCGGCAACGTGGCCCTGCCCGACGCGAGCCAGAAGATCACGGACTCCACCCCCTTCTTCGACCTACTGCGCCCGCAGATCACCTCCAGCGTTCGCAGCGGTGATGTCGACGTACAGCCGGGTGTCCCCGTCAAGGTCACAGCCGCCGGAGGCACGCTGACCAAGGTCGTGATCACGAACGCGGACGGCAAGGAGGTCTCGGGCAAACTCGCCGACGACGGCCGCTCGTGGAGCAACTCGGAACCGCTCGGCTACAACAAGACCTACAAACTGCGCGCGGAGGCCAACGGCATCGGCGGCGTGAACGTCGCCAACGAGACCTTCAGCACGCAATCGCCGAACAACCTGGCCCAGGCGTACTTCACCACCACCGACAACTCCACCGTCGGCGTCGGGCAGACCGTGGGGGTGAAGTTCGACGAGCGGATCGCCGACCGCGCGGCGGCGCAGCGCGCCATCAAGATCGTCACCGATCCGCCGGTCGAGGGCGCCTTCTACTGGGTCAGCCCGTCGGAGGTCCGCTGGCGCCCCGAGTCCTACTTCAAGCCCGGCACCAAGGTCAGCGTGGACGTGAAGATCTACGGTGTCGATCTGGGCAACGGCACCTTCGGCCAGAAGGACGCCTCGACCCGGTTCACGGTGGGCGACGAGGTGATCACGACCGTCTCCGACAAGGACAAGATCGTCCGCGTCACGAAGAACGGCAAGCTGATCAAGACGATGCCCACCTCGATGGGCGGCCCCGGCAACGAGACGCCGAACGGGGTCTACCTGATCGGCGATCACCGCGAGAACATGATCATGGACTCATCCACCTACGGCGTCCCGGTGAACTCCCCCAACGGATACCGCACGCTGGTCGACTACGCGGTGCAGATGTCCTACAGCGGCATCTACCTGCACAGTGCCCCGTGGTCGGTGAACCAGCAGGGCTACACCAACGTGAGCCACGGGTGCCTCAACGTGAGCACCGAGAACGCCCTCTGGTTCCTGCAGAACACCAAGCGCGGCGACATCGTCAAGGTCACCGACACCGCGGGGCCCACGTTGGAGGGCACCGACGGACTAGGCGACTGGAACATTCCGTGGTCCGTCTGGCGCGCCGGCAACGCCAAGACCGGGTAGGTCCTCCCCCGCGTCCGCGGGAACGGGCACGACGGTGACCGTCGGCGCACCGTCGAAGCCCGGGCGAGCGGTGCCGACGAAGGCACGCAACCAGTCCCGAAGCACCGCGACGCGGTTGCCCATGCCGGCCAGGTAGTACAGGTGCACGGCCAGCCAGCCCGCCCACGCGAGGATGCCGGTGAGGCCCGGCAGGCCGAGCGGCGGCTGGATCACCGCGTGCGGAGTGTCGATCATCGCCATGCTGCCCTTGTCCAGGTAGCGGAAGTGCGTGCCCGGCCCCTTCTTCCCGCGGATCACGTCGGCGGCGTGACGGCCCTGCTGCATGGCGACGGGACTCTGGCCGGGAAGGCCGTTCAGGGCGGTCATGTCGCCGAGCGCGAAGACGTCCGCACGGCCGCCGACGGTGAGGTCGCGGTTGATCAGGAGCCGGCCCGCGCGGTCGGTCTCGCAGCCGGTTGCCTCGGCGATCACACCGGCGAGCGGGGTGGCCTTGACGCCTGCCGACCAGACGACGGTGCCCGCGGCGATCTCGCGCTCGACTCCGGCCTTGTCCCTGACAGTGACCACGCCGTCCTCGATGGCGGTGACGAAGGTGCCGGTGTGCACCTGCACGCCCGCCTCCTCGAGGGTGGCGCGGGTGTAGCCCGAGAGAGTGCCGCCGTAGAAGGGCAGCACGTCGTCGGCACCCTCCACGAGGTGGATGCGGACCTCGGCGCGATCGTGGAAGCGTCGGGCGAGCTCGGCCACCTGGCCGGCCACCTCGACGCCGGTGGCGCCGGCGCCGACGACCACGAAGGTCCGGTCAGCGCTCTCAGCGGGGGCCGCGAAGGCGGCGCGCATCCTCGTCCGGAGGTTCTCGGCGTCCTCAAGGGTCTTCAGGGCGAAGGTGCGGTCGGCCCACTCGTCGTGACCGAAGTAGGCCTGCGCGGCGCCCGCAGCGACGATCAGGTAGGTGTAGCCGATCTGCTCGATGCCGTCGTCCGTGGCGTACGTGACCACCTTCCGCTCGGCGTCGACCTCCGTAACGTAGCCGGTGACGACGTCGACGGTGCGGCGCTTGCGGAGGACCTCCGCGATGGGCGGCGCGATCCGCTCGCCCGCGGTGACGCCGGTGGCCACCTGGTACAGCAGCGGCTGGAAGAGGTGGGTGCCGTTCGCCGAGATGAGGGTGGTCTCGATGTTCGACTTCGCGAGCTGCTTCGCGGCGGCGAGGCCGCCGAATCCCGAGCCGATCACCACGACGTGGGTGCTGCGCATGATCTTCTCCTCCTTCAAGACGTCGTTGTCTACTACCAGATTGGTGCATGGATAGACCGGCTTCAACCTGGTAGATCGCCCTCCTGATGATGCAATCCATCTGTTCTGTTCATATACTCGTGGAATGGAGTTCCGTCAGCTCGAGTACCTGGTCGCGGTGGCGGACCACGGGGGCTTCTCGCGCGCGGCGAAGCAGTGCTTCGTCTCGCAATCGGCGGTGAGCCACCAGATCGCCACGCTGGAGAAGGAGCTGGGAGCCGAGCTCTTCGAGCGCGCGGGGCGACGGGTGCGGCTCACCGACGCCGGCGAGGCGCTCCTCCCCCGCGCCCGGGAACTGCTCCGGCTGCGCGACGAGGCCGTCGACGCCGTCCGTCCCCGCCCGGACCGGATCCGGCTCGCGGCGAACATGTCCTTCGCGCGATCCGCGCTCGCCGCCGCGTCCGACGTCCGAGAACGACACCCCGGAGCGGAGATCGACTTCCTCATCATGCCCTTCGCCCAGCGCATCGCCGCCGTGAGATCGGGCGAAGCCGACCTTGCGCTGATCCGCGGCCGCCTCGACGAGCCGGGCCTCTACCTCGAACCGCTCTGGGTCGACAATCCGCTCATCGCCTTCTCCACCCGACATCCGCTGGCGGCGCTCGGGAGGGCACCGACGACCGCGGAGCTGGCGCAGTACCCCCTGCTCCTGCCGCCGCCCCACCACCAGGTGCTGCTGCACCGACTCGTCGACAAGGTCTTCACCGCCGACGGCCTGAACGTTCTCCTCGGGCCGGAGATCCGCGACGACCACCCCGTTGCCTTCGAGCTGATCAACCACCCCGACGGCTGGACCCTGCTGTACGAGGACCCGCGGCAGCCCGGCATCGCCAGTCGTCCCGCACCGGGCTTCACCCTGCCCGTCTCCGCAGTACTGCGCACGGATGCGACACCGAATCCGCTGGTCGCGGAACTCCTGGTAGGACTGTCGAACGGGTATCGCCGCATCTGACGTCCGGACGGTCCGTCGTCAGGACTTGCCGCGGAGCCGCCTGGACATCTCGTTCGGCACCGCGAGCACCCGCTCCGCGACGGTCACCGCGGCACCGGGCACCGCCAACAGCGAGTTGAGCTTCTCCAGCGCCGCGTCGGTCTTCTCGAGGGTGGCCGAGAACCGTGCGGTGAGCTTCTCGAACTCGTCGAGGTTTCGATTCACCCGGGCCACGGTCTCGTCGAACGTGGACATGGTCGCGCTCATGTTGTCCATGGTCACGGACATGTCCTCGAGCATGGCGGTCGCCTGATCGATCGTCATGTCCGCGTTGAGCGCAGCGCTCGCCAGATTCCGGATACGGGTGCGCCCGCGACCGCCGGCGGCGCCGGAGGGCCCCGATCCCTCGTCCTGTGGTGCCATGACCGATACGGTAGCGGCATGACGACATCGACGCGGCTGGAGCCGGGAGTTAATGCACCTTCTTTCACTTTGCCCGACCAGGACGGCAAGCCCGTTTCACTCGACGACTACCGTGGCCAGCGGGTCGTCCTGTACTTCTACCCCGCGGCGATGACGCCCGGTTGCACGAAGCAGGCCTGCGACTTCCGCGATAATCTGGCCGACTTCGGCGACGCGGGCCTCGCCGTCCTGGGCATCTCCCCGGACAAGCCGGAGAAGCTCAAGAAGTTCCAGGAGCGCGATTCGATCACATTTCCGCTCCTCTCGGACCCTGATAAGCAGGTGCTTACCGAATACGGCGCCTTCGGTGAGAAGATGATGTACGGCAAGACCGTGACGGGCGTCATCAGGTCGACGTTCGTCATCGCTGCGGACGGCACCATCGAGGTGGCGCAGTACAACGTGCGCGCGACCGGGCACGTCGCCAAGTTGCGCCGCGACCTGAAGCTCTAGAGAGGAACCCACCGACGTGGAACGCACCATCTACTCCGAGGATCACCTGCAGTTCGGCTCCGCCGTCCGCGACTACCTGCAGAAGCAGGTCCTGCCGCACGCCGAGCAGTACATCGACGACAAGCTGATCCCCCGCGACGTCTGGCGCGGCCTCGGCGAGCAGGGCGTTCTCGGCCTGGAGATCCCCGAGTCGTACGGCGGCGGCGAGGCGGACGACTACCGCTTCAACGCCGTCGCGCAGGAGGAGCTGGCGGCGGTCTCGATGGCCTTCGCCAGCTCGGTGGGCATCGACTTCGACATCACCACCCCGTACATCGTGCGCCTGGGCACCGAGGAGGCGAAGCAGCAGTGGCTGCCCGCCATCGCGTCCGGCGATGCGGTGGCCGCGATCGGCATGACCGAGCCCGCCGCCGGCTCGGACCTGGCCGGCATCAAGTCGACCGCTGTGCGCAGCGGCGACGACTGGATCCTCAACGGCTCCAAGACGTTCATCACCAACGGCTACACCTGCGACGTCGCGGTGATCGCGGCGAAGACCAACCCCGACGCCAAGGCGCGGGGCATCTCGCTGTTCGCCGTCGACTGCTCGCTGCCCGGCTTCGAGCGCGGCCGCAAGCTCGACAAGGTGGGCCAGCCCGAGGCGGACACCGCGGAGCTCTTCTACTCCGATCTCCGAGTGCCCTCCAGCGCCCTCATCGGCGAGGTGGACCGCGGCTTCTACCACATGATGGAGAAGCTGCCCCAGGAGCGCATCGGCTCGGCCGTGGGCAATGTCGCGCACGCCAAGCAGATCCTCGCCGAGACCATCGAGTACGCGCGCGAGCGCAAGGCCTTCGGCGCGTCCATCGGCTCGTTCCAGCACAACAAGTTCCTGCTGGCCGACCTGGTGACCAAGATCGAGATGGTGCAGGCCTACGTCGACCAGGCGATTCTCGCGCACGCCGAGGGCACGCTGACCGCCGTCGACGCGGCGAAGGTCAAGTACATCTCCGCCGAAATCCAGAACCAGGTGCTCGATTCCTGTGTGCAGCTGCACGGCGGCTACGGCTACATGCGCGAGTACCGCGCCGCCCGCGCGTGGATGGACGCCCGCGTCACCCGCATCTGGGCCGGCTCGTCCGAGATCATGAAGGAGATCATCGGGCGCGATCTCGCGCTGTAGATCTTCCACGACGAACGGCCGGGTCGCCTTGCGCGACCCGGCCGTTCGTCATCTCCTGGATTCGACAGCTAGTGATTCTGCTCCCGCCGCACGACTCTCGGATTCTGTCCGTTCCGGACAGCGCCGTCCGGCGGACCTGTCGGCACCGAGCTGGTTACGCTCGTCGGTGTGACGATCGCGTATGACCGCCCGGGGCGGCTGACTGGTCTGGACGGAGTGCAGTCAGCGGCGATCGGGGTGCTCGACACCGATCCGGTGGCGATCTGCGTGCCGGTGCAGGGTTTGGTGATTCAGCCGACCGATCCGGGCGCGCGTGATCTCCCCGAGCACCGTCAGGCGGAGAATCAGGTCCGGCCGGCTGCCGACCTGGTTGCTCGCCTGTACGAGCTTGCTCCGAGGCCGATCACAGAGCCGCGGGAACCGCACCAGCGCGTGGTCGGCACGTGTCGCCATTTCGCGGTACTCGCGTGTTCCCTGCTGCGTCATCGCGGAGTGCCATCCCGCGTCCGCTGCGGATTCGCGACCTACTTCGTGAAGGACCGAGCAGTCGACCACTGGATGGTCGAGTACCGCGACCACGATGGTGGTAGGTGGATCCGTCTCGATCCGGAGATTCTCGGGCAGAAAGTGGTCGAACATCCCGAAGATCTTGCACAAGACCAGTTCCTGTCGGGGGCCGAAGCGTGGATCGCCTTCCGGCGCGGGGAGATCAACGCAGATCGGTTCGGCGTGTTCGGCACGGAGAACTGGGGGCCCGCAGAGATCCGCGGAAACCTGGTGAAGGATCTCGCGTCCCTGAACAAGGTCGAGATGCTCCCCTGGGACGAATGGGGTCGGATGACCGAGGCCTACGAGGGAACGACCGGACCGGACTACGACTACCTCCTCGACGACGTTGCTGCGGTCTGCGCGGCAGACGATCCTGCCGCGATCGCCGCCATCTACGAGCATCCAGACCTTGAGGTCCCCGATCCTCTGATCCGCTGAAGGCCTTGCCGGGATCGACTGGGAGCAGTGGCCGGTTTCCGCTTCGGGTGGCCATACATTGCCGAAGGGCACCGTCGGGAATCCCCGACGGTGCCCTTCGTGCGTAATGGAACCTACTGCGCGGCCTCGATCACCGAGATGATCTTCGGGCGCAGATCCGCGGCGGCGATGATCTCGTCGACCGAGCCGACCTCGACCGCGCGACGGATGCTGTGGACCCCGTCGAACTCGGAGGCGACCTCACCCAGCTTCTCGGCCCGGACGGAGCCGCGCACCTCGTCGAGCTCCGCGAGCAGCGCGGCGCGCTCGGTGCCGGTGGCCTCGGTGAGCTGAGCCTCGAGCTCCTTGACCCGGGCGTCACCCGCGGTGCGGGCGTTGACCTCGCCCGAGAAGACCACCGCAGCAGCGGGGGCGCCGCCGAGCACGGACGCGAAGGATCCCTCGATGGCCAGCACCGTCATGTTCGGGTTCAGCTGCTTGCTGAACACCACGAACGCGCCGCCGTGGTA
The DNA here is from genome assembly GCF_007858445.1 of Tsukamurella sputi. Classification (GTDB taxonomy): domain Bacteria; phylum Actinomycetota; class Actinomycetes; order Mycobacteriales; family Mycobacteriaceae; genus Tsukamurella; species Tsukamurella sputi. Next base: position 77,136 of record NZ_VIGV01000007.1, on the reverse strand, counting down.
GCGCGAGATCACACAGAAGACGATCGGACCGGAGAAGTTGACGATCGCGCGACCGATCTCGGCGCCGTACTCCAGCTGGAGCTTGCGCAGCGACTCCGGCGAACCGTCGAAGCCCGACAGGTTGGCGAGCACCACCAGCGGGCGGTTGTCGCTCGCCGCGTTGATCGCGCGGGCCGCCTTCTTCGACGACTGCGGGAACAGCGTGCCGGCCGTGTAGGTGTCCGGGCCGTCGGTGGCCGGGAAGCCCAGGCGCGGGACCGACTTCGACTCGATGCCCAGCAGGCAGACCGGGATGCCGCCGATGTGCACGTCCTGCACCACCGCGGTCTCGGCGTCGGCCATGCCGGCCCAGCGCTCGAGCACCTCGTGGTCCTGGTCGGACAGCGCGCGCATCACGGTGCGGATGTCGAAGGGCTTCTTGCGATCCGGGTTCTTCTCCGCGGAGAAGATGTCGCCCACCGTCGTGAAATCGCTGTCGGCCAGCACGTGCGGGAAGGTCGTGATATCGCGGTCGGCCGGATCCGTCGTGGCGGCGCGACGCGGTGCCTGCTCGCCCGGGGCGATGTAGGTGTGCGCGTAGTGCTCCATCAGGATCGAATGCGCGCCCATGAGATCCGCCGCCCAGTACTGCGCCTGGCCGTTCGGTCCCATGATCCGGTCGTAGCCGCCGATGCCGAAGTTGTCCTCGGCGGAGACGCCGCCCGAGAAGTCCAGCGACTGCTTGCCGGTGAGCACCATCGCCGACTCCGGCGTCATGATCAGCACGCCCTTGGTGTGCATGAGCATGGTCGCCTCGGCGTTCCAGTACGGCTGCGCGCCCACGTTGATGCCGGCGGAGACGATGTTGATCTCACCGCCCTGCTGCGTGAACTCGACGATCTTCTTCAGCGCCGCCGCGACCCAGTCCATGTTCTCGGTGCCCGAGTCCATGGAGATGCGGGCGCCGGCGGACAGGGCGTACCACTCGACGGGCAGCTCCATCCGGTGCGCCAGATCGATCGCCGCGCTGATCCGGCGGCACTCCGCCTCCGCGAGCGCGCCGAGCGACTTCGTCGGATCACCCAGCAGCAGAACGCGCTTGACGCCCTCGGGATACAGATCGGTCGCGGTCGAGATGACGCCCACGACGATGCCGGCCGTGTTGCGTCCCTTCGGCCGGTCCGTGGGCACGAGCACGTCGGCGATGTCACCCTCGGCCAGCTCGTACTCGACGAAATCGCCCAGTGCGCCGGTCAGCTCGTACGGGTACACCGTGTTGCGGCTCGCGGCGCGCAGCACCTTCTGGCGGTAGCCGTCGATCGGCTCCACCACGTCGACCGCGTCCTCCGCGGGAGCGCCGATGTGCAGATCGGCGCGGCCGGTGGGGCTGAAGGAGACCCGCACCTCGGTCTTGACCAGTTCGCCCGTGGCCGCGTCACGGCGGCGGCCGATCAGCAGCACCTCCTCGAGACCCGCGCCGACCGTGGTCGACTCGATGTGCCCGGCGAGCGCCTCGAGCTCGGCGTCGCTCAGGTCCACCGGCGGCCAGATGTACATGACGATCCGGTTGGTGGGCAGCCGCTTCGCACTCGGGCGAGCGGCCTGGGCCCGACGGATCGAGTCCACGCACGTCGCGAGCGCGATCTCGGCGGTCGGCAGGGCGAGCAGGCGGCCCTTGCCGTCGCGCACCGCAGCCAGGTCGCGGACCTGGGCGAAGGCGACGAGGCGATCGTCCGCAGGGTTCTCCTTGGCGACCGCGCGGTAGAGGTAGACCTCCTCGTCGTCCGACGAGGTCAGGCGCGTCAGGTCGAAGCGGCGCAGGCGCTCGAGCTGCATGCGCTGCGCGATGTACGGGTGCAGGCCCCGGATGAGGCGGTCCTCCGCAACGCCGTTGGTGGCGGCGCGGAAGGTGAAGTGATGGTGCATGACCGCGCCACCGCTGCCCGCGACGGTGATCGTCACGCGGCGCACCTGCGCCGGCAGCGGATGCGCCGACAGCACGCTGTCGAAGGCCGCGACCATCTCGTCCTGGTCCTCGGGCTGCTGCTCCCAGCTGAGGTAGATGTCGGCGTCCACGGACGCGGCACCGTCGGCGACCTTCGCGAGACCGGCGACCGCGTCACCGAGCCCGTCGTAGGCGACGGCCGCGGAGGCGAGCAGCGCACCGTCGCGCGCGGCGACGACCCACTCGGTGCCCGCCACGTCCTGCGTGCGGACCTCGGTGAGCCCCTTGTTGCCGTAGTAACGACGGGTCAGGACCTCGAGCATGACCGCGTTGTCGGTGGGATGATCCCCCGCCAGGCGCTCGCCCAGCAGCAGGACCAGCGGCTCGGTGCTGCGCACCATCTCGGCGATCCGATCGGCCCGATCGGCGGCCGTGGGGTTCTGGTCGAGGTGCGTCAGGTGCGCACGGACCGCGGCGTACACGCCCTCACGGTTACCGCGCAGCAGGGGCTGGCCGAACCAGGCGAAAACGACGCCGCGGGCGAGATCCGCGATGACCGGGTACCGCGACTGCGTCGCGTCGATGAGGCGCTCGAGCACGGCGCGGGCGTCGCCGCCCTGCTCGGCCGACGGGGCGGGTTCGCGGAGCCACTTGCGCAGCAGCGCGGTGATCACGCGGACGCCGACCTTGGGCCGCTGCTGCGCGAGGAAGATGCGGAAGACGGCGGACTCCAGATCCGGCGTCCGGTCGAGCTCGGCGACGCCGTAGTGCCCCAGTGCCGACGCCAGCTTGGCGCGGTACGAGTCGGGCAGGCCCGCGCGGTCCGCGTCGAGGCTGCGCAGGTAGGTGTGGAAGTGCTCGCGCGGGCTGTGCACCTCGTCGTCACCGCCGACCGAGCGGCGCAGACCGAGCTCGGCGAGATCGGCGAAGACGCCGGCGAGCGCCAACTCCTCGGCGGCCGGGACCGCGCCCTCGAGCTCGGCGGCCACCCGGTCCACGAGGTACTCGTCGAGCAGGCGGCTCTCATCCGCCGGATCGACGTCGAAGCCGAGCAGCTGGCTGCGCAGGGCGTCACGCCCCGCAGCGGCACGCTCGACGGCACCGACCTGGGCCGGCTCGGCCGGCAGGTCGATCGGGCCCGCCGCGGACCCGGCGGCGTCCTCGTCGCCGTCGCCCAGGGGCTCGAGCCGCAGCAGCGCGGCGCCCGCCTCGACCTGGCTGCCGACGGTGACCGAGCACTCCTTGAGGCGCGCCGAGAAGGGCGCGCGGAGCACCGTCTCCATCTTCATCGACTCGAGCACGAGGATCGGGGCGCCGGCCTCGACCTCGTCGCCGACGGCCAGCGGCACGGCGACCACCAGGGCCGGAGCGGGCGAGCGGACCACGCCGCCCTCGTCGCGGCTGACCCGGTGGGTGACGCCGTCCACGTCGACCACGTGCACCGGGCCGTGGGTGCCGGTGGTGAGCCGGTAGCGGACGCCGTTCACGACGGCCTGGCCGGTGTGGTTGTCGAAACGCTCCAGATCGACGTCCGCGGTGCGGGTCTCCGCGCCCGTGTCGATGACGAGGCGGAAGGTGTGGGCGCCGGTGCGGGCCACGCGGACACGGTAGCTCGCGCCGCGCAGCTTGAAGTCGAGCGGCGTGCCGCTCTCGTGCTGCACCTGCGGGCGGCCGCCCGAGGCGGTGGTGAGCAGACGGGCCAGCTCGGCCCGCTCCTCGTCCTCGTAGGCGTCGATCGCCGCGGAGGCCAGCGCGACGGAGGTGTGGCGGTCGGCCACCAGTCGGCCCTCGCCGCGGACGCGGTCGATCCAGCCGGTGTCGGCGCTGCCGTCGATCACCTCGGGCTGGTTCAGCAGATCCAGGACGAAGCTCTTGTTCGTGGCGCCGCCCTCGATGATGACGCGGGTCTCGTTCATGGCGCGGCGCAGGCGGCCGAGGGCCTGCTCGCGGTCGCTGCCGTAGGCGATGACCTTGGCGATCATCGAATCGAAGTCGGCGGGGATGGTGTCGCCCTGCGAGACGCCGGTATCGATGCGGATACCGGGGCCGGCGGGCAGATCCAGCAGCGCGATGCGGCCCGGCGCGGGCGCGAAGTCGCGGTCCGGATCCTCCGCGTTCAGGCGCGCCTCGATGGCGTGCCCGCGCTCGACCGGACGCACACCGTCGAGCTTGCCGCCCGAGGCGACGTGCAGCTGCGCGCGCACCAGATCGAAGTCGTTGGTGACCTCGGTGATGGGGTGCTCGACCTGCAGGCGGGTGTTCACCTCGAGGAAGGCGAGCAGATCGTCGCCCGGGTGGTACAGGAACTCGACGGTGGCGGCGCCGCGGTAGCCGACCTTGATCGCGAGGCGCTCCGCGGACTCCTTGAGCCGCTGCACCTGCTCGGCCCCGAGCACGGGCGAGGCCGACTCCTCGATGACCTTCTGGTTACGGCGCTGCACCGAACAGTCGCGCACGCCGAGGGCCCACGCGGTCTCGCCGTCGGAGATCACCTGGACCTCGACGTGGCGGGCACCGGTGACCAGGCGCTCGAGGAAGACGACGCCGCTGCCGAAGGCGCGCTCGGCCTCCTCACGGGTGCGGAGGTAGGCCTCCTCGAGGTCCGCGTCGGAGGCGACCATGCGGATACCACGACCGCCGCCGCCGGCCGTCGCCTTGAGCATCAGCGGGTAGCCGATGTCCTTGGCCTTGTCCTTGGCGTCCTCGAGCGTCTCCACGGGGCCGCGGCTCCACGGCGCGACGGGGACGCCGACCTCTTCGGCGATGAGCTTGGCGCCGATCTTGTCGCCCAGCTGACGCATGGCCTCGGGGCTCGGGCCGACGAAGACGACGCCGACCTCGGCGCACTTCTCGGCGAAGACGGGATCCTCGGCGACGAAGCCCCAGCCGACCCACGCCGCGTCGGCGCCGGTCTCCTGCAGGGCCTTACCCAGCAGCTCGTAGTTGAGGTACGGCCGCGCCGCGGCGGGGCCCAGGTCGTAGGCGATGTCGGCCTCGCGGACGAAGGTCGCAGTCCGGTCGACGTCGGTGTAGAGGGCGACGGTCTCGATCTGCTGCCCGGTCTCGGCGGCCAGGTCGCGGACCGCATGAATGAGGCGCATCGCGGCCTCACCTCGGTTCACGATGGCGATTCGGCTGAACACTCGCTTGTTCCCTTTCGGCTCAATCCTCTGCCCGACTGCAGTCCGCTGCCGGACCGTCGTGCTCTTTACGTTCTCTCGATCACCGCGAACGCCGCCGCGGTGTCACCGTCGTGGGTGAGTGACACATGGATCGTCGCACCCGGGCCCAGGTCGTCCGCGATACGGCCGTACACCCGTATCGCGGGCCTCCCCCAGGCATCGGAGACGACCTCCACCTCCCGCGCGCCGACCTCCTTCTCGGCCGGCCGCTGGGCGTAGAAGCCGGACGAGAAGGCCTTGAAGACGGCCTCCTTGGCCGCCCACCTGGCGGCCAAGGAGCGGACGTCGCCCGCGGCGTCCCGTCGTTCGGCGGGACTGAACGACGAGAGCATCGTGGTCCCGGGCTGCGCGAGTTGCTCCGCGAACCCGGGCACGTGCACCACGTCGATCCCGACTCCCACCACGGCCATGGCGGGAAGCCTATCCGGCTACCGGCATCCGTCGGCGCAGTACGTGCCGTCGGGTCCCAGCCGCTCGCTCTCGTCGAGCAGCAGGGCCGCCTCGTTCCGGTCCGTGACCTCCGACGAGACGTCGGCACCGAAGCGCCGTCCGGCCGGCGGCTTGCGGTACAGGTCCGAGCGGCCGCACATGGCGGAGAGCACCGCGCGCCGACCCGCGACCTCGCGCTCGCGCGCCGTCGCCAGGTACTCGGCCCGCGCCGCCTCGTCGAGCGAGGCCAGGAAGGCGTCCCGGTGAACGACCGCGATGAGGCCCGAGACGTGGCCGAATCCCAGCGAGGTGAGCAGGCCCGCCTTCGGCCGGAAGCTCTTGTCGAAACGGTGCGTCTCGCGCAGCCACACCAGGTGCGGGTACTTGCGCATCTCGTCGTCCACGCAGTCCAGGCTGCGGTTCGGCGGGACCACCTGCTCGTTGAGCATCTGGCACATGCCGATCAGCTGGAAGGCGGCGGCGCCGCCCTTCGCGTGGCCGGTGAGCGACTTCTGCGAGACCACGAACATCGGGGCGCCCTCGGAGCGGCCGATCGACGCGGCGATCCGCTCGTGCAGGTTCGCCTCGTTCGGGTCGTTCGCGTTGGTCGACGTGTCGTGCTTGCTGATGATCGAGACGTCGTCCGCCGAGACGCCCAGCTGCCGCAGGCTGCGCGCCATCGGGGCCTCCGGGCCGCCGGCGGCCACGGACAGCGCGCCCATGCCCGGCGCCGGGATCGAGGTGTGCACACCGTCGCCGAAGCTCTGCGCCCACGCCACCACGCCGAGGACGGGCAGGCCCATCTTCGCCGCAATGTCGCCGCGGGCCAGCAGCACCGTGCCGCCGCCGTTGGACTCGACGAAGCCGCCGCGCCGACGGTCGTTGGCGCGTGAGAAGCGGCGGGGGCTGATGCCCTTGGCCAGCATCTTCTCGCTGTCCGCGGTGGCCTGCATCATGCCGAAGCCGGTGATGCCCTCGATCGAGAGGTCGTCGAAGCCGCCCGTGACCGCGAACAGGGCCTTGCCGACCTTGATCTTGTCGACGCCCTCTTCGACGGAGACCGCCGCCGTGGCGCACGCCGCGACCGGGTGGATCATCGCGCCGTAGCTGCCCACGTAGCTCTGCACCACGTGCGCGGCCACGACGTTCGGCAGGGCCTCCTGCAGGATGTCGTTCTGGTTCGGCTCACCCAGCAGGGTGTTGATGAACAGGTCGCGCATCGAGCTCATGCCGCCCATGCCCGTGCCCTGTGTGTTCGCCACGTGCGACGGGTGCACGTACTCCATCAGCTCGGCCGGCTCGAAGCCCGCGGAGATGAAGGCGTCGACGGTGGCGACCAGGTTCCAGATCGCGAGCCGGTCGACCGACTCGACCATCTCCGGCGTGATGCCCCAGTGCGTCGGGTCGAAACCGTCCGGCACCTGTCCGCCCACGCTGCGCAGCAGCTTGGTGCGGCGCGGCACCCGGATCTCCGTGCCCGCCTTGCGGGTGACGTTCCACTCGCCGGACTCCATCGGCACCGCGCGGGTGTTCTCCGGATCGGCGTCCACGAAGGCCCGGGCCTCCGCCTCGTTCGCCACCACGAAGGACATGTCCTCCGGCAGGAACACCGAGACCAGCAGCGGCGCCGTCTGATCGACGATGTCGCCGTCGTTGCTGAACTCGCGGATGCCGCAGCGCTCCACGACCGCGTCGTGGTACTTGTCGGCCAGCTCGGCCTCGGGCACCAGCTCACCGGACTCGGCGTCGTACCAGCCCGGCTCGGGGTCCTGTTCCCAGGTGATCATGCCGGTCACCCACGCCAGCTCGGCGACGCCGGCCGCCGAGAGCTTCTCGTCGACCTCCATCTCGAACCGGGTGCGCGAGCTGCCGTACGGGCCGACCTCGCCGGCGCCGACGATGACGACCATGTCCTCGGGCCGGGCCTCGATCGAGCCCCAGTCGGGATCGCCCAGGGTCGCGACCGGGGCACCCGGCAGGGCCGCGATGGTGCCCTCGTCGTCGCCCTCCGCCGCCTCCGCGAGACGGGCCTCCATGGCCTGCTCTGCGAGGGCCTTCATATCGAGATTGACGCCGCCCAGGCCGCCGGTGAGATCGTCGAACAGCGGTGCCGTCGCGGCCCGCTCCCGCGCCTCGGCGCTCGCGTTGGCGAGCAGCTTGTCGGCCATCTCGAACGTCGACCAGGTGCGCACGCCGGCCGCCTCGACGGCCTCGACCAGCGGGTCGTTGCCGCCCATGAGGCCCGTGCCGCGGACCCAGCCGATGATGGCGTGGGCCAGGGTGACGCGCTCCGACCAGGACTTCTCGGCGTTCCAGCGGGTGACGAGCGCATCGAGCGAGGCCTTCGACTCGCCGTACGCTCCGTCGCCGCCGAACATGCCGCGGTTGGGCGAACCCGGGAGCACGACGTGCAGCCGCGAGGCCAGATCGACGTCCTTGCCGATGGACGCCAGGCCGGCGATGAGCCGCTCCACCGACCACAACAGGATCTTCATCTCGAGCTCGGCGCGCGGGCCGGCGTCGGACATGTCACCCGAGACCCTGGGCGCCGCGAACGGGAAGAGCATGGTCGGGACCAGCGCCTCCTTGTGCACCACCGTGTAGGGGCCGACCGTCTCGGCCTGGCGCTCCCCGATCCACGCGGTCAGTGCGTCGACATCGGCGTAGCTCGCCATGTTGGCGGGCACCACCCACAGCGCCGCATCGGTGCGGGCGCTGGTGCGGTACAGCTCCTTGAAGAAGTTGAGGCGCTTCTCGTCGAGGCGGCTCGTGGTGGCGATGACGGTCGCGCCGCCGGCCAGCAGCCGCGCGGCGACGGCACCGGCGATCGAGCCGGCCGATGCGCCCGTGACCACGGCCACCTCGCCGGCGTAGACGCCCGGCTCGGGGGTCGACTCCGCGAGTCCGGAGAGGAAGGCGTACGCACGAGCGTGCTCCGGCCGTCCGGCCGCGGTGGCCTTCTTCTCCCACCACTTGGCCTGGCTGACCAGTGCCGGGCCGGCACCCTTCGCGGTCTCCAGGATGTGCTTGCTGTAGGTCGGGAAGGTCGACGGATCCATGTTCCACACGCGGAGCAGGTCCTCGCGGGCACTGGCCCAGCGGTCGTCCAGGAGGACGGCCTTGTTCGCGTCGAAGGCCGGCGCGACGGCGCTGGTCCAGTCGTCACCCAGCTCGGTGGCGATCAGCGCGGCGAGCCGCTCCGACTCGTCGTCGAGCGCGGGCAGGCCGCTCTCCTGCTTCTCGAGCCCCAGCTTCTGCAGGAGCACGCGGGCCGACGCGGCGAGCGCGCCGTCCTCGCCCGTGATGGCGGAGGTGAACTCGGCGAGCGCCGCGGCGTCGACGGTCGCGCCGCCGCCCCCGCCGCCGGCAGAAGGCTTGCCCACGGGCACGCCCTGCGCGGCGCCGACCTCGGCCACCGCGCGGTCGATCAGCGCGTCGAGCGCGGCCGCGTTGGACACCGGACCGTCCAGCAGCGTCGCGAGATCGCCGCCGCGGACCGAGGCGCCCTCACGGGTGCCGGTGGCCAGCGCCAGCACGGTGTGCTGCGCCCAGCCCGGGCCCAGCTCCCACGTGCCGGTCACGTACTCGGTGATGTAGTTGGGGCGCTTGCCGGTGGAGCCGAGCAGCTTGCGCAACTGGTTGCCGACGGTCTCCGACAGCACGGGGCCGAGCGGCTTGTAGGTGCGCGCCAGCTTGGTGACGGTGGTCGCCAGCGTCGGCAGGTCGGCCTCCGCGGCACCGTCGATGGCGCCCAGGTTGAGCTCCGAGCCCAGGTCGAGCAGCAGCTGGTTGCGGCGCGAGCTCACGCCGTCGCACAGGGTCTCGATGGTGTCGGTCTTCTCCAGCTGATCCGGACGCATCTTGGTCCAGATCGCGATCATGGCGCGCGTGGCGTCCGCGGCGTCGAAGCCGAGGTCGGCCGGGCGCGGGCCACCCGACGGCGCGGTCGCCACCGGGGCGGCGGTCGGAGCCGCGGCGACGGGAGCCGCGGCGGGCGCCGCATCCTCGGCCGCGTCGGCACCGTCGTCCTCCGGGGTGTCCTCGTCAGTCGCGAAGACCTTGGCCGCATCGCGCTCGGCGTTGAGCACGGTCGCGGCGGCGCGCTGGTACGAGGCCAGGGCCAGCGTGCGGCTGGCGAGATTCGCGAGCGTCGGGGCGGACGCGAGGCCCACCTCGATGAAGCGCTCCACGCCGAGGCCACCGTGATCGGTGTCGATGAGCAGCTGATCCTGCGTCTCGATCCACCGGACGGGGCTCGCGAACTGCCATGCCAGCAGCTCGATGAGCAGCGTGCGCGCCGTCTGCATCGGGTGCGCGGCGGCGCGCTCCCAGTCGGCGACGAGCTCGCGCACCGGCTCGCTCGGCACCACGTCGAGGATGGACAGCGCGAAGTCGGCCGTCAGCTCGAAGGGGCGGGCGACGAGGTTCGGCAGGTACTTGCCGACCAGCTTGGTGTAGTCGAACTCGGCGGGCACCAGCTCCTGCAGGCGCGCCGCGAACTCGGGCACGCCGTCGCGCAGCACCGACGAGTGGAACGGGATGTCGATGCCGGGCACCAGCTGGAATGCCTTCGGGCTGCCGGTGCGCTCGGCGATCGCCTTCTCCAGCGCGGCCAGGCCGGCGGCGTTGCCGACCACCACGTACTGCGCGCCACGCAGGTTGAGGTTCACGATCTCGGCGAACTCGTCGGCACCCTCGAGGTTGCCCTCGACCCAGTTGGTGAGCTCGGCGTCGTCGACGTCGAAGAGCTCGGGGCGCAGCGCCGCCATGGAGTAGGGGCTGCGGCCGTCCTCGTCGCGGGGCACCAGCTGCTGCATGATGCGGCCGCGGTGGAAGACGGTCTCGAGGATGGTGCCGAGCGGCAGGACGCCGGCCGAGGCCAGCGCGTTGTACTCGCCGACGGAGTGACCCGCGATGATCGGATCGTCCACGCGGGCACCGATCTCGGTGAGCTCGGCCAGCTGCGCGCACGCCACGGTCGCCATCGCGACCTGGGTGAACTCGGTCAGGTACAGCACACCGTCGGGATGGCTGTAGACCGTACCGTTCGCCCGGATCGACAGCGGGTTGTCGCGGACCACCGCGAGGATGGAGAAGCCGAGGTTCTCGCGGGTGTGCGCGTCGGCGGCGTCCCAGACCTCGCGGGCGGCCTTGCTGCGCGAGCGCTGGCTCAGGCCCATGCCCTTGCCCTGGATGCCCTGGCCGGGGAAGACGTACGCGGTGACGGCCGGGAAGGCCACGGCCGAGGCGGCCATCACCAGGTCGTCGCCGACCCGCGCGGTGATCTCGAGCAGCTCGCCGCCGCGGTCGATGCCGACGCGCTCGACGGTGAACTGCACCTCGTCGCCCGGGAGGACCATGCCCAGGAAGCGGGTGGTCCAGCCACGGATCTTGCGGTGCATCACGTCGCCGTTGGAGGCGGAGGCGACCTGCTGCGCGGCGGCCGAGAGCCACATGCCGTGCACGATCGGGCCGGGCAGACCGGCCAGGCTGGCGGCGACCTGCGAGGTGTGGATCGGGTTGTGATCGCCCGAGACGGCGGCGAAGCCGCTCATGTCCTGCGGGGCGTTCACGACGGCCTGGCGGAGCCGCTTGCGCGGGGTCTCGGTGGCGGTCTCGCCGCGCGCGCCGCCCGCGGGCTGCGGGTCGGCCAGCTCGGCGTCGCCGGTGCGGCCGCGGATCGCGAAGCGCTCGGTCATGACGACGGCGGGGGCGTCGGCGCCCGGGGAGCGGACGTCGATGCCGACGGTGACGACGGTGCCGATATCGGTGGCGGTCACGTCCTCGAGGCGCGCGGTGGCGCGGTAGGCGCCCGGCGTCGGGTTGGTGGCCAGCTCGATCGCGTGGTCCAGGTGGACCAGGTCGAGCATGCCCTCGACGACGGGGCGTCCCTCGGCCGTGGTGGCGGCGCCGACCACGGCGAACGAGGCCGGCCAGCACAGGCCGACGAAGGCGTCCGGCACGGCGAGCTGCTCGTCGCCGTACAGGGCCGACAGACCCACGGGGAGGCTGTCCGCGGTGATGGCCGCGTGGTCGGCGGCGTCCTCGGCGCGGAACTCGAAGTCGATGGTCGCGGCACCGTCCGCCACCTGCGGAAGGTCGCCGGCGGCGGCCAGGGCCACGAGCTTGGACATGGCCGTGCTGGCCTCGCCGAGCTCGATGACGGGGACGCCACCGTCGGCGCAGCTGTCCGGAACCTGGATCGGGATCACGAGATCGGTGCCCGACACGGGGATCTCGAGGACGACGGCGTTCGGGCCGGTCACGGACAGGCGTGCGCCGGTGCCGGAGTGCAGGGCCGAGTCGCCGTCGACGGTCCAGGTGCTGCCGGCACCGAGACGGGCGATGGGGCTGTGCACGAGACGGCCGGCCCAGAGGATGTTGGTCGCGGCGAGGGCCCGCGCCAGCGGCACGGACTCGACGTCCGGCACGACGCGACGGCCGGCGACGGCCTGCGGGGAATCGCCCGCGCCGAGGCGACGGCGCACCAGTTCGGCCTCGAAGCGGTTCAGCAGGTCGCCGACGGGCTCGTCGACGCGGGTGATGCCGGCGACGGCCTCCGGGCCGGGGATGATGCACACCTCGTCGGCGGAGTAGCGCGGCGAGTGCGCCTGCCACAGCGAGTCGGAGCGCCACCAGCGGCGGACGTCCTTGTCGACGACGGGGACGAAGTTGACCGGCTTGCCGGGGGTGCGGCACAGCGAGACGAAGAAGGGCACGTCCGCGGGGTGCAGTCGGGTCGACGAGGCCTCCGGGTAGCGCTGCAGCAGCCGGTCGAGGGCGGCGTAGGCGTCGTCGGTGGCGGCCACGTCCGCGAACGCGGTCTCGATCGGGCCGCGGTCCTCCTCGGCGAGGCGGGCCTCGGCGCGGTGCAGCATCGACAGGAAGCGGTCCTGGTGCGTGATGTCGAGCCAGCCGTAGTCGCCGAAGCGGTTCGGATCGGCGGTGGCGACCTGCTCGCGGGTGCCGACCGACAGCTCGAGGTAGCGCTCGAGCCACTGGGCGTAGGTCATCGCGTCGGCGTCGCCGAAGTATGGCTTGGCGGTACCGGCCATCGCGGCGATGATCTCGTCGCGGCGCTCGGCGACGGCGTCGGCGTCGCCCGCGACCTCGTCGAGCAGGCGGCCGCACGCGGACGCGGTGTTGTCGATCTCGTGGATGTCGGCGCCGAGCTGGCTGCGGCCCGAGGCCATGCCGCCACCCGCGTGGCCCGCACCGATCCAGTCGGGGGTGCCGGGGATCTCGGCGAGGAGGCGCTTGACGTCGTCGGAGGTGGTGGCCTCCAGGGTCGCCATGGCCGCGGTGCCGACGAGGATGCCGTCGACCGGCATCGCGGGGGCACCGTACTTGCGCGACCACTCGCCGGACAGGTACTCGGCCGCCAGCTCGGGCGTGCCGATGCCGCCGCCGACGGCGAGCACGACGTTGTTGCGGTCGCGCAGCTCGGCGTAGGTCACGAGCAGCAGCTCGTCGAGGTCCTCCCAGGAGTGGTGGCCGCCGGCCTTGCCGCCCTCGACGTGCACGATCACCGGGTACTGCGGTACCTCGGCGGCGATGCGCGCCACCTGGCGGATCTGCTCGACGGTGCCGGGCTTGAAGGCGACGTGGCGCATGCCGGCCTCGGTGAGCTCCTCGACGAGGGCCGTGGCCTCCTCCAGCTCGGGGATGCCGGCGGTGATGATGACGCCGTCGAGCGGGGCGCCGGCCGCACGCGCCTTCTGCACGATCCGCTTGCCGCCGAGCTGCAGCTTCCACAGGTAAGGGTCGAGGAAGAGCGAGTTGAACTGGGCGGCGCGACCGGGCTCGAGGAGGTCGGTGAGCTTGGCGATGTTGTCCGCGAAGATCGGCTCGGTGACCTGGCCGCCGCCGGCGAGCTCGGCCCAGTGGCCGGCGTTCGCGGCCGCGGCGACGATGCCGGGATCGACCGTCGTCGGGGTCATGCCGGCGAGCAGGATGGGGCTGCGACCGGTGAGCTCGGTGAAGCGGGTGGACAGCACGGTGCGGCCGTCCGGGAGGGAGACGAGGCGGGGCGAGAACTCCGACCAGGCCAGCGGCAGCTCGGGGACGCCGCCGGGCGAGAAGAGGTTGCGCGCACCGCGCAGGGTGGTGGCGGGCACGAGACCCACGCCGCGACCACGAGCGGGCGCGGCGGAGAGCTTGGTGGCGATGTCCTCCGGGCCGAGGTCGATCAGCCAGCGGGCGCCCTTGGCGATCGCGCCCTCGACGTCGGCGACCCAGTCGACCTGCTCGACGAGCACGGCCGCGGCGAGGCGGCCGGCGACCTCGGCGTCGAGGCCGCAGCGCTCGGCCCACTCGGTGACCAGGGCGACGCCCTCGGCGAGCGCCGGGTGATGGAAGCCGATGTCGACCGCGACGTCCTCGAACTTCGGGGCGAAGGCGGCGCCGCCGGTGAGCTTCTCCTTGCGCTGCTCCTCCTCGGCCTCGGCGACCGACTCGCAGAACTCGCGGAAGCCCGCGAGCAGCTTGGGGGTGCCGGTGAGCACGAAGGAGTTGCGGTTGTTGCGGACCGCGAGGACCGGGCCGCAGGCGTCGAAGGCGACGGTGGCGGTGAAGTCCGCGAGCTGCGACTCCAGCTTGTCCTGACGGACGCCGGTGACCGCCATCATCGGGGTGGCGCCGCCGAGAGCGACGAGGCCCTTGCGGCGGGCGACGACACGCCCCGCGGCGCCGATGAGGCGCGCGATCGCGAGCAGATCACCCTCGTTGCCACGGGAGGCGAAGGCGGAGACGGCGAGTTGGCCCTGGGAGTGGCCGATGGCGGCCACGGGCGGCACGTCCCACGGGTCGAGCCCCTGGGCCTCCAGCCCGTACAGGGCGACGAGCTGCGCGAACAGCACGCCGGGCACGGAGAACACGGCGCCCTCGACCTGGGGCGCGAGCAGCCGGCGCGACGCGGGTGCGGCGGCCTGACCCGCATCCTCGGCCTCGTCGTCGGTGGTCTCGGCCTCGGAGGCGGCGATCGACGCATCGCGCCAGCGCATCGGGTCGAAGGTCAGCGCCTGCGCGCGCAGCAGTTCGGCGCGGACGGGCTCGAGCACGCTGTCGGCGCGCGCGACGAAGCCGTCGAAGAGTTCGCGGTACTCGGGATCATCGGCGAGACCGGTCTGCTCGAGGAGCGAGACGAGACCCGGCAGCCACGGGCCGCCCTGCCCGCCGAAGGTGAGTGCGTACTGCTCCCCTGCTGCCAACCTGTCCACCAGTGCGTCGTTGTTCCGCGGTCCCTTCGCGGTGCGTGCATTCGCGGTGACGAAGTCGTCGACAGTCATGAATCTCCCTCGGATCAGCTCGCTGCGCGCCGCATGACGGCACGTCCGCGGCAGGCCCGCGGAAAACCCGTATTCCATGAGACCACAGGATTGGCACTACCTCTGACGTGCGAAGATGTAACCAGTGGGTATACCGGCGAGTAGCTTGGGCATATCGATTCACGGGTGTATCCGAATGCCGATACACCCATGAATCCACGCAGGTCTGGGAGCGCGTGACGGCGATCACCGATGTTTCCCGCGAGTAGCAGTTGTTATCGAATCGTTACCTTTCCGATCGCCCCGTCGGGCCTCGGTAGGCTGAGCCGATGCAGCCCGGAACGCACCCCTCCGACCGGTCCGATGTACCCGTCGAGGTGGTGGAGCAGGTGCGCTCCGCCGAGTCGGTCGCGGTGCTCACCGGCGCGGGGATGAGCCGGGAATCCGGCATCTCCACCTTCCGCGAGGCGCAGACCGGCCTGTGGGAGCAGTACGACCCCGAGGCCATCGCCTCCGTCGACGGCTGGAACCGCGATCACGAACTCGTCTGGGGCTGGTACCAGTGGCGCGCGCACGTCGCGCGGCAGTCCGATCCGAACGCGGGGCACCTCGCCCTCGCCGAACTGGCCGCGAACCGGACGGTCTCGATCGTCACGCAGAACGTCGACGACCTGCACGAGCGCGCGGGTTCCCGCGTCCTCTCGCACCTGCACGGCAGCCTGTTCGAGCCGCGGTGCGAGCACTGCGGGGCCCGGTACGACGGGGCCGACGCCTTCCTTCCCGACGATGCCGACGTCTCGCCGCAGCTCCGCGCGACCCCGCCGACGTGCATGCAGTGCCTCTCCCGCGTCCGCCCCGGCATCGTCTGGTTCGGCGAAGCGCTGCCTTTGGACGCGTGGAGCCGCGCCGAGGCGGCGGTATTGATGGCCGACGTGGTGCTCGTGATCGGCACGTCGGGCATCGTCTATCCCGCGGCACGTCTCCCCGAGACCGCGCTCGCCGCCGGCATCCCGGTGATCGAGATCAACCCCGAGATCACGCCGCTCAGCGATTCCGCCTCGTACCACTGGCGGGGCACCGCCGCCACGACGCTGCCCGCGCTCGTCGCCGCCGTCAGCGTGGGCGCGGCGCGGCCTTAGCCGGCGGTGGGGCCGTTCGCGGAGCGTCCGGCGGACCGTCGGGCTTCCACTGACCGATCACCCCAGGCCCCACGAGCGGGAGATCACCGACCAGCTCCTCCCCGTTCTGCCGATCGATGAGGTACGCCGGAACACGGTGGCGGCCGTTCCCTTGCCCGCGTTGTCCGCCCGCCCCGGCGGCGGGCGCACCGAAGGGCCCCGACGGGCGCGCCCCGCTGCTCGTGGCACCGGCGCCGGACGGCGCGGGCGTCGATCGGGCGACAGCGGTCTCCTGCCGCATCCCCAGCGGCGAGGCGACCTGACCCGCACCTCCGCGCACGCCGCTCACGCCCGCGCCCCGGCCGCCCGCGCCGACGGGGACCGACGCAGCCGGCGAGAGCAACGACGTGGGCTGCTCGACATCGGCCGCCGGGTCGTCGTCGGACCGGTCATAGCCCGTCGGATCGCCCGACGGGGTGTCGTTCCCCCCACCCGCCGACGAGTCCGTACCGGTCCCGGTGCCGCTCGATCCCGTTCCGGTGCCCGGGTCGGTGCCGGCCTGCTGTGCGGACGCGGCGCCGGTAGCCGCGTCGTCGGCCGTCGTGCCGGTCGCGCGGGTGTCATCAGAGGTCGTCGCGTCGGAGGTCGTCGCATCGGGCTCCGCCGTCGCGTCCCCGGCGCCGGCGTCACCCCCGCCCGAGCCGTCGCCGGTCCCGCCTCCCGGCGGGTTGTACTCCACCGGGGCGCTGTCGGGGGCCTTGTCACCCCACTGCTGCCAGGGCCTGAAGTCGTAGCGGACCTTGGCCACTTCCGCGCCGAGAGGCATCGTGCTCGCATCCGCACGCACCGGCACCGTGTACATCGACCGGAGTTCCGCCGCGACCCTGGCCCCGACGCGGTCGTTGCTCCGACTCCCGCGCTCAGAGTAGTCAGCGAGGTCGCTGAATCGCTGGTTCGTCGTGTACGCCGTCCTGGAGAGGCCGGTGAGCTGCTTGACGGTCCGCCCGAACTCCAGCCCCAACTCGGCCGACGACCGGACGAAACGGCCGGCCTGAAGGTAGCTCTCCTCCGCCGCCTCCCCCGTCCACTTCGGCGCGATCACGCCGATGTCGCGCTCCAGCTCGGCGATGCTCAACACGTGCGTCGCCCCGGTCTGTCCGACGGCGCGCGCATCCGCCTCGACTCCCCCGCCCGAGATCGCCCGTGCGAGCGCACGGATCTCCGCTGCGGACATCCCGCTGACATCCGTGCTGCCGACCTCGCGAAAACCGCTCATACCCATTGGACGCACCAGGCCGCCGTCCGGTTCCCTCGGATCACGGCCCGCTGGGAACCGATCGCCGAGCTGATGCGTCCAATTCATAGGGACGCCTGCGGACGACGTCCATGGGAAGGGCACGCGCATGGCTGACGAGGACCTCGACCGGATGATGGCGCTGGCCCGCGTGGCGATCCAGGATCGCCCGAACATGGTCTCCGACGGCAACCCGCAGGAGCAACTCGCCCGTGCCTTCGAACGTCATGCGAATCGAGTCGATAGCGCAGCGTATAGCCTTCGTGAGGTTGGTCAGCAGAACAACCTCGGTCCGACGGTCGAGGGCGAGGCCGCCACCCACAACATCCGCCTCGGCGCATACGAACACGACCGTTCGCTGTACAACTCGATGCGGGCTCAGGCCGCCGACGCCCGCGCGATCGCGGACGCGCTCCGCGACATCGGGCGGCAACTCCTGCGCACCGAGGGCACCAGCGAAGCCGAGATCCGCCGCCTGATCGGCGGTTGAGGTGCGGCGCATCCTGCCTCTCGTGACGGGGCTCCTGCTCGTGGCTAGTTGCGCGTCCCAGATCCCGGGCGAGGCATCGTCCCCGCTCAGATCGCCGCGCACATCGGTCAAGCCCCTCCCGTTCACCCCGACGATCCAGGGTCGGACCAACGACCGCACCGACGGCACCACGTTCGAGCCCTGCAGTGCGTACACCGATGCCGAACTCCAAGCGCTGGGCATCAACCCAGCTACCCGCGGCGACGCCGCCCAGATCGACTACCCCAACTACCGCGGTTGCCGCTGGCGGGCCAACGACTACACCGCAGCCCGCGGCGGCGGCGAATACTCGCAGATCGTCGGCCGCGAAATGACGCTGCCCGAGTACAAGAAGTACATGAGCTCGATGCCCTGGCAGCCTGACAGGGTGGTGCACGGTCGCCCCCTCGCCGTCGCTATCGAGAACGACTATTGCGTCGCCAACTTCGCCTCCGAATTCGCCATCGTCACCACCATCGTTGCATCGTCGAAGCCCTCCCCCGGCAACGTGGCGGAATGCGACCGCGCCATCGCGTTCGCCTCCCTCGCCATCACCAAAGCCCCGGAATGACACCGATCATGCCGCCGACGGTGCAGCGCGCCCCGGGACTAACCTCGACGGGGTGAACGATTCGATCGCGATGCCGGACCGCGACACCGTGCTCTGCATGTCGCTGTCCGGCCGGCCCAGCAGCATCGGCACCCGGTTCCACAACTACCTGTACCGCGAGCTGGGGCTGAACTACATCTACAAGGCCTTCAGCACGACCGACCTCCCCGCGGCGATCGGCGGCGTCCGAGCGCTCGGGATCCGGGGCTGCGCGATCTCGATGCCCTTCAAGGAGGCCGTCATCGACCTGGCCGACGTGATGGAACCGTCGGCGACGGCCATCGACTCGGTGAACACGATCGTCAACGAGGACGGTGTGCTGCACGCCCACAACACCGACTACGCCGCTGTCGCATCGCTCCTGCGCTCGCACGGCGTCGATCCGGCATCGCCCGTCGCGGTGCGCGGTTCGGGCGGGATGGCGAAGGCCGTCGTGGCCGCGCTCCGCGATCACGGCTGCACCGACGTCACCGTCGTCGCGCGGAACGCGGAGACCGGCTCCGCGCTCGCGGGGCTCTACGGCTTCCGCCACGCGAGCGCGCCGCCCGACGCCTCGCGGGTCCTGGTCAACGCGACGCCGGTCGGCATGGAGGGCGGCCCCGCGGCCGACGACCTCTCCTTCCCCGCGCCGCTGATCGACGCGGCGGACACCGTCTTCGACGTGGTCGCGATGCCGCCCGAGACCCCGCTGATCCGTGCGGGGCGTGCCGCCGGGGCGAGGGTCATCACCGGCGCCGAGGTCATCGCGCTGCAGGCCGCGGAGCAATTCGTGCTGTACACGGGTGTGCGTCCGGATCCCGACCTGGTGCGCCGCGCTTCGGAGTACTCCCGCTCCTGACCATCCGCGGCGCTGCCCTCGCTACTCCGTGTCGATGTCGAGCCCGACGGGTTCCCACACCTCCACGGACCCGTCGGAGGCGCGCTCACCGACGGTGAGCGCGCGCTGCAGGGTCAGCGGGTGCACGCCGCGGCGGTCCAGCGCCTTCACCACGACCGCCATCGCGGCGTCGGGGTCCGTGGCGTAGACCGACTCGCGGACGCGGACGAACTCCCAGCCGCACCGTCGCAGCTCCCGTTCCCGCTCGATGTCGGACCGGGCCTGCTCGGGCGTCGACGCGAAATCCGCACTGTCGCACTCGACCGCGAGCTTGCCCTGCTCTCCGGTGACCACGAGGTCGATGGCGCGGTTGTTCACCACGACCTTCGGGTTGACGTGGTAGCCCATGTCGCGCAGCCGTGCGAAGACCTGCTGCTCGAAGAGGTTGTCGAAGGGCTCGACGCGACGGTCCGCCGGCACGTCCACCGGCATCGGTTGCGCCACCTCGACATCGGCGCGGGTGACGTAGCGCAGCAACGACGCCCGCAGATCGGCGCTCTTGAGGTCGGACTCGTCGACCGAGGTGAACAGCCACATCTGATCCCGCGCCCGGGACGCGGCCACGTTGAAGCGGCGCTGGAAGTCGCGGCCGGTCAGGGCGCGGAAGCGGTAGTCCGGTGCGACGACCATGGACAGCATCATCACGTCCCGCTCGTCGCCCTGGAAATCGGGCGGCGTGCCCACGCGCAGGCGGCGGGCGTCCCATTCGTCGGGGTCGATCGATTCGCGCAGGCGCCGGTAGAGCTCGTCGACCTGGCCCTGGCCCTGCAGCGCGATGACGCCGAAGGTGCGCCCGGCGTACAGCGGGTCGGCGAAGCACCGCACCAGCTGGTCGACGATGGCCTGCGCCTCCGTCGGGTTGCTGATCCGGGCGCCCTCGCCCACGACCTTCGCCTTCGGCACGTGCGTCACGCGGAGCGGGACGGGGCGGTCGGCGCCGTAGTGCCGCACCGGGATCAGCGGGGCGTCGCTGTAGAACTGGCGCGAGGAGAAGTCGATGATCTCCGGCATGCACCGGAAGTGCTCGCGCAGCCGGACGGTGTGCCCGAACCGCGTGCGGAGCAACGTGAACAGGCTGGAGCGCGGCGTGAGCGAGTCCCGCAGATACGGCGGGATGTCGGGCAGCTGCGCATCGAGCCGGGCGAAGACGTCGTCGAGGTTGACGCCGGTGAACGACGAGGGCGCGCACTGGTTCTCGTCGCCCACGACGATCACGCGCGGCGCGAGCCAGAGCAGGAAGGAGCTCGTGATGTCGGCCTGGCTGGCCTCGTCGACGATCACCACGTCGAAGGCGTTGCGCTCCGGCGAGATCGACGCGACGACCTGCGAGATCGGCATGATCCAGGCGGGGACGGCGGACTGCGCCTGGCGCATGGCCTCGCGCGCCGCGACGCGGAACCGCTCCGCGTGCCGGCCGGAGCCGCGTCCGATCGAGGCGACGTGATCGCGATAGGCGTGCAGCGCCTGGATCTCGTCGAAGGTCATGCGGCGCAGGCACTGCCGCCACGCGCTCGCCGTCGCGATGCGGGTGGTGTAGTGCGCGACGTCCTGCTCGGCGGCCTGCAGATCGGCCTCGAGCTGGGCGTCGTCGCCGGGGTGCACGCGCGAGGCGGCCCAGGAGACCGCCCGGCGCCACGACCAGGCGGCGGCCAGCTCGGGCACCCGCACGTCCCACACGGGGTCGTCCGCGGTGCGGGCGACGAGGTCGAAGAGAGCGGGCGCCTTGGTGCGCAGGCGCAGCGCGAGCAGATCGAGCGCGCCACGGTCGTCCCGGTCGGCACGGGCCGCGTCCCAGGCACGACGGGCGTCGCGGATCGGTCCGTACCGGTACTGGCGCAGCGCGGCGACGAGGGCGTCACCCTCGGGTGAGGGCCCGCGCTCGACGATCTCCTGGACCTGGACCCGCACGGCGTCCAGCCTGCTGTGCGCGTCCCGGGCACCGGCCGCCGCGGAGATCGCGATCACCTGGCGGGCGGTGCTGTCTGTCTCGGCGAGGTCCTTGGGGCGCGGCGCGTGCTCGGAGAGGGCCTGCATCGCTTCGACCAGGCGGTCCCGCTCCGCCACGAGCCGCACGACGGTGCGCGCCCGCAGGAGTTGGTCGGCCGCCTGGCTGAGCCGCTCGCTGCGGCTGCGGGTGGACGTCCGTCCCGACGGGTCGGTGGCGGGCGCCTCCAGCCCGAGGGCGCGCAGCACGTCGCCCACGCGGCCGATGACGTCCTCCACCTTGAGGTGCTGGGAGGCGGCCCGCAGATGCGCCTTGTCGGCGCCCTCGACACCGTCGACGACGATGCCGAGGCCGGTCTCCTCGAACTGCTTCTGCTCGGGCTTGCGGAACCGCTTGCGCGGCTCGTTGCCCATCGCGAGGTAGCGCGCGTAGTCGTCGATCGCGGCGCGATCGTTCGCATCCGGGGTGTCGCTGAGCTCGACCACGACGCCCTCGAGCTCGCCGTCGGCGTTGCGTGCGGTGGCGATCTGCTCCTCGAGCCCGGTCAGCCGCGTCGCGAGGTGGGCCCGGTCGCCGATGAGCATGTCCTCGGCGAGCAGCTGCGCCGACGGCGGGTACCTGCGCACCCGATCGACGAGCTCGTGGATCAGGTCCGCCCGGGCGCGGATCACCGTCAGCCGGTCGGCGTCGACGCCGCCGAGGACGTGCGTCAGGGCGCCGCTCTCGGCTCCGGCGAGCGGCGAATCGGCGAGGGTCGCGCAGAGCGACTCGAGGTCGTCCGCGTCGGGGATCTCGGACAGGTCCGGCAGGTTGTGGGCCAGACGACGGGAGAACAGCTCGTCGTTGCGGCGGAGCAGCGCGATGAGCCGGTCGAACTCGCGGGTGTCGAGCGGCGGTACGGCGCCGTCGACCGGCCCCGGCAGCCAGGAGTACTTGTCGGCGTCCCGTCGGACCTGGGCCACGATCTCGGCGGGCTTGCCCGAGTAGGCGGAGGCCACCCAGTCGGAGT
Source organism: Tsukamurella sputi (assembly GCF_007858445.1). Taxonomy (GTDB): domain Bacteria; phylum Actinomycetota; class Actinomycetes; order Mycobacteriales; family Mycobacteriaceae; genus Tsukamurella; species Tsukamurella sputi. The sequence goes on along the minus strand of NZ_VIGV01000007.1, from coordinate 54,974 downwards.
CCTCGCTCTCGGCGGTGCGCAGCGACCAGACCTGGCGGACGAGTTCCTCGCGCCGCTCGACGGCCCGGTCCCGCTTGGCGCGCAGGTCGCGGATCTCGGCGTCGGCGAGGGCCTCGGAATAGGTGGACTTGCGCGTGGCGATCTCGGTGACGGACGCCGCGAGCGAGGCGGAGCCGTCCTTGGTGACGTCGGTGACGGAGACGACGAGCTGGCGCACGTCGGGCGGCAGCTTCTCCTCGAGCACGGCGAGGGCCTGGGCCTTCTCCGAGACGACGAGGACCCGCTGCCCCTTGGCCAGGAGCGCGGCGAGCAGGTTCGCGATGGTGTGCGTCTTGCCGGTGCCGGGCGGCCCCTCCACGACGACGCCGGAATCGGCGCCCATGTGCGCGAGGATGTCCCGCTGCTCGACGTTCGAGGGCAGTACGTAGTAGGCCTCGTCGAGCAGCTCGAGCGGGCTCATCGCGCCGTCCGCGGCGAGCTGCCGGATCCGCTCGTCGGAACTGACGGCCTCGACCAACTGCGCCAACCCGATCGGCACGTCCCGGTCGGGATCGGCGACGTCGGCCTTCATGGCGTCGTAGAACCCGAGGAGCGGCGCGGAGCCGCGGGTGCGCAGCAGGAGCGCGGGCGCGAACTCGATGTGCGCCGCCCCGCCCTCGGTGGCGGCGCCGAGCCACTTCTCCGTGAACGCCTGGCACGCGGGGTCGAGCACGGTGCGCGCGTTCTCCCGCAGCGCGGTCTGCAGCTCGGCGGAGCCGGACAGATCGAACGACGGGAGGCCGGCGAGCAGCAGCGAGTCCTCGACGCGGGGAACGGAGTCGCGCGGGAGCACGACCGTCAGCCGCTTGCCCCGACGATCGCGTTCGAGCAGCACCGGCTGCGTCAGCAGGTGCGCCCGGATGGCGGTGTCGCCGTCGCGGGCGGTGAGCAGCCCCGAGGCCAGCACCAGCTCGACCGATTCGGGGTGATCGGCCAACTCGTCGAAGATCCGGAGGAGCCGCGCGTGCGGCGAGTCCGGGGCGTCGTCGCGCGGCACCGTGAAGATCGTGGCGCCCGGCTTCGCGTCGGCATCCCAGCTGTCCGTCAGCGCGCCCTCGCCGGTCAGCGGGAGCACGGCGAGGTGGTCATCGAGATCCCGCGCCACGACCGAGCGCGACCGGATCAGCTCGTCCAGGTACTGGAGCAGACGAACGACGCGATCCCGACGGCCACCGGGGCCGTCGCCCTGGTCACCGGCGGCGGTCATGCGCTCCTCGAGTCTCTCGGGTCGGCTGCAACCGACAGTCGGCGCGCCCGGTTCGAGCTACACCTTGACTAAAGGTTAATACATCTGTCAGCGAACACCGACCGGGTCGTCAACGCTTGCGACCCGCCCGGAACCGCGACTTACCCGCGCTGGGCCTGCCCGACGGTGCGCCGGGGTCGAGTTCCAGGTTGATCAGCTGGCCGGAGATCCGGGTGCGCTCGAGCGCGTCGAAGACGTCACGTCCCAGGTCGTCGGGCAGTTCGACGATGCTGTGGTCGGGCCGGATGCTGATGTGCCCGAAGTCGCTGCGGCGCAGTCCGCCCTCGTTGGCGATGGCGCCCACGATCTGCGACGGGGTGGCGTGCTGCCGCTTCCCGACCGCGATCCGGTACGGCACCATCGGCCGCCCCGTCTTGCGGTGGGTCGACGGTTCACGATCGCGATCCCGGTCACGGTCCCGGCCGCGCGCGGGGCGCGAGTCCCGGTCGCCGAAGTCCCGGTCCTTGCGGTCGCGCGCATTGCGCTCGCGCTCGGGCGGGTCGGGCTTGAGCAGGAACGAGGCACCGTCGCGCGACTGCAGGGCGAGCGCAGCGGCCACGTCGACCAGCGGCACGTCGTTGGCGCCCACGTAGTCCTCGATGAGGCGGCGGAACAGCTGCAGGTGGTCGTTGGTGAGGTTCTCTGTGATCGACTCGCCGAACTTCTCCACGCGGTGCGCGTTGACGTCCTCCACCGATGGCAGGCCGATCTCGGTGAGCGGCTGCCGGGTGGCCTTCTCGATCGCGCGCAGCAGGTGCCGCTCGCGGGGCGTCACGAACAGCAGCGCGTCGCCCTTGCGGCCGGCGCGGCCCGTGCGGCCGATGCGGTGCACGTAGGACTCGGTGTCGTGCGGGATGTCGTAGTTCACGACGTGGCTGATCCGCTCCACGTCGAGGCCGCGGGCCGCGACGTCGGTGGCCACGAGGATGTCGATCTTGCCGTCCTTGAGCTGGCCGATCGTGCGCTCGCGCTGCGCCTGCACGATGTCGCCGTTGATCGCGGCGGCCGCGTGCCCGCGGGCGCGCAGTTTCTCGGCGAGCTCCTCGGTGGCCGACTTCGTGCGGACGAAGATGATCATCCCGTCGAACTCCTCCACCTCGAGGAGGCGGGTGAGCGCGTCCAGCTTGCGCTGGTGGGCCACCTGCAGGTAGCGCTGCGTGATGTTCGACGCGGTGGCCGTCTTCGCCTTGACGGTGACCTCGACCGGGTCGTGCAGGTACTTCTTGGAGATCTTGCGGATCGCCGGCGGCATCGTGGCCGAGAACAGCGCGACCTGCTTGAACTCCGGGGTGTCGGCGAGGATCCGCTCGACGTCCTCCTGGAAGCCCATGGTGAGCATCTCGTCGGCCTCGTCGAGCACCAGGAACTCGAGGTTCGACAGGTCGAGCGTGCCCTTCGCGAGATGGTCGATCACGCGGCCGGGGGTACCGACGATGATCTGGGCGCCGCGGCGCAGCCCGCTCAGCTGCACGCCGTAGCTCTGGCCGCCGTAGATGGGCAGCACCGTGATGTCGGGCATGTGCACGGCGTACTTGCCGAAGGCCTCGGAGACCTGCAGCGCCAGTTCGCGCGTGGGCGCGAGCACCAGCGCCTGCGGCTTGCGGCTCGCACCGTCGATCTTCGACAGCACCGGCACGGCGAACGCGGCGGTCTTGCCGGTGCCGGTCTGCGCGAGGCCCACGACGTCGCTGCCGGAGAGCAGCGGCGGGATGGTCGCGGCCTGGATCGGCGACGGGTTCTCGTAGCCGACCTCGGCGAGTGCGCGCAGGACGCGCTCATCGATACCGAGGTCGAGGAAGGTCACGGGTTCGGCTTCGTTCTCCGGAGCCTGCGCGTCGTTGACGACGGCGGCGGGGGCGGTGCTCTCAGCACCGAATTCATCAGACATTGTTTCCCCAGCATATGCGGTATCCGTCGCGCACGCGAAACACTATCGGATTCGGACATCCTCCGATAGGTTGTGGGCATTCCACTATCTGTATGAGGAGATGAAGTTGCGCATCGAGTCCACGGAACCGACCCGGACCCACGCACCGTCCGACAACCTGACCACCCGGGTCCGCGAGCTGGCCGCGTCGGCACCGTCGACGGAACTGTTCCTGCGCCCGTCCGGTTCCGGTTGGTCACCCGTGACCGCCGCGCAGTTCAACGAGCAGATCACGGCCGTCGGCAAGGGCCTGATCGCCCGCGGGGTCGAAGCGGGCACCCGCATCGCGATCATGAGCCCGACGCGCTACGAGTGGGCCCTCCTGGACTACGCCAACTGGTCCGTCGGCGGTTCGACGGTGGCGGTCTACGAGTCGAACTCGGCCGCGCAGGTCGAGCACATCCTCACCGACTCCGCGTCGATCGCGCTCATCACGGACTCGCGCGCGACCGCCGACCGAATCGCCGAGGGCGTGCCCGCGGGCACGCAGGTGTGGGTGATCGACGAGGGCCTCGTCGACGCCCTCGTGGCCGACGGTGCCGGTGTCACGGACGAGGATTACCTCGCCCGCGCGACCGCCGTCGAGGCCGCAGCGGAGGCGACCCTGGTCTACACGTCGGGCACCACGGGCAAGCCGAAGGGCGTGGTGCTCACGCACGACAACCTGCTCAGCGAGTACGACGCCATCCACGAGGGCCTCGACACGATGGCCGGGAAGAACGCCAGCACGGTGATGTTCCTGCCACTGGCCCATATCTTCGCCCGCGCGATCTCGGTGGCCGCGGTGCAGCACTCGATCCGCGTCGCCCACACGGCCGACCTGTCGAACCTGACCGGGCTGTTCGGCGAGCTCAAGCCGACGTACATCCTCAGCGTGCCCCGGGTCTTCGAGAAGGTCTACAACACGATGAGCGCCAAGGCCGAGGAGGGCGGCAAGGGCAAGATCTTCAACGCCGCCGTCGAGACGGCGATCGAGTTCAGCAAGGCCCAGGAGACCGGCGGCGCGGGACTCGTGCTCAAGCTCAAGCACGCCCTCTTCGACAAGCTCGTCTTCTCGAAGCTCCGCGAGGCGCTCGGCGGCAACTGCACCTGTGCCGTCTCGGGCGGCGCCCCGCTCGGCGCGCGCCTCGGCCACTTCTTCCGCGGTGCCGGCGTGACCGTCTACGAGGGCTACGGCCTCTCCGAGACCAGCGCCGCCATCACCTGCAACACCCCCACCGAGCAGCGGGTCGGCACCGTCGGACGGCCCGTCCCCGGCAATGAGGTGGCGATCGCCGAGGACGGCGAGATCCTGCTCCGCGGCCCGGTCGTCTTCGGCGGCTACTGGGGCCTGCCCGAGGCCACTGCCGATGCTCTCCGGGACGGCTGGTTCCACACCGGCGATCTCGGTTCCCTGGACGCCGACGGCTACCTGTCGATCACGGGCCGCAAGAAGGAGATCCTGGTGACCGCGGCGGGCAAGAACATCGCGCCGGCGCAGACCGAGGACGCGCTGCGCCAGCATCCGCTCGTCTCGCAGGCCATGCTCCTCGGCGACAAGCAGCCCTTCGTCGGCGCGCTGATCACCCTCGACCAGGAGGCCCTGCCGGGGTGGCTCTCGGCGCACGGCCTGCCCGCCGGGATGACGCTCGAGGAGGCGGCGACGAACGAGACCCTGCTCGCCGAGATCGGTTCCGCGGTGGCCACCGCGAACTCGCTGGTCTCCAAGGCCGAGCAGGTGAAGAAGTGGAGTGTGCTGGCCACGGACTTCACCATCGAGGGCGGCGAGCTCACCCCGACGCTCAAGGTCAAGCGCAACATCGTCATGGACAAGTACGCCGACGACGTGGCCGCGATCTACGCCTGAGCCACTCCCCCACGGAGAACGCCGCCCACTCCCTTCGGGGAGCGGGCGGCGTTCGTCGTCTCTCGCGGACCTACAGGTCGAACTTCGCCCGGATCTCGTCGGAGTTCTTCTTCTCGAAGTAGAAGCCGAGCAGCGGAATGGTTCCCGCGAGCAGCGTCAACAGGAAGCGCGGCGCCGGCCAGCGCACCTTGACGCCGAGGTCCAGGGTCAGGATGAGGTAGATGAAGTAGCCCCAGCCGTGGATGATCGCGATGAAGCCGAGCCAGCCCGGGATCGGCCAGTCGAAAGCGGGCGCCAGCAGGTACTTGTAGATCATCTCGGCACAGAGGATGAGCAGGAAGTAGCCGGTGAAGTTCGCCATGAACCGGTAGCGCTTGAGCGCGCTGGCCACCTGGCCGCGGCGCTTGGCCGCCAGCTTCTCCGCCGTCGGCGCGGGTGCGTCGGTCACTTCTTCTCCTCGGTGTGCTCGCTGCCCGCCAGTTCGGCGAGGAGCTTGTTGTACTCGTCGTGCGCTGGATCGTCCGGTGCGGTGTCCGGGTTCGACGATGCGGTCGTGGCCCGGCTGGGCAGGAAGCCCTCGGGGATCGCGGTGAGCGTGGCCGCGGCCTTCGCCACGGAACGCGGCTCGGTGGCCTCGGGTTCCGCCGCGAGCGGCGGGCCCTCGCTTTCAGCCTCGGCGACGAGTCGGTCCTGCAGCTCGGCCTCATCCTCGAGCTGCACGAACCTGCGGTAACCCCACACGGCCGCGACGGCGAACAACGGCCACTGCAGGGCGTAGCCGAGGTTGCGCGCGGATCCCGCGGTGGACTCGAACCGGCCCCATTGCCACCAGCCGAGAGCCAGGAACGCCACCGCCGCGATCGCCACGAACGCGATCAGCGCGGGACGATGGCGACGACGTTTCACGCCCTCGACGGTACCCGTCAACCCGCTCGTGTCCGAATACCGGTATCGTGACCTGCGCCGCAGCAGAATCGTTCGCTGCCGCACGCGCCCGTGGCGGAATTGGCAGACGCGCTGGATTTAGGTTCCAGTACCTCCGGGTGTGGGAGTTCAAGTCTCCCCGGGCGCACTGGGTATCCCAGCAGGTCGTCGCTTCATCCGCCCCGTGTTCGACGTCGACGGTGGGCTGCGCCCTCATCAAGAACGACCGCGAGTCACCGGCAGTCGCTCAGCTCATGCTCCACGCTATGACAGCCAGCACCAGCCCGCCAACGATCCACGGCCACGTGCGGCGGCGTTTCGGCGCAGAGCCACGCTCGTCAATCATCACTCCTGTGTACCAGGGCCACGTGCTCTCCGCGGTCCACGACCGTCGCGCCAGGTAGGAGTGCACAGCGCCCCGGAACTGTTACATCTCACCCGACGGTGCGCCGTCGACCTCGGGCCCGGTGTCGGGAGCGTAATTGGCGAGGCGGATCAGGAAGGCGAACGCACCGAAGGCCAGGACGAGCATCATCACCCGGCCGAGGCCGACCGCGAATCCCGGCACATCGCCACCCGTGATCGCCGCGAGGAACGATGCACCCGCGATCATGAGACCGATGTCGCAGAGCCCGAACGCCACCGAGGCGACAGAACCCAGGATCGCGGCGCCGCGGCCGAGCGCTAGGAGGCCGAGCCCGCCCAGCGCGATGACAGCCAGGCCGACCAGCACGAGATCGATGCGGATGTTCGACACGAGGCCAGCGGTCAGACCGCCCGCCCCGGACTGGAGTACGCCCGCGACGAGCGGCAACGTGAAGGAGAGGGTTGCCGCAGCCCCCATCCGATGACCATGATTCATGATGTTTAACATATCCCAAAGGATCACGAAGGGCACTGGTCGTGACGGTGCAGGGACAGGAAAGCGCGGTTGGCCCGACGCGGAAACAGCGCTCGACACGAAACCGATTCGCCCCGGCTATCACAGATCAACGCAATCCCGGGAATAGACAACACAACACAGGATACTGTTTCGGAGAATTCGCCTCACCGATTCTCATGAACAAAGATCCAGGCGACAGCACGATTCCCCGCCACAACGGATCCCTTTTCTGTGAATGCCTATGAATTCTCTTCGGCTGACTTCAGCTTGGCCCAGGTACGTTCGGCGAGGTGGCCCGGACCGGCATCCACCGATGCGACCGGGCGACGACGAAAGGAGAACACCATGCTCACTCGTTGGAAGATCGCCGCTACCACCGGCGCAGCCGGCGCCCTCGTCCTGGCCCCCGCCGCGATGGCGCAGGCGGCACCGTCGGACCCCGTCCCCGGGACGAACTGCACCGTCGGCCAGGTGGAACGCGCCCTGATGGCCGTAGCACCCGAGGCGGCCACGGCCGTGAACCAGGTCCCGGGCGGCCGAGCCGAGGCGGAGCGGATCCTCACCCTGCCGCCGGCTGAGCGCACGGCGCGTATTCACGAGCTGGGGCGGCAGAACCCTCAGCTCGCGGCGTACTACGCGCAGAACGAGGGGAAGATCAATCACACGATCGGTGTGGTCGCTTCCACCTGCGCGCAGTACTGACCGCCCGTACGACGAAAGGCGCCGATTCCCTGCGGGGAGTCGGCGCCTTTCGTCGTCGAGAATCAGGAGATCGGGATCTCCTTGATCTTCGAATCCGGCTTCCCCGTGGTCTTGCAGTAGACGATCGCCTGCTGCTGCAATCCGCTCACGATGATCGCCGAGGGCTCCTCGTTGTGCTTGTCCTTGTACAGCTTCGTCACCTGCTCACGCTGATCCGCGTCGGACATCTTCTGGTAGTTCTCGCAGGTGGTATCGCCGCCCTGCTTCGTGCACCCGGTCAGGGTGAGCGCAGCGACGGCGAGCACCGCCGCCCCGAATCGAACACCGGTCGTGGTCATACCCATGATCTGCACCTGCTTCACACTCGTCGGATCGGAACGCTCTGTGACGCTACCGCCACGTGACTCAGTCGACGCAGGGAATCTCGCCACCGCGGAGCGTGGTCCCGGCGTCCGGGACCGGCCCGGCCGTGGCCGACGGTGCCGTCGTCGTGGTGGCGGGGGCGCGCGGCGCCGTGTAGCCCACCGGGTTCGGGACGGGCGTCGCGCCGGCGGTGGATGTGCTCGAGGCCGACTCGTCCGAGTCCCCCTCGGGCACCGACTGCCCGAAGGCCTTCTGCACCTGGGTGCGGATCGCCTTGGGGTCCACCAGGTTCACGGCCTGCTCGTCGATCGTCGAGTAGCCGAGCACGGGGAGCGTCGTGAACGTGAGGTTGGTACCCGCGATCTGGCCGGCCTGCTGCGCGAACTCCTGCAGATTCCATCCGTCGGAGACCACGACGTCCTTCTGCGCCACCGCGATGAGCGACTGCAGCTTCCGGATGTCCCCGAAGACGCCCTGCTTCTGCAACTGCACCATGACGCCGGCGATGAACGCCTGCTGGCGATGCGTGCGATCGAGGTCGCCGTCGGCCAGGCCGTGCCGCTGCCGCACGAAGGCGAGCGACTGGGCCGCGTTCAGCTTCTGGCGCCCGGCGGGGAAGGCCGCACCGGAGTAGCTGTCGCGCACCGGGTTGTTCAGGCACACCTCCACGCCGCCGAGGGTCTTCGCCAGGTCGTAGAAGCCGACGAGGCTCACCTCGGCGAAGTGGTCGATCGGCACGCCGACGAGCTTCCCGACGGTCGCGATGGTCGCGGCGCGCGCGGACTCGCGGGACTTGCTCTCGACGTCCTTGCGGTCCGTGATGCCCTTGGCCGCGAGCTTGTCCGCGACCTCCGCCTTGCGGGTGCCGTAGGCCTCCTTGATCTTGCCCTTCGACCGGGAGTCGACGCCGACGAAGCTCACGTAGTCATCGCGCGGAATGGAGAAGGCGGTGACCTTCTTCCCGTCCGCGGGCACGTGCATGAGGATCAGGGTGTTCGTGTTGTAGCCGCCGTTGTCGCTGGTCCCGGCATGCAGTTGCTTGAGGACGTCGGCAGGCAGGTCGTCGCCGTTCTGGTCCTTGCGGGTGTCCAGACCCATCAGCAGGATGTTCTTGGCCCCACCGCTGGACTTGGCGACCTTGGCCTCGGCGAGGGCCCGGGAGACGTTGAATCCGCCGATCACGAGATTGGTGCTCCACCACAGCGTGCCGGTCACGGCGAGCACGACCACGGACAGCAGCGCGATGGCCACGCGGCCACCGCGGCCCGCCGACGGTCTGCTGTTCACGACGCCACGATACCGTGCCGCGGGGACCTACTCGGGGACGCGCGCCGCCAACTCGCGGAGAGGTTCCACCAGCGAACTCAACGCTCGCGCACGGTGACTCACAGCGTTCTTCTCGTCCGCGGACATTTCAGCGGCCGTCACCGCGGAGCCCTCCGGCAGGAAGACCGGGTCGTACCCGAAGCCGCCTTCGCCCCGCCCTTCCCGCAGGATCGCTCCGCGCCAGGTGCCGCGCACCGTCGTCTCACCGGTGCCGACCACGAGAGCGCAGGCCGAGACGAACTCTCCCCCGCGCCGCGCGTCGGGCACGTCGGCGAGCTGCGCCAGAAGCAGCGCCGTGTTGGCCGCGTCGTCGCCGTGGCGGCCGGACCAGCGGGCCGAGAGCACCCCCGGCATGCCGTTCAGCGCGTCGACGCAGATCCCGGAGTCGTCGGCGAGGCACGGCAGGCCGGTGCGCTCGTACCCCTGCCGGGCCTTGATCAGGGCGTTGCCCTCGAACGACGGTGCGTCCTCCGGCAGTTCGTCGAAGGGCGGGACCTCGTCGAGCCCGACGACCTCCAGCCCGACGATGCCCGCGTCCGCGACGACCTGGCGCAGCTCGCGGAGCTTCTTGGCGTTCCGCGAGGCCAGGAGCAGCCGGGTCACTGCCCGAACTTCTTCTTCTGTTCGCCCTCGAACTCCGGCAGCACGCCGGGGTACGGCGCCGCGAGCGCCTCCTTCTGCACCGCGAACAGCTTCTCGGTGCCCGCGATCGCGGAGTCGAGCATCCAGTCGAGGGTGGTGCGGGCGAAGGTCGCGCCCTCGCCGGTGCCCTGCACCTCGACGAGGGTGCCGGTGTCCGTGGCGACGACGTTCATGTCGACCTCGGCGCGCGAGTCCTCCTCGTAGGGCAGGTCGAGACGGACGCGGCCGTCGACGACGCCCACCGAGACCGCGGCGATGGCGCACGAGATCGGCTGCGGGTCGGTCAGTTTGCCCGCGGCGCCGAGGTAGGTCACGGCGTCGCACAGCGCCACGTAGGCACCGGTGATCGATGCGGTGCGGGTGCCGCCGTCGGCCTGGAGCACGTCGCAGTCGATGGCGATCGTGTTCTCGCCCAGCGCGGCGAGGTCGATGCAGGCGCGCAGCGACCGGCCGATGAGCCGTGAGATCTCGTGCGTGCGGCCGCCGACCTTGCCCTTGGTGGACTCACGACGGCTGCGCTCGTGCGTGGCGCCCGGGAGCATCGAGTACTCCGCGGTCAACCAGCCCTGGCCGGAGCCACGGCGCCAGCCGGGCACCCCCAGCTCGACGCTCGCGGTGCACAGCACCTTAGTGTTGCCGAACTCCACCAGCACCGAGCCCGCGGGGTTCTGGGTGAATCCCCGGGTGATGGTCACGGGGCGGAGTTCGTCGTCGGCCCTGCCGTCTGCGCGTCTGCTCACGCGCCCAGCCTATCGCCTCGGACCGACGGCGGTGCTACAGCTCGAAGACGTCGCCGCCGGTGACCGCATGGACCGGACCGTCGTACACGGAGCGGGCCTCGGCGAGCACCGCCTCGCGCGACGTCCAGGGCGGGATGTGCGTGAGGAGCAGCCGCCCGACGCCTGCCTCGGCCGCGGCCCGGCCCGCCTCCACACCCGACAGGTGCACGCCGACAGGACGATTGTCCGGATCGTGCGTCCAGCTCGCCTCCGCGAGCATCACGTCGGCGCCGCGGGCCAGCTCGACGAGGTTGTCGCAGACGCCCGTGTCACCGGTGTAGGCGAGTACCCGCCCGCTCGGCGCGGTGATCCGCAGGCCGTGGGATTCGGGCGGATGGAACATGCGGAAGGGCCGCACGGTGAAGCCGCCGACCGCGTGGTCCTCCCCCTCCGTCCAGGAGGAGAAGTCGAAGGTGTCGGAGATGTCGTCGAGCATCGCCGCCGTCTCCGCGGACGCACGCCCGATCCGCTCCGGAGTGTCCGCGGGACCGATCAGCCGGGCGCGACCCGAGGCGGGCTGCGGATGGTAGCGGCGCCACACGAGGAGCGAGGGCAGATCGAGACAGTGGTCGGCGTGCAGGTGCGAGAGCATCACCGTGGCGGTGTTCGGATCGACGCGCTGTTGCAACTCACCGAGCACCCCGGGCCCGAAATCCATCACGACCGGCTCGTGCCCGTCCGCCTCCAAGAGGTATCCCGAACAGGCCGCCCGAGGACCACCGACACTGCCGGAACACCCGAGGATGGTGAGACGCATGACGCACATGCTGCCAGATGCGCGATCGTCACGAGGCAATCGCGCCGACCTGATGAGAATTGCCAGGTCCGGACTCGCTGCGGGCGCGGCGCCCGAGGAGCACCGCCGCGAGGACGCCACCGACCGCGCCCCACAGGTGCGCCTGCCAGGAGACTCCCGGCTGACCGGGCAGGACGCCCCAGAGCATGCCGCCGTAGAGCACCATGAGCACCACGCCGACGATCAGGTCGAGCGGCTTGCGTGTGAACAACCCCCGTGCCGCGAGGTACGTCATCCAACCGAACAGCACGCCGGACAGCCCGATCACGACGGTGTTCGCGCCGCCGGTGATCCACACGCCCACGCCGGAGAACAGCCAGATGATCGCCGTGGCGAGGAGGAATCGGCCCGCGCCGGCGAGCAGTCCCACGAAGCCGAGGATGAGCGCCGGAAGGCTGTTGGCGGCCAGGTGCTCCCAGCCGCCGTGCAACAAGGGCGCGAGCGCGATGCCGCGGACGGCGTCGCCGCTCTCGCGGGGATGGATGCCCCACTGGTCGAGGGAGTTGCCCGCCACGGAGTCGACGGCCTCGATCAGCCACAGCACCGCCACGAAGACGACGATCGCGATGGCGGACCTCCCCGCCGTGCTGCCGGCCACCCGCCGCACGGGCGAGCGCTCGTCGTTGCTGGGAACCGTCATGGCGACCTCCTCGCGCGAGCGGAGGCGGGTGGGTGCGTCAGTCACGCCCAGAGCTGGCCGTCGAGGGCCTCCTCCGCATCTTCCAACGTACCGTCGTACGCACCGGTCGACAGATACTTCCATCCCGCATCCGCGACCACGAAGGCCACGTCGGCCCGCTCCCCCGCCGCCAGCGCCTTCTGCGCGACACCGAGCGTGGCGTGCAGCACGCCACCCGTGGAGACCCCGGCGAAGATCCCCTCGTCGTCGATGAGCTGCCGCATCCGGCGCACCGCGTCGTAGGAGCCCACAGAGAACCGGCGGGTGAGCACCGACTCGTCGTAGAGCTCCGGCACGAAGCCCTCGTCCAGGTTGCGCAGCCCGTAGACGAGCTCGCCGTAGCGCGGCTCGGCCGCCACGATCTGCACTCCGGGGACGTGCTCGCGCAGGTAGCGCCCGGTGCCCATGAGCGTGCCGGTGGTGCCGAGCCCGGCCACGAAGTGGGTGATCTCCGGCAGGTCGGCGAGCAACTCGGGGCCGGTGCCCGTGTAGTGCGCGCGGGCGTTCGCGGGGTTGCCGTACTGGTAGAGCATCACCCAGTCGGGGTGCTCGGCGGCGAGCTTCTTCGCCTCGGCGACGGCGCGGTTGGAGCCGCCCGCGGCGGGCGAGGAGACGATCTCGGCGCCGTACATGGTGAGCAACTGTCGCCGCTCCGCGGAGGTGTTCTCCGGCATGACGCACACCAGGCGGTAGCCCTTCAGCTTCGCCGCCATCGCGAGGCTGATGCCGGTGTTCCCGGACGTCGGCTCGAGGATCGTGTCGCCCGGGCGCAGCCGGCCGTCCTCCTCCGCCTCGGTGATCATGCGCAACGCCGGACGGTCCTTGATCGACCCCGTCGGGTTGCGGTCCTCGAGCTTGGCCCACAGCCGCACGTGCGGCGCACCGTCGGCCTCCTCCCAGCGGGGAGACAAGCGCGGCAGCCCGACCAACGGCGTCCCGCCGAGGGACTCGAGGAGCGAGCCGAACCTAGCCACCGGCGCGGCGGGCGAGGCGGGCACGGTGGGACGGCACCGCGGCACTCACCGCGATCCTCCGGCTACGGCGGGCAACACCGTGACGGTGCCGCCGTCGGCGACGGGGGTGTCCAGGCCGCCGGTGAACCGCACGTCCTCGTCGTCGACGTAAACGTTGACGAACCGGTGCAGCGCTCCGTCCGCGACGAGCCGGTCCCTGATCCCGGCGTGCCGGGTCTCGAGGTCGTCGATGACGGCGGCGAGCGTCGTACCCTCGGCGGGCACGCGCTTCTGATCGCCGGTGAGCGGCCGCAGGATGGTGGGGATGGACACGGTCACGGACATCAGGACTCCTCGATGTGGACGGGCTCTTCGGTGATCACGGACTCGACGATGCGGTAGCTGCGGACCTCGGCATCGGGGCCGAGCTCCTCGCGGGTCGAGATGAGCACGTAGTGGGCGTTCGGCTCGGACGCGAAGCTCACATCGGTGCGGGAGGGGTAGGCCTCGGTGGCCGTGTGCGAGTGGTAGATGACGACCGGCTCCTCGCCGGCCTCGTCCATGGCGCGCCAGACGCGCAGCTGCTCGCCCGAGTCGAACCGGTAGAAGGTGGGCGAGCGCTCGGCGTTGAGCATCTCGATCAGGCGCTCCGGACGGTCGGAGCCCTCCGGTCCGGCGATGACGCCGCACGCCTCGTCGGGGTGGTCGCGGCGCGCGTGCGCGATCATCTTCTCCACCAGCTCACGCCGGATGGTCAGGCCCGTCTCGGTCACGCCCCGAACAACCGCACGGGGCGCGGAGCTATTCCGCCTCGCGGTCGAGCATCACCGAGACCAGCACGTCGAGCATCGCCGACAGCCAGTGGTAGACGTCCACGTGGCCGGCGCGACCGGGGTCGTCGGAGGACGGCCCGTCGGGCAGGTCCGCGGTGATGCCGAGCAGGGTGCCCAGCGCGAGCCGCAGGTCGTTGATGCAGGTCAGCCAGTCCTGGGCCTCGGACTCGGTCAGGGTGACGGTGCCGGCCCGCTCGGGCAGGGTGGCCAGGACGGTCTGGGCGGCGTCCCGCTTCGCGTCGATGACCTCGGGCTCGTTGAGGGAGCGCAGGGCGCCGTTGAGGTCGCGCGCCAGTTCGCCCGACGGTGCGTCGTCCGCCCCGGGGGCGTTCGCGTCGGCCCGGTAGAAGTCGGGCAGCAGACGCTGCAGGACGGTCTCCTGCGGCGGCTCCGCATGCCCGGTGCGCAGCCCGGTCAGCTCGGCGAGATCGTCGTGCGGAGCCGAGTCCTCCCGCTCGTCGAACAGCTCGACCAGGGATCCGACGAGGGACCGGACGAGGCCGACCTCCTCCGGATCCATCTTCGAGACGAAGCGGACATCGCCGCGCACGCCTCGCTTGACCTGCCAGTTACGCACTCAGTCGTCGCGCTGCATCGTCGCCCACAGACCGGCCGCATGCAGCTTGCGGACGTCGGCCTCCACCTTGTCGCGGTCGCCCGTGGAGACCACGGCCTTCCCCTCGGTGTGCACCTGCATCATCAGTTCCTTGGCTTTGGCCGTGCTGTAGCCGAAGAGCTTGCGCAGCACGAAGGTCACGTACGACATGAGATTGACGGGATCGTCCCAGACCACCGTGACCCAGGGCTTGTCGATCGCCTCGTCGGTCTTGCGTTCGAGCACCGCGGACGTGCCGGGCTGGGCGGCGCCGCCCCCGGGACCTCCCGGTGCCGCTGCGCTGCTGTCGGTCATGGTTCTAGGGTACCCAGTGTGACGGTAGATGAAAACGGGACCGACATCCCCTGGCGCAGCTCGGCCCTGCTCACCGATCAGTACGAGCTGACCATGCTGGCCGCGGCCCTCAAGGACGGCACCGCGCACCGTCCGTGCGTCTTCGAGGTCTTCGCGCGACGCCTGCCCGCGGGCCGCCGGTACGGCGTCGTGGCCGGTACCGCGCGCGTGCTCGACGAGCTCCGTCGCTTCCGGTTCGGGCCCGACGAGCTCGCCGTCGCCGAGCGCTTCCTCGATCCCGAGACGCTGGCCTGGCTGAAGGACTACCGCTTCACCGGCGAGATCGACGGCTACCGCGAGGGCGAGCTGTACTTCCCCGGGTCGCCGCTCCTGACGGTGCGCGCGAGCTTCGTCGAGGGCGTGATCCTCGAGACCCTGATCCTGTCGATCCTCAACCACGACAGCGCGATCGCCTCCGCGGCGGCCCGCATGGTCTCCGCGGCCGCCGGCCGGCCGCTGATCGAGATGGGCTCGCGGCGCACCCACGAGCGCGCCGCCGTGGCCTCCGCACGGGCCGCGTACCTGGCGGGGTTCGCGACCACGTCCAACATGGAGGCCGCCCGCACCTACGGCGTCCCGTCGGGCGGGACCGCGGCGCACGCCTTCACCCTGCTGCACACCGGCCCGGACGGGCCCGACGAGGAGGCCGCGTTCGCGGCCCAGGTCGCCGCGCAGGGACCGGGGACGACGCTGCTGGTGGACACCTACGACATCACGGAGGGCGTGAACCGCGCCGTGCGCGCCGCGGGCCCGGAGCTCGGCGGGGTCCGGATCGATTCCGGAGACCTCGGCATCATCACTCGGCAGGTCCGCGCGCAGCTCGACGGCCTGGGCGCCACGAAGACGAAGATCGTCGTCTCGGGCGACCTCGACGAGTACGCGATCGGCGCCCTGCGCGCGGAGCCCATCGACGTCTACGGCGTGGGCACGTCCCTGGTCACCGGATCCGGCGCGCCCACGGCCGGGATGGTCTACAAGCTGGTCGAGGTCGACGGTATGCCGGTGGCGAAGCGCAGCTCGCACAAGGAGACCCAGGGCGGCGAGAAACGCGCGGTACGCCTCGCTCGGAGCACCGGGACCATCGTCGAGGAGGTGCTCTTCCGGCCCGGCGCCACGCCGACCGTGCCCGCACGCCTGACCGCGACGCCGCTGCAGATCCCGCTGGTACGCGCCGGCGAGCAGGTCGAGGGGCTCCCCGGCCTGGAGGACGCCCGCACGCACCTGCGCGAGGCGCTCGTGACGCTGCCCTGGGAGGGCCTGGGCCTGTCGAACGGCGAGCCCGCGATCCCGACGCGGTTCGAGGAGAAGCGATGACGACGGCGCTGGTGGTCGTGGACGTGCAGAACGATTTCTGCGAGGGCGGCTCGCTGGTCGTGGCGGGCGGCGCGCAGGTGGCGCGGCGCATCCACGACGACCTGCTGGAGTCATACCCGCTGATCGTCGCGACGCGGGACTGGCACATCGATCCGGGCGGGCACTTCTCCGCGACGCCGGACTTCGTGGATTCGTGGCCGGTGCACTGCCGGGCGCGTACCGCCGGCGCGGAGTTCCACCCGAACCTGCGGCTGCCGCTGCGCGTGCCGGTGTTCAGCAAGGGCGCCTACTCGGCGGCCTACTCGGGTTTCGAGGCGCATGACGCCGACGGCGCCTCACTCGCGGAATGGCTCGCCGCGCACGGCGTCTCGCAGGTCGACGTGGTGGGCATCGCCACCGACTACTGCGTGCGGGCCACCGCTCTCGACGCCCTCGCCGCCGGCCTGACGGTGCGCGTCCTCGCCGACTACACCGCGGGCGTCGCAGAGGAGTCCAGCCGCGCCGCGCTGGCGGAGTTCACCGCCGCCGGGATCACTGTGGCCTGACGCCGGATCCGGTTCAGCCCGGGCGCCGCGCGAGGAGCGCCTCCAGATCCTCGTGCAGTGCGTCGGGGTACTGCATCGGCAGGGAGTGCGTCCCGTCGGGCCACACGCGGACCGTCGCGTTCGGCAGCGTGCGCGCCCGCGCCGCGGCCGCCTCGGTGTCGGTGACGGCGCTCCTGCCGCCGAGTCCGACGAAGACGGGCATCGTGAGCCGCGCGAGCGCGGCGTCGTCGGGCTGCACCGGCGTCGGGAGCGCAGCGCGGTACCCGGCCGCCCCGGCGTCGATCATGGCGCCGATCGGGCTCTCTCCGGTGTCGGCCCCGTCGGCTCCGCCGATCGACGCGAGTCCCTTCCGCCGCCAGGATTCGGGCAGGAAGGGCAGCGCCGAGGGCAACGTGGAGACGTACATCTGCCAGCGCAGGCCCGCGAAGACGAGGATCGGCTCCCACAGCGTGAGCGTGGCGACCCGCTCCGGGAACCGGACGGCGAGGTTCGCGGCGCTCCACGCGCCGAACGAGTGCCCGACGAGGTGCACGCGGCCGAGCCCGAGGCCGGCCAGCGCCTCCGCGAGCCAGTCCGCCTGATCCTCAGGGCCGGCGAACGGCCGATCCTGCACGCTCATCCCGGCGTCCCCCAGCGCGTCGAGGGCGTAGACCTCCCGGCCGCCGAGGCGGGCGAGCACGTCCGCCCACATCGGCACGCCCGAGGACCGGCCCGGGACGAGGACCACCGGCGCCGTGCCGGGCACGGGCTCGCCGAACCGGTAGGCGCGGACGATGCCGTAGCCGGTGCGCACGTCGCGGGTCGCGGTCGGCGCGGGCAGGTCACGGAAGGCGCGGTCGTACCGGGACAGGTACGTCTCGCGCGCGCCCGCCGACCGCCAGTAGCCGACGGGGCTCGGGTCGCGCACCAGGTACGCGCCCGCGGCGCCGAGCACCACCATCGCCGCCAGCCCGATCGCCACCGCTCGGCGGATCCGTCGTCCCATCACACACCTCCTTGGCAATGCATATGCATCGTATCAACGTCGCGATGCGTGTGCATTGCTACGATCGGCGGGTGCCGAAGAAGGTCGACCACGAACAGCGCCGCGCGGAGATCGACCGTGCCGTGTGGGCGATCATCGCGGAGGACGGCGTCGCGGCCGTGACCCTGCGCTCCATCGCCGCGCGCGGCGGGATCTCGATGGGACGGGTCCAGCACTACTTCCCCACTCGCGAGGCGATCGTCGCGCACGCACTGACCTCGTACCTCGCCCTCGCAGGGACGTCGAACCCCGTTCCCGAGGACCGCCGCGAAGCGCTGCTCATGCTGCTCACGCACGCGATCCCCCGCGACGGGACGCGCCGGCTCGGCGCGAAGGTCTGGTACGCCTATCTCGCCGAGGCCGTCACCGACCCGGGTCTCCGTGCGATCGTCGACGAGGCGCTCCGGGGCACCGAGGATCTCGTGACCGAACTGCTCGACGGCGACCGCGGGCGTGCACGCCTGCTGCTCGCCGCCGCGGACGGCCTGGCCTACCGGGCACTGATCGGCGTGATCACGCCGGACGACGCCGACGCTGCCGTCCGCTCGCTCGCCGGGCTCAGCCGCGAACCCGATTGAGGTAGTTGTACACCGTGAACCGGGTCACGCCGAGCGCCTCGGCCACCGCCTCCGCCGACTTGCGGTAGGCGAACGCGCCGCGCTCCTCCAGCAGGCGCACCGCACGCTGCTTCGCGGCCCGGTCGAGCTCACCCAACGGCGAGCCGAGCTCGACCGCGAGGTTCGCCAGCAGGGAGTCCAAGTCCCCCGCCGTCGGCTCGACCGCCGGGAGACGGACTGCGGCGACGACCTTCCCGTCCCACACCAGCGGAACGTCACCGGGCCGCCGGGCATCCGGTTCGACGATCTCTCCGTCGAGCCGGGCGACGAGCTCGCGGACGGCCTCCACCAGCGGATGGTCGACCCCGGAGTGGGGTGCCGGCTCAGTCATCGGCGCGGTCGA
This sequence comes from Tsukamurella sputi, assembly GCF_007858445.1. GTDB lineage: Bacteria > Actinomycetota > Actinomycetes > Mycobacteriales > Mycobacteriaceae > Tsukamurella > Tsukamurella sputi. The sequence continues at coordinate 36,244 of NZ_VIGV01000007.1, read as the reverse complement.
TCTGCACGGTGATACGTGTGGCGCCGCCCGCGAAGGCCCCGGCCAGCGCCTCACGCAAAGCATCGAGCACCGCGCCCGCCTCCCCCTCCACCGACGTGCCGAGCGGGCCGAAATCATGCTCGAGCCTCCGAGCCCGGAGCACCTCCACGGCCCGCTCGGCATGCGAGGGCACCGCCCCCTCACCCTCGAAGGGCTCGCTGGTGAATTCCGCGGTCAGACGCATGTCCGCATCGTAACCCCGACGAATTTTCAACAAACTGTTGACGTGACTCAGATCACATGTCATTCTTCGATGAGTGGAAAACTTCTTCCGCAGACCGAAAGAAGGCAGGTCAGATGGACCTCGAAGACTTCAACTCGGCGCCTGAGGCCGATATTCGGGCGACTCTACTCGCGTGCTGCGACGTCCGCTCGTGGAGCGATGCGGTCCTCGCCGGGCGCCCGTACGCCGACGCCTCCGACGCCCTGCGCGTGGCCGGCACCGCAGCCCTGGAGTTCACCCCCGACGACGTGGACCGCGCGCTCGCGGCGCACCCGCGGATCGGCGAACGCGCCGCGGGCGCCTCGACCGAGGCCGCCTGGTCGCGCAAGGAGCAGGCGGGCGTCGCCACCGATGCCCGGACCCAGGCCGAGCTCGTCGCCGGGAACCGCGCCTACGAGGACCGGTTCGACCGCGTCTTCCTCATCAACGCGGCGGGGCTTGACGCGAAGACCGTGCTGGCCCAGCTGCATCGGCGCCTCGAGAACACCCCCGAGGCGGAAGCCGCCGAGGTGGCGGCCGAGCTGCGCGGGATCGCCCTGCGCCGCCTGGCGCGCGTACTCGAACTGGAAGACGAACTCGCAGAGAGGCGTTCATGAGCACCGTCACCACCCACGTCCTCGACACCGCGCGCGGCGTGCCCGCCGCCGGCGTCCCGATCCGGATGGAGCGCCTGGGCCCCGACGGCACCGTCGACCCGGTCGCGCAGGGCGTCACCGACGACGACGGCCGGATCCGCGACCTCGGTCCGGACGACCTCGCGGCCGGGGTCTACCGCCTGACCTTCGACACCGGCCGGTACGCGGCCGCCACCGGCCAGGAGAACTTCTTCCCCGAGGTCTCCATCGTCTTCAACCTCAGGGCGGAGGGCGGCTCCGTCCCCCACCACCACGTCCCACTGCTCCTCAGCCCGTTCCACTACTCCACCTACAAAGGAAGCTGACCACCATGGCGATCCACTTGGGCCCCAACCAGTACGGCAAGGCGGAGAACCGCGTGGTGCGGATCTACCGCGACACCGCCCGGCACACGATCCGTGACCTCAACGTCTCCTCGGCGCTGCGCGGCGACTTCTCCGACGCGCACATCAGCGGAGACCAGGGCGCCGTGCTGCCCACCGACACCCAGAAGAACACCGCCTTCGCCTTCGCCAAGGAGAAGGGGATCGGCGCCATCGAGGACTACGCCCTCACGCTCGGCGGCCACTTCATCGACTCCACCCCGAAGGCCGACGGCGCGCGCATCGAGGTGCACGAGTACCCGTGGGACCGCATCCAGGTCGACGGTGCCGGCCACGACCACGCCTTCGTACGCTCCGGCGGCGGCGTCCGGTCCACGATCGTCAACGTCGACGGCCGGGGTGCGGATCGTCGCGCCCACGTCGTCTCCGGCATCCACGATCTGACGCTGCTCAAGTCCACGGGCTCCGAGTTCCACGGCTTCCTCAAGGACAAGTACACGACGCTGCAGGAGACCGACGACCGGATCCTCGCCACCTCCCTCGTCGCCAAGTGGCGCTACGACCACACCGAGGTGGACTGGGACAAGTCCTTCGACTCGATCCGCGCGATCATGTTGCAGCGCTTCGCCGAGATCCACAGCAAGGCCCTGCAGCAGACCCTGTACGGCATGGGCGAGGCAGTGCTGGAGCAGCATCCCGAGGTCGCGGAGATCAAGTTCTCGGCGCCCAACAAGCACCACTTCCTCGTGGATCTGGCGCCCTTCGGCGTCGAGAACCCCGGCGAGGTGTTCATCGCGGCGGACCGCCCGTACGGCCTGATCGAGGCGAGCGTCGTACGCGACGAGGCCTCCGATGCCGGCTCGGCGTGGCACGGCGTCCCCGGATTCTGCTAGGTAGGCGACGAGAAATGGCCACCTCCACCGCCGCGGTCGAACGGCCCGAGGACGAGAAGCTCCCCCTCGGACGCACTTTCATCTACGGTCTCCAGCACATCCTCACGATGTACGGAGGCGTGATCGCTCCCCCCTTGATCGTGGGCGGCGCGGCCGGACTGTCCGCCACCGACATGGGCCTGCTGGTCACCGCCGGCCTCTTCGTCAGCGGCCTGGCGACGATCCTCCAGACCATCGGCGTCGGGCCCTTCGGGGCGCGCCTCCCGATCGTGCAGGGGCTCTCGTTCGCGAGCGTCTCGACGATGACGGCCATCGCCAGGGACGGCGGCGTGCGTCCCATCTTCGGTGCGATCATCGTCGCGGGCCTCATCGGACTGGCGCTCTCGACGATCTTCGCCCGGCTGATCCGGTTCTTCCCGCCGGTCGTGACGGGCACCATCATCACCGTCATCGGGCTGTCGCTGCTCCCCACCACCTTCACCTGGTCGATGGGCGGCGCGGGCGCCAAGGATCTGGGCTCGATGGCCAATATCGGCCTCGCCGGACTCACGCTCCTCATCATCCTGGTGATCAGCCGGCTCTTCCAGGGCGCGGTCTCCCGGCTCTCGATCCTCATCGGCATCGTCGTCGGTACCGGCATCGCGGCCTGCTTCGGCAAGGTCGACTTCTCCCGCGTCGGCAACGGCCCGGTCTTCGCGCTGCCGCCCGTGATGCACTTCGGCACGCCGACCTTCCAGATCGGCGCGATCATCTCGATGACCATCGTGATCCTGGTGATCATGACGGAGACCACCGCCGACATCCTCGCCATCGGTGAGATCGTGGACACCCCGGTGGATGCCAAGCGCGTCGCCGCCGGTCTGCGCGCCGACATGTTCTCCACCACCGTCGCTCCCGCGTTCAGCGCCTTCCCGTGCAGCGCGTTCGCGCAGAACGTCGGCCTCGTGGCGCTCACGGGGATCAAGAGCCGGTACGTCGTGGCCATGGGCGGCGGCATCCTCGCCGTCCTCGGCCTCCTGCCCGTGGTCGGCCGTGTCATCGCCGCGATCCCGTACCCCGTCCTCGGCGGCGCCGGCATCGTGCTGTTCGGCTCGGTGGCGGCGAGCGGCATCAAGACGCTCTCGCGGGTGGACTTCGACGGGAACCTCAACATGGTGATTGTGGCGGTCTCCCTGAGCATGGGGATGATCCCGGTGGCGGCACCGAAGTTCTGGGACGCCTTCCCGACCGCCGTCGGCACGATCATGCACTCGGGCATCAGCGCCGCCGCCGTGGTCGCCGTGCTGCTCAACATCCTGTTCAACGAGATCAAGGCGGGCAACCGCCCCGACGTCTCCGTCTTCGCCGCCGCGCGGGACGAGCGCGGCAACCCGATCCCGAAGCGCGACTGAGAAGCCGCATCGACGGCCGACGGCCGTACGTCTCGACCGGAGCCGGGGTGCACCACGCACTCCGGCTCTCGTCTTTCCGGAACCCCTTGACGTGACTACCATCACATGCCACAATTCCATAGTACGGAAATGATTTTTCCAACAGGCGAAAGCTTGCAGGTCGTATCGGACCTCGCCAGAACCTGCATCGCCCGTACGTCCTGCCTGACGAAGGAGTCCTCATGAACGCGAACGCCCCCGCCCAGTACACGGTCAACTGCTCGATCCTCCTGGCCGACACCCCGATCTTCGAGCGCCCTCGCGTGGCCCGCGAGGCCGGCTTCGAAGCGGTCGAGTTCTGGTGGCCCTTCCCGACGTCCGTGCCCAGTGACCGGCAAGTCGACGCCTTCGTCACCGCCGTCGAGGACGCGGGTGTACAGCTGACCGGGCTCAACTTCGCCGCCGGCGACATGCCGGGCGGCGAGCGCGGCCTCCTCTCCGATCCGGCCCGCGTCACGGAGTTCCGCGACAACATCGACGTCACCCTCGGCATCGGCGAGCGCCTGGGAACCCGTGCCTTCAACGCGCTGTACGGCAACCGGATCGACGGCGTCGACCCGGCCGAGCAGGACGCGGTGGCCACCGAGAACCTCGCCGCCGCCGGGCGCGCCGCGGCCGCCATGGACGCCATCGTCCTGATCGAGCCGGTGAGCGGCGCGCCGCGCTACCCGCTGCTCACCGCGGCGGACGCCGTCGCCGTGATCGACCGCGTCCGGGAGCAGTCCGGTGTCGACTCCCTCCGGCTGCTCGCCGACCTGTACCACCTGCAGGTCAACGGTGACGACGTCACCGCCGCGATCGACGCCTACGCGGACCTGATCGGCCACGTGCAGATCGCCGACGACCCCGGCCGCGGGGAACCCGGCACCGGCACGCTCGACCTCGACGGCCACCTGGCGCACCTCACCCGCGTCGGCTACCGCGGTCCGATCAGCCTGGAGTACAAGCAGACCCAGGACGATCCCTTCGCCTGGCTTCCCCGCGAGCAGCGCTCCGCCCGCATCACGGCCGCCTCCTGACCGCCCACCCCGTGACCCTCTCGATCGACGACCCGACAAGGACTCGACAATGACGAACATCGCCTTCATCGGACTCGGCATCATGGGCAGCCCCATGGCCGTCCACCTCGCGAACGCCGGCCACACCGTCGCCGGTTTCAACCGCACGCCCGAGCGGGCCAAGCCCCTCGTCGACGCGGGCGGCCGCGCCGCCGCGTCGATCGCCGACGCGGTGGCCGACGCCGAGGTCATCGCCGTCATGGTGCCGGACTCCCCCGACGTACAGGCTGTGCTGGCGGGTGACGGCGGCGTCTTCGACAACGCCCCCGCGGGCGCGCTGATCATCGACTTCTCCAGCATCCGGCCCGACGTGACGACCGACCTCGCTGAGCAGGCCCGCGACCGCGGATTCCGGCTGATCGACGCCCCCGTCTCCGGCGGTGAGGCGGGCGCGGTGAACGCGGCGCTCTCGATCATGGTCGGCGGCTCGCCCGAGGACTTCGCCGCGGCGAAGCCGGTGCTGGACGTGGTCGGCAAGACCATCGTGCACGTCGGCCCCAACGGCTCGGGCCAGACGGTCAAGGCCGCCAACCAGCTCATCGTGGCCGGCAACATCCAGCTGCTGGCCGAGGCGATCATCTTCCTCGAGGCCTACGGCGTGGACACCGCCGCGGCGGTCCGGGTGCTCGGCGGCGGCCTCGCCGGCTCCGCCGTCCTGAACCAGAAGGCGCAGAAGATGCTGGACCGCGAGTTCGAGCCCGGCTTCCGGATCGAGCTGCACTACAAAGATCTCGGCATCGTCACCGCCGCCGCCCGCGAGGCCGGCGTCGTCGCACCGCTCGGCGGCCTCGTCGCCCAGCTCATGGCCTCCGCCCGCGCCAACGGCGACGGCCCGCTCGACCACTCCGCGCTGCTGCGCGGCGTCGAGCGCCTGTCCGGCCGGACCTCGTAACCAGACGACCCATTGGAGAACTGACATGGCCCGTATGCGTGCCGCCGAAGCAGCGGTCAAGATCATGGAGCTCGAGGGCGCCACTCAGGCGTTCGGCGTTCCGGGCGCCGCCATCAACCCCTTCTACGCCGCGATGCGCGCGCACGGCGGCATCGGCCACGTGCTGGCCCGCCACGTCGAAGGCGCCTCGCACATGGCGGAGGGGTACACCCGGGCGGAGGCCGGCAACATCGGCGTCTGCATCGGTACCTCCGGCCCTGCGGGCACCGACATGGTCACCGGCCTGTACTCCGCCATGGCCGATTCCATCCCGATCCTCGCGATCACCGGGCAGGCACCCGTGGCCCGGCTGCACAAGGAGGACTTCCAGGCCGTCGACATCGCCTCGATCGCGAAGCCCGTCACCAAGATGGCGGTCACCGTGCTCGAGCCCGCGCAGGTTCCCGGCGTCTTCGCGCAGGCCTTCCACCTCATGCGTTCGGGTCGGCCCGGCCCCGTCCTCATCGATCTGCCCATCGACGTGCAGCTCGCCGAGATCGAGTTCGACCCGGACACCTACACCCCGCTCCCCGTGCACAAGCCCGCCGCGACCCGGGCCCAGGCCGAGAAGGCGCTCGACATGCTCGCCGCCGCCGAGCGCCCCCTCATCGTGGCCGGCGGGGGCATCATCAACGCCGACGCCTCCGAGAAGCTGGTGGAACTGGCCGAGCTGCTGGACGTCCCGGTGATCCCCACCCTCATGGGCTGGGGCACGATCCCGGACGACCACCGCCTGGCGGCCGGCATGGTCGGCCTGCAGACCGCGCATCGCTACGGCAACGCGACGATGCTCGCCTCGGACTTCGTGCTGGGCATCGGCAACCGCTGGGCGAACCGGCACACCGGCGGCCTCGACGTCTACCGCGCGGGCCGCACGTTCGTGCACATCGACATCGACCCGACGCAGATCGGCCGGGTCTTCGCCCCCGATTACAGCATCGTCTCCGACGCCGGGGCCGCGCTCGATCAGCTCGTGGAGATCGCCCGCGAGCGCAGGTCCGCGGGCGCCCTCGCGGATCGCTCGGCGTGGGTCGAATCCTGCGCCGAGCGCAAGCGGACCATGCAGCGCCGCACCCACTTCGACGACATCCCGGTGAAGCCGCAGCGGGTGTACGAGGAGATGAACAAGGTCTTCGGGCGGGATACGCGGTACGTCAGCACCATCGGACTGTCGCAGATCGCGGGCGGGCAGTTCCTGCACGTCTTCAAGCCGCGCCACTGGATCAACTGCGGCCAGGCGGGCCCGCTCGGCTGGACCATCCCCGCCGCACTGGGCGTGGCCAAGGCCGATCCGTCGGCGGACGTGGTGGCACTGTCGGGCGACTACGACTTCCAGTTCATGATCGAGGAACTCGCGGTCGCGGCCCAGTTCAACCTGCCCTACGTTCATGTCGTGGTGAACAACTCGTACCTCGGCCTGATCCGGCAGGCGCAGCGCGCCTTCGACATGGACTTCCAGGTGCAGCTGGGCTTCGACAACATCAACGCCGATACCAGCGACACCCACGGCGACGCCTCCACTGACAGCGGCTCCGACCCCATGCCGCCGGCCCCCAAGGGCTACGGCGTCGACCACGTGAAGGTCGCGGAGGGACTGGGCTGCAAGGCGCTGCGGGTCACCGATCCCGCCGACATCGCGGCTACCCTGGTACGGGCGCAGAAGACGGCGCGCGAGCACAAGGTTCCCGTGGTCGTCGAGATCTTCCTGGAGCGCATCACCAACATCGCGATGGGCACCGAACTCGACAACGTCGCCGAGTTCGAGGACCTCGCGTCCGTCGGCGCCGACGCGCCCACCGCGCTCCTGCTCCTGGACTAGGTGGACGACATGACGACGGTGCTGCTCGCGCCCGACAAGTTCAAGGGTTCGCTCTCCGCGGCCGGTGTCGCGGAGGCGCTGGCCCTCGGCATCGCGGACGTGGCCCCGGACTGGGTGTGCGTGCGCGCCCCGATCGCCGACGGCGGCGACGGCACCGTCGACGCCGCCGTGGCCGCGGGCTGGGAGCGGGTCCCCCTGGACACCACCGGCCCGACGGGGGTTCCGCACACCACCTCGTACGCCCGCCGGGGCGACGCCGCGGTGGTGGAGCTCGCGTCCGCCGTCGGGCTCGAGCTCCTGCCCGACGGCGTGCCGGACGCGTTGGGCGCCACGACCTTCGGCCTGGGGACGGTGATCCGGCACGCCCTGGAACACGGCGCCCGGTCGATCGTGATCGGTCTGGGCGGGAGCGCGTCGACCGACGGTGGCGCGGGCATGCTGCAGGCGCTGGGCGTGCGCATCACCGACCGCGCGGGTGAGCCGGTGCGGCCGGGCGGGACGGCGCTGCTGCAGGCGGCGCGCGTCGACCTCGCCGGCCTCCTCCCGGAGGCCCGCTCGGCGCGGTTCACGCTCGCCTGCGACGTCGACAACCCCCTCCTGGGACCGCACGGCGCGGCCGCGGTCTACGGGCCGCAGAAGGGCGCCGCAGCGTCCGACGTCACCCTGCTCGACGGTGCGCTGCACACCTGGGCGGACCGGGTGGCGGAGGCGACCGGCGAGGACCTCCGGGAGACGCCCGGCGCGGGGGCCGCGGGCGGGACGGGCTTCGGGGCGATGGCGGTCCTCGGCGCGGTGCCGCGACCGGGCGTCGACATCGTGCTCGAGCTCGCCGACTTCGCCGGCAAGGTCCGGGTCGCGGACCTCGTGGTCACGGGCGAGGGCTCGCTGGACGAGCAGTCGCTGCACGGCAAGGCGCCGGTCGGCGTCGCGGCCGCGGCGCGCGCGGCGGGCGTGCCCGTCGTCGCGGTGGCCGGGCGGAGCACGCTCACGCCCGAGCAGATCGGCGCCGCGGGCTTCCGCAGCGCGCGGGCCCTGTCCGACCTCGAGCCGGACGCCGCGAGATCGATGGCGCACGCCGCCGACCTGGTGCGGCGGATCGGCAGGGCGATCGCCGCTGACCCCCAGGGCGCCTGAACCGGATCCGTGCCGCGCTCAGCCCCGCCGGTTGCGCCGCAGCCACGTCTCGATCTGGCGTTCGCCGCGCGCTGTCACCCACCGCCGCGCGACGGGCGAGAGGCGCGCCGCCGCCTGGAAGGGCAGGTGATTCGCCCACGCCACCGGCACGGCCCACGGCAGCTCCAGGGGCAGGCCGAGGTCGCGCAGGCCGGCAGGGCCCGCGAAGACGGCCTCGAGGCTGCCCAGGTAGCGCTGATGGAAGATGCGGCGCACCGCCTGCGCCACCGGGTAGTCGTGCCTCCCCCAGTTGCCGTACAGGGCGCGACCGAGCACCGCCGAATCGGCGTCCGGGCCGGGTGCGTACTGCCCGATCTGGACCATGCGGCGACGGCCCTCCCCCTCGGTCACGGGCAGGACGTGCTCGTCGATGCCGAGCAGCCAGCCGACGTAGCGCCACAGGGCCATCACGTCGCGGCCCTCCGCCGCGGAGACCGGCATGCCCAGGGCGCGCAGGCCGATGAGGAAGGTGGTGGAGAACAGGCCCAGTGTGCCGAGCTGGTCGGACTGGTTGATGGGCATGCCCCACTCCGCGGTGTCCCAATCGTCGCGGCGCAGCAGCGCGGTGTTGGCCAGCCCGTGGACGACGCGGACCTTCACGGCCGAGCGCCAGCCCTGCTCGTGCGGGCGCATCGCGCCCCCGATGATCTCCGCCCACCACTGCGTCGTCTCGTGGATCCGCGCGTCGACGCCCTCGACGAGGCGGCCGGTCGCGACGAGCTGCCGCGTGGTTGCGGACGTGGTGTACCCGGTCATGAGGGAGGCCGTCGCGAGGACGTCGAGGCCCAGCGAGCCGGAGCGCCGGCACACCGCCGCGCCGCGCGCGCAGGCGTCGAAGTCGACCCATGCGGGCGTCGCCGCCGGTCCGGTCGCGTCGAGCAGTTCCCTCAGTACCGGGACGGCGCTCTCCCCGGTGCCGAGTGCCTCATCGAGCTCGCGCATCGAGAAGGCGCGATCGTCGATCATGGCGCGCCCGAGCCGGTTCCCGAGCTCGTCCCCGCGGCTGACGCCGTCACGGGCCCATTCGATCTCGTCGGGGGTGAAGGGCCGGCGGTCGCTCTGCAGGAGCCGGAGCGGCAACGTGGTCCGCGCCGCCCATTTCGGGTCGCGATCGAAGCGCTCAGGGGTGCCGGCGGTGCGCGGGGCTGCGATGGTCATGCCCCGAATGTACGCCGATCTGGCCACAGTGTGTAGCCACAATTTCCCCGGGGCTAGTCCGGCGTCCCCCGAAGTCGCCGCAGCACGGCCGTGAGCTCGCGGTTCCCGAGGATTCCGGCGACCATGATCTCCTCGATCCGCTGCGGTTCGGCGTCGATCCGGCCGGAGCGCGCGGCGATCGCCAGGTCGATGCCTCCGACGACGATGAGCCGCGCCGACAGCCGCGCGTCGAGCGGATCGGGCGGGTCGTCGAGCAGTTCCGCGGCTTGGGCCGCCATCGCTCCGGCGAGCAGGTCGATCAGCGCCTCCCGCCGGGCGCGGAGCCCGGGATGCAGGTCGGCGCCCATGAGGAGCACGGCCCGGCGCGGATCGACGTTCATCGAGGCCAGGGAGGCGCGCACACCCGCGCGGACCTTCCGCTCGATCCCCTCGGCGCCGCCCTCCGGCACCGCTGAGATCGCGGCCTGGGCATCGGCCACGACCGAGGCGGCCATCGCGTCGAAGGCCTCGGCGAGCACCTGATCGGGCGAGTCGAAGGTCTCGCGGAAGTACCGGGCGTGCAGACCCGACTCCGCACACAGCGAGCGGGCGCTCACGGCACCCACCCCGTCCCGCGCGGCGACGGTGAGCGCGGCGTCGACGAACCGCGCGCGGCGCTCATCGCGCCGCGCCTCGGCGCTGACGCCGCTGTAGCGACGCCCGTCGGTCCCGGTCATCGGGCCAGCGTAGCGGCCCGCGTCGCCCGGAGCCGCCCGCCGGTCAGGCCGAGGCGGCGAGGATCTCACGCGGATCGAAGGTCACGTTCACCTCCGTGATGAGGCCGTTCTCCACGTGCGTCCAGTTGGCGACCGCGGTGGCGGGCGCACCCCCCATCCCCAGGTCGAACCAGGTGATGACGTCGGTGTCATCGGCGACGCGTGCGCGTACCGCGAGGGAATCGGTGGCCCCGGCCATACCCGTGAGGCCGGCGAGGAACTCGTCGGGCCCGGTGGCCACGCCGAAGACGCCGGCGAATCGGCAATCGGGGGCGAGATGGGAGCGGAGCGGGGCGAAATCCTTGGCCTCCCAGCAGGCGAAGTAGATCTCGGCGAGGCGGCGGGGGTTCATGTTCTCGGTCATGACTCCACCCTGCGTCCCCGCTGCGCATAAATCCAACAGCTGATACCGATGAGAAGTATCATCATCAGTGATGGAACTTCACCAGCTCCGCTACCTCGTCGCCGTCGCCGAGCACGGCTCGTTCACCGCGGCCGCCGACGACCTGCACGTCGCACAGTCGGGCGTCTCGGCGCAGGTCGCCAAGCTCGAGCGCGAACTGGGGCACCGCCTCCTCGACCGCCGCGGGCGCACCGTCGGGCCCACGACGGAGGGGATCGCTCTCCTGCCGCACGCCCGTGCGGCCCTGGCGGCCGTCGACGCCGTGCGGACCGTCGCCGACGAGCTCTCCGGTGTCGTCCGCGGGCACGTACGGCTCGGTACCGTGATCGGTTGCACCATCCCCGGCTACCTCGCGGGCTTCGCGGCCTTCCGCGCGGCGCACCCCGGCGTCACCGTCGACGTCGTGGAGGGCAATTCGGACGACCTGGTCGCGGACCTCGTCGGCGGCGCGCTCGACGTGGCCCTCGTCGCGCACGCCCGGCGCCTGCCGGACGCGCTCGTGATGCACCGCCTCCTCCGCGAGCCGCTCACGGTCGCCGTGCCCGCGGGGCACCCGTGGGCCGGGCGGGACCGGGTCGACTGCGCGGATCTCGCGGGCGCGACGGTACTGTGCCTGCCGCCCGGCACGGGCGTGCGCACCGCCCTCGAGATCACCTGCGCGGCCGAGCGAGCCTCGGTCGAACCCGCGGTCCAGGCGCACTCCCCCGAGGCGCTGCTGGCGCTCGCGTCGCACGGCGCCGGCGTCGCGGTGCTCACCGACTCGATGGCGGCGGGCCGCGCCGGGCTGACGACCGTCCCGCTCGCCCGGTCCGCTCGGACGAACCTGTCCCTCGCGACCCGGGCGGCACCGTCGGCCGCGGCGGGCGCGATGACCCGCACCCTCCTGGACCACCTCGCGCCCGGTTGAAGGCCGCACGGGCTTCCAGCGTCCGTGACACGGGCCGCGCTGCGCGGTCGTCCCCCCTCCCGCCGGTAGACTCTCCGGGTGACTGAACCGCCGATCGTGCCGAAACTGCTGGACACCGCGGTCACCGCACTCGGCGGCAGCAAGCGGGACGGGCAGGTGCGGATGGCCGCCGCCGTCGCGCACTCCCTCGACACCGGCGAGCACCTCGCCGTCCAGGCCGGAACCGGCACCGGCAAATCGCTGGCCTACCTCGTCCCCGCGATCCGGCACGCCGTCACCTCGGGCAAGACGGTCGTCGTCAGCACCGCGACCATCGCACTGCAGCAGCAGCTCGTGGACCGCGACCTGCCGCGGCTGGCGAAGGCACTGAAGAAGGACCTGAACCGCGAGCCGGAGTTCGCCATCCTCAAGGGACGCGGCAACTACCTGTGCCTGAACAAGCTGCACAGCTCCGTCGCCTCCGAACCCGACAGCGAGGAGCTGTTCGACCCCTTCGCCGCCTCACGACTCGGCCGCGAGATGAAGCGCGTGCGCGAGTGGAGCAGCGACACCGAGACCGGCGACCGCGACGAGCTGACGCCCGCCGTGAGCGACCAGTCCTGGCGGCTGGTCAGTGTCGGCGCACGGGAGTGTCTCGGCGCCACCAACTGCACCTACGGCCAGGACTGCTTCGCCGAGGCCGCGCGCAAGCGCACCGGCCAGGTGGACATGGTGGTCACCAACCACGCCCTCCTCGCGATCGACGCGATGACCGAGGTCAAGGTGTTGCCCGACCACGACGCCGTCATCGTGGACGAGGCGCACGAGCTCGTCGACCGGGTGACCTCCGTCGCCACCGCCGAGCTGACGGGCGCCGTGGTCGCGGCCGCGGCGCGGCGCGCGGGCAAGCTCGTGGAGGAGGAGATCGCCGACGCCCTCGTCGCCGCGTCGGAGGGCCTGACCGGGCTCCTCGACGAGTGCGGCACGCGGCGCTGGCTCGGCCTGCCTGACGGTGCCGGCCCCGCCTTGGCCGCCGTCCGCGACGCGGCCTGGGCGACGCGCACCGCCGTCGGTCCCGCGCGCGGCGCGAATCTCGACTCCGACGCCGCCGCGGCCCGCAGCGCCGCCCTCACCGCGCTCGACGAGGTGCACGACACCGCGGTCCGCGTGCTCACGGCCTTCGACGAGCCCGATGAGTCCAAGCGCCGGGATGTGGTGTGGACCTCGGACGTCCCCACCCGCGGCGGCGGATTCCGCCGGACCCTGTACGTCGCACCGCTGTCCGTCGGCGGGTTGTTGCGCACCAAGCTGTTCGGCGAGTCCACGGTGGTGCTCACCTCCGCGACCCTCGCCGTGGGCGGCGCCTTCGACACGGTCGCCGGCTCGTGGGGCCTGCCGCGCGCGGGCGGCTCCGGCGCGCCCGAGCCCGATCGCGACCCTGCGCTCGCCACCGGCAAGAAGCCCGAGGCGAAGCTCGAATGGAGTCACATCGACGTCGGCTCCCCCTTCGACTACACGAAGTCCGGCATCCTCTACGTGGCCACGAAGCTGCCCCCGCCCGGCCGCGACGGGACCGCGCCCGCGATCCTCGACGAGATCGAGACCCTGATCACCGCCGCGGGCGGACGCACCCTCGGACTGTTCAGCTCCACGCGCGCGGCGAAGGCCGCCGCCGAGGCGCTGCGCGAGCGGCTGGACACCCCGATCCTGTGCCAGGGCGAGGGGAACACCGGCCAGCTGGTGCGCGATTTCGCCGCCGACCCGGCGACCTCGCTGTTCGGCACGCTCAGCCTGTGGCAGGGCGTGGACGTGCCCGGCCCGTCGCTCTCCCTCGTGCTCATCGACCGGATCCCCTTCCCCCGCCCCGACGATCCGCTGCTCACCGCGCGGCAGCGCGCCGTCGAATCGCGCGGGGGCAACGGGTTCATGGCAGTGGCGGCCACGCACGCGGCGCTGCTCCTCGCCCAGGGCGTCGGCCGGCTGCTGCGCTCGACCGACGACAAGGGCGTCGTCGCCGTCCTGGACTCGCGCCTCGCAACGGCCCGGTACGGAGGCTTCCTGCGGGCCTCCCTGCCGCCGTTCTGGGAGACCGCGAACCGCGACACCGCGGTGGCCGCACTGCAGCGACTCTCACAGTCCTGAGGCCCCGTTCCGGAACCGTCCGGGCACAGACGGAGAAGCCCGCAGGTCCGGGTGCCCGGAGCCCTGGACGGGGCCGGAGTACCCGCCCGTAATCCGATCGCGTCGACTACCGTTGACCCGGTGACAGGGCGCATCGGCATCGACGACATCGAGCCCGTGGTGTCGGGCGGGCAATACCCCGGCAAGGCGGTCGTCGGCGAGGTCGTGCCGGTGTCCGCGACGGTCTGGCGCGAGGGCCACGACGCCGTGGCGGCCTCGGTGGTCGTGACGGCGCCGGACGGGACCGCGACGTACGTCCGGATGTCCCCGGCCGCGGAACCGGACCGTTTCCACGCACTCTTCCGACCGGACCTCGTCGGCTACTGGTCGCTGCGGATCGAGGGCTGGTCCGATCCCGCCACCACGTGGCGCAGCGCCGTGCAGAAGAAGCTCGCCGCCGGGCAGGGACCCGCGGAACTCGCCAACGACCTCGAGCTCGGGGCGCGCCTGCTCGACCGCGCCGCGCCGGGCGTGCCCGACGGGGACCGCGCCGCCGTCCTCGCCGCGGCCGCCGCGCTGCGCGACGGCGACCGCAGCCTCGTCGAGCGGACGGGCGCCGCACTGCATCCCGACATCACCCGGCTGCTGCAGCAGTACCCCGTGCGCGACCTCATCACCAAGTCGCGCACCTACCGGGTGTGGGTGGACCGCACCCGCGCCCTGTTCGGCTCCTGGTACGAGCTCTTCCCCCGCTCCACCGGCGGCTGGGACCACGAGGGCAGGCCGGTGCACGGCACCTTCCACACCGCCGCGGAGGACCTGCCGCGCGTCGCGGACATGGGCTTCGACATCGTCTACCTCCCGCCGATCCATCCGATCGGCAGGCTCAACCGCAAGGGCCGCAACAACACTCTCACCCCGGACGAGCACGACGTGGGCGTGCCGTGGGCGATCGGTTCCGACGAGGGCGGGCACGACGCGGTGCATCCCGCGCTGGGAACACTCGAGGACTTCGACTACTTCGTCCAGCGCGCGCGGGACCTCGGCATGGAGGTGGCGCTCGACCTGGCGTTCCAGGCGGCGCCGGACCACCCGTGGGCACGGGAGCACCCGGAGTGGTTCACCGTGCTGCCGGACGGCACCATCGCGTACGCCGAGAACCCGCCGAAGAAGTACCAGGACATCTATCCGATCAACTTCGACGAGGACCGCACCGGCATCTACCGGGAGCTGCTGCGGGTCACCTTGTTCTGGGTGCAACGCGGCATCGAGATCTTCCGGGTGGACAACCCGCACACCAAGCCGCCGGACTTCTGGCACTGGCTCATCGCGGAGGTCAAGAAGGTCAACCCGAACGTCCTGTTCCTGGCCGAGGCCTTCACCCGGCCGGCCCGCATGTACGGCCTGGGCAAGCTGGGCTTCACCCAGAGTTACACCTACTTCACGTGGCGCACCGCCAAGTGGGAGCTCGAGGAGTTCGCCCGCGAACACGCCGCGAAGGCCGACATCTGCCGGCCGAACCTGTGGGTGAACACGCCGGACATCCTGCACGAGAGTCTGCAGCACGGCGGGCCGGGCATGTTCGCCATCCGCGCGACGCTCGCCTGCACGCTGTCCCCCAGCTGGGGCATGTACTCGGGCTACGAGCTCTACGAGCACGTCCCGGTCCGCGAGGGCAGCGAGGAGTACCTCGACTCGGAGAAGTACGAGCTGCGTCCGCGTGACTTCAAGGCCGCGCAGAGCCGCGGGGAGTCGCTGGAGCCGTGGATCACGCGACTCAACGAGATCCGCCGCCGGCACCCGGCGCTGCAGCAGCTGCGGAACCTGCACTTCCACGCGGTCGACAACGACGCCCTCATCGCCTACAGCAAGCACGACCCGAACACGGGCGACGTGGTACTGGTCGTGGTGAACCTCAACCCCTTCGGGGCCGAGGCGGGGAACGTCTGGCTGGATCTTCCTGCGCTCGGGATGGACTGGCACGAGCGCTTCCCCGTGCGCGACGAGGTCTCGGGCGAGGTCTACCACTGGGGTCAGGCGAACTTCGTGCGGCTGGAGCCCTGGCGCAACGTGGCCCACATCCTGGTGCTGCCGCAGCTCGACACCCGCACGCGCCGGGAGCTCTCCTATCGGGAGCCCTGACGATGCACTCCGCCGCCCGCCGAACCGCCGAGGAAGGCCCCACGCGATGACCGAGAACCCCGCCGCCGCAGCGGCCGTCGATCCCGACACCGCCGCGCGACTGCTGTCCGGCACGTACCACGACCCGCACGCGATCCTGGGCGCCCACCCGACGGTCCGCGGCACGGTGCTCCGGGCGCTCAAGCCCGGCGCGACCGCGGTGGCGGCGGTGATCGGCGGGGAGCACTACCCCCTCGCCCAGCTGCAGGGCGCACTGTGGGGCACGGAGGTCCCCATCTCCGACCTCGCCGACTACCGGTACGAGGTGCTCTACCCCGCGGGCAGCACCGTGGTGGCCGACGGCTACCGGTTCCTGCCGACGATCGGCGAGCTCGACCAGCACCTGATCTCGGAGGGCCGGCACGAACGGCTGTGGGACGTCCTGGGCGCGCACCTGCGCAGCTACTCCACGCCCGACGGCGAGGTCACGGGAACGTCCTTCGCGGTATGGGCGCCGAACGCCCGCGGCGTCACCGTGATCGGCGATTTCGAGTACTGGTCCGGCGAGTCGTACCCCATGCGCACGCTCGGCTCCTCGGGCGTCTGGGAGGTCTTCGTGCCCGGCGTCGGCGACGGTGCCGCGTACAAGTTCCGGATCTTCACCGACGACGGCGGCACCGTCGAGAAGGCCGACCCGATGGCGCGGCGCACCGAGGTTCCCCCGGCCACCGCGTCGATCGTCACGCACAGCACGCACGAGTGGCGCGACGGCGCGTGGATCGCCGAGCGGGCCAAGCAGATCCCCACCGACCGGCCGATGAGCACCTACGAGGTGCACCTGGGCTCGTGGCGGCAGGGCCTGAGCTACCTGGACCTCGCGCACGAGCTGGCGGACTACGTCACCGAGACCGGCTTCACGCACATCGAGCTGCTGCCCGTGGCGGAGCACCCCTTCGGCGGCTCGTGGGGTTACCAGGTGACCTCCTACTTCGCGCCCACATCCCGGTTCGGCACCCCCGACGAATTCCGCGAGTTCGTGGACGTGATGCACGCGCGCGGTATCGGCGTGATCATGGACTGGGTGCCCGCGCACTTCCCGAAGGACGCCTGGGCGTTGGCCCGGTTCGACGGGCGGCCGCTCTACGAGCACGGCGATCCGCAGCGCGGCGAGCAGCTGGACTGGGGCACCTACGTCTTCGACTTCGGCCGCCGCGAGGTACGGAACTTCCTGGTGGCCAACGCCCTCTACTGGTTCGACGAGTTCCACGTCGACGGGCTGCGCGTGGACGCCGTCGCATCCATGCTCTACCTCGACTACTCCCGCCCCGAGGGCGGCTGGACGCCGAACGTCTACGGCGGGCGCGAGAACCTCGAGGCCGTGGAGTTCCTGCAGGAGATGAACGCCACCGTGCACAAGCACTTCCCGGGCGTGGTCACCGTGGCCGAGGAATCCACCAGCTGGCCGGGCGTCACCCGGCCCACCAACCTGGGCGGCCTCGGCTTCACGATGAAGTGGAACATGGGCTGGATGCACGACACCCTGGGCTACCTGGGGCGCGATCAGGTGCACCGCAACTTCCACCACCACGAGGTCACCTTCTCGCTGATGTACGCGTGGAGCGAGAACTTCGTGCTCCCGATCAGTCACGACGAGGTGGTGCACGGCAAGGGCACGCTGTGGACGCGGATGCCGGGCGACGCCCACACCAAGGCCTCCGGGGTGCGAGCGCTGCTGGCCTACATGTGGGGGCACCCGGGCAAGCAACTGCTGTTCATGGGCCAGGAGTTCGGGCAGGTCCGTGAGTGGTCCGAGGAGCGTTCCCTCGATTGGGACAGCCTCGACGGCTGGGAGGGCGAGCTGCACGCCGGGATCCAGGCGCTCACCAGGGATCTCAACGCCGCGTACCGCTCGCATCCCGCCCTGTGGAGCCAGGACACCACCCCGTCGGGCTACGAGTGGGTGGACGCGAACGACTCGCAGAACAACGTGCTCAGCTTCCTGCGCTGGGGCAGCGACGGATCCGTCGTGCTGTGCCTCTACAACTTCTCGGGGCAGACCCACGAGCGCTACCGCGTGGGCGTGCCCTTCGACGGTGCCTGGCGCGAGATCCTCAACACCGACTCCACGGCCTACGAGGGTTCCGGCGCCGGCAACATGGGCGGCGTCACCGCCGAGAAGCGGTCGTGGCACGGCCGCGAGGCCTCGGTGGAGGTCGTGCTCGGCCCGAACTCGGCCGTGTGGCTCACCTTCGACGGGAAGTCCGAGCCCGTCCGGTGATGCGCGAACTCGCGCACGGCGTCTGGTTCGGTTCCGGCACGCACGTCAACTTCCTCGCCCTGGTCGACGGTGCCGACGTGACCCTCATCGACGCGGGCTGGGCCGGCGACGTGGACCGGGTCGAGGCCGCACTGGCATCGATCGGGCGGCGACCGCAGGACGTACGCGCGATCCTGGTGACGCACGCGCACATCGACCACGTGGGCGGGATCGCGAAGCTGCACGAGCGGTACGGCACACCGGTGCTGGCGCACCCGGACGAGATCGCGCACGCCCGCGGCGAGGCGCACGAGCAGGCGGCGCCGCTCGACCTGGTGCCGATCGCCTGGCGTCCGCGCACCTGGCGCTGGATGGCGGACGTCGCCCGGGTCGGAGTGCTCGGGCACGTCGCGATGCCCTATGCGCAGTCCTTCGCGGTGCCGCCCTCCGGGGCGCCGCTGGACCTGCCGGGGGCGCCTGTCCCGGTACCGTGCGCGGGGCACACGTCGGGCCACACGGCCTTCCTGCTGCCGGGCGGCGTGGTCGCCACGGGCGACGCGCTGGTGACAGGGCATCCCCTGTCGGGATCGACCGGGCCGCAACTGCTTCCCGGCTTCTTCAGCCACGACGTGCCCCGCACCGTCGCGACCCTCGACGCGATCGCCGCGCTCGACGCCGATCAGCTGGCCCCCGGCCACGGTGAGCCGTGGCGCGGGGACCCCGCCGACGCGGTCGCGCAAGCGCGCGCTACTTGCAGGTGACGATGATCTCGAAGTCCTTCGAGACCATGCCCGCCATCGGGTTCGACATGCTGGCACCGCTCGCGGTACCGGTGATGGTGTAGCGGTCACCGTCGACCTTGACGGTGGCCTTGCCGACACCCGGGCCGACCGCGAGGGCGGTGCCGTCGACGGTGATGCCGACGGTCTCGACGGTGGGCGGGTTCCCGGACTTGAGGGTTGCGCCGACGCCGCCCGAGGTGCCTCCGGCGCCGATCGCGAAGCGGTCGCCCTGCTTGGTGCAGCCGACGTTGCTCAGGTCGACGCCCGTGAGGTCCTTGCCGTCCACCTTGACGACGGTCTTGGCATCGGTGCTTCCCGAAGCGGTGTCCGAGCCCTTATCGGAGCCGCCGCCGCAGGCGGCCAGTCCGATCGACGCGAAGACCACCGCGGAGGCGATGACGAGGGAGCGATTCATAGCGAGTCTCCTTAGACACGGAACCGAATTCGGGCATTCGCCCGAAAGGAGAAAAGCACACCTCACTGTGCGGCGGGTGAGTTCTCGACGTTCTCGTCCCGCTCCACCGCGCCGGTGACACCCCACCGCGCCAGGAGATCCTCCATGATCGGCACCGCGGTGCTGGCGCCCGGCGACGCGCCGAGCAGCCCCGCGATCGTGCCGTCCGCGCCGGTGACCAGCTCGGTCCCCTGCTGCAGGACGCCGATCCGGCGGCGGTCCGGCGTCACCAGCTGCGCCCGCTGGCCGGCCGCGACGAGTTCCCACTGCGCCGGATCCGCATCCGGGTAGAAGCGCTGCAGCTGGGCGAACTTCGCCCTCCGGCTCGCCGCCAGCTGGCCGATCAGATAGCGCACGAGGGACAGGTTCTGCAGCCCGGCGGCCGTGATGACGTGCAGATTCCCCGGCCGCAGCGTGCGGAAGAAGTCGGTGAGCCGTCCGTGCTTGAGCAACTTGGTACTGAACGTCGCGTACGGGCCGAACAGGAGGTGATCGGCACCGTCGACGTACCGGCGGTCCAGGTGCGGCACCGACATCGGCGGTGCGCCGATCGCGGCCTGGCCGTACACCTTCCCGTCGAGCCGGCGCGCGACCTCGGGATCGGAGCAGCGCAGGAAGGCGGCGCCGACGGGCAGGACCGCGTAGCCGCGCACTTCGGGCAGGCGCGCGCTCTGCAGCAGGCGCAGTGCGTTGCCGCCAGCGCCGACGAAGACGCGCCGGGCACGGATGTCGAACCGGCCCTGCGGACTCCGCCCGCGCACCGACCAGCCCGCGAGGGTGCGCCGCAGCCGAGTCACCTCGTGCCCGTAGCGCACCTCGCCGCCGGCGCTGGTGACGATCGACACCAGGCCGCGGGTGAGCGCCCCGAAATCCACGTCGGTGCCGCCGGGATGCCGGGTGGCGGCCATGCGGCCCCACATCGATTCCGGCCCGCGCCCCTCCATCACGAGCGGCGCCCACTGCCGGATCGTCTCCGGGTTCTCGGTGTACTCCATCGCGGCGAACGCGGGGTGCGTGCGCAGCGTCTCGTACCGCTGCCGCAGGTAACTCATGTCACGCTCGCCGAAGACCACGTCGAGATGCGGGACGGTGTGCAGGAAACCGCCGTCGAGGCCGCCCGTGGCGACGAGTCCGTCCCACCAGGCCCGGCTCCGGGCGAACTGCTCGACCATCGACACCGGCTTGGTGCCGTCGGTGGGGTCCGGCATGTAGTTGAGTTCGCAGAAGCCGCTGTGCCCGGTGCCGGCGTTGTTCCACGGCCCGCTGCTCTCCGTAGCGAGACCGTCGGCACGTTCGAGGAGAACGATCCGCCAATCGGGGCGCTGCTGTGTGAGCATCGCGCCGAGCGTGGCGGACATGATGCCGCCGCCGATCAGGACGACGTCGGCATCGAAACCCTGGGTGGAGTGCGTGTGCATCGGAGACCTCCTGGACGACTGCGGGTACCGCTCCAGCGTCGGCTCCCGACCATCCATCCGTCCAATGAAGTAATGCGCGCGTATCATCCGAATATGGATCAATGGTTGTCCCTGTTCGCGCCGCAGCTGCAGGCCCTCGCCGAGCTCGCCGCCCACGACGGCCACATGACACGCGCCGCGGAGACTCTCGGGGTACCGCAGTCCTCCATGAGCCGGAGGATCCACGCGTTGGAGAACGACCTGAAGACGCCGCTGCTCGTCCACTCCGGCCGCACTGTGCGCCTCACGCCCGCCGGATCGGCCCTCGCGGCGCGCATCCGGGAACCGCTGCACGAGCTGGCCCTGGCGATCGACGCGGTGGTCGACGAGGGCGACGGCGAGCACGGCACGGTCCGGTTCGGCTTCCCACTGACGATGGGCACCGGCGATCTACCGGACCTCCTCTCCGCGTTCCGGCGGGACCACCCCGGCATCACCGTCACCCTCAAACAGGGCCACGGCTCCGCCCTCGTGCGCGACCTCGAGAACGGCGCGCTCGACCTCGCGGTGACCATTCCGCCGCCGGAGCGTCTGCAGCACACCGTGATCGGAGCGCAGGAGATCCTGGCGACGCTCCCGGCGGGCCACCCGCTGGCCGAAGCTCCGCGGATCCACCTGGCCCGGTTGCGCTTCGAGACCTTCATCGCCAATCCGCCCGACTACCACCTGCGGGGCAGCACCGAGCAGTGGTGCGCCGCGGCGGGCTTCGCGCCCGAGATCGCCGTCGAGGTCACCGAGTTCGCGACCATCCGCGAGCTCGTCGCGCGCGGCCTCGGAGTGGCCCTGCTCCCGCACGACGACCGCGCACCGTCGGAGACGGTGGAGGTGCCCCTCGTCGGCGAGCACCGTCGCGCGATCGCGCTGGCCCGGGCCACCACGACGCTCGCTCCCGCCGCCCGGCACCTGCACGACTTCCTCCTCGCCGAGGCCGCGCACCGCGCGTAGGCGATCGGTTACAGCAGCAGCTTCTTCTGCACCTTGCCCATCGGATTGCGGGGCAGGTCGTCGACGAAGCGGATCTCGCGGGGCCGCTTGTGCTTCGACAGCGTCTCCCCCACGAACTCCACGATCGCGGTGGCGGCCGCGTCATCCCGCGGACCGTCGGAGACGACGAAGGCGACCAGCCGCTGGCCGAGGTCCTCGTCGGGCAGTCCGACGACGGCGGCCTCGCGGACGTCCTCGTGACCGAGCAGCGCGGCCTCGATCTCGCCGGCGCCCACGCGGAAGCCGCCCGTCTTGATCAGGTCGGTGGACGCGCGGCCCACGATGCGGTGGAAGCCCGACGGGTCGATGACCGCGACGTCGCCGGTGTCGAACCAGCCCTCGCCCACCCAGGACTCGGCCGTCGCCTCGGGGCGGCCGAGGTACTGCGTGCCGACCATGGGGCCGCGGATCTGCAGTGCCCCGATCGTCTCTCCGTCGTGCGGAGCCTCCCCGCCCGTTTCCGCGATGATCCGCGACTCGACCCCCGCGATCGGCAGGCCCACCCACCCCGGGCGACGCTCGCCGTCGGCGCGGGCGCTGACCGTGATGAGGGTCTCCGTCATGCCGTAGCGCTCCACGATCTCGTGGCCCGTGAGCTCGCGGATCTTCTCGAAGACGGGCGCGGGCAGCGGCGCGCTGCCGGAGATCAGCAGGCGGGCATCGCGCAGTGGCGCAGCGGATTCCGGATCGCGGGCGATGCGCGACCACACTGTGGGCACGCCGAAGTACATCGTGCCGCCCGCGGCGGCGTACGCCTCGGGCGTCGGCTTCCCGGTGTGCACGAGCGGGCTCCCCACGCGCAGCGGCCCCAGGACGCCGAGGATCAGCCCGTGCACGTGGAAGAGCGGCAGGCCGTGCACCAGGGTGTCGTTCGCGGTCCAGTCCCAGGCGTCGGCGAGGCCGTCGATGCACGCCGCGATCGCCGCACGGCGGATCGGGACTCCCTTCGGCGCGCCCGTCGTGCCGGAGGTGTACATGATCAGGGCCGTCGCTTCGCCCGCCGGCTCGGGCAGCGCGTGCCAGCCGCGGGCGTGCTCGCGCACCGGCACGGCCGGAAGCCCGTGCGGATCGGCGGGCGTCGTACCGAGCCATGCCTGCGCGCCGGAATCGGAGAGTACGTGGGCGATCTCGGCCGTCCCCGAATCGGGCGGGACGGGCACCACCGGTACGCCGGCGCGGATCCCTCCGACGATCGCGATCACCGTGGCGAGCGTCGGCTCGGCCCACACAGCGACCGGCCCGCGCACGCCCAGTCCACCGAGTCGTTCGGCGACGGCGGTGGTGGCACCGATCAGTTCCGTCCGCGTCAGCGTGCGCCCGCCGACGGTGACAGCCGGCTCACCATCGGATCCGGGCGGGACGGGCGTGACGATGTGGGGCAGCAGCATGTCCCCAGCCTAAGCCGCCGCTGTCCGGCCGCGCGGGCGGCTCGGCCGGGTCGGTGCGCCCGGACCTACGCGGCGCGGCGCTGCAGGCGCGCCTCGAACGCGGCCTCGAGGAACAGCGCCGTGATCTGGACGGCCTGCGCGCTCTCGGGCGTCGCTCCGGCGAGCACCGGGAAGGCGTGCACCCCGCCCTCGTACAGGTGCAGGTCGCAGGGCTGCCCCGCGCCGTCCAGCCGGGCGTGCAGGCGCTCGGCGTCCACGCGCAGCATCTCCTGCGTGCACGCGATGACGAGCGTCGCGGGAAAGGCCGCGGGGTCGATCTCGGTCGCGTCGTCGTGGCCGCGGGGCGCCACCGGGCCGCGGTCGAAGAAGTCGCGCAGGCCCCGCAGCTTGCCGACGGTGAGGTAGGCGTCGTCGATCTCGTATCGCGGGTCGCCGTCCTCGACGGTCGGGGTGAGCAGCGGCGAGAAGCCGAAGTAGGCGACGGGGCTGCGGGCCGCGTCCAGGTGCGCGAGCTCCACGACCTTGGCCGAGATGTAGCCGCCGGCCGAATCGCCGCCGACCGCCACCTGGCGGTACCGGCCGGAGTCGGCGACCGCGCGGTACACGCGGTAGCCGTCGTCGACGGAGGTGCTGACGCCCACGTCGGGCAGCTGCCGGTAATCGACGTTGTAGACGGTCACGCCCAGCGCCCGGGCCAGGGCCGCCGCCACCCGACGGTGCGTCGCCGGCCCGCCGGCGAGGAAGGCCCCGCCGTGGTAGTAGCAGATCGCGGTGTCGGAACGGAGGGTGCCGGACGTCGGAACGAGCCGCTCCACCTGCACTCCCGCGAGCTCCATGCGATCGACCTCGACGTCGCCGGGCATCCAGCCGATCAGCTTGGCGAGGCCCTCCCCGAGCGCGAGAGGACCGAAGGACCAGGACCGCACCGGGTACAGGCCGATCAGCGGCTTGAGCAGCAGGCGGGCGCCCGCGATGGCCAGCGCCGACTGGGCACTGACTCCGCGATGCTCGGTGACCGACATCATCGTCTCCTCTCGCCCGGCCCGCTGTGGGCGAGGCAGAACCGGTTCAGACTAAGCCGGAGCAACCGATAGAGCCAGTGAATCCACCTATCAGCGCGCCCGGCGTGTCCCGGTCGGCGGGGTCGAGAAGCAGTGACCCGGGCCACTCGATGCTCAGCCGGAGATGCCCGTCCGCTCCACTCCCGCCGCGATCCAACGCTGCGCTACCAGGAAGAACGCCAGGAGCGGGGCGATCGATACCAGCGCCGCCGCGAACATCGCGGGCACGTTCACCGACTGCGCCGTGATGTAGCTCGAGAGCACCAGCTGGACCGTCCAGGACTGCGGGTCCTGCCCGATCACGAGCGGCCACAGGAACGCGTTCCAGCTGCCGACGAAGGTGATGGTGGCGACCGCGGCCGTGACGGGCCCCGCGCCGGGCAGCGCGATCGCCGCGAAGATCCGGCCCGGTCCGGCCCCGTCGAGCACCGCCGCCTCCTCCAACTCCCGGGGCAGGCCGAGGAAGTGCTGCCGGAACAGGAAGACCGCCGTCGCCTGGAACAGGCCGGGGATCACCAAGCCGCGCAGCGACGACACCCAGCCGAGCGTCGAGACCATGACGAAGGTCGGGACGAAGGTCACCGCGGCCGGGACCAGCAGCGTCGCGAGGACCACCGCGAAGACCCTGCCCGCGTACGCGACGCGGATCCGCGCGAAGGCGTAGCCCGCCGGGAGCGCGACGGCGATCGTCCCCACCGTCTGCAGCACCGCCACCGTCGTCGAGTTGAGCAGCGCGCGGCCGAGCGGGCGCGCCTCGTCGGAGAAGATCGCCCGGACGTTGTCG
Organism: Tsukamurella sputi; assembly: GCF_007858445.1. Lineage (GTDB taxonomy): Bacteria > Actinomycetota > Actinomycetes > Mycobacteriales > Mycobacteriaceae > Tsukamurella > Tsukamurella sputi. The sequence continues at coordinate 11,109 of NZ_VIGV01000007.1, read as the reverse complement.
CCGACCGGCGCCCGCGGCAGCCAGTCCCCCGTCGCGACGTCCATCGAGGTCCCGATCGCACCCCGGACCAGCAGGTACAGCGGCAGGAGGAACAGCGCCGCCAGGCCGATCAGCAGCACGGAGCGCACCACCCGCGCGGCGCCGCCGGTCACAGTTCCTCCCGTCGCCCGAACAGGCCGGTGAACCGCCCCTGGGCGAGCGCGATGAGCCCGATCAGGACCGTCAGCAGGATGCCGCCCGCGCCGCCGTGGCCGAAGTCCTGACCGTTGCCGACCGCGACGTAGTACAGGTAGACGAGCGGCGGGCGGGCGTACGGGGGGTAGCCCTGCGCGGTGGCCATCACGCCGTAGAACTCGTCGAAGGCCTGGAAGGCGTTCACCGTCGCGAGCAGCAGCACCGCCACCGAGACGGCGCGCAGCTGCGGGAACGTGATCCGGGCGAAGACGGTCCAGGGCGACGCCCCGTCGAGCGCGGCCGCCTCGTACAGCTGCTTCGGCACGCGCTGCAGGGCCGCGAGGAACAGGATCATGTAGAAGCCGAGCTGCAGCCACAGCCGCAGCGTCACCAGCACCAGCCAGTACCAGGGCGGATCCACCACCGACAGCCAGGCGACGGGTTCGGCCCCCACCGTGCGGAGCGCCGAGTTGGCGACGCCTGTCGGCACGCCGGGGAAGATCGCGCCCCGCCAGATCAGCGACGCGGCGACGTAGCTGCACGCCACCGGGAGGAAGAAGACCGACCGGAGGAAGGGCTGGAAGCGGCGCACGCCGTTCACCAGGACCGCGAGCGCGAGCGAGCCGGCGAAGGTCAGCGGCACGACGACCGCGGCGAAGACCACGAAGGTGAGCAGGCTGGACCGGAAGGCGGGGTCGCCCAGCATGTCCCGGTAGTTGTCGAGCCCCACGAACCGCGTCGGCGTGACCGTGTTGTGGGCGTCGAACAGACTCAGCCAGACGCTCCAGCCGATCGGGACGACGACGAAGACCAGGAGCCCGAGCAGGAAGGGCCCCGTCATCACCCAGAACCAGAGATGGGGCGAATCGCGCAGGGCCCCGCGGACGCGGGATCCGGCGGGCCGGACCGGGCGGACGGACATCAGTTCGGGAACCGCTCGAGTTCCTTCTCGACCACCGTCGCGACCGCGCGCAGCTCCGTCATCGGATCCGCGCCGCTGCGGATCACCCGGTCGAGCGCGTCCCGGTACGTGGTGGAGCTGCGCGGGGTCCACAGCAGCGGGGTCTGCGGATGCCCGACGGTGTTCACCAGGTCGGCCGCCTCGTTGTACAGGCCCGTCGCGAGCTTCGTGGCCTGCGGGACCAGCGAGCGGCGCGCGGGGACGTGCAGGCCGTAGCTCTGCGCCCAGTCGAGCTGCAGATCGGTGCGCTGCACCCACAGCCACTGCACGAACTTCTTCGCGCGCTCCACGTCGCCGTGGGCGTTGACGGCGGCGCCGTACGCGCCGAAGGGCACGCTGGTCCCGCCGTTGGGCCCGATCGCCGGGAAGGGCTTCACACCGAAGTCGTCGCCGAGGGCCGCGCGGATCGCGGGCAGGGACCACAGCCCCGTCCACTGCATCGCGGTCTGGCCCGCGATGAAGGCACCGGGATCGGACCAGTCCTGCGGCGCGCCGAGCAGCAGATCACCCGAGGTGAACAGTGCGCGCATCGTGCGCAGACCCGCCGCGACCTCCTCGTCGACGAAGCCGGGCCGGCGGTCCGCGGTGAGGTAGTCGTGGCCCGAGGACCACAGCAGCACGCCGCCGAGCACGTCGGCGCCGCCGTTGTTGCCGAGGAAGAGCCCCTTGACGGTACCGCGGTTGAGCGCCCGCGCGGCCGAGACCAGCTCGTCGAGCGTGCGCGGGGGCACCACGCCCGCCTGGTCCAGCATCGACTTCCTGTAGACCAGCAGCTGCATGTCGGTGACCTGCGGGATGCCGTACACCCGGCCCTTGTACGTCATCCGGTCGAGCAGCGCCGGCGTGAAGTCCGACCGGGCATCGCCCAGCAGATCGGTGAGATCGGCCACCTGACCGGCCGCGATCATGTCGATGGTGGGCCCGTTCCCGAACTCGAAGACGTCCGGACCGTCGCCGCTGACGAGGGCCGAGGAGATCTTCTGATCGAAATCGCCCGGGAAGGAGTCGACCCGGACCCCGCCGCCCGGGAATTGGGAGGCGTAGCGCGCCAGGGCCGCGGAGGCACCCTGCTCGCCGTACTGGTGGAACCAGGCGCGGACGTCGCCGCCCGCGCCGCCCCGACCGGTGTTGCCGCCGCACGCCGCCAGCGCGCCCGCGAGGGTCAGCCCGCCGATCCCCGCCAGCATCGCGCGACGGGACACACCGTAGTCAGACACGCGGGTAAGTATCGCAAACCCACGGCGAAGATGTGGGCCCGGCCGGAACGGGCCGGCTCAGAACAGGGCGGCCGCCAGCCCGCGCCGCGCCTCCAGCACGACCGGGTCCGCCGGGTCGAACAGGTCGAACAGCTCCAACAGGCGGGTGCGCAGCGCCGTGCGGTCGTCACCGAAGGTGGTTCGAATCGCGGTGATCAGACGCTCGAAGGCGCGCGCGGGTGCGCCCGCCAGGAGCTCCTCATCGGCCGCCGCGAGCGCGAGCTCCACCGCCTCCGCGCCCGTCGCGCCGCCGGCGTCCGCCCGCTCGATCGCGCCCGGCTCGCCCTTCGTCGCGCGGGCGAAGAAGGCCATCTGCTTGACCGCGGCCGCCGCCTCGGCATCGCCCGGGTTCGCGTGCAGGATCGCCTCGTACGCCGCCCGGGCGCCCTCGTAGTCGCCGTCCGCCGCGAGCTGCTCGGCCGCCTCGCGCCGCGGATCCGACGGTGCCTCGCCCGCCGTCACGCCGCCACCGAACTCGGGCGGGAGCTGCGAGAGCACGTCGTCGAGCCACTGCCGGGCCGCCGCTTCGGGCTGCGCGCCGGCGAAGGCCGTGACCGCGCGCCCGCCGGCCACCGCGATCACCATCGGCACCGACTGCGCGCCGAAGGCCTGCGCGACGCCCGGCGCACCGTCGACGTCCACGCGGGCGAGCGTCCACCGGCCCGCGTCGTCGGCGGCGAGTTTCTCGAGCACCGCCGACATCGCCTGCGACTGCTCGCTGTAGGACGCCGCGAGGAGCACCACGACGAGCCCGTTCCCGGACCGGTCGATGACCTCGACGGGGAAGTTCTGGTCCGTCACGTCGACGACGCCGGGCCCGGAGGCGGCCCCGGGCGCGTCCTCACCCGACGATGCCGGGCGTGCCTGCTGCGCGGCCTTCGCCTCCGCACGGGCCTTGAGGCCCGAGAGGTCGACCGCGCCCGCCATCGCCGCGGCCGTGCGCAATGCCCGTTCCTGATCCTGCCTGGAAGCGCCTCGAGGTGTAGTCACCCCTCCATCTTGGCACGCCCGCCGCGGGGGCCGCCGACGGCGACCGCCCGGGCTCCGGGGTCAGAGGTAGCGCAGTTGCTCGGTGTCGAACCGCCACGACGCGGGGCCCGGTTCGGGCATCCCGGCGGCGGCGAGCTCGGCCCTTCTGGGCCGGTACCAGCTGGTGAGCGGCACCGCGTCGACGATGTGGACCGCATCCGGGTACTGGCCGTGCCGTCCGGCGAAGGCGTCGGTGATCTCGTCGGCGGTGAGCTCCGCGTCGCCCCGCAGGGTGACGGCGGCGACCACGCGCGGCGCGCCGCCCGTGCCCGGATGGTCGGCACCGTCGGGCTGCTCCCCCGGCACCTGGTAGACGACGGCCTGGTCCACCTGCCCGAGCTGTTCGAGCACGTCGGTGATGGGGATCGAATAGACGGGCCCCCGCTCGGTGACCGCCACCGTGCGCACGTCGTCGACCAGCCAGTAGTCGCCGTCCTCGTCGCGCCGGAAGAGGTGCCCCGTCGAGAACCAGGCGTCGCCCGGCCGGAAGACGCCGCGCAGCAGCACGTCGCGGTGCGTGACATCGGGGTCGGCCCGGCCGATGAGGACGCCCACCTCGCCGTCGCCCACCTCCTGCAGGAAGCCGTCGCCGTCCTCGACGAACCGGCCCGAGTCGAAGTAGTAGTCCACGAGCGCGACGTCGGCACTGCCCGGCAGGCGCCGGCCCTTCGCGCCCGGCTTGCCGCCGCGCACCTTGGCGAGCACGATCTCGCCCTCGGTGGAGGCGTAGAACTCGATGACCTGGGCGTCGAAGGCCTCGCCCACGCGCCGCGAGAGCTCGGCCGACATCCCGGAGCCGATGAAGGCGCGCACCGGGTGGTAGCGCGGGATCTCCAGTCCGGGGGTGTCGAGCACCGCCCGCATGAGGTTCCAGGTGTAACAGACGACGGTGACGCCGTACCTCTGCACCTCGACCATGAACCTGTCCGGGTCGAAGTCCCGGGTGAGCGCGATCCGCGAGCCGCCCGCCAGCGCGCCGCCGAGGCTCGTCATGAGGCCCGAGCTGTGGCTGAGCGGCGTGAGGCAGTAGACGGTGTCGCTGTGCGAGAGCCGCGCGGCGGAGGCGGTACCGAAGGCCGACAGCGCCCACCGGCCGTTGGTGACCCGCTTGGCGCGCAGGCGGCCGCCCACCTCGGAGAACATGACGAAGGCGAGGTCGCGCCCGAGGCCGGCATCGGGCCGGTACCACCGCGGGATCCGCACGTTGTCGGGATCGACCTGCTCCAGGTCGACCAGCTCGGCGCCGAGGTCCTGCCCCGCCGCCCCCGGACGGTCGCGCCGGTCGCCGCCGCCCACGACGAAGACGCGCTCGGCGACGGCCACCGCATCCTCCGCGTGCTCCGGGTCGGTGACGATCGCGGTCGCCTCCCCCAGGCGCAGGGCCGCGGCGTAGTCGGTGCCGGGCGGCAGCAGCACTGCCACGGCCCCGAGCCGGGACAGCGCCGCCATCGCGACCAGCGCCGAGGGCCGGGTGTGCATGAGCACCCCGACGTGCTCGCCCTGCCGCACACCGACCTGGATCAGGCCGCTGACCACGCGATCGATGCGCTGGTTGACCGCCTGCTTGGTGTGCACGCGGTCCTCGTAGAGGAAGAGCTCGCCGTGCGGGTCTCCCGCGGCCTGCTCGGCGAGGAGCTTGCCGAGCGAGACCTGGGTGTGCGCCTGCAGCTGCCCGAGGCGGGCGAGTTTCGGCAGGCCGCGTGTGACCTCCCGCGCGACGGCGGTGGCGCCCGCCGCGGCCCCCGACGCCGCATCGAGTACGTCGCGCGCGGCGACGAAGCCGACCGTCGCGATGCCGCCCAGGCCCGCGACCAGCGGATTGACGCCCACGTCGCGGCCGTCGTCCGGCTGCATCTCGGTGACGTTCTCCGGCTGCGGGCCACGCCCCTCGAGCCAGTTCATCCACTGCGAGACCGTCGGGTAGGTGACGGCGCCGGCCGAGCTGCCGACCACCAGGCCGAAGTGCCCGGCCGAGACCTGCGCCTCGTAGACCGTCGCCTTGGGCGCAGCCTGGAGGATGCCGCGTACGGCGCTGGGCCGGCCGATCTGGTCGGACAGCCCGACGAAGGCCAGCACCGGGCAGGTGATCGAGGCCAGCGAGACGGCCTCGCCGTCGATCGCGAAGCCACCCGTGAGCATGCGGTTGTGCACGACGAACTGCTTGAGCAGGTCGGCCACCGCCGGCCCGGCGTAGGCGACCCAGCCGTCGGCCTCGAGGAAGCGGCGCTGGTCCTCGCGCGGCAGCAGGGCGTCACGGTCGTGCAGCTGCCGGACGAAGTCCAGCCGCGACCGCACCGCCTTGACCGGGTTGAGCATCTCGAAACCGCGCTGCACCATCCAGCTGGGCAGGTAGAAGCGGTTGAAGACGTGGTCGGCGACGAACTCGGCGCCCTTGTTCACCAGCGCCGGCGGCGCACCCAACGGCAGGCCGGCCGAGATGTCGACGGGGCTGCCGAAGGTCACCAGGCTGGCTATCGACCGCGACTGCCGGTACGCGGCGACCTGATAGCAGAACATGCCGCCCTGCGAGTAGCCGCCGATGTGCACGTCGCGACCGCGCAGCGCCGTCACCTGGTCGATGGCCCTGGAGATGGCGACGACGTGGTCCGCGAGGTTGCGCTCGAGGCCGCCCTCCTCGCGGTCGGGCGCACCGAAGTCGATCACCCACGGGTCGAGGCCCGCGCGGTGCAGCACCGAGACGGCGCCGTTGTGCTCCGTGACGTCGAAGACGTTGGCGTCGACCATCATGGGCGGCACCAGCAGGATCACCGGCCGGTCGTCCTGTGCGGGGTCCGGCGCGCGGTCCGCGAAGTAGCGCCGCAGCCGGTACATCGGTGAACGCTCGACGACGGTGAACTGCGAGGGCTTCGCGCCGGTCTCGAGGCCGCCCTGCGTGAGCACCTCGAAGCCGTTGCGCGCGGTCGCCGCGAGGCGGTTCACCGACGCCTCGAGCGCCTTCCCGCCGGGCAGTCCGCCCAGGATGTCCACCATGTGCCCCACCTCTCCACAGCGCCGGTCAGCGACTCAAGGTACCTGCAGGCGAGGCGCCGTGCCGGACTAACCGCCGATCGCGTCGGCGGGCTCGGCCGCCGTCGCCGCGGCCGCCGGGGCGTCGAGCTTGCCGGCGCGCTGCGCCCACACCTCGAAGACCACGGAGCAGAACGGGACGACCGTCGCCACCAGGCCCAGGACGAGGGTCTTGACATCCCACGTGAGTGCCCGGGCGACCGCGAAGGTGAGGATCACCAGCACGATGAAGACGATGCCGTGCGCCATGCCGGGCACCCGCACCGCGCCGGGCTCGTCGTTGACGCGCTTGATGATCATGCCGATGATCAGCGCGACCCACGTCAGGGCCTCGACGACGGCGACGACCTTGAACGAGGTGATGAGGTTCTTGGTGTTCACGGCTTCCTTCACTGCTGGGGAACGGTGATGATCAGCGCGTCGCCCTGGCCGCCGGCGCCGCACAGGCCGGCGGCACCGGTGCCGCCGCCGCGGCGGGCGAGTTCGAGCGCGAGGTGCAGGACGATGCGGGCGCCCGAGGCGCCGAGGGGGTGACCGATGGCGATGGCGCCACCGTCGACGTTGACCTTGTCGGCGTCGACGCCCAGGTCCGCGGTGGACGCGAGGCCCACGGCCGCGAAGGCCTCGTTGATCTCGAGCAGGTCGAGATCGGCCGGGGTGATGCCCTGCTTGTCGCAGGCCTTCTTGATGGCGTTCGACGGCTGGTGCTGCAGCGACGAGTCGGGGCCGGCGACGACGCCGTGCGCGCCGATCTCGGCGAGGTAGGGCAGGCCGAGCTCCTGCGCCTTGCTCTTGCGCATGACGACGACGGCGACGGCGCCGTCGGTGAGCTGCGAGGCGTTGCCGGCGGTGATGCTGCCGTCCTTGGCGAAGGCCGGGCGCAGCTTCGCCAGCGACTCGGCGGTGGTGTCACCACGGACGCCCTCGTCCTCGGTGACGCGGATCGGCTCGCCCCGGCGCTGCGGGATCTCGACGGGGACCACCTCGTCGGCGAACTTGCCGGCGGCCCAGGCGGCGGCGGCCTTGCGGTGCGAGTCGGCGGCGAAGACGTCCTGCTCCTCGCGCGAGTAGGTGACGGTGTCGGTGGTGTTGAGCTGCTCGGTGAGGCCGCCCATCGGCTGATCCGTGAAGACGTCGTGCAGGCCGTCGTAGGCGGTGTGGTCGAGCATCTCGATGCTGCCGTACTTGTGGCCCTCACGGCTGCCCGTGAGGATGTGCGGCGCCTGGGTCATCGACTCCTGGCCGCCGGCCACGACGACCTCGTACTCGCCGGCACGGATCAGCTGATCCGCGAGCGCGATGGCGTTGATGCCCGACAGGCACATCTTGTTGATGGTGAGAGTGGGGACGTCCCACGGGACGCCGCCGCCGATCGCGGCCTGGCGCGCGGGCATCTGCCCGGCACCTGCGGTGAGGACCTGGCCCATGATCACGTAGTCGATCGTCTGCGGGTCGACGCCGCTCTTCTCCAGTGCGCCGCGGATCGCGACCGCACCCAGATCGGTGCCGGACTGCGACTTGAGCGAGCCGAGCAGCTTGCCGAAGGGCGTCCGGGCGCCGGCGACGATGACCGTGGGATCCTGATGGGGTGCGGACGAAGCCACTTCGTTCCTCCTAGTGGGCATGGGTCTTCCACCTCAAAGCTACATTCGAGGCATGACAGAGAGCCAATCGCAGTCCTCCGATCACGACGGCCACGGATCGCATCCGGCGGCCCACGGGGTTCCCGCCCAGTACCTGCTGGGCATCGATCACGTCGGTGTCGCCGTGTCCGATTTCGACGCCGCCCTCGAGTGGTACGCCCGCGTGCTGGGCATGGTCTGCACGCACGAGGAGATCAACGAGGCGCAGGGCGTCCGCGAGGGCATGCTCTCCCCCGCATCCCTCCTCGCGGCCGACGGCGCACCGTCGAGCCAGGCCCAGCTGCAGGTGCTCGCTCCCCTGACCCCCGAGTCGACGATCGCGAAGTTCCTGGACCGCAACGGGCCGGGCATGCAGCAGCTGGCCTACCGCGTCTCGGACCTCGCGGCGGTCACCGCGCACCTGCAGGAGCAGGGCGTGCGCCTGCTATACGACGCCCCCCGGAACGGCACGGCGGGCTCGCGGATCAACTTCCTGCATCCGAAGGACGCGGGAGGGATCCTGGTCGAACTGGTCGAACCCGCACGGTGACCTGAACCGGCCCGTAATTCGGACCTTTTGCGACTGCTGACGCCGCGCGCACGCGCAGCCCACGTACCATCGGTGCATGGCGAATTCGGACAACGCATCGGGTGGCCCGGCACCCGCACCGTTCGCGGTGGTCCTGCGCGGGTACGACCGGGACCAGGTCAGCGAGCAGTTCCACCGCTACCAGGCTGAACTGCGCGTTCTCGCTGCGGACCGGGACGCCGCGTCGGCCCACGCCCGCGAGCTGACGGACCTCCTCGACGAGGCGCAGGACGAGATCGACAACCTGCGCCGCGAGGTGGACCGGCTCAGCGTCCCGCCCACCAGCGCCGAGGGCATGAGCGACCGCATCGCCCGCATGATGCGGCTCGCCTCCGACGAGGCGTCGGAGATCCGCGCCGCGGCCGAGAACGAGTCGGCGGAGATGCGCTCGCTCGCGCGACAGGAGGCGGAGGCCACCCGTCGCGAGGCCGATCGCCTCCGCGCCGACATGACCGCGCGCCGCGAGGCCATGGAACGCGAGCACGAGAAGACGATGGAGCAGGCGCGCGCGGAGGCCGAGCGCATCACCGCGGAGGCGAAGGCCGAGGCGGAGAAGCTGGCGCAATCCGCAGCGGACAACCGCGAGCGTGTCCAGAACGATTTCGACATGGCGATGTCGATGCGGCGCGACAAGGCGATCCGCACGATCACCGAGCTCGAGGAGGCCTCGAAGGAGGAGGCCCGCGAGCGCATCGACTCCGCGAACGAGCGCGCGGAGCAGACGCTCAACACCGCGAACGCCACCGCGGAGCAGAAGCTCGAGGACACCAACGCCCGCATCGCAACACAGGTCGCGAACGCCCGGCGGATCACGGAGGACATGCAGTCGCTGCGCGCCTCGATCCTGGATCAACTCGAGACGGTTCGCCGCCAGCTCTCGCTGGTCCCCGAGGCACTCGCCACCGGCGACGGCGAATCGCAGGTCGTCGACAAGCGCATCGAAGCCGCGCCCTTCAGTGCCGCGCCGGCCCCGAAGGCCGAGCACGTCGACGACGACGGCCCCACGGCGGCGCAGCGCGCCCAGCAGGTCCTGGGCACGGACGAGTTCGCGTCGGCGGACACCGTCGCCATCACGACCGCATCGCCGGACGCGTCCCCGTCGACGTCGGGATCCCCGACGGTCTCGACGCAGGACACCGTGGCGATCAACACCGTGAAGCGGTAGTCAGCGCGCCCGCCGGCCGGCCTCCCTGGTCCAGCATCCGCTGTGCCAGTGTCGTCGGTCGGCGACGCCCCCGTGTTCTGCGGCGGGCCACACCACGACGTGCGCGGTTCCCGTCGGAATGGCCTGGTGGCATCCCGGGCACCGGTACTCCTTGACCGCGCCCGTACCGGTGACCGTCCGGACCTGGTACGCCTCGTCGCCCAGTTCGACCCTGGAGCCGAATCCTCCCCCGCTCAGCGGGCGATGCCCCTCTCGCGCCGCAGCACGCTTGCGGGACACGGGCCTGCGGCCCATCAGAAGAGCTTGTAGGACGTGTCCTCGGTGCCGCGCAGCACGTCGTAGTCGACGGTGACGCACCGGATGCCCCGGTCCTCGGCGAGGGTCCGCGCCTGGGGCTTGACCTGCTGGGCCGCGAGGATCCCCGTGACGGGCGCGATCAGCGGGTCCCGGTTGAGGAGCTCGAGGTAGCGGGTGAGCTGCTCGACGCCGTCGATCTCCGCTCGCCGCTTGACCTCCACCGCCACCGTGCCGCCGTCGGCGTCCCGGCACAGCAGGTCGACGGGGCCGATCGCCGTCATGTACTCACGCCGAATGAGGGTGTATCCCTCGCCGAAGGTGTGGGTGTGCTCCGCGAGGAGCTCCTGGAGGTGCGCCTCGACGCCGTCCTTCACGAGTCCCGGGTCGACGCCCAAATCGTGGCTGCTGTCGTGCTCCACCTCGCCGATGAGGATGCGGAGCTGCTCCTCGGCCTTGTTCCGAACGATCCACAGCTGGTGCCCCTCGGGCAGGCCCTCGGACTCCGCGTCCGACGGTGCCGTCTCGAGCCAACAGGGCGGGCTCATCCAGTTCAGGGGCTTGTAGGCACGATCGTCGGCGTGGATGCTCACGGAACCGTCGGCCTTGACCAGGATGAGGCGCCGGGCCATGGGAAGGTGGGCGGTCAGCCGGCCCACGTAGTCGACCTGGCATTCGGCAATCACGACACGCACGGCAACCACCTTACGGCACGGGGTCGACGGTCCCGCCGCCCCGCGGTGGTATTCCGGTGCGGAGTTCGCGCCGTGTGGAGTGCGGCGATGTGCGCAGAACGCCGCGGTGTGCGGACACGAAGAAGACCCCCGTGCCGGGAGCATTGCTGCTCACCGACCCGAGGGTCTTCTCCTGTATCTAATTTTAGTCCGGCGGTGTCCTACTCTCCCACACCCTCACGAGTGCAGTACCATCGGCGCTGGAGGGCTTAGCTTCCGGGTTCGGAATGGAGCCGGGCGTTTCCCCTCCGCTATGGC
>NZ_VIGV01000078.1 GCF_007858445.1 Tsukamurella sputi | reverse complement strand
CGGGTTGTCCTTGGCGACGAACAGGCGGTCGTTGAGGAACGTGGTCAGCGCGCCGATGTCCGTCGTGAGCCCGGTGAGCGCCTTGGCGGGATCACCGGAGAGCAGCGCGGTCACCAGGTTCTGGCCGATCGACACGACCTTGCCCGGCGTGTCGAAAAGCACCGCCAGAGCGGAGTTTCCGAGTCCGATGACGTCAGCCTGGGAGTTCGTGAGACCGACGCCGATCGGACCGAGGTAGGGGTTCACGAGATCGGTGATCGGCATGATTCCGCCCAGGAGGACGATGATCGACAGCGCCTTGGCCTTGTCGGCGACCTCGCCGATCGCACCGGCGGGATCCCCCTTGGTGAGCTTGGCCACGGCATCCGTGATCGTTCCCACGACGCCGGGCGTCCACTGGTCGCCCTTCCACGACGAGGCGAACATCTCGAAACCGGCCTTCCACGCCTCGAACAGCGTCGTGAAGTCCGGCATCCCGAGCGCGGGGGCGGACGCGACCGCGGCCTGCGCCGCGAGCGCGTCGGCCTTCGCCGGCGACGAAGCGGGCAGCGACGGGATCACGGCGCCGAGCAGCGTGCTGCCGACCTTCACCAGGTTCGGGATGAGGCCGGTCGCGGAGTTCGTGACATAGGCCTCGAGGAA
>NZ_VIGV01000077.1 GCF_007858445.1 Tsukamurella sputi | reverse complement strand
GGCGGTAGCAACACACAGATCATCTGGGGCGCACAGATCCCCGAGGCGCTGCCCGGCATCGTCGGCGGCCTCACCATCAACACCATCGCCATGATCGAGTACTCGACGATCGCCGGGACCATCGGTGCCGGCGGTCTCGGGTACGTCGCCGTGACCTACGGCTACCAGCGATTCGATCACGGCGTCATGATCGCCACCATCCTCGTCCTCGTCGTCGTGGTGTCCGCGATCCAGCTCGTCGGCGACGCGCTCGTCCGACACCTCACCCCCGAACAGACCGTTCTCCGAAAGGCCCTCGCATGAGCGACACGCAGACCCCCACCCCCGCGACGCCTTCCGCGGACGACGATCACGGTTTCACGACCCGCGGATCGCGGCGGCCCCTGATCGTCGGTGCCGTCGTCCTGGTGGCGCTCGTGGTCGCCGCGTTCGTGGGATGGCGCGCCTTCGGCGGAGCGGATGCGAAGACCGCCAACGAGACCGCCGGCGCCACCCTGCTGGTCGCCACCACGGAGGGCAACGCCGCGGAGCAGGCCCTCATCGAGTTCGTCGCGAAGGAGGTCGCGCCCAAGCACGGGATCACCGTGGCGTTCAAGGGTTTGGCCGATTCCACGACCATCAACCGGGCCGTGAGTGAGGGGG
>NZ_VIGV01000076.1 GCF_007858445.1 Tsukamurella sputi | reverse complement strand
CGCAGGGCAACGCGAGCACCGCGCTCGGCGTCGACCACCGCTCGGGCGTTCCGTCGACGTACGAACTCCTCCTCGGCGAGGCGACGCTGGAGGACGCGATGGCGCAGAGCCCGCACTCCCCCAACCTCTTCTGCGTACCCGCGACGATCGACCTCGCCGGCGCGGAGATCGAGCTCGTGAGCATGGTGGCGCGCGAGACGCGTCTGAAGAACGCGCTCGGCAGCGCCGCGGCGGAGGATCTCGACTACATCTTCATCGACTGCCCGCCCTCGCTGGGACTGCTCACGGTGAACGCGCTCGTCGCCGCGAAGGAAGTCCTCATCCCGATCCAGTGCGAGTACTACGCACTCGAGGGCGTCGGCCAGCTGCTCCGCAACATCGAGCTCGTGCAGTCACACCTCAACAAGGATCTCCACGTCTCGACCGTGCTCCTCACGATGTACGACGCGCGGACCAAGCTCGCCGATCAGGTGGCCGCCGAGGTGCGCAACCACTTCGGCGATCGCGTCCTCGGCGCGACCATCCCCCGTAGCGTCAAGGTCTCGGAGGCGCCCGGCTACGGCACGACGGTCCTCGACTACGACCCGGGTTCGCGCGGCGCGATGAGTTATCTCGACGCGGGCCGCGAGCTCGCCTTCCGCGGC
>NZ_VIGV01000075.1 GCF_007858445.1 Tsukamurella sputi | reverse complement strand
CGGTCGACGACATCGGCCCGGCGCTGGACCGGGTCTCGACCCGGACCGTCCACGAGCTCGACGAGCTGCGCCTGGACTGGGGGGTGAGCGAGTCCTCGCTCGTTGTCCGAGCACGCGAGCGCGGCGTGCTCTCCGACCGGCAGTACCGGGCGATGTTCCGACTACTCAACGAAACCGGCCGGATGTACGGCACCCGGCCCGGTGTCCCGACCGAGACACCCGAGCTCGCCCGCGATGTCCTCGCCCAACTCGCCACCGACGGATACAGCACCACCGAGCTCGACGCCCTGACACTGCTCACCGCCGAGAACCGCACCAGCCTGTTCGGCGCACCCGAGGGTGCCACCGCCGGCAGCCGGCACCTGACCGTCGTCTAACAGCGCGGGGGACGCCAGGGATGTCACGGTGGGGCTGGAACAGCAAGGACGCGGTCAAAGACCACCACTGGCGCGTCCCGCACGGGTCGAACAAGGCAGTGCAGGCCAAAGAGCAGGACGACGCCGCAGGCGGCCGCCACAACCGTGCCATCCGCACCGCACCGAACGCGCTGGGGCGGGTGGTCCTCCGGTGCCAGTACCGGCGGCTCTACGCGGAGCTGCGGTGGACCGATGCGACGAGGAAGCACGCCGAGTACCTCGGCGAGATGAC
>NZ_VIGV01000074.1 GCF_007858445.1 Tsukamurella sputi | reverse complement strand
CTGAACGATTCGCAGCTTGTCGTCGATGTACTCGAACTCACGCTTGTTGATCGAGCTGATTCGCTCCGACAGGTCGATGTCGGACGCTTGCAGTTCGCGTTTGGTCTTCCCTCGCGTTGTGATCCATCGGATGAGTTCGGCGAATGCGACCGACCCGACCATCGCTGCGACAAGTTCAGGTATCCCCATCTGCTTGGTCCTCCTGGCTGAGAAGTTCGCGGAGGATGGACCGAATTTCTACAGCCCTGAATCCGAGATAGGTTCCGAATGCCACGACGAGCCATGTGGCGAATGTGGTGGGTGGGCCGCCGTTGTTGGTTGCTACGGCGGCGACATAGGTGGCGCAGGCGGCGAGGAGTGAGAGTGCGCCGACCTGCTCGAGCTTGAGTGAGTCGTCGAGGTCAAGCCGTGTCACATAGAGGGCTGCAAGGATCGAAGCTGACCCGATGAGCTGCAACCCGATGAACGCCCACGCGAACCATCCGCTTGTGGTGACGACGATTGATTCGGGTGCGCCTGCTGCGAGTTGGATGATTGATGCGAGGGTTCCGAAGGCGACGCAGAGGCTGTACAGCGGGAAGCTTCCACTGTCGACTTTGCGTCGTCCTTCGATGTACCGCTTCATGAGGTCTTCGGGGTATGAAGTGCC
>NZ_VIGV01000073.1 GCF_007858445.1 Tsukamurella sputi | reverse complement strand
CGTGAGGGAAAGGTGAAAAGAACCCCTGTGAGGGGAGTGAAATAGAATCTGAAACCGTGTACGTACAAGCAGTGGGAGCCCTTTTTAGGGTGACTGCGTACCTTTTGCATAATGGGTCAGCGACTTATATTCTGTGGCAAGCTTAACCGAATAGGGGAGGCGTAGGGAAACCGAGTCTTAATAGGGCGTCAAGTCGCAGGGTATAGACCCGAAACCAGGCGATCTACCCATGGCCAGGCTGAAAGTTAGGTAACACTGACTGGAGGGCCGAACCCACATCTGTTGCAATAGATGGGGATGAGCTGTGGGTCGGAGTGAAAGGCTAATCAAGCTTGGAGATAGCTGGTTCTCCCCGAAAGCTATTTAGGTAGCGCCTCATGTAATTTACTTCCGGGGGTAGAGCACTGTTTCGGCTAGGGGGTCATCCCGACTTACCAACCCGATGCAAACTCCGAATACCGGAAAGTATTATCATGGGAGACACACAGTGGGTGCTAACATCCCTTGTGGAGAGGGACACAACCCAGACTGCCAGCTAAGGTCCCTAAATTATCGCTCAGTGGTAAACGATGTGGGAAGGCATAGACAGCTAGGATGTTGGCTTAGAAGCAGCCA
>NZ_VIGV01000072.1 GCF_007858445.1 Tsukamurella sputi | reverse complement strand
AACTGTGATTAGAGACGATCGAGATAGAAAATCGTTATTTGAGAGAGCTATTGGATAGCGCCGCCATTTGAGAGGGCCACTTGAGAGAGATCTGACAGTGGTATCGAAGAGTGAGCGGGTTATTAGAGGGCGTTGATCGCTCTTTCCGCCTCCAAATAGTGGGAATCATTGCGGTTAACTAAGAGTTTGGGGAGTGGCGATGAAGCGTTGAGAAGAAGGATGCTTATGTGAAGCAGGAATATTGTGACAATGGGGGATCAGCGGAGGGTCGAGCGGTCGATTCACAAGTGGAGTCAGAGCTCGATCTACCGATGGAGCCTCAGATAAGATCAAGGATCGCTCCTAAAAAGTGGGGACGATGGCGCTCTTTTTGGCGCCTAGTGTGGCTCTCTCCGCTTATAGTGCTCTCTCTATCTGCGCTGCTCTTTCTTCTTCTCAATTTTCTCTTTCCGTTGCAACCGCCCGTTATCTCTGTTGCTACCACGGTGGTCGCTGCTGATGGACAACTTTTACGACAATTTACCGATCATGAAGGGCGTTTGCGACACTGGATAACGCCGGAAGAGGTGGCGCCTAGCTATCTTTCGGCACTATTAACTTATGAGGATCGCTACTTTTATCACCATTTTGGGGTCAATCCCTTTGCAACGC
>NZ_VIGV01000071.1 GCF_007858445.1 Tsukamurella sputi | reverse complement strand
GATAGCCCGCGCCGGTGAGATGAACTTTATCCTTGCCGGCGAGTGATTCCGCTTCCCACTGATTGATACTGCATTTACCACCCATCGCCATCTGCCAATCCCAATAGAGCGTTCGTTCTGCACGTGCTACCGATTTCTGTACCGCTTTAACCATCTCATATGAAGGCGGCTGACGGTCGGTACAGTTGCCGGAAGCATTGCGCAATAATGCATCGCCCGGCCCTACCATTAAGATTACGGCATTTGGAAGTCGCTGACGAATCTTCCGAATACTTGCCACTAAGTTTTGACGATAGAGATTCTTATCGAGCCGATCATTGAAGGCCTCATTCGTACCATACTCTAAGATTACAAGATCACTCTCCGTTGTCGCAAGCTCGGTCATCCATTCAGAAGACCAGCGATTCCAGATTGAAAGCTGTGCGCCATTTGTGGCAATGGAGGAGACAATCGCGCCGGATTGATTCGCTCGCTGAAGCCAAAAACCGCCCACTTCGATCCCCTTCTCGCCTGCAACTAGCTTCAGAGGTAACGCACTCTTCATCTTCACGATCTGCCAATTATTGCTCTTAAGCGGTAATTGAATCGAACTTCGCCCCAATGCACTATATAAAGAGAGCGACTCCGGCACCTCTTCCCGTACAACCATGCG
>NZ_VIGV01000070.1 GCF_007858445.1 Tsukamurella sputi | reverse complement strand
GTGCCCCCGCAGCAACTGCCGCACCATCGTCGAGCCCGCGTGGCTTCCCGCCGAGACCGCGATCGACTGGTCCCTGCCCGGCCAGCGCATCGGCGATCGGGACAAGCCGCTCGCGGACAAGACGATGCGCCGCATCCAAGCCGGTATCGACCGGCACTGGGGAAATCTCGTCATCGAGGCCGCGGGCAACACCTACGACGCCGCCGATCCCCGCCACCCCGCATTCGGCACCGACACCGGGTACATGCGCGCCTGGCCCGCCACCGAGCCGCTGCGCACCCTGCACGGCACCAGCTCCAAGGCGCTCGTCGTCCCGATGGAGGGCCGCGAGGGCAAGTGGCCCTTCCCCGTCGAGGGCCCCATGCGCACACTGACCGCGCGCAACGAGAACGGGCTGCTGATGGCCTACTACGGCAAGGGCCAGTGCAGCCCGATCTCCGCACCGATCGGCACGCTCACCACGCGGGACCACCACGCGCTCATCCTGCCGATGCGCAACAACAACACGGCCAAGCGTCCCAGCGACGTCCTCGACACCTTCGCCGCGGCGGGCAACCACCACGCGCTGGTGATGCGCAACAGCACGGGAGGCGCGGAGATGGTCACCCCGATCACCGAGCCGCTGCGCACGCTGACCACGGGCGGCCACCAG
>NZ_VIGV01000069.1 GCF_007858445.1 Tsukamurella sputi | reverse complement strand
TGCCTCTGATTCACTACTATCAGACTGGATCATCGCTAAATGCCCATCTTTTTGTAGAATCTTATTGCTGTATCCATGCTCTGACTTCCACTGTGCATAAGCTTCAGATAGCGGAACCCAGGGCAAACCAGTGACAGGATCTTTCTCATCCTCAAAGGCTTGATCCGCCGACTCCACTAATATCCCCGCAATTTTTG
This sequence comes from Tsukamurella sputi, assembly GCF_007858445.1. Lineage (GTDB taxonomy): Bacteria > Actinomycetota > Actinomycetes > Mycobacteriales > Mycobacteriaceae > Tsukamurella > Tsukamurella sputi. Next base: position 457 of record NZ_VIGV01000069.1, on the reverse strand, counting down.
CCATCAGCGGTGCAGATGGAGAAGTGAGTTTTGAAAGCGCTTCTTCAATCGACTTGGTATTAATGTCAATCTTAATCACATCATTAGCCATAGAGCTTCTTCCTTAACTGATCTTGAATAACAGATGTTTCAATCTGCTTAATGCCATCTTCTTTGATCTTATCTTCATCATCCATTACTGATTTGTTACTAGCACCTGTAGATTCAATGACCTTTATATCTTTATCGTTTTTAAGCAATTCCTGAAAACGCTTCTCACTCATAGCCCTAACACGACCACGGCATCCGTACTCATACTCACCATCGAGATATGGTGGATAGTTTTTATCCCACCAAGGGTCATCTGCACGAGCCGCCACTTTATGAACTAGAGCATGACTTGATCTCCGTCTTTCATCATCTACTTCTAACCGAATCCACCAAGGCTGAGAATCAATATTCGCTTTCTGTGATTGAA
>NZ_VIGV01000006.1 GCF_007858445.1 Tsukamurella sputi | reverse complement strand
CGGAAACGATGTTCACGAGCAACCATCAGGTGGGGCCAGATCAAACCGTCGCAACACCACCGGCGAGTCGCAAACGGGGCCAGGTCTAGCCGTCGAGCCGGGGCCTCTTCAAGCTGTCATAGCCAGGGGTGCTGCTGTGTAGTTCGGGTGTGGTGCGACTGGATGGGGTGAGGGTTTCGGTGGAGTGCGCGGCGGCACCGGCTTCTGCGCGGGCCGCTCCTGTTTCGAGGCGACCTGCGGTCGTCGTGCCCTTGACTGCGCTTGCACCCTTCACGGGCGCGAGGAACGTGACACCTCCTGCGAACGCCGAGCCGAGCTTCTCAGCGAGCGTTTTGTTGGGGTCTTGGAAGTCGGTCCCGATGAGTTTTCGACCAGTTGTTTCCGTAGGCACGCCCGCGACTAAAGTATTCTTCGCGCGACTTTTCTGTAGGGCGACCGTTGATCACGTAATTGAGGTAAGCGTATCCTGCGGTGGAGGTGTTCACACCCGATTTCCCGATCTCCCAGCCCTACTGAACGAGTCCGATGGGTGCGAGGGTGCCCGATTGATGCCACAAGTCGTTCCAACGGTTCTCATTGAAGGCTTTGCGTGCTTCAGGATTTTGAGGAGCTTCACGGCCGCTTCGATCTGACCTTGCGGGGTCAACGACGAGATTCCCTGCAGCATGCCGTACAGGTTGGTCGCGACACCCTTTTCGAAGCGGAAGATGGCGTTGAGTGGGCGGTTGGTGATCCAGTCACCGGCGGTGAACTTGCCCCATCCTCTGCCGGCGGCTGAGGGCTGCGCGGGTCCGGCTTCGATGATGCGGTCACCCGCGACGCGATAGTTCTGCGTCGGCACGCCGGGTTTGGTGAGCACCACCTGTCCCGTGCCGTTGCCGTCGACAGTCCACTTCTCGGTGATCTGCGTCTTCGGATCGGTGCGGACCGAGTTCACCGCACCAGTGATCAGGTCCGTGGTGGTGACCGTCCGTGCCTTCGACGCGGGACCGGTGTGATCGGAAATCTGCGTCATATCCGGCGGTAGCCGACGCCTATTTTCCAGTTACCTCGCCGTGCGAGACGACGAACAAGAAGATCGGCAAATTCAGCCGTTTGCAGGTTTCCAGGTGGTTATCACCGCTGCGCACACCGGCGTTCGCGGCACGAACATCGAGTTCCGCCGACTGCCGTCTCGTGTAGCTGGACACTCAACTGGCGCGCTGGAAAACGCCTACCGACGACATCACTTCCCGCTGCGATACTAACCCGCGGAGCAACACGCGGACCGACGCCGGACACAGTGAACGAGTACCCTTCGCCTGGGCTCGCTTCGTCCACTTGATCTTCGGACACCATTCCTCGCACAGCATTTCGCCGAATCAGTCCGTTCAGCGCGTCCAGTTATCCATCCCACGCGGCTTCCATCGGCACGTTCCAGACTGGCACTTCAAAGTCGACCTGAAGGTGACGAAGTAGTGCTTCGGTCCGCTCCGCGATCCATTCAGCAGACTCCCCGGAAGCTACCCGAATCGTCAGCACTGACGGCGCCGAACTGCTCCACGCAGGTGCGTTGATGTCAGACACCCTGTACGCTACTCCTACTCAGGCAGGATGTAGGGACCGTCGTAATCGTCCGGCACCGTGCTCACGTCCACGATCTGACGCAACCTCGGGAAGCCGAAAGCTGCGCGCGTGTCATCGATCATCTCCACGGTCACATCCGCAGGGTTCTCGCATAGACGAACGCATTTCAACCCGCTACCAGGCTCAATGAAGACAGACGCGGACGAGGGCAGCCTCTCCTCATCAAATGGGACATCGCCCACGGAGAAGATCCAGTCGACTTGTACGGTGTCGGCAGATACTACTAGCTGATTAGCTGCCAAATCAACAGCCTGGCTCCGCTCATCTAGTTCAAACCAATATTCACTTGACTTGTGATCCACAAGCCCCGCTCTAACGCGATTGACCTTGACTGCTTGCGAAAGCGAATCGATTAGGCTGAGGTACGAGTTGGTTGTCTGGTGTTCAGGCGGAACAGTACCATCGTTGAGTTGGGAGATCGCGACCTCGAAACGTGAGTTCGCCGAGTCATCCCACACTGGGCCGTTGCCGTTTCGATCGGAGTGTTGCTTGCTAATGATTCCTGTCCATGCCGTGAAACCATAGCCCTCGGGGACAGAGTAGAAGTTCCAGTTGCCGCGATACTCCTTATTGTCCTCCAAGAGGAGGGCTGCGGCAACACCGTCGTTGTCAATGCCAGGCAGCAAGTGGTCACCGAATTCGCCGTTCAGCTCCCACGGGCGAGTCCAGCCGTTCGAGTAAAGAACTGAAAGGAATGAGGCTATCTGAGACACGCCTGCGTCGAAATTTCCTGGGGCGCCGGCGACCTCGATACGGACTCTCATATGTGCTCCTGAACGAATCTACTGGATGCCGCCTGTATCGGCTGCACGTGCAACAACATTCTACCTTATTCTACCGACCGAAATTCTGAGGGCGAATCGGGGTGAAGTCCGGGAATCGCTTCTTAAACTCGTCCAGCGACACGAAATCAATCTTCCGAAGGATCTCTGGCGGAAGATCCGAGCGTGCGTTCAGAATCCTTCTTGTCAGAGCGGGTGTATCGGTCCGATTGAAAACGACGGCGTAGCGGTTGTCTGTTCCGACCCCGAACTGAACACCCTTAGCTTGCAATGTTTCCGTTTGCTTTGTGATGCTTTCGATGAGGCTCTTTACCTGTGGTGGCAATGACTTGACGTTGGGGTTCTTTGCCACCGATTTAAGCGCACTTTCGAGCGCTTCTGAATATCCCAGTTTGGCATCGCCGTAGATGCGTTGCTTGCCTGCGTATCCTGCGATGTCGAGCTTGACGACACCGCTGTTGGCGATCCTTTCAGGTACGCCGTCAACTTTGTAGGCGTATTCGGCTGGGACTCTGCTAGTCCATTCTTGGAACATTGCCCAGAAGCGTTTTCCGCCGGTGTTTTTGTTAGTTATACCCTCGCCAGCCTTACCCCATTGTCCGATGTCGTCGGGGCGTCGCGACAGTGTAGTCGGGTCGTTGATGAGCGGTTTTTGGTGCGGGCGTCCTTCGATTCCGCCGACTGACTTCGTGCCGTTGGTGTCGGGTTTCGGTGTGGGCGATTCAGCCTTGGTGGTGACGCGCCCGACGGTGCTGCTCGGTCCCTCAGCGGTCTTCGCCGCGTCCCCACCCACCTTCTCCGCTGCGGGCATCGTGGTGAAGGCTTTGTCCGCGGTGGTGGGTGTGTCGATGGTCTTAGCAGTGTCAGCGCCCAGTTTCTCGGCGGTCGCCGCTGTGGTTGCTGGGGTTTTGGGGATCTCGGGTGTTTTCGCGCCTGCTGCGGCTACATCGGTTGCGGGTGTGGTGGTGAAGGGTTTGTAGTTCGGTCCGGGCGCGGGCGCGGTCGGCGCTGCTGGTTTGGTGGGTGCGGTTGCTTCCGCGCCGAGCCTGTCTGCTGCCCCTGCGGTGGTAGCGGGCGGGGCGGGTGTGCCGTGTGGTGTGTCGGCGATCTTAGGGGCAGTCACGGAAGGGGGTTCACCGGCGGTGGTGATCTTCGTGGCGGCGGCGTCAGGTTTGGGGAGGTCTGTTACCGCACGGGCGTCTTGGGCGGCTGCGCCTTCGCCGAGACGGGTGCTGATTCGTGATGCTGCTCCGCGTGTGAGTCCGCTGATGAGGCGTCCTGCTTCGGGGACTCCTGCGGCAATGCCGACGACGTCGAGGATTGTCATCGACGTTTCGAAGCTGAGGTCTTGGACCGAGCCTGGGTCGATGCTGCGGGAGGTGATCTTGCCGGTGTCAGCCCAGTGTTCGGTCTGGACGGACGTTCCTCGGATGTACGCGCCGTCGTTGCCGACGAGGTTATTGGTCGGACCGCTGCGGGCTCCACCGAACTCGACCTGGACCGCTTCGCCCTTGGTGGAGGAAGCTGCCTTCCCGTCGACACCGATCAGGGGGGCGGTGTAGCTGCGTGATCCGTTCGGGAGGATCTGAGTAATCGCCTTGGTGACATCGACAACGGGAATCGACAGGTACCGCTGGACGAGTGCGGCTAGCTGCTGTTCCAGTGTTTGTGAGTCCGCCATCTTCTTGGCCACATCCATTGGAATCGGCTCAGCATTCACCGGGTACGGCATGCTGATTGTCCCCTTCGAGTAGTCGATGGGGCGATCCTTCACGGCCTGTAGCTCAGCGGATTTCGCGGCGATTTCCTGTTGCAGCTTCTCCCGAGCGGGTACCGCCCACGAGTTGATCCGGTTCGCTGCGTCGATCGCTTCCTGACCGGCATCGGGTTTGCCGTACTCGATACCCGAACTCGTACCTGAACTTGTGCTGGTCACAGGTGCAGCGACGCTGCCACGCAGAGCAGTGTTGGCGAGGTCGTGCGCCACAGCGTTCGGGTTGGTGACACTGCCCCAACTCGCATCAACAGGTGCGCTAGCAGTTGGTGTGTCCCGCGACTCCGCCTCCGGCACATCCTGCGCGGGCGCGGGATGCCATGGGCCCCGAAGCCGCGAGTTGATGTCTTGCTGCCGCTGGCGCTCGTTCTCCGCGCGCTGCCCGAGCGCGTTGTCCACCTCAGGCGTCGGGGCGATCCGCGTACTCGTCTTCCCCGAATGATCCGTCGTAGTGACCGTAGTCGTCCCGTTACCGTTGTCAGCGGTAGAAGTCTGAGGCTGATACGTCTGACTCGGCGCAACCCTCGGAGCAGGCGCAGCAGCACGCTCCTCACCCGGCTTGGGATTGCCGATGACGCTATCAACACCATTCTCGTGGACGACCTCCTGCCCATTAGGCAACCGCTGCACCGTGATCGGCTTACCATCGGCCCCGTTGCCGTTATCAGGACCATCCGCGATCAGCGGATACAATGCGCCCTTGTTCGGCTGAATATGCTGCGTGACCGCCGAGGTAGCTTCGTCAATCTTCTCGATGCTGTACCAGGTGGGTTGCTCCCGCCCCAGTGCGTCTTTCGCCCACGGAGTCTTGATCGTCCGCACCGTCTCACCCGTGCGGGTGTTGGCCAGGACAACAGCACCGTCCGCCCGTTCAACCAATTCCTCGTCAGGACCTGTGGGCACCTGAGCGGTGAAGTGACCAGGACTGTCAGGGGTCGCCATGATGTACCAGGCTTTGGGCTCTCCGCCTTCGAGGTCGGGGAGGGTGAAGGTGACGTATCCGCCGTTGTCGGCGTGCACATCCACATCGGAGGTGGTGACTTGCACTTCGCCGGTGTTGGCGACCACATGACCAGCTTCGAGGTTCTTCAATGTGCGGGCATCGAGGGCGTAAGTGAGTGTCTCTTTCGCGCCTTCGCGGGCAAGTTCACCAGGCTTGGAGAGCGCTTCGACGATCCCGTACGCCCAGCCGACGAAGGGCACCACTGCGGGTGCATGGGTCGCTGCTGACCCGGCGGCGGCGATCGGGTCGGCCAGGATCTGTTCGGGTGTCGCAGACGCCACAGCACGACCTGCACCAGCGACGGGGCTGGTGACGTTCGAGAGCAGTCCTGTCCAGGCGCGGACGGGGTCACCGCCGACGCCAATGAGGGCGGCATTGCCGGCGATGGTGTTACCGAGGCGGTCAACCGCACCGCCGACGAACCGCCCCGGCACCGAGACCACCTGACCGACAGCGCTCTCCGCGATCGACTGCGCCTTCGAGTCCTCGCCCGACCATCTACGCCCTGCAGCCTTCTTGCGTGGCTGTTCTCGGAGCAGGGTGGATGGGGAGGCGAGCATCATCATCGCCGTCGGCACACCCGTCGGATCGAGCCCTAGGATGTTCGTCGCCAGCCCGGCCCGAACGAGCTTCTGTGCTTCAGGGCTCGCGGGGTCAGTGAGAATCTGGTCGCCGACCTTGATCCCGTCCGGGGTGACCTCCGTCGCGAGCTGCTGCCCTCGAGCGCCCACTTGCTGGACAGTCGAGGTGACCGCGCCGGCGGCGGCACCCACTCCATCGACCCCGGCCTTCAGCGCCCTACCGGGCGCCCCGGTCACGCCACCGGCGGCGGAGGCCGCCCGCGAGGCGGTCGACCGAACACCCTGCGCCACAACACCACCCGCCACTACTCCGCCAGGCAGCGTGGAGAAGTAGTCATTGACCGGGACCATCGCCTCGGTGCCTGCGTTGATCTGCGCGGCCGCCTGCTGACCGGCCACCGCCACCCGCTCGTGCACCACACCCGCAGCACGGACGAGCTCATCCCACTCGCTGCGCAGCCCCGAGTATTCGGTGAACGGGACGTTGACCTTGATCCACACCTTCTGCATGTGTTCGAAGACCGCCCGCGCCCGCGCTTCGAGGGGCTTCAACGCCACCTGGGAAGCATCGAGTTCACGGGCGAGTTCCTTGATCCCCGAACCGACCCGGGAATACGACTCGACGGCGGCGCCGAGCTGCATCGCCAGCTCGCCGGGGACTCGACCGCGGAAGAACTCACCCTCCACACCCACGAACTCTGGGATCTCGAGCCCACGAACCCGGGTATGTGCCGCCTGCGCTGCCTCCGCGAACCCCAGATACAGGCGTGCATGGTCGAGCACCTCATCAACGCTCACCCCCGGCAGCGTGAACACCGCCTCCGGGAACCCCCCGACGATCAGATCACCGAGCAGCTCCAACTCCCCGACGATGCCGTCACCAGGAGTGATGTCGAGACTCATGCGGGCGCCCTTCCTAGGCTGGTAAACGGCTTGGCCTCCACCCGGTGGTGGTATCGGCACATCGATCAGTTCGGGACGGCGGCCACTGAGACGGGACCTACAGAGTGATCCCGTAGCGGTTGAGTAGGTCGCGCTCGAGTTGCGGAAGACGGGACTCGTCATAGGTGGCGACGGTGACGGTCAGGGCAACGGTCTGGCCACCAAGCTCGAACACGGTGAGCTTCTTGATATCTGCAACAGGTCGCTTCGTCGTCGCTTCGACGTAGTGGGTGGCCACGGTCATCGAGGGGAGCCCGCACGGCCCAGACGAAGCGTGACGACTGGCGACGCCGCGAGTAATGAGCGCAGCGAACTTCTCGGACGTGCCGTAGCGCTGTGGTTCCTTGATCACACCGAACGTCGCGTAGAACGAGTCGGTGTCGTCACTGCTCTCAATGCGGCCGAGCCGAATTCCGCTGCCCTCTGGTTCTGACGCTGCATGCCGCCATCCCGGTACGGCTGGAACCTCGACTCTGACACCATCGGGTTTCCCCAGCGTCAGAGTCGGAGCTCCCTGCGCCGGGCACCCGTGGGTGGTCGGCGTGGCACCAGCGGGAGCAGTCACTACCGAAGCCGCGATGGCGGCGGTAGCGACGGCGGCGACCACAAGGCGCCGCGTCAGCGCAGTGAGTGAAGAATTGTGCGAAGTCATGGTTGGTCCCTTGTCTGGAACGAGCGACTTATCGATGTGGCTTCGCGACGGCTAGTTGCGAGACAGGGCAGAGCGGACCTGCGAGCGCATGTCACGCACCTGCTCAGTGTTCGTACCGAGCGCCGTCTTCATCTGCCCCAGAATCTCGCTCACCGACGCCGCAGCGTTGTTCCACTTGGTCTGCACACCCCGATACAGCACCTGCTCATCGGCGTTCCACTGCGACTCCACCGACGCGACGTACCCCTGCAACTGCTCCAGGTTCGCCTCCAACGCCGCCACGATCGACGCCAGATCATCACCGGCCGTCTCCGCGCCACCCTCGTCGTACGCATACATCTCAGACACGATCATCTCCTCACAGGCAAAGCTTGGAAGCAGCCCACGACAGTCCGTGGCTGCAGAAAACGAGTCGAGCCCGACAGCTCGACAAGGGTCAGCGGAACTTCGCCTGATCCCACGCCATACCGCGGGCCGCCTGCTCAAGGTTCGCCGCCTGCTGCTGCTCACCGGAGGTGTACAGCTGCCCGGCCTGACCCACCGACTCACGAATCGTCGTCAACGCCGCATTGAGCTCCTTGAACGACGCATCCCACCGCGTCGTCAACTGATCCCACGCGATGAACGACTGCCCCTTCCACGACGCCGGCAACGCCTCCACCGCAGAAACGAACCGCTTACCCTGAGCGTTCAACGCCCCCGACACCTGCTCGATGTTGGTCGCATGCGTGGTCACCGCATGATTGGCGACCGAGAAACGAGTACCCATGACCTGACGTACCTCCCCGGAGATCCAGGGGCAAGACACCCCTGGTTGAATTTGGGCAGGACACTACAACCGGTTACCGACCTTCGCAACAGTTACCGCAACCAACGTACCCTTCGTCACATGAACTAGCGGGAGTCGGATCCGCAGGATATTGTCGCCGCGATCCATATCAAAATCTCAGGTTCGTTGGAGGCAATACTCCTCGACCGTGATCAACGGGGGAACGCGCAGTGGCGAAACATGCTGTACGTCACAACAGGTCTCGCGACGCGTCGCTGCTCATATCGCGTGCACGTGCCGCCGCGGTCGGTGCGGTCGCGGTGTGCACCGTCGCCGCCTGCTCCACTTCCTCAGCCCCCTCTCAGACGGCTGAAGGGGGTGCGCAGCCGTCCCAGGCCAGCGCCCAGGGTTCATTTCCCTACGCCGTGCCGCCCGCCCCGGGCGTTCCGGGGCTCCCCGTCGTCGCCACCGCGCCGAACGGCCCGGGCGGCCCCGGCACGCAGGCGAAGCCGACGGCGCCGGCACCCGAGCCGCCGGGCGCAGGCCAACCCGCTCTGCCGCAGGGGCGATCTGTGACGAACGCTTTTGTTTCGAAGATCACTGGCGCCCAGTCGTACTCCCACACCGACAAGAACTGGGGCGTCGCCGGCGCGGCGTGGGCCGTGCCTTTCGCTGACTCGCGGGGACGTACCCTCGTCGCGTTCGGGGACACCTTCGGTGGCCCCCGTGCGACCGGCGAACAGGCCACGACCCCGCCACTGGTTGACGGTAGCGGACTGAACGTGCCGATCATCCCGTCAGCTGTGAAGCTGCCCGTTCCGGACATTCCACTCATCAACATCCGTGCCGGTGGCCAACAGAGTTCCGGATCGGGCAACAGCGGCGGCTCCGGCAACTCCTCGGAGGGTTCCGGTGGTGGCTCCGGACAGCAGAGCCCCGGCGTCGGGTGGACGGGCACCTCGGGTCCCACCGGCTTCGACTGGCGTTCAAACACGCTCGCCGTAGCTGACGTGTCCAACCCGTCGGCGGGAATGAAGATCACCTCCTTCGTCACGGATCGCCCCGGACACGCCAAGGAGATCCTGCAGAGCGCCAAGGCCAAGGGCGCGGAGGAGACTGTCATCCCCACATCCGGATTCGCCATCGGCGACCGGACCTTCCTGACCTACACATCGATTCGGAACTGGGGCCCCTCCTCGGGCCAGTGGATGTCCAACTACTCGGGCATCGCCTACTCCGACGACGGTGGCTCCACCTGGTTCAAGGACCCCAAGGCGGTGTGGCGGAACTCCGAGCGGAACACCGCCTTCCAGATGACGTCCGCGGTGGTCGTCGGCGACGAGGTCTACCTCTACGGCAGTCCGCCCGGCCGCGTCGGCGGCGTCTTCGTCTCGAAGGCCAAGACCAAGGACGTCCTCGACTCGTCCAAGTACAAGGTCTGGAACGGCGGCGAGTTCTCGGCCGCGGAACGGACCGCACCCTCGCCTCTCGCCTGGGGTGCGCTCGGTGACTTCAACGTCGCGTACCACCCGGGAGTCCAGCGTTTCGTGATGGTCAATACAGACATGGTGCGCAACGCGATCGTCATGCGTCAGTCACCGTCAGCTCTCGGCCCCTGGTCGGACCCCGAGATCATCGCGTCCGGCACCGACTACCCGAGCCTCTACGCGCCTCGCGTCCTGCCCGGTTCTTCCGGAAACGACCTGTACTTCGTGGTGTCCCAGTTCAACTCGTACAACACGTACCTGATGCACACCAACGTCACCAAGCAGAACCCCAAGGCCCCGGCGCAATTGGCGCCGATCACGCTTCCCGGTGGCGCGCAGGTACCGTCGATCCCCGTCCCCGACGTGGGCCAGAGTCCGCTGCCGACCGCCCCCTTCCTACCGCCGGGACCGGCCCAGGGCGCACCGAACGGGCCGACCAGCCAGTTGCCTCCCAACCCCGCCAAGCCCACCTCGACGGCCGCCACCGCGACCGCGCGCACCGGCGCCTGATCTTCCTGCGCCGAATCCGTCGTCACGCCCCGGAAGGACCGAATCCGATGACCTCTTCGTTCTCTCAGTTCCCGCTCGACGACCTGCTCGACGCGAGCAGCAGCCTGCGAGCGGTCTCCGCATCGCTGTCCGCCCCGGCACGCCCCGTCGTCTCCGGCTCGGGCACCGAGGCCGGCGCTGCAGTCAACGCAGCCATGGCCGGTCACGCCGAGGTGGGCGGAGTCTTCACCAGGCAGCTGATCGGCAACATCGCCGAGTTCGGGACCGCGGCCGACGGCATCGCGGCCCGGGCGTCCGCCTCGGACATCGCCGGTAGGGCACTGTTCGACCGCGTGCAGCCGTGACGCGCCTCGCGCCGACGGCGGCAAACCCTGCCGCCCCGCAGTCGGGAGCACTTGATGGCTGAGTTCGCTCGAGTCACCGTCGTGGGCCCCGAGGACTCCGCTGCGGATGTGACCGCCCCGCTCGGACGTCCGATCGCCGAAGTCGTCGACCAGGTCGCCGCCGTCCTCGGTCTTGATCCGTCCGACGAGTCGGGATGGCGGTTCGCGTCCGTTGCGGCCGGTCCCCTTGCCGCGCACGGCACACTCAGTGACTACGACGTCGTCGACGGCGACATGCTCTACATCGTTCCCGCCGCGAGCGAGATCGCCGCACCGGAGATCTTCTCTGCGATCGACGTCGTCGCGGATCACGTCGAGGACGATCGACGGATGTGGACGGGCAGCGCCCGGCACTCGGTCGTTGTAGGGTACGCGGGAATGCTGGTCGTGGTCGCGGCCATCGCGTTCGCGGTCACTGGCGGCCTCGTCGCCGGTGCCTGCGCCGCGGCGATGGGAGCTTTCATCCTCGCGACCTATGCAGCACCCGAACCGGCCCGGCACCTGGTCTGGATCACCCCGATCTGCTTCGCCGCAGCGCTGGCTGCGGTCTTCCACTCGGCCCCGTGGCCCCAGGTCGTCCTCGCCACCGTCGGCGGCGCTCTGTGCGGCATTGCCGTCACCACCTTCGTCCTCTCGCCGGCGCGCTGGGCGATCGTCGCCTCGTCCGCGATCGCAGGCGCCGCTTCCATCGCCGCGGTGATCGCGATTCGGTTGGGAGTCAATGCGACCGCGCTGGCCGCCTGGATCTCTCCGATTCTCATCATCGGGCTCGCTTGCGCCGGAAGGCTTTCGGTGGCCTGGTCGGGACTCGGAGCGGTCGTCGCCAGGACTGAGGAGGAGTCTCCGGCCGCCTCCTATCAGGCGGGGCGTGAGCGCCCCGGCCGGCCCGAGATCGTGCGACGAACCGTCATCGCAACCGATCTCCTCGACGGAATCGTCTGGGCGTGCTGTGCAAGCGCGGTGGGAGCCGTTCTGGTGCTGGCGATCACCGGCGTCTGGGAGCAGGCGGCGTTCGGCGCGTACATCGGACTGGCCTTCCTCCTGCGCAGTCGCAGTTTCTCCGAGGTCCGCCACGTCGCACCCATCATCGGGGTCGCGGTGACCAGTGCGTTCATCGTGCCCGTCGCGCTGATCGGTCAGCGCATCGGCGACTCGGCGCCGTTCATCACGGCCGCGGCGACGATGGTCATCGCTCTCCTCCTAGGAGTGATGATCCTATTCCTAGGCTACTTCGAACTCCCGACCGTCACCGGCGCCCGACTGGCACAGGTCTGGAACGTCCTCGACGCGCTCGTGCTACTGGGCCTGATCCCCATGCTGTTCTGGGCTCAGGGCATCTACCAGTACATACTTGGTACCGACGTGGGGCGTTGACTGTGACTTCGAGCCCATCCAACCGGCGACCCACACCCCCGCCAGCACAGCTGCCGCTCCGATCGCCGCGATGGCGACCGACCACAGCACCAGCATCACGACCGATGCCGTCGACCTCGGGGGAAGCTTGCCGTTCAATACCGCAGCGGTGGTCAGCCTGGTGCGAAGCGCATGCGCCTGAAGGATCCGCTGTCGCTCGGACCGCTCCCAATGCGCCGGCTGACGAGCCGAACCCGCCGCTTGTTCATCGACCTGCATGCCGCAACGGTATCGCGCGCACGACCTCGAGAGGCCACTCCGTGACGAAATCGACAGGGCGCCCGTCGTACCGAGAGATCCCGCGTCGACCTCGAGCCGTCCTCCGCGGTGTCACGGTCGCCCTCGCGATCCTCGTTCTGTTGTCCGGATGCTCCGCGCGCCTGACGAGAAGCCCCGATGCCGCGGCCTCCTCTGCCGCTGCCAAGCCGTCGGCCCCCCGGGCCGCCGCGGCGATGGCCAAGTGGGCCACTATCCACAGTGGGCCCTACCTCACCCCGACGACGGCCCTCGAGTCCTACTCCTGGGCCGCCCTGGTCATGGGGAAGAACGCTCCCCGCTGTCAGCTCGGTTGGGCCACACTGGCGGCCATCGGGCGCCTCACCTCGGACCACGGCACGACCCGAGGTCACCGCCTCGGCGACGACGCCGTCGTCCGGCCCACCTTCCGTGAAGCACAGAAGCCTGCCGCGAAGGACACCGACGGCGGCTTCTACGACGGCGACCGCTCCGCGGACCTGCTGATGGGCCCACTCCTGTTCAGCCCCACCGTATGGGAGCAGTGGGCGATCACCGCGAGCTCCGATACCAATGCGCCGCCCAACCCGGACAACCTCGACGATGCGGCCCTGACCCTCGCGCGCCTGCTCTGCGGTGCCGGCGCCGACATGTCGACGCCGGAGGGGTGGCAGAAGGCGGTCTCCTCGTACAACCAGGATCCCAAGTTCATCGAGGCCGTCAACGTCCAGGCCAAGTCGTTCACCGACTGAAGCATCACCGCGGAAGAATCGAACCTCCATGTCGGTCACCATTTTCCGTCGGCCCGCGCGCGGGCGCGGTCCTGAGCTGAACGTCGCTCCCCTCGATATCCCGGCAGTGCCTGCAACCGCGCGCGGCGCCGGCGGCATTTCCACGGTCGTTCGCGCGGTGCTCCCCCTCGGTGCGGCCATCGGGGCCGGCGCGATGCTGTTCTCCGGCAACAATCCGATCCGGATGCTCGCCGGTGTCGCGATCATCGCCTCCATGGTGCTCGCCGCCATCGCCAGTGTCGTCTTCGCGCGCACCGGCAGCCGTCGCGAAGCCCGCGAGGCTCGCCTCGGTTATGTGGACTACATCGGCCGGATGCGCCTCGGTATCGACCAGGACATCCTCGACTACCGCGCCGCGATGGCGTGGCGGCATCCGGTGCCCGAGGCCCTACCGCAGATCGCGGTCAACCGGCTGCGGCTGTTCGAACGCCGACGCGGCGACATCGACTTCCTGGTCGTCCGCATCGGCGAGGGCATCGGACCGATAGCGCGGTCCATCAGCCTCCCCGGCCCTGCAGGCTCCGCCGCGCCGCCCGATCCGGTCGCAGCTGCCCACGCCGACCGGCTCCTCCAACGTGCCGATTCCGTCACCGGAGTGCCGGTCGCCGTGCGCTTGCGCGGAACTGTCTCGGTGCTGGGCGAAGGACACGAGACCGGCCGCACGATCACTGCGATCGTTCTCGGCGCCGCCACTCTGCACGCCCCCGCCGACCTCCAGATCATGCTGTGCACCACGCCCGAGGACATCGGAACCCCGCCCGATCCCGTCACCGGGGCGGGCAGGTTCGACTGGATGAAGTGGCTGCCGCACACCGCCGATCCCGGCCGCTTCGACGGCCCCTTCCCCGCCCGCCGCATCACCACCGATCTCGATGAGATGCGTGCGCGACTCGTCGAGATCATCTCCGCACGACTCACCGCGCTCAGCGACCGTGGGCACCGCTCGCGCTCCGAGTCGGCCTGGGACGGACCCACGCTCGTCGTAGTGATGACCGAGTCCGCGCGGATCGGCGGCGGTATCGGGGCGGGTACCGACCCCGCAGATCTGCTTCCACCTGGAGTCTCACCGGAGCAGCTCGGCATCTGCTTCGTGACCGAAACCCAGCGCCGCGTCGACGAGCCGGGGCACGTCGACACCCGCGTTCGCGTCTCTCCCACGGGGGAGGTGGACGTCACCGACCTGACCGGGGTCCTCACCCGGCTCCTGGGTGGAGACGATTCGGACGCGGACAGCGATGGCGACGCTGCCGAGAACGCCACCACCGCGCGAAGCTCGAGATCGGCTCTCGACGGTGACGACGGCAGGATCTCCGCGGCTTCGATCAACGGCATCGACCTCGACGCAGGTCCGGTCTGGGTCAAACGCCTCATCCTGGGGACGGATCGCGGCACCGTCGACGCGTGGACTCTCGAGCTCGCCACCGTCTGCGCCAGGCGACTCGCGCCGCTGCGCCTCGTCGCGGATCCGATTCCGTCGAGCGCACTCGAGTCGACCTTCGACCTTCCGTCCCTCCACGACATCGGTGATCCCGCCGACCTCGATCCCGCGACCCTGTGGAGCAGACCCCGGCCGCTCAGCGATCACCTCAACGTCCCGATCGGCGCGGACGCCGCGGGAGCCCCGGTCCGCCTCGACATCAAGGAGTCCGGGCAGAACGGCATGGGACCGCACGGACTCTGCATCGGCGCCACGGGATCCGGCAAGTCCGAGCTCCTACGAACCCTCCTCACATCGATGGCGATCGCGCATCCGCCGGACCTGCTCTCGTTCGTCCTCGTCGACTACAAGGGCGGCGCCGCGTTCGCGGGATTCGAGCGTCTCCCCCACACAAGCGCCTCGGTCGACAACCTCGCCGATGACCTGGGACTGGTCGACCGCCTCCACGACGCGCTCCTCGGTGAGCTCCAACGGCGCCAGCGCGTCCTCGCCGACGCCGGAAATCTCCCCAACGTCACCGAGTACCAGCGACTGCGTCGGGCCCGATTCGCCGATCCCGCGGCGGAGCAGTTGGCGCCGCTACCGGCGCTCTTCGTCGTGATCGACGAGTTCGGCGAGATCCTTTCGGCCAAGCCCGACTTCATCGACCTGTTCGTCCAGATCGGACGGATCGGCCGATCGATCGGTGTGCATCTTCTGCTGTCCACACAACGTCTCGAGGAAGGGCGGCTCCGCGGTCTCGAATCGCACCTCTCCTACCGGATCGGACTGCGGACCTTCACGGCGCAGGAATCCCGTACGGCGCTCGGCGTCTCCGACGCGCACACATTGCCCGCCGTGCCCGGTTCCGCGATCCTCAAGGTGGATCCCGACGTCTTCACCCGGTTCAAAGCCGCATTCGTCTCCGGCCCGTACCGGCCCAGTGTCGAACGCGTACAGAGCGAGGCGGCCCCCGAGGTGACTCGGTTCGAGTTCCTTCCCCCTGCGGAAGAACACGGGCGCCATGCTTCCGCCGCGGCCACTGTCGCGCCATCCGACACCACCACCCTCGACGTCATCCTCAATGCCCTCGATGCGCCGGCACTCCAGTCGCGCCGCATCTGGCTGCCCCCGCTTCCGGCAGCGCTGTCTCTCGCTGAGATCGGCACGGATACTCACCCGCGCGCGACGGACCTCACGGTCGCCATCGGCCTCGCGGACGAGCCCAAGCGACAGCGACAGTCACCGCTCACCGTCGATTTCCGGGGAACCTCCGGCAACGTCTACATCTCGGGCGCGCCCCAGACCGGCAAGACGACCACGCTCCGGACCATCGTGGCGGCGAGCGCGATCAGCCATCCGCCCGCGGCGCTCGGCTTCCACATCATCGACGCGAACGGGACGGCGCTCGCCGACCTCGAACGGCTCCCCAACACGGGAAGCATCGCGACGCGCTACGACGGGGACCTCGCACGCCGGATCGTGGCGGACCTCCATGGCAGCCTCGATTCCCGCGAGCAGTTCTTCGCCTCCCGTCGCATCCAAGGGGTCGCAGACCTCCGAGCGCGCATCGACCGCGGCGAGCAGTTCCCGGAGATCGAGACCACAGACATCGTGCTCGCGATCGACGGGTGGGCGTCGTTCAAGGAGACCCACGAGGACCTCGTGGACGTGATCCAGGACATCGGCAACCGCGGCCTCGCACTCGGCGTCCACATCGTCCTCACCGGCGGGCGCTGGGCAGATCTCCGAATGTCGATGCAGGCGGTGATCGGCACCAAGATCGAACATCGACTCAACGACCCGCTCGATTCGACGATCGGCCGCGCACAGAACACGCTGATCCGCGCGGATCAGCCCGGCCGGGTCATCACCACCGATCCCCTCGGTGCGCAAGCCCAGATCGCCCTTCCCCGCGCCTCCTCGGATTCGGGATTCGACGGGGTCGTCGAATCGGCGCGGAAGCGCGCCGCAGGGCAGAGCATGCCGCCGGTCCCCACCCTCCCCGACGCCCTCGCCTACCGCGGATTCCGTTCCGGTTTCCCCGAGCGCGAGCCACTCCTCGTGGGCATCAATGAGACCGACCTCGCACCCCTCGTGCTGGATCCCACGACGACCGACCAGCACCTACTCGTGATCGGCGAATCCCGTTCCGGGAAGACGAACCTCCTCCGCGTGATCATCGAGGAGCTCGTCTCGACACACACCGACGACCAATTGGTCATCGGCCTGTTCGACCCGCGGCGCACGCTGCAGGGTTTCGTCCCCGACGACTACCTGGGCGGGTACGCGGGTTCGCCACCGGCGGCCGGAGCACTCGCGGCGGGGATCGCTGAGGAACTACAACGCCGGCTGCCGCCGGAGGATCTACAACAGCAGGCAGCGCCGTTCACCGGGCCCCACATCTACCTCATCGTCGACGACTATGACCTACTCGCGTCCAGCACGTCGAACAATCCCCTGACACCGCTGATCCCCTACCTGCCCTACGCCGCCGACATCGGATTGCACCTCGTCGTCGTGCGCCGCTCGGCGGGGATCAGCCGCGCGCTGTACGACAGCGTGGTCGGCGGCATCCGCGAGCACAACGCAACGATGGTGCTGTTCTCGGGCGACCGTCAAGAGGGCAGCCTGGCCCCCGGGATCCACCTCACCCATCAGCCTGTCGGTCGCGTCCGCATCGTCCGGCCCCACTCGGCGCCTGTGCACGCCCAGACCCTGCTCCTGGCTCCCGAGTAGGCCGTTCTCGCCGTGCCTGTGAGTAGTCTCACCGGCCGCCGCGCTGCGACCACCACGGGCCGGACGTAGCGTTTCGCCATGGCAGAGAGCACATTAACCGTTGTCGTTCCCGCCTACAACGAGGACGAGGTCATCGAGGAATGCCTCGAGCGGCTGCTCGCCGAGGGCTCGGAGATCGACGAGATCATCGTGGTCGACAACAACTCGACCGACAGGACCGTCGCCCTCGTGGAGGCAACCGCCGCGTCGAACCCCGTCGTGAAGCTCATCCGCGAGACGCGCCAGGGACTGGTGTGGGCCCGGAACGCGGGGCTCGACGCAGCAACCTCCTCGGTGATCGCCCGCATCGATGCGGACACCGTCATCGCACCGGGGTGGGCCCACCGCATTCGCACGTTCTTCGACACCGACGACGGCCGCACTTTCGACGTCGTCTCGACCCTCGGGGAGTTCCGCGGGCTCCCCGGACGCCGGTTCCAATCCGCGCTGAACAGGTGGAACGACCCGTTGGGTCGCAACGAGAACCGTCCGCAGCGAGTGAGCTACTGCTTCGGCCCGAGCATGGCCTTCCGTTCCGAGACCTGGCGCCGGATCCGTCCCCGCGTCGCGATGCGCAGAGACGTCTTCGAGGACGTCGACATCGCCCTCTGCATCCAGGACTCCGGCGGGCAGTGCGCCCTGATCCGCGACGTAGTCGTCGAGGTCTCCCCGCGCCGCTTTTACACCGGCGTCAGGAGCTACGCGACGTACGCCGCGTACCTGCCCCGCACGTTCTGGCTTCATCAACGTCGTGCAACGGCTGCTTGGCTGGCCGCGGCGCTGCCGCTCACTGTCGGATTCCATGCGGTACGGCTCGCGATCCTGCGCGGAACCGGCGACGGCGGGTTCGCCCTGCGGAGCGTCTTCCACGGCACCGGGACCGAGCGGGAACGGCCATGAGGAGACCACCGCCGGCGATCCTGGGCGCGCTCCTCCCGGTGATCGCCTATTTCAGCGCCACCCGGCTGGCTGGCCTCTCGCAACTGACCGGCGTCGTGCTCGGCATCGTCACCGGTCTGGTGATCGTCGCCTGGCGCATGCTGGCGACCCGCCAGGTCGGTCAGCTGGAGCTGTTCACGACGGCCATCCTCGCGGTAGCTCTCATACCGTCGCTCGTCACCGGCGAACCACGGATCGCGCTCGCCGCGCAGTCCATCGACGGATTCTTCGCGGCGGCATACTTCCTCGTCTCGGCCTTCACCCGCAGGCCACTCGTTGCGAGCATTCTCGAACCGATGTACGTGAAGGCACTCAAAGTCGAACCAACGGCGTGGGACCGGTGCCTCGACGAATCGCCGCGATTCCGCCTCCGGATCCGCTGGATGAGCGTGGTCTGCGCCATCACTGCAGTCACCGGGTCATCTGCCGGCCTCTATCTCGCGCTGCACTACCCCATCGACACCGTGGTTCTGGTCGGGCCGGTCATCGGCTTCGTTCTCGTACCGCTGGCGCTGCTCGTCATCAAGTTGGCTGACCAGCCCCTCCGCATGGAACTCCGCCGTCGGGCGAGCCCCCGCCCTGCCTGAGACCGAGAGCGATCACCACCGCAGCGTGAGCTCACCTCCATCGGCGAGGGCTGCCCACCGTGGAGCGAAGTCGTCGTACCGCGCGAAGATCCGCTCGAGCATGACGGGGTCGATGTCCGCGTCGTCGAGCGCGCCGGGCCAGGCGGGATCGGGCGCACGGTGGCCGCGCTCGACCTCCCACAGCGCTGCAGTGAGCGAGGCGAGGTACTCCGACCGCGCCATGTCCGCCGACTGCGCTGCGGTCGGCTGCCGATTCCGCCGCGAGGCCTTGCGCCGCTCCGCGGGATCGGCGGGCCAGAAGAGCCCGTCAAGCCCATTGGCATCGGCGATCCGGCCGAAGACTCCGCCGCGCAGGCCCGCCTCGGCCTCGACGATGAGGTGCGCCGCATCATGCGGCACGGGCGGCCGGCCTCCCGGGCCGCCGCGAGGCGCCAGCTCCGGGCCCTTCGCACGGCTGATCCGCACGTCGTACCCGTTCCGGCGCTTGACGAACGTGACCTCCATACCTCCAGGGTGTCGTCGGCGGCGCCGTAGCGCAACGGGTTTTCGCCGGCCTGCGGAGGTCGCCGTCAGGCAATACAGTGACCGCATGTCGATGCGAGCCCGCCGGTCCCTGTCCCTGCTCGGCGCGGCGGTCCTCGCCACGCCGGCCGCGATCGGTGCCGCTCCGGCGCAGGCCGCCCCGGCCGCACCCGTGTACGTCGCACTCGGCGACTCGTACTCCTCCCTGCCCGCAGACGCCACCGTCGGCCCGACGCAGCAGGAGCGCTCCTGTGGGCGATCCACGCGGAACTACCCGAAGCTGGTCGCCGCCTCCCTGGGCATCGCTCCGAACGCGCTGCGGGACAACACCTGCGGCGGCGCCAAGACTCAGGACGCCTTCACGAGTCAGCGCGCCGGGTCCGCCAAGACCGGTTACTACCGCGCCGCGCCGCAGCTCGACGGGATCACGCCCGCAGCCCGCCTCGTCACGATCTCGCTGGGCGGCAACGACGGCGACCTCTACTCGAGCATCCTCGAATCGTGCGCGGTCGGCCCGACGTCGGCCGCCGCGCGGTGCACCGACGATCAGCGCACGCGCCCGGCGCGCCTGTCCGACAACGCGGTCACGTCCCGGCTCGCACAGATCACGGCATCCAACGAGCGGATCATCCGCGCGGTGCGCGAACGATCGCCGCGGGCGCGAATCCTGGTGGTGGGCTACCCCTCCGTCTTCGCCGGCGACCGGACCTGCGGCACGATCTCGCCCTTCCGCTCCATCTCGATCCCGTGGATGCGCAGCGTTCTCACCGAGCGGCTCAACCGAGCAGTGCAGCGCGCCGCCGCCACCGAACACGTCGAGTACATCGACATGGAGCCCGCCTCGAGGGGACACGAGCTGTGCACCGCGCAGCCGTGGATCAACGGCGTGCACGAGGTGCCCCGTGCCGCCGCGCTGCACCCCTTCCCCGAGGAGGGCGAGGCGGTCGCCGCGGCCGTCACCGCGGCGGTGCGCGCCTCAGGCCCCCGCCTGTAGCCGTCTCCGCGTAGCCTCGTCCGCGGGGAGGAAGGTCTCCAGGTGCAGCTCGTCGACGGTGGCGTCCTGCGGGGTGAGCACCGTACTGACCACGCTGAACAGCCGCAGGGGCGGCGCACCGTCGGGCATGCGGAGGACGAGCTCGACGACGGGGCCGGACGGCGCGGGAGCAGGCCCGCCGGACGGGTACTCCCCGCACTCGGCGAGTAGGTCGGCGAGCCGCGGATCGGCGGTGCGGTCGGCCCGCGCCGCCACCTGGTGCAACAGGTGTTCCCGCCAGGCCCCGAGTTCGACGATGCGCGGCGCGAGTCCGTCCGGGTGCAGGCTGAGCCGCACGACGTTGATCGGCGGCTCCAGCAGGTGCGGGGCGCACCCGGCGAGCAACGGCGGCACTACGTCGTTGGCGTCCACCAGATCCCAGTAGCGGTCGAGCAGCACCGCGGGGTAGGGCGCGTGTGCGTCGAGCAGCGTCCGGAACGAGGCGAGGACGCCCGCCGCGTCCGCGGTCCGGTCGTACCGCGGGGCGAAGCCGCCCGCCACCAAGAGGGCGTCGCGCTCTCGAGGCGGTACCTCCAGGTGCTCCGCGAGCCGCAGGATCATCTCCGCGCTGGGACGCGACCGTCCCGTCTCGACGAAGCTCAGGTGCCGCCCGCTGACCTCGGCGCGGCTGGCGAGTTCGAGCTGGCTCAGCCGTCGCCGCTGCCGCCAGGTGCGCAGGAGCGGTCCCACCTCGATCGTCGTCATGGTCGCGAATGTAGCCGCGTCGGGGAGGTGCCACCATTACCTCCGAGGTAATCGCCACGCATCGGGATCGGCGGCATGCTCGGAACCGTTCGAATCGACCTTACCGAGATCCCCTGGAGGGCACCATGAACCACGTCGTCGACGCCTACCTCGCCACCTGGAACTGCACCGACGGCCAGGCCCGCCGCGATCTGCTCGCGCAGCACTGGTCGCCGAGCGCCACGTACACCGATCCGATGGCCGAGGTCGCCGGGACGGAGGCCATCGGCGCCGTCGTGGCCGGCGTGCACGAGCAGTTCCCCGGCTTCGAGTTCACCCTCATCGGCGAGCCCGACGGACACCACCGCCAGGTCCGGTTCCAGTGGGGCCTCGGTCCCACGGGCGCGGAGCCGCCGGTCATCGGCTTCGACGTGGTGACCGTCGACGGCGACGGACGCATCGCCACCGTCGCCGGATTCCTGGACCGGGTCCCGTCCTGACCGGAGAACAACGACGGCCCCCTCCGCACCGGAGGGGGCCGTCGCGGTCCGTCGGGCTACCGGCCGATCAGCTTGAGCGCTTTGACCGCCGAGGGCATCACGTTGAGGAAGACGTTGCGGGGCACGCCCTTGATCCCGCCGATGCCGATGACCCGCTGCTGCGCGATGGTCTTCGACTCGCAGTACTTCAGCAGCCCCTCGGCGCCGTGGCGGCGACCGACGCCCGAGATGCCCATGCCGCCCATCGGCGCCGCGGTGGAACCCCACGCCGCGGCGTAGCCCTCGTTGATGTTGACGGTGCCGGCGTTGATCCGCTCGGCGATCTCGTGCGCCTGCTTCGTCGACCCGGCGAAGACGCTGGCGTTGAGGCCGTACTCGGTGTCATTCGCCTTCTCGACGGCCTCGTCGATGGAGTCCACCGGGTAGATCGAGACGAGCGGACCGAAGGTCTCGGACTTGAAGCAGACCGCCTCCTCCGGGACGTCCTTGAGCACCGTCGGCTCGTAGAAGAACGGACCCAGGTCGGGCCGGGCCTTGCCGCCGGCGAGCACCGTGGCGCCCTTCGCGACGGCGTCGTCGACGTGCGCGGCAACGGTGTCGATCTGCGACTTGCTGGCCAGCGAGCCCATCTCGTTCTCGAAGTCGTAACCGGCGCCCAGCGCGAGGTTCGCGGTTCGCTCGGCGAAGGCGCGCGCGAACTCGTCGGCGATCTCCCGCTCGACGTAGATCCGCTCGATCGAGATGCACAGCTGGCCGGAGTTCGAGAACGCGGCGCGGGCGGCACCGTCGGCCGTGTGCGCGATGTCCGCGTCCTTGGTGACCACCATCGGGTTCTTGCCGCCGAGCTCGGCGGAGAAGCCGATCAGGCGCTTGCCGCACTGCTCGGCCAGGGTCGCGCCGGTGGCGGAGGAGCCGGTGAACATGAGGTAGTCGGCCCGCTCGACGATGGCCGTACCGACGACACCGCCCGGGCCCGGGACCACGGCGAACAGGTCGCGCGGCAGGCCCGCGCGGTAGAGCAACTCGACGGCCGCGAGCGCGCAGTACGGCGTCTGCGAGTCGGGCTTGAGCACGACGGCGTTACCCGCGGCGAGGGCGGCGATGCCGTCCGAGACGGCGAGGGTGATCGGGTAGTTCCACGGCGCGATGACGCCGACGACGCCCTTGGGCTGGTAGCGCACACGGGTCTTGGTGAACACCGGGATCATGCCGTCGGTGCTCTTCTCCGCCAGGATCTTCGGCGCGTTCTTGCCGTACCAGCGGGCCGTCATCGCGACGTCCAGCGCCTCCTCCTGGGCGTACTGTCGCGCCTTGCCGGTCTCCAGCTGCACCATGTCCATCAGCTCGGCACGATGGTCGTTCACCAGGTCCGCGAACTTCAGCAGCACCGCGGCGCGGTCCTTCGCGCTGCGCGCTGCCCACTGCTTCTGCGCCAGGCGCGCGCGCTCGAAGGCCTTCTCCACATCCTCGACGGTGCCGACGGGGATGGTGGTGACCTTCTCACCCGAGAACGCCTCGAGCACATCGCGCGAGTCCCGCTGCTCCGGGTGGTCGAACGCCGAGAGGGCGCGAAGACGGTCGAACGTGGCCTGGGTAGGTGCTGGCATGACGCCAGAATACCCGCTTGTTGACGGTGCCTCAATAGCGTTCCCGATCCCCGAGGCGGAGAACCAAGCGCCGCACACCACACCGGGCCGCAGCGCCTGGAGGACAACCGGCGTGACCGTGCCGCGATGCGCGGCGGCTACCTCGTGATGCGACTCGACTACACGGAAGTGACCGGCAATGGGCCCGCGATCTTCGCCGAGATCCTCGACATCGTGCGTGCCGGCCGCCATCGCGGGGGCGTACACGTCGTGGAATCCGCTGCTACCGGCGCGGCGCCGCACATATCGATCGCCACCTCGTCATCGGCGGAATCCTCGAGCCGGATACCCTGGCGGCCATGAGTCACGTGCAGTTCACCCCCACCGCTGACCTGGTCGACGAGATCGGCCCCGACGTGCGCAGCTGCGACACCCAGTTCCGCCAGTTCGGCGGACGTCGGCAGTTCGCCGGCGAGGTGGTCACCGTGAAGTGCTTCCAGGACAACGCGCTGCTCAAGTCGGTCCTCGGCGAGCCGGGTGAGGGCCGCGTGCTCGTCATCGACGGCTCGGACGCCGACGGTGTGCCCTCGCTGCACACCGCCCTGGTCGGCGACCTCATCGCCGAGCTCGGCCGGTCCAACGGCTGGGCGGGCATCGTGGCCTACGGCGCCGTCCGCGACGCCGCCGTGATCGGCACGCTCGACATCGGTGTGAAGGCGCTCGGCACCAACCCGCGCAAGTCCACGAAGACCGCCGAGGGGCAGCGCGACGTTCCGGTCACCTTCGGCGGGGTGACCTTCAACCCGGGCGACATCCTCTTCAGCGACGACGACGGCATCGTCCTCCGCTGATCCACATCCCCCGGGGCCGTCACCACGCGGAAGCGTCCTCGGGGCAGGTGGCGCCTCACCCCGCGGGCTGAGCGCTCAGCGCGCGACGCGGGCCGACCGCCCGAACACCTGCACCACGTCGCCGACGGCGAGTTGCCGCCCGCGCCGCAGGTCCACCTCGCCGTTCACCTCCACCTCGCCGTCGGCGATCACCGCCTTCGCCTCGGCACCGGAGTCGATGAGACCCGCCAGCTTGAGGAACTGCCCCAGCCGGATCACCTCGTCGCTGATGGTCACGTCGATCGCCTCACTCACGCTCCTCATCATGCCCGACTATTCTCGGGGAGTGCTGCTCGAACTCGCGGGTACCCGCACCCACGTGGTGGTCGACGCGGCGACCGGCCCCGTCACCGGACCGCCCGTCGTGCTGAGCTCCGGACTGGCCGGGAACTGGTTCGACTGGGACGCCGTGACGGAGCTCCTCACGCCCGGCCGCACCGTCGTCCGGCTGGACCGGCCCGGGTACGGCCTGTCCGATCCCTGGCCCGACGGCGCCGTCCCCACCCTGGACTCCGAGGTCACCCGGCTGCGGGATCTGCTGGACGCTCTGGAGATCGAGTCCGCGGTGATGGTCGCCCACTCGATGGCCAGCTTCTACGTCGAGGCCTTCCTCCGCGAATTCCCCAGCCGGACAGCGGCAGCGGTGATCCTCGACGGGAGCGTGGAGGCGTCGCCGCGCTGGGTGCTGCCCGGCGATCTGCGCGATGCGCTGCTACTGCGGTCCGCGGACGCGGCGACCGCGGTCGGGATGAACCGCGCCGGTCCGGCGGCGCACCGGCTCCTGGGCGCGGGCGACCCGCCACCCGAGTACGCATCGATCCTCTCCTCCGAGGACTACTTCCGCGCGGCCTTCCTGGAGAACGGCCGCTATCCGGTACTGGCGCACGAGCTGGCGGATCTGCGTCAGGAGACTCCCCTGCCACCGGACGTCCCGGTCACGGTGGCCGCGGCCTTCACCGGCAGGCGCACGCCGTGGAACACGAGCTGGCTCGGGCAGCAGGAGGAATTGGCGGAGATCCTGCACGGGCGGTACGCGGTGATCGCGCCGAGCGGGCATCACGCCATGATCGATCAGCCCGCGCAGGTGGCGGCGCTGATCCTGGACGCGACTACCCCGCCCGGAGGGACCGCAGGTCCGACGGGGTGACCAGACGCTCGCCGTCCTCGGCCAGCATCCGCACGAGCCGGCGATTGCGCAGCCGGGAGATCGCCTTCGAGCCCAGCAGGGTGGTGGGGCGGCGGTGCAGCTTCACGACGGTCTCCGGTGCGATCTCGATGCGGAACGGTGGGTTACAGATACTGTATTCCCTCACAGCGACCGGGTCCAGCGCTCAGGCGCCGCGCGTGTTGCTCCTCACATCCGGGTTCCCGCGAGCACCCTCGCGCACCGCGGCTACGCTGTGGGGGTTCGCCCGCAATTTGCGTCCTCACACATCCTCCAAGGAGAACCGTGTCCGATCTCGACGACCTGATCAAGTCCATCCCGCTCGCCGACATCGCCGCCCAGCTCGGCGTCTCCGAGGACGTCGCCTCTGAGGCCGTCCAGCAGACGGTGCCGACGCTGCTCGCCGGCCTGCAGGCGCAGGACACCACCGAGCCGCAGGCCCAGCTCATCGACGCCGCCGACAACGGCGACGGCCACGAGATCGTGGCCAGCCTGTTCGGCGAGAAGACGGACGACGTGGCGGCCGCTGCCGCGGCCCCGCTCTCCTCGGGCGTCACCGACGGCCTGGTCAAGCAGTTGCTCCCGATCCTGGCGCCCATCGTGATCAGCTTCGTCATGAAGAAGCTGGCCGGCGGCGGCGCGGCCGCCCCGCAGCAGGAGCAGGCCCCGGCCCCGCAGCAGAGCGGCGGCGACGTGCTCGGCAGCATCCTGGGCAACATGCTCGGCGGCGGCAACCAGCAGGCCGGCGGCAACGCCGCGGGCAACGTCCTGGGCAGCATCCTGGGCGGCCTGCTCAAGGGCAAGTAGGAACCCGGAGCCGGTCCGCTACTCGGAGACCTTCCGCGTGAGCGGGCCGGCGCCCATTCCGTGCAGCAACACGCTGCCCAGCACGCACAGCACCGTCACCGAGAGCGCGAGCTCCGAGATGGGGCCGTCGGGCAGGCTGTTGAAGGCGAGCAGGCCGAAGACGATCGACGTCGTTCCGCGCGGCCCCAATGCTCCGACGAGGAGCTGCTCCCGCACGCTCATCGACGAGCCCGCGAGGCCGATGAGGATCGATAGCACCCGGATCACCGTGAGCGCGAGCACGCAGTAGAGCACCTGCTGCCAGCTGATCCCCACCACGAACAGGTACGCGGTGGCGAGACCGACCACGAACCACATGACCATCGTCAGCAGTAGCGTGACGTCCTCGAGCAACCCCGCGTTGAGCGAATCCGCGACGGGTTGACGCGGCGACTGGCCCGGGCCGAGCCGCCGGAGTCGCCGCGCGACCGAACCGCGGTAGACGTACCGGTACGCGGTGCCCGCGGCGAAGGCGGCGACGAAGCCGTTGCCGTCCACCGCGACGGTCGTGAAGTACACCATCACGGGCATGAGCAGCACGATGATCCGCCGGGACTGCACCGTGGTGAGATCGCGCTCGGTGGCCCAGTCCATCACCACCGCCAGCAGGGCGCCCATCAGCACGCCCACCACCAGGGCGATCGCCGAGGAGGGCAGCGCCGAGCCCAGGGCGCCCAGCGGCGACTGCGCCTCCGCGTGCCGCCCGCCGATCAGCGCGAGCGCGAACAGGAAGACCGGCGAGACGAGTCCGTCGTTGTAGCCGCTCTCCACGTTGAGGACGCTGCGCACCTTCGCAGGCAGCGCGTGATCGCGGACCACGTTGTCGGCCGGGGCGAAGTCGATCGGGATCACGATGCACGCCAGGATGAGCAGCACCCCGAAGGCCTGGCCGGGGAACAGGAGCGCGCCCGCGCCCACGGCGAGCGCGAGCGCGACGGGCATCGCCACGAACAGGGTGCGCCCCACCAGTCCCGGCCACCGGCCCCACAGCCGCCGCCCCTTGACCTCGGTGGCGTCCACGAAGAGCAGCACGGCGAGGATTATCTCGGCCGCGTGCTGGACGAAGACGGTATCGGTGCCCACCACCCCGAAGGAACCGGGCGAGAACGCCGCGACGACGGCACCGGCGACGACCATCGCGACGGGCGCGCCGACGTTCCAGCGCGCCAGTCCCGTCGCGAACAGCGATCGCAGGACGATCGCCCCGATCACCGTCAGGACGGCGGCGTTCACGGAACGATCCGGCGGTGCGTCATGGTCGAAGAGCCTAGCCTTGCGCCGGCCCGCCCGACGGTGCGCGGCACCGTCGGGCGGAGGCGACTAGCGCTGCGGGGCAGCGGTGGGGACGATCGGGGCGGGCAGCGCCGTATCGCCCATGAGGAACCGGTCGACGGCGGCCGCAGCGCTGCGGCCCTCGGCGATGGCCCACACGATGAGCGACTGGCCGCGGCCGGCGTCGCCGGCGACGAAGACGCCCGGCACCGTCGACTGGAAGTCGTCGCCGCGCGCGACATTGCCGCGCTCGTTGTACTCGACGCCCAGCTTGTCCAGCAGGTCGTCGCGCTGCGGGCCGACGAAGCCCATGGCCAGCAGCACCAGGTCGGCCTCGAGGGTGAAGTCGGTGCCCTCGACCTTCTCGAACCGGCCGGCCTCCATCCTGACCTCGTAGGCCTTGAGACCGGTGACCTTGCCGTCCTCGCCGACGAACTCCTCGGTGCTCACGGAGAAGACACGCTCGCCGCCCTCCTCGTGCGCGGAGCTGATGCGGTACATGAGCGGGTAGGTCGGCCACGGGGTCGACTCGGCACGCTCGCGCGGCGGCATCGGCATGATCTCGAACTGGTGCACGCTGGTCGCGCCCTGGCGCAGCGAGGTGCCCAGGCAGTCGGCGCCGGTGTCGCCGCCACCGATGATGACGACCTTCTTGTCCTTCGCGTGCAGCGGCGGGAGGCCGTCCTCGTCGACGACGTCGTCGCCCACTGCGGCCCGGTTGGCCCACGGCAGGAACTCCATCGCCTGGTGGATGCCGTCCAGCTCGCGGCCGGGGATCGGCAGGTCACGCCAGAGGGTGGCGCCGTTGGCGAGCACGACCGCGTCGAAGTCCTCGCGGAGCTGCTCGACGGTGACGTCCACACCCACGTTGACGCCGGTCTTGAAGACGGTGCCCTCGGCGTTCATCTGGGCGAGGCGGCGGTCGATGTGCCGCTTCTCCATCTTGAACTCGGGGATGCCGTAGCGGAGCAGGCCGCCGATGCGATCGGCACGCTCGAAGACGGTCACGGTGTGGCCGCCACGGGTGAGTTGCTGCGCCGCGGCGAGCCCCGCCGGACCGGAGCCCACGACCGCGATTTTCTTGCCGGTCAGCTTGGTCGGATGCTGCGGCGAGACCCAGCCCTCGTCGAAGGCCTTGTCGATGAGCTCGACCTCGACCTGCTTGATGGTGACGGGGTCCTGATTGATCCCGAGCACGCACGAGGCCTCGCAGGGCGCGGGGCACAGCCGCCCGGTGAACTCCGGGAAGTTGTTCGTCGCGTGCAGCCGCTCGATGCCGTCCTGCCAGCGGTCCTTGTACGCCAGCGTGTTCCACTCGGGGATCAGGTTCCCCAGCGGGCAGCCGTTGTGGCAGAACGGGATACCACAGTCCATGCACCGGGACGCCTGCTTGCGCAGGGTGGTCCCGTCGAAGGGCTTGTAGACCTCGTTCCAGTCGAGGAGCCGGAGCGGGACCGGCCGGCGGACCGGCAGCTCGCGCGAGTTGTTCTTCAGAAAGCCTTGCGGATCAGCCACGAGCGGCCTCCATCACTGCGTCGTCGATGTTGCGGCCGTCGAGTTCGGCGCGCTTGATGGCGGTGAGGACGCGCTTGTAGTCGCGCGGCATCACCTTGGCGAAGAGCTGGCGCTCCCGCGGCCAGTTGGCCAGCACGCGCTCCGCGACCGCGGAACCCGTGTAGTCGTAGTGCTTCGTCACGGCGCTGTGAACGAACTCGAGATCGGACTCGTCGAGCGACTCCAGCTCCACCAGTTCGGTGTTGAGGTCGCGCTCGAACCGGCCATCGGCGTTGTAGACGTAGGCCACGCCGCCGGACATGCCGGCGCCGAAGTTGCGGCCCGTGTCGCCGAGGACCACGACACGGCCACCGGTCATGTACTCGCAGCCGTGGTCGCCCACGCCCTCGACCACCGCGACAGCGCCCGAGTTGCGCACCGCGAACCGCTCACCCGCCTTGCCGCACAGGTACACCTCGCCGGAGGTCGCGCCGAACAGGATCACGTTGCCCGCGATGATGTTCTCGCCCGCGACGAACTCCTCCGGGGCGTTGCGCGCCGGGCGCACGACGATCTTGCCGCCGGACAGGCCCTTGCCGACGAAGTCGTTGGCGTCGCCCTCGAGGCGCAGCGTGATGCCCTTCGGGACGAAAGCGCCGAAGCTGTTGCCCGCGCTGCCCTTGAAGGTGATGTCGATGGTGTCCTCGGGGAGGCCGTCGGCGCCGTGCGCCTTGGTCACCTCGTGGCCCAGCATCGTGCCCACGGTGCGGTTGACGTTGGAGATCGGCGTTTCGATGGTCACCGGCGCACCGGTATCCACCGCGACCCGCGCCTGCGCGATCAGCTGCTGGTCCAGGGCCTTCTCCAGGCCGTGATCCTGCGGCTGGCTGCAGAACGGATCCTGCTTCATGAACGGCGAATCGACCTGCGCCAGGATCGGCGAGAGGTCGAGCTTGCCGGCCTTGGCATCGGACCAGTGCGCCTGCGCCGCCGTGGTGTCGAGGATCTGCGACTGGCCCACGGCCTCCTGCAGGGTGCGGAAGCCCAGCTCGGCGAGCAGCTCGCGCACCTCCTCCGCGATGTAGAGGAAGAAGTTCTCCACGAACTCGGGCTTGCCGGTGAACCGGCGCCGCAGCACCGGGTTCTGGGTGGCCACGCCCACGGGGCAGGTGTCCAGGTGGCAGACACGCATCATGATGCAGCCGGAGACCACCAGCGGCGCGGTCGCGAAGCCGAACTCCTCGCCGCCGAGCAGCGCGGCGACGACGACATCGCGGCCGGTCTTGAGCTGGCCGTCCACCTGCACCACGATCCGGTCACGCAGACCGTTGAGCAGCAGCGTCTGCTGGGTCTCGGCGAGGCCGATCTCCCAGGGCGCACCCGCGTGCTTGACCGAGGTCAGCGGGGTGGCGCCGGTGCCGCCGTCGTGGCCCGAGATGAGCACCACGTCGGCGTGCGCCTTCGAGACGCCCGCGGCGACCGTGCCCACGCCGATCTCCGAGACCAGCTTCACGTGGATCCGCGCCTGCGGGTTCGCGTTCTTCAGGTCGTGGATCAGCTGCGCCAGATCCTCGATCGAGTAGATGTCGTGGTGCGGCGGGGGCGAGATCAGGCCGACGCCCGGCGTCGAACCACGGACCTCGGCGACCCAGGGGTACACCTTGTGCGGGGGCAGCTGGCCGCCCTCGCCGGGCTTGGCGCCCTGCGCCATCTTGATCTGGATGTCGGTGCAGTTGCTCAGGTAGTGCGAGGTGACGCCGAACCGGCCCGAGGCGACCTGCTTGATCGCCGAACGACGGAAGTCACCGTTCTCGTCGGGCGTGAACCGCGCCGGATCCTCGCCGCCCTCACCGGAGTTCGAGCGGCCGCCGAGCCGGTTCATGGCGATGGCCAACGTCTCGTGCGCCTCGGCGGAGATCGAGCCGTAGCTCATCGCGCCGGTCGAGAACCGCTTGACGATCTCGCTGGCGGGCTCGACCTCGTCGATGGAGATCGACGGACGATCGCTCTGGAAGCGGAACAGGCCGCGCAGCGAGGCGAGGCGTGCGCTCTGGTCGTCGACGAGCTTCGTATACTCCTTGAACACCTTGTACTGCCCGGTGCGCGTGGCGTGCTGGAGCTTGAAGACGGTGTCCGGGTTGAACAGGTGGTACTCGCCCTCGCGGCGCCACTGGTACTCGCCGCCCACCTCGAGCTCGCGGTGCGCCAGCTCCTCGGGGCGATCGTTCATGGCCCGCTTGTGCCGCGCGGCTACGTCGGCGGCGATCTCGTCGAGGCCGATGCCGCCGAGCTGGCTCTGCAGGCCGGTGAAGAACTCGTCGACGACCTCCTGCGAGAGGCCGATCACCTGGAACAGCTGGGCGCCGGTGTACGAGGCCAGCGTCGAGATGCCCATCTTGGACATCACCTTGAGCACGCCCTTGCCGGCGGCCTTGACGTAGTTCGCGTTGAGCTTCTCCAGCGGGGTGCCGTTGAGCTCGCCGCGCAGGTGCATGTCCTCGATGGTGGCGAAGGCCATGTACGGGTTGACCGCGGCGGCGCCGCAGCCGATGAGCGCGGCCATGTGGTGCACCTCGCGGGCGTCGCCCGACTCCACGATGAGGCCCACCTTGGTGCGGCTGCGCTCGCGCACCAGGTGGTGGTGCACGGCGGAGGTCAGCAGCAGCGACGGGATCGGCGCCAGCAGCCGGTCGGAGTTGCGGTCCGACAGGATGATCAGACGCGCGCCGCCGGCGATGGCCTCGGAGACCTGCGTACGCACTGTGTCGAGCGCCTCACGCAGGCCCTTGCCGCCCTCGGCCACGTGGTACAGGCCCGGGATCACCACGGACCGGAACTCGGGCAGGGTGCCGTCGTCGTTGACCTTGACCAGCTTGATCAGCTCGTCGTTGTTGAGGATCGGCTGGTCCAGGTGGATCTGCCGGCAGCTGCCCGCCACCGGGTTCAGCAGGTCGCCCTCGCCGCCGATCGTGCCGCCGAGGCTGGTGACGATCTCCTCGCGGATGGCGTCCAGCGGCGGGTTGGTCACCTGCGCGAAGAGCTGCTGGAAGTAGTCGAACAGCAGGCGCGGGCGCAGCGAGAGCACGGCCACCGGGGTGTCGGTGCCCATGGAACCGATCGCCTCGGCGCCGGTCTTCGCCATCGGGGCGAGCAGGATGTCCAGCTCCTCGGTGGTGAAACCGAACATCTGCTGGCGCTGGGTGACCCGGTCGTGGGGCATCACGGGGTGCGGGCGGTCCGGGAGGTCCTTCAGGCGCAGCAGGCCCTCGTCGAGCCACTGCTGGTAGGGCTCGGCCGCGGCCAGCTCGCTCTTGATCTCCTCGTCGGAGACGATACGGCCCTGCGCGGTGTCCACGAGGAACATGCGACCGGGCTGCAGGCGGGTCTTGTAGACCACCTCGGAGTGGTCGATGTCGAGCACGCCCACCTCGGAGCCGAGCACGACGAGGCCGTCCTTGGTCACCCAGATGCGCGACGGGCGCAGGCCGTTACGGTCGAGGACCGCGCCGATGACGGTGCCGTCGGTGAAGCAGACCGATGCCGGTCCGTCCCACGGCTCCATCAGCGACGAGTGGTACTCGTAGAAGGCGCGGCGGGCCGGATCCATGTCCTGGTGCCGCTCCCACGCCTCGGGGATCATCATCAGCACGGCGTGCGGGAGGCTGCGGCCGCCGAGGTGCAGCAGCTCGAGCACCTCGTCGAAACGCGCCGTGTCGGAGCCGCCCTCGGTGCAGATGGGGAAGATCTTGTCCTCGGCGCCCTCGCCGAAGGCCGAGACGTCGAGCAGCGCCTCGCGGGCGCGCATCCAATTCTCGTTGCCGCCGACGGTGTTGATCTCACCGTTGTGCGCCACGCGCCGGTACGGGTGAGCCAGCGGCCAGCTCGGGAATGTGTTGGTCGAGAAGCGCGAGTGCACCAGGCCGAGAGCGGATTCCACGCGCTCGTCCTGAAGGTCCACGAAGAATCCGCGCAGCTGCGGCGTGGTCAGCATGCCCTTGTAGACGAAGGTCTGGCTGGACAGCGACGGGAAGTACACCGACTCCTCGCCCTGCGAGCCCGCGCCGGCACCGTCGGTCCCGAGCTCGCGCTCGACGCGCTTGCGGATCACGAAGCAGCGGCGCTCGAGGTCCATGCCCGAGAGGGGCGCGCCGTCGGAATCCGTACCGGCGATGAAGATCTGGCGCATGGTGGGCATGGCGTCGCGGGCGAGCGCGCCCAGCGAGCCGTCGTCGGTGGGCTGGTCGCGCCAGCCGAGAACCTTCAGGCCCTCCTCGACGACGATGCGCTCGACGCCCTCGGCGGCCGCGGTCGCCTCGGCGGCGGCCTGCGGCAGGAAGGCGATGCCGGTGGCGTAGGCGCCCTGATGGGGCAGTTCGAAGTCCACGACCTCGCGGAAGAAGCGATCCGGAACCTGGATCAGGATGCCGGCGCCGTCACCGGTGTTGGGCTCGGCGCCCGCGGCGCCACGGTGCTCGAGGTTGACCAGAGCGGTGATGGCCTTGTCGACGATGTCCCGGGACTTGCGTCCGTGCATGTCCACCACGAAGGCGACACCACAGGCGTCGTGCTCGTTGGCGGGGTGGTACAGGCCCTGCGGGCCCGGGGGGACGAAACGGCTCATCGAATACCTGCCTCTACGCAGCGCCTCACGGCGGAACGGGTTCTTCAAGGTTCGGCGATCCAGGGACGGCGGATCACCTCAGGCATCGTTGGCTGTACCCGAAACTGTAGTTTCCCACCCCGCGATCACCAAATGAAAGGTCAACCTTACCGGCTGTGACCAGCACCGATTCCGGTCCGTGCGCACGAATCGGGCTCGTTTCGACTAGGTTTCCGGAACGTGACCGGAAGTGATCCGAGCGAGCTGCTCACGGTGGGCCCTGGACTCGCGGTCGCGCTCGTCGCGCTCGCCCTCACGGGCGCCGCGGTGGCGTGGCTCGGGCGCACCGGCTACGGCCCGGCGATCCTCGGTTCGACGGCGCGGGCCGTCGTGCAGTTGGCCGCCCTCGGGATGGCGCTGAGCCTGATCGTCCGGAGCCTGTGGTTCACGGCGGCGTTCGTGCTGGTCATGGGCGCCACCGCGGGCTGGACGGCGGCTCGTCGTATCGTCGGGCGGCGCCCCCGGGGCTCCGAGCTCGCGGTGACGGCGATCGCCGTCGCGGGCCCGGCGGCCCTCCTCGCTGTCGCCCTCATCGCGACCGGCGTGCTCCCGGCGCGCGGTATCGCAGTGATTCCCGTGGCGGGCAGCGCGATCGGCGCCGCCATGGCCGGTGCGGGACTCGCCGGGAAGCGGGCACTGGAGGAGCTGAGCGCCCGCCGCGGCGAGCTGGAGGCCGGTCTCGCCCTGGGCCTCGATCCGCTGTTCATCCGGCTGGAACTCGCCCGGGCCGCGGCGGCGACGGCGCTGATCCCCGCGCTGGACCAGACGCGCACCGTCGGGCTGGTCACCATCCCCGGCGCGTTCGTCGGCATGGTGCTGGGCGGAGCCTCACCCCTGGCGGCGGCCGTGATGCAGCTGTACGTACTGGTCGCGATCCTCTGCGTGACGCCGATCGCGGTGGTGGCCGTGACCTGGCTCGTCGCCGACGGGCGGTACGAGACCGGGCCGCGGAACTACTGAGCTCCCGAACCGGCGATGGCGTTCAGCTCGGCGAGCGCGTCCTCCGGGAGTTCCAGCGCGGCGCCGGCGATGTTCTCGCGCAGGTGCACGACGGACGAGGTACCCGGGATCAGGAGGATGTTCGGCGATCGCTGCAGCAGCCAGGCGAGCGCCACCGCCATCGGGGTGGCGCCGAGCCGGTTCGCGACGGCGTCTAGAGCCTCCGACTGCAGCGGGCTGAACCCGCCGAGGGGGAAGTAGGGCACGTACGCGATGCCCTGCGCCGCCAGCGAATCCACCAGCTCGTCGTCGACGCGGTGGGCGATGTTGTAGAAGTTCTGGACGCACGCCACGGGCGCGATCGACTGCGCTTCGGCGACCTGCTCCGCCGTCACCGTGCTCACGCCGAGGTGCCGGATGAGGCCCTGCTGCTGCAGCTCCGCGAGCACGGTGAAGGGCTCCGCGATCGATCCGGGGGCCGGGGTGTCGAAATCACCGACGCGCAGGTTCACCACGTCGATCACGTCGAGGCCGAGACGCTCGAGGTTCTCGTCGACGGCGCGACGCAGGTCGTCGGGCTCGAGCGCCGGCGGCCAGCCGCCGGTGTCGTCGCGTCGCGCGCCGACCTTGGTGACGATGTGCAGCGAGTCCGGGTACGGGTGCAGGGCCTCACGGATGATCTCGTTGGTGACGAACGGGCCGTAGTAGTCGCTGGTGTCGATGTGCGTGATGCCGAGGTCGATCACGTCTTGCAGCACCTCGATCGCGGCCTCGCGGTCTGCGGGCGGGCCGAAGACGTGCGGGCCCGCGAGCTGCATGGCGCCGTAGCCGAATCGCGTCACCGTCAGGTCGCCGCCGAGGTCGAAGGTGCCTCCGGGCGGGGTGGGTGCGGTCATGGTGGGACTCCTTCGTGCGGGGGACGACGTGCCGCGTCCAGTATCCCGCCGATCACTCCCGCGCACCGCGCTGCGCTCATGACGAGTCCGTGTTGCCCGAATCCCGCTGTCGCGTCGCCCTTCAGTGCCCGTGCTTGCTCTCACGGACCTTCCGCCAGCGCTCCATCATCTCGGGAAGCTCGGTGATCATGAAGTCGAAGAAGTCGCGCATCACGGACAGGCGTTCGGCGGCCGGGCTGCCTCCCGGCAACTCGTCGATCCCCTCGTCCGCAAGGTCGCGCCAGCGCTCCAGGAAGGGGTTGCGGGAAGCGAAGACCTCGTACC
Source organism: Tsukamurella sputi (assembly GCF_007858445.1). Taxonomy (GTDB): domain Bacteria; phylum Actinomycetota; class Actinomycetes; order Mycobacteriales; family Mycobacteriaceae; genus Tsukamurella; species Tsukamurella sputi. Next base: position 127,487 of record NZ_VIGV01000006.1, on the reverse strand, counting down.
AGATGTCGTCGGCGAGCGTGATGAGGCTGTGCCGCGACCCCGGGACGTGCGTGCGGCGGATCATCCCCGTCTGTTCGAGATACCCCACCGCGCCCGAGACCGCGCCCGCGGACACCTGCAGCTGCTGGCCGATCTGCGACGGCGTCAGGGCGCCCTCCGACGAGGCCAGGACGGCGGCGAAGACACGGGCAGCCATGCGCTGCATCCCCGCGTCGACGAACGCGGCGGCCATGTTCTCCACGAAGTTCGGCGCGTCCACGCAGGTCACGATAGCCAAAATTCAGACACTTCACAAATTTGTGAACTGAGCGTAGCGTCTGCGCCATGACAACCGAAGTCATCCGCGTCGAGGGCCTCACCAAGACCTTCGGCAGCGCACATGCGCTCAATGGGCTCGACCTCCACGTGACGCCGGGAGAGGTCCACGCCTTCCTCGGACCCAACGGGGCCGGCAAATCCACCACCATCCGCGTCCTCCTCGGCCTGCTGAAGAAGACCTCGGGCACCGTCGAACTACTCGGCGGCGATCCGTGGTCCCAGGCTCCCGCGCTGCACCGCCGGCTGGCCTACGTACCGGGCGATGTGACCCTGTGGCCCAACCTGTCCGGCGGCGAGATCATCGATCTCATGGGGCGCCTGCGCGGCGGCCTCGACGAAGCTCGACGGGCGGAACTCATCGACCGCTTCGCCCTCGATCCCGCGAAGAAGGCCCGCACCTACAGCAAGGGCAACCGGCAGAAGGTGGCGCTGGTCGCGGCGTTCGCGGCCCGTGCCGAGCTGATGATCCTCGACGAGCCCACCTCCGGCCTCGATCCCCTCATGGAGGAGGTCTTCACCCAGTGCCTCGCCGAGGCCAAGGCCGCCGGCACGTCGATCCTGCTCTCCAGCCACATCCTCTCCGAGGTGGACCGCGTCGCGGACGGCGTCACCATCATCAAGGACGGCGCCACCGTCGAGACCGGCTCGCTGGACTCGCTCCGGCACCTCTCGCGCACGCGTGTCGAGGCGACCCTCTCGCGCCCCGTCGACCTCGCGGGAACCGCAGGCGTGCACGATCTGCAGGCCGACGGTGCCCGGATCTCGTTCAGCGTCGAATCCTCCGATCTCGGAAGGGTTCTCACCGAGCTCGCGGCCGCCGGCCCGACGTCGCTCACCAGCCGTCCGCCCACGCTCGAGGAACTCTTCCTGCGCCACTACGACACCGCGGGGGCCGTGCGATGACGGGGCTCGCCCCCACACTCCGGCTCGTGGTGCGGCGCGATCGCATCCAGTTGGTGGTGTGGCTGCTGCTGTACGTGGCGATGGCCGCGTCGGCGTACTCGACGGCGAAGACCAACTACGCCGACCAGTCATCGCTCGACTCCGCCGCCCGTGCCGCGAGCGAGAACCCTTCACTCGTAGCCATGTTCGGTCCCGTCTACTCCGCGACCACGGGCGCGGTGGGCATGATCAAGATGGTCGTCATGATGGCGGCCGCGCTCGGTCTGCTCACGGGCCTGCTCGTCATCCGGCACACCCGCGCCGACGAGGAGTCCGGGCGCCGGGAGATGTTGGGCGCCTCCGCCATCGACCGCACCGCTCCCCCGATCGCGGCCATGATCGAATCGACCGTGCTCAGCCTCTCGATCGGCGTACTCAGCGCGCTGGTACTGGTGGGCATGGGCGCGGATGCGCAGGGCAGCATCATGTTCGGGGCGCTCTGGGCCTGCACGGGCATCGTCTTCGCCGCCTTCGCGGTGCTCTGCGCACAGCTCACCGAGGGAGCGCGGGCCGCGCGCGGCCTGTTCGCCGTCGGTCTCGGTGCGGCGTACCTGCTCCGAGCCGTCGGCGACGTCTCCGTCATCCGCAGTGACGGGACGCTCCCCGCCGAGCCCGGCTGGGAGTCCTGGCTCTCTCCGCTCGGGTGGGCGCAGCAGATCCGCCCGTTCGCCGACGACCGGCCGTGGCCGATCCTGTTGCTGCTCGCGGCCTCGGTGGTGCTCACCGCGGTGGCGCTGCGGCTCGCCGCCCAGCGCGACCTGGGTGCCGGCCTGATCCCCGTGGGCCGCGGCCGCGAACGCGGCAGCGCACTGCTGGGCTCCGTGGAGGCGCTCACCTGGCGACTGCACCGCGGGCAGGTCATCGGATGGAGCGTCGGCATGCTCGCGGTGGGCCTCGCCTTCGGCGGCATGGGCAGCGCGATCGACTCACTGGTGGGCAACACCGGGACGCGCGAGATGCTGGAGCGACTCGGCGGATCCGGCTCCAATCTGCTCGACGTCTTCTTCGGCGCCGAGTTCTCCATCATGGGCATGGCGATCGCCGCGCTGGGCATCTCCATCGTCAACACGGCCTGCTCCGAGGAGACCTCCGGCCGCGCCGAGTACCTGCTGTCGGCTCCCGTGCCGCGGGTGCGCTGGTACGTCTCCCACCTGGTCGCAGCCGTGGTCGCCACGTCGATCGCGAGCTTCGCGCTGGGCGTCGGCGTCTCCCTCACGGCCGGCCGCGAACTCATCGTGCCCGCGCTCGCCGCACTCCCCGCGGTGTGGGTGATCACGGCGATCGCCGCTCTCGCCGGGGGCATCTCGGCGCGGTGGGCGTCGATCGGCTGGATCGTGCTCGCCCTGTGCGTGACCACGATGGTGGCGGACGTGCTCAAACTGCCCGATTGGGTCGCGAAGATCTCGCCCTTCAAGCACGTCGCGACACAGCCCGGGGCCACCGTGCTCACCGGTGCGAGCCTAGCTCTTCTGGCGATCGCCGCAGCGGCGCTCCTGCTCGCCGCCGTCTCCGAGTCCCGGCGGGACCTGGCCTCGTAGCGGCCCTGCGCCGACCCGCCGCCGACGCTCCTCGTTCCACGCACCCGTCCGACTGGCGGGGAATCACCCAACCGGTCGGCGGGGCGCTGAACCAGCCTTTCGGAGGCAGCTCTCCGAACTATCGGCGGCATCGAATCATCCACTGGTAGTAGCGATTCGAGAGTTCACTGCACATGTGAAACATCCGCACCACGCGGCTTGGAAAGTGCCTTCGATCGTGCAATGCTCCCCGTCATGACTCCCCCCGACGCCACCGTCCGGCGCCCCGCCGGCATCCGCCGGCGCCTCCTCGCAACCCGGATCCTCAGCCCCGCCCTCGCCGTCGCCTGCCTTGCCGGCACAACCTCCGCGCCCGCCATCGCGGCGCCCACGACGATGAAGGATTCGGAGATCTCCCGCGCAGCGAAGGACGAATGGCGACTGAAGATCCGCCTCGAGAACGTGGAGATCAACCCCGTCTCCAACCTCGCCGGCACCCCCACCAGCCGGGAAGCGTTCTTCAAGGCCACCGCGATCGGCACCGTCGACGGTGCCGGCAGCAGCGAGCTCCAGGGCGCGGACATGGCGCTCATCGTGCAGATCGGCTGCGCCGTGGACGTCGCCTCGGGCGTCTCGGTGGGTGGCGGCGTGTCCGCGACGCTCGGCCCCAGCGTCTCCGTCAGCCCTGCGCTGTCGATCACCGGCGGCACACTCAATGTCGGCGCAGGCATCGGCGCCGGCCTCGGCGCAGCCGCGAACGTCTCCACCACCATCAAGCCCGGCGGCATCGCCACCTCCATCGTCCGGACGAAGAAGATCTCGAAGAACCGCGCGGGCGTGTCCGTCGAGGGCGTGCACGTCAAGGTCGACGGTTGCGTCGGCAACGTCGGCGTACGCCTCGGCGCCGGGATCACCATGTCCTCCAGCGAGTTCGACAACGAGGTGTTCACCTACTCCGGCTCGCTGCCGATCTGATCCCGCACACGAAGGAATCGATTCGATGACCGACAACACCTCCGTCCCCACCCCCTCCCGGCGGTCCTGGTACGCGGCCGCGGGATTCGCGGCGCTCACGCTCGTGGGTTCCCTCCTGTTCCCCACCACCTCGTCTCCGGCATCGGCGGATCCGGGCGGCCTGCCACCGACCACCCGCGTGCCGTACCCGACGGACGGCAGCCTTCCGCCCTGGACCCTGCCGGGCGGCTACACCTGGTGCAGCGCCATGAGCGGCCCGGGCTACGACCAAGGCGCGGTCTACGTACAGCCCGGCTACGAGTGCCCACCGACCGGCGTCCCGACGACCTCGTCGTCGACACCTCCCACGAGCACGACCTCGGCATCGCCGACCCCCCGGATCGGCGGCAACCCGCCGAACCTCCCGCAGGCACCCAACCCGCCCTTCGCCGGTGTCGGCGCCCCGAACGGCAAGTCCTGGGACTACGGCGTCGACACCCTCGGCCCGCCCGCGGGCGGGCGCACCACCACTGCGGCAGCACCCCGGTAGGCGTTCCCTGAGAGTCGACCCCGGAGCGGCGGCACGGAGACCCCGCCGCTATCGGCTCGCGCAGTCGGTGTCCCGGCGCAGGAAATCGAACACGCGCCGTGTGATACTGCATCAGTGACCGAGACGACGGACTCCATGCCCCCGATCGCCGTGGAGTGGGTGGCGCAACCGGGCGACGTGCGCCGCGCGACCCTCTCCGCGCTGCGCCAACGGCGCTTCTGGATGAGGTCGCTCGTGATCGGCATGGTCGTGGGCGTGATCGTCGCCGCGGTCTGCATCGCCACCGGTAGCGGTTGGCCGTTGGGGCTCTTGATCGGCGGATGCTTCTTCCTCGGCCTCAGCCTCGAAATGATCCTGCTCTGCCTGTTCGCTGCATGGCGCCAGAACCGCAAGGTCCTGCGGGCCGGTACGCGTTGGGCTGCGGGTAGCGATGCCAAGCGCATCCGCATCGAAAACCAGATCAACACGATCATCATCGCCCGCGAGAACATCGAGGGTTTCCGACGAGTCGGCAGTCTCTTCGTGCTCCGGCTTCGTGAGGGCGAGGTCTTCGCGATTCCTGTCGCCCTGCTCGAGTCGATCCTGACGGATCCGGATCTTGCGCGTCTCATTGACTGAGACGCTTGACGTTTCACCTGAGAGACGCTGGGCTAACTTGAGAGATCAAAAGCCCTGCAAATGACTACTGACCGCAGCGAGCGAGTCAGCTGCGGTCAGTGCTCTCTCAGGATAACAGGACAGTTGCGATCGTGCATATATCTCATCGCGATTATTTTCCCGCGTGCCGCGGGGTGCGCGCGCAGCGCTCCAGGAGGAGCCGGCCCGCGGGATAGGCCGCCAGCGTTTCCGGCAGCGTCCCCGGCCTGCCGGACTCCAGCACCGCCACCACCGCGCCCAGTTCCGACGGTCCGCCGGGCTCGGCACCGAGCCGTCGGAGCGCCTGCCGGGCGACGGGCTCCGGCGAATCGAAGACCGCGACCTCCCGTCCGGTGCGCTCGCGCAGGGCCGCGAGGACGGGCTCCCTGACCAGGCCGTAGTGGGTGCATCCGAGCACCACGGACTCGATGTCCTCGGGCGTCGCCGCGGCGGCCGACTCGATCGCCGCGGCCACCCGTTCCGGTGAACCCGAGTCGATCGCCTCGGCCAGCCCGTAGCAGGGGATGCGATGCGCCAACGCCGGGTCGGCGAAGGCGTCGATCAGTGAGGTCTGGTAGTCGCTCACCGTCGCCGCGGCGGTGGCCCAGACGGCGAAGGGGCGCCCCGTCGACCCCGCGGGACGGATGGCGGGCACCACGCCGACCACGGGGATCGCGGGTTCGAACCGGGCGCGAGCCGCCTCCAGCGCGTACATCGATCCGGTGTTGCAGGCGACGATGATCGCATCGACGTCGAACTTCGCGGCCGCCCCGGCCATGGCCACCACGCACTCGGAGATCCGCGCGGGTTCCAGCAGGCCGTAGGGCATGTTGTCGGGGTCGCGGGCCAGCACCAGCTCGGTGTCGGGGCGCACGCGGGAGAGGGCGTCGGCGTAATTGACCATCCCGAAACCCGAGTCGATCACCGCGATGCGCATGCCTCGAATTTACCGGGCGAGGCGCAGCCGGAAGACGGTGGTCGCACCGTCGCGCCGGTAGTCGACGTCGCCGCCGAGCAGCCGCGCGTTGTCCCGGGCGATCGCGAGCCCGAGGCCCGCGCCCCCTCCGGCGCCGCGCGAACGCGCCTCCTGCGCTTTCGCGAACCTGCCGAAGACCCGTTCCTCATCGCCGGGCGGCACCCCCGGCCCGTGGTCTCGCACCTCGACCACGGCGCCCTCGGGCGCACCATCGACCGTCACGGTGACCGGCGGCGCGCCGTGCCGCACGGCATTGCCGACGAGGTTGGTCACCACGGCGACCACCCGGCGGCGATCGGAATCGACGGTGAGCGGCGCACCGTCGACCACGACGGACGGCCACCCGCGCGCGTCCAGGGCCTCGCGCAGGGCCCCGGCCAGCTCGAAGGGCTCCCGCCGGACCTCGGCGGCGCCCGCATCGAGCCGGGTCATCTCCAGCAGGTCCTCCACCAGGCCGGCGAGCGTGTCCACCTCGGAGGCGACCAACTCGGATGCACGCCGCAGGTCGGCGCCGGGCTCCAGGGCGGCGGCCTCCTCCCGGAGGACCTCGGCCGCGGGAACGAGCGCGGCGAGCGGGCTGCGGAGCTCGTGCGAGACGTCGCCGACGAAGCGACGCGAGCGCGCGTCCTGCCTTCGCAGGACGTCGATCGACTCGGTCTGCCGGTCCAGCATCGAATTGAAGGTCTCGGTGAGGTCGCGCAGTTCGGCGACGTTCGTCGCCGGCAGGCGGGCCTCGACGTCGCCGTCGGTGACCCGGGCGGCAACGGCCTGGACCCGGCTGAGCGGGCGGATCACGGTCCGCGCGACGAGCAGCGCGACCAGAACACCCAGGAGTGCGCTGCCGGCCACCGCGACGATCAGCAGCACCGTCAGCCGATTGAGCCGGGCGCCGACGTCCTCGAGCGGCTGCACGCCGTACACGACGACACTGGTGGCGTCGAGGTTCGCGGGCCGGTTCATGCTGTGCGCGACGAGGAGCCGCCCGTCCGACAGCCGCTGGAAGCGGTAGACGGAGGGCACCGCCACCAATTCCTCGCGCATGGACCGGGGGATGTCCTGCGGCCGGATCCCGTTCCCCCACTGCTCCGTCTCGCCGTCGACCTCGACGAGGTAATCGCTCGACAATCCCACGAACGGTGGCGGCGGGGTCGCACCCGGCGGCGCCTCCGCCGGTGGGTTCTCCCGCGGCCAGGTCCGCGCCCGCCCCGGGTTGCGTTCGAAGTTCTCCATGTCGTGCCGGAAGGTGGTGAGCACGGCGTCCTGCGCGTCCTGGTAGACCCAGTCCCGGACCACGACCGTGACCGCGACGCCGGTGACGCCCGCCGTCAGGCAGGTCACCACCACGATGATGGCGAGGATCCTGGCGCGCAGGCCCGCGAGCAGGGGGCGCCGGGCGCCGCGCGCCGTCACGGCGCCGGCCGGAACCGGTAGCCGAAGCCGCGCACCGTCTCGATGTGACTGGTCCCGTCGGGCGGATCGATCTTGGGGCGCAGCCGCAGGATCGCATTGTCCACCAGCCGCGAATCGCCCAGGAAGTCCTGGTTCCACGCCATCGACAGCAACTGCTCGCGACTGAGCACCTGTCCGGGATGGTCGGCGAAGGCGTACATCAGCCGCTTCTCCGTGGGCGTGAGCGGCAGGGGCGCACCGTCGCGCAGCACCTCCGCGCCCGCCCGGTCGACCGTGAGCGGACCGTCGGCCGACGGTGCCGCGGTCTCCGGCGGAACGTTCTCCGCCGGGGAGGTCCGGCGCAGCGCGGCCTTGATCCGCGCGTCGAGCACACGAGGACTGACCGGCTTGACCACGTAATCGTCCGCCCCGGCCTCGAGCCCGGCGACGGTGTCGATGTCGTCGGAGCGCGCGGTGAGCATGAGGATCGGGACCGAGCTCGACCGGCGGATGCGGCGACAGACGGCGAAACCGTCATCCCCCGGGAGCCCCACGTCCAGGATCACCGCATCGGCGGCGGCGACCCGGTCCTCGAGGTCCTCCGGGGCGGCCGCGAGGTGATCGACGGTGTGCCCGAGCCGGCCGAGGGACAACGCCAGGGCATCGACGATCGCCGGATCATCCTCGATGAGCAGCAGGCTGACCACCGGAAAGGCTCCCTTCCACGTCCGACGTCCATGCCCAGGCCGCCTGGCCGAGCCGGACCACCGCGGCGAGGCACGCCGCCATCAGCCATGCTCCCAGGACATCGCCCGGGCGGTGCCACTGCTGGGCCACGACCAGGACGGAGACGACGGTGCCCGCGGAGCCCGCGACGAGGACCGCGAGGCCCCGGTAGGGCTGTGCGGCGGAGCCGACCAGGATCACGGCCAGTGCGGCCACGACCGCGACGGTGTTGGACGGGAAGGAGTTGAGCTCCGGACCGACGCCGAACGAGGGACGGTCCAGGAGGGCCTTGAGCACGAAGGCGCTCGCCGTGGTCGAGCCGAGCACGAGCGCGGCGGAGACGGCGACCGCCTTCGACCGCCGGCTGGCGACCACCGCGGCGACGACCAGGCCGCCCACCGCGAGCAGCGGGAGCTGGTACCTGCCCAGAGCCCCCTCGACGGGATTCTCCACCCCGAAGGCCGCGGAGATCATCCGCATGAGCTCGTGGTCGGCGGATTGGCCCCACGGCGTGGCGACCACCGCCAGGTACAGCACAGCGAAAGCGAGCCCGGTGACGACGGCCACCGTCGCGGCGGTCCAGGGGCGAGTGGAAGAGAACATGACGCCGAGCATTGTCCCCCATCGTCGTCAGCCTGCCTCCGTTTCGCCCCACGAATGTCACAACCGTGTCGCGAAAAACGCTCGCCGGCGTGCAGAACGCGCGGCGTCACGGGGTGAGGTCCGTGACGCCGCGCCGGCGTGTCGTCAGGCGTGGGTGAGGGTGTCCGCCTCCACGACCGCCGAGTCCGTCACGCGCAGCACCCGGCCGGACGCGATGTCGAAGAACAGCCCGATCACCTCGATCCGGCCCGCGGCGACCGCCTCCCGCACCAGCGGATGCGCGGCCACCGCCGCCACCTGGACCGCGACGTTGACCAGGGAGAGCTGATCCGCGTCACCGAAGCCGAGGTCCGCTGCGGCCCGGCGCACGGGGTGACCGGTGCGGTAGGCGTCGGTCGACGGCGCCGCGTGCTCGATCCAGCGCTCGATCGTCGGGGGCACCTCCGGGGCGTCGAGCGCGACGCCCATCGCGCCGCACGCCGAGTGCCCGCAGACGATGATCTGTCGCACCCCGAGCTCCTCGACGGCGAAGGCCAGGGACGCCTCGAGCGACGGATCCGTTCCCGCGCGTGGCACGAGATTGCCCACGTTGCGGACGGTGAACAGGTCCCCCGGCCCGCTGCCGGTGATGACGTTCGGCACGACCCGCGAATCGGCGCAGGTGAGGAACAGGGCCTCGGGTCGCTGCCCGCCGCTGAGCTGGTCGAAGTCGTCGCTGAGGAGCGGCGCGTGCCGGCGGTGGTAACGGGCGATCCCGTCCGCGAGACCGCCCCGGGCGTGCGCGCGCCACGGCAGCAGGCCGCGCTCGGCCGGGCGTTCCGTGATCCGACGGGGCGTCCGGGTCGCCGCGGCGTCCAGCGCCGCGCCGCCCAGATCGTCGACGGTGACGGTGCCGCCCGCGGCGCGGTAGCGGCGCGCCCACTCCTGGATCTCCTCCGCCGCGGCGTTGTCGAGGAAGTCGACGGTCAGCTCGACCGCGACGTCCTGGCCGGGCGGGACCGTGGCGAGCACCCGCGTCAGGCGCGGCAGGGAGAAGAAGGACAGGGTCCCGTCGACGGTGACGTGCCAGCGCCCGGCACCGTCGACCACGGCCTCGATGTGCGCCCGCGCGACGCGCCACAGCACGAGGACCAGTGCGACGACCAGTCCGGCGAGCACGCCCCCGAGCAGGTTCAGGAACAGCACGCCGCCGATCGTGACGGCGTAGACCAGCAGATCGCCCGTGCGCCGGGCGGAGCGGATGTGCGAGATCTTCACCAGCTGGACGCCGATCACGATGAGCAGGCCGGCGAGGGCGGACGTCGGGATCTTCTCGACCACGCCGGAGAGCGCCACGGAGAACAGGAGGAGCCAGACGCCGTGCAGCACCGCCGAATACCGGGTGCGGGCACCCGCGGCGACATTGGTCGCACTGCGCACGATGACGCCGGTGACGGGCAGGCCGCCGAGCAGGCCGGAGACGGTGTTGGCCGCGCCCTGGCCGACGAGCTCGCGATCGAGGTTCGTCTTCGGGCCGTCGTGCATGCGGTCGGTGGCAACGGCGGAGAGCAGGGACTCGACGCTGGCGATCAGCGCGACGGTGAGCACGCCGAGCGCCACGGCGCCCCAGTTGCCGGTGGGCATCGCGGGCAGGCCGATCGCGTCGATGATGGAGCCGTTCAGGCGGATCCGCTCGACGTTCATCGGGACGACGAGGGACAGGATCGTGGCCGCGGCGACGGCGACGAGCGCACCGGGGACGCGTCGCCAGGCCGCGGGCAGCTTCGGCCACGCGACCATCACGACGATCACCACGAGCCCGACGGCGAGGTCCGGCCAGTGCAGGGCGCCGATCCGGGTGGGCAGCTCCGCGAGGTTCTGCAGCACCGAGCTGCGCGAGGAACCGCCGAGCAGTACGTGGACCTGCTGGATCACGATCGTCACGCCGATGCCGGCGAGCATGGCGTGCACCACGACCGGCGAGATGGCGAGCGCCGCACGGGCGATGCGGCTGAGACCGAGCCCGATCTGCACCAGTCCGGCGGCGACGGTGATCGCGGTGGTGACCTTCCAGCCGAAGGTCGCGATGAGCTCGGCGACCACCACCGTGAGGCCCGCGGCCGGGCCGCTGACGAGCAGCGGCGAGCCGCCCAGGAGGCCGCCGACGATGCCGCCGACCACACCCGCGATGAGGCCGGCCATGAGCGGCGCGCCCGAGGCCAGCGCGATCCCGAGGGACAGTGGCAGCGCGACGAGGAAGACGACGATCGACGAGGGACCGTCGAAACGCGCTATGTCTCTGAGTTTCTCCTGCATGGGCACCACTGTGGTGGTGGCGTGTGGACGCTCCGCCGCGGCGTCGTGAAGGTTCCGTGAAGACGCCCCGGGCACGTCGGGGTCCCGGCTACCAGGGTGCGGGCAGCGTGAAGGAGAAGACGGCGCCGCGGCCCGGCCCGTCGGACTCCACCCACATGTGACCGTCGTGGGCGGCGACGATGGCCCGGCTGATCGTCAGGCCGACCCCGCTGCCCCCGTGATCGCGATCGCGCGCGATGTCGGTGCGGTAGAAGCGTTCGAAGATCGATTCCAGGTGGTGCGCGGCGATGCCGTCGCCGTGATCCACCACGCGGATCAGGACGCGTCGATGCGGGGCGGGGGCCGCCTCGAGCTCGACGACACCGCCGGGCTCGCTGTGCCGCAGCGCGTTCGACAGCAGGTTCGCCAGCACCTGGTCGAGGCGGTGCCGATCGGCGCGGATGCTCCTGCGTGCCGCGGCGGCGACGCGGACGCGCAGCTCCACGTTCCGCTCGGCGTAGGCGCGACCGGCCGCCGCCGCGGCGGTGTCGAGGAGCTCGGCCACGTCGACGGAGACGGGCCGCAGGTCGAGCGCGCCCTCCTCGGCGTGAGAGACGGACTGCACGTCGTCGGTCAGCCGAGCGAGCCGCGTCGTCTGCGCCCGCAGCACGGTGAGCGTCGCCGCGTCCGGTTCCACCACCCCGTCCTGGATGGCCTCCAGGTAGCCGTCGAGAACGCTGACCGGCGTGCGGATCTCGTGCGCGAGATCGGTGAGGAGCCTGCGGCGCTCGCGGTCGCTGTACTCGAGCCTGGCCGCCACCGAGCGATCGAGCCGGCGGGCGAGCACGCCGCTCACCGCGACGGAGACCACCAGCGCGCCGACGAAGCCGAGCAGCGCCGCCAGCACGTTCACCCGCTCGGCCGATTCCCGCGTGAGCACCAGCGGCCAGATCACGAAGTCGACGAAGGCCGTGACCGCGAGCGTGCCCAGCGCCACGGCCATGAGCAGCACGCCCGGGCCGCGGGCGCGCCTCACCCCGGCCCCATCCGGTAGCCCACACCCCGCACCGTGCGCACGTACCGCGGATCCGCCGCGTCGTCGCCGAGCTTGCGGCGCACCCGCCCCACGTGCACGTCGACGAGCCGCTCGTCGCCGACCCAGCCGGCGCCCCAGATCGCCTCGATGAGCTGCCCGCGGGAGAAGGCGACGTGGGGACTGCGGGCGAGGGTAGAGAGCACGTCGAACTCGGTGGCCGTGAGCTCCACGACCCGCTCCCCCACCGTCACCTCACGGGCCAGCGGGTCGACGGTGAGCGCGCCGAACCGGCGGGCCGCGGGGGCGCCGGCACCGTCGGGCAGGGTGCGCGGACGGCGCAGCATGGCCCGGACCCGCGCCACCACCTCACGCGGGCTGAAGGGCTTGACCAGGTAGTCGTCGGCGCCGACGGACAGGCCGACGATCTTGTCGAGCTCATCGCCCCGCGCGGTGAGCATGATGACGTAGGCGTCGCTGAAGGAGCGGACGGCGCGGCACACCTCGAGCCCGTCGATGCGCGGCAGCCCGATGTCGAGCAGGATCACCGCCGGATCCAGCTCCCGCGCGAGCGCGAGTCCGCGTTCCCCGTCCGCGGCCGTGGTCACGTCGAAACCGTCGCGGGAGAGGTACTCCTGCATGAGCCGCGCGAGGGCGGGTTCATCTTCGATCACCAGGACCTTGTGAGTGTTCATTCCATACATAGTAATATGCGCATGTGATTGTTCCTGATCCGCCGGTCGACGCACCGTCGATCCTGGGCATGCTCGCCTGGGATCCGCCGGCGCTGCCCGTACTCCCGTTGACGGCGGCGATCGCGGCCGCGCTGTACCTGTCGGGGGTGCGCACGGTGCGCCGCCGGGGCCGGCGGTGGCCCGCCGCCCGCGTCGTGAGCTTCCTCCTCGGCTGCCTGGTGCTGGCCGCGGTCACCGGGCTGCGCATCGAGGCCTACTCCTGGCACTTGTTCAGCGCGTTCATGTTCCAGCAGCTCACACTGTCGATCCTGGTGCCGCCGCTGCTCGTCGGCGGGGCGCCCGGCGTACTCCTGCTCCGGGCCACGCCGCACCGCGGACTCGGTCGCATCGTGCTGGCGGCGGCACTCGGCCTCCTGCGCAGCCGCGGACCGCGGATCGTGCTGCACTCCGGCTTCACCATTCCGCTGTTCCTGGCGAGCTACTACGGCGTCTACCTCGGCGGCGTCGTCGACGCGATCGGCGGGACCTGGCTCGGCCACACCGCCCTCCAGGTCTTCTTCCTCGGCGCGGGACTGCTGTTCATCATCCCGATCCTGTCGATCGGGCCGCTCCCCGGCCGCGACTCCTGGCTCATGCGCTTCTTCGACATCTTCATCGAAATGCCCCTGCACGTCTTCATCGGCGTGATCCTCATGATGGCGACCACGCCGATGGTCGCGCTCTTCGCCGCACCGCCGGCCTCGTGGGGGATCGACCCGCTGCGCGATCAATCCATCGCCGGCGCACTCGCCTGGTCGTACGGCGAGCCCATCGCCATGATCACCACCTGCCTGTTCGCGCTGCGCTGGCGCCGGTCCGAGCGGCGCGACGCGGCGCGGGCGGGCGCGGACCGTCGGGAAGAGGACGAACGCGAGGCCTACAACGCGTACCTGCGCGAACTCCGCTCTCGGTAGCGTGGGGCCATGCGCCGCGCCCGACTCATCCTGCTCGCCGGGACGGTGCTCTACTCCGCGTGGCTGATCGCGCCGCTGCTGGGCTCGCAGTTGAGTCCGCTCACGTCCTACCTCAGCGAGATCGGCGCCGTCGGCCAACCCCACGCCAGGTTCTTCCGCACCACCGACGTCCTCGCCGGAACCACCTTCGTGCTCGCCGCGGCCCTCGCCCACCGCGCCGGCCGGCCCACGTCCCGCCTCGCCGTGATTGGCCTGGCCGGACTGGCACTGCTCGGGGCCGCGACCGTGGGCGATGCTCTCCTCCCCCTGTCCTGCACACCCACCACCGACGCGGCCTGCGCCGCCCGCGAGCTCGCCGGAGAGGTGCCCTGGACCCACGTCGGACATGCGGTCTCGTCCGGGATCGCGGGCTTCGGCGGGGTCGTCGCGGTGCTCGCCTGGGCGCTGTGGCGCCGGTCGTGCGCCGGCGGCACGGGGTTCGACGGCGCGCGGCTCGCGCTCGGGCTGGGCGTGCTGTTCCTACTGTCGACCGCGTGGACGCTGGCCGCGATGCTGGAGCCGGCGCTCTACCTCGGCCTGGCGCAGCGGACGCAGGTCGTCACGCTCACGCTGTGGCTGGCGTGGATCGCGATGTCGCCTCGCGCTCAGCGGCCCCCAGCACCGAATCCAGGAGGCCGGGATACGCCGCATTCACCTCGTCCACCAACAGCAGCTGCCGGGCCGTGGAACCCAGATCATCACGGCGGGTGAGCCCCGCCTCGCGCAGCACCTTGAAGTGGTGGCTGGCCGTGGCCTTGGTGACCCCGTCGTACAGCTCGGCGCACGCCAGCGGGCGCTGCTCGCGATGGAGGCGACGCACCATCTCCAGGCGCACGGGATCGGCCAGCGCGCTCAGCACGGTGTGCAGCGGGACGGTGGCGATGGCGTCGGTCATGTTTCTCGTTCCCTGAGACAACGGTTTGATCTTCGTCGAACCGGGTGTACCGTGGCCAGTGGTTCGACGATCGTCGAACCACCACCGTACACCCGGAGGCGAAGATGAGCCTGGCGCAGCAGGTCGCGACACCGTCGACCCATGTCCACCCGCAGCGCTGGTCCTTCGCCCTCCTGCTCACCCTGCTCGCCCTGGCGCTCGGCGTCTCCGGGCTGCCGTCGCCCCTGTACCCGCTCTACCAGCAGCAGTGGCACATGTCGGCGCTGTCGACCACGGTCGTCTTCGCGGTCTACGCGATCGGGGCACTCGGCGCGGCACTGACCGTCGGGCCGATCTCCGACGCCGTCGGCCGCAAGCCGGTACTGCTCGCCGCCGTCGTGACGATCCTCGTCGGGCTGGTGCTGTTCCTGTTCGCGGGCGCGGAATGGCAGCTGATCCTGGCCCGCTTCCTGCACGGCGCGGCGATCGGCTCGATCACCGTGGTCGCGGGCGCCGCCCTGCTCGACGTACGGCCCACCGACGGGGCCCGCAACGGCATGCTGTCGGGCGTCTTCCTCAACGTCGGGATCGCCGCCACCGCGCTCGGCGCCGCGGCCGTCGCCCAGTACGCGCCGCACCCGCTGCGCACGCCGTTCATCACCATGGGTGTCGTGGTGCTCGCGATCCTGCTCGGCGTGATCGCGCTGATCGAGCCCCATGTCGGCCGCACGGGCGAGCGCGTCCGGCTCAGCCGCCCGAGCGTGCCCGGCGAGATCACGTCCGACTTCTGGTTCTCCGGCATCGGCATCATCACCGCCTGGTCGGTGCTGGGCGTCTTCCTCAGCCTCTACCCCGCGCTCGTGCAGCACGTCACGGGCCACCACTCGGTGATCTTCACCGGCGGCCTCGTCGCCGTCATGGCGATCGCCTCGGCGGTCTCGCAGTACTTCGGCGGGCGCTATCCCGCCCGGCCGATGGCGATCGTCGGCGACATCGGGCTCGCCGCCTCGCTCGCGCTGGCCGTGGTCGCGGTCGAGTACGGCCACACCTGGCTCATCGTCGCCGACACGATCCTGCTCGGCGCCACCTTCGGGCTGGCCTTCGGCGGCTCGCTGCGGCACCTCGCGTCCGTCGCGCCCGCCCACGCCCGCGGCCAGGTGATGAGCGCCTACTACCTGCTGGGTTACCTCGCGATGGGCGTGCCCACGGTGATCGCGGGCTACCTCGCCACGCAGTACAGCACCGCGACGATCTTTCCCTGGTTCGCGTTCGCCGTGGCCGCCGCCTGCCTCGCCGCCGCCGCGATCGGCATGCGGGGCCGACGGTCCGCCGTCGCGTAGGTCGAGCCGAGGGCGGCCGACGCCGCCGGTACGCCCCGGTACCGCCGCGGGATCAGCCTCCCGGGGTACCGGAGGCGGGCGCACCCGTCGGCGGGACCGCAGGCGTCGTCGTGGGGGCGGCCGAGGTCGTGGGGGCGGCGGAGGTCGTCAGGGGTGTCCCGTTGCCGTCGACCGGGATGGCGCTCCCTGCGATCCAGGTCGCCCAGGGCACGGACCAGTCGCCGTTCTGCCACTGCTCGAGCGCGGGGCCGCCGGTGTTGCGCACCTCCACCACGTCACCCGGCTGCGAGAGCCCGAAGAACCACTGCGCGTTCGCGGGGCTCAGATTGAGGCAGCCGTGCGACTCGTTCCGCACGCCCTGCGCGCCGATGTTGTCGAGGGCGTGCAGGTAGATGCCGTCGTTGCTGATGCGGGTGGCCCAGCCGATGGACTGCTTGTAGCCGAGGCGCGAGTTGATCGGCAGGCCGTACGTGGAGGAGTCCATGATCACCGGATTCGCCTTGTCGAGCACCGTGTACACGCCGCGCTGCGTCCAGAAGTGGAAGGACTTGCCGTTGATCACCTGCTCACCGCCCTGCCCCATCGACGTGGGCATCGAGCGCACCATCTGGCCGTTCACGAAGACCTGCACCTGCTTGGTGTTGTCATCGGCGATGGAGACGTGCGATTCGCCGATCGAGAACGAGATCGCGATGTCCTTCTCACCCCACAGGCCGGGGCTGACCTCCTTGCCGAAGGCGTTGACCTCGATGGAGACCTTGGTACCCGACGGGTAGTAGTCCTTGGGCCGCCACGCCACCGTCTTGTCGGTGGTCCACATCCACGCGCCCGGCACCGACGGGGTGGTGGTGACCTTGAGCAGCTTCTGCGCCATCGCGCGGTCCTTGATCGCCTCGTCGAAGTGGACGACAGCGACCTGCCCGACTCCGTAGACCGCGCCGTCGGTCAGCGACATGCCGCCCGTGTTCTCGAAGTAGGGCGCCGTCTTGTTCGTCTCGTCGACCGCGACGGTGGAGAAGGTGGTGCGCTTCTCGCGCTGCTGGCCCAGCGTCTCGTACTTCGCGACCAGTGTGTACTGCGCGTTGTAGGCCAGCGGCTTCGACGCCTTCCAACTCAGCATGTCCGTCGACAGCGTGCCCTCGACCGCGGTGCCGTTCGCGTCGGTCAGGGTGACCGAGCCCAGGACGGCCTTGGCGATCGACACCGTGACCGGGGTGATCGGACTGACGGCCTGCGCACCGTCGGCCGGCGCGACGGTGACCTCCGCGGGATCCTTCGGCGGCGTGGAGGGCCCCGCGCTCGTGCCGCCACCGGTCAGATCGCCGATCGTGCAGCCGGCCGCCACCAGGGGCACCGCCGCGGCGGCACCGGCCAGGACCGCGCGCCGGCCGACGCGCTCGTTGAACATGCTCACTGCAGATCGTCCCCTCGCTGATTACATGCGAGTCTAACGATGAGTGCCGACATCCCCGTCGGCGAAGCGCTCCCGATGCATCGCCTCGGCCAACGGGCGGCGCTCGCGCCACCCGAATCGCTCCAGGTCGGGCACCGTCTGCAGGGCCGTCACGGGGCCGACGCACAGCCACGCCACGACGTGCACGTGCTCGGGCACGCCGACCAGCTCGCGCAGGAAGGGCTCCCGGTAGAAGGACACCCAGCCGACCCCGACGCCCTCCGCCGTCGCGGCCAGCCACAGGTTCTGGATGGCGAGCGCCACCGACAGGTGGCCCGTCTCGTCGATGGTGTGACGGCCCAGGATGTGGGTCCCGCCGCGCGTCGGGTCGTAGGTGACGACGACACCGGTCCGCGACGACTCGATGCCCTCGATCACGATCGGATTGAAGGTGTCTTTCCGATCCTCGGGCAGCGACCGCGCGAAGTCCTCCCGGCACTCGCCGACGTGCCCGGCGAACCGCGCGAGTGTGGCCGGATCCTGGACCACCACGAAGTCCCACGGCTGGGTGTTGCCGACGCTCGGCGCGCGGTGCGCGGCCTCGAGGATCCGCACCAGGCGCTCCTCGTCGATCCGCTCGCCGGAGAACTCGTTGCGGACGTCGCGGCGGCGCAGGATCGCCTCGAAGACGTCCATCAGGCGCCGCCGGCCTGCGCTGCGAGGGACTGCAGCGCATCGCCGGTGAGCCGCTGGGTGGTCCACTCGTCCATCGGCACCGCGCCGATCGAGCGGTAGAAGCCGATCGCGGGCGCGTTCCAGTCGAGCACCGTCCACTCGAGTCGCTCGTAGCCGTTGTCCCGGCACTCCTGCGCCAGCGCCGCCAGCAGGTTCTTACCGTGGCCGCCGCCGCGGACGCCGGGCCGGACGTACAGATCCTCCAGCCAGATGCCGTGGGTGCCGGTCCAGGTGGAGAAGGTGCGGAAGTAGATCGCCATCCCGACGACGCTCTCGGCACCGTCGGGCCCCTGCTCCACGGCGATCCGCGCGAAGACCGCGGGCGCGGGACCGAACAGCGCGGCCTCCAGCTGCTCGACGGTCGCGACGGCGGACTCGGGTTCCTTCTCGTACGCGGCGAGCTCGGCGATCATCGCCAGGATCTCCGGCACGTCGGCAGGTACAGCGGGCCGGATCACTGCGCGCCGCCCTGCTCGCTCGCGCCGCCGCTCGCGGCGGCGGCCTGCGCCGCGATCGCGGGCATGAGGCACTCGCGGACCACGCGGCCCGCGGTGTACGGATCGTCGAAGCTGATCAGGCCGTCCGGGGCGAGCAGCACCGAATGCCCGACGCGCGCGAAGATCTCCGCGATCGGCTTGGGATCGAATTCCGGCAGCGTGCCGCCGGCCTGGAAGCCCGCGATGATGTTCGCCGCGAACTCCCGGCCGATCTCGATCACCATGCCGCCGCCCTGCGCGATCATCGGCAGGCCCACGACCACGTTGCCGTCGCCGATGCCGCGGATCAGCGGCCGACGATGCGCCTCTCGCAGGAAAGCGACGAAGCCCTCGGTCAGCGCCTCCTCGACCGTGCTCAGCCCCTGGACCTGCTGTTCCACCGTCTTGAGCAGCTGCTCGGCCTCGTAGCGGATGGCCTGCTGGACGAGGTTGTCCTTGCGGTTGAACCGACGGTAGACGGTGGCCACGCCGATGCCCGCGAGGTTGGCGACGTTCTCCATCGTGGTCCGCGAAATGCCGACGCTGCCGATGCTCGACACCGCTGCAGACAGGATGCTCTGCGCGGTCTGATCGTTTCTGCCGGGACTCACAACGTCCGATTCTATGCGCAGTGGGATCATGGAGGCATGAGTGAGGACCGGAGCAAGCCCACGCCGTGGCAGTTCATCCCCTACGCCTACGGGCGCAAGGTGCTGCCGCCGTCGATGCACGAGTGGGTGGCGAACGACCTCGCCGGCCCCCGCGCGGCGTGGCGCACCGTGGTCCGGTTCGCCATCCCCTGCTTCATCATCCTGATCCCGTTCTGGTTCTTCCCGACCTCGGTGCTGAACAAGGCGACGATGACGCTGCCGATCTTCATCCCCTTCGTCTACTTCGCGATCGCGCTGAACAAGATCTACCGGCGCGCCCGGCTGCGGCACCACGGCCTGGACCCCGACCTCGTCGACGTGATCGCCCGCGAGCGCGAGGCCGACCTGCACGCGGACTACCTCGCCAAGTACGGCCCGCGGGACCACTGATGTACGTCGCGGCACCGGACCGGGCGGGCGAGGCGCGGGCCCGCGACATCGTGGCCGCGGCCAGCATCGGCACTCTCTTCTCCGCGGCCGGCGGACTCGACGCGACGACCCTGCCGGTGCTGTGGGACGGCGACCTCGTCATCGCCCACCTGGCACGGGCGAACCGCCACTGGCGCGCGCTCGACGGCGCCGACGTCCTGCTCGTCGTGACCGGTCCGGACGCCTACGTCTCGCCGAGCTGGTACCCGTCGAAGGACGAGCACGGCCGCGCCGTCCCCACCTGGAACTACAGTGAGGTCCACATCCGGGGAACGGCCCGAATCCTCGACGACCCGGCCGCGACCCGCGGGATCGTCGAACGACTGACCCGGCGCCACGAGGCCTCCAGACCGGCTCCCTGGTCGGTCGACGACGCGCCCGCCGGGTACATCGAGCAGCAGCTCAAGGCGATCGTGGGGGTGCAGATCGCCGTGCGCGAGGTGACGGCGAAGCAGAAGTGGAGTCGCGGCCGCGCCGCGCGCGACATCGACGGCGTCCAATCCGCCCTGGACGGGGTGGCGCCCGCGGCGGCCGAGGAGATGCGACGCACCCGCGCTGATATGTGACCCGCGTCCTACTATCAGTGACATGGCGCTCACCGAAGTCCTCCAGAAGCTGGCCCTGCAGATCCCCACCCCGCTCGTCGCGGGCGCTGCGAAGCTGCTCTTCAGCCTCCCCCTGCCGGTCAAGCAGCGGCTCGGCACGCCGCAGACCGTCGAGGGCAACGAGCTGGACCTCGACTCGCAGATCATTCTGCGGCTGCTGAGCCTGCAGGGCGTCGACGGCCTCTCCGGCGCCCGCGATATCGCCTTCTCCCGCGCCTCGATGCTGCAGCTGAGCCGGGCGGTCGGCGCGGGCACGGCCCCGTCGGTCGGCGCGCGGGGCCTCATGGTCGACGGTGCGGCCGGCCCCCTCCCGGCGCGCCTCTACACGCCGGCCGGGCTCGACGCGGGCTCCCCGCTCGTCGTCTTCTTCCACGGCGGCGGCTTCGTCCTCGGCGATCTCGACTCGCACGACGCGCCGTGCCGGTACATCGCGGACCGGGCGCGCGTGCGGGTGCTCGCCGTCGACTACCGGCTGGCCCCCGAGGCGATCTTCCCCGCGGCCGCCGACGACGCCGTCGCCGCGACCGCGTGGGCCATCGCGCACGCCGATCAGCTGGGCGCCGATCCGTCCCGGGTGGCGGTGTCGGGCGACAGCGCGGGCGGCAACCTCGCGGGTGTCGCCGCGCGCGAGCTGGCGCTGGCCGGCGGCCCGCAGCCGGCGTTCTCGCTCCTCTTCTACCCCGTGACCGGTGCCGATCCGGAGAACCGCAGCCGCGACACCTTCGCCAGCGGCTACTTCCTCACGAAGGCCGACATCGACTTCTTCCGGGAGCTCTACACGCCGGAGCCCGGGCAGGACACCGACCCGAAGTTCGACCTGCTGCACGCCGACGGCCTCGAAGGCATCGGGCGCACGCACGTCGTGGTCGCGGGCTTCGACCCGCTGCGCGACGAGGGCGCGGCCTACGCGCAGCGGCTGCGCGACGCGGGCGTCGACGCCACCACGCAGCTGGCCCCTGGCGCGCTCCACGGCTTCCTGAACACCGTGGGAGTGAGCGCCGACGCGCGGGTCGACGTGGACGCCGCGCTCGACGTCCTTCGCGCTGCGCTCGCGCAACGTTAGCGACAACAATCGTTGGAAGTTGCCTTCGCGCACGAACACGCATGTCACGAAAGGTGGCACCCGTACGCGTATACCCCGTATCGTAGGTCTTGCGGCCGCCATATGACGTCTCCCCCCACGTCGGTGGCTGCGTGATTGAGCCTTGATACCGGCTCCCCCTCCTCCCCCCATTCCGGGAGCCGGTATCAAGGCCTTTCACGTTTTCAGCCCCGGTCGGGCGAGGTGGATACTGGAGGGGTGACGGATCTCGACCAGGCCCCCGCTCCGGCCGCCACGCAGCCGGAGCAGGCTCAACGCACCTTCCTCGACGTCGGTGGCATGACCTGCGCCGCGTGCGTCGGGCGGGTCGAGCGCAAGCTCAACAAGCTCGACGGGGTGCGCGCCGTGGTCAACCTCGCGACGCGGACGGCCACTGTCGAGCACGCGCCGACGGTCACCGTCGAGCAGCTGACCGGCACCGTCGAGGCCGCGGGGTACACCGCCGCACCCAAGTCACCGAACCCGCGTCGCGCGATCCTCGCCGAGGAGCGCGAGCGGCGCGACGTGCTGCGCCGGCTGATCGTCTCCCTGGTGCTGTTCGTGCCCGCCGCGGACCTCTCGATCGTGCTCGCGACCATCCCGTCGACGCGGTTCACCGGCTGGCAGTGGGTACTGCTCGCGCTGAGTCTGCCCGTCGTGACCTGGGGCGCCTGGCCGCTGCACAAGCGGGCCTTCCTGGGTGCGCGGCACGGCGCCGCGACGATGGACACCCTGGTCTCGGTCGGCATCATCGCCGCCACCGCATGGTCGGTGGTCACGGTGCTCACGCCCGGCCGGCAGCGCCCCGATCCGCACGGCTTCTGGAACGCGATCATCCAGTCCGACCCGATCTACCTCGAGGTCGCGATGGGCGTCACCGTCTTCGTGCTCGCGGGCCGCTACTTCGAGGCGTCGGCGCGGGCGAAGGCCGCGTCGGCGCTGCGGGAGCTCGCCACGCGCGGCGCGCGCGAGGTGTCGGTCCTGGTCCGCGACGGTTCCGAGCTCCGCATCCCCGTCGGCGAGCTGCGCGAGGAGCAGCTCTTCGTCGTGCGCCCCGGTGAGACGATCGCCACCGACGGCGTCGTCGAGTCCGGCACCGCCTTCGTCGACAACTCGGCGATGACCGGCGAGTCCCGTCCCGTGCCCGCCGGCCCCGGCGACCGTGTCGTCGGCGGCACCGTCTGCCAGGACGGCCGCCTGACGGTGCGCGCGACCGCCGTCGGCGAGGACACCACCTTCGCCGCGATGCTCCGGCTCGTCGAGGACGCACAGGCGAGCAAGGCGCGGATGCAGCGCCTCGCCGACCGGGTCTCCGCCGTCTTCGTGCCGTGCGTCTTCGCCATCGCCGCGCTCACCTTCGCGGGCTGGCTGTTCGGCAGCGGCATCGACAGCGCGGTGAAGTCCGCGATCGCCGTGCTCGTGATCGCCTGCCCGTGCGCGCTGGGCCTCGCGACTCCCGTCGCCTTCATGGTCGCGTCGGGCCGCGGGGCGCAACTGGGCGTCTACGTCCGCGGGCATCAGGCGCTCGAGGCCACCGAGACCATCGACACCGTCGTCTTCGACAAGACCGGCACCGTGACCACCGGCGTGCTCTCGGTGGCCGGCGTGAGCGTCGCACCGGGCTTCACCGAGGACGCCGTACTGCGGCTCGCCGGCGCGGTCGAGGCCGCCTCCGAGCACGCCGTCGCGCGGGCCGTCGTCGCGCGCGCCGGGAGCGAGCTGCCCTCGGTGGAGGACTTCCGGGCCGTGCCGGGCCTGGGCGCCACGGGCGTCGTCGAGGGCGCCGCGGTGCGCGTCGGATCGCCGCGCTTCGTCGCGCCGGGCGTGCTCGTGGGGGCGGTCGAGGCTGCCGCCGAGTCGGGCCGCACCGTCGCCGTGGTGGAGGTCGACGGTGCCGTCGCCGCCGTCCTCGAGGTGGCCGACACGATCAAGGCCGACGCCGCCGCCGCCGTTGCGCGGCTGCACGAGGCCGGGATCCGGACGGTGCTGCTCACCGGCGACAACGCCGCCGCGGCGGCCAAGGTCGCGGCGCTCGTCGGCATCGACGACGTGCGCGCCGACGTGCTGCCCGACGGCAAGGTCGCGGCGGTTCGGGAGCTGCAGGCCGCGGGCCGGAAGGTCGCGATGGTGGGCGACGGCGTGAACGACGGCCCCGCGCTCGCCGCGGCGGACCTGGGCCTCGCGATGGGCACCGGCACCGACGTGGCGCAGAGCGCCGCCGACGTGGTCCTCATGCGCGAAGAACTCTCCGCCGTCCCCGACGCCCTGGGACTCGCGCGGGCGACCCTGAAGACCATCAAGACGAACCTGGTGTGGGCGTTCGGCTACAACGTGGCCGCAATCCCCGTCGCCGTCGCCGGGCTGCTGAACCCGCTGATCGGCGCCGCGGCCATGGCCTTCAGCTCGTTCTTCGTGGTGTGGAACAGCCTGCGCCTGCGCGCGTTCGGCGCACGTTAGAAGCTTCCCGACGACCCGCCGCCGCCCGAGAAGCCTCCCGAGGAGCCCGACGAGCCGGATCCGCTGTCCGAGGAGAAGCTCGAACTCGAGCCGCCCCCGCCGAAGAATCCGCCCGAGGACGAGGAGCCCGACCGGGCGTCCGACTCGCTGACCCGCCAATCCGGGTAGATGCTGTTCCAGGTCCCGCGTCGCACCCCGGTGTGCCGCTGGGCATGCGCGAACCGGCGGCGGTTCGACCACGTGGCGTAGCCGGGTTCGGCGGCGACGAGATCGGCCAGCTGCGAGCGCAGCTCGGGGGTGTCGGCGTCGCGGTCCCGGGAGCCGGAGACGACCATCGAGACCACCCCGCCGACGGCAATGAGAACGATGAACGCGATGAAGATCCCCGGCGGTCCGTCGTCGGACTTCTCGGTGTTCGGCCAGCCCGGGCCTGTCACGGTGTACGTCCCGCGGTTGGTGCCGTACCCGGGTTCGACGGTGATCGTCGAACCGCCCGGCACCAGCCCGTCCGTGTCGGGAATCCCGTCCCCCTGCACCGTCGTGGGCGCAGTCGTCGTCGCGGCTCCTCCGGTTGCGACGTCGGCCAGGCCCCGCAGACCGGCGACGACCCCGTTCGCGTAGTCACCCCCGCGGAAGGGCGGCGTGATGACGGTACCGATGAGGCGGGTGATCTCGGCGTCGGGGATCCGCGCCATCGCCGCCGGGGTGGTGTAGACGCCGACCTTCCTGGTCTGCAGGTCCACGCCGATCACGACGGCCTCGCCCCGGTCCCGGCCGAGCACCGCGCCCGCAGTGGTGGCGAACGCCCGGATGTCCTGGCCGCCGATGCCGTTCGCGGTGACGACCGTGCCGACCATCCCCGTGCGCGACTGGAAGTCGTCCAGCGCCACCTCGACGTCGGCGGCCCGATCGCCGAACAACCCGGCCCGGTCGACGACGCCGGCCGGGTCCGCTGTCGCCACGCCCGTGCCGGCCAGCAGCGCGAGCACCGCTGCCACCAGGATGGCGAAGATCCGTTTCATGATCGGATCGTAGTTAACGATCGCGACGCAGCGCTACACTATCGACAGACCGCGCCGTAGCGCGCCGGGAACCGCGAGTCTCAGAGAAGTTCGGGCTCGGAGTCCTCGTCGCGGTTGCGCCAGGCCCAGTGCAGGACGAGGCCGAGGGTGACGAGCGCGATCGCGGCCTCGTCCGTGGCCCAGGCGACGACACCGCCCACGAACTGGTCGCGGTGCAGGTCGGTCATCCACGGGAAGTCGAGATACAGGTACAGGCGCGAGCCGACGAGACCGTCCATCGTCATGACGATGAGCGCGAAGACCATCGTGATCGGCATCATCGCGAGCAGCATGCCGATGCGGCCGATGAACGGCAGCTCACCGGGCACGGGATCGATCTGGAAGACGCGCCAGTAGAATAGGAAACCGGTGAACAGCAGCGCCGAGTAGATGGCCAGATGGCCCCAGTGGTACCGGCCGATGGCGTCGAACAGCGGCGTGAAGTACAGGCCGTAGAGCACGGCAGCGAACAGCGCGAGCTGCACCGCAGGGCGCATGAGCACCGCGAAGGACCGCGACTGGAGCATCATCGACAACCACCGCGCGGGCGCCCCGGTGAGCGTCTGACGCATCAGCGTGACGGGCGCGCCCAGCAGCAGGAGCACGGGGACGATCGAGGTCATCAGCATGTGCACCACCATGTGCACGCTGAACATCGCGTTGGAGTAGGTGCGCAGCCCGGAACTGGTCAGGGTGAGCAGGGCGGCACAGCCCAGGACGAACAGCACCGTGCGGTACCAGGGCCAGTTCCGGGTGCGGCGAACCAGGACCAGGTAGCCGACGGCGAGAGCGATGGCGAAGGGCGCCAGGTTCAGGTCGGGACGCCAGTTGCCGAGGAAGGCCATCGCGCTCGGCGGGTCCGGCAGGTTGTAGCCGAGGAAGTTCTCGCCCACCGTGGGCCTGCTGCGGAGGAAGGGCGGCGGCGTCAGCTCGGACGCCGCGATCGCGGTGCCGAACGCCGCCGTCAGCAGCGCCGCGGCCGCGGGGAGCGCCCGCAGCCAGTGCGCCGCTCCCGCCGCGGCCAGCAGGACGCCGGTGGCGACAAGCAGCAGGCCGTACCAGGTGACCCAGAGGTCGGAGCCGGGCGCCATGACCACGGCGATGACGGCGCCGTTGGCGAGCACCAGCGCGGCGTACAAGGGGCCGACCCATCGCCGTTCGGTCCGCGCCGGCAGCCGCACGGCCGACCACAGGCCGCCGAGCCACAGCGCGGCGACGACGGCGAGCGTGGTCAGCGCGGCCGTGGTGTAGTCGTGATCCCAGTTCTGGGCCTCGTTGGCGGTCACGACCGTGGCGAGGAGGCCCACCACCGCGGGCAGCAGGATCCACAGGTGCGCGACCCAGGACAGCGCGGTGCGCAGGCCCGCGTAGACGAGCACCGCGCAGATCAGTGAGACGATCCAGCCCTTCGCGGTGTCCGACGCCGAGATCAGGGTGGTGAGGCCGCCGACCCGGTAGGTGGTGACGAGGTCCTGGGCGGCGCTCTCCGCGGCCGCGAGGAAGACCATCGGGACGGAGACGATCGCCCAGGCGGCGGCGTACCGTCGGGCCTGGATCTGCGAGAGGTAACCGCGCAGGCCGAGTTCGCCCGTATCGAGCGCCCTGGTGCGGAAGACGGCGTAGCCCACCGCGCCGAAGGTCAGGGCCGCGGCGACGGTGCCGACGAGGCGTCCGGCGGCGGCGCCGTAGGCGGTGAGCGCACCGGGGTAGGCGTTGCCGTTGACGAGGTAGCGCAGCTCGCCCTCACTGGCGATGAGCCAGATCACCACGGCGAGGGCGGCGGCGGAGCCGACGAACAGCGCTGCGATGCCGCCCACGCGGGGGGCGCCCGGAGATCCTTCGGTCGCAGCGGCGTCGGACTCCTGCGCCACCGTGGTCAAGCTACTTCGCGTCCTTGATCTTCTTCACGGCCTTGTCGAGGAAGCCGTTGAACTCGCCGCGGTCCGGATCGCCGCCGAGCTTGGTGCCCTGCACCGCGACGGTGTAGCCGCGCAGCGAGGCCACGCCCACGAGCACCTTCTGGTGGATCGGGAAGGAATCGTCACCCTTGGCGCGCGTGCCGTCGAGGGCGATCTCGAAGGTGGCCTTCTGCTTGTCCGACGAGACCTCCTTGGTGATGGCGCGCACCTTGATGGTGCCGCCCCGCGGATCGTTGGTCTCGATGGTCACGTCCGAGCACATCTTGAGCAGGCCGACCTTGACGGTGTCCACGTCGACGTCCTTGGCGACCAGCGTCTCGCTCAGGCTCTTGCGGTCCTGATCGTGCACGCCGGCGACGGTGTCGCCCTCGCCCTGGCCGCCCTTGGCGGCGGCGAGGATGTTCTTGCACTCCGGCGGGGTGACCTTCGCCGAGCTCGCGAGGGTCAGCGGGTCGGCGCCGAGCTCGTTCGCCAGCCGCTGCTGCGGCGACGGCACGACGATGTAGCCGCCCGGGAAATCGCTCGAGTTCAGCAGCAGCTCCGCCGACGATGCGGTGGGCTTGGTGGTGGTATCGGGGTCGGCGACGGCGACACCACCGGTCAGGCCGACGACCAGCGAGGTCGCGGCGGTGAGGGTGGCGGCACGACGCAGGCCCGCTCGCTTGAGGTCAGTCTTCGCGTTCATCCTTCACCTATCTCCGGTCTCGAGCCGTTCGTTACGGGCGACGACGGTGACGGTGGTCACCGCACGGCCCGCTTGCGCAGCGCGATCGTGCCGAGCGCCGCGACGGCCACCACGATCTCCGCCGCGGCGAAGACGATCATGAGGGTCATCCAGGGCTGCATCGAGCTCATCGAATGGCCCATCGAACCCATGTCCATCCCGGGCATGGAGTGGTCCATACCCGCCATGCCGGAGTCCATCGCCGACATCAGCACCGGGTGCAGCGCGATCATGATCGCGCCCATCGCGGCGGTCCGCACCCAGGCGCTCACCGTCGGGTTGCGGAACAGGCACACCGAGCAGTGCGCGCAACCGATCAGCATCGCCGCGACGATCAGCGAGACCACCCAGCTGTTGTCGCCGAGCATCGGCAGGTGCACCAGCGACGTGGCGAGCGCGACGGCGGCGCCGACCCACCCCCAGATGCGGATGGTCCGGGACGTTCCGGCGGCGTCGGCGTGCGCGTGGTTCACGCCCGCGATCCTACCCGGGTGGTTCCGCACCGGAAAGTCGGTACACGGCGCCCGCGAGAGCGGCGAGAATCCAGGTCAGGTACCAGATCTGCAGGAAGCCGGAAGTGTCGAGGATCAGGCAGATCACGATCAGCGCGGCGATGGACCCGCTGATGCCGCTGGCCAGCTCCGCCGTGACGCCGGTGGCCCGCGCCGACGCCCGGACCGCGAGATAGAGGGCGAGTGCCAGGGCGGCGATGAACGTGACCAGCCCGAAGACGCCCGC
This sequence comes from Tsukamurella sputi, assembly GCF_007858445.1. Classification (GTDB taxonomy): domain Bacteria; phylum Actinomycetota; class Actinomycetes; order Mycobacteriales; family Mycobacteriaceae; genus Tsukamurella; species Tsukamurella sputi. The sequence continues at coordinate 99,400 of NZ_VIGV01000006.1, read as the reverse complement.
TTCCATGAGCCGGGAGAGGTACTGGTTGTCGAGCACGGGCTGTTTGAGGGTCGGGTACGCGCCCACGCCCTGGCCGAACCAGAGGCGTTTCCAGACGTTCTCGGCGACGAAGGCCTGGCCGACGGCCCGCGACTGCAGCGACGAGTCGTTGCCCGATCCGGCGAAGGTCTTGATCAGCGCGAGAATGATCTTGATCTGGAAGACGGTGCCGACGAGGAAGAGTGTCACCGCGCCGGTGACGATCACCAGCAGGCGGCGAACGGGCCAGCGCCAGCACATGACGGCGACCGCCGCCGCGCCGCCGACGATGGCCGACCGTGACAGCGAGGCCAGGTCCGCCGCGACGAGGATCGCGGTGCACAGCGACCAGGGCCAGGTCTTCACACCGCGCTTACGGGCGCTGAGGATCAGTGCCACACCCAGCGGGATCAGTACCGTGAGCACCGCGCACAGTTCCAGCGCGTGCCCCGCACTGCCCTGCGGGCGGTTGAGACCGGCGCGCGTGAAGTTCTTGATGAGGACGAAGTCGCTCGCCTTGGTGATCACCGGGATCCGGAAGTTCGGCGCGAGATCGAGGCCCGTCGCGGCGTAGAGCAGGCCGAACAGGGCGCTGACCGTTCCCCCCAGGACGAGCCCGGCGAGCACGATGCGCAGCGCGTGCTCCGAACGCACCACCGCCAGGATCAGCAGCACCATCCCGACGAGGAGCAGATCGACCAGGACGTAGCGGTCCATCGCGTCGACGGTGATGCCGCTGGGAACCCCGCGCGCCATCGCCCCGCCGTAGGAGACGAACGAGGCGAAGGCGTAGGCGAGCACCGCGGCGATGACGGTCCGGTCGCGCACCATCGGCGCGTAGCCGGTGAACGCCGCCATGCCCCAGACCACCGCGCCGACCGCGAACAGCGTCTGCGCCAGCGTCAGCCCGTAGGTCGCGGGCACGAGGATCGACTGTCGCATCGACAGCAGCGCGAAGCCGCAGACCGCCACGAACACCGCTCCCGGCGGACCGATCGTCGTCGCGATCCGCCGCGTCACCGTCGAGCCGACCTCGACGGGGTCCACCGTCGGGAGCGCGTCGCGCATCCTGTTCACAGCCGGACCCGGTCCGGACGCCGGATCTCCGCCGTCCCACCCGACGGTGCCGCGTCACCGCCCGGCTCATCCCCGTCCGGGCCGTCACCGCCCGGCTCTTCCCCGTCCGGCCCGGGATCGCGGCTCGCGGCGCCCGCGACCGCGCTCCGCAGCCCGGCGATCAGCACGAAGACGAACAACGTCAGCAGCACGCCGCCCATCGCGTATCCGACGGCCGCCCGCTTCGGATCGGCACCGCTCAGGGTGCCTGCGCGCGGCTCGACGGTGACGCGCAGGTCGGCGAGGGTGCCCTCGAGCGCACCCGCTTCCCGCTGCATCGACTGCAGACGGGCGCGTAAGAAGTCGATCAACGCGACTGCCGCCTCCCGCGCGACCCATTGGTCCGGCGCCCGGACAGCGAACAGCACCTGCGGCGACAGCAGGGCGGACGAGCCCTCACCGGCCACCGTCGAGACGACGTAGTCCGGGGAGCCGCCCTTCGCCACGACGACGCGGCGCGCGTCCTCGCTCAACGCGACCGTCGCCAACACGTGTGCGAGCTGAGCAGTGTTCGACAGGTTGGTGAACGGGTTGAGCGCGGGGTTCGGGTTACCGGCGCCCGGCGGGATCGCGACGACCGCGCCCACCGATTCGTATTCGACGGTCACCGACTTCCACCCCGCGGCACCGCCGACGAGTGCGGCGATGATCACAACGGCGACCACGACGCGGCGTAGGAAGACCGCGCGGACCATGCCCGCGATGTCCATCCGATCTCCTCTCCGCCGCCCTTCCAGGGCGTAGACCACTGCTCGATGCGATCGCAATGATAGCCGGGTCCGGCCGGTACTCAGTCCGACCGCGCTCCCGCGACCTCGCGGTTCACCATGGGCGGGGGCGAGCGGCGTGCGGCGGACGACCGCGCTCGGTCTGCGCGGGCCCGTCGGAACAGTCGCCAGGAGACCATCGCAGCGGCGGCGATCACGGCGGCGATGCCGGCATCGGTCATCGCGGCGATCACCCTGCCCCCGGTGACCTCGTGCGCCGGCGGCGCGGGCACGGTGACCTGCAGTTGGGCGAGCCTGGACGCGGGCACTCCACTGTCGAGCTGGATGGTTCGCACCGCCTCGCGCGTGGCCTCGGTCAGGGCCTCGGCGCCGCGCTTCGCGGAATCCGGGTCGGGAGCGTTGATGGTGTACTCGATCTGCGCCGCGTTCTGCGCGAAGTTCGCCCGCACCTCGCGCGCCACGGTCTCGATGATGTAGTCGCGGCGGGCCCCGGACGCGGCGGCGACGCGGTCGCGGGTCGACTCCGACGTGATGTTGGTGGCGACGACGGCGGCGAACTGGGTCGAGTTGTACAGGTTCGCGAAGGGGTTCTGCCCGGCGTCCGGGTTCCCCGCCCCCGGAGGCAGGACGACGACCGCGCCCTGGGTCGCGTAGTACGGGTGCGTCGTGGTGTATCCGACGCACCCGCCCGCGACGGCCGCGACCAGCACGATTCCGGTGGCCACCAGTCCGGCGCGCAATCCGCGGAGCCACCGCGCCAGATCAGTCCACACGTTTCCTCAGCACCTCTGTCGGTCTTCGCGATCGCAACCGACTCTAGCGCGGCCGGCGGCTGCGCCCAACCCGCGTCGCTTGACCCCTCTCCGGCGCTCGTGATCGACTGGCCCCAGGTAATCGGCGTTACGAAACCAGCGCTTGCAGCTCCGACCGATCGAAACGGGATCCGTCATGAACGCGAAGCATCTGGGTGCGGTGGCCGCCGCCCTCCTCACCGCGACCTCGCTCACCGCCTGCGGTTCGAGCGACGATCACCAGGACAGCTCCGTCGCCTTCTCCCAGATCAAGGGCGAGGACTTCTCCGCCAATCCGGGAGCCTGGCAGACCGACGGTGTCCCGGTGCCGGAGAAGAACGTAGCGGTGGTCGGCGACCCCGTCGCCGCGCAGGCGGTCGCGAACGCGGGGCTCGAGCAGGGCACCGTCACCGCGACTTCCGACGGGACCACCGTCTACTACCCGAAGGCGCCCGCCGTGCCCGGGCTGCCGGTCGCGCCGCCGGAGGTCGCGCCGCCGCCTCCGCAGTTGACGCGGCCCGTCAACACGCGGCCGTGGAACTACACGCCGCACCAGATCGCCGCCTACCGGCAGATCTGCGAGACCGGCCGGTGGAACGACTGGGTCGCGGGTACGGAGGTGCAGTCGCAGACCTGCTGGACGCTGTACGGGCGCCAGCTCGGCGTGCGCCCGTGGTACCCGGGCCAGCCGAAGCCCTGGGAACGGCCGTCGTGGCCCAAGCCCTGGTTCGACTCCGGGTTCCGCGCCGACGTCCCGCTGATGTGGGTGTATCCGCGCGACTGGAAACGTCCGCGGCTGCAGCCGATCATCTCCGTCTCGATCGGCCTGAACGTTCCCCGGAATCCGCACGCCCGGCCGAATCCGCGGTTCCAGGACGATCCGTTCGTGCCGGTGTGGGCGGTCACGCCCGGGCGCCCCGTCGCGGCACGGGATCAGGCCCGGGTGGTCACGCCCTGGCTGGCCTACGACGCCACGCCGACGGTCCGCTACATCGCGCCGCCCGTCTACCCGGGCACGGTCCTCGCGGCGATGCCCGCGTCGGGCCGGGCGGACGTCGTGACGGCGCTCCCGGGCGGCGACGGGGAGTGGAACCCGAACCGGGACAAGACGGTTCTCGCCCCGTCCGCCCGGGCCATCGCCGGTGCGAGCGTCTACAACGGCACCCGCGCAGACGTGGTGCGGGCGCTCGGCGAGGACGTCGACGTGAGCGTCCCGGCGAGCCGCGCCCGACCGTCGACGACCACGACGACCACCACGGCGAAGACGAAGACGACGGACGCGAGCACCTCCGCGACATCGGCCGCGCGGAGCACCGAATCCGACGGCACGGAATCCAGGACGACCACGCAGACCACCGATCGCACGACCTCCACGACGCCCTCTCAGGCGCCGTCCACCACCACGACGAAGCCCACGACGACCACCACGACGAACCCCGGGACCTCGGCACCTCCGGCGACGCGGACCACGACCACCGCACCGAAGACGACCACGACCGAGGCCCCGGCCAGCACGACAAAGGCGGAGACGCCGGCGACCACCACGACCACGCGGCCGAAGCGGACCACCACCGCGGCGGCCGCCACGACGACCACGACGACTCCGGCGCGCTGACCGGACGGCGGGCTCTCCATCCGGCCGGGCGACGGACCGGCTCGAGCCGCAGCCGAGCGTCACCGTGGGTCGGCGCGGTTCACCTCTGACCTGCCACACGACTCACGACTCACGACTCACGAAATATTCGAATCGTCACACACTATCGAAAACTTGTCGGTGGGGCGGCGTAGCGTTCGGGTATGGAAGAAGATGTTGCGGTAGAGGTGGATCCGCCTCCTGATGCGCTAGTGGCGGAACGGTTGCGTTCGAGTCATGTGCGGCGGTGTCGGCTCGCTTTCGAACAGTACGAGCTCGCAGTGGATCTGCTGCGGGAGCGGGTGTGCGAACGGGCTGCGTCCGGGTTGCCGCAGGATCGGTGGCGGCAGGGTGTGGCGGCGGAGGTCGGGCTGGCACTGCGGATGTCGCCGCACACGGCCGCTCGGTTCCTGGCGCGGGCGGTGGAGCTGGAGAAGCACCTGCCGCACACCCGGGCACGGTTGTACGCCGGTGACCTGGCCCCGGAGGCGATCCCGATCCTGGTGGCGGGTCTGTCTCATCTGAACGTCTCGGATCGGGAGCGGGCGGACGAGCTGCTGTGCGCCGACCCCGCCACTCTGGCCGGGTGCGGGCTGGGCCGGATCTCGGATCTGGTGAAGAAGCTCGCCTACGAGCTCGACGCCCAGGCGACCCTCGACCGCAACGCCGCCGCGGAGAAGGACCGCACCGTCACCATCCTGCCGCTGCCGGACGGGATGGCGCGGGTGTCGCTGCTGCTACCCGTCGCGCAGGGCGTCGGCGTCTATGCGGCGCTGCGCAAGCACGCCGCCACGCTCCTCGGCGTCGGAGTGGACCTGCGCACACGCGGGCAGATCATGGCGGATACCGCGTTCGCGCGGATCACCGGCCGCGAGGCAGCCGCCGGGCAGCCGGTGACGGTGAACCTGACCATCCCCGCCACCGTGCTCCTCGGGGATCGGCCCGGCACCGCGCAGCTCGACGGCGGCGGCACCATGCCCGCGGAGATCGCCCGCAACCTCGTCGGCAAAGCCACCGCCGCCGGCATCGCCTGGGTCACACGGCTCTACATCGCCCCGGAGTCCGGTGCGGTCGTGGCGATGGATTCGCGGCAACGCTGCTTCCCGGACGGACTGGCGGAGATGATCCGGGCGCGGGACCGGTACTGCCGCACCCCGTACTGCGACGCACCCATCGCCCACACCGACCACATCGTCCCCCACGCCGCGGGAGGTCCCACCGAGTTCGACAACGGCCAAGGCCTCTGCGCAGCATGCAACTACGCCAAAGAAGCCGCCGGCTGGCACAGCACCGTCACCCCCGACCCGAGCGGACGGCACACCGTCGAAACCCGCACACCCACGGGGCATGTGCACCGGTCCACGGCACCGCGACAGGCGGCGTGATCAGATTCGGCGGCCGAGCCCCACGCGGGTCAGCGTGCCGACGAGGCGCAGTGTGCGGCCAAGCTGCTGCGGCGAGGCCATGATGGTGCGCTTGTGCCGGTGCCCGGCGGCGGCGACGGGCTTGCCGTCGAGCCGGTCGGCGAGCCAGCCGAGCAGCATCGGCGCCGACAGGAAGTGCATCGAGAAGTGGTCGCTCCACTGGTCGGTCACGTACTCGACGTGCGTGCCGCCGGCGGAGTACCGCCCGACGTGCGCCTCGGCGTCGGTGACCGGCGAGATCTGGTCCTTGGTGGACTGCACCACGAGCATCGGCATCGTGGGCGCGGACTGGCCGGGCCGGATGTCGTCGAAGATCTCGAGCAGCTTGGGCAGCCGGGCGATGTCCTCGAAGGGGATGTCGCAGTAGTACCCGAAGTCCTTGTGCGCCATCTTGCGGATGGCGCGCTCGGGCGACCAGTCGAGGGCGTCCTCGTAGAAGAGCTTGCGGCCCTTGTCGTTCACGTGCTCGGCGAGCACCTCACGCAGCGTCGGGTACTCGCGGGCCAGTGCCGCGATCACCAGCGTCGGCAGGCCCGTGAACAAGGTGTTGTTCAGGTAGACGAAGACATTGCCCGGATCGGAGACGGGCGCGCCCACGGCCCCGGCGATCAGGTTCAGCTCGGGCGCGTACGACGGTGCGATCTCCGCAGCCCAGGAGGTGGCCAGGCCGCCGCCGGAGTAGCCCCAGACACCCAGGCGGGTATCGGCGGCGAGACCGAGCGGCTCGTGCGAGAGCGCGGCGCGCAGACCGTCGAGCACCATGTAGCCGGGCTCGCGCGGGATGCCCCAGCGGCCGGCCTGGCCGCCGTGGTCGGGCACCGAGACGGTCCAGCCCTTCGCGACGGCCGCGGCGATGAAGAGGTACTCGATCTGCGGGAACGAGGCGTCCTCGGTGCGCACGCCGTGCTGCAGCACGTAGGAGGGGAAGGTCTTGGGGTGCAGCGAGTCGATCGCGCACTGGTAGGAGACCAGTGGGGCCCCGGCCTTCGCGCCGCGCAGCGGGCTGATCACCGTGGTCACGGTGACCTCGGGGACGCCGTGCATATTGACCGTGCGGTACAGCAGCTGCGTCGCGCGCACCTTCTGCTTGATCCGGCCGAGGAAGCCGATGCTCACGTCGCGGTACCGCAGCACGGTGCCCTCGGGGGCGTCCTCGAAGCCCGACGGGGCGTCGAAGAACGGGTCGGAGCCCACCATCTGCGGCTCCGCGGGTGCGGGCCACTGCTCGGCGAGGTCCGTGCGGTTCTGCACAGCCGTCATGTCGCGTCCTCCTGATCGGGCGTTCGGAGCGACCCTACACGCATTTGGGACAGATCTGAAGAATCTGTCCCATTCGCCGTTCGTGAACATCCGATGAACCGGCCTCAAGATCCGGGCCGGCGGGCTACGTTTGCACATTCACACGGCAGAAGAGGTGACGCCATGACCCCCGGCGATCGAGTGCAGCTCCGCGACGAGGCGCTGACCTACGGAACGGTGCTGCTCGCCGACGACGACGAGACGGTCTCGGTCAAGCTCGACGACGGGCGCGCCGTCGCGGTGCACCGCGAGGCACTGGTGCTGCTCTGACCCCGCACTACCCGGAGACCGACTGGACGCCCATGAGCGCCAGCGTCGTCCGCAACGAGGCCACCAGGGACTCCGTCGGAATGGTCGGGTCCAGCGCGCGGTGGATGCCCATGCCGACGCCCGCGCTCAGCATCAGGTCGGCCGCGTACGCGATCTGCTCGCCGTCCACGGCCCCGGCGTTCTCGACATCGAGCAGGCCCGTCAGCCCGTCGACCACCGCCTGCCGCAGCGAGTTCCGCAGCGCCACCGCCATGGCGCGCAGTTCGGGATCGTTCCGCGCGACCACCATGAACTCCAGCTCGAGCATCGTCCAGCCGACGTCCCCGAGAGTCCGCTCCACCCAGTCGGAGAACCGGTCGATCCGTTCCGAGACCTGCCCCGGCGCGGTCGCCAGCGCCTCGATCTCGGCCGCCTTCTCCTCGTGTATCGCCTGCAGCACCTCGCGGCACAGGTTCGGCTTGTCGACGAAGTTCGAGTAGACGGCCCCCTTGGAATACCCGGCGCGATCGGCGATGTCCTCAAGGCTCGCGGCGGCGTACCCCACTTCGAGGAAGCGGTCCCGCGCGGCGACGAGCAGGTCGGCGCGCGTCTGCGCGCGTTGTTCCGTCCTCGTCAGCCTGGCCACGCGAGAAGAATACGTCAGAGGGTATTCAAAAACCGCTAGTATTCGGATACTGTCGGTCGCATGAACCTGTTCTCCTCCACCGACCACCTCGCGCGACTCGACGGTGCGCTCGTCGTCGTCACCGGCGGCGCGCGCGGGATCGGCGCCGCCACCGGCCGTCTCTTCGCGCAGCACGGCGCCCGCGTCGTCCTCGCCGACGTGGACCTCGACGTCGCGGAGGCCACCGCGGCAACTATCCCCGGCTCGCGCGCCGCGCATCTCGACGTGACCGACCGCGCCTCCTGGGCTGCGCTGATCGGCGACCTCGACGCGCCGATCGACGTGCTGGTCAACAACGCCGGCGTCATGCCGCTCGGCGCCTTCGACGCGGAGTCCGAGGACACCACCGACCTCATCCTCGACGTGAACGTGCGCGGCATGCTCAACGGGATGCGGGCGGGCATCCCCGGCATGGTCGAGCGGGGCCGCGGCCACGTCGTCAACGTCGCGTCGATGGCCGGGATGATCCCGATCCCCGGCATGGTCACCTACAACGCCAGCAAGTTCGCCGCGCTCGGCGCGTCCGTGGCCGCTCGCCGCGAGTACGACGGGACCGGCGTCACCGTCTGTGCGATCCTGCCGTCGGCGGTCCGCACGGAGCTCTCCTCCGGGGCACAGCTCGGCGGGGGCATGCCGACCGTCGACCCGGAGGACGTGGCCGCCGCGATCCTCGACACCCTCCGCACCCGCGCGGCCCGGACCTCGGTGCCGAAGTGGGTCGCGCCGGGCTGGAGCCTCGTCGAGGCCTTCGTCCCCGAGCCGATCGAGCGGCTCGCCCGCAGGCTGCTCGACGACCGCCGGACGCTCGACCTCGACGCGCAGGCCCGCAAGGCCTACACCGACCGCATCGCCCGCCAGGCCTCCGAGCACGCCGCGCTCGCCGACGGGGAGGCGGCCCGGTGACCCGCGCGCTCGTCATCGGCTGCGGCGGCACCATCGGCGGGGCGTGGACCATCGCCGCGCTCGCCGCCCTCGAGGAACAGCTCGGCATCGACGTCCGCGACCTCGACGTGCTGCAGGGCACCTCCGCGGGCTCGGAGATCATCACGGCGCTGCAGTCCTTCTCGGTGCAGGACCTCGTCGCGATGCAGGAGGGCCGCGCGGAATCGCCCGTGCTGCGGCACCATCTGGCGGCGACGCCGGCACCGCTGCCGCGGATTCCGTTCTCGCTGCCCGCCGATCCGTCGACACTGTGGACCCGCCGCGGCGGGCACGCCCCGCTCACCGGCGTAGCGCCGCGCGGCCGCGGCGATGCGACCTGGCTGCAGGAGCTGGCCGACGCCACCGTCGGGCCCGGGGCCCTCGTGCCGCCCAAGGCACGCCTGGTGGCCTACGAGCCCGCGACCGGGGAGCGCGTCGCCTTCGGCGCGCCCGGTGCGCCGAAGGCCACTGCCGGGGAGGCGCTCCGGGCCTCGTGGGCGATCCCCGCGTGGATGCCGCCCGTCGAGATCGACGGCCGCACCTTCGTCGACGGTGGTGCTGCCTCGACGGCCTCGGTCGACCTGGTGACGCCCGCCGACGCGGACGAGATCATCGCCGTCGTGTCCATGGCCTCGGCGCCCGGCGTCCGCGGCCCCGGTGTCGGGGGCCTGCTCGAGTACGCCGTGCTGCGCCGCCCCATGTCGCAGGTCTTCTGGTCCGAGGTGGCCGTGGCCCGCGCCCGGGGGCAGAAGGTCACCGTCGTCTCGCCCGACGGTGCCGACCTCGCCGGCCTGGGCGCGAACTTCATGGCCCGTGGCAAGCGCGCGGCGGCCTTCGCGGCCGCGCGGCGCACCGCCCCGCTCGCCGTGCGCCGCGGCCTGGAGGAGGCACGATGACCGAGCCCCGCATCGTGGTGATCGGCGCCGGCGTCGCCGGCATCTCCACCGCGTACGTGCTGCAGGAGCAGGGCTTCACCGACTGGGTGGTGCTGGAGAAGGGCGCCGACGTGGGCGGCGTGTGGTTCTGGAACCACTACCCCGGCCTGACCTGCGACGTGCCCTCGCAGATCTACCAGTTCGCCTTCGCCCCGAAGCCGGACTGGGAGAAGATCTGGGCCACCGGCCCGCAGATCCAGCAGTACCACCGCGACGTCGTGGACCGGCTGGGGCTGACGGACCGGATCCGCTGCAACACCGAGGTTCTGGCCGCCGAGTTCGACGACGCGACCTCCACCTGGACGCTGACACTGAACACCGGCGAAACCATGAGCGCCGACGTCGTCGTCTGCGCGACCGGCGTCCTGCACAACCCGGCGATCCCGGACATCGAGGGCCTCGCCGACTTCGACGGCGACGTGGTGCACACCGCCCGCTGGGACGACTCCCTCCGCACCGAGGGCCGCAGGATCGCGGTCATCGGCACGGGATCAACGGGTGTCCAGGTGGTCTCGGCGCTCCAGCCGAAGGCGAAGCACCTCACGCACTTCGTGCGCTCCCCGCAGTGGGTGCTGTGGGCCCCGATGCGCCTGCCCCAGCTCGGACTGATCTCCGAGCTCTTCTCCCGCGCGCCGAAGGTGCTCGACCAGGTGCACCAGGGCCTCCTCTGGGGTTCGGGCATTCTCGCGGACATCGTGACCACGCCGTCGTGGCGCCGTCGTGCCGTGCAGGCCTACGCCCGGCTGTCGCTGCGCGCCCAGGTCCCGTCGTCGATGCGGGAGGACCTGACACCCGACTACGAGCCGCTCTGCAAGCGCCAGGTGGTCTCCGGCACCTACTACTCGGCGCTCAAGGCGCGCAACGCCTCCCTGGTGACGGAGGGCATCGAGCGGATCGAGGCCGACGGCGTCCGGACGACCGACGGAAGGTTGCACGAGGCGGACCTGCTCGTACTCGCCACCGGCTTCCGCGCGCACGACTACATGCGTCCCATGCGCGTGACGGGCCGCGACGGGCGCAAGCTCGACGACGCCTGGGCCGACGGTCCGCGTGCCTACCGGATGACGGCGATCCCGGGCTTCCCCAACCTGTTCACCGTGCTCGGCCCCAACTCTCCGACCGGCTCGATCTCCCTGCAGTTCTCCGCCGAGCTCACGGCGCGGTACATCGCGCAGTGGCTGGACCGGTTCCGTCGTGGCGAGGTCACGGAGGTCGAGGTCACCGAGGAGGCGACCGAGACGTTCAACGAGCAGGTGGCCGAGGCGATGGGCCCCACGGTCTGGAACACCGGCTGCAACTCCTGGTACTTCACCGAGGGCGGATCCATCGACCTGTGGCCCTTCGATCGGAAGACGATGGTGCGCATGCTCTCCGCGCCCGACGATGCGGACTTCCACGTCCGACGGTCCGCAGACCGCACCTGAGGCTCAGGGCGTCGCGAGGTGGGCGCGGAGGACGGACAGGGCCCGGTGCTGCACGAGCCGCACCTGGTCCTCCGTCATCAGCAGGACCTCGGCGCAGTCGGCCACGCTGCGCCCCTGCAGGATCCGTAGGACGAGCACGATCCGCAGCTCGTCGGGGAGGCGGTCCACCGCGGACCCCCGGCCGCGGCGGGGTCCGGCGTCGGAGTCGATCATGCGCCGATCCTCCGAGAGGCGTGCGGCGGTCTCCCCTCCGTGCCGTCACGGCCGTGTCGCGATCGTGTCGCAGTCCGTCAGAACCAGACCCGGGCGAGCCACGCCGCGAGGCCGAGCCCGCACACGGCGACGATGACGCGCAGGCGAGCCGCATCGATCCGGGCCACGACGGGCGGTCCGCACCAGCCGCCGGCGAAGCCGCCGATGGCCATCGCGATCGCCGCGGGCCAGTGCACGGGACCGAAGATCGCGAATCCGATGGCGGCCATCAGGTTCGCGAGGCCGAGGACGTAGCTCTTGAGCATCGCCGCGCGCCACAGCGGCTCACTCGTCGCCAGCAGCGTCAGGGCCAGGATCATCACGCCGGCACCGGCACCGAAGTAGCCGCCGTACACCGCCACGAGGAAGACGCCCGCCGGGTAGAACCGCGCCAGCCGCGCCACGTCGGGGTGCTCGCGCAGGCGTGGCTGCAGCAGGATGGCGATCGCCGCGACGGCGATGAGCACGGGGACCACGTTCTCGAAAGTGCTGCCCGGCGCCAGCAGGAGCAGCGCCGAGCCGACCAGGCCACCGGCGATCGCGAGGCCGGCCAGGACGCGCACCTGCGCGGGGTTCTTCCGCAACTCCGACGCCGACGAGGCGATCGAGCCACCACCCACCGCGACCATGGCCACGGTGTTCGTGACGTTCGCGGAGACCGGGGACAGGCCGAAAGCCAGCAGCGCCGGGTAGGAGACGAGCGAGGCCAGCCCGGTGATGTAACCGATGAGTCCGGCGCCGAAGCCGGCGAGCACCATCGCGGCGAGCGTCAGCACCGTCCTCGACTCCTCACCTCTCGCACACTACCTGCGAGAACACCGCAGTCAGGGGGTGACGATGGAGAAGCTCGGGTCGGGCTTGTCGGTCACGGTGCGCAGGGCGGCGAGCGGCGCGGAGTCCCCGGTGATCGTCAGCTGCCCGCTCTTCACCAGATCTGCGGGGTCCTTCCCGCCGAGCAGCTGCACGAGTGCCGGCTTGGTGACCTCCACGGTGGTTCCCGCGGCGGGCAGGCCCTCGTACCCGGCGGTCGGGAAGTGCGTGAACACGCCGTTGCGGAGCTCGGTCCGGTACATCTCGCCGGAGCCGTCGGTGATCCGCCAATCGGCGACGGCCACCACGTCCCAGGCCTTGCGTCCGTCGATCCGCAGGGCCACGGAGTCGAAGAGCTGCGGGACCGTCAGCGCCGCAGTGAGGCTCGGCGTCGCGGCGGCGGCCGAGGGCTGGATCTTCCCGTGCCGCAGCTCGTACGCGCCCATGAGGTAGAAGTTCCGCCAGGTCGCGTTCTCGGTGCCGTAGGCCAGCTGCTCGAAGGTCGACGCCTGCAACCGCTTCGCCGTCTCGTTCCGGTCGTCGGCGAAGATTACGTAGTTCGCCACCTGGGAGGCCCAGCGGAAGTCACCGTCGTCGTAGGCCTTCTGCGCCACGCGCAGCGCGGCGTCCGCACCTCCCATGGCCTCGACGTGTCGCTTGGCGCCCTCCACCGGCGGGTGTTCCCACAGGTGCGCGGGATTGCCGTCGAACCAGCCCATGTACCGCTGGTAGATCGCCTTCACGTTGTGGCTGACGGAGCCGTAGTAGCCGCGGGTCGACCATGTCTTCTCGAGCGCCGGCGGCAACTCGATCCGCTCCGCGATCTCGCTGCCGACGTATCCCTGATTGAGCATCCGCAGCGTCTGATCGTGCAGGTAGGAGTACATGTCGCGTTGCGCCGTCAGGTGTTTCACGATCTCGTCGGTGCCCCAGGTGGGCCAGTGGTGCTGGCCGAAGCACACGTCCACCCGGCGGCCGTAGAGGTTGATCGTCTCGGTGAGGTAGCGCGCCCACACCCGGGCGTCGCGGACCAGCGCGCCGCGCAGCGTGAGCACGTTGTGCATGGTGTGGGAGGCGTTCTCGGCGATGCACAGCGCACGCAGGGCGGGCAGGTGGATGTTCATCTCCGCCGGCGCCTCGGTCCCCGGGGTCAGTTGGAAGACCATCTCGATGCCGTCGACCGTCTCCGTCTGCCCGGTCCGCTCGATCGACACCGTCGGGGGAATGAGGCCCTTGTCGCCCAGGGACGTCGTCTGCCCCAGACCGGACCCGACGGTGCCCCGCGCCTCCTTGGGCAGCGCCGCACCGTACATGTAGGTGGCGCGGCGGGTCATCGCCGTTCCCGCGTAGACGTTCTCGGCCACGGCCTCCTCCATGAACCCCGCGGGCGCGATCACCGCGCACCGCCCGGCCGCCACCTCGTCGGCCGTCGTGACGCCGTGCGCGCCACCGAAGTGATCGATGTGCGAGTGGCTGTACACGACGGCGACGACGGGTCGTTCGGCGCCGCGCTGCGCCCGGTACAGCGCGAGGCCCGCCGCCGCGGTCTCCTTCGAGATCAGCGGGTCGATGATCACGATGCCGGTCGCGCCCTCGATCACCGTCATCACCGAGAGGTCCAGTCCGCGCAGTTGGTAGATGCCCGGAGCCACTTCGTAGAGGCCCTGCCGCGTGTTGAGCTGCGACTGCCGCCACAGGCTGGGATTCACCGAATCCGGGCACTCGCCCCGGAGGAAGCCGTAGGCGTTCACGTCCCACACGGTCCTGCCCTGCGCGTCCTTGATCACGCCGGGCTCGAGCGCGCGGAGGAAGCCGCGGTCGGCGTTCGCGAAGTCGGCGGTGTCGGAGAAGGGAAGGGTCTCGCGGACCTTCCGGTTGGCCTCGGCGACGTACGTGGTGGGTTCCGTCCGGTTCGCCGACGGCTCCACTCTCCCGCCCGCACCGCCCGAGCCGCTGTCCGACGAGCACGAGGCGGTGGCCCCCACACCGAGGGCGGCGAGGGCGGCCGCGCCGAGCCCCACCACGCGGCGGCGGGAGACGACGGTCGGATCGGCGGGCGGGGTGCTGCGGTCGCGCATGTCTGTCCTGGTTCGGCTCGAGGGATATTGCAGTATCACTGCATTACGTCACTACTGCAGTATGCCTGCAATAAGCTCGATCCGAGCAGCATTCCGCCACAATGGTGGCGACCGGGCGCACCGCGCCCGCCGGATCCACCACGAGGAGAGCATCGGATGACACGGGCCGCGCGCCGTCGCCGCAACCCGGAGGAGACGCGCGCTGCGCTCGTGGACAGCGCCCTCGCGCTGCTCTCGGACGGGGGAGCGAATCCCACGGCCAGGGAGATCGCGGCCCACGCCGGCGCCTCCGAGCGCACCCTCTACGTGCACTTCCCCACCCTGGACGATCTCCAGACCGCCGCGGCCGCCGTCCAGGCGGACCGCGTCCGGGCGCGCATCGCCGAGATCGCTCCCGACCAGCCGCTAGCGCTCCGGATCGACGCCGCCGTCGCGCAGAGCGCGGCGATCTACGAGCTGCAGCGACACGTCCGCGCCGTGGGCCTCGTCTCCGCCGCCCGCGTGCCGGCCATCGACGCGTCCATGGCCGGCACCGAGTCGCGGATCCGGGCGAACTGGGCCCGCACCTTCGCCCCCGAGCTCGACGGTCCCGCCGACCCCGGCCTGCTCGATGCGATCGACACCGTCCTCGCCTGGAGCACCCTCTTCCACCTCGCCGAGCGGCTCCACCTGCCGGACGCCGAGTGCACGCGGATCCAGGCCCACCTGCTCAGCGCGGTCTTCGCGGCCTCCGCGGGCCACTGAGCCCGCTCAGACCGCGGGCTGCTGCTGCGTGATGCAGTGGATGCCGCCGCCGCGGGCGAACAGCGGCCGCGCGTCGACGGTGCGGATCTCGCGCCCCGGGTACGCCGCGGCCAGCACCTCCACGGCCACGGCGTCGTTGGGGTCGTCGAAGGAGCACGCCACCACCGCGTCGTTGATCACGACGTGGTTGATGTAGCTGTAGTCGACGAAGCCCTCGTCGTCGCGGAGCACCGTCGGCGCGGGAACGGGGACGACCTCGAAGGAGCGCCCCGCGGCGTCGGTCGAGCCCGCCAACACGTCGCGCAGGTGTGTGGAGCGCTCGTGATCGGGGTGCGACGGATCGCGCTGGTCGTGCAGGAGCACGGTGCCCGGCGACGGGATCGTCGCGACGATGTCGACGTGGCCGCGGGTGCCGAAGGTGTCGTAGTCCCGGGTGAGCCCGTACGGCAGCCAGACGGCGTGCGTTGCGCCGATGGTCCGCTCCAGCTCGGCCTCGACCCGCTCCTTCGTCCACCCCGGATTGCGGCCCGGATCGAGCTGGACGGTGTCCGTGAGCAGGACCGTTCCGGCACCGTCGACGTGGATGCCGCCGCCCTCGCCCACCAGCTCGGACCCGATGTACTCGGCCCCGGCGAGCTCGGCGACGAACCGCCCGATCCGGCCGTCGCGGTCCCACTGCGTCCAGTCCTGGCCGCCCCAGCCGTTGAAGACCCAGTCGACGGCGCCCAGCCGGCCCGCCTCGTCGACCACGAAGGTGGGGCCGATGTCACGCATCCAGGCGTCGTCGAGCGGCGCCTCCACCACGTCGACCCGGTCCGAGAGGTACCGCCCCGCGGCCTCGCGCTCCGCGGGGTCGACGACGACCGTCACGGGCTGGAAGTCGACGATCGCGTTCGCCACCGCCGCCCAGGTCGCGCGCGCGGCGTGGTGCTCCTCGGCGGTGTCGCCGAGCGAGTAGCCGGCGGACGGGTACGCCATCCAGGTGCGGGTCTGCGGGGCCGTCTCCGACGGCATGCGCCAGCTCACTTCGCACCTCCCAGCGGGCCGTTGGCCTCGACGGGCTCGGTGAGCGCGCCGTAGGTGTCGGGGCGGCGGGTCGCGAGGAACGGGAACAGCGTGAGCCAGTCGCGGCGCTGGTCCAGGTCCAGGTCGGCGACGAGGACGGCTGAGGCGTCGCGCGGCGCCTCGACCAGGATGCGGCCGTACGGGTCGGAGATGAACGAGCTGCCGTAGAAGGTGATCGCACCCTCGTCGCCCCACCGGTTGGGCACCACCATGAAGGTGCCGCTCGCGATGCCGTTGCCCACGATCACCTGCCGCCACAGCGGGGCGGTGTCGAATTCGGGGTGGTCGGGCTCGGAGCCGATGGCCGTGGGATAGGCGAGGACCTCGGCGCCGCCGAGCGAGTAGGCGCGCGCCACCTCGGGGAACCACTCGTCCCAGCAGGTCGGGAGGCCGAAGCGCGCGCCGCCCAGCTCAGGAGGCGTGTGCACCGGGTAGGGCTCGGCGCCGTCCGCCTGGGACGGACCCCGGAGGAAGTAGGTGTCCTCGTAGTAGCCGGCGGTCACGGGGATGTGCAGCTTGCGGGTCTTCGCGAGCAGCTCACCGGACGGCGAGACCATGATCGCGGTGTTGTAGCCGAGCGGCTCGGCGTCGGGATGCCGCTCGTACAGCGAGGCGTGCACGACGACGCCGTGCTGCTTCGCCGCGGCGGCGGCGAAGGTGAACGTCGGCCCGGTGAGCAGGTCCTCGGCGAGCCTGCTCGGCTGCGCGCCGCCGCGCTCGAAGGCGGGGTACTGCATCAGCGTGATCTCGGAGAGGAAGACCACCTCGGCGCCCGCCGCGGCCGCCTGCCCGATCCCGTCGGTGAGCTCCCGGGCGAGGAGGGCGGCGTCGTCGTGCCAGCGGTGCTGCACCAGTCCCACCCGGAGCGGGGCGCGCTCCGGCTGCTCGACGCGGGCGGGCGACACCGGGACACCGGGCGCGAGGATGAGCTCCATCTCGTCTCCTGAGGCTTAATCGATAGGCTTTCGATTAAAGATAGACCGGTGTGGCCGTCGCCACAAGACCTCAATCGACAACCTTTCGATTAGTGCCGGGATCCGGTAGGTTCACGCAGGTGAGCAGACGCGCCGGCCGCCCGAGCACCCCGCAGCTCGACCGGGCCTCGATCGGCGCGGCCGCGCTGGAACTCGTCGATCGCGACGGCAACTTCAGCCTGCCGAACCTCGCCCGCCGGCTCGGCGTGACGGTCTCGTCGATCTACCACCACGCCGACGGCCGCGCCGCCGTGATCGGCCTCGTCCGCGACCT
Organism: Tsukamurella sputi; assembly: GCF_007858445.1. Taxonomy (GTDB): domain Bacteria; phylum Actinomycetota; class Actinomycetes; order Mycobacteriales; family Mycobacteriaceae; genus Tsukamurella; species Tsukamurella sputi. The sequence goes on along the minus strand of NZ_VIGV01000006.1, from coordinate 81,980 downwards.
CGTGACCGCTGACATCGACGCCACCTGTTTCGACGCGCTGCCGTGGGACCAGGCGCTCGACACCTGGGCGCGCACCTACCGCGACGCCTTCGCCGCCCACCCGTCCGCGGTGCGGCTGCTCGCGACCGAGACCATCGGCGGCCATCAGAACCTGGCGATGTACAGCGCCGCCACGTCGGGCCTGCTCCGCGCGGGCTTCCCCGAGGGACTGGTCATGGGCATCGTCGTGGCCGTCGAGAACTTCCTGCTCGGCGCCGCGCTCGACGTCTCGGCGCCCGACGAGCCGATCCGCGTCGACGACGAGGCCGGCACCGAGGACCTGCGGCGCGCGGTGGCGGCGGCACCGTCGGGCCCGGAACGGTCCCTGCAGGCCTTCGACCTGGGTCTCGCGGCGCTGATCGACGGTCTGCGGGCGCTACTCGTCGCCGAGCAGCAGCGCCAGTAGCAGCTCGGCCCGCACCCGGGCCGACTTCAGGTCCACGCCCAGGAGCTCCTCCGCCCGAGCCACCCGGGCCCGCGCGGTGTGCCGGTGCACGCCTAGCGCGGCGGCCGTGCCCTCCCACTGCCCGTGATGGTCGAGATAGGCGCGCAGCGCCTCCACCAGCCCGCCGTCGTGCGCGCGCAGCGGCTCGAGCAGTGCCCGGTCGAGCCGCGCGAGCGCCTCCCGGGTGCCCGGCTCGGTGACGAGGGTGCGCCCGGCCAGCGCGGAGGCGTCGACGGTGCCGCCGCCCGGCCGGGCGGCGCGGGCCGCGAGCTCGGCGGCGGCGACGGCCTCGGCGACGGCGCCCGGTCCATGCGACGGCCCGAGGCCGAGCTGCAGCCGGCCGCGTTCGGCGGGCGTCAGGCCCGCGACCAGCCCGTCCGCGAAGCCCGGACCGTCGCCCCCGCCGAGCAGCGCCACGACGCCGCCCGCACGCTCCGCGTCCGCGACGAAGACCGGGCGGCCCGCGTCGTACAGCGCCGCCCGTACCGCTGCGACCACGACGTCCGGGGCGCCGCCGCGGATCACCAACGCCCGCACGCCCGACGGGTCCGCGGCCTCCGCCACGAGTTGCGCGGCCTCGTCGAGCTCGGTCCCCGCGGACAGCACGAGCCGCAGCGCGGCGGCGTTCATCCGCCACTGCGCGAACCGCAGCCGGAGCGGTCGCTCGAAGTCCAGCGCGAGCAGCGAATTGGCGTGGCCGATGAGCACGTGGTCGGTCGCGAGCGGCTCGTGCGGCAGCACCACACCGAGGTGCCCGTGCCCCCGGTCGCCCACGCGGATCGGCTGGGTCACGATCGTCCCGCGGCCGCCGGAGGTCCCGGGACCGACCGCCGACGCCGTGGGGTGGGTCCGCGCCTGCGCGCCGACCTCGCGCGAGGCGACGGCGTCGACGTCGGCGGGGTGCGACTGCACGACCCTCCCGCCGCGATCCAGGAGCAGGGCCGCGCCGCCGCAGCCCACCGCCAGCTCGCGCAGCGTGGCCGACGGTCCGCCCGCCACCGCCGCGCGGGTCATCCTCTGCTGCGCGCGGCCCGCGGCCACCTGGGAGCGGTTCGCACGCCGGGCGATCTCGTCGATGACGGTGCGCGCGACGGCCACGAAGGGCGTGGGCAGGGGCACGTCGACGAGCGGGAGACCCGCCTCGTCGGCCGCCGCCACCAGGGCCGACGGGGCACTCTCCCGCGAGACGCCCACGCCGAAGCCCACCGCGGAGACGCCGCGCCCCGTGAGCCGCCGTACGTAGTCCCGACAGCCCTCGTCGCCCGGCGGAATGCCGATGCCGGTGGTCAGCAGCATCTCGCCGCCGGTGAGCCACGGCGTGGGATCCGCGAGCTCGGTGGTCATGACGAAGGAGATCGGGACGTCGATCGCCGCGGCCCCCGCGCGCAGGCCCAGCCCGAGGTCGCGCTGCGCGAGCAGCCAGCGCACCGTGACCGCCATGCCGCTCCATTTCGTCGAACCATCGTCGATGATTTCGCCATTATGGCAGATGCGGGGCGCAGTGACCCAGCGCACAGTGGGAAGACCCCTGACCGCCGACCGGAACGAGCTCTCGATGTCCGACCGCCTCCAGAACTACATCGACGGCGCCTTCGTCGACTCCGCCTCCCCCGACTCGATCGATATCGTCGATCCCGCCACGGAGACCGTGGTCGCCGTCTCCCCCGTCTCGACCGAGGCCGAGATCGCCGCGGCCGTCGCCGCCGCGGAGCGCGCCTTCCTCACCTGGGGCCGCACCACGCCGAGCGCGCGACAGGCGGCGCTGCTCACGCTCGCCGACGCCATCGAGGCGAACGCCGACGAGATCGTCGCGGCCCAGGTGCGCAACACCGGGCAGATCGCCGCCCTGGTGAAGTCCGAGGAGGTGCTGGTCTGCGCCGATCAGGTGCGCTTCTTCGCGGGCGCCGCCCGGATGCTCGAGGGTCGCTCGGCGGGCGAGTACATGGAGGGCTTCACCTCGTACGTGCGGCGCGAGCCGATCGGCGTCGTCGGGCAGGTGACCCCGTGGAACTACCCGTTCATGATGGCGATCTGGAAGATCGCGCCCGCCCTCGCGGCGGGCAACACCGTGGTGCTCAAGCCCTCCGACACCACGCCCGAGTCCACCCTGGTGCTCGCCCGGCTCACGCAGGACATCCTTCCGGCGGGCGTCTTCAACGTCGTCCTCGGCGACGGTGCCGTCGGCTCCCGGCTGGTGAGCGACCCCGCGATGGGCCTGGTCGCCATCACCGGCTCGGTCCGCGCCGGCATGGCCGTCGCGACCGCGGCCGCCGCCGACGTCAAGCGCGCCCACCTCGAACTCGGCGGCAAGGCGCCCGCCGTCGTCTTCGCCGACGCCGACGTCGCCCGCGCGGCCGAGGGCATCGCCCAGGCCGCGTTCTTCAACGCCGGCCAGGACTGCACCGCCGCGACCCGCGCGATCGTGCACGAGTCCGTCCACGACGACTTCCTGGCCGCCCTCGTCGCGCAGGCGCAGACCCTCCGGCCCGGCGCGCCCGACGACCCCGACGCCTTCTACGGCGCCCTCAACAACAGCCGCCACTTCGCCGCCGTCCTCGACAAACTGGCCGCGCTCCCCGCGCACGCGAACGTCGCGACCGGCGGCGAGCGGGTCGGCGAGGTGGGCTTCTACGTCGCGCCGACCGTGATCACGGGGGTGCGACAGGACGATCCGATCGTCCAGGAGGAGACCTTCGGACCGATCATCACGGTGCAGTCCTTCGCCACCGAGGACGAGGCCGTGGCCCTCGCGAACGGCGTGCAGTACGGCCTGGCGTCCAGCGTGTGGACCACCGACCACGCCACCGCCAACCGGATGAGCATCCGGATCGACGCGGGCGCGGTGTGGATCAACTGCCACATCCCGCTGGTCGCGGAGATGCCGCACGGCGGATTCAAGCACTCGGGTTACGGCAAAGACCTCTCGGCGTACGGCCTGGAGGACTACACCCGAATCAAGCACGTCATGAGCAGCAACGACTGACCCTCCGCCCGACCGCCGATCACCACCCGCCGAGAAAGGCCCTCCCCGCGATGCCGACCCCCGCTTCCACCGCTCACCCCCTCGACCCGCTCACCGCCGACGAGATCCGCGCCGTCACCGCCCTTCTCGCACAGGAGCACGGCGTGAACGACGACTGGCGCTACGCCTCGATCGAGATGTTCGAGCCGAGCAAGGCCGAGATCGCCGCCTTCGACACCGACGGGACGCCGTGCGAGCGCGTCGCGATCGCCGTCCTCTTCGACCGCACGACGAACCGCACCTACAAGGCCCGCCTGTCCCTGACGGACGGCGCCGTCACCGCGTTCGACCACATCCCGGACGTGCAGGCGAACGTCACCGTCGACGAGTGGGACGAGGCCGATCAGGCCCTGCGCGCGCACCCCGACGTGATCGCCGCGCTCGCCGCGCGGGGCATCACCGACATGTCCCTGGTCTTCATGGACACCTGGACCTACGGCGCGGTGCTCATCCCCGAGGAGTTCGCGGGCCGCCGGATCGGCTGGTCCGACACCTGGGTCCGGGCGTCCGACGGTGCCAACCCCTACGCCGGGCCGGTCAACGGCTTCCACTGCGTGATCGACCTGAACACCATGGAGCTGCTGAAGATCGAGGACGTGTTCCACGTGGAACGACCGCAGATCATGGGCGAGTACGTGCCGCGGATGCTGCCCAAGGAGATCCGCGAGGCCTCCACCCGCCCGGAGCGCAAGCCCCTGGAGATCACCCAGCCCGAGGGTCCCGGCTTCACGCTCGAGGGCAACCGGCTGACCTGGCAGAACTGGTCGCTGCGCGTCGGCTTCAACTACCGCGAGGGCATGACCCTGCACGCGATCACCTACAACGACAACGGGAACGTCCGCAAGATCGCGCACCGGCTCTCCTTCGCCGAGATGATGGTCCCCTACCGCGACCACTGCGAGGACCACTACCGCCGCACCGCCTTCGACATCGGCGAGTGGGGCCTCGGCTTCATGACCACCTCGCTCGCGCTCGGCTGCGACTGCCTCGGTGAGATCCGGTACCTGGACGCCACCCTCCACAACAGCAAGGGCGAGCCCTACGACATCGCCAACGCGATCTGCATCCACGAGGAGGACAACGCCGTCCTGTGGAAGCACGTCGATCACCACGCCGGCGGCGAGGTGCGCCGCATGCGCCGCCTGACGGTCTCCTTCCACGTCACCGTCGCCAACTACGAGTACCTCACCTACTGGCGGTTCTACGAGGACGGCAACATCGAGTGCGAGGTGCGCGCCACCGGCATCATGGTGGTCAGCCACTTCCCCGAGGGCGGCTCGCACCCGCACGGCACGCTCGTCGACAACCGCACCTACGCGCCCTTCCACCAGCACTTCATCGTCGCGCGGATGGACCTCGACGTGGACGGCGAGAACAACACCGTCTACCAGTCCGAGACGCGGATGGTGCCCACCGGGCCGGACAACCCGTACGGCCTCTCGCTGCAGCAGGTGAACACCCCGCTGCGCACCGAGTCCGAGGGCAAGCAGGACCCGCACTACCCCACGCAGCGGTCGTGGAAGGTGGTCAACGACAACGTGAAGACGGGCCTCGGCACGTCCCCGGCGTACAAGCTGGTCGCCTCGGCGAACGTGCCCGCGATGTTCGACCCGGCCTCGCCGATCCTCGACCGCTGCCGCGCCATCGAGCACACCCTGTGGGTCACCCCGAACGACCGCGAGGAGCGCTGGCCCGCCGGCGAATTCGTCAACCAGGGCGGCGGCGGCATGGGCCTGCCCGCGTGGACCGCGCAGAACCGCTCGATCGAGAACACCGACGTGGTGCTCTGGTACACGTTCGGCATCCATCACATCACCCGCCCCGAGGACTGGCCGATCATGCCGGCGGACACGGTGAACTTCTGGCTCAAGCCCTTCGGCTTCTTCGACCGCAACCCGTCGATCGACGTCGCGCCCACGCCCGCCAAGACCGGGTCCTGCTGTTCCACCGAAACCGACGGTGCCGCACCGTCGTCCTGTTGTGAGGGAGAACAATGAAGATCTACGTCGCCTACCTCGCCACCGACGGCGGCCGTGACGCGGTCGCCCTCGGCGTGCAGCTCGCCCGGACCCTGGACGCCGAACTCGCCCTCGGCATGGTCGTCCCGCCCGACCAGACCGGCGCCTTCGTCTCCGGTGACCTGGTCGATCAGGTCCTCACCGCGCAGGCCCGGACCTGGCTGAAGCAGGCCGAGGCACTCGTGCCGGACGACGTGGAGGTCACCACGCACATCGGCGTCTACGACTCGATCGCGGGCGGCATCATCGCCGAGGCCGAGCGCCTGGAGGCGACCGTCGTGGTCGCCGGAGGCACCGGCGGCGGCCTCCTCGGCCGGCACTCGCTGGGGGCCGTCGTCAACGACCTGATCCACTCCTCGCCCGTCGCGGTGGCGCTGGCCCCGCGCGGGCAGCGGCACAGCAAGGCCGACCGCGTGCGGTCCGTGACCTGCGCCGTCGGTTCCCGTGCGGGCGCCGACGAACTGCTCGACGCGGCGATCGCCGGGGCCGAGCGCGCCGGCGTCCCGCTGCGGCTCGTCTCGCTCATCGCGGTGGACCTGATGCCCGGCGTGCACCAGGCCGATCAGGAAGCGCTCGAGAAGGCGCGCGCGCATTCGGCCGCCGTGCTCGAGGAGGCCACGGGCCGCCTGTCGGGCACCGTCGAGGTCACCTCGACGGTCGTCCTCGGCGACACCGTCGAGGACGCGGTGAACGGCCTCGAGTGGCAGCCGGGCGATCTCATCATGGTCGGCTCCAGCCGCCTCGCCGCGCCGAAGCGCCTGTTCCTCGGCTCGACCGCCGCCAGGATGCTCCGCGTGCTCGACGTCCCGATGGTCGTCGTCCCCCGAGCCGGCCTCGCATGACCACCGCCGGCACGGGCCGCGAGGACCCCGGGGACGCGACACCCGCGACCTCGGCGGGTGCGGCGGACATCGTCGACAAGGGACTCGCGCAGGGCAGCATCGGCACCCTCGCGGGCGCGATCCTCGGCATTTCGACGGTGGCGCCCGGCTACACGCTGACGGCCAGCATCGGCCTCATCGTCGCGTCGGTGGGCCTGAAGATGCCGGCGATCTTCATCGCCGGGTTCATCCCGATGTTCCTCACCGCGTACGCCTACCGCGAGCTGAACTCGCGGGTGCCCGACTGCGGCGCCTCGTTCACGTGGTCCACCAAGGCCTTCGGGCCGTACATCGGCTGGATGTGCGGGTGGGGCATGGTGCTCGCGACGATCATCGTGCTGTCGAACCTGGCGGCGATCGCCGTGGACTACTTCTACCTGTTCCTGGCCCAGGTGACGGGCAAGGAGTCCCTCGCGGACCTCGCGGCGAACAAGCCCGTGAACATCGCGACGACGCTGCTCTTCCTCGTGGTCGCCACCGTCATCGCGGGTCGCGGCATCACCACCAGTGCCAAGGTGCAGTACGCGCTGGTCGGCTTCCAGATGGTGGTCCTGGTGGCCTTCGCGGTCACCGCGATCGTGCGGTCCGGCGGCGTGCCCACCGGGCTGTCCTTCTCACTCGACTGGTTCAACCCGTTCACGGGCATCACCATCGCGGCCTTCGTCGTGGGCCTGACGGGCTCCATCTTCGCCTTCTGGGGCTGGGACACCTGCCTCACCCTCGGCGAGGAGTCGAAGGACCCGACGAAGGTCCCCGGCCGCGCCGGGCTGCTCGCGGTGGTCTCGATCCTCATCACCTACCTGCTCGTGGCGGTCGCCGTCATGATGTACGCGGGCGTCGGTACCGCGGGCGTGGGCCTGGGCAATCCGGACAACTCCGAGAACGTCTTCCGGCCGCTGGCGACGCCGGTGCTCGGCGAGACGGGTGGCTTGCTGCTGTTCCTCGCGATCTTCGCCTCGTCGATCGCGAGCCTGCAGACCACCTTCCTGCCCGCCGCCCGGACGATGCTGGCGATGGGCTCCTACGGCGCCTTCCCCGCGAAGCTCGCCGCGATCCATCCGCGCTACCTCGTCCCGACCTACGCGACGGTGGTCTCGGGCATCGTGACCGGCGTCTTCTACGCCGTGGTCAAGCTGCTCTCGGACCGCGCGCTGCTCGACACCATCGCGGCGCTGGGCATCATGATCTGCTGGTACTACGGGATCACCGCCTTCGCGTGCGTGTGGTTCTTCCGCCGCGAGCTCTTCACCGGCCCGCACAACATCGTTTACAAGTTCCTGTTCCCGCTGCTCGGCGGGACCATCCTGGCCGTGGTCTTCGTGATCTCGGTCCAGGAGAGCCTCGATCCCGCGAACGGCAGCGGCTCCTCGCTGTTCGGCATCGGGCTCGTCTTCTACATCGGCTTCGGCCTGCTGCTCCTCGGCGCCGTGCTGATGCTGATCCGGCGGGCCACCCACCCCGCCTTCTTCCGCGGCGAGACCCTGCGCCGCACCACCGCCCCCGTCGACGTCGACAAGGAGACCCTCCAGTGACCACCCCGAGCTACCGCCTCCCCCAGGTGCGCAATCTCGTCACCACCCTTCCCGGCCCGGAGTCCGCCCGGCTCGCCGAGCGCCGGCGGTCCGCCGTGGCCGGCGGCGTCGGCTCGTCGGTACCCGTGTACGCCGCGGACGCCGACGGCGGCGTCATCGTGGACGTCGACGGCAACTCGCTGATCGACCTGGGCTCCGGCATCGCCGTCACCAGCGTGGGCGCCTCCGATCCCCGGGTGGCGGAAGCCGTTGCCGCGCAGGCCGGCCACTTCACCCACACCTGCTTCATGGTGACCCCGTACGAGGGCTACGTCGCCGTCGCCGAGCGCCTCAACGCGCTCACCCCGGGCGACCACGACAAGCGCACGGTGCTGTTCAACTCGGGCGCCGAGGCCGTGGAGAACGCGATCAAGGTCGCGCGCCTGGCCACCGGCCGCGACGCGGTCGTCGCCTTCGACCACGCCTACCACGGCCGCACCAACCTGACGATGGCGCTGACCGCGAAGACCATGCCGTACAAGAAGGACTTCGGTCCCTTCGCGCCCGAGGTCTACCGGATGCCGATGTCGTACCCGTACCGCGACGCCGCCGCCGGACTCGACGCCGACGGCAAGGCCGCCGCGGCCCGCGCGATCAGCCAGATCGAGAAGCAGATCGGCGGCGACGCCGTGGCCGCCGTCATCATCGAGCCGATCCAGGGCGAGGGCGGCTTCATCGTGCCCGCACCGGGATTCCTGCCCGCCCTCGCGGCCTGGGCGAAGGAGAACGGCGTCGTCTTCATCGCCGACGAGGTGCAGACCGGCTTCGCCCGTACCGGCGCCTGGTTCGCGTGTGAGGACGAGGGCATCGTGCCGGACATCATCACCATGGCGAAGGGCATCGCGGGCGGCATGCCGCTGTCGGCGATCACGGGCCGCGCAGACCTGCTCGACGCGGTGCACGCCGGCGGCCTCGGCGGAACCTACGGCGGCAACCCCGTCGCCTGCGCCGCTGCGCTCGCCGCGCTGGACACCATGGAGGACCTCCGGCTGCCGGCGCGCGCCCGCGCCATCGGCGAGCGCGCGGTGACCCGGCTGCGGGCCCTCGCCGAGGAGACCGGCGTGATCGGCGACGTCCGCGGCCGCGGCGCGATGATCGCGATCGAGCTGGTCCACCCGGGTACCTCGGAGCCCGACGCGGACCTGACCAAGGCCGTCGCCGCGAAGGCCCTCGCCGCCGGCGTCGTGATCCTGACGTGCGGCACCTACGGCAACGTCATCCGGCTGCTGCCGCCGCTGGTGATCGGCGACGAGCTGCTCGACGACGCCCTGTCGGTGCTCGAGACCGCGGTCCGCGAGGCGGCGGCGTGAACTTCTCCGACCTCCTGAACTCCGTCCCGACCGGCCTCTGGCTGGACGGCCGCTCGACGCCGAGCGAGTCCGGCCGCACCTTCGACGTGCTCAACCCCGCCACCGGCGAGGCGCTGGCCGCGGTCGCGAACGCCACCCCCGCCGATGCCCGCGCGGCACTCGACCGGGCCACCGCCGTCGCCGACGAATGGGCCGCGACCCCGCCCCGCCGCCGGGCCGACGTCCTGCGCGCCGCGTTCGACGCCGTCACGGCCCGCGCCGACGACTTCGCCCTGCTCATGACGCTGGAGATGGGCAAGGTCCTGCCCGAGAGCCGCGGCGAGGTGTCCTACGGCGCGGAGTTCCTGCGCTGGTTCTCCGAGGAGGCCGTGCGCATCGGCGGCCGCACCGCGACCGCTCCCGCCGGCACCGGCGAGATCGCCGTCGTCAAGGAGCCCGTCGGGCCGTGCCTGGCGATCACGCCGTGGAACTTCCCGCTGGCGATGGGCACCCGCAAGATCGGGCCCGCCCTGGCGGCCGGCTGCACGGTCATCGCCAAGCCCGCCGAGGACACGCCGCTGACGATGCTGCTGCTCGCGCAGGTCTTCGCCGAAGTGGGCCTGCCGCCCGGCGTCCTGTCGGTGCTCCCGACGCTCGACGCGCCCGCCGTGGTCAAGGAACTCATGGACGACGACCGCCTGCGCAAGGTCTCCTTCACCGGCTCCACCGGCGTCGGCAGGATCCTCCTCGCCCAGGCCGCGAACAACGTCCTGCGCACCTCGATGGAGCTCGGCGGCAGCGCACCCTTCCTCGTCTTCGACGACGCCGACCTCGACAAGGCCGTCGACGGTGCGATGCTCGCCAAGATGCGCAACGGCGGCGAGGCCTGCACCGCGGCCAACCGCATCCTGGTGCAGAACGGCATTCGCGAGGCCTTCACGGCGAGGCTCACCGAGCGCGTCGCCGCGATGACCGCCGGACCGGGCTGGGAGGAATCGTCGGCCATCGGGCCGATCATCAACGCCAAGCAGCGCGGTTCCATCGCCGCGCTCGTCGACGAGGCGGTCGCCGCGGGCGCCACGGTGCGCACGGGCGGCAAGCAGGTCGACGGTGCCGGCTTCTTCTACGCGCCCACCGTCCTCGACGGCATCCCCGACGGTGCCCGCATCCGCCGCGACGAGATCTTCGGCCCCGTCGCCGCCATCGTCGGCTTCGACACCGAGGAGGAGGGCGTCGCCATGGCCAACGACACCGAGTACGGCCTCGCCGCGTACTTCTTCACCGAGAACGTGGGCCGGGCGCAGCGCGTCGCGCGCAGGCTCCAGGCCGGCATGGTGGGCGTGAACCGCGGCGTCATCTCCGACCCGGCCGCACCCTTCGGCGGGATCAAGCAGTCCGGCCTCGGCTCCGAGGGCGGCAGCGAGGGCATCGAGGAGTACCTGAACACCAAGTACATCGCGCTGCCCGCGATCTGACGGTCGCCCGGTCACGACGGCCGGCGGCGTCACCCTCGACGGTAGGGTGGCGCCGTGCGGCGACTGCAAAGACTCCTGTGGGGCATGACGCTCGTCGTGGTCGTCGTGCTGGCCGCGGTCGGCGGTGCCGGATACGCGTTGTTCGGCGTCGACCGGCAGGACGCGCTGCGCAAGGTCGACGCGATCGTCGTGCTCGGCGGCGAGCACGACGGCCGCGAGCAGTACGGCATCCGCCTGGCCCAGGAGGGCTGGTCGACGAACGTCGTCCTCTCGAACCCGTACGGCCCCCGGGACGCCACCGTGCGGGATCTGTGCGACACCAGGGTCGGCGACATCAGCGTGACCTGCGAGGTCCCCACCCCCAGCACGACGCGCGGCGAGGCGATGTTCACCGAGCGTCTCTCGCGCGAGCGCGGGTGGAAGTCGGTGATCGTGATCAGCTGGAGCTATCACCTCACCCGGTCCCGCTACATCTTCGACAACTGCTACTCGGGCGAGACCTTCATGCGCGCCGTCCCGCGGGAGTACCGGTACGGCCCCGCCGACTGGGAGCTGATCTACCTCTACCAGTTCGTGGGCACCGCGAAAGCGGCGGTCCAGGGCAGCTGCGGCTGATCGCCCAAGACCGCCGTTCCGCTTTCCCAGCACGCTCTCGGGCGTTAAGATTGCGTCAAGATCGACGTAAGAGGTGAAAGGCCGGTACGGTTATGTCAGACGATGCGGTGTTCACGCGCGTACAGATCGAGCAGGCCCGGAGCTGCGCGTGGGCGACGTCGCTCGACCGCGCGCAGGAGATGGTGCCGCCGAACCCGGCGGACGCGAGCCTCGCCCAGGCGGTCGACGCGCTGCGGCGCCGCGGCATGACGGTGACCGATGCGCAGGCCCTGCACCTCGGTGCCGAGGAGCTGGCGACGGCCGACGTCTACGTCATCCCGCACCTCGCGCGGCCGGGCATCGAGCGCGTCACCGGCGATCTCCCGCCCGTCTACGCGCCGGACGAGCTGGACGCGATCGAGCGGTACGTGCGCGACGGCGGCGGCCTCGTCGTCCTCGCGGAGTGCGACACCGCGACCTCGGGCAACAACCTCGACGAGCTCCTCGGCCGATTCGGCGTGCACGTCGAATCGGTGGTGGTGCAGGAGGCCGCCGGCGAGCGGCGGCACGGCGGCAACGCGACCTGGATCCGCTCCGTGATCGCCCCCGAGCTCGACGGGCAGGGCATCGTCGCCGCCGTCGACGGCGCGTGCTTCTACCGCACCGGCGTCCTCGACCTCACGGGCGCGCCGGACGCGACCGTCCTCGCGAGGACCAGTGAGACCGCCGCCCCCGCGAGCCGCGCCCTGGCCGCCGCCCTGCAGGTCGACCGCGGCCGCGTCGTGGTCTTCGCCGATTCGGACCTCTTCGGCGACGACTCGATCGACGACCTCGACCAGCGCACGCTGTGGACCAATGCGGTCACGTGGGCCGCCGGCACGCACGAGGACGCTCCCACCGAGGCCCGCACCGGCGCCGCGGGCAGCGCCGACTGGATCGCGCTCAAGGGCGCGGTCGAGGACCTGCGCGCCCTCCAGGCCGAGGACGGCGCGGTCGCGGCGCCCGAGGACCGTCCGCGGGCCGCGGAGCTGGTGGACGAGATCATCGCCCGGATCGACGCGCTCGCACCGCGCTTCCCGCACGACGCCGCGTACCTCGCGGCGCTGCCGCGGGACTTCGGTCGCTGGGCGGACGGCGGCTTCGGCCGCCCCGAGTTCGACGAGTCCTTGGCCGCCTTCCGGCCGGACCTGGAGCGCGTCGAGGGCGCCGAGCACCTCGTCGTCTTCCCGATGTACACCCAGAACGGCAACGCGGGCAAGGTCTTCGAGGCCGTACTGCTCCGCGTCGTCTGGCCCGAGTGGCTCTCGGAGACGGAGCGGCGGTTCGACAACCGGCAGTTCCTCGCCGTCGCCTTCGAGGACTTCACCCCCGGCTACGACACCCACTCCGCGGTGCTCTTCCCGGAGACCGTGACGGTCGCCCGGACGCCGGAGTTCCACTGGGGCGCCATCTTCTGCGACCGCGAGGCGGCGCGCTTCCGCCGCGTCACCGGCGCGGCGAGCGAGATCCTCTCCCTCCGCCTCCCGCCCGACGGTGACCGGCTCCTCGCCTCCCAGGCGCTGGCCCAGTCGACCTTCGCGCTGTGGGACCTGATCCACGACCGCACGCACAGCCGCGGCGACCTGCCCTTCGATCCGTTCATGATCAAGCAGCGGATGCCCTTCTGGCAGTACGCGCTCGAGGAGCTGCGCTGCGACCTCACCACCTTCCGCGAGGCCTACCGGCTGCAGCAGGAGGGGCACCCGTACGGCCTGCCCGTGCAGCTGGCGATCCTCTGCGACCGCCTCTTCCGCTTCCCCATCACGGGTGACCGGGTGCGCAACTACGACGGGCTCGGCGGGCAGCTGCTCTTCGCCTACCTGCACCGGCACGGCGCCCTGCGGTGGCGCGACAACCGGCTGGCCTTCGACTGGAAGGAGTTGCCGCTGCAGGTGATCCGGCTCACCGAGGAGATCGAGGAGCTCTACCGCACCGGCATCGATCGCTCGAAGGTCGGCCAGTGGCTCGCGAGCTACGATTTCGTCTCCTCGTACGTCGCGCCGGGCCCCGGCTCCACCTGGGCGAAGGGCCCGCAGGCGCTGCCGCTCGACGGTCCGCCCAAGGCCCTGGTCGACCTCGTCCTCCCCGACGAGTTCCCCCTCAACATGTTCTACGAGGCGCTACGGCGCAAGATGGCACCCGTGATCGAGAGCGCGAAGGGCATTACCGCCGCGTCGGCGACGGAGGTCCCGGCATGAGCGGGGTGGCAGGGCGCACCGTCGTGGTGACGGGCGCGAACGGGGCGCTGGGCCAAGAAGTCGTACGGCGACTCGTCGGCGCGGGCGCGCAGGTCGCCGTCATCACCCGCGGCACCCCCGCGGAGGGGATCGCCGCCCTCGACGGGGTCAGCGCCTACCGCGCGGATCTCGCGGACCGCGAGGCCACCGCGGAGGCGGTGCGGCGCATCGTCACCGAGCACGACGGCGCCGACGGCCTGCTGCACCTGGTGGGCGGCTGGCGCGGGGGTAGCCCGATCGCCGAGGCCGACCCCGCGGACTGGGAGTTCCTGGAGGCGGGCCTGATCCGCAGCCTGCAGAACGTCTCGCAGCCGCTGTTCCCGGCGCTCGCCGCGAGCGCGGACGCCCGCGTGGCGGTGATCTCCTCGGTCTCGGTGGCGAAGCCGACCGCGTCGAACGCGATGTACGCCTCCGCCAAGGCCGCCGCCGAAGCGTGGACCCTCGCGCTCGCCGACGGCTTCAGCGGCACCGGAGCCGCCGCGACGATCCTGCGGGTCATGGCACTGCTCACCCCGCAGATGAAGGCCGACTCCCCTCAGCGGAAGTTCCCGCGCTACACGCCCATCGACGACGTGGCCGACCGCCTCGTGGCGCTGTGGGACTCCCCCGCGGCCGAGGTCAACGGCACCGTCGACACCCTGGTACCGGAGGTGACCGCATGACCCGCCTGCACGATCCCGCCCACCGCGGCTTCGCGAGCGACAACTACGCCGGCGTCCTGCCCGAGGTCCTGGAGGCGATCGCGGAGGCGAACCTCGGGCACCAGGGCGCGTACGGCGCCGACACCTACACCGCGGCGCTCGGCGAGCGCGTCGTCGAGCTGTTCGGCGCCGGGGCGCGCGCCTTCCCGGTCTTCAACGGCACCGGTGCGAACGTCGTCGCGCTGTCGGCGGTCTCCGACCGCTGGTCCGCGGTGGTCTGCGCCGACACCGGCCACATCCACGTCGACGAGGGCGGCGCCCCGGAGAAGCTCGCCGGGCTCAAGCTCCTGCTCGTGCCCACCGCGGAGGGGAAGGTGACGCCCGAGGCGATCAGCGCCGCCGTACCGGACCGCGCCGGCGACGTGCACTGGGCGCAGCCGCGCGTACTGTCGGTCGCTCAGTCCACCGAGCTCGGCACCGTCTACACCCCGGACGAGCTGCGGGCGCTGGCCGCGTACGCGCACGAGCGCGGCTGGCTCCTGCACATCGACGGCTCGCGCCTCGCCAACGCCGCCGCGAGCCTCGGCGTGAGCCTCCGGGCGATCACCACCGACGTCGGCGCCGACATCGTGAGCGTCGGCGGCACCAAGAGCGGCCTGCTCGGCGCGGAACTCGTGGTGGTGCTCGGCGGCGACGCGGCGCCCGGGATCGAGTACGTGCGCAAGCTGTCGATGCAGCTCGCGTCCAAGCAGCGCTTCCTCGCCGCGCAGTTCCTCGCGCTGTTCGACGACGACCGGTACCTGCGGGTCGCGGGGCACGCGAACGCGATGGCGCGGTTGCTGGCCGAGCTCGTCGGGGCCGTCGACGGGGTGACGCTCACCCAGCCCGTGCAGTCCAACGCGGTCTTCGCCGAGCTGCCGCACGCCGCGTCCGAGGCCCTGATGGAGCGGGTGCCCTTCTACTTCTGGGACGAGGCCCGCGGCGAGGTCCGCTGGATGTGCGCCTGGGACACCACCGAGGACGACGTGCGCGCCTTCGCCGCGTTGGTCGCGGAGGAGCTCACCCGAACCGCGGGAATTTGATGTAGGCGAGGCCGAGCAGGTCGATCGAGAGGTAACCGAGCACCGCGGCGGCGACGCCCCCGCCCACCACCAGGACGGCTCGCCACCAGTCCCGCCGCGGATTCTCGGTGAGCCACCAGCCGATGCCCACGAAGGTCACGACGGGGCCGAGGAGCGCGACGGGAACGGCGGCGTAGCCCGCGTCGCCGACGATCCGCGCCATCCGCGCGACGCCGCCGAGGACGAGAGCGACCCCGGCGGTGACGCACAGCATCGTCGTCCACCGCGGACCGCGCGCGAGCAGCAGATAGCCGAGCACCGAGCCGCACGCTCCGGCGAGGGCGACGAGCAGCGTCATCGCCGTAGCCTCCTGCCGATCGCTCGGCCGGCCCCGATGCCGAGGGTCGCCGCGATCGGCGCGCTCACCAGGAAGCGGACGCCCGCCGACGGCGGCATGCCGAGGAGCGAGACGAGACAGTAGACGCCCACCGAGCCGAACCCGGCGAGCACCCCGAAGACCAGGAAGGCGAACCACCGGTCGCCGATGGCGGCGCGCACGGTGAAGAGCGCACCGGCCAGCACCGCGACCACGAACAGGCCCGCCGTGCGGACGTCGAACTCCAGCGCCCGCCACGCCGGTGCGTTGGACAACGCGGTGGTGGCGACGGCGACCAGTGCGCCACCGAGCGCGACGCACCCCAGGGTGCGACGGTCGGTGGGCAACCTCGTTCCGACGGGTTCCGGACGCTCCGGAAGGGTCTCCTGCACCCCGTCGACGATACGGCCCGTCAGTACGCCCCGTCCGAGGTGAGCACCGTCCGCACCGTCCGGGCGATGATGCCGACATCGGTGCCGAGGGACCAGTTCTCGACGTAGCCCACGTCGATCCGGATCGACTCGTCCCAGCTCAGGTCCGACCGACCGCTGACCTGCCAGGCGCCGGTCACGCCCGGCTTGACCAGCATGCGCCGCAGCATGACCGGCGGATACTGCTCCACCTCGTGGGCCAGCGCCGGGCGCGGCCCCACCACGGACATCGAGCCGCCGAGCACGTTGAAGAACTGGGGCAGCTCGTCGAGGCTGTAGCGGCGGATGAACCGGCCCACCCGGGTCACGCGCGGATCGTTCTTGACCTTGAACAGCGGGCCCGCGCCCATGTTCTCCTCGGCCAGGACGGCGCGGCGGGCGTCGGCGTCGACGTACATGCTGCGGAACTTGATCATGGCGAAGGTCTCGCCGCCGGCGCCGACGCGCTCGGCCCGGTAGAAGACGGGTCCCCTGCTGTCGAGCTTGACCGCGGCCGCGATCGCGAGCATCACGGGCGCTGTCGCCAGCAGTCCGACGGTGGCGACGGTCAGGTCGAGCAGGCGCTTCCCGGCGCCGTGCGACCGGTCCGGCCGCGGCGCGGCGACGTGCGTCATGGGCGTGCGCCCGACGGACCCACTCGTCATACGGGTGCCCGCGACGTCGGGGAGCGCCGCGGTGACGACGAGTTCGACGCCGTCGGCGGCGAGGCTCCACAGCAGTTCTCGGACGTCGTCGGGGCCGAGTGCGTCGGTAGCGGTGAGGACTACGAGGCCCGCCCCGGTCGCACGCACCGCCTCCAGCACCGTGCGGTCGGTGCCCACCACGGGCACACGGACCCCCGACACCTCGAGGACGTCGACGAGGACGGCGTCGTTCGCGGGCAGGCAGGCGCCCACCACCTGCGCTCCCGCCGTCTCGTCGGCCAGCAGACCCCGGACGGATGCGCTCGCCGAGGCGAAGCCACCCACGACGAGCGTCGGCACGGGCGCCACCGCGGCGGCCCGGCGGCGGAACCGGAGGCGGACGAGCAGCGCTCCGAGCACGGCGACGGGGGCCGAGGCGAAGAAGAGGGAGTGCGGCAGCAGCTGGGGGAACAGCAGGGCCAGGATCAGCAGCGGTCCGTAGACGAGCTGGGCGGTGGAGAGCACGCGGCGCAGTTCCGGTGGGCCGAGCCGCAGGAGCGGCACCGACAGTGGCCGGGACCGCCACAGCCGCAGGAACCAGAGCAGGTTCACACCGATCGCGAGGGCCGCCAGTTCGGGGGCGCTCTCGCCCATCTCGTAGCCGACGACGAATCCCGCAGCGGAGGCCGCACCCGCGACGACGGCGTCCGCCACGGCGATCCGGCGCGCGAGAAGCGCACGATGCGCCTGCGCGACGGCCCGCGCGGGCGCTGTCGCCGGCGCGGGAGAGGCGACCTCGCCGGGGGAGGTGGCCGGGGGTATCGGGGCGACCGCGGGTGCGCGCCGGGGCTCGGACGCGAGCACGGTCACCGGGAGTGCCTCCGCCGGGCGAGCAGGCGTCGTCGCCGAAACGTCGATCGACATGTCCCGCTCCTCACATCCGTCCGCAATGCGCATTCGAGGCCGATTGAGAATCGCCCATTTGCATATTGCAGTTGCGAATCTCCGACTCCAACGCGCTTCGCATCGAACCCGTCACGGTCCTCCTGGCCGCGATGCACGCCGGGGTGTACCGACACTCACGACCGCCCTCGGGGGCGGCGCTGGAACACCTGTGAGAGGAACCACATCCTCCCAGTTCACAAGGTCCTTCGCCGACCTTCGGACTGGAGCCCTTCCACACCCGGGCCGCGGCGTCTTCACGGCTCCGTGCGTCGGATCCGACTGATCATCGGTTGTCACCGTAGACGTTGATGATTGCGATCGCAAGCCCATTAACCATTTGCAACCAGAAAAGCTGTGAAGGTCTATGCTCATCCATCGAAGCCCCGTCGACAGTTACGGAAACCCATCATGAAATGCCGTTTGTGCGGCTCGTCGCAGCTGCGGAGCGTGGTCGACCTCGGCGCCACACCGCCGTGTGAGATGTTCCTCACGGCGGAGCAGTTGGACGCACCCGAGCCCACCTACCCGCTCCATCTGCGGATCTGCGAGGAGTGCCTCCTGCTGCAGATCCCCGCGCTGATCCTCCCGGAGGAGACCTTCTCCGAGTACGCCTACTTCTCCTCGTTCTCCGCGAGCTGGGTCGATCACGCCCGGCGCTTCGTCGAGGCTTCCATCGACCGCCTGGCACTGAACGGCGACAGCCTCATCGTCGAGGTCGCCAGCAACGACGGGTACCTGCTGCAGCACGCCGTCGCCGCCGGCGTGCCCTGTCTCGGCATCGAGCCCTCGGTCAACGTCGGGCAGGCCGCCCGCGACCGCGGCGTCCCGACGGTGACCGCCTTCCTCGGACCGGCGACCGCCGCGCAGGTCCGCGCCGAACACGGTCCCGCCGATCTGGTGGTGGCCAACAACGTCTACGCCCACATCCCCGACCTGCTGGGCTTCACCCAGGGCCTGCGCGGGCTGCTCGCCGACGACGGCTGGCTGAGCATCGAGGTGCACCACGCGCTCGCGCTCGTCGCCGAGGGCCAGTTCGACACGATCTACCACGAGCACTTCCAGTACTACACCGTGCTCAGCGCGCAGCGGGCCCTCGCGACCGCGGGCCTGACGGTCGTCGACGTCGAGCTCATCCCCACGCACGGCGGCTCCATCCGCGTCTGGGCCCGGCCCGACGGGGTGGCGCAGGCACCGTCGGACCGCGTGCGCGAGGTGCTGCGGATCGAGGAGGAGGCCGGGCTGCACACGGTGTCCGGCTACACCGGGATGCAGGCGCTGGCCGATCGGGCCCGACAGGACCTGCTGCGCTTCCTGCTCGAGTGCCGCGCCGCCGGCAAGCGGGTGGCCGGCTACGGCGCCCCGGGCAAGGGCAACACGCTACTGAACTACTGCGGAATCCGGCCCGATCTGCTCGAGTACACCGTGGACCGCAATCCGTACAAGCACGGCCGGTTCACCCCCGGCACGCGCATCCCGATCCACGCCCCGGAACGACTCGACGCGGACCGGCCCGACGTGGTCGTCGTGCTGCCCTGGAACCTCGAGACCGAGATCACCGAGCAGCTGCGTCCCCTGATCGAGCGTGGCACCGAGGTGGTCTATCCCATGCCCCACTTGCACACCGCGCGGCCGCAGGCCGTCGCCGAGGAGGTCTGACGATGAAGGTTGTCCTGTTCTGCGGCGGCTACGGCATGCGCATGCGCAACACGGCGGACGACATGGTGCCCAAGCCCATGCAGCTCGTCGGGCCGCGGCCCCTGATCTGGCACGTGATGCGGTACTACGCCCACTTCGGGCACACCGACTTCATCCTGTGCCTGGGCTACGGCGCGCAGCACATCAAGAACTACTTCCTCAACTACCGCGAGACCGAGTCGAACGACTTCGTGATCCGCGGCGGCGAGGTGGAGCTGCTCGGCGCCGACATGCGTGACTGGTCGATCACCTTCGTCGACACCGGCCTGGAATCGGCCATCGGAGAGCGACTCCGGCGCGTGCGGCCCTACCTCGACGGCGACGAGTACTTCCTCGCGAACTACGCCGATGTGCTCAGCGACGCCCCGATGAACACCATCATCGACCGCGTGCGGGAGACCGGCTCCGCCGCCTCGATGCTCCTGGTACCGCCGCAGTCCTCCTTCCACTGCGTCGACGTGGACGGGGACGACAAGGTCACCGGGATCACCCCCGTCTCCGAGTTCCCGATCTGGGAGAACGGCGGCTACTTCGTGCTCACCCAGCAGGTCTTCGACCACCTGCCGCCCGGCGGCGACCTGGTGGCCGACGCCTGCACCGCGCTGTCGAAGCAGGGGAAGCTGTTGGGCTACAAGCACAGCGGTTTCTGGAAGCCGGCCGACACCTTCAAGGAGCGCGCGGATCTCGACGCGGGCTACGCGCGCGGCGATCGCCCCTGGATGGTGTGGAAGGCCCCCGTCGGATGATCGGGCTCTCCCCCGGCCGGATCTCCGAGATCGCGGTGCTCGGCGCGCACTGCGACGACATCGCGATCGGCATGGGCGGAACCCTGCTGCAGCTCTCGGAGGCGAACCCCGGGCTCCGGGTGCGGGCCTTCGTCGGAAGCGGAGCGGGCACGCCCCGCGAGGCGGAGGAGCGGGCGGCGCTGGCCGCCTTCGCCCCCGAGGCCGAACTGCACGTCACGGTGCTCGACCTTCCCGACGGCCGGGCCCCCGCCCATTGGCAGCGGCAGAAATCGCTTCTGGCGCAGTTCAAGCGATCCACCTCGCCCGATATCGTCTTCGCTCCGCATCGCGGGGACGCGCACCAGGACCACCGCCAGCTCGCGGAGCTGGTGCCCACGGAGTTCCGCGACCACCTGATCCTCGGTTACGAGATCCTCAAGTGGGAGACCGACACCCCGCGGCCCACCGTTTTCAACCCGCTCTCGGCGTACGCCGCGATGGCGAAGGCGCGGCTGCTGACGGAGCACTACCCGTCGCAGGTGGCGCACGACTGGTTCGACGACGAATCCTTCCTCGGCCTGGCGCGGCTGCGCGGTATCCAGTGCCGCTCCACCTACGCCGAGGGATTCATGCTGGAGAAGGCTCTCGTAGATTTCGGAGGAAACCGATGAAGGTCCTGCTGACGGGCAGTCAGGGATATCTGGGAACGGTGATGGCGCCGATCCTGCGGACAGCCGGGCACGAGGTGACCGGCCTCGACTCCGGGCTCTTCGCCGACCGGGTCCTGGGCCCGGCGGTCACGGATCCGCCGACGCTCACCACGGACCTGCGCGACATCACCGTCGAGGAACTGCAGGGCTTCGACGCGGTGATCCACCTCGCGGCGCTCTCGAACGATCCACTGGGCTCCCTCGCGCCGGAGATCACCTACGACATCAACCACGCCGCGTCGAGCCGACTCGCTCGCCTGGCGAAGGACGCCGGCGTGTCCCGGTTCCTCTACGCCTCCACGTGTTCCGTGTACGGCGCGGCGGGCGACGGCCTGGTCGACGAAGAGGCGCCGCTCAATCCGATCACGCCGTACGCGATCAGCAAGGTGCGGGTCGAGGACGACGCCGCGGCCCTGGCGGACGCCGACTTCACCCCCGTCTTCCTGCGCAACGCCACGGCTTTCGGCTTCTCGCCGCGCCTGCGCGCAGACATCGTGCTGAACAACCTGATGGGATACGCCGTGCTCACGGGCGAGGTCCTGGTGCTCTCCGACGGGACGCCGTGGCGGCCGCTCGTGCACGCCCGGGACATCGCGCAGGCGTTCGCCACGTGCCTCACGGCGCCGAAGGAGACCGTCTCGGCACGCGCGTACAACATCGGCACGGAACGCAACAACGTCACCGTCGCCGAGATCGCGCAGGCCGTGGTCGACGTGGTGCCCGGTGCCGCCGTGCGGATCACGGGCGAGGCCGGAGCCGATCCGCGCTCCTACCGGGTCGACTTCTCGCGCGCCCGCGACGAACTGGGCTTCGAGGCGCAGTGGACGGTGCCGGACGGTGCCGTCGAACTGCACAAGGCCTACACCGAGTACGGGCTCACCGAGCGCGCTTTCCACGACGACTTCACCCGGCTCGCCGTCCTCAAGGGCCTGCAGGCCGACGGCGCCATCGACGCGTCGATGCGCCGGCGATGACGGTGCGCCCCATCCCCGCCGGCGGACGGTCCGCGTCAGCCCAGGCGGCCGCGGAGATCCGCCCAGGAACCCGCCGCCCGATCGCGCGGCGAGACGATCGACGCGGCCAACGGCCACTGCAGCGCCAGCTCCGGATCCGCGTGGTGCACGGCGAGGTCCTCGCTCGGATCGTGCGGCCGGTCGATCCGGTAGCAGACGTCCGCGACCTCCGTCAGGGCCTGGAAGCCGTGCAGGAAGCCCGGCGGAACGTACAGCGTGTGGAAGGCCTCGTCGTCCAGGCGGTAGGCCTGGCTCCGGCCGAAGGTGGGCGAGTAGGGGCGCGCGTCCACCAGCACGTCGTGCACCGCGCCGTGCGCGCACCGCACCAGCTTCGCCTCTCCGCGGCCCGAGCGGCCATGCATCCCGCGGAGCACGCCGCGCACCGAGCGGGACTGCGAGTCCTGCACGAATCGTGCTGCGGCGCCCGGCTCCCCGAGATGATCGTCGAAGATCGCCGCGTCGAACGTGCGGGTGAACAGGCCCCGGTCGTCCGCGTGCGGGGTCGGCACGAGAAGCAGAACGTCGGCCAGGTCTGTCTGCTCGATGCGCATGGGGACATGCTGCCATGAGACACGCCCGCACGTGCCGCGGCTGCGGCTCCCCCAAGCTCACCCGGGTGCTCGACCTGGGCCGTGCCCCCGCGGCGGACGCCTTCCCACCCGCCGGCGCTCCCGTCGACCCCGCCGAATCGGCGCATCCGCTCGCGATGGACCTGTGCGCGGCGTGCGGTCTCGCCCAGCTGGCGGACGACGACACCGTGGCCGACGAGCCGCGCGGCGTGGAACCGCGGGCTCTGCGCGATCAGGCCGCGGACGCCGTGGCCCGCGTCGCCGCCGCCGGCCTCCTCCGCGGTTCGACGGTGCGCGAGTTCGGCAGCCCGCACGGCGGTACCTGGGTGCCGTTGCTGGCGGAGCTGGGCTTCGACGAGACGAGCGGGTCCGCCGATGTCGTGCTCGACAGCTTCGGCATCATGCACGAGCCCGATCAGCGGGCCGCCTTCGCCGAGCGCGCGACCGCGCTGGCACCGGGCGGCGTTCTGCTGCTGCAGTACCAGCCGCTCGGCGCCATCGTCCGGCAGCTGCAGTGGACCGCGCTGCGGCACGGGCACTTCGGCTACTACACCCTGACGTCCCTGCTGCACCTGCTCGCCGCGTCGGGCCTGGAACCCGCCCGCGCCTTCGAGTTCGACCTCTACGGCGGCACCGTCCTGCTGGCCGTGCGACGCCGTGGCGATGCGGACGTCGTGCCCGGCGCCGGCGCGGCCGACCCGGTGGTCCAGCGGATCCTGGCCGAGGAGTCGGAGGCCCGGCTCGGTACGCCGGCGGGCCTGCGCGCGCTCGCGGCCGCGCCCGCCGACCAGGCCCGCGCCCTGCGGGAGTGGGCCGTCGGACACGCCGCCGCGGGCCGCACCGTCGCGGCCTACGGCGCCGCCTCCCGCGCCGTGGCGCTGTTCGCGCTGGCGGGCCTGGACCGCGCGCTCGTGACCTGCGTCGCCGACGCCTCCCCGTCGAAGCAGGGGCGCCGGATGCCGGGCACCGACATCCCCATCGTCGCGCCGGAGCACCTCGCGAGTCTCGACGGCCCCGTCCTGCTGACCCTGCCCGACTTGCACGACGAGGTGCTCGAGGCCTGGCCCGCCCTCCGCGGAAGACTGGTGACCCAGCCATGACCGAACCCGACTTCACCCGCTCCCGCGCGCTGCAGGACCGCCTCCACCACCTGGTGCCCGGCGGCGCGCACACCTACGCCCGCGGCGCCGACCAGTACCCCGAGTTCATGCCGCCCGTGCTCACCCGCGGACACGGCGCCCGGGTCTGGGACGCCGACGGCAACGAGTACGTCGAGTACGGCATGGGCCTGCGCGCCGTGACCCTGGGCCACGGCTACGCGCCCGTGGTGGAGGCCGTGCGCGCGTGCCTCGACGACGGTCTCAGCTTCAGTCGACCGACGACGACGGAACTGGCCGCGGCCGAGGACTTCCTCGAACTCGTGCCCACCGCCGAGATGGTGAAGTTCGGCAAGAACGGCTCCGACGCGACCACCGCGGCGCTGCGCCTGGCGCGCGCGGTGACGGGCCGCGATCTGGTGGCGGTGTGCGAGCAGCCCTTCTTCTCCACCGACGACTGGTTCATCGGCGCCACCGACATGGCGGCCGGGATCCCCGCCGCCACCCGCGATCTGACCGTCCGCTTCGGCTACAACGACGCCGACTCGCTCCGCGCGCGGTTCGCCGAGCATCCCGGCCGGATCGCCGCAGTCTTCCTCGAGGCGGCCACCGCGCTCGCGGAACCCGAGCCGGGCTTCCTCGAGACCGTGCGGGCCCTGTGCGACGAGCACGGCGCGCTCCTGGTCTTGGACGAGATGATCACCGGATTCCGATGGTCGCCGCACGGCGCACAGGCCGTGTACGGCGTGACGCCCGACCTGTCGTGCTGGGGTAAGGCGATGGGCAACGGCTTCCCGATCTCCGCGCTGGCCGGCAAGCGCGAGTTCATGGAGCGCGGCGGCCTGAACACCGACGACGACCGCGTCTTCCTGCTCTCGACCACGCACGGACCGGAGTCGGTCTCGCTCACCGCCTTCCGTGCCGTCGCGCGGGCCTACCGCGAGGGCGATCCGGTGGCCGCGATGGAGCGGGCGGGGCGCCGCCTCGCCGACGGGGTCAACGCCGCCGCCGAGGCCGCGGGGGTGGGCGACGCGGTGCGCGCGATCGGCCGGCCCTCGTGCCTGGTCTTCACCACCGGGGACGCCGACGGCGCACCGTCGCAGGCCTACCGGACCCTGTTCCTGCAGGAACTGCTGCGCCGCGGCGTCCTCGGGCAGTCCTTCGTGATCTCCGCGGCCCACACCGACGCCGACGTCGACCACACCGTCGACGCGGTCGCGCGGGCCCTGGTCCCGTACCGGAAGGCGTTGGAGGCGGGCACCGTCGACGGCCTGCTGGAGGGGCGACCCGTGGCGCCCGCCCTGCGACGGACCGCGGCACCGCGGCGGCTCGCGCGATGACCCGGATCCTCGTGGTCGGCCCCGCGCCGCCCGGGCCGACGAGCCGCGGCGGGATGGCGACGGTCATCGGGCACATGGCCGCGATCGACGATCCGGGCATCGAGGTGCGGCTGCTGACCACCTACGTCGACGCGCCCGCGACCGAACGCCTGCGGGTGGGGCTCGCCGGGATGGCCCGCGGCACCGTCGCCGTGGTGCGGGGCGACGCGGACGTGCTGCACGTACACCTCTCGCACGGCGGCAGCGTGCTGCGGAAGGCCCCGCTGCTGTGGGCGGCGCGCCTGCGCGGCGTCCCCGCCGTGGTGCACGGGCACAGCTTCGACTTCGACGGCTGGATGGCCCGGCTGCCGGCCCCCGTCCGCGCGCTGGTGCGCGCGGCACTGCCCGCCGACCGCTGGCTCGTGCTGGGCACCGGCCTCGCCGCCGAGTACGCCGCCGCGCTGCGGCTCGACCCGGCACGCGTGGAGGTCCTGTACAACCCGGTTCCGCCCACGGCACTCCCCCCGTCGCGCGGCACCGACGGGCCCGCGCGGGTCGAGGCCGTGGCGCTCGGCCGGCTGGGCGTGCGCAAGGGCAGCTACGACCTCGTCGCCGCCGTCGCGGCACTCCCGCCGCAGGTCCGGGACCGGCTGCACCTGACGCTCGCCGGCGACGGCGAGGTCGCCGAGGTGCGCGCCGCCGCGGCGCCGCTCGGGGAGGCGGTCACGGTGCACGGCTGGCTCGGCCCCGACGACCGCGACGCCCTGCTGGCCAAGGCCGAGATCTTCGCCCTGCCCAGCTACGACGAGGGCCTGCCGATGGCGCTGCTCGAGGCGATGGCCGCGGGCCTGGTGCCGGTGACCACGCCGGTCGGCGGCATCCCCGAGGCCGTCACCGACGGCGTCGACGGGGTACTCGTCCCGCCCGGCGACGTACCCGCCCTCGCCGACGCCCTCACTCGCCTCGTCGGGGATCCCGCGCTGCGGCAGCGCATGTCCGACGGTGCGCGCGCCCGCGCCGCCGACTTCGACATCGCCGCGTGGCACGCGCGGCTCAGCGCGCTGTGGACCTCGCTCGCGCGCTGACCCGGTCCAGCTCGGCGCCCAGGGCGGCGGCGGACACCGTCGCCGAACACGTCCGCACGTAATGCTCGCGCGCCACGGCACCGCGGCGCGCGGCCGCCTCCGGATCGGCGAGCGCATCGAAAGCCGCCGCGAGCCCGGCCACGTCGTCGACGCCGATCGGATGCTCTCCGGGGGGCTGGAATTCGGGCAGGGCCCCGCGGTCCGAGACGATCGGCACCACCCCGAGCTGCAGGGCGAGCACCTGCACGCCGCTCTGCGAGGCGCGGCGGTAGTGCGCCACCGACCCCTTCGCCGCCGCGAGCTGCGCGGTCACGTCCGCGTACGAGTAGGGCCCGCGGCGCCACCGCACCGCCGTGCCGAGCTCGCGATCCGGACCGTCGCCGATGAGCACCAGTTCGTCACCGCGCCACCCCGGTCCGGCGACGTGCCGCTCCCATGCCCGCAGCGTCACGTCGAGGTTCTTGTACGCGGACAGCCGCCCGACGGCCAGGAAGTCCCGACGGTCCGCCGCCGGCACGAACGCCGGGACCAGGGCCTCGTCGAGATCGCTGGTCAGAGGCGCAACGGCGGACGCGCCCACCTCGCCCGCGACGTACCTGCTGAACGCGACCGTGGAAGCGGCGCCGGCGTTCCACCGCCCGAACAGGGCGCGCTCCCAGCCGGGGAGCTCCTCGTCGGCGCCGTGCGGGCGGTCGTCGTGGACCAGATTCACCCGGGGAGCGGTACCCGCGAGCGCGATCCACCGCGGGTCCCGCACGATCTCGGTCACCACCACGTCGGGGCGGAAGGCCCGCGCGCGGCGCAGCGCCCGCGCGAATTCCGGCCAGGTGCCGGGCGTCTTCGGGCGCGGGTCCAGCACCCATTCGTAGGGGCGAGCATCGTCGGACTCGGGGTGGCGGTCGGAGGTCACCAGCACCACCTCCCAGCCCGCCGCGATCAGCTGTTCGCAGTAGACGCGGGCCAACGGCCGCATCCACGGCGAGAGCCACAGCACCCGCCCCGTCACGCCCGCACCGCCCCGACCGTGGCGAACGCCGCCTCGTAGGCATCGGCCATCGCCTCGACGGTGTAGTGCTCCCGCATCCGCTCGAAACCCCTGTCGCCGACCGCCGCCCACTCGTGCGGATGTGCCAGCAGGCCGCGCAGGACCTCCCGCCAGTCCTCGACGGTGACCTCGCGCACCAGGGCGCCGGCGGCACCGTCGTCGAGCATGTCCGGAACGGCGCAGACCGCGGACGCGGCCACCGGGAGCCGTCGTGCCATCGCCTCGAGGATCACCATCGGGAAGGCCTCGGACCCGCTGGGGACGCACACCAGGTCGGCGTCCGCGAAAGCGTGATCGGGCCCGGGCGACCAGCCGCGCCAGCGCACCCGCCCGGCGAGCTCCGGCGGGGTCAGCGCCTCGAGCCGCTCCCGGTCGGGCCCGTCGCCGAAGATGTCCAGCTCCCAGGCGAAGTCGGTGAGCCCGGCGAGCGCCTCGACGAGCAGGTGGGGGTTCTTGTGTTCCACGATCCGCGAGAGCATCACCAGCTTCGGCACCGCCCCGACGGGCCGGCGCGCGGGAACCCCGTCGAGCTCGGACCGTCGCGCGACGCCGTTGGGCGCGACGAAGAAGCGGCGCGCCACGTCCTGATGGGCCGCGACGATGTCGCGGTGCGCGGGCGAGAGGGCGACGAAACCGTCGGCACGGCGCATCGCGGTGGCGAGCGGCGCCGAGTAGGTCGGACCGTCGGTCTCCGGCGGAATGTGCGCGCCCACCAGCCACGTCCGGTCCCGGCGGCCCGCGCGCCACAGCGTCGCGAAGCCGGTCTCGGTGTTCGTGTCCCCGCTGATCAGCACTGTCGGGCCGGGCGGCAGGTCGAGCAGCGGGCCCCACCAGGGCTGGCGCACCACCCGCACGCCCGGCGGCGCCTCCGCGATGAGCGGACCGAAGCGCTGCAGGCAGACGACGGTGACGTCGTAGCCGCGGCGCTGCAGCTCCCCCGCCAGCACCAGGTGGTGCCGCTCGGCGCCGCCGAAGACCAGGCGGTTCACCGTGAAGACCACGTTCGGCCGGGCGCCGCGAGGCACGGAGGCACGGCTCGCGCGCTTGCTGCGCTGCACCCGGTCCAGCAGCGAGTCCCCGAGCAGGAAGGCGCCGGCCGCGCGGGCGCCGGCGGCGTGCTCGATGTTGAGCGCCATGTTCGCGCGCAGCAGATCGGCCGAGCGGCGCCACGCCACCGCGTCGTCGCGCACCGTGCCGTGCCCCGAATGCTCCACGCCCGCATCGTCGGTCAGCTCCAGCGTCCAGCCCGCGTCGAGGGCGCGGCGCTGCCAGTCGGTCTCCTCGCCGTAGAGGAAGAACTCCTCGTCGAACGGGCCGAGCGCCTCCCAGGCGTCGCGGCTGATGGCGAGGCACGCCCCCGTCAGGTAGCCGTCGACCCGCGCCGGCGGCGCCGGGTAGAGATCCGAGAAGGGCGTGCGGCGCAGCACCTCCGCGTATCCGGCGCGGGAGACCAGGCCGCGCACCAGGCCCCGTCGACGGTGCGCGACGTCCCACGGCCGGCCCCGCCCGTCCGCGTCGTGCGGGTCGACGACGACGGGCGCCGCGGCGGCCACGCCCGGCCGGCCCAGCGCGGCGCGGGTGCCGGCGAGGTCGCCGCGGAGCAGCGCGTCGGGGTTGAGCAGCAGCAGATCGTGCTCCGGCGCCAGCGCTGCGAGCCGGTTGACCGCGGCAGCGAAGCCCAGGTTGCGGCCGTCGCCGTGCCAGGCGACGGCGGGGAACGCCTCGCGCACGGCGTCCATACCCGGGTAGGCGGGGCCCGAGTTGTCCCAGACCAGGACAGGCACGCCGGGAAGGTGCTCGGCGACGGCGCGCAGGCATGCCCCCACGTCCTCGGGCACGCGGTAGGCCACGATCAGCACCGCGAGATCCCGTGCAACCGGCGCCGACGGTGGCGGCGCCGCCCGGAGGCCGCCCTGCAGTTGCGCACGTTCGGCGGTCATCCCTCGGCACCTTCCTCGGAGCGGAGCAGGCCGCGGGCGTCGTGCAGACGCACCGGCCCGAGCAGCAGGTTCACGGCCAGATACGCCACAGCGGCCAGCGCACCCGTGAGCAGCACGGGCAGGGAGTGGCCCACGACGCACACCGCGGCGGCGACGGCGACGGGCGGCGCCAGGCGCAGCAGGAACAGCCACGGCGTGCGATACGGCGTGCGGCCCGTCAGCCGCCACGTCGCCACGGCCAGCCCGAAGAGCTCACTGACCACCAGTGACGCGGCCGCGCCCTGCGCGCCGAACTGCGGGATCAGCACCAGGTTCACGCCGATGTTGACCAGCAGGCTCACGATGTTGAGCCGGAGGAGGAAGACCTGGTCGTGCGCCGCGAACAGGCCCTGACTGAGCGTTCCGGTCACCAGCCGGATCGCGACCGCGATGAAGAGGAGGGCCAGCGTGCCACCGCCGGCGGCGACGAAGTCCTCGGAACCCAGCAGCCGCACCAGTTCCGGCGCGAGCAGGACACCCGCCACCGCCAGGGGCGCCGCGACGAACAGCATCACCTGAATACTGCGCTCGGTGAAGTCCGCGAAGCGGGCGCGGTCCGTGGCGAAGAGATTGGTCATGGTGGAGAGCGTGGACGCGAGGAAGACCGTGGAGATGACCGTCGCGTTGAAGGCCACCGTGTAGGCCAGGTTGTAGGCGCCCGTCTCCTCCTTCGTGCTCAGCACCGACAGCAGCACGCCGTCCGAACGCCAGTACAGGGCCGCGATGATCAGCACGCCGGTCTGGGGCAGGCTCTCGCGCACCAGCTCCCAGCTCTCCCGGACGGAGAAGATCGGCCGGATGTCGACGATCCGGCGTGCGACGCCGCCCTGGACCACCAGCACCACCAGGGGCGGCACCAACTGCACCACGGCGTACCAGTACAGGTCGGCGCCCACGTGGGCGAGCACGAAGGTCAGGCCGAAGGACAACAGGCGACCGAGGAGGTCCGACAGTGCAACCGCGCCGAACCGCACGTCCGTGACGAAGACCGGCTGCACGCAGCTGCTGAGCGTCGTGAGTACGAGGCTTCCGCTGATGATCGCGATCATCGCCACGACCAGCGGATCGTCGCGGTAGACGAGCCACCCCGTGAGCGATGCCGCGGCGCCGAGCGGCAGGCAGTAGGTCAGCGAGAAGCCGGCGTTGACCCGCACCAGGCGGGACAGATCACCTGTGCCGCCCGTCACCCGGCGCACGATCACCGCGCCGATGCCGAGTTCGGTGAGGCTGCTCCACAGCCCGATGAACATGATCGCCGCGGACAGCTGCCCGTACGGGCCGAGCCCGAGCGAGCGGGTGGTCACGGCGACGGTGCCGATGGACGCCAGGAGCCCGAGGATCCGGGCGATGAACTGCATGCTGAACGCCCGGGCGATCCGGCCTCCCGAGGCACGCCCGCGCAACGAGGGTTCGGCCCCGGCGTTAATCTCATCGCCGTGAGGAGGTTCGGATGCGACTAGTGGTTCCGCTGGCAGGGGGACTGTCACCGGCCGACTGGGCTGCGCGCCATCGCGCCGGGGAGGTACCTGATCGTTCACCGTACGGCCTCCATCAGCTGGCCGAGTACGGCTTCGACGTGCGCTTCGCCTCGTCGGGCATCGAGGACCGGTCCCGGACGGTGCAGCGGGTGGCGCGGTCCGTGCGACACCGCACCGACGGCTACGAGTTCATCGGCGCGCCCAGGACCTCCGATGCCGACGCCGTGCTCGCCTACGACGAGCGGACGGGCGTACCCGCGCTGCTGCGCGGCGGCGCACCGGTGGCGGCGGGCATCGGCTGGCTGACCACGCGAGCCGCGGCCGGCCGCGTGCACGGCGCCCTCGCCGCCCGCGCGCTCCCCCGCGCCGCGGCCGTGTGGGCGCAGTGCTCCGCGGTCCTGCCGGTGATCGGGCGGGAGTGGAACGTCGCACCGGAGCGCCTGCATTACGTCCCCCTCGGGATCGACACCGACTTCTACGCCGAACAGCACCCGTCGACGACGAGCCGCACCGTGATGAGCGCGGGAGAGGACCGCTTCCGCGATCACGCGACGCTGGTCGCGGCCGTCGAGCAGGTGCGCCGGACGGTGCCGGAGACCACGCTCGAGCTCGCCTCCAGCCTGCCCGTGCACGCCCCCGACGACCTGGTCACGGTGCACACCGAGCGGCTCAACGGCCGGATCCGCGAGCTGTACGCGCGGGCCGCGGTGGTGGCGATCGCCCTGCATCCGACGGTCACCGGTTCGGGCCTGACGGTGGTGCTGGAGGCGATGGCCAGCGGCCGCCCCCTCGTGGTCACCGACAATCCCGGGGTCGCCGACTACGTTCAGCACGGCGAGACGGGACTACTGGTGCCGGCGGGGGACGCCGACGCGATGGCGGCGGCGATCCGCGCACTGCTCCTCGACGAGGACATGCGGATCGAGATGGGGCGCCGTGCGGCGGCCGCCGCGCGGGAACGGTTCACGACGAGGGTCATGGCAGCTCACCTGGCCGAGCTGCTTCGGGCCATGTGACCTGGCCGATCCGGGCGCGGCGCAGCCGCAGCGCCGCACGCGGCCCCTGCACCAGGTACCGCCGGCCGAGGCGCCGCGGCTCCTGCAGGAGCCGGTAGAGCCACTCCGCGCCGACCCTCTGCCAGGCCTCCGGTGCGCGCGAGACGGTTCCGGCGAGGAAGTCCGCGGCGGCGCCGAAAGGCAGTAGGACCTGGGCGCCGGTGACGGGCCCGACCTCGTCGATCCACTGCTCCTGCCGCGGCTTTCCGAGCCCGACGACGAGCACCGTCGGGGCTGCGGCACGGATCTCGGCCCCGAGCCGTCGCGATGCCGCCGGATCGTCGAGCTCGGACCGTTCGGGCGCCCAGTACCCGGCCACATCCAGTCCCGGGTACTGCTCGGCGAGGACCGGCGCGAGCCGGGCGTGCATCGCGGGCGTGCCCCCGACGAAGCCGATCCGCCACCGATTCTCGGCCGCCGCGGCGATCACCGCGGGCAACAGGTCCGCGCCGGTCACGCGGGGCCAGGGATGCCGCGCGAGCATCGCACCCCGGCCGGCGACCGGCGCACCGTCGGCCACCGCGAGCCATTCGACGTCGCGACCGAGGGCGCGGCGTCCGTGTCCGAAATGGTGCAGGTGGTCGACGTTCACCGAACAGACCGCGAGCGGACGCGCGCCGCCCTGCGCGATCCGCAGCGAGATCCGCGCGAGCACGTCAGCACCGGTCGCACAGACCACCGGGGCACCGTCGAGCAGCATCGCGCTGCGTGTGCGCAGGCCGCCCTGCCCTCCGGGAGACGACTCGGCGCGTGCGTCCCGGGTGCCCGATTCGAGACGGTTCAAGATGCTCACCACTTCATAGTAAGATGAATCTACAGATTGCTGTGAATGCAACTCCACAGATCACTACGTTGTGCGTGAGACCCGCGCCTTCGCAAGACGAAACGGGGATTGACCGGATGAATGTCGCTGCGTTCCTCCGCTGGGTGCTCACGAAGCCGCTGGTCATCGTGGTCGTGCTCGGCTGCGCACTCGCCGGTGGGCTCGTGGGATACCGCTCGGCCACGGTGCAGTACGAGACGCAGGCGGCTGTATTGGTGATCCCGCCGTCCATCCCGTCCGTGCCCGGCGCATCCGATGCGATGCTCAATCCGTTCACCAACCTGTCGGGCAGCACCACGCAGCTGGCCTGGGTGCTGGCGAGTTCGGCTCAGTCCGTCCAGGCCCGCGACCTGGTCGCACAGACCGGGGCGTCGCCGCACTACACGATCGCCTCCGTCGCCGGCGATTCGAGCTACTCGCAGCTCTCGCCGCAGATCACGATCACCATGCCGGCGGGCAGCCCGGAGGCCGCGAAGGCCGGCGCAGCGGCGCTGATCACGTTCATGCGCGATCAGCTGCACACCATCCAGAAGGACGCCGGGGTCGCCCCCAACGTCTACGCCGAACTGCGCACCACCACGGAACCGCAGGACGGGACCCAGATCGGCAGCAACGCGATGAGCAACGCGGGCGGCCTCGCACTCGGCGCCGGGTTGGCCGGCCTACTCGTCAGTCTGCTCGTCGCCGCCGGCCTCGACACCCGCCGCAGGCGCCGCGCGGCCGCGGAGGCCGAGGACCCCGCCACGAACCCGCTCAGCGGTATCGCCACGACGGACCGCACCGACACGGCACCCGCCGGCACACCCGCGCCGGCCGCCCCCACGGCACCGGCGGCTCCCGTCGAACCCGCCGCGGCAGCGGACGCCGCCGCGGCAGCGGACGCCCCCGCGCGCGCGGTGCGGCTCGAGATCGCCCGCACGTCCGGCGAGGAGGGCGAGGAGTCCGCGCGTCCGGCTGCTCCCCGGCCCGCACGTCCGCTCGGCAGTGCCCAGCAGCGCGCGATGACGCGGTGGCGCGACCACGTGGAGGCGGTCTCGGAGGCATCGGAGTTCCCGCTTCCCGCGATCGACGGCGACAGCGACGACGACGGGGACACGCGCCGCGTCGGCACCTCGGGGTGATCCCCGCCCGCGCCGCCGCGATGCCGCGGCGCGTCCTCGCCCTGGTGCTCGCGCTCGCCGTCCTCACCGGGTGCACGGCTCCCCCGCCCGAGCCCGGCCCCGTCGGCTTCGACGAGCCCGACCTGGTCAACCCGATGCGCGGGCAGTACGAGAACATCGGGACGGGTCTGTTCCCCCAGGCCAGCGAACCGAACCGGGACCGCCCGTCGTGGCCGGGAACCCGCTTCGAGAGCGTCCGGATCCCGTGGCGCACGCTGCAGCCCAAGGACCCGTCCACCGTGCCGCCCACCGCGCCCGACACCGCGCGGTACGACTTCACCCAGCTGGACCGGGCGATCGCCGCCGCCGCGAAGCAGGGACGCCGCTTCGGCTTCCGGATCACCGCCTTCGACTCCTGCTGCGATACGACCACCGCCGGCCAGACCGTGGCGATGGTGCCCGACTGGCTGCGGTCCGTGCCCGGAGCGACCACCACCCGGACCGCCGACGGCGTGCACTACGTCCTGCCCGAATGGAACAGCGCCGCCTACCTCGACCGGTTCACCGAGCTGATCACGGCGCTGGGCCGTCGCTACGACCGCGACGAGCGCGTGGCGATGTACGAGATGTCGGGCTACGGCGATTTCAGCGAGAACCACGTGGCCTTCGCACGCGACACCCTGAAGGTGGCGGCACCGTCGCCCGAGGCCAGTCGTGCCCAGCTCGGCTACTACAGCCAGTACCGCGACCAGTACCTCACCTACGGATCCGCGCAGCGATTGGTCAGTGCGACGCTGCGCGCCTTCCCGAACACCCAGATCGTCTCGACCATGGGCAATCCGGCGATCGCCGGGCTACTACTGCGGGACAGCCCGGACCTGCAGGGGCTGCGCAGGCCCGTCGGCGTCCGGTCGGACTCGCTCGGCGCCCTGCCGATCCTGCCGACGTGGGCGGAGAACCGCTGGTCGGAGTACGTCAAGAACCGCGATCCGCTGATCGGCGTGCTGGCCGAACGCTTCCGTGGTGCGCCGGTGATCACGGAGTGGCCGCCGCAGCTCCTCTCCGGCGGCACCGTGCTCGACTACTACCGCCGCGGCCTGCGGGATGTGGTGAACGGACACGTCTCGCTGGTCTCCAGCACCGGCTTCCCCGCACAGAGCCGGCCCGAGCGCATGACCGACGAACAGTACGCGCTGTGGCGGCGGGCGACCGTGTACGCCGGATACCGGTACGCCGCGGAGCGCGTCGAGGTCGCCGCGGGCGGTTCGGGGCTCCGCGCCTCCGTGCGCTGGACCAACCGCGGATCCGCTCCCACCTACGACCGGTGGAAGGTCTCCTACGAGGTGCTCACCGAGTCGGGCCGACGGGTCGCACAGCTCGACGGTGCCCCCGACCTGCGGTCCATGGTCTCGACGACGCCGTACCACGACCTCGATGCCGCCCCGCCGGTGTCGGAGACGACGGACACCGTCGACCTGCCGGCCCTCAAGCCCGGTCGGTACATGCTGCGCGTGATCGTGGCGTGGGACGAGCGCAAGCCGCAGGGTACGCACCCGGTGTCCGTGCCGCCGATGCAGCTCGCGATGACCGGGCGGGGCGACGACGGCGGATACTCCGCGGGATGGTTCGAGGTGACCTGAATGGTGTTCTCGACAACGGGATCCGCGACCCCGCTCCCGTCCCGCGACCGATAACCTGACAGCACCATGAACGCCCGCCCGGACCTCCTCGCCGCACTGCCCACCCTCGTCTCCGAGTGGTGGTACGGCGGGCCCACGTACGACGAGCGGATCGCGTACCTGCGCAACCGGTCGCTGCTGGGCCTGGTCCGCGTGGTGGTCACCGTCTGCGCCTTCCTACTCGGGCTGATGTCGATCGGTCTGATGACGAACATCGAGCCCCTGACCGCCCCCCTCGCCGTACGCCTGACCATCTGCGCGGCGGTCGCGTGGTTCTGGGCCGTGCGCTGGCAGGTCGGCCCGATCCCGGGCGCGCGCGAGGCAGGTCTCTTCGTGGCCTCGTCGATCATCGCGATCTACGGCGCGACCTCCGCGCAGACCGACCCCGTCGGCGCCGCCCTCGGCATCGCCAGCCTCGCCATGATCGCCACCTTCGGCGCACTTATCCTCTCCACCCGCGCCTTCGTGCTGAGCATGGTCCTGATCGCGGCCGCGATCGGCGCCTCGGCACCGCCGATCGCCGCGGAGCACGGGGTGTTCATGGCCCTGCTCGCCACCGCGATCCTCGCCGGCGCCACCATCGGCGTGCCCGCGACGATGCAGTTCGGCATGTCCTTCTCCTGGCTCGACACCGCCGAAGCCGGCACCGATGCCCTGACCGGCATCCCCAACCGCCGGGGTCTCAACACCCGCTGGACGACGTGGGCGATGCGGCGCGCCCCGTCGGCCGCCCACGTGGGAGTCCTCGTACTCGACCTGGACCATTTCAAGGAGATCAACGACGGGCAGGGGCACTCCGCCGGCGACGACGTCCTCGTGCGGGTCGCCCGCATCCTGCGCGTGGAGGGCGCCGCCGACGACGCCATCGTCGCGCGCCTCGGGGGCGACGAGTTCGCGCTGCTGGTCGTCGGGCGGAGCACACAGGAATGCCTCGACCTGGGCGAACGGATCCGCCGCGCCGTCGCGGCCCTGCCGCCGTCGGGTGGGACCGCGGTGACCGCGAGCATCGGCGTCGGCGTCGACGAGCACCCGGACGTCGACGTCGCGCTGCTCGAGGCCCTGATCGAGGATGCCGACCGGGCGATGTACACCGCGAAGCGGACCCGGGACGCCGTCGTCCTCGCCTCCTGACCCGACGGTGCGCCACCGTCGGGCCCGCATCGAGCGGCTCAGGCCTGCGCGGCGCGAGCGGCGGGCGAGGTGGCGAGGTAGGCCACGGCCTGTGCGGTGGAACCGATCGACGCGGGATCGAAGCTCGGCTTGAAGTAGAGCAGCGTGTACTTGATGACGTGCCGGATCTTGGGCAGCAGGTTCTTGTGCGAGGCCTTGAGGTACTCCCACCACAGGCGCGGGTACGAGTAGCTGAAGTTCGGATCCTTGCGGAGCAGGAAACCCGACGACCGGTGCAGCGTGAGCCCGAGGAAGAAGACCACCGTGAGCATCGCGCGCACGCGGTGCAGGTAGCTCGGATCGAAGTAGTTCGCCACGTCGTGCGCGACGGAACGGTGCTCGACCTCCTCGGCGCCGTGCCAGCGACAGATGTCGGCCATCGTCGGGTCGACGTTGTACTCGTCCCAGGCGTTGTTGAGGGCGAAGACACCGAGGATGGCGGTGTAGTGCTCGACGGCCGCGATGAGCCACAGGCGCTGCACCATGTCGTTGTACTGCGCGCGGTCGGAGCGATAGGTCCTGGGCGCGAGGATCTTGCGGAAGATGTACTCGGCCTGCCGGGCCATGGGGGCCGTGTCGATCCCGCAGCGCTCCAGGTACTCCGCGAGGGCGCGGTCGTGCGATTCGGCGTGCATCGCCTCCTGGCCGATGAAGCCGCGCATCGTCCGGGCGAGGTCCTCGTCCTTCACGTACGGCAGCGCCTCGGTGTAGACCTCGCAGAACCAGCGCTCCCCCTCGGGAAGCACGGCGTGGAGCACCGAGCTGACGATGTCGCTGGCCACGGGCTCGCCGGGGATCCATTCGAGGGGAACGTCGTCCCAGTCGAATTCGACGTTGCGGGCGTGGATCTCCACGCCGACGGGTTCCGCGCCGGCTCTCGGCGTCGACGACCTGTCACTGAGGGACACCATTGCTCGGCTCCAACCTGTCGGAACGATTCGTACATTGATGTAGGAACTGGTTCCGAAGTCTGGTGCGCCCTCAGTGATATGTCAAGCGTTGATTTCTATCACTCGGCGGCGTCGCCGACGGTGAGGTCGTCGGAGTCGGCGAAGACCAGCTCACCGGCTTCGGTGAGCACGGCCCACCGTCGGGCGGGCTCGGCGATGCGCTCGCCGTCGTACTCCGTGGCGACGGGGGTGAACTCCCCGAAGTCGTCGACGATCCGGCCGGAGGCCTCGCGATCCGTGCCGGCGAAGGCGACGACCGTCGCCCCGACCTCGGGAGCGGTCTCGGCGGTCTCGGAGTCCGTGGTGCTGTCGGTGCGCGACGTGCTCATAGGATTCGTGCCTTCCGTAGGGGCTGCTCGCGGCCGGGTGGTGCCCGATCCGACGGTTCGCTGTGCTCCCCGCCGGCTTCTCGACGGAACGACGATGACCACATCCGACAGCCACTGACGGCAATCATGTTTGTGATCTTCGCGAGAAGAATAAACACATCCAAGAGCAGCCGATCGATGCATGCACCAGCGGCTCGAGAAATCCGGTCTTTCCGCCCGATATAGTGCGACTTCCCCGATGGCTGTTACGCGCTGAATGCGATCGCGTCGCCGCCGGCGCTCCGTGCGCCGACGGTTCCTTTTCCGCCCGGCAACCGTCCTCATTCCCGTCAGGACGGCCACGACGGTGCCGGAATGCGCGATGATCCGTGATGTCCGGGTCGTACTCTCGCGATCCCCGTCGACCGAAGGAACGGATGCCGATGAAACCCCGTTGGCTGGCGCTACCCGTACTGGCGGCGGCCGGAGTCGCAGCGCGGAGGGTCCGCGCGCTGCGCGCGGTCGCTCCCGGTCTGCGACATCCCGCCGTCGCGCTGATGCCCTCGATGGGGCCGCTCACGCTCAGGGCGATCCGCGCGGTACCGCCGCCACCGGCCGCCGCACCCTCCGGCGGTGGCGTGACCGTGCGCCGCGAGACCGTCGACGGCGGGCAGGACGTCTACGTCTACACGCCGGCGACGCCGAACGGTGGTGCGCTGCTGTGGATCCACGGCGGCGGGACGATCATCGGCTCCCCCGAGATCGACCACCGACGGTGCATCCGGATCGCGCGCGACAACGGCGTCGTGGTGGTCAACGCGCGGTACCGGCTGGCACCCGAGCACCCGTTCCCCGCCGCGCACGAGGACTGCTTCGCCGCGCTGCGCTGGCTGCACGACTGCGCGCCGGAACTCGGAGTGGACCCGGCACGCGTCGCGGTCGGCGGGGCGAGCGCCGGGGGTGGACTCGCCGCCGGAATCGTCCAGCGCGCCGTCGACGAGGGCGTCCCCGTCGCGTTCCAGCTGCTGGTCTACCCCATGCTCGACGACCGCACCACCGCGCGCCCCGCCGACCACCGCGGCGCCCTGGCGTGGACCCGCCGCTCGAACGCCTTCGCGTGGGACGCCTATCTCGGTGCCGGGCACGCGACCCGGGAGGTGCCCGCCTACTCCGCCCCCGCGCGGCGGACGGATCTTGCCGGGCTGCCGCCCGCGTGGATCGGGGTCGGCGATCTCGATCTCTTCCACGACGAGGACGTGGACTATGCGCGCCGGTTGGAGGCCGCCGGAGTGCCGGTGGAACTCGTCGTCGAACCAGGGATGTACCACGCGGCGGACCTGTTCGCCGCCCGCACCACGCCGATGCGGGCCTTCACCACCGCAGCCATCCGGGCGGTCGGGCGGGGCGTCGGATCACCGGTGTGAGGAGGACTCACCCGCTGGGGAGTCGCCGGTGCACCCGAGCGAGCCGGCCCGCCAGATAGCTCTCGACCGTCTCGGCCACGGAGGGCATCGTCGAGCCCCCGGCCCGGCCACTCACTCGGCTCCTGTCGCGCGCGCCGACGACGGCGGGCCTCGGCGATGAACGCATCACGGATTCACCGAGCACGATCCGCCAGATCCCGCGCACGGTCTCCGCGGCTTCACGGTCGTCGAAACCGAGATCGCGAACGCTCTCCGTCAGGATCCGCCCGTGGTTACGCGTGAGCTGCTCGATCCCGACGTGACCGTCCAGCACCCCCGCGAGCGCCCACGAGTGGAGTTCGAGGAACCGTGCCACCGCCTCCGACGTCCGCACCACGCGCTCGAACGGATCCTGCGAATCGGCTACGCGGTCGTCGAGGGCGCCGTCGGGAAGGCTGAACAGGAAGCCGAGCAGCTCGTTCTTCGAGGCGAAGTAGTAGTAGATGCCCATGGTGCTCGTGCCCAGTCGATCGGCCAGATAGCGCATCGAGAGGTTCGAGTAGCCCTCCTGGGTCACGATCTCGATCGCCATCTCGACGATCTTGTCGCGGCTCATCCGCGCAGGTCTGCCTTGGCGGCCCGTGGTGCTCATACGGTGCGACGCCTCCTCGGTAGGAAACATTGTCACCAGTCATTCGGAGCCGCGCCCCACTCGGATGGGACAGGGGGCGAGCGGGGCGTGTGCAATACCACAGCCGTAGCACCGTTGAGCAGTGCTCATGGTCGCGCGCGACGCAGTACGGCCCTATCGTTCTGCGAGTGAGCAACACGGAACGCTCGGCCTACGTGACGGTGCCGACGGGGTGGCCCGACGAGCTGGTGCTCGAGTACGCCGAGCACGTACTGCGCGATCGCGGATCGGTGGCCGGCGGGGACGCGGTCTCGATGCGCGTGACCGACTCGTGTGCGAACGCCGATCACACCACCACGTGGCGCGTGCGGTACTCGATGTCGGCCACGCGCGCCGTCCGCGCCGAGTTCCGGCCGCTGAGCCTGCGCTAAGACCCGGGTGTTGAGCCGAGTTCCACCGCCGTCGCGAAAGAGAGACACGATGACCGAAGTCGTTCTGATCACCGGAACCTCGTCCGGCATGGGCATGCACGCCGCAGTCGAGCTCGCTCGTCGCGGACGCACCGTCGTCGCGACGGTGCGGGACTTCGCGCGCGCCGACGCGCTGCGGGCACTGGCCGCGGACGCGGGCGTCGATCTCGACGTCCGGGAACTCGACGTGGTCGACCACCCCGCCGCGGCGCAGCTGGTGTCGGATGTGACCGCCGATCACGGGCAGATCGACGTTCTGATCAACAACGCCGGCCGCGGCATGGTGGCCACCGCGGAACAGCTGTCGCTGGAGCAGATCCAGGCGCAGCTGGACGTGAACTACCTGGCGCCGGTGAATCTGACGAAGTCGGTCCTGCCCGCCATGCGGGAGCGGCGACACGGCCGGATCCTCACGGTCACGAGCGTCGGCGGTGTGGTCGGCCAGCCCTTCGCCGACGCGTACTGTGGCGCGAAGTTCGCGGTCGAGGGGTTCATGCAGTCCTTGGCGGTGGTCGCGGCGACCTTCGGCGTCCACGTCGGGGTGATCGAACCCGGAGCGGTCGCGAGCGAGTTCGTCGCCAACGTCGACCGGCCCGACGATGCCGGGCCGTACAGCGCGCTCCTCGACGCCTACGTCGCCCGCACGTCGACATCGTTCGCGGCGGCACAGTCGGCGAGCAGCGCCGGCGAAGCGATCGCGGACGCCGCCACCGCCCCGGACATCCCGTTCCGGATCCAGACCTCTGACACCGCCAAGGCCTTTGTCGAGGTATCGCTGGCCGACAGCGACGGGCGACGCGTCCTCGCCGTCACCGACCCGTGGATCGTCGGCTGACCGGACCGCCGGACAGCGCCGGATCAGGCAAGCTTCTCCAGGGCCGCCGACAGCCCCTTGGCCCCGTCGGCGAAGAGTTTGTTCACCGCCAGGGTGAAGACGGGCTCGAGGAAGCGGAAGACGCCGTGGAAGGTGAACTCGACCGCGTAGGTGACGGCGCTGCCGGATTCCGTGGGTGCGATCGTGATCGTGTCCACCGCGGTGAGCGAGCTCTTGTGCCCCCGCAGCCGGATCAGCGACGACGGCTCGGCATCGGTCAGCTCGTAATCGAGATCGGTCCGGGCGCCGGCGAACCTACTCGTGACCCGGTAGGTCGAGCCCACTCCGCCGTCGCCCGTGAGGCGCCGGACCTCGATGGCGTTGGGGTCCCACTCCTGCGCGTGGGTGAAGTCGGCCAGGTAGGTGAAGACGGTGGGCGCGGGCGCCGACGTGTGGACGGTGTGCTGCTTGGTGATCACGCTGTGTGCCTTCCGGATTGGTGAGGTGGTGCGAGAACAGCTCTTGGCTAGGGTGCGATCCCCGCGAAGGAGCACACCCGACGCCAGACAGCGGCGCGATCGCTCTCGGTGAACTCGGTGCGTCGCAGGTAGCGCTCGGGCCGCGGGGCGCGGTCGTGCCAGAAACGTCCGTTCTCGGGCTTCGGTTCGGTCGCCGCCAGCCAGACGGCCGTGTCCGCGCCCTGGTCCGCGTTCCGCAGCAGGGGTCCGGCCAGCTTGGTGAAGCCCGGCAGGGAGTCGGCGACACCGGGGGTGGCCACCCAGCCGGGGTGCATTCCCGCCACGGTGACGTCCGCCGACGCCCACCGGCGCGCCAGGATCGGCACCATCGCCACCTGGACGCACTTGCTCCGCGCGTACGCGGTGGCTCCCCGATACCGGCCGGCGCGGTAGCCGAGATCGTCCACCGGAAGCTCGGCCGTGTACATCCCGCCCGACGACATGAAGATCACGCGGGCGTCCTCGCTGACAGCCAGCTGAGGCACCAGCAGGTCCGTCAGGAGGATCGGTCCGAGGACGTGCGTGGCGAGGGAGAGTTCGTGACCGTTGGTGGCCGCGGTCCACTGCGGCGGCATCACACCGGCGTTGTGCACGATCACGTCGACACCATGGACGGCGAGCCGCCGCGCCAGATCGGGAACCGCATCGAGATCCGAGACGTCGCCCAGTTCGACCGCGACGACGCTCTCCGGATGACTCCGGAGGATTCTGGCACGCACCGCATCGGCACGGGCACCGTCGCGCCCCGTGATCACCACCCTCGCCCCCAGGCCCACGACCTGTTCGGCGATCGCAGCCCCGATGCCCGACGTGGCTCCCGTGACGACGACCGAGCGCCCGGCCAGCGATCCGGGGCGCGGATCGGCCGTCCGCCACCGAGCCCTGCGGAGCGCGTAGCCCACGTTCGAATAGCCGAACACGATGGACCGGTCCAGGACCGCGTCGAGCATCCCCGCCTGTCTGTCGATCACCAGAACTCCCTCGTCGATCTACCCGGACATGAGGTATTCGGCGCAGAGGGCGATGCGGATGGGACCGAATCAGGGGGTGCCTGCGGTCGTTCGGCCACCACAGTGGCCCTGGGGCGTCGCTAACGCGACGGAATGAACCGTGCGGCGGTTGTTCCGGCGGCGGAGTCGACCTCCGGGTGCAACGCCAGCACCTCCTCGAGCGAACGGTGTCGTCCACCCTGCTCCGGCTTCACCAGAGTGTGCTGCCGGACGTCGATCAGACCGCGTCGGAACGCGTCCGCGCAACCGGTCAGGTACTTGATGTACGTGTCGTACACGGCCTGTGGGTGAATCTTGAGCGCTTGCTCGCGCGCAGCCTCGAGGTTCGCCGCCCAGATGTCGAGGGTCTTCGCGTAGTGCGGTTGCAGGCTCTGCACCTGGACGACGTCGAATCCGCCCATTTCGGCAAGAAGTGGGAAATACTTCGTGATGGGGAGCTCACCGCCCGGGAAGATCTCGGTGCGGATGAAGCGGAAGAAGTCGAAATCGGCGCGGGTGACCTTGCTATCACCCCGGAAAGTGTCCATTCCGAAGGTCATGATCGTGTGGATCATCGCCCTGCCGCCGTCGGGGAGAATGTCGAAGGCGCGGTCGAAAAAGGCGAGATGCCGCTCGTGGGTGAAATGCTCGAAAGCTCCGATGCTGACGATCGCGTCGACCGGCGCGTCGAACTCCTCCCACCCCTGCAGCCGTACCTCCGCGGAGCGATCGGACTTCAGGCCCGCCAGTCGACGGCTGACCGACTCGTACTGGTTCTTCGACAGCGTCAGGCCCACGACGTTGACGTCGTACTTCTCAACAGCACGGACCAGGGTCGTTCCCCAGCCACACCCGACATCGAGCAGAGTCTGCCCCGGTACGAGACCGAGCTTGCCGAGGGACAGGTCGACCTTCGCCAGCTGAGCCTCCTCCAGGGTCATCTCCTCGCGCTCGAAGTAGGCGCACGAGTACGTCTGCGTCGGATCGAGGAACAGTCGGAAGAAGTCGTCCGACAGGTCGTAGTGGGCCTGCACATCCTCGAAGTGGGGGTTCAGCTCAGGCATGGTGGCCTTTCGTTCGGCAGCCGATGGATCGCGTGTTTCACACGACCTTCAGGTGGGAAAGTAATGCAGGCCACGCCGCCCCGCAGTGCCACGAATTAGATTTCGGTGTACATGAATTCCGACCGGCGACAGGTGCCGGAAATCTCTAGTACAAACGATTCGTGCCCTCACCGAACAGCCGGCAGCAGGATGCTGCGGACGCCCCCCACGGCGGCGATTGGGACCTCTGGTTCCCCGACGCGTACGAGATCAGTTCCGAAACCGTCAGGGCGTTCGCCCGGGCGACGCGCGACCCCCATATCGCCTATGCCGAACGCGGCATCCTCGACCCGGACAGCCCCGTGCCGGTCACGCTGCTCGCCGCCCCCATGTTCGACGCCGCGTCCGCCCTCGTCAGCCGGGCGATCCCGAACTGCAATCTCTCCCGCATCGTTCACGCAGCACAGCAGTTCACCGCGTTGAGCGCACTGCGCATCGGTCAGCGGATCAGCATCGGAGCGCGCCTGGCGTCGCACGTCGTCAAGGCGGGAACGGACATCATCACCATCGACACCACCGCCTACGCCGACGACACCCCGCGACTGGCCGCGGTCCTCACCATCGCCCACTCCGCGACCGCCGGCCCGGCC
Source organism: Tsukamurella sputi (assembly GCF_007858445.1). GTDB lineage: Bacteria > Actinomycetota > Actinomycetes > Mycobacteriales > Mycobacteriaceae > Tsukamurella > Tsukamurella sputi. Next base: position 37,975 of record NZ_VIGV01000006.1, on the reverse strand, counting down.
GTCGACCTCGACGCGGTGGCGGACGACATCATGCTCACCGGAACCGGACCGTCGGACAGCAACGCCTACACCGCCGGCGCACGCTGAATCAGTTGCACCACCCGTCGACGTCGTCCGATGACAGCCGTGCGGCGGCCCAACCCGATCGCGCCCCCTACCAGGTCAGAGCGCTGCGGTTCTCTCGCTACGTTGTCCAGCCTCGGCCATCTCCGGGGCCTGGCTAGCCACCGGATGTCGGTGACGGCGTGGGGATTGAGTGGATCCCGATGCACTAGGCGGGTTCCGGGGAGCCCTTCGACGTTGTATCGGCCCTTGATCCGACGTGCCAGATCGAGATCGAGGGGCACTTCCTTTCCGTCCCGATACTTCCATAGCCACACCATCCAGCCCACTAGCTCGAACCTTGCGCGTCGGGGAGGTCGAGGAAGATCGGTCCGGTGTAGGCGCGTGCCTGTTCCTTGGTCAGGCCGGTGAGGTCGACGATGCGCTCGATGCGGGGAAGGCCGATCGCCTCTGAGAGGTCGCCGATCTGACGGGCAGTGACCTGGCTCGGGTCCTCACACAGGCGGACGTAGTTGAGGCCACCGTGCTCCCAGGTGGTCGCGGTGTCGGGGAGTAGCGACCGGTCAATTGGTGTCGAGACAGGCAGGCCCGTTAGCCACGACAGACGGCGCCGTTTGGACCAGTCCACCTTTTCGATCTTCTTTGCCTGTTCCAGCGCGTGGATACGATCGGACTTTGTAGAGTCGTATTGGGAGGCTGAGTAGTAGCCGGCGACCATACTGTTGGGCTCGGTGATGGCGTCGCCGAACACGGCAGTAGCCGCAAGGAGTGCATCCCCCGTGTACATCTCGGGCGGTATTGCGTTGGGGACATTGGGTTCCCCTAGGGAGACACCACAGCTCCAGTCTCTTCTATGCGGGAAGCGTTCAGGTCCGGTCCGTCGTCCTCGGGCGGGGATGCCGAATCGGAACTCGACTCTGATCTTTGCGGTGCTGTGGAAGGTCCAGCCGGTGCGCTCGTCCTGGCCGTTGAAGTGGTCGAGGGCGGCCTCGACCCCGGTGGGGTCAAGGCTGGCCAGGGATACGTGGTCGTCGCTCAGAGTCCAGGTTCCGGTGCCCCAGCTGGGGATCTTGGAGAATCCGGTGAGCAGCGCAGAGATGATCGCCGCACCCTGCTCCAAGGTTTCGGCTCGGTCGGCGAACCGGAAGTGCAGGCTCGGATACCAGTGCTTGTTGGGATCCTGCAAGGGGGTATTTGATGGCTGTGGTGCTGTCATTGCGTGGCTCCCATCGTGGCCGGCGGCGGCGGTGTGGTGGTGGGTGTTGGTGGTCATTCTGCCTCTTCGCCTTCGGCTGCTTCTTCGGCGCTTGCTTCGGCGATACCGAGGCGCATGAGGTTGGCTCGGCCTCGGTTCGCCGCGCCGATTACGTCGGCGGCCTCGTTCGGGGGCATGTACTTGAAAGGCTCTTCCGGGTCGAAGGGACGTTGCGCCTGGGGGACCTTGGACCAGTCGGCTTTGCCCCAGTCGGGTGTGCCGTCGGCGGAGGTCGGTGCGCTCGGCATCTCGCTCATGGGTATGCCTTGCAGGCTCTGACCAGTGCCATTGATACCGGCCTGGCTGGGTGGGGTGAACTCTTCCGCTGTCAGTGCAGGCATGCCGTTGGCGGCGCGGATTGCGTTGACCCCTTCGAGAGTGTTCGGGTCCGCGGTGGCCGCCGCAGCCTCAGTCGCCTGCGAGGCGGCAGCGGGGGCCTCCGTAGCCTCGCTGGCCCCGGTGCTCGCGGCTTGACTGGTGGCCTGCGTACCTGCCTGGGTCGCTGTTTCCGCTGCCTCGGTTGCCGCTTGCGTGCCGGTGGAGACGGCGGATCCGGTCCCACTCGCGGCGGTATCGGCCGCGCTGCTGGCGGCGGTGCTGGCTGCTTGAGCGCCGGTCTCACCCGCCTCAGAGGTCGCCTGTGTAGCAGCCTCTGTCGCTACTTGTGCTCCCTCGCTGACGGCGCCCTCGACCGCCTCATTGGGCGGGTTCGGTGTGTAGTCGGGGAACTCCTCGGTGAAGTCCGGAGCATGCATAATCCGCACCGGATCAAGCTGCTCCTCATCGAGGTACTTGTGGTCTTTGAAGAATTGGCGGATTAGGTCGGGGACGTCTTCTTCGCTGGTGATGATGATGTGCTGGATCGGGCCGTCTTGAGTGGTGTCGACGCCGTTTTGAGAGAGCGCTTCCTGCTGCTGAAGGATACTGTTGATGAGCTTATTGATCGAACCCCCGGACTTCGACCCAGGGGCGATCGGATAGTCGCCGCCGTTGGCGCTCATACGGTCCAGTGCTGCTCGCAGTGCGTTCGCGTAGCCGAGCTTGGCGTCGCTGTAGATTTCCGTGCCTTGGCTGGGGCTGTAACCGTGGCCGTCGAACTTCAGCACACCTCCGCTACGGAGGTCTGGGGAGACCGGGACACCGTAGCCGTAGCGGGGGTCGATCTTTGTGGCCCATCCCTGGAAATTGGCCCATCCCCGCAATGTCCCATCCGGCTCGTAGATTCCCTCACCAGCAGGGATCCACGCTCCTACTCCACCGGCAGGGTCGGGCGGGTTGGTGTAGCTCGGATCAGCCAGAATAGGAAGGTCGTCGCCGACCGGGCGATTGATGTGCTGGATAAGTTCATTACCGTCCAGAGTGAAGTATGTCGGCACATCGCGGCCGGCCATGTCGTAGGCCCACGGCTTATTGACCGTGTTAACCACGCGCCCCGCACTGTCGGTGATCGAAACACTGCCATCAGGGTTTACCGATGCTCGTCCGCCCTGCGGAACCGGTAGCTGAAACCGGTACTTGGACGGCGACCCGGCGCCTTCCTCCAGGATCAGCGTCTGCCGACCGTCAGCAGTTGTCCACTCCTGGTACCCGTCAGATCGCTGTGAGACCAGCCCCGACAACGGCTGCGAGGGCTGCACATCCGATGTTGTGGGTGACGGTGTCGCCGGACCCGCTAGTGGAGAACCTGCCCCACCCGTCGTGCCGCCTCGCTTGCGGCCGGCCATGACACCGGTGGCTTCGGCGACAAGGTAGGACCATGACGGTGCGCCGTCCTTGCTCTCACCGCCGTTGTCGGGGCCGCTGCCACCTTCCGTGCCGGGCGCACCGGGACCACCGTTGCCGCCACCGGGGGCGCCGCCACTGCCGGCTGCGCCGGGAGCGGGGCACTGCGATTGGGTCTGCGTGACGGTCACCGTTGACTGGGAGGGCTGTCCAGACTGCGTCGCCTGACTGGTCTGCTGCTGGCCGGTCTGGTCTGGGCGTCCGGGTGCGGTCGTGCGGACCGGGTTCTGCTGGCCGGTCTGTTGGCCCTGCGCCGGCTGCTGCTGGCCGCCTTGGCCGGGTTGTTCGTTGCCGGGGATGTTGGGGGCTTGCTGGCCGGGGGTGCCGAACTCGGGGGTTTGGGCTTGGATGCCGGGGCCGTTGTCGCCGCCCTTCGCGGGGGAGGTGGCGATGCCCTGTTGGTCCTGGCCGCCCTGCTGGCCTGGCTGCTGTCCGGGGGCTGTGGCCTGGCCTGTCGGGGGAGCGAAGGTCAGTTCCGGTCCGGTGGGTCCGCAGGTGGCGGGTCCGCCGCCGGGGCACGGCGCCGCAGCAGCAACACCACTGCCTGTGGTGGTGGCGGCGAATCCCATCATCCCGACCGCGACGACGATGCCGGCGACGGCGGCGGCGGCGCGCACCTGCTGCGGGGCCGGGGCTCCGACGCCGGCTTCGCGGAGCTTGTTCAGGCCGGTGAAAAGGATCCGGCCGACGATGACCATGACGAGCCAGAAGGTCAAGAACACCACCGGCACCGGGGTGAACCGGGGTGCCTCGATGGAGAAGAGGACACCGCCGACGAGCCCGGCGAGGCCGATGATCGTGAGGAACGCGCCCTGCAGGCGTTGCTGTAGCAGTTGGGGTCGCTGCCCAGCCTCCCCGCTCGGGTTGGGGCGTTGCACCGGGAACTGGGCGGTATCACCCGCGGGGGTGTTGCGGGCGTGCCGCGGGCCACCCGCAGGAAGCGGTGTGGGCTGCGGCGGGCGCCCGCCTGCGGCTGAGCCACCAGGGTTGGGGCTGCTGCTTTCTGACATCGACAAGCTCCTCGAAGAGGGGATGAACCAGGGGATGCGACGGAACTCGTCGCGTGATGCCCGGCAATCAACCACACCAGTAAGGTTTGTCAACCCCCAAACCGCCACCACATGTCATCACCGCAGCTGGGAGGCCATAAATGTGTCCGAACACAGACCGGGGTCTGTAAAATACAGACCCTTTCAAGGGGGTCTGTATTCCGGCTTACCGGACTGTCGGGCGCCGTGGGGGCGTATAGGTGCGACAGGGTGTAACGTGCGTTGATGTTCGGTGATGGCAACCGTTGATTCGCCAGCAGTGAGTGGTGCTCGGGTTGCTTCGGGGCTCGGAACGAGGGGGATTTGTGTGACGCAGCAGGTGTCGGACACGGCAGCACCACCGGTGGGCGGTGACCCCGCGGCGGAGGCGGCGGCGGACGCGCAGCGGGCGATGGCGATAAAGCTGATCGGCCTGCTGTTCGGTGCGGCCTTGTTGATCGGGTGCTCGTTCGCCGTCTCCCACCTCAACAGCTGGGGGGCGAAGATCGGCATGCCCTGGGTGTTCCTTGCCTTCGTGCTAGCGATGATGATCGCCAGCCACTTCACCGTCGCCGGCGCCACCGCCCTCTGGCAGGCACTACGCCGCCCACCATCAGCGGCGAAGTAGATGCCCACACCACCCGCCGTACCGCCACCACCTCCTCCGCTGTCATCGACGCCGCCGCATGGATCCGGCGAGGGTGGGTTCGGCTCGGCGCTGCGGGAACTGTTCACCGCCGCCGGTAGCCCTACCCTCGCCGACACCGCAGACGCGGCGAACACGTCCGGCGCCCACGGCGTGACCGCCCAGCGGCTATCGAACTGGCGCTCCGGCCGACACCTTCCCGACCGCTTCGACACCATCGCACCGGTCCTGATCTGGCTCACCCTCCGCACCCGCGAACACCACAACCACCCGCTCGATGGCCCAGCGGGTGATCGAGCACCTGTGCGGTCGATGCGTGACTGGTATCGCCTGTTCACCGACGAGCAGAGTCCCACCGCTGCCGCGGCGCTGGATCTGAAAGCCAGAATCGACGCAGCTGAGTTCCTCCTCGCCCACCCCGACCCCGCACGCCCAGGCGAGAACCGCGACAACCCGTCGGGCAGCGACAGTGCGCCTGCGGGTGATTCCTTCGCTGCTGCGCGGCTGACCGCGGAACTGAAGACCGCGATCCTGCAACTGAGCGGCATCGACCCCATCACCGGCATTCCTGTGGCCACCGATGTTCCGTACGGTGAGCTTCCTGCCGACGCGGCGGACCTGCTCTCCGCGACCGGCCTCATCACCGCAGTTGCGGCCCAGCTCGAGCAGGTCCGATCGATGGTGCGGTGGGCGGACCCGAAGATCGCCACCCTGTGGGGCAGAGCCGCCCCGCTCATCGAGCAGTATCGGCCCGCTCTCGAAGCCCGGACCGCGCTGCTCGCCGATGCTGCGCGCTGGAACACCCACCCCGACCCGCACAGCCTCTACACCTGGCAACAGCTCACCGCATGCGGCAGACACCTACACACCCTCCCCTCAGCCATCGTCACCACCACAACGCAGACCTACCGATTCGGCGACGGCGCTACCGCCGAGCACATTCCCAGCCCAGCTCTGCCGTTCTGGGACGCCTCCCACACCGCCGCGCAGCGGCAACTCACCACACACCGGCTGATCATGGCCACCGTCATCGGCCTCATCGTCATCGGCGTGATCGCCGCCGGCATCGCAGGCATCCTCACCAGCTAAACACCTCGACACTCAATCAATATCCGCGCGGGACACACACGTGTGACGTGCTCGGGGTTGCCAAACCAGTGTTACGCATGTTGCTATTGGGGCTGTTGTTAACGATGTGACATCGCTGATTGACTTCACCCAGGGGGAGACCGTTCACACATGACCAGCACACGCACCCGCACGTCCGCGGCATCGAAATCGCTCGTCGCGCTCTGCGCCGCCGCAGCAGCGTTCACGCTCGCCGCCGGCCCCGCCATCGCTGCCCCAGCACCAGCACCCAAGCCGATCCCCGCGGCAGCGGCAGCCCAACCCGCCGCCAACGCAGTCACACCTCCACCCGCACCGCGGATGCGCGTCCCGGTCCCCGGGCAGATCCGCGACGGAGAGTTCGCCGACACCAGCCGTGAACTGGTCACCCGCGACGGTTGGAAAGTCACCGTTTCCAAGTTCGGGGAGAAGCTCGATTCCGTTCCGCCGCTGAACCGATCGCCCCAGAGTTTCGAAGGCTTCAGCTCCGTAGGCGGTGAGGCCAAGATCGAAGCCGAACACCCCAACGACCCGAAGCGTAAGCCCACCAGTCGAATCAAGTCGGCCACCCTCACTACAGGCGTCCAGGTCGGCTGCGCCGTGACCGCGGACAGCTTGACCGTTGGCGGGTCGCTGTCGAACGCGACCACCGCGTCGATCACGCCGACGGTGACTGCGTCCGGCACTGTCACCGGGCAGGGGCAGGGCGGCTCCAACGGCGGCTCCGGCGGTGGCAGCGTCTCCGGCACCGGAACCGGATCCCTCTCCGGCACCCTGTCGGACACCGTGACCGAGACCGGCAACATCTCCGGCATCCTCAAGCCCGGTACCACCAAGGACATCCCCTACGCGAAGAAGGCCGTCGTCGGCCCCAACGCCCAGGTCATGTCCCGCGACATCCGCATCGCCGTCGACAACTGCATCGGAGGCGTCCAAGTCCGCACCTACGCAACCGTCGCCATCAGCACCGACGCCACCGACGACACCCTCACCACCTTCGGCAAGCCGATCTTCCTGTCCCGTCCGGAGCAGAACCGGTAGAAGTCCCTGTAGCGGGTGGTGCAGGACTGCACCGGCAGCAGTGACGAGGCCGTAAGCCAGCTGCACATGTCGGCTGGTGAACATGCGGTTCGCACCACACACCAGCTTGCGTAAGCAGGCTGGCCGATCCAAGAGTCACTCGATCTCGCGCGACTGTGCGCTCACTCGCACCCTTATGAGTGGTCCATCCTGGCACAATGCTGGACCGAGGGAGCCGGGGTCACGCCTCGACGGTGAACGCGTGCGTGTAATCGACGCCACCGAGATGTTCGTAGACGTGCGTGGTGGTTAGCCTGTTCCAGTGGTGTCCGAGGAGTACCGCTACGCCAAGGGGGCCGATCAGAAACAGATGCAGGTCGCCGTTTCGTGCGTGGCGACGGGCGAGGTCGCGAATGTCGATGGCAAGGCTGTTTGCGGCGGCCGCGTTGGGGACGGCCTTTGGCCCTACACCTGCAATGGGGGTGGCGGTAAGGATTTCGGAGACAGGGAGGGCAGACTCTCGAATCCACTCAATAGTATCGGCAGCCGCGTCGGCCGCGATGTTGACGATGATCGCTGTGCCAGGTGCGGCCGCGGCGTCTTCTCGCATGTGGGTGATAGTCCCGCTGGTTGTTTGTTCCTCGCCAGTCCATAGTTGATCGCCTTGGCGCACGCCAACTTCGTATCCCTTGACACGTCGTAGCTCAGTGCCGACGAGAAATCCAGTTGCTTGACGCATGTGACCGGTTACGAGAATGCGCTTGTTCGAACCGAGTCGGCTGGGGATCGACCGAATGTCAGTCGCGAGCTCGTTCCAGGATGCAGGTTGGGCAGGCTCGACTCTTGTCCAGTCCGTGACGCCACTCATGCGGTCGACCCAGTCGATACTCACGGCCGCCTGTTCTGCGAGGTAGTCGTGGGTGATGGTGGCGATGGAGATCGTTGTCCACGGCGATCCGGCGTGGAGGCCGAGGGTTGTGATGGCACGCTTGATGTCGTCGAGCGAGATTCGCCGGTGGCCTGCTATGACTTGTTTAGACACCCAATCAGCGCCGAGCTCTACGGCGGTCGGGTCCGAGCGGAGGCCGTTGGCGGTCATGAGGAGGCTGACGTCTCGGCGGAGCCGATCGAGGTCGTAGGCGATGTCGAAGTGGAGGTGCGTGAGCAAGTCGAGTAGATGCTCCTCATCGGTCTGGGCTTCTGCGGCCCAGGCGACTCGGGCTTTGCCACGGTCGGAATTAGGTCCGCCTTGTGTTGCTCTGGGTACCAGTCGTCCGTCACGTCCGTCGCGGTCCGCGACGAGGCTGTCGTTGGGGTCGGCGTTGCGGTTCGTGATGAGACGCATTTCTGCGGGCGTTCCGTCAGCGATCAACCCGGTATAGGTCTGCTGCATCTTGCGGAGGATACCGCTGGTCGCGAGGTATTCCAGGTTGACCGCTGTGCGGTTGTCGACGGCGTACTTGACCTGTGTGTAGGTATTCGGTGGTTGCTTTCGATGAAGAACGACGTCATCTCCGTTGCCGACGCCCGATTCTTCGACGCCGACGGCCACGATGGGGTTCGCATTGTTACCGACGAAATTCTCATGGAGGGCTTCCAGGCAGGATCGCCAGGCGTGTAGCCACTGATAATCGTCACCGGCGATGCGGACGCCGCTCGCGCTCGGCATCTGATTCCTGGTCATTCTCACTCCTCGGAGCTGTTCGCCTTGTGTTGTGACGGGTGATGAAAGCTATTTGGGCAGATCGCCGGTGAGTTGGACCTCGCAAGGGCGGGGTGCCACGGTAACGATTCTGCGGACGTCAAGGGCACGCCCGATCGGAGTGTTCCTGACAACGATGAGCGTGGGGTTCGGTATCCGGGGGTGCTTGATCGAGTACATGGCCAGAGTTGCGAGGTCAGTCGGGCTGGGGCCGACGTCGGCGGGGTGACTGTGCCAGTCGCCGAGGTAGCCAACTCTCGGGTCCGTTCGCCGAGCAGCGTGCACACTGGGCTGGGTGATTCCGGGCGGGATTTTGTAGTGGCGGCGGCCGCGGTCGTTGGTAGCAATCTCCATGGCGCATGTGACCCAGGGGTCGCCGCCGTCGGTGTGGACTCCAATGAGGATGCCACCTGTCTCATTGGGGTGTGCGGTGGCGGCCGCACCCAGCATTGTGGCTTGGGCCGATTCTGAGAGCAGAAGGATCGGGGGGGCGGCCTTGCGGTTCATTCGCTCCCGCCCAGTTGATGGTCGTGATTCCCAGTCACGTCGAATGGGGCGGCCATGGGCTGGAAGACAAGGATGCGTTCGTCTGGGCGGTCGCACCGGCCGGTGAGGAAGTCGACTGCGGCGAGGGCGATGTCGGCGGCAGTCGCGAGAACGGCGGTCGGTGGGGCGTTGTTGACCGGTGCGGTGCAGCCCAATTCGAGGAATCCTGCGTTTAGTTCGCGCGAGTTTTCCGGTGGCAGGTTGTTGTAGGTCGGGTCGCTGGGGCGGGCGGCGATGAGCGTGTCACCATCGGCTTGGCGTTGTATGCGCGCGATGGCTCCTTGATGGAAGAGCGCTCCGGTGATAAGCGGGATGTTGGTGCGTCGGCAAACTTCGGCAACGGCTGCGGTGAACGGGAGGGTGCCGGTGCAATCGATGATCAGGTCGAACCCCTCGATCCTTGAGGCTAGCTGGGATGGGTTGTCGGGCAGGTTGTCGGTCTTGGGTTCGACGGTTGTCCAGGGGGCGTGCTGGTCGATGGCTACGGCCATTGCGATGGCCTTGTTGTAGCCGACGCCTAGGCTGCCGCTGGCGTGGCGGACGAGGTTGGCGGTCGTGAGGTGGTCGCGGTCGTGGAGGCGAATAGTGCCGACTCCGCTGGTGGCGAGACCGAGGGCCACGTGCCCTCCGACGGATCCAGCTCCGGCGATGAGGATTCGCGTCTCGGCGAGGGCGATGGCGTCTGGCCCCGCGCGTCGTTGTCGGGCAGCGAGGTCGCTGGGAGTGGCAGCAATTGCTGACGCCTCAAGCATGTCTCCGGCGCCCTTGAAGATAACTACTACCGCGTCGTGATCGCTGTCGTAACGGGGCCAGGCGAGGACGGCGAAGTCGTAGCCGCCGCTGGGATCTAGAAGGGCTGTGTCTGTCCTGCTGGCGAGGCCGTGGTTGAGGTCGCGGGTCTGCTTGCGGGTTAGAGCCGCGCGAAAGCCGGCGAGGTCACGCGGAGGTGTCTCGAGGTGTCGCCGAAGGTAGAACGCTCCGCGGAGCGAGGCCGGTTCCTTAGGCTCGGGTGCGGTTTTGGGTGCCCGCTCGATCATTAGGAGACGGTCGCCTCGGGTTGTTGCGATGAGGGGCGCGCGGTAGCCATTGGTACCTGCTCTGATGAGGTCGCCGAAGGGCAATTCGGCCTGGTACCCGATGATCTCGTCGAAGAGGAGGTAGGCGTCGAGGGCGCGGTCTTCGAGGCGGAAGCCGAGCTGAACGGTCTGGGCCCATTCGTCGACCCGCTGCCAGAAAGTTTGGAGGTCCCGGCCAGCGATCTGGGCGGGGTCGTCGTCAGCCCAAAGGCAGATCACACCCTGTCCAGCGTGCTCGGCCTTGAACCGGGGGACTGTTATGTGCGCGTAGCGAAGCGGCCAGCCCTGATGGAAGTGGATCTGCATGCGGGTTGCGTCAGTGAGTGGTTGCAAGCTTTCGCGGAGTGGGCCAGTCCACTTAGCCTGACCGGTGTCACGTACCGGCGAGAACCCTTCGTTGACGAGGCCGGCGCAGAACCGTTCGAACGCTGCGTCGTCGTAGGTCTCCACGGTTAATACGTGTGACGTCGGCTGAGCCAGGGGAGGTAAGCGAACCCGCGCGGGTCGTTGCTCCCGACTGCGCTAACAGCGGTGACAGCCCCCACGGGAAACCCGTTGGCGTCGCATCCATCGGGGAGAGGGAGTACCTGACCACGATCGTTGCTACCGAGTATGTCGCGCCATATTTTCGCTGCGCGGCATCGCTCGGAGTGGAGTGCTTCACGGGCCTGTGCGGCGAGTTGGCTAAACCGGTCGGCGGCGGCCGTCCACTGCCATGAGTCGAGGCCGGGTGCCATCGGCGTACCGAGCACCGGGTCGAGGAGGCCGTCTTCAGCGCACATCTCGAACCGCTCGGCGACCTGCTCCATGGTGGAGATCAACAGTTCAGCCCAGGTGCTACCGGCGACAAGTCGCTCCTTCCATGCGTAGTAGACAGCGACCTCGATGAACAGGCCGCCGGGTCGCTGCCGGCCCAAGTGGACGTGGCGGATCTGGCGGAGGAGTCGGACCACTGGCCGGTAGGCGTTGCCGGTGCCCACGGTCGGACTCCACGTCGCGACGGCGACTGCATTGGTGTCGTCGGCGAACTTGACCGGGTTGGTCTTGATCCAGCGCTTTTCCTCGCTATTCCACTGGTTACGGTCGCGGTTAGGGATTCCCCAGTGTTCGCCCCACGGGACGGCGGGGACGGCGTCGATGGAGAAGGAGTTGTCGCTCAGGTCGTCGTCGGCGTCCGGGAAATCGATCTTGAGAGACCGGGCCTGGCGTGCGACGCGGCCGTCGATGTCGCGGTCTTTGAGACCGTACTGTGCGATGAGGACGCGCTCGACAGCGTCGTAGACCTTCTCTGGGTTGTGGCGGACAGAGAGGTCCTTGAAACGGAGGAAAACGTCAACGTCTTTGCCCGGGTATCGGGCGGTCTGTCGGGCGTAGGAGCCGATCAGGATCGAATCAACGCCCCACGAGCACAATTCCGCATCGGCTTCGAGTAGCGCACGGACCTCAGTGTGTGCCGAAATTGCACGGTCGCGCTTGACGCCGCTAACAGTGACGTTGCGGATTGCTTGGGCGAACTCGTTATCTAGCGTCTCCATTGGCGTCGATCTCCTGACATTCACCTGACTCGATGTCGCTGACGGTACGCGACGTCACCGACAGCCCCCGTGTAAATCAAGCTCGCAACGACATGGCGGGCTTCCGCCGGTACCCAAGCGCAGATCCATCGTCTGATGGCGTCCCGGCAATGCGATGCGGTTCAACATCCATTCCGGCGACCGGATGCAGCGCAGGACCAGACCACCGGCACCCCCCTGGAGCAAGCGGCGCCGTTGGTCACGCCGGATACGCTGCGTGCGCGGTCGGCACCTGGTGCAGGTCTGGCACGACTGCGTCACTCTCAAAACGCCGCCGCGATCGCCTTAGCGTCTCAGAGACGAGAAAACCCGAGGTCACCAGCTCTTTCGAGTTCGTGATCTCGGGTTTGGCAGTTCGTGGAACTGCTCGTGGTGGGCGAAGGGGGACTTGAACCCCCACGTCCCGAAGGACACTGGCACCTGAAGCCAGCGCGTCTGCCATTCCGCCACTCGCCCGAGCGACCGGAGAAGATTAACACGACTCGACGTGGGGTGCGAAATCGGACCGCTACCTGGGGCTCCGACCTTGCCGCAGCACCGTCGTACGTGCTACCAAAGGGACAGTTGGGACCAATGGGGTTACGCTGACGTCGTCGTGCGCAGATCGCGGCTATCATCATTGGTCAGTACATGCATCACGACACGCTGAGGAAGGGGGAAGTCGTTCCATGGGAATCCTGCAGCGGTTCGAGCGCAAGCTCGAGGGCGCGGTGGGCGACGGCTTCGCCCGCGTCTTCGGCGGCAAGGTGGTCCCCCAGGAAGTGGAGGCCGCTCTCCAACGCGAGGCTGAGGATCAGCTGCAAACCCTCGGAGACGGGGCGTACCTGGTACCCAACAAGTACGTCATCGCCGTCTCCCCCACCGATCAGGAGACGTTCGAGGCGGACCGCGAGCTCGCGATCCGTGCCTTCTCGAAGCACCTCGACGAATACATCCATGACAACGGCTGGCAGACTTATGGTGACGTGGTCGTGCACTTCGAGCAGTCACCAGGCCTGCACACGGGCCAGTTCCGGGCCCGCGGCACCGTGGATCCGGATGCAGTCCCCCAGAACCTTGTACCCCAGCGACCACCTGCAGAATCAGGAGCCGATTCGATGAGCAACAATCCCGGATACGACCAGGGACGGCACGGCGGCCAGTACGACCAGGGCTACGACCAGCAGCAGCAGCCGGGGTACGACCAGAACTACGGCCAGCAGCAGCCCGCGTACGACCAGAACTACGGCCAGCAGAACTACCAGCAGCCGGCATACGACCAGGGCTACCAGCAGCCCGGCTACGACCAGGGCGGCTACCAGCAGCAGCCGGCGTACGACCAGAACTACGGCCAGCAGAACTACCAGCAGCCCGCGTACGACCAGGGCTACCAGCAGCCCGGCTACGACCAGGGCTACGCACAGCCCCAGCAGCCGGGATACGACCAGGGTTACCAGCAGCCCGGGTACGACCAGAACTACGGCCAGCAGAACTACCAGCAGCCGGCCTACGACCAGGGCTACCAGCAGCCCGGCTACGACCAGGGCTACGCACAGCCCCAGCAGCCCGCGTACGACCAGGGCGGCTACCAGCAGCAGCCCGCCTACGACCAGGGCTACGCACAGCCGCAGGGCGGCTACCAGCCGCAGTCCGTCACCCTCTACCTGGAGGACGGTTCCAACCGCACCTTCGCGCTGCGTGAGGGCAACAACGTGATCGGCCGCGGCCAGGACGCCCAGTTCCGCCTCCCCGACACGGGCGTCTCGCGCCGGCACGTGGAGATCCGCTGGGACGGCTACGCCGCGGTCCTCAACGACCTCGGTTCCACCAACGGCACCTCGGTCAACGACGTGCCCGTCTCCAACTGGGAGCTCGCCGACGGCGACCGCATCCGCGTCGGGCACTCCGACATCGTGGTGCGATTCCAGTAGATTTCACTTCGGGCACGCGCAAGCAGACCCGTGGACAGCGCCCGCGCAGCGGGTGCGGGACGAGTGTGCGTCGGATGAGACCAGGAGGGAGGCACCGTGCAGGGACTCGTGTTGCAGTTGACCCGTGCGGGGTTCCTCCTGTTGCTGTGGCTGTGCATCTGGCTGGTCATCAGCGCCCTGCGCACCGACGCCCGTCTCGCCTCGGGCCTGCGCCCTCGGCAGAAGGAGGCGAAGGCGCCCCGTCGGGCCCTGTTCTCCCGCACCAGCAAGGTCGCGAAGTACCTCGTGGTCACCCACGGCCCCCTCGCGAACACGCGCATCACCCTGGGCCAGCAGCCCGTACTGATCGGCCGCGCCGACGACTCCACGCTGGTGCTCAACGACGACTACGCGTCGACCAGGCACGCGCGTCTGGCCCGCGACGGTGACGACTGGTACGTCGAGGACCTCGGCTCCACCAACGGCACCTACCTGGCCCGCAACAAGGTCACCACTCCCACCCGCGTCCCGCTGGGCACTCCGGTGCGCGTGGGCAAGACAGTGATCGAGTTGCGCCCGTGAGCCTCGTCCTTCGATACGCCGCCCGCTCCGATCGGGGCCTCGTCCGCAGCAACAACGAGGACTCCGTGTACGCCGGGGCACGCCTGCTGGCACTCGCGGACGGCATGGGCGGCCACGCCGCCGGCGAGGTCGCCTCGCAGCTGATGATCAACGCCCTCGCGCCCCTGGACGACGACGAGCCCGGCGGCGATCTGCTCGACACGCTCGAGGAGGCGATGGTCGCCGGCAACGAGACCATCGCCGAGCAGGTCGCGGAGGATCCGGAGCTCGACGGGATGGGCACCACGCTCACCGCGATCCTCTTCGCCGGCTCCAAGCTGGGCCTGATCCACGTGGGCGATTCCCGCGGCTACCTGCGGCGCGACGATCAGCTGATCCGCATCACCAAGGACGACACCTTCGTCCAGACCCTCGTCGACGAGGGCCGCATCACCGCCGAACAGGCGCACACCCACCCGCAGCGCTCGCTCATCATGAAGGCGCTCACCGGGCACGAGGTCGAGCCCACCCTCACACTGCGCGAGGCCAAGGCGGGCGACGTCTACCTGCTCTGCTCCGACGGCCTGTCCGACGTGGTCAGCGACGAGACCATCGGGGAGACCCTGGCCCTCGCCGATGAGGACGTCAGCGCCGCCGCGGACCGGCTGATCGAGCTCGCGCTCAAGTCCGGCGGACCGGACAACGTCACCGTCGTCGTGGCCCGCGTCGAGGACACCAGCTTCGGCCAGAGCCGGCCCATCGTGGGCGGCGCGGCGAACGACGACGACGAGGACTACGTCCCGCCGGCCAACACCGCCGCCGGCCGCGCGGCCGCGCTGCGCCCGCCGAAGAAGGCTCCGCGCCGCGTCGTCGCGACCGACGTCGAGGACGACGAGCCCGGGAACCGCTCGCGACGCAAGTGGATCGCCCTCGGCGTGCTGCTGGTCCTCCTCGTCGGCGGCGCCGTCGGCCTGATCGTGACCCGCTCCATCGTCAACTCCAGCTACTTCGTGGCGTCCACCGACAAGGGCACGATCGCGATCTCGCACGGCGTCAAGGTCTCGCTGTTCGGCCGCAAGCTCAGCACGCAGCAGGAGGTCGTCTGCATCGCCGACGCCCCTGCCACCAATGGTCACGCCTCTCAGGGCTGCACGCCGCTCACCGTCGACGACCTGACGCCCCGCGGACGGGCGAACCTCGCCGGGCTGCCCTACGCGAGTTCGCTCGACGATGCCCGTGAGCAGGCCCGGAACCTCATCGACCGGGACAACCTGATGGAGCGGTGCGCGATCACCACGGAGATCGAGGCCCCGCAGGACCCGAACGCACCGTCGAGCGCTCCTGCCCCGACGACCACCGTCGCCCCGCCCGCCGGCGAGACGCTCGCGCCGCCCCCGGCCCCCGTCACCCGCGTGGTGACCCAGACCTCGACGCCCGAACGGCCGTGCCGCGGGGGCCCGTCGTGACGTCGGCCGTCAGCACCCCCGGTTCGGGCATAGCGCTCGACCCGAACCGCCGTTCCCGGACCTACGAGCTGGTCCTGCTCGTCGCCGCGACGGTGGTGACGGGAGCGTCGCTCGCGATCGTCGAGTGGGCGCAGCAGCAGCACGTGACCTGGGATCTCGCCAAGTACATGGTCGCGTTCATCGTGCTCTACGGCGCGGCCCACTACGCGGTGCGCCGGTTCGCGCCCTACGCGGACCCGATCATCCTGCCGGTGGTCGCGACGCTCAACGGGCTGGGCCTCGTCCTGATCCACCGCATGGACCTGGGGAACGCGCACGCCGAGAGCGGCCGCGTCTCGACCACGCAGGAGGCCAATCAGCAGGTCCTGTGGACGCTGCTGGGGCTCACGGTGATGGTCGCCGTGCTGGCATTGCTGCGCGATCACCGCACGCTGTCCAAGTACGCCTACACGATCGGCCTCGGCGGGGTGGTCTTCCTCGCCCTGCCCGCGCTGCTGCCCGCCAGCCTGTCGGAGATCAACGGCTCCAAGAACTGGATCAAGACGCCGCTGTTCAACATCCAGCCGAACGAGGTCAGCAAGATCCTGCTGATCATCTTCACCGCGGCCTTCCTGGTGTCCAAGCGCGACCTGTTCACCTCCGCGGGCCGCCGCGTCCTGGGTGTCGATCTGCCCCGCGCCCGCGACCTCGCGCCGCTCCTGCTCGTCTGGCTGCTCGCGATCGCGGTGCTCGGCATCGAGAACGATCTCGGCACTCCGATGCTGATCTTCTTCACCGTGCTCGCCATGGTCTACATCGCCACCGAACGCATCGGCTGGATCGTGGTGGGCCTGAGCCTGGCCGTCGTCGGCGCCGTCGCCGCGTACGAGCTGTTCCCCCACCTCCGGGTGCGCGTCGAGGTCTGGCAGGACCCGTTCACGAAGTACGACACCATCGGCTACCAGCCCGCCCAGGCACTGTTCTCGCTGGCCACGGGTGGTCTGGCCGGCACCGGGCTCGGCTCGGGGCGGCCCACGATGGTGCCCTTCGCCTCGACCGACTTCATCATGGCCGCCATCGGCGAGGAGCTGGGCCTCATCGGCCTCGCCGCCGTGCTGATGCTGTTCCTGGTGCTGATCTTCCGTGGCTTCCGCGCGAGCCTGACGGTGCGCGACAGCTTCGGCAAGCTGCTGGCCGCCGGCCTCGCCTCGACGATGGCGATCCAGCTCTTCGTCGTCGTCGGCGGCGTCACCAAGCTGATCCCGCTGACGGGTCTGACCACGCCGTTCATGAGCTACGGCGGATCGTCGCTGCTCACCAACTACGCGCTCATCGCGCTGCTGCTACGGATCTCCAACGCGGCCCGCGAGCCCAAGGTCGCCCGCAAGCCCGGCGCGCCGGTCCCCGACCGGCCGACTGAGATCGTGAAGCGCGTATGAACGCACCGATCCGCCGCATCTCCGTCGTCGTGGTCCTGCTCGTGGTGGCGCTGCTCGCCAACGCCACCTGGGTGCAGGTCTTCCGTGCCGACGAGCTCCGGTCCGACAGCCGCAACGAGCGCGTGCTCCTCGACGAGTACGCGCGCCAGCGCGGCTCCATCCTGGCGGGCGGCCAGGTCATGGCCCAGTCGGTCAAGACCGACGACCGGTACAAGTACCTGCGCACCTACCCGGCGAACATGGCGCGGGCGTACGCGCCCCTCACCGGCTACTACTCGATGATCTACAGCTCGAGCGGCCTGGAGCACGCGGAGGAGTCGGTGCTCAACGGCAGCGACGACCGGCTCTTCGGCCGGCGCATCGTCGACCTGCTGTCCGGGCGCGACCCGAGCGGCGGCAACGTGGTCACCACGATCAATCCGACGATGCAGCGCATCGCCTACGAGAAGCTGTCGACGGCGTGCGGTTCGAACGGCCCGTGCCACGGCGCGGCCGTCGCCATCGAGCCCGCGACGGGCAAGATCCTCGCGATGGTCTCGACCCCGAGCTACGACCCGAACCCGCTGTCCTCGCACGACACGAGCGCGGTCAGCAAGACCTGGGAGCAGCTCAAGGACGACCCGGACAAGCCGATGGACAACCGGGCGACCGGCTGGACGTACCCGCCCGGTTCGACCTTCAAGGTCATCACCACCGCAGCGGCGCTGTCGCAGGGCAAGGGCGTCGATCTGAACACCCGGCTGACGGCCGACAAGCAGATCACGCTGCCCGGCGGTGGCGGCACGACGCTCCAGAACTACGCGGGGATGACGTGCCCCGAATCGTCGGGCGGTACCGTCAGCCTGTTGCAGGCGTTCCAGTACTCGTGCAACACCGCGTTCGTGGATCTGTCCACGACGAAGATGCAGGACGGAGGAGAGGCGATCAAGGCGATGGCGAACAACTTCGGCGTCAATTCGACGCCCGACCCCATCCCGCTGCGGGTCGCGCAGTCGGTGACCGGTCCCCTGTCCGACGGTGCCCAGACGGGCCAGTCGGCGATCGGTCAGCTCGATGTGGCGCTGACTCCGCTGCAGAACGCGGTGATCGCGGCGACGCTCGCCAACGGCGGCGTCCGGATGCAGCCGTACCTGGTGGACTCCTTCCAGGGGCCCGACTTGACGAACTTCGGCGGCACCTCGCCCAAGC
Organism: Tsukamurella sputi; assembly: GCF_007858445.1. GTDB lineage: Bacteria > Actinomycetota > Actinomycetes > Mycobacteriales > Mycobacteriaceae > Tsukamurella > Tsukamurella sputi. The sequence goes on along the minus strand of NZ_VIGV01000006.1, from coordinate 19,654 downwards.
GTCTCGGCCAGGCGATCACGCCGCAGGTCGCGGCGCAGATGCGCGAGTTGATGATCGCCTCCGAGCAGCACACGAAGGGCTCGGGAGGACCCGTGCAGATCGCGTCGAAGACGGGTACGGCGGAACACTCCCAGGGCCAGCGCGGCGGCGAGGCTCCGCACGCGTGGTACATCGGGTACGGCCCGGTCAACGATCCGAAGGTAGCGGTGGCGGTCATCATTGAGAACGGTGGAAACCAGGGCGAGGCGGCGACCGGTGGGTCGCTCGCAGCGCCGATCGGACGAGCGGTGATCAGCGCCGCGGTGAACGGGCAGGGGAACTGATGAGTCTGCAGACCGGCTCGGTGATCGCCGACCGCTACGAGCTCCTCCGGCTCATCGCCACCGGAGGCATGGGCCAGGTGTGGGAAGCCATGGACACCCGCCTCGACCGCCGCGTCGCGGTCAAGGTCCTCAAAGCCGAATTCTCCGAAGACCAGGAATTCCTCGCCCGCTTCCGCAACGAAGCCCGCACCACCGCCGCCCTCAACCACCCCGGCATCGCCGGCGTCTACGACTACGGCGAAACCGAGGACCAAGCCGGCGGCGCACCCCTGGCCTACCTCGTCATGGAACTCGTCAACGGCGAACCCCTCAACGCCGTCCTGAGCCGCCTCGGCCACCTCAGCCAAGCCCAAGCCCTCGACCTCCTCGAACAGACCGGCCGGGCCCTGCAAGTCGCCCACACCGCCGGCCTGGTGCACCGCGACGTCAAACCCGGCAACATCCTCATCACCCCCACCGGCCAGGTCAAGATCACCGACTTCGGCATCGCCAAAGCCGTCGACGCCGCACCCGTCACCAAAACCGGCATGGTCATGGGCACCGCCCAATACATCTCCCCCGAACAGGCCTCCGGCGAAGACGCCACCGCCGCCTCCGACGTCTACTCCCTCGGCGTCGTCGGCTACGAATGCCTGGCCGGCAAGCGTCCCTTCTCGGGCGACGGTGCGATCACCGTCGCCATGAAGCACATCCGGGACCAGCCGGAGCCCCTGCCCGGTGACCTGCCCGCGCCGGTGCGCGAGCTGATCACGCTCACCCTGGGCAAGGATCCGCGGCAGCGGTACGCGAACGGCGGCGAGTTCGCCGACGCGGTCGCCGCGGTCAAGGCAGGGCAGCGGCCGCCGATGCCGCGCGGCTGGACCGGTGCCGCCCCCGCGGCCGCCGCTGCGGCGCGCGCCCCGGAGACGGCCGCCACGGCCATCGTGCCGCCCGCGTCACGACCGGGCCCGCAGCCCGTCTCGCGCAACTCCAGCCCGACGCCGCGGGCCGCGGCGCCCGCGTCCTACTCGGACGGGGGCGGCTGGACCAAGGCCCAGAAGACGATCCTCGGGGTCTCCGTCGTGCTGCTGCTCCTCGCAGCGGCGATCGGCGGCTACTTCGTCACCCGCGACACCGGCTCGGAGACGCCGCTGCCGTCGACCAGCGTGACCGAGACGGGCACGGTGGCACCGCCGCCCACCGGCAACTCGACGGCGCTGCGGCCCACCCCGCAGACGACGCAGCCGCCGAAGACGGTGACGGAGACGTCGACGCTGCAGCCGACCACGACGCCGCCCCCGCCGCCGCCTCCGACGAAGCCGACGACGACCCCGCCGCCGCCCACCACCACGACTGCGCCGCCCACGACGACGGAGCCGCCCATCACCGGTGGCGAGCCGACGACGAAGCCGCCGTGCACCGGTTTCCTCGGGATCCCCCTCCCCTGCCCCAACAACTGACGGATAACGGACACCACCGATGACAACCCCGCCGCGTCGCATCAACGACCGCTACGACCTGGGCGAAACGCTCGGGTTCGGCGGCATGTCCGAGGTGCATCTGGCGCGGGACACCCGGCTCTCGCGCGACGTGGCGATCAAGATCCTGCGCGCCGATCTGGCGCGCGATCCGAGCTTCTACGAGCGGTTCCGGCGGGAGGCGCAGAATGCGGCCTCGCTGAACCACCCGACGATCGTGCAGGTCTACGACACCGGTGAAGCCCAGACCCCGTCGGGTCCGCTGCCCTACATCGTGATGGAGTACGTCGACGGGGAGACCCTCCGCGACGTGCTGCGGCGCGACGGGACGATCGCGCCGCAGGCCGCGATGACCTGGATGGCGGATGTCTGCGCGGCCCTGGACTTCAGCCACCGCAACGGCATCGTCCACCGCGACATGAAGCCCGCCAACGTGATGCTCACCCGCGCGGGCGAGATCAAGGTGATGGACTTCGGCATCGCGCGGGCGATGAGCGATCCGTCGGCGGGCATGACCCAGACGGCGGCCGTGATCGGCACCGCGCAGTACCTCTCACCGGAGCAGGCCCGCGGCGATTCGGTGGACGCCCGCTCCGACGTCTACGCGGCCGGCTGTGTGATCTTCGAGCTGCTCACGGGGCAGCCGCCGTTCACGGGCGACTCCCCCGTCTCGGTGGCCTACCAGCACGTCCGGGAGGATCCGCCGACCCCGTCGTCGATCCTGGAGACCGTGCCGCCCGAGCTGGACTCGATCACGCTCAAGGCGCTGTCGAAGAACCCCGCGAACCGGTACCAGACGGCCGGCGAGATGCGCCAGGACCTGATCCGGGTGCTCGCGGGCCGCAAGCCCGAGGCGCCCATGGTGCTCTCCGACGAGGAACGCGACGCGCTGCTCACCGAGCCGTCGCGGTCCCGGCGTCGCGCGCCGGCCGCCGCCCCCGTCGCTGCCGCGGCCACTGCGGACGCCGCCACCGGCACCGGCACCGAGTCCACCGACGACGATCCGCCGACGGCGATCGTCGATCCGGCCGTCCCCGCACCGGTGCGTCGGCGGCACTCGGCGCCCGCGAAGAGCAACGATCGCTCGCGACTCCTGCTCTGGCTGTCCGCGGCGGTGATCGCTCTCGTCCTGGTCGGCGGCACCACCTGGTACCTGCTCAGCAGCCGCGGCGGCGAGCAGACCGCGACGGTCACCTCACAGATCGGCGAGCCCGCGGCGGACGCCCAGGTCGCCCTGCAGAAGCTCGGCTTCACCGTCGAGATGCAGCGGATGCCCGACAACGCCGTGCCCGCCGAGCACGTGATCTCCACGCTGCCCGGGCCGAACGCGAGCGCCGCCAAGGGCTCGACAGTGGTGCTCCAGGTGTCGACGGGCCCGAAGATCGCCGCGGTGCCCGACGTCGCGAACCGGCCCGAGCAGGAGGCCCGCGACATCCTCACCAAGGCCGGCTTCACCGTGGCGAAGGATCCGAAGAAGGAGGCCTCGCCGACGGTCAAGGCGGGCGCCGTGATCTCCACCAACCCCGCCGTCGGCACGAACACGCAGCAGAACCAGCCGATCGTGGTCACCGTCTCTACGGGTCCGGAGCAGGTCAGCGTGCCGGATGTGACGGGCACGCCGCGGTCGCAGGCCGAGGCGAACCTCACCGGCGCCGGCTTCAAGGTGACCGTCAACGAGGTGGACAATCCGGCCGCCGTCGGCACCGTCGTCGGGCAGGACCCGAAGGCGGGCGCGAAGGCCGACAAGGGCAGCACGATCACCCTGACGGTCTCCAAGGCCAAGCCGCTCGTCATGCCGAACGTGATCAACCAGGATCAGAACGCCGCCCGCGCAGCTCTGATCCAGGCGGGCTTCTCGGACGGGAACATCACCACCGTGGTCGACGCCCCGTCGGGCCTGTTCGACCGGGGGCAGGTCTGGAAGACCGACCCGCCGGTGGGCTCCCGGGTCGATTCGTCGGCGACGATCGTCCTGCACGTCCGCCGGGGGTAGCCGGCCGTCGGGCGGCGGTCACCGTCGCCCGACGGTGCGCGACGCTCAGGCGAGCGCCGCGGCGACCTCCTGCTCGAGCTCGGCGACGCGCGCCTCGGAGACCTCGTAGCCGCACACGGCGAGCCAGTTGGCGAGCATGCGGTGCCCGCCCTGGGTGAGCACGGACTCCGGGTGGAACTGCACGCCGTGGATGGGCAGCTCACGGTGCTGGAAGCCCATCACCACGCCGGACTCCGTGCGGCCGGTGATCTCCAGGTCGTCGGGGATCGTGGGCTCGAGCACCGTCAGCGAGTGGTAGCGGGTGGCCGTGAACGGATCGGGCAGGCCGGCGAAGACGCCACGGCCGCTGTGGTGCACCAGCGAGGTCTTGCCGTGCAGCAGTTCGGGCGCGCGGTCGACCGTCGCGCCGAAGACGGCGCCGATCGCCTGATGCCCGAGGCACACGCCCAGCAGCGGGGAGCCCGCGTCGCGGGCGGCCTCGACCATCGACATCGTCTGCCCCGCACGCTGCGGGGTGCCGGGGCCCGGGCTCAGCAGCACGCCGTCGTACTGCGCGGCCGCCGCGGCCGGATCGTCCAGTCGCGGATCGTCGTTGCGCCAGACGTCCGCCTCCACGCCCAGCTGGCCGAGGTACTGGACCAAGTTGAACACGAAGCTGTCATAGTTGTCGACGACGAGGATCCGCACGCCGTCCAGACTAGCGGGGTGGGGTCGGGCAGGTACATCCGATAACCTGGCAGGTGAAACGCACCCTGGTAGAAGGAAGCCATGCCGAAGTCGAAGGTCCGGAAGAAGACCGATTACACGATCAACACCGCCACGGATTCGCGCACGCCGGTCAAGGTGAGCGCACCGTCGGGCCGGTGGTTCGTGGTCGCGTTCCTGGCGCTCATGCTGGCCGGCCTGGCCTGGCTGCTCGTGTACTACGTCGGCGCGGACCCCAACGGCATGGGCGCGCCCGGCAAGCCGCTGGAGTGGATGGCCAACCTCGAGGCGTGGAACTTCGCGATCGGTTTCGGCCTCATGATCACCGGTCTGTTGATGACGATGTGGTGGAAGTAGCCCTGACCAGCGAAATCACAACGATGTCATTCATCCCCAGCTGTGGATAAACCTGTGGATAACTGGAGCGCGCCGCGCGGGGTGGGCATCGTGCTGCTCGTCTCGGGAATCGTCCTCGGCGCGGCGGCCGTCGGCTTCCAGGCGATCAAGGACCCCGTCGGGATGGTGCTCGTCGGCGTCGGCGTCCTCGCCCTGATCTACCTCGGGGTACAGGTGCTGGTGCTGCGCCCGCGCCTGTCCGCCGACGATGCCGGGGTCGTCTACCGCGGCGCCTTCGGCCGCAAGGTCTTCCCCTGGGACGGCCTGGAGATCAAGCGCACCACCACGCGCCACTGGGGTCGCGAGTCGGTGCTGCTGGAGCTCAGCCGCGGCGACGATCTGCTCTTCCTCGGCCGCTGGGAGCTCGGCGAGGCGCCGACGCTCGTCGCCCAGCAGCTCGAGGCCCTGCGGCCCTGACGGATCGCTCCGTCAGAAGCGGCGGGCGGTCACGAAACCGCGGATGCCCGCCACGCGCACGGGCACGCCCGAGGTCACGGCCTCGACGACCTGCCCATCGCCCACGTAGAGGGCGGCGTGCCCGCCGCCGTTGGTGATCACCACGTCGCCGGGGCGCAGCTCGGACTGCGAGACGGGGGTGCCCGCACTCATCAGCGAGTAGCTGCTGCGCGGCACGCTGACGCCGGCCTGGTTCATGGCCCAGGTCACCAGACCCGAGCAGTCGAAGGAGCTGGGACCGGCGGCGCCGTAGGAGTAGGGCATGCCCACGCGGGTCAGCGCGGCCTGCACGACCGACGAGCGGTCCGGCCCTGCCTGGGCGGCCTGCGCGACGGGGGCCTGCGGCGCGGGCGCCTGCGGGAGGGGCGCGGCCTGAGCCACGACGGGTGCGGCGACGATTCCGATCACGGCGACGGCGGACCCGAGGGCGGCGCGCATCGTGCCGCGGCGGGTGCTGCGGCGGGTCATGGTCTTCGTACTGTCGCTGGACACTTTCGTGGAACTCCCGACTCCGGTGGAGCGGCATGTCGGTCACGCCTTGGTCTCCACAAGATCACGGCAACGTTACGAAGCCCGGACGACGGGTGTCCATCTCAGAGCGGGCTTTGTGCCGTGAACATCCTCACCGACCTGCGCGGATCGAGACGGTCGTCACACGATTGGTTGAGCCATCGACAATTCTCCACCGAATCCGATTCACACTGATGGAGCAGTTAGGCGAAGTAAATTCACGCGGGCACACCTCGGGAACACGCGAGCCCGGCCGGATCCACCGGCCGGGCTCTCCGTGCGAGGGAGCGACTACTCCTCGACGGTGATGGAGTTGATCGTGATGTCCTTGACCGGGCGGTCGGCGCGGTCGGTCTGCGTGCCGCCGATCGCGTCCACGACCTTGCGGCTGGCCTCGTCCTCGACCTCACCGAAGATCGTGTGGCGGTTGTTCAGGTGCGGCGTCTTGCCGACGGTGATGAAGAACTGCGAGCCGTTCGTGGCCGGGCGGCCGATGTTCGCCATCGCGAGGAGGTACGGGTGATCGAAGCGCAGCTCCGGGTGGAACTCGTCGACGAAGTCGTACCCCGGTCCGCCGGTGCCGGTGCCGGTCGGGTCGCCGCCCTGGATCATGAAGCCGTCGATCACGCGGTGGAAGATCGAGCCGTCGTAGAACGGGCCCGACGTGCCGCCGGAGGCGTTCGTGGTGGTGTAGTCCTTCGTCCCCTGAGCGAGGCCGAGGAAGTTCGCCACGGTCACAGGAGCGTGATTGCCGAACAGCGCGATGCGGATGTCGCCTTCAGAGGTGTGCAGGGTCACGTGGGCGGTAGCGTTGGAGTTGGTCACACCGCCATTCTGCCATTTTCTGCAAGTGCGAACCCGCGAAGATCGGATAAGAATCGGCGGTGGAAAGACGCAGTCCCGTCCGCCTGAAAGGATCCCTCCACCGATGGCCTCCACCCCCGCGCTCGATGTCGCGCCCGCCACGGACGCGCTCACGGCCCCGTCGGGCCCCTCCAACGTCCAGCGACTCGTTTCCGGCCTCGGCCAGAGCGTCGTCGGCCCCGCGAACATCGCCCGCGCCCTCACCGGTCTCGGCCTCTCCCTCACGGGACGCACCCTGGCCGCGATCTACCGCCTGGTCCGGTCGTGGCTGGCCCCTGCGGAGGTCGATCCCGAGCAGGCGATCACCCTGTCCGACGGTGCGCCGTCCCGTCCGGCCTGGCGCCGGCCGCTGCTGATCAGCGCGGTGGTCGCGCTGGTGCTGGCGGTGGGCGGCGTGGCCTTCAAGCTGCTGCGCACCCCGTCGGCACCGCCCGTCGCTGCTGAGCCGCCTCGCGTGCGCCCGGCCAGCGGCGCGACCGGCGACAGCGCGCCGTCCCCCGTCGAAGAGCTCGAGCAGGTGGAGGAGAGCGAGGAGGCGGCCGTCGAGTCGCCCACCGAGGAGGATCCCCGCAAGAAGGGCGAGTGACGAACCCGGGCTCCTAGCCGCGCCAGCCGGCGGGCTGGTGGGCCTGGATGGCGAGCAGCGCCCAGGCGAGCGCGATCACGAAGAACAGGCCGTCGAGGCCGCCGCTCCCTCCGCGGTAGTGGACGGTGGCCGAGACGATGATCGAGATCAGCGCGGCCACCCAGCACAGAGCGCAGCGGCGGTTCATACCCTCAGGGTATGCCGCCGCTGCGTCGTTCGTGCGGAAGACCTCAGGCCGGAACCGACTCGCGCGCCGCGGCACCCTTGCGCACGGTGAGCCGGTGCAGGAACTCGGCGCCGACGAGGCCGATCGCGGCCCAGAGGATCGCCTGTGCGAGGAACGAGTAGGTCCGGAACCAGTACAGGTCGTCGGGGTCGAAGCCCTTGGTGGTGGGCGCGTTCGCCGGCAGGAGCACGCAGGCCAGGATCAGCCCGACGATCACCACCGCGCCACCGGCCAGCGCCGCACCGTACGCGCCGAGGCGCGGCACCGCGGCCAGGCCGATCACCCACGCGGCCGCGACCAGCGCGACGCAGATCGCGACCATCAGCAGGTAGGCGCCGGTGCGCTCCCGGATGGTCTCCGGATCGCCCACGACGGGCGGGTTCGGCGGGTACTTCAGGTACGGCAGGGCGTAGATCCCGGCGAACAGCGAGCCGGCGACGGCCAGCGCCACCGATCGCGGCGTCCACTGCGCGAGCTTCGGCGCCGCCACGCAGTAGGCCACTGCGAAGAGCGCGCCCATCGCGATGCCGAACAGGATCAGGCCGGCGCCCAGCCCGACGTTCTGCTGAACGGCGCGGGTGAACAGCTCCGGCTCGTCCATCGCCATGCCGGGGTGCGCGGCGTGCTCCGCCGCATTGCGGGCCTCTTCGAAGTCGATGGCGCGGCCGATGATCGGCTCCACCATGATCCGCCCGAAGACGAATGCGAGCAGGCCTCCGATCGCCCCGGCGAGTGCGCCGCGGGCGATGACGTGCTTCTCCACAGGTGCTCCCCGATCAGTGGCAGGGGAAGCCCAGGAAATGCCGGGCGTCGTGGAAGAACTCGTGCACGTGCATGTCGTTGCCGAACACCGACACGGCGCCCTGGTCGATGCCGATGAAGTAGTAGGCGAGCACCGCGAGGATCAGGGTCGCGGAGAGCCACACCGCGCGGCGGGAGACGTGCAGCGAGAGATCGCCCGCATGGGCGGTGGTAGATGCGTTCGCCATGAGCGGGCGCTCCTTCGTCCGGGGTTTCGCGCCCGGGTAGTGGGGTTCCGACGGTGCCCGGTCGCCCGGGCATGCCGGGCGGGTCTGGCTTCACAGTGGCGCGACCGCTCCCCTACGGGATTCCGCATCCGGCCCGCGAAGTGTAACCCCGCGGGCCGGACGCCGCGCTCAGACGGGCATCAACCTGCCGAGCAGGTCGGACATGGTGACCACGGCACGCGCACCGTCGCGCTCGACGACGGCGAGGTGCGTGCGCGAGTCCCGCATGGTGCCGAGCGCGGCGTAGGCGGGTTCGGCGGCGTCGAGGATCAGCACCGGGCGCATCAGCTCCCGCGCGGTCGCCGCGGGCGCGGCGCGGAGGCTGTCGCGCACGTGCACCACGCCCACGAGGGCGGCGCCGTCGTCGATGAGCAGGCGCAGGTGCCCGGTCCGGTCCGCGACGGCGCGGATCCGCTCCGGCGTCGCGGTCGCGGGCACCGTCGAGGCTGCGACGTCCCACCGGGCGATGTCGCCGACGGTGAGCGCCTCGAGCTCGAGCGCGCTGGTCAGGTGCCCGGAGTGCTGCTCGTCGAGTGCGCCGACGGTCGCCGAGTGCTCGACGAGGTGCCGCAGCGCCGCCGGATCCTGCCCGGTCTCCACCTCGTTCACCGGGGTCACGCCGACCCGGCGCAGGCATCGGTTGGCGGCCTCGTTGAGCACGATCAGCAGCGGCCGGAAGACCGTCATGAAGGCGCGCATCGGCAGGGCCAACAGGATCGCCGAGCGCTCGGGATGCGCGATGGCCCACGACTTCGGGGCCATCTCCCCCACCACGAGGTGCAGGAAGGTGACGATCAGGAGGGCCAGCACGAAGCCGCCCACGTCGGCGATCCAGCCGGGCATGCCGGTGGCGGCGAGGAGTGGTGTCAGCCGGCCGTCGACCGCGGGCTTGGTGATCGCGCCGAGCGCCAACGTGCACACCGTGATGCCCAGCTGCGAGCCGGCGAGCAGCAGCGACAGCTCCGAGGAGCTGCGCAGCGCGGCCCGCGCGGACGCGCTGTGCGCGGCTTGATCCTCGAGCCGGTGCCGGCGGGCGGCGATGAGGGAGAACTCGACGGCCACGAAGAAGGCGCTGGCCGCGATCAGCAGGGCCGTGACGGCCACGACCACCCAGGGGCTACTCATCGCGGGCCTCCGCCGCGTCGTCGGTGACCGGGCTCAGGTGCACGGTCGCGGGCACGCGCCGTTCGACGGTGCGTACCTCCGCCCGGAGCGCGGCCGGCGCCTTACCGGGGGCCCACACCGGGTCCGGGAGCAGCGGCAGGTCCGTCGTGTCGCCGACGCGCGGCAGCGCCCCGAGCCGCGCGGTGACGGCGCCGCCGAGGGTCTCGGCATCGCCGGGCTCGAGTTCCACGTCGAGCAGGCGCTCGACCTCGTCGAGGTGGACATCGCCTTGGAGCAGCCAGCCGGCGCCCTCGCGGACGGCGGGCGCGGGGTCGGCGCCGTCGTGCTCGTCGTCGATCTCGCCCACGAGCTCCTCCGCGATGTCCTCGACGGTGACCACGCCGTCGAAGCCGCCGTACTCGTCGATGACGAGGGCCATCTCCTGGCCGGCGTCGGCGAGCTGCGCGACGACGGTGGGCAGCGGCATGGAGCCGGGCACCACCACGGCGGGCCGGCAGCGCGAGCGGGCGTCGCCGGTGGCATTGCTCAGCAGGTCGTGCAGCGTGATGACGCCGATCAGGTCGTCGGCGCTCTCCCCGATCACCGGATACCGGGTGTGACCGTCGGCCATCCGGTCGAGCACCGCGGCCGCGGAGTCGTCCGCCCGCACCACGTCGACGCGGGACCGCGGGATCATGGCGTGCTCGGCGGTGTGGTCCGGGAAGTCCAGGATCCGGTCCAGCAGGGTCGACAGCTCCCGCGGCAGCTCGCCCGCGTCGCGCGAGGCCGCGACGATGTGCTCGAGGTCGCGCGGGGTCGCGGAGTGCTCGACGTCGTGCACGGGCTCGATCTTCACCGCACGCAGCAGCAGGTTCGACGCCTGGTCGAAGAACCGGATCAACCAGCCGAAGGCGCGCAGGTAGAGCGTGGTGGAGAGCGCCAGCCTGCGGGCGACGGGCTCGGGCCGGGCGATGGCGAGGTTCTTCGGGAAGAGCTCGCCGAAGACCATCTGCGCGACCGTCGAGAGGCCGACGGCGACCACGGCGCCGATGCCGATGCCGACGGCGGCCGGGACGCCCACGCCACCGAGCAGCGTGCCGAATCCCTGCCCGATCATGGGCTCCGCGACGTAGCCGACGAGCAGGCCCGTCACGGTGATGCCGAGCTGCGCGCCGGAGAGCATGAAGGAGGTGCGCTTGGTGACCTGCAGGGCGCGGGCCGAGGCCTCGTCACCCGCGGCGGCGCGCGCGGTGAGCCGCGATCGGTCGACCGCCATGTACGCGAATTCCTGGGCTACGAAGTAGCCGGTGAAGGCGGTGATCACGAGAACCACCAGGATGCCGGCGAGGACCGTGAGAAGGGTGATCACGCGGCTGCCCCGTTCGGGGGCTCGGGTTCAGCGGTTCCGGGTCTTCGTCGTTTGCGCGAGGCGCGTCTCATCGAATCTCTCTGTTTCGGGCCCGACGGGTCGCGGGTCACTGAGTAAAGAGTAGGTCAAGTTTGAGGTCCCGGCATCGCCCCAGGTCCAGACGTTCAACGGCGTGCTTTCGCCGGCACCTCGCGGCACGTGGTCTACGATCCGCACTATGCGATGTCGGACCGTGAATGCTCTGGCGTTCGCTGCTGCTCTCGTCGCGTCGGGGAGCTGTTCGGCGCACCTGGACGGCACTGCCGAGCCCTCCCCGGGAGCGGGTTCGGCGATGATCGGCACCCCTGCGCGTTCCGTCCCGGTCGTCCCCGCGGGCGCGATGAAGAACCCCACCTGCATTTTGCCGCCGTTCATCACGATCTGGTGCGATGCTCCGCGGGTGTCCGTCGGCACCGTCCCCGACGGTGTCGCCGTCCGCCTCCGGCCCGGCGACCCGATCCGCTTCGCGGGCGAGACATCGGACCGCGTGTGTACCGTGTCCTTCTTCGCGCGCACGTCGTCCGGCAGGCAATGGGCACTGTCGGGTGATGCGTGTGCCGCAGCCTCGGGGCAGCAGGTGTACACCTTCGACGGGCGCCGGATCGGAATCGTGGATCGCTTCCTCGAGGCGCCCTCCTCACCGTCCGAGCCGGCATTCCACATGCCTGCCATCAGTCTGGATCCCCAGGTGGTCATCGAATCGACTCTCGCAGGCTTCGCAGCCACGACCGAACGCGTCGTCGTCCGTGTGGACGGAGGTAACAGCCGGACCGAACGGGAGGTGCTCGACTACGGGCGCACGCTCGGTGGAACGCTGCGAACGTCCCCACCGATGGCGCAGCCCGGAGATCAGGGTGCACCTGCGATCGCCGACGGCCGTCTCGTCGGTGTGCTCCGCTCGGCGAACGACGTGACTCCGGCTTCCGCGCTGATCGCGGCGCTGCCCGCGCTGGATCCGACCGCGGCCCTCGTTCTCGCCACGCGTTGAGCCCAGGAAGCCTCCCCGTCTCAGTCCAACCACCGGATACGACGAAGGCGGCTCCCGGATGAACCGGAAACCGCCTGTGATCGCATACGAAGTGATTGTGGAGCCTAGGAGATTCGATATCTATAGGAGCCTCCTGACTGTCCGCGACGTGGCTGACGGGGGTCATCGTGGCTGTTGTGGCCCTGTGGTGGTCGGGTTATCTGCAGGTTCTCCTCGACGGGCTTCTTGCGTGGCCGGTGGCCGGGTTCCCAGGTCGAGGAGTCGGCTGCGGAGCGCCTCGTTCTCGGTGCGTAGTTGCTCGAGCAGTTCGGTCAACTGACGGTTGCGGTCGATCGCGGTGGCGAGTTTGGTGCGGAGGGATTCCGCGCTGGCGGCGGTGGAGCGTTCGGTTCCAGTGGGGGCGGTGCCGCGTTTCGCGTCGATTTCCTGTCGGAGCTGGGGGTGCTTGTAGAGGAAGCTGGTTGAGACGTCGGCGGCTCGGGCGACGGCGACGAAGGTGACGGGGTGTCCGGTGTTGTGCAGCCGGGTGATGGCTCGGCGTGCGCGGGCGGTCGCGCTGGTTGTGCGGGCGGCGGCGGCCGCGGTGAGGCGGGCTGTGCGGTGATCGCGGTCGCCTTCGCTCACCTGGGTTCCTGCGCGTCTGGTCTGATTTCGTCGATGAGCTTGGTGACCTTGTCGAGCATGCTCTTGTTCAGTTCCGCTGCCTGGCTGTCGCCGTTTTCCTGTGCTTGGGCGGCGAGTTGTTTGAGCTGGTCGCGGTGGGTGATGTGCGCGCCGAGGAAGGTGCGGCCGCCGGGGTCGTGGAAGGAGCAGTCGATGCAGGGGTTCGGGCGGAATTCGCAGCGTTGCGTCGCGGGGAGCGTGCAGAACCCGTTCGGCAGTGCGGTGGTGAAGCGGGCTCGCAGTCGCTCGACGGTGGCGTCAGCGCCGTTGTCGGGGTTGGTGTCCCAGAATTGCCGGGCTTTCCGGGCGAGGGTGTCGTCGGTGATGCGGGCGTAGGTTGCGGTCATGGTGTCGCTGTGGTGGCCGAGGAAGTCGCGGACTTCCGGTTGGGTCCATCCGTTGTTGAGCAGGTTCATCCCGATGGTGTGGCGGAAGCGGTGGACGTCGCCTCCGGAGATCTTCTCGCCGGTGGTGATGGAGGTGGTGATGTCGTGCTCGCGGAAGAGTGCGGCGAGGCGGTGCCGTAGGCCGCTGGTGGACCAGGGCTGGGTGCGGCCGGCGGCGGCGCGGGATCGGGCGCCGGGGAAGAGGTGTTCGGCGTCGGGCCCGTAGGTGTCGCGGACGCGGGTCTGCTGGTCGCGGATAATCGTAGCGAGACTGTCGGGGACGGGAAACCGGCGCCAGGCACTGGTTTTGGTCATCCAGTATTCGATCCAGTACCCCTGGTCGCTGTGTTGGAGGCAGTCGATCGGGAGGCTGACGAGTTCGGAGATGCGGCACCCGGCCCATCGTGTGGTGGCGATCATCGCCCGGAGAGTGGGATCGGTGTCCGGGTTGTCGACGATCAGGGTATCGATGCGTTCGATGACGTCGGGTGGGAAGGGCCTCGGCCGGCGGGTCTTGCGGTGGACGTTCTCGCCGCGGCGCAGGAAGACCGCTGATCCCAGGTCGTTGACGAGTCCGCAGTCGCGCAGTGTTTCCAGCAGGTAGGCGGCGGTGTTCGCGAGTTGGGGGTTCGCCTTGGTGTCGGGGCGGCGGGTCCATTCGAGGTAGTCGAGGAACACCGTTCTGGTGACCACCGATGGTTCGGGGACGGTTCCGTCGAGGGTGAGGAACTGGGCGAGTTGGCGGGTGGCGCGCAGCCACTGGGTGAGTGTTCCCCAGGACATGCTGGAGGTGGACAGCTGTTGGCGGGCGAGGCGTTTGACGGCGTCCTTGAGCCAGGGCACCGGGACGGTGGCCCAGTCGACGGCGGTTCGTGTCGCCCCGGCCTGGGTGGTGTCGAGGACGAACTCGAATCCGTCGCGCCATCGCCAGTGGTCCGCCGCCCACGGGTCGGGGTCGGTGGCCCCGTGCAGGAGCCGGAAGAACCTGCGGATGTAGGGCGCGCAGAGGGAGTCGAAGTTGGTGTAGGGCCAGTATTGCCGGCACAGCAGCAGCCAGTCGTCGACGGGGCGTTCGGTCAGGGAGCTCGTGATCCGCCCGTCGGCGACGTCGATGAGAACGATCAGGACGCGGCGCAGTCCGGTGTTGGGGGTCCAGTCGCCGCGGCCGATCTTGGTGGCGGCGACGAACCGGATTTCGTCAGCAGCAGCCGCTGGGATGCGGCGGAAGTCGACCGCCTGGGTGGTGGCAGGCCGGCCGCGCGTCGCGCCGACAGGCAGGGCGCTGATGGCGGCCCAGGCGTCGAAGTCGGCGGGCTGTCCGGCACGGAACCACTGGAAGTAGTGGGCGTAGCACAGCCCCGAGGTGGCGCCGGCGCGTCCGCCGGGGCCGCCGAGCCAGTACCGTTCGCCGTTGCACTCGATGACGGCGCAGGGGTCGGTGGCGGCGCGGCGGCGGTCGCCGGCGACATCGACGACCGGCCACGTCGGCGCGCACCAGGGCCCGTCCGGCACCTGCAGAGCGGAGATATCGTTGCGCCCCGACCGGGCGCGCTCGCCGTTACCGCGTGCCATCGCCGTCTCCCTTCACGCGGTGCTGCTGCGGTTCACGCCAGACCAGATGCTCGGTGTGACGGAGCTTTTCGGCGAGGTCGTCGCTGGCGAGGTGGATGTACACGTCGGCGCTCGCTGAGTGGGATTGGCCGAGGCGGGCGGCGATCTCGGCGGAGGTCCATCCGGCCTTGGCCAGGGCGGTGGCGTGGGTGTGGCGGAGCATGTGCGGGTTGAGATCGTCGATCCCGGCGGCGGCGCCGATCCGTTCGATGAGCTGGTAAGCGTTGGAGTAGGTCATCGGACCACCGACGGGTGGGCGGGAGAGGTTGACGAACACGTAATCGCTGTCGACGTGGGCGACCTCACCGAGAAGGTACGCGGCATACAGGTCGAAGAACCGCCGCGGCGCGTCGACGATGAACTGGGTCTTCTGCTTCGACAGGGCGCCGTTGGCGTTGTCGTCGCGCCGGCAGATCACCACCTGTCGGCGCATCGGGTTCAGGTCGCCGTGACGCAGGCCGAGCGCTTGGCCGACCCGCAGGCCCAGGTCGTACTGCGCCGACAGCAGCAGCCGGTCACGGGTGGTCGACGCCGCGGCGAGCAGCTTGGCGAAGTCGGTTTCGAAGTCGATCACCTGTACCGTCTCGGCCGGCTGCCGGTCGGGCCGGGCCAGGCGGGAGACCTCGCGGGGACGGCGCTGCTCGAGGTGGGCGAGGAAGCTGTGCGCTCGCCGCGGCAACTTCGACGGATTGCGGGTCAGCACCAAATTCTGCGGTCCCCGGCCCTCGACGCGGTGGAACTCGTAGAACTCACGTACCGCGGCACTGACCGCTTTCACGGTGCCGGGTGCACGGCCCCCGCACCGTGACGGCAGCGGCGGCAGTCCTGCGGTGAGGACGGCGACGAAATCGCACAGCTGATGGAAATCCAGCTCATCCCATGAGATTCCCCGGGCAGCGAGCCAGCGGTAGAACTGACTCAAGTGCCGTGCGTACGAGCGGACGGTGTTCTGGGAACGTCCGATCGCCCGCTGCCAGTGCAGGAACTGCTCGATCTCGGGCACCGGCAGGCCCTGGTCGTCGACGACCGTCCACGACCGGACCCCGTGAACAGTGACCGCGGCGGCCCTCATCGCTGGTCCTCGATGACGTCGTCGCGGCGCGGCCGGCGGGTCTTGATGTCGGTGCGCCGCCGATCCTGCTCATCGCGTACGAGATCCTCGGTGCCGACGAGGTCGTCGGCGGGTAGCCGCCCGGGCAGCCACCGTACGTCCCGTTTGCGCCAGGAGGCGTACCGCTCCTGCACCCGATCCATCGGCACCTCGAACCGTTCCCAGTGCACGCCAGGGGCGCTGACCCAGATCCGCCGCACGTGCGAATCGGTGGCCGCGTCGTAGTCCCAGGTCAGTTCGCAGTGCGTGGGATCGCCCACCAGCTGCAGGGTCTGTGAATCCTGCTTGATGAACGCCTTGCGCCGGGTGTTGGTGCCCTCCATCTCCTTGTGATGGATCGCCAGGTAGGTGCGGCCGTGACTGCTCACCTCCGACCACTGGTAGGGCCGTTTGACCAGGTGTCCGGGCGGATGCATCCCCTGGGTGCTCAGCCAGACGTTGGTGCCGGCGGAGACGAACGCCGCGACGTGGCTGCCCCGCAGCAGCGGTTGCAGCACCGTCCGCAGGTGCGCCGGCTGCTCCGCCATGAGCGTGTTCCAGTGATCGACTGCGGCCAGCAGCAGCGCGCCGACGCCGATCGTCACCGGACGCAGGATACGCTGCGCCTCCTTCCGGGACACCGTTCCCTGCAGCGGGTTGAGGTCGTCCATGAGTGTCGTCACGATCTGTCTCCTCTCGATGTAATTACTTGCGTGGAATTTTGCCTAACGTGGTACAGTTCTCAGGTAGACAACACGCCGTGACCTGCAGAATTGTCCACACCGGCTCGGCTCGATCTCGCGCACGAGATGGGCGTCACACCAGTCACTTGCGTCTCAGGTGCAGATAACCGGGCCGGTAGGAAAATCGCAGTTCACACGGTGTTTCTGCACGGATTTGCGGTGCTGCAGCGATAGCGTGGAGCGCAGGGACCGATCGAGGGATATGGAGGCGATCTGGGTGACGGCACTCTTCTCGCAGGCCGAGGCGAACCCGGTGATGGTTGCGCTGACGCGACTGGCGCACGGCTGGTCGAAGAAGCGGCTCGCGGAGGAGGCCGGGGTCTCCGGATCGCACGTCACCCGGGTCGAGGCCGGTGCGCTGCCCTTGGCGGGTAAGGCGCTCGACGACTACGCGCGGGCATTGCAATGCCCAGTGGATGCTCTGTGCGTCGCGTTCGAGCGCTCCCCTGCGCAGGGCACGCACTTCCGCGCCAACGCCACTACTGCGGAGTGGAAGCGCGACCGCGTCTGGGCGCGCGCCAACCTGGTCGCGATGCGGCTCGGTCGGGTCGTGGCCCACACCGACCTCGATCCGGCGCTGGCGCTGCCGGATCTCGACCCCGGGGACTACGCCGCCGAGCTCGGCGAGATCACCGTCGCGCAGGTTCTACGCCGGCTCTGGCGGATCGCCGGGCCCATCCGATCAATGGTCGAACTGCTGGAAGGGGCCGGGGTCTTCGTCGTCGTCGAGGACTTCCACGACCGCGAGATCGACGCGGTCACCCTGCGCGCCACCGCGCATCACCCGCACCTGGTGTACGTCAACTCTGCCCTGCCGCCGGACCGGATGCGCATGACCCTCGCGCACGAACTCGGGCACCTGGTGATGGATGCGATGACCCTGGTCAGCCCAGCCGAAACCGAACGACGGGCGGATGTTTTCGCTGCCGAGTTCCTCGCGCCGGTCGATGACATCGGCCCGGCGCTGGACCGGGTCTCGACCCGGACCGTCCACGAGCTCGACGAGCTGCGCCTGGACTGGGGGGTGAGCGAGTCCTCGCTCGTCGTCCGTGCCCGTGAGCGTGGCGTGCTCTCCGACCGGCAGTACCGGGCGATGTTCCGCCTGCTCAACGAGACCGGCCGGATGTACGGCGCCCGGCCCGGTGTCCCTGCAGAGACCCCCGAGCTCGCCCGCGATGTCCTCGCCCAACTCGCCACCGACGGATACAGCACCACCGAGCTCGACGCCCTGACACTGCTGAGCCCCGACCGCCGCACCAGCCTGTTCGGTGCACCCGAAGGTGCTACCGCCGGCAGCCGGCACCTGACCGTCGTCTAACACAGCGGGCCGCCGGGGATGTCGCGATGGGGCTGGAACCGCAAGGACGCGGTCAAAGACCACCACTGGCGAGTCCCACGCGGTTCGAACAAGGCGGTGCAGGCCAAAGAGCAGGACGACGCCGCAGGCGGCCGCCACAACCGCGTCATCCGCACTGCACCCGACGCTCTCGGGCGGGTGGTCCTCCGGTGCCAGTACCGGCGGCTCTACGCGGAGCTGCGGTGGACCGATGCGACGAAGAAACACGCCGAGTACCTCGGCGAGATGACCTGGCACAGCCGCGCCGACAACCTCGCCGCCGCCTGGCGCGCAGCACACGCCCGCGGTCTCACGGCCAAGGTCCTCGCCGAAGAGTCCGCCGAAACCGGTATCAACCAACCGCTCTGATGCCGCGCCCTACTGCATCCAGTGGGCGCTGTCCTCGGATGCCCGTGCCAGGACGACATCCAGGCGGCGGGGATCACGCGGGCCGCGGGTGAGGTAGGTGATCGCCGTCTGGTCGTCGAGGTCCGCTGACGGCGCGCACATCCAGCCGGCCGCCGTCCACGGCTCGGCGGCGCGCCGCAGGGTCTGCCAGATGGTCAGCAGCCACTCATCCACCCGGCGGCCGTCGGGGAACTGCCACGCAGGGAATACCGGGGTGCCGCCGGCCAGCGGCGCACAGATCACCTGCTCCGCCGCGACCATCCGCGCCAGGTCATCGCCGTCCAGACCGAGGTACCCGGTGACACCTTCGGCGTCGTAGAAGGGCCCGACCAGCTCATCGAGTATCGCTCCCACATCGGTGCCGGTAGTCGTCTCGTCCACGCAAGGCGATGATCCGCGCGGCCCGGTGCACTTGTCCACCCGGATAAACGTCGCGCCCAGCGTGGATGCTGACGACCATGACGGAAAGTAGCGACGAGGTGCGGTTCGTGTCCGGCAATGAGCGGCTGGCGCGGATTCTCGCCGACCCGGACCGGCGGGCCCGGGTGGACGCCATCACCGCCGAGATAGACCTGATCGATCAGCGGTACCGCACGGCCGCACACCTACTCGACGAAGCAGTGGCCACGACAGCCGCAGAAGTCGGCGCCGGCACGACCGCCGAGGTCCTCACCGCACTCCAGCGTCACCTCACCGCCGCCGGCGTCCGCGAGGTCGGCATCACGCTCACATTCGACGATCACGACGCGACGGTGCCGTGGACCCGGATCGCCGACCATCCGCTGCGCGACACCCGCGACTGACCACCGTGCACCAGACCCGCACCGATCTTCTAGTCGGCTGCGGCCTCGTCGGGGACGAATCCGCTCGCCGCGGCGTCCGCGGCACATAGGGTCCGGACCCAGCTTCCGCGGCGCGTGAGGCCGCCACCGCGGCCGCACTGCTCGCAGGTCCGCTCCGACCGTCGTTCAGCCGCCCGGATCAACTCGTCGAAGCCCGGCCGGGGCCGGTCCGGTTCGAGCTCCACGTAGTACCGCAGCCCACCGAACTTCTCCTTGACCTGCACCAGCTGGTAATCGGGGTCGATCGCGCCCAGCTCCCGGTCGAGATCGACGATCAGCCGGTACCAGCCCGGCCCGACATCCAGGGACCCGCACCACCCGGGAAGGAACCGCGCGCGGATCCCCGCCAGGTCATCCTCACTCACCTCATCGGCCATACGGACCAGCCTGCCAGGACACGCACACCTGGCTATGACAGCTTGAAGAGGCCCCGGCTCGACGGCTAGACCTGGCCCCGTTTGCGACTCGCCGGTGGTGTTGCGACGGTTTGATCTGGCCCCACCTGATGGTTGCTCGTGAACATCGTTTCCG
>NZ_VIGV01000068.1 GCF_007858445.1 Tsukamurella sputi | reverse complement strand
CGCAGCTACGCGCTGCGGAGCTGCACCGCATCCTTCGGGATCTCCTTGACGGCCTCAATGGCGGGCGGGAGCTTCGAGAGATCGGGCTGGCAGGTCGCCTGCGGCGTCACCTGCCCTGGCAGCGCGGTCGGGGTGGTCTCCGTGCCTGCCTTGCAGGGCGGTACTGGGATGACCAGGCCCCAGTCGTTCGCTGCTGTCCACACCACCTCGAGGTGGTTGACCGTGAGCGAGCTGTCGGTCTGGCGCGCGAAGACGTCGATCTTGGCGCCGTCGTTGGTGAAGGTGGTGACCTTGTAGGCCATCACCGTGGGCGCCAGAGTGGGGTTGACGGTGGTCGTGTTCATCCGGATCCGCTGAGCGATCCACCAGTCCCGTCCCCGGCCTGGGGCGATGAGGTCGCGCGTTACCGCGATCCATTCGCCCTGCCCGGTGTTGTCGTTGCGGGCGATGCCGTTGCGGGTGGCAGCGTTGATCGCCGCCAGGGCGGCGCCGGCGCTATCCCGCTCGTACCCAGTAGGGGCCGGCTCGGTGCGGTTCTTGGGACCCTGGTCGGCGACAGGTACCTCGACGCCGTTGAACTTGGTCCACGACAGGTTCGTAGGGCCGCCCGCCGCACCGGTCGTACTCTCGCCGCCCCCGCAGCTGGTGGCCACCACG
>NZ_VIGV01000067.1 GCF_007858445.1 Tsukamurella sputi | reverse complement strand
AATTATCTCTAGCATTAGGGGCGCGTTATGATCATTACCAATATTCTCCACAGATGGATGGCAGTAATAAATTTCCCGTCAGTTTTGATAGCGAGAAAAAAAGTTTTTCTAAAATCTCTTGGCAATTAGGAATTAATTATCAAATAACACCGGAACAGCAGATAGGTTATCGTATCAGTACGGGGTTTAGGGCCCCTAAAATTGAGGAACTCTTCTTTGAGTTTGGTAAGGGCGGAATGAACCATTTTATGCCAAATCCGCAATTGAGACCAGAGACGGCGCTGAACCAAGAGATCACTTATCAATTTAAAAATGAGTATACAGAAATAGGGCTAGGTGCTTTCTATAGTAAATATCGTAACTTTATCGATGAGCGAGTCTCTGAGAAATTGGAATCCAATCCCTACTATCCCTATGATTGGGGATCGAAACCTTATCTATCAATCAATCAGATTCAATTTGTCAATGTGGCACATGCTCATATTTCAGGACTTGAATTGAATGCGACATTGAATGGTCCCTTATTTGGGCTCTCTGAGAGTTGGAAATTTCACATAAAAGGGCAATATAGTAAGCGTAAGAATCAAGATGGCGATCCTCTAAAATCGATTCAACCCTGGAGCGCATTGATGAGTGTTGAATATCAAGATCCTTCTCAG
>NZ_VIGV01000066.1 GCF_007858445.1 Tsukamurella sputi | reverse complement strand
CCGTCGGCGATGTCCATGCCCCACGAGACCTCGCTCGCCGGGAGGCCGATGCCCAGGTAGGACAGCGTCGCCTCGGTGACGATGTAGATGCCGAGCGCGACGGTGGCGACGACGATCACCGGACCGAGGCAGTTCGGGATCACGTGCGTGAAGAGCGTCCTGACCTTGGACGCGCCCAGGGACTTCGAGGCGTCGATAAACTCCTCGTTACGGATCGAGATGGCCGCCGATCGCGCGATGCGGGCGATCTGCGGCCAGCTGAAGATCGTCAACACCAGCACCACCGAGTAGACCGTGCGCGAGGTGACCATCTGCATCACCACGACAGCGGCCAGCATGAGCGGGACGCCGAAGAAGATGTCCGACAGGCGCGCGATCAGTGAGTCGAGCCAGCCCCCGTAGAAGCCGGCGGTGGCACCGAGCAGGCCGCCGATCACCACCACAGCGATCGTGGTGAGCACGCCGACCAGGACCGAGGCGCGGGCACCGTAGATCGTGCGCGCGTAGATGTCGTAACCCTGGAGATCGGTGCCGAACCAGTGCTCGCCGCTGGGCGGCAGGAGCGAGCGGTCGAGCGAGGCCTCGTGCGGGTCCTTGCCGAAGGCGAAGACGCCCGGGAAGAGCACCACGAGCAGGATCAGCGTCAGGAGGGCGACGCA
>NZ_VIGV01000065.1 GCF_007858445.1 Tsukamurella sputi | reverse complement strand
GGCGCTGTGCCCGCTCGTGGTCGGGCCCTCGTTGGGTGATCTTCGGTGGCGAATCCGGCGGCCCCGATCCATGGCGTCTCCTCCGGAGCTCCTTCCTTCTCCGCAGAGCCAATACGTCACAGTGACGTAATCACGGCTGGTAGGCGTGGATCGCACGGCTCGCACCGGAGATCAGGCGGTCCTTGGTGAAGGTGTCGGGCCGGGTCAGGAGTAGCCTGCCGGATTCGATCACCATCGCCACGATCATCCTTGCGTAGAGCTGGTGGTCGGCACCGTCGTCCGGTGTGTCCGTCGTCAACACGTTTTCAGCGATTGCTGCTGCCTGCTCGCGGCCGCGGTCGACGGCCAGCCGGAACGCGGGCGTCGCGCTGTCGACCAGTTGCAGGATGGCTCGCCAGAGGTCGGGCGAGTCGGTGAACATGTCCAGTAGGTTCGCGTACAGGGCCAGTGCAACGTCGTCCTGCCCTCCCTGCGTTCGCGCCCGCCGTGCGGCGTCGTAGCACTGGGCGATTGCGCGCGCTTCCTCTCGGGCCAGCGATGCTCGCAGCAGGGCCGCCGAATCCTCGAAGTGCTTGTACACCACGGGCCGGTTTTTTTTTAATGCTACGGCGACCGCCGAGATCTACACCTTGTGCACTCCGTGATCGACAATGACCGTCA
>NZ_VIGV01000064.1 GCF_007858445.1 Tsukamurella sputi | reverse complement strand
AATAAGAAATAGCTATCAAATACATTTAAGAATTATTTGCATTATTAAAAAGGGCTAACTAGAATGATTCTCATTACCATTATATTTTCATATTAAATAAAGGTGCAAAATGTCTCAAGAACAGGTTTTAGCGCTGAATCAATTGCAAAGAGAAGAGCGGGCGATTATTAAGGCCGTTCATACGGATGGTGCGTTACGGCAGAAGTTTTTCAATATGGGATTTATCCCCGGTGCCGAGGTGTTGATGGTGCGTTCAGCACCCCTGCTTGATCCTCTTGAGGTGGAGATCCTTGGCTATTTCGTGACGCTTCGTCGAGAAGAAGCAGAAAAGATTGAGATTGAGCGGGTGGGGCAATGATAAAAGCAGCTTTAGCAGGACAACCGAATAGCGGTAAATCCACAATTTTTAATATGATGAGCGGCATTAAACAACATGTCGCTAACTATCCCGGCGTCACCGTGGAGAAGAAGAGCACTCGATTGAGCTATCAAGCGACAGAGATCGAACTTGTTGATCTCCCCGGAACTTACTCCTTTAGTGCCTTTTCGATGGAGGAGAAAGCGACAATCGGTTATCTAATCGATGGTGATCCTGATGTCATTATCAATGTGATTGATGCCTCCTGCCTGCGACGTAGTCTCTACTTAACTTTTCAGTTACT
>NZ_VIGV01000063.1 GCF_007858445.1 Tsukamurella sputi | reverse complement strand
ACCGGCGCCTGTACGCGGAGCTGCGGTGGACCGATGCGACGAGGAAGCACGCCGAGTACCTCGGCGAGATGACCTGGCACAGCCGCGCCGACAACCTCGCCGCCGCCTGGCGCGAAGCACACGCCCGCGGTCTTACGACCAAGTCCTGCGACCGTCATCCAGTTATTTAATCTGTCGATCTTACGGTGTGCGTTATCAGATAGCGAGCTGGGTGTGGGGCCGACGGGCCGCGTGCCGACCGTTATGTTTCGTCGTCATGCGGGCGCAGTGGATTCGGGTCACCCGTGTTTGCCTGGCCACCAGCTCGCTGGTCCGGCCAGGGTGGCGATTGCGGGTACGACGATCGTTCGGACGACGAAGGTGTCGAGGAGTAGTCCGACACCGATGATGAGGCCGACCTGGGTCATGATGGCGATCGAGCCGACCATCAGTCCGAACATGCTTGCCGCGAAGATGAGGCCGGCGGAGGTGATGACGGAGCCGGTGTTGGTGACGGTTCGTAGGACTCCGATGCGAATGCTGCGGTGGGATTCCTCACGCAGCCTGGAGATCAACAGCATGTTGTAGTCGGCGCCGACGGCGACGAGCACGATGAACGCGAGAAGCGGTACAGGCCAGGCAATCTCGGTGCGAAGGATGCATTGGAAGATCACCACCCCCACG
>NZ_VIGV01000062.1 GCF_007858445.1 Tsukamurella sputi | reverse complement strand
AAGCTGAACTGGCACTACTTGAGAATCGCCCTACAGTCGCTGAAGATCTCTTTCTACTTGCGGCGAAAGGGAGCAAAAGCAAAAATCTCTGCTATATCGGGGCAGCAAGAGCAGCGCAACTCTCTGGCAATATTGAAAAAAGAGATCGCTATCTACGAGAGATCGATCTTTCTGACTCTAAGCATGATCGAGAATTAGCAGAAGTACAGCGTGCTGAACTCCTCTTAGAGGCGGATGAGAATGAAAAAGCAGAATTACTTCTCAATACCCTTTTAGAGCGAGAGAAAAATTATTATGCCACGCTTCTATTAGCGGTCGCCCTTCAAAAACAGGGTAAAAATGAAGCGCTCTTTAGGCTTCTCCCCAATTTACAGAAGGCTCTTCCCCGCTTAACACCTAGCGAAGAGATCACTTACTACACCGAAAGTGTCTATAAAGCGCTCTTTGAGTATGCAAGTCAAATTAGTAAAGATTCAGATCAACTACGACTTGTATGGGGCCGCCTTCCTAAAAACCTTCAACATGAACCTGCACTCTTGATTGCATATGCCAATCGTCTACTCGATGTTGGAGATACTAAACGGGCCGAGGAGGTTCTGCGCAAAGAGATCAATCGCTCCCACAATGAGATGCTGATCCTTGCCTACGCCCATCTCTATCGAGG
>NZ_VIGV01000061.1 GCF_007858445.1 Tsukamurella sputi | reverse complement strand
CGAAGAAGGCGTCGAGCCGCATCGGGAACATGTTCTCGACGGCGATCGCGACGTGGCTGTCGTCCTCGAGCTCGCTGACCAGGTCGACGAAGTTCTCGGCGTAGCGGCGCTGCCACCGGAAGGGCGGGTGCACGACGACGGTGTCCGCGCCGAGGTCCTCCGCGGCCGTGACGGCGCGGCCGAGCTTGGCCATGGGGTCCGGTCCCCACACGCGCTGGCTGATGAGCAGGCAGGGCGCGTGGACGGACAGCACCGGCACGTCGTACCGCATGGACAGCCCGGCAACGTTCGCGATGTCCTGGCTGGCGCCCTCGTGCCAGACCATGAGCTCGACACCGTCGTACCCGGTCTCGGCGGCGTAGCGGAAGGCGTCCTCGAGCTTCTCGGGGTAGACCGAGGCCGTCGACAGTCCGACCGGTATACCGCTCACGTCGCCGAGGGTACTCAGTTCGAGCCGAGAGCCATCAACAGCGGGCCGAAGGTGATCACCAGGCCCACGAACAGGGCGAGCCCCAAGGTGAGGTAGTCGGTGGTCTTGCGCAGGTAGTGCGTGAACGTCACGATGCCGATGATCACGATGAACGCGAGCACGACGGTCAGCGCGATGGTCGCCTTGCCGCCGCCCCAGTTCCAGAGCTTGAAGAAGCCGTAGAACAGGCCGGCGCCGGC
>NZ_VIGV01000060.1 GCF_007858445.1 Tsukamurella sputi | reverse complement strand
GAAGCAGAAGACCGCACTCACCGCGCTCAAGGCTCAGTACGGCTTCACACAGCTGAGCCCGTTCATCGAGGAGATCCTCGCTGGAGTCGTCCGAGGCGACATCGACATCAGCTCCCTGCGGCAGCCTGCACTCCAACTCGACCTGAGCGGGAAGGGATACCGCGCTGCCTCATGATTCCCAGCCAGCATGGCGGCGAATAGCTGTGCGCGCCTACCCGATTGCCACTTCTCCTACCCTAATTCCATAGCGGAAGCGCAGAACACGAGCGGGAATCCGCTCCAGGTTCATCGGGAACGAAAAAGACCCCCTAGCGCCAACTAGAGGGTCTTCTCGAAAGTTTCTCGGGTGCAGAGCTGCAAACTCTGGATCCCAGATGCGTTTCCGCACTACCCGAAGGGATCAATTGTCCGCCGAGGACTGGTCTCAGGGTAGCGCGCACTCTGAGCACGTTGCAAGTGAATCAGCGAGTGTGGGCGCGTCGTCACATCTACAGGGGTGGGACGCCCACTCGTACATCTCTCCTACCTGCGAAAACACGCCTGCGCTTGGTGCTGGTGTGTCATTTGGTGCTGATGGTGTCGGCGTGTCGCGTGACGCAGCCTGGGACTTCGCGTGCGAGATGTCCCCGCGAGGCGACCTCCGGCGACTCATGCCAGATGGGTACAGCGAC
>NZ_VIGV01000059.1 GCF_007858445.1 Tsukamurella sputi | reverse complement strand
AGCTGTCGTGGCAGAACGGACAGATCGGTGACCGACTCGCCGCGGCAGTCAGTGACGGCCGATCACGCACTGGCGACCTGTTCCAACTTCGAGATGGCGCCGACCAACTCGCGACCGGCCTTGCCACGCTCGACAGCCAGATCCGCGCCAACCTGACACCGCTGTTGCGAATTCTCGACCAGGCCACGACCGCGGGACAACAGATCCAGCAATACCGACCACTGCTCGGTCAACTCCGCACAACCGCACCCGCACTCGACCAACTCATTGGGCAGGCACCGCAATTGGCCACCGCGGCAAGGCAGGCATCCGACGCCTTGAGTCTCGTGACCGCCGTGCGGCCCTTGCTCGACAACGCTCCCTGGTGCGCCCCGATCCCTCAGTGCGCCGCCGTCCAACAGCAACTCCGGACCCTGGGCACACTGCGGGATTCCAACTTCCTCCTCCAAATCGGCGCTCTCTCCGGGCAACTGGGCAACCTCGGCACACCCATCACCACCATCACCGCGCAACTCACCGCCGCAGTGGACACATTGGACACAACGCTGGGTGCTGTCACCGCGCGCGACCTCCCCGCACAACTCGCCCAGCTTCAGAACGGGGTGAGTCAACTCGCTGCTGGCTCCCGCGCGATTGCCGGGGGAGTCGCCGCACTCGTCGACAGCAACCTG
>NZ_VIGV01000005.1 GCF_007858445.1 Tsukamurella sputi | reverse complement strand
CGGATGTTGCGAACGCGGTGCTCGACGGTGCGGATGCGGTGATGCTCTCGGGTGAGGTCTCGGTGGGTAAGTATCCGATCGAGACGGTGCGGACGATGGCGAAGATCGTGCACGCTGTGGAGGAGGGCGGGCCGTCGGTGCCGCCGCTCAATCATGTTCCGCGGACGAAGCGGGGGATCATCTCCTATGCGGCGCGGGATATCGGGGAGCGGCTCAACGCCAAGGCGCTGGTGGCGTTCACGCAGTCGGGCGATACGGTGCGTCGGCTGGCTCGCCTGCACACCAGGTTGCCGTTGTTGGCTTTCACCCCGTTGCCGGAGGTGCGCAGCCAGCTGGCGCTGTCGTGGGGTACGGAGACCTTCTTGGTCGACGGTGCCGATAGCACCGACGCGATGATCAAGCAGGTCGATCATTCGTTGGAGGGCATCGGGCGGTACTCGAAGGGTGATCAGGTGGTCATCGTGGCCGGTGCGCCTCCCGGGACCATCGGCTCGACCAACCTGATCCAGGTGCACCGCATCGGCGAAGAAGACCACTGACGGCGAGCTCTCGATCGAGAGCCGCCCACCGAGATCCGGCATCGCGCCGGCCGAGGGCCGAACCGGCCCAACGTATTCAGACCTACTCAGACGAGAACCTGCCCATGAGAGGACAGACATGCCGATCGCAACCCCCGAGGCCTACCGGGAGATGCTGGACCGCGCTCGTGAGGGCGGATACGCCTTTCCGGCGATCAACTGCACGTCGAGCGAGACGATCAATGCGGCGATCAAGGGTTTCGCCGATGCGGGCAGTGACGGGATCATTCAGTTCTCGACCGGTGGTGCCGAGTTCGGCTCGGGTCTGGCGGTCAAGGACATGGTGGTCGGTGCGGTGGCGCTGGCGGAGTTCGCGCATGTGGTGGCCGCGCAGTACGACGTGACGGTCGCCTTGCATACCGATCATTGCCCGAAGGACAAGCTCGACAGTTATGTGCGGCCGTTGTTGGCGGTCTCGCAGGAGCGGGTGGACAAGGGGCTGAATCCGTTGTTCCAGTCGCACATGTGGGACGGCTCGGCGGTGCCGCTGGATGAGAACTTGGAGATCGCCCGGGAGCTGTTGGCGAAGGCGAAGGCCGCGAAGATCATCCTGGAGATCGAGATCGGTGTGGTCGGTGGTGAGGAGGACGGCGTTGAGAACGAGATCAACGACAAGCTGTTCACCAGTGATGAGGATTTCGCGAAGACCGTCGACGCTTTAGGTGCGGAGGGCTACCTGCTGGCTGCGACGTTCGGCAACGTTCACGGCGTGTACAAGCCGGGGAATGTGAAGCTGCGCCCGGAGGTGCTGCGTGATGGTCAGGCGGTCGCGTCGGAGAAGTTGGGTCTGCCGGCGGGGAGTAAGCCTTTCGATTTCGTTTTTCACGGCGGTTCGGGGTCGTTGAAGAGTGAGATCGAGGAGTCGTTGAGCTACGGCGTGGTGAAGATGAACGTCGACACCGATACCCAGTACGCGTTCACCCGTCCGGTCGCGGGGCACATGTTCAGCAATTACGACGGTGTGCTCAAGATCGACGGTGAGGTCGGTAATAAGAAGACCTACGATCCGCGGTCCTATCTGAAGAAGGCCGAGACCGCGATGGCCGAGCGTGTGGTGGAGGCCTGCAACGACCTGCATTCCGCCGGCAAGTCCATCAGCACGAAGTAACCGGAATCGGTTGCACCACAGACTCATTTCTCGTCCGATTCGGCGACAACAGCGTCGAACGGACACATCGGAAAGGAACACCCATGACGATTCGCGTAGGCATCAACGGATTCGGCCGGATCGGCCGGAACTTCTTCCGCGCAGTGGCAGCCCAGAAGGCGTTGGGTACCACGGACATCGAGATCGTGGCGGTCAACGACCTCACGGACAATGCCACGCTGGCACACCTGCTGAAGTTCGACTCGATCCTCGGCCGCCTGGACGCCGATGTCACGGCCGACGGGGACGAGATCCGCGTGGGCGATCAGGTCATCAAGGCCCTGGAGGTCCGCGAGGGCCCGGCCGCGCTGCCCTGGGGCGACCTCGGGGTCGACGTCGTCGTCGAGTCGACCGGAATCTTCACGGCCCGCGACAAGGCGCAGGGCCACATCGACTCCGGCGCCAAGAAGGTGATCATCTCGGCACCGGCGTCCGGTGAGGACATCACCATCGTGATGGGCGTGAACGACGACAAGTACGACGGCACCCAGAACATCATCTCCAACGCCTCGTGCACCACGAACTGCCTCGGGCCACTGGCCAAGGTCGTCAACGACGAGTTCGGCATCGTCAGCGGCCTGATGACCACGGTGCACGCCTACACGCAGGACCAGAACCTGCAGGACGGCCCGCACAAGGACCTTCGCCGCGCCCGTGCCGCGGCGATCAACATCGTGCCCACCTCGACGGGCGCCGCGAAGGCGATCGGCCT
Organism: Tsukamurella sputi; assembly: GCF_007858445.1. Classification (GTDB taxonomy): domain Bacteria; phylum Actinomycetota; class Actinomycetes; order Mycobacteriales; family Mycobacteriaceae; genus Tsukamurella; species Tsukamurella sputi. Next base: position 206,397 of record NZ_VIGV01000005.1, on the reverse strand, counting down.
GGTGCTGCCCGAGCTGAAGGGCAAGCTCGACGGCTACGCGCTGCGCGTGCCGATCCCCACGGGGTCGGTCACGGACCTGACCGTGGAGCTGCAGAAGAAGGCCACTGCCGAGGAGATCAACGCGGCACTCAAGGCCGCCTCCGAGGGCACGCTGAAGGGCATCCTCAAGTACTACGACGCGCCGATCGTCTCCTCGGACATCGTGACCGACCCGCACAGCTCGATCTTCGACGCGGGCCTGACCAAGGTCATCGACGACCAGGCCAAGGTCGTGTCCTGGTACGACAACGAGTGGGGCTACAGCAACCGCCTCGTCGACCTGACCGGGCTCGTCGGGAAGTCGCTGTAGCGACGTCCGTCGTCCCGCGCTCCGACCTCGCCGGTGGACCGGCACCGTCGACCTAGGAGCGCGCGGTCCAGCGCCCGTCCTGGCGGGTGATGGCGATCGGGTGGTCGAAGGCGTGGCTGATCGCCTCGGTGGTGAGAACGTCGTCGACGGCACCCGCCGCGGTGATGCGCCCGTCCCGGATGAGCACCGCGTGCGAGGTGGTCACCGGGATCTCCTCGAGGTGGTGGGTGACCAGGATCGAGGCGAGCTCGGGGTGAGCGCGCCGGGCACCGTCCACCGTGGTGAGCAGGCGCTCGCGCGCGGCGAGGTCCAGGCCCGTGGCCGGCTCGTCGAGCAGGAGCAGCGCGGGATCGCCCATCAGCGCGCGGGCGATCAGTGCACGCCCGCGCTCGCCCTGCGAGAGGGTGGGCCACCGCGACTCGATGTGCCGCGACATCCCCAGCGTCTCGACGAGTTCCTCGGCGCGGGTGCGTTGCGCGTCGGTCGGTGCCCACCGCGGCGGGAACACCGGCGTGTTCGTGACGCCGGTGATGACCACGTCGCGCACCGTCAGCGGCTCGTCCAGGCGGTGCCGCGGATTGACGTGCCCGATGTGGGTGCGCAGCTCGCGCATGTCGACCCGTCCCAGGCGTTTGCCCAGCACGTCGACGGTGCCGCGCGTCGGGTGGGTGACCGCGCCGCAGAGCCCGAGCAGCGTCGACTTGCCGGCGCCGTTCGCGCCCAGCAGGACCCAGTGCTCGCCTCGGCGTACGGTGAGGGAGACGTCGTCGAGGAGGGCGCGACCGCTGCGGATCAGGTCCACATGGTCGATGCTCAGGACGTGCGGGTCGTGCGTCGCGGTTTCGGTCACTGTCCACCTCTCCACTCAATTGATTGGATGATTGTATGACTTCGCACCGGTGGGATCCATCCCAGTACCTCCGCTACGGCGACGAGCGCACGCGACCCTTCCTCGACCTGCTCGCGCGGATCCCCGGCGACGCGCGCACCGTCGTCGATCTCGGGTGCGGCCGCGGCAACGACGTCGCGCCCCTGCGGGCCCGCTGGCCGGAGGCCGCGATCCACGGGGTCGACTCCAGCGAGGAGATGATCGTGCGCGCCCGCGCCGATGTCGCGGACCCGAAGGCCACGTTCGAGACGGGTGATGCGGCTACCTGGAGGCCCGCGGGCGAGCGCCCCGACGTGATCGTCTCCAATGCCATGTACCAGTGGATCGACCGGCACATCGACCTGCTGCCCGCCGTCGCCGACGGTGCCGCCCACGCCTTCGCCTTGCAGGTGCCGGGCAACCAGGACGCGCCCTCGCATGCGCTGCTCGCGAGTGTCGCCGCCGAGTTCGGCGTCACCGACTTCCGCCGGGTCGACGTCCGTGATCCGGCGGAATACCTTGCTGCCCTGCAGCGCCCGGGGTGGGACGTGGACGTCTGGGAGACCACGTACCTGCACGTGCTGCAGGGCGAGGACGCGGTCTTCGAGTGGATCGCGGGCACCGGCGCGCGGCCCGTGCTCTCCAGGCTGGAGGGCGTCGAGCGGGAGGCCTTCGTCGAGCGCTACAAGGCCGAACTGCGGATCGCCTACCCGCCGCAGGACTTCGGGACGGTGCTCCCGTTCCGGCGCATCTTCGCCGTGGCCGTTCGACGGTGATCCCTCACTCGGCCTGCGCGAGGGCGTAGTCGCGGAACGCCCGGACGGCGCGGGGCAGCGCCGTGTCGGGCCGCCAGAGCAGCCCCACCTCGCGGGTCGGTGCGGGCCCGGACATCGGCACGAGCACCATCCCCGGAGGCCAGAGCGGATCCTGGTCGACGGGTAGCAGTGCGACCCCGAGCCCCGCTGCGACCAGCCCCGCGACGGTGAAGGACTCGGAGGACTCGAAGGCGATCCGCGGCCGGAAACCAGCGGCGGCGCATCGCTCCTCGAGGATCCGGCGCAGGCCGAACTCGGGGTGCATCGTGATGAAGTCCGCGTCTGCTGCTTCCGAGAGGTGCACGGACGCGCGCTCGGCGAGCGGGTGGCCGGCGGGGACGGCGAGCGCCAAGCGCTGCACCGCGAGCAGGCCGAAGGCCACAGCGCTGGTGGCGGGGCGCGGGGAGACGATGGCGAGGTCCGCCTCGTCGGCGAGAACCCGCTCGGTGACGGTGCCGGCCGCGAACTGGGACAGCTCGAAGGTGACCCGCGGCTCGCGGGCGCGGAAGCCGGACACCAGCCGGGGGACCAGCGCGACGCCGAAGGAGTGCAGGAAGGACAGCCGGATCGTGCCCTGCGACGGGCTTCGCAGGTCCGCGATCTGCGCCCGGGCGGCCTCCAACTCGGCGTGCGCGCGGCGCGCGTGATCGAGGTAGATCTCGCCACTCGCATTGAGCACCAACCGTCCGTGGCGCCGGTCGAACAGGGGCGCGCCCAGCTCCGCCTCCAGGCGGGCGAGCGTGCGCGAGAGTGTGGGTTGCGTGATCCGCAGCGCGGCCGCGGCGTCGGTCATGTGCTCGGTCTCGGCCAGCGTGATGAAGCGCACGAGGTCATCCGAGGTGCTCGGGCCGAGCCTGCCAGCTGCAGTCATACGCCTGTTCTATCAACTTTCCCAGATCCATGCATTTCACACATCGGGTTTTCCGGAGCACGGTGGAGTGCGTGACCGCCACCGCCGACCCCGTCGAGACCGCCCCGCTGCGAGCCGGGACGCCCGCGTACCGTCGGACCACGCTCGCGCTGTTCGTCGCCGGCCTGACCACGTTCGGGTCGATGTACTCGACGCAGGCCGTGCTCCCCGAACTGACGCGGGTCTTCGGTGCCGCGCCGGCGGTCTCCGCGCTCGCGGTCTCGGTGACGACGGGGCTGCTCGCGCTCGCGATCATCCCCGTCAGCGCGCTCTCGGAGCGTTTCGGCCGGACCCGCGTGATGACGGTGTCCGCCGTCGCCGCGGTCGTCCTGGGCCTGGTGATCCCTCTGGCTCCCACGCTGGAGGTGCTGCTGGTTCTCCGTGCGCTGCAGGGCATCGCGCTCGCCGGGGTGCCCGCCGTGGCGATGGCCTACCTGGCGGAGGAGGTCGACGGGCGCGACCTCGGTGGGGCGATGGGGCGTTACATCGCGGGCACCACGATCGGCGGTCTGCTGGGCCGTGTCGTGACGGCGGTGGGGCTCGACCTGCTGCCCTGGCGCGGCGCCATGGAGCTCTTCGCGATCGCCGCGGCGGTGCTCACCGTGGTGATGATCCGCACGCTCCCGGCCTCGCGGTTCCACGTGCCCGCTGCGGTCTCGGTGCGCACGACGGTCGGCGGCATGCTCGGCCACCTCCGCCGGCCCGCGCTCGCAGCGCTGTTCGCGCTGGCCTTCCTCCTCATGGGCGGCTTCGTCAGCGTCTACAACTTCCTCGGCTTCCGCCTCCTCGCCGAGCCCTTCGCGCTCGCCCCCGGCGTGGTGGGACTGGTCTTCCTGATCTACCTGGCCGGTACCTGGTCCTCCGGTGCGGCGGGGAGGCTCGCGGACCGGATCGGCCGCCGCCGTGTACTCCTCGCCTCCATCGCGACGATGGGAGCCGGCCTCGCGATCACGCTTCCCGATTCGACGCCGGCGGTCCTCGTGGGGATGGTGGTCTTCACCGCCGGCTTCTTCGCGGCGCACAGTGTGGCCAGCGGCTGGGTGGGGCTGCTCGCCACCTCGCACCGCGCGGAGGCCTCCTCGGGCTACTTGTTCTGCTACTACGCCGGCTCGTCGGTCGTGGGCGCGGCGGCGGGGCTCGCCTACGCGGCGGCCGGCTGGCCGGGCATCGCGCTCGCAGTCGGCGTGGGAATCGCCGCGGCATTCGTGCTGGTCGTGGCGGTTCTGCCGCGTTCGAGGAGCGAGGCGCCGCGGGGCTGAGTAGCGTCGTGGGCATGCGCATCGGAGTCCAGCTTCAGCCCCAGCACTTCACCGAGTACCAGCAGCTCCGCGACGCCGTCGCCAAGCTCGAAGAGCTGGGCGTCGACGTGGTCTACAACTGGGACCACTTCTTCCCGCTCTCCGGAGATCCCGACGGCACGCACCTCGAGTGCTGGACGATGCTGGCGGCCTGGGCCGAGCAGACCTCCCGCATCGAGATCGGCGCGCTGGTCACCTGCAACAGCTACCGCAACCCCGACCTGCTCGCCGACATGGCGCGCACCGTCGACCACATCTCGAAGGGGCGCCTGATCCTGGGGATCGGCTCCGGCTGGTTCCAGCGCGACTACGACGAGTACGGCTACGAGTTCGGCACGGCCGGTAGCCGTCTCGACGACCTCGCGACCGCCCTGCCGCGGATCACGGAGCGCTGGAGCAAGCTCAATCCCGCACCCACGCGTGACATACCGATCCTCATCGGTGGCGGTGGCGAGAAGAAGACGCTGCCGCTGGTGGCGCAGTACGCCTCGGTCTGGCACTACTTCGTGGACCTCGAGACCTACCGGCACAAGTCGGCGGTGCTCGCGCAGGCGTGCGAGAAGATCGGCCGCGATCCGAAGTCGATCGCGCACAACGTCGCCATCCCGCGCGGCGTCGGCGTCGACGAGGCGCTCGCCTTCGCGGACCAGCTCGTCGCCGAGGGGGCCACGGAGTTCACCGCCGAACTCTCCGCGCCCGCCTTCGACTACACCGTCATCGAAGCGCTGCTGCGCTGGCGGGACTCGCAGTAGGCGGGGCCTCCGCTCCCGGCGGTCCTGGGACGTGCGACCCGACGAAGGTCCCTGGCGGGCACCGTCGGGCGGGGACGAGAGTGGGGCGGCGGGCACCCGCCCGCCCCGACCCCAGGAGCGCGTCATGGAACGATTCACCGCCGGCACCACCGTCCTCGATCGCGCGGAGGCGGCCGAGCTGTTGCGCCGCAAGGACGTCGGGCGCGTCGTGATCGCGCTCGGGGGCGACGCCGAGATCTTCCCCGTCAACTACGTGCTCGGCGAGGGCTGCAACATCCTGTTCCGGACCGGCCCGGGTAGCAAGCTCGCCTCGGCCGTCGTGGCGCACGAGGTCGTCTTCGAGGTGGACGAGGTCAGTGGGGATCAGGCGTGGAGCGTCATCGTGCGCGGGCCCGCGCGCGTGCGTACGGACTCGTCCGCTCTGTCGGTGACGGACGCACTGTCGCTGCGGCCCTTCATCGACGACGGCAAGTACGAGGTCGTGGAGGTCCTCGCCGAACGGGTCAGCGCCCGCGGCTTCGGCCGCACCCGGTCCTGAACCGTCGGGACATCGGTCGGGACGTCCGCCGCTGCCGCGGGGCGGGTTCGCGGCCGACGATCGATCCATGGACGGTGGAACAAGGACGACCGCCACGGACGTGGCACCCGAGCGGCGGCTGCGCGCCGCGCGCCCCGAACCCGCGCGCGGCAGGCCCGTCGGCGGCTGGATCCGGGACCTCGTGGTCACCACGGATCACAAGACGATCGGTGTCATGTACATCGTCACGTCGATGCTGTTCTTCTTCGTGGGCGGCCTCATGGCGCTGGTCATGCGCGGTGAGCTCGCGGAGCCCGGCCTGCAGTTCCTCTCCACCGAGCAGTTCAATCAGTTGTTCACCATGCACGGCACCGTGATGCTGCTGTTGTACGCGACCCCGATCGCGTTCGGCTTCGCCAACTACCTCGTGCCTCTGCAGATCGGCGCGCCCGACGTCGCGTTCCCCCGGCTCAACGCCGTCGGGTACTGGCTGTACCTGTTCGGCGGCCTCACCGCGTCCGCGGGCTTCATGGTCCCCGGCGGCGCGGCCGACTTCGGCTGGACCGCGTACACCCCGCTGTCCGACGCCGCGCACAGCCCGGGCGTCGGCGGCGACCTGTGGTTGATGGGGCTCACGGTCGGTGGGCTCGGGACGATCCTCGCGTCGGTGAACATGGTCACCACGGTGCTCTGCCTGCGTGCGCCCGGGATGACGATGTTCCGGATGCCGATCTTCACGTGGAACATGTTCGTGGTGAGCGTGCTCGCGCTCATGATCTTCCCGTTGTTGGCGTCCGCGCTCGTCGGACTCGAGGTGGACCGGCAGTTCGGTGCCCACCTGTTCGACCCGGCGAACGGCGGAGCGCTCCTGTGGCAGCACCTGTTCTGGTTCTTCGGCCACCCCGAGGTGTACGTGCTGGCGCTGCCCTTCTTCGGCATCGTCTCGGAGATCTTCCCGGTGTTCAGCCGCAAGCCGATCTTCGGCTACAGCGGCCTGGTCATGGCGACGCTCGCGATCGCCGCGATCTCGATGGCCGTGTGGGCGCACCACATGTACGCCACCGGCGCGGTGCTGCTGCCCTTCTTCAGCTTCATGACCTTCTTGATCGCGGTGCCCACGGGCGTGAAGTTCTTCAACTGGATCGGCACGATGTGGAAGGGGACCATGACTTTCGAGTCACCGATGCTGTTCTCGATCGGCTTCCTCGTGACCTTCCTCTTCGGCGGCCTCACCGGCGTGCTGCTCGCGTCCCCGCCGCTCGACTTCCACGTCTCCGACACGTATTTCGTGGTCGCCCACTTCCACTACACGCTCTTCGGCACCATCGTCTTCGCGGCGTTCGCGGGCATCTACTTCTGGTTCCCGAAGGCCACGGGGCGCATGCTGAACGAGCGGCTCGCGCGCTGGCACTTCTGGCTCACCTTCATCGGCTTCCACGCCACGTTCCTGGTGCAGCACTGGCTGGGCGCCGAGGGCATGCCGCGCCGGTACGCGGACTACCTCGACACGGACGGCTTCACCACGCTGAACCAGATCTCGACCGTGGGCGCGTTCATCCTGGGCGCATCGACGCTGCCCTTCGTGTGGAACGTCTTCACGAGCTACCGCTACGGCGAGGTCGTCACGGTCGACGATCCGTGGGGCTTCGGCAACAGCCTCGAGTGGGCCACCAGCTGCCCGCCGCCGCGGCACAACTTCACCGAGCTGCCGCGCATCCGCTCCGAGCGCCCCGCGTTCGAGCTGCACTACCCGCACATGGTCGAGCGCATGCGGGCGGAGAAGCACAACGCGCGTTAGCGGGCCGGGACGTACGTCACGACGCCGCTCCACGGCGTCTCGCCCGGGTTCCGGGGATCGGGCTGAGGTCCCGCAGCCAGACGGTGCGCCTCGGGCGAGTCCAAGCGGCCGAGGGCCACCGCCGCGGGGAAGAGCGGCTCGATGTCGCGCGCGGTCCAACCGCGCTGCTCGAAGTGGGCGGCCCCGTCGGCAGGGAGGAACCGCCACGGGGCGCGGCGCAGGATGCCCCGATTCCGTTCCGCCATCACCGATCCCACCCCGGCGGCGCTGAGGTCGAGGCACCAGCGATCGACCCCCGCCGCGAGCAGGGTGTCGGCGAGGGTGTCGGCCTCGTCGGGGGAGAGGTACATGACCAGGCCCTCGGACAGCGCCAGGACCCGACGGTCCGCGAGCCCGCCCAACAGGTCCGCGAAGCCCACGCCGGCCAGATCCAGCGGCACCCGCCGCAGTCGGCATCGGGGCGTCTCCGTCGCGAGGACGGCGGCCTTGTGCTCGATGTTCGTAGGGAGGTCGATCTCGATCCACTCCAGGTCGGCGGGAAGATCGAGCCGGTAGGGGCGGGCATCGAGGCCCGCGCCGAGATTGACCACGGTGTCGCAGCCGTCGGCGATCGCGGCGGCCACCGCCCGGTCGAGGAGCACCGTGCGGGCGGTGAGGTACCAGGCGTCGCCCCCACCGGCGGCGGGCGCCGCGCCGTCCGCGATGGCGCGCCCCGTCGACCCCGCGAGGCGCGCGGCGAACGGGTCGCGGAACAGGGCGTCCGGACGCGCGGATTCCACGGCGCGGTGGTGCGCGGTCCAGCGGGCGGTGTCGTCGACGGCGCCGATGAGCGAGTCCATGTCCATCTCCTCTATAGAAGTAGAGTGCTCTATGGTTATAGAGGAACGGACGTGGGAGGGCAAGTGGACGAGCGACGGACGGCGATCTGCGAGGCGGTGCTCGACCTCGCCGCCGAGGGTGGCAATCGCGCGGTGACGCACGGGGCCGTCGACCGGCGGCTGGAGCTGCCGAAGGGCTCGACCTCGTACTACTACCGCACCCGGTCCGACCTGCTGCGCGCCGCGATCGGCCGGCTCGCGCAACGCTCCCGCGCGGCCTTCGACGCCGGGTTGGGCGGGCGCACCGTCGACCCGGAGGCGGCGGCGGACCTGATGGCCGGACAGCTCGACCTGCTGCTGCAGGCGCGTCGTCGGGACGCGCTGGCCCGGTACGCGCTCGCGCCGGACGCCGCCGCCGAGGGGCTGGCGGAGGGCCTCGCCACCTGCCTGTTCTCCGTCCCACTCGCGACGGATCTGTTCCGCGGCCTCGGTGCTCCGGAGCCGGGAGCTGCCGCGGCTGATCTGGTCAGCCTGCTCGAGGGGCTGCTCTTCGACCGGCTCTACGGCGCGCGGTCGCTCGGGCCCGCCACGACCGAGCAGGAGAGCCTCGCGGACCTGCGTGGGCCGATCCGGCGGGCGTTAAACTACGGCCCATGACCTACGGCACCCTGATTCTGCTCCGTCACGGCGAGAGCGAATGGAACGCGTCCAACCAGTTCACCGGCTGGGTCGATGTGGCGCTGACGGAGAAGGGGCGCGGCGAGGCCGCCCGTGGCGGCGAGCTCCTCAAGGAGGCGGGCCTGCTGCCCGACATCCTCTACACCTCGCTGCTGCGCCGCGCGATCACCACCGCGAACATCGCGCTGGACGCCGCCGACCGGCACTGGATCCCCGTCGTGCGCGACTGGCGCCTCAACGAGCGCCACTACGGCGCGCTGCAGGGTCTGAACAAGGCCGAGACCAAGGACAAGTACGGCGACGAGCAGTTCATGCTGTGGCGCCGCAGCTACGACACCCCGCCGCCCGCCATCGACCCGGCGAACGAGTACAGCCAGACCGAGGACCCGCGCTACGCCCACCTGCCGAAGGTGCCGCTCACGGAGTGCCTGCTCGACGTGGTCAAGCGCTTCGTCCCCTACTACCAGGCCGTCATCGAGCCGCAGGTGGCGCAGGGGAAGACGGTGCTCGTGGCCGCGCACGGGAACTCCCTGCGCGCGCTGGTCAAGCACCTCGACGGCATCTCCGATGCCGACATCGCCGCGCTGAACATCCCCACCGGCATCCCGCTGACCTATACCTTCACCGAGGACGGCGCCGTCGCCAACCCGGGCGGCACCTACCTCGACCCCGAGGCCGCGGCCGCGGGCGCCGCTGCGGTCGCCAACCAGGGCGGCAAGTAGCACCACGGACGAGGAAGGGGCGGTGCCGAGAAATCGGTACCGCCCCTTCAGTCTTTCCTCAGGCTCCGATGTGACGGAGACGATAGGTTGGACGACATGGCTGACGTGACCGTGACCCACTCCCCGGAACAGGAGCGCTACGTGCTCACCGTCGACGGCGAACAGGCGGGCTATCTCGACTACGTCGACGAGACGGACGTGCGGCTGCTCACCCACACCGTCGTCGACGCCGAGTACGGCGGTAACGGCTACGCGGCGGTCCTCACCCGGGCCGCGCTCGACGACGTCCGCGACTCCGGCAAGAAGGCCCGTGCGGTCTGCTCGTACGTCGCGAGTTACGTCGCCAAGCACCCCGAGTACGCCTCCGTTGTCGAGGACGCCGCCGAGCGGTAACCCGTTGTTCACCAGTCGTTCCCGATGTGAAGAATCGCCGGCGAACCTGGGTACACTGACCGCGTGACTGTGGTCCTCTGTGCGGTGTCCGCCCTGGTGGGCGCCCTCATCGGATGGCTCGCTCGTCGCGTCCGGCAGCGGGTGACCACTGCCGTCCCGACCGGCCCGACCCGCATGACGGTGGCGGAACTGCACCGCGCGGTGATCCGCGACTCGCCCACCGGGCTCGTCGTCGTGGACGGCTTCCGCGACGTGATCCTCTGCAACGCCCGCGCCGAGGAGTTCTCCCTCGTCCGCGAGCAACTCCTCGACGACCGCGTCTGGGAGGCCGCCTCCCGCGTCCTCGAATCCGGGGTGCCGCGCACCGTCGAACTGGCGGTGACGAGGCGCTCCGACCGCGCGACCATCGCGGTGCGCTGCCGGGTCGACCTGATCGAGGGCCAGGAACCGGACGAGCAGTACGCCGTCGTCTACGCCGACGACGACACCGAGAACCAGCGCATGGAGGCCACCCGCCGCGACTTCGTGGCGAACGTTTCGCACGAACTGAAGACGCCCGTGGGTGCGATCGGTCTGCTGGCCGAGGCTCTGCTCGAATCCGACGACGATCCGGAGGCGGTGCGGCACTTCGGTTCCCGCGTGCTCGTCGAATCCACGCGCATGGGCAACATGGTCAACGAGCTGATCGCGCTCTCGCGGCTGCAGGGCGCGGAGAAGCTCCCCGATCTCGGCAGCGTCGAGGTCGACGACGTGGTCGGCGAGGCCGTCGCGCGGGCACAGGTCTCGGCCGAGGCGAACAACATCTCGCTCATCGTCGACGAGCCCTCCGGCCTCGAGATCCGCGGCGACGACACCCTGCTGCTCACGGCGCTGTCGAACCTCATCTCGAACGCGATCGCCTACTCGCCGCAGAACACCCAGGTCTCGATCAGCCGGCGTCTGCGTCCCGCCGCGGACCCCGACGGTGCCGCGTCGGTCGAGATCGCGGTCACCGACCGGGGCATCGGCATCGCCCCCGAAGACCAGGAGCGCGTCTTCGAGCGCTTCTTCCGCGTCGACAAGGCGCGGTCCCGGATGACGGGCGGGACCGGCCTCGGTCTCGCCATCGTCAAACACGTCGCCGCGAACCACGGCGGCACCATTAAGCTCTGGAGCAAACCGGGCATGGGATCGACCTTCACGCTGGTACTGCCGGCGTCGGTCGAGCCGGGCGCGGATCCTGCGGAGCGCGATGACCACAGTGAGGATGTACTGCGGTGACACACGTACTGATCGTCGAGGACGAGGAGTCGCTGGCCGACCCCCTCGCGTTCCTGCTCCGCAAGGAGGGGTTCGAGACCACCGTCGTGGGCGACGGGGCCGAGGCGCTGCGGCACTTCGACGCCGCCGGCGCCGACATCGTCCTGCTCGACCTCATGCTGCCCGGGATGAGCGGCACCGACGTGTGCAAGCAGCTGCGCGCACGCTCGTCGGTCCCGGTCATCATGGTGACCGCGCGCGACAGCGAGATCGACAAGGTCGTGGGCCTCGAGCTGGGCGCCGACGACTACGTCACCAAGCCCTACTCGGCGCGCGAGCTCATCGCCCGCATCCGCGCGGTCCTGCGCCGCGGTGCCGACACGGCCGCCGCGGACGGCCTCGACGACGGCGTCCTCGAGGGCGGCCCGGTGCGGATGGACGTCGAGCGGCACGTGGTCACCGTCGGGGGAGAGGTCGTGACCCTCCCGCTCAAGGAGTTCGACCTGCTCGAGTACCTGCTGCGCAACAGCGGCCGCGTGCTCACGCGCGGTCAGTTGATCGACCGCGTCTGGGGCGCCGACTACGTGGGCGACACCAAGACCCTCGACGTGCACGTCAAACGCCTGCGCAGCAAGATCGAGGCGGATCCGGCCAACCCGAAGCACCTGGTCACCGTCCGCGGCCTGGGTTACAAACTCGAGCCCTGAGCGGCTACAGCTCCACGTACTTCATGTCGTAGCTCTGCCGCTCGGTCGCGGCGGCGGTGGCCGGATGCACGGCGACGAGCCGGTCCTGGCGGGCCTCGCACTCGCGAGCGAGCGCGGCGTAGGCCTCCTCGCCCAGCAACTCGGTCAGCTCCGGGGCGTAGCTCTGCCACACCTGCTGCGCGCCGACGTGCGCCTCCGGCGAGCCCGTGCAGTACCACTGCAGGTCCAGCCCGCCCGCGCCCCACCCGCGGCGGTCGTACTCGCCGATCGTGGTGCGCAGGATCTGCTCGCCGTCGGGGCGCTCGATCCACTCCTGGGTGCGCCGGACGGGCAGCTGCCAGCACACGTCGGGCTTGACGGTGAGCGGCTCCACGCCGGTCCGCAGCGCCATGGCGTGCAGGGCGCAGCCCTCACCGCCGGGGAAGCCGGGCCGGTTGAGGAAGATGCAGGCACCGTCGTACCTGCGGGTCCGCAGCGCGGGCTCGTCGTCGAGGTCGTCCTCCTCGAGGTACCCCTTCTTCCCCAGGCCTTTGCCGCGGAACTGCCAGTCGTCGTCCGTGAGCTTCGCCACCGCCTTCTTGAGGCGTTTCCTGTCGTCCTTGTCTGAGAGGAAGGCGCCGTGGCTGCAGCAGCCGTCCGTCTCCCGGCCCGGCTCGATGCCGTGGCAGGAGGCGGTGCCGAACATGCACGTCCAGTGCGAGAGCAGCCACGTCAGGTCCGCGGCGATGAGGTGGTTGGGGTCGGCCGGGTCCGGGAACTCCAGCCACTCGCGCGGGAAGTCCAGCGGGACCTCGGGCGCGGGGCGCCCCATCGGCTGAGCGGCGGACCGCCGCACGCCGGGCATCGGAAGGTCGGTCACAGGGGCCACCGTAGTCGGGTCTAGATTGGCGGGGTGAGATTGGGAGTCCTCGACATCGGGTCCAATACGGTGCATCTGCTCGTGGTCGACGCCCACTGGGGCGCGCACCCGACTCCGATGAGCTCCACCAAGGCCACTCTCCGCCTGGCCGAGAAGATCGAACCCAGCGGCCGGCTCAGCCAGGCCGGCGAGGACGCGCTCGTCGCCTCGGTCGAGGAGTTCACGAAGATCGCGCGCAGCTCGGGCTGCTCCGAGGTGATGGCCTTCGCCACCTCCGCGGTCCGCGACGCGAGCAACACCGACACGGTGCTCGCCCACGTCAAGCAGGCCACGGGCGTCGACGTCGAGGTGCTCTCCGGCGCCGACGAGTCGCGCCTCACCGCGCTCGCCGTGCGGCGCTGGTACGGCTGGAGCGTCGGTCGCGTGCTCAACATCGACATCGGCGGCGGCTCGCTGGAGATGAGCAACGGCGTCGACGAGGAGCCCGACGTGGCGCTCTCGCTGCCGCTGGGCGCCGGCCGGATCACCCGCGAGTGGCTGCCCGACGATCCGCCCGGGCGGCGCCGGGTGGGCATGCTCCGGGACTGGCTCGACGCGGAGATCGCGCCGGCCGCCGAACGCCTGCAGGCCGTCGGCACACCCGACCTGGTGGCGGGGACGTCGAAGACGATGCGCACACTGGCCCGCCTGACCGGCGCCGCGCCCTCCTCCGCCGGGCCGCGCGTCAAGCGCACGCTGACGGCGCGGGGGCTCAGTCAGCTCATCGCCTTCATCAGCCGCATGACCGAGGCCGACCGGCGCGAGCTGGACGGGCTCAGCTCCGACCGGGCCGGCCAGATCGTGGCCGGCGCGCTGGTCGCGGAGGCCGCGATGCGGGCGATGAAGGTGGAGGCCCTCGACATCTGCCCGTGGGCGCTGCGCGAGGGCGTGATCCTCCGTTACCTGGACACGCAGGCCGGGTTCACGCCGGAGAACGGGGCGAAGTCCCATTAAGGGTACGAAGTAACATCGTGCACCGCCGCGTGTGCCGCCGAGGTTGCGGCGCGGTGTACACGTAGAATCTGCTTGAGACCACATAGGCGTGAGTGGCGGGTGTGACAATTCCGGCACGCGCAGGGCCCACGAGGCCGACGAGCCACAGGACGGTGACGTGCATGAGCGAGGAGCGAAGGATTTCGCTGGCGGAGCTGCTCGCCAGGGAAGGCGGCGCCCCGGCCGCACCTGCGGGCGGACGCCGCCGACGCCACCGCGGCGGGGAGAACTCCATCACCGTCGCCGAGCTGACGGGGGAGATCCCCGTCGTCCGTGACGACCAGCCCGCGCCGGGCGCGCAGGCACCCGCCGCGCCGGCGGCCGCGGCGTCGCCCGCCGCCCCCGAGGCCGTGGCCCCCGAGGCAGTGACGCCGGAGACCGTCGAGCCCGAGGCAGAGGCCCCGCGGGGCGCTGCGCCCGTCGCCGAGGCCGAGTCCGACGACGAGCCGATCACCTCCTCCTTCCTCGCCGCCGCCGTGGCCGACGCAGGTCCGGCCCCGGCGAAGGAATCGCCCGCCGAGCCCGAGCCGGAGGTCGAGGTCGTCGAGGCTGAGGCCGAGGTCGAGTCCCCCGTCGAGCCCGAGGCCCCCTCCGGGCGCCCGTCCCGGCGCGGCGGACTGCTCCGCTGGAACCGCGGGTCCGGCGCGGAGACCCCGCAGGAACCCGGCGAATCCGCTCCGGTCGAGGAGGTGGCCGACGTCGCCGCCGAGCCCGCGGCCGCCGCGGCGCAGGCCGAGGACGGCACCGACTACGCGTGGTCGCGCTGGGACCAGGCCGAGGCGCCGATCATGGCGACCGCCGACTTCAACACCGCCCAGGTCCGCGAACGGCAGTCGCGGTTCGCCGAGATCGAGGCCGACGACACCGTCGACGTGCGGCCCGTCGCCGTGCCGGACGCGGACGTGGCCTCCGATGCGCCCGTCGCCCCCGACACCGCGTCGATGAGCGCCCAGCAGATCGACGAGGCGCGCGCCGCCGAGACCCCCGACTTCCTCGCGACGCCGGGCGACGCCGAGGACGCCGACGAGAAGGCACCGTCGAGCGGCAAGGGCCGGGGCTGGCTCGCCCTGGCCGCCGAGGTCGTGCTCGGCCTCGCCGCCGGCGCCGGCCTGTTCTACGGCTTCTTCAAGCTGTGGAACTGGGGCGGCGGCAAGGCGACGATCGCGCTGGCCACCGTGCTCGCGTTCATCGTGATCATCGCCATCGTGACCTTCACGCACTACCTGCGCAAGACCACCGACTACCTGACGTTGGGGCTGGCGCTGTTCGTGGGACTGGTGATCACCTTCGGCCCGCTGTTGATGGTGCTCGGCTCCAACTGAGTACTGTCGGCGAGGTGAGCGGGATCGCGGTCGGGCTGTCGACGGCCTCGGTCTACCCCGAGAAGCTCGAGGACGCCTTCCGCTACGCCGCCGAGACCGGGTACGACGGTGTCGAGCTCATGGTCTGGCACGAGTCGGCCAGCCAGGACATCGCCCACGTCGCGGGCCTGTCCATGCGCTACGACGTGCCGGTGCTGTCCGTCCACGCGCCCTGCCTGCTGATCAGCCAGCGCGTCTGGGGGCCGGACCCCATGGCGAAGCTCGGGCGGGCCGTCACGGCCGCGGAGGACCTCGGCGCGGACACCGTCGTCGTGCACCCGCCGTTCCGCTGGCAGCGGCGGTACGCCGAGAACTTCGTCGACCTGGTGAGCGAACTCGAGGACGGCACCGACGTCGCCGTGGCCGTGGAGAACATGTTCCCGATGCGGCTCGACGCCTTCTTCGGGCGTCGCGGTGAGGCGGTCGAGCGACTCAAGCGTCGGGGCCACCCGGGCACCGCGGTCTCGGCCTTCGCACCGTCGATCGACCCGACGGACGTGGGCTATGCGCACTACACGTTGGACCTCTCGCACACGGCGACCGCGGGCGTCGACGCCCTCGAACTGATGGACCGGATGGGTGACGGTCTGCGCCACCTGCACCTCACCGACGGCCTCGGCGCGGCCGTCGACGAGCACCTCGTGCCCGGTCACGGCACCCAGCCGGCCGCCGAGGTGTGCCGCCGGCTCGCGGCGTCGGGCTTCGACGGCCACGTGATCCTCGAGATCGCGACCGGCTCGGCGAAAACGCCCGAGGAGCGACGTGCGATGCTCACGGAGGCGCTGGGATTCGCGCGGGAGCACCTGCGCACCGACCCTGCCGCCTGACGTCGGGCACCGCGGGTGCCCCGGTAAGGAGAGCGCACAGATGGCTTTGTTCGCGGACCTCGTCTCCGTTGCGAAGGCCCCCGGCGGATACACCGCCGACATCGACCCCACCTGGACGGTGGGCACCAAGGTGCACGGCGGAGCACTGCTCGCCGTGATCGCCGCGGCCGGACGTGCCGCCTACCTCGACGACGGGGGCGATCCCGAGGTGACGCCCGTCGTGATCTCCGCCGAGTACCTCGGCGCACCCGACGCGGGGCACCTCGAGCTGCGGACCGACGTGCGCAAGCGCGGCCGCACCACGTCCTTCGTCAACGTCGAGGCGGTGCAGGGCGACCGCGTCTACGTGCAGGCCGCGGTGACCCTCGCGCGCCGCGACGAGGGCGAGGAGCGGTACGCCGAGGCGCTGCCGCTCGACGCGATGCCGCCGACGCCGCCGCCCACCGCGCTGGCCTGGGACCCCGAGCATCCGGCGGCCAAGATCTTCAAGGTCGGCCGCGTGGCCGAGGTGCACTACGACCCGTCGACCCTGCCCGTCATCGAGGGACGCACGGGTCCCGCCGAGACCCGCGGCTGGGTCCGCCTGCGCGAGGAGCCGCTGTCGGGCCTGTTCGCGCTGCTCGCGACCGACATCTCGCTGCCCGTGGTCGCGAACCTCGGCGGCGTGGGCTGGGCGCCCACGATCACGCTGACCGCCTCGGTGCGGCGCGAGCCGGTGAACGGCTGGCTGCGGTTCCGCGCGTCGGCGCCCGTCGTCGGGCAGCGCTGGTTCGAGGAGGACCACGTCCTCGTCGACGAATCCGGGCACGTCGTGGCGACGTCCCGGCAGCTGGCGATGATGCCGGCCCCGAAGTCCTGACCC
The DNA here is from genome assembly GCF_007858445.1 of Tsukamurella sputi. Lineage (GTDB taxonomy): Bacteria > Actinomycetota > Actinomycetes > Mycobacteriales > Mycobacteriaceae > Tsukamurella > Tsukamurella sputi. The sequence continues at coordinate 189,592 of NZ_VIGV01000005.1, read as the reverse complement.
CAACCTGATCGAGGAGCACTGACATGGATGGTCGTATCGCGCTGATCGGCGGCGGACGGATCGGCGAGGCGCTGCTCGGCGGCCTCGTCGCGGCCGGGCACGAGCCCGGCGCCCTCACCGTCGCCGAGCCGCACTCGGGCCGCGGCGGGGAACTCGCCGAGCGCTACGGGGTGTCGACGGTGACCACGGTCGGGGAGGCCGTCGACGGGGCCGACCTCGTCGTGATCGCGGTCAAGCCCGACGTGGTCTCGGCGATCCTGCCCGACGTGGCCGCGGCGCTGCGTCCGGGCGCCGTGGTCGCATCGGTGGCCGCGGGCGTGCCCACGACGGTCTACGAGGCGGCCCTGCCCGCCGGGACGCCCGTCGTGCGGGTCATGCCCAACACGGCGATGCTCGTCGGCAAGTCGATGAGCGGGATCTCCGGCGGGCGCGACGCCGGCGAGGCGCACGTGGGCCTCGTCCGCGAGGTGATGGAGGCCGTCGGGCAGACCCTCGTCGTGCCCGAGTCGAAGCTCGACGCCCTCACCGCGCTGTCCGGCTCCGGGCCCGCCTACGCCTTCCTGGTGGCCGAGGCGATGATCGACGCGGGCGTCGATCTGGGCCTCACGCGGGACCAGGCGACGACCCTCGCCACGCACACGATCGCGGGCGCGGGTGCACTAATGGTTGAGACTTCTTCGTCGCCCGTCGAGCTCCGGGCGGCGGTGACTTCGCCGGGCGGCACGACGGCCGCCGCGATCCGCGAACTGGAGAAGAATGGCCTCCGACCTGCGTTTTACGCGGCGACGAGGGCCTGCGCCGAGCGATCGGCCGAGCTCGGGAAGCTCGGGTAGAAGCTTCGGTTAGCTCACTCCCGTCGCATTATTCCCATTGGTACCGCTAAGCTGCTCGAAGCACGTGCGTGTCAGGTCCGCCGGAGGGGAAGCCGGCGGCGCGACATGTGCCGGAGGTTAGGGATTACATGGCGTCTGCAAACAAGAACACCAAGCCCGCCGAGATCGGTGCCGGAGCTCAGGCTCCCCAGGCAGCCGGCTCGTCGTTCCTGACGGTGGCCGAAGTGGCCACCCTCATGAGGGTGTCGAAGATGACGGTCTACCGCCTGGTGCACAACGGGGAGCTCCCCGCGGTGCGGGTGGGGCGGTCCTTCCGCGTCCACGAGAAGGCGGTCCACGACTACCTCCAGACCTCGTTCTTCGACGCGGGATAAACCCTCGTCGGAGGACGTCAGCGGCAGCGGCGGCACGGGCGGATTTCGCCTGGGTCGCCGCGCCGGGTAGAGTAGAAGCCTGCTGCGTGGACGCGGGGGCTCTTGTACGTACCCGGCCGCCGCGCACCGAACATGGCAATTCGATAGAGAGACGTGAGGAACCCATGGGTTCAGTGATCAAGAAGCGCCGCAAGCGCATGTCGAAGAAGAAGCACCGCAAGCTGCTCCGCCGCACCCGGGTGCAGCGTAGGAAACTCGGCAAGTAGGCCTTCTGGTCACACTTTCATGAGAGCCCGCCCAGGACATGGGCGGGCTTTCGTGTTTCCGGTTACCCTTCAGTAATGAGTGAGTCGGTCGTCAGCGCGCCGCGCGTCGTCATGGTGACGGGCGCCTCCACTTTCGTGGGCGGCTACCTCGTGCGCCGGCTCGCGCAGCGGCCGGACATCGAGCGGGTGATCGGGGTCGACGCGGTCCCGCCCACCAAGACGATGCACCGCCGCATGGAGCCCGCGGAGTTCATCCGCGTCGACTACCGCAGCCACATCTTCGGCAAGATCATGGCGACCAACGAGGTCGACACGGTGGTCCACTGCTCCACGTCGGTCACCGACAACCACTTCCCGTCGGCGTCCACCAAGGACGCGATCGTCTTCGGTTCCATGCGGGTCTTCGCCGCGTGCCAGAAGTCGGAGACGGTCAAGCGTGTGATCATGCGCTCGTCGACGCAGGTCTACGGCTCGCGGTCGCGCAACCCCGCGCTCATCACCGAGGATCTGGTGGGCGGTGCCGCGGCCAGCGGTCACCCGCGCGATCTGCTCGACGCCGAGGCCTACGCGCGCAGCATGGCCCGCCGGCGCTCCGACCTGGACCTGACGGTGCTGCGGCTGGCCCCGATCCTGGGGCCCAACATCGAGACCCTGTTCGGCTCGCTCTTCGAGCGGCCGGTCGTGCCCTCGATCATCGGCCGCGACGCCCGCCTGCAGCTGCTGCACCAGGACGACGCCCTCGCCGCGCTCGAGCACGCCGTCGTGGCCGGGAGACCGGGCACGTACAACATCGCCGGTGACGGTGCGATCTCCATGTCGCAGGCCATCCGGCTGGCCGGCCGCGTGCCGCTCCCGGTGGTGAAACCCGCGTTCGGGCCGGCCGTCGCCGCGATCCGGGGCCGCGGGCGCACCCCCACGGACACGGTGCAGCTGGCCTACCTCAGCTTCGGCAACGCCTTCGACACGACGCGGATGCGGCGGGAGCTCGGCTTCGAGCCGCGCTTCACCACGCGGCAGGCGATGGAAGACGTCGCCCGCCACGGGCCCGCAGAACCTACAATCGGTGTGGATTCGTTCCTGAGCGCCGAGCAGCGGGTGGTCTCGCTCGCCCGGAGGTTCGCGGGAACCGGTTCTCAGTACGGCACGGCTGGACGGTAGACACATGACCAACGCTTCAGGCTCACAGCACGCGAAGGTGCTGCAGCTGCCCGTGTCCATCGACACCGCTCGCACCGAGGGGCGCGAGCGCGCGCAGCAGCGGCACCCGTCGGCGCTGACCGGCACCCCGGCGTCCGCGGCCTCGCGCCGCGAGGCCACGGTGCACGCCCTCAACCCCGACTACATCGCCGCCGCGCAGCCCGACGAGCCCGGTCCGGGCTGGCGCGAGCGCGCCGCGGAGTCGGTGATCGACGGTGCCGCCTTCGTCCGCGAGCGACTCACCGGCGACTACGACATCGACCCCTTCGGCTTCGATCCGCACCTCACGGACGCGGTCTTCCTGCCGGCGCTGCGGCCCGTCTACGACAAGTGGTTCCGCGTGGACACCACCGGCGCCGACAACCTGCCCCGCGAGGGCGGAGCGCTGCTCGTCGCCAACCACTCGGGCGTCATCCCGCTCGACGGCCTGATGTCGGCCGTCGCGGTGCACGACAACCATCCGGACCAGCGCCATCTGCGGCTGCTCGCCGCCGACCTGGCTTTCGAGTACCCGTTCATCGGCGAGGTCGCGCGCAAGTTGGGCGCCACTGTCGCGTGCAACGCCGACGCGGAGGCGCTGCTCACCCGCGGTGAGCTGGTGGCGGTGTGGCCCGAGGGCTTCAAGGGCATCGGCAAGCTCTACCGCGACCGGTACAAGCTGCAGCGCTTCGGCCGCGGCGGCTTCGTGACCGCGGCGATCCGCGCCCAGGTGCCGATCATCCCGGTGTCGATCGTCGGGGCGGAGGAGACCTACCCGATGCTGGCCGACGTGAAGCCCGTCGCGCGCCTGCTGGGCCTGCCCTACGCGCCGATCACGCCGCTGTTCCCGTGGTTCGGCCCGCTGGGCATGGTGCCGCTGCCGTCAAAGTGGCACATCGAGTTCGGCGAGCCCATCGCGACCGACCGCTTCACCGAGGCCGACGCCGACGACCCCATGGTCGTCTTCGAGCTCACCGACAACGTGCGCGAGACCATCCAGCAGTCGCTGTACCGCATCCTCGCGCGCCGGAAGAACATCTTCCAGGACTTCTAGTTCGACGATGCCGTCCGGCCGACGGTGCCGTCCGGCCGACGGTGCCGTCCGGCCGACGGTGCCGTCCCGGCCGGTGGGCTGGCGGCGGACCGCGGTCCACAGATCCGTTCTGCTTCTTCATAACGTTGCAACGCTATGAAGAGCTGGAACCGATAGCGGCAGATCCTGGAGTCGGCGAACCGCATCGAGATTCCCGAGCGTGAGCCAGAATGCAGTGGACGGCGTGGGGGCGCCGACGGGGGTGCGCATGACTGAGAACGAGCCGGTCGAGTTCCGGCACCGCAACGAGTTGGTGGCGTTGGGCGCGACGGATCGGCAGATCCGCGGCTGGCGCCGGAAGAACGCGATGACCCGGGTGTGGCGCGGCTCCTATCACCTGGGGGCGAAGCTGCCGCCGTGGGAGGAACTGCGGATCAGCGCGCTGGCCGCGGCGCAGCGATCAGGGGAGTCGGTGGTGCTCAGCTACGCGGCCGCGGCGGCGGTCCTGGGGATGATGGTGCTCAATTCCGATTGGCAGACGGTCGATTTCACCACTGACGGCGTGCGTGGTGGAACGAAGCGGGGGCGCCGCAGGCTGCACGTCCGCCGACTCGATGCGGAGGACGTCGTGGTGGTCGACGGGGTGACGATCACGTCGATCGCGCGGACCGCTCTCGACCTCGCGCTGGCCGGCGACTTCGTGGCGGCGGTGTGCGCCTTGGATGCGGCGTTGCGGATGGGCGTCACGCGGGAGGAACTGGAGGCGGCGATCGGCAGGCTCGGCCGGCGGCGGGGGAGCGCGAATCTGCTCGCGGCGCTGGCAGAGGCGTCGCCGTTGTCGGAGTCGGTCGGCGAGTCCCGCAGTCGGGCGCTGATGCTCAAGTGGCCCGAGATCCCGCGTCCCCAATTGCAGCGGGAGTTCTTCAATCCAGCGGGCGCTCTGGAGGCGCGTGTCGACTTCCTGTGGGCCGAGCGTGTGGTGGGCGAGTTCGACGGCAAGGGCAAGCAGGGGAACGGATTCACCTCGGAACAGAGGATCCAGCGCGACAGCCTGCTGATGGGGCGGAACCTGTATGCGACGCACTGGGACTGGGAAGACTGCGAGGAACCCGATCGCCTCCGGAACAAGCTGCACGACGCCCTCGAGCCCTTCGGCCTACTGCTCGACGGAGCTTCCCGCTATCGGTCCTGATTCTTCATAACGCTGCAACGTTATGAAGAATCGGAAGCGATCTGTGGACTGCGGTCCGCCCGGTGAGACGGCCACGGGCCAGCGAGGGCACCGTCGAACTCGAGGGCTCAGTCGTCGCTGAAGTGCTTGATCAGCGCGGCCGCGCCGCCGATGGCGACGCCGACGCCGATGGCGGTGGGGACGCCGATCTTGGCGGCCTTGCGACCGGTGCGGTAGTCGCGGATCTCCCAGCCCCGCACCCGCGCGACATCGCGCAGATCCGAATCCGGGTTGATGGCGACGGCCGTGCCCACCAGGGAGAGCATCGGCACGTCGTTGTGCGAATCGCTGTAGGCGGTGCAGCGCTTGAGGTTGAGGCCCTCGCGGATCGCCAGCGATCGCACGGCGTGCGCCTTGCCGAGGCCGTGCAGGATGTCGCCCACGAGCTTGCCGGTGAACACCCCGTCCTGCGACTCCGCGACGGTGCCCAGCGCGCCGGTGAGGCCCAGCCGGTCCGCGATGGTCTGCGCCAGCTCGACGGGGGTGGCCGTCACCAGCCACACCTGCTGCCCGGCGTCGAGATGCATCTGCGCCAGCGCGCGGGTGCCCGGCCAGATCTTGTCGGCGATGATCTCGTCGTAGATCTCCTCGCCGACGGCCTTGAGCTCCTCCGTGGACCGCCCGGCGATGAAGGACAGCGCCTTCTCGCGGCCGGCGGCCACGTCCTCGCTGTTCTCCTTGCCGGTGAGCCGGAACTTGGCCTGGGCCCAGATGGCGGACGCCAGATCCGAGTAGGAGAAGTAGTTGCGTGCCGCGAGGCCGCGGGCGAAGTGCACGATCGACGCGCCCTGCACCATCGTGTTGTCGACGTCGAAGAAGGCGGCGGCGGTCAGGTCGGGCGGCACCTGCCCGTCCTCGCGCCCCTCCTTCTCGAGCAGCAGCGAGTGGGCGGCGTCGGCGCTCGCCTCGCCCGCCGCACTCTGCCGACGTTCCTCGGCGCTGGCCTGGTCGGACAAGGGCACCTCCCGCTTCGCGTGATTCCCCTCAACCTTAGCGGCGCGGGGCTGCGCCGGGGTGGGACACTCGGCACATGGCCGTGATCACTCTGCTCACCAGGGAGGGCTGCGGGATGTGTGCCCGCGCCCACGACCAGCTCACCGCGCTGGTCGACGAACTCCGCGCCGCGGAGCGCCCCGTCGACTACCGGCAGCTGGACGTCGACGCGCCCGGCAACACCGAGTACCGCGGGGAGTACGGCGACATGCTGCCGGTGGTGTTGCTCGACGGTGCCATGCACAGCTATTGGGACGTGGATGTCGTAGGGCTGCGCGCGGAACTCGGCCCCTGATTGGCCCGCGGCTGTGGGAAGCGGACATTCCGCAGCTGCGAGCCGATATCCTGGGGTGATCGACCACTGCGGGTGACCGGGCGTCACCCGTACGGGTGAGCTGAGGCTGTGCGCGTTTTCCCATTTCAGGGGATGCGGAGTACCGTGCCTTAACGGGAAACTACGGACTGTAGTTGCCCGCAAAGATCTTCGAAGGAGCAGCGAGGGTGTCGGTTCTGCTGTTCGGCGCGTCGCACCGCAGCGCGCCGGTGTCGGTGCTTGAGAAACTGGCGATCACCGAGACCGATCGTCCCAAGGTGCTGGCGCAGCTCATGGAGTCGCCTCACATCGACGAGGTCATGGTGGTCACCACCTGCAACCGCGTCGAGATCTACGCCGTCGTCGAGGCCTTCCACCCCGCGCTGGAAGCGGTCTCCGACGTGCTCTCCGCCCGCTCCGGCCTCACCATTAACGAGCTCAGCAAGCACGCCTTCGTGCGCTACTCCGAGGCCGCCGTCCAGCACCTGTTCTCCGTCGCGAGCGGCCTCGACTCGATGGTCGTCGGCGAGCAGCAGATCCTGGGCCAGATCCGCGGCGCCTACGCCGCCTCCGACGAGCATCAGGTCGCGGGCCGCGTCGTCCACGACCTCGCGCAGCGCGCCCTGCACGTGGGCAAGCGCGTGCACACCGACACCGGCATAGACAAGGCCGGCGCCTCCGTCGTCTCCGTGGCCCTCGACCGAGCGCAGGCCATCCTCGGCGCGCAGGGCGGCTCGTTGCAGCGCGCCGTGGTCGTCGGTGCCGGCGCGATGGGCGGCCTCGGCGTCGCGCACCTGGCCCGCGCCGGAGCCTCCGACGTCACCGTCGCCAACCGCACGCAGGACAAGGCGCAGCGCCTCGCGCAGGCCGCCCTCGACGCCGGGGTAGACGGTGCGCGGTCCGTCGCCATGGACGGCGTGGTCGCCGCCCTCGCCGACGCCGACGTGCTCATCGCCTGCACCGGCGCCGTCGGCAGCGTCGTGAGCCTCGCCGACGTGCATTCCGCGCTGGCGCAGCGCACCGTCGGCACCGATCTCGTGGTGTGCGATCTCGGCCTGCCCCGCGACGTCGACCCGGCCGTCTCCGGACTGCCGGGCGTCACGGTCATCGACATCGACGCCCTCTCCCGCGAGCCGGGCACGCAGGCCGCCGAGGAGGACGCTGAGAAGGCGCGCCGCATCGTCTCCGACGAGCTCGCCGAGTACCTGTCCGCGCAGCGCTCCGCCGAGGTCACCCCGACGGTGACGGCGTTGCGCCGTCGGGCGGCGGAGGTGGTGGAAGCCGAACTGCTGCGGCTGGATTCGCGCCTCCCGGGGCTGGAGGGAACGGACCGGGACGAGGTGGCGCAGACGGTGCGCCGCGTCGTCGACAAGCTCCTGCACGCCCCCACCGTGCGCGTCAAGCAACTGGCGGCCACGCCCGGCGGCGACTCCTACGCGGAGGCGCTGCGCGAGCTCTTCGAACTGAAGCCGGGCGCCACGGGCGCCGTGTCCGCGACCGAAGGATCCGACGACCGAAGTGTCTGAAGTGACCACGCCCTCCGTTCCGAACCCCATCCGCATCGGCACCCGCGGGTCGCTGCTGGCGACCACGCAGGCCGGTACCGTGCGCGACGCGCTGATCGCGGCGGGCCACCCCGCCGAGTTGGTCATCGTGACCACGCCGGGCGACCTGAGCGCCGCGCCGGTCGAGCAGATCGGCGTGGGCGTCTTCACCTCCGCGCTGCGCGATGCCCTCGCGAACGGCGAGGTCGACGTGGCCGTGCACTCGTACAAGGACCTGCCGACCGCGCCCGACGACCGGCTCTCGATGCCCGCCGTGCCGCCCCGTGAGGACTCGCGGGACGCGCTGGTGGCGCGCGACGGCATGGTGCTGGGGGAGCTGCCGGCGGGTTCCGTGGTGGGTACGTCCAGCCCGCGGCGGGGCAGCCAGCTTACTGCACTGGGTCTGGGTTTGGAAATCCGCCCCCTACGAGGCAACCTTGACTCTCGGTTACGCAAAGTAGCGGACGGTGAACTCGACGCGATCGTGGTCGCCCTCGCCGGACTCAAGCGGATCGGTCGCCAGAACGAGGTGACCGAGGCGCTCGATCCGGTGCAGATGCTGCCGGCGCCCGCACAGGGCGCACTCGCGGTGGAGTGCCGACGCGACGATGCGGAACTGCATTCCGTGCTCTCCGGTCTGGACGATCCGGTCACGCGTGCGGCGGTCACCGCCGAGCGTGCCCTCCTCGCCGAACTGGAGGCAGGGTGTACCGCGCCCGTCGGTGCGATCGCGGAAGTCGTCGAGTCCCTCGACGACGACGGTCGGATCTTCGAGGAGCTGTCGTTGCGCGGCATCGCGCTGGCGGCGGACGGCTCCGACTCGGTCCGGGCCTCCGTGGTCGGTCCGGTGGGCGAGGCCGGCGCGTTGGGTATCGCGCTGGCACGGGAGCTGCTCGACCTGGGCGCACGCGACCTGCTCGCGTAGCACCCGCAACTACTGGGAGCCGATACATGAGCCGCACTGCACAGTCCGCGAAGGCCGACACGGCAGCCGACACCGACACGGTGTCCACCCGCGTCGCCGCGAAGACGACCAAGCCCGCCCGAGGCCGGGCGGTGGCGCCGGGTCGCATCACCTTCGTGGGATCCGGCCCGGGAGACCCCGGGCTTCTCACCCTGCGTGCAGAGCAGACTATCGCGGGCGCACGGACGGTCTACAACGACCCCGACGTTCCGCAGACGGTCCTCGACATGGTGGGTACCGCGCTGCCGGTCGAGCCCATCGAGAGCGACGAGGACGCCGCCGACGCGACCACCGCGAAGGGCCGCAAGGGCGAGCCCGCGGTGCGCAACCCCGCCACCATCGCGCCCGCGCTCGGCGAGCCCGCGGAGGTCGCCAAGACCCTCCTCGCGCAGGCCCGTCACGGCCACGACGTGGTGCGCCTCGTCGCCGGCGATCCGCTGTCCAACGACGCGGTGCTGGCCGAGGTCAACGCCGTCGCCCGCACGCAGATCGCCTTCGAGATCGTCCCGGGCCTCGCGCCCGCGACCGCCGTCCCCACCTACGCCGGCATGGCGCTGGGCTCGGCGCACACCGAGGCCGACGTGCGCGGCGAGGTCGACTGGGCGGCGCTGGCCGCGGCACCGTCGCCCCTGGTTCTGAGCGCGACCGCCGAGCACCTGGCCGACACCGCCTCCGCGCTGGTCGAGAACGGCCTCGCGCCGCAGACCCCGGTCGCCGTCACCGCGCAGGGCTCGACCTGCAAGCAGAAGACCGTCGAGGCCACGCTCGCCACGCTGAACGAGGCCGGCGCGGGCCTGCCCGGCCCGCTCGTGGTCACCGTCGGCAAGGTCGTGGGCCAGCGGAACAAGCTCTCCTGGTGGGAGTCGCGCGCGCTGTACGGCTGGACCGTGCTCGTGCCCCGCACCAAGGACCAGGCCGCCGAGATGTCGAACCGGCTGCGCGCCCACGGCTCCATCCCGATGGAGGTCCCGACCATCGCGGTCGAGCCGCCGCGGAGCCCCGCGCAGATGGAGCGCGCGGTCAAGGGACTGGTCGACGGCCGCTACCAGTGGGTGGTCTTCACCTCCACGAACGCCGTGCGCGCCGTGTGGGAGAAGTTCATCGAGTTCGGCCTGGACGCCCGCGCCTTCTCGGGCGTGAAGATCGCCTGCGTCGGCGAGCAGACCGCCGCCAAGGTCCGCGCCTTCGGCATCGAGCCGGAGCTGCTGCCCACGGGCGAGCAGTCCAGCCTGGGCATGCTCGAGGTCTTCCCGCCCTTCGACGACGTCTTCGACCCGGTCAACCGCGTCCTGCTGCCGCGCGCCGACATCGCCACCGAGACCCTCGCCGAGGGCCTGCGCGATCGTGGCTGGGAGATCGACGACGTGACCGCGTACCGCACGGTGCGCGCCGCGCCGCCGCCCGCCTCGACCCGCGAGATGATCAAGTCGGGCGACTTCGACGCGGTCTGCTTCACCTCCAGCTCGACGGTGCGCAACCTGGTCGGTATCGCCGGCAAGCCGCACGCCCGCACCATCGTCGCGTGCATCGGCCCGAAGACGGCCGAGACCGCGATCGAGTTCGGCCTGCGGGTGGACGTCCAGCCGGAGACCGCCTCGGTCGAGGACCTGGTCGAGGCGCTGGCCGCGCACGCGTCCCGGCTCCGTGCGGAGGGCGCCCTGCCCCCGCCGCGGAAGAAGCCGCGCCGCTCGCGCTCGTAGGCGTTACGTAGTCTGGGAGACATGACCTTTCCCCACGTGCGGCCCCGCAGGCTGCGCACCACGCCCGCCGTCCGGCGGCTCGTCGCCGAGGTCTCGGTGGAGCCGCGGCAGCTGGTGCTGCCGATGTTCGTGCGCGACGGCATCGACGCTCCGCTGGAGATCTCGTCGATGCCCGGCGTCGTCCAGCACACCGTCGACTCGCTGCGCGCCGCGGCCGAGGAGGCCGTGCGGGAGGGCGTGGGCGGGCTGATGCTCTTCGGGGTGCCCGACGATGCCGACAAGGACGCCGAGGGCAGCGTCGCGTGGAATCCCGACGGGGTGCTCAACCGCGGCCTGCGGGCCCTGCGGGAGGACCTGGGCGATGCCACAGTGATCATGGCCGACACCTGCCTGGACGAGTTCACCTCGCACGGGCACTGCGGCGTCCTCGACGCACACGGCCGCGTGGACAACGACGCCACGCTGGAGCGGTACGCCCTCATGGGCGTCGCGCAGGCGGACGCCGGGGCGCACATGCTCGGACCGTCGGGGATGATGGACGGCCAGATCGGCGTGCTCCGCTCCGCACTGGATTCCGCGGGCCACCAGGACGTCTCGCTGCTCGCGTACACCGCGAAGTACGCCTCGCCCTTCTACGGCCCGTTCCGCGAGGCCGTCGGCTCGTCGCTGCAGGGCGATCGTCGCACCTACCAGCAGGACGCAGCGAACCGCCGGGAGTCGCTGCGCGAGCTGGAGCTCGACCTCGCCGAGGGCGCCGACATCGTGATGGTCAAGCCCGCGATGAGCTACCTGGACGTGCTGGCCGACGTGGCCGCCGCCTCGCCGGTGCCCGTCGCCGCGTACCAGATCTCGGGCGAGTACTCGATGATCACCGCCGCGTCGCAGAACGGCTGGATCGACCGCGACGCCGCGATCCGCGAGTCGCTGCTGTCGATCCGTCGCGCGGGCGCCGACATCGTTCTCACCTACTGGGCCACCGAGGCCGCACGGTGGCTGAACCGGGGGACCTGGTGAACATGCAGCACCAGGGCCCCGTCTGGCCCGGTCCCGGACCGCAGCCGCCGACGTGGCCCGCGCCGCCGCCCGTGCCGAAACCCGAGCGCGGCCCCCGGCCCGATGACGTCAAGCTCTCCGTGCAGCTGTGGATCTTCGTCATCATCACCTCCGCGCTCTCCCGCGTGGCGCAGGCCTTCTCGACCCGCGGCTCCGCCGAGCTGCGCGAGCAGTTCGAGCGGATGCGTGAGGGCGACGGCATCATCGCCCGCACCTCACGCGAGCAGTACAAGAGCTTCGAGCAGTACGACACCGCGACCTTCGTGCTCGCCCTGGTCATGGTGGTGGTCGGCGTCGCCCTGGTGGGCGTCTTCGTCTACTTCCTCTGGCGCGGGCAGCCCTGGGCGCGGCTGCTGCTGCAGTTCGTCGCAGCGTTCGTCCTGGTGCAGGGCGTACTCGCCTTCTTCTCGGGCAACGCCTCGATCGCGGTGCCCGCGATCCTCGCGGCCATCGCGGTGGTGGGGGCGATGATCACGTCCAACAGTCGCGAGGCGATGGACTACTTCAAGCCCGGGTCGACGGCGGCTCCCCGGTGACGCCGCTGTACGCCGAGCGGGGCCTGTCCCGCGTCTGGTTGCTGATCGTGCCCGTGGCGACGGTGGGGATGATCCTCACCCAGTGGCTGCTCGCGGGCCGCACCTCGGAGTGGTGGATCTGGCTGCTGCTGGGGCTCGCGACGCAGGGCTTCGTCTGGCTGCAGGTGACGGCGGGACGCACGCACGTCTCGATGGCCGTCACGCCCGACGAGCTGCGCTGCGGCGAGGAGACGATCCCCGTGGCCGAGATCGAGCGGATCCTGCCCGGCAAGGCCCCCGACCACCCGCGCAAGGCGAAGCCCGAGGACTTCCCCGCGTGGTCGTCCGCTCGGGCCATGGGCCGGTTGGGCGTCGTGCCGCGGCGTCGGTACGGCGTTGGCTTGCAGCTCGCCGACGGTTCGACGGTGCAGGCCTGGGCCCGCAACGACTACGCGGTGCGCGCGGCCCTCGAGCCGCTGCTCGCCACGCGCTCGTCGAACTGACCGGACGGGCCGCGGACCGATTCTCAGCCGATGAGGGCACCGACGGTGCGCTCGATCTGTGCCGCCGCTTCGTCGACGGTGCCCCGCGGCGCCAGTAGGTGGCTCACGGTGAGCCGCACGAAGACCTCGACCGTCGCATCGTCGACGGCCGTCCCGCCGGGCCGCTCGTCGATCGCGGCCCGGACCGCGTCGATGGCCCGCCCGAGCACGGCGTCGGGGTCGGTGGTGAGCAGCGGGAGCAGATCGTCTCCCGCGCCCGGAACGCCGGCCAGGATCGACTTGAGCAGGGTGTTGTCGGCGCCGTGGATCAGGGCCGCCCGCGCGCCCGCGCCGAGGCCGGCGACAGTCGTCTCCGCCGCGGCGATCGCGGCGGTCACCGCGTCGAGGTAGCGGTCCGCGTCGCGCTGGATCAGCGCGGTGGCCAGGTCCGCCTTGGCGCCGAGCTCCTTGTACAACGCGGTGCGACTCACTCCCACCCGCTTGGCGATGAGCGACATGTTCACCGCGTCCCAGCCCTGGTCCACGACCAGCTCGCGGGCGGCGTCGAGCGCGCGGTCGCGCAGGAGCCTGCGCACCTCGGCCTGGAAGTTCGGCTGCGTCACACCGACCACGCTACAGGGTCGACGATTCCGTCCCGATGGTTGACAACATAGCCATAGTTGTAATCAACTGGAGCAAGAAGGTGAGTTGTGTCACCCGCCTCAGCCCGGTGCGGAGCGCTCACCCGAAGGGAGAAGGCCATGTCTGCGACCGACTACGACGTCCTGGTGATCGGGTCCGGGTTCGGAGGATCCGTGACCGCGCTCCGCCTGACCGAGAAGGGCTACCGCGTGGGCGTCCTCGAGGCGGGGCGCCGGTTCGCGGACGAGGACTTCGCGAAGACCAGCTGGGACCTGCGTAGATTCGTCTGGATGCCCGCGCTCGGCCTCTACGGCATCCAGCGCATCCACATGCTGCGCGACTGCCTCATCCTGGCCGGGGCGGGTGTCGGCGGCGGCTCGCTCAACTACGCGAACACGCTGTACAAGCCGCCCGCCTCCTTCTTCGCCGACGAGCAGTGGTCCGGTATCACCGACTGGTTCGACGAGCTCTCGCCCTACTACGACCAGGGCCGTCGCATGCTCGGCGTGGTGCAGAACCCGCACATGACCCCCGCGGACGAGATCGTCAAGCAGGTCGCGGACGACATGGGCGCCGGCGAGACCTTCATCCAGACCCCCGTCGGCGTGTACTTCGGCGAGCCGGGGAAGACGGTGCCCGACCCGTTCTTCGGCGGTGCCGGACCGGACCGCACCGGCTGTATCGAGTGCGGCGAGTGCATGACGGGCTGCCGCCACGGTGCGAAGAACACCCTGGTCAAGAACTATCTCGGCCTCGCGGAGCGGGCCGGCGCGCACGTGCACCCGCTCACGACGGTGACCGGTCTCTCGCAGCGCGGCGACGGCGTCTGGGAGGTGGCGACGGTCCGCTCGGGCGCGAGGCTCCGCAAACGCCGCCTCACCTACACGGCGCAGCACGTGGTCTTCGCCGCGGGAACCTGGGGTACCCAGCAACTGCTGCACCGGCTCCGCGACAACGGATCCCTGCCGGATCTCTCCGACCGCGTGGGCGTGCTGACCCGCACCAACTCCGAGTCCATCCTCTCCGCGGTGCGGATGACCGTCGACAAGGAGCTCGACCTCACCCGCGGCGTGGCGATCACGTCGTCCTTCCATCCGAGCAATGACACCCACGTCGAGCCGGTGCGCTACGGCAAGGGCTCCAACGCGATGGGCATGCTGCAGACGCTCATGACCGACGGCGGCGGCCGGACTCCGCGCTGGCTGACGTTCCTGGGCACCGTCGTGCGGCATCCGCTGGCCTTCCTGCGCGTGCTGTTCGTGCACGGCTGGAGCGAGCGGACGATCATCGCGCTGGTCATGCAGAACCTCGACAACTCGATCACCACCTTCACCAAGCGCGGGCTGTTCGGTCGGAGGATGTCCTCGCGGCAGGGGCACGGCGAGCCGAACCCGACGTGGATCCCGTTGGGGAACGAGGCCACGCGACGCATCGCCGACAAGATCGGCGGCGCCGCTGCGGGCACCTGGGGCGAGGTCTTCAACATCCCCATGACGGCGCACTTCCTCGGCGGCTGCGCGATCGGCGCGGACGCCTCGCGGGGCGTCATCGATCCGTACCACCGGGTGTACGGCTATCCGACGCTCAGCGTCGTCGACGGTTCCGCGGTCTCCGCGAACCTGGGCGTGAACCCGTCATTGACGATCACCGCGCAGGCCGAGCGGGCCGCGGCGCTGTGGCCGAACAAGGGCGAGGCCGATCAGCGGGCGCCGCAGGGCGAGCCCTACCGCCGGATCTCCCCGGTCGCACCGGTGCATCCGGTGGTCCCCGCATCGGCCCCAGGAGCCCTGCGTCTGCCCCTGTACGTGGTCTGACTTCCGAAAGTCGGGTTTCACGGCCCACCGCGGTAAGATCTGGCTGCAGAGCTCCGCGGAACCCGACTTTCAGAATCGAGTCAGACCTTTGTGTCGGCCGCTGCGCACGATCGCGAGGATGTCCTGGAGTACCGCGTCCCAGTCGAACAGCACGTCGGTGTAGTCGATGCGGAGGACCCGGAAGTCGCCGACGGTCGCGATGCGGTCCCTCCGGTTGTCCGATCGTCGCTGGGTACCGCCGTGATATCCCTCGCTGTCGCATTCGACGATGAGCTTGTCGCCGACGAGCAGGTCCACGCGCCCGACACCGCGGATCGTGACCTGCGAACGGACCCGGATGCCGGCACACGCCAGCCGGTACCGGACCAGCGACTCGGTGCCAGAGCCCGCCATCGGATCGAGCATGCCGAGGAGTCGGGCGATGCGGCGCGATGCTCCGTCGAAGACATCGGCCAAGTGATCGACGGTGTAGGGCTGAGGCATTCGCAGCGTCGAGTCCAGTACCGCGACGAACTGGTCGGCCGGGAGGCAGTTCGCCACGCACTGCAGCGCGACGGAAGCGGATCGACGGCGTGGAGCGGCGTGGCGAGCGGGCGGTGCGCGCGGCACGACGGCTGCGACCGCAGCGCGGGCGGCCGATGTTCCGGCCATCGGAGATGGATACGGTCGCCCGTGGGCGGAGTCCACACTGCGGAGCTGTACTCGAGCGCCGACACGCAGGTCACCGCGGCGCCCGAGCGGACTGCCGAGACGACGGCGTGCTTCGCCGTGGCGGTGGCGTACCAGCCTCGACGGATGACGGTGATCGCGCCCCGTCGACGGAGAGCGGCGATCTCGTGCGGATCGACGCCCAGTCGCACCAGGTGACGCCTGGACATCACACCGCCGTTCGCCGCTGCGACCATCGGGATTCGTGGATCCATGGCGTCATCCTGCGGCGCAGTCCATGCCGGACGGGCGTCGGAGAGGAGTGCCTGTGGAGGAAACACGTTACGTACGCGAAGTTGTGGAGTAGCCCGGTCTCGAAAGTCGGGTTTCAGAGCCCTACGCAGGCGAATCCTGCCGCGGAGCGCGGTTGGACCCGAAATTGGGCAGAGCTATCGCCAGGCGGGACGGGTGTCGCCGCGGAGGGCGGCGAGGCCGCGGTGCACGCGCTCGCGCTGGCGCACGGACATGGTCGGCAGCGCACTCGGGGCGAACCAGCCGACCTCGAGGGACTCGTCGTCGGCGACGTGCGCCTCGCCGGAGACGTACCGGCACAGGAACAGGATCGTGAGGTACTGCGCCGCATCGCCGTTCGGGTAGCGGATGGGCTCGTCGGTGCGCAGTGCGAGCAGGTCGATCACCTCGGCCTCAACGCCCGCCTCCTCCCGGATCTCGCGGACGATCGCCTCGGCGGGCTGCTCGCCGGGCTCGAGGATCCCCGCGATCGACGCCCACTCGCCGGTATCCGCGCGGCGGCCGAGCAGGACCTCACCGGTGTCGTTCACCACCACGGCCGCGACGCCGGGCAGCCACAGCAGGTCGGTACCGATCTTCTCGCGGATGCTGCGGACGTACTCGGGGATGGGCATGCTTGCCAGGGTACGTAAGGATCCGACCCGGGAGGCGCCCGTGCTGCAGGAGCTGATCACGCAGGAGATCGCACAGGGGCCGCTCCCGGGCGCCGTCGCGGCGTTCGACGATCCCTCCGGAGTCGAGGTCGCCGTGGCCGGCGAGCGGGCCGCGGGCGTGCCGATGACGCGCGACACCGTCTTCCGGATCGCGTCCATCGGCAAGCCGATCCTCGCCGCGACGGCCCTCGTGCACGTCGAGCGTGGCACCGTCGGGCTCGACGATCCGGTGGCGCGCTGGTTACCCGAGCTCGCTGAGCCGCGCGTCCTCCGCGACCCGAGTGGCCCGCTCGACGACACCGTGCCCGCCGTGCGGCCCGTCACCGTGCGGCACCTGCTCTCGTTCACCGGCGGACTCGGCATGATCTCCGACTTCTCCGCGCCGTTGATGGCGGCGCTGTTCGGGGAGCTGAAGCAGGGCCCAGCGGACCCGCTCGGCACCCCGCCGCCCGACGAGTGGATCGCGACCGCCGCCCGCCTGCCGCTCGCGCACCAGCCGGGGGAGGGGTGGACCTACAACACGGGGGCGGACATCCTCGGTGTGCTGCTCTCGCGCGCGACGGGCGGCTCGCTCGGCGATGTCCTCGCCGACGCTGTCCTCTCGCCACTGCGCATGTCCGACACGGCTTTCCGGGCCACAGGGGCGATGCGGTCCCGGTTGGGCGACGCCGTGACGGCGACGCCGGAGGGCCTGGCGATCGTGGACCCGGCCGACGGTGCCTTCGTCCCACCGCCGGCCTTCGAGTCCGGCAGCGGTGGACTGCTCTCGACCCTCGACG
The DNA here is from genome assembly GCF_007858445.1 of Tsukamurella sputi. Taxonomy (GTDB): domain Bacteria; phylum Actinomycetota; class Actinomycetes; order Mycobacteriales; family Mycobacteriaceae; genus Tsukamurella; species Tsukamurella sputi. The sequence continues at coordinate 172,267 of NZ_VIGV01000005.1, read as the reverse complement.
ATCTGCTCCGCTTCGGCCGGATGCTGCGCGGCGCAGGCGAATCCGACGGTGTGCGTGTGCTGAGTCCGGAATCCGTCGCCGCGATGACGGCGGTGCAGGTTCCGCCGCAGCCCGGGAACGTCTTCCTCGACGGCGGTGGGTGGGGCTACGGCGGCGGGGTGGACGTGGACCGCGTGCATCCCTGGAACGTGCCCGGGCGGTACGGCTGGGTGGGCGGCTCGGGCACGGCGTTCTACTTCTTCCCCGAGACCGATCGCATCGCTGTGTGGCTCAGTCAACTGCAGCTCGCGGGTCCGGCGGAGGGCGGGCCGATCGAGCGGTTCTGCACGGCCGCGGTGGCGGGTTGATACCCCTAGGGGGTATCGTGGTGTCGACGGTGCGCGGGACCATGGAGGCCCTGGGGCCGTCCGAGACAAGGAGCGAGAAATGGCAGTGGAGAGCACCTACACCGTGACCGGCATGACCTGCGGACACTGCGCGTCCTCGGTGCGCGAGGAGATCTCGGAGATCGGCGGAGTGACCGGCGTGGACGTGAACGTCGAGACCGGTGCCGTGACCGTCGCCAGCGAGGCGGAGCTGTCGCGCGACGCTGTCGAGGCCGCCGTCAAGGAGGCCGGCTACACGCTGGTCTGAGCGGTCCGCTTCCCGCGGATCACCGCCCCGACCGGCTACGGTGGGGGCATGTCTGAGCAGGGTTTCGGGGACTTCGAGTTCGAGCGCAAGTTCTTCGTGCGCGAGGTCCCCGAGGCCGCTGCTCTCGACCCCGCGCCCACGCTGATCGTGCAGGCCTACCTGTTCGCCGCCGACGGCTACGCCGTCCGGGTGCGCGTGCAGGGTCCGGCACCGTCGGAGCTGACCGACGATCCGGGCGCGCTGGTCGACGCCCTGGACGGCGTGACCACCGGAACCATGACGGCCAAGGGGCCCGCCGTGAGCGGCACCCGGTACGAGGCCGAACGCGAGCTCGACGCCCTGGTCGCGGGTCAGATCGTGCGTCGCGCCGAGCATGTGGTCGCCAAGGTGCGCTACTCGATGTGGCTCGGCGAGGACGGCTGGATCATCGACGACTTCCTCGGCACCAATGCCCCGCTCGTGATGGCGGAGGTCGAGCGCGGCGGTCCCGTCGTGGACCTCGCGATCCCCGACTTCTGTGCCACCGAGGTCTCCGAGGACGACCGCTTCCGCAATGAGTACCTCGCGCACGTGCCCTTCGGTGGCTGGTCCGAGGCCTACACCCGTGAGCTCGCCCTCCTCGGCCCGCGGTTCGTGCACAGCCTGGGCGAGAACCGCCTCGGCGGAGTGTGATCACATCACGTCGCAGACTGGCGGCGTGACCGTCGCCGCTGTCCAGTTCGTCGCCGTCGTAGGTGACGTTGCCGACAACATCGCTCGGAGCGAGCGGATCGCGCGTAAGGCGATCGCCCGCGGTGCACACCTCATCGTCTTTCCCGAGCTCTCGCTCACCGGCTACCACCTCGACCTCGCCGACGGGGAGTGGTTCGTTCCGGGCGACGACCGGCTGCACGGACTGCGCCGCGCGGCCGCTGATGCAGACGCTCTGGTCGTGGTGGGCGCGCCGGTGATCGATTGTGGTGCAAGGTGTCTAGCATCTCTCGTAGTCGGCGGGGCCTCGGACCTGGTCGCGGCGAAGACGCACCTGCACGGCGGCGAGGTGGACGTCTTCGTTCCGGCTGAGGACGTCGTGGTCGCGCCGTTGCGCGGCAGGAAGCTCGGATTCGCGGTGTGCTTGGACACCGCTTTCGGTTCCCATGCCGACGCGGTCCGGGTGGCGGGCGCGGACGCCTACATCGCCTCGGTGCTGTACGCGCAGGGCGAGGAGGAGAAGCACGACACGCGGATGTCGCGCCGAGCCCGGGACACAGGTATGGCCGTCGTCTCGGCGAACCTCGGCGGCTTTCCAAACGGCGTGAGGTCGGCGGGCTGCTCGGGGGTGTGGGCCTCGACGGGGCTGCCGGTCGCCTCCGCCCTGGGGCGGGACGACGAGGTGGTCCTCACGGCGCTGCCGTGAGCGATCCTTCCCGGGCGTGATCGGGATCTCCTTCCCCGGGCGGTTGACGCGCCATGTATTAACGGTGTTAACTTAACGTCGTTAACACAATTGGAAGGGGACGCACGATGATCGACGCACTCACCCGCTTCGTCGCGCGCCGCGCGAAGGCCGTGCTGCTGCTGGCCGTGATCCTGCTGGCCGGGCTCGGGCTCGCGGGCGCCGGTGTCGCCGACAAGCTGCAGGCCGGCGGCTACGTCGACCCGCAGGCCGAGGCGATGCAGACCTACAACCGCATGGCCGACGACTTCCACCGCGGCGGCCTGCCGCTGGTCCTCGCCATCTCGGTTCCCGAGGGGCAGGAGGCCGCCGCCGGTGCGTACGGCCGGGGCCTCGTCGACCGGCTCAGGGCCGACGGGCGCGTCGAGAGCGTCGTCGACGGCTTCAGCACGCCCACCCCCATGCTGGTCAGCGAGGACAAGCGCACCGCGCTCATCGTCGCCGCGATCGCGGGTGGCGAATCGCGGGCGCCGCTCAACGCGAAGGCCATCGTCGGCGATTTGCCGGCGCCGCCGTCGCCGGTCACGGTGACCGCCGGCGGCCAGGCGTACAGCTACGCGCAGATCAACGACCAGTCCTCGCGCGACCTGCTGATCGCGGAGGCCGTCGCCATCCCCATCACCTTCCTCGTGCTGGTGTGGGTCTTCGGCGGCCTGGTGGCCGCGGCGATCCCGGTGCTCATCGGCATCGCGGCGATCATCGCCACCACCGGCATCCTGCGCGCGTTCACCGCGTTCACCGACGTCTCGATCTTCGCGCTCAACCTCACCACCGCCATGGGTCTCGCCCTCGCGATCGACTACACGCTGTTGGTGATCTCCCGCTACCGCGAGGAGGTCGCAGTGGGCGGCGATCGGTCGGAGGCCCTGCGCCGCACCATGAACACCGCCGGCCGCACCGTGCTGTTCTCCGCCGTCATCGTCGGCCTGTCGCTGGCCGCCATGGCGATCTTCCCGATGTACTTCCTGCGCTCCTTCGCCTACGCGGGCGTGGCCGTGGTCGCCTTCGCGGCGCTCGCCACGCTGATCCTCACGCCCGCGATCCTCACGGTGCTGGGCGATCGCGTGGACGCGGTGAAGATCGGCCGCCGGCGCGAGGAGGCGGCGCCGCAGGACAGCCTGTTCTACCGCTTCACCCGCGGCGTGCTGCGGCGCGCCGTCCCCATCGGGCTGGCCCTGATCGCGCTCCTCCTCGTGCTCGGAAGCCCCTTCCTGAGCATTCATTTCGGATTCCCCGACGACCGGGTCCTGCCGTCCTCGTCGAGCTCGCACCAGGTGGGCGACACCATCCGCTCGGACTTCGCCGAGGACGCCTCAGGGCAGGTCAGTGTGGTCCTCACCGCTCCCGTGGACGACGGTGCCGTTGCCGACTACGCCGTCCGCCTCTCGCAGGTGCCGGACACAGGGGCCGTGGTGGCGCCGTCGGGCACGTACCTCGGCGGGCAGCGCATCGCCGACGGTGACCCGACCGCCCGCGCGGCGAACGGGACCGCGTTGCTGCTGGTCTCGTCGAAGCTGGATCCGCTGACCGATGCCGCATCGGACCAGCTCGACCGCCTGCACGCGGTGGCAGCGCCCGCGCCGCCGTCGTTCGGCGGCTCCGCGCAGCTCAATCGCGACTCCGTGGAGTCGATCCTCGACACCCTGCCGACGGTCCTCATCGTGATCGCGGTGACCACTTTCGTCCTGCTGTTCCTACTCACCGGCAGCCTGGTGCTGCCGCTCAAAGCCCTGGTGATGAACGTGATCTCACTGTCGGCGGTGTTCGGCGCGCTGGTCGCGATCTTCCAGTGGGGCTGGCTCGGCGGGCTCGACACGACGGTCACCGGCGCGATCATCGCCAACATGCCGGTGCTGATGTTCTGCATCGCCTTCGGTCTCTCGATGGACTACGAGGTCTTCCTGCTCTCCCGGATCAAGGAGTTCTGGGACCACTCGGAGACCAAGGACCACGCCGCCAACGACGAGGCCGTCGCCATGGGCATCACCCGTACGGGCCGCGTCGTGACCGCCGCGGCGCTGCTGATGGCGATCGTCTTCGCCGCCATCGGTTTCGCCGGTGTCTCCTTCATGAAGATGTTCGGCGTGGGCATGATGATCGCGGTGCTGCTCGACGCCACGCTGATCCGCATGCTGCTGGTGCCCGCCTTCATGCGCGTGGCCGGAGTGTGGAACTGGTGGGCGCCCGCGCCGATGAAGCGGCTCTACGACCGCGTCGGTCTGCGAGAATCGTAGGCACTATGGAGCAGGGAAGACGGCGGCGCAACAAGCGGGGTGACGGGGAGCGACTGGCGGCCGACATCCTCGACGCCGCGACGGGCCTGCTGATCGAGACCGGCAGCGCCGAGGCGGTCTCGATCCGCGCCGTGGCGCAGCGCGCCGGGGTGACCCCGCCGTCGATCTACCTGCACTACCCGGACAAGGACGCGCTGCTCACGGCCGTCGTCGCGCGCTACTTCGGCCAGCTCGACGACGCCCTCACCGAGGCAGAGGCGGGTGCGCCCACGCCGCTGGACGCGGCACGGGCGCAGGGGCTCGCCTTCATCCGGTTCGCGCTCGCCACCCCCGAGCTGTACCGGCTCGCGGCGATGACCCCGTCGCCCGACGCCTCGGACGTGGACCAGGTGCTGAACACCGCCGCGTTCGCGCACCTCGAACGGAACGTCCGCGACCTGCAGGCCGAGGGCTACTACCCGCCCGGCGATCCGCAGCCGATCGCGCTGCGCATGCTGACGATCGTGCACGGCGTCGCCTCGCTGCTCGTCGCCAAGCCCTTCCTGCCGTGGGGCGACCCGATGGAGTACGCGGACCGCGTGATCAGTGGTGCCTGCCTCGGTATCGCCCTCACCGCGGGCATGGACTCCTTGCCCGACGGAGCCGAGGCCCTGCGGATGGTCCGGGAGTTCCGGGGCGAGTGATCCTCCCGCCGCGGCCCGAATCACGCTGACCGCAAACGTTCAGCAGAGCGGGCGGCTCGCGCAGTGTGTTCCTCACATCGTCAGGAGGACGCACATGATCGAGGTCGAGGGCCTCACCAAGACGTACGGCACCGGCGAGCGCGCCGCACACGTGCTCCGCGACGTCTCCTTCACCGTGGCCGCCGGTGAGATCTTCGCCGTCGTCGGACCCAGCGGCGCCGGCAAATCGACGCTGGCGCAATGCCTGAACCTGCTGGAACGCCCGAGCAGCGGCACCGTCGTGATCAACGGTCAGGACCTCACGGCGCTGCCGGAGTCGCAGTTGCGGGCCGCACGGCGCCGTATCGGCACCGTCTTCCAGGCCTCGAGTCTGCTGCGTCGCCGCACCGCGGCGGAGAACGTCGCGCTGCCGCTCGAATACCTCGGCGTCACCAAGGCGGAGACCCGCGCCCGCGTCGGGGAGCTACTGGATCGAGTCGGGCTGTCGGACAAGGCCGCCCACTACCCGCACCAGCTCTCGGGCGGGCAGCGGCAGCGGGTCGGCATCGCCCGCGCGCTGGCCCTGCGACCCAAGGTCCTGCTGTCCGACGAGGCCACATCGGGCCTGGATCCGGAGGCCACCGCGCAGTACCTGGACCTGCTGCGCGACGTGCGCGACGAGCTGAACCTCGCCGTCGTGCTGATCACCCACGAGATGGACACCATCGTGCGGGTCGCCGACAGCGCCGCCCGCCTCGATCACGGGGTGCTCGCCGAGCAGGGACCGCTCGTCGGACTGCTCACCGACCCGGAATCCGTGCTCGGAGAGGCACTTCGTGCCACGGGGCCCGCGGCGGCGGCACCGTCCGGTCAGGCGACGGTCCGCCTGACCTACGACACCGGCGTACCGCCCGACTGGCTCGGTCGGCTCACCGTCGAGACCGGCACCACCGTCGCGCTTCTCGCCGCGTCCGTCCAGGCCGTCGACGGGGTTCCGGTGGGGACCGTCACCGTCGGGATCGACGAGGCCGACCTGCCGCGCGTGCTCGAGACGGCACTCGCGCTCGGCCTGCGACGGCAGGGCGGCATCCGTGAGGCGGTGCCGGCATGAGCCTGCTCGCCTCCGGGATCACCGTGCCCGCGAGCGAGATCCCCGACCTGCTCCTACCGGCTCTGCGCGACACCGTGATCATGGTGGGCGTCGTGATGGCCGTGGTGCTCGTGATCGGGGTCCCGCTGGGCGCGCTCGTCTACAACCTGGCACCGGGCGGGCTTCTCGCGAAACCGGCTCTGCACCAGCCGCTCACGTGGTTCATCAGCATCGGTCGGTCGTTGCCCTTCCTGGTCCTGATGACGGCGATCATCCCGTTCACCCGACTGCTCACCGGCACCAACATCGGCATCGCCGCCGCGGTGGTACCGATGTCGATCGCGGGCATCGCGTTCTTCGCGCGGATCGTGGAGAACAGCCTGCGCTCGCTCCCGCCCGAGGTGGTCACCGTGGCCAAGGCCTCGGGCGGGTCGAACGCTCAGATCATCTGGGGAGCCCAAGTCCCCGAGGCGTTGCCGAACATCGTGGGCGGCCTCACGATCAACACGATCGCGATGATCGAGTACTCGACCATCGCCGGCACGATCGGCGCGGGCGGCCTCGGCTACGTCGCCGTGACCTACGGCTACCAGCGGTTCGACCACGGCGTCATGATCGCGACCATCGTGGTGCTGGTGGTCGTGGTGACCGCCATTCAGCTCCTCGGTGACGCCCTCGTGCGGCACCTCACTCCCGGCCAGTCCGTTCTCCGAAAGGCACACGCATGAGCACCGACACCGACACCCCGACCGATGCCTCCCGGACGGAGGACGACCACGGCTTCACGACGAGGGCCTCGCGCCGACCGCTGATCATCGGCGCGGTGGTGCTCGTCGTGCTGGTGATCGCCGGTCTGATCGGCTGGCGTGCGTGGGGCGGCGCCGACGCCGCGACGGCGAACGAGACCGCGGGCGCGACCCTGCTGGTCGCGACGACGGAGGGCAACGCGGCCGAGCAGGCGCTGATCGAGTTCGTCGCCAAGGAGGTGGCGCCCAAGCACGGGATCACTGTGGCCTTCAAGGGACTGGCCGACTCCACCACCATCAACCGGGCGGTGAGCGAAGGGGAGGTGGCGGCCACGGTGTACCAGCACAAGCTGTGGCTGGGGCAGGTGCTGCAGGCCAATCCGGACTTCCGTGAGGAGGCCGCGACGCCGGTCTTCCGGTGGGGCTTCGGGCTGTTCTCGGACAAGTACGCCGACCCGCAGCAGTTGCCGCAGAACGCCAAGGTCTCGCTCTACTCCGACCCCGCCAACGAGGCGCAGGGGCTGTGGTTCCTCGAGCGGGCGGGGTTGATCACCCTGAAGCCGGGCGTGAACAAGTGGCAGGCCACGGTCAAGGACATCGCCTCCAACCCGAAGAACCTGCAGTTCACGCTTCTCGACTTCGCCGCACAGACTCGGGCCCTGCCCGACCTGGACGCCGCCGTCGGGTACACCGAGTACTACCTCGCCGCCGGTGTCCCGATCAGCAAGGAGATCTTCGCTCCGGCCGCGCCCGACGAGTTCGCGGGTCAGTTGACGATCGGCAGCAGGTGGAAGGACGCCGAGAACATCAAGAACCTCGTCGCGGCGTTCAAGGACCCGGCCGTGCAGGAGTTCCTGCGTACCGACCCCCGGGTGAAGAACATCCTGCTCCCGTTGTGACCCGGAACGGCGGTAGCCGTTCGTGAATTTGCGATCCCATTAGGATCGCTGCATGAACGTCGAGACGTGGGGTCTGATCACCCGGATCATCGCGATCATCTCCATCGGCACGCTGGTCGGGCAGGCGTCCGCCCGGCTGATCGGGCTGATCAAGAAGCCCTTCTTCCAGGTTCTAGCGAGCGTCCTCGAGTGCTCGGCGCTGCTCGCCTCGCTCCTGGTCACGTTGTCGATGATCGCGGTGGCCTCCGGGAAGTTCGACGGGGAACGGCTCGAGAACTCCGTCGGTACCCTCCAGGACGCGCTCTACCTCGATCTGGAGTACATGGCGCGTAGCGCGGCCCTGCTCGGGATGGTCGTCGCGATGTTCTACCTGCTGAAGGACGGCGCGCCGCGGTGGCGCAGCGCGCTCGTGCTCGCCGCGGGCGCGTTCGGGGCCTACTGGCTGTTCGCGTACCTCAGCAGCATCGCCGCGATGTTCGTCATCGTGCTCGACCTGGACCCGGCGCAGGCGACGCTGTTCAACCGGCTGATCACGGTCTTCCAGATCATCAGCCCGATCGCGCTGGTCCTCATCGCGCTGCTGCGGCTGACGGCCGTGCGTGCCCGCGTGCGGCCCCTGTTGCAGCGCCTCCACCTGCCCGTCCACGCGGCGTGGGGCGTGGCGGCGACGCCGGGTGGCGCCGTCGACGGTGGGGCGAACGGAGATCCCCACGACGGCAAGCACCGCGCGGGCCTGTGACCGGGCCCGCGCGGCACCGTCGGGACTAGTGGACCGAGACGGAGTTGCGCGGATCCAGCATCGGGACGTCCAGCGCCGCGGCGGGGATGCCGAAGGCGTCCACCAGCGACTCGGCGAGCGGGCGGGCCTTGCCGCACAGCTCGTTCACGCCGCGACGGATGGCCTTGGCGCGCTCCACCGAGACCTGCCGGTGCATGAGGTACCAGCCCAGGTCGCGCTCGAGCAGCGAGTAGACGTACAGGTTGCGCATCAGCTTGAGCGCATCGCGCGTGGCGCGGTCCTTGACGTCCGTGATCACGTCGACGAAGGACTCGAGCACGATCCGCTCGATGTGGGCCTCGCCGACCTTGATCAGGTGGTCCTGCGTCTCGGTGAAGACCTCAAGCGGGTCCTCGTCGGGATCCTTCGCGCGACGCATGCGGTCGGCCGCGGTGCGCAGCAGGTGGTTCTCGCGGTTACGGAGCAGGCGCAGCTGCGTACCGGGGTGGGTGAGCTCGCTCTCCTCGGTGTCCTCGTTCGAGTCGTCGAGCAGCGTCTGCACCACCTGGCGGGCCGCGGTCTTCTCCAGCACCACGTCGCGTGCCATCTCCGCGACGAAGCGCACCCAGCCCACGGCGTCGAGGCCCTGGACGTCGGCGGCGTAGGCGGTCAGCTGCTCCTTCGCGACGAGCTGCGTGAGCACCAGGTTGTCGCCCTCGAAGGTGGTGAAGACGTCGATGTCGCCGCGCAGCAGCGGAAGCCGGTTCTCCGACAGGTAGCCGGCGCCGCCGCAGGCCTCGCGGGCCGCGCTGATCGCGTCCGAAGCCAGGCGGGTGTGGCCCGCCTTGATGCCCGCGGCCTTGCCCTCGATCTCGCGGGCGTACGCGGGATCGACGGCATCGGGATCACCCGACTGCAGCTCGTGCAGCTCGGCGGTGAGCTCGTTCTGCGCGAGCGCGAAGGCGTAGGCGCGCGCGACCAGGGGCAGCAGCCGGCGCTGGTGCGTGCGGTAGTCGAGCAGGAGCAGCTCGTTATCGCCGCCCGGTGCGTCGAACTGGCGACGGACCAGCGCGTACTTGGTGGCCAGGGTGATGCCCAGGCGTCCGGCGGCGCCCGCCGCGGCGCCCACGGTGACCCGGCCGCGGATCAGCGTGCCGAGCATCGTGAAGAAGCGCTTGTTATCGGATTCGATGGGGCTGGAATAGGTTCCGTCCTCGGCGACGTCCGCGTAGCGGTTCAGCAGCTCGCGCCGCGGGATGCGGACGCGGTCGAAGACGATGCGGCCGTTGTCCACGCCGGGCAGGCCGCCCTTGTAGCCGCAGTCCGACGTGGTGACGCCCGGCAGGTCGTCGCCGTTCTCGTCGCGGATCGGCACCACGAAGCAGTGCACGCCGCGGCGCGTGGGCTCCTCGCCGGGCCCGCCGGTGATGAGCTGGGCGAACACCGAGGCGTACCGGGCGTGCTTGCCGGCGCCGCCGATGTAGTCCTTGCGGGCGCTGGAGGTGGGGGAGTGGATCTCGAACTCGCCGGTCTCCGGCAGGTAGGTGGCGGTGGTCTCCAGCTCCTGCACGTTGGAGCCGTGGCCCGTCTCCGTCATGGCGAAACAGCCGAGCACGTCCAGGTCGATGAGACCCTTCACGTACGTGTCGTGGTGGTAGTCGGTGCCGAGGTTCTCCACAGCCCCGCCGAACAGGCCCCACTGGACGCCCGCCTTGACCATGAGCGAGAGATCGCCGTAGCCGAGGGTCTCGATCGCGGTGACGGCCGCGCCCACGTCGCCGGTGCCGCCGTGCTCGGACTTGAAGCCGTCGGCCGGGAAGCCCAGCGGCACCATGGCCTTCATCTGGCCGAGCATCAGCTCGCGGTACTCGTCGAGGCTCAGCCCCGCCTTGGGCACGACGTTGCCGTCCTGGATCTGGGCGCGGACGACGTCCCTCGTGGCGGCCCACCGGCCGTCGAGGATGGCGCGCAGCGCTGCGGTCAGTTCGGGCGACGATGCCGGTGAGGTCGGAGCATTCATGATCCCAACCGTACCGAGCGCGGGCGATTCCTGCCGGTTCGCCCGGTGGGAATCGCCGGCTCCGCCGGCGCCGCGCGCGGAACCGGACTCGCCTATCCGGAGAACTGCTCCCAGGCCCTGCGGATCTCGGGCGACGGGTCGTAGACGATGCGGTTGCGGTCGTCGATCACCAGGGTGGCGCGGGACGTGCCGTTGTACGTCGGCCACTCGCTCGCGGGATGACCGGTGCGCGCGAACGTGATCCAGTCGCGCTGCATTCCGTCGGAGACCCGCATCGCGATCCGGCGGTCGCCCAGCGCGCCCAGCACCCAGCCCGTGGTCCCGTGGTAGACGCCGAAGACGGCCATCAGCTCCGTCGCGTGCGTGGCGCCGTACCCCAGCAGATCGAGCGTCTTGGGGGAGAAGTCGTAGCGGTAGAAGTACGTCGGTGCGTGCTTGGCGTGCGCCTGTGCGATGCGCAGGGACGGCGCCCAGAACATGAAGTCGCCGACGATCCGGTTGAGCGGGCCCACATCCGGGAAGCCCGGGTACGCGGCGGCCAGCGGCGCGAACCGTTCCGGCGTCGCGCCGACGGTGTGCGCCACCCGCTCGGCCGACGGCTTGCCCATTCCCGGCATCTTCGTGAACAGCGTCGCCTCGGCGCGGTTGGTGCCGATGATGAGCGGCACCGCCGCGCCCCGGCCCGCCGCGATCGCGACCGCGGGATCCTCCGGGAGGTAGTCACCGTCGACCGTGGGGCCGTACGGGATCACCCCGAGCTGCTCGCGGTTGAGCTCGCCCATGAGCCGGTTCCCGGTGCCGCCCAACTCCTCCGAGGTGGCCTCGTCGATCCGCTCGGGCCCGCCCAGCAACTCCACGAAGCGCTTGCCCCAGCCGCGGGCCGTGACGGCGTCGACGGTGAGGCCCGGCGCCGAGCTCTGCGCGATCGCACGGTGGAACAGGCCGCGGGCGGCGGGCGTCGCGAGGAGCGTGGTGACGGCGTTGCCGCCCGCGCTCTCACCGAAGACGGTGACATTGCCCGGATCGCCGCCGAAGACGGCGATGTTGCGCTGCACCCACTGCAGCGCCGCCACCTGGTCCCGCAGGCCCAGGTTGCCGTCGATGGGGCGCTCGTCGGTGGAGAACTCCGTCAGGTCGAGGTAGCCGAGGGCGCCGAGGCGGTAGTTGATCGAGACGAAGACGACATCGCCCCGCTCGACCAGCGAGTTGCCGTAGTAGAGCGGCGTGGCCGAGCTGCCCATGAGGTAGGCGCCGCCGTGGATGAAGACCATGACGGGCCGCGGCGTGGTGGCCGGGCGCGCCGGCGTCACCACGTTGAGCGTGAGCGAATCCTCACTGGTGGGCTGGTACTCGCGGAAACCGACCAGCGTGTACTTCTTGTTCTGCGGCGCGGCCGCGCTGAACTCCGTCGCGGCGCGCACGCCCTCCCAGGGCTCGACGGGCTGCGGTGCGCGGAAGCGCAGCGGCCCGACGGGCGGCTGCGCGTACGGGATCCCGCGGAAGGCGTGCACCGTCCGCTGGTCGCGGCCGGAGATCTCGCCGCTGTCGATTCGTACCCGCGGGCCGTCGGTCATTGCTCTGCGCTCTCCTCGTTCCCGGCCGCGTCGACGGCCGCGACCAGTGCGGCGATGTCGCGCTCGAAGGCGCGGACGATCGGCCACGGGTCGGGCACCTGCTTCTTGCAGGCGATCACACCGATGTTCAGTGTGCCCTCCTGGGAGAAGACCGTCACGTTGAGGCCCGCGCCGTGGAAGACCGGGCCGAGCGGGTACATCGAGTGGATCCGCGCGCCCAGGAAGTACAGCGGGATGTCCGGCCCGGGGACGTTGGAGATCACCAAGTTGTAGACCACCGGGTGCAGCTCGGGCAGGTTGTTGTCGCCGTAGATCCGTGCGCCCATCTGCATGATCGACGCCGGCGCGAACTGTGCCCACGAGCGCAGCAGGTTGTCGTCGAGCTCGCCGTGGTGCTCCTTGCTGGTCGCGACCCGCTCCCGGATCGCCTCCAGCCGCTCGACGGGGCCCTCGACGTCGGTGGTCATGCGCGTGAACATGCCGGTGACCTTGTTCGAGCCCTCGACCAGCGTCGCGCCGATCTCCGCCTCGTGCACCGAGACGGGGATCATGGCGACCAGCGGCTGCGCGGGCAGTTCGCCGCGGTCGTGCAGGAACTCGCGCATCGCGCCGGAGCAGGCCGCCAGCACCACGTCGTTGACCTTGACCCCGAAGTGGTCCTTGATCTTCTTGACGTCCGCCAGTGGCACCGCCGCGAAGGCGATCGCGCGGTGGCCCGTGATGGAGCTGTTGAGCGAGGTGCGCGGTGCGCTGAACGGGGCGGGCATCGCGGCGCCGCGGCGCGAGCGGGTCCACCACTTGACCGGGACCGGCAGCGTGCGCGGCAGCAGCGAGACCAACGACAGGGGCCGGAGCAGGACGTTCTTCGCGCCGTCGGCGGCGAGGGCGAGCAGCGGCGCGCCGCCCGTCGACTTGTCCACCATCGCCGGGTCGAGCGCCGGCGGCTCCGGGGTCAGCGAGCACAGCTGGGCCATCAGGCCCGCGCCGGTCACACCGTCGACACCGGCGTGGTGCATGCGCATCATGATCGCGATCCTCCCGTCGGCCAGCCCCTCGATGACCCACATCTCCCACAGCGGCTTGCTGCGGTCCAGGGGCAGTCCGGCGACGTGCGCGCAGAGCTCGGCGAGCTCGGTCTGCCCGCCGGGCGCGGGCACGGCGACGCGGTGCACGTGCGCCTCGATGTCGAAGGACTCGTCCTCGACCCACACCGGATGGTCCAGATTGACGACGGAGTCGTGCAGCTTGCGCCGGAACGCCGGCATCGCGGTGATCCGCCGCGCCAGCTCGCCGCGCAGGTCCTCGAAGCGGTAGCCGCCCTCGACGGTGGCGGGATCCAGTTCGAGGATCCCGCTCACGTGCATCAGCTGGGACCGGGACTCGAGGTACAGGAACGAGGCGTCCAGTCCGCTGAGTCGTTCCATGCTGTTCCCCCAGGTGTCGGTGGTGATGTCCGGCTCAGGTAAGTGAAACCTGTTCCACTATAGGTGGTGGGTGGAGCGGGCGGGCGCGGTCCACGACGCGAGTGCGGCCGCGCTGAGGCGGTAGTCGATCCGTCCTTCGGCGATGCCGATGACGAGGTCGTACGCCGGATCCTCCGGCGCGTCCAGATCGACGCCGTTCAGTGCGTAGAAGATCGTCGCCGCGAGCCAACCCAGCCGCTTGTTCCCGTCGACGAGCGGGTGATTGCGGACGATCGACTCGAGAAGTGCGGCGGCCTTCTCATCGAGGGTCGGATACGCGTCCTCACCGAACACGGACGCTCTCGGCCGCATCGCCGCGGCCTCGAGCAGCCCCGCGTCGCGAACACTGGGGAGGGCGGCCTCGTCGGCGATCGTCAGCAGCAGTGCGAGATCGAGGTGAACCGTCATTGCGCGAGGCGATCGAGCAGGGGCCCGTACCGGGCCACCGCGTCGCGCGTGAGGCGGCGGACCTGCGCATCGCGGTCGATCTGCGCGGACTTCTCGCGGATCGCGCGCAGCGCGGCCTCCTGCTTGCTGACGCCCTCGGCTTCGGCGAGCGCGGTGAGGGCGGCGTCGTCGTCATCGGTGAGGCGGAGCGTCATGGCCATGTCTCCAGCGTACGCGCGGTGGTACCACAGTGGTATCGCGTTCCGAACCGCCCATCGGGGCGGATTCCGGAGGCCTCCTACACCCTGTAGTTGACGACTTGCCCTCGTTTGGGACACTGGAGGTCGTGAGTTCTCCCCGTACCCCCGGTAGCGACACTGCGGCCCCGGCCAGCGCGGCCCTCTTCGATCGCGCCGCCCGCTCCATTCCCGGCGGGGTGAACTCCCCGGTGCGCGCCTTCTCGGCCGTCGGCGGCACCCCGCGCTTCATCGTCTCGGCGTCCGGCTCGCAGCTCGTCGACGCCGACGGCAAGCGCTACGTGGACCTCGTCGCCAGCTGGGGTCCGATGATCCTGGGGCACGCGCATCCGGCCGTCGTCGACGCCGTGCAGCGCGCCGCCACCACCGGCCTGAGCTTCGGCGCCCCCACCGAGGCCGAGATCGCCCTCGCCGAGGAGATCATCGCGCGCGTCGCCCCCGTCGAGCGGGTCCGCCTGGTCAACTCCGGCACCGAGGCCACCATGAGCGCCGTCCGCCTGGCCCGCGGCGTCACCGGCCGCGCCAAGATCATCAAGTTCGCCGGCTGCTACCACGGCCACGTCGACGCCCTGCTCGCCGACGCCGGCTCCGGCGTCGCCACCCTCGGCCTGCCGACCAGCCCCGGCGTGACCGGCGCGCAGGCGCAGGACACCGTCGTGCTGCCCTACAACGACCTGGACGCGGTGCGCGAGGCCTTCGCCCAGTACCCCGGGCAGATCGCCGCCGTCATCACCGAGGCCGCCGCCGGCAACATGGGCGCCGTCCCGCCGCTCCCCGGCTTCAACGAGGGCCTGCGCGAGATCACCCGCGCCGACGGTGCGCTCCTCATCCTCGACGAGGTCATGACCGGCTTCCGCGTCAGCAAGGCCGGCTGGTACGGCCTCGAGCCCGTCGACGCCGACCTGTTCACCTTCGGCAAGGTCATGTCGGGCGGGCTGCCCGCCGCCGCCTTCGGCGGATCGGCCGAGGTCATGGGGCATCTCGCGCCGCTGGGGCCCGTCTACCAGGCCGGCACGCTGTCGGGGAACCCCGTCGCCGTGGCCGCGGGCCTGGCGACCCTGCAGAACGCGACCGATGAGGTGTACGCCAAGCTCAACGCCAATTCGATCCGCCTCGGCGGGCTCATCGGCGATGCGCTCACCGCCGAAGGCGTGCGGCATCACGTCCAGTACGCGGGCAACCTCGTCTCGGTCTTCTTCACCGACGGGCCGGTCGCGGACTACGCACAGGCCAAGGCGGCCGAGACCTTCCGCTTCGCGCCCTTCTTCCACGCGCTGCTCGAGCAGGGGGTCTACCCGCCGCCCAGCGCCTTCGAGGCCTGGTTCGTCTCCGCCGCGCTCACCGACGACGACTTCGCATCCATCGAGGCGGCTCTGCCCGCCGCCGCCCGCGCGGCCGCCGCGGCGACGCAGTAGGAGACACCGCAGATGACTCAGACGATCGTGCACGTGATGCGCCACGGCGAGGTGCACAATCCCGACGGCATCCTCTACGGCCGCCTGCCCGGCTTCCGCCTGTCCGACAAGGGCCGGGCACAGGCGCAGACGGTGGCGGACGCGCTCGCCGACCACGACATCACCGCCGTCTTCGCCTCGCCGCTGCAGCGCGCCCAGGAGACCGCGACGCCCATCGCCGCCTCGCACGGGTTGCCGATCATCACCGACGAGGAGCTGATCGAGGCCGGCAACCAGTTCGAGGGCCTCAAGGTGGCCGTCGGCGACGGTGCGCTGCGCCAGCCCAGGCACTGGCCCAAACTGCGCGACCCGTTCACGCCCTCGTGGGGCGAGCCCTACCTGCAGATCGCGCACCGCATGGTCGGCGTCGTCGACATCGCCCGCGAGCGGGCCCGCGGCCACGAGGCCGTGCTGGTGAGCCACCAACTGCCCGTCGTGACCCTGCGCCGCTACCTCGAGGGCAAGCGGCTGTGGCACGACCCGCGCAACCGGCAGTGCTCCCTCGCCTCGCTGACCAGCCTCGTCTACGACGGCGACGAGCTCGTCGACATCGTCTACTCCGAGCCGGCGGGCGCCACCGACCCGCTGGTGCGCGGCGCGTGAGGCCGGCCCGCCGCGTCGCCGCGCTCCTCGTCGTCGGCGCCGTAGCGTTCGGCGCGTCCGGCTGCGTCCAGCTCTCCGACCAGTCCGCCAAGGGCGGCGTCATCGCCCCCGGCGGCAAGGTCCGGCAGTTCTACGAGCCCGGCAAGCGGAGCACCGTCGAGAACCTGTCCGGGCGCAGCGTGACGGACGAGAAGAGCACCGTCCGGCTCGCCGACTACGCGGGCAAGGTCGTCGTCATCAACGTCTGGGGCAGCTGGTGCGCCCCCTGCCGCATCGAATCGCCCGAGCTCGAGCGCACCTTCCTCGCCACCAAGGACAAGGGCGTGCAGTTCCTCGGGATCAACGTGCGCGAGACGGCCGGCGACGACGCCGCGCGCGACTTCATCGCCTCGCAGGGGCTGACCTACCCGTCGATCTACGACCCGCCCGGCAAGACCCTGCTGGCCATCGGTGAGCAGTACCCGACCACCGTCGTGCCGATGACCTTCGTGCTCGACCGGCAGCACCGCGTGGCCGCCTCCTACCTCACCACCGTCGGCGAGAAGGAACTGACCGCCACGATCGAGAAGGTCCTGGGGGAGGGCTGATGGGAGACGCCTTCGCCACCGCGGCCGTCTCGGGCCCGCTGCTGCTCGCGCTCGGCGCGTGCCTGCTCGCGGGACTCGTCTCCTTCGCCTCGCCGTGCATCGTCCCGCTCGTCCCGGGCTACCTGTCGTACCTCGCCGGGCTCGTCGGGGCCGAGGCGCCGGCCGCCACCGTCGACGAGGCGAAGGCGGGCACGCGCGCCGGGCGCTGGCGCGTGATGGGCGCCGCGGTGCTCTTCGTCGCCGGCTTCACCGTCGTCTTCCTCCTGATGACGATGTCCGTCTTCGGGCTCGCCACATCGATCCGGCTGGGCGCCGACACCCTCATGCGGATCGGCGGCGTCGTCACCATCGTCATGGGCCTGGCCTTCATCGGGCTCGTCCCGATGCTCGAGCGCGACGTCCGGTTCGCGCCGCGGCAGTGGACCACCCTCGCGGGCGCGCCCCTGCTGGGCGGCGTCTTCGCGCTGGGCTGGACCCCGTGCATCGGCCCGACGCTGGCGGGGATCCTGTCCATCGTCGTCGGCACCGACGCCGAACCGGCGCGCGGCGCGCTCCTCATCGTGGCCTACTGCGCCGGGCTGGGCCTGCCCTTCATCGTCCTGGCCCTGGGGTCGACGGTGGCGGTCCGCTCGGTCGGGTGGCTGCGCCGCAACTCGCGCCGGATCCAGGTCGTGGGCGGGGTGCTGATGATCGCCGTCGGTGTCGCGCTGGTCACCGGCTACTGGACCGAGTTCATCGACCTCGTGCGCCGCATGTTCGTCTCCAACACGGTGATGCCGATCTGATGAGTACTCCTGTCAAGCAGTCCCTCCCGCGTCGCGTGATCGCCGTGATCCGCAATACCTGGCGCTCGCTCACGTCGATGAAGACCGCGCTGGTACTGCTCTTCCTGCTCGCCGTCGCGGCCATGCCCGGCGCCCTGCTGCCGCAGCGCGACGTCGACTCCGCCGCGACCGCCAAGTGGATCGCCGACCACGGCTCGCTCGGCGAGTTCATGGACAAGCTGCAGCTCTTCGGCGTCTTCAAGTCGGTGTGGTTCACCGCCGTCTACGCGCTGCTCTTCGTCTCCCTCGTCGGCTGCATCGTGCCGCGCGTCTTCGAGCACTTCCGTGCCCTGCGCACGCCGCCCGTCGCGACGCCGCGCAACCTCTCGCGGCTGCCGCGGCACACGACCCGCGAGAGCGACGAGGATCCGGAGGCCGCGGCGCGGACCGCGCTCGGGGCCCTGCGCGGCTGGCGCAAGATCAGCCGGCCCGGCGGCACCGCCGAACCCGACGGGACGGTCACCGTCTCCGCCGAGAAGGGCTACCTGCGCGAGGCCGGGAACCTCGTCTTCCACATCTCGCTGCTGGGCATCCTGGTCGCGATCGGCGTGGGGCAGCAGTTCTCCTACGAGGGCTCGCGCATCGTGATCGCCGGCGACGAGGGCTTCTGCAACTCCTCGTCGAACTACGACAACTTCCGCGCGGGCAACCTCGTCGACGGGACCGGGCTGGCGCCCTTCTGTCTCAAGGCGGACCAGGTGCAGGCGACCTTCCTCCCGAACAAGCAGCCGGACATGTTCCGCACCCTCGCCTCGTACCAGGACCGTGACGGCCTGCGCGACGACACCTGGAAGCAGTACGCGATCGAGGTGAACAAGCCGCTCCGCATGGAGGGCGTGCGCGTCTACATGCTCGGCCACGGCTACGCGGGCACCTTCTCGGTGACCTACCCGAACGGCGCCGTCCGCACCCAGACCATGCAGTTCGCACCGCAGGACAAGGTCAACTTCCTCTCCTCGGGCGCGCTGCGCTTCGACCCGCCCGCCGAGCTGTACCCCAGCGAGGACGAGCGTCGCACCAAGCAGATCGGGATCGAGGGGCTGCTGGCCCCCACCAAGCAGCTCGACGGGACGCTGCTCACCTCCCGGTTCCCCGCGCCGAACGATCCGGCCGTCGCCGTGGACATCTACCAGGGCGACACCGGGCTCGACACCGGCAAGCCGCAGAACATCTTCTCGCTCAGCCGCGATCAGATCGACGCGAAGCGGCTGGAGAAGAAGGCGCGCGTGAACCTGTCGGTGGGGCAGTCGACCACGTTGGAGGACGGCACCCGGGTGCGGTTCGACGGGGTGACCAACTTCGCCGCCCTGCAGGTGAGCCACAACCCGGCGCAGAACTGGACGCTGATCTTCGCGATCGGGATGCTGGGCGGGCTCATCGTCTCGCTGACCGTCAAGCGGCGGCGCGTGTTCGTGCGGCTGACCCCGCGTGCGGACGGCGGTACCGTGATGGAGATCGCGGGACTCGCCCGGACCGACCAGGCCGGGTGGAACGAGGACTTCGAAGCACTGGCCGACCGAGTGGCCGGTGGACACGGTGAGAAAGCGAATCGCTAATGGAAACCACCAACACGACCCTCGCCGGGTACGCCGAGACGATGTTCCTCAGCGCCACCGCGATCTACGCCGTCGCGCTGATCCTGCTGGTGGTGGAGCTCGCCACCACGCGGGTGAGCGCGACGACGGCGCGCGACCGCAAGCGTGAGCTCGTCGCCGCCGGCGGTGCGCCCATCGCCACCGAGTCGGCGCCCGGCATCGTCGTCGACGACGGTCCGCGGGTCTCGCGTTCCGAGCGCATCGGGCGGATGGGCTACGCCGTGGTGATCGCCGGCCTGCTGCTGCACGTCGCGTCGATCGTCTCCCGCGGCATCGCCACCGGGCGCATGCCCTGGGGCAACATGTACGAGTTCGTCACCATCACCTGCGCGGGCGCGGTGCTCGCCGCGGTCGTGATGCTGCGCAAGTCCGAGACCCGGCCGATCCTCGTCTTCGTGCTGGTCCCGGTGCTGATGCTGATGTTCGTCGCCGAGAGCGTGCTGTACACGACCGCCGGTCCCGTGGTGCCGGCGCTGAAGTCCTACTGGCTCGCGATCCACGTCTCGATCGTCTCCGTGGGCTCGGGCATCTTCCTGGTCTCCGGTGTCGCCAGCCTGCTGTACCTGCTCAAGCGCAAGTACGAGCTGCCGGACGGGACCGTCGAGGCGCCGTCGGGCCCCTTCGGCCGGCTCGTCGAGGCCCTGCCGTCCGCGCAGGTGCTCGACCGCGTCGCCTACGGCACCGTGATCGTCGCCTTCCCGCTGTTCAGTGCGGGCGTCATCTGCGGTGCGATCTGGGCGGAGGCCGCGTGGGGCCGGCCCTGGGGCTGGGACCCGAAGGAGACGGTGTCGTTCGTCTCCTGGGTGATCTACGCGGCGTACCTGCACGCGCGGGCGACGGCCGTCTGGCGCAAGGCCGCGCCCTATCTGAACCTGCTGGGCTTCGCCACGATGGTCTTCAACCTGTTCTTCATCAACTACGTGGTGAGCGGCCTGCACTCCTACGCCGGCTGAGTCGCGCGGGCGGTCCGCGCAGCGCGGCCGCGTACGAGAAGGGCGCCGCCCCCGAGGATCTCGGTGGGGCGGCGCCCTGGTTTCGTCCGGGGGCTAGGCCGTCGTGTTCTGGTTCAACAGAGCAAAGACCTCGGAGGCGCGGAAGCGACGGTGCCCACCGGGCGTCCGGACGGAGCCGAGGAGGCCCGCTCCGGCCCATCGGGTGACCGTTTTGGGGTTGACGTTGAACAGCGCAGCCACCTGGCCTGGGGTCATGAGGCGCTCGGGCTGACGGGGCGCAGCGGCCCGCGGGTCCGCTGCGCGCTGGGCGAGGTTCGGGTGTGCGGTCGTCATGATGCCCAGTATGCAGCGATTTGCCCGAGTACTCGAACCTCTATCCATGTGCCAAGAATTGGTAAAGTCGGATTTCGGACGAGGAGTAGGCTCGAGGTCATGACCGATACGAGTACGGCGAAGCGGACCCTCGCGCGCGATCTTGTTTTGTATACGGCGTTCCGCCTGGGGCTCGTCGTCGTGGTCTTCGGAGTGCTCTACGGGATCGGGATGCTGTTCCTCGACGAGGTGCCGCCCGTTCCGGTGTTCCTGTTCGCGCTCGTGGTCTCGCTGCCGCTGTCGATGGTGCTCGGCAAGAAGCTGCGCACGCGGGTCAACGAGAGCGCCGCGGTGATCGACGAGGCGCGCAAGGAGAAGCGCAACGAGTTCCGTCGCCGTCTGCAGGGCGTGGACGAATGACCGTCGTCTGCGACCGGTCCGCCGACCGGTCGTGGGTGGACAACGCCGTCCGGCTGATCGAGGCCGACGCGCGCCGCAGCGCGGACACGCATCTGCTGCGCTTCCCGCTGGGGGAGTGGGCGCGGGGCGCGGACGGCCGCGGCATCGACCTGTACCTCAAGGACGAGACCACGCACATCACGGGCAGCTTGAAGCACCGTCTGGCCCGGTCCCTGTTCCTCTACGCGCTGTGCAACGGCTGGGTGCGCGAGGGCACCACCGTGATCGAGGCCTCGTCGGGCTCGACGGCCGTCTCCGAGGCCTACTTCGCCAAGCTGCTGGGCCTGCCCTTCGTGGCCGTGATGACGAAGACCACCTCGCCCGCCAAGGTCGCGCTCATCGAGCGCGAGGGCGGTACCTGCCACTTCGTGGATCGCGCCGACGAGGTGTACACCGAGGCGGCCCGCCTGGCCCGCGAACGCGGCGGCCACTACATGGATCAGTTCACCCACGCCGAGCGGGCCACGGACTGGCGCGGCAACAACAACATCGCCGAGTCGATCTTCTCGCAGCTCTCGCTCGAGGAGCACCCGGAGCCGGCGTGGATCGTGGTCGGCGCGGGCACGGGCGGCACCTCGGCGACGATCGGGCGCTACATCCGGTACCGCCGGCACGCGACGCGGCTGTGCGTCGTGGACCCCGAGAACTCCAGCTTCCTCCCCGGCTTCGAGGCGGGTGACTGCTCGCTGGAGACGGGGCAGTCGTCGCGGATCGAGGGCATCGGCCGCCCGCGCGTGGAGCCCTCCTTCATCCCCGAGATCGTCGACCGCATGGTGGGCGTGCCCGACGCCGGGTCGATCGCCGCCGCGCGTATCGCCTCCGCGCTCCTCGGCCGGCGCGTCGGCGGTTCCACGGGGACGAACCTGTGGGGAGCCTTCGGCGTGATCGCCGAGATGGTGCGGGCCGGCGCGTCTGGCAGCGTCGTCACCCTCCTGGCCGACGACGGTGACCGCTACCTCGACACCTACTTCGACGACGCCTGGGTCGAGTCCAGGGGCTTCGACCTCATCCCGCCCACGCTCACCGTCGAGCACTTCCTCGCGGACGGTTCCTGGCGGGAGTAGGCACCGCCCGCCGGCGGGAATTGCATCAAGCCCCGAGGAACAGGCCGATCGCCGCGCCGACGGACCAGACGAGCATGGCAAGGCCGGTCTGGGCGATGCCGGGGATGAGCTCGCGGCCCTGGCCGCCGCGGACCACGGGGAGGGCGGCGCGCACGGCGAGCGGCAGCGACGCCAGGGTGAGCAGCGCCCACGGCGTGGCGACGGCCGCCATGGCCAGGCCCAGCACCGTCGGGACGCCGACCAGCACCGCGAACAGGACGCGGGTACGGGAGTCGCCGAGCCGGACGGCGAGGGTGATCTTGCCGGACTCGCGGTCCGTGGGGATGTCGCGCAGGTTGTTGGCGACGAGGACCGCGGAGCTGTACGAGCCCACCGCGCACGCCGCGAGAGCGCCGGCCGCGTCCACGCGCCCGGCCTGCACGAATTCGGTGCCGAGCACCGCCACGAGCCCGAAGAAGACGAAGACCGCGATCTCGCCGAAGCCGAGGTACCCGTAGGGCTTCGAGCCGCCGGTGTAGAACCACGCGCCGGCGACGCACGCCAGACCCACGAGGATCAGCCAGGGCGCGGAGGTGAGCGACAGCGCGATACCCGCGATGCCGCCCACCCCGAAGCACGCGAACGCGGCGCGCTTGACCGCCGCGGGCGAGGCCAGCCCCGACCCGACGAGCCGTAGCGGGCCCACCCGATCGTCGTCGGTGCCGCGGATACCGTCGGAGTAGTCGTTCGCGAAGTTCACGCCGATGATCAGCGACAGCGAGACGACGAGCGCCAGCAGCGCCTTCCACCAGACCGCCTCGCCCAGGAAGCCCGCCGCCCCCGTCCCCGCGATCACCGGAGCGATCGCGTTCGGGAGCGTGCGGGGGCGGGCCCCTTCGAGCCACTGCGCTGCGGTTGCCATGCACCCAGCCTATGCAGTCGCTACAGGACGGAGGTGTCCAGGTCGAGCGTGGTGCGGTCGAGCTTCGCCAGCAGGTCGAACTCGGTGTGCGCCTTCGGAAGCTCGTACACGAAGAAGTACTGCGTGGCCGCCCGCTTGCCGCGGTAGAAGGCCTCGGACTTCGCGGTGCCGTCCTCGCCGTACGTCGCCAGCGCCTGGTCGAGCCACAGCCACGCCACCACGACGTGGCCGAGGCCGTCGAGGTAGGAGGTAGCGTTCGCGAGCGAGAGCGCCGGATCCCCGGTGCCGCCGAGCGCCATCGTGACCTCGACGGCTCGCTGCGACGCAGCCCGGAGCGCGACCGCGTGCGGCGCCAGCTCCTCGTGCTTCTCGGCCCGCGCCGCCGTCGCCTCGATGCGGCCCAGCAGCGCGCCGAACGCGGCCCCGCCGTGCTGCGGAACCTTGCGCCCGAGCAGGTCCAGGCCGTGGATCGCCTTGGCGCCCTCGTGGATCGCGTTGAGCCGGTTGTCCCGGTACAGCTGCTCGACGTTGTAGTCCCGCGTGTAGCCGTAGCCTCCGTGGATCTGGATGGCGAGGTCGTTGGCGCGGGTGGCCCACTCGCTCGGCCAGCTCTTGATGATCGGCGTGAGGAAGTCGAGCAGCTGCCCGGCGGCGGTGCGCTCCTCCTCGGTGGGCGCGGTGTGCGCGTCGTCGACGAGGCGCGCACCGAACAGCGCGAGCGCGAGCCCGCCCTCGACGTAGCTCTTCTGCGCCAACAGCATCCGCCGCACGTCGGGATGCTCGATGATCGGGACCTGCGGCCCCGTCGGAGCGGTCACCGGCCGGCCCTGCACGCGGGTCTTGGCGTACTCGAGCGACTGCAGATAGCCGGTGTAGCCAATCGCCGACGACGCCAGGCCCACGGCCACGCGCGCCTCGTTCATCATTTGGAACATCTGCACGAGGCCGCGGTTCTCCGCGCCCACCAGGTAGCCGGTGGCGTTCTCCAGCGACAGCAGACAGTTGGTGGTGCCCTTGTTGCCCATCTTGTGGTTCAGGCTCACCAGGTTCACGGCGTTGCGTTCGCCGACCGACTGATCGTCGTTCACCAGGTGCTTCGGCACGATGAACAGCGAGATGCCCTTGACGCCGTCCGGTGCGCCCGGCACCTTCGCGAGCACCAGGTGCACGATGTTCTCGGTCATCTCGTGGTCACCGCCGGTGATCCACATCTTGGTGCCGGTGATGGCGTAGCTGCCGTCCTCGCGGGGCTCGGCCTTGGCGCTGATATCGGCGAGCGCGGAGCCGGCGTCGGGCTCCGAGAGGCACATGGTGCCCGTGAAGCGGCCCTCGATCATCGGCTCCAGGTACAGGCGCTTCTGCTCATCGGTGCCGAAGGAGCGGATCACGTTGCCGTTGCCGAGCGTCAGCCCCGAGTAGACGGTGGTCGCGACGTTCGCGGCCTGCATCCACGCAAACGCGGCCTTGCTGATCAGCGACGGCAGGCCGATGCCGCCCTCGTCGGCGGGCAGCTCGGCGAAGGTGAATCCCGCCTCGTTGATCGCGTCGAGCCCGGCCTTGGTCTCGGGCAGCGTCTTCGCGGTGCCGTCGGGCTGGATCGTCGGCTCGTTGGCGTCGGCGTCCTTGTAGTGGTTCGACAGCTTCTGCACCGCGATGTCGGCCGCCAGGTCGAGCGCGGCGTCGAAGGTCTCCTTCGAGTGGTCGGCGAAGGCGTCGCGCTTGGTGAGCTCCTCGGCGTTCAGCCACTCGTAGAGCAGGAAGTCGACGTCGCGGGGGTTGAGCAGCGGGGTCTGCGCTGCGATGTTCTGCTTCACGGTTCTCCGATCCGGGCTGTGCCTGCCGAGCTATCTTACTCGGCGGTAACCTTACCGGAGATTCCTTCAGTCGTGAATATTTGTGACCTGCGCCGCCAGCGCCCGCCGGTCGATCTTGCCCGGCCCGCGCCGCGGCAACTCGTCGACCAGGTACAGCGCCCGCGGCGCCGCCGTCCGGTCGAGCTCGGCCTCCACGGCCGCGCGCAGCAGTTCGACGGTGACCTCCGCGCCCGGGACCGGAACCACCGCGGCGGCCACCCGCTGGCCCAGGCGCGCATCGGGCTGCGCGAAGACGGCGACCTCGGCCACACCCTGAACCTGCGCGAGAACGGCCTCCACGACCTGGGGGAGCACCGTCAGGCCGCCGGTGGAGATGGCCTCGTCGAGCCGGCCGGTGACGGCGAGGACCCCGTCGGTGAGCGTCCCCGCGTCGTCGGTGCGGAACCGGCCGGGTTCGGCGAACGCGGGGTGCTCGGGCAGGTTCCGGTAGCCGAGGGCCACCGTCGGGCCGCCGAGGACGATCCGCTGTTCCGGGCCGTCCAGGCGGACCTCGACACCCGGGAGGGGCGCACCGTCGTAGACGCAGCCTCCCGCGGTCTCGGACATCCCGTACGTGCGCACCATGCGGATGCCGGCGGCGAGCGCGGCCTCGCGGACCGGGACGGGGCAGGCGGCGCCGCCGATGAGCACCCCGTCGAACCGGGCGAGGGCCTCGGTCGCCGCCCGGTCGGCGAGGACCTTCACCAGCTGGGTCGGGACCAGGGAGACGTACCGACGGTCCGCTGTCATCCGCGCGTGCGCGGCGGCGAGGGCGGCGGGGTCGAAGCCGGACCGTACGTCGAGCTGCGCCGGCGCGTGGCCGGCGGCGAGGGAGCGCAACATCACCTGCACCCCGGCGACGTGGTGCGGCGGCATCGCCAGCAGCCACTGGCCGGGCCCGCCGAGCCGCTCGTGGGTCCCGGCGGCGCTGGCCTGCAGATTGGCGCGCGTGAGCATCGCCCCCTTGGGCGTGCCCGTGGTGCCGGACGTGGCCACCACCAGGGCGGCCCGTTCGTCGATCGGGGTGCCCGCGGCGAGCGCCTCCGCCAGACGGGCCGCCTCCCGCGCGTCGCGCGCGGGCACGGGCAGCCACGCGGGCGCCGTGCCGTCCAGCAGCGCGGAGAGCTGCGGGAGCGCCGATTCGACGGTGTCGATCGGCAGGATCTCGAGGTTCACTCGCCGTGCGATTTGGGGCAGCCCTCGGGGTTGAGCGGGGCGTCGTCGAAGGGCCAGCCCTTGCGCTCGAGGCGTTCGCGCACGCGGGCGATGTCCTTCTCGAGGGGGAGTTCGTGCGTGTGGCCGCTGATGGCCACGCCGGCGTCCACGCGGGTGATCGGCTCGACGCCCTCGGGCGAGAGGTGCGCCTCGTCGATCAGCTCGCGCGTGACCTCCTTGACCTCTTCCTTGGTCAGCTGACGGTCGAGCAGCGCCAGCAAGGGCTGGTAATCCGTGCTGGGCACGCCGTCGGGGTAGCCGGCGCGCAGCCAGTCCACGATCTTCGCGATGAACCCAGTGCCTGCACTCATCCGCGAATCACCTCCACATGTAGGTAAGGGACGACCCCCTACTCCGTGAACAAGAATAGGGGGTCGACCAGCGCCGCGGCGAGCGGCATTGCGATGGTGAAGATCAGCCGGCGAAGCCGGTGAGCGGCCACCCGCCCGCTGCGAGCTTCGAGGCGACCTGACGCAGGTCCTCGTCGTTCGGCTCGGACTGCGTGACCTTGGTGATCGCGGCCTCGATCTCCTCGCGGTGCACCTCATCGGGACGGTTCGCGAGGATGCGGCCGATGACGGAGTTCACCTCGTCCTCCGTGAGCTGCTTCTTGAGCAGGGCGAGGAGGGGGAAGTAGTCCTTCGGCGGCACACCCTCGGGGTAGCCGGCGCGGAGCCAGTCGAGGACCTGGGTGAGGACGCTGTCCTGCGTGTTCTCGGTGGTCATGTGCCTGCCCCTACTTCTTCTTCTCGAACCACGGGTAGATGTGCTCGAAGGTGAGCTCGTACTTGAAGCCGGACGCGACGATCATCGCGATGCCGAGGAGCACCGCGGCGACGACGATGACGAAGGCGATCACGGCGAGCACGTTGCCGAGCGGGTTCGGCTGGTGGACGGTGCCGTCCTCCTGCTCGTGGCCGTTGCCGATGGCGAGGCCGCGAACACCGACGGCGAACAGGGCGGGGAGACCGGCACCGAGGATGAGGCCCACGAGGAGGACCTTCCAGACTGCGCTGAGGGCGAGGGAGATGGTTTCCATGTCTTAGACCTTCGCAATCTTCTCTTCGGCGGCGGGAGCGAGAGCGTTGGTCTCGTCGTCCCACTCGGCGTTGACGTTGTTGGAGTCGACCTTCTGCTGCTGCGCGCGCCAGTACATGTAGCCGGACAGCGCGACGAGGATCACGAAGGCGACCAGCGGGCCGGCCAGCGTCGGGATCTTGGCGGCGATGAACCACATGATCGCGCCCACGACCGCGGCGGCGGGGAGGGTGATGACCCAGGCGGCGACCATGCGGCCGGCGACGCCCCAGCGCACCTTGGCACCGGGCTTGCCGACGCCGGAGCCGAGGATCGAGCCGGTGGCGACGTGAGTGGTGGAGAGTGCGAAGCCCAGGTGGCTCGAGGCCAGGATGATCGTGGCCGACGAGGCCTCGGCGGCCATGCCCTGCGGCGAGCTGATCTCGATGAGGCCCTTGCCCAGGGTGCGGATGATGCGCCAGCCGCCCAGGAAGGTGCCGAGGGCGATCGCGACGGCACAAGACACCTTGACCCAGAACGGGACGCCGTGCGTGTCGTGCCAGGCGAACAGTCCGGTGGAGTCGGGGGTGGAGGCGCTGTAGCCGATCAGGGCGAGGGTGATCACGCCCATGGTCTTCTGCGCGTCGTTGGTGCCGTGGGCAAGCGAGACGAGCGAGGCGGTGCCGATCTGGCCCCAGCGGAAGCCCTCCTCGGTGAACCGCTCGGCCACGCCGGCGACGATCCGGAAGATCAGGAAGGTGCCGACCGCAGCGACCAGGCCCGCGACGACGGGTGCGAACAGCGCGGGCATGATGACCTTGCCCACGACACCGTCGAGCTTGCCGTGGCCGACCCAGACCACACCGGCGCCCGAGGCGAGGGCGGCACCGATCAGGCCGCCGAACAGCGCGTGCGAGCTGGAGCTCGGGAGGCCCAGCAGCCAGGTCAGCAGGTTCCAGACGATGCCGCCGATGAGGCCGGCGAGCACGATGATCAGCAGTGCGCGGCCGTGCTGGGCGGTGAACTCCGCCTTCGGCGAGCCGTCCTTGTTCTGGATCTTGATCACCGCGTTGGTCACGGTGAGTGCGACCTCGACGGACAGGAAGGCGCCGACCAGGTTCAGGATCGCCGACAGGCTCACGGCCGTCTTCGGCTTCAGGGCGCCGGTCGCGATGGACGTGGCCATCGCGTTGCCCGTGTCGTGGAAGCCGTTGGTGAAGTCGAAGGCGAGCGCCGTCACGATCACCAACAGCAGGATGATGAGTTCGCTGTTCATGAGGAAATAGTGCGGTCTCGGATGCGTTTCCACCAAACAGGTGAGACGGGTCCGACATCCTTCTGACCTGCAGGTTCGTCATCGTCCGGCGAGCGTTCACCAGATGTTCATTCAGGGCGCTCTCAGAAACCCCTGGTCGTGTCCGATTTGTTCTTATCGGGCGGTGTCCCGCGGGGGCGCCTGGCGGCCCGCGACTACTATTCGCCCATGGCGACTTTGGATATCCGGGTGCTGGGCCAGGTCTCGCTCTCCGTGGACGGTGCGCCCAACGAGGTGTCGGGCGTGAAACCGCGTTCGGTGCTTGCGCTGCTGGTGATGAACCGGGGGCGCGCCGTCACCGTCGACTCGCTGAGCGAGCAGGTCTGGGACGGTAATCCGCCCGCGTCGGCGCGCGCCAGCCTCCAGGTCTTCGTCAGTGGACTGCGCAAGGCGCTGCGCGGGCCGGGTGCCGGGTCGGGCCTCGACGGCCTGCTGGTGACCTCCGGCTCGACCTACCGCCTCGACCTCGAGCCGGAGCAGTCCGACATCGGCCGGTTCGAATCCGCCCGCCGACGGGGCGCCGAGCTCGCCGCCGCCGGACGGTACGACCAGGCCTCGCTCGCCTTCGCGTCCGCGCTGTCGGAGTTCCGCGGCGACGCCGTCGCCGACCTGCGCGGCCTGCAGTTCGCCGATAACTTCGCGATCGGCATGGCTGAGGAGCGCGCCGCCGTGCAGTCCGCGATGTACGACTCCGAGATCGCGGCCGGTCGCGCCGCGTCGGTGATCGGCGAGCTCCGCCGCCTCGTCTCCGAGCATCCGCTGCAGGAGCCGCTGTGGGGGCAGCTCATCACGGCGCTGTACGTCACCGGACGGCAGGCCGACGCCTTGGAGGCGGCGCGCGAACTGCGGCGCACCCTCGCCGATGAGCTCGGCGCCGATCCCACGCCCGCGCTGGTCGAACTGGAGGGCAAGGTGCTGCGGCAGGAGCAGCTGGCCTTCGCCGTCGCCCGGCCCGCTGCCGTGCCCGGTGACGCGCGCGCCTTCGAGAAGACCGAGACGGACGTGACGGTCGCCGGAACCGGCCCGCGCGGCACGCTCACCGCTGCCGACGGCACGGAGTACCCGGTGCACGGCGAGGTCCGCCTGGGCCGTCTGCCCGACAACGACATCAGCATCGACGACACCAAGGTCTCCCGCGAGCACGCCGTCATCACCGGCTCCGTCAGCGGCTTCGCCGTGCGGGATCTGCAGTCCTCCAACGGGACCTACGTCGGCGAGCGCCGCGTCTCCGGGCAACACCCCCTGTCCGACGGTGACCAGCTCACCCTCGGCCGCACCACGTACGTCTTCCGCGTACTCGAGGAGTGATTCTGCGCCACCACGGGAACGAGCCGTCGTTCTGCGCACTAATGAAATCGTGACCTCTGGTGCCACAACGGACATGAGGCCGTGCGCGGTGGCCGCGCGGCTGACGGGGCCGCACACATCTTTCGAAGCGTTCTGCGACGAATCCGTTCCGTGGCGTCGCAGAACGCTTGGAAAGATGTGGCGCTACGGTGGGCGGATGATCAACGGGGCGCACATCATCCACTACTCCACCGACGCTGACGCCGACCGTGCGTTCCTTCGCGACGTACTCGGTGTCGACGGGGTCGACGCAGGCCAGGGCTGGCTGATCCTGCCGCTGCCCGCGTCGGAGATCGCAGTCCATCCCACCGACGGTCCGCCGAAGCAGGAGCTGTACCTGATGTGCGACGACGTGGCCGCTGAGGTGGCCGAGCTCGATGCGAAGGGAGTGGAGACCGCGCCGATCACGGACCAGGGGTGGGGCCTGCTGACCTCGCTGACGCTTCCGGGCGGCGGTGCGATCGGGCTCTACCAGCCGCGCCATCAGCGCGCGCACGGCTGACGGGGCGACCCGCGCGAGGCCGTTTCAGGGGCCCGACGTCCTCACCCGTCCGCGAGCAGGACGCTCAGGCGGTCGAGATCCTTCGTCATCGCGGACTTCATCGCGAGCGTCATGACCGGCGTTGCGATGCGGGCGAATCCGCTCGGTGTCCCACGGTTGCGCAGCCGCATGAGGGTGCCGCCGGGGACGGTCTGCCAGGTGTACGTGGTCTCCATCGGGAACGGCCCGTCGGTGGTGCGCATGACCATCCGCTCGCCAGGGACGAGCTCGACCACCTCGTACGTGTAGGCGAGCGTCCGGCCGAGGAACTTCGCCTCGAAGTCCATGCGGGAACCGACCGCGACCGGCGGTTCCGTCCGCCATCGGACGGTGCGGATGTTGGAGTACCAGAGCGGTGCGTTCGACGGATCGCCGGCGAAACCCGCCACCTCCGTGCGCTCGGCGGCGATCACGCGCTCCACCGCCACGTCGACGTTCATGGAGGGACGATAAACCGCCGCGCGGGTCGTCGCTCGATCAACCCTTGAGCTCGGTCGCCAGCTGCACCGCCGACTGTTGATCAGCGAGGCCGGTGATCTGGACCGGACTGCCGAAGCCGTCGCGAATCACCGGAGCGGTGAGTACCCGTCCTGCGTGCACGAACGCGAGCTGTGAGCCGACGTGTGTGGCGGTGTAGCGGCGCAGCATCTCCGCCGCGCCCGGATTCAGTGTCACCGTGACGACCCACTGGCCGCCCTGGGGCCGATCCGCGGTGGCCGCCCGCGGGGTCGTCGTGAGCGCTGCGGCGGACAACGCGTAGACGGTGCGGTGGTCCGGCCCACACGCGCGGAAAGCCTGATCCGGGCGGGGGTTCTGCGGGACCAGCCGGCAGGGCAGGTCCGACGGTGGCTCGGCCACGGTCGCGTGCCGGAACTCCAGGGTGGCCTTGGGGGTCGCGTTCGCCATCGCGCCGGGTCCGACGATGCCGCTGGTGATGGTGCCGAGGGCCACGCAGGTGGCGGCCGTGAAGCTCAGTCCGCGTCTCATTGTTATCCCTAACTACGACTGTCCCGAGGCTACACCCGGGCCCTCGCACTCAGGGGAGTTCGCCGGGAACCGGCTGCTGCGCCCAGGCGAGCGCGAAATCGGCGACCTGCTCCCATCCCGGTTCGCCGCAGGTGTAGTGGCTGCGGCCGGGGAACTCCTTGTACGCGCTGATCGCCGACGAGCCCTTCGTGTTGCGGCGGTAGTTCTCGTGCTGCACGGCGGGCGGCAGGATGTGGTCGTTGCCGCCGGCGACGAACAGCAGCGGCGCCCGCTCGCCGTTGCGGAAGTCGTAGCTGGTCGCGGCATTCGGTGTGAAGTTCGCGAGACCGCCCTGGAAGACGATCCGGCCCGACACGGGGATGGCGTACCGGTCGTACACCTGCTGCGACTCCGCTTCCGACAGGTTGTTGGTGAAGGCGTAATGGAACTGCGACGGGGTGATCGGCACGGCCCGGCCACGGTTGAGCGGGTTCGCGAGCACGGGGAGCGTGGCACGGATCGTGGTCAGCGGCAGGGACAGCACGCCCTTGACGGGACCGCCGTCGATGGAGACTCCGGCCGAGCCGTAGCCGCGGCCCACGAGGAGCTCGGTGAAGGCGCCGCCGAAGGAATGGCCCATGATGATCGGCTTCGTATCGAGGCCTTCGATCACCTCTGCGAGGTGGTCGACGACCTCCTGGACGCCGAGGCCGGCGAGGGGTGACGGGTCGCGGCGGATGGCCTCGACTCCCTCGGGTCCCTGGCCGATGCCGGGGTAGCCGGGGGTGATCACCCGCAGGCCCTGCTTCTCGTAGTGGGCGACCCAGTTCTGCCAGGAGACGGGGGTCATCCAGAGGCCGTGGATCAGGACGACGGTGTCGGTGGTGGTGTTGTTGTTCGTCATGCCGATAACGCTAGGGGCGGGACGGGCCGCGCGGAATGATCGCGCCGCTCGGAAACTGTGCTGAAACGCTCAGGGCTGCGGGTGTCGGGATGCGTCCCGCCAGTCGCGCGGCGAGGCGCCGTATTCGCGGGCGAACGCACGGGAGAACGCCGGCTCGGAGGCGTAGCCGACCGCGTGCCCGATCTCGCCGACGGGTGCAGCGGTGCTCGCGAGGCGCTCCGCGGCGAGCCGCAGCCGCAGCTGCGCGAGGTAGCGCCCCGGCGACTCGCCCATCAGCCGCCCGAACCGGGCGGCGAAGGCGGCGCGGGACATGCACGCGGTGGCGGCCAGATCGTCGACGGTCCACGGCCGTTCCGGATTCCGGTGCATCGCCGTCAGTGCCGGCCCGAGCGGGCGGTCGAGCGCGGCGGTCAGCCAGCCCGCGATGCGGGGCGCGTCGTCCCGCGCGGACCAGGCGCGCAGCGCTCGGATGAACAGGAGGTCGAGCAGGCGCGAGACCATCGCCCGGGAGCCCGCGCTCGGGTCGTCGAGTTCGACGGCGAGCAGCCCCGCCGCGATCGGCAGCCACTCGTAGCCCGGCTCGGTCCCGTGCAGCACGATCGTCGCGGGGAGGACCTCGAACAGCGTTGCGGCGGAGCGCTCCTCGATGACGATCCGGCCGCTCATCCAGGTGCCGCCGTCCGGGGCGCGCAGGCCGTGGGCGGCTCCTGTGGCGAGCAGGGCGAGGTCGCCGGGGACGAGGTCGATGCGGTCACCGTCGTCGACGGTGAGGCGGACGGTGCCCTCCTGGACCAGGTACAGCATGCGGTCGCCGTGGTGCCGCAGTTCGAGGCCATCGGTGCTGCGCTGCAGCGCCAGGTCGTCGCCGTGCAGGCGGATGAGGTCCAGCAGGTCGGACAGCGCGTCGACGGACCCGTCGAGCGGCGACATCCCGGGCGCGGTCATGGCGCGAGGCCGTCCAGGCCGGCGCGCAGGGCGGCGACGGCGTCGTCGGAGCTGCGCGGTCGGCGCACGGCCATGCGGGAGAGCCACCGCAGCTTGTCGCCCGAGAAGCGGGGGATCACGTGCAGGTGCACGTGGTCGACGGTCTGCATCGCCACCCGGCCGTCGTTGACGACGAGGTTCACGCCGTCCGCGTCGAGCGGCCCCGCCTGCGCCGCCCGGCCCAGTCGATGGCCGAGCGCGAACATCGCGGTGCCGTGCGCACCGTCGAGCCCGGACAGCCTGGCGGCGTGGGCCTTCGGCACCACCAGCGTGTGTCCGGGGCTGAGCGGGCGGACGTCGAGGAAGGCGATCGTCTCGTCGGTCTCGGCGACGACCGCCGCGGGAGCCTCGCCCGCGACGATCGCGCAGAACACGCAGCCGGACACGGGCTCAGTAGTAGTACGGGAAGGGCGACCAGTCGGGGGCGCGCTTCTCCAGGAAGGAGTCGCGGCCCTCGACGGCCTCGTCGGTCATGTACGCCAGGCGGGTGGCCTCGCCGGCGAAGAGCTGCTGCCCGACGAGCCCGTCGTCGGGCAGGTTGAAGGCGTACTTGAGCATGCGCTGGGCCTGCGGGCTCTTGCCCAGGATCTTCGCGGTCCACTCCAGCGCGACGTTCTCCAGCTCGTCGTGGTCCACGACGCGGTTCACCGCGCCCATGTGGTGCATCTCCTCGGCGCTGTAGGTCTCGCCCAGGAAGAAGATCTCGCGCGCGAACTTGTTGCCCACCTGCTTGGCCAGGTAGGCGCTGCCGTAGCCGGCGTCGAAGCTGCCCACGTCGGCGTCGGTCTGCTTGAACTTCGCGTGCTCGCGGCTGGCGAGGGTCAGATCGCAGGTCACGTGCAGCGAGTGCCCGCCGCCCGCGGCCCAGCCGTTGACCAGCGCGATCACGACCTTGGGCATGAACCGGATGAGGCGCTGCACCTCGAGGATGTGCAGGCGCCCGCCCTCGGCCTTGACGCGGGCCTCGTCGACGCCGTCCGCGGTCGCGGCTTCGACGTCGGAGTCGTGGCTCGTCGCGTACTGGTAGCCGGAGCGGCCGCGGATGCGCTGGTCGCCGCCCGAGCAGAACGCCCACACGCCGTCCTTCGGCGCCGGGCCGTTGCCGGTGAGCAGCACCGCGCCGACGTCGGCGGACCGTCGGGCATGGTCCAGCGCACGGTACAGCTCGTCGACGGTGTGCGGGCGGAAGGCGTTGCGCACCTCGGGGCGGTCGAAGGCCACGCGGACGGTGCCCTGCTCCTTGTGCCGGTGGTACGTGATGTCGGTGAGGTCCTCGAATCCGGGGACCGGCTGCCACAGCTCCGGGTTGAAAGTCACGTGATCGACCTTACTGTTCCGGATCGCCCCGGAAGGTGCCGGTGGCGCGCTCCCGGGCGTAGAATTACTTAAGTGATCGAATCAATTATCGCGCTCGGGGTACGCAGCAGCGAGATCTTCCGCATCTCGTCCGAGGGGGCCGTCACGACGGTCCGCCGCGGCGAGCGCGGCGAGAGCCCCGACGGGGTGGTCGTGGACGGCGGGCGCCTGTACTGGACCACGATGGGCCGGCCGGAGGTCGGCGAGGGGGA
Organism: Tsukamurella sputi; assembly: GCF_007858445.1. Lineage (GTDB taxonomy): Bacteria > Actinomycetota > Actinomycetes > Mycobacteriales > Mycobacteriaceae > Tsukamurella > Tsukamurella sputi. The sequence goes on along the minus strand of NZ_VIGV01000005.1, from coordinate 137,687 downwards.
GGGCGAGGCCCGTCTCGACTACTCCGCCCGCACCGGGGGCGTGCACTCGGCGGAGCTCGACGGCACGGATGCCCGGGATCTCACCGAGCCGGGCGCCGTCACCACGGGCAAGCAGCTCGCGACCGACGGTGCGGGGCGCCTGTACTGGGGCGACCGCGAGGGCTGCCGCGTGAGCAGCGTGCGCGTCGACGGCACCGGCCTGGCAGACCTCGTCGTCAATGAGCCGCAGCCCGATCGGATGGCCGAATGCGTCGGCGTCGCCGTCGATCCCGCACGCGGACACCTGTACTGGACGCAGAAGGGCCCGGCCAAGGGCGGCCGCGGCCGGATCCTGCGCGCCGCGCTGGAACTCCCCGCGGGACAGTCGCCCGCGACCCGCACCGACATCGAGGTGCTGTGGGACGGCCTGCCCGAACCCATCGACCTCGAGATCGTGGGCGACCGCCTGTACTGGACCGACCGCGGCGCCGAGCCCGCGGGCAACACCCTCAACCGTGCCCCGCTGCCGGGCCCCGGAGGGCCGGGCACCGGCCCCGAGATCATCGCCGGTGGTTTCGCCGAGGCGATCGGACTCGTCGTCGACGAGGCCGCCGGGCTCGCCTACGTCTCCGACCTCGGCGGCCGCATCCACCGCGTCGCCCTCGCCGACGGTGCGACCGAGGTGTTCGCCGACCTCGGCACCCCGATATCCGGAATCACCGCGGTGCATCGCACCGCATCGGACCAGGAGGCCCACGCATGAGCTACGCCCACGCCTTCGACGCGATCAAGCACCGTCCCGTCGCCGTGGTCGGCGCCGGCACCCTCGGCCGCCGCATCGCCCTGATGTTCTGCAGCCGCGGCGGCGAGGTCCGCATCCACGACCCGAACGCCGAGCAGGCGCGGGCCGCCGTCGACTACGTCGCCGAGACCCTGCCGGGCCTGGTGGCGGACGGTCGGGCCGGTGCCGTGGGACGGGCCGTCGCGCACGACGACCTCGCCTCCGCGCTCGACGGTGCCTGGCTCGTCGTGGAGGCGGTGCCCGAGCGGCTGGACATCAAGATCCCGCTGTGGGGCGAGATCGACTCCCTCGCACCGGCCGACGCGATCCTCGCGACCAACTCCTCGTCGTACGCCTCGCGGCTGATGAACGAGAAGATCGCCGACAAGAGCCGCTTCTGCAACATGCACTTCTACATGCCGCCGCGCGCCAACGCTGTGGACCTGATGTCCGACGGCGAGACCGCGCGCGAGGTGCTGGACACGCTGGAGGCCGTGCTCCCGGAGTTCGGCGTGCTGCCCTTCGAGGCGAAGAAGGAGAGCACCGGCTTCATCTTCAACCGGATCTGGGCGGCCGTGAAGCGCGAGTCGCTGGCCGTGGTCGCCGAGGGCGTGGCCACCCCGGAGGACGTGGACGGCATGTTCAAGGCCAACTGGCACATGCCCGCCGGCCCGTTCGCGATGATGGACGGCGTGGGCCTCGACGTGGTGCTCGACATCGAGAACCACTACGCCGCAGAGAATCCGCACCTTCCCGAGGGGCCGCGTCGGCTGCTGCACGAGTACGTCGACAGCGGCCGTCTGGGAGTCAAGACCGGCGAGGGCTTCTATCGCTACGACGGGAGCGGCGGCCGCGCCTAGGCTGGGCGTCGTGGTGGACGTCGACGAACTGGTGGCCGCGGCCCGCGTGGTGCGGCTGCCGATGCGGGTGCGCTTCCGCGGGATCACGACCCGCGAGGCGCTGGTCTTCGCGGGGCCGGCGGGGTGGGGCGAGTTCGGGCCCTTCCCCGAGTACGAGGACGCCGAGGCCGCGCACTGGCTGCGCGCGGGCATCGAGGCCGCCTACGAGGGCCTGCCCGCGCCGCTGCGCAGGACGGTCGAGGTCAATGCGACGGTGCCCGCAGTCCCCGCCGACGGGGTGCCCGCGGTGCTCGAACGGTTCCCCGGGTGCCGCACCGCGAAGGTGAAGGTCGCGGAGAAGGGGCAGACCCTCGACGACGACCTGGCCCGTGTCGCGGCGGTGCGGAAGGCCATGCCGGGCGGCGCGATCCGCGTCGACGCCAACGGCGGGTGGACGGTGCCGCAGGCGTACGAAGCGATCACCCGGCTCGTGGCCGACGGTCCGCTGGACTACGCCGAGCAGCCCTGCGCGACCGTCGAGGAGCTCGCCGAGGTGCGCCGGCGCGTGGACGGCTCGTGCGACGTCGCCGCCGACGAATCCATCCGCCGTGCAGAGGATCCGATGCGGGTCGCGGAGCTCGGTGCCGCCGACGTCGCGGTGGTCAAGGTCGCGCCGATCGGTGGTGTGCGGGCGGTGCTCGCCGTCGCCGACGCGCTGAGAGCCGCTGCGGGAGTGCGGGTCACGGTGTCCTCGGCACTGGACACCGCGGTCGGACTGTCCGCGGGCATCGTCGCCGCTGCGTGCATCGAGGACGGCAACGCGGCGGGCCTGGGGACGGGCGGCTTCTTCACCGCCGACCTCGGCGAGCATCCCCTCGTGGACGGTGCGCTGGCGGTCCGCACCGTCGTGCCGACCGCGGAACGGCTCGCCGCGGTCGAGGTCTTCGGGGAGCGGCGGGATTGGTGGCTCGAGCGTCTGCGCCGCTGCTACGCACTGCTGCCGCAATAGGACACGCGCGGTGGGATCGCCGAGGAGCTACTTCCAGGGGGCGTAGGCCCAGCCCATCACCGTCGAGCCGGGGGCGAGGTCGGGTTCCGGGATGATCTGGATCTGTGAGCCGTCGCCCCAGCCGCGGGACAGTCCCTGGACGCCGCCGCTGAGGTAGGTGCCGTTCCCGAGCGAGATGTCCACGTGGTAGCCGTAGTCGCTCTGGGAGAAGACGAGCGCGCCGCGCGGGGCGGGCAGATCGTCGTGACCGAGTCCCTTCGCGACGAGGTCCTCGTAGAACGACCGTGCGGTGTCGTGCGGGATGCCCGTGGTGACGGTGCGGCCGAACGCGAAGTCGACGAAGTCCTCGCAGCCGTACTCTCCGAACTCGTCGGTGTGCAGCAGCGTCATCCCACGGGCGATCGCGGTCTCGGGGGTCGCGGCCTGTGCCGTCGGCGCTCCCGCAGCGGCGACGGCGGCGACGGTCAGGAAGGTCATCAGTGCGCGCCTCATCACTTCTTTGTAGCCCTACGAATCGGACGTATCGTGCCGATTTGCGATCGGAATCTCCTGCCGATCACCTGTCAGTGGCCTCGGTTACGGTGCGGGCATGGAGAACCTGATGACGGACCTCGGCGCGGCGATGACCGGAGAGCCGGGGGAGCGCAAGCAGAAGCTCGAGGGTGTGTGGGCGCGGATCGACCCCGCGGATCACGCGGCTCGGTGCATCGCGGCGCACTACATCGCCGATGTGCAGGACGAGCTGGACGCCGAGGTCGAGTGGGACGAGGTCTCGCTCGCCGAGTCCGCGCAGGTGTCCGACGCGGAGCTGCAGGCGGTCCACCCGTCGCTCAGCGTCGCCGGCTTCATGCCGTCGCTGCATCTCAACCTGGCCGATGGCTACCGCAGGCAGGGGCGTTTCGCGGAGGCGGCGGATCGACTGCAGACCAGCCGGGAGTTCGATTTCGCCCTCGATTCCGCGATCGATCCGGCGTACGCGACCACGATCCGCGAGCTGCGCGAGGTGATCGCCGCGAAGCTCAGAGCACGCGACCGAAGCTGACCGTGAAAGAAGGTTGCCGATAGACCTTTAAAGGTCTATCGTGGGGGAGGTTGGATGTGGAAGGTTGATGTCGAACTCATTGCTGAGTGGCTGACTTCGCTTGACCGATCGTCTCGCGAGCAGGTCGTCGCGGCGATCGAACTGCTGGCCGAGCACGGACCGAGGCTGGGGAGGCCTCTCGTGGACACGGTGGTCGGATCCAGGCACCGGAACATGAAAGAGCTCCGGCCCGGGTCGTCGGGCCGTTCGGAACTGCGGATCCTGTTCGCGTTCGATCCGCGGCGTGAGGCGATCATGCTGGTCGCAGGTGACAAGTCGGGCGAATGGAAGCGCTGGTACCGGGTGAACATCCCGGTCGCGGATGACCGCCTCGACGAGCACGTGAAAGCGCTGGGAACGGAGTGACGGAAATGGCGATGTCCGTGGAGGATTTCCTCGTCGCGAATCCCGTGGATCGCGAGCGTGTCGACGCGCACAAGCGGCGGATGATGGCGGAGGTTCGCGCCTATCGCCTACGTGAGCTCCGCGAGCAGGCGGGGTTGACGCAGGCGCAGGTGGCGGAGCGGATCGGAGTCGGGCAACGCCAGGTCTCGAAGATCGAGCGGGGCGATCTCGACAACGCGAGAATCGGGACGATCCGCAGCTACCTCGAAGCGGTCGGCGGCGGCCTGGCGATCGAGTACGTCGTCGGGGATCAGCGGATTCAAGTCGCCTGATCCGGCTGCGTCCGCAGCGCGCGGGCGGCGTCCTCGTGCCCCTGCTCGAACAGGGCGCCGATCAGCATGGTGCGCAGCGCGCGCTTCTTGGTGGCGATATCGGCGGCGTCGGGCAGGGCGGAGTCCAGCACGGTGAAGCCGTTGATCAGGGCGACGACGCCCCGGGCGGTCGGGGGATCGATCTCGGCGCCGGCCAGTGCCGCCGCGCCCTGCGTCACCGCATCGGCGGCCCGTAGGTACTCCTCCACGAGCACCCGCGAGGCGGGGTCGCGCGCGGCACGCAGGTAGGCCTCGAGGAGCGCGAGGGATTCGTTGCCGCGCGCCTCCGAGGAGGCGGCGAAGGCCGCGATCACCTCGTCGGGGCTCGCCGAGGTGTTCTCCAGGAACGCCGACAACGCGTCGAGCCGCTCGAACTCCTCCGCGACGAAGGTGCGCATCGCCTCGTGGGTGAGGTCGTCGATGGACGCGAAGAAGTAGCCGATCGAGGTCGTGGGCAGTCCCGCGCGGGCGGTGACGGCGCGGTGGGTGACCGAGGCGTATCCGGATTCGCCGACCTGCTCGACCGTCGCCTCGAGGAGCGCACGTTTGCGTTCCAGGGTGCTCCGCCGGTGTTTGCGCTCCTCCACGCCCCGAAGTGTAGGCCGCGGAAGAAGTCTGTACAAACGTACAGACTCCGGCTATCGTCGATCTCTGTAACTTTGTACAGACTCGGCGCGTGCGCCGGAGGAGCTGCTATGACCACCGAGATCACCGACGCCTCGACCCGCGTCCACGCCTTCCGCGACGACGCGCTCGGCACCCTCGACGCCACCGGCGTCGCCGAGGCGATCGCCGCGGGCGGGATCGGCGCCGACGAGGCCGCAGCGGCCGCGACCGAGCGGATCCGCACCGTCGACCCCGCGATCCGAGCGGTGCGCTGGTGGCTGCCCGAGGGCGGCGCGGGCACGCGGACTCCGGCGGACGCCCCGTTCCACGGCGTCCCGTCGGCGATCAAGGAGAACACCGCCTTCGCGGGCCTGCCCACCACGATGGGCTCGGCGGCCCTGCCCGACACCCCGGCGCAGCGGTCCGGGCCGGTCGGCGAGCAGTTCGCCGCGACGGGGATGAACGTCCTGGTCTCGACGGTGATGCCCGAGTTCGGGATGACCGCGAGCGCGGAGTTTGCCGATCGCGCGCCCGCCCGCAACCCCTGGAACACCGACTACACCGTCGGTGGCTCCTCGTCGGGCTCGGCGGCGCTGGTGGCCTCCGGCGCCCTCCCGATCGCCCACGGCAACGACGGCGGCGGCTCCATCCGCATTCCCGCGGCGCTGAACGGCCTCGTCGGGCTCAAGAGCACCCGCGGCCGGCTCGCGGAACTGCCCGCGCTGAAGGTGCTGCCCGTCAACGTGGTCTGCGAGGGCGTGCTCACCCGCACCGTCCGCGACACCGCGCGCTACATCGCCGCGGCTGAGCGGCACCGTCGCAATCCCGCGCTGCCGCCCGTCGGGCATGTGCGTGGCCCGGGGCGGCGCCGCCGGATCGGGCTGGTCACCGAGTCGGTCACCGAGTTCGGCATCGCCGACGAGTGCCTCGCCCCGGTCCGCTCGCTCGCCGACGAGCTGGCCGGGCAGGGCCACGAGATCGTCGAGCTGACGATGGCGGACCTGCGTATCGACGGCGGCTTCGTCGACGACTTCCTGCACTACTGGGGTCTGCTCGCGGGGCTCGAGGTCGCTGCGAGTGCCGTCGAGGCCAAGGGGCGCAGCTCCTTCCGCGCCTTGGATCCTGTGACCCGCAGCCTGCTGTGGTCGGGCGTGCGCGGCGCACCGTCGATCCCGGGAGCGATCGCGCGGCTGCGTGCGGTGACCGGGAAGTACGAGCGGATGTTCGTCGAACGCGGCGTCGACGCGATGCTCTCGCCCACGATGACGAGCACGACGCCGCGGATCGGCCACCTCGATCCGGCGCTGCCCTTCGACGAGTTCATGGCCCGGACCATCGCGATGGTGGGGATCACGCCGCTGAACAACGTCTCGGGTGGCCCGGCGATCTCCGTGCCGTGCGGGTTCGACGGTGCCGGGCTTCCGCTGGGCGCTCAGTTCGCGGGGCCCGCGGGCACCGAGGCGGCGCTGCTCGAACTCGCCTACGAGGTGGAGGCGCTGCGCCCCTTCGCGCGGATCGACGCCCAGCGGGCGTAGGTCAGCGGCGGAACCAGCCGCGCTTGGCGGGCTGCTCGGCGGGCGCGGCGTGACCGTCGCACCAGTCCTCGGGGCGGACGGTGGCGCGGACCGCGTCGACGTGGGAGCCGCAGCCGGTCCAGGTGGTCTTGCCGCACACGCGGCAGGTGATCGCACTGCACATGGGGCGGACCCTACACCCGCCGGCCGTCGAGGCTTTCATCCCCCCGGGGGGATGTGTCATGATCGCCGGGACGACGGCGAGAGGAACGGTCATGGCGGAATTCACGATGCGTGCGGAGCTCGACGCGCCCTACGACGAGGCGGTGGCGCGCGTGCGCGCCGGACTCGCCGAGGTCGGCTTCGGGGTGCTCACCGAGATCGACCTGAAGGCCACGCTCAAGGCGAAGCTGGACGTGGACGTCGAACCCCGCGTGATCCTCGGCGCGTGCCGACCGCAGCTCGCCCACGAGGCGCTCGGCCTCGACCCCCGCGTCGCCGCGCTGCTGCCGTGCAACGTGGTGGTCTCGGCCGCGGGTGACGGTGCATTGGTCGAGGTGATGGACCCGGACGTGATGCCCGAGTTCACCGGCACCGCAGCGCTGTCCGGGGTCGCGGCCGACGCGCGCGAGCGGCTCGGCCGGATGCTCGACGGACTGCGCGCGTGAGGCTCCCGGACGAGGTGGCCAAGCCGGTGCTCACCCGGCTCAAGCGCGCCCACGGCCACCTCGCGACGGTGATCCGCATGCTCGAGGAGGGCGAGGAGTGCGAGGACGTGCTCACCCAGCTGGCGGCCGTGAACAAGGCGCTGGGGCGCAGCGGGTACGCCCTCGTCGCCACGGGGCTGCAGCACTGCATCGCCACCGAGGGCCCGGAGAACGTGGACCAGAAGAAGTTGGAGAAGCTCTTCCTCGCGCTCGCGTGACGTGCCGGTCCCGCGAGCGCGAGGCGCTCGCTAGTGCAGCTCGTCGACGGTCACGGTGAAGTCCTGGGCGCGCAACCGCTCGGCGAGCACGTCGCCGAGCGCGACGGCGGGGGTGAGCACGCCCGCGTACGCGGGCAGGGGTGCGCCGCCGCGGGCGGAGTCGCCGTCGAGCGCGAGCGCCAGGCTGGACTCGCCCAGCATGACGGCCGTTCCGCTGTAGCCCGGGTCGAGCTTCGCGCCGATGGTGGAGCGGTACCGGCGGCCGCCGGTGGTGCGGGTGTAGACGTCCGCGATGAACGAGCCCTTGGCCTGCGAGGCCTCGCTCGGGCCCTCGCCGGGCGCGGGGAGGACGCGGTCGAGGACGGGGCGCAGCGGCTTGATCGCCAGCGCCGCCATGCCCACGGCGAGGGCGCCCTGCACGGCGCGCGCCGCCACCGCCGAGACGATGCCCGGGCCGGGCACGGCCATGGTCTCGCGGTAGCTGAACGTCGGCCCGTAGGCGAAGTCGAGCAGGCCGTTCGAGCGGCGCACGACGCGGGTGTTGTAGCTGGCCATGAAGAACGGCGCGAGCGTGCCGGAGAGCGACGGGTCGACGTCCTTGCCGCTCACGGTGCCCAGGTCGCTCCCGGGCCGGGCGTCGGTCTCGCGGCTGTGATCGACGCTGAGCGAGTGCGGGCGGCCGGCGACGCGCCGCGCGTCCCGGTCGGTGCTCACCTCGTCGGCCAGGCCGATCGCGGAGGCGATGGTGCCGCCGCTCGCGCCGCCGCGGATCGAGCGGATGACCAGCGTCGTGGAGCCGAGGGTGCCGGCACCGTCGGCCTTGGCCTTCTCGTAGAGGAGGAAGGTGCCGAGGTCGGACGGGATGGAGTCGAAACCGCAGGAGTGCACGATCTTCGTGCCGTTCGCGACGGCTTGCTCGTGGAACTTGTCGATGGAGCGGCGCGCGAAGAGCACCTCGCCGGTGAGGTCGGTGTAGTGCGTGCCGGCGTTGACGCACGCGCCCACGACCGTCTCGCCGTACTTCGCGTAGGGGCCGACGGTGCTGCACAGGACCGTCGTGCGGGCGACCATTGAATCCAGTGTCGAGGGGCGATCGACGTCGGCGACGACGATGCCGAAGTCCTTCGCCTTCTCGCCCAGGCTCGCGCGGAGCTTCTCCAGCTTGGCCTCGGTGCGGCCGGCGAGGGCGATGCGCACGCCGTCGGGCGCGTGCTTCGCGAGGTGGCGCGCCGTGAGCTCGCCGACGAAGCCCGTCGCGCCGAAGACGATGATGTCGAATTCCCTGGTACCCGCAGTCATGCCGCGATGTTAGCAGTGTTCGCTTGGGCGGTGCATGGCCCGCATCACACGCCGGTCGGCACGGGGGTGTCGTCCGCGCGCCGCGCCCGGAACCGCTGGAAGCCTCGCGCCGCGGCAGGCGCGAGGAAGAGCATGAGCAGAACCCGGATGAGCTGCGCCGCGACGACGAAGGTGATGTCGACGTTGGACGACGCGGCCACCGCGAGCACCGCGTAGATCCCGCCCGGCGTGGTCGCGAGGTAGCCGTCGAGCGCCGAGACGCCGGTCATGGCCGACAGCGCGAATCCGAGCCCGGCGCAGCCGACCCCGACGCCGATGATCAGCAGGACCGCCCACGGCAGCAGGCGCGCCATCGACCGCAGGGACTCGCGCGTGAAGCCGACGCCCGCCTGCCAGCCGATGACGAGGTAGCCCGCGGCGACCAGCGCCCACGGCACCGTCGCGCCCGCGGCGACACCGGACAGCGACAGTGCGGCGGACGCGACGAGCGGGCCGAGGAGGCCGCCCGCGGGCAGCCTGGTTGCCAGCCCCACGGCCAGGCCGCCGCCCACGCACGCCACCGTGAAGCCCAGGTCGAACCACCACGGCCGCGCCGGGCCGGAGGCGACCGACGACGACCCGGGCGTGTGCGGGTACAGCGCCGCGACCAGCGGCAGGGAGACGGTGACCAGGGCGACGCGGAGGTACTGGACGACCGCGACGACCTTCTCGTCGCCGCCGAGTTCCCGCGCGATCGCGACGAGCCCCGACGCGCCTCCGGCGACGAGGGCCAGCGAGCCGGTGATCGAATCCGTATCGCGGTGCCGCCCCAGCAGCGCGCCCGCGCCCACCGACAGCAGCAGCGTGGCGAACCCGACGAGCAGCGCCGCCGGCCAGCGCGAGCCCAGCGCTGCGACGGTGTGCGCCTGCATGAGCGTGCCGATGTACGCGCCGAGGACGCCCTGCGCGACCAGCTGCACCGGGCGGGGGATCGGGCCGGGCGCGCGGCCCAGCAGCGCTGCGATCACCGCGCAGGCGAGGGCCGCGAACAGGGGTGCGCTGGGGACGCCGAGGGCGATCAGCGCGGCCGAGGCGGCGCAGGAGGCAACGATCAAGCCCGTCCACCTCGTCCAATCGCTTCGCACAGCTACAAGTATCTGCTTGTCGAAAGCTTCGCGCAACTCGCGAAATGCGCAAAAGTATGAAGTAAACTCTTGGTATGTCCGATGTCAGCGAACTCCGCTACGGCGTCCACTCCCTGAGCCGGGAGATCCGCGCCCACCGTCGACCTGGTCCGCTCACGGAGACCCAGTACCTCGTCCTCGGCAGCCTCGACCGCGGCGGCCCGGCCACCCCCGTCGAGCTCGGCGAGGCGCACCACGTGCGCGCGCAGACCCTCACGCCCGCGCTCAACGCCCTCGCCGACGCCGGGCTCGTGCGTCGCCGCCGGGATGAGGAGGACCGTCGGCGGCAATACGTGGAGCTCACCGACGAGGGACGCGCCGTGATCGCGGAGGACCGCGCCGTGCGCAACGCCTGGCTCCAGGCGGCCATGGCCGAACGCCTCACCGACCTCGAACGCGGCGTGCTGCTGCTGGCGGGTCCCGTCCTGGCGAAGCTGGCGGACGGGTGAGGCGGTCGTAAGGTGGTCGGCATGCACGAGAGCACCGGCGGCGCGCCGAACCCGTCCACGCTGCAGGCGCGCGTGATCGTGGACGAGCTGGTGCGCGGCGGCGTGACCGACGTGGTTCTGTGCCCCGGCTCGCGCAACGCGCCGCTCGCCTTCGCCGTCCACGCGGCGGACAAGCGCGGCGACCTGCGGCTGCACGTGCGCATCGACGAGCGCACCGCCGGCTTCCTCGCCGTCGGCCTCGCGTCGGCCTCCCGGCGTCCCGTTCCGATCATCATGACCTCCGGGACGGCGGTCGCGAACCTCGCGCCGGCCGTCTACGAGGCCAACTACGCCCGCGTCCCGCTGCTGGTCGTGAGCGCGAACCGGCCCTACGAGCTGCTCGGGTCGGGCGCGAATCAGACCGTCGAGCAGTTCGGCATCTTCGGCACGCAGGTGCGTGCGTCGTTGTCCCTCGGGCTCGCCGAGCCGGGTCTGGACCGCAACTCGCAGTGGCGCAGCGCCGTGTGCCGCGCGCTGTCGGCCGCCCGCGGCGCCCGCACCGGCAATGCGGGCCCGGTCCAGTTCGACATCCCGCTGCGCGAGCCCCTGGTGCCCGACGACCCGTCGCCCGAGTTCACGCACGGCAGGCCCGACGGCGGCCCGTGGACCGTCGCGCCCGTCGCCACGCTCGACGTGCCGCTCCCGATCGACCTCACGCCCGACACCGTCGTGATCTCCGGGCACGGCGCGGGGGAGAACCCCGCGCTCACCGGACTGCCGACGGTCGCCGAGCCGACCGCACCCCGGCCGGAGAACGCCCTGCATCCGTGGGCCCTACCTGCCCTCAAGCCGCGGCAGGCCATCATCTGCGGCCGCCCGACACTGCACCGCGAGGTGAGTGCGCTGCTCGCCGACCCCGAGGTCACCGTCTACGCCGTCACGACCGGCCCGCGCTGGCCCGACGTCTCCGGAAACGTCGCCGCGACGGGCACGCGCGTGCTGCCCGTCGGCGAGCCCGACGGTGCCTGGCTCGCCCGGTGCGCGGACGCCGACGCCGCCGCGCGGCGCGCGGTGGCCGAGGGCCTGGACGCGGAACCCGTGACCGGCCTGCACGTCGCGCGGGCGGTGTGCGCCGCGCTGCGGTCCGGCGATCAGCTGGTGGTCGGCGCCTCGAACCCCGTGCGCGACATCGCGCTCGCCGGCGACGTCCCGCCCGGCGTGCGCGTCCTGTCCAACCGTGGCGTCGCGGGCATCGACGGCACCGTCAGCACCGCCATCGGCGCCGCGCTCGCCTTCCCGGAGCGACGCACCGTCGCGCTGATGGGCGACCTGACCTTCGTGCACGACGCCTCCGGGCTGCTCATCGGGCCCGACGAGCCGCGGCCGGCGAACCTCACGATCGTGGTGGCCAACGACAACGGGGGCGGCATCTTCACCCTGCTCGAGCAGGGTGACGAGCGCTACGCGGGCGAGGAGTACGACGGTGCTGCCGCCCGCGTCTTCGGCACCCCGCACGGCACCGACATCGCCGCGCTCTGCGCCGCCTACGGCGTCGAGTACGTGCGCGCGGAGCTGGATGATCTCGCGGACGCGGCCCGCGCCGACGGCCTGCGCGTGGTGGAGGTGCGCACCGAGCGGACCGGGCTGCGCGCCCTGCACGCGGGCATGCGCGCCCGCATCGCCGCCGCCGTCCCGGCCTCGGGGGATCGCGCGTGAGCCGCATCGCGCTGCGGCGCGTGCAGATCGTCCTGCTGTGCGCGGCGATCCTCATCACCGGGTTGTGCGTGGTGCTGGTGGCCGCCGCCTGGCGCGACGACCGCACCATCGACGCCGACCGCGGCACCGCGACCGCGGAGGTGCTCTCCGCCGGGCCCCGTCGCTCGACGATCAGCTTCTACACGACGGACGGCGTGAACCACAATCCGCCGCTCGGCGTGCTCTACCCCAGCGAACTCAACGTCGGTGACCGGATCCAGGTCGAGTACAGCCGGTCGGATCCGGAACTCGTGCGCGTGGCCGGACGGTCCGCGGCCGTCGCGGTGCTGCCCGCGGCCTCGGTGGCCGCCGGGACGTGGCTGGTGGTGGGGGCGATCATGGTGCTCATCGCCGTCGGCTACCACCGGGGTGAGAGTTCACCTGACGTTCCGCGCACCGTCGACCCGTAGAGAACCTCACGGTCACCGCCCCCGGTCACACTTGCCCCGTGCGTATCGCGATCGTGGCCGAGTCCTTCCTGCCGAACGTCAACGGGGTGACCAACTCGGTGCTCCGGGTGCTCGAGCACTGCCGCCGCACCGGAGCCGAGGCGATCGTCATCGCGCCGGACTCGGTCGCCGGAGAGGAACCCGCACCCGCCGAGCACCTCGGCTTCCCCGTGTACCGCGTGCCCGCGCGGATGCTGCCGAAGATCTCGTCGCTGCCGATCGGGCAGCCGAACATGCTGATGGTCGACGTGCTGCGCGAGTTCCGGCCCGACGTGGTGCACCTGGCCTCGCCGTACTTCCTGGGCGCCGGCGGTCTGGCCGCGGCGAAGCGCCTCGGCATCCCCGTGGTCGCGATCTTCCAGACGGACGTCGCCGGGTTCGCCGGCTCCTACGGCCTCGGCCCTCTCGAGCGCGCCGCCTGGTGGTGGACGCGGCAGATGCACAAGCAGTGCGACCTGACCCTGGCGCCGTCGAGCGCCTCCGTCGCGGATCTCGAGGCGCACCGGATCCCGCGCGTGAAGACCTGGGCCCGCGGCGTCGACGCCGAGCGCTTCGCCCCGTCGCACCGCTCGGCCGCGCTGCGCGCGCAGTGGCTGGGGGACCGGCCGGACCGGCTGGTGGTCGGCTTCGTCGGACGGCTCGCCGCGGAGAAGCACGTCGAGCGGCTCGCCGGGCTCGCGCACCGCGACGACGTCCAGCTGGTCATCGTCGGCGACGGGCCGGAGCGGGCACGGCTCGAAGCGCTGCTGCCCGGCGCGGTGTTCACCGGACAGCTCGGCGGCGCCGACCTCGGCGCGGCCTACGCCTCGCTCGACGTCTTCGTGCACGCCGGCGAGCACGAGACCTTCTGCCAGGCCGTCCAGGAGGCGCTCGCCTCGGGCGTCCCCTCGATCGCGCCCGACCAGGGCGGGCCGCGCGACCTCGTCGCGCACTGCCGCAACGGCTACCTGCTGCCGACCGCCGAGTTCGCCGACCTGCTGCCCGGCGTCATCGACACCCTCGCCGATCCCGCGCTGCGCGCCCGCTTCGGCGAGGCCGCCCGCAAGTCCGTGCTCGCGCGCACCTGGCCCGCGCTCTGCGACCAGCTGTTCGAGCACTACGCCGGTGTGATCGCCGGCCCCTCCGGATTCCGCGTGGGCCGGGCCGTCTGAGACTTCGTGTAGCTTTCGGGTCATGGCAAGGGCCTCCCTGGACAAGAAACCGGGCGACGTCGCGTCGATGTTCGACGGTGTCGCCCGCCGGTACGACCGGACCAACACGCTCATGACGGGCGGCCTCGACCGGTACTGGCGCAGCCGCACCCGGCGGGCGCTCGCGCTGAAGCCGGGGGACCACGTGCTCGACCTGGCCGCCGGCACCGGCGTCTCGACGGTCGACCTCGCGCGCTCCGGTGCGTGGGTCGCGGCCTGCGATTTCTCGAAAGGCATGCTGCAGGCGGGCTCGTTCCGCCGCGTGCCGATGGTCGCGGGCGACGCGATGGCGCTGCCCTTCGCGGACGCCTCCTTCGACGCCGCCACCATCTCCTTCGGGCTGCGCAACGTCCAGGACACCGTCGCGGGCCTGCGCGAGATGGCGCGCGTCGTCCGCCCCGGCGGCCGCCTCGTGGTCTGCGAGTTCTCCACCCCGACGAACGGCGCCTTCCGCGCGCTGTACGAGAAGGTCGCGTTGGAGGCCATTCAGCTGGTCGCGAAGGGATCGTCGAACCCGGAGGCGTACACCTACCTGGCCGAGTCCATCCGGAACTGGCCCGACCAGGGCGAGCTCGCCGGAAAAGTCCGCGAGGCCGGATGGGGCGACGTCGCCTGGACGAACCTGACCGGCGGCATCGTCGCGCTGCACACCGCGACCCGCCCGCTAGGCTGAAGACGTGGAGAAGACGGTAGCCGGGGTCTCGCTGGGATCCGACGAGTTCGCGGCGGGGATCCGCGCGGACCTCGCCCGCGTCGAGCAGGTCATCGCCGACGGCATCGCCGAGGCCGACGGGTGCGTGATCGAGGAGGCCCTGCACCTCTTCCAGGCCGGCGGTAAGCGCTTCCGGCCCATGTTCACGGTGCTCTCCGGGCGCATCGGCGGCACCCCGTCCGATCAGGTGATCACCGCCGCGGCCGCGATGGAGCTCACGCACCTCGCCACGCTGTACCACGACGACGTGATGGACGAGGCGGACACGCGCCGCGGCGCACCGTCGGCCAACGCGCGGTGGGGCAACTCGATCGCGATCCTGGCCGGCGACTACCTCTTCGCGCGCGCCTCGTCGTACGGCGCCGAGCTGGGGCCGCGGGCCGTCGGCGTGATCGCCACGTGCTTCGGCGAGCTGGTCACCGGCCAGATGCTCGAGCTCAAGGGCGCGGGTGATTCGGATCCCGTGCAGCACTACCTCGACACCATCTGGGGCAAGACCGGCAGCCTCATCGCCACCTGCGGGCTGCTCGGCGCGCTGCACGGCGGCGCCACGGAGGAGACGGCGCAGCGGATGTACCGCATCGGTTCCGCGATCGGCATGGCCTTCCAGATCAGCGACGACATCATCGACATCAGCTCGATCGCGCAGGAGTCCGGCAAGACGCCCGGTACGGACCTGCGCGAGGGCGTCTTCACCCTGCCGGTCCTCTACGCGCTGCGCGACGAGGGCCCGGAGGCCGATCGCCTGCGGGAGATCCTCGTCGGCCCCGTCACCGACGACGCGCTGGTGGACGAGGCCATCGAGCTGCTGGGCCGTTCGGCCGGGATGAAGGAAGCGCAGGCCACGCTGGCCCGCTACGCCGACGAGGCCCGGGCCGAGCTGGCGGAACTTCCCGAGTCCGAGCCGCGTGCCTCGCTCGAGTCCCTGGTCACTTTCACGGTCGCCCGCCTGGGCTGAGGTTCACCCGTGCAGGGCCCCCGGAACCGCGCCGGGAATCTGATCCGCACCGCGCTGCTGCTGGCGCTGGTCGCGGGTTTCGTGATGGCCACCGGCGCGGTCTTCGGTGAGACCGCTTTCCTCCTGTCGATCGTGCTCGCCGCCGGCGTGTGCGCCTACCTGTACGTCAGCGGACCGTCGCTCCCGCTGCGCGCCATGCACGCGCGGCGCGTCTCCGAACTGCAGCAACCGGTCCTGTTCCGACTGGTCCGCGAGCTGTCGACCACCGCGCGGCTGCCGATGCCCGCCGTCTACCTCTCGCCGACCGCCGCACCCAACGCCTTCGCGACCGGCCACGGTCCGGCACACGCGGGCGTCTGCGTGACGATCGGTCTCCTCGACCTGCTGTCGGAGGACGAGCTGCGCGCCGTCCTGGCGCACCAACTGGCGCGGATCGGCGCGCGGGACACCCTCACCGCCTCGGTCGCCGGGGCGCTCGGCGCCGTGATCTGCGGTTTCGCCGGGTTCGGCTACCTCCTGGGCTTCGGCGACGGCGGCGCACGGCGCAGCCGGGTCGTCGACGCCATGCTGTCGGTGCTCGCCCCGATCGCGGGCGCTCTGATCCGCCTGGGCGTCTCGCGGACCGTCGACTACCGCGCCGATCACGCCGCCGCGCTGCTGACCGGCGCGCCCTCCGCCATGGCCGGCGCCCTGCGCAAGGTGTCCGACGGTGCCGTCCACGCACCTCTGCCGCCCGAACCCGAGATCGCCGTGCACGCCGACACCATGCTGGTGTGCCCGTTCCGCGACAGCGACCGGCTGGGCCGCATCTTCCGCACCCAGCCGCCCGTCGACAGCCGCGTCGAGCGTCTGGACGCCCTCACCGCCTGAGCACCACCCCGGCCCACAACTTCCGAAGCGTTCTGCGAGATTCCGCGACGAATCGGTCGCAGAACGCTTCGAAAGATGTCGACGTGACGAAATCCGCCGTAACTCTCTTCCGTGAGGAAACCCACAGCTGCGCCCGCGTCCGGCCCGACGGTCACCGTCGGGCCACACGACTCAGCGGTAGTTGACGAACTGCACCGCGATGTCGAGGTCGGCGTTCTTGAGCAGCGACTGGACGGCCTGCAGGTCGTCGCGCGACTTGCTGGAAACGCGCAGCTCATCGCCCTGGATCTGGGCCTTGACGGACTTGGGGCCCTCGTCGCGGATCAGCTTGCTGATCTTCTTGGCGTTCTCGCTGGTGATGCCCTCGACGAGGGTTCCGGTGATCTTGTACGTCTTGCCGGAGGCGACGGGGTCGCCGGCGTCGAACGCCTTCAAGGACAACCCGCGCTTGATCAGCTTCTCCTGGAAGACCTCGAGGCCGGCCTTGGCGCGCTCCTCGGCGTCGGAGGTGATCACGATCTTGTCCTCGCCCGAGAACTCCACCGTGGTGTTGGTGCCGCGGAAGTCGTACCGCTGGCTGAGTTCCTTCGACGCCTGGTTGAGGGCGTTGGCGACCTCCTGGCGATCGATCTTGCTCACGACATCGAACGACGAATCGGCCATCTCGGCTGAACTCCTAATCAGTTGACCTGCGGGTTTGCGTGCCCCCCACGGGGGCGTTGTAGTCTATCGTCCGCTGCCTTCACGGGCGGCGAAGGCACGTTGCCCGAGCGGCCAATGGGAGCGGACTGTAAATCCGTCGGCTATGCCTACGTAGGTTCGAATCCTACACGTGCCACCTGCTGCGGCCCCCGGTGTTCCATCACCGGGGGTCGCAGCGATTAACGAGTTGACCTGCGGATTTGGATGTTCTTCGCCGCGGTGTGTAATCTCGTTGAGGCTCTTGGAGCGCCGGAGACGGTGCCCCGGGAACACGCCCCCTTAGCTCAGTCGGCAGAGCGTTTCCATGGTAAGGAAAAGGTCGACGGTTCGATTCCGTCAGGGGGCTCGCTAGACCAGTGCAATGTGCTGATAGCTCAGGGCGGTGTAGCTCAGCTGGTTAGAGCGCACGACTCATAATCGTGAGGTCGGGGGATCGAGCCCCCCCACCGCTACAACTGACAAGAGATTTGCGAAAGAGGGACCGTCGTGGCTTCATCGACAGATGTCCGCCCCAAGATCACCTTGGCGTGCGAGGTGTGCAAGCACCGTAACTACATCACCAAGAAGAACCGTCGCAACGATCCCGATCGCCTCGAGCTGAAGAAGTTCTGCCCGAACTGCGGATCGCACCAGGCGCACCGAGAGTCGCGCTGACATAAGACGTCGACAAGGGGGAGGGCATCCACGCGGATGCCCTCCCCTTTGGCATACTGCCCTTCAGCCCATTCACGACAGGTAGGTTCGACACGTGAGCAAGGACATCGATGTGCCGGGTGGTCCGGTCACCGAGCAGCTCAGCCCCGAGGAAGTCGCGGAGCGCACGCGCGCTGCGGTCGGCTACAACTACGAGTTCGAGGACAAGTACGTCGTCAGCCGGGAGAAGATCCGCGAGTTCGCCAACGCGAGCCAGCTGCTCGATCCGGTGCACCACGATGTCGAGGCCGCTCGCGCTGCCGGCTACGCCGACATCGTGGCCCCTCCGATCATGTTCTCGCTGATCGGCATCATCGCGCATCGCCCGCTGTTCGAGAACGCGATCGTCGGATACGGCCGTCGCCCCGTCATGCAGACGGAGCAGAAGGCGCACTTCCACGCGCCGATCGTGGCGGGGATGATCCTGACCACGCATGTGCACTTCGATTCGTTCCGTCAGGTCGCCGGCGTGGACCTGATCATGACCCGCAACGAGATCTCCGACCAGGACGGCAATCACCTGGTCACCTCGTGGACCACGCTGGCCGGCCGGTCGGGCGAGGACGAGGACGCCGAGTTCGTCAGTGCAATGGAAAAGGTGATGATGTATGGCGCTTCGTAACTTCGCGGACGTGACGGTGGGCGAGGAGCTCCCTGAGCGCACCTTCGAGCTGACCCGCGGCGACCTGGTGAACTACGCCGGTGTCACGGGCGATCCGAACCCCATCCACTGGTCGGATCACATCGTGAAGCTGGCCGGCATGGAGGACGTCGTCGCGCAGGGCATGCTGACGATGAGCCTCGGATCGAACTACATCACCGAGTGGCTGGGTGACCCGGGCGCGCTCAAGGAGTACAGCGTCCGCTTCACCGCCCCCGTGTACGTGCCCGCCGACCAGAAGGCGGAGCTGCTGTACTCGGGCAAGATCAAGTCGCTCGATGCGGAGACCAAGACGGGCGTCGTCTTCCTCACCGTCAAGCAGGGTGAGCGCAAGATCTTCGGCAAGCCGGTCGCCACGGTCCAGTTCGCCTGACGGTCCGCGGCCCCGTCGGGCCGCGTGACCGCCCGTTTTGAGGTGCGGCACCGATGTGCCGTACACTGAACTGTCCGCACCAAACGGCGGGCGTGCGAAAGCGCGCCCATCGAACGGTGCGGCTGCGGGACCCTCGGGTGCCGCAAAGGGGTGTAGCTCAGTTGGTAGAGCAGCGGTCTCCAAAACCGCAGGTCGCAGGTTCGAGTCCTGTCGCCCCTGCATAGGCGGGCCCCGGGCCCGGCTGTCGAAATCGGCGGGCCGACGCCCGCTGGACGATCCAGCGGAGGGAAGTGCGTGAGCGACGAGAAGGACGACGCGACCACCGGCGAAGCCGGCGACAGCGTCGCCGAAGACGCCCAGCAGGCCCGTCCCTCCGGCAAGCGTTCCAGCGGCCGTCGTGGCCGCACCGCGCTGGCCGAGGCCCCGGAGTCCGGCGAGGCGACCGAGCCCGGCGCTGCGAAGAAGTCCGCGACGACGAAGCGCTCGCGCAACCCGTTCGCCGCCATCTGGCTGTTCATCCGCCAGGTCGTCGCCGAGCTGCGGAAGGTCATCTGGCCCACCCGGAGCCAGATGATCAACTACACGATCATCGTGCTGGTGTTCGTGGTGGTCCTCACCGCGATGATCAGCCTCCTCGACCTCGGCTTCGCGAAGCTGATGTTGTGGGCGTTCGGCAAGTAGCCGGACCACACGAGAAGACGAGACGGAAGGAACTTCGGCGCTGTGAGCACCCCGGAGCACAACGAGGCAGAGCTGGACGTCCAGGCGGACGTGCAGGTCGATGACGCTGCCGCGGCGACCGAGGTCGAGCCGGCCGAGGACACCGTCGTCGATACCGACGAGACCGCAGCCGACGACGCCGGCGCCGACGAGGCGCCCGAGGCCGCCGTCGAGGAGGTCGAGGAGGAGATCGACCCCGTCGAGGAGCTGAAGGCGCAGCTGCGCACCGCCCCCGGCGACTGGTACGTGATCCACACCTACGCGGGCTACGAGAACAAGGTCAAGGCCAACCTCGAGACCCGTGTCCAGAACCTCGACGTGGGCGACTACATCTTCCAGGTGGAGGTCCCCACCGAAGAGGTCACCGAGATCAAGAACGGCCAGCAGAAGCGGGTCAACCGCAAGGTGCTGCCCGGCTACATCCTGGTGCGCATGGACCTGAACGACGAGTCCTGGGGCGCAGTGCGCAACACCCCCGGTGTCACCGGCTTCGTCGGCCTGACCAGCAAGCCCTCGCCGCTCACGATGAACGAGGTCGTGAAGTTCCTGCTCCCCGAGAGCGCGCGGACCAAGCCCGCCAAGGACAAGGCCGGTGCCGCGTCCGACGGTGCCGCCGCCTTCGGTGGTGCGGTCTCGCAGGGCCCCGCCGTCGAGGTCGACTTCGAGGTCGGCGAGTCGGTCACCGTCATGGACGGCCCGTTCGCGACCCTGCCCGCGTCCATCAGCGAGATCAACGCCGAGCAGCGCAAGCTCAAGGTGCTCGTGTCGATCTTCGGCCGTGAGACGCCCGTCGAGCTCGCCTTCAACCAGGTCGAGAAGATCTCCTAGGCGAGAACATGCTTCCCGCGCCGCTGCAAGGCGTGGGGTGATGAAAAAGGATACTGAGGATGCCCCCGAAGAAGAAGAAGGTCGCCGGGCTCATCAAGCTGCAGATCCAGGCCGGGCAGGCCAACCCTGCTCCGCCCGTGGGTCCCGCGCTTGGCCAGCACGGCGTCAACATCATGGAGTTCTGCAAGGCGTACAACGCCGCGACCGAGTCGCAGCGTGGCAACGTCATCCCCGTCGAGATCACGGTCTACGAGGACCGTTCTTTCGACTTCAAGCTGAAGACTCCTCCGGCCGCCAAGCTGCTGCTCAAGGCAGCCGGCGTGCAGAAGGGCTCGGGAGAGCCGCACAAGACCAAGGTCGCCAAGGTGACCTGGGATCAGGTGCGCGAGATCGCCGAGACCAAGAAGGAAGACCTGAACGCGAACGACGTCGATCAGGCCGCGAAGATCATCGCCGGCACTGCTCGCTCGATGGGCATCACCGTCGAGTAACTCGCACCGTCGAGTTCGTCGCCGGGAGGCGCACGCCTCCCGTGGGAGGGCCGGCTCGGCCCGCAGAACCACTCACTGCCCGCTCGCTGGGCAAGAAACGAAAGAGTTTTCATGAGCAAGAACAGCAAGGCCTACAAGGCCGCTGCCGAGAAGGTCGACAAGGACAAGCTGTACAGCCCGCTCGAGGCTGTCACGCTCGCCAAGGAGACCTCCTCCACCAAGCAGGACGCCACCGTCGAGGTCGCGATGCGACTCGGTGTCGACCCCCGCAAGGCCGACCAGATGGTGCGCGGCACCGTCAACCTGCCGAACGGCACCGGTAAGACGGCCCGCGTGATCGTCTTCGCCGTCGGCGACAAGGCCGAAGAGGCCAAGGCCGCGGGTGCCGACGAGGTGGGCGCCGAGGACCTGATCGAGAAGATCCAGGGCGGCTGGCTCGAGTTCGACGCCGCGATCGCCACCCCGGACCAGATGGCCAAGGTCGGCCGCATCGCGCGCGTGCTCGGCCCCCGTGGCCTCATGCCGAACCCGAAGACCGGCACCGTCACCCCCGACGTGACCAAGGCCGTGGGCGACATCAAGGGCGGCAAGATCACGTTCCGCGTCGACAAGGCGTCGAACCTGCACTTCGTGATCGGCAAGGCGTCCTTCGACGCCAAGCAGCTGGTGGAGAACTACGGCGCCGCGCTGGACGAGATCCTGCGCGCGAAGCCGTCGGCGGCCAAGGGCCGGTACCTGAAGAAGGTCACCGTCTCGACGACCACCGGACCGGGCATCCAGGTGGACCCGTCGCGAGTGAACAACCTCACCGAGGAAGAGGCCTAGGCCTCTCGCCCTCATCAGGGTCTGAGAAAGCCCCCGACCGCTCGATCCGAGCAGGTCGGGGGCTTTTTCGTGCCCGCGGTCAGAAGAACAGCATCAGGTAGTCGGGGGAGGTCGAGCCGAAGAGCGCCGCGAGGAAGGCGAAGTACACCAGGACTGCGAGGAACGGCAGGAAGGCCATGATCGTGAAGATGCCGCCGACGATCGCGCCGATCAGCGCGGGGGTGTTCTTGAAGCCGCGCGCCTTGGACTTGTTCAACGCGATCCAGCTGACGACGAGGCCGATCGGGCCGCACGAGATCACTGACAGCACCAGGCCGACGATGCCCATCGCGCTGTCGGGGTCCTCCACCTGGACGGGAGGGGCGGGGTAGCCGGGGTAGCCCTGCGCGCCCGGGTACCCCTGGGCGGGGTACGACGGTGGCGGGACGGAGGGGTCGTAGCCGTACGGGCCGTTGGGCGTCGACATCGTGAACACTCCCCTTGTCGTTGCGAAGAACGGTGTGCGGCAAGCGTAACCGAGCGCACTGAAGGACGGCTTGCGGAGCACCTGGTGGCAGGCCAGTCGCTCCACCACGAACCTGTCGGTGCGCGCCGGTATCGTCGCGCGCATGGACGACGACAGGCTGCTGACCCGCATCGGGGCGCTGCTGCGGCAGGCGGAGGGCACGGACAACGAGCACGAGGCCGCCACCTTCACCGAGGCGGCGCAGCGGCTCGCGACGGCCGCGTCGATCGACCTGGCGGTGGCCCGCGCGCATCAGCGCGGTACCGAGCGGGCGCGCGCCGTCCCCGAGCAGCGCACCGTCCGCATCGGTGAGGCGGGCAGGCGCGGCCTGCGTACCTTCGTCGAGCTGTTCGTCGCCATCGCCCAGTCGAACGACGTGCGGTGCGACGTGGCCTCCAACTCCACCTTCGTCTTCGCCTACGGCTTCGCGGAGGACATCGACGCCTGTGAGGCCCTGTACGCCTCGCTGGTGATCCAGATGGTCCGTGCCTCGGACGCCTACCTGCGCTCGGGCGCGCACAAGTCGGAGACGGTGCAGCAGCTCTACGAGGATCGCCGCACCCGCCGGCGCTGGGTGGAGACGAAGCCGGTCTCGGGCGTCACCGCCCGGATCAACTTCCAGTCGGCCTTCGCGGCCCGCATCGGGGCGCGGCTCGCGGAGGCGCGCGCCGCCGCGACCGCGCAGGCCGCCGAGCGGGACGAGCCGGGCACCGCGCTCGCCCTGCGTGACAAGGAGGTCGAGCTCGCGTCCTTCTACCAGGGCGAGTCCACGGCGCGGGGGCGGTGGCGCGGGTCGTCGGCGTCCGCCGGCTATTCCGACGGTGCCCGGCGTGCGGGTGACCGGGCGGGGCGCTCCGCCCGGCTCGGCACCCACTCCGAGCTCGGCGGCAGCCGCGGGGCCCTGGAGCGCTGACCGTCGTGCACCCGTACCCGCCGCCCTCGCCACCGCCGCCTGCGCGGAACGGCGCGCTGTGGTGGGCGATCGGGGGAGCGGTGGCCGTCGTGCTGCTGGTCGCGGTCCTCGCCGGGGCGCTGGTGGTGCGCATGTCCGGTGGCGGGCCGTCGACGGTGGCGGGCCCGTCGTCCGCGGCACCGTCGGGTGGGGGAGGTGCCTGCGGGCTGCCGGGGCCGAGTTCGACGACGCCGATCACGGACCGCGTCGTCGCGGGCCCGGTGTCCTTCCCCGTCTCGGCCGCGCCGGGGTGGGTGCCGCAGCGCTATCAGCTCTTCTCCCCGGGGGCGCAGTCCGCCGGACTGCGCACGGAGGTGCCGGGCCACAAGTGGGACGCGCACGCCGAGATCGGACTGACCACGTTCGCGCCGAAGGTCTCGGTCGCGGAGGCGGCGCGCCGGATCATCCCGTGCATCGTCGCGAGCAGCCGCTACGACTCGTACCGTCCCCGGCTCGAGGGACTCACCGAGCCGGAGGCGATCACCGTCGACGGTGTGCCGGCCTCCCGCGTCACGGGTCGGATCCTGGTCAGCCGCCCCGGGCTCGCCATCGAGGGTGATGTGGTGACGGTGGTGGTCATCGGGGCCGCTCCCCAGGCATACTTCGAGTCGGACACCCCGATCGGGGATACCGCCCTCGCGGCGGTGGCACAGAGGATCTTCGAGCAGCTCAAGGTAGCGAGGGACGTATGAGCAACCCGCAGGACCCGAACGGGCAGCAGCCCGACCCGTACGCGCAGCCGGACCCCTACGCGCAGGGCGGGTACCAGTACGGATACGGCCAGCCGCAGGGTGATCCGTACGCGCAGCAGCCGTACCAGCAGGGCTACCAGGGGTATCCCCACCAGGGATACGGGCAGCAGGGGTACCCGCAGCAGGGCTACCAGTACCCGGGCCAGCCCCAGGGCCAGCCGCCGCAGAAGCCGAACCGCACCGGCCTGTTCGTCGGCATCGGAGTCGCGGTGGTGCTCGTGATCGCGGTGGCGATCGCCGCGGTCGTGCTCGTCGTGCGGTCGGACTCGGGAGCGGGGGACCGCACCGCCGCGCCGACCGCCGGCCCCGGCTCCGTCACGCCCAGCACGGGCGGCGACTGTGGAATCCCCGGAACCGGCCAGGCGTCGGACATCACCGACCGCGTCGCCTCCGGGCCCCTGTCCTTCCCCGTCTCGGCCGCGCCGGGCTGGGAGAAGGAGAGCTACACCGTCTACGCGCAGAGCATCGCCGCGGCCGGCCTGCAGAAGTCGATGGGCGACGGCCAGCCCTGGCAGGCCGGTGCGGAGGTCGGCCAGACCAACTTCAACTCCAAGCTCGACCCCAAGGACGCCGCCTCGCGGATGATCCAGTGCATCGCCGACGGTGCCGGCTACCTCAACGTGAACTCGAAGCGGGTCGAGCAGTCGGCGGCCGAGTCGATCACCGTCGACGGTGTGCCCGCCGCCAAGGTGACCGGCAAGATCCTGGTCACGGGCGACAAGCTCACCGTCGCGGGTGACGACGTCACGGTCATCGTGATCGCCTCCGCGCCGCAGACCTACGCGATGCTCGTGATCCCGATCGGCCGCGACGACATGGCCGCCACGGGCAAGGCGATCGTCGAGCAGCTCAAGGTGGCCAAGGACGTCTAGGGACGCGCAGCGGGCCGCGGTCTACCGCGCGGAGGAACTGGTCCGCGGCCTGTTCGAGCACGCCGGCGCGGGGCGGACCGTCGACGTGCTCGGTGTGCCGCTCACCCTGCCGCCCGAGGCGCGGTTCGCCTCCGTCGACTCGGTGCAGGCCTACGTCGACCGCGTCGTCGGACCGTCGCGCGTGCGGGTTCGCGCCCGCGCCGGCGCCTCCGGGGCGCACTACGAAAGCGGACCGTCGGGCGCGGTCGTGGCGGTCCCCGCCGGGCGCGACGGTGCCTGGGCCCTGCGTGAGCTGGTGGTCCTGCACGAACTCGCGCACCACGCCGTCGCTGAGCAGGGCGCCGACGGTGCCGCCCACGGCCCGTCGTTCACCAGGGCCTTCGTCGACCTCGCGGCGCAGGTGATGGGCCCCGAAGCGGGCCTGGCGCTGCGGATCGTCTACACCGAGTCCGGCGTCGCCGTCGGCTGACTCGACCTCTCGTGGCGGAACGGCGTGGCGTGGGGGAGTCGGCGTTTCATCCGGGAGAGCTGGCCTTCCATCAGTGGCAGTCACGGGCGAATCGGGTGCGGACGCCCTTCCGCACCCGGAACGCGTGAGCGCACCCCGCATGCCGGGTGCGGCTGCGCGAATCGGGTGCGAGTCCCGTGGCGCGGAACCCGCCGGCGCACCGGGCGCCGTCGAACCCGATTTGGCTCGGCTGAAGGATTCCCGTACTCTGGTCCCTCGGAAACCGGTGTTCCACCGGATCGTTCCACCGAAGACCGTCGGTCATCGGGCGCGAGCCCGATCGAAGGTCCGGCCCCGAGTCGGCGACCCACGCAGGAGGACGAGGTTTCACCCGCACGCCCGGCGTGCGGAACTACGAACCCCGTGCGCCCTGCGCCGGGGTTCTCGTCGTTTCGGGCCTGAACCTTCATCTCGACGGATGACACGTAGAGAGGAGGCGAAGTATGGCAAACGCCGAGAAGGTCGCAGCAGTCGCTGAGATCGCCGAGAAGTTCTCGAAGTCCACGGCCACCGTGGTCACCGAGTACCGCGGGCTGTCGGTCGGTTCCATCACCGAGCTGCGTCGTTCGCTCGGAGCTGGTGCCACCTACTCCGTCGCCAAGAACACCCTGGTCAAGATCGCCGCGAAGGATGCCGGCGTCGAGGGCCTGGACGAGCTGTTCGAGGGTCCGACCGCGATCGCCTTCATCGAGGGTGAGCCGGTCGAGGCCGCCAAGGCGATCAAGAAGTTCGCCAAGGACAACAAGGCCCTGGTCATCAAGGGCGGCTACATGGACGGCAAGGCGCTGTCCGTGGCCGAGGTCGAGCGCATCGCCGATCTCGAGTCGCGCGAGGTGCTCCTGGCCAAGCTCGCCGGTGCCATGAAGGGCAACTTGGCGAAGGCCGCTGGCCTGTTCAACGCTCCCGCCTCGCAGGTGGCCCGCCTGGCCGCCGCGCTGCAGGAGAAGAAGGCCGCCGACGAGGCTGCCGCGTAAGACCGCTGATCCAGCGAACCCCCGCGCGCACCGCTCGCGGGAACCATCACCACCTTGCCTCGCGGATCAGCGAGCAAGACTGAACGGAAGGACGCCACCATGGCGAAGCTCACCACCGACGAGCTGCTTGATGCTTTCAAGGAGCTGACCCTGCTCGAGCTCAGCGAGTTCGTGAAGGCTTTCGAGGAGACCTTCGAGGTCACCGCTGCTGCTCCGGTCGCCGTCGCGGCTGCCGGTGCCGCCCCCGCGGCCGGCGGCGCTGACGCCGCTGCCGAGCAGGACGAGTTCGATGTCATCATCGAGGCCGCCGGCGACAAGAAGATCCAGGTCATCAAGGTCGTCCGCGAGCTGGTTTCGGGCCTCGGCCTGAAGGAGGCCAAGGACCTCGTCGAGGGCGCCCCCAAGGCGATCCTGGAGAAGGTCGACAAGGAGGCCGCTGACGCCGCCAAGGCCAAGCTCGAGGAGGCCGGCGCCTCGGTTTCGGTCAAGTAAGACCGTTTCCTCACGCCCGAACGGCCCCGTCGCCCTGTGCGACGGGGCCGTTCGTCGTCCGCGGCACGCGTCGGGCCGGCGTGCGCAGGCGTTCGTCGCCGGGGCGGACCGTCGACGATGACCGGAGTGACCCGTCAGTAGTGACTACCGGGTCCGGTACCGCGACCAGCATGTACTGAGGTACTGTCCATGAAGCGGTCTGTGGTGCGAGCCACATCTCGATGCGACGAAAGGTCCCGACAGTGGGTGTCGAAGTAACTACCAAGAACCTGACGAAGTCGTTCGGCTCCCAGAACATCTGGTCCGACGTCTCGCTGACCCTGCCCGCGGGCGAGGTCTCGGTTCTGCTCGGCCCGTCGGGTACCGGTAAGTCGGTGTTCCTGAAGTCGCTGATCGGTCTGCTGCGCCCCGAGGAGGGCGAGATCATCATCGACGGCACGGACATCCTCACGTGTACGTCCTCGGAGCTGTACGAGATCCGCAAGATGTTCGGCGTGCTGTTCCAGGACGGCGCGCTGTTCGGCTCGATGAACCTGTACGACAACACGGCCTTCCCGCTTCGTGAGCACACGAAGAAGAAGGAGAGCGAGATCCGTCAGATCACGATGGAGAAGCTCGAGATGGTGGGTCTGATCGGCGCGGAGGACAAGCTCCCCGGTGAGATCTCCGGCGGTATGCGTAAGCGCGCCGGCCTGGCCCGCGCGCTGGTGATGGACCCGCAGATCATGCTCGTCGACGAGCCGGACTCGGGCCTGGATCCCGTGCGTACCACCTACACCAGCCAGCTGCTGATGGACATCAACGCGCAGATCGACTGCACCACGCTGATCGTCTCGCACAACATCAACATCGCCCGCACCGTGCCGGACAACATGGGCATGCTCTTCCTCAAGCACCTGGTCATGTTCGGCCCGCGCGAGGTGCTGCTCACCTCCGAGGAGCCGGTGGTCAAGCAGTTCCTCTCCGGTTCGATGATCGGCCCGATCGGTATGTCGGAGGAGAAGGACTCGGCGCAGATGGAGGCGGAGCTCGCCCGCGTCGCCGCCGGCCATTCCGACGGTGGCGTCGACGTGCCGGACGAGATCGCCCCGCAGATGCAGCCCACGCCCGGTATGCCGCCCCGTAAGGGTGAGGCCCGTCGTAAGGCGCGCGTCCGCCAGATCCTGCCGACGCTGCCGCCGAAGGCGCAGATCGCCATCCGCCGTGACCTGGGTGACGACGTGGACGAGTTCGCCACCACGGCGCCGGCCCCCGCCGCGCAGCAGGTCCAGGCGCCCGAGACGGCCCCCGTGGCGGTCCAGCAGGGCTACTCGGGCGATGAGGCCCCGACGGCCGCCTACGAGGTGACCCACGTCGACGAGAACCCCACCGACCACCTGCCGAAGGTGGACGACGGCCACTGACGCGCACCGTCGACGACACGCTCCGACACCGGCCCGGGATGCCCTCCCGGGCCGGTGTCGTCGTCTCCGACGGCCCGCGGCGCCCGGTATTCGAAGGAAATCGGCGGTTTCGCTTGACGTTCGCGCGGTTTCGGGCCAGAGTAATCGGCAGGACGCGGCAGGTGCTCGTGTCCACGTGAGAGCATCCTCGGGTGCCCGCGGACCGCACGGCAGCCAGCCCGCGGCCGGGGCGAACGGCAGAGCCGACCGGGATGCCGGTGTTCGAAGAACGGCGCGCGTCATGCTTGCGCGCAAGCCCGGTGGGGCTTAGTGTGGACTGCCCCTTGCGGGGTGGTCGTTCCTCTGTTAATGTTGGACGTTGCGCTGGCTGCCTCCTGCCCATCTGAATATTCGCCCTCAATGGGGCCGTACTCTGCGGGTTGCCGTCAGCACAGTTTTGGCAACGTTACTAGTCACAGCAGAGGACGCATCTTGGCAGTCTCCGTCTCCAGCCAGACTCAGAACGATCAGAACGACGCCGTGGTGCCCGGAGCGCCCAAGCGTGTGTCGTTCGCGAAGATCTCCGAGCCCCTTCCCGTTCCGGGCCTGCTCGACCTGCAGATCGATTCGTTCGACTGGCTCGTCGGCACGCCCGCTTGGCGGGAGAAGGCCGCTGCGCGCGGCGAGGCACAGCCCACCGGCGGTCTGGAGGACATCCTCGCTGAGCTGTCTCCGATCGAGGACTTCTCGGGCTCGATGTCTCTCTCCTTCTCCGATCCGCGCTTCGACGAGGTCAAGGCCTCGATCGAGGAGTGCAAGGACAAGGACATGACGTACGCGGCCCCGCTGTTCGTCACGGCTGAGTTCATCAACAACAACACCGGCGAGATCAAGTCGCAGACCGTCTTCATGGGGGATTTCCCGATGATGACGGACAAGGGCACGTTCATCATCAACGGCACCGAGCGCGTGGTCGTCTCGCAGCTGGTCCGTAGCCCGGGCGTGTACTTCGACGAGACCATCGACAAGTCGACCGAGAAGCCGCTGCACAGCGTCAAGGTCATCCCGGCCCGCGGCGCGTGGCTCGAGTTCGACGTGGACAAGCGCGACACCGTCGGCGTCCGCATCGATCGCAAGCGTCGCCAGCCCGTCACCGTGCTGCTCAAGGCCCTCGGTTGGACCAGCGAGCAGATCCTCGAGCGCTTCGGCTTCTCGGAGATCATGCGCTCCACCCTGGAGAAGGACAACACGGCCGGCACCGACGAGGCGCTGCTCGACATCTACCGCAAGCTGCGCCCGGGCGAGCCGCCCACGAAGGAGTCGGCGCAGACCCTGCTGGAGAACCTGTTCTTCAAGGAGAAGCGCTACGACCTGGCCCGCGTCGGCCGGTACAAGCTGAACAAGAAGCTCGGTCTCCCGGCGAACTCCGACGGCACGCAGCCGCTGGTGCTCACCGAGGAGGACATCGTCGCGACGATCGAGTACCTCGTGCGCCTGCACGAGGCACCGTCGGAGCAGCTGACCTACATGACGGTGCCGGACGGCGTCGAGGTCCCCGTCGAGGTCGACGACATCGACCACTTCGGCAACCGTCGCCTGCGCACCGTCGGCGAGCTGATCCAGAACCAGCTGCGTGTGGGCCTGTCCCGTATGGAGCGCGTCGTGCGTGAGCGCATGACCACGCAGGACGTCGAGGCGATCACCCCGCAGACCCTGATCAACATCCGCCCGGTCTCGGCGGCGATCAAGGAGTTCTTCGGAACCTCTCAGCTCTCGCAGTTCATGGATCAGAACAACCCGCTGTCGGGCCTGACCCACAAGCGTCGCCTCTCGGCGCTCGGCCCCGGCGGCCTGAGCCGTGAGCGCGCGGGCCTCGAGGTCCGCGACGTCCACCCGTCGCACTACGGCCGCATGTGCCCGATCGAGACCCCTGAGGGCCCGAACATCGGCCTGATCGGCTCGCTGTCGGTGTACGCGCGGGTCAACCCGTTCGGCTTCATCGAGACGCCGTACCGCAAGGTCGAGAACGGTCAGACCACCGACGAGATCGTCTACATGACGGCCGACGAGGAGGACCGCTACTACATCGCGCAGGCCAACGCGGCCACCGATGCGAGCGGTCGCCTCACCGACGAGAAGGTGCTCGTGCGTAAGCGCGGCTCCGAGGTGGAGTTCGTCCCCGTCTCCGCCGTGGAGTACATGGACATCTCGCCGCGCCAGATGGTCTCGGTCGCGACCGCGATGATCCCGTTCCTCGAGCACGACGACGCCAACCGCGCCCTCATGGGCGCGAACATGCAGCGTCAGGCCGTGCCGCTGGTCCGTTCCGAGTCGCCGCTGGTCGGCACCGGTATGGAGCTGCGCGCCGCGGTCGACGCCGGCGACGTCGTCATCACCGAGAAGCCGGGCGTCGTGGAGGAGGTCTCGGCCGACTTCATCACGGTCATGGCCGACGAGGGCACGCGCAAGACCTACAAGCTGCGCAAGTTCGCGCGCAGCAACCAGGGCACCTGCGCCAACCAGCGTCCGATCGTGAACGCCGGGCAGCGCGTCGAGGCGGGCCAGGTCCTGGCCGACGGCCCCTGCACCGACAACGGTGAGATGGCGCTCGGCAAGAACCTGCTCGTGGCGATCATGCCGTGGGAGGGCCACAACTACGAGGACGCGATCATCCTCTCGCAGCGCCTGGTGGAGGAGGACGTGCTCACGTCCATCCACATCGAGGAGCACGAGATCGATGCGCGTGACACGAAGCTGGGCGCCGAGGAGATCACCCGGGACATCCCGAACGTCTCCGACGAGGTGCTGGCCGATCTCGACGAGCGCGGCATCATCCGCATCGGCGCCGAGGTCCGCGACGGCGACATCCTGGTCGGCAAGGTCACGCCGAAGGGCGAGACCGAGCTGACCCCGGAGGAGCGGCTGCTCCGCGCGATCTTCGGTGAGAAGGCGCGCGAGGTCCGCGACACCTCGCTCAAGGTGCCCCACGGCGAGACCGGCAAGGTCATCGGCGTCCGCGTCTTCTCGCGCGACGACGACGACGAGCTGGCCCCCGGCGTGAACGAGCTGGTCCGCGTGTACGTGGCCCAGAAGCGCAAGGTCCAGGACGGCGACAAGCTCGCCGGCCGCCACGGCAACAAGGGCGTCATCGGCAAGATCCTGCCCGCCGAGGACATGCCCTTCCTGCCCGACGGCACCCCGGTCGACATCATCCTCAACACGCACGGCGTGCCCCGTCGTATGAACATCGGCCAGATCCTGGAGACCCACCTCGGGTGGGTCGCCAAGACCGGCTGGGACGTGCGCGACGAGAACGGGAACATCCCGGACTGGGCCTCGGCGCTGCCCGAGGAGATGTACAGCCAGCCCAAGGACACCAACACCGCCACCCCCGTCTTCGACGGTGCGCGGGACGAGGAGCTGGCCGGCCTGCTCGGCTCGACCCTCCCCAACCGCGACGGTGACGTGATGGTCCAGGCCGACGGCAAGGCGACGCTGTTCGACGGCCGCTCGGGCGAGCCCTTCCCGTACCCGGTGGCCATCGGCTACATGTACATCCTCAAGCTGCACCACCTGGTCGACGAGAAGATCCACGCTCGTTCCACCGGCCCGTACTCGATGATCACGCAGCAGCCGCTGGGTGGTAAGGCGCAGTTCGGTGGCCAGCGCTTCGGTGAGATGGAGTGCTGGGCCATGCAGGCCTACGGCGCCGCCTACACCCTGCAGGAGCTGCTCACCATCAAGTCGGACGACGTGGTCGGCCGCGTGAAGGTGTACGAGGCGATCGTCAAGGGCGAGAACATCCCCGAGCCGGGCATCCCCGAGTCGTTCAAGGTGCTCCTCAAGGAGCTCCAGTCGCTCTGCCTCAACGTGGAGGTGCTGTCGTCCGACGGTGCCGCCATCGAGATGGCCGACGGCGACGACGAGGACCTCGAGCGCGCTGCTGCCAACCTCGGCATCAACCTCTCGCGCAACGAGAACGCCTCCGCCGAAGACCTCGCCAACTAATCCGCCGACCGAACAACAAGGAGACAAGTGCTCGACGTCAACTTCTTCGACGAACTGAAGATCGGTCTGGCGACCGCCGATGACATCCGTAACTGGAGCTACGGCGAGGTCAAGAAGCCCGAGACCATCAACTACCGCACGCTCAAGCCCGAGAAGGACGGCCTGTTCTGCGAGAAGATCTTCGGACCTACTCGCGACTGGGAGTGCTACTGCGGTAAGTACAAGCGCGTCCGCTTCAAGGGCATCATCTGCGAGCGCTGCGGCGTCGAGGTCACTCGCGCCAAGGTGCGTCGTGAGCGGATGGGCCACATCGAGCTGGCCGCTCCCGTCACCCACATCTGGTACTTCAAGGGCGTCCCGTCGCGCCTGGGCTACCTGCTGGACCTGGCGCCCAAGGATCTCGAGAAGATCATCTACTTCGCGGCCTACGTGATCACCGAGGTCGACGAGGAGCAGCGCCACAACGAGCAGTCCACGCTCGAGGCCGAGATCACCTCCGAGAAGAAGGTCCTCGCCGATCAGCGCGACGTGGACCTGGAGAACCGCGCCAAGAAGCTCGAGGACGACCTGGCGGTCCTCGAGGCCGAGGGTGCCAAGGCCGACCAGCGCCGCAAGGTCAAGGACGGCGGCGAGCGGGAGATGCGGCAGATCCGCGACCGTGCGCAGCGCGCCATCGACGAGCTGGACGAGATCTGGACGACCTTCGTCAAGCTCGCTCCGAAGGACATGATCGTCGACGAGAAGCTCTACCGTGAGCTGCAGGATCGGTACGGCGAGTACTTCAAGGGCGCCATGGGTGCCGAGGCGATCAAGAAGCTCATCGAGAACTTCGACATCGACGCCGAGGCCGAGTCGCTCCGCGAGACCATCCGCTCGGGCAAGGGGCAGAAGAAGCTCCGCGCCCTCAAGCGGCTCAAGGTCGTCGCGGCGTTCCAGCAGTCGGGCAACTCGCCGCTGGGCATGGTCCTCGACGCGGTGCCGGTGATCCCGCCGGAGCTGCGACCGATGGTCCAGCTCGACGGTGGCCGTTTCGCCACGTCCGACCTGAACGACCTGTACCGCCGCGTGATCAACCGCAACAACCGCCTCAAGCGACTGATCGACCTCGGCGCGCCCGAGATCATCGTCAACAACGAGAAGCGGATGCTGCAGGAGTCGGTCGACGCGCTGTTCGACAACGGCCGTCGCGGCCGTCCGGTCACCGGACCGGGCAACCGCCCGCTCAAGTCGCTGTCCGATCTGCTCAAGGGCAAGCAGGGCCGCTTCCGTCAGAACCTGCTCGGCAAGCGCGTCGACTACTCGGGCCGTTCGGTCATCGTCGTGGGCCCGCAGCTCAAGCTGCACCAGTGCGGTCTGCCGAAGCTGATGGCGCTCGAGCTGTTCAAGCCCTTCGTGATGAAGCGCCTGGTGGATCTCAACCACGCGCAGAACATCAAGTCGGCCAAGCGCATGGTCGAGCGGCAGCGCCCGCAGGTGTGGGACGTCCTCGAAGAGGTCATCGCCGAGCACCCCGTGCTGCTCAACCGTGCTCCCACGCTGCACCGTCTGGGTATTCAGGCGTTCGAGCCGCAGCTCGTGGAGGGCAAGGCCATCCAGCTGCACCCGCTCGTCTGTGAGGCCTTCAACGCCGACTTCGACGGTGACCAGATGGCCGTGCACCTCCCGCTGTCCGCGGAGGCGCAGGCCGAGGCCCGCATCCTGATGCTGTCCTCGAACAACATCCTGTCGCCGGCGTCGGGCCGCCCGCTCGCCATGCCCCGTCTGGACATGGTGACCGGTCTGTTCCACCTGACCACGCTCAAGCCCGAGGCGAAGGGCGCGTACGCGCCCGCCGCCAAGGACCAGCCCGAGACCGGCGTGTACTCGTCCCCGGCCGAGGCCATCATGGCCGTCGACCTGGGCGAGCTGTCGATCCAGGCGCCGATCAAGGTGCGGCTCACGCAGCAGCGCCCGTCGGCCGAGGTCGAGGCGGAGCTCTTCGACGGTGCGTGGACCCGCGGTCAGGCCTGGACGGCCGAGACCACCCTGGGCCGTGTGCTGTTCAACGAGCTGCTGCCGGTGGACTACCCGTTCATCGACGAGCAGATGCCGAAGAAGCGCCAGGCCGTGATCATCAACGATCTGGCCGAGCGCTACCCGATGATCGTGGTCGCGCAGACCGTCGACAAGCTCAAGGACGCCGGCTTCTACTGGGCCACGCGTTCGGGCGTCACGGTCTCGATGTCCGACGTGCTCGTTCCGCCGAGCAAGAAGGGCATCCTCGATCACTACGAGGAGCGCGCCGACGGCATCGAGCGCAAGTACGCCCGCGGTGCCCTCACCTCCGGTGAGCGTCGCGACGCGCTGGTCGAGATCTGGAAGCAGGCCACGGACGAGGTCGGTAAGGCCATCGAGGACTTCTACCCCGATGACAACCCGATCACGATGATCCCGAAGTCGGGTGCTACCGGCAACATGACCCAGGTGCGGAACCTGGCCGGCATGAAGGGCCTGGTGACGAACCCGAAGGGTGAGTTCATCCCGCGCCCGATCAAGTCGTCCTTCCGCGAGGGCCTGACGGTGCTCGAGTACTTCATCAACACCCACGGTGCTCGTAAGGGTCTGGCCGATACCGCGCTGCGTACCGCCGACTCGGGTTACCTGACCCGTCGTCTGGTGGACGTCTCGCAGGACGTCATCGTCCGCGAGACCGACTGTGGCACCAGCCGCGGCATCGTCGTGCCGCTGGCCGAGGTGCAGGCCGATGGCTCGCTCATCCGCGATGCGCACGTCGAGACCTCGGCGTACGCCCGCACCCTGGCCGAGGACGCGAAGGACTCCGGCGGCAACGTCATCGTCGAGCGTGGTCACGACCTGGGCGATCCGCAGATCGAGGCGCTGCTCGCCGCCGGCGTCGCCGAGGTGAAGGTGCGCTCCGTGCTCACCTGCACCACCGGCACCGGCGTCTGCGCCACCTGCTACGGCCGTTCGATGGCGACGGGCCAGCTCGTCGACATCGGCGAGGCCGTCGGTATCGTCGCCGCGCAGTCGATCGGTGAGCCCGGTACCCAGCTGACCATGCGTACCTTCCACCAGGGTGGCGTCGGTGACGACATCACCGGCGGTCTGCCGCGAGTCACCGAGCTGTTCGAGGCCCGTGTCCCCAAGGGCAAGGCCCCGATCGCCGAGGTCTCCGGCCGCATCCGCCTGGAGGACGACGACCGGTTCTACACGATCACCATCACGCCGGACGACGGCGGCGAAGAGGTCGTGTACGACAAGATCAGCAAGCGCCAGCGTCTCCGCGTGTTCAAGCACGAGGACGGCAGCGAGCGTCTGCTGGCCGACGGTGACCACGTGCAGGTGGGCCAGCAGCTCCTCGAGGGCGCTGCCGATCCGCACGAGGTGCTGCGCGTCATGGGCCCGCGTCAGGTGCAGGTGCACCTGGTCAACGAGGTCCAGGAGGTGTACCGGTCGCAGGGTGTGTCGATCCACGACAAGCACATCGAGACGATCGTCCGTCAGATGCTGCGTCGCGTGACGATCATCGACTCGGGTTCGACGGAGTTCCTGCCCGGCTCGCTCACCGAGCGCGCCGAGTTCGAGGCCGCGAACCGTCGTGTCGTGGCCGAGGGCGGCGAGCCCGCGGCCGGCCGTCCGGTGCTCATGGGCATCACCAAGGCCTCGCTCGCGACCGATTCGTGGCTGTCGGCGGCCTCCTTCCAGGAGACCACCCGCGTGCTCACGGACGCCGCGATCAACACCCGCTCCGACAAGCTGGTGGGCCTCAAGGAGAACGTCATCATCGGTAAGCTCATCCCGGCCGGTACGGGCATCAACAAGTACCGGAACATCCAGGTGCAGCCGACCGAGGAGGCCCGCGCGGCCGCGTACTCGGTGCCGACCTTCGACGACCAGTACTACGGTCCGGAGGGTGCCTTCGGCGCCCCGTCCGGTGCCGCGGTGCCGCTCGACGACTACGGCTTCTCCGACGGTTACCGGTGAGCTGAGTAGCTGACAACGGCCCCCGCCCTGCGCAAGCAGGTCGGGGGCCGTTCTCATGTCCGACGGTGACTGCAACCGGGCCGGGCAGTCGGGGCGCTGCCGCCGAACAGGTCGCAGCGACGGCCTGCCCGCCCCACACCCGCGCTTCGTCCCGCGCGCCGCACCGATCCGCGGCCTTCGCGTTCGAGCCCCCATGAGACGCCGGTCGTGGGGTGGGGGAGGCGCCGTCCCCCACGCGGCGCCGTTCCCGCACGAGACGACGAGCTCTCCCACGCCGAACGCCGACTCCCTCACGGAGACGCCGTCCGCAGCGCTGATCCTTACCTGTTGACGTGCCCAACGGGGTGTGTGTACGGTGTGAACATTGTGATGTTCACACCGTGAACACCGAGCTGAGGAGTAGCCATGACCGCCACCGATGTCACCGTCGAACCCCGAATCGCCCGCTCGAAGTCGTGGATCGCTGGCATGGTACTCACCGTGCTGATCTGGGCGTTCCTCGCCTTCGACGTCGTGGGGAAGCTGACCAAGCCGCAGGCGGTCATCGACGGCACGCTGAACCTGGGCTTCCAGGAGAAGCACATCGTGGTGATCGGGCTGGTGCTGCTGGTCGGCGTCGTGCTGTGGACGATCCCGCGCACCGCGGTGATCGGAGCCATCTACCTCACCGGGTACCTCGGGGGTGCGGTGGCGATCAACCTGCGGGCCGAGCAGCCGATCGCCGGCTTCGTACTCTCGGGCGCGTACGTCGGCATCCTGATCTGGGTCGCGATGATCCTGCGCCGCCCCGACCTGCGCCGCGCGATCCTCGGCCGCTGACCCGGGGCCACGTCTACGTCGGCACGATCTCCGAGCCCAGTGGCAGCAGTGACAGTCGGATCATCTTGAAGTTCGCGATGGCCATGGGGATGCCGATGATGGTCAGGCACAGCGCGATCCCGGTGAGGATGTGGCCGATGGCCAGCCAGATCCCGGCGACGAGCAGCCAGATGACGTTCCCCACCGCCGACGCGGCGCCCGCCGAAGGCCGATCCACGACGGTCCGCCCGAACGGCCACAGCGCGTAATTGGCGATGCGGAACGAGGCCAGCCCGAACGGGATGGTCACGATCAGCAGGCAGCAGATGATCCCGGCGACCGCATACCCGACGGCCATCCAGAACCCGCAGAACACCAGCCAGATGACGTTGAGGATCAGCTTCACCACTCCAGTATGCCGACGCGGCTACCGTGGTGGCATGAACCTCTTCCAGCGCTCGGCCAAGCTGTTCAACACCGCGTTCACGCCGCTGCTGTCCCTCCCCGTCATCGGTCCGGCACTGGGGAAGTCGATGGTCACCATCAGCTATACCGGACGCAAGTCCGGCAAGCCGTTCTCCCTGCCGGTCGCCTACCAGCGCCGCGGCGACGAGGTCGTCATCGGTGTCGCCATGCCGGAGCAGAAGCAGTGGTGGCGCAACTTCCAGGGCGAGGGCGCCGACCTCACGCTCCATTTCCCCGACGGTGACCGCACCGGCCGCGCCGTCGCCTCCACCGGCCCCCAGGGCACGTCGATCACGGTGACCCTCGCCTGACGGTATCTTCGATGACGTGAAGCAGTGGTTCATCGGAATCTTCTTCGTGCTCGTGGGCGGGGGAGTCCTCGCAGTCTGGGTAGTGGACGCACTCTCACGCGTCGGCGCCGACGCGTGGCTCGGGCCTTCCGTCGTGGCCGGCCAGCTGTTGGCTATCGGGTCGTGGCTCGCGCTCCTTGCGCTCGGGGGAGCCATGCTCTGGCGTGCAGCTCGGTTCACGGCGCTGTTCCGTAGCGGTGCGACGCTGCGCACCCGCGCGCACCCCGTCGTGGTCGGGGGCTACGTGCTCGCCGCCGTGGGATTCACCGCGGCAGCGGTGGGCATCACCTTCGGCTACTTCTGGGGCGACGGTGACGCGCCGCTCCTCGCCGTAGCCCTCGGTCCGGTGATGCTCGCGTTCTGGGCGCTGGTCGCGATGAGCGCGCTCGCCGGTCGTCTGTGGTGGCCGGCCATCGAGGCCGATGAGGAGTGGATCGTCGTCTCCGGCTTCTTCGAGCGCACCAGGTTCCGCAGGGCGCAGGCTGAGGTTCTCGCGGACAACGGCGGCACCGCCGTTCTGGGCATCCCGCATCAGCGGGAGCGATCCCCCTTGTCCGTCGTGTTCCGATACCGCGGGAGCACCGTCATGCTGCCGACCGTACGGCTGAATCCGCGAGCACTCGCGGCCGTGAACGCGCCCGGAGCGGCGCCCTCTGGCCTTGCGGATCCGCGCATCGTCGTCCCGCCCCGCTGACCTACCGAGCCAGCGCTCGCGCAGCCGTAGAGAGCTTGTCCCGCAGCGCCTCCCGGATTTCCGGTGGGTCGAGCACCGTCAGGTCCGGTAGGCCCGCCCACAGTGCCCAGACCGCGCGTTCGCGGTCGCGGAAGCCGAGCGTGCCGGCACCGTCGGGCCCGGGAGACGTGATCGTGGTGGCGAACATGCCCAGCTTCTCCCAGACCCACGGGTCCGCGCGGACGCGCACCGCGATCTCGGGGGCGGTGCCACGGAAGGACGTGCGGGAAGCCTCGAACTCGGCGGCGAGGTCCACCTCGTCGGGCCGCTGGGCCGGCTCGGTGAGCACCGTCACCGCGGAGAAGCGCGACGTCCGGTAGGTCCGCCGCTCGCCGTCGCGGAGCGCCATCAGATACCAGGCCCGCCCCGCGTGCACCAGGCCGACGGGGTCCAGCACCCGTTCCGTCGCGGCCTTCCCGCGCGGCTGGTAGACGGCCCGCAGGCGCAGCCCGTCGATGACGGCGCGCTGCAGTTCTCCGAGGAACGGGTCCGGTTCGGGCGCGCGGGCGAAACCGTCGGGGCGCACGTGGATCCGCTGGGCGGCGGCCGCCGCTTCTCGACGGTGCGCTTCCGGCACCGCCGCGGCGACCTTGCGCATCGCGCTCGCGAACGCCGCCGACGACGGTGCGCCCGCGAGCAGGGCCTTCGCTTCGTCGAGGGTGAGCCCGGTGAGGTCGGTGCGGTAGCCGGGGAGCAGGCTGATGCCGCCGCCGCGCCCGCGATCGGTGTACACGGGGACGCCCGCGGTCGACAGTGCCTCGACATCGCGCAGCACCGTGCGCGTGGACACCTCGAGCTCGTCGGCGAGCTGCGCGGCGGTCATGGTGCCGCGGTGGCGCAGCAGCATGAGGACGGAGAGGAGGCGATCGGCGCGCATGTTCCCAGACTGTCAGAGAAATATGACAGAAGGTGTCATGTTCACGCTGTTGACTGGCCGACATGACCAACACAGCCACTGACCCCCGCCCCTCCTACGCCGCCGTCTCCGCCTGGATGCAGTCCCTGCTCGCGGGCATCACGGTGGACCAGCTCGACAAGCCCACCCCGTGCGACGAGTTCGACGTCCGCACCCTCGCCCAGCACATCGGTGCCGTCGGCCTGCGCTCCGTCGCGCTCGCCGAGGTCGCCACCGTCGAGGGGCAGCCCTTCCTCGCGGACGACTTCAGCGCCGAGGCCTACGGAGCCACGCGCGAGCGCGCCCTCGCGGCGTGGGACGCCGCCCCGCTCGAGCGGGAGGTCACCGTCCCGTGGGGTGTCGTCCCCGGGTTCGCCGCGCTCGGCATGTACATCAACGAGACCCTCGTCCACGGCTGGGATCTCGCCGTCGCCACCGGCCAGAATTCCGAGTTCCCCGAGGCCGCGCTGCCGGAGGGGGTGCTGGCGGTGGTGAAGAACGTACTGCCCGCCGACTTCCGCGGCGACGAGGTCCCCTTCGGCCCGGTCGTCGAGCCGCGCGAGGGTGCCGGCCCCACCGAGCGTCTCGCCAACTGGAGCGGCCGCACCTCCGTGGGCTGGATCGGCTGATCATGATCGCGCTGTTCCACTCGGTCCTCGGCGTGCGTGAGGGCGTCCTCCTCGCCGCGGAGCGGCTCCGGTCCGCCGGGCACACGGTGCACGTGGTCGACCAGTACGACGGTCGCGTCTTCGACGACTACGACGAAGCGGCCGCGTACGCCGAGGGCATCGGCTATCCCGCGCTCATGGCGTCCGCGCTCGACGCCGTGTCCGGCCTCCCGGACGACCTGACCGTCATGGGCTTCTCCAACGGCGGC
This sequence comes from Tsukamurella sputi, assembly GCF_007858445.1. Lineage (GTDB taxonomy): Bacteria > Actinomycetota > Actinomycetes > Mycobacteriales > Mycobacteriaceae > Tsukamurella > Tsukamurella sputi. Next base: position 97,573 of record NZ_VIGV01000005.1, on the reverse strand, counting down.
GGCATGTCCACCTACGTGGCGTGCAACCGGCCCGTGCGTCGCGCGGTGCTCTGCTCGGGCGCCCTCCCGTTGGAGATGATCGGCCAGGAGCGCTGGCCGCAGGGCGTTCCGGCGCAGCTGCATTACGCGCTGGACGATCCGTTCCTGCAGCCCGGCTCCGTCGAGTCGGTGCTGCGCTCGGTGGGTGAGGCGGGCGCCGTCGGCGAGTTCGTCCAGTACCCGGGTGCCGGTCACCTGTTCACCGATCCGTCCCTCCCGGACGAGTTCGACGGTGCCTCAGCCGAGGTCTTCTGGGATGCGGTCCTGCGGTTCGTGGGCCCGGCGGATTCCTGACCGTTAGCCATTGACATGAACACCGGTTGAGGTCCTAGCGTTCGGGTATGAGCATCGAACTGAACCACACCATCGTCGCCGCCACCGACAACCTCGAGACCGCGCGGTTCCTCACCGAATTGCTCGGTCTCGAGGCGCCGACGGACGTCGGGGGAGGCCACTTCCAACAGGTGCGCCTCGCCAACGACGTCGTCCTCGACGTCATGACGGTCCCCGCGCCGATCCACCCGCAGCACTACGCCTTCCTCGTCTCCGAGCAGGAGTTCGACGAGATCTTCGCGCGGATCACCGAGCGCGGCCTCGACTTCTGGGCGCAGCCCGACGGTTCCGGTGCCGGGGAGATCAACCACCGGTTCGGCGGCCGCGGGGTCTACTTCCGCTCGCCCGACGGTCACGCCCTCGAGGCGCTCACCGCAGCCTGAGCAGCCCGCCTGAGCGCGCCATGCATCCCGCGCGTGACGTCTCGGACGACCACCGTGCCGGGGCCGGACCCGACCGAGGGCCTCAGTCCTCGAACAGCGCCCGGATGTCGGAGGCCGCCAGCCGCGCGTCGAAGCCGCCCTCGCCACCCACCACGGACTCGAACAGCGCGGCCTTGCGCTCCTTGAGCGCCATCACCTTGTCCTCGATCGTGTCCGCGGAGACCAGCCTGTAGACCATGACGCTGCGCGTCTGGCCGATGCGATGCGCACGGTCGATGGCCTGCGCCTCGGCGGCGGGGTTCCACCACGGGTCCAGCAGGAAGCAGTAGTCGGCCTGCACCAGGTTGAGGCCGAAGCCGCCGGCCTTGAGCGAGATCAGGAAGACCTGCACGTCGCCGGAGGTGAACTTCTCGATCGCCGCGGCCCGGTCCGTCGTCGAACCGTCGAGGTAGGCGTACTCGACGCCCTCCTCGTCGAGCCGCTCGGCGGCCTTGCGCAGGAAACCGGTGAACTGGCTGAACACCAGCACCGCGTGCTTCTCCTCGAGCAGCTCGTCCAGCTTGTCGGTCAGGTAGTCGAGCTTCGCCACGTCCTCGACGGCCAGCTCCTCGTCGACCAGCGACGGGTCGAGCGCGAGCCGCCGCAGCATCGTCAGCGACCGCAGGATCTCGAACCGGTTGCCCTCGAAGTCGTCCAGCAGGCCCAGCAGCTTCGCCCGCTGATCGGCGAGCACGCGGTCGTACGTGTGCCGGTGCTCCTCCGAGAGCTCCACCTGCACTACGGATTCCGTCTTCTCGGGGAGATCCTTGGCGACGAGGTCCTTGGTGCGGCGCAGCATGAACGGCCGTACGCGGCGGCGCAGCCGCGCGAGGCGGTCGTCGTCGCCGCCGCGCTCGATGGGGCGCCGGTACTCCTCGGCGAACCACGACCGCCCCGGGAACAGCCCCGGCACCGTCAGCGCGGTGAGGGCCCAGAGCTCTTCGAGGTGGTTCTCCATCGGCGTGCCGGTCACGGCGAGGGTGAACGGCCGGTCCAGCAGCGAGACCGCCGCGAAGGCCTTCGACCGCGGGTTCTTCACGAACTGCGCCTCGTCCAGGATCACACCGGCCCAGGTCACGGCCGCGTACTCCTCGGCGTCCAGGCGCAGCAGGGTGTACGAGGTGAGCACCACGTCCGCGCCGCGCACGACCGACGCGATCGACGCCCCCGACTTCCGGGAGGTCTCCGAGACCACCGCCACCGACAGGTGCGGCGCGAACCGCTTGCACTCCGCGGCCCAGTTGCCGACGACGGACGTCGGCGCGACCACGAGGAAGGGGCGGGGGCGCTCGGCGGCGCGCTCGTGCGCCCGGCAGATCAGCGCCAGCGTCTGCACCGTCTTACCGAGACCCATGTCGTCGGCGAGGATGCCGCCGAAGTCGTTGTCGTACAGGAAGGAGAGCCAGTCGAGGCCGTCGCGCTGGTACGGGCGGAGCTCGGCCTTCAGCGTCGACGGTGCCTCCTGCCGCGCCAGGTCGCCCGCGGTGAGGGCACCGACCCGCCGGGACCAGTCACCGTCGAAATCGGTGGTGTCCGCGAGGCCGGCGAGGTCGTCCACGAGGCCCGCCTGGAACCGGCTGATCCGCAGCCCGTCGCGATCCGCCGCGGGTCCGGCGCCGGCCGCCCGCGCCGCGCGCCGGGCCCCGCGGGCGGGGAGATCGCGGGCCTCGCCGATCAGTTCACGCAGCCGGTCGAAGCGCTCGCCGTCGATGCGCGCGAGCACGCCGCCGGGCGTGACGAGGGTGTCGTGGCCCGCGGCGACGGCGGTGAAGACGTCCCGGAAGGGCACCTCCTCGCCGTCGACCTCCACGGCCACCTCGAGGTCGAACCAGTCCGTCGACAGGTTGTCCGCATCGCCCCGCACGCGCACGGACACCGATGCCGAGCTCTCCGCCCAGCGGAACCCGGGATCGTCGGTCACCTCCACCAGAACGGACGGCACCGAACGCAGGACGGGCGCGACCTCGGCGAGCCAGACGGCGGCCTCGGTGCCCCGGTAGAGCCCCTGGGAATGATCGACGCCGACGGCGGCCTCGCGCAGCGCCACCGCCATCGAGCGGGTGATCCGCTGCTGGCCCACGGCGTCCGAGAGGCCGGCCGGCTCGCGCCCCAGCGCGAAGTCGCGCACCTCGCCGCCCACCGTGTACCGCCACTTCCAGTCGACCTCGAGCTCTGCGGTCTCGGGGAAGTAGCGGGCGCTGCACAGCAGTTCGGGACCGAGCACCTCGACCTCTCCGACCAGCTGCTCAGGATCGCGGACCGGCGCGACGGCGGCCAGGTAGGGCAGGTACTTCTCGCGCAGTTCGGGCACCGCGGCCGCGGGCACCCGGACGGGCGTGAAACGGCGCAGGGCGGCGGTGTGCGCGGCCGAGAGGGCCGGGTCGAGCGGCGCCAGCCGCAGCACCTCGCCGTCCTGCTGGAAGACGCCGAGGGCGCGGTGCGCGCCGAGCAACCCGCCGGTGAAGGGCCGCGGACCGTCGCCGAAATCGACCTCCCGATCGAGCTCGACGGTCCCGTCGACCGCGCGGGTGACGAGGCCGAGGCGCGTGGGCGGCCCGAGGAGCACGGTGCCGCGCGCCTTCTTGGTCAGCAGCGGCACGCCGGCGTCACGGACGGCGCGCAGCTGGTCCCACAGCAGCGGTGTGTCGACCATGCCGAGATCGGCCCAGGCGTCCACGCCGTACAGCGACCAGGTGATGAGCTGTGCGAGCGGCGCGAGGGCGTCCCGCTGCGCGGGGGCGACACGCGGCGCCGTGGCGATGGTGCGCCAGCGCACGTCGCCGGCCACCCACGAGCCGTCGCGCATGCCGGGCGTCGCGAGCCGGACCTGCAGGCGCTGGCCGGAGACGACGCCGCGCTCGTCGACGTCGAACTGCAGCGCGACGGGTAGTACGGCGGCGCTGGTGCGCGGGGCCTCCGGGAGGAGTGCGGCGAGCTGCCGCTCCCACGGATCCGGCTGCTCGACGGTGCTCTCCTCGACGTCCTCGGCGGTGAGTTCGAGGAGCAGGGCGGCGCCGTGCTTGCAGTTGAGGGCCACGGGGCAGGTGCACAGGCTCCGGACGGGCCGCCACCCGGAACCGCCCGGCTCGACCCACACCCGGGTGTCGTACTCGCGGCTCCCGGCCACGGCGCCGGTGACGAGCCGCTTCTCGTCGTCCCATTCGAGGTCGCCGATGAGGCCCGTGCCGACGTACTCGCCCGCGCGACGGACGGTCGGACCCCCGAAGAAGCCGATCAGGTCCTCGGGGGTGAACGAGGGCCCTCCGCCGGCAGTCGATGCGCTCATGGTCAAGCGGACAGTCTAGCGCGGATCGGTGAACTCCCGCAGTGCCGTCCGGTGGGGGAGCGGAAGTCCCAGGAGGGCCGGGCGCATCGCGTCGACCTGGGTGCGGAGTGCGGCGACGACGGCGGCCACCTCGCGCCGCTGCGCCGCCTCGGGCCGCACCACCATCCAGTACTCGAGCTGCACCGCGACATCGTCGGGCAGCACCCGCACCAGGTCGGGCCGGGTGTCGGCGAGGAAGCAGGGGAGCAGGCCCAGTCCGGCGCCGGCGCACGTCGCCTCGACGTGCACGAGCACGTTCGTCGAGCTGAGGCGGTCGGTCATGTCGGGCACGAGCACTCGGGCGAGGTCCAGGTCGTCGACGGTGAGCATCGAGTCGATGAAGTAGACGAGCGGCCGTCCGGCCAGGTCGCGCGGGCGCTGCGGCGTCCCCTCGGCGTCGAGGTAGTCGCGGGAGCCGTACAGACCGAGCCGGTACGGAGCGAGGAGTTCGGGTTCCACCCGGTAGGTGTCGGGGCGGCCCACCACGATCTCGATGTCCACGCCGGACCGGGTCGACGGTGCGCGGCGCGTCACCGTCAGCAGGTCGACGGACAGCCGCGGGTGTGCGCGCCCGAGCTGCGCGATCGCCGGCGCCACGACGCGGGCGCTGAAGCCGTCGGTGGCGGCGATGCGGACCTTGCCGTGCAGGTCGTGGTCGGTGTCGGCGTCCAGGCCGTGCAGCACCGCCTCGATCCGCTCGGCCGCGACGACCCCCGCCCGGCCCAGCTCGGTGAGCTCCCAGCCGGCCGCACCGCGGGCGAGCAGCGGGCCGCCGAGTGCCTGCTCCAGGGCCGCGACCCGGCGGGAGGCGGTGGTGTGGTTGATCCCGAGCACATCGGCCGCCGCGGTGTAGCGGCCCGTCCGCGCGACGGCCAGCAGGGTGAGCAGGCCGTCGGCGCTCGGCTCAGGGGTGTGCATGGATGCAGATCCGATCCGCGGTGATGGGCATTGTGTGTGCGAATTTATCCATACATACTGCGGTGAGCATGACGCACATCACATCCGAGAGTCGTCGTGATCCATCGCACAAGGAGTGGGTATGACGCAGACCGATCAGCAGGAATCCCTCGAACGCCCCGGGGGCCTGCGCAAGATCGTGGCCGCGTCGATGGCCGGCACGGTCGTCGAGTGGTACGAGTTCTTCCTCTACGGCATCGCCGCCACGGTGGTCTTCAACAAGATCTTCTTCAAGGCCGGCGCGAGCGAGTACGACGCGATCATCGCGGCCTTCGTCACCTACGCGGTGGGCTTCGCCGCCCGCCCGGTCGGCGGTATCGTCTTCGGCCACCTCGGCGACAAACTCGGTCGCAAGAAGCTGCTGCAGGTCTCGATCCTGATGGTCGGCGTCGCCACCTTCCTCATGGGGTGCCTGCCCACGTTCGACCAGATCGGCTACTGGGCGCCCTTCCTGTTGGTGGTGCTGCGCTTCATCCAGGGCTTCGCGGTGGGCGGCGAGTGGGGCGGGGCGGTGCTGCTCGTCGCCGAGCACAGCCCGAACGCCCGTCGCGGCTTCTGGGCGTCCTGGCCGCAGGCCGGCGTCCCGGGCGGCAACCTGGCCGCCACCGTCGTGCTGCTGATCCTGACCAACGTGCTCTCCGACGCGGACTTCCTGGCCTGGGGCTGGCGCGTCGCCTTCTGGCTGTCCGCGGTGATCGTTCTGGTGGGCTACTACATCCGCACCCAGGTCGACGAGTCGCCGCTGTTCAAGGAGGCCCAGCAGCAGATCGAGAAGGAGAAGGCGGTCTCCTACGGCGTCGTCGAGGTGGTCAAGCGCTACCCGCGCGGCGTGCTCTCGGCGATGGGCCTGCGTTTCGGCGAGAACATCTTCTACTACCTGGTGGTCACGTTCTCGATCACGTACCTCAAGACCGTGGTCAAGATGGACACCTCCGACATCCTGATGTGGCTGCTCATCGCGCACGCCGTGCACTTCGCGGTGATGCCGCTCGCGGGCGCTCTCACGGATCGCGTCGGCCGCCGTCCCGTGTACTGGGCGGGCGCCGCGCTCGCCGCGACCTGGGGCTTCTTCGCCTTCCCGATGTTCGACACGGGCCACGGCGTGGTGGTCGTCGCCGCGGTGACGATCGGCCTGGTCTTCCACGCGCTGATGTACGCGCCGCAGCCCGCGATCATGGCGGAGTCCTTCCCGACCCGTATGCGCTACTCGGGCGTCTCGGTCGCCGCGCAGGTCACCTCGGTCGTCGCCGGCTCGCTGGCGCCGATCATCGCGACCAAGCTGCTCAAGGACTTCCACTCGTCGGTCCCCGTCGCGGTGTACCTGGCGATCGCGTGCGGCATCACCTTCGCCGCGGTCTTCTTCGTCCGCGAGACCAAGGGCATCGACCTCGCGACGATCGACGCCCAGGACCGCGCGGCCATGCAGGCGGAGCAGGCCGGGGCACGCGCGTGAAGGCGATGGTGACGGGCGGCGCCGCCGGGATCGGGGCCGCCGTCGCGCGCCGCCTCGCCGCCGACGGTGCCGTCGTCACCGTCGTCGACCGGGACGGCGCCGCGGCCGCGGACCTGGCCGCGGAGATCGGAGGTTCCGCCCTCGAACTCGACCTCACCGACACCGCCGCCCTGGCCGATCTCCGGCTCGACGTCGACGTCCTGGTGAACAACGCCGGGGTGCAGCACGTCGCGCCGATCGAGGACTTCGACCCGGCGTGGTTCCACCGCATCCTGACGCTCATGCTCGAGGCGCCCTTCCTGCTCACCCGCGCCGCCCTGCCCGGCATGTACGAGCGCGGCTTCGGGCGGATCGTGCACCTGTCGTCGGTGCACGGGCTGCGCGCCTCGAAGTACAAAGCGGCCTACGTCGCCGCGAAACACGGCGTGGAGGGCCTGTCCAAGGTGACCGCGCTGGAGGGTGGCGAGCACGGCGTCACGTCGAACTGCGTGAATCCCGGCTATGTGCGCACCGCGCTGGTCGCGAAGCAGATCGCCGAGCAGGCCGCCGCGCACGGCATCACCGAGCAGCAGGTCACCGACGAGGTCTTCCTCGCCCGCCCGGCCATCAAGCGCCTCATCGAGCCCGACGAGGTCGCGGGCCTGGTCGCCTGGCTGTGCAGCCCGGCCGCGGCGATGGTCACCGGCGCCTCGTACACGATGGACGGTGGGTGGACGGCGAACTGAGCGGTCCGACGGTGCTCGGTGGCAGTGCGTACGCATCGCCGTTCGTGCTCCTGGCAGTCTCCTGGGGAGGTGCGCGGCGGAGTTGTCGCCCCGCAGCGCCAGCGGCTACGGTACGAAGCGGCCTGTGACCAGGTATTGCTGTGCTGTAGTTGGGATTGTTGATCAGTGGGTGTGGACCAGACGATGAGCGAACGCGGCGTCGAGCCGATTCCTGAGGCCGCGACGCCCGCGTCGGAGCCGGACCCTCCGGCCGGCGAGGCCCCGGCACCGTCGAAACCCAAGCGCGGCGGCGGCCACCTCTACGAGCTCGACATCGTCCGGATCGTGACCTTCGCCGGCGTCATCTTCGACCACTGCGTCTCCGGCACGACCTTCCCGTTCAGCGTCGCCTCCAACGCGGTCCAGACGATCTTCCACTACACCCGCAACGCCTTCTTCGCGCTCACCGGTTTCGTGCTGGTCTACCAGTACCGCGACCGCAAGCTCGACCCGATCGACTTCTGGCGGCGCCGCTACAAGGCGGTGGGCCTGCCCTTCCTGACCTGGAGCGTCTTCTACTGGCTCTATCACATGTACGTGATGTGGCCGCCGGCGTTCTCCAACGTCACCCGCACCTTCGAGACCTGGGAGTCGACGAAGGCCGCACTCAAGGTCCTCGGCTACGACCTGCTCACCGGAGACGCCTGGTACCACCTCTATTTCGTCTTCGTGACGATGCAGGTGTACCTGATCTTCCCGTTCCTGCTGAAGTTCCTCCGCTGGACGATGGGCTACCACAAGTACCTGCTGGCGGCGAGCTTCGTCTTCCATCTGGTCCTGCTGCACTACATGACCAACGCGCGCCCCGAGATGTTCAACTACGGCCTGCTCGCGAAGCTGTGGAACCACCTCCCGGCGACGATCTTCCCGTACCAGTTCTTCACGCTGCTCGGTTGCATCGCCGCCATGCACCTCGGCGAGGTGCGGGCCTGGATGTCCCGGTTCCGCGGGCGGGTCATCACCGTCGCGATCGGCGTCGTGATCGCCACCCTGATCATGTACGGCTACAAGACCAGCATGGTAGGCATGTTCCCGACGGACGCCGCGAACGTCTTCCATCCCTACGCCGCGGTGATGTTCGTGATGATCATCCTGGCCCTCTACGCGGCGGGCACCTACTGGTCGGACTACCGCACGGCGGGCTCGTTCTGGGACAGGTTCCTCAAGACCGCGTCCGACCGGTCCTTCGGCATCTTCCTCGTGCACGCCTTCGCGCTGCAGGAGCTGGCGCCCACCATCCAGCGGTTCCGGTTCGACGTCTACGCCCCGATCCTCACGATCTGCACCTTCGTCGTGACCGCCTTCTTTACCGTCGCGATCAGTGAGGTGCTGCGCCGCACGCCGGTGAGCCTGTGGACGACCGGACGCACGATGATCCCGATGGCGCAGCAGAGCCTGCGCGTCTCGCTGGCCATCGGCGCCGCGATGATCGTGATCGGCGCGCTCTGCTACTGGCCGCTGGACGTCCCCGCCGGCGCCGTCTCGCTGACCCTCGGCATCGTCCTGCTGGTGTGGCAGGGCCTGGGCCGGACGGTCTTCGCCGGCCCCGCCGGCGCGCGGCCCCTGCCCGTCAAGGCGTAGTCCCCGAAGTCTCAGACCCGCGCTGCCGCGATCTCCGGCCGCAGCCGCGCGAGCGCGCGCTCTGCGGCGTTCGCTCCGCACATCCCGTGCGCGCCGGGCCCGGGCGGGGTGGCGGCGGAGCACAGGTACATGCCCTGCGTGCCCAAGTCGTACGGGGTGAGGGTGAGACGAGGCCCGGCCATGAGCTGGAGCGCGTCCTTCGAGCCGGTGCAGATGTCGCCGCCCACGTAGTTCGCGTTGTAGCGCGACATCTCGGTGGTGGAGCGGACAGCGGTTCCGATGATGCGCTCGCGGAACCCGGGGGCGAAGCGCTCGATCTGCGCGATGATCGCCTCGGTGGCGTCGCCGGTGTAGCCGTGGGGGACGTGTGCGTAGGTGTAGACGGGGTGGACGTCCCCGGCGCTGCGCGTCGGATCCGCCAGGTACTGCTGGCCGAGGAGGACGAAGGGCCGCGCGGGCATCCGGCCCCGCGCGATCGCGGCCTCGCCCGCGGCGAGCTCGTCGAAGGTCCCGCCCAGGTGGACGGTGCCCGCCCGCCCGACCTCGGGGTCCTTCCACGGGATGCCGTCCTGCACGGCGAAGTCCACCTTGAACGCGCCGGGACCGTACCGGAACCGGCGGAAGGCGCGGGAGACCCGCCCCGGGAGGCGGTCGCTGAGGATGTCGGCGACCGCCGTCGGCGCGAGGTCGAACATGGTGATATCGGTGTCGGGAAGCTGTGCGGCGCTGGTGATCCGCTGCCCGGTCTCGATCGAGGCGCCCAGATCGTGGAGTTCGGCGACGAGCGCATCGGTCAGCCGTCCGGTGCCGCCCTCCACCACGGGCCATCCCCGACGGTGCCCCGCGGTCACGATCCCGAGGCCGATCGCCGAGGTGAGCGGCTGATGCAGCGGACGGAAGGTGTGCACCGCGACGCCGCCCCACAGGCTCCGCCCCTGCGGCGTGCGGAAGGCCTTCGCCAGCAACGATGCGGGCAGGACCGTCGGGGCGCCGAACCTGGCGAGCCGCAGCGGATGCCGCGGCACGCCCAGCAGCGGGCCCAAGATGTCCTCGCTGAGCGCGTCGAACGCCTCCGACGGTCCGCGGAACAGTCCGGACCACGTCCGGCCGTCCTCCCACAGGCCGGCCGCGGTCTCGTCGACCGACCGGTGGAGCAGGCCGGCGGGACCGTGATCGAGCGGGTGGGCGCAGTCGATGTCGGCCCAGCGCCAGCGCACACCGCGGGCCTCGAGGTCGACGGTGCCGAGGAAGGGGGAGCCGACGGCCATCGGATGGAAGGCGGCGCAGTGGTCGTGGATCAGGCCGGGGACGATGCCCTCGGAGGAGCGGGTGCCACCGCCGACGGTGTCGGCAGCCTCGAGGACGGTCACGTCCACACCCTCGCGGGCCAGGGTGATCGCCGCGGCGAGGCCATTGGGGCCGGCGCCGACGACGGTGGCGGTGCTCATGCGCCGACCGCCGGGCGATCGTTCGCGGGCCGGGTGCCGCGGATGGTCGACCAGGTGGGGGTGTGCGGTGCAGGGCCGTCGGGCAGCCAGGGCTGGGTCTCGGTGACCTCGTGCACGTTCCAGGTGCCCTCCTCGACGACGCCGAGGGCGGCGTCGATCACCTTGTACGCCTGGGTCTTCTTGTGGACGGGCTGCGACTCGACCCACACGATGACGCATTCGCCGGGCTCGAACCGCGCCTCGTCCTGCACGGCCTTGATCATCTCCTCGTTGTGCATGTGCCCGTCGCCGAAGTTGAATCCGAGGATCGAGTTGCAGAGGAACTCCGCTTCGCGAACGGTGCGGCTGTCGATGTCGGGCAGCGTCGCGAGAAGCACGGAGAACAGCCCGCGACCCTGGCTGTGCAGCGAACGCCAGCCGATGGTCATCTGCAGGGTGATCTCGGCCCAGAGCGGCGGGTAGCCGGCGGCGATGAACTGGTCGATCTGGTTGGGTGCGGAGCGGGTGACCCGGTTGAGCTTCTCCTCCGCGCCGGGCTGGAAGGTCCAGACCGCGGTGGCCCAGTTGCCGGCGTACTGGCGCATCGACGGCAGGAAGGAGACCTTGTCGGGCCGGAAGTTGCCGAGGATCGGGAAGAAGGCCAGCGCGGCGGCGATGATGATCGCCAGCCAGGCGGGGTTCATGTCCCACAGCGCGTAGCCGCTGTCGGCGGGGAAGCCGACGAACAGGAAGATCGCGGTGTAGCCGAACAGCAGGTTCCACTCCAGCGGCACAGCCAGCGGGAAGGTGGAGATGATGAACAGGTGGTAGGCGCACATGAACACGGCCGCCACCACGGTGACGGTGCGGTTGGTCGAGAAGAGCAGGATCAGCGGTGCGATGATCTCGACGACCACGCCGGGGCCGTGCGCCATGAACCGCGCGACGCCCGACGGACGCATATCGCTGCCGAAGTCCTTGTACTGCAGCTTCTTGAACCAGCTACCGGGCACGAGCGGGCTGTTGGAGACCATGGGCGGGATGACCATGGTGAAGTGGTGGTTGCACTTGGACAGGCCGGCGCCGACCCAGACCACGCCGATCACGAGCTTGAGCGCGATGATCATGTTCTCGAAGCCGTGGTCGCCGAAGAGCAGTGGCAGTATCGCGAAGGCCAGCATCGGCGGCAGGTACTGCTCGCCGCGGGCGGCGAGGAAGATCGTCTTGTCGCGCAGGCCGATCAGGATCAACAGGACGATCGGCGCGATCAGCAGTTCGGGGCGCAGCAGGCCGTGCGAGGCGTCGATGCCCAGGGTGGTCATCGCCGTGCCGAAGCCGCCGAGGTCCACGCCGCCGGGGAGCACGATCGCCACCAGGAGCGAGGCGAGCAGCGCCAGGTAGACGATGACGTCGAAGACGGTGCGCCGGTCGCCGTTCGTGCCGGGCATCCACTTCCAGGGCCGGAGCCGGATGGTGCCGGGCTTGGCCCAGAACAGGATTCCGCCCGTCATCGGCTTGGCCTTACCGGCGAGCGGCCCCCAGGAGCCGGCGACGCCGATGGCCTCGAGGAGCACCGTCCAGAGCACGAGCTTCTCGTAGACGATGGGCTGGTTCCACCACTCGCCGAGGGCGAAGGGCTGCATGCCCGAGGTCAGCGTCGCGAGGCTGACGCCGCCCAGACCGTAGAAGACGAACAGCTTGAGCACGTAGATGACGTGGATCATGTACGGAGTGCCGAAACCGAATTCGGCCCACTGCGTGCTGAGGACGCGGATGCGCTCCATGAGGGGGCGCTGGAGGAATTCCTCGGGTTCCACTGCGGGGAACACCGGATCCTTGAATCCCATGATGAATCTCCTTGTTCGGGTGGTGCGGTGGGTGATGCGAGACGGCTAGGACGCGGCGACCGGGGGTGAGGTGCGCCTCCGCATGGTCGGCTTGTCGAGCTTGCCGACGGCGTTCTTGGGGAGGCTCGGGAGAGTCGTGATCTCCACGGGCAGTTTGTACTTGGCGAGCCTCCCCGCGGCGTGCGCGAGGATCTCGGTGGTCGGGAGGGTCGCGCCCTCGGTGAAGGCGACGAACAGGACGGGCACCTCGCCGAACTTCGGGTCCGGCCGACCCACGACCGCCGCCTCGGCGACCTCGGGCAGCTGGTAGATCACGGACTCGATCTCCTTGGGGTAGATGTTCTCCCCGCCGCGGATGATCAGGTCCTTCGCCCGGTCGACGAGGGTGAGGTAGCCGTCCTCGTCGAGGAAGCCGATGTCCCCGGTGCGAAGCATGCCGTCCACGAGCGTGGAGGCGGTGTCCTCGGGTCGGTTGAGGTAGCCGCGCATGACGTTCGGGCCCGAGATCACCACGTCGCCGGGCTCGCCGGTGGGGAGGTCGGCACCGTCGGCGCCGAGGACCCGGACGGTGACGCCGGGCAGGGCCGGGCCGACGGTGCCGGCCTTGCGGACCCCGTCGTAGGGGTTCACGGTGGCGACGCACGTGCATTCGGACAGGCCGTAGCCCTCGACCAGTGGGAAGCCGAAGCGCTTCTCGGCCTTGGCGAGCAGCTCGACGCTGGCGGGTGCGGCGCCGCAGATCCCGTACCGGATCGACGAGGTGTCGGGCCGAACGTCGGTGGGCAGGTCCACGAGCATCTGATAGATCGTGGGCACGGCGGAGAAGTACGTGGGGCGCGCCTGCTCGACCCGGGCGAAGAAGGTCTCCGGTGTGAACCGGCCGGCCACCGTCGTCCGTCCGCCCGCGAGCAGCGGGGAGAGCGTGCCCGCGATGATGCCGTTCGCGTGGAAGAGCGGCAGGATCAGCAGGCTGTGATCGGCGGAGGTCAAGCCGAGGGCCTCCACGAGCGAGCGGCACTGCGCACTGAGGTTGGCGTGATCGAGGTGCACGCCCTTGGGGCGGCCCGTGGTGCCGGAGGTGTAGATGAGCAGCGCGCGGTCGTCGTCACGGGGCTCGATGGCCGGGAGCGCGCCGTCGGACGCGCCGACCGCGTACAGATCGGCGACGAGTAGGAGGGGTGCCCCGAGATCGTCGTCGCGGTCGTTGTCCGTCACCAACACCGCCGATCCGGCGTCGGTGGTCTGGTAGCGCACCTCGTCGGCCGTCAAGGCGGGGTTGATCGGGGTGACGGCGGCACCGAGCCGCCAGGCGGCGAAGAGCGTCACGATGAGGTCGGTGGTATTGGGCAGCAGCACCGCGACGACGTCTCCTCGGCCCACGCCGCGCTCGGCGAGGGTCGCCGCCGCACGGCCGATGAACTGGTCGAACGTCGTGTTGTCGAGGGTGCGGCGATCGTCCGCGATCGCGACCGCTGACGGCGCGGTACGGGCCCGGTGTGCGGGGAGGAGTGCGAAGTGCATCGGAGGCCCTCTCAAGGGATTGTGTGGTGTGGCTCACGGAGAAATCTACGAGGACGTGACTGCGGTCACATCGTCCGCGACGGCCAACGAATCACTCCGCGTTGTCCTCGGCGAACAAAGGCCGATCTCGCCGATCGCCGGTTCCCGACGGCCGTTCGTGGCTACGCTTGCGAGCCATGCCGGGATTCGAGGACACGGGCGCCACCGCGGCCGCCGCCGTGATCGTGCGGATGGAACCGCGGACCGCGGCGGTGACCGATGCGGTGCGGGACGTGATCCTTGCTCAGATCCCGGAGTTGCGCGGCGACGCTCAGCTGGTGGAACTGCTCCGGGCCAGCGTCGAGGGCAACATCACGACGATCTTCGCCGCGATCCGGCACGGCATCGACGTGGCCGGCGTGACGGCCCCCGTCGCGGCGCTGGAGTACGCCCGCCGGCTCGCACAGCATGACGTCACGCCCAACGCGCTGGTCCGCGCGTACCGGCTGGGGCAGCAGGAACTGCTCCGACTCGTCTTCGCGGAGGTGCGGGCCGGCGGCCTTGATCCGGACACCGCACTCGAGGTCTTCGAGGCCACCTTCACCGCGACGTCCCAGTACATCGACTGGATCTCGGAGCAGGTGATCGAGGTGTACCGGCAGGAGTTGGAACGGTGGAAGGAGAGCCGCGAACGGATCCGGGGCGAGCAGATCCGCCGGATCCTCGCGGGCGCGAAGGAGACGCGCGGCGTCGACGAGTTGAGTTCGGCAGTGCGCTATCCGCTGCGCGAGCACAGTCTCGCTGTGATCATGTGGTACCCGGCCCCCGTGCTGGAGCGTGGCGAACTCATCGGCATGGAGCGGTTCCTGCATCTGGCGGCGAAACAGGTCGGCGCCGTCTCGACCCCGCTGTTCATGGCCCACGACCGACAGACCGCGTGGGGATGGATCCCCCTGTCCAGTGCCTCGGTCGACGGTGCCGTGGAGTCTCTCCGGCGGCTCGGCGCCGCCGACGCACAGGCGCCGTCGCTGGCGATCGGCTCACCCCGGCGCGGTGTCGAGGGCTTCGTCCGTTCGCACGAGCTGGCCGTCGACGCCCGCGCGGTGGCGCTGCGCGCGGCGGGCGACGACCGGGTATCGGTGGCGAGCGACGACACCGGGGTGGTGATCGCGGCGATGCTGGGCGGAGACCTCTCCACGGCCGACGTCTGGGTGCGTGAGGTGTTGGGTCCGCTCGCCGAGGACACCGACGCGGATGCGCACCTGCGGCATTCGCTCCAGGTCTTCCTCGATGCCGGATCCAGCTTCACGGCGGCGGCTCCGCTGCTGCACCTCCACACGAACACCGTGAAGTACCGCGTACGCAAGGCGATCGAGCGCCGCGGCCGTCCCCTCGAGGACGGCCGTCTCGATGTGGAGATCGCACTGCTGCTCTGCCGCCGGTTTCCGGCGATCCTGGGTCCGCACTGGCGCTGAGCTTTCGTCGCCGCCGACAACGGTCCGGCCGGATTCGGTCCGCCGAGGACATGGCTCTGCGCTCGCGTCGCTCGTAGCGTCAGCCGCAGAACCGATCCCACGGCGTAAGGACACCTTGATGCAGGCCACTCTCCTCACCGAACCCGGCCCGGAGGCGTTCGCGGGCCGCACCGTCGTCATGTCGGGCGGGAGCCGGGGGATCGGCCTCGCGATCGCGGTCGCACTGGCAACGCGCGGCGCGAACATCGTGCTGCTGGCCAAGACCGACGATCCGGATCCACGGTTGCCCGGCACGATCCACACGGCGGTGGCGGAGATCGACGCCGCCGCGGGCCGCGAGGACGCCGCCGTGGGCGTGGTCGGCGATCTGCGTTCGGACGAGGACATCGCCCGGCTGGTGGCGACCGCCGTGGACCGGTTCGGCGGGATCGACGTGTGCGTCAACAATGCGAGTGTGCTGAGCACGATCTCCACCGCCGAGATCTCGATGAAGCGCTACGACCTGACGCAGCAAGTGAACACCCGCGGCACCTTCGCGTTGACGAAGGCGTGCCTTCCGCACCTCGAGCGTGCCGACGAGGGCAGGGTGGTGACACTGTCGCCGCCGCTGAACCTCTCGCCGGACTGGTTGGGCCGTTATCCGGCATACATGCTCGGCAAGTACGGGATGTCCCTGCTCACGATGGGTTTCGCTGCGGAGTTCGCGGAACTGGGGATCGCGGCGAACTGTCTGTGGCCGGAGACGACGATCGCCACGGCGGCGGTGCAGAATCTGCTCGGCGGTGACGAGGCGACGGCGCACGCTCGGAATCCGCAGATCATGGCGGACGCGGCGGCAGTGCTGCTCGCCCAGCCGCTGTCGGTCACGGGCCGGTGCTTCCTCGATGCGGAGCTGGTACGCAAGGCCGGGGTGACGGATCTGCGTCCCTACGGCGGTGCGGATCCGATCGACTACGACCTGTTCGTCGACCCGCCCGCGTAGGCCCTCCCGGCCGTCAGGCCGCTGGATCCAGGCGCACCGTCGCCGACCGGGCGGGCTCGGTGACCATGATCTGCAACGCTTCCCCACCGCCTCGGTACTTGGTCTCGAACGCCGTATCCACCTGCGCCTGCAGTTCCGGGCCGGTGTACGGCACGAGCGTCACGTCGGCCTCGGTGCCGGCGACCCGGACGCGGCCGACGCCCTTGATCTTCGCCCACTTGTACCAGCCGCCGTCGACGCCGAAGGCGGAGCGCAGGTAGATCTCGTCGCCCACGCGGACGGACCAGATGGGCACCCAGCGGCGCAGTGTCCCGTCCTTGCGGTAGCTGCTGATCTCGATCTCTGGGGCGTCGCCGAGTGCTGTCATGAGGTCCGGTGTGAGGGGCATGGTCGGTCTCCTGGCGGATTCGGTGGTGGTCAGTGGTATTCGGCGCTCATTGCATGAGACGGCGGAGTCGTTCGCGCGTCGGGGAATCGGCGTCGGCGGAGTTGAGTACCAACTGCTGATCCGGCGCTCCGGCGTAGCGGAAGATCTCCCAGTCCAGTACGAGCTCGCCGACCTGCGGGTGGTGCAGGGTCTTCGTGCCGAAGTCCTGGCGGGTGACGTTGCGGGCGGCCCACCACTGCCTGAACTGCTCGTCGGCGATCGTCAGTTCCCCGACGAGGGCCGAGAGAGCGGGGTCGGCGGGGTTGGCGGCGGCCTCACGGCGGAGGATCGCGACGCAGGAGCGGGCGACCGTGGACCAGTCGTCGAACAGCGCCCGCATCGCGGGATCGGTGAAGATGAGCCGGACGTAGTTCAGCTCGCGCGGCGCGAGGGCATCGAAGTCCACGTAGACCCTGGCTGCCAACGGGTTCCACGCCAGGATGTCCATCCGCGGCCCGAGTACGAGCGCGGGTGTCTCGGTGAGCTGATCGAGCAGCCGGCGGATCTGCGGCCGGACTCTGGTGGGGCGGCGCCCGCCCCGGACAGCCGGTGCCTGCGCGGCGTGATCGAGCAGGCTGCCGGCGTACTCGGTCTGGTCCGGATCAAGGCGCAGCGCCCGCGCGACCGCGTCGAGCACGTGCGCGGTGGGGCTCAGGCGTCCCTGCTCGATCCGGGTGTAGTAGTCGGTGCTGATCGCCGCCAGCTGCGCGACCTCCTCGCGGCGCAGCCCGCTGACCCGCCGTTGCCCGTCGATCGCGGTGAGACCGACATCCGCCGGGGAGAGCTTCCCGCGGCATGTGCGCAGGAAGTCGCCGAGCTCCTTCAGATGCGGCGCGGTGCGGGCGGTCGTGGCCATGACGCCAGGCTAGCCGCGGATGCTCCGGTCCTGCCTGGGAAGAATCCTTCCCAGGCAGGAATCCGGCCTGCCGCCCGAGCCGGATCCTTCCTAGCGTGGTGGTCACAGCCAAGGCACTGAGAAAGGAAATCCCATGGCGGAGAACATCACGACGGTGGCGGTCAAGGGATGGGCGTGGGACATCGCCACGGACATCCACTACCCGCCGGACTTCGACGCGTCGAAGACCTATCCCACGATCATCGCGGCGCACCCGACAGGCAGCTGCAAGGCGCAGACCTCCGGCACCGTCTATGGCAAGGCGCTGGCCGAGGCGGGCTTCGTGGTCGCGGCCTTCGATGCGAGCTTCCAGGGCGAGAGCGGCGGCGAGCCCCGCTCCGTCGAGGACCCGGCCTTCCGGGTGAGCGACTTCAGCTTCGTCATCGACCACCTGGTCACGCTGCCCTACGTGGACGCCGACAACATCGGCGTGCTCGCGATCTGCGGCGGCGCCGGGTACGCGGTGGCCGCCACCAAGATCGACCGGCGGATCAAGGCATTGGGCACCGTCGCGGGCAGCAATGTGGGCCGGCTCATGCGGGAGGGCTTCACCGAGTACCACCCGATCGCCATGCTCGAGGCCGTCGCCGCGCAGCGCACCGCGGAGGCCCGCGGCGCCGCCGAACAGATCAACGATCTACTGCCGCCGTCGGTGGACGCCGCGCAGCAGGCGGGCGTCACGGACATCGACGTGCTCGAGGCGACCGATTACTACAAGACCGACCGCGCGAAGAACCCCGGCGCCCTGACCAGTTTCAACTTCGCCCGACAGGCGGCGCTGGCCGACTGGGACGCCTACGACCGCGTCGAGGTGCTGCTCACCCAGCCGCTGATGGTCGTGATCGGCGACAAGGCAGGCGCTTTCGCCTCGCAGCGGCTGAGCATGGAGCTGTACGGCCGCGCCGCGTCGAGGGACAAGCAACTCGTGGTCGTCGAGGGAGCCTCACACTACGACCTGTACGACCAGCCGCAGCCGACTTCCGTCGCGCTGGAGAACCTGGTGCCCTTCTATCGCACGCACCTGGGCTAGCGCGGCGGGCCCAACTCCTTCGTGGCCTGCCGCACGAGGCCGCCGCCGATGATCAGGCGCTGGATCTCCGAGGTGCCCTCGTAGAGGCGCAGCAGGCGGACGTCGCGGTAGATCCGCTCGACCGGCGTCTCCCGCATGTACCCGGCGCCGCCGTGGATCTGCACGGCGCGGTCCGCGACGTCACCCACCATCTCGGTGCAGTACAGCTTCGCGGCCGACGGTGCGATGCGGCGGTCCTCGCCGGACACCCACTTCGCAGCGGCGTCCCGCGCCAGTGCGCGGCCCGCCATGACGCCGGTCTGCATGTCGGCCAGATGGGCTTGCACGAGCTGGAAGTCGCCGATCGGGACACCGCCCTGCGTTGCGACGGCGGCGTGCCGCAGGGACTCGTCGAGAGCGCGCTGCGCCGCTCCGACGGCCAGGCCCGCGATGTGGACCCGGCCCCGGGCCAGGGAGGTCATCGCGGCGCGGTAGCCGGTGTCCTCGTCGCCGCCCACCAGGGCGGAGGCGGGGACCCGGACACCGGTGAAGGCGACGTTCGAGGTCCAGGCACCCTGCTGGCCCATCTTCTCGTCGTGCGGGGCCACCGCGAGGCCGGGGGAGTCGGCGGGGATCAGGAAGACGGCGATCCCCTGCCCCCTGTCGTCCGCCGGGCGCGTGCGGGCGAAGGTCACGAACAGGTCCGCCGACTGGGCGTTGGTGATGAAGCACTTCTCCCCGTCGATCACCCACTCGTCGCCGTCGCGGACGGCCCGGGTGCGCAGGCCGGCGGGATTCGATCCGGCGCCCGGCTCGGTCAGCGCGAAGGAGGCGACGATCTCACCGGCCGCGATCCGTTCCAGCCACTGCGCCTTCTGTTCGTCGGTGCCGAAGCCCACCAGGACCTGCCCGGCGATCCCGTTGTTCGTGCCGAACATCGACCGGACGGCGAGCGAGGTGTACCCGAGTTCCATCGCCAGTTCGACGTCCTGCGTGAGGTCGAGGCCGAGTCCACCCCACTCCTGCGGGATGGCGAAACCGAAGAGCCCCATGTCCTTCGCCTGCCGGCGCAGGTCGTCGGGTATCGCGTCGGCGTCCGCGATCTCCCGCTCCCGCGGCACGACCCGGTCGCGGACCCACTGGCGCACCTGGTCGCGGATCTGCGCGAAGTCCTCGGGGTCGACCGCGGGTGTCATCGGCTCGCCGCCGCGGCCTCGAACAGCCAGGACGTCACCAGCGCACCGGGATCCGGGACGCCCTTGACCGCGTCACCGAGGTAGCTGGCGCGACCGCGCGAGGCCGCGCTGTCGGCGGTCGCCGCGACTCCCCGCGCGGCGGCCGCGGCCGCGTCCGCGAGGGATCCGCCGCCGTCGAGCACGTCGGCGGCGGGGGAGAGCGCGTCCACGACGGTCTTGTCGCCCACCTTCGCCCCACCCAGTTCGACCACCGCGTCGAGACTGGCGCGCACGCCGGCGGCGAAGCCGGCACCGTCGGGCTGCAGGGCCCGGCCGAGCTCGGTGAAGAAGGTCCCGAAGACGGCGCCGGAGGTGCCGCCGGCACGTACCAGGTACGACGTGGCGATCGCCTCCAGTACGTCGGAGTCGGTGCCGCGCAGGGGCAGTGGGAAGTGGCCGAGCGCGGCGGCCATGTTGGTGCCGAAGTCGCCGTCGCCGGCCCGGCGGTCGAGCTCGGTGAGCTCGTCCACGGAGCGCTGTACGCGCCCCACGAAGTCGGAGAGCCAGACGTTCGCCTCGCCGGTGTCCGTGGCATCGTCGGGGGCGGCGTGCGCGAGCGGGTCCAGGTGCGACGGTGCCGTGGCCGCGTGCGGCCAGGCGGGAGCCGAGGTCGGGGCGTCCCACAGTTCGATCAGCTCGTCGTCCAGGGGGACGACGGTGACCGACGCACCGGCCATGTCGAGGGCCGTCACGAACCGGCCGACCAGCGACCGCGTGACCTCGATCCCTCGTTCGGCCAGCTGCTTGACGGTCTCTGCGAAGAGCACACCGGTCTCGAGATCGGTGACGGCGCCGAGGTTGTTGACCACCACCAGGGCGCGGTCACCGGCGCCGAGGCCGGTGCCCGGCAGGATCCGCGCCAGCAGATCGGTGACGATCTCCTCCGCCGCCGTCACCGGTCGCTCGTCACGGGCACGCTCGCCGTGGATGCCGACGCCGAAGGCCATCCGGCCCGCGGGCAAATCGAACGACGGGGTGTCGGCGCCGGGTACGTTGCACGCCGAGACGGAGACGGCCATGGAGCGGGCGCGCTCCGCGGTGCGTCGGCCCACCGCCGCGACCTCCGCCAGCGGGAGTCCGCGATCGGCCGCGGCGCCGCAGATCTTCTCCACCACGATCGTGGCGGCGGTCCCGCGGCGGCCCGGGCCCGAGGTGTCCTCGGTGGCGACGTCGTCGTCGACCAGCACGACCTCGGTGGCGGCGGCGCGCGCGTCCGCGTCCGGCGCGGCCACGAGGCGGCGGGCGACGGCGAAGTTCATCACGTCGCCGGTGTAGTTCTTCACGACGTGCAGCACGCCGGCGCCGGTGTCCACCGCGCGCGTCGCCGCGGCGACCTGAACGGCGTTGGGAGAGGTGAAGATCAGGCCCGGGCATGCCGCGTCGAGCAGGCCTGCGCCGACGAGCCCGACGTGCATGGGCTCGTGACCGGAGCCGCCGCCCGAGATCACGGCGACGCCGCTGGAACGCGGCGTGCGGCGGGCGACGAAGCCCGCGTCGTGCCAGACGGCGTCGGGGTGGGCCGCGAGGACGCCCCGCAACCCGTCGGTGAACAGTGAGCCGGAGGAGTTCTCGAACCGTGCGCGTGGAGTCACGGCCCCACGTTAGCGAGGGATGTGCAGCTCCGCGTGGCCTTCCTGCACCACGGCGAACGCCGAGGTGGGGAACTTGGCGAAGGTGAAGGTGGGGTCCAGGATCTGGGCCGCCTCGGCCAGGCCCGGGTCGTGCCCGACGACCAGCACCGTGGCCGCGTCGCCCCGCTCGGACTCCACGAGCTTCAGGATTTCGTCACCGCTCGCGCCGTACAGCGCCGGGAGGTGCCGTACCGGGGCGTCGACCGACGCCTGCTCGAGCGTCGCCCGGGCGCGCACCGCGGTCGAGCACAGCACCAGGTCCACGTCGTGCCCGAACCGGCGGATCGCCTTGCCGGCGAGGCCGGCCTGCCGGACGCCGCGCGGCGCGAGCGGCCGGTCGTGATCCTTCACCTTGTCGGGGTACGCGGACTTTCCGTGCCGCAGCAGGATCAGGGTGTCCATAAAAGGACATCCTACGGGGTGAACCACGACCGCAGCCGCCCCGAACCGGGGGCCGCCGGGCCGTCGTCGAGGTCCAGCAGGACGACGGTGCCGGGCGCGAAGCCCGGCAGCTCCGCGGACGGGTCCAGCTGGGCGGCCGCCTCCGGCAGGCAGGGGAAGTGCGCGACCACCAGCAGCACGGCGATGTCGCCGGGCACGCCGTTGATCTCGTCCAGCACGCGGCGGCCGGGACACTCGTACAGTTCCTCGGTGGCCGTCATCGGGCAGCGCAGATCCATCGCGTGGAAGGTCTCGACGGTGCGCCGGGCGAAGGAGACCAGTGCGTGATCCGGTTCGAGCCCGTGCTCGGCGAGCCATTGCGCGGACCGTCGGGCCTGGTGGCGACCGTTCTCGGTGATCGGACGGGCCTCGTCGGGGATCGACATCCCCGCCTCGCCGTGTCGCATGAGAGCCAGCACCGTCATGCCCCGATCTTGCCCTGCCGGGAATGCGTACATTGGTGACATGGCAGGAAAAGAACTCGATCCGGCGCGCAAGCAGGCCGCGCTGGACGTCGTGAAGCAGCACCCCGGCATGGTCGCGGCGATGGCGGCCCCGGCAGTGGTGATCGTCGCGGTCGGTTGGCTCCTCGGCGGAGCGGGCGTCGGCCTGCTCCTGCTCATCGCGTTCGGCGTCCTCGGCGCGGTCGGGCTGTCGCGGCTGCTCCGCGCGCGCTGAGCCGTGCGCGTCGACGCCTGGCTGTGGGCCGTGCGGCTGACCAAGACGCGGTCGGCCGCCGCCACGGCGTGCCGGGGCGGCCACGTCAGGGTCAACGGCGCCACCGCCAAACCCGCGCAGCACATCGTCGTGGGCGACGAGGTGCGGCTGCGGCTCGGCGGCCGGGAGCGGATCGTCGAGGTCACCACCCTGATCCCCAAGCGCGTCGGAGCGCCCGTCGCCGCCACCTGCTACATCGACAACAGCCCGCCCCCGCCGCCGCGCGAGATCGTGCTGTCCATGCCGCAGCGCGACCGCGGCGCGGGCCGGCCCACGAAGCGCGAACGCCGCGAGACGGACCGACTCCTGGGACGCGAATGACGATCTCGACCGAATCCGCGGTGCGGCGCGCAGGTCCCGAGGACGCCGCCGCCGTCGCGGCGCTCGCGGCCCGCACCTTCCCGCTGGCCTGCCCGCCCACGTTGGCCCGCGACCACATCGCCCACTTCATCGCGACGCACCTGTCCGAGGCAGAGTTCGCCCGGCACCTGGCCGATCCCGCGCACCACGTCCTCGTCGTCGACGGTGAGGACGGCCCCGTCGGCTACGCCCTGGTGCTGCACGGCGCGCACGACGAAGGGCCCACCGCGCTGCGCGGCGCACCGTCGGCCTACCTCTCCAAGCTCTACGTCGACCCGGATCACCACGGCGGCGGGGTCGCCCGTGCCCTGCTCGACGCGGTGCGCGCCGGCGCCGCGGGCCTGCCGGTGTGGCTGGGCGTGAACGCCGACAACGCCCGCGCGAAGCGCTTCTACGCCAAGTCGGGGTTCGTGACGGCGGGGGTGCGGGAATTCACCGTCGGCGGCACGACCTTCGTCGACGACGTGCTCGTCCTGGACGACGCCGTCGGCGCATAGAGGCGGGTCAGCTCGTCGCGGCCGCGCAGCTCCAGCTCGTCGGTGAACCGCCAGTGCTGCGATTCGGCCTCACGGGCGCCCATGATGGCGGGTTCGGAGGCCACCGGCAGCGAGGTGTCGCGCTTGGCCACCTCGGACAGCCGCGCCGACTCGTTGACCGGGTCACCGATCACGGTGAACTCGTAGCGTTCGATGGCGCCCACGTTGCCCGCGACCACCACGCCGTAGGAGACGCCGATCCCGGCGCGCAGGTCCGGCACGGCGGAGGGCAGACGGTCGGCGATGAGCCGGGCGGCGCGCAGCGCACCGCCGGCCGGGTCCGGGTGGGGGAGCGGCGCGCCGAAGACCGCGAGCACCGCGTCGCCCTCGAACTTGTTGACCAGGCCGTCGTTCTCCTCGACGGCGGTCACGATCACCTCGAAGAAGCGGTTGAGCAGATCGACGACCTCGGTGGCCGGGCGCTGCCGTGCGAGCGTCGTGGAACCCACGACGTCGACGAAGAGCACGCCCACGACCTGCTCGGAGCCGCCGAGCTGCACGCCCAGACCCAGTGCCGTCTCGGCGACATCGCGGCCGACGTGCCGGCCAAACAGGTCGCGTAGCCGCTCGCGCTCGGCGAGGCCGCCCGTCATCTCGTTGAAGCCGGCTTGCAGCTCTCCCATGTCCGAGCCGTCGAAGATCCGCACGGCCACGTCGGTTTCGCCGTCGCGGACCCGGCGGATCGCGTTCCCGAGCACGCGCAGCGGCGCGACCAGGGTGTCCACGTTGAGCAGCGTGAGCAGCGGGCCCGTGAGCAGCGCGATCGCCGCGAGCGCGGTGACGGCGACGAAGATGTCGAGCTTGCTGGTCTCGTCGCGGAAGGTGCCGAAGAGCACCACGAGGAAGATCCCCAGGATCGGCACACCCGAGCCGATCGACCACGCGGTCGCGGCCCGCATCCGCAGCCGCCCCTTGCGCGGCGCGCGGAACCCCGCCTCCAGCGCGGCGGCGGCAGCGGGCCGCAGCGCGAACTCCGTGATCTGGTACGAGATCGCGCACACCACCACGCCCGAGAGCCCGATCACCAGCGCGGTCTTCGGGATGAGTTCGGGGTTGATGATGCCGTATCCCACCGTCATGACGACGGTGCCGACGCCCCAGAGCAGTGCCTGCAGGGCCGTCAGGCGCCAGGGCCCGACGATGGCCGCCTTCGCCTGCGCGGCGTTCGGCTCCTCCCGCCGGATCGACCAGCGCAACGACCGGACCAGCCGGACGGTGCCGATCGTCGCGCCGAGGACGAAGGCGATCGCGATGTAGAGGGGGACCACCAGGTAGTTCATCCACCAGGCGTCCCAGGGGATCGAGGGTTCGGGGATGCCGACGGTGGCGAGCGCGATCGCCAGGCCCACGCCGATGAGGTTCGCGACGATCACGCCGATCGTGATGACCAGCTGTACCCGTACCCGAGTGAGCCGCGAGCTGTCGTCGGTGGACCCTAGCAGGATCGACCCGTAGTCCGCGCGGAGCCGAGGCAGCTTCATGCCGCTAAGTTACCGGGTCATCGCGACCAGACGGGGGCCCGTTTCTCCAGGAAGGCCGTCATCCCTTCCTGCGCATCCGGGATCATCGCGTTGGTCGCCATCACCTCGGCCATCGCCGCGTAGGCATCGGGTTCGGTGCGGTCGATCTGGTCGTAGAAGGCGCGTTTGCCGATCGCCAGCGTCTCGCCGCTGGATTCGGCGACGCGGTGCGCGAGATCCGCGACGGTCGTCTCGAGTACGTCCGCGGGGACGGCGGCGTTGATCAGGCCCCACTCGACCGCGGTCTCGGCGTTGATCATCTCCCCGGTGAGCAGCATCTGCATCGCGCGCTTGCGGCCGACGGCGCGCGTGAGCGGGATCATCGGCGTCGAGCAGAACAGGCCGATCTTCACGCCCGGCGTCGAGAACCGCGCGTCGGACGAGGCGATCGCCAGGTCGCAGGTCGCGACGAGCTGGCACCCCGCCGCCAGCGCCATCCCCTGCACCCGCGCGATGACCGGCTGTCGCGTGCGGTGCACCGCGGCCATGAGATCGGTACAGGCGGCGAAGATCTCCCGCTCCTCGTCGAGGGTGCGGCCCACCATTTCGCTCAGGTCGTGGCCCGCCGAGAACGCCGGCCCCTCGGCGCGGATCACGATGACCCGCACCGCGGGGTCGGCGTCGAAGCTCTCGAGCGCTGCGGTGGCGGCCCGCATGGTGGCGAGCGAGAGGGGATTGCGCCGACCGGGGGCACCGAGGGTGAGCACCCCCAGGCCGTCGGCGACGTGTGTACGAATCGGTGCGGCGTCCGTCATGTTCCGACGGTAACCACTACACCTCGCCGGACGCGAGGAGTTCGTCGAGCTTCGCGTAGCCGTCGACGATGCCGGTCTCCATGCCGCTGGCGAGCATCCCGTCGCGGCTCTCGAAGCTGTCCAGGAGCGAGACGGCGCGCAGCAGAGTGCGGCCGTCGCCCAGGTCCTCGAAGGTCATGGTCTCGAGCGAGACCCCGTCGGGCATGTCGTCGTAGGTGAAGGTCTGCACGATGCGGTCCTCGCGGACGTCGTGGAAGCTGCCGTGGAAGGCGTAGCGCTCGTCGCCGCGCGTGCTGACGTACGCCCAGCTGCCGCCCGTACGTGCGTCCCAGTGCACGATCTCGGTGTCGATGTCCGACGGTCCCACCCACCGCGCGTACAACTCGGGGTCGGTGTGGGCGCGGAACAGCTGCGCCGGTGTCGCCCGGAACTCGCGTGTGATGGTGACGGTGGGGAGGGCGGTGGAGGCCTCGATGCCGGCCTCGGCGTTGACGGTGGTCATGATGCGGCTCCTTCGGTGCGGGTGGTGTTCGGGTTCTCTGCGGCGTTCATATCGGCCAGGACCGCGTCGAGGCGTTGGTAGCGCTGCTCCGCGCGGCGCCGGTACCGCTCGATCCACCCGTTCATGAGGTCGAAGACCTCGGCCTCCAGGTGGGCGGGCCGGGCCTGGGCACGGCGGGTCCTGCTGATCAGGCCGGCGTTCTCGAGCACGCTCAGGTGCTTCGAGACGGCCTGGATGCTCACGTCGTACGGCTCGGCGATCTCCGTGAGCGTGGCGTCGCCGTCGGCGAGGCGGGCGACGATGTCGCGGCGGGTGGAGTCCGCCAGTGCGGCGAACGCCTTGGACAGGTCGTCGATGTCGTCGTTCGTGGTCCACCTCCTCTGAGTTCAACCGTTCTGTTGAATACGACGGTACGCCCCCGTTCGTGTTTGTTCAACCCTTTGGTTGAAAAGGTCGGGACCGGACCGTCGGGCCGCGCCGGGCGCGCCGCGGTGCTAAGAACGACGCATGGATACGGCCGCCCTCCCCGACCCCGCCCGCGCCGCCAGCCACGACGATCGGGTCGCGGAGGAGGCCCGGTGACCGCGGTACGGCGCCTCCTCCTCGCGTTGCTCGCGACGGTCCTCGTCGCGGCACCGCTGCCCGCGCACGCCGATCCGGTGCCGGCCGGGGGAGTGCTGCGGGTGGGCACCGAGGGCGTCTACCAGGTGTACAGCTATCACGACGAGACCGGGAAGCTCACCGGCTACGACGTGGAGATGATCACCGCGATCGCCGCGAAGATCGGAAAGCGCGTCGAGTTCGTCGAGACGCCGTGGGACTCGATGATGGCGGGCCTGGAGGCGGGCCGGTTCGACCTGGTCGCCAACCAGGTCACGGCCAGTCCGGAGCGTGCGGCGAAGTACGACCTCTCGGTGGCGTACCTGCAGACCGGCGGCTCGATCCTCGTGCGCAAGGGCGACGATTCCGTGCACTCGCTGGCCGACATCCGCGGCAAGACCGCAGCGCAGAGCATCACCAGTAGCTGGTCCGGGGTCGCCGAGAAGGCGGGCGCCAAGATCGAGGCGGTCAACAGCTTCACCGACGCCGTCAACGTACTGGCGCAGGGCCGGGTCGATGTGGTGGTCAACGACACCGGCGTCGTCCGCAACTACCTGAAGGTGACCCCCGGTGCCCCGGTGGAGATCGCCGCGGAGACACCCGACAAGTCCGAATCGGTGTTCGCGGCCCGCAAGAACTCGGGGCTCATGCCCGAGATCGACCGGGGGCTGGCCGAGATCCGGGCCGACGGGACGGCGCAGCGCATCTCCGACCGCTTCTTCGGCTCCGGGGCGCAGGAGGAACGGCGCGGCTCCAGCACCTGGGACATGGTGCGCCGCAACCTGGCTCCGATGCTCAAGGCGACCGTCACCAAGACCATCCCGCTGACCGCCATCAGCTTCGTGATCGGCCTGGCGATCGCGCTCGGCGTGGCGCTGGCGCGAATGTCGAAGCGGCGCATGGTCAGCGGGATCGCCCGCGCCTACATCTCGATCATCCGCGGCACGCCGCTGCTGGTGCAGCTCGTGATCATCTTCTACGGGCTCCCCCTCGCAGGTGTGGTGTTCGATCCGTTCCTCGCCGCCGTGATCGCCTTCTCGCTCAACGTGGGCGGGTACGCGGCGGAGATCATCCGTTCCGCGATCGGCGCGGTCCCGCAGGGGCAGTGGGAGGCGGCCACCACGATCGGCATGGACTACCGCACCTCGTTGCGGCGGATCATCCTGCCGCAGGCGGCCCGCACCGCCACTCCGCCGCTCGCGAACACCCTGGTCTCCCTGGTCAAGGACACGTCGCTGGCATCGGCGATCCTCGTGACCGAGCTCTTCCGGCAGGCGCAGATCGCCGCGGCCCCGACGTACGACTTCTTCGTGATGTACGTGGTCGCCGCCTGTTACTACTGGGTGGTCTGCCAGGCGCTGAGCCTGGTGCAGTCCCACCTCGAGAACCGCTTCGAAAGGTACGTGGCGCGATGACCGACCTGATCTCGGTGAGCGGCCTCACCAAGTCCTTCGGCGACGTGGACGTCCTGCGGGGGCATCGACTTCGCCGTTCCGGAGGGCACGGTCACCGTCATCATCGGGCCGTCCGGTTCGGGCAAGACGACGGTGCTCCGCTCGCTCAACGCACTCGAGCTGCCCGACGGTGGCGTCGTCACCGTCGGCGAGGCGACCGTGGACTTCGGTACCGGGGCGCCGCGAAAGGCGGAGCTGGCGCACTATCGCGCGCAGAGCGCGATGGTCTTCCAGTCGCACAACCTCTTCCCGCACTTCACGGCGCTGCGGAACGTGACCGAGGGGCCCACCGTCGTGCAGAAGCGGGCGCCGGCGGAGGTGGAGGCGGAGGCGCGTGAGCTGCTCGCGCGCGTCGGGCTGGCCGAGCACGCCGACAAGTACCCGCATCAGCTCTCGGGCGGGCAGCAGCAGCGCGTGGGGATCGCGCGGGCGCTGGCGCTGCGTCCGCGTGTCGTGCTGTTCGACGAGCCGACCTCCGCTCTCGATCCCGAACTGGTCGGCGACGTGCTGACCGTGATGCGCGACCTGGCCACCGAGGGCCGCACGATGGTGGTCGTGACCCACGAGATGGCCTTCGCCCGCGAGGTCGCCGACCAGGTGCTCTTCGTCGACCGGGGCACCGTGCTCGAGGCGGGGCGCCCGGCCGAGGTGATCGGTGCTCCGCAGCACGAGCGCACGCGGGAGTTCCTCGACCGCATCCTGCGCCCCCTCTAGAGTCGTCGGCATGGGCCACGAGCGCACGCCGGTGACGACGATCGACCAGCTGCGAGCGGTGGTGCCCGAGCCGATCCCGCGGATCCGCGACAAGGCACTGCCGGAGCTGCACGAGGTGCACCGGCTCTTCCTCGCCGCGGCGCGGCTCTATTTCGTCGCGACGACGGGCACCGGTGGCCTCGACGTCTCCCCGAAGGGCGATCCCGCCGGCGCCGTCCTCGTGCTGGACGACCGCACTCTCGCGCTACCGGACCGGCCCGGTAACCGCCGTGTCGACGGTCTGCGGAACCTGCTCGAGGACCCGCGCATCGCCATCGACTTCGTCATCCCCGGGCGCGGTGACACGTTGCGGGTCAACGGGGCCGCGACGGTCCTGGCGGACGCGCCGTACGCGCCGCGGATGGCGGTGGGCGACCGACTGCCCCAGCTCATCGTCGAGGTCGCGATCGACGAGGTCTTCTTCCACTGCAGCAAGGCCTTCCTGCGCTCCGAGGCGTGGGATCCGTCGACCTGGCCGACGCAGGACGACGACCGCGGCGTGCCCCGGCGGGCCGTCATCGCGAAATCCCTGGAACGCCCTGACGACTCGCTCGAGGAGCTGGACCGCTACTACGGCGACGGTTACGGGCGTGAGCTTTACTAGGAGCATGTACCGCTTCCGCCAGGTCGACGTCTTCTCCTCGGAACCCCTGCGAGGCAACCCGGTGGCGGTGGTGCACGGCGCCGACGGCCTCTCCGACGAGCGGATGGCGGCGTTCGCGCGCTGGACGAACCTCAGCGAGACCACCTTCCTACTGCGCCCGACCGATCCAGGGGCGGACTACCGGCTGCGGATCTTCACTCCCGGCGGCGAGTTGCCCTTCGCGGGACATCCGACGCTGGGGAGCGCGCACGCCTGGCTCGAGGACGGCGGCGTCCCGGCGTCGCCCGGGACGGTGGTGCAGGAGTGCGCCGCCGGCCTGGTCCGGCTGCGCCGCGGGGACGAACTCGCCTTCGCGGCACCGCCGCTGCGTCGGAGCGGCCCGGCGGATGCCGGCACCGTCAGCCGGATCGCCGCGGGCCTGCGTCTCCCCGCCGCGGAGATCCTCGCCGCCGAATGGGTGGACAACGGCCCCGGCTGGGTGGCGGCGCGGCTGCGGGACGCGGATGCGGTACTCGCCCTGGACCCGGACTTCGGGGCGATGGGGGACCTGAACATCGGCGTCGTCGGGACGTATCCGCCCGGCGGCGACGCCGACGTCGAGGTGCGCGCCTTCTGCCCGGACCTCGCGGTGCCGGAGGATCCGGTCACCGGCTCGCTCAACGCGGGCCTCGCGCAGTGGCTCATCGGAACCGGTGCCCTGCCCGCGCGGTACGTCGCCTCTCAGGGGACCGCGCTCGGCCGCCGCGGTCGCGTGCACGTCGAGTCCGCGGACGGCGAGATCTGGATCGGCGGCGCGACCGGCACCACCATCACCGGGAACGTCGCGCTCGGCTGAGCGCTGCGTTTCAGCCGGCCTCGGCGCCGCCACGGATCACGCGCAGCAGCTCCAGGTCGGCGGAGAGTTCCAGCACGTCGGCGCGCAGGCCGGCGGAGAGCTCGCCGCGGTCCTTCAGGCCCAGGAGCCGGGCGGGCGTGGTGGCGCCGGCCCGCGTCGCGTCCGCGAGCGGCACGCCCGAGTGCTGGACGGCGCGCACCACCACGTCGAGCACCGACGAGGTGCCGCCCGCGATGGCGCCCGGCGTTCCGTCGGGCGTGGTCAGGCGAGCGACGCCACCCCCGACGGTGACGTCGAGCGGCCCCAGCGTGTACTCGCCGTCGGGCATGCCGGCGGCCTGCATAGCGTCGGAGACCAGGGCGATGTGATCGGGTCCGACGGTGGCGAAGACCATCGCGACCGTGCCCGCGGCGAGGTGCACCCCGTCGCCGATGATCTCGGCGACGGCGCGGCCCTCGCCCGCGACCTTCAGCGCGGCGCCCACGGCGCCCGGGTGCCGGTGGTGCATCGGATGCATGCCGTTGAACAGGTGCGTGATGCTCACCGGCCCGGTCGGCGCGGTGAGCCCTGCGACGACGGTGTCGTAATCGCCCGCGGTGTGGCCCACGGAGACGACGGCGCCCGCGTCGGAGAGTTGCCGGGCGAGCACCGGGAAGTGGGCGGTCTCCGCGGCCACCGTCATCGACCGGATCCGCCCGCCGGCGGCGTCGAGGAGCGTCGCCAGGAGCGCGGGGTCGCCGTCGACGATGTACCGCGGGTCCTGTGCGCCGCACACCTCCTGCGCGAGGAACGGGCCCTCGAGGTGCAGGCCCGCGACGGTGCCGTCGTCGACGAGCGGCGCGAGGGTGGCGATCCGCTCGAGCAGCTTCTCCGCCGCCGCGGACACCAGTGAGGCGAGCAGCGTCGTGGTGCCGCGGCCGAGGTGGTGTGCGGCGGCCGCGCGGGCACCGGCGGCGTCGGAATCGGGGAAGCCGAAGCCGCCCCCGCCGTGGCAGTGCACGTCGATCATGCCGGGCAGGTACACCCGGTCCGACGCTGCCGGCAGCGTCGCGGACGGGAAGGCGGACGCCGGTCCGACCTCGGCGATCAGGCCGTCGGCGAGCACCACGACACCGTCGTCGATCGCCCCGGAGGGCGTGACGACGGTGCCGCGCAGAACATCGGTCACGCAGTGGCCTCGGCTTCCTCGTCCTCGTCCTCGCGACCCGGGGTCTTGAGGTTCCAGCGTTTGATGATGAACGTGAACGAGAAGTAGTAGATCACGGCGTACATGAGCCCGATCGGGATGAGCAGCAGCGGTTTGGTCGCCAGCCCGAAGTTGAGGACGTAGTCGATCGCCCCCGCGGAGAAGGTGAAGCCGTGGTGGATGTCGAGCCAGTTGACCAGCATGTGCGAGGTGCCGGTCAGCACCGCGTGCACGAGCAGCAGCGGCCAGGCCACGAAGATGAACGAGAACTCGAGCGGCTCGGTGATGCCGGTGAGGAAGCTGGTGAGGCCCACCGAGAGCATGATGCCGCCGACGACCTTGCGGTTCTCGGGCTTCGCACAGCGGTAGATCGCGAGCGCCGCGGCGGGCAGCGCGAACATCATGATCGGGAAGAAGCCGGTCATGAAGTTGCCCGCAGTCGGGTCGCCCTGCATGAAGCGGGCGATGTCGCCGTGCACGACGGTGCCGTTGGCGCCCTTGTAGTCGCCGAGGACGAACCAGACCACCGAGTTGATGATGTGGTGCAGGCCCAGCGGGAGCAGCAGCCGGTTGATGGTGCCGTAGACGCCGCCACCGACGACGGCGTGCTCGGCGACCCAGTTCGCGAGTCCGGTGAGTGCCCAGTTGAAGGCGGGGTAGAGGAAGGACATGAGTACGCCGACGACGATGGCCCCGGATGCGGTGAGGATGGGTACCAGGCGGCGGCCGGAGAAGAAGCCGATGTAGTCGGGCAGCTTCGTCTTGTAGTACCGCTGCCACAGCACGGCCGACATGATGCCGATGACGATGCCGCCGAGCACGCCGTACTCGACGACCGCGGCGGCCCCGTCCTTGTCGGTCTTGCCGGCGAGCACCACGGGCGACATCGCCTTCTCGACGGCCTGGAAGGAGAGGTAGCCGACCAGGGCGGCGAGTGCCGTGGAACCGTCGGCCTTCTTGGCCCAGCCGATCGCGATGCCGACGGCGAAGAGCATGCCGAGGTTCGCGAAGAGCGCGTTGCCGGCGCCGCCGATCACCGCGGCGACGGTCTTCATCGACGAGAATCTGCCGAGGAGATCGTCCTGGCCGAGTCGCAGGAGGATGCCCGCCGCGGGGAGGACCGCGATGGGCAGCATCAGGCTGCGGCCGAGTTTCTGGAGACCGCTCAGATCGAGCCGCCGTGCTGATATACCGGATCCGGATGAGGAACTCATTTTTCGCTCCTGTCGAGGGACGAGTCCACTAGGGTGACGACAGGTTATAACCAGTTCGGTCCGGCGGGAGCCGGTTTCCCCGAACCTCTCCGAAAGGCGGCAGGAATGTCGAAGGCGCAGGACATCGTGAACGGGCTCGGTGGGGCCGACAACATCGAGGAGGTGGAGGGCTGTATCACCCGCCTCCGGTGCGAGGTCAAGGACACCGGTCTCGTCGATCAGGCCGCGCTGAAGAAGCTCTCGCACGGCGTGATGATCGCGGGCTCGGCGGTGCAGGTCGTTGTCGGCCCGACCGCGGACGCGCTCGCGGAGGAAGTGCAGGACCTCCTGTGACGGACGTGTTGGCACCCGTCGCCGGGCGGCTGCTCCCGCTCTCGGCCGTGCCCGATCAGGTCTTCGCCGGGGAGATGGTGGGGTCGGGTGTCGCCATCGAGCCGTCGGTCCCCGCCGACGGTGCTGACGCCGTCGTCACCGCGCCGGTGGCCGGCACGGTGCTCAAGTTGCATCCGCACGCCGTGATCGTCCTGTCGGGCGACGGCGTGGGTGTCCTGGTGCATATCGGAATCGACACGGTGAACCTGAATGGTGAAGGCTTCACGGTGATAGCTACCGAGAAAGCTGCAGTGGAGGCCGGGGATCCGTTGATCGCGTTCTCCCCGTCGGGTATTCGCGACCGCGGGCTCAGTGCGATCTGCCCCGTCGTGATCATGGATTCCAAACCCGGGTCGATCACTGGTCTGCAGGAGCGCGACGTGGCGGCGGGGGACTTCGTCTTTGCTGTATGAACGGCGCCGGGGCTGCCGCGTGTTCATCTGGTCACAGTGATCGAATCAAGGAGTAATCCTCTCATTTCGTTGAGTACTGTGGGCGCGAATGATGTCGAGGCGGTTCCTGTGAAGCATTCGTAGGACGAATGTTTCGGCCAACTCGTGGGAACGATGGAGGGGCAGTGGAGAGCTCGACGAGAAACGTCGACGAGGGGTGTGTGTCATGGATCCGCACCTGATCGAACAGCTCATCACGATCCCGTTGTTCACCGGCATCATCGGCTACATCACCAACTGGACCGGCATCCTCATGCTGTTCGAACCCAAGCGCTTCTACGGCGTCAAGGTTCCCGGCATGGCCACGCTGTACCCGCTGCTGCCGCGCCGTGTCCAGGTGATCCCGGCGATCCAGCCCGACGGTCGCGTCGGCTGGCAGGGGATCGTCCCGTCGCGCGCGGAGAAGATGGCGAGTATCGCCGTCGACAAATCGCTCAACAAAGTGGGCAGCATCGCCGAGTTCTACGAGGTGATGGATCCGGAGCACGTTTCCGAGGTGCTCACCCGCGCGTCGCTGCCGATGATCCCGTCCATCGTCGAATCGGTGATGCAGCGGGAGAATCCGCGACTGTGGTATTCGCTGCCCGAGGACGTGAAGCTGCTGGTCTACCGTCGCGTCTCGGCGTCGCTGCCGAAGGACGTCCGGAAGATCACGTCGACCATCGGCGAGAACATCGACGACTACATCGACGCCAAACTCCTGGTGATCCGGTACCTGACGAACAACCCGTCGGTGCTCAAGGACATCTTCTACAACATGGGCCGTAAGGAACTGAAGTTCATGCAGAACTTCGGCTTCTACTTCGGTTTCCCCATGGGCTTCCTCCTGGTCGCGCTGCTGCACTTCTTCCCCTACTGGTGGCTGCTGCCGCTCGGCGGGATCGTGATCGGCTACGTGGTCAATTACATCGGGATCCTGATGATCTTCGAGCCGATCAACCCCACGTGGTGGGTGCCGTGGAAGCAGGGGCTGTTCCTCAAGCGGAAGAAGGAGATCGGCGAGGAGTACGCCAAGGTGATGGCCGACAAAGTGATCACCATCGAGAACATCTGCGACGAGCTCCTGCACGGCCCGCGCTCCGACCGGACCCGGGCCACCGTCGAGACGGTGTTGCGCGACTCGATCGACAACGCGGCCGGCTGGGCGCGCGGCTTCGTCAAGCTCTCCGTCGGCAGCGAGGCCTACGACCGGGTGCCGCAGCTCGTCGGCGCCGAGGCGCTCAAGGTCGCCGAGGCCACCGTCAGCCAGCCCGAGTTCGTGGCCGAGCAGCAGACCAAGGTGCGCCAGTTCGTCATCGAGCGGATGAGCAAACTCAGCTCGGAGGACCTCAGTGAGCTGCTCCGGTCGGCGATCAAGCAGGATGAGTGGCTGCTGTTCCTGCACGGCGCGGTGCTCGGCTCGTTCGCCGGGTTCCTCCATCTAGCGATTTTCGGGGTGTGACAGACGTGAGCGAGAAGTCCCGTTCCTCAGCGGGTGCGAGCGACCAGGGCGCCGACGAGACCCGTGATCTCGCGGTCCGCGACGGGGGAGAGGTGGCCGCGTCGGAGAAGCAGGAGTCCGGGGGACTCCTCGGCCGGCTCGGCCGGGTGTCGAACTCCGCGTTCAGCGTCACCCGCGAGCTCGGGGGCTCCGCACAGCGCCTGACTCAGCAGTTCGTGAGCGAGGCGGGGCACCTCGTGGACGTCGCGCTCACCACCGAGGTCGCGCCGCGCATCGTCGTGCACGGCGAGGTCGTCGATGAGGTCGAGGAGCGCGAACCGGAACCCGTCGCCACCCCCGACGAGTTGCGCAAGATGGGCGATCGGCTGCTCGCGCAGTCCGCCGAGCCCGCCGGCGCCCAGACGCCTCACCCGGCCTAC
Source organism: Tsukamurella sputi (assembly GCF_007858445.1). Lineage (GTDB taxonomy): Bacteria > Actinomycetota > Actinomycetes > Mycobacteriales > Mycobacteriaceae > Tsukamurella > Tsukamurella sputi. The sequence continues at coordinate 62,110 of NZ_VIGV01000005.1, read as the reverse complement.
GAGCACATCCTCGCGCAGCTGTGCCCCGACGAGGCGCGCATCCTGCGGCTCCTGTTCAACGACGGTGCGCAGCCCGCCATCGACGTGCGCACCAACCGCCCGTTCGGCGTGGGCGCCGAAACGGTGGCGGCGGGAGTCTCGATGATCCCCGAGGTCGCCGGCTGCCGGAATCCCGACCGGATCGCCTCGTATCTGGGCAACCTGCACCGGCTCGGCCTGATCTGGTTCTCCAAGGAGCAGGTCGACGTGCGGCGCTACGAGCTGCTGCAGGTGCAGCCCCAGCTCATCGACGCCATCAGTAAGGCCGGGCGTTACGCCAAGACGATCCGCCGCCGGATCGAGATCACGCCCTTCGGCCGGGACTTCTACAGCACCTGCTTCAGCCCGTCATCGGTCTTTCCCGCCGGGTGACGCTCCCTGTGCAGGAGATCGGTACGACGGAGCGCCGCAATCCCCGGACCATGGAGTTCGACGCGCTCACCGTCGAGGAGCTGTTGGTCGCGATGAACGCGGAGGATCAGGGGGTTCCGCACGCGGTGGGCCGGGTGATTCCCCGTATCGCCGAGGCGGTCGAGCTCGCGGTCGGGGCGATCCGCGCGGGTGGCCGGCTGATCTATCTGGGCGCGGGGGCGAGTGGCCGTCTCGGCATGCTCGACGCCACGGAGTGCGCGCCGACCTTCGGGCTCCAGCGCGGACGCGTGGTCGGTGTGCTCGCCGGCGGCGACGCGGCCATGTTCCGCGCCGAGGTGGACACCGAGGACCACGCGGAGCGTGGCCGCGATGACCTGGCGAGCATCGGCCTCAAGCCCGCCGACGTCGTGGTCGGCATCGCCGCCTCGGGCCGGACGCCCTACGTGATCGGCGGCCTCGATCACGCGCGCTCGGTCGGTGCCTCGACGGTGGCGCTCACTTGCACGCCCGGCGCCGAGATCTCGGCGCACGCGCAGGTGGCGATCGAGGTCGACACCGGTCCGGAGGTGCTCGCCGGTTCGACCCGATTGAAGGCGGGCACCAGCCAGAAGCTGGTCCTGAACATGATCTCCACGGCGACGATGGTGCGGCTCGGCAAGGCGTACTCGAACCTGATGGTCGACGTGACCCCGGGCAACGCCAAGCTCGAGCGACGCGTGCTGCGCATCGTGTGCGAGGCGACCGGCTGCGACGAGGAGACCGCCCGCACGGCCGTCGGCGCCGCCGACGGCCACGCCAAGACCGCGATCGTGATGCTCCTCGCGGACATCGACGCCGCGACTGCGCGAGAGCGGCTCGCCGCGTCGGACGGCTTCGTCCGCGCGGCGCTCCGGTCGACGGTGTCCTGAGGCCCGGTCGCCTCGCCTGTGCGTCGATGGCGCTACCGCGGGTAGGCGAGGCGTCGGAGCAGGATTTCGGCCGGCCCCCGGCGACCCGCACGTTCGAGCCGCACGGCGATCGCGACGGATGCGGCCCAGACGGCGATCGCCAGTACAGCCGCCGACCAGCTGGACAGGTACTGACCGAGACCCAGACCCCACGCCGCGAGCAGCGGCGAGAACACCACCGATTGCGCGAGGTAGCCGCTCATCGAGCGTTTGCCCAGCGCCTGCACCGCGCCCGAGAACGCCCCGCCGCCGGTGCGCTCGAGCCGGGTCGCGAGCAGCCCGAATACGGCCACGTACCCGAGGCCGCCGAACAGGCCGCCCAGCACGCCCAGGGGCAGTAGGGCCCAGTCCACCGTCGACCCGAAGGGCAGCGCGCCCAGGTTCTGCAGGGCGAGAAGGAGACCCGTGCCCCACCCGAACGCGAGGCCGATCACGGCACAGCGCCGGAGGAGGGGCACGTGAGCGTCGGGCGCGTCCAGGACACGGTGCCGGGCGGCGAGCATGCCGAGCAGGACCGCAACGGGGACGATCAGCTCGAGCACCACCGTCGGAATCATCGCGGAGGCCCAGATCGTGATGCGCTCGACCATCGCCTCCCCATACCCGGGAAGGGCGTTCGCGTCGGTCACCGCCGGCGCCGCGCCTTCCGTGGCGACGGAACCGGCGCCCACGAGAGTGAGTACCGCGAAGGTGGCGGACATGAGGGCCAGGATCGCGGCCCAGATCGCGATCGCCCGGTCCGATCGCCGGAGGAACAGCCGGACGAGGACCAGCCCGGTGATCGCGTAGGCGCCGAGGATGTCGCCGTACCAGAGGAGCGCGGCGTGGGCGAAGCCGAAGACCAGCATCCACCAGTGCCGGCGGCGCAGAACACGCCTGGCCTCGGAGGGCTCGGTGCCCGCAGCCACCTGGCGGCCGTACAGCTGGACGATGCCGTAGCCGAAGAGGAAGGCGAACATCGGATAGATCCGGCTGTCGACCCCGATCACGGAGAGCGTCTGAACCACCCGATCGGCGAGCGAACCGTCGGCGCTGTGTGCGCCGGTGCCCGCCGGACGCCCCCACACGAAGTACGGGACGTTCGCGATCGCGATCAGCGCGAGCATCCCTCCGCGGGCGAGATCGGGGGCGACGCTGCGTCGCCCGGTGACCGACGTCGGAGCGGCGACTGCCGGGCGTGCGTCGCCCGTCGGGGTGGAAGTCATGCGGCGACGGTAAAGGGTGTCCCAAGGGCACGGTCAAGCCCGTAGGCTCTGCCCATGGCCTGGAGTACACGCGAGTTGGCGGAAATGGCCGGGACCACGGTCAAGGCCGTCCGGCACTACCACGCACTCGGCCTGCTCGATGAGCCGGACCGGAAGTCCAACGGCTACAAGCAATACGGCGTTCCGCACCTCGTGCGGTTACTGCGGATCACGAGGATGAAGGAGCTCGGGGTTCCGCTCGCGGCCATGCGCGCCGACGCTCCGGAACAGGACTTGCCCGCCGCGGTCCGCCGCCTGGACGGCGAGCTCGCCGAGCGGATCGAGCGGCTGCAGCGCATCCGGGCGGAGCTGGCGACCGCGATCGAGCACAACGCCCCGCTCGACACTCCGGCGGCCTTCCATGCCGTCGTCGACTCGCTCTCCGAGCGCGACCGCGCTCTGGCGACCGTCTTCGGCGGGGTCTTCGACGACGCCGCGCTCGGAGATATCAGCGCGCTCATGGCGGAGCCCTCCGCCGCCGACGAGCTGTTCGACGCCCTGCCCGCCGACGCCGGCGAGGCCGAGATCGACTCCCTCGCGCTGCGGCTCGTCGCATCGGTCCGGGCGCAGCATGCGCGGTTCCCGTGGATGTCCGACTCCGATGCCACGTCGGCACGGGGACGTCGCGTCGCGGAGCGGGCTCTCGGTGCCGCGTTCCTCGAGCTCTACAACCCCGCCCAGGTGAGGGTGCTGGCCCGGGTGTCGGAGCTGCTGTCGGAATGAGACGCCAGGCCTCATGTGGTAGACAGTTGTCAATAGATTGTCTATTTCACGAGGTGATCATGGTTGACATCGCTCACACCAGCGTTGACGGCGCGCGCATCAGCGACGCACGCGCCGAATTCCACCGCACTCTGACGGACCTGTCGAGCGCGTCGGTCGCACGCAACTTCGACCCGTACTTGGACATCGCCTGGGACTCGCCCGAGCTCGCGATCGACCCGGCGGACCCGCGCTGGGTGCTCCATCCCGAACTCGACTACATCGGCCGGAGCGCCTGGTACCAGGCGCAGCCGTTGGAGAAGCGGATCGCCATGGGGATCTGGCGTCAGGCGAACCTGGTCAAAGCCGGACTGCAGTTCGAGCAGGTGCTGATCGCCGCCCTCATGCAGTACTCCTTCGTGCAGCGCAACGGGTCTCCGGAGTTCCGCTACGCCACCCACGAGGCACGTGAGGAGTGCAACCACACCCTCATGTTCCAGGAGTTCGTGAACCGTACCGGCCAGAAGGTGCCGGGGGCGCCGCGCTGGTTCCGTGCGGTGATGCCGCGGCTGACCCGCGCTGCGGTCTGGGCGCCGCCGGGCTTCTTCGTCGGCGTGCTCGCCGGCGAGGAGCCGATCGACCACATGCAGAAGCACCAGCTGCGCGCCGCCGAGACGCAGCACCCCGCCATGACTGCGATCATCGCCATCCACGTGGCGGAGGAGGCTCGTCACATCTCCTTCGCGCACCAGTTCCTCGAGTACCAGGTGCCGAAGATGAGCCGCGTGCAGCGCGGAATCCTGTCGGTCGTCGCGCCGCTGGTGATGTGGTCGCTCAACAACGTGATCATGGTGCCGCCCAAGCAGTTCTGGGAGACCTTCGACGTGCCCGACGAGGTGCGCAAGGAGATCTTCTGGCGCGATCCGGCCACCCGCCGCATGCGCGCCGAGGTCTTCGGTGACGTGCGTGCGCTCGCGGAGCGGATCGGCCTGATGAACCCGGTCTCGCGGCGCGTCTGGTCGGCCCTGGGCATCGGCGGCCGCGCCTCCCGGTTCCGGGGCGAGCCGCAGTACGAGGCGATCTGATGCCGCCGGCGGTCAGTGCGCCTCGGCGGACTCGGTGACCGTCATCTGCACCTGGTAGCGGTCGGAGCGGTACCAGGAGTAACTGTGTTCCACCCTCGTCGGGCCGGCGAAGGCCACCCGGTCGAAGGCGAGCAACGGCGTGCCCGAGGGCACGCCGAGGACCCGCCCCAGCTCGCCGTCGGAGGCGATGGCTCCGATCGACTGTTCGGCCCGGTCGATGGACTGCCCGTACTCGGAGCGCAGCAGGGTGTAGATCGACTGGGTCAGGTCGTGGGTATCCAAGCCCGGGGCGATGGCTTGCGGGTACCAGGCGTCGTCAACGGAGATCGGCACGCCGTCGGCCAGGCGCAGCCGCTTGACGCGGTAGGCCTTGTCGGCCGCGCGGATCTGCAGCGCCGAGGTGGTCGACGGGGGCGGCACCCGCAACTCGGTCTGCAGGACCAGGGTGGACGGGGTGCGGCCCAGGCGACGCATGTCCTCGTGGAAGGACGCGAGGTGCAGCCGCGACCGGGCCGGACGGTCCGCCACGAACGTGCCCTTGCCACGGATCCGCACCAGCGTGCCTTCGGCGACGAGCTGGCGCAGCGCCTCGCGGACGGTGATCCGGGAGACGCCGTACTCCTCGCACAGTTGGCGCTCGCTGGGCAGCGCCGCACCGGGTTCGAGGTCGTCGATGCAGCGCTGCTCGAGGAGCGCCCGCAGCTGCTCGTGTTTCGGAATCGGGCCGTCCGCGATCATGGGGTCATCCTGTCACACCAGGTCATGACCAGTCTGCGATTACGAAGGTTGTACAACGAACCGCGTGTCAGCGGACTCCCGCCACCCGGAACTGCACGCTGATCCGCGGCCCGGCGTGCGGCACCTTGGGCACCGCGTGCTCCCACGTGCGTTGCGCGGAGCCGCCCATCGCCAGCAGGTCGCCGTGGCCGATCGACAGTCGCGTGCTGGCACCGCCGCCGCGCGGTCGCATCAGGAACGGGCGGGTGGCGCCCAGGGAGACGATGGCCACGATCGTGTCGTGCGTCGATCCGCGGCCGATGGTGTCGCCGTGCCAGGCCACCGAATCCGTGCCGTCGCGGTACAGGCACAGCCCGACCGACGTGAAGGGCTCGCGCAGATCGTCCCAGTACAGCTCGGTGAGACGGTCCCGGGCGCGCGCGAGCTCGGGGTGCGGGAGGGCGGCGCCCGTGTCGTAATAGCGCAGCAGCCTGGGAACCGGGAGCGTGCGGTCGTACATCGTGCGGCGCTCCTCGACCCACGGCACGTCCCGGCTCAGCGCCTCGAACAACTCGTCCGCCCCGGACTGCCACGCTGCGCGCACGTCGAGCCACGCACCGTCGGACAGATCCCGGCGGTGCGGCGCGAGGGGGACGGCCCCGTCGAACAGTGAATCCTGCATCGCGGGCGACGATACGAGGTCCGACTGACAAGTTCCGCGCGTCCTCCGTAGGGTTGAGGCGTGCGATTCGGACTCTTCCTCCCGCAAGGCTGGCGCTTCGACCTCGTCGGCATCGACCCCGCGGACCACTGGTCCGTCATGAACGGCCTCGCGCAGCGGGCCGACGCCGGCCCCTGGGACTCGGTGTGGGTGTACGACCACTTCCACACGACCCCGGTGCCCAGCCGCGAGGCCACGCACGAGGCGTGGACGCTGATGTCGGCCCTCGCGGCGACCACGAGCCGCGTGAAGCTCGGTCAGATGTGCACCGCCATGAGCTATCGCAACCCCGCCTACCTGGCGAAGGTGGCGGCCACCGTCGACCTGATCTCCGGCGGCCGCACGCAGATGGGCATCGGCGGCGGCTGGTACGAGCACGAGTGGCGGGCGTACGGCTACGGATTCCCGTCGGCGGGGGAGCGACTCGGCCGACTCGATGAGGGCGTGCAGATCATGCGGCAGGCCTGGACCGAGGGGTCCGCCACGCTCGACGGCACGTACTACCAGGTCGACGGTGCCATCTGCGAGCCCCGGCCGTTGCAGGACGGCGGCATCCCGCTGTGGGTCGCGGGCGGCGGAGAGAAGAAGACGCTGCGCATCGCCGCGCAGTACGCCGACTACACCAACTTCGACGGCACCTTCGAGGGCTTCGCCCACAAGTCCGAGGTCCTGCGCAAGCACTGTGCGGACGTGGGCCGCGACTTCGACGCCATCACCCGGTCCTCGAATTACAACATCGCGATCGGCGAGGCGGCCCGCGACGTGCAGACCCGGCTCGACGAGACCCGCAACCGGCTGCTCGAGCACGCGCCGGAGGAGGCCGTCGACGCCACCATGGGCAGCTTCCTCGGCATGCCCGGCGTCGGCACCCCGGGCGACATCATCGCGAACCTCAAGCGGCTCGAGGAGGAGGGCATGACCTACGCGATCTGCTACTTCCCCGAGATCGCTTACGACACCTCGGGGCTCGAGCTGTTCGAGCGCGAGGTGATCCCGGCGTTGCGCTGACCGCCGTCGCGCAGCCGAGCGAGCCGCTGCGCGCCCTCGGTGAGCACCTCGTCGCGCTTGGCGAAGGCGAAGCGCAGCAGGTGTCCCCACCGCGCCTGATCGTCGGCGAGCGCGCTGACCGGGACCGCGGCCACGCCGATCCGCGCCGGCATCTCGCGGCACAGGGCGCCCGCGTCGTCGTAGCCGAGCCCACGGGCGTCGGCCACGACGAAGTAGGTGCCCTCGGACGGGTGCACGGTGAAGCCGGTCTCGCGCAGCGCGGTGGTCAGCAGGTCGCGCTTGGCCTGCAGCTCGGGCGCGAGCTTCTCGAGCCACGAGGTCTCGTTCTCGAGGGCGTGCGCGACCGCCTGCTGCAGCGGCGTCGCGCCCGTGAACGTGAGCCACTGCTTCGCGGCGCGGCAGGCGTCGGCGAGTTCGCGCGGCGCGGTGATCCAGCCGACCTTCCAGCCCGTGACGTTGAAGGCCTTGGCAGCGCCCGAGATCCGGACCGTGCGCTCCCGCATGCCCTCGAAGGCGGCGAGCGGACGATGCACGCGGCCGTCGAAGAGCAGGTACTCGTAGACCTCGTCGGTGAAGCACAGCAGGTCGCGCTCGACGCACAGGTCCGCGATCGACTGCAGGTCCGCGTCGGAGAGCGCCGTGCCGGTGGGGTTGTGCGGCGAGTTCACGATGATCGCGGCGGTCCTGTCGGTGACGGCGGCGCGGAGCATCACGGGGTCGAGTACGTACCGGCCATCGGCCTCGACCAGCGGCACCACGACGCGCTGCGCGCCCGCGAGCGCGACCGTCGCGGCGTAGGAGTCGTAGAAGGGCTCGATGAGGATGACCTCCTGCCCGGGTTCGACGAGGCCCAGCACCGCCGCCGCGATCCCCTCGGAGGCGCCGACGGTGACCAGTACCTCGCCGTCCGGGTCGTAGCGCAGGCTGTACTCGCGCTCGACCTGCGCGGACACGGCGCGCCGCAGCTCGGGCAGGCCGTCGCCCGGCGGGTACTGGTTCATCCCGTCGTCGATCGCGCGCTTCGCGGCCTCCAGCATCCCGGCCGGCCCGTCGGTGTCGGGGAAGCCCTGGCCGAGGTTGACGGCGCCGGTCGCCGTGGCGAGGGACGAGATCTCCGCGAAGATCGTCGACGTGAAGGGCTGCAGGCGACGGACGGTGCGCATGCCCGCAGCCTAGTGGCCCGCGGCGCTACCGTGGGGGCATGACCTCCGCTGTCGTCGTCGGATCCGGCCCCAACGGGCTCACCGCTGCCGCGTGCCTGGCCCGCGCCGGCCTGGAGGTGACGGTGCTGGAGGCCTCGGCGACCATCGGTGGCGCCTGCCGGTCGGACACGCTCGGTGGCACCGTCGTCGACCGGTTCTCGACGGGGCATCCCCTCGCCTACGCCTCTCCGGCGCTGCGCGACGTGGGCGTGGACATCCCGTGGGGTACGGCCGAGATCGATGTTTCGCACCCGCTCTCGCCCGACCCGCACGACGCCGTGGGCACCCTCGGCGACGTCCCGGACTGCGGGCCCCACGTGATGCCGGCCTTCTTCGGGCCGCTGACCGACATGCCGCGGCATCCCGCGGCCGCCCTGCGCTGGGGCCCGCGTTTCCTGCTGCCGGCCTCGGTCACGGCTGCCGCGCTGGGCCGGGTCGGCGGCGCCGTCTTCGCCGGGGTCGCGGCGCATTCGATCACCCCGCAGCACCTCCCGATGACCAGCTCGATCGGCTACCTGCTCTCCGGGGTGCGGCCCTGGCCGGTGCCCATCGGTGGCTCGCAGCGGATCTCGGACGCGCTCGCCGGAGAAGTCACCGCGCACGGCGGGAGCGTCCGGGCGGGGGAGCGGGTGACCGCGCTGCCCGACGCCGACCTCGTCATGCTCGACACGGGGCTGCCCGCCGCGTGCGAGCTGCTCGGTGAGCGCGCGCCCCGATGGCTGCGGCGTCGCGTGCGGCAGTGGAGGTTCGGTCCCGCGGCGTTCAAGGTCGATCTGGTACTGGACGGCGGAATCCCCTGGGTGCATGAGGAACTCCGACGGTCCGCCTTCGTCCACCTGGGCGGCACTGCGCGCGAGATCGCTCAGAAGGAGCTGATGGTCAACCGTCGCCGAATGCCCGAACGGCCCGTGATCATCCTCTCGCAGCAGTACCTCGCCGATCCGTCCCGCTGTCACGGCGATCTCGTGCCCGTGTCGATGTACGCACACTGCCCCAACGGATTCCCCGGCGACCTCACCGAGTCGATCGTCGCCGAGGTCGAGCGGCACGCACCGGGCGTGCGCGAGCGGATCGTGGAGACGCGGTCGGTGGGCCCGGCCGGCCTGCAGGAGGCCGACGCGAATCTCGTCGGCGGTGACATCGCCGCCGGGGCCGCGCTCCCCGCGCAGCTCGTGCGCAGGCCCACCCTCGTGAACCCCTACCGGCTCACCGACCGGGTCTTCCTGTGCTCCTCCGCCGCCGGAGCGCCCGGCGTGCACGGCATGGTGGGATGGCACGCCGCGAGATCCGCGCTGCGGGCGTTGTAGATCAGCGAGCTTTCGACGGCGTCGGAGCCGCGGTACCGGTGCCGTAGGGGTCGTCGCCCGCGCCGTGGTTCGGATTGGTGCAGATGGTGCCCTGGTCCGGGCCGCCGGTGCACGGGACGTCGTACTCGCTGCCCGGGCCGGTGGGCTTGGTCGGGCGCGGCTTCACAGTGGGGACGGGGTTCGTCGGCCGGACGGTGACCGTGCCCGGACTTGTGGTGTGCGGCGGTGGAACCGGTTGCGTCGCCTGTGATCCGGTGACCGTGACCGTCGACGGTGCCGGGCTTTGGGTGGGCTTGTCGGTGTCGGAACAGCCCATGGTCAGAACGAGGATCGCGGCACCCGTGGCTGCGGCGGCGATCGATGTGGTGCGTGTTCTCATGCGTCTTCTCCGTTCTGGGGGGGCCCGATCGGGTGGACGCTCCTCACCCTAGGGCATAGGGCGATCGTTCAGTAGCGCCACCGGATGGCGGTAGAAATACTCGCTGGACCGGTCGCCGGTCCTCCCGCAGGATCGTGGTGAGAGTTCGCGATCGACGGAAAAGGCGGGTGACCATGCGATTCGACGACCACCTCCGGGTGCTTGCGGCACGACTGCGCGAGTTCCGTCGGAACCACATCGAGATGTACGAGCGGCACCAGATCCTGCTCGAGCCGTGGACGCACGAGATCCTCCACTGGGGTGCCGACGGGACCCTGCACGGCAGCATCGTCGCCGGGCGGGCGCGCCCGCCGGTGAGTCGTGGCGGTTGGTGCCCCTGTCGGTCGATCGACGCGGTCGCCGGCGACGCCGATGACCTCACCGATATTGGTGGCCGCTGCGCCTGAGGCTTGTGGTTTGTAGTTAGTAACTACTAATCTAACGGGGTGGCCACCCGGATGAGCGGAATCGAGCGCAGGGCGCAGGTGCTTCAGATCGCGGCGCGCGAGTTCGGCGAGCACGGACTGCACGGCGCCTCGGTCGAGGAGGTCGCCCGCGAGGCCGGGATCACGCAGGCCTACGTCTTCCGGATGTTCGGCACGAAGAAGGCGCTGTTCCTCGAGCTCGTCACCGGTGCCTTCGACCGGCTCGTCGAGGCCATGGCCCAGGCGGGCGACGGCACGGTCGGGATCGAGGCGCTCGCACGGATGGGGGCCGAGTACTACGAGAACCTCGCCGACGACACCGGGCTCCGCCTCCAGCTTCAGGGCTTCGCCGCGTGCGGCGACCCCGAGGTTCGCGATGTCGTCCGCGGCTGCTTCGCGCGCCTGTGGGACACCACCGCGGACGGCACAGGGCTCGATCCCGTCACCGTCAAGACCTTCCTCGCCTTCGGCATGCTGCTCAACGCGGGCGCCGCGCTCGGCGTCGCCGAGGTCGACGCGCCGTGGGCCGACGGGGTCCGCACGCTCGTCCGTCCCGGGCTGTTCGAGCACATCACGACCGCGACGAACGGACCGGCCACGGACGGTCCGGAGACGCCGTGAGCCGGCTGTCCGGCGCGTTGGTCACGGTCGCCCTCTGCGCGGCGGTGGTCGGGAGCGTCGGCGCGCCGCTCATCACCGCGGTGGCGCGGACCGCCCACGTCTCGCTCGGTGCAGCGCAGTGGACCCTGACGATCACCCTGTTCACCGGTGCGATCGCCGGGCCGGTGCTCGGCCGCCTCGGCGCCGGGCCGTTGCGCCGCAGGACCATCCTCGCCACCCTCGGCCTGGTCGCCACGGGCGGCGTGCTGACGGTGCTGCCCGTGTCGTTCGGCGTGCTGCTCGTCGGGCGCGCGCTGCAGGGCGTCGGCGTAGCACTCGTTCCGTTGCTGGTCAGCGTGGCGCGCAGCGCGTTGCCGCCGGAGCGGGCGACGAGCACCATCGCGTCGTTGTCCGTCGCGTCGACAGTCGGGATCGGTGTGGGCTATCCGCTGATCGGCCTCGTCGAGCAGGTGTTCGGCCTTCGCGCCGCCTACGGGACCGGGCTCGGGATCACCCTCGTGGCCCTCGCGATCGCGTGGCGGACGGTTCCCGTCGACGAGCCCGGGCCGCGCCTACGGATCGACGTGCCCGGAGCGTTTCTACTCGGAGCCGGCACGCTCGGCGCCCTGTTCCTGGTCGCGGAGCCCGCTCTGTGGGGCGCACCGGCCGCGGCCCTCGGCGTGCTCGCCGGCACCGTGGTACTGCTCGGGGCGTGGGTGGCGGTCGAGCTGCGCGTGGCCTCGCCGTTGGTGGATCTGCGGCTCGTAGCGCGCCCGACGGTGTCCGCGGCGAACCTCGCGATGCTCGTCGCCGGGGTCGGGATGTACCTGCTGTTCAGCGATCTCACGAGGTACGTCCAGGTGCCAGCGGGTGCCGGGTACGGTTTCGCGTTGCCCGCCGTCGCGGCCGGCGCAGCCCTCATCCCGTTCTCGGTGTTGGGCTTCGTCGCGGGTAGGGGAGCGCCGCGCGTCGCGTCGGGGCTCGGCCCGCGCGGGGCGTTCGGGGTGTCGGCGGGCATGGTCGTCGTGGCCGCGGGGGTGTTCGCGGTCGGCCGGGACAGCCTCGTCGCCGTGCTGGTGGCACTGGCCGTGCTGGGGCTGGGCGTCGGCGGCGCCTCCGCCGTGATGCCGCGCCTGGTGCTCGACGGTACGCCGCAGTCCGAGACCGCGAGCGTCATGGCGGTCAACCAGATCGCCCGGGCTGTGGGCTTCTCCATCGGCAGCGCGCTCGCCGGATTCCTCCTCGCGCGCGCCACGCCCGACGGTGCGCTCCTTCCCGCGCAGGGCGGGTACGTCGCTGTTGCGCTGTGGTCGACGGTGCCCGCCGTGCTGAGCGTGGTGATGCTGATGGGTGCACGACGATAGTCCGGCTGGCAGCGGTATTCGATCAAGTATTGCGATCTCGAAAACTTGTCAGTGGGGCGGCGTAGCGTTCAGGTATGGAAGAAAACGTTGCAGTGGAGGAGGACCCGCCTTCTGACGTGCGGGTGGCGGAGCGGTTGCGTTCGAGTCATGTGCGACGGTGTCGGCTCACTCTCGAACAGTACGAGCTGGCGGCGGATCTGCTGCGGGAGCGGGTGTGTGAGCGTGTCGCCGCGGGGTTGCCGCAGGATCGGTGGCAGCAGGGCGTCGCGGCGGAGGTCGGGCTGGCACTGCATCTGTCGCCGAACACGGCGGCCCGGTTCGTGGCGCGGGCGGTGGAGTTGGAACGCCACATGCCGCACACCCGCGCCCGGCTCTATGCGGGTGACATCTCGCCGGAGGCGATTCCCACTCTGGTCGCCGGGTTGTCGCATTTGGATCCCGGGCAGCGTCGGACAGCGGATGAGCAACTCTGCTCGGATCCTGCCGTGTTGGCGGGGTTGGGGCTCAAGCAGGTCGCGGGGCGGGTGGAGCAGGTCGCGTACCGGCTGGATGCGCAGGCGACGGTTGATCGGAACGCGAAGGCGGAGAAGGACCGCACGGTGACTCTACGGCCGTTGCCGGAGGGCATGGCCCGGGTGTCACTGCTGTTGCCGATGGCCCAGGCTGTGGGCGCGTACGCGGCGTTACGTGCTCATGCCGACGCGGTGGCGGGGCACGATCAGGAGATGCGTAGCCGCGGGCAGCTGATGGCCGACACCGCGTTCGCCCGCCTGACCGGCCGGGAGGCTGCCGCGGGGCAGCCGGTCACCGTGAACCTCACGATCTCGGCGACCGTGTTGCTGGGGGATCGGCCCGGGACGGGGCATCTCGACGGTGGTGGGACGATGCCGGCGGAGATCGCTCGCAACATGATCGGCAAGGCCACTGCCGCGGGCGTCGCGTGGGTCAAACGCCTCTTCATCGCCCCAGAAACCGGGGCAGTGGTGGCGATGGACTCACGGCAGCGGTGCTTCCCCGATGGGCTCGCGGAGATGATCCGGGCCCGGGATCGGTACTGCCGCACCCCGTACTGTGATGCGCCGATCGCGCACACCGACCACGTCGTCCCCCACGCCACTGGAGGTCCCACCGAGTTCGACAACGGGCAAGGTCTGTGCGCAGCATGCAATTACGCCAAGGAAGCCGTCGGCTGGCACAGCACCGTCACCCCCGACCCGAGCGGGAGGCACACCGTCGAAACGCGAACTCCCACCGGGCATGTGCATCGGTCCACGGCTCCGCCGCAGGCGGCGTGAGGTGTCAGCTGGCGTCGCCGATCGCGGGGCCGAGGATGTCGTCGGCGTCAACGATGCGGTAGGCGTAGCCCTGCTCGGCGAGGAAGCGCTGACGGTGCGCGGCGTAGTCGGCGTCCAGGGTGTCGCGCGAGACCACCGAGTAGAAGTGCGCCGTGCCGCCGTCGTGCTTGGGTCGCAGGAGACGGCCGAGGCGCTGCGCCTCCTCCTGCCGCGAGCCGAACGTGCCCGAGACCTGCACGGCAACGGACGCTTCCGGAAGATCGATGGAGAAGTTCGCGACCTTGCTCACCACCAGTGTGGAGATCTCGCCCGCACGGAACCGGTCGAACAGGGCCTCGCGCTCCTTGTTCTTCACGGCGCCGGTGATGACGGGGGCGTCGAGCTCGCGGCCCAACTCCTCGAGTTGATCGAGGTATGCGCCGATGACGAGGGTCGGGGCGCCCTTGTGTCGCTCCAGGATCGACTTCACCACGGCGATCTTGGTGTGCGCAGTGGAGCACATCTGATAGCGCTCGTCGGGCTCGGCCGTCGCGTACTGCATGCGCTGGTTCTCGGTGAGCGTGACCCGCACCTCGACGCAGTCGGCGGGTGCGATCCAGCCCTGCGCCTCGATGTCCTTCCACGGGGCGTCGTAGCGCTTCGGGCCGATGAGGGAGAAGACGTCACCCTCGCGGCCGTCCTCCCGCACCAGGGTGGCGGTGAGTCCCAATCGCCTGCGGGACTGCAGGTCCGCCGTCATCCGGAAGACCGGCGCGGGGAGCAGGTGCACCTCGTCGTAGATCATCAGGCCCCAGTCGCGCGAGTCGAACAGGTCGAGATTCTTGTACTCGCCCTTCGACTTCCGCGTGAGCACCTGGTACGTGGCGATGGTGACCGGGCGGATCTCCTTCTTCTCGCCCGAGTACTCACCGATCTCCTCCTCGGTGAGCGACGTGCGCGCGAGCAGTTCGCGCTTCCACTGCCGCCCCGCGACGGTGTTCGTCACCAGGATGAGCGTCGTGGCCTGCGCCCGCGCCATCGCGGCGGCGCCCACCATCGTCTTGCCCGCGCCGCAGGGGAGTACCACCACGCCGGACCCGCCCAGCCAGAACGAGTCCGCCGCGATCTTCTGGTAGTCCCGCAGCTCCCACGGGTCGGTCTCGGTGTCGAGGGAGATCGGGTGGGACTCACCGTCGACGTAGCCGGCCAGATCCTCCGCGGGCCAGCCCACCTTGAGCAGCAACTGCTTGAGGTGGCCGCGCTCCGATGGGTGCACCACGACGGTGTCGTCGTCGATGCGAGCGCCCACCATCGGGGCGATCTTCTTGTGCCGGAGCACCTCCTCCAACACGGCTCGATCGAGGCTCACCAGCGTGAGTCCGTGGGCCGGATGCTTGACCAGCTGCAGCCGGCCGTAGCGACTCATCGTGTCCACGACATCCACCAGCAGCGGCTGCGGCACCGGGTACCGCGAGTAGTTCACCAGCGCATCGACCACCTGCTCGGCGTCGTGGCCCGCGGCGCGCGCGTTCCACAGCGCCAGCGGAGTGACGCGATAGGTGTGCACGTGCTCGGGCGCACGCTCCAACTCGGCGAAGGGCGCGATCGCGGCGCGCGCGGCGTCCGCCAGCTCGTGGTCGACCTCGAGGAGGAGAGTCTTGTCGGACTGGACGATGAGAGGTCCGTCGGTCATCCCTCCATTGTGCCGCGTTGCGTGCCTGCGGGGCGCGCCCGTTCCTGTGACGTGATGCGACCTACGCCCAGATTCAACCGCGAGGGTGATGACCTCATGTCAGTTCCGGCCGCGGGATGCGGAACATCCGACTCGTGCGGACGGTGCCGTCCTTCCTGATCTTTTCGGGTTCGAGGCGCGGTGACAGCTCGACAGCTCCCGGAAGTTTGAGAATCGCGGCGGCGGAGCGACCGTTGCGCTCGTCCGTGCGGAACTGGACCCACTGTGCGCCGGCCTCGAATGACGCATCGATCATCGCGCTCTTGACCACCGCGTTCACGCCCGAACCCCAGGCATTCGGTGTGAACAGCGTGGCACCGATCTCCACGCCCTGCGGGGCGAGAGGGTCCAGATAGTACGAGGTCGTCCCGATCGCTCTACCGTGCGCGCGGATCACGAGAACCTGCCGGATAGTGCTATCGCCACTGAGCTTGGAAACGAGGGCGGTGGGACTCGTAGGTTGCGGACCCGGGATGTGCGCCCACACCTGTTCGTGGTCGAGCGCCGCGAACAGTTCGTCGGATATCGCGATGAAGAACGCGGTGACCTCGACGCCCGACGAGGGGACAGCCGGCACATCGATCGGCAACCTCATGAGCTCAGACGGTACGTGCGCTGAATACTCCGGTAAACCATTTCGCTCACCTACCGGTTCGGTTGGTACCGTCCAGATGTGGAATGGCTCCTGGGCGTAGCACTGATTCCGCTGCTCTTCATGGCAGGTAAGCGGTCTGAGAGCGGTCGGCAGAACCTGGTGTCGGTCTTCGGCGGCACCGAACGCGACGCGCTCCGTGAGGCGACCGCGTGGGCGCGGGTTCTCGTCGCGGAGCGCGGTCTCGACGTGGCGGACACACCGATCCTGGTGATGCGGGAACTACGCCGCGAACGGCGCGCGCTGTCGCTGCTGGGCGCGAAGACCATCGTGGACACCATGACCGCCGGAACCGCGTAGCGCCTGATCCCTGCGTGCTCGTCAGCTGCGGCTCGGGGCCAGTCGGCGCGCGAGCACGGGCACCACGATCGCAGCGGCGACCACGTGCGTGAGGATGAGGACCGCGGCGGAGGCACCGTCGAAGCCGAAGGTCAGGTCGGGCACGAAGGACACCACCAGCAGTGCCGCGCACGTGCGGACGAAGGTGGAGCGCGGGCGCCGGGCGCGACGCGCCATCACCGCTGCGATTCCCACGGCGATCAGCGAGAAGATCACCGTGAGCTGCGCGAAACCGAGCAAGGGGATGGAGGCACCGTCGGGCCCGGCGAAGGTGACGCCGGCGGCGGAGGCGACCGCGGCGACGGCCGTGGTGGCGACGGCCGCGGTGACGGCGGCGGCCACGCCGTGCTTCCAGACGGACATGCGGTCGGTGCGGGCGGGGGCGGCGAGGGTGGCGGTCATGGCGTACTCCTTCGAGAGGTGGCGGCACCCGGGGCGGGCGCGTCCTACCCACTCCACGAACGGCAGGCGACGGATTCGACATCGGCGCTGCGAAAGATCTCCGGGGATGGTGTCGTATCCGTGTCGACCCGTTCGTAGTGAGGGTGAAGGGAGGCCGCCCGGGCCCCCTCGACCGGAAGGAACACGATCATGACGCACTACCTGCTCTCCGTGCACGGCCCCGTCGAGCGTGCCGAGTTCGGCGACTACGGCACCAAGGAGGAGATGGAGGCCGCCTTCGCGCGGACCGACGCCTTCAACCAGGAGCTCAAGAACGACGGCTACTGGGTCTTCGCCGGCGGGCTCGCCGAGGGGACCACGGCCACCGTCGTCGACGGCCGCGGCGACAAGCCGATCATCACCGACGGCCCCTACCTGGAGTCCAAGGAGCTGATCGGCGGCTTCTGGGTGATCGACGCGCCCGACCTGGACGTGGCGTTGAAGCTGGCGGCCGACGGCTCCAAGGCGTGCGGCGGCGTCGTCGAGGTGCGCGCCTTCGAAGGGCTGGCGTGACCGACGCCCGGACCGAGCTCGACCGGGTCTTCCGCGAGGAGTACGGCCGGGTCGTCGCCTCGCTCGTCCGCCGCTTCGGCGACATCACGATCGCCGAGGAGGCGGCGGGCGAGGCGATTCTCGCCGCCGCCGAGAAGTGGCCCGCATCCGGCATCCCGCCGAACCCCGGCGCCTGGCTCACCACTACCGCCGGCAACCGCGCGATCGACCGGATCCGCCGCGAGAACCAGCGCGACGCGAAGCACAGGGCGGCCGAGATGATCCACGACGACTCCGATCCCGAGCCCACCGGCGCGGTCGAGGACGACCGGTTGCGCCTCATCTTCACCTGTTGCCATCCGGCGCTCGCACCGGAAGCGCGGATCGCGCTGACGCTGCGCCTGCTCGGCGGCCTGACGGTGCCCGAGATCGCCCGCGCTTTCCTCGTCGCCGAGACCACCATGGGGCAGCGCATCACCCGCGCCAAGAAGAAGATCGCCGCTGCGCGGATCCCCTATCGGGTGCCGGACGCCGCGGACCTGCCCGACCGCGTCGACGCGGTGCTGACGGTGCTCTACCTCGTCTTCAACGAGGGGTACCTGGCCAGCGGCGACGGCGCACCGATCCGGGAGGAACTGAGCGCCGAGGCGATCCGGTTGACGCGGCTCGTCCGCGCGCTCCTACCCGGCGATCCGGAGGTCACCGGCCTCCTCGCCCTGATGCTGCTCACCGACGCCCGCCGCGCGGCGCGGGTGCGGGGCGGCCAGCTGGTGCCGCTCGACGAGCAGGACCGCGCCGGCTGGGACCGCACGGCGATCGCGGAGGGGCACCGTCTGGTCCGGGAGTGCCTCGCGGTGAACCGGCCCGGCCGCTACCAGATCCTGGCCGCGATCGGCGCGGTGCACACGGACGCGCCGAGCGCCGACACCGTCGACTACGCGCAGGTGGTGGCGCTCTACGACCAGCTGCTCGCGATCGACCCGTCGCCGATCGTGCGACTGAACCGGGCGATCGCCGTCGCCGAGCTCGACGGGCCCGCAGTGGCACTGGCCCTCGTCGACCCGCTACCGCTGGACGGTTACCACCCCTGGCACGCCGTCCGGGCGCACCTGCTCCGCCGCCTCGGCCGCACCGACGAGGCCAAGGTCGCGTACGACGCCGCCCTCGCCGCGACCGGCAACTCCGCCGAACGCGCCTACCTCACCCGCAAGCGCGGCGAGCTGGTCTGAGCTACTCGACCGGTTCCGCGGTGGTCACGCGGTGCAGGGCGAACCGGCGGGTCGCGTCACCGTCGAGGGCGGCGAGTTGGCCGTGCCGCACCGACTCGGGCACCACGACGTGCCGGGTGAAGACCCCGTTCGCGTCCACGTAGCCCAGCCGGACGGGGCGGCCCTCGCCCGCGGCCGACTGCAGCAACGCCATCAGCTCCGGGCCCGACGCGCGGGGGCCGTCGTCCGACGGGACGTCTTGGCGGCGGATCTGCACGGCCGCGTCGGCGAGCTGCTCGAGCGTCGGCTGCGCGGCCGGGGGACGGGGGCGCGGCGACGGCAGGCGGATCGCCGCCGGGCGCAGATCGACGACGACGCCCCGCGAATCCTCGGCTGCCGCGGTGAAGCCCGCGGCGTTCAGGCCCGCCACCAGGTCGGACAGCGGGACCTGGGCGATGAGCACCGTCGGCGCGACGGCCCGGAGCGCGAGCGCCTCGGCCGCGGGGGAGGAGAGGACCGCGGCGATGAGCGCCGGATCGTCGGAGCGGAGGAAGGAGCCGGCGACGCCCGCGCGCAGCGCCCCGTGCCGTCGTGCGACGTCGTCGACCAGGTAGGTCAGGCCCTGTGGCACCGGCGTCACCGAGTGCGCGACGAAGAAGGCGTGCACCTCCGCGGACGTACGGCCGGCGTCCAGCGCGCGGCGCACCGAGGCGTCGGTCACCCGGTAGACGGCGGCGCCGCCCGCGGACTCGAGATCGGCGACCAGGCCGACCGCCGCCGCGAAGTCGTGCGTCGTGGGACCGGGGATGGTCAGCGTGAGGTCGGCCTGGAGGAGGAACTCCTCGACGGGCTTCGGCAGCGCGGACGCCATCGCCTGCGCGGGGTCGGTGGTGAGGGCGGCGCGGCCGGCCGTCGTCAGGGCGCCGCCCGCGACGAGGCCTACGACCTGCGCCTGCTCGACGATGCCACCGATCGCGTCCAGCGTGAGCCGCCGGTACCAGGACGGATGCGTGAAGCGGACCGCGGCGTGCAGTTCCGGCAGCGCCGGGGCGACGCCCTTCGGCGCGAGGGCGAGCGCCTCCAGGACGGCCGCCCGGTCCTGCGGGGCGACGGTGCTGCGCGCCGCCCGGTGCAGCGGCCCGACGATGCCCTCCTCACCGCGGGTGCCGATCAGGGTGGGCTGGCGCCGCAGCTCCAGCCAGGTGCGGGCCAACAGCGCCCAGCGGTCGGCGGGCGCGGACCGCTGCCACTCGTCGACGGCCACCGTCGGGGCGAAGACGGAGTCCTCCTCGCCGTCGAGCTCGCCCTCGGCGATGAGGCCCGCCGCGGCGAGCAACTCGAGCACGAGCGCCGCCCGCTCCTCGGTCAGCGTGGCCGCCTTGGCCACGCGGCGCAGCTCGCGGACACCGATGCCGCCGGCCTTCACCCGCTGCGCCGGGACGGAACCGAGGACGTCGAGCACGTCGTCGGCGTGACGCAGCAGCTCCAACGCCGCGACCGCCCCGGCCCCGTCGGCGCCGGGCACGGGCGGACCGTCGAGCACGGGAGGCTTGAGCGAGGCACCCAGGGGGAGCTCGCCGCGCAGCCGGGCCCGCACCTCCCAGGGCAGCTCGACGGTCTGGTGATCGACGCGGGCGAGCAGTCCGGAAGCGAGCATGCGCTGCACCGGGTGGTCGGGGGAGGTGCCGGGGCCCGCGGCCGCCGTGCGGCCCAGCGGCGAGCCCTCGGCGAGGCGATCCAGTAGGGCGCGCTCGTCGGGGCCGGCGGCGGCGAGCGCGGCGTCGATCGCGTCGAGGTCGGGCGGCGTCGTCAGCTGGATCGAGCGCCAGGGGAGGGCCTCACGGACGGCGGCGGTGGCGTGCAGGACGTCGTCGCCCCAGGCGAGCGCGAGGACGCGGAGCTTCTCGGCGGACGCGAGCACCTGCTTCTTCAGTGCGCGGCCGCGGAGCCGCCGGGCGAGGGCGTCGGGCTCGAGCGGCTCGGCCAGGAGTGACTCCAGCACCGCCAGGTCGAGCAGGGTGAGGCGCTCCGCGACCCGGCCCAGCGACGAGGGGGTGTTCAGGCGGCTCGCGAGAACGCCGAAGCCGGCGGGGACGGGGGTCGCGACGTCGCGCCGGGCGTCGAGCAGCGCCGCGATCTCGGCGTCGCTGCGGCTGCGCAGCCACGCCGCGGGCCCCGTCGACGACGTATTACTGCTCACCGATACAGCCTAGAGGTCGGGGCATGTCAGAATAGCGGCGTGTCTGAGACCTCGAATGCGAAGAAGGCCGAGTACGTCGACAACGGCTGGCCCGGTGCCGACCAGGGCACGGCCGATCACGCCGTGACCGAGCTGGTGGCCCCGGTGGTCGGTGCGCTGTCGCCGTTCGGCGAGCTGGAGTTCCCGCAGGAGCACATCCCGTACGTGCACCCGTCGACCCGGATCAACCGCTGACTCCGAGTCCGGTACCCCGCGACCACGACGCGGCGGTCACCCCGGACGGCGTGCAGGAGAACGGTCTCTCGCACGTCGACGCGACGGGTGCCGCCCGCATGGTCGACGTGTCCGACAAGGCCGTCACCGCCCGCACGGCGGTCGCGGCCGGGACCTTCCGTACCACGGACGCCGTCGTCGCGGCCATCGCCGACGGTGCGGTCCCCAAGGGCGACGTGCTCGCCACCGCCCGCATCGCGGGCATCATGGCGGTCAAGCGCACGGCGGACCTGATCCCGCTGTGCCACCCGCTGCCGATCTCCGGCGTCACCGTCGACCTGGCACCGTCGGGCGCGGAGATCGCCGTCACCGCCACGGTGCGGTGCACCGGCAGGACGGGCGTCGAGATGGAGGCGCTCACCGCCGTCACCGTGGCCGGACTGACCCTGCACGACATGGTCAAGGCACTCGACCCCGCCGCCGTCATGACGGACGTCCGCGTGCTGTCCAAGGACGGCGGTAAGACCGGCCATTGGAAGAGACATGACTGAACCACTCCGTCCGTCCCGCGACCGCTGCGCCACCGTCGTCGTCGCGTCCACCCGCGCTTCGCTCGGCGAGCGGGAGGACACCACCGGCCCCGTCATCGCCGCCTGGCTCGGCGAGCGGGGCTTCGAGGTCTACGGCCCCGTCGTCGTGCCCGACGGCGAGGAGGTGGGCGCCGCCATCCGCTCGGCCGTCCGTCGCGGCGACGCCGTGGTGCTCACCACCGGCGGCACCGGCCTCACCCCGTCGGACCGCACCCCCGAGGAGACGCGCGGTGCGCTGACCTTCGAGATCCCCGGGCTCGCCAACGCCATCCGCTCCGCCGGCCTCCCCGACATCCCGACCACCGTGCTCAGCCGAGGCCTCGCGGGCGTCGCCGGCACTTCGCTGGTCGTGAACCTGCCCGGCTCGTCGGGCGGGGTCCGCGACGGCCTGGCGGTGCTCGACGGGGTCCTGGAACACGCCCTGGACCAGGTCCGCGGCGGCGACCATGGCTGACGTCGTCCTGGCGCGCGTCACGGAGGAGCCGATCGACCTGGCTTCGCACGAGGTCGCGGTGACGCGTCCCGAGGCGGGCGCCGTGGTGGGCTTCATCGGGGCGGTACGCGATCATGACGGCGGCCGCGGGGTGACCCGGCTGGAGTACTCGGCGCACCCGACCGCGGAGCGCGTCGTCGCGGAGGTCGTGCAGGCCGTCGCGGACGCCGCCGAGGGAGTGCGCGCGGTGGCCGTCTCGCACCGCGTGGGCCCGCTGGAGATCGGCGACGCCGCGCTCGTCGTCGCCGTTTCGGCCGATCACCGCGCGGCGGCCTTCGCGACGTGCGCGCGCATCGTCGACGCGGTCAAGGAAGCGCTCCCCGTCTGGAAGCACCAGCTGTTCCGGGACGGAACAGACGAGTGGGTCGGCAGCGCGTAGCCGCCGACCCACCCTTTCGCCGGTACGTCTAGGAGGTGACCGGTACTACGCGCACGTGGTGACCTTCGTGGGGTCGCACGGGCGCGGAGTGAACAGGGGGACACCGAGGTGTCCGGGGACGACGGGCGCGCCGAGCACGCCGTCGGGGATGGTGACGCCGGGGTTCGCGGGGCGCTGCGGCACGTTCGCGGTGGCCGGGACGACCGGGCGGACAGGCTGTGCACCGGTACCGATACCGGGAACGCCGACCGCCGCGCCCACGCCGCGCGCGCCGATCCCCTCGGTGCCGACGCCCGCCGCGCTACCCACGCCGCGCGCGCCCGCACCGTTCGTGCCGACGCCGGCGGTGCTGCCCACGCCGTTCGCGGTGGAGATCGGGAGGCCGGCGCCACCGACGCCCGCCGGGATAGCGGCGCCACCGACGCCCGCCGGGAGCGCTGCGCCGCCGATGCCGGCGGGCAGGGCCGCGCCGAGGCCCGCGGGCAGTGCCGCGCCGAGGCCGGCCGGGAGGGCCGCGCCGCCGATGCCGGCTGGGATCTGAGCGCCACCGGCGCCGACGCCCGTGCCGACACCCGCGGGTGCTGCCGCGCCACCGACACCCGCGGGAACCGGGACGCCGACGGGAACCGGCACACCGACGGGGACAGCAGTACCGCCGGGCGCGCCGGCGCCGACACCTGCGGGCTTCGCGCCGGTGCCGTTGCCGCTCACGCCCAGGGCGGGCACGGGGACGGGGACTGCGCCGACGCCGGGCGCGGTGACGCCGCCGTTGCCGCCCTGCGCACCGGCGGGACGCGACGGAGCCGCGGCCGCGGGCCGAGCCGCACCGGGCGCACCGGGTGCACCGGGTGCGGGCGTCGCAGCGCCGGGCTTGGCCGGGGCGGGGGCCCCCGGCGTCGTCGGCACCGGGTTGACGGGGTTGCAGGGGCAGCCCGGCACGGCGGCGGCGGGTGCGACGACGACGAGGCCCGCGGCGGCGATCAGTGCGCTGAGTGCGGCGACCTTGCCTGCGGTGCGCGACGTGCGATGGCGAGTGATCATCGGGGGCTCTCTTCCTGCCGAGCTTTGCAGTCGCGAACAACGACCGCAACGAACCTAGCAGACTGTGTGCGACCGCAAAACGTTACCTCTCCGTTATCCGGTCGGAGTGTCGCGGTTCACACGCCCGGGGGCCGCCGCGCCCGAGAACGACGAAGGGGCCGACGGCGTGATGCCGTCGGCCCCTCCGGGACGTGATGGTGCAGGAGCTGGGCTCAGTAGCCCTTCGCCGCAGCCTGCTGCAGCATGGCGAGCACGGCCGGGTCGACCTGCTTGCCGCCGTTCTGAGCCTGCGAGATGACCTGATCGATGTACTGCGAGTTGACCGACTGACCGGGCTTCGCAGCCGGCTTGGCAGCGGGCTTCGCGGCCGGCTTGGCGGCGGCCGGAGCAGCCGGCTTCGCGGCGGGCTTGGCAGCCGGCTTGGCGGCGGCGGGCTGCGCGACGGGCTTCGTGACCGGCTTGGAACCGGTGGAGGTGTCCGTGTCCGTCGGGGACACGGTGCGCGGGGTCGCGGAGCCGAGGCCGACGCCGCAGGACGGCCAGGCGCCCTTGCCCTGGCCGGCGAGGACCTTCTCGCCGATCGCGATCTGCTGCGCGCGGGTGGCCTGGTTGGCGGTGGGCGCGTACTGGGTGCCGCCGTAGGCGGCCCACGTGGACGGGCTGAACTGCAGACCGCCGTGGTAGCCGTTGCCCGTGTTGATGGCCCAGTTGCCGCCCGACTCGCACGCGGCGACCTGATCCCACTGGGAATCGGGAGCGGCGTTGGCGGCGGGCGCGGCGAGCGCGAGGCCTGCGCCACCGAGCATCGCTCCGGCGGCCGCGACCTTGGCCGCGCTCAGGCTGGTGGTGGACTGCTTGCGGTGACGACCGGTCATCGTGTGAAGTCTTTTCCCTCTCTACGCGCGTGCGAAGTTAGCTGTCGGGTTCGAGCGAGAGGCTGCTCGGCCGGTTTCCCGGCTTGACCCCTAGGGCGTGCGCCCAGCGGCCGTGCGGCCGCGGATGGTTCCTCCGCCTTCGTCCAGGTGTAGATCGTGGTGCATTTCCCGATTCGGACACTGGACGAAGCTCTGCGCTGCGACCGGATCGGGTGGCCACTGCTGCGGCCCTCAGCGACGGTAACAGACCCCGCCCTGTGGCCCAACCGTTACCGGACCGTGATTTTGCAGAGTGTGACTGACATCACGCGAGGATCACCCGCCGGCGAAAGGCGGCAGCACGTCGAGCATCGCGCCCGTCGCGGGGGCCGAGACGTCCCGGACGGCCACCTCGTCGAGCAGGAAACTGCAGCGCGTGAGCACCCGGTCGAGCCCGGGGTGCCGCGCGGCCAGGAGCGCGGCGACATCGGCGACCGCGGCACCGTCGGGCACGGCGACGGTCTCCTCGGCGATCCCGGCGGCGCCGCGGGCGGCGGCGAAGTAGCGGATCAGCACGTCTCAGCCCCCGATCGCGCTCATCGGGCGCGCGGGCTGGAGGAACGTCGGATCGTCGATGCCGTGACCGGCCTGCTTGCCGAGCATCGCCGTGAGCCACGCCTCGGCGATCTGCTCGTCGCTGGCGCCGCCGCGCAACAGCGGCTTGAGATCCGTCTCCTCGGCCGCGAACAGGCACGTGCGGATCTGGCCGTCGGCGGTGAGGCGGACACGGTCGCAGTCGCCGCAGAAGGGGCGCGTGACCGACGCGATGACGCCCACCGTCGACGGGCCGCCGTCGACCAGGAAGCGTTCCGCGGGTGCGCTGCCGCGCGGCTCGCCGTCGGGCGTGATCGTGAACTCGCGTCGCAACTCGGCCAGGATCTGCTCGGCGGTGATCATGGTGGTGCGCTCCCAGGTGTGGTCCGCATCGAGCGGCATGTGCTCGATGATCCGCAGCTCGTAGCCCGCCTCGAGGCACAGGCGCAGTAGCGGTCGAGCGTCGCCGAGCCGTCCCGGCCCGAGCACGGCGTTGACCTTCACCGGCGTGAGCCCGGCGTCCGCGGCGGCGCGCAGGCCCGCCAGGGCGTCGTCGAGGCGGTCGCGACGGGTGACCTTCGCGTATTCGTCCCGGTCGACGGTGTCGAGCGAGACGTTGACGCGGTCGAGTCCGGCGCCGGCGAGCTTGGCCGCGTGGCGCGCCAGGGACAGTCCGTTCGTGGTCAGTGAGATCTCGGGCCGCGGTTCCAGCGAGGCGGCGTGCGCGACGATCCGAGAGAGGTCGGCGCGCAGCAGCGGCTCACCGCCGGTGAATCGGATCTCGGTGATTCCGAGGTCGCGGACGCCGATGGTGATGAGTCGGTCGATCTCCGGGCCGGTCAGTACGTGGTCGTCGGCCAGCCAGGGCAGTCCGTCGGCGGGCATGCAGTACGTGCACCGCAGGTTGCACCGGTCGGTGAGGGAGACCCGCAAGTCGCGTGCGACGCGCCCGTAGCGGTCGACCAGCGGCTTCATGGCCGCGTCTCGCTTTTCCCGGGCCGCCCGCCGAGGACCACTCCGATCACGCCCACGAGGAAGCCGACGGGGGCGAGCGGGGTCAGCACGTACACCCAGGTGGGGGCGGTGGTGCCGCCGGTGATGAGCGGCGTGAGGAACAGGGCGGCGATCGCGATCAGTCCGATCGCGAAGAGTGCGATCGAGACAGTGACGGCGCCGGAAACGAACTTGCCCATTCCTCTAGACTAGTCCCAGTGCGTCTCGCCGTTCGCGGGGCGCGTTTTGTTGTTCTTAGTGCAGAGCGGGTGACGAGAAGTGCCTACCGGCAAGGTCAAGTGGTACGACACGGACAAGGGTTTCGGCTTCCTCTCCCAGGAGGGCGGGGAGGACGTCTACGTCCGCTCCTCGGCGCTGCCCGACGGTGCCGAAGGGCTCAAGCAGGGGCAGCGGGTCGAGTTCAGCATGGCCGCGGGACGTCGCGGCCCGCAGGCGCTGACGGTGACCGTGCTCGAGCCCGCGCCCAGCGTCTCGCGCGGCGCGGGTACCCAGCGCGGCCGCCGGCCGGCGGCGGACCGTCGGCCCGCCGAGGACCTGAACGTGCTGATCGAGGACATGATCCAGCTGCTCGACACGGGCGTGCAGCCCGAGCTGCGCAAGGGCCGCTACCCGGACCGCAAGGCGTCCGAGCAGATCGCCAAGGTGCTCCGCGAGATCGCCCGCGAGCTGGACTCCTAGGTCCGACGGGCACGTCGGGTGCGGGAACGAATCCGCACCTGACATGCGCGAGCGCACCCGGCGTACCGGGTGCGCTCGCGCGGAAGGGGTGCGGACATCGAAACGCATCCGGAACGACCGGTGTCAGCCGGCGTCGAGGAGGCCGTGCCGCTTCAGTGAGGGCGCCAGTAGGGCGCGCAGAGCACCCTCACGCTGGAGAACCCGCCAGCCGAAGCGGACGACTTCGAAACCCGCCGTCTCGAACTCCTGCTGGCGACACCTCTCCCGATCGAGAGCGTCGTCCTTCTCCTCGTCGGTGTCGCCGTACTTACCGCGGCCGTCGAACTCACCGATGAGCGCAGGACCGAAGGTGAAGTCGGCGTAGTAGGTGGACGCGCCCAAGTCGTACCTGACCTGCAGATCCGGCGCGGGGATTCCCCAGGTGAGCATCTGCATCCGCGCCCACGATTCACCTGCGGATTCGCTCTTCTCCACCGACAGCGCGAGTCCCTTGCGAGCGACATCACAACCCCGTCGCCGTCCGAGCCGTGCCATGCAGGCCTCGATCTCGGCGACAGGAGTCGGCGTCGGGTCCTGCGGCCGTGGATACCTCCGCACGAGCCGGATCGCGTCGAACGCGATCACCGCGCGGACGAGGTTTCCGGTCATCGCCGCGTCGACCGCGGTCCGCGCTCTCGATGTCACGGCGACCCCTGCGGATTCGACGACGTCCGTCATTGGGAGTGGCCGTGCGTGAAGGAAGACTCTGCCGCGCTCGCCGCCGCCGCCCGCTTGATCGACTGTGACGTGCACGAGTGCCCGGTCCGCCGCGAAATAGGGGATGTCGTGGAGCTCCGCTGCGCTCTGGTGGCTGGCCGCCCCACGTCGTCGTTGCATGGTCGCGACGACTTCGGTCCGATACAGCTCGGCGGAGTCCTGACCGCCCGCGACGACGTACAGGCCCCGCGCCGAGCGGATCAGCGTCCGATCCCTGACGGCGCTCGTGATCCGGTTACTGCTCCAGCCGTTGGCCCGCAGGTGCGCCCGCGGAAGAATCTCCCCCATACGGTGATTCAATCGCAGTCGACGCTGCCGAAACGGCGTCGCAGACCGGTTATCCACAGGCATGAAGCTCATCCACAGGGCACCCGCACCTGCAATGCGCGAGCGCACCCGGCACACCGGGTGTGCTCGGGCGGAACGGGTGCGGGCGCACACCCGCACCCGGAATGCGCGGCGACTAGGGCTTCTGGACCAGTGCGTAGTCCTTCGGCGTCGTGTCGATGCCCCAGACGGCCTGGGCGATGAGATTGCCCGACGCGTCCTGGTACTGCGAGGGCACGTTGATCTCGATGGCGGCGACCCACAGGTCCTCGGTCGACTTGAGCACCAGCGTCGCCGATGCGGGATCGACGTGGGTGATCGTGTCGAGCTTCGCCTGGCCGCTTTTCGCGTCGTAGCGTTGGACCGTGAGGAACCACGGGCGCTCGGTGATGTAGTCGGGCAGCGAGATCACGATCGCCTGTCCGAATTCGACGGGCAGTTTGACGGGGCGCTGCGCGACATCGCACTGCGACGCCTGGACGTTGGTGCAGAACTGCATCGGCGCGACGTCCAGCATCGTCTTCCCGACGGTGGCCTGCAGCGCCGGCCGGGGCTTCGGCTCGTCGCGCTTGTTCAGGGCGGCGACGAAGGTGAACGCGAACAGGACGGCCACCGCGACGACGAAGGCCGCTCCGGCGAGGAGCAGCTTCGGGCTGGGCTTGATCATCGAGGGACCCCGTTCATCGTGAGTGCGCGTTCATCGTGGGTGGGACGTGTTCCGGGCGCTTGCCGCCGAAGTTCGGGATCAGCGAGCCGCCGCGGTAGGTGAGGACGGTCTGCACGGTGCCGGCGACCATGATCGCGGCGACGGTCGCAAAGCCGATCCAGAGCGTCGGCGGGAGCAGCACGCCGAGGGCCGCGCCGCCGACCCAGCCGAGCTGGAGCGCGGTCTCGGAGCGGCCGAAGGCGGAGGCGCGCGATTCGTCGGGCAGATCGTCCTGGATGGACGCGTCGAGCGAGACCTTGCCGAGCGCGGAGACGCCGGACGCGAGGAAGGTGACGGCCGCGATCACGACGAGGTTGCCGAAGACGGCCGCGATGATCGCGCCGACGGTGGCCGCGACGGTCGCCTGCACGACGATGCGCGCCGGCCGCGGCAGCTGCAGCCGGGCGCCGATGCCGTTGCCGATGAAGTTGCCGACGCCCGCCGCGGCGCCGACCGCGCCGATCATCATGAGCGACTCCGTGGCGGAGCCGCCGGTCGCCTGCTGCGCCTTGCTGTAGAAGGCGATGTAGAGGGTGAGGAATCCCGTGAGCACCCGGATGGTGGTGTTGCCCCACAGTCCGGTCACGACGCTGCGGCCGAGTGGCACTCGGAGGTTCTTGAACGCCGCGCCCAGCTTCGCGCGCCCGCTCTCGTCCGGCCCGCTGCCCGATCCGCCGGCGGCCCCGCGGGCGGATTCACGCGCGGCGTCGCGCGCCATCGCTCCGGTGTAGGAGAGCGTGGTGGGCACCTCGCCCGACGTGTTCTCCACCCACTTCGGGATCCGCATGCACGCTGCGGCGCCCGCGATGGCGAAGATCATCAGCGCGTACATGCCGCCGGGGATGTGCAGCATCCGGCTGAGCCCGAACTCGGCGCCGGAGGCGATCGCGCCGCCCACGCCCGAGCCCACGACCAGCCCGAACAGTGTGAGCCGCGAGTTCACGCGGGCCAGATCGATCGACGGTGGCAGGACGCGCGGCACCACCGCCGATTTGAGCACCGAGAAGGATTTGCTCATCACCATCATCCCCAGCGCACAGGGATAGAGCACCCACGGATCGAAGTTGACGGTGTTCGCGACCGGGTCGTAGGAGCAGTTCGTGATCAGCAGGATCGCCAGCGCCACCCGGATCACGAAGGATGCGGCGAGGGCCATCCGCCGGCCGTGCTGGATCCGATCCAGCAGGGGACCCATGAAGGGCGCGATGATCGCGAAGGGCGCGATGTTCACCAGCAGGTACAGCGCGACCTTCGATTTGGACTCGGCCTGCGCGGCCGCGAAGAACAGGGTGTTGGCGAGCGCGACCATCATCGCCGCGTCGACGGCGTTGTTCAGGATCACCGGGTAGGTGAGCGCGGTCAGGCCGGACTTGTCGGCACCGTCGGCCGTGGTGGCCTGCCGCCACTTCGCGATCCCCGCCTCGGTGATCTCGCGGCTGCGCATGGCCGCCACCCGGGTGACGGTGATCTTGCGCGGCATCCGCCGCTGCTCGTCCTCGGCCGCGCGCCGCTCGGAGGCGGTCGGGGTCTCCTCGAGGGGTGGGAGATGGTGGTTCGACGTGTACTGCGGGCGCGCCTCGTCGCCCGCTCCCTGCCGCACGGACTGCCCGCTGTGGGCACGCGGCAGCGACCCCGGGCGGCGCCGGGGCTCGTCGGGGGGATACTGCTGCTGCCCCGGATGACTGCTCACGCGAACCATTGTTCCGCATCCGTCGCGGTGCCGTCGTCAGGGGCGTGTGCCGCCCCGTTGTACCGCGGCGCCCCGGCATCCGGCACAATCGGACGGGTGAGTTCCGCATTGCAGACAGCCGCCGCGGTCGACCTCGCGCGCGCTGTACTGGAGGCCGAGGAGGGCGCCCGGGTGGGCGCGCACGTCGCCACGGTCGTCGAGGACGAGTTCGCCGTGGCGCACTACTTCGAGGCGGACCTGCCCGCGTACCGCGGCTGGCAGTGGTGCGCCGTGATCGCCGCCACGCCCGGCGGCGAGCTGACGGTCTCCGAGACCGCGCTGCTGCCCGGCCCCGATTCCCTGACCGCGCCCGAGTGGGTGCCGTGGGAGGAGCGCATCCGCGCGGGCGATCTCGCCCCCGGTGACGTGCTGCCGCCCCGCGAGCAGGACGCGCGGATCGAGCCCGGCCACGTCCTGTCCGGCGATCCGGCGGTCGACGATGTCGCCGGTGAGATCGGCGTGAACCTCGAGCGCGTGATGTCGCGCCTCGGCCGGATCGACGCGGCCGAGCGCTGGCTGGCCGGGGACTACGGCCCCGAGGCCGAGATGGCCCGCGCCACCCGCTACCACTGCGGTGACTGCGCCTTCTTCCTCCCGCTGGCGGGCGCGCTCGGCGCGGCCTTCGGGGTGTGCGGCAACGAGTACTCCGCCGACGGCCACGTCGTGCACGCGCACTACGGCTGCGGCGCGCACTCCTCGGTGCCGGCACCGTCGGGCCAGGGGAGCCCCGCGTACGAGCCCTATGACGACGGCGCCGTCGAGAAGGTGCCCGTCGAGCAGGCCTGACGTGGCCGCCGACCCCTTCGGTACCGCCGCGCTGCGCAGCGCGACCCTCGCCGCCTGGCGCGACTCGCCCACCAGGGCCGCCGAGGATCTCGCCGCCGAGCGTGATCTGGTCACCGTGGGCTACCGCGACCGGGTCGCGGTCGAGCTGGCGCAGAACGCCGCCGACGCCGCCTCCGCCGCGGGGGTGGCCGGGGAGCTGGCCGTCTGGGCCGAGGCCGACGGTGTGCACGTCGCCAACACCGGCGCCCCGCTGTCGAAGGCGGGCGTCGCCTCCCTCGCCGCGCTGCGGGTCTCACCGAAATCGAGTGGGGGTTCCGTCGGCCGGTTCGGCGTGGGTTTCGCCGCCGTCCTGACGGTGACCGAGCACGTCGAGATCCGTTCGACGGGCGGCGGTATCGAGTTCTCGGCGGAGCGCTCGCGCGCTGACTCCGGGCGGGGCGAGGTCGCGGCGATGCGGCTGCCCTACCCGGTGGATACCCCGCCGCGGGCGGGCTTCGCCACGGAGGTCGTCCTCGTCGGCGCCGATCCCGCGCTGCTGGCCGAGTTCGCCGCACAGGCCGCGGACCTGCTGCTCGACCTGCCGGCGCTGGTCGCGATCACCGTCGACGACGACCGTTTCACGGCGCCCGATCTCGTGACCGGGCACGGCCCGCACGCGCGGTGGGTGATCGGCGCGGACGCGCGGTTCCTGCATGCGCCGACGCGAACCGACGAGCCCCTGTCGCTGCCCGTGCGCGTCATCGCGGACCTTCCGACGACGCCCGACCGCCGCCGCCTGCACCCCGCCGCCGATGTCGCGCTCGCGGCGCGGGGCTACGCGGCCTTCGTCGCCGCGCAGCCCGACCCGCTGCGCCTGCTGCCGCCGCGCCGTCCGCCCGCGGGCCCCGTCGACGCGCTGCTCCGCGAGGCGATCGAGGACGAGCTGCGCGGGCACGCCTGGGTACCCGGGCCCGACGGTGCGCGGCTGCGCCCGGACCGCGCGGCGGTGCTGCCGGGGCTGACAGCGGACCTCGCCGCGCTGCTCTCCGAGTACCTGCCGCTGGTCCCGCCGGAGCTGTCCTCGGCGCCCGCTGCCGCCGCACTGGTGGCGCTGGGGGTGCGCGAGCTGTCGGCCGCCGACCTCGCCGACGCCGCACCGCGCGATCGCGAACCCGCCTGGTACGCGGCGCTCTACGCCGCGCTCGACCAGGCGCGCCTGCCCGCGGACGATCTCGGGGCGCTGCCGGTGCCGCTCGCCGACGGCCGCGTGGTGACGGGTGCCCGTGGGGCATCGCTGGTCGCGGGCGAGGCCGCGGCGCTCGCGCTCGTCACGTGGGCGCGCATCGTGCATCCCGCGGCGCAGCACCCGCTCCTGGAACGGGCGGGCGCGCGGAGGCTGAGCCCCGTCGACCTGCTGGGCGACCCGGCGCTGCGCGAGGAGGTGGGCCGCATCGACTGGGAGTCCGGACCCACCGACGAGGACCTCGAGCTCACCGAGGCCGTACTGGGCCTGCTCGGCGAGGGCGGCACCGTCGGCCCGAACTTCCTGGGCCTGCTCCCCGTCCCGGGCGACGACGGCGCGCTCTACCCCGCGGACGAGCTGCTGGCGGCCGCCGCGCCCCTGCGGGAAGCACTGGGGGAGGATCACCCGTACGGCACCGTCGACCCGGATTTCGAGGCGCGGTTCCCGGCGGAGGCGCTGGGCGCGATCGGCGTCGGCTGGTCCTTCGGCGTACTCCGCGAGCCGCTCCCGACCGACCCGGATCCGACGCTGGACGGTGCCGACGAGTGGTGGGCGCAGCTGCCGGGGGAGCCCGACGAGCTGATCGCGGTCCGCGACCTGGACCTCGTGGAGCACTGGGAGCCCGCGTACGCGCTGCTCGCGGAACTTCCCGGCGTGCTGGACGATCCGGACGGCTACACGGCGTGGTGGCTGCACACCCGCACGGAACTCGGCCGCCTGCGGTCCCCGGACGATCCGACCTTCGCGGGCCTGCTCGACCCGTGCACGCACCCGTCGGCTCCGGGCCTGCGCGCCGCTCTGCTGCACGCCGTGCGCACCGATGCCGACGCCCAGGTGCTCGCCGACGCCCTCGCCGATCCGGCGCGCACGCCCGCACCGGCGGTCGTGATCGCCGCGCACCGGGCTATCGCGGGCCACCGCCTGGCTGAACTGCCCGCCCGGGTCCGGGGTATCGACGGGCAAGTCCTCGACGCGGAGTCCGCGGCCGTGCTCGATGTGGAGCACGCGCGGTTCACCGCGGACGCGCTGGTCTTCGGCGGGCTGGACGTGGCGGCGGACCTCGCCGACACCCTGGACCTGCCGCTGGCGGGATCCGAGCCGGTGGAGATCCTCGGGTCCGGTGCGCGCTTCGCGCGCGGCGCGCACCCCGGTGTCACCCTCGCACAGGCGCTCGGTGAGCTGCCCGACGCGGCGGAGGTCGAGGTCCACGATCCGCTCGAGGTCGCGGTCGGCGGAACCGAGCGGCGCGTCCCGTACGTCGTCGTCGACGATGTCCTGCACGTACAGTCGGGCGGATGGTGATGCAAGACGGTGCCTGGCCCAATCCGTTCGATCAGGCGGTTCTGGACTGGATGGTGTCGATCCGCACGGAGACCCTGAGCACGCTGGTGCGCGCGGTCACGACCGTGGGCAATACCGTCTCGCTGTTCGCGATCGGGATCGTGGGCTTCCTTTACCTGCTCTACCGCCGCCGCACCGGATGGGCGCTGTACTGCGGGCTGACCCAGCTGTTCGGGCTCGGACTGATGGTCGTGGTGAAGAACGTCTTCGGCCGTGAGCGCCCGACGATCCCGCCGCGGATGCTCGAGATCGACAGCCTCAGTTTCCCGTCCGGGCACGCCCTGAACTCGATGGTGGTGTTCACCACCTTCGCGGTCGCGGCGTACGCACTCACGGGCCGACGGTGGCCGCTCGTCGCCGCGGCGCTGGGCTCGGTCGCCATCGGCCTGACCAGGGTGTACCTGGCCGCGCACTGGATGACGGACGTGCTGGCGGGCTGGACGATCGGGCTCGCGGTGACCGCGCTGGGGCTGGCGGTGCGAGCGCTGGTGCTGCGGGCGGTGGCCGCGCGGGCACAGGTGATCACACCAGGCCGCGCTGCGCCCCCCGATCGCCCCGGAGGGCCGCCCGCCGCTGCAGAGTGAGGACGGTGGCGCCGAGGACGCCGACGCCGACGCCGCAGGCGCACACGACCCACGCCTGGCCGAAAGTCTCCCGCGCGAGCAGCGTGATCACGAAGACGATTGCGAACAAAGCCGTTCCGGCGATCACGACCGGTCGCGGTTCGGTGAGCGCACGCGGAAGAGCGGGCGCCGTCACCGCGTGGTCGGGTTCGTTCGCTTGAAGGCTCACGGGTACTCCCGGGGTTCATGCGCGGAAAACAATCTGACGGATGTAGTCTAGCGCCGTGACTGAGAATGACGATCGGCTGGCGGGAGAACTCGCTCTGGCCACCGTGCGGTTCGCCCGCCACTTGCGTGGGCGGCGGCGTGATTCGCTCGTCTCCCTGACGCAGCTCTCCGCGCTGAACGCCCTCGCGAACGACGGGCCGCTCACGCCCGGGCAGCTCGCGGCCCGTGAGCGCGTGCAACCGCCGTCGATGACGCGGGTGATCGCCTCCCTCGCGGACCTCGGTCTGGTGCGCCGCGCGCCGCATCCCACCGACGGCCGCCAGGTGATCGTCAGCCTCTCCGACGAGGGCGAACAGGTCATCACGGGCGAGGCGGCGGCGCGGGAGGCATGGCTGCGCGGCAAGCTCGATGAGCTCGCACCGGAGCAGCGCGCCACGCTGGGTGCAGCGGTCGATATTCTCAACGGATTGATCGCCTCCGAGGAGAAGTAGACCCGATTCACGAATACGCCATCGAACGGCCCTATCGGATTGATTCCGATAGGGCCGTTCTTCTTTTCCCGTCTATTACCTATTCATGGGACGAATCGTGCGGACCGGATTTAGAAGGACGTGCCCAGTTCCGGTTGCCGCGGTGTCGCGAAAATCCGCAACGAGGTGCTTTCTCCGGCGAATCGTCCGGCGCGGGCCAGCGTGCTCTCCGAGACGGCCCCGAGGTACAGGCCCGCCAGCGTCGGGCCCGTCATCGTGACCGACGGTGTCTCGTCCGTCGCCCGGCAGCGCGCGACGCCGCCGGCGACGGCGAGCCGGTAGGCCTGCCCGTCGACGCCGAGCACGAGGTCGCCGTCGGACTCGTAGGTCCGCGCCTCGAGCGCGGCCGGCACGTCGAGGAACTTCAGCCACAGCCGGTCCTTGTGGTCGGTGACCTTCACCGACCGGGGATCGACGAGCATCTCCCGCAGCGGGTGATCCGACGGCAGGTCCGCGGTCACCTCGTCGAAGATGTCCAGGCCGAGCACCGTCTGCCACAGGTCGGCGGCCGCGTCGTCGGTCAGCGCCTTGACGTCGTCGAGCTGTGCGCGGTCCTTCTCGTCCACCCGGTACGTGACGTAGCCCTCGGGGTGCAGCAGGTACCGGCGGGCCGATCCGCCCCAGCGCGCCCACTCGGGATCGGCGTGGAAGAGCTCCCAGAACTGCTCCGCCGAGGCCGATCCCGGGGTGGCGGCGTGCCAGCGGCGGTACAGGTCCTCGACGGCGTCCTTCGCCGCCGCGCCTTCGACGGCGCGGGTGCGCAGCGGACCCGGTCGCGGGTCGCGCAACCGGGCGGTGCGCCGCGCGATGGTCACCTCGTCGACCGAGGTCGCGACGCCATAGCCGAAGCGCTCGTAGATGGTGCCCTCACTGGCGGTGAGGATCGCGACGGCGGCGCCCTCGGCGCGGTAGCGGGCGTGCAGCTCGTCGAGCATGCTGCGCAGCACGCCGAGCCGGCGGTGGCTGGGCGCCACGGACACCCAGGTGACGCCGGGCGCGTCCAGCTGCGCGCCGCCGGGCACCGTCAGCGTCAGGGCGAAGGAGCCCGCCACACCGACGAGCGCGCCGTCCGTGGTGTCGCGCGCGATGACGAACCGGTCCAGGTCGAGGGTGCGCCGGATCAGCGGTTGCGCTTCGGCTTCGAAGGGGGAGCCGAAGGCGCGCACGTCCTGCGCGAACATCTCCGGCCAATCGGACTCGGTGGCGGTACGGATCTCGATCACGTAGTTCGATATTAGGCTGGTGGGGTGCAGGCGCAACCGATTTATCCGATTCGCGGCGCGGATGACCCGCGGCTGAGCGACTTCCGCGATCTGTCGGCCGCCGACAAGCGGCCCGACCTGGCCCGCGGCGTGGTCCTCGCCGAGGGGGTACCCGTCGTGGAGCGGATGCTCGCCTCCCGCTTCGTTCCGCACGCGATCATGGGCGTCGAGTCGAAGCTCGCGCGGCTCGAGGGCCTCGCCCCCGAGGTGCCGCGTTACCTCGTGACCGCGGAGCTCATGGCGCAGGTGGTGGGCTTCCACCTCAACCGTGGGGTGCTCGCGGCCGCGCGCCGGCCCGACCCGCTCGACGCGGGGGAGCTGCTCGACGGTGCGCGCACCGTCGTCGTGCTCGAGGGGGTCAACGACCACGAGAACCTGGGCTCGATCTTCCGCAACGGCGCGGGCCTGAGCGCCGATGCGGTGCTCTTCGGGCCGCGCTGCTCGGATCCGCTGTACCGCAGGGCGGTCCGCGTATCGATGGGGCACGTGCTACTGGTGCCGTTCGCGCACCTGCCGCCAACCGGGTGGCCCGCGTCGGGCCTCGGGGTGCTGGGGGAGCACGGCTTCCGGACGGTGGCGCTGACTCCGTCGGGGGAGGCGACGGTGGCGGAGGCGGTCGCGGGCGGCCCCGACCGGGTGGCCTATCTGGTGGGCGCCGAAGGGCCGGGGCTGGCACCGGAGACGATGGCCGCAGCGGATGTGCGCGCACGGATCCCGATGTCGCGGGGGACGGATTCCCTCAACGTGGCGACGGCCGCCGCGCTGGCGCTCTACGAGCGCGCACGCACGTGAGCCCGCCGCGGTACACCCCGTGGATCACCGGCACCGCGGTCGCGGTGGTGGTGGCGCTGCTCGCCGGGGGCGTGCTCTCCGGTCTGTTCGTGGCGGTGATGTCGGTCAACCGGTGGCTGGGGCTGTTCCTGCTCGCGCTGGGTACCGCCGGCGCGGTACCGGTGCTGTCGGCGTACCGTCGGCGACCGGTGGCCCGGTGGTTCTGCGCGGGCTTCGCCGGCGCGCTCCTGTTCGCCTGGCTCGGAGCGATCGCCGCGGTGTCCAACGGGCTGGTCTGAGACCCTTCGGAAAACTCAGGTCTACTATCGGATGAGTGCCGAGCGTCTTCGTTTCCCTGCGAACGAGGAACTACCGGCTCTGGGCCGGCGGCCAGGCGGTCAGCCTGGTGGGCACGTGGATGCAGCGCGTCGCCGAGGACTGGCTGGTGCTGGAACTCGCGCACGGGCGCGGCTGGGTGCTCGGCGTGGTGATGGCCCTCCAGTTCGGCCCCACGCTCTTTCTGTCCGCGTGGGCGGGCCTGCTCGCGGATCGTTACGACAAGCGCCGCGTGCTCATGATCACGCAGACCGCGGCGGCCCTGTGCGCGGCGGTGCTGGCCGTGCTGACGCTCACCGGCGTGGTCGCGCTGTGGCACGTCTTCGTGCTCGCCTTCGTCTTCGGCTGCGTGACGGCCGTCGCCGGGCCCTTCCGGCAGGCCTTCACCATCGAGATGGTGGGGCCCGAGCTGCTGCCGAACGCGATCGGCCTGAACTCCATGGTGTTCAACGCCGCTCGTATCGTGGGGCCGGCGATCGCGGGCCTGCTCATCGCCGGGCTGGGGACGGGCTGGGTGTTCGCGGTGAACGCGGTCTTCACCGGCGCGATCGTCGCGGCGCTGCTCGCGATGCGGCCGGACGAGTTGTTCCCCGCGCCGCCCGTGCCGCGCGCGAAGGGACAGCTGCGGGCCGGCTTCGCCTACGTCCGGCGGCGGCGCGAACTGCTGCTGGTGATCGTCGCGGTGTTCTTCGTCTCCACCTTCGGCATCAACTTCCCGCTGGCGCTCTCGCTGCTCGCGCGGCAGGGCTTCGGCCTCGGCGCCGACGCCTACGGCCTGCTCTCGACGATGCTCGCCGTCGGCACCCTCGGGGGCGCACTGATGGCCGCGCGGCGCACGGGCATCGCGTCGCTGCGGACCGCGCTGATCGGAGGTTGCGCCTTCGGCGTGGTGCAGCTGATCGCGGGTCTGGTGCCGTGGTTCTGGCTCGTGGCGG
This sequence comes from Tsukamurella sputi, assembly GCF_007858445.1. Classification (GTDB taxonomy): domain Bacteria; phylum Actinomycetota; class Actinomycetes; order Mycobacteriales; family Mycobacteriaceae; genus Tsukamurella; species Tsukamurella sputi. The sequence continues at coordinate 24,273 of NZ_VIGV01000005.1, read as the reverse complement.
TGCTGCTGGTTGTCGTCGGGCTGCTGCAGATGTCCTTCACCACGTCGGCGATGAGCATCATGCAGTTGTCGGTCGACCCCGAGTTCCGCGGCCGTGTGATGGGCATCTACATGCTGGCCTTCCTCGGCGGCACGCCGCTGGGCGCACCGTTGCTCGGCGCGATCGCCGACGTCACCACTCCCGCCGCGCCGCTGCTGGTGGGCGGCGTGGTCTCCGCCCTCACCTGTGGCCTCTGCGGCCTGTACGCGCTGCGACGGTCCGCCGCCGTCGCGGCGGTGCGTTCCGGAGACGGTGCGGGCGCGTCGGCCGATGCTGCGGGCGAGGAAGCGGCGCCGCGCGGGCAGCAGTAGTCGCGCAGAAGGCGATGCGGGGCACACATACACGCAGTTCAGATGCTGCTCGTAGGTGAACCGGCCGCGACCTCGCCTGCGCCGACGCGAGCGTGCGGCGGCATGTCGGGTGCGGATGGCTGACCGCGCCGGATCCGGCCTCGTGTTGAGCCGAACCGCGGATTCGGAGCCGCTCCCGCGCGAGCCGACGGCGGACCGTCGACGACCCTAGAAACCGAAGAAGCTGCGGACCTTGCCGCGGTCCTCGTAGCCCTGCTCGCGCTGCTCGACCGGGGGCTGCGGCGTACCGTCGGGACCGTAGGCCTGCGCCTGCTGCGGGACCTCCCCGGGGACGCCCGAGGCGGGGACGAAGTCGATCACCTGGATCCGGGCGGGATCGAGGTCCGTCGGCGCGAGCGGGTGCGTGAACCGGAAGCCCAGGGTCTCGCGATTGGCCTGCTCCGCGAACTCCATCGGGTGGAAGGGCAGGGCCCGCGGGTCGGGGGTCACGCCCTCGGCGTAGGTGAGCGGGTGCTCGCCGGCCCAGAACGGACCCTCGAAACGTTCGGGCAGGCCCTCGTTCTCGAGGATGTCGACGGGGTGCGCCGCGAACGACCGCTTGGGGGCACCGTCGGTGCGCAGCGCGAAACCGCCGACGGCACGCTCCGGATCCGCGACGAGGAGGAACGCGCGGTGCGCGGGGACCAGGTTCCACCAGGACTCGTCGAGTGCGCTCGGCCGGTCCACGCGCAGGCCCTCATGGGTCACGACCGTCAGCCCGCCCCAGGCGGCGACGTAGACGTGCCCGGGCAGCGGATCCGCTGCCCGCGCAAGGGATTCGGGACGACCCATGACCGGGCCGCCGAGCACCTGCTCGGCGATCACCCGGGACGCCGCCTCGTCGGGACGCCCGACGATCGCCAGGAGGCCCTTCGGCTCGGCTACGTCGATGAACCAGAGCGTCGCAGCTGTAGCGCCCACGCCCTACCCGTTCTTCCCGCCGCGGACACCGAGGAGCACGTCCTCCCAGGACGGCATCTCCGGATGGCGACGACCGTGCTGGCCGACCGCGGCGGCGGGCGCCTGCGCGGGCCGCCGCTCCTCGACGCTGCCCTCCACGACGGGACCCGGGGCGACGGGGCCCGGGGCGACGGGGCCGGGGACGGCGCGCAGCGGCTCGTCGCCCGATCGGTCGATGCTGCGCAGGCCCTGCCGCGCATCGGGATCCAGCAGGCCGCGCGCCGTGTCGTCGACGGGGCTCGCGGTGCCGCCGTGCGCGCCCGGCGCGTACTTGAAGTGCGCCTGGTTGCGCGACTTGCCGACGCTCCAGCTGATCGAGACGACCCACCGGTTGTCGGCGCCCTTGAAGGCGTCCCACTCGGTGGTGTCGGCGTGGCCGCGCTCGGCCAGGGCGGTACGGATCACCTCGGCGAGCGTGGCGTGCATCGGGCCGTCACCGCGTACGGGATGGGCGAGCTGCGCCATCTCCGCCGCGCGGGAACGCTCCAGCAGCACCGGGCCGGCGAAGCGCTTGATCCGGTGGTTCGGGGCGCCCGTGAACTCCGCGATCTCCTCGATCGTGGCGCCGGCGCGGATGCGGGCCTGGATCTCCCGCGGCGAGAGGTCGGCACCCAGCTCGAGTTCCGTCTGGGTACCGCTTCCGAGTTCACCGCTCACGGCTGCCTTCAATGTGTCGTCGATCGGCAGGCGGAACCGTCCCGCGGGGCCCTCGCAGACCACCGACGTCCCGTCGTCGTCCAGTCCCACAACCCGCAGCTCCTGCATGGTGCAAGGGTAGTTCTTCGATTCGCTACGCGTCGGCCGACACGCGCTCGACCACGAAATCGATGCACTTGGTCAAAGCGGTGACGTCCTCGGGATCGATCGCGGGGAACATGCCGATGCGGAGCTGGTTGCGTCCCAGCTTGCGGTACGGCTCGGTGTCGACGATGCCGTTCGCGCGGAGCGTCTTGGCCACGGCGGCGGCGTCGATCTTCTCGTCGAAGTCGATGGTGCCGACGACCTGGCTGCGCAGCGCGGGGTCGGTGACGAAGGGCGTCGCGAACTCGCTGGCCTCGGCCCAGCCGTACAGGCGGTCGCTGGAATCCTTGGTGCGCGCGACGGCCCAGTCCAGGCCGCCGTTGCCGTTGATCCACTCGATCTGGTTCGCGAACAGCAGCAGCGTGGCCAGGGCGGGGGTGTTGTAGGTCTGGTTCTTGCTCGAGTTGTCCACCGCGATGGGCAGCGAGAGGAACTCGGGGGTGTAGCGGCCCGAGGCCTTGATCTCCTCGACGCGCGCCAGGGCGGCGGGGCTCATCAGAGCGACCCAGAGGCCGCCGTCGGCGGCGAAGCTCTTCTGCGGCGCGAAGTAGTAGACGTCGGTGTCGGCGACGTTCACCGGCAGGCCGCCGGCGCCCGACGTGGCGTCGATCGCGATCAGCGCGTTCTCGCTGCCCGCGAGGCGGCTGACCGGCACCGCGACACCCGTCGAGGTCTCGTTGTGGGCCCAGCCGATGAGGTCGGCGGAACCATCGGCCACGAGCTCGGGAGCCGAGCCGGGGTCGCTCGAGACGACGATCGGATCACCGATGAACGGGTTGCCCTTGGCGACCGAGGCGAACTTGTTGCTGAACTCGCCGTAGGTGAAGTGCTGGCTGCGCTCGCGGATGAGGCCGAAGGCCGCGGCGTCCCAGAAGGCGGTGGTGCCGCCGTTGCCCAGCACGACCTCGTAGCCCTCGGGAAGGCTGAACAGATCCTTCAGGCCCTCGCGCACGCGGCCGACCACGTTCTTCACGGGCGCCTGGCGGTGGCTGGTGCCGAACACCGAGGCACCGGTGTCGACGAGCGACTGCAGCTGCTCGGGGCGGACCTTGGACGGGCCGCAGCCGAAGCGACCGTCGACGGGCTTGAGCGCGGCGGGGATCTCGATCGTCATGCCCTAAAGCCTAATGGTGTCCCATCCGGGCACGTCCTCCGGCTGCCGCGGGCCGTGGCCGGTGTACTGGGCGGACGGGCGGATCAGCTTGTTCGCGCGCTTCTGCTCGAGGATGTGCGCGCACCAGCCGGCGGTCCGGGCGCAGGTGAACATGGCCGGCATCATGCGCGGGGGCACGCCCGCGTAGTCGAGGATCACGGCCGCCCAGAACTCGACGTTCGTCGAGATCGCCCGGTCCGGCCGCCGCTCGGCGAACAGGGCGTTCGCCTCCCGCTCCAGGGCTGCGGCCGCCTCGTACCGGGGCGCGTGCAGATCGCGCGCGACCGAGCGGAGCACGTCGGCGCGTGGATCCTCGGCGCGGTAGATGCGGTGGCCGAAGCCCATGATCCGCTCGCCGCGGTCGAGCCGGGACGTGACCACGCCGCGGGGATCGTCGGTGCGGACCACCTCGTCGAGCATGGGCAGCACGCGCGACGGTGCGCCGCCGTGCAGCGGGCCGGACAGTGCGCCGACCGCGCCCGAGAGCGCCGTCGAGACGTCGGCCCCCGTCGAGGCGATGACCCGCGCCGTGAGCGTCGACGTGTTGAGCCCGTGTTCCGCGGCCGCGACCCAGTAGGCGTCGATGGCGCGCACGTGGTCGGGGTCCGGCTCGCCGTGCCAGCGCGTCATGAACCGGTGCGTGATGGTGGGGGACTGGTCGATGATCCGCTGCGGCACCGCGGGGCGCTCCAGCCCGCGGGCGGACTGGGCGACGAAGCTCAGCGTCATCACCGAGGCGCGGGCGAGGTTCTCGCGCGCGGTGGCGTCGTCGATGTCGAGCAGCGGCTCGAAGCCCCACAGCGGGCCCAGCATCGCGAGCCCGGCCTGTGCGTCCACGCGCACGTCGCCACTGTGGATGGGCAGGGGGAAGGGCTCCGCCGCGGGCAGTGGGTTGCCGAACTCGCCGTCCACGAGCAGGCCCCAGACCTCGCCGTAGGTGACCCGGTCACGCACCAGGTCGGCCACGTCGACCCCGCGGTACCGCAGCACCCCGCCCTGCTTGTCCGGCTCCGCGATCTCGGTGGAGAACGCGACGACGCCTTCGAGCCCGCCGGGAATCTCAGTCATGGTCGCTACCCTAGTGCGGTGGACCTGTCTGCGATGCGCGAGAAGTACGACGGCGACTCCTTCGACCTGCAGCCCGAGGATCTGATCGGGGACGGGGGCGCCGCCTGGGTGGCTCTCTGGCGCTCCTGGTTCGACGAGGCCGTCGCCGCCGGTGCGCCCGAGCCCAACGCGATGGTGCTGGCCACCGTCGACGGGAGCGGACTCCCCGCCACGCGCACCGTCTTGTGCAAGGGCCTCGACGAGCGGGGCGTGGTCTTCTACACCAACTACGGCTCCGACAAGGCCCGCGCCGTGGAGGCGAATCCCGTCGCGGCCGTGACCTTCCCGTGGATCGCGATCCACCGTCAGGTGCACGTGCGGGGGTCGGTCACGAAAGTCACGCCGGGCGAGACCGCCGCCTACTGGGCGCAGCGGCCGCGCGGCTCGCAGCTCGGGGCGTGGGCGTCGGACCAGTCGCGGCCGGTGGGCTCCCGGGCCGAGATGGCGGAGCGCTTCGCCGAGGTCGAAGCGCGGTTCGAGGGGCAGGACGTGCCCGTGCCGCCCGAGTGGGGCGGCTACCGGATCGCGCCGCAGGTCGTCGAGTTCTGGCAGGGACGGGAGAACCGGGTGCACAACCGGGTGCGGCTCGTCGCACCCGAGTACGCGCCGGTGCGCCTGCAGCCCTGACCTGTTTCCTCCCGCGGAGTCGCGAAGGATCCTGAGGAAGTCGTAGGATCTTTCGGTGCCGAGACTCCTGGCCGACACCCGGCCGTTGCAGAACCCCGACTACCGGCGCCTCTGGTGGACGGGCGTCGTCACCGTCATCGGGGCGCAGCTCACGGCCGTCGCCGTGCCCGCGCAGATCTACGCCATCACCGGATCGTCGGCGTACGTCGGCCTGACCGGCGTCTTCGGCCTGGTCCCGCTCGTGATCTTCGGCCTGTGGGGCGGCGCGATCGCCGACGCGCTCGACCGCCGCCTGGTGATCATCGGCACCACCCTGGGGCTCGCGGGCACCGCCCTGCTGCTGGCGGTGCTGCCGGACAACGTCTGGCTGATCCTGTGCGCCTTCGCTCTGCAGCAGGCCTTCTTCGGTGTGAATCAGCCGACCCGCTCGGCGATCTACGCGCGCCTCGTGCCGCCCGAGCAACTGCCGGCGGCGAATTCGCTCAACATGACCGTGATGCAGTTCGGTGCGATCGCCGGCCCGATGCTCGGCGCCCCGCTGATCCCCGTCATCGGCGTGCACTGGCTGTACACGCTCGACGCGGCGTCGCTCATGCTCACCCTGTGGGCGGTGTGGAAGCTGCCGTCGATCAAGGCCGAGGACAAGGGGCAGTCGCTGGGGTTGCGCTCCGTGATCGACGGCTTCCGGTACCTCGCGGGCCACAAGGTGCTGCTCATGAGCTTCGTGGTGGACATCATCGCGATGGTCTTCGGCATGCCCCGCGCCCTGTTCCCCCAGATCGCGCACGAGAACTTCGGCGATCCGATGGAGGGCGGCTGGGTGTTCGGTGCGCTCTTCGCGGCGATGTCCGTCGGCGCGGTCCTCGGCGGGGTGCTCTCGGGTTGGACGTCGCGCGTCTCCCGGCAGGGCTTCGCCGTGATCGTGATGATCGTGCTGTGGGGCGCGGCGATGGCGGGCTTCGGCCTGGCCGCGCACTTCGGCTGGCTGTGGGCGGCGCTGGTGCTGCTCGCGCTGGGCGGCGCGGCCGACATGTTCTCCGCGGCCTTCCGCACGACGATGCTGCAGGAGGCTGCGACCGACGACGTCCGGGGCCGGCTGCAGGGCGTCTTCACCGTCGTCGTCGCCGGCGGCCCGCGCATCGGCGACGCGCTGCACGGCGCGGCCGCCGCCACCGCCGGAGCGGCCATGGCCGCCGCGGGCGGCGGCGTGCTGGTGATCGTCTTCACCGTGCTCGCGGCGCTGGCCGTGCCCGCCTTCGTCCGCTACCGCGTCACCCGCTGACCACCCGTATCCTTCGCGGTATGAGAACGCAACGGATGCTCTCCGTCGTCGCGGCCGTGCTCGTCGCGCTGTTCGCGCTGTCCGGCTGTGCGCGCACCGTCGCGGGCACGGCCGTCGCGGCACCGTCGGGCGAGGCGGGCACGAGCAGCGGGTCGTCCGACGGTGCGGTGAAGGTCGGGACGGGCGGGCCGACGATCACCGTCTACCTCGACTTCCTGTGCCCCGCCTGCAAGAACTTCGAGACGAGGTACGGCGCGGATATCACGGCGGCCGTCCGGACCGGGAAACTCACCGTCGAGTACCGGCCCGTGAGCTTCCTCGACCGGCTCTCGGCGAGCGGCGACTACTCCTCGCGGGCGCTGCAGGCCTTCCTCGAGGTGGGGCGCAGCAGCGGGACCGATGCGACGCTCGGCTTCCTCACCTCGATGTTCCTCTCGCAGCCCGAGGAGAGCGGGTCCAGCGATCTCACCAATGCCGAGATCGCCACCATCGCGGGCGCGTCCGGCAGCGCCGATGCGGTGACCACGAAGATCCGCACCGGCACGACCGGCATCGACGGCAAGGCCGTGGGCGCCGCGAACCTCAAGCTCCTGGCCGCGGCCGACGGCACCGGCACCCCGACGGTGCTGCGGGGCGGTGCACAGGTCGAGATCCGCGGCGATTGGCTGGCGACGATCATCGGCTGAGCGCGGACATCCCGCCCGCTACACGGGGAAGGACACTCCGGTGAGCTCCTCGGACACCGCCCACAGGCGACGCTGCAGGTCCAGGTCGTAGGACTGCGCGCTCGACGTCACGACCTTCGGCGCTCCGCGGCGCTCGCCGACGGCGTCGGGACCGTAGTACTGGCCGCCGAGGGCGGACGGATCGGTCGCGGCGCGCAGTTGCGCGAGGGCGCCGTGCGCGGCATCGTGCGAGAACAGGGGAGCGACGACCTGAGCCTTCTGCAGGACGGCCGGGAGATTGCGGATCAATTCGGTGTCGGCGATGCCCGGGTGCGCCGCGATCGCCACGGTGCCCCGCTCGGCGGCACGGGCCTGCAGGCGGCGCTGCAACTCGTAGTGGAAGAGCAGGTTCGCGAGCTTGCTCTGCCCGTACGCCGCGACCCGCTCGTAGGAGCGCTCCCACTGCAGGTCGTCGAAGTGGATGGCCGCGCGGATGCGGTGCGCGAGGCTGGCGACGGTGACCACGCGCGAGTCGGGCACGTCCAGCAGCAGGTCGAGCACCTGCGCCGTCCACGCGAAGTGGCCGAGGTGGTTGGTGCCGAACTGCAGCTCGAAGCCGTCGGTGGTGGTCTGCTTCGGCGGGTACATCACGCCGGCGTTGTTGATCAGCAGGTCCACCTTCGGGGTGGATTCCCGCAGTTCCGCGGCCGCGTCGCGCACCGAGGCGAGCGAGCCGAGGTCGAGGCGCTGCACGCGCACCGTCGAGCCCGGGGCGGCGGCGGTGATCCGCCGGGCCGCCTCGGCGCCCTTGTCGGTGTTGCGCACGGCGAGCACCACCTCGGCGCCCTTCTGCGCGAGCACGCGGGCGGTCTCGAAGCCGAGCCCGGTGTTGGCGCCGGTGACGACGGCGACCCGTCCGGCCTGGGTGGGAACGTCGTTCTCGGTCCAGCTCATGCGTACTCCTCGGGTGTCCACGGCGATTAAAAGACCGCCGGTCTGTTGTGGCTCCACGCTAAGAGACCGCCGTTCTGCTGTCAAGAGACCGACGGTCTGTAAAATCGATCCGTGGGATTCCAGCGGGCGCGCAGTGCGGAGCAGCGGCGGGAGCGCCGGGAGGCGATTCTGGCCGCCGCCACGGGCATGCTCGGCGAGATGCCCGTCGCGGCGCTGACGCTCAGTGAGCTCAGCCGCCGCGTGGGCCTCGCCAAGTCGAACGTCTTGCGCTACTTCGAATCCCGCGAGGAAGTGCTCCTCGAGGTGCTGATGCGCTCCGCCGCGGGCTGCATCCACGAGCTCGACGAGGCCTGGCGGGCGGAGGGGCTCGACGCCGCCCCGCTCGCCGAGCGGATCGAGGGCTTCGCCGCGGTCTACGCCCGCGTCGCGGCCGCGCGGCCGGACCTTCTCGACCTGATCTCGGCGCAGGCCGCCGTGCTCGAACGCAACGTCTCCACCGAGGCGATCGTCCGGTTCAAGCGCGCTGCGCTCGCCGGCATCGAGATGATGGCGGGCGTGCTCACCCGCGCGGTGCCCGAGCTCGGCGATCGTGCTCCCGCCGTGTGCTCGACGATCCTCACCCTGTCGGGCGCCCTCTACGTGCAGTCCGAGCAGTCGCGGATCTGCGAATCCGCGTACCTGGTGGCCCCGGAACTCGCGGTCTTCCGGACCGAGCTCGTGCCCGCGCTGCACGCGGCCGTCGCGACCGTCGTCGCGGGGACGCTCGCCCGCTGAGGTTGCGCGGGGTTGCAACCGGCACCGGACGACGGGACGCCGCTCGCGGCACCGTCGACCGCCCGTAGGATTGCGGCCATGTCGGTGCAACCGGGCTTCACGATCGCGGCCGGCGGCTACGTCGCGGAGATCGCACGGACCGGCGCGGGGCTGCGCGGCCTGCGCCGCGACGGCGTCGCGCTCACGGAGGAGTGGCCGCTCGGCGAGAAGCCGCCCCTGTCCGCGGGCCTGGTCCTCGCGCCCTGGCCGGGCCGCACCGAGGACGGCATCTACACCTGGGACGACGAGGTGCACCACCTCGAGGTCACCAGCGATGTCACCGGTACCGCCGATCACGGGCTGGTGCGCCGCGTCGACTGGGACGACGTCGAGATCGCGGCCGACGCGGTGACGTTGGTCCTCGACGTCGGGCGGCACCCCGGCTGGCCCTTCGACCTGCACCTGCGGATCCGCTACGGCGTCGGCGATAACGGGCTGACCTGCACCTTCGAGGCGCGGAACGCCGGCACGCGGGACCTGCCCCTCGCCGTGGGCTTCCACACCTACCTGCGGGTCGGCGACGCCCCCGTCGACGCCTGCACCCTCGAGCTCGGGGCGGGGTTCTGGCAGCCCCTCGACGGGCGCCTGCTGCCCGACGGTCCGCCGCGCACCGTCGACGGGACGCCGTACGACTACCGCGCGCCGCGCGCCCTCGAGGGTGTGCAGATCGACACCCCGTTCACGGACCTCGTGGGCCGCTACGTCGTGCGCGGCCCGGACGGGCAGGCGGAGCTGTGGACCGCACCGTCGTTGCCCTGGGCCCAGGTCTTCATCGCCGACCCCGCCAACGGCAAGGGATACCCCGGCCGCGGCCGGGCCCTGGCGGTGGAGCCGATGTCCGCCCCGGGCAACGCCCTCCACACCGGCACCGACGTGATCCGGCTCGTTCCCGGCGCCGTGTGGCGCACCGAATGGGGCATCCGGTGACGGCCCGATTTCCGCGGGGAACCGCGATACCGCTAGGTTCTAGCCAGGTAGCTTTTATCCGCCGACTACAGCGAGGGGATACGAACATTGTCCACCGATGACAACACCGCGAACGCGACGGTCGCCTACCCTGGCGGCCAGATCGAGCTGCCGATCGTCAAGGCGACCGAGGGTGCAGACGGCATCGCGCTCGGTAAATTCCTCGCGCAGTCCGGCTACAGCACGTTCGACAACGGCTTCGTGAACACGGCGTCGTGCAAGTCGGCCATCACCTACATCGACGGCAACGCGGGGATCCTGCGCTACCGCGGGTACCCCATCGAGCAGCTCGCGGAGAAGTCGACCTTCATCGAGGTCAGCTACCTGCTGATCCACGGTGAGCTGCCGACCCCGGAGCAGCTGGCGGAGTTCACGGCGAAGATCCAGCGGCACACCCTGCTGCACGAGGATCTCAAGCTGTTCTTCAACGGCTTCCCCCGCAACGCGCACCCGATGCCCGTCGTCTCCTCGGCGGTCAACGCGCTGTCGGCGTACTACCCCGACTCGCTGGACCACAACGACCCGGCGCAGGTCGAGCTCTCGACCATCCGCCTGCTCGCCAAGTTCCCGACGATCTGCGCCTACGCCTACAAGAAGTCCGTCGGCCAGCCGATGCTGTACCCGGACAACTCGCTGTCGCTGGTGGAGAACTTCCTCCGGATGACCTTCGGTTTCCCGGCCGAGCCCTACGAGGTGGACCCGGAGATCGTCAAGGCGCTCGACATGCTGCTCATCCTGCACGCCGACCACGAGCAGAACTGCTCCACGTCGACGGTGCGCCTGGTGGGCTCATCGAACGCCAACCTGTTCACGTCGATCTCGGGTGGCATCAACGCCCTGTGGGGCCCGCTGCACGGCGGCGCCAACCAGGCCGTCCTCGAGATGCTCGACGACATCAAGGCTTCCGGTGGCGACACCACGGCCTTCATGAACAAGGTCAAGAACAAGGAAGACGGCGTGAAGCTCATGGGCTTCGGGCACCGCGTCTACAAGAACTACGACCCGCGTGCGGCGATCGTGAAGCAGACCGCGGACCGCATCTTCGAGCTGCTCGGCGTGTCCGACGAGCTGCTCGACATCGCCAAGGGCCTGGAGGACGTCGCGCTGCACGACGACTACTTCATCGAGCGCAAGCTCTACCCGAACGTGGACTTCTACACCGGTCTGATCTACCGCGCGATGGGCTTCCCGACGCGCATGTTCACGGTGCTGTTCGCGCTCGGCCGGCTGCCCGGCTGGATCGCCCACTGGCGCGAGATGCACGAGGACCCGACCACCAAGATCGGCCGTCCTCAGCAGATCTACACGGGCTCGACCGCCCGTGACTACCCCGGCGCGTAGATGCCGCCCATCCGGCGCGACAACCTGCACCGCCTGATCAAAGGAGTGTCAATGACCAAGCCCGAGATCGAGTTCATCGAGGGCCCCGCGCCCACCGAGCTCGTCATCAAGGACATCGTCGTGGGGGACGGCGCCGAGGCTCAGCCCGGCAGCGTCGTCGACGTGCACTACCTCGGTGTCGAGTTCGAGTCGGGCGAGGAGTTCGACTCCTCGTGGAGCCGTGGCGAGTCGATCAACTTCCCGCTGCGCAGCCTCATCGCGGGCTGGCAGGAGGGCATCCCCGGCATGAAGGTCGGCGGCCGCCGGCAGCTGATCTGCCCGCCCGCCCTGGCCTACGGCCCGGCCGGCGGCGGTCACCGTCTGTCGGGCAAGACGCTCGTCTTCGTGATCGACCTGCTCGGCGTCAAGTAGTCGAAGCCTGCTCAGGGCCCCGTACCGTCGTTCGACGGTGCGGGGCTCTCGCGTTTGCCACGCCTCGGGCGGCCCGCGTTCCACGGGGCGCTGTCTGTCTCGAATTGGTCCCGATCTCGTCCCGACGATGGTGTGCGCGGCGTCACCCGATAAGAATGTGGGTATATCGCCGCGATCCACGCCGGCGAGCGGGGTCGGAGGACAGATGAACAGGGTGAGGGTCTCAGCTGCAGCGGTCGCGGTCCTGTCGGTGGCGGGACTCGTCGCGGGGTGCGGGAAGGACTCGTCGAAGGAGGACTCGCCGGTCGCCTTCAGTCCGATCACGGGTGATCAGTTCACGTCGAACCCCGGCGCCTTCCAGACCGACGGCGTTGTGCCCCCGCCCAAGGACGTGATGATGGTCGGCGACCCGGTCGCCGCCCAGGCCGCCGTGAACGCGGGCCTGCCGCAGGGCACCATCACGTCCACCAGCAACAACACCACCGTCTACTACCCGCCGGCGCCGGTGATCCCGGGCGTCGTGGTGCCGCCGCAGCCCGCGCCGCCCGCGCCCATGTCGCGCCCGGCGAACACCCGCCCGTGGCAGTACACGCAGCCGCAGATCGACATCTACCGCTCCGTCTGCGAGACGGGGCGCTGGGGCTCCTGGATCGCGGGTATCGAGGTGCAGACGCAGACCTGCTGGTCGCTCTACGGGCGCCAGCTGGGCGTGCGGCCGTGGACGCCCGATCAGCCCCGCCCGTGGCTTCGGCCGGGCTACCCGAAGCCCTGGTTCGATCCGGGTTTCCGCGCCGACGTGCCCGTGTTCTGGGTGTACCCGCGGGACTGGACGCGTCCTCGGCCGCAGCCGATCATCTCCGTCTCGATCACGATCAACATCGGCACCAACCCGTACCGCCGGGTCAACCCCCGCTACACCGACCCGTTCTACCCGGTCTGGGCGGTCACGCCGGGCCGCGTGGTCGACGTCCGCGACCAGGGGCGGATCGTCGCGCCGGTGTACACCGTCACCTCGACCACCTCGACCACCACCACGACCACGGTGACCGCGCCGGTCGCGCCCGGTGTGGTGCTGCAGCCGCTGCCGACCTCCCCGAAGGTGACTCCGGTGCTCGCCCTGCCCGGCCAGGCCGTCGCCGGCAACGTGAACACGGACGCCGCGGTGACGGTGCCCGTCGCCGCCGCGCTGCAGGGGGCCACCGTGCAGGCGGGGAGCCGCTCGGGCGTCGAGTCCGCGATCGGCACCAGCGTCTCCGTCGCCGTCGCCACGCCGAGCACCACGGCCCGCGCCGAGACCCCCACCGGCACGACGACCACGGGGGCCGCGACCACCGGCGGCGCCGGCACGTCGGCCGCCGTCGCGCCCTCGGGCGCCCCGGCGCCGTCGGGTGGCGCCGCGCCGTCGGGCGCTCCGCAGGCGTCGACGGCGGCGCCCGCGGGCGCTCCCGAGGTGACCCCGCCGACGACGGCCGTGGTGCCCACGGGCACCGTCGCGCCCACGCAGGCGCCGGCCCCGTCCGTCGCGCCCGCGCCGACCACGACGGTCGCGCCGCCCGTCATCGTCGCGCCGACGACGGTGGCTCCGGTTCCGCAGACCACCGTCGCACCGGCGCCGACCACGGTCGCGCCGCCGCGGGTGACTACGACGCAGCCGCCGGTCACGCAGGCCCCGGTCGTCACGCAGGCGCCGACCACGCAGGCGCCGGTGGTGGTCCCGCCGAAGGTCACGACCACGGTCGCGCCGGTGCCGACCACGACCGTCGCGCCGAAGCCGGTCGCGCCCGCCCCGAAGCCGACGGTCGCGAAGCCCGTCACGACCACGACGGTGCCGCCCGCCGCCGAGTGACGGCCTATTCGGCGGGCGCTGCGAGTCGCGCGAGGGCGACGGTGGCCTGCCGGAGTTCGGCGGGTGCGCTGAGCGGCGCGAGGTAGCCGACCCGCGTGACGGCCCAGCCGCGCGGGGTGTCCACGCGCAGGTCGAGGCCGTAGCGGTCGGCGCGCTCGCACCGGGCCGTGGTCGCGTCGGGGTAGCCGCCGAGCTTCCGGGCCATGTTCAGTAAGGCCTCGGCGTGGTCGTCGTTGAGGTGCCGCACCGCCCCGGCGGCCTGCGGGATCACCGGATCCGGCTCGGCCGCGGCGTACTCGGCGCTCGACGCCGAGTCCATCCGCCCGTAGCCGCCCACCCAGCGCACCCGCTCGACCTCGAGCAGCCAGACGGTGAAGTCGCTGTAGTCGATGTAGTACCTCGCGGCCGGGACCGCGGCGAGGTGCGCCGCGCGGGCCGCCGCGAGTTCCTCGCCCTCGGGGCGGCGGGCAGTGCCCGCCAGGGTGATCCGCGCGTTCGCGAGCGGGTCCGACGGTGCGTCGGGCGCGACGATCGACAGGCTCGCGCGCGGATCGCGCTGCAGGTTCCGGCCGTGCTCGGCCATGTGCGAGACGCACAGCACCGGAGCGCCGCCGAGCAGGCCGTAGGTGACCAGCGAGGCCCACGGCCCGCCGTCGGCGGAGAGGCTCCCGAGCGTCGCGACGTTGGTGGCCGCGGCGACGGTGCGGGCCTCCTCGGCGGCGGACGGGCGCCGGGGCTCGGCGACATCCGTCAGGGGCGGGGCGATGGTGGGGGCGTCGCCGGGATCGCCGTGGTCGCGAGTCGTCATGGGTGCAGCGTAGGGCCGCACAGGTTCTCACTGCCCGCGACGCATGGTTTCGGTTGACCGAAATCATGTTTTCGCATAGCCTCGCAGCGTGCTGACCGACACCGTCGTACCGAGCAAACGGCCCCCGCTGCGCGCGCTGATGCTGCTGGGGCCGGCCTTCGTCGCCGCGATCGCCTACGTCGATCCGGGGAACGTGGCCGCCAACGTCACCGCGGGTGCGAAGTACGGCTACCTGCTGGTGTGGGTCCTGGTGCTGGCCAACGCGATGGCCGTGATGATCCAGTACCAGTCCGCGAAGCTCGGAGTCGTCACGGGTCGTTCGCTACCGCAGGTGCTCGGGGACCGGCTGTCGCGTCGGGCCCGCCTCGCCTTCTGGGGGCAGGCTGAGCTCGTCGCGGCCGCGACCGACATCGCCGAGGTGATCGGCGGCGCGCTGGCGCTCAACCTCCTCTTCGGACTGCCGCTGGTCTGGGGCGGGCTCATCGTCGGCGTGATCTCGACGCTGGTGCTGACCCTGGCCGACGGCCGGCGGCAATACCGCTTCGAGCTCGTGATCATCACGATGCTCGGCGTCATCGTGATCGGCTTCCTCGCGGGGCTGATCGTTGCCCCGCCCGACGGTGCCGCCTTCCTCGGCGGGCTCGTCCCGCGCCTGCACGGCACCGAGACGGTACTGCTCGCGGCGTCGATGCTCGGCGCGACCGTCATGCCGCACGCCATCTACCTGCACTCCTCGCTCGTCGTCGACCGACACGGCGCTCCGCCGGCGGAGGGGCGCGCCGAGCGCGCACGCCGGTTGCTCAAGGTCACCCGGATCGACGTGGTCCTCGCGCTGATCATCGCGGGCGCCGTGAACATCGCCCTGCTCGTGCTGGCGGCGTCGAGCCTCTACGGCGTCGAGGGCACCGACTCGATAGAAGGTGCGCACGCCGCGGTCCGGGACGCCTTGGGGCCGATCGTCGCCGGGCTGTTCGCGGTCGGGCTGCTCGCGTCGGGGCTCGCCTCCACGTCGGTCGGCAGCTACGCCGGCGGCACCATCATGGCGGGGCTGTTGCACAAGCGGATCCCGGTGCTGGTCCGCCGCCTGGTGACGATGGTCCCGGCGATCGGCGTCCTCGCGATCGGTGTGCCGCCCACGCAGGCGCTGATCATCTCGCAGGTGGTGCTGAGCTTCGGCATCCCGTTCGCGCTGCTGCCGCTGCGGCGCTACACGTCCGACCGGGCGCTGATGGGGGAGTTCGTCGACCGGCCGCCCCTGCGGTGGGCGTCCGCGCTGGCGGGGGCGCTGATCGTTGTGCTCAACGCGGTACTCGTGGTGCTGACCCTGGCCGGCTGACGCCCGGCGCGTCCGGTGGGCGTAGCGACACGACATGTCTTCGTGTTGAGATCGCAACCCGTCCGTGATTCAATACACTCAATTCACGCATGGTGAAGACGGAGTTTAGTCACGGAAACGAGTGGTCATGGGTCTGCGTGCTGCGGCGGTGGTCGTCGGCGGTGCCGGCGTCGCGGTGGCCGCGTGCTGGACGATGTTCGCGCCCGCGGAGATCGACCGGTCGCAGGTCGAGTCCGGCACGCTCGCGCAGGTCGCCGCGGCACCGTCGGACGCCCTGCACTGCGAAGGCGGTCTCAAGGCCCAGGTCGGCGCGGCGCAGTCCTGCACGCTCAGCCGCGGTGGTGAGAACTTCGCCGTCGCGCTGAAGGTCACCGATGTCGACGGCGAGCGGGTGAACTGGAACTCGGTCGTCTCGGGCGTGCCCGAGTCGGGGCAGCGCGTGCCCGTCGCCGAGCTCGAGCAGCGCACGCGCGAGGTTCTCGCACGGCAGCACCCGGTCGATCGCGTCCGGTGCGACGGGGCGCTTCCCGGCGTCGTCGGGGCGCGCCAGAGCTGCGTGATGATCGCCCACGGCATCCGCCACCCGGTCACCGTGACCGCGACGACGGTGGACGCCACCCGCGTGCAGTGGGGCGTCACCGTCGCCGGGTGAGGGTCAGGCCCGTCCGCCGAGGAACCGGTAACGGTCCAGCCGCCGGCTGATCCGGATCGAGTCGGGAATGAGTGAGAGCTCCGCGAGGGATTCACTGACCGCGAGCCCGACTCGGCGGGAGAACTCCGTCGGTTCCTCGGCCGCGTCCGGACGCTCGGGGATCACCCGGTCGACGATGCCGTCGGCGAGCAGGTCGGCGGAGCGGATCCGCTGGCGCTCCGCCATCTCGGCGGCGTGGTCCGCGTCCCGGTACATCACCGCACTCGCGCCCTCGGGCGGCAGCGGGGCGAGCCAGGCGTGCTGCGCGCACAGCACCCGGTCGGCGGGCAGCATCGCGAGCGCGCCGCCGCCCGTGCCCTGGCCGAGCAGGACCGACACCGTCGGGACCTTCAAGGTGACCAGGTCGGACAGGCTCCGCGCGACCTCGCCGGCCAGGCCGCCCTCCTCCGCCTCGGGCGACAGCGCAGCGCCCCAGGTGTCGATGACGAGCACGAGCGGCAGGTTCAGCTCGGCGGCCAGCCGCATGCCGCGCCGGGCCGCGCGCAGCGCCGCCGGGCCGAGCAGGGGGAGCGCGCCGCCCTCGGCGCGGGTCGTGTCCTGGCCGACGACGACGCACGGATAGCCCTGGACCCGGGCCAGCGAGAGCAGCAGTGTGTGGTCGGTCTCGCCCTCGCCCGTGCCGGACAGGGGCAGCCGGTCCGTCGCCGAGTGCCGCAGGAAGGCGCGCACGCCGGGGCGGTCGGGCTCGCGGCTGATCCGCACCGATTCCCACGCGGGGGTGTCGTCGTCGGCGGCGTCGAGTTCCTCGCGCACGCCCAGGTGCGGCGCCAGCGGATCGGCGTCTTTCGCGCCGGCGAGGACCCGCAGCGTGCGGTGCGCCAGCAGCCGGACGAACCGCAGCGGTACGACTCCGTCGATCAGGCCGCGCTCGAAGAGGTGCTCGGCGGTCTGCACCCCGTCGGGGAAGGGCTCGCCGCGCAGGGCCCCGTAGACCCGCGGGCCGAGGAAACCGATCCGCGCGCCCGGCTCCGCGATCGTCACATGGCCGAGGGAGCCCCACGACGCGAAGACGCCGCCCATCGTGGGATCGCGCAGGTAGACGAGGTACGGCAGGCCCGACTGCTTGTGCAGCGTGACGGCCGCCGAGATCTTGACCATCTGCAGGAAGGCGACGGTGCCCTCCTGCATCCGTGTGCCGCCGGAGGTGGGCGTCGCCAGCAGCGGCAGCCGCAGGGCGGTGGCGCGCTCGACGGCGGTGACGATCCGCTCCGCCGCGGCCACGCCGATGGAGCCGCCGAGGAAGGCGAAGTCGCACGCGATGAGCGCGACGCGCTGGCCGCGGATGCGTCCCTCGCCGGTGATCACCGCCTCGTCGTGGTGGGATCGTTCCCGCGCGCGCTCCAGGGCGGCGGCGTACTCCGCGTCGGGCATGACGTCCGGGAGGGGGCCGTCCCAACTGGTGAAGGTGCCGCGGTCGAGGATCGCATCGATGAGGTCCTGCGCCGTGATCGCCATGGATTTCAGGTTACTGGGAACACCGAGCGTCGCGGACGCGTTGTTCGGGCCATGACCGTACCGAACGTGAAGCTCAATAACGGAACCTCGATCCCTCAGCTCGGCTTCGGCGTGTGGCAGGTGCCGGACGACGGTGCCCGCGACGCCGTGGCGGAGGCCCTGCGGGTCGGATACCGGTCCATCGACACGGCCAAGGTCTACGAGAACGAGGCGGGCACGGGCCGCGCGATCGCGGAGAGCGGTCTCGCCCGCGACGAGGTCTTCCTCACCACCAAGCTGTGGAACTCGGACCAGGGATTCGACGAGACGCTGCGCGCCTTCGACGGCTCGCTCGAGCGGCTCGGCACCGACTACGTGGACCTCTACCTCATCCACTGGCCCGTGCCCGAGTACGACCGCTTCGTCGACACCTTCAAGGCCTTCCAGCGGATCCGCGACGAGGGGCGGGCCAAGGCCATCGGCGTCAGCAACTTCCGCGTCGAGGACCTGCGCCGCGTGATCGACGAGACCGGCGAGACCCCGGCCGTCAACCAGATCGAGCTGCACCCGGGGCTCCCGCAGGACGAGCTGCGCGCCTTCCACGCCGAGCACGGCATCGCCACCGAGGCGTGGTCGCCGCTGGGGCAGGGCGAGTCGCTCACCGACGCCGCCGTCGTCGAGGTGGCCACCGCCCACGGCGTGACCCCGGCGCAGGCGATCCTGCGTTGGCACCTGCAGCTGGGCAACGTCGTGATCCCGAAGTCGGTGACCCCCGCGCGCATCGCCGAGAACTTCGACGTCTTCGGTTTCTCACTGTCGGACGACGAGGTCGCCCGCATCAGCGCGATCTCCGGCAAGCGGATCGGCCCGAACCCCGCGGAGTTCAACCTGCGCTGATCGCCGTTGCCCCGGGGCCGCTCCGCGGTTCCCGGGGTTCGACGGTCGGGGAGCCGCCCGCACGTCAGTTCTCCCCCCGGCGCGGTCCAGGCCCGCCGGACTCGCCAACAACCTCCGCGATCGCCCGCGCCGCTTCGCGCCCCGCTCGGTTCGCCCCGATCGTCGACGCGGAGGGGCCGTACCCCAGCAGGTGCAGCCGCGGCTCGCCGGCGACCTCAGTGGCGAGGCGGCCGGTCATGACGATGCCGCCGCCGGGGGAGCGCAGGTTCAGCGGCGCCAGGTGATCCATCGAGTAGCGGAAGCCGGTGCACCACAGGATCACGTCCGCGGCCACCTGCGTGCCGTCGGCCAGCAGCGGACCGTCGGGCGTGAGCTCGCGGAACATGGGCTGCCGGACCAGGATCCCCGCGTCGATGCCGGCGCGCATCGCGGGTGTCAGCGGCAGGCCGGTCACCGAGACCACCGACCCGGGCGGCAGGCCCGCCCGCACCCGCTCCTCGACGCGCGCGACCGCCCGGCGGCCCTTCGACGGGTCGAACGGGGTGTCGTCCCACTGCACCTCGCGGCGGGTGAACCACAGCGTGTCCGCGACCTCGGCGATCTCCAGTAGCAGCTGCACCGCCGTGATGCCCGCGCCGACCACGGCCACCGTCTTCCCGGCGAAGGGCTCCGCGGTGCGGTAGTCGTGCGCGTGCAGCTGCGTCCCGCGGAACGACGAGGCGCCGCGCACGGTCGGCCAGAACGGGCTGTCCCACGTGCCGGTGCTGTTGATGACCGCGCGGGTGCGGTACTCGAAGGGGCCCTCCGCGCCGTGCCCGGCGACGAGGAAGCCGCCGTCGGTCCGCGAGACCGAGGCGACGTGGGCGGGCCGGTGCACGTCGATCCCGAACCGCTTCTCGTACTCGCCGAAGTACTGCGCGACGCCGGTGGAGGCCGGAATGTCATCGCAGTCGGTGCCGAGCGCGTCCTGCAGACCCCACCCGGGCAGGTCGTGCACGCGGTTCGCCGCGCGGAGCGTCAGCGAGGGCCAGCGCTGCCGCCAGGCGCCGCCCGGACCCGAGTTGTGATCAAGCACAATCGAGTTGTCGATCCCGAACCTGGGAAGGAAATAGGCGGCCGACAACCCGGCCTGGCCAGCACCGACCACGACGACATCCTTCACCCCCGTAGCGTAGATTGCGGGCCATGATTGGTTACACGCTGGAGGAGAAGGTCGCCGTCATCGAGTTCCAGCGCCCCGAAGCGCGGAACGCTCTGAACCCCGAGATCATGGACGGCCTGGAGGCGGCGTTCGATCGCGCGGAGGCCGACGGGGTCTTCGTCATCGTGCTCACCGGTCAGGGCACCGTCTTCTCCGCGGGGGCGGATCTGCGGTCCGGGGCGGTGCTCGACAAGGGCTTCATGGAGCGGGTCATCCGGTTCTACCGCCGGGTGGAGGCGATGAAGCAGATCGTGGTCGCGGCGCTCAACGGCCCGGCGGTGGGGGCGGGCGTGCAGATGGCGATGGTCGCCGACCTGCGCGTGCTCGACCCCAGCGCGACGATCGCCATCCCCGCGGCCAAACTGGGCGTCACGATCGACAAGTGGACGCTGCGCCGCCTGGAGGATCTCGTCGGCGGCGGCCACGCCCGCGGCGTGCTCATGGCCGCGCAGAAGATCGACGCCGAGAAGCTCGCCGAGCTGGGCTTCGCCAACGCGATCGGCGACCGCGAGGCGGCGCTGGAGTTCGCGCGCGGCATCGCGGGCCTCGCGCCGCTGTCGCTGCAGAACTACAAGGCGCTGTTCAAGTCCGACGTCGCCGTCGAACCGCTGACCGAGGCCGAGGAGGCCCGTCTGCACGCGGTCTGGGACTCCGAGGACCTCAAGGAGGCCATCATGGCCCGGATCGAGAAGCGCGAGCCGCGCTTTCAGGGGCGCTGACATGCGGCTGAGCACCGCCGCGACCTTCGTCGCGGGTGCGGCCGCCGGGATCGCCGGCGCCGCCGGGCTCCGCGCCGCCAACGGCCTCAAGCGGTCGATGGGCGCGCAGGTCGACACCGTCTACACCAACACCGACCCGGACAGCCCGCACCAGCGCTTCGACGCGGCCAAGATCGCGCGCGGCGTAGTGGGGCGCGCCCGGCACGGCCTGGGCGCACCGTCGGGCCCGATCCCGCTGGCCGCGGACCCGAGCCCCGAGCAGGCCTCCGACCTCGCCGTCACCTGGTACGGGCACTCGTCCGTGCTCATCGAGGTCGACGGTTTCCGCATCCTCGCCGATCCGGTCTGGGGCGAGCGGGTCTCCCCGTCGCCGACCATCGGCCCGGCGCGGCTGCACCCGGTCCCGGTCGCGCTGAGTGCGCTCCCCGAGATCGATGCGGTGATCATCAGCCACGACCATTACGACCACCTCGACCTGCCCACGATCGACGAGCTCACCCGCGACCGCGACGTGCCCTTCTGCGTGCCGATCGGCGTGGGCGGGCACCTGCGCGCCTGGGGCGTGCCGGAGGAGCGCATCGTCGAACTGGACTGGGACCAGGCCCACGTGCTGCAGCGCGGCGGGAAGAGCCTCAAGGTGGTGTGCACCGAGGCCCGGCACTTCTCCGGCCGCGGCCTCACCCGCAACTCCACGCAGTGGGCGTCGTGGTCGCTCGTGGGCCCGGAGCACGCCGTCTTCTTCGGCGGCGACACCGGCTTCACCGAGCGGTTCAAGCTGGTCGGCGACCACTTCGGGCCCTTCGACCTCACGCTGCTGCCGATCGGCGCCTACGACCCGCTGTGGCCCGACGTGCACACCAATCCGGAGGAGGCCGTCGCGATCCACGCGATGATCGCTAAGCCGGGCGCCCCGCTGGTGCCGGTGCACTGGGCCACCTTCAACCTGGCCTTCCACGACTGGTCCGAGCCCGTCGAACGGCTTCTCGCCGCCGCCGAGGAGGCCGGGGTCGCCACGATCATCCCCATGCCGGGCGGCCGGGTCGACGGTGCCGATGGTCCCGTCGTCGCTGGTCCGCCCGACTGGTGGTCCACCGTCCGCTAGCCTGGCTGCATGGATTTCACGAGCCTCATCACCAAGGTCAAGGAACTGCTGGGCAAGAACCCGGGCGTCATCGACAAGGCCGGCGACTTCATCGACGACAAGACCGGCGGCAAGTACGCCTCGCAGGTGGACAAGGCGCAGGACGCCGCGAAGAAGTTCGCCGGCGGTCAGCAGGGCCAGCAGGGGCCCCAGGACCAGCAGGGTCCTCAGGGTCAGCAGCAGTAACACACCTTCAGAAAGGGCGACACTGCTCTCATGGGTCGTCATTACGCGCCGGGTGACTCGGCGCCGGAGAAGCCGCGCGGGCGCAACCTCGCGCGGCTTCTGCTCGGGGCAGGCCTGGTCGCGGTCCTCGTCGCCGGGATCGTCGCCATCGTCGGTGGCCGGTTCGACAGCTGCGGAGAGAAGCACGCCCTCACCGTGATGGCCGACCCGGCGCTCGCCCCGGCCGCGCGCGCACAGGCCGCGCTCGCGTCCGACAAGTGCTCGACGATCGCGGTCGCCGAGGCACCGGACCGCGAGGCTGCCGGCAGGCTCACGAGCGGCACTGCGGACCTGTGGCTCGCCCCGTCGCGCGCCCGCGCCGACGCGGTCTCCGCGCAGCTCGGCCGCGAGCTGCCGACCACCCCCGTGGCGGGCTCGCCCATCGTGCTCGCCGGCGCGTCGATCCCGCAGCCCGCGAGCTGGCTCGAGGCCATGTCGCAGGCCACCATCCGCGCGGTTCCCGCCGACTCCGCGTACGCGGTCACGCCCGTCATCGCGGGCGTCTCCGAGGCCTCGCGTCCCGGCGCGGACCAGCAGGCGCTGACGGCGGCGCTGGCCGGCTACGCGCAGGCCGCCAAGCGGGTGAGCGACGAGCCCGTCCGCGCCGCGGCCGCCGAGGGCGGCGTCGTGGTGGTCCCGGAGTACGCCTATCTCGCCGCGAAGAAGGACAAGGGCGACCTCGCCGCGGTGGTCCCGAAGACCGGCGCCCCGCGCGACGAGCTGCTGCTGGCCGTCACCGCCACGGGCGACCGGCAGCCCGCCGCGACCGAGGCCGGCAAGCGCCTCGCCTCGGCCTTCACCTCGTCCGACGGTCTCGCCGCGCTCGCCCGGGAAGGGCTGCGCGGCACCGGGCTGGCGGAGGCGCCGTCGGGCGGCGTGGGCGCGGTGACGAAGCTCCCCGACCCCGACCGCGCGCAGCTCGCACGCGCCGAGCAGGCCTACACCACGCTGGCGGTGCCGCTGAAGGCGCTCGTCGTGGTGGACACCTCGGGTTCGATGGAGGAGAAGGTCGGCAACACCACCCGCATCGGGATGCTCGCCTCGGGCTTCACCAAAGTCGTCACCCAGATCCCCGACGCGAACGCCGTCGGCCTGTGGACCTTCGCGCTCGCGACGAACGGCGGCAAGGACTGGACCGAGGTCGTGCCCACCGCGCGGCTGTCCGACAAGCGCGGCGACAAGACGCAGCGGCAGGCGCTGCTCGACGGTGTGAACTCGCTGCCCGGCCGTGTGCGCGGCGGCACGGGTCTCTACGACACGACGCTCGCCGCGTACCGGCAGGCGGTGAAGGATTTCGACCCCGCGTACTCGAACTCGCTGATCCTGCTCACCGACGGCGGCAACGAGAAGAACGGCGGCACCACGCTCGACACGCTCGTCGCCGAGCTGAAGAAGCTGGTGGACCCGGCGCGGCCGGTGAACATCCACACCGTCGGCATCAGCAAGGACGCCGACCTGCCGGCGCTGAAGAAGATCGCGGACGCCACGGGTGGGACCGCTCAGTCGGCCGATACGGAGGAGCAGATGCTCACCGACTTCGTCACGGCCGTCGCCAAACGCGCGAAGTAGGAGTGCCCCCGACAGGAATCGAACCTGCGGCCTGATCTTTCTGAGACAACGTGTTCCAGTGGGTGCCGAGACTGCGTCATAGATGTTGCGGGATAACCGGTTTCGACTCGAGATGCATTCGGCTAGGCGGCTCGGTATGGCGGCAGATTCCGGGCAATTGCGTCGAATAAGCGCAGAGCTGGAACAGCCTTGCGCGCGTGCTGCATGATCTAGACCCATGCATCTCCTCGTCGGCTCCATGTACCTCGCTGCAGGGATACTGCAGCTCCTCGGTGTCACGTGGGTGATATGGGACGTCAACACGCTCTCGGGGAACCGAGCAGCCCTTGCCAGGCATTGGGAGATGATCGACGATGCCGCCGCTCGAGCACACCGGCATGTCCAAGAGTCGTACGCCGAAAGCGAGCTCAAGGCGCTTGCGGTGCCGTTCGCGACGATCGAGGTCCGCCTGTCCGAGATCGAGAACAGGATCGACGGCTTCTACAGGTACGACGAGGCGAACCAGGAGCCGTCACACAGCGCGCGGATGACGATCTCGGTACTCGGCGGAGGTGTCGTGCTCGCAGCCGCAGCCTCGGTGCTCAGCCTCACTCTGTAGGCCCCATGCCGTTGTCGCGGATGACGTGACATAGGTACCGCGCGGACGCGACAGGACCCGGCCGGCGGATCAACTTCCCGACGGCGGGAAAGTAGGGCCGGAACCATGTTGTCGGAGCCGCCAAAGTGGCAGGTCAGGGCCGGAATCGCCGTAGCTCTGAGCGCCCTGTAAAAAAAAGATCCCTGACTACCGGCCAGTCAGGTCGTTGGCCCCCTCGAAGATTTCGGGTGGGGGTGGGGTGAGCCACCCCGTGGTGGGGCCGTACGGGCTGTGGGCGGTCGTTCGGGTGGTGGCTGGTGTGCGCACGCGGGGAAGCCC
>NZ_VIGV01000058.1 GCF_007858445.1 Tsukamurella sputi | reverse complement strand
ATTGGCGATAAAGGTTATCTTAATCTTCTCTCGCACGGCAGTTCTGCAAAGAATCTCTTTTAAAACATTGGGAATAGCATCAGCATCAACTAATATTTGTGCCATTTTGACCGCCTCTTTGTTCATTGTTCTCTCTTTCTTACTCCTACTTTCATTCAAGCATCTCGCTCTTTGAACTTAAGGTGAGTGAAAGTACTAAAAATAAAAGAGCTCTTTAACTCAAGAGCTCTTTAGAATTGTTAAATACAAATAGATATTAGATACTTCGAAAATATATCTCGCAAATCGTTATTAGCGTATTAGCGAACGATCATGATATCACAAGTTGAGTGACGGACAGTGCTCTCAGAGACAGATCCTACAAACATTCTCTCAACCATGCCATAACCCGTTGCACCCATAACAATTAGATCAGCATTGACTTCAGGCGCAATCTTTTTAGCGATGACAGATCTTGGTGAGCCCTCTTTTTTCAATGTTGCAACATCAGTGATACCTGCATCTTTAGCTTTCTGTTCTGCATCTGCAAGAATCTTTTTCGCATTATCTTCCGCATACTCTTCAAGTGGTTCACGATAAGCAATCGCTAGTGAGTATGAGCGAACATCAATAACGTGGGCAATGACTAATTTACTTGTGTAGAACTTTGCTAACTCAATTGCACGATCAAG
>NZ_VIGV01000057.1 GCF_007858445.1 Tsukamurella sputi | reverse complement strand
CTACAAAATAAACATATCTTATCTATTCTAAAAAGAATTTTAGAATCCTCTCTTATACTTTTTATAAAATCAATCTATGAATCTAACAGAACTAAAACAAAAAACAGCCCAAGAGCTAGTAGATATTGCCGAAGAAATGAATATCCATGGTCTGATGCGGGCGAAAAAGCATGAGCTCATCTTTGCCATTTTACAAGAACAAGCAGAAAAGGGGGGTGAGGTTATTGGTGATGGGGTGCTTGAAGTCCTTAATGATGGATACGGTTTTTTAAGAGGGGTAGATAGCTCCTTCTTAGCAGGGCCCGATGATGTCTATATCAGCCCTTCTCAAATAAGACGCTTCAATTTACGAACGGGCGATACCGTTTCTGGTGTTATTCGGGCGCCTAAGGATAATGAAAAATATTTTGCTTTAGTTAAAGTTAATGAGATTAACTATGAGCCGGTAAGTAAAAATCGTCGTAAAATCGCTTTTGAAAATTTAACACCGATTCATCCTAATGCGCCCTTAAAAATGGAGTTAGGAAATGGTTCGAGTGAAGATATTACCGCACGTTTAATGGATATTGTTGCCCCCATCGGTAAGGGGCAGAGAAGTATGATCGTCGCGCCACCTAAGGCGGGTAAAACGATTATGATGCAAAATATCGCTCAATCGATAGCAATTAATCAT
>NZ_VIGV01000056.1 GCF_007858445.1 Tsukamurella sputi | reverse complement strand
CAACTTATCCGCTACCGGAATCTGCTTTAAGGAGGTGATATGGAGCTTCTTATTATCGGTAATAATGACATCGGGATTGAAGATCTTATCGGGATCGAAGAGCGCCTTAATATCGCGCATCACTTGATAGATCTCCTCTCCCCACTCAGCTTCAACAAAAGGAGCGATATTACGACCGGTGCCATGCTCCCCTTTCAAAGAGCCATTATATTTCACCGCCACCACCTCCGCGAGCTCATCCATAAAGGCATCAAATTGTTTGATCTTCTTCTTAGAGGTCATTGTCGGCGCTAACATAAAGTGGAGATTCCCCTCTAAGGCATGCCCCATAATGGTTGCCTCGGGGAAATTATGCTTCTCAAAGAGTGCGGTTAAAGCCTCTACCCCTTCAACAAGATGCTCCATCGGGAAGACTACATCTTCCGGAATAATCGCCGCGCCACTCTTTCTCCCCTTCGCAACAATGGGAAAAAGCCCTTTTCGTGTATTCCAATATTGAGTAGTGATCTTGGGATCTGTCTGAAAACCGGTAGCTTCCACCACATCATAACCGGCAAGCACCGATTCAATCTTCGCAATCTTCGCTTCTAGCTCTGTCGCGCTCTCCCCCATTGTCCCAATAAGAAGGCAAGCACTATCTTTATCGAGTGGTCGATAGAAGAAACCTGGCAGATCG
>NZ_VIGV01000055.1 GCF_007858445.1 Tsukamurella sputi | reverse complement strand
GGGTGTCGGTGTCCAGGGGAAGGTGCGGGCCGTGCTGTTCGACAGAGCCGACGGGCACGACCAGCACCGGCCCGGCCGGAGGCACCTCCGGCCAGGTCAGCGCGGCGAGCTCGGTCATCTCACGCGCCGAGGACGCGGTCGAAGCCCTCGGGGATGATCAAGTCGTCCCGGCTGAGCTCGGCGACGTCGCCGCGGCCCAGGCCCATGAGGGTCGAGTCGACGCCCATGCGCAGCAGGTCGAGGACGTTCTCGACGCCCGCCTGCCCATTGGCGGCGAGACCCCAGGGGTAGGCGCGGCCGATCATGACGGCCTTCGCGCCGAGGGCGAGGGCCTTGACCACGTCGCTGCCGCGGCGGATGCCGCCGTCGAGCAGGACGTCGAGGTCGGCGCCCACGGCGGCGGCGATGGGGCCGAGCGCGCGGATCGAGGCGGGCGTGCCGTCGAGGTTGTTGCCGCCGTGGTTGGACACGGAGATGGCGGTGGCGCCGATCTCGACGGCGCGCTTCGCGTCGTCAAGCCGGGTGATGCCCTTGACCATGAATTCGCCGCCCCACTGTTCGCGCAGCCACTCCAGGTCCTCCCAGGTGGGCGGCGGGGTGTTCATCCACTGGTAGTACGCGCCGAAGAAGGTGGGGCCGGTCTCGCCGCGGTCGACCAGGTTGGGTGCGGTGAGGTCGGGC
>NZ_VIGV01000054.1 GCF_007858445.1 Tsukamurella sputi | reverse complement strand
GTCCCGGCGACAGGCGGTCGCCGGAGGCGAGGAAGAACATCACGGCCGTGAGCGGATTGTTGATGTTCGGCGCGCTCTGCAGGATCCGGCCGCGCTTGCGCAGGACGTTGATGAGGTGCCACCGCTCGTGCCACCAGGCGTAGGTCGACGGCAGTGCGCGGGAGCGGTAGCGGTCACCGTCGAGCTTGTCGATGGGCGCGTCCATCCCGGACATGCCCAGCATGCCGGCGTCGAGGGCGCGGTCGAGCATCTCGGCCATCCGGCGCAGTTCCGCGCGGGACGGGAACGACCAGGTGTCCGTGGCGCGGCGCAGGCCCATCACCGCGGTGCGCAGGCCCGAGTGGCCCAGGAAGGAGGCGACGTTGGGGCCCAGGGGCAGCGAATCGAGGCGTTTGACGTACCCCTCGGGCTCGGTCCAGTCCTGGAATTCCTCCAGGGCCGCGATGACGTGCTTGCGGGGCACGGCCTCGACGCGGCTGAACAGGTCGGCGGCGTCCTCGGCGCGGGCGTAGACCGTCGACATCGAGCAGCAGCCCAGGACGGCGGTGGTGACGCCGTGCCGGACGGACTCGCTGAGGCCGGGATTGAGGAGGATCTCGGCGTCGTAGTGCGTGTGGATGTCGACGAAGCCGGGGAGGACCCATTTCCCGCGGGCGTCGATCACCTCGGGGCAGCCGGCCTCGTC
>NZ_VIGV01000053.1 GCF_007858445.1 Tsukamurella sputi | reverse complement strand
GCCCGCCTCGACGCCGCACAGTCCAACGCGCGCAGCCAGTAGTCGGACCCACCTGTCTGCACTAAGGTTCCTCGGCCGCTGCGACCCTGGAGGGGGTTGCAGCGGCCGATGTTGTTGTGCGAATCAATTCGACCCGATGGGGGTCTGGACCCAGAACACGGTGAAGGGAGGGGCCACCCGGTTGCGGTTGGCCCCTCCCTTCGCCGTTGGTGGTCAGCCGAACGTGCCACCTTCTTTGGCCAGGCGGACCAACAGCGGCGCAGGCTGCCAGCCGTCGGGGTTGTCGGCGATCAACTCGGCGAGCACCCGGTCGAGGCCGATCTGGTCGGCGTAGTACATGGGGCCGCCCAGGTGTCGGGGGAAGCCGTAGCCGGACACGTAGACAACGTCGATGTCGGACGATCGCTGAGCGATGCCTTCGTCGAGTATTCGGGCGCCCTCGTCAACCAGGGCGTACACCAGGCTTTCGGCGACCTGCCGATCGCTGGGGCGTTCATCTACGGCGATGCGGGGTCGGAAACGAGAGAGCATTTCCTCCACGACGGGGCTCGGTGCCGGGTTCCGGCCGCCGTTCGGGTAGTCGTACCAGCCAGCGCCAGTCTTCTGACCGAATCGTCCCATCTCGCAGAGGGTGTCAGAGATGGTGTCGTGCGGCATGTCGGGGTTCTCGTCGTATCGGCGTTTACGC
>NZ_VIGV01000052.1 GCF_007858445.1 Tsukamurella sputi | reverse complement strand
ACTGGCTGTGGTCCCTGCTCCCCGTTCGGTGGGAGCACATGCAGGCGGCGAGCGGGTGGACCGGACGTCTCGGTCGCCGATGGCTCCAGGCGGGCAGGTGGGAACCGGTGCATCCGCGGGAACCGGTACGGACCGGGTGGATGCCGGGGGTACCCGGCGGTGGAAGTGGCCGGTAGGTCCCGCCGAGCGTGTTTCGCTGCGTCCCGGAACGGGTACGGGCCGGATCGAGTCGGTGTTCGGGTCCTCGAACACGGAGGGGAGCGCTGGTGAGGGACGAGGTGCGAGGCGGAGGCCCGGACGAGGAGCCACTGTTCGCCTGGCGAGGTGAGGAGCGCGAAGTCCCGGTCATCGGCGAGCTCGCGGCCCTGGTCCACGAGGTCGACGCACGACGCGTCCTGTACGTCCGCTACTCCGAGGGACCCGACGCCGATCGCCGGAACGGCCCGAGCCGGGACTACGAGGCCGAGTACGTCCTCCCCGGCCTGTCCGTCGCCACGCTCACACCGGAGCCGTGGTGGTCCCTCGAGACGCGGACCTGGGTGGTCCGTCGTGTCTGCACGTATCGGGAACTCGACGTCGCCGACAGGTACGCCTGGGTCCTGACGGGACGGCAGGTCGGACGGGGACCGGACCACGAGCCCTTGGTGCGCTCCGTCAGCCCGGTCGGGCGGCTGACCCGAGCACTGATCGC
>NZ_VIGV01000051.1 GCF_007858445.1 Tsukamurella sputi | reverse complement strand
GGTTCGCATCATGACCGCACCCGACCTCGCCGCAGCCGCCGCGCCCCGATCCGATCAGCTCAACGCTGACGACCTCATCGGCGGCCCCCGCACCGTCACCATCACTGAAGTGCGACGCGGCAACAGCGAGCAGCCCGTCGAAATCGTCACCGAGGAATTCGGACCCTCGCGCCCGTACAAGCCTGGGAAGTCGATGATCCGCGTCCTCCTCGCCACCTGGGGGCCGGAAGCATCGACCTACACCGGCCGGAAGCTCATGCTCTACCGCGACCCCGAAATCACCTTCGGCCGCGACAAAGTCGGCGGCATCCGCATCAGCGCCATGTCCCACATCGACAAGCGAATGAGCATCCCCCTCACCGTCACTCGCGGCCGACGTGCACCGTTCGTCGTCGAACCTCTCCCCGCCGGCCCGCAACTCATCACCGACGACCAGGCCGACGACTTCGCACGCCGCATTCTCGAAGCCGCCACCATCGACGCCCTCAACACGATCGCCGCGGATCTGAAGACGTGGGATCTCGGCGGGCATCGACAGCGACTCGGCACCGCATGGACGGCACGAAAGAACGAGATCGAGCAGCCGGTGCAGGGCGCGATCGACGACCAGGAGCAGGCGTCATGACGCGCCAGTCTATGTTCCGCGTCCACCGCAACACCGAACCCGACGAACCGTGCGACGAACACGGCGCGA
>NZ_VIGV01000050.1 GCF_007858445.1 Tsukamurella sputi | reverse complement strand
AGCTGTTCAGCCACGGCCCCGACGGTCAGATCGACGCCCGGGACAACGTCTCGTACCCGACGTTCACGACCTACACCGGCAAGAGCAGCGGCAACTTCGAGGCCGTTCAGGGCAGCGACAACCTCGCCGCCGCGCACATGCTCACCGCGCAGGAGTACGACGCCCTCCTGGACGTGGCGGAGAAGATCTTCCCCATCATCGTCACCGACTGCGGCACCGAAATGCACCACGACGTGACCAAGGCCGCGCTCGCGCGCGCGGACCGCGTGGTCATCGTGACCGGTACCGCCCGGGGCACGGTCAAGAAGGCGCGTCAGGCACTGAAGTTCCTCAACAACTACCCGGCGGATCTGCTCACGGAGAAGCCTCTGCAGGATCCGAACACCGGGCGCGACATCGCCGAGTACCGGCACCTGGTCTCGCGCGCGGTCGTCCTGGTCAACAACACCGGCCAGAAGGGCACGTTCAAGCCCAAGCAGCTGCATCAGGACTTCGCCGCCGAGATCGAGCAGCTACGCAAGAACGATGACCGCCCCGCCGAGATGCAGGCCCCGAACACCTCCAGGGTGCTCGACCTTCCGTACGACGACCACCTGGGCCTCGACGGCCCGATCGTTCACGACCTGCTGCAGAAGTCCACGCAGTGGGCGATGCTCGAGCTGGCCGCGACGATCGGCGACGACTTCGAGGCGTCGG
>NZ_VIGV01000049.1 GCF_007858445.1 Tsukamurella sputi | reverse complement strand
GAAAACCATGTAAAAGTTGCTGGTGATAAAGATAAAGTGAAATCATGGGCAGTTGGTTTCGAGCAAAAACTCTCTACACGTACACGTGCATGGGTTGAGTATGGCGCAACTGAAACTAAGTTCCACGGTGAAGGCTCTGATAAACAGAAAGATAACGTAGTATCTATCGGTATGCGTCACGACTTCTAATTGAGCCTTGCACAGCAAGAATCATTAGAATTCAGACAATCGTGAAGAGAGAGGTCCTATTCGCAAGAGTAGGGCCTCTTTTTTGTTGCTAAAAAGATGAATACCGTAAAATAGTTGTTGTTTTTTTATCCTAATTAGCAACTTAGATCACTATTTTGCGTTGATTCTTTATCAAAAATACAAATATTACTGAAAAGCTGTTGCGTTCAGGATACATTCCCGCTATTATTGTTATCAGCAATGGACACTTCCTCGGAGTGATTCATTTCGAACTTAAATATAGATGAGCGTTGCCATCGGTTGGCACTTTCAGAAAGGATAATTGATTATGATGAAGAAAAGTATTTTCGCAGTAGCAGTCGCTTCTGTTTTAACATTAGGTGCAGCACAAGCTGAAACAGTTCTCTACGGTTCTATCCGTTACGATTATGAGAGCAAAAAAATTGATAAACATGAAAAAACAGACAATAGTCTTGGTCAAAAGATTGAGAAATTTACTGGTAAGCGTG
>NZ_VIGV01000004.1 GCF_007858445.1 Tsukamurella sputi | reverse complement strand
TTTCCACCAACCCCCATGCAGGAGAAGGTCATATCCGGTATTAGACCCAGTTTCCCAGGCTTATCCCGAAGTACAGGGCAGGTCACCCACGTGTTACTCACCCGTTCGCCACTCGTGTACCCCCGAAAGGGCCTTACCGTTCGACTTGCATGTGTTAAGCACGCCGCCAGCGTTCGTCCTGAGCCAGGATCAAACTCTCCATAAAAAACACTAGAAACCGTAGTTTCAGCATAATCCAGGAAATCCTGAACAAAACGAAACCACTGACAAAAATCAATGATTCCAGAAATACATCTCGCAAAGAAATAAACGAGAAAAGCCACAACACAAACAACCAAGTAATTTTGATTGTCCATGCGTGCCAAAAAATTTTGGCACTGACAATTTCATCGACACACTGTTGAGTTCTCAAAGAACACGCCAAACGCGGCCGCCCACACCATATGATTTCCGTGTGAACCGCACCTTCGCAGGCCGTTCATGCTACCCTAAACAAGTCAACCAGTCAAACTCACTGGCCTCACCCGCTCGGAGCAACCGTTCAAGCTTAGCAGATCGGATTTCCGTGTGCAACTCGCTCTCGCGGGCCGCCCCCGGAAGCACTCTGAACCGCTCAACCGCACGCTCGAACCCTCTCGACCGCGCTGGGCGCTCGAAAGTGATGTTCTTTCGTGGGGCTGGCTGCTCGGAGCAACCGTTCTAGCCTAGCAGGTCGGAATTTCGTTCGCAACTCGCTCTCGCGGGCCGCGATTCGGCATTCCGAACCGCTCACCACATGGAGGAACCACACGATCGTGTGGAGCACGATCGAGGAGAAGGTTTCTCTTCCGTGGCGGTCAGCGCGACGATCCTTGCGGATCTTCCCGGTTTCCGAACTTCCGGCGGCGCGTCGAGATCCAGATTCATTGGACTGCTGTGGGCCTTGCCGGGCGGCGCCTGGGCGCTGCTGACTCGACATAAGTTACACACGTCGAACTCGGAACACAAATCGGCAGGTGGTCCTGCCGATCCACCCCTCCGGCGGGAACGCTTCGCTCCCGCCGAAGGCGCAGATCAGGAGACGCGTTCGATCTGCCCACCGAGCGCGGTCACGTTCCCGACGAAGTTCGGATAG
Source organism: Tsukamurella sputi (assembly GCF_007858445.1). GTDB lineage: Bacteria > Actinomycetota > Actinomycetes > Mycobacteriales > Mycobacteriaceae > Tsukamurella > Tsukamurella sputi. The sequence continues at coordinate 654,735 of NZ_VIGV01000004.1, read as the reverse complement.
CCCCGATCGATGTGGAAGACGTCGTGCACCTCGGTCACTCCGTCGGCGCACAGGCCGGCCAGCACCAGGCCGACGCCGGCACGGATGTCGGTCGACCACACCGGCGCGCTCGAGAGCTGCTCCACTCCCCTGATCACCGCGTGGTGACCGTCGGTCCGGGCGTCCGCACCGAGGCGCACCATCTCCTCGACGAAGCGGAACCGGGCCTCGAAGACGTTCTCCGTGATCATCGAGGTGCCGTCGGCGACGCACGCCATGCCGATCGCCATCGGCTGCAGATCGGTGGGGAACCCCGGGAACGGGAGGGTCGCGACGTTCACCGCGTGCGGCCGCTCCGGCGACGCGATGCGGAAGCCGTCCGCGCGCTCGGTCACCGTCGCCCCCGCGTCCTGGAGCTTCTGCAGCACCACCCCCAGGGTCTCGGGCGCCACCCCGTTCACGGTGATGTCCCCGCGGGTCATCACCGCCGCGAAGCCCCACGTGGCCGCGACGATGCGGTCGCCGATCACCCGGTGCTCCGTGGGGTGCAGCTTCTCCACCCCGCGCACCATGAGGGTGTCGGTCCCGATCCCGTCGATGTCGGCACCCATCTGCACGAGCATCGCGCACAGGTCCACGATCTCCGGCTCGCGCGCGACATTGCTGATCACCGTCAACCCCGAGGCCAGTACCGCAGCCATGAGGATGTTCTCCGTGGCACCCACCGAGGGGAACTCCAGCGTGATCTCCGCACCTGTCAGCGAATCAGCTTGCGCCACAACGCAGCCGTGCTCGATCGAGCTCGTCGCACCGAGTGCGCGCAGCCCCGACTGGTGCATGTCCAGCGGTCGGGAGCCGATCGCATCGCCACCGGGGAGGGCGACCACCGCACGACGCTCGCGCGCCATCAGCGGCCCCAGCACGCACACCGAGGCGCGGAACTGCTTAACCGCGTCGAAGTCGGCGCGGTGATTGAGCACCGCCGGCGTGGTGATCCGCGCCGTATCGCCCTCGAGCTCGACCTCGGCGCCGAGACCGCGCAGGACGTCCGCCATGAGCGGGACGTCGAGGATCTCGGGACAGTTGGTCAGCACCGACGTTCCCTCGGCGAGCAACGTGGCCGCCATCAACTTCAGGACGCTGTTCTTCGCGCCACCCACGGTGACCTCGCCCGTCAGCCGGGCTCCACCGTGCACCAGAAACTTCTCTCCCACACCGCTCAGCCTATGGCACACCGCCCGGGCCTGTGACAGCCTGTGACCATGGCTGTCCACCTCACCCGCATCTACACCCGCACCGGCGACGACGGGACCACCGGGCTCGGCGACTTCTCGCGGGTCACGAAATCCGACGCTCGGCTGCGGGCCTACGCGGACTGCGATGAGGCGAACGCCGCCCTCGGGCTGGCGGTCACCGTCGGAGATCCCGATCCCGAGCTGCGCGCCGTCCTGCTCCGGATCCAGAACGAACTCTTCGACGTGGGCGCGGATCTCTCGAACCCCGTCGTCGACGATCCGCAGTACCCGCCCCTGCGCGTGACCGGCGACTACATCGACCGGCTCGAGGCCTGGTGCGACGAGTACAACGAGGATCTGCCCAAGCTGGACTCCTTCGTCCTGCCCGGCGGTACTCCCCTCGCGGCCTACCTGCACCTGGCGCGCACCGTCGTCCGACGGGCGGAGCGGGCGGCGTGGGACGCGGTGCGCGAGCACGGGGAGACGGTCTCGGTGCTGCCGGCGAAGTACCTCAACCGGCTGTCGGACCTGTTGTTCATCCTGTCGCGGGTCGCCAATCCGGGCGGCGACGTGCTGTGGAAGCCCGGCGGCGATCGCTGACGGTGGCGCCGACGGCTAGGGGCGCTGACGGCGCGGGCTCGGCCGCGATTCGAGCCAGGACTGGAAGGCCGTCAGGCCGTCCCGCGCGAAGGCGAGCTCGGTCTCCCCGTCGGGGGTGACGGCGTGCACGATCACCATGTCGGGATCGATGACGTCGAGTTCGGTGCCGTGGGGCGCGCGGCGACCGACGATCTCGGTCCTGCTGCGCGGCAACGTCCAGCTGGGCCCGAGCCGCACGCTGGAGAGCCGGTAGTACTTCACCTCGTGATCGTCGTAGCGGAGAGTGCCGTGGCGCCACCCGTGCTCCCCCTGCGCCGGCAGGTAGCGGATGATGATCGGCACGCCCGCGACACGGAGGCTGTAGAAGCGCAGGGCGACGATCGCGGCGACGGCGAGCAGTACGAGAACGGCGATCACCGTGACGAAGACCGCTCCGCCCATCACACGCTCCTCACTGCACCGTGCCCGGATAGCGTGAAAGCCGGTGGCCCGTTGTCACCGGGCCACCGGCTTTCACGCTGCTACTCCTATGTTACTTACCCGCGAGGAATTCGATCGCGCGCAGCCGTCCGTGCGCGACCGCCTGCTCGTCGGATCCGTCCGGGGCCGCCTCGAGGGCGCGCCGGACCTCGGCCTCCTCCAGCGACGAGGCCCACTCGGCCCCGTCCGCCAGCACCGTGACCTTCTCGCCGGTCACCGAGAGGAAACCGCCGCGGATCGCCGCGGCCAGTCGCTCGCCGCCCACCGTGTCGATGGCGACAGCGCCACCGGTGGTGAGCTGGCCGAACAGCGGCTCGTGATGAGCCAGGACACCCAGCTCACCCTCCGTGGTCTGGGCGATGACGAACGTCGCCTCGCCCGACCACAGCCGCTCCTCGACGGAGACGACCTCAACCTGAAACGCCGTGTCAGCCACTGGAAACTACTTTCCGGCGATCTTCTTCGCGGCGGCCTCGACGTCATCGAGACCACCACAGCTGTTGAACGCCTGCTCGGGCAGGTGATCGAACTCGCCCTTGCACACGCGGTCGAAGGCCTCGATGGTGTCGGCCAGCGGCACGACTGAGCCCTTCTCACCCGTGAACTTCTCGGCGACGATGAAGTTCTGGCCGAGGAACTTCTGGAGACGGCGAGCGCGCTGCACCGTGACCTTGTCCTCTTCCGAGAGCTCGTCCATACCGAGGATGGCGATGATGTCCTGCAGCTCCTTGTACTTCTGCAGGATGCGCTTGACCTCGTTGGCGACGCGGAAGTGCTCGTCGCCCACGATCGACGCCTCGAGGATGCGCGAGGTCGACGTCAGCGGGTCCACGGCGGGGTAGATACCCAGCTGCGAGATCGGACGCGAGAGCTCGGTGGTCGCATCGAGGTGCGCGAAGGTGGTGGCCGGCGCCGGGTCGGTGTAGTCGTCGGCGGGCACGTAGATGGCCTGCAGCGAGGTGATCGACCGGCCCTTGGTCGAGGTGATGCGCTCCTGGAGCTCGCCCATCTCGTCGGCCAGGGTGGGCTGGTAACCCACGGCGGAGGGCATACGACCCAGCAGGGTCGAGACCTCGGAGCCCGCCTGCGTGAAGCGGAAGATGTTGTCGATGAACAGCAGCACGTCCTGATGCTGGACATCGCGGAAGTACTCGGCCATGGTCAGGGCCGAGAGGGCGACGCGCATACGCGTCCCCGGCGGCTCATCCATCTGGCCGAACACCAAGGCGGTGTCCTGCAGCACGCCCATCTCCTCCATCTCGAGGTGGAGGTCGGTGCCCTCACGAGTACGCTCGCCGACGCCCGCGAACACCGAGGTGCCCGAGAACTCGCGCGCGATACGGGTGATCATCTCCTGGATCAGAACGGTCTTGCCGACGCCGGCACCACCGAACAGACCGATCTTGCCGCCCTTGACGTACGGGGTCAGGAGGTCGATGACCTTGATGCCCGTCTCCAGGATCTCGGTCTTGCCCTCGAGCTGATCGAAGGCCGGGGGCTTGCGGTGGATGCCCCACTGCTCGCCGTCACGGCCGAGGCCGGGGGTGTCCAGGCAGTCGCCCAGGGCGTTGAAGACGTGGCCCTTGACGACGTCGCCGACGGGCACGCGGATCGGGTAGCCCGAGTCGGTGACGTCGGTGCCGCGGACCAGGCCGTCGGTCGGCTGCATCGAGATGGCGCGCACCAGGTTGTCGCCGAGGTGCTGCGCGACCTCGAGGGTCAGCGTCTTGGCCACGGACGGGAGGGTGATCTCCGCGTGCAGGGCGTTGAACAGGTCGGGAACGGCGCCGCGCGGGAACTCGATGTCGACGACCGGGCCGATGACCCGCGTCACGCGACCGGTGGCCGCAGCGGTGCCCGCCGACGCGGGCTGGGTTGCTGTAGTCATGTGTCTGCTTTCCGGTTTCTAGTTCGCGAGGGCGCCGGCGCCACCGACGATTTCGCTGATTTCCTGGGTGATCTGCGCCTGACGGAGCTGGTTGGCCTCGCGGGAGAGCGAGACGGCCAGATCGTTGGCGTTGTCGGTGGCCGCCTTCATGGCCGTACGACGGGCCGCGTTCTCCGACGCGGCCGAGTCGAGCAGGGCCGCGAAGACGCGGGTGGCGACGTACTTGGGCAGCAGCGCCGACAGCAGGCTGTCCGCGCTCGGCTCGAAGGTGAAGTTGCGGGCCGCGGCCTCGCTCTCGCCCGACGCACCGTCGCTCTCCTCGACCACGAGCGGCGCCATGCGGCGGACCTCGGGGTTCTGCGAGAGCATCGACACGAAGCGGGTGTAGACGAGATGCAGCTCATCGACGCCGTGCGTCTCGACGCCGTCGATCGTCACGTACTCCTGCGAGCCCGTCTCGAACAGCTTCACCAGCGTCTCGGTCGCGGCGGTGGCGTCCGAATGGTGCGGCTGCTGCGAGAAGCCGGTCCACGCGCCCGCCACGTCCTGGCCGCGGAACCGGAAGTAGTCCAGTCCCTTCTGGCCCATGACGTAGAGGACGGGCTCCTTGCCCTCGTCCTTGAGCAGCTGGATCAGCTCACGCGTCTCCCGCAGCACGTTGGAGTTGTAGCCGCCGCACATGCCGCGGTCGGAGGAGACGACGAGGATCGCGGCGCGCTTCGGGTTTGCCCGCTCGGTGAGGAGCGGGTGATCCAGCGACCCGGACTTGCTCGCCAGCTCCGAGAGCACCGAGGTCATCTCCTCGGCGTAGGGCTTGGCGGCCGCGACCCGGGCCTGCGCCTTGGTGATCCGCGACGTCGCGATCAGTTCCTGCGCCTTGGTGATCTTCTTGGTCGAGTTGACCGAACGGATCCGCGAGCGCAGCTCTCGGATACTAGCCATTGCGCTTGACCTTGATCGTCTCGTGCTCGACGTCCTCGGCGGGCAGCGCGCCGGCCTCGGCCTCGTTGACCACGCGCGAGCCGTCGGAGGCGAGGAAGCTCTGCTTGAAGCGGTTGGTCTCGGCCACCAGGATCTCCGCCTGGTCCTTCTCGAGGACCTTGCCGCCGGCGATGGCCTCGTAGACGCCGGCCGCCGCGTGGTGCAGGTGGCTCAGCAGCTCACCGTCGAAGCGGCGCACGTCCTCGACGGGCACCGAGTCGTAGTGGCCCTCGCCGCAGAGGTAGATCGAGACGATCTCGTCCTCGACCGACGACGGGCTGTACTGGTCCTGCTTGAGCAGCTCGACCCAGCGGGCGCCGCGCGCCAGCTGTGCCTTCGAGGCGTCGTCGAGGTCCGAGGCGAAGGCCGAGAAGGCCTCCAGCTCACGGAACTGCGCGAGCTCCAGACGCAGCGAGCCCGAGACCTTCTTGAGGCCCTTGGTCTGCGCGGCGCCACCGACGCGGGACACCGAGGTACCGACGTTGATCGCGGGGCGGACGCCCTTGTTGAACAGGTCGGACTCGAGGAAGACCTGGCCGTCGGTGATCGAGATGACGTTGGTCGGGATGAAGGCCGAGACGTCGTTGGCCTTGGTCTCGATGATCGGCAGCGCCGTCATCGAGCCGCCGCCGAGGGCGTCGGACAGCTTCGCCGAGCGCTCCAGCAGGCGGGAGTGCAGGTAGAAGACGTCGCCGGGGTAGGCCTCGCGGCCCGGCGGGCGGCGCAGCAGCAGCGAGATGGCGCGGTAGGCCTCGGCCTGCTTGGACAGGTCGTCGAAGACGATGAGGACGTGCTTGCCCTGGTACATCCAGTGCTGGCCGATGGCCGAACCGGTGTACGGGGCGAGCCACTTGAAGCCGGCCGAGTCGGACGCGGGGGCCGCGACGATGGTCGTGTACTCCATGGCGCCGGCCTCGTCGAGCGCGGCCTTCACGCCGGCGATCGTCGAGCCCTTCTGGCCGATGGCGACGTAGATGCAGCGGACCTGCTTGGTCGGATCGCCGGTCTCCCAGTTGGACTTCTGGTTGAGGATGGTGTCGACGCAGACCGCGGTCTTGCCGGTCTTGCGGTCACCGATGACCAGCTGGCGCTGGCCGCGACCGATCGCGGTCATCGCGTCGATGGCCTTGATGCCGGTGGCGAGGGACTCCTCGACCGGCTGGCGCTCGAGCACGGTGGCGGCCTGCAGCTCGAGGACGCGCTGCTCCTCGGCCTCGATGTCGCCCAGGCCGTCGATCGGCTGGCCGAGCGGGTTGACCACTCGGCCGAGGAACTTGTCGCCCACCGGCACGGACAGCACGTCGCCGGTGCGGCGGACCTGCTGGCCCTCCTCGAGCGACTCGTAGTTACCGAGGATGACGGCGCCGATCTCGTCCTCGTCGAGGTTCAGGGCCACGCCGAGCACCCCACCGGGGAACTCGAGCAGCTCATTCGCCATCGCACCGGGCAGACCGGTCACGTGGGCGATGCCGTCGGCGGTGTCGGAGACGGTGCCGATCTCCTCGCGGGAGGCGTCGGCCTCGAACGTCGAGACGTACTGCTCGATCGCGCCCTTGACGTCGTCGGTTGAGATCGTCAACTCAGCCATGAGTACTCGTTTCCCTCTTTTGTGTTCTGGGTGGAAGTTTGTATGTGTTAGCGGGGCAGCTGTTCGGCGGCCTTGTCGAGCCGCGACGCGATGTCGGCCTCGATGACCTCGTTGCCCACCGTGATGCGCAGGCCGCCCAGGAGCTCGGCGACGACCTCGGTCTGGACCGCGATCCTGCGCTGGTAGATGCGGGCGAGCAGGTCCGCGGTGCGGGACTTCTGCTCATCGGTCAGAGCGACGGGCGACTCGACCACCGCGACGGACTCGCCGCGACGGGCGGCTGCCAGCTCGGCGATCGACGCGACGGAGGCGTCCACGCGGCCGACGCGCACGAGGCGCACCGTCTGGCGCAGCAGCGCCGCGGTGAAGTCGTTCACCTTGCCGCCGAAGACCTTGTCCAGCAGCGTGATGCGGGCCGCGGCCGGAGCGCGGGTGTCGGACAGTGCCGCGGTGAGCTCGGGCTCGCCCTCGAGGATGCGCCCCGCACGGAACAGCTGGTCCTCGGTCTCGTCGAGCTTGCCGGCGCGCTCGGCGCCGAGCAGCACGGCCACGCGGGCCTGACGCTCGACCGCGGTCGCGAAGTCGGCCGGGGCCGACCACTTGGCCGCCGCGGCGTCCTGGAGGAAGGCGGTGGCTTCGGCGCTGATCTTGCCGCCGAAGAGGTTCGCGACGAGCGTGCGCTTGGCCTCGGGGGCCTCCGCCGACTCGGCGAGGTGCTTGCGCAGCACCGGCTGCTCGTTGAGAACGTTGACGACGTCGGCCAGGTCGTCGGCGACGCGGGCCAGCGCGGCCTCGTCGGTACCGACGGTCCGCTCGTCGAAGCCCGCGGCCAGCTGGCGCACGGCATCGCGGCTCGAGGCGCGCAGCGAGCGCGTACCGATCCGGTCCGCCTCGGTGACGCGCACCTCGTCGGCGCCCTGCGTCATCGACTCGAGCTCGGTGAGCGCGCGATCGACGGACGCGGACTGGTTGGCGGGAGCGCTGAGGTGCTCGCGGACGAGTCGTCCGGCGACCTCGACGGCCTCGGCGCCGAGACCGGCACGGAAGCCCCGCACCAGGTTGCTGCGGTTGAGCGCGACCTGACCCTCACCGTGCTCGCCGATCCGGGCGACCTCACGGTCGGTCTGGGCGCGCAGCTCGTCGCGGATCGCGTCCGCATCACCACGGGCCTCGTCGCGGATCTGGCTGCCCTCGCGGGCGGCGTCGGAGCGAGCCCGCTCCCCCGCCTGCCCCGCCTGCGACAGCTTCTCCTGCGCGATGCGCGACTCCTCCAGCTGCGCCCGGACGGTGTCCTGGCGCTCCTTCATGAGCCGCTTCACCGGCGGAACGACGAACTTCCACAGGACGAAGAGGATGACCGCGAAGGCGATCAGGTTGCCGATAAAGACACCCATTTAGTTCTTCACCACCTTGTCGGTCGAGAGTGCATCCAGCTTCGCCTTGAGGGCCGGGTCCTGCGTCACGTCGAAGCCGAGCACGCGGCTCGCCAACGACGCCGAGAGCGGAGCGAGATCGGCGCGCGCCGCCGCGGCCGCGGACTCGCCCGCGGTGCGCAGCTGCTCGGTCTTCTCCCGCGTGATCGCGTCCGCCTCGGCCGCAGCCCGCTGCTTCTGTTCCTCCATCGAGGCGCGGCCACTGGCGCGCGCCTCGTCGCGGATGCTGCCGGCCTCACCGCGGGCGGAAGCGATTCCGGCGCGGTACTCCGACTCGGCGTCCTCGAATCCCTTGGCCGCGGCGCGACCGTCGTTCGCGGTCTGGTTGATCATCTTTTCGCGATCGTCCAGGACCTTCTGGATGGAAGGTGCCACGAAGAACCAGATCACTCCGAGCACGATCAAGAAGATGATCAGGCACGAGAGGAAGGTTCCCGCGGTGGGGAGGAGGAAGTTACCCTCAGCGAGCTGCATGACGTCAGTTCCCGTTTCTTACGAGCGAGTTAGGAGATCGGGGTCGCGAACACGAACAGGGCCATGAAGGCCAGGTTGATGAAGTACGCGGCCTCGACCAGACCAACGGTGATGAAGAACGGGGTCATCAGGCGGCCCTGGGCCTCCGGCTGCCGCGCGATGCCGGCGACGAGCTGGGAACCGGCGAGACCGTTACCGATACCGGCGCCGATGGCGCCGCCACCCATGATCAGGCCGCCGCCGATGAGGGCACCCTGCGCGATGTTCGGATCCATTTATCTTTTCCCTTTCGGTTTCTGGTAGTCGGCCTACCAGGGTCTTCATGGCCGTGGCCCGTGTGGGCCGCGGTCAGGTCAGTGGTGCGTCTTCTCCATGGAGGTGGAGAAGTACAGGATGGTCAGGAGCGAGAAGATGAACGCCTGGATGAGGCCGACGAAGAGCTCGAAGGACTTCCACAGGGAGTTCGGGAACCAGAGGATGTAGGCCGGCAGGAGCGCGATGACCGCGACCATGACCGTGCCGGCGAAGACGTTGCCGAAGAGTCGCAGCGCCAGCGAGAGCGGCTTCGAGATGAGCTCCTCGATCACGTTGATCGGCGCCAGGCCGATCGCGTGGCCCTTCACGACCTTCGCGGGGTAGCCGAAGATGCCGTGCGTGGTGAAGCCGGCGAGGTGGTAGCCGACGTAGACGACCAGGACGAGCGCGTAGACGAAGCTGACGTCGGCGGCCGGCGGCATGAAGATCTCGGTGGGCGCGCCGCCCTCACCGGTGTACTGCTGCGGCAGCACCGCGAGCCAGTTCGCGAAGAGGATCAGGGTGAACAGCGCGATGGCCAGCGGCAGCAGGAAGGGCGCGACGCGCATGCCGATCGCCGACTCGATCTGGCCGCGCAGCTGGATGGTGATGGCCTCCCAGAACAGCTGCACACCGCTCGGGACGCCGGTCGAGGTGACCTTCGCCTTCAGGATGAACGCCAGGATGAGAACGATCGCCGCCGCGATGGACGTGGCCAGGATCGTGTCCCAGTGAAAAGTCATGCCGAACAGCTCGAACGACTTGTAGTGGGCGACCTTGATCGAGCCCTCGGCGTACAGATTGGTGTTCATGACTGCTGGCGAAGCCCTTTCAGAACGGGGATGACGGTGTTCAGGACGAGGACGATCTGACCGACGGCGAGGCCGAAGATCACGCCCAGCCCATCGGGCCGGAAGAAGTAGGCGATGACGATCGCGATGACGGAGACGACGCCGAGCCGGAACATCGAGTTCACGGCGACCGGGGTCTTGCGGGGCTCGTTCTCCGCGGTGACCGTGGCCACCTTGAGAACCGCCAGCTTGGCGTTGAGAACGGACATGAGGCCGCCGAGCAGGAACCACGCGGCGAACCAGGGGTGCCCGAAGGCGGTGCCGACGCCCGCGGCGATCACCGAGAGGCCGGCCACGATCACGATCGGGTTCACGAAGGTCACGACGCTGCGGGTGGGCGAACCGTCGACGGAGGGGGCCGGCGTCGTCATGTCCCCTCCTTCGGGGTCAGGGTCGCTCCTGCGAAGGTCTCGCGGCGACCGGGGGCGGCGTCTGCCGAATCCGTAGCGTGGGTCACATCACGGATTCTTTGTGATTGGCTGAGACTCTACCAAGAAGTAGCGAGGCTCCCCACACCTGGGGTGCTCCTCGATCTCCGCCATCAACTACGCACGATAGTACTACAGGACAAGCGTCCTGTGAAACCATGGTCGCTACAGCTGACCTCTAGCTTTTCGAGTAACGCTCGCGCAGACGGGGCACGATCCGCGGCACCACGGTGAACACGAGGGCGCAGAGCAGGCCCGCCCCGAACAGCGGCGCGATGAGCGCCGGCGGCAGCATCGTCGAGGCCGCGGCACTCAGGCCCAGCACACCCACCCACAGGTAGATGACCACCACCACGCGACGTTGGCTGTGGCCGATCTGCAGCAGCCGGTGATGCAGGTGCATCTTGTCGGCGGTGAAGGGGTGCACCCCCGCGCGCGTGCGGCGGACGACGGCGAGCAGGAGGTCGAGCATCGGCACGAACATCACCGCCACCGCGAGCAGCAGGGGCAGCAGCAGCGCGAAGATGTCGGTGGTGCCGTACGCGTTCTGCGAGATCCGGCCCGACGCGGACGTGGACGCGGCGGCCAACGTCAGGCCCAGCAACATCGACCCCGAGTCGCCCATGAAGATCCGGGCCGGCTGGAAGTTGTGCGGCAGGAAGCCCATGCACGCGCCGAAGAGGGCCGCGGTGATCATGGCCGGCGGGTACGACGGGGCGTCACCGCCCGAATCGAACATCAGACCCACGGAGAAGATGAGGATGGCGAGCGCCGCGAGCGCGGCCACGCCCGCCAGCAGACCGTCGAGTCCGTCGATGAAGTTCATGGCGTTGACGGTCGCCACCGCCACGACCACGGTGAGCAATCCCGCCTGCAGCTGGTCGAGGACCACCGTCGTATTGATCCCGGGGACGTAGACGACGTTCCAGGCCACCCCCATCACGACGAGGAGCGCGGCGGCGAAGATCTGCCCGACCAGTTTGGTGAGCGCATCGACGCCCCATCGGTCGTCGATGATTCCGACCACCACGATCACCGCGCCGGCGACGAGCACGGCGACCGCGTCCTTGGAATAGGCGAAGCCGCGTGTGAGAGCCGGCAGCTGCGCCGCCAAGAAGATGCCGGTGGCCATCCCTATATAGATGCCGACCCCACCGAGGCGGGGCGTGGGCACGACGTGGACATCGCGCGCGCGAGGCACCGCGACGGCCCCGAACCGGGTCGCCACGACCCGCACCAGCGACGTTGCGAAGAATGTGACAACTGCAGCTGTCAGTCCTACTACCAGCAACTCCCGCATCGGGACACCGGCAGCGCCGCCACCGACGACCGGCCCGCCAAGCATCTCGATGTGCACCCGTGCGAATCTACTCGCACCCCGCGGCCACCCTCGCCCGACGGGCCGACGCTTTGCGATATCACTTTCGGCGCACCCCGCCTGACCTGAGCGGATGAACCCGATCCGCCGACTCCACCAAATGTTACTGACGAGTCGCTCACCCGTCTTCGGCGAAGCAGGCCAATGACGCACATCACTCGTCCGCCGGGTATAGTGTGCTCGGTCATACACCTGAGAACGCAGTATGTGGGTCACAGTGTGGCCACAGTCGAGAGGAGACGTTCGCGGTGACGCAATCCGTTGCGCAGGGCGGCGCACCTGCCAAGCGACCTTCCTACTGGTCGATCATCAGCAAGAACTTCTCCAGCACCGTCGTGGATTCCATCCGCACGATCGGCCGGAGCGTCCGGATGCTGATCATGTCGCTGGTCGCTCTGGTCACCGATACGATCCGTGGCCGCCTGCAGTGGAAAGAGGCGCTGAACCAGATCTGGTACATGGTCGGGGTCACCACCTTCCCCGGCATCCTGATCGCCATCCCGTTCGGCATCGTCATCTCGATCCAGATCGGCAACATCATCGCCCAGCTCGGCGCCGACTCCCTGTCGGGCGCAGCGGGCGGTCTCGCCGTCATCACCCAGGGCGCTCCCATCGCGACCGGACTGCTGCTCGCCGGCGCCGGCGCCTCGGCCATCGCCGCCGACCTCGGCGCGCGCACCATCCGCGAGGAGACGGACGCCATGCGGGTGATGGGCATCAACCCGCTCAACCGCCTCGTCGTGCCGCGCCTGCTGGCCGCGTGGGTGGTCGCGCCCCTCATCAACATCCTCGTGATCGCCGTCGGCACCATCGCCGGCTACCTCGTCGCCGTCGGCGGCCAGGGTGTGACGCCCGGCGCCTACTGGCTGTCCTTCGGCTCCTTCGCGCACCCCATCGACGTATGGATCTCGCTGGTCAAGTCGATCATCTTCGGCACCGTGATCGCGATCATCGGCTGCCAGCGCGGCCTCGAGGCGCGCGGCGGCTCGCGCGGCGTCGCCGACGCCGTGAACGCGACCGTCGTGCTGTCCTTCGTCGTCATCTTCGCGTTGAACCTGCTCATCACGCAGGTCACGACGATGTTCTTCCCCATGCAGGTGGGCTGACCATGATCCGCACCTGCTTGGCACTTCCCCTTTCAACCCCGACACAGGTGAGCTGAAACATGGCAACCGTTTACCGCCCCCGGGGCACACGCTGGTTCTTCAATCTGTTCGGGGCCTCCGGATCCGCGTGGAGCCTCTTCGACACGATCGGCCACGTCGTCTCCTTCGTGGCCGAGGTGATCCGCACCGTTCCCCACGCGATCAAGCACTACCGCTCCCAGATCATGGTCATCCTGACCGATATCACCTGGGGCCGTGGCGCTCTCATCGTCGGCGGCGGCACCGCGCCCGTGCTCGCCGTGCTCGGCATCACCGTCGGCGGCATCGTCGCGGTGCAGGGCTTCGCCATCCTCAACATGCTCGGCATGGGCCCGCTCACCGCGGTCGTCGCGTCCTTCGCGAACACCCGCGAGTTCGCCCCGATGCTCGCGGGCGTCGGCTTCGCCGCACAGGCCGGCTGCCGCATGACCGCCGAGATCGGTGCCATGCGCATCAACGAGGAGATCGACGCTCTCGAGTCGCTCGGCCTGCGCTCGGTGTCCTTCGTCGTGACCACCCGCGTGCTCGCGGGCCTCATCGCGGTGGTGCCCGTCTACCTGATCACGCTGATCCTGTCGTGGGTCTCGTGCGCCTGGGTCGTCAAGTCCGTGTACGGCATGCCGTCGGGCACCTACGACCACTACTTCAGTCAGTTCGTGAGCGGCCCCGACGTCATATTCTCCGTGATCAAGGTGGCCGTCTTCCTGACCGCCGTCATCATCATCCACTGCTACCAGGGCTTCTTCGCCTCGGGCGGACCGGAGGGCGTGGGCACGGCCTCCGGCCGAGCGATCCGCGCGAGTCTGGTGGCGGTCGTCGTCCTCAACCTCGTCATGACCGTCGCGCTGTGGGGCTTCACCTCCCCGGTCTACTTCAAGGGGTAACCAATGGGAGTCGTATCCGTACCCGGAATGTCGATCGAGCGCTCGGTGCTGCGGCGCCGCGGGATCATCGCGGTCGCGGTCATCCTCGCGATCCTGCTCGTCGGCTGGTTGGTCAAGGCCCTCTGGCCCAAGGACGAGTTCTCGTTCACGCTCCGCTCCCCCGCGGTGGCCGCCGGCATCAAGGACGGCGCGCCCGTCCGGATCCAGGGCATCCAGGTGGGCACCGTCACCGGCGTCTCGGCGCTGGGCAACGGCCAGCAGGGCGTCAAGGTCACCATGAAGCAGGCCGACGGAAAGTCGCTGACCAACAACGTCGAGGCGGCGTACTCCGCCGGTAACCTCTTCGGCGTCTCCGAGGTCATCCTGACCCCGCACGACGGGGGCGGGGCACTGAAGGAGGGCGCTCAGATCGCGCCGACCAAGCCGATCACCGACAACACCGTGTCGAACATGATCATGACGATCGGCGACGTCAACAGTGACGCCCTGCGCCCGCACATGAGCCAGATCCTGCTCAACTTCGACGCCTCGTCGAAGGCCATGCTGCCGCTGTTCACCGCTCTCGGCAGCGTCGCGCAGGCGGTCCAGGACACCCAGCGCCTGTCCACCGCGCAGACCTTCCCGCTCATCACGCAGTCGATCCAGAACGCGGACGCGACGACCGCGGCGATGATCCCGGCGCTGAGCACGCTGTACAACTTCAAGCCCGTGCACGACAAGGGCTGGGTGAACCGCGGCAAGGCCACGATGAACGCGATCACGGACGAGAAGGACAGCCTCACGGCCGCCCTGCAGAAGATCCTCGACCCGAAGGCGATCGAGGGCCTCAAGACGGCCAGCCCTATGCTGGTGAACCTGATGATCCCGCTGCTGAACGCCTTCCCGAACGGAAGCGCCACCGGCGTCGGCATCCAGATCGGACAGCTTCTCGACAACGTGCGCAAGGCCATGCCGAACACCCCCAACGGCCCGGTCCTCAACGTTCGGCTGTCGGTCGACTTCCCCGCGATCGGAGCGATGCTGCCGCCTGCACCGACGTTCCAGTACATCCCGCCGAAGCCGGGCGAGAAGCCGGCCGAGACGAAGCCGGCGGCGCCGAGCCAGGGCGCACCGTCCTCCTCGAAGCCGAGCAGCCCGTCGAGCGCCCCGACCCCGAAGCCTGGGAGCTGAGCCACCATGAAGTCAATGAAGGCGACCTCGATCAAGATCGTGGCCTTCGCCGCAGTGATGATCGTTCTGTTGCTGTTGGTGATGCAGGCGCTGACCCGGCCGCCGGACGGGGACCTGAGCACGTATCACGCGAAGTTCAAGGACGTCTCGGGCCTCAAGGTCGGTGACGACGTCCGCATGCTCGGCGTGCAGGTCGGCAAGGTCAAGGACATCAAGGTCGAGCAGTCGAGCGACCACCGGATCTCGAACGCCGCCGTGACCTTCTCGCTGCAGAACGACCGCAAGTTCCGCGCCGACGACACGCTGGCCATCCGGTACCAGAACCTCACCGGCTCGCGGTTCCTGGAGCTCCAGCCGAACCCGAAGAGCACCGCGGCGCAGGTCAAGGCCGGCAGCACGATCGAGGAGAAGTTCACGCAGTCCTCGTTCGACATCACGACGGTGTTCGTGGGCCTCAAGCCCGTGCTCTCGACCCTGAACGCGGACGACATCAACCACCTGACCCAGTCGGTGCTGAGCGTCATCCAGGGCAACGGCCAGGGACTCGGCCCGATGCTCGAATCGCTGGACAAGCTGATGGCGGTCTCCAACGACCGTCAGCGCGTGCTGACCCAGCTGATCACGAACCTCGGCTCGGTCTCCCAGTCGATCGGCGGGGCCTCCCCCGGCCTGACCAAGGTGCTGCAGCAGCTCGACCTGTTCGCCCGCTCCCTGGCCAGCAACGTCGACTCGATGCGCGACTGGTCGGACAAGACCTCGGGCGTGGTCACCCGCACCAACGCCCTGCTCGCGGCACTGGGCCTGACCCGCGGTGAGAACCCGCCGCTGGACGCCATCGTGAGCAACGCCATGCCGCTCGCCGAGCAGCTGGTCAACTCCCTGGCCACGCTCCCGGGCATCGTCCAGCTCCTCAACGAGGGCACGAAGCCGCAGGCGGGCGGCACGGTCTCGCTGACGTGCAGCAACGGCCAGGCCAAGCTGCCCGGCATGATGAACCTCTTCGTCGCAGGCCAGAAGGTGACGGTATGCAATCCAAAGTGAGTCTGTTCAACCGGCCGATGCCGACGGCGGCACAGGACCGGCGCTACCAGCTGAACTGGGGCATCGTCGGCGCCCTGATCGCCGTGATCGTCCTGCTGATCTGCGGATACCTGTTCACCTTCCAGCCCGGCACCAAGGAGTACTCGGCGGACTTCAAGGAGGCGCAGGCCGTGCGCAGCGGCGTCGACGTGCGCGTCGACGGCATCAGCGTCGGCTCGGTCTCCGATGTGAAGCTGCTCGACGATCGCGTCCGCGTGAAGTTCCGCGTGGACAAGGACGTCTTCATCGGCGACGCCTCGACGGTGTCGATGAAGATGCTCACGACGGTCGGCGGCTACTACATGGCGGTCACCCCCATGGGCACGACGAGCCTCGGCGACAAGCCGATCCCGAGTGACCGGGTCACAATGCCCTACAGCCTCCTGGAGACCTTCCAGCAGGCCACGCCGAAGGTCGAGAAGATCAAGGCGACGCCGGTCCGCGAGTCCATGTCGCAGCTGAACCAGGCGCTCGAGGACCAGCCGGAGTCGATCCGCAACACCGTCTCCACGTTCAACCGGATGTTCGACAACATCCTGCGCCAGCAGGATCAGGCCGGCGACTTCGTGAAGGTGATGGGCGAGTACTCGACCACCGTCAACCAGAACGGTGACCTGCTCCTGTCGCTGATGCGGAACATGAGCATGTTCTTCGCGGCGGCCGAGGTGAACCTCTCCGGTTTCCAGGCCTACCTGACGGGCCTCACCGAGCTCACGCAGCGCCTCAATCCCCTGCTGAACGTGTACCTCAACAACATCGACCCGCTCGCCAGCCGGTTCGACGCTCTCGTGGCGAAGGCCAAGGAGGTCGTCAAGCAGGCCGAGCCCGCGATCGCCAACGCCAAGGAGATGCTCGCGGGGCTGCAGAAGACGATCGCTCCGGACGGCACGATCCAGCTGAACCAGTCCGAGAAGACCTTCCTGGCCACCAATGTCTGCATTCCGTCCCCGGGGGTGACCTGCTGATGCGTAAGTTCCTCGCTTCGCGCGGCGCCATGTCCGCGTTCGTGGTCCTCGTGGCCGTGGCACTCGTCGTCGGCGGTGTCGCGTTCAAGGGGATCACGACCAAGACCACGTCGTACTGCGCCGACCTCGACAACTCGGTGGGCCTGTTCACCGGCAGCAAGGTCGCCCAGTTCGGCTACCCGATCGGCGAGATCACCAAGATCACGCCGAACGGCGCGACCAGCCGCGTCGACTTCGACCTGCCCGCGGACCGCAAACTGCCGACCAATGTCGGCGTCGTCGCGGTCGCGGACTCGCTGGTGGCCCAGCGCCGCCTCGAGCTGCTCGAGCCGTACAAGGGCGGCCCGACGTGGCAGCCCGGGAAGTGCATCACCAACACCAAGACGCCCCTGTCGATCACCGAGTCGCTGCAGGCGGTCTCCAAGGTCGTCGACGACCTGACCACGGCCGGCGGCGACGCCGAGTTCCGCAAGGCGATGGCGTCGATCCCCGCGCTGAACAAGGCGACCCAGGGCACCGGCCCGGAGATCTCGCAGCTCACCAACAAGCTCGGCGAGCTGATGCGCAACCCGGGCCCCGGTATGGGCGACGTGGCGGCCATCCTCGACGCCTTCGCCCCCGCCTCCGACGGCCTGGTCCAGAACTGGGGCGAGATGCGTGACTTCCTCACGAAGTACGCCTTCCGCATCAAGAACGTCGGCGAGCCGCTGATGGACGTCGGTATCAACGCCTTCCCGGAGCTCGTTCCGCTGGTGAAGACGCTGGCCACCGTCTTCGACAAGTACGGCGCGTTCATCGCTCCCCTGCTCGAGGTCACGGTGCCCGCCACGACGCTGCTGGCGGCGACGTCGAAGCAGTTCGGCGACCTGCTCAACATCCTGCCGCCGCTGATCCGGGCCTTCCAGGTGAGCGTCGACAAGAAGACCCTGGCCACCAAGATCACGTACCGGCCGCCGTCAGCGCTGGTGCCGTCCAAGAACCCCGCTCAGACCTGCAACAACCTGAACCGGTTCGCACCGGGCCAGTGCACGGTCGCCGATGCGGGCCACGTCAACGTGGAGCTCATCTCCACGGTGCTGCGCGCGACGGGAGCGGCGTACTGATGCGCAATCCACTGAACAAGCGGACCCTGCAGGTGGGCGTCGCGAGCATCGCGGCGGGCAGCATGCTGGCGGGCTGCAACCTGGGCTTCAACCCGTCGACGATCCCCGCCCCGGGCCAGCCGGGCGGCGGCTCGGGCTACGTCGTGCACCTGGACTTCACGAACGTGCTGAACCTGCCCGACCGCGCGCGGGTCGTCTTCGACGGTGTCGTCTCCGGCCGCCTGCAGAAGGTCACGCTGGCCGACAACAAGGCCGTGGTCGACATCAAGATCCAGGACGGCGTCAAGGTCCCGAACACGGTGACGGCGACGCTGCAGCAGGACACGATCCTCGGTGACACCTACGTGGCGCTCAAGACCACGCCGGGCAAGCCGGGCGTCCCGCTCAAGGCGGGCGACACCCTGCCCACCTCGCAGACGAAGCCGCCCACGCAGATCGAGGACATCCTCGCGGACCTCGCGAACTTCCTGGGCAGCGGCAGCCTCATGCAGCTGCAGGACACGTTCAGCCGGATCAACGACAACCTGCCGGCGGATCCGCAGAAGCTCTCGGGCCTGGTGAAGACGGTGTCGCAGACGGTCGTGGACCTGGGCCGGCAGAACGACAACGTCAGCCAGGCGATCACCTCGGTCGGCAGCCTCGTGACGACGGTCAACAACAACGACGACATCCTGGTGGCGCTCCTGCGGCCGCAGGACGACTGGCTGGGCGACACGCTCGACCTGACGACCGGCGCGATCCGGGTGCTCAGCCGACTGTCCGACGCACTCTCGCCCCTGATCTTCAGCGCGCCGCTGCTCGACACCACGACCGCCGTCGTGGCGGGCGTGATCAAGCCACTGATGTTCCCGGGCTGGCCCAACATGAACGGCCGCCAGGCGAACCTCGCCAATCTCGAGGACCTGCTCAAGAAC
This sequence comes from Tsukamurella sputi, assembly GCF_007858445.1. Classification (GTDB taxonomy): domain Bacteria; phylum Actinomycetota; class Actinomycetes; order Mycobacteriales; family Mycobacteriaceae; genus Tsukamurella; species Tsukamurella sputi. The sequence goes on along the minus strand of NZ_VIGV01000004.1, from coordinate 635,865 downwards.
AAGATCCTGCCGTTCCTGAGCAGTGGCGCCAAGGTCAACGTCAAGGAACTGGGCACCAACGGCGGCGTCCCCACCGCCGACGCCGCCCGTCAGGCGGTCAACAACCTTCGGATGGTCGGAGCAGTTCCGTGAAAAAGAGCACCTTCTTCAGTCTCCTGACCTTCGCACTGGTCCTGGTGCTGGGTACCGCGTACATCGCGTTCTCGGTCCTGCAGTGGCGCCCGCTCGCGGACTACCGCACGATCACCATGAAGCTCGACAACGCGAACCAGCTGCTCCCGGGCTCCTCGGTGCTGCTGCGCGGCGTCAAGGTGGGCAACGTGGAGACCATCGAACGGCGCGACGGCAAGGTCGTCGTCGACTTCCGCTACGACGGCAAGTACAAGATCCCGTCGGCGACCGGCCTGCGCATCGAGCAGCTGTCGGCCGTGGGTGAGCCGTACGTGGACTTCCGCCCGGACAGCCTGCAGGGCCCGTACCTGGCGGACGGCGCGACGATCGACACCGCGAAGATCAAGCAGCCGCTGTCCCTGCCCGAGACCTTCAAGCTGATCTCGGGCCTGACGAGCAGCATCAACTCGACGGACCTCGGCGGCATCACCGAGACGCTGGCGGACGCGACGAGCAACACCCAGGGCTCGCTGCCGAACCTGTCGACGGCCGGTGACCTGCTGGCCCGCACGATCTCGTCCCGGATGCCGAACATCCGCCGGATGATGGAGAACACGCAGAACTACCAGTCCGACATGAACTGGCTGCCCGGTGCGATCGCCGAGTTCGGCCCGTCCACCCGGACGTTCGTCACGAAGGACGTCGAGATGCTCAAGGCCCTCGACACCCTCATGAAGGGCATCAACGGCCCCGACATGCTGGTCAAGACGGTCAACCCGAACCTGTTCAAGATCGCCCCGAACACCAGCAAGCTGCTCGCGAACCTGGGCACGATCAACGCCCCGCTGGTACCGGTGGTGCAGGCCCTGACGGACGTGCTGCCGCAGATCGACATGGCCGCGCTACTCTCGCAGGCGTTGAACACTGTCGGTTCGGACGGTGCCGCGAACCTCACGGTGGTCATCCCACCGAAGAAGTAGCGCCGGCCGACCGCCGCAATGGCCGCCCCGGCGGCCGAGACGAACCACGACACGATTGGCAACGCGACAAGTGACTGATTCCACCCCGGACGACAAGAACCTCGCCGACGAGGCCGCGACGACCGAGGAGACCGCGCAGGACACCGCCGACGAGACCGCCGCCTCCGTCGAGAAGGCGGAGAAGGCCGAGAAGGCGGAGAAGGCCGAGTTCAGCGGCTCCGCCGTGAAGAAGCGCCCCGCTCCCCCGGCGGACGACGACGAGGAGGCGACGGCCCCCGTGCGGCGTCGCCCGGCGCCGCGGGCGGCCGAGGTCCGCGGCCGGTCCGCGAACCCGACCGCCGGTGCCACGATCACGACCGTCGTCGTCACCGTCGTCATCATCGCGCTGCTCGCGGGCACGATCGTCTTCGGGCTGCTCTGGAACAGCAAGCGCAACGAGCTCAACGATCTCAAGGCGGCGGCCGCAGATAAGGCGCAGGCCGAGAAGGTGGCTGCGGAGTACGCCGCGGGCGCGTCGACCTTCGACTACCACGACCTCGGTCCGTGGCGCACCGCCCTGACCAAGGGCGTCTCGCCGGAGCTGAAGACCAAGCTCGAGGCCACCGTCGGTGCGATGAACCAGCTGCTGCAGCCGCTGCAGTGGGTCTCCAAGGGCACCGTCACCGACGCCGTGGTGAACTCGCAGTCGGGCCCCGTCTACAAGGTCAGCGCCTACGTCAAGGTCGAGGCCACGAACGTGCAGGCCAGCAGCGGCCGCGAGGTCGTCACCGTCTACAACGTGACGCTGGACAAGAGCAAGGACTGGCAGATCACCGATGTCGGTGGCGTCGGCGGTGGCGTTCCCGCCAGCGCCGCGTCCGAGCCGGAGGCGCCGACCCCCGGCGCTCCCACCACGGCGCCCGCGGCCCCCGCTCCCGGTAACTGATCCGTCCGCATCCACGAACGAAGCGCCGAGGCCCACCCGGGCCTCGGCGCTTCGTCGTCGGGGACGCATGTGCAAGTATCGAAAAGTGAATCAGCCGCAGTTCCCGCCGCCCGGATTCGTCCCCTCCGGGTACGGCGCCCCCACTCCCCCGCCTCGCCGGTCCACCGGACTCGTTGTCGGGCTCGTGGTCGCCGCAGTCCTCGTCCTGGCCCTCCTGGCGTCGACGGTGACCTTCGCGGTCCTCTGGGCCGGAGCGGACGACCGCGCCACCACGGCCCAGCGCAACGCCGACACCGCGACCTCGGAGCTGGACCACCTCAAGCAGACCGCCGCCGACAAGGCCCGCGCCGAGAAGATCTCCGCCGACTACGCGGCCGGCGCCTCCACGTTCGACTACCGGGACCTGGGTCCCTGGCGCGCCGGCCTGACCAAGGGCGTCTCGCCGGAGCTGAAGACCAAGCTCGAGGCCACCGCCGGCGCGATGAACCAGCTGCTGCAGCCGCTGCAATGGGTGTCCAAGGGGACCGTCCTGGACGCCGTGGTCACTTCGCAGTCGGGCCCCGTCTACAAGGTCAGGGCCTACGTCAAGGTGGAAGCCACCAACGCCCAGGCGACCAGCGGCCGCGAGGTCATCACCGCCTACGACCTCACTCTCGACCAGAGCAAGGATTGGCAGATCACCGACGTCGGTGGCGTGGGGGGCATGCTCCCGGGGAAGTAGCGCCCCCGGGAGACCGGCTCAGCCCAGCGACTCGGCGCTGACGCCGAGGACCTCGGCGATCCGGGCGGTGCTCACGGCGCCCTCGCGCAGCACGCGGGGCTGCGGGCCGGACAGGTCGATGATGCTCGAGGCGACGGCGTGCTCCGACGGTCCGCCGTCGAGGTAGACGTCGACGGAGTCGCCCAGCTGATCGCGCGCCTCCAGCATGGTGGCGGCGGGCGGGCGACCGGAGACGTTGGCGCTGGAGACGGCCATCGGGCCGACCTCGCGCAGCAGCTCGATCGCGACGGGGTGCAGCGGCATCCGCAGCATGACGGTGCCGCGGGTGTCCCCGAGGTCCCAGGCCAGGCTGGGCGCCTGCTCCACGACGAGCGAGACCGCACCGGGCCAGAAGGCGCGGGTCAGCTCGCGGGCCGCGTCGCTGACGCGGCTGACGAGCCCGTCGATGGTGTTCCAGGAGCCGACGAGGACGCCGACCGGCATGTCGGGGCCGCGGTTCTTCGCGGCGAGCAGGTCGGCCACCGCGCGACCGTCGAAGGCGTCGCAGCCGATGCCGTAGAGCGTGTCGGTCGGCATCACCACGAGGCGTCCGCCCTTCACCGCGGCGCGGGCGGCGTTCAGGCCCGCGGCGCGGGAATCGGGGTCGGTGCAGTCGAAGGCGCGGCTGGCGATGCTCACGTCTCCATCCTGCCAGTCACGTATCGCGGCCTGCCCGCGAGGTCCCGGTGCTCGGTGACGCCGCCGAAGCCGGCTGCGCGCAGGAGCTCGGCGGTGCCGGCGCCGTTGCTGTCGTCGTGTTCCACGCCGACCGCTCCCCCGCCCGCCAGGAGCCGGGCCGCGAGCGGCGCGAGGTCGCGCATCAGGTCCAGCCCGTCGGCGCCGGAGAAGAGGGCGAGGGCGGGGTCGGCGGCGGCCTCCCGGTCGAGCGGCGCACCGTCGGGCACGTACGGCGGATTGCTGACGACCAGGTCGACGGTGCCGAGCAGGCCGGTCAGGCGGTCCGGCAGCCCCGGGTCGCGCACGTCGGCGTCGAGCACCGTCACCTCCGGTCCGGCGCCCGCGGCGTTGCGCCGCAGGTAGGCCAGGGCGTCGGGGTCGCGCTCGACGAGCACGACGCGGGCGGCGGGCACCGTCGCCGCGAGGTAGAGGCCCAGGGCGCCCGAACCCGCGCAGAGGTCGACGATCGCGGCACCGCGCCCGACCTGTCGTGCGGCCCACGCGGCGAGCAGTTCGGTCTCGGGTCGCGGGACGAAGACGCCGGGCCCCACGGCGAGCGTGAGCGGCCCGAAGTAGGCACGGCCCAGGATGTGCTGCAAGGGCTCGCGGGCCGCCCTGCGGGCGATGAGGGCCTCGTAGGCGTTCGCCTGCGCGACGGTGGCGTCGTCGGCGATCGGGAGGCGGCCCCGGTCGATGCCCAGGGCTTCGGCGAGCAGTACCTCCGCGTCGAACCGGGCCGACGGGACGCCGGCCTCCGCGAGGCGGGCGGTCGCGGCGGCGGCGAGCCGGGTGGGTCTCACTCCGCCTCGAGCCGGGCCTGCCGTTCGGCGACCTGCAGCGCGTCCAGCAGAGCATCCATGTCACCGTCGAGGACCTGGTCGAGGTTGTGCGACTTGTAGCCGATGCGGTGATCGGCGATGCGGTTCTCGGGGAAGTTGTAGGTGCGGATCCGCTCGGACCGGTCGACGGTGCGGATCTGCGCGGCACGGGAGTCCGACGCGGCGGCCTCGGCCTCCTCCTCCTTGAGGGCCTGCAGACGCGCGGCGAGCACCTGCATGGCGCGGGCCTTGTTCTGCAGCTGCGAGCGCTCGTTCTGGCAGGTCACGACGATGTTCGTCGGCAGGTGGGTGATGCGCACGGCGGAGTCGGTGGTGTTGACGCCCTGGCCGCCCTTGCCGGAGGACCGGTAGACGTCGATGCGCAGGTCCGACTCGTCGATCTGCACCTCCTCGACCTCGTCGGGCTCGGGGTAGACGAGCACGCCGGCGGCGGAGGTGTGGATGCGGCCCTGGCTCTCGGTGGCGGGGACGCGCTGGACGCGGTGCACGCCGCCCTCGAACTTCATCCGGGCCCAGACCCCGTCGATGGTGCCGTCGGCGCCGGGGCCGCGGGACTTGATCGAGAACGTGGCGTCCTTGTAGCCGCCGAGGTCCGAGTAGGTGGCGCCCAGGGTCTCGACCTTCCAGCCGCGCTGTTCGGCGTAGCGCAGGTACATGCGGGCGAGGTCGCCGGCGAACAGGGCGGATTCCTCGCCGCCCTCGCCGGACTTGACCTCGAGGACCACGTCGTCGGAGTCGTGCGGGTCGCGCGGCGCGAGCAGGTCGGTGAGCTGCTGCTCGAGTGCGTCGATCTGCTCCGTCAGGGCGGTGACCTCGTCGGCGAAGGAGGAGTCGTCGGCGGCCAGCTCCTGGGCGGCGTCGCGGTCCTCGCGGGCTGCCTCCAGCTTGCGGTGGGTCGCCATGATGGGCGCGAGCTCGGCGAAGCGCTTGCCCACCTTGCGCGCGGCGGTGGGGTCGTTGTGCAGCGCCGGATCGGACATCTGCTGTTCGAGACCGGCGTACTCGGCGAGGATGTCGTCGATCGCGGAGGGGGACGAGGCGCTCATGGCGGAGGTGCCTTTCTCGAACGGAGCGGGAAGACGGTGCGGCGGTCAGGCCCGTGAAACGCGCCGACGCCCGGCCTGCGGGGCAGGACGGGCGTCGGCGGGACGGCTACTCGGAGGCCGCAGCCTTGCTGGGGCGCTTGCCGTAGCGCTTCTCGAACCGGGCGACGCGGCCGCCGGTGTCGAGGATCTTCTGCTTGCCCGTGTAGAACGGGTGGCACTGCGAGCAGACCTCGACGTTGATGCGGCCGTCGGCCTTGGTGCTGTGCGTCTCGAACGTGTTACCGCAACCGCAGACAACGGTGGTGGCCACGTAATCGGGGTGGATCCCCTGCTTCATGATTGCCGTCCTTCTCGTTCTTGGTCGCCGGGTCGCCCCTGGCGTGCGCCAGGACCGTGAACCGGAACCCATACCGACGTTCCAGTATGCCAGAACGCACAGCTCTTCGAGAAATTCCCGGCGGCGATCGCGGGCGAGGATCACGATGCGGGCGACGTTTGGCCGTTGACTGGCGGGCCGCAAGCCGGACGGTGTTGGCTAGCGACAGTCAGGAGGACCGCGCTGCCGTGGGGCGGGCGGGGCCGAGTCGGTGAGAAGCACGGGAGTGGCGACGTGAGCGAGTCAGGCAATGGACCGGCGGTCGAGCCCGCCGGAACCGTGATCGGCGGGTACGTTGTGGAGCGCCTGCTGGGCGCGGGCGGGATGGGCGCGGTGTACGCGGCCCGCCATCCCCGCCTGCCGCGGGTGGACGCCCTCAAGGTGCTGCCCACCGCCTTCTCCGGCGATCCGACCTATCGCGCGCGCTTCGAGCGGGAGGCCGACATGGCCGCGGGGCTGGACCACCCGAACATCGTGCCGGTCTACGACCGCGGTAACGACGCCGGCCGGCTGTGGATGTCGATGAAGCTGGTGCCCGGGCAGGACGCCTCCGCGCTGCTCGCGAGCAATCCGCACGGCATCCCCGTCGATCAGGTGCTCACCATCGTGGACGCGGTGGCCGCCGCCCTGGACCACGCCCATGCCCGCGGCCTGCTCCACCGCGACGTCAAGCCCGGCAACATCATGATCGACACCACCGGGAGCACCCCGCGGGTGATGCTCGGCGATTTCGGCATCGCCCGGCAGCAGCAGGAGCACAGCGACCTGACCTCGGTCGGGATGGTCGTCGGCACGCTCGACTACGCCTCGCCGGAGCAGCTCAGCGGCGATCCCGTGGACGGCCGCAGCGACCAGTACAGCCTGGCGGGCACGACGGTGCAGTTGCTCACGGGCGCGAAGCCCTACGGCGCGAGCAGCGGGACGGCGGTGATCCGCGATCACCTCATGGCGCCGCCGCCGGTGCCGTCGCGGCAGCGTCCGGGCCTGCCGCCGGCGATCGACGCCGTCATCGCGCGGGCGATGGCGAAGTCGCCGCAGCAGCGGTTCGCCACGTGCGAGGAGTTCGCCCGCGCCCTGCGCGCGGCCGCCTCGGGCGTGTACGCGCCGGCACCGTCGAACCCGACGGCCCGCATCGCGACCCCGCCGCCGGGCCCCGTCCGCGGCGCCGCCACTCCCCCGCCCTTCCGCGGCGCACCGTCGCAGCCCTTCGCCCGCCCGTCGGGCCCGATCACGCCTCCCGGCGGGCCGGCCGCGCCGCCGCAGGGCGCGTGGCAGGGCGCCCCGATGGGCCTGACGGGGCCGGCGCCACAGTCCGGAGGGACGAAGAAGGGCGTGGTCATCGGCGCGATCGCCGCCGTCGTCGTGGTGGCGGTCGCCGCGATCTCAATCCTCGTGCTCAGCACGGGCTCGAGCGACGACGCCTCCGCCGCGCCGACGAGTGCCGCCTCCAGCACGCCCGCCACCACCACGACGGCGGCGCCGGTCAACAACACGTCCACGCTGCGGGACGGCTTCATCGACCCGTGCCTGCTACCGGCGACCACGATCGCGTCGCTGGGCATCAGCCCGCTGACCGACGATCCCGGCCAGCGCGGCACCGAGGGCGTGAAGTTCGCGTGCAAGGGCTCGGACTCCAAGGCCAGCAACGCGGACGTGAAGTTCGCGACCTTCTCCGGCTCGAACTCCTGGGAGACGGGCACGCCCGTCACGGTCCCGGGTTCGACGAAGTGGCGCTCCTTCACCGTGCCGAGCACGAACACCAGCACGCCCGACTACTGCGTGACCGCCTACAAGTCACTGTCCAACGGCGTCCTGTACATCGGCATGCAGAAGGTGGGCAACCGCGACTGCAATCGCGGTGCGGAGATCGCGAAGGCCATCACTCCCGCCCTCCCGCAATAGCCCGACGGGCCGCCGCGCCGGCCCGCGGACGACGAAAGGCGCGCCCTGCGGGGCGCGCCTTTCGCGGAGACGGAGCGGATCAGTCGTTGTCGCCGAAGCCGCTGTTCTTCTGCACCGTCATGAGGAACTCGATGTTGTTCTGCGTCTTCTTGAGCTGGCTGATCAGCAGGTCGATGGCCTGCTGGCTGTCCAGCGCGGCGAGCAGGCGGCGCAGCTTGTTCACCACGGCGGCCTCGTCGGGCGCCATGATCAGCTCGTCCTTACGGGTGTTCGACGCCGCGACGTCGACGGCCGGGAAGACGCGCCGCTCCGAGATCTTGCGGTCGAGCTTGAGCTCGGCGTTGCCGGTGCCCTTGAACTCCTCGAAGATCACGGTGTCGCCGGTGGAGCCGGTCTCGACCAGCGCGGTGGCGATGATCGTCAGCGAGCCGCCGTTCTCGATGTTGCGCGCCGCGCCCAGGAACCGCTTGGGCGGGTACAGGGCCGTCGAATCGATACCGCCCGAGAGGATGCGGCCCGACGCCGGCGAGCTGTTGTTGTAGGCGCGGCCCAGGCGGGTGATCGAGTCGAGCAGCACCACCACGTCCTTGCCGCCCTCGACGAGCCGCTTGGCCCGCTCGATGGCCAGCTCGGCGACCGAGGTGTGGTCTGACGGCGGGCGGTCGAAGGTGGAGCTGATGACCTCGCCGCGCACGCTGCGCTGCATGTCGGTCACCTCCTCCGGACGCTCGTCCACCAGCACCACCATGAGGTAGCACTCGGGGTTGTTGGTGGCGATCGCGTTGGCGATGTCCTGCAGCACCGTGGTCTTACCGGCCTTCGGCGGGGCCGAGATCAGCGCGCGCTGGCCCTTGCCGATGGGCATGATCAGGTCGATCACGCGGGTGGTGAGGATGTTCTGCGCGGTCTCGAGGCGCAGCCGCTGGTTGGGGTAGAGCGGCGTGAGCTTGTTGAACTCGGGCCGGTTCTTCGCCGATTCGACGTCCTGGCCGTTGACCGAGTCCAGGCGCACCAGCGGGTTGAACTTCTGCCGGTTGTTCTGGTTGCCGCGACCGCCTCCGCCGCCCTGGTTGCCACCGTCGCCGGACTCGCCGTCGCGGGGCATCTTCACGGCACCGGTGATCGCGTCGCCGCGGCGCAGGCCGTTGCGGCGGATCATGTTCATCGAGACGTAGACGTCGTTCGGCCCGGCGATGTAACCCGACGTGCGCACGAAGGCGTAGTTGTCGAGCACGTCGAGGATGCCGGCCACGGGCTGCAGGACGTCGTCCTCGCTGACCTGCGGCTCACTGTCGTTCTGGTTGCGGTCGCGTCCGCGGCGACGCTCACGGAAGCGGCGCCCGCGGCGCCCCTGGCCGTCGCCCTCGTCGGGGCCGTTGTTCTGGTTCTGATCGGTCGACGGGCCGTTGTTACCCCGCTGACGGCCCTCGCCCTGCTGGCGATCCTGCCGGCCCTCGCCCTGCTGGCGGCCGCCCTGCTGGCGATCCTGCCGGCCCTCGCCCTGCTGGCGATCGCCCTGCTGACGGTTGTCGCCGTCCTGGCCCTGGTTGCCGTTCTGGTTGCCGCGCCGCTGATTGCGCTCGCGGCGCTGGCCGCCCTCACGCTGCTGGCCCTGCTCGCCGTCGTTCTTGGGCGCCTCGTTCTTGACGGCCCCGTTCGTGGCGGCCTCGTTCGTGGCGGCTTCGGCCGGCGCATCGGCGTTGCCCGCCGGCTGCTCGGCCTTCTCGGCCCGGGGGGCGCGGGTGCCGCGGGACTCACGGGCCTCCGACTTCGGGGCGTCCGCGGGCACCTCCGCCGGAGCCTCGGCCGTGGCCGTCTCCGTCGCGGTGGCCTTCGCCTCCGCCTTCGGGGCGGCGGCCTTCGCGGCCTTCGGCGCGCCCTTGGGTGCGCCGCCGTGGTCGTTGATCGCGGCGATCAGATCGCCCTTGCGCAGGCCGGAGATGCCCTTGATCCCCAGCTCACTCGCGATAGCGCGGAGTTCGGCCAGCACCATGCCGTTGAGGCCCGAGCGGCGCCGCTCGTCGGCCCGCGTGGTGCTCGCCGAGGCGGTGGCCGTCTCCGGGCTGGTGGTCACGTCCGTTTCGGTCACGGAGTTCCTTTCAATTCCCTCCTCACGCAGCGCGGGAGCAGGGGCCTACCGTGCTCCCCGGACTGTCCTGTCTTGCTGCACAGGATTTTTCGCGGGCGACGCACGAATGACGAAGGTGCTTGTATGCGCTTCGGCTGCCGGGCCCCGCGTTTCCGGCGGGGGCACAGATGTCTCGGCCTGATGTGGAGACCGGCGCGCCAACACGTCCGGAGCTGGTTGCTGGGCGTGGAAATGGCAAAGTGCCGAAGTAGCGTCCGCGCATTCGTCGGACACTTTTGCCATGATAGCGCGGCCCCCGGCCCCCGGCAATCACCGCCCCCGCGTTTCGGGTTCCGCGCCGGCGATCCACCCACGGCCGAGCCCTCGGCTACCACGCCGCGCACGCCCCGCGGCCATGCGCACGCGCCGCGTCCGCGCAGTCGCGACCGGTGCGCGGCAGGCCTTCCGCACACGCGCCGCGTCCGCACGAGCGCCGCGCGTCAGCTGCGCGAGACCCCGTCGGCGATGGGGAGTTCGCGCACAGTGAAGCCGGCCTCGGCGGCGGCGTCCGAGAGCCGAGTGGGCAGCGCCTGCGGCGTCAGCGCCAGCACGGTGGGCCCGGCACCGGAGATGGCCGCGGCCACGCCGGCCGCGCGCAGGCGCTCGACCAGCGCGAAGGACTCCTTCATCGACGCCGCGCGGTACCGCTGGTGCAGCCGGTCCTCGGTGGCGTCGAGCAGCAGGTCGGGGTGCGCGGTGAGTGCCAGCACCATCAGCGCGGCCCGCGAGGCGTTGAACGCGGCGTCGGCGTGCGGCACCAGGCGGGGCAGCATGCCGCGGGTCACCGAGGTCGACGACTGCACGTCGGGCACGAAGGCGTACGCCCGGATGTCGGGGTGCACGTCCACCCGGCGCGCGCCGTAGTGCACGGGGGCCGACGGTGCCGCACTCGCCGCCGCGTGATCGCGGTAGCCGGCCACGTCGGGGACGGGTACCGCGGGCACGGTCCACGCGACGACGGCGCCGCCGAGGACGCTGGCCGAGGCGTTGTCCGGGTGGCCCTCGAACTCGGAGGCCAGCTGCACCATCTCGTCCGTGGTGAGTCCGCGGGGCGCATCGGCGTCGGCGGCCAGCGCCGCGGCGGCCGCGATCCCGGCCACGGCGGCGGCCGCCGAGGAGCCCAGCCCACGCGAGTGCGGAATCCGGTTCACGCAGGTCAGGCGCAGGCCCGGCGCGGTCACGCCGAGATGGGCCAGGGTGCGGCGCAGCGCGACGACCACGAGATGCCGGTCGTCGGTGGGCACCTCGTCGGCGCCCTCCCCCGTGATCTCGACGGTCAGGTCGCCGTCGGTCTCGGGATCCACGGTCTCGACGGTGACGTCGTCGTAGAGCCCCAGCGCGAGGCCGAGGGTGTCGAAACCCGGACCGAGGTTGGCACTGGACGCCGGCACGGTCACGGTGGCACGCAGGCCGACGGGCAGGACGAGGGGCGCGTTCGCAGCGGGTGACACGGCCGCGCTTACTCCGTCAGGCCCATGGCGGAGGCCACGGCGACGGGGTCGATGCCGACCCGGGCGATCTCGGGCAGGCTGCTCAGCGCAGTGTCGGGATCCTTGAGCCCGTTGCCGGTCACCGTGCAGACCACCGTCGAGCCCTTCTCGATCCAGCCGTCGGCGGTGGCGGCGAGCAGCCCGGCGACGGACGCGGCGGACGCGGGCTCGACGAAGACGCCCTCGGCCTTGGCGATCAGGCGATAGGCCTCGAGCAGCTTCTCGTCGGTCGCGGCGCGGAACTCGCCGTTCGACTCGTCCTTGGCGGCCACGGCCTGGTTCCAGGACGCGGGGCTGCCGATGCGGATGGCCGTCGCGATGGTCTCCGGGTCCTTGACGGGAGCCCCGTTGACCAGGGGCGCGGCGCCGGCGGCCTGCACGCCGAGCATGCGCGGACGGCTGCTGATCACGCCGTCGGCGAAGTACTCGCTGTAGCCGCGCCAGTACGCGGTGATGTTGCCGGCGTTGCCCACGGGCAGCGCGTGCACGTCGGGGGCCTTGCCGAGCGCGTCCACGATCTCGAAGGCCGCGGTCTTCTGCCCCTCGATCCGGACCGGGTTCACGGAGTTCACCAGTGCGATGGTGTCGAAGGTGGCGGTGGTCTTGCGCGCCAGCTCGAGGCAGTCGTCGAAGTTGCCGTCGACCTCGATGATCTTCGCGCCGTACATGACGGCCTGCGCCAGCTTGCCCATCGCGATCTTGCCGGCGGGCACCAGCACGGCGCATTCGATACCGGCGATCGCGGCGTACGCGGCCGCCGAGGCGGAGGTGTTGCCGGTGGACGCGCACAGCACGCCCTTCTTGCCGGTGGCCTTGGCCTCGGTCACGGCCATCGTCATGCCGCGGTCCTTGAAGGAGCCGGTGGGGTTGAGCCCCTCCACCTTGAGGTGCACGTCGCAGCCGGTGAGCTCGGAGAGTGCCTTGGCGGGCAGCAGCGGGGTCGCGCCCTCGCGCAGGGTGACGGGCTCCCAGCCGGCCTCCCAGGTGTCGCACACGGGCAGGCGGTCCCGATAGGCGGTGATCAGGCCCGGCCAGGGGGTGTGCACGGGGTTCGCGGAATTAGTCACTGGTTCCCTCCAGACGGAGCACGGAGGACACGGCGGTCACCACGTCCAGGTTCTTCAGGGCCTCGACGGTGGCCGACAGGGCCGAGTCGGGTGCCTTGTGCGTGAGGATCACGAGCCGCGCGCCGCGATCGGGGGTGTCGGCCTGCTGGCGGACGGTGCTGATCGAGACGTCGCGCGCGGAGAACTCGTTGGCGACGGCGCTGAGCACACCGGGGCGGTCGGCGACCTCCATCGCCACGTAGTACCGGGTGAGCACCTCGCCGATCGGCGCGATCGGCAGCTTGGCGTAGACCGAGTCGCGGGGGCCGCGGCCCGAGACCACCTTGTTGCGCGCGGCCGCCACCAGGTCGCCCATCACGGCGGACGCCGTGGGGGCGCCGCCGGCACCGGCGCCGTAGAACATCAGGCGGCCGGCGTTCTCGGCCTCCACGAAGACGGCGTTGTACGCGCCGTCGACGCTCGCGAGCGGGTGCTTGAAGGGCACGAGCGCCGGGTAGACGCGCGCCGAGACCCGCTGGGAGCCCGACTTGTCGGTGAACTTCTCGCAGATCGCGAGCAGCTTGATGGTGCAGTCGAAGGCCTTGGCCGCCTCGATGTCGGCCGCGGTGACTCCGGTGATGCCCTCGCGGTAGACGTCGGCGGCCTTCACCCGGGTGTGGAAGGCGATCGAGGCGAGGATCGCGGCCTTCGATGCCGCGTCGTAGCCCTCGACGTCGGCGGTGGGGTCGGCCTCGGCGTAGCCCAGGCGACCCGCCTCGGCGAGCACGGTCTCGTAGGCCTCGCCCTTCTCCGCCATGTTGGAGAGGATGAAGTTGGTGGTGCCGTTGACGATTCCCGCCACCAGCTCCACGGAATCGCCGGCGAGCGACTGCTGCAGCGGGCGGATCACGGGGATCGCGCCGGCCACGGCCGCCTCGAAGTACAGGTCGGCGCGGGCCTTGTTGGCGGCGTCCGCGAGCTGGCCGGTGTACTCGGCGAGCAGCGCCTTGTTCGCGGTCACCACCGACTTGCCGGCCTTGAACGCGCTGAGCATCAGGCTGCGAGTGGGCTCGATGCCGCCCATCACCTCGACCACGATGTCCACGTCGTCGCGGCCGACGAGGGCCTCCGCGTCGTCGGTCAGCAGGCTCTTCTTGAGGCCGAGCGCCTTGAGGCCGCGGTCCTTCGCGGTGTCGCGCACCGCGATTCCGCGGATGACGAGCTCGGCTCCGACGCGGGCCTCGAGGTCGGCGGCGTTCTCCACGAGAATGCGCGCCACCTCGGTGCCCACGGTGCCCATGCCGAGGAGAGCGACGCCCAATTCCCTCTGCTGTGCGGATTCGGTCATCAGAGCACCTCCAGGCTCACCAGGTCGTCCACGGTCTCCCGGCGCAGGATGAGCCGCGCCGTGCCGTCCTTCACCGCCACCACAGCCGGTCGGGGCTGCATGTTGTAGCGGCTGGACATCGAATAGCAGTAGGCGCCCGTCGCGGCGACGGCCAGGAGATCGCCCTCCGCGAGGTCACCGGGAGTGTCGGTGTCGCGCACCACGATGTCGCCCGTCTCGCAGTGCTTCCCGACGATGCGCGAGCGCACCGGCGCACCCTCTGGGTCGCGGCTCGCGACCACGGCGGTGTACTCCGCGCCGTACAGCGCGGTGCGGATGTTGTCGCTCATGCCGCCGTCCACGGAGACGTAGCGCCGGAAGCCCTGGGCCGCAACATCCTCGGAATCCACCGCGACGTCCTTGATCGTGCCCACCTCGTAGAGCGTGATTCCGGGCGGGCCCGCGATCGCGCGACCGGGCTCGACCGCGAGGTGCGGAGTCTTCAGGCCCAGCGCGGCCGACTCGGTCTCGACGATGTGCCGCAGCTTCGCCGCGAGGTCCGCCACGGGCGGCGGATCGTCGTGCGCGGTGTACGAGATGCCGAGGCCGCCGCCGAGGTCGATCGTGCTCAGCTGGGCGGTCTTCTCCGCGCCGAAGCGGGCGACGACGTCGCGCAGCAGCTCCAGAACGCGGCGCGCGGCGATCTCGAAGCCGTTGACGTCGAAGATCTGCGAGCCGATGTGGCTGTGCAGCCCCACCAGGCGCAGGTTGTCGGCCGCGAAGACCGCGGTAACGGCCCGCATGGCCGGCGAATCACCGTCGGCCGAGCCGGATTCGGGGCTCGACGCGGCCAGCGAGAAGCCGAACTTCTGGTCCTCGTGCGCGGTGGAGATGAATTCGTGGGTGTGCGCCTCGACGCCGGGCGTGAGGCGGATCAGCACCTCCTGCACCACGTTCCGCTCCCCCGCGACCGCGTCGAGGCGGGCGATCTCCGACAGCGAGTCGACGACCACGTGGCCGATGCGGGATTCGACGGCGTAGTCCAGCTCGGCGACGGACTTGTTGTTGCCGTGCAACGCGATCCGCTCCGCGGGGAAGCCGGCGCGCAGCGCGACCGCCAGTTCGCCGCCGCTGCAGACGTCCAGGTTGAGGCCCTCGTCGCGCACCCACCGGGCGATCTCCATGGAGAGGAAGGCCTTCGAGGCGTAGTGCACCGCGGCGTCCTCGCCGAAGGCCTCGCGCATGCCGCGGCAACGGGCGCGGAAGTCGTCCTCGTCGATCACGAGCAGGGGCGTGCCGTACTCGGCCGCGAGCGCGTTCACCGAGACCCCGGCGACGGTGACGGCACCGTCGGCCTCGCGGCGTGCGTGGGCGGGCCAGACGGCCCGGTCCAGATCGCTCACTGCTTCCTCACATCCGGTCCGGGGCGGAGACGCCCACGAGAGCCAGGCCGTTGGCGAGCACCTGGCGGGTGGCGGCGCACAGCGCGACGCGAGCGCGGTGCAGGTCGGTCGGGTCCTCGTCGCCCAGCGGCAGCACGCGGCACTCGCCGTAGAAGCGGTGGTAGGCGCCCGCGAGCTCCTCCAGGTAGCGCGCGATCCGATGCGGCTCACGCAGATTCGCCGCGCCCGCCGCGACCGCCGGGAACTCGCCCAGCGTGCGGACGAGATCGCCCTCGCGGGGATTGTCCAGCAGGCCGAGGTGCTCCGTCGAGGGCTCGATCCCGAGCTCGGCGGCGCTGCGCGCGATGGCCGACAGGCGGGCGTGCGCGTACTGCACGTAGTAGACGGGGTTCTCGTTGCTGGCCTGCGCGAGCAGGTCCAGGTCGAGGTCGATCGACGTGTCGACGGAGCTGCGCACCAGCGAGTACCGGGCCGCATCCACGCCCACGGCCTCGACGAGGTCGTCCAGGGTGATGACGGTGCCGGCCCGCTTGCTCATGCGGACGGGCTTGCCGTCCTTGACCAGGTTCACCAGCTGGCCGATCAGCACCTCGATCTGTGCGGGGTCGTAGCCCAGCGCCGCCGCGGCCGCCTTGAGCCGGCCGATGTAGCCGTGGTGATCGGCGCCCAGCATGTAGATAGCGAGGTTGAAGCCGCGGTCGAACTTGTGCTTGATGTAGGCGATGTCGCCCGCGATGTAGGCGGCGTTGCCATCGGACTTGATGACGACGCGGTCCTTGTCGTCGCCGTAGTCGGTGGCCTTGAGCCACCAGGCGCCGTCCTTCTCGTACAGGTTGCCGTTGTCCTTGAGCTGCTGCACGCTGCTCTCGACGAGACCCGAGGTGAACATCTCGTCCTCGTGCGTGAACACGGCGAAGTCCGTGCCGAACTCGTGCAGGGTGCGCTTGATGTGCGCGAACATGAGCTCGACGCCGTCGGCGCGGAAGGCCTCGACCCGGTCGGCCTCGGGGAGCTCCAGGATGCCGGGGCGGCCCGCGACGACGGTGGCCGCGATGTCGTTGATGTAGTCGCCCGCGTAGCCGTCCTCAGGGGTCGGCTCGTTCCGGGCGGCGGCGTCGAGCGAGCGCGCGAAGCGGTCGATCTGCGCGCCGTGGTCGTTGAAGTAGTACTCGCGGGTGACCTCGGCGCCCTGCGCCTCGAGAACGCGGCCCAGGCTGTCGCCCACCGCGGCCCAGCGCGCGCCGCCCAGGTGGACGGGCCCCGTCGGGTTGGCGGAGACGAACTCGAGGTTGATGAGCGCACCGTCGAGCGCGGTCCCGTGGCCGAACGCCCCGGCCTGCTCGAGGATGCTCGTCACGAGCTGGTTCTGCGCGTCCGCGGCGAGGCGAATGTTGAGGAAGCCGGGGCCGGCGACGGTGGCCTCGTCCACGCCCTCCGCTGTGCCGAGCGCCTCGGCCAGCCAGGTGGCGAGGTCACGCGGGTTCACGCCGGCCTTCTTGGCCACCTGCATCGCGAGGTTGGTCGCGTAGTCGCCGTGCTCGGGGTTGCGCGGCCGCTCGACGATGACGCGATCGGGCAGCACGGAGACGTCGAGGCCACGCTCGGTGAGCACGGTGGTCGCGGTGGCGTGCAGGAGTTCCGAAAGGTCAGCGGGAGTCACCAGACCATCCTAGGGTGCGCCTGACCGCCCGGTTTCCGCCGGGCCTGCCCTATGCGCTAACCTTGCTACGCCCTGCGCCCCCGTAGCTCAGGGGATAGAGCGTTCGCCTCCGGAGCGAAAGGCCGCAGGTTCGAATCCTGCCGGGGGCACTTTCTTCTGGTTCAGGCATTCCAGCCTACTGCGAATGCGCTATGCAGAATATTCGTTTGGTCATAGAATCTGCTGGTGCCCACTCCGGGAGTGCTGTGCTGAACCGAGCCGTCTTCACCGACCCACCGCGCCCACTGACCGAGCGTGAGGAGTGGGACGCGCGCTACGAGGCGCGCCGCGCCGCCCGCCAGTCCCGCAACACGTTCCGGACCGCCCGCGGTCAGTACCGGCGGTACCGCCGACGTCTCGACGGCCGCCCCTATCTGGACTGGCCGCGATGGAAAGCGGAGTACGACAAGACCTACCGGACGACCGGCACGCCGATCCCACCCGGGAACAACAGCCCGCCCAGCGTCTACTGACCTGGCTCCAGCTGGCGCCGCCCCCGACGGAACGCCGACGCAGTGATGAAATGGGGAGGTGAGCGAACCAGTCCCCGATCCCCCGCCCACCGTCGCGCGCGTGCGCTCGCTCGTCTTCGCCGACGGTGCGCCCGTGTGGCGCTGGCGGGCGGGCCTACGGGCAGCGGCGGCGGTGGGAATCCCCGGCGCTGCGCTCGTCGCGGCGGGGCACGCGAGCTCCGCGCTGTTCGCCACCTTCGGCGCCTTCGCGGTGCTGTACGGAGAAGGCCGCGCGTATCGGATCCGCGGCCAGGTCGTCGCGGCCGCGGGGCTGGCACTGCTCGTCTGTGTCGCCATCGGCGCCACGATCGGCTGGGCGGTGCCCCCTGGCGGCGTCGCGCTCAAGATCTGCGCGGTACTGATGACCGTGATCCCCGCGGTCACCGCGGTCTACGTCGTCGACGCGCTGCGACTCGGCCCGCCGGGTGCGCTGTTCTTCGCGATCGTGGGGTCCGGCGCCCTGATCGCGGTGGAATCAGGCGCCGATCCGGCGATGCTCGTGATCGGGGCGGCGCTCGGTGCCGTCAGCTCGGTGCTCGTCTCGCTGTCCGGGGCGCTCGTCGACCCGTCCGCGCCGCAACGGGAGGCGGCGGGGCGGGCGATCGGCGCGGTGGACGCCTTCCTCGGCTCCCAGGCTCCCCGGTCCGCCGAACGCCGCCACTCCGCAGGCTCCGCGCTGGTCGCTGCATGGTCGACGATGGACGACGCGCGCGCTGCGAGCCGTCCCGCCGACGCCGATCTGCTGGTGGCGCTGCGCGACGCCAACACCCGGTTCGCCGCTGCATCGAACGACGACGCCGAGACCGAGGTCGACCCGACCCGCGCCGTCACCACCTCGCGGCTGCGCCCGACCGTCGGCTATCGGCTGCGCCGTTCGCTGAGCCCCTCCTCGCACGCGACGATCACCGCGACCCGCGTCGCGGTGGCGTGCCTCGCCGCGGGCGCGGTGAGCATCGCGCTCGGCTTCGACCGTCCCCACTGGGCCGCGATCAGCGCTCTGGTCGTGTTGCAGACCGGCGTCGACCGGGTGCACGGCACGGTGCGCGCTCTGCACCGGTTCCTCGGCACCGCGATAGGCCTGGTGGTGTTCGCCGGGCTGCACGCCCTCGCGCCGCACGGCTACGCCCTCATCGCGGTGATCGCCCTGCTGCAGTTCGTGATCGAGGTTCTCATCGTGCGGAACTACGCCGCAGCGGTCATCGTGATCACTCCCGTCGCGCTTCTGGCCAGCGGCGCGGGCGTGACCGGAGGCCCTGCCGGCCCCGTCATGCGCGACCGCCTGATCGAGACGCTCGTGGGCGTGGTCGTGGCCCTGCTCGTGATGTACCTGCTGGCGCCCGGAGCGCACCGTCGCACGTTCGCCTGGACGGACCACCGGATTCGGCGCACCGCCACAGACCTCATCGAGGTCGGTGAGCGGATGCCCGTCGGCGCCGATCCCGCACGGGAGGCGGCTCGACACCTGCACTTCGAGCTGGAGGGCGGCGTTCGTGCGGGCATCGATTCCATGCACAACGAGCCCGAGTGGACCGCGGACCGCTGGCCCGACCGAGCAGCATTGGTCCACGACGGCTACGACCTCGCTGCCGTGTTCTGGACCGCCGAGCCCGGCCGACCTCTCCCGGACGGCGGCGCCTGGCGCCGCCGGTTCTGATCTCAGGCCGCACGGGCTTCGTCGTTCGACGGTGCGCACCAGGCGGTATGGGCGTCGTGATCAGCGAGCATCTCCTCGAGAAGCGGTGGGCCGTGGGGACCGTCGAGGACCTTCTCGATCAGTTCGTGGTCGGCACAGGACTCCGCGAACTGACGGCGTACGTCCTGTTCGACCCACATGTCTCGGAACTGCGCGCACCGCGCCCGCCAGCGGGCAAGCGCCTCGCGATGGAGCTCGTCGGCGTGGCGTCTGTGGTTGACGCGGTACGCCCCCGCGGGGTTGGCGCCGCGCCGCCACCCGGTACGACCCGCGTACGGTTCGCCCTGCGGGATGGTGATCGTCTCCCACCCGCGTGGATTCTCCGCCAGGTCGGGCACGACCCTCCCGTGGTGCGCATCGCACGCGAGGGTGAGCGCGGTGATATCCGTTGCGCCGCCGTCCGCCCACTCGGTGATGTGATGTACCTGGCAACGGGTCGCGGGCGCATCGCATCCGGGTGCGGTGCAGCCCTTCTCGGACCCGTAGAGCGCGATCCGCTGATCCGCGGAGGCGAGGCGCTTCTCCCGTCCGAGGAACAACGGTCGCGACGCCAGGTCGAGCACCAGGACGTATTTGGGATTGGCGCCCATCATCCGCAGCGCGTCCTCGACGGGGAGCCGCCCACCCGTTGCGGTGGTCGCGATCCCGGTCTCGGATTCCAGCTGGTCGATCCCCACCGTGATGATCGGAACACAGGGCAGGCCGCGATGACTGCCGAGTTCACCCGAGCCGATCGCCACGCCCAGCGCGTACGCCAGTGCATCGTGGTTGCGCTGCCCAGCCGTACGCGTATCCCGCGCCGCGGCCTCGCGGATCGCGTCCGCGTCACCGAGGTCGACAGGGGTGGCGGCATCGTCGGGATTCGCGACGCCCGGACGGGCGAACTTCTCGAGCACCGCGTCGAGGACGGCGCGGCACTCGGGCGAGAGGGCGCCGCCGATGTCGGACATGAGGTCATCACCCTGACCGCTCACGGTGAGCTCGCGTGAGCGCCGGATACGATCCTGGTCGGGCTCGGCACCGTCGGGATCGAGGAGGGCGACGGCACGCTTGCCGATCACCACGATATCCTCCGGCGGAACGCTTTCCGCCGCCGTCACGAGGATCTCCTCGAGATCGACGAGATCACGGCCGTTGAGGCGGTAGCACCGGTCGAGAACCTTCCCCATCGCGGTGGCATGCCGCTCGGAGATGCGTCCCTCGCGTTGCGCCGCGGCGATGACCTCGTACTTCGGCTCCGGCGCGACACCGCGAGCGTGCCGCGGCACACGGTTGTACGCGCCGTGCATCCGGTCGCGCGCCTCCGCGCCCGAGAGCCGCAGTTGATCCACGAGAAGTTCCTTGATCCCGGTGTAACCCAGCTCCGCAGGCAAGCCCTGTTCGAACGCGACCCCGGTGAGTACGTTCTGCCCGTAGGGCACCGTGCGCGCCGCCGTCTCCAGCCTGCGCAGGCTCTCGAGTACCTGCTGCGAGGAGAGCATCACAGGATCTGCCGCTGCGAGGCGGGATGCGGCCTGTTCGAATGCATCAAGGGAAGCCAGATACTCCTCTGCAGTGCAGGTATTCACCGGATCCACCCCCTCTTTGCGACTACCTCCACCCTACTTCTTCGTTCGGATATGAACCACACAATCGAATATGCATTCCCCACACCTCGGAAGCGTCGATCCGTTGCGTCGGCGTGATCGACGCCGGCACCACCGGTGACCTTTTCCACCTCGTGGACCGGTGGCGGGGCCTACCCCCTCACGCTGGGATCCGCGACGGGAGCGACAACCACCGGTGGGGACCCCGCCGCACCATTGATCCTCAGCTCGGCGTCGGCAACCAGTCGACGGTGGCGAGATAACGGCCGAACCAGACGGTCGCGAGCCCGAGCAGGAGCACCACGAGCGACAGGAACCTCGTGCGGGGGAACCGCCGGAAGATCCTCTGCGCCAGCCAAATGACGGCAGCGGTGAGCAGCAGCGCCTCGATCCAGGCGATCGCCTCCGAGCCCCGCGAACCCGCGTCCGCCACCCACAGGGCGGGCAAGAACAGGAACAGCCCCGCGACGAACGGCACGATCGACAGCATCGCCAGGACCGTGGCCAGGCTCGCCGCCCAACCGATCCCCTCCCGCAACCGATCCCGTGCGGGCGCCGCCCCGGCCACCAGGGCGTACGCGATCCACAGGACCACGGCGGCCGGCAGGGCGAACACCGATAGGTCGTAGACGTCCCACACGTCAGGCGGTGCGGCGCTCGAACCGCGCGAACAACGCCGGCGCGATGCGGCGCAGTACCTCCACGAGCACGATCGCGAGTGCGCCGAAGCCGAAGCCGGTGCCCACCATCGCCGGATCGCTGATGTCGAGGAAGAACTTCTCCTGCGCCAGCGGGATCGAGAACAGCACGACGTAGAACGCCACGGAGCCCCCGACGAGCAGGATCTTCCACCACGTGTACGGCCGCGCGACGATACCGAGCACCCACAGCGACCCCACGAGCAGCGTGATCAGCGCCGCCGTCGACGCCTGGATCTGCTCAGTGCTGAGCGTCGCCGCCTTGCCGCCCAACGACGCTCCGGTACCGCCCGGGTTCACCACGAGGTAGCACAGGAAGGTCGCGAGGCCGATCCCCACGCCGGACGGTGCCGCCAGTCGGAGCACCCGCCCGACGAATCCGGTCTTCGCCCGTTCGTTGTTGGGCGCCAGGGACATCACGAACGCGGGAACGCCGATGGTGAACCACGCGGCGATGGTCACGTGGATCGGCTGGAACGGGTACGAGATCGGCGCGAAGCCGAAGACCTTGGCGCCCAGGCCGGCCAGGCCCACGAGCCACGCCAGCAGCACGGCGTAGACGGTCTTGGTGAGGAACAGGTTCGCGACGCGCTCGATGTTGCCGATCACGCGGCGCCCCTCCCCCACGACGTACGGGAGGGTGGCGAACTTGTTGTCCAGCAGCACGATCTGCGCGACGGACCGGGCGGCGGAGCTACCCGACCCCATCGCGACGCCGATGTCGGAGTCCTTGAGGGCGAGCACGTCGTTCACGCCGTCGCCGGTCATCGCGACGGTGTCGCCGCGGGACTGCAGGGCCTTGACCATGGCGCGCTTCTGATCGGGTCGGACCCGGCCGAAAGTCACGTTGTCGGTGACAACCGTGGCCAGCTCGTCGTTGTCCGACGGCAGCTTCCGCGCATCCACCGACGAATCCGCGGAGCCGAGCCCCAGCGAATGCGCCACGGCTCCCACGGAGACGGCGTTGTCGCCGGAGATCACCTTGACGTCCACGCCCTGCGATTCGAAGTAGTCCAGGGTGTCGCGGGCGTCGACCCGCACCCGCTGCTCCAGCGCGATCAGCGCGCGCGGCACCAGGTTCCCCGGCGCCTCGAGCCCATCGACTTCGGTGTCCACCGGCACATCGGTCGACGCGACCAGCAGCACGCGCAGCCCCGTCGACCCGAGCTCGGTGGCGCGGCGGGCACCGTCGGACTCGGGATCGAGGAGGACGTCCGCAGCGCCGAGGATCCAGTTCCCGCGCGGCGCATCGCCATCGGCGAGCGAGATCCCCGACCACTTCTTGGCGGAGCTGAACGGCGCCACGGCCGTGGCGCGCCACGACGGGGCGTCCGGATACGCCTCCGCGATCGCCTGCACGCTGGCGTTGGGGCGCGGATCGAGGGAGGCGACCGCCGCGAGCGCCCGCTCGATCTCGGCCCGGTCACCGTCGAGCACGTCCAGTTCCGACAGGCGCATGCCGTTCTCGGTGAGCGTGCCGGTCTTGTCCGCGCACACCACGTTCACTCGGGCCAGGCCTTCGATGGCGGGCAGCTCCTGCACGAGGCACTTGCGCCGTCCCAGCCGCACGACGCCGACCGCGAAGGCGATGGAGGTCATGAGCACGAGCCCCTCGGGCACCATCGGTACGAGCGCCGCGACCATACCGAGAATGGCCTGGTTGAGCTCCTGCTTCGAGATCACCAGCTGGTTGAACACCGTGAGGATGCCGGCGGGGACCAGCAGCCAGGTGATCACTTTGAGGATCTTGTCGATGCCGGAGCGGAGCTCGGAGTCGACGAGGGTGAACTTGCTGGCCTCATCGGCGAGCTGCGCGGCGTAGGCGTCGGCGCCGACCTTGGTGGCGCGGTAGGCACCCGAGCCGGAGACGACGAAGCTGCCGGAGAAGATCTCGTCGCCCAGCTGCTTGTCGACGGGGTCCGCCTCACCGGTGAGCAGCGACTCGTCGACTTCGAGGGCCTCGAACTCGATCGTCTCGCCGTCGACCACGATCTGGTCGCCGGGACCGATCTCGATCACGTCGTCGAGAACCACGTCGGACTGCGAGACCTCCGTGGCGACGCCGTCGCGCCGCACCACGGGATGGGCCTGCCCGACGATCGCCAGCGAGTCCAGGGTCTTCTTGGCGCGCAGCTCCTGGATGATGCCGATGCCGGAGTTGAACACGATGAGCAGCCCGAACAAGCCGTTGATCAGCGAGCCCGTGAACAGCACCAGCAGGAAGAGCACGCCCAGCATCGCGTTGATGCGGGTGAAGACGTTGGCGCGGATGATGTCCCACGTGCTCCGGCCCGACCGGTTGGGCAGCGCGTTCACCCGGCCGTCCCGCACCCGCTCCGCGACCTGCGCGGCGGTGAGGCCCGACGCGGGGAGGCCGGATGTCGTGTCGGGTGCAGCAGTCATGCACGCGAGTGTAATGAGGCGAACCGGGCACGGGCGGCGCAGTGAGCCGGACGACACGCTCGCGATCGTCGCTCAGTCCGGCACTGCTCGCCGCGCTGCGCCTGCGATAGCGCCGTACTCTTGCCCGCATGACCGCCTTCACCGTCACCCGGTCCACCGAGATCGCGGCGCCCGCAGACACCGTCTTCGGGCTCATCGCCGACTTCCACGAATGGCGGCACTGGTCGCCCTGGGAGGGCCTCGACCCGCAGCTGCACCGCGAGTACTCCGGCCCGTCCAGCGGGCCGGGCGCCGGCTACGCCTGGCGCGGCAACCGCAAGGCGGGCGCAGGCCGGATGACGATCTCCGCGGTCGAGCCGGACCGCTCCGTCGACGTGGACCTCGAATTCCTCAAGCCGATGTCGTCGCACCACCACGTGCGTTTCGACATCGTGCCCGCGGGCGACTCCGTGACGGTCACCTGGACGATGACCGGCGAGACCAGTGGCCTGTTCTCCCTGATCGGCCGGATCCTGCCGATGGACAAGTTCGTGGGCAAGGATTTCGAGAAGGGGCTCGCCGCCCTCAAGGCACGCAGCGAGAACACCGGCACCGACCGGTCCTGAGAGCGCCGGGGGCGCGACGTCCGCGCCCACTACGGCGGGCAGGCACCGTCGGACCTGAGAATCCGGCGAATCACCTCCGGACGCGGCCCCGCGACGGCGAGGATGCACGCAATCGCTCGCACCGCGCCCGCAAGGAGTCACCATGCCCGCACGCCCCGCCGTCGACCTCGGATCCTGGATAGCCCGCCGCGCCGCCGTCAGCGGCGACCGCCCCGCCATCACCTACGGCGAGACGACGTGGAGCTACCGGGAGTTCGCCGACCGGGTCGACCGCCTCGCGGCGGAGCTGGCGGCCGGCGGCGTCGGCACGGGCGACCGGGTGGGTTACGTGGGCTTCAACCACCCCGACTTCCTCACCACGATGTTCGCCGCCTCCCGCGCGGGCGCGGTCTTCGTGCCGCTGAACTTCCGCCTGACCTCGGCGGAGCTCGAGTACATCCTCACCGACGCCGGGGTGCACACCCTCGTCGCCGACGCCGATCGCGCTGCCGTGGTCGAGCCGGTGCGCGCCGCGTCGGGACTCACCCGGGCCATCTCCCTCGAGCCGGTGAACGGCTGGGAGCATCTGGACGGGCTCCTCGCCGGCCGTGCCCCGATCGCGGAGCCGCAGTCGCCGGCGGAGGACGACCTCGCGCTGATCATGTACACCTCGGGCACCACGGGCCGTCCCAAGGGCGCGATGCTCACGCACGGGAACATGTTCTGGAACAACATGAACGCGCTGCTCAGCCTCGACACCGTGTCCACGGACATCAGCCTCGTGGCGGCGCCGCTCTTCCACATCGGCGGCCTCAACGTGACCACCCTCATCACGTTGCAGAAGGGCGGGCAGCTGGTGATCCTGCCCGCCTTCGACCCCACCGCGGCGCTCGCCCTCATCGAGAAGCACCGCGTCACCAGTATGTTCGGCGTTCCCGCGATGTTCCTGTTCATGAGCCAGGTGCCGAGCTTCGAGACGACCGACCTCAGCTCCGTCCGCCAGTTCATCTGCGGCGGCGCGCCCGTCCCCGAGCCGCTCATCGCGCTCTACAACGGCCGGAGCATCCCGTTCTGCCAGGGCTACGGGCTCACCGAGACCGCGCCGCTCGCCCTCGTCATGGACGTCTACGACACCGCCCGCAAGATCGGCGCCGCAGGCCACCACATCCTGCCGCTCTCCGAGGTCGCGCTCCTCGGGCCCGACGGTGCGCCCGTCCCCGCCGGGGAGCGCGGCGAGGTCTGCGTGCGCGGCCCCCAGGTGACGCCCGGTTACTGGCAGAACCCGGACGCCACCGGTGCCGCGATCGACGCCGACGGGTGGTTCCACACCGGCGACGTGGGCGAGCAGGACGTCGACGGCTACGTCACGGTCGTGGATCGCGTGAAGGACATGGTGATCTCCGGCGGCGAGAACGTCTACCCCGCCGAGGTCGAGTCGGTCCTGTACCGGCACCCGTCGATCGCGGAGGTCGCGATCATCGGTACGCCGCACGAGAAGTGGGGCGAGGCCGTGACGGCGATCGTCGCGCTCAAGCCCGAGGCCTCGCTCACGCTGGAGGAGGTCCGCGAGTTCGCGAAGGGCTCACTGGCGCCGTACAAGCTGCCGCTGGCCCTGCACGTCGTGGACGCACTGCCCCGCAACCCCGCGGGCAAGGTGCTCAAGTTCAAGCTGCGCGAGCAGGTCTAACCGAGCGCGACCTCGGTCACGCCGTCGCGGCCGCGGAGGGCGTCGAAACGGCCCGGGACGCAGCTGAAGACGATCACCTGCGCGCTGCGGCCGGCCTCAACGAGGGCATCGGCCATCGCGCCGAGGCGCGCGGGGTCACTGTGGCCGAGGGCGTCGTCGAAGATGACGGGGGCGCCGTCGGCACCGTCGACCAGGCGGGCGCACGCGAGCCGGCTGAGGACGCCCAGCTGCTCCTGCGCGCCACCGGACAGCGACTCGAAGGGCACCGTCACCCCGTCGACGGTGCGAGAGGCGATCGTCAGATCGTCGCCGACGGTGATGGTGAGCGGATCTCCGAAGACGGTGCGTCCCAGCTCCTCCAGCGCCCGCTGGTAGGGCGCCTGCACCCGGGCGCGGCGAGCGTCCCGGTGCGCGGTGAGCGTCTCGTGCAGCAGCGCCGCCGCGCGGGCACGCTCCTCCACGGACGTGAGAGCGCGCTCCGCATGGACGTGCTCGGCTTCCGCGGCATCGAGCCGGTCCCGGCGCCCGTCCGCCTGGAACAGCTGCAGCTGCCCCGCCAGGCCGGCCAAGTCCTCGCGGGCCGCGGCCTCCGCCGCGCGTGCCCGCTCCGCCGTCCTGCGCGCGGCGGCGTACCGTGCCGCGAAGCCCGCGACGTCGGCCTCGCGGGCGGCCCGCTCGTGTTCCGCCAGTTCGACGGCGGCGGCCTCCCGTGCTGCCGCGGCCTCGTCTGCGGCGATGGCGAGAGCGTCGTCGGAGGCTTCGGCACGGGCTCGCTCGAGCTCCGCCGAGAGCTCCGTGGCGCGGTTGTCGAAGTGTTGCAGCCGATCCGCGGCGACTTGGGCATCGGTGCTCGCGCGATGAAGTTCCTGGTGCTTCTGCCCGAGCTGCTCGCGGGTCTGCTTCTCCTCCGCGCGGGAGGCCACCTCGGCCTGCGTGGCCTCCATGAGGTTCGCCTTCGCCCGCTCGGGGTCCACCGCCAGCAACTCGGCGTCCACCGCCGCCTCGAGCGCGACGATCCGCTCGGCCGATTCGTCCGCCGACGCGCGCAACTCGGCAAGAGTGTGCTCGCCGAGCGCGTGAGCGAGCGCGATCCGCGCCTCCTGCAGCTCGATCTCGACGGCCTCGCGCTGCTCGTGCAGTTCGCGGGCCTCCGCCACATCCGCTGCGCCCGCATCGCGGCACGCGGCGAGCAGCGCCGTGTGCGAGGCCTTCACCTCGGCCGCCGCATCGGCGCTCTCCCCGCGCTGCATGACCTCGATCCGGACGGCGCCCGGCACCTCGATCACCATGCCGTTGCCCGCGACCACCTCGACCGGCTCCTCGCCGATGTTGCTGCCGTCCACGAGCACGTCCGAGAAGCCGAGACGTTCCAGCTTGAGCGTGGCGGCCAGAGCGGAGAACCGGGCCTGCGCCTTTTCGTACCGTTGCTCCGCGACAGCGATCGTCTGCAGGGCCCGGCGATCGATGGGGTTCCCGGCCAGCCGGTTCCGCGCGTCCTCCACGTCCTTGCCGAGCAGTTGCGCCTGCTCGATCCGCTTCACCAGCCGCTGGTACCCGACCGACTCCCGGGCGTAGTCGACGGCATACTGCGCCTGCGACTTCCGCTCCCGCCGGTCCGCGGAGACCGCGGACAGCTCGTGCACGGTGGTCTCCAGCCACGACGCCTCGGCGGCCAGCACCTCGCGATCCGCCAGCGCCCGGTCCCGCAGCACGCGGACCTGTGCGGTGCGCTCCACCGCGAGAGCCTGCTGTTCGACGAGGCGACGGCGCCGGTTCGCCGCCTCGCCCGCGTGCTGCTCACGCAGCGTCGCGGATTCGAGCGCCGCGCGCGACTGCGCGAGCCGCGCCTGCAGCGCGGAGACGCGTTCCTGGTCAGCGCCGAGCGCCTCGAAAGCCGCCACGGCGGCGGACCGCCGATCGACGAGGGCCGCCAGGCGCGCGGAGGCGAGCGCGTGCTGCTCCGCCACCTGATCCACCTCACGCAGCGCGGCCTCGGCCGCCTCCAGCGCGGCGCGGGCAGCGGCCTCCCGAGCGCGGGCCGCGGCCAACTCACCCGTGGGTCGCCCCGTGGGCGTGAAGTACCGGGCCCGCTCAGCGGCGACGGCCTCGGCGAGGCGTTCCGCGCCCGGCTCGTCCTCCCCTGCGCCACCCGACGCCGCATCGAGCGCCTTCGCGAAGGCCGCGCTGTCGCGCAGCGAGGGTTGACCCGGGCCGGGCCCCTGCAGGACGGTGAGCGCGGACAGCAGGTCACCGTCGACATAGGTGCGCATCTGCTCCGCGACCCACGACTCCGCGCTGCCACCCGTGAGCTGCTGGGGCGCGGGCTCGAGCACCGTGAGCACCGTGCCGGGGCGGCGGTGGTACTGCTTGGCGTAGACGAACCGGTACGGGCCCACGGTCAGCTCCGCCTCGACGTACGGCCCCGCATCGCGGTGCGCGGGGCAGACGGCCTCCACGCGCTGCGATTTCGACGTGGCCTTCACGTCCAGCAGGAGCTGCAGCGCCTCCACCATCGACGACTTGCCGGCCTCGTTCGGGCCGTGCAGCAGCGTGACGCCGGTGTCGGCGAAGGCCAGCTCCCGCTCCTCGACGCCGCGGAAATCCTTCACCGCCAGGCGATGCAGCCTCATGCACCCACCTCCTGGCGGGTGAGCCGGTACAGCAGAGCGAGCGCACCGGACGCATCGGCGGACCGCTCACCACCGCTGCGGGCGACGCCCAACAGTTCCTGCGCGGCGTCGGCGGCCGGGCCGGTGAGTTCCAGCGATTCCAGCTCGGCCTCGCCCGGCAGCACCGCCAAGTCCGTCTTGCGTTCCCAGAGCTCGACGGCCGCGAACCGCGCCCGCAGGGCCTCGATCTCACGATCCAGCTCGGCCTTCGCCGCCAGCCCGACGGTGCCCGTGAACCCCACCTTGACCACGGTGCGGTCCTTGTCGGGGAGCGCGGACAGCGCGCCGACGGCCGCAGCCACGTCGCGCTCGGAGGACAGCGGGAACTCCCGCGACGCGAAGCGCCACGTACCGACCCGCACCGCGGTCACCGTCGACGGTCCCTCCTCGGGGACGTCGACGACGAGGACCGAGCCGGAGCCCGTCTCCTTGTGGTCGAAGTTCGTGACCTCGGGGGCACCGGAGTACCAGATTCCCTGCGCCACTTCGGTGACCGAGTGCCGGTCCCCGAGCGCGACGTATCGCAGTGCGCCCGCGGTGATCCGCTCCGACAGCGCCGTCACGTCGATGAGCCGCTGATCCTGCGCACCGACCGGCAGGGTGCCTCCGTGCCCGACCGCGATGCGGATCACGCCCGCGGCGGGCGGGGCGGCCGCGGCGGCGGCCTCGGTGAGGGGATCCCCGGTGGGGTGCTTCGAGAACCACGGGGCCGCCAGCAGTTCGACACCCGGGCGCACCTCGTGGACGCCGGGCGCATCCAGCACGATCACATTGGCCGGCCGGTGCCGGGCGAAGACCTCGGAGGTGTAGATCGACGCCGCATCGAGCGGGTCGTGATTGCCGGGGAGCAGGTACACGGGGCAGCCGATCGCGGCGATCCGGTCGAGGCTGCGGGCGACCACCGCGGGGGCGAGACGGTTGTCCTCGAAGACGTCGCCGCAGACGACCACGAACTCCGCCTCCTGCTCCGCCGCGACGGCGCCGAGCCGCGAGATCGCATCGAGCCGGGCGTCGGTGAACCGCGCCTGCGCGTCCGCGTCGAGGAAGTGCCGCGTCATGCCCAGCTGCCAGTCCGCCGTGTGTACGAAACGCATGCCCTTCACCCCCTCGTAGGTCGCCCCCTCAGGGTAGTGATCCCCACCGACAGGTTCCGTCACCGACGCGGTGCCGCGTCGATCACTCCGCCGCCGGCCCGCGGACCGCACCTCACCGCGGGTCCCGGAGGCGGTCGTAGAGCTCCGCGAGCTCGTCGGTCGCCTCGGCGACGTCGGCGGGTTTCGTGCCCGAACGGCGCAGCGCCATGCGCAGGAGCGCCGGGTCGAGCAGCGTCATCGCATCGATCGGCGACGGTTCGGGCAGCGGCGGCAGGTCATGGCCCTCGCCGTAGAACGCCGCCGCGCCCGCGTCCCAGGCGTCCGGATCCCAGTCGTCTCCCGCGGCTCGCTCCGACGGTGCCGGGGCGGCACCGTCGGCCCCGGGCGAGGTGACCCGGGCGAGGAGGCCCGCCAGGGGCACGCCGGCGAAATCGAGAACGAGCGACGGGTCCGCGTCGGCGGCGGCGCAGAACTCGTAGGTGACGGCGAGCGCGTGCACGCAGGCGCCCGAGTCGTCGGGGCAGGCGCAGTCGACGATCACGTCGGACGCGGTCTCGGGCAGGACCAGTTCCCCCAGAGCCCGTCCCAGCTCCCCGCGCGTCACCCCGAGCAGTTCCGCCGTCGCGCCCTGCGCCGCCAGGAGGGAGACCACCGCAGCCGCATCACCCGGCATCCGCGACAGTGCGACCGCGAACGGGTCGAGCTGGCTGCCCTGCACCGTCGCCGTGACCGACGCCGGCACCACGGACAGCGCGTACACCTGATGCTCCTGGTACAGGCGGCGCGCGTACTGGATCTTGCGCCGCTCGGTGACGTCCTCGCGCTGTTGGATGAGGCGGCGGCTGAACCAGGTTCCGCCCATCGTCCGCGCGGTGTCACGCGCCTTCCGCGCCACCTAGACCACCGCCTCGTCGCGCAGGGCCACCAACTCGTAGAGCTCGTCGTTGTTCAGTTCCGTCAGCCAGGCCTCGCCCGTCCGCACGGTCATCGAGGAGAGCTCCTTCTTGGCCGCGATCACCCCGTCGATGCGCTCCTCGAGCGTGCCCGCGCAGACGAACTTGCGGACCTGCACGGCCCGCGTCTGCCCGATGCGGAAGGCGCGGTCGGTGGCCTGGTTCTCGACCGCCGGGTTCCACCACCGGTCCACGTGGATCACGTGATTCGCGGCGGTCAGATTGAGCCCGGTGCCACCCGACTGCACCGTCGCGACCAGGGCGGGCGCGCCGCCGCCGGACTGGAACCGCGCGACCATCGCGTCGCGCTCCGTGCGGGGCACGGCACCGTCGAGCACCGGGACCTCCGCGCCGAGCAGGCCCGTGAGCCAGGGCTGCAGCATGCGCGCGAACTCCGCGTACTGGGTGAAGACGAGTGCGCGCTCGCCGTCGGCGGCGACCGTCTCCAGCACGTCCGCGAGCAACTCGAGCTTGCCGGAGCGGTGCTGCCCGCGACGCAACAGCGGCGATCCGTCGCCCAGGTAGTGCGCGGGGTGGTTGCAGATCTGCTTGAGCCTGGTCAGCGAGGCCAGCACGAGCCCCCGGCGCCCCATGCCCTGCGATTCGCGTAACTCCTGCACCAGCCGGTTGAGCACGGCCTGGTACAGCCCCGCCTGCTCCGGCGTGAGGGAGGCGCGCACCGTGAACTCGGCCTTCTCGGGCAGCTCCGGGGCGACGGCAGGGTCGGTCTTCTCGCGGCGCAGGAGGAACGGCGAGGTCAACGTGTTCAGCCGGCGTACCGCCGCCTGGTCCTGCTCGCGCTCGATGGGCAGCGCGAAGCGGTTGCGGAAGGTGCGGGCCGAGCCGAGCAGACCCGGATTGACCAGGTCGATCACGGCACGCAAGTCCTCCAGGCGGTTCTCCACCGGCGTGCCGGTGAGCGCGACGCGGTGGGCGGCGGGGATCGACCGCAGCGCCTTCGCCGCGGCCGTGTTGACGTTCTTCACGTGTTGCGCCTCGTCCACCACGAGCCGCCCCCAGTGATGCCCGGACAACAGCTCGCGGTCCCGGGACGCGAGCGCGAAGGTCGTGACCACCACGTCTGAGGCGGTGGCGATCCTCCCGAACTCCTCGCCCGTGGGCCGGTCGATGCCGTGGTGCACGTGCAGCCGCAGGCCGGGCGCGAAGCGCTGCGCCTCCGCGACCCAGTTGCCCACGACCGACATCGGGCAGACCAGCAGCGTCGGACGCACCGGCTCGTCCGGCGCGCGCTCGCGCTCATGACACAGCAGAGCGAGCACCTGGATGGTCTTGCCGAGCCCCATGTCGTCGGCGAGCACCGCGCCGATACCGCTGCGCCACAACGTGACCAGCCACTCGAGTCCGCGCAACTGGTAGTCGCGCAACTGCGCCTTCAGGGTCGACGGGGCCTCCACGACCGCGGGGGTGATGGTGCCGCCGCGGTAGACGGAGTCGAGCCAGCCGAGCCCGTCGACCGCGACCAGCGGCGCCGGCAGCGCGGCGGGATCGGCGATCATCCCGAGCAGCTCGCTCACGTCGGTGCCGGACTCGGCGGCGGAGCGCTGTTCGGCGACGAACCGGGCCGCGGTGGCGAGCGTCCGCCGGTCCGCGCGGACCCACTTGCCGCGCACCTCCACCAGGCCCGACGCGGAGTTCGCCAGGGTCGCCAGCTCGCTCGCCGTCAGCACCGTGTCGCCGACGGCGAGCTGCCATGCGAAGTCCTTGATCTCGGCGAGCCCGGCCTGCACCGTCAGCGCCGTCCGCCCCGGCTGCTCCCGCCCGACGAGCCGCAGCGCCGGGCGCACCGTCGCGATCGACGCCGGCAGCAGCACCTCGTACCCGGCCTTCGTCAGCCCGGGCGCGCCCTCGAGGAAGAGCGCCTCCGCCTCCTCGGTGGTGAGCAGGAAATCCAGCGAGGACTCGTCCTGCGCGACCCGCTTGAGCGGCGGGTACACCGCCAGGGCACGGGCCAGTTCGCCCGCCAGGTCGTCCAGGTCGACGGGGCTCATCCGCGCCGGTTCCGCGCGCACCGGGGCGGCCCCCGGAACGCGCCGGCAGACCTCGAGCCGCCACGGGGCGTCGGTCGGCGTTGTCCGCGGGGCCAGCGGGTTCTCCCCCGGGCTGCGGCCGTCGGGCTCGACGAGGCGCAGTACCAGCAGCGTCTCTGCGGAGCGGACGCTGCCGGCCCACTCCGTCCACGCAGCGGCGGCGCCCGCATCGGCGACCGCCTTCGGCGGGAGGGGCTCGCCGTCGACCAGGGCGCGCAGAGCGGGCGCCGCCACCCAGGACCACGGGCCGTCGCCGAGCCGCTGCCGCGCGTACCGGTCCGCGAGCTCGGTCGCCATGTCGAGGACCGCGGCCAGCTCGCCCGTGCGGCGCAGCACCGGGGGCATCGCGGCGGCCGCGGACTGCACCCAGGTGCGCCACTGCAACGATTCGACGGGCGCCCAGCGGACGATCCACTCACCGTCGTCGTGGCGCAGCACCGGCGTCACCGCGCCCGCGGCGACGAAGCGCTCGATCGACTGCGCGACCCAGCGCAGGTAGCGCAGGTCACCGGCACCGTCGGACGGGGTGAGCGCGTCGAGGAGCGCGGCGGCACGTTCCGGGCCCAGGGTGAGCGCGGGCGCGACGATCCTGCCGTCCGGCCCCGCGAGGGAGACGGACCGGCGGGGTCGGCGGTCGGCGAGCACCTCGGCGACCGGCGCGGGCAGGCCCGCGGGGTCGGGATCGGCGGTCGGCTCGCCCGCCTCGTCGGTGAACCAGAGCGCCAGGCCGAGGCCCGGGCGCCACAGCCCGTGGGCCGTCGGTTGCGGTCGGGGCATGGGGAACCGGGCCTACTCCGGAACGGCGCGGTAGGCCTCGTGCCGGTGGCGCAGACGGTGCCGCAGGTGCGCGTTCACGGTGGGCCACTCGTGCCGGAGGATCGAGAACAGCACCGCGTCCTGCAGGGCGCCGTTGCGGTAGCGCTTGTAGCTGCGGAGCACGCCGTCCTGCTTCGCGCCGAGCCGGGCGATGGCCTCCCGGGACTGGGTGTTGACCCACTGGGTGCGCAGGCCGATGCACTCGCAGCCGAGCACGTCGAAGGCGTGCTGGAGCAGCAGCAGTTTCGACTCCGCGTTGGTACCCGTGCCGTGCGCGGAGGCGCGGTTCCAGGTGTAGCCGATCTCCATCCGCGGCACCGCCGGATCGATGTCGTAGTAGGTGGTCATGCCCAGTACGCGACCGGCGGCGTCGATCGCCGTGAAGGGGATCATCTCGCCCTTCTCCTGCAGTGCGAGGCGACGGTCGATCTCGGCGCGCAGACCCGACGGCGAGGGCACGGAGGTGTACCAGCGATCCCACAGCTGACCGTCCTCGAGCGCCTCGACGAGGCCGTCGTACTGATCGTGCGACAACGGCGCGAGCGTGACCAGGTGCCCGGTCAGGGTGACGGGTTCCAGCGGGGTGAGGAAAGCCATGCTGCGGAGGTTACGCGGCCCCACTGACGAGAAGCCGCTCCAGCGCGGCGCGAATGCCGTCCGGGACCGCCGTGGGCCGCCGGGTCTCCCTGTCGACGAAGACGTGCACGAACCATCCCTCCGCGGCGAGCCGCGGCTCCGACCCGGCGGCGGGGTCCGCCCCACCGAACAGAGTGACCGCGTAGCGCACGCTGGAGCGGCCCAGCTTCGTGACGGCGAGCCCGGCCGTGACGTGCTCGGGGAAGGCCAGGGGGGCGTCGTAGCGGCAGTGAGATTCCACACACAGGCCGATCGTCGCGCCCTCGTGGATGTCCAGCCCTCCCTCGCCGATCAGGTAGGTGTTGATCACCGTGTCGAAGTAGCTGTAATAGACGACGTTGTTGACGTGCCCGTACACGTCGTTGTCGTTCCAGCGGGTGGGGATCACCAGGGTGTACGGCTGCTCGTCGATGGTCGGCACAGGGGCCGACGGTACGCCGCACGCGGTCGCCGCGGCACGCGGGCGGGAACTTTCCGTCGGTCCTCAGGGGTTAGATGGAGTGAAAGGTTCCATTGGATCGCGCCCCACGGAGGTCACCATGGCGAACAAGCCCGCCCGCATCCAGTCCGACCAGCCCGCTCTGCCCGCCGTCCAGCACGACGGTGGCGGCGCGCTGGGCTCCGTCATCGACCGCGCGGCCCGGCTGCAGGCCCCCGCGGTGGCGAAGTACGTCGCGAGCCTGCGCGCGGACCACCCCGATGAGACGCCCGCGCAGATCATCGAGCGGCTGGAGAAGCGCTACCTGCTGACCGTAACCGGCACCGGCGGCGCCGCGGGCGCGACCGCGGCCGTCCCCGGCGTCGGGACCATCGCGGCGATCGGCGCCGTCGGCGCGGAGACCGTGGTCTTCATGGAGGCCTCCGCGCTCTACGCGCTGGCGGTGGCCGAGGTCTACGGCATCTCCCCCGAGGACCGCGAGCTGCGCAAGGCGCTCGTGCTGACCGCCGTGCTCGGCGACGCCGGGCTCGGCGCGCTGCGCGCCACTTTCGGGGCCAAGAACGCCTCGCTGCTGAGCCTGAAGAAGAACCCCCGCCAGATCCCCGGCCTGGGCAACCTGAACAAGCAGCTCATGAAGATGTTCTCCCGGCGCTTCTTCATCAAGAAGGCGCCGCTGCTCATGGGCAAGCTGCTGCCCGCCGGCATCGGCGCCGTCGTCGGCGCGGGCGGCAACCGGGCACTGGGCAAGAACGTCGTGAACAACACCCGGCAGGCGTTCGGCCCCGTCCCCGCCGCGTGGCCCACCACCCACCTGCGGGTGGTCGACGGATCCGCGACCGACGGTTCCGCCCCCGGTCTCCCGGAGGCGGGCACGCAGTGACCACGACCGCGTAACCGGAGTAAGCCGACACACATTTTCCGTGGTGGACTACCCTGGACCGAGCGGACTTGCGCCGTCTGCGATCCAGTGCGGCGCGCGCCAAAGACGACGATGATGAATCGAGGCGAGGACCTGCCGTGAGCAGCAGTTCTGTATCGGATTTCGGCCAAAACGAGTGGCTGGTCGAGGAGATGTACGAGCGGTTCAAGGCCGACCCGAATTCGGTCGACCCGAGCTGGCACGAATTCCTCTCGAAGTACACGCCGGGGGTTGCACAGGGTAGCGATGCGGCGAGCAACGGCGCGGCACCCGCTGCCGCACCCGCCGCCACGGCGCCCGCGGCGCAGCCCGCCGCGGCGTCCGCCGCCCCCGCGTCGGCACCGGCCGCCCAGGCTCCCAAGACCGCGGAGACCACGCTGACGCCCGCGCCGTCCGCACCGGTGACCCCGGCGCCGTCGTCGCCCGCGAAGCCCGCGCCCGCACCGAAGGCGCCCGCCGCCGCCTCGTTCCCCGCAGAGGAGGAGCGCACCGTGCTCCGCGGCGCGGCGAACGCCGTCGTCAAGAACATGAACGCCAGCCGCGAGGTGCCGACCGCGACGTCGGTCCGCTCGATGCCGGTCAAGGTCATGTTCGACAACCGCGTGGTCATCAACAACCACCTCGCACGCACCCGCGGCGGCAAGATCAGCTTCACCCACATCCTGGGCTACGCCCTGGTGCAGGGCGTGAAGGCCTTCCCGAACATGAACCGGCACTTCGCCGAGGTCGACGGCAAGCCGAACGCGGTGACCCCGCCGCACGTGAACCTCGGCATCGCGATCGACCTCGTGGGCAAGAACGGCAGCCGCAGCCTGGTGGTCGCGGCCGTCAAGGAAGCCGAGACGATGGACTTCGGCCAGTTCGTGGCCGCCTACGAGGACATCGTGCGCCGCGCCCGGCAGGGCAAGCTCGGCGCCGAGGACTTCGCCGGTGTCACGATCTCGCTGACCAACCCGGGCGGCATCGGCACGGTGCACTCGGTGCCCCGCCTCATGGTCGGGCAGGGCGCGATCATCGGCGTCGGCGCCATGGAGTACCCCGCCGAGTTCCAGGGCGCGAGCGACGAGAAGATCGCGGAGCTCGCCGTCGGCAAGCTCACCACGCTGACGTCCACCTACGACCACCGCATCATCCAGGGCGCCGAGTCGGGCGACTTCCTGCGGTACGTCCACGAGCTCACGCTGAGCGACGACTTCTGGGACGACATCTTCCGCACGATGCACGTGCCCTACGAGCCGATCCGCTGGCGGCAGGACATCCCCGCCCACGGCATCGACAAGGACGCCCGCGTCCTCGAGCTCATCGCGGCGTACCGGGCCCGCGGCCACCTCATGGCCGACGTCGACCCGCTGCGCTACAACAACGAGAGCCTCGAGTCGCACCCCGACCTGAACGTGCTCACCTACGAGCTCACGCTGTGGGACCTCGACCGCACGTTCAACGTGGGCGGCTTCCACGGCGCCGAGCGGCTCAAGCTGCGCAAGGTGCTCTCGGTGCTGCGCGACGCCTACTGCCGCCACGTCGGTATCGAGTACACGCACATCCTCGAGCCCGAGCAGCAGAAGTGGCTGCAGGAGCGCGTGGAGACGAAGGACATCAAGCCCACCGTCGCCGAGCAGAAGTACATCCTCAGCAAGCTCAACGCCGCCGAGGCCTTCGAGACCTTCCTGCAGACCAAGTACGTCGGCCAGAAGCGCTTCTCGCTCGAGGGCGCCGAGTCGGTCATCCCGATGATGGACGCCGTCCTGGACCAGGCCGCCGAGCACGAGCTCGACGAGGTCGTCATCGGCATGCCGCACCGCGGCCGCCTCAACGTGCTCGCGAACATCGTCGGCAAGCCGTACAGCAAGATCTTCACCGAGTTCGAGGGCAACCTGAACCCGGCGCAGGCGCACGGCTCGGGCGACGTGAAGTACCACCTCGGCGCCGAGGGCAAGTACTACCAGATGTTCGGCGAGAACGAGATCACCGTCTCGCTGGTCGCGAACCCCTCGCACCTCGAGGCCGTCGACCCGGTGCTCGAGGGCATCGTCCACGCCAAGCAGGACATGAAGAACCCGCCCGAGGGCGTCCACCCGGTCATGCCGCTCATGCTCCACGGCGATGCGGCCTTCGCCGGCCAGGGCGTCGTGGCGGAGACGCTGAACATGGCGAACCTGCCCGGCTTCTCCAACGGCGGCACCATCCACATCGTGGTGAACAACCAGGTGGGCTTCACCACCTCGCCGGAGCACTCGCGCAGCTCGCAGTACTGCACGGACGTCGCGAAGATGATCGGCGCGCCGATCTTCCACGTCAACGGCGACGACCCCGAGGCCTGCGTCTGGGTGGCCAAGCTGGCCGTCGACTTCCGCGAGAAGTTCGACAAGGACGTCGTCATCGACCTCGTCTGCTACCGCCGTCGCGGCCACAACGAGGGCGACGACCCGTCGATGACCCAGCCCGGCATGTACGACGTGATCGACACCAAGCGCGGTGTCCGCAAGTCCTACACCGAGGCCCTCATCGGTCGTGGCGACATCTCGACCAAGGAGGCCGAGGACGCGCTGCGCGACTACCAGGGTCAGCTGGAGCGGGTCTTCAACGAGGTCAAGGAGCTCGAGAAGTTCCAGGCCGAGCCCGCACCGTCGATCATCGCCGACCAGCCGCTGCCGAGCTCGCTCGTCACCGCGGTGCCGCTGGAGCAGATCCAGCGTGTGGGCGACGCCTACGCCAACGTCCCCGACGGCTTCACCGTGCACCCGCGCGTGGCCCCCGTTGTCAAGCGCCGCTTCGAGATGTCGCGCGAGGGCGGCATCGACTGGGCCTTCGGCGAGCTGCTCGCCTTCGGCACCCTGCTCGAGGAGGGCCGCACGGTCCGCCTGGCCGGCCAGGACAGCCGCCGCGGCACGTTCACGCAGCGCCACGCGGTCCTCATCGACCGGCAGACCGGCGCCGAGTACACCCCGCTCGACCACCTCGGTCCCGACGGCACCGCCTCGCCCGGCAAGTTCATGGTCTACGACTCGGCACTCACCGAGTACGCGGGCCTGGGCTTCGAGTACGGCTACTCGGTGGCCGACGAGTCGGCGCTGGTGTGCTGGGAGGCGCAGTTCGGTGACTTCGTCAACGGCGCGCAGTCGATCATCGACGAGTTCATCAGCTCGGGTGAGGCCAAGTGGGGCCAGACCTCCGGCGTCACGCTGCTGCTCCCCCACGGCCACGAGGGCCAGGGACCGGACCACACGTCGGCCCGCATCGAGCGCTTCCTGCAGCTGTGCGCCGAGGGCTCGATGACGGTCGCCATGCCGTCGACGCCCGCGTCGTACTTCCACCTCCTGCGTCGCCACGCCCTCGACGGTGTGCGTCGCCCGATGGTGGTCGCGACCCCGAAGTCGATGCTGCGCAACAAGGCCGCGGTGAGCCCCGTCGAGGACTTCACCACGGGCAAGTTCCGCTCGGTGATCGACGATCCGGCCTTCGAGGTCGAGGGCGGCGACCGCAGCAAGGTCACCAAGCTGCTCATGGTCTCCGGCAAGCTCTACTGGGAGCTCGAGGCGCGCCGCAAGAAGGACAAGCGCGAGGACGTCGCGATCATCCGCATGGAGCAGCTGTACCCGCTCCCGTCGCGGCGCCTGCCGGCCACGCTGGACAAGTACCCGAACGCCACCGACGTCCGCTGGGTCCAGGAGGAGCCGGCGAACCAGGGCGCATGGCCGTTCTTCGGCCTCGAGCTCCCCGAGCTCGACGAGCGCCTGCGCGGCATCAAGCGCGTCTCGCGCCGCGCGATGTCGGCCCCGTGCTCGGGATCGTCGAAGGTGCACGCCGTCGAGCAGGCCCAGATCATCGACGAGGCCTTCGCCCTCTGATCGGCTGATCCACGACAGGGCCGGTCCTCCCTCGGGAGGGCCGGCCCTTCTGCATGTTCGACGGTGCGCGCTGAGAGTGTTCGGCCGCTTCCCGCGCACGAGGCACGTGCGCAGACGGCGGACTACCGGAAGAGGGGCGGGTGGGGGCGACGCCGTCGAGCGCATCGGACGAGCCGAGCCGTTAGGCGAGGAGAGGAGGTCTAAGCGAGCGGCGTCGCCCCCATCCGGCCCGGCGCACCGGGCCCGGCTTACGCGGACGTGAGATCCAGGCCCACCGCACCGGCCATACCGATGAACATGGTGGCGAGGTGATCGACGACCTCGTCGCGGGTCATCGCGGCGAAGCCGGCGTTCTCGTCGAGCCACTGCACGAGGGTCTCCTCGACGACGGCGATCCAGCCGTGGATGGCCAGGGCGAACCGCGGCGAGCGCTCGACGCCGATGGCGTCGGCCTGGCGCATGAACTGGTTCACGATCTGCTCGCGCACGGACTTCACGGCGGTGCGGATCCGCGGCTCGGACCAGCTGACACCGGCCAGCA
This sequence comes from Tsukamurella sputi, assembly GCF_007858445.1. Taxonomy (GTDB): domain Bacteria; phylum Actinomycetota; class Actinomycetes; order Mycobacteriales; family Mycobacteriaceae; genus Tsukamurella; species Tsukamurella sputi. The sequence goes on along the minus strand of NZ_VIGV01000004.1, from coordinate 596,029 downwards.
TCGGCAGCAGGGACTGCCGGTTCTCCATGATGTGGTCGACGTAGGTGCCCAGCGTCGCGCTGAGGATCGGCATCACCTCGGCGAGGTCCTCGGGGTCGCGCTCGGGTGTGGCGACCTCCCCCACGATGCGCGCCTGCTCCTCGACGAGCGCGACCTGGAAGTCGAGCTTCGAGTCGAAGTAGTGGAACAGCAGGCCGGCGGAGACGCCCGCCTGGCTGGCGATGTCCTCGATGGACACCTGCTCGAGCGCCTGGTGCTTGAGGCTGAGCAGGCCCAGGTCGATGAACTGTTGGCGCCGGGCTTGGGGACTGAGCCGGGTGCGCTTGCGCCCCACCGCTGCGGCGACGGACTTTCTGGTCACCTACTGAATCATACTCAATAGGTCGTTGACAGACGTCGTATGCCAACCCTACTGTCGAGTAAGTACGCCGAGCGGCAGCCCGAATCCCGCCGTCCGGCACGGACCAGTGTGAGGAATTGTCAGAGCATGAAGAGTTTCCGCGGCAAGGTCGCCGTCATCACCGGCGCCGCCTCCGGCATGGGGCGCGAGCTGGCACTGCAGCTCGCCGACGAGGGCGCCAAGCTCTCGCTGTGCGACTACGACCCGACCGGCCTCGAGCAGACCGCCGAGCTCGCCCGCGCCCGCGGCGCCGAGGTGCACACCAAGGTCGTCAACGTGGGCGAGCGCGAGCAGCTGCTGGCCTACGCCGACGAGGTCGTCGAGCACTACGGCACCGTCAACCTGCTGTTCAACAACGCCGGCATCGCGCACCACGAGCCCGTCGAGACCACGTCCTTCAAGGACTACGACCGGGTCATGGACATCGACTTCTGGGGCGTCGTCAACGGCACCAAGGCCTTCCTGCCCGCGCTGATCGCCTCCGGCGACGCGCACATCGTCAACACCAGCTCGCTGTTCGGCCTGCTGTCCGTCGGCGGCCAGAGCGCCTACAACGCCGCCAAGTTCGGCGTCCGCGGCTTCACCGAGGCGCTGCGCATCGAGATGCTCTCCAGCGATCACAACGTCGGCGTGACCTGCGTGCACCCGGGCGGCATCAAGACCGCCATCGCCCGCAACGCCACCGTCGCCGAGGGTAAGGACCAGTCCGCCACGGCCGAGCTCTTCGACAAGTACCTCGCCCGCACCGAGGCCGACGACGCGGCGCGCACCATCCTCAACGGGGTGAAGAAGAACCGCGGCCGCGTGCTCATCGGCGCGGACGCGAAGATCATCGACGTCCTCGTCCGCCTGGGCGGTTCGGCCTACGAGCGCGTCAACGCCCTCGTCGACCAGCAGCTCAACAAGCGCCTCAAGTAGTCCCACAGCGCCCAGCCGCCCCGCTCTCGCCCGCCGAGAGCGGGGCGGAGCGCGTTGTCGCCGCGGTCAGGTCACTTCAAGGGGTGCTCGGCGACCCAGTCGTCCGTCGCCTCCTCGGGCGTGCGCTTCCCGGACTCGACCTTGACGACCATGGCCGCCAGGTCCGCGGTGGTCAGCTCGCCGGCGATCGCGGAGAGGCGCTTGGTCTGGGCCACCGTCAGGCCGTCGCGCCGGACCAGCGGGACGACGGCGCGCGAGGGCACGACACCGTCGGGATCGGCGACCTGGACGAGATCGGCGGCGGACGCGGAGAGCGTGCCGAGCTGCGCGAGCGCTGCCCGCCCGTCGGCGACGGCCCGCGCGGCGGCCGCCTCGTCGGCGACGGTGACGACCGGCCCCGTCGCGCAGCCGTAGCGCGCCGACACGTCCTTCGGCGACCCGTCCGGGACCGCGACGGCGCCGGACAGACCCTCGCAGCCGCGGAGCGTCGCGGCCGGGGCCGCCTTGGGCGCGAAGAGCATCGGCTGATCCAGCGCGAGCGTCGGATCGCCCAGCCCCAGCCCCTCGGGGAGCACCGCGCTGAGTGCGACGAACTGCGCGTCCCACTGCGCCCGCGGGTTCTCCGACTCCGTCTCCTTCGCCTTCGTGGGCTGCGCGGCACCGGGGCGGTACCGCTCCCACAGCGCGCCGGTCAGCGCGGGCGCGACCGTCAGATCACCCCGTTCGACGGCGGCCACCGCCGCATCCTCCCCCGGACCGAGGCCCAGCTTCGTCTCCACCGGCGTGCCCGCGGTACGCAGCGCCTTGGCGTAGATCAGGGCCTCGATCCGAGAGGCCGCGCTCGACGAGGAGCCGACGGTGACGGTGCCGGGCGCGGTCCTCGGGCCCAGGTCGGCGGCGTCGCCGACGTCCGAACAGCCCGCGAGCGCCGCCACGGCCAGCGCGGCCGCGACGAGGCGGGGCGTACGAGTTCTCACGCCTACTTTCTACCCGGCTCCGCCGCGGACGCCCCGTCTGGCCCGCGACTACTATCTCGTCCATGCCCTCCATCCCCTCCATGCCCCGGCCCGGCGCGGGACGCCGCGAGGTCCGCGAGGCCGATGTACCGCGGGTCCCGGTCCCGGTCGCCCGCGCCGTCGTCGACTGCGGCGTCTACGTCGACGGCGTGCGCCTACCCGGCCGGTTCGGCTACGTGGAGGCGATCGAGGAGGTCCGCCGCCGCGGCGAGGGCTATGTGTGGGTCGGCCTGCTCGATCCCGATCAGCATCAGATGGACGAGGTCTCCCGGGTCTTCGGACTGCACCCGCTGACGGTCGAGGACACGCTGGTCACGCACACCCGCCCCAAGGTCGACCGGTTCGACGACACGCTCTTCCTCATCCTCAAGACCGTGAACTACGTGGGACACAACCGCACCGACCCGATGGCGCGCATCGTCGAGACGGGCGAGGTGATGGTCCTCGTCGGCCCGGACCACGTGATCACCGTCCGGCACGGCGACCACGGCAGCCTGCGCCGCGTGCGGCGCAACCTCGAGGCGAATCCCGAACTGCTCAAACTGGGACCGTCGGCGGTGATGCACGCCGTCGCCGACCACGTCGTGGACACCTACGTGGCCGTCTCCGACCTGCTGGAGGACGACATCGACCGGGTGGAGGAGGACGTCTTCCGCGCGGGCGCCCGCACCCAGGTCGACGAGATCTACCAGCTCAAGCGCGACATCGTGGAACTGCGCCGCGGCATCCATCCGCTCTCCCACGCACTCAAGCGCCTGACCTGCGACTTCTCCGACATCATCCCGCACGAGATCCAGCGCTACTTCTCCGACGTGCTCGACCACCAGGCGATGGTCGCCGACCACGTGGAGACCTACAACGACGTGCTGAGCTCCCTGATCGACGCGGCCGTCGCGAAGATCGGGATGCAGCAGAACGAGGACATGCGCAAGATGTCCGCGATCATCGGCCTCGTCGCGGTGCCCACCATGATCGCCGGCATCTACGGCATGAACTTCGACAACATGCCCGAGCTGCATTGGACCTACGGCTACTTCATCGTGCTCGCGGTCATGGCCGCCGCCTGTCTGGGCCTGTACATCGTCTTCCGCAGGATCAAGTGGCTCTAGCGCTCCCGCACTAGACCTCGCGTGCGGCGGGGCGACCGGGGTCGGCGGGATCGATGCCCGCCTCCGCCCACGCCTCGCGCAGCGCCGCGGCGCCCTTGAGGCGCACCCAGGCGGCCTCGTTCGCCGTGATCGGGTCGGCCCGCAGGAACCGCACGGGCTCGCCGTCCGCGCGCGGCAGATCCGGCACCGTCGACTCCCCCAGCAGCACCGCGGTGAAGGGCGCCGCCGCCCACAGCGGTGCCCCCAGGTCGACGAGCGCGTCGGGCGCCAGGATCAGCCCCTCGACGGCGGGCGTCGCGGCGAGGATCGCGAGCGAGCGGTGCACCCCGTCGAGCGCCGCGCCCGGGCCGGCGGTGGCGGGCCGCAGCTCCAGCACGACCTCCGCCCGCGGCCCGTCGTCGACGGTGACGATCGCGTTCGGGTCCGTCATCGGGTGCCGGGAGCAGCCGACGCTGGCGAACGCGACCATCCGGTCACCCACCCAGCGCTGCACCGTCATCGGCTCCAGCCCGAGGAAGGTGACCGACGCCGAGGCGGGCGGCGCGAAACCGCGGCCCGCATAGTGCTCGGCGAGGTGCGCACGGACGGCATCGACGACGGAAGTCACGAGCACCGATCCTACGGACCTACCGTCAGAAGAACCGGCCCGGCTGCCAGGGCCGGTTCTGCGCCGACACCTCCGAGATGATCTCCGGTGTCCAGACGTGCTTGCGCACCAAGCGGTACCGCTCGCAGGCGACGAACAGGTACACCTCCGCGTCGGTGGAGGACTCCATGATCCCGGCGGCGCGGGCCATCTCGATGACCGGCGCGAACTCCTCGTCGAACCACCGGCGGGCGACGACGGTGCGCGGGAGGTACTCCCCCGCCTCCTGGATCAACCGGAAGCCCCAGGCCTCCACCGATTCCGCGAGCACCGAATAGTCCCAGGCGTTGGTGAACCGGATCCGCTCCCGCTCCGCACCCTGCAGCGGTACCCGCTCCAGGAAAAGCCTCCGGTGGTCCTTGAGCAGCAGATCGGAGCGGACGGCGATGCCTCCCGAGCCGATGCGCGTCACGACCTCGGTGACGTCGGCGTCGATGGTGGTGAAGCCGCGCGCGAAGGCGATCGACACGCGGTGGTGCCCGTCGACCACGAAGTACATCTCGCCGACCTTCTTCAGCTCGACCGGGGGCATCGCCTCGCCCCGTCGCTGCGCCGCGGCCAGCCGCTGCCAGCGCGCGCGCAACGCGGGCGAGCGCGGCCGGAAGTACCTGTCGAAGTCGCGGGTGCGGTCGACGCTGCCCACGATCTGCGCGACCGGCACCACCTGCAGGCCCAGCCTCCGCTCGGTCACCAGTCCCAGCGCGGAGACCACCTCGTCGTAGGGCAGCACCTCGTTGACGTCGCCCGGCTGGCCGCGGACCCACGCAGCGAGGCGGGCGATGTTCGCGCGCCGCCGCGACCGCTCGAAGTCGCTGCGGGCGTCCTCGTCGGGGAATCCGGTGTCACGCGCCACGTCGCCTCTCCCTCACGCGATAGGTCCCCGGGCTCCCGGGGTCGATGTCGAAGTAGGTGTATCCGACGGTGTTCAGCACGGGGACGCCGTCGATCTCGCGGTCCGGGCCCGGCCGCCCGAAGGGGTGCACGTGCCCGTGCACGAAGACCTGCGGCCGGAGCTTCGCGACCAGCCGCCCGAGTGCGGCCAGTCCCTCGTGCGGGCCGTCGTCGCCGTCGCCGACACCGCGCGCCGGCGAGTGCGCGAGCACCACGTCGACGGTCCGCCGCCGGGCCGCGAACCGCACCCGCCAGGCCCGGCGCGCCGCCTGCGACTGCGTCCACTGGTTCGGCCCGCCGCGGTAGCGGACGGACCCGCCGAGACCCGCCACCGTCAGGCCGCCGACGGTGACGACGCGACCGTCGGCGTTGACCCCGCCGCGCGGACCGGGCGGCTCGCACGGCAGTCCCCCGCGCACGAATCCGCCGCGGGTGCGGCGATAGCCGCTGTGGTCCGGATCGTGGTTGCCGGGGACGAAGACGCAGGGCACGCCGTAGCGATCGACGAGCGACTCCAGGTACCCGCCGGACAGGTCCCCGGCCCCGAGGATCAGGTCGGGGCGCAGCGTCGACGAGGCCAGGGCCAGGCCCGGTACCTCCTCATCGCTGACGGCGAGCACCCGCACGGCGCGCCCTCCCCAGCCCCTACAGGGCCAGGTTCAGCCCGGACGCGGCGTCGAAGACGGCGATCTTGGTCGGGTCGTAGTACAGGTCCACCTCGGCACCACGAGCGGCCGTCGAATCCGCGGACAGGCGCGCCACGATCTCGTCGACGCCGGCGGGCGGGGGCAGCTGCTGTCCCGCGTTGAGATCGCCGAGGACGTCCGTGCGGGCGTCGTCGGCCGCGACGGCGAAGTGCACGAACTTGTCCGAGCCCATGGACTCGAGGACGTCGACGCGCGCGCGGAAGGTGAGGCCGCCGACGCGCTGGTTCGGATCCAGCAGACGGGCGTCCTCGAAGTGCTCCGGGCGGATGCCGACCACCACGTCGCCGTTGCGGTTGCCCGCCGCCGCGGCCTTCTCGGCAAGCTGCGGCGCGTCCAGCAGCAGGATCTCGCCGAGCGCGGTGTCGATACCTACCGAGGTGAGGCGGCCGGGCACGAAGTTCATCGCGGGCGAGCCGATGAAGCCGGCCACGAACAGGTTGTTCGGGCGGTCGTAGAGCTCCTGCGGGGCGCCGATCTGCTGCACGTCGCCGCTCTTGAGCACCACCACGCGGTCGCCGAGGGTCATGGCCTCTGTCTGGTCGTGGGTCACGTAGACCATGGTGGTGCCGAGCCGCTTCTGCAGGCGGCTGACCTCCGTGCGCATCTGCACGCGCAGCTTCGCGTCGAGGTTCGACAGCGGCTCGTCCATGAGGAAGGCCTTGGGGCTGCGCACGATCGCGCGACCCATCGCGACGCGCTGCCGCTGGCCGCCCGAGAGCTGCGACGGCCGTCGGTCGAGGTGCTGCGTGAGATCCAGCGTGCGGGCGGCGTCCTCGACCTTGGCGTTGATCTCCTCCTTCGGCAGCTTCGCCAGCTTGAGCGGGAAGGCGATGTTCTCGCGCACGGTCATGTGCGGGTACAGCGCGTAGGACTGGAAGACCATCGCGATGTCGCGGTCCTTGGGTGCCCGCTCGTTGACGCGCTCGCCGCCGATCCGCAGCTCGCCGTCGGAGATGTCCTCGAGGCCCGCGATCATGTTCAGCGTGGTGGACTTGCCGCAGCCCGACGGCCCGACCAGGATGACGAACTCGCCGTCGGCGATCTCCAGGTTGATGTCGCTGACGGCGGTGGAGCCGTCGGGGTAGGTCTTGCGCACGTGGTCCAGGACGATGTCGGCCATGTGAATTGCTCCTTCGAGTGTTTCAGCCCTTGACCGCACCGGACGTCAGTCCGGCCACGATCCGTCGCTGGAAGATCAGCACGAACACGATGATGGGGATGGTGACGATCACGGCGGCGGCCGCGATCGACCCGGTGGGCTCCTCGAACTCGGAGCTGCCGGTGAAGTTGGTGATGGCGACGGGCGCCGTGGTGGAGGCGTCCGTCGCGGTCAGCGTGAGCGCGAAGAGCAGGTCGTTCCAGCAGAAGATGAAGACCAGGATCGCGGCGGTCACCACGCCGGGAGCCGCGAGCGGCGCGATCACGCGACGGAAGGCCTGCGCCGGGGTGGCGCCGTCCATCTTGGCGGCCTTCTCCAGCTCCCAGGGGATCTCGCGGAAGAAGGCCGAGAGCGTGTACACCGTGAGCGGCAGCGCGAACGTGATGTACGGCAGGATCAGGCCGGGCCAGGTGTCGAACAGGCCCACCTTGCGCTCGATGTTGAACAGCGGCGTGATGAGCGAGACCTGCGGGAACATCGCGATCAGCAGAGCCGCGCCCACGAAGAGCTTCTTGCCCGGGAAGTCGAGCCGCGCCACGGCGTAGGCGGCGAACATGCCGATCAGCACCGCGATCACGGTGGAGATCAACGCGATGCCGATCGAGTTGATCAGCGGGCGGATGAAGCCGTTGCCCTCGAAGATCGCCGTGTAGTTCTCCCCGGTGATCTTCTTGGGGATGAAGCTGCCGTCGGCGATGGACGACGTGGGCTTGAGCGAGAGCGAGATGATCCACAGGACCGGGATCAGGGCGTAGAGGATCACCAGGAGATCGATGACGCTCCAGCCGAGCTTCTTACCGACGGAACCTTGAGCCATGTCCTACCCCTACCGTCGATCGCCCGAATCGGAGCCCGGCACGGAGGTGCCGAACGCCTTGACGAAGATGAACGCGATGATCGCGACGCAGATGAAGATCAGCACCGAGATCGCCGACCCCACCCCCAGGTTGAACGCCTTGAACAGGTTGTCGTACCCGAGGATCGAGACCGAGCCGGTGCCGTTGCTGCCCTTCGTCAGGATGTAGATGTTGTCGAAGATGCGGAAGGCGTCCAGCGTGCGGAACAGCAGTGCCACCAGGATCGCCGGCTTCATCAGCGGGATCGTGATCTTCCGCAGGCGGGTCCACGGGCCGGCGCCGTCGAGGGCCGCAGCCTTGAGCAGGTCGTCGGGAACCAGGGCGAGGCCCGAGAGCAGCAGCAGCGCCATGAACGGCGTCGTCTTCCACACCTCGGCCAGGATGATGATCGCGACCGACGGCCACTGCTCGGTGAGCGGCGCGCTCCCGTCGGGCAGCAGGCCCGCGAGGTAGCCGGTCCCCGGGGTCCAGGCGTAGTACCAGGAGAACGCCGCGACGACGGTGACGATGCCGTACGGGATCAGCACGACGGTGCGCACCAGGCCGCGCCCGACGAGTGTGCGGTGCATGACCAGTGCGATCGCGAGGCCCAGCACGAACTCGATGACCACCGAGACCACGGTGATGAGCGAGGTCATGCCCAGCGCCTGCCACCAGTAGCCGTCCTGCAGCACGGTGGCGTAGTTGCCGAGGCCGATGAACTCGTCCTGTCCCGGATACGCCAGCGATGACTTGTGCAGGCTCAGCCAGAAGGCGTAGATGATCGGGTACGCGGTGACCAGGAACATCACCAGCGCGGCGGGGGCGATGAGCAGCAGGCCCAGCTTGCGCTCGGCGCGGCGCCCCTCGCTCTCGGGGGCGGGGCCCGTCGGGTCGTTCGACGGTGCCTCGGTCACGGCGGTCACGGCACGAGCCCCTTTCCGTCCATCGCCTTCTGCGCGGCGGCGGTCAGTTCATCGGCCAGCGTCTCGGGGTCCCAGGAACCGACGGGGGCCAGCTTGGCCTGCAGCAGGGTCGACATCGCCTGGTACTGCGGCGTGATCGGCCGCACCGCGGTGGTGTTCTCCTGCAATTGGTCGCGGATGAGCGAGGCCATCGGGTAGTCCTTGCGGAACTCCGTGTCGTCGTAGAGCTTCGCGAGGATCGGCGGGGTGCCGCCCTTGATCGCGTACTTCCGCTCGGCGGCCTCGTTGGTGAGGCACTCCAGCGCGGCGAAGGCCTGCTTCTCGTACCGGGTCGTCTTGGCCACGGCGAAGTTGATGCCGCCGACGGTGGTCTTGGCGGGCTTGCCCGCGATCACCGAGGGGTACGGCGCGAAGTCGAACTTCTGTCGGGTCAACGTGTTGATCTCGTTGAGTTGGGCCGCCGTCGGCGACGGCGGGTTCTTCGCGTCCTTCGGCGGGTTGAGCAGTTCGTTGAACTTCGTGAGGTCCGTGAGGTACGGGACCTCGCCCGCCGCGCCGTTCTGCTGCGCGCTGGCGTAGACGAAGGGCCAGTTGACCTGGAAGATCGCCTTGCCGGTCTCCATGCCGAGGCGGGACTTGCCCTCGTCGAGCTGGGTGAACGACGGGTCGCGGCCGGGCGCCGTGGCGACGGCCTTCATGATCGACAACGCCTTGACGGTGGCGGCGCGGTGCTCCGGGGTGTCGGTGAGCGTCACCGTCTTGCCGTCCTCGGCCACCATCGCGCCGCCGGCGCTCTCGAGCAGCGAGTTGAACCACACGACCACGCCCTCGTACTGCGCGGCCTGCGCCTCGATCTGCGTCGGACCGCCGAGCTCGCCGGACTTGGTCGCGTACTGCACCACCTGATCCCACGTCAGCTTCGGCGGCTGGTTGCCGATCTTGCGGCCCAGGACCTTCTCCAGCGCGTCCTTGCGGTACCAGAGCAGCTGCGTGTTGGTCCACGCCGGCGCCGCGTACTGCTTGTCCTGCCACATCGCGGTCTTGAGCGGGCCCGCGAGCACCGTCTTCTTGGAGGCGGCCGCGAGGTCGTCCGGGAAGGGCAGGACCCACCCGGCCTCGGCGAACTCCGCGGTCCAGTTCACGTCCAGGCCGACGATGTCCATCGTCCGGTCGTTGCCGTTGGCGCGGCGGGCGATCTGCAGTCGCTGGTCATCGGCCTGCTTGGGCAGCGCGTGCCCGACCACCGTGTAGTCGCTCGTGGAGCAGTCCCCCGCCACCTCCTTGACCGTCTTCGCGCCGTCCGCCGGCGCGTAGACGTTCAGGGTGATGCCGCTGTCCTCGGTGCCGCACCCCGCGAGCAGGGTCACGGCCATCGTCGCCGTGAGTCCCACCGCTGCAGCGCGCGTGCGCCGCCGAGTACCGAGCCGCGATCTCCGTCGTATCGTCACGCCGCCTCCTATGCCGCCCTCGACCGGGTGGCGTCCGCTCGAAAGCTAGCCGACGCGGCCGGTGAGGTGAACCACATTCGGCATTATCGTGCCAGACCGGGAGCCAGGTCGTTCATCACCTGGCTGAACTCGGCGTCCGGGTCCACGTGGATCCCCAGGGTGCGCGCGGCACCGTCGAGCACGAACCACGTGACGTCGGTGAGAGATTCGACCACTTCCTCGCGTGACCGGCCGCGCACCGCGGCCTCGTCGCGCACCCAGCTGGTGAGCGTGCCCTCGACCATCGTGAACACCGTGAAGGGCACGCCGGCGAAGGCTCCGGGGTCGAGTCCGGTGAGGGCGGCGAGGCCGGCGATGGTCTGGTCCGCGCGCGCCACGACGCGGTGCTTGAGCTCGCCGACGGCATCGGGCGCCACGGCGAGACCGTCCGCGCCCGCCGCGGCATCCGAGGGGCCGGCCCGCAGCAGTTCGACGAGGCGCGGATTGTCCTGCATCCACGACGCCGCACTGGCGATGGAGCGCCGCACGATCGCGCGCAGCGAGCCGCTCGAGACGTCGAGGTCCGCCTCGAGTTCGGCGGCGAACCGCTCCACCACGAACCCCCGGAGCCCGCGCACCAGATCGTCCTTGCTCTTGAACTGCCGGTACACCACGGATTTCACCAGTCCGGCCCGCTCGGCGATGCTCCGCACGGAGATCGCCGCGCCGGGCTCGGACTCCTCGACCAGTTCAGCCGCGGCACGCAGGATCGTCTCGCGCCGCTGCGAATTGTGGGCGCGCCAGCGCAACTCGTAGCCGCTCTCGGCCTCGCCCGCGGTCGCCATACCGCGTGATGCTACGCCCGTGCGGCAACCCCGGACGCGAACCGCCTCAGGCGGCGATCTGCGCGGGCCGGGTGGGCTCCCCGCGGTAGCGGGCCTTGTGCCCGTCGATCCGCAGGAGCTTCCACATCAGCTTGCCGACGGGGGTCATGAGACCGAGATCGTCGGCGAGGGCACGCATCTCGGCGAAGTAGTCGTTCAGCAGCGCTCGGGCCGTGGGGCCGCGCCAGAACGCCTCGCGCTTGACCTCACGCGGAACGTCGAAGCGCTCGAAGAACTCCTTCGGCGGGGTGAAGATCTCGCCGACCAGCCAGCGCATCGCCAGCGGGAAGGCGACGGCGCAGATCCGCTTCTGCCGCTTCGTCATCCCCTGCAGGTGGGCGTGCAGGAACTCGTGCGCGAAGGAGATGTGCCGCGCCTCCTCGGCGACGTGGATCTCCATGGTGCGCAGCACCAGCGGCGGGACCTGGCCCCCGTGCCGCATGATCGCCTTCTGGTAGTGGTCGATCGGCTCCTCGCCGCCGAGGATGCCCATGAACAGGATCACGTGGGCGTGACCGCCCAGCGGGCCGATGATCGGCGATGCCCGGCGGAACCACTTCCGCATGCCGGGAACGTCGACGTCGATGCGGTTGACCAGCTCCTGGAACATCTGGATGTGGTTGCACTCCTCCGTCATCTCGTGGAGGCAGTAGCGGAACTCCGCCGACTTGTTCGGCAGCTTCATGATGTACTGCATCATTCCGCGGATCAGGATGGATTCGAAGGCCGCGCCCACCTTGATGGTGTTGGCCATGCGCCACTTCCCGATCTCGATCCGCTTCTCCAGCGGCAGGTCGCGGTACCACTGCGTCGCGCCCAGGGAGTCCAGTGTGGGCGGAAGCACCCAGCGCGGATCGTTCGGGTCCAGCGCCAGCTCGGGCGAGTCCCAGTCGATGTCGAGGTAGGGATCGAACCGGCGGTGCACGGAACCGTCGGACAGATCCTCCAGCACGTCGACGTAGCCCTGCTCGAGATCGCGTCGGCTCACACGTCCCAGGATGTCCGCCATGAGAGTCCTCCTTGTGATCGCTATCACTTTCCCTGAATTTAGCAGGACATGGCGTCCCGGTAAACAGGTTCGGCGGACTCGTCGCGTCGCATGACAGGCTCAGTCGGTGAGCGCGCGCAACGCCGCGACATGTCGCGCGAAGGCGGACCTCCCAGTGGGTGTGAGCTCGACCCACTGTCGACGCGAGTCCGCGGAGTCGCGTCGCAGCGCGACGTAGTGCGCCTCCTCCAGCTTCGCGAGGTGCTTGCTCAGCACGGAGGCGCTCATGTTCAGGGCCTTCGCGAGCAGGTCGAACCGCAGCTCCTGGGCCTGGCCGAGCGCGGCACAGATCATGAGCCGCTGCCGCGGGTGGATGAGGTCGTCGAACGCGGGCGGCCCGTAGTCCGGGCCGCTCACGCGGCCTGCCGCACGGCGAGTCGCTCCGCCGCCACCCGACAGCCGCCGTACACGACCATCACGACGAGGAAGACCGCCACATAGGCCTGCGGACGCCCCACCTCGAGGAAGTTCGACATCGTCATCGCGGCGAACATCGCGCCGAAGAAGCCCACCCAGGACACGACCGACGCGCGCGAGCCCGGCGCGAACTCGCCCACGCGACCCCGCCGCTTCGCGATCACCACCAGGACCACGACCGGCACCGCGAAGACCGCGAACGCGAGCAGGATGTTCGCCCACGTCTGCGGGCCGCCGTAGACCATCGACCACATCCCGGCGACGAAGAGGACCTCGAGCGCGAGTAGCCACCACGGCAGCGCCGCCCGCCGCCCGGCCACTCCCGCGGCCTCGACATCGGCGAGCGTGCCGCCGTCCTCCGGGTTCGTTTCCATACCGGAAACGATATCGGATCGTTTCCGGTGCGGCAACTATCTCGGGCTACTGGATGTTCAGGCGCGCCAGCATGTCGCGGGCCTGCTCGGCGACCTGCGGGTCGCAGAGCACGTCGTACCGTCCGGCGACGAGCTGCATCGTAGACGAGAAGTCGCGGGTGCCGCGCGAGGCCCAGTACGGCACCGCGGCGCTGATCAGGCCGAAGACGATGCCGCCGATGACGCCGGCGATCACCGTCGCGGGCAGCGACGACCCGCCACCCACGAAGAGCCCCACCAGCAGGCCGAGGAAGAGGCCGAGCCAGGCTCCGGAGGCGGCGCCGGCGCTGAGCACACGGCCCCACGTCAACCGGCCCGTGATCCGCTCGACCTGCATCAGGTCGACGCCCACGATGGTGACGTTCTGGACCGGGAACTCCTGGTCCGACAGGTAGTCGACGGCGCGCTGAGCCTCGGCGTAGGTGCTGTACGAGCCGATCGGCCAGCCCTTCGGCGGCGTCGGCAGGCCTCGGAACGGCTGCCCCGCGGGGCCTCCCGACTGGTTCGGCGAGCCGGGTCCGGACAACGGCTGCGACATTTCGGCGCCCTCCTTCACGTGCGATCGTTGGAACGAAACTACCCTGAAGTACATGTCGGCTGTCTCCAGAGTATTCGTCGCGCGACTGTCCGGCCTCCCCGTCGTCGGTCCGGACGGCGAATCCGTCGGCCGCGTCCGGGACGCGGTCATCGGCCTGCGGGCCGATCGCAAGGCACCGCGGGTCCTCGGACTCGCGGTGGAACTGGCGAACCGCCGCCGCATCTTCGTGCCGATGCTGCGCGTGACCAGCATCGAACCCGCCGCCGTCACCCTCAACACGGGCTCGGTGAGCCTGCGCCGGCTGCACATCCGGCCGGGCGAGGCGCTCGCCCTCGGCCAGCTCCTGGGCACCAAGGTCCGCATCGAGGAGCCCGGGGAACCGTACGACGGTGCCGACGCCTCCGTCGCCGACGTCGGGATCGAGCAGACCCGCACGCGGGACTGGGTGGTGCACCGTCTCGCGGTGAAGATCCGCGCGACCGGCTGGAGCCGGCGCGGAGGCGTCCAGGTGGTGGACCTCCCCCACGTCTCGGGCTTCACGACCACCGCGCTCACGGGCGCCGATCACGACATCGCCGAGGCCCTGACCGTCTTCGAGGACATGCGCGCCACCGACGTCGCGCAGGCCCTGCGGGAGCTGCCGACGCAGCGCAGGCTCTCGATCGCCGCCGCCTTCGACGACGAGCGGCTCGCCGATGTGCTGCAGGAGCTCGGCGACGACGACCAGGCCGAGGTGATCGCCTACCTGTCGAAGGCCCGTGCCGCCGACGTCCTCGAGGCGATGGACCCCGACGACGCCGCCGACCTCCTGGGAGAGCTGCCCGACACCCAGCGCGAGGAGCTGCTGTCGGTGATGGACCCCGAGGACTCGGGCACCGTCCGCCGCCTGCTCACCTTCTCGCCGTACACCGCCGGCGGCATGATGACGCCCGAGCCGATCGTCGTCACCCCGTCGACCACGGTGGCGGAGGCCCTCGCCCGGGCCCGCAACCCCGACATCACGCCGGCACTGGCCAGCATGGTCTTCGTGGTGCGGCCGCCCACGGCCACACCGACGGGCCGCTATCTCGGCGCGGTACACCTGCAGCAGCTGCTCCGTGAGCCCCCGGCGGACCTGGTGGGCGGCATCGTCGACACCGACCTGCCGCGCCTGGGCCCGGACGATCCGCTGGGCGCGGTGACCCGCTACTTCGCGGCGTACAACCTGGTCAGCGGGCCGGTCATCGACACCGAGAACCATCTGCTGGGGGCCGTGTCCGTCGACGACGTGCTCGACCACCTGCTGCCCGAGGACTGGCGTGACGAGGACGAGCACACCGAGGAGGTGACCGGATGAAGGAGCGCTCGCGCCTCGACACCCCCCGGTTGAGCCACAGCTTCAACCTGAACCTGGGCGACGACATGATCGGCCAGGGCGCCGAGCGGGTCGCACGCTTCCTCGGCACCGGCCGCTACCTCGCGATCCAGACGATCATCGTGGTGGTCTGGGTGCTGATCAACGTCAGCTGGGTGGCGTTCCGATTCGACCCGTACCCGTTCATCCTGCTCAACCTGGCCTTCTCGACGCAGGCCGCGTACGCCGCGCCGCTGATCCTGCTCGCGCAGAACCGGCAGGAGAGCCGCGACCGGGTCTCGCTCGACGAGGACCGGGCCCGCGCCGCACAGACCAAGGCCGACACCGAGTTCCTCGCCCGCGAGCTGGCCTCGGTGCGCCTGGCCGTGGGCGAGGCGGCGAGCCGCGACTACATGCGCCGCGAGCTCGACGAGGTCCACGAGAAGCTGGACGCGCTCACCGCGCTGCTGCAGTCGCTCGAACATCGCAGCCACGTGCCCGCGACGCCGGAGGACCGCGGCGATGCGCCCCACTGACCCGCGCGAGCTGCTGCACCCCGTCCTCCCGGCGGAGACGTACCAACGGCTCGGGATCGCGCCGCCCCGTCCGCCGCAGCAGTACGGCACGGGCGGGCCGGTCTCCTCGGCGGGCACTCCCTACCTGACGGGGCGTGCCGTGACGGGGGCTCCCGCACCGTCGGTGCCCGTGGCAGCGCCGGCCGACGCCCTGGCCGCGCCCCACGCCCCGGCCGCACCGCCGTACGTCCCCGCCGGGCCGGCGTACGTCCCCGCGCCGACGGGGCCGCCGCCCCCGCGGGATCGGTCCCTCGCCATCGTGGTGGGGACGGCACTGATCATCATCGCGATCATCGTCGGCACCACCTGGTACATCCTCGCCCATCGCGGACCCGACGACGACCAGCAGATCCGCGACGTCATCGCCGCGGAGACGAAGGCGCTCAACGACCGCGACCTGTCGGCGCTGGTCGGGGTGCGCTGCGCCGCGGACGTGCAGATGCTGCGCAGTCAATTCACCGCGCAGACCTTCGCCGCGGAGGTCGACATGCTGCTCGGAGCCGGAGGGCGCTGGGACGTGACCGTCGGCGCGATCCGGATCGACGCCGGCGCCGGGACCGCCGACGCCCAGGTGACCTCGACGCCGGTGGGCTCCACCGTGATCGTCTCGAAGTCCGTCACGGACACGTCCACCCTCCGGAAGGAATCCGGAGGGTGGAAGGTGTGCGTGAGTTCGTCGCGGGTGCGGTGACTCAGTAGCGGTAGTGCTCGGGCTTGTACGGGCCCTCGACATCGACGCCGATGTACTCCGCCTGCTCCTTGGTGAGCTTGGTCAGGGTGCCACCCAGGGCCTCGACGTGGATCCGCGCGACCTTCTCGTCGAGGTGCTTCGGCAGGCGGTAGACCTCGTTGTCGTACTCGTCGGGCTTGGTCCACAGCTCGATCTGCGCGATCACCTGGTTGCTGAAGCTGTTGGACATCACGAACGACGGGTGCCCCGTCGCGTTGCCCAGGTTCAGCAGGCGGCCCTCGGAGAGCACCACGATGGACTTGCCGGTGTCGCCGAAGGTCCACTGGTCGACCTGCGGCTTGATGTTCAGGCGCACTGCACCCGACTTCTCGAGGCCGGCCATGTCGATCTCGTTGTCGAAGTGGCCGATGTTGCCGAGGATCGCGTGATCCTTCATCGCCTTCATGTGCTCGAGCAGGATGATGTCCTTGTTGCCCGTCGAGGTGATGACGATGTCGGCATCGCCGATCGCCTGCTCGACAGTGACCACGTCGAAGCCGTCCATCAGCGCCTGCAGCGCGTTGATCGGGTCGATCTCGGTGACCTGGACGCGCGCGCCCTGGCCGGCCAGCGACTCGGCGCAGCCCTTGCCCACGTCGCCGTAGCCGGTGATGAGCACCTTCTTGCCGCCGATCAGCACGTCGGTGCCGCGGTTGATGCCGTCGATCAGCGAGTGGCGGGTGCCGTACTTGTTGTCGAACTTGCTCTTGGTGACCGAGTCGTTGACGTTGATCGCCGGGAAGGCCAGCTCCCCCGCCGCCGCGAACTGGTACAGGCGCAGCACACCGGTCGTGGTCTCCTCGGTGACGCCCTTGACGCTCTTGGCGATGGTGGTCCACTTGGTGGCGTCCTTGGCCAGCGACTCGCGCAGCAGGGCCAGGAAGACCTGGTACTCGGCGCTGTCGGCGTCCTCATCGGTGGGCGGGACGACGCCCGCGGCCTCGAACTGCGCGCCGCGCAGCACGAGCATGGTGGCGTCGCCACCGTCGTCGAGGATCATGTTCGCGGGCTCACCCGGCCAGGTGAGCATCTGCTCGGCCGCCCACCAGTACTCCTCGAGGGTCTCGCCCTTCCACGCGAACACCGGCACGCCCTCCGGCGCCTCGACGGTGCCGTGCGGCCCCACGACGACGGCCGCGGCCGCCTCGTCCTGGGTGGAGAAGATGTTGCAGGAGGCCCAGCGGACCTCGGCGCCCAGGTCGACCAGGGTCTCGATGAGCACGGCGGTCTGCACCGTCATGTGCAGCGAGCCCGAGATCCGCGCGCCCTTGAGGGGCTTGACGTCGGCGTACTCGCGGCGCAGTGCCATCAGGCCGGGCATCTCGTGCTCGGCCAGGCTCAGCTGCTTGCGGCCCGCCTCCGCGAGGGAGAGGTCGGCGACCTTGAAGTCGATTCCGTTCGCCGTATCGGCGGTCAGCGTAGAAGTCACGCGGTCCAGGCTATCGCTCCTGGTGCCTGGATGCCCCGCCGCCCGTTGCGGTTGCGTTCCGAACGTCGGGTTGTTCGACGGTCCGCGGCCGAAAACGGGCTCGAAGCCCCGCAGAACCCGAGTTTCGGACGAGGCGGATCACGGGGTCCGCCGCTCCACCGCGCTGTAGCTCTCGATCCGGCTCTGCAACCGGTCGATCTCCGTCAGAAGGTACTCGCGGACGGTACCCACGGACCGCGTCGTCGACTCGCCCGGCGCTTCCTCGTACTTCGCGTCGTCCGGGATCCAGCGGACGGATCCGTCGTCGACGTCGACACCGAGAGCACAGGCCGACCACGCACCGAAGGGAACGACGTCGATCGCGGCGGCCCGGATCGACGCCGCCGGCCGATCGTCGTCCGGGATCGGGATGCCCGCGTGGGCGAACGCCGCGTTGCGCTGGCGCCGATGATCCGCGTCGAACCGGTCCTTCTCCTGGAGTGCAGTGCGCCACCGCTCACCGTCGATGATCTCGGCCGTGCTGAGGATGTACGGGATTCCCGGCCACCCGTTCATGAGGAGGAGCAGCCCCCTGTGCTCCGGATGCAGGGATCGACCGATCGCACGCTCCACCTCGTCCACCTGTTCCGGGGTCGCAGGCGACCCGGGTGGCACGAATGCCTCGACGCGGCGCTCGAGCATCGCGACATCGAGGTGGGCGTCGACCAGACGCCGGAGGATCTCCCCGAGACCGGGTTCGGCGTCGCGCAGATCGCGTCCCCACGCGGCGCCGTGAGGTCCGAGCGCCTCCCGGTCCGCCCACGCGGTGAGATCGGCCAGGTGCTCCGTGACGTACTCCTCGAACGTCCCGTAGATCGTGTCGCCGTACACCGGGCGCAGGACGCTCCCCGCGGGGTGCCCCTGGCTATCGCGGTGGAGCATCATCGTGACGGGGTCGTCCTCGATGCGGACCCAGTCCGCGTCGGTGGCCCATTCGAGGACGGTGTTGTCCACCAGGCGGATCGACACCTCGAAACCGGACGCACCGGCCATGCTCTCGCAGCCGAGAAGCCGGCCCGAGATGCCTCCCCAGCCGTTCCATCCGTTCGCCACCGTGAGGAACTCGCGGTACTGCTCAGGTAGCCGGTGCCCGAGCCGCCGCTCCGCGGCGAGCAATTGCTCCTCCGTCGCGCCCGGATTCGGCGCCGACGTCTCGTACAGTTCGGGGTCCGCACGGACGAGCCGCGCCTTCTGGACGACGACGGCGTCGATCAGCTCCCGCCAGCGTGCTACCCCCACGTCGGTGTTCACGATTCTGAATATATCGCACATTCGCGCTGCAGCGTACGGAATCCGCGAGCGCACCCGGCCACCGCCGCCGGACGGGCAGGAGACGGAGAACCGCGGCCGGAGACGGTGCTCCGGCCGCGGTTCTCAGCGGATCGACGGGCCGATCAGTCGGCGAGCGACTCGATGACCTCGCCGCGCTCGCGCCTGCCGAGCACCGAGTGGTTCTTCGAGTACAGGAAGTAGACGACCACGCCCAGCACCATCCAGATGAGGAACCGCGACCAGGTCTCCAGCGACAGGTTCAGCATGAGCCAGCCGCACGCGATCACGGAGAGGATCGGCACCAGCGGCACGAACGGCGCGCGGAATCCGCGTTTGAGATCCGGCCGCTGCTTGCGCAGCACGACGACGCCGACCGAGACGAGGACGAAGGCGAACAGGGTGCCGATGTTGATCAGCTCGGCGAGCTCGCTGAGCGGGACGAGGCCGGCGAAGATCGCGACCACGACGCCGACGCCGACCGAGATGCGCACCGGCACGCCGCGATCCGAGGTCTTCGCGAGCTTGCGGGGCAGCAGGCCGTCGCGGGCCATGGCGAAGAGCACGCGGTTCTGCCCCATGAGCAGCACCATGACCACCGTGGTCAGGCCGGCGAGCGCGCCGATCGAGATGATCGTGGCCGCCCAGTCGACCCCGTTCAGGGAGAAGGCGTACGCGAGATTCTTGCCGGAGCCGTCACCGGCCTTGGTCGCGAGGTCCTTGTAGCTCGCCATACCGGTGACCACGACGGTGACCGCGATGTAGAGCACGGTGACGATCGCGAGCGAGCCCATGATGCCGCGCGGCACGTCGCGCTGCGGGTTCACGGTCTCCTCCGCGGAGGTCGCCACGATGTCGAAACCGATGAAGGCGAAGAAGACGATGCCCGCGCCGGCGAGGACGCCGTACCAGCCGTACGACGAGCTGCTGCCGGCGATCGCCTGGAACAGGGTGGACTTCCAGCTCACGCCCTCACTCGCACCCGGCACGGAGTCCGGAACGAACGGGGTGTAGTTCGAGGCCTTGATGTAGAAGGCGCCGACGGCGATCACCAGGATCACGACCGCGACCTTGATCGCGGTGATCACGGCCGACACCCGCGAGGAGACCTTCGCACCGAAGGTCAGCAGGACCGTGAGCACTCCGACGATGAGCATGGCACCCCAGTCGACCGTGTGGCCTCCGACCTGGAACGCCGCCGGCCCGGTGCCGAAGACGGTGCCGAGGTAGCTCGACCACCCGCTCGCGACGGCAGCGGCGGCGATGGAGAACTCCAGCACCAGGTCCCAACCGATGATCCAGGCGACGAACTCGCCGAAGGTCGCATAGGAGAAGGTGTACGCCGAACCGGCGACGGGCACCGTCGACGCGAACTCCGCGTAGCAGAGCGCGGCCAGGCCGCACGCGATCGCGGCGATGACGAAGGAGACGGTGACCGCGGGGCCCGAGTAGTCGCCGGCCGTCGAGGCGCCGATGGTGAAGATGCCCGCGCCGACGACGACCGCGACGCCGAAGATCGTGAGATCCCACGCCGTCAGCTGCTTCATCAGCCGGGTACCGACCACCTCGGTATCGGCGATCGACTGCTCCACCGATTTGGTACGCAGCAGTGGGTTGGCCATGCGTGCTCCTGTGTCTATGGGTGTGTGACGACTCATCAAACACCACCGTCGCACGCCCGCGCGGCATTTCACGCACAGCGGACACCGTCGGGGGCGTCCGGGACGCACCGAAGTTACCCGCCGGTGTTACCCTTCGGTACACGAAAACTGTTGGCGTACCGCCGAGTAACACTTACCGTCGGGCCTATGACCAAGACTTTCGCGCACACCACCGACCAGACCGTCGCCCAGCTCCTCAGCATCGTCGAGGGCGGCGACGACGTGCTGCTCACGCGCGACGGCAAGCCGCTCGCCGTGCTCAGCAAGGCACAGCCCGAGGCCGTCGCCGTGTCGAACATGCAGACCTTCGACATCCCCGAGACCTTCTACGAGAACCTCGGCGGCGTCTAGCCCCTCACGGCGGCGCTAGTGCCCGCCCACCAGCGTCCGGAAGAACTCCGCCGCCGGTGAGTGGGCGCTGACCACCACGCCCGGGTCCGACGCGGCCATCCACAGGCCGCTGCCCGCCGGGACGTCGATCGACCGGCCCGCACTGCGCACCGTCACCGTTCCCTCGGTGACCACCAGCAGCTGCGGGCC
This sequence comes from Tsukamurella sputi, assembly GCF_007858445.1. Taxonomy (GTDB): domain Bacteria; phylum Actinomycetota; class Actinomycetes; order Mycobacteriales; family Mycobacteriaceae; genus Tsukamurella; species Tsukamurella sputi. Next base: position 575,118 of record NZ_VIGV01000004.1, on the reverse strand, counting down.
GCGTGCGTCCAGCTCCACCGACGCAGCGCGCTTGAGCGCGGTCCCGTCGAGCCGCACCCGCGAGACCCGGAACTCGGGCGCGGGAGTCGAGAAGATCACCTCGGGGCCCACCGTCGAGGTGCGGGGCGCCAGGTCCGACGGTGCGCGGGGCGTGAAGTCCAGCACCCGCAGCAGCTCCGGCACGTCGACGTGCTTGGGCGTGAGCCCACCGCGCAGGACGTTGTCGGAGTTCGCCATGACCTCGACGGCCGCCCCGTTGATGTACGCGTGCAGGTTGCCTGCGGCGAGGTAGAGCGCCTGCCCCGGTTCGAGCACGATCCGGTTGAGCAGCAGCGCCGCGAGCACGCCCGCATCGTCCGGGTAGCGCTCCCCCAGCGTCAGCGCGAGCTGCGCCTCGCCCTTGAACCGCTCCGCGCCGCTTTCCAGGTACCGCACGCAGCCCCCGAGCACGGCCGGCACCAGCACCGCGAGAGCGGGCTGTGGCAGCGTGATCCAGGTGGTGACCAGGGCGCGCAGGCCCATCGAGTCCGGCTGCCCGGCGAGCAGGCCGAGGTAGCTGTCCAGCTCCGGCACCGCTAGGACGCGCAGCAGTTCGACGGTGACCGCCGGGTCGCGGAAGCCCGCGAGCGCCTCGAACCGGCTCAGCGCGATCACGACCTCCGGCTTGTGCGCGGCGTCGCGGTAGTTCCGCTCGGGGGCGTCGAGCGGGATGCCCGCCGCGTTCTCGCGGGCGAAGCCCTCCTCGGCCTGCTCCCGCGAGGGGTGTGCCTGCAGCGAGAGCGGCTCTTCGGCGGCGAGCACCTTGACCAGGTACGGGAGGCGGTCGCCGAACTCACCGCGGCAGGCGGGACCGAGCTGGCCGTCGAGGTCGGTGCCGATCGCGGCCAACAGATCACCGTCGGTCGCCCCCGATGCGTCGTAGAGCTTCGCGGGATCGGCCGGGTGCGCGCCGAACCACAGCTCGGCCTCGGGGTGGTTCGACGGCACGGTGCGGCCCTGCATCGTCGCCAGCACCGTGCGCGAGCCCCAGGCGTACGGCCGGATGACCCCCTCGATCCGTTCCATCACGCCTCTCCCGTCAGGCGCCGGTAGACCGACGCGAGATCGAACCGTACCGCGAGCGCCAGAAGATCCAGCGCGTCGGCGCGCGGCCCGGTGGCCGCCACCGAGCGCACCGCTCCCTCGTCGACGGGCAGTGCCTCGACGTCGGGCAGCGCGCGCAGGCGGGCCTCCACGAGCGGCGCGCGCTCCTCGTTGGTCAGGATGAGGACCCGGAGCGGGGTCTGCGCCGCGGGACCGTCGAGGAACGGATCGTGGAAGAGCGGATCGACCGCGGCCCCGGACCGCGTCTCGAGCGCGCCGCCGGCGGGCGTGGACGCGAGTTCGGGGGTCGCCAGTTCCACGTCGGCGAAGCCGACCGCGGCCACCACCTGTCCGCCGAGCGTGAGCGCCTGTGAGGCGGCGTGTTCGGCGACGGCGAGGCCCGCGGCGGTGTCCGCGGTGAGCGCGACCCGGCGGCCGGCCGTGCGGGCGGCGAGCCGCTTGGCGGGATTGGATTCGACGTCCCGGTCGGGCGCACCGCGCACGGCCTCGTCGTCGAGGGTCTCGGCGAGCGTGTGCAGGAAGCCCGTGCCCGGCTCGTCCCCGCGGTCCGTGCCCGCGAGGCGCCCGAGTACCGCGAGCAGCGCGGCGGCGACCCCGACGAAGCCGAACCGCTCGGGCACCCGCAGGCGCGGCGAGAGGTCGACGGTGCGCCCCGCGGCGGCCTCCGCGACGGGGCCCTCCATCGGGACCGCGACGACGACGGTGGCGCCGCGCCGTGCGGCGGTCGCGATGGCGCGGGCGAGCACGAGATCACCGGCGTCGAAACCGCACACGACGACCACGTCGAGCGCGCCCACCCACGGGGGAAGTTCGGTGGAGCGGACCAGCGGAACGTCGAACCGGCCGGCGGTGAGGGCCTCGACGAAGCCGGCGGCCGCCGCAGCAGGCCCGGCGCCGCAGACCACGACCACGGCGCGCGGGGCGAGCCCGTCGAGGTCGGCCAGGGCGCCCTCGTCGACGGCGGTGGCGACGGCGCGTGCCTGCGCGCCCGCGAGTGCGGCGGCACGCAGGTGCCCGCCCAGATCGGCCGCGATCAGCCCCGCCGAATCGTCGAGATCGATGACCTGCGACCCGTTCGGTCCGCTCCCGGCGCCGTTGACCTCGCTCACGGCTTCCTCCCGTCCCGTCGGCGCCCGGTCAGCACGGGTTCGCCGCTGTCGATCGCCGTGCTCCCGCCGGCTCCGTCCTCACCGGCGCGGGACGCACTGCGCGATCAGGCACGTACGATCGCCAGGATCCGCTCGGTCAGCGCGCGCACCTCGTCCGGTGTCGCGGCTTCGACGTTCAGCCGGAGCAGCGGCTCCGTATTGGAAGCGCGCAGGTTGAACCAGGCGCCCGAAACCAACTGTACCGTCACGCCGTCCAGTTCATCGGTGCTCTGGACTTCGTCTGCGAAAGCATCGAGTACGGCGCCCGTGCGCTCCGCCTGGTCCGCGACCGTCGAGTTGATCTCGCCCGACGCGGCGTACCGGTCGTAGCCGCCCATCAGCTCCGACAGCGGGGCGTCCTGCTCGCCGAGTGCGGCCAGCACGTGCATCGCCGCGAGCATGCCGGAGTCCGCGCCCCAGAACTCGCGGAAGTAGTAGTGCGCCGAGTGCTCACCGCCGAAGACCGCCCCGGTCTCCGCCATCTGCGCCTTGATGAAGGAGTGGCCCACGCGGGTGCGCACGGCGGTGCCGCCGTTCTCCGCGATGATCTCGGGCACGGCCTTGGACGTGATGAGGTTGTGGATCACGGTGGCGCCGGGGTTCTTCGCGAGCTCGCGCTCGGCGACCAGCGCCGTGACGGCCGACGGGGAGACGGGCTCACCCTTCTCGTCCACCACGAAGCAGCGGTCCGCGTCGCCGTCGAAGGCCAGGCCGATGTCGGCCCCCTGCTCGACGACGAACTTCTGCAGGTCGACGAGGTTCTTCGGGTCCAGCGGGTTCGCCTCGTGGTTGGGGAAGTTGCCGTCGAGCTCGAAGTACAGGGCGCGCACGTCCAGGGCCTCGACGGGACCGAGCACCGAGGGGACGGTGAAGCCGCCCATGCCGTTGCCGGCGTCCACGGCGACGCGCAGGGGGCGCGAGCCCGACAGGTCGACGAGCCCCCGCAGGTACTCGCCGTACTCCTCGAGCACGTCCCGCTCCGACACCCGGCCGGGGGCGCCGTCGTACGACGGGACGCCCGCGGCCACCTGCTCGGTGATCGTCCGCAGGCCGGTCTCCTGCCCGACGGGCTTGGCGCCGGCGCGGCAGAGCTTGATGCCGTTGTAGGCAGCGGGGTTGTGCGACGCCGTGAACATGGCGCCGGGGCGGTCCAGGAGGCCGGACGCGAAGTACAGCTCGTCGGTCGACGCGAGGCCGATGAGGGTGACGTTCACGCCCTGCGCGGTGACCCCCTCGGCGAAGGCCGCGGACAGCGACGGCGAGGAGTCACGCATGTCGTGCCCCACGACGGCGTCTGTGGCGCCCTCGCCGCGGATCAGTGCGCCGAAGGCGGCGCCCACGTCGCGGACGAAGTCCTCGTCGATCTGCTCCCCGACGAGGCCGCGCACGTCGTACGCCTTGATGACAGCCTGTACCGACTCCAGCGCTCGAACCACGCTCGACGACCTTCCTCTTCAGCGGCGTGCGGGAACCCTGCGGGCCCCGTTACGGACGCCTCACCCTATCGGCATCCGAGACGCGGACGGGCATCCGACGCGAGCAACGTGACGGCTTCGCGGGAGACTCTCAGTCGACCGGGTCCGGCAGGACGCGCAGATGTCCGCGCCGTCCCGACGGTGCCGCGTGCTTGGGCCCTGCTCCGGCGGGCTTGGCCGAGGGAGTGACCCGGGGGCCGCCGAGACCGTCGTGCACGGGACGCATGGCTCCGATCGGCGGCAGGGATCGCAGCGGCGCCTCGGCGGGCTCCGGCGTGGGCCGGCTCTGCTCGCGCGCGGCGCGCTCGTGGACCGTGTCGGCCAGCGCCGTCAGATCGTCGTCGAGGGCGGCATTGCCGACGGACGCCGCGCTGTACGCGGGGAGGTTGCGCAGCATCTCCCAGCCGCGCGGCGCAGTCGTCCGGCCCGCGTGGAACTCGCACAGGTCCCAGGCGTGGGGTTCGCTCGTGGTTCCCAGCGGGCCCAACACGGCGATCGACTGGCGGTAGTCGAACGTCAGCGTCGCCACGGCGTGGTTCCTGCAACCGGGGCGGCAGCACTGACGGACGGAGTTCACACCAAGAAGGTTAACCCGTGGCCGCGACGCCGTGCTCCCGACACACCGTTCGGCCGTGCGCGGCGGCCGTCCGCGCCCCTTCCACCTAGACTGAGAACATCATGAGAAGTAGGAGAGGAACGCTCGGAGACGGCGCGCGGCTCCGTCGCCGCGTGGCGCGCGACCGTCGCGGCCACGGCCTGCGTGGCCCGCTCGTCCCGCGCGACCTGCCGGCGCACCGGACCCGGGCACAGGACTTCGACGAGGTGGTTCTGGACGCCTTCGCCGAGATCGACTCGCTGTGGCACGACCGGCTCACCGACCTCGACATCGCGGTGGACGACGTACCGGGGATCCTGCCGCACGATCCGGACTCGGTGTCCTGGCCCCACGAGGTGGAGGCCGACGGCCCGATTCCTTTGGCGCGCATGGTTCCGGTGGGGATCGATCGGCGGGGCAACCGCACGAGGGCCCGGCTGATCCTGTTCCGGCGCCCCCTGCAACGTCGCGCGAAGACCGACGCGGATCTCCTGGATGAGATCCTTGCGATCCTGGTGCACCAGATCAGCGACTACTTGGGAGTGACGGAGGAGACGCTGCTCGCCGGCCCGGACTCGCTCTGAGCGCCGCGCGGTCGGCACGGCGCGAGCGGGTCGACGGACCCGGCGGGATTCGCCGCGGACGGACGAATCAGATGATGCCGCGCTTGAGCTTGCGGCGCTCACGCTCGGACAGACCGCCCCAGATGCCGAAGCGCTCGTCCTTCTGCAGGGCGTACTCGAGGCACTCGTTGCGCACCTCGCAGCCCAGGCAGATCCGCTTGGCCTCGCGGGTGGAGCCGCCCTTCTCGGGGAAGAACGCCTCGGGATCCGTCTGCGAGCACAGTGCGCGGTCCTGCCACTGATCCTCGACGGCCTCGTAGAGTTCCTCGAAACCCGCAGGCACAACACTCAAGTGCGCGCGGCTGGACCCACCGGAGAAGCTTCCGAACGGTTCACGATGAGCGTCGATCGTCATCGGCCCGCCTCCCTCGTTGCTTTCGTGGTGTTCGATGGTCTTTCGGTCTACATGCCCCGCGCCGGCGAACATCACGCCGCACTGAATGACACGGTTGTGATTACACACGTGCAAAGCCGCCACGTCAAGCTGAACCGGGAAATTAGCTAATACCACCTGGACGGCCGGATGCCAGGCCTCGACACGTGGTTGAGATGTGATCCGCGTCATATTTCACGGCGGCTCGCCGACGCGCCACCGAGGCGCGTCGCACCGTCGATCATGCCAGGCCGACGGGCCTTCGCGCGACCTTCCGGGCGGCCGAGATCCGTCACGGGAAGCCGACACCCGTCGCGGGGAGCGGGGCCCGCCGACCATTACGCTTTCAGACGTGAAGGTCACGGTGCTGGTGGGCGGTGTCGGCGGTGCGCGGTTCCTCGAGGGCGCGCGGGAACGCTTCGGGGTGACGCCGTTCCCGGAGCGGGACGGCGCGGGCTCCCCGGCACCGTCGGAGCACTCCGTGACGGCGGTGGTCAACGTCGGCGACGACGCCTGGATGCACGGCGTGCGGATCTGCCCGGACCTCGACACCTGCATGTACACCCTCGGCGGCGGCATCGACACCGAGCGCGGCTGGGGTCACCGCAACGAGACCTGGAACGCCAAGGAGGAGCTCGCGAAGTACGGTGCCGATCCGGACTGGTTCGGCCTCGGCGACCGCGACCTCGCGACCCACCTGATCCGCACCCAGATGCTGAGCTCGGGTTATCCGCTCACCGACGTCACCGCCGCGCTGTGCAACCGCTGGCAGCCGGGCGTGCGCCTGCTGCCCGCGACGGACGGGCGGCACGAGACGCACGTCGTGGTCGCGGACCCCGATTCGACCGACGGTGCGAAGAGGGCCATCCACTTCCAGGAGTGGTGGGTGCGCTACCGCGCCGACATCGAGACCTTCGGTTTCGCTCAGGTGGGCGGGGCGGACGGCTCCGGCTCCGGCGGGAAGAACAGAGCGCAGGCCACCGCTGCATCCCTCGCCGCGATCGAGGAGGCGGACGTGGTCTTCCTCGCCCCGTCGAACCCGATCGTCTCGATCGGCGCGATCCTCTCCGTGGGCGGCATCCGCGCCGCGCTGCGCACCACGTCCGCCAAGGTCGTGGGCGTCTCCCCCGTGATCGGCGGCGCACCGCTGCGCGGCATGGCCGACCGGTGCCTCGAGGTGCTCGGCATCGAGACCAGCGCGCAGGCGATCGGCGAGCACTTCGGCGCCCGCAGCGGTAACGGGATCCTCGACGGCTGGCTCGTCTCGGAGGAGGATTCCGGCACTGCGATCGACGGCCTGCCCGTCGCGGCGGTACCGCTGTTGATGAGTTCGCCGCAGGCCACCGCGGCCATGATCGATGCCGGCCTCGAGCTGGTGGGCCTGTGACCGGACCCGCCGCCGGAGCCCCGCGGCCGGGCCGTGACCCCGGCACACCGTCGCGTCCCGATCGCGACCACGGCGCATCGTCGCTCGAGATCCTGCCGGTCTTCGGCGTGCCCGAGGTGACCGAGGGCGACGACGTGGGCGCGCTTCTCGCCGACGCCGCGCCGTGGATCGCGGACGGCGACGTCGTGGTCATCACGTCGAAGGTCTTCTCCAAGGCCGAGGGCCGGGTGCTTCCGGCCCCGTCGGACCCCGAGGAGCGCGACGCCTTCCGCCGGCGCCTCATCGCCGAGGAGTCGGTGCGGGTGCTCGCGACGAAGGGCCGCACCTGGATCACCGAGAACAAGCTCGGGATCGTGCAGGCCGCGTCGGGGGTGGACGCCTCCAACGTGGCATCGGACACCGTCGCACTGCTCCCCGAGGACCCGGACGGCAGCGCGGCGGCGGTCCGCGCCAGGCTGCACGAACGCCTCGGCGTCGACGTCGCGGTGCTGGTCACCGACACCATGGGCCGGGCCTGGCGCACGGGCCAGACGGACGCCGCGATCGGCGCCGCCGGCATGGAGGTGCTGCACGGCTACGCCGGCGCCGTGGACGCCTACGGCAACGACCTGGTGGTCACCGAGATCGCCGTCGCCGACGAGCTGGCCGCCGCCGCGGACCTGGTGAAGGGCAAGCTGGGCGGCGTCCCCGTCGCCGTCGTCCGGGGCTTCGGCGTCCGCACGCCCGAGGCCGGCTCGCCGCTCGCGACGGCACGCGGCCTCGTCCGGCCCGGCGAGGACGACCTCTTCCACACCGGCGTCGAACTCGCCCGCCGGCAGGCGCTCCTGGTGCGCCGCTCGGTGCGCGCCTTCTCCGACGAACCCGTCCCCGAGGCGGACGTGCGGGACGCCGTCGCGGAGGCCCTGACGGCCCCTGCGCCGCACCACACGCACCCGGTGCGGTTCGTCTGGGTGCGGGACGCCGCGCGCCGCACGGCGCTGCTGGACGCCATGAAGGACCAGTGGGCCGCGGATCTCACGGGCGACGGGCGCACGCCCGAATCCGTCGCGAAGCGGGTGCGCCGCGGGCAACTGCTCTACGACGCGCCGGAGCTGATCCTCCCGTTCATGGTTCCCGACGGTGCCCACGCCTACGCCGACGCCCGCCGCACCGCCGCCGAGGAGACGATGTTCACCGTCGCCGTCGGCGCCGCCGTCCAGTCACTGCTGGTCGCGCTCGCCGTGCGCGGCATCGGCAGCTGCTGGGTGGGATCGACGATCTTCGCCGCCGAGACCGTGCGGACGATCCTGGACCTGCCGGACGACTACCGGCCGGCGGGCGCGATCGCCGTCGGCTTCCCGGCGGATCCGTCCGTGCTGTCCGCGCCCCGTCCGCCGCTCCCGCCCGGCGACATGCTCCTCGAAAGGTAGGCCGCCCGTGACCTTCGCCTCCCTGCACTCCTCCGCCGTCGACGTCCTCGCGCGGTTCGACGCCCGCACGGACGGCGACGACGCCCTGCGCCACACCGTGCTCGCCTTCCTCGACGCCCAGCCGAACGCGTGCGCCCGCGCCAACGTGCCCGGCCACATCACGGCGTCGGTGGTGATCCTCAACGAGGCGCGCACGCACGTCGTACTGACCCATCACCCGCGCGTCGGCGAGTGGCTGCAGTTGGGCGGTCACTGCGAGGACTCCGATTCGACGGTGCCCGCCGCCGCGCTCCGCGAGGGGCACGAGGAGTCCGGCCTCGCCGACCTCGTCCTCGACGCGGACCTGCTGACGCTGCACACGCACCCGATCCGATGCTCGCTCGGCGTCCCGACGCGCCACCTCGATCTGCGGTTCCGGGCCTTCGCCGTCGGCCCGGGCACGCCCGACCTCGCGATCAGCGAGGAGTCGAACGACCTGCGCTGGTGGGCCGTCGACGCCCTCCCCGAGTCCGCCGAGCACACCACCGTCGCCCACCAGGTCCGCGCCGCCCTCGCCCGGGATTGACGGGACCGCGGCTCAGGCCGTCGGGATGGGCCTCGACGACGCGGCAGCGTCCGGGAAGTCGGCGGAGCGCGCCACGTCGGTCCACTGCCGCACACCGTCGAGCCCGGCGGTGTACGCCGCGGTCAGGCGCTCGACGGCCTCGGCGCCGAGCGGGAGGCGGAGCGGCACGTCCGCCGACCGGGCCACGTCGCCGATGATCCGCGCGGCGCGCGCCGGGTCGCCCTCCTGCGCACCGTCGGAGCCCGTCAGGTCGCGCTGCACAACCCCGACGGTCCGCCCGTACACCTCCGACGGCGCGGTCACCGCCAGGGAATGCGGGGTGTTGAAGCCGGTGCGGAACCGCGAGGGCTCCACGATGAGCACCCGCACCCCGAATTCCGCGACCTCTGCGGCGAGCGCCTCGGACCAGCCCTCGAGCGCGAACTTGCTGGCCGAGTAGGCCCCGGCGGCCGGGAAGGACAGCCGTCCACCCTGGCTGCTCATCTGCACGATCGTCCCCGCGCGGCGCTCCCGCATGCCCGGCAGCGCCGCCCGGGTCAGCGCGGCCGCGGCGAAGAAGTTCAGCTCCAGCTGCTCCCGCAACAGCTCCATCGACAGCTCCTCCGCGGCACCGGCGATCGCGCGCCCGGCGTTGTTGACGAGCACGTCGATCGGCGACTCCGCGGTCACCGCGGCCACCCGTTCCACCGCCGCCCGGTCACGCAGGTCCGCCTCGATCACGCTCAGGCGACCCGGATGGGCGTCGACGAGCGCTTGGACGGAGGCTCGGTCGCGGACGACCGCCGTGACGCTGTCGCCGCGCTCGAGCGCGTCCTCGACGAGACACCGCCCGAAGCCTTGCGAAGCCCCGGTGACCAGCAATTTCAGTTCCTTGTTCGCATCCATGGCCGCCACGCTAGGCCTTCGAGCGCGCTCGAACGCAAGCCCGGAAAGCCGATGACAGCGAACCCATCATCGACGACTTTTCTGAGAGTCATTGCGCTTGTTCCTATCAGTCCGTACGCTCCGAACAACCGTCCGGCGCACCGTCGGACCCCCGCGGGCCCCGCCCGCCCGGACCACGACGAGGTGGCACGAGATGTTGGCGTACGAACGATTCGGCTCGGGTGAGCCGCTGGTGCTGGTCCACGGGATCGCACACCGCCGTCAGGCCTGGTACCCGGTGGCGGAGCGGCTCGCGGAGCACCGCGAGGTCATCTTGTTCGACCTCCCCGGCCACGGCGAGTCCCCCGCGCTGGAACTCGCGGGCCGCACGGTCCAGGAGGCCCTGCAGCAGCACCTGGAGGACCTGTTCGACGAGCTGGACCTGGTCCGGCCGCACATCGCCGGCAACTCGCTGGGCGGGCGCATCGCGCTCGAGGCCGCGGCCAGCGGCATCGTCAGCAGCGCGACGGGGCTCTCTCCCGCCGGCTTCTGGCGCGACGACACCGACTTCCTCCTGATCCGTGCGCACTTCCTCGCGCTGATCACCGCCGGTCGACTCGCAGCGCCGCTGGCTCCACTCCTCACCCGCAACGGGATCGGCCGCAAGCTGATGCTCGCCTCGCTGATGACGCACGGTGAGCGCCTGGCCGCCGACCGCGTGCTCGGCGACCTGACGAACATGGTCGACTCACGGCACACCCTCCGCGACATCATCGGCGGCGCCTTCCCGTTCGAGGCCGAGATCGCCGCGGACATCCCCGTGACCGTCGCCTGGGGCACACAGGACCGCGTTCTGCTCCCCTACCAGGGCCGGCGCGCCCGCCACCTGCTCCCCGCGGCCGAGCACATCTGGCTCCCCGGCAGCGGTCACGTCCCCATGTCCGACGATGCCGACGCCGTCGTCGAGATCCTCCTCCGCGGTTCCTCGGGCGGCCTCCTCGCCCGCGCCGACGACGCCGCCTGACAGGCCCGATCCGATCCAGCGATCCCGATCCAGATCTACTGAATCAGTCATGTTTGTTGATCAACCAGCCCAATGCTAATCTTTGTTAATGATCATTTGGCGGGGTTGGGGTATTCTGGGTGTTCTTTTCGTCCCTCTCGGGATCTTCCTCGGGTTCGGCTTGGGCAGAACGAATTTCAGCATCGCCGGCGGGCTGCTGCTCGGGGCGCTCGGGTGCGCGGCACTGGGATACTGGCTCAACGTCGTTCGGCCACGGGCACGTGCGGCGGCGTTCGCCGAGGGGCGCACCTCGGAACTTGCGAGCTACATCGCCTCGGGCCACTACCAGCCGACGCCCGGTTACCAGCCCGGTTCGGTGGAGGAAGCGCGCGAACTGGCCGGCCGTCAGGTCGTCGCTGAGCAGGCGGACGTGGAGCGCGCGCTACGCAATCAGAACACGGTGTTCTGGATTCCGATGCAGTTCTTGGCGATCGGCATCGCCCTCCTGGCGTTCGCGGAGTTGTTCGGCCTGATCCACATCCACTAGCCCGCAGCGGGGTGCAGCCGCGCGATGTGACCGTCGAGTTCATCGCGGTGTCCTGATCCCGGAAGGCCCCGCCCTCGCGCGGCGGACCAGGACACCGCCCCAGGCCACGTGGAAGACCACGACCACGCACTGGAACCAGAAGGGGGCGGCACCGGGCGAGTTGAGCTGGAAGAAGTCGTTGGCCGCGTGCAGCAGTACTCCGGGCAGCAGGGATCCGGTGACCAGCCGCGTCCCGGCCCAGAGGAAACCCGCGGCGCCGGCGACGACGACCTGCCACGCGGTCTCCGCAGCCGACTGGCCGAAGAACAGCCCGTTACCCACGTGCCACAGCCCGAAGACGACGGAGGTCGCGGCGCAGGCCAACACGGGCCCGTCGACGCGCAGCAGCGCCGTCAACGCCGGTCCGCGCGCCCCGAACTCCTCGGACAGCCCGATGGCGAGCATCCCCACGGCGGACGAGAGCAGGAGTCCCGCGGAACCGGAGATCCCCGGTACGCCGTCCCGCCCGACCAGGGCGTAGGAGCACGCCACGACCAGGGGCGGCACGAGCCAGACGTACTCCCGCACGGCATCCGGGCGGAGCAGGGCACCGGGACTGAGCAGCGCACCGTCGAACAGGCCCAGCCGCCACGCGAGCACCGCGACCGCACCGAGGCTCAGCGCGTCAGTGACCACCACGCCGAGGTGCGGGAACCACGCGGGCTGCAGCCAGGGCAGGTGCAGCGAGCCGAAACCGTAGGTGACGCACCACCACAGCAGCATCAGTCCCAGCGCACATCCCCACGCGCGACGCCGGGTCACGTCAGCCGATCCGAATGCCCTTACCGACGGTGACCACACCGCCCGCGGAGACGTTGAAGCGCTCCCGTTCCCGCTCGAGATTGACGCCGAGGATCTCACCGCGGCCGACCACGACGTTCTTGTCCAGGATCGCGCGCCGCACCACGGCGCCGGGTTCGATCCTCACGCCGGGCATGAGCACGGACCCCTCCACGGTGGCGCCGTCGCCGATGGTGACGTTCGCGCCGATGACGGAGTTGCGCACCGTCGCGCCGGAGATGATGCTGCCCGCCCCGACCATCGACTCCTGGGCGAGTCCGCCGCGGGCGAACTTCGCAGGCGGAAGGTTGTCGTTCTCGCAACGGATGGGCCACTGGCGGTTGTAGAGGTTGAAGATCGGGTACACCGAGACGAGGTCCATGTGAGCCTCGTAGAAGGCGTCGATGGTGCCCACGTCGCGCCAGTAGCCGGCGTCGCGCTCGGTGGCGCCGGGCACCTTGTTGTCACTGAAGTCGTACACCGCGGCCTCGCCACGGGCCACGAACGCGGGGATGATGTCGCCACCCATGTCGTGGTCGGAATCCGGGTTCTCGGCGTCCGCGATGATCGCCTCGACGAGGGCCTGACGGCTGAAGACGTAGTTGCCCATCGACGCGAAGGTGACCTCCGGATCGTCCGGGGTGCCGGGCGGATCCGCGGGCTTCTCCAGGAACTGGGTGATGCGCCCGGAGTCGTCGGACTCGATGCAGCCGAAGGCCTTCGCCTCGGCACGGGGGACGCGGATGCCCGCGACGGTGACGCCCGCGCCGGACTCGATGTGCGCCAGTACCATCTGCGCCGGGTCCATCCGGTACACGTGGTCCGCGCCGAAGACCACGATGTAGTCCGGGTCGTCATCGGTGATGAGGTTCATCGACTGGAAGATCGCATCCGCGCTGCCGGTGAACCAGCGCTTCCCCACGCGCTGCTGCGCGGGAACCGGGGTGATGTACTCCCCGCGGAAGCCGAACATGCGCCAGGTCTGGCTGATGTGCCGATCGAGCGAATGCGACTTGTACTGCGTCAGCACGCACAGGCGCTGGTACCCGGCGTTGACCAGGTTCGACAGTACGAAGTCGATGAGGCGGTACGAGCCGCCGAAGGGCACAGCGGGCTTCGCGCGGTCCGCGGTCAGCGGATACAGGCGCTTGCCCTCGCCACCGGCGAGGACGATTCCCAGAACACGAGGCTGGTTGCTCACGGGGTCCACGCTAACCCCAATCCGCGCACGCGTGCAGTGTTCTGCGACAGTGCATCCGGTTCCACTGCTAAGCACAGGCGTCCGGGCGGACAACCACAGGTGAACGACACGGTTCGGGCTCCGGCGAACCGCCTGCGTCCGGCCACGCCACGCTCTAGCGTGGTGGACATGCGCGTAGCGATGATGACGAGGGAGTACCCGCCGGAGGTCTACGGCGGGGCGGGCGTGCACGTGACCGAGCTCGTCGCACGGCTGCGCAGCCTCTGCGAGGTGGACGTGCACTGCATGGGTGCACCCCGCCCCGATGCGGACGGTGTTACCGTCTCCGGCCCGGACCCCGAGCTGGCCGGCGCCAACACCGCCCTCGAGATGTTCTCCACGGACCTGCGGATGGCGAACCTCGCCGCCGACGCGGACGTGGTGCACAGCCACACCTGGTACACCGGCCTCGCCGGGCACGTCGCCGGGCAGCTCTACGGCGTCCCGCACATCCTCACCGCGCACTCGCTCGAACCGCGGCGTCCGTGGAAGGCCGAGCAGTTGGGCGGTGGCTACCGCCTCTCCAGCTGGGCCGAGCGCAACGCGGTCGAGTACGCCGACGCGGTGATCGCCGTCAGCCGCGGCATGGCCGACGACGTGCTGGACGCCTACCCGCGGCTCGACGCCGGCCGGGTCCACGTCGTGCGCAACGGGATCGACACCGAGGTCTGGTATCCGGCGCCCACCTTCGGCGAGGATTCACCGCTGGTCGAGCGCGGTATCGACCCCGGCCGGCCGATCGTCGCCTTCGTCGGCCGCATCACCCGGCAGAAGGGCGTGAAGCATCTGGTCGCAGCGGCGCACCGCTTCTCCCCCGACGTGCAGCTCGTCCTCTGCGCGGGTGCCCCCGACACCCCCGAGATCGCCGCGGAGACCGCGGACGCCGTGGCCGCGCTCGCCGAATCCCGCGACGGGGTGCACTGGGTGCAGGACATGCTCCCCACGCCGAAGGTCCGTGAGATCCTCAGCGCCGCCACGGTCTTCGTGTGCCCATCGGTGTACGAGCCGCTGGGCATCGTCAACCTCGAGGCCATGGCGTGCGGTACCGCCGTCGTCGCCTCCGACGTGGGCGGCATCCCCGAGGTCGTGAACGACGGCGAGACGGGCACGCTCGTCCACTACGACGAGGCCGACACCGCGGCCTTCGAGGCCGATCTCGCCGCCGCGGTCAACGCGCTCTGCGCGGATCCGGCCCGCGCCGCGGCGTACGGCACAGCCGGGCGGGCCCGCGCGATCGCCGAGTTCAGTTGGGAATCCATCGCCGCGCAGACGCTGGAGGTCTATCGGCACGCGCTCGGCGCCGGCACGTAGCCGGCTGCCGAGTACTACTGCAGCGCGTACACACTGACGGTGCCCGACGCCGTCACGGCGGCCGTGCCGCCGGCGGTGAGCCGCTCGATCGCCGCGGCCCGCGCCTGCGGCGAGCCGTGGTGCGCGCTGGGCCCCATCGCCACGAGGTCCGTGGCCGCGGAGGCGGTGAGATCCATGATCCACTCGTGCTTCTCGCGGGACACCAGCGAGAAGTCGTGCAGCGCACCGTCGAGCCGCGCGACCTTGCCCGCCTCGACGGAGATCATCCCGAGCGGTTCGACGAGCTCCCGCAGGTGCCGCGGCCCGGGCGTGAGCACCACCAGCAGGCCGCCGGGCGCGAGCACGCGCGCGAACTCGGCGGCGTTGCGGGGCGCGAAGACCGACAGCACGGCGGCGACGGCACCGTCGGCGACGGGCAGTCGCGCCCAGCCGTTCGCGACGACCGCGCCGATCGACGGTCCGCGACGAGCGGTGCGCCGTGCGGCGGGCTTCGACAGATCCAGTCCGATGCCCGCACCGCCGAGTCCCGCCGCGGACCGGGCGGCGCAGGCGCGCGCGAGGTACTCACCCTCACCCGCACCGCAGTCGAGGATGATCCCGGCGGGCGCTCCCGTCGCGGCCTCCGCGACCGCGGCGTGGAAGCTCGCGTAGTGGTCGGTCGCGAAGAAGCGCTCGCGGGCGGCGATCATGTCCGCGTCGTCGGCGATGAGCCCGCTCGCGTCGCCCGCGAGCAGCGAGACGTAGCCCTGGCGGGCGACGTCGAAGGAGTGCCCGCGCGGGCACGACAGGGTGCCGTCCTCGGCATCGAGCGCACCGGTGCAGTGCGGGCACGCCAGTGCGGGCAGCACCGCGGCCAGGCCGGGCGGGACTTGCGCCATGGGACACCCCCGGAAACGAGGAGATCCCGCACGGTGGCACCGCGCGGGATCTCCAGTGACAGCAGTTCTAGCGGCTACGACGTGACGCCGCGCAGCTCCTCGCCGAGCGCAGCGGCCTCATCGGGCGTGAGCTCCACCACGAGACGTCCACCACCCTCCAGGGGTACGCGCATCACGATCCCGCGCCCCTCCTTGGTCGCTTCCAAGGGGCCGTCCCCCGTACGTGGCTTCATAGCCGCCATCCGTTGCTCCCTTCAGATCCTTCACCCGCCCGAGCACGCCCGACGCGGGTCCGCTCCATATTCTAGCCTGTGCGCTGCAGTGATCGGCGCGGACTACTGGCAAAGCGGACCTAATCGACCTCGTCGGCGGGATCGGTCGCGGACGCCACGGGCTCCTGTTCGGCGGTCAGGCGGGCACGCAGGACGTCGATCTCCCGTGCCAGTCGTTCGAGGGCCCAGTCCACCTCGGCGGGCTTGTACCCGCGTACCACCTGCTGGAATCGCAGCGCACGCACGTCGGCGCCGGCCACGTCCTCCGCGGGCAGCACCGTGGGCGTCGCCCCCGTTTCGAGCGGCGGGGTGTCGTCGCCGCGCCCGAAGACCAGGGCGGCCACGCCGTACAGCACGGCCGCGACGGCCAGCAGTCCCAGGGCGTACAACACGATCACCATGGGGCCATCATGCCCGAACCTCGCGGAGGAAGAGGACACCGTCGGTCTCCGACAGGCGCGCGGCGTCGAGCGGGAAGTAGGCCCCAAGCGCGTCCCGGTCCGCGCGCGAGCACGCATCACCCAGTCGTGCGGCGAGTTCCGGCCCCGCGTACAAGCGGGCGGGGGCGGTCTGCGTGCGATACAGCTCCCCCTCGACGGTGCCGGGCTCGGGCTCGGCCAGTCCGTGCGCCGGAGCGGCGCCGATACCCACCGCCACGAACCGGTACCCGTCGCGCAGCCGCGCGGCCGCCTGGGCGCCGCCGCTGAACCACCGCACCGTGTGCGGACCCATCCGCATGTCACTCACGCCGCGCTGCAGGTGCAGGTTGTGCGCGAAGGCGACGGTGCCGCCCCGCCCCGCCTCGCGGTCGAGTATCGCCAGCAGGTTGCGGCCCATCATCGCGTCCCGGTGCGCGCTGAGCCGGCCCAGCCGGTCGGGGGTATCGGTCGCCATGATCGCGTGGTAGCGCAGTAGCCCGACGGCGGTGGCCGCATCGGCCCGCAGCCGCCACCACGCCTCCGCGGATTCTGCGAGCTCGGGGGCGCGCGCCTGCAGGACCGCGCACAGGTCGTCGGTCAGCAGGCGCAGCCGCTCGGCGTCGACGGTGCGTCCGACGCCCCGGTCCGCCTCGTACATCGCGCGCTCCTCGGTCCACCGCGCTTCGTCGCCGAGGAGATCCTCGATCTCCTGCTCACCGACGATGTGCTCGTCGACCGCCGCGAGCGCGGCACGCAGCCGCAGGAGGTGGGCGCGGGGGCTCGGTGCGGCGGCCATCTCCATCGGGGCGTCGAAGCCGTAGAACCGGACGGGCGTCTCCAGCGTCCGGTTCAGCTCGCGCAGCCGCTCCAGGAGTTCGCCGGTGGCGGCGAGCCGGTGCAGGTAGGGATGGCTGAAGCCCTCGTCGAGGACCCGCTGCAGGTCGATATCGGCCCCGGCCAGGTAGTCGTTCGCCAGCGGCGCGCGATGGAAGTCGGACTCCACCGCGATCGAGCGGTATCCGCCGCGCAGCACGAGATCGACGATCACGGCGTTGCGGGCGCGGAGGATCTCCTCGGAACCGTGCATCGGTTCACCGAAGCCGAGGAGGCGCGTGGGTGTGGGCTGGGCGGCGAGGAAGGAGACGAGGTCTGCCTGATCGAGATTCATTCCCTTCACGATATCGTTGAACGACCAGTTGACACTTCTGCGAGAGGACGAGGGAGAATGCCCGAGAACTCTCAAACCCACCTGCGCCCCGTCGACCTGGCGCGACCGCATGGCATCTCGTCCCAGGCTGTGCGCAACTACGAGGAGCAGGGCATCCTGCCGCCGGCCGGGCGCACCCCGTCGGGCTACCGGGTCTTCACCCCACGCCATCGCCTGGCACTCGACGCCTTCCTCGCGCTGATCCCGGGATGCGGGCACGCGCGCGCCGGGGAGATCCTGCGCGCCGTCCACCGCGACGACCTCGACGGCGCCTTCGCGCTGCTGGACGCGGCCCACGAGGAGCTGGCCGAGGACCGCGGCACCTTCCGGCGGGTGTGCGCCGCGCTCGACGACCTGGACGACCCCGCCGACGACGCGGGGCACACACTGTTCGTCGGCGATGTGGCGCATCTGCTCGGGGTCGTGCCCGCCACCCTGCGCGCCTGGGAAAGCGCGGGAATCGTCCGGCCGCGGCGTGACCGCGCCACCGGCTATCGGGTGTACGCGCCCGCCGATGTCCGCGACGCCCGCATGGCGGAGCAGCTCCGACGGGGCGGCTTCGGCCTCGCGCGGATAGCGGAACTCGCCGAACACGTGCGCTCCGCAGGCGGGGTCGAGCCCCTGCGCGGCACGCTGGACGGCTGGCGGGCCTCCCTGACCCGACGGGGCCGCGCCCTGGTCTCCGGTGCCGCCGCTCTGGACGCAGTCCTGCGCTCCCGAGGAGATTCCGCGGATATCGGGCCGGCGATCGACTGAGGCAGATGCCGGCCGGAAACCGGCCGATCCTCCGCGGGTCAGCCCTCAGCGATCGCGCGCAGTGCGTCGAGATGGGATTCGAAGGCCCTGCGTCCCTGCGCCGTCAGCGACAGCCATGTGCGCGGACGTTTGCCCACGTAGCCCTTCTTGATCGTGACGTAGCCGACCGCCTCCAGTTGCGAGGCCTGCTTGGAGAGGACGGAGTCCGAGAGCTCCACCGCGTCGCGCACCGCGGCGAACTCCGCGTTCTCGACCTTCGCCAGCGCGGCGACGATGGAGAAGCGGACCGGCGCGTGGATCACGTCGTCGAGCCGGTGCCGGGCGTGCGCACCGCTGCCGGCATTCGTCATCGGAGCGCCAGCTTCGAGATCGACCGCGCGGCGAGGAGGGCGGGAGTCATCGTCAGGATGGCACCGAGAATCACCCACTGCCAGTCCATCCCGGTGTCGACCGTGCCGGCCTGCAGGACGATGTACGCGGTGTACAGGAGGAAGGTCAGCGCGATCCCCACGGTGTAGCGACTGGAGAAGCCCCGCGGCACCGCCTTCGCCCTCCGCATGGTCACCACCGAAACGACGATCACCGCGAAGTAGACGACCATGACGACGGCGAATCCCCAGTGCCGCAGCCACATCGGAGCGCCAGGGTCACCGATCGTGAGGCGCAACCCGATGATCAGCCCGCCGGTGACGACGCCGATGCGGATCAGGCCCTTCTCGAGCCGCTCGCGGTCCGCGGGCGTCGCGATCGACGCGGCGTCGGCCGCATCCAGGGTGCGGCGCGCCTCCTCGGCGGTCATCCGTCCCGTGTCGTCGTTCATGACTGCCCTTCCCGTCGTCGATGACTCGACTATAGAAAGTACTTTCCGCTTTGACAAGTACTTGTCATGAGTTCCGAAGGGTGTTCGCCGGCGGGCGATCCTCCAGGTACAGATCGGTGGTGACCTCGGTGAACCTGTCGTCCGGCCCGGGCTCGACGAGGTACTGGGTGATTCCCGCGCCGGAGTCCGGGATCCCGCAGCGGCGCAGCGCCGTGCCCATGATCTGGCGGCTCATCACGCCCAGGTCGCGTAGATCGCGGTTGCGGTGCTTACGCACCGACAGGTTGACCTGCGCGATCCCCTCCAGGCCGTAGCGGGCCTCGGCGTCCAGCAGCAGCCCGATCTCCACGCCGTAGCCGGGGGCGAAGGGCACGGATGTGAGGAATTCGCGGGTGCCCGCGTACTCGCCGCCGAGAGGCTGCAGGATCACCCGCAGCGGCGGGCGCAGCGCCGCCAGCAGCGGACGGGCCACCAGCTCGGTGACGCGGCCACCGCCCGTCGGGTCCTCGCCCTGCTTGAAGACGCGGAGCGGCCTCCGGTAGTAGGCCTTGACCAGGTGCACGTCGCGGTCGAAGAGCATGGGCCCGAGCAGCCTCGGCACGTAGCGCGGGTCGGGCTCGATCAGATCGGAGTCGACGAAGGCGATCAGATCGCCCGACGAGGCGGCCACCCCGCGCCACAGCGCCTCCCCCTTGCCGGGGACCGGGGCGAGCCCGGGGACGGCGTCCTCACGGCTGATCACCGTGGCGCCCGCCGCACGCGCCCGCTCGGCGGTGGCGTCGGTGGACCCGGAATCCAGCACGATCAGCTCGTCGACCAGGGTGCCGAGCAGGGGCACGATCGTCTCGACGACACCGGCGACGGTCTCCTCCTCGTTGAGTGCCGGCAGCACCACCGAGACCGTCCGGCCGTCCTTCGCGGCGACCAGTTCCTCCACGGTCCACCGCGGCTCCGCGAAGAAGCGCTCGCTCGCGTGCGCCTGGGGCGCCTCCCCGCTCATGCCAGTCCCCGGACGACCCGGGACGGTGGCCGCGCGCCGTCGATCGACGCCACCATCTCCACCACGCGCCGGGTGTCGGCGACCTGGTGCACGCGGAACATCCGCGCCCCGGCGTGCGCCGCCAGCGCCGTCGCCGCCAGCGTGCCTGCCACGCGCTCCTCCAGGCCGGCGTCCAGCGTCTCGCCGATGAAGTCCTTGTTGGACAACGCCATCAGGACGGGCCAGCCGGTCCTTACGAGGTCGTCGAGGTGCCGCAGCAGCGCCAGTCCGTGGTGGGTGTTCTTGCCGAAGTCGTGGGTCGGATCGATGACGATGCCGTCCTCGCGCACGCCCGCGGCGAAGGCCGCCTCGGCGGCGGTGAGGAGTCGCTCGCGCACGTCGGCCACCACGTCGGGGTAGCGCACCCGGTACGGACGGGACCGCGGCACGGCGCCGCCCGTGTGCGAGCACACCAGGCCCGCCCCGGTCTCCGCGGCGATCCGGGGCAGGTCCGGGTCGGCGCCCGCCCAGGTGTCGTTGATGAGGTCGGCGCCGGCGTCCACCGCGGCCTCGGCGACCGAGGCGCGCCAGGTGTCCACGCTGATCAGGAGGTCCGGGTGCCGATCGCGCACCTGCGCGATGAAGGGCACCGTCCGCGCGATCTCCTCCGTCGCGTCCACGTCCTGGCCGGGCCCGGCCTTGACGCCGCCCACGTCCACCAGGTCGGCCCCCTCGGCGACGGCCGCGTCGACGCGCTCCAGCGCGGCCTCCACCGCGAAGTAGCTGCCGCGGTCGTAGAAGGAGTCGGGCGTGCGGTTGATGATCGCCATCACCAGCGCCCGGTCCGTGGGGACCGGGCGACCGCAGAAGGTGGGACGCACCGGCGGCGCGGTCATCTAGGAACGCAGGTCCGGGACCTTGGCGGCCGCGACGTCCGCGGCGTACCCGTCGTACGCGGGGACGTAGCCGTCCGCGCCGCCGACGAAGACGTACAGCGGATCGTCGCCGGTCTCCTCGAAGCTCTGCTTGCGCAGCTCGCCCTTGAGACTCTTGAACGTGGAGGTGACCTCCAGGCTGGGCACCACGCGCACGTACAGCGGGATCGCGTAGCCCGGCAGCTCGTTCCGCAGCTTCTCGGCGAGCGCGGCACCGTCGAAGTCGTGGCCCTCGGCGAGCTTCACCGCAGCCATCCCCGCCTTGCCGTCGGCGCCCGGGATCGCGACGCCGTAGACGATCGCGCCCTCCACCTGGTCGGCCTCGTCGAGCGCGCCCTCCACCTCGGTGGTCGCCACGTTCTCGCCCTTCCAGCGGAAGGTGTCGCCGAGCCGGTCGACGAAGGCGATGTGGTCGAAGCCCTGGTTGGTCACCACGTCGCCGGTGTTGAACCAGACGTCGCCCGACTTGAAGCCGTCGCGGATCAGCTTCGCCTCGCCGGCCTTGCCGTCCGTGTAGCCGTCGAACGGGGCGGACTTGGTGATCTTGGTCAGCAGCAGACCGTTCTGGCCCCGCTTGACGCGCTTGAGCTTGCCACGGGCGTCCCGCGTCGGCCCGGCGGTGTCGATGTCGTACTCCACCACCGCGTGCGGCAGCGGGCACAGGCCGACGGTGGCTTCGATGTTGAAGACGTTGAGGAAGGCGATGTTGGTCTCGCTGGCGGCGTAGAACTCCATGATCCGCTCGATCCCGAAGCGCTCCTGGAACTCCCGCCAGATCTCCGGCCGCATGCCGTTGCCGGCCGCGACGCGGATGGTGTTCGACCGGTCGCTGGGCTTGGGCGGCTGGTTGAGCAGGTACCGGCAGATCTCGCCGATGTAGATGAACATCGTGGCCGAATTCTCGTTCGCCTCGTCCCAGAACTTGGAGGCCGAGAACTTGCGGCCGATGGCGAGCGTGGCGCCCGAGACCAGCACCGAGCCGAGCGAGACCAGCGCGGCGTTGTTGTGGTACAGCGGAAGTGGGCAGTACATCACGTCGTCGCCGCGCATCCGCACGCCCGTCGCGCCGAAGCCCGCCATGCCCTTGAGCCAGCGGTAGTGCGTCATGATCGACGCCTTCGGCATGCCGGTGGTGCCCGACGTGAAGACGTAGAAGGCGCGGGTGCTGGCGGGCAGCGTCGCGGTCACGGCCGGGTTCTCGGTGGCGCTCGGGTCCTCGGTACGGATGCGCCGGGCCTGCTCCGCGAGCTCGTCGACGGTGAGCACCACGCCGTCGGCGGGGCGGTCCGCCGCGTCGACGGAGTCGAAGGCCTCGAGGTCCTCCTCGCCGGCGATGATGGTGCCGGTCTCGAGGATGCTGAGGCTGTGCGCCAGCACGGCGCCGCGCTGGTTGTAGTTCACCAGGCCCGCGGTGGCGCCGACCTTGACGATGGCCAGCATGACCAGCACCATCTGCGGGTGGTTGTGCATGACGACGCCGACCACGTCGCCCACCTTGACGCCGCGCCGCAGCAGCACGCGCGCATAGGCGTTGACGGTGGCGTTCGCCTCGCCGTAGCTGATGCCCTCGCCGTGGAAGCGGAGGAAGTCGCGCGACGGGTGCTGCGCCGCGCGCTTGGCGAACACCGTGCCGATGGTCTCCTTGCTGTTCGGAGTCCGCAGCAGGATCGCCGGCCCCTCCTTGATCAGCAGGGGCAGATCGGGGATCAGCTTGCCGACGCCCTTGGCCAGATCGGCGACGCCGACGGTGGTGTTCTTATGCGTAGAGCTCACGCGGCGAGCCTACCGTGGCACCGCCGTACCACGGCACGCGTCGAGGGCGGTCGTGACGTCCGTCGCGCGCAGCAGTCGTCCGAGAGCCGCGTCACCGACGAAGCCCTTCGCCTTGAGCCCGTCGATCCAGTCCAGCAGCGGTGCGTAGAAGCCGTCGTGGTCGAGGATCACGACGGGCTTGTCGTGCATGGACAGGTAGCCGGCCGTCCACGCCTCGAAGAACTCCTCGAGGGTGCCCACACCGCCCGGGAGCACGAGGAAGGCGTCGGCGTTGTCATCCATGAGCTGCTTGCGCTCACGCATCGTCGCGACCACCAGCAGCTCGTCGGCGCCGTGGTCCGCGACCTCCCGGTCGACCAGCGCCGTGGGGATGACGCCCAGGGTGTGCGCCCCGCCGTCACGCGCGGCCTGCGCGACCGCGCCCATCATGGAGACGTGGCCGCCACCCCAGACCAGCGAATCGCCACCGGCGGCGATGCCCCGACCCACCGCGGCGGCGAGGTCGATGTACTCCTGAGGAACCGGGCGCGAAGCGCAGAAGACGGCGATGGCGGTCACGACGGATCCACCTCGCTCGCGGCGGCCTCGCGCTCACGGGCGGCGTCGGCGCGCACGATGATGTCGATGGCCTCGTCCACGGAGTCGGTCACGGTGATCAGGTCCGCATCGCCGGGCGAGACCATCCCCTGCTCGGTGAGGGTGCCGCGGATCCAGTCGACCAGCCCGCCCCAGTAGGCCGAGCCCAGGAGCACGATCGGGAACCGGGTCACCTTGTGCGTCTGCACCAGCGTGAGGGCCTCGAAGAGCTCGTCGAGCGTGCCGAAGCCGCCGGGCAGGCAGACGAAGGCCTGCGCGTACTTGACGAACATCGTCTTGCGCACGAAGAAGTAGCGGAAGTTGATGCCCAGGTCGACCCAGTCGTTGAGGCCCTGCTCGAAGGGGAGCTCGATCCCGAGCCCCACCGACAGGCCGTCGGCGTCCTTGGCGCCGCGGTTCGCGGCCTCCATCGCGCCGGGCCCGCCGCCCGTGATGACGGCGTAGCCGGCGCGCACCAGCCCGGCGCCCAGCTCGCGTCCGGTGGCGTACTCGGCCGAATCCTGCTTGATCCGTGCGGATCCGAAGACGGTGACGGCGCGCGGCAGTTCCGCGAGCGCCCCGAATCCCTCGACGAACTCGGCCTGGATCCGCATGACCCGCCAGGGGTCGCGGTGCAGCCAGTCGGCATCGTCCGCGTTCGCGAGCAGCCGCTGATCGGTGGTCGACGATTCCGCCGCCGCCACACCCTGCACGCGCACGGGGCCGCGGTAGCGCAGGTAGTGATCGGTGGCGGGCTTCTTCTCGGAGGCCATGACGCACAACCTACCCAGCGAGGAAGGCGCGCAAGACGGCGGCCACCTCGGTGATCTGCGCGATCTCGACCTGCTCGTCGCGCTTGTGCGCGTAGTTCGGGTCGCCCGGGCCGAAATTGACCGCCGGGATGCCGAGTGCGGCGAACCGCGAGACGTCCGTCCAACCGTACTTCGCGCGGAAGCGCCCGCCCGCGGCCTCGACGAGCTTCGCGGCCGCGGGTGCGCCGAGCCCCGGCAGCGCGCCCGGCGCGGCGTCCGTCACCTCGAAGGCCAGCGCACCGTCGGCGATCGGCGCGGCCAGCACCTCGCGGACGTGCGCCACGGCCTCGTCGACGGTGCGATCGGGCGCGAACCGGAAGTTGACGTCCACGAAGGCCTCGTCGGGCACCACGTTCCCGGCGACCCCGCCCTCGATCTTCACGGCCGAGAGCCCCTCGCGGTATTCGCAGCCGTCGATATCGACGGTGCGTGCCGTGTAGCCCTGCAGTGCCGTGAGGACGGGGCCCAGCTTGTGGATCGCATTGTCGCCCAGCCAGGACCGGGCGCTGTGCGCTCGCACACCGGCGGCCGTGATACGCACCCGGATCGTGCCCTGGCAGCCCGCTTCGATGAGCCCGCCGGAGGGCTCGCCGAGGATCGCGACGTCGGCTCGCAGCCACTCCGGGAGTTCGCGCTCGATGCGGCCGAGTCCGTTGAACTGCGAGGCGATCTCCTCGCACTCGTAGAAGATCAGCGTCACGTCGTACGCGGGCTCGGCCATCGTCGCGGCGAGATGGAGGAAGACCGCGTCGCCGCTCTTCATGTCGACGGTGCCGCAGCCGTGCAGGATCCCGCCCTCGCGGCGGCTGGGCACGTTGTCGGCGATCGGCACGGTGTCCAGGTGGCCGGCCAGCATCACCCGCTGCGGCAGCCCTCGGTTCGTCCGCGCGAGCACGCTGTTCCCCACGCGGAGCACCTCGAAGCGGTCCAGCGCGCGCAGCGCGGACTCCACCTCGTTCGCGATCCGTTCCTCGTCGTGGCTCACGCTGGGGATGTCCACCAGTGCGGCGGTGAGGTCGATCGGGTCCGAGGCGATGTCGAGGGTCACGGGTCCAGGCTATCGCCCGCGGGCGTCGATCCCCGATTCCCACGGTGCGCAGTTCAGCCCGCCGCGCGGCACACTGGACGCGTGCCCGAACTCCTCGCGAAGCGCTCGTTCCCCTCGGTGACGGTGCTCGTGGTGATCGTCTGCGCGGCGATCGTGGCCGCGCGCCCGCTCGCGGCGGGGATCGACGCGCGACCGGAGCTGCGCACCGCGACGACCGTGTTCGTCGGGATCTTCGTGCAGGCCACGCCGTTCCTGGTGCTCGGCGTTCTGGTCAGCGGTGCCATCGCCGGCTTCGTCTCCGCCGACGCCCTGCAGCGCGTGCTGCCGCGCCGACGGGCGGCCGCGGTCGTGGTGGCCGGCGTCTCCAGCGCCGCCCTCCCGGGCTGCGAGTGCTCCGCGGTCCCCGTCGCCGGGCGCCTGCGCGACCGTGGCGTACCCGACGGGGTGGCCCTGACCTTCCTGCTCGCGGCGCCCGCCGTGAACCCCGTGGTGATCGTCGCCACCGCGGTCGCCTTCCCGCAGGCGCCGGTCATGGCCGCGGCGCGGCTCGCCGGGTCACTGGCGACCGCGCTCGTGGTCGGCTGGATCTGGGTGCTGCTCGGCCGCCGGGAATGGATCCGGCGGCCCGCGGCCGCCGCGCTGGCCGGATCGCTCCCGGAGGACGTGCGCGGCAGGCTCGCCCTCGCGGGCGAGACCGCCCGGCACGACCTCGTCGAATCCGCGGCGTACCTCGCCGCCGGCGCCGCCTTCGCGGCGGCGTTGCACGTGCTCGTCCCGGCATCGTGGATCGACCATCTCGCGGGGAACATGCTGCTCACGATCGGCGTCATGGCCGCACTGGCGGTGGTGATGGCGCTGTGCAGCGAGGCCGACGCCTTCGTCGCCGCATCGCTGAGCACGCTGCCGCTGCTGCCCCGCCTGGTCTTCCTCGTGGTCGGGCCGGCGGTGGATGTCAAGCTCATGGCGATGCAGGCCGGCGCCTTCGGCCGCCGGTTCGTCGCCCGGTTCGCCCCGCTCTGCCTGGTGGTCGCGGTCGTGTGCGGCACCGCGTCGGGCGCGCTGTTCCTCGGGTGGCGGTGACCGATGAACCGTCCGGCCCGCAATCTGCTCCTGCTCCTGTTCGGCTGCGCCATCGCCATCGCCGCCGCGACGGGGACCTACCTCAACTACGTGCGGCCGGTGATGTTCTGGTTCCTGGTCGCGTCCGCTGGGGTCGTCGTCGGGCTCGCCGTCACCGGGATGGCCGCGGACATCGCCGAGGCTCGCTCGGAGGAGGAGGCCGATGACCACGACGCCGGCCACGCACACGGTTCCGGCCGGCTCGGCTGGCTTTTGCTCGTGCCCGTCCTCCTGCTCCTGTTCTGCGCACCTCCGGCGCTGGACCCGACGTCCGCGCAGCGCACCGTCGTCGTGGCGGCCGCGACGGACGAACCCGGACGCGCCTACCCGCCGCTGCCGCCGGGCGAGGCCCCGCACATCGCGCTGAGCGACTTCCAGAACCGCGCGGTCTCCGACACCGCGGGCACGCTGGACCGCGACGTCTCGCTCACGGCCTATGTCACGCACATCGACGGCCGGCCCTTCCTCGCCCGGATCATGATCTGGTGCTGCGTGGCCGACGCGCGCCCCATCCAGATCGAGGTGGCCGGGGCGCCCGCACTGCCCACGGACGGGAGCTGGGTCACCGCCGTCGTCCGGCTGGTGCCCGGGACCGCGACGCGCGAGCGCCACTACCGGCCGATCGTCGATCTCGTGAGCGCCCACCCGGTGGCGCAGCCCAGCCCGCCCTACGACTCCTAGTCGAGCGCCCCGGCCGGTACCCTGATCGGCGTGACGAATCGTGGAGCGAAGGCATACGGACTGGCCACCATCACCGACGACGGGACGGTGCTCGACACCTGGTTCCCCGCGCCGGAGCTGACGGACGGCGGCGGCATCGTCGGAACCGTGGCGGATCCGGCCGGCGCCCCGACCGAGCTGACGGCGCTCGCGGGCCCCGACACGGATCGCAAGGTGCGCACCGTCGTCGTCGAGACCACCATCGCGGACCTCGCCGACGCCCCCGTCGATGCGCACGACGTCTACCTGCGCCTGCACCTGCTGAGCCACCGCCTCGTGCAGCCGCACGGCTTGAGCCTGGAGGGCCAGTTCGGCCTGCTCGCCAATGTCGTGTGGACGAACTTCGGTCCCTGCTCCCCCGCCGGTTTCGAGCTGGTGCGCGCGGCCCTGCGCAAGCGCGGCACCGTCACCGTGTACTCGCTGGACAAGTTCCCGCGCATGGTCGACTACGTGCTGCCCACCGGCGTCCGCATCGGCGATGCGGACCGCGTGCGGCTCGGCGCCCACCTCGCCGAGGGCACCACCGTGATGCACGAGGGCTTCGTGAACTTCAACGCCGGCACGCTCGGCACCGCCATGGTCGAGGGCCGCATCTCCGCGGGCGTCGTCATCGGCGACCACTCCGATGTGGGCGGCGGCGCGTCGACCATGGGCACCCTGTCGGGCGGCGGCAAGGAGATCATCAGCCTCGGCGAGCGCTGCCTGCTCGGCGCGAACTCCGGCCTGGGCATCCCGCTCGGCGACGACTGCGTCCTGGAGGCCGGGCTCTACCTGACCGCCGGTACCAAGGTGACCGGGCCCGACGGCACGCAGATCAAGGCACGGGAGCTGGCCGGGCAGAGCAACCTGCTCTTCCGCCGCAACTCCGTGTCCGGCGCCGTCGAGGTCGTGCCGTGGAAGAGCGAGGGCGTCGAGCTCAACGCCGCGCTGCACAAGAACTGATCCGAAATCCCGAACGGCGGCCGGTGCGTGCACCGGCCGCCGTTCGCGTTCCTACTGCAGCGGATTCCGTTGCGGAGACGGCGACTCCGGGCAGCCCAGCCGGGTGAGGACCCGATCCAGCACCCGATCGCGCGGTCCGTTCTCGCCCACCGTCGCGGTGAGCGTCGCACGCGCAGAGCCGGTCCCGACGCACTCCGGATGAGCTGCCGCGAGGCGCGATTCGATGATCCACAGTCCGACGCCGCACACCACGACCGCTGCGCAGAGCGTCGCGATCAGCACGATTCCGACCTTCGTGAATTTCATCTTCCACCACCTTCACGCAACTCAACCTCAATCATCTTTGCAATAGTGTATCACGAAAATCGCGTTGAAGAAGAGGGGAGTTCAGGAGAGGTGCGTTCGTGCATCGTCCGGCCGATCAGCGACCAGCAGTCAAAGCCCCGCGGGCCCCGCGGCGGCGATCAGCGCGCGAGGCGCTCCGCTGCCGCGGCGATGCGCTCGTCGGTCGCGGTGAGGGCGATCCGCACGTGCTGCGCGCCCTGCGGACCGTAGAACTCGCCGGGCGCAGCGAGGATGCCCCGCGCGGCCAGCCAGTCGACCGTGTCGCGGCAGGGTTCGCCCCGCGTCGACCACAGGTACAGGCCCGCCTCCGAATGATCGACGGTGAAGCCGGCGCCGCGGACGGCCTGCAGCAGCACCGCGCGGCGCGCGGCGTAACGGGCGCGCTGCTCCGCCTCGTGCTCGTCCACGGACAGCGCGTAGGTCATCGCGGCCTGCACGGGGAAGGGCACGATGGCACCGGCGTGCTTGCGCACCGCGGCCAGATCCGCGATCAGCGCCGGATCCCCGGCCAGGAAACCCGCGCGGTACGACGCCAGGTTCGAGGTCTTCGACAGCGAGTGGATGGCGATCAGCCCGGTGGTGTCGCCGTCGCAGACGCGGGGGTCGAGCACCGAGACGGGCTCGGCCTCCCAGGCCAGGCCCAGATAGCATTCGTCGGACGCCACGATCGCGCCGCGCTCGCGCGCCCACTGCACCACCTTGCGCAGGTGATCGATGCCGAGCACCTTGCCCGTGGGGTTCGACGGGGAGTTCACGAAGACCAGCGCGGGCCGCTCCGGGCCGAGCTGGGCGGTACCGTCGGCCCGCACCGGCCGGGCCCCGGCGAGCAGCGCGCCCACCTCGTACGTCGGATACGCGACCTCGGGGATCACGACCACGTCGCCCGCGCCCAGCCCCAGCGTCGACGGCAGCTGCGCGATCGCCTCCTTGGTGCCGATCACGGGCAGGATCGCGCTCTCCGGCAGTGCGACGGTGCCGTACCGCCGGCTCAGGGCCGCCGCGGCGGCCTCCCGCAGCGCGACGGTGCCGATCGTCGCCGGGTAGCCGGGGAACGCGGAGCCCTCGTACAGGGCCCGGCGGATCGGCTCGGCCACCGGGTCGACCGGCGTGCCGACGGACAGGTCGACGATGCCGCCGACGTGGGCCGCCGCCGTCGCCTTCGCATCCGCGAGGGTGTCCCAGGGGAAGTCCGGCAGCCGCGAGGCGAGCGACGGACGCGTCATGCGCTCAGCCCCGTCAGTGCTCGGTGTCGGTGTTCATCGGCGGGAGCGCCTTGATGAAGGGGTGGTCGTAATCGATCTTCCCCTGCTTGGCGGCGCCGCCGGGCGAACCGATCTCGTTGAAGAAATCGATGTTCGCGGTCACGTACTCGGCCCACTCGTCCGGCACGTCGTCCTCGTAGAAGATGGCCTCCACCGGGCAGACGGGCTCGCACGCACCGCAGTCCACGCACTCGTCGGGCTGGATGTACAGCATCCGGTTGCCCTCGTAGATACAGTCGACGGGGCACTCTTCGATACATGCCTTGTCGAGCACATCCACACAGGGCTCTGCGATGGTGTACGTCACCTGTCATCTCCTTCGCACCGACTGCTTCCACCCGACAGTATTCCGCGCCGTTGGAACGTGTCACAAAGAAGTGTCGCCTAACCTGCCGAGCTGTGATTTCATTCACGGGTGCACGTAATCGTCGGTGTCTTCGGGCTGGTCGTCTTCCTCCTCCTCGCGTACCTGCCTACGCGCAACGTCGCCATGCTGAAGAAGAAGGCGCCGTACATCCTCGGGATGCTCGCCATCCAGTTCGTCCTCGGTCTGGTGATGCTGAAGACCCCGGTCGGCAAGACCGTGATCGACTGGCTCTCCAAGGGCTTCAAGAACCTCCTGGGGTACGCCCACGAAGGCACGTCCTTCGTCTTCGGCGGCCTCGTCGACTACAAGACCAACCCCGACGGCGCCGGCCCGTTCTTCATGAACGTGCTGCTGCCGATCATCGTGATCTCCGCGCTCATCGGCATCCTGCAGTTCATCAAGCTGCTGCCGCTGATCATCAAGTACCTCGGCCTCGCGCTGTCGAAGGTCACGGGCATGCCGAAGCTGGAGTCCTTCAACTCGGTGAGCTCCGCCATCATCGGCCAGTCCGAGAACTTCATCGCGATCAAGAAGATCCTGCCGACGCTGCCCCCGAACCGCCTCTACACGCTCTCTGCGTCGGCCATGTCGACGGTGTCCATGTCGATCGTCGGCTCCTACATGGTGATGATCCAGCCCAAGTACGTGGTGGCCGCGATCGTGCTGAACCTGTTCGGCGCCTTCATCGTGGTCTCGCTGCTCAACCCCTACGAGGTCGCACCCGAGGACGACGTCTTCGCCGCGCCCGAGCAGAAGAAGCAGTCCTTCTTCGAGATGCTCGGCGAGTACATCCTCGACGGCGCCAAGGTCGCGCTCACCGTGGCCGCGATGCTGATCGGCTTCGTCGCCCTGCTCGCGCTCGTCAACGGACTCTTCGCGGCGGTCTTCAACGGTACGACCTTCCAGGACGTCCTCGGGCACATCTTCGCGCCCCTGGCCTGGCTCACGGGCGTCCCGTGGAGCGAGTGCGTGCAGGCAGGCCAGATCATGGCCACCAAGCTCGTGAGCAACGAGTTCGTGGCCATGCTCTCGTTCACCCCGCAGAACCCCGGCGGCGCCGTGGTGATGAGCGAGCGGGCCACCGCCATCGTCCAGACCTTCCTGGTCTCGTTCGCCAACTTCAGCTCCATCGGCATCATCGCCGGCGCCGCGAAGTCCCTCGCCCCCGAACAGGGCGATCAGATCGCCAAGTTCGGCCTCAAGCTGCTCTACGGCGCGACCCTGGTCTCGTTCATCTCCGCCACGGTGGTCGGGCTCATCTCGTAGTTCCCCGACGGTGCGCTCGGCGCCCGGGCCGGGCCGGGTGGGAACACTGCCGCTCGCTTAGACCTCGCCCACTCGCCTAGCGGCCTCCGATGCGCTCGACGGCAGTGTTCCCACCCGTCCCTCGTCAGGTCAGTGCGGTCGGGTCGATCGTGAGGTGGAAAGGCGCCGTGACGTCGAATTCACTTGTGCAGATTGGACCTTCGTACGATCCGTCGCGGAGGGTGAGGGCCTCGATACTCGGGCCGGCGTCGAGGTCGACGATCCAGTAGTGCGGGATGCCGGCATCGGCGTACTCACTGCGCTTGGTCACCAGGTCCTGGCGTCGGGTGCCGGGCGAGAGGATCTCGACGACGAGCACCACGTCTGCGGCGACGATGTCCGTCTCGGTGCTCGCCGTCACGATCACGAGATCCGGACGACGCACGGTGGGCGGGAACCCGCTCGCCACGATGACGTCGACATCCGGCACGATCTCGACGCCGTCGGGCACCTGCGGGTGCAGTGCCACACCGAGTCGAAAACCCGCCTTCTGATGCCTCGGCACCGGACTCGGAGACACGATCAGGACCCCCTCCTGAAGCTCCGACCGCCCCGCCGTGTCCTCCCCCAAGGCACGCCAGTCGTCCAGCGACATCAAGTCGACTCTCCGAGCTGCGGTCATGCGCCGAGTCTAGCGCCGCGGACCGACAGGAATCGGGTCTACGACTCCGGCTCGGGGTCCGCCTCGATGCCCGACGGTGCCGTGGTTCCCGCGAACGCCGCCTCCAGGCCGAGGATCTTCGCACCGTCGGACGCACGGGCCTCGACGACGCGCAGCGTCGCGAACTCCCCCACGTAACCGGCGGCAGCGCCGACGACGGGCAGCTTGCCCAGAGTGTCGAACAGGCCGGCGGGACGCGGACGCGATTCGAGCGCCGACCGTGCCGACTTCACGGTGCGGATCACGTCACGCACCGCACCCACGGCCGAGAAGACGCCGCCCCGGAGCTTGTCGCCCGTCTCCCGCACCGGCACGAGGTCCTGGAAGCCGGGCTTCTCGCCCAGGAGCGCGCGGGCGTCGATCTGACGGCGCGCGAGCACCCGCGCGACCAGGTCGATCTGCTCGGGCACCTGATCGACACCGTGCTCCCCCGCCACGCCGACCACGACGAGGGTCTGGTTCGCGAAGCCGAGATAGGTCTGCACGGGCAGCAGACGCGCGACGAACCCGAGCGTGCCCGGCCAGGCCACCGCCACCGTCGACACCGCGCCGACGGGGATGACCCACCACCGCGAGCGGCCGTCGGCGTCGCGTCGCAGGTAGGCGTTGACCACCGGGATCGGGGTGAGGCCGGCCAGCGTCGAGACGAACCGCGCCCCGGCCACCGCCGGGCGGGCCACCGTCACGAAGACGCCGACCGTGCGGGCCAGCTCGAGATCGCTGACGGTGCCGGTCACCGTGCCGCCGCGCGGCTCCAGCGCGTTCACGCGGCACCCCGCTGGGCGTGCGTGGTGGTGCGTTCCCGTGCGGGACGCCCGATTCCGTTCGCGATCGCGTGCAACTCCGCCACCGTCTTCTCCGATCCGTGTGAGGACCCCGCCATCCGCGAGATCGTCTCCTCCATCAGCGTGCCACCCAGGTCGTTGGCGCCGCCCTGCAGCATGGCCTGCGTACCCGCGGTGCCCAGTTTCACCCACGACGTCTGGACGTGGTCGATGCGGCCGTGCAGCATGACCCGCGCCAACGCGTGCACGGCGCGGTTGTCGCGCTTCGTCGGCCCCGGCCGCGCGGCGCCCGCGAGGTACAGCGGGGCGCTCTGGTGCACGAAGGGCAGCGGCACGAACTCGGTGAAGCCGCCCGTGCGGTCCTGGATGTCGCGCAGCACGTTCAGGTGCGTCACCCAGTGCGACGGGTTGTCCACGTGCCCGTACATCATCGTCGAGCTCGAGCGGATGCCCACCTCGTGGGCGGTGGTCACCACGTCGATCCAGGCCGAGGTGGGCAGTTTGCCCTTGGTGAGCACCCACCGCACCTCGTCGTCGAGGATCTCCGCGGCGGTGCCCGGGATGGTGTCGAGTCCGGCCTCGCGGAGCCCGATCAGCCAGTCCCGCACCGACTCGCCCGAGTGGGCGGCGCCGTTGACGATCTCCATCGGGCTGAAGGCGTGCACGTGCATGCCGGGGACGCGCTGCTTCACCGCGCGCACGAGGTCGGCGTAACCGGTGGCCGGCAGGTCGGGGTCGATGCCGCCCTGCATGCACACCTCGGTGGCGCCCACCTGCCAGGCCTCCTCGGCGCGGTCGGCGACCTCCTTCATCGACAACGTGAAGGCGTCGGCGTCGCCCTTGCGCTGCGCGAAGGCGCAGAACCGGCACCCGGTGTAGCAGATGTTGGTGAAGTTGATGTTCCGGTTGACGACGTAGGTCACCACGTCGCCGACGGCGTCCTTGCGGAGCTGATCGGCCAGCGCCACCAGGGCTTCGAGCCCGGCGTCGTCGGCGTACGCGAGCGCCCGGTACTGATCGTCCGACAGGCCGCCCGGGTTCTTCTCCGCCGCCCGCAGGGCCGACAGCACATCGGACTCGACCCGCTCCGGCGCCGACAGCGAGAGCACCTGCTCCCGCACCGATTCCCAGTCGCCGAAGGCGGATCCCAGGTCGGATCGGGTGTCGGTGTTGCGGCCGTCGACGTCGATCGCGGTGTTCAGGTCCACCCGGCCCGACGACGCCCATTCCTCGTCGGGCTCCTGCCAGGGCAGGCCGACGGGCATCGCGTCCGGGTCCGCCAGTCCGGTCTCGGCGTCGGCCAGGGCGGTGACATGCGGCGCGACGCGCGGATCGATCCACGGGTTGCCGGCCCGGACGTACTTGGGCTGCGCCGTGAGCCGCTGGCGCAGTTCGAATCCCGCGTCGGCGGTGATCTGCGCGAGCGCGTCGAGGTCCGGCCAGGGCCGCTCGGGGTTGACGTGGTCCGGGGTCACCGGGGAGACGCCGCCCCAGTCGTCGACGCCGGCCTCCAGCAGCAGCCGGCACTCCTCCGCGGAGACCAGGTTCGGCGGCGCCTGCACCCGCATGGCGGGGCCGAGGACCATCCGGGTCACGGCGATCGCCGCGCGGTAGGTCTGCAGGTCCGCGTCCTCCACCGACCGCATCGCGGTGTCGGGCTTGGCGCGGAAGTTCTGGATGATGACCTCCTGCACGTGGCCGAAGGCCTTGTGCACCTTGCGGATGGCCATGATCGATTCGGCGCGTTCGCGCTCGTCCTCACCGATCCCGATGAGCAGCCCCGTGGTGAACGGCACCGAGAGCCGGCCGGCATCGGTCAGCGTGCGTAGGCGCACCGCCGGGTCCTTGTCGGGTGAGCCGTAGTGCGGCTGCCCCTTCTCGGTGAACAGGCGCTCGGAGGTGGTCTCGAGCATCATGCCCATCGACGGCGCGACGGGCTTGAGCCGCGAGAGCTCCTCCCAGCTCATGACGCCGGGGTTGAGGTGCGGCAGGAGGCCCGTCTCCTCCAGCACGCGGATCGCCATGGCCCGCACGTAGTCGAGAGTGGAGTCGTAGCCGCGCTCGTCGAGCCAGGTGCGCGCCGCCTCCCAGCGGTCCTCCGGCCGGTCACCGAGGGTGAACAGCGCCTCGTGACAGCCCAGCTCGGCGCCCCGCCGCGCGACCTCCAGGATCTCGTCGGGCTCCATGTACGCGCCGTGCCCCTCGGCCGCCAGCTTGCCCGGCACCGTCACGAAGGTGCAGTAGTGGCACTTGTCGCGACACAGCCGCGTGATCGGGATGAAGACCTTCTTGCTGTAGGTGACCTGCGGCGTCCCGTCGACCCCCGTCAGCCCCGCCTCCAACAGGCCCGCGTCGCGCACCCGCGCGGCCGAGCGGCACAGGTCGTCCAGATCGTCGCCGCGGGCCGCGAGCAGCACCTGCGCCTCGTCGACGTTGAGCACCGCGCCGTCCCGCGCCCGGCGCAGCGCGCGGCGCATCGCCGACGCCGTCGGCACGTACGGCTCCGCCGCGCGTTTCGGCACCGTCGGCAGTGGGAGGAGCGCGGGGGTCTGCTCTGAAGCGTCCGTCACTTCTCCGATGATGCCAGGTGTCCCGCCAGGATCGGCATCCCGATTCCACAGAGCAGGAGCACGGGCAGCCGCCAATCGGCGTAGAGGACGATGTCGCCGCCCGGTCCGCCGAGCAGGAAGACCGCGATCACCAGGAGGAACGCGATCACGGGGAGGGCGCCGTGGACGGGCTCGCCGCCCAGCCGGCGGGCCGCGACGGAGATCCAGGCGAGCAGCGCGCCGAACAGAACCGCGGAGAGCGGAAGGGGCACCGCGCCGACGTACAGGTAGAGGTACATGGTGGCGCCGACGGCGCAGACCGCGCCGCCGAGCGCGGCCAGCCCAAGCAGGACCTTGTCCAGGGGCTCCATCACGCCACCCCGGCGAAGAGGTCGCGCTCGAGGCCGTCCGGACCGGGAGCCGCAGCGCCGCGGGCGAGCACGTAGGCCTCCTCGGCGAAGACCGGCTGCGCGATCCGGTTGGTCAACGCGAGGGCGGCGCCGTCCGCGCTCACGCCGAGCTGCGTCGCGTGGGCGCGGAGCGCGGCGCGCTTGCGATCGAGGACCGGTGCGACGTCGATCCGGGAGGTGATCGCCGCATCGTCGTGCGCGGGCAGCTCCTCCGGAGCGGGCACGCGCCAGTCCCCGGGCAGCTCGGCGCCGCGGAGTGCGGCGAGCGTGGATTCCAGGTCGCCGCGGGAGGTCACCGTCCAGTACAGCTTCGCGACCTCCCAGGGCTCCCCCGCGACCTCGGGGTCCGCCGCCGCGTCGACGGCGGCGTGCGTGAGCAGGTGCGCGGCGATGTGGTCGGGGTGACCGTAACCGCCGACCTCGTCGTAGGTGATCACGACCTGGGGCCGGACGTCCCGGATGATGCGGGTGAGCGCCTGCAGGGGCCCACCGTCGGCCTGGGTCCGGGGCGCCGAGGCGAAGGCCCGGGGATGATCGGCCGCGGGGGTGCCCGCCATGCCGGAGTCGCGCCAGCGACCCATGCCGCCCAGGAAACGCGGCCGCAGCACCGGCCCTGCGGGGTCGCTCAGCGCCGCCAGCGCACCCGTGAGCTCGCCGATCCGGTAGCCGCCCAGCTGATCGGCGTTCTCGGCGGTGAGCTGCGCGAAGCGCGGCTCCATCACCTCGCCCTCCTCGCCCAGGGTGCAGGTCACGACGGTGACCTCGGCGCCCTCCGCCAGGTACCGGGCGATGGTGCCGCCGGTGGTGATCGTCTCGTCGTCGGGGTGCGCGTGCACCAGCAGCAGTCGCCGTCCGCTCGGCTGCATCACTTGCGGGCCCATCCCTCGACACCCGTGAAGACGCCGTCGCGGGGCGGACCGTCGAGCGTGACGCCCTGCACGGTCGGGCCGACGGCGGTCAGCGTCACGTCCTGCAGGATCGGCAGCACCGTCGCGCGGGACCACAGCTGCGCATCGATCGCGGCCAGGTCGACGGGGCCACCGCGCAGCCCGTCGAGCGCGAGGCCCTGCAGGCCCGCGTCGCAGAGGCCGGCGAGGTTGCCGCCCACCGTCGTCGCGGCCGGATCGTTCTCGGCGTTCGGCGTCGCGGGCGCCGCGGTCGTCGTGGTGCGCTGGCCGCTCTCCGACGGGGGCGCGGGGCACTCCACCCGCGAGGCGAACCGCTCGACCGGCGTCGGGCCGGTGCTGGACCAGCCGACGACCGCGTCGACGCCACCGTCGAGCAGCGAGGTCCCGGCGACGGCCTGCGGCTCCAACGCGACGACCGACGCGAAGACGCCCATGGCGCGCAGCTGATCGGTCGCGTTGCTGGCCACGGCGAATGCCGGCACGTTGCCCTGCGGCACGCCGATCCGGAGGAACATCGGCACCCCGTCGCGCACGTACTGCTGGACGTTCTCGCCCGGCGACGGCGACGGCGGCACGGGCAGCGCCGACGGGTCGCTGCTGGTGCTCGGCCCGGCCGGATCGGTCGCGGGCGGCGGCGTCGGCGGGACGCTCTGGCTCGGCGGGATGGGCGCGTTC
This sequence comes from Tsukamurella sputi, assembly GCF_007858445.1. GTDB lineage: Bacteria > Actinomycetota > Actinomycetes > Mycobacteriales > Mycobacteriaceae > Tsukamurella > Tsukamurella sputi. Next base: position 538,132 of record NZ_VIGV01000004.1, on the reverse strand, counting down.
TGCAGCGTGTAGCCGGCGCCCGCGAGCGCCTGCTCGAGCTTGGCCTTCGCCTCCGCGGGGGCGGGGCGGGCCGGCATCGTCGGCACGTAACCGGGGTCCGACGGTGCCAGCACCTGCGCGCGAGCGGGCCGCACCGCGTCGCCGCCGGAGCCGACGGTGGTGAGCAGGTCGACGTTCACCGCGTCGAGGAGGGCACGCCGAACCTCGACGTCCGCGAGGAACTTCGACCGGGTGTTCAGCGTCAGCGACAGCACGCGCGGGTCGACCTGCTCGACGGCGCGGACCTCGTAGATCGAGGTGAGCTGCGCCAGGAGCGACGGCCCGCCGTGGACCGCGACCACCTGGACGTCGCCGGTGCGGACGGAGTTGGCGAGTTGGGTGTCGGTGCCGCCCTTGCGCAGCACGATGCGGTCGACGCGGGCGGGCTTCATCCAGTAGCGGTCGTTGCGCTCGAGGGTCACCTCGTCCCGGGCGACGTCGACCTTCTTGACCAGGTACCCGGCGCCGGAGGCGGGGATCTTCTCCCGCATGGCGCCGTTGAAACCGCCCGGCGAGCCCTTCATGAGGTGGCTCGGGAGCAGGTTCTGGAACAGGCTGCGCCAGCCCGGCAGCGGCGCCTTGAGGGTGACGATCACCCGCTTACCGCCCGCGCCCGACGCGACCGATTCGATCTGCCGGTACGGCGCCGAGCCGACGGTGTCCGGGGCCGTGATCATCGACTGCCACAGGTAGACGAAGTCCTCGGCGGCGATCGGCGCACCGTCGGACCATTGCGCGTCCTGCCGGATCGTGTACGCGATCTGCAGGGGCGCCGGGTGCTCGATCGTCGGGATCAGGTCCGTGTTCTGCACCGGCGCGACCCGCCCGTCCGGGCCCTTCACCTCACGGAAGACGCTCGGCAGCGTCATCGCCGCCAGGGCCCGCGAGGCGGCGGACGAGTTCGACGCGAGGTGCGGATTGAAGCCCGGCCCCAGTCCGTCGATCGCGACCAGCACGGTGGCACCGGTGGTGGCCGGGGCCTGCGGCGGCGCGGAGGTCTCCGATCCCGGGACGGCCGGGGGCGGGTCCGCGACGCACGCGGTGAGAGCGCCCGCGAGCAGCACCGACGCCACCGTCAGTCCCAGGGACCTGTGCCGCACTGCTCGTGCCTCCTATGCTCGCTGCCGATCCTCCGCCCGACGTCTCGCCGCCGGGTCGCGCCACCGCGCCCGAGGGCTCAGCCCGCGGACTGGTCCCGCGACTTGGCGCGCGAACGCTCACGGGCGCGCTCGGTCGCGTTCAGGTGCACCTTACGCACCCGCACGACCTCGGGGGTGACCTCGACGCACTCGTCCGCGGCACAGAACTCCATCGCGGCCTCGAGCTCCAGCTTGATCGGCTTGGCGAGGGTCTCCATGACGTCGGCGGAGGACTGACGCATGTTGGTCAGCTTCTTCTCCTTGGTGACGTTGATGTCGAGGTCCTCGGCGCGCGGGTTGATGCCCACGACCATGCCCTCGTATGTGTCGGCGCCCGGCTCGACGAAGAAGGTGCCGCGATCGGCCAGCTGGATCATCGCGAACGGGGTCACGGTGCCCTGGCGGTCGGAGACCAGCGAGCCGGTGTGGCGGGCGCGGATCTCGCCGGCCCACGGCGCGTACTCGTGGAAGACGGCGTTGGCGATGCCGGTGCCGCGGGTCTCCGTGAGGAAGTCGGTGCGGAAGCCGATGAGGCCGCGCGAGGGCACGACGAACTCCATGCGGACCCAGCCGGTGCCCTGGTTGGCCATGGTCTCCATGCGGCCGCGACGGTTCGCGAGCAGCTGGGTGACCGAGCCGAGGTACTCCTCCGGGACGTCGATCGTCAGGTGCTCGTAGGGCTCGTGCACCTTGCCGTCGATCTTCTGCGTGACCACCTGCGGCTTGCCGACGGTCAGCTCGAAGCCCTCGCGGCGCATCTGCTCGACGAGGATGGCCAGCGCCAGCTCACCGCGGCCCTGCACCTCCCACTGGTCGGGCTTGCCGATGTCGAGCACCTTGAGCGAGACGTTGCCGATGAGTTCGGAGTCGAGGCGCGACTTGACCATGCGGGCGGTCAGCTTGTGGCCCGAGACCTTGCCGACGAGCGGGCTCGTGTTGGTGCCGATGGTGACCGAGATGGCCGGCTGGTCGACGGTGATCCGGGGCAGCGCGACGGGATTCTCGAGATCGGCCAGGGTGTCGCCGATCATGATCTCGGGGAAGCCCGCGACGGCCACGATGTCGCCCGCGACGGCCTCCTCGGCCGGCTTGCGCTCGACGCCCTCGGTGGCCAGCAGCTCGGTGACCTTGGCGTTGGTGACGACCGGCTCGCCGTCGACCTCGCGCATCCAGGCCACGGTCTGGCCCTTGCGCAGGGTGCCGTTGTGGATGCGGACCAGCGCGAGGCGGCCGAGGAAGGCCGACGCGTCGAGGTTGGTCACGTGGGCCTGCAGCGGCGCCGCGGGATCGCCCTTGGGCGCGGGGATGTGGTCGTGCAGGATCTGGAACAGCTCGTCGAGGTTCTCGGCGTCCGGGACCGCGCCGTTCGCGGGCGCGGTGGTCGACGCCTTGCCCTCGCGACCCGAGGCGTAGATGACCGGCAGGCCCAGCGCGAGCTCGGCGGCCTCCGCGGCCTCGTCGGACAGGTCCGAAGCGAGGTCCAGCAGCAGGTCCTGGGCCTCGGTGACGACCTCCTCGATGCGGGCGTCGGGGCGGTCGGTCTTGTTCACCACGAGGATCACGGGCAGCGACGCGGCGAGCGCCTTGCGCAGCACGAAGCGGGTCTGCGGCAGCGGGCCCTCGGACGCGTCGACGAGCAGGACGACACCGTCGACCATGGACAGGCCGCGCTCGACCTCGCCGCCGAAGTCGGCGTGGCCGGGGGTGTCGATCACGTTGATGACGGTGGTGGTGCCGTCGGCGTTCACACGGTGCACGGCCGTGTTCTTCGCCAGGATGGTGATGCCCTTCTCCTTCTCCAGGTCACCGGAGTCCATCACGCGGTCCACCAGCTCGGCGCGCTCGCCGAACGCGCCGGACTGCCGCAGCATGGCGTCGACCAGGGTGGTCTTCCCGTGGTCGACGTGCGCGACGATGGCGACGTTGCGGAAGCTGGGCTGGGTCACGAATGTTCTCCTGTGCTGGGCGTCCGCGCGCGCATGGGCTCGTCGAACGGCTCACGCGGACACGGAGAAGGGGGCGTGATTACACGCCTGGTCGCCTCCAGGCTACGGGGAAAACCGGTTCCGCCCCGAATCGGACGTCCTCGGTGTGACGATTGACAATCCATCATTAGGTTGCGCTAACCTATGGTGGTGAGTAAGACCAAGGCGCACAAGCTCGTGGGCAGCAAGCCCAAGAAGAAGTGCTGCCGCAAGAAGACGCGGTGCATGAAATGCCCCGTCGTGATCCACAAGCTCAACCGTCTGGCCGCGCACGGCGCCACGAAGAAGGAACTCGAGAAGTCCCTGAAGACGGTGCGCGCCAACCCGGAACGCACCCGGGTCGCCTAGCTGATCCTGTCCGACGGTGCCGCCACCAACAGGTCGGTCAGCACGGAGGTGAGCACGCGCACCAGCTCCGCCGGATCGGACCGGTCGTGGGCGCTCTGCCACCAGGCCATGAGGAACTCGTTGACCGACGGGATGAACGCCGCGTACACCCACGGCGAGACGGCCCGCGCGCCCGCCTCCTCGGCGGCGGCGCGCACGAGCGCCGCCCAGCCCGCGCGGTTGTCCATCCGGTACCGCTCCAACTCGGCGCTCACGCCCACCACCTCGACGAAGGCGACACGCAGCCCCCGCGGATCCGCCAGCACCGAGTCGACGTACGCGGTCAGCCCCGTCGCGACGAGGTCCCGCACCGCATCCGGCCCCGCCCCCGTCACGCCGACGGCGAGCGCGCCTGCGACCGCCGCCCGTCCTCGCTCCTGCACCCCGGCGTAGAGGTGGCGCAAGAGCGCCTCACGGTCCGAGAACTGCTCGTAGAAGTGCCGCCGCGAGACCTTCGCGCGCTCGCAGACCGCGGCCACCGTCGTCTGCTGGTAGCCGACGGTGGCGAACAGGTCCAGCCCGGCCTCTTCGAGCCGGGCGAGGCGCTCGGCCTGCCGGGTCCGTGCGTCGGCGCCCGCGTACACCCGCCCGACGGTCCGCTGCCCCGCGTCGGCGCGCGCGCCGGTCACGACGTCGAAGCGGTGGCGCCCCACCAGATGTTCAGGTCCCCGTCGACGGCGAACTCGTCGATCGCGGCCAGTTCGTCCGCGCTGAAGTCGAGGCCGGCGACGGCGCCCAGACTGTCCTCGAGCTGCGCGACGCTGGACGCCCCGATCAGCGCGGAGGTCACCGCGGGGTTGCGCAGTACCCAGGCGATCGCCATCTGCGCGAGCGTCTGTCCGCGGTCGGCGGCGATGCCGGCCAGGCCCCGGACCCGGGCCAGGTTCTCCTCGGACAGCATGCGGCCGGACAGGCTCTTGCCCGCGGCGGCGCGCGAGTCCTCCGGCACGCCGCCCAGGTAGCGGTCGGTGAGGAGCCCTTGCGCCAGCGGGGAGAAGGCGATCACGCCCATGCCCTCGGCTGCGGTCGTCTCCAGCAGGGAGGCCCCGTCCTCGTCGCCCTCGACCCAGCGGTTGAGCATCGAGTAGGAGGGCTGGTGGATGAGCAGCGGCGTGCCCAGGTCGCGCATGATCTCCTGGGCTCGGGCGGTGAGCGCCGCACTGTACGAGGAGATCCCCACGTGCAGCGCCTTGCCCGAGGTCACGGCGTTGTGCAGCGCGCCCATGGTCTCCTCGAGCGGCGTCTCGGGATCGGGCCGGTGGCTGTAGAAGATGTCCACGTGGTCGAGCCCCATGCGGCGCAGCGACTGGTCGAGCGACGACAGCAGGTACTTGCGGGAGCCGCCGAAGCCGTAGGGACCGGGCCACATGTCCCAGCCGGCCTTGGACGAGATGATCAGCTCGTCGCGATACGGACGGAAGTCCTCCGCCAGGAGTGTGCCGAAGTTGCGCTCGGCGCTGCCGGGCGGCGGGCCGTAGTTGTTGGCGAGGTCGAAGTGGGTCACGCCCAGGTCGAAGGCACGACGCAGGATGTCGCGCTGGGTCTGCAGCGGTTTGTCGTCGCCGAAGTTGTGCCACAGGCCGAGCGAGACCACGGGGAGCTTGAGTCCCGACTCCCCCACCCGGCGGTACGGAACCCCGTCGTACCGGCGGTCGCTCGCGACGTACGGATCGAATGCACCCATACCCCCATCATGCCCGGCGCGGGCCGCCGCCGGGCCTACGATCGGCAGCATGGGCGACAAGGCGGCGGACGGTACCCGGGACGAGAGCCTGGTGACGGTGCTCATCGCCTTCGGCGCGAACATCCTGATCGCGGTGGCGAAATCGGTCGCGGCGGCGGTCACGGGGTCGGCGGCGATGGTGGCGGAGGCCGCGCACTCGTGGGCCGACACCGGCAACGAGGTCTTCCTGCTCGTCGGCGCGAAGCGGGCGGGCAAGCCGGCCGATGCGAGCCATCCGTTCGGCTACGGCCGATCCGGCTACGTGTGGTCGATGTTCGCGGCCTTCGGCCTGTTCAGCGTCGGCGCGGCGGTGTCGGTGTGGCATGGCATCTCGGCACTCGGAGCACCCGAGGAGGCGGCCGACTACGGCTGGGGCTACGCGGTTTTGGCGATCTCCTTCGTGCTGGAGGGCACGTCCTTCCTCCAGGCGCTGCGGCAGACCCGGGCCGGCGCGCAGGAGCGCATGCTGCACCCCCTGCGCTACGTGCGGATCACGTCGAACCCGGTGCTGCGTTCGGTCTTCGCCGAGGATCTCAGCGCACTGATCGGCATCGTCATCGCCGCGACCGCGATGGCGCTGCACCAGATCACCGGGAATCCGGCCTGGGACGCCATCGGGTCGATCGCGGTGGGGGTCCTGCTCGGCTTCGTGGCGGTCTTCCTGATCCGCCGGAACATGGACTTCCTCACCGGCGAGGAGGCGACGCCGCTCGCCCGCAACCGGATGCTCGAGGCGCTGCTCGCGCATCCCGACGTCAAGCAGGTGAGCTTCCTGCACATGGAGTGGGTCGGCGCCGACCGTCTCTTCCTCGTCGCCGCCGTCGATCTGGAGGGCGACCTGCCGGAGTCGCAGGTCGCGGCCCGGCTCGCAGCGATCGCCGACGACATGGACCGCATCCCCCGGATCCAGCGCGCCGTCTTCACCCTCACCCGTCCGGGCGACGGGACCCGCCTGACCACCGAACCGCTCCCGGACTGGTACCTCGACGGCGAGCGCCGCTAGGAGATCCGCGCCGCGAGCCGCGAGGCGTTCATGTGCGCGATCGCCTCGATGGAGATCATCGGGTTCACGCCGCTGGGCGTGGGGAAGCACGAGGCGTCGGCCACGACGATGTTCGGGACCTCCCAGGTGGCGCCGTCCGGGTCGGTGGCCGAGGTCTCGCGGCTTCCGCCCATCGCGGCGGAGCCCATGATGTGCAGCGCGATCATCATGCACCGGGCGGGCGCGTAGCCCTCGCGTTGCGCGGCGGCGGCGAAACCGTCGAGGCTTCCGGGCAGGTCGGCGGCGACCCGGTTCTGGTGCGAGCTGCGCACCGAGCGCGCCCCGGCCGCGGCCAGGATCTCGGCCGCCCCCACCACGCCGCGCTGCATGTGCGCCGCGTCGTGGTCGCCCAGGCGGTACCGCACCACGGGCTCGCCGTCGCGCCCGACGGTGACCCGGCCGCAGCCGGTGTCGCGGACGATGACGCCGACCTGCACGGTGTGCCGCAGGGCGCGCATGTCCGCGGCGTGCTGCTCCGCGGAGTGCCAGGGCTGGAACAGCGTGATCGCGCCGGGACTGGCCGGTCCGGTTTCGTAGATGACGCCGTAGCCGTCGCCGTCGAGGTCGGCGTGCTCGGTGGAGTAGCGGGTCTGCAGGCCGCCCTCCCAGGGCCGGACGTCCTCGTCGAAGACGCCGGCGACGGCGGTCACGGGATGCAGCCGCAGGTTCTCGCCGATCCGCTTGTTCCGCAGGCCCGACCGCCGCAGCAGCGGAGGGGTCTGCAACGATCCGGCGGCCACCACGACGGCCTCGGCGGCGACGGTAACGGGCGCACCGTCGGGCCCGACGGCCTCGACGCCGGTCGCGCGGCCCCGCTCCACGACGACCCGTCGCACCTCGACCCCGACGGCGATGCGCGCGCCGTCGGCGGCGGCGTCCTGCAGCCAGGTCTTGGCGGTGGACTGCTTGGCGCCGATCCGGCAGCCGTACCCGCAGCGCCCGCACTCGACGCCCTGATCGCAGCCGAGCACGTTGCGGGGCATCGCCGCGCAGTGCCAGCCGAGCGCGGTGAGACCGCGCTCGAGGATCGCGTCGCGCGAGGAGGCGGCGCCGTGGTCGGTGTTGACGCGGAGCCGGCGCTGCACGGCCTCCAGGGAGCGGGTGAACTCGTCGCCGGCGAACTGGCGGGCGCCGTGCGCGGCCCACTCCGCGCGGACGTGGTCGGGCGTCGCGAACGAGGTGGACCAGTTGACCACGGTGCCGCCGCCCAGCGTGCCGCCGGCCATGAACGACGAGAACTGGCCCTCGGCGGAGATCGCGGGGGCGCCGGCGTAGAGCGTCGTGAGGGACTCCAGCTCGCCCGCGCCGAAGTCGCGGTCGTCGTGGTAGCCGCCGCGCTCGAGGACGAGCACGTCGAGCCCCGCGGCCGCGAGCACCGCGGCGGCCGTGCCGCCTCCGGCGCCGGAGCCGACCACCACGACGTCGGCCGTGAGCCTCGCCCCGCCTGCGGGCAGTGCCAGCGGCCGCAACGGCCGCTCGGGCGCGTCGGGCAGCGGCCCGGGCGCCTCGGGGTAGCCGATCGCGGCGCGGGCGGCGGTCGCGTCGGGTGCGATGTAGTAGGCGCCGATCAGCAGCGAGCGCAGCCCCTGGAAGATCGCGCGCACCGGCGCGAGGGCGTGCGCGCCCCAGCCGAGCAGCGCCTCCTCGCGGCGCTCCTGCGGCAGCGCGGAGAAGCGCCGTGGCCCGATCCGGTTGATCAGCCCGAAGCCGCGGGTGTCCCAGACGTCGAGGAAGAGCTGCAACTCCCTGAGCTCGCGCGGCAGCATCTTGTGCCGCGCGGTCCGCGAGACGGAGGCGAGGAAGTCGATCTCGCCGGCGCCGGGCACCCCGTCCCAGCCGGGGACGAGGGTGTCGGCGATGGAGACGAGCGCACGGGCCTGGCGCGGGGTGAAGACATCGACGGAGCTCACGGGATCATCCGATCACGGCGACGCGGCGCGGGTTGAGCGCGACGCGCACGATCTCGCCGTCGGCCGGCGGCGTGTCCCCGAGGGCGTCCACGAGGAGCTCGCCGTCGTCGGTGTCGACGGCGGCGGTGATCCGCACCCCGTCGGCCGTGGGGACCGAGCCGGTGACGCGGGCCGGCACCCCGTGCGCCTGGATCACGACGGATCCGGGGCGCAGCCCCAGCTGGAAGCGGCCGTCGGGGCAGTCGACGAGAACCTGGCCGAGCGCGGAGGTCGCCTGCAGGCCCTTGACCTGGGCGTCGAGCAGCACGGAGTAGCCGAGGAAGCGCGCGACGTCGGGCGTGCGCGGGCGCCGCCACAGGCGCGCGGGCCGGTCCACCTGGGCCAGCTCTCCGGCGTCCAGCACGGCGACGGTGTCGGCGAGCTCGACCGCCTCGTCGTGGTCGTGGGTCACGATGAGCGCGGGCGTGGCGGTCTCGCGCAGGATGCGCCGCAGGTCGCCGACAAGGCGATCGCGGAGCTGGCGGTCCAGGGCCGAGAGCGGCTCGTCGAGCAGCAGGAGCCGCGGCTTGGGCGCGAGGGCGCGGGCGAGGGCGACGCGCTGCTGCTGGCCGCCGGACAGTTCGCCGACGGGCCGCGCGGCCATCCCCGGCAGCCCCACCAGCTCGAGCAGCTCCTCGACCCGGGCGTTCGCCTCGGCCCGCGGCCAGTGGTGGCGTTGCAGTCCGTACCGGATGTTCCCCGCGACGTCGCGGTGGCCGAAGAGCTGGCCGTCCTGGAAGACCATGCCGAAGCCGCGGCGGTGCGTGGGGACGTGCGCGAGGTCCTCGCCGTCCCACAGGATCCGTCCCCCGGCGAGCGGTTCGAGGCCCGCGACGGCGCGCAGGAGAGTCGACTTGCCGCAGCCCGACGGGCCCAGCATCGCGGTCACGGCGTCGGCGCGGTCCGTCCCGTCCGCCTGACCGACGGTGAGCGAGACGTCCCGCACGGCCGTCCGGTCGCCGTAGCGCACCGAGACCCGGTCGATGGTCAGCACCGCGACTCCCCTCCCCCGACGTGACGTTCTCGCATCAGAACTCGGCCCTCCCGATGTCGTCGCGGCGCAGCGCCTCCACGGCGCCGATCACCAGCACCGTCGCGACGATGAGCAGCACCGAGCACGACGCCGCCAATGCCGCACTGTCCCAGCCCGGGCGCCCCGCGATCCGGCCGATCAGGACCGGCAACGTCATCTGCTCGGGGCGCACCAGAAAACTCGCCGCACCGAACTCTCCCAGCGTAACGACGTACGCGAAGCCCGCGGCCACGGCCACCGACCGGCTGATCACCGGCAGGTCGACAGAGGTGAAGACGCGGATCGGCGACGCCCCGAGGACGGCGGCGGCCTGCCGTTGCCGCGGGTCGACGGCGCCGAGCGCGGGCACCAGCACCCGCACCACGAGCGGCAGCGCGACGAGGGCCTGCACGAAGGGCAGCACGACCGCGGATTCGCGGACGGCGGGCAGGGACTGCAGCGCGAGCAGGTAGCCGAAGCCGAGAGTCACCGCGCTGACCCCGAGGGGCAGCATCACGACGGCATCGGCGAACCGGCTGAGCAGGCCGCGCGAGCGGGCGATCGCGACCGCGGCCAGCCCGCCCACCAGCAGGGCGATGCCACCCGCCTGCGCTGCGGTGACCAGCGACATGACGAGTGCCTTCGCCGGGACCACGCCGCCGAAGTCGGTGGTGAGCCGGCGGTACGCGTCGAGGCTCAGCGCCCCCGACGCGTCGGGATGCAGCGACCGCAGCACCAGCGCGGCCAGCGGGAAGAGCAGCAGCACCACCGTCACGGGCACGCCCGCGAGCACCGCGATCCGGGTCCACCCGGCGGGGGGCGGGGGCTGCGGCCGCGCGGCGGAGGAGGGCCGCGAGACCCGGACGCGCAGCGCCCCGCTCAGCGCGACGGACGCCACGACGATGAGGATCTGCACCAGCGCCAGCAGCGCCGCGGTGCGCAGGTCGAAGGCGCCGACGACCTCCTGGTAGACGGCGGTCTCGAGCGTCCGCAGCCGCGTGCCGCCGACCACGAGCACGATGCCGAAGCTGGTCGCGCAGAACAGGAAGACCACGGACGCCGCGGACGCGATCGCGGGCAGCAGCGCCGGCGCCGTCGTGGTCAGGAAGGCGCGCGCGGGTCCGGCACCGAGCGTGCGGGCCGCCTGCTCGGCGCGCGGGTCCACGGCCGACCACACCCCGCCGACGATCCGCGCGACGACGGAGACGTTGAAGTAGGCGTGGGCCAGGAGCACGGCCCACACCGTCTCCGACAGACCGAGGAAGCCGAGGCTCCCGCCCGGCGCGAAGAGGGTCCGGAAGGCGACGCCGACCACGACGGTGGGGAGTACGAAGGGCACCGTCGCCACCACCCGGACGAGCCACTGCCCGCGGAACCGCACCCGCGCGGTGAGCCACGCGAGCGGGAGGCCGAGGACCACGGTGAGCAGCGTCGACGCCGCCGCCTGCCAGAGCGTGAACCAGACCAGGCCGAGCCCTCCGGCGCCCGTGAAGCCCTCCCACAACCCGACACCGTCGGAGGAGAGCCCCCGCACGACGATCGCGGCGACGGGCCACAGGAAGAAGACCGCGACGAACAGCAGCGGAGCGGCCAGCAGCAGGAGCCGCCCGCGCGAGGATGGCGGCACGGCGCCCCGCAACGACAGAGGGGTCACCGCCCCATCAGCTGGCGCCACGTGCGCACCCAGCCGTCGCGCTCGTCGGCGAGGCGGTCGGCGGGCAGGGTGGCGGCCTTCGGCGGGACGGGCGCGTACCTCGCCCAGGCCTCGGGCAGGGCGACGCCGCGGGTGACCGGGTAGACGTACATCTCGTCGGGGATCGTGGCCTGCACCGCGGGGGTCAGCAGGAAGTCGATGAGCTTGCGGGCGCCGTCGGGGTTCTTGGTGCCGCGCAGCACGCCCGCGTACTCGACCTGGCGGAAGCAGGTGTCGAGCAGCGCCTTGGTCGGGGGCGCGGAGCCGTCCTTGCCCACCTCCGCGGCGGGCGAGCTCGCGTAGGAGACGACGATCGGCTTCGGCCCCTTGCCCGACGAGCCGGAGAAGTCGGTGGAGTACGCCGTCGACCAGTTCGGGGTCACGGCGACGTCGTTGGCGCGCAGCGAGCGCCAGTAGTCCTGCCAGCCCTCGCCAAGGGTCGCGATGGTGCCGGCGAGGAAGGCCATGCCCGGCGAGGCCGTCTCGGGGTTCTGCACCACGGTCAGGCCGCGGTACTCGGGCTTCGCCAGGTCCTGGTAGGTGGCGGGCTCGGGCAGGTTCTTGTCGCGGAAGTAGCGGGTGTCGATGTTCACGCAGACGTCGCCAAAGTCGACCGCGGTGAGCTGCTTCATGCCGGCGATCGCGTAGTCCTGCGCGCCGTTCGCGGCGGCGGGCGAGACGTACTCGTCGAAGACACCGGCCCGGACGGGCCGTGCCGCATAGGTGTTGTCCACGCCGAAGGCGACGTCGCCGGGCGGGTTGCCCGGGGTCAGCGACAGCTTGGTGGCGAGCTCGCCGCCGTCGCCGAGCTCGACGGTCTTGATCGCCAGGCCCGTCTGCTTGGTGAAGTCGGCGAGCACTGCTGCGGGCAGGTGGAAGCTCGAGTGGGTCACCAGGGTCACGGTGCCGGTGGCCGACGGTGCGCCGCTCTCCGTCGACGGTGCCGTGCTCGTCGCGCACGCGCTGGTCGCGAAGGTCGCCGCCGTCAGGATCGCAAGGCCGAACCGGCCGAGGTTGGTCATCCGCTCAGACTAGTGCGTCCAGCCGTCGCCGCTGCGCGAGGATCAGCGCGACCAGAACGGCCGCCGCGAGCACGCCGGGCGCCATGAGCAGAGCCCAGAAGACGCCGTCCTCGATCCCGATCGCGGCGAGTCCCTTGCGCAGGAAGTGCACCCCGATGTAGCCGAAGACGGCGACGACCAGCGCCGCTGCGGTGGACCAGGGCGTGTACGCGGCGCCGGGGCTGCAGTAGTCAGCGCCGCCGCCGCGCCCGAGCGGGCCGTGCACCACCCAGATCAGCAGCGGCACGATCCACACGAAGTGATGGATCCAGGAGATGGGCGAGGCCAGCAGGCCCAGGAACTGCACCAGGACGAGGGCGATGAGGGCGTCGCCGCGGCGCACGACCCACCAGGCCGCGAACAGGAGCACGGCGGCCACCGCGACCGCGATGATCCACGCCGGGCCGGTGCCCACGTCGTGCCCGGCGAACCGCGAGACGGCGCCGCGCAGCGCCTGGTTGTCGGGCTTGGCGGGATCACCGATGGGCCCGGTGTCGCCGAGCAGCACCGTGAAGTAGCGGCGCGTCTCCGACGGCAGGATGAGATAGCTCACGCCGACGGTGGCGGCGAAGGTCACGGCGGAGAAGACGGCGGCCCACACCCGACCGCGGGCGAGCAGGAACAGCCCGCCCACCGCGGGGGTCAGCTTGATCCCGGCGGCGATGCCGATGAGGAACCCGGAGGCACCGTCGACCTTCTCGGGCTTCAGAGCGAGGGACGGTGACGGGGCGGCGCGAGCGACGAGGTAGGCGGCCCAGACACCGAAGGTCATGAGGACCACGTTGATCTGCCCGTAGTCGAGGTTGGTGCGCACGGGGTCGATCCACAACGCGGCGGCCGTCCAGATCAGGGGGAGCTCGCGCGGCACGTCGGCCAGGCGCGACGGTGCGCCGCGCCCCGCGGCCAGGATCGCCAGGCACATGCGGATGACCAGGAAAAACAGGCCTGCGGTGAGCGCCACCCAGCCGACGGCCACCACCGGGAAGGGCAGGAACTTCAGCGGGTAGAAGAACAGCGCCGCGAAGGGCGGGTACGTGAAGGGCAGTGGCTGCTGGGGCGTGTAGTCGCGGAGGGCGAAGTCGTAGAGCCCGCCGTCCGCGGTCACCCGCTGCGCCGCCTCGTAGTAGACCCGCAGGTCGACGAAGTTGAAGTTGTGCTGACCGGCGAGGATCCACACGATCCGGGCGCCGATGGCCACGAGGAAGAGGGGAAGCGCGGCGCGCCGGAGGCCGCTCGCGAGACCGCCGTCGGGCGACGTACTGCGGTCCTGGGTCACGGGTGGACACCTTAGCGATGGTCACACTCATTGCGCGAACCGCCGCGTGTCTGGACCATGGAGCGGGTGACCACAGCCCAGACGACCGCCCCCGATCACTCCGCCCTGCGCTCGGCGGTGTCCGGGGCGCGCGCGATCGTCGACGTGGGCGTGGTGGTCGCGGTCCTCGTGGCGACGAACCTGATCGCGCACTTCACCAGCAGCTGGGCGGCTCTGCTCGCCGTCCCGGTGTCCGCGGTCCTGCTGATCGGCATCGCCCGGCACCGCGGCCTGGACTGGCACGAGCTGGGCCTGGGCCGCGCGCACTGGCGCTCGGGGGCGAAGTACGCGGCCGCCGCGGTGTTCGTGGTGGCGACGGTGATCGTGGTCGGCGCCCTGCTCCCGGTCACCCGCGGCCTGTTCCTCAACGACCGCTACGCCACCTTCTCGACCGCGATCATCGCATCGATGGTGATCATCCCGCTGCAGACGGTGATCCCCGAGGAGCTGGCCTTCCGCGGAGCACTGCACGGCACGCTGTCGCGGGCGATGCACTTCCGCTGGGTCGTGGTCACCGGCTCCCTCCTCTTCGGCTTCTGGCACATCGCCTCGTCGCTGGGGCTGACCAGCGGCAACGCCGGTCTGACGAAGATCCTCGGCGCGGGACCGCTGGCGCAGTTCCTCGGCATCGCCGGCGCGGTGATCGCGACCGCCTTCGCCGGCTGGGTGTTCACCTGGCTCCGCTCCCGTAGCGGCTCCCTCATCGCCCCCATCGCCCTGCACTGGTGCCTCAACGGCGCCGGCGCGCTGGCCGCCGCCTTCGCCTGGCAGCTCCTGCGCTGACCGCGCCGCTCGCTCGCTTCGCTCGTGGCGCTCCCTAGCTGTACTGGCCAGGGAGGGAACACCGGCCCTGATGAAGCCGTCCCGCTAGGGAGAGCCGCCTCGCCGGCCGGGCGGAACCGGGATTCCTCGCGCTAGACCGAGGTCGACGGTCCGCCGGACGCGGGCTCCCGCGCTGCGGGCGCCACGACCACCGTGACGGCGACGGCGACGAGCACGAGGATCAGCGCGTACAGCAGTGTCACGTACTCACCGAGAGCACCGATGATCGGCGGCCCGGCGAGGAAGGAGAGGTAGCCGATCGTGGAGACCACCGACACACGTGCGGCCGCCATGCGCGGCTCGTCGGCGGCCGCGGACATGCCCACCGGGAAGCCGAGGGAGGCGCCGAGACCCCACAGCGCGACGCCCGCGTAGGCGAGCCAGGTCGGGCCGAAGATCACCATCGACAGGCCGACGAATGCCAGCGCGCCGCACGCACGCAGAGTGCGCACCCGCCCGAACCGGTCGAGCACGCGGGTGCCCGCGAACCGGCCGATCGTCATGAAAGTCACGAAGACCGCGAAGGTCAGCGTGCCGACCGTCTTCGACGTGCCGTGATCGTCGACCATCGCCAGCGCCAGCCAGTCGTTCGCGCTCCCCTCGGTCAGCGCCATGCCCAGCACCATCAGGCCGATGAGCAGCGTCCGGGGCTCGCGCCAGACCGCGAGCCGCTCGCGGCGGGAGACGGGCGCGTGGTCGTCGGCGTCGTGCGCCCGGAAGGGCACGTGCCGCAGCGCGAACCAGCCCGCCACCAGCAGCACGCCGTTGACCACGAGCAGGTGCGGCAGCAGGGGTACGTGCGCCGCCTGCGCCGCGGCGGCGGTGAGCGCGCCCGCGACGGTGCCCAGCGAGAAGGCCGCGTGGAAGGCGGGCATCACGGTGCGACCGAGAGCCCGCTCGTTCTCGGCGCCGGAGAGGTTCATGCAGACGTCGGTGATACCGTGCGAGAGGCCGACGAACACCAACGGCAGCAGCGTGAGTGCGTAGTTCCCCGCCTGCGCCCCGGCAGCCGCGGCGATCATCGTGACGCCCAGCGCGGGCAGGGTCACGGCGATCACGCGGCGCGCACCGTACCGCGCGGCGAGCGCCCCTGAGCCGACCAGGCCCACGACGGACCCGACGGCGAGCCCGAACGTGAGCAGGCTGACCTGCAGCGTGCTCGCACCGAGGTCGTCTCGCACCTGCGGAAGCCGGCCCAGGTAGCTCGCGAAGGTGAGACCGCTGAGCGCGAAGATCACCGCGACGGCGTTGCGCCAGGCGAGCACCGAGCCCCCTGCCGCTTCCGTCCTCTGGTCCTGGAAACCCACGCTCACCGATCAACCCTTCGAAACGTTTCGATTAGACCTTGCTAGGCTAGGTCCCCATGACACGCGGGTCAAACCGGATAACGCTGGTGCACGTCGCCGAGGCGGCGGGCGTCTCGCTGTCGACGGCCTCGCACGCCTTCGGCGTCGACAAGCCGATCAGCGACGCCACCCGCGCCCGCGTGCTCGCCGCCGCCGCCGAGCTCGGCTACGAGGGACCGGACCCGCGGGCCCGCTCGCTGCGCAGCGGCCGCACCGACATCATCGGCGTCCAGGTGGACGACGAGGCCGGCCGCGCCTTCCGCGATCCGGTCATCATCGGCATCCTCGACGGGGTTTCGGCCGCGCTCGCGGCGAGCCCGACGTCGGTGCTGCTCATCCCGGACTCGGTACCGGAGGAGCGCCTGCGGACGCTGCCCGTCGACGGCATCGTCGCCGCGGGCTGCTCGCCCACACTCCCCCAACTGCGCGCGGCGATGGCGAAGCGTTCCATCCCCGTCGTCACGGCGGGGAACCAGGTCGACGACATCGGCAGCGTCGGCGTCGAGAACCGCTCCGCGACGGCACTCCTCACCGAGCACCTGAGGTCGCTCGGGCACCGCACCGTCGGCATCGTGCGGTTGCGTCACGGCGATGTCGAGAAGGCCCGCACCGGCGCCGCGCTGGCCGCGTTCGCGGGTTCCCCCATCGCCGTGAGCACCGACAGCACGATCGACGAGGGCTTCCGCGCCACCACCGAACTCCTGGACAGGAGCCGGCCGACCGCCGTCATCGCACAGTCGGACCTGTTGGCGGTGGGCGCGATCCGCGCGGCGCAGTCCCGGGGGCTCCGCGTCCCGGAGGACCTCTCGGTCGTGGGCTTCGACGGTGTCCGCATCGACGGCTTCGACCGCATTCTCACCACCATCCGCCAGCCGATCGTCGACATGGGCAGGCGCGCAGCGCAGGCCCTCCTCGCGGCGCAGGACGGTGCGCCACTGCCGACTGTCGCGATGGATGTCGAGCTCATCGTCGGCGACACCACCGGCCCGGCGCCTCAGGCCGACTGAGCCACCTCGCGGAGCGCCGCGGCGAGCAGCTCCGCATACTCGTCCGGATCCGGTACGGCCGTGCGACTACTGGTCACCGACACCGTCACCGTGTCACCGAGGCCGTGCACGCCGTGCGTGAGCCCCATGGCGGGCGAGAGCGCCGGAAAGCCCGCGGTGAACACCGATCTCCCGCCCAGCAGCTCCAGATCGGACGGTCCCCGGTGCACGCTGGAGAGCACGGTCGCACCCGCCATCGTCTCCGGCACCGTCGTCGGGTCGAAGGAGCGCACGCCGAACGCCGCCAGGACCGACGGTGCCGCATCCTCCGCCGCGCCCACGGTGCGCCACAGCGGACTCGCGGCGCGGGCCCGCGCGCCCGCCAGTGCAGCGGCGATCAATGCGGGCCGATCCGCTATGGGCGCTTCCGGATACAGCGGTACCGAGACGTTCCCGAAGGCGTTGCGCTCCCCGCGCCGCGGCTCGCGCGCGACCATCACCTCCGCGGCGAGACCGCCGGGCACGTCCGCGCCATGGCCGTGCAGGTACCGCTCCACGGCGAGCGACACCGCGGCGAGCGCGTTCACCGTCACGGTGTACTCGGAGCGCAGGGCGGCACTGTCCCGGACCAGCATCCGGACGTCGCGCGAACCGTCGGGCGCGACGTTGAGCGGAGTGAGCGGACTCCCCGGCACCGGCTCGGGCAGCAGGCCGGCCCGGGTGCGCCGGTCGATCTCGGCGCGGGCGGGCGAGCTGACCAGGCCGAGGGCGATCGTGCGGACCAGCGCGACGGGCAGCCCGGCGAGGCCGCGCGCGGCGCGCACCGCGCCCGGAAGCGGGCGGAAGACCGGGACCTCGGCGGCCTGGGCGCCGTCGAACAGCCTCCGCGCGATGTCGGACGCGCGGCGCCCGTCCGCGAGGGCGTGCGCCACCTGCAGCACCACAACGGTAGCCGTCCCGCTGCAGCGCGGAGCACCGGCGACGTGCGGGAAGACGTGCAGACGCCACGGCGACACCGTCGCATCCACCTGGCGCGCGAACAGCCTCGCGAGCGCGCCGGGCACCTCGTCCCAGGTATGCGCGATGCCCTCGCGCACGTCGACGACGGTGTTCGGCGCCCATGCGGGGTGTTCGAGATCGCCGGGCGCCGGCGAGATCCGCAGCCGCAGGTCGGCGATCGACGGGGCGCGCGCCAGCACGACATCCGCTACCTCGGCGGCGGACGGACCGTGCGCCGCACCGTGATCGAAGCAGTAGAGCAGGAACTGGTCGCTCGGCATCCGGCCCGAGGACCAGTAGGTGCGGGCGTCACGGGGAGAGAGCAATCCGCCGATCACGGCCACACACTAGCCCAATCGCGCCGCCGATCGGGTGACGTGGACCGTGATGCCGTCACTGCGATCGGATCGACGTGAGGGAAAGCCTGCCGCCCCTTTCTGCCGTAGCTTCGAACGCGATTCCCGGTCGACGTGAACCCGCCGACCGTGCGAGAGGAGACGCAATGACACGTGCCGACCATCGGGTCGCGGTCGTCGGGGGCGGCGGCGTCGGGGCGGCCGCGGCGTGGGCGCTCGCTCGCACCGGAGTCGACGTCGTGCTCATCGAGCGGTACCGGCGCGCCCACCCGCTGGGCGCCTCCCACGGCGCCACGCGCAACTTCAACCCGGGCTACACCCGCCCCGAGTACCTCGCTCTGTTGCGCGCGGCGCTGCCCCTGTGGCGGGAGATCGAAGCCGAGTCCGGCGCGCACCTCCTCGACCAGGTGGGTGTCGTCAGTCACGGGCCGCGCCCGGACGTGGCGGACCTCCTGGAGGCCCTGCCCACGATCGGCCTGCGCGCCGAGCTCCTCGACGCGCGCGAGGCCTCCCGACGGTGGCCGCAGCTGCGGTTCGCCGGGCCCGCCGTGCACTTCCCCGACGGCGGGCGGCTCTACGCCGAGCAGTCCGTCGACGCCCTCTATCGCGTCGCGGAGGCCCGCGGCGCACGGATCCTGGAGGACACCCGGGTCACCTCGATCGAAGCGAACGACGACGGCGTGGTCATCGACACGGAAGCCGGGCCGATCACCGCGCGCACCGCCGTCGTCGCGGCGGGTGCCTGGTCGAACCGTCTCCTGGCGGGTGTGGTGGACCTGCCCCGGCTCACCGTCACCCAGGAGCAGCCCGCGCACTTCGCGCTCGCGGCGCCGATCGCCGATCTGCCTGCGTTCAATCACCATCCCGAGGCCGACGGCCCGTGGTGGCCCTCGGCCGTCTACGGCGGGTGGACGCCCGGCGTCGGGATCAAGGCCGGGTGGCACGGCGTGGGTCCCGTGACGGACCCCGATGCGCGCAGTCTGCGGTCGGAGCCGGTCCAACTGCGGGCCCTGCGGCGGTACGTCGCGGAATGGATCCCCGGCGCGGACCCGGACCGGTTCGAGGAGATCAGCTGCACGTACACCTCGACCCCGACGACGGACTTCGCGATCGACAACGTCGGTCCGATCACGGTCGCCGCCGGGTTCTCCGGGCACGGCTTCAAGTTCCTGCCCGCGCTGGGCGAGCTGGTGGCCCGGCTCGCGACCACCCCGGGTGCCGGGTCGCCGTTCCACCTCGCCTGACGGTGCCGTCAGGACAGGACGTTCCGGCGGTAGACAAGGGCCGCGGCGCCGATGAGCGGGGCGTCGCTGCCGAGGCCGGCGGGAACGACCCGAGCGCCGGCGACGTAGGGCAGCGGGTGTTCCGCGACAACGCTCTGCACGAGCGCGACGAAGTCGTCGGCGACCCTGGTGAAGCCGCCGCCGAGCACCACCACCGAGACGGGCACCAGCGCGACCGCGCTACCGATCCCCTGTCCGACGGCGGCGGCGCACCGTCGCACCGCGGCGACCGCGACCTCGTCGCCGGCGCGGTACGCCTCCCCCAGTTCCTCGCCGGTGGTGCCCGCGAAGCCCTGGGTCCGGGCCCACTCCACGGTGTGCGGCCCGGAGGCGACGGACTCGAGCATCGTCGTGCGGCCGAGGGATTCGCTGCCGGTGTACCCCGAGACCTCCACTTGACCGATGTGCCCGGCGTTGCCGACCAGCGCGCGCCCGCCCACGATGAAGCCGCCGCCGATGCCGGTGGAGACCACCATGCCTAGGGCGTCGTCGTGGCCGCGCGCGGCGCCCAGCCAGTGCTCGCCGAGCACGATCGCGACGCCGTCGCGGCGGAACTCGACGGACAGGCCACCGGCTGCGTCCGCCACCAGGTCGCGCAGCGGGAAGCCGTGCAGCGCCTCGAGATTGATCGGCGACGTGGTCCCCGCCGCATCGTCGACGGGCCCCGCCGCAGCGAGTCCCACGCCCTGTACGGGCCCGTCCGCCGCCGCCAGGGCGTCGCGGACGACCTCGGTGATCGAGGCCTCGAGCTCGGCCGTCGTCGCCTCCGGGCCGGTCGGGGCACGGTGGCGGGACGCCTCGACGACGGTGCCGTCGGGCTCCACCAGTGCGGCCGCCACCTTCGTGCCGCCGAGGTCCACCGCGAGCACCGTCATCGCGCGTACCGGACCAGTCCGAGCTCGGCCGGGCCGGTGAGCAGGCGGTGCTGCGGGAGCACGCGCACCGCGTAGCCGAACCGACCCACCTGACCGGGCAGCACCGCCCGGTAACGCTCACCGTCGAAGTGGAGACGAACGGCCCTGCCGTCCACGATCTCTCCGGCCTCGTCGACGCCGCCGATCACGGCTTCGACGCGGACGTCGCCGTCCTCCAGAGCGCCGAGGTCGATGTCCGCGGTGAGGTCGACACCCTCGGGCACGACCGCGGCGTTCGACGATCCGATGCGCACCGCGTCCCAGCCCGCACGGACCCGGTCGATGTACTCGACGAGGTCGGCGACGGCCGGCCGCGTCGCACGGGCGGAGCGCGCCGCCGGCCGGTAGTAGTCGCCTGCGTACTCGCGGACCATGCGGTCGGCGGAGACCTCGGGCGCGGTCGCGGAGAGGGTGTGCCGCACCTTGGCCAGCCAGCGCGACGGTGCGTCGTCGGGGTCGCGGCGGTCGTAGAACGCGGGTACCACCTCGTGCTCGAGCAGGTCGTAGAGGGCGTCCGCCTCGATGTCGTCGCGCCGCCCCGGGTCCACGCCCACGGCCGACGGGATGGCCCAGCCGTTGTTCCCGTCGTAGAGCTCGTCCCACCAGCCGTCGAGGACCGACAGGTTGAGGCCGCCGTTCATCGCGCTCTTCATCCCGGACGTGCCGCAGGCCTCCAGGGGCCGCAGCGGATTGTTCAGCCAGACGTCGCAGCCGTGGTACAGGTACCCCGCCATCCCGATGGAGTAGTTGGGCAGGAAGGCGATCCGGTGGCGCAGCGCGCGGTCGTCGGTGAAGTGCAGCAGTTGCTGCAGCAATCGCTTGCCCTCGTCGTCGTGGGGGTGGCTCTTCCCGGCGATCACCACCTGCACGGGCCGGTCCGCGCTGAGCAGGAGGGCGCGCAGCCGCTCCGGATCGCGCAGCATCAGCGTGAGCCGCTTGTACGTCGAGACCCGGCGGGCGAAGCCGATCGTGAGCACCTCGGGGTCGAACATCCGGTCCGTCCAGCCGAGTTCGGCGTCCACGGCGCCCCGCTCGATCCAGGCCGTGCGGGTGCGGGAGCGCACCTCCTCGACGAGGCGGTGCCGCAGCGTGGTCCGCAGGCGCCAGAGGGCCTCGTCGGGCATCGAGAGCGGGTCGGTGGCCCGTTCGGCGACGAGGCGATCGGCCCACGTCCCGTGGTGCACGCCGTTCGTGACGGAGCCGATCGGCACCTCGGCGGGTTCGAAGCCGGGCCACAGGTCCGCGAACATCTCGCGGCTCACGGCGCCGTGGAGCTTCGAGACCCCGTTCGCCCGCTGGGCGAGCCGGAATCCCATGTGGGCCATGTTGAAGACGCCGGGGTCGGCCTCCGCGCCCAGGGCGATCACGTCGTCGAGCGGCACCGTCGGGAGCAGCGAGCACATCTGCCCGCCGTCGCCGAAGTAGCGGCGCACGAGGTCGACGGGGAAACGATCGATACCGGCCGGCACCGGTGTGTGCGTCGTGAAGACGGTGGCGGTGCGGGCCAGCGTCTTCGCCTCCGCGAACGTCAGCTCCTCGGTGGCCATGAGCTCGCGGATCCGCTCGAGCCCGAGGAAGCCCGCGTGGCCCTCGTTGGCGTGGAAGACCTCGATCCCCGGGTGCCCGGTGAGGTCGCAGAAGGCGCGGGCGGCGCGCACCCCGCCGATGCCGAGCAGGATCTCCTGGCGCAGCCGGTGTTCCGCGTCGCCGCCGTAGAGGCGGTCGGTGACCGCCCGGAGGTCCGCGTCATTGTTCTCGATGTCGGTGTCCAGCAGGAGCAGCGGGATCCGGCCCACGTCCGCCCGCCACACGGCCGCGCTGAGCACCCGCCCCTCCAGCGGCACGGACACCACCAGTTGCTGCCCGCTCGAGAGGGTCACCGGGCGCAGCGGGAGTTGCGCCGGATCGAACTCGGGGTACTGCTCGAGCTGCCAGCCGTCCGCGGAGAGCGACTGCTGGAAGTAGCCGTGCCGGTACAGCAGGCCCAATGCCACCAGCGGCAGGCCGAGGTCGGAGGCCGCCTTGAGGTGGTCCCCCGCGAGCACGCCGAGGCCGCCGGAGTAGTTCGGCAACGTCTGGCTCACGCCGAACTCCATCGAGAAGTAGGCGATGCCCTTCGCGCCGTCCTTCAGCTCGTCGGCCCACGACGGCCGGGTGAGGTAATCGTTCAGGTCGGCGTGGAGCGCGCGGACCAGCGCGACGAACTCCTCGTCGGCGCCGAGTGCGGCCACTCGGGCCTGATCCGCGCCGCGGAGGGCTTCGAGCGGGTCCTTCGTGGCCGCCCACACCTCGGGGGCGACGGTGGAGAAGAGGTCCTGGGTGGGGCCGTGCCAGACCCAACGCAGGTTCAGCGCGAGGTCGGCGAGCGGTGCGAGCGACGCGGGGTACGTGGGCTCGACGGTGAAGGTTCCTTCTGCGTGCACGCCTACCGACCCTATTGGTTGCCCGCGCACCCCGCGACGTTACCGGCCGGTCATGTGCGCGGCGCCGATCACCGCGGCGGCCGTCGCGGCCAGCACTGATCGGTCGCGGCCCATGCTCCAGCGCACCTCGCCGTCGCGGCGGAACTCCAGGAGCGTGAGCGCCTCCGCATCGTCGCCGCGTCCGAGCGAGGTCTGATGCAGGGAGAGAACCTCGATCTTGGCGTCGTGCTCGGCGAGCGCGGCGACGAGCGCCTCCACCGGCCCGGCACCGTCGACGACGGTTCGGTGCAGCGTCCCGTCGACCCGGAGCCCGACCGTGACTCCACTGCCGTCCGGGGTCTGCCCCACGACGCATTCGACCAGCTCGAACCGGTCACCCTCGGCGCGGAAGGCCTCCTCGAAGACGGCCCACAGCGCGGCGGTGTCCATCTCCGTGCCCTGGTCGTCGGCGCGGGCCTGCACATGCCGGGCGAACTCGATCTGCAGCCGCCTCGGCAGTTCCAGACCCAGGTCGCGCTCCATCAGGTAAGCCATCCCGCCCTTGCCCGACTGGGAGTTCACGCGGATGACGGCGTCATAGGTCCGGCCGATGTCGGCGGGGTCGACGGGCAGGTAGGGCACCCGCCACTCGATGTCACGCGCGTCGCGCCCCTCGGCCTCGGCGCGGGCGCGGTGCTCGGCGAAGCCCTTCCTGATCGCGTCCTGATGGGTTCCGCTGAAGGCGGTGTGCACGAGGTCGCCGACGTAGGGGTGCCGGTCGTGCACACCGATCCCGTTGCACGTCTCGACGGTGCGCCGCACCTCGTCGATGTCGGAGAAGTCGATCATCGGGTCGATGCCCTGCGCGAACATGTTGAGCGCCAGCGTCGCCAGGTCGACATTGCCCGTGCGCTCGCCGTTGCCGAAGAGGCAACCCTCGACGCGCTGCGCCCCGGCCAGCACCGCCAGCTCCGCGCACGCGATGCCCGTCCCGCGGTCGTTGTGGGGGTGCACCGAGAGGATCACGGCATCGCGGCGGGCGAGGTTGCGGTCCATGTACTCGATCTGGTCGGCGTAGACGTTCGGCGTCGCCACCTCGACCGTCGCGGGCAGGTTGAGGATCACCGGGCGGTCTGCAGTGGCATCCCACAGGCCGGTCATCGCGTCGCAGACCTCGAGTACGTAGTCCGGCTCGGTGAGGTTGAAGACCTCGGGCGAGAACTCGAAGCGCACTCCGTCCAGGTCTCCCGCCGATGCGAGCAGATCGCGGCCGCCGTCCAGGATCAGCTCCGTCAACTCCGCGCGGCTCCGGCCCAGGACGACGTCGCGCCAGGTGGGGGCGGTCGCGGTGTACATGTGGATGACCACCTCGTTGCGGATCCCGCGGACGGACTCGACCGTCCGCTCGATCAGATCGCGGCGCGCGGGCGTGAAGACGACCACGGTCACGTCCTCGGGTGCGATGTCCGACTCCGCGATCAGCCGGACGAAGTCGTAGTCGGTCTGCGACGCGGACGGGTACCCGACCTCGATCTCCTTGTAGCCCATCGCCACCATGAGTTCGAAGAAGCGGCGCTTACGGGCGGGGTCCATCGGCTCGGGCAGTGCCTGGTTGCCGTCACGCAGGTCGACGGGGACCCACAGTGGCGCCGCGGTCAGGCGCCGGGTGGGCCAGGCGCGATCGGACAGAGGAACGTCGACGCGGGCGTGGACGTCGCGGTAGCGATGGTGCGGCATCTGCGAGGCGCGCTGGCGGTTCCAGGCGGGCGCCGCGCCGGGGACGGGGCCGCGAGGTGAGTCGATCGTGGGAAAGGGCATGACGGTTCCTTCATCGGGTCAGGACACGGGCCGGCACGGATTCCCCACGGCGGGAGGCCGGCCCGGAATCAGACCCCGCCGTGGCGCGGAAGGAGAAGCGAGATGTCGCGCTGCGTCATGGGCACGACCCTACCACAACTCCTCAGACACGCTGAGAAGTATTCTCGACGCATGCCCCCGCTCCGTCGCGCATCGCTCGCCGACCAGGCCGCCGACGCCCTGCTCGCCCGGGTCCGGTCGGGCGAATGGGCGATCGGTGACCGACTCCCCGGCGAGACCACCCTGGCGCCGCAACTCGGCGTAGGGCGGTCGACGGTGCGCGAGGCGATCCGACGCCTGGCGGGGATCGGCGTGCTCACCACCCGCCAGGGCTCCGGGGTCTTCGTGACCAGACTGGACGCCCCGTCGGGCCTCGACACGATGCTCGACGGTGCGGCGATCGACGCGGTGCTCGAGGCACGGATCGCGGTCGAGGTGGAGGCCGCCGCGCTCGCCGCGCACCGGCGCACCGAGGAGGACCTCGACGCCGTCCGGGCCGCACTCGCGATCCGCGCCGCGCACCGAGGCGACCTGGTGCGCCACGTCGAGACCGATACCGACTTCCACCGCGCCGTCATCGCCGCGGCGCACAATCCCGTCCTGTTGGAGATGTTCGACGGGATCGCGGCGCACCTGCGGCGCGCGATGGTCGACATGCTGCGGTCCCGGCCCGAGCCCTTCGGCGGGGACGACGACCAGGATTCGCACGCAGAGCTGCTCGCCGCCGTCGAGCGGGGCGACGCCACCGCGGCCGCTCGGCTGAGCCGGGAACACTTGTCCGGCATGCTCTCCCGCGACGGCCACCGCTGACCGTCGCGCCCTGATCACGTCTCGCGGTGCTCCGGCGGCACGATCCGGGTGAGCCGCTCGCGCGTGACCTCGTCCTTCGGCAGGTAGGTGAGCATCCGCAGCGAGGGACGGTCCCGCAGGTTGAACGTACTCACCTGCAGGCGCAGTTCGCCCACCCGAGGGTTGCGGATCGTCTTCTCCCAGTCGGCCGCATCCAGCACCAGCCCCGCGTTCCACAACTGCGCGAACAGCGGGGACGCAGCCTGCAGCCGGCCGAGCATCGGCTCCCAGGCGGGGTCCGCGTGGGAGCTCGCGTACAGCGCCCTGGTCCGCGCGACGACGGCCTCGAGCTCCTGCCGGTCCGCGACGTAGGCGCCGAGCCACAGCTCGTCGGTGAAGTCCAGCCAGAGGCAGTTCCGGTCCTCCGGCGGGAAGTCCTCGACGTCGGTGATCAGGAAGCGGAAGGCCACGTTGTAGAGCACCATGTCGCCCCGGGCGTTGAGCACCGCGGCGGGGTTGGGCAGCAGAGCGTCGAGGACCGGCTGGACGGTGGCGGCGGCACCGGACTCCACGGCGGGCGGCCCGGGCGGATGGCCGGCCAGCCGCAGCACGTGATCGCGCTCCCCCGGATCGAGCAGCAGCGCGTCCGCGACGGCACACAGCACCTCGGGGCTCGGGTTCACATCACGTCCCTGCTCGACCCAGGTGTACCAGGTGGCGCCGACGTGGGCGCGGGCCGCGACCTCCTCGCGGCGCAGGCCCGGGGTCCGGCGCCGGCCGCCGGCGGGTAACCCCACCTGCTCCGGGGTCACCTGCTCACGGCGGGTGCGCAGGAAGCGCGCCAGCTCGGCGTTGTTGCGGGTGCCCATGGACCGAGTATCCCTCGCCCCGCGGCGCGTCGGCGACGTGGAGCCCGGTGGTGTCACTACTAGGATCCGCGCGGTCTGGATACCCGGATGGCGTCGGCGCATCGTCGAGCGCATGTCCACCCCTCCACCGCCCCTCACCCGTCGAGGCCTCGCCGTTCTCGGCCTCGCCTACTTCCTCACGACCTTCCTCTTCGCCTCGGCGAACGTCGCCGTCCCGGACGTGGCACGGAGGCTGTCGGCATCGCCGGCGGAGCAGACGCTCATCCTGGCGGCGTTCTCGGCGACCTTCGCGACGGCGCTCATCCTGTTCGGCAGGCTCGGCGACAACCGCGGACGGCGGCGGGTGTTCGCCGCAGGGCTGATCGCGGTCGGCGTCACGTCCGTCGCCGCGGGGTTCGCGCCCGATGTCACGTCCCTCATCGTGCTGCGCGCGGTGCAGGGCGTCGGCGCGGCGGCGTTCACACCCCAGGTGCTCTCGACGGTGCAGGCCACCACGTCCGGCGAGGCGCGGCGCCGCGCGATCGCCGTGATCGCGGCGACAGCCGGCCTGGGCTTCTGCGGCGGGCAGGTGCTCGGCGGCGCGCTCCTGGCCTGGGATCCGGCCGGGCTCGGATGGCGGACGGTCTGGTGGTCCGCCGCCGTGATCGCCCTCGTCGCCGCGGCCGCCGTCGGTGCGGTGCCCGACACCCGGGCGGAGCGCCGGCTGCCCCTCGACTACCGCGGCACGGCACTCCTGACGGTGGCACTGCTCGCGCTGCTCGTCGGGCTGTCGCTGGGCGGCACCCTCGGCTGGCCGCCGGTCTCCTGGCTGCTGCTCGCCGTCGCCGTCGCGGCCGGGACCGCGTTCTGGTCGGCACAGCGACGGGCCGAGGCCGCCGGCCGTGCTCCGATGCTTCCGCCGTCGGTGTTCGCGCACCGCCCGATCCGGGTCGGCCTGCTCATGGCCCTGCTCTTCTTCTCGGGCTACGGCGCCCTGGTCTTCGAGTACGCGCTGGTGAGCGAACACGCGCTAGGCATGAGCCCCGTCGCATCGGGCGTGGCCCTCGTCCCCTACGGCGCCGCCTTCGTGTCCGTCTCGCTGAGGCAGCCGACGATCCACCGCCGCCTCGGAGCGAGGACGATGCCGGTGGGGGCGGCGCTCAACGCGATCGGCCTGCTGGCCCTCGCGGCGAGCGCTCTCGCGGCCCCACAGATCTGGGCGTGGGCGGTCCAGCCGGCCCTGATCCTCGTGGGCGCGGCACAGGCGATGCAGTTCGGCCCGCTCGTCGGGACGATCATGAGCTCTGTGCCGGATCGCATCGCCGGGCTCACCGGCGGACTGATCTCGACGGCGCAGCAGGCCGCGTTCGCGCTGGGCGTCGCGACGCTCGGCACGGGCTACACGGCGCTGGCAGGCGGAATGTCCGCCCGGCACGCCTTCGCCCTGATCCTGCTCGTGCACACCGGCATCGCCGTCGCCTTCGCCCTGTGCGCGCGATCCCTGCGGCCGCACGAGCGAGCGTCGTCGGACGACGGGGTGCGGACGG
This sequence comes from Tsukamurella sputi, assembly GCF_007858445.1. Taxonomy (GTDB): domain Bacteria; phylum Actinomycetota; class Actinomycetes; order Mycobacteriales; family Mycobacteriaceae; genus Tsukamurella; species Tsukamurella sputi. The sequence goes on along the minus strand of NZ_VIGV01000004.1, from coordinate 510,638 downwards.
CCGCGGAGGTCACGGCGGCCGCGGTCAGAAGTCGCCGTTGAACCGGCGCAGCGAGCGGATGGCGCTCACCAGCGCCGCGGACTCGTCGTCGGGCATACCGATGTCGGCGAAGACCTCGTTGAGCACGACGGTGGCCTTCTCGACCAGTTCCCTGCCCTCCGGGGTGATCGCGACGAGCGTGGTGCGGCCGTCGGTCGGGTGCGGTTTGCGTTCCACCAGCCCGGCCTCGCCGAGCCGGTCGATCGCGTGGGTCACTGACGAGACGTGCACCTGCAGCCGCGTGCTCGCCTTCGAGATCGGCAGTTCGCCGCGCTTGGTGAAGGCGAGCAGCCGCAGCAGCTCGAATCGGGAGAAGGACAGCCGGAAGGGCTTGAGCGCCGCCTCGATCCGCGCGAGCAGGATCTGGTGCGCCCGCATCACGGAGGTCACCGCCTCCATGCCTGCGGCGATGTCACCGCCCCAGCCCGCGTCCTCCCAGTTGCGGCGGGCGCGGGCGATCGGGTCCCGGGGGTCCGGTTGCGCCATCGCGTCCACCTTCCTCGTCGTGCTTCCTACCTCAGCGTCTGGATGATCGCACTGAAGTCCAGGCCGCCGTTGTCCTGCGCGAACGCAGCGTACAGCTCCGCGGCGTGCGTGCCGAGCGGCGCGCGCGCACCGGTGGACGAGACGGCGTCCATGGCCAGGCCGAGATCCTTGTTCATCAGGGCCGTCGCGAAGCCGGGCTTGAAGTCGTTGCCCGACGGTGCGCCCGCCACCGGCCCCGGCACGGGGCAGTTGGTGTGCAGCGACCAGCAGTTGCCGGTGGCGCCCGTGACCACGTCGTACAGCGCCTGATCCGCCAGGCCCAGCTTCTCGGCGAGGACGAAGGCCTCACCGACGACTATCTGCTGGACCGCGAGGATCATGTTGTTGCACACCTTGGCGGCCTGCCCGTTGCCGGAGCCACCGCAGTGGATCACCTTGCCCGCCATCGGATCCAGTACGGGCTGCGCCGCGGCGAAGGCCTCATCGTCGCCGCCGACCATGAAGGCCAGCGTGCCGGCGTCGGCACCCTTGACGCCGCCGGAGACGGGGGCGTCGACCTGCTTCATGCCCGCCGCCTCGGCCAGCGCGTGCACCGCGCGGGCGTCGTCGACGGAGATGGTCGAGCTGTCGATGAACAGGGTGCCGCGCGCGGCGTGCGGGAGGACCGCCTCGTACACCGACTTCACGATGGCACCGTTCGGCAGCATCGTGACGACAGCGTCGGCGCCCTGTACGGCCTCCTCGGCCGTGTCGATCACGGTGACGCCGGCCGCCCGGGCGGCGTCCTGCGCCGCGGGGACGAGGTCGAAACCGCGAACCGTGTGCCCGGCGGCGACGAGGTTCTTGGCCATCGGTCCGCCCATGTGGCCGAGGCCGAGGAATGCGATCGTGCTCATGAGAGTGCCTCTCCTACTTGCCCTGAACGCGGGCGGCCTCGGCGCGGCCGATGACCATCCGCATGATCTCGTTGGTGCCCTCGAGGATCCGGTTGACGCGCAGGTCACGGACGATCTTCTCGATCCCCGTCTCGTGCAGGTAGCCGTAGCCGCCGTGCAGCTGTAGCGCCTGGTCCGCGACCTGGAAGCACGTCTCGGTGACGAACTTCTTCGCCATGGCGCACAGCTCGACCTTGTCCGGATCGTTCTCGTCGAGCGCGGTGGCCGCGCGCCAGAGGATCAGGCGTGAGGCCTCGATCGAGGTGGCCATGTCCGCAAGCGTGAAGCGGATGGTCGGCTCATCGATGAGCTTGCGGCCGAAGGTCTCCCGTTCGGTCATGTACTGCAGGGCCTTGTCGTACGCCGCCTGTGCGCCGCCCAGCGAGCAGGCGGCGATGTTGAGCCGTCCGCCGTTGAGGCCGTTCATGGCGATGCCGAAGCCCTTGCCGGCACCGCCGCCGTCCTGCTGAGCCCCGCCCAGCATGCGGGACGACGGGATCCGCACGTTCTCGAAGATCACCTGGGTGGTGGGTTGGCTGTGCCAGCCCATCTTCACCTCGGGCGGCCCGAAGGACAGGCCCGGGGTCCCCTTGTCCACCAGGAAGGTCGAGATGCCGCGGGCACCCTCGCCCTCGCTGCGCGACATCACCACGTAGAGGTCGGACGCGCCGCCGCCAGAGATGAACTGCTTCGTCCCGTTCAGGACGAAGTCGTCACCGTCGCGCTCGGCCTTGGTCGTCAGCGACGCGGCATCCGATCCGGCGCCCGGCTCGGTGAGGCAGTAACTGGCCATGACGTCCATCGGCGCCAGCTTGGGGATCCACTCCTGCCGCTGCTCCTCGGAGCCGTAGGTGTCGACCATCCACGTGCACATGTTGTGGATCGAGATGAAGGCCGCGGTCACCGGGTCACCCTTGGCGAGCTCCTCGAAGATGCGGACGCCGTCGAGCCGGCGCAGGCCGGACCCGCCCACGTCCTCGCGGGTGTAGATGGCGGCCATGCCGAGGCTGCCAGCCTCCTTCATCTCCTCCACCGGGAAGTGCTTGGTGGCATCCCATTCCAGCGCGTAGGGCGCGAGGCGCTTGCGGGAGAAGTCGCGCGCCATCTCGACGATGGCGAGGTCGTCGCCCGTCAGATTCGGGTAGGGCACGTGTGCTCCTAGTGCATCGTGGGGATGGAGAACTCCGCGCCGTCCTTGATGCCCGAGGGCCAGCGCGAGGTCACCGTCTTGGTCTTGGTGTAGAAGAGGATCGAGTGCGGGCCGTGCTGGTTGAGGTCGCCGAAGCCGGACCGCTTCCAGCCGCCGAAAGTGTGGTACGCCACGGGAACCGGGATCGGGACGTTGACGCCGACCATGCCGACCTCGACGCGGGCCACGAAGTCGCGGGCGGCATCGCCATCGCGGGTGAAGATCGCCACGCCGTTGCCGTACTCGTGCTCGGTGGGCAGCGCGAGGGCCTCCTCGTAGGTGTTCGCGCGAACGATGCACAGGACGGGGCCGAAGATCTCGTCCGTGTAGATCGACATGTCCTTGGTGACGTGGTCGAACAGCGTCGGGCCGAGGTAGTTGCCGCCCGAGAGGTCGGCGTCGCCGAAGGTCAGCTCGTCACTGGTGCGCTCGCGGCCGTCGACCACGAGGTCGGCGCCGGCGTCCACGCCCTGCTGGATGTAGCTGCGGGTGCGCTCCACCGCGGCGGGGGTGATGAGGGGGCCGTAGTCGGCCTTCGGGTCGTGGCTGTGGCCCACGCGCAGCTGCTGGACGCGCTCGACGAGGCGCTCGCGCAGGCGGTTCGCGGTCTCCTCGCCGACGGGCACGGCCACCGAGATCGCCATGCAGCGCTCGCCGGCGGAGCCGTAGCCGGCGCCGATGAGGGCGTCGACGGCCTGGTCCAGGTCGGCGTCCGGGAGGATCACCATGTGGTTCTTGGCGCCGCCGAAGGCCTGGCTGCGCTTGCCGTTCTTGGCGCAGGTCTCGTAGATGTACTGCGCGATGTCCGAGCTGCCGACGAAGCCGACGGCCTTGACGTCCGGGTTGTTCAGCAGCGCGTCGACCGCCTCCTTGTCGCCGTGGACGACCTGGAAGACGCCCTCGGGCAGGCCCGCCTCGATGAACAGCTCCGCCAGGCGCACCGGCACGGAGGGGTCGCGCTCGGAGGGCTTGAGGACGAAGGCGTTGCCGCAGGCCAGGGCGGGGCCGGCCTTCCACAGCGGGATCATCGCCGGGAAGTTGAAGGGCGTGATGCCGGCGACGACGCCGAGCGGCTGCCGCATCGAGTAGACGTCGATGCCCGTGCCGGCGCCCTCGGTGTACTCGCCCTTAAGCAGGTGCGGGATGCCGATGGAGAACTCGATGACCTCGATGCCGCGCTGGATGTCGCCCTTGGCGTCGGCGACGGTCTTGCCGTGCTCGCTGGACAGCAGCGACGCGAGCTCGTCCACGTTCTGGTGGACCAGCTCGATGAACTTCATGAACACGCGGGCGCGGCGCTGCGGGTTGAACGCGGCCCACTGCGCCTGCGCCTTCTTGGCGCGCGCGACGACGTCATCGACCTCCGCGGTGCTGGCGAGCGGCACGGTGGCCTGCACCTGACCCGTGCTCGGGTCGAAGACGTCCGCGGTGCGGCCGGTGCCCTCCACCCGGCGACCGTCGATGAAATGCGGGATCGTGCGCACATCAGCCATGGTGTGTCCTTCTCTCTCGATCGAGGTCCATCGCGAAGCCCTTGCGCGATGTGTTGGCCATCACTATATACTTGGATATCCAAGTAATCAACCGGAGGATCTGAAAGTGGCTAGCACACAGGGGTATCGAGACTTCCTCGCCGCGCGCGACCTGCTGGTCGAGCTCGCCGACGACTACGACGCCGCGCGCGAGCGGTTCAGTTGGCCGCAGCTCGACGAGTGGAACTTCGCCCTCGACTGGTTCGACCGGGTGGCCGAGGGCAACGACTCCCCCGCGCTCTGGATCGTCGAGGAGGACGGCTCCGAGTCGAAGTTCAGCTACGCGGAGATGAGCGCCCGGAGCAATCGCGTCGCCAACTGGCTGCGCGAGCGCGGCGTGAACCCGGGCGACCGGATCCTGCTCATGCTCTCGAACCAGGTCGAACTGTGGGACGTGATGCTCGCCGCGATCAAGCTGGGCGCCGTCGTCATCCCCGCCACGACCCTGCTCGCCGGGGGCGACATCGCCGACCGCATCGCGCGCGGCGGGGCGAAGCACGTGATCGTGCGCAGCGAGCTGGCCGAGCGCGTTCCGTCGGACGCCGCGGTCACGCGCATCGCGATCGGCGATCCGGTGCCGGGCTGGGAGTCCTTCGCGGCGGCCTACACGGCACCGTCGGACTTCACGCCCTCGCATGTCACGCACGCCGACGACACCCTGCTGCTGTACTTCACCTCGGGCACGACGAGCGCGCCGAAGCTGGTCGAGCACACGCACGCGAGCTATCCCGTGGGCCACCTGTCGACGATGTACTGGATCGGCTTACGCCCAGGCGACGTGCACCTGAACGTGAGCTCGCCGGGCTGGGCCAAGCACGCCTGGAGCAACGTCTTCACACCGTGGATCGCGCAGGCCTGCGTCTTCATCTACAACTACAACCGGTTCGACGCCGCGGCCCTGATGAAGCAGATGGACCGGGCCGGCGTGACCAGCTTCTGCGCGCCGCCGACGGTGTGGCGCATGCTGATCCAGGCCGACCTCGGAGCGCTGACGACGCCGCCGCGCGTCGTGGTGGGCGCCGGCGAGCCGCTCAACCCCGAGGTGATCTCGCGCGTACGCAACGCCTGGGGCGTGACGATCCGCGACGGCTTCGGCCAGACGGAGACCACGGTGCAGGTCGCGAACACGCCCGGTCAGCCGCTCAAGGACGGCTCCATGGGCCGCCCGTGCCCGGGCTACGACGTGGTGCTCGTCGATCCAGCGACGGGCGAGCAGGGCGTCGACGAGGGCGAGATCTGCCTGCGTCTGGACCCGCGCCCGCTCGGCCTCATGGTCGGTTATCACGGCGATCCGGAGAAGACCGCCAAGGTCATGGACGGCGGCGTCTACCACACCGGCGACGTGGCCTCGAAGGACGCGGACGGGTACCTCACCTATGTCGGGCGCACCGACGACGTCTTCAAGTCGAGCGACTACAAGATCAGCCCGTTCGAGCTGGAATCCGTTCTGCTGGAGCACAACGCGGTGGCCGAGGCCGCCGTCGTCCCCGCTCCCGACGAGCTGCGCCTGGCGGTGCCCAAGGCCTACATCGTGCTCGCCGAGGGCTTCACCCCCGACGAGGCGACCGCGCAGTCGATCTTCGACTACAGCCGCGAGCACCTCGCGCCGTACAAGCGCGTGCGCCGCATCGCCTTCGCCGACCTGCCGAAGACGATCAGCGGCAAGATCCGCCGCGTCGAGCTGCGCAAGGCCGAGGAGCAGGGCCTCACGTCGCAGGAGTTCCGCGAATCCTGACGCGGCTCCCACGGCGATCCACATCGACATGTTCGAGATCGTGAACTAACGTCGGGGCATGACCACTCCCGCGCCGCCGGCACTGCTCCTCGACGACCTGCACGTCGCTTTCGGGGGCACGCCGGCGGTGGCCGGCGTGTCGCTGTGGGTGCCGCAGGGGTCGATGTTCGGCCTCGTCGGCCCGAACGGCGCAGGAAAGACCACTTCGCTGTCGATGGCGGTGGGCCTGCTCCGGCCCGCGCGCGGCCGGAGCCTGGTCTTCGGCATCGACGTCTGGGGGGACCCGACCGCCGCCAAGCAGCTACTCGGGGTGCTTCCCGACGGACTGTCCCTCCCGGACCAGTTCACGGGCGCTGAGCTCCTGACCTACCTCGGCCGGTTGCGCGGCATGCCGGAGGACACGATCGCCGTCCGCCGCGAGGAGCTACTGCATGTGCTCGGCCTCGCCGGTGCCGACCGCACCGTGATCGCGGACTACTCCGCGGGAATGACCAAGAAGATCGGCCTGGCGGCGGCGCTCCTGCACAGCCCACGCCTCCTGGTCCTCGACGAACCCTTCGAGTCCGTCGATCCCGTCTCGAGCACCACGATCCGGTCGATCCTCGTGGAGTACGTCCGGGGCGGCGGCACCGTGATCCTGTCCAGTCACGTCATGGCGACCGTCGCCGAGCTCTGCAGTCACGTCGCGGTGATCAACGCCGGACGCGTCGCGGCCGCGGGCACCGTCGAGCAGATCCGCGCGGGTGGCACGCTCGACGAGGCCTTCGTCCGCCTGGTCGGCGGGCCCTCGCACACGGGCGGACTGTCGTGGTTGCAGCAGTGAACGCCGTCGATCGTCATCTGAACAGGGTGGTGACGTCGATGCAGTGGACCCTGTACAAACGGCGATCGACGGGCGGCAGGCTCGTCGCCAACATCCTGCTCGGCGTGCTCGGGTTTTTCGCCGCAACGGGCCTCGTCATCGGCGCCGTGGCCGCCGGGCTCGAGAAGAGCTCGTCGGCGGGCGGGTTCATCGGCGTCTCGCTGGTCGGCATCGGCGTCATGTGGGCGTACCTCCCCGCCCTGTCCGGCTTCTCCGACAACACCCTGCAACCCCGGCAGTTCACGCTCCTGCCGCTCCGGGCCGAGCCTCTCGCCCGTGCTCTGTTCCTCGCGTCCCTGATCGGGATCCCGGTCCCGCTCACCGCGCTGGCCGTCCTCTCGATCGTCGGATACGCGGCGGCGCGAGCGCCGGTGACACTGGTCCTCGCCGTCCCCGCGGCAGTCCTCACCCTCGTGCTCATCGTCGCCCTCTCCCGAGTCATCTCCGTCGCGCTGTCGCAGGCCGCCCGCACCCGGCGCGCGCGAGAGGCGGCGCTCCTGCTCTTCGTCGCCGGATTCTGCGCGCTGTACGCAGGCCAATTCCTGCTCAACGGGGCCATCGCCGCCGCCGGGGACGGCCTCGGCATCGTCACAGTGATTCCGTTCGCGTGGGGTATCGCGGCCGTCGAACGCGCGGCCCATGGCGAGTGGATGCTCGGCGTCGCCGCCGTACTCGGGCTCGCGGCACTCGATGCGGCCCTTCTCGCCGGGTGGCAGCGCCTGATCCGTCGGGCGTTCGCGGGCACGATCCCGCTCCCGTCGCCGTCCCGCGGTCGGCGCACGCGACGCGGATACCTCCGCGGCGGATGGCGCGCGAGCCCGCGCGGCGCCGTCGTGGCACGCGAGCTCTCCCTGTGGGGCGGCGATATCCGGCGGCGGTATCAGCTCCTGTCCCCGATCGCCTTCGCCGTCATGAGCGGCGTCCTTCCACTGTTCCTCGAGAACTTCCCGTTCGACGCCCGGTGGGGCGCGTGGATGGTGCTCCTGATGGCGGTCATGGCGGCGCTGAACCTGTACGGGCTCGACGGCAAGTCCTTCTGGCACATCGCGCTCATCCCTCGAGCAGCTTCAGCGGACGTTCGTGGACGGCAGCTCTCCTGGGCCCTCGTGGTGACGCCGGTCGCGGTGCTGCCCGTGGTCGTCGTCCGCGCCTTCGGAGGTGCGGGCTTCGATCGCGCCGCGGTTCCGGTCGCGGTGACCGTCAGCATGATCGGAGTGGGCGCCGGGCTGATCGCCTTCGCCTCGGCCGCCGCGCCGTATCCGGTACCGGAGGCCCGGAAGATGATGTCGTTCTCCACCCGCAACTCGTCCAGCGGCGCCGCGATCGGCTGGGCCTTCGGTGCGATGGGCGTCCTCGTCCTCACCACCGTGCCGTGCGCATTGCTCGCGGCACTCCTCCCCGGCGCACTGGAGTGGCTCGGCGCCCTGGCCGCTGCGGCGATCGGCGCGATCTTCTGGTGGTCGCTGGGGCGGAAGGCGATCGCGCGGCTCCGCGACCGACCGGACCTCATCCAGTACGCGGTCACACGCGCCTGACCGAGCCGGAACCGACGTCAGTCTCCCGCCGGCGGGGCATCGACGGACGCGCTGAGGATCGCGGCCACGGTGGTGCGCCGACGGTCGTCCGAGTCGCCGGCGCACCATGCGCGCAGGGCCACCGCGACCACCGCGTAAGCGAGGTCGTCGGCGCGCACGTCCGGCCGTAGCCGGCCCTCGAGCTGCGCCGCGGCGAGCCGTTCGGCGACCGCCGCCGTCACCCCCTCGAAGCCGGCGGCGTCCTCGCCCAACACCTCCGCGGCGCGGCCGCGGAGATCCGGCCGGGCGGCAAGGAGGCGCGCGAACGCGGTGGTCGCGGGCTGCGGCAACGCGTCGAGCTGCGCGCAGAGCGACTCCGCCACTGTCGATTCCGCCCCCGCACCGGCCGAGATCGCTTCGCCGGCCTCCGCCACGAGCAGGAAGCTCCGATCCACCGCGTAGGCGGCGAGGAATCCGTCGAAGTCGCCGAAGTGCGCGTGCAGCAGCCCGGTGGCAACGCCGGCCTGCGCGGTGACCGCGCGCCCCGTCAATCTCCCGACGCCACCGCGGAGGATCACCTCCTCGGCCGCGGCGAAGAGGCGCTGGCGCGCTCCATCGATCGCGACTCCCCTGGGCATGGGTCGATTCTACGAGCACGCCGGACCTCTGTTGCACCAGGTATGAACATATGCTCATACTAGGTTTGAACAGACGCTCAAACTGGAGGAGCCATGCCGGACCACGTCGACACAGATCCACGCCGTCTCAGGATCGTCATCGCCGGAGCCGGCATCGCGGGCCTCGCCGCGGCGCTGCGCCTGCATCGCGACGGACACGAGGTCCTGATCGCAGAGCGCGCCCCTGCACGGCGCACCGGTGGCTACCTCATCAATCTCCTCGGGACCGGCTTCGATGCGGCGGAGAGCCTGGGGCTGGTGCCCGCGCTCCGCGACCGGGACCAGGGAATCTTCACCTCGGTCCTGGTACGCGCCGACGGCAGCACGAAGCTCACCATGCCCACCGCGCTCGCCGAGCAGTCACTCGGCGATCGAGCACTCACCCTCTTCCGCGGCGACCTCGAGGAAGCGCTCCACGAGGCCGTCGCCGGGACGGTGGAGATCCGATTCGGCACGGTCGTCACCGCGGTCGACCACCTCGAGGACGCCGCCCGCGTGACGCTGAGCGACGGCACCGTCCACGACGCCGATCTGCTCATCGGGGCGGACGGCCTGCACTCCGGGATCCGAGACCTCGTCTTCGGCCCTGCGGAGGCGTTCGTGCGCGATCTGGGGCACGCGGTTGCCGCGTTCCCGCTGGACACTGCACCGGAGGCACTGCCGAAACAGACCGCGGCTACGTTCATCGACGTCGGCCGGACCGCCGCCGTCTTCCGGCCCCGCACCCACGCCCCCTCCGCGTTCTTCACCTACCGCACCGCGACAGCGGCGGACGACGCCGCAGGTTCTCCCGCGGACGCCCTCGCTCGCCACTTCGGCGATCTCCGCGGCCCCGTCCACGAGGCGATGCGCCACGCCGCCCGGACGGACGGCGCGTACTCCGATTCCGTGAGCCAGGTCGTCATGGAGTCGTGGAGCCGCGGGAACGTCGCCCTGGTCGGCGACTCCGCGTGGTGCGTCTCGCTGTTCGCCGGTCACGGCGCGGGCCTCGCCCTGGCGGGTGCCGACCGGCTGGGGCGGAGCCTCTCGGCTCACCCCGGCAGGATCGGCGCGGCGCTCGACGCGTGGGAGGCGGACCTGCGCGATGACGTCGCGACGCGCCAGCGCCAGGCGCGCACGGGAATGGCCCGGTTCGCCCCACCGAGCAGCCTGCATCTCGGGGTGCAGAACCTGATGATCCGCGCCCTCACGGCGCCGGTGATCGGGCCGGCCTTCTTGCGGCTGATGAGCCGAGCGAGATAGCCACCCGCCTCCTCGGGAGTAGGCAGGTGCACACGAATCCCGGGAACCGTGGCTGACACCGCCACGTCACGAACCGGGGGCGGCTGGAGCGGCGACCGGCCTAAACTGGGCGTCTCATGCTCACCTATGTGCTGGACGTCCGCGACCTCTCGGACGTGCGTTTCGTGCTGGCGCCGATGAACGAGACCTCGCTCAGCCTGTTCCACCTGAACACGACGCACGAGAGTTCCGCGCATCTGCAGCGGTGGCGCAGCAACGCGCAGGCCCAGCGCGACCGGTACGACCATCGACTCGTCAGCGCGTTGGTGGCACCGTCGGGTAACGCGATCCCTGATTTCCTCACCCCGATGCCCGAGCTCGGCGTCTCACGCCCCTCGCTCGACGAGGGGCTCGCCGCGATCGCCGCGACGGACCCCGAACTGATCCACACGCAGCTGGACGAGTTGCGAGAGGGCGGCGATCCGTCACCGGCTCTGGCGCGGCTGCTGGAGGATCCGGAGCGCGCCGGGCCGCGCATCGCTGGGGCGCTGGAGCGCTACCACCGAGTGGTGATCGCCCCCATCTGGCCGTCGGTGAATCGGATCCTGGAGTCGGATGTCACGTTCCGCGGAAGGGAGCTCGCGATCGGCGGACCGACGCAGCTCTTCGCCTCGCTCAACCCGAACCTGACGTGGGACCGCGACGGGCGGCTGCGCCTGGACCTCGCGTACGGCCGAGGATCGGGCGAATACGCCTCTGCGGGGCGGGGTCTCACCCTGATTCCCAGCGTCTTCCTCACGCGACTGGTGAGTGCGCACTCACCGGAGACGGCGGCGCCGCACGCCGGCTATCCGGCACGGGGCAGCGCGACACTCATGGAGTCGATGCGCGCGGTACCGCCGGGAGCGCTGCGACGGCTGATCGGCGGAGCGAAGGCGGACGTGCTGCACGCCCTGGACGAGCCGGTGGCCGTCAGCGAGCTGGCGCGACGGCTGGAGGTGACACCGTCGGCGGCGTCGCAGAGCCTGAAGGTCCTGCACGAGAACGGGCTGGTCGATCGTGCCAGGAGCGGGCGCGAAGTGCTCTATCGGCGCACGCCCGACGGCGACCGGCTGGTGCACGGCCACCGCTCCTGAGGGTGTTCGGGAAGGGACTAGAAGCGCAGCGCGGCGGGGCCGGTGTACTCGGGGTGCGCCGAGACGAAGCGCTGGAGGGCGGCACGGATGCCCGCGGCGGCGAATCCGCTACGGGGCGCGGCGGTCGGCTTCGCGGCGTCCTCGTGGATGTCGGCGAGGCGGGCGTAGACGGTGCCGGCGGTCGGGTCGGCGGTGAGGCTCTTGAAATCACGGTAGCTGGTCATGACCACTAGTGAACCGGCCGTCGCGGCCCGGCGCCAATGTTTAAGCGATGACCTAAATTGTGACCGGGAACACGCTGTGCCGTAACGCTTCTCCGAGCAGCCCTTCGTCGACCGCCGCGCGCCCGTATGGTGGGGCGCACAAGCCCACTCGCACAGGCCCACTCGAAGGAGGCTCCATGCTGACCGGTCGCGCTCTGCTGCTGGACATGGACGGCACGCTGGTCGACTCGCACGCCGTCGTCGAGCGCTGCTGGACGAGGTGGGCCCGCGAGAAGGGCCTCGATCCGGCGGAGGTGCTCGCGGTCGCGCACGGGCGCCAGGGGCACGCCACGATGGCGGCACTGCTCCCCGACCGGCCCGCGGAGGTCAACCTCGCCGAGAACCGTCTCCTCCTCGCGCAGGAGACGGCCGATACCGACGGCATCGTGCCCGTCGCCGGGGCGCCCGCCTTCCTCGCCTCGCTCGACGGTGCGCCGCACGCCCTCGTGACCTCCGCCGACGTCGCGCTCGCCACCGCGCGCATGGGCGCCGCGGGACTGCCGTTGCCGCAGGTCCGGGTGACCGCCGAGGACGTGCGCGCGAGCAAGCCCGATCCCGAGGGCTTCCTCCGCGGTGCATCTCTGCTGGGCGTCGAGCCCACCGAATGCATCGTCTTCGAGGACTCCGAGGCCGGGATCGCCGCCGGGAAGGCCGCGGGAATGCGCGTCGTCGGCGTGGGGTCCGCCTCCGCGCGCTTCTCCCCCGACGCCCAGGTCGACGACCTCGCGCAGGTGACGGTCACCGTCGACGACGCCGGTATCCACCTGAGCTTCTAGAGCCCCGACGTTCCGAGATTCCGAATCCGTGAGACGGTGGCGCACCCCGCCGACATAGAAGGGGTGTGACGTCCACGATGACCGCCCAGGAGCCCCCGGACCGGACCCTCCTCGCCCGCGCCGCGGGCGGCGACGGCTCCGCGTTCGCGGCGATCCACGACCGCCACGTGCGCCCCGTCTACTGGCAGGCGTACTCCGTACTGCGCGACGCCGACGCCGCGCAGGAGGTCGCCCAGGACACCTTCCTCACACTGTGGCGCCGGATCGACTCGGTCCGGATAGTCGATGAATCGGTTCTGCCGTGGCTGCTCACCACCGCGCGGTACACCGCGCTGAATGCGGGCAGGCGCCTGTCGGCGGTCCAGGACAGATCGGCGCCGCTCGACGACGCCGAGCCACCGGGCGCCGCCCCCTCCCCGGAGGACGAGGTGCTCTCCGGCGAGATCCGCGCCGCCATCGCCGCTGCGGTGGCGGCACTGTCCCCCACCGATCGCCGCCTCTACCGGCTCTGCGTGGAGGACGAACAGACCTACGAGCGGGCCGCGGCCGAGGTGGGCGTGACCCACTCCGCCGTGCGCAACCGCGTCTCCCGGCTGCGCGGCCGCCTGCGCGCCGACCTGAGCACCCTGAGGGAGCAGTCATGACCACCCCGAACACGCTCGACGACGTCCTCACCGAGGACCGGCTCGCGGCGATGCGCTCCGCAGTGATGACCGAGGTCGGCGACGATCTGCAGGCGCGACGACGCAGGCGCACGCGCCGGACCGCCGGCATGGCCGCGGCCGCCGCGATCGCCGTCGTGGCCGTGGGCGGCGGTGTCCTGGCCGGCGTGCTGGGCGGCTCCGCCAGTGAGTCCGCCGCGCCGGCCCGGACCGAGACCGCCGTGGCTCCCGCGCCCGCAGCACCCGCCCGCACGGCGGGAGTCGCCGCACCGAACGCGGCGCCGAACGCGACGCCGACGGCACCGTCGACCCCGACCCCGATCACCAACAACCGGCAGGTGATCACCACGGGCACGATCGGGGTCACGAGCGCGGACCCGGCGGCGACGGCGAAGGACCTCGCGACCACTGTCGAGCGGTTCGATGGGCGGGTCGACGAACGCCGGGAGACCCGCGGCGACAACGCCTCCGCGACCCTGCGCCTGCGCCTGCCCAGCGAGCGGATCAGCGAATTGATCGACCGGGCCGGCGGGCTCGGGACCGTCGGAACGGTGCAGCTGCAGCACGACGACGTGACCGGCACCGTCGTGGACCTCGAGGCGCGTATCCGCGCGACCCAGGTCTCCGTGGACCGGTTGACCGCGATCCTCGCGAAGGCCGAGAGCACCGACCAGGTGATCGCCGCCGAGTCAGCGCTCACCTCGCGGCAACAGGAGCTCGAGAGCCTGCAGTCCCGCTGCGCCTCGATCGGCGATCAGGTGTCGCTCTCGACGGTGACGGTGACGATCACGAAGCCCCAGGTCACCGTGGATCGCTCCGGTTTCTCGGGCGGACTCCGCAACGGCTGGGACGCGCTCGTCGGCGCCGGGCGGTGGCTGCTCGTGATCGGCGGCGCCGTGCTGCCCTGGATGGCGCTCCTCGTGGTGCTGTACGGGATCTACCGGGGCGTCCGGCGGCTCCGGTCCTGAGCCGTTGTAACTAGGAGGGGACGATGAGCGCGCGGGCCGTGGCGAACCGGGGCCCGCGCGCACCGTCGACCTCGACGAAGAAGTCTGCCTCCGAGAAGCTCTGCTTACTACCGGGTTTGACCACTCGGCCGACGGCGAGGAAGGCCTCGCCCTGGGCGGGGCGCAGGAACTGCGTGTCCATCTGGGTGACGAGGCCGCCCGCGCCGGGGTGCATCGCGAGGGCGTAGCCGCAGGCGTTCTCCAGGACGCCCGCGATCAGCGCGGCGTGGAGGCCGCCGACGTTCTGGCACAGGTCGTCGCGGCGTTCGAGGCGGAGAACGACCTCCTCACGGTCGGCGCTGAGCACCTCGATCCCGGCCCAGCGGTTGAACGGCAGGGAGGCGTTGTAGCTGACGAGTTCCTCGAAGGTCACCCCTGCACTATCGCACCCCGCTGATCAGCGCCCGCTCGCGGCGAGCACGGGGGCGGGTGCGGGGCGTTGCGTCGGCGCGGGATTCGGCGCGGGGGCGCCCGGCGTGCCGAGGCCGCCGAGCCCCGACAGGACGTCGAAGGCGATCTCGCCGGTCTGCCACAGGGCGAGGATCTCGCCCTCTGTCGCGGGGCGGACACCGGGGTTCTGCAGCGCGAGCCCGTTCGCGAAGGTGAGGGTGTTGTAGCCGTCGTCGGCGGCCCGCAACATCAGGTTGGAGGCGACGCCCGCACCGACGACCCAGTCGAGCCCCTGGCCGAAGAAGTAGAAGGTCCACAGCCCCCACAGATCGGCGCCGTAGATCCGCTTGCTGCGCTCCGGGATCACATTGCCGTTCTTCGCGATCGAATCCACGACGCGGTAGAAGTCGCGCGCGTTCGCAGGGGTGCTCCGGGTCTGCGCGACCGTGTACGCGAGGTCGACGGTGATGTGCGCGTTGTAGCCCGCCATCGCCACCCGGCCGGCCGGCAGCTCGCAGCGCGCCGCCAGCCGGAAGTAGTTGCCCCACCACTGCGGCACGGCGCCGCCGGTCCACTGCGCGTGGACGGCGCGCAGGTAACGGCTGACCAGGTCGATCGACAAGGATTTCGTGTAGCGGGGATCGTCGAGGCCCGCCTCGTTCCGCTGCGTCGGGGTCACCGCGTCGCGGATAACGCCGTCCATGCCGACACCGAACAGGCCGCGGCGGTCGCGGTGCGCGGCCAGGATGTCGGCGATCCCGCGCTGCCGCACCGTGAGATCGTCCAAGCTCGCGAAGGTCGGCACGGTCGGGAGCGCGCGCGGGTCGGACAGCGCGATGATGCGCGCGTTCTCCGCGGGCGTCAGCGCGGTGCCGCAGTACGGCGACGGCGCCGCGCTCACCGGGGCGGCGAACAGCGAGACGCTGACGAGGGCGGCGGCGATCGTGCCGGCGACCCGCGCCGACCGTCGGGGCGTCATGGGTGTTAGACCTCCGCGAGCGGTACGCCGGGATCCGCGAGACGAGCCGCGTCGACCACCCGGCGGGACGTGATCAGCGCACGCACATCATCGCCCACGTCCCACACGTTCACGTTCATTCCGGCGAGGACGCGCCCCTCCGCCAGCCAGAAGGCCACGAATTCCAGCGCGTCCAGGTCGCCGCGGATCACCACGTCGTCGTAGCCGGTGGACAGGCCGAGGTACTCCATGCCGAGTTGGTACTGGTCGGTGAAGAAGTACGGGAGGCGGTCGTAGACCTCGGATCCGCCGAGAATGTTCGCCGCGGCGACGCGCGGCTGGTTGAGCGCGTTGGCCCAGTGCTCCACGCGGACCCGTCGGCCGACCGTCGGGTTCTCGGCGGCCGCGATGTCGCCGACGGCGAAGACGTGCGGGTCGGAGGTGCGCAGTCCGGCGTCGACGGCGACACCGCCCTCCGCTGTCTCCAGGCCGGCCTCGTCGGCGAACTCGATGTTGGGCATGGCGCCGATCCCGACGAGCACGGCGTCGGCCTCGATCGTGGTCCCGTCGTCGAGGACCAGGCCCCGACCGCCGGGTTCGACGGCGCGCACCCCGGTCCCGGTACGCAGGTCGACGCCGTGTGCGCGATGCAGGTCGGCGAAGACCTTGCCGAGCTCGGGGCCGAGCGCGCCGAGGAGCGGTTGCTCGGCGGGCTCGACGACGGTGACCTCCAGGCCTGCGCCGCGCGCGGCCGCGGCGGCCTCGAGCCCGATCCAGCCGGCACCGACGACGCCGAGGCGGCCGCCCTTCTCGAAGACCGTCCGCAGCGCGTCGCTGTCGTCGAGCGTCCGCAGATAGTGGACCCCGTCGGCCCCGGGCAGCGGCCGCGCACGGGAGCCGGTGGCGAGGATCAGATCGTCGTAGGGCACGGACTCGCCGGTGTCCAGGCCGACGGTGCGCGCCTCGCGGTCGAGCGAGACGGCGCGGACGCCTGTCCGCACAGTGACATCGTGATCGGCGTACCAGGCTGCGTCGAAGGTGAAGACGCTCTCACGGTCGGCCTTCCCCTGCAGATAGTCCTTGGACAGCGGAGGTCGCTCGTACGGCAGATGAGATTCGGCGCCGATGAGAACGACGGGACCGTCGTGGCCCAGATCCCTCAGCGCCTCGGCCGCTTTCGCGGCTGCAAGGCCTGCTCCGACGATAACGAGTGCACCCATGTCCTCGACCGTAGACCCGTCGGCGGGGACAGGGAACCCCTCGGCGCGCTCCGCGTGAATCCCGGTACCGCCTGCACGATTCGTCCGGTTCGTTACGCTGACCCCATGGAAGTACTACGCAACGTAATAGTTCTCGTGCACATCGTGGGCTTCGCGATCACCTTCGGCGGCTGGGTCGCTTCGGCGGCGTCGGGCCGGTTCCGTTTCGACCGGGTCATGGACTACGGCCTCCTCGTCTCCCTGATCACCGGCCTCGCTCTGGCGGCGCCGTGGCCGGCGGGGATCGAGCTGAACTACCCCAAGATCGGGATCAAGCTGGTGATCCTGCTGATCCTCGGCGGTCTCCTCGGCATGGGCAGCGCGCGCCAGAAGCGCACGGGCGAGGCCGTGCCGCGCGGGATGTTCTACGCCGCCGGCGTGCTGTCGCTGACCGCCGCAGGGCTCGCCGTCATCTGGTGATGCCGCGAACACCGACGACGTAGTCGCGGAGCTCGTCGAGCTTGGTCGCGGCGGCGACGAGCTGGGCGATCCGCTCGTCGAGCACGGTCCGACGCTCGGCGATGCGGAGGAGGGCGACGTCGAGCTCCCCGGACGCCTGGGGGCCGTCGCCGCAGACGATGCCGATCAGCTCGGCGGTCTCGGCCGCCGACAGTCCGGCCTCGATGAGGCATCGGGCGTCGGCGACGGTGCGCACGTCCTCTTCGGTGAAGATCCGGTAGCCATTGGACTCCCGGCCGGGCGCGAGGATCCCCGTCGCCTCGTAGTGCCGGATCATCCGCGGCGTCGCGCCCGTCCGCGCGCAGAGGTCGCGCATCCGGAGGCCGGGCTTGACTATGACATTGATGTCAGAGTTCATGCTCTCAGTATGACGAATCAGCAGCAGCTCCGCGCGGTCGTGGTCACCTCCCATCCCGACGCCGACTCCGCCACCGCACGGACCGCCCGCGCCGTCGCGCGCGGCCTGCTCCGCGGCGGATTCACCGAGGTCGAGCACCACGACCTCCTCGCCGAGGGCTTCGATCCGACGTTCGGCTCCGGCGACCACACCGCCTACCGCGACCGCTCGGCCGTCCCCGAGGACGTCCGGGCCGAGCAGCGACGCCTGGAGGCGTTCGACGCGATCGCGGTCGTCTTCCCCGTCTACTGGTGGGGACTCCCCGGCCCACTCAAGGGCTGGGTCGACCGCGTCTTCACGCGCGACTGGGCGTACGACGACACGGGCTCCGGCGCCGAGCTCGCCGCCCCGAAGCGGCTCTACTTCTTCCCGATCGGCGCCGTCGGCGAATCGACGTACCGCAAGCACGGTTACCTCGACGGCATGCGCGCCCAGCTGGTCGACGGCCTGGCGGGATACATGGGCGCCGTGGATTCCGATCTGTTCCTGCTGGTCGACGGCGAATCCGACGTCCCGGAACAGCACCTCGCCCGCGAACGCGCCGCCGAGGACGCCGGGGCGGCCGTCGCCGAGCGGGCACACGGTCGCGAGGCCGCCTGAGAGTCGATGCCGCGCTGCGTGAGGTGTCGTCGGCGTACTCGCAGGGGCGATGCCGTTACCGCGGTTACTGTGAGCGCATGGCCGCCCTTCACCGCCTCACGCCCGCCGTGATCCCCGTCCTCGCGGCAGCGGCGCTCGCCGCGCCCGCCTCGGCCGCAGATTGCACTCCCGCGCGCCAACTCGCCGCCGCGGACGCGTACATCGCCGCCCTCGGTGACCGCACCCTGGCCGGAGCGGTCCCCTTCGCTCCGAACGCGGTCCGGTTCGAGAACGGCCTGCAGACCGGATTCTCGGGTGAACAGCTGCGCGGGGATCTCGACCGGCACCTGCAGTACTCGATCATGGACGCACCGCGCGTCACGGCGCGCACCGTCGCCCCGGGCGGCGACCGCGACCTGCTCAACTACCGGTTCGTCGTGCCCGTCCGGATCGCGGGGCAGCGCATCGTCGACGCCCCGACCGATGAGGACTTCCGCATCCCCCGCAGCACGTGCCGCATCACCCGCATCGACGCGCGGATCACGATCGCTCCCGCGCGCTGAGCCTCAGGCCACGCGCTCGGCGAGCGTGGGCAGGCCCTCGCCGCTCAGTTCCTCAAGGGCGACGGTGCGCCCGCTCACGGCGAGCAGCAGGGACAGGAGCGGACCGGTCACCTCGGGCCCGTCGCCGAGCGTGACGTCGGCGTCGGTGGCGCGCAGCCGCAGTCCCGCGACGTGCTCCTTAGCCCCGCCCATGCCTTTACCCGTACGCGCCTGCAGCCGGAGCGCACGCTCGACTGCCTCCGTCGGGTAGTCACCGACGGCACCGAGCGGGCGGCGGATGTCCTCGCCGTGCACGACCACTTCGACGAGCCGCGTATCGAGCGGGGCGGGTGGGCCCGACGTGCGATCGGCGAGCGCACGGAACCGCTCGAGCATCTGCGGCGCCGGACCGAGTTCGCGATCGACCCCGTTCTGGTTGTCGCGGTCGAAGTCGAAGCGGGCGCGGAGCATTCCTGTGATGAAGCTCAGCCGGGTGGTGTCGGCGGTCGAGATCTGATGCGCCACGACATCGCGCACGCGCCACCCGGGACAGAGTGAGGGCGTGTCCCAGCGGGCATCGTCGACACCCTCCAGGAAGGTGATCAGGGCGCGGCGTTCCGCGTGGACCAGCTGCCAGACATCCGCCATGAGACTCCTTCGTCCGACTCACCGTAACGCGAGAACGGCCGGATCACCGGCGAAGTTGGATCGTGCTTCCGGCGGACGCGGAACCACGGAGTACGAGCAGTGGACCCGCGGCTCCATCGGGCGGACCGGCCTTGTCCTTGAGCGAGCTCCAGCCCGAATACCCCATCCCCGTCGCGTCCACACGCATGGTCGGGCTCAGGTGCAGCTTGAGCGTGCTCCAGGAGACCTGCACGTCGATCTCCACCCCGCCGTACGGGAAGTCGGCGCTGCGGAAGTCGATCTTCGCGGTGCCCGTGGAGCCGACGATGCGCATCCGCGCGGGCACCGTCCACACGCCCTTGCGGTGGACGGTCGACCACTCGATGTCCAATTCTTCGGGCGGACGGTCCGCTGCCTGCTCCGCGAGCGTGCGCGGGAAGAGGCGGTCCCGGATCGGGAGGTCGTTCACCAGCTCCTGCAGTTCCCCGCGATTCGACGCCCGATAGGCCTCGTGCGTGCGCTGGTCGAACTCCTCCACCGTGAGGTACCCGGTCGCCATCGCCTCACCGAGGAGCTCGACGGCCCGCTGTCGTTCGGGGTCGCCCACCCGGATCCCATCGCTGTCCGCCATGCGCCCGACCCTAGCGATTCCGTCCGGAATCCGCCGTTATGGACCGACTCCACGGGCGCGGCGCCGCAGATGATCGCGCTCCGCGGGGTCCGTCGTGAGGGACACCGCTTTGTCGTACGCAGCCTCTGCCGATGGATCGCCGGCGCGCTGCAGCAGGTGCGCGCGCAGCGCCCACGCGGCCTGCAGCCGCTCCGTACCGTCCACCGCGTCGAGCTCCGCCAGACCGGCACGCGCACCGTCGATCTCGGCGACGACGGCGGCCCGAGCGACGGCGGCCCCGCGGGTCGGGGCGAGGGCGACGAGGGAGTCGTAGAGGGAGCGCAGATTCGCCCAGTCAGGAGGCTCCCCTGGCCGCCGCGCGCAATGCACGGCACCGATCGCCGCCTCCAGCTGGAACCGGCCGACGGTGCCGAGCGCATGCGCGGCCCGCAGGTGCCGGTGGCCCGCGGCGATCAAGTCACGGTCCCACCGTCCCGGATCCTGCTGCGGCAGTGGGACGTATTTCCCGTCCTCGTCGACGCGGGCCGGCAGGCGGGCACTGGAGAGGTACATAAGCGCGGTGAGACCGTGCGCCTCGGCGACCGACGGAGCGGCGGCGGCGATGGTTCCGCCGAGGCCGAGCAGCAGCGCGTGCCGCTCCCGCGGGGGCGTCGGCCATTCGATGGCGTAAGAGCCGTAGACGGCCTCCAGGACCGGGCTGAGCCGTTCGGCGAGCCGCCCGTTCTCCGGCACCGCGAAGGGGATGCGATCGCGCGCGATCCGCTTCTTCGCACGCGTGAGGCGTGCGGCCATCGTCGCGGTGGGGATCAGGAACGCCGCCCCGATCCGTTCGGCGGTGAAACCCAGGACGGTGTTGAGCATGAGCGGCACACTCGCGTCCGCGAGGTCGGGGTGCGCGCAGACGAGGAGCAGCTGCAGCCGTCGGTCGGGAACGGCGCCGGGGGCGGGAGAGTCGTGTACGGCCTCGTCGAAGAGGACGGACGTGCGCTCCGCGGCGGAGCGCCACCTGTCGCGCTGACGGTTCCGCGCCACGGTGAGCAGCCAGGCGTCCGGGTCGGCGGGCACACCGTCGAGCGGCCACCGCGTGAGGGCCCGCTCGAAGGCGTCCGCGAGAGCGTCCTCCGCGGCGGCGACGTCGTGCGTACGCGCGGCGAGGAGCGCCAGCAGCCGGCCGTACGAGGTGCGGGCGGCGGTCTCCGCCCGCACCTGCGCGTGGGCGTCCATCAGTCCGTGCAGGCGTTGGCGTTCCAGATGCCCTCGTCGCACGCCGCGGCGACCTTGCGGACCTCGATCACCGCGTACTGGGTGGCGGGGTGCTTCTCCGCCCAGGCGATCGCGGCGTCCTGGTCCGGCACGTCGAGCAGGAAGACGCCGGCGAGCGCCTCCCGGGTGTCGGCGAATGGGCCGTCCTGGATGCGCAGGTCACCGTCACGGCGGGTGACGGTGACCGTCCGCGCCTGCGGTTCCAGGATCTCAGCGCTGACGAGCACGCCCGCGGCCTGCAGCGCGGCGGTGTAATCCGCCATCGCTCGCTGCATCTGCAGCATGGCCTCCACCGGCACGTCGGGGTTGTCGCCCTCGCCGGGCTCGGCGTTGTTGAGCAGTAGTGCGTAATGCATGATTCCTCCTGATGTCCACTGTGCCCCAGGGGCGGGGCACAGTGATGACGATCGGGGCGACGCGGAATCGACAGCCGCCAGGATTTCTTTTCAGCGGGTCGCGAGCAGGGCCAGCACACCCTCGGCGACGGGGTGCGCGCTGGCCGGGTTCTGACCGGTCACGACGGTGCCGTCGGTGACGGCGAACGGGGCCCAGGCCTCATCGGCCTCGACGTAGGTGGCGCCGCGCTCGGCGATCCGCTCCTCGAGGTTGAACGGAACGATGGCCTCGAGACCCGCCAGCACCTCCTCATTCCAGGAGAATCCGGCGATCCGGCGGCCGGCGATGAGCGGCGCACCGTCGGCCTTGGTGGCACCGAGCAGGCCCGCGGTGCCGTGGCAGACGGCGGAGACGATCTTGCCCGCCTCGTCGAACTCGCGCAGCAGGGCCGCCAGGCGCTCGTCGGTCGGGAAGTCGAACATCACGCCGTGCCCGCCGGTGAGGTAGATCGCGTCGAAGTCCGTGGCGTCGACATCGCTGAGCGACGGCGTGTTCCGCAGCCGGTCCATGAAGGCGGGGTCGTCGTAGCGGGCGCGCGTGCCGCCCTGCGCCAGGACCTCGTGACTGAGCGACTCGGGGTCGATCGGCACGAAGCCACCGTCGATGCTCGCGATGACGGTGGTGTGGCCCGCCGCTTCGACGGCGTCCACGAAGTGAGTGAGTTCGCCCAGCCAGAGGCCGGTGCGGCGTCCGCTCACCGCGTAGGAGGGGACGCTGGTGGTGACGACCAGGATGCGGCTCATGATGTTCTCCTCGACATTGATTTGCTTGACAACTGAACCGTACCACAACTGATATGTATTTCAATCGATATGTCGCGCCTGCTAGCCTCACGGGATGGCGACGCACGAGGAGACCTGCGATTTCGGCTGGTCCGTGGGGGTGTTGAACAAGGCCTACGCGGAAGCGGTGGCCCCGATCCTCGACCGGATCCCCCGCGGGGTACGCGGCTATCAGACGCTCTACGCCGCCGCGACCTACGACCTGCCCACGCAGCTGGCGCTCGCCGAGTACCTCCTCATCGACAAGTCCGTGATGCCGTACGTCGTCGACGACCTCGTCGAGGCGGGGCTGGTGCGCCGCGATCCCTCGCCGACCGACCGCCGGGCACGCCGCGTCGTCCCCACCGATGCGGGACTCGCGACGCTGCGCGAAGTCGGGGTCGCGGTGGCTGCCGCCGAGGCGGATCTGCTCGGGCCGCTGTCGCCCGATGATGCCGAGGCGCTGCGACGCGCGGTCGCGATCGTCGCGCGGGCCTCGCGCGACAGCTGCGCCGGTTAGGCCGAACCGAGAGCCAGGTGCAGGAGGGGGTACGGCAGTCCGTCGCCGTCGGTCTCGCTCCGGCCGGTCACGGTGAAGCCGCTGTGCGCGTAGAAGCCGACGGCCTGATCGTTCTGCTCGTTCACGTCGACGGTGCGCACGCCCTGCTCAAGGATCGCGTGGCCGAGGAGCGTTCGCCCGACGCCGCCGCCACGGGCGTCGGCGTGAACGAACAACATCGCGAGGTCCTCCCCCGCGGTCCCCGAGAAGCCGGCCACGGCACCGTCGACCTCCGCGACCGTGAGCCGGACCTGCGGGAAGTAGTCACTCGCGAGGCGTGCCTCGATGGCGTCGCGGTCGGCATCGGCGAGGAAGTGGTGCGTCGCGTCGACGGAGCTCCGCCAGACCTGCACGAGCGCGGGATAGTCGGCGTCGGATCCGTCGCGGAGGGTGATCACCCCGGTCATTCTTCCAGGTCCGCCCGGTCGCTCTCGTCCGCCGGGCGTCCGCTCAGGGTGCGGCCTCGACGGCCGGCGCGAAGAATCCGTTCGGCATGGTCTCCGCGCCCATGCGGGGAACGTATTGATCGAAGTAGATCCGCGCGATGAGCTCACGCCGGCTGCGGACCCCGGCCTTGGCGAACACGGATTTGAGATGGTCCTGCACGGTGTATCCCGACAGGTGGAGAGCGGCGGCGATCTCCTTGGTATCGCAGCCCTGCAACACCATCCGCGTGACGTCTCGTTCGCGTTGCGTGAGCCCGAAGGCCGCCACCACCAGTGCGACGATCTCGGGCGGGCGGGCCTCCTCGATCGTGACCACGACATCGCCCGTCGCGCCGTCGCGGCAGTCCATCGGCGAGGCGTGCAACACCAGCCAGTGCCCCGACGGGGTGCGCACCCGCGCCCGCGGGAGCGGCGCGCCCGACGTATCGCCAGCACGGCGCGCAGCGGCGGCGAGTCCGATGACCAGACCGCGCGGGTCACCGTCGTGAACCGTGGTGGCGAGGGTGCGCAGCAGGGCCTCCGCGCCACGGCTGATCTGGGAGATCTCGCCGGCCGAGTCCACCATCACGACCGCGGGACCGTTGTTCGACAGGTCCTCCCCCGTGCCCGCGCCGAGGCGCGTGAGGATGCCGCCGCGCACACCGCGGGCGAAGGATTCCGACAGGCTGCCGAGGAAGTCCACGTCGTCATCGGAGAAGCGAGCGGCGCCGCCCCGGAAAACCGCGAGGCAGCCCCACACGCCGGCGGAGTCGCGGAAGACGAGCCGCGCCTCGTCCGCGAAGCCGTACACGGGGCGCATCAGCCGGTTCATCCGCGGCGAGGAGGCGATGACCTCACGCGGCAACTGCAGCATGGACACCGCGCGCACGTTCTCGAACGCCAGAGAGCGGAACGAGGTCGATTCCGCCGCACCGTATTCCAGAGTTCCCCACAGCATGTCGTGGTCGTGATTGGCCACGAGCGATCCGTACTTGCGGGCGCTGGTGAGCATCAGCGACGCAGGATCATGGGTGCCGACGCACGCACCCACCCACGGCACGGCCCGCCGGACCGCGGTGACGGCCTCGGACAGGAAGTCGTCGATTCCGAGGCCCGCACGGGAGAGCACCTCCACGTCGCCGCGGACCCGCTCGGCGGTGAGGCTGGCGATCATCGCCCCAGTATCCTCCGCCGTTGGCACCAGGGGAATCCCATCTTTCTGGGGTACCGGTTTCCCCGCCGTCGCGGGATGGTCCGCGCGCCGCGCGGGCGCCACGCTTGCACGTGCGACCGCCACCCGGCGGTACGCGGAAGATGAAGGAATCACACCATGATCCACCCCGTCGATCTCTCCCCCGTCGTCCAGTCCGGCCCCGTCCACCTCCCCGGGCAGCTGGAGTACTCGATCGCCACCACCCCGTGGAACGTGGCCGTAGCGCAGCAGCCGGCGCTCGTCGGCGTGCCCCGCAGCGAGGGGGAACTGGTCACCATGGTCAGAGAGGCCGTCGCACACGGTCTGCGCATCGCCCCGCAGAGCACCGGGCACGCCGCCTCGGCCCTGACCCCCGATGCACTCGACGGCGCACTTCTGTTGCGAGTGCACGAATACACCGGCGTCACCGTCGATCCCGTTCGGCGCACCGCGCGGATCGTCGGCGGGACGCTCTGGCGGGACGTGCTGGCGACCTGCGCTCCGCACGGGCTCACCGCGCTCCACGGGAGCGCGGGCGACGTCTCCGCGATCGGCTTCCTGCTCGGCGGCGGCCTCTCTTTCTACAGCCGCGCCCACGGCCTCGGCACGTCCGCCGTCCGCGCCTTTGACGTGGTGACCTCCGACGGCGACGTGCGCCGGGCATCGTCGGAGGAGAACCCGGACCTGTTCTGGGCACTGAAGGGCGGCGGAGGCAGCTTCGGCACGGTGATCGCCGTCGAGATCGATCTCCTGCCGTTTACCGACGTGGTCGCGGGGATGATGCTGTGGGACATCGGCGCTGCCGCGCAGATCGTCCCCGCGTGGATCGCGTGGTCCGCGAACGCGCCGGAGACCGCGACCACCTCGCTCCGCCTGATGAACTTCCCGCCCCTGCCCGAACTGCCGGACTTCCTGCGCGGCCGCAGGCTCGTGGTGATCGACGGTGCGGTGCTCGCGGACGACGACGCGGCGGCCGAGATCCTGGCGCCCCTGCGCGATCTCGCACCCGAGATGGACACCGTCGGGCGGATCCCCGCCGCGGCGCTCCTCGCCGTGCACATGGACCCGCCCGGCCCCACGCCGACGGTGACCGATCACGCCCTGCTCGGGCCGCTCACCGCCGAAGCCGCCGGAGCATTCGTCGACGCGGGGACCGCCGCGGACAGTTCACTGATGTTCGCCGAATTGCGCCATCTCGGCGGGGCGCTGGCTCGCCCGATCGACGCGGCGCTCGACCGGGTGGACGGCGACTACGCGCTGTTCACGGCCTCCATCGCCGCGACGCCCGAGCTCGCGGCCCGCGGGCTCGCCGACACCTCGGCAGTGGTGTCGGCCATGGGGCCGTGGTCCACGGGGCGTGCGCTGAGCAACTTCGACGAACGCCCGCGCAGTGGCGCCGGCGCCTTCCCTGCCGACACCTACGCGCGGCTGCTGCGGATCCGGAAGGCGTACGACCCGCTCGGCGCGTGGGTCGCGGCACGGCCCGTCGAATAGCCCGGGGCTCGCTCTGCGGCGATCAGTCGGGGGCGGTTCAGCCGCGCAGGGCGGCGAGGGCCCGGTCGGCGTGGACCTGCATGTTCACCTCGGAGGCGATCACATCGGCGACGGTGCCGTCGGTACGGATCGCGAAGGTGGTGCGCTTGGTCGGCATGCCGGCCAGCTTGAGCAAGCCGTCGCGCTTGACCCCGAAGGCCGCCGCGACGGCGCCGTCCTCGTCCGAGAGGAGCGGGTAGTCGAGGCCGTGCTTGGCGGTCCAGTCGGACTGTTTGGCGACGGCGTCGCGGCTGATACCGACCCGCTGCACCCCCGCCTCGGCGAACTCGGCGGCGAGATCGCGGAAGTGGCACGCCTCCTTGGTGCAGCCCGGCGTGAAGGCAGCCGGGTAGAAGAACAGTGCGACGGGGCCGGCGGCGAGCAGGTCGCTCAGCTTCCGCGGCGTGCCGTCCTGATCGGGCAGTTCGAAGTCGGGCGCGGTGTCACCGGGTTTCATGCTCCAAGGCTAGCCTGACGGCATGAGCTTCACCGGATTCCCCGAGGCGGCGCTGGACTTCTACGACGACCTCGAGGCCGACAACTCGAAGGTCTTCTGGGAGGCGCACAAGGACGTCTACAAGACCGCCGTCGCCGCTCCGATGGCCGCGCTGACCGAGGAGCTTGCGGACGAGTTCGGCACCGCCAAGATCTTCCGTCCGTACCGGGACGTGCGCTTCTCCAAGGACAAGACGCCGTACAAGACCCACCAGGGCGCGTTCGTCGCGGTCGGTCCGGCGACGGGCTACTACATCCAGATCGGCGCACCCGGCGTCCGCGTCGGCGCCGGCTTCTACGAAGCGAGCCCCACCCGGCTCGCGGCCTTCCGGAAGGCGATCGACAACGACCTGTACGGGCCCGCACTGGAGCAGATCATCGGCAAGCTGCGACGCAAGGGCTGGGAGATCGGCGGCGAGACGCTCAAGACCTCCCCGCGCGGGTGGGACGCCGATCATCCGAGAATCGAACTGCTGCGACACAAGTCGCTCAGCGCCATGCGGGACTACGGCTTCGAGGAGATCATCCACACACCGAAGCTGGTCCCACAGATCCGCAAGCACTGGCGCGAGACCTCGGCCCTGCTCGACTGGCTCGTGGAGCACGGCGACGCCTGATCCCTACACTGGAGGAATGGCGCAAAAGTCCCGACTGAGATGGATGTGGTGGGTCTGCGCCTACGTCGCGTTGGGGCTCGGCATCGTCGGCGTCGTGGTTCCCCTCATGCCGACCACGGTGTTCATCCTCATCGCGGCGTACTGCGCCGCCCGCGGTTCGGACACACTGCACCGCAAGCTCCTGGAACACCGCGTCTTCGGCCCGATGATCCGGGACTGGCAGGCGACGGGTTCCGTCAGCCGCAAGGCCAAGTACATGGCGATCGGCAGCATGGCCGTGTGTGCGGTGATCCTCTTCCTGGTGACTCCGAAGTGGTGGATAGCGACGATCGGCACCGCGATCATGGCGATCATCGGAACCTGGCTGTGGCTCCGCCCGGAGACCGCGGCCGGTGCGGCCGTCCCGACCACGACGCCGGAGGCGACCGCGGGTCGCGAGGAGTGACGCTCAGTCGTCGAGCGCGCTGACCGCGATCCCGTAGGGCAGGAACCGGACCTTCCTGGTCGCATCGGTGTTGTGCTGGTTGGCACGCAGCGCGTCGATCTCGGTGGCGTAGACCTGCTCGACGCGGGCGCTGCCGTCCTCGGCGTTGGCGATGACCGCCCACACTCCGTCGCCGGTCTCGCCCGCTGTCTCCGGCTCGCGTTTCGCGCGACGGGCTTCGTCGAACAGCCCGGAGAAGGCCTCGCGCCCCGGGCCGCCGACGATGCGCCCGATCATGTCACGGGCCTCGCGGGCCAGGTCGTCGAACTCTCCCGGCCCGAACCCGAAGGGATTCTCGTTGCCTGCCATCACTGACTCCTCGAGCCGTAGGGACCCACTCGTCTCCAGTGTCCACGCCGACTGAGACTTCGGCCACCCCGTTCGTCCAGGGCGAAGCGATCAGTCGAGGCAGAATTCGTTGCCCTCGACGTCGGCCATGGTGAGGCAGGATTCGTTCTCGCCGTCCGCCTCCTGCAGGTAGAGACGCTTCGCTCCGAGCTTCTCCAGCCGGGCACCCTCCGCCTC
Organism: Tsukamurella sputi; assembly: GCF_007858445.1. Taxonomy (GTDB): domain Bacteria; phylum Actinomycetota; class Actinomycetes; order Mycobacteriales; family Mycobacteriaceae; genus Tsukamurella; species Tsukamurella sputi. The sequence goes on along the minus strand of NZ_VIGV01000004.1, from coordinate 482,512 downwards.
GAGCGCGGCGAGCCGCTCGGCACCCACCATCCCGGTGCCGACACGCACGTCGAGGTGCACACGGTTCTTGACCGTCTTGCCCTCGGGAACACGTTGGAAGTAGAGACGCGGGCCGACGCCGTTCGGGTCGACGCAGGCGAAGGCGGAGCCGTGCGCCTCGGGCGGCAGGGTCGCCTCGAAGGCGTCCCAGTCGGCGAATCCCGGTGGGGGCGGCGGCACGACGTAGCCCAGCGCCTCGCACCAGAACAGCGCCACGCGCTTCGGGTTCGCGCAATCGAAGGTGACTTGGATCTGCCTGACGGTCATGGGTCGACCGTAGTCAGTCCACAGGTCTGTTCTCGACCTGATTTCGCGATCCGGAGATCACCAGCCGCGGCTGAGGTCGACGACGGCACGGCCCGTGTACTCGCCGGCGCGGAGTGCGTCGACGACGACACGGACCCCGTCGATCCCGATGTCGTTGGCGACGAGGTCGAGGTGGCGCGGGCGCAGGTCCGACTCGATCCGCGCCCACAGAGCCCGGCGCGGCGCGATCGGCATCTGCACCGAATCGATACCCGCGAGCGTGACACCGCGGAGGATGAACGGCATGACCGTGGTCTTCAGGCCCGCGCCGCCGGTCAGGCCGCTGGCCGCGACGACGCCGCCGTAATTGAGAGTGCTGATGACATCGGCGAGGGCTGCGCCGCCCACGCAGTCGACGGCGGCCGCCCAGCGGCTCCGACCGAGAGGCCGGGGCTTGGCGTCGGGGTCGAGCGGCAGGCGGCCGATGACCTCGTGGGCGCCGAGAGCATGCAGGTGGTCGGTGGCGCCGGGCTTGCCCGACGAGGCCACGACCTCGTAGCCGAGGCTCGCGAGCAGGTCGATGGCCGTCGAACCGACGCCGCCGGTGGCGCCGGTGACGACGACGGGACCGTCCGCGGGCACGACGCCGGCATCGACGATGGCCGCGACGCTCATCGCCGCAGTGAATCCGGCGGTGCCGATCGCGGCGGCCTCGCGGGTGCTCAGCGCGGTCAGCTTCACCGCCCACTCGGCCGGGACGACGGCCTGCTCGGCGTATCCGCCGTCGCGGGCCGTACCGATCTCGTAGCCGTGCGCGACGACGCGGTCACCCGCAGCGAACTCGTCGGAGGCGGATTCCAGGACCGTGCCGGCGATGTCGATGCCGGGGACGATCGGGTACTGACGCACCACTCCGCCGCCGGGCGTGAGAGCCAACGCGTCCTTGAAGTTCACGCCGGAGAACTCGACGGCGATCCGCAGGTGACCGGGCTCCAGCGCTGCGGGTTCACGGAGCTCGATGCGGGTGGCGACTGCGTCGTCCGCGAGTTCGGCGAGAAGGGCGCGGTACTGGGTCATCGTGGGTCTCCTGAGGTCTCGGGGGCGACACCGCGATGCTACGTGCGGTCCGCACCGGGCGACCCGAGACGGTCCAGCTGACGCTCGACCACGGAGCGCATCCGCTGCGGCGAATAACGGTCCGGGCGCAGTATCGCGTCGACGGCCAGGCCGTCGATGAGCGCGGCGAGACGCTCCACGTCGGCGTCGAGATCGGCATCATCCCCGTCGGACAGACCGGCAGCACGGGACCGCTCAACGATGACCCGGGTCAGCCCACGTACCGACTCGTGCATGTCGTCGACGATCGGACGCAGGCCGGGTCGGTAGACCGCGGCTGCGCTCAGCGCGAGCCAGGCCGTCACCTCGCGGCGCCGGGTCTCGTCGAGCGGCAGCAACTCGCACAGCAGGTCGACGGTGGCGCGGCGCCGCTCGGCCATGGTGCCCACCTCACCGGCGAGGACCGGTCCGGCGATGGCGAGCACTCGTGCTCCGATCCGATCGGCCAGCCACCGCATCGCGAACTCGATCATCGACGCCTGGCCTTCGAAGTAGTGCCGGACCGAACCGACCGCGAGTCCGGCCTGCGCCGCGACGTTCGCGAGCGTCGCTTTGTCGAGCCCACCCCGTGCGATGGTCTCGATCGCCGCGGCCGCGATCGCGTTCCTGCGCTCGGCGGGGTCGACGACTTTGGGCATGTCTTTTTATAGCACGTCTCTGCTACATTGATTTAGCAGCACCGTGCTAACTCGGCGATGAGAGGACAATCATGACGGACGCCCTGATCGTGGCGGCGATCTTCCTGACCCTGGTGTTGACGACGCAGCTCGGTACGCGCCGGCACACGGTGTTCCTCGCGGTGATGCCCTTCGTCACCAGCGCAGTGATGGGATACCTGGTGCTCGGCAGCGGGCACCACCAGTACGCGTCGGGCGACGGCACGCTGGTCGCGGCTGGTATCGCCTTCGGCGCCGCCTGCGGGCTCGCCCTCAACGCCGTGATGGCTGTGGAACGCGACCCGCGCCGGGGTAGACACCTCGTCACCCGGGCCGGCGTGCCGTACCTCGGGATCTGGCTGGTCGTCCTCCTGGGCCGCTGCGCCTTCATCGCCGCCCTGGAGCATTCGCAGTCCTTCGCCATTCGATTCGGCGGCTTCCTCGAGCGCATCCACGGCAGCGCGGACGGGGTGGCCGCGTTCTTCCTCCTGGCCGCTCTCGCGATGAGCCTCACCAGGGAGATCACGATCCTGGTGCGCGGCAGGCGGATCCCGTTGCCGCAGGGCCGCGGCACGGACCCACTCGTCACAGCGGGACGGTAGACCGCGAACCGCTCAGGCGGTCCCGCGGAGGCCGTCGACCACAGCGGCGACTCGGCGCTCACGCGTCTCGGCCCGCTTCGCGTCCGCGATGCCCCGCGCCGCTTCCTTGCGCCGGGTGTAGCTGAGCGCGTCGAACGCGGGTCGCAGGCCGTGCTCGTCCAGGGCGGCCGCCAGGTCGTCCGGCAGGTCGACGGTGCGCTCGGCACCGTCGAGCTCGATCACGGCCTCGACGGTATCCCCGATCTCGACGCCCAGCTCCTTGCGGGCTGCCTTCGACAGGCCGATCAGGTTGCAGCCACCCATGCCCGCGAGGCGCAGGCGTGCCGACTTGTCGCCGATGACGACCCGCACGGCGGCGCGCTTCCCTCCCCCGAGCTCCTCGACCTGCGCATCGGTCAGCTCAATGGCGGTCGCCGGCCCTACGGGCTCCAACGTGGTTCGTACATGCAGTGCCATGCGTGCCATGATCCTCGCGTTTGTCGTCAGCGACTGCCACGTAGGCGGGTTACGCGGGCGCACCGCCGATCCCGACCTCGTTACCGTCGGGGTCGAGGAAGATCGCCTTGCGGACGCCGTTCTCGTAGACCTCCTCCGAATCCGGCAGCAGGCCACGGTCCGCTGCTGCGGCGAGGAACGACTCGACGTCGTCGAGGAAGAGGGTGACCGCGCAATGCCCGGCATGCCGCGGGAGCAATTCCGCGTAGACGTGGAGGTGCTCGCCCAACGTCCAGACGTGTTCGGTGTCGTTCGGCGCGAACGACTCCACCTCGCCGAAGAGCTTGTCTCCCCATGCGATCGCGCGCCGCAGGTCGGTCACAGCGAGGCGTGCGAACAGATCCATGATCATTCCTTCGGTCGGCGGGTCGACGGTGTCCGGCGCAGCAGGTCCGGGAGCTGCGCAACCGCCTCGGCTTCCGCGAGGCTCACGTCGATGTTCACGAGCGCAAGCAGCCGCAGATGCGCGGCGTCGCCTCGTCGTGCGTGCCGCCGAGGCGGCGCTGTGGGGCGGTGGAGATCAACATGGGCGGATCGTAGGCCGAACCGTCAGTGATGCACCGTGCCGGACGACTGCGCACCGTCGCACTTGGACGGCAGGAGCAGGGCACACGCGACGACTACGACACCCATGAGCGCGGCGGCGCCGAAGGCCCACTGCAGCCCGCCGACGAACGCCTCGGGCTGGGACGAACCGCCCTGGGCCAGGTGCGCCGAACGGTTGGACATCACGACGATCAGCGCGGCGGTGCCGATCGCGCCGGCGACCTGTTGCAGAGTGCCCAGCAGCGACGAGCCGTGCGAGTAGAGGTGCTCGGGCAGGTCACCCAGGCCGACGGTGAAGATCGGCGTGAAGACGGCGGCGAGCGAAACCATGAGCGCGACGTGAATCGCGACGATCAGCGGGTAGGGCGTCGTCGCACCGATGCGGCTGAGCGCGGCGAGCGCCGCCACGATGCCGATCGCGCCGGGGATGACGAGAGGACGTGCACCGACGCGGTCGTAGAGCTTGCCGACCTGCGGGCCGAGTAGGCCCATCGCCAGGCCACCCGGCATCACGAGCAGGCCGGTCTGCAGTTCGGACAGGCCGCGCAGGTCCTGCAGGTACAGCGGCAGCAGGATCATCGAGCCGAGGAAGGCCATGAATCCCGCGGTCATCAGCAGCAGCGAGATCGCGAAGGTGCGGTGGCGGAGGGTACGCAGGTCCAGCAGCGGCATCTCCCGCTGCTGCAGGCGCACCTGGTAGGCGGCGAACGCGGCGATCAGTAGGCCTCCGGCGATCACGGTGAGGACGGGACCGGTCCAGTCACCGGTGCCGATCTCACTCAGGCCGTACACCAGGCTGCCGAAACCGCCCGCCGCGAGCGCCACACTGAGCCAGCTGACCGGCGTGCTCTCGGTCTCGCCGACGTTCTCCAACTGCCGCATCCCGGCGACACCGACGAGCACCGCGATCGGCAGCACGAAGACGAAGATCAGCCGCCACGAGCCGAGGTGCAGGATCATGCCGGACACCGCCGGACCGAGCGCGGGCGCGCACGACATGGCCAGGGTGACCTGCCCCATCACGCGACCGCGGTCGTTTTCGGGGACGACGGTCATCAGCGTGGTCATGAGCAGCGGCATCATCACCGCCGTGCCGCCCGCCTGCACGACGCGCGCTGCCAGGAGCACCTCGAACGTCGGGGCCGCGGCCGCGATCGCCGTGCCGAGACTGAAGGTGGTCATAGCGACGGCGTAGGCCGTGCGGGTACTGACCCGCTGCAGGAACCAGCCGGTGACCGGGATGACCGCGGCCATCGTGAGCATGAAGACGGTGGAGAGCCACTGCGCCGCGCGGGCGTCGACGTGGAAGTCGACCATCAGGCGCGGGATCGCGTTGATCATGATGGTCTCGTTGAGGATCACGACGAACGTGGCCGCGACCAGCAGTTTGATCACCAGCGGCGTGCGCCCGGCCTGCGCTGACCGCTCGTCGGCGGGCGTCGTCAGATCGGTCGGGGGATGGTCCATCTGTTCAGTGTGCGTGGTCATGGTCGATTCCTCGAAGTCGTTTTTCGACGACCGGCGTTCGTCGCCGTCATCTATACGACGAACCTCCGACAGGTTTTTCGACATCCAGGGCCGGCTCCTTCGTGAATCCGGCGTTCTCAGGCCATACGAAGCCAAATTTGGCCTTGTATGCCTGGATTCCGCGGTTTTCACGAGCGCCGCGGCCCTGGCCGGAGCCGGGTGGCCGGGTCTACCGTCGAGGTATGAGCCGGAGCGCGGGAACCGCCAGCACCATGCCGCTGCAGGGCGTCATGAACGCCATGATGCGAACCCTGCTGAAGGCTCCCGGTGTATCGAAGTTCCTCGGTGAGCGCCTACTCACGCTGTACGTGGTGGGGCGGAAGTCCGGCAAGGTCTTCGAGGTGCCGGTCGCGTACACCAAGCACGACGGGAATCTGCTGGTCGGCTCGCCGTTCGCCTGGGGGAAGAACCTGCGCAGCGGTGAACCGATCGATATCCAGCTCGCCGGTCGGCGCAGGACCGCCGACGTGCGGGTGGTCTCCGATGAGGCCGGGGTGATCGAGCTGTACGGCGTGATCGCGGCCGACAACAAGAACTTCGCCTCGTTCAACCACATCGACTTCACCGCAGACGGCTCCCCCGACCCCGACGACCTGCGGCGGGCGTTCGACGGTGGCGCCAGGGTCTTCGTACTCACTCCGCGCTGAAGGCGGTCGGGCGGCCGCGTCGTCGGTACGCTCGGTCCGGTGTTTGCAGTGGTGCGCCGGCTGATCCGGTACGTCGTGATCGTGGTCGTGATCATCGTCGCGGCCTCGACCGTCTGGGTGCAGTGGGCGAGCAGTTCGCGGATCACGTCGGACGGATCACGTCAGTGGGTGATCGTGCTGGGCGATCGGGTGAACGACGGAGAGCCGTCGGTGTACCTGCGCGAGCGCCTCGAGACCGCGCTGACCATTCTGCGGGAGAACCGTGCCCAGCGCGTGCTCGTCTCCGGACATGCGGCGTCGACGAAGGGCGACGAAGTCACCGCGATGCGGAAGTACCTGGTGGACCGCGGTGTCGACGGAAGGGCGATCACCGACGATCGCTTCGGCGTGACGACCTACAACACCTGCGCCCGCGCAGCTTCCGTCTTCGACATCAAGGAGGCCGTCCTCGTGACGCAGGACTTCCACCTGCGCCGTGCCGTCGCGCTGTGCCGCGCGCAGGGCATCGACGCGGTGGGCGCCGAAGCCGGATCCGACGCCGGCGTCTATCTGACGGTGCGCAACTGGGTCCGCGAGGTCGGGCTGTCGCGCCCGAAGGCCGCGCTGGACGCAGTCCGCGATCCGGGACCCGTGTCACGAGAACGATGACGGTAGCCCGATCCGCTAGGCGACCGCTGCGACGAAGCCGTCGGGATCGTCGAGGCTCAAGTAGAGGGAGCGGACCTCGCCCCATCGAGTGCTCATGCGTTGCACGGACTTCGAAGTGACGGGACGGCGGAATTCGAGAATCACGATGCCGTCGCGCGAGGCGTTGACGACCCACAGATCGCCCGCGGAATGGACGCCCCAGGCCAGCGGGCGACGCGCACTCGCCCGCGCCGACATGATGTTCGCCAGTGGCACCTCGAGCCGGAAGGCCCAACCGCACTTGATGCGCAAGAACTCGCCGTCCACGAGGACGCTCGTCCGTCGGGGACCGAGACCCATCGCGGTGGCGATCGGTCGGTACCAGCGGTCGTAACGCATCGCGAACTGCACATTGCGATCATTGCATGCTGCGTCGCTCTGGAGCGCCGGACCGACTACACGTTGAAGCGGAACTCGACCACGTCACCGTCGGACATGACGTAGTCCTTGCCCTCCATGCGGACCTTGCCGGCGGCCTTCGCGGCGGCCATGGTGCCATGGGCGTCGAGGTCGGCGAAGGAGACGATCTCGGCCTTGATGAAGCCCTTCTCGAAGTCGGTGTGGATCACGCCGGCGGCCTTGGGGGCGGTGTCGCCCTTGCGGATCGTCCAGGCGCGCGACTCCTTGGGGCCGGCGGTGAGGTAGGTCTGCAGGCCCAGGGTGTGGAAGCCGGCGCGGGCCAGCGAGTCGAGGCCCGGCTCGTCCTGACCGATGGACTCGAGCATCTCGGCCTGGTCCTCGGGATCGAGCTCCAGCAGCTCGGACTCGATCTTCGCGTCGAGGAAGACGGAATCGGCGGGCGCGACGGCCGCAGCGAGCTCCGCGCGACGCGCAGCATCGGTGAGCACGCCCTCGTCGGCGTTGAAGACGTAAAGGAAGGGCTTCGCCGTCATGAGGTGCAGCTCGCGGATCGGCGCGGTGTCGAAGCCGGCGCTGAACAGGGTCTTGCCGTCGGTCAGCACAGCCTCTGCGGCCTTGACCGCCTCGAGGGTCTCGACCAGCTCCTTGTTCTTGCGGGCCTCCTTCTCGAGCCGGGGCAGCGCCTTCTCGATGGTCTGCAGGTCCGCCAGGATCAGCTCGGTCGCGACGGTCTCGATGTCGGCGAGCGGATCGACCTTGCCGGCCACGTGCACGACGTCCTCGTCGGAGAAGACGCGCACCACCTGGCAGATCGCGTCGGCCTCGCGGATGTTGGAGAGGAACTGGTTGCCCATGCCCTCGCCCTCGGAGGCGCCCTTGACGATGCCGGCGATGTCGACGAAGGACACGGTGGCGGGCAAAATCCGCTCCGAACCGAAGATCTCTGCCAGGCGGTTCAGCCGCGGGTCCGGCAGGTTCACCACGCCGACGTTCGGCTCGATGGTGGCGAACGGGTAGTTCGCCGCCTCCACCTCACTGTTGGTGAGGGCGTTGAACAGGGTGGACTTGCCGACGTTGGGCAGTCCGACGATTCCGAGGGTAAGGCTCACGGGGCCTCATTCTACGTGCCGCGATCCAGCGCGAATCGCCCGCGCCCGCGGCCCGCGGATGGAACGATGACGCTTGCGAACCACCACCGTGGCGCACACATTCCCAGGAGGCCTCGTGTCAGCTCCCACCGCTCCGTCGACCACGGAGACCGACGGCGACATCACTTACGTCCGCACGGACCCGGCACTGCCGCCCGTCGCGGTCATCGACCGCAGCCCGATCACCACCAAGCACAAGGTGATCTTCGGCGTCATCGCGCTCGTCGGCGCCGTCGCCTGGGCGATGATCGCCCTCGCCCGTGGCGAATCGGTGAACGCCGTGTGGTTCGTGCTCGCCGCGATCTGCACCTACGTGGTCGGCTACCGCTTCTACGCCCGCCTCATCGAGCTCAAAGTGGTGCGGCCGCGCGACGATCATGCGACGCCGGCCGAGGTTCTGGAGAACGGCACGGACTACCTGCCGACGGACCGGCGCGTGCTGTTCGGCCACCACTTCGCCGCGATCGCCGGCGCCGGCCCGCTGGTCGGGCCGGTTCTCGCGACGCAGATGGGCTACCTGCCCGGAACGATCTGGATCGTCGTCGGCGCCCTTGTCGCGGGCTGCGTCCAGGACTACCTGGTGCTGTGGGTCGCCACTCGTCGCCGCGGCCGCTCACTCGGCCAGATGATCCGCGACGAGCTGGGACCGGTCGGTGGCGCCGCCGCGATCATCGGCATCGCCGCGATCATGACGATCCTCATCGCCGTGCTCGCCCTGGTCGTGGTGCAGGCCCTGGGGCACAGCCCGTGGGGCGTCTTCTCCATCGCCGCAACCATCCCGATCGCCCTGTTCATGGGCGTGTACCTCCGCTACCTCCGCCCCGGGCGGGTCTCCGAGGTCTCGCTGATCGGCTGCGTGCTGCTGCTCGCCGCGGTGATCGGCGGCCGCTACGTGGGCGAGAGCAGCTGGGGCAAGGACCTGTTCACCCTCACCCCGGTCCAGCTGAGCTGGGCGATCATCATCTACGGCTTCGCCGCGTCGGTACTCCCGGTGTGGCTGCTGCTCGCCCCGCGCGACTATCTCTCGACCTTCATGAAGGTCGGCACTATCGTGCTGCTGGCCGTGGGCATCCTCATCGCACGGCCGCTCATGGAGGCACCGGCGGTCTCGGACTTCGCCACCCGCGGCGACGGCCCCGTCTTCGCCGGATCGCTCTTCCCCTTCCTGTTCATCACCATCGCGTGCGGCGCCCTCTCCGGCTTCCACTCCCTGGTCAGCTCCGGCACCACGCCGAAGCTGCTGGAGAAGGAGGGCCAGATGCGGCTGATCGGCTACGGCGGCATGCTCACCGAGTCCTTCGTCGCGATCATGGCGCTGATCACCGCGTCGATCATCAACCAGCACTTCTACTTCGCCATGAACGCGCCGCTCGCGAAGACGGGCGGCACCGCGGAGACCGCGGCCACCTACGTCAATTCGCTGGGCCTGGGCGGCGACCCCATCACCGGCCAGGAGATCAGCCAGACGGCGAAGGACGTCGGCGAGGAGTCGATCGTCTCCCGCACGGGCGGCGCCCCGACACTCGCCTTCGGCATGTCGGAGGTGCTGCACCAGGTCTTCGGCGGCTCGTCGATGAAGTCCTTCTGGTACCACTTCGCGATCATGTTCGAGGCGCTGTTCATCCTCACCACCGTGGACGCGGGCACCCGCGTGGCCCGCTTCCTGGTCTCGGACGCGCTGAGCAACCTCGGCGGCCCGTTCCAGCGGCTCAAGGACCCCAGCTGGCGCGTCGGCGCCTGGGCGGCCTCGCTCCTCGTCGTCGCGGCGTGGGGCAGCATCCTGCTCATGGGCGTCACCGATCCGCTCGGCGGCATCAACACCCTCTTCCCCCTGTTCGGCATCGCCAACCAGCTGCTCGCCGCGATGGCGCTCACCGTGGTCGTCGTGGTGGTGGTCAAGAAGGGCTACTACAAGTGGGTGTGGATCCCCGCGATACCTCTCGTCTGGGACCTCATCGTCACCATGACCGCGTCGTGGCAGAAGATCTTCAGCTCCGATCCCGCCGTGGGCTACTGGAAGCAGCACAGCAACTTCAAGGCGGCCGCCGAGGCCGGGAAGTCGTCCTTCGGCTCCGCGAAGACGCCCGAGGCGATCGACGCCGTGGTCCGCAACACCTTCATCCAGGGCACGCTGTCGATCGTCTTCGCGATCATGGTGCTCATCGTGGTGGTCATGGGCGCGTGGACCATCTACCGCACGGTGACCGGCAACGGCCGCCCGCTGACCGAGGAGGAGCCGGTGCCCAGCACGCTGTTCGCGCCGAGCGGCCTCATCCCCACCGCAGCCGAGAAGAAGGTGCAGGAGCAATGGGACGCACTGGGCACGGCCCGATCATCCGGGCACTGAAGGCGATCCGCTGGTACGTGGGCTCGGTCATGGGCGACAACCACTACCAGCGGTACGTCGAGCACCGTCGCGCCACGCATCCGGGCGAGCCGGTGATGACCGAGCGGGAGTACTGGAGGGCCAGGCACGACGGGGCGACGGTGAACGTCCGCTGCTGCTGACCAGCTGCGGCACGGTGGTGTCCGAAAGCCGCTAGCGCCGGGCTGCTGGTGGTGTCAGAGTCGAAGGCGTGACCAGCAGCTCGCCCCACCTCGACTTCGACCGGTGCTACCGGGCCATCGCCGGCCGGGATCCCCGGTTCGACGGCCAGTTCTACACCGCCGTCGCCACCACCGGGATCTACTGTCGCCCGTCCTGCCCGGCGACCACGCCCAAGGCGGAGAACGTGAGCTTCCACCTCACCGCCGCCGCGGCGCAGGCCGCCGGGTACCGGGCGTGCCGGCGCTGCCTCCCGGACGCCGTCCCCGGCTCGCCCCGGTGGAACCTGGAATCCGATCTCGCCGCTCGGGCCATGCGCCTCATCGCCGACGGGGTGGTGGACCGGGCCGGCGTGACCGGTCTCGCCGAGCGGCTGGGCTACAGTTCCCGCCAGCTCACCCGCGTCCTCACCGCCGAACTCGGCGCCGGTCCCCTCGCCCTGGCGCGGGCGCACCGGGCCACGACCGCGCGGATCCTCATCACCGGCACACCGATGCCCTTCTCCGACATCGCCTTCGCGGCCGGATTCACGTCGATCCGGCAGTTCAACGACACGATCCGGGAGGTCTTCGCGCGCACCCCGTCGGAGCTGCGCGCCCAGCGCGGCCCGGATCCGGCCGCGTCGACCGGGGAGCTGAGCCTGCGGCTCGCGCTGCGCGGCCCGTACGCCACCGGCTGGGTTCGCTGGTTCCTCGGGGCGCACGCCGTCGACCGTCTCGAGCACACCGACGGTGACCGCTACACCCGCGTCCTGACCCTGCCGGGCGGCAACGGGATCGCGACCGTCGACCTGGGCTCCGCGCCCGAGGGGTACGTGCGGGCCTCGCTCTCGCTCGCCGCGATGAGCGATCTGTCGACCGCGGTGACCCGGCTGCGACACCTGCTCGACCTCGACGCCGACCCCACCGCCGTGGACGACGGGCTCGCGGCGGACCCGCAGCTCGCGCCGCTCGTCGCGAACACGCCCGGCATCCGGCTGTTCGGCTGCGTCGACCCCGCGGAGCTGCTCCTGCGCACCATGATCGGGCAGCAGATCTCCATCGCCGCGGCCGCCACGCACCAGAGCAGGCTCGTCGCCGCGCTCGGCGCGGAGGTCGACGATCCGGCGGGCCGCGTGGACCGCGCGTTCCCCACCCCGGCGGTCGTCGCAGAACGCGGCGGCGAGGTGCTCACCGGACCGAGGAGCAGGATCGCCGCGATCCTCGGCGCCGCCGCCGAGCTCGCCGACGGGCGCCTCGTCCTGCACGCCGGGATGACCCGCGCGGAGGCCCGTGCGGAGCTCCTGCGGCTCAAGGGCGTCGGGCCGTGGACGGCCGACTACGTCGCGATGCGGCTGCTTGCCGACCCCGATACGCTCCTCGCCTCCGACCTCGTGGTGGCGAAGGGGGCGGAGCTGCTCGGGCTCGACATCACCACCAACCGCTGGAGCCCGTGGGGCAGCTACGTCTGCCTGCACCTGTGGAACCACTCGCTCACCACCGACCGGAGGATCGCCTCGTGACCGCCCATTACTCCACCCTCGACACCCCCGTCGGGCCGTTCACCGCCGTCGTCGACGCCGACGGTGCCGTGCTCGCCTCCGGCTGGACCGCGGATCTCGGCACCCTGCTGCCGGTGATCCACTCCGCGCTGCGGCCCGTGGCGGTCGAGGAGCGCACGGACCTCGGCGCCGTCAGCCGGGCGATCACCGACTTCCACGCCGGCGACGTCGCCGCGATCGACCACATCGCGGTCCGGCAGCGGTCCGGCGCCTTCATCGAGCACGCCTGGGACGTGCTGCGCACCGTCGAACCCGGTAAGCCCGTCACGTACACGGAGTACGCCGACCTGTCCGGGCGCCCGGCGGCCGTGCGGGCCGCCGCCATGGCGTGCGCCCGGAACGCGGCGGCACTGTTCGTCCCCTGCCACCGCGTGCTGCGGCTGGACGGCTCGCTCGGCGGGTTCCGGTGGGGACTCGCCGTCAAGGAGTGGCTGTTGACGCACGAGGCACATACGATCGCGTCGTGAGCGATGAGATGACGAACCCGCCGGCGGGCAAGAAGACCCGCAGCGAGGTCTACGGCGAGGCCGGTAGGTGGCTCGCCACCTGGAGCTGGCGGACCGTCGCGGTCGCGGCGATGCTGTTCGTGGTCACCTGGCTGATCGGCGAGTTCTGGTCGATCCTGCTGCCCGTGCTGCTGGCCATCCTGCTGTGCACCGTGCTGTGGCCGCCCGTGCGCTGGCTGCGCTCCAAGGGCCTGCCGCCCGCGATCGCGACCGCCCTCGTGCTGCTGCTGTCATTGGGAGTCCTCGGCGGGATCATCGGCGCCATCGCACCGTCGATCGGCGGGCAGTCGAAGGAGATCGCCGACCGTGCCGTCGAAGGCGTCGGCAAGGTGCAGAAGTGGGCGCAGGGCCCGCCGCTGAACCTGCAGGACGAGCAGATCAGCAAGTTCGTCACGTCGATCACCAAGAAGCTGCAGGAGAGCGCCGAGACGATCGCGTCGGGCGTCTTCACCGGTGTCAGCGCGGCGGGGTCCTTCGTCGTGGCGATCGTGATGGTCGCGATGCTGACCTTCTTCTTCCTCAAAGACGGCGACAAATTCATGCCGTGGCTCAAGCGGCACTCCGGCACGCCCGTCTCGGAGCACTTCGCCGAGCTGCTGAGCCGCATCTGGGCCACCCTCGGCGGCTTCATCCGCACCCAGGCCGTGGTGAGTTTCATCGACGCGCTGTTCATCGGCCTCGGCCTGGTGATCCTGCAGGTGCCGCTCGCCGGCGCGCTGGCCGTGATCACCTTCCTCGGCGGCTTCATCCCCATCGTCGGTGCCTTCGTGGCGGGCGCGCTCGCGGTCATCGTCGCGCTGGTGACGAACGGCTTCGGCACGGCGCTCGCAGTGCTCGCCGTGGTCATCGCCGTGCAGCAGCTCGAGGGCAACGTGCTCTCCCCGATCCTGCAGTCGCGCTCGATGCAGCTGCACCCCGCGATCGTGCTGCTCGCCATCGCCTTCGGCGGCACCCAGTTCGGGATCATCGGCGCTTTCCTCGCGGTGCCGGTCGCCGCCGCGCTCGCGGTGCTCTTCCGCTACCTCGGCGAGCTCATCGACGAGGAGACCGGCGAAACGCCGCCGCCGGACGACGAACCGAAGCCGAGCTTCTGGGACAGGTTCCGCCGCACGTCGGCACCTGCGACGACGCCGGAGCCCGCGAAGGACGCCCCGGCCGACGCCTGAAAACTTGTCGGTGCGGGCCGCCATGCTGGCGGCATGGATCTCTCGCATCTGATCATCGCGCTGCTGGCGCTCCTGGTCGGCGTCGCCGTGGGGATCATCCTGGCCCGGGTGCTGCCCGCGCAGTCCGGCCGGGCCGATGGCTCCTCCCCGGACGCCGTAGCAGCCCCGGTGAACGCGCTCCTCGCGCCGCTGCGGCAGACGCTGGACGCGCTGGGACACGAGTTCGCAGTCGCCGAACGCAGCCGGGTCGCCGCGTTCGCGGGACTCCGGGAACAGATCGGCACCGTCGCGCGGACGAGCGAGGCGTTGCGCGCCGAGACCGCCACCCTGCGCTCGGCCATGAAGTCGTCCAGCGTCCGTGGCCGCTGGGGCGAGCTGCAGTTGGAGCGAGTGGTCGAGCTGGCGGGGCTGAGCCGGCACTGCGATTTCTCCACCCAGCGGGGCGGCGTCGTCGGCGAGGCGAGGGTGCGGCCGGACCTGGTGGTCCACCTCGCAGGGGGCCGCGACCTGGCGGTCGATGCGAAGGTCCCGCTCGACGCCTACCTGCAGCTGTTGGAGGCACCACCCGCGGAACACGCCGCCCTGCTCTCCGATCACGCCCGCAGGTTCCGCTCGCACGTCGTGCAGCTCGCGGGCAAGCGGTACTGGGAGGCAGTCGGCTCACCCGAGCTGGTCGTGATGTTCGTGCCCGCGGAGGCCTTCCTCGACGCGGCGCTACAGGCCGATCCCGAGCTGCTCGAGTTCGCACTCGACCGGAATGTGGTGCTCGCCACACCCACCACCCTCGTCGCGATGCTGCGCGCCGTCGCACTCACCTGGCGCCAGCACGCCCTCGGGGAGGACGCGGAACGCATCCACGCGCTCGGCCGCGAACTGAACGAGCGGTTCGACGTCCTGAACAGTCACTTCTCGTCGCTGGGTACGGCGCTGGGCAAGACGGTCGAGGCGTTCAACGCCACCGTCGGCTCCTACAACTCGCGCGTGGGCGTGACGGCGCGCCGCCTGTCCGATCTCGATTCCATGCCCGACGGCTCCCGCAACGCCCCGCTCGAGCTCGATCGGACGCCGCGACCTGTTCCCACGACGGCAGATTCTCGGTTCTCACAGTGTTAACCGGTACGGTTCACCTGTGTCGAAGTTCCAACCGTCCCGCTCCCAGGTACCGGTCGACGAGCGTTCCGTGCTCGCGACCGTCCCTGGCTTGCCGTGGTGGGGCGCGGTCCTGACCATGCTGGCGTTCACCGCGGTGGGCGCTTTCGCATCGGGCGAGTTCGCCGGCGCGAACGCCGGAGTGATCGCGATGGCCGTCGGCGCCGTCGTAGCGGTGCTGGCCGTGCGCAACCGCGCACTGTTCACCGCCATGGTGCAGCCGCCCCTGGTCATCGCGACCGCGATCCCGCTGTACCGGTGGTTCAACCTGCCCAGCCCGCGCAAGACCAGCCAGATCCTCACCGACGTGCTGTTCCCGATGATCTCCCTGTTCCCATGGATGTTCTGGACCACGGTCGCCGTCCTGGTGATCGGCGGCGTGAGGCTGCTGCAGTACCGCGCGCTCACCGCCAACGCCCGGAGCGCTCAGCGCGGCGCCTCGTCGAGCAGTACGAAGAGCGCCGCGGCCAAGCCGGGCACGGCGAAGACCGGTGCGAAAGCCGGAAACGCGAAGACCGCGGTCCCGACCCCCGCCGCCGCGGCCGCCACTGCGACCGCGGAGAAGAAGCCCCTCGAATCCGCCGGGCTCCCGATCGGCGAACGGATCCGCGCCGCGTTCGCACGCCTGCGCCCCGCTCCCGCCGCGGCGGGTGCAGGCGCTGCCGCGCTGGTCGCCGACGGTGCCGTCCGCTCCGAGCGCCATCAGAACCGGTCCTCGCAGCACCGTTCGAGCCGAGCCGTCCGCGATCGCGCGGACCGCCGCGAGACCACGCGATCCGAATCCGACGCCCCCGTGCGGGGTCGCAGCTCGGCCGCACGCCGGGATACTCCCCGCCGTGACGAAGCGCGTCGCGACCCCCGCCGGCGGGGCGACGAGCTGCGCCGCGATTCCGCACCCCGCCCCGCGCGGACCCGCGAGGAGATCGCCGCGCGCGATGCGAGCGCTCCGGCCACCCAGATCAACCGCGTGGTCCGGCCCGACTCGGGGCAGCACCCCCGGCCCCCGATGCCCCGACGCCCCGTCGACGACGATCCCCGGGGCGTGCCGCGCGGCGCCCGGCCCCGTCCGGCGGTCGCCCAGGGCGATCGCCCGCGGCCCGGCCCGCACGACTCGCGCGAGCTCCGGCACGACGACGAGCGGCGCCGGATCTCGGAGCCGCAACCGCGCTGGCGCACCACGCGCGACCCCGAGGGCCGGCCCGCGGGCCGAGGGCCGGCTCCCGCCGATGCGCGCGACTACCGGCGCGAGGCGCGCGACATCGACCGCGCCCGTAGTGCCGAGGCCGTGCCGCCGCGCGTGGCGCGCGATCGCCCGCGGATCCCCCGCGACGACTTCGCCTCGCTCCCCCGCATCTCCGGCAGCCGCGCGGCACAGCCCGACCTGCCGAGCCTCACCGGCGACACCGAGCGACCCGCGCGGCGGGGCGAGACCCCGTCGAGCCCGGGACGCTACGAGCACTACCGTCCGCCGCGCTACCGGCCGCAGAGCGAGGACACGGCCGTGGAGACCAACTTCCGCGACGACTTCGTCGAGCCCGCGGAGGAGCCCCGGCAGATCCGTCGGCACCGCTACAAGGACTGACGCACGCACCGACGAACGATGCCCCCGGGAAATCCGATCCCGGGGGCATCCGTTCGTTCGCGTGGCGGGGCGTCAGGCCTTGGCGCGGGGACGCAGCTCGCGCGGCAGAGCGAAGACGAGGGTCTCGTTCGCGGTGGTGACCGTCTGCACGTCGTGGAAGCCCTCGCCGTCGAGGTACTCCACGACGCCCTTGACGAGGATCTCCGGGACCGAGGCACCGGACGTGATGCCCACCGTCTGCACGCCCTCGAGCCAGGCGGGGTCGATCTCGCGGGCGAAGTCGATCAGGTGCGCGGCGCGGGCACCGGCCTGCAGCGCCACCTCGACGAGCCGCACCGAGTTCGACGAGTTCCGCGACCCCACGACGATCACCAGATCGCACTCGGGTGCCATGGCCTTCACCGCGACCTGACGGTTCTGGGTGGCGTAGCAGATGTCGTCGCTGGGCGGATCCTGCAGTTTGGGGAACTTCTCCCGCAGCCGGCGGACCGTCTCCATCGTCTCGTCCACCGACAGCGTGGTCTGCGAGAGCCAGACCAGCTTGTCCTCGTCGCGCACGGTGACGTTGTCAACGGCCTCGGGACCGTCGACCAGCTGCACGTGCTGCGGCGCCTCGCCGGCCGTGCCCTCGACCTCCTCGTGCCCCTCGTGGCCGATGAGCAGGATGTCGAAATCGTCGCGCGCGAAGCGCTTGGCCTCCTGGTGCACCTTGGTGACCAGCGGGCAGGTCGCGTCGATGGTGCGCAGGCTGCGCTGCGCCGCGCCCTCGTGCACCGCCGGCGAGACGCCGTGGGCCGAGAACACCAGCAGCGAGCCCTCGGGCACCTCGTCGGTCTCATCGACGAAGATCACGCCCTTGTCCTGCAGCGTCTCGACGACGTGGCGGTTGTGCACGATCTCCTTGCGCACGTACACCGGCGCACCGTGCTTCTCGAGCGCCTTCTCGACGGTCTCCACCGCTCGATCGACGCCGGCACAGTAGCCGCGCGGCTCGGCCAACAGGACGCGCTTGCCAGAAGTCATGCCTCCAGGCTACGGCACCTGACGGTGTGCCGGTGGGCGCGATGAGGCACCCTGGACACATGAGCCGTTTACCGTTCGTGGTCCGCGTCGCCGTCGGGGCCGTCGCCCTCGCCGCCGAGAAGGGCCAGGAGATCGTGACGGGCGCCGTGAGCGCCCCGCTCACGTTGGGCAGCAAGTCCGCGCAGGCGTTCATCCACGTCCAGCAGGACCTCGCCGACCTCGCCGTCCGCGGCGACCGCGCGATCGAGACCGTCTTCCCCGCCAAGGAGGAGGAGCAGGCCGCGTGGGCCACCTTCGACGACGACGAGGACGTCGACGTGGACCTTCCCACCCCGCCCGCCCGCACGGCCTTCGGGGAGGTGCGGCCCGCCACCCCGCCCGCGGCCGCGCAGGAACCGGAGCCCGAGCACGTGTCCGGCCGGGTCGAGGCCGGGACGGTCGCCACGGCCGCGGAGCCGGAGCAGGCACCCGCGGGGGCCGGACGGTACGCGCTCTACAGCTCCCCCGCCGCGGCACCGTCGAACGGGCCCACGCCCGCCGAGACGCCCGACGACCTGCCCGCCGCAGCACAGCGCATCGATTACCCGGAGCTCACGCTCGCGCAGCTCCGGGGCCGGCTGCCGGGCCTGACCACCCCCGAGGTGGAGTCGCTCGTCGAGTACGAGCGCGGCCACAAGGCGCGGCCGCCGTTCCTCACGATGCTCGAGAACCGCATCACCAAGTGACCGCACCCGCTTCCGGATCCGGCGGGCCGTCCAGCGCCGAACACCCGTGGCCCGTGCGCGTGGTCTCGATGAAGATCGCGCAGTGGATCGACCGGCTCGGCGAGGTCTGGGTCGAGGGCCAGATCACGCAGCTCAACCGTCGCGGTGGGGGCACGGCCTTCCTCACCCTGCGCGACCCGTCGGCGAACGTCTCCCTGCAGGTCACCTGCCTGCCGGCGGTGCTCGACCGCTCCGAGGTGCCGCTGAACGAGGGCACCCAGGTGATCGTCCGCGGCAAGTTCACCTACTGGGCCGGGCGCGGCAGCCTGTCCCTGCGGATCACCGAGATCCGCGCGGTCGGCGTGGGCGAGCTGCTCGCCCGCATCGAGCGACTGCGGCAGCTGCTGCACGCCGAGGGCCTGTTCGACGAGCGGCTCAAGCGACCCCTGCCCTTCCTGCCGCGCACCGTCGGCCTGGTGACGGCCCGCGCCAGCGCCGCCGAGCGCGACGTGCGCTCCATCGCCGAGGGCCGCTGGCCCGACGTGCGTATCCGCGCCGAGTACGCCACCGTGCAGGGTCCGACGGCCGTCCCGCAGCTGGTCGCGGCCCTGCGCGCACTCGACGCCGACCCCGAGGTCGACGTGATCATCATGGCCCGCGGCGGCGGCAGCGTGGAGGATCTGCTGCCCTTCTCCGACGAGACCCTGTGCCGGGCCGTGCACGCGGCCCGCACGCCGATCGTCTCCGCGATCGGGCACGAGCCCGACAACCCCCTGTGCGACTTCGCCGCCGACGTGCGCGCCGCGACGCCCACCGACGCCGCGAAGCGCGTGGTGCCCGACGTGGTGGCCGAGCTCGAACGCATCGCGGAGCTGCGCCAGCGGGCGGCGAGCGCCCTGCGCGGCTGGGTCGCCCGGGAGGCTCACACCCTGGAGGCGCTCCGCTCGCGTCCCGTCTTCGCGCATCCGCTGCGCCTCGTCGACGACCGCGCCGAGCAGGTCGAACGGCTGCTGCGCGATGTCCGGCGGGACGTGCGGCGCACCGTCGAACGCGAGTCCGACGGGGTGCGGCACCTGGCCGCGCGCCTGACCTCGCTGGGCCCCGCGGCGACGATGGCCCGCGGCTACGCCGTGGTGCAGAAGGTCACGCCCGACGGCGAGAACCCGGTGGTCCGCAGCATCGACGACCTGGCACCCGGCTCCCAGCTGCGGGTCCGCGTGCCGGACGGTGCGGCGAATGCCGCGGTGATGGGCGTGAAGAAGATCTCCGTACGAACCGAGGAAGTGCAACGATGAGCGACGAGACACCGGTGGCCGAACTCGGTTACGAGCAGGCCCGCGACGAGCTCGCCGTGGTGGTGAAGCTGCTCGAGCAGGGCGGCATCGACCTGGACGAGTCGCTGAATCTGTGGGAGCGGGGCGAGGCCCTCGCCAAGCGCTGTGAGGAACATCTCGCCGGGGCACGCGAGCGGATCGAGAAGGCGATCGCCGCCGAGGAGTGACGCACTCCCCGGCCGGTGGACGGCCCGCTACTTGCCGGGGACCGGCGCGCCGCTCTTCGGCAGCGGCTCCTGCGACTGCACAGCGGCGGCCAGCTCCGTGAACCGCGGCACGGTACCCCCGCCGAAGACGACGAGGACGGCACCGTCGAGCTGGAGCACCCAGGCGCTGCGGTTCTTGTCGTTCGGCCCGTAGACCTGCCACGTCCGGCCCTCCACGGGCACCTCGCCCGAGGGCTTCGTCCGCGCGCCGTAGACCGCTTCGACCACCACGTCCAGGGGGGCGCCCGACTGCGAGAGCTGCAGCGAGTTCTTCTCGGGCGTCACGTAATTCACCGAGAAGACTTTGCCGCCGGAGACGTCGTCGTCGCGCGTGGCGGTCGCCTTCCAGCCCTCGGGCACCCCGTCGACCACACCTGCGCCGGCCGGGATCCGCACCGGGAAGCCGAGCGTGTCCGCCGACACCTGGAAGACGCCCTTGGGGTTGATCGGCGGAACCGTCTCGTCCTTCGGGTCGGCGCCGAAGCCGAACTTGAAGTTGCCCGAGGCGAACAGCACGATCAGGCACAGCACCAGCAGGGGCACCATCGTGAGCACCAGGTCGCGACGGCTCTGCAGGATCCGGGGTTTCTCAGCCACGACGTCCAGTATCCCGGGAGTGCCGCCCGCCGGTGGAGGCGGGCATGCCCGACGGTGCCGTCGCCCGACCGGCCCCGTCGCCGGCCGGTACGGCATGGAAGAATCGGTCGAGGCCCACCGCGCCCACCCGCGCGCATCGAGATCCGGAGGAATCCATGTCCGATACCCACGCTGAGAAGAACCCCATCGCACCGGACCGGAATCTCGCCATGGAGCTGGTCCGCGTGACCGAGGCGGGTGCGCTCGCCGCCGGCCGCTGGGTGGGTCGCGGACAGAAGGAGTCGGGCGACGGTGCCGCGGTCGACGCGATGCGCCAGTTGGTCTCGACGGTGTCGATGAGCGGCGTGGTCGTGATCGGCGAGGGCGAGAAGGACGAGGCGCCCATGCTCTACAACGGCGAAGAGGTGGGCAACGGCTTCGGCCCCTCGACCGACGTCGCCGTGGACCCCGTCGACGGCACGACGCTGATGGCCAAGGGCATGCCCGGCTCGATCGCGGTGCTCGCGGTCGCCGAGCGCGGCGCCATGTACGACCCGTCGGCCGTCTTCTACATGAACAAGATCGCCGTGGGCCCCGAGGCCGCCGGCGTCATCGACATCCAGGCGCCGATCGCGGACAACATCGCCAAGGTGGCTAAGGCCAAGGGCATCAAGGTCACCGACGTCACGCTGACCGTGCTCGACCGGCCCCGGCACGAGCAGCTCATCGCCGACATCCGTGCGACCGGCGCCATCGTGCGCCTCATCTCCGACGGTGACGTGGCCGGCGCCATCGCCGCCGCGCGTCCCGAGGCCAAGACCGACATCCTCGTCGGCATCGGCGGTACCCCGGAGGGCATCATCGCCGCCGCCGCGCTGCGCTGCATGGGCGGCGAGATCCAGGGCACGCTGGCACCGTCGAACGACGTGGAGAAGCAGCGGCTCGCCGACCTGGGCATCGATCCGAACGAGGTGCTCGGCACCACCGATCTGGTGCGCGGAGACCACGTCTACTTCGCCGCGACCGGCGTGACCGACGGTGACCTGCTGCGCGGCGTGAAGTACCGCGCCGACGGCGCCACCACGCAGTCGATCGTCATGCGCAGCAAGTCGGGCACCGTCCGCACGATCGACGCGACGCACCGTCTGACCAAGCTCAAGACGTACGCGCAGATCTTCGACTGAGCGCTCGTGCGCACGGCGCACGTGATCTCCTACTCGGGCCCTGGGAACATTCCCGGGGCCCGAGTAGGTTACTAAGGTATGGCTAACAGCGCTGGCACACCGGAGACCGAGTACCGCATCGAGCACGACACCATGGGCGAGGTCCGGGTGCCCGTGGACGCGCTCTGGCGCGCGCAGACGCAGCGCGCCGTGGAGAACTTCCCCATCAGCTTCCGCCCGCTCGAACGGGCGCAGATCCGCGCGATGGGGCTCCTGAAGGCCGCAGCGGCGCAGGTGAATCAAGACCTGGGGCTGCTGGCGCCGGAGAAGGCGGCGGCGATCATCGCCGCGGCGCAGGAGATCGCCGACGGGCTGCACGACGACCAGTTCCCGATCGACGTCTTCCAGACCGGGTCGGGCACCAGCTCCAACATGAACGCCAACGAGGTGATCGCCTCGCTCGCCGCCCGTGCCGGCGTGCAAGTGCATCCCAACGACGATGTGAACATGTCCCAGTCGTCGAACGACACCTTCCCGACGGCGACGCACGTCGCGGCCACCGAGGCCGCGGTGACCACCCTGATCCCCGCGTTGGAGCACCTGCAGGCCGCACTGGCCGCGAAGGCGCTCGCGTGGCGGGACGTCGTGAAGTCCGGCCGCACGCACCTCATGGACGCGGTTCCGGTCACCCTGGGACAGGAGTTCGGCGGCTACGCCCGGCAGGTCGAGGCCGGCGTCGAGCGCGTGCGGGCGACACTCCCCCGCGTCGGCGAGGTCCCCATCGGCGGCACCGCCGTGGGCACCGGGCTCAACGCGCCGGAGCGGTTCGGCTCGCTCGTGGTCGCGGAGCTGGTCCGCCTGACCGGGGTCGAGGAGATCCGTCTGGCGAAGGACAATTTCGAGGCGCAGGCCGCGCGTGACGGTCTCGTCGAGCTGTCGGGCGCGCTGCGCACGGTCGCCGTCTCGCTCACCAAGATCGCCAACGACGTGCGATGGATGGGCTCCGGCCCGCTCACCGGCCTCGGCGAGATCGCCCTGCCCGACCTTCAGCCCGGCAGCTCGATCATGCCCGGCAAGGTGAACCCGGTGTTGCCCGAGGCGGTGACGCAGGTCGCCGCCCAGGTGATCGGCAACGACGCCGCGGTCACCTGGGGCGGCGGCAACGGCGCCTTCGAGCTCAACGTCTACATCCCCATGATGGCGCGCAACGTGCTGGAGTCGATCGCGCTGCTGTCGAACGTCTCCCGCCTCTTCGCCGACCGCTGCATCGACGGCCTCGTCGCGCACGAGGACCGGCTGCGGACGCTGGCCGAGTCGTCACCGTCGATCGTGACGCCGCTGAACTCGCTCATCGGCTACGAGGAGGCCGCCGCCGTCGCGAAGCAGGCGCTGAAGGAGGGCAAGACCATCCGGCAGACCGTCATCGACCGTGGTCTGATCGGCGAGAAGCTCACGCTGGAGGAGCTCGACCGCCGGCTGGACGTGCTCGCGATGGCGAACGTCGACCGGCTGCGGTGACGGCGGTCCGCCCGGGGCGGGTAGGTCAGGTGAGCGACGCCGCGCCGATCGCACCGTAGGGCGAGGCGGCGGGCGCGCACTCCCCCGCCGTGGCCACCGCGGTCACGGTGATCGACCGGGCGCCCGGGAGCGCGATCGCGACGTTCTGCGGCCGGTCGTCCCGGCTCAGCGTCGCGGTCAGTTTCGTCTCACCGTCGACCACGAAGGCGACGCGGACGCGCACGCCGACGGGGGTGTGGGGCTGCAGGCCGAGGACCCCGGTGAGCTTGGAGAACTCCCCGGCGAGGCGGTACACGGCCGTGGACGCGGTGCCCTCGCAACCGATCCAGACGCCCGTCGCGCTGCGGTACGTGGTGCCGGCGATCGTCGCGGTGAGCGCCTGGCCGGTGTTGCCGACGGCGCTGGACGAGGAGAGACGGGCGTACAGCGGGGTCCCCGTCGGGGTCCCGCTGGCCGGCTCCTCCATCGGGGCCGACGGTGCCGTCGTCGTCTCCACACTGTGCGCGCCGGGATGGGCATCGTTCGACGATGCCGCCGGACCGCCGCACCCGGCGGCCACCACCGTGACCGCACAGATGGCCAGCGTGAAACTTGTTCTCCATCTCACCGAAGGAGCGTAACCCCTCGCGCGCCGCTGCGGTCGCAGTCAGCGTCGGTCGGCCAGAAGGTGCGAGGCGCCGGCGACCACCGCCGCCACGCCCACCACGGAGGGCCACGCGCCGATCTTCTTCGCCAGCGGGTGGGATGCGCCGAATCCGCCCAGGTACACCGCGGTGAGCGCGGCCGCAGTACCCGCGCCGCCCTTCGCGTACCAGCCCCGCGCCGCGGCAGCGCCCGCCGCGGCGAGCACCACGCCGCCGAGCGGGCGGATGCCCGTTTCCCGCGCCACGTAGTAGCCACCCACGAGTCCCGCCGCCGCGATCGGCGCCGTGCCGATCCGTTCGATGATGTCCGCCATGCTTCGACTGTACCCACTACTGCGTGTAGTAGACCTCGGCCTCCCGCGCCCGGGGTCGGTCAGTAGCGTGGAGACATGAGCACGCCGCGCTGGTTCACGGACACCAAGGAAGGCCACAGCGAGTGGTACGTCGAGCGGTTCCGCACCATGGCCCGAGAGGGCGCGGATCTGGTCGGTGAGGCCAGGCTCGTGGACGCGATGGTGGGCCGGAACGCGCGAATCCTCGACGCGGGCTGCGGGCCGGGGAGAATCGGCGGCTACCTGCATTCGGTGGGCCACGACGTGACCGGCGTGGACGTCGATCCGGTGCTCATCGCGGCCGCGGAAGCGGACCACCCCGGCCCGAGGTGGCTCGTGCAGGACCTCGCCGAGCTGGACCTGGACGGCGCCTTCGATGCCATCGTCTGCGCGGGCAATGTGCTGGTCTTCGTCGCCGAGGGCACGGAGACGACGGTGCTCGCCAACTTCCGGAAGCACTTGACGCCGGAGGGATTCGCGATCGTCGGCTTCCACACGAACCGCGGTCTCACGCCGGAACAGCTGGACGTCCACGCCGCCGAGGCCGGGCTGCGGACCGATCTGCGCCTGGCGACCTGGGATGTCAAGCCCTGGCACGACGGTGCCGACTTCGCCGTCACCGTCCTCCGCCCGGCCTGACGCCCGGACCCGGCGCGACTCATCGTCGCGATCTCGTGTCGCTCGACGAGTGGCGTGCTGCAGCAGCCATGTCGCGACTGTAGGCCGCACGGGGCGCTCACCCGAGCGCTTCATCCACAGGCAGCAGCGGGAAGGGCTACCGCTCCTTCGATCGCACCCGGATGCCGCTGAGCGGCAGGGAGACCTCACCCGACGGGTCGGTGAAGAAGTCGTTGCCCTTGTCGTCGACCACGATGAAGGCGGGGAAGTTCTCGACCTCGATCTTCCACACGGCCTCCATGCCGAGCTCGGGGTACTCGATGACTTCCTGCGACTTGATGCAGTCGAGCGCCAGGCGCGCCGCGGGGCCGCCGATGGAGCCGAGGTAGAAGCCGCCGTGCTCATTGCAGGCCTGCGTGACCTGCTTGGAGCGGTTCCCCTTGGCCAGCATGATCATCGAGCCGCCGGCGGCCTGGAACTGGTCGACGTAGCTGTCCATGCGGCCCGCCGTGGTGGGGCCGAAGGAGCCGGACGCCATGCCCTCCGGCGTCTTCGCGGGACCGGCGTAGTACACCGGGTGGTCCTTGAGGTACTGCGGCATCGGCTGACCCGAGTCCAGCAGGTCCTTGATCTTGGCGTGCGCGATGTCGCGGGCGACCACCAGCGGGCCGGTCAGCGACAGCCGCGTCTTCACCGGGTACTTCGAGAGCTCGGCGAGGATCTCGGGCATCGGCCGGTTCAGGTCGATCTCGACGACCGCGCCGCCCTCGATGTCCTCCGCCACGCCGGCGTCCGGCATGTACTGCGCGGGATCGGTCTCGAGCTGCTCGAGGAAGACACCGTCGGCCGTGATCTTGCCCAGCGCCTGGCGGTCCGCCGAGCAGGACACCGCGATCGCGACGGGCAGCGAGGCGCCGTGCCGGGGCAGGCGCACCACACGCACGTCGTGGCAGAAGTACTTGCCGCCGAACTGCGCGCCGATCCCGAACGACTGGGTCAGCTCGAAGACCTTCTCCTCCAGCTCCTTGTCGCGGAAGCCGTGCGCGGCGATGGAGCCCGTCTCGGGGAGCTCGTCCAGGTAGTGCGCCGAGGCGTACTTCGCGGTCTTGAGCGCGAACTCGGCGGAGGTGCCGCCGATGACGATCGCGAGGTGGTACGGCGGGCAGGCCGCGGTGCCCAGCGAGCGGATCTTCTCGTCGAGGAACTTCAGGATCCGATCCGGGTTGAGGATCGCCTTCGTCTCCTGGAACAGGAAGGACTTGTTGGCCGAGCCGCCGCCCTTCGCCATGAAGAGGAACTTGTACTCCGGCCCCTTCGGCCCCTGCTCGGTGGCGTAGATCTCCACCTGGGCCGGCAGGTTGGTGCCGGTGTTCTTCTCCTCGTACATGGTGATCGGCGCGTTCTGCGAGTAGCGCAGATTGAGCTTGGTGTACGCGTCGAAGACGCCGCGGGAGACCCACTCCCCGTCGTCCACGCCCGTCAGCACGCCCTCGGACTTCTTGCCCATGACGATCGCGGTGCCGGTGTCCTGGCACATCGGCAGCACGCCACCGGCGGAGATGTTGACGTTCTTGAGCAGATCGAGCGCCACGAAGCGGTCGTTGCCCGACGCCTCGGGGTCGTCGATGATCTTGCGCAGCTGCTGCAGGTGCGCGGGCCGCAGGTAGTGGCTGATGTCGTGCATCGCCTCCGCGGTCAGCTTCTGCAGCGCCTCCGGCGCGACCTTGAGGAACTTCTGCCCGTCGACCTCGAAGGTCTCGACGCCCTCGGTCGTGATGAGCCGGTACGGCGTCGAATCAGGACCGATGGGCAGCAGGTCGGAATAGATGAATTCGGGGCTGTTCGAAGTCACCCTTCGAGGGTATTCCCCGACGTATCGCCGGTCCGGGTTAGGCTGCCCTACCTGCGGCGACCCGAGTCCGACGGTGCGCGATCGCTGGGGCGGCGCGCCGGACCGCGCACCGCGAGACACCACGACGACGTCCCTCGAGGTCCAGTACCCTGGACAAACGTGACCGAAGTCCCTCAGGTGGCCGCACGGCAGGCGCCGCCGACACTGCCGACATCCCGTCGGCGCGCGACCGAGTCCTCCGTCGGCGAGGGCGTGCCGCTCCCCGAGCGCGAGTTCTTCGTCGAGGAGTTCCGCGGGATCACGATCGTGGTCGCACTCCCGCAGGTCGACCCCGCGACGCTGTCGGCCGCCGGCCGCACCGTCGACGCCTTCAACGGAGGCGATACGCGCTTCGTCTTCGTCGTGCCGGCCGATCAGGCCGACCTGACCGCCACCGCGATCGGTGGACGAGCGGTGAGCGGGGCTCCCACCTGGAACGACGACTTCGTCGCCGAACTCTGGCTCGCGGTGACCGACGAGAAGCGGGTCGTCGTGGGCGTGGACCCCGCCGCCCTCGCCCACACCGCCGGCGCCGTTTCGACGAGTGTCCGCGCGTCGAAGATGGTGCTCACCGACCCCGGCGGCGGATGGGGCACCCCACCGCGCAGTTACGCCGACATCGACCTGCACGGTGAGGGCCTCGCGGCCCACTTGGCCGCGCGCGGACTCGACGATTACGCGCCCGCCGCGCAGGCCGCCCTCGTGGGCGGGGCGTACAGCGTGAACCTCTGCCGCGCCGAGGACCTCGACTACGAGCTCCTCACTTTCGACGGGCGCGGCACGGTGCTCACGCACGGCCGGTACCTGCACGTGACACCGCTCCAGGTCGACGATTTCGCGCGCATCGAGTCCCTGGTGACCCAGGGCGTCCGCGACGGGATCCTCAAGCCGCGCAGCCGCGCCGAGATCGCCAGGATGGCGGCCGGCGGCCTCGGCGCCCGGGTGTTCCGCACCGGACACCTCGCGGGCGTGGTGGGACTCGAGACGGACCGGTACGCCGGCACCGGGTACGCGGAGGTCTCGGGCCTGATCACCGTCGCCGAGTTCTCCGGGCTCGGCGCCGGAAGCCTGCTGATCGACGGACTGTTCGAGCTCGCCAGGTCCCGCGGGCTCGCGCACGTCTTCGCCGTGACCGTCAGCGACAGTGCCGCGGACTTCTTCGTCCGACGGGGATTCCGGGAGGTCGGGCACCAGGACGTACCGGCGCAGAAATGGGCGGGCTACGACGCCGAGCGCCTCGACCTGGCGCGCTGCTTCCTGCGTCCCGTCGAGAACCCCTCGGGATCCCCGGCGTCGTAGCCGACCGATCTTCGACCGGGTCACGCGCCGGGGGCGAACTCCTCCAGCATCTCGGTGACCAGCGCCGCGATGGGCGAGCGCTCGGATCGCGTGAGCGTGACGTGCGCGAACAGCGGGTGGCCCTTGAGCTTCTCGATCACCGCTGCAACGCCGTCGTGCCGCCCTACCCGCAGGTTGTCGCGCTGAGCGACGTCGTGCGTGAGCACCACCCGCGAACCGGAGCCGAGGCGCGAGAGCACCGTCAGCAGCACGTTGCGCTCGAGGGACTGCGCCTCGTCGACGATGACGAAGGAGTCGTGCAGCGACCGTCCACGGATGTGCGTGAGCGGCAGCACCTCCAGCATGCCGCGCGACATCACCTCGTCCATCACCTCGGGCGAGGCGAGCCCGTCCAGGGTGTCGTAGACGGCCTGCGCCCACGGCCCCATCTTCTCGTTCTCGGAGCCCGGGAGGTAGCCGAGGTCCTGGCCGCCGACGGCGTACAGCGGGCGGAAGACGACGACCTTGCGCTGCGTGCGCTTCTCCAGCACCGCCTCCAGCCCGGCGCACAGGGCCAGGGCCGACTTGCCGGTGCCGGCCTTGCCGCCGAGGGAGACGATGCCCACCGACTCGTCGAGCAGCAGATCGAGTGCGACGCGCTGCTCGGCACTGCGGCCGTGCAGTCCGAAGGCCTCACGATCGCCGCGCACGAGCTGGAGCTGCTTCTCCGCGGTCACCCGGCCCAACGCGCTGGACGTGCCGCCCAGGAGCCGGACGCCGGTGTTGCACGGCAGGTCGCGTGCCGCGTCGTGATCCACGACGCCGCCCGCGAAGAGCGCGTCGATGACCTCGCGGGAGACCTCGAGCTCCTCCATGCCCGTCCACCCGGAGGTCACCACGTCCTGCGCCCGGTACTCGTCGGCGGGCAGACCCACCGCGCCGGCCTTGACCCGCAGCGGGATGTCCTTCGACACCAGCACCACGTCGCGACCCTCGGCACGCAGGTTCAACGCGCAGGCGAGGATGCGGGAGTCGTTGGTCTCGGTGCGGAAGCCGACCGGCAGCACGGACGGATCGATGTGATTGAGCTCCACCTGCACCGTGCCTCCGCCCGGCGTGGGGATCGGCTGGTCGAGGCGGCCGTGCTCGAGTCGCATGTCGTCGAGCATGCGCAGCGATTCGCGGGCGAACCAGCCGAGTTCGGCGTGGTGACGTTTGCCCTCGAGTTCGCTGATCACCACGAGCGGGAGCACGACGTCGTGCTCGGCGAAGCGGGTGATGGCCCAGGGATCGGACAGCAGGACGGAGGTGTCGAGCACGTACGTGCGGGGGGTCTCACGGAAAGACACGGTGACGCTCCTAGCCTGCGCGGCGCCCACGCAAGCGTGTAGCTGCGGCCGGCCGGTTCCAAGCGCCGACGGTGCGTTGTTCTTACGCCCGTACGGCGAGGACCGGGGCCGGCCCTCTCGTGGAAACTGGATATCCAGTCACGGTTGGAACCTCCCGGGACGAACTGCTTCCCCGCAATCCGTCACCGCCAAACTAACGCCGAACGCGCCGCGCGGCCCGGAGGCTGCGCGGCGCGTTCGTGAACAGTTCGTTACGGGTCGGTACCCCGTTGTTACAGCTCCAGGCCCCAGGTGGCGAGCAGGCCGTTCAGGATCTCGCGATCCCGCTCGGGCGTGCTGATGCCGGCCTCGGTGACGATGCGGCGAGCCTCGTCGAGGCCGTCCGCGGTCTCGGCGCCGATGGGCGACGCGAGGCGCGCCTGGCCCAGCAGGGCGTCCTTGACGTGGCCCTCGTTGACGTCGAGCGCGACGGTGAGCAGCTCGGTCCAGAAGCGCTGCTGGGTGCGGTCGTCGTTCGCGACCTTGCGCAGCGTGGTGACGAGGCCCGCCGGGGTGCCGTCGGCCTTCTCGGCGTAGTCGGCGAGGCGATCGAAGTAGTCGGCCGAGAGCGCCTCGTGCACGATCACCATGGCGATCTGCTCCGCGACCTGGATCTCCTCGCGGGTGCCCTCGTACTGGCGGTAGCCGCGGGTCACGGCCTCCAGACGCCACATCTCCAGCTGCTCGACGTCGCACGTGCGGCTGACCACGACGTGGTCGCGCAGGGCGATGCCGTGGCGGTTCTCCTCCGCGGTCCAGTGGCCGACGAACTTGCCCCAGTCCGAGTCGATGAGGTGGTGCTGCGCCAGCAGGCGGTGGAAGGACGGGAGGTGATCCTTCGTCAGCAGGCCCAGGATCAGGCCGTTGCTGACCACTGCGTCGACCTTCACGTCGGAGGGCACGAAGTCCTCGCCGCCGAGGAAGGCGTAGTTGCGGCCGTCGTCCCACGGGACGTAGTCGTGCGGCTGCCACGCATCGCCGGCCTCGACGTAGGCCGCGCGGATGTCCGGCAACGCCTTGTCGATGGCGAGCGTCAGGTCGTCCGAGATGCTGGAAGTCACCCGGTCACTCTAAAGCAGCCGCCGCCCGGCCTCAAATCCCTGGTCGGAGACGTGACGAACCCGGAACCGGGGTTCACCTCGACAGCAGGCCCCAGTCCTCCAGGCCCTCGTACAGCGGCACCTCGAGCGCGAGCGACGAGACGCGGGCGCGCAGCGCGGCGGTATCGGCCGCCTTGCCCTGGGCGAGCGCGGTGCCGATGATGTCGGCCACCTCGGTGAACTCCTTCTCACCGAAACCGCGGCTGGCGAGCGCTGCGGTGCCGATGCGCAGGCCGGAGGTGACCATCGGCGGGCGCGGGTCGAAGGGCACGGCGTTGCGGTTGACGGTGATGCCGACCTCGTGGAGGAGGTCCTCGGCCTGCTGGCCGTCGAGGTCGCTGTTGCGCAGGTCGACGAGGACCAGATGCACGTCGGTGCCGCCGGTGAGCACGGTGACGCCGGCGTCGGCCACGTCCTTGCCGTTCAGGCGCTCCGCCAGGATGCGCGCACCGTCGAGCGTGCGCTGCTGCTTCTCGCGGAACTCCTCCGTGCCCGCGACCTTGAGCGCGACGGCCTTGGCGGCGATCACGTGCATGAGGGGGCCGCCCTGCTGGCCGGGGAAGACGGCGGAGTTGAGCTTCTTGGCCCACTCCTGCTTGGCCAGGATGATGCCGGAGCGGGGGCCGCCCAGGGTCTTGTGCACGGTGGAGCTGACGACGTCGGCGTGCGGGACGGGGCTCGGATGCAGGCCCGCGGCGACGAGGCCGGCGAAGTGCGCCATGTCGACCCACAGGTGGGCGCCCACCTCGTCGGCGATGGAGCGGAAGGCGGCGAAGTCGAGGTGGCGCGGGTAGGCGGACCAGCCGGCGACGATCACCTTCGGCTTGGAGTCGAGGGCGATCTTGCGCACCTCGTCCATGTCCACCCGGTGGTCCTCCTTGGAGACGCCGTAGAAGACGTTCTCGTAGAGCTTGCCGGAGAAGTTCAGGCGCATGCCGTGCGTGAGATGGCCGCCGTGCGCGAGGTCGAGGCCCATGAGGGTCTCGCCCGGCTCCATCAGCGCCTGCAGCACCGCGGCGTTGGCCTGCGCGCCGGAGTGCGGCTGGACATTGGCGAACTCGGCGCCGAACAGCTCCTTGGCGCGATTGCGCGCCAGGTCCTCGACCACGTCGACGTACTCGCAGCCGCCGTAGTAGCGGCGCCCGGGGTAGCCCTCGGCGTACTTGTTGGTGAGCACGGAACCCTGTGCCTGCAGCACGGCACGCGGGACGAAGTTCTCCGAGGCGATCATCTCCAGCGTGTCGCGCTGCCGCGCGAGCTCGCCGTTCATGGCGGCCGCGACCTCGGGATCGAGTTCGGCCAGGGACGCGGAGTTCACGCTGGAATCGCTCATGCGCTCATCCTAAGCTGCGAGCTCCCGCCGCAGCGCAGACGGGGTGAGGGGCTCGTCGAGGAGCCTGCCGAACCGGTCCAGCCGGGCGGCCCCGGACTTCGCCCGATCGAGCCACTGCCCGAGCAGCGCGTAGCCCTCGACGTAGGTGGAGATGTACGCGCGCCACAGCGGCGAGCCGACGAAGCGCAGTGACTGCCGCGCGCTGCGCTCGGCCATCAGGCCCCAGCGCTGCAGGTACGCGGCCACGTCGTCCTCGCTCGCGTGCCGGTCGTGCAGCAGCAGCGCCGCGTCCTGCCGCACGTGCAGCAGGCCCGACGAGGCCGTCGCGATCCGCTCCGCGAGCTCGCCGTCGAAGGACAGTCCCAGGTCGGCGTAGATCTCCTGCGCCCAACGGCCCCACCCGGGCCCGATCGCGGCGCCCAGCGCGTGGTCGGCCAGGCCCTCCGCCATGAGGCACTGCGGCGTGTTCACCAGGAAGATCGTTTGCTCCGCCTGCTGCTCCCCCGCGACGAGGAGTTGCTCCTTGCGGCAGTGCTCGGTGTGGTGCCCCGGGTAGGCCTCGTGCGCGATGAGGTGCGGCAGCGACGAGAGGTACTGCGGCAGGTCACCGTTCACCGCCACCCGCGAGCGGTAGTCGCCGAGGTAGTAGTTGAAGCCCGACCAGGGCTTGTCGTGCTCGATCTCGAAGGCCACCGTCTCGGCCTCGGGCAGCGGGTAGCGCTCGCGCACGACGTCGCGCAGCGCACCCGCCAGCGCGTCGACCACCTCCGGCACCCGTTCGGCGGGCACCTGGAAGCGCTCGCGCTGCGCCTGCATCCGGGGCTGCAGCGGGCCCGTGCCCGGCAGCAGGCCGTCGAGTGCCGCGTGCGCCTCCTCGTAGTCGGTGGTCTCGCCCATGGCGATGTCCACGTCGAAGTAGGCCTTCACCTCGTCGACGAAGCCGATCGGCGCGCCGTCGAACTTGCGGGCCGAGCACTCGAGCGCGGCGACGTGTCCGGCCAAGAACTCGCGCCGCGCGGGCGTGAGCCCGGTGTCCGCCGCGACGTCCCGCAGCAGCGCCCGGGCCTCCGCGGCGAGCCGGGCCGGTTCGGGCGCGTCCTCGGCCTCCACGGCCCGACGGTGCGCCGGGTCCCCGAAGTACGCGTCGACGAATCCGGATTCGATGCGGTCGAACCGCAGGCCGAGCCGCAGGTAACGGTCGGTGACGCTCGTCTCCTCCATGCGTGCCAGACTAGAGGGCATGTCTGACGCGGGGTGCCTCGTCCGGTGAGCGAACCGAGCCCGTACATCGAGCTCGACCGCGCTCAGTGGCGCGAGCTCCGGCAGTCCACTCCCCTGTCGCTGACCGAGGAGGACCTGTCCGATCTCCGCGGCCTGGGTGAGCAGATCGACCTGGCCGAGGTGGCCGAGGTGTACCTGCCCGTCTCCCGTCTGATCCACCTCCAGGTGGCGGCCCGGCAGCGGCTGTACGCGGCCACCGCGACCTTCCTGGGTGAGCAGCGGCACAACGCGCAGGTGCCCTTCGTGATCGGCGTGGCCGGCTCGGTCGCGGTCGGCAAGTCGACGACGGCCCGCGTGCTGCAGGCCCTGCTCGCGCGGTGGGATTCGCACCCCCGCGTGGACCTGGTGACCACCGACGGTTTCCTGCACCCGACAGCGGAGCTGGAACGCCGGGGCATCATGCACCGCAAGGGCTTCCCCGAGTCCTACGACCGGCGCGCGCTGCTGCGCTTCGTGACGGCGGTGAAGTCGGGCGCCGAGGACGCTACCGCGCCGATGTACTCGCACCAGCTCTACGACATCGTGCCCGGGGAGTTCATCCACGTGCGGCGGCCGGACATCCTCATCGTCGAGGGCCTCAACGTGCTGCAGACCGGGCCGCGACTCATGGTCTCCGACCTGTTCGACTTCTCGGTGTACGTGGACGCGCGGATCGAGGACATCGAGCGCTGGTACGTCGACCGGTTCCTGTCCATGCGGACCACCTCGTTCGCGGATCCGTCCTCGCACTTCCATCACTACGCCGGGCTCTCCGACGTCGAGGCGCGCGATCGCGCCGAGGGCATCTGGGCGGGCATCAACCGCCCCAACCTGGTGCAGAACATCCTGCCCACCCGCCCGCGCGCGACACTGGTGCTGCGCAAGGACTCCGATCACTCCATCAACCGAGTGCGCCTGCGCAAGCTCTGAGCCCGCGCCTACGATCCCCTCATGACCCGGCCCGGCGCCTCATTGCCCGACCTGCTGCTGCAGGCCGGTGCACAGATGAACGTCAGCGCGGCGGATGCGGGCGTCTACCGCGCGGCGCTCGCGGTGCTGTCCCGTGCGGGCACGCGGCACGCCACCGTCGACGCGATCGCTGCCGAGGCGGGCATGAGCCGGATGACGCTGTTCCGGCGGTTCGGGTCGAAGGACGAGATCCTCGCGGCGGCGCTGGCATGGTCACTGTCTCACCTGTTCGAGCAGACGGCGGAGGTCGTAGCGACCACACCGGACGTCGCGGAGCGGGTCGAGGAGATCTTCGTGCTGTGCTGCCGCGCCGGCCGGACGATGCTGCCCTCGTCGTCCCCCGACGAACGCGCGGCGCTGTTCGCCGACGAGCGGCTGGACCCCGTCGGGCACGGCGTGCGGTTCGTCTCCGCGATCCTCGAGCACGACCAGGCCGCCGGGAACGCATCGCCCGGCGACACCGCCTATCGCGCCGATGCGATCGTCCGGCTGACCACCGCGTGCTTCACGGTCGCTCCACCGCCGTTCGACCCGGCCGACGAGGATGCTGCCCGCGCCTACGCCCGCGCCGCCCTCGTCCCGATCGTGTCCTGATCCGACTCGACGGCAGCGCCGATGATCTCGTCGAGGAGTTCACGAGACCTCATGAGGTCGGTGATCGCGATGTCGATTCGATCACGCTCTGCCGTGAGCTGATCCGCGAGCTTAGCGGTCGCCCGCTCATTGGGTCCCCCTCCGGTGCGTGCATGCAGGGCAGCAACTGCACGATCCTCGGGCTGTGCAGCCCTGCAGCGAACAGCTGCTGCACGAGGATCACACGGTCGACCGCCGAGTCGGGATAGTCGCGATGTCCGCCCGGTGTCCGCGACGGCGACAGGAGCCCCTGCTCCTCGTAGTACCGCAGCGATCGAACGCTGACGGCCGTTCGTCGAGAGAGTTCGCCGATCTTCACCCTGCGCTCCCTTGAACCTCACATCAGTGTCACGCCCTACGGTACGTCGGCCAGAGCATCAGCCCACGAAAGGGACCACCCATGACTTCAATCGCCGCTGTCGGCGACGGCACCCGCCTGGAATACCGCCTCGAAGGTCCGATCGACGCTCCGGTCCTGGTGCTGTCGAACTCGATCGCCACCACATCTGCGATGTGGGACTCGATCGTCCCGGTGCTGACAGCCGAATTCCGCGTACTGCGCTACGACACCCGGGGGCACGGGGGATCGGACGCTCCTCCGGGCGCGTACTCGATGGCACGCCTCGGTAGGGACGTCATCGAGCTGTTGGACGATCTGCACATCGACCGCGCTCACGTCTGCGGTCTGTCCCTCGGCGGGATGATCGGCCAGTGGCTCGCGGTGCACGCCCCTGACCGCGTCGATCGCCTGATCCTTGCGAATACCTCCGCATACCTGGGACCCGCGGACCAATGGAACACCCGGATCACTGACCTCCTCGGGGGCGAAGACCTCGCGGATACGGCGGACCGGTTTCTCCGGAACTGGTTCCCGCCGAAGTTTCTCGCCGACGAGACGATCGTCGGGCCGTTCCGCGACACGATCACGCACATGAGCCGGACTGGGCTCGCCGGCTGCCTCGCCGCGGTCCGCGACTTCGACATGCGGCGTACGGTCAGACTCATCGAATCCCCGACCCTCGTTGTCGTCGGCGAACACGACACCGTCTGTCTGCCAGAGCATGGAGAACTCATCGCTCACACCGCGCCGGACGCGCACGTGGTCGCTCTCCCCGTCACCCACCTGTCCAATGTCGAGGCGCCAGTGGCGTTCGCCGGCACTGTGCGACAGTTCCTTTCCCCGTAGACGTGCTCAGCCGAACGGACACCGCGCGGCGGGCGCCTGCGCGAGCTGTTCGGGAGTGCGCTCGCGCTGGTAGGCGGTGAAGTCCGGCAGGTCGCGCTGCTTCATGGCGCGCAGCGCCCGGGCCTTGCCGCGGGCGTAGTAGGCGAGCGGCGTGTAGCCCACACGCTCGGGAATCACCTTGTAGGCGTGCCGGATAGCTGCGGTCGCGGCGCGGTAGCTCATCTCCTCACGACGGTTCCAGCTCACGCCCAGGATCTCACGGACCTCGGGCCGCAGTACCCCGACGGTGAGCAGGTAGACCGCCCGGTTGACCGTCATCCCGGCGGGCTTGAGCAGCGGCTCGATGGCCCGCAGGAAGGGACCCGCCTCAGGTGGCAGCGGCGGGGTTCCGTGCGCGAAGTCGTCCAGGAAGCGCACCGCGCCCGGATGCGCGATCAGCTTCGGGAGCATCTCGTCGACGTACCGTTCGAAGGCGACGGGCTCCCACGGGATCCGACCCTCCGGCACCTGGACGATGTCGGCGATCTTCTTCGAGTCGGCGAAGAGCTCGTCGATCTCCGCGGCGGTGAGGCGCCGCCCCAGGGAGCGCGGCAGCGAGTCGAGCCCGGTCATGACGCCGGTGCCGATCACCCACGCGTACGCCTCCGGGTCCAGGGCGCTGATGTGCTTCCCCTCGGCGTTGCGCATCTGCAGGGGCCGGTGTTGGGCGCGCAGCCGGTAGCCCTCCTCGATCGCCGCATCCTCCCCGAAGTACCAGCGCTGCACCGAGTCCATCGAGCGGACGGCGCGGCCCACCGGATCGGTGTAGGCGACGCTGAACTCCCCGACGATGTCGCCGATCACCGGATGCATCAGCTGCATCACGAAGGCCGCGCCGTTGATCGGGAGGAACGCCCACTGCCCGGCGACGGTACCGCTGATCCCGAGCGGATCGATGAACGGCGATGCGGGCCCGTACCGCTCCGGTGCGGCCGGTGGCCTGTGTTCCACGAGTTCCGTCATCCCGACCTCCCTGATACGACTGATAGCCGAATCGTAACAGCGTGTGGCGCGCGTCACCAGAGTTCGGTGATAGGGAATCTGCGATCGACGCTCATGCGGTCGATACGCGCAGGTGACGCGGAGTCAGGCCCCGAAACGACGGTGCCGTGCGGCGTAGTCGCGTAGCGCCCGCAGGAAGTCGACGCGGCGGAACTCGGGCCAGTAGGCCTCCGTGAACCAGATCTCGCTGTACGCGCTCTGCCACAGCAGGAATCCGGAGAGCCGCTGCTCGCCCGACGTGCGGATCACCAGGTCGGGGTCGGGTTGGCCCTTGGTGTAGAGGTGTTGGTCGATGCCCTCGACGGTCACCGCGTCGACGAGTTCCTGACCCGACATCCCCTCGTCGAGCTCGCTGCGCAGCAGCGACTGCACGGCGTCGACGATCTCCTTGCGGCCGCCGTAGCCGACCGCGACGTTCACGTGCGTGCCGGTGCGGCCCTTCGTCCCCTCGGCGGCGGCGGTGAGCCGGCGCGCGGCGTCGGGCGGGAGCAGGTCCATCGCGCCCACGATCTTCACGGACCAGTTCTTGTCCGGCCCGGAGATCTCCTCGACGACGTCGGTGATGATCTCGAGCAGCGCCGCGAGCTCGTCGGGGTCGCGCTGCAGGTTCTCGGTGGAGAGCAGGTAGATCGTGGCGAGCTCGATGCCCGCCTCGTCGCACCACTCGAGCATCTCGGCGATCTTCTTCGCGCCCATGCGGTAGCCGTGGCTCACGTCGCTGAAACCGGCGGCCCGCGCCCAGCGCCGGTTGCCGTCGCAGAGCACGGCCACGTGCCGCGGGCGCTGGGCGCCGTCGCGGTAGGCGGAGGTGAGCTCACCCACCAGCCTTCGCTCGTAGAGCGCATAGGCCGGCGAGAAGAGCTTGCGGGCCGGCCCGGTCGGCAGCGACACGGGCAGTTTGGGGGCACTCACCACGGCAGCAAGACTACGCCGCACGACCTGTGCTCCCGCTGAGGTTCAGCCGTGGGCTGCGTAGATCGCCTCCGCCAGCTCGGTGCGCAGCGCCTGGAACTCGGGAGTCGCCGTGACCGACGGTGCGCGCACCGTGTCCGGCCCGTCGCCCGGCAGCTCGACCTTGCGGTCGATCACCACACGCCCCGGACGGGCGCTCATCACCAGCACACGGGTGCTCAGGAACACCGCCTCCTCCACCGAGTGGGTGATGAAGACGATCGTCTTCCCGGCCTCGCGCCAGATCTTGAGAAGGTCCACCTGCAACCGCTCACGGGTCAGGGCGTCGAGCGCGCCGTAGGGCTCGTCCATGAGCACGATCGCGGGGTCGTTGACCAGGACACGGGCGATCTGCGCGCGCTGCTGCATACCGCCCGAGAGCTCGTACGGCCGCTTGTCACCGAAGTCGCCGAGGCCCACGAGGTCGAGCAGCTTCTGCGCCTGCTCACGCCGCTCGGCCTTACCCACGCCACTCACCTTGGGCCCGAATTCGACGTTGCCGCGCACCGTCAGCCAGGGGTAGAGCGTGGGTGCCTGGAAGACCACGCCCCGATCGGCCGACGGTGCGCTCACGCGCGCGCCGCCCACCTCGACGACGCCCTCGGTGGGATCCTCGAAGCCGGCGATCAGCCGGAGCAGGGTCGTCTTGCCGCAGCCGGACGGCCCGACGATGGAGACGAACTCCCCCGGCTCGATCGTCAGGTCCGTGGGTTGCAGGGCGATCGTCTGCCCGCTGGCCGTGTCGTAGGTCTTGCCGACGCCCGTCAGCTCGACCCGTTCGGTGCCGCTCATTTCGCTGCCTCTCCGTACACACCGTCGGTGTAGTGCTGAGCCGGACCCACGCCCTGGACCTGTCCCTGCTGGAGCAGGAATTCCGCGGTCTTGCGGAGGTCGGCGCCGAGTTGCCCGCCGAGGTGGTCGGGGCCGGCCTGGGTCTTCGCGTCGAAGTACGCGTAGCCCTTGATCTGCGTGAGCACCTGGTCCAGCGGCACACCGAGTTGGCCGGCGATGTGCTCGGCGGCCTTGTTCGGATCGGTGTTGAGCAGGTTCGCCGCCCAGCCCTGCGCCGCGGTCCAGGCCTTGAGGAAGGCCGGGTTCTCGCGCACGAAGTCACTGCGAGCGCCCTCGAGGTCGTAGGTGGAGGCACCCTGCTCCGCGACCTGGGCGCTGGTGGTGAGCACCGTGCCCTTGAGCTGGCTCAGGGTGGGCTCCCAGATGTAGGTGGCGTCGATCTGCCCGCCGCCCCAGGCACCACGGATGGCGTCGGGGGCCAGGTTGATCACCTGCGCGTCGGTGACGCCCGCCTTGGCGAGGGCCGTCAGGAGGCTGTAGTGCGCCGTCGACGCGAAGGGCACCGCGATGCGCTTGCCCTTGAGGTCGGCGACGGACTTGGTCCCGTCGCCGCGCGCGACCAGCGATTCGGCGGCGCCGATCCGGTCCTGGATCCAGATCACCTTCATGTCGATGTTCAGCGGCGCGCTGAGCGCCTTCGCCGCGGGCGCGCTGCCGAGTAGGCCCACGTCGAGGCTGTTCGCCCCGAAGGCCTGGATCACGTCGCCGCCGGAGGCGAACTTGCTCCACACGACGTTCACGTTGGGCAGGCAGGTCTTGAGCAGGCCGGTGTCCTTGACGACGAGGTCGCCGTTCGGAATCTCCTGCCAGCCGATCCGGACGGTGCCGCGCACCGTCGGGTCCGGGTCGACGGGGCACGCCGTCGTGCCTCCGATGGAGCGGGACTGCTCGGCCCGGCCGGATTCGACGATGCAGCCGGAGGCCAGGAGGCCGACGGTGACCAGGGCGGTCAGGCGTGCCAGCGCGCGGTTCATGCCTTCCCCTTCCACGGAACGGCCAGCAGGCCGATCCACTTGATGAGCGAGTCCAGCAGCAGCGCGGTGACACCGATGACGATGATGCAGGCGATGGTCAGCGGGGTGTTGAGCTGCTGGCCGGCGAGGTAGGCGAGGCCGCCGATGCCGGGGATGCCGTTGTTGAGCTCGGCCGCGACCACCGTGGTCCACGCGAAGCCGACGGCGATGCGAATGCCGTTGATCACCTCGGGCAGCGTGGCCGGGACGATGACGCCGCGGATGGTCTGCAGCCGGTTCGCGCCGAGTGCGCGGGCGGCGTTGATCTGGTCCACGCTCACGCCCTGCACGCCGTTGACGGTGGAGATCGCGATCGCCGGGAAGGCGGCCAGGAAGAGCAGCCAGATCTTCGACGTATCGCCGATGCCGAACCACACGATGAGCAGGCCGATGTAGCCCAAGGGCGGCAGTGCGCGCAGGAAGTTCAGGTAGGGCTCGATGATCGTGTTGATCGTCTTCGACGTGCCCATGGCGAAGCCGAGGAGAGGGCCCACGATGATCGCGGCGCCGACGCCGGCGAAGATCCGCTGCAGGCTCGCGACCAGGTGCTCCCAGAGGAAGTAGTTCTGCTCGCCGAGAACCTCGCGCGGTACACCGGGCGCCACCTGGTGCCAGGTGCTGGCGCGCACCGCGGCGTCCCACACGGCCTTCGGCGTGGGCAGGAAGGTCTCGTCGATCAGCCGCAGTCCGCTCACGAGCCACCAGGCGGCGACGAAGACGAGCAGCGCGATGATGCGGACGAGCCACGACCTGACCGCTAGCGGCAGCGGTTCGATGACGGCGTTCTTCACCCGCAGCAGCGGGGGCTCTCCGGCCATGAATTCCTCTCCGGCGCCCCTTCGGGCACACGAACAGCCAACCCTGTCAGGCTCTCCTCCGCATCGGAACCGTTCGAATCGCGCTGATCGTTAGGTACGCCGGTGCACGTTGCGGGCCGCGACTTGATCGCGCGGCATGATCTGGATGTAGTCGATGTTCACGTGCGGCGGGCGGGTGACGGTCCAGGTCACGGCATCGGCGATGTCGTCGGCGACGAGGTGGTCCACTCCCTGGTAGATCTTGCCCGCGGCCTCGGCGTCTCCGCCCAGGCGGACCACGGAGAACTCGGTCTCGACCATGCCGGGGTCGATCTCGATGACGCGGATCGGCTCGCCCTTGAGCTCGAGGCGGAGCACGCGGGTCACGGCGCGCGCGCCGAACTTCGCGGCGTTGTAGCCGGCGCCGGTCTCGTAGGCCTCGGTCGACGCGACCGAACCGATGGTCACGACGCTCGCCGCCGGCGAGGCACGCAACTTCGGCAGCAGCGCCTGCACCATGCGCAGGATCGACAGCACGTTGATGTCGTACATGCGGGACCAGTCGGCCTCGTCGGCGGTCTCGATACGGTCCACGCCGAGGGCGCCGCCCGCGTTGTTGACCAGCACGTCGACCTTCTCGATGGCGTCGGTGAAGGCCTTCACCGACGCGGGATCCGAGACGTCGAGCGGCAGCGCCGTCACGATCCGCTCGGGGTGCTGCGCCTCCAAGTCGGTCTTGAGCGCCTCCAGCCGCTCCACGCGGCGGGCTCCGATGACCACGTCGAACCCGGCGCGCACCAGGTGCCGGGCGGTGGCGGCCCCGATCCCGCTGCTCGCTCCGGTGACGACGGCGATTTCGGCCATGGTTGCTCCTGGTTCCTCGATCGAATGGGCTCTCACCGTATCGCCGCGCACCACGTGCCGTCGGGCCGAGGCCCGAGCGACGTGGCCGTTTACCGCCAGCGGTGCGCCGTCATCGGCGGTGGAATCGTCGGGTGCGCACCGTCCCTCTGCAATTCACGGCCCTCGCCCTGGCGTGGGGCTCCAGCTTCCTGTTCATCAAGGAGGGCCTCACCGGCCTCTCCCCCGTGCAGGTCACCGCCGCGCGGATGACGATCGGCGCGGTCGTCCTCGCCGGGATCGCGATCGCAGTGCGCGCGCCGCGGATCCGCGATCCGCGGGCGGTCGCGCACATCACCGTGGTCTCGCTCACGCTGTGCGTCATTCCGTTCACTCTGTTCGGCTGGGCGGAGCAGCGGATCGACTCGGGACTGGCGAGCATCATCAACGCGACGACGCCGCTGATGACGGTGCTGGTGACCTGCGTGGCGCTCCGGTCCGAGCGACCGACGCGGAATCAACTACTGGGGCTGGCGGTCGGGTTCGCGGGCGTGGTGCTCGTGCTCGCGCCCGCCGCCTCGGGCACCGCGGGATCGGTCGCCGGGCAGCTCGCGTGCCTGGCGGCGACAGCGAGCTACGGCGTCGCCTTCGTCCACCTGCGGCGGTTCGTCACACCCCTCGCCCTACCCGCGTCGTCGGTGGCCTTGTACCAGGTGGGCATCGGCGCAGTCGCGATCGCCGCGTACGCGCTCGCGGTCGACCGGCACACCGTCACCGCGACGCCCCGAGTGGCGCTCGCGATGCTGGGACTCGGCGCCGTGGGGACGGGGCTGGCGTACCTGTGGAACACGAACATCGTGGCGGCGTGGGGTGCCGCCGCCGCGGCGTCGGTGACCTACCTGACGCCAGTGGTGGGCGTGCTCCTCGGCACCGCCGTGCTCGGCGAACGACCGGCGTGGAACCAGCCCGTGGGCGGCCTCGTCGTTCTGGCGGGGATCGTGCTCAGTCGCCGGGGCGGGGCGCGAGCCCCACGTCCACGCGGTGGTGTTCCAAATCGTGCAGCGCGTACACGGCGAACGACTCCACGGTGAACGCGGATCCGTTGGAACGCAGGCCCGTCCGCACCCAGTCCCCGTCGCTGACGGTGCGGTACGCGTCCGCGAACGACGTCGCCTCCGTCGCCAGCTCGCCCGCGACAACACCGGGGTCCTGCTCGCCGTAGGCGTCCTCGACCGCCGTCGCGTCCTGGTCCCAGTTCGCGAAGGCCGCGCCGTCCTGCGCCAGCATCAGTAGCAGGCGCTCACGCATGATCCGGTGCACGTCGCGCAGGTGGCAGCCGTATTCAAGCACCGACCACGTGTGCTCGTCCGGGCGGACCGTCGCATCCGGCCTCGCCAGCGCGACCTCCCAGCCGATCGCCGACCGCGCGATGCGATCGGCGACATCGGCCCGACGCACGGTCGCGGGATCGAATCCGCAGTCCACGCAGGGCCGCTCGATGACCCACGTCCAGTCCTTGGAATCCGGTGTGATCGCCACGACGATCAACCTACCTCCGTCCCGAAACTCCGGGATTCCGGCGGTCCGCACCCGGATTCCGCCTCGGACCGCCGTAGAACCCGAATCTCGGAACGCGCTTCAGCGCAGCGCGGCCGCCAGGTCGTGCAGGACGGCGTCAGTGGTGCCGAAATCCATGCACTTGTCGGTCACCGACTGGCCGTAGACCAGCGGGCCGGGGCCGGGCTGCTGCGCACCCGCGACGAGGAAGGACTCCAGCATGACACCGGAGACGCCCTTCTCACCTGCGGCGATGCGGCCGGCGATCTCCCGGGCGACCTCGGCCTGCCGCACATAGTCCTTCCCGGAGTTCGCGTGCGAGCAGTCCACCATCAGCGACGGTGCCAGGCCCGCCTTCTCGAGCGCCCCGACGGCGGCGGTGACGGAGGCCGCGTCGAAGTTCGGACCGCCGCGGCCGCCGCGCAGGATGACGTGGCAGTTCTCGTTACCCACGGTTTCGACCACAGCGGCGGCGCCGTCGTCGTCGGTGCCGAAGAAGACGTGTCGCGCCGCGGCGGCCTGCACCCCGTCGATCGCGACGGAGACGTTGCCGTCGGTCGCGTTCTTGAAACCGATCGGCATGGACAGTCCGGAGGCGAGCTGGCGGTGCACCTGCGATTCGGTCGTGCGGGCGCCGATCGCGCCCCAGGCGACCGTGTCGGCGATGTACTGCGGGCTGGTCGGCTCGAGGAACTCACAGCCCACGGGCAGGCCGATCTCCAGGATGTCCAGCAGCAGCCGCCGTGCGGTGCGCAGGCCACGGGGCACGTCGTAGGACTCGTCCATCCCGGGGTCGTTGATCAGGCCCTTCCACCCGACAGTGGTGCGCGGCTTCTCGAAGTACACGCGCATCACGATCAGCAGCTGGTCGGCCAGCTCGTCCGCGATCGGCTTGAGCCGCCGGGCGTAGTCGAGCGCGGCCTCCGGATCGTGCACGGAGCAAGGGCCCACCACGACGAGGAGTCGCTGGTCACGGCCCGCGATCACATCGGCCACCGCGGCGCGGTCGGCCTCGACCTGGGCCGCCAGACGGGGTGCGAGCGGCAGCTCGTCGCGCAGTTGCGCGGGCGAGGGGATCGCGTGGAAGGCCCGCACGCGCCGGTTCGAAGTGGACGCCGGGTCGTCGAGTTCGATGGTCATCTGACTTCTCTTCCTGGTAGTCGACACCAGGCGAGAGTCCCGGTGCCATAGAAAAAGGCAGCGAGTTGATCGCTGCCTTCGGGCTCCGGGTTGCTGTTCGGTACTAGCGCACACGCGCCTCACCGACGGCTCCACCCGGAGCCTCGGTAAAGCGCCAATACGCGTTCATACCCACGAGCCGAACATAGCACAGCTACGGCGCGAGCTCTGTGGCGAGCGTCTCCCCGTCGATGATCGGCAGCGAGCACACGGATCCCCGGCACACGTACGCCGCCGCCCGCCCGTCGACGGGGCCGCGGCCTGCGAGCAGCGGATGCGCATCCTTCGCTCCGGCCAGGATCACCGCGCCGCCGGGCGCCAGTCGCCGCGCCTCCGCCACGAGCGCGGCGGCGCCCGCCCCGTCGGCGACGGCGATCTGCAGGCCGGCCGCCGCCTGCTCCGCGACCGCGAGGTGATGCCCCGCGCCGCGCGGCACGCGCCGGATCAGCTCGCCCGAGCGCGCGCGGGTCGCGGCGGCGAGCGTCGCGTAGCGCTCCCCGAGCAGCGCCTCCGCATAGGTGAGCGCCTCGGCGATCAGGCTCGCGCCGGCCGGGGTGGCGCCGTCCGCCGGGTCGCGCGGGCGGGTCAGCAGCCGCTCCCCGTCCGACGGTGCGTCGTACCAGCTCCCGGCCTCGTCCGGGTCGGAGAAGCGGGTGATCGCCGCGTCCAGGATCGCGGCCGCGGCTGCGTCCCACTCGGTTCCACCCGTTCGCTGCAGGAGCGCCAGGAGGCCTGTGACCAGCGCGGCGTAGTCCTCCAGCATCCCGTCGACCTCCCCCACCGCGCCGCCGAGCGAGCTACGGCGCAATCGATCACCGTCCCAATGGGTTCCGAGGACGTACCGCGCGACGGCCTCAGCATCGTCGACCCGGCCCGCCTCCGCCAAGGCCGTGATCGCGAGGCCGTTCCACACGGTCACGACCTTGTCGTCGCGGCCCGGTTGCAGACGGCGTG
Source organism: Tsukamurella sputi (assembly GCF_007858445.1). Lineage (GTDB taxonomy): Bacteria > Actinomycetota > Actinomycetes > Mycobacteriales > Mycobacteriaceae > Tsukamurella > Tsukamurella sputi. The sequence goes on along the minus strand of NZ_VIGV01000004.1, from coordinate 437,615 downwards.
AACGCATTTCGAAGAGCCGCCGCCGGACATCGGCGAGCCGCACGGGATCGGGCTCGCCGCGCAGCTGCAGGGTCGACGTACCGTGCTCGAACGTACCGCCCGGCGTGACCGCGAAAACCTCCGCGGCCCAAGTACCGTCGGCCTCGCCGAGCGCCTCGACGAGCTGGTCCGAGGTCCATACGTACGTGGCGCCCTCCACACCGTGCCCGTCGACCACGGTGTCCGCGTCGAGCGAGGACGCCAGGCCCCCGCCCTCGACCCCGAGATCGCGGACCAGGAAGTCGGCGGTCTCGTCCGCGACGCGCAGCGCCAACGGCGAGCCGGTGCGCCGGCTGAGGTGCGCGTAGAACCGCAGCAGAAGCGCGTTGTCGTACAACATCTTCTCGAAGTGCGGCACCACCCAGTCGGCGTCCACGGCGTACCGGGCGAAGCCCCCGCCCAGCTGGTCGTAGATGCCGCCGCGCGCCATCGCCTCGGCGCACCGCAGCGCCACGCCGTAGGAGGCCGGGTCGCCGGTGCGCTCGTGGTGCCGCAGCAGCGCCTCGAGCGTGGCCGACGGCGGGAACTTCGGGGCGCGGCCGAAGCCGCCCGACGGGTCCTCGTCGGCGCAGATCGCGCGCACTGCCGCGGCCAGGTCCGCGGCGGAGGGGGCGGCACCGTCGGGCAGGCCGGAGGAGGCCTGCCGCAGGTGTGCGGCCACCTGTCCGGAAACGCGGCCCACCTCGTCGCGCCGGTCGCGCCAGGTGTCGGTGATGGCCTCGAGGAGCTGCGGGAAGCTCGCCTGACCGTTCCGCGGCTCGGGCGGGTAGTAGGTGCCGCAGTAGAAGGGCTCGCCGGACGGGGTCAGGAAGCAGGTCATCGGCCAGCCGCCCTGACCCGTCATGGCGACGGTGGCGTTCATGTAGATCGCGTCGAGGTCGGGGCGCTCCTCGCGGTCGACCTTGATGCAGACGAAGCCGGCGTTCATCTGCTCCGCGATGGCCTCGTTCTCGAAGGACTCGTGCGCCATCACGTGGCACCAGTGGCACGCCGCGTAGCCGATCGAGAGCAGGATCGGCACGTCGCGCTCGGCCGCCTCCGCCAGCGCGGCCTCGGACCACTCCTGCCAGTGCACAGGATTGTCGGCGTGCTGGCGCAGGTACGGACTGGTGGACGCGCCGAGACGGTTCATGATTTCCATCATGCCCCCACACCCCCGGGAGCCGAACCCGTGCGGCTCCGAGACCAGGGCTCGACGTCTCACCCGCGCTCGGCCGGCCGGTGAAGAGCGTCCACGCATAGGACTTCCGGACACTCGACCTGTTCACCGTCGACCACCGTCACTTCCGCGCGATCAAGCCACTCGACGGCGGCGCGACATTCCGACTACTGCCGTTCGATGCGTGAGCCATGACTACGTCACCAGCGTGTAGACCGTCGCACTCCCGATCTTCGTGGCGGTGAAGTTCTTCTCCACCCAGCTCTGGATCTCGGACTTCCCGCCGCCGGGGCGGAACCCGCCGGAGGCGATGTAGTACGAGATCTTCCCGTCCTTCACCCACTGCTGGAACTGCGCCAGTGTCGGCGCGGGGTCCGAGCCGGTGAATCCTCCGAGGGCGATCACCGGCCGGCCGGAATTCAGCTGCAGTGCCCCCTGGCTCTGTGCGCCGCTCACGGCTGCCGCCCACTGCGTGCTCGTCCCCTTCAGCAGCGCGACGAGCTCGGTGGTGGACCTGCTCCCGCCACCCGGACCATCCGCGCCGCTCTCCGCTCCGGCCCCCTCGCTCGACGGTGCCCCGTCCGGCGCCGCCGCGCCCCGCTGCGCGAAGGGCTCCACCCGGCCACCGCGGTCGCTACCCGGACCACCGCCGAAACCGCCGAAACCGCTCCCCGACTTCGCCGTCCGCACCGCCGTCGGGATACCGCCGCTGTGCGCGGTGCCCGCCGTCGAGACGGAGTAGGCCGCGGTCGCCACGCCGCCGCCGAGGAGCGCCAGCACCAACGCGGCTGCGACCGCGCGTCGACCCCCGCGGCGGGTGAGGACCAGCGCGACGACGCCGAGAACCGTCAGCGCTCCCACGACGAACCCGATCGCGGGCCACGCGTACCCGGTCCGCCACGCGCGGATCACGCCCCAGCCGCCCGCGGCGACGAGCAGCCCGGCGAGCGCGAGGGTGCCCGGCACCGTCGACCTGCGGTTCCACGCGACGGCAGCCCCGCCGCCCACCAGCACGGCGATCGCCGGTGCGAGCGCGACGGTGTAGTACGGGTGCACCGTGCCGCTCATGTACGAGAAGACCACTCCGGTCACCACGAGCCAGGTGCCGAAGACCGTCAGGCCGAGTGCGAGGTCACGCCCCAGGCGCCGGCGCGCCACGAGCACCAGCCCGATCACCAGCACGAGCAGCGCAGCGGGCAGTAGCCAGGAGATCTCGTTGCCGAACTCGTTGCTGAACAGGCGCGCGAGACTCGGAGTGCCGCCGAAGGACGTTCCCGTGGCCCCGTTCCCGCCGGGGCTCCCGCCGCCCGGCCCTCCCGAGGCGTCCGAGCCGACGATCCGCGCCAGGCCGTTGTAGCCGAGCACGAGGTCCATGAAGGTCCCGTCCTTCGACCCGCCGATGTACGGGCGCGAGGACGCGGGCCACAGCACAGTGAGCAGCACGTACCAGCCGGACGAGACCACCACCGCCACCAGGCCCAGGGCGAGGTCGCGGGCGCGCCGGAGCCATGGGGTCCGGGCGAACAGCAGGTAGGCGAGGCCGAACCCGGGCAGCACCAGCAACCCCTGGAGCATCTTGGTGAGGAAGGCGAATCCCAGCAGCGCGCCGCAGGCGACGAGCCACCGCCACGACGACGCCTGGCACGCCCGGACCGTGCAGTACGCGGCCGCGGTCATCAGCAGCACCAGCAGGGCGTCGGGGTTGTTGAACCGGAAGATCAGGACCGCGGCCGGGGTCAGCGCGCACACGGCGCCCGCGAGCAGCGCCCCACCCGTGGCGATCCGTTCCGGGAGCGCGGCGAGCAGCCGCCGGGTCGTCAGGTAGACCAGCCCGACGGTGCCGACGCCCATCAGCGCCTGCGGCAGCAGGATCGACCAGGACGAGAGACCGAACACGCGGACGAACAGGCCGGTCACCCAGAGCGCGGCGGGCGGCTTGTCGACGGTGATGACGTTGCCCGGGTCGAGCGAGCCGAACAGCCAGGCCTTCCAGTTCAGCCCGCCCGCCTGCGCCGCCGCGGCGTAGAACTCGTTGCCGTAACCGTTGATCGACAGGTTCCAGCAGTACAGCAGTGCCGTGGCGGCGAGGAGTGCGGTCACGGCCCAGCGCCGCGGAGTCATGTACTTCACGGCACCACCCTCGCGGCCGGAACTGGATGGATCCGGCCCCCGTCCTGGGAGGTCGCTGTGAGCAGGTTACCGGCGAGTAGCAGTCTAGAAGTCGCCCATCGAGGCACCCGAACCGTCGACGCCGCTGACCTCCCGGCCCGTGAGCCGCTCGATCCGGCCCGGAACCACGATGAAGACGACCAGGGCGACGATGCACAGGGCGACCCCTCCAGCGAACTCCGCGGTCGCGGCGGTACTCCAGAGCCGGGGCCACGCGAGCCGGAAGAGCACGTAGGCGCCCATGCCGAGCGCGGCGGTGACGCCGTAGTACGCGCAACACAGCAGGAAGTGGACGAGGATCCAGATGCCGCCGCGCTTCTTCCGCTTCGCCGTCATGGGATCCTCCGCACTCCGCCTACTTCGGCGGGTCGGCCTCCGGGCCGGACGACGGCGCACCATCGGACCGCGGGACGGAGGCCCCGTCGCTCGCCGCACCGTCGATCGCACGGTGTTCGGTGCCGCCGGCCTCGTCGCCCTCGCCGGGCGCCTCGTCGTCGAAGGACTCGGGAAGGTTCTTGACGTGCTTGTTCATGGACCGGATGAGCAGGAAGGTCACCGCCAGGAGCGCGACGATCACGGCGAGGCCGAGGGGGCCGGACTTACCGAACTCGGGCCCCTTGGGCTTCTGCGGGTCCTGCGCGAGGATCGCCACGTCGCCGGCCAGCTGGAGGAGGGGGCTCATCACTTCTCGATCCCGCTGAACAGGTCCTTCTCGGGCATCCTGCTGCTCACCGTGGTCTTCGCCAACTCGTACTCCTCCGTCGGCCACAGGCGCTGCTGCCACTCCATCGGCACCGCGAAGAAGGGGCCGTTGGGGTCGATCTGGGTGGCGTGCGCGCGCAACGCGTCGTCGCGGACGGGGAAGAACTCACCGCACTCGACCTGCGTGGTCACGCGGGCCATCATGTCGTTCTTCTCGTCCTTCCACCGGGCGAGCCACTCGGTGTAGGGGTTCTCGAGACCGTTCTTCTCGAACTCGTCCGCGAAGGCCTGGAACTTGCCGCGCAGGAAGCCGTGGCTGTAGTAGACCTTCGAGATCTGCCAGGGCTCACCGGCATCGGGGAACTGCTCCGGATCCGCCGCCGCCTCGTACGCCGCCATCGAGACGGTGTGGGTCATGATGTGGTCGGGGTGCGGGTAGCCGCCGTTCTCGTCGTACGTGATCATCACGTGCGGGCGGAACTCGCGGATCAGGCGCACCAGCGTCTCCGTCGGGACCTCGACGGGCTCCAGCGCGAAACATCCGTCCGGCAGTGGCGGCAGCGGATCCCCCTCCGGCAGGCCGGAGTCGACGAAGCCGAGCCAGCGGTGCTCCACGCCCAGGATCGCGGCGGCCTTCGCCATCTCCTCGCGGCGCACCTCGGGCAGCCGGTCCTTGACGCCCGCGACGTCCATCGCCGGGTTGAGGATGTCGCCCCGTTCGCCGCCCGTGAACGTCGCGACCAGCACGTCGTTCCCCTCGGCCGCGTACCGCGCCATCGTGGCGGCGCCCTTGCTCGACTCGTCGTCCGGGTGCGCGTGAACGGCGAGGAGGCGGTATCCGGTCATGCCCCCAGTGTTCCACGATCGGCCGACGGCGCGCCGCGCCGGGTGTGCTTCGATGGAAGCATGTCGACCGCCCCCGTCCGCCCCTCCGATCGCTACCCCGACGAGCGCGATCCCGCCCGCGCCCGTCGCATCGGCATCATCGGCTTGGTCGTGGTCGTGATCCTGGGCGTCGGACTCGCGTGGATGGGCTACCAGAAGTTCTCGCGGCAGCCGGTCACCGGCGAGACGGCCGGATACAAGATCCTGTCCGATTCGGCGGTGGATGTGCAGGTCACCGTCACCCGCACGGATCCGGCGCAGGCCGTCAGCTGCATCGTCTACGCCAAGAACAAGGCGGGCGACGAGATCGGCCGGCGCGAGTTCTACGTGGCCCCGTCGACGGAACCGGTCATCGTGGTCACCAGCGAGGTGCGCACCACCGAACCGCCCGCCGTGGGCGACGTCTTCGGTTGCGGGACGGACGTGCCCGCGTATCTTGACCGTGCGTGAGCACTGACAACTCCCCCGCCCCGAAGTCTGGGCAGCCGGTCCGCGTCCGCGCGCGGCCGGCGTTCGCCACGGTTTCCAGCTACTACTTCCCGATGCTCGTCGGACTGTTCGTCGGCGTCATGATCATCAGCAACATCACGGGCACGAAGGCCGTGTTGTTCGCTCCGTCGCTGCACGTCGAGATCCTCGGCCTCCGGGTCGACGGCATCGCCACCGACGGCGCCTTCTACCTCTTCCCCCTCGCCTACGTCCTCGGCGACGTGATCTCCGAGGTCTACGGCTTCCGCGCCATGCGCAGGGTGATCCTCACCGGCTTCGCGATCCTGGCGCTCGCAGCCCTGTGCTTCTGGATCACCACGCTGCTGCCGCCCGCCCCGGACTGGCCCAACGACGCGGCCTTCAAGACCGTCGCCGGCGTCGTGCCCCGCTTCCTGATCGCGGGCCTGGCCGGCTACCTCGTGGGCGAGTTCATGAACTCGTGGGTCCTGGTGCGGATGAAGGCCTGGACCGGCGAAAAACACCTCTGGTCGCGCCTCCTCGGCTCCACGGTGGTCGGCGAGTTCTTCGACACCCTCGTCTTCTGCTCGATCGCGGCGCCCGCGCTCGGATTCACCAGCCCGGGACAGTTCCTGAACTACCTGATCCTCGGCTTCGTCTGGAAGACGCTGGTCGAGATCGTGATCATGCCGCTGAGCTACGCCCTGTGCGCCTTCCTCAAGCGGCGCGAGCCCACCTACCAGCAGGCACTGTCGGCGGCCTGAACGGAACACCCCATTCCGTTTCCCATGCTAGAATCAGCGGATACACGGTTCCGCATGGAGCCGTGTATTGCTGCATTTACGGGCCCCGGGTACCGTTCCGGGGCCGGCCGGCTGTGGAGGGACACCCCGCAGCGGGCCGTGCCGACTACGACGAAGGACGAACGATATGACGGACACTCAGGTGACGTGGTTGACCCCCGAGTCCCACGAGCGCCTCAAGAACGAGTTGGACGCGCTGATCGCCAACCGCCCCGTCATCGCCGCCGAGATCAACGAGCGTCGCGAAGAGGGCGATCTCAAGGAGAACGGCGGCTACCACGCTGCGCGTGAGGAGCAGGGCCAGCAGGAGGCGCGCATCCGCCAGCTGCAGGAGCTGCTCAACAACGCCAAGGTCGGCGAGGCCCCCACCCAGTCGGGTGTCGCGCTCCCCGGCTCGGTCGTGAAGGTGTACTACGACGGCGACGAGAAGGACACCGAGACCTTCCTCATCGCCACCCGCGAGGACTCCGGCCAGGACGGCGGCCTCGAGGTCTACTCCCCCAGCTCGCCGCTCGGCGCCGCGCTCATCGACGCCAAGGTCGGCGAGACGCGCGAGTACACGATCCCCAGTGGCGCCACCGTCAAGGTCACGCTGGTCAGCGCGGAGCCCTACCACTCCTAGTCTCCAGCGCAGCGACAAGCGGGCCCATCCGATCGGACGGGCCCGCTTTCGCGTACCGGGGCGGCTATCCGGCCCGGCTGCGCAACAGCTGGCTGACGGTGACGAAGGCGTAGCCCTGGTCCGCGAGCTGCGTCATCGTGCGGTCGAGCGCCGTCGCCGACGAGATGAAGGTGTCGTGCAGCATCACGATCTGCCCGGGCTTGACCTTCAACAGCACCTGCGTCAGACCGTCGGGATTGCCCTGGTAGTTGTAGTCCATCGAGTCCAGGTCCCACAGGATCTGGGTCAGGCCCAGCCGCTTGCCCGCGTCGACGACGGTCGGCGAGCTGTGCCCGCCCATCGGGCGGAACAGCGTCGGCGCGCTGCCCACCGAGGTGCGGATCGCGTCATTGGTCTGCTGCAGCTGGGCTGCTGCGTCGGCATCCGAGAGCGTCGTCATGTCCGGCTGCGTCCACGTGCCGTTCGCGACCTCGTTCCCCGTGCCCGCGATCGCGGTCATGATGTCGGGATTCAGGCTCACCTGCGCGCCGGTGACGAAGAACGTGCCCTTCGCGGCGTGACTGTCGAGAACCTGGAGGAACTGCCTGGTCACCGGTCCGGGACCGCCGGAGAAGGTGAGCGCGACGCACTTGCTCTTCGCGCAGTCGACGCTACCGTCGGGCAGGTACACGGGCTTGGTCACCGACGTCGCTGCGGCCTGCGGCACGGAGGTGGCGCCACCGCCCTGGCCCGACGGTGCGCCGTCCCGGTTCGCGGCACCGGCGCCGGCCGGAGTGGTGGGCGCGGGTGGAACCGCGGGGCCCGTCGGTCCCGTCGCGGGCTGCGGCTTGGCCGGCGCGTTCGGGGGCGGCACGACGACGGTCATCGTCGCCGGCGCCTGGGGCGAGGGTGCGACGGTGGTCTGCCCCGCGGGCAGCGCGCCGGGGTTGACGCCGGCGCTCGGTGCGGCGGAGGCGCCCGACGGTGCCGACGGCAGCGGGTCGAACGTGAGACTCGACCCGAGACGGTTCGTATCGCCGCCGGTCACGCCGCATCCGACCGCCACGGCAGCGGCGATCACGAGGGCACTCCCCGCCACCGCGTAGTTGCGGACCTTCCGGCTCTGCTTCGGCCTCAAGAACTCACTCCAGCCACTTGTGTCACTTTCTACAACAAGCGCCACTTTAGTCCCACGAACCCTGAAGGGGAAGTCGAAGGTTCAGATGGTGACCGAGTCGTTACGCGGCGTGACCGCCGCTCCCCACCGGGAGTGAGGCTCCCGCGGTCGAGCGGGCACCCCCTCTGCTGCAACACGCGGGACGCCCGCTCCCAGTGGGGAGCGGGCGTCCGGAACGAAGCGTCGTGACTGCGGCGTCAGCTGAACGCGTTCTCCAGGTCGGCGATGAGATCGCCGATGTCCTCGATGCCGACGGACAGCCGCACCAGATCCTCGGGGACCTCCAGCTGCGAGCCGGCGGTCGAGGCGTGCGTCATGGCGGCGGGGTGCTCGATGAGCGACTCGATGCCGCCGAGCGATTCCGCCAGGGTGAAGATCTCGGTCCGCGCGCAGAACCGCTGCGCCGCCTCGCGCCCGCCGGCCAGGCGCACCGAGATCATGCCGCCGAAGCGCTTCATCTGCTTGGCCGCGACGGCGTGGTTCGGGTGGCTCTCCAAACCCGGGTACAGCACCGTCGACACCTCGGGGCGCGAGGCGAGGAACTCGACGACCCGCTCCGCGTTGTCGCAGTGCCGGTCCATGCGCACGCCGAGCGTCTTGATGCCCCGCAGGGCGAGGTAGACGTCGAACGGGCCGGGCACCGCGCCCGCCCCGTTCTGCAGGAAGGCGAAGTCGGTGTCGAGCTGCTCGTCGTTTGTCACCAGCGCACCGCCGACGGTGTCGCTGTGCCCGCCGAGGTACTTGGTCACCGAGTGCAGCACCACGTCGGCGCCGAGGCTGAGCGGGGTCTGCAGGTAGGGGCTGGCGAAGGTGTTGTCCACCACCAGCTTGGCGCCGCCCTCGTGCGCCACCTCGGCGAGCGCGGCGATGTCGCCGATGTTGAGCAGCGGATTCGTCGGCGTCTCGATCCACACCAGCTTGGTGTTGGGCCGGATCGCGGCGCGCACGGCGTCGACGTCGGTGATCGGTGCAGGGGTGTGCTCGATCCCCCACTGCGAGAAGACCTTGTCGATGAGCCGGAAGGTGCCGCCGTAGGCGTCGTCGGGGATCACGAGGTGATCGCCCGGGCGCAGGGCGGCGCGGAGCAGGCAGTCGGTGGCGGCCATGCCGGAGGCGAAGCCGCGGCCGAAAGTGCCCTCCTCGATCGCGGCGAGGTTGGCCTCGTAGGCGCGACGGGTCGGGTTGCCGGTGCGGGCGTACTCGAAGCCGCCGCGCATGCCGCCGACGCCGTCCTGGGCGAAGGTGGAGCTGGCGTAGATCGGCACGTTCACGGCGCCGGTCAGCGGATCGGGCTCATAGCCGGCGTGGATCGCGCGGGTCGAGAAACCCTGCGCCGCATGCTTGTCGACGGCGCTCTTCTGCTCACTCATGGTGCAGGCCCTTTCTACTTGCCGTGGGAGAGGAAGTTCAGCACGTCGTGCCGGGTGATCACGCCGACGGGCTTGCCGTCGTCGATCACCATGAGCGCGTCGGACTCGCGGAGCGCGGCGTTGGCCGCCGAGAGCGGCTCGCCCGCACCGATCAGCGGGAACGCGGGCCCCATGTGCTTGCTGACCGGATCGGCGAGCTCGGCGCGGCCCTCGAAGACGGCGGAGAGCAGCTCTCGCTCGGTGACGGCTCCCGCGACCTCGCCCGCCATGATCGGCGGCTCGGCGCCCACGACGGGCATCTGCGAGACGTTGTACTCGGCGAGGATCTCGATCGCGTCGCGGATCGTCTCCGACGGGTGGGTGTGCACCAGATCGGGCAGCTCGCCCTTCTTGCCGCGCAGGATGTCGCCGACGAGGGACTCCTGCTCGTTGGGGTCGAGCGGCGCGCGCAGGAAGCCGTAGCTCGACATCCACTTGTCGTTGAAGATCTTCGACAGGTAGCCGCGGCCACCGTCGGGCAGGAGCACGACGACGACGGCGTCCGGATCGCGCTCGGCGACGCGCAGTGCGGCGACGACGGCCATGCCGCAGGAGCCGCCGACGAGCAGGCCCTCCTCGCGTGCCAGGCGGCGGGTCATCTCGAAGGAGTCGGCGTCGGAGACGGCGATGATCTCGTCGGGGATGTCGGGGTCGTAGGCGGTGGGCCAGAAGTCCTCACCCACGCCCTCGACGAGGTACGGCCGGCCGGTGCCGCCCGAGTACACGGAGCCCTCGGGGTCCGCGCCGACCACCTTGACCTTGCCGCCCGAAACCTCCTTGAGGTAGCGGCCGGTGCCGGTGATGGTGCCGCCGGTGCCCACACCCGCGACGAAGTGGGTGATCTTGCCCTCGGTGTCGCGCCAGATCTCCGGGCCGGTGGTCTCGTAGTGCGAGGCCGGTCCGTTGGGGTTGGAGTACTGGTTCGGCTTCCACGCGCCGGGGATCTCGCGGGTGAGGCGGTCGGAGACGTTGTAGTACGAGTCCGGGTGCTCGGGCGCGACGGCGGTCGGGCACACGACGACCTCGGCGCCGTAGGCCTTGAGCACGTTGCGCTTGTCCTCGCTGACCTTGTCCGGGCAGACGAAGACGCACTTGTAGCCGCGCTGCTGCGCGACGATCGCGAGACCCACGCCGGTGTTGCCGGAGGTCGGCTCGACGATGGTGCCGCCGGGCTTCAGCTCCCCCGACTTCTCCGCGGCGTCGATCATCTTCACCGCGATCCGGTCCTTGCTGGACCCGCCGGGGTTGAGGTACTCGATCTTGGCCGCGACCAGCCCTGATCCGGGCGTCACCACCGAATTCAATCGCACCAGTGGGGTGTCGCCGATCAGTTCGCTGACGTGTCCTGCGATACGCATGACTCCATCGTCCCAGAACCGCCCGCGCCGCCTCACGGCCGGTCCGCACGTGCGCGTCTAGATTGGTGGCATGGGGTACTCCCGAAACCGGTTCGCCCGTGACGCGCTGTACACCTCGGCCGCCGCCGTCGGCGGCGCCGGAGCCACGTGGGGCGCGTACGCGCTGCTCACCAAGCAGGCGAAGACGGCGCGTACCGTCATCCCCCATCGCACCGACAAGGCACCGTCGAAGGACGGCGTCTACTCCCCCGGCACCGACGAGGTGGAGCGCCCCGGGCCCGGCCATCCCGCGGACGTGAGCCTGATGGTCTTCGGGGATTCGACGGCCGCGGGCCTCGGGGTCGACGATGCCGAGCACACCCCCGGCGTACTGCTCGCGCGCGGCGTGGTCGCGGAGACGGGCCGGACGGTGCGGCTGGCGGTGAAGGCGATCGTGGGTGCGACGTCGAAGGGGCTGGCAGCGCAGATCGAGGCCGCGTTCATCGCGAAGCAGATCCCGGATGTCGCGGTGATCATCGTCGGCGCGAACGACGTGACCGCGCTCAACTCGATCGAGCCCTCGGCGCGCCGCCTGGGCGCGGCGGTGGCGCAGTTGCGCGGCGCCGGCGCGGAGGTCGTGGTGGGCACGTGCCCCGACATCGGCGTGGTGCAGGCCATCCCGCAGCCGCTGCGGTCGGTGATCCGCACGTACGGACTTCAACTCGCGGCGAGGCAGCGCGCGCACGTGCTGGCCGCGGGCGGCCATCCGGTGCCCTTCGCCGACACCCTGACGCCCGAGTTCCTGGAGGCACCCGAGCGCATGTTCTCCCCGGACAACTTCCACCCGTCGGCCGCGGGCTACGAGCTCGCGGCGCGTCTGCTGCTCCCCGAGGTGCTGTCGGCCCTGGGCGAGTGGCACGGCCCGCTCCCCTCGCCGCCGGAGGTCTCCGAGGCCGCGGATGCGAACCGCCTGACGGTCCGCCTCTCCCGCGCCCTGCGCCGCGACTGATCCCTCGAACGCCGAACGCCCCGCAACCGGGGCTGCGGGGCGTTCGGAACGTTGCGACTAGTCGCTGCTGTAGAAGTAGCTCAGCAGGCGCAGGATCTCGACGTACAGCCAGACCAGCGTGACGGTCAGGCCGAGGGCCACGCCCCACGCCGCCTTCGACGGTGCGCCCGCCCGGATCAGCTGATCAGCCTGGTCGAAGTCCAGCAGGAAGCTGAACGCCGCGATCGCGATGCAGACCAGCGAGAAGATGATCGCGATGGTGCCGCCGCCGCGCAGCGGGTTCGACTCACCACCGGTCACCAGCGCGAGCACCATGTTGCCGAGGGCAAGCACGACCACGCCGATCATCGCCGCGAAGAGCATGCGGGTGAAACGCGGGGTGACGCGGATGGCGCCGGTCTTGTAGACCACCAGCATGCCGATGAAGACGCCGATCGAAGCGAGCACCGCCTGGCCGATCAGAGCCCCTGCACTGACACCGCTGACCATGAAGTTCGCGAAGACGAACGAGATGGAGCCGACGAACAGCCCCTCGAGCGCAGCGTACGACAGCACGATGGCCGGGTTGTCCTGCTTGCGCCCGAAGCTGGCGATCATCACAAGCACGAAGCCGCCGATGCCACCGACCAGCAGCAGCGGCATCGGGCCGACGATGCCGCCGGCGACAAGCGCGTACGCCGCGACGGCGAAGGCGATGAGCACGCCGAGCGTGGCCGCAGTCTTGGTGACCACGTCGTCGATGGTCATGACGCCGGAGCCGGTGCCCTGCTGGTACGGGGCCTGCGGCGGCTGCTGGTACTGCTGGAACTGCATGCCCTGGGCGGCGCCGGCGGCACCCATACCCAGGTTCATGCCCTGCGGGTATCCCTGCTGCTGACCGTAGCCCTGCTGGGGATATCCCTGCTGCGGGTAGCCCGCGGGCGCCTGCTGGCGGGTGTCCTTGGTCAGCCCGCGGAAGATCGGGTTGCTGCTCTCGCGCACCGTGGGGTCCTTTCCCTGGTCGTGCACCTGTACGTACTGTTCAACGATCGAGTCCGCGGTTGCGTTCCCGGTTTCAGCGATGTCTTTACGAACAGCTTACCCATGTCCTGATGGTTGTGCAGGAAGCTTATGCCGCGGAACGATCCAGCAGGTCGTAGAGCCGCCGACGCAGTTCGCCACGAGGTACGACGGACTCCACCGCCGCCACCGACTCGGGATCGTCGCTGCGCAGCACTCCGAGGAGGACGTGCGCCCCGTCGATGGTGCGGTCCTTGCGGCTGACCGCCTCCCGCAGAGCGAGTTGCAGCGACTTCTTCGCGCCGGGGTCGAAGGGGATGTTGCCCGCGCGGAAGCGCTTGCGGACGGGCCGCAGGATGTCGAAGCCGAACCGCTCGGAGACGACGTCGGCGATCGCCGCGACATCGACCCCGATCCCCTTGAGATCCTCGACGTCCTGGTCGGTGATGATGCGTTCGGCGCGTAGCCGCACGACATCATCGGTGAGCCCGAGTCCGCCGAGCTCATCCGCGAAGGCCCCGTCGGCCGTCTCGAGGACGCCGAGGAGGAGATGGACCGCTGTGATGCGGTCGGCGCCGTTGTCGCGGGCCTCCTCCTGCGCAGCGACCACCGCCATCCGCGCGCGCTTGCTGAATCTCTCGAACATGACTGTCCAATCCCGGCTGTCAGCCGTACTTCTTGTGCACCGCTTGACGACTGACCGCAAGGTGTTCTGCGATGTCCTGCCAGGACCAGCCGAGACTCCTGGCGTTGGCCACCTGAACGGCCTCGAGTTGATCGGCCAGCTTCCGCAGTGCGACGACGGCGCGGAGCCCCTGTGCAGGGTCCTCCGACGCCGCCGATCCGACGAGGGTGGGTGGTGAGCTCACGCCTGTCAATCTACGTTGACGCCGTCGGGCTGTCAACGCATGTTGACAAGTTCGACGGTGCGCCGCGCGCTACGCTTCCTCTCGCGCCCCCATAGCCCAATTGGCAGAGGCAGCGGACTTAAAATCCGCGCAGTGTCGGTTCGAGTCCGACTGGGGGCACCGTCCTCACTGTCCACACAGCCGAAGCCGTCAGCACCGGCGCGACGCCATCAGCACATCGCTCAGCCGCCGCCAGTCGGTGCCCCCCGATCCGTCCCCGTTGACCGCACCGACCTCGGCAGGTTCACTGAATCCGTAGCGGCGCGAAAGGGCGGGCGATGAGGGCAACGCAACGCACGAACGTCGACCTCGTTCCGAGCGGGCCCGGGCGACATCGCCTCTGCGCTCATCTCGCCACCGCGTGGTGTCTGGTGTTCGCGTGCGCGCACCTGTACTGGGCCGTCGGCGGACGCGCCGGATTCGTCGCGGCGACGGGCAGCCTGAAACTGCTCGACCAGCCGTTCTTCGTGGTGATCGGACTGTGGGGTGTCGCGATCGTGTGCATCGTCGGGGCTCTCGCATGCCTGGCGACGGTGCTCTCGTTCGGTCGACGAGTTCCGCCGCGTCTCTTGCTCACCGTGCTGTGGGTCGGGGCGGCGGCGTTGACCCTCAGAGCAGTGACTGCGGGACTGCAGGACGCGCTTCTGGAAGCCGGCGTGCTGCACACCACAGCCGACTTCGACTGGTCCGTCGTGCACTGGCGCCTTGCGGTGTGGACGCCGTGGTTCGCGATCGGCGCCGTCCTGTTCGCGCTGACGGCCGCCGGACGGCCTCAGCGCAACACGCGGTAGTGGACGAAATCCACTCCACAGGCGAAGGACCGACCTCCCACGCGCTCCAGCGCGGTGGCCCTGCCCTGCTGCGGGAAGTACGGAATGCCGCCGCCCACCAGCACGGGGTAGACGCGGACGCGGTACTCGTCGATGAGCCCGAGCCGCGCGGCCTCGGCCGCGAGTCCCGCGCCGCCGACGCCGATGTTGCCCTCTCCCGGTTCGGCACGCAGTCGCGCGATCTCCTCCGCCAGGTCGCCGTCGGCGAGGCGGGTGTTAGCGCCGTGCACCTCGGTCAGAGTGGTGGAGAAGACGACCTTCGGCAGTGCCTTCCACAACGCGGCGAAGACGCGCTCGTCGGCGTCCAGCGGCTGCGTCTGCTCGGCCGTGTCCCAGTACAGCATCGTCTCGTACAGCCGGCGCCCCATCAGGTGCACATCCAGGCCGCGCACCTCGTCGGTGGCGAAGCGGAAGACCTCCTCGTCGGGCTGCGACCAGTCGAAGGCCCCGTCCGGCCCCACGATGTATCCGTCCGCCGATGTGCTCAGTGAATAGGTCACGCTGCGCATCGGTCCATGATGACCGAATCGTCCCTTCCCCGCGGCGGTCCCGGGAGACACCCAGGTCAATCCACCGCCGCGGCAGCGACCGGGAGCCCACTGCGGTAGGGCGGAGCGATGTCGTTCTCGTCGAAGGCCCGCAGGATCCGACGGCGCAGTTCGCGCTCGACCGCCCACTGCCGGTTCGCGCGGACGCGCACGGTCAGTCGGATGCTCACCCGGTCGGCGGTGGCACCGTCGACGCCCAACATGTCGGGCGCGCCCAGCACGTCCTCCGACAGCGGCTCCTCGCCGACCGCCTCCAGGGCCGCATCGAGTGCGACGCGGCACGCGAGGTCGACATCGGCGGAGTACGAGATGGGCAACTGGAGGAAGGCGACGGCGTAGTCCTGACTGAAATTGGCGACCCGCATGATCTCGCCGTTGCGCACGTACCAGAGCGTGCCCTGGACATCGCGCACCGTGGTGATCCGCATGCCCACGGTCTCGACGGTGCCCGTGACCTCCCCGAGGTCCACGACGTCGCCGACGCCGTACTGATCCTCGATCAACATGAAGATGCCGGAGATGAAGTCCCGCACCAGGTTCTGCGCACCGAACCCCAGCGCCACGCCCACGACACCGGCGGAGGCGATGAGCGGCGCGACGTTCACCCCGAGGATCGCGAGGGACTGGATGACCACCCAGATCAGCACGAGGAAGGAGACAGCGGATTTGAGCACCGAGCCGATGGTCTCGGCGCGCTGCGCCCGCCGGGCCCGGGCCTCGCGATCGCGTTGCGCCTTCCCCGGATCGTCGACGGTGCGCCGCCGCACGGCCGGAAGCCGACCTCCGCCGAGCTTGCCCCTGAGCTTGCCGAGGCCGAATCGCCGTGGGGCCGAGTCCCCGTCGCGGCGGTTCCCCCGCACGAGCCGGTCGATGCCGCGGTGCAGCAGGTACCGCACCACGATGGCCAGGACGACGTAGAGGCCGATCTCGAGAGGCGTGTGGATCAGCCACTGTCGTCCGTTCTCACTGAGCTGGAGAGCTAGATCGGACATGCCCCCGACGGTACGGACGCGTCCACGAGACGCAAGTTCCGCCAACGGGGGCTGCCCGCATCAGCGTTGGCGAATCACGTCGTAGACCACCTTGAGTACACCATTGGGGTACGCCTGCGATTCCCGCAGGCGCAGTGCGGTCGCGTCGCGGTCCTCACTGCCGAAGATGCTCTTGCCCGCGCCGAGGAGGTACGGGAAGACGAGGAGGTTGTAGCGATCGATGAGGCCTGCGTCCGCAAGGTTCCGGGCGAGCTCGGGGCTGCCGTGGATGAAGATGGCCCCTCCGTCGGTCTCCTTGAGGGCCGCAACGTCCTCCGCCGACCGCAGGATGGTGGTACCGCCCCACCCGTCGACGAGATCACCTTCCCCGATCGTCGTGGAGGCCACGTACTTCGGCAGATCGCGGTAGGCAGCGTGGTCCTCGGACTGCGGCCACACGGCACCGAAGGCCTCATAGCTGCGTCGCCCGAACAGCAGGGCCGTGGTCTCCCCCAGTTCCTCGCCCTTCAGGGAGAAGGCCTCCGGCACGAACTCGTGCCGTGCCACCCAGCCGCCGCTCCGATGCCCCTCCGCCGCTCCGCCGGGCGAATCGGCCACCCCGTCGAGCGTGATGAATCCCGTGTACACCAGTTCGCGAGTCATGCCGCTCACAGTAGTGCTCGGGTCAGGTTCGTCACCGGCACTTGCCTATTGCACACGGTCGAGTAACCTGGACGGCGTCGCGAAAGACATCCGGACGAGGCGCACCGTACCCGGCCAGCGAAAAGACGGTGCGGACCTGAGGAGGTTCGCATCATGGCATGGATCGTTCTGATCGTCTCCGGCGTTCTCGAGGCCGTCTGGGCCACCGCGCTCGGCAAGTCCGACGGGTTTTCGAAGCTCACCCCGTCGATCGTCTTCGGTGTCGCACTGATCGCGAGTATGGCCGGACTCGCCTACGCGATGCGCGACCTCCCCACCGGCACCGCATATGCGGTGTGGGTCGGCATCGGCGCGGCCCTGACCGTGATCTACGCGATGGCCACCGGCACCGAATCCGCGTCACTGGTCAAGATCGTCTGCATCCTGGCGATCGTGGGCGGCGTCGTGGGACTCAAACTGGCCCACTGATCGCGGCGCGGGCGTGTTCCCGTACTCGGGTCGTTCCCCCGTAGGTCGCCACCCGCAGGACCCATTCGACGGGCCCGTACCGGAACCGCCGCGTGTACCAGTGCGCGACCGCCAGTTGGAGGGCGAAGACGATCGCCGCGAAGGCGAGTACGGCCCCGTCGGACCACCGTCCCGCCTGCGCGAAACCGTAACCGGTGAAGGCGATCGCCGCGATCAACGATTGCGACAGGTACACGCTGGCGCTGATGCGCCCAGCCGGAGCGAAGATCTCCGACACCGCGGGACGGGAATGCAGGATCCGCAGGAAGGTGGCGGCGTACGCGGCGGCGAGCAACGGCCCGGAGACGTAGCCGAGTGCCTCCGTGTGCGGGATGTGGAGGAGGACCGGGAGCACCGAGAGCGGCAGGCCCAGACCGAAACCGATCGCCTGCACCCGCAGCAGGTGCGGAAGATAGCGGGCCGGGTCCTCCAGCAGGCGGACCTTTCCTGCCGCCAGCCCGACGAGGAACAACGGCAGCACGTTGAGCAGCCCGAACACCACGGTGGGCGCCAGCCGACCGACCCCGTCCGCCCACCGGTACGCGGCGGCCTCGCCCCAGCCGGCGCGCACCGCGTCGAGTGCGGCGGCGTTCTCGGTCGCCGTCTGTGCGGCGTCGAGCGGCGACTGGATCATCCGCCCGACGGTGAGCGCCACGAACAGCACCAGGCAGGCCGCGTACAGGGCACCGGCGAGCCGTAGGGCGGGCCTGGGGCGCAGGCCGCGAAGAGCGAGCAGGGCGAACCCGATCACGCCGTAGCCGAAAAGGACGTCGCCCGTGAAGAGGAACACCGTATGCAATGCGCCGATCACGACCAGCGCCACCAGCCGACGGACGGTGCGAGCCGTGGGGCTCGCACCGTCACGCTCAGCGGACCGGAACTGCAGGGTCAGCGCGTACCCGAACAGGAAGGAGAACAGCACGTAGAAGCGGTTGTGCAGGAACATCTCCTCGAAGGCCCGCACCGGCCCCGCCGCGAATCCCGCCGGGTTCGCCATGATTGCGATGTTCACCGCGAAGATCCCGCCGAGCGCGAATCCGCGCAGGGCATCGAGCGCCGCGATCCGCGGCACCGACGGGTCGGTCGTGGTCATGCGCCCAAGCTAGAACCGCTCGGCCGCAGGCGCCTCCGGGAAAGCCCGGAGATCGCCCCCGAACCGGGTCAGGCGGCGCGGGCGGCGAGCTTGCCGGCCGGGTCCAGCACCCGGTCGACGGTACCGTGGCGCGCCTCGGCACGGCGGATCGCCATCGCCCACTGCTCGGGATCCGCCACGTCCGCCACCAGCGCGTAGACGTCGCCGGACAGGACCGACACCACGTCGCGGAAGTTCGCTCCCACCGCGGTCACGCGGGTTCCGGAACAGGACAGGTCGCCGACCATCCGAGCGGTCGCATCGGTACCGTCCAGCACCACGATGACACCCTCTGCAGCAACGTTCTTCATCTCCGACTCCCTTCGCCGTACGCGCATAACGTTAGGCGACGAAACCTCCCCGCGCGCTGCCGCGAAGCTGTGAACTCGTCAACAGTGCGTTAATTCCCGGAGACGGCGCCGTCCGCGAGGCCCATTGCGACGCCGTCCAGGATGTCGTGCTCGGAGACGACCAGTTCCGTCACGCCGACGGCGGCCAACCTCTCCGCCAGCCGCAGCGCCACCAGTGCGCCGCCGCCGATCACGTCGGCGCGGCCGGGGTGCATCGGGCCGAGCGCCAGTCGCTCCGCGGAGGTCATCCGCAGCAGCCGACGGCACAGCGCGACGAGGTCGCCGAGCGGCACGCGGGAGCCGTGGATCAGGGCCGGATCGTATTCGGTGAGGCCGTGCGCGAGCGCGGCGAGAGTGGTGAAGGTCCCTGCCACGCCGATCCAGGTACGGACCCCGTCGAGCGGGACGACGGAGCCCGCCTCGTCCAGCGCGGCGTCGATGTGGAAGGTCGCCTCCGCCACCTCGGCGGCGGTGGGCGGGTCGGAGTGCAACGCGCGCTCGGTGATCCGTACGCAACCGATGTCGGCGGAGAAGGCGTGAGCGACGCTGCCCGACGAGCCGACGACGAGTTCCGTCGAGCCGCCCCCGAGGTCCACGACCAGCGTCGGATCGGCAGCGGCCAGCCCGACGGTGGCCCCGCGGAAGGAGAGCTCCGCCTCCTCGGTACCGGCGATCACCTCGGCACGGGCGCCGGGCGTGATCCGCCCGAGCGCAGCGGCGGTGATCGCGAGGAAGGCGTCCCGGTTGGAGACATCGCGGGCCGCGGAGGTGGCGACCATGCGCACCCGCGTCGCCCCGAGTTCCAGGGCGGTGGAGACGTATTCGTCGAGCGCGACCCGCACCCGCTCGAGCGCGTCGGCGGCGAACTCGCCGGTCGCGTCGACGCCCTGGCCCAGCCGGACGATCCTCATGTCGCGGTGCAGCTCCTCCAGGCCCGCACCCGTGGAGCGCGCCACGTAGAGGCGAATGCTATTGGTACCGCAATCGATCGCCGCGAC
This sequence comes from Tsukamurella sputi, assembly GCF_007858445.1. Lineage (GTDB taxonomy): Bacteria > Actinomycetota > Actinomycetes > Mycobacteriales > Mycobacteriaceae > Tsukamurella > Tsukamurella sputi. The sequence continues at coordinate 417,972 of NZ_VIGV01000004.1, read as the reverse complement.
GACCGGGGCGTTCACTCACCACCCCAGGGGAACTGCGGCTCCGGCCAGTCGGCCGGGATCGCACTGCCGCGCAGGCCCGCGGCTGCGGCGAGCGCGACGGCCTCGTCGCCCAGGCGGACGACGCCGGGCCCCTCGGCCAGGGCGTAGGCGATGAGCACGTGCAGGCACTTCACCCGGTCCGGCATACCGCCACCGGTGAAGTCCGTCCCGAGATCGTCCAGGGCGTTCCGGGATTCGAGGTAGTGCCGGTGCGCCGCACGGTAATTCTCGGCGATCGATTCGTCGGAGGCGAGCAACGCCTCCATCTCACGCATCACGCCCGCGCTCTCCTGGCGGCTCGCCTCGGCGGTGAGCCTGGGATCCGTCAGGTAGTACAAGGTGGGGAACGGCGTGCCGTCGGGCAACCGCGGCGCCGTCTTCACGACGGCCGGCTCGCCGTCGGGGGTGCGGTAGGCGATGGCGAGGACGCCGCGCGGGGCGCGCCCCAACTGCTCGGCGACTCGGTCCAGGTCTGCCTGGGCGACTGCTTCACTCATCAGTGCGGCACCGCGATCGTGCGCCAGACATTCGTGTACCAGGGATTCTGCTTGGACTGCTCCGCCTCCACCTGCTCGGGAGTGGGCTTCGGTGCGTCCGGCGTCTGCACGCGGTACGGCGTCTCACCGGGCATCACGTACTGCAGCCGGATCCTGGCCTGCGCCTTGATGTACTCCGGATCGTCCTGCAGCCGCTTCTGTTCCTCGAGCCGCGCGATGTCGGCCAGCAACTGCGCGTGCTCCGCGGCCACCTTCTCCTCACGCGCCTGCTCGGACATGTACGTCCGCACCGGCACGGCGAGGGTGAGGGCGAGGACGCACAGCACGAGGAACAGCACGACGGTCCGCCCCGCGCTCCGTCCGTCCGCACGGCCTTCGCCGCCGGACGGGGTTCGCACGAGGCGGGACCTGCTGCTCACTGTGCTGTGCTCCTTCTGCTCTGTCTACGGTCGATCGATCAGCTGGTGAACTCGAAGCGCGGGAAGGCGGTGTCGCCGGCGTAGCGCGCGGCGTCGCCCAGCTCCTCCTCGATGCGCAGCAGCTGGTTGTACTTCGCGACCCGCTCCGAACGCGCGGGCGCGCCGGTCTTGATCTGGCCGCTGCCCACGGCGACGGCGAGGTCGGCGATGGTGGTGTCCTCGGTCTCGCCCGAACGGTGGCTCATCATCGACTTGTAGCCGTTGTTGTGGGCCAGTGCCACGGCGTCCAGCGTCTCGGTGAGCGTGCCGATCTGGTTGACCTTCACCAGCAGCGCGTTGGCGGCGCCGCGGGCGATGCCGTCCTCGAGGCGCTCCGGGTTGGTGACGAACAGGTCGTCGCCCACGAGCTGCACCTTGTCGCCGATGGCGTCGGTGAGGTCGACCCAGCCCTCCCAGTCGTCCTCCGACAGCGGGTCCTCGATGGACACGAGCGGGAACTCGCCGACGAGGCCGCGGTAGAACTCGCCCATCTCGGCGGCGCTGAGCACCTTGCCCTCGAACTTGTAGCCCTCGGGCGTGTAGAACTCGGTGGCGGCAACGTCGAGCGCGAGCGCGACGTCCGTGCCCAGCTTCAGGCCGGTCTTGCCGATGGCCTCGGAGATCAGGTCGAGCGCCTCCCGCGTCCCGGCGACCGACGGGGCGAAGCCGCCCTCGTCGCCCAGACCGGTGTTCAGGCCCTTGCTCTTGAGAACCGACTTGAGGGCGTGGTAGACCTCGGCGCCCCAGCGCAGCGACTCCTTGAAGGTCTCGGCGCCGATCGGCGCGACCATGAACTCCTGCACGTCGACGCCGCTGTCCGCGTGCGCGCCACCGTTGAGGATGTTCATCATCGGCACGGGCAGGATGTGCGCGTTCGGGCCGCCCAGGTAGCGGAACAGGGGCAGCGCAGCGGACTCGGCGGCGGCCTTCGCGGCGGCGAGCGAGACACCGAGCAGCGCGTTCGCGCCGAGCCGGCTCTTGTCCGGGGTGCCGTCCAGATCCAGCAGGGTCTGGTCGATGATGCGCTGCTCGTCGGCGGGGATGCCGATCACCTCGGGCGCGATGACCTCGAGCACGCCCTCGACCGCCTTGGTCACGCCCTTGCCCAGGTAGCGATCGCCACCGTCGCGCAGCTCCACGGCCTCGTGCTCACCGGTCGACGCACCCGACGGCACCGCCGCGCGGGCGAAGCTGCCATCGGCGAGCACGATCTCGACCTCGACCGTGGGGTTGCCACGGGAGTCGAGGATCTCGCGGGCGCCTACCTGGATGATTTCGGACACGGTCTCTCCTTATGCACTGGCCGAGCTCGGGGGCAACTCGACCGCCAGCCTAGTGCCCGGCGCACGTGAGGCGAAGCCCGGCGCGCACGAAGTCCCGATCACACCGATCGGATCTACTCATACCGGCGCCCCGCGGCGCTACCCTGCGGTCATGTCCATCCCGGTGCTCGACCTCGCCCTCCTCGACACCGACCCCGCGCGGTTCGACGGTGCCGTCCGGGCCGCCGCGCACGACGTCGGCTTCTTCTACCTGACCGGGCACGGCCTGCCGTCACAGCGCATCGACGAGGTGCTGTCCGTCGCGCGCGCCTTCTTCGCCCTGCCGCAGGCCGAGAAGGACGCCATCGCCATGATCGAATCCCCTCACTTCCGCGGCTACACCCGCCTCGGCGGCGAGCTCACGCGCGGCGCGGTCGACTGGCGGGAACAGATCGACCTCGGACGGGAGGATCCGGCACCGTCGGGCGAGGATCCGGCGGCCCCGGACTACCTGAACCTCCTCGGCCCGAACCAGTGGCCCGCCGCGCTCCCCGAATTGCGCACCGTCATGGAGCGGTGGGACGCGGACCTGTCGCGGATCTCGCTCGCGCTGCTGCGTTCCTGGGCACGATCGCTGGGCGCCGATCCGCACGTCTTCGACGAGGCCTTCGCGGATCGGCCGGCCACGCTGATCAAGGTGGTTCGCTATCCGGCGGGGACCGATTCGGACCAGGGCGTGGGCGCGCACAAGGACTCGGGCGTGCTGACCCTGCTGCTCGTCGATCCCGAATCGGAGGGGCTGCAGGTGCTGCCGCCCGGGGCCGAGACGTGGGTCGACGTGCCGCCGCTCCCGGGCGCCTTCATCGTCAACATCGGCGAGATGCTGGAGGTCGGAACGGACGGCTACCTGCACGCGACCGAGCACCGCGTCGTGAACCGCAGCACGGGCGCCGACCGGATCTCGGTGCCCTACTTCTTCAATCCCGCCGTGACCGCGCGGATGCCGCACCTGCCGCTCCCCGCGGACCTGCGAACGGGCGTCACCGTCGACCCGGAGAACCCGATCTTCGCGACCTACGGCGAGAACGCGTGGAAGAGCCGTCTGCGCGCGCATCCGGACGTGGCGGCGCGGCACTACCCGCAAACGGCCTCGTAGCCGCGAGCGGAAACCTATCGTGGGGCCATGACCGGCGCAGCCCCGCTCGTCCTCGTCTACAGCTCCAACGCGCGACACCGCGCGGAGATCACGGCGGCCCTGGGCACACGCCCTGCGCCGGACAGACCCCCGATCAGGATCCTCGAGGCCGCGACCGCGCCGGCCGTGATCGCCCGCCTCGACGAGGGCGGCGTGGCCCTCGTCGTGCTCGACGGCGAGGCGGCCCCCGCGGGTGGCATGGGCCTCGCGCGGCAGGTGCGCGACGAGATCGAGCCGTGCCCGCCGCTCCTGGTGATCACGGCCCGCCGCGCCGACGGCTGGCTGGCACGCTGGTCCCAGGCGGACTACTGGGTGAGCCACCCCCTCGATCCGTTCGAGCTGGCCGGCGCCGCGGGCCGACTCCTCGCGACCGCGACGCTCTGAAGAACAGACACGCTCGCCCCAAAACCCCACCCCGAATCACGCCGGGACATATAGTTGTGATGTAGCTCACAACTTCACTCAGGGGAGCCTAACCGGTTCTGCTGAATGGGAATTCGCACACACCGCGGAGGGAGCATCGCCGTGAACCTGTACGTGCCGATCCTGGTACTCGGAGCGATCGCGGCCGCCTTCGCGGTGTTCTCCGTCGGTGTCGCCCGGTTCGTGGGGCCGCGCCGGATCAACCGCGCGAAGCTCGAGGCCTACGAATGCGGTATCGACCCCTCGCCGACCCCGGCTTCGGGCGGTGGACGCTTCCCGGTGAAGTTCTACCTGACGGCGATGCTCTTCATCATCTTCGACATCGAGATCGTGTTCCTCTATCCGTGGGCCGTGCACTTCGACGTCCTGGGCACCTACGGCCTGCTCGCGATGGCCCTGTTCCTGGTGAACGTCACCGTCGCCTACGCCTACGAATGGCGACGAGGGGGACTCAGTTGGGACTAGAGGACAAGGTTCCGGGCGGCTTCCTGCTCTCGACCCTGGAGGTGGTGGCGGGGTACGCGCGGAAGGGATCGCTGTGGCCGGCCACGTTCGGCCTGGCCTGCTGCGCGATCGAGATGATGGCGACCACCGGCCCGCGCTTCGACATCGCCCGGTTCGGCATGGAGGCCTTCCGCGCCTCGCCCCGCCAGGCGGATCTGATGATCGTCGCGGGCCGCGTCAGCCAGAAGATGGCACCGGTGCTGCGGCAGGTCTACGACCAGATGGCCGAGCCGAAATGGGTCCTGGCCATGGGGGTCTGCGCCAGTTCGGGCGGCATGTTCAACAACTACGCCGTGGTGCAGGGCGTCGACCACGTGGTGCCGGTGGACATCTACCTCCCCGGATGTCCGCCCCGGCCGGAGATGCTGCTCAACGCACTACTGGCGCTGCACGAGAAGGTGGCCGAGACGCCGATGGGCGTCAACCGCGAGGCCGCTCGCCGCGCCGCGGAGGAGGCGGCGATGGCCGCGCGCCCCACCATCGAGTTCAAGGGCCTGCTGCGATGACCGACTCCCCCGAGCTGCCCGCGTCCGGCGGCGCCGCCGAACCCGCGGCGCCGCAGCCCGACGTGGTGCGCACGCGCACCGGGATGTTCGGCGGCGGCACGGGTGACACCTCGGGCTACGGCCGGATCCGCCGGCCCGTGGTCATGCCCGGGCCCGGCGAGGAAGCCCCGCCCGCGGGATACGACGCGGTGCTCGCGCGGCTGCGAAGCGCCCTGGCCGAGGCCGGCGGTGCGCCGGACTTCGCGGAGGCTGTCCGCACGGTCACGGTGCATCGCGGCGAAGTGACCCTGCGCGTTCCGCGCGAGCACCTGGTGGCGGTGGCACGACTGCTGCGCGACGACCCCGGTCTCCGTTTCGAGATGTGCCTGGGCACGTCGGGCGTGCACTTCCCCGAGGACACCGGCGCGGAGCTGCGCGCGGTGACCCACCTGCAGTCGATCACGCACGGGCGGCGACTTCGGCTCGAAACCTCCTGCCCCGAAGCGGATCCGCATGTTCCGTCACTCTTCCCCGTCTACCCCACGACGGACTGGCACGAGCGCGAGACCTACGACTTCTTCGGCATCGTCTTCGACGGGCACCCGTCGCTCACCCGGATCGAGATGCCGGACGATTGGGAGGGCCACCCGCAGCGCAAGGACTACCCCCTGGGCGGCATCGGAGTTCAGTTTCACGGCGCCGAGGTATCCGCCCCCGACTCCCGGAGGTCGTACTCGTGACCACCGACTACAGCGAGTTCACGGCGATGGGATCCGACTGGGACGCGATCGCGGCGGACGCGATCGGCCAGGAGCGGATCGTGGTGAACATGGGCCCGCAGCACCCGTCCACGCACGGCGTGCTGCGCCTGATCCTCGAACTCGACGGGGAGACGGTGACCGAGGCCCGGTGCGGGATCGGTTTCCTGCACACCGGCATCGAGAAGAACCTGGAGTTCCGCACCTGGACGCAGGGCACCACCTTCGTGACGCGGATGGACTACCTTGCGCCTCTGTTCAACGAGGCGGCCTACTGCCTGGCGGTGGAGAAGCTGCTCGGCATCACCGAGGAGATCCCCGCCCGCGCCACCGTGATCCGCGTGCTGCTGATGGAGCTGAACCGGATCACCAGCCACCTCGTCGCGCTGGCCACGGGCGGCATGGAACTCGGCGCGGTCTCGCCCATGCTCAAGGGATTCGAGATCCGGGAGCAGATCCTCGACGTCTTCGAGACGATCACCGGGTTGCGGATGAACCACGCCTACATCCGGCCCGGCGGCGTCGCGGCCGACCTGCCCGACGAGGCAATTCCCCAGATCCGGAACCTCCTGAGAACACTGCCGAAGCAACTCGCCGGCATGTCCTCGATGCTCACCGGCAATCCGATCTGGATCGCCCGCACCAAGGGAATCGGCTACCTCGACCTCACGGGCTGCATGGCACTCGGCGTCACCGGTCCCGTGCTGCGCTCCACCGGTCTCCCGCACGACCTCCGGCGCAGCGAGCCCTACTGCGGCTACGAGGACTACGAGTTCGACGTGGTCACCGACACCGGCTGCGACTGTTACGGCCGGTACCTGATCCGCGTGCTCGAGATGAGCCAGTCGCTGCGCATCGTCGAGCAGTGCCTCGACAAGCTCGCGCCGGGGCCGGTGATGATCGACGACGCCCGCCTCGGCTGGCCCGCCGACCTCACCGTCGGGTCCGACGGGCTCGGCAACTCACGCGCGCACATCGCCGAGATCATGGGCGAATCCATGGAATCGCTCATCCACCACTTCAAGCTGGTCACCGAGGGCTTCGCGGTCCCACCCGGGCAGGTCGCGGCCTCGGTCGAAGCGCCGCGCGGCGAACTGCTGGTGCACGCGGTCAGCGACGGCGGAACGCGCCCCTACCGGGTGCACTTCCGCGACCCGTCGTTCACGAATCTGCAGGCGGTGGCGGCGATGTGCGAGGGCGGCATGGTCTCGGACGTGATCGCGGCGGTGGCGAGCATCGACCCGGTGATGGGAGGCGTGGACCGATGACTGACCCCGTCTTCCTCGAATTCGGCGCGCGGCCGCAGGAGGCCGTGCAGCTGTACCGCCCCGGCGCGCCCACCGAGTACCCGGCCGCGGTCGCCGAGCGCCTGGCGGCGGACGCCGAGCAGCTCATCGCGCGGTACCCCGAGAAGCGATCGGCGCTGCTGCCGCTGCTGCACCTGGTGCAATCGGAGGACGGCTACATCACCCCCGCCGGCATCGAATTCTGCGCGGCGGCGCTGGACCTCACCGCGGCGGAGGTGGTGTCCGTGGCCACCTTCTACTCGATGTACCGGCGCGGCCCCACCGGCGAGTACCTGGTGGGCGTGTGCACCACCACGTTGTGCGCCGTCCTCGGCGGGGACGCGATCCTCTCCTCGCTGTGCGAGCATCTCGGTATCGCCCCGGGCGGAACCACGCCCGACGGGAAGGTCACCGTGGAGCGGATCGAGTGCAACGCGGCGTGCGACTACGCCCCCGTCATCATGGTCAACTGGGAGTTCTTCGACGACCAGACCGTCGCGAGCGCCCGCGACCTCGTGGATGCGCTCCGGTCCGGACGACCGCCGTCGCCGACGCGCGGCGCGCCGCTCGGCACCTTCCGCGAGACGGCCCGTCTCCTCGCCGGTTTCGACGACGAGCGCCCCGGTGCCGTGTCGGCCTCCGGTGCCGGCGGCGCCCCGACGATGGCCGGTCTGCAGGCGTTCCGGGAGGCGCAGTCATGACCGCGCAGCTGACCCCCGTCCTCTCCGCCCACTGGGGCGACCCCGAGCCGTGGACCTTGCACTCCTACCGCGCCGCGGGCGGCTACCAGGGGCTGGAGCGGGCTCTCACGATGACGCCGGACGACGTGATCGCGCTGGTCAAGGACGCCGGCCTGCGCGGCCGCGGCGGCGCGGGTTTCCCGACGGGGCTGAAGTGGAGCTTCATCCCCCAGATGCGCGAGGGCGAGGCACCGAAGCCCGGGGCCGACAAGCCGCACTACCTCGTGGTGAACGCCGACGAGTCCGAGCCGGGCACGTGCAAGGACATGCCGCTGATGTTCGCCACACCGCACACCCTCGTGGAGGGCGTGATCATCGCCTCCTACGCCATCCGCGCGAATCAGGCGTTCATCTACGTGCGCGGCGAGGTGCTCGGCGTGCAGCGACGGTTGCGCGCCGCCGTCGCCGAGGCGTACGCGGCGGGTTACCTGGGTAAGGCCATGGGCCCCAGCGGATTCAGCCTGGAGCTCGTGGTGCACGGCGGCGCCGGCGCGTACATCTGCGGCGAGGAGACGGCGCTGCTGGACTCCCTGGAGGGCCGCCGCGGCCAGCCCCGCCTGCGCCCGCCCTTCCCCGCGGTCGCGGGGCTCTACGCCTCGCCCACGTGCGTGAACAACGTCGAGTCGATCGCCAGCGTCCCCGCCATACTGGCCAACGGGGCGGAGTGGTTCACGACCATGGGCAGTGAGAAATCCCCCGGGTTCACGCTGTACTCGGTGTCCGGGCACGTCGTGCGGCCCGGCCAGTACGAAGCGGCGCTCGGCGTCACCCTCCGCGAGATGCTGGAGCTGGCGGGCGGGGTGCGCCCGGGACACGAGCTGAAGTTCTGGACCCCGGGCGGATCGTCCACGCCGCTGCTCACCGCCGAACACCTCGACGTCCCGCTCGACTACGAGGGTGTCGCGGGCGCGGGCTCGATGCTGGGCACCAAGGCGCTGCAGATCTTCGACGACACCGTCTGCGTGGTGCGGGCGGTGCTGCGCTGGCTCGAGTTCTACGCGCACGAGTCGTGCGGCAAGTGCACGCCGTGCCGCGAGGGCACGTATTGGCTGGTGCGGCTGCTGCGCCGGCTCGAGGAGGGCGAGGGCCGCGCGGAGGATCTGGACACACTCGCCGACGTGGCCGACGGCGTGCTCGGCAAGGCCTTCTGCGCGCTCGGCGACGGCGCCGCGAGCCCCATCCAGTCGTCACTGAAGTACTTCCGCGAGGAGTACGAGCGGCACGTCGCGGAGGGCGGCTGCCCCTTCGATCCCGCGGCTTCGATGCGCGAGGCGCCCGTGTCGGGAGGTGCGCTGTGACGGTCAAGGCGAGTATCGACGGCATCGAGATCGAGGTCCCCGACGGCACTCTGGTGATCCGCGCCGCCGAACAGCTCGGGATCGCCATCCCCCGCTTCTGCGATCATCCGCTGCTCGCCCCTGCGGGCGCCTGCCGGCAGTGCCTGGTGGATGTCGAGGGGCAGCGCAAGCCGCTCGCCTCCTGCACCACGACGGTGACCGAGGGCATGGTGGTGCGCACGCAGGCCACGTCCGTCGCTGCGGCCGGTGCGCAGCGCAGTGTGATGGAACTGCTGCTGGTGAACCATCCGCTGGACTGTCCGGTGTGCGACAAGGGCGGCGAATGCCCGCTGCAGAACCAGGCCATGTCCGCCGGCCGCGCCGTCTCGCGCTTCCCCGCCGCCGACAAGCGCACCTACCCCAAGCCGATCCCGCTGTCGGCCGAGATCGTGCTCGACCGCGAGCGGTGCGTGCTGTGCGCCCGGTGCACGCGCTTCTCGGACGAGATCGCGGGCGACGACTTCATCGAGCTGATGGATCGCGGTGCACTGCAGCAGGTGGGCGTCGCGGGCGATCAGCCCCTGGATTCCTATTTCTCCGGCAACACGGTGCAGATCTGTCCCGTGGGTGCGCTCACCAACACCACCTATCGGTTCCGCGCCCGCCCGTTCGACCTGACCTCCACCCCGTCGGCCTGCGAGCACTGCGCCAGCGGCTGCGGCCTGCGCGTGGATCACCGCCGCGGCGAGGTGCTGCGACGCCTGGCCGGCGACGATCCGGCGGTCAACGAGGAGTGGAACTGCGACAAGGGCCGGTGGGCCTTCGCCTATGCGACGCAGCCGGACCGGCTGACCACGCCGCTCGTGCGCGGCGCCGACGGTGTGCTCGCCCCCGCGTCGTGGCCCGAGGCCGTCGCGGCCGCCGCCCGCGGACTGACGGGCAGTGCGGCCGGCGTCCTCGCCGGGGGCCGCGGCACCGTCGAGGACCTGTACGCCTACTCCGCGTTCGCGCGCATCGCGCTGCGCACCAACGACATCGACTTCCGGATCCGGCCGCACAGCGCCGAGGAGACCGCCTTCCTCACCTCGGGTGCGGCGGGCGACGTGACGTACGCGGACCTCGAGAGCGCGCCCGTCGTGCTCCTCGCCGGCTTCGAGCCGGAGGAGGAATCGCCCATCGTCCACCTGCGGCTGCGGAAGTCGGTGCGCGCGGGCGGCACCCGGGTCCTGTCCATCGCTCCGTTCGCCTCGCGTGGTCTGTCGCGACTGAGCGGCGAGCTGATCGCCTGCACACCCGGCGGCGAAGCGGCCGCGCTGGCCGATCCCGCGCTCGTGGAGCTCCTCGCCGCCCCCGGAGCGGTCATCCTCGTCGGTGAACGGCTCGCCGAGCCCCCCGGTGCACTCGCGGCGGCCGTCGCACTCGCGGACGCGGCGGACGCCCGTCTCGCCTGGATCCCCCGCCGCGCAGGCGAACCCGGGGCGATCGCCGCGGGCGCGCTGTCCGGGGCTCTCCCGGGCGGCCGCCTCACCGTCGACCTCGCCCACCGGACCGAGATGGAGGCGTTCTGGCGTGCCCCCGTCCCCGAGGGACCGGGACGCGACACCGCGGGCATCCTCGCCGCCGCGGCCGCGGGAGACCTCGCCGCGCTGGTCTGCGGAGCCGTCGACGTCGCGGACCTCCCCGATCCCGATGCCGCCCGCCGCGCCCTCGACGCCGCCTTCGTGGTCAGCCTCGAACAGCGGGAATCCGAGGTCACCGCTCGCGCCGACGTGGTCCTGCCCGTCGCCACCGTCGCGCAGCGGGCGGGCACCTTCCGCAACTGGGAGGGACGGATGCGCTCCTTCTCCGCGGCACTCCCGTCGCCCGGCGCCCTGGCGGACGCACGGGTGCTCGCCGTCCTCGCGCAGGCCATGCGCGCCGACCTCGGCTTCACCGATTCCGACGGTGCCGCTGCCGCCCTGCGCACGCTCGGCACCGTGCGCACACCGCGGCGCCCCGTCAGCGCCCGGCCCGGCGTCATCGGCGTCCCCGGTGACGGCGAAGCCGTCCTCGCGACCTGGCGCCAGCTGCTCGACCTGGGCCGCGGGCAGGACGGCGAAGCCGACCTCGCGGCCACCGCTCGCCGCCCCGTCGCCCGGATGTCGGCGAGCACCGCAGCCCGGATCCTGGCCGCGGACGGCACTCCCGTCACCGTCTCCACCGCCCGCGGTGCGATCACTTTGCCGCTCGCGGTGACCGCCATGCCCGACGGCGTGGTGTGGATCCCCCGCAACTCGCCCGGCAGTACCGTCGGCGAGACGCTCGGCGTCGGGTGGGGCGCCGTGGTCGGGATCGGGGTGGCGCGATGACGCTCGCCCTCGGCCCGCACGAGCCCGTCGATCTCTCCGCCTTCGGCCGCGATCCGTGGTGGCTGATCCTGGTCAAGGCCATCGCCATCTTCGCCTTCCTGGTACTGACGGTGCTCGCAGCGATCCTGGTCGAACGCAAGGTGATGGCGCGGATGCAGCACCGGTACGGTCCGAACCGCGTGGGCCCCTTCGGCATCCTGCAGTCGCTCGCCGACGGGATCAAGCTGGCGCTCAAGGAGGGCATCACGCCGAACGGCGTCGACAAGCCCGTCTATCTGCTCGCCCCGATCATCGCGACCATTCCCGCGTTCATGGCCTTCGCCGTGATCCCCTTCGGACCGCAGGTCTCGGTGTTCGGCACGCGGACGCCGCTGCAGCTCACCGACCTTCCGGTGGCGGTGTTGTACATCCTCGCGATCACGAGTATCGGCGTGTACGGGATCGTGCTGGCGGGGTGGTCGTCCGGCTCCACCTACCCCCTGCTCGGCGGCCTGCGTTCCACCGCGCAGGTGATCAGCTACGAGGTCGCCATGGGCCTCTCCTTCGCTGCCGTCTTCCTGTACGCGGGCACCATGGCCACGTCGGGCATCGTCTCCCGGCAGGAGGGCACCTGGTACGTCTTCCTCCTGCTCCCCTCCTTCGTCGTCTACGTGGTCTCGATGGTCGGCGAGACCAACCGCGCGCCCTTCGACCTCCCCGAGGCCGAGGGCGAGCTGGTGGGCGGCTTCCACACCGAGTACAGCTCACTGAAATTCGCGATGTTCATGCTCGCCGAGTACGTGAACATGACCACCGTCTCCGCGCTCGCCACCACCCTGTTCCTGGGCGGCTGGCACGCGCCCTGGCCGCTGAACATGTGGGAGGGAGCGAATTCAGGCTGGTGGCCGGTGGTCTGGTTCGTGGGCAAGGTCTGGTGCTTCCTGTTCGCCTTCATCTGGCTGCGCACCACGCTGCCGCGCCTGCGGTACGACCAGTTCATGCGCTTCGGCTGGCAACTGCTCATCCCCACCGCGCTCGCCTGGATCCTCGTCGCCGGGGCCGTGCAGGCGTTCGCGCTCGCCGGGCACTCGACGACGGTGCTCGCCGCCGCCGTCTCGCTGCTCTTCACTCTGGCGGTGTTCGCCGTCCTGGTGGTGCGGCACCGTCGGCAGAAGGCGCCCGAGCCCGGGCCTGATCCGGCGACCTTCTCGCTGCCCTTCGACCCGATGGCCGGCGGATTCCCCGTGCCGCCCATGCCCGGTCAGTACCTGTCCGAGCCCGCCCGGCGCGCCCTGCCGAGCGACGCGCAAGCGAAGGAGGCGTCCCATGGCTGATCCCCTCGGACTCGCCGGATTCGGTGTGACCCTGCGGACCATGTTCAGCAAGCCCGTCACCGAGAACTATCCGGAGCAGCGGTCGCCCGTCGCGGGCCGGTACCACGGCCGGCACCAGCTGAACAGGTACGCCGACGGCCTCGAGAAGTGCATCGGCTGCGAGCTGTGCGCGTGGAGCTGCCCCGCGGACGCGATCTACGTGGAGGGCGCGGACAACACCGACGAGGAGCGGTACTCGCCCGGCGAACGGTACGGACGGACGTACCAGATCAACTACCTGCGGTGCATCGGCTGCGGACTCTGCGTGGAGGCCTGCCCCACACGAGCGCTCACGATGACCGACGACTACGAGATGGCGGACCGCGACCGCGGGGCGCTGATCTACGACAAGGACGATCTGCTCGCGCCGCTCCACGAGGGCGAGGTCCCGCCGCCCCACCCGATGCGCGAGGGACTCACCGCCGCCGACTACTACCGGGGCGAGGTGGATTCGTGACCGGCGAGGAGTGGGCGTTCTGGATCGTGGCGGTCCCGGCCGTGCTGTTCGCGCTCGGCGTCGTGCTCGCGTCGAAGGCCGTGTACTCGGCGCTGTGCCTGGCCGCCACGATGATCCTGCTGGCGATCGCCTACATCGCACAGGGCGCCACCTTCCTGGGCGTCGTGCAGATCGTGGTGTACACGGGCGCGGTGATGATGCTCTTCCTGTTCGTCGTCATGCTGGTGGGCGTCGATTCCTCCGACTCGCTGGTCGAAACGCTGCGCGGGCACCGGGTCGCCGCCGCCGTCGCGGGCCTGGCCCTCGGAATGCTGCTCGTCGCGCTGGTGGCGCGCGCGTCCCTACCGGAGCCGCGCGGGCCGTCGGGCGAGTATCCGCCCAACTCCGTGGAGGCCCTGGCGGACACCGTCTTCGTGCGCTACCTCTGGGCCTTCGAGCTCACCGCGGCGCTCCTCATCACGGCGACGCTGGGCGCGATGATCCTGGCACACCGGGAGAAGCTCGCGACCGCGCTCTCGCAGCGGGAGCAGTCGATCCGGCGGTTCCGCGAAGGCCACCGCGCCACCCCACTCCCCAACCCCGGCGTCTACGCCCTCGGCAACGCCGTCGACCTGCCCGGCCTGCTGCCCGACGGGACGCCGGCCCCCGACTCCGTCAATCACACGCTCACGCCGCGCTCCCCCGAGCATCGTCGGGCGATCCCCGGCCGCGCGAACTCCCTCGACGACGAGGTCCCGTCGATCCTTCGCGACGAGGAGGTCTCGCCGTGAACCCGCACCTGTACCTGTACCTGGCCACGCTGCTGTTCGCGATCGGCTCGGCCGGTGTCCTACTGCGGCGCAACGCCATCGTCGTGTTCATGTGCGTGGAGCTGATGCTCAACGCCGCCAACCTGGCGCTGGTCACGGCGGGCCGGATGCACGCCGTACCGCAGGGTCAGGTGGTGGCCTTCTTCACGATGGTCGTGGCCGCCGCCGAGGTCGTGGTGGGCCTGGCGATCATCATCGCGATCTTCCGGGTCCGGCGGTCCGTCTCCGTCGACGAGCCGCACCTGCTGAGGCGGTGAGCGACGTGACCGGAATTCTCGCGGCACTGCCGCTGATCCCCCTCGCCGGTGCGGTGGTGCTGCTGCTCGGCGGCCGTCGCACGAACGCGTGGGGGCACCTGTTCGGGACCGCGGTCGCGGCGGTCTCGTTCGTCGTCGCGGCCACCGCCTTCGGGATGCTGCTGGCCCGCGATCCGTCGGACCGATCGGTGGACACTGTGCTCTACCACTGGTTCTCGGGCGGCGACCTGTCGGTCGACCTGGCGTTCCGGCTCGACCAGCTCTCGATCTGCTTCGCCCTGCTGATCACCGGTGTGGGCACGCTGATCCACGTCTACTCGATCGGCTACATGGCGACGGATCCGGCACGGCGGCGGTTCTTCGGCTACCTCAACCTGTTCCTCGGCGCGATGCTGGTGCTGGTGCTGGCCGACGATCTGGTGGTGCTCTACCTCGGCTGGGAGGGAGTGGGACTCGCCTCGTACCTGCTCATCGGCTTCTGGCAGCACAAGCCCTCCGCCGCGACGGCGGCGCGGAAGGCGTTCATCGTCAACCGCGTCGGCGACATGGGTCTGGCCCTGGCGGTCGCGGTAACGCTCGCGACCTTCGGCACCACCGTCTTCGGTGACTTCCTGCCGCGTGCGGGTGAGGCCGGCGAGGGCGTGGTCACCTGGCTGGGGCTCCTGCTGCTCCTCGCCGCCTGCGCCAAGTCCGCCCAGGTCCCGCTGCAGAGCTGGCTGGGCGACGCCATGGAGGGTCCCACCCCGGTGTCGGCGCTCATCCACGCCGCGACGATGGTGACCGCGGGCGTCTACCTCATCGTGCGCACCGGACCGGTCTTCGAGGCGGCGCCGGTGGCGCAGGGCTTCGTGCTCGCCGTGGGCGCGGTGACGCTGCTCTTCGGCGCCGTGATCGGCTGCGCGAAGGACGACATCAAGAAGGCCCTCGCCGCGTCGACGATGAGCCAGATCGGTTACATGGTGCTCGCCGCCGGTCTGGGCCCCGCCGGATACGCGCTGGCCATCGCGCACCTGTTGGCGCACGGCTGCTTCAAGGCCGGGCTGTTCCTCGGTGCGGGCTCGGTGATGCACGGGATGGACGACGAGACCGACATGCGCCGGTACGGCGGCTTGGCGAAGGTCATGCCCGTCACCGCGGTGACCTTCGGCTTCGGCTACCTCGCGATCATCGGCGTCCCACCACTGTCCGGCTTCTTCACCAAGGACGGGATCATCGAAGCGGCGCTCGGCCGCGGCGGTTTCTGGGGCGTCGTGCTGGGCGGCGCCGCGATCCTCGGCGCGGGGATCACCGGCTTCTACATGACGAGGGTGATGGTGCTGACCTTCTTCGGTGCGCCCCGCTGGCGCGAGGGCACGCATCCGCACGAGTCGCCGCGGGTGATGACGGCGCCCATGATCGTGCTGGCGCTGGGCAGCGTCGGCGCGGGCGCCCTGCTCGTGATCGGCGGCCGGATCGCCGACTTCCTCGCCCCCGCTGTGGGATCCGCGCCCGAGACGCACCACGCGATTCCCGCATGGGTGGTCACGCTGCTGGTCCTGGCGTCGGTGGCGATCGGCGTGGCGGTGGCGGTCCGCACCACGCGGAAGGTGGCCGTGGAGGCACCGTCGGCAGTGAGCGCGCTGACCCGTGCGGCGAGGAAGGACCTGTACGGCGACGCCCTCAACGAGGCCGTCTTCATGCGCCCCGGCCAGGCCGCGACGGCCGCCTTACTGGTGGCCGAGCGCAAGGGCATCGACGGTGCCGTGGACGCGATTCCCGCGGGCGTTCACGTCGGCTCACTGCTGCTGCGGCGCTCACAGACCGGGTACGCGCGGAGCTACGCGCTGACCATGCTGGCCGGGACGGCGGTGCTCGTCGGCGCCGCGGCGGTGTGGCTCTCATGACCGGGCCCTGGCTGACGCTGCTGTGGGCGGCGCCCGCGGTCGGCGCCGTCGCGGCCGCGGCCATCCCACGCGCAGCGCGGTGGATCGGGCTCGCGGCGTCCCTCGTTGCGCTGGCGATCGGCATCGGTTTGGCGTTCGCCTTCGACACCGCGGGCGGCTATCAGTTCGTCGAATCGCACTCGTGGATCCCGTCGTTCGGGGCGGGGTACCGCCTGGGCCTCGACGGTGTCGGGCTGGTGCTGGTGCTGCTCACCACCGCGCTGCTACCGATCCTGCTCCTCGCGGCGTGGAACGACGCGGGTACCGGTCCGGAGTCGACGCGCGGAGGCCGCTACGTCGCCCTCACGCTGGCCGTCGAGGCGATGGTATTGGTCAGCTTCGTCACCACCGACGTACTGCTGTTCTACCTGGTCTTCGAGGCCATGCTGATCCCGCTGTACTTCCTACTGGCAGGCTTCGGCGGCACGGGCAGCGATGCCGGGGTCCGAGCGCACGCGGCGGTGAAGTTCCTGCTCTACAACCTCGCCGGTGGACTCGTGATGCTCGCCGCCGTCGTCGGCCTGTACGCGGCCTCCGGCACCTTCGACCTGCGTGCTCTGCTCGACGGTGCGCGGCCCAGCCCCGGCCTCGCGCAGGACCTGATGTTCCTGGGTTTCCTGTTCGCCTTCGCGGTGAAGGCGCCGCTGTGGCCCCTGCACACCTGGCTGCCCGGCGCCGCCGTGCAGACGAATCCGCCGACGGCGGTGCTCATGATGGCGATCGTCGACAAGGTCGGCACGTTCGCCATGCTCCGCTACTGCCTCACCCTCTTCCCGGACGCGGCCGCCCGGTTCGCGCCGTGGATCGCGGCGCTCGCCGTGATCGGCATCGTCTACGGCGCGATCCTCGCGATCGGGCAGTCCGACGTGATGTCGCTCATCGCGTACACGTCGATCAGCCACTTCGGCTTCATCATCCTGGGCGTTTTCGCCCGCACGGGCGACTCGCAGGCCGGATCGGTGCTGTACATGGTCAATCACGGCGTCGCGACCGCCGCACTGTTCCTCACGGCGGGGATCCTGGTGGCTCGGCGCGGCAGCCGGGAGATCGCCGACTTCGGCGGCGTCTTCTCGCGCGCCCCGAAGCTCAGCGCGGTCTTCCTGATCGCCGGCCTCGCGACCCTGTCACTCCCCGGGCTCGGCCCCTTCGTCTCCGAGCTTCTCGTGGTGGTGGGCACCTACCCGCGGTGGGCGGTCGCGGCGATCGTCTCCGTGGTCGCGCTCGTGCTGTCGGCGATGTACGTCCTGTGGACCTATCAG
The DNA here is from genome assembly GCF_007858445.1 of Tsukamurella sputi. Classification (GTDB taxonomy): domain Bacteria; phylum Actinomycetota; class Actinomycetes; order Mycobacteriales; family Mycobacteriaceae; genus Tsukamurella; species Tsukamurella sputi. The sequence continues at coordinate 400,644 of NZ_VIGV01000004.1, read as the reverse complement.
CGGATGTTCACCGGCCCGGCACCGGACGGTGTGGAGCGCACCTTCGGCGCCGGGAGCGGAGTGGGCGGACCGGGTGCTTCCGCCGATGCCCGGCCGAACGAGCTGCTCGTTCTGGTCCCGCTCGTCGTGGCCCTCTTCGCCCTGGGCCTCGTCCCCGCGCCGGCCCTGGACGCGATCAATCCCGCCGTCTCGCCCACGGTCGCGGAGGTCGCGCGATGAACCCGTCGACACTCGGCCCGCTCGCCGCGCTCCCGGCGCCGTCGATCGAGTACGCGCGCATCGCCCCCGCGATCATCGTCTTCGCCGCGGCGATCGTCGGAGTGCTCGTGGAGTCCTTCGCGCCCACCGCGATCCGGGCGAAGATCCATGCGGTGCTGAGCGGCGGCGCGGTGATCGCGGCGCTGGTCACGGTCGCGATGCTCGCGGACACCGGGTCCCGCCCGCGCGGGGTACTCGCGGGTTCGGTGGCCGACGACGGCCTCTCCCTCGCCCTACAAGGACTTCTGCTGATCTCGGCCCTGCCCGCGCTTGCGCTGATGGTCGCGCGGTACGACTCGCTGACGCACACCGAGGCGGTTCCCCTGACGCTGTTCGCGCTGGGCGGCATGCTGGCCTTCGTCTCGGCGCAGGACTGGCTGACGCTGTTCGTGGCGCTCGAGGTCTTCTCCCTGCCGCTGTACCTGCTGTGCGCGCTGGCGAAACGTCGTGGACTGCTGCCCCTCGAGGCGGCGCTGAAGTACTTCCTGCTGGGTGCTTTCAGCTCGGCGATCCTCCTGTTCGGTGTCGCCCTGCGTTTCGCGGCGACGGGGTCCACGTCGATCACGGCGGTCCCGCAGGACACGGTGTTCGGCACCGTCGGCGCCGCTCTGATCGGGGTCGGCCTGCTGTTCAAGGTGGGCGCGGTGCCCTTCCACTCGTGGGTGCCGGATGTCTATCAGGGCGCGCCGACCCCCGTCACGACGTTCATGGCGGCCGCCACCAAGATCGCGGCGTTCGGCGTGATCGTGCGGCTCACGCTGGTCGCCTTCCGCGACGTGCCGTGGCGCCCCGTCATCGCCGCGGTCGCCGTGGTCACGGTGATCGTCGGCTCCGTCATCGCGGTCACCCAGACGGACGTCAAGCGCCTCCTGGCGTACTCGGCGATCGCGCACACGGGTTTCCTGCTCATCGGCGTCTTCGCGGGCACCGTCCGCGGCACCGGCGCGGTCTGCTTCTACCTCGCCGTCTACGGGGTCAGCACCGTGGGCGCGTTCGCCGTCGCGGCGGCGGTGCGGGAGACGCGTCCGGACGGGAGCACCGTCGAGGTGACCGATGTGGAGCGCTGGGCCGGGCTGGGCCGCTCCCGCCCCCTCCTCGCCGGAGCGATGGCGCTGTTCCTGCTGTCCTTCGCCGGGATACCGCTGACCGGCGGCTTCGCCGGGAAGTTCGCGGTCTTCACTGCGGCGGCGCAGCGGGGCGGCGGATGGCTGGTCGTGGTGGGCGTCCTCGCCAGCGCGCTCGCCGCGGTCTTCTACATCCGGGTGCTGATGACGATGTACTTCGCGCCGGCGCACGAGTTCGCGCCCGATGTACCGCGGGTGGATCCGCTCACCGGTTTCGCCATCGCTGTGGGCGTCGTCGCGGTCATCGCCCTGGGCGTCTTCCCCCAGCCACTGTTCGACCTGTTCGCCGATCTCACGGTGTTCGCGGGCCGGTAAGTAGAATCTTCACCCATGAGTGACAAGCCGCTTCCGTTCAGCAACGGCCTGCAGTTGAAGTCGATGGGCGCAGTCCTGCTGCTGGTGCTCGGCGTGCTGATCTGGCGGCTCACCGATGCGACCACGACCACTGCGCGCGTGCTGTACGTGGCCGCGATCGTCTTCGAGTTGCTGTTCTTCGTGGGGCTGATCTTCGCGAGCCGGTTCATCAAGAACCAGCACGACAAGGCCGAAGCGGCGTACAAGGCGCAGGTGGCCGCGCAGGCCGAGGCCGCCCGCAAGCCGTCTCCGACCGGGGACGACGGTGCCGCGCCCGCCCCCGGCCCGACGGACGCGCCGTGACCACGTCGTCCAAGCCTAAGCGGGAGGGCGCTCCGGTCCGCAAGCGGATGACCGCCGCCGAGCGCCGCAATCAGCTGGTGAACACCGCCCGATCGGTCTTCGCCGACCGCGGCTACGAGGCTGCGACCATCGAGGAGGTCGCGGCGAAGGCCGGCGTCTCCAAGCCCGTGGTCTACGAGCACTTCGGCGGCAAGGAGGGCCTCTACGCGGTGGTCGTCGACCGCGAGATGGAGATGGTCCTCGAGGTCTTCTCGCGAGCCATGCTCGAGGACAGGTCCAAGACCCGGATTGAGCAGATCGCGCTGGCGCTGCTGACCTACGTCGAGGAGCGCGCGGACGGCTTCCGGATCCTCACACGGAACAGCTCCGTCGAGCACTCCGGCGGCTACTCGACGCTGCTCAACGACCTCGTCGGGCAGGTCGAGAACCACCTCGAGGGCGAGTTCTCCAGCAAGAACCTCGACCCCGAGCTCGCACCTCTGTACGCGCAGGCACTGGTCGGGATGGTGGCGATGACGGCGCAGTGGTGGCTGGAGGTGCGGACGCCGCCGAAGGAGGCCGTGGCCGCGCACATCGTGAACCTGTCCTGGTACGGCCTCATCGGTCTCAAGGAGAACCCCGTCGCCATCGAGCCCAGCCAGCTGGGCGAGCCCGACGACGAGTAGACCACCGCGCTCCCCCTCCCCGGGGCCGGGCGTCAGCGCTGCTCGCTGATCAGCACTGCACGCGTTCCGGCGACGAGCGCCTCGAAGACGTGGGGCGCGTCTCCCGGATAGGTGATGAAGTCCCCTGGCGCGAGCGTCACGGGGCGATCAGCAGGGCCCACCAGCGCCTCGCCGCTGCACAACAGCACATGCTCGACGGTGCCGGTGACGTGCGCCGCCGAGTCGCGGCGCGAACCCGGGGCGGCGTCGATGCGGTAGACGTCCCGCCGCACGGCCGGAGGTGATGCGGTGAGCAGCGTTGCGGCGTAGTCGGCGCAATCGGAGGGCACCGTGGCGCCCTCGTCGGACCGGACCACCGTGACTTCGACCTCCCCGCCGCCGAGTAGCCGGGCGAACGGGATGCCGAGGGCCGTGGCCAGCGCCCACAGCGTCTCCACACTGGGATTCCCGGTCCCGGCTTCGAGCTGGGACAGCGTTGATTTGGCGATCCCTGCTCGACGGGCGAGTTCCGCCATGCTCCAGCCCGCGGCCGTCCGCTCGCGCAGGATGCCTGATGCGATGGCCATGATCGGCACACTCGACATGTTCGCTACACACTCCCATCGTTCGTCTTGACGAACGTCGCCTTCTTCGTTCATCCTAATGAACATGCGTACGGAATGGCGAACGAATCGCGGGGACGCGCTGCTCCGGCCCGCGGCGCTCCTCTCCCTCGCAGTCGGCTGCATCGGGATCGCCTACGGAGCACAGACGGTGGCCGGCGGGCTGCCGTGGTGGTTCGCACCCCTGCTCGGCACCCTCGTCCTGGCCGGATCCGCTGAGATGCTCTTCGTGGGCCTGATCGCCGCTGGCGGTGCGCCGATCGTGGCCTTCGCCGCTGCAGCACTGGTCAACGCGCGCCACCTGGCGTACGGGCTGGCCGCGGCGCCGTACGTGGGTTCCGGCGCCGCACGCCTCCTGCGGATCCACCTCATCAACGACGAATCGATCGCCCTGGCGCTGGCCCAGCCCGACGTCGAATCCGGCAGGCGCGGACTGACGTACGCCGGCGCAGGAATCATGCTCACCTGGCCCGTGGGTGCCGCCGTGGGCGCGGCGGTCGGATCGGTCGTCTCCCCGGAGGCCCTGGGGCTCGACGCGGTGTTCCCCGCAGTCATCCTCGCGCTGCTCGTGCCCGCGCTGCGCGAGGAGTCGACCCGAACGACGCTCCTCCTCGCGACCCTGATCGCCCTGATCGCCGTGCCGTGGGCACCCGCGGGCCTGGCCCCGATCCTCGCCCTGGTCGCCGTGCCCGCCCTGCGCCTGGCCGGAGTCCGGCGGTGACGGGCGTCATGTGGGCCGGCATCGCCCTCGCGATCGCGACGTTCGCCATGCGGGCCACCGGTCCCGTACTGGCAGGTCGGTTCGACCTGTCCGACGGGACACGGCGGACCGTCGACCTGTGCGCCCTCGCCCTCCTGGCGGGCGTGATGGCGACGACGACCTTCGCCGACGGGCGGGAGTTCGGCGGGACGGCCCGCGTCGCCGGGGTCGCCGTTGCAGGCGTCCTGGCCTGGCGACGGTGCCCGCTACCGCTGGTGATCGTCGCCGCTGCCGCCGTCACCGCACTACTCCGCCTGGCTGGAGCCGACTGACTAGCGCGGGCCCGCGCCGAGCGGCGCACCCACGAGCGAGGCGAGGATCGCGCCGACGCCCTGCCCGAGAGTCTCGATCGCCGCGGGCTCGAGCGCGGTCGTCGGCACCGTCTTGACGTCGCAGCCCTTGGGCGCCGGCCCGGTCGAGTCCATCCGTCCCTTGAGCCAGGCGAGCGCATTGCCGACGCCCGTGACGATGACCGTGCCGTGCGTGGTCATGAGCTGCGGAACCGGGTTCGGGGGCAGCTCCTCGCGACGGTAGGTGACGGAGGCGCCGCCGTCGCAGTAGGATTTCACCAGTTTGTCGGTGCCCGTGATCGGCGCGACCTCCTCCGTGACGCCGTTGTACACGTACGCGGGCACCGTCGGAATGCGGCCACTGATCCCGCGCTCATCGATGGCCTGACGGATCGCGGGGATCTTCAGCACGTCCTCGATGGGCTTGGCCAGGTTGACCCGGTAGTCAAACCACAGGTTCGCGACCACGTTCTGGCCGACGCAGTGCCGTCGAGTCTCGTTGACCCGGTCGCGACCGCCCTGCGTGAGGCTCTTGTCCAGCGCGGCGCGGAACTCGGGCGAATCCTTCCCGAGCGCGGAGAGCGCGAGCGGGATCAGGCCCGCCATGAGCGAGCTGTTCACGGCCTTCAGCGATGCCTCGAGGTCGCGCTCGGGCGCGCCGAACGCGGCGCCGCGGATGTTCAGCTCCGGCGCGTAGGTCGGCTGCTCCTCGATGGTCCAGCTGCTGGCGATGGCGCCTCCGGAGTAGCCCATCAGACCGACGGGGGTCGACTTGTTCATGCCGAGGCGGGAGAAGTTCTCCACCGCCCGGATGCCGTCGAGCACCGCCCAGCCGGGCTGGCGCGGAGTCAGAAACCGATTGTCGCTGCCACCATGATCCGGCATCGCGACGGCCCAGCCCTGGTTGAGCCCCGCGGCGGCCATCAGCATCTCCGCACCGGGCAGCGCGAAGGTAAGCGGCCCTGCGGGCGAGAGGTCGATCGGGCCGCCCCTGGTGATCGCGTAGGAGGGCTGGCAGATCCGCAGCGTGGAGTCGGTGGCGGCCTGGTAGGACAGCAGTTTGGTGGACTTCTTGCCGCGCGGCACCATCACCGTGGTGACGGTCATGTCCGGTTCGCCGTTCATCCCCTTTGTCCGGTAGGCCAGCTGCCAGGCATCGACGTTCACGGGCAGGAGCTGCAACGACCGCACGGTCGTGGCTCGACTGCGGACGATCTCTCCGGGCTGGAGAGACGCCAGGTTCGAGGGCTTGTCGTAGAACGAGTCCGCGGGTGGGGCGGGCTCGACGATGGGCGGGAGCGCCTGCGCGCTCGGCGCCGTGACCATGCCCGCCGCGATCACCACGATCGCGCCGATCAGCGCCGCGAGGGTACGCGATCCCATCCGGAACGCTGATGTTTCATTATCCATAAGCAAGGAACTTAAAGTGACCCCCGTCACCTGTCAAGGCCCGGATCGCGCTTTCGGACCCCGCCCATAGACTGGACCGGTGTCGAACGCCGCCCCCGAAACCGTCCCAGCCCTCTCCGGACTGACCAGGGCGGTCGCCGCCGATCCCGACGTGACGGCCTTCGCGGAGGCGGCCGGCCGGCCCGACCTCACGGTCACCGCGGTCGACGGTGCGCGCCCCTTCCTCGTCTCCGCCCTCGCGGACCGCGCGCCCGTCCTCGTCGTGACGGCCACGGGCCGCGAGGCCGACGACCTGACCTCCGAGCTCCGGGAGATGCTGGGCCACGGTTCCGTGGCCCAGTTCCCCAGCTGGGAGACACTGCCGCACGAGCGCCTCTCCCCCGGTGCCGACACCGTCGGCCGGCGCCTGCAGGTGCTGCGCCGCCTGGCCCACCCGGACGACGCGCAGTACGGGGAGCCGCTGCGCGCCGTCGTGGCGACGGTCCGGTCCCTGGTGCAGCCGATGGCGCCCGGGCTCGGTGATGCTCCGTCGATCACGCTGCGCGAGGGCGTGGAGCACGACTTCGATCGGCTCATCGAGACGCTCGTCGAGCTCGCCTACACACGCGTCGACATGGTGGGCAAGCGCGGCGAGTTCGCCGTGCGCGGGGGCATCCTCGACGTCTTCCCCACCACCACCGATCTGCCCGTGCGCGTGGAGTTCTGGGGCGACGAGATCACCGATCTGCGCGCCTTCTCGGTGGCGGACCAGCGCTCGCAGCCCGAGGTCGAGGTGGGCACCGTGCACGTCTACCCGTGCCGCGAACTCCTCCTCACCGCGGAGGTCCGCGAGCGTGCCGCCGCGCTCAAGACCGAGCACGAATCCGACGCCGCCCTGGTCGAGATGCTGGAGAAACTCTCCCAGGGCATCCCGGTCGAAGGCATGGAGGCGCTGATCCCCGCGCTCATTCCGGGAGAATTGCAGCTGCTCACCGATGTGCTGCCCGCGGGCGCGCACACCCTGCTCCTCGACCCCGAGAAGATCCGCACCCGCGCAGCGGATCTCGGCCGCACCGGACAGGAGTTCCTCGAGGCCTCGTGGACCGCCGCGGCGCTGGGCTCCGCCGCGCCACTGGACCCGAGCGGGATGAACCTGGGTGCCAGCGCCTACCGCGCGCTCGAGGAGGTGCACGCCTCCGTCTCCGACCGCGGCCGGCCCTGGTGGACCGTCTCCCCGCTCGCGACGGGACCCGACGCGGGCCCGGACCACCTCACGGTCCGTGCCGAACACGCGCCGGCTCCACGGGGTTCCGAGGCCGAGGCGGAGAAGCTCTTCGCCACGCTCCGCGCACACGCCGCGTCCGGCGGCAGTGGCGTGATCGTCGTCGCCGGCCAGGGCACCCGCGCCCGCATCCTCGAGCGCCTGCGTGACGCCGAGGTCCCCGCCACCGAACTCGACGCGGGCGCCGCGCCCGAGCCCGGCATCGTCGGAGTGCTGCGCGGCAGCCTGCAGACCGGCCTGACGGTGCCCGCGGAGAAGCTCGTGCTGCTCGCCGAGCCGGATCTCACCGGCAACCGAGTCGCGGGCGTCGGCGACGGGCGACGCCTGCCGGCGAAGCGCCGCAATCAGGTCGACCCGCTCGCCCTGACGGCAGGCGATCTCGTGGTGCACGACGAGCACGGCATCGGCAAGTTCGTCGAGATGATCGAGCGCACGGTCGCCGGTGCGCGCCGCGAATACCTCGTGATCGAGTACGCGCCGGGCAAGCGCGGCCAGCCGGGCGACAAGCTCTTCGTGCCGATGGAATCGCTGGACCAGCTCTCCCGCTACGTGGGCGGCGAGATGCCCGCCCTGTCGAAGATGGGCGGCAGCGACTGGCAGAACACCAAGCGCAAGGCGCGCAAGGCCGTCCGCGAGATCGCGGGTGAGCTGGTGCAGCTGTACGCGGCCCGCAACGCCGCGCCCGGGCACGCCTTCGCCCCGGACACCCCGTGGCAGCGCGAGATGGAGGACGCCTTCCCGTTCACCGAGACCGTGGACCAGATGACGGTGATCGGGGATGTCAAGGCGGACATGGAGAAGGCCGTGCCGATGGACCGCGTCGTCATCGGCGACGTGGGCTACGGCAAGACCGAGATCGCCGTGCGCGCCGCGTTCAAGGCGGTGCAGGACGGCAAGCAGGTCGCCGTGCTCGTGCCCACCACTCTGCTCGCGCAACAGCATCTGAAGACCTTCGAGGAGCGGATGCAGGGGTTCCCCGTCACCGTGAAGGGCCTGTCCCGGTTCACCGACAAACTGGAGACCCGGCAGGTGCTCGAGGGCCTCGCCGACGGCAGCGTCGACGTGGTGGTGGGCACGCACCGCCTGCTGCAGACCGGCGTCCGCTGGAAGGACCTCGGGCTCGTCATCGTGGACGAGGAGCAGCGCTTCGGCGTCGAGCACAAGGAGCACATCAAGGCGCTGCGCACCAACGTGGACGTGCTCACCATGAGCGCCACCCCGATCCCCCGCACGCTCGAGATGAGTATGGCCGGCATCCGCGAGATGTCGACCATCCTCACCCCGCCCGAGGAGCGCCACCCCGTGCTCACCTACGTGGGCGCCTACGACGACAAGCAGGTGGCCGCCGCCATCCGGCGCGAGTTGCTGCGCGACGGGCAGGTCTTCTACGTGCACAACCGCGTCAGCTCGATCGACCGGGCCGCCAAGCACATCCGTGACATGGTGCCCGAGGCGCGCGTGGTGGTGGCGCACGGCCAGATGGGCGAAGAGGCCCTGGAGAGCACGGTGCAGGGATTCTGGAACCGCGAGTTCGACGTCCTCGTGTGTACCACGATCGTCGAGACGGGCCTGGACATCTCGAACGCGAACACGCTCATCGTGGAGCGGGCGGAGAACCTCGGCCTGTCCCAGCTGCACCAGCTCCGCGGGCGCGTGGGCCGCTCCCGCGAGCGCGGTTACGCCTACTTCCTCTACCCGTCGGAGAAGCCGCTCACCGAAACGGCGTATGACCGGCTGGCCACCATCGCCCAGAACAACGACCTCGGTGCGGGCATGGCCGTGGCGATGAAGGATCTCGAGATCCGCGGCGCCGGCAACGTTCTCGGCGCCGAGCAGTCCGGCCACGTCGCAGGCGTCGGCTTCGACCTGTACGTGCGGCTCGTCGGCGAGGCCGTGGAGGCCTACCGCGCCGCCGCCGACGGCAAGCCGATCACCGTGCCCGAGGAGCAGAAGGAGGTGCGCATCGATCTGCCGGTAGACGCGCACATCCCGCCCGACTACGTCACCAGCGATCGCCTGCGCCTGGAGGCCTACCGCAAGCTGGCAGCGGCGCATGACGATTCGGCCGTCGCCGAAGTCCTCACCGAGCTCACCGACCGCTACGGCCCGCCGCCGGTGGAGGTGGAGCGCCTCGCGGCGATCGCCCGGCTGCGCTCGCTGGCGCGCAATGCGGGCGTCACCGAGATCACCGTGACCGGCACCAACCTGCGCATCGCGCCGATGGAACTGCTCGACTCGCAGCAGATGCGACTCAAGCGTCTCTACCCCGGTGGCTCCTACCGCGCCGCGGCACGCACCGTCACCTTTCCGCTGCCGCGCGTCGGCGGGGGCGGCGTGGGTAGCGAGCGCGTCCGCGACATCGAGGTCCTGCAGGCCGTGGCCGACTTCCTCGCCGCGATGTCCGGCAAGGGCGCCGGGTACTGGCGCCTGGACCAGCCGCCCCGCGCGAGCGCACCGTCGGACGGGGCCACGGCATGACCGCCGACGGCCCTGCCTCCCGGGGCGCCGTCGTCCTGCTCAATCCGGCGCTCCCGACGATGCTCCCCGTCGCGGCGCTCGGGCGACTCACCGGGCCCGTGTACTACACGGAGGAGTTGCCGGTGCGGCTCGCGTGGCATCTTCCCGACGGGCGCCCGGCACTCGCCGGCGTTCCGGCGGGTTCGACGGTGCTGACCTCCGACCCGGCGCACCCCGCCGCGGCCGCGCTGCGGGCGGGCGGCGCCGACGTGATCGCCGCTCCGCGGCCCGCGGGGCTGGCCGTGCTCGACACCGTCGCCCTGATCGACCGGCTGCGCCGCGAGGGCCCGTGGGAATCGGAGCAGACTCACGCGAGCCTGTTGCGCTACCTGGTCGAGGAGACCTACGAGACCGCGGACGCCGTGGCCGCGCTCGAGGCTCCGGACGCCGGCGCGGACGCCGCCGTGGAGCTGCGCAGCGAGCTCGGCGACCTGCTGCTGCAGGTCGTCTTCCACGCCCGGATCGCCGAGGACGGGCCGCACCCCTTCGACATCGACGACGTGGCCCGCACCCTCTCCGCCAAGGTGCGCCGGCGCACGCCGCATCTCGCCGACGGTGCGGAGGTCGACGTGGCGACCCAGGCCGAGAACTGGGAGCGGCAGAAGCGCCTCGAACGCGGCGACCGCGCTTCCGTTCTCGACTCGATCTCCCTCGGCCAGCCGGCATTGGCACTGGTGGCGAAGGTCTTCGAGCGGTTGCGCAGCGTCGATTTCCCCGCCGAGCTGGTTCCCGACGACGTGCGCACCGTCACCGTCGACCCGACGCAGGCCGACGCCGCCTACGAACTCGACTACCGACGCCGAGTGCTGGCGTTCATGGACCGGGTGCGCGAGGCCGAGGCGGCGATGGCCTCCGGCGCGGTAGACTCATGGGTCACCGCCTGGGGCACCGGCGATCACGCCGGGAACCCCGAGGCACAGCCCGGACGTTGAGATCGCGTCCCGACCTTCCCGCGAGAGAGTTCACAGCACGATCATGGTCAGTTCCCGCCTGCGCACCGTAGTCGCCGTCGGCATCGCGTCGACGGTGCTCGCGGGTTGCGGTGCGCTCGAACCGCGCCCCGAGATCCCGCAGGGCATCCCACCCGGCGCGGGCGCGCCCGTGCCCTTGATCAACGTGAACGGCCCCGGCCGCACCGCGGATCTGCTGCGCGATTGGGCCACGCCGATCAGCGTGGCGACCGGCATCCCGGTGATCTCCCTCGAGGCCTACGGCAACGCTGCTGAGGCGCTGCGCCAGCGCACACCCGAGTGCGGCATCACCTGGACCACACTGGCGGGGATCGCCTTCATCGAGAGCAAGCACGGCACCTATCACGGCGCGACGGTCGCCCCGAACGGCAAGGTCTCCCCGCCCATTCGTGGCGTACCGCTGGACGGGACGAACGGGAACCAGGAGATCCTGGCGACCGGCACCGATCCGCACCGGCCCAACGCCAAGTACGACGCCGCGATGGGCCCCTTCCAGTTCATCCCCGAGACCTGGCAACGGTTCGGCGTGGACGCCAACGGCGACGGCCAGGCGGACCCGGACAACATCGACGACGCCGCGATGACGGCGGCGCGCTACCTCTGCGTCTCGGGCAAGGACCTGACGACGGCGAAGGGCTGGGAGAAGGCCGTCATGGTCTACAACCAGTCCCGCAAATACGTCCTGGACGTGCGCGACGCGGCGGCCGCGTACTCGGTGAACGTTCAGCCCTGACGACTACTCGCCGTTCCGGCAGAGCTCCAGCTGCTTCCGCAGGTCGGCGCATTCGTCCTCGAGCGCGAGGATCCGCTCGACGCCCGGCAGGTTGATCCCGGTGGCGACGAGCTCGGTGATCCGGCGGATGCGGTCGATGTCGTTCTCGCTGTAACGACGGGTACCACCGGCGGTGCGCTGCGGCCGGATCAGGTTCCGACGCTCGTAGAGCCGGAGCGTCTGCAATCCGACCTGCGACAGTTCGGATGCGACGGAGATGCTGTAGACGCCGAGGTCGGAGCGTACGCGATGCACCTGAGTCATCGCACTCCTCCTTCTCGCATCGGGTCGGACACCGTCGCCTGTGCCGACAAGGGGTGAAAACCTGCTCTTCCCACTATAGATCCTCGGAGCTCGGCGACGTCCCAACCCCGCCGCCCCCACGGAACGGATCCGCGGGGACGGCGTCAGCTGTGCGGGACCTCGGTCACCGGCGGAAGGTCCGCGACCGCGGCGTCATAGGCGTCGATCAGCCATGCCGCCGACCGGTCCGCGATCAACACGGACGCGCCGTCGTCCATCGCGCCGTCGAAGAACCTGACCCGCCACGGAGCGCCGGCGTCGTCGTCGGCGAGACCGGTCACCGAGTCGGTATTCGTCGCCAACAGGTACCGCCCGAGCTCGAAATCGACCCGCAACGCGTACTGCCCGTTGATGTTCTCGACCCGCGCCGAGCGCTCCGTCGACACCTCCAGCGCATGCAGGGCATCGGTGTACCGCCCGGTGAACTCTGGCCTACGGGGCACGGGCGACTCGCTTCTCTCGACCTGCCACGGCCGGGGTCTCGGCCGGGCGTTCCAAGATTACGTGACCGCCCTCTTGCCCTCCGCGGCCGCGGCGTTCGCGGCCGCGCGTGCGCGCTCGGCGAACACGGGCGCCTTGCGCCGGACCGTGCGGGCGGCCGCGGTGGCATCGTCAGCCGCCTCCGCGCCGAACGCCTGCAGCCGTTCGCTCGCGGCGCTCAACTGATCGGAGCCCTTCTCGGCCGCGTCGGCCAGAACCGGGCGCGCCCGATCAGCGGCCTCGCTCAGCACCGGCGTGACCTTCTCCACCACGTCGTTGATGGCCGGCGCCGCCTTGTCGACCGCACCCGCGACGGCGGGCTTCGCCTTATCGACGGCACCTGCGATCGCCGGCTTCGCCCTGTCGACCGCGGCGGCGCCGTACTCGTGAGCGGCATGCGCGCGGTCCTGCCACGTGGGCGCATCGTCGTGCGAACCGATCGCCGAGGTGACCTCGGTGACGCGGTCGGACGCCCGCTCAGCGGCGCGACGGGCGCGCCAGGTGAGGCCCGGCCGCCCCTCCGTATCGAAGCCCGCGATGAGCAGACCGCCGAGTAGCGAGAGGTTCTTCACGAAGTGCAGCTGCTGCTCGCGCCGCACGTCGGGGTCGCTCTGCTCCCAGAACGGGTGATCGAGGACCGTCGTCGGCACGAGCGTCCCGGCGAGCGCGAGCGATGCCGCGCGGGGAACGCGACCCGCGGCGAGCAGCAGACCGCCCCCGAGCTGGATGCCGGAGGTGATCCGCACCCAGGTCCGGGCGCTCGTCGGCACCACCGCTGAATCCGGCAGCGCCTCGGTCGCCTTGTGCACCAGTGGTGCGACGGTGTCCGCCTTACGCCCCGGGTCGCTCGTCAGACCGGTGTACCCGGTGTAGACGAAGACCGATCCGAGTAGGGGTCGTGCGATACGTCGAATCATGTCCAGTTCCCATCGTCGTCGAGGTCGGAGATCGATCAGTTGCCCGAGAGCTTGTCCTTCACCTCGTCGACGCCTTCCTTGACCTTGTCGGCGGCGCCGGCGATCTTGTCCTTGATCGAGGCCTCGGCCTGGTCGCCGCGCCCCTCCTCCTTGAGCTGCGGGTCGTCGAAGGCGGTGCCGACGGTCTCCTTGGCCCGGCCCTTGATGTCCTGTGCCTTGTTCTTGGCGTCATCGGTGAAGCTCATCGTGCTCTCCTTCGAGTCGGGGATTGCAGTGCGTTGCTCGACGGCCGATTCGCATCAGCCGATCGGGGCGGTCGCCAGGTGCATGAGGAGCGGAACCATGAGGCCCAGCATCAGCACCAGCAGCGCCACGATCACGACACCACCGCGAGGGTGGAGGACAAGCGGCGGAGCCGCGTCCACGGAACGAGGAGGAACCCTGGTCATCGAGGTGACTCGGTCATCGTTCATCTCTTGCTCCGATCCGAAAATCTATGTCGCTTCGAACAGATTTCACGTTATGAGTGAGAATGATTCCTGTCAACAGCTGGGACAGAAAAGATGCCCAACAGACCGTGACACCATGGATGACCTGGCGGTTCCCGGCACTGTGGGCGTCGTCACATACGATTCCGGCGTCGCACATCACAACGTCGCCGGAAGAACACGGCCCTCGCAAGGGCGCCCGCCACCACGCCCGCAGCGAACCGGCATCGCGCTGACATCGGATCCCCAGGTTCCCGGCGCATCGTCGAACCATGAACATCAGCCGAAAGACTCTCGCCACAGCCGCATTCCTCGCCGCGACCACCTTCGCCTTCACTCCGGCCATCGCAGCCGCGGACGTCCCGTCGATGTACGACTCGTGCAGTTCCACCCAGGAGGGACAACGCATCACCACGCCCAACGGAGACACCCTCGAATGCGTGGGGGTGGACACGGGCACGGGCTACGACTGGGAGGCACCGAACTAGAGACCTGATCGCCTCGCTTCCTCCGCGGCGCGATCCTGCCGAGGCGCGGGCCGTCGGAACATCGCGGCGGCCCGCGCCTGCCGCCCGGCGCAGCGGGATAGCCTGGAGCCATGCGCATCTGGTCGGTACACCCCCGCTACCTGGACCGGCAAGCGCTGATCGCGTGCTGGCGGGAGACGCTCCTCGCGCAGGCCGTCCTCGCCGGGCGGACGAAGGGGTACACGCAGCACCCTCAGCTCGAGCGGTTCCGCGCGACGCCGGAGCCCCTCGCCGCTGTGGGCGCGTACCTCGCCGCACTCGCCGACGAGGCGGACGCGCGCGGCTACACGTTCGACCGCACGCGCATCGACGAGCCGGACGCGGCCGTCGCCCGGATCGACGTCGCCGACGGGCAACTCGACCTCGAGTGGGCGCACCTCACCGCCAAACTCACGGCCCGCAGCCCCGATGTCGCGGAGCGATGGCGCGCCGTCGAGCGGCCCGAACCGCATACGAGTTTCCGGACCGTTCCCGGTCCGGTGGCCTCATGGGAGCGCGCGCAACCGCTGCCATGACTGCGGCGGGGCGATTCGCGACCGTCACAGCGCCGCTTCGGTTCACGACTGGGACACGATGACGATATTCGCTCGGCATCGTCGTCGGTGTTGCACAGATCGTGCGACCGACCAACGACGAGGAGTCACATCATGCGATCGAGTTTCACGCGACGGAATCGGATCATGACGGGGATCGCGGGTTCCGCGGTCGCCGCAGGCGCCCTGCTCGGTGGATTCGCCGCCGCGGGTGCCGCGAGCGCCGACCCCGGCTTCGACCCCGCCAACGCGCCGAGCTGCCTCGAGCTCGTCAACAGGGACGGTTCGACGAACAAGGCACTCGAGCAGAGCGATCGGTTCAAGAACGGCTGCAAGCCGGTCGACATCTACGCGCCAGGGATGACGCTCGCCCAGCGCAAGGCCTTCGTGAACCAGGAATCGCCGAACTACGCGCGGATCATCGCCGACCTCAACGCCAAGTTCGATGCCGCCGGCAACCCGAAGAGCGGCGGCTACCCCGTGCAGGCGTGGGACAAGTGAACACACGTGCCGATCAGTGAGCGGTACGCCGCGCACTGACCGCCGGGCGGGGTGTCGGGAAGTGGTCCGATACCCCGTTCGGCTTCTTCTCGCCATTGCGACACCCGATCGGCGGAACACGGAGTAGCGTCCGGCAACATGACTAAGCGCTTAGTTTCCCAGCTCGCTCGTGTGGGTGCCCTCGCTCTCAGTGCGATGCTGATCGCGAGCGGATGCTCCACCGAACCCTCGTCCTCGGCCCCAGGCGCCACGTCTGCGACGGCGAGTACCACGCGGTACCCACTGGGCACGCCGATCGTCGTCACTCCACACAACTTCGCTCGCGCGGAGACCGATCGCATGTTCGCCCGGCTGTCCAGCCGCCAGGGGATCGGGGCCATCGAGCATTCCCGCTCCCTGACCTCGATCGACAAGCAGGACGTCATCCGGATGAACCGGGACACGCTCTACTCGAACGCGGTCGTCGATCTCGATGCGGGACCGGCCACCGTGCGACTGCCGGATCCGGGGGGACGATTCATGTCCATGGCGGTGATCGACGAGGACCACTACATCCCGATCCCGCTGGCGTACGGCGCCGGCGAATACACCATCAGCCGCGACCGGGTGAGCACCCGCTATGCCGCGATCATCGTGCGGATCTTCGTCGACCCCAACAGTCCCGACGATCAGAAGGCCGCGAACCAGCTCCAGGATCGGATCTCGCTGGAGCAGAAGTCGCGCGGGGTGTTCGAGGCTCCCCAGTGGGACAAGGCGTCACAGGACAGGGTGCGCACGGCCCTCCTCGGCCTCGCCGCCACGATCACGGACACCCGGAAGATGTTCGGTCCGCGGAACGAGGTCGATGAACTCGACCATCTCCTCGGCGTCGCCGCGGGGTGGGGCGGCAACCCCGCGAAGGACGCGACCTACTTCCGCGTCGCCGTGCCCGATGACTCGGGGCGCACTGCGTACCGGATGCGACTCGCGAAGGAGGTGCCCGCCGACGCCTTCTGGTCGGTGAGCGTCTACAACGCTCAGGGGTACTTCGACAAGAATCCCCGCGATGCGTACACGATCAACAACGTCACCGCCGCGCGCAACCCCGATGGATCGGTCGACGTCCAGTACGGCGCCTGCGAGAACGGCGCACCCAACTGCCTCCCGATCGGTCCGGGATGGAACGTGACCCTGCGCCTGTACCGGCCGCGCGAGAGCGCCCTCGACGGGGCGTGGCGCCCGCCGTCTCTCGAACCGCTCGGCTGACGGCGCCCGTCGTATCTGCTCTCCCGCCAGGACTCGAACCTGAAATGTCTGAACCAAAATCAGAAGTGTTGCCGATTACACCACGGGAGACCGGGCCCGAACCGTCCGGAACCGTCGCCCAGCATTGTGCCACGGACTCCCCGGCGGGGTGGCTCTCGTAGGATTGCGCCGACGCTCGACGCGAACGCACGACACGGCACGAGACCTCAGGAGCAGCGATGGCGAACGGTACAGCGGTGGTGATCCTCGCCGCAGGCGCGGGAACGCGAATGCGATCGAAGACCCCGAAGGTGCTGCACGCGATCGCGGGACGCACCCTGCTGGCCCACGCGCTGCACGCCGCAGCGGGCACGAAGCCCGATCACCTGGTGGTCGTGGTGGGCCACGACCGGGACCGGGTGTCCGAGGCCGCCCTCGCCACGGCGAGCGTGCTCGATCACGAGATCCTCGTGGCCGTGCAGGAGGAACAGCGTGGCACCGGCGACGCCGTGCAGGCGGGCCTGCGCGTACTCCCGGACGACTTCGCCGGCACCGTCGTCGTGACCGCCGCGGACGTCCCGCTCCTGGACACCCCGTCGCTGACCGCGCTGCTGGCGACGCACACCGCCGGCGAGGGCGCCGCCGTCACCGTGCTGACCACCGCCGTCACCGATCCGACCGGGTACGGCCGCGTGCTGCGCACGCAGGACGGCCAGGTCACGCAGATCGTCGAGCAGAAGGACGCGACGCCGGAGCAGCTCGCCATCACGGAGATCAACTCCGGCGTCTACGCCTTCGACCACGCGCAGCTCGTCGCCGCGCTCGCGCAGCTGCGCCCCGACAACTCGCAGGGCGAGCTGTATCTCACCGACGTCATCGGCATCGCCCGGGCGGCGGGCCAGCTGGTGCGTGGCGATCACGTGGACGACGAGATGCTCGTGGCCGGCTGCAACGACCGCATCCAGCTCTCCCAGCTCGGCCGCGAGCTGAACCGGCGCATCGTCGAGCGGCACCAGCTGGGCGGCGTCACCGTCGTCGATCCGGAGAGCACCTACATCGACGCCGATGTCGAGATCGCCCCCGACGTCGTGATCCACCCGGGCACGCACCTGCGCGGCGCCACCGTGATCGCCGAGGACGCGGTGATCGGGCCGGACACGACCCTCGTCGACACCGAGGTCGGCACCGGCGCGACGGTCCTGCGCAGCGAGGTGCACCTCTCGGTGATCCGCGAGAACGCCACCGTCGGGCCCTTCAGCTACCTGCGGCCGAACACGGACCTCGGACCGAAGGGGAAGATCGGCGCGTTCGCCGAGACGAAGAACGCGCAGATCGGGGCGGGCAGCAAGATCCCGCACCTGAGCTACATCGGCGACGCGACCATCGGCGAGGGCAGCAACATCGGGTGCGCCACCGTGACCGTGAATTACGACGGGGTGAACAAACATCGAACGGTGATCGGCGACCACGTGCGCATCGGATCCGACACGATGCTCATCGCGCCGGTGGAGGTCGGCGACGGCGCGTACAGCGGAGCGGGTACCGTGATCAAGCGCGACGTGCCGCCGGGAGCCCTGGCGGTCTCCGCCGCGGATCAGCGGAACATCGAGGAATGGGTCCTGCACCGGCGTCCGGGCACGAGCTCGGCCGAGGCGGCCCAGCAGGCTATCGCGAGGATTGACGAGCAGTGAGCAACTGGATCGATAACCAGAAGAACCTGATGCTGTTCTCGGGGCGTGCCCACCCCGAGCTGGCGCAGCAGGTCGCCGACGAGCTCGGTGTGCAGGTCACCCCGCAGACGGCACGCGATTTCGCCAACGGCGAGATCTTCGTGCGCTTCGAGGAGTCCGTGCGCGGCAGTGACGCCTTCGTCCTGCAGAGCGCGCCCTATCCGGTCAATCAGTGGATCATGGAGACGCTGATCATGATCGACGCGCTCAAGCGCGGCTCGGCGAAGCGGATCACGGCGATCCTGCCGTTCTACCCGTACGCGCGGCAGGACAAGAAGCACCGCGGCCGCGAGCCGATCTCGGCCCGCCTGGTCGCGGACCTGTTCAAGACCGCGGGCGCCGACCGCATCATCACCGTCGATCTGCACACCGACCAGATCCAGGGCTTCTTCGACGGTCCCGTCGATCACATGCACGCACAGACGATCCTCACCGACTACGTGCGCGAGCACTACGGCACCGAGAACATGGTGGTCGTCTCCCCGGACGCCGGCCGCGTCAAGGTGGGCGAGAAGTGGGCCGACGCCCTCGACGGTGCGCCGCTGGCCTTCGTCCACAAGACCCGCGACCCGAACGTCGCGAACCAGGTCAAGAGCAACCGCGTCGTCGGTGACGTCGCCGGCCGCACCTGCGTCCTGATCGACGACATGATCGACACCGGCGGCACCATCGCCGGCGCCGTGGGCGTGCTCAAGGAGGCCGGCGCGAAGGACGTGATCATCGCGACCACGCACGGCGTCTTCTCCGAGCCCGCCACCGAGCGCTTGGCCAACTGCGGCGCGCGCGAGGTGATCGCCACCAACACGCTGCCGATCCCCCCGGAGAAGCACTTCGAGAACCTCACCGTGCTGCCGATCGCGCCGCTGCTGGCCCGCACCATCCGCGAGGTCTTCGAGAACGGCTCCGTGACGAGCCTGTTCAACGGCAACGCCTAGAACCGCACGAAGGGCGGCGGCGACGGGGCCTCCCGTCGCCGCCGCCTTCGTCGTTCCGGACTAGATTGGCGGGTATGGACGCGACGATCTACCACAACCCGAAGTGCAGCAAGTCCCGTCAGGCGCTCGGCCGCCTGCAGGACGCGGGTGCGACGGTGACGGTGGTCAAGTACCTCGACCAGGTCCCGTCGAAGGCCGAGCTGAAGAAGCTGATCGACGACGCCGGGCTCACCGTCCGGCAGGCCGTCCGGACGCGTGAGGCGGAGTACAAGGAGCTCGGCCTCGCCGACGTATCGGACGACGCCCTGCTCGACGCGATGGTCGCGCACCCGCGGCTCATCGAGCGCCCCTTCGTGGTCACGGCCAAGGGCACCCGCATGGCCCGCCCCACCGAGGCGATCGACGAGATCCTGTAGCGGTCGCCGATGCTCTTCCGGCAGCTCGAGTACTTCGTCGCCCTCGCGCGCGAGCAGCACTTCGCGCGGGCCGCGAGCGCCTGCTACGTCTCGCAGCCGGCGCTGTCCGAGGCGATCCGCAAGCTCGAGCACGAGCTCAAGGTGCCGCTCGTGCTGCGCGGTGGCTCGTTCGAGGGCCTGACGCCCGAGGGCGAACGCCTCGTGCCCTGGGCGCGGCGCATCCTCGCCGATCGCGACGCCCTCGAGCACGAGGTCACCGCCCTGCGCACCGGTCTCACCGGGGAGCTGAACCTCGGCGTCATCCCGGCCGCGGCCACCTCCGCCGCACTCCTCACCGACCCGTTCTGCACCGCCCACCCACTCGTCCGCATCCGGGTGTGGGCTGGACTGCGCTCCGCCGACGTGGTCTCACGGATCCGCCGCTTCGAGCTCGACGCCGGCATCGTCTACCCCGACGGCGTCGACGTCGACGGGCTGTCCGTGACGCCGCTCTACACCGACCGGCTCGCACTCATCGCCCGCGAGGACCTGCTGCCCGACGGTGACGGCCCCGTCACCTGGGCGGACGCCGCGCAGCTGCCGATGTGCCTGCTGCACGAGGGCATGCACGGGCGGGACCTCGTCGACACGGCGGCCCGCGCGCACGGGGTGCGGCTCTCGCCCCGGCTGGAGGCGGACTCCGTCGCGACGCTCCTCGCGATGGTCGGCGCCGGACGATGGGCGTCGATCGTGCCGCGCGCGTGGATCGCGACGTACCGCGCACCGTCGGGCACGCGGACCGTGGAGTTGGAAGGAACTGAGGAACTCGCCACCTCCGTGGCCCTGGTGCGCGGCGCAGGCGAGCCGGAATCGGTCCTCGCACGCGCCCTCGCGGAGAGCGCGCGGCGCCCCGACTGAGCCCCGGCCTGCGGTGATCGGCGCCGCCTATCGGGCGAGCGGAGACCCGTATTGGACGTGACTCCCGGAACGCGCGAAGGTGGATACCGAGGGACGAAATCCATTCTCCCCCTCGCCCATTCAAGGAGTGATCATGGCGAAGATCCTGTGTGTCCTGTACCCCGACCCGGTGACGGGCTACCCGCCCGAGTACGCCCGCGACTCCATCCCGCTGATCGAGGCCTACCCCGGCGGCCAGAGCATCCCCTCCCCCGCAGCCATCGACTTCACGCCCGGCGAGCTGCTCGGTTGCGTGTCCGGTGAGCTGGGGCTGCGGAAGTACCTGGAAGCCGCCGGCCACGAGCTCGTCGTCACGTCCGAGAAGGACGGCCCCGAGTTCGAGCGGCACCTGGCCGAGGCCGAGGTGGTCATCTCGCAGCCCTTCTGGCCCGCGTACCTCTCCGCCGAGCGGATCGCGAAGGCCCCCAACCTCAAGCTCGCGCTCACCGCCGGCATCGGCTCGGACCACGTCGATCTGGACGCCGCCATCAAGGCCGGGATCACCGTCGCCGAGGTCACCTACAGCAACTCGATCAGCGTCGCCGAGCACGCCGTGATGCAGATCCTCACGCTGGTCCGCAACTTCGTGCCCTCCTACAAGTGGGTCATCGAGGGCGGGTGGAACATCGCCGACTGCGTCGAGCGCGCCTACGATCTCGAGGGTATGGATGTCGGCATCATCGCCGCGGGCCGCATCGGCCAGGCCGTGATGCGCCGCCTCGCGCCCTTCGGCGTGCGGCTGCACTACTTCGACACCCGCCGCCTGCCGCTGGAGCTCGAACAGGAGCTGAATCTGACCTACCACGACTCGGTCGAGTCGCTGGTGCGCTCGGTGGACGTGGTCGACATCCACGCGCCGCTGCACCCGAAGACCTATCACATGTTCGACGCCGAGCTGCTGGCCACGATGCGCCGCGGCAGCTACATCGTCAACACCGCGCGCGCCGAGATCGTGGTCCGCGACGACGTCGTCGCCGCGCTCGAGTCGGGGCGGCTCGCGGGCTACGCCGGCGACGTGTGGTTCCCGCAGCCGCCGGCCGTCGACCACCCGTGGCGCACCATGCCGCACCACGCGATGACCCCGCACGTCTCCGGCACCACGCTCTCCGCGCAGGCCCGGTACGCCGCGGGTACCCGCGAGATCCTCGAGGACTTCTTCGCGGGCTCCCCGATCCGCGACGAGTACCTCATCGTGGACGGCGGGGCGCTGGCGGGCGTGGGCGCCAGCTCCTACACGGCCGACGGTTCCGCCAGCCCGGGCGCGCAGGCCTGATCGCCGACGGTGCGGTCCCGGCCCGGCGTCGGCTCAGCCGCGCCGCTCGGCCGGGCTCCGCACCAGGAGCGCGACGGCCACGCCCACGACCACGCCGATCACCGTGTCGACGCCGCGGTAGAGCAGCAACCGCATCGGATCGGTCGGCGCGGCCAACTCCGTCATCAGCATGATCAGCGGGGTGAAGAAGCCGATCGCGACGGCGTAGTGCCGCGCCATGTACAGCTCGGTCGGGAACAGCAGCGCGATCGCCACGAGCGCCAGCGCCGTGGGCCCGGGGTCGAGCGCCAACAGCGCAGCGGCCACCGCGAGCCCGACGAAGGTCCCGATGGTGCGGTGGGTCGCGCGGGTGATCACCAGGCCCGCCTCCGCGTCGGAGGGCCGGCCCGCGTCGATCACCGCGAGCGGGACGGCGGCGGCAGCCATCGCCCAGTTCGCGTGATCGACGCCGATCAGCACGCCGGCGCCGCCCGCGAGGCCGACGGCGAGGGCGTAGCGCAGTGCGTGGATCCCGACGCCCGGCGCGGGGCGGCGCAGGACCATCGCGATGCCGTCCCACCAGGGCCTGCCCCGGAACGGGTCGGGCCTGCCGATCGCGCCGACCACGATCGCGAAGACCACCGTCGCGGCGCAGATCGCGAGCGCCTGCCAGGGCGGAGCGAGCCCCGCGGGCAGCGTGGCGGTGGCGCCCATCGCGAACAGGAAGAAGAACGGCCCGGCGGGGCGCAGCCGCACCGCATCGGACAGGACGGAGCAAACGGTGGCGAAGACGACGCCGACGGCGACGAGCACCCAGGGCGGCGCCTGATGGTGCGCGAGCGTGATGCCGAGGGCCTCACCCGCGATCAACAGGCCACCGGCCTGCACCTGGTGCACGATCCGCGGCCGACCCGACTCGCCGCGCCCGTACATGCCCGCGAAGGCGCCGAACTCGGCGTACACCAGCAGCTCCGGACGACCCCACGCGATCAGCGCCAGGCCGGGAACGAGGAGTGCGATCGCGACTCTGAGCGCGTGCCCGCTGTCGCGCAGGTCGGGTCGGTACCGATCGGGGACGCGCATCCGCTCCGGACGGCCCACGCGGGATTATGCGTACGCGGCGAGCACTGCGCCGAGGACGGCGCAGACGGCGGCGCCGCTGACGGCACCGGCCGCCAGGAGTGCGTTGGTCGTGTAGGTGGCGTCCGAGGCGGGGCGGCGCGGCGTCGAGATCACGCACGCGGCGGCCACGCCCGCCAGCGCTGCCAGTGCCAGTACCACCACTGCGATCCACGTCATGGTCGACTCCCTCCGGTCCCGTGAACAACGCCCATTACCGTCGAACCGGTATCGACGTCCTGTGCTCGGACCATCATCGCACGCGCGGCATTTCGAGTCCCGATGCACCGATCGTTCTTACTCCGTCACACCGTCCAGACCTGAGTTAGGGTGAAAATCGTGGTCCCGAATCAAGTTGTGATCTCGCCGTTGACCCACGCCGCGATGTTCGTCGTGGTGACGATCGAACAGGGCCGGGAGAGCGACGTCCACGACGCTCTCGACAACCTCTCCGGTCTCACCCGATCAGTCGGCTTCCGCTACCCCGAGAAGCATCTGTCGCTGACGACCTCCTTCGGCTCCGATGCCTGGGACCGGTTGTTCTCCGGCCCCAAGCCGCGGGGTCTGCACCCGTTCGTCGCGCTCGACGGTCCGCGGCACAGCGCACCGTCGACCCCGGGCGACGTGCTGTTCCACGTCAAGGCGAGCACCCTCGACATGTGTTTCGAACTGTCCTGGCGGATCCTCGACTCACTCGGGGACGCGGTCACCGTTGTCGACGAGGTGCACGGCTTCCGCTTCTTCGACAACCGCGACCTGCTCGGTTTCGTCGACGGCACCGAGAACCCCGAGGGCGCCGCCGCGGTGACCGCCACCGCGGTGGGCGACGAGGATCCCGATTTCGCCGGCGGCAGTTACGTGCACGTGCAGAAGTACCTGCACGACATGTCCGCCTGGCGCGCGCTCTCCGTGGAGGAGCAGGAGCGCGTGATCGGTCGTACCAAACTCGAGGACATCGAGATGGACGACGATGTGAAGCCCCCGAATTCGCACATCGCGCTCAATGTCATCGAAGACGAGAACGGTGAGCAGCTGCAGATCCTGCGGCAGAACATGCCCTTCGGCGAACTCGGCACGAGCGAGTTCGGTACCTACTTCATCGGCTACTCCCGCGACCCCGGCGTCACGGAGCAGATGCTGCGCAACATGTTCCTCGGCGATCCGGCGGGCAACACCGACCGGATCCTCGACTTCTCCACGGCGCACACGGGCTGCCTGTTCTTCACCCCGACGGGCGACTGGCTCGACGCACCGCCCGATCTCCCGACCGCCGCGCCGGCGGAAACGACCGGAACGACCCCCTCCGCCCCCGCCGACGGCTCGCTCGGCATCGGCGGCCTCAAAGAAGGGTAAGCCATGAACAACCTGCACCGTCACCTCGCGCCGGTCACCCCCGAGGCCTGGAAGGAGATCGAGACCGAGGCCTCCCGCACCTTCAAGCGGAACATCGCCGGCCGCCGCGTGGTCGACGTCTCCGGCCCCGACGGCCCCGAAGCCGCCGCGGTCGGCACCGGCCGCCTGCTCCCCGTCGACGGGCCCGCGGCGGGCGTGCAGGCGCGGCTGCGCGAGAGCCGTCCGCTCGTGCGCCTGCGGGTTCCCTTCACCGTCTCGCGGGACGCGATCGACTCCGTGGAGCGCGGCGCGCAGGACGCCGATTGGGATCCGGTGAAGGAGGCGGCCAAGCAGCTCGCCTACGCGGAGGACCGGGCCGTCTTCGAGGGCTACGCCGCCGCCTCGATCGAGGGGCTGCGCGCCTCGTCGTCGAACAAGGCGATCGCCCTCCCGACCGATCCGGTCGATGTGCCGGACGCCGTGGCCAGCGCGCTCGAGGACCTGCGCCTGGCGGGCGTCGACGGCCCGTACTCCGTCCTGCTCTCCGCCGAGGTGTACACCTCGATCAGCGAGACCACCGACCACGGCTACCCGATCCGCGAACAGCTCAAGCGCCTGGTGGACGGCGAGATCATCTGGGCACCGGCCATCGACGGCGGCTTCGTGCTCACCACCCGCGGCGGCGATTACGAGCTGCGCCTGGGCACCGACGTCGAGATCGGCTACCTCAGCCACGACCCCGACACCGTGCAGCTGTACCTGCAGGAGACCTTCACGTTCCTCTCCTACACCGCGGAGGCATCCGTCCCGCTGTCCTGAGGCCGCACCCGCGGCCACCTTCCGAGAACCGGAGAAAGGCAATCCCATGAGTGAACTCGACGGCGTCTTCGACGACATCTTCCAGCGGTTCTTCGGAAACTCGGTGGGCCGACCCGCGACCGCCCGGGTGGACCTCAACCGCCTCCTCAACGAACAGGCGAAGAGCCTGCTCGCCGAGGCGCAGGTGGCCGCGTCCGACTGGGACAACCCGGAGATCACCCCCGAGCACCTGCTGTACGCCGCGGCGATGAACGAGCCCACCCGCGACGTGATAGCCCGGCTCAAACTGGATCCGGACACGGTGGCCGCCGCGATGCGGGCCGCCGCGCAGGCGAGCTCGAACCCGGCCGCGATGGACGGCGCGCCCTCGCTCAGTCCCGCCTCGCGGCGCGCCCTGCGGGTGGCCCAGCAGCACGCCGCGCAGAACGGCCAGTCCTACGTCGGCCCCGAGCACATCCTGCTCGGCATCGCCGACAATCCCGACACGGTTGCCGCGCAGGCGCTCTCCGGTGGCGGCATCGCCGCCGGCCAGACCCCGGGCAAGGCGGGGAAGGCCGGCAAGGCGGGCGCAGCGGGCCAGGCCCCGCAGCAGGAGAGCTCGACGCCGACGCTCGACGAGTACGGCCGTGACCTCACCGCCGAGGCGCGCGCCGGGAAGGTCGACCCGGTCGTGGGCCGTGCCGAGGAGATCGAGCAGACCATCGAGATCCTCTCCCGCCGCCGCAAGAACAACCCCGTCCTCATCGGTGACCCCGGCGTCGGCAAGACCGCGATCGTCGAGGGCCTGGCGCAGCGGATCGTCAACGACGACGTGCCGAAGACACTCGCCGGTCGCCGCGTCGTGGCACTGGACGTGAGCTCCATGGTCGCGGGCAGCAAGTACCGCGGCGAGTTCGAGGAACGCCTGACCAAGGTGCTCGACGAGGTGCGCGAGCACTCGGACGAGCTGGTGGTCTTCATCGACGAGTTGCACACGATCATCGGCGCGGGCGGTGGCGGCGAGGGATCCATGGACGCCGGCAACATGCTCAAGCCCGCACTGGCGCGCGGCGAACTGCACGCCATCGGCGCCACCACGATCGACGAGTACCGCAAGTACATCGAGAAGGACGCGGCTCTCGAGCGCCGTTTCCAGCCGGTGATGGTCAGCGAGCCGTCGGTGGACGACACGATCGAGATCCTGCGCGGCCTCATCGACGTCTACGAGGAGCACCACCAGGTGCGCTACGAGGACGCCGCCCTGGTAGCCGCTGCGGAACTCTCGGACCGGTACATCACGGATCGGTTCATGCCGGACAAGGCGATCGACCTCGTCGACCAGGCCGGCGCTCGGGTCCGGCTGCGCACCAAGACCTCCGACGCGGACACCCGTTCGATCGAGGACGAACTGGCGGCACTGCGCCGCGAGAAGGACAGCGCCGTCGAGGGTGAGGATTACAAGGCCGCCGACGAGCTCAAGGAGAAGATCGCCGACGCCGAGGAGCGGCTCGCAGCCGCGGGTGGCGGCGAGGCCGAGCCCGAGGTCACCGTCGTCGACATCGCCGAGGTGGTTTCGCGCCGCACCGGAATCCCCGTCGCGGACTTGACCTCCGAGGAGCGGGAGAAGCTCCTGCGCCTCGAGGACGACCTGCACGACCGTGTGATCGGGCAGGACGAAGCGGTCCTCGCCGTCGCCGAAGCCGTGCGCCGTGCGCGCGCCGGGCTCAAGGATCCGAGCCGGCCGATCGGCTCCTTCCTGTTCCTCGGCCCGACGGGCGTCGGTAAGACGGAGCTCGCGAAGGCCCTGGCCGCCACCGTCTTCGGCGACGAGGACCGGCTGATCCGGTTCGATATGAGCGAGTTCCAGGAGAAGCACACCGTCTCGCGGCTCGTGGGCGCGCCTCCGGGCTACGTGGGATACGAGGAGGCCGGCCAGCTCACCGACAAGGTGCGGCGCCAGCCCTACTCGGTGATCCTGTTCGACGAGGTCGAGAAGGCTCACCCGGACGTCTTCAACGTGCTGCTGCAGTTGCTGGACGACGGCCGGGTGACCGATGCCCAGGGCCGCACCGTCGATTTCAAGAACACCATCGTGATCCTGACGTCGAACATCGGCGCCGACCTGATCCTCGACGCGCCGGACGACGACTTCGAGTCCGTGATCCCGAAGGTCAAGGACCGGCTGCACGCGCACTTCCGCCCCGAGTTCCTCAACCGGATCGACGACACGGTGATCTTCCACCGCCTGGACAAGGCGCAGCTGCGGAACATCGTCGAGTTGATCCTCGACGGCACACGGCGGCTGCTCCGCGCTCAGGACGTGGAGCTCGACGTCACGGCGAAGGCCGAGGACTGGCTGGCCGACGAGGGCTTCCAGCCCCAGTTCGGCGCCCGCCCCCTGCGCCGCACCGTGCAGAAGGAGCTCGATAACCGGCTCTCGTCGATGCTGCTGCGTGGCGATGTCCGCGAGGGCGACACCGTACGGGTGGACGCCGACGACGAGGGACTCGTCCTGTCGGTCGTCGAGAAGCGCGCCGACGGCTCCGTGTCCGAGGGCTCCCTGCCCGCGGACGACCCGAAGGAACCGGAGAAGGAGAAGGCATGAGCAACAAGAACGCTCGGGAAGAAGAGATCGAGCACGAGGAGAAGCGCAAGCAGGAGGAGCGCGACCGCCTCGAGCGCGAGGAGAAGGAGCGACTGGAATGAGCACACCGAACGATCCCGACCTCTCGGCACTGGCGGAGACGCCGGCCGAGGCGGCGGCGGAGGCGAAGCAGGCCGAGCTCGACGCCCGGGAGTCCGTGGGCGCGGATCTCGATGACGACGGCGACGCAGTCATCGCCGAGGAGGAGGGCCTCGCCTAGTCCCGAGCCGCGTCCGGTGGCACCGCCCGACGTCCGGTCCGCAACGGATCGGACGTCGGCTCGGGGCGATGGACGGTGACTCGTTCTCCCCCTCCCTCCTTGCTGCTCCGCAACGCCTCGTCCGCGAGCACGACGAGCGCGGAGAAGAACCGTCCGCGGTGATCGAAGGTGTGTAAGGGCCCGGCGCTCGACATCTCCGCCGAGGCGATCCCGGCACTGATCGACACCCGCTCCCCGTTGGCCAGCGTGGGGAGTCTCCGTTGGGCGTCGGCGAGAGTCTGCTCGAGTTCGTGACCGGACAGTGAGGACGTGATCGCGAACTCGTCGCCCCCGATTCTGGCGACCAGCGAATCCGGTGAGGCGGAGCGCCGCAGCGCGGTCGCCACCGCCCTCAAGGCGGCGTCTCCGGCCAGGTGCCCGTACACGTCGTTGACGAGTTTGAACCGGTCGACGTCGATGATGCAGACGGATATGCGTCCCCTGCTCGATCGCATCACCTCGTCGACCGCGTCGCGGAAGCCGGTTCGATTGAGCAGCCCGGTCATCGCGTCCGTCGACGATGCCGTGAGGCTGGCGCGGATCAGCTGCTTGATCTGCCAGGTGTACAGGTAGTTGAGGACGACGACACCGCCGATGCCGAGGATGCTGACCGCGACCTGCGCACTCACCGCGAGCGGCGTTGCGGCGTACACCTGCACCACGCGGACTCCCAGGCAGATGATGACGATGCTCGACAGGGCGAGATGCAGCGCGAGCGTGCGCGTGGTCAGGAAGTGCGCCGCGTAGGCACCGACGGTGGCGAACAGCACCGTGCCCGCCAATCCGGCCGCCGGGCTGTTGTAGAGCATCAGAATGCTCGTGACCACGATGTCCGCGTACAGGACGAAGAGCGTGCTGATCATCTTCCGTCGCGGGCACGGATTCCACCACAACGAGGTGATCGGGAGGCGACTGACGGCGAAGGCCGCCGGCACGCCGGACAAGCACAGAGCGCCGAGCGCGACGGCCCGAGCCGTCGAACCACCTGCGCCTTCGGGCGTGAAGATCATCACGCCCCCGAAGAGCCCGACGCAGAGCGTGAATCCCGCCACGGAGTATCGCCAGACGAAATCACTGACGACGGCGTGGCGCCGGAGGCGGTTGAACGCCAGGCCCAGCTCATCGTCGGCGCGGCCGGCACTGTCCCCTGGGATCTCCATAGTGACGCCGAGGGTAGCAAAGGTAAATGCTTGGTAATGGAACGTAAAACTAGCCTTGACCGTTATGTGAAGGTCCGCTTGATCAGCGCATATCCGCCCCGAAGGCCCGCACCGCAGGCCGCGTCTCGCTAGACCAGGGTGTCGCGGAAGAGCTGGATCACGTCGTCGAGGGCCTGGCGAGTGGGCTGACCGGGCTCGTCGATGAGGTGCTCGGTGAGCACGGAGTGCGGCGGGGTCAGGGCGCCGGGGTTGGCGTCGGCGTCGTCGATCTCGACGGCGATGAAACCGTCGCCCAGCTGCTCGCGGAGGAAGTCGAAGCGCTCGCCCGGCACCATGAAGTCGCCCTTGAAGCGCAGGCCCATGACCTTGAGGCCCTGCTTGGCGCACCGCACCTTGACGGTGTCGAGGTCCTGCGGGGAGATGTCGATGGTGCGGCCGGTGCCGGGGATGGGGCGGAAGGGCAGCGAGGGCTGGCTGAGGACGGGTGCCAGCATCACGTCGTCGACGGCCATGCCGAGCGCGAAGCCGCCGGTGAAGCACATCCCCACGGCGCCGACGCCCTTGCCGCCGCAACGCTCGTGCTCCTGCCGCGCGAGGGCGCGCAGCCATGTGACCACCGGCGACGA
This sequence comes from Tsukamurella sputi, assembly GCF_007858445.1. Lineage (GTDB taxonomy): Bacteria > Actinomycetota > Actinomycetes > Mycobacteriales > Mycobacteriaceae > Tsukamurella > Tsukamurella sputi. Next base: position 371,177 of record NZ_VIGV01000004.1, on the reverse strand, counting down.
CTTGCCCGTGGCGAGAATCGTGAACTCGCGACTCACGCACAGCGAGCCGGCGAGCTTCGCCATGCTCTTCGCCGTTCCGGCGTAGCCGATCGCCTTGGGGTTGGCGGCGTCGAGCCCCGGGGTGCCGAACAGGTGCGGCAGCACCGCGGTGAAGCCGGCATCGACGACCTTCCGGGCGAAATCCAGCACCTTCGGGGTGATGCCGGGGATCTCGGCGATGACGATCACCGCGGGGCCGGAGCCCTTGCGGTAGACGTCGTGCGTGACACCGGCGTCCGTGAAGGACTCCTGGGAGAAGTCGGCGAGGTTGGCAGCGGCTACGGCTTTGAGATCCACGCCACCATCGTGCCTCACCGTCCGCTCGGGCGCCGCTCGACCGGGGACAGGGAGCGCGGCGGTCAGCGCAGGCGCGTCGCCACGGCCTCCAGGGCGGGCCACGGATCGTCGCCGAGCGCCTGCACCGCGACGTGATCGGCGCCCGCGTCGAGGTGTGCTCGCACGCCCGCCGCGATCGCGTCGCCGTCGCCGTGCACGGCCAGGACGTCCACCAGACGATCACTGCCGGGCCGCTCGAGGTCGGCATCGTCGAAACCGAGCCGCCGCAGGTTGGCGACGTAGTTCCGCAGCCGGAGGTAGAAGTCGACGGTGGCACGGCCCACCTCGCGCCCGCGGGCCTCGTCCTCGTCGAGGACCACCTTCTGCTCGGGCGCGAGCAGCACCCCGTCGCCGAGGATCTCGCGCGCACTTCGCGTGTGCTCGGGCGAGGTCAGGTACGGATGCGCTCCCGCCGTCCGATCGGCCGCCAGGCGCAGAACCTTCGGCCCGAGTGCCGCGAGCACCGTCTGCTCCTTCGGCACGCCCTCCGCGGCGAGCACGTCCAGGTAGTCGACGAGAGCCTGGTACGGGGTGCGGTAGTCGGCGGTGGCTTCACGGTGGCCGGCGCCGATACCGAGCACGAACCGGCCGGGGAACTTCGCCTCGAGTCGATGGAAGGCCGCTGCCGCGGAACGCGCATCGTCCTGCCAGATATTGAGGATCCCGGTGGCGACCACGAGATGCTCCGTGGCGTCGAGCAGCGGATCGGCCACAGCCAGGTCACCGCCGGGCGAACCGCCCAGCCACAGCGTGCCGTAGCCGAGTTCCTCTCCTCGTGCCGCGAAGGCACCGTCGACCTGCGTGGCGCCGCGCCAGATTCCCAACCTGCCCAGAGTCGTCATGGCCGGTGCAACACCGCGCGCGGCGCGATCCTTCCCCTCAGATCACGGCGCGCGGAAGGGTGGGCCGAGCCGGCGCGTAGAAGACGCCCGCGACCGCTCGGGCCGCGGCGCGCGCCACCACCGCCGTGTCGACGTCATCGCGCCAGGCCACGATCCGGCCACCGTCGACCTCGAAGACGCCCCGGACCTGGAACTGGAGCCGGAGCGGTCCGTAGACCAGCGCGGTCACGCGCTCGGTGACGGCGATGGCTCGGCCGGTCTGCTCCGAGGCCAGGAGCACGGCCTGCATCGCCACGCGCGTCCGCGCGTGCCAGCGGAAGTGACGGACGATCGCGGCGCGCCCGCGCAGAGGCCGGCCTCCGGTCCGCCGGTACACGACGTTCTTCGCCAGCAGGTGCTCGGCGATCTCGTAGTCGCCGCTGCCCAGGGCATCGACGAAGCGCTCCGCGACGTCCTGCGGAGACCACAGCGGGGCGTTGTTCACGGTGTCGATGGTGCCCATGGGGCGTGGACGCCGCACGAACTGGACATGACGTAACGGCGAAGCTTCGATTTCACTCCTGAGCGGGGCGTTCGGTAGACTTCCCGGCGACCTTCTCGGCGAGGGCGGCTCCGGCCGCCGTGATCGACGCGAACGGCACTTCTCCCGCGGATCCGCGAGGCGCAGTGCGGACCGCCTCGGCATCGTCGAGGCCGATACACCGCACTTGAAGGAACATCATGTCCGACACCAACAAGCTCGTCGCCACCGTCCGCACCGAGTTCGGCAAGGGCGCCGCCCGCCGCGCCCGCCGCGACGGCCTCGTCCCCGTGGTCCTCTACGGCCACGGCACCGAGCCGCAGCACTTCACCGTGGTCGCCCGCGACTTCGCGGCCATCCTCCGTAAGGACGGCACCAACGCCGTGCTGAACCTGGACATCGACGGCAAGGAGCAGCTCGCGCTGACCAAGCAGGTCGTCGTGCACCCCCTGCGCAACTACATCGAGCACACCGACCTGCTCGTCATCAAGAAGGGCGAGAAGGTCATCGTCTCCGTGCCCGTCATCGTCGAGGGCGAGCCCGCCGGCGGTACCCAGGTCGCGCAGGACCTCAACGAGGTCGAGATCGAGGCCGACGCGCTGAACATCCCCGAGAACATCGTCTTCAACGTGCACAACCTCGAGGCCGGCACCCAGATCACCGCGGGCCAGCTCGAGGTGCCCGCGGGTGCCGCCCTGGTCACCGACGCCGAGGCGCTGGTCATCAACATCACGGAGATCGCCGCCGCGAAGACCGACGAGGACGAGGCCGAGGCCGCCGACGAGGCTGCTGAGTAATTCGATGACCGACCGGCCACTCATCGTCGTGGGGCTGGGTAACCCCGGCGAGAAGTACGCCGGCACCCGGCACAACATCGGCTTCGACGTGGTCGACGAGCTCGCATCGCGCGCCCGCACCTCCTTCTCCCGACACAAGAAGTCGGGGGCGGAGGTCGCGGGCGCGCGGCTCGTCGGCCGCCAGGTCTACCTGGCGAAGCCGCAGTCCTTCATGAACCTCTCCGGCGAGCCCGTGGGCGCGCTGGCGCGGTTCTACTCCGTGGAGCCCACCGACGTCATCGCCGTACACGACGAGCTGGACATCGACTTCGGCCTGGTCCGGCTCAAGCGCGGCGGCGGCGAGGGTGGGCACAACGGGCTCAAGTCCCTGACCTCGCATCTGGGCACACGCGACTACCTGCGCGTGCGCGCCGGGATCGGGCGTCCGCCGGGCCGCCAGGACCCCGCGGACTACGTGCTCAAGCCCTTCGCCAAGGCGGAGAAGAGCGAGGTCCCGTTGCTGGTGGAGAACGCCGCGGACGCCGTCGAGCTCCTGATCCGCGACGGCCTCGAAGCCGCGCAGAACACCGTCCACGCCTGGTGATCACCTTCCGACGGGTCACGCGGGCGGACTTCGGTCTGCTCGCGTCGTGGCTCGCGGAGCCGCACAATCGACGATGGTGGAACCACGAGACCTTCCCCGAGGCGATCGAGCGTGACTTCGGGCCGTCCGTCGACCGCCTCGAGCCCTCCCAGGACTGGCTCGGGCTCGACGGCAACGGGGTCCCGTTCGGGCTGATCCAGCGGCAACGGTGGGTCGACTACTCGGACGAGCCCGAGACCACGGCGGTCGATTCGGTGGTCTCGCTCGGTCCCGCCGACTGGGGCGTCGACTACTTGATCGGCTCCCCCGCCTCGACCGGCCGCGGGCTCGGCACGGCCATGATCGCGGCGATGTGCGCGACGATCTTCTCCGACCTGGACGGCGAGCGCGTCGTCGTGGCCGTCGCGGCGGGCAACCGCCGATCGTGGCGCGCCCTGGAGCGCGCCGGTTTCACCCTCGTGGGCCATGTCGACATCCCGCCCGACAACCCCGTCGACCCGCCGGACCACGTGGTCTACGCGCTTTCCCGTCCCGCCTGACCGCGACACGGTCTACCTGCGGATACGGGTACACTGGTTCCTCGTGAGTTCCATTGCCGACGAGGTCTCCCGCCGCCGCACCTTCGCCATCATCAGCCACCCCGACGCGGGTAAGTCGACGATGACGGAGGCTCTGGCGCTGCACGCCCGGGTGATCAACGAGGCCGGCGCGATCCACGGCAAGGCGGGCCGCAAGTCCACCGTCTCCGACTGGATGGAGATGGAGAAGGCCCGCGGCATCTCGGTGAGCTCGACGGCGCTGCAGTTCAACTACACGTCCTCCGAGGCTTCTCCCGACGAGGAACCGTCGGTGATCAACCTCGTCGACACTCCCGGCCACGCCGACTTCTCCGAGGACACCTACCGCGTACTGACGGCCGTCGACGCGGCTGTGATGCTCATCGACGCCGCGAAGGGCCTGGAGCCGCAGACGCTCAAGCTCTTCCAGGTGTGCCGACACCGCGGCATCCCCGTGATCACCGTGATCAACAAGTGGGACCGTCCCGGCCGCACGCCGCTGGAACTGCTCGACGAGATCTCCGAGCGGATCGGCCTGACCCCCACTCCCCTGTTCTGGCCCGTCGGGATCGCGGGCGACTTCCGCGGCCTGCGCGATGTGCGCAAGGACGAGTACGTGCACTTCACCCGCACGGCCGGCGGCGCGAAGATCGCTCCGGAGGAGCACCTTTCGACCGATGCCGCGCTCGACCGCGAGGGCGACGTCTGGGCCGAGGCGGTCGAGGAGACCGAGCTCATGACCGAGATGGGGCAGAGTCACGACCAGGAGATGTTCCTGGCCGGCCAGACCTCGCCGGTGATCTTCACCTCCGCGATCCTCAATTTCGGTGTGCGGCAACTACTGGAGGCACTGGTCGAGCTGGCACCCGCACCGCACTCGAGGACCGCGATCGACGATTCCGAGCGCGAGGTGACAGACCCGTTCAGTGCCGTGGTCTTCAAGGTGCAGGCCGGCATGGACTCCGCGCACCGGGACCGCCTGGCTTTCATGCGCATCGTCTCCGGCGAGTTCGAGCGCGGCATGGTCGTGCAGCACGCGCAGACCGGCAAGCCCTTCGCGACGAAGTACGCGATGACGGTGGTCGGCCGCGACCGCGAGACCGTCGAGACGGCCTACCCCGGCGACGTGGTGGGCCTCGTCAATGCCAATGCCCTCTCGCCCGGCGACACGCTGTACGACGGCGCCAAGGTCCAGTTCCCGCCGATCCCGTCGTTCGCGCCGGAGCATTTCGCCGTGGTCCGCGCCGATTCCGCCGGCAAGTACAAGCAGTTCCGCAAGGGGATCGAGCAACTCGGCACCGAGGGCGTGGTCCAGTTGCTGCGCAACGACGTCCGTGGCGACGCCTCCCCCGTGATGGCCGCGGTGGGCCCGATGCAGTTCGAGGTGGTGGTCGCCCGGATGAAGACGGAGTTCAACGTCGACGTGCAGGTCGAGCACCTCGGCTACTCCGTCGCGCGCCGGACGGACTCCGCGAGTGCGGACGAGCTGAACCGGCAGCGCGGTGTGGAGGTCTTCGAGCGCAACGACGGCGCGCTGCTGGCCCTGTTCTCGGACAAGTGGCGGCTGCAATACATCGAGAAGGAGCACCCGTCGCTCACGCTCGAACCGCTGGTGGCTGCGGCGGACTGACCGTCGTCGCGCGCGGTCGGAACGACTCGGTCAGAACGCCGGGCTGTCGGCGCCCGGGGCGTCCCGCGGATGGTCGCCGGGATCGATGGGCGCCGCGGATGACGGGCCGGTGTCCCCCGTCGACGGCGAGTCCGGGTTCATGTTCCCCGGCCACAGGGCCGAACCGGTCGGCACGTTCCAGTGGTTGGCGCCGCCGCCGGGCGTGACCCCGGGTCGGACCACGGACGGACTGACCACGTGGTCGCTCGGCTCCGCCGAGGCGGGCCCCGCGACGAAGAGGGCGGCGCCTGCTCCGGCGACGATCAGGCCCGCGGCGAGCCGTCGGGCGAGGGTGGTGGCAACTGGCCTTCGCTTCTTCTCCATACCCCGACGGTACCGACGAATTTTCACGAAATCGACTGTGCACATGACTCTCTCATGAAACCGACACAAACGTGGAATCTTCACCGAAGGCGCGGTGCATCCGTCGCGAATCCTTCACATCGCCGTGCTCAGCGCATCCCGCGGTCCAGCGCTCCGGTCGAGCGGATTGAGCAGGACCGGCAGGGCGATGCCGGCCCACCACATCGCGGCAGCGATCGATCGGGGACGCACGCGCGCCTCCTCGCGGATCGCGGCGAGGAACACTCGGGAGAATTCGCCGCGGGGCGCGCTCTCGCACACCGCTCGAACGAATTCGCGGTCCAACTCGCCGAGCCGGTAGCCGGCCACGTCGAGGTGTGCCGCGTCATGCAAGGCGATCGCCAGCGGTTCCGTATCAGCCACAGGATCGAAATGCCGCTCAATGGCGTTCGCGATCCTCTCGGCGGCCGGGCCGTACACGAGCGTTCGCGCGGCGTCGGCGCCGAGGACGGCGAAGCATCCGGCAGCCGGATCCGCGGCGCCGCCGAGGTGCACGTCGTGCAGCATGCAGGCGACAAAGAACTCTTCCGCATCGATCGATGTGCCCGCGGCCGCCGCGAAGGCACGACCCCAGTGGTAGCAGCGAACGCTGTGTTCGAGTACCGCCGGCGTAAGACGTTCCCTCGCAAGCCGCGCCGCTTCGATGCACACCTCCGTCTCGGGCACCCCGGCCCTGAACCGACCGCGTCCGAGTGCACCGCGGGGGCCCCGTGCCGCGCGCGGCACCTCCGCTGCCGCCGCGCGCAGTGCCCTCCCGGACAGCACGACTCGCTCGACGAAGCTCAGCTCTCCCCTGGTCATCGCACTACTCCGATCGCCGCGGAACACCGGTCTCGCGCGCGGCCGATGAGGCGATCCGCCTCCGCGGTGTCGATCAATCCGCGCGCTGCGAGCGCGAGCAGGCCGTTGATGCCGGCCCAGCACTGGATCACCTCGGCGCGCGCCACATCCGAGGGCTCGCCGACGGCGACGATCACCGTCTCCAAGGCCCTGCCGAGATACCCGCGGACCTCGGCGCGCGCCGCCCGCACCGTTTCCGACTCCTCGCCCTGCACATCGGTGAGGCCGAGCAGTCGGAACGCGATCGGCTCGCGGCGGTGGAAGTCGAGGTACTCGTCGAAGGCACGGCGGGCGGCATCGGACCCCGTCGTCCCTGCGACGGCGGCGGCCATGGCGACCACGTGCTCTCGCCCCACCCTGCACGCCAGCACGGCGTACAGGTCCGCCTTCCCGCCGGGGAAGTTCGAGTAGATGCTGGTCAACGCGACATCCGCACGGGCGGCCAGCTCATCGACGGAGGTGCCGCGATAGCCGCCCGGCCGGGCGAAGAGTTCGCCCGCGGCGTCCAACAGCGCGGCCCGTGTGCGCCGGCGGCGCTTGTCGGAGGGTTCCGTCAACAGCGATTCCATGGCACTATCCTAGTCATACTTCGTTTTCATAGTTCGATTAGGAGAACCCAGTGACCGTCTCACCCGATCAGCTCCCGACCGACGTCGCCGACGGCTCGGAGATCATGCGGCAGTTCGTCCCCGCGTCGCCGTTCGTGGCACTCCTCGGCGTACAGATCGAAGACATCTCCGACGGCGCCGCCACCCTGCTCGTGCCCTACCGACCGGAGCTCACGACGGTCGGCACGATGATGCACGGCGGTCTCATCGCCGCCGCGGCGGACATCGGTGTCATGGTCGCGGCATGGGCGGGACGGCCGGTGCCCGACAAGCTCCGCGGCGTCACCGCATCCCTGTCGCTGAACTTCATCGCACCCCTCATGGAGGACGGGCTGCGGGTGCGGGCACACCGTCTATCCACCGGACGGAAGACGAGTCACGTGCGGTGCGAGATGTACTCGCAGACCGACGACGTGCTGGTCGCCAGCGCGACAGGCACCTACCAGGTCGGCTGACACGAGCAACGGTCAGACGTGGGCGCGCTGCGGGACCTCACGAGCGAGTAGCAGAGCGACGGCACCGAGCATCGTGCCGGTGACCCGGCGCTGCCACACCGCCCACTCGGGGCGACGCGCGATGATCGCCGCCACCGCGCCGGCGGCGATCACGATCGCGGCGTTGACCAGCATCGACACCGTGATCTGCACGCCGCCGAGAACGAAGCCCTGCGCGGCTGTGCGGCCACGCGTGGGGTCGATGAACTGCGGGATCAACGCCAGGTACATGATCGCCGCCTTCGGGTTGAGCAGGTTGGTGACGAGCCCCATCCGGAACAGCTTCGCGTTCGAATCCCGCGGCAGGTCCGTGGTCTCGAACAGCCCACGCCCTCCGGGACGCAGCGCCTGGAAGGCCAGGTACCCGAGGTACAGCGCACCGGCGGCCTTGAACCCCATGAACAGCCACGGCACCGCGACGAAGACGACGGCGAGGCCCACGTTCGCCAGGGTGAGGTAGACGACGAAGCCCACACCTGTTCCCGCCAGCGAGATCAGCCCGGCCGCGCGCCCCTGGCCGATGCTGCGGGAAACGAGGTAGATCATGTTCGATCCCGGCGTGAGCACCATGGCCAACGCCGTCACCACCATTCCCGCCACCGCGGCCCATGAAACGATCATGAGACCCATCCTCGCGAGCAACCGGTATTGCCGTACATAGCCAGTTGAGTGTGACTGGCCTCGGCTCGTCCAGCACGCGGGGACGTCCGATCGTCATGAGCGGTCACAGTTTCAAAGCCACTCGCACCGCACCCGGTCGACGCGGCCCTCAGAAGGAGACGGGGAAAAGCTCCGTGCGGGCGATCACGCGATCGCGTTCGCCGGCGAGCGCGAGGCGGCGCGGATCCGCGAGATAGCGGGCGAGCGATTCCTGACTCGAGAATCGGTACAGCTGAACCTCGTTCGGCGCACCATCGACCCCCTCCCCGATCGCGCGTTGCACGACCGTACCGCCGTGTTCCGGCAGCAGGGCGAGTACCGCATCCTCATACGCGGTGAGAGCATCCGCGAGGCCAGTGCGCGCCCACAACAGGCAGCACAGCTGCACCCTTCCGGCATCCGTCGATTCGGCCACGGCTACACCGTAGCGCCGACGGGCCGGAAGGCCGGGCCGGACGATGCGCCTCGACGGTCGACAAGAGCCAGGACGATGATGAAGGCCGGGACTAGGATGTCGACGAAGAGGATGCCGCCGGTGTTGCCCAGCTGGTGATCGCCGTGGGCGAACCACTGATCGAGGTGCCCGAAGGCCGCGCCCCATAGGAAGATCGCGTAGCCGATGCCGTAGAAGAGACGGAACTCCCGATGGCGGAACACTAAGACGATGGCCATCGCCGCGAAGCCGAGATTGGTGAAGGCGATCTCGAACTGGAAGGGATTGCCAGCCGGGAAGCCGATCTCGTTCGCCATGGTGTCCGGAACGAGTAGGAAGAAGACCCCCACCCAGGCCGCCCCCAGGCCGGCGGCGAAGAGCACGGCCCGCTGCCAGATCTCGAGGCGTTCGCCGGGCCGGCGGGCCGAGCGGAAGGCGGCCCAGACCACTGCGGCGATCGGGAAGATCAGCGGGGTGGAGGTGTGAATGAGGTACTGCGTGGATGCGGTCATGCTTCAGTCTTAACACGTTAATATTAACTGGTCAAGACTCCGGTAGGCTGAGATCATGAACGAACCCGATGAGGGACTGGGCGATGTGCTGAACCACATCACGATGCTGCTGGGCGTCGTGACGCGCGAGTACGGAGCACCCGGTGCGCTGAGCTACAGCAGAATGAGACTCCTGGGCACGCTCGAGGAGGTGCAGCCCGCGACCCAGCACGAACTGGCGCAGGCGATGCTGGTCTCCGACGCGGCCGTGAGCCGCATGCTGACCGCGCTCGTACCGGAGGGTCTGGTCACCGTCGAACCCGATCCCGAGCACGCCCGGCGGCGCCTCGTGCGGCTCACGGACAAGGGCGCACAACAGTTCCACGCGTCGAGCACCGACTACGCGGCCCAACTCCGAGAGGCCCTCTCCGCGAGGGATTTCCCCTACGAGCGCTACCTGCGCGACAGCATCGCGCTGCGCGACTTCCTCGCCACCGCGGCCGGCCGAGGCTGATCCACGGCGCCCCCTAGCGGGAGGCGCAGCACCTCCGCGCGTCGTTCATTCCCTCCGTCCATGGACATGGGGGAGGCGGCCGCCCCGCTAGGGCGGGCCACGAGCGCAGCGAGCTGAGCGCGGCCGTCAGGAGCCGAGCAGAGCCTCGATCTCGGACTCGTCGACGTCGTTCATCGATGCGGGCGAGAACTTCGGATCGCGGGTCTTGTCGACGAGGACCGCGCGGATGCCCTCGACGAAGTCGGGGCGGCGGATCAGGCGCGCGCCCACCACGGCCTCCTCGGCGAGGCACTGAGCGAGAGTGCGCGTGCGCGACTGCTGGATCAGATCGAAGGTGACGAAGACCGACGTGGGGCAGGCTGTGGCGAGCTGCTCGCGAGCCGTGTCCGCCCACGCTCCGGAGGTGGTTGCGAGGCCCGCGAGGATCTCGGTCACCGAGTCGCGCCCGAAGACATCGGCGATCTCCTCGAGCGGCAGCGTCGCCGCGGGGGCGGCGTCGCCGAAGCGGGCGAGCACGCCGTCGAGCTCCTCCCCGGCGAGCAGGGCGGCCTTGACGTCCGGCATGGCCGACGAGGGTACGAAGTGCGTTGCGAGCCCGACGGCGAGCGCATCACCCGCGCCGAGGCGCGCGGCGGTCATGCCCATGAGCTCGCCCACGCCCTTCGGCAGGCGGCCGAGGATGTGGGTGGCACCCACATCGGGAAGGAAACCGATCGCGACCTCGGGCATCGCGATGAGCGCCTTCTCCGAGACAACGCGGTGCGATCCGTGGATCGAAACACCCACGCCGCCACCCATGTTCACGCCGTCGATGAGAGCGATCACCGGCTTGGGGAACTCCGCGAGGCGCAGGTTCATGTCGTACTCGTCGCGGAAGAACGGGGTGAAGTCCTCCCCCGCCACCACCTGGTCACGGATGGCGCGGATATCGCCGCCCGCGCAGTACGCCTTGGGCGAGGCGGAGGTGATGAGCACGCGGGCCACGGCATCGTCGGCCTCCCAGGCCTGCAGCGCGGCGTCGATGGCGGCCACCATGCCCGAGGTGAGCGCGTTGAGCGCCTTCGGACGGTTCAGCTCGATGTGCCCGGTGCCCCCGGCCACGGTGGTGACGATCTCGGCGTCGCTCACGACTCACTCCTCGACGATTACTCGGATATCCGACTAAATCAGTATGCCAGGCACCCGCGTAATCTGGACGGGCGATGGCGAATCTTCTCGGCGCGGATGCGCTGCACCTCGAGTACCCGACCAAAACGGTCTTCGATTCGGTGTCCCTCGGCGTGAACGAGGGCGACCGGATCGGCATCGTCGGCCGCAACGGCGACGGCAAGTCCAGCCTGCTGGGCATGCTCGCCGGCACCCGCGAGCCCGACTCGGGCCGCGTGACCCGACGGGGCGGTGTCCGGGTGGGCGTGCTCACCCAGACCGACTTGTTCGACGACGAGGACACGATCGGCCATGCGGTCGTCGGCGACACCCCCGAGCACGTCTGGGCCGGCGATCCGAAGGTGCGCGACATCCTCGCGGGCCTGCTCACCGATCTCCCCTGGGACGCGCGCCTCGGCGAGCTGTCCGGCGGCCAGCGCCGCCGCGTGCAGTTGGCGCAGCTCCTCGCGGGTGAGCACGACGTGCTGATCCTCGACGAGCCGACCAACCACCTGGACGTCGAGGCGATCGAGTGGCTGGCCGGCCACCTCAAGACCCGGTGGCCCGCGAACCAGGGCGGCCTGCTCATGGTGACGCACGACCGGTGGATCCTCGACGAGGTGTGCACAGCGACGTGGGAGGTGCACGACCGCATCGTGGAGCCCTTCGAGGGTGGCTACGCGGCGTACATCCTGCAGCGCGTGGAGCGCGACCGGCAGGCCGCGTCGATCGAGCAGAAGCGGCAGAACCTCGCGCGCAAGGAGCTGGCCTGGCTGCGGCGCGGCGCCCCCGCCCGCACGAGCAAGCCGAAGTTCCGCATCGATGCGGCTAACGCGCTGATCTCCGACGTCCCCGAGATCCGCGACAAGACCGAGTTGCAGTCGCTCGCCGTCTCGCGGCTGGGCAAGGACGTCGTCGACATCCTCGACGTGGGCGTGGCGTACGGCGACAAGCAGGTGCTCAGCGACATCGAGTGGCGCATCGCGCCCGGCGAGCGCACCGGCATCCTGGGCGTCAACGGGGCCGGTAAGTCGACGCTGCTCGGCCTGATCGACGGGGCCGTGCAGCCCACGACGGGCACCGTCAAGCGCGGCAAGACCGTCAAGGTCCAGACGCTGACCCAGCGGCTCGACGAGCTCGAACAGCACTGGGAGGATCCGGTGCGCGTGGTGCTGGCGAACCTCGCCACGAGCTTCACCGTGGGCAGCGGCTCCAAGGCGCAGGAGCTCACCCCGTCCCAGCTGTTCGAGCGGCTCGGCTTCGCGAGTGCGCAGCTCTCGACACCGGTCAAGGACCTCTCCGGTGGGCAGAAGCGCCGTCTCCAGTTGCTGCTCATCCTGCTGGATTCGCCGAACGTGCTGATCCTCGACGAGCCGACCAACGACCTCGACACCGACATGCTGGCCGCGATGGAGGACCTCCTCGACTCCTGGCCCGGCACGCTGATCGTGGTCAGCCACGACCGGTACTTCCTCGAGCGCGTCACCGATCAGCAGTACGCCATCCTCGACCGCCGCCTTCGGCACCTGCCCGGTGGCGTCGACGAGTACCTCGCACTGCGACGTGCGCAGCACGGCGCGGTGGCCGCGGCCACCGCCGCGACGGCCGCGTCGGCCTCCGCGGAGTCCGGCCTCAGTGGCGCGGAACTGCGCGCGGCGCAGAAGGAGGTCTCCGCCGTCGAGCGCCGGATGACCAAGCTCACCGACCAGATCGCCAAGGCGAAACTCGCTCTCGCCGACCACGATCAGGGCGACTACGCGGGTCTCGCCGAGGAGATGAAGAAGATCTCGGCCCTCGAGGACGAACTGGCGGAGCAGGAAATGCGCTGGCTCGAACTCAGCGAGGCACTGGACGGGTAGTCACACCACGCGTCGCCGCCCCATCGGGTTCCTCTCGTCCGGATGGGATTCGGCGGAGCGTCAGCCCGCGTACACGCCCGCGGTCAGGCCGGCGATCACCGCGCCGATCAGCGGACCGACGACGGGTACCCACGCGTACGACCAATCGCTGCCGCCCTTGTCCTTGATCGGGAGGACGGCATGGGCGATACGCGGCCCCAGATCGCGCGCGGGGTTGATCGCGTAGCCGGTCGGACCGCCGAGCGAGACACCGATGCCGACGACGACGAGCGCAACGGCCAGCGGACCGAGACCCGACGGCGTGCGGCCGAGCAGCAGCACGGCGAGCACCAGGACGAAGGTCGCGACGGCCTCCGTGAGGACGTTGTGCGGATACGAACGGATCGCAGGGCCCGTGGCGAAGACACCGAGTTTCGCGCCGGGGTCGTGCTCCTCGTCGAAGTGCTGCCGGTAGGCGAGCCAGGCGGCGACGGCGCCGAGGAAGGCGCCGAGCAGCTGGGCCCCGAAGTAGACGGCGGTGGACGCGGCCGTGATCGGGATCCCGGGGGCGTACTCGGAGCCGCCGCTGACCAGTATTCCGACGGTGACCGCGGGGTTGAGGTGTGCGCCCGACTTGTAGGCCGTGTAGACGCCCGCGAAGACCGCGAGCCCCCAGCCGAAGCCGATCATCAGGAAGTTCGCGTTGCCGCCCTTCGCCCTCGGCAGGCTCGCATTGGCGACCACGCCGCAACCCAACAGCAGCATGACGGCGGTGCCGAGCAGTTCTGAGGTGAACGCCGTGGCCAGGCTCGGTGCTGTCGGGGTCGCGAGCAGCGCGGTGACGGTCATCGATCGCCCGGTTCCGAGCCGCGGATCCGCCGGTGCCGTGGCGCCATCATGCCCCCGATCGTCGTTCTTGCGATCGCATCAGCATGCCAGTGGTCGGCCCGTTTCTCCAGCACTTCCGGTCCGCGCGCCCGTCGGCGCGCGGACCGGAAGACGGGTCCGGCTCAGGCGAGGTTCGCCGCGTACCGCGCCGGGTCCGCGTCGAACTTCGGCGCGCATGCGGGGCAGCAGAAGAAGTACCGCTCGCCGTCGTAGTCCCGGAACAGGCCCGCTGCCTCCGCGGTGGACTTGACGACAGGGTTGCCGACCATCACCGGGCAGGTGGTCGTCGCGTCGACGGGCGCCGGCGAGGCCTCACCCGAACGCGCAGTACCGCGGAAGCCGCGCAGGCGCAGGCTGTTCCCGACGACGAAGACACTGGAGAAGGCCATCGCCGCACCGGCGAGCATCGGGTTCAGCATGCCGAGCGCCGCCACCGGAATGGCCGCGACGTTGTACGCGAACGCCCAGAACAGGTTCGTCTTGATGGTCCGGAGTGTGCTGCGGGACAGTCGTATCGCGTCGACGGCGGCACGCAGGTCTCCGCGGACCAGGGTGATGTCGGCCGCCTCGATCGCGACGTCAGTGCCCGTGCCCATCGCCAGGCCCAGGTCGGCGGCGGCGAGCGCGGGGGCGTCATTGACCCCGTCGCCGACCATCGCGACGACGCGGCCCTGCGCGTGTAGGCGGGTCACCACGTCGACCTTGTCCTGCGGCATGACCTCCGCGATCACCTCGTCGATGCCCACCTGGGCGGCGATGTGCCGTGCGGCGGCCGCGTTGTCGCCGGTGAGCAGCACCGGCGTCAGGCCCAGCTCGCGCAGTTCCCGGATCGCCTGCGCGCTCGTCGGTTTGACGGTGTCGGAGACCACGAGGATTCCTCGCGCCGCGCCGTCCCACCCGACGGCGACCACTGTCGCGCCCTGCGCCTCGGCGACGGCCTTCGTCGCGGCCAGCCCGTCGGACAGGTGCAGCGCCCAATCGGCGAGCAGCGACTCGCGGCCGACGATCACACCGTGTCCGTCGACGACGCCCTGCACGCCCTGGCCCTCGATGTTCGCGAAACCGTCCACGGGCGAGAGCGTTCCGACCTTGTCAGCGGCTCCCTTGGCGATGGCCTGCGCGATCGGGTGCTCCGAGGCGTACTCCAGGGCACCGGCGTAGCGCAGCACATCGATCGGATCGACGCCGCTCTCGGTGATCACGTCGACCAGGGTCATCCGCCCGCTGGTCACCGTGCCGGTCTTGTCGAGAACGACGGTGTCGACGCGACGGGTCGATTCGAGCACCTCGGGCCCCTTGATGAGCACGCCCAACTGCGCGCCCCGGCCGGTGCCGACGAGCAGCGCCGTCGGCGTCGCGAGTCCCAGCGCGCACGGGCAGGCGATCACGAGGACCGCCACCGCGGCGGTGAACGCCGCCGAGACGGGGAAGCCCGCGCCGAGCCACCCGCCCAGGGTGATCGCGGCGATCGCGATGACGATGGGCACGAAGACGCCGGAGATCCGGTCGGCGAGACGCTGCACCTCCGCCTTGCCGGTCTGCGCGTCCTCGACGAGCCGCGCCATCTGCGCGAGCTGCGTCTCCGAGCCGACGCGGGTGGCGCGCACCACCAGTCGACCGCCCGCGTTGACCGTGGCACCGGTGACCGCATCACCGGGACCGACCTCGACGGGGACCGATTCGCCGGTGAGCATGGAGGCGTCGACGGCGGAGGTACCGGAGACGACCACGCCGTCGGTCGCGATCTTCTCGCCCGGCCGCACGACGAACTCGTCGCCCGCACGCAGCTCGTCGACGGCGATCCTCACCTCGGCGCCGTCCCGCAGGACGGCGACTTCTTTCGCACCCAGTTCGAGCAGGGCACGCAGCGCGGCTCCCGCCTGTCGCTTGGAGCGCTTCTCGAAGTAGCGCCCGGCCAGGATGAACACGGTGACGCCGGCGGCCACCTCCAGGTAGATGTTGGCGGCACCGTCGGACGGCGCGAGGGTGAGGCTGAACGGGTGCTTCATCCCGGGCTCGCCGGCCGTGCCCAGGAAGAGCGCGTACAACGACCACAGGAACGCCGACAGCGTGCCCATCGAGATCAGGGTGTCCATCGTCGCCGTGCCGTGCTTCAGGTTCGCCCACGCCGCCCGGTGGAAGGGCCACGCGGACCACAGGATCACCGGAGAGGCCAGCGCGAGGGAGGCCCACTGCCAGTACGTGAACTGCAGCGCCGGGACCATCGCCATCGCGATCACCGGCACGCCGAGCACGACGGCGCCGAGCAGCCTGGTGCGCAGAGAAGCCAGTTCCGCATCGGCCGGGTTCTCCTGCCCGCCTCCGTCGTTCGACGGTGCCGATGCCCTCGACGGTGTCGCGGAGTAGCCGGTCGCGACGACCTCGTCGACGATGCGCTGCGGATCCATCCCCTCGGGCGCGACGACCTTCGCCTTCTCGGTGGCGTAGTTCACGGTGGCGCTCACGCCCTCGATCTTGTTGAGGCGCCGCTCGATCCGGTTCGCGCACGAAGCGCAGGTCATGCCCCCGATGTCCAGTTCGATGTGTGCGCCACCGGAATCCGTGCCGGGTGTGCTCATGGTCCGATCCTCCTCGTCCCGTGTGTGGTCAGTGCCCGCTGTGGCCGTCGGCCGTGGGCGTGGAAGCAGGTGTCGCAGCGGCGGGTCCGGTCCTGGCCGCGGCATCGACGACGAAGCCCGCGGTGCGCACCACCCCGTCGACCTGGAAGTCCAGGTAGAGCAGGTAGCGGCCCGCGGTGGGGACCTGCGTCCGGAAGGCGACAGCCGGCCCGCCGGTCTCCGCCGGCTTCGGCGCGGCGCCCTCGGGGTGCACGTGCAGGAACGCGAGATCACCCTGCCGCAGGGCGACGAGGTGACCGAAGGCGCCGAGGTAGGGCTGCAGCGCGGTGACGGGCTCGCCGTCGCGGGTCACGCGTAGCGTGACCGGGCTCGAGGCACCGGCGACGAGGTCACCGTCGAGGGTCACGGTGAAGCCGTCCACCTGAGCGGTGCGCGACGGCGCGGGATCGACGGGCGTGTAACCACCGGCGACCTCGACGGTGCGCGAGAGGGTGACCGGCGAACCGGTCGCGGGCGCGAAATCCGCGTACAACCGGTAGGTTCCGCCCTCCACCCAGCTCCACGGCAGCGACCAGACACCGGTGGCGCGATCGAGAACCGGATGCACGTGGCGGAACTGCGAGCCGTCGGCACGGACCGCGATGAGGTGCAGGTCCTTCTCGTGGGTCGTGGTGTAGTCGACGACGGGAGCGCCCGCCGCGTTCTCGATCCGGAAGCGGAGTGTCCCGGGCTCACCGGCGACGGCGGGAGCTCCGACCGGCGCGAAGGACATGCCCTCCGCACTCATCGAGAGCCCCGGAAGCGCCGCCGGGGCCGCCTGAGCAGGGGCGCCGCCGTGCTCGCCGTGGCTCCGGCCGGCCTGCGCGTTCCACTGGCCGACGACGCTCTCCGGCACGACGGGGCCCGCGATGCCGTAGGCACCACCGAAGGCCACCACGAGGCCGGCGCCGTAGACCGCCAGCGTGGCCGCCGGACCCAGCCCTCGACGATCCACTCGCGTGCCGTCCATGGTTCCTCCTCAGTTCTCGGGTACCCCAGGCGGGTATCTGTACCGAATGTATACCCCTAGGGGGTATCGCGCAAGCCCCGCTGCACGCCTGGGTGCGGACGGTGTCGATCGAACACAATCTGGGCGACGAAGTCTGTCCGTCCCGCACAACACAGAAGGGAATTCGGACAGACAATCCACCGGCGATCGTCTGAATCCGCAGTACGAGTTACGTTTACCAGATCGACTGAAAGCTATTGCAATAGAGTATTTTTGAGAAACGCACTGGCCGATCGGACAGTGTTTCGCACCACACGGACCGCGATTCTCGGCGCCGCCGGAAAAGTGAAGCATCGTCGGATAGCTTCTCCCCGTGCCATTCCGCACGCCGCCTCGAAAGGACTCGAGAATCCATGAACCGTCTCCGGATCGCCTCCGCTGCCGCCGCCATAGCGGCGGGCACCGCCCTCCTGCTGCCCGGCGCAGCCTTCGCCGCTCCGCACGGGACGGCCCCCACACCGCAGCCAATTCCCACGCCGGCAGCGAAGCCCGCACCCGCCGTGAAGTCGGCCGCCGCGGCGAAGCCCGCGCCCTCTGCGCCTGCGCCGAAGGCCGCTGCGCCAGTCGATCCGCTCACCGGATTCGTCTGCACCGTCATCGGGTTCATCCCCGGTGGTCTACAGACCGTGCAGTCCACTCTCCAGACGGTGGGCACCGCGGAGAAGGAGCTGGTGGCCGGCGCGCGACAGATCGCCCCTGGCGCGGCGGATGCCTACACCGCCTTCCGCGCCCCGATCGACCAGCAGATCACCGGGTTGCTGACCTCCTGCGCCGGCGGGGCGAAGTAGCCGCTGAGTCCGGGCTCCTACGGAACGACGGTGGCGCCCGGCACCGGGCCGGAGGCGACGCGCACCGTCCGGCAGACGCCTGCGCCGGCGAGCTCGGTACCCACGTCGACGGCATCGTCGGCGCTCGCGCAGAGGAAGGCACAGGTGGGGCCGCTGCCGGAGACGATGCCCGCGAGCGCGCCCGCCTCCATCCCCGCCCGCAGAGTGCGGCGCAGTCCCGGCTGCAAGGACAGCGCGGCGGCCTGCAGGTCGTTGGCGAGCAGCGGCGCGAGCCGGTGCGGATCGCCGGACGCCACCGCGGCCAGCAACTCGTCGGGGCTGCCCGCGCGCGGCGGATCGCCGGCCTCGCGCAGCCGGTCCAGCTCGTGGTAGACCGCCGGCGTGCTCAGGCCCTCCCGGGCCAGCGCGAGGGTCCAGTGGAACTCGCCCCGTGCCAGCGCGGGGATCAACCGCTCGCCGCGGCCGGTACCGAGCGCGGTGTGCCCGTGCAGCGAGAAGGGCACGTCGGAGCCGAGCGCCGCCGCCACCTCGTCGAGCTCGTCACGGCCGATGTCCAGGCCCCAGAGCGTCGCCGCGCCGAGGAGCGCGGCGGCCGCGTCCGCGGAACCGCCGGCCATGCCACCGGCGACAGGAATGCCCTTGGCGATGTCGATGCGCATGTTCGGGTCCCGCCCGTACCGGTCGGCCAGCGCGACGACGGCGCGCGCGGCCAGGTTGGACGGGTCCGTCGGCACGTCCCGAACACCCTCGCCCGTGACGTGCAGCGTCAGCGTGTCGGCGGGCGTGAGGGTCACATCGTCGTGCAGCGACAGGGCCTGGAAGACGGTCACGAGCTCGTGGAAGCCGTCGGGCCGCACGTCACCCACCCCGAGGTGGAGGTTCACCTTGGCGGGCGCCCGCACGGTCAGAGGGGTCGGTACCACGGAAAGCACGCGGTCCAGACTACGGTGCCGAGGCCGCGGGCCGGACGGAGGCGAGCTTGGCGAACTGCTCGACCGACAGCTTCTCACCCCGTTCCCGGGGATCGATACCCGCGGCGACCAGCAGTTCCTCCGCGGCCGCGGGCGAACCCGCCCACGTCGCCAGCGCGGCCCGCAGGGTTTTGCGGCGCTGTGCGAAGGCCGCGTCGACCGCGGCCCAGAGCCGCGCGCGGTCGACGTCGAGCCGCCCGTCGGGCTCGTGCAGATCGATGCGGACCAGGCCCGATTCGACGTTGGGCTCGGGCCAGAACACCGCCCGCCCGACGGTGCCGGCCTTGCGCACGCGCCCGTAGTAGGCCGCCTTCACCGACGGGACGCCGTACACCCGGGAGCCCGGTGCCGCGGCGAGCCGATCGGCCACCTCGAGCTGCACCATCACCAGCACCGTCCGCAGGGTGGGCACCTCGGCGAGCAGGTGCAGCAGCACGGGGACCGAGACGTTGTACGGGAGGTTCGCGACGAGGACGGTCGGAGCGCCCGCGGCGCAGACCTGCGCGCCGGTGACCTTGAGCGCGTCCTCGCCGATCACGGTGAGATTCCCGGCCAGCTCGGGCGCGCGCTCCGCCACCGTCTTCGGGAGTTGTTCCGCGAGAACGGGGTCGATCTCGATCGCCGTGACCGAGGCGGCGGCGTCGAGCAGCGCAAGGGTGAGCGATCCCAGGCCCGGCCCGACCTCGAGAGCGATGTCGTCGGGGCGCACGTCGGCCGCGGCGACGATCTTGCGGACCGTGTTCGGGTCGTGCACGAAGTTCTGGCCCAGCGTCTTCGTGGGACGAACGGACAACTGCCCGGCCAGCGCGCGGATCTCCGCGGGGCCGAGCAGTCGTGCCTGATTCTTGAATTCGGCGCCGGTCACCGGTGTGACTCTACCGAGCTACTCCGAGTTGCCGGACAGGCCGAGCTTCGCGGAGCACGTCGGCCACGCGCCCCAGCCCTGCGCCTTCAGCGTCTTGCGTGCGATGTCGATCTGCTCCTCGCGGGTGGCGAGGTCGGCGCGCGGCGCGTACTTGCCGCCGCCGAAGGCCAGCCAGGTCTGCGCCGTGAACTGGACGCCGCCGTAGAACGAGTTGCCCGTGTTGATCGCCCAGTTGCCGGTGGACTCGCACATCACGAGCTTGTCCCAGACCGAGCCGGCGGGAACGAACGGCGCGCCCGGGGCGGTGCCCACGGCGGTGACGCCCGCGACGCCCGCGTCGAGGACCTTGGAGCCGACCTTCTCGCGGGAGACGACCTTGCCGTCCACCACGTGCTCGCGGTACTGGACCTCCTGCGTGCCGGGCTTGCCCGGGTCCCTGATCTCGGTCTTGCCGTTGATCAGCTTCGGATCGTCGATCTTCTTCGGCGGCGCCGTGTACGGCTCGGTGACCGTGACGTCCGCGGTGCGGTTCCGGTTGACCGTGATGGTCATGCCGGGGGTCACCGGGGTGTTGGCGCTGGGCTTGACAGTGTCCTGCTGGATCAGCGGGACACCCATCTTCGCGAGGTACTCGCCGACGGTACGCCCGGCGGCGTTGGCGGCGACCTTGCCGCCGGCGTCGAGCACGGTCGCGGCGACGGGGGTGACCACCGAGACGGCGGCACCGTCCAGCGGGACCTGCGCGTCGAGCGGGACGGAGACGAAGTTCTTGGCATCGCCGAGGCCGGCCGAGGCCAGGGCGGCGCCCATCGTCAGGTCGGTGGTCTTGACGGTGCGGACCGTGCCGTTGACGTTGACCGCGACGTCGCGGGCGTGCTGCACGGTGATCTGCTCGCCGGGCTTGACCGAGCCGCCGAGCGCGGGGACGACCTTGTCCGCGGTGCTCGCGCTGATGCCCGCGGAGTCCAGGATCGACTTCACCGAGCGGCTCATCGTCGAGACGTCGCGGACCTGACCGTCGACGGTGACGGTGAAGTCCTGGTACAGCGCGGCGGCGGTCCCACCGGAGGCCATCAGGGCCACGAGCATCGCGCCGGTGACGGCGCGGACGGGGGTGTTCTCCAGACGTGCGGACAGACCGTCGAGGGCGCGGGGCTTGCCGCCGCCGTCCGCCTCGGGCTGCGCAGCGGGCTCGGCCTCCACGACGGGCTCCGCGACCTCGGGATGCGCCGCGGCGTACTCGGCCTCCGCCGCCAGCGCGACGCTCTCGGCCTCCTCGACCGCGTCGTCACCGAAGACCTCGGCCTCGAGCTCGAGGATCTCGGGATCGACCACGAGGTCCACCGTCTTGCCGTCGAGATCGTTGAAGCGCGAGAAGACGCGGTTCACGTCGAACTCGGCCGTGCGCTCCCCGGTGGCGGCGAAGGCACCGCGGCGCGAATGCTGGGTGGGCTGATCCACCGTGGTGGTGTTGTCGTCTGCGTCGAGCTCAGGCACTGGTGACTTCCCATGGGTGGACTGCAAGGTGTGGCTGACGGCGACGTTTCGGTCGCCGTTACATCACAGTACGGTAACGGAGAAGTGGGGACCGTGCCAGCTTCTGTTCATTTCGCGCCCGCGAATGTGGCGCCGAACACTCTGTCCGCCGTCGCGGTAGTGGCCGCAGCGATCTGCTCAGGAGCGACTCCTCGCAGGTCAGCGAGGTATCGCGCGGTGTACGGAATGCAGTACGACTCGTTGGGGGTACCCCGGTACGGGTGGGGTGTGAGATATGGCGCATCGGTCTCGACGAGCAGTTGATCGTCGGGGACGAGCCGCGCCGCCTCCTGCAGGTCCGTTGCATTCGTGAACGTGACCGTGCCCGAGAAGCTCAGGACGTAGCCACGATCGACGCACTCGCGCGCCATCGCCGCGTCGCCGGAGAAGCAGTGGAAGATCACCGTCTCGGGCGCACCGAAGCGCTCCAGGTCCGCCAGGATGTCGGCGTCGGCCTCCCGGTTGTGGATCATCAGCGGCTTGCCCAACCGCTTCGCCAGGTCGATGTGCCACTCGAAGGCCGCATGCTGCTGTGCGGGCGTCGCCACGTCCTCCCGCTTGCCCAGCCAGTACCAGTCCAGCCCCGTCTCCCCGATCGCCACGCACCGCGGATCGGATGCCAGACGCTCGAGTTCCTGCGGCGCGCCGTCGACCTCGAGCTGGTGGGCGTCGGTCGGATGCAGCGCGACGGCGGCGAAGACGCGCTCGTCCCACCGGGACGCGTCGATGACGTAGCGGGCCTGCTCGAGATCGCACGCGACGGTGACCACGCGGCCGACGCCGACGGACGCGGAACGGTCGAGCAGCTCCCGCACCGCCTCGGGCGTGCGCGCGCGGCATCCGTCGAGGTGCGTGTGCGCGTCGACGAGGCCGGACAGCGGCTCGGGCAGCGGAGGCGGCGGCTTCTTCTTACCCATGCCCTCATTGTTCCGGTAGTCGCCGCACCGGGTTCGCCCGGACCATGTTTAATCCACCGTTAAGCGGCCACGAAGGCTCGCGTGATGTGCTCGCCCCCGGCACACCAGAGGAGAACGCATGAAGAAGTCGATCCTGTCCGCAGCCCTCGTGGGCGGCACCGCGCTGCTCGCCGCGTGCAGCACCACCGCGGGCGACCCCGTCGCCGGGCCCTCGTCGGCGTCGACGACCGCGTCGGTCGCCGCGGGCACGTCCGCCGGCCCCGCCGTCCCGGTGCCCGCGGGACTCGACACGGGCGCCTACCCGACGAAGGCCCGCACGATCACCGTCTCCGCGAACCGGTCGTGGGTGGCCGAGGGGAACCGGATGGGCGACGAGGCGTTGATCCAGGCGAACGAGGTCGACCCGCGCCTGACGATCGGCGGCGCGAGCCTGCGCTCGTACCCCATCGTCGAGGCGGCCGGACTGAACACCCGCGTCCCCGACGCCACCGCCGCCGCCTTCGCCGCCAACGGCTTCCGGGTGGGGATGACCACCACCCGCGGCGACGCCCTCAAGAACCCCGGCGTCGCGGTGCGGATCGGTCTGTACCGGTTCGACTCCGCCGAGGCCGCGAAGAAGGCGATCGACGCGGTGCGCAGCGCGACCGCGGGCGCACGGCCCGTCGCGATCACCGTCGACGGAGCCCCCGACGTGCTCGCGTCCGAGTTCAAGCCCGGCACCGTCGACTCCTACGTCGCGCAGGGGGCGATCGTCGTCAACGTCAGCGGCACCGGCCCCAGCACGGATCAGGGCGCACAGTTCGTGACGAAGGCCCTCGGCCTGGAACTGCCCAAGCTCAAGGGCTTCACGCCCACTCCCGTCGACAAGATCCAGACGGTCGACATCGACAAGGACGGCATCGTTTCCCGGACCCTGCCGCAGCCCGATTCGTCGGACGCCTCGCTGTTCGAGAACTGGTACGACCTGGCGGGCTACAAGCACCGCGTGCAGGACATCGGCAACCTGACCACTGTCACCGCCGCCGGCATCGACCTCGTCGGCCAGGCCGGCAGCGTCGTCTACCGCACCCGGGACGCGGCCGCCGCCACCACGATGGTGCAGACGGCCGCGAGCAAGAACCCGGCCGTGGCCGGCATTCCGCAGCTGCCTTCGGTCAAGTGCATGACCGGCGGCGACCGCACCTACTGCTGGATTCCCGTGGGCCGCTACGTCGCATCGGTCGACGACACCGACGCCGGACTGGCCCGCCAGAAGGCGGCGGCACAGTTCACCATCCTCGCCACCACGCCGTAGCCCGAGGGGACACGATGAACAAGACCGTCCTGTCGGCGATCGTGGTCGGTGCCGCCGTCGTGCTCGCGGCCTGCGACTCGACCGTGCCCGGGACGCCGACCGCCGCGTCGAGCGCGCCCGCGATACCGGCCGGCCTCGACGTCGGCAGCAATCCGACGACCCTGCGCGACATCCCGCCCTCGTCGACCGACGGCGGCTGGATCATCGAGGGCAACAGGATGGGCGGCGCCCTGATCCAGGTCTCCGACGTCGACCCCCGGCTCACCATCGGCGGGATCGCGCTGCGGTCCTACCCCGTCCTGAACGGACTCGACCTCAGCAAGCGCGTCCCCGATGCGACGGCGTCGGCGTTCAGCATCAACGGCATGCGCGTCGGCATGACCACGACGCGCGGCGACAAGCTCGAGAACCCGAGCGTGGCGCTGCGCGTGGGCCTGTACCGGTTCGACGACCCGTCGACCGCCGCGCGGGCACTCGAGGCGGTCAAGAAGGGGGCCGGCGCGCAACGGCAGATCGCCGGGATCGACGGGGTGTTCGCGACGGAGTTCACCCCCGGAACCGTCGACTCCTACCGGGCCGAGGGATCCTTCGTGATCAACGTCAGCGGCACCGCACCGACCACCGGCGAGGCGGTCGGCCTCGTCTCGAAGGCGTACTCGCTGCAGGTGCCCGCGGTGACGCGGTTCCAGCCGACGCCCTCCGGTTCGGTCAGGGACCTGCCCAGCGACGACAAGGGCATTCTGGCCCGCACCCTGTACGAGGCGAATCCGCCGGTCGCAGCCAAGGAGATCGCGAACAACTACTACGACCTCGCCGGCCTACTGCTGCGGATCGAGGACATCTCCTACGCGGACGTCTACCGCCGGGCGGGAGTCGACGCCGTCGGGCAGGGCAAGACGGTCGTCTACCGCACGCGGGACGCGGAAGCGGCGACGACGCTGGCCGCGGCCCGGCGCGGACGGGCGTCCACCACGAAGCAGGACGCCGCAGGCCCCGCCGGCGTCCCGGGGCTCCAGTGCAGCAAGTACCTCGACGACGGGACCTTCGGCTGCACCGGCCACGTGGGGCGCTTCATGTACACGCTGTCGGCCGATTCGCTGCTCGCGATGCAGCAGGCGGCCGCGGCGCAGTACACGATCCTCGCGAAGAATCCCTGACCAGCGCTCGGGCCCGGCCCGGCGGGCTACTCCGCCGGCTCGGGCTCGACGTAGCGCGGGAAGACGCCCTGCGGCTTGGGCAGCGCGGTGCCGGGCACCAGCCGCGTGCCGACGGCCTCGAAGGTCCGCCGATCCTTCGGCTGCTCCAGCAGGGTCAGCAGTTCCTCGGCCGACTCCGGCATCACCGGCTGCAGCAGCAGCGCGACCTGGCGGACCACCTCGGCGGTGACGTACAGCACCGTGCCCATACGGTCAGGGTCGCTCGCCTTGAGCTTCCACGGCTCCTGCGCGGAGAAGTACCTGTTCGTCTCGGCGAGCACCTCCCAGATCGACTCCAGGTACAGGTGCAGGGCCTGATCGCCGACGTGCCGGCGGGAGGTCTCGAGCAGGCCGTCGGCGCGGGCGAGCAACGCCTCGTCGTCGCGCGTGAACGGCCCCGGTGTGGGCACCGTGCCCGCGCAGTTCTTGTTGATCATCGACAATGAGCGCTGCGCGAGGTTGCCGAGCTCGTTGGCCAGGTCGGCGTTGATCCGGCCCACGATCGCCTCGTGGCTGTAGCTGCCGTCCTGGCCGAAGCTGACCTCGCGGAGCAGGAAGAAACGCAGCGCGTCGAGGCCGTACTCGGCGATGAGGGCGTGCGGATCGACGACGTTGCCGACCGACTTGCTCATCTTCTCGCCCTTGTTGAACAGGAAGCCGTGGGCGAAGACGCGCTCGGGCAGCTCGATGCCCGCGCTCATCAGGAACGCCGGCCAGAAGACCGCGTGGAAGCGGATGATGTCCTTGCCGATGATCTGGAGCTTCGGCGGCCAGAACGTGCGGAACTGCTCCGACTCGGTGTCCGGGTAGCCGGCGCCGGTGAGGTAGTTGGTCAGCGCGTCGACCCACACGTACATCACGTGGTCCGGATCGCCCGGGACCGGCACGCCCCAGTCGAAGGTGTCGCGGCTGATCGAGAGGTCCTTGAGGCCGCCCTTGATGAAGCTGACGATCTCGTTGCGGCGCGTCGCGGGCTCGAGGTAGCCGCCCTCACGGTCCAGCAGTGCGAGCAGCCGGTCCTGGTAGGCGGACAGCTTGAAGAAGTAGGACGCCTCCTCGGTCCACTCGACCTCGGTGCCGGTGTCGGTGGAGACGCGGGTGCCGTCCTCGGTGACGGTGGTCTCGTCCTCGGCGTAGTAGGCCTCGTCGCGCACGGAGTACCAGCCCGAGTACTTGCCCAGGTAGATGTCGCCCGCGTCGACCATCTTCTGCCAGATCGCCTTCGACGCCTCGTAGTGGTCGGCGTCCGTGGTGCGGATGAAGCGGTCGAAGGTCGAGCCGACGGCCCGCTGCAGCGCCTCGAAGGCGGCGGCGTTGCGATCGGCGAGGGCCTTGGTCTCGATGCCCTCCTTGGCGGCGGTCTGCTGCATCTTCAGGCCGTGCTCGTCGGTGCCCGTCAGGAAGAAGACGTCGAATCCGTCGAGTCGCTGGAAGCGCGCGATCACGTCGGTGGCGATGTACTCGTAGGCGTGCCCGATGTGGGGCACGCCGTTCGGGTAGGCGATCGCCGTGGTGATGTAGAAAGCCTTGTCTGCAGCCATGATGGGCCCAGCTTATCGGTGCCTTCCCCGAATCCGGCAAGCACGTTTCGCGGGCTGTGCCGCTCGGTCCGGCCGCGCCCGTCCCGCCGCAGCGGCCGGATCTCCCACCTCCGAGGGATACCGCACGAGGCCCCGGAGCGGGCAGCATCCTCAGTGAACTGCAAGCGCACGATACGGATTCGGATATGACACTGAGCTTTCTCTACGGACTGCTGTTCCTCGCGACCTGGCGGATCCTCCGCCTCACCCCTCCCGCCGATCTCTCCGCCGACGCACGACGGCGATGGCTCTGGCCGGTCGCGATCATCGCGATCGTGATCGCGGGATCGGTGGCCGAACTCCTCCATCCGCGACTCGAACAGGCATGGGAGCGGTCCGCCGCGGCGATCGACCGAGGCGAGCTGTGGCGGCTGGTCACCTCGTATCTGGTGCAGGGCGGCGGCGTCTGGGGCATGGCCTTCAACCTGATCACCCTCGTGATCACGGCACTGCTCGCCGCGCAGGTGTTCGGGCGCGCGCTCGGCCCGGCGGTGTGGGTCGTCGGCGGCACCGTCGGGAATCTGCTCGCCCTCACGCTCGGCTTCCCCGACGGGGCGGGGAGCTCCCTGGCGACGATGACGCTCGCCGTCGCGGCGGCCGTGACAGCGGCACCCCTCGTCACGCGCTCCGGTCGGTTCGCCCTGGGTGTCCTGGCCGTCGTCGGGCCGGCGCTCGTAGTACTGCGCGACGAGCACGCGATAGCGGTCGTCCTCGGTGGGATCCTCGGAATCGTGCTCCTGGTCAGCCGGCGACCTCGGCGACAGGTACCGCGTCCAGCGCGATGACGGCGCCGGACTCGTCGAGCCGGAAGCGGGCGATGTCACGGCCGTAACGGACGTAGACCACGTCGTAGTCCACGCCGATGACCTCGGTGTCGACGGTCGGCAGCGCGGTGGCGGTACCCGCGTACTCGCCCTCCGCGTAGAACCGGACCTGGCTGCGCTCGCCGTGGGCGACATGCACCCAGGCCAGCCGTCCGCCGAGGTCCGTGCCGCCGTCGATCACCGGGTTCATCGCTCCTCCTCGTGGTTCGGGTGGCGGGCGGATCGGGTGGGAGAGATCCGCCGGCCACCTCGTACTCTTCCGCCTTCCGCCGCCCGGCACATCAGGCGAATTCCCTATTTCTCCCCGACATCCGTCCCCCATTCGGCGGATCCGGGCGCATGACAGGATGGCGCGGTGCAACCGGTCGAGATGCTGCGTGCTCTGCGGGAGCGCGGCCACCGTCCCGCTGCGCTGATCGGCTCATGGGGCGGGTACCGCGCCGTCATCGCCCCGGAGCCCGCGCTCCGGCCCGGCGACCGGCCCGACGGGGCACCGTGGCTCGGCATCGTCGGGTACCCGGACGCGACGGACGAGCCGCGGCTCGTCCCGGAGACCATCGGCGGCGACCCGGGCGTACTGCTGCTCCTGGACGCCAACGGTCACTGGACCTGCACCGATCCGTCTTTTCCGATCCCGCGGACGGCCCCCGCGCCGCGTTCGTGGGGTTCCGAGTGGACCGCGCCCGACCGGGACGATCACCGGGCTGCGGTCCTCGCCTGCCAGGAGGCGATCCGCGCGGGCGACGTCTACCAGGTGAACGTGTGCACCCGCTTCTCCGGCGCGCTGACCGGCGACCCGCTCGACCTGTTCGTGGACATCGCCGCCGCGACCCGGCCCGCGAAGGCGGCCTACCTCGAGGGCGACTGGGGCGCGATCGCGTCCTTCTCCCCCGAGACCTTCCTCACCGAGCGCGGTGGTCTTCTGGTCGAGCGCCCCATCAAGGGCACGCTGCCGCTGGACCACGCGCCGGAGGAGCTACGAGCGAGCGCCAAGGATGTCGCCGAGAACGTGATGATCGTCGACCTGGTGCGCAACGACCTGAGCCGGGTCGCGGTGACCGGCACCGTCCGGACACCGGAGCTGCTGCGGGTCGAGCCCGCGCCCGGCGTCTGGCACCTGGTCTCGACGGTGACCGCACGCCAGCGGCCCGGCATCTCCCGCGCCGAGCTGCTGGACGCCACCTTCCCGCCGGCCTCGGTCACGGGCACCCCGAAACTCGCCGCCCGCGAGCGCATCACGGCGTGGGAGCGGCACACCCGCGGCAGCTACTGCGGCGCCATCGGCATCGACCACCCGCTGACCGGACTGGACCTCAATGTCGCGATCCGCACCGTCGAAGCGCGAGACGGCGCGCTGCGGCTCGGCGTGGGCGGCGGGATCACCATCGACTCCGATCCCGATGCCGAGTGGCGCGAATGCCTAGACAAGGCGGCGTCGATCGTCGGCTTCCGCGGATCTCCCCCGCACGGGTGACGACGGCGCGCGCCGGGCGCTGACAGGCTCGGCGCATGATCGACCTCCGCTCCCCCGCGCTCCGCGGCTTCCTCGGGCTTCTCGCGGTGGCCTTCGTCGCCGGGCTCGCCTTCGGCGGCCACCTCTACACCCGCCGCGATCCGGAGATCGCCGGCTTCGTGCCCTGGACCGCGGCGTGGCCGCAGCACGCGGTGGTGGCCGTGGTGGGCGTGCTCCTCGTGCTCGCGATCCGGGCCCGACGGTGGCCTCCCCGCGCGCCCGCCCTCACCCCGGCAAGGCTGGTGCTCGCGGCGCCGCTGCTGTTCCTGCTGGTCTTCGCTGCTTTCCGGGCGGGCGTGCAGGTGCTGGCCGGGCTGGACCCGAACTTCACCGTCAACGCCTGGGGCGGCCCGACATATCTCGGAGCGATGGCGTGCCACTACCTCGACCTCGCCGTCGGCGGCATCGTCGTGGTGGGCGTGCTGCGCCTGATCCTGACCCGGCCGGTGACAGGGGCGCGGGATCAGCGGGCGGCGAGCGCCGCCTCGTAGAGCTCCCGCTTGGACGCACCGGTCTCGGCGGCGACCGCGGCGCACGCGTCCTTGAGACGTTCTCCGGCGTCGACGCGGCGCAGCACGGCGGCGACGTGGTCCTCCGGGTTCGCCGAGACGGCCGCGGCGCCCTCGACCACGACGGTGATCTCCCCGCGCACGCCGTCGGCGGCCCAGACGGCGAGCTCGCCCAGCGTGCCGCGCCGGACCTCCTCGTAGGTCTTCGTGAGCTCGCGACACACCGCGGCGCGACGATCGGTTCCGAGGACCTCCGCAGCGTCGGCGAGCGTCTCGGCCAGGCGGTGCGGCGACTCGAAGAAGACGGCCGCGCGACGTTCCGCGACCAGCTCGGTGAGCCAGGCCCGCCGGGCACCGGACTTGCGCGGGGCGAAACCGTCGAACAGGAATCGCTCGACGGGCAGCCCGGACAGGGCCAGCGCGGTGGTGACCGCCGACGGTCCGGGGAGGCAGGTGACCCGGTGCCCGGCCTCGACGACCGCCGCGACCAGGCGGTATCCGGGGTCGGAGACGGACGGCATGCCGGCATCGGTGATGAGGAGGACCGTCTCGCCCGCGTCGAGGGCGGCGAGGAGCTGCGGGATGCGGCCCTGCTCGTTGTGGTCGTAGAAGCTGAGGATGCGGCCCCGGGTCTCGACGTCCAGCGAAGCGGCCAGGGACCGGGCCCGACGGGTGTCCTCGGCGGCGATCACGTCGGCCTCGCCGAGTGCGGCGATCAACCGCGCGGTGGCGTCCCCCGGGTTGCCCATCGGCACCCCGGCGACGATCAGCACTCCGCTCGCGTCCTCAGATCCCACGGGTCACACCCTACGATGGGTCGCGTGACTGCTGTGGCAACGCCCGACGGGCGCACCGGGGACCGCGCGACGGTGAGCCCCGGGCCGACGCTCCCGCCGGCGGTGTTCGGCGCCACCGACCGCGCCTTCGGCTGGACCGTGACGCTGGTGCTGACCGCCGTCGCCGCGGCCACCCGCTTCTTCAACCTCGGCTATCCCAGCAACGCCGGGTTCATCGGCAATACGCCGGTGCAGACCCCCGTCTTCGACGAGAAGCACTACGCGCCGCAGGGCTGGCAGGTGCTCACGGGCGGCCAGTGGATCGAGGACAACCCTGCGTTCGGCCTGATCGTGCACCCGCCCGTGGGCAAATGGATGATCGCGATCGGCGAGTGGATGTTCGGCTACACCCCACTGGGCTGGCGATTCATGTCGGCGGTGTGCGGCACGCTGCTCGTCTTCATGGTGATCCGCGCAGCACGACGGCTGGCCCGGTCCACCCTGATCGGCGGGCTCGCGGGCCTGTTCCTGATCTGCGACGGCCTGACGATGGTCTCCTCGCGGGTCGCGCTGCTCGACATCTTCCTGGTCTTCTTCGGCTTCGCCGCGTTCGCGATGATCCTGGTCGACCGCGACCAGATGCGCGAGCGGCTGCACCGCGCGGCCGTCGAGGGACGGATCACCGATTCGCTGTACGGCCCGCGGCTGGGCTTCCGCTGGTGGCGGTTCTCCGCCGCGATCATGGTGGGCCTGGCCTGCGGCGTGAAGTGGTCGGGCATGTACTTCCTCATCGGGGTGCTGGCGCTCTCGCTCGCCTTCGACGTGGCCAACCGCCGGCAGTACGGCGTGATCCGGCCCTGGCGCGGGGTGCTGCTGCGCGACCTGATCCCGTCGGGGATGTCGCTGGCCGTGTTGCCGGTGCTCGTCTACCTGGGCACCTTCTGGGCCTGGTTCTCCTCGGAGACGGCGGTCTACCGGTACGCGGTGGGCAACCAGATCGGCGACAGCGGCCCGTTCGCGTGGGTACCCGCGGCGCTGCGCTCCCTGTTCTTCTACGAGACCACGATCCTCGACTTCCACGACAGCCTCACCAACTCCGCCGGCAATCACCATCCGTGGGAGTCGAAGCCCTGGACCTGGCCGATGGGCCTGCGGCCGATGCTCTACCACTACACCGCGGATCAGTCGGGCGGCATGTGCGGCGACGGTCCGTGCGTTCGCGCCGTGATGGCCGTCGGGACGCCGGCGCTCACCTGGATCGCGATCCCCGTGCTGCTGTGGGCGCTGTGGAAGATGTTCGTCACACGCGACTGGGCCTACGCCGCGCCCGTGACCATGTACTTCGCCACCTACCTGCCGTGGTTCCTCAACCTCGACCGGCAGATGTACTACTTCTACGCGCTGACCCTGATGCCCTTCCTGTGCATCATGATCGCGCTGATCTGCCGTGAGGTGCTGGGCCTCGACGGCCGCGCGAGGTTCTTCGGGTTCGAGCGGCTGCAGTTGGGCCGCTGGCTGGTGGTGCTCTACGCGACGATCGTGGTGCTCAACTTCGCGTGGCTGTGGCCGATCCTCACCGCGACACCCATCCCCATGTGGTGGTGGCGCTTGGAGCTCTGGCTGCCGAGCTGGCAGTAGCGGGGCACGGCACGCTCACGCCACGGGTACGACGGTGCGCGTCTCCCGCGCCAGCATCCATGCGATCGCGGCGACCACGCACAGCGCGGCGGTGACGGCGAAGGCCCAGGTGAAGCCGAGGTACTGGGCGATGGCGCCGGCCAGCAGCGGCCCGGAGATGGTGCCGGCGTCCTGCGCCATCTGATACGCCGAGAGCGCGCCGCCGCTGCGCCCCTTGCCCTGGAGCACGTCGGCGAGGGAGGCCTGCATCGTCGGCGCGACGAGGCCCGTCCCGACCCCGGCGACGACGGTGACGAGGAAGGCGACGAGCACCGAGTCGGTGAAGCCGAGCGCGATCGTGCCGACGGCGATGACGAGCATGCCGGTGACGATGAAGGGCCTGCGCCCGTACCGGTCGGACGCGCGGCCCGCGGGGAACATGGCGAGCACGTCGCCTGCGGCGTAGGCGGCCAACGCGTAGCCGGCGATCGCGGCGGGCTGGTCGAGTACGGCCGCGAAGAACAGCGGCAGCAGCGAGACCCGCATCGAGTAGACCCAGCCGAAGACGACCGACGTGAACAGCGCCGCCCGGTAGGCGGAGTCGGCGAGTGCCTCGCGCACCGTCGTGCCCGGTTCGGAGGAGGCCTCCGCCCGGCCCGCGAGATCGCTACCGCGCAGGGCGACACCCACGACGAGCGTCGCGACCACGAGCGCAATGGCGTAGACGACGAAGGGCACCCGCAGGCCGAAGCCGACCAGTGCGCCGCCCAGCAGCGGGCCGCAGATCCCGCCGAGCACGAAGCTCGACGAGTAGACGCCGCTCACCCGGCCGCGGATCTCAGCGGGCGCGATGCGGATCATCAGGCCCATCGCCGAGACGGTGAACATCACCGAGCCCACGCCGCCGAGCCCGCGCAACAGCATGAGTTGCCAGTAGCTCTGCGCGAAGGCCACCGCGAGCGTCGACGCCGCGACGATCAACAGGCCCGCCATGTAGATCCAACGCTCGCCGAAGGCCTTCACCAACGGGCCGGTCGCCGGGGCGAAGGCGAGCCGCATGATCGCGAAGGCGCTGACGACCGCTGAGGCGGCGCCGATGCCGACGTCGAAGGTGCGGGCGAAGGCGGGGAGCGCGGGCGCGACGACGCCGTAGCCGAGGGCGATCACGAAGCTGGCCGCCACGAGGACCCAGACCTCCGGCGGTACCCGCTGCGTCGTCTGCGCGGAGCCGGCTGCGGGTCGTTCAGTCACCGAAACATCATCCGCTAAGAACGCGTCAAGACCCGCATCGGGGGCGTTAAGGGGGCGTGAAAACGGCCGTTCCCGGTGGTCCAGTGGAGCCCATGGACATCTCCAACGCGCTGGCCCTGGCCGCGACGATCCTCACCCTGGCGTACCTCCTGTACGCCCTGCTCCGTCCGGAGCGCTTCTGATGAGCGGCACCCTCGCCGGCCTGCTGACGATCCTCACCCTGGTCGCGGCCCTGGCCATCGTCTACCGCCCGCTCGGTGACTACATGGCGCACGTCGTCACCACCCCGAAGCACTGGCGCGTCGAGCGCGTCGTCTACCGCCTCGTCGGTGCCGATCCGGAGGCCGAGCAGGGCTACCGCACGTACGCGGTCGCGGCGCTCGCATTCAGCGCGGTCAGCATCGTCGCGCTCACGATCCTGCTGCTCGTGCAGGGGTGGTTGCCCGGCGTCGAGCCGAAGCAGTGGCGCTTCGACGAGGCGCTCAACACCGCGATCTCCTTCGTCACCAACACCAACTGGCAGTGGTACTCGGGCGAGTCCGCGATGAACCTGATCGCGCAGGCGATCGGCCTCGCGGTCCAGAACTTCGTGTCCGCGGCCGTCGGCATCGCGGTGGCCGTGGCGCTGATCCGCGGCTTCATCCGCTCCCGCACCGACCGGCTGGGCAACTTCTGGGTGGACCTGACCCGCATCACCCTGCGGGTGCTGCTGCCGATCGCCGTCATCGGCGCTGTGATCCTCATGGCGCAGGGCGTGGTGCAGACGCTGTGGCAGCGCCACGAGATCGTCGGGCTCGACGGGCAGAAGCAGGTCCTCACCGGCGGCCTGGT
The DNA here is from genome assembly GCF_007858445.1 of Tsukamurella sputi. Lineage (GTDB taxonomy): Bacteria > Actinomycetota > Actinomycetes > Mycobacteriales > Mycobacteriaceae > Tsukamurella > Tsukamurella sputi. The sequence goes on along the minus strand of NZ_VIGV01000004.1, from coordinate 337,464 downwards.
CGCGAGCCAGGAGGTGATCAAGCTCCTCGGCACGAACGGTGGCGGCTACTTCAACGGGAACTCGGCGCACGCCTTCGAGAACCCGACGGCCGCGACCAACCTGTTCCAGGTCTTCCTCATCCTGCTGATCCCGGTCGCGATGCCGCGGATGCTGGGCAACCTCGTCGGGAACCACAAGCAGGGCTATGCCATCCTCGGCTCGATGACGATCATCTTCGCCGTCTCCACCGCGATCTCGATCGCCACCCAGCTGGGCGGCCAGGGCACCGCGTCGCGGGCCGCCGGTGGCGCCCTCGAGGGCCAGGAGCTGCGCTTCGGGCAGTGGGGCACGGGGCTGTTCGTCACCGCCACTACGAGCACGTCGACGGGGGCCGTGAACGCCGCGCACGACAGCCTCACTCCCGGCGCCGGCGGCGCCGCCCTGGTGAACATGCTGCTCGGCGAGATCAGCCCCGGCGGTGTGGGTTCCGGCCTCTACGGCATGCTCGTCATCGCCGTCCTCACCGTCTTCCTGTGCGGCCTCATGGTCGGCCGCACCCCCGAGTACCTGGGCAAGAAGATCGGCCGCCGGGAGATCACCCTCGCCGCGCTGTACATCCTCGTCATGCCCGCGCTCGTGCTGGTGGGCACCGCGGCCACGGTCGTCCAGGAGCAGGGCGTCGCCGCGATGACGAACGGCGGTGCGCACGGCCTGTCCGAGGTGCTCTACGCGTACGCCTCCGCTGCGAACAACAACGGCAGCGCCTTCGCAGGCCTGTCGGTGGACACCCCGTGGTTCAACTACACGCTGGGCGCGGCGATGCTGCTCGGCCGGTTCGCGCCGATGGTCGCGATCCTGGCCCTGGCCGGCGCGCTCGCCGAGCAGCACCCGGTGCCCGCCACCGCGGGCACCATCCCCACCCACCGCCCGCTGTTCGTGGGCCTCACCGTGGGCGTCGTGGTCCTGGTGGCCGGACTGACCTTCGTCCCCGCCCTCGCGCTCGCACCGATCTCGGAGGTCACCCAGTGACGAACACACTGACCGGTCACCCGGCACCGTCGGACCCGAAGGCGGTCACGCCCGCACCGAAGCGGCGCTCCGCGTTCTCGCTCGCCGAGCTCAGAACGGCACTGCCCCGCGCCGCGGCGAAGCTGGACCCGCGCACGCAGATCCGGCAGCCCGTCGTCTTCGTGGTGTGGATCGCGTCGGTGTACACCACCGCGCTGGCTCTTCTGAACCCGTCGGTGTTCGCGTGGTCCGTCGCCGTCTTCCTCTGGGCGACGGTGCTCTTCGCCAACCTCGCGGAGGCCGTCGCCGAGGGCCGCGGCCGCGCGCAGGCCGAGTCCCTCCGCAAGGCCAAGACGGAGACGGTCGCGCGGCTGCGCACCGCGACGGGCGAGAAGCAGGTCCCCGGCTCCGAACTGAAGGTCGGCGACCTCGTGATCGTCGACGCCGGCGAGGTCATCCCCGGCGACGGCGACGTGGTGGAAGGCATGGCCACCGTCGACGAGTCGGCGATCACCGGCGAGTCCGCCCCCGTCGTCCGCGAATCCGGCGGCGACCGCTGCGCCGTCACGGGCGGCACCCGCGTGCTCTCCGACCGCATCGTCGTCGAGATCAAGACCGAGCCCGGCAAGAGCTTCATCGACCGGATGATCGGCCTCGTCGAGGGCGCGAACCGGCAGAAGACGCCGAACGAGATCGCCCTGAACATCCTGCTCACGGTGCTCACGATCATCTTCCTGCTGGCCGTCGCGACGCTGCAGCCGATGGCGATCTACTCGGGTGGCGCGGTCGACGTGGTGGTGCTCGTGGCGCTGCTCGTCTGCCTCATCCCCACGACGATCGGCGCACTGCTCTCCGCGATCGGCATCGCCGGCATGGACCGGCTGGTGCAGCGCAACGTGATCGCCAAGTCCGGGCGCGCCGTCGAGGCCGCCGGCGACGTCTCGACGCTGCTGCTCGACAAGACCGGCACCATCACCTACGGCAACCGCCGGGCCACGTCCTTCCATCCCGTGGAAGGCGTCGACGAGCACACGCTGGCCGGGCACGCACTGCTCGCCTCGCTCGCCGACGAGACCCCCGAGGGGCGGTCCATCGTCGACCTGGCCACGACGCACGGCCACGAGGTCCCGACGGTGCGCCTCGGCACCGTCGTGCCGTTCACCGCGCAGACCCGCATGTCCGGCGTCGACCTGCCCGACGGCACCCGCATCCGCAAGGGCGCCTCGGCGGCCGTGCTGGCCTGGGTGGCCGCGGAGCACCACGGCGAGACCCCGGGCGAGGCGGTCGACGAGGCTATCGGCACCGTCGACGTGCGGCTCGCCGTCGACGAGATCTCGTCCTCCGGCGGCACCCCGCTCGTCGTCGCCTACGCCGAGCCCGGCGCGGCCCCCAGGCTGCAGGGCGTCGTGCACCTCAAGGACGTGGTCAAGGCGGGCATGCGCGAGCGCTTCGCGCAGCTGCGCGAGATGGGCATCCGCACCGTGATGATCACCGGCGACAATCCGTTGACGGCCAAGGCCATCGCGGAGGAGGCCGGCGTCGACGACTACCTCGCCGAGGCCACCCCCGAGGACAAGCTGGCGCTGATCAAGCAGCAGCAGGAGGGCGGCCGCCTCGTCGCGATGACCGGCGACGGCACCAACGACGCGCCCGCGCTCGCGCAGGCCGACGTGGGCGTCGCGATGAACACGGGCACCTCCGCCGCGAAGGAGGCCGGGAACATGATCGACCTGGACTCCGATCCGACGAAGCTCATCGACATCGTGGAGATCGGCAAGCAGCTGCTCATCACCCGCGGCGCGCTGACCACCTTCTCCATCGCCAACGACATCGCGAAGTACTTCGCGATCATTCCCGCGATGTTCGTGCCCCTGGCCCCCGGCCTGGACGTGCTCAACGTGATGCGCCTGCACAGCCCGCAGTCGGCCATCCTCTCGGCGGTCATCTTCAACGCGCTGATCATCGTCGCGCTGATCCCACTGGCGATGCGCGGGGTGAAGTACACCGCGAAGTCGGCCGACAAACTGCTCGCGCGGAACCTGACCATCTACGGCCTCGGCGGCATCGTGGCCCCCTTCCTCGGGATCAAGCTGATCGACCTCGTCGTCGCTCTGCTCCCGGGGCTCTCCTGAAAGGCTCTGACATGCTCAGTTCCACACCCCGCCAGCTCCTCGCCGGCCTGCGCATGCTGATCGTCATGACCGTCGTGCTCGGCGCCCTGTTCCCCCTCGTCGTCTGGGGCGTGGGGCAGGTCGCCTTCAGTGCCAAGGCGAACGGCTCGCAGATCGAGCAGAACGGCGCCGTCGTCGGGTCCGAGCTGCTCGCCCAGAAGTTCGACGGTCCGCAGTGGTTCCACCCGCGGCTCTCCTCGGGCGGCTACGACACCCTCGCCTCCGGCGGCACCAACCTCGGTCCGAACAGCGACAAGCTGGTCGCGCTCATCGCCGAGCGCCGCGCCACCGTCGCCAAGGAGGACGGGGTGGCACCGTCGGACGTGCCGACCGACGCGGTCACGGCGAGCTTCTCCGGCCTGGACCCGCACATCTCCCCCGCGTACGCGCGGCAGCAGACCGCGCGCGTCGCGAGGGCGCGCGGTCTGGCGCCGGAGCGGGTGACCGCGCTGGTCGCCGCGCACACGGAGGGCCGCCAGCTCGGATATCTGGGCGAGCAGCGGGTTAACGTGGTGACGCTGAACGCCGCGCTCACCGACCTGGCCGCGGCGAAGTAGGCCGGGCACGGCAGGAGGGGCGACATGCCGAAGGGACAGCTGCGCGTCTACCTGGGTGCCGCGCCGGGTGTGGGCAAGACCTACGCCATGCTCACCGAGGGCGCGCGTCGCGCATCGCGCGGGACGTCCGTCGTGGTGGGCTACGTCGAGACCCACGGTCGCCCGCAGACGGAGGCGCAGGTGCAGGGCCTGCAGGTGATCCCCCGTCGCCGCGTCGAGTACCGCGGCGCGGTGCTCGAGGAGATGGACGTCGACGCCGTCATCGCCGCACACCCGACGGTGGCGCTGGTCGACGAGCTCGCGCACACCAACGCCCCCGGCTCGCGGAACGAGAAGCGCTGGCAGGACATCGCCGAGCTGCTCGACGCCGGGATCACCGTGATCACGACGGTGAACATCCAGCACCTCGAGTCCCTCGGCGACGTGGTCGAGTCGATCACGGGTGTGCGGCAGCGCGAGACGATCCCCGACACCGTCGTGCGGCGGGCCGAGCAGATCCAACTCGTGGACATGACACCCGAGGCGCTGCGGCGCCGCATGGCGCACGGCAACATCTACGCCCCCGCGAAGGTGGACGCCGCACTCTCGCACTTCTTCCGCATCGGCAACCTCACCGCGCTGCGGGAGTTGGCGCTGCTGTGGCTCGCCGACCGGGTCGACGAGAAGCTCGAGCAGTACCGCTCCGAGCAGGGCATCTCCGCCGCGTGGCCCACCCGCGACCGGACCGTCGTGGCGCTGACCGGCGGCCCGGAGGGCGGCACGCTGCTGCGGCGCGGCGCCCGGATCGCGGCCAAGGGCGCGGGCGGCGAACTGCGCGCGGTGTACGTGGCGCGCAGCGACGGCCTGTCCGGGGCGTCGCCCGCCTCGCTGGCGCAACTGCGCCAGCTCACGGAGTCCCTCGGCGGCACCTTCCAGATCGTCACCGGCGATGACGTGGCCGCCGCGATCCTGCAGTACGCGACCTCGGTCAACGCATCGCGGATCGTGCTCGGCAAGTCCCGGCACCGCGCGCTGACCTCGGTGGTGCGGTGGCCCGTCTCCGACGCCGTGATCGAGGGCTCCGGCGACATCGACGTGCAGGTCGTGACGCACGAACGGGCCGCGGGCGCGGGCCGGCGAAGGCTCCTCCCCCGCATCGACGGCCCCGAGCCCGTGCTGCTCGGGAAGCGCCGCACCATCGCCGGCTGGGTGCTGGCGATCGCCGGGCCGGTGATCCTCACGGCGCTGCTCGCACAGACCCGGCAGTGGCACTCGCTGCCCACCGAGCTGATGCTCTTCCTGATGCTCACCGTGGCGGTGGCGCTGGTCGGCGGCATCCGCCCGGCGGTGCCCGCCGCCATCCTCGGCTCGGTACTGCTCAACTACTACTTCGCGCCACCGCTGTACACGTTCACGGTGGCCTCCGGCGAGAACGTCTTCGCCGTGGCGATGTTCGTGCTCACCGCGATCGCCGTCGCCAGCGTGGTCTCGATCGCGGCCCGGCAGACCGCCCGGGCCGCCCGGGCCCGGGCCGAGGCGGACGTGCTCAGCGGCCTCGCCGACACCCTGCTCGCCGCGGAGAACGCCGACGACGAGATCCCCGCCCTGCTGGACGAGGCCATGGTGACCTTCGGGCTGCGCGGCGCCTCGCTGCTGCGGCGCGCCGACGCCGACTCGCCGTGGCAGCTGGTCGCGGGGCGGCGAGAGTCGCCGCTGAGCCCCGATGCGGGCACGGACGCCGCGCTGGTCGGCGACACCGTGGCCCTCGCGGTCAACGGCGATCCGCTCAGCGCGTCCGAGCACGGCCTGCTCGTCGCCTTCGCGGCGCACGCCGCCGCCCGGTTGGACCGCGAGGCGCTGAGCGCGGAGGCCAAGCAGGCGCGCGCGCTGGCCGAGGGCAACCGTGCGCGGACCGCCCTGCTCAGCGCCGTCTCACACGACCTGCGGACGCCGCTCGCCGGGATCAAGGCCGCGGTGAGCTCGCTGCGCAGCGACGATGTGGAGTGGTCCCACGAGGACGAGGCCGAGCTGCTCGCGACCATCGAGGAGAGCGCCGACCGGCTGGACTCGCTGGTGGGGAACCTGCTCGACATGTCGCGGCTGCAGTCCGATTCGCTGACCCTGCTGACCCGCGAGGTGGGGATCGAGGAGGTGCTGCCCGCGATCTGGACCGCGCTCCCCGACGCCGACCTGGCCTTCGATTTCGCCGAGGACGCCCCGACCGCGCTGGCCGACCCGGGCCTGCTCGAGCGGGTACTGGCCAACCTCGTCGAGAACGCGGTGCGGCACTCGCGCGGCGGGCCCGTCACGGTCGGCGTCTCCGGCGTCCACACGCCCGACGGAGACCGGCTGCAGGTGCACGTGCGCGACCGCGGGCCGGGCGTGCCCCAGGAGCAGCGCGAGGCGATGTTCAAGCCCTTCCAGCGGATGGGCGACGCACCGGCCGGCAACGGCGTCGGCCTGGGACTCGCGGTGGCCCGCGGCCTCACCGAGGCGATGGGCGGGACGCTCACCGCGGAGGACACCCCGGGCGGCGGCCTGACGATGATCGTGGACCTGCCCGCCGCGCAGCCGGTGGACAGTGGTGAGGTGGTCTCGTGACATTCGTTCTGGTGGTCGACGACGAGCCCGCGATCCTGCGGACCCTGCGGATCAACCTCAAGGCCCGCGGGTACGAGGTGGAGACCGCGGCCGACGGGCGGTCGGCGCTGCAGATCGCGCGCGAGCGCACGCCCGACGTGATCGTCCTCGACCTGGGGCTGCCCGATCTCGACGGCACCGCGGTGCTCGCGAAGCTGCGCGAGTTCTGCACCTCGCCGGTGATCGTGCTGTCGGCGCGGCACGGCAGCGACGACAAAGTCGAGTCGCTCGACATCGGCGCGGACGACTACGTGACGAAGCCCTTCGCGATGGACGAGTTCCTCGCCCGCGTGCGCGCCCAGGTGCGGCGGACGGGCCTCGTGGACGCCCCGGCCCCCGCGCGGACCGAGGCCTTCGAGGTGAACTTCGAGGCGCGCACGGTGACCCGCGACGGCGCGACGGTGCGCCTGACCCCCACCGAATGGAAGATCGTCGACGTCCTGGTCCGCAACGCCGACCGCCTCGTCTCGCAGCAGACCCTGCTGCACGAGGTGTGGGGCCCGTCGTACTCGCGCGAGACCAACTACTTGCGCGTCTACATGGCGCAGCTGCGCCGCAAGCTGGAGCCGGACCCCGCGCACCCGCGCTACTTCGTGACCGAGCCCGGCATGGGCTACCGCTTCATCCCGTAGGCCTTGATCCCGGGGCGGAGTCTCCGGTCGGCCCGCGGGCTCCGGTCAGCGCTCGACGACCGTGCCCTGGTGGAACATCACGGACCACCGGTTCTCACGGCGGCGCCAGACGGTGAGCCGCCGGGTGACCCGCTCGCCCTGCACCAGCGTGTAGGTGAGGAGGTACACGGAGGCGCCCATCGCCCTGACGTGGAACTCGCTGGTTTCCCAGTCCGATTCGTCCTGCGGCGTGGTCAGCCGCTGCTCGATCACCTTGCGGACGTGCTCGCGGCTGTACCGCTTCCCCGAGGCGCCGACCTCCCAGAAGTCCGGTGCCACGGTGTCGTCGAAGTCGGCGAGCGAGCGCCACGCCGGGCCGTGGAAGACGGGTTCGCGGTGGCGCAGGTCCGCGAGCACCTCACGCAGCTCCGGCGCCGTGGTGCGGTCCGGTTCGTACGCCTCCTCCATCACCTCCTAAGGCTATCCTCACTGCCAATCCCGGGAGCGCGAGGGCACCGACAGGTCCATCCGCTGCAGCCGGTCGGCGACGACGGTGACGGCGCCCTCCGCGTTCTGCAGCCTCCCCCGCACCAACAGCGCGGGCGCCGATTGCGCCAGCCTCCGATAGCGCGCCCACAACCCCTGACTGCACACCACGTTCACCATTCCGGTCTCGTCCTCGAGGTTGATGAAGGTGACGCCGCCCGCGGTGGCCGGCCGCTGCCGGTGCGTGACGGCGCCACCGACGAGGACGCGGTCACCGTCGGGCAGCCCGAGCAGGCGGTCGGCCGGGACGACGCCGAGCTTCTCGAGGGTGGGTCGGAGGAACTCCGTGGGGTACTTGCCGACGGTGACCGACGTGGCCCACACGTCCGCGGCGGCGAGCTCCGTCTCGCTCATGCCGGGCAGGGCGGGCGGCGCGCCCGCGGTGGCGGTACCGGGCAGCCGATCGGGGCGCTCCCGCGCCGCGGCGCCGGCCTCCCACAGCGCCTGCCGGCGGTCCCGGCCGAAGCAGTCCAGAGCCCCTGAAGTGGCGAGGGCCTCGGACTGCGCCACGGTGAGCTCGACGCGGCCCGTGAGGTCCGTCAGGCCCGCGTAGGGACCGTGCGCGGCGCGGTCGGCGACGATGCGCTCGGCGAGTTCGTCGCCGATGGTGCGGATCGCAGCGAGCCCGAGCCGCACCTCCATGCCCGCGTTCTCCAGGTCCGCCCACGGCAGGCTGCGGTTCACGCACGGCCCGTGCACGGTGACGCCGTGCCGCCGCGCGTCGGCGACGAGGGACTGCGGCGAGTAGAAGCCCATGGGCTGGGCACGCAGCAGCGCGGCGCAGAAGGCCGCGGGGTGGTAGAGCTTGAACCACGAGGAGTAGAAGACCAGCGACGCGAACGACTGCGAATGACTCTCGGGGAAACCGAAGTTGGCGAACGCCGCGAGCTTCTCGAAGATCCGGTCGGCCACCTCCCCCTCGATGCCGTGCCGCTGCCGCGCACCGTCGTAGAAGCGCTGCCGCAGCTGCTCCATCTTCTCGGTGGAGCGCTTGGAACCCATGGCTCGACGCAGCTGGTCGGCCTCCGACGGGCTGAAACCGGCGACGTCGGTCGCGAGCTGCATGAGCTGCTCCTGGAACAACGGCACCCCCAGCGTGCGGTCGAGAGCCTTCCACATCGACGGGTGCTCGACGGTGGGCTCCTCGAACCCGTTACGACGGCGGATGTACGGGTGCACCGAGCCGCCCTGAATGGGACCGGGGCGGATGAGGGCGACCTCGACGACCAGGTCGTAGAAGGTGCGTGGCTTCAAGCGCGGCAGCGTGGCCATCTGGGCGCGGGACTCCACCTGGAAGACGCCGACGGAGTCGGCGCGGCAGAGCATCTCGTAGACCTTCTCGTCCGTGAGGTCGAGCTGCGCGAAGTCCACCTCGATGCCCTTGTGCTCTCCCAGCAGATCCTTCGCGTAGTGCAGCGCGCTGAGCATGCCGAGGCCCAGCAGGTCGAACTTCACCAATCCCGCCGCCGCGCAGTCGTCCTTGTCCCACTGCAGCACGCTGCGGTTCTCCATCCGGGCCCACTCGGTGGGGCAGACATCGGCGATGGGGCGGTCGCAGATCACCATGCCGCCGGAGTGGATGCCCAGGTGCCGCGGCAGGTCCGCGATCTGCGCCGCCAGCTCCACCACCCGGTCCGGAATCCCCTCGGGTACCGGATCCTGCCGCCAGCCGTAGCTGGAGACCTGCTTGCTCCACGCGTCCTGCTGGCCCTGCGAGTAGCCGAGCGCCCGCGCGGTGTCGCGCACCGCGGACCGCCCGCGGTAGGTGATGACGTTCGCGACCTGCGCGGCGTACTCGCGGCCGTACTTCTCGTAGACGAACTGGATCGCCTCCTCGCGGCGATCGGACTCGATGTCCACGTCGATGTCGGGCGGGCCGTCGCGCTCGGGAGCCAGGAAGCGCTCGAACAGCAGCTGGTTGCGCACCGGATCCACCGCGGTGATGCCGAGCGCGAAACACACCGCCGAATTGGCGGCGCTCCCGCGCCCCTGGCACAGGATGTCGCTCTTCCGGCAGAAGTCGACGATGCTGTGCACGATGAGGAAGTAGCCCGGGAAGGTCATCGTCTCGATCACGTTCAGTTCGTGCTCGATCTGCCGGTAGGCCTTCGGGTTCGACTCCGGCGGGCCGTAGCGCTCCAGGGCCCCGCGCCGGGTCAACTCGCGCAGCCACGTGGCCTCCGTGTGGCCCGGCGGGACGTCGAAGGGCGGCAGGTTCGGCGCGATCAGCTTGAGGCTGAAGGCGCACTCGGCACCGAGTTCGGCCGCGGCCGCGATGGCACCGGGGTGCTCGGGCAGCAGGAGCGCCATCTCGTCGCCCGAGCGCAGGTGGTCGCCACCCGCCGCCGGAAGCCATCCGTCCAGCTCGTCGAGGCTGCGGCGGGCCCGGATGGCCGCGAGCGTGGACGCCAGGCGGCGTTGGTCCGGCCGGGCCATGTGCGCGCCCGTGGTGGCGACGGTGCCCACCCCCATGCGGGCGGCCACGCCCGCCAGGAGGTGGTTGCGCTCGTCGTCCTCGGGGACGCCGTGCACGGTGAGCTCCATGCTCACCCGCTCCTCCCCGAACCGGTCGATGAGCTGCGCGAGGGCGGCGGCGGCACCGTCGGCCCCTCGGGCGGCGAGGCCGCGCCGCACCGCACCCTTGCGGCAGCCGGTGAGGATCTGCCAGTGGCCGCCGGCCCACTCGGCGAGCCGATCCGGATGGAAGCGCAGCAGCCCCTTCTCCCCCGCCTCCATGTGCGCCTCCGCCATGGCGCGGGAGAGGCGGCGGTAGCCCTCCTGCCCGCGGGCCAGCACCAGCAGGTGCTCACCCGGCGGATCCTCGGAACCGGTGCGCTCGGCGTCGTGCTGCAGGGACAGCTCCGCCCCGAAGACCGTTGGAACGCCCAGCTCCAGCGCGGCCTCGGCGAACCGCACCACCCCGTAGAAGCCGTTGTGGTCGGTGACCGCGAGGGCCTTCAGCCCCAGTGCGTGCGCCTGCTCGACCATCTCCTCCGGCTGCGCGGCACCGTCGAGAAAGCTGAAGGCGGTGTGCGCGTGCAGTTCCGCGTAGGGCACGCGCGAGGAGCCGGGTCCGCCGCCGGGCGGCGGGACGTAGGGCTCCCGCTTGCGGGACCACGCCGGGGAGTCGCCACCGTCACCCGGAGCTTCCTCCGCCCGGCGCACCGGGGCCCGGCCGGAGAGCACTCGCTCCATCTCCGACCAGCTCGGCCCGTTGCTCCAACCCACACCCCGATAATACGCTCATACGTTCGATCAACCGATCGGTGATCCGCGGCGTAGGCGCGTGAGCAGGACCAGCAGCGCGGGCATCGGGTCGTAGCCGTCCGTCGGCATCGCGAGCTGCCGCGTGATCAGGGCGTCGGTGGCGTCCATCACCAGTGCGGACTCGGTGATCCCGAGGCCGATCGCGGCGCCGATCTTCTCGCCGACCTCCTCGACCGCACGGCGTCCGCGGCGCAGCGGCTCCCGCAGGTCCGGCTCCACCGAGGCCGCGGCGAACAGGTTGAGCCGCGCCACGCCCCGCACCCGGCCGGCCCCGATCGACCAGCGGACGAATTCCGCGAGGCGCTCCGCCACTTCGCCCGGCGTGGACTCCTCCACCCCGTCGAAGGCCGCCCAGAAGGCGAGATCCTCCTCGACCATGCGATCGACGACGCCGCGGACCAGCGCGGCCCGCGAGCGGAAGTAGTTGGACGTCGTACCCGCGGGCACCCCCGCAGTGCTGTCGACGGCGCGGTGCGTCAGTCCGCGGAGCCCGAGCGTGCCGAGCACCTCGATCGCCCCGTCCAGGACCTCGTGACGTCTTCCCATGAGCGAGGACTGTACCCAATACTACGTATGTAGTACGGTGGAGTCATGACCACGGCAGCGATCATCGGCGGCGGAATCGGCGGCCTCGCCACCGCCGCACTCCTCACTCAACAGGGATGGGAGGTGGAGATCTTCGAACGCGCCTCGTCGCTGCCCACCACCGGCACCGCCCTGGGAATGTGGCCGGAGGCCATGGCCGTGCTCGAGCGGGTGGGAGCGGCGGACGCGGTGCGGGCGATCGGCATCGACCAGCGGATCGCCGAGATCCGCAGCACCGACGGCCACCGGCTCGGCCCCGAGATCCAGGCCAAGGGCGCCACCGTCATCATCTCGCGGCCGCGCCTCCTCGAGGCACTCGCGGCGTGCGCACCGGCGATCCGCTTCGGAGACAGGCGGTCCGACCTGGCCGGCCTGGACCACGACGTGATCGTCGGTGCCGACGGCATCGGCAGCATCACCCGCACGCACGTCGTCGGACACGAGGTGGCGCCGCGTCCGCTCGGTGTCGACGTGCTCATCGGGCGCTGCCCCGGTGAGACCGACACGTTCACCGAGTACTGGGGTCCGGGAAGACTGTTCGGCGTGACGCCGCGCGACGGCGGCTACATCAACTGGTACTCCGAATTCGACCCGCGCGCCGTCCCCGCGGGCACCCCGGACCCGGACACCGATCCGCGCGGCTTCCTCCGGGCCATGTACCGCGACTGGGATCCGCGGGTGACCCGGACCATCGAAGGCATCGAGGTGGAGACGGCGCTGCACTACCGCTCGCGCGACCTGCCGCGGCTGCCACGGATCGTGCGCGACAACGTCGCCCTGATCGGCGACGCCGCACACGCCATGGCTCCCAACCTGGGGCGCGGGGCCTGCGAGACCCTGCTGGACGCGGCGGCGCTGGCCGATGCCCTCGGCGCGGCCGCGGACGTCGACGATGCGGCTACCGCCCTGCGCGCCTACGAGGCGGCACGGCGCCGGGCCGGACAGCGCACCATGCTGCTCTCGCGGATGATGCGGCACACCGCCCTCACGTCGCGGCTGCGCACGCCGCGGGATCTCCTGATGCGCGCCGTGGCCGCGGTGGCGTGAGCCCCGTCAGCCCTCGTCGGCGAGGCCGGGGGTGATCCTGGAGAGCGCGGCGCGCAACGCGGTGACGTCGCCCGGAGTGAGGCGGTCGAAGACCAGCCGGCGCACCTCCTCGACGTGGCCACGGGCCGCGCCGTCGAGCGCCGCGAAACCCTCGTCGGTGAGCTCGGCGTACGCGGACCGCCCCTCCGCGTGCCGCACCAGCCAGCCGCGTTCGCTCAGCTTCCGCAGGACGTGCGACAGGCGCGAGGGCGAGGAGTTGGCGGCCTCCGCCAGCGCCGACAGCCCGAGGGTGCGCTGCGGGGCCTGGGACAGTTGCGAGAGCACCATGAACTCGTAATGGGTGATCCCGGCGTCGGCCCGCAGCTGTGTGTCCAGCTTCGCCGGCAGTCGCATCGCCACGTGGATCAAGGGCAGCCACGCCGCCATCTCCTCGTCCGACAACCACCGGGTGCTCCCCGCGTCCACCATCACACCCCCGAACATCACGTGGAGACCCAGTTTACCGGCTGCGCATTTCGGTGAACGGCGCATCACCGAGGTGGGTACATTGACCGTATGAGCAGTCCGACCACGACGCCGGGACCGACCTCCGATGCGGAGATCCCCGCCTACCTGGAGGCCCTCGGCATCCCCGGCCTCGCGGACATCCACGTGCACTTCCTCCCCGAGCCGATGCTGGTCAAGGTGTGGGACTTCTTCGATCGCGCGAGCGCGGAGTACGGCCGGGAATGGCCGATCCGCTACCGGTTCGACGAGGACACGCGGCTCGACCTGATCCGCGGCATGGGCGTGCGCGCGATCCCCGCGCTGACCTACCCGCACAAGCCCGGGATGGCCGTGTGGCTCAACGACTGGTGCGCGGAGTTCGCGCGCCGCGTGCCCGACGCGATCCACTGCGCCACGCTCTATCCCGAGCCGGGGGTGGGCGAGTACGTCGCGCAGGCCGTCGCCGACGGCGCCCGACTGTTCAAGATGCACGTCCAGGTGGGCGTCTTCGCGCCCGACGACCCGCTGCTCGACCCCGCATGGGAGACCCTTGTAGCGGCACGGATCCCCGTGGTGATCCACGCCGGCTCCGGCCCCGTGGAGGGCCCGTACACGGGTCCCGACCGCGTGGCGGAGGTGCTCCGGCGCCACCCCGAGCTGACGCTCGTCATCGCCCACCTCGGCATGCCGGAGTACGACCGCTTCGCCGATCTCGCCGAGCGCTTCCCGAACGTCCACCTCGACACCACGATGGCGGCCACCGACTTCACCCAGCGCACCGCACCGATGCCGCCCGGTTACGTCGAGCGGCTCGGGGCGCTGGCCGACAAGGTGGTGCTGGGCAGCGACTTCCCCAACATCCCGTACGACTACGCGCACCAGCTCTTCGGCCTCGCCCGCTTGGGCCTGGGCGACGAGTGGATGCGCAAGGTGCTGTGGCACAACGGTCGCGCCCTACTGGAGCGCGCGGGCGCCTGAGTCCGGGCCGATACGATGGCCCCATGCAGATCCGGCGCGCCGTGGTGGCGCTGCTCGTCGCGGGGACCCTCGCGGCGTGCGGCGGCGCCCCGTCGGCGCCCGAGGCCCTCTCCCTCGAACGCTCGAAGGCCCGCTTCGAGCAGGTGGGCGTCGACGAGACCCGCGCGGACGTGACCGCACTGGTGGCCGCGGCCACCCGCCTGGGAGCGCGGCTCGCGGTGGGCGATCCCCGCGCGGGGAGCACCGCCGTCTCGCCCTGGTCCGTCCTGAACCTGCTGGGCATGCTCCGAGCCGGCGCGAAGGACGAGACCGCCGGGCAGCTCGACACCGCCGGGCTCGGTGCGGCCGGGAACCTGCCGCGGGCGATGGCGGCCCTCACCGGCCAGACCGCGCAGTGGGCGGGAGACCCCGGCACCGTCCCCGCGAGCTCCCCGCCCCCGACGCCGCTGTTCCAGTCGCAGGTGGCACTACTGACGGCGAAGCAGCCCGAGGACCGCCGCGTGCGCGCCGACTACCTGGACCGCCTTTCCGCCTCCTACGACACCGGCGTCTACCCCGTGGACTTCGGCCCCGGCATCGGCGAGCCGCTGGGCGAGTGGGTCGCGGTGAACACCGGCAGCAGCTTCACCTCCGCCCCGCTGCGCACCGATCCGGACACCCGGCTCGCCGCCGCGACCACCGCCTACCTCGCCGCCGCGTGGCGCTCGCCCTTCGACGCCGCCCGCACCCGGCCCGCACCGTTCACCGCCGCCGACGGCACCGTGCTCGATCCGGCCACCATGCACGGCACCGTGCCCGCGCGCGTGGCCGCCGGCGAGGGCTACACCGCCCTGCAGCTCGACTACGGGACGACGCTGGCGCTGCAGATCGTGGTTCCCACGCCCGGGACACCGCTCGCCGACGCCGCGAGCGAGGGTCATGCCACCGCGGCACGGATCGCGCTGGCCGGCGCACCGTCGGCCTTGCACGAGGTCAGCCTGCCGAAGTGGCGCGCCGCCACGTGGACCTCGCTCGTGGCCCCGCTCCGGGATGCCGGCCTGACGGGGCTGTTCGCGGGCCCGGGGCTGGACGGCATCGCCCCGGGATCCCCGACGCTCGCCGACGCCCGCGCCGCCGCCGTACTCACCGTGGGCGAGAAGGGCACCGCGTCGGACGCCGCGACGACTCCCGCAGCCCCCGAGCCCGCGCCCGGACCCGCCCCCTTCGTCGTGGACCGTGCCTTCGCGTACTCCGTGGTGGACACGGCGACCGGGCTCCCCTTACTCATGGGAACGGTCAGCCGCCCGGGCACTTAACACCCGAACCCGCGTCTACTATTGCTGCATCAAAATTGTTCTCAGGGTTATCTTTTCGCCAAAGTCTCGACTTCACGTTAAGGTTGAGACATGACCTCGACGTTGACCCGCCCGCTCCGCGCGGCGGCTCGTTCCGCGTGGGCCCTCACGGGCACCGCGCTGCTCGCCGTGCTGATCGCGCTGGTCGCGGGTGGCGCCGCCTTCCTCGTGGCCGCGGGGACCACTCCGCCCGCCCCCGCTCAGGAACGGGAGAACGCCGAGAACACGCGCGTCGCCCTCAAGGCGGCCGATGAGTCCCGCGCCCTGTTCGGGCTGCTGTCCAACGCGGTCGTCTCCGCGAGCACCGGGCTGAACACCTCGGCGAGCTCGGTGCCGCAGATCTTCGACAGCGTCGACACCGCCAAAACCGGTGCGGAACAGTTGGTCTCCGGGCTCGATGAGGCCTCCTCCCTGTCCGCGGCGCTGAACCAGGTGAACCGCGCGACGGCGGCCCTGGGCGGCGCCCTCGAGCGGACGCAGGGCCTGCAGCAGGTGACCGCCGGTACCCGCGCGACGCTGGTGGCGCTGCGGGGACGCCTCCTCGAGCATCCGTCGCCCGGGTCGGCCGAGGCGGTCGCGCAGCTCGACCGCGCGCTGGCGGGTTCGAAGGGCGTGGGCGCACTCGACGACGTGGCGGGGCTGCGCAGCACTCTCTCGACCATGACGGGCAGCCTGAGCAGCGCCTCCGCGAACGCGGACGCCTCGCTGGCCTCCGCGCGGAGCGCCGCCCGGCAGCTGCGGGACGGACTGACGAAGCTGGCCTCGGCCCGCAAGGACGTCAACGCCTCCGTCGCCAATCTGACCACCGGCGTCGGCCAGCTGAAGACGGCACTGGGCGCCATCGACGGACAGCTCGCCCTCACGCAGACGCGACTGCGCTCCGTGACCAGCGCTCCTGCCCCGGCACCCGATCCCGGCATCGCGCGTCCCCTCGCGTGGGCGCTGGTCGTCGGCGGCGCGGCGGGCACCGTGACCTACCTGGTCTCGCTGGGCGTCGCGCACCTGCTGCGCCGCCGGACGGACGCCTCCGACGCCGAGGTAGTCGCCGAGCCCGAGGCCGTCGCCGGCTCTGAGGCCGTGGATACCGCTGCGGCGGAGAATGGTACGGCGGAGACCGCCGAGACCGGCCACGGTCGCGTGCTGCCACCCGTCGTGGCGGAGGACGGCACGCCCATCGAGGACACTCCCGCCGACGAGGCCGAGGCCTCCGCTGCGCCGGCCGCATCCGACGACGCGGACCCGGTCCGGCCCGAGGGCACGGCGCTCACGCCCGGGAAGCGAGCGAAGCACCGTCGGAACCGGTTCCGCGCAGCGCCGGCCGACGACACCAACCCCTATCTCTCGGTGGCCTTCTCCGGCAGCGCGGGCTGACCCGCGAGGGCGGCGCTACTCGTACACGCCCTCCACCTCCCATCCGCCGGCGTACTGCAGGAGCAGCGCCCGCCCGTCGTCACGGCCCGGCGCCGGCTCGAGCAGTACCTGGGCGCGGGCGCGCGGCTCGGCGGTGCCGTCCGCCCACCACCGCTCGTCGATCAGCCACGGCCCCGCCCACCAGCTGAGCGTCCAGTCGCGCGAGCCCCAGGCGAGGTGCGTGGGCTCGCCCGTGAAGGCCCCGCGCTCGGTGACCCGTACCGCCTCCCCCGCGGCATCGGTCACCGTGACCGCGGCACCCGTGATCAGTACCGCGGGCGCGGGTTCCGGCATCCGCCCCGGCCACGGCGCCGCCGGATCGTGCGCCGGGACCACCTCGTCGCCCAGCGGTACCCAGGTGACCCGCTCGGCCGGACCGCGGCCGCCGCTGCGCACCGCCATCCGCACCGCCTCTCCCCCGAGCAGTCCCTGCACCCGGACCAGGGCCCGGCGGAACCGGGCGGCGGCATCGGCATCGTCACCCCACATGCCCGCCTGGAGCGCGCCCGCGTCCACCACCTCGACCGGTTCGAGCCGCAACAGGGAGATGGGCGCTCCGGGGCCCGCGCCCGAACCCGCGCCCCGTTTCGCACCCCGGCCCCCGGTGAGCCAGCCGTCGATCTGCCAGCGCACCCTGTCCGCAGTGCCTTCGGGGGTGAGCGGTTCGGCGCAGCGCCAGATCCGGCTGTGCCGCTCGCCGTTCTCCGCGATCGCCGAGACCTCCAGCCGCAGGCAGGCCACGCCCGCCGCGGACAGCTTCCCGTGCAGCTCCGAGGCCAGGGCGCGGCCGGCGAAGGCCGCCGCGTCGACCCGGTCGATCGGTGGATCCGGCCGCAGCTCCACCTCCAGCCCGGGCGGCAGGGCCGCGGTGGACGGCGGCCGGTCCGGCACTGCGCGGGCCTGCCGGTGCGCGGCGATCGCGTCGGTCCCGAAGCGGGTGGCGACGTCGGTCGCGGAGAGCGCCGCGAAGGCCCCGACGGTGCGCAGCCCCAACCGGCGCAGCAGATCCAGCAGCTCGGTGCGATCGCCGGCGGCGAGCGCCGGCTCGGCCCCCAGCTCGGCGATGGGCAGCGGCGACAGGAAGAGCGGCGACTCCCCCGGCGGCACGACGACCCCGCGCCGGGCGGCCAGGGCCGCGGTGAAGACCTCGTCGGCGATGCCGACGAGGGACTCCACCCCCACCGACGACGCCGCGTCCACCAGTCGCTCCGCCGCCTGCTCCTCGCCGCCGAAGAAGCGCACCGCGCCCCGTGCGGGGATCACCACGAGGCCCGGGCGCAGCACCTCGATGAGCGGGATCAGCGCGGCCACGGCTCCCGCCACGGGTTCGAAGAGTCGCGCGTCGCGCCCCTCGTCGGCCTGGGTGACGTGCAGCCCCGGGCATCGGGCCTGCGACTCGCGGCGCTTCATGCCGCGCCGCACCCCATCGGCCCGGGCTGCGGCGTTGCACGCCACGACGCGGTTGCCGTGCAGCACCGCGACCGGGTGGTCGGGCGCCAGATCCGCATCCGCCGCCGCGGCGGCCGCGGGCCAGTCCGGGCACCACAGCGCGAGGATGCGCTGCTCCTTCGCGACGGTCGCGGTCACCGGGCCACCGCCAGTCCGGTGTTCGACGGTGCCGCGCCCCGGTAGGGGTTGACGCAACCGCGGCCGCGGGCGGAGAAGACCAGGTCGATCCCGCGGATCCGGCCGCGGCCGGGGCGGGAGCCGAGGCCGGTGTATCCCTGCACCCGCGCCCCGAGGTGCAGCGAGGCGCCCTCCCAGCGACCGCCGGTGACCAGCAGCACCGATCCCCGGGAACGGGCCCGGGCGGCGATCGCCCGGCCCCGGCTGGGCGGCACCGCGATGCCGCCCAGCTCGCACAGCACCACGTCGGCACCGTCGAGCAGGATCGAGGCGACGGCCACCGGATCCGCGAGCGGGCCCTCGATGAGCGCGATCCGCTCCGGATCGGCCCCCTGTTCGAGTGCGGCGGCCATACCGAAGCCGGACACGCCGCACAGAGCGACGCTCGATCCCGCCCGCGAGACGCTGGCCACCAGCGAGACCGCGAGCGAGCCCGCGCCCGCGATCTCGGCGACGGCGCCGCGCGGCAGGCCCCCGCCCGGAAGCATCCGGGCGAGCTCCTCATGGACCGGCAGCACACCCGTTCCGATCTGCGCGGATTCATCCTGCAGCGGCACCTCCCTCGGTGCGCGCGCCTTCGCCGGACGATGCTTCTCCGGTAGCGCCGCGAGCCGCTTGCGCAGCTCCGCCAGCTTCTCCTCGCGGTCTCCGGCCAGCGCTTGAACACGTGCGGACACTTGTCACACCCCTCCCCTACTTTCGGATCCCGCGTCACCGATCAGTGCGGAAGCCGAGCCACGGGGAAGACATGACTAGAACTTCTGTTCGATCTGATCTCAGCGTAGATCCGCGCTCCGAACGCCGTCAAGCGTCGAGGTAGGAGAGGTTTCCGTAGCGCGATGCGCACGGCGCATCACGGGATCGGCGCAGCTCACAGCCGCTTTCCCACAGCGAGGCGATGCGTCGCGCCCATCACCTCGGCATCCGGCCACAGCCCTCGGAATGACAGCAGTCAAGTATCCCAAGGTACATGTTTACACCCACACTGGTTCGCCTCAATATAGCGTGTAAGCATGACCACTACCTCCGACCTGATCGAGAAGCTTGAGTACGCCTTCGAGGCCGGTCGGTTCTCAGGCGACACAATCTACGCCGAGAGTGAGACTGCCCACACGTTGGGCAAAGAGAGGTTTGACGAGGCGGTCCGCCTGACTCGTCGCGAGTGCCCATTCTCGGACGCGGAAAAGGCTGCCGAGCTTTACGGCTGGGCGGCAGGGATTTCCAAAGCGAACAACCTCGGCTACGAAGAGGATTGTGAAGCGCGCTTAGCGATGTTGCTGGAGTGGGTTGTTGTCCCGAACAGGGATGAGGCGCGCCTTCGGGCCTCTCAGTTGATGTACGAAATCGGCGAACGATTTCTCGTCCGGGGCGAAAAGAACCTGGGAGCAATGCAACTTACTAATGGTGCGTTAGCAATCGCAGAGATGAATAATGCCACTCCCGCCCAGCAGGAATCTGCGGCAGCTACGCTTCGCCGTGCATTAAAAATGCGAGCGCCTGGCTCAGCAGATTTCGCCTACGGTCTGACCAATCTCGCAGTTATCGAGACCCAGCAAGTCGGGAGATTGCCGAAAACGGAGCGGTCGGCTGCGTACAGGAACGTGCTTCGAAAGCTAAATAGAGCGAACAAGCTGTTTGTAGCGAACAAGGAGAGGGTGCCTCGTTCGATATACCAGGACGCCGTGCTGGAAGCGCTTACCCGCTGGTTGTCCCACGAACTCGACTTGGCCAGAGACAAGGCCTATTCAAGCTCAATTCCCGAGTCAGAGAACGTAGACCTTAGGGGACTATCGAAAGCAGAATACGTATCAGCAATAGTTTCCAATTTTGCTGCACTAGGCCTAGACTCGCTTCCTGAATGGGTGCCTAAACCTGAACCAATCACACAGGCCGCGATCGCCAAGATTCCGATGTTTGAGGATTGCATTAGGCGGGCGAAAAGCTACCTAGACGCGACTACATCGACACATGCCCCGATCCATCTCAAACTGTACAATCTGCGACGGATGGCACGCCAGGAAGTTGACTTCCCATATAGTGCGATGGACAACTTATTTTCTTCAGGGCAGTCGGAGCTGTTCCTCATGTGGGCAGTAAAATGCATGAAATGGCAAGACAGTGTTGCTCCCCCCGAGGACGGACGATATCGGAACTTGATGAAGCGTTCTGGGCAATGCATCCGAACACTTCGAGCTACTTGGTCTGATCGCGACATCGAGAGACTTCTGGCGAGGAATCCCCTTGAGTTCCGCTTCATTGCCTGCGAGTTGGCTCGATTGGGAGAGTGGCAAGATTCGTTCGAGTTACTAGAGGCAACACGTGGGCTCGTATCGTCGAAGACCCTGAACGATGACACCGACAGGTTAAGTAATGTCGTCGATTCTTTAACCTGGGTGCATGTCACGAATAGTCCGATGGGGACATACGCGGTGTGTCTCCGAGACGGGAACTTTTCCGGGCGCGAGTTCCCTTCTCTTAATGGTTCCAAATTGTCAGCCCTTTTCGCGAATATCACGGGCTCTGGACTGCTACTCGAGCAGAACGCAAAAGGGCCGACCGCGGCGAATACGGCACAAGAGATCGCGCGTGCAATAGCGCCTGTGGGAGACTGGATCTTTGAAGCTTCTGGGGCCGAGATCGTCCTGATGCCAGGGGGCTACTACCAAGCCTTTCCCGTGTGGTCAATAGGTATGCTAGGCGAGGCCGTTTCGAACGACGAAAAGCGGGTAAGCAATTCTCCGTCAAGGAACATCGCTTACAAGAATTCCGTTGCTCGCGCTCAGCGGCATCAGCGTCGACCCTTGATTGCGATTGAAGAGGCTAGCTCTGCTCCTGGGTTCGACCCGCTCCCGTGGTCCCAGCACGAGCCTAGAGTCCTGTCTTCGATATGCGACTCTATCGAAGTTGAGACCAGCCCGGCGACATTTGATTCTCTGTCAAACTCACTTGCCAGATCTCTGGCCACGCATTTTACGGGGCACTCATACGCAGACCCCAATCCGTATTTTTCAGCGATTGTAACCTACGGGGAACGTGTAACTGTCGGAGATCTACTTGGGTTGGAGATTTGCAATGATCTGGTAGTCCTGGGATCATGCCAGTCAGGACTAGCGCTCAACTTCATGCAGCAAGACGAATACCTCAGCATTCAGTCGGCTATATTCTACGCGGGTGCCAGGTACTGCATCGGGACATCATGGCCGGTGAAGGATTACGTTGCTTTCGCATTCAGCGTGCAGTTCTATTCGGCGATGAAGGGGCTTCGTCACGCCGGTGACGTTGGATTCGCCACCACGCGGGAGTCGGTTGCACATGTGGTTCGCTGGATGCGCAACTCAACACTTGAAGATGTCAATAGACTATTTTCCGAGCACCGGGTTCCGCTACTGGAGGGCGATCCTGCGGCGCCAGCTTTTAGGTACTACGACTGGGCGGCCTTCGGTGTAATCGGCACATCCTTGTGAACTGACGGAGACTTCCATTTGGCGTTGTCGGCAAGGACGCGCGCGGTCCAACTCTGGCGGCGTTTCCACACCTTACGTACTGATCCACGCCACCCAGCAGTCCTCAAGCAACCTGTTCAGTTCATCGCCCATATTGGTTAGACGCACCAGCCAGGCGATCGGTTCCCAAGCCGTCCCGCGCGCCTCACGTACGCGTGTACACGTCGATGTGCGCGCATTGCGCAGTCGGGCGCGCAGCATTGCGCTCGGGAGCCGTGTGGACGTGCTGCACGTGCTGTTGCTGGTCACGGCGCTGACGTGGCTCTTTCCCTACGCCTTGGAGTGCCGGCCCCAGTCACTTATGGTCCTCACGTTCAACCGTGAGCAAAGCTCACGACCCCACCGAAAGGACCAATCATCGTGGCTACCAACAACTTCACCAGCATCGAGGCCGCCGAGAAGGTCAGGACTCCCGACGCTATGGCGTCTCGCAAGTTCCTCCGCGCGGTCGGCTACGATAAGCGCGCCGAGGAAGGACATGCACGCTACGCGTTCGGCTCCAAGGACTTGACCGCTCTCAAGCGCCAGTACGGGGCCTACCTCAAGGAGCAGGAGGCCAAGCGCACCAAGGCCGACGACGCGACCGACGAAGCCTGACCACACCCAACGGGAACATCGCCTCCGCTCTCATGCGGGGGCGGTGGAATAGACCCGGCTCAGGGCGCCCTGTAAGGGACGTCGGATGTGGTCACCGCGACGTGACTCAGGTCAGGTTGACCGGCTAAGAATCTCTCGATCGAGTATTTTCGGGCCTCTTCATGCGGGCCCGGACCAACCATAACCTCACGCACAGACTTGGGATCGAAACCGATCCGCATTCGCGGAATCAACCCTAATGCGGACTGTGAATAGAAGGTCTCCGCACCGCCAGATATACAGATACGTCGTTCCCGCTCCGGCCAGAAGGACTGGTGCTTCAAGAGCATTGATATCTCGACTAGTCGCCTAAGAAACGCCCGAAGAGACGGGGATTGATCGTAGGTTAGATCGCCTTCCTTCCCTGCTCGAGTTCCCTGGAGAAAATCGTTCACCGCTTCGTCTACGCGCTTTTGCAGGTTCCATGTCTGATACTCAACAAGCGCTGCAGTGATCGTTGGCTGGTCTGTTAGCGTGGCACCACTCTCATCCACCTGTTGGATCGATTCTTCAAACGCTTGTCCGTCGAACTGAATTGAGTACCCCCCGCCTCGGTTGCCATACGCCTGCCACTGCGTCAGTGAGTCGCTTGCACACGACAGACATGAGACAAACGGAGCGCTGTCCCGAAGCAAGGTGTCGCGCGAGGTCAATGCTGCAGCACCCACGAACTGGTACAGCTTGTGCAGGACGTTCGCCGTGCTAGTCCATTCCTCGTCAGCCTCCTTGTCGACCAGTTTCGCGGCCTCCTTCTCACCATGCTTGAGCAATTCATTGATCCAGGATAGGCCAAACTCGATCTCGGACGAGTCGTTTAGGTAGTAGGTATGAGTGGCCCAGATTTGACTGCTTGAAAGTATCCCCCACAAGCCTCCAATATCGGTGTAGTGGAACAAACCCATGTCATCGTGCCACGGGTCGACTCGCGAGGCGTCGAGGTTGTAAGACCAGTTCGCAAGACTGAATTCGGTGTTCGCCTCAGGGGGCTTAATCTTCACGGCCACGCAGAAAGCATCCCAGGTAATCCCGACATGCTGTGACCGATTCGCCGCATGCACGACCTCCGGTGAGCGCGTGTTGGGCTCTCAGCACCGATCTCAGGCGCTGCTACGCGCCTCGGAGCTTGACCCGTCCACATGGAAGAACACGATCACGTCGTATTGCGCGGGATCACGAAGCCAACGACCAAGCTGCGGACGATCGAACGGCGAGCTCTTACCTGCCGACACATCGACATCTTCGGCCACACCAACCACGTCGTACCCACGTGCCTGACATAGCTCCTGACATGCGGCAAGCTGACGTTCAGGGCTTGTGGTCGCGTCGGTCACGCGAGACAGTCGAACAAGGTCTTCAGGTGTGCGCTGAGGGCTGCCCCTAGTGCCTATCCCGCGGCGCGCAAACGATCAGTGCTCTCATGAAGTGATCCCAGCCGCCACTCCCGAAGATCGCCGCGTCCGACTTCACCGCGCCCGGACGAATGCATGCGGATCGCCCGCATACCGGGGCGATCCGCCTTCATCGAGCGATCGGAGTATCAGCCCACGCGGTTCGGATCGTGGTGCGCGGAGGCGGCCGCGACGGGCGACAGGTCCGCCGTCGCCGCGTCGACGGTCGGTGTCCTGGTGATCAGCTTGTGCCCCCACCACAGCCCGAGGAACAGGATCAGGGCCGCGTACGTGGTGAACCAGAGACCGATGCTGGGGCCCGAGCCGGAGTCCTGGTAGGCGAGATAGCCCTGGCCCGCGATCACCGCGATGGACATGAGCAGCGCCACGATCGGTCCCGCCGGGTACAGCCACGCCTTGTACGGCAGCGCGTCGAGCGAGCGGCCCTGCACGTTCCACGCCCTCCGGAACTTGTAGTGCGCCCATGCGATGCCGATCCAGGTCACGAAACCGGCCACGGACGAGGCCGCGACCAGCGCGGTGTACGCGGCACCGTCGCCGACGAAGCTGGTCAGGAAGCACAGCGCGCCGATGGCCACCGTCGCCGCCGTGGCCGCCACGGGAACGCCCGACCGGGAGACCTTGGCGAAGATCCGCGGGGCGTTCCCGTCGACCCCGAGCCCGTACAGCGCGCGGGTCGCGGCGAACAGGCTGGCGTTGCCGGCGGAGAGGATGGCGATGAGGATGACGGCGTTCATGATCGACGCCGCGGCGTCGATGCCAGCCAGCTTGAAGACCAGCGTGAACGGCGCGACGGCGACGTTCTCCTCCGAGGCGTCCAGCAGCTCGGGGCTGGTGTACGGGATGAGGAAGGAGATGATCGTCAGCGTCCCGATGTAGAAGACCAGGATGCGGAAGAAGACGGTGCGCACCGCCCGCGGGATGGCGCTCTTCGGCTCGATCGCCTCTCCCGCCGCGACCGCGATCATCTCCGTGCCCTGGAAGGCGAAGCCGGCGATGAGGAAGACCGAGAGCATGCCGAGCGGCCAGTTCACGAAGGGCGCATCGCCGACGGTCCAGTTCGAGAAACCGGGGGACGGGCCGTCGCCGACCACACCCAGCACCATGAGCACGCCGACGATCAGGAAGACCACCACGGCGATCACCTTGATCGAGGCGAACCAGAACTCCGCCTCGCCGAAGGCCTTCACCGCGAACAGGTTCAACGCCAACAGGCCCGCCAGGAAGATCAGCGACCACAGCCACGAGGGCACGTCGGGCAGCCAGAACTTCATGATCAGGCCGCCCGCCACCACCTCCGCGGCCAGCGTGATCGACCAGTTGAACCAGTAGTTCCATCCGGCCGCGAAACCGAAGGACTTGCTGACGAACCGGGTGCCGTACTCCTCGAACGGGTTGCTGCACGGCATGTAGGCCGACATCTCGCCGAGGCTCTGCATGAGGAAGAAGACCATGACGCCCATGAGCGCGTAGGCCAGAAGGGCGCCACCGGGGCCGGCCTTGCTGATCGTGGCGCCGGACGCCACGAACAGGCCGGTGCCGATCGCGCCGCCGAGCGCGATCATGCTGATGTGGCGACTCTGCAGACCTTTGCGGAGAGTTTCGTCTGGGGTGATTCCAAGCGGGCTGGACACCCGATGAGAGTAGCGACCCCGACACCGCTGCGGTTAGCATTCGCAGCGTCATGTTCTCCTACGACACCCGATCCGCACTCGCGAGCGCCGCCGACCTGGTGAACACCGCCCCCGACGCGCGCACCGAACGCGTCGAGCGCCTGCCCGACGTCGATGCGCTGCGCGCCTTCGTCGAGCGCTGGGGATGGACCGGACCGATCCCCCTGCGTGAGGACGAGCTGAGCCGAGTACACGCCGTGCGGCGCGTCCTGCGGGGCCTCTGGGACCTCGCGGGCGACGAGGCCGGCACCGTCGACCTGGTGAACCGGATGCTGCGCGATGCGGCCGTCCTCCCGCAGCTCGTCCGGCACGACGACTGGCCGTACCACCTGCACGGCTGGAACGACGCGACGCCGATCGCGGAGCGCTTCCTCGCCGAGCCCGCGATGGGCATGGTCGACGTGGTGCGCGCCGGTGCCCTCGATCGGCTGCGCCGCTGCGCCGCGCCGGACTGCGCGGGCGTGCTGGTGGACTTCAGCCGCAACAGCTCCCGCCGATTCTGCGACGACGGGTGCAACAACCGCTTGAACGTGGCCGCGTACCGCGCGCGCCGGGCCTGACCCTTAGGATCAACGGCGTGGCGGAATCGACGGGTGCGGGCGGAGCGATCAGGGGCGTTCCCGGGCCCGACTACCTCGTTGCCGGACGATACCGCCTGACCTCCAAGATCGGCGGCGGCGGCATGGGCGCCGTGTGGCTGGCCCGCGACGAACGCCTGGAGCGCGACGTGGCCGCCAAGCAGGTGATCTCCACCGCGGGCCTCACCGAGGAGGAGGCGCAGGAGCTCCGCCGGCGCGCACTGCACGAGGGGCGTCTCGCGGCACGCCTGCAGCACCGCAACGCCGTCGCGATGTACGACGTGGCCCTCGACCGCGGCGAGCCCTGGCTGGTGATGGAGTACCTACCCTCCCGCTCGCTCGCCCAGGTCCTGCACATGACGGGCACGATGCCGGAGCGGCAGGTCGCGCAGATCGGCGCACAGATGGCCGATGCCCTCATCGAGGCCCACGAATCGGGCATCATCCACCGCGACATCAAGCCCGGCAACATCCTCATCGCCAACCGCGGCCGGGCGTCGGGCACCGTCAAGCTCTCGGACTTCGGCATCGCCCGGGCCAAGGGCGACGAGGCCGGCCCCGCCGGCATCATCACCGGCACGCCCGCCTACTTCGCGCCCGAGGTCGCCCGGGGCACCGAGCCCTCGGAGGCCTCCGACCTGTACTCGCTGGGCGCCACGCTGTACACCGCGCTCGAGGGTGCGCCGCCCTTCGGCGTCGACGAGGACTCGATCGCTCTACTGCACAAAGTCGCTCTGGGACAGATCAATCCGCCCAAGCACGACGGTCCGCTGATCCACGTGATCCTCGACATGCTGCAGCCGAGCCCGAAGCGCCGCCCCTCGCTCACCGAGGCGCGGGACCGGCTCGCCGTGGTCGCCGCCGGCGGCGGCAATCCCGCGGCGATCCTCAGCGCACCGCTCCAGGCCGGGGACGGCGCGCCGGCCGTCTGGCTCCGACGGTCCGCCGGCGAGCGGACGCCCGGCGACCGGGCGGGGTCGGCGCGCACGGCATCGTCGGGCCCGATCGAGCGCAAGCGCCCCGTCCCTCCCGCGCCGCGGCCGAGCACCTACACGCCGCCGCCCGTCGCGCCGCCGTCGAAGATGTCGAACGCCGTGCTCGCGGCATGGATCATCGGCGGCTTCATCCTGCTCGCCGCGATCGTCGCGGGCGTCATCATCGCCCTGGGCTGAGCCCCGCGATCAGTCCGCGAGGTGGCGCGTGTGCGCCCAGCGGGTCAGGGCGTTGCGGTTGCTCTGCTGCGTCTTGCGGAGCACGTTCGAGGCGTGCGTCTCGACGGTCTTGACCGAGATGAACAGGTCCTCGGCGATCTCCCGATAGGTGTACCCCCGGGCGAGCAGGCGCAGCACCTCCAGCTCACGAGGGGTGAGCGAGTCGAGCTCCGGGTCCAGCGCGGGCTCCGGCACGGGCGAGCGGCCGGTGAACGAGTCGAGCACGAAACCGGCGAGCCTCGGAGAGAAGACCGCGTCGCCCTCCGCGACGCGGCGCACCGCATCGGCCAGCTCCTGCCCCGAGATGGTCTTCGTGACGTAGCCGCGGGCGCCGGCGCGGATCGTGGCGATCACGTCCTCCGCGGCGTCGGACACGCTGAGCGCCAGGAAGACCGGCGCCTTCTCCAGCTTCGCGCGCGGGGCACCGTCGGCCACGCCGCGCAGCACGGCGACACCGCCACCGTCGGGCATGTGCACGTCGAGCAGCACGACGTCCGGTGCGGTGGTCAGGATGCCGGAGACGGCCTCCCCGACGGTGCCCGCCTCACCCACCACCTCGATGGCGTCCTCGCGGGCCAGCTCGGCGCGCACGCCGGACCGGAACACCCCGTGATCGTCGACCAGGAACACCCGGTAGCTCACGCACTCTCCTCCGCATTCTCCGGCGCGACGCTCTCGTCGTCGCCGATCCTCGCCATCGACAGCCGCACCTCGGTACCCCGGCCCGGGGAGGTGCGCACCGCGACGCTGCCGCCGCGACGCTCCATCCGGGACCGGATCGACTTCGCCAGGCCCTGCCGGTCCGACGGTACCGCGTCCGGGTCGAATCCGACGCCGCGGTCGCGGACGAAGACGGAGACCGTGCGGTCGTCGACCTCGGCGTAGGTGTCGATGCTCTCGCACCCGGAGTGCTTGGCGGCGTTCACCATCGCCTCCTTGGCCGCGCCGAGCAGGGCCGTGAACCGATCGTCGACCCCGAGCTCCGCGCCCTCGACATCACCCACGGTGATCACGTCCACCGCCACCGAGTGCGCGTCCTCGACATCGGCCGCGGCGGCCTTGAGCGCCGCGGCGAGGGACTGCGCGGGAGCCTCCGCGCCGCCGAACAGCCACTCGCGCAGTTCGCGCTCCTGGCTGCGCGCGAGGCGCTTGACGGCGGCACCGTCGGCGGACTGCTTCTGGATCAGGGCGAGCGTCTGCAGCACGGAATCGTGCAGGTGCGAGGCGATCTCCTCCCGCTCGATGGTGCGTACCCGGGCGGCGCGCTCGGCGCTCAGGTCGCGCCACATGCGCACCCAGACCGGCACGGTGAGCAGCGCGACGCCCACCAGGGTGAGGACGACGGCGGCGAGCGCCGTCGGGAGTGCGGCCACGTCCACACGGCCCAGGAAGACCACCGCCAGCCCGACGATCACCAGGGTGACACCGCCCAGCATGCGCAGCCAGGTGATCAGGCGCGAGCCGCCGCCGTGCGTGGTCGACGGGCTGCGGGCCGAATCCGCCTCGCGCCAGACCAGGGCGGCGCCGACGCCGATGACGATCACGGGGACGACGAAGCCGGCGCTGGTGCTGCTCGCCACCGAGGCGAGGGTCGCGGCACCGACCACGCCGAGCACTGCCAGCGCGAGGCCCTGCCTGCGCTCCGCGGGGTCGGGCGGCGCTGTGTCGGCGCCTGGGCGGCACATGAACCACAGCAGCGCGTACATCACCACGCCCGCGCCGAGGAGCGCGAGCAGGGTGAAGGCGATGCGGACCTTGACGGCGTCGACGCCGAGGTGATCGGCGACGCCCCCGCACACGCCGCCGATGACGGCGCCCCCGTTGCGGCGGTGCAGACGGGGGTAGGTCGGGGCGGGGGCCGGCTGCACCTGCGGCGGCACGACGGCGGGCGCCGGCACGGCCGGACGGTACGTGGCGGCAGGCGTCCGTACCGCCTGCTGCCAGTTCTGCCAGGCCTGCTGGCGAGCCTGGTGCCGCGCCCTCCGGCGCTGCGTGAGTCTGCTCATGATCCCTCGATGGTGGCACGGATCGTGGCGCACGGGTATCGGGGAAGCCCCTGAATCCCGGTCGCACCCCGAGTCGCGGACCGGGGAATTCAGGGTAGATCCCGATGGACCGGGGCCGCCGCGCCCCGCAGGATCGAAGGCATGGATACGACAACCCTCTCCAGCCAGGTACGGCAGATGTGGGAGACCAGGCCGCTACGGGCCCGGCAGGCGCCGATCGGCGGCGTGTGCACGGGATTCGCGCGCCGCTACCAGGTGGACGTCGCGCTGGTGCGCGCCGCCTTCATCGGTGCGACGGTGTTCGGCGGGCTCGGTTTCGTCGCCTACATCGTCGGAATCTTCGTGCTCCCCAAGGAATCCGAGTACGCCTACGGCACCCCCGTCCAACGCTCGGGCCCACCGACCTTCGTGCTCATCATCGCGGCGGTGCTCGCCGTGACCTTCGGCGGTGGCATGAGCTCCTCATGGCCGGGCGCCGGATTGATCAGCCTGGCCCTGCTGCTGGCCGGTTGGTACGCGCTGCACCAGCGTCTGCCGGTGCCGCCGCCCGGCACGGCCGTCTCCACGCGACTCGCGCCGGCCGCCCCCGTCGGGGCGTGGCAGCCGCCGGCCGCACAGTTCCCGTGGCAGCCCGTCTGGACGCCGCCCGCGGGTGCCCAGGGCTCCCCCGCCGCACCGCCGGCCACGCCTCCGGCCCCGGCGCCGGAGGACGACGGGACTCCGGCGCAGGCATCGGAGCCCGCGGCCCCGACCGGGCCGGCCGCGGCACCGTCGGAACCGGTGAACCTGCGCAGGGCTCCCGAGTCCGCTCCCACCGTGCAGACCCAGCAGACCGAGGAGATCCACCCGCCCCGCTGGGATCCGTTGGGCGCGGCCCCCTTCGCCTGGGATCTCCCCGAACCGGCCGCGGCGACCGCACCCGCCCCGGTCACGCCCAAGCGGCGAACCCGCGTCACCCCGGTGACGCTCGGCATCGCGCTCCTGACGGCGGCCGCCATCGCCACCGTCGACCTCGTTCTCGGCGTGTCGATCTCGCCCGTCGTCGCCGCCGCCATCGTCCTCGGAGTGGTGGGCGCCGGACTCGTCGTCGGCGCCTTCCGGCGCAGCGGCTACGGCCTGCTCGCCGTCGCGATCCCGCTGGCCGGCTTCGTCGTCGTGGGCACGATGGCGCAGAGCGTGATGACCGGCCTCGCCGACGCACCGCGCGGCGACCGGCAGTTCACGATCGCCGACCCGAACGCCCTGCAGGAGCAGTACGTCCTGCAGGCGGGATCGCTGAAGCTCGATCTGCGCGAGCTCACCCTGGACCGCGACCGCACGCTGACCACGCGAGTGGGTGTGGGCGAGACCCGGATCCAGGTCCCGCAGGACATGAACGTGAAGGTGCGCTGCACCGTGACCGTGGGTGACGCCCAGTGCCCCGACGGCCTGAACGCATCGCCGAAGCCCGGCGGCCCGACCCTGACGATCGACGCCCAGAGCAACGTGGGCAGTGTGGAGGTGGACCGTGTCCGCTGAGAAGACCACGGCCGGTAGAACATCCGCCTCGCCCGCCCTGCTCGTCGCCGGGATCGCCGCCCTCGCCATCGCCGCCTGGGCGATCGTGGGCGGCCCCCGCCTCGTGGATGCCCGCACCCTCCTCGGCTTCCTCGCGATCGGCGCCGTCGTCGTCGCGGGGGTGACCCTGATCAGGCCCCGAAGAGGCTCCGATTCCGCTCCGCCCACTGCGCCAGGCTCATCGGCGGACGGCCACTGAGTTCCTCGACCAGCGAGTTCGCCTCCTGCCGGTACCGGCGGGAGGCGTCTTGCAGGTCCAGGTACCAGCCGGCCATCTCGTCGCCCATCTGGGCGGCGAGCGCGGTCTGCGCCGCCTCCCGGCCGACCTGCTCGAACCGGACCGGGCGCCCGATCCCCTCGCCGATCGCCGCGGCCATCTCCACGCGGGTGAGGAAGCTCGGCCCGGTGAGCTCGTAGACCTTCCCGACGTGCGGGGCCCGCTCGTCCGCGGCGAGGAGCGCCGCGGCGACGGCGGCGATGTCCTGCATGGCGATCGGTGCGCTGCCGGCATCGGGGTAGGGCTCACGGACCACGCCGGTGGCGACCTGTCCGGCCCAGCCGGCGAAGTTCTCCATGAACTCGCCCGGCCCCAGCACCGTCACGTCGATCCCGCTGGCGAGGATCGTGTCCGTGAGCGCCTGCCAGTGCGCGCTGCCGGACGTGGCGACCACGTACTGCACGCCGGCATCCTTCGCGCGCCGGAGCACCTCCGCCGCCGTCGGCTCGTAGGGCGCGAGGTACATGGCGGTCACGCCCTCGAAGGCGCTGCCGTGGGCACCGTCGAGCGTCTGCGGCTTGCCGATGAAGCCCCGGAACGCCTCGACTCCGTGCGGCAGTGCCGCTTTCGCGGGGTTCGTGGTGAGCGCGCGGATGTCCGTCACGCCCCGCGCCAGCAGCTCGTCGACCACTTTCCGCCCGATGTTCCCCGTCGCACCCGTCACCAGAATCGTCATGGCATCGACGGTACCGACGGCAGCGGTCAGAAGCTGACCGTTACTCCCACTCGATGGTCCCCGGCGGCTTGCTCGTCACGTCGAGCACCACACGGTTGACCTCTTCGACCTCATTGGTGATGCGGGTCGAGATGACCTCGAGGGTCTCGTAGGGCACGCGCGTCCAGTCCGCGGTCATGGCGTCCTCGGAGCTGACGGGCCGCAGCACGATCGGGTGGCCGTAGGTGCGGCCGTCGCCCTGCACGCCCACGCTGCGCACATCCGCGAGCAGGACGACGGGGCACTGCCAGATGGTGCCGTCGAGGCCCGCGGCGGTGAGCTCCTCGCGGGCGATCGCGTCGGCCTTGCGCAGCAGGTCCAGCCGGTCCTTGGTGACCTCGCCGACGATGCGGATGGCCAGGCCGGGCCCGGGGAAGGGCTGGCGGCCGACGATCTCCTCCGGCAGGCCGAGCTCGCGGCCCACGGCGCGGACCTCGTCCTTGAACAGCAGGCGCAGGGGCTCGACGAGCGTGAACTCCAGGTCCTCCGGCAGGCCGCCCACGTTGTGGTGGCTCTTGATGTTCGCCGTGCCCGCGCCGCCGCCGGACTCCACGACGTCCGGGTACAGCGTGCCCTGGACCAGGAACTCCACCTTCGTGTCCGCGTTACCGACGACCTCGCTGACGGCGCCCTCGAAGGACCGGATGAACAGCTCGCCGATGGTCTTGCGTTTGGTCTCGGGGTCGCTGACTCCGGCCAGGCGGTTCAGGAAGGTCTCCTCGGCGTCGACGGTGACCAGGCGTGCGCCCGTCGCGGCGACGAAGTCGGTCTGGACCTGCTCACGCTCGCCCTGCCGGAGCAGACCGTGATCGACGAAGACACAGGTCAGACGGTCGCCGATGGCCTTCTGCACCAGCGCGGCCGCGACGGCCGAGTCGACGCCGCCGGACAGGCCGCAGATCGCCAGGCCGCTCTCCCCGACCTGCTCGCGGACGTCCGCGATGAGCTGCTCGGCGATGTTCGCCGCGGTCCACGTGGGCTTCAGCCCGGCGATCTCGTACAGGAAGCGCGTGAGCACCTCCTGGCCGTGCGGGCTGTGCAGCACCTCGGGGTGGTACTGGACGCCGGCCATCTTCTTCTCGACGTTCTCGAACGAGGCGACGGGGGCGCCGGGGGTGGAGGCCACCGTCGTGAAGCCCTCGGGGGCGACCTGCACGGCGTCGTTGTGGCTCATCCACACCGGCTGCTCGGCGGGCAGGCCCGCGTGCAGCAAGCCCTCGCCGTTCGGGGTCAGCGTGGTGCGACCGAACTCGCGCCCGCCCGTGTTGGCGACGGTGCCGCCCAGCGTGCGGGCCATCATCTGGAAGCCGTAGCAGATGCCGAAGACCGGAACACCCAGGTCGAAGACCTCGGGGTCGAGGTTGGGTGCGTCCTCCGCGTACACCGACGCGGGGCCGCCCGACAGCACGATGGCGGCCGGGTTCTTGGCGCGCACCTCGTCGGCGGTGATGGTGTGCGGCACCACCTCCGAGTAGATCCGCGCCTCGCGGACTCGGCGCGCGATCAGCTGCGCGTACTGCGCGCCGAAGTCGACGACCAGAACGGGGTTGGGTGAGGAGTCCGTCACCCGGGCCAGTCTAGTCGCGGGCGGCGGCGCCCCACGACATCAGGGCGGGACATCAGGGCACGTCCACCAGGTCCCACAGCGGCACGTGGGCGTACCAGGGGAAGTCGTCGGGCGTCACGTGGACCTCGCGCCCGGCGAGAATCGCCTCGTTCTCACCGCGCGCGTGCGGGGACAGGACGTCGATGGCAGCCTCGGCGACGCGCTGGAGATCCGCCCCGTCGAACCGGGCCCACAGCACCCGGCAGCGTCGGTCCGCCGGGGGCACCAGCGGGTGCTCGACTGTCCACTGGCGGTGGAGCGACGGATCCTCCGGAGAGGCCGTGAACTCGAACGACGCCGCGCTCGCGGCGAGCCGGTCACCGATCGACGCGATGACGCGCGGCTCGTCGTCGGGTCGGATGAAAACGGTCACGAGCGGGAATCCTGCGGACATGCGGTCACGCTACGACGCCGGGCCCGCCCTGGTCATCAGGGTTTCTCCGGGTCCCTCCCCTGATCCGTCGACGTTCAGGCCTCGCGGCGGCGGACCATCTCCGTGATCCAGATCGGGGCGAAGGGCGAGACGCAGCCCTTCGACACCGGGTAGTCGGCGAGCACCTGCAGCTCCTCGCCGATCTCGATCGCGCGGGCGCGCCGGGACTCGTCCTCGATCCCGATGGTCGCGAGGGTCTCGTTCATCGCCCACTGCAGCTTCGGATCGGCGTCGCGCATGTCGCGCTCGATCTCGTCCAGGAGCGCGTCCCGGTCCAGGTCGGCCGTCGTGACCGCGTGCGTCGTGAGCGTCCACCCGGCCGCGCGGACCCGCGGGTCGGCATCGCCCCACCACCGCGCCCGCAGGTCGGCGGCGTGGAGCGACTTCTTCACCAGGTAGTTGAGCAGCCAGTCGTGCGCCTTGTCGCTGCGGGTGGAGCGCAGCATGGCGTCCAGCTCGTCGGCCGAGAACTGCTTCGGCTTCACGATGAGCAGCGCCACCAACTGGGCCGCCACATCGCCCGAGGTCCACAGGTCGGCGGCCAGCTCGTGGTCCGTACCGAGCGACTTCGCCAGCGCCCGCAGCTTCGTGAGGTTCACGCCGTGCGGGTCACCGTGCCGCTCGTTGACGGCGCGGGCCTTCGGGTCCTCCAGCGCCGCCAACTCGGCCAGTACGTCGTCGACCTTCGTCATGGCATCGACGGTAGCGCCTGTGAATCCACGGCCGTACCGACCCACGAGGCCAGATCCGGCCTCCTGTAGCCGCTGAGCCGTGGATTCACAAGGGACGTCAGGCCTGGGAGTCCTGCGATTCCTGCGCCGGCCGGACCTTGGGCAGCGGCAGCAGCAGCTGGCCGGGGGCGCCCGCGGGCACCGCCGGCGACGTCGGCGCGACCGGCGCGATCCGCTGGTAGCCGGTGCCCTGCGCGGGACGCGGGTCCTGCTCGCCCTTGTTCGGCCACAGCGACGCCGCGCGCTCGGCCTGCGCCGCGATCGACAGCGACGGGTTGACGCCGAGGTTCGCGGAGATGGCGGCACCGTCGACCACGAACAGCGACGGGTAGTTGTGAATGCGGTGGTACGGGTCGATGACGCCCGTCTCGGGGGTGTCCGAGATCGCGGCGCCGCCGAGGAAGTGCGCGGTCATCGGGACGTTGAAGATGTCGCCCCAGGTGCCGCCCGCCACGCCGTTCAGCTTCTCCGCGCCGATCCGCGCCGCCTCGTTGCCCGCGGGGATCCACGTGGGGTTCGGCGCGCCGTGGCCCTGCTTGGAGACCATGCGCCGCTTCTTCGAGCCGGGGATCTTCTTCGTGTACGTGGTGATCGAGTTGTCGAGGCTCTGCATCACCAGCAGGATCAGCACGCGCTGGCCCCAATCCTTCTGGGTGAGCAGCAGCTTCAGGTCCGACGGCTTCTTCGCGAGGCCCTTGACGAAGCCCGAGAGCCGGGTTCGGCCCGCGCCACCGTCGACCAACAGGGTCTGCAGCAGGCCCATGGCGTTGCGGCCGGGGCCGTAGCGGACGGGCTCGATGTGCGTGTCCGGTGTCGGGTAGAAGGAGCTGGTGATCGCGACACCCTGCGAGAGGTCCTGCTCGGGGTCGGCGTGCACACGGGCCGACCCCAGGATCGACTCGGAGTTGGTGCGCGTGAGCACGCCCAGGCGGTCCGAGAGCTTCGGCAGCGCGCCGGTGTCCTTGAGCGAGTGCAGCAACGTCTGCGTGCCCCAGGTACCGGCGGCGAAGACCACGTTGTCGGCGGTGTAGACCGTCCGGTTCTTGCGCGCGACGGCACCGGTGCGCACCGTCGACACCTCCCAGACACCCTTGCGACCCTCACGCAGCCCCGTCACGGTGGTCATCGGGATGAACCGCGCGCCGCCCGCCTCAGCCAGGTGGATGTAGTTCTTCATCAGCGTGTTCTTCGCGCCCACGCGGCAGCCCGACATGCACTGCCCGCACTCGGTGCAGCCCGTGCGGGCGGGGCCCGCGCCGCCGAAGAACGGATCCGGATCCGTGCGGCCCGGCTGGTTGAAGTACACGCCCACCGGCGTCTCGGTGAAGGTGTCCGCGACACCCATCTCCTCCGCGATCTGCTTGATCACGCGGTCCGACGGGGTCTCGTGCGGGTTCTTCACCACGCCCAGCATGCGACGGGCCTGGTCGTAGTACGGGGACAGCTCGTCGTCCCAGTCGGTGATGTGCTTCCACTGCGGATCGTTGAAGAACGGCGCGGGCGGCTTGTACAGCGTGTTCGCGTAGTTCAGCGAGCCGCCGCCCACGCCGGCGCCGGCGAGGACGACCGCGTCGTTGAGCAGATGGATCCGCTGGATGCCGTACAGGCCCATCTTCGGCGCCCAGACGAACTTCTTGAGGTTCCAGGTGCTCTCGGCGAAGTCCTCGTCCTCGAATCGCTGACCGGCCTCGAGCACACCGACGCGGTAGCCCTTCTCCGTCAGGCGCAGCGCCGTGACGCTGCCGCCGAACCCGGAACCGATCACGAGCACGTCGAAGTGATCGCCCGACTTCTGCGCGATTGCCTTTGCCATCTGGCACTCCTCACCCGTCCACGAGGACATGTGTCTCCACCGAGCCGCGGCTGAACGGCCCTACTGACGGGTAACGGTACTACTAAACGCCACTCAATAACAGGCCTTCGCGCTCAGTACGCGACGTTCAGTCCCACCTTCTGGAACTCCTTGAGCTCGCTGTACCCGGCCTTCGCCATCGACCGGCGCAGGCCCCCCACCAGGTTCAACTGGCCGTTCGGCTCGGTCGACGGGCCGGTGAGGATGGTCTGCAGCGAGGGCGCCGCTCCGGCCGGGGCGTCCTCGCCCGCGTCGAGTCCACCGAGCTGCGCGGGCGCGACCGCGCCGCGCGGCATCGACGGATGCGCCGCCACCGACGGCCAGTACCAGCCCTTGCCCGGCGCCTCGGCGGCGATCGCCAGCGGCGCGCCCAGCATCGTGGCGTCGGCGCCGCACGCGATCGCGCGCGCCACGTCGCCCGCGCTGTAGATGTCGCCGTCGGCGATGACGTGCACGTACCGGCCGCCGGTCTCGTCGAGGTAGTCCCGACGGGCCGCCGCCGCGTCCGCGATCGCCGTCGCCATCGGCACGCCGATGCCGAGCACCTCGCGGGTGGTGGTGGCGCCCTCGGCCGAGCCGTAGCCGACGATGACGCCGGCTGCGCCCGTCCGCATGAGGTGCAGCGCGGTGCGGTGATCGCTCACGCCGCCCGCGACCACAGGAACATCCAGATCGCCGATGAAGGTCTTGAGGTTGAGCGGCTCCCCCGCCGAATCCTCGGCCGAGACGTGCTCCGCCGAGATGATCGTGCCGTGGATCACCAGCAGGTCGATGCCCGCCTTGATCAGCACCGGCGTCAGCTCGCGGGCACGCTGCGGCGAGACGCGCACGGCCACCGTCACCCCGGCGTCCCGCACCCGGCCGACGGCCGCGGCGAGCAGCTCCGGATCGAGCGGCGCGGCGTGCAGCTCCTGCAGGCGGCGGATGGCCGCGATGCCGGTGATGTCGCCCGCCGCCAGCTCGACGACCTGCTCGAGCTGGGCCTCCGCGTCGCGGTGCCGGGAGAACAGGCCCTCGGCGTTGAGCACGCCCAGACCACCCAGCTTGCCGAGCTCAATCGCGAAGTCCGGCGAGCCGATCGCATCCGTCGGGTGCGAGAGGATCGGGGTGTCGAAGCGGTACGCGTCGAGCTGCCAGGCGGTGGACACCTCCTTCGAGGAACGGGTGCGCCGCGACGGGACGATGTTCACGTCCTGCAGCTCGTAGGTGCGCCGAGCCGTGCGGCCCATGCCGATCTCAACCATGTCGCGCAACGCGCTCAGTCCTTCCGATTCCGGAGCGGCCGCTCCGAATGTGCCTGGTCAGCAGGGTCTCTAGCGCGTGGTGTAGTTCGGCGCCTCGACCGTCATCGTGATGTCGTGCGGATGCGATTCTTTCAGACCGGCCGCGGTGATCTGCACGAACTGGGCGCGGTTGAGGTCCTCGATCGTCTGGCTGCCGGTGTAACCCATGGCCGCGCGGAGGCCACCGGTGAGCTGGTGGATCACCGAGCTGAGCGGGCCGCGGAAGGGCACGCGGCCCTCGATGCCCTCGGGGACCAGCTTGTCCTCGGAGAGCACGTCGTCCTGGAAGTAGCGGTCCTTCGAGTAGGACTTGCCCTGGCCGCGGCCCTGCATGGCACCGAGGCTGCCCATGCCGCGGTAGCTCTTGAACTGCTTCCCGCCGACGAGGATCAGCTCGCCCGGCGACTCCGCGGTGCCCGCGAGCAGCGAGCCGAGCATCGCCGTCGACGCGCCGGCCGCGAGGGCCTTCGCCACGTCGCCCGAGAACTGCAGGCCACCGTCGGCGATGACGGGGACACCGGCCGGCGCGCACGCCGCCGTCGCCTCGAGGATCGCGGTGATCTGCGGGGCGCCGACACCCGCGACCACGCGCGTGGTGCAGATGGAGCCGGGGCCGACACCCACCTTCACGCCGTCGACGCCGGCCGCGACCAGCGCCGCCGCACCGCTCCGGGTGGCGACGTTGCCGCCGATGAGCTGGACGTCGTCACCGATCTCGTGCTTGAGCTTCTCGATCATGTTGAGCACGCCGCTCGAGTGACCGTGCGCCGAATCGACGACCAGCACGTCGACGCCGGCGTCGCGCAGCGCCATCGCGCGCTCCCACGCCTCGTCGCCCGCGCCCACCGCGGCGCCGACGAGCAGCCGCCCGTCGGAGTCCTTGGTGGCGTTCGGGTGCTGCTCGGTCTTGACGAAGTCCTTGACCGTGATGAGCCCGGTGAGCCGGCCGCTGCCGTCGACGATGGGCAGCTTCTCGATCTTGTGCCGGCGGAGCAGGCCCAGCGCGGCCTCCGCGGTGACGCCCTCCTGGGCCGTGATCAGCGGCGCCTTGGTCATCACCTCGGCGACGGGGCGCTCGAAGTCCACCTCGAAGCGCATGTCGCGGTTGGTGATGATGCCGACCAGCGTGCCCTTCTCGTCCGTGACGGGCAGGCCGGAGATGCGGAACCGTGCGCACATCTCGTCGACCTCGCGCAGCGTGTTCGACGGGCTGCAGGTGACCGGGTCGGTGACCATGCCGGCCTCGGACCGCTTCACGGTCTCGACCTGCTGCGCCTGCGCCTCGATCGACAGGTTGCGGTGCAGTACGCCCATGCCGCCGTTGCGGGCCATCGCGATGGCCATCCGCGCTTCGGTGACGGTGTCCATCGCGGAGCTGATGAGCGGCACCTTGAGCGTGATCTCGCGGGTGAGCTTGGTCGAGATGTCCACGCCCGACGGGATCACGTCGGAGGCGGCGGGAACGAGGAGCACGTCGTCGAAGGTGAGACCGAGCATCGCGACCTTCGCGGGGTCGTCGCCCCCGATGAAAACATTGCCGGATGTGGGCGCGGAAGAGGCGGAGCGCGTCATGTATCCATGGTACGCGGCGGATTCCTGGGTCCGTACAGCGCGTGTGACTGGCCTTCCCCGGCCGTTTCTGCGTACCGTGGAGGCGTGCGCAACAATCTTCCCCCCGGTCTCCCGCCGGACCCGTTCGCCGACGATCCGAGCGATCCCACCGCCGCCCTGGACTCGCTCGACCCCGGCCAGCCCCTCGACCCCGCCGAACGGCTCGCGGTCGAGGAGGACCTCGCGGACCTGTCCGTGTACGAGGCGCTGCTCGCGCACCGCGGCGTCCGCGGCCTCGTGATCTGCTGCGACGACTGCCAGGAGGATCACTACCACGACTGGGACATGCTGCGCGCGAACCTGCTGCAGCTGTTGGTCGACGGCACCGTCCGGCCGCACGAGCCCGCCTACGATCCGGCGCCCGACGCCTACGTCACGTGGGACTACTGCCGCGGCTACGCCGATGCGGCGATGAACCTCGCCAACGAGGACTGACCGCCGCGGGCACCACCGCAGCACGACGAAGGCCCCCACCGCGAGGTGGGGGCCTTCGTCGTTCCATCCCGTGGGGACTACCGCGGGAAGAGCTCCTCCGGTGCGACGGTCAGGACGGACGTGGCCGCGGCGCGGCGGTCGTCGTCGTGGCCGTCGGCCTGGGCCGCGACGTGGTGGTCGTCGGCGACGTCGTGGTCGGCTCGGTGGTCGTGGTCGGCTCCGTGGTCGTGGGCGTCGTCGTGGGCACCGTCGTCGTCGGCTCCGGCGTCGTGGTCGGCACCGTCGTCGTCGGCGTGGTGGGGCGCGGCGTCGTCGGGCGGGTCGGATGCGTCGTCGGCAGCGGGACCGTGGTGGTCGGCTCCGACGTCGTGGTCGGCGGCACCGAGGGCGAGGGCTCCGGCGGACGCGTCGAGGTGGGCAGGTCGGTGGAACCGACCGGCAGCCCCGCGCGCGCCTCCGCGGCGCGGATCCGCTCCTCGAGCGCGGCGCGGTCCTTGTCGTTCTTCACCTTCGCGGCCTGCTGTCGGGCACTGACCAGGGCCGTCTGCGCGGCGGCCTGATTGCTGGCGTCGATCTGCTTGTCCGCGTTCTCGAGCTGCGCCTTGACCTCCGAGGTCGCCATGGTCTGCGAGGCGGCGTCGGAGAAGACGACCTCCTTGACGCTCCACAGCGGACCGTCACCCGGGCTCGCCGAGTTCACGAGCACCGTGCCGCCACCGAGGATCGCGACGGCGGCCGCCGCGGCGCCGGCCACCAGGCCGAAGCGCCGGCCGCGCCGCGAGGGCGCATCGCCGATCGGCGTGACGTCGCCGCCATCGTCGTCCGACGGTGCGCCGCCGGTCACCGGGACCGGGGGCGGCGCTACCGGACGGGTCTGTCGGGCGGGGCGGAAGCCGCGCCCACGACGCCCGGTCTCGGTGGCCGCGACCAGCTCATCGATCGACGGCCCGGAGGGAACCGGGGTCGTGACGATCTCGTCGCGCCAGTCGGCGAGGAGCGATGCGAGCGCGAACTCGGTCTGGTCCACGGTGCTCACGGCACCACCGGCGGCGAGCGCCTCGATCAGATCGTCGTCCCGGCGGACCGCGGCCACGTCGACGGGAGCACCGTCGTCGGTCACGCGATCGACGAAGCCGGTGTCGTCGGCACCCACGCCGCGCGGCGCTCCAGGACGCATGGGACGCATCGGAGGACCAAGACGGTGAGCGGCCGTGCGCTCGGGGTCATGGGGGTCGAAGCGCCCGTGATCGGCGCCGCGCCCGTCCTTGTCGTCGGCCATGTCAGTTCTCACCTTCTTTCGCGATCTGGTTCTTCAGCTTGGTCAGCGCGCGATGCTGAGCCACACGGACGGCACCGGCGGTGCCGCCCACGGCCTCCGCGGTCTCCTCGGCCGACAGGCCGACGACCACGCGGAGGATCAGGATCTCGCGCTGCTTCTCGGGGAGCGTGCTCAGCAGGCGGGCCATGTCACGGCTCGCCTCAGTGGCGAGCGCGTGGTTCTCGGGTCCGCCTTCCAGCGACGCTCTCTCCGGAATCTCGTCGACGGGGTCGGATTTGTTACGCGCGGCGCTGCGGAAGCCGTCCGCGACCTTGTGCGCGGCGATGCCGTACACGAAGGCCATGAACGGACGCCCCTGGTCTTCATACCGGGGCAGAGCCGTCATCACAGCCATGCACACCTCCTGCGCGATATCCTCAGCCGACAGCGAGTGACGCTCGCCACCACCGACCCGCGCGCGGCAGTACCGCACGACGAGAGGACGGATGGAATCGAGTACGTCTGCGAGCGCCGACCTGTCGCCGCGCGCTGCCTCGCGCACGGCCCGGTCGAGCTCCTCACCTGTCAGATTCATCGCCAGCCTGCATTCCGCCGTTACACCCCTGCCAGATCCGCGCCATCACGAATCCATTCCGCCTCCAGAGCGGCCACGACAGTCGTCATGGCCCCGCCCCGCCCCTCTCCTGGCGATCCGCTGATCATTTTTGCACCGGCCCACCTTAGAGGATTCAACCCCGACTCCGTGGCCGTGCGGTACGCCTTGCCCACAAGTTCTTCGGCGCGCGCGGCGTCGCCCGAGGCCATCGCCGCGGCACCCGCGATGAGCAGGGTCTTCGCGTGGTGACGGGGCCTGGCCGCTCCAGGATCCGCCGCGAGCAGTGCATCCACCGACGTCGCCGCACCCGCGGCGTCCCCCGAGTACACGGCGAGCTCCGCGGCGACCCAGTCCCTGCGCAGGCGCGCGCGGGGCACCGTCCACCACGGGACCGGTGCGTCCGGTCGGACGTCGGCCCGACCGGCTCCGGCCGCCTCCTCGGCGAGACACTCGTCCGCGCGCGCGAGCAGCGCGCCGCTCAGCGCGTACCGTCCGGTGCCCAGAGCGTCCGCAGCGAGCCCCACCGTCGCATCGACCGTCAGCGCCACAGCCAGACTGCAGCCGGGTTCCCCATCCTGTGCGGATGCAAGGGCGAGGGCGGCACCGTCGGGCCCGGTGGCGGCCCGATGACGCCCCGACTGCCGCAGCATCGAGGCATCCAGGCACCGCGCCGCCGAGGCGAACGGGCCGTCGGCGATCCGGGCCGTCAGGGCGCGCGCGGCAGCGAACCGGCCCTCCCCCGCCCGCGCGACGGCCCGCAGCCAGAGCCGGCCCCCCGGCCCGTCGAGCGGACCGACGGGACCGCAGTCGACACCGAACGCCCCGACGAGGAGAGCCTCCGTGGAGACGCCCGATTGTCCAGTTTCCAAAGATTTAACCTTCCAGAATTTGCAGCCGTGACAATGGATCACCAGGGTCATTCGCGGGCGTCGACGTTACAATCGTGTAAGACGATTTCCGCTCCTCAGCCGATCAGGGTCACCTCATAGTTACGGCGTACGACAATTCAAAACATATCACTACCTGCATCGATCATGCGACGCACCCGCGGTTCACGGTCGCAATTCCGCAGCTGCATACCGCTGAGACGAATGAACACGACGTTAATTTTCACCGTGATCGAAACACCCCTCGGATACGCTCCAGCGGGTTGACCTTCGTCTAGCGAACTGCCTACGGTGAGAGCGCGAGAGGAACAACGACGTTTCCACGCCCGCGAGACCGCCGAGTGTCTGGAGAATGCGCATGCCTCAACCGAACGAACTGCCCGGTCCGAACACGGACTTCTGGGACTGGCAGATGCACGGTGTGTGCCGCGGCGTGGACAGCTCGGTCTTCTTCCATCCGGACGGCGAGCGCGGCCGGGCGCGCGCCCAGCGGGAGCGGCGCGCCAAGGAGCTGTGCCGCACCTGCCCCGTTCTGACGCAGTGCCGGGCGCACGCCATCACCGTCGCCGAGCCCTACGGCATCTGGGGTGGCCTGTCGGAGTCGGAGCGCGCAGCACTGGCCTCCAAGTCGCGCGTGAAGGCGAACCGCATCGCGGGCTGAGCCCGCCCCGGACGACGGAGCGCCCCCGACCGGCTGGTCGGGGGCGCTCCGGTTTCGTACGGGCGTGCTCGGGTGATCCCTAGTGGGAGTGGCCCGCGTGCGCGTCCTCGGCCTCCTCGGCCGGCTTGTCGACGACGGTGGCCTCGGTCGTGAGGATCATCCGCGCCACCGACGCGGCGTTCACCACGGCGCTGCGGGTGACCTTGACCGGGTCGATGACACCGTCGGCGATGAGGTCGCCGAAGGCCAGCGTGGCGGCGTTGAAGCCCTTGCCGGTCTCGGTGACCTGGTTGACGATGACGGCACCGTCCTCGCCCGCGTTGGTGGCGATCCAGAACAGCGGGGCGGTCAGAGCGCGACGGAAGGCGCGCACGCCCAGCTTGTAGTCGCCCTCGGCGCCGTCCTCGAGATCGGCCAGCTGCGCGCTGACCTTGACCAGGGCGGTGCCGCCGCCGGAGACGATGCCCTCCTCGACCGCGGCACGCGCGGCGGAGACGGCGTCCTCGACGCGGTGCTTGCGCTCCTTGAGCTCGGTCTCGGTGTGCGCACCGACGCGGATCACGGCGACGCCGCCGGCCAGCTTCGCGAGGCGCTCGGAGAGCTTCTCGCGATCCCAGTCGGAGTCGCTGTTCTCGATCTCGGCCTTGATCTGCGCGGCGCGCTGCTGCACGTCCTCCTTGGAGCCGGCACCGTCGACGATGGTGGTGGCGTCCTTGGTCACCTCGACGCGCCGGGCGCTGCCCAGCAGGTCGATGCCGGCCGTGGCCAGCGTGAGGCCCAGGTCGGTGTTGATGACGGTGCCGCCCGTGACGATGGCGAGGTCCTCGAGGAAGGCCTTGCGGCGATCACCGAAGAACGGCGCCTTCACGGCGACGGCGCGGATGGTCTTGCGCAGGGTGTTGAGCACCAGGGTCGACAGGGGCTCGCCCTCGACGTCCTCGGCGACGATGAGCACCGGCTTGCCGGTCTCGACGATCTTCTCGAGCAGCGGCAGGAAGTCCGGCAGCGAGGTGATCTTGTCGCGCACCAGCAGCACCAGGGCGTCGTCGAAGACGACCTTGCGCTCCTCGAGATCCGTGACGAAGTTCGGGGAGATGTAGCCCTTGTCGAACTGCACGCCCTCGGTCACGACGACGTCGGTCTCGACGCCCGAGCTCTCCTCGACGGTGACGACGCCGTCGGCGCCCACCTTGCCCATCGCGGAGCCGATCATCTCGCCGAGCTCGGCGTCGCGCGAGCTGACGGTCGCGACCTGTGCGATCGCCTTCTCGCCGTCCACCGCGGTGGCCTGCGAGATCAGGATCTCGGCGGCCTTGTCGGCGGCCGCACCGATGCCCTTGCCGAACTCGATCGGGTTGGCGCCGGCGGCGACGTTGCGCAGCCCCTCCTTGACGATCGCCTGCGCGAGCACGGTGGCGGTCGTGGTGCCGTCGCCGGCGATGTCGTTGGTCTTGGTCGCGACGGACTTGACCAGCTGGGCGCCCAGATTCTCGACCGGGTCCTCCAGCTCGATCTCCTTGGCGATCGTCACACCGTCGTTGGTGACGACGGGGCCGCCGAAGGCCTTCGCCAGCACCACGTGGCGGCCACGGGGGCCGAGCGTGACCTTGACCGCGTCGGCGAGCTCGTCGACTCCGGCCTCCAGGCTGCGGCGCGCCGACTCGTCGAATGCGATTTGCTTAGCCATGTTTGAAAGCTCCTCAGCTCTGCGGAAACGGCCG
This sequence comes from Tsukamurella sputi, assembly GCF_007858445.1. Taxonomy (GTDB): domain Bacteria; phylum Actinomycetota; class Actinomycetes; order Mycobacteriales; family Mycobacteriaceae; genus Tsukamurella; species Tsukamurella sputi. The sequence goes on along the minus strand of NZ_VIGV01000004.1, from coordinate 292,580 downwards.
GACCGCCCCGCCCCGGCTGTATCCCAGGGGGTCGGGGCGGTCCGGAATTCGCACGGTGTGCGCCGTTACTTGCCGATGACGGCCAGGACGTCGCGCGCGGAGAGCACGAGGAACTCCTCGCCGTTGTAGTTGAACTCGGTGCCGCCGTACTTGCTGAACAGCACGGTGTCGCCCTCGTTGATGCCGGTGGGAACCCGGTTGCCCTGCTCGGTCACGCGGCCCTCGCCGACGGCGACGACGGTGCCGGTCTGCGGCTTCTCCTTGGCGGTGTCCGGGATGACCAGGCCCGACGCGGTGGTGGTCTCGGCCTCGGTGGCCTTGACCAGGATCTTGTCGTCAAGCGGCTTGATGTTCACGCTCGCCACAGTTCGCCTCCATGTGTGGAATCTCTGTCAGTTTGGGTGGCCCGAAAGTCACAGCCGTCGTCGCGGGTGCCGGCGTCACCTTGTACGTCCGGGTTGCCCCGTCCGCACGAACCACTTAGCACTCTACCCACGGGAGTGCTAGCACTCAAGGGCGGCGTTGCGATAGATCAGTGGGTCAGGTGCTCCACCATCAGAACCTGCAGTTCACCGACGAGGAAGCCGAGGATCGCGCCGACCATGATGAGCGTCTTCTCATCGGCCTGGAACGCCGGCCGCAGCACCCCCTCGAACTCGTCGGGCGTCATCGCAGCCATCTTCTGCACCATCGTGGTGCGGATGTCCAGCTTGGCGTCGAGGTAGTCGTTGGCATCGGCCAGCATGACCGGCATCGAGGTGACGAAGTCGTCGGCACCCGCCCGCGACATGGCCGCGATCCGGGTCATGTCCAGGCCGCCCGCGACCTTCCCCACCGTGCCGCCGACGGCACCCCCGACCATCCCGACCGCGTCGGCGACCACGCCGACCAGGTTGCCCGCGGTCAACGGACCGAGCCCCACCTTGCCGAGCCCCAGGTTCTCCGAGTTGCTCCGCAGCGCCTTCTCGACGCTCGGGATCTCATCCTCCATCGCCTCCCGCAGCACTCCCGCCACGACCGTCACCAGCTGATCGCGCTGCGGCCCGGTGAAGAGAGACCGGACCAGCCGCTCCGCAGTCAGCACGCGGGTGGCGATGAGCGCGCCGTACTCCTCGGAGACCGGGAGGCGATGCTTCTGGAACAGGCCCTGCCACGGGATGACGCCGAGATACTTCTTCGGCTCCTTCGGGTTGAAGATCAGGCGCAGCGCCGCCCAGTCGGTGAACCAGCCGGTGAAGAGGCCGAACAACGGCATGATCCACGGATTGCGGAAGAGCGCCCAGCACGCGGCCTGCAGCAGGCCGATGAAGAAACCGAAGACAAGGCCGCTGTTGCGGATGAAGGCGAACTCCCGGCGGCCGACGTCGAGGAACATCTTCTCCAGCACGTCGGGATCGGCCAGCACCTCGCGCGTGACCATCTCCTTGAGATCGAAGACCTCGTCGATGTTCTCCCGGATCGCGGCGACCAGCTTCGGCACGAGGTCCCGCGCGATCACCTGCGCGCGCTGGATCACCAGATCCTTGGCCGTGGTGGGGAGCAGGTTCCACAGCGCGGGCTGGTACTCGGCGGCGACCTCGGGCACGATCCGCGCGACCTCGCGGCGCAGCTGTCGCTCCATCCGGTCGCCCAACTCGTCCGGGTCGACCTTCTCGAGGATGTCCGACGCCGAGACCAGCCGGTCGGTGAGGGTGTCGCACAGCACCTCGACCATCTGCGGTGCCCGCTTCGGGATGATGCCCTGCCAGCCGAGCTTGCCGATGCCCTTGAAGGTGTGCGGCCGGAACATCATCCGGATGGCGACGACCTTGGTGCCGTAGCCGATGAGGGCCGCGATGATCGGCATCGAAGCGTAGACGAGCCAGTTCCGCTGAACGTCCGCAGTGATCTCGGCCCACGACTGCATGGCGTCACCCTACGCAGCGGGGTCGGCCCCGTGGGGCCGATCCGCGCAGGTCACCCGACGGTGCGCCGTCCCCGCTCCGAGCGCGCGGCGTAGCTCGCGCCGACTCCGAGCAGGGTGACGCCGACCAGGAGGAAGGCGATCACCCGGACCACTCCGTCGAGGGCGGCGAGGTCGAACAGGAAGAGCTTGGCGACCGCTCCACCGATGAGCACCAGGCCGGCCACCGCTCCCCCGTCGCGGCGGCGCTGCAGCAGCAGGTACGCGCCGGTCGCGATCCACAGGAGGGTGGCGAGGCCGTGGCCCCAGCGGGCGCCCTCCGCACCGGCGAGCGCCCAGCCGAGATTCGCGAGCAGCGCGGTAGCCGCGCCCAGAGCGGCGATGCCGCAGACCACCCCGATCAGGCTCCGCGTCTCCGCGGACACCCACGGCACCAGGCGCCACGCCGCGACGACCGCGAAGGCGAGGGCGAGCGCGGCTGCGGCGATCGCCGGCAGACCGCCCGCGCCGGGGACGGTCCCGTCGAGCAGGGTCACCGTCGGCCCGTATTCCGCGAGGGCGAGGACGAGGCCCATCCCGCCCAGCGCCGCAGCGGCCCAGCAGGCCGACGGTGCGCGGCCGGCCGCGACGAGACCGCCGACCGCCGACGCGAGCACGACGGCCGGCAGCGAGCCGGCGGGCACGGAGACCAGCGCGCCGATCAGGGCGCTGAAGGCGGCCGCCCCGAACCACACCGCACGCACCGGCGACGCCGTTCCGGGCATGACGCCGAGGGCGATCGTCGCCGCGACGAGGGCGAGGGCGGCGAACGCCGAGGCCCAGTCGGGAGCGCCGGCCATGGCGAGGAGAACGGGTGCCAGGGTGACGAGACCCGCCGCGACGAGCGGCCACGAGCGGGCGGCACGCGCGTGGGCATCGGCGGCCGCGAGCAGCCCGACGACGGCGCCGAGCACGGCGCCACCGAGGATCGGGAGCGCATCGGACTGCGCGGCGGCGAGGGCGAGGACCGCGAGGGTCCCGGACGTGCCGACGGAGCGCACCACGTGCAGCCACGGCCACGCGGCGGGACGGGCGACGCCGAGCGAGGCGATCGCGAGGATGAGCGTGAAGCCGCCGAGCAGGTAGCCGTTGTCGGCCAGCGGCGGCGCCAGCAGGTAGACGGGGCCGAACAGGGCGATCCCGAGCCACTGGCTCTTCCACCGCGCGGCCAGCGCCAGCCCGCCGAGGGCGATCAGTCCGGAGAGAGTGAGCCCGACCGTCGGGTGGACCCAGTCGTAGATCCCGGTGACGGCGACGGTGTCGAGGTAGGCGGCCGCGATGCCGGTGGCGGCCAGCGCCGGGCCGCCGATCCGGCCGCCGGGACGTCGGTGCAGCCAGAGGGCGGCGCCGAGGAGCCCGACGGCGAGCGCGGCGCCCAGCCCCACGCGCACCGCGGGCCCGAGCAGGCCGGCCTGCGCCGCGAGCACGAGGAGCAGCGCGACGCCGATGAGCGTGACGAGCACGCCCGCCCCGGCCAGCACCCGCGCGACGGTGAAGATCGACGCACGGGCGGGCCCGGCGGTGACGGGCCCGCGCGCGACGGGCGGGGCGGGGAACGGGACGGGCGGGGGCGGGGCCGGCCGCGGGTGCGGCGCCGGCGCGGGCGCCGTCCGGGGAGCCGCGGACGTCATGAGCACGGGCGCGGCGCCGGGCCGCTGCACCTGCGCCAGCTGGCCCTGCATCCATTGCAGCCGTCTGACGGTGATGTCGAGTTCGACGGCGAGCCGGTCGATCCGGGGGTCGGTGATGGTCATACCCCTACGCTGCCGCGCCGGGGCGCGGCGCGGCAGCGTAGGACTACTCAGTTCGCGACGGTACTTCCCACCTCGGACGGGGCCCGCGAACCGGCGGCGACACCGTCGGACCCGCGACCGCGGGAGAGGGCCCGCACCGACACCGTGCCGGCGAGGCCGACGAGGGTGAGCCCGACGACGACGGCGATGGCCGTGGTCATGCCCGGCAGCAGCTGTCCGGGCAGGGCCTGGGAGCCCGCGCTGGTGGTGATCGCGGTGACGACGGCCATCATCACGGCGCCGCCCACCTGGATGAAGGTGTTCAGCAGGCCGGATGCGAGGCCCTGCTCGTCGTCGTCGACACCCTCGGTGGCCTGCGAGTTCACGGCCGGGAAGGTGAGGGCGAAGCCCACGCCGAGCAGCAGGATCGTCGGGAACAGGAACAGCCAGTAGCTGGCCCCGGCCTCGGCGCGGAGGAACCAGACGTACGCGCCGAGGAAGGCCGTGAGGCCGATCGCGACGAGCACGGTGCTGTTCACTCGGTCGAGCACGGCGTCGATCTTGGTGGCCGACGCGACGACGAGAAGCCCGGCCGGCAGGAAGGCGAGCGACATCGCGACCGGGCTCCAGCCCAGCGAGTCCTGCACGTACAGGGTCACCAGGAACTGGAAGGCCGCGTAGCCGCCGAACATCACGAAGCCGGCGAGGTTGGCGTGCACCAGCCGGACCGAACGCAGGATGCCCAGCCGGACCAGCGGATGCCGGTGCTTGGCCTCGATGACGACGAAGGCCACCGCGAGCAGCGCGGACACCGCGAACAGGGTCAGCACCGTCGGCGAGGCCCAGCCGAGGTGGGGCGCCTGGACCACGGTGTAGACGAGGATCAGCAGCGCGCCGGTGGAGGTGAGGGCCCCGGCCACGTCGAAGCGCTTGAGCGCGAAGGTCTCCGACGGGGCGGTGCGAGGGATGACCTTCCAGCCCAGCACGACGAGCGCGAGCGCGATCGGGCCGGGGAAGAGCAGGGTGAGCCGGTAGGAGACCTCGGTGAGCAGGCCGCCGAAGACCAGTCCCATCGAGAAGCCGGAGGCTCCGGCGACCGTGTAGATGGAGAAGGCCTTGTTGCGCGCCGGCCCCTCCGCGAAGGTCGTGGTGATGATCGACAGGCCCGCCGGGACGGTGAACGCCGCGGCGACGCCCTTGACGAAGCGCAGCGCGATGAGCGCGGCGGGGAGGTCGACGAAGGCCGTGGCCACGGATGCCACGCCGAAGACGAGGACGGCGCCGAGGAAGACCGGACGCCGGCCGATCAGGTCCGCCGCGCGGCCGCCCAGCAGCAGCAGGCCGCCGTAGCCGAGCACGTAGCCGGAGACGATCCATTGCAGCGCAGACGGTTCCATGCCGAGCGCGGATTTGATGGAGGGCAGGGCCACGCCCACCATCGAGATGTCGAGGGCGTCGAGGAACAGGGCGCCGCAGAGGACGAGCAGGAGCAGCCAGGTGGTCCGGGTCCAGCCGGACGCGGTGGTGACGTGGAGTTCTTCCCGCCCGGGGTTCGGGGTCGACGGTGCTGTCGGGGGTTCGTGTGTCGTGGTCACCCCGAGAACTCTATGCGCACGCATTAATTGTGTCTACATTTATTTCTCAGGAATATTTCTGGGCCGTCGGATGTAGACTGCGGACATGAGCGTGAAAGACCAGGTGGCGGTGGATACGTGCACTCCCGCCGACGATGCGCTGGCGGCGCAGTGGCACCGCCTGATGCGGGACTACTCGCGGATGACGTGCGCTCTGGATCGCGCGCTGGGCGCCCACGGGCTCACCTCGTCGGAGTTCGAGGTGCTCGAGCAGTTGGTACGGGCCCGCACCGCCGACAGCGGCAAGGTCCGCATGTCCGACCTGGCCGAGCACGTGCACCTGTCCCAGTCCGCGCTCTCCCGGCTGGTCGCACGGCTGGAGAAGGACGGGCTCGCCACGCGCAGCATGTGCGAGAGCGACCGCCGCTCCGTGTTCACCGCCATCACCGACAGCGGCCGGGAGCGCTACGACGCGGCTCGGCCGACCCAGCGCGCGGTGCTGCGCGCCGAGTCGGCCGAGTGCGAGATGCGGGAGTACCTCTGCGGCGAGGAGTGACTACTCCGCGTCCGCCGGTGCGGGCTTCGGGATCAGCAGCGCGATGACGCCGGCCAGCACCGCGGCGACGGCCGCGACCACGAAGATCGTCTCGAAGGCGCCCTGCGTCGGGATCACGTGTCCGGCCATGGTGACCGACTTCGCGGAGATGATCGCCGCGGCGACCGCCGAGCAGATCGTGGTGCCCAGCGAGCGCATGAGCGCGTTGAGGCCGATGGCCGCGCCGGTCTCGTTCTGCGGCACCGACGACATGATGATCGTCGGCATCGCCGCGTAGGCGATCGCGACGCCGACGGTGCCGACGATCGAGGCCAGCGAGAGCTTCCACGCCGCGTCCATGAGGAAGTAGGCCAGCACGTAGCCGGCGGCCACCACGAAGGCGCCGATCGCGAGGGTGACGGCGGGACCGACCTTCTTGATCAGGATGCTCGACACGGGCGCGAAGATCATCATCATGATGCCGCCGGGCATCATCCACAGACCGGCCTCGAGCATGCTCTTGCCCAGGCCGAATCCGGTCGCCGTGGGGTACTCCATGATCTGCGGGACGCAGAGCATCATCGCCATCATGCCGAAGCCGATCGTGACGGTCGCGATGTTGGTGATGAGCACGCGGGGCCGCGCGGAGGTGCGAAGGTCGACGAGCGGGTCGTCGTGGCGGAGCTCGTAGAAGCCCCACGCGAGAAGGACGACGAGGCCACCGACAAGCAGGCCGATCGTGGTGCCGGAGGACCAGCCCCAGTCGTTGCCCTTCGAGACCGCCACCAGGGTGGAGACCAGGCCCACGGCGAGGCCGATCGAGCCGATCACATCGATGCGCCCGCCGACACCGGGGGCACCGTCGGGCAGGACGAACAGGACGGCGGCCAGGATGAGCGCGGCGAGCACCGTCGACACCCAGAACAGCATGTGCCAGTCGTAGGTCTGCGCGATCCACGCCGACAAGGGCAGGCCGATAGCGCCGCCGACACCGAGCGTCGCGCTCATGGCGGCGACGGCGGTCGCGGTCATCGACGGCGGGGTGACCTCGCGCATCATCGAGATGCCGACGGGGATGAAGGCCATCGCCAGCCCCTGGAACACCCGGCCGGTGAGCATGAGCAGCAGGCCACTGGACAGCGCGGCCGCGAGCGAGCCCGCCACCAGCAGCGCGGCGCTGAGGATGAGGACGCGGCGCTTGCCGATCATGTCGGCGAGGCGGCCGCCGATGGGCATCGCGACCGCGGCGGCGAGCAGCGTGGCCGTGATGACCCACGAGGCGTTGGCCGACGTGGTGTTCAGCAGCTGCGGCAGTTCGGGCTGGATCGGGATCACGAGCGACTGCATCAGCGCGGCCACCATGCCGCCGAAGCACAGGATGACCACGGTCACGAGTGGATGGTTCCGGCGGGAGCCGCTCGCGAGCGTGCCCTCCGGCGCGGTAACGGTGCTGGTCACGAAGACCACCTCTCTACGCGGGGAACGACTGCATGTGTGTAACATACACATCGTTGAACTGTGCAACCATATGCCTCGGCCCCGCACCGTGCAACACGGACATTTCCCAGGAGGACCCATGGATGACGCGGCCCGCCGGCTCGAGCGCGAGATCAACGCACTGGGGCAGCACATGCGCGCCCGCCCCCGGACCATGGGGTTGCACCTCGACCGGTCGGCGTACCACGTGCTGCTGCTCCTGGACTACGCCGGGCCCAGCACGCTCAAGGAGATCGCCGTCGCGCTCGAACTCGAGCAGTCGACCGTGAACCGGCAGGTCAACAAGGCCATCAGCCAGGGACTCCTCGAGGCCGACGGTGCCCTCTCGGGGCCCAAGCGCATCCGCGCGACCGAGGCCGGGCGCGCCGCCTACCTGCGTGACCGGAAGGTGAAACTGCAGGGCATCGGAGAGATCCTCGGCGACCTCGACGAGGCCGACCGCGAGGCGCTGATCGGCGGGCTGACCGCGCTCAACGCCGCACTGGCGGCGCGCGCGGAGGAGCGCTGAGCCTCAGCCTGGTCCTACAGCTTGGTGCGGGTCACCGACAGGCCCGGATCGGTGGCGGCGCCCAGGTCGGTGGGCGTCGGGTCCGCATCGATCACGTGCGCCCCCAGGGTGGCGATCATGACGCCGTTGTCGGTGCACAGTCGCGGCTTCGGTACGCGCAGCTCGATTCCCGCGGCGTCGCACCGCTCCTGCGCAAGGCTGCGGATCCGCGAATTCGCGGTGGCACCGCCGCCGAGCACCATCGTCTCGACGCCCACGTCCTGCGCAGCGCGGATCGCCTTGAAGGTCAACACGTCCGCGACGGCCTCCTGGAAGGACGCGGCGATGTCCGGCACGTTCAGCTCGCGGCCGGCCGCCCGCTCCGCCTCCACGTGCCGCGCGACCGCGGTCTTGAGACCGCTGAAGGAGAAGTCGTTCCGCGCGTCCTGCTGACGCATCATGGCGCGGGGGAAGCGGATGGCCTGCGGGTCACCGTCTTCCGCGAGCCGATCGATCACCGGTCCGCCCGGGTAGCCGAGACCCAGGAGCCGGGCCACCTTGTCGAAGGCCTCGCCCGCGGCGTCGTCGACGGTGGTGCCGAGCTCGACGATCGGCGCGCCCAGGTCGGTGACGTGGAGCAGATGCGTGTGCCCGCCGGAGACGAGCAGCGCCACGCACGGCGGCATCGGCCCGTGCTCCAGGGTGTCGACGGCGACGTGTCCGCCGAGGTGGTTGAGGCCGTAGAAGGGCACGTCCCACGCCGCTGCGTAGGCCTTCGCGGCCGCGACGCCCACGAGCAGGGCGCCGGCGAGGCCGGGGCCGATGGTGACGGCGAGCGCGTCGGGGCGATCGACGCCCGCGGCTGCGAGGGCGCGATGCATCGTCGGGACGATCGCCTCCAGGTGGGCGCGCGAGGCGACCTCGGGCACCACACCCCCGAACCGGGCGTGCTCGTCCTGCGATGAGGCCACCTCGTCGGCGAGCAGTCGGGCGGTGCGGGACTGCGGATCCCACTCGACGACACCGACGCCGGTCTCGTCGCACGAGCTCTCGATGCCCATGACGATCATGCGCGCTCCCCCTTCGGTTCCCGCTTCATCGTGTACGCGTCGGCACCGGAGGGCCGGTAGTAGTTCTTCCGCACCCCGACGGTGGCGAATCCGTTGCGCTCGTACAGGGTCCGGGCGGTGTCGTTATCGGTGCGGACCTCGAGGAAGACGGCGCCGCCGTGCCGGTCGGCCTCGTCGAGCAGGGTGCGCAGCAACGCGAACCCCACTCCCCTGCCCTGGTATTCGGGATCGACGCCGATCGTCAGGACCTCGGACTCGGGGAAGAAGGTGTTTCCCAGCAGGCCGATCCCGGCGTAGCCGACGAGTCGATCGCCCGCCTCGGGGTCGCGTGCCGCGAAGAAGCGGGTGTGCCGCTCGGGCGCGAACGAGGGTGCGGGCCAGGGGCTGTCACCTGCGAAGAGGATCTGCTCCAGCTCCGCGCACCGATCGGCCTCGTCGGGACGCAGCGGTCCGATCGGGATCTCAGGCACGTGCGGCCGTTTCGACGGCGTCCGGACGGCGCAAGTACAGCGGCACCAGTGGTTGCGGCGCGGTGCCGAGTAGGTGCTCACCCACTGCGACGAGGCTCGACGGGCTCGGCGACCCCTCGACGACGCGCGCGCCCTCGGTGTCCAACTCGGCCGGCTTGATGACGCCGGGCCCGGCGGTGCGGACACCGTCGGTGTAGCGGGCCCAGTAGACCTCCTTGCGCCGCGCGTCCGTGACCACGACGATCTCGCCCGGCTCGCCGTGCGCGATCGCGTCGAGGCTGCACACACCGTGCACCTCGATGCCGAGCGCATCGCCGAAGGCGGCGCCGGTGGCCATGCCGACCCGCAGGCCGGTGAACGGGCCGGGGCCGCAGCCGACGATGACGGCACCCAGGTCCTCGCGGCGAAGACTCGCCTCGGCGAGGCATTCGAGCAGGTAGGGCACCAGCACCTCCGCGTGGCCGCGGGCGTGCGTCCGGTCGCGACGGGCGAGCACCGCGCCGGTCTCGGAGTCGACGATGCCCACCGTGAGCGCCGGTGTGGCGGTATCCAGGGCGAGCACGTACATACCTGCAGGTTACCGCCTCACCGGCGCCCGTCCCGAATCCGCTCGGGCATCAGGATGGGAGCATCAGGCCCCGCACGACGCGCGCCATGACGACCCTGATCTCATCGAGTGCAGAATCGCGGTTCTCCGCACGACTGACGTAGAGCGCCGATTCGTCCAGCATGCCGAGCAGCAGATGAGCGACGGCGCGAGTCGGCTGGGGCGCGATCGTCCCCTGTTCGACCGCCCGAGTGATCACTGTCTCGATCAGCGCGATTCCGTACTTCTCGCCCCGGGCACGCCAACCTTCCCAGCCGAGTACCGAGGGGGCGTCGATCATCGTGATACGCGTGACGCCGGGGTCGGCGATCGCATCCATGAAGCTGTCGACAGCGACGAGCATCGTCTCGACCGGGTCGAGCTCGCCCGCTGCGAGCACAGCGCGGGCCGCGACGCCGATCGTGCTCTCCTCCAGTGCGTCGAAGACGGCCTCGAACAGTCCGCGCTTGTCACCGAACTGGTGATAAAGCGCACCGCGGGTGACGCCCGCGGCTTCGACTATCGCCTGCGTCCCCACACCGGCGTAGCCGTGCTCGCCGAACAGCGTTCGCGCCGCGCGCATCAGTGCAGCGCGGGTCGCGGCCGTTCGTTCCGCCTGCGTCCGACGTCCCCTCGGTTCTGCACCATTGACTTCCATACAGGCTGCACGTAACTTTCATACCGATTGACTGTAACTGCACCCCGACATTAACCCTCGACCACTCGAAGGATGCGCCATGCGGTGGTTCTACCTGGTCATGATGGTCATCAGTACCGTGGTGCCGTGGGTCAGCTTCGGCGGGTTCTTCGCCGCCGAGGGACTCGATCCCCCTCTCTTCCTGACGAGTCTGTTCCCGAACGGGGCGGCGTCCGGCTTCACCGCCGACGTGTTGCTCTCGATCGCCGTCTTCCTGGTGTGGTCGGCGACGGACGCGCAGCGCACGGGCGTGCGCCGGTGGTGGCTCGTAATCCCGACGACCTGCCTCGTCGGGCTGTCACTCTCGCTTCCGCTGTACCTCTACCTGCGGGAGACCCGCGCCGTCCCAGAGGCCACCCGCGGCGCGGCGACCGCACCGCCAAGAGCGCCCGCGTGAGTTTCGCCTCCCTCCGTCCGGCACCGCCGACTTCATCGAGAATCAGGGACTGCGGGGGGGTGCGCGCTCGTGGGCGACGACACGGGCGGCGCGAACTGCCAGTGCCTGCCGCGGGACCTGCCGCGAACTGGTCGGGCGGGTGGTGCTCACGAACTGCGACGCCTTCGACACTCTTCCGCCGCAGCCCTCCCCGCGCTACTCGCGCTACTCGCGCTACTGCGGTATCGCGTACTGATCAAGCCGATCACGTCGACTCTGAAACGGCCAGCACTACGCCGCTGCCCGTCGGCTTCGGTCTATTGGTCACTGATCCCGATCGACCCCTCCTCCTCCCCCCGGAGCGACGCCAACACAAGCGGCGGCGAAGATCCGTCGGACCACGCGCGTGTCTCGCCGACCGCGCCCTTCAATCCCACGCTGAGGCGCAGGCTCGCCGCCGCCTTCGGGGACGATCACCCGGGCGGCACGCGGTTCATCGAGGTCGAGGGTGAGCACGCCTACTTCCCACCAACCAGCCTTCGTTCCCTCAACCAGCCGCAGGCGGTCATGCCGGCGATCGCCAAGGCCCGCTGGTACAGCGCCTCGCGCACCGCTCGACCCACTAGAAGGGAGGCGGCTCGTCGGGCGGCGGGTGGTGCGCGGGGTCACGCCCGGTAAGGACCGTTTCAAGGCGATGGTCGATGGCGCTGAGGCTCTCACGTTCTCGGTCGAGGGCGCGCAGATGCGCCGCGCGGAGACGCTCGCGGCGCTGGTGTTCCCGTTGGAGTCGCGTGAGCCCACTCGGCAGTGACGTCTTCCGAATCCGGGTGGAGGTAGGTGCGGTCCACGCGACGCGGGCAAGGTCGGGGAACAGCGCACGCACGGTACGGCTCGGGTCGACGATCACCCGTTGGCCGGTGGGGCCGATCCAGAGGATTCGGCCGTCGGACATGCGTGCGTCGGTCCAGACACCTGCGGTCTTGAGCTGATGGTGCGGCACGCAGAGGGGCTGCCCGTTCACAGCACTGGTCGCGCCGCCCCGGGCGGGAGCGTCATGGTCGTACTCGCGCGAGTGGTCGAGCTGACAGCGGGACGCAGGCCGGGTGCAGAACGGGAACACGCAGCGCGGGTAGACGAACGCGAGATAGCGGGTGAGGTCGGCGGAGAACCGGTATCCGCTGCTGCCCTGCGCGATCACCAAGGCCCGCGGGCTCACGACCGGCCCGGACGGCGCGGTAGCGGGGCTCTGGCCGTCCGCATCCGGGGTCGCCGGAGGCAGAGCTCGCCCCTGTACCTCAGTCGGTGATTCCGCATCCGCTGGGGCGGAATCATGTGCTGAAGGAATGACTTCCGCAACCGATGCCGATGCCGAGTCCGCGACGTCGACCACAGGCGGACCCGCGTGGCAGCAGCGGGCGGCGACGAGGACCGCCGACGGCGCTGGGCGCGCCACGTCGACGCCCGTCGCGCGGAACCAGGCCGATCGCGGCCCGGATCCCGCAGGCCGACCGGGCTGCACAGGAAGGTGCTCGCGTTCGACGCCCGCATCAGGAGGAGGGTGCACTGCCGCAGCATCATCAGCATCGTTAGCAGGGTGCGCGTCTGCAGCAGCCGGTGTTTCCGTGGCAGCGCCCGAGTCATCCGTGTCGGGGAGTTCGACGCCGAACGGGCGGAGCACAGCGTCGTCGCGGGCGGCGAGATCGCGGGCGTGCTGGGCGGTCACCGGACCGTGGCCCATCAGGAACCCGGAACCGGTGTGGCCCGGATCGGCGAGCGTTTTCTCGTTGACCACCACGTGGATGAGCGTGCGGTACCGGACGACGACCCGCGCGCCCTCGTCGTCGGCTCCGCAGTCGCCGGCCGGTCGGGCTTCCCGTACAGGGCACCCCTCGTCCTCACACCAGCACCCGAGCGTGACGAAGCCGCGGATCAGCATCATCAAGCCGTCCGCTCGGCGCTGCGCCGCCGTGCGCGGGTCACCGTCGCAGACCGACGCGGCGATCCCGTCCACCCGGACGTCGAGCTCGCGCCCCTCGTGTGCCGTCAGCAACGCGTACGCCGCGGCCATTCCGTCCTCGGCGGGCCGGACCGTCAGCCGGCGATCATCCTCCGCCATGCGCCGCCTGCGTTCGGCGGCCACGGGGTCAATGTCCTGCACCAGCCGATCCGCCGCCTCGCGCAGCGCCGGCACCGAGACGATCGACAGCGGATCCTCGGCCAGCAGCTCGGCGAGCTGATCGTCGAATTCGAGTGCCTGCGCGCCGGTGAGCGCCCGCGCCCGGCTCAGCGCCTCCATCCCGCCGCGCGGGGACAGGACGCCCCGCCCGATCAACGCGAACACCCGCGGGAGCCGTTCGACGAATCCCACCGCCTGCTCGATCACCGTCTCGGTGGCCGTCGACCCGATCCGCAACGCGACCGAGATCTCCGCCTTCACCGCCGCATACGCCGCCGACAGCTCCCGCCGCACCGCGTAGAAGTCGGCACCGCCCATCGGATCCGACGACAGGAACGCCGACTCGCGCTCCCCGTACCGGTCGCGGAACAGCGCATACACCGCCGAGACGGTCCGGCAGAAGGCGAGGTTCTCGCACCGTCGCTGCTCCAGCAGGGCCGGCCCGAGCTGCGCGGACCCCGGCACACCCTCGACGAACTCCGGCGGCAGTAGAGCCTCCGGAAGGTTCGCCAAAGCGCCGGACCCGTTCATGTCTTCATCGTACACCTGTTCGATTATTGTGCAAGAGCAGAAGGTGACGAGAACCCTCGAACTTGTCAGTGCAGGGGAGCACGATGGAGTCATGAGCGAGAACACCGAAACCCACCCCGACTGGGCGCCGCTCGTCCGCGGCCTGCACACCCGGTTCCGCACCCGTGATTTCACCGCCGGCCTCGAACTCGTGACCGCGTTCGCGTCAGCGGCCGAGGAGGCGAACCACCACCCCGATCTCACATTGCGGTACGGCACCGTCGACGTGCTGCTCTACAGCCACGACGCCGGCGGCGTCACCGACCGGGATCGACGGCTCGCGGCGCGGTTCTCGGAGATCGCCCGCGAACGGGACGTCAGCGCCCACCCCAGTGAATCGTCGGTCGTCGAGCTCGGCCTAGACACCGCGGACGCTGCGGAGATCGCGCCCTTCTGGTCCGCGCTGCTCGGTGCCGAGGTCCAGGACGACGACGGCGGTCTCGAGGTCCAGCGGCACGGCGCCGATGCGATCCTGTGGTTCCAGCGCACCGAACCGCACGAGCCCCCGCGGCAGCGCTTCCACCTGGACGTCTGGGTGGACCCGCGCGAGGCGCGGGACCGCATCGACGCCGCCGTCGCGGCCGGAGGACGCCTGGTGTCGGACGCGCATGCCCCGAGCTTCTGGGTGCTCGCCGACGCCCAGGGCAATCACGCGTGCATCTGCACCGCGACCGGCCGGTCCTGACGGTCAGGCCCCGTCGACCCACTCCCAGGTCACGGTGCGCACGTCGGTTCCCTCGGCCCGACGGAGCCGGATCATGAGGTGGCGATCGGTGAGTCGCTCCGCGACGCCCTCTCCCCACTCGACCACGACGACGCAGTCCTCGAGGTCGGTGTCGAGATCGAGCGCGTCCAGCTCGTCGAGGCCGCCGAGCCGATAGGCGTCGACGTGCACGAGCCCGGGGCCGCCGGACGGGCCCGGACGGTGCTCGCGGGCGATGATGAACGTGGGTGAGGAGACGCGGCCGAGTACGCCGAGCCCCGCAGCGATCCCCCGAGTCAGCGCGGTCTTGCCCGCGCCGAGGGGACCGTCGAGGATCACGAGATCACCGGCCGCCAGCTGCGCGGCGAGTTCCCGGCCGAGCGACTCGGTGTCCTCGACCTCCGGCAGGACGCGCTCGCCACCGCGCGGCGCGGCGCTCACGCGGGCACCGCCCGCGCCACGAGATCGGCGATCGCCCGCGCCACCCGCGGTGCGGATTCGAGGATGAGCATGTGCCCGGTCTCGGCGAGCACGATGAGCTCCGAGTCGAGTTCCTCGGCGAGCGCCTTGGACTTGCGCAGCGGCGTCATCCAGTCGTGATCACCGCAGACCACCGAGGTCGCGATGCGGCGCAGCACGGGGAGAGCGCCCCGCTCGTCGTACTCCTCCAGCGCCGGCATGAAACCCGCGTACGTGCCGAGAGGCGCCGACAGGCTCATGGTCGACGAGAACTCGGTCATCGTGGCGCTGCGGTCACCGGGCGCGTAGGCGCCCGCGGTGATGAAGGGCGTCGCGATAGGCGTGATGATCTCGCGCCCGCGGCCCACGACCGAGGGCAGGAAGCGGATCGCGGCACGGACCACGTCGAGCACCGGATTGCGCAGCGCGGCAGCCAGCCCCACGTCGGTGAGGGCGTGCGATGCGGTACCCAGCAGCGATGCGCCCACCACACGGGAACCGATCAATTCGGGGTGCCCGGTGGCCAGCGCGCAGATCGCCATGCCGCCCATCGAATGCCCGACCAGCACCACAGGTCCCGTGGGGATCAGGGTCCGGATGACGGTGGCGATGTCGTCCCCCAGCAGACCGACGGTGCTCTGCTCGGGCGTGCACGAGCCGGAGTCGCCGTGGCCGCGGCAGTCCGGGAAGACCATCCGCACGTCGTCACCCCAGCGCTCCTGCAGTTCGTTGCGCACCAGGACCCACGACCCCGTGCGGAGCGTGAAGCCGTGCACGAAGAGCACCGTGACCGGGGCGTCGCGCGGTCCGACCTCGCGGACGTGCAGGGGCACACCGTCGACGCTCATCACGATCGATTCGCGGTCGGACCGGAACACCAGATCGTCCGGAGCCACCGGATCATCACCGGCGCCCCGGACACCGAGCACCCGTGCGGCGGCGGCGATCCCGGTGAGCGCCGCCACAGCTACCCCGGTGCCGAGGCCCGCCAGCAGCGCGGGCCCCGCAAAGTGCTCGGGAATGTGGACGCGGCCACGGTTCTCGTCGTTCACTGCTCCCCCGGGTACGTCCGGACGGCGCGCCCACGCACGCCGGTCAGGACCTCGTAGTCGATGGTGCCGAGTAGCTCCGCCCAGTCGGAGGCGCGATCCGCGCCGGGCGCGTCTCCGAAGAGGACCGCGGTGTCGCCCTCGGAGACCCCGCCGCCGTCGGGGCCGAGGTCGATCACGCTCTGGTCCATACAGACCCGACCTACCTGCGGGAACCGCCGGCCGCCGATCGCCACCTCGATCCGGCCGCTCAGCGGTCGCCACACACCGTCGGCGTACCCCGCGGGGATGAGCCCGACGACGGTGTCGCGGGGCGCTGTCCAACTGTGCCCGTAGCTGACGCCGTCGCCCCGGCGGATCCGCTTGATCAGGATCACGGGCGCGGCGAAGGTCATCACCTGCCGCAGCCCGAAGTCCCTGCCGGGCACCGGGATCCCGCCGTAGAGAGCGATGCCGGGGCGGACCAGGTCGAAGTGCAGATCGGGGCGGGTGAGCGCGGCCGCCGAGTTCGCGGCGTGCACCTGCGTGGGCGCGAGCCCATGTGCCCGGGCGTCGGCGACGGTGGCGGCGAGCGCGTCGCGCTGCACGTCCAGGAACGGGTGCCCGGGCTCGTCGCCGTGCGCGAGGTGGGTGAAGACGCCCTGCAGCTGGACGTGGCCGGCGCGCTCGGCGTCGACGAGGCCGTCGCGGACCGCGACCCATTCGGCGGCGGACACTCCGTTGCGGCTGAGTCCGGTGTCGACCTTGACGTGCACCACTGCCGGCCGCCCGACGGCCCGCGCGGCGGCCACGACGGCGGCCAGCTGGCGCGGCGAGCTCACGCCCAACCGCACGTCGGCGTCGATGGCCCGTTCGTACCCGCTCGTGCTCAGCCAACTCAGCAGCGGCACCGTCACGCCGCCCTCGCGGAGCGCCACGGCCTCGTCGACGGTGGTCACGCCGATCTCGGTGGCGCCGCCGGCGAGCACCGCGCGGGCGACGGGCAGCGCGCCGTGGCCGTAGGCGTCAGCCTTGAGCACCGCCATCACCGCGGCGCTCGGCGCGTGGTCGGCGACGATCCGCGTGTTGTGCGCGACCGCGCCCAGGTCGATCTGCGCGGTGAGGCGCTCCAGGCCGGACGCGGGAATCGATGTCTTCATGGCGCTGCTCAGCCTAGTCGCGCAGCACGTCGCGCAGGACGCCCGGCACCGCCGCGCTGATCGCGGATGCGTGCGTCGGGGCGCCGTCGGCGGCGCGGGCGGCCGCGAGTCCGTGCACCCGCGCGGCGCACGCCGCGGCGTCGAGGGGCGCGAGACCGGAGGCGAGGAGCTTGCCCACGAGGCCCGTGAGCACGTCTCCCGAGCCGGGCGTGGCCGCCCAGGACGAGCCCGCGGTGTCGGCCACGACGGCGCCGTCCGGGGCCGCGATCACGGTGACGTGCCCCTTGAGCAGCACCGTCGCGTCGAACTCGCGGGCCGCCTCGCTCGCGGCGGCCACCCGGTCGTTGCCCACCGGCCCCGCGAGCCGGGCGAACTCGCCGGCGTGCGGGGTGAGCACCGTCGGCGCGGTGCGGCCGGCCAGCAGGCCCGGGTGCTCGGCCAGCAGGGTGAGCGCGTCCGCGTCGAGCACCGTCGGGAGGTCCTGGTCCAGGACGCGGGCCAGACGGTCCGCGGCGGCACCGTCGACACCCATGCCCGGACCGGCCGCCCACGCCTGCACCCGCCCCGCAGTCGCGACGTCCGCGCTCGCCACCGTCTCGGGCCAGGCGCTGAGGACGGCCTCGCCGGCGGTGCCGGCGTACCGGACCATGCCCGAGCTCGCGCGGATCGCCGCGCCCGTCGCCAGCACCGCGGCGCCGGGATAGGCCTCGCTACCGGCGACGATGCCGAGGACGCCGAGGCTGTACTTGTCGTCGGCCGGCCCGGGGACGGGCCAGAGCGCGGCCAGGTCGGCGTCCTCGAAGGAGCGGAGCTCGCCGGGGCCGAGCGCCAGACCGATGTCGATCAGCTCGACCCGGCCGCACCGGGCGGGGGCCAGCGCGTGCACGGGCTTGAGCGCACCGAAGGCGACGGTGACCGCGGCCGTCACCGCGGGGCCGTGCACGACCCCGGTACGTACGTCGACGCCCGACGGGGTGTCGGCGGCGACGATCGGCGCGGCGATCCCGGCGACGAGCTCCGCGGCCTCGGGGCGCAGCGCGCCCCGGGCGCTGATCCCGACGATGCCGTCGATCACCAGGTCGGGGCGCGTCGGTGTCCCGACGACCCGCCCGCCCGCACGACGCAGCGCGCGCAGCCCAGCGGCGTGGGCACGATCGGGGGCCAGCAGCACCGCCTCGACGGCCACGCCGCGCCGGCGCAGAAAAGCCCCCGCGAAGAGCGCGTCACCGCCGTTGTCACCCGAGCCGACGAGGAGGGTCACGCGGCGCCCGGCAGTGCCACCCGTGCGGGCGAAGAGCTCCTCCGCGCAGACGCGCGCGAGGCCGTACGCGGCACGGCGCATCAGCGCACCGTCGGGCAGGGACGCGAGGAGCGGTGCCTCCGCCGTACGCACGGAGTCGGGATGGTGATAGTGCCGCACGCCGCCACGGTACGGCAGAGCTCGCGCGCTCGGTGGGGGGTCGCGGAGCGGCCGACCTCGGCGCGCGACGGCGGTCATCCGCTAACGTGAGCGGCGTGACGGATGCGAACAAGCTGGTGAAGCAGTTGCAGCGCCGCGGCCCGCACCGCGTGCTCAAGGGCGACCTGGGCGTCGCGGGGCTGCCCGGCGTGATCTACACGCCCGAGAGCGGCTCGAACCTGCCCGCGGTGGCGTTCTCGCACGATTGGCTCACCCCGTCGAAGCGCTACACCAAGACTCTGCAACACCTCGCGTCCTGGGGTTTCGTGGTCGCTGCTCCCGATACCGAGGGCGGCGTCCTGGGCTCGGACGGGCGTCTCGCGATCGACCTCGGCACCGCACTCGACGTGATCACCGAGGTCCGCCTCGGCGACGGCGCCATCACGGTGAACAAGGCCAAGCGGTCCGTGGTCGGTCACGGCTGGGGCACCGGTGCGGCGCTCATCGCGGCCGCCGCGGATCCCCGCATCGAGTGGCTCGCGGCGCTGTTCCCCGCGCCCACGTCGCCGCAGGCCGAGAAGGCCGCGACCGGGACGCACGCGAACGCACTGATCCTGGGCGCGCCCGGCGACGAGCACTCCATGACCTCGAACGCCGGCGTCCTCTCGCTGCGCTACTCGGGGCCGACGGAGCTGCGGATCGTTTCCGACGCCGTACCCGGCGGGCTCGCGGAGGGCATCTCCTTGCGCGGCGCTCTCGGCGCCGGCGGCTCCGACAAGACCACGCAGAAGAGGGTCCGCGCGCTGCTCACCGGCTATCTGCTGGGCGGGTTGGCCGACGACAAGGAGTACAAGGCCTTCGCCGAAGTCGGCGCCGATCTGGGCGAGAGCTCCTTCGTCTGGGATCCCGACGCCGAGCCCGAGCAGCCCAGCGCCCTGCAGCGCCTCCGCAGCCTGGCCTGAACCGGCTCTCAGCCGGCGCTGAGCCAGGACTGCGGCTGCTCCGTGCCGGCGATCACCGGGATCGGCCGGGTGATCTCGGCGGGCTCGGGGGTGGCACCCGCGGCCCGCATCAACTCGTCGAACAGGTCCCTCCGCGCAGCGATGCGGACCGCGCGCGCATGGTCCTCCGGATGGGGATCGGTACTGCTCATCGTGGCTCCTACGTTCCGCTGACCGCGAATTCGGCACCGGTGCCCTGCTCCGCGGGCGCCTCGGGCGGACACGGCTCCTCCGCAGGGGCGGGGTTCTGCCCGCCGACCTTCGGCGGCGTGGCCGGCCCCGTGGGCGGTGCCGTGGGTCCGGCGCCCCCGGCGGACGGTGTCGCGCCTGCGCCCGAGGGAGTCGCTCCCCCACCCGCACCCGTCGGGGTCGTTCCGCCGTTCGCGCCCGTCGGGCCCGAGGACGGCGAGGCCGGCGTGGCACCGGTCCCCGTGTCGTTCGGCGACGGGGTGGCGCCGGTGGCCGGCGAGGGCGTGGCGCCCTCCTTGCCGGCCCCCTCCTTGCCGGCTCCCTCCTCGGCTTGCACCGGGGTGAGCCTGCCGTCCTCGCCGACCGTAAGGGTCACCTTCTCGGTCGTCCCGTCCGGCTTCTTCACGGTGACCTCGACCGTCTTGCCGTCCGGGCTGAGGGTCGCGGTCACCGTGCGACCGAGCGCGTCGGTGCCCAGCACCTTCTCGCCCTTCGTGTTCTTGTCGGCGTCCTTGCCGTCCTTGGTGTTCGAGGTGTCCTTGTCGGAATCCTTGTCCTGATCCTTGCCGCCGCCGGTCTTGTCCTTCTCGCCCAGGCCCAGCTGCTCGGCGATCTTGGGCAACAGCTGCGAGAGCCACGACGTTCCGCTGTCCTTCCCCGTACCGGTACCCGCACCGGGGGTCGAGCTCGCCGGGGTGGTGGCCGACGGGGTCGTCGCCGACGGACTGGTCGACGTGGGCGTCGTCGGGCTCGTGCCCGACGGCGTCCTCGTGGGGCTCGCCGTGGTCGTCGTCGGGCTCGCCGTCGGGCTCGCCGACGTCGGGGCGGTGCTCGACGGGGAGGACGACGTAGGAGATCCCCCACCACCGCCGCTACCGGTGCCGCCACCCCCGTTGCCTCCGCCTCCGTTGCCACGGCCCCCGGTGCCGCCGCCCTTGCCACCGTTACCGCCGCCCGGGACCTCGGTGGTGCTCCCCGTGATCGTGCCGAACGACGGCGCGGGGAAGGCCGACGAATCCATGGCCTTCGCGGCCGCCGGCACTGTGGCGTAGGCGTTGCGGATCGTGGTGCTCGCCGTCGTACAGGCTCGGGTGAAGGTGGCCAAGTCCTCGGCCAATTGCTTCTCGAACCGAGCTCTGAGGTTGTTGACTTCCGTGGCGGTCAGCGCTCCCATCGTGAGCAACCCCGCCGTCAGCTTCAGGCCGCTGCCCCAGCCGATGGTGAACTCCTTCATGGTGAACTCGCTGAGCGCGGCGATCTTGGTCGCCACCGCACCGACCACCGCGTCGGGCACGTTCTCCGCCGCCTCCGCGGTGCGCTCCAGCACCGTGGCAGCCGGCTCACTGCGATTCTGATGCGCGTTCAGCGTGGTGACCGCCGCACTGCCCGCGTTATCGGGCCACGCGGTCTGCACACCGGCGCGTGCCCCGGCCTGATCCGTCACGGCCTGCCGCGCCGCGGTCGCCCGGCCCCGCAGCATGACCGCGTCGCCGCGGAGCGAGTCGAGGTGGATGCCCTTCTCGTTGTCGTACGCGCGGCAGATCTCATCACGCCAGTCCGGCCAATCCCGCGGGGACAGCCACGTCGCGATGTCGAGCATCTCCTTGAAGTACTGCAGGCACGCCGCGCCGCCGTCGAGCATCTGATCGACGGTCTGCTCCGCCATGGGTCAGACTCCGTTGACCGCGGCGGCGCCGCTGTCGTCGGTCGTCGTGTGAGCGGAGGCCGACGTGGTCAAGCCGGTGCCGCAGGCCCGCGCGCCCAGCTGCCACGCGTCGACGCCTTTCGCCAGGGTCTCCATCGCACCGGCGTATGCGGCGCCCTCCGCGGAGTACTCCCGGCCGAAGTGACCGGCCGTGGCGGTGAATCCGCGGATCCGGCTGGCGATGGTGCCGAGGTTGTCCGCCACCGTCGAATAGCTGCCGCCGGCTTTCGACACCGCGGCCGGGTCGATCTTTGTGCCCATGCGATCCCCCTCGCTCAGACGTCCCCTTATTCATTGGACGCATCAGCGGGCCGATCGGTTCCCGCAGGATCCCTCAGATCACGCCCGCGGCGCGCACCGCGTCGAGCAATCCGGTGGGACGGGCGTCGACGGGGAGCGGTTCGACCTGCGCGAAACCGCACCCGATGGCGCGGGAGGCACCGTCGGCCTCGGCGCTGTCACCGACCATGAGCACCCGCTCCGGCGGGAGGCCGAGCGCGGCGGTCGCGGCGCGGAAGACCGCGAGATCCGGCTTGGCGTGGCCCACCTCGAAGGAGAGCACGAACTCGTCGACGAGGCCGTCGATACCCTCCCGCTCGAAGGCCGGGCGGATGTCGTAGCCGATGTTCGAGAGCACGCCGACCCTGAGGCCGGCGTCGCGCACCGCGCGGAGCACGGCGGCCGTGTCGGGGTAGATCGTCCAGTTCAGCGGGTTCGAGAACTCGCCGTAGAGCCGCTCGCGCTCGTCCGCGTCGTCGACGCCGGAGTGCTCGAGGACGTGCAGGTAGGCGCCGCGATGGTCGGCCGACGAGAGATCCCGCGCATGCCAGGTCCGGCGCGCCTGCTCGTCCATCGGCACGGGCTCGCCGACGGGCACCGTCATCCGGTGCAGGAGCTCTCGCTGGGCGGCATCGTCGAGGACGCGCCCCGCGGCGTCGGTGAGCTCGGCGAACCACGCCGGGTCCGGCTCGAGCCGGAACAGCGTCCCCGAGAAGTCGAACAGCACGCCCTCGTAACCGGTCATGCCCACACCGTACCGGTTATGAAAACGTTTCGACAGATGGTTTCAGGAGATGAGACCGGCCAGCCGCTCCGCAGTGCCGCGGGCGACCTCCTCGGTGGGCGCCTCGACCATGACGCGGACCAGCGGCTCCGTGCCCGACGGTCGCAGCAGTATCCGGCCGGCCCCGCCCAGTGCGGCCTCCTCGGCGGCCAACGCCGCGGCCAGGTCCGACGAGGACATCGCGGCGGCCTTGTCGGTGACCTTGACGTTGACCAGGACCTGCGGCAGGACGGTGAGCACGGAGGCCAGCTCGGCCAGCGACGAGCCGGTCTGCGCCATGCGCTCCATGATCTTCAGGCCGGTGAGGACGCCGTCGCCTGTCGTGCCGAGAGCCGGCAGCACGATGTGACCGGACTGCTCACCGCCCAGCGCGTAGCCACCGGTGCGCAGTTCCTCGAGCACGTACCGGTCGCCCACCGCGGCGGTTCGCAGCGTGATGCCCGCGGCCTTCATCGCGAGGTGCAGGCCGAGGTTGCTCATCACCGTGGCCACCAGCGTGTGATCGGTGAGCTCGCCGGCCTCCTCCATCGCGATGGCGAGGATCGCCATGATGGCGTCACCGTCGACGGTCCGGCCGGACGCGTCGATGGCGAGGCAGCGGTCCGCGTCGCCGTCGTGACCGAGCCCCAGGTCGGCCTCGTGCGCGAGCACCGCCGCGCGCAGGCCCTCGAGGTGGGTCGAACCGCAGTCGCGGTTGATGTTGAGCCCGTCCGGAGCGTCGTGGATGGCGATCACCTCGGCACCCGCGTCGCGGTAGGCCCGGGCGGCCACCGTCGAGGCGGCGCCGTTGGCCGCGTCGACGACCACCTTCAGGCCGGCGAGCGGGACGTGCACCGCCGACTCGAGGTGCGCGACGTAGCGGTCGACGGCATCGAAGGCGCGCTTGACGCGGCCGATCGCGGCCCCGGTCGGGCGCGGCGGCGCGGGATCGTCGAGGGCCGCCTCGATGGCGTCCTCCTGCGCATCCTCGAGCTTGTGCCCACCACGGGCGAAGAACTTGATGCCGTTGTCCGGCATGGGGTTGTGCGAGGCGGAGATCATCACGCCGAGCGCGGCGTCGTACTCGGCCACCAGGTGCGCAACGGCGGGCGTGGGCATCACGCCGACGAGCAGCACGTCGACGCCCGCGCTGGTCAGGCCCGCGGAGACCGCCGCGGAGAGCATCTCCGACGATGCCCTCGGGTCCCAGCCGACCACCGCGAAGGGCCGTTCACGGCCTTCCGGATCGTGCGCGCCCAGCACGGCGGCAGCCGCGGCCGACAGCCGCAGCGCCAGATCGGCGGTCAGATCCTTGTTGGCCAGGCCGCGCACACCGTCGGTCCCGAACAGACGCCCCATGAAGAAAACCTCACTGATGAGAAGTGGTGGAGAAACGCGCCAGGGCAGGCACTCGCACGAATGCGAATACCTGCCCTGGACGGTAAGACTGCAATCAGCGCTTGCTGTACTGCGAAGCCTTGCGGGCCTTCTTCAGGCCGTACTTCTTGCGCTCGACGGCACGCGGGTCACGCGTGAGGAAGCCGGCGCGCTTGAGCGCGGGGCGATCCTCGGGCGAGACCTCGATCAGCGCGCGGGCGATGGCGAGGCGCAGCGCGCCCGCCTGGCCCGACGGGCCGCCACCGGTGAGGTTGGCGGCGATGTCGAAGGACTCGAGACGCTCGACGGTGACCAGCGGGGACTTCACCAGCTGCTGGTGCAGCTTGTTGGGGAAGTAATCCTCGATGGTGCGGCCGTTCAGCACGAAGTTGCCGGTGCCGGCGGTCAGGCGCACGCGGACCACGGCCTCCTTGCGGCGGCCGACGGTCTGGATGGGACGCTCGACGACCACGGGGCCGCGGGGGGCACGGGTCTCGGCAGCGGCCTCAGGGGTCTCGGACGTGTACTCGTTGGGAACGACCTCTGCGTCGCCCTCGAAGTTCTCGATCGTGTCGCTCACTGCTGCGCCACCTGCTTGATCTCGTAGGGAACCGGCTGCTGCGCGGTGTGGGGGTGGTTCGGGCCGGCGTAGACCTTCAGCTTGCCGCCGATGGCGCTGCCCAGCTTGTTCTTGGGGATCATGCCGAGAACGGCCTTCTGCACCACGCGCTCCGGGTTCTTGGAGCCGAGCACCTCACCGATCGAGCGCGAGCTCAGGCCGCCCGGGAAACCCGAGTGGCGGTAGTGCCGCTTGTCGGTGAGCTTGGCGCCCGACAGGGCGACCTTCTCAGCGTTGATGATGATGACGTAGTCGCCGCTGTCCACGTTGGGGGCGTAGGTCGGCTTGTGCTTGCCGCGCAGCAGGTTGGCAGCTGCGACAGCGAGGCGGCCGAGCACCACGTCGGATGCGTCGATGACGTGCCACTGCCGGGTCACGTCACCCGCCTTCGGGGTGTAAGTAGGCACAGGAGATCCTCTGCTCGATGGTTCGGTGCCGGTCCCATGTGCGGCAAGAGCACCCCCGGCGACCAACGGAGACCCGGGACTCGACTCCGCGTCACCCCCGAAAGGGCAGCGCGGCGCCACACACCAGCGCACCAGAGTACGCGGGTGCCCACCAGCAGGTCAAAACGTCGCCGACGGTGCGCTCGCCCCCGCTCGGCGGGGCGGCTCCCGGAAGCACGGCGCACGCACCCCAGGTGCGGGTTCAGGGTGCGGTCCCGGGTCTTCCCCGATGTGCTCGCGCACCGTCGGGAAATACCGTTCCGTTCATGACGACCCCGACTGTGGAGACGCCCGCGGCGACGGCCTCCGAGACCCCGCCCCCGCGCTGGACCACCGCCCAGCTCATCGGCTTCCGCCTGCTGTTCACCCTCGGTGGCGGCCTGACGATCCTCTCCGTCTTCGGCAGCCTGCTCCTGCACGTCGTGCTCGCGCCCGTGCAGGGCGTCTTCGGGCGGCTCGGCGCCCTGGTCACCGGCACCGAGTACCAGGCGATCGTCGACACCAGCTCCGGGGATTCGGTCGCGATCTGGCAGTACCACGCGGGCTGGGCCGCGACGGCCGTGGTGATCACCGTGGTGTGGACGCTGCTCGACCGGCGCGCCACCGACTACCGCGCCCTGGGCGGCCTGCTGTGGCAGGTGGGCCGGATCGCGCTGGCCTCCGGCATGATCTTCTACGGCCTCGGCAAGGCGATCCCGTCCCAGTTCGTGTTCATGCAGCTCCCCACCTACGCCTTGCAGCCGGCGGGCGACATCAGCCGGATGAACATGCTGTGGGGCTTCATGGGCGCCTCGGACGGCTACTCCATCGCGACCGGCCTCGTCGAGCTGATCTCGGGACTGTTCCTGCTCTCCCGGCGCACGTGGATCCTCGGCGCCCTCGGCTCGATCATCTCGATGGTGCAAGTGGTGCTCATGGACACCTTCTACAACGTGCCGGTGAAGTGGCTCTGCTTCGAGTTCCTGCTGATCGCGCTCACCCTGCTCGCTCCGCAGTGGATCAACCTGATCCGCGTGGGCTTCGGCCGCGCCGCGGGCCCCGCGCCCCGGATCTGGCGCGCGGCGGGCGCCGACCGCGCCTGGCTGCGCCGCACAAGCATCACGGTGGCCGCGCTGATCCTCATCGTCACCACGGCCCTCGGGACCTTCATGGGCGTGTCCTCCCAGTTCGCCCTGAAGCAGCCGCGCACCACGCTCGACGGGGTGTGGCACGCCACCTCCTTCCGAGTGGACGGCAGGGAGGCGACCGTCGCCGAGGACCCGTGGATCAACATCGCGATCACGCACCGCGGCCGCGGATTCTGGGAGTTCATCGGCGACGGCTACACCAACCTCGTCACGCAGGACAACAGCGCCCGCGTCACGCCCTGGCTGCTGACGATCGACGACGGCGCGCTCACCGTCAAACCCCGCAAGTCCGCCCCGGAGACGGTGCTGAAGTACACGCAGCCCGATCCCGACCGGCTCGTGATCACCGGGCGGCTGGACGGCCGCGAGATCGCCGCCGACTACGCGCGCCGGCCGATGCAGCGCCAGTCCGAGGAACTCCGGTTCACCCACCCCACGCCGGACAAGGACGCACCGACTCTCGACTTCCCGTGATGTCCGGTTACATCTGTCACTAGGAGTGATCGTGAGTGAGCCATACGATCGGGGCATGAGCGCACCTCAGAGCCCGATGAGCCCGATGGCCCCGGTCGGCTCGGCCGGCCCCTTCGGCCCGGCCGGGCCGGTGACCCCGCCGGCGCCCCCGGCGCCCGAGCCGCAGTGGTCCGGCGCGCAGAAGCTGGCCTTCCGCCTGCTGTTCGTGCTCGGCGGCGGCATCGTGCTGCTGTCGCTGTACGGCAACGCGGGTCTCGCGCTGCTCTGGAAGTCGACCGGGATCTGGTGGGCGCTCGCGCAGATCGGCAGCTACATCAGCCGCGGCGAGGGCGTCGACATCGTCGTCTCCTCGGGCGGCGACAACATGTGGCAGTGGTGCATGCACCTCGGGTGGATCGTCGTCGGACTGGTGATCGTGGCGGTCTGGACGGCGCTCGATCGGAACCGGCCGAACTACCGCTCGCTGCTGGGGCTGTTGGGCGTGCTGGCGCGGTTCGTGCTGGCGATCTCGATGATCATCTACGGCCTCGCGAAGGCGATCCCCACGCAGATGGGGTTCATGATCCTGCCCTCGCACCAGTTGCAGCTCACCGGCGACACGAGCATGTTCACCACGCTGTGGGGCTTCATGGGCGCGTCGATCCCCTACATGGTGATCACCGGCCTGATCGAGCTGACTGCCGGCATCCTCCTGCTGTGGCGCCGGACGACACTGCTGGGCGCGCTGATCGCGATCGTGGCCATGGGGCAGGTCTTCCTGCTCAACCTGTTCTACGACGTCCCGGTGAAGCTCGTGGCGGGCGAGCTGCTGATCGTCGCCGTCGCACTCACCCTCCCGGCGGCGCCGAACCTCCTGCGCGTCGTCTTCAACCGCCCCGCGCCGACTCCGGTGACGCCGCTCCCCGTGGCCGGCGCCGGTCCCGCGTGGTCGCGGATCACTGGCCAGGCCGTGAAGTTCTCGGTGGCGGGTCTGATGTTCGTCCTGATCGCGGCGCAGGGCGTGCTGATGACCTACGTCATCCACACGCCGCGCTCCGATCTCGACGGTGTCTGGCGGGCCACGTCCTTCTCGATCGACGGTGCGCCGGCGGGCCTGACGCAGCGCGACCCCGCGCCGTGGTCGAACGTCGCGATCACTCTGCGCGGCAGCACCTCGAACACGACCATCGCGGCGCTGGGTGAGCAGTACGACAGCGTCGTGACGCAGGAGCCCTCCGGCTACACCACGGCATGGCGGCTCGATCTCGACGGCGACGTCCTCGAGCTGCGCAAGCGGGAGGAGGACGCTCCCCTCCGGGTGACAGCGCGACTGGAGGGCGATCGGCTGCACCTGACCGGCACCCTGCGCGGCAAGAGCTTCGACGGTGTCTACGAGCGGCGTTTCATGGAGCGGGAGCGCTCGCACTTCCGGTTCGTCCAGCCCGACGATCCCGGCGCCACCAGTCCGGAACAAGGAGGTTCATGACATGACCAGGCCCTTCCGATTCGCGGTGACCGCGCTGCCGGTGCCGCAGCTCGGCGACTGGGCGAGCTACGCCCGGTCGGTCGAGTCCGACGGTTTCGACGTGCTCGCGCTGCCCGAGAACTATCCGCTGCCCGACGGTTTCACGTCGGCCGCGGTGGCGTTGGGTGCGACGTCGACACTGGAGGTAGCGAACTACGTGGTCGCCTCTCCCCTGCACGACCCGAAGCACGCGGCGTGGCAGGCGCATTCGCTCGCGACGATCAGCGGTGGCCGGTTCCGGTTCGGCATCGGCACGGGCAGGCCCGCCGTGGCCGCCGACGCCGCCGCGCTCGGCGTGCCCTACGGGACGGGCGCCGAGCGCCTGGCACGGGTGGTGGACACCCTCGACGCGCTGGCCGCGCTCGACGGTGCCGGCCACACCCCGGTGCTGATGGCCGCCGGCGGCCCGAAGGCCCTTGCGGTGGCGCGGGAGCGGGCGGACACGGTGGCCGTGGCGACGGCCCCCACCACCACGGCGGAGCGCCTCGCGGAACTCACCGCGCCGCTGCGGGACCGGGTGGAGCTGGCGTGCTCGATCTTCGCGGTGAACGGCATCGCGCCCGACTATGTGAGCGCCTTCGTCGGCACCGACCTCGACGCCCTCCGTGCGGTGGACTCCCCCGCGCTGGTGGACGGCTCGGCGGAGGAGATCTGCGAGACCCTGATCCGCCGCCGCGAGCAGTACGGCTTCTCGCTCATCGCGCTCGGCGGGCACACCCTCGACGCGATGCGCCCGGTGGTCTCGCGCCTGGCCGGCACGTGACACGCCGACGGTGCCCGTCCCCCACGGTCTGGGCGCATGATGGAGGCATGCGCCCAGAACTGAGGTCCGTGCCCGGGGCCACCCCGCGGGGCGTGGTGTTCGGCGGATGCGGGCGAGGAAGCTCTCGTACAGGCCCCGGGCGAGACCGCCGCTGCGGCGCGCGATGACCACCTTGAGGCCGATGTCGCGCGCCTGGGGCAACAGGTCCAGCAGCGGGGCCAGCGGGTTCCCCGCTGCACTGGCGACCAGGTCGTAGTCGTCGACGATCAGGTAGATGTCCGGCCCGGTCCACCAGGAGCGTTCCTTGAGCTGTTGCGGGGTCACATCCGGACCCGGGCACCGTTGTCGGAGCACCTGCACCAGGTGGGTGACCATGGGCGTCAACGCATCCGCCGACGAGGCGTATCCGGCGAGATGATCCCCGTCGACCACGCCGAGCAGCGTGCGCCGGTAGTCGACCAGGACGATCTTCGTCTGCTGCGGGGTACCGCCGGCGACGAGACCGGCGACGATCGTCCGCAGCGTCTCCGTCTTGCCGCATTCGCTGTCGCCGAGCACGAGGAAGAAGGGCTGCGCCTCGAACTGCAGAGTGGCCGCGGCCAGTTCGGATTCGCCCACTCCGAAGACCACGTGCGTGGACGGCGCGTCTCTGCGCACGGGGATCCGGTCGCGGAGCACCCGATCGGGCAGCATCCGGACCTCGGGCGCACGCTCGTCGTACTTGTCCGCGAGCGCGACCACCGCGGCCTCCTGCCCCGCGGGCAGGTCGTCGTCCGTCGTGCAGCACGGCAACGCGACCAGCATGTGCAACTGCTCGGAGGTGATGCCGCGCCCGGGGCGACCCACCGGCACCGAACCGGCTACCCGGCGCCCCATCTCCGAATCCATCGGGTCGCCGAGCCGTAGCTCGATCCTGGTACCCAGCTGGTCCTTCACGGCGGGCCGTACCTCGCCCCACCGGGACGCGGAGATCACCAGGTGCACGCCGTAGGACAGGCCCTGCGCCGCGACGGCGTTGACCTGCGGTTCCAGAGTCTCGAACTCGGTGCGCAGAACCTGCCAACCGTCGATCACCAGGAAGACGTCGCCGAACGGATCCGTGGCCGCCGCCGGGTGGGCGCGGTACTGCGCCATCGACGCGACCCCGTGCTCCCGGAAAGCGGCCTCGCGCCGGCGGATCACTCCCGTCACCTCGGCGACGGTGCGGCGCACCCGATCCGGGTCGAGGCGGCCCGCCACCGACCCGACGTGCGGAATCCCGGACACCGCGGCCAGCGAGCCGCCGCCGAAATCGAGCACGTAGAACTGGACCTGCCGCGGCGTGTGCGTGAACGCCGCCGAGACGATGAGCGTTCGCAGGGCCGTCGACTTGCCGGACTGCGGTCCTCCGACGACCGCGACGTTGCCCTGCGCACCGTTGAGATCCACGACCAGGAGGTCGCGCCGCTGATCGTAGGGCCGGTCGACGACACCGATGGCGACCCGCAGGGGCGTGGAATCGTTGCGGCGCAGATGCTCCGCGAGCTCGCCGACGGCCGCCGATTCGTCGAGCGGCGGGAGCCACACCTCGTGCGCCGGCAGACCGTGCCCGGCCAGGCGGGCCACCATCGTCTGCAGCAACGACGGTGCGCCGTGCACCGGGCCCGAGGCCCCGGCACCCGCGACGGGGTGCGGATCGCCCGGCTGGGCCGGGATCCGCATCAGTCCGTCGGGAAGCCCCGTGCGCCGCCGCTCGATCGGCGCGGGCGCGTTGAGGTACTCGCGCACCGTGGCACTGCCCACCGCGCTGCGCCGCGCCGCCGATGCGGCCGCGACCGGCGGCTCGTACTCCCCCGAGACGTAGCAGGCGTGGAACCTCCGCGGCGGGTCCGCGTCGAACTTCAGGAAGCCCGCTCCCGGCGTCGACGGCAGATGGTAGGCGTCCGGGACTCCCAGCACGGCGCGGGATTCGCTGGCGGAGAAGGTCTTCAATCCGATCCGATAGGACAGGTGCGAATCCAGGCCGCGGAGCTTGCCCTCCTCGAGCCGCTGCGAGGCCAGCAGCAGGTGGATGTGCAGCGACCGCCCGAGCCTGCCGATCGCGACGAAGAGCTCCGCGAAATCCGGCTGCTGCGAGAGCAGTTCGGAGAACTCGTCCACGATCACGACCAGGGCGGGCATCGGATCCAGTGGAGCGCCGGCATGACGGGCCTTCTCGTACTCCCCGACGTTGGCGAAGTTGCCCGCGCGACGCAGCACCTCCTGGCGACGGTTCATCTCGCCGGAGAGCGCGTCGCGCATGCGGTCGACCATCGCGATCTCCTCCTCCAGGTTCGTGATCACCGCGGCGACGTGATGGAGCGATTCGAGACCGAGGAAGGTGGCGCCGCCCTTGAAGTCGACGAGCACCAGGTTCAGCGCCTCGGGCGGGTGCGTGGCGACCATGGACAGCACCAGCGTGCGCAGGAACTCGCTCTTGCCGGAACCGGTGGCGCCGATGCAGAGGCCGTGGGGCCCCATCCCGTTCTCCGCTGCCTCTTTCAGGTCGATCTCGACCGGCTCGCCGCGCGGCCCGACCCCGATCGGCACCCGCAGCCGTTCGCGGGCGGTGCGCTCGCGCCACACCGACTCGGGAGTGATGGTCGCCGCATCGGCGATCCCGATGAGCGCGGGCAGACCCGGATCCGCCGGCCCTGTCTCCCCGTCGAAATCGAGGAGCTCGGCCATGGACGCCGGACGGAACCGGCCGATCCGGCGGGCGGTGACCTGTGCGGCGCCCGCGGTCACCGCGTCCGGCTGCGCGAAGTACTCCACGCCGGCCGCGCTGCGCGCGCCGAGCCGCCGCGACTCGTCGATCACCAGGTGCAGGCCGCTGCGCGCGGCGAGGGAGTCCGGCTCGGGCGACAGGTCGAGGACCGTGACCCCGTCGATCCCCACGGCCGCGTCGAGGACCCCACCGGGCGTCACCGCGATACCGCGGTCCAGCAGGATCACATAGTGCGGGCGGGCGGGGTCCACCGGCGCCGAACGGGCGAACGCGCCGCGCCCCGAGAGGTCGGCGGCGATCGCGTCTTCGAGCTCGGCCGCCGATCCGTACACCGAACGCACCGGGCCGAGGCCGTCGCACTCGACGGGATGCGCCACGTGGGGAAGCCACTTCAACCAGCTCCACTCGGCGGAGTCGACATCGGGCGTCGCGGCCACGATCCGTACGTGATCCGGACCGTGCAGCACGGCGAGCGCCACCAGCATCGCACGCGCGGTGTCGAAGACCTCCGCGCGCGGACCGCTCAGTCCCACGGCCGGGAACCCGCGCAGGGCGACCGCGACGGGCAGCCCCGGCACCGATGCGCCGTACCGCACGAACCGGCGCAAAGCCACCGTCGACACCGGTTCCAGATCCTCCAGCGGCCCGGTCTCCGGCGGCACCAGCCGCGTCGCGAGGCGTTGGCCGCCCACGCCCACGCGCACGTGCAGGAAGTCCGGATCGGCGGGGCGCCGCTCCCACATGCGCCGGGAGCCCACGCATCCGGGCAGCGCCGCGGGATCCGGGTGGATCCATTCGAGGGCGGCGCGCTGCTCGGTCCGCGTGCGATCCACCTGGGTACGGATCTGCCCCAGGTAGCGCAGATAGTCCTTGCGGTCCTCGTTCAGCTCTGCCGCGGAGGCCCCGTTGCCCTGCTTGTTCATCCCGTACATGCCGAACATCGACATCAGCATCATCAGGGGGAACATCATCATGAACGGGCTCTGCATCATGGCGCTGCCCGAGGTGAACATCAGCGCGATCATGCCGATCACCGCGACCACCATGACCACGGGCAGCAGCTTGCCCAGCAGGCCGCCGGGCACGGCGCGAGGGATCTCGGGCGGAGCCTGCAAGGCGACCTCCCCGCCGGGCGTACGGGGCGGCGCGAGTCGCTGCTTGCGTGCGAAACCCTCTGTGACCGGCTCGAAAACCACGTCGGTCGTGTCAGCCACCCTCGGCCTCCCCCGGGAATGCGGCACGCCCCCACGCGCCGTCGTGGCACCACTGTGCACCGCCACGGCGGCGGAGGGCACGGTTTCGGCGAACTTCGCGGGAACGGGAACCGATCACCCCGCTGGTGCGTCCAATCAGTATCGGGCCCTTTCACGGGCACGGGCGAGGGCATGCGAGGGGGCGTTGTGACCGACACCCTGGGGGAGACATCGACCGAGGTGGCGCGGCTCAGTCGCGTCTCGGTGCTGTGCGGCGGATCGCAGGTGGACGTCTCACTGCCGTTGATCACGCCGACGGAAGTGCTGATCCCGGAACTGGTGCGGCTGTTCGGGGATCGGATCGGCGGCTCCGCGGAGTCGGCGTGGTCGCGGCCGTGGCGCCTCGCGCCGGTCGGCGGAGAGCCGCTGCCCGGGCCCCGTACTCCCGCGGACGCCGGCATCACCGACGGTGCGCTGTTGGTCCTGTTCGTGGCCGACGCTCCGCCACCGCCACCGGTCTTCGACGACGTCTTCGACCGCACCGCGGCCGATCTCGTGGTAGGTCGCCGCTGGGACGAGCGCGCCGCGTCGACCGTCGGGCTGGTGGTGCTCGGGCTGGTCACCCTCGCGACGGCGGCGGTCTCGCTCCGGCTGGGCCTCGCGCTCCGCAGCGCCGACGGTGCCCGACCCGCGGTCGATCACGTCTTCGCTCAGCTGTGGTGCGCCGCCGCCACTTTCGCGCTGCTCACCGGCTCGGTGCTGTCCGCGCGGCGCGCCGCGGCCCCCGGACCACTGCCCACCGTCCTCGCGGTGTGTGCGGCCGTGCTGGCGGGCGTCACCGGCGCCCTGGTCGTGCCGCTCGGAGCCGACGGGCGCTACGGACCGGCACATGCCCTGTTGGCCACGGCGATGTCGGCGATCACGGCGCTGGTCGCGATCCGGTTCACCGGCCGCGGCACCGTGGTCCACACCTCCGTGCTCACCGCGGCGGCGCTCGCCGGCCCCGCCCTGTTCACCGCCCTCTGGCTACCGGGCCGCCGTGCGGCCATCGCCGCCACCGTCGCGATCGCCGCCTACCTCGTGCTGGTCTTCGCTGCCCGCATTGCCGCCGTGGCGGCCCGCCTCCCGCTGCCGCACGTCCCCGCCGCGGGCGAGCGGATCGATCCCATCGACGACGATCCGCCGCCCACCGTCGCCGGAATCGGCGCGGTGGCTTCGGGACTCGACGACGAGAGTCCGGAGCGCGAGGCGCCACACCGCTCCGATCTGGCTCAACTCATCTGCACCGGGATCACGGTGGGTGCCGCGGCGGCGGGCACTGTCGCGACCCTTGCCGTCGGCGCCGCGTCGCGCGGGATCCCCGGGCATCAGCTGGCATTCGCCCTGGTGATGGCACTCGCGTTCTGCCTGCGCGGCCGGACGCACGCCGAACCGCTCCAGGCGGGCGCAACGGTGCTCGGCGGCGCGGTGATCGCGATCGGTACCGCGACCAGCCTGGCCTGGGGGTACGGCTCCTGGCCGGTCGTCGGGCTGGTCGGGCTGGCCCTGATCGGCGCCCTCGCGCTCGCGTGCGGCACCGTCGCCCCCACGATCGTCTTCAGCCCGGTGCAGCGTCGCCTCGCGGAACTCGGCGAGTACCTGACGATCGCCGCCGCGGGCCCGCTGCTGGGATGGGTGTGGGACGTGTACTCGACCGTCCGGAACCTCTGATGGGCAGGCGCATCCGGGCCACGACGGCCGCGGCCCTGCTGGCTCTGGCGGTACCCACCGTCTCCGGCGGGCCCGCATCCGCCGACCCGCCACCCGACGGAGCGCCACGCGGTCCGGTCGCACCACTGGCACCGACGGTGCAACGCACCCAGTGCAACAGTCTTCGCACGCAGCCCGGAACCGATTACAGCCGTGCCGATCACGTCGCGCGGTCGTTGCGATTCGACCTGGCGTGGCGGTTCACCCGGGGCGAGGGGCAGAAGGTCGCGGTGATCGACACCGGCGTCAGTCCGCACCCGCGGCTCGGCGAGGTGATCGCCGGCGGAGACTACGTCTCGTCGGGCGACGGGCGCGACGACTGCGATGCCCATGGCACGGCGGTCGCCGGGATCATCGCGGGGCGGCCGGCGCCGAACGACGCCTTCGCGGGCGTCGCCCCGGCGGCGTCGATCATCGCGATCCGCCAGGCCAGCGCCGCCTTCGAGCCCCAGCAGCGGGGCGTCAACAGCCACGGCAATGTCACCACCATGGCCTACGCGGTGGTCCGGGCCGTCGATCTGGGCGCCACCGTCATCAACATCTCGGAGGTCGCCTGCGGCGGCTCCACCGCCGCCCTGGGCGACGACGCGCTCGGGCGCGCCGTGCGGTTCGCGGCCGAGCGGAACGTGGTGGTGGTCGCGGCGGCCGGCAACGTCGGCTCCGGGAGCGCGTGCGCCGAACAGAACACCGAGCCGGCAGCGCCGGTGACCTTCGCATCGCCGGCCCGGTTCGCCGACCACGTGCTCGCCGTCGGAGCCACCGAGCCCGACGGCCGCGCCGCGCAGTTCTCCCTCGCCGGCCCGTGGGTCTCCGTCGCCGCACCCGGCACCGACGTGACCACTCTCGAACCACGCGGGACCGGCCTCGCCAACGCCCAGACGACCCGCTCCGGCGTCACGCCGCTGGCCGGGACCAGCTACGCCGCACCGTACGTGGCCGGTGTCGCCGCGCTCGTCCGGGCACGCTTCCCCCAGCTGAGCGCCGCACAGGTGCGCGCCCGGATCCTCGCGACGGCCCGCAGCTCAGCGGGGACGAGCGGGGCGGGCATCGTCGATCCGGTGGCCGCGGTGTCCGCGGCGCTTCCGGGCGAAGCACCGACACCCGGGCGCCTCGAGGTCACCGCCGGTCCGGCGCCGGACACGCGTCCCCGCACGGTCGCGCTCGCCGGGGTCGCGCTGGTGCTGGTTGCCGCGATCGGTGCGTGCCTCGCGCGTCGCTGAGGATCAGCGCGAGACCGAGATCGGCGTCCCGTCACGGGTGACCGACGCCGCACTGCGCGTCAAGTCCGGCCCTGCGGGGATCGCGGACAGCACGGACCAGGCCACCGGTCGCGGCTTGTGCTTGAGCCCCAGGATCTGTGCCGTCTCGCTGTTCGGAATGCCGAAGCGCACACCCGAATCGGAGACGTAGAAGAGTCCGTCCCGCCGTTCCCCACCCGGCTCGGCCGCCACGACGTACTCGCCCGATCCGGACGGGATCGCCGCCGCGTCCAGCGCGTCACCGGAGCCGTCGGCGCCGGCCAGGGTCACGGGTGCCGCGGAACCGGGAGTGCTGCGGAACGTGCGCAACTCGACCGCGCCGCCGCCCTGCCCGTCCGCCGACGCGGCGGCGCAGGCCACCGGTGCGTCCCGTACCGTCCGGAGCGCGGGCCGCCGATCGGGCAGGCCGCCCACCGGGACCGAGCGGCGGACCGCGGCCGCCGCGATCGTGGACGCGGGCACGGTTCCGATCGGCGCGCCCGCCGGATCCCCTGCGCGGATCAGGTCGGCCGCCCACTCGCCCACCGGCTGCACGCCGTCGGCGAGCACCACGTACAACCGGTCACGATCGGTATCCGCGACCCGGACGACGTCGGCGACCCGCGTCCCGGTGATCGCGGACGACGGCTGGCCCCGGCTCGGGATCACGGGGACCGCGACCGGGTCGATCGACGCGAAGGCGTTGAGCAGGTGCGCGCTGACAGCACGCGGCGCGGCACCGTCGAGCCCGGCGACGCGACGCACCACCGGATCCGCCGGATCCACCGCGGCGCGCACACCGCGGAACAACAGGAAGTGCTCGTCCCCTCGCCGGACGAGGATCGCGCCGTCGTCGGCGCCGCCCTCGTCGACCGACGAGACCATCGTGTCGAGCGAATCCCGCGCAGTGGGCTTGTCCGACGGGGCCGGCCGCGTCCGGTCGCAGAGCAGCCACGGCACGGCCCCGTCGTTCCACGCGGAGACCGGGCCGAGGATCTGCGCCGGCGCACCGACGATCCCGACCTCCGGCCCCCTCCGGAATGCGCTGAGCCGCTTGTCCTTGACGGAGGTGGGTCGCGCGGCCTCACCCACGACCAGGCGCGCCGAGGCGAGGCCGGTGACGGGATGGAGCACGTCGTCCGCCCGGACGTACAGGGCACCGGACTCCTTGGCGAGCACGATCTTCGCGTCGCCCACGGCGCCCTGTGGGCGCAGGAGCGCCAGGACACCGCAGGCGCCGGTGACCACGAGCGCGAGGACCAGTCCGACGATGAGCGAACGCGACTGCGAGGCCATCGGGTCGGAGATCATGCGCGGATCACGCCGCAGCAGAGCGTGGTCCATCCGGCGAAGGATGAATCGATAGCCGCTGACCTGCGCGCGTGTGGTCAATTGCTTGCGCATGAAGCCGCCCTCCCCCAAGGTGCGTGCCGACCGCTTCCCCCGAAGCGATCGTCGTAGCGGCCAGAATACGGTACTTTCGGCGCACGGCAGCACGTTTCGGGGGAGACGGCCGCGCCATCACAGGGGGAGACCGCATGGTTCACGGAACTCGATCGACCGGACTCGTCGCGCCGGGGCGGTGGCACCGCGCCGCCTGGCCGAGTACCGGCGCCGTACTGCTCGCCGAGGCCGCCGCGGCGTCCGCGGGGCTCGGCACCGCCGCTCTCGACGGCCCGCACTGGGCCGCCGCCACCGCGGCGCTCGCCGTCGGGGCGGGCACGCTGCTCCGCGTCCGCGGCACCTCGGCGGCGGAGTACGCCGCGGACCGACTGGGGATCCGCGCCACGGCACGTTCGCACGCGGGCACCGCGCCATCGCCCGTCGGCGGGGAGGTCGGGGCGCGTCGCACCGATCGCCTCCTGACGATCTTCGTGCGGTTGGCACCGTCGGCACCGCAGCTGGTGGGGATGTCGCGCAGAGAGGATCCGGCGGTCCCGCTGGGCGCTCTCGCCGCACTGCTGCGGCACGCCGACACGCCCGCGGACCGCATCGACGTTCTCCTCGCGGGTGGCAGAGTGCCGGGCGAGCCGCCGGCGCCACGCATGCGCTACCAGCAGCTCCTCGGACCGTTGCGCCGCTGGGCCGCCGCCGACGTGCTCGTGGCGGTCACCATCGATCCCGCCGACTGCGCGGCCGCGTGCGTCCGTCGCGGCGGTGGGCCCGAGGCCGAGTTGCGGGTGGCGGCGCTCGTGGCGCAGCGCGTCGTCGATGTCCTGTCCGCGCGGGGGATCTCCGCCCTGCCCCTGACTCCCGCCGAGACCGCACAGCTCGGCCCGACCGTGCCCGCCGATGCCGTCCCGTGCGATCCTGAGGCGCTCGCGAACGGCGATCTCGCCGAACTGTTCACGGCCGACGCCCCCGGGCGAGCGGGACTCTCCGTGCGCGCCGATGCGGGCGGCGGGATCCGGCTCAACGCCTGGAGATCGCCGGACGCCACCGACGCCCGGCCCGCCCGCGGCGCCCGCGACGTGGCCGGGCCCGAGGATTCCCTCGAGCGCCTGCACCTCCCGCGCGGGGGATGCGGCCAGATCCTGGGGTCGGACGCGACCGGCGGGCCGGTCTCGGCGCGCCTGCACGGCCGCGGCGTGCGCACCGTCTGGGCCGCCGTCGCCGACGATCCGGCCCGGCAGCTCGTGGAGCGAGCCGTCGCCACCGGGGCGCGCGTGCTGATCGTGACCGGCCGGCCCGCGATGTGGCAGCCGCTGGTCTCGTGGGTGGGATCGCCGCGGCACCTCTGGGTCTCGGGATGGCGGTATCCGCAGCAGGACGCCGGCGTTGCGCACGCCGACTACACGGTGACGGTCCTGGACGGCACGGCCTCCGGCCTGCCTCCGGGCTCGCTCGAGCCCTCGGGCACCGTCTGGCGGATCGAGCAGGCCGGGATCTCCCCCGTGACCGAGGCGGACGTCGTCGTGAGCCAGCCGATGCCCGGAATGCTCACCGTGCGCACCGACGGCGCCGCGGCCACCCTTCGCCTCGTGGCGTAGGGGGCCGCGGACGCGGAAACGGGTCCGGCGGCCGCGAAGCCGCCGGACCCGTCCTCCGCCTGCCTGGACCGGGTTACGCCCAGCCCGCCGCGGCCTGCGAGTTGGTCTGCTGCATGGACACCACCGCGTTCTCCGCGGCGGTCTTGACCCGCGTGAGCAGGTCGTTGATGTCCTCGAAGCTGGTGTTCCACCGCGTCTGCACCGCCTGGTAGGCGGTCGCGGAGTCCGGATCCTCCCACGCGGACGCGAACTTGTTCTGCTCGGAACGGATCGCGTCGGCCTGCTGCATCAGGATCGTGGTGCGCTGCGCGATGTCGTCGAGCGCGCCCCGGATCGTGGCGTAGTCGTAGCGGATCATGTCGCTCATGGTGTGGTCCCCCTAGGTCTTGTCGGATGCGATCAGAGGCTCAGAGCCTGGATGTCGGAGGAGTTCTGGTCCTCCTGCGTGCGGTAGCTGTTGGTGTTGCCCGACAGCATGGTGCTGATGTCGACGAGTGCGGCGTTCACCTTCGCCGCGCTCTCGTCCCATCGGGCCATCACGCCGAGGAAGGCGACCTGGGCCGCACCGGCCCACACCCCTTGCGTCGCCTCCACATCGCCGCGCAGCTGGCCGAGGGTCGTCTTCATCTGCGCCCCCAGATCGTCCAGCGTGTCCGCGCCGGTCTTCATCGCCGCGAGTTCGGCCTTGGTCCCCATGTCGTGCTCCTCCCCGCCGGACGTGCCGGCACGTCTCGGCCGCACCGGAATGGTGCGTGCCGTCCCCCGGTCACGGCGTCCAGCCGCCGCCGGGAAGTTCCTCGCAAGCGCGCCGCAGCGCCCTGCCGATCCGGTGCGCGCTGCCCTCGGCGACGGAGATCCACGTCCCCGCATCCGGTTCGCCCGCCGTCCGCACCACGACCCGCCCCGCGGGCGAATCGATCACCGCCACCACGGATCCGCAGCGGTGCGCGCCCGCGTGCACGGTGAACTCCACGCTGCGCCGCGAGCGGGCGAAGACCCGCCCGATCAGGCGAGCTGCGTCCGCGTCCACTCCGATCGCGCGCAACGCCGCAGCGATCTCCCCCTCGTCGCCCGCTCGCAGGGCCGCACGCCCCGCCTCCGCGGGAAACGACGCCGCCACCGCGGGATCCGCCGGCGATGCGGTGCCCAGCACCGGAGCCACGAGCACCGCCAGGCGGTCGGCCGTGCCGTCGCAGTGCGGCAGGTCGACGGTGGCGGTGCCCGCGGCCCGTACCACCCGCGCGGTGAGATGCCCCGAGCGGGCGAGACACAGCCGGGCGTCCATCGTGCCCGTGGCCCTGGCTTCGATCCGCACCTGAGGCGCTGAGAGCACCTCCAGGGCGGTGATCTCATCGCCGTCGAGCTCGCCACCGGCGGCGGGTTCGTCCGCGATCGGCCCCGGTCCGCGCCGCGGGTCGGGCGGCGTCCAGAGCACGGCCGGCACCTCGGTACCGAAGCGCGCGCTCAGCTCCGCCACGGATCGCGTGTTCACAGCTCCTCCGCTGCGGTCTCGCCGTGGGATCCGAGCACCGCCGGAGCGGCATGGATCACGAAGGCGTCCGGTTCGTCGTCGAAGCCCTCCGCCGGTGTGGCGCCGGACGAATGGACCGCGTGCTTCCCCGCTGCCGCCGCACCTGCGGCGCCGAGCATGCCCGCGGGCATCATCGGGAAGCCGCGTCCACCGGCCGCCGGTGTGGTCGATGGCGCCGCGACGGGCCTGCCGCCGCTCGCCTGGTCCCGCTGCACCGCGCCGATCGGAAAGGCCGAGAGCGGGGCGGCGGGCACTCCGGACGCGCCGCCGCCACGGCCTGCACCGGCGCCCGCGCCCGACCCCTTGTCCTTGGCGGGCTTGTTCCGCGAACCCGGCACCTTCGGCGGTGCCGCGAACTCCCACGGCGCCCGCAGCGGTTCCGCGGCACGTTCGAAGCCGACCATGACCGCCGCGGCCGTGCCGTGCGCCTGCTGCTCCGCACGCTCGGAATCCACAGCGGCGCCGACGAGCGCCGCGAGAGCCGGATCCGCGCCGCCGGCGGCCGCGGCGGCCTCAGCGTTCTCCCGGTCCGTCCGCATCCTGGTCGCGTCCGCGACCGAGGGCATCGCCCGCGCCGCGGTCTCGTACGCGGCGGCCTGACCGGCGAGTTTGGCCGCGTACTCCGCGAGATCCGCCGAGTGCCGGGCCAGCCATCGTGCGTACTCGGGGAGCGGCCCCGTCCGCCGGACGGCTGCATCCTCCCGTCCCAGATCGACAGCACCGTCGAGCCGGACGACGAGACGGTCCAACTGGATCGCGGCGGCGCCGTACGCGGAAGCGAGCCGCGCCGTCTCCTGTGCGGCCGTGGTCAGCGGATGCACGCCCGCCGCGCCCAGCAGATCACCCGCGAGCCGCTCCGTGCTGCGCGAGAACCAGTCGACGCCGGTGAACCCCGGATCGCTGCGCACCGTCAGACCGCCAGGCCCAGGGTGCCGGCGAGCTCCGCATCATCGCGCTGTACAGCAGTGACGTGGCCGGAAACGGCCTCCCCGAGCCGCCGTAGATCGGCGGCCGCCGTGGTCGCGGCGCTCAACTGCGCCTCCCCCATTCGGCGCGCGGTGTGCGCCACCGCCTGCGAGACCTCGTCGTGGCCCGTGGCGGCGGGCGCTGCGTGCGCCTCGAACCGCTTCTGCGCGCCGCGCAGGTCCTCGACGATCCGCTCGATGCCGCGCGCGATCTCCCGCGCCTCGTGCGGATCCATGCTCAGCTTGGTACCGGTCACGTCGTCCACTCCCCCCGAAGTTCCTTCTATCCATTAGACGCACCGGCGAGCGGCACGGTTCCCCTTCTCTTACAGGCGCAGTTCCACATCCGGCTCGTACGATTCGGCGGGGAGCGCGTCGCCCACCACCTGCGGACCGACGATCGGCAGGTCACCGAGGACGCTCTCGCCGTTGTCGCTGGTCACGAGGTAGTCCGGAACGCTGTGATCGCTCGCCGCCGCACCGCGCGCCCCTGCGGCGCCCGCCGCACCCATCGGCATCATCGGCGCCATTGCACTCCGCGCCAACACATCCGAGGAGGCGGGGATCGTCCGCGCGCCGCCGTCGGCGACCGGAGTCCGCGCCGCGGGCGCGCTCGACTGCGGCTGCGCGAGCGCCGTCGCCGCCGCACCCACCCCGCCTCCGATGCCGGCTCCGCCGCCGACTCCGGAACCGCCCACGACCCCGGTTCCGTTGGCGGCCACCGGAGTGGTCGCCGGGAAGCCGTCCTTGGGGGACTCGCCCACGTCTGCGGCATCGTCCTTCTCCGCGGAGGTCTCGGCGAGTCCGCTCAGCGCCTCCCCCGCCGAGGCGGCGACTCCGACCGCGGTCTTGACCGCGCCGGACACCGTATCGGTGGCGAGCTTGGCGACACCTGTCACCGCTCCCGTCACCGCCGAGACGACGCCGGGTACGATCGCGGCGGCGGCCTGTGCGGCCGTGGTCGCGGCCGTCGTCGGCGGCGAGGCGACCGGGACCTTGCGGCCGGCCGCGCCCACTTGCGCGCTCAGAGCGGCCAATTGGCTCTTCGTCCGGGTCACGACCTCGGTGGCGTGCGCGAGGTGCTCCTGCGCTGCGGCGACGGCCGCGGCCTGGCCCGGTGGGAGCCACAGCGACGGGCCGAGCGCGGAGATCACGGCCATGAAGGAGTCGATGATCGCCTGCAGCTCGGCCTCGCCGGTGCCGACGACGGTCGCCGCCTCGCCCACCGCCGTGGACAGCTCCGCCCCCTGCTCCGCCGCCAGCCCGGTGCCGGTAGCGGCCTCCACACTCTTCCCGGTGGCCGCAGTGGCCGCGGGGCCCTGCCAGACCGACGAGAGCTGGCTGATCGCCTGCATGCCCGCGGACACACCCTGTTCGAGCGCCTTCGACGCCCCGGACAGCGCTGCGGACGGATCGAGCCCTTCGAAGCTGCCCGAGCCGAAGGTCGAGAGCAGATCCGTCATCGGTTTGACCAGACCGGCGACATCGA
This sequence comes from Tsukamurella sputi, assembly GCF_007858445.1. Classification (GTDB taxonomy): domain Bacteria; phylum Actinomycetota; class Actinomycetes; order Mycobacteriales; family Mycobacteriaceae; genus Tsukamurella; species Tsukamurella sputi. The sequence continues at coordinate 249,970 of NZ_VIGV01000004.1, read as the reverse complement.
ACCCCGGGACCTGCGGCGCTTCCGGTACGCCCTTCGGCGGCGCCGGGAGTTCCTGCTGCGGCGGCTTGTCGGGCGCCGTTGGCACCGGCGGTAGTCCGAGAGCGGCGAGCACCTCGTTCACCGGCCGATCGAGAAGGGCGCGGATCTCCGGATCGAGCGCCGCATCGGGCGCGGCCGGGGCCGCCGGATCGGCCGCGGGATCGGCCACCGTCAGATCCCCGCGGCACTCAGCCCGGCGACGTTCGCCGCCTCCGTGGCGCCGTAGGCCGCGACCGTGGCCGCCGATGACGACGCGATCGCGCCGTACAGGACCGCCAGCTCCGCCACGGACTCCACATGGACGGCCTGCGCCGCGGTGAAGGCCGCGAGGAAGTCCTGCCCGATGAGGCCGAGCGCCGGATTCAGCGCCGCGACGTTCGCCGCCGCGTCCACGGAACCCGCCGTCGCGACCGCTGCCCCGATCCCGGCATGGGCGGCTCCGAAGGCCGCGATCGCCGAATTGACCGCCAAGAACATTGCTCTCCCCCATCATCTGCGGCGGGCCCGGTGCGAAGAGCCCTCATGAATTGGACGCACCAGCTGCGGAATCGGATCCCGATTCCCTTCCGGCCCGCACTCAGCCCGGTGCGAACTCCGCGTGGAAGCGCTCCATCACCGCGGCGCGGCGCGCCTGTACCTCGCGTGCCGCCACCGCGCACACGTCGACGATGCGCCGGCCGAGGACTGCGCCATCGGACGCGCACGCCGCGGGCGTGAGCGTGAGACCGACCAGCGCGCACACACCGTCGAGCTCCACGCGGATCGCGCCGTCCGGGCTGGACACCGCCACCCGGACCTCGTCGAGCTCCGTACTCGCGCGGCGGAGCACCCGGAGCTGTTCGTGGGCGCGGGCCTCGATCCGGTCCATCTCCGCGTTCATCACGCCCTCCGCAGCCAGGTGCCGACCACGTCCTCGGCCACCGCCTCGGCCTCCGCGACCGGTTCCGGTAGCCGCATGGCGCGCACCACGTCCGCACCGACGCCGGCGCGCTCCAACTCCGCCCGGCGGCGCAACCCGGCGGTGATCGCCGCCTGACGGCACAACCGCACGATGGCGTCGGCGAGGTCCTGCGGCTCGCGGCGCAGCTCCGTCCGCTCGATCGCGATCTGCAGCGGCGTGCCCTGATCATTGGCGCGCACCCGTAGCCCGCCGTTCGCGGATGTGGCGATCGTCATCTCTCCCCCTTCATGGTTCAGTCCTCCTGCACCGTGCCGACGGCGCGTTCGCACGCCCCGGCCAGCGGAGCCGCCGAGCGCCCCGCCTCACAGCCGACGCTCAGCTGGGCCGCCCCCGCGACCACGACGTACCAGTCCACGAAGCGCTCGGCGTCGATCCGTTCGCGGTAGCCGATCACTTCGCGTCCGCCGACGCGCGTACTGGGATTCAGGTCGCTGATGCGCTGGTCGGATCGCCGTCCGAGGGCCGCCTCCAGATCGGCCGCGACCGCCGCGGTGTCCGACGGGGCGCGCAGCCGCGTCCGGACCACGGTGACGCGGCGTCCGTCGCCCGCCTCCGCGAGCCGCCGGTCCGGGCCGGGTTCGGTGACCGCCCACTCCCGGGGCAGGTCCACCGAGGCACCGTCGAAGGCGACGCGGACGAAACTCTCCGCGGGCGGCGCGGGCCTCTCCGGCGCCGACGGGACCGACTCCGGCAGGCACGCCACGGCGCTCGCCGCGACCACGCCGACGGTCCCGGCCCCCGCGACGAGCAGCGGCCACCTCCGCCGAGCCCGATGCCCGATCGCTCGTTCCGGCGGTTCGCGGGACGGAGGACCGGACGCCTCCGGCTCCCGCTCCGGCGCGGTGACGGCGAGGACGTCCTCCGGGTCGACGCGCACCACGCGCCACAGCCCCGCGGTCGCCAGGGCGGCGCGAACCGTGCGGTAGGCCTCGGGCGGACCGTCGACGAGGGCCTGGTCGATGTCATCGTCGAAGACCACGCGCGCAGCGCGAACGGGATCCGGATGAGAGGCGGCGGCAACGGCCCGCCAGGCGCCGTCGGTGAGCGCGAGGACGTGCGCCTGCGCGATCGGCCCGCGGCACTCGAGGACCAGCGCCCGGCGGCAGTACAGCACGCCGCCGGTACGGACCAGGGCCTCCGCCCGGGGAAGGATGCTCGCGGCGACGCCGAGCGATCCCGCCGCGGCCTCGATCAGGCTGCGGCGAGGAGCGCCGAAAACACTGGGGGCGAGCACGACCCAGGACCGCGACGGTGCGCTGCCGCTCACCGCATCCGTGAGCCACTGCGACCACCGGCGGGCGGCGAGTGCGGGCGCGGCGAACTCGTCCACCTCCGCCGGCGCGAGCACCGACCGCACGGCGCCGTCCGGCCCGCGTACGTACCATTTATCCCCCGCGCAATCGATGACGATGCGCTCCGGGTCCCCCAACCCGATCATGCGGGGAGATTAGCGCGCGGCGGACTCCACCGGGGCGGCTTCGGCGGATTCGCGCTTGCGGGCGCGGCGGCGGGAGATCACGGTGACCGCGATGGGGATGATGATCGTCAGTGCGGAGCCGATGAACAGCACCTCGAGGTTGTTCCGCAGCAGCGGGATCCCGCCGAGGAAGTAGCCCAGCAGCACGATGCCGTCGCACCACAGGACCGAGCCGAGCACCGAGAACAGCGTGAACTTCCGGTGATCCATCTTCGAGAAGCCGGCCAGCACCGGCACCAGCGTGCGGACGATGCCGATGAACCGGGCGAAGAGCACCGTGAACGGGCCGTACTTGTCGAAGAAGGCGTAGGTCTTGTCCACCGGGCCCTGCCCGATGAAGTTCATGATCCTGCCGCGCATCACCTTCGGCCCGGCGTACCGACCGAGGGCGTAGCCGCACTGGTCGCCGATGATCGCCGCGATCGGCAGGAACAGCAACAGCTGCCACAGGTGCGCGAAGGGCTGCGGCTGCGCCGCGAAGATGCCCGCGGTGAACAGGATCGAATCCCCCGGGAAGATGAATCCCACGAGCAGGCCGGTCTCGATGAAGATCAGCAGCACCAGGCCGATCAGGCCCGCGGAGCCGAGGAAGCCGGTGACGTCGAAGGGGTTCACATCAGCCGAGTATCCACGCGGTGGGCATCGCGATCATGAACTGCGGGCGAACGGCGTCCCAAGCTCCGTCAGTCGCCGCAGCAGCCGCCCGCGCCCGTCCCGGCACCGTCGACCTCGCGCTTCTCGCGGGTGACCCGGTTGCGCTCGGCGAGCTCGTCGTCCGCGGGGTAGTCCACCCGCACCAGGGTCAGCCCGCACGCGGCGGCCACGTTGATCGCGCTGGAGCGCTCGCGCTCCTCGAGGAGCCCGGCCACCCAGTCGGCGGACCGTCGACCCTCCCCGACCGCGGCGACCGCCCCGACGAGGGAACGCACCATCGACCAGCAGAAGGCGTCGGCGCAGACCTGCGCCGTGAACACCCCGTCATCGCCCTGCGACCAGGAGAAGCGCTGCAGCTCGCGGACCGTGGTCGCGCCCTCGCGGCGGCGGCAGAAGGCGGCGAAGTCGTGCAGGCCCAGCAGGCGGTCGCTCGCCTCCTGCATGCGCTCCAGATCGACGGGCCGCCGCCATGGCGCGGTATCGCGGGCGCGCAGCGGGTTCGCGCCGAAGGGGGCGTCGGTGAGGCGGTACTCGTAATGGCGGCGCAGCGCCGAGAAGCGGGCGTCGAACTCCGCGGGCGCCTCGGTGATCGCCGTGACCCGCACGTCCTGCGGGAGCATCCGCGCGAGCCGGCGTACCAGACCGTCCGGCAGCGCGACATCGGTGTCGAGGTGCGCGACCTGCCCCGTCGCGTGCACGCCCGCGTCGGTGCGGCCCGCGACGGTGAGCTGCACCTCCGTGCGCAGCACCGTGCCGATCGTCTCCTCCAGCACGCCGCACACCGTCCGGCGCTCGGGCTGGCGGGCCCAGCCGCTGAAGTCGGTACCGTCGTAGGCGATGTCGAGGCGATGGCGAGTCATATCGCCGTCAGACTCTACCGGGGCGAGGCCGGTGCCAGGCCCGCCGCCAGGCCGTCCAGGTAGCGCGTGAGGGCGGTATCGAGCAGCACGTCGGCGTCGTACGGGTAGCTGGTGTGCAGCATCTCCGCCATCGCCGGGAAGCGGTCGGCGGGCGCCACCGCGCGCAGTTCGCCCAACTGCGTGTCGATCCACTCGTCCTCGGTGACGCCCGTGGCGGCGCGGTCGGCGAGTTCCGGCTCGATCGTCGCGCCCAGGCCCCGCACCAGGTTCAGCAGGCACAGGTACTCCGTGAACGCCGCGCGCGGCGGCAGGCCCGCGGAGCGCAGCGCGCCCAGCAGGTGCTCCGACATCGGCATCGCGCCGGGCATCACCGACGGGCGGGTCATCGACATCGCCGCAGCCAGCCAGGGATGCGTCTTCATGGCCTCCCACAGGGCGCGGAGCACCGCCTCGACGTCCTCCCGCCACGCGGCGGTGCGGGGCGGCAGGTCCAGCTCTCCGAGCACGCGGTCCAGCATCGCCGCCTGCAACTCGTCGCTGCTGGGCACGTACCGGTACACGGCCATCGTCGGGATCTCCAGGGCCGCCGCGAGCCGCCGCATCGACACGGCCTGCAGCGATTCGGCGTCGGCGATCGCGATGGCCGCGGCGAGCACGTCGGCCGTGGTCAGCTCCGGGGCGCGCGGGCGGTCCGGACGCCGGACCACGCTGCCGCGGCCCGGGGCCGAGTCGATCAGCCCGTCGGCCTGCAGCAGAGCGAGCACCTTCGAGGCGGTGGCCATCGCCACCCCGTGATCGCGCATGATCGCCCGGGTCGACGGTGCGCGGTCCCCCGGCCGCAGCCGGCCCGACGCGATGCGCTCGCGTAGCACCGCAGCGATCTCCTCGGCACGGGTCACGGCAGCGCCGATGCACTAGTGCACTTCTTGCTTATTTCCACGTCAACACTGTAGCGCGATGCACTCGATACGGCGTACGTTCGCACTATGAATCAGCTTCGAATCCTCATCAGCGGCGCGTCCATCGCCGGTCCCGCCGCAGCCCTCCTCCTCGCCCGCCAGGGCCACCGCGTCACGATCGTCGAACGCGCACCGTCGCTCCGGGCGGGCGGGCAGACCGTCGACCTGCGCGGCGCGGGCCGCACCGTCGTCGACCGCCTCGGTCTCGGTCCCGCCACCACTGAGCGGCTGCTCGACCAGCGCGGCCTCGTCAAGGTCGACGCCCGCGGGCGACGCGGCGCGACCATGCCCGTCGAGGCCTTCGGCGGCAACGGCGTCGTCTCCACCCACGAGATCCTGCGCGGCGACCTCGCCGAGGTGCTCGTCGGCGCCGTTCCCGACGACGTCGAGTACCTGTGGGACGACACCGTGACCGCGATCGAGCAGAACGGCGACGTCGCGCGCGTCGACTTCGAGACCGCGCCGCCCCGGGAGTTCGACCTCGTCATCGGGGCCGACGGCCTCGGCTCCGCCGTGCGGCGCGCCGCCTTCGGCCCGGACGCTGCCGCGCTCGTCCCGATCGGCCTGCGGTACGCCTGGTTCACCGCCGAGATCGACGAGGACACCCGCGGCTGGTACCTCATGCACACCGCACGCCGCGGCCGCGTGGTCTCGGTGCGGCCGTCGCGCACCGACGGCAGCGTCAAGGCCGGTCTCGCGATCCGCGGCACCGACGCGCGGCGACTGAGCCGAGAGGAACAGTTCGCGCTGTTCGAGCGGGAGTTCGCGGACCTCGGCTGGGTGACCCCGCAGCTGCTGCGCGCCATGCGCACCGCCGACGACTGGGCCTACCAGGACCTCGCGCAGGTGAAACTCGACGCGTGGACCCGCGGCCGCGTCGCTCTCGTCGGCGACGCCGGCTACTGCCCCACCCCGCTCACCGGCCTCGGCACCACCCTCGCGCTCGTGGGCGCCTACGTCCTCGCCGGCGAGCTCGGGCGGGCGGGCGGTGACGTGCCCCGCGCGCTGGCGCGGTACGACGCCGTGATGCGGCCCTTCGTCCGGCCGGCGCAGGAGCTGCCGCCCGGCAGCCCGTCCGGATTCGCGCCGATGGGCCGGATCGGCATCGCGCTCGGCGACCTCACGTACCGCACGGCGACGACATGGCCGATGCGGCTGGTCTGGGCGGCACAGTTCGGAAAGGCCGACGGGATAGACCTGCCCGCGTACGCCTGAGCGGCTACCGTCGGGACGATGACCGTGACCGCGCAGACCGTGACCGTGACCAGTGATCTCCCGCCCGCCATGCTGTTCGCCGCGCTCACCCGGCCCGCGGTCCACGCGGCCGCCGACGGCTCCGGGATGCTCCGCGGCGTCTCCGCCGACAGCCCCGAGACGATCACGGGTGTCGGCGACGTCTTCGGCATGGAGATGACCGCCGAGGACGGGCGGGAGTACTCGGTGGACAACCACGTCACCGTCTTCGAGCCGGACGCCCGCATCGCGTGGCTGCCCGCCGGCCGCGGGAAGGAGCCCGTCGGCGTCGAGTGGACCTGGGAGTTCATCCCCGAAGGCGACGGGACCCTCATCGCCGTGACCTGTGACTGGTCGCGCGTGACGAACGAGGCCTATCTCGCGCGGTTCACCCTGCCGCGGGTGTCGGTGGAGAAGGTGCGAGCCACCGTCGACTCGGTGATCGCGCTTCTCGGTTGAAAGATCTCCGTCGCCGCTCCGAACCCGCGGTCGGAACACGCCGCACAGGGGGTTCGAGCGGTGATCTGTGCAACGACGAAGCCCGCCACCTGCGATGCAGGTGGCGGGCTCGCGTGCGTGGGTGACTACTCCGAGTCGGAGGCGTCCTCCTGCTGCGACGGCGGCAGCGAGTAGCCGGCGGCCTCGGCCGCGGCCTCGTCGGCGAACCAGATCTCGGCGACCGTCGAATCGAAGAAGCGGGTACCGGGACGGTGGTACAGCTTCGAATCGGCGTTGCCCTTGATCGGGAAGCCCTCGGGAGCCTCGTTCACGTCCTCCAGCGGCGCGTGCGCACCGGCGGGAAGGTCGGAAGCCGACTCCTCGGCGATCTCCGCAGCCTCGACGGCGGCGGACTTGGCAGCGGCCTGCGAGGCAGCGACGCGGGTGGCGCGCGAGGCCTCGGTGGCGGCGAGCTGCTCGGTCACGATCTCGATGACCGCCATGGGGGCGTTGTCGCCCTTCCGGTTCTCGGTCTTGATGATCCGGGTGTAGCCGCCCTGACGGTCGGCGACGGCCGGAGCGATCTCCGCGAACAGCACGTGCACGACGTCCTTGTTGCGGATCTCCTTCATGACCTCGCGGCGATTGGCCAGCTTGCCGTGCTTGGCATGGCTGATCAGCTTCTCCGCGTAGGGACGCAGGCGCTTGGCGCGGGACTCGGTGGTCTCGATGCGGCCGTGCTCGAAGAGCGCAGTCGCGAGGTTCGCCAGAATGTGCTTCTGGTGCGAGGCCGAGCCGCCCATGCGGGCGCCCTTAGTGGGCCTAGGCATTGTTTCTCCTGTGGGTGGTTAAAAGAAGAGCTCGGGTCAGAGCTGCTCGGTCTCGGCGTAGTCCTGATCGTCACCGTCGCCCGAGAACGACGGCTCGTCGCTCCAGGTGCCGGTGGCGGGGTCGTAGCCGTCGACCTGCGACGGATCGAACGACGCGGGGCTGTCCTTGAGGGCCAGACCCAGCGCGTGCAGCTTGACCTTGACCTCGTCGATCGACTTCTGACCGAAGTTACGGATGTCGAGAAGATCGGACTCGGTGCGGGCCACGAGCTCGCCCACGGTATGCACACCCTCGCGCTTGAGGCAGTTGTACGAGCGCACCGTCAGGTCGAGGTCCTCGATCGGCAGCGAGAACGCCGCGATGTGGTCGGCCTCGGCCGGCGACGGCCCGATCTCGATGCCCTCGGCCTCGACGTTGAGCTCGCGGGCCAGGCCGAAGAGCTCGACCAGGGTCTTGCCGGCCGAGGCCAGCGCGTCCCGCGCGGTCATCGAGTTCTTGGTCTCGACGTCCAGGATCAGGCGATCGAAGTCGGTGCGCTGCTCGACACGGGTCGCCTCGACCTTGTAGGTCACCTTGAGCACGGGCGAGTAGATCGAGTCGACCGGGATGCGGCCGATCTCGGCGCCCGACGCCTTGTTCTGCACGGCCGGCACGTAGCCGCGGCCCCGCTCGACGACGAGCTCGATCTCGAGCTTGCCCTTGTCGTTCAGGGTGGCGATGTGCAGGTCGGGGTTGTGGACGGTGACCGACGCCGGGGGGACGATGTCGCCCGCGGTGACGGCGCCCGGCCCCTGCTTGCGCACGTACATGGTGACCGGCTCGTCATCCTCCGACGAGACGACCAGGCCCTTGAGGTTCAGGATGATGTCGGTGACATCCTCCTTCACGCCGGGGACCGTGGTGAACTCGTGCAGCACACCGTCGATGCGGATGCTGGTCACGGCCGCGCCCGGGATGGACGACAGCAGCGTGCGGCGGAGCGAGTTGCCCAGCGTGTAACCGAAGCCCGGCTCCAGCGGCTCGATGATGAACTTCGAGCGCGCGTCGGAGATGACCTCTTCGCTGAGGGTGGGTCGCTGCGAGATGAGCATTGAGTATTCCTTCTCTCTGGGCGTCCGCTATTTGACGCCCGTAGAGGGCCGCCGGCGATCTGCCGGCGGCCCGTACTACTTACTTCGAGTAGTACTCGACGATGAGCTGCTCCTGGAACGGAACGACGATCTGCTCACGCTCGGGCACGCGGTGCACGAGGATGCGCAGGGTCGACGGAACCACCTGGAGCCACGCCGGGGCGGTGCGCTCGCCGAGGGTCTCACGCGCGATCTGGAACGGCGTGGTGCCGAGCGACTTCGGGCGGACGTCGATGATGTCGTACTGCGAGACGCGGTACGAGGGCACATCCACGCGGACGCCGTTCACCGTGAAGTGACCGTGGGTCACCAGCTGGCGGGCCTGGCGGCGAGTACGCGTCAGGCCGGCGCGGTACACGACGTTGTCGAGACGGGTCTCGAGGATCTGCAGCAGGGCGTCACCGGTCTTACCGGTGGCGGCCTTCGCCTCCTTGTAGTAGCGGGAGAACTGCTTCTCCATCACGCCGTACATGAAGCGGGCCTTCTGCTTCTCCTTGAGCTGCAGGAGGTACTCGGACTCCTTGATCCGCGCGCGGCCGTGCTGGCCGGGCGGGTACGGACGACGCTCGAACGCCTCGGAACCGCCGACGAGGTCGACGCCCAGACGACGGGACTTACGGGTGACAGGGCCGGTATAACGAGCCATGGTTTCTCTCTCCTACCTTCCCTAGACCCGACGCCGCTTGGGCGGACGGCAGCCGTTGTGCGGCTGCGGCGTCACGTCGGAAATGGTGCCCACCTCGAGGCCTGCGGCCTGCAGCGAGCGGATTGCGGTCTCGCGACCCGAACCCGGGCCCTTGACGAAGACGTCGACCTTCTTGACGCCGTTCTCCTGCGCCTTGCGGGCAGCGTTCTCGGCGGCGAGCTGCGCGGCGAACGGGGTGCTCTTGCGCGAGCCCTTGAAGCCGACGTGGCCCGAGGAGGCCCAGCTGATCACGTTGCCGTTGGGGTCCGTGATCGAGACGATCGTGTTGTTGAACGTGCTCTTGATGTGCGCGTGGCCGTGCGGGACGTTCTTCTTTTCGCGACGACGCGAAACGCCCTTCTTCGCGCCCGTGGCGCGCGACTTCGGAGGCATTACTTCTTCTTTCCGGCGATGGTCTTCTTCGGACCCTTACGGGTGCGAGCGTTGGTCTTGGTGCGCTGGCCACGCACGGGCAGGCCACGACGGTGGCGGATGCCCTGGTAGCACTGGATCTCGATTTTGCGACGGATGTCGGCCTGCACCTCGCGGCGCAGGTCACCCTCGACCTTGTAGTCCGTGCCCTCGATGTAGTCGCGGAGCTTGGTCAGGTCCTCGTCGCTGAGATCCTTGCTGCGCAGATCCGGGCTCACACCGGTCTCGGCGAGGATCTCCGTCGCGCGGGTACGGCCGATGCCGTAGATGTAGGTCAGTGCGATCTCCATGCGCTTCTCGCGCGGGAGATCGACACCCATGAGACGTGCCATTCTTGGCGGTTTCCTTCTTCTAAGTCGGAGGTCTGCTCCCCGTCCGTCCCCGGTGGTTCCGGCGCTTTCACGCCGGCCGAGGCCCCGGCCTCCGAGCCGGGGGTTGACAGGAGCTCGTCTGCTCCTGCTGGTGCGGGGAGGTCATCGTGTGTTCAAGCGGCGAACCGCTCGAAGCGCACCGATCTAGCCCTGACGCTGCTTGTGCCGCAGGTTCTCGCAGATCACCATGACCCGACCGTTACGGCGGATCACCTTGCACTTCTCGCAGATCGGCTTGACGCTGGGGTTGACCTTCACGTCAGTCCTATCCAGTTGTTCTCAGTGTTTTTCAGACGCCGCCACCGGTAGCCGGAGGGGTGCCACGACACGCACGACGAAGCCGCGCACGCACGCGATGATCCAGTGTACGCTTCGCCGACCGTCGCCCCAAATCCTCGCCCGAGCGGCCTCTCATGCTAGCCTCAGGAACGATCGGCGATGCACTATTCGCCACTCTTGATTCCCGAGATCTGATACCTCGATCGCAAAGGACCCGCGATGCGTCTGTCCCTCCTCCGCCGGGCGAGCGTCGCCGCGGCCACCGCCCTCGGCGTCACCGCGTCGTCCCTCGTCGTCACGGCCCCCGCGTCCGCGGCACCGCGCATCGTGGTGGGACCCGGCTCCGAGATCGACGTCGTGCAGAAGCGGACCGGCGACGGCATCGAGGTGTCCGCGTGCACGCTCGGCGTCCTCGCCCTCACGCCCAGCGGCGAGCGCGTGGGCGTCACCGCGGGCCACTGCGGCAGGGCCGGGCAGGACGTCGCCGTGCCCGTGCCCGGCAGCGACCGCACCATCGCCGCCGTCGGCAAGATCCGGCAGTCGTCGAACCCCAAGGTCGACAAGGACGGCCGGGTCGCCGACCTCAACCAGCCCGACTGGGCCACGATCACCTTCATGAAGGACGTACCGCTGAGCCCCGCACTCGGCCGGGTCAAGCCCACCCGCGTCGGCCGCGCCGTCATCGGCGACCAGGTGTGCCGCCAGGGGCGGACCACCGGCTGGCAGTGCGGCAAGGTCGTCGACGTCGCGCCGACGCGCATCCTCACGGACCTCAAGGGCGACCACGGCGACAGCGGCGGGCCGCTGGTGCGCCTGTCCGACGGTGCCGCGCTCGCGCTCACGACCGGCGGTATCGAGCTCTCGACGAACACCGGCCTCATGTCGGAGTTCATCGATCTGCAGTTCGTCTTCGGCCAGGCCGGCGGCCTGCGCCTGGCCGTCTAGGTCCCCGACGACGAAGAAGACCCACCCCGCGGGGTGGGTCTTTCTCGTATCCGGATGCGTACTACGCGGTCACTTGTACCGGTAGACGATGCGCCCGCGCGTCAGGTCGTACGGGGAGAGCTCCACGACGACCCGGTCCTCGGGCAGAATTCGAATGTAGTGCTGCCGCATCTTGCCGCTGATGTGTGCGAGCACCTTGTGCCCGTTCTCCAGCTCGATGCGGAACATTGCGTTGGGGAGCGGCTCGACGACGCGGCCCTCCACCTCGATGGCTCCGTCCTTCTTCGCCATACCCTCCACGATCCTGTTGTCTTCAGCGGACGCCGTGTGCGACCTGTGCCCCTCCTGAGCGGACGGGCATGCGGCCGAACGCCGCGCTACCCACCTATTCTACGCGCTCAGGACTCGTCCGACGAATCCTGGCCGGAACCGCCCCCGCCGCTGACGAGGTGCAACGCGAGTTCGACGGAGTCGGGCACGAAGTCCGCGGGGTCCGCGGCGACGGCCGCGAGCAGATCGTCGGGCGCCATCCACTCGCCGCTCTCGACCTCCTCCGGCTGGTGCACGACGGCACCGTCGTAGACGCAGACGTACTGGAAGCACACGAACCGGGTGCGCGGGTCCGCGTAGTCGCGCACCCCGACCGACCGCAGCTCCACGCCGTGCACCCCGAGCTCCTCGAAGGCCTCGCGCGCGGCACCGTCGTCCGGGGACTCCCCCGCCAGCAGCACCCCGCCCGCACAGAAGTCCCGCAGCCCCGGGTAGACGTCCTTGACCGGCGTGCGCCGGTGCACGTAGATCCGGCCGGCGGAGTCGAAGACGAGGATGCCGGTGGTGCCGTGCCGCAGGTTCTCGGCGCGCACGCGGGAGCGGGGCGCCGCCCCGCACGGGCGTCCGGCGTCGTCGTACAGCGCGACGATCTCCTCCACTGGCATGCGCCTCCTCGTTTTCCCACAGTATGAGCCAAACCCTGGACAGCGCGACGCCGGTGCACTTGTATCGGGGCCATGAGCAATCCGGACAGCCCGAACTGGCATTTCGAGACCACCCAGATCCACGCCGGGCAGACGCCCGACGGTGCGACCAACGCACGTGCGCTCCCGATCTACCAGACCACGTCGTACACGTTCAACAACACCGATCACGCCGCGGCGCTGTTCGGGCTGGCCGAGCCGGGCAACATCTACACCCGCATCATGAACCCGACGCAGGACGCCGTCGAGCAGCGGATCGCCGCACTCGAGGGCGGCGTCGCCGCGCTGCTCGTGGCCTCCGGGCAGGCCGCCGAGACCCTCGCGATCCTCAACGTCGCCGAGTCGGGCGATCACATCGTCAGCTCGCCGTACCTCTACGGCGGCACCTACAACCTGCTGCACTACACCCTCGCCAAGCTGGGCATCGAGGTCACCTTCGTCGAGAACCCGGACGATCTGGAGCAGTGGCGCGCCGCCGTCCGGCCCAACACCCGCGCGTTCTTCGCGGAGACCATCTCCAACCCGCGCGGCCACGTGCTCGACATCGCCGGCGTCTCGGGCGTGGCGCACGAGAACGGGCTGCCGCTCATCGTCGACAACACCGTGGCGACCCCGTACCTGCTCAACCCGCTGGCGCACGGCGCCGACATCGTGGTGCACTCCGCGACCAAGTACCTCGGCGGCCACGGCGCGGCGATCGGCGGCGTCATCGTCGACGGCGGCAACTTCGACTGGACGCAGGGCCGGCACCCGAACTTCACCACCCCGGACCCGTCGTACCACGGCGTCGTCTTCGCCGACCTCGGCGCTCCCGCCTTCGCACTCAAGGCCCGCGTGCAGCTGCTGCGAGATCTCGGCCCCGCGATCTCGCCGTTCAACGCCTTCCTCCTGTCGCAGGGCATCGAGACGCTGAGCCTGCGTGTGGAGCGGCACGTGGAGAACGCGCAGAAGGTCGCCGAGTACCTCACCGGCGCCGACGGCGTGACCGACGTGATCTACGCCGGCCTCCCGTCCTCGCCGTACCACGAGCGCGCGAAGGAGCTGCTGCCCAAGGGCGCCGGCGCCATCGTCGCCTTCGAGCTGGCCGGCGGCGTGCCCGCGGGCAAGGCCTTCGTCGACGCGCTGTCGCTGCACAGCCACGTCGCGAACATCGGCGACGTCCGCTCGCTGGTCATCCACCCCGCGTCGACCACGCACAGCCAGCTCACCGAGCAGGAGCAGCTCGAGGCCGGCGTGACGCCGGGCCTGGTGCGCCTCGCCGTGGGCATCGAGCACATCGACGACATCCTCGCCGACCTGCAGCTGGGCCTGAAGGCCGCGGCGAACGCGTCCTAGGGATCCGCTGATGCGCGCGCTGCGGTGGTTGCGACGGGCCCTCGGGTCCGTCCTTCGGGACGACGGTGCCTGGACCGCGGCCGTGCAGCGCGGGTGCACCTAGCACCGCCTGTTCACGACGACACCCCCGAGTCACGGACTCGGGGGTGTCGTCGTCTGCGCTCAGCGCTCCAGGGCCGCGCGGACCTGGTTCTCGAGGGCGACGGTGGCGGATCGCGGCAGGTCGATGAGGCCGTCGAGCTCGGCGCGGGCACGCTGGTAGGCCTGCTGCCGCTCCGGGCCGGTGGCCGACCCGTCGAGCGCGACGGCCAGCAGACGCTGAGCCTTCGCGAGGCGCTCCTGCTCCAGTGGCGAGAAGTCTCCGCGGCGGCGGCGCTTGGCCTCCTGCTCCGCGACGTCGAAGGCCGCGGCGTAGGCGTGCACCGCGTCGCGGTACTCCTCCACCCCGTCGGCCTGTTCGAGATCGTCGGGGCGGAGGAGATCCGCGCGGCGCTTCGCCTTGTGGAAGTCGACGGTGAGCGGCTCCCGCATGTCGACCATCATCGGGAAGTCGAGGATCGTCGCGAGGTCCGTCTCGTAACCGAACCAGCGGGTGTCGACGGCGTCGTGCTCGGCGACCGCCCGCTGCAGCTCACGCTTCGCCGCCGCCGCGTCGACGCGGCCCATGCCCTTCGCCTGGGCCACGGCCGCCTTGGTCTCCTGCTTGATGCGGTAGCGCTCGAGACGGCGGTTCGCCCGCTTCTCGTTCCACACCGCCACAGCACGGACACCACCGGCGGCCGGCCCACCCAGGACGAAGACGAGCCACCAGTGCTCGAACAGCCATTGCACGGCACCAGCTTACTTACTCAGCGGAAGTGTCACCGTTCGTTCGCCGCTCCGCATTGGCCACGATCACGTCGTGCACGTACTGCGCCAGACCCGGCGCGATGTCGTCGTAGTGCTTCGTGAAACGCTCGTCCGCGAGGTACATCTGCGCCAGGCACACCTGCATCTCGTAGCTGCAGTCGTAGAACTTCTCGATGCTCGCGCGGTGCTGCTCGGCGAGGGCGCCGCCCTCCGCCGAACCCGGCGCGACGCCGCGGGCCAGGCCGTCGGCGAGCGCCGCCTCCAGGGCGTCGGTGTCGGCCTTGATCCGCTTCCAGTCGTCCTTGTCGAACTGCGCGGCCCGCTGCTGGCTCTGCTCCCACTGCGTCGTCCCGCCCCAGCGCTGCTCGGCCTCCTCCGCGTACTGCTCGCCCATCCAGTTGTCGCCGAAGATCTCGGTCTGCTCCTGCGCGGTCAGCTGGACGCCGCTCCTCTTGCTGCTCATCATTTCCTCCACGGCCGCGACCATCCAGTGCAAACGATCGATCCGGTCGGACAGCAGTTTCCGTTGCTGCTCCAGATGCGCCATCGCATCCGCCGACGGGTCGTCGAGCAGGGTCGCTATCTGCTCGAGGGGGAAGCCCAGCTCGCGGTACGTGAGCACCTGGTGCAGACGTTCGACGTCGGCGTCCGAGTACACGCGGTAGCCGGCGCGCGTGCGGTCCGACGGCACCACGAGCGCGATCTCGTCGTAGTGGTGCAGCGTGCGCACGCTCACGCCGGTCAGGCGCGCCACCGCGCCCACCGTGAGAGGGTTCCTGTCGTTCACGCCGACCACACTGGTCCCTCACGTCGCGTGAGGGTCAAGAGCGTCGACATCGCCGCAGGTCAGGGACGCAGGGTGAGGATCCGCGGGCCGTCGGCGGTGACGGCGACGGTGTGCTCCCAGTGGGCGGCGCGGGCACCGTCGTCCGTGACGACGGTCCAGTCGTCCTCGAGCACGGAGGTGTCCGGGGTGCCGAGGGTGAGCATCGGCTCGATGGCCAGGGTGGAGCCGACGACGAGGAGCGGGCCCTTGCCCGGGTCGCCCTCGTTGGCGAGGAAGGGCTCCATGTGCATCTCGCGGCCGATGCCGTGGCCGCCGTAGCCGTCGACGATGGCGAGATCGCGGCCCAGTCGCGCGGCCTGCGCGTAGGTGGCCGTCTCGATGGCGTGCGAGACGTCGGTGAGGCGGTTGCCGTCGAGCATGGCGGCGATGCCGGCCTCCATCGCCAGGCGCGTCGCGTCGGAGAGGTCCTGATCCTCCGCGGACAGCTCGCCCACGCCGAAGGTCCAGGCCGAATCGCCGTGCCAGCCGTCGACGATGGCGCCGCAGTCGATGGACACCAGATCCCCGGCGGCGAGCAACGTCTCCCGGTTCGGGATGCCGTGCACCACGACCTCGTTGACCGACGAGCAGATCGAACCCGGGAAGCCGTGGTAGCCCTTGAACGAGGGCACCGCGCCGGCCTCGCGGATCACCGTCTCGGCGACCTCGTCGAGCTCGAGGGTCGAAACGCCGACGCGGGCGGCATCGCGGACCGCGACGAGCGCGCGGCCCACGACGGCGCCCGCGGCGGCCATCGCGTCGAGCTCTCCCGCGGAGCGGAAGGGCACGGTCTTCTTACGGCGGAAACGACTCACTTGTCGAGCTGCGCGGTGACGCGGCCCAGCACCTCGTCGACGCTGCCCACGGCGTCGATGTGCGTGACGAAGTCGCCGTAGTAGTCGAGCAACGGTGCGGTCTGGTTGGCGTAGACCTGCATACGGTTGCGGATGACCTCTTCGGTGTCGTCCGCGCGGCCGCGGGCGAGCATGCGCTCGACGACGGTGTCCTCGGGGACGTCGAAGGAGACCACGGCGTCGAGCTTCTCGCCGCGCTCGGCGAGGATCTCGGCCAGCGAGTCCGCCTGGTCCGTGGAGCGCGGGAAGCCGTCGAGGATGAAGCCGTTCTTCGCGTCGGGCTCCGTCAGGCGCGAACGCACCATGTCGACGGTGACCTTCGACGGGACGAGCTCGCCCGCGTCCATGTACTTCTTCGCGTCGACGCCCAGCGGGGTGCCCTCGCTGATGTTCGCGCGGAACAGGTCACCCGTCGAGATGTGCGGAATCCCGTACTTCTCCGACAGCCGTTCGGCCTGCGTGCCCTTGCCCGCCCCGGGAGGGCCCAGAATAACCAGTCTCACTTGAGGAATCCTTCGTAGTTACGTTGCATCAACTGACTCTCGACCTGCTTCGTGGTGTCGAGCGCCACGACCACGATGATCAGGACCATCGTGCCGCCGAACGGCAGGTTACTCATGTTCGAGCCGCTACCGGTGAGTTCGATGAACAGGTTGGGGAGAATCGCGATGATGCCGAGGTACAGCGAACCGGGCAGCGTGATCCGCTGCAGCACGTAGTTCAGGTAGTCGGCGGTCGGCTTGCCCGGGCGGATGCCCGGGATGAAGCCGCCGAACTTCTTCATCTCGTCCGCGCGTTCCTCCGGGTTGAAGGTGATCGCGACGTAGAAGTAGGTGAAGAAGATGATCAGGGCGAAGTAGATGACGATGTGCCAGGTGCTGCCCGGGTTCACCAGGTTCGACTGGATCCACTGCACCCAGCCGGCGGTCGAGCCGCTGGCGACGAGCTGGATCACCAGCTGCGGCAGGTACAGCAGCGACGAGGCGAAGATGACCGGGATGACGCCGGCGGTGTTCACCTTGAGCGGCAGGTAGGTCGACGAGCCGCCGTACATCTTGCGGCCGACCATGCGCTTGGCGTACTGCACCGGGATGCGGCGCTGGCCCTGCTCGACGAAGACCACGGCGACGAGGATCACGAAGACCGCGAAGCAGACCAGGCCGAAGGCGAGGCCGCCCTGGCTCTGCAGGATCTTCTGGCCGTCGGACGGGAGACGCGAGGCGATGCCCGCGAAGATCAGCAGCGACATGCCGTTACCGATGCCGCGCTCGGTGATCAGCTCACCGAACCACATCACCAGGATCGCGCCGGCGGTCATGGTCACCACGATCACGATGAGCGTGAAGATGTTGTCGCTCTTGTCGATGATGCCGGGGCAGTCGGGCAGCAGGTTGCCGCGCGAGGCCATGGCCACGATGGCGGTGGCCTGCAGCAGCGCCAGCGCCACCGTCAGGTAGCGCGTGTACTGCGTGATCTTCGCCTGGCCGGCCTGCCCCTCCTTGCGAAGGGTCTCGAAGCGCGGGATGACCACCATCAGCAGCTGGATGATGATCGACGCGGTGATGTACGGCATGATGCCGATCGCGAACACCGACAGCTGCAGCAGCGCGCCACCGGAGAACATGTTGATCAGCGAATACACCTGGCCGCTGTCGCCGCTGGTGGCCTTGTCGACGCACTTGGTGATCGTCCCGAAGTTCACACCGGGCGCGGGCAGCGTGGCGCCCAGCCGGTAGAGCACGAGGATGCCCAGGACGATCAGGATCTTCCGCCGCAGATCCGGGGTCCGGAAGATCGGGACTAGGGCCGAAAGCACACATCCTCCTGGCAGCCGGGCGGCCCGGACGGGCCGCCCCACGCTCGTGGACACGCGTTCCGCCCGCGGCGGAACGCGACATCCTCATGGGTAATCCTGCAAACGTATGAACTCTAACAGCCGCACTCATCGGGGCTGTTCACGGCGGGTACCGCCCGGCAGGAGACAGACGGGGAGCCGTGGGGGCCGCGAAACGAGAGCCGCGGTAGGCACCGGTGACCGGCGCCTACCGCGGCGTCCACGATTCGCGCGCGAGGACTAGGCCTCGGCCGACGGCTTCAGCTCGGTGGCCGAGCCGCCCGCGGCCTCGATCTTCGCCTTGGCGGCGCCGGTGACCTTGGTCGCCGTCACGTCCACCTTGACGCTGATCTCGCCGTCGCCCAGCACCTTGACGACACGGTTCTTGCGAACCGCACCGGCGGCGACGAGCTCGTCGATGCCGATGGTGCCGCCCTGCGGGAACAGGCGAGCGATGTCGCCCACGTTCACCACCTGGTACTCGACGCGGTTGCGGTTCTTGAAGCCCTTGAGCTTCGGCAGCCGCATGTGCAGCGGCATCTGGCCGCCCTCGAACGCCACGGGGACGTTCTTGCGCGCCTTGGTGCCCTTGGTGCCGCGACCGGCGGTCTTACCCTTCGAGCCCTCACCGCGACCCACGCGGGTCTTGGCGGTCTTCGCGCCCTTAGCGGGACGGAGATCGTGCAGCTTGATAGCCATTGCTTACACCTCCTCCACTTCCACGAGATGCGAAACGACCTGGATCAGGCCGCGGTTGACGGGGGTGTCCTCACGGACGACCGACTTGCGGATGCCCTTGAGGCCCAGGGTGCGCAGGCTGTCGCGCTGGTTCTGCTTGAGCCCCACGAGGCCCCGCACCTGGGTGATCTTCAGCTCTGCCATGACTTACGCTCCCTGACCTGCACGGGCGCGGAGCATGCCGGCCGGGGCGACGTCCTCGATGGGCAGGCCGCGACGAGCCGCGACCTCCTCGGGACGCTGCAGCTCCTTGAGAGCCGCCACGGTCGCGTGCACCACGTTGATGGCGTTGTCCGAGCCCAGGCTCTTGGCGATGACGTCGTGGACGCCGGCCGCCTCGAGCACGGGACGCACGGCGCCACCGGCGATGACACCGGTACCCGGGCTGGCGGGACGCAGCAGGACGACGCCGGCCGCGGCCTCACCCTGGACCGGGTGCACGATGGTGTTGCCGATCATGGGGACGCGGAAGAAGTTCTTCCGAGCCTCCTCGACACCCTTCTGGATGGCCGCAGGAACTTCCTTGGCCTTGCCGTAACCGACGCCGACCATGCCCTGGCCGTCGCCCACGATCACGAGGGCGGTGAAGCTGAAGCGACGACCACCCTTCACGACCTTCGAGACGCGGTTGATGGTGACAACCTTCTCGATGTAGTTGCTCTTCTCGGCCTCGTTGCGGCCACCGCGCTGATCGCGGTCGCGGCCACCACGACCGCCGCGGCGGTCGTTCGAGTTCTCGTTGTTCCCGGCGGGGCCGTTGCTACCGCCGTCACGACGCTGACGTCCGGGCATCAGGCGACCTCTCCTTCGATGGAAAACATGCTGGTACGAGTCATCAGAACGCCAACCCGCCTTCGCGAGCGGCGTCCGCGAGCGCGGCGATCCGGCCGTGGTACTTGTTGCCACCACGGTCGAAGACGACGGCGTCCACACCGGCCGCCTTGGCGCGGGCGGCGATCAGCTCGCCGACCTTCTTGGCCTGGGCAGACTTGTCGCCGCCCGCGGCCTTCACGTCCGCCTCCAGCGTCGACGCCGCGGCCAGCGTGTGGCCCTTGAGGTCGTCGACCAGCTGCACGTGGATGTGGCGGCTGGAGCGCTTGACGACGAGGCGCGGACGCGCCGCGGTGCCCTCGATCTTCTTGCGCAGGCGGAAGTGGCGACGAGCCTTGCTCGTACGACGACGAGTCGAGACGTCCTTGCCAGCCGGAATGCGCTTGTTCTCAGTCTGAGTTGCCATGAGTTACTTACCCGTCTTTCCGACCTTGCGACGGATCTGCTCACCCTCGTACCGCACGCCCTTGCCCTTGTAGGGATCGGGACGACGGAGCTTGCGGATGACCGCCGAGACCTGGCCGACCTGCTGCTTGTCGATGCCGGACACGGAGAACTTGGTGGGGCTCTCCACCGCGAAGGTGATGCCCTCGGGCGCCTCGATCGGCACCGGGTGGCTGAAGCCCAGGGCGAACTCGAGGTCCTTGCCCTTGAGCGCCACGCGGTAACCCACGCCGTAGATCTCCATCTTCTTGGTGTAACCCTCGGTCACACCGGTCACCATGTTGGCGACCAGGGTCCGCGACAGGCCGTGCAGCGCGCGGTTGCGCCGCTCGTCGTCGGGACGGGCCACCACGATGGCGCCCTCTTCGTTCTTCGACACCGAGATCGGCTCCGCGATCGTCAGCGCAAGCTGGCCCTTGGGCCCCTTGACGGTGACGTCCTGGCCGGAGATCTGCACGTCGACGCCCGCGGGAACGACCACGGGGTGCTTACCAATACGCGACATAGTTCTGCCCCCTTACCAGACGTAGGCGAGGACTTCGCCGCCCACGCCCTGCTTGGCTGCCTGGCGATCCGTGAGGAGACCCGAGGACGTGGAGATGATCGCCACGCCCAGGCCACCGAGGACCTTCGGCAGGTTGGTGGACTTCGCGTACACGCGCAGACCGGGCTTCGACACGCGGCGCAGGCCGGCGATCGAACGCTCACGGCTGGGGCCGTACTTCAGCGAAACGACGAGGTTCTTGCCCACCTCGGCGTCCTCGGTACGGAAGTCGGTGATGTAGCCCTCACGCTTGAGGATCTCGGCGATGTTCGCCTTGATCTTCGAGTGCGGAAGCGTCACCTCGTCGTGGTACGCCGAGTTGGCGTTGCGCAGACGGGTCAAGAAGTCTGCGATCGGATCAGTCATGGTCATGACAGATTCGTCTACCTTTCTCGCAGCGGTTCCCATGCATCGACGGCGCTCTGGTGCCCTGACGAATCAGGGCCTGGAACGTCCGACGGTGGGCCTACTACGAAGCAAACCGTCCTGCAATACCGTTGCACTGCAGGGATTCCGGACCGGCGAACCGGTTCGGGGAAGTGCGCCGGCCATGCTCGAAGCACGACAGGCAACCTCACTAGTGTAGAGAAGGTGCCGGTCAGAGTCGAATCGGCGAGGATTCCGGGCTCCGCCGGCCGGGCCTTGTCCCCCGGTGCCGGGCGGCCTACCGTGAGGATCATGCCCTCGGTGAACGATCTCGTGCGCGATCCCCGGCTCTACCGGGCGGCCGCCGTCGGCCAGGCGGCCGACGCGGCCATCTGCGTCCAGCCCGTCCCGTACGTCGCCCGGTGCCTCGACGACGTCGGCTGGCCCGACGGTGGCCGCTGGTTCTTCCCGCTGGTCAAGGGCGCGTCGGCACTCGGGCTCGCCGCGGCGCCGCGGTGGCCGGGGCTGGCCCGGCTCACCGCGGTGATGCTCACGCTCTACTTCTGCGTCGCGGTCGGCCTGCACGTGCGGGCCCGCGACCTGCGTCTGAACTTCGCGGCGGCCACCACGTTCCTCGCCTTCTACGGCGCGCTCGCCGCGAGCGGGCCGCCGGTCAGTTCACGCGCAGCGTCGTCGTGACCGGGGTGCGGTTGCTGGTCAGGTCCAGGACCGGGCAGTGCGCGTCGACGACGGCCGTCAGCTCGCGGTAGCGCTCCTCGGTGTCCGGTCCGGTGATGTCGACGGTGACCCGCACGGCCGTGAAGCCCGGGCGCACCGTCTCGTCGAGGCCGAAGAAGCCCCGCACGTCGAGATCGCCCTCGGCGCTGAGCTTCAGCTCGTCGATCGTGATGCCCAGCTTGTCGGCGTAGAAGCGGTAGGTCACAACCTGGCAGGACAGCAGCGCACCGAGGTAGGCCTCGACGGGGTTGATCGCGGTGTCGTCGCCACCGAGCGTCGGCGGCTCGTCCACGGCGAGGGTGTGCTGGCGCGCGGTGGTGACACTGCCGACGGTGCCCTGGGGCACGGCCGTCGCCGAGAAGACCACGTGAGCGTTCGCCACGTTGCGGGTCACGGCCTGATCGGTCGCGTCGATGATGGCGGCGAGGGAGCCGGTGGCGGATGCGGTCATGGATCTCAACTCTCGTGACGGGGCGGATGCGTGTCGTCGCGGAACATATGTCCGTTCCCGCGGCCGCACAGCGGTTGCACTCAGCGTGATTGCCTGCCGCTACCCTGAGTCGGTGTCCAGTTCCGTGACGGTCGCCCTGCTCGCCGTGCTCACCACAGCGGGCCTGGTCGCGGCCGCCGTCACCGACGGTCCGCTGTCGATCGCGCTGGCGGTCGTGACCGTCGTGGTCGCGGCGGGCCTGGCGTGGCGGCTCCGGTCCGCACCTCCGGGCGCCGCATCGGTGGCCGCCTTCGTCACCGGCATCGTGATCGTCTCCGCCGGACTGCCCGCGCTCGCGATCGCCGGCGACTGGTCGCAGATCACCTCGTCGAGCTCGCAATCGGGCCACGGATCGGTGGATCGATCGGCGGAATTACGGAGAGCGCTGGACAGGGCCGCCGAATCGCTCCCCGGAGGCGCCGATGCGATCCTGTCGATCGACATCGACGGGATCTCGACGCAGGTTGCGGTCCTCGACCTGCAGAAGGGCGAGCAGGTGTCCTCGAGCTACTCGCAGTCGGGTGGCGGGTGGACCGCGCTGACCCGCACTCGAGTCAACGACCGCGCCGACGCGGTCTTCCGCCGTGCCGACATCGCGGGCCTCGACCTGTCCGCGGCCTCGGCGAAGGTGGACGCCGCGGCGAGGAGCGCCGGTCTCGACCTTTCGAAGCGCTGGGAAGCCGACGGCGTGGTGCTCGCCCGCCGCAGTTCGGACAAGAAACTTGTGGCCACGTACGACGTCACCTCGCGGTTCAAGTTCGAGACCGATGGGGCGGGCAACCTCCCCGACAACCTTTCGTTGGCCACGGTCGACGGCCTACTCCCGGTCGCAGAGCGGCTGCTGCGCGCCAACGGTTTCGATCCGACGAAGCAACAGATCGAGGAGATCAGCTACCACGCGATGTCCGAGAGCGCGTCAGCGGTCGGATTCCCCCACCACGGCACCGTCGAGTTGGAGGTGACGCGTCCCGGTAAGCGCGGAACGGTGACGGAGTCCATCGGCCGATTCCCGGAGGCCCGGCTCTACGACTCCGACGGGTCGGGATCGGGCCGGTTCGCCCTCACGACCCTGTCGGCGGCGGCGATCGAGAAGGCGCGCGCCGACGTCGAGCAGCGTTCCCGCGTCCCCGCCGTCGACGCCCATGCCGTCTCTCTGAGGGTCGCCCGCGACACCGACTCTCCGGGCTGGACCCGCGGAGACCTTCCCCCGGTCCTGCAGCTGGGCCTCGGCCCGACCTCGAAGGACAGTGCCTACTACCGGATGGACGGCACCTTCCTCAGGTCCGCGTCGTGAGCCGGCGGACCGTCGCGACCTCGGCGTCGCGGTAGGGGCGACCGTCAGGCCAGAGCAGGTCGTGGAACCACTGTTGCGGCTGGCGCACCCCGACGTAGGGCTGCTTCCACGAGTCCCACGGGTAGTAGGTCTGGCTGCGGCCGGCGACGAAGCCCCACTGGTAGGCGTCGATGCCGAGTTCCTTGCAGATCGGCAGGATCGTCTCGATGGTGCTGCCCTGCGGGCGGGCCATGTACTCGGTGAGCAGCATCGGCCGTCCCTGCTTCGCGAGGTCGGCGGCCATGGCGCGGAACTTCTCCGGCGGGTCGTAGCTGTGGAAGCTGATCACGTCGGACTGCTCGAGCTGGATGGTGCGGATCTCGGGCCGGGTATCGGCCCAGACACCGGAGGTGAGCGGCTGCGTCGGGGCGCCGGCGCGGGCCCACGCGAAGGCCTGGGGCAGCAGCTGCGCGACGCGGGCGACCTTGTCGGGCGGGCTCAGCGGGTACGAGTCGGCCAGATTCTCGGGCTCGTTCCACACGTCCCACGCGACCACCCGGGGGTCGTTGGCGAAGGCCTTGACCACGCCGGTCGCGTAGGCCTGCAGTGCCGCGGTGTCGGCGTTCGTCAGGCCGGCGGCGCCGGGGCTCTGCACCCACGTCGAGTTGTGCACGCCGGGGGTGGGCTCGCGCTGCACGCCCGGCTTCGGGTTCGGGTCCCAGCACGAGTCGAAGAGCACGAACATGATCTTGATGCCGTTGTTGTTGGCGATGGTGAGGAAGGCGTCGAGCCGCTGCACGAAGCCGGTCGGATCGGCCGTCCACAGCTGGTCCTGCAGGAAGACGCGCATCGTCGTCATGCCCAGGCCCCGGGCCCAGCCGAGCTCGAGGTTCATCCGCACCGGGTCGAAGGTCTGGGCCTGGAACATCTCGAACTGGTTCCCGGCGTTGGCGTTGATGTAGTTCGCGCCGACCATCCACGGGTTCTGGGCGCGCCACTGCTGCGCGCGCTCGGGCGTCCACCGGGTCGCGGGGCCGGCCGGGGCCGCACCCGGCGTCGTCGGCCCGACGGTGCCGCCCGCCCCGGCTCCGGAGCCGGGGTCGGCGGCCGCCCGCGCGGCCAGCATCACGGCCGGCAGCGCGGCGGCAGTCCCCAGCAGAACCCGTCGAGTCACAACAGTCACACAGTCACCATACGCAACACCGGTCACAACTCGGTGAAGGTGAGGTCCTGCCGCGCGTCGTGAAACCGGCCGATTCCGGGCGCGCGACGTCGTATTCGCATCGCGCCGCAGATTTCGACCGGTTTCGGGACGAGTGTCAGCTCTCGATGGCCTTGCGGGCCTCGGCCTCCAACTCGGCGCGGAAGCGGGGCGGCGCGGGCAGGACGCCGCGGTCGACCAGGCGATCGACGGTGCTCACCACCTGGTTCAGGTAGGCGGCCCGCTCGGCGGCGACGCTGGACGCCGCGTGGCGGTACAGCTTGAGGCCGCGGTCCAGATCACGCACGTCCTCGTCGGCGAGGCCGGCCGAACCGGTGCTGCGGGCGTACCGGTCCGCGGCGTACCAGCTGGTCCGCAGGTCGGTGACGGCGTCGATGTAGTCGGCGCCCGGCGCGGCACCCGGATACTCGTCGGTGCGCAGCGCGCTCGCGTGCTCCAGCGCGTCCTGGAAGGCGATCACCTTCGGTGAGCTGAAGTCCCACATCGCGGGGAAGCGCAGCAGCATCTCGGGGTCGAGCTCGTACGCGGCATACTCGGAGAGCACCTCGTCGTGCCGCGCGGCCGCGCGTTCCCACAGCGCCCTGCCCGACGGTGCCGGGGCCGGCTCGGGCGTGGACCGCTGTCGCGGCCGCGGTTCCGACTGCCGTGGGGGCGCGACGAATCGCAGCGGATCCTCCCGCCGGAGCTTCGACGGGTCGCCGTTGCCGCCGAGCAGCAGGATCATCACGACGACGAGCGCACCGCCGATGAGCACCATGCCGTAGGGACCCGCGAACCGCAGGGCGAGCAGCCCGATCGCCGCCACGCCGAGCGCTCCCGCGATGGCCGTGTTACGCATCGGAATCACCCACAACGGACAGCCTAGACGTCAGGCCGCGAGCGCCCGCTCCCCCACCGGCGCGGTCACGACGGCACCGTCGGGCGACGGGCTCCGGGCGATGCGCGCATAGGCGACCGCCATCGTGCCGGCGGTGCCGAGCAGGGCCGCGGCGGCGAGGTAGCCGCTCTGCGCCATCGGCACGCTGAGGTACCGGACGGACAGCAGGACGGCGGTGAAGGCGAGCGCGCCGCCCACGACGGTGGCGATGCGGCGCGAGTGCCAGCCGTCCTCGGGGCGGACCAGCGCGGACTCGAGGGTGAGCGCGAAGACGAGGCCGGCCACGAGGTCGACGCCGTAGTGGGCGCCGAGGCCCAGGGTCGCGGAGATCGTGCAGACCCACCAGAAGACGCCGAACACCTTGAGCAGCCGCGGTCCGCGCAGCGCGTGCAGCAGGATCGCCGTGGCCCACGCGGTGTGCAGGCTGGGCATGCAGTTGCGGGGCGCGGCCTGGCTGAAGTACGCGGAGACCGGCTCGAGCGAGGTGGGCACGACGTGCGGCCAGACGTTCATCCAGCCCGCGCCGGCCACCTCGTTGCCGAATGCGTACGCCGGGCCGACCACGGGGAACAGGAAGTAGACGATGGGGCCGATCGCGCCGATCAGGATGAAGGACCGCACGATGTGGTGCCGCGGGAAGCCCTCGGTGGAGCTGCGGCGCAGCTGGAAGAACGCCACGACGGCCGCGCCCACGGGAAGGTAGGTGTAGACCTTCGTGATCAGCCACAGGTACCAGCCGTGCTCGTGCACGAACCGGCCCATCACCCACGACGGGCTGCCGAGCGCGCGATCGGCGACCTCGACGAAGTGATCGGCGACGTAGGGCAGCGCCTCCATCGTGAGCCCCAACCACACCGACGAGCAGGCGTTGGCGACGATGAGGATCCCGGCGACGCCGGCGGCCTTGAGCGCCGCGGACTGCTCGCGGCCGGTCAGGCGCAGGCCCGCGTAGCCGGCGAGGGCGACGAGCGCCCACATCACGCCGTTGCCGAAGTGCAGGGGCGAGCCGGCGACCAGGCGCTCTGCGTTGAACAGCACCTCCACGCCGACGACGACGCCGGCGAAGGGCAGTCGCAGGCGCGCGGGCATGCACATCAGGGCCAGCGCGAGGGCGGCGGTCTTCACCTCGCCGGTGACGGGACGGCCGACGAAGTCCTTCGCCAGGCCCTCGATCGGTCCGGGCAGTCCGTAGACCGTCGCAGCGGCCTGGACGGCGGCCACGAAGACGAGGACCGCGAGCACGGCCCAGGCCCAGGGGCGGTTCCGGAAACCGCGGCGGGTGTGCTCACCGCGCGGACCTCGCGGGAGCGCGAAGTCTGCACGCACCAACATGAGATGACAGCATAGTGAACACAGCGGTAACTGCGTGAATCCGATCCGCGATTCGTGACGCGGATCGCCCTGCACACGGCGCTGCGGGCGCCTGCGCGAACGCTCTCCCGGGCACGCCGGAGACGACGAAGGGCGCGCATCCCACAGGTGGGATGCGCGCCCTCGCGCGTGGGGTCTACACGCGGGTCAGACCCGGGCTCGGCTCACCAGCTGCTCTTGTGCACACCGGGGAGCTCGCCGGCGTGCGCCATCTCGCGCAGGCACACACGGCAGAGGCCGAACTTACGGAACACCGAGTGCGGGCGGCCGCACTTGTTGCAACGGGTGTACGCGCGAACGGCGAACTTCGGCTTCTTGTTGGCCTTGTTGACCAGCGCCTTCTTTGCCATGGCTCAGTTCTCCTTGAAGGGGAAGCCGAGGTGCTTGAGCAGTGCGCGGCCTTCCTCATTGTTGGTGGCAGTGGTGACGACGGTGATGTCCATACCGCGCGGGCGGTCGATCGAGTCCACGTCGATCTCGTGGAACATCGACTGCTCGTTCAGGCCGAACGTGTAGTTGCCGTTGCCGTCGAACTGGTTGCCGTTGAGGCCACGGAAGTCGCGGATACGGGGCAGCGCGATCGAGGTGAGGCGATCGAGGAACTCCCACATGCGGTCGCCACGGAGGGTGACGCGGGCGCCGATGGGCATGCCCTCACGCAGCTTGAACTGCGCGATGGACTTGCGGGCCTTGCGGATCTCCGGCTTCTGGCCGGTGATCAGCTCGAGGTCCTTGACGGCGCCGTTGATGAGCTTGGCGTCGCGGGCGGCGTCGCCGACACCCATGTTCACGACCACCTTGACGACGCCGGGGATCTGCATCACGTTGGCGTAGTCGAACTCGCTGTTCAGCGCGTCCTTGATCTCGGCGCGGTAGCGCGCCTTCAGGCGCGGCTGGGTCTTCTCAGAGGTGGTCATCTCAGATGTCCTTCCCGTTCTTGCGGGAGATCCGCACGCGCTTGCCGGTCTCCTCGTCGATCCGGTAGCCCACGCGGGTGGGGTTGCCGTCCGAGTCGACGACCATCACGTTGGAGACGTCGATCGGGGCCTCGCGGACCTCGATGCCGCCCTGCGCGGTGGCGGACGTGGAAGTGTGCTTCTTGATCCGGTTGACACCCTCGACGAGGACCTTGTCAACCTTCGGGAAGGACTCGACGACCTTGCCCTTGGCACCCTTGTCGGGGCCCGAGATCACGATGACGGTATCGCCCTTGTGCACCTTCATGTCAGAGCACCTCCGGAGCCAGCGAAACGATCTTCATGAACTTCTTGTCGCGCAGCTCACGGCCGACCGGGCCGAAGATGCGGGTGCCACGAGGGTCGTTGTCGTTCTTGATGATGACAGCGGCGTTCTCGTCGAACTTGATGTACGAGCCGTCCGGACGGCGGCGCTCCTTGGCGGTGCGCACGATCACGGCCTTGACGACCTCGCCGCGCTTGACGTTGCCGCCGGGGATGGCGTCCTTGACGGTGGCGACGATGATGTCACCGATGCCGGCATAGCGGCGCGAGCTTCCACCGAGCACGCGGATGCAGAGGATTTCCTTAGCACCCGTGTTGTCGGCGACCCGCACTCGCGATTCCTGCTGAATCACTAGAGAGTCTCCTCAGACCTGGATTTTCATGCGCGTCGGATTACCGACCCGAACACGCGCGGTCCGCCGCCTGTGGCACGAGGCCGCAGGCAACCGGTCCATGATAGAGGAAACCGCAGGTCGCTGTCGAATCGCGCCCGGTCAACCCCTCGGGCTGCGGTCCTCGATGCCCGACGGTGCCCCAGCCTTGACCGGAACCGGGCAGAACGGGTGCGGGAAGCCATCCGCACCTGACATGCGCCAGCGCACCCGGCACGCAGGGTGCGACCGGGCGAAACAGGTGCAGGGAGCCACCCCCGCTCGCGTGGCCGATGCCGATCGCCCTCGATTCACCGAGCGCCGTGACGATGGTGCGACGGTGCGACGAACTCGTGCTGCAGGTCGCACACGCAGGCGATGTATATCTCCTCCCGGTACCGAACGCGCTCGTCGGGCGTCCGCGCGCTATGACAGAACTCGAGCACCTGCGGTGGACACGCGACGAACAGGTCGGACGGGGAGCGGTCGATGCGCCGCAGACGTTCCGTGATCGCTTCATCGCCGATCCTCGGATGATCCCAACGCCAGCGGTCTCGCGGCGACGGTGTCGTACGGTTGCGCCGTGCAGCTCTCCGACCTCCCGCCGGGCGGGGTCACGCGCCTGCGGGGGACGTCACCGCTCGCGCTGGCGGCCGCCACGGAGCGGCGCGGCCCGGGCGACCCGATCGTCGTCCTCCCGGGCCTGACGCAGCCGCTGGGATCGTCGCCCGCGGCGATCATCGACGACGTGCTCGCGCGCATCGTCGCCGTGGCCTTCGAGCTGTTCCCCGCGTGGCTCCCCGAACCCGGGAACGCGCCGGAATCGGGCGCGATCCTCGACCGGTTCACCGCCCGGTCTCAGGCGCACCGGCACGACGGGGCGCCCGGCATCGGCGTCGCACTCGGGGCGCTCGCCACCGCGGCACTGCGCCCCGAGTCGATCGTGAGCTTCACCGAGCTGCCGGCGGCGAACCGTCGGGGCGCGATCGAGTACGCGCTCACCCACGGCTACGGCGCGCCCCGCATCGCCCTGGCGCTGGACGTGGACCGCCCCGTCGCCCCGCACCAGGCCGACGCGCTGTCCGTCGCCGCGCAGTGGCTCGCGCGGGGCGGCTGCGCCGTCTGGCTGCTCGGGCCGGGCTCGGAGCCCCTGGACCGGTTCCCCCAGGTCGACGGTCCGCCGCTCACCGTCGACCCGGAGACGGCGCGGTCCGCGCACACCGTGGGCCTCGAACCGCCCCCGCTGTTCCCGCCCGTCGCGGGCCGGCCGCATCCCGCGAGCGCGGCGGAACAACACCTGGAAAGCGCCCTCGCGCACCAGGACTGGGCCGCGGCGCGAGTGTGGAACCACGCCGTCGACCTGGGATCCCTGCATCCGCCGGTGCGCGTCGACCTGCACTTCCCGCCGCAGCGCCTCGTGGTGGAGGTCGACGGTCCCGATCACCGCACGATCGAGAAGTACGAGGCCGACCGACGGCGCGATGCCGACCTCCTCCTATCGGGCTTCCGGGTGCTGCGGCTGACCAACGCGCGGATCATGGACGACCTCGCCGCAGCCGTCGCCGTGATCCGTACATTGGTCCTGTCGGGAATCCCATGACGGCGGAGGGGCGCAGGGTGAACGAATCGATCGCCGGTCTCACCGGCACGGAATCCGCGGTCCTGCTGGTTCTGGCCTCCGCCGTGGAGCCGGTGCGCAACCCCGACCTGAAACTCCTCGGCCCGGCGCTGGAGGCACCGTCGCGGCGGAAGCTGGTGGAGCGCGGGCTGCTGGAGGTCGAGACCGGCGAGCGCCGCGCGCTCCTGCTCTCCCTCACCGACAAGGGCTGGGCCGCCGCAGCGGCGCTGCTCGAATCCCCTCCCCCGCCCCGCGCGACGCCCCAGCTGCGGGCGCTGTTCACCTTCGCCGCCGGGATCGGCCGGTACCTCCGGCGGGAATCGCTGGCGCTGGGCGAGGTGGTCACGCCCGCCGAGACCACCCCGGCACCACCCGTTCAGGCGCCGACGCCCGCCTCCGACGGTCCGCCCGCCGAGCGGGTGCGCGCCGCGTACCGGGCGATCGCGACGCCCGGCGCCTGGGTCGCCCTGCACCGCCTGCGGGCCGCCCTGCCCGGCGTGCCGCGCACCGTCGTCGACGAGGGCCTGCGTGCCCTGTACCCCGAACCCGGCGTGCACATCGTCGCCGAGGACAATCTCAAGGCCCTCACTCCGGACGATCACGCCGCCGCGCTGCAGCTCGGCGGTCGCCCCCTGCACGCGATACGGATCACTCGATGACGCTCTCCGATGTGCAGCGCACCGCGCTGCGTTCCGTCCGCCTGAGCTGGGCACCCACCTACGAGGAGGTGTGGGACGCCGCGTCGGAGGACACCCACGTCGACGGCCTGCACACCGACGTCTGGGAGGACCTGGAGGACGCCCTCGGCGACGCCGTCGCGAGCACCGGCGCCTCCCCCACCGGCCTGGTGATCACGGGCAACGCGGGCACCGGCAAGACGCACCTGCTCACCCGGTTCCGGTCCGAGGTGCAGGCGGCGGGTCACTACTTCGTGCTGCTGGAACTGCTGGACGCCACGGACTTCTGGCGCGCGGCGCTCACCTCGCTGCGCAGCTCGCTGCTGCGGCCCGCGCGCGATCACGAGACACAGCTGGCCCAGCTGCTGTGGCTGCTCTCCGACGAGGCCGGGCTGTCGCGGGCGCACCGCCGGGAGTTCTCCGGCGATGCGGTGCCCACCCCCGAGGGCCTGGACGCGCTGGTCGCGGCGATGAGCAAGCGCCGCCCGCAGGTGCGGCAGTACCACGGCGTGCTGCGCGCGCTGGTGCTGCTCGGCTCCCCCGACAGCCGGCTCGCCGACCTGGGCTCCGCCTTCCTCGAGGACATCGAGGTCGAGGAGACCGCCGCCGAGCGCCTGCACTGGGGCCTGCCCGCGCACGGCTTCCCCGCGGTGGAGACGGTGCGCGCGATCTCGGCGTTCATGGCGGAGACCGCGGCGACGGTCTTCGCCGTCGACCAGATCGACACCCTGCTCGCGCAGTCCGCGGCAACGCTCACCGCGCCCGACGCGGCCGAGAGCGAGGTCATCGAGCAGGTCGGCCACGGGCTGATGTCGCTGCGCCAGGGCCTGTACCGCACCGTCACCGTCGCCTGCATGCTCCCGACGGCCTGGGAGACCCTCTCCAGCCGGGCCACCGCCTCGGTCGCCGCCCGGTTCCGGGTCGTGGGCCCGCTCAAATCGCTGCCCGACGGTGCCATCGCCCGCGCCATCGTCGAGCGGCGCCTGACCGCGGCGTACCGCGCGAAGGACTTCGTCCCGCCGCACCCGACCTGGCCGATCGCGCCCGAGGCCTTCGCCTCCGCGGTGCACCACACCCCTCGCGACCTGCTCACCAAGGTCGACGCGCACATCCGGGCGTGTGTCACCAGCCGCACGGACTTCGAACTCGCCTCCTTCAACGACGGTCCGCCGCGCACCGTCGCCACGCCGGCGCCGGCCGCTCCCGCCGCGCCCGCGCCCGAGCAGCCCGCCCTGCCGGAGACGACCCCCGCGGAGGCACTCGCCCGCATCGACGAGCAGTTCCAGGCCCTGCGGATCCGGGCCCGGGTGGGCGACATCGCGACGGATCAGACCGTCGCCGACAAGCGCATGGGGGCGCTCATCGAGGCCGGGCTGCGCGCCTGGACCCGCGAGGACGGGGGCGAGGGCTTCCAGATCGAGCGCGGCAACAAGCAGCTCGACGGCCGGCTGCGGCGCCGCCTGCCCGGCCGCGTGGAGGACGAGCAGCACTGGGCCTTCCGCGCGATCCCCGCGCCGAACGCCGTCGCGACCACCAACCGCGTGCAGAGTGCCGCGACCGCGGCCGGTGTCGCCGCCGGCATGGACCGCCGCAAGCTCTTCCTGCTGCGCTCCACACCCTGGCCCAACAGCCCGAAGGCGTCGTCGGTGATCGCCGACGCCGTCGAGCGCGGGGCGGAGCTGCTCCCGCTCGACGAGGCCGATCTCGCCACGCTCGACGCGCTGGGACGGATCATCGCGAACTCCCCCGACGGGCTCGACGAGTGGCTGACGGCGCGCCGACCCGCGCACGGGCTGCGGATGTTCGCGGGCCTCGACCAGAAGCCGGCCGACCGGCCCACACCGGCGTCCCGCCGGGCGCGGGGCCTCATCCCCGGCGACGCCGTGGGGCGCGTGGGCGGGCTGTCGAGCTCCGTCGCCGACGTCATGTTCGGCAGGCCCCCGGCTCCGCGCCCGGCGCCGGAGGCACCCCCGGCCACGGCCGCACCGTCGTCACCGTCGGGAGACGGGGCGATCGCGGTCGGCCTCGGCCCGGACCACCGCCCGGTCGCACTGGAACCGGCCGAGCTGCGCAAGCACACCGCGATCTTCGCCGGCTCCGGCTCGGGGAAGACGGTGCTGATCCGCCGGCTCATCGAGGAGTGCGCGCTGCGCGGGATCTCCGCGATCGTGCTGGACCCGAACAACGACCTCTCGCGGCTGGGTGAAGCCTGGCCGGACGCACCGTCGGGCTGGTGGGAGGGCGATGCCGAGCGCGCCGAGCGCTACCTGCAGGGCACCGAGGTGATCGTGTGGACGCCCAACCGGGCGTCGGCGCGACCGCTGGTGCTGCAACCGATCCCGGACTTCGCGGCGCTGCGTTCCGGTATGGACGGCGACGGACTCGAGGCCCAGGAGGCGCGCGAGGGCTTCGCGATGGCCGTGGAGGCCTGCGCGAGCGCGCTCGAGCAGCACGTCGGGATCGGTGGTGCGAAGCGTGAGCAGCAGCGGGCCATCCTGCGCGAGGCGCTCGACGCCTACGGCCGTCAGGTCGGTACGGCCGAGATCCGCGGCTTCGCCGAGTACCTCGCCGAGTGGGAC
Organism: Tsukamurella sputi; assembly: GCF_007858445.1. GTDB lineage: Bacteria > Actinomycetota > Actinomycetes > Mycobacteriales > Mycobacteriaceae > Tsukamurella > Tsukamurella sputi. The sequence continues at coordinate 216,624 of NZ_VIGV01000004.1, read as the reverse complement.
TCGACGCGCAGCAGCCTCGGCAGCGCCGACAAGCTGGCGCCGGAACTCGCCGCGAACCTGCAGGCGGCGCTGATCAACAACCCTCTGCTCGGCGGCAAGGGCGAGGCGGTCGACCCGGCCACGCTGCTCTCCCCCGCGGCGGGCAAGCGCGCGCGGATCTCGGTGATCAGCCTCATCGGCCTGCCGGACGAGACGCAGCGGCAGACCTTCGTGGCGCAGCTGCAGCTCGCGCTGTTCGCGTGGATCCGGCGCCACCCGGCGGGAGACCGCCCGCTCGGCTGGCTGCTCGTGATGGACGAGGCGCAGCAGATCGCGCCGTCGGGCGCGGTGAAGCCGTCCACCGAGTCGACGCTGCTCCTGGCCTCGCAGGCCCGCAAGTACGGGCTGGGCCTGGTCTTCGCGACGCAGGCGCCGAAGGGCCTGCACGACAAGATCGTCGGCAACAGCGCCACGCACTTCTACGGCAAACTCAATGCGCCCGTCCAGATCCAGGCCGCCAAGGACCTCGCCGCCGCGCGCGGTGGGCGGCTCGACGGGATCGGCGGGCTGGGCGCGGGCGATTTCTACCTCGGCGCCGGTGCGTCGACGGTGCGCCTGCACGCCCCGATGTGCCTGAGCCACCACGCCGCCAGCCCGCCCACCGAGGACGAGGTCCTCACCATCGCACGGAGGAGCACGACATGAGCCCGAAGAAGAAACTCAGCTGGGGCGAGCTCTCGCCCCGCGCCAAGACCACGATCGTCGCGGCGGCGGCCGTCGACGCGGGGCTACGGGCCTGGGCGCTCGCCGACCTGGCCGGACGCGACGACGCCGAGGTCCGCGGCCCCAAGAAGCTCTGGGGCCTCGGCCTCGGCGTGGTCAACTCCGCGGGTCTGCTGCCCGCGGCCTATCTGCTGTTCGGCCGCGCCTCCGCGCAGGCCTCGTCCGCGACGGCCTGACGCGGATCAGCCCGCGGGGCGGGTGGCGCGGCGACGGGGCTGCTGGGCGCGGCCCTGCCCCGTCGGGCGTCCCTGGACCTGGGCCCGTCCGCCGGACGAGGCCTGACGCTGCTGCCCCGAGCGCTGACCGCCCTGGCCGCGCCCGGCGCCCTGGCCCCGTGCGGCGCCGTCGCGGCCGGCACCGTCGGACCGCTGGCCCGTGCCCTTGCCGCGGCCCGCGCGCCCACGCCCCGGAGCGTGACCGCCGCCGGGGCGGCGCTGCTGCTGCGGCGGCGCGACGGGCTCGGGCTTGACGTACGGCGCCACGTCACCGACGAGGTCGACGACGACGGGCGAGGCGGCGGTGACCGCCACCGGGCGCGCGGCGATCGCGGCCTTCTTGAGCAGGACCTGGGTGTCCTTGCGCTGCTCGGGCGTCATCACGGTGACGACGGTGCCCGCGCTGCCGGCGCGCGCCGTGCGGCCGCTGCGGTGCAGGTAGGCCTTGTGCTCGGCCGGCGGGTCGACGTGCACCACGAGCTCGACGTCGTCGACGTGCACGCCGCGGGCGGCGATGTCGGTCGCGACGAGCACCCGCGCGGTGCCCGCGCTGAACGCCTCGAGGTTCCGGTCGCGCTGCGGCTGGCTGAGGTTGCCGTGCAGGTCACGCGCGGGGATGCCCTGCTCGGTGAGCTGCTTGGCGAGCTTCTTGGCCTGGTGCTTGGTGCGGGTGAAGAGGATCCGGCGGCCGGTACCCGAGGCGAGCGCGCGCACCAGGGCGGTCTTCTCGTCCTTGCCGCCCACCTCGAAGACGTGGTGGGTCATGTCGGCGACGGGCGAGGTCTCGGGGTCCACGGAGTGCGAGACCGGATCGTGCAGGAACTTGCGCACGAGCTTGTCGACGCCGTTGTCCAGCGTCGCGGAGAAGAGCATGCGCTGCCCGTCCGACGGGGTGGCCGCGAGGATCCGGGTCACAACGGGAAGGAAGCCCAGGTCGGCCATGTGGTCGGCCTCGTCGAGCACGGACACCGCCACGTCGGACAGGTCGACGATGCGCTGCCGCATGAGGTCCTCGAGGCGGCCGGGGCAGGCGACGACGATGTCGACGCCGTTGCCGAGCGCCTGCTCCTGGCGCGACTGCTTGACGCCGCCGAAGATCGTGGTGACGTTGAGGCCCAGGGACTTCGCCAGCGGCTCGACGGTGGCCGTGATCTGCGTCGCGAGCTCGCGCGTCGGCGCGAGCACCAGGCCGACGGGGCGGCCCGGGCGGCGGCGCGATCCGCGCGCCTCGTCGACGGCGACGACGAGCGGGATGGCGAAGGCCAGGGTCTTGCCCGAGCCGGTCTTGCCACGGCCGAGCACGTCGCGGCCGGCGAGGGTGTCGGGCAGGGTGTCGGCCTGGATCGGGAACGGGGTGGGGCGGTCCATCGCGACGAGGGCGTCGACCACGGGGGCCGGGACGCCGAGGTCGGCGAAGGAACGGGTGGGCACAGCTGTAGACACGGGTGTGGTCATACCTAACACTGGTGGTGGCGAAGGCGGCGGTGGCCGCGTCCGTTCGCCGCAAGAAAAGAACCGGGAGGAGGTCTCGAGCCGCTACCGGCGAGACAGGGCCCGGGAGCCCTACGACGCATGTAGGGCGTCACCGCCCCACACGATCTAGAGCATAGCAAAGTTGTTCGCGCGGCCGCGTGCACGCGCGGCGGAAGTGCCGACGCTCACACGCCGGACGGTGTTACCCGTGCGCCGGGGCGGCGGCGCGTGAGCGACAATGCACACAGGAGGCGTCCACATCGGCGCTGCCAGGGGAGGCGAGAGATGACCACAGGAAGAACCCGGCCCGTGCGGAGGGGCGCGGCGGCGATCGCCGGGGCGGCGGCACTGATCTCGCTCGCGGCGTGCACACCGGTCGCCGGGTCCGGTTCCGCGCAGCCGACCGACGTCGCGGCGTACCAGTCCACTGTCGCCTCCTCGCGGGCGGCCGCCGCGGCCGCGGCCAAGACGTCGGCGTGCACCGCCTGGCGTGCGGCGTTCGACAAGCGCAACCCGCTCACAGACGCGACGATCGCGGCCACGAAGGACGGGAAGTGGACCTGGGACAGCATCGGTCCCGCGATCAACGCCGAGCTGGCGGCCATCGCCACGGAATCGGGCACGCTCCCGGGGATCGTCGCGACCCCGGACCTGGCGCCGACCATCCGCACCCTCATGACGGACTACAAGACGAAGCTCGACGCCTACGGCGAGGGACTGCGCGCCGATCAGGCCGCGCGCTCGACGTCGACGGACAGCTGGAGCCGCTCCAACCCCGCTCTCGACGCGCTGCAGACCGTCACCAACAATGTGCAGGGAATCTGCTCCATCGGGTGAGCAGGTCAGGGGAGGAAGACGCATGACGAGGAACATCACCAGGATCGCCGGGCCGGCCGTGGCCGCCTTCGCGGGGGCCTCGGTGCTCGCAGGCTGCACCGTTGCGGGTGACGGATCGGCGTCACCGTCGGACGTCGCGGCGTACCAGACCACGATCGCGTCGTCGCGGGCCGCGGCGGCGGCCTCGGCACTCTCGTCGGCGTGCACGACGTGGTCGCAGAACCTCAGTACGCGGCTCGTGGCCAGCCGGGCGACGGCGGCGTTCACCAAGACCCCGGGCTGGCAGTGGGACGGGATCGCCGGACTGGTGAACGCCGAGCTGGCCGCGGTCGCCACCGAATCCGGCAAGCTGCCGGGCATCATCGGCACCGCGAACCTCCAGCCCACGGCGAAGACCCTGTTCACCGACTACCGCACCAAGCTCGACGCGTACGGTGAGGCCCTCCGGGCCGACGCCCAGGCCCGCGGCTCCGAGGCGCAGACCTGGGCCAAGCGCAATCCCGCGTCGGAGACCCTCATCGCGGCGGAGAAGGCGATCCAGGCGACCTGTCCGCGCTCCTGACGCGCCAGCGCGGGCCCACGCGAAAGGCCCCCGTCCTCTCCTTGCGGAGTGGACGGGGGCCTTCTCGTCTGTGCGGTGCGGTCCGGCCCTACTTGGCCTTCTCCAGCACCTCCACCAGGCGCCAGTGCTTGCTGGCGCTCAGCGGACGGGTCTCCATGATCCGGACGCGGTCGCCGACACCGGCGACGCCCTCTTCGTCATGCGCCTTCACCTTGGAGGTGGTGCGGATGATCTTGCCGTACAGGGAGTGCTTCACGCGGTCCTCGAGCTCGACGACGATGGTCTTCTCCATCTTGTCGGACACGACGTACCCGATGCGGACCTTGCGGCTGTTCCGCTCCTCGGTGGTCACATTGCTTCCGTTCTCGCTCATGCGGCGTCACCCTCCGGACCCGAGGCCAGGCCGAGCTCCCGCTCGCGCAGGATCGTGTAGATCCGGGCGATGTCGGTACGCACGGTGCGCAGGCGACGATTGTTGCTCATCTGTCCGGTGGCCATCTGGAAGCGCAGGTTGAACAGCTCCTCCTTGGCCTCACGCAGCTTCTCCACCAGCTCGTCCGCGGTGAGACCGCGGAGATCAGCGGCGACGGTGTTCGACATCAGAACTGCTCCTCTCGGGTCACGATGCGGGTCTTGCAGGGGAGCTTGTGCTGTGCGCGGCGCAGGGCCTCGCGAGCGGTCTCCTCGTTGGGGTAGGACATCTCGAACAGCACCCGACCGGGCTTGACGTTCGCCACCCACCACTCGACGGAACCCTTACCGGAACCCATGCGGGTCTCGGCCGGCTTCTTGGTCAGCGGGCGGTCCGGGAAGATGTTGATCCAGACCTTGCCGCCACGCTTGATGTGGCGGTTGATGGCGATACGAGCGGACTCGATCTGACGGTTGGTGATGTAGGCGGGCTCGAGAGCCTGGATGCCGTAATCACCGAAGGTCACCTTGTTGCCGCCCTTGGACTGGCCCGAGCGGCTGGGGTGGTGCTGCTTGCGGTGCTTGACGCGACGGGGGATCAACATGGCGTCAGCCCTCCTGGTTCGTTGCAGCCGGAGCAGCCGCCACCGGAGTCTCCTCCGTTGCGGCGCGACCGGCCTCAGTGCTGGTGGCGGTGGTGCCCGACGCACCGCTACGACGCGGGCGCTGGGGGCGCTCACGACGCGGGCCGCGACGGTCGTCGTTCGACGGTGCCGCCAGCTCGCGCCGGCCGCCCACGACGTCGCCCTTGTAGATCCACACCTTGACGCCGATCCGCCCGAAGGTGGTCTTCGCCTCGTGCAGGCCGTAGTCGATGTCGGCGCGCAGCGTGTGCAGGGGCACGCGGCCCTCGCGGTAGAACTCGCTGCGGCTCATCTCCGCGCCGCCCAGGCGACCCGAGCACTGGACCCGGATGCCCTTGACGTTCGGCTGACGCATCGCCGACTGGATCGCCTTGCGCATCGCGCGGCGGAAGGCCACGCGGTTGCTCAGCTGCTCCGCGATGCCCTGCGCCACGAGCTGGGCGTCGGCCTCGGAGTTCTTCACCTCGAGGATGTTGAGCTGCACCTGCTTCTTGGTGAGCTTCTCCAGCTCGGAGCGGATGCGATCGGCCTCGGCGCCGCGGCGGCCGATGACGATGCCCGGACGCGCGGTGTGGATGTCCACCCGCACGCGGTCCCGGGTGCGCTCGATCTCGATCTTGCTGATGCCAGCGCGCTCGAGGCTGTCGGTCAGACGCTTACGGATCTGGACGTCTTCCTTGACGTACTCCGAGTACTGCTTATCGGCGTACCAGCGGGACTTCCAGTCCGTGGTGATGCCGAGGCGGAAGCCGTGGGGATTGATCTTCTGACCCATGCTTACGCTCCCTTCCGGCTGTTGCGGCTGGCGGCGGGCTTCTTCGACTCCAGCGACTCCACCACGACGGTGATGTGGCTGGTGCGCTTGCGGATCCGGTACGCACGGCCCTGGGCCCGCGGCTGGATGCGCTTCATGGTCGGCCCCTCGTTGGCGTACGCCTCCGAGACCACCAGGGTGCGCGGGTCGAGACCCAGGTTGTTCTGCGCGTTGGCGATCGCCGAGGCGAGGACCTTCGCGACGGGCTCACTCGCGGCCTGCGGCGCGAACCGCAGGATGGCGAGCGCCTGCTCGGCGTCCTTGCCGCGGACCAGATCGATCACGCGACGGGCCTTCATCGGCGTGACGCGCACGAAACGTGCGGTCGCCGACGCCGAGGTCTGTGCTGCTGTGTCGTTGCTCATTAGCGGCGCTTCGCCTTCCGGTCGTCCTTGATGTGGCCCTTGAACGTCCGCGTCGGGGCGAACTCGCCCAGCTTGTGGCCCACCATGTTCTCCGAGACGAACACCGGCACGTGCTTGCGACCGTCATGGACGGCGAAGGTGTGACCGATGAAGTCGGGGATGATGGTGGAACGACGCGACCAGGTCTTGATGACCTGCTTGGTGCCCTTCTCGTTCTGGACGTCGACCTTCGCGAGGAGGTGGTCGTCGACGAACGGGCCCTTCTTGAGGCTGCGTGGCATTCTCTAACTCCCTCCTAGCGCTTGTTCTTACCGGACTTGCGGCGACGCACGATCAGCTTGTCGCTCGCCTTGTTCTTGCGGGTGCGGCCCTCGGGCTTGCCCCACGGGCTCACCGGGTGACGACCACCGGAGGTCTTACCCTCACCACCGCCGTGCGGGTGATCGACCGGGTTCATGACGACACCACGGACGGTCGGGCGCTTGCCCTTCCAGCGCATGCGGCCGGCCTTGCCCCAGTTGATGTTGCTCTGCTCGGCGTTGCCCACCTCGCCGACGGTGGCGCGGCAGCGCACGTCGACGCGACGGATCTCGCCGGAGGGCATACGCAGGGTCGCGTACGCGCCCTCCTTGCCCAGCAGCTGGATGCTGGCACCGGCCGAGCGGGCCATCTTGGCACCGCCACCGGGGCGCAGCTCGACGGCGTGGATCACGGTGCCGGCGGGGATGTTGCGCAGCGGCAGGGCGTTGCCCGGCTTGATGTCGGCGTTGGGGCCCGACTCGACCACGTCGCCCTGCTTCAGGTCCTTGGGGGCGAGGATGTAGCGCTTCTCGCCGTCCAGGTAGTGCAGCAGTGCGATCCGCGAGGTGCGGTTGGGGTCGTACTCAATGTGCGCGACCTTGGCGTTGATGCCGTCCTTGTCATGGCGACGGAAGTCGATGACGCGGTACGCACGCTTGTGACCGCCACCCTTGTGCCGGGTGGTGATACGACCGTGCGCGTTACGGCCACCACGGCCGTGCAGCGGGCGGACCAGCGACTTCTCCGGGGTCGAACGCGTGATCTCGTCGAAGGTCGAGCCCGACGAGCCACGACGACCCGGGGTGGTCGGCTTGTACTTACGGATAGCCATTTAGCTCGCGCCTCCGAAGATGTCGATGGGCTTGCTATCGGCGCTCAGGGTCACGATGGCGCGCTTGGTGCTCTTGCGCTGACCGTAACCGGCACGGGTGCGCTTGCGCTTGCCCTGGCGGTTCAAGGTGTTGACGCTGTCGACCTTGACGCCGAAGACCTTCTCCACGGCGATCTTGATCTGCGTCTTGTTCGCGTCCGGGTGCACCACGAAGGTGTACGTGTTCTCCTCGATGAGGCCGTAGGCCTTCTCGGAGATCACCGGCGCGAGCAGGATGTCCCGCGGGTCGGCGGGGATGGTTGCGGTAGCCATCAGGCGTTCGCCTCCTCGGTCTTCGTGGCGCTCGCGATGAACGAACCCAGAGCCTCGCGGCTGAACACCAGGTCATCGGCGTCGAGGACGTCGTAGGTGTTGAGCTGGTCGGCGGTGATCCACTTCGCGTTCGGCAGGTTCTGGACGCTGCGCTGCGCGGTCAGGTCCTCGCGGCCGACGACCACGAGGAACTTCTTGCGCTCCGACAGCGCGGCCAGGAACAGGCGGGCCGACTTGGTCGACGCCTCCTGGCCGGCCACCAGCTCGGTGACGACGTGGATGCGGTCCTCGCGAACCCGGTCGGTGAGGGCACCGCGCAGAGCGGCGGCCTTCATCTTCTTCGGGGTGCGCTGGCTGTAGTCGCGCGGCTGCGGACCGTGAACGGTGCCACCGCCGTTGAACTGCGGCGCGCGGGTCGAGCCCTGACGGGCGCGGCCGGTGCCCTTCTGGCGGTACGGCTTACGGCCACCGCCGCGGACCTCGCCGCGGGTCTTGGTGGCGTGGGTGCCGGCGCGCGCAGCGGCGAGCTGCGCGACGACCACCTGGTGCATCAGCGCGATGTTGGGCTCGACGTCGAAGATCTCGGCGGGGAGATCGACGGTGCCGTCGACCTTGCCGTCGGCGGTCTTGACATCAAGAGTCAGCTTGCTCATGCGCGAGCACCACCCTTCACAGCGGTACGGACCATCACGAGGCCGCCCTTGCGACCGGGGATGGCGCCCTTGATCAGCAGGACGCCGGCCTCGGCGTCCACCTTGAACACGGACAGGTTCTGCGTGGTCACCTTGTCGGAGCCCATGCGGCCGGCCATGCGGACGCCCTTGAAGACGCGGCCGGGGGTGGCGCAGCCACCGATGGAACCGGGGGCACGGTGCACGGCCTGCGCGCCGTGGCTGGCGCCGAGACCGGCGAAGCCGTGGCGCTTCATGACGCCGGCGTAGCCCTTGCCCTTGCTGATGCCGGTCACGTCGACGAAGTTTCCGGCCTCGAAGACGTCGGCGCCCAGCTCCTGGCCCACCTCGTAGTCGGCGGCGGCCTCGGCATCGGCGAGCCGCAGCTCGGCGATGTGGCGACGCGGCGTGACACCGGCCTTGGCGAACTGGCCCGAGACGGGCTTGTTCACCTTGCGCGGGTCGATCGCACCGAAGGCGATCTGCACGGCGTCGTAGCCGTCGGTGGCCTGGGTACGGATCTGGGTGACCACGTTCGGCCCGGCCTTGACGACGGTGACCGGGACGACCCGGTTGTTCTCGTCGAAGACCTGGGTCATGCCGAGCTTGGTGCCCAGGATTCCCTTGATCTTGTTCTCAGTCATATCGATTTCTCCGCAGCCGCTTACTGGATGTTCACGTCGACGCTGGCCGGCAGGTCGATGCGCATGAGCGCGTCGACCGTCTTCGGCGTCGGGTCCAGGATGTCGATCAGCCGCTTGTGCGTACGCATCTCGAAGTGCTCGCGCGAGTCCTTGTACTTGTGCGGCGAACGGATGACGCAGTACACGTTCTTCTCCGTCGGCAGCGGCACGGGACCGACCACACGGGCGCCGGTGCGGGTCACGGTCTCGACGATCTTCCGAGCAGACGCGTCGATCGCCTCATGGTCATAGGCCTTGAGCCTGATGCGGATCTTCTGTCCCGCCACGCTGTGTCCTCTTCCGTCAAGTGTTCAAACGTATTGCCAGACACACGGACAGCTGAATCACGTGCGGGAACGCATCCCGCCTGAAGTCGATCGACGCTGTTCATGTGTCAAATTGCTCCGGTCCACGCGGTCGGGCGTGTCGCGCTGGCGCTCATGCTCCGCCGTGTGTTCCGGTGGCTCCCGCGAGGGGTGCCGGGCGATACCGTAGCCGGGAGAGTCTGCCGTCCCCGTGTCACAGGGGACCGCGCCGCCCGACAAGGCAACCCGACCAGTATGCACTGCTCGGGCCCGTTCTTCAAATCGAACCGGTCGATCCCGCCCCTGCGATTCGCATCACAAGCGGCACTCGGCCCTGCTCTGGAAGAATATCGGTCATGACCGAGCGGAGCGTCGCGCCGAGGCCGGGCGCGTTGCTCCTGGCCGTACTCCTGTGTGTCGCCGCACTGCTGGGCGCGGGATGCCACGTCGAGACTGCGGACCGGCCCACGGCGCCGTCGACGGCGGCCCCGTCGAGCCTCCCGGTGCCGCGGCCCGTCGCGGCGGTGCAGGACGATGCGATCCGCTACCGCTACCCGGCACCGAACGCGGATCCCCGCCAGAACTACGGCAACCTCTACCTGCCCCGGGGCGCCCATCAGGCGCGCAGCGTGCCGGTGGTCGTCCTGATCCACGGCGGGGGCTGGAAGAACCGGTCCAGCGCGGCGTACATGTCCGACGTGGCGCGGGCGTTGCAGGCGGCCGGGCTGGCGGTGTGGAACGTCGAATACCGGCGGGTCGGCTCGGGCGGCGGCTGGCCGACGACCTTCACCGACGTCGGGCACGCCGTCGACTTCGTCCCCACGCTCGCCGCGAACGCGCCCGCGATCGACCCGTCGAACGTGATCCTCGTGGGCCACAGCGCCGGCGGACAGCTCGCCGCCTGGGCGGCGACGCGGCGCACCCTTCCCGCCGGGGCACCGGGCGTCACGTGGCCGGCGGGCGGTGGCCCGACGGTGATCCCCCGCGCCTTCGTCTCCATGGCCGGGGTGCTCGACATGCGCACCTCGTCGCGCCTGAACGATCACGTGCGCAAGGTGCTCGACGGCATGCCCGATCAGGTGCCCGACCGCTACGCACTGGCGAACCCGATCCAGCGGATCGACCCGCTGATGCCGTCGGTGGCGATCCACGGCACCAAGGACACGGTCGTGCCCGTGAGCGAGTCCATGGACTTCGTGGCCGCCGCGCGCGCCCTGGGCGCCCCGTCGCTGATGGTCCAGCTCGACGGCGCGAACCACGGCACGCCCGTCACCGTGCGCTCGCCGTACTGGCAGACGATCCTCGACACGATCGTCCGGTTGTCCCGCGAGGGCTTCGACGCCCTCGCCGCGAACCCGCCCCGCTGAGCGCACCGTCGAACTTACCGCGCGGTAAGGTAGCGGCATGACCGACACCTCCACGTACAAGATGTGGCGCGCTCTCAGCGACAAGCCGCTGGGCAAGCTGGCCTTCTCCGCCGCCGCATCGCTGAAGGCGCCCTACTTCGCCTCCGTGACGCCGTACATCTCCGAGATCGAGTACGGCCGCGCCGTCGTGCACGGACCGAAGTGGTGGTTCGTGCAGAACCACATCGGCACCTTCCACGCGATCGCGGCCTGCAACCTGGCCGAGGTGGGCATGGGCATGGTCATGGAGGCCTCGACCCCCGGCACGCACCGGTGGCTGCCGAAGTCGATGACGGTGAACTACCTCGCCAAGGCCGAGTCCTCGCTCATCGCGACCGCGACGCTGGCCGAGGAGGTCGACTGGGACGCGATCACCACCGGGCGCGAGGTCGCCGTCGACATCGCGGTGCGCGACAAGAAGGGCACCGAGGTGGTGCACGCGACGATCACGACATGGGTCACACCGAAACCCTCGAAGTGAGTCAATTCCACAACTCGGGTCACATGAGTTAACCAGCGCCTCAGCGATCACTCGGTTTACAGGCGGTGTGCTCTGTGGCACGCTACCGTCGCACAGTCTTGCGCCGACCCGAGGAGAATCATGCGCCGCACCATCACGTCGTTCGCGAGGACGGCCGCGGCTTCTGTGGCCGTCGTCGGCGGCGTCGCCGCGCTGGTTCCCGCCGCCGCGCAGGCGGAACCGATCGCCACCGTCACCCCGGGCAGCTCCGTGCTCACGATCACCAAGCTGGTCGGGAACGTCGCGGACGGCCGCGGCTGCACCGTCGGCTTCGTCGGACAGCGGCCCGACGGCACCCGCGTGGGCCTCTACGCCGGCCACTGCGGCGCGCAGGGGCAGCAGGTCGTCGTCGACGGCCGGATCGTCGGCGTGAACACCGGCTCATCCGCGCCCAAGCTGACCAATTCCGACACCTTCGTGGTGCCCGACGCCCCCGACTGGGGCGTCTTCACGCTGGATCCGAAGCTCGCCAAGGCCGCCCCCGGCGGCCGTGTCCGGCCCACCTCGGTGGGCACCGCGCGCCCGGGCGATCCGGTCTGCAGCCAGGGCGTCTCGTCGGGATGGCGCTGCGGTTCCGTGGTGAGCGTGGAGGGCGGCTACATCGCCACCACGATCCCGGTACAGGTCGGTGACAGCGGCGGGCCGCTGGTCCGCTCGTCGGACAACGCCGCCCTCGGCATCGCCAGCCGTGCCGCGACCTTCGACGGACCGGTCACCCGCAACGGCTCCCTGTTCTACGACCTCGGCTCCGCGCTGCGCGCCACCGGCACGTCGCTCGTCGTCGGCTAGCAGCCCCGTCCCCCGAGGAAACGGCTGATTTCCGGGCCGGCGCCGCGGATATCCGGCGCCACCACGGAATCGGCCGGTTTCACCAGTTCTCAGGCGCTGAACCAGGCGCGCACCGACTTCGGCGCCCACAGCAGGATCGGCGCCACGACGGTCGCAACGAGGCCGGTGCACGTCGCTCCCAGGATCACGGCCGCCGCGGTCGCGACGACGAGGGCCGTCCGCGTGCGCTGCGCGAACAGCACCACCGCACCGACGAACCCCGCGACCGAGCAGACCAGCCACAGCACGCTGAGCGCCACGCCGACGTCGGCGTTCGAGAGATTCGTGAAGCCGAGCAGGAGGCCGAAGACGCTCGCGACGACGAGCACGATCGCCGCCACCACCGCCTGCCACGGCCGCTTCGACGGAACAGGTGCCGCCGCGACGGGCGCCGCCGCAACGGCGGGGAACGAGGGCTGCGAGCCGTACGGAGCCATCGGCGCCGACGGCCGGATCTGCGTCGCCGGTCCGTACGGCGGGGGCGTGTGCGGTGGGGATGGGTGCGACGGTCCCGAGCCCACCTGCCGGGCCTCGGCCTCGAGAGCGCGGGCGAAATCTGCGCACGTGCGGAACCGCCGGTTCGGGTCGGCGGCCATGCCGGCGGCCAACGCCCGGTCCAGCGGCGCCAGGCGCGGGTCGGCGTCGGCGGCGCGCGGCACCTCGCCGCGCATCTTGCGGCTGATCACCGCTCCCGGCGTGGTGCCGGCGAACGGACTGCGGCCGGTCAGCAGGGTGAGCGCGGTCGCGGCGAGGGCGTACTGGTCGGTGCGGCCGTCGACGGCCTCGTCGGCCAGTTGCTCCGGCGCGGCGTAGGTCACCGTGCCCACCGCGGTGTTCGTGGCGGTGAGGCCGGCGTCGTCGTCCATCCGGCGGGCGATGCCGAAGTCCGCGAGCAGGACCCGTCCGCTCGCATCCGCACCGGACTCGGCCAAGAGGATGTTCGCGGGCTTCACGTCACGGTGGATGAGGCCCTTGGCGTGCGCGTGATCGAGCGCGGCCGCGACCTGGGTGATCACGGAGGCCACGTCGGCCACCGGCAGCCCGCGCGGGTGCCGGTCGCGGATCAGCCGGTCGAGGTCGACACCGGCGACGTAGTCCATCGACAGCCACAGCTTGCCGTCGGACTCGCCGCGATCGTGCACGCCCACGATGTTCGGGTGGAAGAGCGTGGCCGCGAGGTCCGCCTCGCGGTTGAAGCGGACCCGGTAGGACTCATCGGCGGAGAGGTCCTGAGGGAGGATCTTGAGCGCCTCCTCCCGCGGGAGCCGCGGATGCGCCACGAGGTACACCTCGCCCATCCCACCCGCGCCCAACCGGCGGACCACCCGGAACCCGGCGAATTCTGCACCGGCCTGCATCGACATGGGCGAATCCTAGCGGCCTGCACCGACCGCTTCCGGCATACCACCCGAAACCGGCGACATTTGCGATCGCGCCGCGAATACCGCGGCGCGACCGCGTTTTCCGCCGGTTCCGGGAGCCGCTATCGGACGGTCAGTCCCGCCACAGCGTCGACGGATCGACGGCCTCGGGGTTCGGCGCCTCGGGCGTGCCCGCGGGGGTGCGGGAGAAGCGCGGCGCGGGCATCGGCGCCATCGCTCCCCCGATCTCCTGCAGGTTCTTGCGGGCGGCCATGTGCGGGTGCTTCGAGGCCTCCTCGAAGGTGAGGATCGGCGCGACGCAGGCGTCGGAGTCGAAGAAGATCTCGGCCCACTCGTCGCGCGTCTTCGTCTTCAGCGCGGCCTCGATCGCGGCGCGCAGCTCGGGCCACCGGGCCTGATCCAGCTGGTAGGGCAGGTCCTCCTGCTCGAGCTCCAGCTTGGCGAGCAGCTCGGCGAAGAACTGCGGCTCGATCGCGCCGACGCTGACGTACTTGCCGTCGGACGTCTCGTACGTGTCGTAGAAGGGCGCGCCGCCGTCGAGGGTGTTCACGCCGCGCTCGTCGCTCCAGATGCCCTGGCCCCGGAAGTCCCACTGCATCTGCCCGATCAGGGAGGCACCGTCGACCATGGCGACGTCGATGACCTGCCCCTTGCCCGACGTGTTGCGCTCGTAGAGCGCCGCGAGAACGCCGAAGACGAGGAACATCGAGCCACCCGCGAAGTCGCCGACGAGGTTCAGCGGCGGTACCGGACGCTCACCCTTGCGGCCGATCGCGTGCAGCAGGCCGGTGAGCGAGATGTAGTTCATGTCGTGGCCGGCGCGCTGGGCGAACGGCCCGTCCTGGCCCCAGCCGGTCATCCGGGCGAAGACGAGGCGCGGGTTGCGCTCGAGCACCACGTCGGGGCCGAGGCCGAGGCGCTCCATGACGGCGGGGCGGAAACCCTCGACCACCACGTCGGCGCGGTCGATGAGCTCGAGAATGGTCGCGATGTCGTCCGGGTTCTTCAGGTCGGCCTCGACGATGGTCCGGTTCCGCTTGACGCCCGACGGGACGCCCGTGAGGCCGGCCACGCCGACGCCCGGGCGCTGCACCGAGACGACGTCGGCGCCCTGGTCGGCGAGGAGCATCGCGGCGTGCGGGGCGGGGCCGAGACCGGCGAACTCGACCACCTTCAGTCCGGCGAGGGGACCCTGCTTCGAATCAGTCATGAATGCACGTTAACTTGCCCGTAGGCTGGACGGGTGACCTGGCTCTCGATTCACGACCCCGAAGGCGACACCCGCGCAACGTTGATCCTGGCGCACGGCGCGGGCGGGAACCGCGACCAGGCGATGCTGCGCCTGCTGGGCGAGGAGCTCGCGGGGCGCGGCGTGCGCACCGTCCGCATCGACCTCCCGTTCCGGCGCAACCGGCCCAAGGGGCCGCCGTCACCGTCGGGCCAGGCGGCCGACCGGGCAGCCTTCGCCGAGACCGCGCGACTGCTGGACGTGCAGGGTCCCGTCCTCTGGGGCGGGCACAGCTACGGCGGCCGGATGGCGTCCATGGCGGTCGCCGAGGGCCCCGGCCCGGAGGCACAGAGCCCCGACGGCCTCGTCCTCCTCTCCTACCCCCTGCACCCGCCGGGGCGGCCGGAGAAGGCCCGCACGGCGCACCTGCCGGACATCACCGTCCCGACGGTGCTGGTGCACGGCCGGCGCGACCCCTTCGCCTCGCCCGAGGAGCTGGCGGAGGCGGCGGAGCTGATCACGGGCCCCACCACCATCGTGGACGTCGCCGCTGCACACGACCTGGCGCCCGCGAAGTCCGGCGCGCCGGCCAAGGCGGCCGACGCCGTGATCGCACTGCTGGATCAGCTGAAGGCGTAGTCGTCGATCGCGAAGCTGCTGGCGGCCCGTCGTGCCCCGAGGACGGAACTGGGGCGCAGCAGCGTCGCCTCGCCGTGCGGGTCGAAGTAGTAGCTGCGGCTACCCCCGCACGCGCCCCGCTGGAACACGGAGCGTTCCAGGCGGCGGCTCATGGTCGCCAGGAACCGCGCGTTCGCCTGCTCCGTGACCTCGACGGTGTGCGCCCGCCGCCGGTCGATCTCGTCGAAGACGCGGCGCAGGTGCACCATCTGCGCCTCGATGGTCCAGAAGTACGACAACCCGGTGTAGCTGTACGGACTGTGCAGGCTGAAGAAGTTGGGGAACTTCGGCACGGCCATGCCCTCGTACGCCTGGAACCGTCCCTCGCGCCAGAACTCGCCGAGGTTCCGCTCGTCGCGGCCGGTCACGTCGATCGCGGGGAAGTTCTTCTCCCACAGCGAGAACCCGGTGGCGAGCATGAGCACGTCGAGCTCGTGGACGGTGCCGTCGGCCATCTCGATGCCGTTCGGCAGCACCCGCCGGATCGACGTGGTCTCCAGCGTGACGTTCGGCCGGGAGAAGGTCGGGAAGTAGTCGTTGGAGAAGGTGGGCCGCTTGCAGCCGAAGGAGTACGACGGGGTCAGCGCGGCCCGGATCGTCGGGTCCGGGACCTGCGCCCGCAGGTGGGCCTTGGCCAGCAGCGCAGCCACGTCGTTGAACCGGTGCCCGTACTGGTAGTTGAGCACGCCCACGGTGTTGAGCACCTCGAGCGCGGTCGAGTTCGCCAGCCGCGCAGCGCGTTGCGTGATCGGCAGCGCGCCGAACAGCGCCTTGACGGGCCCCGGCACCGGGAAGTCGACCTTCGGCACCACCCAGATCGGCGTGCGCTGGAACACCGTGAGGTGCCCGGCGACCTTCGCCAGTTCGGGGATCAGCTGCACGCCCGTGGCGCCCGTGCCGATGATCCCGAGGCGCCGGCCGTCGAGCGGCACCGAATCGTCCCACTGCGCGCTGTGGACGACGGTGCCGGCGAAGCCCTCGATCCCCTCGATGTCCGGCAGTTTGGGTTGGCTGAGGAAGCCGGTCGCGGTGATCAGGAAGCGGGAGCGCAGCTTCTGCTCGAGCCCGCCGTCGCGCACCACGGTGACCTCCCACTCCGCGGCCCGCGCGTCCCAGCGGGCGGCGCGCACGTCCACCCCGAAGCGCATGTGCCGGCGCAGCCCGTACTTCTCGGCGACGCGGCTCGCGTACGCCTTGAGCTCGGCGCCCGGCGCGTACAGCCGCGACCAGTCGGGATTCGGCTCGAAGGAGTACGAGTAGGTCACCGACGCGATGTCCACCGCCAGGCCCGGGTAGCGGTTGACGTGCCAGGTGCCGCCCAGATCCTCCTCGCGCTCGAGGATGAGGACGTCGGTGCGGCCGCGGCCCAGGAGCTCGATCGCGGCACCCATGCCGCCGAATCCCGCGCCGACGATGATCACGTCGTGTGCCATGGCCACTGCCTTTCGGTGAACGGGGCGTCAGTTCCCACCCCGAAATCTACATCAATGTAGGACCGGATACGTCCTCTCGCCTCCGGCTCAGACGGACGCGAGCCCCGCCCGCGCGCCGAGCAGGACGACGCCCAGCGCCGCTCCCCCGCCGGTCGTCAGCGCGAACAGCGCCACCCACAGCCCGCCCGGGATGCCGGTCAACCGCGCCAGTTGGTCGGCGTCGCTGCCCTGACCGTGCCCGCGGCGCCGTAGACGATGCAGTTCGACGACGGCCCGGGGCGCACCGAACAGCAGGAACCACGTACCGAGGTGGGCCAGCGCGACCTTGGCCTCGGGCGGCGCCCACCAGGAGACCGCCACCACGACGGCGGCGGCGAGGAGCACCACGGAGAGGCCGAAGAAGTTGCGGATCCACACGAGCAGCAGCGCCAGCAGGAGCACTGCGGCCCACAGCGCCGCCAGCGCGTAACCGCGGGAGAGCAGGACGGCGGCGACGAGGCCGACCGCCGTCGGCGCCGGGTATCCGGCCGCGAACGTGGCGATCATCCCGGGCCCACCGGGCCGCCCGCGGGTGACGGTGAGCCCGGAGGTGTCCGAGTGCAGGCGGACGCCGCTGAGCCGCCGTCCGCACGCCACCGCGACCACGGCGTGGCCCCCTTCGTGGGCGATGGTCACCACGTGCCGGGCCCGGCGCCACGCCGGCCCCCACAGCACCAGGACCAGGGCGGCGACGGCCGTGCCCACCAGGACGGGAGCGCCCGGCGCCGGCGACCGGGCCGCGACGTCGGCGACGATCCTCTCCCAGGCCTGGGAGAGGACATCGGGCAGCGGGCGATCCACCGGGTGCACGGTAGTCGCGGCCGCTGGGCGGGCACAATCCTCCACCACTGCGGCCGATAACCTGGACGCATGAGCCTGACCCCCCACTCGAGCCGCAGCCAGATCGTCACCGTCGCCGAGGTGATCGACGAGACCGCGCTCGCGAAGTCCTTCGTCTTCGACGTGGAGTGGGACTACCGGCCGGGGCAGTTCGTCACGGTCCGCGTGCCGTCGGAGCGCACGGGGTCCGTGGCCAGGTCCTACTCGCTCTACACCTCCCCGTTCGACGGCGGGAAACCCGGCGTCACGGTCAAGCGCACCGTCGACGGGTACGCCTCGAACTGGCTCTGCGACAACCTGACCACCGGCTCCGAACTGGAGGTGCTGCCGCCGTCGGGCGTCTTCGTGCCCGAGAGCCTCGACGTGCCGCTGCTGCTGCTCGCGGCCGGCAGCGGCATCACGCCGATCATGTCCATCCTGCGCGCCGCCCTCACCGCAGGCACCCGGCCGATCACGCTGCTCTACGCCAACGCCGACCCGGAGGCCACGATCTTCCGCGCCGAGATCGCCCGCCTCGAGGCGGAGCACGAGCGGCTCACGGTGATCTGGTGGATGGAGTCCGAGCGCGGCATCCCCGACGCCGACATGCTGTCCGCTGTGCTCTCGCCGTACTACTCCCGCGCCACCTACCTCTGCGGGCGCGACGAGTTCATGGCCGCCTGCAAGGAGGCGTGCCGGGTGATCGGCACCCCGCGCGAGCAGGTGCACCAGGAGATCTACGCCTCGCTCACCGGCGACGCCTTCGCCGACATCGTGCCGCACGACGTGGAGGTCACGGCCGATTCGCCGGAGGTCACCGTGCACAACCTGGGCGCGACCTTCACGGTGCCGTGGCCCGAGGGCGAGACCCTGGTGGACGTGCTCATCAACAACGGGCACGACGTGCCCTACTCCTGCCAGTCCGGCGAGTGCGCCACGTGCCTGTGCAAGCTGACGAAGGGCACCGTCGAGATGGCGGTGACCGACGGACTCGACCCCGATGACGCCGAGGACGGCTACATTCTGGGGTGCCAGGCGAAGCCGACGTCGCCCGAACTGGAGGTCGAGTACTGATGCGGATCCGTGGAGCGGTGCTGGAGGAGATCGGGCGCGCGCGTCCCTACGCGGATTCGACGCCGATCTCGGTGGGCGAGCTCGAGCTCGCGGAGCCCGGTCCGGGCGAGCTGCTGGTGCGCATCGAGGCTGCGGGACTGTGCCATTCGGATCTGTCCGTGGTCGACGGGAACCGCGTGCGCCCGGTGCCGATGCTGCTGGGCCACGAGGCGGCGGGCATCGTCGAGACCCTGGGACCCGGCACCGAGGGAGTGGCGGTCGGCGACCGAGTGGTCATGGCCTTCCTTCCCCGCTGCGGCGAGTGCGCCAATTGCCGCACGGACGGCCAACTTCCGTGCACGCCGGGCAGCGTCGCCAACAACGCCGGCGAGTTGCTGGGCGGGGGCCGGCGCCTGTCCCGCGACGGCGCGCAGGTGCACCACCACCTCGGCGTCTCCGGGTTCGCGACGCACACCGTGGTGGACGCCCGCTCGGTGACGCGCGTGGATTCCGATGTGCCGCCCGAGATCGCGGCGGTGCTCGGTTGTGCGGTGCTCACCGGCGGCGGCGCGGTGCTCAACGCCGGCGTGCCGTCGGACGGCGACGATGTGATCGTCATCGGCCTGGGCGGCGTCGGCATGGCCGCCGTCCTCACCGCCCTGTCCTTGAAGGCCGACGGTGCCGTCGGCCGCGTGATCGGTGTCGACGCGCAGCCCGCCAAGCTCGACGCGGTGCGGGAACTCGGTGCCGACGCCGCCTACACCCCTGAGGAACTGGCCGAGGCGGGCGTGCGCGCGCCCGTCGTGATCGAGGCCGCGGGGCACCCGAAGGCCTTCGAGGCCGCCGTCGCGGCCACCGCGGTCGGCGGGCGGACGGTCACCGTCGGGCTGCCGAATCCCGCTGCGCGCTCGGAGATCAGCCCCTTGGTGCTCACCGCCGAGGCCCGCACCATCATCGGCAGCTACCTCGGCTCCGCCGTGCCGCAGCGCGACATCCCGCGGTACGTTCAGATGTGGCGCGCCGGCCGGCTGCCGGTGGAGAAGCTGATCTCGGGCGTCATCACGCTGGAGCAGATCAACGAGGGCATGGATTCCCTGGCCGACGGCACCGCGGTCCGCCAGGTCATCCGCTTCTGATCAGTCCTGCTCCGGGGCAGGCGCGGGGCGGGGCCAGTCCGTCGGACGCTGCTGGGCGTCGAGGCCACCGTCGGCGAAGACGACGGAGCCGACGCAGTAGCCCGAATCCGGGCCGAGTAGGAACTGCGCGAGCGCGGCGATCTCCTCGGGCCGTCCGGCACGGCCGGCCGGAATGAGGTCCAGGAAGGCGTCCATCGCGGCGCCGAGCTGCGGATCGGCGCGGCCGGCCTGCGTCATCGGGGTGTCGATCAGCCCCGGCGCGATGGCGTTGAGCCGGATGCCCTGCGCCACGTACTCGGCCGCGTGCGTACGGACGAAGTACGCGAGCGCCGCCTTCGTGGCCGGGTAGGCGAGGATCGAGGCGTACTCGCCGTAGGAGTCGGCGAGGTCCGCGGCGGCGTGCTCGTCGCCGCCCAGGCACGTCTCGGCCAGCTCCATCGGCCACCCCGGCTGCGTGGTCGTGGAGTTGGAGCTCACCAGCAGCGCCGCCGACGGCCCGCGCGCGAGCAGCGGCCGCAGCCCCACCAGCAGGTCGACGGCCCCGAAGTAGTTCACGGCGACGACGGACGAGCCCGACCGGCCGGCGGCGGGACCGAGCCCCGCGAAGGCGGCGAAGCCCGCGAGCGGCGCGGAACCCACCAGCTCGCCGATCCGCGCGACCGCCTCGAACCGTCCCCCGGGCGTCCCGAGGTCGGCCTCGACGTCGGTCCCGTGCAGGTCCACGCCGATCACCCCGTGCCCGGCGGCGTGCAACCGCTCCGCCGTCGCGGCGCCCAGTCCCGAGGCCGCGCCCGTCACCACGTACATGCTCATGATCCCCACCTTTCCTCCCGTGAACGGCCCGCGCCAAATCGGGTGACATCCGCCCCTGTCCGGTTTAGCGTGAACGCACGCGAGAGAGAGGAGACACCATGCCCGCCGACGGTATCGCCGACAAGTTCAAGGAAGCACTCGAACGCAAGAACGCGTCGAATCGCCAGGGGTCCGCGCATCTGGACGGATCCACCAAACCGCAGACCCCGCACGGCTCGGAGAGCCACCAGCAGCAGTTCCGCCGCAAGAGCGGTTAGCCGCACTCCTAGGGCCCGGTGCCCCGATCCGTCGGGCGCCGGGCCCTTCGGTGCGCGCGGCGGCCGCGCACCGCATCCGATAGACTTGCGATCGCATCACGACGGTCGCAGGAGGAGGGTGTCATCGACCTGCCGCTGCTCGTTCCCGTTCCGGTGGGCCGGCCACCCGCGCCCGGCGCTCCATCGACGGAAGATAGTGCGATCCAACAGGTTCGCAGCGTCGTCGCCTCGATCCTGGGCTCACTCCGCGGCGGCCCGCACCTTCCCGAGTCCGGCCTGAACTGGGCCGTCGCGTACCTCACCCGCGACTCGCAGCCGCTGCTCGTCGCCACCACCACCGACGCCGGCTGGATGCCGCTGGGCACGATCGTCCCCGCGGGAGTGCGGGTGCTGTGGAACGTACCCACTGCCGCCGCGTGGGCCACCGTCGACGATCCGGTGCGCCAGCTGGTCGAGTTCGCCGCGGCGGAGGGCTACACGATCCGCGCGGTCGCCACGACCCACCCGAGCCGCGCGCACCACATTCCCAACGGGCCCTGGAAGCTCGTCGGCGAACGGCATCCCGGCCAGGTGCTCCCGCATCGGGTCACGCGCTTCGAATCGGTGGCCTCCCCCGCGCGGGTCGCCCACATCCGCGCCCTGCCGGCCGACGAGGCGGACCGGCAGGCCCGCGCCCTCCTGCGCGATCTGGAGCGGGTCACCGTCGTGCCCCGGTACGCGATCGGGGTCGAGGAGGCCCGGACGGAGGCCCGGCGCCATCTCTCGGCCGGCCAGGAGGTCCCGTCCGCCGTGGTGGATCAGTTGCTGCTCGACCAGGACGCGCTCGCCGACGCACTGAACCTCGCCCGGGTACCTCCGCGCTCACTCACCGCCGGCGGTGATCCGCCCGACGGGACCGCGCTCCGCGCCCGGCTCGTCGAGCGCGCGCTCGTGGAGGTCACGATCTCCGCCGCTCGGCACGATCTCGAGTCCGCGGTGTACGGGTGGACCTTCGCGCGCTACCTGGCCCGCTGAACGGCGATCACGGGTAGGTTTTGTACCGGTCCCAGTGACGGTTGCACAGGTACTGCGCGGCGTAGAAGACCACCTGCTGCCGCTCCCACAGCGGGTACGCGCGCTCGTCGTTGTAGAGGGCGCGCGTGGCGGCGGCGGTGCTCGCGGGGTTCCGGTCCAGCGCGGCGCAGGCGCTGTAGCCGAACCGCACCATCTGGGCGTCGGTGGTCCGGCCGCCGAAGGGCTTGGTGAAGTCGTGGAGGTTCTTCGTGGCGACCACGAAGCGCCCCTCGTCGAGGCGGCCGTCCGCGTGCGCCGGGGCCTGGACCAGCGTGGCGAGCCCCACTGCCGCGATCCCCGCAGCCAGCGCCCTCATCAGCTTCGGCATCCGTGGTACTCCTCGCTCCCGGTGGGGCTCCGCCCCACGTGTAGACGGATTATCCACCGAACGCCGTGCTCCGCGCACCCGTCTCCCGGGAAATCAGCCGGCCGGACCGCACACGAGACGGCCGCGTCATGAGAATCTGCCGTGGAATCGGTCTCGATTCGGCGTCGGATGCCTTCTCGCAGTAGCGCGATCGCGATTCCACCGCCAGTCTGAGCGCAGACCGAACACGAGGGGGTTTCCCATGACGCACCATCTGCTCGCCGGCGACACCTGGGGGATTCCGAGCGCGGACTTCCTCATCGGGTACCTGCTCCTGAGCGTGCTCACGGTGATCGCCGTGCTGGTCGCGCGCACCAGCGGACGCGGCCCCCGGCACCGGATCGCCGTGCTGAGCCCCGTCGAGACGGGGATGTTGATCTCGGACGGCAACGCGGTGGTCGCGGCCCTCGCGCAGCTCCGCGCCGCCGGAATCATCGACGCGGACGGGCGCACCGTCCGCCCCGTCACCCGGGAGGACCGCGCCACGCTCGACTGGTTCGTGCGGAGCGTCGCCGACCGGCTCGAGAAGCGGTCGACGTCCCTGGTCAGAGACCTCGAGGCGCCGCTCCGGCAGCTCCGCTCCGGGCTCGTGCGCGACGGTCTGCTGCGCGCTCGGCCCCGCTCGGCGGGCCCGGCGGTGCTGCTCCTGCCGGTGATCGCGCTCGGGGTGATCCGCATCGTCGCAGGTGCGGCCGGCGGCAAGCCCGTCGGCTTCCTCACCGCCGCCGTGATCGCGCTGACGGCGCTGTTCCTGGTGCTGGCCCTGCGCACGCGCAGGCTCACGCCCGCAGGGCGGCGTGAGCTCGCGGCGGCGCGGCAGCGGCACGCCCACCTGCACCCGCGGTTGAAGCCGTCGATCCGGACGTACGGCACCGCCGCCGCGGCGTACGGGGCCGCGCTCTTCGGCGTCGTCGGGCTCGCCCAGCTCGATCCCACGCTCGCCGCGAGCGCGTACGCGGCGCAGGCCGGCGCGATGACGCCCGCCTTCACGGTCGGCGGCGGCTCGGGCGGCTCGTCCAGCTGCTCCTCGTCGAGCTTCAGCAGCTGCGGCTCGTCGTCGAGTTGCTCCTCGTCCTCCAGCAGTAGCAGCTGCGGCGGAGGCGGCTGCGGCGGCTGAGCGGCGCACCGTCGGACCGGAGAAGTCCTCCCGGACATGCGAAACGGCGCCCCTCCCTTCCGGGAGAGGCGCCGTTCACGGCTGACTACCTAGATCAGGCGATGATCTTGGTGACGCGGCCGGCACCGACGGTGCGGCCACCCTCGCGGATCGCGAAGCGCAGGCCCTCGTCCATGGCGACCGGCTGGATGAGCTTGACGCTCATCTCGGTGTTGTCGCCGGGCATGACCATCTCGGTGCCCTCGGGGAGGGTCACGACGCCGGTCACGTCCGTGGTACGGAAGTAGAACTGCGGACGGTAGTTGTTGAAGAACGGGGTGTGGCGGCCGCCCTCGTCCTTCGACAGGATGTACGCCTGGCCCTCGAACTCCGTGTGCGGGGTGGTGGTGCCCGGCTTCACGACGACCTGGCCGCGCTCGACGTCCTCGCGCTTGAGGCCACGGACGAGGAGGCCGACGTTGTCGCCCGCCTGGCCCGAGTCGAGCAGCTTGCGGAACATCTCGATGCCCGTGACGGTGGTCTTGGTCGACTTCTCGCGGATGCCGACGATCTCCACCTCCTCGTTCACGTTGATGATGCCGCGCTCGACGCGACCGGTGACGACGGTGCCACGACCGGTGATCGTGAAGACGTCCTCGACCGGCATCAGGAAGGGCTTGTCGGTCTCACGCTCGGGGTCCGGGATGGACTCGTCGACGGCGTTCATCAGCTCGACGATCGACTCGACCCACTTGGCATCGCCCTGGAGCGCCTGGTAGCCCGACACGCGGACGACGGGGGCGTCCTCGTCGAACTCCTGCGAACCCAGCAGCTCGCGGACCTCCATCTCGACGAGCTCGAGGATCTCCTCGTCGTCGACCATGTCGCACTTGTTCAGGGCGACGAGGATGTAGGGCACGCCGACCTGGCGGGCGAGCAGCACGTGCTCGCGGGTCTGCGGCATCGGGCCGTCGGTGGCGGCCACGACCAGGATCGCGCCGTCCATCTGGGCGGCACCGGTGATCATGTTCTTGATGTAGTCGGCGTGACCCGGCGCATCGACGTGGGCGTAGTGGCGCTTCTCGGTCTGGTACTCGACGTGCGAGATGTTGATCGTGATGCCACGAGCCTTCTCCTCGGGCGCCTTATCGATCTGATCGAACGCCGAGGCCTCGTTGAGGTCCGGGTACTTCTCGGCCAGAACCTTGGTGATGGCAGCCGTCAGGGTGGTCTTGCCGTGGTCGACGTGACCGATGGTGCCGATGTTCACGTGCGGCTTGGTCCGCTCGAACTTCGCCTTCGCCACTTTGTGTCCTCCTGGACGTAGTGCTTGCGGGGCCGGTTGCCCTGCAAGGGTGTTTATCTTTCGGTTGTTTTCGACGCCGAGGCGCCAGACGCCTAGGCGCCACGCTCCGGAGAGCGGGGAGGACTACTCCCCGTTCACCTTCGCGATGATCTCCTTCGACACGTTCGCCGGAACCTCGGCGTACGAGTCGAAGACCATGGAGTAGTTCGCCCGGCCCTGGGTCTTCGACCGGAGGTCGCCGATGTAGCCGAACATCTCCGACAGCGGGACCTGAGCCTTCACGAGGCGGGCACCGCTGCGTTCCTCCATGGCCTGGATCTGGCCACGGCGGGAGTTGAGGTCGCCGATCACGTCACCCATGTAGTCCTCGGGGGTCGTGACCTCGACAGCCATGATGGGCTCGAGGATGACGGGACCGGCCTGGCGTGCTGCCTCCTTGAAGGCCTGCGCGCCGGCGATCTTGAACGCCATCTCGGACGAGTCCACGTCGTGGTACGCGCCGTCGAGCAGCGTGACCTTGACGTTCACCAGCGGGTAGCCCGCGAGCACGCCGTACTGCATCGCGTCCTGGGCGCCGGCGTCGACCGAAGGGATGTACTCCTTCGGCACGCGGCCACCGGTCACGGCGTTGACGAACTCGTAGGTGGCGCCGTCCTCGGCGTCCTCCAGCGGCTCCAGCTTGATGATGACGCGCGCGAACTGGCCCGAGCCACCCGTCTGCTTCTTGTGGGTGTACTCGTGCTTCTCGACGGGACGACGGATCGTCTCGCGGTAGGCCACCTGCGGCTTGCCGACGTTGGCCTCGACCTTGAACTCGCGACGCATGCGGTCGACGAGGATGTCGAGGTGCAGCTCGCCCATTCCGCCGATGACGGTCTGGCCGGTCTGCTCGTCGAGCTCGACGGAGAAGGTGGGATCCTCCTCGGCGAGCTTCTGGATCGCGACGCCGAGCTTCTCCTGGTCGGACTTGGTCTTCGGCTCGATCGAGACGTTGATGACCGGGTCCGGGAAGGACATGGACTCGAGCACGATCGGGTTCGCCGGATCGCAGAGGGTGTCACCGGTCGTGGTGTCCTTCAGACCGATCATCGCGTAGATGTGACCCGCGGTCGCGTCCTCGACCGGCATCTCCTTGTTGGCGTGCATCTGGAAGAGCTTGCCGATGCGCTCCTTCTTGCCCTTCGTGGCGTTGAGCACGCCGGTGCCCGAGTCGATGTGACCCGAGTACACGCGGACGAAGGTCAGCTTGCCGAAGAACGGGTGCGCGGCGATCTTGAAGGCCAGGGCCGCGAAGGGCTCGTCCTTGCTGGGCTTGCGCGAGAGGATCTTCTCCTCGTCGCCGACGGCGTGGCCCTCGATGGAGGGCACGTCGAGCGGGCTGGGGAGGTAGTCGATCACGGCGTCGAGCATGGGCTGCACGCCCTTGTTCTTGAACGCCGAACCGCACAGCACCGGGTACAGCTCACGGCTGACGGTGAGCTTGCGGATCGCGGCCTTGATCTCGTCGATCGAGAGCTCTTCGCCGGCGAAGTACTTCTCCATCAGAGCCTCGTCGGACTCGGCGACGGTCTCGAGCAGCTTCTCGCGGTACTCGGCGGCCTTGTCGGCGAGGTCGGCGGGGATCTCCTCGATGGTCGGCTCCGCGCCGATCTCGACGACGCCGCGCCAGGTGATGGCCTTCATCTCGAGCAGGTCGACGACACCGTCGAACTCGTCCTCGGCGCCGATCGGCAGCTGCAGGACCAGCGGCTTCGCGCCGAGGCGCTCCTCGATGGTGCGCACGGTGAAGTAGAAGTCGGCGCCCAGCTTGTCCATCTTGTTGACGAAGCAGATACGCGGGACGTCGTACTTCTCAGCCTGACGCCACACCTGCTCCGACTGGGGCTCGACGCCCTCCTTGCCGTCGAACACGGCGACGGCACCGTCGAGCACGCGGAGCGAACGCTCCACCTCGACCGTGAAGTCGACGTGCCCGGGGGTGTCGATGATGTTGATCTGGTTCTTCTTCCAGAAGCAGGTCACGGCGGCGGAGGTGATGGTGATACCCCGCTCCTTCTCCTGCTCCATCCAGTCGGTGGTCGAGGCACCGTCGTGGGTCTCACCGATCTTGTAGTTCACACCGGTGTAGAAGAGGATGCGCTCGGTGGTGGTGGTCTTACCGGCATCGATATGCGCCATGATGCCGATGTTGCGGACCTTCGTGAGGTCGGTAAGCACTTCCTGTGCCACGGTGGTAAGCCTCGTTCTCTTAAGAGGATGGATTTGCTTCCGGTGACCCGCGCCGGCCGCCGTGCGGCGGCCGGCTCGGGGATCAGATCACCAGCGGTAGTGCGCGAACGCCCGGTTGGCCTCGGCCATCTTGTGGGTGTCCTCGCGACGCTTCACCGAAGCGCCCAGACCGTTGCTCGCGTCGAGGATCTCGTTGGCGAGACGCTCGATCATGGTCTTCTCGCGACGCTGCCGCGTGAAGGTCACCAGCCAGCGCAGCGCGAGGGTGTTGGCGCGACCGGCCTTCACCTCGATCGGCACCTGGTAGGTGGCGCCACCGACGCGGCGGCTCTTGACCTCGAGCGACGGGCGCACGTTGTCGAGCGCCTTCTTCAGCGTGAGAACCGGATCGGTGCCGGTCTTCTCACGGGTCGCCTCGAGGGCGCCGTAGACGATGCGCTCGGCGGTGGACTTCTTACCGTCCAGGAGCACCTTGTTCACGAGCTGGGTGACCACGGGCGAACCGTAGACGGGGTCGTTGACGACGGGGCGCTTGGGCGCCGGTCCCTTACGAGGCATCAGCCCTTCTCCTTCTTCGCGCCGTAGCGGCTACGCGCCTGCTTGCGGTTCTTGACACCCTGGGTGTCGAGCGAACCGCGGATGATCTTGTAGCGAACACCCGGGAGGTCCTTCACACGACCGCCACGGACGAGCACCATCGAGTGCTCCTGAAGGTTGTGACCTTCGCCGGGGATGTACGCGGTGACCTCGACCGAGCTCGTCAGACGGACGCGGGCGACCTTACGAAGCGCCGAGTTCGGCTTCTTCGGGGTGGTGGTGTAGACGCGGGTGCACACGCCACGACGCTGCGGCGAGCCCTTCAGGGCGGCCACCTTCGTCTTGGAGGCCTTGTCCCGGCGGCCCTTGCGGACCAGCTGGTTGATAGTTGGCATAGAAGCGCTGTTTCCTTCGTTTCGGCTGTCGCCGGCCGTCCGGCCGACTTTTCCTACTGCTGCGGTTGTAGCTCCGGGCAAGCGCCTCGACTCATCCGCGGATGGATGAAGGCGACTTCCGCAGCGCGGCCCCACCGGCCTCCTCGGCTCGCGCCGAATCCGCTGGTCAGTCCCGTTTCCGGGAAGTAGCTACCCGCCTCGCACGTACCCCGAGGTCGGGCGTGTCGCGCGTCCGTGAGCGGTTCCGGTCACCCGGCCTACGCATGGACACGTGAGATCGTCCTAGCATTCGCCAGGCACGGCTCCCCAGCTTACCGTGCTGAACTCACCATGGTCAAAAGAGTTGCCCTCACCACGCCCGGTAGTCGCGCACGGCCACCCGCGGACCCCGTCGTTCCCGGTCCACTCCCGCCCGCGCGAGCAGCCGGATCACCCTGCCGCGCTGGCCGCGGTACGGCTCGAGCACCTCGAGCATCCCGGCATCGTCCAACGCCTCGCCCACGAATCCCATTCCCACGATGCGCGGCAGGTGGTAGTCGCCCACCGGCACGGCGTCCGGATCGCCGCAGGCCCGGCCGAGCAGCTCCCCGACGGTCCACGCCCCGATGCCGGGAAGGGCTCCGAGCCGCTCCGGCCGATGCTCCACCTCGATGCCGCTCGCGCCGATGATCGTGCGCATGCGGACGGGTTCCACACCGGCCCGGTGCCATTCCCAGGCGGGGATCGCGGCCCACTGATCGCGGGCCGGCGGCACCCGCAGGTCCGGACCGCCCGTCGGCCCCGGGGCGACGGTGCCGAACCGGCGGAGCAGGTAGCGCCATGCGCGGAAGGCCTCCGCCCCGACGACCTTCTGCTCCAGCACGGTCGGGACCAGCGTCTCCCAGACCCGGTTCGACCGGGCCAGCCGCAGGCCCGGCGATGCGGCCACCGCCCGCTCGACGACGTCGTGCTGCGGAACCAGGGCCGACGGGTCGTCGTCGGCGCCCGCCATCGCCGGAGCGTGTTCGAGGAGCCACTGCGCCCCGCTCCCCCACGCCTGCGCCGTCACCGTCCCGTCGGCGAGGCGCAGCCGGACCGTCCCGGGACCGTCCGGCGTGCCGACCGCGCGCCACAGGGAACCGTCGGGCGTCCGCGCATAGGCCGGATCGCCCGCGCCGCGGCGGAGCACCCCAACGGTGCCGTGCAGGTCGAGGACGTGCCCCGGAGCCCATGAGCGTTCTGCCGTCACCCGGCGAGGCTACGCCGCCCGGTGCCGGTACTTCTGCTCGTAGACCTGCGCCCGGCGGCGGTGCTCCTCGAGTTGCCTGCCGCTCTCGGTGTGCGGATCGATGCCGTTGTCGACCAGGAGCTCCTGCAGGTAGATCGAGCGCAGGCCGCCGACGAAGACGATCGCCGGCAGCGCCATCATCGCGACCAGCGCCAGCTTGACCCACAGCGGCGAGGGCAGGATCAGTGCCACGACGAGGAAGGGCACGAACATCAGCGCCCCGCGGATGAAGAAGCGACGGTTGTGGCCGGGGCCGGTGGCGTCGTTGACCACCCAGTCGCGCATGGAATCGGGCAGGCGCATTCCCATCAGGTACTTCACCCGCTCGACGAGGTTCGGTGTGGTTCGAGTAGTGGACATATCCCCAGGTTACGCCGGTGTGATCCGAGTCACAATCAGTCGGAAACCGACTACCGCTCGGCACTGTGCCGGTAGGCGATCGCGGCCGCGCCGGCGAAGACGGCGAACCAGACGACCACGTTGATCGCGGCTCCGAGCAACGACGTGTGCACGCCGGTGAGCGTCTCGCCGCCGGTGAGCGGATAGCGGGCC
The DNA here is from genome assembly GCF_007858445.1 of Tsukamurella sputi. Classification (GTDB taxonomy): domain Bacteria; phylum Actinomycetota; class Actinomycetes; order Mycobacteriales; family Mycobacteriaceae; genus Tsukamurella; species Tsukamurella sputi. The sequence continues at coordinate 187,044 of NZ_VIGV01000004.1, read as the reverse complement.
AGCGCGGTGATCCCGTACATCGGCGTGAACTGCGCGAAGGTCAGCATCCCGCCGGAGAGCGGGAAGAAGACGTTGCCGCCGAAGGCCAGCACCGTCAGGAGCAGCCCCGGGATGTGCATCACGATCTCGGGCCGCAGCGCGAGGCCCAGCGCCAGTCCCAACGCCCCGAACAGCGCGGACCCGAGCCACGCGATGAGCAGGGACAGCACCCAGACCTGCGGTTCGGCGTGCGCACCGGTCGCCGCGGACAGCACAGCGAGCATCACGACGGGGAGCGCGGACATGGTCAGGGCGCTCACCACCTTCGAGGCGATGTACCCGGGCGGGCGCAGGGGCGTGAGCCGCAGCGTGCGCACCCAGCCCGTCGACCGCTCGGCCGCGACCTGGGCCGCCGTCGTCGTCGCCGCGGCGGCGGAGCCGTACAGGGCGAGACCGATCATCATCCACGCGGCGAAGTCGCCGTGCGCGAATCGTGCGTCCGGCCCGGCCTGGGTGTGCAGCGCCAGGTACAGCACCACGGGCAGGACGGTCGTGATGATGAGGGTCTGCCGGTTGCGCAGTTGGCGCCGCACGTCGAGCAGGAGGAAACGGGGCGTGAGGCCCCAGGCCGTGGGCGTCGTCGCGGTGGTGGTCGTCGCGGTGGTGGTCATGCCTTCTCCTCGGTGAGCTGCAGGAACGCCTCTTCGAGACCGTGCGTGACGGTCTCCACGTCGCGGGCGTCGGTACGGGTGAGCAGGAATCGGAGGGCGTCGTCGGACGCGCGCGGATCGCCGTCGACGGCGAAGACGGTGCGCTCGCCGCGCACCTCCACCACGCGGAGGCCGGGCACGGCCGCGACGAGGGCGGCGGCACCGTCGGGCCCGAGAACCGCCGAGATCCGCCGGCCGGTGGCGGCGGCCCGGACGTCGGCGGTCGCGCCGTCGGCGACGATCCGCCCGCCGGCGATCATCACCACCCGGTCGGCGAACTGGTCCGCCTCCTCCAGGTAGTGCGTGGCGAACAGCACCATCGTGCCGCGGCGGGCGTCGGCGCGGACGGCGGCCCAGAACCGGCGGCGCGCGTCGACGTCCATGCCGGCCGTGGGCTCGTCGAGGATCAGCAGGTCGGGCTCCGCGAGGAGTGCCAGGGCGAACCGCAGCGCCTGCTGCTGCCCGCCGGAACACTTCCCCACCTGCCGCTTGCGCAGGTCGTCCAGACCGGCGCGGGCGATCGCCGCCTCCGGGTCGGATCCGGGGTGCAGCGCGGCGATCAGCTCGACGGTGTCCTGCACGGTGAGGGTGGGCAGGAGGCCGCCCGACTGTTGCACGGCGGCGACGGTGCCGGTGTGCGTGGCGGTGCCGGAGTCCGGGGCGATGAGGCCGAGGATCATGTCGATCGTGGTGCTCTTGCCGGCGCCGTTGGGGCCGAGGAAGGCGACGACCTCGCCCTGCCGGACGGTGAGGTCGATGTCGTCGACGGCGGCGAACCGCTCGCCCGCCGCGCTCGCGTAGGTCTTGGTCAGGGATCTCAGTGTCAGTGCCGGTGTCATGACCTCGACGATGCCCGTGACCTGCGACGATCGGATCCACCCGAGGGTGGAGGCGCGGGTGGAGGTACACACTGTGAACGGCGTCACATCCGGAGTAGATTCACTGTCGTGCGCCTGCGATCATCACTCCCCCTCGCGGTGGCGTCCGCCGTGTGCGCGGCCGCCCCGGCCTTCGCGGCCGCGCCTGCGCCGGGCGCCCTGCTCGGCGAGTTCGCGCAGAACCAGCTGGAGAACTGCGCAGCGATCTGCCCCTACGTGGCGCAGGGCGCGATCGGAGTACCGGCGGGCGTTCTCGCGGCGCCGGGTACAGCCCTGGTCGCGGCCCCGGGAGGGCCGTTTCGGGCGCTCGGCGCGGGCGCGGCCGCAGTGACCGGGCCCGCGGACGCCGCGATGACCGGCATCATCGGCAACGACCTCAACCAGGTGGTGCCGCGGTTCCAGAACGGGGTGGTCATCGGCCTGCTCGACCTGATGCGGATCGGCGGCGGCACCGGGTCGGTGGATGCGCTGCGCGCGGATCTGTACGCAGCACTGCGGGAGCCGCTGCCGCCGGTCGCCGCGACGCCACCGCCGCTCACGACGCCCCCGCCCTTCGGTATCACGCCGGCGCCGCAGGGTCCGGCCGAGACGGCGCTCACGCGGGGGACGAACGCCTTCTTCGCGGCGGCGTTCTACGTTCCCGAGCTGTCACTGCTCGGGGCGACGCAGACCGCGAACGCCACGGCGACGACCCTCGCGCGGACCGGCGATCCCGTCGCCGCCGTCCAGGCCGGGCTGGACGCGGCGGGCGCCGTGGCCGCGGAGAACGGACGGATCCTCGCGGGGGCGACGAGCAGTCCCGAGACGAGCAGTCCCGAGACCAGCAGTCCCGAGACGAGCACCTCCCGCGAGCGCCCCTCCGCGACCGAGCCCGCACCCGTCGCCGGCGCGGCGAGCGCGGTCGGCGCGACCGAGCCACCTGCGACCGCGACCGCCGGTCACCCCGCCGCGGACGGCCCGGCGGATGGCCCGGCGACCGGCACCGGCTCGACCACCGGCGCGGGGGCGACCGGGGACTGAGCGAGCGCGGCGCGGGCCGCGCGGGCTCAGGCTCCCGCCGCGGCCCTGGCCTCGATTCGCGCCCGTACCTCGGGCCGGCGCAACGGCGGAACGGTCTTCGGCGGCTGCCGCCGTGCGGGCAGCGCGTCGAGCAGTTCCTCGGTGGCGGCGGTGACCTTCGCGACGGCTTTCTCGAAGGCGTCACGGTTGGCATCGCTGAGTTTCTGGATGCCCGAGATCTTGCGCACGTACTGCCGCGCGGCGGCCTCGATCTCCTCGTCGGTGGCGGCAGGCTCGAGCCCTCGCAGTTCAGTGATGTTCCGGCACATGTGCTGGACGGTACGCCGATACCACAACCTCCGCCGCGCTATCAGTGAACTGCGACGATGCGAGAGTCTGCGTGTCACGCGATGGACAGGTTCTGCCTGAATTTGCACTTCGATCTGGCACGTATCTGGCACGACCGAGATGTGCCAAATTGACGTAGGAGCGGCGGAGTGGCAGGCAAGGGCGGGTTCGGATCGGTCCGACGCGTGCCATCAGGAAGGCTGCAGGCGCGATACACCGCCCCCCGACGGCCGCAGCTATTCAGCCGGGACCTTCGGAACCGTCCGGCAGGCCGAGGCCGCGCTCGCAGCGGTGCGCCGGAGCATCGACGACGGCGAGTGGACACCCCCAACGACCGCCACGACCACCACTGCAGTGCCTGCCGTTACTGTGCGCAACGCCGCGGAGGCCTGGCTCGCGACGATCCCCAGCCACCAGCATCGCGCACAATCGGCCGGGCGGATGCGCCTCCACGTTCTGCCCCAGCTTGGCGATCTGCAGCTGGACGACCTCACCCGCGAACGGTGCGACGAGTGGTATGCGCAGCTCTGCCCTGAACGCCCTACTCAGCGCGCGCGTACCTATGCCGCGCTGCGTGCCGCGCTGCGGCTCGCCCATGACCGCGGCCACCTCACCGAGGTCCCACTCAAGATCCGAGGAGCTGGGGATACCCCGCCGGTGCGCGAGGCGCGGACCGCGACCGCAGAGCAGTTAACCCAGCTGCTCGACGTGTTGCCGCCGCAGGACCGTGCCGCAGCGCTCCTCGCTGCGTGGTGCGGACTGCGCGTCGGTGAGGTCATCGGCCTACAACGCCGCGACGTCGAGGTCGACCCCACGGCGTATCCCCCACTTGCACCCAACCTGCGGCTGCGTATCCGGCGGCACGTCGTGCAGCACCATGGGCGCGCCCTTGACGAGCCCGCGCAGCTGATCGTCTCGGGATCGAAGGCGGACAAGAGCGCCGCTGCAGTGGTGGTGCCGCCACATCTGTCGCGTGCCCTCTGGAAGCACCTGGAGAACTACGTCGAAGCCGACCCCTCGGCCTGGCTGTTCCCTCAGCGCAACGATCCATCTCACCCAATCAACACCGGCACGCTGCATCGATCATGGCGGCGCGCGCGAGACGCCGCCGGGCTCGACGGATTCGTTTTCCACGACCTGAGGAGGACCGGCAACACCCTCGCCGCGGAGAGCGGAGCGACGCTGGCGGAGATGATGCAAAGGCTCAGGCATCGGAACGTGCGCGTCGCGCAGCGCTACCTGGTGGCAGCGGCCGGAGCCGACGTCCGGCTCGCCGAGCGGATGAGCGCGAAGGTCGCTGCACCGCTCGCCACCAAGCCCGACACGCCTCCGCTGCCTGCGGTCGATCTCGTTGAGGCGGAGGTCGAGCGCCGGCTCGCGGCGCGGCTCAGGGCGCTGGGGATCGAGCCGGAGTGATCAGCTGACGCTCACCGCCGCTTCATCCACCGTCTGAGCCAGCAACATCGCGATCGTCATTGGCCCGACACCACCCGGCACCGGTGACGCAGCCCGGGCGACCGCGGCAGCCTCCTCCGACACCTCTCCCGGAGCGAATCCGGCATCTACGACGACCGCACCCGAACGCACCATCGCGGCCGTGATCAAGCCGGGCCGGCCCGCAGCGGCGACGAGGGTCTCGGCGCGGCTGGTGTGCGTGACGAGGTCACGGGTCCGGGAGTGACAAACCGTGACGGTGGCGTCGCGCGCCGTGAGCATCGCTGCCAGGAGCTTGCCCCCTTCGCGCACCTGAAGTACCCGGGCGAGTAGACGACCATGAGAACCGTCCAACGAGTTACATTCGCCGTCGCCGTCGTTCTCGCCGTCACGATCGTGGGCATCTGGTACATCGTGGACATCTGGTACTGGGGGTACGACCCCTTCGGAGGCAACAACTGGTGGCAGGGCAGCCCCGCAGGCCGTCCACGTCCACGGACGGACGTGGTCGATCACCCCGCAGCTGGTGAGTCCCGCCGCGGTCCCGCCGCTGTGCGAAGTCCCGAAGGACCTCCTGCTACCGAACAAGCGGTACTTCGCGCTCGTCGGCGGCGCCTGCCCTACCATGACCGGGCGTCTGGGTCAAATGGCACGGCGGCTACTTGCCTGGGCCCCTCCTCGGCGCCCCCGAAAGCTGACCGCCGGGAGCACCGTCGTCGTCGGAGGCGGCGCGGCGCAGGCGGCACCGCGCTGCGCGGGCGCGGAGAGCGACAGCACCACCGTTGAGGTCCGCTTCGGCTACACCGTCCCCACCAAGGCCAACGCTGGAATCAACTAGCGGAATGCAGCGGCCCCGCCCTCGTGGCGGGGCCGCTGCATTAGCAACCTGTGACATCCCTGCCCCTTGCGCGCACATGTGGTCGCCTCACACCGCGACCTCTACGTCCTTCACGATCCGGTACGCCGAGGCGCGGCTGATCCCGGAAGTACAACATCTAGTGACCTGGCACGACCCTGGTCCATGTCCCCGGGGCCTCAACAGCCAGGAGGATCGGGGCACGGTACCGTCCCTTGGTCTTGCCCATGCTCACCTGGGCCCATTCCTCGCCCCGGCGGTACAGGTATAGGGCGCCGGCGTCGATGACGAACCCTTGCGGTGTGGGCGGCGTCTCGCCATGAGGCGGGTCTTCGTTTGGGCGATCCACCGCGAAGTCGCCCCAAATCACCTGTTCGTCATCGTGCATGGCCCAGTGTTGCACAGGCAACGCTCATACGCAGTCCGAGACCTCGCGCAAGGCAAGCACCAGAACGGCTCCTCACCGATCCTGGGTGAGGGGCCGGCTTCTTCGTCTCAGGAGTGCGCCGCCGTGGAGAACCAGGATGTTCGGGTGGAGACGGTCTCGTACGTGCCGGTGGCCGCAGTACAAGCCGCGCGCCGCTCGCGGTCCCCGCGGTCAGATCTGCCGAGCGGCTTTGCGGCTCATGAGCTTCCGACCGGCGGAGTCAACCAGAGCGTCGACGCTCCCGCCTTCGGTCGGGAACCGTGCGGCTGCGATAGTGGCGGTAACAGGCGATGTGAATTCACGAGTGCCTGTGGCGCATAGCGCGGTGTAGAGCCTCGTCTCGATCTCATGCAGCTGCTCCGACATGCGGCGACCGGCGGTGATAACGGCGAACTCGTCTCCGCCCCACCGTCCGGCTACCGCGCCAGGCGGTACAACTGCTCGAATCGTCGCTGCCACCTGCCGGATTGCTGCGTTGCCGGCCGCGTAGCCATAGGTGGTGTTAATGCCCTTGAGATTGTCGACGTCGATGAGCACCAGGCCGGCAGCCGATAGAGCCGGCCGTGGAGCGTGGAGAGCGGAGCGGGCGCCCTTGAGTAGTCCGCGGCGGTTCAGGAGCGAAGTTAGCTCATCGGTTTCACTAAGGGCGCGCACCTCCGAGTAATTCGAATACAGGCTGGATATATCTCGTGAGATACACAAGACAGCCGCTGGCCGGCCAGCTCGCATGATCGGGGTCAGGACGTTGTCCCAGATTTGGACACCGGCGTCGGATTTGGTCTGTCCCTCGAAACGCGCCGGGGTCCCGCTCGCGGCATCGCGGATTGCAACAATCCCTGAGTCTCGAATACTCGACGGAAGCACCTCAAGCCAAGGTATTCCCAATTGATCGTCCGGGCCAAGCCCTAGGGCATTCCGGCCCGCGTTGTTGATACTCCGAAGGGAGCCGTTCAGGTCGATGACCTTAACGCAGTCGGAGCTGTCGCCAAAGACCTCAGTCCACTGCTGCATAGCCTCTGAGGAGATGAGTCCATGGCTCCACTCTTCAGATTGGATGCCTCCCGCTACATTGCGACGCGCGCGCCCGTGTGGCCGCTCGACTTCTCGCCATCTACGCCTGCGAGAGTTGGGTGACATCGGGAGGATCGACATCGGTTGATCATCTACGAACTGGCACACGGTTTCATCCGTGTGTCGCATACACGGCGCAACGGGCGAATCGATATCGCAAAGTTCAGGGTCGCGCCCAAGTAGAGGCACGGGGGAGCCAACTCTTGCAAATCTGTTGAAACAAATACTGGTCGCCGGACGGAATTCAATATGTCAATACGCTGAAGCTGATAAGCCATCCAATTTACGGCCTTCGATCAGGTCATACTAGCGATATGGCCTCAATCAACCTAGGGAGTTTATTGCTGCACATAAGGTGTGAATCCGTTCATGGTCCACGTCTTGATGTCGACGCATTGTTGTGCTGCTTTAGCTTTTGCACATTGGGTGATTGTGCGAAGTAATAGCCCAGCATGTGAGACGTACAAATCGGTCGCAGCACGGCGGCGACGATGCCGGCGAGCATCGATACAGGGGTCCGGCGCATCCCTGGACGAGGTCCCGGGCGCTTCCACGGGACAGGCGAGGGATATCGTGCGGATCGAACTGCCGACACGGACCGGTAGGCGGCTGCTCCGGTGTGGTTACGGGAGGAGTCTCGCTGAGACCAGCGTTGGTGCACTGGCGATTCTGCCCGCGGGTGCTGTCATGGGGGAATGGTTACGCCAAGGAGGTGACATGCAAGTAGAGTCGGAAGCCAGGAACTGGACGGTGCCGAAGTGACTACATACCACATCATTTTGACTGTAGCGGCCGTAGCGCTCGCTGTCGTGGCGCTCGTTGTTGGACGCGGCATCCGGCGTTCAAATTTGAAGGCATCGCCTGCCCGCCAGAAGCGGACTCGTTACATCGCAGCGGCAGTCTTGTGCCTCGTGGGGGTGCTGCTGGCGGTTCTGTCGGTCGTATCGAATCAGCCGGTATTGTCCACCCTATTCGAAGGCGCGATGGCCGCGATACTATTCGTTGTCGGCGCCTGGCACCTCATCAGGATCTCGAAAACGACTGTCGCTTAGTAGGCCTGGCGCGAAGGTGTCCCGCAGGCCCAGTCTGCTGGCAGTGGCAACTCGAGCTGAGTGCCGATGAACGTGGCTCCTACCTCGGTAGGAGCCACCGTTCTTTGCCGCAGTCGTCTCCGTCCGCCACGATCATGCATCGTAGCGGATATTAGATTCTAGGAGTTGAATGACCGGTCGTCGCTTCTAGTCTGACCGCATGGAGCCGGAACAGGTGTGGTCACATGAGCAGTACGAGCCGTATATTCAGGAGCCCCTCACGCCGGAGTCCCTGGCCGCAGCGGAACAGGAACTGGGCGTTCGGCTTCCGTTTTCCCTCGTGGCGCTCCTGATGTACCGCAACGGCGGGCCCATCCGCGTGACTCTCCCCCACGACCGCGACTTCGACATCCTCCACGAAACCATCCGCGGTATCGGTGAGAAGTTCCCGCACCTCGCCAAAGAGGCGTGGTGGCAGTGGCCGGACGAGGACGAGGGCGTCCCGATCCCGCCCGATCCGCACTGGCTGATCTCCTTCGACGGTGGCGGTCACTGGGACCTGTGTCTCGACTACCGGCACTCACCGACCGACACGACCGGCCTGGGCATCGACCCAGCAGTCACCGTCATCGACACCGAGCGGATCGAGATCGAGTACCCCGTCGCCGAGTCCTTCGACGCCTACCTGGCGGATCTGATCGTCTCGCCGGACGAGGAGTGAGGGTCAGCGGCCGAAGAACCTATCGCTGAGCCGGTCGAAGAAGCCTTCGATCCGCTTCCCCGGGTGTTCCGGGCGCGCTGTGGGCCTCATCGCGGATCTACGCGTCGCCTGTCGGCGACGCCGGTGTGACTGGACGGGGCGCAATGGTGGCGGCTGAGGGCTCGGTGGTGCTCAGTTCGTTTGTGGGTGGTCAGCGGCGGCGCGGCGGCACTAGATCGCGGCACTGTTCGGGTGCGGCTGCATACATGAATTCGCTGATCGTCCGCGGTTTCGGGACGTGGAACACAGACGCTACGAATGATGAACCGGTGTCCGGGGCATTCACGAGGCGATACCAGAGTCTCCGTCGCTGTGGACGGCGCTCTTCTAGCGCATCTGCCCGCTGACCGGGAATCAGTATGAGGCGGTAGACCAGCGCGGTCCGTATTCCCCGCGCTTGTTGCTCCAAAGTGGTGACAGTTCTGATCTCCGACCATGCCCACTCCCGTAGGTGGTACTCGATCGCGATCACCCACTCGTAGAAAGCTGGACGTCGCCGCGAGTTTCCGCTGCACCGACGAAGGAGCGAGCAACCGCCCGTGATCGGTGGCGCCCGCCAGGCCGAGACGCTGCTCGGGACGCCCGGACGGGATCCGGCGGAGGTAGCCGAGGAACTCGAACGCTGTCGGTGTCCGAAAGTCGTTGATGCTCAGTCCCTTGGCCGCGAGGAACTTCAGTCGATGCCGCAGACCGTAGGCGTATCCCGCGACTGTGTTCGGGCTGTACTCGGCGTCGATCAGGTGCGCGAGGTACCAGTTAACCGGCTCGACTTCGGCGCCGGACGGACCCTACAAATAGACGCGGCGGGCCACTCCATCTTCGTGCTCGGTGAGCACCTTCATGGCGTTGGTCTGCACTCAGTGTTGTCTCGCTCATCGTTGTCTCGCTCATCCTGATCCAATTGAGCATCGCCTGCTTCTGCCCCGCCGCAGTTACTGCTCAAGCGATTCGGCCTGCGCCAAGGCAGCCCGTTTTGAGCCCGACCTAAGGTCGCCTAGAAACCTGGCACCGGGCGCATTACGAGCGAGCGTCGGCTTGCCTCAGCAAGCGCTGGCATCCCTGCACTAGGGTAGCCTCACGTTCGTTGAAATGGCCGCTGACCAGCGTTTAGTCTGGCCGCTGTGACGAACAGGGACGGGATCGCCGACACCGCGACAGAATGCTCAGGACACGACGGTGAGCCGCACAGCGGCGCAGTCGGGAGCAAGCTGAATTGGCTCCGAGCCGGAGTCCTCGGAGCCAACGATGGCCTGCTCTCCACCGCGGGATTGGTGATCGGCGTCGCCGCAACCGCCGCCACCCCCGGAGCCATTCTGGTCGCCGGCGTCGCCGGACTGTCAGCAGGCGCATCAGCAATGGCCCTCGGTGAATACGTATCCGTGAGCACCCAGCGTGACACCGAGAAGGCGTGGATCGCGAAAGAGCAACGGGAACTTCTGGAGCAGCCGGAAGAGGAGTTCGACGAACTCGTCGGCCTCTACACCGCCAAGGGACTGAGCGAGGCGACCGCCCGGCAGGTCGCCAGTGAACTCACTGCCGCCGACCCCTTGCGTGCTCATCTCGACATCGAGTTGGGTATCGACCAGGAAGAACTGACCAATCCCCTGGCAGCGGCGTTATCGTCAGCGGTCGCGTTCAGCCTCGGCGCGCTCATCCCCATCGCAGCCTCCCTGATCGCCTGGCACCGCATGCTCTGGATCGTGCTCGCCGTCGCAGTCGGACTCGCCGTCACCGGCTACGCCTCAGCCGCGCTCGGCGGCGCCAACCGCCGCACAGCGGTCATCAGGCTCCTCGTCGGCGGCGCAGCCGCCATGGCCATCACCTACGCGATCGGCCGACTCCTCGGAACCACAAGCCTCACCTAAACCAAGATCCGCCACCGCAGCGCGCCGCAGCCCGATCACCCGATCGTCAAATGCCTGACCACACCATCGCCGCGCCCGAATGCCCTGCAATCACCACCCCGACGATCCCACCGACGGCAACAAGAACAGACAGAACACCGAGCGCGATTGCGCCCACCCGCCCACGAAGAGCGGCCATCACCGGAACCTTCCGATGAACCCACGAACTAGAACCGGCCCACACCATCACCGCAAGAACGAACAAGGCAATAGACCACAAGAACGTGACTGTCCCCTGCGTCGAGTGATCCTCGATCTGCGCGCGCATCGAAGCCATCGCCAGCCGCTTCTCTAACCGCTCCCCCGACTCCTTCGCCAGATAGCAGCCGATCACCGCAGCAAGCGCAAGGACCGGGAGAACCAAGCCCGCGCGGTCGCGGGCCCGAGCCGACCATGCGCAGACCACCAGTAACAGAGCTGCAAGCGGCACCAACACCACAGCACCGTGAACGAACAAGGGATGCGCCGGAATCCCGGCGATATCAGTGAACACACCGAAACAATGCCACCCGATCCTGGCAATCCACTGTCAACGAAGCGGGAGGTGACTCGTGCCGACACTGTACGACCATCGACGGAATGCGTCGACGGCTTTTCATGGCGAACAACCCCGAGGGGTCGCTGGTTCGCGTTGACACCAACATCACTTCCGTGCTTCCCGACGCCGAGCGGATGCTATGGAAGGAGCCTTCTGGGGCACAACCCACCAGTCGATCATCGGACACGGCGTGATCGATCAACCGCGCCGTGCGCCGCAACTACCGGCGCGGTGGCTCCTCATTGGTCTCGCCCGGCAGACGAGCCATCTCAACCTGTACGTCAACGCCGCCGAAGATAACCAACACCTCGCGCCGGTCTACGCTCCCACACTGGGGAAGGTAAAGGCCGGAGCGGCGAGCCTGTCGTTCGCGAACGCTGATCGCATCGATACTGACGTCCTCACCACGATGCTTCACCACGCAGCTCGACTAGTCCCACCCGGCAACTAACAACAACCACAACGGTAGTCAATCTCGGTCCAGAAGCTCACAGGAAAGTTCGCCGATCACTGCACGAAGGCGGTCGAGCTCCTCAACGCCGGCCGGAGTGGCTGTGTAGACACGTCGCACCCGGCCATCTACGACGTGCTCCGCTGAGCAGAGCAGTCCCCCGTCTTGAGCGGTAAGCGGGATGTTCCGCTTAGCCAGTTCGGCGGTCAGCTTTGCCTCGATTCCCATCCGATGAGGTCCAGTCCAGCAGCGGTTCCCGGGGTAGCCTGACGCCAGTGGGGTCTACGCGGCGTCGTTACTGAAGGGCTGTGCATGATGAGCGTTTGGTGTCTGCGGTGGTGGAGATGATCAGCCGTGACGTCCGCGATCCGGAACTTGCGGCAACTGATCTGGCGGCGCTGGTCGAACGGGAGGGCGTCGTCGAGTTGGCCGGAGTGGTCTCGCCAGCGTGGCTGGAGAGTGCCCGCTCCGACGTCGGTCATGCCATGAGTTCCGGTAGTGGGAACGCGTTCCTGATATTCGATCCCTCTGCCGAGGAGAGTCCGGCTGCCGAGGCAATCACGACGGACCGGCGGCTGATCGAGCTGTTCGAGGGCCTCACGAGACAGTCGTGGCCGCGAGCAGTGGAGCCAGCTACCGTGCGCCTACGGTCCTTTCTTCGGATTGTCGTCGGCGCCGACGACAATCCACCCACTCTTCTGCATTACGACGCCTACGTCGTGACAATGGTAATCCCGATAGTTCTCCCTGCTCCGGAAAGTGCCCCCTGTGGCCGGCGCGGCGAATTGCTCGCGCTGGGGAATCACCGGCGATTTCGGCGCACTGTGGCCGCGCACGTGGTCGATAAACTCCGTACCCACAACGGCCGATACCGCGCACAGGCCCTCGCTAGCGGCGTTCACGACGCTTTGGTGCCGATGGAACTCGGAAAAGCGTATCTCTTCTGGGGGTACCGGACCTTTCACGGCAATCTCCCGCTTCAGCCCGGTCTCGAGCGCGCAACGCTCATAGTTCACTACGGACTTCCGCACCGTGACAGTCGCTTCTTTGACCTCGCGAAGACGCTTAGTCCCGCCCGACGAGGAGTCCGCCGATACTCGAAAGTCAGTAATTGAGCGCATGTCACGCTCGGAGGGATAGCCGCGCAGCAGGGTGCGATGCCGTCGGCAAGCGACGACATGGAGTCCGACTTCGACAGACTACGGAGACGGTTCTGACTCCACCTTTTCGCACGACCTGAGAGACTGTCTGGAGAGCACGCCTCTTTATGGAACTGCTGTGCAGACAATGAATCCAGACACTCGCACCTGTAGGCTCAGCGAGTTCGTCAGTGCTTCAACGCGTCTGGTTAAACGGGGGGCTAGGCGATCACGGCGCGAGGGGAGGCTCATCCGAAGGTCGAGCGCGAAGCGCCAGTTAAGCAAGGAACACGTACAGTAAAGTACATGCCGCGACGGCGAGTGCGCAGACCGACCAGTGGAAGCTACCTGGCACCGGGACCCTAGCCAGCCTTCGCCGGGGCCCGCCATCGTCGAGGTGGCCATCGGCCCCCTTGGCTATGTCGGCCAACCCGCTAGCTAGGGGATGCATTCGACGTCGGGGCAGCGAGCGGCACCCTCGCGCCGCCGCTGACGTTCGTGCCAGCGCCCAGCCAAGATCTACTCCGCGGTGCGGGACAATGCAGACTATGAGCAGCGGGCCAGGCCCTGGAAGGCAATTTCCACCGGCGAGTCCCGGTGCATTCATTGCATGCAACCAACTGATAACGGGACGTGTTTAAGTTGCTCGCGGAAGTTCTTGGGCTTCGCCCCGAGGTGGATTCAGTGGCCGTTAGGACCGCCGAATGATTCATTCCGTCGCGCTAAGAGTTGAGCGACCAGACCGAACAGTTGAGAGCCGTAGCGAACAGGGACCATGCCAGGTATGGCGTAAGCAGTATCGCCGCGAGGCGATCGCGGAACCAGAAGGCCACGATCGTCGCAACAACAAGGACGTCCAGCACGACGATGTCGCCGAGTGCCCATCCGCGCTGCTCAAGGCCAAAGAACAGTGGCGACCACAGCAGGTTAAAGAGCAACTGCGCGCCGTAGAGCACAATAGCTCGGTTGCCGAACGTGGGTTCCGTGCGCCAGATTCGCCACGCTGCGATCGCCATAAGGATATACAGGACGGCCCAGACAGGACCGAACAGCCAACTCGGAGGCGCCCACGACGGCTGAGCGAGCTGCGAGTAGGTCGACGCCGCATCGGCTGACGCCGCCCCACCGACGCCGGCAACGATTCCGACGCACAGCAGCGAGACCACAAGGGCCACGGGACGGAATTCTCGGCGGTCGGCGAGATCCTCGCGGTGGGGTGCTCCTGTAACCATGCAGATCAGCTCACATTCGTTGGCTTGTCCGTAAGTCGTTGGTGCGCCGGGTTCGGTGCACCAACGCGCGACGCTCTGTTCGCCGCTATCAAGTATTCGGCGCCGCAGTGCCTCTGGATGGCATCGCACCGGGCGTACGCCCGGCGCGCGCATGTCCACTCACCTGCCGCACGGCGGCTGCGGCGAACGCTCCCTGGCCGACTGTGTTGAGGGTCTGCTCGATCCATTGCAGGGAGACGGTCTGTTCCGATCGAGCTAGATTTCCAAGTAGGTAGGTTGCGACTGTCATCACGAGCAGTACGAGCGTCGTCGAATCTCGTTCACGAAGCGCGTGCCGCCCGAGGGCGAGGTACAGAGTCGTGGTGCCGCCGATGACGGCAATGAGGTACCAGCCCTGCACATTCGGGACTGCGATCCCAAGCGCGGCCAGGGCAATGCAGCACCAACCGAGGAAGTTGATTCGGCACTCCCATGCGCCGGCAGCGAGGATGATAAGACCGCAGCCCATCATCGGGAAGAGCATTCCGGACAGCTGATCGAACTCTCCCGCCCCGAGTGCGGACAGCAGTTTGGCAACGGCCTTGCCGACGCCGCCGGCAGCCACCATCGCTGCGCCGATGTAGGCCATCGTCCGGTTTAGCCGGCGGGCCACGAAGAGCGCTCCGAGGGACCCGAGGGCGACGGGCACGAAGTCGTAGAGCGCTAGGAGCATTAGTTCGGTCTCAGGCACGGCCATGCTCGGTGCCTTCAGCGCCACTTGCCCCGGATGCCGCCCAGAGGCCGAGGACGAGACTGCCGAGGAGGAGCAACTCACCGACGTTCCCCAGCCACAGTGGTGTCCCGATTCCCGCCGCGAACAGCATCGCCACGCCTCCGACGAGCAGCCATGACGATCGTGATCGGCGCCAGATGAGCACACCCGCGCCGATGACGGCCAGGACGGTGAGTATCGACGGAAGGGGCACCAGTGTGGCCGCGTGCGTGTAGCGCAGGACGTCTCCGAAGGCGCGAGGCACGAGTGGGGGAGCCGTGAGCATCTCCACACACCCCGCCAGTATTGAGACCGCGGTCGTGAGTGCGACCAGCGCGCGTGCTCTTCGGTCGATGTGCACGCCACTTCTCACCGCAATGCTCGCCGCCGCGACGATGATCAGCGGCGTGAGAAGCGCATGCAGCCAGAACCGCAGCACGTTGAGCGCATAGAGGCTCTCTCCGTAGTGGAGCAGTCTTCCCGCGGCCAGCGTCCCATTGTCGAAGGCCAGTCCGCTCCCGATCGTCGACAGGAGGGCTGTCGGGCGGCCCAGCTGCCTGCGATGGAAGACGGTCCAGGCGACAAGGGCGAGTATCGCGGTACCGATTGCGGCGAAGATCACCGAATCGAGCGAGGGTGAGCCTCTCACGGCACTTCCTCCGCGGCTGCGGCTGCGGCGGTGTCGGTGTCGGTGTTTTGAGAGTCCTCCCGGCCGCGCGAGTCGTCCTTGAGTCGGCTGGGCCACCAGACCGTCGGACCGATGTCGTAGACCAGCGCCGGAACCAACAGGGTGCGTACGAGGAGTGCGTCGAGGAGCACGCCGAAGGCGACGATGAAGGCGATCTGCGCGAGGAAGATAAGGGGTATCACCGCCAACGCGGAAAAGGTCGCCGCCAGAACGATTCCTGCTGAGGTGATCACGCCTCCGGTCACTGTAAGGGCTCGGATTATTCCCCGTCGTGTGCCGATCTCAGCCGCTTCTTCGCGGGCCCGTGTCATCAGGAAGATGTTGTAGTCGATCCCGAGGGCGACGAGGAAGACGAAGGCGAATAGGGGTACCACCGGATCGACTCCGGGGAATCCCAGGATGTGGTTGAAAACGACCGACGAGATTCCCAGTGTGGCGGCGAAGGAGAGGATCACCGTGCCCATCAGGAGAATCGGCGCGAGAATGGAGCGCAGCAACAGGCACAGGATCAGCAGCACCACCAGGCTGACGACGGGAATGATCAGGTTCCGGTCATGGGTCGCCGTGGTCCTGGTATCAAGATCGACCGCGGTGGGCCCACCTACCAGCGCATCGGCTCCGTCGATGCGCCGGACCGCGTCCCGCAGCCGTACCAATGTCTCTTCGGCGGCCAGCGAGTCCGCGGGATCACGCATACTCGCATTGAGAGCGACCCGGCCCCCGACCTCCGTCGGCTGTCCGGCGGGATCGGCCACCGGTGCCACAGTGGCGATTCCATCGACCGCGGCCGCGGCCTTGCGCACGGATTCGAGCGATGCCACATTCGCGATGATCACGGCGGGCGATCCGCTGTCGGCCTCGAAGTGTTTCGTGAGGACGTCTTGGCCGCGTTGCGAGTCGACGGTCAATAGGAAGGTATCGGACTGTGCAACACCGTCGGCGCGGAACTGCGGTAACAACGCCGCGAACAGCACGAGCAGCAATGTCGACGCCACCCAGATTCGCCGCGGGTGCCGCCGGACGCGGTCGGCCAGGCGGCCCCAGGATCGATGCTCCTGCGGCTGACGGCCGACGGGCGCCTCCGGCTCGACGACCGGCGTGCGGGGCCAGAACACCCGGCGGCCGATGAGCCCGAGCACGGCTGGGAGGAAGGTCATCGAGGCGAGGAACGACGCGACGATGCCGATGGCCGCCACCGGACCCAGGCCGCGATTGGAATTGAGATCCGACAGCAGAAGACACAGGACACCCGCGATCACGGTGCCGGCCGACGCGGCCACCGGTTCCAGGGAGGCGCGCCACGCCGCCCGGATCGCGGTGTAGCGATCCGTGGTGGTAGCGAGCTCTTCCCGGAACCGCGATACCAGTAGCAGTGCGTAGTCGGTCGCCGCACCGAAGACAAGGATGAATAGGATTCCCTGGCTCTGGCCGTTCAGTGTGATGGCACCGTTCGAGGCCAGCACGTAGACCGCGGCGCTCGCGAGGGAAAGCGCGAGGACCGCGGAGATGATCACGATGAAGGGCAGAGTGGGACTGCGGTACACCACCACGAGAATCAGGACGACAACCGCGCCCGCCACCAGCAGCAGGAGGCCGTCGATGCGCCCGAAAGCGGCGCCCAGGTCGGCGGCAGTGCCCGCGGGGCCGGTGACATAGGCGCTCAGCCCCTGCGGGGCATCGTCGTTCAACTGATCGCGTAATCGCTTGACGCTCTCGGCCACCTCCCTGGAGGAATCGACGGGGACGACGATCTGGATCGCTCTCCCGTCCGCCGATCGGATCGGGGGTGATGCCGCTTCGGGGAACCCTTTGGTACCGGTGAGCCGGCCGATCGCGGCGGTAACGAACGTGCCGTCGGCATCGGTGATGCCGGAGCCGCGTTCCAGGGCGACCACCGCCGGAATTCGGCTCGAATCCTGGAAGGCCGAATGGGCCTTTGCGACCTCGGTGGCCTCGGCGGAGGCGGGCAGGAAGGCCGTGTTGTCGTTCGCCTGGACGTCGCCGAGCTTTCCGGCGAACGGCCCGCCGGTCGCGCCAATCGCGAGCCACAGAATGAGGAGCAAAGCGGGGAGCAACCATCGCACGCGCCGCACCGGCCGTCGGGAGCTGATCGTGTCGTTCACTTCGCGGGCCTCTCTGAGATTCGGATCGGCATCTGCGCTGAGGCGCCCCGCCATTAAAGCTCAGTAGGCTGAGTAATGGCAAGGTTGCGATCCCCACTCCGGGGCGGTTATGTGAGCGATGTGGATGACGGAATCGATGGGTGGCCCACCGGGCGCCTGCTTTCGACGGCGGCGCGGCTGGTGGAGCACGCCTGGGAGCAAGTGCTACGAGAATACGGCATCTCCAGTGCCGGACTCGTTGTGTTGCACGCAGTTTCCGCTGCGCCGGCATCTCAGCGCGAGATCGCCCGTGCCGCTCGCGTGACGGACCAAACAGCGAGCCGCACGATCGAACGGCTCGAGCGGGCCGGCTACATCACGCGCGATGTCGATCCCGGCGACGAACGCCGGCGCGTCGTCGCGGCTACCGAAGCCGGACGGCGTGTGTACCGCTCGCTCGTCGAGCGGGAACGCACAGATCCCAGCCTCGTCGCAGCCCTCGGTGACTCGGAAGTCGCCCTGCGCGCACTCCTCCTTGAGCTGATCAACTCCCAAAAAAGGGCCACCTGATCAGGGGAATCGCCTATGCAGCTGAGCGAGACCGATGAGCTGACGTCGCTACTCAACCGTCGTGGCCTCCTGACTGGTGTGCGTAACGTACTTGATGCCGCCGGGTCAGCCCTGTCCGCGGTGGTGGTTCTTGTCGACGTCGACGATCTCAAGGGCATCAATGCCGCCCATGAGTACGCAGCTGGTAATCGTGCAATTCGGCAAGTTGCGGCAACGATCCGAGCGTCTTCTCCACCCGGCACGGTTATCGGTCGATGGGGTGGGGACGAGTTCGCAACCCGCAAGCCGGCTCGGCGACGCACGTCACGCCGTGGTGCCCAGCAGAACCGATGTGTGCGGATAGTCGGCTCCTTGCTGCACCAATGCCGACCGTAGGCTTCCGACCTCAGGCGTATCCGCTCGACTCACCACCGAGTCAGTCGCCGCCTCGTTTCCCACAGTCTGCGTTCATTGCCGCGGCCCAAAGTTCGCGCCAGTGTGTCATGGGCCATCCGGTCACGTTGTCGCAGGCCAGATTCGGAGCCTTCCAGGTCGCGGCTGTCGCCGCGACCTGAAGGTAGGCGATAAGGGGTTCGAGTTCTTTGAAGGTTGCGGGCAGGTTGTTGCCTGATCGCCACTCACGGATCTGTTGCTCGGTGATGCCGACGCCAGACTGCGCTACGTCGGTGGAGGGTGGGGCGCCAGCTTCGGCGAAGGCTCGCTGGAGTGCTGACGCCAGGGCGGCCCGTGCGATGCTCACCGCGGGAGCACCACGTTCTCGCAGGCAAGAGCCACCGTTGAATTGGTAGCGTCGTCGGTCCCAGTTGAATCGGTCGCGGCGAACTCCAGGGTTCCCACTTCACTCTCCTGCCCCGTGTAGCTGATCTTATCGTCGGGTCTATTTCAGTGTGGGTAGGGGGACTCCGGCTTGGGCGAGGGCGATGACGCCGTCGGTGGCGATGGGGGCCCAGTCTGATGGTCCAGGTGTGATGGTGGGGTTGCCGCCGAGTGTTCCGACGTATTGGGTTTGCATCTCGTACTGGAACTGGTAGCGGACAAGTGTTTCGGTGTCGCCGAGCGTGGTGGTCACGGCTCGTGTGCCGATCGGGGTTGCTTTGACTACGCGGAGGCGGACCATGCGTTCGACGCCGATTTCGGGGAGGCGGCCGCCTTTGCCTGGGACGCGTAGTTCTCCGGGCGCGGTGGGGATCCGGATGGTTTCGGAGCGGCCGCCGCCGGGCCCAGGCAGGGCCCCGCCGGATTTGCCGAGCGCGTTGGGGATGATGAGGTTGCCGGACCATCCTGCAGTTGCGCCGGCATTAGTGTTGGGGTCGATCGTGCGTGGCGCGGTGCGTGGGTCTCCACCAGGGAACGGTCCGGCAGTGCCGGGCGAAATGGAGAAGACGCGATCGGTTCCCAGGTGGTACGGGGATCGGGACGCCTGGCCACCGGCGGGCAACGTCTCCTCGAGGACCGTTGAACCCGGCAGGTCCGGCGTGCCGCCGACACTACCGATCTGCACGGTCGAGGTGGTCGGTGACGGCGCGGTCGGTGTGGCGGAGTTCGGTGGCTGCGGGGACTCCCCGGACGGTTCGGGGGCGGCAAGGCGGTCGTCGGAACCGGAGTTCGGGTCAGGAAGGGGCGGGATCCCGGCCGCGCTTGTGGACGGTTGCTGCGATTGCGTTGACGGTGGTGAAGGTTCGGCGGTCGGCGCGGCACTGCTGGGGCTCGTCGGCTTCGTGCCATCGGAGTCGCGATCACGATTTGGTCGATCGCGATCCCTATCCTTGTCCTTGCGTTTGTTGTCGCCGGGCTTGCTCGAATCGTGAGAGCCCGAGCCACCCCCGGGGTCACCGTGCGCGACAGCGACGGGACCAGAGCCGACCGTCAGTACTACAGCCGCGGCCGCGATGAACGAGATCACGCGTGACATAACGATCCCCAATCAGATCCACCAATATGAATATGTCATCCAAGATTAGGCTGGGTCGGCGGGGAGTGTCGCGGCGAAGCAAGGCTTACGTGTCCGACGTCACAAATCTTCGGGTGGCACCGCTGAGCGCCGTGCACTGCGTGGGTCAGCGGCCCTGGAAGGCGGGGCCGCGTTTCTGGAAGCGGGCGACCTGCGCTTCGGCAGCGTCCTCGCTGCTCCACGCTGCGTCAAAGAGTTCCCGGCGGCGCTGTTCGGTTTCGGTGTCCCAGGCGCCGTCATCGTTGAGGACTCGTTTGCCGTGCTGGATCGACAAGGGTGCCAGGGCGGCGATCCCGCGGGTCCACTGTTGGGCGTCGTCGATCCGGTTAGCCAGGCCGGTAAGCAGCGCTTCGTCGGCGGGCAGCTTCTGCGCGCCCAGGAGCATCGCCCGCGCTCGTCCGTATCCGACGAGGGAAGTCAGTCGGCGGATCGACCAGGTGTCGAGGGCAAGGCTGTACTTGGCGACCGGGACCCGAAAGTACGCCTGTGGTGCGACGACGCGCAGGTCGCACATCATCGCCAAGGGAATTCCAGCGCCGATGACGGGACCGTTGATCGCGGCGATCACAGGGATAGGCGCGTGGTCGATCGTCTTGTTCAAGATGACCGCCCTCCCTTGCAGGTCGGCGATCAGATCCTCCGCGGAGGCGCTGTCACCGGAGAGGTCGATACCGGAGCAGAACACGGCGCCTTGCCCGGTGAGCACAATCGCCTTGACCCCTTCACCGGCCGCACTGCCGACCGCGTCGCGCAGACGGTCGAGCAGCTCGGCAGTCAGGGCATTGCGACGCTCTGGGCGTTGGATCTCGACGGTCAGGACATCGCCGTCACGGCACAGATCAATCACACTCGTAAACTAGTACTTGCGGGGATCGCACCTGATAGCGGGACGCCACGAACAGTTCACTTACGTAAGTATTCGACGGTTGTTCTAGTACGGTCACAAGAGTGTCGTACCGCAAGATCGCATCCAACGTCCGTGTCGGTGACCGTGTCTGGCGTGATGGCCAATACTGGCTCGTCGAGCAGAGCGCCGCAGCAGACGGGGCCGGGTGGCGGTTCCAACTCCGTGACAAACAAGACCAACGGACGGTGTGGATATACCGCCGCGACTTCGACGTCGCTGTCGCCGGCCGCGGCGACGACAACGGAGACGACGGCATTACCTAGTGCGCCAACCCGTCGGAGCCCTTCGCTAACGTCGATCGGGGCAACCCATCTACCAGGAGACCTACCATGGCATTGCCCACTCTGACTCCGGAACAGCGTGCGGACGCGCTCGCCAAGGCTGCCGCCGTCCGGAGCGCCCGCGCCGCGATCAAGAACCAGCTCAAGACCGGCGCGATCACTCTTTCCGCGGTCCTCGGCCGTGCGGATGAGCCGGCGGTCGGCAAGATGCGCGTCGCCGCGCTCCTCGAAGCTCTGCCGAAGATCGGCAAGGGCAAGGCCACCGAGATCATGACCGAGCTGGAGATCGCCGAGAATCGCCGTGTCGCCGGCCTGGGCGAGCGGCAGCGCGCCGCGCTGGTCGAGCGGTTCGCCGCCTGAGTTCAGATCTCCGCGGGATCGACCTTTCCCCGCAAGAGATTGCGCGCTATGTGCCGGGTGGGCGAGTAACAGAGGCGCCATTTACAATGGCACTACAACGAATCCTAATCAGGTATTTCCTGGAAATATTTTGATGGAGATTGTTTCCAAGACAGGTAAGCCGGTGTCCTCCGCGAGCGCCATCCCCACCGAGGCTGAAGTGCTATTCGGGTCGGGATCCCAATTACATGTCATCGACAACTTCTTCGACCCAAACCTGGGAAAGACTGCCATTCGGCTGGTTCAAGCGTAGGAGATTAGAATGCCAGAAGAAATGAACGGGCGGATGTTTGGAATCTCCGGAAGAGGTCAGGGGGTGAAACCCTATCGGAGGCCGAGATTGCCGCATACCGAGCTCGATTGATTCGATTCACCAGAAGATTATTGCGGCCGCAAATGATCAAGATTCCGAGGTGGCCTCGCCAAATTTCTGGAAGTAATTGCATCGTTCTGCTGAGGCCAGCAGTTAGATATATCTGACGAATCGAATTGGCGACATCGTGAAGATCAATTCCAGAGGGCTTGAGATGATTGCGGTAAGGCTTTGGCGATCCGGACGAATCCGGATTGGCCTCATTAATTCCGGCTGGCATCGAGGAGGCGGAACGCAAGATCGGTTCGTCCCAGGCCAAACAGTCAGACGGGTATTTGACGGGGCGGACCATCGAGGTCTCCGCAGAGTTCTACAGGTAGCGGCTCGAGGTATCGGCCGTCGCACCGACGCTGGAAGCAACCTCAGCATCGGGTGTCCTAGCGGAGCGGTTGCGTATCGCGTTGTTGGGGCCTATGTCCAAGGACGACCCCCTCTTCTAGGAGCTGCGAAGGGAGGGCGACTGTGGGTGGTTGAACCGATGCGGGTCTCTCCTCGATGCCACGAGCGCGGCTGCTTTCACGATCCGCTACGTTCGAATCCACCGGATCGGAACCCTTCCGAAGCCACACCGCCCCGGCGAGGCTCTCGCAGGTGAAGAACCTCGACGCCGACTGGTGGTCGGTCATCGTGACGGGCGTGATCGTGCTGGCGGCCGTCGCCGGCGTACTGCCGAGGATCGGCTGGTGACCGCGGAGACCGCGGCGGGCGACGCCGTCGTCGAGGCGCCGCCGGGCCCGCAGCGGATCCTCGCCTACGTCCCCGGTGTCCTACTGCTCCTGGCGATCGGCCTGCTGGCGAAGTTCACCGAGAAGTGGGTGAACGACGCGGTCAAGGCGCACCACTGGACCTTCCCGAACATCGAGTACGTGCTCTGGGCGATCCTGTTCGGCCTGATCGTGGCGAACACCGTCGGGATCCCGAAGGTCTTCCGCCCGGGCATCGGCAGCTACGAGTTCTGGCTCAAGGTCGGCATCATCGCGCTGGGATCGCGATTCGTCCTCGGCGACGTGGCGAAGCTGGGTGGCACGAGCTTCCTGCTGATCCTGATCGACATGACGATCGCGGGCGGGATCATCCTGCTGGTGGCGAAGCTGCTCGGGCTGTCGGACAAGCTGGGCAGCCTGCTCGCGATCGGGACCTCGATCTGCGGCGTCTCGGCGATCGTGGCGGCCCGCGGCGCGATCCGAGCGCGGAACTCGGACGTCTCCTACGCGATCACCGCGATCCTCGCCCTCGGCGCGGTCTCGCTGTTCACGCTGCCGGCGCTCGGCCACCTGATCGGCCTCACCGACCACGAGTTCGGGCTGTGGGCGGGACTCGCGGTGGACAACACCGCGGAGACCACCGCCACCGGCTACCTGTTCTCCGACGAGGCCGGCAAGCTCGCCGTCGTCGTGAAGTCGACGCGCAACGCACTCATCGGATTCGTCGTCCTCGGCTTCGCGCTGTACTGGGCCTCACGCGGCGAGGCGGACGCGATCGCGCCGGGCGTCGGAGCGAAGGCGCGATTCGTCTGGGAGAAGTTCCCGAAATTCGTGCTGGGCTTCCTCGCTGTGTCCGCGCTGGCGACCTTCCACCTCATCGACAAGGGCGGCCTCGCGAGCCTGGCGAACCTCTCCAAATGGGCCTTCCTGCTGACCTTCGCCGGAGTAGGCCTCAACACCGACCTCCGGGAGATCGCGCGGACCGGGTGGCGCCCGCTCGCCGTGGCCGTCGTCGGCCTCGTCGTCGTGGCGACGGTGTCCCTGGGCCTGGTCCTGTTCACCGCCCGCGTCCTGCACTGGGGCGTCGCCGCCGCCTGACCGCTACTCCGTGGCGCGTGGACGCACGAACGGGAACGCCAGGGTGGCGCGGATGTTCACCCCCGCGAGCAGCATGACGATGCGGTCCACGCCGAGGCCGAGGCCGCCGGTCGGCGGCATGGCGTAGGTGAGGTCCTTGAGGAAGCCCTCGTCGAGCTGCATGGCCTCCGGGTCGCCCGCGGCGGCCGCCATCGACTGCCGGGTCAGCCGGGCCCGCTGGTCGACGGGATCGTTGAGCTCGGTGTAGGCGGTCCCCAGTTCGGCGCCGAAGCCGACGAGGTCCCACCGCTCGGTGAGCGCCGGGTCGTCGGCCTTACGGCGGGCGAGCGGCGCGACCTCCACCGGGAAGTCGCAGTAGAACGTGGGAGACGTCGTCCGCTTCTCGACCAGCGCCTCGTACAGCTCCACGACGAGCTCGCCCGCGCTCGCGGCCGGCGCCGCAGCCACGCCGAACCGCGCGCACACGGCCGCCACGTCCGCGCGCGACGAGGTCGAGGTCACCGTCGTCCCCGTGGCGCGGGACACCGCCTCGTGCACCGTCACGACGGGCCACTCCCCGCTGAGATCGACTTCGCCCTCCGGGCGCCGTGCGACGGGTCGGCCGTTCATCGCGACCGCGACGGCGAGGATCACCTCGCGGGTGAGCTCACGCATCATGTCGTAGTCGCCGTAGGCCTCGTACGCCTCCAGCGCGGTGAACTCGGGGTTGTGCGTGGCGTCGACCCCCTCGTTGCGGAAGTTGCGGTTGATCTCGAAGATCCGCCCCATGCCGCTCACCGCGAGCCGCTTGAGGTAGAGCTCCGGAGCGATCCGCAGGTACAGCTCCTGGTCGTAGGCGTTGATGTGGGTCACGAACGGACGCGCCGCGGCGCCGCCGTGCACGCCCTGCAGCATCGGCGTCTCGACCTCGGTGAATCCTCGGGCCGCGAACTCGGCCCGCAGGGCGGCGACGCCGGCCGATCGCCGGTAGAGCAGGTCCACCGCGTCGCGGTTGGTGATCAGGTCCAGCACGCGGTGCCGGGCACGGGCGTCGTCGGCGATCCGAGCCCGGAGCGCGGGCACCGGGCTCAGGCACTTCGCCGCCATCGCCCACGACTCGAGGCGCACGGACAGCTCACCGGTGCGTGAGGCGATCACCTCGCCGGTCACGGCGACCAGGTCACCGAGGTCGAGGAAGGCCCGCCAGATCGACCGCGTCGCGTCCTGCGTCCCGGCCCGATCGGCGATCACCTGCAGACGCACGCCGTCCTCCTCGAGCACGGTGAAGGTGACACCGCCGAAGTCGCGGATCGCGCGGACCCGCCCCGTCACGGAGACGACGGTGCCCGATGCACCGCCCGGCGGGAGCCGCGGATGCTCGGCGCGGACCTGCGCGAGGCCGTGGGTGCGCGGCACGGACCGCGGGTAGCCGGGCATCCCGGCGGCCTCCATGGCGTCGAGCGTGCGGCGCCGGACCCGCTCCTGCTCCGACAGTCGCGGCGCCGGCGCCTCCCGCGCGAGCAGCCCGGTCTCCGCGGCGAGCGCCCGGCGCACGAAGTCCGGGTCGCGCGCGGGTTGATCGATCGACCGTCGCCGGCCGGCGAGGAACCTCGGGACCAGGTGCGGGATGTAGCCCTCCGCGATCGCGACGGCCACGACGGTGCGCACGACGGTCAGCGCCGGGTCGTAGCAGAGCAACCGCGGGACCCACTCGGGCCGGTACTTCTCGTTGGACCGGTACAGCGTCTCCATCTGCAGGAAGCGCGAGGCGAAGCCGAGTACCGCGTCGCTGAGCCGTGTCACCGGTCCGGCGCCCACGTCGTCGGCACCGAAGAAGACGGCGCGGAAGATCGCGAAGTTCAACGAGATCCGTCGTACCCCGATCGTCGGCGCGCGGTCGATCACGTGCGCGACCATCGCCTCGATCAGCCCGTTCTCCGCGCTCGGCGAGCGCCGCATGAGGTCCAGCGACAGTCCGCGGGCGCCCCACGGCACGAAGGACAGGAAGCCCTGCGCGGCGCCGTCGGCATCGCGAGCCGTGACGAGCACGCACCGGCCGTCGAGGTCGTCGCCGAGCCGGTTCAGGGCCATGGTGAAGCCGCGCTCGGTGTTCTGGCCGCGCCACCGTTCCGCCCGGTCCGCGAGCTCCGCCCGGTCGGCGGCGGTGAGCTCGCTGTGTCGCCGGACATCGATGACGTACCCGGCCGTGCGCAGCCGTGTGACGGCCTGCCGCACCGCCCGCATCGGCCGCCCCTTGAGGGTGAAGGAGTCCACGTCGACGATCGCCTCGTCGCCGAGCGTCAGGGTCCGCAGGCCGGCGTCGGCGAACATCCGGGCCGCGTCCACGGAAGCCGCGCTGACCGCCGGGTAGTGCCCGTGTTCGCGGCAGTGGGCCAGCCACCGGTCGATCGCGGCCGCCCACGAGTCGCGGTCCCCGATCGGATCGGCGCTGGCCAGCGAGACGGTGCCGACGTCACGGAAGGTGATCGCGGCCCGCCCGTCGGGCGCGAGGACCACCGACTTGTCCCGGCGGGTCGCGAAGTAGCCGAGCGAATCGTTCTCACCGTGTTCGACGAGCAGCATCCGGACCGCGAGCTCGTCGTCCTCGGTGAGCAGCTCCGAGCCCCGCGGGGCCCGCCAGAACGCCATGACGGTGACCACCAGGACCACCGCGGACAGCGCGCCCGAGACCGCGTACACCCAGCGGAAGCCACTGCGGCCGTCGAGCAGGAAGTCCCGTCCCGGAGAGACGATCACACCGAAGGTGCTGCGCAGCGCCCACGTCGCCTCCTCAACGATGCCGGAGAGGGTGTGCGGGAACGCGGCGGTCAGGGCGAGGGTGATCCCGTACGCGAGGCCGAAGCCCCCGACGAGCGTGGCCGCGGCGGCCCGTTTCGAGCCGGCGGTGAGCCGGGCGGAGAAGGCCCGCCGCGAGAACGCGACCGCGACGAAGGACGCGCCCGCGAGGATGACCACCGCGGCAGCCCCGAGCGCCGATTCCCGCACCGACCAGTAGGCGTCGAACAGGTGCGGGGCGTGCTCGAACCGCGGATCTCGGGTGACGATCGCGACCAGGTCGACGGCGTTCGCCAGCGTCGTGACCGCCATGAGCACCAGCGTGACGGTGTGCGCGGCCCGCAGTCGTCGGCGCAGCGCCCCGCTGAGCAGCGCCAACAGCGCGACGACGAACAGGCTCGGCTCCGTCGGGATGCCGAGGGCGCTGATCAGGTCGGCGAGGACCAGGAACAGGTGCTGCCCGCGGAACAGCAGGGTCAGCAGTGAGACGAGCGCCGCCGCGGCGGTCAGCCGGGCGAGCTGTTTGGCTATCCAGCGCGCGAACCGGTCGCGCCGATCCTCGGTCGTCCGCGGCGCCGCCGAGTAGCTGCGGAGGGCAGGAGCGAGCACGCCCCGACTCATACGAGCGTCGCGACCTCGTCAGCGCAACCCCAGCTGAGCGTGACGCCGGCGCCGCCGTGGCCGTAGCAGTGGATCACGTCGCCCTCGCGCTCGAGGCGCACCGTCGGGCGGGAGGGCCGCAGCCCGACGTTGCGGCCGATCACCTTCGCATCCGCGAGCTCGGGCACGAGTGCGCGCGCACGCGCCAGGATCGCGTCCTCGGTCGCGGGGTCGGTGGTGAGGTCCTCCGCGCCGTGGTCCTCCGTGCCGCCGACGACGATGTCGCGCGAGCGCGGCACGACGTAGGTCGGGTTGCGGAGGTCGTTGTCGTCGATCCACCAGCGGTCGACGCCCACCTGCTCGAGATAGACGACCTGCCCGCGCACGGGTTCCATCGTCGTATCGCCCACGAACTCCCGCGCACCCAGGCCCGTCGCGTTGACGACGGTGCCATCCAGCTCGTCGAGCGAGGCCACGGTCCGCTGTTCGACGGTGCCGCCCAGCTCGCGGACGCGCGCCGCGAGCCAGGGCAGGTACAGCGGCATCTCGATCACCGGCGAGACGAAGCTCCACCCCTCGGCGTAGCCGGGACGGGGCCCGAGCACCCGCTCCACCGCAGGGACGGCGGACGTCCACCACGGCTCGGGGACGCTCTCGCGGAAGATCTCCGTTCCCGGCGTCATGACGACACCGTCGACCCCGCGGGCGGCGAGCGCGGTGAACTCGGCGAGGGTCGTGGCCGACCATCCGGTCACGCGATCGCGCGGCTCGGCGAGGTACGGGTACCAGACCGCGGCGGCGACCGCCGACGTCACGTCAGGAGGCAGATCCCGCCCGACGACGCGCACCGCGTGCCCCGCCTCCAGCAGTCGCGCCGCGCACGACAGTCCGATCACACCCGCACCGACGACGGTCACCTCAGTCATGCCCCCACCCTGTCATGTCGCACCGTCCGCCCGAGCGTCCGTTCGGCGAAGTCCGGGCGATCCTTCGCAATCGCAGCGTAGGCTTTGCGATGACACCACCGGACCCGGATCACTCACCGACACAAGGACTCACCATGCCTGAATTCGTCGCCGTCATCTCGCTGCCCACTCGCGCCGCCACCTACGAGGAGTTCTCGGCCCTCAGGAACACCGCCGACACCTACGGCGTGGTCTCCTCCGCGCTGGTCGAGCGCAACGCCGACGGCACCTACGCGATCCCCGAGACCACCGACGGCACCACCGGGACCGGCACGCTCGGCGGCTCGCTCATCGGCATGCTCGTCGGCGTCCTCGGCGGCCCCGTCGGCATGCTGCTCGGCATGTCGGTCGGCACCGCGACGGGCGCGCTCGTCGACGCGAGCAACCTGGACGACAGCGACGACGTGATCTCTCTGTTCGCGCAGCAGCTTCCGCCCGGGAACAACGCGATCATCGTGCAGACCGAGGAGCCGACCACCGATGCGCTGGACGCGCAGGTGGCGAGCGTCGGCGGCCGCATCGCGCGCCGCTCGCTCGACGAGGTGATCAGCGAGCTCGAGGCGCAGCAGGACGCGGCGGACGCCGCCGCGAAGGCTGCTCGCAAGGCCGCGCACGAGCAGAAGAAGCAGGAGCGGCACGAGAAGAACGAGGACCGGATCAACGCCCTGAAGGCGAAGTTCAAGAGCGCCTGACGCCGCACCCCGATAGGGTCGCGGGCGTGAGCACCCCCGCCTGGACCCCGTCGACCTACGAGTTCCTGCAGGCGGCGCCGCCCGGCCCGTCGTTCGAGCGCACCTGGCCGGTGCGCACCGGCGACGTGGACCCCGGGCGGCGCGTGCGGCTCGACGGGATCGCGCGCTACCTGCAGGACATGGCGAACGACGAGATGTTCCACCGCGGCTTCGACGCGACGGATCCGTACTGGCTGGTGCGGCGCAGCATCATCGACGTGCACGAGCCGCTGCACTGGCCGTCCGACGTGACGCTGCTCCGGTGGTGCGAATCCACCAGTTCACGCTGGTGCAACATGCGGATCACGCTGCGTGGCAGCGCGGGCGGCCACGTCGAGACCGAGGCCTTCTGGATCCGGTTCAGCGCGGATTCCGGTATGCCCACGCACATCAGCGAGGGCGGCATGGAGTACCTGCAGCAGCACGTGACCGAGACGCGGCTGCGCTGGAAGGCGCTCAACACCGCGACGCCGCCGGAGCCCTCCGCACGCGACTACACGGTGAAGCTGCGGGCCACCGACTTCGATCCGTACCAGCACCTCAACAACGCCGCCTACCTGCAGTTGGTCGAGGACGACCTGAACGGCGATCCCCTGCTCGCCGCGCCGCACCGTGCGATCATCGAGTACTTGGCGCCGATCCCCCTGGGTTCGAGCGTGCAGGTGCGCTCGGAGCGCGACGAGGCGGGCTACCGACAATGGCTCCACCTCCTGGATGCCGACGGTGCGCCCGCGCGCAAGCCCGCGGCGGCCGTGTCCGTGACGCCGCTGCCGGGCGCCCCCTTCGCGCCGCCCGCGCCGTGGCCGCCGGAGCAGGTCGAGCGCATCGAGTGGCGCGCTTGAGACGCGCCCGCCGGTTGCACCGAATTCGGTCGAATGCCCCAGCCGCCCGGTCCCGCTCAGCGGCCGTCCGTGCGCGCACCTAGACTCCCTAAGGATAGGTAAGTTTTTCTAACCTTAAGGACGGACGGTGACGCCGGCCATGCTCGACACCCGTGCATCGGAGTCGCACAGCGACTCGTACAAGTGGATCGCCCTCTCCAACACGACCCTCGGCATGCTGATCGCGACGATCAACAGCTCGATCGTGTTGATCGCGCTCCCCGACATCTTCAAGGGCATCCACCTCAACCCGCTGGAGCCGGGGAACACCAGCTACCTGCTGTGGATGATGATGGGCTTCCTCGTGGTGACGGCCGTCCTGGTGGTCGCGTTCGGCCGCCTCGGCGACATGTTCGGCCGGGCCCGCATGTACAACATGGGCTTCTTCATCTTCTCGATCTCGTCGATCTTCCTGGCGGTGACCTGGTTCGACGGGCACGCCGCGGCGCTGTGGCTGATCGGCTGGCGCGTGGTGCAGGGCATCGGCGGCGCCTTCCTGATGGCGAACAGCTCGGCGATCCTGACCGACGCCTTCCCCGCCGACCAGCGCGGACTGGCGCTCGGCATCAACAGCGTGGCGGCGATCGCCGGTTCCTTCCTCGGCCTGATCATCGGCGGCGTCCTCGCACCGATCAACTGGCACCTGATCTTCCTCGTCTCCGTCCCGTTCGGCGTGATCGGCACCGTCTGGGCGTATCTCAAGCTCGAGGACCGCGGCGAACGCGTCCCCGCGACCATGGACTGGTGGGGCAACCTGACCTTCGCGATCGGCCTGATCGCCGTCCTCGTCGGCATCACGTACGGCATCCAGCCCTACGGCGGCCACGCGATGGGCTGGACCTCCCCCTTCGTGCTGTCCTGCCTCCTGGGCGGCGCCGTGGTCCTGGCGATCTTCTGCGCGGTCGAGCTCAAGGCCGAGTCGCCCCTGTTCGACCTGCACCTGTTCCGGAACCGGGCGTTCCTGTGGGGCAACGTCGCGAACCTGTGCGGCTCGCTCGGCCGCGGCGGCCTGCAGTTCATGCTCATCATCTGGCTGCAGGGGATCTGGCTGCCGCAGCACGGCTACGACTACACGCAGACCCCGCTGTGGGCCGGCATCTACATGGTGCCCATGACCGTCGGTTTCCTGCTCTCCGCGCCGATCTCGGGCGCCCTCTCGGACCGGATCGGCGGCCGCGCCCTCAGCGCGGCGGGCCTGGTCATCACGGCACTCACCTTCCTCGCGCTGATCGCGCTGCCCGTGGACTTCGCCTACTGGGCCTTCGCCGCGATCCTGTTCGTCAACGGCGTCGGGATGGGCATGTTCGGCTCGCCCAACCGTGCGGTGGTGATGAACTCGCTACCCGCGACCTCGCGCGGCTCGGGCTCGGGCATGATGACGACCTTCCAGAACTCCGCGATGGTGCTCTCGATCGGCCTGTTCTTCTCGCTGATGATCGCGGGCCTGTCGAACTCGCTGCCGGGCGCCATGTCGACGGGGCTGCAGGCGGGCGGCGTGCCCGCGCAGTACGCCTCGGAGATCGCCGCACTCCCGCCGGTCGCCGTGCTGTTCGCGGCGTTCCTCGGTTACAACCCGGTGCAGGAACTCCTGGGACCGCATCTGGCACAGCTGCACCTGACCGCGGAGCAGACTCAGCACCTCACCGGCCTGCAGTTCTTCCCGCACCTGATCTCCGAGCCCTTCCGCTCGGGCCTGGAGCTCGCGTTCACCTTCGCGGCGGTCGTGTGCCTGCTCGGCGCCGTCGCGTCGCTGCTGACCGGCGGGAAGAAGCCCGACGCCGCCCCCGCCGACGTGGAGACCCTCGAGTCCGAAGCCGACGAGGTGGAGACGATCGCCCGGTTCTGACCGCCGGCTACACCGACGCGGCCACCCGCACCGCGACGTTCTTCATCAGCGGCTGGTCGGATTGGGTGCTGTAGTCGGCGATCCCGATGAGGGCGTTCATCTCCGGCATGTATCCGGCTGCCGCGCCGCGGGGAAGGTCGTACTTCAGCGCCCGGAACCGGCGCAGCGTGCGCTCCGAGCCGTCGCGTGAGGTGGACGTGATGTCCACGAACTCCCCCTCGGTGAGGCCGCGGGCGCGCATGTCGTCCTCGTTGAGGAAGATGAGCTCGCGCAGGTTCTTGATACCGCGGTACCGGTCGTTGGCCGAGTAGATGGTGGTGTTCCACTGATCGTGCGAGCGCATCGTCTGCAGGATCAGCACGTCCTCGTCGGCGGGGATCACGTTCGGCATGGGCGCCAGGGAGAACTCCGCCCGGCCCGACGGAGTGTGGAAGACGCGCTCACGCGCGGGCTGCGGGATCCGGAATCCGCCCGGGTTCTTGATCAGCTGGTTGAAGCCCTCGAAACCCGGAAGCACCTTCGCCATGACGTCACGGAGGCGGTCGTAGTCGTCGACGTACCACTGCCACGGCGTGCGGCTGTCGGGCAGAGTCGCCTTCGCGATGCCGGCGATGATCGCCATCTCGGACTTGAGTTCCTTCGACGCGGGTCGCCGCTTGCCGCGGGAGATGTGCACCATGCTCATCGCGTCCTCGACGGTGACGCCCTGCAGGCCGGCCACCTGCTCGTCCTTCTCGGTGCGGCCCAGGCAGGGCAGGATGAGCGCCTTGCGGCCGTGCACGAGGTGGCTGCGGTTGAGCTTGGTGCTCACCTGCACGGTGAGCTCGGTCTTGCGCAGGCCGGCCGCGGTGTACGCGGTGTCGGGCGCGGCGAGCACGAAGTTGCCGCCCATCCCGACGAAGACCTTCACGCTGCCGTCGTGCATGCCCTCCACGGTGTTCACGGTGTCGAGTCCGTGGGTGCGCGGGGAGACGATGCCGCACACCTCGTCGAGCTTGTCGGTCCACGGCGGCGGGCGGTGGTCGATGCCGCAGGTGCGGTTGCCCTGCACGTTGCTGTGGCCGCGCACCGGCGACGGGCCCGCACCGGGCCGGCCGATGTTGCCGCGCAGCAGCAGCAGGTTGGTGATCTCACGGACGGTGTCGACGCCGTGCTCGTGCTGGGTGATGCCCAGGCACCACGCGATGATCGTCCGGTCCGCGTCGAGGTAGACCTGTCCGGCCCGGCGGATCTCCGCCTCGGGCAGCCCGGCCTGCGTGGTGATCTCGTCCCAGCCGGTGGCCGCGACCAGGTCGCGGTACGCCTCGAACTCCGCGGTGTACTGCTCCAGGAACGCGCTGTCGAGCACCGTCGGATCCGATTCCGCGGCCTCGAAGACGACCTTCGCCATGCCGCGCATCAGCGCGAGATCACCGCCCGGGCGCACCTGGATGTTCATGTCGGAGACCGAGGTCGCCTTGAACAGTGCCATGTCGACCATCTCGTGCGGGACGATCGTCTTCGTCGCGCCGGCCTCGACCAGGGGGTTGATGTGCACGACCTGCGCACCCCGACGGGTCGCGTCGGCCAGCGCGGTCAGCATGCGGGGCGCGTTCGACGCGGCGTTGACGCCCATGATGAACAGGGCGTCGGCCTCCTCCCAGTCCGCCAGATCGCACGTGCCCTTGCCCGTACCGATCGACGCGCTGAGCGCCCGGCCCGACGCCTCGTGGCACATGTTCGAGCAGTCCGGCAGGTTGTTGGTGCCGTACTCGCGGGCCAGCAGCTGGTACAGGAACGTGGCCTCGTTGCTGAGCCGCCCCGACGTGTAGAAGGACGCCTCGTTCGGGCTGGCGAGCCCGCGCAGGGCGTCACCGACCATGGCGAAGGCCTCGTCCCAGCCGATCGGGACGTACTTGTCGCTCGCCGCGTCGTAGACCATGGGCTCGGTGAGCCGGCCCTCGTTCTCGAGGTCGAAGTCGGTCCAGTCGGCGAGCTCGGTGACGGTGTGCTGCGCGAAGAACTCCCGCTTGACCCGCTTCGGGGTCATCTCCCAGGTGACGTGCTTGACGCCGTTCTCGCAGAAGTCGAGGGTGAGCTTCTTGTCGTCCGGCCACGCGCACCCCGGGCAGTCGTAGCCGGTCGGGTGGTTCATCACGAACATCGAGTGCGTGCCCCGGACCAGCTCTCGCTGCTGGAACAAGATGGTGCCCACGGACTTCGCTGCGCCCCAGGACGCCGCCGCGTGGTGGTAGGGCGAGCTGGACCAGGCACCGTCGGTGACCGGGCCGAAGCCGCCCTGCCGGGGCTCGTCGGGCATCAGGCCGGGCACGTGGGCCGTCGATTCCGGTCGGTGATCCGTGCTCATGTCAGAACTTCCTGTCGCACTCGGTGGGGCCGGCTGTAGACGTTGAGGTGATCGCCGCGGACGAAGCCGAACAGGGTGAGCCCCGCTTCGTCGGCGAGTTCCACGGCGAGGGAGGACGGCGCCGAGACCGCCGAGAGAACGGGGATCCCGGCCATCACGGCCTTCTGCACGAGCTCGAAGCTGGCGCGGCCGGAGACCTGGAGGACGACGCCGCGCAGCGGCAGGCGGCCCTGCAGCAGCGCCCACCCGATGACCTTGTCGACGGCGTTGTGCCGCCCGACGTCCTCGCGGAGCACGAGCAGCTCGCCGGAGGCGACGTCGAAGAGCGCCGCGGCGTGCAGGCCGCCGGTCTTGTCGAAGACGGCCTGTTCGGCGCGGAGCCGGTCCGGGAGGGCCACCACCTGCTCGGGGACGACGGTGACCGGATCCTCACGGACGTCGAACCGGGAGACGGTGCGCACCGCGTCGATGCTGGACTTGCCGCACATCCCGCAGGAGCTGGTGGTGTAGAAGTTGCGCGTCACGTCGGGCGCGGGCGGGCGGACGCCGGGGGCGAGCGCGACGTCGAGCACGTTGTACTGGTTGAGCTCCCCACCGGTGCCCGGTCCGCCGCAGTGGATGGCGGAGCGGAACTCCTCCGCCGAGGCGATCACGCCCTCGGAGACGAGGAAGCCCGCCGCGAGTTCGACGTCGTGCCCGGGCGTGCGCATGGTGACCGCCAGCGGCGCCCCCGCGACGCGGATCTCCAGCGGCTCCTCCACGGCGAGGGTGTCGATGCGGCGCAGCGGTTCTGCGCCGACGGTGACCTTGACCACCGACCGACGCACCGTGATCCGACCCATGGCCTCGACGCTACACCGGCACCACGGGACGGCGTTCGGGTTCTCCGGGCGCCGGCTCGGTACGCCCCGTCAGTCGGAGTCGCCGTCGGCGCCGGTACGGCCCTCGACCGCGACCTTGTGCGCCTGCAGCTCCTGATCGAGGGCGGCGTCGAGGGCCCGGTCCAGGGCGGCGTGCGCGTTCTCGGTGCCCGCGCGGCGCATGGCCCCGAGCAGGCCGACGGCCCAGGCGACGTCCTCGTCGGAGGACGGCAGCCAGCCGGGGCCGCGGCGCCGGTCCACCTCGTCGTGCGCGGCCGTCATGAGAATCTCGGCCGCCTCGTTCATCTTGGCGACGAAGCGCTGCTGCACGTCGACCAGTACGGCAAGATCCATGCCCTTGCCCACCAGGCGCGCGAGGTTGCCGATGATGTGCCGGTCGGCGGCCTCGTACCGCCCCGGTTCGGCCGTCTCCGTGACGATGCCCGCGGCGAGGAGCGAGGCGAGCGCGTCCTCGTCGAGCGGACCGAGCCGTGACTCGAGTTCCTCCCGTCCGAGCACCGGGCGGTTCGCGGAGGCCCAGGGCTCGTCGAGGATGTCGTTGAGGTCGAGTGCGTCGCCGATCCGCGCGCCGGGGTTGGTGAGGAAGGTGGCGATGTGGCCCAGCGTGAAGCCCTTGCTGAGCAGCTTGTTGATCGCCAGCAGGTTCCGCACGTGCTTCTCGGTGTAGATCGCGACCCGGCCCCGGCGCAGCGGCTGGGGCAGCAGGCCGCGCTCCTGGTAGCCCCGGATGTTGCGCGTCGTCGTCCCGGACACCCGGGCCAGGTCGTCGATCCGGTACTCGGTCATGCCCGCATGTTATCCGGCGGCGAGGGCGGTGCTGTCCACGTCATCGTGCACAAGAATCCGGTAGTCCTGCAGGTCGACGGTGCGCAGCTGGCCCACGTACTGCGAGGCGAAGCCCGGGTACATGGTGGCGTTGAAGCCGTCGTCGGTGAGGTACCAGCTGCTGCATCCCGAGTTCCACGTGGTCGCGGTGAGGCGCCGCTGGATGTCGCGGTTGTACTCCTCCTGGACGTCGGCGCGCACGTCGAGCGCCTTCCACCCGTTGCGCAGGAGTTGCCCGATCGCGTCGGTGATGTAGTCGATCTGCGCCTCCATGTAGACCAGCGCGGAGCTGTGCCCGGGGCCGGAGTTAGGGCCGAAGGTGACGTACAGGTTCGGGTAGCCCGAGACGGCGACGCTGCGGTAGGCGTAGGCGCCGCCGCTCCACTCGTCGGCGAGGACACGGCCCTCGAGCCCGGTGACGGGGATCGGCGAGCCGGTCTTGGAGACGTCGAAACCCGTCGCGAAGACGATGCAGTCGAACTGGTGCTCCACGCCCTCGACGGTGCGGATCCCCTTCGGCGCGATGCGGGCGATCGGCCAGGTCACGAGCGTGCAGTTCTCGCGCTGCAGCGCCGGGTAGTAGTCGCTGGTCATCAGGAGCCGCTTACACCCGGCGGCGAAGTCCGGAGTGAGCTGACGACGCAGCCACGGGTCGCGGACCTGCAGGCGCAGGTGCAGCTTGCTGACGGCCTCGACGACGCGCGTGAGCGGCGTGTTCCAGACGACGCCGAGCGCCACCGACTCGTGGCCCCAGAACCAGAGGGCGCGCGCGAGCTGCTGCGCGCCCGGGATCCGCCGGTAGATCGACTTGGTGAATTCGCCGGTCTCGGTGTTGATCCGGGGCAGCACCCAGCCGGGGGTGCGCTGGAAGACCTTGACGGATGCGGCCTGCTTCACCAGCTCGGGCACGATCTGGACCCCGCTGGCGCCGGTGCCGACGACGGCCACCTTCTTGCCGGTGAAGTCGTAGTCGTGGTCCCAGCGCGCGCTGTGGATCTTGTGCCCCTCGTAGTCCTCGATGCCGCGGATCGCGGGGAAGGAGCAGTTCGCGAGGGGCCCCGAGGCGATGATCACGGCGCGTGCGCGCTCGGGCTCGCGACCCTCGAAGGAGATGGTCCACTCCCCCGCGTCGGCGTCGTAGACCACGCCGGTCACGGTGTGCTCGAACCGGATGTGCGGTGCGACGCCGGAGGATTCGACCATGCCGTCGATGTACTCGAGGATCTCGGCGCTGCCGGAATAGGTGTGCGACCAGTCGGGGTTCGGGGCGAAGCTGTAGGAGTACAGGCGCGACGGGATGTCGCACGCGGCCCCCGGGTAGGTGTTGTCCCGCCAGGTGCCGCCCACGCGGGTGTCGCGCTCGAAGACGACGTAATCGTCGATCCCCTTGTCCTGGAGGCGGATGGCGGCGCCGATGCCGGCGAAGCCGGCGCCGATGATGGCTACGGAATGAGTCATGGCTGAGGCGTCCTCGTCAGGCGGTGGGCTCGTAGGTCAGTTCCTGCGACCACGTGGGCGTGCGGTGCACCAGGGGGAAGGGGATCAGCGACGTGGCCTTGACCAGCGCGTCCGCGGGGACGTGGTAGAGCTTGTTGCCGCGATCGATGACGCGGCTGCCGTGCCAGGCCACCATGCGGAACATGGGCAGTCGCTGGATGTACTCGCTGCGTTCGCCCGCGGCGCGGTAGCGCTTCATCGCGCCGTACAGCCGCTCCTCGTCGACGCCCATGTCGACGATGTTGTCGCGCATCTTGTTCAGCAGCGGGACGTAGCTCAGGAAGCCGATGAGCAGCGAGGGCTTGATCCAGCCGCCGACGAAGTCGATGGTCCGCTTGCGCAGGTCGGCGTGGCCCAGCATGTCCATCACCTCGAAATCGACGGCCAGGTGCCGGGACTCGTCGGCGTTGATGCGCTTGAAGACCTCCTGCGCGATCGGATCCTTCACCTCGTCGGTGATGAACTTGATCAGGGCGCCGTCGAGCGCGACCTCGAGCATCGGGATGACGGTGCCGAGGAAGGACAGCGACATGCCGTCGGAGTACTGGTCGAGCCAGTTGATCACGAGTTGCACGTTGACGTTCGGCGAGGGGATCTCGTCGTCCTCGAGCATCCCCCACCGCCGCATGAGCGCGAGCTCGGCGTTGGCGTGCTTCTGCTCCTCGGCGTGGAAGTGCTCGTAGATGCTCTTGAGCGTGGGCGTGGGCGCCTTGCGCGCCATCGCGGCGAAGCCGCGCGCGCCGACGTTCTCGATCCACATCAGGTCGGACAGGAAGGGTTTGAGCTTGGCGTGCAGCTCCGGCTCGATGAGCTCGGCACCGGGGGCGTCCCAATCGATGTCGGCGAGGGCCCACTGCCGGTCCTTGATCATCTGCAGCATGTTGTCGAGATCCATGGCCATGGCGGCTGTTCCTTTCGGTGGCGGGTGACGATCGGCGTCAGGACGAGGGCAGGAGTCGGCTGAGCAGCCCGAGTCCGCGGACGTACGGCGTCGGGAAGTGCCGCTTGAGGTGCCAGACGACGTTCGCGTCGAACTGCGGCACCACGTAGAGGCGGCCGAGGTCGAGCGCGTCAAGGGTCTGCGCGGCGACCCCGTCGGGCGAGATGCCGGTGAGCTTCATGAGCGCGCCGGCGAGGTTCTTGCTGCCGTCGGTGATCCGGCCGTCGCGCGCGACGTTGGTCTTGACGAAGGTGGGGCACAGCACCGTCACGGTCACGCCGGAACCGGCGAGCTCGGCGGCGAGCGTCTCGGACAGCGACATCACGCCCGCCTTGGAGACGTTGTACGGGCCCATTGACGGCGCGGCGGCGAAGCCCGCGGCGGAGGCGACGTTGATGATGCCGCCGCGGCCGGCCTCGCGCAGCATCGGCGCGAACAGCTCGCAGCCGTGCACCACGCCCCACAGGTTGATGCCCAGGGCCCAGTTCCAGTCGTCGAGACCGATGTCGCCGACGACGCGGCCGCCGATGCCGACACCGGCGTTGTTGATCACGAGGGTGGGCGGACCGTCGAAGACGGTGCGCGCGAACGCGGCCAGGGTCTCGACGGCGGCTCTGTCGGCCACGTCGACGACGGCGGCATGCGCCTTTGCGCCCCGGGCCTCGATGAGCGCGACGGTCTCCTTCGCGCGCCCCTCGTCGATGTCGGCGCAGACGATCTCTCCGCCGCGGCGGGCGAGTTCCAGCGCGAAGGCGCGGCCGATGCCGCTGCCGGCGCCGGTGACGACGGCCTTGGCGTCGGCGGTGATCGGGTCGCGGACGAGGTGGTGCAGCAGGCGGTCGATGCCGAACATCAGGAGGCCTCCGAATCGGTACGGGTGGTGGCGGCAGGGGCGCTGTCGAGCCCCGCGAGGAAGTCGCGCACCCGCAGGAGCGCGGCGTCGGCCTCCGGCGCGAGCCGGGGCAGCGCCTGGAAGACGTGCATGAGGCCGGGCCAGATTTCGAGCGTGCTCGTGCCGCCGTGCGCGCGGAGCTCGCCGTCGAGGTGGCGGGCGTCGGCCGAGAGCATCTCCGCACCGCCGGCCTGGATCAGGAAGGGCGGGAGCCGGTCCGCGCGCCGGAAGTCGAGGTGCAGGCGCGGGTGGCGGGGATCCACGCCGCGCGTGTACTGGTCGACGAGGCGCTTGGCGGCCGCAGCCGAGATGGCGGGATCGCGCCGGATCCGCTCCTGGTGCTCCGCGAGTGCGAAGGTGAGGTCGATGAGCGGCGAGAAGAGGACGGCGGCGGCCGGCTGCGCCTGCTCCGTGGTCGCGCGGTGCAGCAGCAGGTCGCCGATCAGGTGCCCTCCCGCGGAGTCGCCGGCGAGCACGAGGTCGTCCGCCGCATAGCCCTGGGTGAGCAGCCAATCCAGGCCCGCGGCCACATCGGCCGCGGCGCACGGGAACGGGTGTTCCGGCGCGAGGCGGTAGTCCACGACGAAGACCGGCAGTCCCGTGGCGGCCGAGAGGCGCGCTGCGAGGCTGCGGTGGGTGCGCGCCGAGCAGATGACGTACGCGCTGCCGTGCACGTAGTAGATCGCGCGGCGGCCGTAGGTGACGCCCGGGCCGAGTACCCATTCGCCGCGCACCGGCGCGCGAACGGCGGTAACGGTGGTCCCCCGCGGGGTCGAGCCGAGGGCGCCCATGATCGTGGCGATGAGCCCGCGCGCCACCCGGATCCCGATGGCGTTCATCGGGATGAGCCCGCTGGTCACGCCCAGGCCGTAGCGCGTGACGAGCGCGGCGGCGTCCGACCGGGGGGTCGACGCCGACGGGACCGGCGGGGCCGGTGTCGTTGTTCGCATGCCCTACACACCATCAGCAATCGTGCCAGTTGTCAATGGCACAGTCATCACGGTAGCGTCCCGAGGACCCGACGAAGGAGCAGGACACCGTGGAATCACCGGCGGCCGCACGGTCGCATCCGCTCGAGATCATCGACGTGATCGAGGAGACCGCCGACGCGGTCTCGCTCGTCTTCGCGCATCCCGTCGGGGGCCGCCTCGACTACTCCCCCGGACAGTTCCTCACCCTCCGGGTCCCCGGCACGCCGGAGGACGGCACGCGCTGGGCGCCGCGCTGCTACTCCCTCTCGAGCACCCCCGGACTCGACGACCACCTGCAGGTCACCGTCAAGCGCACCGTCGGCGGGTACGCCTCGAACTGGCTGTGCGACAACGCCAAACAGGGGATGATCCTCGAATCCCTACCACCCGGCGGGCGTTTCACCGTGCGCGACGTTCCCGATCACCTCGTCCTCATCGCCGCGGGAAGCGGCATCACGCCCGTGATGTCGATCCTCCGGGCCGCGCTGAGCGGTGCCGCAGCCCCGGTGACACTCGTCTACGCGAACCGCGACCGCGCGTCGGTCATCTTCGACGCCGCGCTCGCGGAACTGCAGGAGGCGCACGGCGATCGCTTGACAGTGATCCATTGGCTGGAAGCGGAGCGAGGGCTGCCCACCGCGGCCGGCCTCGCACCGCACCTGCCGGCGCCGACGGCCGCGACGTCCGCGTACCTGTGCGGCCCCGCAGGCTTCATGGACGCCGCCACCGAGGCCGCCGCACTCGCAGGGGTCGACGACGCCCGCATCCACCGGGAGGCCTTCTCCTCGCTGACCGGCGATCCGTTCGCCATCGACTCCGGCGCGCCCGATCCCGCTGACGGTCCGACACCGTCGGAAGGTGCCGCGACGGTCACCGTCGACCTGGACGGCGCCACCACGACCCTGGCCTGGCCCCGCGAGCAGGTGCTGCTCGACACGCTCCTCGCGGCGGGCCTCGACGCCCCGTACGTGTGCCGCGAGGGCAACTGCGGTGGGTGCGCCTACCGGCTGCGCCGCGGCGAGGTCGAGATGCTGGTCAACGACACTCTCGACGACTACGAACTGGGGAACGGCGTGCGTCTCGCCTGCCAGTCGCTCCCCCGCGCCGACGACCTCGCGGTCGAGTTCGACTGATCCGGCTCGTCCGCCCCATGGATCCGCACGGTTCGTCCGCGGTTCCGATCCGTCAGTCTGCGGGGTTCGAGGGAATGTTCTCGGTGATCCGCGAGATCCGTTCGACGGGGACGCGGATCGCCCTGCCGTCGTCGAGCCGCACAGAAGCCTCACCGTCGTAGGGGACGGAGAGCAGCGTCCCGAACGCCGAGGGTTCGTCGAGGTAGCGAACCCGGTCACCGGGATAGAGTCGAACAGTCACCACGTGTCGTTCCTTGTCTGTACGGCCTGCGCGATTCACATGCCGAGACGCGAGCGCCGGGGTCCACCGGCGGCGTCGAAATCACATGATTGCAGCGTGCACGAATGGCTTGCAACTGTTCACAGCCTGAACAGAACTCCGGTTTCACTTCACCGGATCGTTTCGTCGGGCGTCGACATAGTTCTGACCTGGGACGATGCACGAAACAGCGCAGTCCTTCGGGTGACAACCCCTGTACTTACACTGCGATGGCGCGCGCCTCGCCGCGGTCACGTAGGGCTCACCGCCGCGAGCTGCTCGAGTGCCGCCGCGAGCAGAGCGACCTGGAACAGCCCGCCCACGACCGGGAGCCAGAACGCCGGCTTGCGCAGCACCAGCAGCGCCACAGCGACGACGAGCGTCACGAGATAGACGACGACGCCGCCGATGTCGTTGAGGACGTAGGCGGCGCTCAGCTTGTCGTAGTCGCACCCCGCGGTCCCACAGGAGTCCGCAGCCATCGTCCAGAAGATGCTGAAGTACAGCAGCGCGAGCACCTCGAACGCGTACACGCCGAACAAACAGATCGTGGCGACCAGGTCGACGATGCGCCAGACCGGCCAGCGGGTCGGTGCACAGGGCTGCGACGCGATCAAGCGCTCGTACGAGTACGGCGCCGTCGAGTACTGCGACCGTGAGGGATGGACGGCAGCCACAAAGCCGGTTGCGGCAGCACCACCGCGAGGATCTTCGTTCATCCATCGATCGTGGCGCGACTGGGCACACGACGAATCCGTAGCGCTGCGCGTCACGCTAAGCGAAACTACCTAGCTCGCGTCAGTCGAACGAGTGGACCGCGCAGTAGATCACGCTCAGGTGCACGTTGAACTCCTCCGCGATCCGTTCCTTCGACTCCCCTGCCGCGGCTCGTTGCCTCGCCTCCGCTTTCCGCACGGGATCCAACGGCATCCGATCCTTGGGAGGAGCCGGGTCGACCGGCGTCGGCAGTCGAATGAGGTTCCCACCCAGAGATATCCGATCCTCGATGCAGAAACCGTAACTGCCCGCTTTGGTAGCGGCGTCCGCATCAACTTCTCGGATCAGTCCGGCGTCGACCCCTTCACGAAGCAGAGTCGTCAGAATGACCTCACGGACGACATCCAGGTCTACGGCGGCCGCGACCTCCGCATCACCGACCACCGCCCGGACCTCGTCGATGACCAGGTCGCCGATCGCGTCGTAGTCGAGTTCGTCGTCCGCCATGGCTTCACTCTCCCGGCCCGACCGCTCCCGGCGCATCGGGGGAAACACCCAGATTCCGATCGCCACGACCCTGGATACAAGAAGACCCCCTGCGAACAGGGGGTCTTACTTGTGGCCAGAGCCGGGATCGAACCGGCGACCTACCGCTTTTCAGGCGGTCGCTCGTACCAACTGAGCTACCTGGCCGTGCCGGTAAAACCGTCACCGCCGAGTTCATAGAACTCGGATGGCGACCCTGACGGGACTCGAACCCGCGACCTCCGCCGTGACAGGGCGGCGCGCTAACCAACTGCGCCACAGGGCCATATGCAATTTTTCGTCTTGCGACGTACCCCCTACGGGATTCGAACCCGCGCTACCGCCTTGAAAGGGCGGCGTCCTAGGCCACTAAACGAAGGGGGCTCGCATCGGGCGACTTGAAGCCGCTCTCCGCACCGCTTCCGTGTTCCGTTGGGAGCTGGGATAGCTTATGGCACATTCCACCCAGTTCCCAAATCGCCAGGTCAAGCGCTAGAAATCTGCGCCACGGGAACGCATCGGTGAACAGCTCCCCAACACCGCCGACACGACCGCCGCGCGCAGGCCGGTTCCCGCCCGCTCCGCAGGCGCCCGGCCGTTGACGGCACAATACGTAAGCGCTAACTTACGTATTGTGTCCATCGCCACCGACCCCTGGTCAGCCCTCGCCGATCCCACCCGGCGAACCGTCTTCGCACGGGTGGCCGCCGGGCCCTGTTCGGTCACCGAGATCGCCCGGGAACTGCCCGTCAGCCGGCCGGCCGTCTCGCAACACCTGCGAGTGCTCCTCGACGCGCAGCTCGTCGACGTGCGCAAGCAGGGCCGCGAACGCCTCTACCGTCCCCGGCCCGACGGGCTGGCCACGATGCGCCGCGAGCTCGAGGGCTATTGGACACAGACGCTCAGCACGTTCAAACAGCTGGCCGAGCAGGCCTACGCCGACGAAGGGACACCACGACCATGAGCACCACCGCGCCCACCGCATTGCGCT
Source organism: Tsukamurella sputi (assembly GCF_007858445.1). Lineage (GTDB taxonomy): Bacteria > Actinomycetota > Actinomycetes > Mycobacteriales > Mycobacteriaceae > Tsukamurella > Tsukamurella sputi. The sequence goes on along the minus strand of NZ_VIGV01000004.1, from coordinate 143,687 downwards.
TCGACATCACCGTCGACGTGCCACTTGACTACGCGTTCCGCGTCTTCACCGAACGCTTCGACGAGATCAAGCCGCGGGATCACAACCTGTTGCCGGTACCCGTCGAGCGCACCGTGCTCGAGCCCCGCGTGGGCGGCACGATCTACGACGTGGGGACCGACGGCGCCGTCTGCACCTGGGCCCGCGTGCTCGCGTACGACCCGCCGAACTCGCTCACGATCAGCTGGGACATCGACCCGCAGTGGCGGATCGAGACGGACCTCTCCCGCACCAGCGAGGTCGAGATCCGGTTCATCGCAGAATCCGCCGAGCGCACCCGAGTCGAGCTCGAGCATCGCCACCTGGACCGGCACGGCGAGGGCTGGCAGCAGACGGCCGCCGGAGTCGGCGGAGCGAACGGCTGGCCGCTCTACCTCGACCGCTTCCGCGCCGCCGCCCAGGACGCGTCCGCACGGTAGGGAGCCCGGGCGCTTCAGGATGTCGAGTTCTGCGGGCATGGAAGTGTCGCAGTGCGCGTTCACGCGTCCCTGGGTCCGATTCCTGAACCGCCGAGGTCGGCCACAGCCCGCTCGACGAGTTCCGCCCGACGACGTGGCGAGCGCGCCTTGAGCAGCGTCAGGATCACCGCGTAGCGATCGGACCTGCTCATCGCCTCGAACGCCGTGGCGGCGCGCGGGTCACGAGCCAGCGCCGCGACCAGATCCGGTGGGGTCTCGGCGGTGCGCTGGGACTCGTATGCGGCGTCCCACCGGCCGTCCGCCAGCGCGGCGTCGCGTTGCGCGAAACCCGCCGGCCGGACCCGGCCCGCGGCGGCGAGCGCCTCGAACTTCTCGACGTTGATCCTCGACCACGAGCTGGTCCGACGACGCGGCGAATAGCGCTGTAGGAAGGAGTCGGCGTCGTTCGCCTTCCGCTGCCCGTCGATCCACCCGAAGCACAGCGCACCGTCGAGCGCGTCCGCGATCGAGAGGCCCGGCACCGACGAGTTGCGCTTACCGATCCGCAGCCACGCCTCCGTGGCGTCCGCGTGATTGCTCTCGAGCCAGGACTCCCACTCGTCGACGGTGACGAACTCCAGAATGTCGGCGGCACTGCTCAGCACGCAGTCACCAGCTGAACCGCTCGGGGTGGCTCTGGGCCTCCGCCCGGAGTTTGTCGAGATCGGCCGCGAACAGTTTCGTGTTCCCGCACTGGAGACAAACGACTGCCGTCAGCATCGACGTCGGATTCGCCCACGCCATCCGCCCATTCGGATTCATTCCAGCGCCCATCACGGTGAGATTCCCGACCTGGGTGCCGCGGCACAGCTCGCAGCGGGGCAGGGAGGGCGGACGGTTCATCGGCTGCACACCGCCACCAATACCACAGCGGACAATGCCGGCCGGCGCGTTCCAGGTGTGAGGCGTTCCTCGTACATCGGCGGGCTTGTATCCAACCGCCAGCACGGGCGCACCGGGAGAATTTGTACCCCCCGTGGGACTCGAACCCACAACCAATGGATTAAAAGTCCACTGCTCTGACCAATTGAGCTAGGGGGGCGCCGCGGAGAAGGATATCAGCGGCCCACCGCTACGCGCCCGCGGCGTTGACCATCCAGTGGATGCCGAACTTGTCGACGCACATGCCGAAGGTGTCACCCCAGGGCGCCTGGACGAACGGGACGGTGACGGAGCCGCTGGCGGACAGCTTCTCCCACCACCCGGTGAGCTTCGCCAGGTCGTCACCGGACAAGGAGATGGAGACGTCGTCACCGACGTTCCGCGGCATCCCCTTCGGCGTATCGGCGCACATGAGGGAGAAGCCGTCCGGCGTGGAGAGGTAGCCGTGCATCACCTTGGTGGCGTCGGCGGGATCGGAGAGCATCTCGGGCGGCATACCCTCGAAGGTGGAGATCTCGAGCTCACCACCGAAGACGTCGCGGTAGAACTCGAGCGCCTCGCGGGCGTTGTCGGAGAAGCTGATGTAGGGGTTCAGGCGTACGGTCATGCCTGTAGATTCTGCTCCTGTCGACCGACAAGTTCATACAGTTCGTCCAGCGGATTCCGCCCGTTCACCCCCACGACCGTCCCCGCGGGCAGCCTGGCGGCATGCAGCCGATGCACATCGTCCAGCTGGCGAACTTCTACGGGCCCCGATCGGGCGGCCTGCGGACCGCCGTCGACCAGCTCGGCGCGGGGTACGTCGCCCACGGGCACGCCGTCACCCTCGTCGTGGCGGGCCGCGAGCACGCCGACGAGGTGCTCGACTCCGGCGTCCGCCGGATCACGGTCCCGGGTCGCAAGTTCTTCAAGGTGGAGGGCTACCGCGCCGCCAGTCCCGTCCTCGTCCGTCGGTTGCTGCCCCGCCTCGGCGCCGACAGCCTCGAGGTCTCCGACCGTCTCACCCTCCGCGGAATGGGCCCGTGGGCCAAGGCGCACGGCATCGGCTCGATCATGATCAGCCACGAGCGCCTCGACCGGATGATCGAGTTGGGGGCACCGCCGCGCGTCGCGACCTGGGCCGCCGACGTCGCGAACCTCGGCACCGCGCGCAGCTACGACACCGTCGTCTGCACCACGGCCTTCGCCGGCGAGGAGTTCGCGCGCGTGCAGGCGCCCAACGTCGAGACCGTCCCGCTCGGCGTCGACCTCGCGACCTTCCGCCCGGATCGGGCCACGCCGCAGGCTCGGGAGCGATGGTCGGACGGTGCGGACGTCCTCCTCGTGCAGTCCTGCCGACTGTCGATGGAGAAGCACCCGGCCCGCGGGATCGAGGTCGTCCGCGCACTCGTCGCCGACGGTGTCCGTGCGCGCCTGGTCATCGCGGGCGACGGGGCGATGGCCGACGAACTGCGCAGGCAGGCAGCGGGACTGCCCGTCGCCTTCACCGGACACCTCGCGGACCGCGACGCGCTCGCCGACCTCCTGGCGTCCGCGGACGTCGCGATCTGCCCGGGCCCGCACGAGACCTTCGGCCTCAGCGCGATGGAGGCGCTCGCCTCCGGCACGCCGATCGTGGTGTCGCGCAACTCCGCCCTCGCCGCCGTCGCGCGTGGGGACTGCGGACTGCCCGCTGCCGACACCGGAACGGCGTTCGCGGCTGCGGTGCGCACGGTCCTCGACCGCGGCGACCGCAGCGAGGTGGCACGGGCCTGCGCCGAGGAGTACACGTGGGACCGCGCGGTGCGGACGATGCTCAGCCTGCACCGGTCGACGGCGGATCGTCGACGGTTCCTGCGAGAGCGTCCCGCAGCGCACCCCATCGCCCTGCCTCCGCGTTCGCGCCGATCGGCAGGCCCGCTTCGAACAGATCCGCCACTGCCCGCATCGAATCCGGCACCACGCCGATCATCGTCGGATCGTCGCGAGCGAGCGCGCTGATCGCGCCCACCACGGCGCCGACGGCGGCGCGCACCGCCAGCCGATCGACGGGTCCCGTGGCCTGCTCGACGATCGCGTCCTCCATCGCGACCATCGTGGCCTCGAGGTCGCGCGCCTGCGCGGCACGCAGTGACGGTGACGAATACAGCAGCCTGCCGCGCTCCATCTCCGTCTCCTGCGCGTCGCGGTCGAGCGATTCGAACTGGTCCGCACCGCCGCGCAGGATCTGGGCGGGCAGGTTCTTCGACGGGTCGATCGGGGGGACGTTGGCGAGCAGGATCGCGTCGTAGTCGTCCTCCAGGATCAGCGCCTCCTTCGTGGCGAAGTACCGGAAGAACGTGGCCTGGGAGACCTCGGCGGCGTCGGCGATCTGGGCGACCGTCGTCTCGTCGAAGCCCTGCTTCCGGAACAGCTCGTAGGCCGCCCTGCGCAGCTCGGTCCGGGTCTTGAGCTTCTTGCGCTCACGCAGGCCGAGCTGCTGCGGCACCGCGCTCCGCCTCGTCTCGCTCATCCCCCGATTCTGCCGGAATCATCCGGCACAGCGCCAACACCACGACGGACAGCGCCACCCCGACGACGGCGGCGACGGCGAGTCCGTGGCCGTACGCGGCCAGTACGCCGTCCACGGCGCCGGGATCGAGCGTCCGTACGGCCGGCACTCCCACGACGGGGTTCTCCCGCGCCAGGCGCTCCAGGCCCTCGGGCAGACCGACGGTGGCCAGTCGCGCGCCGTACGCGGCGGTCACGACGGAACCGAAGACGGCCACGCCCAGTGCCGAGGAGATCTGCCGGATCGACTGCATCAGCGCAGATCCCGCGCCGGCGTCGTCCGCATCGAGGTCGCCCATCGCCATCGACATCACGAGCGGCATGACCCCGCCGAGGCCGAGACCCAGGAGCACCGTCGTCACCGAGTACACCCAGAACGGCCCCTCGGGGCGGAGGGCCTCGATCGCGAACGTCACGGCGAGCAGACCGATCGAGACAGCGGCCACCGCACGGCGACCGAACCGCCGCACCAGGGCCGGTCCACCGCGCGCGCCCACCAGGATGCCCGCGATCACCGGCAGCAGCCGTGCACCGATGCCCAGCGAATCCGCCTGGAACAGAACCGAGAACACCTGCGAGAGCTGGAACACCGAGCTGGCGAGCAGCAGCATGGTGGCCGAGGCGAGGACCGTTCCGGCGAGAAAGCCGGGCCGGCGCAGCAGGGTGAGCCGCACGAGCGGCCGCGCCGCGGTCAGCTCCCGCCACACGAACAGCGCAAGGCCGACGATCGCGATCGCGAGCAGCCCGAGGAACCGCGCCGAGGTCCACCCGTGCTGTCCCGCTTCGGTGAATGCCCAGACCAGCGCGCCGAAACCGACGACGCACGTGATAATTCCGGGGATGTCGAGGCCGGCGGGGTTCTCCGCCTTCGACTCCGGGATCATCCGCCACACCGCGACTGCGGCCACCGCGGCGATCGGCACGTTGATCAGGAACACCGACCCCCACCAGAAGTGCTGCAGCATGACTCCGCCCAGGATCGGCCCGAGCGGCATACCGGCGGCGGACGACGCCATCCACACGCCCATCGCCTTCTCCCGCTCCCGCTTGTCCGGAAACAGCGTCGGCAGGACTCCCATCGAGAGCGGCATCGCCGCGGCGGCGCACACACCGAGCAGCACCCGCCCGGCCACCAGCAGCTCCGTCGATCCCGCGAACGCGCACAGGGCGGATGCCGCGCCGAAGCCCAGCAGCGCGCCGCTGAGCACCCGAACCCGGCCGACCCGGTCTCCCAGGGCACCCATCGGGATCATCAGCGCGCCGAGCGCCAGCGGATACGACGTGGTGATCCACTGCAGCGACGTCGTCGATGCACCGAGCTCACGGGCGAGCGAGGGCAACGCCACGGTGAGGACCATGGTGTCCAGTCCGATCACGAGCATCGCCAACGCGAGGACCGTCAGCGCGGTCCACGGCGACCGCTTCCGAATCTCCGGCATGGCACGACCTCCAGATTGAGAGTTTCTCTAATTTGAGAGTGACTCTCATAATCTGGATTGTCAAGGCCTCGGCGCCGGATCAGCGCAGCCGGTCGCCCGTCTCCGCGTGGAAGAACAGGGCGTGCTCCGCCGCCGGAACCAGGCCGGTCTCCTCGCCGGCCCGGAGCGTCGACGCGCGGTCGGCACGGGCCACCACGGGCTTGTCCTGCCCGGCGACGTTCACGTAGACCAACGCCTCGGCGCCCAACTCCTCCACCAGCGCGACGGTGCCCTTGGCCGCGCCCGGCGTACCGGCGGGGACGACCTCGAGGCCTTCGGGCCGCAGGCCGACGGTCACCGTCGCCCCCGATTCGACGGTGCGCGGCACCGGGACCACTGCGCCGCCGAGATCGGCGCCCGCCTCGGAGCGGGGCACCGTCAGCAGGTTCATACCGGGCGATCCCAGGAAGCCCGCGACGAAGGTGTTGACCGGATCGTCGTACAGCTCGCGCGGCGGCGCGACCTGCTGCAGCAGACCGTCTTTGAGGACCGCGACCCGATCCCCCATGGTCATGGCCTCGACCTGGTCGTGTGTCACGTACAGAGTGGTGACACCGAGCCGGCGTTGCAGCGCGGAGATCTGCGAGCGGGTCGAGACGCGCAGCCGCGCATCGAGGTTCGACAGCGGCTCGTCCATCGCGAAGACCTTGGGGTGCCGCACGATCGCGCGGCCCATGGCGACGCGCTGCCGCTGCCCGCCGGACAGGCGCGCGGGCTTGCGGTCGAGCAGCGGCTCCAGCTCGAGCATGGCGGCGGCCTCCGCCACCTGCTTCGCCGTGTCCTCCTTGGAGACACCGGCGTTGCGCAGCGCGAAGCCCATGTTCTGCGCCACCGTCATGTTCGGGTAGAGCGCGTAGTTCTGGAAGACCATGGCCACGTCGCGCTTCTTCGGCGAGACCGCCGTGACGTCGACGTCGTCGATGAGGATCCGGCCGTCGGTGACGGCCTCGAGCCCCGCCAACGCCCGCAGGCTGGTGGACTTGCCGCAGCCCGACGGGCCGACCAGCACCACGAACTCGCCGTCGGCGATGTCCAGGTCGAGCGAGCTGACCGAGGGCCGCTCGGCGCCCGGGTACTGGACGGACGCACCGTCGAAACGCACCGTTGCCATGGTCTTCCTGTCACTCCTAGTTCGTACGAAACCGCTCGTGCCGGACTTACTTCGGCAGCTTGGGCTTGATCTGCGAATCGATCTTGCCCTGGATGGTCTTCTGCAGCGCGCCGAGGATGGCGGCGGCGTCGCCGCCGGTCGCGATCTGCTGCAGGGCCTTACCGATGTCCTCACCGCCGCCCGGCACGAAGACGCGGGCGTTGTCCTGGCTGCGGGTCAGCGGCAGCTGCTTGACGGCGGTGCCGAAGTTCGGGTTCTTCTCGATGAAGGCCTTCATCGAGGGCTCGTCGACGGCGGCCTTGCGCACCGGCATGTAGCCCGTGGCCTGCGAGAACTTCGAGGTGTTCGCGGTGTTCGTCAGGAACTCGATGAACTTGACGGCCGCCGCCTTGCGCTCGGCCGAAATCCCCTCGGCCACCGCGACGCCCGCGCCGCCGGTGGGGCAGGACTTGCCGGCCGGGCCGGGCAGGAAGGCCGTACCGAGCTCGAACTTGGCGGTGGTGGTGATGGTCTTGAGCGAGCCCGTGGACTGCACTGTGGCCGCTGCCAGGCCGGCGCCGAAGTCGTTCTCCGGAGTCGTCACCACACGCCCCCACTTGCCGATCACGTCCTTGAGCTGGTTTGCCGCCGCGATCGTCTCCGGCGTGGTGAACTTCAGGTCCCAGCCGTCGGAGTAGGCCCCGCCCTTGGACCAGTTCCAGCCCTCGAAGGCCCAGTCGATGTAGTTCTCGCCGTCGGCGATCACGAGGGCCTTCTTGTCGCCGCCGATGGCCTCCTGGATGCGGGGCGCCCACTGCGCGAACTCGTCCCAGTCCTTCGGGCCGCGATCCTCGAGGCCGGCCTTCTTCCAGACGTCCTTGTTGTAGTAGAAGAGCGGCGTCGACCGGGCGAACGGAACGGCGTAGTGCTTGCCGTCGAACTTCGTATCGGCCAGCAGCGAGTCGACGTACTCCTCGGGCTTGAGCCCGGCGCCGGCGAACAGGTCGTCGAGCGGGGCGATCTGCTTGTTCAGCGCGAAGTTGAACCAGGTGACATCGGAGACCACCACGATGTCCGGCTTCTCTCCACCGGAGAGCGAGGTCTGGAACTTCTGCGCCACCTGCTCGTAGTTCTTGCCACCGTCGAGCAGCTCCACCTTGATGCCGGCATTGGCCTTCTCGAAGGCGGAGATCAGTTCCTGCTCGGTGGCCTTCGAGCTGCCCGGGTGGTTGGTGAGGAAGCGCAGCGTGATGTCGCCGCCGCCCCCGCCGCTCCCCGAGTTCGACGAGCCGCCGCCCGAACCCGAGCCCGCGCACGCCGCCGCCACCGCCGCGGTCGCCGCGAGCCCCGTGACGAGGAATCCGCGCCGTGTGAAGTCGCCCATGAGTTTCTCCCTTGGTGTTTCTTCTGTGGTGGTCCCGGTCAGCCCTTGACGGCGCCGGAGGTCAGGCCCTTGATCATCTGCCGCTGCAGGATCAGGAAGACGACGAGCATCGGCAGTGCGGTGAGCAGGGTGGCCGCCATGACGGGCCCCCAGTTCACCCCCTGCTCGGTGTTCTGGAGCAGGGTGAGTCCGACGGGCAGCGGCGCGACGGCGGCGTTGTCCGACATGAGGAACGGCCAGAGGTACTCGTTCCACTCGTTCACCAGGGTGATGACCGCGAAGGCCACCATCGTCGGGATCGAGACGGGCAGGATCACCCGGAACAGCAGACGCAGGTGGCCGGCCCCGTCCATGCGCGCCGCCTCCACGATCTCCTTGGGCAGCGAGAGGAAGTGGTTACGCATGAGGAAGGTGCCGAAGGCCACGCCCGCGAGCGGCAGGATGATGCCGACGAAGGTGTTGCGGTAGTCCGCCATCAGCGCGTAGTTCGAGATCACCGTGATCTGGTTGGGCACCATGAGCGCCGCGATCACCACGAGGAAGAGCAGCTTCTTGAACGGGAAACGCAGGAAGACCAGCGCGTACGCGGTGCTCACGCCCAGCACGAACTTGATGGATCCGGTGACCAGGGTGATGATCGCCGAGTTCCGCAGGTACTGCCAGTACGGGATCTCCTGCGTCACGTAGCTGTAGTTCTTCGGGTACCAGGTGGGCGGCCACCAGGTGGCGGGCGAGACGAAGATGTCGGGCCGGTCCTTGAAGGAGGTGATGACGATGAAGTACACCGGCACCGCGACCAGCAGCAGCGTGAGTGCCATGCCCGCGTACCCGAGCACCTTCATTCCGGTGCTGCCCGTGGGCGATCCGCTCACTTGTCGTCCCCCCGGTCCATCATGCGCACCTGTACCACGGTCACGATCAGCAGCACGAGGAACATGATCGTCGCGATGGTCGCGCCGTAGCCCGCCCGCTGGTTCCGGAAGGTCTGCCAGTAGATGTCGAAGACCATCGTCGTTGTTCCGGCCGACGGGCCACCCGCGGGGAACATGATGTTGATGATGTCGAAGACCTGGAGACTGTTGAGCAGCACGGTGATCGACAGGAAGTAGGTGGCCGGGCGCAGCTGCGGCAGCGTGACCCGCCAGAACTTGCGCCAGGCCGGCGTGCCGTCGATCGCGGCCGCCTCGTCGAGGTCCTTGTTCAGGCCCTGCAGCGCGGCGAGGTAGATGACGAAGGTGTAGCCCAGGTTCTTCCAGATGTAGGTGAAGGTCACCAGGAACAGCGCCCAGCCCGGATTCTGGTAGAAGTCCGGGCTCTCGATGCCGAACCAGGACAGGATCGACGCCACCGCGCCGAACTGCGGGTTGAAGACGAAGTAGAAGGCGGCGCCGATGGCCGCGCCGGAGATCACGAAGGGCGCGAAGACGGCGGAGCGGACCAGGTTGCGGCCCTTGAGGTTCTGGTCCAGAAGCATCGCGAGCGCCAGGCCCAGCACCATGGAGAAGACCACCGCGCTCACCGTGAAGATCAGGGTGACGGTGACGACCTGCCAGCTCTCCGCCTTGCTGAAGAACTCGCGGTAGTTGTCCAGGCCGATCCACTTCGCCGGCTCCACGCTGGCGAGCGACCACTCCTGGAAGCTCAGGCGCACGTTGTCGATCAGCGGGCGGTAGGTGAAGACGGCCAGCAGCACCAGGTTCGGCACCACGAACAACAGGAACAGCAGGTTGTCCTTGGGCACCAGGTTGGCGGCCAGCCCCGTCTTGGGTGATGGCTCCACCCGTTCGGTCGTGGCGGTCACTGCCGTAGCGTGCTGCACTTTCCCGTCGGGCGGACGAAAACCGGGAAAAGATTCGGTAACGAATTCATGATCGCACGGGGTCCGCTCGCCCGACGGACATGACAGATGTCATCGGGATTCGATGACAACCTGCGGGAATCCCCTGACAGCGGGCACTACTGGATGCTCCGGATCGCGGCGAGGCTTGATCTCATGAACGCCAACGACCTCCACAGCATCCACCGCCCCGAGCATCCACCGGCAGCACCGTCGAACGGCGGGCTGCACGATCTCCTCGTCGACTCGTGCCGGCTCGGCCCCGCACCGACCCGGGCCCGCGAGGGCGCCGTGATCATCGCGACCGTCGTCCTCATCGCGCTCGTCGTGGTCCTGCTGCAGCCCCCGCTGGTGCTCGCCGCGATCGTCACCGGCGCCGTCGCGCTGCACCTCGCGGTGCGCTGGGTGCTCGGCACGCGGAAGTGGGACCGTCGATGAACGCCCGCGCCGAACACTCCACCGGCCCCGTCATCAGCGCCACCGGCCTGCGCCGGACCTACGGCACCGGCGCGAGCGCCTACGAGGCCGTCCGCGGCATCGACCTCGACATCCGCGCCGGCGAGGTCTTCGCCCTGCTCGGCACGAACGGCGCCGGCAAGACCTCCACCCTCGACCTGCTCGAGGGACTCGCCGTCCCCAGCGCGGGCGAGCTCGCCGTCTTCGGTCTCGACCCCCATGCGGACCGGCGCCGCGTGCGCCCGCTCTGCGGCATCATGCTGCAGTCCGGCGGCCTGCCCGCCGAACTGACCGTCCGCGAGACGCTCGAGATGTGGCGCGGCACCTGCAGCAATCCGACCACCGCGGACGCGGTCCTCGAGCGGGTCCGGCTCACCGACCGGGGCGACGTGCGCGTCCGCGCGCTGTCCGGCGGCGAGCAGCGCCGCCTCGACCTCGCGTGCGCGCTGATCGGACAGCCCCGGCTGCTGTTCCTCGACGAGCCGACCACCGGCCTCGACCCGGAGAGCCGGCACGCCACCTGGAAGCTCCTCGCCGAGCTCAAGAGCGACGGCGTCACGATGGTGCTCACGACCCACTACCTCGACGAGGCGGAGGCGCTCGCCGACCGCATCGCGATCATGCACCGCGGCACGATCGCCCGGCTGGGCACGCTCCGCGAGATCGTCGAGGGCCACCCGGCGGAGGTCGTGCTCGACGATCCCGCCGTGCCCCTGCCCGCCGTGAGCGGGGACTGGAGCACCGGGGCCGGCGGTGCCGGCCGCGTCACCCTGCGCACCTTCCGGCTGCAGCAGGACCTGCACGCCCTCCTCGGCTGGGCGGCCGACCGCGATCTCGCACTCACGGGACTGTCCGCTCGTCATCCCTCCCTCGAATCGGTCTTCCTCGCGCTGGCGGACGACGCCGGCGTCGAGCGACCCGCCTCCCCCACGATCGGAGCCCCCGCATGACCACCACCACCCGGCCGGACGGCGTCGGCTACGGCCGCCATCCGCTGCGCGCCCTGGCGCACGCCGAGTACCTCCAGTTCCGGAGGAACAAGACGCTGCTGTTCATGGGCACCGTCTTCCCCGTCGGCATGCCTCTGTTGCTGTTCTTCGTCGCCCGCGGCGACCAGCCACCGAAGCCCCTGGGCGTGGCGATCACGCTCGAGACCTTCGCACTGCTGGCGCTGCTGATGGTGCAGTACTACTCGGTGCTGTCGATGGTCACGACCCGCCGCTCGGAGGGAGTGCTCAAGCGGCTCCGCACCGGCGAGTCCTCGGACCTGCAGATCCTGACCGCACCCGCGGTACCCGGCACCGCGCTGACCCTGCTGGGCGCGGTGATCGTGTGCGGCGCCGTCTACGGGGCCGGTGGACCGCTGCCCGTGAACGGCGTGCTGATGATCGTCGCGCTGCTCGCCGGACTGGTGATCTTCACGCTGCTCGCGCTGGCCACGAGCGCGATGACGAAGAACGCGGAGGCCGCCCAGATCACGTCGATGCCGGTCATGGTGGTGTCGATGGTGGGCATGGCCGGCATCCGGCAGATCCTCCCGGACAGGCTCGGCCTCATGGCCGACTGGACGCCCTTCGCCGCGGTCTCCGACCTGATCCGGCTGGGTCAGACGGGCCTCGCGCCCGGCGCGCCCGACGATGCCGCGCCGCTCGGTTTCGCCGCCACCTTCGGCGAGACCGGTCGTCCGCTTGCGACACTGGCGGTATGGACCGTGATCGCTCTCCTTCTCGCCCAGCGGTGGTTCCGCTGGGACGATCGGGGATGACGGCCGGCGCCACGCCCTCCGCGGAGTCACAGGAAGCGACGGCACCCCGGTCGCGCGTGGTCCCGCGTCCCGTGCGAGCCGCGCAGGACTGGTGGCACGAGACGTCGAGCGCCGACAGGTTCCGCCTGTACACCCGCCTCGTCCTCCAAGTGGTGATGATCGGTTTCGTCATCATGATGGCCACCTCGGGGAAGGGCACCTGGCCGGTCGTGGCGATCGTGGTGGCGGGCCTCGCAGCGATCGCGGGCATCGAGGCCCAGCCCGACCTCGCCATCCGCGCGACCGACCGGCAGCGCCGGATCGCCTGGCGATTCGCCATCGCCGGGCTGTCGGCCGTGTGGCTGGGCGCGATCGTCGTCGTCCAGCTCGCTCCACGCCTGGGCCTCGCCCTCGACGACGGCCGGGTCGTGTGCACCGTCGCCTACGCGATGGCGGCGTGTGCGGTCCTCCCCTTCTTCCGGCACCGCTGGGCCCTCCTCGCCGTCGCCGCTGCGGCGACCACGCTGCTGCTGCGCCCGACACAGGCACCGGCCTTCTTCGCACTGCTCCTCGCGATCGGCGTCGTCCTCATGTGGACGTCGCGGACCACCGTCTGGAGCCTGCAGATCCTCACCGAGCTGGAGGACGGCAAGCGCGTCGCCGCCGAGTTGCAGGTCGCGGAGGAGCGGCTGCGCTTCTCCCGCGACCTGCACGACGTGGTGGGCCGCGCCTTCTCCGCCATCGCGGTCAAGAGCGAGCTCGCCGCGACCCTCGCCAGGGCAGGCGCCGTGGACCGCGCGGCCGGCGAGATGGACGAGGTGAAGACCCTCGCCGTCGCGTCCATGGAGGACGCGCGCTCCCTGGTTCGCGGCTACCGCGGCATCGACCTCGGCACCGAGGTCGCCGGCGCCCGCTCATTGCTCTCCGCCGCGGGCTGCGAGCTGCGCGTGATCGGCGAGCCCGCGTCGATCCCGCCCGCCTTCCACGAGGCGGCCGCGTGGGTGGTCCGCGAGGGGACCACCAACATCGTCAAACACTCCACGGCGACGCAGGCGGTGCTGACACTGGCATCGTCGGGCCTGGTCCTGCGCAACGACGGTGCGCCCCTCCCGTCCGGGGACGACGGCGCACCGTCGGGCATCGACGGGCTGCGGGGCAGGCTCCGCGCGGTGGGCGCGGACGTGGTGGGCACTCGCGACGGCGACGACTTCACCCTGACCGCGACCTGGGAGGCGCCGTGACCGGCACACCGGCGATCGAGGTGATGATCGCGGACGACGAGCACATGATCCGCGCGGCCGTCGCGGCGCTGCTCGACCTGGAACCGGACATCACCGTCGCGGCGCAGGCCGCGTCGGGCACCGAACTGATCGCGCTGTGGGAGCACCGCGCCGCGGACGGGCTCGCACCTCCGGTGGCGGTCATCGACCTGCAGATGCCCGGCCCCGACGGCATCGACACCGCGGCGGAACTGCTGCGCCGCACGCCCGGCGCCGCGACGCTCATCGTGACCAGCCACGGTCGCCCCGGCTACCTCAAGCGCGCGCTGGCCACGGGCGTCCGCGGCTTCCTCCCGAAGACGGCGCCCGCGGCCACGCTGGCCCAGGTCATCCGCACCGTCCACGGCGGCGGCCGGTACGTCGACCCCGAGCTCGCGGCGGAGGCGATCAGCGCCGGCGACTCACCGCTCACCGCCCGCGAGGCCGACGTGCTGGAGTTCGCCGTCGACGGTTCCTCCGTCGAGGAGATAGCGAGGCGCGCGCACCTGAGCGCGGGCACCACGCGCAACTACCTCTCGTCGGCCATGGCGAAGCTGGGGACGGCCAACCGGTACGAGGCGGCGGTACGAGCACGGGAACTCGGATGGATCCTGTGACCCCCGTCTCGGTGTAACGTACCCACGTCCCGCGCCGATGCACTGGGCGCGTCCCCTACCCGAAAGCGTCACTTTCCGCTGGGGACGTTGAGTACAACGACCGGAGTGCGTAGACTTTCGGGATAATCTGGAACTGATCCAAACGTCGAAAGAGGAATGATGTCGACCCGCCAACTGACCCAGCTGGAGCTTCTGAAGGAGCTCTCCGGTGTCGCCGAGGACAACGTCAACCGCCATCTCTCGATGACGAAGGACTGGAACCCGCACGACTACATCCCCTGGTCGGACGGCAAGAACTTCGCCGCTCTCGGCGGGTCGGACTACGACCCCGAGGAGAGCCAGCTCGACGACGTGGCCAAGGCCGCGATGATCACCAACCTCCTCACGGAGGACAACCTCCCCACGTACCACCGGGAGATCGCCGCGAACTTCTCCATGGACGACGCCTGGGGCCACTGGGTCGGCCGCTGGACGTCGGAGGAGAACCGCCACGGCATCGCGATGCGCGACTACCTCGTGGTCACCCGCGGTGTGGACCCGGTGAAGCTCGAGCAGGCCCGCATGATCCACATGACCAACGGCTGGGATCCGCAGGGCAAGGTGGCCCAGCACACCGAGCAGAAGATGACGATGCTCCACTCGGTGGCGTACGTGACCTTCCAGGAGCTCGCCACCCGCGTGAGCCACCGCAACACCGGCAAGGTCTGCCAGGACCCGATCGCCGACAAGATGCTCCAGCGCATCGCGGCCGATGAAAACCTGCACATGATCTTCTACCGCAACATCTCGGCGGCCGGCCTCGACCTGGTCCCGGACCAGGCGATCCGCTCGATCACCGACACCATCAAGCACTTCGAGATGCCCGGCGCCGGCATGCCCGACTTCCGTCGCAACGGCGTGCTCATGGCCAAGCACGGCATCTACGACCTGCGCCAGCACAAGGACGAGGTGGTCATGCCCGTCCTGCGCAAGTGGAAGATCTTCGAGCGCGAGGACTTCGGCCCCGAGGGCGAGCGCACCCGCGAGGAGCTCGCGGCCTTCCTCGACGAGCTCGAGGCCGCGGCCGTGAAGTTCGAGGAGATGCGCGACCGCTCGCTGGCCCGCGAGGCCGCGAAGCGCGAGAAGGCCGGCCTGGCCGTCTAGCACCCGACGCACCGGAACCCGTCGAGCCTCCCGGAGGCCCGGCGGGTTCTCTCGTTCCCGCCCCGCGCGCCACGCTCGTTTGCGATGGCCCGCCGGGGTCGGCGATCATGGACGGGACGGGGCGACCCGTCGACCGACGCACTGGAGAGACCTGATGACCACAGCCACCACCGCGCCCAAGCTGCGCATCGGCCGGTTCGAGCTCGACTCGCCCGTCGTGCTCGCGCCGATGGCCGGCGTGACGAACGTGGCCTTCCGCAGCCTGTGCCGCGAGCTGGAGCGCGCACGGACGGGCACCGTCGCCGGGCTGTACGTGTGCGAGATGGTCACGGCGCGCGCCCTCGTCGAGCGGCACCCCGTCACCATGCACATGACGACCTTCGCGCCCGACGAGGACCCGCGCAGCCTGCAGTTGTACACCGTCGACGCGAAGTGGACGTACGAGGCGGCGCGGATGGTCGCCGAGGAGGGCCTCGCCGATCACCTCGACATGAACTTCGGCTGCCCCGTCCCCAAGGTCACCCGCCGCGGCGGCGGCTCCGCCCTGCCGTACAAGCGGAACCTGTTCGCGAGCATCGTCGACGCGGCCGTGCGCGGCATCGCCGACGGCTCCCCGGCGGGCTCCCCCGAGATCCCCGTGACCGTGAAGTTCCGGGTCGGCATCGACGACGAGCACCACACCCATCTCGACGCCGGCCGGATCGCCGCCGAGCAGGGCGCCGTCGCCGTCGCCCTGCACGCCCGCACCGCCGCGCAGCGCTACTCCGGCCAGGCCGACTGGGACGAGATCACCCGGCTCAAGGACCACGTGCACCACCACTTCGGCGACACCGTGCCGGTGCTCGGCAACGGCGACATCTTCGCCGCGGAGGACGCCGTGACCATGATGGAGCGCACCGGCTGCGACGGCGTCGTCGTCGGGCGCGGCTGCTTGGGCCGCCCGTGGCTGTTCTCCGAGCTCTCGGCCGCGATCAACCGCACCCCGATGCCGATCCCGCCGAACCTCGGCGAGGTCACCGAGATCATGTACCGGCACGGCGAACTGCTCGCGGCGCACCACGGCGAGGACAAGGGCATGCGGGAGATCCGCAAGCACGTCGCCTGGTACCTGCGCGGCTTCCCCGCGGGCGGCGAGCTGCGCACGCGCCTGGCCACCGTCAAGACCCTCGCCGACCTGCGCGCGCTGCTCGACACCCTGGACCCCGCCGTGCCCTTCCCCAAGGACGCCGAGGGCCCGCGCGGACGCCAGGGCACCCCCGGCAAGGTGGTCCTCCCCGAGGGATGGCTCGACGATCCGTGGGAGTCGGACGCCGCGGCGATGCCGGGCGCCGAGGAGGAGACGAGCGGCGGTTAACCGTCGTTCACCCGGCGTTCATGCAACGCAACGGCCACGTATGAAAAGCCCGATACACTGGGCACATGCGTAATGCGTACATCCAGCAGATGGCTGCTTTCAACGACATCCTCGGCGACATCTGCGACAAGTCGGGCATCGCCATGGAGAAGGCGACCAACTCGCTGCTCCAGGCGGACCTCGCCCTCGCCGAAGAGGTCATCACCGAGCACGACGAGATCGTCCGGCTGAGCCGCCGCGCCGAGGAGGAGGCCTTCTCCCTGCTCGCACTGCAGGCGCCCGTCGCCAGCGACCTGCGCGTCGTGGTCTCGGGCTTCCAGATCGTCGCCGATGTCGACCGGATGGGCGCGCTCGCACTGCACGTCGCGAAGGTCACCCGCCGCCGCTTCCCGAACAAGACCCTCCCCGAGGAGGTCAACGGCTACTTCGCTGAGATGGGCCGTCTCGCCGTCGAGCTCGCCAACTCCGCCCGCGAGGTGCTGGTCACCCAGGATCCGAAGCAGGCCGCGGAGATCGAGGAGCAGGACGATGCGATGGACGACCTGCACCGCCACCTGTTCACCGTGCTGATGGACCGGGAGTGGAAGCACGGGGTGGCCGCCGCTGTCGACGTGACCCTGCTGGGCCGCTACTACGAGCGCTTCGCCGACCACGCCGTGGAGATCGGCCGCCGCGTGATCTTCCAGGCCACGGGCAGCGCCGAGCCCACCGCGGACGTCTCCAAGTAGTTCCGGCGCACCGTCACGGCCGTCCCCTCGGGGGCGGCCGTCGCGCTGTCCGGGGTCAGGCGCCGACGCCGTCCTGCAGCTGCAGGATCCGGCCGCCCAGGTGGATGTCCGAGCCGACGCCGAGCGGCACGGGCTGCCCCGGCGGCAGGCGCAGGGGCTGCGCGGCGCCGGGCGGGCGCACCCACGTGCCGTTCGCCGAGCCCACGTCGACCGCGAGCACCTGCCAGCCGTCGATCCTGATCTCCAGGTGGGCGCGCGAGAGCGCACCCGTGCGATCCGGCAGGACGACGGGGGCGAGGCGCCCCGCACCGTCGAACGAACGTCCCGCGCGCTGCGCGACGAACGCGGCCGGGTCCCGTCCGATCACCATGTCGGCCTCGACGACGAAGGCCGTGCCGTCGTCGGCGACGAGCAGTCCCAGCGGCGGCCGCGGGCCTGTCTCGAGCCGGGCCCGCCGGTCGACGAGCGCGCCGCAGCGCGTGCAGTACGCGGCGGCGGGCGCGTTGAGGTGGCCGAAGGCGCAGCGCCGGCCCTCGACCATCGGCCCCGCGGCGACGGCGGCGTTCACCTCCCCGACCTCCACGTCGTACTCGGTGGCCGCGAACAGCGGACTCACCCCGGTCGGCTCCTCGTTGGTGGGGGCGTCCGCCGGGAAGACGTCCGTCGCGATGTCGGCCTCGTCCTCGGGCCGCAGCGAATCGTCCGACCAGAGCACTGCGCCGCCGCCCGGGACCGCACCCCGCAGCAGGTGCAGGGCGGTGGGCCCGCACACGGGTCCGGGCGGGGGCGGCGGCCCGACGGTGACCGTCACCACCGCGCCCGCGGGCAGGGGCGCGATGCGCTCGACGAAGTCGGCGTCGGCGTGCAGCACGTGATCCGGCGCGGCGGCGGATGCGGAGGAGAAGATCGCGACCGAGAGCATCCGCTCCTCGGGCAGGCCGGCCGCACCGCGCAGCAGAGCGCGGACCGAGCCGTCCGCGGCCTCGACCACGGCGAAGGACGGGCCGCCGCGGCCGCGCAGGACCGCGGCGAGGTCACCGTCGACGTCGAGGGCGGAGGCGAGTTCGGTCGCCTCCGCCGGCGCGCCGAGCGCCGGCGCATCGACGACGAGCACCGCCCCGCGCACCCGCGCCACGACGCGGTCCCCCGGCAGCACCGTGCTGTACCGCGCGCCGGTGGCCGGTGCGTCCTGGGTCTGCGATGTCACAGGTCCAGAGTATCGCTGACGTCCGACACCCAGTAATGCCTGTGACGCGTCAGCCGAAGCGGCCCGAGATGTAGTCCTCCGTGGCCCGCTCGTCCGGGTTGGAGAACATCTTCTCCGTCGGGTTGATCTCGATCAGCCGGCCCGGCTTGCCGGTGGCCTCGAGGTTGAAGAAGGCGGTCTGGTCGGAGACGCGCGCCGCCTGCTGCATGTTGTGCGTGACGATGACGATCGTGTACTTCTGCTTGAGCTCGCCGATCAGGTCCTCGATCGCCAGCGTCGAGATCGGGTCGAGCGCCGAGCAGGGCTCGTCCATGAGCAGCACGTCGGGGCTGACGGCGATGGCGCGGGCGATGCACAGACGCTGCTGCTGACCGCCCGAAAGGCCGCCGCCGGGCTTGTTCAGCCGGTCCTTGACCTCGCCCCACAGGTTGGCGCCGCGCAGCGACTGCTCGGCCACCTCGTCGAGCTTGGCCTTGCTGCGGATGCCCTGCAGCTTGAGCCCGGCAACGACGTTGTCCCGGATCGACATGGTGGGGAACGGGTTGGGCCGCTGGAAGA
The DNA here is from genome assembly GCF_007858445.1 of Tsukamurella sputi. Taxonomy (GTDB): domain Bacteria; phylum Actinomycetota; class Actinomycetes; order Mycobacteriales; family Mycobacteriaceae; genus Tsukamurella; species Tsukamurella sputi. The sequence goes on along the minus strand of NZ_VIGV01000004.1, from coordinate 124,924 downwards.
CCATGCCGATGGTCTTGCGGACGCCCACCGGGTCGACGCCGGCGCCGTAGATGTCGGCACCGTCGAGCGTGATGTGCCCGTCCACGCGGGCGCCGGGCGTCACCTCGTGCATGCGGTTGATCGACCGGAGCACGGTCGACTTGCCACAGCCGGACGGGCCGATGAAGGCCGTCACGGAGTTCGGCGGCACCGTCAGCGAGACGTCCTGCACCGCGTGGAAGGCGCCGTAGTAGATGTTCAGGTCCTTGATGTCCAGGCGCTTCGCCATGTCAGATCTCCTAGGTCACTTCGTCTTGGGGGCGAGCAGCCGGGACATGAGAGCGGCGAGGCCGCTCGCGATGCCCACGAGGATCACCAGGGTGAGGGCGGCGCCCCACGCCCGGTACTCGCCGACGGCGCCGGGGTTGTTGCGGTACTGGTCGTAGATGAACAGCGGCAGCGACGACATGTTGCCGTTGAAGAGGTCGTAGTTCATCCGGTCGCTGATGCCCACGAGGAGCAGCACGGGCGCGGTCTCGCCGACCACGCGGGCGATGGCGAGGAAGACGCCGGAGACCATGCCCGACGCCGCGGTCGGGAGCACGATCCGCACGATCGTCTTCCACTTGGGGACGCCCAGCGCGTAGGAGGCCTCCCGCAGCTCGTTCGGCACGAGTTTGAGCATCTCCTCGGTGGAGCGCACCACGACGGGGACCATGAGCAGGATCAGCGCGAGGCTCACCGCGAACGCGGACTGCGGCATGCCGAACGTCGTGATCCACACGCCGAAGATGAACAGCGTGGCGACGATCGACGGGATGCCGGCGAGCACGTCGACCATGAAGGTGGTGATCCGGCCCAACCGGGTGCCCTCGGCGTACTCGACGAGGTAGATGCCCACCATGACGCCGATCGGCACGGAAAAGAGCGCCGCGACGCCGGCCTGCACCAGGGTGCCGTACAGGGCGTGGCGGATACCACCGGAGTAGGAGTCGGGGGCCACGCGGACCATCGACTTGGTCCACCACTCGGGGTCGAGGATCGCGGGCAGGCCGTTGGCGATCACCATGTAGAGCAGCGAGACCAGCGGCGCGAGGGCCAGCAGGAAGCAGGCGCCGAAGAGGATCGCGGCGGCGTTGTTCTTGATCCGGCGCACGGTGGACGTGCGGTGGAAGACGGTGCCGCTCTTGGCGACGTCGTCGAGCTCGGTGGCGGTCATCCGTTCACCCGTCCCCCGCCGATCCAGCGGGCGATCGCGTTCACCACGAAGGTGAGCAGGAACAGCACGAGGCCGGCGGCGATGTAGGCGCCGCGCTGGTCGACGTTGTCGAACTCAGCGGCGGCGGAGGCGATCTTCGAAGCGAAGGTGTAGCCGCTGTCGAACAGCGACCAGATGGAGGTCTTGGTGGCGGCGAACAGGATGATGAGCACCGCGATGGTCTCGCCGAGTGCGCGGCCGAGGGCCAGCATCGAGCCGGCGACGATGCCGGAGCGGCCGTACGGGAAGACCGTGAGGCGGATGACCTCCCACTTGGTGGCACCGAGGGCCAGCGCGGCCTCCTGATGCGCGACGGGGGTCTGCCGCAGCGATTCGCGCGTGATCGACGTGATGATCGGCAGGATCATGATCGCGAGCACGATGCCGGCGGTGAACACCGTCGAGCCCAGCGAGAGCTCCACGTTGCCCGTCTTGAAGAGGAAGAACCAGCCCAGGTTCTCGTTGAGCCACTTCTGCAGCGGCACCAGGAAGGGGGCCAGCACGAAGATGCCCCACAGGCCGTAGATGATCGACGGGACGGCCGCGAGTAGGTCGATGACGGCACTCAGCGGCCGCGAGAGGCGCTGCGGCACGTACTGCACGAGGAAGGTCGCGATGCCCACCGCGACCGGCACGGCGAGGATCAGCGCCATCACCGAGGACAGGACCGTGATCTTCAGCAGTTCGAGGATGCCGAACCGCATGTTCGACGGGTTCGTCTGCCACTCGGAGCTGGTGAGGAAGTTGACGTTGTTCTTGGTGAGAGCCGGGACCGCCTGCACCACGAGCTGCAGGAAGATCAGCGCGATCACCACGACCAGGAGGATTCCCGAGGCGTAGCTGGCCCACTTGAAGATCTTCTCCATGCGGTCGCCACCGTGGGCGAAGGTCGTGCGGCCGGAGCCGCTGTCCGTGGCCGCGGCGGTCGCCGTGCCGTCGGCACCGGCGTCGCGGTCCGTTGAATCCTCAGTCGCCATGTTTCCCCGTTGATCGGCCACGAATGGGTCGTCCTTCCGGCTGGGCCGGACGTCGTGCGAGTGCCATTGTGCCCGGCTCCCGCACGACGCCCGGTACGAGCGCTCGAGTTCTTACTGGATGGAGTCGATCGAGGCGTTCAGCGTGGTGCGGAAGGACTCGGGGATCGGGGCGTAGCCCTGGTTGGTGAGCTGGTCCTGCGCCTGCTTGCTGGCCGCGACCTTGAGGAAGGTCTTCAGGCCCTTGCCGATCTCGGCGTCCGAGTACTTCGAGCAGACGATCTCGTAGGTCGCGAGCACGATCGGGTAGGCGCCGGTCGCCGACGGCTTGTAGAAGCCCTCGGTGTCGATGACGAGGTCCTTGCTGCCCGGGGTCTTGAACTTGGCCGACTCGATGGTCTTGGCGACCGACTCGCTCGAGAGCTTCACGGCCTCGGGGCCGGCCGACGTGATGATGTTCGCGACCTGCAGCTTCTGCGCCTTGGCGAAGCTCCACTCGGCGTAGGTGATGGTGCCCTCGGCCTTGTTCACGGTCGCGGCGACCGCGGCGTTGCCGCTGGCGCCCTGGCCGGTGCCGCCCTTGAAGGCCTTGCCCTTCTTGTCGGCGGACCACTCGGCCGGCGCGGCCGAGCCGAGGTACTTCTGGAAGTTCTCGGTGGTGCCCGACTCGTCGGAGCGGAAGACGACGGTGATCGGCGTGGAGGGCAGGGTCTTGCCCGGGTTCTCAGCGGCGATCTCCGGGGCGTTCCACTCCTTGATCACGCCGGTGAAGATCTTCGCCAGCGTCGGGGCCGACAGGTTGAGCTCGAGCCCGCCCAGCTTGTAGGCGACCGCGATCGGGCCGAAGACGAGGGGCAGGTTCAGGGCGGGGGCGCCGCACTTCTCCTCGGCCTTCTTCGCCTGGTCGGCGTTCAGCGGCGAGTCGGAGCCGCCGAAGTTGGTCAGGCCCGAGGTGAACTCGGTGATGCCCTGACCCGAGCCGTTGCCGCTGTAGTCGACGTTCGCGCCGGAGCAGTCCTGGGCGAAGGTGTTCTTGAAGACGGTCATGGCGTTGGCCTGCGCCGTCGAGCCGCTGCCCTTGAGCTGCAGCTTGCCGTCGCACTGGACGCCCGAGCCGCCACCGGCGGCCGAGCTGCCCGCCGCGCCGCCGGACTCCTCGCCGCCGCAGGCGGTCAGGGTCAGGGACAGAGCGGCCGCCATGGCGAGGGCGGATACGGATCCACGCTTGAAGTTCACCGAGATTCCTCCGAGTCGAGTCAGGACTGATCACCCCGGCACTGTTGCGGGTGTCGCCCTGAACATAGGGAGGCCGGGTGTCGGATTCGGGTGCCCCGGGTGAACGGAGGGGAAACTCACCCGGGCGGGTGGATTACCGTGACGCGTACGCCACGTGTCTTTCGTTCTCCTCAAAACCCAATCGGCTGTACGTGCGGAGCGCGGCGACGTTGTCGCCCTCCACGTACAGCTCCACCTCCGCGAGCCCACGACCAGCCAGGTAATCCAGTCCGACGGCGGTCAGCAGTCGCCCGAGGCCGCGCCCCTGCCCCTCCGGGGAGACCGCCACGACGTACACCTCGCCGAGCCCCTCGGCCGGGTCCGCGACCTTGGTCCAGTGGAAGCCCAGCAACCTCCCGGAGTCGTCGACGGCGAGGAACAGTCCGGCCGGATCGAACCAGTCGGCACCCGTCCGCTCGTCGATCTGCTCCCCCGTCCAGCCGCCCTGCTCGGGGTGCCAGGAGAAGGCGGCGTTGTTCACCGCGAGGATCGCGGCGTCGTCCTCGGGCCCCGCGTAGGTCCGCACGGTCACGCCGGGCGGGTTCGACGGTGCCGGGTCCAGCCCGGCGAGGGGCCTGCGCAGGTTGAGCAGGGTGCGCACGGCGGTCAGGCCGAGATCCGCGGCCAGCGCGCGGGCGGCGGGGAGGTCGCCGTGCGCCCACACGGTGCCTCCGGCTCCCATGAGGTCGAGCGCCCCGGTCACGAGGGCGCGGCCCAGGCCCCGTCGGCGCTCCGACGGTGCCACGACCACCTCCGCCGCACCCGGGCCGCCCGCCGGCGGCACGACGACGCCCGCGTAGCCGGCCACGGCGCCGTCCGCGCCGTGCGCGAGGAGGTGCGGGCCGTCGCCGCGCACGCCGAGCCGGAACTGCTCCGAGAGCGCCCCGATGCCGTCGGCGGCCTCGGCCTCCGCGGCGATGGCCGAGACCGCCGCCGGGTCGCCGATCGGTCCGCGCACCACGTCGACCATCAGGCCTCCTCGAGATCCTCGTCCGTCGGTTCCATGTCCTCGACGGGCCGTTCCCCCTTGCCGCGCACGGGCCGCACCGCCTTGTAGCCCACGTTACGGACCGTGCCGATCATGCCCTCGTGCTCGGCGCCGAGCTTGGCGCGCAGGCGCCGCACGTGCACGTCCACGGTGCGCGTGCCGCCGAAGAAGTCGTAACCCCACACCTCCTGCAGCAGCTGCGCCCGGGTGAACACCCGGCCCACGTTCTGCGCGAGGAACTTCAGCAGCTCGAACTCCTTGTAGGTGAGGTCGAGAGGCTTGCCGCGCAAGCGGGCGGTGTAGGTGCCCTCGTCGATCACGAGCTCGCCGAGGGTCACCTTGTCGGCGACCTCCTCCTCGCCGCCGCTGTCGCGCCGGGCGGCGACGAGTCGCAGGCGGGCGTCGATCTCGGCGGGGCCGATGGTCGGCAGTAGGAAGTCGTCGATGCCCCAGTCGGCGTTCGCCGCGACGAGGCCGCCCTCGGTGAGCACCGCGACGACGGCCGTCCCGCCCCCGCCGGTACTGCCGAGGAGACGGCACAGGCCGCGCGCCGTCACCAGATCGGAGCGGGCGTCCACGAGTGCGACCTCGGCCTGTCCGACCTCGAGGAGGGAGGAGACGTCCGCGGGCAGTGTCCGCACCGAATGCGGGAGGAGCGAGAGCGACGGCAGCACCGTGTCCGGTTCCCGGTCGGATGTGAGCAGGATCAGATCCACATGCCCTCCCGCTGCGCGCCGGTCGATTCGAAAACAACGAATGTCAGAATAGCGGTGGTCAGAACGCCGTGCGTGACGGCGCTGAGGCGAACGAGAGGGATGCGGCGTGGCACAGGGGCAGGGACGGGTGTGGATCAGGCGGGTTCTGATCGCCCTTGCGACGCTCCTCACAGTCGCGGTGCTCGCCGAGCTCGGGTCCGCGGCGACGGCCGAGTACCGGCTCTCGCGCGAGCTCCGGGCCGCCGCGGGACTGGGCGACGATCCCGAGGTCACCATCGGCGGCTTCCCCTACCTGACCTCGGGTGGGAGCCATTCGAAGCTCACCATCGCGGTGCCGGCGAAGGTGCACGACAAGAACGCACGACTCGAGGCCGAGTTCGCGGACGTCGAGATCCCCGGCGGCCTGCTGCCGACGTTCGCGCCGGACACCCCCATCGCCGCCAGGCATGTGGAGTCCCGGGTCCGGCTCGACCAGAAGACGATGGGCCGGTACATGGACATCGTCGACCTGCAGGTGCACACGCCCGCCCCGAAGCGCCCCGGCGCGGGCAGCCCGGCGGACGGCTACGTCAAGGCGTCGAAGGGCATCGTGCTCACGGGAACGGTCCCGCTGCCCACGCCGGCCGATCCGAAGCGCACCGTGCTGATCTCGGTGGCGGCGGACTTCGCGACCGAGGGCGGCGCGATCGCCGTGCGCGCCACGGGCGTCTACACGGGTCCCGAGGATCACGCGAAGGCTGATCTGCTGCCCGGGGAGGACCGGACCGTGCTGGCCGCCTTCACCCGCACCCTTCCCGCGATGGCGCTGCCCTTCGGCATCGCGCCCACCGCGGCGCGCGCGGAGAACGCCGATGTGGTGCTTCTCGGCGAGGCCGATGCGGTGACCGTGACCCCGGGCGCCTTCTACCGGCCGGGCGCGACGACCCTGCCGTGACGCAGTCGCGCGGGTTCGGTATTCTCGACGCCATGCGCAACCGCTGTGAGCTGCTGCTCACCCGCCGTCTGGCGGTCGACCTGTGCCGTATGGCCGGTTGTCGCTGTCTGGGCTAGTCCCGATCTCTCCCCGGGCCGGGTACCCCTGTCGCCGCTGTCGCGATGTACCCATTGCCCTCCCAGCGCATCCGCGCACCCCTCGAAGTAGCGTCCGCGCCTTCATTCGCACCGTCATGGAATCAACGAAAGGGATCCTCATGGCTCGCTCCGACGTCCTGGTCTCCGCAGACTGGGCTGAGCAGAATCTCGACACCCCGGGTGTCGTCTTCGTCGAGGTCGACGAGGACACGTCGATCTACGACGACAACCACATCAAGGGCGCCGTGCGCCTCGACTGGCGCAAGGACCTGCAGGATCCGATCCGCCGCGACTTCCTCGACCAGGAGGGCTTCTCCAAGCTCCTGTCCGAGCGCGGCATCGGCAACGACGACACCGTGGTCCTCTACGGCGGCAACAACAACTGGTTCGCGGCCTACGCCTACTGGTACTTCAAGCTGTACGGCCACCAGGACGTGAAGCTGCTCGACGGTGGCCGCAAGAAGTGGGAGCTCGACGGCCGCCCGCTCTCGACCGACGCGGTGTCCCGCCCGGCCACGAACTACCAGGCCAAGCCCGTCGACCTGTCGCTGCGCGCCTTCCGCGACGAGGTGATCGACTCGATCGGCAAGAAGAACCTCATCGACGTGCGCTCGCCCGACGAGTTCTCCGGCAAGATCTCCGCCCCGGCGCACCTGCCGCAGGAGCAGGCGCAGCAGCGCGGCCACGTCCCCGGCGCGATCAACATCCCGTGGTCGACCACCGCCAACGAGGACGGCACCTTCAAGTCGGACGAGGACCTCGCCGCGCTGTACGCGGAGAAGGGCTTCGACGACGCCAAGGAGACCATCGCGTACTGCCGCATCGGCGAGCGCAGCTCGCACACGTGGTTCGTGCTGCAGGAGATCCTGGGCAAGAAGAACGTCAAGAACTACGACGGCTCGTGGGTCGAGTACGGCTCGCTCGTCGGCGCCCCGATCGAGAAGTAAGGATTTCAATCATGTGTGGAGCTCCCAAGCAGGGACAGGTCCTCCCCGCCGGCGTCGACGTCGAGAAGGAGACCGTGCTGACCGGTCAGGTCCTCGACGGCGCCGGTAACCCCGTCGCGGGCGCGTTCGTGCGCCTCCTCGACGGCACGGGCGAGTTCACCGCCGAGGTCGTGGCCTCGGGCACCGGCGACTACCGCTTCTTCGCGGCGCCGGGCACGTGGACGCTGCGCGCGCTGTCCTCCGTGGGCAACGGCGACATCCAGGTCTCGCCGGAGTCGAACGGCGTCTACAACCAGGACATCACCGTCGCGAAGTAGGCACTCGCAGAAGGGGCGCGCATCCGGGATCCGGGTGCGCGCCCTTTCCGTTTCCGCACTCGGCGGGAGTCGGACGGGTAGCGTCGGGCATCAGTACCGAATCGGTATTACGTCGCGAATCCGCTACCCGAGGAGTCCGCAGTGCCCGCTCCCACCGACGCCGAGTTCTTCGACCTCGGCGATCTCACCCTGCAGTCCGGCCACACCCTCCGCGGGGCCCGGCTCGCCTACAAGACCTACGGCACGCTCAACGCCGACAAGTCGAACGTGATCGTCTACCCCACCTGGTACTCGGGGTGGCACACGGACAACGAGTGGCTGATCGGCACCGATAAGACGCTCAATCCGGACGAGTACTTCATCGTCGTCCCCAACATGCTGGGCAACGGGCTGTCGACGTCCCCGTCGAACGCCGCATCGCCGTACGACCACGCGCGGTTCCCGCTGGTCACCTTCTACGACCAGGTTCAGGCGCAGCACCGGTTGCTCACCGAGAAGTGGGGCGTCTCGACGATCGCGCTGGTCACCGGCTGGTCGATGGGCGCGGGCCAGACCTACCAGTGGGCGGTGAGCCATCCCGAGATGGTGCAGCGCGCCGCCCCGTTCTGCGGTTCCAGCCGTACCGCGCCGCACAATCAGGTCTTCCTGGAGTCTCTGCGCGAGGCGCTGCGCGCGGACGCGGCGTGGGCCGACGGCGACTACGACCCCGCGCGGCCGCCGATCAAGGGCCTGCGCGCCTTCGCCCGGATCTACTCGGGCTGGGGCTTCTCGCAGGCCTTCTACTGGTTCGAGACCTGGCGCGAGATGGGCTTCACCTCGCTCGACGACTTCCTCTACGGCTTCTGGGAGCGCTTCTTCCGCGACGGCCGCGACCCCAACAACCTCATCGCGATGATCGGCACGTGGCACGCCGGGAACGTCGGCAACACGCCCGGGTTCGACGGTGACCACGAGGCCGCGCTCCGGTCCATCACGTGCCCCCTCCTGGCCATGCCCGCCGAGAAGGACCTCTACTTCCCGCCGGAGGACGAGGAGTGGGCCTTGCAGTTCATCGAGCACGGCGAGGTGCGGGTTATCCCCGGCGTCTGGGGCCATTTCGCCGGCGGCGGAGCCAACCCCGTCGACATCGCCTTCATCGACGCGGGCCTGCGGGACCTCCTCGCGCGCCCGGGCTACACCGGGTAGCCGCGTACTCTCCTCGAGATCGCATCTCACGTTCCACCCGCCCGCGGCGTCTACAGGGCAGGATCGAGACGAGGAGAGAGACATGACCGGACACATCGGCGCGGGGACGTCGTGAAGGCACCGTTCGAGCGGGTCGTCGACGAGCACGCCGCGACGGTGCTGCGGGTCTGTCGCGCGATCCTCGGCCCGCACGACGCGGAGGACGCGTGGTCGGAGACCTTCCTCTCCGCCCTGCGCGCCTATCCGGAGCTGCCGGAGTCGGCGAACGTCGAGGCCTGGCTGGTGACGATCGCGCACCGCAGGGCCATCGACCAGATCCGCGCGACGGGGCGCCGGGCCGTCCCCGTCGACAGTGTGCCCGAGCCCCGGAGCCCCGCCGCTCCCGCCGCCCTGCCCGACGGTGACCTCTGGGCCGCCGTCGCCGCCCTGCCGGACAAGCAGCGCCAGGCCGTCGCGTACCGCTACGCCGCGGACCTGCCCTACGCCGAGATCGCCGAGATCCTCGGCGGCACCGTCGAAGCCGCGCGCCGTGCGGCGGCCGATGGACTCAAGAGACTGCGCACGACGCACACGAGGGAGGACCTCGCATGAACGACATCACCGAAACCCTGTCGGCCCCCGCGGACACCACCGTCCTCGCTCGCCTCCGCGCCCGCCTCACGGCGAACGCCGAGGCGGACGGCCTGCTCGACATCGCGTACACCGTCGTCGACTCCCCCGTCGGTGGGCTGCTGCTGGCGGCCACCGAGAAGGGCCTGGTCCGGGTGGCCTACGCCCGCGAGGACCACGACGCGGTCCTGGAGGCCCTGGCACAGAAGGTCAGCCCGCGGGTGCTGCGCGCGCCGCAGCGGCTCGACGAGGCCGCCCGCGAGCTCGACGAGTACTTCGCGGGCCGGCGCACCACCTTCGACGTGCCGCTCGATCACGCACTCTCGCACGGCTTCCGGGAGCTGGTGCAGAGCCGCCTGCCCGAGATCGGCTACGGGAGCACGCTCAGCTACAAGCAGGTCGCGGAACTGGTGGGCAACCCCGCGGCGGTGCGCGCCGTCGGGACCGCGTGCGCGACGAACCCCCTCCCCGTGGTGGTTCCGTGTCACCGGGTGGTCAAGGCGGACGGCGGGATCGGGCAGTACGTCGGCGGCGTCGAGGCGAAAGCCGCCCTGCTGCGGCTGGAGTCGGCGGCATGAGCCCGATCGACGCCGATTGGGATACCGTCGCCGCCGAGCTGGACGCCGTGGGCGGCGCGCTGCTCCCACGGCTGCTGTCCGACGAGCGCACGACAGAGCTGCGCGAGCTGTACGCGCGGGACGAGCTGTTCCGCAGCACGATCGACATGGAGCGCTACCGGTTCGGCGCCGGCGAGTACCGGTATTTCGAGCGCCCCTACCCGGAACCCGTCGACGAGCTCAAGCACTCCCTGTACCCGCACCTGCTGCCCATCGCACGACGGTGGTGGGAGCGACTGGGCCGTGAATCGCCGTGGCCCGACGACCTCGACGAGTGGCTCTCGATGTGCCACGCCGCCGGACAGCGGAAGTCGACGGCGATCCTGCTCAAGTACGGCGCCGGCGACTGGAACGCGCTGCACCGCGACCTCTACGGCGACCTGGTCTTCCCGCTGCAGGTAGTGATCGCGCTGGACGAGCCCGGCGTGGACCACACCGGCGGGGAGTTCCTGCTCGTCGAGCAGCGGCCGCGGGCGCAGTCGCGGGGCACGTCGTTCACGCTGCCGCGCGGGCACGGCTTCGTCTTCACGACCCGCGACCGCCCGGTCCGCTCGGCGCGCGGCTGGTCCGCGGCGCCTGTGCGCCACGGGGTCTCGACGGTGCGCTCGGGGAAGCGGCACACGCTGGCCCTCGTCTTCCACGATGCGGCCTGACGTGGACTCCCCCATGCTGTTCCCGCCCGACCGGTCGGTGGTCGTCGTCGCTCCGGGCGCGTTCCTGATCCGTGGGTGGCTCGACCTGCGCCAGCAGGCCTGGATCGCCGACCGTTTCCGGGAGTGGGCGGCGGGGCCGGTGCCGATCCGCTCGGCGACGGTCCGCGGGCACCCGATGTCGGTGCGGACGGTGTGCCTGGGCTGGCACTGGCAGCCCTACCGCTACACCCGGACCGCGACGGACGTGAACGGAGCTCGCGTGCTGCCCTTCCCGGACTGGCTGGTGCGAGCGGGCCGTCGTGCGCTCGCCGACACGGGGCACGACGCCGACGAGGTCGCGCGGTACAGCCCCGACACCGCGCTGGTGAACTTCTACGACGAGCGCGCCCGGATGGGCATGCACCAGGACAAGGACGAGGTGTCCCTCGCGCCGGTGGTCTCGCTGTCCATCGGCGACAGCTGCACCTTCCGGCTCGGCAACACCGAGAACCGGAACCGCCCGCACACGGACCTCACGCTCGAATCCGGCGATCTGCTCGTCTTCGGCGGGCCGGCCCGGCTCGCCTTCCACGGCGTCACCGCCGTCAGCCCCGGGACGGCGCCACCCGGCTGCGGCCTCACGACGGGGCGCATCAATCTCACGCTCCGGGAGACCGGCCTCCTCGACCGTTAAGGCCGCGGCCGCTAGGCGGCGTGTCCTGGTGCGGAGGTCCGGTGCACATGCCCCGTGGGAGTTCGGGTTTCGACGGTATGCCGTCCGCTCGGGTCGGGGATGACGGTGCTGCGCCAGCCGGCGGCTTCCTTGGCGTAGTTGCACGCCGCGCACAAGCCTTGGCCGTTGTCGAATGCGGTGGGACCTCCCGCGGCGTGGGGGACGATGTGGTCGGTGTGGGCGATGGGTGCGTCGCAGTACGGGGTGCGGCAGTACCGGTCCCGGGCGCGGATCATCTCCGCGAGTCCGTCGGGGAAGCAGCGTTGCCGCGAATCCATCGCCACCACCGCACCCGACTCCGGCGCGACGAACAGCCTTCTCACCCACGCAGCACCCGCTGTGGTGGCTTTGCCGACGAGGTTGCGGGCGATCTCCGCGGGCATCGTGCCGCCGCCGTCGAGGTGCGCGGTGCCGGGCTGATCGCCGAGGAGCACGGTGGCGGGGATGGTCAGGTTCACCGTCACCGGCTGCCCGGCCATGGATTCGCGGCCGGTGATCCGCGCGAAGGCGGTGTCGGCCATGATCTGTCCGCGTGTGCGCAGGTCCTCTCCGACGCCGAGAAGCGTGTCGGCGTGCTTGCGCAGCGCCGCGTACACACCCACCCCTTGCGCGACGGGTAGCAGCAGCGACACCCGCGCCATCCCGTCCGGCAGCGGCCGGATGGTGACGGTGCGATCCTTCTCCGCCGCGGCGTTGCGGTCGAGGGTCGCCCGGGCGTCGAGCTCGTAGGCGAGCTTCTTCACCAGATCCGAGATCCGACCCAGCCCGCACCCGGCCAGAGTGGCGGGGTCGGCGCACAGCAACTCGTCCGCCCGCTCCCGATCCGAGACGTCCAGATGAGACAGACCCGCCACCAGAATCGGGATCGCCTCCGGGGCCAGGTCACCGGCGTACAACCGAGCGCGGGTGTGCGGCATGTGCTTCTCCAGCTCCACCGCCCGCGCCAGGAACCGAGCGGCCGTGTGCGGCGACATGTGCAACGCCAGCCCGACCTCCGCAGCCACGCCCTGCCGCCACCGATCCTGCGGCAACCCCGCCGCGATCCGTTCGCACACCCGCTCCCGCAGCAACTCCGCCGCCAACCGGTACTGCTCGAACATCAACCGACACCGGGCGATCTCACTCGAACGCAGCCGATCGGCAACGCCGTCCTCGGGAGGCGGATACTCCTCTACTGCAACAACTTCTTCCATACCCGAACGCTACGCCGCCCCACCGACAAGTTTTCGCGATCGCAACGTCGAATCGAACGCTGCGACGGGTGGGACGGTCATCAGCAGTCGAAGCTGCAGCCGGCTACAGCTAGTCCCCGTGCACGATCCGGTCGGCGCGGACCACCGTCGCATCGATGAGGCGGGCGTTCGTCTCGTCGGTGCCGTCGGCCCGCGCGCGGGCCTCCTCCGGACTACGGCCGAACCGCATGTGCCGCGCGATGAGCCGTTCGCGCCGCAGCGCGGGATCGATGCGCAGGAACCACACCTCGTCGAGCGCCGCGCGGGCGCGCGGCCACGCCCCGGCGTCCGCGAGCAGGTAGTTGCCCTCGGTGACCACCAGCGGCACGTCCGGCCGCACCTCGATGGCGCCGCCGATCGACGCCTCGAGCCCGCGATCGAACCTCGGGGCGTAGACGGTGCCGGAGCCCTCGCGCAGCCGGTGCAGCAGCTCCGCGTAGCCGGCGTCGTCGAAGGTGTCGATGGCGCCCTTACGCTCCCAGCTCCCGTGCCGGCGCAGCACGGCGTCGTCGAGGTGGAAGCCGTCCATCGGTACCAGCACCGCGTCGTCCCCGAGGGCGGCGACGAGCCGCTCCGCGAGCGTCGACTTACCCGACGCGGGCGCCCCCGCGATCCCCAGCATCGCCCGCCCCGGGCGATCCACCAGTTCCCGTGCGCGAGCGAGCAGCTCGTTGCTCACAGCGTCTCCAGCCACGCCCTCACCCCCGGATACCGGCACTTCGCGGACGCGTGTTCCGCCGAGAAGCGCAGTGCATCGGCGACCGCGTCTCCGCGCGCGATCGCGAAGGCGTACGCGCCGTGCAGCACGTCGCCGGCACCGAGCGTATCGACCACCGCAACGGCCGGGACCTCGACGGTGCCCTCGTTCCCGTGATCGCGATAGCGGATGGGCCGGGCGCCGTCGGTCACGGCGAAGACCGGCGGCAGCGGAACATCCTCCGGCAGCGCGAAGTCCGCGGAGCAGACGGCGTGCGCCGCCCGCGGGAGGAGGTCGGCGAAGACGGGCCGCCACCGTCCGGCGTCCAGGATCACGGGCACGCCCGCCGCCGAAGCGCTGCGGAGCGCCGACCGCGCTGCGGACGGCCCGTGTCCGTCGAGGAGCGCCACGTCGAAGCCCTCCGCGTGGAGCGGCGGGACGGCGTCGGGGTACCCCGAACCGTCGAACGAGACCACCTGCCGGTCGCCCGACGGGGCGTGGACCGTGACGGCGGAGACGGGCGGCGCGAACCCGGGCTGCGCGAGGTCGACGAGCTCGACCCCGCACGCGACGAGGTCCTCGTGCACGAGGCGGCCGAGGGCACCGTCGCCCACCGGCGCGGCGAGCACGGCACGCCCGCCGAGCGCGGCGAAGACCGCGGCGGCGTTGAGCGCGGGTCCTCCCCCGGCGAGGTCCTGCCGCACGGCGGTCACCTTGCCGTTGCGGGGCGGCACCTCCTCGACGCGGGAGATCACGTCGACGGTGGCGAGCCCGACGAACAGGCCCCGCGGGCTATCCGCGCTAGGGGCCACCCGCCGCCTCCTCGGCCGTCGGCTCCAGGGCTCCCGTCATCAGCGCGACCACCTCCGCCATCGACCGTTGCTTCGGATCCACGACGGCCGCGCGGCGGCCGAGCCGGTGCACGTGGATGCGGTCCGCCACCTCGAAGACGTGTGGCATGTCGTGGCTGATCAGGATCACGGGCGTGCCGCGGTCGCGGATCTGCCGGATGAGGTCGATCACCTGGCCGGACTCCCGCACGCCCAGCGCGGCGGTCGGCTCGTCCATGATGATGACCTTCTTGCCGAACGCGGCCGCGCGGACCACCGCGACCCCTTGCCGCTGGCCACCGGACAGGGTCTCGACGGCCTGCGTCGGGGACGTGATGCCGATCTTGAGCTCCGCGAGGTGGCCGGCGGCCGCGTCGCGCATGGCTTTCCGGTCCAGCTGGCGGAACACCGAGCCGAGGATCCCCGGCTTGCGCAGCTCCCGTCCCAGGTAGACGTTGGCCGCGATGTCCAGGGCGGGGATCACGGCGAGATCCTGGTAGACGGTCTCGATGCCGGCGTTGCGGGCGTCCAGCGTGCTGCGGAAGTGGACCGGTGCGCCGTCGAGCAGGATCTCACCCTCGTTCGGGACCAGCGCACCCGAGAGGGCCTTGATCAGGCTGGACTTGCCGGCGCCGTTGTCGCCGATCACCGCCAGTACCTCGCCCGCGCGCAGCTCGAAATCGGCCCCGGCGATGGCCCGCACCTGCCCGTAGTTCTTCACCAGGCCGCGGGCCTGCAGGACCGGCGTGCGTTCGACGGTGGTCATTGCAGCCTCCTGCGCGAGATCTGGTCCAGCGCGACGGCGGCGATCACGAGGATGCCCGTCGCGATGTTCTGGTACAGGTTGTCGATCCCCACCAGGGTGAGGCCGTTGCGCAGGACGCCCACGATGAGCGCGCCGACGAGAGTCCCGAGCACCGAGCCCCTGCCGCCGAACAGGCTGGTGCCGCCGATGACCACCGCGGTGATGGTGTCGAGGTTCGCGGTCTGGAAGGCGTTCGGGTCGGCCGTGGGGATGCGGCCGATGGCCGCCCACGCCGCGATCATGGCGATGACGCCCGAGGCGAGGTAGACGCCGAAGATCGTCTTCGAGGTCTTGATACCGGCCAGCGACGCCGAGACCGGATTGCCGCCGACGGCGTAGACGTGCCGGCCGGTGGCCGTGCGGTTGAGCACGTACCAGGCCACGGCGTACACGACGAGCAGGACCAGCAGGCCCAGCGTGAGCGGGAACCCGAAGACCGTGAAACCCGTGCCCAGGGCCGTCAGCGGACCGTCGGCCACGCGGTAGGTCTGCGATCCTGCGTAGAGCTGCGTGGCCGCCGCGACGATGGTGAACATGCCGAGCGTCACGATGAACGGCGGCAGCTTGAGCATCGTCACGAGCGCGCCGTTGATCGCACCGATGAGCACGCAGACACCCAGTGCCACCACCATCGCGAGGACCGGGTCCGTCCCCGCGACCTTGGCCAGGACGACGGTGCCGAGCACGCACGTCGCGCCGATCGAGAGGTCGATGCCCGCGGTGAGGATGATCAGCGACTGCGCGACGGCCAGGATCCCGATCACCATGGACTGCTGCAGGATCAGCGAGATGTTGTAGCCCGTCGCGAACTGCGGCGTGAGGATGAAGAAGACGACGCACGCCACCACGAGCGCGGCGAGCGGGCCCGCGAGCGGCTCCCGGAGCAGCCGCTGGAAGGTCAGTGCCGACACGTCAGCCCCAGCAGTTCTGCTCGCCCCAGGCGGTGTCCTTCGACGGGACGCCGGCGACGGGCTTGTCGGTCACGAGCTGCGAGCCGGTGTTGTTGAACCCGGTGGGCTTGGTGCCGTCCTTGGCGAAGGCGACCACCGCGTCGACGCCCTGCTCGGCCATCTTCGCGGGGAACTGCAGGACGGTGGCGCCGATGATCCCGGCCTTGACGTTCCGCACGCCCGTGCAACTGCCGTCGACGGAGCCGATCACCACCTGGGCGGCCTTGCCCGCCTTCTTCGCGGCCTCGTGCCCACCGGCCGCCGCGGGCTCGTTGATCGTGTACAGCGCGTTGGCATCCGGGACGCGCTGGAGCAGGTTCTCCATCGCGGTCTGCGCCTTGGTCTGGTCGCCGTTCGTGTTCTCCTTGCCCGCCACCTCGGGGCTGGTCTCGGTGAGGCCGATGCCCTCGAGGAAGCCCTGGTGCCGGAACTCCGAGACGGTGCTGCCCGCGGTCCCGTCGAGCATGAGCAGCTTGGCCGGCTTACCCGCCAGTGCTCCCTTGACCCACGCGCCCTGCAGGCGGCCGGCCTCCTTGTTGTCCGTGGCGAAGGTCGCGTCGACGGCGCTCTCGGGGTCGGTGGCGGTGTCGAGGGCGATGACCACGACGCCCGCATCGCGGGCCTTCTTGATGGCGGCGAGGATGCCGGTGGACGAGTTCGGCGTGATGAGGATGCCCTTGACGCCCTGGCTGACCAGGTTCTCGATCGCGGCGACCTGACCCTCGTTGTCCCCGTCGAACTTGCCCGCGAGCGCGACGAGGTTCGCCCCCTTGCTGTCCGCCTCCTTCTTCGCGGCCTCGCGGATCTTCACGAAGAAGGGGTTGGTGTCGGTCTTCGTGATCAGGCCGACCTTGACGCCGCTCGACGAGCCGCCGTCGCGGTTGCAGGCGGCCACCGAGGCGAAACTGACCGTGAGGGCGCAGCACATCGCCGCGATGCGCAGGCTCTTCCGATTCGACATGAGGACTCCGTTCGACTGTGTTGTGGGTCACACGACTCCGCGTGGATGCGACGGTATACCCGCTGCTGAAATCCCCGCAAGGGTTTGCGCAAACGCTTGCGCGTCCGTTTCGGCGCCGGGCAGACTGAATGGATGGGAAACATGGCCGATGTCGCCGCCGCCGCGGGCGTGTCGATCAGCACCGTCTCCCACGTGATCAACGAGACGCGGCGCGTCGATCCCCGCACCCGGGACGCCGTGCTCGCCGCGATCGAGGCCACCGGATACCGGCGCAACGCCCTGGCCGCCGCGCTCGCCACGTCCCGGTCCGGCGTCCTGGCCCTGAGCATCGCCGCCGGGCGCAACCCCTATTTCGGCCCGCTCATGCGGGCGATCGAATCGCGCGCCAGCGAGCTCGGGTACACGCTGATGATGGGCGATTCGCACGACGACACCGAGATCGAGCACCGGCTCGTCGGCTCGCTGCTCGATCGCCGCGTCGACGGCCTGATCATCGCGCCGGCACCCGGCTCGGAGCGGCGGGCGCTACCCGCCATCGCCGCCACGGGGACCCCCGTCGTCCTCATCGACCGCCTCTCGACCGCGGACGTCGACCAGGTGGCCTCCGAGGGCGCCGAGCCGGTGGAGCGCCTCACCGCGCACCTCGCCGAGCTCGGCCACCGGCACATCGGCGCCCTCACCGGCCGCCCCGGCATCCAGTCCACCGAGGAACGGGTCGAGGGCTTCGCACGGGCGATGGCCGCGGCCGGGCTGCGCGCCGCGCCCCGCCACGTGCGGTGCGGCGACTCCCGCGCCGACGAGGCGCACGTCCAGACACTGGCCATGTTCCGCGGCCGGGCACCGCGCCCCACCGGACTCGTGGTGCTCAACAACGAGATGACGGTCGGCGCCATGCGCGCCCTGCGGGATCTGGACCTGCGCGTTCCCGACGACGTCGCCCTCGTCGCGTACGACGATTTCGAGTGGTCCGACCTGTTCTCGCCGGGACTCACCGCCGCGGCGCAGAACGTCGAGGCCATCGGCAGGCGATCCGTCGATCTCCTCGTCGAACGGATCGCGGGATTCGACGGTCCGCGGCGCGTCGAGAGATTGCCCACAGCCTTCCACCATCGGGACTCGTGCGGTTGCGAGCGCCCACGAGCCGGGGGTTAGTATCGAGGCCATGGTCATCTTCTTCGAGATCCTCATGGCGGTGGCGTCGGTCGCGATCTTCGCGTTCGCGATCTTCGTGATGTACCGCGTCCTCACCGACGGGCAGTAACCCACGGTGAGCGACGAGGCCACGCCGGCGTCCGAGACCGCCGCATCCGCCGGCACCGGCCAGGAGGCCCTGGACGCGGCGATCGAGCGCGCCGAGACCACCTCGTCGCGCAACATCTCGAACCTCCCCGGACTGCCGCTCGCCGACGACACGGCGAACCTGCGGCAGGGTCCGGATCTGCACTCCGGCCTGCTCGGCCTGCTCCCCCTCGTCGGCGTGTGGCGCGGCGAGGGCGAGGGGCACGACGAGTCCGGTGATTACCACTTCGGGCAGCAGATCGTCGTGAGCCACGACGGCCAGAACTTCCTCTCCTGGGAAGCACGGTCGTGGAAGCTCGACGACAAGGGCGAGTTCTCCGAGCCCGACCTGCGTGAGGCCGGATTCTGGCGTATCGGCGAGGACGACGAGATCGAGTTCGTCGTCACCCACGCCAGCGGCATCGTCGAGCTGTACTACGGCAAGCCCGTCTCCCAGACCGCGTGGGAGCTCGAGGCCGACGTGGTGATCCGCTCCAAGACCTCCCCCTTGGCCGGCGCCGCGAAGCGTCTGTACGGCCTGGTCGAACAGGGCGGCGCTCTCGCCTACGTCGAGGAGCGCGTCGACGCAGACGGCGAGCTCATCCCCCGCCTCAGCGCCAAGCTGAACCGCTACGCCGGCTAGCGCCCGGAACCGACGAGAGCCCCCTCAGGGCGTGGACATCACGCGCCGGAGGGGGCTCCGTCATTCCAGGTGGGCGACCGCCGTCAGGCGGCGGCCACCTCCTCAGTCCTGAAATTCACCATGTCTCGGACCACCTCCTTTCGTTTGACATCTTCGACGCTACGCCCGCGCGACACCGTCGGCAATGGAATTTTCCGGAGGGAGAACACGCAGGTCAGGAGGCGTTCTCGCCGTACCATTGCGCGAACTGCTTCGACGACGCCCAGCGGGAGTAGGTGGGACCCTGCGGCCAGCCCTCGGGCACGTCCTGCCACTGTTCCTGCCGGCCGTAGGGCAGCACGTCGAGCAGGCCGAAGGTGTACGAGAGCTGCTCGGCTCCCCGGCTGCCGGTCTGCCACACGTGGTAGACGGTGTCGCCGTCGCGGACGAAGGTGTTGTAGGCGAATGCGCCGCCGGGACCGGCGCCCATGTCGGCACCGAAGCTCGAATCCGCCGAGGAGTACCAGGTCATCACGTTCCCGACGCGCTTCTTGTAGGCCAGGATCTCGTCCATCGGGCCGTTGGTGATCACCACCATCCGCGCGTCCCAGTTCCCGAGGAACTCGGTCCGCGAGTACTGCGCGGTGACGCCGGTGCATCCGGGGCACTGCCACTCGTTGCCGTCGGTCCACATGTGGTGGTAGGTGATGAGCTGAGAGTGCCCGTCGAAGACCTCCGCGAGAGTGACGGTGCTGCCGTCCTCCGCGGTGAGGCGGTACTCGGGCAACTGCACGGCGGGCAGGCGCCGGCGCTGCGCCGCGATCGCGTCCAGCTCGCGTGTCGCGGCCTTCTCGCGGATCCGGAGCGCGTCCACCTCCTTCTGCCAGGTCTCGCGGTCGACGACGGGCGGTACTGCGGTCATGATGAATTCCTCTCTCGGGGTGGATGTCTCGGCGTTCAGGGCCGGAAGCGGGTCTGGGCGAAGTGCTCGCCGCGGGCGAAGGCCAGGATCTTTGCCGGACGGACTCCGAAGACGGGCAGGGAGGCGGCGTCGGGGTTGGGCGCGTGTCCGGCGGTGTGATGCCGGAAGCCCTCGTCGTCGACGTCGTAGGGCCAGTCCAGCGTGGTCTCCCACATGCGCGCGAGGACCTCGAGCTCCGCGCGGTCGGTGCAGCGCTCGGCGCGCCCCTCGACCGTCACGTCCAGGCCGTGGAGGTACTCGTTGTTCCCGGTGGTCAACACGCAGCGGGGCTCACGCACCAGGTTGCGCGCCTTCTGCTCCTCCCACCCGGTCACGAAGTACAGCACGCCGCCCCACCACATGGCGGGCAGCGGGCACACGTGCGGCCGCCCGTCGGCGCGGACGGTACTCAACCAGAACATGCCCGCGTCCCGCAGCACCGCGTCCACCTCCGACCACGGGGTGGCGACGGAGCCGGGACTGCTGAACCCGGCGTGCAGGACGGGTTCGGGGGTCGTACTGGCGGTCATGGCGGCTCCTCTGTATGTTCACAGCGTCCACATCTGCTATGTTCACACCGTACACTTGAGTGACGGGGGACACAAGGGCATGGCGTACCACCACGGAGACCTTGCACAGGCACTCGTCGACGCGGGCCTGGAGGTCACGCGCGCCGGCGGACCGTCGGCGCTGACCATCCGCGAGGTCACCCGCCGCGTGGGGGTCAGCCCGAACGCGGCGTACCGCCACTTCCCCGACCGTCTCGCGCTGCTGCGCGGCGTGAGCGCGGCCATCGAGCAGCGCATGGCCGACGCCATGCCCGTCCACCCGGACCAGGGTCCCGTCGACCGGCTGCGCGCCGTCGGCCTCGGCTACATCGCCTTCGCCCTGGCCGAGCCGGGATGGTTCTCGGTCTGCTTCTTCGGCGACGAGGTGCCGGACCCCGAATCCCTCTCCGCCATCCCGCCGTACGTCGCGCTGACGGAGTCGCTCGATCTGCTGGTGCACGCGGGCCTGCTCCGCCCGGAAGCCCGACGGTCCGCCACCTGGTCCTGCTGGTCGATGGTGCACGGTTTCGCCGAGATGGCGCTGCGCGGGCCGCTGCACCACCTCCCCGGCGATCAGCAGTGGCCGCTCGCGGAGGCCGCGGTGGACGCGGCCATCGCGGGGGTCCTGCGCGGCGGGGGTCCTGCGCGAACCTGACGTCGGATTTCCGGCGGTGAGCGCTACGCCGACCTGAGCCGGTCCATCTCCCACTGACGCACCCCCGCGGGCGGTTCCGCATGCCCGGCCACGACGACGGTGCGCCCGGGGAACAGCCCCGCCGGGTCGAGGATCTCGGCGAGCAGTCGGGCGGCGTCGCGATCGTCGAGGTGCTCCGTCGGCTCGTCCAGCAGCACCACCGCCGCGGGACTCAGCAGCGCCCGCGCCAACAGCAGCCGGCGCCGCTGCCCACCCGAGAGCGAATCGGCGCCGTCCTCCAGCGGGGTCCGCACCCCGTCGGGCAGCGCGTCGATCCACTCCCCCAGCCCGACGCGGCGCAGCGCCGCCTCGATCTCGGTGTCCGTCGCGTCGCCGCGCGCCACGCGGCAGTTCTCGGCCACCGTCGTCGCGAAGACGTGTGCGGCCTCGCCGAAGAAGCCGACGGACGCGGGCAGATCGGCGCAGTCGCGCGCGGGTGTCCCGTCGACGAGGACCTCGCCGCCGCGGTCGTCGAGGCCCGCGAGGGCCAGCAGCAGCGTCGTCTTCCCGGCCCCGGAGGCGCCGCGCACGGCGAGCCGGTCCCCGGGTTCGAGCACAAGGTCGCCCAGCGCGAGCCGCGGGTGCGGCGCCACCGGCGCGGTGCCCGAGGGCACGGCGGGCAGGGTGAGCAGCGGCGCGATCCGGCTCGCGGCATCGGCGGAGCGCACGTACTGCCGCGCCGCGTCCGGCAGCACGGAGACGGCCTCGAAGGCACTGAGCGGCAGCAGGATCAGGATGCCGAGCGTGGTGGCGGCCGCCGAGTCGATCCGCGCGACGGCGACCAGCAGCGCGGCGATCACGGCGATGCCGATGGCGAGCGGGATCGCGGCGTCCGCGAGCGCACCCGTGCGGGCGGCGCGGTCGACGGCGGACCGTCGGGCGTCCTCGGCGCGGGCGGCGCGGGCGCGCACTTCGTCGAGCCGCCTCGCGACCGCGAGCTCCCCGCCGTGGTCCAGCACGGCCGAGGCCGCGACGCCGAAGGCCTCGGCCCCGGCGGCCTCCGCGGCCGCGCGGTCGCGAGTGGCGCGGGCGGTGAGCCAGGGCGCGGCCAGCCCCGCCAGGAGCAGGCACACCGCGAGCGCGAGCCCGGCGCGCGGATCGAGGAACCACATCCACACGGTCGCCGCGGCCGAGACGGTCGCGGCCACCGCCGCGGGGATCACGGTGCGCACCAGCGCATCGCCCACCGCGTCGACATCGCTGCCCGTGCGCGCGAGGAGCTCGCCGCTGCCGAGCCGCACGGATTCCGCGGGCGCTGCCCGGGCCAGTCGCAGGTACAGGGCGGCACGCAGTTCGGTCAGGCCGCGCAGCGCGACCCGGTGGCTCGCGAGCCGTTCGACGTAGCGCATCAGACCCCGGGTGATACCGAGCCCGCGCACCGCGGTCACGGCGAGCGAGAGCGCCAGTACGGGCGGCATGGTCCACGCCTTGGTGATGAGCCAGGCCGACAGCCCCGCGAGCGCGAGCGCGCTGGCGGCGATGAGCACCCCGGCGGCGACGGCGCCGAGCACCGCCAGCGGGCGGGTCCGCATGGCCCGCAGGCAGATCACGAGGTCACGCACGCGCCACCTCCAGCACCTCGTCGGCGGCGGCGAGCACCTGCGGGTCGTGCGCCGCGATGACCACGGTCGCGCCGGCGTCCGCGCGGGCCCGCAGCGCGGCCAGGACACGTGCGGCGAGTTCCTCGTCGAGGTGCGCGGTCGGTTCGTCGAAGAGCAGTACCGATCGGCCGAGCGCCAGCGTGCGGGCCAGCGCGAGCCGCTGCCGCTGGCCGGCGGACAGGCCCGTGCCGCCGGTGCCCACCGGGCGGTCCCAGCCGCCCTCGGCGACCACCTCGTCGAGGCCCGTCGCGGTCAGTACGCCGGGCACGGAACCCGGTGCGGGGGCGCCCAACAGCGTGAAGTTGTGCTCGAGCGTGCCCGGTTCGAGGTAGGGGTGCTGCGGGCACCACGCGACGTGCGCCCACCAGTCCGGGCCGCCGGCGAGCGGCGCACCGTCGACGGTGACGCTCCCCGCGTCCGGCACGGCGAGCCCGGCAAGCACGGTCAGGAGCGTGGACTTGCCGCAGCCGTTGGGGCCGGTGACCACGGTGAGCCGGCCCGGCCGGAAGACCCCGTCGAAGCCCGACGGTGCGGCGCCGTCCCGCCCGTGCACGGTGACGGCGCGCGCGGTGAGAACGCCGGGCCGCGCGGTCCCCGTCGACGGTGCCGGGACGGGCGCGTCGAGCAGCGCGAAGACCCGGCCGGTGGCCTCGATCCCCTGCTCGGCGGCATGGAAGCCGGCCCCGACGGCGCGCAGCGGCCGGTACACCTCCGGGGCGAGGATCAGCGCGAAGACACCGGCGAACAGCGTCATGTCGCCGTACACGAGCCGCAGGCCGATGCCGACCGCGACCAGCGCGACGCACAGCGTGGCGAGGAGCTCGAGGGCGAAGGAGGAGAGGAAGGCGATGCGCAGGGCGCCCATGGTCTCGGTCTCGTTGCGTTCGCCGAGCTCGCGCACCGTCCGCTCGGGGCCGCGCTCGCGGCCCAGGGCGCGCAGGGTGGGCAGGCCGGCGACCAGGTCGAGCAGGCGCGCCGAGAGCCGCGACATGGCCTCCAGCCGGCGCCGGGTGCGATCCCGGGTGAGCAGCCCGATGAGCACCATGAAGATCGGGAGGAGGGGCAGGGTGCCGAGGGCGATCGCACCGGAGACCCAGTCGGCGAGGAACATCGCGAGGATCAGGACGGGCGTCGCGATGACGCTGAGCGCCAGCGCGGGGACGTAGCCGGTGAGGTAGGGCGGCAGGTCGTCGAGCCCGCGGGTGAGCGCGGTGCGCAGTTCCTCCCGGTCGACCGGGGTCCGGCCCGGACCGACGGCTCCCAGTGCGGCGGACCGCAGTTCGGAGACCACGCGATCCGCGGCGCGGCGTTCGATCCGGGCACGCAGATGGCTCACCGCGACGCGCACCACCACCGCGCCGACTGTCACCGCGAACGGCACCGTCACGTCCGCGTTCCCGGTGACGAGGCGGGCGAGGGCGGTCGCGAGGGCGAAGGCCAGCGCGATCACCGCGGCGGTCTCGAGGACGCCGCAGGCGATCACCGTCGCCATCAGCCCGCGGGAGCTGCGCGCGTACCGCAGCAGCCGCGGGTCGACGGGCGCGCGGGTGTCAGGCACGAGGACTGAGGCCGATCGACGGCGGGATCTGCGCGACCGAGATGCGCTTGCGGAACACCCAGTAGGTCCACGCCTGGTAGATCATCACCAGCGGCAGCAGCACGATCGTGCACCACGACATCACGACCAGCGTGTAGTGCGAGGACGCCGCTGCGTCGATCGTGATCGACCGGGACGGGTCGGTGGCGTTGAGCACGTTCGGGAACAGCGCGCCGAAGAGCAGCACGCTCACGCCGATCACCGCCAGCGCGGTCGAGAGGAAGGCCGCCAGCTCGCGTCCCGCGCGGATCAGGGGGCCCGCCGCCAGCAGCGCTGCGGCTGCCAGCGCCACCATCGCCCAGGTCCACGGCTCGCCGTGCTCGAGCTGCGTCCAGATCACGAAGACCGCGCCGATCGCGGTGACGGGCAGCCACATCCGGAAGGCGAGGCTCCGGGCGTCCAGCCGGACGTCACCGTCGGACTTGAGCGCGACGAAGATCGCGCCGTGCAGCAGGAACAGGCCGAGGGTCGCGATCCCTCCCAGCAGCCCGTACGGGTTGAGCAGGTCCCAGACCTCGCTGGTCATGCCGCCGCGCGCGTCGAGGTCCACACCGTGCACGATGTTCGCGAAGATCAGTCCCCACGCGAACGCGGGGATCCACGAGCCGAGTCCGATGCCGAAGTCCGCCCAGCCCCGCCACCGGGGCTCGTCGATCTTGCCGCGCCACTCGATGGCGCAGACGCGGGTGATCAGGCCCACGAGGATCGCGAGCAGCACCAGGTAGAAGCCGGAGAAGACCTCGGCGTACCAGACCGGGAAGGCCGCGAACATCGCCGCGCCGGCGGTGATCAGCCACACCTCGTTGCCGTCCCAGACGGGGCCGATGGTGTTCAGCAGCACGCGGCGCCGCTGTTCGGCGTCCGGATGTGAGCGCTTGCGGCCCAGGATCGGCATGAGCATGCCGACGCCGAAGTCGAAGCCCTCCAGCACGAAGTAGCCGGTGAACAGGAAGCCGATGGCGAGGAACCAGTAGTCGGGCAGAGTCATGGCGGCCTCCTAGTACGCGAACGAGAGGTGGTCCGACGAGGCCTTGCGGCCCGGTTCCGCGCCCTCGGGGGCGTCGGCGCCGGCGGGCGGATCATCGTCGTCGTGCGGCGGGTCCAGCGGACTGTGCAGGTTCGGCCCCTTGATCACGTACCTCCGGAGCAGGAAGAACCACAGCAGGTACAGCGTGCCGTAGACCGCGGCGAAGGTCAGCAGCGAGAAGGCCATCATGGTGACCGAATGACCGGAGACGGCCTGGCCCACGGTGAGCCGGATCGTCGGGTCGCCGTTCGGGTTGGGCACCACCACCCACGGCTGGCGGCCCATCTCGGTGAAGACCCAGCCGGAGGTGTTGGCGAGGAACGGGGTGGGCAGCGCGATGAGGCAGATCCGGCTGAACCACTTCTGGTTCGGGACGCGGCCGCGCCGGGTGACCCACAGGCCCGCCAGGGCCAGCACGCCCGAGCCGATCGACCAGCCCATCATGGCGCGGAACGCCCAGTACGAGACGAAGAGGTTGGGCCGGTAGTCGCCGGGACCGAACTTCTCGACCGCCTCGGCCTGCAGCTCGGTGACGCCCTTGAGCGTCGAATTCGGGTCGCCGTTGGCGAGGAAGGAGGTCACGTACGGCACCTGGATGAGGTGCTGCACCGACTCGCAGTTGTTGTGCGTTCCCACGGTGAGGATGGAGAACGACGCCGCGGTCTCGGTGTGGCAGAGCGACTCCGCCGAGGCCATCTTCATCGGTTGCTGCTCGAACATGAGCTTGGCCTGCGCGTCGCCGGTGATGCCGAGTCCGACCGCGGAGACGATCATGATGCCGAGTCCGAAGCGGGTGACGGGGCGCATCGACTGCGCCAGCTCGATCGCGTCGGGGTCGCCCTTGCGCATGCCGCGCACCATCCACCAGCCGCCGATCGCGGCGACGAAGGTACCGGCGGTGAGCCAGGCGCCGAAGACCGTGTGCGGGAACGCGGCCAGCGTCGTCGAGTTGGTGAGCACCTCCCAGATGCTCGTGAGCTCGGCGCGGTTCTTCTCCGGATTGAACGTCGCGCCCACGGGGTGCTGCATCCACGAGTTCGCCGCGATGATGAAGAAGGCCGAGGCGTTCACGCCCAGCGCCACCAGCCAGATGCAGCCCAGGTGAACGACTCTCGGCAGCCGCGTCCAGCCGAAGATCCACAGGCCGAGGAAGGTCGATTCCATGAAGAAGGCGACGAGGCCCTCGAGCGCGAGCGGAGCGCCGAAGACGTCGCCGACGAACTTGCTGTACTCGCTCCACGCCATGCCGAACTGGAACTCCTGCACGATGCCGGTGGCGACGCCGAGCGCGAAGTTGATGAGGAAGAGCTTGCCGAAGAAGTTCGTGGCCTTGAGCCACGCCGCCTTCCCCGTCACCAGCCAGATGGTCTGCATCGTGGCGACCATCGGCGCCAGGCCGATCGTCAGCGGCACCAGGATGAAGTGCATCACCGTGGTCATGCCGAACTGCCACCGAGCTATGTCCAACGCGGTCATACGTGCTCCCTGGGCCGAGGGGCGGGCAGGCGCCGTCGCCGGCCCTCCTACTACATTCAGTAGTAATTACTACCGATGGTAGTAGAAAACGCGGCCGATCCCAAGTGTTGAGACACAGCACACGTCGTGGGCCGCGGGCCGGCCCGGTGTGTCCACCGTATGCCCGGGGCGCCGCCTCCGCGGGCGAGCGAGGTGGATTCGTCGACGGTCCGCGCTCACCCGGCCGTGACCGCGGACCGTCGATCCGTGCGGCGCTGGTGCACGACGCTGGCGGCCACCACGATGACCGCGAGGGCTGTCGACAGGCCGACGGCGCTGCGCTGGCTCTCGTCGAAGATCATGGCGACGATGACGAAGACGATGAAGGCGATCACGGCGTAGGTGGCCCACGGGAAGAACCACATGCGCAGCGGCGACGGGGTGTTCTCCCGCCGGCGCAAGGCGATCTGGCTGACCGCGATGACGAGGTAGACGAACAGCGCCACGGCACCCGTCGTGGCCAGGAGGTAGCCGAAGAGCTTCTCGGGCAGGACGTAGTTGCCGATCACGGCGAGGAAGCCGAGCAGCATCGACGCCAGGACCGCGACGGCGGGCACGCCCCGCGCGGTGGTGCGGCCCGCAGCGCGCGGCGCGTCGCCGCGCTGCGCCAGCGAGTAGAGCATCCGCGACGCGGTGTAGAGCGCGCTGTTGAGGCAGGACGCCACGGCCACCAGCACCACCACGTCCATGATCCCCGCGGCGGCGGGGATGTTCATGGCCTTGAGGACCGCCTGGTAGGAGCCCGTCGCCGAATCGAGCGTGTTCCACGGGACCAGGGCCACCACCACGAAGATCGATCCGATGTAGAACAGGCAGATCCGCCAGACCACCGAGTTCACGGCCTTGGTGATGCCCTTCGCCGGCTCCGGCGACTCCGCTGCGGCGATCGTCACGATCTCCGAGCCCATGAACGTGAACATCGTGGTGAGCATCGCCGCGATCACGGCGCCGACACCGTTCGGCATGAAACCGCCCGTGTCCCACAGGTGATGGACTCCCGAGACACCCGACCCCGGCAGCAGCCCGAAGATCGCGAGGACGCCCAGCACCAGGAAGGCGGCGATCGCCAGCACCTTGATCAACGCGAACCAGAACTCGAATTCGCCGTAGTTGCCCACGGAGAACAGGTTCGTCGCGGTGAGCAGCACCACGACCAGCAGCGCCCACGACCACTGCGGCCCGCCCACCGTCTTCGCCAGGATCACCGCGGCCGCGGTCGCCTCGACGGGGATCACGAGCACCCAGAACAGCCAGTACAGCCACCCGATGCTGCAGCCCGCCCAGCGACCCAGCGCCCGCTCGGCGTAGGTCGAGAAGGACCCGGTGTCGGGGTTCGCCGTCGCCATCTCGCCGAGCATGCGCATCACGAGGATCACGAGCAGGCCCGCGAGCCCGTAGGAGATCAGGACCGCCGGGCCCGCGAGTTTGATCGCGTTCGCAGAGCCCACGAACAGGCCCGCGCCGATCACGCCGGCGATCGAGATCATGGTGATGTGGCGGGGCTTGAGGCTCGTTCCGAGCTGATCGCCCGCCTCCGTGTCCGTACTCATCCCGCGACGCTATGCCGGTCGCGGCGCTGCCGCAGCGCGTGCCGGGATTGTCCGAAATGCTAGGGCGTGTTCGCGATCCCCGCTTCGATCAGGGAGCGGACCGTCGCGTCCATGGGTGCATCGGGAAGCGCATCGCCGTCGAGCGTGTGCACGCGCGCACACAACGTGATCGACGAGACCAGCCACACCCCGTCGTTCATGACCAGGTCCACCGGGAAGAGCGGCTCGACGGCGGTCGCGACGCCCTTGTCCTCCGCCGCCTCGAACAGCGCTCGCGCCGTGGTCCCCGGCAGGATGCCCTGCTCGGCGGGCGGCGTCACGAGGGTGCGGCCGCGCGCGACCACGACGGTGGCGCGCGGGGCCTCGAGGATCCGGCCCTCGCTGGAGGTGAAGATCACGTCGTCGGCGCCCTGCTCTGCGGCGTAGCGCGCGGCGGCCATGTTCACCGCGTAGGAGAGCGTCTTCGCGCCCAGCAGGAGCCACGGCGCGTCGGTACCCAGCCGGGTGGAGTAACCGCGGTCGAGGGTGATCGCGGAGACGCCCTCGGCCCGGGCGGTGCGCGCACGCTCGGGCACCGGGCCGACGGTGACGTACGCCGTGGGCGTGCCGGGGTCGGACTCGCGACCGCGGGTGTAGACGAGCCGCAGCGCGCCCTCCGCTCCCCCGGCCTCCTCGCCGTAGAGCATCGCAGCGCGCTGCATCGCGGCCCACCAGGCACCGTCGTTGGGCGCGGGGAGCCCCAGCGCCGCGGCCGACCGGGCGAGGCGGTCCAGGTGCGCGCGCCCCTTCAGCGGCGCACCGTCGCGCACGAGGACCGTCTCGAAACAGCCGTCGCCGCGGACCGCGCCGAGGTCGTCGGCGTACAGCAGGGGCGCGTCGGAGGCGCGCACGGAACCGTCCAGGGTCACCACCACGGAAGCCATGGCCGCAACAGTATTCGACGCCCCGGAGCCCCGCGCGGCCACCGGGGTAAGCTCGTGGAGTGTCGACTGAAGAACATTCCACGTCCGGCATCCTGAACCCCGAGGGGTCGCCCGATGAGGGTGTGACCTGGCACTACGGGGATCCGTTCGGGGAGCAGCGCGCAGCCGAACGCGGCGCCGTGGTGATCGACCGGTCGCACCGCCGCGTGATCACCCTCACCGGCCCCGAGCGCCTGTCCTGGTTGCACTCGATCACCAGCCAGCACCTGACGCACCTGCCGGACCGGACCGCGACCCAGAACCTGAACCTGGACGGCAGCGGCCGCGTTCTCGATCACTTCCACCTCATCGACGTGGACGGCACGACGTACCTCGACACCGAGCCGGCGGCGCTCGCACCCGCGGAGGCGCCGCTCAGCCCGGACCTCGCGACGTACCTGCAGCGCATGGTCTTCCGCGCGCAGGTCGAGGTGCGGGCCCGCCCGGACCTGGCGGTCCTCACCGTGCTCGGGCCCGACGCCGAGGCGGTGACGGCCGGCGTCGACGCTGTACGCCGCACCGAACCCGGCGAGGTGAACCTCCTCGTACCCGCCGCCGAGCTGCGCGCCATCTTCGGCGCGATCGTGGCGGCCGGGGCGCGCCCGGCGGGCACCTGGACCTACGAGGCCCGACGGGTCGCCGCCGCTCGCGCCCGCCAGGGCGTGGACACCGACGTCAAGACCATCCCGCACGAGGTCGACTGGATCGCCACCGCCGTCCACCTGGACAAGGGCTGCTACCGCGGCCAGGAGACCGTCGCCCGGGTGCAGAACCTCGGCCGGCCGCCGCGGCGCCTGGTGCTGCTGCACCTCGACGGCTCGGCGGATGCGCGGCCCGCGACCGGCGACCCCGTGACGCTGGACGGGCGCACCGTCGGGCGGCTCGGCACCGTCGTCGAGCACGCCGACTACGGCCCCATCGCCCTCGCCCTGATCAAACGCTCGATCCCGGACGACGCGAAGCTCGACGCGGGCGGCGCTGCCGCGGCGATCGACACCGACGTGACGCCGTCCGCGGACGCCGGCGAACAGGCCGGACGGTCCGCCGTCGACCGACTGCGCGGCCGGTGACGGCGACGATCGGACGCGTCCTCGCCGTCTGCGTGGTCGAGGACGAACGCCGCCTCGACCCGCGCAAGCCCGAACAGCGGACGGCCATCGACAAGCGCCCGACCGACGGCCCCGTCGACGTGGGTCCCCTCGGTCTCCTCACGGACCACGTCTGCGACACGCGGCACCACGGCGGCGCGGAACAGGCCGTGTACGCCTACTCCGAACACGAGGCGCGACGGTGGGCGCAGGACCTCGGGCGCGAGCTGCCCGCCGGGTGGTTCGGGGAGAACCTGCGCCTCGAGGGCGAGACCACCGATCTCGTGGTCGGCTCGCGGTTGCGGCTGGGTGCGGCGCTCGAGCTCGAGGTGACGATCCCCCGCACGCCCTGCCGCACCTTCGCACTGTGGGCCGGCGAGGACCACTGGGTCAAGCGGTTCACCGAGCGCGGTGACAGCGGCGCCTACTTCCGCGTGCTGACCCCCGGCCCCGTCGCCGCGGGCGACTGCGTGACGCTCGTGCACGTGCCCGAGCACGGCGCGACGGTCCGTGACCTCTTCCGCGCCACGCGACCGGACCGGCTGCGCGCCCTCCTGAGTGCCTCTGACCTGCCCCCGAAGGTCGAACGCGACGCCGCGAGAGCCCTCCAACGCGCCGTCTGACACCCGGGCGGCAGCACCATCGACGTGAGCACGCTAAACTGGACGGCAGGAAGAATTACTACACGGAGAAAGGGGCCGCCACCCACCGGTTGATCCGGTAGCTGGCCGCCCCTTCATTGCGCAAGGGGGTCCCCCATGGGCCGCGGCCGGGCAAAGGCGAAGCAGACCAAGGTTGCACGGGAGCTGAAGTACAGCACCCCGAGTACCGACCTGAAGAGGCTGCAGGACGAGCTGGCGGGTGGCGTGACCGACGAGGCCGACGTTCTCGCCACACACCCCGAGTGGAGCGACATCGCGGGGGATCCGTACCGCGAGGACGAGTGGCGCCGCGCCTGACGCGTCGCGCCCTCCCGTTTCGTACCCCGCCGTCGGGCACCGTGACCATGGGTCACGGTGCCTACGGCGTTCCTAGAACTTGGGGTGCGAGCCGCTGAGCACTGCGCCGGCGGAGTCCCCGTCGGACTTCTTGATCGTGCCGAGCACCCAGCTGTCGATGTGGCGTGCCGTGAGCACGGCCAGGGCACGGTCCACGTCCTCGGGCGCGACGATCGCGACCATGCCGACGCCCATGTTGAAGGTCTTCTCCATCTCGGCCTGCTCCACGCGTCCGCGCTGGGCGATGAGTGCGAAGACGGCCGAGGGGCTCCACGTGTTGCGGTCCAGCTCGGCGACGAGGCCGTCCGGGATGACGCGCGCGAGGTTCGCCTCGAGGCCGCCGCCGGTCACGTGGCAGAAGGTGCGCACCTGCGTCTCCTGCGCGAGCCGCAGGCAGTCGAGGGCGTAGATCGCGGTGGGCTCGAGCAGCTCCTCGCCGAGCGTGCGGCCGAACTCCTCGACGTAGCCGCCGAGGTCCATGTGGCCCCAGTCCAGCAGCACCTTGCGGGCGAGGCTGTAGCCGTTGCTGTGCAGGCCGGAGCTCTTCATGGCGATCACGACGTCGCCGGCGCGCACGTTGTCCGGGCCGAGCACCTCGTCGGCCTCGACGACGCCCACGCCGGTCGCGGACAGGTCGTACTCCCCCTCGGCCATGAGGCCGGGGTGCTCCGCCGTCTCGCCGCCGAGCAGGGCGCAGCCGGCGCGGACGCAGCCCTCGGCGATGCCGCCGACCAACTCGGCGACCGTCTCGGGGACGACCTTGCCGACGGCGATGTAGTCCTGCAGGAAGAGCGGCTCGGCGCCGGTCACGACCAGGTCGTCGACGACCATCGCGACCAGGTCGATGCCGACGGTGTCGTGCTTGCCGAGGGCCTGTGCGACCGCGATCTTCGTGCCCACACCGTCGGTCGAGGCGGCGAGCACGGGCTCGCGGTACTTCTTCAGCGCGAACAGGCCGGCGAAACCGCCGAGGCCGCCGAGGACCTCGGGACGAGTAGCGCGCTTGGCGTGCGGCTTGAACAGCTCGACGGCCCGGTCACCGGCCTCGATGTCGACTCCTGCAGCGGCGTACGAGGCACCCTGCGGCGGGTGGGTGTTGGAATCCGTCACGGATTCATAGGCTACCGGACCGGACGCCCCAGGGCCTCGGGCGGCGTCGAGACCGGGTCAGGGGCGACGCAGAGCGGAGGCGTTGTCGTTGTCGGCCTGGAGCGGGTCGCCCTGCCCGTTACCCGCCTTGAGCATGTTCTCCAGGACCGCCTTGCCCATCGAGGTCGACTCGGGCAGCGGGATCGGGTACACGCCGTCGAAGCACGCCCGGCACATCGACTCTCCCGCGTGCTCGGTGGCCGCGGTCATCTCGTCGAGGGAGATGTAGCCCAGCGAGTCGGCGCCGATCGCCGCGCGGACCGACTCCACCATGGCCTCCATCGAATCGGCGCCGCCGCCGTTGGCGATCAGCTCGGCGGGCGAGGCGAAGTCGATGCCGTAGAAGCACGGCCACTTCACGGGCGACGAGGCGATCCGCACGTGGATCTCGGCGGCGCCCGCCTCGCGCAGCATCCGGATCAGGGCGCGCTGCGTGTTGCCGCGGACGATCGAGTCGTCGACCACCACGAGCCGCTTCCCGCGGATCACCTCGCGCAGCGGATTGAGCTTGAGCCGGATGCCCAGCTGGCGGATGGTCTGGCTGGGCTGGATGAAGGTGCGGCCCACGTAGGCGTTCTTCATCAGGCCCTGGCCGTACGGGATGCCCGATTCCTGGGCGTAGCCGACGGCCGCGGGCGTGCCCGACTCGGGCACCGGGATCACCAGGTCGCCGACGGCGGGGTGCTCGCGGGCGAGGCGCCGGCCGATGTCGACGCGGGTCGAGTGCACGGACCGGCCGTGGATCACCGAATCGGGGCGGGCCAGGTAGACGTACTCGAAGATGCAGGTCTTCGGCGTGGGCTCGGCGAAGCGCGTCGAGCGCACGCCGTCCTCGTCGATCGCGAGCAGCTCACCCGGCTCGATGTCGCGCACGAAGGAGGCGCCCACGATGTCGAAGGCGGCGGTCTCGGAGGCGACGACCCAGCCGCGGTCCAGGCGGCCCAGCGACAGCGGACGCACACCGTGCGGATCACGCGCCGCGTACAGAGTGTGCTCGTCCATGAAGGTGAGGCAGAAGGCGCCCTTCACGGTGGGCAGCAGCTCCGTCGCCGCCTGCTCGAGCGTGCGGTCCGCGGCGGCGTGCGCGAGCAGCGCCGTGAGGATGTCGGAATCGGAGGTGGCGGCGGTGGCGGCGCGTCCGCCCGCGACGCCGAGCTCGACGGCCCGCTCCGCGAGCTCCGCGGTGTTGACCAGGTTGCCGTTGTGCCCGAGCGCGACGCCGTTGCCGGCGTTGGTGGTGCGGAAGATGGGCTGGCTGTTCTCCCAGGTGGTGGAGCCCGTCGTCGAGTAACGGCAGTGACCGATGGCGACGTGGCCGGGCATCGAGCTCAGCGTCTGCTCGTCGAAGACCTGGCTCACGAGGCCGAGATCCTTGAAGACCAGCACCTGCTGGCCGTCACCGACGGCGATGCCGGCGGCCTCCTGGCCGCGGTGCTGCAGGGCGTAGAGGCCGTAGTAGGTGAGCTTGGCGACGTCCTCCCCGGTGGCCCAGACGCCGAAGACGCCGCACTCCTCCCGGGGCTCCTGCTCTTCACCGTCGCCCTGCGGGGCGCTGGTGTTGACGACGCTGAGCGGAAGCTGCTGCACGGCTGACTCCTGGGGCTGGGGGCGTGGCCTGTCTCGATTGTAGGGCCGATCCGCCAGCGGAAACGAATCGCCGAGTAGGTTTCTTCCCGAGACCAGGGGGTGGGCAGTGGCGAAGGCGATCGATCCGGCTCAGATGCGGGCCGCAGTGCTCGCGGTCCGCGACTGGATCGTCGACGATGCCGCGCCCCCTCCCCCACGTGCCGCGATCGCCGCCGCGGTCCGCTCGACGGCCCGCACCCTGGCGCAGGACGCGCCGGGCGGGTCCGTCGAGGTGCGGGTGCCGCCGTTCGTCGCCGTGCAGTGCATCGAGGGTCTGCGTCACACCCGAGGCACGCCTCCGAACGTCGTGGAGTGCGCACCGCGGGTGTGGCTGCGGCTCGCCACCGGCCTGGTCACGGTCGATGAGGCGACGGAGGCCGCCGACCTCGCCGCCAGCGGCTCCCGGGCGGGCGAGATCACCCGGTTCCTGCCGATCCTGCGCCTGTAGGTGCTGCTCAGCGCGCCGTCGAACCGCGCGGCACGAGCCTGCCCACCCCGCCGGGCAGCGCGGGCGCGTCGGTGCCGCGCAGCCGCGCGACCAGTGTCGTCACCGCCCGCCGCGCGAGTTCCTCGGGCTGCAGGTCGACGGCCGTGAGGTCCGCCGCGCGCGCCTCCTCCGCATCCGAGCCGACCGCGATCCGCACCGCGCCGGGCACCGCATGGCCGAGCTCGCGCAGCCGCTCCGCCGCCCCGACCGCGGGCGCGGCGGCGAGGCAGAACAGGGCGTCGGGGGCACCGTCGGCGCCGGGGACGGAGCCCTGTGGGAACCACTGGTCCACCGCGTCCCGGCCCGCCTCCGCGCCGATCGCGTCGGCGTGCAACAGCACCCGCTCCGGCATCCCACGCGCGTCGCACCAGCGGCGATAGACCTCGACCGAGCGCAGCGACCACTCGTCCTGTTCATCGGCGGCGAGGAAGGCGATCGCGCGACTGCCGGCGGCCGCGAGGTGCTCGAGCACGTCGACGGTGATCCGCTCGGTCTCGATTCCGACATGGCACGGCGCGCGGTCGTCCCAGGTCCCGTCCTCGCGCGGCGGCAGCCCGACGGTGACGCAGGGCGTCCCGATCCGCTCGCACAGGTCGATCAGGGGATCGCCGAGGATCGGCTCGGTGAGCAGGAAGCCCTCGGCTGCGAGCGCGGCCGAGGGGCCGTCGTCCCGGACGGGGTCGCCGACGAGCATGAGGCAGTAGCCGGCGTCGAGCGCGGCCATGGCGGCGGCGCCCGCGAGCCGCAGGAAGTAGTCGACGCCGTGCAGCTGGTCCGGCGAGATCCGGTCGAGCGGACGCGCGACCAGGGCCAGCACGCTCAGGCGATTGCGGCGCAGCCCCTGGGCCAGCACGTCGGGCCGGTAGCCGAGCTCGTGCGCGGCGGCCCGGACCCGCTCGCGCGTCTCGGCGGCGACGACGCCGTTACCGCTGAAGGTGTGCGAGACCGTGGTCACCGAGACGCCTGCGCGCCGCGCCACGTCGGCGATCCGGGGGCGCCTGGTCATGCCCCCAGGCTAGCCCGCCGCATCCGCTCCGCCCGCAGCCTTGTCCAAATCGTTTTGGGTGCCTACCGTGATCCACGCCACATCGCGTCGCACCCCTCGCGTCGCGCCCGATCCCCTGGAGGCCCGATGACGCCCACCCCGTCGTCCCCCGAAGGCACGGCGGTCGCGCCCGCGTCCGCATCCACCAACCAGCCCCGGGTCGAGGCCCACGGCATCGACGTCATCCCCGACGCCGAGCGGCACGGCCGCGCCCGCGACCTCTTCCCCCTGTGGTGCGCACCCAACATCAACTACCTGGCCTTCGTGGTCGGCGCCGCGCTGATCCTCATGGGCCTCGAGCTGTGGCAGGCCGTCGCGGTCGCCTTCGCGGGGAACCTGTTCGCGATCGTGACCGGTGTCGTCGCGGTCCCCGGGCCCGCATCGGGCACGCCCAGCCAGGTCACCACCCGCGCGATGTACGGCGTGCGCGGCAACCGCGTCGCGATCGCGGTCAACGGCTGGTTCGTCTCGGTCTGCTACATCGCCATCAACTGGGCGGCCGCCGCGGCGGTGGGGTACACGCTGTTGCAGCACGTCGGCCTCGAGGCAACCATCCCGGTCAAGCTCGCGGTCATCTCCCTGATCGCCACCGCGACCGTGACGGTCGCGATCTTCGGGCAGGGCATGATCAGCCGCCTCTACCCGCTGCTGTCGCTGGTCCTGGGCGTCGTCTTCGTGGCCGCCGCGGGCTTCGTCGTCGCGCACGCCGACCTCGGCTTCCACCAGCCGGCGCCGCTGCGCGGCTTCGACCTGTGGGTCGCGGTCTTCGGCGGCCTCACGCTGGTCGCCGCCAGCCCGCTGTCGTACACGATCAGCTCCGACTTCGCGCGCTACCTCCCCGCCGCGACGAGCCCCGTCTCCGTGGCCGCCGCCACCGCGCTGGGCAGCGCCGTCCCGGGCTTCCTGCTCGTCGCCGTGGGCGCGCTCGCGGCGACCGCGGTCGACATGTCCGACCCGCAGCGGGGCATCACCTCGCTGCTCCCGTCGTGGCTGGTCCCGATCTTCCTCACCGCGGTCATCGCGAGCACCGTCTGCAACAACGCGCTCACCTCCTACAGCGCGGGCCTCGCGCTGCAGTCGGTCGGCGTCCGCACCACCCGGGCGCGCGCGGTCGCCGCCACCGGCGTCATCGGCGCGGTCCTGACCCTCTACGCGCTGTTCGTCTCCGACTTCCTCGGGGCGGTCAGCAGCGCACTGTCGATGCTCGTGGTGCTCGTCGGACCGATCATGGCGGTCTACGTCACCGACATCCTGATCCGCCGCAACCGCTACGACGGCGTCGCCCTGAGCGACGAGTCCCACCGGTCGGGGTTCTGGTACACCGGCGGGGTGAACGTCGCGGGCGCGGTGTCCGTGCTGTCCGCCGCCGGGCTCGCCCTGCTCGCCTCGCACACCGTCGAGTTCCGCGGCCCGATCGCGTCCGCACTGGGCGGGATCGACCTGTCGCTCCCCGTCGGCGTGCTCGTCGCGGCGGGCCTGTACCTGCTGCTCACCCACCTGATGTACGGCCTTCCGGGCCGTCGCGCGACCATGAAGGAGACGGACCGTTGATCCACTACCGGAACGGGCGGGTGGTCACCGTCGACCCCGCCAACCCGCACGCGCAGTCCCTCGTCGTGGACGGGGCGCGCCTGGCCTACGTCGGCTCGGACGACGGTGCCGCCGCCCTCGCCCCGGACGCCGAGGTCGTGGACCTGGCCGGCGCGCTCGTGCTCCCCGGGTTCATCGACGCACACACCCACCTCGTCGAGATGGGGACGTCCCTGAACAGCCTGGACCTGCTCGATGTGCGCGATGCCGCCGATCTGCAGGACCGGCTGCGGGCCTTCGCGGCCGAGCACGCGTCCGCGGCGCGCCTGACCGGTGGGGGCTGGCTGCTGGGGCCGCTGGCGGGCCGCGCGCCCGACCGGCATCTGCTCGACGCGGCGGTCCCGGACCGGCCCGTCTACCTGCACTCGAACGACATGCACTCGATGTGGGTCAACAGCGCCGCGCTGGCCGAATTGGGCATCGACGCCGGGACGCCCGATCCGGTGGGCGGGACCGTCGTCCGCGACGCCGACGGGGCCGCGACCGGTCTTCTCCTGGAGATGGCGGCACTGGGCCTCGCGAGCGACTTCCTCGCCGCGCGGGTCACCGACGCGGACCGCGACGCGGCGCTGCGCACCGCGATGGACGCCTATCTGCGGACCGGCGTCACGGGCGCCGTCGACATGGCGATGCGCGCCGAGGACCTCGCGGCGCTCGAGCGGGCGGCGGCCGACGGCCTCGCGATGCGGATCGCCGCGCACTGGCTCATCGTCCCGTCCGGCGACGCGGAACGCGATCTCGCGCAGGTGGCCGAGGCCGCGGCGCACGCGGAGCGACTGCGGGGCGGGCCGATCCGCATCGCCGGGATCAAGATCATGGTGGACGGCGTGATCGACAGCTGCACAGCGGCCATGCGCGCGCCCTTCGCCGACGGCTCCCACCCGGGCCCGATCTGGCCGCTCGCCGAGCTCGAGCCCGTGGTCCGCGCGGCGGACGCGGCCGGCCTGCAGGTCGCGATGCACGCCATCGGCGACGCCGCCTCCGACATCGCGCTCACCGCGGTGGAGCGCGCGATCGCCGCGAACGGCCCGCGCGAGCGACGGCACCGCCTCGAGCACCTCGAGGTGGTCGGCGAGGACGGCATCGCCCGGCTCGCGGCGCTCGGTCTGGTGGCGTCGATGCAGCCGGTCCACGCGGACCCGGCGATCCAGGAGACGTGGCGCGCGAGCCTCGGCGATCACCGGAGCGAGCGGGGCTACCCGTGGCCCGAGATCACCGCGGCGGGCGCCCGCCTGGCGTTCGGCTCGGACGCCCCGACGGCGCCGCATCCCCCGCTGCCGAACCTGTTCATCGCGTCGACGCGGCGCTCGGCGATCGACCCGGCGCTGCCGCCGAACCTGCCGCAGTACGCACTGCCGCTCGCAGAGGCCCTGGGCCACGCCACCCGCGACGCCGCCTACGCGTGCCGCTGGGAGGACGAGGCCGGCGTGCTCGCCGCGGGGCTCGCCGCCGACTTCGTCGTGCTCGACACCGACCCGTTCGCGCAGGGACCCGACTCGCTGCTCACCGCGCGGGTCCGGCGCACGGTCACGGCGGGGGTCACCCGCTGGTGCGCCGACGGCATCGCGGCCGGGTGAGCCCTACTTCGCGTCGCGGACCTTGTCGACGGCCTTGGTCAGCGTCTGCGCGAAGGCCCCGCGGTCGAGCTTGCCGCCCTGCGAGCCCGATGCGGTGACGACCACCGTCAGGCCGCGCACCTGCGAGACGCCCTCGATCTGGTTCACATCGACCTTGCGCTCCTTGCCCGGCTTGCCGTCCTTCCCCTTGACGCTGACGGTGCCGGTGCCCTGGGTCGCGATCACCACGGCACCCGCGGGCACGCCGGGCACGGAGGCGCGGGCCACCTTGATGCGGATGTGCGCGGTGGCCGGGACCTGCTCGTTCGGCTCCAGCTCGACGGTGACGTCGCTGCACTTGCTCAGCATGTCCGCGTTCGTGCCCGCGGACCCCGTGGAGAGGACCTCGACGAGGCCGGTGGTGGTGCGGTCGCTGAAGGCGCTGACCATGGGGAGGTCGCTGGCGCGCTGCTGCAGCGCGGGCGTGACCTTGGGCGCGCACTCCGCGGGAGTGACCTTGAGGTTCTTCGCGAACTGGTTGAGCGGGGCGATCATCTCCAGCCGCTCCGCGACCGAGAGCGGCATGACCTCGTAGCCGGCGGGGAACTCGCCGTCGGCCAGCAGCAACCGGTCGACGGGGGTCGTCGGTGCGCCGGCGGGGTCCGCCTGTGCGATCGCCGCGGGGGCGACGAGGGCGACGACGGCCGCGCCGATGGCCAGGGTGTTCCGAACGGTCCGCACGAGTGCTCTCCTTGGGTCGATCCGCAGCGCCGACAGCGCTGTTCGCGGTGCCACTCTAGCGAAGAGTGTTGCGATCGCGAATTCGCTCCCGGTGTCGATGCCCGGAATCCGGCCCGCGCCGCGCGCCGCTTCTGCAAAGCTGCGAGTCATGGGTGCCGACGTCGATGCCAGGGTGTTCACGCGCGAGGACCGCATGCGGTTCCGTCGCCAGGTCCAACGCGGAACGGACGCCATCGCCCGGATGCTCGCCGAGGGCCTGTTCACGGACGACGGCGCGCCGCCGGAACCGCTGCTCGGCATGGAGGTCGAGCTGAACCTCGTCGACGACGCGATGGAACCGGCCATGGCGAACGCGGAGGCCCTGGACGC
This sequence comes from Tsukamurella sputi, assembly GCF_007858445.1. Taxonomy (GTDB): domain Bacteria; phylum Actinomycetota; class Actinomycetes; order Mycobacteriales; family Mycobacteriaceae; genus Tsukamurella; species Tsukamurella sputi. The sequence continues at coordinate 85,144 of NZ_VIGV01000004.1, read as the reverse complement.
GATCGCCGACCCGGACTTCCAGACCGAGTTGGGCCAGTTCAACATCGAGATCAACGTGGCGCCGCGGCCCTTCGTCGACCAGAGCACGGAGAACCTCGAGGACTCGCTGCGGGACTCGCTGAACCGGGCCGACGAACGCGCGCGGGCGGCGGGCTCGAACCTCGTGATGATCGGCATGCTCCCGACCCTCGAGGAGGAGCACTTCGGCAAGCAGTGGTTCTCCGCGAACCCCCGGTACGACCTCCTCAACGAGCAGGTCTTCGCGGCCCGCGGCGAGGACATCGAGATCGACATCGAGGGCGCGCCGCTCCCCGGCGCGGTGGTGGGCGAGCGGCTCGACATCACGTCGGACACGATCCTGCCCGAGGCGGCGTGCACCTCGCTGCAGCTGCACCTGCGGGTGGCGCCCGAGGACTTCGCGGCGCACTGGAACGCCGCGCAGGCCATCGCGGGCGTGCAGGTGGCGATCGCCGCGAACTCGCCCTTCCTCGCCGGCAAGGCCCTGTGGCACGAGACCCGGATCCCGCTGTTCGAGCAGGCCACCGACACCCGGCCGATCGAGCTGCGCAACCAGGGCGTGCGCCCCCGGGTCTGGTTCGGCGAACGGTGGATCACCTCCACCTTTGACCTGTTCGAGGAGAACACGCGGTACTTCCCCGCGCTACTGCCGGTGTGCAGCGACGTCGACCCGCTCGAGGTGGTCTCGCGCGGCGAGTCCCCCGAGCTGCCCGAGCTGCGCATGCACAACGGCACCGTCTACCGCTGGAACCGGCCCGTGTACGACGTGGTCGACGGGCACGCCCATCTGCGTGTGGAGAACCGCGTGCTACCCGCCGGCCCGACGGTGGTCGACACGATGGCCAACGCCGCCTTCTACTACGGCGTGGTCCGCGCGCTGGTCGAGGCGGACCGCCCCATCTGGACGCAGATGAGCTTTGACGCGGCGACCGAGAACCTGCACTCCGGCGCCCGGGACGCCTTCGACGCGGGCCTGTACTGGCCGAACGTCGGGTGGATCCGGCCCGACGAGCTGGTGCTGCGCCGCCTGCTCCCCCTGATGGACGAGGGCCTCAAGGCCTACGGCGTGGGCTCGCGCTCACGCGAGCGCTACATGCAGGTGCTCGAGGGCCGGTGCATCTCCCGCCAGACGGGCTCGTCGTGGCAACGGCAGGCGGTCGCGAACCGCGAGGCGGCCGGCGAGACCCGCGCGCAGGCGCTGCGCGGGATGCTGGCCGACTACGTCCAGCACATGCACGAGGGGAACCCGGTGCACACCTGGGAGTTCTGAGCGCCGCTCAGCCGCCGAGCAGGTGCGCGAGCGCCCGCTCGATGCTCGGGTGCCGGAACGGGTGTCCGCGCTCCTCGAGCACGGCCGGACGCACCCGCTGGGAGGCGAAGGCGAGGTCGTCGGCGCCTTCCCGTCCGAGCAGCAGTGCGGGGCCGAAGGCGGGCACGGGGAGCAGGGTGGGCCGGTGCACGGCCCGCCCGAGGGCCCGCGTGTAGACCGCGTTACGGACGACGCCCGGCGCCACGGCGTTGACGGGGCCCGACAGCTCCGTGTCCCACACCGCGCGGTGGTAGACGTCGACGAGGTCGTCGATGCTCACCCACGGCTGCCACTGCCGGCCGTCGCCGAGCCGCCCGCCGAGGCCCAGGCGGAAGAGCGGCAGGAGCAGACCGAGCGTGCCGCCCTGCGGCGCCTGCACGATCCCCGTCCGCACCGTCACCACGCGGGTGCCCTCCCCCGCGCCGTCGTGCGCGGCGTCCTCCCACCGGCGCACCACCTCGGAGAGGAAGTCGGCCTCGGCGGGCCCGGCGGCGGTCTCGGTCAGCACCTCGTCGCCGCGGTCGCGGCCGTAGTAGCCGACGGCCGAGGCGCTCACGAAGACCGGCACACCGGCCTGCGCCGCGGCCCGGGCGAGCCGGCGGGTCGGCTCGATGCGGCTCTCCTCGATCGCGCGCTTGTGCTCGTCGGTGAACCGGCCGGCGATGCCGGCACCGGCGAGGTGGATCACCGCGTCCACGCCCTCCAGGGCGGCGGGGTCCGGCGCCTCGGGATCCCAGCGACGCTCGTCCTCGGACTGCGGTGCGCCGCGCACCAGTCGCAGCACGCGGTGCCCGCCGGTGCTGAGGAAGGCCGTGAGGTCCTTGCCGACCAGGCCGGAGGCCCCGGTGACCGCGATGGTGGACGGCCGCAGCCCCGCGTTCGCGGCGCGACGGTGCGCGGCGAGGTCGCCGGCCAGGCGCCGGTACCGGAACTCGATGACCTCCGAGAGCAGGGCCTCGGGCACGGGCGTGTGCACCTCGTCGGTCACCCGCGTGCGCGCCGCATCGACCGGCTCGAAGCCGTGCACGTGCCGCCACGGGAACAGGCCGGCGGGCAGGGAGCGGACGCCGTCGGCGGTCACCTCGTCGACGAAGCGGCGCCCCTCGACGTATCCCGACGGGTCGTGCTCGGCGCGCCACTGCAGCCCGCCGGGCAGGTCGATCATGGTCACGCCGTTCTTCAACGAATCCGCCTGTGAGCGCAGGCGCATCGGTACCCAGGGGGCCTGCAGGCGGGCGAAGGCCCCGGGCCGGGAGAACCAGGCGAAGACCTCGTCCACGGGGGCGTCGATGACTGCCGATCGTTGGATTCCCATGCCTCCACGCTAACGCCGGAACCGTCTCCGCACAGGGTGGGAAGAATCTCCCCGCACAATCCCATCCGCCGGCCGCACGGCTCCGAATGACGGGCATGAACAGTGGAAGCAGACGCTTCGCCGTCGTCGGCAGCGGAGTCAGCGGACTCGTCGCCGCCCACGAGTTGAGCAGGTCCGCCCGGGTGACGCTCTACGAGCGCGACCGACGGCTCGGCGGGCACGCGCACACCCATGCGGTGGACCTGGGTCTCGGCGCTCCGGTGCACGTGGATTCCGGCTTCCTCGTCCACAACGACCGCACCTACCCCGTCCTGTGCCGGCTCTTCGACGAGCTGGGCGTCGCGACCCGCGACGCGGAGATGAGCATGTCGATCCGGGACGACGCCCGCGGCGTCGAGTTCGCGGGCGGCAAAGGCCTGCGGGGTCTGATCCCCTCGCCGCGCCGCCTCGTCGACCCGCGGCACCTGCGGCTGCTGGCCGAGGTGCCACGATTCCACCGCAGCGCCCGGCGGCATCTCGACGACGGCACTGCGGACGTCCCGCTCGGGGAGTTCGTGCGCCGGGAGGGCTTCAGCGACCGCCTGGTCCACGGTTTCCTGCGCCCTCTGGTCGCCGCCGTGTGGTCGTGCCCGCCCGACGACGTCGACGCCTATCCGGCCCGCTACCTGTTCCGGTTCCTCGCCAATCACGGGATGCTCTCAGTGGGCAGCTCGCTCCAATGGCGCACCGTGGTCGACGGTTCCGCACGGTACGTCGAGCGGATCGCCGCCGGCGTCGCCGACGTCCGCACCGGCGTCGGCGTCCGCTCGCTGGCGCGCACCGCGCGGGGCGTGCGGATCGTCGACGACGCCGGCCGGGCGGAGGAGTTCGACGGTGCCGTCGTCGCCGTCCACCCGCACCAGGCGCTCGCGCTCCTCGACGACCCCGCTCCGCTCGAACGGGAACTGCTGGGCGCGATCCGGTACACCCCGAATCCCGGCCTCCTGCACACGGACACGTCGCTGCTCCCGCGCACGCAGAACGCGCGCGGCTCGTGGAACTACCTCGCCGGCAGCGGCGGGCGCGTCTGCGTGACCTACGACCTGAACCGGCTCATGGGGCTGCCCAGCGGCGGGGAGACCGCCCTGGTCACATTGGGCGGCGACGACCTGGTCGATCCGCGGCGGGTCCTCGCGGAGCTGGACTACGAGCATCCGGCGTTCACCGTGGAGTCGGTCGCCGCGGCGAGCAGGCTCGACGAGATCTCCGGCCCGGTACTGGCGTTCGCCGGCGCCTACCACGGGTGGGGCTTCCACGAGGACGGCGCGGCATCGGGGATGCGGGCCGCCGCGCGGATCGAAGCAGGTGCGCCGTGACCCTCGCGCCCGCGATGTACGACACCGAGATCGGCCACCTGCGACGGTCGCCGATCGAGCACGGTTTCCGCTATCGGAGCGCGAGTTGGTTCATCGACGTCGACGCTCCGCCGCGGGTGCCGCGCTGGCTGCGGCCCGTGGTGGGCTTCCGTGCGGCCGATCACCTCTCGCCGGCGGCCGACGGTGCGGACACCCTGCGGAGCCGGGTGGAGCAGGTTCTGCGCGAGCACGGCGTCGAGGTGCCGGGCGGTCCGATCACCGCGCTGCTCAACGCCCGGTGCCTGGGCTACGTCTTCGATCCGCTCACGGTCTTCTGGTGCCACGACGAGTTCGGGGCCGTCGCCGCCGTGGTCGCGGAGGTGCACAACACCTACGGCGGCAGGCACGCCTACGTGCTCGGCCCCGAGGCCCGCTCCGGCGCGAGCGTGGCCAAGGAGTTCTTCGTCTCGCCCTTCCACCCGATCGACGGTGTCTACCGCCTGCGCATGCCGGAGCCGGCCGAGACCCTCTCGATCGACGTGGTGCTCGAACGGCCCGGCCGCGCACCGTTCACCGCGCACTGGCGCGGCACGCGCAGGCCGGCGACCCCACGACGGATCCTGCTCGCGCAGCTGCGCGCTCCGCTCGTGCCGCTCGTCGTCGCCGCGCGGATCCGGCTGCACGGCATCCGCCTGTGGGCCTGCGGCCTGCCCCTGCTCCCCCGTCCCGCCACCGTCGAACAGGAAGCGAAACAGTGACCGTCGAACTCGAAGCCCTGCCCGCCCGTGATCTCGACCTCGCCGTCCCGGTCCCGGCGGGGCTGCGCGCCCGCGTCTTCGGTCGCGCCGCTCGTGCCCTCCTCCGCGCCGCGACCTCGCGCAGCGGCGTCGCCCTCGCCGGCCCGGGAGACCCCCGGCCGGCGGGCCCGGCGATCATCCTGCGCGCGCCCGATGCGGTCCACCGCCGGATCGGCACCGCCCGCCTCATCGGTTTCGGCGAGGCCTACGTCGCCGGGGAGTGGGACGCGCCGGACCTCGCCGCGACGCTCACCGCCCTGGCGGAGCGGATGCCCGTGCTCGTCCCCCGCTGGCTCCAGTCGCTGCGCGGTCTCGCCGCGATCGCCCGGCCGGACACCGAGCTCGGCACGCCCGATCACGTGCAGGCCAACGTCTCCCACCACTACGACCTGTCGAACGAGCTGTTCGCGCGATTCCTCGACGAGACGCTGACCTACTCGAGCGCGTTGTTCTGCGCGCGGGAGCTCCACGACGACGAGCCCGGCGTCACTCGGGCGCCCGACCCGACCGGAGCGACCTGGGCGGCGCTCGCGGAGGCCCAGCGCGCGAAGATCGATCGCCTCCTCGACGCCGCGGGCGTCGGCCCGGGGACCCGGCTTCTCGAGATCGGAACCGGCTGGGGCGAGCTGTGCCTGCGCGCCGCCGCACGCGGCGCGACCGTGCGCTCGGTGACCCTGTCGGTGGAGCAGCGCGACCTCGCCCTGCGCCGGATCGGCGAGGCCGGACTGACCGATCGAGTGCGGGTGGACCTGCTCGACTACCGTGCCGTCGACGGCGAGTACGACGCCGTCGTCTCGGTCGAGATGATCGAGGCGGTGGGCGCGGCGCACTGGGACGAGTACTTCGAGGTCCTGGCGCGCCGGGTGGCGCCGGGCGGCCGGATCGCGGTGCAGGCCATCACCATGCCGCACGACCGGATGCTGGCGAGCCTGCGCACCTACACGTGGATCCAGAAGTACGTCTTCCCCGGGGGCATGCTCCCCTCCACCGAGGCGATCGCCGCCGCGGCCGGGCGCGCGGGCCTCGCCGTCCGCGCCCGGCACCGGTTCGGCATGCACTACGCCGAGACCCTCCGGCTGTGGCGCGAGCGCTTCCTCGAGGATCCCGATTCCCTTCCGCCGCCGGCGGACTCGGCGGCGTTCCGCCGGGTGTGGGAGTTCTACCTCGCCTACAGCGAGGCGGGCTTCCGGTCGGGATACCTCGACGTCCAGCAGATCGTCCTCGCCCCGGAGAGCCGGCATGACCGGCCGGCCCTGCCCCGCCACTGATACGTCCCCTCCGTCCCCCGACCTCTCGAGGAGCTTCCCGATGAATCGCACCGCGCTCGCCACCGCCGCCGCCCTCGCCCTCGCCGGGGCCACGGCGGCCCCCGCTGCCGCCGCTCCGCTCGGCCCGGTCGGGAAGGTCGACGTCGCCCGGTACGCGGGCACGTGGCACCAGCTCGCCACGATGCCCGCTCCCTTCAGCGTGCAGTGCGCACGCGATACGACGGCGACCTACCGGATCATCGACGCGAGCAATGTCGCGGTGCACAACTCGTGCACCACCTGGACGGGGTCGACCTCCTCCATCGACGGCAACGCGCGGGTCACGGACCCGCGGACCGCGGCACAGTTGCACGTGAGCTTCCCGGGGGTGCCGACCCAGGAGTCCCTGGACGGCCCACCGAACTACGTGATCGCGGCCCTCGCCCCGGACTACTCGTGGGCGTTCGTCGGCGATCCGGCGCGGCGCAGCGCCTTCGTCCTGTCCCGCACCCCGTCGGCCTCGCCGGCGCGGTGGGCGGAGATCCGGGCCACTGCGCGGCGGCTCGGATACAACGACTGCACGATCCTCAGCTCCCCGACCACGGGCGGGCTCGACCGGATCGCCCCGCTGTGCACGCTGTCCTGAGCCGGCCGCCGGCGCCGTCGCCGCACCGAACTGTGTCCGGAACGCCCGGACCCGGTACGGTACGGAAGGACGAAGGAGGCACGTCGATGACCCGTGCGCGAACCGAGGCCGACGAACTGCTCGAGCGCACCGCCGCCGGCGACGTGGGGGCCTTCCGCGACCTTTACGAACGCACGGGGCGGCTGGTCTTCGGCACGGCCCTGCGGGTGATCGGCGACCGCGGCTACGGCGAGGAGGTCACCCAGGAGGTGTACCTCGAGGCCTGGCGGAAGTCCGCCGAGTTCGACGCCGCGCGCGGCTCCGCCGAGGCCTGGCTCGTGACCATGGCGCACCGCCGCTCCGTGGACCGAGTGCGCGCGGAGCGCTCACGCGGTGATCGTGAGAACACGTTCGCCCAGAACGATTTCCAGCGCCCTCATGACTCGGTCGCGGAGGCGACGGAGCGCCGGGAGGACTCGGGTGCCGTGGTCGACTGCCTCGACACGTTGAGCGAGCCGCAGCGGGACGCGCTCACGCTGGCCTACTACGGCGGGCACACCTACCGCGAGGTCTCCGAGCAGGTGCAGGCTCCGTTGGCCACGGTGAAGAGCCGCATCCGTGACGGCATCGCCCGCCTGCGGCGCTGCCTCGAGCCGCTCGGGATGCCGTCATGAGCGGCCGGACCGACGAGGAGCTGCTCGACGACGCCGAGGTGTACGCGCTGCACGCCGTCGACGGCGACGAGCAAGCGGAGATCGAGGCCGCCCGCGCCGCGGCGTCGCCGGAGGTGCGCGAGGACTTCGACGCCCGGGTCGGCGCGGCCCGCGAGACCATGGCCGCGCAGGCCGCGCAGGACGGCGTCGAACCGCCGGCCGAGGTCTTCGATCGCGTCTTGGCCCGGGTCGTCGACGACCCGGGGGTGACCCCGCTGCGCCGCCGGCGCGAGCGGTCGCGCCGGAACGTCCGCCTGGTCGCCACCGCGGCGGCCGTCGCGGTCGCGGTGGCGGCGGGCGTCGTGCTCGGTCGCACGGTGCTCTCCGAGCGTCCCGGCCCCGCGCCGTCGGAGACCGAGATCGTGCTCGCGGCACCGGACGCGCGCACCGCGCAGGCGCGGGTCGGCGATGCGACGATCTCGTTCATCTACTCCCGCGAGCGCAACGCCGGCGTGGTGCTGATGAACGACGTCCCGCCGCCGCAGGACGGCACCGTCTACCAGATGTGGCTGATGGATCCCGGGGGCGGCGCGCGCTCGCGCGGCACGATGACGCAGGCCGACGTGCGGCCCACGACGACTGCGGCGGTCACGTCGATCGACGGTGCCACCACGTTCGGGATCTCGATCGAGGCACCGGGCGGGGCCGCCACACCGTCGGACCGGATCGTGACGACGATCCCGATCGCCGCGCGGTGACGCGGGCCGGGTCTACAGCACCCGGCCCACCCCGACGTAGCCGTAGTCGCAGCGCAACTGCGCTGCGGTGAGCGGGTACTCGGGGCGCCACCGCCCGTACCGCACGAGTCCGGGGTCGAGGATCTCGGTCCCGTCCAGCCAGGACAGGATCTCCGCGCAGGACCGCACGTGCAGCGGCGACGCGGTGTGTTCGTAGCGGCGGCGGACCCAGCGCAGTTCGGCGGCGATCTCGGGGTGCGCGGAGTCGTCCGCGACGTGCGAGAGCGCCAGCATGCTGCCCGGCGCGAGCGCCGCTCGGTACCGCGCCAGGAGCCCGCCCGGGTCGTCCTCGTCCCGGATGAAGACGAGGCCGCCCACCGCGAGCAGCCCGACGGGCCGGTCGAAGTCGATGAGCCCACGCGTCACGGGATGATCGAGGACGGCATCGGCGTCGCGGATGTCGAGTTTGAGGACGGCCGCGTGCGGATCGTCGCCGACCAGCTGGCGCCCCAGCTCGTAGGCGATCGGCTCGCGGTGGATGAACACCGCGCGCGCGTCGGGTCGGACGAACCGCGCCAGCTGATGCACCGTACCGCCCGCCGTGATCCCCGAGCCGAGGTCCACGAACTGATCGATGCCCGAGGCCGCCATCACCTGCACCGCCCGACGCGCGAAGGTCCGCGTCAGGCGCGCCCCCAGTGCCCAGTGCGGGGCCTCCCGGGCGATCGCCTCGCCCTCCGCCCGGTCGACGGGCAGGTAACTGGTGCCGCCGAGGAAGTAGTCGTACAGGCGAGAGCCGTTGGGCCGGTCCATGTCCAGCGAATCGGGTTCGGGCGCGGCGGGCGGTTCGGGTTTCGTCATTGCACAGTCGAATCTAACCGACCGATCGGCCCCACGTAGAGTGACCCGGAAGACCCGCAGACGAGGAGGGATAATGTCCGAATCCCCCTCTCCTCTGGGCTTCCTCGCGCGCGGCGAGTCGGTGGTCGCGCTGCTCGTGGACGAGTTCCTGATGTCGATCGCGGACGACGTCTACCTCCCGCTCCCCGCCGCGATGGTCCGGGCGGACCTGCTCGACGCGTTCCAGTTGATCATCGCCGCGCTCACCGCCGAGGACTTCGATCCCACGGTCGGGCGCGACGCGGGCCGCCTCCTGGTCGCGCTCCAGATCACCGTTCCGGAGGGCGCCGCCGCCGGAGGCCGGGCGATCGCCGCACTGCCCGACGCGCTCATGCGCGCACCGTCGGCCGAGATGCGGCGCCGGACCGCGCTGATCCTCGCCGAATACGCCGCCGGCTACGCGGAGGCGCTCACCGGGCGGATCATCGACGGCCAGGCGGCCGTGCACCGCGCGGCGCAGCTCGCCCGGCGCTCCGCGGAGGAGGGCGAACGCCAGGCCGAGGCGCGGCTGCGGATGATGTTCGAGCACGCGCGCCTCGCAGTCTTCGTCGCGGACGAGAGCGGCCGCGTGCTCTCCGCCAGCCCGGTCATGGCGAACCTCATGGAGGTCAACCGCACACGGTTGGGCGCGACGGGTGACGACATCCTGCCGTTGCTGGCCGACGATCCGTCCGAGGTGGTCCGCGCCCTGGAGACGCTGGCCCGGGTCGACGACGAGAAGGCCACCGTCTTCCTCGAGGCGCACGGCGTGGTGATCGGCGACCGCAAGGGCGTGGTCCGATGGGCCACCAGTCGCACCCCGGTCGACGGCAACCGGCCGGCGATGATCGTCGGCGTCGGCCACGACGTGACGGAGCTGCGCGCCCAGCAGACACAGCTCGACCATCTGGCGCACCACGACCCGCTCACCGGGCTGCCCAACCGGCGCTCACTCGCGGCCGACCTGCACGCACTCACCGCCCCGTCGGGCTTCTGCCTGATCGACCTGGACGACTTCAAACGGATCAACGACCTGCTGGGGCACTCGGGCGGCGACGCGCTCCTCGCGGCGGTGGCGGAGCGGATGCGGCTGGCGCTCGGCGGAACCGGGCGGCTCTACCGGGTGGGCGGCGACGAGTTCGCGATCCTCGTGGCCCCGCCCTTCACGCCCGGTGACGCGGCGCAGCTGATCCACCGCACCCTGCGCACACCGATCGAGGTGACGCACGGGCCGCCGATCGCCGTCGGCGCCAGTATCGGCACCACGGTCGCGCCGGCGGGGGTGAGCACCGTCGAGGAGGTTATCGCCGCCGCCGACACCGGTCTCTACCGCTCCAAGGAGGCGCGCCGCGCCTGACCGCGTAGCGCCCCCGGATCAGGCGGTCGGCAGCCAGTTCCCGTGGAAACCGGCGGGCACCCGCTGCGGCAGCGCCACGGAGGCGATGTCCTCGAGGGTCCGCGCGTCGAGAACCGCGAGTCGGGTGGTGTCCTCGCGCCGGTCGGTGACCAGGCCGAGGAGGGCACCGTCGGCCTGGTCCGCGGTGGCCGAGCGCGGGACGAAGGTGAACTCGCCCAGCGAGACGTCCGCGCCGAAGCGGCGGACCACCGGCTCCGCACCGCTCGCGGGCACCCGGCCGAGCAGGCCGCCGAAGAGGTTCGAGTTCTCGCTGCCGACCACCCAGCCGTCGGAGTGCGCGCCGGTGAGGAACCGGTCGTCGATGCGCGGGAACTCCACGGACGCGTCCCACAGCGGCTCCCGCTTGCAGGTGCGGGTCGCGGGATCGAGCGTCCAGCGCTCGAGGTGGTGCGCGTCCTCGACGGGTCCGCGGCGGTCGTCGTCGAAGGTGCGCTCGTGCACCACGAGGTCGACGACGACCCTGCCGTCCACGTCGTGGGCGTTCATCGGGTGGTAGACGAAGCAGGGATCGACGTCGATCCACACGGTGTCGGCGTCCGTGCCCTCGCGCGGCAGGATGCCCACGCGCGGCCGGTAGGCGGGGTCCCAGCGGTAGGGCAGCGGCCCGGAGCCGGTGCGGGGCAGGCGGTGCGCCATCGGCCCGGGCATCGGCACGCGGCCCACGATCGCCCCGAGTGCGAGGCCGGCGAGCGGCCGCAGGGGGCCGGGGACGGCGCGCGCGACGGCGGCCCGGGTGTCGAAGGTGACGGGCAGGTCGTAGATCACGACGGAGCTGCGGGTGAGCGAGAAGGCGTGCATCATCGGGCTGCCGCCGACCGTGACGTCGACCGTCCGGCGGGCGCGACCGTCGGTGCCGATCACCGAGTACTGCACGGTGTTCCCGCGCCCGAAGTGGTACGAGATCGCGTGCAGTTCCCCGGTCTCGGGGTCCTCGATCGGGTGTGCGGTGTACCCGCCGCGGATCGTGCCGTCGAAGTCGCACACGTCCACGGTGTCCAGTTCCTCGGTGAGGTCGGCGCAGGCGAGCCCGGCCTCGACGAGCGCGAGGGTCCGGCCCTGCCAGCCGATCACGTTCGTGTTCGCGCCCGCCCCGTGCAGGAAGCTCCGGCCCTGCTCCGACGGTGCGCGGCGCCCCAGTCGCGCGGCGACGGCCGCGGAGTCGACCCAGCGGTTGCGGTACCAGAGGGCGCGGCCGCCGGCGAGGCGGATGCCGTGCACCATGCCGTCGCCGGTGAACCAGTTGTAGGTGTCGGGATCGACGTCGGCGATCGGGTTGGGACCGTTGCGCAGGTAGCGGCCGTCGAGCCAGTCCGGCAGGGTGCCGGTGACCGTCAGGTCGTGCTCGGTCAGTTCCCCCCGGACGGGCGCGTACTCGCCGGTGAGGAAGGGGTTGGTGGACAGGGTGGCGGTCATGGGAACCTCCCGATTTGCCTATAACAACGTTATAGGCAGACCATAACGCTGTTATGAGCACCCCGCAACCCTCCACCGACGTCCGGGAGACCCTGGTCTCGCTCGCCCACCGCATCGTCGACTCCGACGGCGTCGACAAGCTCACGGTCCGCCGCCTGGCGGCGGAGGCCGGCGTCTCGACGATGGCCGTCTACACCCGCTTCGGCAGCGTCGGCGCAGTGGCGGCGGCGGTCCGCGAGCGCGGCTTCGGCGAGTTCGCCGACCTCATGGAGTCGGTGGGCGAGACCGCGGATCCGCTGGCCGATCTGTACCTGCAGGGCCTGCTCTACCTGCGCTTCGCCGCCGCGCACCCGCACCTGTACAGCCTGATGTTCCAGTACACCTCGCCCGAGTGGGCCGCGGGACAGCGCGCGGAACTGGTGCAGAACGCCGCACCCGCGGAAACGGAGGAGGGCGCACGGGCCTTCGGAGCGATGCGGCGCAGGGTCGCACGGGCGTACCCGGGAGGCGATACCGCGATCACCGGTGTCCGCGCGGGCGAGGCGTGGGCGAGCACGCACGGCATCGCGATGCTCGCGATGGCCCGCCTGCTCGCTCCGGAGGCGCTGGACGCCGTCACGGAGAGCATGATGGTCGCCCTGTCCGTCGGCCACGGCGCCCGTCACGCCGACGCCGCGGACGCCTTCAGCCGCGCGCGGGGCCGCCTGGACCCGCGGTGACCGCACCGTCGCGGGTGCGACGGCGTGCGTGCACGGTGCCGACGGCCCACAGCACCGCGACCACCGCGGCGGTGGAGAGCACCTGTTCCCGGACGTCGTCGTTCGCGATCGCGAGGACCACGATGCCCAGCAGCACCACGAGCACTGCCCAGGACAGATAGGGGTAGGCCCACATCGTCAGCGGTAGCCGCGTCCCGTCGCGCTCGGCGCGGCGTCGCAGCACGATCTGGGAGGCGATGGTCGCGAGCCAGGTGACGATGAGCGTCGAACCGACGACCGCCAGCAGGCGGTCGAGCACTTCGGAGCCCCAGACGTACGTCGCGGGCACCGCGAGGAATCCGATCACCGAGCTGGCCAGGACCGCGGGGACGGGCACGCCCGAGCCGTTGGCGCGCGCGGCGACCGCCGGCGCCATACCCCGCTCGGCGAGCGAGTACAGCATCCGGGAGCTGCCGTAGAGGTTCGCGTTGAGCGAGCTCAGTAGGGCCACGACGATGACCACACCGAGCGTCGTGCCGACAGCGGGGAGACCGGCCGCGCGGAGCACGGCCACGAAGGGTTCCTTCGCGACGGCCGGATCGTCCCAGGGCAGCGCCAGCAGGATCACGGCGACGCTGCCGACGTAGAACACGAGGATCCGCCAGACGGTCGCGCGGATCGCCCGCCCGACGGTGCGCTCGGGGTCCTGGGTCTCAGCCGCGGCCACCGCCACGATCTCGATGCCGCCGAAGGCGAAGGCCACCACGAGCAGCGCGGCCACGACGCCGCTGATCCCGTGGGGCGCGAAGTCGGTGAGATTGCCCAGACCGGGCGACGGGGCCGACGTCCAGCCCAGCAGGTAACCCACGCCGATGATCAGGAAGAGCGCCACGAAGACGACCTTGATCAGCGAGAACCAGAACTCGAACTCGCCGAAGCCGCGGACCCCGGCCAGGTTCAGCCCGGTCAACGCGACCATGAAGACCAGCGCCCACACCCACACCGGCGGCCCGCCGGGCAGCAGCCCGTTCAGGATCGCCGCCGCGGCGACGGCCTCCGCGGCCACCACGAGGCACAGCTGCACCCACCACAGCCAGCCGACGGCGAAGCCCGCGCCGGGCCCCAGGGCCCGGCCCGCGTAGTAGGAGAACGCGCCGGGGTTCGGGTCCGCGGCCACCATCTCGCCGAGCATGCGCATGACGGCGATCACGACGAGACCCGCCACCGCGTAGGCGATGAGGACCGCCGGTCCGGCCAGCGCGATCCCCTTGCCGGCGCCGACGAACAGCCCCGCGCCGATCGCGGAGCCGAGGCTCATCATGATCAGGTGCCGGGCGCGGAGCCCGGCGTGCAGGCCGGGATCGGTCGGCGCGGCCGCGGTGTTCTCGCCCGACGGTGCCGCCATCAGCCGAAGATCGCGGGCAGCGTGCCCTCGTGCGTGGCGCGCAGGTCGGCCAGCGTCACACTGAACCGCCCCTGCACCTCGACGGAGTCGCTGCCCTGGTCGACCACGCCGATGCGCACCGCCGGGAGTTCCCGGGCGTTGCACATCGCCGCGAACCGGGTCTCCTCGGTGCGCGGCACGGCGACGAGGACACGGCCCGTCGACTCCGAGAACAGCTGGACGAAGGGGTCGGCACCCTCGGGGAGGAGCAGGCGGCAGCCCGTCTCGCCCGCCAGCGCGGCCTCGACGACGGCCTGCCACAGCCCGCCCTCGGACAGGTCGTGCGCGGCGGAGACGAGGCCGTCGCGCGAGGCGGCGGTGAGCACGTCGGCCAGCAGCTTCTCGCGGGCGAGGTCCACGCGCGGCGGCACGCCGCCGAGGTGGTCGTGCTCGACCTGGGCCCAGATGGAGCCGTCGAACTCGTCGTGCGTCTCGCCGAGCAGGTACAGCGTCTCGCCGGGCTCGGTTCCGAGACCCGTCGGGATGCGGCGCCGCACGTCGTCGATCACGCCGAGGACCCCGATCACCGGGGTCGGCAGGATCGCGGTGCTGCCGGTCTGGTTGTAGAAGCTGACGTTGCCGCCGGTGACGGGGATGCCGAGCTCGACGCAGCCGTCGGCGATGCCGTGCACGGCCTGCTGGAACTGCCACATCACGCCCGGATCCTCCGGCGAGCCGAAGTTCAGGCAGTCGGTGACGGCCTTCGGGGTGGCGCCGGTGACGGCCACGTTGCGGTAGGCCTCGGCCAGGGCGAGCTTGCCGCCCGTGTACGGGTCGAGGTAGGTGTACCGGCCCGAGGCGTCGGTCGACAGGGCGATGCCGCGCTGCGTGGTCTCGTCGATGCGGATGACGCCGCCGTCCGCGTGCTCGGCGAGCACGGTGTTGCCGCGGACGTAGCGGTCGTACTGCTCGGTGATGAACCGGCGCGAGCACAGCGCGGGCGAGGCGAGCAGCTTCAGCGCGGTCGCGCGCAGCTCCTCGTCGGTCTGCGGCCGGGCGAGCTCCGCGGAGGTGTCGGCGATGAGCGCGTCCATGAACGCCGGGCGCTCGACGGGCCGGTTGTAGACGGGGCCGTCGTGGGCGATGGTGCGGGCGGGGGCGTCGACCACGGTCTCCCCGTGCCAGTCGATGACGAGGTGCTCGCCGTCGGTGACCTCACCGATGACGGTGGCGAGCACGTCCCACTTGGCGCAGACCGCCATGAAGGCGTCGACGTTCTCCGGGGTCACCACGGCGCACATGCGCTCCTGCGACTCGGAGGAGAGGATCTCGGCGGCGCTCATGCCCTCGGCGCGGCAGGCCACCTGGTCGAGGTCGACGTACATGCCGCCGTCGCCGGCCGCGGCCAGCTCGGAGGTGGCGCAGGACAGGCCCGCGCCGCCCAGGTCCTGGATGCCGACCACGAGCTTCTCGCGGTACAGGTCCAGACAGCACTCGATGAGCACCTTCTCCATGAAGGGGTCGCCCACCTGCACCGACGGCAGTTTCTTGGGCTTCTCGTCGGCGTCGAAGCTCTCGGAGGCCAGCACGGAGACGCCGCCGATGCCGTCGAGGCCGGTGCGGGCGCCGAACAGGATGATCTTGTTGCCCTTGCCGGAGGCGAAGGCCAGGTGCAGGTCCTCGGTGCGCAGCACGCCGGCGCACAGGGCATTGACCAGCGGGTTGCCCGCGTACGAGGCGTCGAAGACGGTCTCGCCGCCCACGTTCGGCAGGCCCAGGGAGTTGCCGTAGCCGCCCACGCCGCGCACCACACCGTCGAGCACGCGCCGGGTGTCGGGGGCGTCGGCCGGGCCGAAGCGCAGCTGGTCCATGACGGCGATCGGCCGCGCGCCCATGGCCATGATGTCGCGGACGATGCCGCCGACGCCCGTGGCCGCGCCCTGGTAGGGCTCCACGTACGACGGGTGGTTGTGCGACTCGACCTTGAAGGTCACGGCCCAGCCGTCGCCGATGTCGACGACGCCCGCGTTCTCACCGATGCCCGCGAGCATGGTCGACCGCATCTCGTCGGTGGTGGTCTCGCCGAAGTAGCGCAGGTGCACCTTCGAGCTCTTGTACGAGCAGTGCTCCGACCACATCACCGAGTACATGGCGAGCTCGGCGTCGGTGGGGCGCCGGCCGAGGATCTCGCGGATCCGCTGGTACTCGTCGTCCTTGAGTCCGAGCTCGCGGTACGGCTGGTCGACATCGGGCGTGGAGGCGGCGTGGGTCACCGTGTCTACGTGCACCCGCCCAGTTTAGACGGGTGATTCACGAGCGGAGTTTCAGCCAGCGATCGAGCACCACGAGTGCCTGCTCCACGGGTTCCCCGTCGGAGGGACGGAGTACCAGCTCGGGTCGCTCGGGCTCCTCGTACGGCGCGCTGACACCGGTGAACTCCGGGATCTCGCCTGCCCGCGCCTTGGCGTACATGCCCTTGGGATCGCGCTGTTCGCACAGTTCGACGGGGGTGTCCACGAAGACCTCGACGAAGGGCAGGCCCGCCTGGACGTGCTGGGCCCGGATCCGGTCGCGGTCCTCCCGGTAGGGGCTGATCAGGGACGCGATGGCGACGGTGCCGGCGTCGGCGAGCAGCTGCGCGACGGCGCCCACGCGCCGCACGTTCTCGGCACGGTCCGCGGCGGAGAAGCCGAGGTCGGCGTTGAGCCCGTGCCGTAGGTTGTCGCCGTCGAGCCGGTACGCGGGGATCCCCCGGGCGACGAGCAGGCGCTCCAGCTCGCACGCCACCGTCGACTTGCCCGACGCGGAGAGCCCGGTCAGCCACACGGTGCCGCCGAGCGTCGCGCGCTCCGCGCGCGTGACGGCCGCGCCGTGCCAGACCACGGCGCTCGCCTTGAGGGTGGGGCCGGAGATCATCCCGGCGGCCACGGTCTCGTTGGTCTGCGGGTGCACGAGGACGAAGCTGCCCGTGGTGCGGTTGCGCCGGTAGGGGTCGAAGAGCACCGGGCGGCGAGCGACCAACTGCACGCGGCCGATGTCGTTGAGGCCCAGTTCCACGGCGTCCTGGTCGCGGTGCAGCGTGCTGGTGTCCAGTCGGTAGTCGAGGGCCTCGACGCGGACCGGCTCCGACGAGTGCGCGTGCAGCATCCGGTACTCCGTGCCCGCGGTCAGGCGTGCGGTGTCGGAGAACCAGCACAGGGTGACGTCGAGGTCGGTGGCGGTCTGGGGTCGGTTCGCGGGCCGGCACAGCATGTCGCCGCGGCCCACGTCGAGCTGGTCGGCGAGGCGGACGCACGCCGCCTCCCCCGCCTCGAGCCGGTCGGCCTTCGCGCCGCCGGGCCGGTACAGCTCGGTCACCGTCGTCGTGAAGCCCGACGGGAGCGCCACCACCTCGTCGCCCACCGCGAACGCCCCGGAGGCGACGGTGCCGGCCACGCCCCGGAAGTCGCTGTCGCGGGGGCGGATCACGTACTGCACGGGCAGGCGCGCGTCGATGAGGTTCCGATCGCTCACCACGTGCACGTTCTCCAGGTGGTAGAGCAGCGACGGGCCGTCGTACCAGGGCGTGTTGGGCGATCGCTCGGTCACGTTGTCGCCCAGCAGCGCCGAGACGGGGATCGCCTCGACGTCGTGCACCTCGAGCTTGGCCGCGAACTCGGCGAACTCGGCGCGGATCGCGTCGAACCGGCCGCGGTCCCAGTCCACCAGGTCCATCTTGTTCACGCACAGCACCACGTGCTCGACGCCGAGGAGCGACGTGAGGAAGGTGTGCCGGCGGGACTGCCGGGTGAGTCCGTGCCGGGCGTCGACGAGGATCAGCGCGACGTCCGCGGTGGACGCGCCCGTGACCATGTTGCGGGTGTACTGCTCGTGGCCCGGGGTGTCGGCGAGGATGAACTTGCGTGCGGCCGTGGCGAAGTAGCGGTGCGCCACGTCGATCGTGATGCCCTGTTCCCGCTCCGCCCGCAGGCCGTCGGTGAGCAGCGCGAGGTCCACGCCCTCCTCGCCGCGGGCCCGCGTGGTCGCCTCGACCGCGCTGAGCTGGTCCTCCAGAACCGATTTCGACTCGTACAGCAGGCGCCCGATGAGCGTGGACTTGCCGTCGTCCACACTGCCCGCCGTCGCGATGCGCAGGACCTCCATCAGAAGTACCCCTCCTTCTTGCGGTCTTCCATGCCCGCCTCGGAGATCCGGTCGTCGGCGCGGGTGGCCCCGCGCTCGGTGATGCGAGTGGCGGCGACCTCGGTCACCACGGCCTCGGGCGTGGTGGCGTCCGACTCGACCGCGCCGGTGCACGTCGCATCGCCGACGGTGCGGAAGCGCACCGTCCGCCGTTCGGGCGTCTCGCCCGGCAGTGGCCTCACCAGCGGGCCGACGGACAGGAGCATGCCCTCACGTTCGACCACCTCCCGCTCGTGGGCGTAGTAGAGCGACGGCAGCTCGATGCCCTCGGCCGCGATGTACTGCCAGATGTCGAGCTCGGTCCAGTTGGAGAGCGGGAAGACCCGGATGTGCTCACCCTTCTGGTGCAGGCCGTTGAAGATGTTCCACAGCTCGGGCCGCTGCGCGCGGGGATCCCACTGGCCGAAGCGGTCGCGGAAGCTGAAGATCCGTTCCTTCGCGCGCGCCTTGTCCTCGTCGCGGCGGGCCCCGCCGAAGGCGGCGTCGAAGCCGTGCTCGGCGATGCTGCGCAGCAACGTGGCGGTCTGCAGGCGGTTGCGCGTGGCGCCGGGGCCGGTGGGTTCGACGACGGCGCCGGAGTCGATGTCGTCCTGCACGCTGCCGACCACGAGCCGGAGTCCCATCCGGTCGGCCATGGTGTCGCGGAAGGCGAGTACCTCGTCGAAGTTGTGGCCGGTGTCGATGTGCAGCACGGGGAACGGGATCGGCGCGGGCCAGAAGGCCTTGGCGGCGAGGTGCAGCATGACCACGGAGTCCTTGCCGCCGGAGAACAGCAGCACGGGGCGCTCGAAAGTGGCGGCGACCTCGCGGAAGACGTACACGGCCTCCGCCTCCAGGCGCCGCAGGTGATCCGCCGCGTCCGCCGCGACGGGAGCCGCGGCTCCCTCCGCGATCGACGGTGCAGTCGGTGACGACATCCGATCCTCCGGTTCATATTTGTACCGCACTGGTACAGGTTTGACATCCGGAGAGTAGAACTCGTTCTCGTCGCCTGTCAACAGTCATCGCCCGGGCCTGCGACCCCCGATGCGCACGGTGATCCGGTCCGCCGCGGCGACGAGAGCGGCTGCGCGCTCACTGATCTCCTGCTCCTCGAGCTCGGCACTGACGTAGAGGCTCGCCACCATCGCCTGCGCCCCGTCGGCGTCGAAGACGGGTGCGGAGATCACGCTGACGTTCTGCGAGCTCTCGGTAGCACCGGCTTCACCGCGCAGGTGAACGCGATCTCCGATGCCGGCGACCACCTCGCCGAGGAGGGCGCGCAACTCCGCCGGGATGTCGCCGGGAACGCCGGCCATGAGTCGGTACAGCTGCTGCCCCGCGGGCGTCAGCAGTTCCACGAGGTAGCCGTCGCTGCGACAGGCCTCGATCACCCGCGCCAGCCGGTCGCCATCGGCCCGCACCCGGTCGCGCGCGAGCCAGCGCTCGAGCCGGCCGGTGCGGTCCCACAGCACGTACATCAGGCCGATCGGGGGCGTGAACGGGTAGCTGTCCCCCACCTTGACCATCGCGGGCCGGCCCGGGTCGACCGCCACGTCGAGCACCGTGACCCGGTCGCCCACGACGCCGGAGAGCGAGACGGGATGCCCGAACGCCTCCCACAGCCCCGTGAGGATGTCGCCGCCGGCGGGATCGGTGCGCAGGGACGACCGCGCGGCCCGCCCCAGGGGGATCAGCGCCGGTCCGAGCCGGTACGTCTTGTCCCGGTCGTTGCGCAGCAGGTATCCGGATTCGACCAGCGTCGAGACGATACCCAGGCACGTGGGCTTGCTCAGGCCGACCCGGCGCGCGAGCTCGGAGAGCCCGAACCGCTCCTGCTCGTGCCGCGCGAGGAAGCCGAGCACCGCCACCACCCGTTCGGTGGGCGGCGACGTCCGCCCCGCCGCACCTGACGATTCCACCGAGTCCACCGGTTCCGTCATCGAGACTCCTTGACACTCGCCGATTCCTGCGCCTACCGTCTGGAACAGGTTCTACCACATTGGTCCACATTTGTACCACTCTGGGAGGTGGGATGTACAGCGATCCGCTCGTCGCGGCGATCACGGAGGCCGAGGGCCTCGTCGCCGCGGCGCCGCACATCGAGAACGAGGCCGACCTGTTGGAGGGGCTGCAGTACCTGGCCCAGGGCGTCGCGGCGTGCGTGCACGGCGCCTTCCACTTCGACAAGGACCACCCGTTCCTGCTCAGCGGCACCGGCCCGTTCACCAAGATGGGCCTCGACAACCCGGACACGCTGTACTTCGGGGCGCGGGTCGACGGCACGCACGAGTACGTGGTCACGGGCCGCCGGGGCACGACGTGCGACATCAGCTTTCAGGTGCTCGGTGGTGGCGAGTACACCGACGACAACGTGCCGGCCAGCACCGTCGCCTTCGACGACCGCGAGCTGGCTTTCGACGCCGACGGGCGGTTCGAGGTGCGCTTCGGCCCCGGCGAGCCGGCCCCCGGCTACTACCGACTCCCCGCGGGCAAGGCGCAGTTGGTGATCCGTGAGGTCTTCGACGACTGGTCCGCGCAGCGCAGCACCTTCGCGATCGCCCGCACGGATACCGCCGGTACCGCGCCCCCACCGGTCACGGCCGATCTCCTGACGAAGCGGTACTCCTCCGCCGGAAAGCAGCTGGTGAACCGCGTGAAGACCTGGCTGCAGTTCCCCAAGTGGTTCTACGACCCGCTGCCGGTGAACACGCTGACGGCGCCGCGACTCACGCCGGGTGGGCTCGCCACCCAGTTCTCCTCTGTCGGGCACTACGACCTCGCCGACGACCAGGCCCTGATCATCACCGTGCCCCGCGGCGACGCCCCGTACCTCGGATTCCAGCTCGGCAGCCTCTGGTACATCTCTCTCGACTACATCCACCACCAGACCTCGCTGAACGGCAGTCAGGCACAAGTGGATCCGGACGGCATGATCCGGATCGTGGTCGCGCAGAAGGATCCCGGCGTCACCAACTGGGTCGAGACGCTCGGTCACCGGCGCGGTTACCTGCAGTTCCGGTGGCAGCGCACGGAGACGGCGCTCACCGCCACGGACGGCCCCACCGCCGAGGTGGTTCCGCTCGCCGAAGTCGCGCAGCGTCTCCCCCACTACGAGGCCAATCGCATCACCCCCGCGTCCTGGAGCGCACGGATCGCGGAGCGGCAGCGCCTCATCGGCGAAAGGATGGTCGGCTGATGCCCGGTCTGGGTCTGGACGGCAGAGTCGTCGTCATCGCGGGCGCCGGCCCGGCCCTGGGAGCCGTCCTCGCCCGACGGTTCGCCGACGAGGCGGCGCAGGTCGTCCTCGTCGCGCGGAACGCGGAGCGGCTGGAGGCGATGGCCGCCGAGATCAGCGGTGCCGTCGCGATTCCCGCGGACATCACCGACGAGGCGTCGCTCGCCTCGCTGGCGACACAGGTGCAGGAGCGGTTCGGCCGCGTCGACGCCGTGGTGAACAACGCCTTCACCTACCCGTCGATGCAACGCCTGGTGAAGACCGACCCCGCGCACATCCTGCAGAGCGTCGACCTCATGGCGCTCGGGGCGCTGCGCACCGTGCTCGCCTTCCGCGAGGCCCTCGCAACTGCCGACGGCGGAGGCGCGGTGGTCAATGTGAACTCGATGGTGATCCGCCACTCCGATCTGCGCTACGGCGGTTACAAGGCGGGGAAGACGGCCCAGCTCGCGCTGGCGCAGTCGCTCGCCACCGAGCTCGGCCCCGAAGGCATTCGGATCAATTCCGTGGTGCCCGGCTGGATCTGGGGCGACACGCTCAAGGCCTACTTCGAATACCGCGCGAGCACCAAGGGAGTCACGGTGGAGGAGGACTACGCCGACGCGGCGAAGAACTCCGACCTGCGGCGCCTGCCCACCGAGGACGAGGTGGCCTCGGCCGTCCTGTTCCTCGCCTCCCCCCGCGCGTCCGGCATCACCGGCCAGACGCTCGACGTCAACTGCGGAGAGTTCCATGTCTGAGATCACCACGTCCGTCGGCACGGTGGACGACCTGCACGAATCGGCCATGCGCCGCACCGGGCTCAGCGATTTCGGCGACCCGTCGGACGGCTACCGCGAGGCGCTGCAGGTGCTGCTCGACTCCTACCGCGACGAGGCGCAGCTCACCGAGCTCGGATCGAAGCTCTCGCGCGTCTTCCTCCGCGGCGCCCTGTCGGCCCGGCTCATCAGCGAGGCCGCGTTCGCGGCGAACCCGGACCATGCCGAGACCGCAGTCGAGCGGCCGATGTTCGTCACCGGGCTGCCCCGGTCCGGCACGACGGCGCTGCACCGCCTGCTCGACGCCGACCCCGGGAACCAGGGCCTGCAGATGTGGCTGGCGGAGGTCCCGCAGCCGCGGCCGCCCCGGGAGACCTGGGCGGAGAACCCCGTCTACAAGCTCCTCGACGAGCAGTACGCGCAGCACCACACCGAGCACCCGGAATTCATGGGGCTGCATTACATGTCGGCCTCCGAGGTCGAGGAGTGCTGGCAGCTGCTGCGCCAATCCGTGCACTCCGTCTCGTACGAGTGCCTCGCGCACGTCCCGTCGTACGCGGCCTGGCTGGCCGAGCAGGATTGGACGCCCGCATACCGTCGGCACAAGCGGAACCTGCAGTTGATCGGCATGAACGACCCGGGCAAGCGGTGGGTGCTCAAGAACCCGAGCCACCTCTTCGCGCTCGACGCCGTGCTCGAGGTCTACCCGGACGCGCTGATCGTGCAGTGCCACAGGCCCGCAGAGACGATCATCGCCTCCGTGTGCTCACTCGCGCAGCACGCCACCGAGGGCTGGTCGACCGCCTTCACCGGCGCGACCATCGGCGCGGATCAGCTGGACACGTGGTCGCGCGGCCTGGCCGCCTTCGACGAGGCCCGCGCCCGCCACACCGCCGCCGGCCGCGGCGCGCAGTTCGTGGACGTCGACTACCGGGATCTGGTGGCCGATCCGCTCGGCACCGTCGGGACGATCTACAGCGCCTTCGGCCTGGAGCTGACCGATACTGCGCGGCAGTCGATGTCGGCGATGCACGACGCCAGCCGCTCCGGCGCCCGCCGCCCCAACCACACGTATTCGCTCGAGGACTACGGGCTCACCGAGGACTCCGTTCGCGCTGCGTTCGCCCGCTGATCGCGGTCGTACAACGCCGGAGGCCGTCTCGACCGCGGACGGTCGGGACGGCTTCCGTTCGGCGACGCACTCAGCTCGCGGGGACAGCCTTCGCATCGGCCGGCTCCTCGGCGCCGTGGTCGTCGACCATGGTGGCCTCGTCGAACGGTACCTGCCGGTCCAGCACGCGCTGGGTCTGCGCCAGGTCGACCGTCGAGGTCCACCTGCCGATGAGCAGCGTGGCGATCGCGTTGCCGGAGAAGTTGGTCAGCGCGCGGGCCTCGGACATGAACCGGTCGATGCCGACGATCACGCTGACGCCGCCGAGGAGCTCGGGGCGATGACTCTGCAGGCCGCCGGCCAGCGTCGCGAGACCGGCGCCGGTGACGCCCGCCGCGCCCTTGGACGCGATCATCATGAACACCAGCAGGGAGAACTGCTCCGCGTAGCTGAGGGGCGAGCCCATCGCGTCGGCGATGAAGAGCGAGGCCATGGTCAGGTAGATCGCGGTGCCGTCGAGATTGAAGGAGTAGCCGGTGGGCACCACGATGCCCACCGTCGTCTTCTCCACGCCCGCGTGCTCCATCTTGGCGATGAGCCGGGGCAGCGCGGACTCGCTGGACGACGTCGCGACGATGAGCAGGTACTCGCGGCCCAGGTACCGGGCCAACTTGAAGACGTTCAGCCCGGTCACCAGGCGCAGCAGCGTTCCGAGCACGACGAAGACGAACAGCGCGCAGGTGATGTAGAAGGCCAGCATCAGCCAGCCGAGCTGGATCACGGCGTCGAAGCCCGTCGCACCGACCACGGCCGCCATGGCACCGAAGGCGCCCACCGGCGCGAGCCACAGCACCATCACCAGCACCCGGAAGACCAGCTTCTGCAGCACGGCGACGGCCCGCACCACCGGCTCGCCCGCCGTTCCCATGGCCTGCAGCGCGAAGCCGACGAGCAGCGCCGCGAACAGCGCCTGCAGCACACTGCCGGCGGTGAGCGCGGAGAACAGCGTCTCGGGCACGATGCCCTGGATGAATCCCCACGTTCCGCCCGCGGCGTGCGCCTGGTCGGCGTACTTCGCGCCGACCGTCGGGTCGGCGTGGATCCCGAGCCCCGTGCCCGGCTTGAGCAGGTTTCCCACCACGATGCCGATGCCCAGCGCGAACGTGGACATGCCGATGAAGTAGCCGAGCGCGAGGCCACCGATCTTCCCGACCGACGCCGCGGCCCGCACCGACCCGATGCCGAGCACGATGGTGCAGAAGATCACCGGGCTGATCATCATCTTGATCAGGCTGACGAAGAGGTCGCCGAGGGGCTTGAGTCCCTTGCCGAACTCGGGGGCCACCAGGCCCACGATCACGCCGGCCACCACAGCGATGATCACCGCGATGTACAACCAGTGCGTCCGGTCGCGTTTTCCTTGAGCCGCCACGGGGTCCTCCTCGATCGATGGGGCTGAAAAGCCTGCATCGATACTGCGAGTACTGTGACCTGCAGCACAGCTTGTGTTCATTGTGTAAACGTCTTCACCGTGAGGAACAGAACGCGCAGCGTCGCCGCCCAGTCCTTCCTGGCCCAGGTCGCGATCCTGCTGACGATCGCCGTGGGCGCGTCGTGGCTGGTCGTGACGCAGGCACGGGACGACGGTGACCGCACCGCCCGGGCGCAGACGAGGGCCGCCGCGGTGGCGCTCGCCGCCTCCCCGTCGACGGTGGCGGCGCTCGCCGCCCCCGACGGGCCGGCGGTGATGCAACCCGTCGCGGAGCGGGTCGGCGCTCTCGGCGGCCTCGACTTCGTGGTGGTGATGCGGCCCGACCGCACGCGGCTGAGCCATGCGGATCCCGCGCTGATCGGCGGCAAGTTCACCGGGACCATCGACCGGGCCCTCGCCGGAGAGACCTTCACCGAGACCTACGCGGGCAGCCTCGGCCCGTCGATCCGTACCGTCACCCCCGTGTACGACGCCGCCGGTTCCCTCGTCGGGCTGGTCTCCGCCGGCGTCACCCGGGCCCGTCTCGGCGATCAGGTCCGCGACGCCCTGCCTCGCATCCTCACGGTGGTCTCCGCCGCGCTACTGCTCCTCGTGGCCCTCTCCGCGCTCGCGCAGCGGCGGCTGCGGCGGCAGACCCTCGGGCTCTCGGCGCACGACCTGCGCGGCCTGTACGAGCACCACGACGCCGTTCTGCACACGCTCTCCGAGGGCCTGATCGTCTTCGACGCCGACGCCCCGGACGGTCCGGCCCGGGTGGTCAACGACGAGGCCCGCCGGCTCCTCGAGCTCCCCGCCGGCGATGTCCGGCAGGACGACCTCCCGCCGTCGCTGCGCGGGGCCGCCGACGTCGAGGACGAGCTGCACGTGACCGGCAGCCGCGTGCTGCTCGTGAACCGCCGCCCGGTCACCGGCCCCACCGGTCCGCTCGGGACCGTCCTCACGGTGCGCGACCGCACCGAACTGCAGACGGTGCTCGGCGAACTCGACACCGCCCGCTCCCTCGCCGACGCGCTCAGCGCCCAGGCGCACGAGCACGCCAACCGGCTGCACGCCGTGGTCACCATGATCGAGCTCGGCGAGGAGAGCGCGGCCGCGGATCTGGCCGTCGCCGACCGCTCCGCGTCCCAGGAGTTGATCGACCGCCTCGCCGGGGACCCCGCGCCGTCGGCGGTCGCGCTGCTCGTGGCGAAGACCGCCGCGGCGTCCGCGCTCGACGTCGAGCTCACCGTCGCTGAGGGCACGGACCTCGGCCGGGCGCCGCTCCCCGACGTCCAGCTGCTCACCCTCCTGGGCAACCTGGTGGACAACGCGATCGACGCCGCCGGTCCCGGTGGCTGGGTCGAACTCTCGGCGTCGAGCCCCGGCGGGACCTGGGAGCTGCGTGTCACCGACAGCGGCCCGGGCATGTCCGCCGACGAGTTCGCGCGCGCCAGAGAACGGGGCTACTCGACGAAGGACCGGAGCGGGCGGTTGCACGGCGGCGGGCTCGGTCTGGCCCTGGTCGACCAGGTCGTCCGCCAGGCGGATGGCACGATCGAGGCGGAGCGCGCACCGTCGACGGTGACGGTGCGCCTGCCGGGAGGAGAGCGATGACGATCCGGGTGCTGGTGGTCGACGACGAGCCGCAGATCGCCCGCGCGCACGCCGAATACGTCCGGCGCTTGGACGGTTTCGAGCTCGCCGGCACCGTCGGGACCGCAGGCGCCGCATTGCAGGAGGTCCGACGGTCCGCCGTCGCCGGCCCACCCGTCGACCTGGTGCTCGCGGACGTGGGCCTGCCCGATCGCAACGGACTCGACCTCGCCGCCGATCTCGCGGGCGTCCGACCGCGGCCCGACGTCATGGTGATCACCTCCGCCCGCGACATCGAGACCGTGCGCGGCGCGATGGCGAGCGGCGCGATCCTGTACCTCATCAAGCCCTTCACCTTCGCCGCTTTCGCGGACCGGCTGCGCCGGTACCTCTCGTTCCGCGAGGCACTGAGCGGCGGTGACGTCGGCCAACGCGAGGTGGACGCCGCCTTCGCGGCGCTGCGCGAGGCCCCCGCCGAGACGACGGCGCCGAAGGGCATGGCCCCGTCGACTCTGGAGGCCGTGACCGGCGCACTGCGGCACGCGGACGGACCGCTCGGCGCCGCCGATGTCGCCGCGCAGACCGGGATGTCGCGCGTGACCGCGTGGCGCTATCTCGAGCGGCTCGCCGACGACCGGCTGTGCGAGCGGGTCACCGAGTACGGCGGCCGCGGCCGCCCCGAGGTCCGCTACCGCTGGTTGTGATCAGCGGACGGTGACACCGTACAGATCGACGTACTTGTAGAGGTTCCAGTCCAGTCCCTTGACTCGCGCCGGCGAGACGTACGTGGCGGGCGAGACCACGAGATCGATGACGAACTGCTGGTCCAGAAGGTAGTCGGTGTACTGCCGCAGCAGCGTCGGTCGTCCCGGGCCGTCGTCCGCCAGCCGCGCGACCAGGGCCGTGTAGTCGGGAGTGGAGAAGCCCGACAGGTTGCCCTTCGGCTTGAAGGGAGCGGCGCCTCCGGCGAGGGTGAGCGGATCGGACTGTCCGAAACCGTGCGGCCCCACCCATAATTCGTGGCGACCGGACTTGAGGAACGGGGAGAAGGCCGCCTGCTCCCGCGGATCGAGGTCGACGGTCATGCCTACCTCCGCGAGATCGTTCTGCACGATCGCGGCGATCGCCGGCGCCGCAGCGAGACCCGTCGGATAGCTCAGCGTGAGCCTGCGTGGGCCGCCCGCCTCGGCGAGAAGGGCACGCGCCCGCCCGGGGTCCTTCCGGTAGTGCGTGGCCGCCGCGGCGTCGAAACCGGGCGAGCTCGCCGCCCAGGGAGCAGAACTCGGCACGGCCGTGCCCGCGAAGACCTCCGCCGCGATCCGGTCCCGGTCGACTGCGTACGAGATCGCCTGCCGCACGCGCTTGTCCGCCAGGACGGGCGCGCCGACGTTGGCGCCCACGTAGTAGGCGGCGTCGTTCACATCGCCGGTGGTGACGCGGTACAACGACCGATCGCGGAACTGCCGCAGTGCGCGGGGCGCGGCGTCGAGGACGAGGTCCGACTGGCCCGCGCGGATCGAGGTCAGCAGTGCGCCGGGGTCGCGGACCACGCGAAGGACGACTCCGTCGAGCTGCGCGGGACCGCGCCAGTAGTCCTCGAAACGGCGGAACCGGGCGCTCGCGGCGACCTCGCGACCGTCGAAGCGGAACGGACCGGTACCCACGAACCGCGTACCGGCACGCAGTTCCTCGGCGGATTCCGAGTCGACCAGCAGCATGAACTCCAGTAGGTCGAAGACATTGGGCACGGGGGCGGCGAAACGGAGGACGGCGGTGTGCGGATCCGGGGTCTCGACAGCGGTCACCGCCTTCGCCGCCGCCTGGAGCTGCGATCCCGCGGCATCGGAGGCGTACACCGACACCGCATACGCGACGTCCTTCGAGGTGAATGCCCGTCCGGTGTGAAAACGCACGTCGTCGCGCAGCCGCAGAGCGAGACTCCGTCCGTCCGGCGCGATGTCCCAGGAGCGGGCGACAGCGGGCTGGGGCGTACGCGTGCGGCGATCGACGCGGATCAGGGTGTCCCACACCAGCAGGCCGATCGCCATCGTGGTGACCGACTGACTGTAGATCGACTTCGGATCGATGTCCGCGAGTGAGCCGAGAACCAGTGTGCCGCCACCGGAGCCCGGCGCCGCGCTCGCCTCCCGCGCCTGATCCACAGCGGAAGTGCAGCCCGACAGCACCCCCGTCGCACCGATACCCAGCGCCCCGAGCAGGACCGCACGCCTGGTCACGTCCGTCATCGCCGTCCCTCCCGGCGTTCCCGCTGCACCACCGGATCCGGCACCGGCACGGCCGCGACGAGATCGCGTGCGTAGTCCGATCGGGGCGCGGCCAGGACCGACGCCGCCGGCCCTTCCTCGACGATCCTGCCGTGCCGGAGGATCACGGCGCGGTCCGAGACATCACCCACGACCGCCAGGTCGTGCGTGATGAAGACGGCGGCGAATCCGAACTCCGCGTGCAGATCCCGGAACAGGTCGAGCACGCCCGCCTGCACGGAGACGTCGAGGGCACTCGTGGGCTCGTCCGCGACGAGGAACTCCGGCGACGACGCCAACGCCCGCGCGAAGGCCACCCGCTGCCGCTGCCCGCCGCTCAGCTCGGCGGGGCGGCGGCGCAGGACGTCGGCCGGCAGACGCACGGCGTCGATCAGGTCGGCCGCGCGTTCCCGCAGGATCCGGTTGTCGCGTTCGCCCGCGATGTGCATCGGCTCCACCACGATCCGCCCGACGTCCCACCTCGGATCGAGCGAGGCGTACGGGTCCTGATGGATCAGGGCGAGCCGCTTCGCCCGCACATCGACCACTCCTGCATCGGACCGCTGGAGCCCGAGCAGGGTCCGGCCCAGTGTCGTCTTCCCGGAGCCCGATTCGCCGACGAGGCCCACCACCTCGCCACGCCCCACCGTGAGGTCGACACCGTCGAGGGCAACGGCCCCGTCGAACTCGACGCGCAGGCCCTCGACGCGGACGACGGGCTCGGACGGCCCGGCCTCCGGTGCCGCGCCGGCCGCCGTGGGGAGGCGCGGGACGGCGGCGAGCAACTCCCGGGTGTACGCGGCCCGTGGCCGGGCGAAGAGTTCGTCCACCGGCGCCTCCTCCACGATCTCGCCCCGCCGCACGACGGTCACCGTATCGGCGAGGTCTGCGACGACGCCCAGGTTGTGCGAGATCAGCAGGACCGCGAGGTCCTTCCGGTCCCGCAGGTCGCGCAGGAGCGCGAGGATCTGGGCCTGGACCGTGACGTCGAGGGCCGTTGTCGGCTCGTCGGCGATGAGGAGTGCCGGCTCGGCGGCGAGTGCGAGCGCGATGACCACGCGCTGCTTCTGCCCACCGGAGAGCTGGTGCGGGTACCAGTCGGCGCGGACATCGGGCTCGGGAATGCCGACGTCACTGAGGAGTTCGACGGCGCGGCGCCTTCCCTCGGCCCGCCCCACCCGTCGGTGCGCCCGAAGCACCTGGAGGATCTGGCGCCAGATGCGCTGCGACGGGTTGAGCGCGGACTGGGGCTCCTGGAAGACGAGCGCGGCGCGCGTCCCCCGCAGCGACCTGAGTTCCCGCTCGGAGCGTCCGATCACCTGTTCGTCACCGAGCTCGATACTGCCGCAGGCCGTCACGCCGGCGGGGAGAAGACCGAGGATCGCGAGTCCGGTGAGCGTTTTGCCCGAACCCGATTCACCGACGAGCGCGGTCACCGAGCCCTCCGGCACCGTCAGGTCCAGACCGTCGACGAGCACCCGCCCGTCGGGCCCGGTGATGGTGAGGCCCGTGACGGTCAGCGGCGCGCTCATCGCCGGGCCCCCGCGAAGCCTCGGGCGATGAGCAACAGCGCCAGGGACAAGGCGACGATCGCGAGCAGCGGTCCCCAGGCGTACGCCGCATTGGCGTCCCAGTTGTTCACCGCGCCCGCCAGCACCGATCCCAGTGAGGGCGTGGGCGGGCGGACCCCGACCCCGACGAAGCTCAAACCGGATTCGACGAAGACGCCGAGGGAGAGGGCGAGCGCCACCTGCACCGCGAGCGGCTCCAACGCGTTCGGCAGGACGTGCTTGGTGAGCACGGTCCCGGGTGAGGCACCGGCGACGCGAGCAGCCTCCGCGTACGCGGTACCCCGGAGCCGGAGCACCTCGGCCCGGGCGAGCCGCAGGAAGACCGGGGTCTCCGCGACCGCGATCGAGAGGACGACGGTGACGGTGCCCGGTCCGCGCAGTGCGGTGAGGAGGATGGCCAGGATCAGCGCTGGGAACGCCAGTACTACGTCGGAGATCCGCGCCAGCGCGGTGTCGACCACCCGGTTCGTCGTGCTCGCCAGTCCGAGTGCAATGCCGAGCACCGCTGCGAGCGGCACCGCGCTGATGATCACGAGGAGGCTGGTCCGGATCCCGAACAGCACCCGGCTCAGAACGTCCCGATTCAGGTCGTCCGTGCCGAGCGGGTGGCCGCCGCCGGGCGGCAGCAGGTTGGCGCCGGGGATCTGACGCAACGGGTCCTCGGGTGCGAGGAGCGGAGCAGCGAGCCCCAGCACGACGAGGATCGCGAGGAGGACGAGACCCGCGAGAAGGGTGCGCGAGGTCTTCACACGGCCCTCCTCGACGGGTCGAGGAGCCGGTACGCCGCGTCGGTGAGCAGGGCGATGACGATGAAGACGGTGACCGCCAGGAGCAGCACGGCCTGCACGACGGGGTAGTCGCGGGCCGCGATTCCCTGGCCGAGGAGCTGCCCCAGTCCGGGCCACGCGAAGATCGCCTCGACCAGTACCGCCGAGCCCAGGAGCTGGCCCGCCTGGATACCGAAGACGGTGACGACGGAGGGCAGGGCGTTGCGCGCCGCGCCCCGCACGAGGATCCGCCCCGCCGGGACGCCGGCGGCGCGCGCGGTCAGGACGTACGGCCGCGCCCACTCGGTGCGGAGCGCCTCGGAGAAGAAGCGGGTGAGGGTCGACGCCACAGGGATCGCGAGGCAGACGGCCGGGAGCGCGAGGTACTGGAGCGTCACCGAAAGATCGTCGCCGTAACCGCGGGGTGGCGTGCCACCCGCCGGGAGCACGGGCCACACGACCGCGAACAACTCCACCAGGAGGACTCCGGTCACGAAGGGCGGCACCGCGATCCCGATCACCTCGAAGCCCGCGACCACCGAACGCACCCACGGCGCTCGCGATGCGACCGCGGCGAAGGACAGCACCGCCGCGAGGGCGACGGCGACGAGCAGCGCCGTGACGCCGAGCGCCGCGGTGTTCCGCAGTCCTTCCGCGACGAGCGTGTCGATCCGGCCACCGATGACGTACGACCGCCCGAGGTCACCGGTCACCGCACCGCCGAGCCACTGCAGGTACTGCGCGATGAGCGGTCGATCGAGGCCGAGCTCGTGGCGCAACGCCGCAAGGGTCGCCGGTGAGGCGTCCGCGCCGGCCAGCGCCACTGCCGGATCACCGGGTACGGCATGGAGCACCGCGAAGATGACGATGGAAGCGAGGAAGAGAGTCAGCACCGCCACGCCCACACGCCGCACCACCGCCACCCATCCCACCGCTCCAGTCAACACCCGGCACCCGTCGTGGGCCAGCGTTCGCGTCGTCCTGATCGGAAGGTCTACCCCTGCGGATCCGCGGACCCGCTCACCGCACCCCGTTCGTAGTCCGCCCGTGCGGCGCGGTCGGCGCTGCGGACCTGGTCCGGGACGAGGAAGCGGTCCAACAGGTCCCGCACGGGTTGCGGCGCGAGCGTCTGCGCGCGATGCAGCAGCCCGACGGTGCGCGGCACGTGCACTTCGAAGCGCGGACGGGCGATCGCACCGGAGATCGCCTCGGCGATCCGCTCGGGGGTGAGCATCGCCGCGGCGCCGGTGGTGGTGCCGGCGGCGAGGACCGTGTCGACGACGGCGGGCATGATCACGCTCAGTTCCACACCGCTGCCGCGCAGTTCGCGGCGGACGGCGCGGAGGTAGCCGTAGACGCCGTACTTCGTGGCGCTGTACGTCGCCTCCCCCGCGGGGCTGAGTTTCGACGCCGCCGACGCCACGGTCAGGATGTGCCCGCGTCCGCGGGGCCGCATACGGCGCGCGGCCAGCCGGGTGCCGAGGATCGGGCCGACGAGGTTGACGGCGACCTGCCGCTCGATCGACGCCGCACTCTCCTCGGCGAACGGCCCCACCCACATCACGCCCGCGTTGTTGACCAGGACGTCGAGCGGACCGTCGGATTCCGCGGCGGCGAGGAAGCCCTCGAAGGAGGCCTCGTCGGTCACGTCGAGCGCGAGCGCCTCCGCGCGACCGCCGGAGCGACGGATCTCCTCGGCGACGGCGGCTGCCGCGTCCGCGTCCCGGTCGCCGATCCAGACCTGCGCACCCTGGGCCGCGAGCAGCCTGCAGGTGGCCGCACCGATCCCCGCACCACCGCCCGTGACGGAGACCCTCCGATCGCTGTGCTCCGGCATCCGCGTCCTCCCGTCCGATCGCCCGTGCGGCCGTGTCGATACTAGGACGACGCGGCGAGCTGCCGTCCGGTCTTGGCCGCCGCCGAGTCCGCGGAGGTGAGGTACTCCTGGTGCAGGAGGCGACGGGTCAGCCGCGGCGTGAAGGTCCGGCCCAGCGCTCCGAGTGCGCCCAGCGGCGTCTCCCACCGGGTGGGCCTGCGTTCGATCGCACGGACGACGATCCGGGCGGCGCGTTCCGGGCTGATGGCGCGGACACCGTCGTAGGCCTCGGTCGGCGCGATCATCGCCGTCCGGACCAGCGGCATGTGAACGTTGGTGAAGGTCACGTGATCGCTCAGGGTCTCCGTGGCCGCGACGTCCGAGAAGGCGTCGAGCGCGGCCTTGCTCGCGACGTAGGCCGCGAACCGCGGACCGCGCGCCGAGACGCCGATGCTGGAGACGTTGACGATGTGCCCGAACCCCCGTTCGCGCATGTGCGGCAGCAGGGCGAGGGTCATCCGCAGCGCCCCGAAGTAGTTGACGTCCATGGTGCGCTCGAAGTCGTGGAACCGGTCCACCGAGGAGCGGACCGAACGGCGGATCGACCGGCCCGCGTTGTTCACCAGGTAGTCGACGTGGCCGTGCTCGGCCAGGATCCGCGCGACGGTGCTCTCCACGGCGTCGCCGTCGGTCACGTCGCAGACGTACGCGGCGGCCTCGCCGCCCCGCGCGGTGATCCCGGCGACCGCCGTCTCGAGTTCCGCTGCGCCCCTGGCGAGCAGGATCACGCGCGCACCGCGCTCGGCGAGGGCGCAGGCGGTGGCGAGGCCGATCCCCGCGGAGGCACCGGTGATCACCACGTGACGGCCTGCGATCGGGTCCCGGCGGCGCAGCCGCGCCGGATCGAGCTGCTCGCGCCAGTAGGAGAAGAGCTTCGGGCCGTAGTCGCGCAGCGCCGGCACCTCGATCCCGGTACCCGCCAAGGCCGCCCGGGTCGTCTCCGACGTGAAGCGAGCGGTGAAGCCCAGGTTGTCGAAGGCGCGCGGCGGAATGCCCCGCTGTTTGAGCACTGCGTCGCGGACAACGCCGGGCCTGCCCGATCCACTGACCCGGATCGCGGAATCGACCGCGCGCCGGGGGATCCTGCCGACGGCGGGCGGGGCGCCGACGGGCCGCGCGATCGCCCGGTAGACCTCCAGCACGCTCTGCGGCTCCGGGTTGACGAGGTGGTAGGCCCGGCCGTCGCCCTCGGGCCGGAGCATCAGCTCGACGAGGGCGCGCGCCACGTAGTCGACGGGCACCATGTTCGTGTCGCCGGTGTCCGGCAGCACCATCGGAATGACCGACGGGACGTGCCGCATCGTCTCGAAGACCGGGAAGAGGTAGTAGGGACCGTCGATCTTGTCCATCTCGCCGGTCCGCGAGTCGCCGACCACGATCGCCGGCCGGTAGACCCGCCAGCGCAGGCCCTCGGCCTCGCGCACCAGCTTCTCGGACTCGAACTTGGTGCGGTGGTAGGGCGACGGGAAGCCCTGCCCGAGGTCGAAGTCGTCCTCGGAGAAGACACCCCGGTGATCGCCCGCCACGGCGACCGAGGAGACGTGGTGCAGTGCGGCGCCCGCGCGCTGCGCGAGGGCGATCACGGCGCGGGTGCCCTCGACGTTGACGCGGTCGTTGGCCTCGACGCTCGCAGCCATGTCGTAGACGGCACCGAGGTGCAGGACGGCGTCGATCCCGTCGGGCGCGGCGGTGAGCCCGAGGCCCGGCGCCGCGAGGTCGCCCGGCAGGGGGACGACCCGGTCGCCGTACCGCGCGCGCCAGTCGTCGAGCTTCGATGCCGACGACGGGCGCACCAGCAGGTGCACCACGGCGTCGGGCTCGCGCTCCAGTAGCAGCGGGACGATCCGGCGGCCCAGGAATCCGGTGGCCCCGGTGATCAGGTAGGTACTCATGTGTGCGACTCCTCGGTGAGGCTCTCAGCAACTGACTTTGAAGTAACCTTACTCATGAGTCAGTTCTGCGCAAGCCCCTCGCACCGGCACTTGTCGGACCCCGGCGCGATACTGCGCCTATGAGCATCGACGCGCGGGCCGAAGCGTCGATCCTGCACGCGGATCTCGACTCCTTCTACGCCTCGGTCGAACAGCGCGACCACCCGTGGCTGCGGGGCCGCCCGGTCCTCGTCGGCTCGGGCGTGGTGCTCGCGGCGAGCTACGAGGCGAAGGCGAAGGGCGTCCGCTCGCCGATGCCGCACCGTGAGGCCCTGGCCCTCGCGCCCTTCGCGATCACCCAGCCTCCCCGGTTCGACGCGTACATGGAGGCCAGCCGACGCGTCTTCGAGATCTTCCGGGACACCACCCCGCTGGTGGAGGGTCTCTCGGTCGACGAGGCCTTCCTCGACGTGGCCGGCCTCCGCACCATCCGCGGCACCCCGGTGCAGATCGCGGCGCGGCTGCGCGAGCGGGTGCGCACGGAGGTCGGGCTGCCGATCACCGTCGGCGTCGCGCGCAGCAAGTTCCTGGCCAAGGTCGCGAGCGCCGTCGGTAAGCCCGATGGCCTGCTCGAGGTCCCGCCCGGCACCGAACTGCAGTTCCTGCACCCGCTCCCGGTGCGGCGTCTGTGGGGCGTCGGCCCGAAGACGGAGGCCCGTCTGCACGAGGTGGGGATCGTCACCGTCGGGCAGATCGCGGAACTGGGCGAGCACCGCCTCGCCGCCTTCCTCGGGCGCGGCACCGCGCGGCACCTGTACGCGCTGTCGATGGCGCACGACCCGCGCCGAGTCGACACCGGGCGGCGGCGCAAGTCGATCGGCGCCCAGCGGGCACTGGGCCGGCGGACGAAGTCGGAGACCGAGCTCGAGGGCACCGCGCTCGCGATCGTGGATCGCCTGGGCGAGCGCCTGCGCGCCGCCGGGCGCGTCACGCGCACCGTCGAACTGCGGCTGCGGTTCGACGACTTCACGGCGGTCACCCGGTCACGCTCGCTGCGCGAGCCGACCGATCAGACGGAGGTCGTGCTCGCCACGGCCCGGGCACTGCTCGACGAGGCCATGCCGCTGGTCCGCGAACGCGGCTGCACGCTGATCGGGCTGTCGCTGGCGAACCTGGAGAACCACGGAGCCGTCCAGCTGACGCTGCCCTTCGACGGCGGCGGGCACGACACCGATCTGGACCTGGCCATGGACTCGCTGCGCCACCGGTTCGGCCGAGCGGCGATCACCCGCGGCTCGCTCCTGCACCGTCCGCTGGGTCCGGACGCGCCGATGCTCGCGGAGCAGGACTGAGGGCGCTCAGCCCTGCGCGGCCCGCCACTGCGCGGCGGCCTTCTTCTCCTCCGCGACGCGGGCGGCGAAGGCCTCTCGCGCGGCGAGGTGCTCCGGATTGCGGCGCAGCACGAGGTAGGCCGCACCCACGATGAGGAACCAGATCGGCGTGACGAGCATCGCCTGCAGGGTGTCCGTCTCGCGGGTGAAGGCCCAGAGCAGGAACAGGAAGAAGGCGAAGACGATCCACGGCATCACGGTGCCGAGCGGCATCTTGAAGGTGCTCTCGGCGTGCAGCTGAGGCCGGCGCGAGCGGTACACCAGGTAGCTGACCAGGATGATGGTCCAGACGAACATGAAGCACAGCGACGAGACCGTGGTGACCACGGTGAAGCCGGCCGACTTGTCGAGACCGAAGCCCAGCAGCACCACCGAGGACAGCATCATCACGCCCGTGAGGAAGAGGGCGTTCTGCGGCACCTTGCGGCCCGAGAGCTTCGCGAAGATCTTCGGGGCGTCGCCCTCGGTCGCCAGCCCGTAGACCATGCGCGAGGTGGAGTAGATGCCCGAGTTCGCCGACGACATGGCCGAGGTGAGCACGACCGCGTTCACCAGGTGCGCGGCGGCGCCGAGCCCGGCGAGGGTGAAGAGCATGACGAACGGCGACTCGTCCTTGCTGAAGCGGTCCCACGGCACCACGGACATGAGGATGATCAGCGAGCCGACGTAGAACAGCAGGATGCGGATCGGGATGGCGTTGATCGCGCGCGGCAGGTTCTTCTCGGGGTTCTTCGTCTCCGCGGCCGCGGTGCCCACGAGCTCGATGCCGACGAAGGCGAAGACGGCGATCTGGAAACCGGCGACGAAACCCATGAAGCCCTGCGGGAACATGCCGCCGTGCTCCCACAGATTGGCGAGCGAGGCGCGGGCGCCGTCGTGCTCGAAGCCGGTGATGATGAGCACCGCGCCGACGACGATGAGCGCGACGATCGCGACGATCTTGATCATGGCGAACCAGAACTCGGTCTCGCCGAAGGCGCGGACCGTGGGCAGGTTCAGGCCGATGAGCAGCACGATCACGGCCACCGCGGGGATCCACGGGGGAACGTCCTTGGCCCAGAAGGTGATGTATACGGACGCGATGACCACCACGTCGGCGACGGCGGTGACCACCCAGCAGAACCAGTAGGTCCATCCGGTGAAGTGCGCGGCCCAGGGGCCGAGGATGTCGCCGGCGAAGTCCGAGAAGTTGCGGTAGCCGGTGCGGCTGAGCAGCAGCTCTCCCATGGCGCGCATCACGAAGTAGAGCATGAAGCCGATCACCATGTAGACGAAGATGACCGACGGGCCGGCCACCGAGATCGTCTTGCCGGAGCCCATGAACAGGCCGGTGCCGATCGCACCGCCGATCGCGATGAGCTGGATGTGGCGGTTGCTCAGGGCTCGGGTGAGCTGCTCACCCTCCTCCGGGTTCGACGGGGCCGCAGGTGAGGTGGTCATGAAACTGGACACTAACCGACTCCGGTGAGGCGCAGTTCACTCGGGGAGGCGTGTCGGCTCGCGTCCCGGGATCAGACCGGGGCGAGGAAGGCGCTCAGCGCCGCCGCGTACATCGCGACGTCTGCGGAGCCCATGAGCTCGCGGGCGCTGTGCATCGCGAGCTGGGGAGCCCCCACGTCGACCGTCGTGAGGCCCGTGCGGGCCGCGGTGATCGGGCCGATCGTCGAGCCGCACGGCAGGTCCGCACGGTGCACGTAGCGCTGCAGGGGCAC
Organism: Tsukamurella sputi; assembly: GCF_007858445.1. GTDB lineage: Bacteria > Actinomycetota > Actinomycetes > Mycobacteriales > Mycobacteriaceae > Tsukamurella > Tsukamurella sputi. The sequence continues at coordinate 47,534 of NZ_VIGV01000004.1, read as the reverse complement.
GCCCGCCTGCTCGGCGGCGATACCGAAGACGGCCTCGCCCACCGCGTCCGAGGCGTACCGCAGGTTCTGGTTCACCTTGAGCACCGGGCCGCCGTTGACCGCGATGCGGTGCGCCGGCTCGTGCCGATTGGGGTAGCTCGGATGCGTCGCGTGCGCCATATCGCCCGAGGCGCACACCGAACGGCTCATCACGCGGAGGAAGTCCTCGCGATCGCCGCCGGCCGCGAGCAGGATCCGCTCGAGCACCGTCAGCAGCAGGTCCGAGGCCGCACCGCGATCGGAGCCGGAGCCGACCTCCTCGTGATCGAAGAGCGCGAGCACGGGCGTGACGCCCTCCACCGCGGGCGCAGCGACGAGCGCCTCGGTGCCGGCGTAGCAGGTGCCCTGATTGTCGAGGCGGGGCGCCGAGAGCAGGTCGCCGTCGGCCCCGATCACGCGACTGGGCGTGAGGTCATGGGTCATCAGCTCCCAGCCGAGGACGAGCGCCGGATCGATGCCCGCCGCTTCGGCGACGACGTCCACGAACGGCCCCTTCGCGCCCACGCCGCGGATCGCGTTGACGTGCCGCTGCGGATCCAGCTCCACGCCCTTGCGGTTCTCGGAGAGGTGGATCGCGAGCTGCGGCACGCGGAGCACGGGCTCGTCGATGCGGACCAGAGCGGTCCCGGCACCGTCGGCGCCTCGGAACGAGAGCCGACCGGAGAGGCCGAGATCGCGGTCGAGCCAGGAGTTGAGCCAGGCCCCGCCGTAAGGTTCGAGCCCGACCAGCGCCAGGCCCGCCTGCTCCAGGTCGGGGTGCTGCTTGACCCGCAGGTTGGGGCTGTCGGTGTGGCCGCCGACGATGCGGAAGGCACCGTCGGGCGAGAAACCGGACGTGTCGAAGGCGACGATCGAACCGCCCCGGACCACGTAGTGCTTGCCCGCGGCGGGCCAGCGGTCGCCCTCGGCGAGCTCGGAGTAACCGGCGGAGCGCAGGCGCGCCCCCGTGGTCTCCACGACGTGGAAGGGCGACGGCGAGGCGTCGACGAAAGCGCAGAGGCCCTCCGGGGATGCAGTGGTCGCTGCCGCCGAGCCCGCCATCAGGCCGACAGCACCGCGTCCAGCGCGGAGTAGAAGATGCCCAGGCCGTCGTCGGACGGGCCGGTGAGCGCCTCGGTGGCGTGCTCCGGGTGCGGCATCAGGCCGACGATGCGACCGTTCGCCGAGGCGATGCCGGCGATGTCGCGCTGCGAACCGTTGGGGTTGCCGCCGACGTAGCGGAAGGCGACGCGACCCTCCCCCTCGAGCTCGTCGAGCACGGCCTCGGACGCCTGGAAGCGCCCCTCGGCGTTCTTGACGGGGACCAGGATCTCGGCGCCCGCCTCGTAGCGGGAGGTCCATGCGGTGTTCGTCGCCTCGACGCGCAGCCACTGGTCGCGGCAGACGAAGTGCAGGCCCTCGTTGCGGGTCAGCGCGCCCGGGAGCAGGCCCGCCTCGCAGAGGATCTGGAATCCGTTGCAGATGCCGAGCACCGGCATGCCCTTGCCCGCGGCCTCGACCACCTCGGTCATCACCGGGGCGAGCGAGGCGATGGCGCCGGCGCGCAGGTAGTCGCCGTAGGAGAAGCCGCCGGGAACGACGACCGCGTCGACGCCCTTCAGGTCGTGGTCCTTGTGCCAGAGGGCGACGGCCTCGCCGCCCGCCCGCTCCACCGCGCGCGCCGCGTCGACGTCGTCGAGCGTGCCGGGGAAGGTGATGACGCCGACGCGCGTCATGCGTTCACCCGCGTGACGGTGAAGTCCTCGATCACGGTGTTCGTGAGCACGTCGGCGGCGATCTTCTCGAGCTGCTCGTCACTGAGGTCGCCGTCGACCTCGAGCTCGAACCGCTTGCCCTGCCGCACATCCGTGACGCCGGCGAAACCGAGGCGGTCGAGCGCACCCACGATCGCCTTCCCCTGCGGGTCCAGGATCTCGGCCTTCGGCATCACGTCCACCACAATCCGTGCCACGTTGCGGCTCCCTCTCGATTCGACCGCGCGCTCGGGTGTCGATCGCGCTTCACGGCGTAGTTTACCGGCGCATACTGGGCGCATGCGACTCACCCACTTCCGCCATTCCTGCGTCCTCGTGGAGATGTCCGACACCCGGGTCCTGTTCGATCCCGGCACCTTCTCCACGGGCTTCGAGGGCCTCACGGATCTCGACGCGATCATCGTCACGCACCAGCACCCGGACCACCTCGATCCCGAGCGCATCGACGCCCTCGTCGACGCCAACCCCGAAGCGCAGTTGTTCGCCGACCCGACCACCGCGGCCACGCGCGGCGGCCGCTGGATCGCCGCGGTGCCGGGCCACGACTACGGGATCGGCAACCTCATCGCCCGCGCCGTGGGTGGGGTGCACGCCGTGATCCACCCGGACATCCCGACGATCGACAACACCTCGGTGCTCCTGGGCGACGAGGAGCGGATCGGCCGCTTCTACCACCCCGGCGACGCCCTGCACGTGCCCGAGGACGTGCGCGTCGACGTCCTCGGCCTACCCGTGAACGCGCCGTGGTGCCGGATCAGCGAGACCATCGACTTCTTCCGCGCCGTGCGCCCGGCCACCGCGGTGCCGATCCACGACGCGCTCCTCACCGAACAGGGCGCGGGGGTCTACCTCGGCCGGCTGGACGAGATGCGTCCCGACGGTGCCGAATTCCTCCGCTGGGCCGCGGAGGACTCGGTGCAGGTCTAAGCGGCGACCAGCACCTTCGCCCGGTGCTCGTACACCGCGGGCCGGGCGCCGTGATGCAGGGCGAGATCGACCGCGTCGAGCATCGTGCGCGAGACCGTCGAGGACTCGAGGCGCCGGGCGTCGACGGCCAGCCGGAGCACACCGCCCCGCCGGGCGATGCGGTTGGCCTGTGCGAGCAGCGCGCGGCACCACCAGGGCTCGCTGAGGAAGCCGTCGCCGATGCCCAGGACGCGGGCCTTCTCCTCCTCGCCGGCGACGAGGTCGGTGATCGCGGTGTAGCCGAGGTTGAGCCGGAAGCCCGCGTCGGGCAGCGCGAGCACCGCACCTGTGGAGGCGTTCCAGCGCGGCGCCGCGAAGACGCGCGTGCGCAGCCCCACCGTCTCGAGCACCCGGTCGGCGGCGGCGAGCCGCAGCTTCGCCTCGTGGGCGCCGAGCGTCGAGAACTCCGCCCGGCGGCGCTTCGTGGCCGCCTGGTCGTACCCGTTGAGCACGATCGCGTCGCCCGCCGCCCGTCGCTCGCGCAGGAAGGCCTGGGTCGACGGGTCGTCGACCAGCTTGTACTTGCCCTTGAGGCGCGGCGCGACCAGGAGCGAGACGGGCACGCCGCGCTCGTCCATGTGCGCCGCGAACCGCTCGGCGCCGGCACGGGTGGCGTCGGAGAGGGCGGAGACGGAGACGTACAGCGGCGAACTCATGGTTGCCGAGTGTGCGCCCCCTTCCTTACCGGTTCGGGGATGGAAGGTTACGTGTCGCCCAACTCGCTGTTCAGGCGGGGAGGAGCGCCTCGATCGCCCCGACGACCTCGGGCGACTCGGGCTCCGTACGAGGCCGGAAGCGCTGCACGCTCGCATGGTCGGGCGCGATGAGGAACTTCTCGAAGTTCCACTGCACATCGCCCGCTTCGCCCTCGGCGTCGGCGGTCTTGGTCAGCTCGGCGTACAGGGGATGGCGATCGTCGCCGTTGACGTCGGTCTTCGCGAGCAGCGGGAAGGTGACGCCGTAGCTCGTCGAGCAGAAGGTGGCGATCTCCTCCGCCGTGCCGGGCTCCTGACCGGCGAACTGGTTGCACGGCACACCGAGCACCGTCAGGCCGCGGTCGGCGTAGCGGGTCGCCAGCGCCTCGAGGCCGGCGTACTGCGGGGTCAGGCCGCACTTGCTGGCGACGTTGACGACGAGCACGGCGCGGCCCGCGTAGTCGGTGAGGGAAGTGGCGGCACCGTCGAGCGTGGTGAGGGCGATCGAATCCAGAGCGGTCATGCCCCGAGCCTACGCGGAATGTAACGCACGACACATCTATCTCGTTTGTGCAATGGTTGCGCGAGAGTTATCGTTTTGGGGTGCAAGCAACCTCCACGGACGTGACTCCCGAGGACCTCACCGCGGTCTTCGGCGAGTTCATGGGCCGTCTCATGTGCAATGTCACGCAGGAGAGCCTGGGCACGATGCTGTCGTCGGACATCACCGCGCACCAGTTCCACATCCTGCTGCAGCTCGTGGCCGCCGAGGCCCCACTCCCGATCAACCGGCTCGCCGATGATCTGGGGCTGTCCGTCGCCGCCACGGGACGGAACGTGGAGAAGCTCGTCCAGCTCGAGATGGTGGATCGGCGTGAGGACGCCTCGGACCGCCGGATCAAGAACCTGACCATCACCGATCTCGGGCGAAAAACAGTTGCGTCCGCGGTCAGCGACAAGCACCGTGAGGTGCTGAGTTTCGCGGAGCGGCTGCCGCTCGCGCTCCGCACCCGCCTGCACGACGTGATGGTCGAGATCCTCGACGAGGGCCTGATCCCTCCGAACCCCTTCTTCACCGCAATGAAAGAGAACGCATGAGTACCGAGAACACGCTCGACAAGAGCGAGATCCCGCACGCGGGTGAGGGGCTCGACAAGCGAGTCCTGATGGTGGCCGGCGTGGTCGTCCTCGGGTCGATCATGGCCATCCTGGACATGACGATCGTGGCCGTCGCGCAGAACACCTTCCAGGCGCAGTGGGGTGCCTCGCCCGCCACCGTCGCCTGGACGATGACCGGCTACACCCTGGCCCTGGCCGCCGTGATCCCCGTGACCGGCTGGGCCGCCGACCGTTTCGGCACCAAGCGGCTCTACATGACGGCCACCGCGCTGTTCGTGGCCGGCTCCGCGCTCTGTGCCACCGCGACCTCGATCGACCTGCTGATCCTGTACCGGGTGCTGCAGGGCCTCGGCGGCGGCATGCTCATGCCGCTCGGCATGATGATCCTGACCCGGGCCGCCGGTCCGGAGCGCATCGGCCGCGTCATGGCCGTGCTCGGCATCCCCATGCTGCTCGGCCCCATCGGCGGCCCGATCCTCGGCGGCTGGCTGATCGAGTCCTTCTCGTGGCACTGGATCTTCCTGATCAACGTCCCGATCGGCGCCCTCGCGATCGCTTACGCCTGGTTCGTGCTGGATAAGGATGAGCCCGTGAAGGGCCAGAAGTTCGACCTCGTCGGCTTCGTGCTGCTCTCGCCCGGCCTCGCGCTGTTCCTGTTCGGCATCTCCTCGATCCCCGAGGCGCAGTCGGATTCGTCGATGTACACCGGTCGGGTCATCCCCGCCACCGCCGTCGGCCTCGTGCTGATCATCGGCTTCGTCTTCTGGGCGCTGCGCGCCAAGCTGCCGCTGCTCGACCTGCGGCTGTTCAAGAACCGGAACATGACGGTCGCCATGATCACCTTCGCGATGTTCGCGATGGCCTTCTTCGGCAGCTCGATCCTGTACGCGCAGTACTTCATCGGCATCCGCGGCGAGTCGACCCTCATGGCCGGCCTGCTGCTCGCGCCGCAGGGCCTGGGCGCGATGCTCACCATGCCGATCGCCGGTGTGCTCACCGACAAGATGGGCCCGGGCAAGTTCGTCATGACCGGCCTCGCGCTGATCACCGGCGGCATGATCGCCTTCACCCAGCTGACGGCGGAGACGCCGTACTGGATCCTGCTCGGCTCGCTGCTGATTCAGGGCCTCGGCATGGGCATGACGATGATGCCCACGATGTCGGCCGCGATCCGCACCCTGGCTCCGGAGTCCATCTCCCGCGGCTCCACGCTGACGAACATCGTCCAGCAGATCGCCGCGTCGATGGGTACCGCGATCTTCTCCGTGCTGTTCACCAACTGGCTGACCAACGCGGGCCCGATGATGCCGAGCCCGCAGGGCGGCGAAGTCGCCTCGGGCGCGGCCGCGTTCTACGCGAATTCCAGCCCCGCGTCGCGTGCAGACGGTGCTACGAAGATGACCGAGGCGGGGTTCGACAAGTTCCTGCACGAGAACCTGCCGTTCGCGGCGGAGGCGTTCGGGAACACCTACTTCGTGGCCGCGATCCTGGTCGCGCTGTGCATCATCCCCGCGTTCTTCCTCCCGCGCACCCACGCGGCGGACACGGAGGCCGCGGAGCGCCAGATGGTCATGCCGCACTGATCATCACCCGCTGACACGAAGTGCCCGGTCCCCGCAGGGGCCGGGCACTTCGTGTATCCGGGTCCGGCGTCAGCCGGTGACGTGGAAGGTGAGCTGCGGCAGCACGTCGAGCTGCTTCTCCACCGGCGTGATGTAGGCCTTGACCGCCGCGAGGTCGCCGGCGCTCCCCGAGGCGCAGCTGTACGCCACGGTCCTCTGCGGCGCGGAGCGACCGATCGCGTAGCTCAGGCGGTGCGTGCTCGCTCCGGGGCAGGGCGTCCCGGTCGCGGATGCCGGTATCGACGGGGCGGTCTGCACGAGCGCCCGGCGCGTCGGGTAGTCGAGCTGTTTCGTCTGTGTCTTCGCGGGCTTCGCCGTGCCATCGACGGTGCCGTAACCCCCGACCTTCGCGGTGGCGACGCCGCTGCGCACCTCGATGAGGTACTCCGTGTGGTACTCCGGCGCGGTGGCAGGTCCGACGTAGGAGTAGATCACCGTCGGTCCAGCGGCGTCGGGTTCCGCCTGCGCGGGCGCGGCGAACGGGAGGAGCACCACGGCGCAGGCGGCGCCGATGACGAACCTGTTCATGATCCTGAAACTACTGCGCGACGCCGAGCCTGTCGAGGACCCAGGCGTACTCGAAGGCCGTCTCGCGCCACTTGGCGTAGCGGCCGCTCACGCCCGCGTGACCGGCGACCATCTCCGTCTTGAGCAGGATCTGCTCGCCGGACGTGCTGTGGTCGAGGAGCTTGGCCACCCACTTGGCGGGCTCCGTGGGCAGCACGCGGGTGTCGTTGAGCGACGTCGTCGCGAGGATCGCCGGGTAGGGCTTCGCCGCGACGTTCTCGTACGGCGAGTAGTCGCGCATGTACCGGTACACCTCTGCGTTCTCGAGCGGGTTGCCCCACTCGTCCCACTCCCCCACCGTCAGCGGCAGGCTCGGGTCGAGGATCGACGTGAGCGGATCCACGAAGGGGACGTCGGCGACGATGCCGGAGAACAGCTCCGGCGCGAGGTTCGCCACGGCGCCGACGAGGAGGCCGCCGGCGCTGCCGCCCATCGCCACCAGCCGCCGCGGCTCGGCCCGGCCGGTGTCCACGAGATGCTGTGCAACGTCGACGAAGTCGGTGAAGGTGTTGGTCTTCTCCAGCTGCTTGCCGTGGTCGTACCAGGCGCGCCCCATCTCGCCGCCGCCGCGCACGTGCGCCACGACGAAGGCCACACCGCGGTCCATGAGCGAGAGTCGCGCGACTGAGAACCACGGGTCGAGCGTGGCCTCGTAGGAGCCGTAGCCGTACAGCAGGGTGGGCACCGGCCCGTCTCCGACGTCCTTGCGGCACACCACGGAGACGGGGATCTGCGCGCCGTCGCGGGCGGTCACCCAGAGACGCTCCGCGGTGTAGAGGGCGGCGTCGTAGCCGGGGACGTTGGCGCGCTTGAGCACGGTCTGCTCGCCCGTCTCGGGGTCGAGTTCGAGGACGGTGCCGGGGGTCACGAAGGACTCGTAGGCCAGACGCAGGCGCGGGGCGTCCCACTCGGGATTCGCAGCGGGGCCGAGGTTCACGAGCTCCTCGCCCGGGTCCCACTCCACGAACTCCGGATCGGCGGTCGCGTCGGCGAGCGCGAGGCGGGGCAGGCCGCCCCGCCGGTATCCGAGGGCGAGCCGTCGGGCGTAGGCGTCCACGTACTCCAGGCGAACGTCGTCGCGGTGCGGGATGAGGACCGTCCACTCGTCCGGCGCGTCGACGGGGGCCGAGGCCAGCTCGAAGTTGATGCCGGTGCGGTTGTGCAGGAAGAGGAATCGGTCCTCACCTCCGAGCACCGCGTGCTCGACCGAGTACTCGACGTCCTCCTCGCGCGGCCGCAGGAGGCGGAACTCCCCGGTCGCATCGGTCGCGTCGAGCACCCACGTCTCGGAGCTGAGGGTCGACGATGCCGCGATCATCAGGTACTTCTCGCTGCGGGTCAGCCCGATGCCCACTCCGAAGCGCTGATCCTCCTCGTGGAAGACCTGCACATCCTCTGCGGCGGAGCCGATCTCGTGCCGCCAGATGGTATCCGCGCGCCAGGCGTCGTCGACGGTGGTGTAGAACAGGTGCCTCCCGTCGAGCGCCCAGGTGGCACCGTAGAAGACGTTCTCGACCGTGTCGGGCAGCAGTTCGCCCGTCTCGATGTTGCGCACGCGCAGCGTGAACCGTTCGTCGCCGTCGGTGTCGAGAGAGAAGGCCAGGAGTGTGCCGTCGGGCGAGACCGAGGCCGCGCCGACGGCGATGTACTCGTGCCCCTCGGCCTCCTCGTTGAGGTCGAGCAACACCTGCTCGCCCGGCAGCGGCTCGTCGGACAGGACGGGCGGGGTCCAGTCGTCCGCGGCGGAGATCGGCGCGCGGCAGTGGATCCCGTACTGCTTCCCCTCGACGGTGCGCGCGTAGTACCAGTGGTCTCGGCGGCGCTGCGGGACCGACATGTCGGTCTCCTGGGTGTGCGCCTTGATCTCCCCGAAGATCGCCTCGCGCAGCGGCTCGTGACCGGCGGTGGCCGCCTCGGTGAAGGCGTTCTGGGCCCGCAGGTAGTCGAGCACCTCGTCGTTCTTGATGTCGGCGAGCCAGGCGTAGTCGTCGACGACGGTGTCGCCGTGGAAGGTGCGCTCGGACGGGACCTTCTGAGCGACGGGCTGCAGGGGCCCGCTCATGCGGCACCGCCCGGCCAGTCGGCGAAGCGCAGGCCGGAGATGCGTTCGTACGCCTCGATGTACCGGGCGCGAGTGCGCTCGACGACGTCGGCGGGGAGGGCCGGCGGCGGAGTGCCCGCATCCGTCGACCAACCGGACTCCTTCGTGAGCCAGTCCCGCACGATCTGCTTGTCGAAGCTGGGCAGCGCCTTCCCCGGCTCGTAGAGTTCACCATCCCAGTACCGGGAGGAATCGGGCGTGAGCACCTCGTCGGCGAGGAGCAGGTCACCGTCGGACGTGTGACCGAACTCGAACTTGGTGTCCGCGAGGATGATCCCGCGCTCGCGGGCGATGTCCGCGCCGCTGGAGTAGACCTCCAGGGTGAGATCGCGCAGTCGCGTGGCGAGGTCGAGTCCCACGTCGGCGGCGACCCGCTCGAAGGAGACGTTCTCGTCGTGATCGCCCACGGCGGCCTTGGTCGCGGGGGTGAAGATCGGCGGGTCGATGCGGCTGCCGTCCACCAGCCCCTCCGGCAGGGGAACCCCGCACACCTGACCGTTCGCGCGATACTCCTTGAGGCCGGAGCCGGTGAGATAGCCGCGGGCCACGCACTCGACGGGGACCATGTCGAGCCGCCGGGTGATCAGGGCGCGCCCGAGCACCGACTCGGGGATGCGCGGATCGTCGGCCGGACCGGCCAGGTGGTTCGGCACACCGAGCGCGTCGAAGAAGAAGACCGACATCGCCGTGAGCACGCGCCCCTTGTCCGGGATCGGCGTGTCCAGGATGTAGTCGTAGGCGCTGATCCGGTCGCTCGCGACGAGCAGCAGGTGCTCGTCGTCCACCTCGTACAGCTCGCGGACCTTGCCCGAGTAGATCGGCGTGTATTCGCTCAGTTCAGGACGCACACCGCCACCCTATCGCCCGCGAGGGGTCAGAGGATGGGGGCCGGCGTGTAGCCCGCGGCGTCGGGGTACCGCGCGACGAGAGCCTCGACGTCGGCGACGACCTGGGCGACCTGGGCCTCGGCGGCGCCGGTGAAGGCGGCGCGGTCGGCGAGGGCCTCGTCGAGCTGCGCCCGCGTGAGGCCGAGACGGGAATCGCCCGCCAGCCGGTCGAGAAGATCGGGCTCGCGGCCCTCCTCGCGCATCGCGAGCGCGACCGCGACGGCGTGCTCCTTGATCGCCTCGTGCGCCACCTCGCGTCCGACTCCGGCGCGCACCGCGGCCATGAGCACGCGGGTGGTGGCGAGGAAGGGCAGGTAGCGGTTCAGCTCGTTCTCGATCACCGCGGGGTAGGCGCCGAACTCGTCGAGGACCGTCAGGAAGGTCTCGAAGAGGCCGTCGATCGCGAAGAAGGAGTCCGGGAGCGCCACGCGGCGGATGACGGAGCAGAAGACGTCGCCCTCGTTCCACTGCGAGCCGGCCATCTCGGCCGCCATCGAGCCGTATCCGCGCAGGATCACGGTGAGGCCGTTGACGCGCTCGCAGGAGCGGGTGTTCATCTTGTGGGGCATCGCGGAGCTGCCGACCTGACCGGGCTGGAAGCCCTCGGTGACCAGCTCGTGCCCGGCCATGAGGCGGATCGTCGTGGCCATCGACGACGGTCCGGCCGCCACCTGCACCAGCGCGCTCACCACGTCGTGGTCGAGCGATCGGGGGTAGACCTGGCCCACCGAGACGAAGGACTGCGAGAAGCCGAGGTGCTCCGCGACCCGCTCCTCCAGCGAAGCGAGCTTGGCGGCGTCACCGCCCAGCAGATCGAGCATGTCCTGCGACGTGCCCATCGGGCCCTTGATGCCGCGCAGCGGGTAACGACCGATGAGGTCCTCCAGGCGGGCGATGGCCACGAGCAGCTCGTTGGCGGCCGAGGCGAAGCGCTTGCCCAGCGTGGTGGCCTGCGCCGCGACGTTGTGCGAGCGGCCCGCCATCACCACGGACGAGTACTGCGCCGCCCGCTCCGCCAGGCGCGCGGCCACGGCGACGGCATGGTCGCGGACGTACTCGAGCGAGCGCAGGACCTGCAGCTGCTCGACGTTCTCCGTGAGATCGCGCGAGGTCATGCCCTTGTGGATCTGCTCGAACCCGGCGAGGTCGCTGAACTCCTCGATCCGCGCCTTCACGTCGTGCCGGGTGATCCGCTCCCGCTCGGCGATCGACGCGAGATCCACCTGGTCGACGACCTTCTCGTAGGCCTCGACGGCACCGTCGGGCACGTCGATGCCGAGGTCGCGCTGGGCCTTGAGCACGGCGATCCACAGCTGGCGCTCCAGCACGATCTTGTACTCGGGCGACCACAGCTCACGCATGCGCGGGCTGGCGTACCGGTTGGCGAGGACGTCGGGGATGCGGGGAGTGCTCACCCGGCGATTATCTCATGCACGACGGCGAGCCCCGTTCACGGAAGAACGGGGGCCAGATCGTCGACGACGGTGACGAGCGCCTCGCGCACGGCGCGGGGCACGTCCGCCCCCTGCGCGGTGAAGGCCGCGAGGGCCGCGCCGTCCTCGATCGCCATCAAGCGCTCGACATCGGTCGGCGCAGCACGACGACCGGAGCGTGCCAGCACCTCGACGTGCAGCTCCGCCAGGACGTTCCGCATCTGCGCCTGCAACCGGGTGAGCTCCGGATCGCGGGTGCACAGCACCATCCGCTCGTAGCGCGAGACGAGCGCGCCGCGATCGGCGTCGGTGTCACTGGCGAAGAAGACCGAGGCGAGGACCTTCGCCAGTGCCGAGTCCCCGCGCTTGCGGCGGCTGACCGCCTCCACCCGGGCGCGCACCGCGGCGACATCGCGGTCACCGGCGTACGCCACGGCGTGGGACAGCAGATCGCCCAGCGACTCGAAGTAGTAGGTGGTGGCGGCCAACGGGATGTGCGCGCGGTGCGCGACGGCACGGTGCCGCACCGACTCGAATCCACCCTCGACGAGGAGCTCTCCGGCCGCGGCCACGAGTGCCGCGCGCCGGCGCTCACCCTTGGGCGTGGTCGCGGCTGTCATCAGGGACATGCTGCCAGCACGTCCCGTCCGGTCTGATGGTTTCGACCAAATCGTCGGCACACAGATCCGCCGACGTGGGCGAACCCCGCTACTGCAAGGCCTGATGTCCGATATCGGTGCGGAAATGACTGCCCGGCAGCTTGATCCGCTCCAGCTTCGCGTAGGCGTCCGCGCGGGCCGCGGACAGGTCATCGCCGACACCGACCACGTTGAGCACACGACCGCCGTTCGAGACGAGGCGTCCGTCGGCGTCGACCGCGGTCCCGGCGTGATAGATCCCCGCGCCGTCGGCGCCCGTGATGACGTCGCCCTTGCGCGGCGCGGCGGGGTAGTTCTCGGCGGCCAGCACCACGGTGATGGCGGCACCGTCGCGCCACCGCAGCGGCGGCAGGGCACCGAGCCCGCCCGTCGCGGTCGCGTGCAGGGCCTCGCCCAGCGGCGACTCGAGCAGGCTCAGCACCGCCTGGGTCTCGGGGTCGCCGAAGCGGCAGTTGAACTCGACCACGGCGGGGCCCTCGGCACCCATCGCGAGGCCCGCGTACAGCAGCCCGGAGAAGGGCACGCCCCGGCGCACCATCTCGCGCGCGACGGGACGCACCACCGTCTCGACGATCTCGTCCACCGCACCGTCGGCGAGCCAGGGCAGCGGGGCGTACGCGCCCATGCCGCCCGTGTTCGGGCCCGTGTCACCGTCGTCGACCCGCTTGTGGTCCTGCGCAGGCAGCAGTGGCACGACGTCCTCGCCGTCGACGAGGCAGAAGAGCGAGACCTCCGGACCGTCGAGGAAGGATTCCAGCAGCGCGGGGCGGCCCGACTCGATCAGGTCCGCGGCGTGCGCGCGGGCCGCGGCACGATCGGCGGTGACGACGACGCCCTTGCCGGCGGCCAGGCCGTCGTCCTTGACGACCCAGGTGGGGCCGAAGCGGTCGAGCGCGGCGTCGATGCCCGCCGGGCTGTCGACGATCTCGCTGCGCGCGGTGCGCACGCCGGCGGCGTCCATGACGTCCTTGGCGAAGGCCTTGGAGCCCTCGATCTGCGCGGCGGCGGCGGACGGACCGAAGACGGCGATGCCACGGGCCCGGACCGCGTCGGCGACGCCGAGGACGAGCGGCACTTCAGGGCCGATCACCACGAGATCGGCGGCGAGGCGCTCGGCGAGCGCGGCGACCTCGTCGCCCGAGGAGGCGTCCACCTCGTGGTTGGTCGCGATCGCCGCCGTGCCCGGATTGCCCGGGGCGGCATGCAGCTCGGTGACCTGGGGATCGCGGGTCAGCGCGTCGATGAGGGCGTGTTCGCGGCCGCCGGTGCCGATGACGAGTACTCGCACGTCACCGACCTTACCGGTGGACCGCGTGGACACTGCAGCCACTCAGTCGTATGCTTTATCCGGAATTACGTACTAACAGATTTCGGAGGTATCGATGCGCCGCCCCGTCCTCGCCGCACTCACCGCCCTGCTGGTCGCAGCGGGTCCTGTCCCAGCGGCGGCCGCCGCACCCTGTCCCCCGCCGCCCACCGCTGACACCGCAACCGCCGACGGCTGGGCGGGCTACCTCGCGCAGCACCGCGACGAGGTCTCGCTCGTTGTCGACGACGGCCGCGGCGGGACGCTGCAGCACCGCGCAGACGTCGCTATGCCGACCGCATCCATGGTCAAACTGGTCCACCTCGCAGCGCTCACGGCTGAAGCCGCCGCAGGACGGATCGACATGAACGAGCGGATTCCTCTGTCCGCGTGGCAGAAGTGGTACAAGACATCCGGGGGCACCCCCACCGACGGCGGGATGCACATCGAGGCGCTGAAGTACCTCGGCATCCCCGCCGACGACGGCGTACCGCGGAACATGTCCGGCACCGTCAGCCTTCATCAACTCGCCGACGTGATGATCCGCCTCTCCGACAGTGCGGCACCCGACGCCATCCTCGCTCGACTCGGGGACGGCCCACTGCGCGCGGTCATGGACCGCTACGGCATGCCGGGCGCCCCGCCGGTCTTCGCATCCACGTACGACTCCCTCCTCGCGGCGAACGCCTCGACGGAGCAGGCGCTGTTCGACGCAATCCGCCGGCACACCTACTCCGCGCCGGCGCGCTCCTTCGCGCGGCTCATCCGCGATCTCGCCACCGGTGAATTCGGCCCGGGTGCCGCACTCGCAAGACCGTTCCTCGAATGGCAGTCGGCCGGGCCGGAACAACTCGCGCCCGTCGGCCTCCAGACCCTGGGGTTCAAGGGCGGATCCTTCCCGGGCGTCCGCACCCTGTCCGTCGAGGGCCGTCGGCCCGACGGATCGGTGGCCACCGCCGTGTTCATGGTCGAGCGGGTACCGATGACCGACCTCGCGAAGGACAACGCTGCGGCGATGCCGCACCAGGCGATGCTCATCGACGCCATGACCGATGCAGATACCCGCGGACGCGTGGCCTGCGCGCTGCGCTCGTAGACTCCCGCCATGACCGACGACGAGCGCCTCGCCGACCTCGAATCGCGGGTCGCCGCACTCGAGGCGGCGTCAGGAGCGGTTCCCGCCGAGCCGCGTCCGGCCGGAGCCGGCGCGGGCACCGTCGGCTACGCCGGAACCGTGAGCCTCGACGGCGACGTGAGCTGGCGCATCGACTACTCCGCGGGAGCCGTCGCCGCGTTGCCGCCCGGGCGGCTCGCGACGGTGCTCGCGGCGCTGGGTCATCCCGCGCGACTCGCGATCGTCCAGGACCTGCTGCTCGGCCCCCGGACGGCCGCGGAACTGATGGACCGCGTCGACGGCGGATCCAAGGGACAGCTGTACCACCACCTCGGCACCCTCACCGGGGCCGGCGTGGTCGACAAGGGTGTACGCGGCCAGTACACGGTGGCACCGCAACGGGTGGTGCCGATCCTGGTGGCGATGTTGGCGTCCGCGGACATCGGCGGGCTGCTCCGATAGCCTGGCCCCATGGCTTCCGTCTTCTCCAAGATCATCGCCGGTGAACTCCCCGGACGGTTCGTGTATCAGGACGATTCCGTGGTGGCGTTCCTGACCATCGCCCCGCTCACCCAGGGCCACGTCCTCGTGGTGCCGCGCGACGAGGTCGACCACTGGGAGTCGATCGACGACGAGCTGTTCAGCCACATCACCGCCGTCTCGCGGAAGCTCGGCCGCGCCGTCAAGCGCGCCTTCGGTGCGCCGCGCGCCGGCGTCGTGATCGCCGGCCTCGAGGTGCCGCACCTGCACGTGCACGTCTTCCCCGCCTACACGCTCACCGACTTCGACTTCGGCCAGGCGGACCCGAACCCCTCCCCCGAGTCGCTCGACGAGGCGCAGACGAGGATCGTCGAGGCGCTCGCCGCGGAGTGATCAGCGCGGCAGGCGCACCGTGAAGCATGCGCCCTCCCCCGGCGCCGTGTCCACGGTGACCGTGCCCCCGTGCCGCTCGACGATGCTCTGCACGATCGACAGGCCCAGACCCGCGCCGCCACCGTAGCCCCGGCTCCGCGAGGAGTCGGCGCGGTAGAACCGCTCGAAGGCGCGCGCGGCCTCGTCGGGCTCCATCCCCGGGCCGGTATCCGAGACGGACAGCACCACCGCCCCCGGCTCGGCCGCCACTCGGACGCACACCGAGGCGTCGGCGGGCGTGTGGCGCAGGGCGTTCGAGACCAGATTGGTCACGACCTGGTGCAGGCGATCGCGGTCCCCGGTGACCTCGACGGGATCGTCCGCGACGAGGTCGATCGTGCGCTCCGGTTCGCGGGCCTGCGCGGCGTGCACCACATCGTCGGCCACCGCCACGAGGTCGACGACGTCCTCGGCGAGCGGGCGCCGCGCGTCGAGGCGGGCGAGCAGAAGCAGGTCCTCGACGAGCAGGCCCATCCGCTGCGCCTCGGACTCGATGCGGGACATCACGAACTCGGTGTCGTCGGTGGCGCCCTGCCGGTAGAGCTCCGCGAAGCCGCGGATCGAGGTGAGTGGGGTGCGCAGCTCGTGCGAGGCGTCGCCGACGAACCGACGCATCCGCTCCTCGTCGGCGCGGGCGTGCTCCTCCGACGCGGCGACCCTGTCGAACGAGTCCTGCACCTGGTGCAGCATCGTGTTGATCGACGAGGACAGTCGCCCGACCTCGGTGTGCGCGGGCGCCTGCGGGACGCGGCGGGTGAGATCGCCCGCGGCGATCGCCTCGGCCGTCGCCTCGACCTCCTCCAACGGGCGCAGCGATCGGCGCACCACGAGGTAGCCGAGCCCGCCCGCGACGATGAGCACGCCACCACCGATGAGCAGTTCGAGCGCGACCATCGCGCGCAGCGTCGATTCGACGTCCGAGAGGGTCACGGCGACGTAGGCGACGCCGTACTGCGAGGTCGACTGCACGACGCGCCACTGCGGCCCCTTGCCGCCGACGGAGTGCACCGTCACGGCCTCACCGTGCAGGTCGTCGAGGCCCGACAGGTCCGGCTGCTCGGTGAAGTCGGGATTGCTGATCCGCAGCTGGGTGCCGTCGGGCAGGAAGACCGCCTGGTAGAAGCGGGTGGGCGGGGGCTTGCCACCGCGCACCGGCTCGGGCAGATTCGGCTTCGGCCTGGCCCAGGTGTCGGCGGCCTGCCGCAGCGTCTGGTCCTCGCGGGAGACCAGACGGTCGCGCATCGCCGCCGTCAGCGCCGTGCCGGAGGCCAGCAGACCGAGGAAGACCAGCCCCACCACCAGCGCGACCAGCGAGAAGCGCAGCGGTACCCGCGACGCCAGTCCGGGGCGCGAACCCACGGCGGGCTACCGGGGTTCGCGCAGCACGTAGCCCACGCCGCGCAGTGTGTGGATCAGGCGCGTCTCGCCGGTGTCGACCTTGCGGCGCAGGTACGAGACGTAGGACTCCACCACGTTCACGTCACCGCCGAAGTCGTAGTGCCACACGTGATCGAGGATGCGTGGCTTCGACAGCACGACACCGGCGTTGACCATGAAGTAGCGCAGCAGCGTGAACTCGGTCGGCGAGAGGGAGACCAGTTCCCCGGCCTTCCAGACCTCGTGCGTCTCGTCGTCCAGCTCCAGATCCGCGAAGGTCAGGCGGGTCGTCGCCGCCTCCTCGCCGAAGCCGCTGCGGCGCAACAGCACGTTGATCCGCGCCACGACCTCTTCGAGGCTGAAGGGCTTGGTCACGTAGTCGTCGCCGCCGAGCGTGAGGCCGGCGACCTTGTCCTCGACCGAGTCCCGCGCCGTGAGGAACAGCGCGGGCGCCTCGACGCCGTCCTGCCGCAGCCGCTTGAGCAGTCCGAGGCCGTCCATGCCCGGCATCATGATGTCGAGCACCATGACGTCGGGCCGGAAGGTCCGGACGCGGTCGAGCGCCGCCGGGCCGTCCTGGGCGACGGCCACGTCGAAGCCCTGGAACTTGAGGCTCACCTGCAGCAGCTCCCGGATGCTCTGCTCGTCGTCGACCACGAGCACCCGGGGCATGGCTTCGTCATTCGCACTGGACACAACGCCATAGTGCACGGTGCGACGGCCAGGACTCTGACGACTCGCTGTCAGTTCCCTGTGAAGGTCGCCATCGAGCCGGACTTGTGAGCGACTGTCAGCGGAGAGCGGCGAGGATCTCCGGGGTCACCGGATCGACGATGTCCTGCACCTCGGGGTGCTTGGAGACGTACCGCTTGACCAGCGGGCACACCGGTACCACGCGCTTGCCGGCGGCGCGGGTGTCCT
The DNA here is from genome assembly GCF_007858445.1 of Tsukamurella sputi. GTDB lineage: Bacteria > Actinomycetota > Actinomycetes > Mycobacteriales > Mycobacteriaceae > Tsukamurella > Tsukamurella sputi. The sequence continues at coordinate 30,062 of NZ_VIGV01000004.1, read as the reverse complement.
CGAGTGCGTCGTGCACCAGGATGCCGCTGAGCCCGCGGCCCGAGAACTTCTCGTCGAGCTCGGTGTGCGGGAAGATCCGCTGCTCACCGCGGTCGACGAAGAGGGTGAAGCCCGCGAGCTCACCGTCGACGGTGATGTCGTAGCGGCCCTGGGCATCGTTGCGGACGACGACTGTTTCCCGGGTGGGGTCGGCGTTCTCGGTCATCAGGGGTTCCTCCTGCGGGGCTTGAGCCGGGTGGTGGGGAGCGGCGGCGCCGGCAGGTACTGATCGTCTCGCCATCCGTTCACACTGCCGAAACGCACGGCGCGCGCCTCCCATTCCGCGCGGTACTCGACGATCTCCTCGTGGCTGCGGCCCACGAAGTTCCACCACATCACGATGTCCTCGTCGAACGGGACGCCGCCGAGCAGGACCACTCGCGCGTCCTCCTCGGTGGGGTTGTGCAGGCGGATCCCGCCCAGCCCCGGCCCGGTGTACCCGAGGTCGCCCCAGGCGAGGGAGACCCCGTCGACGAGGAGGCGCTCGGTATCCAGCAGGACGCCGTGTTCGAAGGCGGGATCGACCGCGAGGCTCACCCGCGCGCCGGGGCGCAGGATCAGCTCGGCTCCCAGCAGCGGCGTGGCGGTGACGATCGGCGACGTGCTGCCCGCGAGCTCGCCGATGAAGACGCGCGCGGTGCCGCCCGGGCCGCCGGACCGCACGTCGGGCAGGTCGACGGCGGGAGGAGCGTAGTGCTGGAAGCCGTTGGGCGCGTTCCGCGCCCGATCGGGCAGCGCGAGCCACAGCTGCACGCCGTGCAGCCGCCGGGTCTGCGGCGTGGAGACCTCGGAATGGCTGATGCCGAAGCCCGCGGACATGAGGTTGATCTCACCGGGAAGGACAGGCGCCTCGACACCGGCGCTGTCGCGGTGCTCGATCTCCCCCTCGAACAGCCAGCTCACCGTCTGCAGGCCGGTGTGCGGGTGCGGCGGCACGTTCATGCCGCCGGAGCGGTCCACCTCGTCCGGGCCGTAGTGGTCCGCGAAGCACCACGCGCCGATCATCGAGCGCTCGTGCGTGGGGAGGGTACGGCGCACCGTCATCGCGCGGGGGCCGCCGAGAGGCACCTCGCGGGCGGAGATCACCTCCACCCCGGCACCGGGGGCCGGCCCGTCCACCGTGGCCCCGCACTCGACCTCTTCGGGCTGTCGGTCGACGTTGCTCATGACCGCTAGCCTAGTGCCATGCCAGCTCAGCGCGTGCGGATCGACAAGGCCTCCCCCCGGATCTACAAGCAATTGATCGCCGTGTCGACGGAGGTCGCGGCCGCCGCCGAGGCCGCCGGAATCGGCCGGGACGTCGTCGAATTGGTGAATCTACGGTGCTCGCAGCTCAACGGGTGCGCCTACTGCCTCGACCTGCACGCCCGCGCCGGGCGCGCCGCCGGACTCACCGACCAGCAGCTCGATGTCGTGGCGGCCTGGCGCGAGGCGCCCGCCCTGTTCGACGACGTGCAGCGCGCCGCACTGGAGATCGCCGAGCTGGTGACGGAGCTGCCGCCGCACCACGCCGCGGACATCGCCTACGACCGCGTGACCGACGTGCTCGACGAGGCGCAGACCTCGGTGCTGGTCTGGGCTGCGGTCACGATCAACGCCTTCAACCGCGTGTCCGTGGTGAGCGGATACGAGGTGCGGCACCGCGCGTGAGCACCGCCCGCGTCGATCAGATCGCCGGCTCGTAGGAGATCTGGTAGCCGTCCGGGGCGACGACGGCGAGGCCGCGCCCCACGTCGAGCCGGTAGGTGTAGCCGTTGTTGACGGCGCTGTACGAGGCTCCGTTCGACCACACGACCGGGGCGGTCACGGCGAGGCCGTTGCCCTTGCCGAAGCCGCGGTACTCGCTGCGCCCGTCGCCCTGCCAGCGGCAGATGGACGCGCTGGAACTGGGCGTCTCGATGTGCGCGATCGTGCTCTGGTGCACGTCGCAGGCGTTGGGCGTGGCGTTCGCGGCGCCGGGGGCGACGGCGGCGATCCCTGCAGTTGCCGCCAGGGCGGCGGTGGCGGCGACGATCTTCCGGACGATCATGACTGCTCCTTCTCCGTGGACTCATCTGCTGACATCCACACCATCGCAGCCCGCCCTTAAGCCTCGCTCATGAGTCGCTGAAGAGCCAGGTCGACGAGCTGCGTGCGCGGACACGCAGGTGATGCTCGGGCGCTGGTGGCGGTCCGGCCCGGTCCCCGGGTTTCCGCCCCTGGTCGGATGCCCGGCGCGACGGCGCGTGGTTGGGTGGGGCCATGACGGAACGGATCACGGAGTTCACGCGCGCGGACCTGACCTTCCCCGTGGTCGACAGCGGGCCGATCGACGGGGAGATCGTCGTGCTGCTGCACGGCTTCCCGCAGACGCCCACCTCCTGGGAGGCGACGGCCGAGCACCTGCACGCGCAGGGGTACCGCACCGTCGTGCCGTGGCAGCGGGGGTACGCGCGCACGGCGAGCCCGGAGCGGCGCTGGCAGTACCGCAGCTCCGAGCTGGCCGCCGACGTCGCGGCCCTGCTGCAGCGGACGGGGCCGGCGCACCTCGTGGGGCACGACTGGGGATCGTCGACCGCGTGGCTCACCGCGGCCACCCACCCCGAGTCGGTGCGCACCCTCACCGCCGTCTCCGTGCCGCACCCGCTCGCCTTCCTGCGCGCCTTCCTCCGCTCGGACCAGGCGCTGAAGTCGTACTACATGTTCCTGTTCCAGATCCCTGCCGTGCCGGAGCTCCTGGCCCGCCGCTTCCCGGGACGGTTCGAGGCCTTCCTCCGCGCGAGCGGGATGCCCGACGGGGCGGTGCGCACCGTCGTCGACGAGGTGCTGACGCCCGGCCTCCTGACCGGCGGACTGAACTACTACCGGGGCATGCCCTTCACCGCGGTGAAGCCCGGTGCGGCCACCCGCATCGCGTGCCCGGTGACCTACATCTGGAGCACCGACGACGTCGCGCTGACCCGTGCGGGCGCCGAGCTGGCAGGCGAGTACGTCGACGGGCCCTACCGGTTCGTCGTGCTCGACGGGGTGAGCCACTGGATCCCCGACGAGCGACCCGAACGACTCGCGGCGGAGATCGTCGCGAACGCCGCGCGGGCGTGAGCGGAGACACCCTTTCCGGCCCGCGTGCGGCCACCACGGGCGTGATTGAGTAGTCCCATGACGCGCGTGGGCACGAGGGCTCTGCTGGCGGTGCTCACCTGCCTGGCGCTGGTGGCGTGCACGCCGCCCCCGGAGCCCGGACCGGGGCCGTCGGCGGCGGCGCGGGTCCGCGCGGCGGGCACCGGGCTCATCCTCGACGGCGCCCCGTGGTGGCCGCTCGGCGTCAACGCGTACCAGCTGGGCACGGACTGGTCGGTCAACGCCGGCTGCGGCGCCCAGACCGACCTCGACGCCTACTTCGGCTCGCTCCCGCCCCGCACGCTGACCCGCTTCTGGCTCTTCGCCGGCCAGGCGCGGGACCGCACGGGTGCCCTCGACTTCGGCCCCCTCGACCGGGTCTTCGCCGCCGCGCGCCGCCACGATCAGCTGCTGTTACCGGTGCTGGGGAACGGCGAGGGCGCCTGCGACGGCGGGTTCAAACAGTCCGGCTGGTATCGCGGCGGGTGGCGCACCGACACCGCGGGCAGCCGCACGTTCCCGGAGTGGATCGACACCGCGGTGCGCCGGTGGCGTTCCGAGCCGACCGTGGCCGGGTGGTCCCTGCTCAACGAGGCCGAGGTGTCGGACTGCGGCGACGCCGCGTGCACGTGGAGCGCACGACGGTGCCCCGCCGACGCCGGCCCCGTGCTCCGCTCCTTCGTCACCGACGCCTCGGCGCTCGTGCGCCGGCTCGACCCCGACCGCCTCCTGTTCGCCGGTATCGCCGGCGGCGGCCAGTGCGGCGCGGCGGGCGACGACTACCGGGCGTTGTCGGCGCTCCCCGCCGTGGACGTCGCCGAGTACCACCACTACGCGAGCGACGGCGCGACCTTCCCCGGCAGCCCCTACGACGGTCTCGCGGTGCGCCTGCGGCAGACCGCACAGGTCGGCAAGCCCTTGTTCATCGGGGAACTCGGCATGGACGCCGGCTCCGGCTGCGCCGTGAGCCGGGAGGCGCGGGCGGGCATCGTCGAGCGGAACACCGCGCGCCTGCGGGAGGCGGGCGCCGCGGGCGTGCTCCTGTGGTCGGCGGTGCCGGATCGTCGGATCAGCGGCTGCACGATGGACATCGGCCCCGACGATCCCGTCTGGCCCGTCGTGGCCGCCGCGGCGACCCGCACGCCGCCCTCCCCGCCCGTGCCGCCGGCGTCCGCGTCTCAGGAGCCCGCGCCGAGCACGCGGTAGAGCCGCCAGTCGGGCTGGTCCGGGGCGTCGTTGCGCGCCTCCACCTCGAGCTCGGCCACACCGGCGCCGTTCTCGAAGAGGGTCGGGTAGCGCAGGTTCAGCGCATCCGCCTCGCCACGGCCGGTCGGCGGCACCGTCAGCAGGTAGCGCACGCCGTGCCGGGTCGGCGCGTTCACCGCCTGCGTGAAGTCGGGGTCGGCCGTCTCGATGAACTGCAGCGGCCGCTGCGACCGCGCGACGATCGCGAACCCGGAGGCCGTGTCCACGGCCACGCTCGCCCGGGGCAGCCCCTTCGCGTCGAGGTACTCCGCGATCCGGCGTTCGGTGGCGAAGGCCAGCGCGGTGCGGCGGGCGCGGTCCAGCTCGGGGCCGGTGTCGGCCGGGCCCGCGAAGACGGTGCGCAGAGCGAACTCCTGGGCGGCATAGATGGGCGAGCCCATGCCCACCGTCGTCACGGGCAGCGCGGCCACGAGGGCGAGCACCGCCACCGTCGGGGCCACGACGGACCGGCGCGGCGGGCCCGGCGGTGCGCCCATCCACCGGAAGCGACCGGGTCGCGGGGAGGTGACGGCCCGGCCCGCGGGCGTCGCGAACAGCGCGAGGATCGCAGCCAGTGGGATCGCCGTGATGGTGAAGCGGAGGAAGCCGAAGGTGCCGCCGCTGAGGAAGGTCGCCGTCTGGAACAGCAGGACCGCGCCGAAGACCGCGAGCGGCGCGGCCAGCACCACCGGACGCCGGCGCTGCACGACCGCGGCGCACACGAGCAGCACCGGCAACGTGGGCGCCAGGATCACGAAGGACATGGCGGACATCGCCGCCGGGGAGGCGGCGGCACCGTCGGCGCCCCCGGTCTGCGCGAGGATCGCGCTGTTGCCGTACCGGGAACTGAACTGGGCGAACAGGTCGCCGGTGATCATCCAACCCGCCAGGGCCCAGGCGAGGAAGGCCGCGAGGCCCGGCGCCGCCACCAGGTTCAGGTCCATGAAGGCGGTGCCGAAACGGCGCTCGCCGCGGGCCCGGCGCCAGGTGATCACGAACACCAGCACGCCGGCGGCGGCGGTGGCCACGGCACCGTCGTACCGGGTGAGGTAGGCCAGGGCGAGGGCGATCCCCGCGACGATCAGCTCGTGCACATCGTCGTCGTCCGCCCAGCGGATCAGCCGGCGCACCGCCCAGACCAGGAAGAACAGGCACGGCGCCTCGCTCATCCCGTTCGCGGCGTAGAAGACGATCATCGGATTCACGGCGAAGACGACGACCACGGGCACCCGCACGAGGGCCCGCACCCCGCGATCGCGGGCGATGCCGTCGAGCTGGACCACCGTGCCCGCCGCGAACAGCGCGGAGACGATCACCGCCGACATCCCGTCGACGGTGAGCCACGGCGCGATCGGATCGAGCGCGACCAGCGGCAGCTGCGCCAGTGCCGTCAGCGGCGGGAAGACGAAGCCGAGCGAGGTCAGGCCGGGGCTCTGCCCGTGCACCGCCGACGAGGCGGAGGCGACGCGCGCCAGAGCGTCGCCGAGCAGGATCTGGTGCCGGGCCGTGACCACCACACCGGCGAGCAGGTACAGCGCCGACGCGAGCAGGAAGACGACGGTGCCGGGCCGGCGCAGCGCGGCCCTCACGACGATCCCCCGGGCGGCTTGCTGGCCGACAGTCCGTGGAAGGTCTTCTCCCAGTACGACGGGTTGCGGATCAGCTGGTAGGTGCCCTTGATGGCCGCCACCGACATCATCGCCCAGTACCCGGGCACCAGCAGCGCCGGCCAGAACAGGTCCGGCCGGTGGTCCTCGCGGATCGTCACCAGCGTCATGTACACCGTCGACAGGTTGCCGATCACGAGCGAGGCGAGCGCCGGGTAGTAGACCAGCGGCCCGAAGAGCTCGCGGATGATGGAGTACTGGCCGAAGAACCACAGGATCATGAGCAGCCAGAAGGCCATGTTCATACACGCGATCAGCGGCGTACCCGCGAGCAGTGTGGTGAACCGCAGGAAGCCCTTGGCGCCCAGCTCGCGGACCAGCCGCACGGGGTGCCGGGTGTGCACGAGCCAGGTCTGCAGGTACCCCTTGTACCAGCGCGAACGCTGACGGACCCAGTTGATCCCGTCGATGTTCGCCTCCTCGTAGGTCACCGAGTCCAGCACCGCGGTGCGGTAGCCGCGGGCCGCGATCCGCACACCCAGGTCGGCGTCCTCGGTGACGTTGAACGGATCCCACGAGCCGATCTCGTCGAGCACCGACCGGCGCAGGTGGTTCGACGTTCCGCCCAGCGGGATCGGTGAATCGCTCGCCATCAGACCGGGGAGGATGTAGCCGAACCACACCGCGTAGTCGGCCGTGAACCACGCCGCCAGCACGTTGTCCGAGGCGTTGTGGAAATTGAGGTTCGACTGCACGCAGGCCACGTCGTCGTCGAGATCGGCGAAGGCGACGGCCGTGCGGCGCAGCTGCAGCGGATCGGGCAGGTCCTCGGCGTCGTAGATGGTGATGATCTCGCCGTCGGCGAAGTGCAGGCCGTAGTTGCACGCCTTCGGCTTGGTCCGCGGGTCCGCAGGCGGCACCAGCACCACCGTCACCAGATCGTCCTCCGCCACCTCCCGGGCGGCGTCGATGGTGACCTGGTCGTCGGCCTCCAGGAGCAGCAGCACCTGCAGCTTCTCCGCCGGGTAGTCGAGCGAGCGCATCGCGGCGATGAGCCCGCCCACCACCTCGGGTTCGTCGTAGGCGGGCACGAGGACGGTGTAGCTCGGCAGGTCCGCGTCCGGTACCGCCCGCGCCCGCTCGTCGGACACCCGGATCCCGGCATTGGTCAGCCCGCGGCGGAACAGCAGCAGACGGTCGACGAGGGTCACGACGTACGCGACGGTCGCGACGGCCACCAGCACGCGCAGCGTCCCGACGAGGTCGAAGACCCCCGCTACCAGCACCACCGCGACGAGGCCCAGCAGCAGGTTGCGCTGCCACGGGTAGAAGGCCACCGACGCCGAGGCGTCCGGGTCGCGCTCGCGCAGCCCATCGACCGCGTCGTGCAGCGCGGCCGCGCGCAGGGCGGGATCGCTCAGCCCGTCGGAGCGCCGGGCCGTCATGCCGAAGCCCCGGGACGCAGGCGGGCGGCGATCATCCGGTTCGCGGTGAGCGTGAGCAGTTCGTCGTCCTTCAGCTCCCCCGAGAAGTCCCGGATCACCAGGTTGCCGCGCAACAGCACCGAGGCGAGGGTGCCGAGGTTCTTCGCGGCCGTCGGCCGGGCCAGGGGGAAGGTCGCCGACTCGCGATGGTCGTCGACGGCGATCATCGACACCGACTCGACGGTCCCGTCCCAGTGCCACTGCCACGACAGCCGGGTGTAGGAGACGCGGGTGCGGTCGTCGACGATGTTGGTCTTCGCGCCCAGCACGCCACCGTCGAGCAGCGCGTCGGCGGGGTAGCTGAACCGGCTGCCGTTCGCCTCGTACAGCAGGAGCAGCGGATACACGCCCAGCGTGATGGGGCGGCGCGTGCGCAGCGTGTCGACGACGATCGTGCGCGGCCGCTGCAGCGGGTCCCAGCGCAGGTCGCCCTGGGCCTGCCGCCAGGTCTGCCGGGTCAGTGTGGCGCCCGGTCCGTAGTACTGGCTCACCCAGTCGGTGCTCGTCTCGCCCAGCCGGTTCCAGCCGGCGGGCGGCTCCAGCGTCCGGTCGGCGACGGTCACGGCGCCGCGGTAGGTCTCGCCGGTCACCGTCGGCGTCGGGACGAAGGCGAGTCCCGCGGCCACGACACTGATCACGGCGGCGGTCTTGAGCCCGTTCGGCACCGTCGGGGCGCGGACCGTGCGTGCGAGCGGGTGCCAGTCCGGCGACCGTCGCCGCCGTTCGGCGTACAGGACGAGCGACCCGGTCAGCGCCGCGGCCGTGGCCGGGATCAGCACGTAGAGGTGCTGATCGGCGCCGGGCGCGAGCAGGGCGAGCACGGCCAGCGCGATCAGCCCGCCGATCCCGCCGACCGCCGCGCCGAGGAACGCCCGGCGGCGGGTGCTCCCCGTCGCGACCGCGGCCGCGAGCATGCCGAAGCCGATGTACGCGGCGCCCAGCGCGACCGACGAGGCGCCGAAGGTGATCGCCAGGACCCGGTTCGGCAGCGGGAAGATCCCGAGCGCGACGACCCACACCCAGCGGTAGCGGGCCGTCGGGCGGGTGCCGAACAGCAGCACCGAGCAGCCGAGCAGGAACAGCCACGCCGCCAACAGGTCCAGGTGCAGCGTCAGGTAGACGGGCGAGAAGCGCGGCACCAGCATCACCTGGAAGCCGACCGCCAGGATCAGCACCACGGTGCCCACGATGAGATCGGTCTGCCGGTCCTTGATCGGCGGGCCGGGATCCGCGTACGCCGTCACCCCGACGAAGGCGATCAGCATCAGCAGCGGGACCAGGTAGATGTAGACGATCTCGGTGTGCGCCGAGGCCTCCAGCAGCACCGTCCGCCAGGCGCCGTGGAAGGCGACGGCGGTCGCGACCAGCAGGAACACCCAGCGCAGCACCGGTCGGATCAGCCGCCCCCGGTCGCGGCCGCGCTCGACCGTCGTCGGCTCAGCCACGACGGCGGCGGCGCACGAGCACGACGGCCGCCGCCACCGCGAGCAGCACCGCCACCGCACCGGCCGCGGCCGCCGCGGCCACCCATCCACGGTCGGACGACGACCTCGCGGCCGCCGGTGGTGCCGTGTTCAGCTGCACCGGTTCGGCGTTCGGGGTCTGCAGCAGGACGTCGCCGGTCCGGGTCGGCCACCGGGTGGGGTCGGCGGCGAGCCAATCGAGTTCGGCGTCGAGCAGGCCGGGTTCGCCGTTCGACGTGGCCACCACGAGGGTGCGGTCCGCGTCGGCGATCACCTGCAGCGACGCGGCGCGCAGCTGGGGATCGAGGCGGAGGACGACCTTCGCACCGTCGGGCCGCGCGGCCTCGATGGTGCCGCCCGACCCGGCCCGCACGCGCAGCGGCAGGTCGGCGGAGCGGGCACCGTCGGCGTCGATGAACAGGGCGGGGACGCGCGACCGGACGGCCTCGTCCGCGTCGACCACGTCGACCCCGAGCGGCGCGCGGGCCATCCGCCCGAGCGCGGAGACCACGGCCACGGCGCGGCGCACGTCGGGCAGGTCGCCGCGGGTCCAGGCGACCTGCATCCGGGGCATGAGCGCCTGCGGCAGGGATTGGAAGCCCGACGGGGCGGGCGGCGAGGCGGTGGCGCGCCGGATCTCCGACGAGCCGTCGACCGAGAGCGTCGCGGCACCGCCCTCGCCGCAGCCGCCGCGCGCGACGGGACGGTCGAGCGCGACGGTGAGCGCCGTGTAACGCGCGAGCAGGTCGTTCGGCACGTCGACCCAGCGGTCGAAGGTCCCGGTGGCGTCGGCGGGCCAGGACGCGAGCGTCCGGTCCCCCGCGGAGACGACGACACGGCCGGCCTCGCCCGTGGTTCCGGGGCTGTAGGTGCCGGCGAGGCGGACCCGGACGTCGCGGACCGGGCCGCCGAGCTGCGTCTGGTCGATCCCGACGGTCACCGTGGGCCGGTACAGCGCCGTGGCGGTGAGGGTCCCGATGCCCAGCTCGTCGAGGGTGCCCATGACGCGGGGCAATTGCGGCGCGGCCACCGGCTGTTCGACGAGGACGCCCGACGAGGCGGCCAGCGGCGCGAGATCGGAGGTGAGCAGCGCCGCGGTCCGGGTCAGGTCGTCGGCGCTGCCGCCGAGCACCGCGTAGGTGCCGGAAGCCCCAGTGCGCAGCTGGAAGCTCCGGGGCTCGGTCCCCGAGATCACGATCTGCCGCTCGAAGGGCGATGTGGTGCCCGCCGCCCCGCCCACCGGGATCGCGCCGGTCGTGACGGTGAGCGGCGCGCCCGGGTAGTGCGCGGACAGCGCGGCCGCGAGCCGGACGGCCGCGGCGCCCTCCTCGCGGGTGGGTCGCGCGGGGAGCAGCAGCGAAACGCGGCTGAGCACGGGCGGGAGGAAGTCGGCGGCGGTCGTGGGCTGAGCGGGAGCACCGGCGTAACCGACGGACGTGTCCGTCAGCCGCAGGGCGTCGGCATCGTCGAACAGGCACTGTCCGTCGGCCTGCAGCCAGGTCCGCAGTGTGACCGTGGTGGAGACCTGCTGCGGGCGGATCCCGGTCAGGGGCAGGACGATCGGGGCGTTCGCGGCGGGCCGCGGCACGACGGTGCGCGAGAGCGTCCGGCCCTCCTGCAGTACGTCGACGGTGACGGAGGAGACGAAGGGCGGAGCCGTCACCCGCGCGCGGAGCTCCGCGGGGAGCGCCCCGCGGGGCGTCGGGACGGCGAGAGTGCGAGTGGCCTGCAGGCCGGGGAGCACCACGGTCCCGGAATCGCCCGTGGCCGCGAGGGGCAGCACGACCGCGCCGGTGTCCGGGTCGGCGTGGGCCGGCGCCACCGCCGCGAACTGCGTCAGGACGATCGCGGCCGCGACGAATGCGCGCACCCTGGATCTGTTCATGGTCACCCGCTCCGAGTCAATGTCTCATGCGACATCGTAATCTGAGAAGGTTTGCAGAACCACACCGGCGCGCGGGCGCCGCCCCGGAGAGCTAGAGAATGCGCTGCATGAGTACCAGATCGAGCCAGCGACCGAATTTGACTCCGACCTGCGGCATCTGACCGGTCACGCGGAAGCCGAGCTTGCGGTGCAGCGCGACCGAGGCATGGTTGGACTCCTCGATCGCGGCCACCACGACGTGCACGTCGGACTGCTGCGCCCGCTCGATCAACGCCAGCATCAGCGCCTCGGCGATCCCGCGGCGGTAGAAGCCGTCCGCGACGTAGACCGAGTTCTCGACGGTGTGCCGGTACCCCGACTTGGCGCGGAAGGGCCCGTACGTGGCGTAACCGGCCAGGTCACCGTCGACGATGGCGACGAGGACGGGGAAGCCCGCGCCCTGCCGCTCGGCCAGCCAGGCCTCCCGCTCCGCGAGATCCGCCTTCTCCTCGGACCAGATGGCGGTCGAGTTCTCCACGGCATCGTTGTGGATGACGAGGATGGCAGGCAGGTCGGCCGGCTGCGCGTCGCGGATCTCCATGGGGCCAGCTTATTGCTCGGCGACGAAGATGCAGAACGGGTGCCCGTCCAGGTCGGCGTAGACGCGCAGCGGATCGTCCGGGTCGTCGATCCGGTCCTCGACCAGCGTGCCGCCGAGTTCGAGGACGCGGTCGTGGTGCTCCGGCATCTCCGCGAGGTCGCGGGCCGCGAAGTCGAGGTGCAGTTGCTGCGGCACGTCCATCGACGGCCACGTGGAGCGGGCGAACGCCGGGACCGTCTGGAAGGCGAGCACGCGGCGGCCGTCCACATCGACGAGCACGATGAAGTCCGGATCGTCGATGCCGGCACGCGGCTCGGTGCCGGGGAGGTAGTCGAGCCCGAGGAGCGCGCGGTAGAACTCGGCGGACCGTCGTGCGTCCGCGGCGTCGAGGACGACCTGCCGGAAACGAGGAGAAGCCATGACTCGACGATAGCCGTCGGGGCATTTCCCCCGAACGGGGACGAACCGTCCCGCAACTCGACGCGGTACCGATGAGCAGCGCAGCACGCGAGTAGTTTCGCAACGCAATGTCCTGCTCCGCGGCTGCCCACCGGGCGCGGCGGGCCTTCGGAAGGAGTCGCCGATGACCGCGCCGCAGATCCTTTCGCTCGTCCTGCTCGTGGCGGTCCTGATCGTCGCGATCCTCCGGCGCATGAACATCGGCGTCCTCGCACTCGCCGCCGCACTGCCGGTGCTCGCCTTCTCCGGTTTCGAAGCGAAGGCCATGTACACGGCCTTCCCCGGCGACATCTTCGTGCTGATCGCCGGCGTCTCGCTGCTGTTCGCGCACTTGGAGCGCAGCCGCGCGCTGGAGTTGTTCGTGGATCGGGTGTACGCGGCGATCGGCGAACGGCACGGGCTGATCCCGTGGGCGGGATTCGCCATCGGTGCCGCGTTGTCGACCGCGGGCGCGTTCTCGACGGCCCCGATCGCCTTCCTCGTGCCGATGATCGCGCACGTCGGGGTGCGCTCGCGACGAACCTTCCTGATCAGCGAGCTCGCGGTGGTCATCGGCGCCAACTCGGCCGGCCTGTCGCCCCTGAACCCGACGGGCGCAGTCGTGCGCGCGGCGGCGACCAAGGCGGGCGTCACCTACTCCGGGTGGGGCCTGTGGGCGGTGTCCATGACGGTCGCGGTGATCGTCGTCGCCGCCCTGCAGGCGCTCACCGTCCTCGCGCGCAGGCGCGGACACCCCGTCGAAGCCACCCCGGCGCCCGCGGCGGCGGAGAAGCACGACGCACCGTCGAACCCCTGGTACATGGCCGCGTCCGGCGCCGCGCTGCTGACCTTCGTCCTGCTGGTGGTGCTCGCCAAGACGGACGTCGGCGTCAGCGCGATGTGCCTGGCCGCAGCGCTGCAGATCGTCTTCCACGCGCACGCCGACGAACGGTCGCTGCTCGCCCGCATCCCGTGGAACTCGATCCTGCTGCTCTGCGGACTGCTCACCTACCTCGGCCTGATGCAGAAGATCGGCACGATGGACTCGATCGCGCACATCCTGCAGCACCTCGGGACCGGGGCACTGCTGATCCTGGTGATCGCCTACATGACCGCGCTGCTGTGCAACATCGAGAGCTCGACGCTCGGCGTGCTCGGCCTGATGATGCCGATCGCGTTCGGTTCCTTCGGGCACACCGGCGTCGTCTTCTGGGTGACGGCGGCGGTCTGCGTCCCGTCCGCGCTGATGGTCATGAATCCCATCCATGTGGCGGGCACGCTGATCATCGGCAACACCGCGCACGACGAGCAGGACGTGCTGTTCCGGCGGCTCCTCACGCTGGCCGCGACCCTGGCCGTCATCGTCCCGGGCCTGCTGAGCCTGATCCCGATCGCGCTGCTCTGATCGGCGCTCAGTCGACGACGATGCGCGGCACCTCGGAGGCCTTCGACGTGAACTCGGGTGCGCGCTTCTCGAGGAAGGCGGCCACGCCCTCCTTGCCGTCGCCGATCGACGTGTAGTACATGCCGAGCGAATCCATCAGGTGCTGATCGAGCGGCTTCGCGGCGCCCAGGCCGCGGTAGATCATCTGCTTGTTGATCGCGACACCCGCGGCGGAGCGGCCCTTGACCCACGAGCGGGCGAGGTCCTGGGCGGCGGGGACGAGCTCGTCGGGCTCGTGGATGCTGCGGACCAGGCGGCCGTCGCGCGCCTGCTCGGCGGTGAGGATGTCGGCGGAGTAGACCCACTCGAGGGCCTGCGCGGGGCCGACGATGCGCGGGAGGAACCAGCTCGAGCACGCCTCCATGACGATGCCGAGGCGGCCGAAGACGAAACCGATGCGCGCCTTCGTCGAGGCCAGGCGGGTGTCCATCGCGAGGGTCATGGTCGCGCCGATGCCGACGGCCGGGCCGTTGATCGCCGCGATCACGGGCTTGGGCAGCGAGTGGATCGCCAGGGTGAGCTTGCCGCCGGTATCGCGCACGCCGGTGTTGTAGGGCTCCTGGTCGTAGGCGGCGGCGAACTCCTCCGGCGTCGGCTGCACCGACTCGTCGAGACCGAAGACGTTGCCCTCGCCGGTGAGGTCCATACCGGCGCAGAAGGCGCGGCCGGCGCCGGTGACCACGACGGCGCGGATGTCGTCGTCGTGCGCGTGCACCTCGAAGAACTCGGTGAGCTCGCGGGCCATCGTCACGCTGAAGGCGTTGAGCTGATCCGGGCGGTCCAGAACCAACGTGGCGATGCCGTCGCCGTCGATGGTCCAGCTGATGGTCTCGAAGGATGCACTCATGCCGGTCACGATATGCTGTGCCCCGCGGGCCGCAGGGCCCATGCCTCCCTAGCTCAGTGGTAGAGCACCGCTCTTGTAAAGCGAAGGTCGTCGGTTCGATCCCGACGGGGGGCTCAAAACACCGTCACCTGGGCCGTTGTCCGGTGCCGGCGCCTCGCCGGTGAGCAGCCAGGTAACCGGCACGCCGGTCGCCAGCGCCCAGGCGTTGACGGTGATCCGGCGCGGCACGGTAGCACCCGTCTCGGCGTTGCCGATGGAGTTCCGCGCGACGCCGATCATGTCGGCGAGCGCGGCTTGGCTGAGTCCTGCCTCGGTGCGGGCAATCATGAGTCGATGGCGCAGCTCAATTTTCGGAGCGCTCCCCTGATCGTATGCGCTGGTCATGTTGCCCAGCTTAGAACATAATCCCGGAATACGCCAGATCCCTCTTTGGAAGCTACCAGCGCGCCTCTTGGGCATATCCCCATTGTTGCGGTACTACTGGGTATATGCCCAACGTAGAAGCAAGCCCCCCGCCCCAGCCCTCCGACGAGGTGACCGCATCCGAAGCCGCCCGCATCTCGGGCGTGACTCGCCGCGCGATCAACCAGGCCATCGCCGACGGCCGCCTCCAGACCACCCGCAAGCTGCCCGGCCGCACCGGCGCTTACCTGCTCAGCCTCGATGAGGTCCGCAAGTACGCGGAGCTCACCCGCAAGAAGGACAAGGCGGTGTCGGCATGAGTCTCCGAACCTCTGACTTCGAGCGCGTCGCGCGCCTCCGCCCAGAACTCGGCCTGGTGCGCCTGCCGGGCGACGACTACTACTCGCGGAACCCCGACGGATACGTCTACGCGCTGTCTCTCGCCGACGGCGGCGTGAAGTTCGGTCGCACCCAGAGCCCGCACAAGCGGCTGCTGGCCCTCCGAACGCTCGGCGAACCCCGCGAGGCGTGGGTGTCCCGAGCTCACGTGGGCTGGATCCAGTCGGAAGCGCGCATCCTCCGCGAGGTCCGCACCCTACTCACTCCCGCGCCTCAGCGCGGCGAGCTGTGGGACCACCTCACCTTCGACGACGCCGTAGCGCTCTGCCGGGCTGTCGTCTCCGGGCGAGAGCCGCGATTCCCGTTCGCTTCGGTCCCGCTGATCCAGGCCGCCAACGCGCGCCTGTTCGCGGATCGAGACGCCGCGTGACCGCCCCGGTCGTCGACGAAGTGCCGGACCGGACGCTCACCGCGCCGGACGGTACGGAGGTCAGGCTGTCCACGATGACGCGCTGGCACTTCGGGATGTGCCGCGAGGCGAAGCTCCTCACGCTGGTGGAGCGACTGGTCGTGGCGCGGCGGCTGGAGGGCCTGGACGGGCAGTACCCGCCTCTCGGTGAGGTGCAGCTGGTGAGCATGGCGCGGGTCGGCATCCTGGTGGGTATCCCGTGAGCCTGTGGACCGACGCGCCGCTGACGTACCTGGATACGGAGACGTCGGGCCTGCCGATGGAGTCGTTCATCGTGACGGCGTGCATCGGTGACCTCGGCGCGGACCCGAACGAGGACGGTGTGCCGCTGCAGTTCCTCCTCACGCCGCCGGACGGCCTGGAGATTCCCGAGGGTGCGACGAAGGTCCACGGCGTGACGACGGAGCACGCCCGCACGTTCGGCACGCCGTACGAGGAGGGCCTGGCGATGATCGCCGAGGCGCTGAACCGCGCGGCCCGGAACGGCCGGGCGTGGGTGGCGTACAACGCGGCGTACGACATCTCGCTGCTGGTGTGTGAGTGCGCCCGCGTCGGGATCGACCTGCTGCGTCCGCAGCTCGTGATCGACCCGCTGGTGATCGACAAGGCGGTGGACCCGAAGCGCACCGTCGAGGCGACCAGCATGAAGGGCAACCTGTACCAGAAGAAGGCGCCGCGGAACCTAGTCGACGTGTCGGCGCGGTACGGCGAGCCGTTGGACGAGAAGGCCGCGCACGACGCGGTCGCGGACGCGGTGGCGGCCGGCGCGGTGGCGCGGGTGATGCAGCGGCGTGTGGCTGCGGCTCCGGCGGATGCGAGCCCGCTGGTGCGGTGGCTCGCGGGGCTCGACGCGGCTGGGCTGATGCGGTGGCAGGCCGAGCGGCACCGCGAGCAGCAGGAGGAGCGGCGCGCGGATCAGCGTGCGGGCGGCCACGGCGATACGGCTGAGTTCGGCTGGCCGCTCTATGAGTCGGCGTCCGCGCTGATCGCGCGGCGGCGTGAAAACGCGCGTCTTGGTTGACCGAATACCTACCCCATTTGAGAGGACAAGTCCCTGTGAACGATTACGAGTTCAGGCGGGGTGTGGAGCGGTCGGAGGCCGCGCACCTCGACCGGTATCTGGAGGGGCCGACGCCGGGCGCGTGCTGCGCGTGCGGACGGCCGTGCGACCGGCTCGCGGACCTCTGCGACCGCTGCGAGGACGTCGCGGCGGGGAGGGCCGCATCATGACGGTTCAGCACGAGGTGCGCGCTCACCTGCCCGGCGAGCTCCCCGCGGGCTGGGACGCGAGGCTCGCGGACACGCTGGCCGAGAACCCGAACTGCTGGGTTCGGGTGCCGGGTGACGGCCAGATTCCGCCGACCAACACCGGGACGGTGCTCCTCGACACGATCGTGGAGAAGAACGTCCTGCACGGCCACCTGTCGATCGACACGTACTGGTACCGCCGCGACCTGTACTTCCGCCTCAGCGTGGTGGAGGCATCGTGATCGAGCTGGAGTTCATCGGCCCGGTGCTGCCGCCGCGGGTGCCGGAGTGGTGCGAGGACATCGCGGACGCGCTGGTGCGGGGCGCCGCCACGCACCCCGGGCAGTGGGCGCGGTTCCCGCGCACGGGTGAGCCGGGCGCGAAGAAGATGCGGCACGAGGTCGCCGTGTTCATGGAGCACTTCCGCGCCGCCGACGGGTACCTCGTGCAGCAGCGCGGCGGGGCCTGGTTCGCGCGGTTCAAGCCGCCGACGGAGCTCGGCCCGCGCGCGAAGGTCACCCGGTGACCGCGCGGGAGCCGGGCGTCTACGAGGACGTCCCGGACACCGACTACCACGATGACCTGGTCTCCCTGTCGAGTTCGGGGGCGCGCACCCTGCTGAACGACTCGCCCGCGCGGTTCGCGTACGACCGCGAGCACGGCAGCGGACCGAAGCGGACGTATGACCTCGGGCACGCCGCGCACCGTCTCGTGCTCGGTGCTGGGTCGGAGCTCGTCGAGGTGAAGTTCGAGAACTACTTGACGAAGGCCGCGAAGGAAGCGAAGGCCGACGCGTACGCGCAGGGTCTGGTTCCGTTGCTGTCCAAGGAGATGCGTGTCGCTGAGGCGATGGCCGCGAAGGTCCGCGCTCATCCTGTCGCGGCGATGCTCTTCGAGGCCGGCCGACCGGAGGTGTCGCTGTACTGGACCGACGAGGCGAGCGGCGTGCAGCTCCGGGCGCGCCCGGACTGGCTCCCGGCTCGGCCCGGCCGGCTCATCATCACGGACTACAAGACCACCGTGACCGCGCACCCGCGCAAGTTCGCGCGGAAGGCCGCCGACTACGGCTACCACCAGCAGGCCCCGTGGTACATCGACGGCGCCATCGCACTCGGCCTGGACGAGGACCCCGCATTCGTGTTCATCGCCCAGGAGAAAGAACCTCCCTACCTCGTGTCCGTCGTCGAGCTCGACGCGGCGGCCATCGCGGAGGGACGCCGGCTCAACCGGCAAGCGATCGACCTCTACGCGCAGTGCGTGGAGGACAACGAGTGGCCCGGGTATGGCGACGGCGTGGAACTGCTGTCGCTGCCCTCCTGGGCCGCGCCCCGAGGAGACGAAGGAACCCCCCTCTATGTCTGACCAGTACCAGCCCGTCGGCCAGCAGCTCGCCCCGCGCCAGCAGCCGTCCCCGATGCAGAATCTCCAGGGCCTCATCCGCCAGATGGCGCCGGAGATGCAGAAGGCGCTCCCGAAGCACATGACCGGCGAGCGTATGGCGCGTATCGCGACCACCGTCCTCCGGCAGACCCCGAAGCTCGCCGAGTGCACCCCCGAGTCGTTCCTCGGCGCACTGCTCACAGCCGCGCAGCTCGGGTTGGAGCCCGGCCCGCTCGGCGAGGCGTACCTCGTGCCGTACGGCCGCACGGTGACGTTCATCCCCGGCTACCGCGGGCTCATCAAGCTCGCTTGGCAGTCCGGGCAGCTCCAGGACATTCACGCGCAGGTCGTCTACGAGAACGACGAGTTCGACTACCGCCTCGGCCTGCACCGTGACCTCGTGCACGTCCCCGCGCGCGGCGACCGCGGCAAGGCGGTCTACGTGTACGCCGCCGCCGTGATGAAGGACGGCGGCACCGCGTTCGAGGTCATGTCCGTCGGCGAGGTCGAGGCGATCCGCGCCCGCTCCCGGTCGGGGAACAACGGGCCGTGGAAGACCGACTGGTCGGCTATGGCCCGGAAGACCGCGGTGAAGCAGCTCGCGAAGTGGTTGCCGTCGTCGGTGGAGCTCCGCACGGCGGTCGCGCTCGACGAGACGGCCCGCGACGGTACGGACCGGTCGCTGCCGTCGGTGGTGGACGTGTCCGCGGGGCCGGAGCTGGACCTCACGCCGGAGACGCCCGCGATCGACGCGGCCTCGGAGGACGTGGAGGCCGCGGTCGACGTGCCCGCCGAGCCGAAGCCGCAGGCCGCCGCGCCGGCGGCGAAGAAGGCCACGAAGGTGCAGATCGCGAAGGTCGAGGCCATCGCGGCGGAGCAGAAGTTCGACGCCGCGTTCATGCCGGAGGCGCTGGCGAACTGGACGCAGCGCGACGGCGCGACCCTCGACGACCTCACGAGCGACGAGGCCAACCAGATCATCTCGATTTTCACCACCACCGAAGGGAAGTAACGAATCATGGCTGAGATCAACACGATCGACGGCGAGTCCGAGGGCGCCGGGTTGTGCAAGTGGAAGTTCGCCGGGTCGCCGGAGGACATGTTCGAGCACCACCCGAAGGTCGGGGAGATTCGCGTGCTCACGATCACCGTGGAGTGCACGTCGACCGGCACCGAGAAGCTGGCATCCGGCACCCGCCAGTTCGCGAACTTCAAGGTGCGGGAGACGAACGTCGGCACCGCGGGAACGCTGAAGGGAATGAAGGGCACGGGCGAGATTCCCGGGCAGACGAGCATCGAGGACGAGCTGGGCGACGAGCCCCGCCCGGACCTCGGCGACTATCGGCCGGACGAGCCGGGCGGCGACTGGGTGCCGCCGGCCGATCAGGTCGGGAAGGACGGCGAGGGCCGCGCGCCCGACAACGTCCGCGGCATGTTCTCCGATCCCGCGTAGCCCCACCCCTCCCCGAGTCTCGGCGGCGCCGCGTGTCCACTCCGCGGCGCCGCCGGGCACCACCCCCGATCGGAACCACCATGAACGCCGAGCAGTACCTCACGGACGTCGCCGCGCGCTGTGACCAGCTCGTCACCGAGATGTACGAGGCCGAAGACCTCGCGCAGGTCCAGGCCGACGTTGCGGTCATCGTCACCACCGCTCCCGAGCTCGCGGTGAACATGCTGATGGTGTTCGCCGCCCAGGCGATGCGCCGTGACCAGCTCCGGGACCGCCGCGTCATCGAGCTCGCGTGGCGCCGGTACGCCACGGGCCGGAGCGTCTGCGGCGAAGTCCCACAGCCATGAACGGCATCCCGGCCGCCCCTCCGTATCTCGTCGTCGCCTCGCTCGTCGACGAGATGGAGGCTCGCGTCGCAGCCCTCTGGCGCGAATACTGCCGCGCCGCCCAGAACGTCCAGATCGACCGCTGCGAACAGATCGACCGCGAGCTCCGCGCAGCGATAGCAGCCCTACCTCATAGGAGAACAGCAGCATGACCGACCACATCGTCCCCCGCGCCGAGGACTTCCCCGACGCCGTCGTCTGGCGCCCCTTCGAGGACGACCCGAAGGCCGAGCTGATCGCGTACCGGCCCGGCGAATCCTTCGATCCCGCCCTCCCCGTGATGCTGCGGATGGGCCACACCACATCCCACCTGTTCGCGCTCACCCGCGAGGACGTGCAGCGGCTGATCGACGCCCTCCAGCAGGCCGACGAGGTCGCCGGAGGTGCAGCATGATCCACCGCCTCACCGTCCCCGGCACCTGGATCGACCGCATTCGCGAGGGCCAGCAGCACGTCATCCTCGCCCAGGCCCGCGACTACCAAGCCGGCGACACCATCCGGCTGATCGACGCCGAGGACAAGTGGAAGTCAACGGACCGCAGGATCGCTCACGTTCTGCACGACAACCTGAAGCTGACCGGCCAGCACGTCGCGCTGTCCCTGGTTGACCCGCTCCGGGAACGCGCCGAGAGCGCGGAGAAGTCGAACGCGCCGTTGCGCGGCACCATCACCCGCCTCACCCGCGAGCTGAAGGAGGCCCGCGATGCCTGATCGCGGCGAGAGCGTGTTTCCGGTATCCAACTGCCCCGGCTGCCGCGCCCGCGTCATCTGGGCAACGGTGAACCCCGAGCTGAAGTCGTCGCAGCGCACCATGTTCGGCGCGCAGCCCGACCCGGCCGGCGACCACGTCCTGGCGCGCGACACGTCGATGCCACGCGGCCGGAAGGGCGAGGTGCAGATTCGCGCCACGAAGGTCCGGCCCGGCCAACGCGCCGGCATGGCCCGCGACGGCTGGGTGTTCTATCGGCTCCACACGTCCGTGTGCCCGAAGCGGGACGAGCTGCGCACCAAGTACGCCGCCGCCCACGCGAAGGGCGGCCGACGATGAGCCGCCAGCAGGCCCTGTTCGCTGTGCCGCCGGATGGCCCGCGCCGCATCCAGCGGCTCCGCACGAAGGGCTGGCACGCGCCCCGCGGGACCGTCTACGTCGGACGCCCCGGGCGGTACGGCAACCCGTTCATCGTCGCCACTCCGAAGAACGGCGGGAACATCACGCCGGAGGCGGCTGTCGCCGAATTCCGTCACGCGCTCATTGAGGGGCGGCTGCAGTTCTCGGTGTCTGAGGTCCGGCGCGAGCTGGCCGGCCGAAACCTCATGTGCTGGTGCCCGCTCGACCAGCCGTGCCACGCTGACGTCCTCCTGGAGCTCGCGAACGGAGACCGACGGTGACCGATCAGAACATGAAGACCGCAGTGGCCGCCGTGAACCGGCTCGCCGACTCCGCTCTGCAGTGCACCCGCGTGCTGACGAACGAGAACATCAGACTCCGCGCGGAGAACGAGCGCCTGCGCGCCGAGGTACACCGTCGGCCGGGCGGATGCTGCTGCGGCCACGAGGAGGCCCCGTGACCAGCTACCACGACCTGGCGCTGGCGAAGGCCGCCCGGCTCGCCGAGCTCCGCGCGCGCTGGCAGAACGGCGACCGCGTCGAATACTTCCCGCCCCTCCCCCGCGGCTTCCGCCCCGGCCCCAGCTGGAAGCCGATCCCGCTCTACGGCCGAATCATCGGCCAGCCCGTCACCGTCGACGGCGTCACCCTCATCGCCGTCACCCTCGACACCCACCAAGCCGTCCACGCCGAACCCGAACGGCTCCGCAACCTCACCCGGAAGGACCAATCGTGACGAACGCGCTCCGCCGCACCCGCATCTGCCTCTCCTGCCGCCGGGACCGGCCGCACCAGGGCCGCGGGCTCTGCTCCACCTGCTACAACTTCGAGAACCGCCACGGCCGCCTCGACCAGTGGCCGCCGCTCGGCCGGACCCGCCGCGCTGGTGTTGGGTCCGCGAAGCCGCTCACGCTCGGCACCGCCCGCCGCGCCGACCCCGTCGTCCTCGACCGTGTCCACCGCGGCGAGCCGGTGCGCGCCACCCACCCCGACGACCGCGCCGCCATCATCGCGACCTACCTCGCCGGCCAGATCACCAAGAACGTCGCCCTGACCGCGATGCACTGCTCCACCGCCGTCTTCGACGCCACCATCAGCACCCTGGAGCGGGCCGCATGAATCCCTGAAAACGCGCTATACGCTGAACCGAAACCCCGCCCCGCATCCCAAGGAGAGGCCCCACGATGGCCCGTGAGTACGCCCGCATCAAGATCAGCATCGCCGACGACGAGGACGTCGAGGGCCTGTCCGTCGACGCCCAGTGGCTCTACTTCCGCGTCCTCATCCCCGACCCCACACTGAACACTGCCGGCGTCGCGGACTGGCGACCGAAGCGGCTCATCGGCAAGGCCGCGGACATGGACATGGGCCGACTCCTCGCGGCTGCCGCGGAGCTGGAGGCCGCGAACTACGTCCTGTTCGACCTCGACACGGAGGAGGTATTGGTCCGCACGTACATCCGTTCCGACCGGCTCCTCGCGAACCCGAAATCGGCCCTCGGCATGGTCCGCGCGTACCGTGCGATCGCGTCCAAGACGCTCCGCTCGGCAGTCGTGAGCGAGGTCCGACGAGAACGGAAGGACAACCCCGACCACGCCGCCTGGACGTCCAAGCTCAGCCGCGAACAGGTGGTGGAACTGGCGGAGCGCACCGCCCTCCAGCCGGGTCAGTACGAGCCCGTTTACGGCGACCTCATCGCCGATCACATCGGTAATCGGAACGGTAATCACATCGCCTATCGGAACGGCGATCCGATAGGCGATGCCGAACCGACCGGATCGCCTATCGCATCGGGTATCGGATTCCCTAAAGCCCTAAGCCCTAAGCCGGAAGCCGAAGAACAGGGGGTTACGGAACAGGGGAACGTTACGAGGGCCGCGTCCCCGAATCCGGCGACGCCCCCACCCCCTCGATGCCCCGAACACCTCACCGAACCCGCGCCCGGCCCCTGCGGGCCGTGCGGCGACGCCCGACGCGCCCACGACCGCTGGAACGACCAAAACGCCGACCGCCTCCGCCGCCAAGCCACCGACCAACGCCGAACCGAACGCGAACACCAAGCCGCCGCACGCCGCACCGCCATCGACGCCTGCACGCTCTGCAACGACGACGGCTACCGCGGCAACCGCGTCTGCGACCACATCGACCGCACCCACACCGCCGCCCGAGGCATCGCCCGAGTCCGCGCCGCACTCGAAAAAGACCCCACCCACACGACAACGGAGACGTCGGAGCCCCCCGCCGACGAGCCCCCGGCTCCCGACACCGAGGCGTGAACACCAGATGCCGATTCCTGCCTTAGGGGCGAGCCATACACGGCCGAACACCGCCTCCCCGGTACCCGTAGGCCGCGGAGCCCTCCCAATCGCTCTCAGCGGCCACCATTACGCGGTTCTAAAACGCGAGGTACGCTTCAATGTGTGCCTACCCCTTTCGGCCCGACATCTCGCTCGTGGATCACGTGCGACTGCGGCGCCCAATGGACCGGGCTTGTCACCTGCCACTGCCCCACCTGCCACTGCACGTTCAGCGGCATCACCGCCTTCGACCGCCACCGCGTCGACGAGCAGTGCGTCACCCCCGGCCTCCGCGGACTCATCCCCCGCTGGAAACGCCCCGGATTCGTCGCCTGGAGCTTCCCCGGCTCCCGAGACCGCAAGCAGTAACCACGCCTACCCCGAGAAGGACTCATGAACGAAGAACTGACCAACATCCACACGCAGCTCGCCGCCCATCAGCAGCAGATCGCCGACGCTCAGCAGCGGTTGACGGCGCTGGAGGCCGGCCGTGGGGCGCAGGCCGGCGGTGACCTGCTGGGGCTGCTCACGACGGCGTTGGGCGTGGCGTCCCGGTTCGCGCGCACTGCGGCTGAGGCGCAGGCCGTGCAGGAGAAGCCGGTGGAGGAGCCGCGGCGGCGGGAGCGTCGTGCTGGTGGTCTGGCTGCGCGGCTGGCTGAGCTCCGCGAGGAGGCTGCGCGGGCGGCGTCGGAGGATGAGCACCGCGACCACATGCGCACGCCGGCTACCAACGGCGGGCCGCTGTTCCCGATCGAGGACCGCAGCGGCTTCCGTACGGACCCGGCCGCCACGTACGCCGGGCAGACCGCGCCACGGCGCACCCTCCCGCCGGAGGCGCCGGTGCGGCTGTGGAACCGGGAGCACACCGACCACCTCGACGTCATCGGGCGCGCAGTGCCCGGCGGGGAGCACGCGATCTGCGTCCGCATCCGCGAGGACCAGGCCGACGACGCCCGCCTCTGGATCGCTGAGCGGTTCGAGGCCGACGAGTCGGTGTTCGTCGCGTGGATGGACCGCGAGTGGGAGCTCGGCCAATACCTGGCCGGCGGGCGACGCCCCGGGCTGCTGCTCACCCTCGACCCGATCCCGAAGCCGCCGCGCGTCGACGAGGTGCTCGGCAAGGGCGTGAACAAGATCCAGGTCAACGCGGAGTCGCCGTACGCCGGGCCGTTCCCGAACCTCGCGAAGGGCGACCGGATCGGCGTCGAGCACCCCGACACCGGTGAGGTCACCACCCACGAGTTCAGCGGCAACCCCGCCCAGCCCGTCGCCGACGAGCCGGACCACGCGGGGCGGTGGCGCGCCGTCGAGACGATGGGCCGCGCCCTGGCCGCCGCCACCGAGCCCCCGTGCGCCTTCCCGCACCCGGACCGGCTCCTCCTCTGCGACCGCCCCGAAGGGCACCAGGGCCCTCACAACGCCGTCGACAAGGCGCACTCCGGCGGCCGGGTCATCATCTGGACCGACCGCGCCGAACTCGGCACCGCAGGCCCAGGCAGCGGCGAGCCCGTCGGCACCGTCACGTCCGGGCTCATCCACGCCACACCCGAGAACCTGTGCTCCGCCGAGCACGACGGATTCGTCTGCTGCATGACCGCCGACCACACCGGCGACCACGTCGCGACCGGCCCGGACACCGTGTACGCCACCTGGCCGGCCGAGCCGGACGTGGACGAGGTGCTGCCGATGCCCGGCGGCCCCAACGACCGACTGAGCCAAGCCGCCCGGCCCTCCATCCGGTTCCACGTCGCCGACGGCGGATCAGCCGAAACCACCAACGTCACCGAGACCCACATTGGGGCTGACGGCCTGTTCGCGCTCGTCCGGTTCGCCGACGCCAACGCCCAACTGTTCCTCCGCCATCGACGGGACACGATCCGCGCCACCTGGAACGGCCGCGACTGGACCGTCCGCGACATCGACCTCCACAGCACCCGCGACACCACCGTCCACCTCGGCCCGCTCCCCGGCGAGCCCGGCGCACCCGACACCAAGACCCCCGCCTACGCGGACCTGTACGCGCGGCTCCCGTACCTCCACGACGCCACCGCCGAGGAGGAGTCGTGATCGTCCTCCAGATCCTCGCCGGCGCCGCAGCATTCCTCATCGTCATGTTCGTCATCGCCGCGATCATCAGCGTCATCGACGACGAGAAGGGCGCCGCATTCGCCCGCCGGATCGGCCAAGCCATCGGCGTCCTCGCCGCCACCAGCCTCGGCATGGCGCTCCTCTGCGGCATCGCCTACCTCGTGCACTTCGCGATCACCGGCGAATGGAGCTTCCAGTGACCACCGTCGTCGGGCTCGACCTCTCACTCACCGGCACCGGCGTCGCCGTCATCACCCCGCTCGGCGCCGAAGTGCACCGCATCGCATCCACCGGACGCAGGGGCGCAACCCTCGCCGAGCGGCACGCCCGCCTCATCCGGCTACGCAACGCCACCCTGAAACACGTCGTCGTCAACGACGCCGACCTCGTGCTCGTCGAAGGCCCCGCCTACGGCATCCGCGCCCAGGAAGGCCGCCACGACATGGCCGGGTATTGGTGGCTCGTCATGGCCGCGCTCCAGCACACCGGCCGCACCGTCGTCGAAGTCCCGCCGACCACCCGCGCCAAGTGGGCCACCGACAAGGGCAACGCGCCGAAGGCCGCCGTCGTCGCCGCCGTCGCGAAGCTCTGGCCCGACGTCACCCTCGTCTCCGACGACTGCGCGGATGCGTTGGCGCTCGCCAGCATCGGCGCGATCCACATGCGGATGGACGTTCCGTTCCGAGTGCTGGAGCGGCACCGCGAAGCCGCCGCGAAACTCGACCTCCCCGAAAGGCCCCCACGATGAGCAAGTACCAGCGCGTGCGCCCGCCGCCCCGCGCAGCTCACCCGGGCGAGAAGACCCCGCAGTGCTGGGCGTTCGGCCGCCGGTGCAAGTACCACTGCCCGCCGTGCCAACCCGTCCCCCAGGGCGGCCCCGGCCCGGTCATCGCCCGCCGCCGAGTCTGCCGACGCTGCGAGACCTTCCCCGACCAGCCGCTCGCGGCCCGCGGACTCTGCCGCCGCTGCTACAACGCCTGCCGCGCCGCCGGCGAACTCGACGACTGGCCGCGGATGCCAACCGAACCGATCCCGAACGCCCGCTACATCCCCACCCTCGTACCCCGCCGCCGCTGGAACGGATGGGGCTACGAAATCCGATACGAGGTGCCCACGTGAACCGTTACCCCCTCCCCGCCCGCCCCGAAAGGACCACAACGTGAGGTACTACACCGCCGACCTGCACCTCGGGCACCAACTCGTCGCCGACACCCGCCAGTACGACAACACCGACGTCCACGACTCCGCGATCCTCAGCAAGCTCCACGCCCTCAACCCGAAGGGCGACCAGCTGTACATTCTCGGCGACCTCTCCGGCGGCTCCAAGCGCGCCACCGAACGGGCCCTCGACCTCCTCGCCGAAGTCCCCGTCACCAAGCACCTGATCCTCGGCAACCACGACCCCGCCCACCCGATGCACCGCGACGCCTGGAAGTGGCAGCGCCGCTACCTCGACGTGTTCGAGAGCGTGCAGCCGTACGCCCGGCAACGGTTCACCGTCGACGGCCAGCGGCACGAGGTGCTGCTGTCGCACTTCCCCTACGGCGGCGACCACACCGACACCGAGCGGTACAGCCAGTACCGGCTCCCCGACGAGGGCCGCTGGCTCCTCCACGGCCACACCCACTCCGGGAAACGCACCAGCACCCCGCCCGGCGGGCAGTCGTACGGCGCGTGGTGGGACGGCCGCGAGAACTACCAGCTCCACGTCGGCTGGGATGCGTGGCGCCGCCCCGTCTCCGAAGACGACATCGCCGCCCTCATCCGCGAGGGAACGCCCAACACCCCGGACCTGCAGGCAGAGCTCGCGGAGTCGCTGCGCCGGCACCGCGGTCTCCGCGGGCATCCCGCGATCCCGATCCCCACCACCGTCCCCGAGCAAACTGCCGCCCGATTCACCGGCCCCACCATCACACCCGAGGAGAACTGACCATGCCCGAGAACATGACCGACGCCATCGCCTACACCGAGAAGCCCACGCCCGAGAAGTACGCCGTCGTGTGGCCGCTGCCCGACGGCCGGATCGAGTACCCGGGCGCCGACTACGTGAGCTACGACGATGACGGCTACCTCACCGTCGGCCAGCGCCTCGTCCCGCCCGGCTCGTTCACGTTCGGGCCCCACACCGCGGTCATCGCGATCTGGGCGCCCGGCACCTGGGAGCGGGCGGAGGTCGCCGAGCGCATCCCCGACGTCGAGCTCCGCCAGGACGAACCCGTCGCGCCGTCCGAGCCCGAGGAGCCCGCGGGCCCGGGCACGTTCGAGGTGTTCGAGGACCCGCGCCGCGACCGCTACCGCTGGCGGCTGAAGACCGCCAACGGTGAAGTCGTCGCCTCCGGCCAGGCGTACGCCTCCCGCAAGGGCGCCCACGCCGGCACCGCCGCCGTGCAGCGCGCCGCCGCAGGCGCCCCCATCATCGATCTGGAGCGCGAGTGATGAGCACCTTCAACACGATCGGCATCGGCCGCGACCACGAACGTCTCGGCATCGTGGCGTACGCGCTGGAGCAGGACGGGCACGGCGCGCTCGCCGCCGCGTACCAGGAGCGCGCGAACACAGAGGCCGAAATCTGGCGGTCGGCGACCGATCTGGGGCAACAGCTCATCCACCTCGCCAAGAGGGACGGTGCGGGCGCCGCCGACCGCGGCGCGGACCTTGCGGCCTGGCTGGTCCGACACGGCTGGACTCCGCCCGCCCACTTCAACGGACGGATCACCGAATGAGGTGGCGCGAGCTCCTGGACACGTACGCCGCCGCCGTGGACCGGCTCTTCGGGCCGCTCACCAACGATCCGCTGCCCTCACCTGAGCGCGCGAAACCGGAAACGCCGCAGGTCAAGCCGATCACCACTGTCGGGGGCTCGCAGGAGTGGAAGGCCCGCATGCTCGCCGCCCGCCGCGAAGCCCTCGCCAACCGCATCGACCAGGGCATCGCCGACGCCCTCGCGGACGCCACCGAAACCATCACCAACCCCTACGCCCAGGAGACCCCCGTGACCACACCCGATCCGGCCGCCGTCGCGCTCGCCGACGCCGCCCCCGACAACGCATTCCGCACCGAAGACGGCGGCGTCCTCGTCCGCCTCGCCGCCGGATGGCTCCGCATCAAGGACGGGTACCACCGCGTGCTGCCGCTCTCCGCCGTCGTCCCGGGGTTCGGCATCGGCCGCAACGCCGTCCCGCTCGTCCCCGAGGTGTACACCCCGAAGTGGGAGACGTACGTGGTCGACGCGGCGCGGGCGGTCGCCGCCGGAGCCCCCGCCCGCAGCGTCGATACTGCCGGCCCCGACCCGAGCACGCCGCCCCGCCGCGTCGTCATCATGCGGGAGGACGAGGTCGGTTCGGCGGCGTGGCTCCGCGACCTCGCCGACCGACTCCACCTGTACCTCATCACCCGGTTCGAGATTCCCGCGGACACCGCTCGTGTCTCCGTAGGCTCCCCCGACTCCATCCGCGATCACGCCAACGAAATCGAGCGCCGGGAGCACCGGGCCGCGCGCGACACCCGCGACCGGGACCGCGTCACCGCCATGCTGCGCGAGCAGGTGACCTACGCCTACAGCAGCACCACCGACACCGTCACCCCCGGAACACCGTTCACCGACCTCCCGCCCAAACTGCAGGACGCGATGGTCGACGACGCCCTGGAGCTGTACCGCGCCGGCCGCGACGACCAGGAGGCCGACGTACGGAACTTCGTGCGCAGCTACTGGGAGCAAGGCGCAGCAGATGCGTCGAAGGCGACCGCCGAACAGTTGCTCGGCGAGGAGGCCGACCGTGCCTGAGCCCACCGAGGTGTACATCGTCACCCGAGGCATCTACAGCGACTACAAGATCGTGCGCGTGTTCCTCGACCGCGCCCAGGCCGACGAGTACGCGAAGATCATGACCGCCACCGACGAATACGCCTGCTACGAGCACGAGGTCGAGGTGTGGCCCATCGGGGTCCCCGCCCCCACGTACGAGGCCAGCGACTTCGCCTACCAGTGGACCCCGGACGAGCAGTTCGAGGAGAACTACGACCGGCACCAGATCCCTGAGGGCGCGCACACCCACGTCGTCGAACGGTCCCCGCAGCGCGTCATCGTCGCCGGGAAGTCCGAGGAGCACGTGCGGAAGGTGATCTACGACGAGGTCACACGGATCAAGGCGGAACAGGCGGGCATCGCATGACCGCACTCCCACCGTTCCCTGTCGATCCGGGCACGCTCGACGCGATCGAAGAGGCGCTGCGGTACTCGGTCAGCGACGAACGGGCCGCCGCGACCGCAACCACCGACGACATCACTGAAGCCGAGATCGCCGGCCACGCGCTCACCCTCGACGACGTCCTCCAGCAGGCCGCCGACCGGCACGTCGACCTGACCAACGTCGACCGCGAGCGCCCCGTGGTCGACGTGCCGCCACTCTATTCCCGCGACGTCGTGATCCTCGCGCTCATCACTGAAGTGCGGCGGCTCCGCGAGCTCGCCGAACGGCTACTCCCGCGGGCCCGCGCATGAGCACCGTCATCGAGTGCGGGGCGTGCTGGGCGAAAGCCGTCCGGCAGGTCGCCCCACGCAAGGGCATCGCCCTCTTCACCACCTACCGGCTCCTGCTCGCCGAACACGACCGCGCCGCCGACCGCGGCCAGGAGTGGCTATGTCAAGTTGATCTGGCCCCGGTAGGGCGGTTTCATTCGGCCCCACCTGAGTGGGGCCCTGAGCCGCTAGAGTCCGGGGTGTGGATGGGCGGCCGCGGGTGCGCAGTGTGGTTGCGCCGAC
>NZ_VIGV01000048.1 GCF_007858445.1 Tsukamurella sputi | reverse complement strand
AAATCGTACAGCACTACCAAGGCACTAGGCTCTATATTCCCCGCTGTTTTGAAGCGATTGTTAAGATCCGTAATGTGGAGTTTTGGAAAGCCGTAGAGAAGTTAATCATTGATCTCGGGATCAGCCAAGAGCGTGCGATCTTTTTATTAGGTCCTCGATTTGGAATCACATACCGTCAAGCCTTCAATATCAAGAAAGAGATGAATGCAGAACGGGAATCTAACAGACAACAAGCATTGATATAAAAGATGAAAGCCTGAAACCTAACACCCTCAATCCTTTGTAGCTGAAAGCTACCATGAACCTCATCAATAACAGATGAGGTTTTTTTATGTCTAAAGCAAAGTATCCAGCGCAATTCCTTGCGTACACCAATATCATCATTGACCACTTAGAAGGTGGCTTTGTTAATCATCCATCAGATCCCGGCGGTGCAACCAATTATGGCATTACAGAACGTGTAGCCCGAGCGAATGGTTATACCGGTCATATGCGTGATCTCCCTCGTGAAAAGGCCATTGAGATCTATTTTAAAGATTACTGGGATGGCAAGCTGATGAATCATATTAAGAATCATGTGGCATTCCATCTCTATGATTGCTCCATTAATAGCGGATATTCCCGTGCGATTAAGCTTCTACAGCGTGCTGTAGGCGTTACCGAAGATGGTGTGATTGGCGCGAATACCATCAATGCGATTA
>NZ_VIGV01000047.1 GCF_007858445.1 Tsukamurella sputi | reverse complement strand
CGTGGTCAAGGTCGAGCGGCTCCCCGACCGGAACCCATTGCAGCCAGACCGCGTCAGCGGTCTCCCAGGTGCGCATCCGTCCCGGCATCGGGCAGGTCGGCTGGCTGCGCGCGTGCGTCTCGGGCGCAGGCTTGCCGCCGAGGTCGGCCCGCATCGCATACAGCTCCCGGCGCCACGACTGAACCTGCTCCGCGAGACGTTTGTGGACGAGGGCGGCCTGCTCGCGCTGCGCCGCGAGGATCGTGCTCTCGATGTCGAGGTCGGTGCTCGCCGCGGAGACGGTCAACTCGACAGTGCCGCCGCCGCGGACGAGATCGGTCAGGGTTCGGGTCTCGGACACCAAGGCTCCTTGCTCATGGGATCGGCGTCGCGCCAGCGGAGTCCATTCACGAGCCCATGCGCGAGGGCGGGCAGCGCCAGGGCCGGGGTGTAGAGGGACTGCCACTCGGGACTGAGGAGCGCCGCACCGAGGCCGGCGACCGGGAGTAGCGCCGCGGAGACCGCGGAGGCGAGCAGGGCGGTGCGCTCCGCTGCGGCGGTCACCGCTTACCTTCCGCGTCCTCGGGCCAGATGGCGCGGTGCTCATCCTCGGCATACCACGCCGCCGTGGTGTAGCTGCCGCTCTTCGTGTAGACGGAGCCACGACCTCGTAATGCGCTGCCCGAGAGGCGGACCTGTCCTCCTGCCACGCCCCACAGCCGCA
>NZ_VIGV01000046.1 GCF_007858445.1 Tsukamurella sputi | reverse complement strand
AAGGCGGTGAGCCCGGCGGCGACTGCGTATCGGAAGCGGTTGCCGTGCTGACGCACGAGGATCCACAGCCCGATCACGGCGGCGCTGAATCCCATCGTGGGGACGGAGAGCACCGATACGGCGAGCAGGGCCCCGATCGCCAACGCGGAGCGCGTGGACAGGTGGCCGTCGCCGGCGCG
This sequence comes from Tsukamurella sputi, assembly GCF_007858445.1. Taxonomy (GTDB): domain Bacteria; phylum Actinomycetota; class Actinomycetes; order Mycobacteriales; family Mycobacteriaceae; genus Tsukamurella; species Tsukamurella sputi. The sequence goes on along the minus strand of NZ_VIGV01000046.1, from coordinate 524 downwards.
GGACGCGTACAGCACGAGCAGGACCAGTGCCGCCGTGGCAAGGGCCTGCGGATAAAGCGTCGTCGCCGTGTAGGCGTTGATGGGATAGAGCAGGACGAACGGAGCGGCGATCGCGCCGAGCGCGCACCGGGTGATGCGCACACCCAAAACACCCGCGCTCACAGCCGCGATCACCAGAAGCGCGGCGGAGACGGCGGGTAGCAGGGATTCCGGAACCCCGACCGCGAGGAACGCCGCCAACAACAGAGGCCAGGCAGGAGGTCGGTACGCACTATCTGCCCCGTACAGGCGGTACCCGTCGCCGGCCACGATCCCGCGCGCGATCTCGACGTACTCTTTCTCGTCGCTGTAGCGCAGCGGTGTGCCGCTGTGGACCGCATAGGCGATGACAAGGAGCGATGCTGCTGCGAACATGGCCAGGGCGACCGCGTGGGAGCGCGGGAGCGCACGCAGGGAGTCGAGTATGCGGGGCATTCGGTTCCTTCCGGCTATCATTGCGATCGCATTATCGCAGGCGCTCACAG
>NZ_VIGV01000045.1 GCF_007858445.1 Tsukamurella sputi | reverse complement strand
AAGGAAACCGCGCTCATAATACTCCATGACACCAACCGCACCATGACGTTTAGAGAGTTTTTGACCATCATCTCCTAAGATCATTGCAAGATGGGCAAAGTGGGGTACCGGCTTTCCTAATGCTTTGAAGATATTGACCTGACGATAGGTATTGTTGATATGGTCATCGCCACGAATGACATGGGTAATTTCCATATCGACATCATCGACAACAACACAGAAGTTATAGGTCGGAGAACCATCGCTACGCGCAATAATTAGATCATCTAGCTCACTATTTTGAACGCTTAAATTTCCATGAACAAGATCGGTAAAGCTTGTGACGCCAACTTGTGGGTTTTTAAAGCGTACTACAGGACTGACACCTTCTGGAATCTCAGGAAGTGTTTTGCCGGGTTCAGGGCGCCAAGTGCCATCATAACGGGGCTTCTCTTTCTTCGCTTCCGCTTTGGCGCGCATCTCAGCTAACTCTTCAGGTGTGCAGTAGCAGTAGTAGGCATGACCTTTCTCTAAAAGTTCAGCAACCACTTCTTTATAACGATCAAAGCGTTTAGTCTGATAGTAAGGGCCTTCATCATATTGAAAGCCTAACCACTCTAAACTCTCCATAATTGCTGCAACCGCTTCAGGTGTTGAGCGCTCAAGATCGGTATCTTCGATACGCAAAACCGTTGTACCTTTGTTATGAAGAGCAAAGAGATGGGAGAAGAGTGCCG
>NZ_VIGV01000044.1 GCF_007858445.1 Tsukamurella sputi | reverse complement strand
ACTAGCATCGTTACCGATTCGCTGGCACCGGCGTTCGCCGTGCAGTCGTCAATCAGCCGAGTCGCGATGCCCTCTAACGCGTATTGCGGGACGGCAGCGACACAGATTACGTGCACGAGTGCGTCGTGATCGATGTGGAATTCGGCGCATCCAAGCCAAATATCGTGCACGGGAAGGCTGCCCGCGAGGAGGCCAGTCACCCACCGCCTACGACGTTGTTGTTCGAGCTTCGGCTGTCCGAGTGTTACATAGCGGCGGTACGTTTCGGTCGCCTGGTTGGAGAACGAGTCACTCAATCCCCACAGCAGTTGTGAGAGCTCGAGTACCGTGCCGACCGCAACGCCATGCGCGGGGGCACGATCGGCGATCCAGTGCTGGATCCCCGTGATGACGGAGCGGAATCCAGCCATGACATCGTGAAAGTCCGCACCTTGCAGTAGCTTCTCGAGAGTCGCGTGATCGGCCCCGACAATCTCGCCGCTTGGCGGTTCGCTGCCCCGGATCAAGACCGGGGCAGCGAACCGCAGGATCCGTTCGACACAGGCGGTGATCGACTCGTCGGACACCGACCGGTACGCAGGCACCTCGGCACGCAGGCGGTGGGCGCTCCCGCGGAGGAACGACTCACTTGAAACGAGGTCGTCGAGCAAAGCGACCACTCCACGGAATGACGTTTCCGCAGCCACCGCGGTAGCGCCTGGTTGCTCCTTACAGAGGAT
>NZ_VIGV01000043.1 GCF_007858445.1 Tsukamurella sputi | reverse complement strand
AGTCATTAGAAGAGATGATTATGCGCCGACTCAGTGAATATGGCGGTACTCTACCGATCAGCGACAAGAGTTCACCTGATGAGATCCATAAAATTTTAGGGGTTAGTAAATCAGCCTTTAAGCGCGCATTGGGCTCCCTCTATCGAGAGAGAAAAATCATCATTAAACCAGATGTCGTGATTAAAAAGATCTAAAATTAAATTAACCAATCAACAAAAAAAGCGGGTAATTCCCGCTTTTTATATCTTATAGTAACGATATAACAATCTATCGATCTATTACTTAATTATTGCTTAATCTCGCTTTCTATCCGGCATCACCCGGAAATAGGCATCTTCTTGAAACTGAGCTTCTAAATCATCGCTCTGCCAACACTCAATCTCTCCCAACCAAGGGATATCTCTTGCATAAAATTGAGGATCAAATCCCAACTTCTTCTGCTCCATATAGTGTTCCCAAAGCGCAACAACCACATGCCTTAAGGAGAAGATCATAATAGAGTTAAGTACCGTGAGTAAGGAGATAAAGATCATCGTAATCGCAATTAATGCACTCATATTGATAAAGTAACTCGCAAGAATCACGATAATAAAAAAGAGTTTATAGAGATACTCTACCCATTTACGATTTTTAAAATAGAGAGCATTCACCATTCCATAGTAAAAACCACTAATGATTGAGGTTAAGGCAAAGAGAATTAAGATAAAGGAGAAGATATAGGGC
>NZ_VIGV01000042.1 GCF_007858445.1 Tsukamurella sputi | reverse complement strand
CCGCGTCGAACTGGTCCAGCTCCGGATGGACATCGAGGCGGACAAGAGCACCCCGGAGGCGATCGCCGCGGCCCTCGAAGCCGACGAGCGGATGCGGCGCAACGGGAGGTACCCCGGCTGGAGCCTGGACCTCAATCCCACGCCCACGCTGGTCGAGGAATCGGGGATGGAGGACAAGGCGGCATACGTCACCGCGGCGATCGAGAACATGCGTCAGCGAGCCCAGGAGTACGCAGCTGAGCACGACGTCGCCCAGCAGCCCGAGCTGGTCGCCAGCGGGGGCCGTGCCCTGCCGGTGAAGGCGATACAACCGGCGCAGAACTCCCGGACCACCCGCAGAGCGACCGGGAACCGTGCCGAGCGTCCGACCGGTCCGGCTGGGCGCGAAGAGGGGGGCAGCGAGCTGGGGCGTTGACCCGCATCGCACAATGAAGAAGGACCGGGCACCATCCCACGGTGCCCGGTCCTCCTTGTTTCCCTCAGCCCTACGCAGGCCTGTTACGGTCGCGCGCGACCCAAGGTCTCGCGGACATCACCGGTCAGCGACACGGAGTAGATCCGCACCGCGTACACGCCGGCCTCGGCCCCGGTGAACGCCGCATGCGCTGCGGCCGTGCGCGCCATCCCTTCCTGCACACCCAGCTCGGTGAGGATCGCGATCGCGAAGTCCTCGGCTGCGAGCCTGCTCGCGTGCAGGCTCGCCCCGAAGTAGACGCGGTCCTTCA
>NZ_VIGV01000041.1 GCF_007858445.1 Tsukamurella sputi | reverse complement strand
ACTAAATCTAGTTGAATCTAGCGGAGTCTAGCTGAAGTAAAATCTCTATCTACTTAGATTACTAATGACCAATTCACAATGAGTAATTCAAATAGATGATTTAAATAACCAATCAAAAAACCAGTATCGATTCAAAATAAGTAGATGAATCGATACTGGTGATATTAAAAATAAAAAATAAAAATAGAATTGTGCGTCAATTGTAAGTGAGTTAATGGTCAATCGATAATGGATTTACTATACTTCCAGATCCATCAACACAATAGATCACTCACGACAGCAACTATTTACCTTCTGGCTTTTTATACCAAATAACAGGCTCTGGACGCCCTGGATTTGGGAGCGCTTCTGCCTCTTCAAACGTTAAATTGAGATGATCTGCAACGATCTGTGTAGGTGTACTCGCTAACCAAGCATTAAGAGAAATATCGGAGTAACGAGAGATCGGATAAGCATCTGGACGTTTAAATACTTCGATAAAGCGAACAGGCTCATCACCAATATTTTGGATATAGTGTCCCGCTACAATAGGAACAACCCCTACATCACCTGCTTGATAGTTGAATGTTCTTGCCGTTCCTTGTGAGTTAAAGACCGTCATACGCGCCTTACCCTCAATAAAGTAGAGCCACTCTTGCGCACGTGGATGCCAATGGATTTCACGCATACCACCAGGTTCGATCTCTACAAATGCTGCTGAAATCGTCTTCGCTTCAGGGAAGTTACG
>NZ_VIGV01000040.1 GCF_007858445.1 Tsukamurella sputi | reverse complement strand
AGTTTCCATCTATAAGATGGTTTTCCGCTTCCTTAATTCGCGAAAAGTTTGATTATAGAACTTTTAACACGCTAGACGCGATAACGCTGATTGAGTGCGAACTGGCCATCATTTCCTTTCGGCGCGGACCTAATGAAAGCCTTCTTGAAGCTGCAGCAAATGACAGAAAGTTATCCACCATCGCAAGCGAGTTAATAGAAACGAGGAACTCTAGGCCGATGTCGCGACTTCATTCTGAAGCCGACATTCTAATAGTTGTCGATAACATGGATTCATCCTCTTCGCAGGGAATCTACGAGACAGAGCTCCTGCGTGAAGTGGCTGATTATTTTAGCATCGTCCCTGGTGCCTCCATTCTTGCGGTTTGCGTACCGATGGACTACGAAATTGGGTTGAATTACTCGTTTAAGGCACTGCTTGACAAACGACGAGTAGAAGATCTTCTCGCAAGCCTTGGCATGCAGCGCCTGAAACGGATTGATGCCTGGTATATTCGCACCGAGGCCCTGCGTAGGAACCCTTGAATCAGTCGGCTACGGCAAGTGCATCCCCGGCGGTCCGTACGCCGACCGTGGCGACCCATCCGGTGCGCTTGGAACGGTCGATAGGTTCCGTCTGGCGCGTGATTGCGCCGCAGCTCTCTGCTGATGGTCGACGCGGACCTGTTCAGCTGGTTCGCGATCTCCCGCAACGTGTGACCGCGACGACGAGACGAAGGTCCGCGATGG
>NZ_VIGV01000039.1 GCF_007858445.1 Tsukamurella sputi | reverse complement strand
GCCCCCGGGGGGATTTGTTCCGCCGGCACCCGCGGTGCCGCCTGCCGCGACGACGCTCCTGACCCCCGGGGCACCGGGGAGGCCACTGATCGCCGATGAGTTCGTGGTGCCGCGTCCCTTGCCGCCCCGCCCGCCGTCGCCTGCGATCGAGGTGGATGGGGCGAATCCCATCGAACCGATCGCCATGTTGCCTTCGCCGCGAACGGTCGACATCAGTGCGCCGAAGGCGACTTCGCCGCCGTTGACGCCGATCGTGCAGTTGACCGTGGCGGGGATTTCCGACGGATCGAATGACCGGGCGGCGAACCCGCCGCCCTGGCCGCCCGGCGATTCCCCGGTTCCGTACACACCGTCGAGGAACTGCAGGATGGTGGTCGACCCGCTGGCCCCGTTCTGCCCGGACCCGATGGCGACGGCAGCTAGTTCGGTGAGGCGATCGGGTCTGGTCCATGTGACATTCGACGTGATTGTGTCGACGGTGTACCCAGCCGCGATGGCGGTCTTGATCGCCTGCATGGTGTCGTACACGCCGCCGGTGCTCGACCCCGTCCCGGTCCAGCCGTCGACGACGTCCTGCGCGGTCTGCTCCGCCGTCTCCTGCGCCGTGACCGCTCGGTCGTTCAGACCGCCGATCTCCGCGATGATGTCCGCGAGCGTGCCGCCGACAATCGGGATACCGCGGATCGCACGGAGGATCGCGTCCACCAAGTCCTGCACGAAGTCGTCGATCCC
>NZ_VIGV01000003.1 GCF_007858445.1 Tsukamurella sputi | reverse complement strand
CTCGGAAACGATGTTCACGAGCAACCATCAGGTGGGGCCAGATCAAACCGTCGCAACACCACCGGCGAGTCGCAAACGGGGCCAGGTCTAGCCGTCGAGCCGGGGCCTCTTCAAGCTGTCATAGCCACAGGAGGACGAAACCCATGCCTGACCTACTCGAACCCGGCGGCACCACCATCCCCGAAGGGCTCCAACCCGACCCGCGACTCTACCCCGGGCCGTCGGGCCTGTGGTTCCTCTCCATCCGCAACGGCCGCGCGCACCTCACCACGCGGCCCGCCTGGTTCTCCGTCTCCATGCCGATCCTCGGCCCGCACGCCTACGCCTTCGACACCGCCCGCGCCCTGGAGGAACTACGCCATGCCCGAACCTGAAACCACACCCAGCCGCGACACCGTCCGCCGCTCCCTGATGGTGCTCCTCGGCGACCGCTACGCCCGCGCCGGCGAAGTCACGAAGGCCGCCCAGTGCTACGCCATCGCGTTCGACGGCGTCTGGCCCAACGTCGACAACGACGGCCTACTCGACCCGTCCGCGTGGCTCGACGCGCCGAAGCCCCGTGTGCCGTCGGCGCCGCCGCTCCGCGTCTCCGGGAAGCTCACCCTGCAAGGCGACGGCCACGCGACCCAGCACCCGAACGCGATCCTGACCGCACCCAACCCGTTCCTGGACGACCCCGGCTGGGACGGCCGCCCGGTCCGCACCGACCGGCGGAGCATCCCCGTCGAGTTCACGATCCCCCGACGCCACGCCCCGCTCGCGTTCTGGCTACTGCTCGCCACCGACATCGCCACCGCCCCGCCACCCCAGCGACCGCGCGTCGGAACCGGCTGGCGCATCGGGCTGCTCGCCGTGGCCCTCCGCGCCCTCGGCTACCCCACCGCGCGGCCCGACCCGTGGGACATCGGGGCGTGCGGCCGCGCGCAGCAACCCGACCGGCCGACCCTCCAGCTCTACGACGAGAACTGGAACTACGCGATCACCCTCGCGCCCAAGTTCGCGTTCCCCGACACCGTCGCCCGCGACTACCCGCCGCCGGCCGAACCCTGCCAGTGCATCGCCGCGACCGAACCGTGGTGGGACCACCTCCGGGCGCAGTGGAAGGCCGTGTGGGACCAGATCGACCGCGCCCACGCCAACCGGCCCCCGCGTACCGACTTCATGCCGCACTACCCGTGCGAACGCCGGGACGCCCCGCGGCGCTAGCGCTCGACGTGCCGCGGGTGCAGCACGTGCATCCGGTGCCCGCACCCCCGCGGCACTCGAAGCTCCGGCACGGCGGATCGTGCAGGTTGTCCCAGCCCACCAGCACCCGGTAAGGCCCGAACCGCGCCCCGCACGCCTCGCACCGCTCCGGCACCACCTCCACACTCACCATGCCCGGCACGGTACGACGCAGCACCGACAGAACCCCGAAAACGCGCGATACGCTTGAAACCATGACCACCCCTAAGCCCGTCACCGACTTCGGCGCCGTCGAAACGCTCCCCATCGACTCCGTCACCCCGGCACCCGACAACCCGCGCGGCGGCGCCGGTGCCTTCAACGTCGTCCGACAGAACGGCGGCCTCGGCCTGTTCGCGGACCTCCTCGCGGCCGTCACCCTCTCCACGAACGGACGGATGGTCGGCGCCAACCTCGACGCCGTCATCAACGCCGAAGCCACCATCGCGCGGCCCGGGTTCCCCTACTCGTGCTTCATCGAGCAAGTCGGCGCCGGCCGCGAGGAGTGGTTCGGCCCGTTCGAAGACGACATCACCCACGCGTTCCAGTACGGCACCCGCGCCGACGGCGCCACCGCGCTCCTCATGCCACTGCTCCGGTACATGAAGGAGAGCAAGTCGAAGACCGGGATGCGGGCCGCGTACAACCACGAGCGGGCCGTGCAGCTCCAACGCATCTTCCCCGAGTCCGCGAAGGTCTCCGTCCGCGCCACCCACTCCAACGGGAAGGGCGCCCCCCGCGTCTTCCACACGATGCAGCCCGGCGCGATCCGCAACCCGCTCATGATCCACGACCAGCAACTGTTCGGGGCCGTCCGAACCCGCATGGGCGACCTCCTGGAGCAATGGAACACCGAGCAGGAGAAAGGCAACCGCGCGAAGATCCAGCGGCGGATCGCCGCGATGGAGAAGAAGACAGCACGAGCATGATCGGCGACAGCAAACCCGAAGACGACGCCGAACGCGCCCGCCTCCGCGAACAGGAACTCGAGATGGAAGCCCTGTCGCTGTTCATCGCCGGGGCGCCGCCGGAGTCGATCGCGAAGCGGCAAGGATGCACGCGGGCCGTCGCGCTGTCCCGCCTCCAGCGGGGCGTGCAAGTCCGGCAGGGCGAGCGGGACCAGCTCGCGAAGTACAGCCAGACCGTGATCGCCGACCGCCTGGAGATGCTGTACCGGGCATACGTGAAGCCCGCGATGGAGGGCGACCTCGCGGCGGCGAAGTACGTGCTGCAGGTCCACCACGAGGTGGTGGCGCTGACCGGTGCCGCCGAGCCGAACCGCTCCGTCGTCGAGGTGCAGCAGGCCGGAGACCTCGACCAGGAAATTGCGTCGCTCGTCGCGGTAATGGAGCAGAACGCGCGGGAGGACGCCCTCCGCGCGCTGCCCGCAGCGGCTACCGTCGACGACGAAGGCCCGGAGACCGAGTAGCAGTCGGTCTCCGGGCCTTCGCTGTGCGGGGATTCAGTTCTGGGGCAGCATCCCCGCGGCCTGGTGCGCCAGCACCCGCGCCAGCATCGACGCCCGCTGCGCCGGATCACCCTCGCCGTCGCTGACGCGGGTGACCTGCGTCCGCTCCCCGCGGTACTCCACCACCAGCCGCACCGTCACCGCGTCCGGCCCCTTCGGAGGCCGGCCACCGCCACGCGGCCCGCCCTGGGTCACCCCGGCGTCGTCCCGCCGCTGCTTCCACGCCCGGCCCTCGGTGGCCGTCCAGTACGGCCGACCTTTCCGCACCGCGGTCGGGAGCGGAACGTCGACCGGCTCCAGCTCCTCACCCGCGGCGACCTTCCGCCGGGACTTCACCAGCAGCCGCGACACCCAGCCACGCTTCGCGCCGATGAGGGCGGCCATGTCCCCAGTGTCCAGCAGCTCCTCGGTCATCGTCGGGCTCGTTCCCGCGCCCGGTTCGCCTCACCCTCGGTGACGGTCTGGCCGCACGCCGCACAGTTCATCGTGCCATCAGCGCCGTCTCGGATCATCCACGCCTCGTGCTGGTGGTAGATCGTCGCGGTGCTGCCGTGGACCGCGGCGAGCGCGTTCCGCATCCGGTCCGCAGTCTTGACGATCCCCGCGTACGCTTCCGCCGCGATGAACCGAGGGTTGCCGCCCTCGCTCCACTTCTCATCGGTCAGGGTCACGATCTGGCCGTCGACCTCCACGGTCACCGTCACACGCTTCACCTGCTCCGTCATCGGTCGTCTCCTTCCGCGGCGGTGAGCACCAGCTCGGCGACGGCGCGCGCGGGCTCGTACAGCGCCAGCGCGACCGACTCCGGGTCTTGGCCGCGGAACGCATCCCGCACCATCGCGTACTCGTTCAGGGCCTCCGCGAGTTCCACGGTCACGGCGACCGACTCCTCGTAGTCGTACGGGCCTCCGGCCATCATTCGACTCCCTTCGACCAGTACCGGATCGGGGTCGCCACCGCGTACTCGTACCGCACCTCATCGTGCGGCTTCCCCGGTTCCATCACTCGTCTCCGTCCCGCTCGATGAAGTAGTCCATGTACGTCTCGAAATGCGTTGCTCATGTCAGCGGTTCCCGGGGCAGGAGTCGGCGTTGTTCGGGCACCACGGCTTCGACGGCACCGAGCCACCGTCACCGCGGTGCTGCGCCGCCTGCCCCTCCGCCTTCGCGCGCTGCGCCTGCTGCCGCGCATACTCCGCGCCCTTCGCGTTGCTGTTGGCCGACACCTGCCGGTCGTACTCCGCCTTCGCCTGCTCGTACGCCTTCACCGCCTTCTCGTGCTCCGCCTTCTCTGCCGGCGTCGCGCCCGCGGGCAGATCCTTCGGCTTGGTCGGATTCTCCGCCGTCACCGCGGGGATCGACACGGGCACGTCGAAGCTCGGCGAGCCCTTCCCATCGCTCGGGTTCGGGCCAGCGGCCGGCGAGCCGGTGCCGACCGAGACGCCGCTGTTGCTGTCGGCGCCGACGCCCGGGTCCGCGTTCGCGACCGGCGTCCCGAAGATCAGCCCGGCCAACAGCGCGGTCGCGGCGAACGCACCCGCGACGGTACGACGGTTCTCGTGCTTGTTCATGTTCCCTCCTGAGGGATTGGGCCACCTCGATCGGGTGGCGTAGTGCCCGCCCCCACCACGACGTGGGAGCGCCCGCTGAACGGGATACGGGCTACTTGGTGACGACCGTCAGCTCGTCGATGCGGAAGCGGCGGAGCCCGTCCGGGAGCCGCTTCGCGGCGTCCGGGTGGTCGGCGTCAGCCGCGAGGACGTAGACGACCGGGAGCACGTGGTCGGCCCCAACGGGGCCGCGGCCGGTGGGGAGACGCTTCGCGATGCGGTAGACCTTGCGGCCGTTGCCGATGCGGACGAGAGTCCCGTGCTTCAGATTCGCGCTCATCGGTTCGCCGCCTCGTACTGGGCGACCCACGCGGCCGCGGTAGCGCGGTCGGCGTCGCTGTACTCCACGTCGAAGTCCTCCGCCCCACGCGACCCGGCGAGCACCTGGAGCGCGTGCTCGTACTCCTCCAGCGACGGAACGACCAACTGCAGCAGCGCGGCCCGCGAGAACTCGCCGAGCTCGGCAGTCGGCGCGGGGTACGCCATGATCTGCTCGACCGGCACGCTGGTGCAGACCAGCAGCGCCGCGACGTACCGGTAGTGCGCGGCTCCGCGCTTCGACGAGTACCGGGCGGCGTCGCGGAACTCGGCGGCGACGGACTTGCGGGTGGGGATCGGGGTGGTCATCGGAGTCTCCTTCGGGGTAGGTATTCGGTTAACCGCAGGGCACGTTTTCATGCTCAGACGTTGGCAGCCTCCTCGTACTGGGCGAAGTGGATGACGTCGCGGTTGCCCTCGTCGTCGCAGACGTGGGGCTCGATGGTGACGGTGCGGGTGAGGGCGGTCATTTCGTGCTCCTGGGGTAGGTGGCGGTGCGCTGTTACGGGGTACGTTAACCAAAAACTATCGGGGTGTCCAACGTTAACCGAAATGTCACCCCTATCATTGCCAGATGAGTACCACCGCCCACCAGTGGCTGCACCTCCCACCAGCGGAAAAGCAGCTCATCATCCAAGGACTCCGAGAGAACATCCTGAAGTCCGGGCACCCCGCGCCCAACGCACTCGCCACACCCGCAGCGTTCGCCGCCGCCCACAACCGCCGATTCCAGGTCCACGCCCACACCCAGGCGATCGACGAAGCCCTCACCTGGATGCACCACACCCCCGGCGCCCGCCTCATGATCTGGACACCACCCCGCGCCGGTAAATCCTGGCTCGCCGCACGCTACTTCCCCGCCTGGTGGCTCACCCAACACCCCCTCGACGCCGTCGCGCTCATCTCCTACAGCGCCAGCCTCGCCACCCGCCACGGAGCCGCCGCCCGCGACATCATCCGAGAATTCGGCCCCCACTACGGGCTCCGCCTCACCCAAGCCAACCGCGACGCCTGGGCCACCACCGCCGGCGGCAGCCTCGACGCCGTCGGCGTAGGCGGCGCCCTCACCGGTAAGGACATGCACCTCGGCATCATCGACGATCCGTTCAAGGACCGCGCCGAAGCCGACTCACCCGTGATCCGCGACAACGTGTGGGACTGGTACTCATCCGTGTTCGCGACCCGCCGCGTACGCCGCACCCGCATGCTCATCATCAACACCCGCTGGCACCAGGACGACCTCTGCGGCCGAATCCTGAAGGAACAGGGCCGCGTCGAGGACGACGGCCTCTGGCGCGTCCTCCACCTCCCCGCGCTCGCCGTGCCGGAGAACCGCGAACGCGGCTTCTACCCCGACCCGCTCGGCCGCGAACCAGGACAGCCGCTCACCCACCCGGACTACGACGACGACGACATCGACGGGCTCCTCGCCCACTGGGCGCAGGCCCGCTCCGACTCCGTCGCCCGCGACTGGAACGCCATGTACCAGGGCTCGCCGCACGACGCCGAGGGTGCGCTCCTCAACGACGGCGACCTCCGTGACGCCACCGTCGACGTGCACGCCGAGCCGCTACGCATCGCCGTCGCCGTCGACCCGTCCGGCGGCGGCCGAGACGAAGCGGGCATCGTGGCCGGAGTCCTCGGCGTCGACAAGAAGGTCACCATCACCCACGACCGCACCGCGCGGATGCCCGCCAACGCATGGGCCGAGAAGGCGTGCCTGCTCGCCGTTGAGGTCGACGCCGACCGAATCATCGTCGAGAAGAACTACGGCGGCGACATCGCCCTCGACCTCGTGCGCCTCACCTGGGAGAAGCTGCAGAACGACGGACGGGTGCCCGACGGCCGCCTCTGCCCGATGGTGATCCCCGTGGACGCCCGCCGGAACAAGGTGTTGCGCGCCGAGCCCGTGGCGGCGGCGATCAAGGCCGGCCGCGTGAAGCTCCTGCGCGGCGACGGCCTGAAGAAGGTGCGGATCGAGTTCACGCAGTGGGAGCCGGGGTCGACATGGTCTCCGGGCGCTCTCGACGCGGCAGTTCACCTCGTGACCAACCTCGCGCAGACGCCGCCGCGCTCGGTCAAGCGCTCGGGCCGGACCCGCAACGACGTCCGCGGCCAGGCACGACAGATCGTGCGCGGCTGAATCTCGCCGCAGGGCTTTCAAGTGGGCGAGGAGTGAGCTAGGTTTGCGTCACGTTTCCGTTAACGGATACCTACCCCATTCCTTGAAGGGACAGCTCATGACATCCAGGATCAAGATCGCGGCGGTCGTCACCGGCGTCGCCGCGGCACTGCTGGCCGGCGGCGGGTACGCCCAGGCCGAGCCGCAGGGCACGCTCACGGTCGCCGACCGCGCGTACCTCGCGGACCTCGCGGCCGAGCAGACCGGCACGATCGGCGGCACCCCGCGGGCGAAGGTCGAGCTCGGCGTCGCGACGTGCGGCGCGCTCCGCACCAACCCCGTCCAGCGGGTCGTCGACACCGGCATCCGCTCCGGGTTCTCCGACTGGGACACCGGCGTCCTCGTCTCCGCGGCGTCGCGGAACTACTGCCCCGACACCTGGGGTCGCGTCCTGGCCTGGGCGGAGGCCGTCTAATGGCACGCCCCGAAACCCACTCCGACCTGCGCGAAGACCTCCTCCAGGAGCACGTCGCGTCGTTCTACAGCGTCGACATGACCGACCCCGATCAGCTCCGCGCCCTCGCCAAGGCGATCACCGCGGTGCGGCGCGCGAAGGGTGACGCCGAGGCCGACAACCTCGGCGGGGTGAGGCTCTGGCGTCCCGCCCACGAGAGCGTCGTGCAGTCACGGCTCCGCGCCGCCCAGGCCGATTGGGACCGCCGCGAGCTCGGGTGGCGCAACGCCATCGAGGGCATCGCCTACGTGAAGGCCCAATGGGAGCGAACCGCGATCGACAGCTGGGCGAAGGCCGAGGAGCGCGTCGCCGTCGATTGGCCTCCGCTGGAGGAGGAGAAGGTCGATGCGTGACGACCAGCGCGCCGTCGCGCTCCCCTGCCCCGCCTGCGCCGCCCGGCCCGGTGAGAAGTGCACCGAGCCCACCAACACCGGCCGCCGCCGCGTCGAATGGCTCCACTACTCCCGCACCGACCAGCTCGAAGGAGCCCCGGCATGACCCCCACCCAGTTTATGAACGTCTTCGGTCTCCTCGCCGCGATCTGGTGCGCGGGAGTCATCGGCTGGGCCGCCGTCGGTACCAACTCGAACCGGAAGGGCCGCTGACCATGTTCAACGCCACCTTCGACGGCGCCGACCTCCTCGTGTTCCTCGCCCTGTTCGCGTTCATCTACGTCGCCCAGCAGGCCGGGTGGACCCGGTGAACATCGACCGCGACGCCCTGGAGGGCGTACCCGTTACGCCGAGCGGCCCGCTGTCCCTTGACCAGCTCGCCGCGCTCATCGACCTCGCCGAGCACACCGGCGAGCACATCACGCTCGACGCCGACACCCTCGCCTCCGGCCGCAAGCACCTGCCCGAGAACGTCAGTGACCTGTTCTACTGCATGGACCAGGTCAGTCCCGCCACCGTCGGGCACCTCGTGCAGTGCTGGGGCGCGCTGCACGCGATCCTCCACCACCTCCGCGAATCGGCCAGCGAACTCACCGCGGTCGCGTCGATCCGTCTCGTCATCGGGCACCACGGCGGCGCCGGCGGCATCGAACCGAACGGCTGGCAGACCGAACTCATCGCCCTCATCGAGCGCGGCGACACCCTGCAGCGCGCCAGCCTCACCGCCGCTTACCCCGGCCTCGTGCAGGCCGTGTCCGTGCAGGAGGCGGAGGGCATGAACGCCCTGTACGCGCTCCTGGCGCGGGCGCTCCTGGAGAACATGGGCTGACCCGCCCTGGGAACAGCCGAGGCCCCGACCGCCAAATGGTGGTCGGGGCCTCGTTGTCGGGATCGCCCGAGACAGCACCTACCCCTAGGGACTGCGTTCACGAGCATACGCGAAAACGCGCACTACGATGATGCGCAGACATACCCCATTCCTTCGTGAACGGAGCTCCACGGTGACCCTGGCAGTGTTCCTCCTCGCTCTCGGGGCGACCGCGAGCCTCACGCGGCTGGTGACCGACGACCAGCTCACGCTCTCACTGCGGGTGTGGCTGATCGGGAAGCTCGGCCCCGAGCACCCCGTCGCGTACGCGGTCGGCTGTCCCTTCTGCTTCTCGATGTGGGCGGCCGGCGCCGTCTACACGCTCGCCTGGTTCTACGGGCACACCTCCGCGTACTGGATCGTCGCCGGTGCGCTCACCGCCCGCTGGATCGTCGGCCACGTCGCCTCGTTCCTCGACGCCAAGGAGGGCTGACCCATGCGCCGTCGACCCGAGTCCACCACCGTCGCCCCGCCCAAGCAGCCCCGCATGGTCGCGGTCAACGACCGCCGAGGCCGAACCGTCGCGCTCCGCACCGTCGGCGACAACGAGCGCGGTGCACTCACCGCAGCGGCCGACGTCCTCGCCGGGCCTGCCCTCGTCCCGTCCCAGGTCCGGCGCGTCAACGTGCAGCCCTGGCAGAACGAAGTCTGGGACGTCCTCTACGAGCAGGTCGGTGAGCTCCGGTTCCTCATCGACCGCGTCGCCCGCGCCGGGTCGCTCGCCACGTTCTTCATCGCGCACGCCGGCCGCCCCGGCGAGCAGCCCACCCGCGTCGAGGTCGACCCCGAGAAGCGCGACCCGGCCGCCGAGACCCTCGTTGACCTCTCCGACCGCCTGTTCGGCGACGGCCCCGGTACCGCGCAGGCCATCAACCGCGCGCTGAAACACCTCCAGGGCAACGGTGAGTCGATCCTCCGCGTCTCCGACGATGACGCCACCGACGGGTACCAGCTCCACGCGCACGCCGTGCAGGAGCTGACCGGCATGCCCGGGGCATGGAAGATCAACGACGGCCAGCAGACGTACGACCTCGGTCCGTCGGACCTCCTCATCCGGTCGTGGACGCCGCACCCGCAGCGGGAGTACCTGCCGTTCTCGCCGGTCCGATCGGTCATGCCGATCGCGTACGAGCTGATCGCGCTCACGAAGGCCGTCGCCGCGTCCACCGACTCGCAGCTCGCGGGTGCCGGCGTCGTGCTCGTCCCCGAGGACGCGCAGGTGGTCGGCGGCGGCGCGGTCACGATCGACGAGGACGGTTCGGCCGTCATCAGCCCCGGCGCCGGTGGTCTCGCCGAGGAAATCGTCGAGGCCGCGCTCACCGCGATCAAGGACCGGGACAGCGTGGCCGCGGTCGCGCCCGTCGTGGCGACGACCACGAAGGACATGGGGAAGCTGGAGCACATCACGTTCTCCACGCCGCTCGACGAGCGGATGGGCGAGCTGCGTGAGGAGGCGATCAGGCGGCTCGCGCTCGGGATGGATTCCCCGCCCGAGGTTCTGCTCGGGCAGGGCGACACGAACCACTGGTCGGCGTGGCAGGTGTCCGAGGAGGAGATTCGCCTCGTCGTCGCGCCGCTCCTGGCGACGGTGGCGCACGCTCTCACCGTCGGCTGGCTCCAGCCTTCCATCCAGCAGCTGTCGCGCCGCCTCGGTGGCCTGGACCCCGCGGACTTCGTCGTCTGGTTCGACACGACACCGCTGGAGCTCCGGCCGGACCGGTCCGCGGACGCGAAGGAGCTGCACGCGCTCGGTGTGCTCTCCGACGAGGCGCTGCGCCGCGAGTGCGGCTTCACCGAGGACGACAAGCCGGACGACGACGCGCGGGTGGCGGCGCTGGCGAAGGAGCTCCTGGCGCTTCGCCCCGACCTCGTGAACGAGCTGTTCGAGCTCATGGGACTGCCGGACCCTGGCCTGCCGAGCGCGCCGGGCTCCGGCGGGCCGGTCATGCCGCCCGACGGTGCACCGCCGGAGGCGCCCGCGGACCCCGAGCACGAGACGCTGGCGGCGCTCGCCGACGGCGCCGACCCCCGCACCCTGCCGGACACCCAGGGATTGGACCCGCGCCCATGACCGCCACCACCGTCGACCCGGCACTCCTCGCCTGCGAGGTTGCCGTGCTCCGTGCCCTCGAACTCGCGGTGAAGCGCGCCGGCCTCCGGCTCCGCGCGAACGGCCACCCGTGCGCCGGGCCATCGCACACCTGGCACATCTCCGAGGCGCCTGTCCCATCGTCGCGGGTCGAGAAGGCCCTCGCCGGTGCGTGGGCGCACCTGCGCACGACCCTCGCCGACGACGCCGACGTGGAACGGCTGATCCTCGCCTGCGACGAGTACACACGCGCGCTCCTCGCCGATCGTGTCGCCCACGACCGCGATGCGCTGGCCGCGTACCTGCAGGTGGCCCGTGAAGCGGGCTGACCGCCCGCAGCGCGCCGCCGCGGCCCGGTACGTCGCCTACACCCGCAAGGTCCGCGCCGAGGCCGAGCTGGAACTGCTGATCGCCCGCGGCATGGACGCCTGGGCCGACGTCCTCCAGCTCTCGATCGTCAGTCGCATCACCGACGGCGGCCCGCTGGAGCGTGCCGACGCCCTCAACCATGTCGACGAGGCCGCCCGCGCATGGCAGGTGTTCCTCCAGCACGGCCTCCTCCCCCGCATCGCCGCCCTGTTCCGGCAGGCGTTCACGGAGCAGCGCACCCAGCTCCGGGCGCTCACTGCGGCCGGCGCCCCGGACGACGACTTCGACCGGGCGTTCCGCGCCGAGCTCGACGCCCTCAACTCCGGCGACGGTGACCTATTCCGCGGCCCCGACGCCCAGGCGTACGAGGCGGAGGCCGAGGCCCTGTTCGGGGAGGAGTTCAACTCCGAACGCAAGAGCGCCGACCACTCCGCGTACCGGTACGAGCAGGAGCACATCGCCACCGTCCACGACCGGCTCGTGATCTGGCCCGACGGGGCGTGGGAGGAGATGCGCCCCGAAATCGAGGAGGCGCTGGCCGAGGGCGAGAGCATCAACCAGGTCCGCGACCGCATCGCGCACGTCATCGGCACCGACAGCGAGACCCGCCGTATCCGCGCGGACATCGCCGACGTCGACCGCGAACTCATGCGGACGGACCTCACCGGGAACGAGCGCGCGGAGCTGCAGGCCCGGCGCCGAGACCTCTGGCAGCAGCACGACGAGAGCACCGACGACTGGGAGTACAACGCGCGCCGCGTGGCCCGCACGGAGGTGCAGGGCGCGGTCGAGGGCGGCCACGACGCCGCCGCGTACGCCGCCCAGGCGGAGACCGGCGTGGAGCTATGGAAACGGTGGCTCGCCACCCCGGACGACCGCACCCGCATGAGCCACCGTGTCGCCGACGGGCAGATCGTCAAGCTCGACGAGAAGTTCACCGTCGGGAAGGCCCACCTCGACCACCCCGCGGACCCGGACGGGTTGGTCGCCGGAGAGATCATCAACTGCCGCTGCACCTGCCTGTACTTCCCGTGGGGCGAGGTGCAGGAGGAGATCGCCGGGGAGGAGGGCAGCCTCGGGGAGGTGCGCCCGCGCGGCGTGCGCCTCGGCCCCGACGACCCGACCGACGTGCAGACCGCGATCGAGGCGGAGAAGCAGGCCCAACGCGAGTGGGACGCCGAGAACAGCGGGATGACCGCCGCCGGCCGCCGCGGCTTCAACCCGGGCCAGCCGCGGAACGAGAACGGCGAGTGGAGCCTCGACCTCGGCGGGCGCAGCCCCAAGGTGCATCGTCCGCGCCGAGGCGGCACACACCCAGAAGGGCGCCGGCGGCGAACGCGGGTGGAGAACTACGACGCGCTGCGCGGCGACTTCCACGCCCCATCCGGGCCGGACGAAGTCGCGCCGATCAGCGCCGACACCCTCGCGTACATCGAGGACGGGCACGCTCACGGTGTCAACCTCCCCGGACAGAGCGAGTTCCCGAAGGGGTGGCGCGGTGACGTTCTCCGAGACAAGATCGAGCAGGTCATCGACAACCCGCAGTCGATGGGGCCAGATCGGCGATCGAATCGCGCCCACCTGTACGGCATGGTCGACGGAATACGAGTGAAAGTCGTCCTGGAGGACACCGGCAAGGGGTGGACGCCCTGGTCCGTCTGGACGTCGTACCCCGACGGGAAGAGTATTATCTAGCCCATGAAGACCCGCGAAGATCAGCAGAAGGCGGCCGACGTGGTTGCCGCGCTGGTCCCGCTCGTCGAGCACCTGTGGTCGGAGTCCGACGCCGAGGCGATCGACAGCTACCGGCGCGGCGGCGAACTGGGGATCGTTCTGGAGAACATCCTGCTCGACGCCCACGAGAACGACATTCCGCTCCCCGCGGACCAGGTTCGAGCCGCCGGCGAATGCCTCGCGGTGCAGGGCATGGTTCCGCCGCGGACCGACGTGGCCGCGCTGCAGCGGATCGTCGAGTCGCGGCTGACGTCTGCCGCGTAGTTCCAGCGATACCCTGGTAGCCAGACGCGCTGCTGGCTATGGACCGGGCTCCCTCCCCTTGTTGTGAGGTGCCTGGTGACCGCTCCCGCGCTTGACGCTCCCCTGTACGACCTGCCCGCCCTGGTGGCGCCGCAGAGCTGGTCGGGGCTGCTGCTCCCCACGAACACCCCCGCCGGTGACGGCCGCGTGATGGTCCACGACGGCACCGAGGTGGTGCCGGCGCGCCCGCTGCCGCTGCCGCTGCTCGCTCAGCCCGCCCTCGCGCAGGGCCATGAGGGCGCGATCCGCGTTGGCATGATCCGCCGCCTGTGGATGGGCGAGGGCGGGGTCTGGGGCGAGGGCACCTTCAACCCGGACCCGGACGGGCAGGAGTGGGCCGCGCGGGTCGCGCGCGGCGAGGGCTGGGTCTCGATCGACCTGTCCGACGTGATGGTGGAGAAGGTGCCCGTCGACGCCGACGGCCGCGAACTCGAGCCCGAGGAGCTGGAAGCCGCTGCGGACCTCTCCGCGCAGGTGCAGGAGCGGTTGAGCCGCTGGAAGGTGATGGGCGCGACCCTGGTCTCCCATCCGGCGTTCGAGGACTCGTACGTGGAGTCCTGGGCGCTCGCCGCGGCGGCGGGCGAGGCTCGCGCGCGGGTCCGGTTCGACCTCCCCAGCTGGTCGGTGGCCGACGCCCCGCAGGCTCAGGCGGCGCCCACCTGGACGTCGCTGACCGCGGCCGGGCTCACGTTCGACGCCGCCGACTTCGCTGACCCTCGCCTCGACGGGCCGACCGCTCTCACGATCGACGAGGACGGCCGCGTGTACGGGCACCTCGCGACGTGGGGCACCTGCCACATCGGGTACTCGGGCGTGTGCGTGACGGCGCCACCGTCGCGGTCCGGCTACGCCTACTTCGCGCACGGCATGGTGAACACCCGCGACGGCGGGCAGGTGCCGGTCGGGAAGATCACGATGGGTACCGGCCACGCGACCACCGCCGACGGCACCCGCTGGTCCGACGCCGCCTCGCACTACGACAACACGGGCTCGTGCGTGGCTCTGGTCGCGGCCGGAGAGGACGAGTACGGCATCTGGCTGTCCGGCCACATGCTGCCCGGCACGTCGCAGGCGCAGGTCGACACGCTGCGGCACTCGGGTGTGTCCGGCGACTGGCGGGAAATCGCCGGGGATATGGAGCTGGTGGCCGCGCTCGCGGTGAACGTGCCCGGCTTCCCGGTGCCGCGGACGATCGCTGCGTCGGGCGTGCTGCTCGCGGCTGGCGTCGTCACGCCGGGCGCCGCGGCCCGCGCTCGGGAGGCCGCGGAGCTCGACGAGGTGGCCGCGATGCGCCGCAGTATCTCGGCCGCCGCGCTGCAGCCGATGCGGGAGCGCGTCGACCGCGCGGCCGTGGAGTCCATGCGGGCGGTGGTCGCGGCAGCCGCCGGCACGGACCACAACCTGGTGAACTACTGGACCGCCGGGAAGGGCCTCGCGCGGTGGGCGGAGTCGCCGAGCCCGTGGACGACGCTGGTGCGGGAGCTGCGGAGCGAGATTCCCCGCACGTCGATGACCGATGACCAGGTGAAGGGCCTGGCGTCGAACTACTTCCACCGAGTGCACGGGTACTGGCCGGGTGACCGGAAGGGCAAGAACCCGGTCGGCCACGGTGCGCTCGCCGCGCCGGTCACCGCGGCGGGGCCTCCGAACGAGGACGAGCAGAACCAGCCGCAGAACGGGCAGCGGATCGTGCGCACGCAGGAGGGCGCGGACCGGTACGGCGTGCAGATCGGGCAGCCGATCCCGCCGAAGGCGAACCAGAAGCCGACGACGCCCGCGACGTCGATGGACCCCGAGGTGAACTCGGTGTGGGAGAAGATCAAGCGGGAGAACCCCGCCGAGGAGAAGTCGTCGGGCAAGAAGGGCGGCGGCAGCGGCAGCGGCGGTGGCAGCGGGTCGAAGTCGTCGAAGGAGAAGGACACGACGACGAAGGGTGAGGTGCCGAGCGGCAGCAAGAAGCTCGGCAGCTCCACCCCGGCTCGGCAGTCGGGCGACTCCGCGTTCATGGAGGAGGACCAGGCGCCGGAGAAGGGCGCGAAGGGCGGGAAGCTCACGAAGTTCGAGGCCGGCGTCGCCTACTACGACGACGGCACGATGAGTGATGGAAAGTCCTGGTACACCGCGGGTGAGCCCAAGGCGACGACCACGAAGGCGACCACCACGAAGGCGACCACCGCGGAGAAGTCCACCAGCTCGTCGAGCGACCCGATCACGAACCTGGTCCAGGCGATCCTCGCCCTGTTCACGGGGAAGCCCTCCAGCGCACCGTCGTCCAGCAAGTCGAGCACCGCACCGTCGAGCGGCGACGCGCAGCCCACGCCGGAGCAGCGGTTGCAGCGGGTTCAGAAGACCCGGGACATGATGGCGGAGCTCGGGCGGATGCTCGACGAGGAGGAGCGGCAGGCCGGAGGCCGCGACACGAAGGGACGGAACTGAGATGGGCTGCGGTTCATGCGGAAGCGGCGCGAGCCGGGGCACGGTGTACCAGGTGCGGCTCCCCTCGGGTCAGGTTCGCCGGTATCTGACCCAGGCCGAGGCAGAGGCCGCCGCCAACAAGACCGGCGGCACCTGGAAGGAGCTGCGGCGGTAGTGTCGCCGGATTCCCGCTGACGCGGGTTACAGTGGACTCGATACATCCGCTGCTGGCTATGGACCGGGCGCCCCCCTCACGAGGAGGTGGCCCCGTGGCCTTCACGCTCCAGGATCTGATCAACGCGCACACCAACCCCGGAGCCGGGGAAGACGGTAAGGCGCAGCCCCTCAACCAGTTCATCGAGGCGAACGACCAGAACGGCGAGGTCAACCTCGACGCGCTGATTCAGGAGGCCGCCACCGAGTTCGAGGCCCTGTCCACGGGCGACACGCTCGCCAACATGGACGCGCTCCGCGCCCTCACCGCGGTCGTCAGTGGCCTCACCGAGGCACGCGATACCCGCAAGGCCGCGCAGGACGAGCAGATGGCCGAGGTCGCCGACCTCGCGAAGGTCATCCAGTCCGCAACGCAGACCGAGGACGCGGTGGCCGAGGACACCGTCGACGCCGTCACCGAGGACACGGCCGAGCCCGTGGCCGCGGTGACCGACGCTGGTCCGGCCGCCGAGACCGCCGACACCGCCGTGGATGCCGCGCCCGTCGCGGTCGCCGCCGCGCTCGACGTGACCGACGACGGCGACGAGGACGACGCCCCGGCCGACGGTGGCAAGAAGGCGCCGCCCTTCGGGAAGAAGCCCGTCGTCGCCGGTGGCCGCCCCGTCAACCTCGCCGAGCTCCGCCGCGACCGCAAGACGCAGCCGCGGGAGCAGAAGGCCCAGGCGGGGGCGACAATCGTCGCCGCAGCCGAGGTCCGAGGTTTCGCCGCGGGCGCGGAACTGACGCAGGACGAGCTCACCCGGGTCCTGCACTCGAAGGCCCAGAGCTACCGCGGCTTCGGTGCGGGTGTCGTGGCGAAGCACTCGGCCGCGTCGATCCGACCGAACTTCCCGGCGGAGCTCGTGACGAGCGTCGCCAGTGAGGATGAGGCCGTTCTCGACTACGCATGCGACGACCGCCGACTGAAGGGCGGAAGCCTCGTCGCTGCAGGTGGCTGGGCGTCGCCGTCGGAGCGCTCGTACGATCTGGTTCCCGGACTGCAGTCGGCGACCGCCGGACTGCTGACGGTGCCGGAGATTCAGTCGCGGCGCGGTGGTATCGAGTACACCCGCGGCATCGACTTCGAGACCGTGTACGGGCAGGACGGTATCGGCGAGTTCCAGACCGAGGCGCAGGCCGAGGCCGGAACCACCAAGCTGACGTACCGCATCCCGAAGCCGTCGTTCGTTGAGGTCCGCGCCGAGGCGTTCTACACGCAGGTCGCAGCGGGCATCCTCCAGGAGAAGACGTACCCGGAGGTGTCGAAGGACGTCGTGCCGAAGGTGCTCGCCGGGCACGCCCACAACCTGAACGCGCGGTCCATCGCGGACATGGTGGCGCTGTCGAAGGTGGTGCCGCTGCAGACGCACGGCCCGTCGGCGACGACCGCTCTGCTCAACGGCATCGCATTCCAGATCGAGGACTACCGGTACCGCTACCTCGCGGACCCGGGCCTGCGGCTGGAGGTCGTGCTGCCCCAGTGGGCGAAGGAGGTCATCCGCGCGGACCTGGCTCTGCGTGAGACGGCCGACGGTACGCCGCTCCAGGTGTCTGACGCGCAGATCAACGCGTTCTTCACCGCGCGGAACGCGAACGTCCAGTGGGTCATGGACTGGCAGGACATTCGCACGGGTGGCACCACGTTCGGTGGTCACACCAACGGTGTGCCGACCACCCAGGCGTACCCGACCACGGTGAAGGCTCTCGTGTACGCGGCGGGCACCTTCGTCCGCGGTCGCGGCGACGTCATCAGCCTGGATACGATCTACGACTCCCGCGGGCTGGAGAAGAACGACTTCCTGCGCCTGTTCCTGGAGGAGATGTATTTCATGGCGTGGCGCGCGCACCACTCGCGGGTCGTGACGCTCCCGACGTCGGTGAATGGCGCGACCGCACAGCGGATCGTGCTCGACGGCCAGGGCGCACCTGCCACTCCGTAGTCCCGTCCCGCCCCGGCGGTCCGTGTTCACCGTCCAGGTGCACGGCCCGTCGGGGCGGTCCCAGTTCTAGCCCCTTGGAGGCTCGTCATGCCGCTGTTGTTCGTGCAGCCGCCCACTATTCGGCCCGCGAAGTACGGGCTCATCACCGCGGCCGATGCCGTTACGCCCGAGGACTCCGCCCACTTCCAGGAGGGCGTGCAGTGGCAGGCCACGCCACGCGGCGATGAGGTCGTCGAGGAGTCGCTGGTCCTCGATGGGCCGTCGCCGGCCCGCGTGTACGGCGACTGGGCCGAGTACGCGACGGCAGGGCCGCTGGTGCTGGCCGCGCTCGTGAAGGTGAAGGCACCCACCCATTCCGATGAGGAGGTGCGTGCGTACGCGCGGCAGAAGCTGCTCGCTGGCGAGTCCGCAGCGCTGGAAAAGTGGGCGTGGGCCAACGGCTCTCCCGCGCTGACCGCGGGCGCCACGGACCTCGGTTCGGTCGGGTCGATCGCGGACGCAGTCGGCGCGCTGGAGGGCCACGCCTGGGCGAAGTACGCCGGGTCGGGGGTGATTCACGCGCCGCGCGCGCTCGGGGCGCTGGCGTCCGAGGCGCGGCTGGTCGAGAAGACGGGCGGGCAGTGCGTCACGCCGCTGGAGTCCCGCTGGTCGTTCGGCGCGTACCCGGAGGCGCGGAAGCTGTGCATTACCGGGCCGCTGGCGCTGCGCACCTCCGCGATCGAGGTGTTCCCGGTGGATCGGTCCGCAGGCGCGTTCGACCCCCTCACCAACGACCTGGCGTACATCGCTCAGAGGACGTACGTCCTCGCCCACGACTGCACTCCCGCCGTCGTGACAATCACCTAGTAGGAGGCCATCATGGCGACCATCCCCATCCCGACTGATCCGGCCGAGGCGCTGGAGACAGCGCAGCGACTGATCGCCGAGCACGGCGTCGACAACGTCGTCACGCGTTCGGAGCCCGGCGTGGGCCTCGTGTACGTGGTGCCCGGCGAGGCCGAGCAGGAGTCGCAGGCGGAGACCGAGCCGCACAGCGGCGAAGGCTCGGAGGTCTCGGCGCCCGAGGTGAAGCCGGAGCCGAAGAAGGCACCGGCGAAGAAGCCTGCCGCCGCGGGGGCGGCAGCCACCGACTGAATCCCCTCCCCCAGGGATCACCCTCAGTCGGTGGACTCACGGGCGGCCCCCGACCACACGCGGATGCGTGAGGTCGGGGGCCGTTCGGTCTATCCTCGAAAGCGAACACCTTGCCGCTGGCTATGGACCGGGCGCTCCTCGATGTCAGGAGGCCCAGCGCCATGACTACGCCCACTCCGGTCCCCTCGTACGCCTGGCCCACCGCGCGCGGCCTGTGCGCGCGCATCACCTCGCTCGACCCGTGCGGTACTCCGAACGCGCTGAAGTCGTCGCTGACGACCGGCGGATTCATCGACTTCAAGCCCTCGCCGCAGTACGAGGAGGCGGAGAAGATCCGCCAGAAGAACGCGGCCGGCAAGCTCGACGTCGTCGACGACCCGGACTCGACGCTCGCGAACGTGGAAATCAACTTCCAGTTCACGAAGGTTCACCCCGAGGCGTTCGCGCTCGCCGGTGCCGCGTCGCTGGTCCTCGACAACGAGGGCAAGGCGTCGGGCTTCGGCCTCGACACGTTTAAGGTGCCGGGCCTGTGGGCTCTGGAGGTCTGGACCGACGTGCCCGGCGCGGCCTGCGCCGCGAGCGGGAAGCCGTTCGGCTACTACCTCATCCCGATGCTCGGCTCCGCGGAGCTGCAGGACTGGACGATCGAGGAGAAGCTGGCGACGTTCACGCTGAAGGCGAAGTCGAAGCTCGGAAACGCCTGGGGCAAGGGTCCGTACAAGGTGGAGAAGAACGGCACCACGTCGCCGTTCACCGACGGGCCTCTGGTGACTCCTGTGCCGGATCACCGCCACCTGCACGCCATCCGCACGTACGTCGAGCCGCCTGGCATCACGAACGGCGCGGTCGACCTGGCGCTGGTGCCCGAGCACGCGGCGTAGTCGGCCGTGTCGTTGTTGCGGCGCCCCGCTCATCTTGCTGGTGAGCGTGGGCGCCGCGCTCGTATCTGGATCAAGGAGACCTGATGGTGGTTGAGTTCTGGCCGGTAGATGAGCCGACCGATGCAGTGTGGGCGGCGGCGACGCCGGATGCCCGGCAGAAGGCGAAGGCGCGCGCCATCTCCTTACTGTGGGAGCGGACGGCGCAGGTGTTCGGCCTCGTCGAGCAGGTGGTGCGGCCGTGCACCGACCCGCGGGCCGTGTCGTCGTACCGCGGTGGCAGCGGCATCCCGTCGGGGATGGCGTGGACGCCGGGCATGATGCTCGGGAACATCGGCGCGGCTGGGCCGTGCGGGTGCGGTTCCCCGAACTGCTACGTCGGTGCGCACGAGACGCCGCTGCCCGGCCCGGTGAACCGGGTGCTGGAGGTGAAGATCGCCGACCAGGTGCTGCCGCCGGCAGCGTACCGGGTGCGGAACTCCCGGTGGCTGCTGCGTATTGACGGGCAGGCGTGGCCGACGCAGAACCTGAACGCCCCCGAGGGCGCGGACGGGACTTGGGTGGTGCGGTACGTGCGTGGTCTTCCGGTGCCGGCCGCGGGGCAGGCGGCGGCGGGTGCGCTCGCGAGCTACCTGCTGAAGCGCGCGCACGACCGGGCCACGGCGGCGTGCGGCGGCCTCCCGGAGCGGGTCAAGCAGGTCACCCGCCAGGGCGTCTCCGCGGAGCTGGTGGACGAGCAGGGCCTGTTCGAGAACGGCGCCACGGGTATCGAGGTCGTCGACCAGTGGCTCGCGGTGGTCAACCCGGACGGGCGTCGTCAGGCGTCGCGGGTGATCAACCCGCAGCGGCGCGACGCGGTGCAGCTCCGATGACCGGGCCGGGCGGTATCGCGATCACCTCGGAGGCGGTGCTCAGCGTGGCGCAGGGGCTCCTCGATGAGGTGATGGTCGCGCTCAGCACCACGGTGGGCGGGGCGCCGGAACTGGGGTACCTGCACCCGGGCGACATGGTGCCGGACTACCTGTACGTGGCCGACTGTGAATCGGCGAGCGTGCGGGTCACGTCGATCGCGCCGGACCGCGGGAGCTCGCCGCAGCTCGTCTCGGGGTGGACGGTGGTCTGCGAGGTGAAGGTGACGCGCTGCTACGGGAAGGCCGCCGACCCCGCGTTGAACCCGGAGCCGGAGCTGTTGACGGAGCTGACGCGGCTGCAGCAGGAGGACGCCGATGCGGTGCGGCGCGCGCTGTGCGCGCTGCCCGCGCGCCCGCTGTGGCAGGCGGGTCCGTGGGTTCCGCGGGGTGCGCAGGGAGGCGTGTTCTCGGGCCTGACCACGGTCACGTTCACGGGAGTCGACGCGTCGTGTTGCCAATAGGGGTGGTCGCGGTTGTCGTATCGTGGACGTTATGAGCGATGAGCAGGCACCAGATGCCGAGGTAGAGGTCGAGTTCGCGTCGGCGGTGCTGGGCCGCGAGCGCGGCGCCCGTGAGGTGCTGGCCCGCTCTCCGTACCTCGACGCGGTGATCAGTGAGGGCCACGTCCGCGTGGTCCGCGAGGTGGGTGCTCCGCCGGCCGCGCTGGTCGGTGTCCCCGCGCCCCCGGTCGACGAGGACGCGCAGGCTCGGTTGGAGCGGAACCCCGACGCCATCGCAGCGATCCAGCGGGCCGAGCAGGACCTCCGCGACGACAAGGCGGTCGAAGTCGAGGTCTCCGCGCCCGCCGAGCCCGCGCCCCGGCGAGGTCGTGGTGGCTCGCGTTAGCGCTCGCGTCACCGTGAACCGGGCCGTGCTGCACCAGAACCTGGTGCGCGCGGGCACTCGCGCGGGGCACCGGTACGGGCGGCAGGTGCAGAACGCGGCGCGCCGCCTCTGCCCCGTCGACGAGGGCCGCCTGCGGTCGTCGATCGACTACACCGTCACCGCGACCGGCGGGAAGGTGCGGATGACGTGCGGCTCGCCGCTCGACTACGCACGGTACGTGCACGACGGCACCGGCATCTACGGGCCGCACGGCACCCCGATCGTGCCGGTCACGGCGAAGGCCCTGAAGTTCGAGGCCCGCGCCCTCCGTCCGGGGCGCCGCGGCCCCACGCGCACCCCGAAGGGCAAGGGCACGATCGTGTACGCGAAGTCCGTGAAGGGCATGGAGGGCCGCCCGTTCCTCACCGACGCGATGGAAGAGGTCTTCCCCGGCCGCGTTCGCCGCCGCTGACCCAACGCTAGACCTGCCGCTGGCTATGGACCGGGCACCGTGATGAAATCCCCCGCAAGGAGCCGAGAATGGCTGCATCCACCCCCGCCAACAAGCGCACGCAGTCCCGCCGCGCGCCCGCGAAGAAGGCCGCCGCTCCCGCGCTGGCCGCACCGTCGGACCTCCCCGACATCAGCGACATCCCCGAAGACCTCCGGTTTGAGTCGACCGCGTACACCAAGGAGGAGGTCGCCGCGCGCGAGACCGTCGACATCGCGTACACCGTCAAGAACACTGCCGGCGAACCGATCGAGGTGCTGCGGCTCACCGCGCGCCGCCCCAGCGACGGTTTCCTCCACCTCATCGGCCTGGACTTCATGACCGCGGCCGGCGACCCGATCCCGACCGCCCAGGCATGCCTCCAGTTCCTGTTCGGCGCGTTCGATCCCGTCGTGCGGAACGTGCTCCGGCGCCGCGTCTACAACCCGGACGACAGCCTCGAGATGACCGACCTGGTCGACATCGCCCTGACGCTGCTCCAGCGGTGGGGCGTGAAGGTAAACCTCGACGACGAGTAGTGCGCACCTCCGATCCGGGTTGGCTGGCGTTCAACGGCCACCCGATGCGCATGGCGCCGCCTCCGCCTCTCCGTCAGGCGTTGGCGGCGCTGCTCGTTGACGCTCCGCTGGAGGAGTGGCCGCTGCCGCTCGCGCTCGGTGCGCTCGCCGACCGGGAGGACCGGCATACGCTGCTCCTCGCGCTGATGAACGACGAGGCCCGTCTCGACGACTTCCACCAGATCGCGGACGGTGTGGCGCGGCTGTGGTTCGCGTGGCCGCGGTGGTCCGCGCGTGTGATCTGGCGTACCGCGCTGGAGGCGTGGCCGACGGTGGACGGCGAGATGCTGCTGCGTGGCATCGACATCGAGACGATGGACCCGGGGCGCGCGTCGAACGCGCTGTGGGCGCTGTTCCGGTCGTGGTGGGGTGGCACGGACCGGTGGGACGTTTTCGTGCGGCAGGTGCAGGCTGAGCCGCCGCGGCTCACCTCCGGTGGCGGGTCGCAGACGGCGGAGGCGGCGTACGACGCGTTCGAGGCGTTCGCTGCCGCGCTCGGCGGCGTCGAGGAGGCGCGTGGCGCACCGTCGGCTCCGATGCCGGAGCTTCCGGCCGCACCGGTCGAGGATGACGACGAGGGGCCGGTGCTCGTCGTGCGCCCGTAACGTGCGCGCGCCGCGATACCCTGGACCCTGACTAGATTGCTGCTGGCTATGGACCGAGCACTCACCTTGACGGTGGAGGCTCGGCGTGACAGCACCCGGCGGCAGCGACGGCCATGTTGAGGTCGACGCCGAAATCGACCTCGACCGCCTAGAGCGCGAGTTCGGTCCCCGCCTGGAAGCGATCGTCGGCCGCGCGGTGCAGGTCGTTGATCGGCAGTTCACGCAGCTCGAACGGAACGTTGAGCGGTCGTCGGACCGGATCGCGCGGAGCATCGGCGACGGGTACCGGGACGGCGCGAAGCAGGCCGTCGCCGCGATCAAGGTGCTGAACCAGCAGAAGCTCGAACCGAAGATCAACCTGGACGCGGCGAAGTTCCAGCGCGACCTCCGCGAGGCGCACCTCGCCGGACAGGCGTTTCTCCGCGCGAACCCGCTGACGGTTCGGGTCGACGTCGACCGGTCCGCGATCGACCGGCTCGGCGCGCTCAGCATCGAGGCGCATCTCGACGCGGCTCAGGTGCGCCGCTCCGCTCAGGTTGCGCACGCGGCGGCGCAGGCGTGGCTCTCCGCGAACCCGCTGAAGGTGGACCTCGACGTGGACTCGGACGGGTTCGAGGCCCGGATGGCGCGCCTCACCCGGAACCGGCGCGTCCGTGTCGACATCGACGAGCGCGGCGGCGGTGGCGGCGGGCGGCGCGGTGGCGGCGGTGGTAGCCGAGGCGGTCGTGGCCGTGACGAAGGCGGAGTCGATGTAGACCTCACCTGGCTAACTGGCCTCCCCGTCCTCACCACGGCCGCGTCGATGGCCTTCTCCGGCCTCGGCATGAAGATCATCGGGATTGCGGGCGCGGCCGGACTGGCGGGCGGCGCGATCGGTGTGCTCTCGGGGGGCCTGCTGGCGATGGGGCCGGCCGCGGGCGCTGCGCTGACCTCCGTGGTCGTCGGCATGAAGGGACTCGCCGACGGCGCAAAGGAATTCAACAAGCAGTTCAAGGATCAGGACGACGCGCTCGCCGAGGCCATCGGCAAGATGATGGGGCCGATGCTCACGGCGTGGCACGACGTGAGCTCGCAGATCAAGCTCGGGTTCGCGAAGGACCTGCAGCCCACATTCCAGCGCATGGGCGCCCTTATCACAGCGATCGGCCCTCAGCTGCAACAGGTTTCGGGCGCGTTCGCCGGTGTGATCAACAACCTCACGGCGAGCATGTCGGCGATGACGCCGCAGCTCCAGGCGATCACCGCGAGCGCAGCGGACCTCATCAAGGGGATCGCGCCGGGCATCGGGCAGATGCTGAAGGGCTTTGTCGACCTCGGATCGGCTGCGGCCCCGTTCATGCAGTCGATCGGTGCCGGCGTCGGCTCGATCTTCGGGCAGCTCGGCCAGGCGCTGACGTCGTTCTCGCAGTCGGGCGCGCAGTTCACCGCGCTCATGTCGTCGTTCGAGCCGATGATGGTTGGGCTCGGCGCGGTGATCGCGCAGCTCGTGACGTCGTTCCTGGAGATGGGTGCGGTCATCGGGCCGACGCTCGGCCCGCTGTTCCAGTCCCTCGCGCAGGGTCTCGCGAACCTCACCCCCGGGCTCGCCCAGTTGGGGGCCGCGTTCTCGACGGAGCTCGCCGTGGTCCTCCCCGTGGTCGGGCAGGCCATCGGCGTGCTCGCGTCAGCGCTGACGCCGCTCATGCCCGCACTCTCGTCGATCATCAACACGATCGCCACGGCCGTGACCGCATTCGGGCCGCTGCTTTCCGGTATCGCGCAGGCAATCTCGTCGGTGGTCGTGGGAATCATGACCGCGCTGCAGCCGCTCATGCCGACCATCTCGCAGATCGCCCAAGTGCTCGCGCCCGTATTTGCTCAGATCGGCGACACGCTGGGGGCGGCGTTCGCTGCTCTCGCACCGTCGGTCGCGGTCATCGGCCAGGCGTTCGCCGGGCTCGCGCCGATCATCGGCCAGGTGGCGACCGTGTTCGCCAACGTCCTCGGTCAGGTCATCACCGCGATCGGCCCCGTGATCTCGCAGGTCGTGTCGGCGCTCGCCCCCGCCGTCGCGTCCCTCGCGCCGATCTTCTCCACGCTGGCGCCGATCATCGCGCAAGTCGCGACCCTGCTGGCCGGCGTGCTCGGCCAGGCGATCACCGCACTCGCGCCGGTCGTGACAACGGTGCTCACCACCGTCGGTGCGATGCTGAAGGAGCTGGCCCCCACCATCTCCCAGATTCTCACGCTGCTCGGTGACGCGTTCGGTCAGATCATCTCCGCGCTCGGGCCGGTGCTGCTCGACACGATCAAGGCGCTCATGCCGGCGTTCACCGCGATCGCGCAGGCGATCAGCCAGGTGCTCCAGGCGATCACACCGCTCATCCCGGTAGGTGTCCAGCTGGTGCAGAGCGTGATTCAGGCGCTGGCGCCGATCCTCCCGCAGATCGCGACGGCGTTCGCGAGCCTCGTGACGGCGATCGCGCCGCTGATCCCGTCCCTCGTGCAGCTCGCGATGCAGGTACTGCCGGTGCTCGCGTCGTTCATCTCGGATGTCCTGGTGCCCGTTCTGGGTTGGCTGCTGCAGCGGTTCGGCGACCTCATCTCGTTCATCGTCGGCACCGTCCTCCCCGCGATCGTCGACTTCGTGCGGGGCGCCATCGACAAGTTCAACGACTTCATCGACGGCGTCAAGGAGGTCTGGCACTGGACCGAGGACCAGTTCAACAAGGTCGTCGACTTCGTCAAGGGGCTGCCCGACAAGATTCGCACCGCAGCGTCGGGCATGTGGGATGGCATCCGGGACTCGTTCAAGGGCGTCATCAACACGATCATCGACTGGTGGAACGGGCTGGAGTTCAAGATTCCCCCGGTCACGGTAGCGGGCGTGCAGGTCACGCCGGGCTTCACGCTCGGCGTGCCGGACATCCCGAAGCTGCGGGACGGAGGCCCGGTCCAGCGGGCTGCAGCGGGCCTCCTCGAAGGGCCGGGCACGACGACGTCGGACTCGATCCTCGCGGGCCTCTCCCGCAAGGAGTACGTCGTGAACGCAGCGAGCACCGCGGCGAATCTCCCCGTAGTCGAGGCCATCAACGCTGCGCGTGGCCCCGTGAATTGGTCGCGGCTCCTCGGTATCCCGGGGCTCGCGGGCGGTGGCATGGCGTACGGGCTCCCCGTGGGTACGTCGATCAGCGCCGGGGCGAAGGGCTTCCCCGACTGGGTGTACGAGCTGGGGAAGCGCTTCAACGTGACGCCCTCGACGTATGCCGGCCACCAGGAGAAGGACGGCCAGAACAAGGGCATCGACTGGTCCGGCTCCGTCCCCGACATGCAGGCGTTCGCTGAGTATCTGGCGACCGTCCCCGGCATGGAGCAGGTGATCTGGAGCAACCCGCAGACCGGCGAGAAGATCGGTATCGCGGACGGGAAACGCGTGGGTCCGGGCACGGACCAGCCGGGATACTACCGCGACGACTGGGCGGGCCACACCAACCACGTGCACACCCGGCAGAGCGTGGCGATCGGGACCGCAGGTGGCGGGTACGCGGGTGTGGCTGGGACTGCAGGCGCGGTCGTAGGCGGCCAGGGGGCCGACGGGAAGGCGCAGTCGAAGTACACCACCGCAGACGCGGCGCGCAAGGACGGCGTCGTCCCCGTGTGGGTGGAGAACATGCCCTCGGGTGGGCTGGGTGGCGGCTCGGGCAAGAGCTACACGGGTGGCTCGTCGGGCACAAGCTCGGGCAGCTACTCCGGCACCGGCACCAAGGCAGCATCGGCCGGCGCTACAGCTCCGGCAGGGCGCGCCGCGACGGCCGAGGAGCTGAAGCTGCTGGAGACCCGCGCGGCCGACGCGAAGCGTGTCGCTGACGCCGCGCAGAAGGAGGTCGCCGACGCGAAGGCGAAGGGCCGCACCCCAGCGAAGGATGTGACGGACCACGCCCGCATCTCGGCGGAGGTGGCGGCGGAGGCCGCGAAGGCTCTCGCCGACGTGAAGGCCCGCGGCGTCGGTGGGAAGCGCGCGGAGTTCGCGTACGAGGACGCCGACCGGGTCCGGGCAACGAAGCCGATCAGCACGAACGTGGCGACGCGCCGTGCGGGCACGAACGACGCACCGGAGAAGGGCCTCCGCGGCGGGACGCTCATCTACTTCACGAACGGGTTGGCGTTCTACTCCGACGGTACGGCGACCGACGGTATCCACTGGTGGGAAATCCCGTCGATCGTCAAGCCGACGGTGATCCCGACGCCGGCCGCTCCGGGGGCGACGGCGACCACTGGCGGCAAGAGCGTGGCGGGTGCCGCGTCCGCTGGTGGCGCTGCGACGATCCCGCTGGTTCAGAACGCGGATGGCACGTGGGGCAGCTCGAACCCGGAGTGGAACAAGCTGATCAAGCGGGAGTCCGGCGGTGACGCGAAGATCACGCAGAAGATCAGCGACGTCAACAGTGCCAAGGGCGATCCGGCGACCGGCCTGTTCCAGATCACCGGCCAGACGTGGAAGGCGAACGGCGGCTCGGCGTTCGCGCCCACGGCCGGTCAGGCGACGCCGCAGCAGCAGGCGCAGGTCGCGGCAGCGATCTTCAACAAGTCCGGTGTCCAGCCGTGGGGTGGCCGCGAGAACGAGGCCGCGCTGCGGGCGGGGCTCACCACGGGCGCGAACTCGACCACGACGCAGTCGGCGACGCTGCCCGGCAGCACCGCGCCGTCCCCGTCGTCGTACACGGGCGTCACCCCGGCGAATCCCGCCGCGTCCCCCGTCACGTCGGGCACGCCCGGCTCCGCGCCGTCGCTGTCGACCGAGCAGGGCCAGCAGCAGACGAACCCGCTCATGCAGGCCGCCGGGTTCGGGCAGCCGACGAACAAGTCGTGGTTCGAGGCCGTCGGCTCGGACCTGCCCTCGCAGGGCCTCGGCTGGGCGGGCGACGCGCTGAAGGAGGTCGGCGGCGAGTTCTTCGACCTGTTCGGTCTCGGTGGCCTGCTCGGGAAGGGCGTCGACTTCGGTGTGAACGCGGGCAAGGCGGGCCTGGAGTCGGCGAAGAAGGCCGCGAGCACGGGAGTGCAGGCCGCGGGCGCGGCGGGCGCCGCCTCGGGGAACCCCGCGGCCGTGGCCGGTGCCGGCGTGGCGCAGGCGGGCTGGTCGATGTTCTCCGGCCCGATCACGTTCCAGAACACGAAGCCGAACGACGTGTCTCGCACGATGGGCCGCGTCATGGGGATGTCGCCGAGCACCGTTACGAATCGGGAGGTCTGACCTGTGGCAACGCGTTGCCTGGTGAACAAGAACCGGCAGTATCAGTTGGTCAAGAAGTCGCCCGTGACCGGCGAGGAGACGGCCGTTGTCGACGTGCTCGGCGCGCCCGAGGTGGACCTGGTGGGCGTGCCGCCGGCCATGCAGGTGCCGGTGCTCGCGAACGAGGCGAAGCGCGGCATCTCGCTGCTGGAGGGCCTGGATGGGCTCTACCACCTGCCGCGTGAGGCGTCGATCGACAAGGGCGCGTACTCGGAGGGCGCGCGGGTCTCGAAGTTCCCGCGCACCGACCCGCGCGAGGGGCAGCTCACGTTCGCCACGAAGGGCCGCGACATCCCGGAATGGCAGCAGTACGAAGACATCCTGTGGTGGCTGCTGAACCTCGACGGCCCGTGTTGGCTGCGGGTGTTCGACCACGACGGCACCTTCCGTGAGCTGCAGGTGCAGCTCCGACAGTCCCCGACCGACAAGTACAAGAACGACATCGGTATGCGCGGCCTCGCGATCCACCTCGTGGACTACGTTGCGGCCGACCCGTTCTGGTACTCGGACACCCTGACGGCGACGATCAGCCGCAAGGACATGGTGCTCAACACAGCGACCGGATGGTACGAGGGTCACCTCGCGGTGGAGAACCCGACGGACTGGCGGTGCTTCCTGGAGTACGCGCAGCGCCCGATGACCGCCGGGGCGCCGGAGCAGTGGGCGATCACCGACGCGGTGCGCGCCCCGGAGGACCCTGACGACCTCTCGAATCTGGTGTTCGGGCGCGAGATTCCGATTCCCGAGCTGTCGAAGGGCAGCGAGTTCCTGATCCGCACGCATCCGTCGCCGGAGGGCCTGTGGATCGAGACGCTGGACGATCGGCAGCTCCCCTCTGAGATGCCCGGTATCCAGCCTGAGAACGCGCTCCCCCGGCACCTGACGGAGCCGCTGATGCTGCCGATTCGGATGCGGGGCGGGACGCCGGATTCCTCGGTGACGTGCTTCATGCCGCAGCGGTGGCAGCGGTACGTGGGTGGCCGGAAGGTGGTGTTCTGATGCCTCCGTTGCTGATGGACGCGCCGCCGCTCGACGCGAGCGACGTGCGGAACCGTATCCAGCGCATGTGCATTGCGCGGGCCGCGGAGGCTCGGGCACCCCGGAAGGTGATCCTGTGGGACAAGAACTGGGAGCGGTTCTGGATCGTATTCGGGGAGTCGAAGGGCTCGTTCAAGCACAAGCTGAATGACTCCGCCGAAGGGCACATCGAGTTCATCGCGACGCCATTCCTGGAGGATTGGCTGTTCAATAATCCCGGCGAGTCGGAGGACTTGCACATCACGGTGCAGACCGGCAGCCTGCGGTGGTCGGGGAAGTGCACGGCGATCGACTGGGACGACCGAGACAACGGATTCCGTTACCTCACCGCGTCGTTCATCTCGGAGTACGAGCACGTCAAGAAGACGCGAATCTACAAGAATCCGTTCCTGCCCGCCGAGGTGCAGTGGCCAAAGATATTCGGAATCGCGGGACCGGCCCGAACTTGCATTCTGACCACGCTATTCCTGAATATCATGCGGCGGTTCGCGCTGCCCTGGACCATCTCGGACAACTTATTCGATCCGGCCGCATGGGTGCAGAACATCAACCCCGCACACTGGCCGATGATCGTCAAGCCGATCGGGCCATTCACGGACACGTCGATGTGGTGCGTGATGGCGTCGGCGTTCGGGTCTGCGCACGACATGTTCGCCGCGACGCTGCGCGACGCCGGCCTGAGGATGACGGTGGAGCGGTGGCTGCCGGGCGACCCGCAGCCCGCCCCCGAGTGGTACACGCTAGAGAAGCCGACTCTGGTGATCGGCGTCGACGACGTGAGCGGGTACCGCGGCCTGACGGGCACCGTGCTCGACGGCCTGGCGTACCTGGTCTTGCAGGTCGCGGACGACTTCATCAACGAAGTGGTCACCGAGGTCGACGGCGTCTCCCGGCCGGCCGAGTACATGCAGCCCGGATACAAGGGCACGCTGAAGAACTTCCCGTGGGTCACGTTCCGGTCGCTCGACCGCACCTTCGGTATCTCGTCGGTGCAGCAGCGCACCACCACGATCCACAAGGCGACGGCGTCGAGCATCATCACCGGCGGGAAGAGTCCGCAGTGGGTGAACAGCGGAATCAAGTTGCTACTCAACGCATCCCTGGGATACCTGGGTCAGTTGATCGGCAACCCGAACATCTTCGTCGACCTCGTGTACCCGCAGCTCGAAGACGTCTTCTTGGCCTACGATCGGATGCCGAACCCGTTCCGGGTGGAGCGGATGGGGAAGCACGGGCCGCCGCTCGGTGAGGACTGGTCGGCGTCGGGCGGCACGGGCTTCTCACTGTCGGCGCTGCAGGCGATCCGCACCGGGTTCTGGAAGTCCCGCGCGTACACGACCACGAAGGTGACGGCGCGGAACGCGGACCCGTACATCATCGGGGCGCACTGCACCGTCGGTGACCGTGTCGCCGTCGAGGTCGGGAACACGGGCTGGTTCTACTGTGACCAGATTTACGAGGTGCTGGACGAGTGGGACCGCAACACCGACCCGCTCATGCCGCTGACGATCGGCGACGGGCAGTTGGAGGACGAGCCGGGCGCGATCCTATCGCGGCAGATCGCGAACGTGAAGGCGATTGTGCAGGCGACGGTTGGTGCGGGTTCGTGATTGCGCGTGTCATTCTTTAACGGAGACCACCCCCATTGTGAGGAGCTGAGCTGGATGGGCCGACGGAAGCCGACGAAGCCGTACCGGAAGGGTGCGGTGACCAACGCGAACGGGGTGACGCTCGCCCTGGACC
Organism: Tsukamurella sputi; assembly: GCF_007858445.1. Classification (GTDB taxonomy): domain Bacteria; phylum Actinomycetota; class Actinomycetes; order Mycobacteriales; family Mycobacteriaceae; genus Tsukamurella; species Tsukamurella sputi. The sequence goes on along the minus strand of NZ_VIGV01000003.1, from coordinate 642,618 downwards.
ACCAGCATCCGTTCGCATACATGCTGCGCGCGGTGATCCCCGGCGTGCGGCCGGACGGGTCGCCGCTCGACCCGGTGACCATCCCGGTGGAGATGGCCCAGGCGATCTGCATCCAGCTGTTCGAGAACTTCAAGTGCGGCGGGCCGGGCTCGGCGGGCTCGCCGCTGATCCGCATGGGCGTCCCGGAGAACGGCATCGACGTGTGGGACAACGCGCCGCAGATCCTGTCGGTGAAGGTCCCGACGTCGCAGGTGCCGAACATCGACATCGCCGCCGGCGACGACGAGCTGCTGGACGTCGACCTCGATCAGGTGCCGGACGTGTCCGAGATGGACGAGGACTTGCTGGCGGCGACGGAGCGCGCGATCACTCGGCGGCGGAACGAGATTCTGCTGGCGGAGAACCTGGACGGCGCGGGCGCACCGGAGGGCGACGAGGCGCTGCCGGAGCACATCCGAGTTCGTGACGCGCAGCTCCGCGGCGTCGAGCGCGAGGAGAAGCGGCGCCTGCAGCGGCAGCGGTTCGAGAACGCGCACGCGCAGGCGATGCAATCCCTCGGCCGCCTCACCGGCGACTCGCAGACCGCCCCGGAGGCCACGGAGCCGTGACCTCACCTGACTTCCAGACTCCCGCGGGGGCGCTCTCCCCCGCGGCAATGAACTGGCTGCAGGACATGCTCGCCAAGCCGATCGGCAAGGAGGGCAAGCAGATTCTGCAGGCCCTCGCGTCCATCGGCGACTCGATGCTGTCGCGGTTCTTCAAGGGCTACACCGACATTGCCGACGTATTCGCGCACGCCTTCGACGAGCTCGGCGCGGAGCTTGGCGGCATCCCCGGCATGTCCGGTGTTCAGGCGTGGGTCGACGACATCGAGGGACTGCTGACCAACGCGCTCGACCTGATCGACAACGTGTTCACCGGCGTCACGGACATCGTCGACGGCCTCGCGTTCGCGGTCACCGGCCGCGGCGTGGAGGGGAACATCGCCGAGGGCATGCACATGGTGGTGCAGGGCCTGACGGTGTTCCTAGAGCTCGTGAACGCGGCGATGGACATGCTAAAGGAGCTCATCGACGGAGTGCTCGGCGTGGCCGGCGGCACGATGCACCAGCTCGTGCAGGTGCTGTCGTGGATGATCGGCGTGGCGAACCAGTTCCTGCTGTTCTTCAATTCGATCTACGACGTCTTCGCTGCGCTGCTCGGATTCGCGCCGGGCGGCGACCGTCCGCTGTCCGCGCTGACGAACGCGTTGCCGAACCTGCTGACGGCGTTCTCGCCATTGAACGCGGCGAAGCTCGTGGGCCAGCTTCCCCAGACCATCATCGACGGGCTGAAGGGGTTCCTCGACGCGGTGCTCGACCTCGGCAACTTGAAGCTGACTCCGAACATGATCTTCGGCGGCGACTCGGACAACCTCATCGTGGCCGCCGGATTCGACACGCCGTCGAGCATGATCGAGACGGATCAGTGGAAGCACGACGCGACGATCGGCCACACTACGACTCCGATCGGGTCGGCCCGGGCGACCGCGAACGGCACTCGGCTGGTCCAACTCTCGAAGCCGGTTCGGGTCCAGAAGGATCAGAAGATCAACGCCGTCGCGTGGTTGAAGTGGGCGTCGATCGCTCTCGCCTCCGCTGGTGTCGCGTTCACGCTGGAGGCGCAGTTCTACTCGGGTACGACCGCCGGCCCGTCGCAGGTGATCGCGACAGTGGCGAACCCCGCCGCGTCGTCGCCGGCTACGAACAACGGGTTCCAGCAACTCGCCGGACAGGTCACCGTCCCGGCTGGTGTGGACTCAATGCGGCTGAGGATCGCGGTCGAGAGCCGCGTCACCTCGGGCACTGGATGGTGGGATGACGTGGAGGGGCGCCGCACAGGCACCATGCCGCAGGAGTACATCACGGGCCTGGTGTCGGACCTTGCAAACATGCTCGGCAACTTCCTCGGAATCGGGAATGCACTGAACGGGTTCCTTCGCGGGATCGGTGCTCCGACGGCGGGTGGGGCGGCAGACCCGATCCTCCCGTGGGTGAATCAGGCGTTGGGCACGTTCACGAATCAGACGAACACGACGGCGCGGACCGCGGATACAGCGAACGGCGTCGGATCGAACGCGCTCACGAACACGGTCGCGATCCAGGCGCGGCTACAGGACGTACAGACTGTGCAGGACGCGGGGTGGACCGCGCGCCCACTGTGGGCGACGATGGACTACACCGCTGATGCAACATTCCCGCTATACCTGATGCAACGGCAGACCAGTCACACGCACACCGTGACTGGAACTCTCAGTGGCACAACGAATAGTCAGGGTGGGTTCCAGAACTTCAGCGGCAACACGGGGAACACGACTGTCGCGGGCGAGTCGCATAACCACTCGTTCAGCGGAGGTATCAACGACCAGCACTCCCACACTGTGAGCGGCACGCTTTCCGGTGGGACCGCTGCATCGTCGGCTTCCGAGTTCGGCGCGTACACCTTCACCAGCACGCAGGCGTACGTCGGGTTCATCCGCTGCGGCAGCGTGCAGGAGAAGCGCCTATTCAGCTTCCGTGCCTACTACACTGCCGCGCCTGCGGACTTCCGCATCGACGTTTACCGGTTGGACAAGGCCTCCGGCACAATGACACTGCTGCACACCTCGTCGAATCTGGCCGGCGCGCTCACCACGAGCGCGCAGTGGGTGCAGTACACCATCCCGACAGAGACCGCGGGGATCAACGTGCAGCCAGGCGACATCCTCGGCATCCAATTCCGCATCACCAGCGGCACCGTCGCGCTCCAGGGCCTCGACAGTCTCCTCACGAACAACCCGCCCGGGTTCCTCCCCCGCCGGGTCGGGATGCTCCGCACCGGCACGATCAGCGCGCCCGCAACGATGGCCGAGAGCGTGTGGAGCGCGGGCGCTGGGTTCGTCCCGTACGTCGAGGCCGGCATCGACACCGGGCAGGCGTCGGCGCCGCTCTCGATCACGGACAACTTCGACGGGTCACTGTCGACCCAGTGGTTGATGTCCGGCGCCAACGAGATCGGGATCGCGTCGAACAACATCGGGATCATGCAGTCGGGGACGAACCTCGCCGACGGCTGGTCGTGGGGCAAGTTCAACACGCAGTTGCGCACCGACCAGGCGGAGGTCGGGATCACCGCGACGTCGACCAGCGCGGAGGAGCAGGTCGTGTGGTTCAAGGGCAACGGCCCGAGCCAGCACGTCGGGCTCGCGATCTCGTCGAGCTACGCGACCCTTTACACGATGAGCGGCGGGTCGCGAACGAACCGCACGCAGATCGCGATCGGCACGACGGACGCCGACTACAAGGTCCGGTATACCGCGAGCACGAAGGTGTTCGCGGTGTACCGGAACGGCGCGCAGATCGGCTCGTGGACCGACTCGGGGAACGTCGCCCCGACGGGGCTCGGGAACCGGTTCGGCGGCGTTGGCCTGCACGCGACCCGCGGCGCCTGGTTCGGCATCGGCTCGACGAAGGCCAACCCGATCGACAACTGGCTGCTGGCGGACGTGTGATGGACGAACCGGAGATTGGCGTGCCCGGCCAGCCGGAGCATTACTACCTCGCCGGCACGGTCGAGGCGCTGCCCGCGACCGCGTCGAGCATGTACGCGGTGTACGAGGTCGGCGACCGGATGTGTGTGTACCGCGACGGCCAGTGGTGGTGCAGCCCTACCGATGTCGTGCGGGAGGTGCTGCCGCTATGACATGGTCCCCGGTTCCGCTCCCCTCGCCTCCTGATGGGCGCCTCGGCTGGTCGCCCGACGGTGTCACCGACCCCGTGGTCCCGGATGATCAGCGCGGGTGGACGCCGGAGCTGTGGGCGCAGGCCGCCGAGATGACAGGCCACGGCGAGCTCGCCGCCAGGGCTTACCTGAACGCGTACATCACGGCGCAGCTCGCGGGCGCGGGAACGCTGGCCGCGCAGGCGTACGCGAACGCCTACGTCACCGCCCAGCTCTCGGGCGCAGGAGTCTTGGAGGCGAAGGCATACGCGAAGTTGTACGTCGCGGCGGCCGGGATGGTGGGCGCCGGTGTGCTGACGGCATCCGTCGGGGTGCCAGCCCGCGGCCCGCAATCGCAGAGCGGCGCGGGCACGTACGCGGCGCCGTGGTGGGCGCGGTACTGCGACGTGATCCTGCTCGGCGGCGGAGCATCCGGCCAGACCGGCTCCGGGGCCGTGGGGACCACCGGCAAGGGCGGAAACCCCGGCCTGTGGGCCGTCACGACGATCGACCTCGGCCAGTATCACGGCCCCTGGTCGATCACCCTGGCGGTCGGCACTGGTGGCCCTCAGGCGGCGAACTCGGACCTCGCTGCCCCGAACCCTGGTTCCGCGTCGACGGCGGCATGGACGGGCGGCGGGTCACTGAACGCAGCGGGCGGGTCGGGCACCGTCGCGTCGGGCCAGAACGGCGGCGCTCCCGGCGACCAGACGTACCAGGGCGTCACGTACCCGGGCGGCCCCAGCGGCACAGGCAACGCTGGCGCGGGCGGCACTCCAGGCGGCGGCGGTGCGGGCGGTAACGGCGGCATCTTCGGATCGCGTACCCGCGGCGGCCCAGGCGGCCCCGGCTTTGCGGCAGCAGTATTTCGGCAAGGGTAAGGACAGAACAACATGGTCAACGTCATCGCAACGAAGCAGGCTCAGGCCGACAGCTTCAAGGCGCGCGGAAGCTACCTCGGGGTCGCGACGGGCAACCCCGGCACCACGACGACGCCCGCGAACGAGCTGTCAGGCGCCGGCCCGGAGGGCACGTACTCGCGCTCGCAGGCGACGACGGCGAGCGGCACGGACGGCACCGTCACCTACGGCAACGTGCAGGTGCACGCGCCCGCGACGGGCACCGCGTACAACGCGACGCACGTGATCCTCTGTTCGGGCGCGTCGGGAAACAACATGATCGACTGGGCGCCACTCTCCCCGGCCCAGCCGGTGGGGCCGCTGGGCGGCGTGCTGACCATCACCGGGGTCAAGTTCACGCAGACCTGATCGGGCACGCGATACGCTGGGTTTGATCTGCTGCTGGCTATGGACCGGGCGCCACCGTCGAATCCGATGGGGTGACCCCGATGGCTGCAACGCACGCCGCGATCTACATGGTCGGTACCAACGAGCCGTTCCCGGCTGATGCGCGTCGGCCGCTCGGGATGATGAGTGGCGTTGCCGATGAGCTCGACCGGCTCGCGCCGGGCCGGTTCGAGCACTGGACGCCCCGCTACCTCGCCCAGTACGCGAACCCGAACTCGTACGGGGAGTCGCGGGTCGACGGCGTGATCCGCGCGCAGGCGACGATCGCGATGGTGCGGAGCCGCGGGCTGATCCCGTTTGTCGTGGGCTTCTCGCAGGGAGCTGCGGTGGCGAACCTCGCTACGGACGAGTCGCCGTACGTGCCGTGCGGGTATCTGCTCGCGGACCCGCTGCGCCCGGCCGGCGCGAACCGTACCGGCCAGGTGGGCGATCGCGGGTGGCAGGCGCAGCCCGATCAGCACGAGTTCCGCGGGTTCGGCGTCGGCGGTGAGCACCGCGTCGGCCAGGCGCGCTGGTACAGCATCCCGGGCGACGTGATCACGGACTGCACGCCCGGCTCGCTGGTACGGGACTTCGCGGACATCTCGGAGTGGTTCTCAATCGCTGGCCCCGAGGGCGTGCGGACCTGGGCCGCCGAGACGCTGGACAAGGTCAAGAGCGGGGCGTGGCAGAACCTCCCGTTCTGGACTCGCCTGTTCGGGCGCCGCGACCTCGTCGCGACGCTGCCGCAGCTTCCGCAGATCGCGGCCACCAGCATCGCGGAGGCCACCGGCTACCCGTCGATTCACACCGCGTACGGGGCGCGGAACTTCCCCGGCACGACCTACACCTACGTCCAGCAGATGGCGCGGGACATGTTCCACGACAGCGCATATGGGAGTGGTGTCCTGTGACGACTCGGTTCTGGCCGCTGGAGCGCGGCTGCACGGTGACGAGCCCGTTCGGGCCGCGAGATGGTGGGTTCCATGCCGGGATCGACTTCGGCTGGAACGGGGGCTCGGCGAACCGGCCGGTATACGCAGTGCAGTCCGGGACCGTGCTCTACTGCGGCGCGGCCAGCGGGTACGGCGGCGGCGAGCCCGGCGCCGGCTGGATCGTGATCGACTCCGACGACTCGCAGGGCAGCGGCGTGTTCGAGATGGGCCACGTCATCGCCGAGCCGTGGATCCGGCCCGGCGTGGCCGTCACCGCGGGCCAGAAGATCGCGCGCGTGAACCCCAACTCGGCGACGAACGGCGGTGTCGCGCCGCACCTGCACGTGAGCTACATGCCCCGCGAGTACAACCCGGGCGCCAAGCAGGACTGGCGCGGACTCCTTGACGGCGCCATCTACCCCGGCGGCACGCCCGCCCCGAACCCAGGAGGTGGCACCGTGACGGGCCCCGTATTCGGCATCGACGTCTCCAACCACCAGCGCGAGTTCAACTTCGCGGGCGCCGCCGCGGAGGGCTACCGGTTCGCGACGCACAAGGTCACTGAGGGTGACGGGTACCGCGATCCGTTCTGGCCGCGCGCGCGGGCGGAGATGGCGAAGCACTTCCCGGGCCGGTTCGGCGGGTACGTGTTCTGCCGCACCAACGTCGACCCTCAGCGCGAGGCCGACTTCATGATGGCGGCGCTCGGCGACCCGAGCATCCCCATCCAGATCGACTACGAGGACACCACGAACGGCGGCTCCGGCGCTGACCTCGCGGCCCGCGTGCAGGCGTACCGGGATCGCGGCGCGCGGCTCCTGCCGGTGTACCTGCCGCGGTGGTTCTGGGCGGGGCAGATGCGGAGCCCCGACCTGTCGTTCATCCGCGACGTCGGGCTGTGGAACAGCAACTACGTGAACGGCACCGGATACGGCTCGGCGCTGTACGACCCGAACTCGGCGGGCTGGCAGGGCTTCGGCGGCGTCGACGTCCGCATCCTGCAGTTCACCGAGCAGGCGCAGGTCACCGACCAGCGCATCGACGCCAACGCGGTCAAGGACACGGCCGCGCTGGACCGCATCTTCGGCACCAACCAGGAGGACGACATGGCATTCACCGACGAGGACCGCGCGATGCTGCGCTACGTCTACGAGCAGCTGGGGCCGAAGCTCCCGAGCTGGGACAACCGCGCTTCGATGGGAAAGACCCCCGACGGCAAGGAGCTGACCGTGCGCGACGGCCTCGCCGAGATGAAGCGCACCATCGAGGGAGGTGGCTCGAAGTGATCGCCCCCGACGACATCGCGAACCGGTTCGACTTCCACCCGGCGACGACGCAGGAGAAGCGCGACGCGCACACCAGCATCCGCCAGATCGTGCGCCGCGCCGCGGACGCGATCAACGAGCAGGTGCCCGACGGCCGCGAGAAGGCCACCGCGATCACCAAGCTGGAGGAGGCCATGATGTGGGCCAACGCCGGCCTGGCCCGCGCGAACGAGGAGGGCTGACGTGGGCGAGCACAACCTCCCCGGCCAGGACCCGGACGCCCCGGCCGACCCCGCGTGGCTGGTGCGGCTCCGCGCGATCCTCACCCCGGCACGCCGCGCGATGCTCTACCGGCTCCTCGCCGCTCTCGGTGCGGTGCTGGTGTTCCGCGGCGTCGTGACCCGCGACGAGGTCGACCTGTGGCTCGACGTGGTCGCGGGCGTGCTCGTGGCCGGCGGCGGCGTCCTCGCGGTCAAGCACACGGAGCGATGAAGCTGCCCCGGTGGCTCCGGCGCGGGTCATGGGAGCCGCTGCTCCCGCCCGCCGCACGGTACTTCGTCGTCGGCCTGGTTCCCTGGGAGCCGCTTCTCCGCGCGTACGACTACATCACTCCCGGTGCGGAGAACGCCGCGAGCCTGAACATCGTCGAGCAGCTGATGCCGCTGCACCTCTGGGGCGTCCTGTGCTTGATCCCCGCGTCGCTCTCGCTGTTGGGGCTCTCGATGCGCTGGCCGGCCCCGGCGATCCTCGGCCTGTTCCTCACGGGCTGCGTCGAGGCCACGCTCTCGGCCGGCCAGTGGAAGGCCGTGGCGGGCGTGCCGTGGTTCGACGGTATCCGCGGCCCCGGCATCACGACGATCTTCGCGGTGGCTCAGCTCGGCATGGCGTTCGGGTACTTCTTGCAGGTGCTCAACGAGCGCGATGCGCGGGAGGCTGCCCGTGAACAGCAGTGATGTGCCGGAGGGCACCCCGTGGTGGATAGGCGTGATCTTCCTGTTCCTCGTCGGTGGTGGTGGTGGCGGTGCGCTGCTGCTCCGGTCTGGCATGGCGCAGGTGCCGGGTATTTGGGGCGCGCTGGCTCGACGTCGACAGGAGAAGGCGGAGCAGCGACGCAAGGCGGAGGAGGAGTCCCCGTCGGAGCGGGTGACCAACGCCGAGATCAAGCGCCTGGAGAAGCGGTACAACGAGCTCGCGCGAGACTATGAGGAGGACAAGCGGAAGGCCGACGAGCGTGCTGAGGCTCAGGAGCGGCGCGCGGAAGCTCAGGAGCGGCGTCTCGACGATCTGGAGCGGCGGATCACGGTCGCGAACAACCGGTTCTTTGTGCTGCTCGGGTACACGCGGCTGGTGATCGACGTGGTGCGTCGGCTGGACGCGAACCATCCGCTGCCGGAGGTTCCGCCTGATCTGCAGGAGTGGTTGGGCCACGGCTGACGCCAATAACGTCCTGCCCCTCCGTTAAATGCGGGCCTGGGGTACCGTTCAACGTATGGCACAACGCGCATTCGGGTACACCGTCGACTACGAGACCCTGCCCGAGGAGGTCGAAGCGCTCCACACCATGCGGAAGCAGCTGGTGGCCGGCCTGACGTTCGCGGACATCGCCGACAACCTGAACTCCAGCGGCGTCCGGCCGACCCGCGGCGGCACCTGGCGCGACGGCACGGTGAACCGGCTGCTGAAGTCGCCGCGGTTCATCGGGATGCGAGCGCGGCAAGCGGACGGCGAGCTGGTGCCCGGCCCGCACCCTGCGATCTTCACTCGGGAGGAGTGGGACGAGATGCAGGCGGCGATGGCGACGCCGGAGCGGCAGCGGTACGCACCGACGAACCCGAGTCGGCACAAGGCGCTGCTCACCGGTGGGCTCCTCCGCTGCGGTCTCTGCGGGTCGTCGATGCAGGTCACCTACCAGGGTGAAGGGCGGCAGCCGACGTACCGGTGCCCGCCGAAGGATGGCGGCTGCGGCAAGGTGAAGGTGTCTCAGCCGATGGTCGACGCGGACATCGAGGAGCTGATCATGTTGCGCCTCGCGTCGCCGGAGCTGATGACCCCGGTGTTCTCTCGTGCGCGCCGCGAGACCGCGGCGAAGGCGGAACGGAAGATGGGCGAGTTGGAGGACCGGCTCGCCGAGCTCGGGCGTGAGTACGCGGCCGGGACGGTGGACATCGCCACGGTGAAGTCGGCGACGAAGGACGTGCGGGCGCGGATCGCTGAGCTGAAGAAGGCGGCCGGCCGCGACGACATCCTGGGGTCGCTGCCGGAGCCGCGCCTGTCCTCGGTGGCGGATTGGTGGACGAAGGCGAACATCGACCAGCGGCGCGCGGCCACGAGGGTGTTCATCGACCGGATCGACGTGGCGCCGACCAGGCAGGGGCGACGGACCACGTCGATGGACCGGCTCACGATTCACTGGCGCGAGGACTAGGCCGGCGGCAAGTTCGTGCTGGCCTCATGCCACCGGTAGCCATCCCACCAGCGGGGCGGCGTTCCGGGGCCCTCGGGGTAGTACCAGCCCGGCGCGGCCTGGGGTTGAGGGGCGGCGGCAGGCGCTGGCGGGGGTACAGCCGGGCCCGCGTACCCCTGCGGCTGCTGCTGAACCTGGACGGTCGGCTGGACCGCCCCGCCGACCTGGTCGGTGCCGTGGAGGCTCATCTGGTGCCCGCACAGCCTGCACTTCTTACGGGTCGCCATCGCGACCTCGGACAGTCCAACAGTAAACATCGCTGCAGTCGCACGGCCGGACTTCCGGCCCATGTTCGCGAACGCACTGTTCGTGCAATTCTTGCAATCTCGGCAGGCTGACGGTGCCATCAGGGCAGCCCTCTCTTCTCGGGGTAGGTACCGGTAGCTTAGGCCGCGATTTCGCCGGACGGCAGGTTCACGGCAAACAGGTCAAGCCGGCCGATCGCCTCCGTCTTCCGCCGGTCATGCACACGGACATAGATCTGCGTGGTCGCGAGGCTCGCGTGACGGAGTAGTTCCTGCACCGTGCGGAGGTCCGCGCCGGAGTCCAGCAGCTCGGTCGCGAACGTGTGCCGGAGATGGTGAGCGGTGCCGGGCACGCCCTTCCGGCGCATCACGTCACCGATCCGCTCACCGACTGACTTCCCGGCGACGTGACCGGACGGCCGCGTCGAACTCGGGAACCAGTAGCCGCGGGTCGGCATCGTCGCGGCCACCTCCACGAGCATCGGGTGCAACGGGACGTCGGCGACGACGTCACCCTTCCCGCGGACGCGGAGGGTCCAGGCGACTCGGTCGATGTCCTGGCCGCGGACGCGCGCTATCTCGTGCACGCGGAGCCCGGCGAGGGTGGCGAGGAGGATCATCGCGCGGGTCGTCGGCCACATCCGACCTTCCAACAGTAAGGGCAGGTGTCCGGGCGCGACGGGGTGCGGGACTGCGCGGGGTCGCTTCGGCTTCCGCATGGCTGCCATCGGGTGGTCGATGCGGTGGCCGTTGCGGACAAGCCAGTCGAACCATGTCCGCAGGTGGGAGTGGTAGACGCCGCGGCTGCTGGTGGACCAAGCGCCGCCGGCGAGCCATTCGGTGATGTGCTCGGTGGTAGCGGCGACGGGGTCGACGCTCGCGTCTCGGGCGAACCGGAGCACGGTGGCGCATCGCTCGACGACGGTGCGCTTGGAGAGTCCTTCGCTGAACTGGTGGATACGCCAGGTCTCGACGAGGTTGTGGGGTAGGGGCATGAGCGGCCGAGCTTCTGTTCGGTGGCCCACAGGTAGTGAGCCGTTCGGGAACAATGTGACGTTTGGGAAAGATGTTGTCTCTGGTACGTCCGTATCGTTACTCAACCGAGACAGCCCCGCACATCACGCAGCAGCGGGCAGTCGGCGCTCGGGCACTCGTCCACGGCGACGTACAGTGAGGTCGACGACGCTCCCTGAACCCCCGCCCTTATAAAGCGAAGGTCGTCGGTTCAATCCCGACGGGGGGCTCCACGGAAGGGGCGGCGATGTCGATGACGATGCAGGTCATCGGAATCCTGGCGCTGATCTTCGGCCTCGTCGCCGTCCTCTTCGGCCTGGTGTACCTGTGGGAGTACAAGCTCAAGGGCACAGCCGTCGAGAAAAAGGTCGACGGCATCTTCGACCGGCTCAGCGACCGGTTCTTCAACCGGTGACGTGAAAAATCTCCGCGTGTGAGCGGTTTCGCGGGCATACGGCCGACGTGTCGCGGCGCGTCCGCGGCGATCTTTCACATGGGCGTCAGCCGTGCGCGTCGTGGAACACAGGGGCGGCGCGCGGGCCGTCGACTCCGCCGGATCTGGCACAGTAGCCAAAGGAGGTCCGTGCCACGACGACCCGAGGTGAACCGACAAGGAGACGCCCGACGATGAAACCCGCGTTCCGCGATCGCCTCGCACACGCGGTCCAGGCCATGACCGGCCGGAACGCCGCGACCGTCGACACCGCGGGTATGCCGGTCCTCACACCGCTGCAGCCCGTCGACCTCCGCGACAACGAGACGGTCGGCGAGGTCCTCGAGGTGGCCATGAAGGTCGGCGAGGTGCTGCTGGACTCGGGCACCGGCGCCGTCGACACCGAGGCGCAGGTGCGGTACGTCGCCGCGACCTACGGCATCGACGACGTGACGGTCACCGTCACCTACAACGCGATCACCGTCTCCGTGCAGCGCGGGCGCGGCCTGCCCCCGTCGACCTACACGCGGACGGTGAGCCACCGGTCCCTCGACTACACCCGGCTCTCGCAGGTCGACACCCTCGTGCGGCGCATCGGCCGCGGGCGGATCCGGCCGGACCAGGCCCTGGCCGCGCTCGAATCGATCATGACCGCGGGGCACCCCTATCCGCGCGCGGTCGCGACCTTCGGCTGGGCGCTGATGGCCGGCTCCCTGACCCTGCTCCTCGGCGGCGCGCTCTCACTGGCGGCGGTCGCCTTCGCCACCACGGCGGTGATCTACGTGGTCAACGTCCGGCTGAGCAACTGGGGCCTGCCGTACTTCTTCCAGCAGGTCGTGGGCGGTTTCCTCGCGACCCTCCCGGCGGCGTTGATCTACCGGCTGTCCATCGATTTCGGCTGGGACGTGCAGCCCTACCGGGTGATCGTCGCGGGCATCATCGTGCTCATGGCCGGGCTCTCGCTCGTCGGCAGCGTGCAGGACGCGATCACGGGCGCGCCCGTCACCGGCGCCGCCCGCTTCTTCGAGGTCGGGGTGTTCACCGCCGGCGTCGTCGCGGGCGTCGGCATGGCCCTGCGCGTGACCAGCGAGCTCGGCGCGACGCTGCCGCCCCTGCAACAGCAGGCCTTCGACTACGCGCCGCTGCCGATCCTCGTCGTGACGGGCGGCGTGGCGTCGGCCGCCTTCGCACTGGCCGGCTACGCGCAGATCCGGGCCCTGACCGCGTCCTTCCTCGCGGGGTGCTTCGGCGCGCTCGTCGCCGGGTCGACGCTGAACCTCGGGCTCGGGCCCATCGTCTCCTCGACGGTGGCCGCCACCGTCGTCGGGCTGGCCGGCGGTCTCCTCGCCCGACGGGCCGTGGTCCCGCCCCTGATCGTGGCCGTCGCGGGCATCACCCCGCTGGTCCCCGGCCTGGCCGTCTACCGCGGTCTGTCGGAGCTGATGGAGGGGCAGACGACCTCCGCGCTGACCAACATGGCCACCGCGCTGACCGTCGGCTGCGCGCTCGCGGCGGGCGTCACGCTGGGCGAATGGGTGGCCCGCACCATCCGGCGGCCGCAGCTCCCGCCCAACCTGCGCCCGCACATCACCGGCATCACGTTCCGCCGGGTCCGCGACTGAAACGTTTCGCAGGTAAACTGTCCTTGCTCGACATTCCCGAACGAAGGTGCGTTCATGCCCCCGAAGACCACGCAGGACATCAGCGAAGACGAACTCGAGCCGGTGGCGGACGAGACCGCACGCCAGGCCCAGCGGGTCGTCGCGGCGTACGCCGAGGACGCGGACGAGTGCCGCATGCTGCTGTCGATGCTCGGCATCGGTCCCAAGGAGGCGTAGGACTCCATGACCGCTGCGGCGTTCGGAACATCTGATTTCATCGTCGTGGCGAACCGGCTGCCGGTCGACGTCGAGAAGGCGCCCGACGGGTCGCTGACCTGGAAGGAATCGCCGGGCGGTCTGGTGACCGCGCTCAAACCGATCCTCAGCGCCCGCAACGGCGCGTGGGTGGGCTGGCCGGGCGCACCCGACGTGGGCGACGGCCCCATCGACGGCCAGGACATGCTGCTGGTGCCCGTGAAGCTCAGCGCCCAGGAGGTCCAGGAGCACTACGAGGGCTTCTCGAACGGCAGCCTGTGGCCGCTGTACCACGACGTCATCGTCAAGCCCGAGTACCACCGCGAGTGGTGGAACACCTACGTCGAGGTGAACCGTCGCTTCGCGGAGGAGACCGCCAAGGTGGCCGCCGAGGGCGCGACCGTCTGGGTGCAGGACTACCAGCTGCAGCTGGTGCCGAAGATGCTGCGGATGCTGCGGCCCGACGTGAAGATCGGCTTCTTCCTGCACATCCCCTTCCCGCCCGTCGAGCTGTTCATGCAGATGCCGTGGCGGCGCGAGATCATCGAGGGCATCCTCGGCGCCGACCTCGTGGGCTTCCACCTGCCCGGCGGCGCACAGAACTTCCTGTACCTCGCCAGCAAGCTGGCCGGCTACCCGACCAGCAAGAACTCGATCGGCGTGCGCTCGAAGTTCGGCGTGGTCACCGTCGGCTTCCGGTCGGTGCGAGTGGGTGCCTTCCCGATCTCGATCGAGTCCGCCGAGCTCGCGGCCACCGCGAAACTGCCCGAGACGCGGCAGCGGGCACGCGCTCTGCGCAAGGAACTCGGCAATCCGGAGAAGATCCTGCTCGGCGTCGATCGGCTCGACTACACCAAGGGCATCGACGTGCGGCTGCGCGCGATCGGCGAGCTGTACCAGGAGGGCCGCCTCGATCCGGAGCGACACATCTTCGTGCAGTTGGCCACCCCGTCGCGCGAACGGGTGGAGTCGTACAAGACGATGCGCAACGACATCGAGCTGCAGGTGGGACGGATCAACGGGAACTTCGGCCGCGTCGGCCATCCCGCCATCCACTACATCCACCGGCCGGTTCCCCGCCGCGAGCTGCTGGCCTTCTTCGCCGCCGCCGACGTCATGCTGGTGACGCCGCTGCGCGATGGCATGAACCTCGTCGCCAAGGAGTACATCGCCTGCCGCAACGACTCGTCGGGCGCGCTGGTGCTCAGCGAGTTCACCGGCGCCGCAGCGGAACTCCGCCAGGCCTACCAGTGCAACCCGCACGACCTCGAGGGCGTCAAGAACGCCATCGACGAAGCCGTGCACCAGGAGCCCGAGGACGGCAAGCGCCGCATCCGCGCCATGCGCCGCCAGGTGCTGCAGTACGACGTGGACCGCTGGGCGCGCTCGTTCCTGCAGACGCTGGCGGGCACCGTCGACGAGACGCGGGCATGACCCTGCCCGACGATCTCACCGGGGCGCTGGCCCGGTTCGCCCGGCTCGGCAGCGTGCTCGTTGCCACCGACTACGACGGTGTGGTCGCCCCGATCGTCTCCGACCCCGCCGCCGCGTTCCCGCTGCCGGGAACCGTTGCGGCGCTGGAGGCGCTCGCCGCGCTGCCCGGGGTGACGGTGGCGCTCGTCTCCGGCCGTGACCGGGCGACGCTGGGGCGGCTGTCCGGGGCCGCGGCGCCCCTGGTGACGGTCGGTAGTCACGGCGCCGAATGGGAGGATGGATTCGAGGGCGTCCTGTCCGCGGACCTCGTGGCGCTGCGCGAGGCGGTGCTGGCAGACCTCACCGCGATCGCCGGGCGGTTCCCGGGCGCGGCCGTGGAGCCCAAGCCGCTGGGCGGCGCGCTGCACGTGCGCAACGTCGTGGATCCGTCGGCCGGGCCGCTCGCGCTGGACGAAGCCCGACGGGGCCCCGCCGCCCGGTCCGGCGTGCACGCCACGGACGGCAAGGCCGTGCTGGAACTGACGGTCCTCGACGCCTCGAAGGGCCGGGCCCTGAGCGTCCTGCGTGAGCGCGAGGGCGCCGACGGGGTGCTCTACCTCGGCGACGACGTGACCGACGAGAAGGCCTTCGCCGTGCTCACCGGCGCCGAGGACGTGTCCGTCAAGGTGGGCGACGGTGCCACCGCCGCCCGCTTCCGCGTGGGCGGCCCCGCGGATGCGCGGGCGGTCTTCGAGCAGCTACTGGCCCTGCGTCGCGCCTGAATCGCGGCACCGTCGTACCGCGGCGCTGAGTCGTCCCCGCGCTGCACCGACGCCCCCGCTCAGGCGATGGGGATCAGGGTGTGCGGGTCGTCGGCGGGGAGTGGAGCAGCGGACTCGGCGGTCACGGTGAGGCGTTCGAACCGGATGGAGCCGCCGTGGTTGTCGAGGAAGGCGATGTCGGCGGCGTCGCGACCGGTGGCGATCCGCACCATCGCACCGCGCGGGGCGAGTCCGGTCCCGTCGAGCACCCACCAGCGACCGTCGACCATGACCTCGGCGACGGCGTGGAAGTCCATCGGATCGCAGCCCGGCGCGAAGACCGCGGTCATCCGTGCGGGCAGCTTGAGGGCGCGCAGCAGCGCGATCGTCAGGTGCGCGTAGTCCCGGCACACACCGGCGGAGGCGAGCAGGGTGTCGGAGGCACCGTCGACAGAGCGGCTGGCGCCGGGCAGGTAGTCGAGGCGCCCCGCCACGAACTCGCGCACCGCCACAGCACGTTGTGCATCCCCGGTCACGCCCGCGAACTGCTTCGCGGCGAACCCGTAGAACCGGTCCACCTCGCAGTACCGGGAGGGCCGCAGGTACAGCGAGCGCAGGTACTCGTCGACGGGCTCGGGTGCCGCGAATCCCGCGACCTCCGCACCGTATTCGAGCAGCACCTTCCCGGGCCCGGCCTCGACGCGGTGGATCCGCCCGCCGTGCGGCCCCACGACCTCGTGGACGGGCAAGGGCGCACCGTCGAGCGTGACGGAGAGCGACTCCTGCACCTGCAGCCCGGGCACCCGCGCGACGGTGGCCTGGTACTCGAGCACCGTGGGCGCGAGGACGGTGCACGCCACTCGCGCGGACATCCTCCGCGCGCCGGGGACCACTAGTTCTTCGACAGCGCCGACATCGATTGCCACGTGGGCCAGTCTAGGGTCCAGTCGTAGATGTCCCCGTCGGCCTCCGAGAGCTGGATGGACGTACCCGTGACCTCGACCGGATCGCCGAAGAGTGCGCTCTGGAAGTAGCGCTGCGCGTCCGCGAGCGAGAGGTTGATGCAGCCGTTGGTGACGTTCGACGCGCCCTGGTTCCCGACGGTCTGCGGGTTGGCGTGGATGAACTCGCCGTTGTTCGAGATCCGCACGGCGTACCGCTCGTGCACGTTGAAGTACCCGGCCGCGGGGTTGGACATGTAGAAGTCCTCGTGCTTCTCGCTGACCACGTGGATGCCGGAACGCGTGACGTTGCGCGGCAGATCACCCTCGCCGTAGGAGCAGGGCAGATCGAGGTACACCTGATCGCCGCGCATCACGCGGATCCGGTGCGACGGGGCCGAGGCCTTGACGATCTGCGAGCGGCCGACCACGAACGAGCTGGTCACGTCGCTGGCGCCGTACTTCCCGTCGCCGTGGTCGAGACCGTAGAGCTTGCCCGTCATGGTGACCTTGGTGCCCGGCGTGTAGTACTCGCGGGGGCGCCAGTGCGCGCGGGAGCCGTTGTCCTCGGGCAGCCAGGCCCACGCGCCCTCGGTGTGCGGGGTCGTGGTCACCTCGAGCGCCTTCTCGACGGCGGCCTTGTCCTGGACGGTGCCGGCGAACTTGAGGATCAGGGGCGCCGCGATGCCGACCTCGGCGTCGTCGGCGATGTTGATCTGCACGGACATCGTGGCGTCGGGCGAGACGACGGAGACCTCCCCGTCGAGGCGCGAGAAGGTACCGCCCTCGCCGTCGGCCGTACCGGACCACCGGTAGGTGGCCCCGAAGCCGAGGGGTTCGGCCGTCGAGTAGGTCACACCGTCGGGCGACGCGGTCAGTTCGACCTTTTTGCCCGACTGCGTGTTGGTCAGCGCGACGCCGGGCCGGAAGGTGCCGCCGCGCACGCGCACGGAGACGGTGTCGCGCGGACCGATCTTCTTGCCCGCCGCGGGCGAGTACTCGAACGTGGGGCCATCAGCCCTGGTCTCGGCGGTGCCGCCGTCCCGGGTGCAGGCGGTCGCGACGACGGCCACCGTCGCCGCTGCACCGCCGAGGAAGGCGCGCCGGCCCAGCGGCGCACGGAAGAAGTCGAACACCTCACGAATTCTAGAGGCGCAGTGGGGGCAGCTCCGAACCCACGAGGACCGGCTCCGGACGGAGCTCGACCCCGAATCGGGCGAAAACCCCATCCCGGACTTCGCCGGCCAGCGCGAGCAGCTCCGCGGTCGTGCCCGTGCCGCGGTTGGTGAGCGCGAGGGTGTGCTTCGTCGACAGCGAGACCCCCGCTCGTCCGCCCGAGTAGCCCTTGCGGAAGCCCGCGCGTTCGATCAGCCAGCCGGCCGAGAGTTTCACCCCGTCGGGCGCGGGGTACTGCGGCGTGCTCTCGCCGGTCGCCTCCTCGATCCGCTGCACCGTCGCGGCGGCGGCCGCCGCCGGCACCACCGGGTTGGTGAAGAAGGAGCCGACGCTCCAGGTGTCGTGGTCGGCCGCGTCGAGGACCATGCCCTTGCTCCGGCGCAACGCCAGGACCTGCTCGCGCGCTTCGGCGGGGTCGACGGTTGCTCCGGGTTCCGCGCCCAGCGCCCGCGCCAGCTCGCCGTAGCGGATGGGGGCGGAGGCACCGTCGGACAGAGCGAACCGCACGCGCAGCACGACGTCGGCGGGGCCGGAGCCGGCCGCGCCGGGCGCCTCGTGCTGCTTGAGGCGCGACGTGCGGTACCCCAGGCCCAGGGTCTCCGGCGCGACCCACGCGGTCTCGCCGGTGGCGCGGTGATAGAGCTCGACGGCGTCGAGCCAGGCCGCGACCTCGACGCCGTACGCCCCGACGTTCTGCACCGGCGTCGCGCCCGCGGAACCGGGGATGCCGGACAGGCACTCGAGCCCGCCGAGCCCGGCGTCGACCGACGCGGCGACGACGTCGTCCCAGACGGCGCCCGCGTCGGCGGTGAGGACGGTCCCGTCGATCGTCACGGCGTCGTGCGCCAGATGGACGACGGTGCCGGCGAAACCCTCGTCGGCGATCACCAGGTTCGATCCGCCGCCGACCAGCAGCACCGGCTCGCCGGCGGCATCGCAGCGGGCGACCGCCTCCGCGACCGCGGCGGCGGACTCGCACCGCAGGTAGGCACGGGCGGGGCCGCCGAGGCGCAGCGTGGTCAGCTCCGATAGCAGTTCAGGCACACCGCAACGGTAACGTGTCTCCTCATGACCACCCGTCTCGAGCGCTCGCTCGATTACGCCACCAGTCCGGCCGCGCTGCACGCCGCGTTCACCGACGATGCGTACTGGCCCGCGCGCGTGGCCGAGGTCGGCGGCGAGGGCGCCCGCGTTGCGGAGCTGACCATCACCGGCGAGGGCGCCGGCCGCTCCGTCCGCGTCCTCGTGGTGCACCTGATCGGCGAGGACAAGCTGCCTCCCGTGGTGACCGCTGTCCGGCCCGGCGGCCTGGAGATCCACCGCGTCGAGGAGTGGGGGCCGTTCGACGGCGGCCGCTGCGAGGGCCGCTTCTCCGCCGACATCCAGGGCGTTCCCGCGCAGCTCTCCGGTACGACGGTGCTCGAGGCCGCGCCCGGCTCGGACGGCGCCACCGCGCGCATCACCGCCGACGGTGAGGCCAGCGTGTCGATCCCGTTCGTCGCGAAGAAGGTCGAGTCGCTCGTCGTCGAGAACCTGCAGGAGCTGATGGAGTCCGAGCGCGACTTCACCTTGGCCTGGATCGCCCAGCGGTCCTGACGCGATAGGCTCAGCCCTCATGGCACGACGTCTCAGCTATTCGGCGCGCTTCCCGTTCCCCGCCGAGGTCTTCTACGACGCGTACTCCACCAAGGAGTACTGGACCGAGAAGATGACCGACTTCCGCAACCTCACGCCGCTCTCCGAGCTCACCGAGTTCGACGTCGACGACGAGGGCATCACGGTGGTCCAGAAGCAGAACCTGCCGCACGAGTACCTTCCGCCGATCGCGCAGGGCGTGGTGAAGAAGGACATGATCATCACCCGCGAGGAGTTCTACGGCAAGTGGGACGGGGAGAGCTCGATCGGCGACTACAAGGCGTCGATCCCCGCGGGCCCCGGCTCGCTCAAGGGTGAGGCCTCGCTATTCAACACCGAGACCGGCTGCACCATGCGCTACACCACCGTGGTGAAGGTCTTCGTGCCCTTCGTGGGCACCAAGCTCGAGCAGCTGATCCTCATCAACCTGGTGGATCTCTTCCGCGCCGAGGCCGAGTACCTCAAGTACTGGGTCGACAAGAACTGACCCGTGCCGCCTGAGGGCCGCATCACCCGCGGCACCACGGGACTGAACCGTCTACGCCGCAGCGACCGCTGGTCCGTGCACTCCCCCGACGTGGTGGCCGCGCTCGGCGGACCGTCGCCGCTCGCCGTCGACGTGGGCTACGGCGCCCGCCCCGACACGACCCTCGAGTGGGCCTCCTGGCTGCGGCGCGTCAACCCCGCCGTGCGGGTGACGGGGCTCGAGATCGACCCCGCCCGCGTGGTACCCGGCCGCGACGGCGTCGACTTCGCCCGCGGCGGGTTCGAGCTCGCGGGCCTGCGCCCGAACCTGGTCCGGGCCTTCAACGTGCTGCGCCAGTACGACGAGTCCGAGGTCGCCGACGCCTGGTCGACGGTCGCCTCGCGGCTCGCGCCGGGCGGGGTCTTCGTCGAAGGCACGTGCGACGAGCTGGGCCGACGGTGCTGCTGGCTCACCCTGGCCGCCACGCCGGCCGGTATCGTGCCGACGCCGCGGACGCTGACGCTGGCCTGGCACCCCGGGTACAGCGAGCACCCGTCGGACCTGGCGGAGCGACTGCCGAAGGCGCTGATCCACCACAACGTCCCCGGTGAGCGCATCCACGCCCTGCTGACGCTCGCGGACCGCTGCTGGGACGAGGCCGCCGGCTACGCGACCTACGGCAACCGCATCCGGTGGCGCGCCGCCGCGACCCTCCTGGCGGAGCGGACCGACGGTGCCGCCTGCGCGCCCCGGCGGCCGGTGCGCGACAACCTGCTCACGGTCGACTGGGGGCTCGTCGCGCCGTAGCCGCTGCGCGATGCGCGACCTATCGAATGCGAGTCAGTAGTGTGGTGCGCATGACATCGCTGACCGTCGCGCTGGCCCAGATCGAGGCCACCACCGACCCGTCGGCCAACGCCGCACTGGTCGAGGACGGACTCCGGCGCGCCGCCGAGGCCGGTGCGCGGCTCGCGGTCTTCCCCGAGGCCACGATGTGCCGGTTCGGGGTCTCGCTGAAGCCGGTCGCCGAGCCCCTCGACGGGCCGTGGGCCACGCGCATCGCCGGGGCCGCGCGGGCCACGGGCGTCCACGTCGTGGCGGGCATGTTCACCCCCGCCGCCGATGGCCGCGTCCGCAACACCCTGCTGTCGGCCTCCCCCGACGGGGTGCGCACCGCCTACGACAAGATCCACCTCTACGACGCGTTCGGCTTCGCCGAGTCGCGCACCGTCGAACCGGGTGATCGCGCGGTCACGGTCGACGTCGCCGGCGTCACCGTCGGGCTGAGCACCTGCTACGACCTGCGCTTCCCCACCCTGTACCAGGCGCTCGCCGACGCCGGCGCCCAGGTGATCGTGGCGCCCGCGTCGTGGGGCGACGGCCCCGGCAAGCTCGACGCCTTCACCACGCTGGCCCGCGCGCGGGCCCTCGACTCCACGACCTTCGTCGTCGCCGTCGACCAGGCGCGACCGTCCGATCCGGAGCCCGGCACCGCGCCGCGCGGCGTGGGCGGCTCGCTCGCCGTCGGGCCCGACGGTGCCGTGCTCGCCTCCGCCGGTGTCGCGCCGGAACAGCTCGTCGTGGACCTGCCGCTCGCGCGGGTCGACGAGGTGCGGGCCGCGCTGCCCGTGCTCGCCAACCGCAGGGACTTCACCGTCGCCACCCAGGGATGAGGAACAATCTAACGCCGATGGATACGAACCCGAACGCCCCGCAGAACCCCGGCCCCCAGAACGGCCCGCAGGATCCGAACCTGACGCGGCCGATCACCCCGGCGGACCGGCAGCAGCAGGTCCCGCAGCAGCCGCAGGCGCCCGCCGCGCAGCAGCCGCAGGGCCCCGGCCCGCAGGACGGCCTGACCCGGCCGATCGAGTCGGCGCAGCGTCCGTCGGGCTCGCACGCGCGGCCTGAGGTCGCGGCCCCCGTCGGCGCCGTGCAGCCGGGCCCACAGGGGCAGCCCGGCCAGCCGCCGGTCCCGCCGACGCAGATCCCGCCCACCGGCCCGTCGGGCCCGGGCGGACAGGGCGGCGGCACGCCGGCCAAGAAGCGCTCCACGGGCAAGCTCATCGGGCTGGCCGCAGCGGGCGTCGTCGCGCTGCTCGTGATACTGCTCGTCGGCTCCGAGCTGTACATCCGCAATCACGTGCAGAACTGCCTCGCCGACAACATCAAGAGCGGCACGAAGGCCAACGACGTCAAGGTGTCCTTCGAGAAGACGCCGATGCTGATCCAGAACGCGAGCGGCAAGATCCCGTCCATCGACATCCAGATCGACGGCATGCAGGGCACCTCGGGCCTGAACGCGCACATCCTGCTCAAGGGTGTCGAGCCCGGCGGTGACAACAAGGTCGACGACGCGACGATCCTCGGCACCTTCACCGCCGAGGGCATCAAGAACAAGGTCTCGCAGGTCCAGGTCCTCACCGACCCGAAGGTCACCCTGAACTCCGCTGCGAACCAGATCGAGGTCAGCGGCACCGCCGTCATCTTCCCGGTCACGGTGAACCTCAAGCCCACCATCAAGGACAACAAGGTGGTGCTCACCGCGAGCAAGGCCTCGATCTTCGGCGTCGGCGTGCCCGACGACCTGGCGCAACAGCTCATCACCGCCGTCGCGGACATCCCCACTCCGAACGGGCTGACCGCCAGCGATCTGAAGATGACCGACGAGGGCATCTCGCTGCGCTACTCCGGCCAGAACGTGAACCCGAAGGACATCGAGAGCGGCTCCGACGTGGGCGCCACCAACTGCTCGGTGGTCTGACGATGCTGCCGGCGGCGCTCGCCACCCGCGTGCGCTGGGGGATCCTGCACGGACTCCCCCGGCGCGCGCTGCCGCGCCGCGCCGAGCGCGGCGACCGGATGGCGCAGATGCTGCTCGGCTACGGCGAGCCCGGCTCGCAGTACGCGGTCTTCGACGCGCTGCGCGCCGAGGGGCCGCTCGTGCGCAGCGAGGTCGGTGCCACCACCGCCGATCACGCGGTGTGCCGCGAGGTGCTGCGCGACCAGCGCTTCGGCACGGTGCAGCCGGCCGACTTCGGCTTCCCGCGAGCGTTGCTCCGCGTGCTGGAGCGGACCGACTTGGAGTTGCCCAACCCCGTCGAGCCACCGTCGATGCTGGTGAGCGAGCCACCGGCGCACACGGCCTACCGGCACCCGATCGCGAGAACCTTCACGCCGCGGTCGATCGAGCAGCTCACCGACCGGGCCCGCACGGTGACCGCCTCGCTCCTCGACGCGATGGCCGACGAGCCCTCGCCCGACCTGGTCCGCGATTTCGCGGCGAAGCTGCCCGTCACCATGATCGGACGCCTCCTGGGGCTGCCCGAGGAGGACGACGAGTACATGCTCGAGTGGGGCGAGGCGGCCGCGCCGCTGCTCGACCCGGGCCTGTCCTGGCCGGTCTACCGGCGCTCGCAGGTCGCGCTCACGGGCCTGCGCGAGTACCTCACCGCGCACTTCGCGCGCGTGCGCAGCGATCCCGACGCCGACCACCCGTTCGCGCTGCTGGCCTCGAGCGGTGAGCTGACGGACCGCGAGCTGATGGCCAATGCGGCGCTGCTCATCGGCGCGGGTTTCGAGACCACCGTCAACCTCATCGGCAACGGCATCGTCGACCTGCTGGCGCACCCGGAGCAACTGCAGGTCCTGCGGGAGCGCCCCGAGCTGTGGCCGAACGCCGTCGAGGAGATCCTGCGCTACTCCAGCCCCGTCCAGCGCACGGCCCGCGTCGCGCGGGAGGACGTGGAGATCGCCGGGTTCGCGATCCCGCGCGGCACGATGGTCTCGCTGCAGCTCGCGGGCGCGAACCGCGATCCGAAGGTCTTCGACCGGCCGCACGACTTCGACGTCACGCGCGCCGAGGCGAAGAAGAACGTGAGCTTCGGCTACGGCATCCACGCCTGCATCGGCGCCGCGCTGGCGCGGATGGAGGCCGCCGTCGCCCTGCCCGCCCTGTTCGAGCGGTACCCCGCCGTCACCCTGTCCGACGGTGCGCGGCACCGCGGGCTGTCCACGCTGTACGGCTACGCCTCGCTCCCCGCGCGCCTGACCTGAGCCGGCGCACCGTCGGGCAGCGGAAGCGGGAGCTACTCCGGGAAGCCCGCCAGGACCGCCCGCGAGCCGGAGAGGCCGAGGCGGTTCGCGCCGGCGTCGATCATCTCCTGCGCGGCCTCGGCGGTGCGGATGCCGCCCGAGGCCTTGACGCCCACGTCGGGCCCGACGGCCGCGCGCATGATCCGGACCGCCTCGGCGGACGCCCCGCCCGACGGGTGGAATCCGGTGGAGGTCTTGACGAAGCTGGCGCCGCCCTTGACGGCGCGCTTGCACACCTCGGTGAGCAGGTCGGCGTCGCCGAACTCGAGCAGCGCGGCGGACTCGACGATCACCTTGAGCACCGGGTCGGCGCCGATGGCCTCGCGGACGGTGAGCACATCGGAGAAGACGCGGTCGAGCTCCCCTGCCAGCGCGAGCCCGACGTCGATCACCATGTCGACCTCGTGCGCGCCCTCCTCGATCGCCATCCGCGACTCGGCGGCCTTGATCAGCGTGTGGTGCTTACCCGAGGGGAAGCCGGAGACGACGCAGGTGCGCGGCGCCCAACGGCCCCCGGCCGCGGCGGCCTCCTGCGCGTCGATCGCGGCGCGCAGCGGCAGCATCGACGGGGACAGGCACACGGCGTACACGCCCAGGTCCAGCCCCTCCTGATAGGCCGCGGCCGCGGCGGTCTCGGTGGCCTCGGGCTTGAGCAGCGTGTGATCGACGAGGGCGGCGACTTCGGAGCGTGTGAGCACGTTTGAGACGATACCGTTCGTGACGCGCTACGTTCTGACTCTGGGCTGCCCCGACACCACGGGCATCGTGGCCCGCATCTCGACCTTCCTCGCCGACGTGGGCGGGTGGATCGTGGAGGCCGGGTACCACTCGGATCAGGACTCCGGCTGGTTCTTCACCCGTCAGGCCGTGCGGGCCGATTCGGTGTCCCTGTCGCTGGAGGAGCTGCGGGAGCGGTTCGCGAGCGAGGTGGCCGCGGAGCTCGGCCCCGAGACCGAATGGCGGTTGACCTCCACCGCGGAGCCGAAGGACATCGTCCTGCTGGTGAGCAAGGAGGGGCACTGCCTGCACGACCTCGTCGGCCGGGTGGCGACGGGCGAGCTCAACGCGCGCATCGCGGCGGTGATCGGCAACCACGAGGATCTGCGCGACTTCGTGGAGCGGCTGGACATCCCGTTCCACCACGTGCCCTTCCCCGGCGCCGGCGAGGACAAGTCGGCGGCCTTCGCGGAGGTCGCGGGACTGACCGATCAGTTCGATCCGGATGCCGTTGTGCTGGCCCGCTTCATGCAGGTACTGCCCGCCGAGCTGTGCGAGGCCTGGGCCGGCCGGGCGATCAACATCCACCACAGCTTCCTGCCCAGCTTCGTCGGAGCGCGGCCCTACCACCAGGCCTTCGCGCGCGGCGTGAAGTTGATCGGCGCAACCTGCCACTACGTCACGGCGGACCTCGACGCGGGTCCGATCATCGAGCAGGACGTCGCGCGCGTGGACCACGCCGACGCCGCGGCCGACATGGTGCTGCGCGGCCGCGACATCGAGAAGGTCGTGCTGGCGCGCGGCCTGCGCTGGCACCTCGAGAACCGGGTGCTCGTGCACGGCCGGAAGACGGTCGTCTTCTCCTGACGCCCGCCTCCGCGGCCCGACGGTGCGCTACTCGGGCGCTCCCGAGGCGACGGGGCGGCCGTCGAGGACGGAGTCCAGCAGCGTGTTCAGCTTCTCCGGCTGTTCGAGCGGCAGCATGTGCCCGGAGTCGCGGATCACGGCGAAACGATCCAGCTGCCCGGCGACGCGGAGCTCACCGGCGATGATGTCGGCGTCCGCGGGCGGCGTGAGGTGGTCGAACTGGCCCACCACGACGGACGTGGGGATGGTGATCTTGCGCAGGCCCTCGCTCACGTCGACGTTCGCGAGGACGTGGCCCCACTCGGCGCGCACGTCCGACGGGCACGAGGCGACCATGTCCTCGGTGTAGCGCACGGCGCCGTAGGAGGCGTAGCCGCACAGCGCGGTGTACCGGATCACGGCGGTGTGCAGGCGGTTGTGCCGCACCCTGACGTTGGCGCCGAGAACCCCGTCGCCGAGCTTCTGGGTGAACCGCGGCGCGACGCGCGGGAGCGCGGCCAGCGGGGTGGCGCCGGCGAACCCGGCGACGGCGTCGCGGGCGTAGGTGGAGACGAGCACCGCGTGGTGGGCGCGCTCGGCGACCTCGGCGGTGTACTTGTCGGCCCAGGCCATGATGGTGATCGCGCCCATGCTGTGCCCCACGAGCAGCGCCTTCTTCCCGGCCGGGACGTGGGCGGCGAGCACCGCGTGCAGGTCGTCGGCGAGCACGCCCGCGGAGAAGGCGAAGGCACCCGCCTCGGACTCGCCGTGGCCGCGCTGGTCGTAGGCGACGACGCGGTGGCCGCGCGCGACGAGGTGCTCGACCTGCCGCGGGAAGTTGGTCAGGTTGCAGGTCCAGCCGTGGATGAGCACGGCGATCGGGCCGTCCTCCGGCCCCCACACCCGGGTGTGCAGGCGGGTGCCGTCACCGGAGACGACGGTGCCGTCCTCGAACGGTCCGTCGTAGTCCTCGATCAGCTTGGCGTTCGCCGGCTCGGCCGGGGACGAGAGCGCGTAGGCCGCGACGCCGGCGGCGATGGCGGCGGCACCCGCGCCGAGAGCACCCGCGGCGCCGACGACGAGCTTCCTGGAGATCTTCATGCGGACAACCTTACTAACTAGAGTTCAATACCGCGGGCGTCGGATTTCGTCGAGCTTCGGCTTCACATCGAGCAGGTACACCAGGATCCCGATCGCCCCGACGACGGTGCCCATGTAGTTCAGCCCGGCCAGCACGAGGAGCAGGCAGAAGACCAGGGTGATCGTCCACCCCTTCTTCGTCCACTTCCCCGCGGCCGTGAAGGCGTCGGCCGGGGCACGGAGCGCGTGGACCAGAACGAAGGCGCCCGTCGCGAGGAGGGCGATCGTGACGATGAGTGACGCGAGCAGGCTCACGGTGTTGACTCCGTAGAGGAAAACGTCCATGACACCAGCCTAAAGGTCGGGCGCCCGGCGGCAGTGCCGCCGGGCGCCCGGGTGGAACTCGCAGTGACGCGGATTACGCGTCGGCCTTCTTGGGGGCGGCCTTCGGGGCGGCCTTCTTGACGGCGGCGGTGGCCTTCTCGGTGGCCTCCTTGACGGTGGCCTCGGCCTTGTCGGCAGCGGCCTCGGCCTCGTCGCCCGCGCGGCCGACCAGCTTGGCGGCGCGCTCGCCGACCTGCTTGGTGGCGGTGGCGACCTGGCCCAGCGAGGACTCGGTCAGCTCGACGGCCTGGTTGTAGGCCTTGGTGGCCTGCTCGGTGGCGTCCTCGATCACGGAGCCGGACTTGAGGCGCTCGAAGGCGGTCTCGCCGCGCTCGGCGAGCGACTCGTAGATGTCGGTGGCGACCTGGATGTACGCGGCGGCGACCTTGCGGAGCTCGTCGGCGGTGAACTTGGCGCGCAGCTCGTCGACGTCCTTGGGCAGGCCGTCGGCGGCCTCGGTCAGCTTGGCCTGCGCGGAATCGGCGGCCTCCTCGACCTTGGCCTGGGCCTCCTCGACCTTGGTCTGGAAGTCCTTGGAAGCGTCGGTGGCGGCGGCGCGCAGCTTCTCGACCACCTCGGAGACGGCCTCGTAGGCGTAGTCACCGGCGCCGAGAGCGGCGAACAGCGGGGTCTTCAGGTCGTCGAGGGTGTTCTGCTCGGTCATGGGGTGATCTCCTTCAGTGCAGTCTCGTTCTCGCGGCGGAAGCTCTCGTAGATCTCGAGGAGTGCCTGCTTCTGCCGCTCGGTGATGGTCGTGTCCGCGATCAGCGCGTCGCGCACCGGGGATTCCGGACGCTCCTCGAGGATCCCGGCCTGGACGTAGAGCACCTCCGCCGAGAGCCGCAGCGCTTTGGCGATCTGCCCGAGCACGTCGGCCGACGGTCGTCGGAGCCCCCGCTCGATCTGGCTGAGGTACGGGTTGGAAACCCCCGCCTTCTCGGCCAGCTGCCGGATGGACACCTCCGCCGCAAGACGTTGCGCCCGGATGAACGCTCCGATGTCGGATCCCGAATTCTCTACGGTCTCTTCGTCGCTCGTCATATCCGGTCTCCCGTCTGCGCGGCTGATTCCACGCTAACAGCTAGTGCTAGCTCTTGCAAGCAGTTTGCTAGCAGAGTGATTTCAATCAGAAGAAGATCTGGGTGATCGAGTAGATCACCAGGCCGGCGATGGAGCCCACGACGGTGCCGTTGATCCGGATGAACTGCAGGTCACGTCCCACGGCGAGCTCGATCTTGTCGGAGGCCTCGTCGGCGTCCCAGCGCGCGACGGTGTCCGTGATGATCGATGTGATCTGTCCCGCATAGTTCTCGACGAGGTGCCGTACCGACCGGTCGACCCAGAAATCGACCTTGCCGCGCAGCGCCTGATCGTCACGCAGCCGCACACCGAACCGGGCCGCCGACTCGCTGAACTTCTCCCGCAGCGTCGAGTCGGGATCCTCGACGGAGGCCTCGATCATCCGCTTCGCCGCCCGCCACGCCGCCTGCGCCGCGGTGCGGACCTCCTCGCGGCCCATCAGCTCGGCCTTGACGTCCTCGACCTTGGCGATGGTGCGCGGGTCGTGCTGCAGGTCGGAGGCGAAGTCCCACAGGAAGGTGCTCATCGCCTGCCGCACCTCGTGGTCCGGGTCGCTGCGCACCTTCCAGGTGAACTCGACGAGCTCGCGGTAGATCCGCTCCCCCAGGAGCGAGTTGACGAACTTGGGCGACCACTGCGGACCGTCGGTGTCGACGATCTTGTCGATGACCCCCTGGCTGCCCAGGGCCCAGTGGTGGGCCCGCTCGGCGAGCAGGTTGATCAGCGGCAGCTGGCGCTGCTCCTGCAGCAGGGTCTCGACGAGGCGCCCGATGGGCGGCCCCCACTCCGGCTCGGCGAGCCGCTTGATGATCGTCGAGTTGAGCACCGCCTCGACGTCCTCATCGCGCAGCACCTCGCTCATCACCTTGACCAGCTTCGCGGCCTCGGCGCCCAGCTTCTGCGAGTTGTCGGGGTCGGCCATCCAGTTCGCGACGCGGCCGCTCAGCTCGAGCGAGCCCACCTTCTCGGCGATCACGTCGGGCGTGAGGAAATTGCTCTCGACGAAGCCGCCGAGCGCGTCGCCCAACTGGTCCTTCTTGCGCTTGATGATGGCCGTGTGCGGGATCGGCAGGCCCAGGGGGTGCCGGAACAGCGCGGTCACCGCGAACCAGTCCGCGAGGCCGCCCACCATGCCCGCCTCGGCCGCGGCCTTCACGTAGCCCACCCACGGCCCGGCGATGGAGAGATGCGCGCCCTTCGTGTCGAGGTACTCGCAGAACAGGTAGATGATCGCCGCGCCGATGAGGAAGGAGAGCGCCAGCGCCTTCATCCTGCGCAGGTCGCGCTGCTTCTGCGCGTCGGGCGTGCCGCCGAACGGACCGGCCGGGACGCGGGGCGAGGATTTCGTCCCGGACGACTGCGGGGATCCCGCGGGAGATGACACCGTCACGAGTCGATCTTGCCCGAAGATCCCCCGGGTTCGCCGGATAGGGTGACTCCATGGCGAACGACAAAGGTTGGTCCGGTTCCGCGTCCGCAGCTCTGCGCTGGCGGCCGGGCTCCCTGGTCCAGGACATCGACACCTCCGGCAAGCCCGGTTTCGACGGTGACAAGGCCTTCGGCGAGGAGCTCCTCGCGGAGCGCGGCGAGCGGCTCTCGGAGCTGCAGGAGCTGCTGTACGCGAACGGCCGGTCGGGCGATCACCGCTCGGTCCTGTTGGTGCTGCAGGGCATGGACACCGCCGGCAAGGGCGGCATCGTCCGGCACGTGATCGGCATGGTCGATCCGCAGGGCGTGAAGACGGCCTCCTTCGGCAAGCCGACCGAGGAGGAGCTGGCGCACGACTTCCTCTGGCGCATCCACAAGCAGACGCCCAAGGGCGGGCAGATCGGCGTCTTCGACCGCTCGCACTACGAGGACGTGCTGGTGGTCCGCGTGCACGACCTGGTGCCGCAGAACGTCTGGGAACCGCGCTACGAGATCATCAACAGCTTCGAGGAGGACCTCGCCCAGTCGGGCGTCACCCTCGTCAAGTGCGCGATGTTCGTCTCCCTCGACGAGCAGCGCAAGCGCCTCGCGGAGCGTCTCGACCGCCCCGACAAGTTCTGGAAGTACAACCCGGCCGACATCGACGAGCGCGGCTACTGGCCGAAGTACCAGGAGGCCTACCAGGCCATGCTGGACCGCACGAGCACCGACGGTGCGCCGTGGCACGTCATCCCGGCCGACCGGAAGTGGTTCAGCCGGCTCGCGATCACCGAATTGCTGATCGAGGCGCTCGAGGGCCTGAACCTCGACTGGCCGCCCGCCGACTTCGACGTCGAGCACGAGAAGGCGCGGCTCGAGCAGGCCTGATCCGGGCCGCAGGCCGACGGTGCCGCCCGGCGCGGGCCCGGCACCGTCGGGACTCCCTAGCGGGGCGTTCATCGCGAGATCCCGATGTGCATTCCCCATGTCCATGGACGTAGGGAGTGCGCCGCCCCTATAGGGAGCGGCTAGGCCAGGCGCTCGGCCCGGCGCTTGCCGGACCACAGCTCCTCGACGACGACCTGCACCAGCAGCGCGATCGCGCTCCACACCAGCGCGGCGAGCGGCGTCGCCCCCGCGGCGACCGCCGCCACGCCGGCACCGAGCAGCGCGAGGGTGATGCCCACGGTGAGGGCGCGGTGGCCGTCGAATCCGGTGAGGTAGGCGTCCATGATCTCGATCCCCAGGACCGCGACGACGAGCGGCAGGACGAACGCGCAGGCGACGACTACGTTGCTCACGTGCGCCTCATGCGAGACGCCCAGCGCCTCGACGTGCAGCCCGGCACCGAAGGCCGCGATCGCCAGGAAGATCACCATGTGGCCGTAGCCCCAGGCGAAGCACTTGTTGGTGTTGCGGACGAGCGCCTCCCCGACGGGGATCGAGAAGTAGATCCACCAGATCGACAGGTTGAGCACCATCGCCGCGACGCCGAGGACGGCGATGTCGATGCTCCAACCCTGCGCCTTGAGCAGCGCCTGCAGCGCCACGACCGTGCCCACCACGCCCTCGCCGAGCGTGATGATGGTGAGCAGCCCGTAGCGCTCGGCGATGTGGTGCGGGTTCCAGGGAGTGCGCACGCGCCGCTCGGCGATGTACGGTCCGCCGAGCTCGACGACGAACAGGACGACGCCGATGCCTACGAACTGCGCGAGCGTCAGCGGTGCGAAGGCGCTGAAGAGCCAACCGATCTGGGCGACGGTGATCGCGACGATGTACGTGACGGCGACGGTGCGGTACTGCGGCGAGGAGATCGCCACGCGGGCCCACTGCGAGAGCAGCGCGACACGCATCACCACGTAGCCGATCACCAGCACCGTGTTGTTCGGCTGTTCGTGGGCGGTGATCGAGGCGAAGAAGGGCTCGACGCCGAGGCCCATGATGCAGACACCGATCATCTGCAGCATGGTGACCGCGCGGAAGAGCCAGTCATCGGTGTCGAAGGCCGAGGCCATCCAGGTGAAGTTGATCCACGCCCAGATCGCCGCGAAGGCGCACAGCCCGAAGCCCAGGAAGGCCGCCAGGTAGTGCCCCTCCGCGATCGCGTCCGCCAGCTGTACACCGGCGAGCGAGAAGACCACCACGAAGGTGAGGTCGAAGAACAGCTCCAACGTGGTGGCCGTGCGGCCCTCCTCGTGGGGGTCGCGCCCCGCCATCCGGGTCAAGCGGCGGCGCACCGCCGACGGTCCATCGGTCACGGAAGATCTCCTGCTCGTCGTCCGAATTCGTGATCGCACGAAACGTCGATCATCGTAGGCCGCGTGGATCGGCGGCGCGCGCCGATGTCAGCGCGTGGTGTACCCGCCGTTCGCGAACAGGGTCTGACCGGTGATCCAGTGCCCGTCGGTGGAGAGGAAGTCGACGATGGGCGCGATGTCCGAGGTGTTCGTGAGGCGGTTGCCCATGCCCTGCGACTTGTGGAACTCGACGCGCTCGGGCGTCTCCTGGCCGTAGAAGAAGGGCGTGTCCATCGGTCCGGGCGCGATCGCGTTGACGCTGATCCCGCGCGTACCGAACTCCTTCGCCGCGGCGCGGTTGAAGTGCTCGACGGGCGACTTGCCGCCCGCGTAGGTGGAGTAGCCGTCGGTGAAGGCGCCGAGCAGCGCGGTGACGATGGTGATCAGCGTGCCGTCGTCGTTGAGGGTGCGGCCGGCCTCCTTGATGAAGAAGTACGCCGCCTTCGCGTTGATGTCGAGCATCGAGTCGTACTCCTCCTCGGTGGTCTCGAGGATGGGCTTGCGCAGCACCTTGCCGACGGTGTTCACGGCCACGTCCACGCCGCCGAAGGCCTCCTTGGCCTGGTCGAACAGCGCGGTCACGTTCGCGGGGACGGTGAGGTCGCCCTGGAACAGCAGCGCCTTGCCGCCCGCGGCCTCCACGGCGGCCGCGGTCTCGCGGGCCTCCGCCTCGGACGACGGGCTGTTGTAGTGCACGGCGACGTTCGCGCCCAGCCCGGCCAGGTGGCGGCTGACCAGGCCACCGAGGTTCTTGCCGCCACCGGCCACGACGGCGGACTTACCGGCGAGCTTCGTCATGTTTCTTCTCCTTGCGTCGGGGAATGTGTGCAATCTCCAAGGTAGGGCGGGAACAGACAACCAACAATCGAATCTTTCGGTTCTATTCACTACTTCTGCTTGTGAGATGCTGGTCGGGTGACCACCCCCGACCTCCGACGGCTCGAGCAGTTCGTGGCCGCGATGGAGGAGCCCTCACTGGCCGCCGCGGCGGCCCGCCTCCACCTGAGCCAGCAGGCGCTCTCGGCCGCGCTGCGCCAGCTCGAGCGCGAGCTCGGCACGCCGCTGTTCACCCGGTCCGGGCGGCGCCTCGCCCCCACCGCCGCCGCCCGCTCGCTGTACGACGGTGCGCCGTCCGTCCTGTCCGGCGCCCGGCTGCTCGCGGCGCGGGCGCGGGCCGCGGGCGCCGAGCGGCCGCGGGTCTTCGTCGTGGGCCGCAGCCCCGCCGTCACCGCCGACGAGGCCTACGAGCTGCTCGAACCGCTCATCGCACAGGAGGATTCACCGTCGATCACGGTGCGGGAGCTGTTCCCGTCTGCGATGGTCGAGGAGCTGCAGGAAGGCACCGTCGACCTGGTGCTCCGACGGGGCGTCGCGCTGCCCGAGCGGCTGGCCGGGGTGACGATCACCTACCACCGGATGCGCGTCGCGCTGCATCGCGACCACCCGCTCGCCGGTCGGGAGTCGCTCGCGCTGGCGGACCTCGCAGCGTCGCCCATCGTGGTGTGGGCACCGCCGCACGCCTCGTTCTACACGGACTTCCTCGTCGCGCAGTGCCGGCGCGCGGGCTTCGAACCGGACCTGCTGGTGAACCGGGTGCAGGGCACGCCGCCCGCGACGGCCGTGCTGACCTCGCCGCACGCCGCCGCCTTCGTCACCGACCCGGCCGGGCCGCGGTTCGGAGGCCGGGTCACGGTGGTGGAGCTCGACGACGCTCCGCAGGTCCCGGTGCAGGCGCTGTGGCTCCCGCACACCGTCGACCCGCTGCGTGCCGCGCTCCTCGCGGCCTATCCCCCGGCCTGAGTGCCGATCACCGCGGCTTGCGGGCCGTCACGAACTGCCCCTGCCCGCTGACGGTCTGCTGCACGTCGGCGAGACCGTAGTCGCGCAGC
Source organism: Tsukamurella sputi (assembly GCF_007858445.1). Lineage (GTDB taxonomy): Bacteria > Actinomycetota > Actinomycetes > Mycobacteriales > Mycobacteriaceae > Tsukamurella > Tsukamurella sputi. The sequence continues at coordinate 609,195 of NZ_VIGV01000003.1, read as the reverse complement.
CAGCCGGTGATCTCGTCCTTGCCGAACCAGCGGAAACCCGAGACCCGCTCCGCGGTCGACGATCCGAGGACGGAGGTGAGCGGCGTCTGCAGCGAGGTGAACAGCGCCACGCGACCGCCCGGCTTCGTCACCCGGCAGATCTCCCGCACGGCGAGACGCGGCGCGGGGATCAGATACAGCGCGGCCAGGCAGACCACGGTGTCGAAGGTGTCGTCGGGGAAGGGCAGTTCGAGGGCGCTGCCGCGCACGTAGGCGACGCGATCGCCCGCGTTGTCGCGGACGGCCCGCTGCAGCATCGCGTCGGAGACGTCGAGCCCCACCACCACGCCCTCGCCACTGAGCTTGCGGGCCAACGGTTTCGTGTACAGCCCGGGGCCGCAGGCGACGTCGAGCAGCTTCTGATCACCGCGGCCCGTGAGCTCGTCGAGCAGCACGTCCGTGCGGCTCAGCGTGCCGGTGCCGCCGAGGCTGAACAGGCGGGTGAACGCGGGGCGCCACGCCTTCTCGTACACCGCGGCCAGCGCGGGGTTGTGCATGAGGGCGTTGCTCAGCCCCGTCGGCTTGGCACTCTCGGGTGCGAGCACGTCGAGGTAGCCGTGGCTGCGGTCGGGCTCGCGGCCGAGCCGCTCGGGGTCGAGCAGGGCCTGCACCCGGTCCAGTGCGCTGGTCATGGGGATGACGCTAGCGCCCTACTGCGCGCCCCGGGCCAGGTCGGTCGCGATGTCGCGCTCGAGCAGGTGCGCGCTGATCGCCGTGGCCGCGACGGAACCGGCTCCGGCCGCGACGATCACCTGCGCCATCGGATTCACGACGTTGCCCGCCGCCCACACGCCGGACTGCCCGGCGACGGCGCCCATCGGGTCGACGGGGACCGTCGGGAACGGCCCGGCGGCCACCCGCTCGGCGCCCAGTACCCGCAGGAGCTCGTCCTGCGGCTCCAGCCGCGGGCCGACGAAGACGGCCTCCCGCTCGATCTCGGTGCCGTCGGCGAGCCGGACCGCGCGCAGGGCGTCGTCCTCGACGACCAGGCCGGCGACGGCACCGTCGACGATGCGGGTGCCGCGCGCGGAGATCCTCGCGCGGTCGGCGTCGTCGACCTCGAGACCGTTGGTGAAGAAGACCAGGTCGCGCGACCACTGCGGGATGAGCAGGGCCTGGTGCACCGACATCGCGGCGATCTCACCGCCGATGACGGCGAGCGGCCGGTCGCGCACCTCGTAACCGTGGCAGAAGGGGCAGTGGAGCGCATCGCGGCCGAAGCGTTCGACGACGCCCTCGATCGCGGGCAGCACGTCGCGCAGGCCCGTCGCGACCAGCAGGGTGCGGGCGCGCAGTTGCTCGTCGCCGACGGTGACGACGAGGACCTCGCCCTCCCGGCGCACCGCGGTCGCGGCGCCCGCCAGGATGCGCACGCCGTAGGCCTGCGCCTCGCGCCGGCCGATCGCCAGCAGCTCGGCGGGGTTCAGGCCGTCGTGGCCGAGATAGCCGTGCATGTGCTCGGCGGGGGCGTTGCGGGGCGCGCCCGCATCGACGACGGTGACCGCCGGTCGCGCCCGGCCGAGGACCTGCGCGGCGGTGAGCCCGGCGGCCCCGCCGCCGACGATGACGGTGTCCAGGATCTGCGTTTCGTTCATGGATCCACCGTGCTCCAGAAACGGCTGAACCGGCAAGTTTCCTTGCCGGTTCAGCAAACGTTGCGGGCGTGGACTACTTCGCGGGGTACTCGTAGATACCGCGGCCGGACTTCTTCCCGACGTAGCCGGCCTCCACCAGGCGCAGCAGCAGCGGCGGCGCGGCGTAGGTGGGCTCCTTGTACTCGGCGTACATCGCGTCGGCGATGAACTTCACGGTGTCGAGGCCCACGAGGTCGGCCAGCTTGAGCGGCCCCATGGGGTGCGCGCAGCCCAGCATCATGCCCTTGTCGATGTCCTCGGCGGTCGCGAAGCCCGACTCGTACATGCGGATCGCCGAGAGCAGGTACGGCACCAGCAGGGCGTTGACGATGAAGCCGGACCGGTCCGTCGCGCGCACGACCTGCTTGCCCAGCACCTCGGACGCGAACTGCTCGGCGCGGGCTGCGGCCGCCTCCGACGTCGACAGCGAGCTGATCACCTCGACCAGCGGCAGCACGGGCACCGGGTTGAAGAAGTGCAGGCCCAGCACGCGGCCGGGGTTCTTCGTGGCGGTGGCGATGCGCTGGATCGGCAGCGAGCTGGTGTTGGACGCGAGCACGGCCTCGGGGTCGGTGACGACCTCGTCGAGCTTGCCGAAGATCTCCGCCTTGACGGCCTCGTTCTCGACGATGGCCTCGACCACCAGTTGGCGGTCGGCGAAGTCGGCGAGATCGGTGGTGAAGCGCAGCCGCTCGGCGGCCTGATCGCGCTCGCGCTCGGTGATCTTGCCGCTGGACACGGCGCGGTCCAGCGACTTGAGGATGCGCGCGCGACCGCCGGCCGCGAGCTCCTCGGTGGCCTCCCAGACCAGCACGTCGGCACCGGCGCGCGCCGACACCTCGGCGATCCCGCCACCCATCTGGCCGGCGCCCACGACGCCGACCCTGGAAACACTCTCGGACATGAATATTCCTAACGTAAGAACCGCTCGAAGCGAGATGAGGGTAACTCTGCTGGGGTACGCCCAAAACGTACCCACCTACGCCACAGGCGGCCCGCGACGAAAGTCACGGACCGCCTGCGATCGGCTAGATCCCCGGGGAGGCGGAACAGTTCCTAGTGGAACTGGCCCTCCTCGGTGGAGCCCTTCAGGGCGGCCGTCGAGGTGTTGGGATCGACGGTGGTGGCGATGCGGTCGAAGTAGCCGGCGCCGACCTCACGCTGGTGCTTGGTGGCGGTGTAGCCACGGGCCTCCGACGCGAACTCGCGCTCCTGCAGGTCGACGTAGGCCGTCATGCCCTCGCGAGCGTAGCCGTAGGCCAGGTCGAACATCGAGTGGTTGAGGGCGTGGAAGCCGGCCAGCGTGATGAACTGGAAGGTGAAGCCCATCGCGCCGAGCTCCTTCTGGAACTTGGCGATGGTCGCGTCGTCCAGCGCCTGCTTCCAGTTGAAGGACGGCGAGCAGTTGTAGGACAGCAGCTGGTCCGGGAACTCGGCCTTGACGCCCTCGGCGAACTTCTTGGCGACCTCGAGGTCCGGAACGCCGGTCTCCATCCAGATCATGTCCGCGTACGGCGCGTAGGCCTTGGCGCGGGCGATGCAGGGCTCGATGCCGTTCTTGATGTTGTAGAAGCCCTCGGCGGTGCGCTCACCGGTCACGAAGGGCTTGTCGCGATCGTCGACGTCCGAGGTGATCAGGGTCGCGGCCTCGGCGTCGGTGCGCGCGATGACGACGGTGGGCGTGTTCGCCACGTCGGCGGCCAGACGGGCCGAGGTCAGGGTGCGGATGTGCTGCTGGGTGGGGATGAGCACCTTGCCACCGAGGTGGCCGCACTTCTTCTCCGAGGCGAGCTGATCCTCCCAGTGGGTACCGGCGGCACCCGCGGCGATCATGGCCTTCTGCAGCTCGTAGACGTTCAGCGCGCCACCGAAGCCGGCCTCGCCGTCGGCCACGATCGGCACGACCCAGTTGTCGACGGACTTGTCACCCTCGACGCGGGCGATCTCGTCGGCGCGGAGCATGGCGTTGTTGATGCGACGCACGACCGACGGCACCGAGTTGGCCGGGTACAGCGACTGGTCGGGGTAGGTGTGGCCCGAGAGGTTCGCGTCGCCGGCGACCTGCCAGCCGGAGAGGTAGATGGCCTTGAGGCCGGCGCGCACCTGCTGCACGGCCATGTTGCCGGTGAGGGCGCCCAGGGCGTTGATGTAGGAGCCGTCACCCTTGGTGACGCCGTCCCACAGGATCTCCGCGCCGCGGCGAGCGAGGGTGTTCTCCTCGACGACGCTGCCCTGCAGCTCAGCGACCTGCTCAGCGGTGTACTCGCGCGTGATGCCCTTCCAGCGCGGGTTGGTGTCCCAATCCTGCTGGATCTCTGCGGCGGTCCTCGGCTGTCCGACGGTGCTCATTGGCTCCCCGTTCTTCTTTGCGTCGATGTGGATCTGATCGGCCACCAGGCGGCTGAGCGAGGGGCTATCGCTAACCCGATTCGCAGTCCCGGCGTTGCGCCTTCACCTACTGTGCCACACCTAAAGCCGCAGGCCAAGGCGGTCGGCAATGCCAAAGCAAGCCATGAATTCATCGTGAACTTGCTAATTTTGCGAAGGCTGAGGGCGAAGGTCGACGGAAAAAGTACGCCCGTACTGGGAGTTTGCCGGCGTGGGCCGCCGGGCCCCTCCGCCCGGTTTTCGACGGTACGGTGCCGCCGCGCCGCGCGCCGTCGACACGGTCCTGTGACGCACCTCACTGCTAAGGCGTCGGTGAACGCCCGGAACCCGACGGTAGCTGGGCTTCCGCGACTAATATTCGCTCCATGTCCAAGACCTTCGTGGGGGCACGACTGCGCGGCCTGCGCAAGGAGCGCGGGCTGTCGCAAGCGTCCCTCGCGGAGGCGCTCGAGATCTCACCGTCGTACCTGAATCAGATCGAGCACGACGTCCGCCCGCTCAGCGTGCCGGTGCTGCTCAAGATCACCGACGTCTTCGGCGTCGACACCTCGTTCTTCAACTCCCAGGACCAGACGCGCCTGATCGCGGAGCTGCGCGAGGTCACCATGGACGTCGACGCCCCCACCAGCACCGACGAGCTGTCCGAACTCGCGCGCGATCACCCCGGCTTCGCCCGCGCCATGGTCGCGCTGCACCGCCGCTACCTCGGCGCCGCGGATCAGCTGGCCCAGGTGACCGACGGCCGCAACGACCCCGGGGCCCGTGGCGCCATCCCGAACCCGCACGAGGAGGTGCGCGACTTCTTCTACCAGCGGCAGAACTACTTCCACGAGCTCGACGTGGCCGCCGAGGAACTCACCGCGCGGATGCGCATGCACAACGCCGACGTGCGCACCGAGATCGTCACCCGGCTCGAGGCCGTGCACAACGTCTCCATCCGCCGCCGCGTCGACCTCGGCGAGACGGTGCTCCACCGCTACGACCCGCGCACCCGCGTGCTCGAGATCAACCGCCACCTCTCCGGCGGGCAGCAGGTCTTCAAGATGGCGGCCGAGCTCGCCTACCTCGAGTGCGGCCGCGAGATCGAGTCCCTGGTCGACGGTGCCGGGTTCGGCTCCGAGGAGGCCGGCCGGCTCGCGCGCCTGGGGCTCGCGAACTACTACGCCGCCGCCGTCGTGCTGCCGTACACGCAGTTCCACGGCGCCGCGGAGGAGTTCGAGTACGACATCGAGCGGCTCTCCGCGTTCTTCTCGGTGAGCTACGAGACCATCGCGCACCGGCTGTCGACGCTGCAGCGCCCCAACCTGCGCGGCGTGCCGCTGTCCTTCGTCCGCGTGGACCGAGCGGGCAACATGAGCAAGCGGCAGAGTTCCACGGGCTTCCACTTCTCCGCGTCCGGCGGCACCTGCCCGCTGTGGAACGTCTACGAGACCTTCGCCTGGCCGGGCAAGATCATCACGCAGATCGTCGAGATGCCCGACGGCCGCAACTACCTGTGGGTCGCGCGCACCGTCGAGCGGCGGGCCGCGCGGTACGGGCAGCCCGGAAAGACCTTCGCCATCGGCATCGGCTGCGAGCTGCGCCACGCGCACCGGCTCGTCTACGCCCGCGGCATGGACCTGTCCGACGTGAACGCCACCCCCATCGGTGCCGGCTGCCGCGTGTGCGAGCGGGCCGGTTGCCCCCAGCGCGCCTTCCCCGCTATCGGCAAGGCTCTCGACATCGACGAACACCGCTCGACGGTGTCCCCCTACCTCGTCCGCTGAGGACGTGCCCTCGACATCGCCGCCAACCGCTCGACGGTGTCCCCCTCCCTCGTCCGGTAGGCGGTAGCGTCGGGTCATGACACCGCGCGTGACACCCGGCGGACTCCGCCAGCTCGGTCCGATCAACTACGCCATCGCCCGGATCGGTGCGAAGGCCATCCGCGCCGACGACATGCACCTCTTCTCCACGCTCGGCCGCACCAAACGGCTCTTCGTCGGCTGGCTCGGCTACTCGGGCATGCTCATGCCCTTCGGTGCGCTCAAGCGGTCGGAGTCCGAGACCGTGATCGTGCGCGTGGCGTACCTGCGGGGAAGCGACTACGAGCTGGGCCACCACCGGCGGATCGGCGCGCGAGCCGGCCTCACGGACGTGCAGTTCGAGCGCATCTTCGACGGCTCCGGTTGGGACGAGCGCAGCGCGGCACTCCTCGACGTGGTCACCGAGCTCGTCGAGGACAAGGAGGTCTCCGACGGCGCGTGGGCCCGCCTCGCCGAGTTCTACGACGATCGCAGGCTCGTCGAGATCGTCATGCTGGCGACCAACTACGACGGCCTCGCCACCGCGATCGACGTCCTCGGCATCCAGCCGGAGCGGCAGTGACCGTGAAGGTGCACAAGGTGATCACCAACATCGCGGTCGACGACATCGACTCGGCCCGCGGCTTCTACGCGGACTTCCTGGGCCTGTCCGACGAGGAGTTCAACCTCGGCTGGGTGGCCCGCTTCTCCTCGCCCGATCACGGCGCCAGCGTGCAACTGGTCACCGGTGACCGGACCGCGCAGATCGACTCCGACATCTCCGTCATGACCGACGACGTCGACGCCGCGTACGCCGAGGCGCAGCGGTCCGGCTACGAGATCGTGCACCCGCTCACCAGCGAGGAGTGGGGCCCGCGCCGGTTCTTCGTCCGCGCCCCCGACGGCACGGTCGTCAACGTCGTCGGCCACCACTGACACGCTTTTCGAACGTCGGGTTCTGCGGCGGTACGAGGCACGATTCGGCCTCGTCCGTCCGCAGAACCCGACGTTCGAAACGCATCAGCGGGTCGCCAGGTACTCCGGGCGCCGCGCGTCGGCGGCGAAGGGCTCCTGCAGCGCGTTGGACACGGCGTTGAACACCACGAACAGGTTCGACCGCGGGTACGGCGAGATGTTCCCCGCCGACGCGTGCAGGCAGTTGCAGTCGAAGTACAGCGCGCTGCCCGCACCCCCGGTGACCTGCTCGATCCCGTAGCGATCGGCCATGTCGGCGATGTCCGACTCCTCGGGCGTGCCGAAGGGCGGCCGGTAGGACTTCAGCGACTCCCGATGGTAGTCGCCGGGTGTGCGGCCCACGCAGGAGACGAACTTGCGGTGCGAGCCCGGCATGATCATCAGCGAGCCGTTGAACGCCGTGTTCGGCGTGAGCGCCAGCGAGACGCTCACCGCACGGGGTGTGGGCATGCCGTCCTCGGCGTGCCAGGTCTCGAAGTCGCTGTGCCAGTAGAAGGGCCCGCCGGCGAAGCCGGGCTTGAGGTTGACCCGGCTCTGATGCACGTAGACCTCGTCGCCGAGCAGCTGCCGTGCGACTCCGGCGATCTCCTCCCGCGCGATGATCGACGCGATGCGGTCGCTGAGCTCGTGCACTGCGAACAGCGATCGCACGCTACCGTCCGAGGTCTCGCGGATCAGGCGCTCGTCGTCGCCGAGCAGCTCCGCGAATCGGTCGATCTCCGCGCGCACGTCACGGATGTCGGCGGCGCCGAGCACGCCCTCCACGCTGCGGAAGCCGTTCGTCGCGAAGCGGTCCACGGCATCGTCGGACCAGGGACCGGAGCGGCCGGGCCAGACGACGGGGTCGGGCCGATCGATGACGTCGCTGGAGTCGACGCGGGTGGTGTAGGGGTCGGCAAGTGTCGCAGAATGATTCATCGATACCTTCCGTCCGGGCAGTGCCTCTTGTTCCGCACTGCACTCCTGACGGCGCGGGCACCCGTCGCCACCGACGCCCCTGCTCGACTCGGCGCCGTGGGTGGACCACGCCGCGGCCCCGACCATGCCAGGGTCCGGGACGAGTGTCCAATTCAGCCGGTCAGTCCCACCAGAAGTGCCAGTGGGTCCACTCGGTGAGGCCGGCGCGGTACCCGTCCACCGGCTCGCCCTGATCGATGTTGTCCGGGCAGTACGCGTAGTGCTCGCGAAGAAGTCCGTCGATCTGCTCCTGCGTCTGCGGCCGCCGCCCGGCCTGGACCAGGAGTGTGTCGAAGCCGATGCCGACCAGCACCGCACCGAAGCGGTCCTCCCAGGAGCGCAGCACCGCGGCGTGGTCGGCACCGGTGTAGTCGTAGTTCACAGCGCCCCACCACCCGAGGGCCGCAGGGACGTCCGCGGGCCGGGCGACCGGCACGAGCATCAGCGCGCCGTCCTCACCGGTCTGCAGCGAGCCCGCCTCCGTGTCGGGCCCCGCGACCGCAGGCGCCAGTGCGGTCACCGGCGGCACCGTCGGCGCCTCCGCATCGGGGTACTCGGCCGCGAACTCGGCGTCGCCCCGCGTCAGGACTGCGAGCGCGTCGGGGATCTCGGTGATCGGCCCGTCCATCTCGCCGTCGCCCCAGGGCCGCGCGAGGTTGCCGTCCTCGAGGCCGACGGCGCGCACCGGCCACAGCCCGGATGTGGGGAAGGCATCGGCCAGGCCTCTGATCAGGACGTCCAGTCGCGCCGCCGGCAGGATCTCGTCGCTGATCCAGGCCACGGCCGCCCCGTCGCCCTCTTCGGCGGTGACCATGTGGCCCGGCGGGAGTCCGTTGCCTGCGAGGTTCTGTACTGAGGCGAGGTTTCCGGGAGTGGCTCGGAACATCGTCGAACTCCTTGACGCGAGGGGGGAAGGGCACGTCGGCCCGGCACCGTCGAGAACGGTGCCGGGCCGACGGGAAAGCGGTACCTACAGGTTGATCATGTGGCCGGCGAGGCCGTGGATGGACTCCTGCAGCGCCTCCGACAGGGTCGGGTGCGTGTGCACGTTGCGCGCGAGCTCGTTGACGGTGAGGTCCCACTTCTGCGCGAGGGTCAGCTCGGGCAGAAGCTCGGAGACGTCGGGGCCGATGAGGTGGCCGCCGAGCAGCTCGCCGTACTTGGCGTCGGAGACCAGCTTGACGAAGCCCACGGCGTCGCCGAGACCCTGGGCCTTGCCGTTCGCCGTGTACGGGAAGGTCGCGGTCTTGACGTCGTAGCCCTCGTCCTTGGCCTGCTGCTCGGTGAGGCCGAACGAGGCGACCTGCGGCTGGCAGAAGGTGGCGCGCGGCATCATGCGGTAGTCGCCCAGCGCCTGGGTCTCGGCGCCCGCGATCGTCTCGGCCGCGACGACACCCTGCGCCTCGGCGACGTGCGCGAGCTGCAGCTTCGCGGTGACGTCGCCGATGGCGTAGACGCCCGGCACGTTGGTGCGCATGTAGTCGTCGATGGCGATGGCGCCGCGCTCGGTGAGGGCGACGCCCGTCTTCTCGAGGCCGAAGCCCTCGACGCGGGGCGCGAAGCCGATGCTCATGAGCACCTTGGAGACGGTGATCTCGCCCGGGCCCTTGGGGCCGGTGTACTTCACGACGACCTGCGAGTCCTGATCGTCGACCGACTCGACCTTGGTGGAGGTCAGGATGTTCACGCCCAGCTTCTTGTACTGCTTGGCGATCTCCTTGGAGACGTCGGCGTCCTCGTTGGGCAGCGCGCGGTCGAGGAACTCGATGATGGTGACGTCCACGCCGTAGTTCTTGAGAACGTAGGCGAACTCCATGCCGATCGCGCCGGCACCGACGATGGCGATCGACTCGGGGAGGTCGCGGGTGAGGATCTGCTCCTCGTAGGTGACCACGTTGTCGGACAGCGTGACGCCCGGGAGCAGGCGGACCGTCGAACCCGTGTCGATGATGATGTTGTCGCCCGTCACCGTCTGATCGCCCACCTGGATGGTGTGGGCGTCCACGAAGGTGCCGTAGCCGTTGATCTCGGTGATCTTGTTCTTCTTCATCAGGAAGTGAACGCCCTTGACGATCCCCTCCGATACCTTGCGGCTGCGGTCGAAGGCGGCGCCGAAGTCGAACGAGACGTCACCGGAGATGCCGAAGAGCTGCGCCTTGTGCGTGAAGGTGTGCGCCAGCTCGGCGTTCTTCAGGAGCGCCTTCGACGGGATGCAGCCCACGTTCAGGCACACACCGCCCCAGTACTTCTCCTCGATGACCGCGACCTTCTGCCCGAGTTGGGCGGCGCGAATAGCAGCGACGTAGCCTCCTGGGCCTGCGCCGAGAACAACAGTGTCAAAGTGATCAGCCACGGCTTTCAGCCTAGCCCTAGTGTGGAGTCCATGGACCAGTACGCATGGCTCGAAGAAGTGGAATCCGCCACTGCCCTCGATTGGGCGAGGGAGCAGGGCGCCGCGAGTACCGCACGCCTGACCGGACCGCGGTTCGAGGAGATCCAGTCGGGCGTGCTCGCCATTCTGGACACCGACCAGCGCATCCCCTATCCGGTGCGGCGCGGCGAGTACCTGTGGAACTTCTGGCGCGACGCCGACCACCCGTACGGGCTGTGGCGCCGCACCACCCTGGAGTCCTTCCGCACCGACAGCCCCGAGTGGGACGTGGTCATCGACGTCGACGCCCTCCGCGAGGCCGAGGGCGAGAACTGGGTGTGGGGCGGGGCCGCCGTCCTCCGCGCCGAGTCGCCCGACGGTGCGCGGTACGACCGCGCACTCGTCTCCCTCTCCCGCGGTGGCGCCGACGCGACGGTGGTGCGGGAGTTCTCCATCTCCCGCCGCGAATTCGTGGGCGACGGTTTCTCCCTCCCGGAGGCGAAGAGCCGGATCTCGTGGATCGACAAGGACACCGTCTACGTGGGCACCGACTTCGGCCCCGGATCGCTCACCGATTCCGGCTACCCCCGTGTGGTGAAGCGGTGGCGCCGCGGCACCCCGCTCGGCCACGCGGACATCGTCTACGAGGGCCACCACTCGGACGTCTCCATCGGCGCCGGCTACGACGACACCCCCGGTTACGAGCGGCATTTCGTCACGCGCGCCATCGACTTCTACAACAGCGAGATCTACCTGCTCGAGCCGGAGACGCTGGCGCTGGAGCGGATCGACGTCCCGACCGATTCCGATGCGGACGTGCACGAGTCGCGGCTGCTGGTGCGCCCGAAGTCCGAGTGGGAACTGCCGACGGGGACCGTTCCCCCGGGTGCCTTGGTGGCCTTCGACTTCGACGCCTACCGCGCCGGCTCGCGCGAGTACAGCACCGTCTTCACGCCGGATGCGCACACCGCCCTGGCCGGGTACGCGTGGACTAAGTCGTATCTGCTGCTGTCGACGATGCGGGACGTGCGCTCGGAGCTGCACACCCTGGAGCCGGGGACGTGGGAGAAGCGGGAGACGCGGGGTTTCCCGGAACTCGCCGAGATCGGCGTCTACTACACGGATCCGCGCGAAGGCGACGAGATCTTCGCCACCGCGAGCGGTTTCACCCTGCCGCCGACGCTGCTGCACGGCACGGCGGGCGGTTCGGTGGAGCCGCTGAAGTCGGCACCCGCGTTCTACGACGCCGAGGGCGTGACCGCGGAGCAGTTCTTCGCGACCAGCGAGGACGGCACGCAGATCCCCTACTTCGTGGTGCGCAAGCCCGCGGACGGGCCGCAGCCGACCCTGCTCTACGGCTACGGCGGCTTCGAGGTCTCGCTGACGCCGGACTACACCGCGGTGTCGGGCAGTTCGTGGATCGCTCGCGGCGGCGTCTACGTGCTGGCGAACATCCGCGGCGGCGGCGAGTACGGACCCGACTGGCACACGGCCGCGCTCAAGGAGAACCGCCTGCGCGCGTACGAGGACTTCGCCGCGGTCGCGAAGGATCTCGTGGAACGGGGCATCACGACGCGGGCGCAGCTGGGCGCGCAGGGCGGGTCGAACGGCGGGCTGCTCATGGGTGTGATGTACACGCGCTACCCGGAGTTGTTCGGCGCCATCGTCTGCCAGGTTCCGCTGCTCGACATGCGGCGCTACCACCAGCTCCTCGCGGGCGCCTCGTGGATGGCGGAGTACGGCGATCCGGACGATCCCGCGCAGTGGGCGTACATCAGCGAGTACTCGCCGTACCACAATCTTCCCGGCGGTCCCGGCGACCTGCCCGCGCTGCTGGTCACCACGTCGACCCGCGACGACCGGGTGCATCCCGGCCACGCCCGCAAGTTCGTCGCCGCACTGCAGGCGCGCGGCATCGACGTGGACTACTACGAGAACATCGAGGGCGGCCACGGCGGCGCTGCCGACAACAAGCAGGCGGCGTTCAAGTCCGCTCTCGCCTACGAGTTCCTGTGGCGCGAGCTGGGTTCGGACGATAAGTGATGCCCGTCCGGACGGCGAGGTGGCTCGCGATCTTCATGGGCGCGATGACGGTGCTGTGGTCGCTCATGGGCCTGACCGCGTTTCCCGTGGCCGCGGTGGTGGTCGTGCTGCTCGGCGTGGCACTCGTCGCCGGTGCGGTCGTGGCCGCCGGACGGGGCCCCGTCGCGCCGTCCGCCTCGGACGAGCCCGCAGCCGGGGAGCCACGCAGGACCCAGCGGGTGTTCCGGACCGCCGTGGCGCTGGAGTTCGTGGGAGCCATCGCCGCGATCGTGGTGCTCGGCAAGACCGGGCACCCGGCGTACATCATGCCCGCCATCGCACTGGTGGTCGGGCTGCACTTCTTCGTCCTCGTCCTCGCCCACCCGCAGTTCCGCCTGCACATCGCGACCGGGGTGGTCGGCACCGTCGGACCGTCCGTGGCGATCGTGCTGATGGCGACCGGTTCCCTCAGCACCGGCGCCGGTCATGCGCTCGCCGGCCTCGCCCTCGCGCTCTGCACGATCACCTACGGCGCGAGCGCTCTTCGCGTCCTGCTGACGACCACCACTTCCGGCACCAGCACGACCTGAGAGGAATCATCATGACGATCGATCCGCTGTACTCCTCCACGCGCGACCTGCTGGACGCCTTCCGCAGGCGCGAGACGTCACCCGTCGAGGTGCTTCAGGCGCAGTTGGACCGGATCGACCGCGTCGACGGTCGGCTCGGCGCGATCGTGGAGCGGCTCGACGATTCGGCGCTCGCCGCGGCCGCCGCGGCCGAGCGGCGTTATCGCGACGGTGATCCGCTGCCGCTCGACGGCATCACGGTCGCGGTGAAGGAGAAGCATGCGATCGCGGGGCACCGGATCACGGAGGGCTCCCTGGCCTGGGACGGCTACGTGCCGGAGGAGGACCACCCGGTCGTCGAACGCCTGCGCGCCGCGGGTGCGATCTTCCACGCCCGCACCGCGACCCCGGAGTTCTGCATCGCCACCTTCACGCACACGATCAAGTGGGGTGTGAGCCGCAATCCGTGGAACACGGAGTATTCGCCGGGCGGCTCGTCCGGCGGTTCGGCGGCGGCCGTCGCCGCCGGCATGACCACCCTGGCGACCGTCTCCGACATCGGCGGATCCACCCGCGGTCCTGCGTCTTTCACCGGCACCGTCGGCTACAAGGCGCCGTACGGACGTGTGCCGGCCACCGGGCCGAGCACTCTGGACTACTACCGCGGCGACGGCGTCCTGGGCCGCACGATGGACGACATGCTGCTCGGCACCCGGCTGATCGCTGGGCGGCACAAACGCGATCAGTCATCGCTGCCGGCCGTCCCGCTCAGCGCCGACCGCGACGTGCGCGGCATGCGCATCGCGTTCTCCCCCGACCTCGACGGCTACACCGTGGGCCCCGAGGTGATCGCGAACGCCCGCGCCGCGGCCGACGACCTCGCCGCGGCAGGGGCCACCGTCGAACAGGTGCGGATGGGGTGGGATCTGGACGTCATGCGCACCGGCCTCGCCGCGCACTTCGCCCAGATGACGGCGTCCATGATGGGCACAATTGTGGGCGATCGCACCGCCGAGATGACCGACTACGCGCGCGACTTCCTCACCCTGGCGTCGTCTGCGCGCGAGCACTTCACGATGTTCGACGCGGCCCGCGCGGAGTACGCCTTCCAGCAGGGCCTCGCCGAGGCGATGACGGGCTTCGACGCGCTGATCTGCCCGACCAGTGCCGCAGTCGGTTTCCCCGCCGGCGAGACGATGGCGGACGGCATCGAGATCGACGGCCGCACCGTCCCGTGGACCGACGGCCTGCTGACGATGCCCTTCAACGTCAACAATCGCTGCCCGGTACTCGCGGTGCCCAGCGGCTTCGCGACGTGCGGTATGCCGACGGGCATCCAGATCGTCGGGCATCCGTACGACGATGACGTGGTGCTCTCGCTCGGCAGCGCGCTCGAGGAACGACGCGGACGACTCTTCGACTCGCACCGCCCTGAACTGGAAGGAAAGCAATGATCGCTGCATTCTCGATCAGCCCGATGGGTGGCGACCACGACGATCCCGACGGTGGTGTCGCCGCCGCCGTCGCGGAGGCCGTCGCCATCGTCCGCGCCAGTGGCCTGCCCAACGAGACCAACGCGATGTTCACCAACATCGAGGGCGAGTGGGACGAGGTGATGGCGGTGATCAAGGCGTGCGTCGATCGCCTCGCAGAGTCCGCGCCGCGCGTCTCCCTCGTGGTCAAGTGCGACATCCGCCCCGGCCACACCGGCCAGCTCACCGCCAAGGTCGAGCGCGTGGAGCAGCACCTGCGGACTGGCACGTAGGCACTCCAGCACACCGCGGTGTGCGGACCCATTCTGTGCCATACTGTGACGCATGTTTCTCAAGAGGCGTCAGGTGCTGGTGGGACTCGCTGCCCTCCCTGCCGCAGCGCTCGCCTCATCGCTGACGCTCCCGCAGGCGATGGCGGCCGACGCCGACAAGGCGCTGCTCGACGCCGCGGTCGCGGCCGCGCCGGCGGCCAGGGAGATCATCACGGTGGCGGCACCGTCGTTCTCCTCGACCGACGTGCAGGTCTCGGCCTGGGCACTGCTCGCGCAGGGCTGGACGAAGGTCTACGGCCCGGTCCCGGGCAAGGTCGGGTCGCAGGGCATCGGCGAGGGCAAGGACGGCGTGCCCCGCACCCCGTTCGGCGTCTTCACCCTCGACCTGGCGTTCGGCCGGCAGGACAACCCCGGCACCGCGCTCCCGTACACCAAGGTGACGAATCAGCACTGGTGGGACGGCAACGTCGCCTCGCCGACCTACGACCGGATGATCGTACAGGCCGCCAGCCCCGGCCCGCAGAGCGAGAACCTCTACGACGCGGGCCCCGTGTACGACTACGCCGTGCACTTCGACAACAACCCGAGCCACACGCCGGGCAAGGGCGGCGCGATGTTCCTGCACGTCACCGACGGTCAGCCGACCCTCGGCTGCGTGGCCATCGGCCGCGACGACTTGATCACCCTGCTGAAATGGCTGGCACCCGCGCACAACCCGGTGCTGGTCACCGGCCTCGCGGGCTGACCTCCAGCACTCACCGCCAGCAGCGCCCCGGCGCCCAGCAGGGGAGGAAATGCCGCGCGGGGGTGGACCGGTCCCCTACCAACCTTGTCCGGCGTCCAGCGGGGGACGGAACGCGGCGCGGGGGTAGGCCGGTCCCCTACCGCACGAACGGCTTCCCGTCGGGGAGCGAACGGCGGGCCTGCGGATCGGCGTCGCGCAGGGGACGAACACGGATACCCGACCATCGATGACGGCTGCGCCGCTCACGCCGACACGGAAGCGATGCGTCGCACGCATCGCCCCACCCTCAAATACCTTACTGAACTGCCCTTTCGTAGGGGTATACGCCGGACGCATCGCTGTCGCGACCGACTACACCCATCCGGCGGCGACCGCCCTCAGCCGCGCGACAGGGACTGCGCGATCCACCCCGACAACGCCGGGATCACCGCATCGGGCGAGAGGATCCACTGGTTGTGCCCCAGCGACTCCTCGATCCGCAGGTGCTCGGACGCGGCGAACTTCTCCCCCACGAACCGCGACTGCCGATCCGACACCAGCTCGTCGCCGGCGATCGCCACCGTCAGCACCGGCGTGCGCGTGCCGGCCAGCCTGGCCTCGTAGTCCACATCCGCACCGGCGACGTTGAAGTCGCCGGTCTGCACGAGGTGATCGAAATCGGCGACGATCCCGGCGGGAACCTCGCCCAGTCCGTCCGGACCGGACCAGTGGCCCCGTCGGGCTGCGGCACGCGCGGCCACCGACGTCCCGATCCGGCGAGCCGTCCCCGAGAGGCCGTCGAGCTTGTAATACCCCGTGCCACAGGCGATCAGGATCACGCCGGCGAGATTCCGTCGGGCCCGCGCCGCGTACATCGTGCCCATCAGGCCACCCAGGCTGTGCCCCAGCAGGATTCGTGGAGCGTCGGGGAACTTCTGGCGAGCCAGGGCCGACACGGCGGGATAGTCCTCGACCACCACGTCCTGGAAACCGTGGGTGCCTGCGGCACCGCGGGGCCGCGAATCCCCCTGCCCCCGAAGCTCGGAGACCAGCGCGTTGAACCCGGCGTCGATCAGTCCGCGGCCGAAGTCGTCGAAGTACCCGGCCGGTACGTTCACGCCCGGCCAGATCATCAGCACGGGCGCCGCAGGATCCGGTCCCCGGAAGATCCGGACGGGGTTCGTGGTGCCGTCCTTGTAGGTCAAGGTCGCGACGGTGGGCCGCGCCGTCGACCTCACCAGGCCCGCCGTTCCGCACGGCGCGCGGCGACCGCCCCCAAACCGCCGAAGATCAGCCCCAACAGCGCCAGGGCACCGCCCACCGCGGCCTCGGTCACGATCCACGGCGTCAGGCTCTTCGTCACCTGCGCGATCGCCGCGTCGAGCACCGTCGGGCTCAGGCCGCCGGACCCGCTGCGGCTCGTCACGTACGACGGCGCGGCCACGCACAGCATCCAGGTGACTCCCGCCGCCACCGCGACGCCGAGCCCCAGGTAGAACAGCATGAATCCCCGACGGTGCGCGGCCAGGAGCGCGAGCAGCGCGGCGGCGATCGCCGTCAGGGGCGCGATCCACGCCGCCTGCCGGATCGTGTCGGCGACGGAGGCGTACCGTCCGGCCCGGAACAGGTCCCGGTTGGCGCCGGTGCCGGACAGGTCGATGGTGACCCGCTCGGGGACGTTCACCTTGACGTTGTTGGCGGCCGCCACGTCGCGGATCATCGGCGCGAGATCGATCTCGGCGGTGGTGGCGCCGCGCAGGCGCTGCTCCGCGGTGGGCCGCACCAGTAGCCAGGTGTGGACCTGGCCCACGGCCTCGGTGAACGCGGCGGGGAACTGCGGCCCGTGCACGTAGGTCGAGACGTAGGGAGTGATCGCCTCGAGCGGCGGCCGGGCATCGCCCTGCTCGGTGAGCAAGCGCTGCACCTGCTGGGCGATCTCCTGCGCCATCGCGTCCTGCACGCCGGCGTCGCGGCCCAGCGGTTCCATGAGCGTGGTGAACTCGGCGCGGTCGAGCACCGTGTTCTTCGCCCAGGCGGCGGGGACCGCCACGAACGTGGCAGCGATCGCCACGAGCACGAGGAGGAAAGCCGTCAGAGAACGCACGGCGACAACGGTACTCGACGGACCCGGCGCACCCGCTCCGCTCCGCTGCCGATCAGTCGCTGATCAGGTCGCGGCCGCGCCCGACGATGAGCGGGTCCGGCCCGGTGGAGAGGACGTCCATGTCCTTGTTGTCGTAGTCGAACTTGTCCAGGATGTAGCGCATGGCGTTGAGGCGGGCGCGCTTCTTGTCGTTGCTCTTCACCACGGTCCACGGCGCGTAGTCGGTGTCCGTCGCGGTGAACATCTCCTCCTTCGCCGCGGTGTAGCCGTCCCACTTGTCCAGCGAGGCGAGGTCCATCGGCGAGAGCTTCCACTGCCGCACGGGGTCGATCTGGCGGATCGCGAAGCGGGTGCGCTGCTCGAGCTGCGTCACGGAGAACCAGAACTTGGTCACGTCGATGCCGTCCTCGACCAGCATCTTCTCGAACAGCGGCACCTGGTGCATCCAGCGCTCGTGCTGCTCATCCGAGCAGAAGCCCATGACCCGCTCGACGCCGCCGCGGTTGTACCAGGAGCGGTCGAACAGGACGATCTCGCCCTTGGTCGGGAAGTGATCGATGTAGCGCTGGAAGTACCACTCGCCGGCCTCGCGCTCGGTGGGCTTGACCAGCGCCACCACGCGCGCGCCACGCGGGTTGAGGTGCTCCATGAAGCGCTTGATGGTGCCGCCCTTGCCCGCGGCGTCGCGGCCCTCGAAGACGATGACCAGCCGCTGGCCGGTGTCCTTGACCCAGCGCTGCAGCTTGAGCAGCTCGATCTGCAGCAGGCGCTTGTCCCGCTCGTACTCGGACCGGGCCAGCCGCTCCGTGTACGGGTAGCCCTCGCGCCACGTGTCGACGACATGACGCTCGGGGGTGAGCAGAACCGGATCGTCGTCATCGTCGTCGTTCACCGAGAAGCCCTCGGTCGCCCGGAGGTCGACGATCTTCTGCAGCGCCTCGCGGCCGCTGACCGCACTCAAATCGATGCCCACGGGCAGGTCGAGATCCATCACGGGGCGAAGGCTACGGGTAGGCGCGGACCGGATGGTGAACGTCGCATGAACGGGCGGTGCGGACCTCCGGCGCGCCGGGACGGGCCACCGAGCAGCCCACCCGCGTAAAATGTGCGGAATGCCTACCACCGCGAACCGCGGACGCCGCCGTGCCGAACACCTCGGGCCCGAGCGCCGCCGCCCCCAGGTCCTCGACGCCGCGCTGGAGATCGCAGCGCGTGACGGCCTGCCCGCCGTCACGATCGGCACCGTCGCCGACCGCCTGCAGGTGACCCGGCCCGTGATCTACTCCTGTTTCCCGGATCGCGTCGCGCTCATCACCGAGCTGCTCGACCGCGAGACCGAGACGATGATGACCTACGTCCTCACGTCGCTGCACAGCGCGCACGGCGAGGACCCCGAGACGGCCTTCATCATCGGCATGCGCGGCCTCCTCGACGCGGTCAACGAGCGCGCCGACACCTGGCAGCTGCTGTTCTCCGGCGTCACCGATCCGGAGGTCGTGCACCGGGTGCGCGGCGCCCGCGCGACGCTCGCGAAGCAGGCCGAGGAATGGATCCGGCCCGCCCTCATCCGCTGGTGGGACATGCAGGACCTCGACGAGAAGCTGCCCATGCTGATGGAGCTCTTCGTCTCGGCGTGCGAGGCCGCGGTGCGTTCCATGCTCGACGGCCGGCCGGACGACGCCGGTCCGCAGTGGCGGGGCGACTCGCAGCGGATCGGCGCGTTCTACGGCTCGGCGGTCTACCGCGCCTTCCACGGCGCCTGACGCCCGGACGAGTTCACCCGGGCGGAGCTACGGAAGGTCGCGCAGATCGCCCTCGAGCACCGCGTACTCGACCTCCTCGCCGCCCTGCTCCACGACGACGACGCCGGTCCGCTGCAGGCCGAGCCCTGTCGACAGCCGAAGACTGCGGGCGTTCCACGCCTGGACCACTACACGCACGCGGGTGGCGCCGTCGGCGCGCAGGTGGGCGATGACGGCGCGCGCGAAACCCGCGCCGCGCCCGGCCCCGGTGCGATCCGGAGCCATGCCGACCCCGAGGTCGACGACTCCGCGGCGAGGCCGGGGACGCGGGCCTCCTCCCCGGTGCAGAAGAAGCCGAGCAGGACGTCGCCGTCGTAGACGCCGAGGTAGCCCTCGTCCGCGGTCGGGGCCTCGTCGGGCGCGAGGTCGTAGACGTCCCAGGGCGGTTCGTACCGCCATGCCGCGATCGCCTCTCCGTCACCGGGGCGGAGGGGGCCGATCGCGTACTCCACGCTCACCGGTGTCGGCTCCACGCGGACCACAGCGCGGCGTACCGTCCGCCGGAACGCCGCAGTTCGTCGTGCGTGCCCTGTTCGACGACGGCGCCGCGTTCCATCACCAGGATCCGATCGGCCCGCGCGGCCTGGCTGAGCCGGTGCGCCACGACGAGGGCGGTGCGTCCGGCGAGCGCGGCCTGCGCGGCCTCCTCCAGCACGTCGGCGTCGGCACTGTCGGCGTCGGCGGTGGCCTCGTCGAGGATCGCGACGGGCGGGTCGAGCAGGACCAGGCGGGCCAGCGCGAGCTGCTGCTCGCGCTGCGGCGTGAGCGCGTGCCCGCCGGCGCCGACGACGGTCTCCAGGCCGGCCTCGAATCCACCGCCGAGCTCCGCCACCCACTCGCCCGCGCCCACCCGTTCGAGTGCGGCGCGCAGCTCCTCGTCGGTGGCCGACGGTGCCGCCATGCGCAGGTCCTCGGCGAGGGTGCCGGCGAAGACGTGCACGTCCTGGGTGAGCAACACCGGCGCCGCGGCGTCCGGCAGCGTCGCGAGGTCCGTCCCGCCGATCCGCACGACGCCCGCGTCGGGCGTGTGCACTCCGGCGATGAGCGCGGCGAGAGTGCTCTTGCCCGCGCCCGACGTTCCGACCACGGCGACCGTCTCCCCCGGCGCGATGCGGACGCTGACGGCGTCGAGCACGCGGCGCCCGGTGCCGTAGCCGAACGCGACGGCGTCGACCTCGACCGCGGGCGGCCCGTCGCGCACGGGCACCTCGCCCGACGGTGCGCTCGACGCGTCGTCGTCGGCGAGCGTGATGACGCCGACGATGCGGGCCAGCGAGGCGCCCGCCGACTGGATGTCGTCCATGACCATGAGCAGCGCGCCGATCGGCCCGAACAGGCGCAGGAAGAGCAGCATCGCGGTGGTGACGGCGCCGACGGTGACGAGACGCGCGTCGACCAGGGCGAAGCCGAGCACGAGGATCGCGGCCATGCCGACGAACTCGGCGAGGTTGACCCGTCCGAAGAGGCGGTTCTGCACGATGCGGGCGCGCATCGTCCACCGCACCACGCGCCAGGATCCGTCGCTGACGCGCAGGCCGGCGCGGTCCATCAGGTCGTAGGCGTGGACGGTGGGCAGTCCGCGGATGGAGCCGAGCATGTGGTGCGCGCGCTCGGCCATCGCGACCCGCTCGGCGCGGTAGACGGGCGGAGCGGCGCGCACGTACATCCGCGCGCCGAGCACGTAGACGGGCAGCACCACGACGACGACGAGCAGGAACCGCCAGTCCAGCGCCGCGAAACCCGCGATGGTCACCGCGACGGCGAATCCCGACCGGGCGAGGGCGGGCACGCCGCGGGAGATGGCCTGGCTGACCACGCCGACGTCGTCGGTGGCCCGCGAGACCAGGTCGCCGGAACCGGCCTCCTCGACCCGCGCCTGCGAGAGACGGAGCGCGGCGCCGACCATCGATTCGCGCAGGCGCGCCAGCGCGGTCTCGAAGAGCTGCGCGGTCAGCGCGATGCCGAGGCCGGTGAACGCCGCGGAGGCGATCGCCGCGGCCGCCATGAGCCCGCCGATCCGCAGCACGTCGCGGTAGCCGCCGTCCTCGATCGCCACGTCCACCATCGCGCCGAAACCCCAGGGCACGGCGAGGCCGAGCGCGGCACCCGCGAGTAGCACCGCGAAGACCACGGCGAGCGCACCACGCTCGCCCGCGAGCAGCCCGCGGGCGTACCGGAAGGTGGCGGCACCCGTCGCGATCGGCAGCGTTCCCGTGGTCGTGGGCGCGGTCATACGCGGACCTCCGCTCCGGCGGGGGTCACGGTGAGCACTGTGTCGGCCGCGGCGATGAGTGTGGGGGACGCGGTGAAGACGACGGTGGCGAGGCCCTCGCGGGCCGCGCCCAGCCGGCCGGCGATCGTGGCCTCGGTGACGGAGTCGACCGCGCTGGTGGGGTCGACGAGCACGAGCGTGCGGGTGTCGCTGGCGAGGGCGCGAGCCAGCGCGACGCGCTGCCGCTGGCCGCCGGAGAGCAGCCGCCCGGCCTCGCCGACCGAGGTCCGCAGTCCGTCGGGCAGGACATCCAGGACGTCGTCGCAGGCGGCGGCGAGGAGCGCGGCGGCGACGCGGTCCGGCGCTCCGCCCGCGGCGACGTTCTCCTCGACGGTGCCCTCGAACAGCGTGGTGGCATGCGGCGCGACGCGGACCGTCCGCAGCGCGGCGGGCTGGATGAGGTCGTACAGATCGGTGTCACCGACGGTGACCGACGCACCGGGGCGCGGCGCCCCGGTCCGCGCCAGCAGCGCGGTCGCGGCCGCGGTGGTCTCGGCGCCGCATACGACGGCGGTGACGCCGGTGGACGGGAACTCCAGGTCGACGACGCCGTCGCCCGCGGGGATCCCCGTGATGCGCACGGGCACCGCGTCGCCGTCGTGCGCGTGCAGAGCGCCCTCGTCGCGCGCGAAGGGCGCCTGCAAGACCATGAGCACGCGCTTCGCGGAGGCGTTCCCCGCGACCCAGAACTTGCCGACGTTGGTGCCCATCGCCTGCAGCGGCGCCATGACCACCTGGGTGAGGCCCACGACGGTGATGAGCTGTCCGACGGTGAGGTCGCCGTGCACGGTCTTGATGCCTGCCAGCACGCCCACGAGCACGACGAAGACGGCGGCGACGGCCTCCATCGCCCCGACGTAGACGCCCTCGGAACGGCGGGCCTTGATGACGGCGGCGAGGGCGCGGGCGCTCGCGGACCGGTAGCGACGGTCCGCCTCGGCCTCGGCGTGCATGCCCTTGACCACGCGGAACCCGGCGACGAGATCGGCCGCGGCCCCGGCTGCCTCGCCGGCGGCGCGCTGTTCGGCCTCGCTACGCGCGCGCAGCGACCCGCCCGCCTTGTCGAGGCACCACAGCATCGCGGGCGCACCGAGCAGAACCAGCAGGCCCAGCTGCCAGGAGATCGACAGCAGCACCACGCCGCAGAAGACGATGGCCGCGAGCTCACCCACGGGGTAGAGCCCGAGCGCGACCGACATCGCCAGCCGCTGCACGTCGGACGTGGCGATGGAGAGCAGCACCCCGGGCGGATGCCCGCCGCCGAGACCGCGCGGATCGAGGATCCGGTCGGTCACCTGGGTGCGCAGCCGGTGCTGCACCGTGTTCATGC
Organism: Tsukamurella sputi; assembly: GCF_007858445.1. Lineage (GTDB taxonomy): Bacteria > Actinomycetota > Actinomycetes > Mycobacteriales > Mycobacteriaceae > Tsukamurella > Tsukamurella sputi. Next base: position 586,459 of record NZ_VIGV01000003.1, on the reverse strand, counting down.
CGAGGAAGCCGATGCGCGAACCGAACCGGTAGCTGAACGAGAGGAAGGCGAACAGGACCGCCAGCACCAGCACCCAGCGGATCGTGGCCGCCCAGTCGCCGGTCTGGACGGCCCGGTCGATCGCGAGGCCCATCACCACCGGCACCAGCGCCTCGCCCACCTGGTGCCCGATGATGAGCAGGCCCGCGGGCAGCGTGCGCGACGGGTTGCCGAACGTCGTGCGCAGCACCAGCTGCCGCGGCGTGGTCGCGGCGTCGACCGCGATCGGCCGGTGGTCGGGCTGCTGTTCGAGCGCCTCGAAGAACACCGGCAGCCTGCTGCCGGTCCAGTCCGCCACCCTCAGCTCCGCGCGGTCTCGGTGAGCCGGAACGGGCCCAGCACGGTGCGCAGCTTGTTGCGGGTCTCCACGAGCTCGGCCTGCGGATCGGAGGCGCCGACGATGCCGCCGCCCGCGTAGGCGCGCAGCCGCGCACCGTCGAGCTCGGCGCACCGGATGCTGACGCGCCAGTGCCCGTCGCCGTTCGCCGTGGTCCAGCCGACGGCCCCGGCGTAGAAGCCCCGCTCGCCCTCGATGTCGGCGATGGCGCGGGCGGCGGTGCGCCGCGGGAAACCGCAGACGGCGGGGGTGGGGTGCAGCGCGAGCGCGAGGTCGAGCGCGGTGGTCGACGGATCGGCCAGGCGGCCCTCGATCTTGGTGCCGAGGTGCCACACGGGCCCGGCCCGGGTGACCGACGGTGCGGCGGGCACGTCGAGCTCCGCGCACAGCGGCGCGAGCGCGGACGCGATCTCGTCGACGACGTAGGCGTGCTCCTCGCGGTCCTTCGATGAGTCCAACAGCCCGTCGGGCGAGGTCGCGGTCCCCGCGAAGGGGTGGCAGAAGACGGTGCCGCCCATCCGGCCGACGAGGATCTCGGGACTCGAGCCGACCAGCCAGCGGCCGCGGTAGGTCTCCCCCGCAGCGCCGAGGTCCACGGCGAAGGCGTTGCCCTCGAGGTCGCGCTGCTCCAGCGCGGCGGCCACGGCGATCGGGGCGAGCGGCGCATCGGCCTCGAAGTCGACGGCGCGCGCCAGCACGACTTTCTGCAGCTCGGAGTCGCCGATGAGCGCGATGGCGCGGCGCACCCGGTCGACGTGCTCGGCCGGCGCGGGGTGCTGCGCGGTCTGGGTCAGCGTCGGCAGCTCGGCGGCGGTGCCGGCGGCCCGGGCATCGGCCCCGCTCGCTCCGCTTCCGGTGGCCACCGCCACGTCACCGAAGTGCTCGGGCACCGTCAGCGCGGCGGGATCGGCCAGGTCGAAGGGCAGCGCACCCACCACTGCGGGCACGCTGCCGGCGCGCAGCGCGGCCGCCGCGGCGTACGGGTCGGTGAAGGTCCCCGCGGTGCCCCGCGCCGCCAGGCGCTGGCCGGCCGCGGTCAGCAGGAAGTGCTGATGGTCGCTCTCCCCGCTCGTGCTCGCCGTCATCGCATTGCCTCCAGAACCGTGCCCGTGGTCTCCACTCTGCCGCATCGGCCCGAGACGTAGGTGAGAGCGCCCGCGTGATCCTCGGCGGAGAAGTCGGCGACGGCGTCGCGCACCACGTAGGGCTGCACGTCGCGCATGAAGGCGTCGAGCGCCGTCGTCATGATCCCGATGTGCGCGTAGATGCCCACGATCACCAGCTGATCGCGGCCCCAGGCGCGCATCCGCTCGGCGAGGTCCGACTTGGCGAAGGCGCTGTAGCGCCACTTGGTGAGCAGCACGTCGTCATCGGCGGGGCTCAGCTCGCCGATGATGTCCTGGTTCGCCGTCGTCAGGCCCGGGCCCCAGAAGTCGGTGAGCAGGGCGCGCTCCTCCGGGTCCTGATCGCCCGGTTGCGCCGTGTAGACGACGGGCACGCCGGCGGCGCGGGCCGCGGCGCGCAGGGCCACGATGTTCGGGACGACGGTGCGCAGCGGCTCGGCGTCGCGCTCGAAGGGGCCCACGAAGTGCTCCTGCATGTCGTGGATCAGGAGCACGGCGCGGGACGGTTCGACCGTCCAGTCGACGGTGTCGGCGCATTCGATCTCGGGCAGGTCGTAGACGACCGTCTTCGGCAGGCTCACAGCTTCTCCTCGTTCGTGCGCGCGTCGTCCTCGCGTCGGAGGCGATCCGCCAGCGCGCGCCGCAGTTCACGGCGACTGATCTTGCCGACGCCCGTCGTGGGGAACTCGTCGACGAACTCCACCCGGTCGGGCACCTTGTACTCGGCCACGCCGCGCGAGCGGACGAACTTCTTCAGCTCGGGCACGGTGGGCCGCTCGCCCCCGCCCGTGAGGACGACGGCGCAGGTCCGCTCCCCCAGGAAGTCGTCGGCCACGGCCACGACGGCCGCGTCGATGACGAGCGGATGGGCGAGGAGGTGGTTCTCCACCTCCTCGGCGGCGATCTTCTCGCCGCCGCGGTTGATCTGGTCCTTGGCGCGCCCCTCGACCACGAGGTGGCCGCTCGGCAGCCGCCGCACGATGTCGCCGGTGCGGTAGAAGCCCTCCGCGTCGAAGGACTCGGCGTCCACGCCGCCCAGGTAGCCGCGGATGGTGTACGGCCCCCGGGTCCACAGCAGTCCCGGCTCACCGGGCGCGACGGGCGTGCCGTCCTCGTCGAGGACGCGCACTTCGTCGTCGGGCGAGATGGCGCGGCCCTGCGTGCCGAGCACGAGCTCCTCGGGGTCGTCGTCGCGCGTGTAGTTGACCAGTCCCTCGGCCATCCCGAAGACCTGCTGCAGGCGACAGCCGAGCTCGGGGGTCACGCGCCGCGCGGCCTCGGGCGGGAACTTCGCGCCCCCGACCTGCAGCACGTCCAGACTGGACAGGTCGGCAGTGGTACCGGCGCCCCCACCTGCCCTGGCCTGCAGCCAGAGCATCGCGAGCGGCGGCACGAGCGAGGTCATCGTCACCCGCTCGGCCTCAATCAGCGGGAAGGCCGTCGACGGTGCGGGATCCGTCCCGAGAACGACGGTGCCGCCCACCCACAGCACCCCGAGGATGCCGGGGCTGCTCATCGGGAAGTTGTGCGCCACGGGCAGGACCACCAGGAAGCGCGTGCCGGGGCCGAGGCCGCAGATCTTCGCGGACTCGCGCACCGAGTACAGGTAGTCCGCGTGCGTCCGCGGGATCAGCTTCGGCACACCCGTGGTGCCGCCGGAGAGCTGTAGGAAGGCCAGGGATTCCGGGTCGACGGCAACCGGCGCCCCGCTCGTAGCGCCGTTCTCGCCGGCCCCGAACGGCTCGTCGTCGACGACGAGCGCTTCGACGCCGGTCTCCGCGGCCACCTCGGCGGCGAGGCCACGGTGGTCGAAGCGGTTGATCGTGTCGGCGGTGATCAGGGCCCTGGCCCCGGACGTCGACACGAAGTGCACGAGCTCGCTACGCCGGTGCGCGGGCAGCGCGAACACGGGAACGGCGCCGATCCGGAAGAGCCCGAACAGCACCGTCACGAATTCGGCCGTGTTCGGCAATTGCAGCACGACGCGGTCTCCCGCGGCGATCCCCTTGGCGCGCAGCCCCACGGCGGTCACGGCCGCCGCCCTGTCCAGCTCGCGGTAGCTCAGTCGCACCGGTGTGCCGGTGTGGTCCTGCGCGACCAGCGCCTCGGCATCGCCGAAGCGGGCAACCGCGTCGGGCAGGAAGTCCGCGAAGGTCTCTGAAGTCCAGTAGCCCGCCGCGCGGTACCGCGCGGCGAACTCCTCCGGGAAGTACCTGGTCTGCGTGCTGGTCATACGGTGGCGCCTCCGTCGACGGTGAGTACGTGCGCGGTCACGTGCCGCGCATCGGGCGAGAGCAGATAGTCGATCGCGCCGGCGATGTCCTCGGGATCGGCGATGCGCCCCAACGGGATCGCGAGCCGGTGCCGCGAGAGATCGCCCGCGATCGCCGCCTCGGCTGCGGCCGCACCCCCGAAGGCGGTCTGCATGGGCGTGGCGGTCGAGCCGGGTGCGACCACGTTGATCCGCACGCCGCTGCCGGCCAGTTCGAGGGCAAGCGTCAGGGTCGCGTTGTGCGCGGCGGCCTTCGACGCCCCGTAGGCGCCGAGGCCCACCCGCGGGCCGTTGCCCGCGTTGGAGCCGACGACGACGGCCGCGCCCGCTCCCCGGTCCGCCATGCGGCGGGCGGCGGCGGTGAGCACGTTCACCGTGCCCGTGAGATTCACTGCCAACGCGGCGGCCCAATCGGCGGCAGCCGTCTCGAGGAGTGGCCCGGCCACGAGGATCCCGGCACAGTGCGCGAGCGCATCGACCGGTCCACCCGCCTTCTCCGCGGCGTCGAGGGCGGCCTCGACGGCGTCGGCGTCGGTCACGTCGACGACGTGCGAGGTGACCGTTCCACCGGCGGCGGTGACGGCCCGCGCGGTGTCGACCAGTCCGTCGGCGTCGCGGTCGGCGATGGCGACGGGCCCGCGGCGCGCGAGCCGCAGGGCGGTCGCGGCGCCGATCCCGGAAGCGGCGCCGGTGATGAAAGCGTGCATGTTCGCTCCCACCGTTCAGCCGAGATAGGCGCCGGAGTCGCCCAGGATCTTCGCGGCGGGGTGCTCGGCACCGTCAGCGGTGCGGACGGTCTCGACGATGAGCGCCGGGTTCCCGGCGCGCCAGGCGTCGGGGCCGGCGACGACGGCGATGCCGTCACCGTCGGGTACGCAGACGCGGCCGGGTGTGCCCCCGTACCGCTTGGTGGAGACCGAGGCCGCGGTGATCGCGAGGCGTTCGCCGCGGAAGATGGTGTGCGCGTTCGGGTACGGGTCCGACTGCGCGCGGATCAGCCGCTCGATGGCGTCGGCGGGCCACGACCAGTCGATGCGGCTGTCGGCATCGGAGCGCTTGTGGAAGTACGTCGCGGCGGCGGGATCCTGCGGGATCGGCTGCGCCGTGCCTGCTTCCAGCTCGCCGAGCGCGCGGGCCACCAGCGGGCCGATCAGGTCCACGGTGCGGTGGAACAGGTCGACGGTGCGGTCGGCCGGGCCGACGGCGACGGACTCCTGCGCGATGATCGGCCCGGTGTCCAGGCCCTCGTCCATGAGGTGCGCGGTGACGCCCACGTGCGTCTCGCCTTTGATGAGCGCCCAGATCAGCGGCGAGAAGCCGGCGTACTTCGGGAGCAGCGAGTCGTGGATGTTGAGGGTGCCGAGCCGCGGCATCGAGTAGATCGATTTCGGCAGCCAGGTGCGCCAGTTGTTGGCGACGATGATGTCCGGCGCTGCGGCCGAGACCGCCTCGTAGAGAGCCTCGTCCGGCTTCTTGGCGAGGTGCACGGGGACGCCCCGCGAGGCGGCGAGCTCCTCGACGGAGTCGTTCCACATCATCTCGTACGGGTTGTTCGAGACCGGATGGGTCACGGCGAGCGTGACCTCGTGGCCGGCATCGAGGACGGCGGACAGCGTGCGGTGACCCCACGTCTGGAAGCCGAAGGTGACGACGCGCATCATGCTCCCTTCGCGGCCACGAAGCCGCTGCTCAGGCTGGTGTCGGCGACGATCCCGTCGAGGATCTCGCCGGCGCGGACGGCCACGTTCGACAGCAGCGTCGAGCCGAGGCCGTGGGTGGATTCGGTGGCTCCCTGGACGTACAGGCCGTCCAGTGGCTCACCGTCGACGGTGAGTACGTAGTCGCGGCCGACCCGCATCCGCTCGGGCGCGACGTCCCACCCGGCGAGCACGTCGGAGACGCCGGTGGAGCTGAAGCCGGTGGCGCACACCACGGCCGAGTAGTCCTGACCGCTCGTCGCATCGGCGATCCGGTCACGCAGGGTGACCCGCACCCCTGTCGCGGACGCCACCGCCGAGGTGACGATCGTGGCAGGGCGCATCAGCAGACGGCGATGGCCGGACACCTTCTCCTGGTACTCGACGGCGTAGAGCTCGTTGATCAGCTCGAGGTCGACGCAGCCGTAGTTGGTTGTGGCGTGCCGCGCCATGAGCTCGCTGCGCACCTCGTCGGGGGCGTCGTAGAAGTCGTCGACGGCGGCGGGGTCGAAGACCTTGTTGGCGTACGGACTGTCGTCTGCGGGTTGGAAGCCGTAGGAGTTGAAGACGCTCTCCACGACGGAGTTCGGGTAGTTCCGGTGCAGGTACTGCGCGACTTCGGCGGCGCTCTGCCCGCCGCCCACGACCAAGAAGCGGTGCGGCGCCGTGGGATCCAGGTCGGCCACCGCGAGGTGCTCGAGCAGCCGGTGATTGTGGAACAGGCGCGGGCCGGCCTTGGCCCACTCGGGCAGCCGCTCGCGCAGGCCGGTCGCCACGACGACCGACCGGGCGCGGAGGGCGCCCTCTCCGTCGGGCCCCGTGTACCGGACGAGCCACCGCGCACCGTCGACGGCCGGGTCCACGGGCTCGACGGCCGTGACGGTGGTGCCGTAGTCGATCCGGGCGGAGACGCTCTCGGCGATCCACGCGAGGTAGTCGGTGAATTCGACGCGCGTCGGGAAGAAGGTCTGGTGGTTGATGAAGTCGACGAGTCGGCCGCGCGCCTCGAGGTAGCTCAGGAAGGTGAACGGGCTGCGCGGGTTGCGGAGCGTCACCAGGTCCTTGAGGAACGCGATCTGCATGGTGGCGCCGTCGAGCAGCATGCCCGGGTGCCAGGCGAAGGACGGTTTGCGTTCGAGGATCGTCATCGACAGCGGCGGCAGGCCCGTTCGGTTCCGCTCATCGAGGGCCGCGGCGAGCCCCAGATTCGACGGCCCCGCCCCGATCCCGACCACATCGGCGATCGCGTGCTGCTGTCCCATGTATCTCCCTCGTCGACAACCTAGATAGGATAGGCATACCTGAAATCAAGGCCAGTTCGCCAGTCATGCGAATGTCTGTGTCCATCGACACAGACACCCCGTCGAAGAGGAGAAACCGTGTTCGGGTCATCCCGTATCACTCGTACCGCCCTGACCATCGCCACCGCCGCCGCCCTGGTCACGGGCACTGCGGCCTGCGGCTCCGGCCCGTCGAACACCGAGCACTCGCAGCACGACGCGGGCTTCCCCGTGTCGATCACCTCCGCACTCGGCACCACCGAGATCACGGCGCGGCCCGAGCGCGTGGTCACCCTCGGCTGGGGCAGCACCGAGGCGGCGATCGCGCTGGGCGTGACGCCGGTGGGCATGCGCGACATGAAGTCGGAGTTGGGCAAGGACGGCGGCGGCATCATGCCGTGGGTCCAGGAGAAGCTCGGCGACGCGAAGCCGGTCCTGCTACCCGAGTCGAGCCAGTCGCTGCCACTCGAGCAGATCGCCGCCCTCAAACCCGACGTGATCCTCTCGGTGCAGGCCGGTCTCACCGCCGACCAGTACGCGCAGTTGAGCAAGATCGCGCCCACCGTGGCGCAGCCGGGCCGCAACTGGCAGACCTCGTGGCAGGACCAGACCACGCTGGTCGGCAAGGCCCTGGGCCGCGAGGCCGCAGCGAAGACGCTGATCGCGAACACCGACAAGCGCATCGCCGAGGTCAAGACCGCGCACCCCGAGTTCGCCGGCAAGACCGTCGCGGCCGCCAGCGCCACCACGACGGAGAGCCTCAACTTCTACTTCGACACCGATCCGCGGGTTCGGCTCCTGCAGGGCTTCGGCTTCACCGTCCTGCCCGAGCTGGCGGCGCTGCGCGAGGCGACGCCTCCCGGCAAGTTCGCGGCGCCGGTGAGCTGGGAGAACGTGCCGAAGTACAACGCCGACGTGCTCACCTCGTGGTATCTCGACGCCGCCAAGCGCGAGGCGACGGAGGCCAACCCGTCGTTCACGAGCCTGAAGGCCGTGCAGCGCAAGGCCTATGTGCCCCTGACCGATCCGCCGCTCGTGTACGCGGTCAGCTCGCCCAACGTGCTCGACGTGCCGTGGCTGCTGGATCGCTACGTGCCCCTGCTGTCCGCCGCCGCCAAGAACGCGGGGTGATCCCGGGGCAGCGCCGCCGACTCGAAAATGTCGCTCTAGAAATAGCTTGTCAAGATCTGTTTTCGTTCGATATCGGTCGATAGAATCGAAGGTATGAATCATTCGGACGACGCGTTCACGCTGGGGCGGCGGGTGTTCTCCCCGTTGCCGTCGGTGTTCGACGGTGCGGTGTCCGGGTTGAGTGCTGCGGGTGCACTCTCGCGGTTGCGGGTGTTGACGGTCGAGCAGAATCGGTTGGAGGCGGAGCGGTCGGCGGCGCTGACCAGGCTGTACGAGTTGCGTGATGATGCGCGGCGGGTGCGGGAGCAGTCCTCGCGGCGGTTCGTCGATGACTGGGATGAGCTGGTCGCGGAGGTCGGCGCCGCGCTCGGAACAGGGCGGGGTGCTGCGGGGGCGGCGGTGCATCGGGGGTTGGATCTGCGGGAGCGCTGCCCGCAATTGTTCGAACTGTTCGCCGCAGGGAAAGTCTCGCTGCCGTTGGTGCGGGAGGTACTCCGCGCATCGGCCGCCGTGATTGATGAGCCGGTGGCGAAGGTTTTCGATGAACAGGTCACCGGGTGGCTCGCAGCCCGCTCCGGTGAGGCGGTCACCACGCGGGCGGTGACGGATGCCGCGAAAGCGATGCTGGTCCGCCTGGATGCGGACGCCGCGCGGCAGACACCTCCCCCGGCGCCGCGGGAGCGGCTCGAGTTCCATGCCCGCGCCGATGGGCTGGTCGATCTGGAAGCGGTGATGGGCAAGGATCAGGCGATCCGCTTGTCGGCGGCAGTAGCGCCCGTCGCGCGATCGGTATGCCGGGAAGATGGCCGGACGCTCGGGCAGCGGCAGGTCGCCGCGCTGCTCGCGCTGGCCGAGGGCTACGAGAGTCTGGGCTGTCTGTGCGGGCGTGAGGGCTGTGACCTGCAGGAGGCTCGGCGCCGGACTGGGGCCATGTCGCAGGAGGTCACCGCGTTGGCGGTGATCGTCCTCAACGAAACCGACCTGGCCGAGGTCACCACCACCGATAGCGAGACCGCGAGCGCGAGCCGAACCGGCGCGGACACGCCATGTGAGCCCGACCTCTTCACGGATTCGGCCGACGCCGAGGCCCATACCGGCACGGACGAAGTTGCCCTTGCCCCGGACGGCGCGCACCAGCCGGTCCCGCGGCTGCAGCCCGCTGAAGCTCAGAGCACCGGCGCGGTGGTCCTCACCGACGATCCGGGGATTTCCGGTCCGGTCACCGTCGCGCAGGCCGGGGAGTTGATCAGGGCGAGCCGGACGCAGTGGCGGGTCCTCGGCAGGCGCGACCCCGGCACAGGTGAGGTGCACGTGCGGGGCGCCGGCGGGTACCGGCCCACCTGGTACCAACTGCTGATCATGCGCCTGACCTACCCCACCTGCGTCTTCCCCGGCTGCAGCACCCCCTCCGGCCGCTGCCAAGCCGATCACGTCGCCGAGTACGACCACGACGACCCCGCCACGGGCGGACCGACCACCGTCGCCGGCAAGAACACGGCGGGGAACCTGGTACCGCTGTGCGGATTTCACCACCGGATCAAGACCGAAACCGGCTGGATCTCCGACATCCTGCCCGACGGCACCATCGAATGGCGCCACCCCACCGGCGGCAACTACACCGTGCCACCGGGCACCGCCCGTGAGTTGCTCCCCGGACTCGAGAAGATCATCTGGGACGCGCCGGAACCCACGCGGCCACCGACACCGAAGAACCCCGACGGACTGGCGACCGCCGCCAAACGCCGTGCCAAAGCCCGCATCGCACTCCGCGCCCAGAACCGACTCCTACGCCACCAACGCCACGAACAACGCAACACCGACGCCGAAACCCGAGCCCGCGACCACGAACGCGCTCAGGCCGAAGCCGCAGGCGAGGCCTACGACGCCACCCGGCCGCTCAAACCCCCACCCTTCTAGCGGCCAGCGGTCGCCGTGCTGCGCGCGAATCACCCGACACGACAATAGAAAACGACCGACTACAAGCCCGCCGCCTCGAGAGCCTGCTCGTAGAGGTCGGTGGCCTCATCCCGGGACTTGCCCGCGGCGAGCGCCTCGGCGAAGACCGCGCGCAGACGCTCCTCGCCCGCGGCCTCGAAGCGCTGGGTCCAGGCCTCGGCGTCGTGCCGCCAGTAGCCGACCACGTCAGCGCGGTCGCGCGACCAGCCCAGCCCGCGCACGTGCTTCTTCGCGGCACGGGTGTCCGCCGCCTCCCCCGCGAGCCACAGGTACCCGTCGATCGGCAGGTCGACGGTGCGCAGCACCTCCGGCAGGCGGCTGGGCGCTGCACCGTTGCCGGTCCCGATGATCTCGATCACCGCGGTACCCGGTCGCTCGGGAAGGTAGGCGATCTCGCTGCGATCCAGGACTTCCGCGATCACCGTCACGTCGATACCCTCCGGCGTCTCCTCCAGAACACGGGCGAGCGCGGGCAGCGCCGCGAGGTCACCGGCGAGAACGTGGCACGAAGCGTCGGAGGCCGGCTCGTACCAGGATCGCGGCCCCGCTGCGAGCAGACGCCAGCCGGGCCGTGCGGCGCGGAACCACTCGATAGCGGGACCATGGTCGTGCTCGGCCACGTCGACCGTCATGCGCCGGGTCTCAGGATCGTAGGCACGCACCGAGTAGTTGCGATGGCCCTGGCTGCGCTCGGGATCGGCGATCTCCCACCCGCCGAGGGCGCCGGGATCGTCCGAGGGACGGGCATGCAACGCCTCGCCGTCGGGCGAGAAGTAGAAGGCGACCGACTCGTCACCGGGCGTGATGGGAACGTAGCCGCCGCCTGTGCCGCCGCCCACCTCGAACTCGAGGCGCAGCAGATTCTCCGCGACCCGCGAGGTCTCGGCGAGGGTGAGGACGAAATCGTTCCACTTCATGGGTCTCTCCCAACAGTCGGGCCACGGCGCTGATCGGGAGCGTGCTGCGCGGCGAACGGGACGGCGGCATGGTCCGGCACGCAGGACCTACTTCCAGCAAAGTGTAGGCTTACCTACCTGACCGCATCGCAGATTACCCCAAGGAGACGGTTTCGAGATGTCCACCTTCCCGCTGACCGCAGACCGCGTGCGCGCCGACGTCGCCGAACTGCTCCAGGTGCCCCCGCAATCGATCGCGGACGACGAGAACCTCTTCGACCTGGGCCTGGACTCGGTGCGGGTCATGACGCTCATCCAGCGCTGGCGCGACGCGGGCGCCGCCGATCTGGAGTTCCCGGACCTCGCGGAACAGCCCGAACTGGCGCACTGGCAGCAGCTCGTGGTGGGCGGATGAATCCGTTCGACGACCCGGACGGCGGCTTCCTCGTGCTCCGCAACGCCCTCGAACAGCGCTCGCTGTGGCCTCGCTTCGCCGACGTACCCGCCGGATGGACCGTCGAATTCGGTCCCGCCTCCCGCGAGGACTGCCGCAACCACATCGAGGCCGCGTGGACTGACCTCCGTCCGCGGCGCGCCGACCTCCCCCGCTAGCCGAACCACTGCCCAGGAGCCCCCCGACGTGACCCTCGCAGAGGCCGCCCCTTCGCCTGCTCCGGCCGGCACCGACGCCCCGGACCTGCTGCCGCTCACCGCGGCCCAGCTCGGGATCTGGAACGCCCAACGGCTGGAACCGGATTCGCCCTACTACGTGGTGGGCGACGTGCTGGAGATCGCCGGCGACGCACCCGTCGACGTCGCGGCCCTCCGCACAGCGATCGCGCGCACCGTCACCGAGGCCGGCAGCCTGCGATTGCGGGTGGCCCTGACCCCGGACGGGCCGCGACAATGGATCGACGACGATGCGGACCTCGAGCCGGACGTCGTCGACCTGCAGGGCGAGGCCGATCCGCGCGCGGCGGCGGAGGAGGCCATCACCGTCGAACGCGCCCGCCTGGCGGCGCACTGCGCCGCGATGACCGACCGGGACCTCTTCGCCTTCCGCATCCTGCGTCTCTCGGACACGGAGGTCTGGTACACGCAGCTGGGCCACCATCTGGTCTTCGACGGCTACTCCGCCGCGATGCTCTCGCGCCGCGTCGCGGCCCAGTACACGGCCCTGCTCGCCGGCACCGAGCCGCCGAAATCCCCGTTCGGCTCCTTCGCCGATTTCGTCGCGGCCGATCGCGAGTACCGGGAGAGCGAGCGGCACGAGATCGACCGCGCCTACTGGCGCGACGAGCTGACGCCCCTGCCGGAACTGCCGGAGCGCCCGGCGTTCGACGGGCCCGCGGGCGCGGTACACGTGGCCCGCACGGAGCTGCCCGTCGAGGTCTTCGACGCCCTGCGCCGCGTGGCGGACGAGTCCGGGACCACGTGGGGCGAGGTCCTGATCGGCTGCTACGCCGCCTTCCTCCATCGCACGCTCGGGGAGTCCGACGTGGTCTTCGCGATGCCGCTCATGTGCCGCAGCGGCGGTGTCGCCCTGCGCACCCCCGCCATGGCGGTGAACGTACTTCCCTTGCGCATCACCGTGCGCGCAGTGGACCGCCTCGCGGACCTGAGCACCCGGGTGGCGGAGACGATGCGCCGCATGCGGAAGCATCAGCGCTACCGTGGGGAGGACCTGCCCCGCGATCTGGGTGCCCCGAACGTGGGTGCGCTGCTGCACGGTCGTGGCATCAACCTCAAGGCCTTCGATCTGACCCTCGACTTCGCGGGGTCCGCGGGCACCATGCGCAATGTGGCGGGCGGACCGCCGGAGGACTACGGCCTCAGCGTGATCCCCACAACCTCGGGTGGACTCCTCGTGGGCTTCGAGGTGGACGCGCGGTCCGCGTCGGCCGAGCAGGTGCAGGGCCGCCTGGACACCGTGACCGCGCTCATCACCGCGCTGACCTCGATTGCGGCACCCGCGCTCGGCGAGGTCGAGCTCCTCCCCACCGACCTGCGGGACGCCCTCATCGACCGGGCTCGTACCCCGGAAGCCCAGCATCCCCCGCAGGACGTCCCGGCCGCGCTCGACGCGCAGGCCCGGCGCGATCCCGCGGCGCTCGCGCTGGTCCACGGCGCCGAGCGGCTCACCTTCGGCGAGCTCGCGGACCGCGTGCACCGCACCGCGCGGCTGCTGCGCGCGGAGGGCATCGGCGCCGACGACGTGGTGGCACTCGCACTACCGCGGAGCGTCGACCTGGTCGTAGCTCTGCTGGCGGTGCTCGACGCGGGTGCCGCGTACCAGTACCTGGACCCCGCACACCCCGCCGCGCGGCACGCGGAACTCGTCGACGATTCACGGCCCGCTCTGCTCCTCACTCGGTCCGGTTCCGCTGCACCCGAGGGCGCTCCGTCGCTGCAGCTCGACGACGCGGGAGTCCGCGCGCGCCTCGACGCCCTGTCGGGCGATCCGCTCGCCGAGTCCGAGCTCGCCGCACCGCGGCATCCGGACCACCTCGCGTACGTCATTCACACCTCCGGCTCCACCGGTCGCCCGAAGGGCGTCGCGGCCCGCGTCGGCGGGCTCACCAGCCTGCTGCGGCACCATCGCGCGACGCTCGCGGATCTCGCGACTGCGGGCGAGCCGGATCGGCGCCTGCACTGCGCACACACCTATTCCTTCTCCTTCGACGCCTCGCTCGACCAGCTGTTGTGGCTGTTGAGCGGGCATACGCTGCACCTCTACGACACCGACACGGCCCGGGACGCCGACGCGCTCCTGGCCGCGTACCGCGCGGACCGGATCGACGTGGTCGACACGACCCCGTCGATGGCGGCCCCGCTCATCGACGCCGGACTGCTCGACGGCGACCACCGCCCGGCGCTGCTCATCCTGGGCGGCGAGGCCACCGGCCCCGCGCTGTGGCGACGGATCGCGGACACCGGTGTGCCCGCGGTGAACGTCTACGGCCCCACCGAGGCCGCGGTGGACGCCACCGCCGCGGTCGTGACCGGCGAGACGCCCGTCATCGGCCGGGCCGTTCCCGGCACCGCGGCCTACGCGCTCGACGGTGCGCTGCAACCGGTCCGGGACGGCGAGATCGGCGAGCTGTACCTCGCCGGACCGCACCTGGCGCGGGGCTACCTCAATCTGCCCACCGCGACCGCCGAGCGCTTCGTCGCGGATCCCTTCGGCGAGCCCGGTTCGCGCATGTACCGCACCGGCGATCGCGTGCGGTGGCACGGCGACGCCGGCTACGAGTACCTCGGCCGCGGCGACGGCCAGGTCAAGATCCGCGGCTACCGGATCGAGCTGGCGGAGGTCGAGACCGCGCTGGCGGCCGTCGCGGGCGTGACGAGCGCCGCTGCCGTGGTCCGCACCGATGCCGGCCGGGATCGCCTGGTGGGCTACGTGACCGGTGCCGTGATCGGCGACGGCGTGCGGGAAGCCCTGACCGCCGCCGCGCCCGATCACATGGTGCCGTCGGCGGTGATGGTGCTCGACGAGCTGCCGGTGACGATCAACGGCAAGCTCGACCGCGCCGCCCTCCCGGCGCCGGCCGCCGCGTCCGGTGGGCGCGCGCCGCGCACCGACCGCGAACGCATCCTCTGCGCGGTCGTCGCGGCCGCCTTCGACGTCACCGAGGTGAGCGTCGACGACGACTTCTTCAGCCTGGGCGGAGACAGCATCAGTGCGATCACCGTCTGCAGCGAGTTGCGGACTCAGGGGCTGGAGATCCGGCCCCGGGACTTCCTCTCCGGCAGCAGTTTCGCGACACTGGCGGCCAATGCCACGGAGACGGCGGAGCAGGAGGAGGACCCCGTCGTCCCGGCCGACGGCGAGTTCCTCGCGCCACCGATCGTCGCCGCTCTCCTGGAACTCAACCCGGACCCACGAGACCTCGCCGGCTACGCACAGTGGATCGCCCCGGAGCTGCCCGTCGGCGCGACGCCCTCATCGGTGCGAACGGCGCTGCAGCTCGTCGTCGAGGCGCATCCCGCGCTGCGACTGCGCCTCTCGGGCTCGCGGACGCTCACCATCGGCGACACCGCCCCGCCGGTCGAGGTCGGCGAGGGCGCCGGCACCGTCGAGGCCACGGCCGCCGAGCTGGCCGCCGAACTCGACCCGGCCACCGGCGTGGTGCTGCGCGCCCGCATCGTGCGCCCCGACGACGGACCGGACCGGCTGGTCCTGGTGATCCACCACCTCGCCGTCGACGGGGTCTCCTGGCGGGTCCTGCTCGACGACCTGCCGCAGGCGCACCGCGATGCGGCGGAGGGCCGCACCCCCGCCGTCCGCGCCGAGGCCACGCCCTGGCGCGCCCACGCACTCGCGCTGGCGGAGCAGGGCGAGAGCGGCACGTACCGAGGCGAACTCGACCATTGGCGGTCCGCGCTCGCCGATGCCGAACGGCTCGGCGTCCGCCTGCTGGATCCCGCCGTCGATCGGGTCGGCACCGCCGTGACCACGTACACCCGCACTGCTGCCCCCGTCGCCGCGGCGGTCACCGCGACCCTGGCGAGCGCCTACCGCGCCAACGCGGAGGAGACGCTCCTCGCGGCGCTCGCGCTCGCACTGCGCCTGCGCCGCCGGCGTGCGGGAACCGCGGGACGGTCGGCCGCGACGGTCACCGTCGAGGGCCACGGGCGCGAGCAGGTGCTCCGCTCCGCCGATCTCGCGCGCACCGTCGGCTGGTTCACCGTGGAACATCCCGTCCGCCTACCGCTCCCCGCGACCGATGCGGAGCTCGACGAGGCTCTCGCCGGCGGCGCCGCCGCCGGCCGGCTCGTCCGCGCCGTCAAGGAGGCCCGCCGCGGCGTACCCGGCGAGGGCATCGGCTACGGCGTACTCCGGCACCTCGACCCCGGAGGCGAGCCCCTCGGGGACGCGCCCGACGTGGTCTTCAACTACCTCGGTCGCTTCACCGCGCCCGACCGCGGCTGGCGACTGCCGGGCGAGACCCCCTTCTCCGTCGTCGATCCCGCGGGCAAGGCCCTTGAACAGGTACTCGCGGTCAACTGCTTCGACGTCGACGACGGGCTCACCGTCGAATGGACGGCCGCGGGCGGGGTCCTCGACGCCGCCGCGGTCACTGAGCTGCAGGAGTGCTGGTCGGAGGCCGTGGGCGCGCTCGCGGCACACGCGGAGCGGATCGGGCCCGACGGTGGCGGCCTGACCCCGTCGGACCTGCCCCTGGTGACGCTGGACCAGGCGGACATCGACCTGCTGGAGCAGGACGGCCCGATCGCCGACGTGCTGCCCGCCACCGCCCTCCAGGTGGGCCTCGCGTACCACTCGCAGGTGCTCGCCGATGGTGAGCCCGACGTCTATGTGGTGCAGGCCGCGACCTACCTCGACGGCCCCGTCGACCCCGACCGGATGGCGGCGGCCGCCGCGGAGCTGCTGCGCCGCGTGCCCTCGCTGCGGACCCGCCTCGGCTACACCACCTCCTCCGATGTGGTGCAGGTGGTTCCGGAGACCGTGGCCCCCGACTTCACCTTCGCCGACCTCGCCGACCGGCCCGACCCGGCAGCGGAGTTCGCCGCGATCGCCGCGGCCGAGCAGGCGCGCCGCTTCGACCCGTCGACGGCGCCGCTGATCCGGTTCCTGCTGTGCCGCACGGGCCCCCGCAGTCACCGTCTGGCCCTGACCAACCACCATTCGCTGCTCGACGGCTGGTCCATGCCGATCGCCGGCCGCACCCTGCTCGCGATCTACGCCGAGCTGGGCGGCGGCCCCGCGGCGCCCGCCTCCGCGCCGCTCGACGGCTACTACCGCTGGCGCGCGGAGCGGGACGTCCCCGCGGCCCGCGCCGCCTGGGCGGAGGAGCTGGCCGGCCTCGAGGCCCCGACGCTCCTGGCCCCCTCCGGTTCCGGCGCCGCCGATGCCGCACCCGAACGCATCCTGGTCGAGCTCGACGAGGACCTGACCGGCGGCCTCACCGAGCTCGCGCGCAGCCGCGGCGTGACGCTCACGAGCGTCCTGCACACCGCGTGGGGCCTGCTGCTGGGCCGCCTGACCGGCCGTCGCGACGTCGTCTTCGGGTGCCCGGTCTCCGGCCGTCCGGTGGAGGTGCCCGACGTGGGCACCATGGTCGGGCAGCTCGGCGAAACCATCGCGGTCCGGGTGCAGGCGACGCCCGAGCGGCCCGTCGGCGAGATGCTCGCCGACGTCCACCGCCGCGCGCTGGCCCTCTCCGATCATCATCACCTGGGCCTGGTCGAGATCACCCGCGCCGCGGGCCTCGGCGAGCTCTTCGACACCATGGTGGTCACGGAGAACTTCCCGCTCTCCGACCGGCACGTGCAGCCGATCGAGCCGGGCCTCGACCTCACGGGCGTCGACATCACCGACGCCACTCACTACCCGCTCACGATCGTGGTCCTGCCCGGCGAGCGCCTCACGCTGGGCCTCGGCTACCGCACCGACCTGCTCTCCGCGGACACCGTGCGGGCCTACGGGCGCTGGCTCACCGAGGTCCTGCGCGCCGTCGTCGCCGCCCCCGACACCCCGGTGGGGGCGATCGGCACCCTGCCCGCCGACGAACGGGCCGCGATGCTGGCCCTGGGCGAGGTGCCGCCGCGGGGCGAGTACGGTCCGCTGCTCGAGGTGTTCGGCGGGCACGTCGCCGCGACCCCTGATCATCCGGCAGTGGTGTGCGAGGACCGGCAGCTGACGTACCGCGAACTGGACGACGCCGCGAACCGGCTGGCGCACCTGCTGCTCGCCGACGGCGTACGGCAGCAGGACGTCGTCGCGGTCTTCGCCGAGCGCGGACTGCCCTGGTACGTCGCGGTCTTCGGCGTGCTCAAGGCCGGGGCCGTCTACCTCCCGCTCGACCCGTCGTACCCCGCGGCGCGCCTGCGGTTCCTCCTGGAGGACGCGGCACCGTCGGCCGTACTGACCTGTGGCGGGGTTCCGGAGGCTACCACCGCCTCCGTGCCCGACGGGGTGCAGGTGCGCGCCGTGGACCCGTGGGACACGACCGGCGAGGCGACCGACCCGGCGCACGCCCGGGAAGGCCTCACGTCGGACTCCCTGGCGTACGTCATCTACACTTCCGGGACCACCGGGCGGCCCAAGGGCGTCGCGGTGAGCCACCGCGGCCTGCCCGTCCTCATGGCGTTCGTCATGGAGGCGTTGGGCTTCCGCGCGGACGAGCGCGTGCTGCAGACCGGCTCACCCAGCTTCGACATCTCGGTGCTGCAGGTGCTGGGGCCGCTGATGGCCGGGGCCACGTCGGTGATCGCCCCCGACGCGGTGCGCGTCCCCGGCGACGAGCTGCTGGAGTACATCGCGGAGCAGCGCGTCTCGGTGATCAACCTGCTGCCGTCGTTCCTCGCGGCGATGCCCGACCACGCGCGGGTCGATCCGTCGGTGATCTTCATGGTGGGCGCCGAGCGGCTCGATCCGGAGCTCGCCGACCACTGGGGCCGGGGCCGCCGCGCCCTGTTCAACTGCTACGGCCCGACCGAGGCGACCATCAACGCCGTCACCTGGCGGTACGTTCCCGACGATCCCGGGCCGCTCCCGATCGGCCGACCCGATCCGGACCAACCCTGCTACGTGCTCGACGAGGGGCTCAACCCCGTGGGGACGGGCGTGCTCGGCGAGCTCTACCTGGCGGGTGACTCGCTCGCGCAGGGCTACCTGCACCGCCCGGACCTCACCGCCGCGACGTTCGTGGCGAATCCCTTCGGCGCGCCGGGTTCCCGGATGTACCGCACGGGCGACCTGGTCGCGTGGCGCGAGGACGGGAACCTCTCCTTCCACGGCAGGGCCGATCATCAGGTGAAGATCCGCGGCCTGCGGATCGAGCTGGGCGAGATCGAGACCGCGCTGGCGCGGCAGCCCGGCGTCCGCGCCGCGTCCGTCCTGGTGCGCGACGACCGGCTCGTCGGCTACCTGGTGCGCAACGACGGCGCCGATCCCGATCCGGAGGCGATCCGCACCGCCCTCGGCGCGGAACTGCCCGCCCACATGGTGCCCGCAGCTTACGACGTGCTCGACCGGCTTCCGCTGGGCCCCACCGGGAAGCTGGATCGGGACGCGCTGCCCGCGCCGGCGACCCGCGCCGATGCCGGTCCCGATCGCGTGCCCGAGACGCCGGCGGAGGAGGCGCTGCTCGCCGTCTTCCGCGAGCTGCTCGGCACGGACGAGGTGCGGCTGTCCGACGACTTCACGGAGCTGGGCGGCGACTCGCTGGTCTCCCTGCAGGTGGTCTCCCGGGCTCGGCGGCGGGGCTTCGAGCTCAATGCCCGCGACGTCCTGGAGGGGCGTTCGATCGCCGGGATCGCCGCTCGCGCCGTCGCGTCTTCGGCCCCGGAAGGGCCCTCGGGCAGCGACTTCGAGCAGTTCCTCGAGGTGCTGCGACTCGACGGCGCCGACGCCCCCGATGTCTTCACGGGCAGACATCCGGTGAAGGTCGGCGTGCACACCTTCGGCGGGCAGATCCTGGCGCAGGCGATCGTGGCCTCCGCCGCGACGCTCCCCGGGGACGGCGGAGCGTTGCCGCTGCACGCGGCGCACACGCACTTCGTCGAGCTCGGTGCCGTGACGCAGGACCTCACCTACCGGGTGACGCGCCTGCGGGACAGCCGGACCGCGGCGAACCGTCAGGTCACCGTCGAACAGGACGGGCGGATCCTGGCGGTCATGACGCTCGCCTATCAGGCCGACGCGCCGAATGCGCTCGAGCACAACGACACGGCACCGGAGGCGGGTGATCCGTTGATGCTACCCACGATGGCGGAGCGGTTCGCCGGACACGAGTCGCGCCTGCGCACCCTCGTGGCCGCTTCACACCCGATCGAGATGCGCTTCGCCTCGGAGCCGGTGTGGGAGAAGCGCGGAGCGGAGGGCGCGACGAGCCGGAACCTGGTGTGGATGCGCACCGACGGGACGCTCCCCGCCGAGCAGGTACTGCACGACGCCGCGCTGGCCTGGGCGTCCGACCTCACCGTGCAGGACCCGATCATCGCCCGGCACGGTCTCGCCTGGGGCTACGACCGGGTCGGCGCGGCAACGCTGAACCAGTCGCTGTGGTTCCACAGGCACACCCGGTTCGACGACTTCCACCTGCTGGTGGTCGATTCCCCCGTCGCGCGCGGTGGGCGCGGGCTGTCGACCGGCCACTTCTACGCGCACGGGGAGCTGGTAGCGACGGTGACGCAGGAGGCGATGGTGCAGGCGCTCCCCGACTGATTCCGCCTGAGACGACGCGACAGCCGCGGCCGGTTCACCCGGGCCGCGGCTGTTCGCGTGGTGGAGCGGGTTACTTCTTGAACATCTTCTCGACGACGTCGAGCGTGGCCATGGCCTTGTCGAAGTCGGGGCGCTGCACCCAGTAGGGAAGGTCGTAGGCACGGTTCGCGGCGAAGGCCGGGAGCGAGGCGTAGACCGGCTGCGAGCGCAGCGAGTTCGCATCGAAGGTCTGGCCGCTGAAGCCGACGATGAAGACCGAGGGCTGCGTCACCGTGCTCGGCAGCGCCTCCTGAGTGATCTCGTAGGAATCGCCGCCGGCGGTGTACGGCTTGAACTTGCCGCTCGCGAAGATCGGCGCCGGCTCGATGCCGAGCTTGGCGAACTCGGCGGGCACGCCGCGGTTCTCGATGAGGCCGTAGGCCTTGCCCTGCGCGGTCATCGACAGGTACGACACGGGGCCGGGAGGCGGTGCGATGGCCGCCTTCACCTGTGAGACGCGGTCGTCGTACCTCTTCACGGCGTCCTGGTACACCCGCGGCTGGTCGAAGGCCTTGGCCAGGAACTCGAACTGCTGGTTCCAGCTCTCCAGCTTGTTGTCGACCACGATCGTCGGGGCGATGGCCTTGAGCCGGTCGTAGGCGTCGTTGGTCTGCTTGAACGGGAAGCCCAGGCCGCCACCGACGATGAGGTCCGGCTTCTCGGCGGCGATCGCCTCGATGTTGTAGCCACCGGCGGGCCAGTGCATGAACTTCGTGCCGGCCTTGGTGAAGTCGTCCTTCCACGCGTCGAAGGGCTGCGCCTTCGCCGGGTCGCGGTCGGTGTATTCGGTGACCATCGAGACCACGGGCAGGCCCAGGTCGTACAGGTAGCCCGCGAGGTTGTAGTTCAGCAGCACGACCCGCTTCGGCTTCGCGGGGATCGTCACGTCACCCTTGACGGTGCTCACGGTGCGCGTCGCGTTCGCGTCGGCGGGGGAGTCGGACGAGCCGCCTCCGCCGCAGCCGGCGACCAGACCGACGGCACAGAGGATGGCGACGAGGTATCGCACATGCTTGGCCATGGAGTAGCCCTTTCTCCGTGTAATTAGGACAGGCTTATCAAAGCATACGGCCGCGTCAGGCCGATACCCAGGCCCGATTCGAACTGAGGTTAGCATAACTATAGTATTTCGGTACGGTGGGGCCGTGACTCGCGCTGCTTCCCTCTCTCCCCTCCGCACGGTCGCGCGCACCGTCGGGCTCGCCGTCGCGGGCCTCGTCCTGATCCTGTTCACCGCCGCCGTACTGCTCTCACAGGTCGTCGCCGCGCTGTCCGCGGCATCGTGGTTCACGCCGCTGTGGCGGGCGGTCGGCGCCGTCGGGGCCCGGATCACCGGTACTGCTCCCGCGCCCGTCGACGTCGCAACCGGCAGCGACCTGCAGTGGGCGTGGCAGTTCCACGCCGGCGCACTCGCGATCGGCGCGTGCGCGGGCCTGCTGTGGGGCGCCGTCGCGGTGCGTTCCGGCGACCGGGGCGCGGTGGGCGTCGACCGCGCCACCCGGGTCCTGCGCGCGATCGCGACCGTGGTGCTGGCGGTCGCGATGCTGCTCTACGGTCTGGCCAAGGTGATCCCCGCCCAAATGGGCCACATGAACCTGCCCGCCTATCAGCTGCAGGCCGTGGGCGATACCGAGCCCTTCTCCCTGCTCTGGGGTTACATGGCGGCGTCCACGCCCTACACGGTGATCACGGGGGCGATCGAACTCGCCGCAGGACTGCTGCTGATCGTGCCGCGCACCCGCCTCGCCGGGGCGCTGCTCTCGATCGTCGCCCTGACGCAGATCGTGCTGCTCAACGTCTTCTACGACGTGCCGGTGAAGTTGCTCGCCGCCGAACTACTGCTGATCGCCGTGGTCCTCGTGTTCCCGCATCGTCGGGACCTGCTCCGCGCCGTTCTCCCCGCAGTCGCATCGCCCGCGCGGCGTACGGGCACCGTCGTGGCCGGCGTCCTGGCAGCGATCCTCATCGCCGCGACCGTCGCCGGCAACCTGGAGCGGGTCGACGCGATGAACACCCCGCGCGATCCGCGGGACGGGGTCTGGCGGGCCGTCTCGCTCACCGTCGACGGCGCGCCCGCCCGCGCCACGGGCGAGGACGGGCCCGTCTGGACGTCGATCGCGATCACGCTCCGCGGCACCGCGGACCGTCCGGCGAAGGGCTCCGCACAGGACAGTCTCGTCACGCAGACACCCGACGGTGCCGTCACCGCCTGGGGCCTGCGCGCGGACGGCGACCGGTTCACGGTGCGCGCCGGGGCCGGGGCCGAGCCCGTCGAGCTGCAGGTCACGACGGTGCCCGCCGGCCTGCAAGTGGTCGGCACCGTCGATGGACGGCGGCTGGACGCGCGGTACGAGCGGCGCGAGCTGGACCGCCGCGCCGACATCCGTTTCGTGCAGGCACCCTTCGATCGCACACGTCCGCGGCTGTAGTGGCACAGTGGTCTTCCATGGAGCTACGCATCTTCGTCGAACCCCAGCAGGGAGCCACCTACGCCGACCAGCTCGCCGTCGCGCGGACCGCGGAGGCCGCCGGATTCGGCGCCTTCTTCCGATCCGACCACTACGTCGCGATGAACGTCGACGGGGCGCCCGGCCCCACCGACTCGTGGATCACGCTCGGCGCGATCGGTCGTGAGACCTCCACCATCCGGCTCGGCACGCTGGTCACGTCCGCCACCTTCCGGTTCCCCGGACCGCTGGCGATCTCCGTCGCGCAGGTCGACGAGATGTCGGGCGGGCGCGTGGAACTCGGGCTCGGCGCCGGCTGGTTCGAGGAGGAGCACGCCGCGTACGCGATCCCCTTCCCGGACGTGAAGGAGCGCTTCGCGCGCTTCGAGGAGACACTGGAGATCGTCACCGGACTGTGGGAGGCGCAGGGCCCCTACACCTTCCGCGGTGAGCACTTCTCGGTGGTCGACTCCCCCGCGCTGCCCAAGCCCGCGCAGGCGCACGTGCCGATCGTGCTGGGAGGCGCCGGCAAGAAGCGCAGCGCCGCGCTGGCCGCGCGGTTCGCCGACGAGTACAACACCCCCTTCGTGCCGGTCGAGGAGGCTGCGGCCGTGTGGGCCCGCGTCGACGCCGCCGCCACCGCCGTCGGCCGCGACCCGCAGTCGATCATCAAGTCCGCCGCGCAGATCGTCTGCGGTGGGTCCGACGAGGCGACCGTCGCACGACGGGCCGCCACGATCGGCCGCGAGCTGCCCGAGCTGCGGGAGAACGGGCTCACCGGGTCTGCGGCGGAGATCGTCGACAAGTTGGGCACCTTCGCCGAGGCCGGCGCCTCGCGGGTGTACCTGCAGGTGCTCGACCAGAGCGACCTCGACCACGTGGAGTGGATCGGCGCCGAGGTGCTGCCGCAGGTCGCCGACCTGTAGCCGCCGAGACACCACAGAAACCGGCCCTCAGCTCGGTCGCGCGGAAGTATCTCCATCGCGACCGAGCCGACGGCCGGCTTCTGTACGCAGGTCAGACGTTCGCGGTCCGTGCAGCGATACCCCGCGGCGGGCGGAATCGGTTCTCGGGCACCAGATCGACGAGCGGCGCGTCTACGTGGAGCTGGCTCTGCACGCGGTGCCGGTCGTCGGCGTCAGTCCGGAAGCAGAGCGCCCTTGAGGTAGGCGGCGGCGCCCAGGTGCTGCGCGCAGTCGTCGACGATGCTCACCAGGCGCACCGCGACGGTGACCGGCGGGTCCCAGGCCTCATCGATGACGCGGGCCAGCTCATCCGGTGTGACCTCCGCGAGGTAGCGGCTCGCCATGGAGTCGACGTCGCGGAAGTAGCCTATGAGCAGCGCATCGCTGCCGTGCACCTTCGCGGCGTCGGCGCGGGTGTGACCGTACCCCGTGGACTCCGGCGGCAGGTCGAGGCCGAAGCGGTCGTACCAGCCGTTCGCCGTCCAGACCTCCTCGACGCCGGCGATCGGCGCGAGTTGCGCGTCGATGACGCGAGCGCTGTGCCACACCAGCCAGGTGATCGTGTTGGCGTCCGGCACGATCCGCCGGTTCGCGATGTCCGGGTCGAGACCGTCCGTCACCTCCTCCGCGTGCTCGCGGATGCGGGCGAACGAGTCGGTGAGCAGGTCGCGTGCAGCGGTTCCGTCCATACGTCCGACGGTACGCCGAGCACCGTCGATCAGCTGAGGTTGCGAGCGAGCTGGCGTGCGAGGACGGTGGCGAACTCGGCGGGATCCGCCACGGCGCCGCCCTCCGCCAGCATGGCGGTGCCGTAGAGGATCTCAGCGGCGTCCTTCAGCTCGTCTCCCGGCTCCCCCGCTGCGACCTTGTCCTTGAGTGCACGGACGAGATCGTTCTCCGGGTTCAGCTCTAGCGTGCGTCGGGTCCGCGGCACCTCCTGGCCGCTGGCGCGGTACATCTGCTCGAGCTGCGGCGTCAGGTCGAACTCGCCGCCCACGAGGCACGCGGGCGAGGTGGTCAGCCGCGAGGTAAGACGCACACCGGAGACCTTGTCCTCCAGCGTCTTCGCCAGCCATTCGGTGAGCGGCTCGAAGCCCTCCGCCTCCGGCGTCTCGTCGCCGAGGTCGGCCTCGCCCTTCGCGACGGAGACGAACCGCTTACCGTCGAACTCCGCGCCGGTGGTCCACAGCTCGTCGACCTGGTCGGTGAGGAGCAGCACCTCGAAGCCCTTGGCGGCGAAGGCCTCCAGGTGCGGCGAGGACTCCAGCTGTCGGCGGGATTCACCGGCGGCGTAGTAGATGACGTCCTGCCCCTCGGGCATGCGCGAGACGTACTCCGCGAGGCCGGTGGTGCCCTCCTTGCTGAAGGTCGACGCGAACGACGATGCCTTGAGCAGGGTTTCGCGATTCTCGTGATCGTCGAGCAGCCCCTCCTTGAGAACGGCACCGAAGGAGGTCCAGAAGGTGTCGTACTTCTCCCGCTCGTTCTCCCGCATCGCGGTGACGGTCTGCAGCACCCGCTTGACCAGGCGCTTGCGGATCATCACGAGGTGCCGGTCGTTCTGCAGGATCTCGCGGGAGACGTTGAGAGAGAGGTCCTGTGCGTCCACGACACCGGTGATGAACCGCAGGTACGGGGGCAGCAGCGCCTCGCAGTGATCCATGATGAACACCCGCTTGACGTAGAGCGCGGGACCCGGCTTGGTGTTGCGGTAGAACATGTCGAAGGGCGGCATCGTCGGGATGAAGAGCAGCGCCTGGTACTCGAAGGTGCCCTCCGCGCGGACCGCGATCGTCTCGAGCGGCTCGTCGAAGGCGTGGCTGATGTGCCGGTAGAAGTCGGCGTACTCCTCGTCGGAGACCTCCTCCTTGGGGCGGGCCCACAGGGCCTGCATGGAGTTGAGGGTCTCCGGGCCGGACGGTGCGGCATCGTCGGACTCGGCGGCCTCGCCGTCCGCCGCGGCGGGGAGGACCAGGCGGATCGGGAAGGCGATGAAGTCGCTGTAGCGCCGGACGACCGTGCGGAGCACGTGCTCGGAGGCGTAGTCGTGGAGGCTGTCGTCGCCGTCCGCGGCGCGCAGGTGAAGAGTGATCGTGGTGCCGTGCTGCGCGGGCACGTCGTCACCCGTGAGGTCGGTGACGGTGTAGGTGCCGTGGCCCTCGGACTCCCACCGCGTGGCGGTGTCCTCGCCCGCCTTGCGGGTGACGAGCACGACGCGGTCGGCGACCATGAACGCGGAATAGAAGCCGATGCCGAACTGGCCGATGAGCTCCGCTGAGGCACCCTGTTCCTTGGCCTGCTTGGCGGCCTCCAGCTTCCGCTTGAGCTCGCCGGTGCCGGACTTCGCGAGCGTGCCGATGAGGTCGACGACGTCCGCGCGGCTCATGCCGATGCCGTTGTCCGCGATGGTGAGCGTGCGGGCATCGGCGTCGGGGCGCAGCTCGATGTGCAGGTCGGAAGCGTCCGCGTCCAGGTTCTTGTCCTGGTAGGCCTCCAGGCGCAGCTTGTCCAGCGCGTCCGAGGCGTTGGAGATCAGCTCACGGAGGAAGACGTCCTTCTCCGAGTACACCGAGTGGATCATCAGCGACAGCAGCTGATCGGTCTCGGCCTGGAACTGAAGGGTCTCTGCGGTCACGTCGTCGCCTTTCTGAACACGGACGGATGTCCGATACGGATGATGGAGGTGGTTACGCGCCGCTCACCGCGGCCCGCTGGTCTGGTGCGTTCCGAAGTTCGGGTTCTGCGAAGCGGCGGCGGCTGATTCTGCCGCCGACCCTCGTACAACCCGAAATTCGGAAACGGGGCGGGCCCGGCACCGTCGCGGACGACGATGCCGGGCCCGGAGATCCTGATCCGAGTGGCTTGGACTTAGAAGTCCATGCCGCCCATGCCGCCGGTCGGATCGACCGGGGCACCGGCCTTCTCCGGCTTGTCGGCGACGACGGCCTCGGTGGTGAGGAACAGCGCCGCGATCGAGGCTGCGTTCTGCAGCGCCGAGCGGGTGACCTTCACCGGGTCGTTGATGCCGGCGGCCAGCAGGTCCTCGTACACGCCGGTGGCGGCGTTGAGGCCGGTGCCGGCGGGCGAGTTGCGGACCTTCTCGGCGACGACGCCGGGCTCGAGGCCGGCGTTGACGGCGATCTGCTTGACGGGAGCGTCCAGCGCGACCTTGACGATGTTCGCGCCGGTGGCCTCGTCACCCTCGAGAGCGAGGGAGTCGAAGACGGTGCCCGACTGCGCGAGAGCAGCGCCACCACCGGCGACGATGCCCTCCTCGACGGCGGCCTTGGCGTTGCGCACGGCATCCTCGATGCGGTGCTTGCGCTCCTTGAGCTCAACCTCGGTGGCGGCACCGGCCTTGATGACGGCGACGCCGCCGGCCAGCTTCGCGAGGCGCTCCTGCAGCTTCTCCCGGTCGTAGTCCGAGTCGCTGTTGTCGATCTCGGCGCGGATCTGCGAAACGCGGCCCTCGATCTGCTCCTTGGAACCGGCACCGTCGACGATGGTGGTCTCGTCCTTGGTGACGACGACCTGGCGCGCCTGGCCCAGGACCTCGAGGCCGGCGGTGTCGAGCGACAGGCCGATCTCCTCGGAGATGACCTGGCCACCGGTGAGGATGGCCATGTCCTGCAGCATCGCCTTGCGGCGATCGCCGAAGCCGGGGGCCTTGATGGCGACCGACTTGAAGGTGCCGCGGATCTTGTTGACGATGAGCGTCGACAGGGCCTCGCCCTCGACGTCCTCGGCGATGATCGCGAGCGGCTTGCCCGACTGGATGACCTTCTCCAGCAGCGGCAGCAGATCCTTGACGGTCGAGATCTTGCCCGAGACGAGCAGCACGTAGGCGTCCTCGAGCACGGCCTCCTGACGCTCGGCGTCGGTGGCGAAGTAGCCCGAGATGAAGCCCTTGTCGAAGCGCATGCCCTCGGTGAGCTCCAGCTGGAGACCGAAGGTGTTGCTCTCCTCGACGGTGATGACGCCTTCCTTGCCGACCTTGTCCATGGCCTCGGCGATGAGCTCACCGATGGCGGGGTCGCCGGCCGAGATGCCCGCGGTAGCAGCGATCTGCTCCTTGGTCTCGACCTCCTTGGCGGCCTTCAGCAGGTGCTCGGTGACGGCCTCGACGGCCTTCTCGATGCCCCGCTTGAGGCCCAGCGGGTTCGCACCCGCGGCCACGTTGCGCAGGCCCTCGCGCACGAGCGCCTGGGCCAGAACGGTGGCGGTGGTGGTGCCGTCGCCCGCGACGTCGTCGGTCTTCTTGGCGACCTCCTTGACGAGCTCGGCGCCGATCTTCTCGTAGGGATCCTCGAGCTCGATCTCCTTGGCGATGGAAACACCGTCGTTGGTGATCGTGGGGGCGCCCCACTTCTTCTCCAGAACGACGTTGCGGCCCTTGGGGCCGAGCGTCACCTTGACGGCGTCGGCGAGGGCGTTCAGTCCCCGCTCGAGGCCGCGGCGGGCCTCTTCGTCGAACGCGATGATCTTGGCCATTGCGAAGTGATTCCTCCAGATAGGGGCCTGTTCGGCCCGTACTT
This sequence comes from Tsukamurella sputi, assembly GCF_007858445.1. Classification (GTDB taxonomy): domain Bacteria; phylum Actinomycetota; class Actinomycetes; order Mycobacteriales; family Mycobacteriaceae; genus Tsukamurella; species Tsukamurella sputi. Next base: position 558,545 of record NZ_VIGV01000003.1, on the reverse strand, counting down.
TGGACACGTCTTCTAGGTCGATTCGGTGCCCGCGACGGACGACCCGGCGTGTCACCTCCGCGCGTCGCACGAAGGGCCCGGTCTCACCTACCTGACCTAGCACTCACGTTATCCGAGTGCTAAGTCGTTTCTAGCACTCGGCGGTGCCGAGTGCAAGGTCGATCCCGCCCCGTCCGCCCCGGGCGGAAAGACGGCACCGTCGGGCGGTTCCTACCGCTGGGTAGGATCCGGTCATGGCAACCCCCGTATTGGAGTCCAGCGTCGTGATCGACGCGCCCGTGGAGAAGGTCTGGGCCGCCGTGTCCGACCTGGCGAAGATGGGCGAGCGCAGCCCGCAGTGCAAGAAGGTGTTCGTCTTCGGTGGCCCGATCAAGCAGGGCACCCGCATGCTGAACATCAACCGTCAGGGCTGGAAGGTCTGGCCCACGAACACCCAGGTCACCGAGTTCACGCCGAACGAGCGCATCGCCTTCCGCGTGGCCGAGAACCACACCGTCTGGAGCTTCACGCTCGTGGCCGACGGTGACAAGACCACCGTCGTCGAGCGGCGGGAGGCGGCGGGCGGCAAGACGACCGCGCTGAGCAGCACCCTCGTCGCGGCCCTCCTCGGCGGCAACGAGGACTTCGAGCGCGGCCTGCTGGTCGGCATGAAACAGACCCTCTCGCACATCAAGACCGAGGCCGAGGCGGCCTGACCTCACGGAACCGGAAAGGGCGCACCCGGCGGGTGCGCCCTTTCCCGTCTGCGCCTACGCGTTGGACTTGAGGATCGTGTACGCCGCGCCGATCCCCTGGAGCGCCTCCTGGCGCTGCTGCGAAGCGAACTCCGCGACGTACCGGCCCACTGCCACGGCGCACCACGTGTTCTTCGTCGTGGCACCGTCGTATACGGGGTAGGTGAGGCAGACCGCGCCCGGCGCGCCCTTCACCTTCTCCTCGTCGGCCTTCGGGAAGGCCTCCTTGTTCTCCGCCGCGAACTCGTTCACGACGTGCGTCGCGCCTGCCGCGTCCTTCGCCCGGTAGACGGTGCTCCCGCCGGTGCCGACGACATCGACGCCCGCGTCGGCGAAGGTCTTCACCGACCGGGAGACGTCGGTCTGCCGCAGTACCGCGGCGCGCCCGGGGAGGGAGTAGCCGCCGTCGCTCTTCGACGGTGCCAGGGTCAGCTTCGCGATGCCCTCGGCGTCGCGCTGCAGCGTGCTCACCTTGTCGAGAGGCGTCGGCTGGAAGCCGTCGAGCGCCTTGGTCTGCCGGTCGAAGAAGGTGCGGATCTGGTCGACGGAGAAGTCACCGAAAGCGCCGATCACGTACTGCTTGTACGCGAGGAAGGCCACCGTCGCCGTACCGGCGGAGTCGAAGGTCTGGGTGTAGGCGACCGCCGCGTCGTAGCCGGGAATACGGGTCTCCACCTTCGCCGGGTCGGTCCTGCCCGCCGCATCCTTCGCGGCAGCACGCAGCGCCGGCCCGACGGTCGCCGCCGCGTCGCCGGGATTCGCCAGGCGCAGGACCGCGACGGTTTCGCCACGGTTCTTGGTCTTCGAGTCGTACTTTGTGCCCTGCGGCTTGTCACCGATCCCGACCGTCACCCACGCCTCGGGCTTGGCACCCACGACGTCCGAGACCGACTGTCCGAAGAGGTTCTTCATGCCCCGCTGGACCGTGTCCCGGGATCCCGTCTCGACGTGGCCCTGGAAGTGCATCGTCTGATCGATCTCGTACAGGTACGGCACGATCTCCGACATCCGGTAGCCCTCGAGCGCCTCACCGTCGGCCTGCGTCGGCGGCGCGATAGTGCGCGCCGTGGTCGCGAACGAACCGGTCTCCGGCTTCGGCACACCGGACGGGTCGGCGACGGGGGTCCCGTCCACCGTGGTCGAACATCCCGCGAGCAGCAGCGCCGCCGTTATCAGCGTGACGGACTTCTTCATGGCCCTCCTCATATCGCCCCCTGCGGGATCAAGTATGCAGGTTCGCCGCCCGGACCGACCGCGGCGCGCGATATCTCATTTCGCGCGCTGCAGGATCAGGTACGACGCGCCGATCGCCTGCTTCGCCCGCGCCTCCTGCCGATCGGTGACCTCGGCGAGATAGCGCCCCACCGGCACGGTGCAGTACGTCCTGGTGTCCTTCGAACCCGGGTACGTCGGAGAGTTCAGGCAGCGTGCGCCCGGGACACCGCGCACCGTCGACTCGGTCGAGCCCTTCCGCATCGCCTGGGTCTCGGCGATGGACCGATCGCCGAGCGTCTTCGCCCCCGCCGCGTCCTTCGCCCGATAGACGGTGTTGCCCGCGTTCGCGATGTAGTCGACGCCCGTATCGGCGAGGTCCTGCTTCGCGGCGGAGATGTCCGTCTGCGCGGGCAACAAGGTTCGGGCCGGCAACGTGGCCTGGAAGACGGTGGCGCTCTGCTCGGCGATCGTGTACTTCAGCAGATCGTCGTGGTCACGGGTGAGGGTGGAGAACTTGTCCACCGGCGTCGGCACGAAACTCTTCAGAGCGGGGATCTGCAGGTCGAAGAACTTCTTGATCCACTCCACGGGGCCGCTCGTCCAACTGGCGAGGACGTACCGCCCGTTCGCGACGAGTCCGACCATGGATCTGGTGGACGAAGTGGTCTCCGAGTAGGCCTTCGCGTCCGTGTACCCCGGTACGGTGACCGCCACCTTCGGCGTCGGCTTGTCGCTGCCGATCGCCTTGTCCGCCACGAAGAGCGCCGGGTTGTCGACCGCGGCCCGCGCGGCCGCGTCGTCCTTGAACCGGAACACCCCCATGATCAGGCTCCGCCCCATCACCGTCGCGTCGGAACCCGGCGCCCTGTCGCCCGCCGAGGTGTACGCCCCGACCTCCAGACCTTCGAGCACCTTGCTGACGCCGTCGCCGAAGGTGGAGCCGATGATGCCCGAGAGCCTGCCGACGCCCGGCGTGCCGCCGTACCGCACCGCGCCGTCGATGTCGGGAGCAAGCGGAATGATCTCCACCATCCGGAAGCCCTCCGCTGCGGCCTGCACCTTCTCCGTCATCGGGCCGACCGCCCGGGGCTCGGTGGCGTACGAACCGGTGTCCGGTCGCGGAACGCCCGAGGGGTCCGCCACGGGGGTACCCGTCACCGTCGTCGAACAGCCCGCGAGCAACAGCGCCGCCCCCGTCACCACAAAGGTCTTTCGCAGCATGGATCCTCCTCCAGGGTCACACAAGTGAACCACGAGTGGCATGTCGTGCACTGAAGCCGCGCTAAGGTGAGTCGATGACCGAGCGCAGCCTGCGGGACACCGTCGCCGACCTGATGGAGAGGGCCAGGTCGGACCTGGCGGAGCTGGTCGCGCATCCGTCGGTGCACGACTCCCCCGAGTTCGGCCCCGAGCCCAACGCCGCGTCGGCGGCCTGGGTGGCGAAGGCCTTCGCGGAGGCCGGGATCGACGGTGTCGAACAGGTCACCACCTCCGACGGGTCGATCGCGATCGTCGGGCACACACCCGCCCCCGAGGGGGCGCCGACGGTGCTGCTCTACAGCCACCACGACGTCCAGCCGCCCGGCCCGCGCGAGGCCTGGGACTCCGATCCGTTCACACTCACCCCGCGCCCCGGCGCCGACGGCGCGGAACGCTGGTACGGCCGCGGCTCCGCCGACTGCAAGGGCAACCTCGTCGCGCACCTCACCGCGCTGCGGGCGGCCCGCGGCGCCGACGGGACCTTCCCGGTGGGCGTGCGGATCATCATCGAGGGCTCCGAGGAGGGCGGAGGCGAAGGCCTCGAGGACCTCGTCGCGGAGCGCCCCGAGCTGGCGCAGGCGGACCTCATCATCATCGGCGACACCGGCAACGTCGCCGTCGGGCGGCCTACCCTGACCACCTCGCTGCGCGGCGTCGCAAGCGTTCGCGTCGACATCAGCACCGGCACCTCCGACCTGCACTCCGGCGCCTTCGGCGGCGCCGCACCCGACGCCCTCGCGGCCCTCATCGCGCTGCTCGCGACGCTGCGCGACGGCTTCGGCAACACCACGATCGACGGCCTCGACGCCTCCGCCCGCTGGGCCGGGGAGCCCTACGACGAGGCGCAGTTCGCCGCCGACGCCGCGCTCTTCGACGACACGGCGATCCTCGGCTCCGGGACCATCGCCGATCAGCTGTGGGCGCGGCCGGCCGTCACCGTCATCGGGCTCGACGCACCCGCGACCGCCACGGCCGCCGCCGCGATCGCGCCGCGCGTCGCCGCGCTGCTCAACCTGCGGGTTCCCCCGGGCACCGACCCGCGCGCCGCCGCCGACCTGCTGCTCGCACACCTGCGCAACAACGCGCCCTGGGGCGCGCACGTGGACGCGCACGTCGAGTCCGTCGGCGAGCCCTTCGCCGCCGAGACCACCGGCCCCGCCTACGCCGTGCTCCGCGCCGCGCTCACGGAGGCCTACGACGGTGCCGAGGTCGCCTTCAGCGGCCAGGGCGGGTCGATCCCGCTGTGCACGCAGCTGCGCAAGGCCGCTCCGAACGCCGAGATCGCATTGCTCGGCGTCGAGGAGCCGCAGTGCCGGATCCACGCGCCCAACGAGTCCGTCGACCCCGAGGAGCTGCGGCGCACCGCCCTCGCCGAGGCTCTGCTGCTCACCCGCCTCGCCGGAGCCCGCGCCTGATGAGGTCCGTCGACGAGCACCGGGGCGCGGTCGCGGCGGTGGTGCCGCGGCCACGGATCGTCGACCTGGCTCCCGAGCAGGCCGTCGGCCTGACCGTCGCACGCGATCTCGTCGCACCGATCTCGCTGCCGCCCTTCACCAATTCCGCGATGGACGGCTACGCCGTCCGCGCTGCCGACGCCACCGCGGGCGCGGTGCTTCCGGTCGCCTTCGACGTGCCCGCGGGGCGCGTCGACGTGCCCTCTCTTCCCGCGCGAGCCGCGTGCCGCATCATGACCGGAGCTCCCCTGCCCGACGGTGCCGACGCCATCGTCCCGGTCGAGCGGACCGACGGCGGGACCGAGCAGGTCCGGATCGACGAGTCGCCCGAGCCCGGCCGGTTCTTCCGCGCCGCGGGCAGTGACATCGAGGCCGGCGAGGTCGCGGTGCGCGGCGGCGAACGGATCGTTCCCGCGACCGTCGGGCTCCTGGCGGCGCTCGGGTACTCGACGGTCCGCGTCTCCGCTCCGTTGCACGTCGCCGTTCTGTCCACCGGATCCGAGCTGGTCGAGCCGGGTGTGCCGCTGCGACCCGGCCAGATCTACGAGTCGAACGCCCCGATGCTCGCGAGCGCTCTCCGCGAGGCCGGGGCGACCGCCGAGGTGCTGCGATTCGTCACCGACCACGCCGACGAGCTACTCGGCCGCCTCGCCGAGCGCCTCGCGGCGGGCGACGTCGACCTCGTCGTCACCAGCGGCGGCGTGAGCGCCGGAGCGTACGAGGTGGTCAAGGACGCGCTGGCGGCCCGCGGCGTGGAGTTCGTCAAGGTCGCGATGCAACCGGGCATGCCGCAGGGCTGCGGCACCGTCGACCTGGGCGGCGTGCGCGTGCCCTTCGTGACCTTCCCCGGCAACCCCGTCAGTGCCCTGGTCTCGTTCGAGGTCTTCCTCCGCCCGGCCCTGCGGGCGGCGATGGGGCTGCCCGCGGACCGCCCCCGGCGGCGGGCGCGACTCACCGAGGCGGTGGACTCGATCCCCGGGAAACGTCAGTACCTGCGCGGACTCCTGCGCACGGAGGACGACGGTACCGATTCGGTCTCGGTTCTCGGCGCGTCCGGTTCGCACTACTTACGATGGTTGTCACAGGCGGACGCTCTGCTGGATGTTCCGCCCGAGGTCGAGCATCTGGCCGAGGGCGCGACAGTGGACGTGATCGACCTGACCGGCACTCACTAGGAGGCACACATGATCACGCAGTACGCAGACACCGCCCTGCTCGCCGCTGCGGGCGTCGCGAAGGTCGGTTGGATCGCATGGATCGTCATCGGCGGCCTCGCCGGCTGGATCGCCAGCAAGTTCATGGGCACCGACAAGGACCAGGGCATCTTCCTCAACATCGTCGTCGGCATCGTCGGCGGCGTGCTCGGCGGCTTCCTGCTGAAGCTGGTCGGAGTCAACGTCGAGGGCGGCGGCTACTGGTTCACCTTCTTCACCGCCATCGCCGGCGCCTGCATCCTGCTCTTCATCGTGAAGCTGGTCACCGGACGCAAGTGATCGACCCGTCGGGTGCGAGAATGTCACCCGACATGAGCACTGCATCGAAGGGAAGTTAGGTGGCGCGCCGACCTCGCACGCCGGTCGACGGGCATCTGACCGAGCACTCCACCGGTATCGAGCACATCACCGAGCTGATCCGGCACACCGTTCCGCCGCTGCACCCCGCGGGGACCCCGTTCATCGCGGGCTCCCTCGGGGTGGCGGCGGTCGGCTACCGCAAGGGCTGGATCCGGGTTCCCGCCCTGGTCACCGCCGCCGCATGTGCCGCCTTCTTCCGGCATCCGCCGCGCGTGACGCCCACGCAGGAGGGCGTCGCCGTCGCTCCCGCGGACGGCGAGGTGACCCTCGTCGACGAGCACGTCCCGCCCCGCGAGCTGGGCCTGGGCGATCAGCCCCTCCCCCGCGTCTCGATCTTCCTGTCGGTGTTCGACGCGCACGTGCAGCGGGCGCCCCTGGCGGGCGTCGTCGACTCCGTGGTGCACACCGATGGGAAGTTCCTCTCCGCCGACCTCCCCGAGGCCAGCGATGCCAACGAACGCACCACGGTGCGTCTGGCCACCGAGCACGGCCCCGTCGGCGTCGTCCAGATCGCGGGCCTGGTGGCGCGCCGCATCCGCACCGACTGCGCGCCCGGCGACACCCTGGAACTGGGCGAGACCTACGGCATCATCCGGTTCGGTTCCCGCGTCGACACCTACTTCCCCGCCGGCACCGAGCTGACCGTCTACAGCGGCCAGCGCGCGGTGGCGGCCGAGACCGTGATCGCGCGACTGCCGTGACCGAGTCGCCCGCCGAGCAGCACCGCCCCGTCGGCGTCATGATCCTGCCGTCCGTTCTGACGGTGGCCGCCCTCTGCTCGGGCCTCACGGGCGTGCGCTTCGCCGCGGACGGCAAGGTCGACCTGGCGCTCATGCTGGTCGTGGTCGCCGCGATCCTCGACGGTCTCGACGGCCGCGTGGCCCGCCTGCTGGGCGCCTCGACGAAGATCGGCGCTGAGCTGGACTCCCTGGCCGACGCCATCAACTTCGGCGTGACGCCGGCGCTGATCCTGTACTTCGTGTGCTTCCCCGGCTCGCCCGCCGGCTGGATCGTGGCGCTGCTCTTCGTGGTGGCGATGGTGCTGCGGCTCGCGCGGTTCAACACCCTCGCCGCCGACCCGACGGCACCCGCGTACACCAAGGACTTCTTCGTCGGCGTGCCCGCGCCCGCCGGGGCGCTGCTGGTGCTGGCCCCGCTGGCGGCCCGCCAGGAGTGGGGCGACGGCTGGTGGGTCAGCACCCCCACCGTCGCGGTGTGGACGCTGTTCGTCGCAGCGCTGACGGTCTCGCGCATCCCCACGTCCAGCTTCAAGACCATGACGGTGCAGCCCGCGAAGGCCGCCGGCGTGCTCGTGCTGGTCGCGGGCCTGGCCGCGCTGATCCTCACCTACCCGTACATCGCGCTGCTCGTGGTGATCGCGATCTACCTGCTGCACATCCCCTTCGCGTGGCGGTCCAAGCGCTGGGTCGTCGCCCGACCCGAGGCCTGGGACAACAAGCCCGCGGAGCGGCGGCAGATGCGCCGCGAGCAGCGGCGCGCGGTGCGTCCCAACCGTCGGGCCGCCACCGTTGGACGTGGTCCCCGACGGTCCGCCGCCCGCCTGGGCCTGCGCCGCCCCACCCGCGAGGACTGACGCCGCCGCGCGGGCCGCCGACCGGCGGCATCGCGAACTAGTGTGGACGGCGTGTCGACCCTCTCGCTCACCGTCCGCCTGCAGACCTCGGCCCTCGAGGCGCGACGGGGCATCGTCCGGATCCATCCCGAGGCCCTCGCGGCGCTCGGCCTGCGCGAGTGGGACGGGATCGAACTGCTCGGCGCGCGCCGCACCGCGGCGGTCGTCGCGGCCGCACCCGTCGGATCCGCGCCGGGAGTCGCTCTCCTGGACGAGCTGACCATCACCAACTGCGGCCTCCGTGAGGACGCGACCGTCGTGATCTCGCCCGCCACCGTCTACGGGGCCAAGCGCGTGCTGCTGCGCGGCAGCGCGCTCACCCGCAACGCCCTCGACGGCGCGGCCCTGCGGCAGGCGCTGCTCGGCAAGGTGATGATGCCCGGCGACAGCGTCTCGCTGCTGCCGCGCGACCTCGGTCCCGGAACGTCGACGGCGGAGGCCGTCCAGCAGCTCTCGCGGCTGGTCGGGATCACCTGGACGAACGAGCTGCTCACCGTGGTCTCCGTCGATCCCGCTCCCGGCCCGGTGTCCGTGCAGCCGAACTCCGCGGTGCTGTGGGCGGACGAATCCGGTGTCGCCGTCCCCGCGGCGGCCGAGACCGGCCCGGCGGAGACAGTGACCTTCACGGAGGAGGTGCCCGACGTCGAGACGCCGCCGGTGCGCCCCGTCGGGGACCTGGTCGGCGCGGAGAGCGCGGTCCGCCGCCTCACCGAGTGGCTCTCGCTCGCGCTCGACGAGCCGGAGCTGTTGGAGAAGCTGGGCGCACCCGCCCGCCTCGGCGTGCTCATCACCGGCCCGACGGGCGGCGGCAAGGCCACCGTCGCGCGGTCCGTCGTGGCGCCGCGGCCCCTCGTGGAGCTCGACGGTGCGCTGACCGGCGCGCTCGAGCCGCAGGCCCGGCTGGCGCGGGTGCGCGACGCGGTGGCGCGCGTGCGAGAGCACGTCGATGGTTCCGGGGCGGCGCTGCTGGTCCGCGACGTGGAGGCGCTGCTGCCCGCCACCCGCGAACCGGTCTCGCCGATGATCCTCGACGAACTCCGACGGGCCGTCGCCACGCCGCGGGTCGCGCTGCTCGCGACCACCTCCGCGCCCGGCGAGCTGGACTCGCGGCTGCGCGAGCCCGACCTGGCCGAGCGCACGGTCACCGTAGACCTGCCGGATGCGAAGCAGCGGGAACAGCTGCTGGACCTGCTCCTGCGCGAGGCGCCGACGTCGGAGCTGGACCTGCACGAGATCGCGCTGCGGGCGCCCGGCTTCGTGGCGGCCGACCTGGCCGCACTGTGCCGCGAGGGCGCGTTGCGGGCGGCCGCCCGCGTGGTCGGGACGGACGCCGCCATCTCCATCACTCAGCCCGACCTGCTCGGCGCGCTGAGCGTGATCCGGCCGGTGTCCCGGTCCGCGACGGAGGAGGTCTCCGTCGGATCGATCACCCTCGACGACGTGGGCGACATGGTCGAGACCAAGCAGGCGCTCACCGAGACGGTGCTGTGGCCGCTGCGCCACCCCGACACCTTCGCCCGCCTCGGCGTCGAGCCGCCGCGCGGCGTGCTGCTCTACGGCCCGCCCGGCTGCGGCAAGACCTTCGTGGTCCGAGCGCTCGCGGCATCGGGCCAGCTGTCGGTGCACGCGGTCAAGGGCGCGGAGCTGATGAACAAGTGGGTCGGCGAATCGGAGAAGGCCGTCCGCGACCTCTTCGCCCGGGCCCGCGGCAGCGCACCGTCGCTGATCTTCCTCGACGAGGTCGACGCCCTGGCCCCGCGCCGCGGGCAGTCGAGCGACTCCGGGGTGGGCGACAAGGTGGTCGCCGCGCTGCTCACCGAGCTCGACGGTGCCGAACCCCTCCGCGACGTGGTGGTGCTGGGCGCGACGAACCGCCCCGATCTCGTCGATCCGGCGCTGCTGCGGCCCGGCCGGTTGGAGCGGCTGATCTTCGTGCCGCCGCCGGACGCCGAGGCCCGCGCGGAGATCCTGCGGACCAGCTCGCGGTCGATCCCGCTGGCCGACGACGTGGACCTGCCGGCGCTCGCCGAGCAGTTGGACGGCTACTCGGCCGCGGACTGCAGCGCGCTGCTGCGCGAGGCCGCGCTCACCGCGATGCGGCGCGACCTGGATGCCGCGACCGTCACGGCGGCGGATGTGGAGGCGGCGCGGCAGGCCGTGCGGCCCTCGCTCGACCCCGCGCAGGTCGCGGACCTGCAGGCCTACGCGGACCGTCGGGGGTAGCGGTTCAGAAACCGGGTCTCAGGAGACACGGAGCGAAGCAGTTCCCCCGTGATCGAGCGGGAGCCCGGTTTCAGAAATCGGTCACTCCCCGGTGCCAGCCCTTGCGGACCAGAGCGAGAACCTCCTGGACAGAACACGTTAGGTACGCATCTGTGTGGAGGAACCGGCTCGGAAACCGGCGTTCAACGAGGTCAGGCCGGAAATACTTCGCCGTCGTCGATTCCTGACCCGGTTCGGGAACGCGCTACGTTTTGCTGACCGAGTAGAAGACGGCGTTGGGGACGGCCGCGGCCTGCACCGAGCTCACGGTGATCACGTAGCCCTTGCCGGAGAACTGGGCGGACTGCGAGGCGTTCTCGGGGCCGCCCGCGCCGGCGCCGAGCGCCGTGTAGCCCGCGTCGGTGAGCTTGCGCTTCGCCTTCTCGTATCCGCCGTCACCGGCCTGCACCGTCACGTTGAAGACGGTGACGCCGCCCTGCGAGCGCTCACCCGCGTCGATGAGGTTGCCGTCGACGAGCGGCACCTCGTCCTTGGGGAAGGTCGCGGGGAGCGTGACCGTCGCGGCGGGGGTGTCCGTGCGGCCGTCATCGCAGCCCGCGGCACCGAGCGCGAGCGCTCCCGCCGCGAGAAGGGCGAACGCGCCCCGGGCGAGTCGCCCCGTCGAAGTGGTCGGACGATCCGTCGACTGGTCCATGTAGCTCCCGACATGCCTACCGGTAGAATCTGAAAAGAACGACACCCCGCTCATGAAGGACGGAGTGCCCTTGCTTGTCATCCTTGCCTGTTTGTCATTGGCGACCTTAGCCGCCCCCGTTGTGGTCGGACGCTTCGGCGCGCGCGGATTCCTCGGCCTGGCCGTCGTCCCCGCAGCAGCGCTGGTCTGGGTCATCGGCGTCTGGCCGACGAGCGGCGAACCCGACCGCACCGAATCGGTGCAGTGGGTCCCCGCGCTGAACATGAACGTCGACCTGCGGCTCACGCCGCTGTCCGCGGTCATGTCCGTGCTGGTCCTCGGGATCGGCGCGGTCATCCTGGTCTATTGCGCCGGCTACTTCACCGGCGTCACCAACACCCGCAAGCTGCCCACCTTCGCGGCCGAGCTCGTCGCCTTCATGGCCGTCATGTTCGGCCTCGTAGTCAGCGACAACATGCTGGTGATGTACGTCTTCTGGGAGCTCACCTCGGTACTGAGCTTCCTCCTCGTCGGCTACTACGCCGAACGCGCGACCAGCCGGCGCGCGGCGACGCAGGCACTGCTGGTCACCACACTCGGCGGCCTCGCGATGCTGGTCGGCATCGTCGAGTTGGGCGAGCACTACGGCACGTACCTGTTCTCCGAGGTCATCGCCCGCGCCGTCGCCGACCCGTCGACGATCTCCATCGGGGTCGAGGTCGGCGTCGTGCTCATCCTGATCGGCGCGATCAGCAAGTCGGCGATCGTGCCCTTCCACTTCTGGCTCCCGGGCGCCATGGCGGCGCCGACGCCGGTCTCCGGCTACCTGCACGCCGCGGCCATGGTGAAGGCCGGTGTCTTCCTCGTCGCGCTGCTCGCGCCCGCGTTCGCGCATCTGAACGCCTGGCGCGTGATCGTGCTGGGCCTCGGCATCCTCACGATGATCCTGGCCGGGTGGCGTGCGCTCCGCGAGTTCGACCTCAAGCTGATCCTCGCCTTCGGCACCGTCAGCCAGCTCGGCATGCTGATGGTGCTCGTCGGAACGGGCGAGCGGAACGTCGCGCTCGCGGGGATGACGATGCTCACCGCGCACGCCCTGTTCAAGGCGACGCTGTTCATGGTGGTCGGCATCATCGACCACGCGACCGGCACGCGCGACATCCGGCGCCTGGCGATGCTCGGCGACAGGCAGAAGGTGCTGGCCGTGATCGCCGCACTCGCCGCGGCGTCGATGGCGGGCATCCCGCCGCTGTACGGCTTCGTCGGTAAGGAGGCCGCACTCGAGACGATGCTGCACGCCTCCCTGCCCGCACCGATCCCGGTGGTCCTGCTGGTCGGCATGTGCGTCGGCTCGGCGCTGACGGTGGCCTACAGCATCCGCTTCCTGTGGGGCGCGTTCGGGCGCAAAGGGCAGTCCAAGCCGACGAGCGCCGTCGAGAACATGCACGCGATCAGCCCGCTGTTCCTGGCCGGTCCCGGCCTGCTCGCCGTCCTCAGCCTGATCGACGGGGTCCTCTCGACCCGGCTCGACCACGTCCTGGCGGAGTACCCGGACCAGTCCTTCCCGTCGGCGGAGGAGCCCTACCACCTGGCGCTGTGGCACGGCTTCACGCTGCCGCTGCTGCTGACGGTGCTGATCATCGGGGCCGGCATCGTCATCGCGCAGCCGCACAGCCCGTTCTCCCGGCTGCGGCGGCGCAACAGCGTGCTCCTGGGCAACGCGGACCGGCTCTACGACGCCACCCTGCGCGGCGCCGACGTGCTGTCGCTGCGCATGACGCAGAGCACGCAGCGCGGTTCGCTCCCCCTCACCCAGGGCACGATCCTGCTGACGCTGGTGCTGCTGCCGATCCTGGTGCTGACCCTCGGGACCCGGGCGCGGCCCGACCTGCGGGTCGAGGCCTCGCCGCTGTTCCTCGCGATCTCGGTGCTGATGTGCGCCGGCGCGCTGACGGCGGTGGTGCTGCGCAACCGCCTGGCGACGGTGCTCGTCGTGGGCGTGACGGGCTACGGCACGGGCGTGATCTTCGCGATCTACGGCGCGCCCGACCTGGCATTGACGCAGTTCCTCGTCGAGACGCTGACCCTGGTGATCTTCGTGCTGGTGCTGCGCAAGCTGCCCGCCGAGGCGCCGATCACCGGCAGCCGGCCGTCCCGGGTCGTGCGGGCGCTGCTCGGCGTGGCCGTCGCGGCGATGGTCGTGGTGGTGGCGATCGCGGCCCGCGCCGCGCGGGTCGCCGCCCCCGTCGCGGACCGGCTGCCCGAGCAGGCCTACAAGTTCGGCTACGGGCACAACACCGTCAACGTGATCCTCGTGGACATCCGCGCCTGGGACACCTTCGGCGAGATCTCGGTGCTGCTCGTGGCGGCGACGGGCGTGGCCTCGTTGGTCTTCCGCAACCGCCGCTTCGGCTCCGCGCCGCGCGTGAGCGCCGCTGCGGCCGCCGCGGCAGCGGCAGCGCCCGGCACCACGTGGCTGCGCGGCTCCGCGCTGCGCGACCCGCGGCACCGCTCGCTGGTCCTGGAGATCACCTCGCGCCTGGCCTTCCCCACGATCATGGTGGTCTCGGTCTACTTCTTCTTCGCCGGCCACAACGCGCCGGGCGGCGGTTTCGCCGGCGGCCTCACCGCCGGTCTCGCGCTGGTGCTGCGCTACCTCGCCGGGGGCCGGTACGAGATAGGCGAGGCCCTCCCGCTCGACGCCGGTCGCATCCTCGGCACCGGCCTGTTGCTCGCGGCGGGCGGCACCATCGTCTCGTTGCTCGCGGGCGCCCCGGCGATGTCGTCGGTCGCGTACGAGTTCACCCTGCCCGTCTTCGGTGACGTCAAGGTGGTCACGGCGCTGATCTTCGACGCCGGCGTCTACCTCATCGTCGTGGGCCTGGTCCTCGACGTGCTGCGCAGCCTCGGCGCCAGACTCGACCTGGAGGGATCCCCCGCCGACATGACCTCGCCCCTGCCCGTCCAGACGGGGGGTGGCGCGCGATGATCATCGACATCGGGCTCTTCGCCGCGATCGCCGTCATGGTCGCGACCGGCGTCTACCTGCTGCTCGACCGCAGTCTCACCCGCATGCTCATGGGCATCATCCTGTTCGGCAACGCGGTGAACCTGCTGATCCTCGCCGTGTCCTCCCCGCCCGGGAACCCGCCCATCGTCGGGTACTTCTCGGAAGGGAGGCTCACGGAGGCGGACCCGCTGGCGCAGGCGATGATCCTCACCGCCATCGTCATCACGATGGGCATGGCCGCGTTCATCCTCGCGCTCGCCTACCGCTCCTTCACCATCAACACCGATGACGAGGTCGACGACGACCCCGAGGACACGAAGGTCCTCGAGCGCGACGCCGATCGCGCCGACGAGGATCCGGACTACGACGCCTCGGACGACCCGATCACGGGCGCACCGTCGGCCCTGGGCGACGCCTTCGGCCCGGACGGCGAGCCGCTCTCCCCCGAGGAGATGCAGCGGGCGCGCGTCGACATGGTCGACACCGGCGCGCTACCCCTGCCCAGCGTGCCCCGGGAGAAGCAGTTGCCGCCGGCGGAGAAGGAGGACGAGCGATGACCGAATCGGTGATGCTCGCGCTCATCCCGCTGCCGACGGTGCTGCCCATCGTGGCGGCCGCGATCACCATGGTGATGGGCCGGCACCCCCGGCTGCAGCGCCTGATCTCGCTGATCTCACTCGCGGCGATCGTCGCGGTCGCCGCCGCGATGCTCTACTACACGGACCGGCACGGCACCGTCGCACTGCAGGTCGGCGGGTGGGGCGACCGCGACGGCAAGGGCGGGCCGCTCGGCATCACGCTGGTGGCCGATCAGCTGGCCGCGCTCATGGTGCTGGTCTCGGCGATCGTGCTGCTGGGCGTCCTCGTGTACTCGGTGGGCCAGGGTATCCGCGACGGCGACGAGCACCAGCCCGTCTCGATCTTCTACCCCACCTACCTGATCCTCGCGGCGGGCGTGTGCAACGCCTTCCTCGCGGGCGACCTGTTCAACCTGTTCGTCTCCTTCGAGATGCTGCTCGCCGCGAGTTTCGTCCTGTTGACGGTGGGCGGCAGCGCCGACCGCATCCGGGCGGGCGTCTCGTACGTGATGGTCTCGATGGTCTCGTCGGTGATCTTCCTGCTGGGCATCGCCTACGCCTACTTCGCGACGGGCACGCTGAACCTCGCGGACATGGCGATCAAGCTGCAGGACCTGCCGTCGGGCACCCGGACCACGCTGTTCGCGGTGCTGCTCGTGGCCTTCGGGATCAAAGCGGCCGTCTTCCCGCTGTCCACCTGGCTGCCGGACTCCTATCCGACGGCGCCCGCCCCGGTCACGGCCGTCTTCGCGGGATTGCTCACCAAGGTCGGCGTGTACGCGATCATCCGCGCGCACACGCTGCTCTTCCCGGGTGGCTCGCTCGACACCGTGCTGATGATCGCGGGCCTGCTCACGATGATCGTGGGCATCCTCGGCGCCATCGCGCAGACCGACATCAAGCGCCTGCTCTCGTTCACCCTGGTGAGCCACATCGGCTACATGATCTTCGGCATCGCGCTCTCGACGCCGCTGGGCCTGAGCTCGACGATCTACTACGTGGTGCACCACATCCTCGTGCAGACGACACTGTTCCTGGTGGTGGGCCTCATCGAACGCCAGGCGGGCGCGGCCTCCCTGCGCCGCCTCGGCGGGCTCGCCGCGGCCAGTCCCGTGCTGGCGATCCTGTTCTTCCTGCCCGCGCTGAATCTCGGCGGCATCCCGCCCTTCTCCGGGTTCATCGGCAAGGTGGGCCTGATCGAGGCCGGCGTGCAGCAGGGTTCGGTGGTGGCATGGCTGCTGGTCGCGGGCAGCGTGATCACCAGCCTGCTGACGCTGTACGCGGTGATCCGCGTGTGGACGAAGGCCTTCTGGCGCGCCCGTGCCGATGCCCCGGAGGGGCAGCTGGCCGTCGCGCATCCGGAGGCCCTCCTCGACGACGCCGACGTGATCGAGTTCGCCGACCGCGAGGATCCGGGCCGGATGCCGATGAGCATGGTCGCGCCCACCGCGGGCCTGCTCGGCGTCGGACTGATCCTCGCGCTCCTCGCGGGACCGATGTTCAGCGTCACCGATCGCGCCGCCGCGCAGCTGATCGGCCGCGCCGACTACATCGAGGCGGTGCTCGGTCCGGAGGCTCTCGCCAAGCTCAAGACGCCCGACGGTGCCGGCGGCTGGCACGCGTACCAGCCGCTGACCGATGCGCGGGGCGACGCGCCCGGCACCGTCGCACCGCAGAACCGGGAGGGAGGCGCGCATGGCTAAACGACTCGTGACCCGCGTCCTGCCCGACCTGCGCGACGGCCGCGCCGTCCTCGTCAAGCTCGGGCAGCTGCTCTGGCTGGACGCGGTGTGGGTCATGCTGTGGGGCGGCGTGACCTGGGGCAACATCGCCGGTGGCCTGCTCGTGGGCCTCGCGATCCTGCTGCTGCTGCCGCTGCCACCGGTCCCGGTGGAGGGCCGCGTGCACCTCGGGGCGCTGCTCAAGCTGATCGGTGTCTTCGTCGTGGAGATGTTCCGCTCGTCGATCGAGGTGGCCTGGCTGGCGATCCGGCCCGGTTCGATGCCGCTGAGCGCGGTCCTGCGGGCGAAGGTATCGATCAAGTCCGATCTGGTGCTCACGCTGCTCGTCGACATGATGAACCTGATCCCCGGCACCATGGTGCTGGAGATCGACACCAAGCGGCGCCTGCTCTACGTGCACGTGGTCGACGTGAGCAGCGAGAAGTCGGTGCGGCAGTTCTACCGCAGCACCGCGCGCCTCGAGCGCCTGTTCATCGACGCCTTCGAGCGCGAGGGCGAGTGGCACGCGAGCCCGATGCACGGTATCGACGACGACGAGTACCACCACGTCACCCCCGGCTCGCGCAGCCTGGCGGGCGATGCCCGGCGGATGGCCGCGCCCGAGATCGCCTACCGCAAGGCACACCAGCCGGACGGGGAGGAGAAGTAATGACCGTCGTCTTCGTGATCACCGGCGTGATCCTGATGATCGCCGCCTTCCTCACCGCCTATCGCCTGCTGCGCGGTCCGAACACGCTGGACCGGGTCGTGGCCGTGGATGCGCTGGTCGCGATCGCCGTCGGCGGGCTCGCGGTGTGGGCGGCGTACAGCCGCAACTCGTCGGTCATCCCCGGGATCGTGGCGCTCTCGCTGGTGGGCTTCGTCGGCTCGGTCTCCGTGGTGCGGTTCCGCGTGCCCGACGATGCCGGCACCGCCCCGTCCCCGCCCGACGAGACGCCGGACATCGCGCCGCGGACGGGAGGCCTGCGATGATCGTCGACGTCGTCTCCTCGATCCTGTTCCTCACCGGTGCCGTCTTCGCGGTGACCGCGGCGATCGGCATCATCCGGTTCCCGGACACGCTGACCCGCATGCACGCGGCCACGAAGCCGCAGACCCTCGGCCTCCTCCTGCTCCTGGCCGGCGCGATCGTCCGGATGACGGACTCCGTCGACGTCTGGATGCTGGTGCTCGTGGGCCTGTTCACGATGATCACCGCGCCGGCCGTCGCGCACCGCGTGGGCCGCGTTGCCTATCAGGAGCAGCGCCTGCGGGACAGGACCATCGAGCCGGACCAGATGGAGACCGGCAGCCGCGACTAGCGGCGCCGGCGCCGTCCGCCCCGGCTCACTCCGCGCCCGGCCGTCCGGCCCACGACATCCGCGACCAGGGCAGTGCGATGTCCGACGGATCGTCGACGAGGTGCGGCGACACCGTCTCCCGTTCCGCCGGAAGAGGTTCGGTCAGCGCGCGCAGGTATCGGTGGCCGGTGTCGGGGAGCACCTGCACGGTGGCGTCGACGAACTCGCCCTGGTCCTGTTCGTACCCGGCGACGACGTGCCCCGCCCCGGAGGAGAGACCCGCGAACAGCGCGTGATCGGCCAGCAGCCGGTGCGCGCCGATCCGCGCGATGTCGAAGGACACCCAGTGGATGACGTCGTAGAGACGGTGCCGGACGTTCTCGAACCGGATCGACGAGCCGATGCCCGCGATGAGCATCGCGGGGTCCTCCACGTGTTCGGCGCCGAAGGTCATGCTGCCGAAGGGCTGTACCCCGACGAGCCGAACCGCCAGGCCCGCCTCCTCGAAGCCGAGCCGCAGCGCCCCGCTCGAGACGCCCGATCCCACCGGCGCGACCAGTCGCACCGAGCCGACGCCGGCGGCGGCCAGCTCCGCGGCGGCGCTGCGCGCGATGTCGCGGTAGCCCCGGTAGTGCACCGCATCGTGGTACTGCCGCATCCAGTGCAACGACGGGTCCTCGGCGAGCAACTCGGTGATGCGGCGGACGCGGCGGTCCTGGTCGAGCTTGAGCGACTCCGACGGCGGCATCTGCTCCAGATCGACGCCGAGGGCGAGCAGTTGGAGTCGCAGACCCTCGTCGATGGTGGTGGATCCGATGATGCGGCACCGCACGCCGGCCTCGTGGCAGGCGAGCGCCAGGGCGTAGGCGTAGATGCCCGACGAGGAGTCGATGACGGTGCCGCCGGGCCGGACCCGCCCCGTGTCCAGGGCGGCTCGTAGCGCGGCGCGGGCGGAGGCGACCTTCATCGATTCGAACCGCAGGAAGTAGCGCGCGTCCTCGGCCCGGATGAGGGCGGGCCGGCTCAGTGCCTCCGCGATGTGCCCGTACGCCGTCATGCGGCCCCGCCGATCGGCAGCGGCTCGGCGTCCACCCGGAATCCTTCTGCGCGTACCCGATCCGCCGCCCGGCGCACCCGGTCCGGGAGCGTGTGCGCGAAGAGCAGCCCGGCCACGTTCCCCGAGTGGGCGACCTGCACACCGAGAGCGCCGGCCCGCTCAGCGGCGGCGATGAGCCGATCGAGATCCGGCTTGTAGTGCCTGCTCTGGTTGAGCCGTGCGCTCCGCGTGGCGACGGCGGCGACACCCGCGGCATCGCCGTCGGCGACCGCGCGCCGCAGCAGGGCGCGCAGTTCCTCGTACTCCTCCACGTCGCCGGTGCCCGCCGGGGCGAGCGCGAGGGTGTCGACGGGGCCGCCCAGCACGCACCGCACGAGGAGCATCCGCGGGAGCTCCGGCCCCAGTTCCTCGATGACGTGGCCGTGCCTGTGCGCGAACAGGATCGGCCGGTCGGACCACAGCGGATCGGACGCTCCCTCGGCACCGACCGCCAGGCGCGCGACGGTGTCCGTGTCGAGGTGGACGCCGCCGGAGTCCGCGACCGCACGGACTGCGGCGAGGACGTCGGCGGTGGAGGAGCCGAGTCCGATCCCGACGGCGGCCGTCCGGGTCACCCGCAGTTCACCACCGGTGAGGCCGGGCGCACCGTGCGCGCGCAGGTGAGCGATCGTCGCCTCGGCAGCGCGTCGGGCCTTCTCCAGATCCTGTGCGCCACCGTCGGTCCGGGTCCGCACGCGGTCGTCGCCGTCGGGCGTGAACACCGCGACGGATCCGACGGTGCCGATCGGCACCGTCACCAGGCCCGGGCACTCGTCGAAGACGGGGCAGCGGAAGCGTCCCTGGAGGAGTTCGCCGTGGTGGCCGGCGCTCCGGCCCGTGCCCCGGCCCCGGGAGGCCGCGCGTCGCCCCGTCATGTGACCGGCTCCCCGGCGCGCAACCGGACGGAGGCCCGCAGGGCGAAGACCGCCGCGAGGGCGGTGGCGCCACCGAGCACGAGCCCCACGGCGGTCCACCCGCCGGCCGCGAGCGCGGCCCCGCCCAGCGTGGCCCCGGCGAAGACGCCGACGCTCTGGGCCGCGCCGTTGAGCGAGAGGACGGTGCCGCGCACCGGCCCGGCCCCGCGCACGAGTGTCGTCGTCACGGCGGCGGCGATGACGGCGTGTGCCGCCGAAACGACGGCCACCATCGGCCACGCCACCGCGATGTGCGGGACGGTGTAGAGCGCGATCATCGCGATCGCGGCGACCGCGATGGCGATCCCCGCCGTGCGGAACAGCCGATCCGTGCCGCGGTCCTGCATCACCCTGCCGCCGAGGAAGTTCCCGAGGAAGAAGGCCAGGCCCGACGTGGCCCAGACCAGGGAGAACCAGCCCGTGCCGATGCCGAAGCGCTCGCCGAAGGCCGCGGCGATGTAGGCGAGCGAGCCCATGAAGGCCAGCGTGCGCAGCAGCGAGATCGCCAGGACGTCCGTCGCGCCGGGGATCGACCGGACGGTGCGGAAGGCGTCCAGATAGCTCAGTCGGGTGTCGCCGCCGCTCGGATCGCTGCGCTGCGCGATCAGGACCGCGACGAGGAGCAGCACGACGGCGGTCGCCGCCATGTCGGCGCGCCACCCCCACAGCACCGCCGGCACCGCCAGCACGGGCGCCGCGAGGACCGCCGTGAGGGTCATGGTCGAGGAGACCAGCGTCGCGGCCCGCGCGGACGCCGCGGGGGCGTCGAACCGGTCGGCGGCCATCGCCGAGAGCGCGGGGTTGAGGACCGCCGTTCCCGCGCCGATCAGCAGGCAGAAGGCGATCCACGCCGTCGTGCTGCCCAGCAACGACAGTCCGCAGCCCACGGCGAGGACGGTCAGTGCCAGCGCAGCCACCGCCGATCGCGAAAGCCGGTCGAGGAGCGGTGCCGCGGCCACCCCGACGAGGAGCGCCGCCACACCGCCGAGGCCGCGGAGACTCCCGATCAGGTCGACGCCCGCGTGCGCATCGGCGGCGATGGCGACGAGGAAGTTCGCCATGACGGTGAACGGCACCAGGCCGAGCGCGGCGGCGGCGAGCAACGGCCACACCGCGCGCACGAGGACCCGGTCGGGCAGCGGCCGTTCCTGTGGCGCACTCACGCGTGCCCCCGGTACAGGTACATCGGCGAGGCGTCGGCCGAGAACTGCGAGAACGGGAAGTGCTCGGCGGAGAGGGCCGTGAGGCCGGCGCCGAGGAAGGCGCGGGCGACCGCGGCGCCGCTCTGCGCGTACACCGCCAGCGGCACGCCTCGCTCCCGGCAGGCCGCCACGATCTCGTCGAAGCTGCCGTTGCCGAGCGTCATCCCGGTCGCGAGCACGACGTCCGCCCGCGCGACGACGTCGCGATGATCGTCGGCGACGGGGTCGCCCCACTGGGTGCGCTCGAGATTCCGGTCGGCGAGCAGCGGCTCCCCGCCTCGTTCCCGGATCGCGGCCACCAGCGGATTGACCACGCCGATCAGGCCGACCCGCGCGCCCGGAGCGACCGTGAGCAGCTCCGCCACGGCCGCGTCGCGCGCCACCGCGCGGATGTCGGGGGTACCGGTCGGCAGGGTCCGCAGTTCCGCGCGCGGATCGTCGCGGTGCGGTGCGGCGGCACCGAGCGCGGCGTCGGCGGCGGCGATCCGCAGCGGCTGCGCGGCGTGATCGAGCAGTGCCGCGAGCGGCTCGCCGGACAGGTCGGCCACGCCGGGGTCCAGCTCGCCGTCCTCGAAGGCGCACGCGCCGAAGGAGTCCCCGACGCGAACAAGGACGTAGCGGTTGCGGTACCGCTGCGCGCTTCCCGCGAGGCGGGTGCCGTGCGCGACGAAGAAGACGCTGCGGGCCACCTCGTCATCGGCGACCTCACGGGCGAGATCCAGCACGTCGGAAACGGATTCGGGTGCAGTGCCGGGTGCGCTCATCGGGCCGTCCCGCTCTGCTCGAGGTACTCCGCCAGCGCCTGGGCGGCATCGAGGTTCCGCGGCCCCGCCACGAGCTCCGCGTAGTCGACGACCCGGATGCGGTTCTCCCGCACGGCGGGCGAGTCCTTGATCGGTGACGACCGTCGCAGGTAGTCGATCTTCTGTTGCGCGGGCTGCTTGTCGTAGTCGACGATGACGATCACCTCGGGTTGCGCCTGCACGACGGATTCCCAGCCGACGGTGGTCCACCGCCCGTCCACATCGTGGGTCACGGAGCGGCCGCCGGAAAGGGAGACGACCCGGTCGGCCGCGGCGCGACGCCCGGCGGTGTACGGCTCGGCGGTTCCCGAGTCGTAGACGAACACCGAGGGCTTCACCGTCTTCCGGTCGGCGCGCTCCTGCAGGCTGCGCTCCCGTGCCCGGAGCCCGTCGACCAGCGTCGTCGCGCGGTCCTGCACGCGGAAGATCGCGCCGAGGTTGGTGAGGTCGGTGTAGGTGTCCTCCATCGGGTTCGCCGCGCGTGCGACCGGCTTGTCGCCGTAGTTGTAGCAGGTCTCCTCCTGCATGTAGCTGTCGATCCGCAGCTTTCCCAACGATTCCGGCGTCACTCCGCGGGCGGGGCTGAAGCCGGCCTGCCAGCCGGCGAAGACCCAGTCGGCCTTCGCGGCGACGAGGGGTTCCTGCGCGAGCACTCCGTCGCTGAGGATCGGGACCTTGGCGTACTCGTCGCGGTAGGGGGACTTCGCGATGACGCCGTGCACCGTCTTCGGGAGCACGATGCCCTTGATGCGGTCGGTGAGCCCCAGGGAGAACATCTTCTCGATCGCCGAGACGTCGTAGGGAACAGCCGCGGTCGGTGACCGGTACTGCTGGCGCACACCGCAGTTGGTGACGTCGATGACGTCCGAGGCGGTGTCGGCGGGGCGCGCACCGCAGGCGGTGCCGCTCAGCACGGCGCCCACCGCCACGGCGGCGGCGAGCAGGGAACGGGGGTGCATCTTCTCGATCCTCTCGATCGGTCGGGTTCTACAGTTCGAAGCGGATGCGCGGCGGGCCGCTGCCCGCCGTCGCGACGGTGGGACGAACGCCGTAGACGCCCGCGATGCGGTCCGGCGTCAGGACGTCCGCCGGGGTTCCGGTGGCGACGATCCGGCCGGCGTCCAGCAGCACCAGGCGATCACAGCTCTGCGCGGCGAGGTCGATGTCGTGAATGGCGGTGACGGTCGTCTTGGTGGTGGCCCGCAGGAGGCGCAGCAGATCCAGCTGGTGGCGCACGTCGAGGTGGTTGAGGGGCTCGTCGAGCAGGAGGACCGGGGTGTCCTGTGCGAGGGCACGGGCGATGAGGATCCGTTGCCGCTCACCGCCCGAGAGCCCGAGGACGCTGCGCCGGCGGAGGTGCGCTGCGCCGACCGCGTCGAGCGCCGCCGTACAGGCGCGGGCCGCCTCGTCACTCCCGGCATCGCCGTGGGCGAACCGGCCCAGCATCACCGTCTCCTCTGCGGTGAATCCCAGGTGGCCGGAGTCGCTCTGGGTGACCGCGGCGACCCGTCGGGCACCGTCGCGCCGCCGGAGCCCGACGAGGTCGTCGCCCCCGACGCGCACGGCCCCGGTGGTGGGCGCGATCGCCCGGTAGAGGCAGCGCAGCAGCGTCGACTTCCCACTGCCGTTCGGGCCGATGAGGCCGACGTGCGACCCCGGCTCGATGTCGAGCGTCACGCCGTCGAGGATGCGGCGGCCGGCGAGCTCGACGGTGACCGAATCCAGTTCCACCCTCATGCCGCACCTCCCAGTAGGCCGCCGCGACGCCGGAGCAGCACGATGAAGACGGGCACGCCGACCAATGCCGTGACGATCCCGAGCGGCAGCTCGCGGGGGGCCACCACCAGGCGGCTCAGGAGATCGACCCAGACGAGGAGCAGCGCACCGACGAGCGGTGCCAGCACCAGCACGCGGCGGTGCGCCGGTCCGACGATCATGCGCACGGCGTGCGGGACCACGAGCCCGACGAACCCGACCGTGCCCGCGACCGCGACGAGGACCGAGGTCATCACGACGATGACGAGGAACAGCGCTCGACGGGCGCGATGCGGGTCCAGCCCGAGCGCGGCCGCGGCCTCGTCGCCCTGGGACAGCACGTCCAGTACGCCCGCGAGGCGCGCGGTGAGCACGCCGCAGACCGCCACGGTCACCGCGACGAGCGGTAGTACCGACCACTGCGCACCGCCCAATCCGCCGAGGAGCCAGAACATCACAGACCGCGCGGCATCTCCGACCGGGTCGAAGAAGACGATCGCGCCCGCGAGGCCCTGGAAGGCGAAGGCGAGCACCACGCCCGTGAGCACCAGCCGGACCGGACTGAGAGCACCGTCGGACGTCCGGCTCAGCAGGTACACCAGCACGGAGGCGAGGACCGCGGTGACGAACGCGGCACCCGCGGTCCCGGCGACGCCGAGCCCGGCGACGACACCCGTGGTGACAACGAAGCTCGCCCCGACGGAGGCGCCGCTGGAGATGCCGAGGATGAACGGATCGGCGAGCGGATTGCGGACGAGGGCCTGACAGGCGACACCGGCGAGCGCGAGGCCGGCTCCCACGAGCGCGGCGAGCAGCACGCGGGGAACGCGCAGGTCCCACAGGATGGAGTAGGTCGAGTAGTCCTCGCGGGCCACCGTTCCGCCGCTCACCGCGGCCCAGAGGAGGCGGCGGGCGTCGTCGAGCGGCACCGTCGCAGCACCCTGCGAGACCGCGATCGCCATCGACCCGAACAGGGCCGCGGCGAGGGCGGCGGCCAACAGCACGGGACGGGCGCAGGCACGACGGCCGGGCGGGGTGATGAGCACGCGGCAACATTAACGACAATGATTTTCGTTAACAAAGCCGCATGCGTCTATGCGTCCGGGACGCGGAGGGCTACGGGAGGATCAGTTCACCCGTCACCGACCGCACGACGTCGCGGTAGGCGTCGGTGCTGCACACGCCACCCGCGACGGACCGTTGGCGCTGGTAGGAGGCTCCCCGGCGCGGGATGTCGGCGACGGCGGCCAGCTCCCGCGTGCAGCCGAGTCGCTCCGCGATGGGGGCCAGCTGCTCGAGCAGGTCCGCGAGGTCGTCGGTGACGAGCCTCTCGTTGTTGTCGGCGTCCTGGATGATGATGGCGTCGAGGCCGTAGCGGGCGGCGCGCCACTTGTTCTCCTGAACGTGCCAGGGCGGCAACGTGGGCAGGCTCTCCCCCGCATCGAGGCGGGAGTCCAGCCAGACCACCAGGCAGTGGATCAGCGCGACGATCGCCTCGAGTTCCGCGAAGCTCGACATGCCGTCACAGATCCGCACCTCGATGGTGCCGAGATGGCACGCCGGACGGATGTCCCAGCGGATCTCGTTGAGGTGGTCGATGATCCCGGTGGTCTTCTGGTCGTGCACGAAGCGCTCGAACTCGCTCCACCGCTCGAACTGGAAGGGCAGGCCCGCCGTGGGCAGCTGCTGGAACATCATCGCCCGGGTACTGGCGTAGCCGGTGTCGTGGCCGCCCCACATCGGCGAGCTGGCGGAGAGCGCCAACAGGTGCGGGTAGTGGTTGAGCAGCGCCGAGATGATCGGCAGCACCTTGTCTCGGTGGTTCACGCCCACGTGCACGTGCACGCCCCAGATGAGCATCTGGCGACCCCACCACTGGGTGCGGGCGATCAGCTCGTCGTACCGCGGATTCTCCGTGAGCTGCTGCGCGTTCCACTGCGCGAACGGATGAGTGCCCGCGCCGAAGAGCTCCACGCCCATGCGGTCCGAGGTCTCGCGCACCGCACCGATGATCGCGGCCAGATCCGCCATCGCCCCGGCCGTGTTCTCGCACACACCCGTCACCACCTCGACGGTGTTGCGCAGCATCTCCGAATGCACCTGCGGCGCGATGTCCGGCCGCGAGGCACGGATACCGTCGAACAGCTCCCCGGCTCTACTGACCAGGTCCGCGGTCTCCCGATCGACGAGTGCGAACTCCCACTCGACGCCGATCGTCGGCCGCGGCGACGCCTCGAAGGCGACGGGCTCGATGATTAACCGACCTTGATCACGCCGCAGGCGATGCGCCCGCCGGCGTCGCCGGTGTTGAGGGTGGTCTCGTCCGGCACGGGCTGGCCCGGAACGATGTTGGCGTAGCGCGCCGACGGGATGTTGCCGAAGTTGTCCGGGCCCGCGTGGATCATGAGAGCGTTGCCGTCGGCGTTCTTCTTGATGTCCGACAGGCTGAAGGCGCCGGTGCTGGTCACCGTCTGGCCCGTGCCGTTGGCGTTGACGTAGATCGAGACGAGGTCACCGGTCATCGGGTGGCCGGTGGCGCCGGACTTCTGCCAGTGGCCGCCCGCGGAGCCGAAGTTGGTGGCGGAGCCGGGCGCGCCGTTCTTGGCGACCGAGTTCGGCTCGCACTTGCCCACCTCGTGGATGTGCATGCCGTGGAAGCCGGCGGTCAGGCCCGTGACGCGCACGTCGATCACCACGACACCGTCCTTCTCGGAGAAAGTGGCCTTACCGGCGCTGCTGCCGTCGGGCTTGACGAGCGAGGCCTCGGCACCGCCGGCCGACGGTGCGCTCTCAGCCGCCTTCTCGCCCTCGCCGTGCGGCTTGGGCTCCAGGCTGCGGACGGGGCCCTGGGCGGGCACCGTCGCACCGGTGACAACGGCGGGCGTCGTGCCGGGGCTGTCGGCCCGCGGCTCGTCGGGCGTACAGCCGGTCAGGGCGAGCGCCGCCACCGGAAGGATCGCGATCGGGGCGAGGAACTGACGCTTCGTCATCGATGACTCCTTATGGAACGGCTACCTGGGCTGGGCCGCCCTGGGGCTGGTGTTGCCCGAAATCATATCGGGGCCGCCTGCGCGGCGAGGGACAGGTCCCCGGTGCGCCCGTCGCCGGCTACTTTTTCACGACGGCGACGGCGACCGCGCCCGCGCACGCCTCGAGCCCGGCGGGCCGGGGGGCGGTGGCGGATCCGGGAAGTGCGGCCGCGACGGTCTTGGCCGCGGCCTCGCCACCGTCGTCGAAGTACACGGTGGTGGCACGCGGTGCTGCGGGACGATTCGGCCAGGCCGCGGGGTCGCCCTGCACGGTCACGCCGGCCTTGGTGAGACGATCGCGCACATCGGCGACGGGCGCCTTGGCCACGGAGAGCAGGCAGGCCGTCGGCTTCTCGGCGGCCGGCTGGGCCGTCTGCGTGGCCGCGGCCTTGATCTTCGCCTCCTGGGCGTTGAGCGCCGCCTGCGGATCGTCGTTGCGCGTCACGAGCCCGTGGACCCCGATCGCCGCGAGGATGATCGCGGCCGAGATCAGGATCATGATGATCGTCCGGATCGGGACGGCGCGGGTGTTCTGAGTGCTCACGACACCCGACTGTATCGGATCACGTGATCTCGAAGCCGAGCTTGCGGGCGGCGCGAGCCTTCTGCCGGCTCGCCCGGACGCGGCGGAGACGCTTGACGAGCATGGGATCGGCGGCGAGCGCTTCGGGCGTGTCGACCAGCGCGTTGAGCACCTGGTAGTAGCGGGTCGCGGAGAGCCCGAAGAGCTCCTTGATCGCGTCCTCCTTCGCGCCGGCGTACTTCCACCACTGGCGCTCGAATGCCAGGATGTCGTGCTCGCGCCTGGTCAGACCGTCCTCGCCGCGCTCGTCGACGGGCTGCGCGTCAGTTCGGACCGTGTTCTGCGCGGCCGCACCGGCGCCCTCCATGCGTTCCCCTCGCATTCGAAATAACACTTCTGTAGTTCGCGTCAATCTAACCACGGCGGGCGGCGGCACCGCGGGGCTACGGGCGCGTGTCGCCGATCCGCGCACCATCGGCCGGCGCCGCCGCGCCCGGTGCACCCGTGCGGCCCGCACCACGTCCCGACTACCGTGTATTCATGCCCGTTCTCCCCATCGTCATCGTCGGCGACCCCGTGCTCCACTCCCCCACGAAGCCCGTCGAGCTCGACGGCGACGGCAAGCCTTCCGCCGAGATCGTGGCTCTGCTCGACGACATGTACGAGACCATGGACGTCGCCAACGGCGTGGGCCTCGCCGGAAATCAGGTCGGGCGCGATCTGCGCCTGTTCGTCTACGACTGCCCCGACGAGGAGACCCGCGAGCGCCGCCGCGGCGAGGTGATCAACCCCGTGCTCACCACGTCGGAGATCCCCGAGACGATGCCGGACCCCGACGACGACTGGGAGGGCTGTCTCTCCGTGCCCGGCGAGTCCTTCCCGACGGGCCGCGCCGACTGGGCCAAGGTCGTCGGCACCGATCGCAACGGCGAGAGGGTCGAGATCGAGGGCACCGGCTTCTTCGCCCGGATGTTGCAGCACGAGACCGGCCACCTCGACGGCTTCCTCTACACCGACGTACTCACCGGTCGCTACGCGCGGCAGGCCAAGAAGGCCATCAAGAAGAACGGGTGGACCGTCCCCGGCCTGACGTGGCTGCCCGGCACCGTTGAAGACCCGTTCGGGCACTGACGTGCCGGTTCCGGGTGACCGCGTGGTCGTCCGGCGGCTGTTGCCGTCCGGGCAGGCCTCGGATGTCATCGGGACCCTGCTGGCCGACGGAGACGCGCTGCGCGTCCGGGCCGACCGCGACGGCACGGAGCAGTTGATCCCCCGGGCGGAGATCGTCCGGTGGAAGACGGTGCCGCCCCGACCCGTACGGGCGAGCGAGATCCGTTCCCTGGACCTGGCGCGCGCCCGCTCGTGGTGGTCGGTGGAACGGGAGTGGGTCGACGGCTGGCTGTGCCGCGCCGCTCCGGGACTTCCGGGCAACCGGGCGAGCGCGGCAGCACCGCTGCACCCCGACGCCTCTCCGGACCGGCTCGACGGGGTCCGCTCCTGGTACGCCGACCGCGGCCTGCCCCTGCGCCTGACGGTGTCCGACCGGCTCCTCCCCGGCGCGGCCGCGCTCGCGCCCGCCGTGCAGCCGACGGACGTCCTGACCGCCCCGTCCGCCATCGAGGCCAACGGTGCGGCCGACGGGGAGGTGCGCTTCGCCGCCGCGCCGGACGCGGCCTGGCTGTCGCTGACCGGCACCGTCGAACCCCTCGTGACTTCCGTCGACGGGGAGGTCCTGTTCGCGACGCTCGTCGAACCCGACGGCGCGCCCGTCGCCGCCGGCCGGCTGGCGCTCACGGCGGACGCCGCGGGGACGCGCTGGGGCGGGATCGGTTCGATGGCCGTCGCACCCGCGCATCGCCGACGGGGCCTCGCCACCCGGCTGCTCGGCGCATTGCGCGCGCGGGCGGCGGCCGAGGGGGCGCCGCGCGTCTTCCTCGAGGTGGTGCAGGACAACGCCCCGGCGCAGAATCTGTATCGCGGCACGGGGTTCACCCGCCATCACGGCTACCACTACTGGACCGAGTCGCGATGACCCGTCCCGCCGACGCGGTGTGGGCCACCGGCTTTACCGGCCATCGCCGCTCGGAGATCACGACGCTCATCGGTCGGGGCGACGAGGACTTCGCCCGCGCCGCGCATGACGTGCTGCGCTGGGTGGTGAAGACGCGCAGCGGTTTCACCGTCGCGACCGACGCACCGGTCGAGATGGGACAGCGCCTCATCATCACCGCCACCGTCGCGGGCGTCTCCGTCCACGAACCCGTCGAGGTCGTCGAGGTGGTGCACGAGCGGGATCGCGTCGGCTTCGCCTATCGCACCCTTCCCGGTCACCCGGTGCGCGGTGAGGAGGCGTTCGTCGTGCACCGCGAAGGCAACGCGGTCCTGCTGTCGATCCGGCCCCTCACTCGGCCCGCAGCGCGCGGACCCTGGCGCGCGGCGTTCCCGCTGCTGCTCCTCGCGCAGCGGGTGGCACGCGCCCGATACGTCCGCGCGCTGCGCGCCTAGGTGTGCGCCTAGGTGTGCGCCGCCGAGGTGACCACGTCCTGATACTGCGGGAAGCGAGTCAGGAACGAGCGCACATAAGTGCACACGGGGATCACCTGCCTGCCGCGGGCGCGCGCATCGTCGAGAACTCCGGAGACGAGGGCGCGGGCGAAGCCCTGACGGCCGAACTTCTCCATCACGACGGTGTGCAGCAGGATCATGTCGCCGTGGTCGGTGAACTCGTACCCCTCGACACCGATCAGTTCGTCACCGGCCCAGAGCTCGTACCGGTCGCGAACGGGATTGTCGAACAGCCGCAACTGCTCCTTCAGCTCGAGCGTGGGCGGTGGAACCTGGGCCTTCTCTGCCATGAACACCTCCGTTGTGATGCGTATCACTCCACCGTACGCCGCGGGGCCGACAGAACGTCGTTGTCGACACGGCCGTGTCCGGATCGATGCATGTTTCGCGATCTCGATTTCGATATCGCCGCTACTGTGGTCGCATGACGCTGGTCGCCCGCGGGCTGTCGCTGACCTTCAAGGAGCACGTCGCGGTGGCCGACGCGACACTCACCCTCACCCCGGGGCGGATCACCGGCCTGGTCGGCCCGAACGGCGCCGGCAAGACCACTCTGCTCCTCATGCTCGCGGGCCTGCTCCGGCCCTCGGCGGGGAGCATCGAGCTCGACGGTGCGCCCATCGCACCCGAGGATCTGCGCGGTCGCATCGGGTGGATGCCCGACGTCTTCGGGACCTGGGACTCGTTGACGCCCAACGAGATCCTGACCACCTTCGCCAGGCTCTACGACGTCCCGTCGAACGAGGCCCGTACCAGGGCGACGGACCTTCTGGCCCGCGTCCACCTGTCGGAGTTCGCCGACCGTCCGGCGCAGGTGCTCTCCCGCGGGCAGAAGCAGCGCCTCGGCTTCGCGCGTGCGATGGTGCACCATCCGCCGATCCTGCTGCTCGACGAACCCGCCTCCGGCATGGACCCGCGGTCGCGGTTCGAACTGCGCGATTCGCTGCGCGCCCTCGCCGACAGCGGCGTCGCGGTCCTCGTCTCCTCGCACATCCTCACGGAGCTCGGCGAGATGGTCGACGACGTGGTGATGATGGCTCGGGGCCGCACCGAGGCGCCACCCGAATCCGCCGGGACCCGGTGGCGGATCCGGATGATCGGCGAACCGCCCGGCGGTGGCACGTACCTCACCTTCGCCTCCGAGGCCGACGCCGCGGCACATCTCGCGCAGCGGATCGCCGACGGTGCCGAGGTCGTCGAGTTCGCCCGCGCGACCAACGCCCTCGAGGACTCGTACTTCGCACTGGAGGCTGATCGCACATGAACGGCTTCACGAGATGGTGGCGCACCGTCGGCGTGCTCGTCGGCCTGGAACTGCGCCAGCGCACCCGCGCCACCCGCTGGCGCGTGCTGCTCGGTCTGTTCTTCCTGGTCGTCTCCGCCGTGGTCCTGGGCCTGATGTGGTTTATCACCACCTCATCACCGGATAACGGATGGCAGACCTTTACAGAGAATCTGTATTTTATCGTACTCGGATTCGTCGGCTTCCTCGGGCTCGTGATCTCCCCGACGATGACTGCGACCTCGATCAACGGCGACCGCAAGGATGCGACCCTCGCGGTCGTGCAAGCCACACCGGTGAGCGGTCTTCAGCTCGCGATCGGCAAACTACTGGGCGCGTGGCTCGCCTCATGCGCACTGCTGGCGGTGGCATCGCCCTACCTGATCTGGGGAATCGCGGTCGTGGAGTACCCCCTTGCGTATTCGGTGCTCGGGGTACTCGCCGTGTCGCTGATATTCCTCTCCTACTGCGGAATCGGCTTGGGATTCTCCGCGCTGCTCTCCAGGCCGATCGGATCCGCCGCAGTGACTCAACTGGCAGTCCTCTTCCTACTGGTCGGCCTTCCGCTCATCACTGTCCTGCTCGTGCCGGCTACCGAGAGCCGGGTCACAGCAATGCGCCCGGAGTACACGTACATCGACGACGACACGAGTGTCTGCACCCTCAAGCCGGAATCGGTCACCGTCACACACACTGAGCGGATCTGGTGGCTGACCTCCCCCAATCCGGTGGTCATTCTCGCGGACGCCGCCGCACAACGTGACTACGGCCGCGACGCGGACCGAGGCAGTAGACCGGGACGGTACGTCGACTACACCAACAGCGACGAGCACGCAGCTCGACGTCCCTCGCCGTCGGGTCTCGCCGCCATCGCCGACCTCGTTGCCGAGACCCGAGTTCCGCCCAACGCGAATCAGGACAGCACATGCCCACGGCGATCGAGCAGCGGGCTCCGGATCGACGGCGATGTCGTTTACGGCGGCAGCGAGACCTCCCGCGATCGCGAGCGCTACCTCGGCCACTCCTGGTACTGGGGCCTGTTGGCGAACCTGGCTCTGGGCGGGATCGGGCTGGCCTTCGCGGCGCGCCGACTGCGCGTCCCCGCGAGCAGACTCCCTCGGGGCGTGCGCATCGCCTGACGTCGCGCGGATCGTGCGTTACGCTCGGTGACGCACACCAACGGGAGCTCACCGCAGTGAGCTGAGAGGACGTCTTCGATCGGGCGTCGACCGTACGAACCTGTCCGGGTAATGCCGGCGTAGGGAAGAGGAGTCCCGCATGTCTGTATCCGCACCCGTCTCCACCGTCACCGTCGGCCCGATCGAGGGCTCGGAGAAGCAGTACCGCACCCTTCCGGGCGCCGACGGTGCCGCCGATCTGCACGTGCCCTTCCGGCGCATCGCGCTCACCAACGGCGATCACCACGACGTCTACGACACCTCCGGCCCGTACACGCAGTACACCGCCGAGGACCAGCTGCACGACCTCGCCGAGGGGCTGCCGAAGACCCGCGACGGCTGGAACAAGCCGGCGCCGGTGGACGGGGCGAGCACCCAACTCGCTTGGGCACGTGCGGGAATCATCACCGACGAGATGCGCTTCGTCGCGGCCCGCGAGGGTTTCGATCCCGAGCGCGTCCGCGAGGAGGTGGCCGCCGGGCGAGCGGTGATCCCCGCGAACCGCAAGCACCCCGAGCTGGAACCGGCGATCATCGGCAAGGCCTTCGCGGTGAAGATCAACGCGAACATCGGCAATTCGGCCGTGACCAGCTCGATCGCCGAAGAGGTGGAGAAGATGGTCTGGGCCACCCGATGGGGCGGCGACACCATCATGGACCTGAGCACCGGCAAGGACATTCACGAGACCCGCGAGTGGATCATGCGCAACGCACCGGTCCCCGTCGGCACGGTGCCGATCTACCAGGCGCTGGAGAAGGTCAAGGGCGATCCGACGAAGCTGACCTGGGAGATCTTCCGGGACACCGTGATCGAACAGTGCGAACAGGGCGTCGACTACATGACCGTGCATGCGGGCGTGCTACTGCGGTACGTCCCACTGGCGGCGAACCGGGTCACCGGCATCGTCAGCCGCGGCGGCTCGATCATGGCCGCGTGGTGCCTCGCGCACCACGAGGAGTCCTTCCTCTACACGCACTTCCGTGAGCTCTGCGAGATCCTCCGCGAGTACGACGTGACCTTCTCCCTCGGCGACGGCCTGCGCCCGGGCTCGATCGCGGACGCCAACGACGAGGCGCAGTTCGCGGAGCTCCGCACGCTGGGCGAGCTGACGAAGATCGCGAAGTCCTATGGCGTGCAGGTGATGATCGAGGGTCCGGGTCACGTGCCGATGCACAAGATCGTGGAGAACGTGCGGCTCGAGGAGGAGTTGTGCGAGGAGGCGCCGTTCTACACGCTCGGCCCGCTCGCCACCGACATCGCGCCCGCGTACGACCACATCACCTCCGCGATCGGCGCGGCGATCATCGCGCAGGCGGGCACCGCCATGCTCTGCTACGTGACGCCGAAGGAGCACCTCGGCCTGCCCAACCGCGACGACGTGAAGACCGGCGTGATCACCTACAAGATCGCCGCGCACGCCGCGGACCTCGCCAAGGGCCACCCCGGCGCGCAGTCCCGCGACGACGAGTTGTCGAAGGCGCGCTTCGAGTTCCGCTGGGTCGACCAGTTCAACCTCTCCCTGGATCCGGACACCGCGCGGGAGTTCCACGACGAGACCCTGCCGGCGGAACCCGCCAAGACGGCGCACTTCTGCTCGATGTGCGGGCCGAAGTTCTGCTCGATGCGGATCAGCGCGGATGTGCGCGCCTACGCGGAGGAGCACAACCTGGTGACCCAGGAGGACATCGACGCCAAGCTCGCCGCCGACATGGCGGCGAAGTCGCAGGAGTTCGCCGACGCCGGTGGCCGCGTGTACATCCCGCTCGAGACCACGCGCGCGTGAGCGATCCCCGTCGGGTCGCGGTCGAGACGACGAGGGTGACCGTCGGCGCACCGTCGCGCCTGCCGACCGCCCCGCGGGGCACCGCGCCCCGCCGCGTGCTGACCATCGCCGGCTCCGATTCCGGTGGCGGGGCGGGAATCCAGGCGGACATGCGGACCTTCGCCGTGCTCGGCCTGCACGCCTGCGTGGCGATCACGGCGGTCACGGTCCAGAACAGCGTGGGCGTGCAGGACTTCCGCGGCGTCGATCCGGAGATCGTCGCGGGCCAGATCCGCTCCGTCGCGGGCGATATCGGCGTCGAGGCGGCGAAGACGGGGATGCTGGCCTCCACGGAGATCATCGAGGCGGTGGCGGCGGCCGCCGACGCGGAGGGCATCGGCCGGGGCCGCGCGACGCCGCTCGTCGTCGACCCCGTCGCCGCGTCGATGCACGGCGATCCCCTGCTCGCGACGGAGGCACTGGACGCGCTGCGCTCGGTGCTGCTCCCGCGTGCCACCCTGGTCACCCCGAACCTCGACGAGGTCCGGCTGATCACCGGCATCGAGGTGGTGGACACCGCCACCCAGCGGGCGGCCGCGGAGGTCCTGCTGGCTCTGGGCGCGCAGTGGGCCCTGGTCAAGGGCGGCCACCTCCGCGAGCACCCGGAGAGCCCGGACCTGCTGACCGACGGCGCCGAGTCCGTCGAGTTCACCGCGCTCCGCGTCCCGACGGGCCACGATCACGGCGCAGGGGACACCCTGGCCGCGGCGACCACGGCAGCGCT
Source organism: Tsukamurella sputi (assembly GCF_007858445.1). GTDB lineage: Bacteria > Actinomycetota > Actinomycetes > Mycobacteriales > Mycobacteriaceae > Tsukamurella > Tsukamurella sputi. The sequence goes on along the minus strand of NZ_VIGV01000003.1, from coordinate 524,276 downwards.
CGCCCACGGCGCGACGGTGCCGGCCGCCGTGGAGTTCGGCAAGGCCTGGGTGACCGAAGGGCTGCGCTGGGCCTATCCGCTCGGCGCCGGCCACGGCCCCGTCAACCCCCTGTGGGCGGTGGCCCGGGAGGGCTGACGGGGCCCGGCTCACACGTCCGACGGGCGGAAGGGCTCACGCACCAGGCGCATCCCGGCCTCGTCGGGCGTGCGATCGGCCTTGCCGTGGTTGCACTGCGTGCAGCACGCGACGAGGTTCGCCCACGTGTTGCCGCCGCCGCGCGAGCGTGGGAAGACGTGGTCGATCGTGGTCGCCCGCTCGCCGCAGCCCGCGTACTGGCACACGAAGCCGTCGCGGCGCAGGATCTCCGATCGGCTCGCGTGGTCGGCCGTTCGCCGGTAGGGCACCGCCGCGTAGCGCACGAGCAGCATCGACTTGGGCACCTCGATCCGAGTGCTGGGCGAGCGGAGCACGCGCGGCGGGTCGTGCGGCTCGAGGGCGAAGGCGACCTCGCGCAGCATCATTCCCACGGCGTCCTGCCAGTGCACCGCGTCGAGCGGGCTGTAGTCCGCGTTGAAGACCCGCACCGGTGGTGCGGCAACGAACGTGCTCATGCCCCACCTCCTTTCCGGTCGTCCGCGTGCGGCGAGCACGTCGACGATAGGAGCGCACGGTTGCGTCCGCAACGGCTTTTCGGCGCGTACGCCGAGCCGATCCCGGCCGTCCCGGCGGTATCCTCACCGCATGCGGTTCCTCCCCCTGCCCGACACCGGCGAGACGCCCGTCCGGGTGATGACGATCGCCGGCTCCGATTCGGGCGGGGCCGCCGGGCTCCAGTCGGACCTGCGCACCTTCGCACTGGCGGGAGTGCACGGCACCAGTGCCGTCACGGCGGTCACCGTGCAGAACAGCCTCGGCGTCACCGGCTTCCACCCGATTCCGCCGGAGACGGTCGCCGGGCAGATCCGCGCGGTCGTGGAGGACATCGGGATCGGCGCCGCCAAGACCGGCATGCTGGCGACGGCCGGGATCATCGACGCCATCGCCGATACTGCGGAGGACCTGGGTATCGGGACGCGCATCCCCTTCCTCGTCGACCCGGTCTGTGCATCACAGCACGGCGATCCCCTGCTCACTCCCGAAGCCCTCGACACCCTGCTGCGGCGCCTCTTCCCGCTCGCCCACCTGGTGACGCCCAACCTCGACGAGGTGCGGCTCATCACCGGGATCGACGTCGTCGACGAGGCCTCGCAGCGCGACGCCGCCCGCGCCCTGCACGCCCTCGGGCCGCGCTGGGCGCTGGTCAAGGGGGGTCATCTGCGGACCGCCGCCACCAGTACGGACGTCCTCTACGACGGTGCCGGATTCCTCGAGTTCGAGGCGCCACGGCTGGACACCCGGCACGACCACGGCGCCGGCGACACGCTGGGGGCGGCCACGGTCTGCGCCCTCGCCCACGGTTTCGACGTGCCGGAAGCGGTGGCCTTCGGCAAGGAGTGGGTCACCCGGTCGCTGGCGGCGGCCTATCCCGTCGGCGCCGGCCATGGTCCGGTCAATGCGTCGTGGCGGTTGCGCGAGCTCCCCTGAGCCCTCCCCATCGGTTCATCGCCGCCACCACCAGCGGTAGCGCGAGCACCACGATGATCAGCCGGAGGCTCTGGACCGTCGCGATCAGCGCCATGTCGGCGTCGGCGTTGCCGGTCGCGCTCGCGACGACGGCGTTGATACCGCCGGGCGTGGTGGCGAGGTAGGCGTCCGCCAGCGGTACCCCCGTCATCCACGCCGCCGCCCCGGCGAGCACCGCGACGACACCGCAGAGGACGACGATGGCGCCGGCGATCGCGGGCAGCAGGTGCGCGAGGCGCCGCAGCAGCCGACGGTCGAACATGAGGCCCACCTCGAGGCCCACCACGATCAGCAGCAGTTCCTTGAAGGCGCCCTGCGGCGCGAATCCGCGGGTGAGTTCCGCGCCGCCGATCACGGCGGCGAGGAGCATCGGTCCGATCAGTCCGCCCCCGGGTAGGCGCAGCCTGCGGCCGAGCCACATGCCGGCCATCGCGAAGACGAACGCGGTGGACAGGCCCGCCACCTGATCACCGCGTCCCACGATCTGCAGGTCGAGCAGCCAGGACCGTGAAGACGTGGTCGCACCGCCCGCCAGGCCGACCAGGACGAAGGGCGCGGTGAGGCTCACGAGCAGCACGCGCGAGTACTGCATGACGCCGACGACGTCCTTGCGCGCGCCGAGTTCGTCGCAGAGGGTGACGACCGCCGAGGATCCTCCGGCCATGAGGCCGAGGGTCGCCGTGCGCTGATCGAGCCCGGACGCCCACCGGCTCAGCCCCCAGGCGGCCACGACGGACAACGCGATGGTCAGCACCGAGATCGCGAGGAAGGGCGCCAGCACCGGTCCCACGGACCTCATCGCCTCCAGGTTCAGGTAACCGCCGAGCATGACGCCGATGAAGGCCTGCGTCCACCGACTGACCTCGGTCGGGACGGCGACCTCGCGTCCGATCGCGATCCGCAGTACCGCTCCCAGCAGAAGCGCCGCGAGCAGCGCGGGAGCCGGAACCCCGAGCCGTCCCATCCCCTCGGCGAGCAGCCACGCACCGACCAGGACCGCGAAGTACCGCAGTCCGCGGCGCGCGAGGATCCGCCGGACCGGACCCGGCGCGGGTGGGCGCACGGCGGGGTCCGGGAGGGTCGGCGGGGCGGCGCTCGGGGCGGTCACCCCTTGTGTGTAGCACTGCGAACGAACACCTGGCCAGAGTGCGCGACGAACGTTCACGCGATGCTTACATTCGCGCTGTGAGCTGGGCCGATCTGTTCTACGAGTGAGTCACGCGTCACGTCGCGCGACGAGCGCCACGGCCCCTGCCCACAGCGCTCCGATCACCACGACGAGGTAGACGAACGAGACGGACGCACTCCACGGGAAGGACCCGCCGTCGAACAGGACACCCATGAAGTTCTGGAGATTCGACAGCGGCAGATACGGCCCGGCATCCCGCGTCTGCGGGATGGAGGTGATGACGTTGTCGACCACGAAGAGGTAGCCGAGGAGCAGCGTGATCGCGCCGGCGCCGTTACGCAGCGCGCATCCGACGGCCACCCCCAGCACCGCCGCGAAAGCGGTGCCGATCGGGAAGGCGAGGAACGAGCCGATCCCCGACCGGAGGACCTCCGCCGGCGAACCGTCCACGATCACGCCGAACAGCAGCACGGCGACGATCATCGTGACCGCGTAGGCCACCGCGCACACGACAGCGACCACGAGCGTCTTCGCCAGCAGCGCGATCCACCTGTTCGGGAGAGCGAGGAACGTGGTCCGCAGGGTGTTGTACCGGATCTCCGTGGTCACCGACAGGACGCCGATCACGGCGGCGAAGGTGATGCCGATGCCCGGCAGTCCGCCGAACCCGGACAGTGGGGCGAGCGCGACCACGCCGATCTCCTCGACGTTCTCCCCGATGTTGCGGATCACCAGCGCCACGATCACGGTGATCGCCAGCGCGGCGGCGGACGAACCGATCAGCAGCCACTTGGTGGCGCGCACGGTCGCGATCTTGACGAGCTCGGCTCGAATCGCACGCACGATCATCCGATGCCTCCCGTTCCCCGGTACTCGACGGCACCGCCGGTCATCCGCATGAAGACCTGCTCGAGCGAGCTGGTCTGTGGGGCCAGCTCGGCCAGCGGCAACCCCTCCGCCGCGGCGATCTCGCCGACCGCATCGCTGGTGGCTCCGCGCACCGTGAGGACGGTGCGTCCGCCCCCGCCGGGCGCCGCCTCGGCCGCGGCGTCCACGGCCAGACCGCGGGACGTGAGGGCCTGCGCGAGCTCGCGGTCCCGTGGGCTGCGCACCCGGACGGTGTGTTCCGAGTTCTGGGCGATGAAGTCGGCCATCGTTCCGTTCCACACCAGGTGCCCGCGGCCCACGATCACCACATCGTCCGCGGTGAGCGCCATCTCGGCGAGGAGGTGACTGGAGACGAAGACGGTGCGGCCTTGCGCGGCCAGGGATTTCATGAAAGTGCGCACCCAGACGATGCCCTCGGGATCGAGACCGTTGACCGGCTCGTCGAAGAGCAGCACGCCCGGATCCCCCAGCAGCGCACCGGCGATGCCGAGTCGCTGTGACATGCCCAGGGAGAAGCCGCCCGCCTTCTTCCGGGCGGCGTCGGTGAGGCCGACCGCCGCGAGGCACTCGTCGGCACGACCGACGGGGATCCCGCTCGCCGCCGCCAGCCAACGCAGGTGATCGCGCGCGGTGCGATTGGGGTGCACCCACTTCGCGTCGAGCAGCGCGCCGACGCGTGTCAGCGGACGGTCGATGGCGCGGTACTCGCTGCCGCCGATCGTGGCGCGCCCGGCGGTGGGGCGGTCCAGCCCGAGGATGCACCGCATCGTCGTGGACTTCCCCGCGCCGTTCGGTCCGAGGAACCCGGTGACGCGACCGGGCCGTACCGCGAAGGACAGGTCGTTCACCGCCTGCACGGCCCCGTAGGTCTTGGTCAAACCCGCGACTTCGATCATGGATTCACGCTAGCAATTCTCCGGCCGCGCCGCCGTGACGCGCCGCAATGGTCCGCCTCATCGAGACCCGTGCGCGCACACTTCGGAATGCTGCCCGCCGGGCCCACCGACCCCTCGATTGTGGTTCGCGTCACACAGACGAATCGGTCATGCGATGATGAATCACCCCCGATGACCGCCCGGAGTGACCGATGACCGCGAACACGCTCGACGTCGACGTCACGCGGGGCGCGCTGCGGGCCATTCGTACGCGTACAGAACTTCCGGTCGCGTTCGTCGGGCTGGTCGACGACGATCGCGTCGTCCTGAGCGGGGGCGTCGGCCTGCGCACCCCCGCCCTGAACGGCCTGCCCGTCGCCCGCGGCGCCGGCCTCGGCGGCCACGTCCTGCGCACCGGACGCCCCACCGCTGTCGCCGATTACGGCACCGCGGGCATCACGCAGCACTACCACGCGCACGTGCAGGCGGAGGGCCTGCGCTCGATGGTCGCGGTGCCGCTGTCCATGAACGGCGTCGTCCGCGCGGTCTTCTACGCGGCGGACCGGCGGCAGTCCACCTTCGGCGACACCGTGCTCGGGGCGGTCGCACACACCGTCCGCGACCTGGCCTACGAGCTGCGCGTGCGCGCCGAGGTGGAGCGGCGCATGCAGTTCGCGGAGGCCGCGGCGGCGGAACGTTCCGCGCTCGGCGGCGCCGACCGGGAACTGCTGCGCGAGGTCTTCTCCGAGCTCCGCGCGCTCACCGGGGAGATCACCGACGGTGCCGTCCGCTCCCGCCTCGAGTCGGCCTGCGACCGCATCACCGGACTCGGCCGTCCGGCCGACGACCAGCCGTCACCGCTCGAGCGCCCCCTCACGACTCGGGAGTTGGACGCGCTCGCACACGTGGCGCTCGGCTGCACCAATGCCGAGGTGGCACAGCGTCTGTCACTGAGTCCCGAGACGGTCAAGGCCTACCTGCGCAGTGCCGGCCAGAAGCTCGGGACACGCACCCGGTTCGAGGCCGTCACCCGCGCGCGGAGCCTCGACCTCCTGCCGTAGCGGGGCGCACCGTCGAACCCCCTTACCCCCTTTCGGGGGTACCCGTCGTGTGACGGCGATCACTACCGTTCGGGGCGTCCACCGACCCCGAGGAGCACTCGTGAGCGCACCCGCACTCCCCACCGTCCCGAAGACCCGGCTGCGCCGGGTCGCGATGGCCAGCTCGATCGGCACCACGATCGAGTTCTACGACTTCTTCATCTACGGCACCGCCGCCGCCCTGGTGTTCCCCACCATCTTCTTCGCGAACATGAGCTCCGGCGTCGCGACGCTGGCCTCGTTCGCGACCTTCGCGGTCGCCTTCTTCGCGCGGCCCGTCGGCGCGATCCTGTTCGGCCACTTCGGCGATCGGATCGGTCGCAAGCGAACACTGGTCTGGACGCTGCTGATCATGGGTGCGGCGACGGTGATGATCGGCCTGCTGCCCGGCAGCGAGACCGGCGTCTTCGGACTGTTCCCGAACGGTATCGGCACGCTCGCCCCGGTACTACTGGTGGTGATGCGGTTCCTGCAGGGCTTCGCCGTGGGCGGTGAGTGGGCCGGTGCCACGCTGCTCACCGCCGAGTACGCCCCGAAGGGCAAGCGCGGGCTGTACGCGATGTTCCCGCAGCTGGGCCCGTCGTTCGCGTTCTTCCTCTCCAGCGCCACCTTCCTGCTGTTCACGCTGACGGCCGGCGACACGAAGAACGCCGAGAGCGCCTTCATGACCATCGGCTGGCGCATCCCGTTCCTGATGTCCGCACTCCTGGTGCTCGTCGGCCTGTGGGTGCGCCTGTCGGTCGAGGAGACGCCCGTCTTCACCGCGGTCCGCAAGCGCGCGATGAGCGAGATCAACCGCACCAGGCTGCCCTTCCTGGACGCGATCCGGTTCCAGTGGAAGGAGATCCTGATCGCCGCCGGAGCGCTGGCGTCACTGTTCTCCCTGTTCTACATGGGCACCGCGTTCCTCACGAACTACGCGACCAAGAACCTGGGCTTCCCGCGCACCACCGTGCTGGCGATGGGCATGGCCGGTGCCGTCTTCTTCGGGCTCGCGATCGCCGCATCGGCGGTCTACTCCGACCGGATCGGACGCCGCACGGTGATCATGACCTCCTGCGCACTCGCCGTGGTGTGGTCGCTGGTGCTGTTCCCGATCCTGGACACCAAGAGCCTGCCGATGTACGCCGTCGGCCTGATCGGCACGCTCATCATCTTCGGCATCGCCTACGGCCCGGCGGGCGCCGCGCTGCCCGAGATGTTCCACGAGCGCTACCGCTACACCGGCGCGGGCCTGGGCTACAACCTCGCCGGCATCCTCGGCGGCGCCATCCCGCCGCTGATCGCCGCGAAGTGGGTCGCCGACGGCCACCAGCTGTGGGTCGGCTTCCTGTTGGCCGGGCTGTCGGCCGTGAGTGTCCTCTGCTGCTACCTGATGGTGGAGACGAAGGACCACGACATCGTCGAGGCCGCGGCGATCGACCGCGACGACGCGCAGCCCGGCGAGGACCTCGCCGCCGTCTGACCGATCAGTCCGTACGGGCCCCGCCGAGAAGCAGATTCGTGATCACGCGAGCGCTCTCGGCGGGGCTCGTCACGTCCACGTCGTTGACCATCGCGGCGACGGTGCCCAGCATGTAGCTCAGCCAGAACTCGGCGATGTCACCGGGCGCGAGCCGCTCGTGGAGCAGGCCCGCCGCGCGCGCCCGATCCAGGATCGCGGCGAACCGTCCGGCGGCCTCGCGGTACAGGCCCAAGTAGGTGTCGAAGGCGTCGACGTCGACCCCCGGCACCTCCAGCGCCAGGAACCGGAACTCGTCGAGCCGGTCAGCGATATCGAGGAGCACGACGACGTTCACGTCGTGGACCGCGGCCTGGAGCGCCTCGACCGTGACGGAGTCGGGCAGCGCGGCCACGGCCGCATCCAGCCGGTCCAGCGTGAGCGTCCGGTTCCGCTCGACGAGCACAGAGAGCATGTGCCGCTTGCTGTCGAAGTAGTTGTAGAAGGTGCCGTGGCTGACGCCCGCCCGTTCGGTGATCTCGCGGACGCCCACGGCGGCGTACCCCTTCTCGACGAACTCGGCGATCGCCGCGTCGAGGAGCTCCGCGGAGCGGCCGGTCGACGTCGCGCCCGGTTCGGCAGCGGAGCGGGGCGCCTCGTCCTGCGGTGCCGATGACGGCAGGGCGGCGCGGGCCTCGTCGGACAACATGCCGCTCGCCGACATCCGCACGGCGGCACGGACATAGGTGTGCCGACGGTCCGCGTCCGCCCCGTCGGTGAGCGACATGACCAGGCCCGGCACGCCGAGCGCGGGCAGGAGCCGGCCGAGATGCACCGTCTCCGTCTCCGGATGCTCGGTGCGGGTGACGATCCATCCGCGCTCCCGCGCATGGCCCAGCGCACGCCCCATCATCGAGTCGAAGGTCTGATACAGACCCTGGATCCGGTAGCGGAGCTCCTCGTCGACGGTGCCCGACTGGACCATGACCACCTTGAGGATGTCGGGCCGCGAGTCCACGAGGTCGAAGAGCCTGGCGCCCACGCCCTCCACCATCTCCTCGGCGGCCTGCAGGTCACCGGCCGCGGCCGTCTCGACGACCACGTCCGGCGCGATCGCGGTCATCAGCTCGTCGACGCACCGGTCGAAGACGAGGTCCAGGAGTTCACGCTTGCCCTCGACGTAGCGGTACAGCGTGCCCTGCCCCATGCCCGCGCGCTTGGCGATGTCCGCCACGGAGGCCTGCTCGTAGCCCTGCTCGGCGAAGACGGTGAACGCGGCGTCCGTCAGCTCCTCGCGCCTGCGTTCGGCGAGCCCGACGGAGGGCGGGCGACCGCGGCGCGGCCTGTGGCCGTCCGCGACGCCCGACTCCATAACCGACATGGTTGAAGATTCTATCGCGCGCCCGAGTCCCACTCCGCTCGCCACTCTGCAATCTCAACGCCCATCGCGGTCGCGGGACCTCCCAGGCCCAGGACCTCGCACGCGATCGCGCGCCACGGTCCCGTCGCCCTCAGCTCGCCGAGCAGCGCTACCGTCGAGATGTCGGTGCGCCGCCCCAGTGCATGCTCGGCCTGGAGCATCTGGCCCTCGAACTTGTCGTAGAAGCCGCCCGCGGGGAGGGTCGCCGCGATCACCGCGCGCCGCGCCGTCGCGGGGGTCACCTCGACCGCGCCGTCCCGGAGGTGCCAGCCGACGACGCTGTCGATGTACTCGGCGAGGTCGTCGGCGTTCATCAGGTCCGGGCGGCCGATGAATCCCGCCTGCACGGCGAGCTCGTGCACGCGCGCGGACTCGCCCCGCAGCAGCGCGGAGAACAGTTCCTGCTCGAAGGCGTGCTCCTCGTCGGTCAGGTGCACCGTCATGCCGAAGTCGACGAAGCCGGCACGGCCGTCGGGCAGGATCAGCACGTTGCCGGGGTGGGGATCCGCGCAGAACCGGCCCGTCCGGTACATCTCGCCGCAGTAGAAGCGGTAGACGGCCTCGCCGATCCGGTCCCGTGCGGCCCGGTCCAGTTCGGCGGCCGCGGCGAAGGGGCGGCCCTCGAGGAACTCCGTCACGAGCACCCGGCCGGTGCACAGGTCGTCGACGGGCTGCGGTACGACGATGCCCGGATGCCCGGCGAAGAGATCGGCGAAGTAGCGGTGGTGTTCGAGCTCGGCGCCGAAGTCCAGTTCGGCGAGCACCTGGCGGACGATCTCCTCGGAGAGCGCGGAGGCGTTCGAGGCCGGGATGTACTTGCCCAGCACCTTCATCAGCAGCCGCATGTTCTTCAGGTCGGCCCGGACCATCGCGTCGACCTTGGGGTACTGGATCTTCACCGCCACCGAGCGGCCGTCGTCGAGCACGCCCCGGTAGACCTGGCCAATCGACGCCGCCGCGATCGGGCCCTCGAGCGAGACGATGCGGCTCCGTCGGGCACCCAGTTCCTGGTCCAGCAGCTTCATCATCGCCGCATCGGTCCACCGCGGCGCCGCCTGGAACAGCGGCTGCAGACGCTGCGCGAAGGCCTCCCGCGACGCCCCGCTGGTGATCCCGATGTCGATGACCGCCATCAACTGGCCGAGTTTCATCGCCGCGCCGCGCATACCCCCGAGCACCGTCACCAGATCATCGGCGAGGGCGAGCAGTGCGGCGTCCCGGGCGTCCCGGGCGGCCTGGTCGTCGCGGAACCGGGCCGCGGCGCGCGCTCCCGCGGTGCGGGCGACGTGCCGGACGGCCACGCCGCCGATCTGCGCACTGCGGCGGATCCGTCCCGACGGTGCCGCCGACTCCCGGCCGGACAACCGCTCGGCGTCAGGTCCGGTCACGGGATACCGCCGATCCGGCCATCCGCCCGTCCATCGGCGACGACGGAACGGCCCAGCGGCGCTGCGGGATCCGCCCCGCGCCGCGAGCCAGACGGCCCGCGTCCACCGCTAACCGCATGGCCGTGGCCATCGCCGCGGGATCCGCTGCGCGGGTGACCGCGGACGCGAGCAGTACCGCGTCGCAGCCCAGCTCCATCGCCAGCGCCGCATCGCTCGCCGTCCCGATCCCCGCGTCGAGAATCACCGGCACCTCGCTCCCGGCCACGATCATCTCGATGTTGTGCGGGTTGAGGATTCCCAGTCCGGTGCCGATGGGCGAGCCGGCGGGCATGACGGCCGCACAGCCCACATCGGCGAGACGCCGCGCCAGGATCGGATCGTCGTTGGTGTAAGGCAGCACGGTGAATCCGTCGGCCACCAGCTCCTCGGCGGCCTCCACCAGCGCGACCGCGTCGGGCAGCAGGGTCTTCTCGTCGCCGATCACCTCGAGCTTGATCCAGTCGGTGTGCAGGGCCTCGCGTGCGAGCCGCGCGGTGAGCACCGCCTCCGCGGCGCCGAGGCAGCCGGCGGTGTTCGGCAGCGGCATGATGCCCAGTTCGCGGATCGTCTCGAGCACGCCGCCACCTTCGGCGAGGCTGGTGCGCCGCAGTGAGACGGTGGTCAGTTCGGTGCCCGAGGCGACCAGCGCGGCCCGCAGATGCTCGAGGTTCGTGCTGCCGCCGGTTCCCGTGATGAGGCGCGAGCCGAACGTGCGGCCCGCGATGACCAGGGGGTCCGCGGGCCGGTCAGCCACCCTGGACCGCCGTCAGCACCTCGACGTCCGCGTAGGCCGGGAGCGCCTCGTCCCATCGCGACCGCGGATGCACCGCGCCGTTCACCGCGATCGCGACGCCCTTGTCGGGCAGCCCGAGCTGCTCGAGCAGCGACTGCGCGGACGTCCCGTCGAGCACCTGCCGGTCGTCACCGTTCACCGTCAGTTCCATGCCTGCACCTCCTGCCGAAGAACCATATCCGCCGCCCTGCGGCCAGTCACCGGAGCGAGCAGCAGCCCGTTGCGCCCGTGCCCCGTCGCCCCGAAGAGGCGGCCACCGAGGTGCGCGATCACCGGGGCGTTGCCCGTCGTCGTGGGCCGTAGCCCCGCGTTCACCTCGATCAACTCGTATTCGCGGAGGAAGGGCAACACGGTGAATGCGTCGTCGAGCAGCTCCACCACGGGGCCGATCCGCACCGCGACGTCACGGTCGTTCTCGTACTGTGTCGCGCCCACCACGACGCCGTCGGCGCGGGGCACCACGTAGACCTGCCGGCCGCGGACCCGCGCCCGCACGGTCACCGTCGGCGGGGGCAGGCAGGTGGGGCCGCGCCGCAGCCGCACCACCTCCCCCTTCACCGGACGGATTCCCAGTTCCGGCGCCAGCGTTGCGGAATCGGCTCCGGCGCAAAGGATCACCGCGTCACCGGTCAGATCATCCAGGTCGGTGGCGTGCACCGTCTCCTCGCGGAAGCTCACGCCCGCGGCCCGGCACGCGGCGAGGAGCGCGCCGTGCACGAGCCGGTTGTCCACCGCGATCTCCTGCGGCGCGTGCGCCGCCGCCCGGATCCGCGGCGCGGCACCGGGAACGGAGCGCAGCGCGGCGGACGGGCGGAGCGGGCCGAACAGGGCCGGATCGGCGACGGCCGCGGCGACGGTCTCCAGCTCGGCCGCATCGCCGTCGTCCACGGCGAGGTGGACGGCCCCCCGGGCGGTGATCAGCGGACCGTCGGCGAAGGCCTGCAACTCGCGCGCGAATCCCTCCCACAGGCCCAGGGATTCGACGCCGAGCCGATACAGCTCGTCCTCCCCCGGCCAGGCCTCGGAGTACGGCGCGATCATGCCGCCGGCCACCCAGGAGGCGCCCGACCCGGGCCGCGGGTCGACGACGGTGACGGTGCTTCCGCGCCGCGCCACCGTCCACGCCACGGCGAGGCCGACGGTGCCTCCGCCCACGACGGTCACACTCTTCACGCTCGAGAAATCCTTCCTTCGCCGGCATTACCCGGATCAGGTCTGACGGTCAGGGGCGCGACGTGCCCCACTCTCAGCCCCGCGGCGGGAGCTCCCGTGTGTACGTGACCCAGCCTACTCCGCCGGGCCTACGCTGGGGCCATGATCTCCCCGCGCGAACGGCTCACCTCCGCCTCCCTGTACCTGTGCACCGACGCCCGCCGCGAGCGCGGCGACCTCGCCGAGTTCGTCGCGGCGGCGCTGCGCGGCGGCGTCGACATCGTGCAGTTGCGTGACAAGGGCTCAGCGGGTGAGCGGGAGCTCGGGGCGCTCGAGGCCGCGCAGGAGATCGAGATCGTCGCGCAGCTGCGGGAGATCGCGCACGAGCACGGCGCGCTCGTCGCCGTGAACGACCGTGCCGACATCGCGTACGCCGCGCGCGCCGACGTGCTGCACCTCGGGCAGGACGACCTGCCGGTGACCGTGGCCAGGGAGATCGTCGGGCCGGACGTGGTGATCGGCCGGTCCACGCACGACGGTGCTCAAGCCCGCACCGCCGCCGCGGAACAGGGCGTCGACTACTTCTGCACCGGCCCGTGCTGGCCCACTCCCACGAAGCCCGGCCGCACCGCTCCGGGCCTTCCGCTGGTCCGGGAGACCGCCGCGGCTGCACCGGAGCGGAAGTGGTTCGCGATCGGCGGCATCGACCTGGACCGCGTGCCCGATGTGACCGCCGCCGGCGCGGACGCGATCGTCGTGGTCCGCGCGATCACCGCCGCCGACGATCCCGAAGCCGCCGCCCGCGCCCTCAAGGCCGCCCTCGGCTAGTCCGAGGCGAGGGCGCGGACCTGGACCTGCAGCTCCGGCCAGGCGCTCGCGAAGGCGGGGTGCAGCTTGCGATCGGCGACCGATCCCAACGCGACCCATTCCAGCGCGGTGGACTCCTCGTTGGGCACCAGCTCGCGCGGCTCGACGAGACGGGCGAGCACCGTCGTATAGGTCCAGCCGACCTGCGAGCGGGCGGTGACCACCTCCGACAGGACCTCGAGCGAGGTGGGCGGCAGGCCGGTCTCCTCGAAGGCCTCGCGGAGCGCGGCGTCGGCCGCGGACTCGTGCGAATCCCGCGCCCCGCCGGGCAGCGCCCACGTCCCGCCCTGGTGGCTCCACCACGCCCGGTGCTGCAGTAACACCCGGCTCTCGTCCTGCGACAGAGCCAACAGGCCCGCCGCACCGAATCGGCCCCAGAACCGGGACCCGTCCGGGTCGCGGACCCAGCCGTTCCCGTCACCCAACATGGCACCCACCGTAGCCGACGAAAGTCCATTCGGGGCGGGCACAATGCGCGTCACCGCGTCGATCGGCGGGGGTCGCGCGATAGGGTCGACGGAGCATGTCCGTAGTGGCCCGACCCCGGCCGAAGGGTGCGACACAGGGAAGGAGCAGACGGTGACAGCCCAGGCGTCGAAGAATCGACAGCTGTCGTCACTGCGCCTGAGATCCTTCCCCGAGTCCTCGGTCTTCGCGGAGCTACGGGAGTTCTTCACCTCCAGTCCCGGCAAGCTCGTCTCGATGGCGCTCGTGCTCATCACGATGTGCCTCTTCGCCGGGTGGTTCACCTCGGCGACGCAGCTCTCCCGGACCGAAGTGCTGCAGCAGAACCTCGCCGACTACGAGCCGCGCGCGCACGCCGCGCAGGTGCTCTACAGCTCCCTCTCCGCTGCCAACGAGTCCGCCAACGCCGTCTTTGTCGCGGGTGGCCTCCCCTCGGACGAGATCCAGAACAGCTACAGCATGGCCCTCGCGACCGCCGGCAAGGCGCTGATCACCTCCGCCACGAGCCTCCCGTCCGACGACGGGCGGGCCCACGACAATCTCGACACGATCGCGATGAACCTGCCCGTGTACACCGGGCTGGTGGAGACCGCGCGCACGAACAACCGGCTCGACAACTCCGTGGCCGCCGCCTATCTCGCCACCGCGTCCACCCTGATGCAGGACACCCTGCTTCCGGCCGCGGAAAGCTTCTACCGCGAGGAGACGGAGAACCTGCGGCGCACGCACGATCAGTTCGCCGCGCCCCCGTGGGCGATCTACGGCGTCGTCGGGATCGCACTGGTCTCGCTCCTGCTCACCCATCAGTACCTCGCGCGGCGCACGCAACGACGGGTGAACCGCGGGCTGGTGGTCGCGGCGGCGGCATTGACCATCGCGCTGAGCTGGGTGGTCGTCGCCGGCCTCGCCTCGTCGACGTACTCGCTGCGCGCCGAGCAGCGCGGCACCGCCGCCGTCGACACCCTCTCCCAGGCCCGCACGCTGACGCAGAAGGCCCGCTCGATGGAGACGATGGGACTGGTGCAGCGCGGCGCCGGTCGCGGCGTCCCCGCATCGGCCTTCGCCGAGACCCTGCAGCGCGCGGAGAACGATCTGAAGTCCGTGGGCGACTCCGATCCTCAGATCGCGGCCGCGGTCGAGGCGGCGCGGGCCGACGCTCAGCGCTGGGTCACCGCGCACCAGCAGATCGCCGCGCGCGAGGCGACGGGCGACTACCTGGGCGCGACCCGCCTCGCGATCGGCGCGGATCCGGGCTCGGCGGCCGTCGCCTACCGCTCCCTCGACGGCCACCTCACCGCGGCGATCGACCGCGCCCGCACCAACTACCGGGACAACGTGAACACGGCCCGTTTCGCGATCGCCTACTCCGGCCCCGGCGCGTTCATCCTCTGCGTGCTCGCGGCGGTCGGCGTCGCCGCGGGCTTCTACCCCCGGGTCAGGGAGTACCGATGATGCGCCGCACCCTCAGTGGAATCGCCCTCGCACTGACCGTCGCGCTGACGACGACCGGCTGCGTCGTGTCGGCGCCGGAGGCCCCCGGCGACGCGGTCACCTCCGTCGCGCAGCCGATCCCGGGGGCCGGTGCCGTCGTGCCCACGGATGCGCCGATCCCGCCCGAGGTGTCGATGTGCACGGCGACGCCCTCCCCGTCGGGACTCCCCGCACCGGGCCAGATGGTTCCCGGTACGACGATGGCCGACATCCAGGACCGCGGCCGGCTCGTGGTGGGCATCGACATCGGCTCCAACCTGCTCTCCTTCCGCGATCCGATCACGGGCGAGATCAAGGGCTTCGACGCGGACATCGCGCATCAGATCGCCGCCGCGATCTTCGGCGATCCGAACCGCATCCACTTCCGGATCCTGTCGACCGCCGAGCGGCAGAAGGCCCTCGAAGACGGCACGGTGGACGTGGTGGTCAAGACCATGTCGGCCACGTGCGACCGGGCGAAGTCCGTCGCCTTCTCCGCCACCTACTTCATCGCGCAGCAGCGCATCCTCGCGCCGCGCGGCGCACCGATCAACACCGTCGGAGACCTCTCCAGCCGCCGGGTGTGCGAGGTGCGCGGCACGACGTCGCTCGACCGGGTGCGCCGACTGGTTCCCAGCGCCACGGTCATGGCGGTGGACTCCTGGTCGGACTGCCTGGTGATGCTGCAGCAGTCGCAGGTCGACGCGGTCTCCACCGACGACGCGATCCTCGCCGGGCTCGAGGAACAGGATCCCAACCTCACCATCACCGGGCCCTCGATGGGGCTCGAGTACTACGCCGTCGGCGTCGGGAAGAACCGGACCGATCTGGTGCGTTTCATCAATGGAGTGCTTCTCCGGATGGCCTTCGACGGGACCTGGATGCGCCTGTACAACCAGTGGTTCGCCCCGTCGCTCGGCCAGGTCTGGTCGGCGCCCGCGGCGAGGTACGAGGGGTGATGCACGATGACTGACGAGGTCGAAGAGCAAGAGCACACGCAGGCACAGGTCGTCTCGTTCGACGATGACGACGAGGAGCAGGGCACCGTCGGCGCGCCGATGACGGACCTGTTCGACGACAGCGAGCCCCCGCCCGTGGGTACCCAGGTCACGACGGTGCCGCCGCCCGCCCCGGCGGTGGCCACGGAGGCCACGCCGCGGTTCGGGAACGGGCCCGTGCGCGCCGCGAGCACCACCCGGGTGGCGGCGCGGAGGCGGGTCGGCGGCGGCCTCGTCGAGATCCCCCGGATCACCGAGGTCGACCCGTCGGAGGCGATCCGCACCAATCCGATCATCGCGGAGGGCAAGCGCTACTGCTGGAACTGCCGCAAGCCCGTCGGACGCGCGCACGACGGACATCCCGGCCAGCTGATCGGTACCTGCCCGCACTGCGGCGCCCGGTTCTCCTTCGAGCCGGCGCTCGAGCCGGGTGACATCGTGGCCGACCAGTACGAGATCAAGGGCGCCATCGCGCACGGCGGCATGGGCTGGATCTACCTGGCCACCGACCTCAACGTCGTGGACCGCCCCGTCGTCCTCAAGGGCCTGCTGAACTCCGGTGACGCCCAGGCACAGGCCGTCGCGGTCTCGGAGCGACGGTTCCTGGCGGAGATGACGCATCCGTCGATCGTCAAGATCTACAACTTCGTCGAGCACCCCGATCCGGACGACACCCAGATCGGCTACATCGTGATGGAGTACGTGCCCGGCAAGACGGTCAAGGAGATCCTCGCCGAGGCCGCCGACGGCGCCGACGCCAAGGTCGAGGTCGAACAGGCGATCGCCTACATCCTCGAGGTGCTGCCGGCCCTCGGCTACCTGCACAGCCTGGGCCTGGCCTACAACGACCTCAAGCCCGACAACATCATGATCAGCGAGGAGGACGTCAAGCTCATCGACCTGGGCGCCGTCGCCCCGCTGGGCGGCTACGGATACATCTACGGCACGCCGGGATTCCAGGCGCCGGAGATCGCACGCACCGGCCCCTCGGTGGCCTCGGACATCTACACGGTGGGCCGGACGCTCGCAGTCCTGGTGGCCGACCTGCCGATGGAGAAGGGCAGGTACGTCGACGGGCTGCCCTCCCCCACCGAGGACGAGACGCTGGCGACGTACAACTCGTTGTACCGGCTGCTGGTGAAGGCCACCGCGGAGGATCCCGACGAGCGCTTCTCGTCGGCCGCGGAGCTGACCGACCAGCTGCTCGGCGTGCTCCGGGAGTGCCTGTCCACCAAGTCGGGCGAACCGCGTCCCGGCCTGTCGGTGGTCTTCACTCCGCAGCGGTCGACCTTCGGCGTGGAGCTGATGCTGCGCGCCGTCGACCCCGATCCCGAGGTACACGACGACCGGCTGCGAGCGCCCGAGGTCCTTGCGGCGCTGCCGATCCCGATCGCCAATCCGTCCGATCCCGCGGCGGGTGTCCTGGCGCTGACGATGCGCAGCGATCCCACCCAGGTGCTCGATTCGCTCGCCGAGCTGCGCGAGGCGATGGCCGGCACCGTCGAGATCGACCTCGCCGAGGCCCGCGCGCACCTGGAGTTGGGCGAGGTGGACGCGGCCACGACGCTGCTCGACTCACTCGCCTCGCGGGAGCCGCACCGCTGGCAGGTGACCTGGTACCGCGCGGAGACGGCCCTCATGCAGGGCGACTACGCAGCCGCCTACGACTACTTCGAGACGGTGACGGACCAGGCGCCCGGCGAGGCGGCCCCGAAGCTGGCCGCCGCCGTCGCCGCCGAGTTCTGCTACGTCTCGGGCGAATCCGACCCCGAGGGCTGGCTGGAGCGGGCGCGCTGCCGCTACGAGAACGTCTGGCGCACCGACCGCGGCATCATCTCCGCCGCCTTCGGTGCGGCCCGGATGCGGCGCGCGGCGGGCGACATCGTGGGCACCGTCGAGATCCTCGACCAGGTGCCGTCGACCAGCCGCCACTACCACAATGCACTGTGTTCATCGGTGGTTGCGCTGGTGCACGGCCGCGACCTCGCGGACGTCACCGAGGCGCAGCTGCACGAGGCCGCGCGGCGCGTGCGCACCCTGCCGAAGTCCGAGTTCCGCCGGCTGCAGCTGCGCGCCCTGGTGCTCGGCGTCGCGCTGGGCTGGGTGCAGCACCGCAACCAGCACGGCCGCCTCGACGGCACCCGCACGCTGCTCGATCACGCCCTCACCGAGCGCGGCCTGCGCAAGGCGACGGAGAAGGCGTTGCGCGACATCGCGGCCCTCGCCGAGCGCAAGCGGCAGCGGCACGCCCTCGTCGACCTCGCGAACGCCATCCGGCCGCGCACGTTGTTCTAGCGCGGAAGCACGGAAGCCCTAGACGTCGCCGGTGCGGCGGGTGCCGATCGGGATGATGCAGGGTCGGCCGGGGGCGACGGGATCGTCGATCACCCTGGAGTGCAGCCCGAAGGTCTCGCGGAGCATCTCCTCGCTGATCACCTCGGACGGCGCACCCTGAGCGACCACGGCACCGTCGCGCATGGCGATGAGGTGGTCGCTGTACCGGATGGCGAGGTTCAGGTCGTGCAGCACCATCACCACGGTGCGCCCCTGACTGCTGAGCTCGTCGACCAGGTCCAGCACGTCGAGCGCGTGCGAGAGGTCGAGGTAGGTGGTGGGCTCGTCGAGCAGCAGCAGGTCGGTGCCCTGGGCGAGGGTCATCGAGATCCACACGCGCTGGCGCTGACCGCCGGACAGCGAGTCGACGGCCCGGTCCGCCAGGTCGCGGACGCCGGTCTGCTCCAGTGCGGCGTCAACGACCTCGGCGTCGTCGGAGCTCCACTGCCGCAGCCACGACTGGTGCGGGTGGCGGCCGCGGGCCACGAGATCGCCCACCGTGAGCCCCTCGGGCGCCAGAGGGCTCTGCGGGAGCAGGCCCATCGTGGTGGCGATCTGCTTCGACTTGAGCTTGGCGATGTCCGCCCCGTCGAGCACCACGTGCCCGGACGAGGGCTTGATCAACCGGGCCAGCGTGCGCAGCAGCGTCGACTTGCCGCAGCCGTTGGGGCCGATGATCGTCGTGACGACTCCGGTCGGGATGTCCAGGTCCAGGCCGTCGAGGACCGCCACCTGCCCGTATCCGGAGGTGACCTTGCGGGCGCCCAGCCGCGACGGTGCCACCGTCGGGACTTCTGTCGTGGTCACGGCCTGATTCACTTGGCCCCCTTGAGGTTCTGCCGGACGAGGAGATAGACGAGGAACGGTCCGCCCACGGCGGCGGTGACGATGCCCACCGGCAGCGCGACGGAGAACACCGTGCGCGCCACGAGATCGGCGCAGGACAGGAGCGCCGCGCCCATGAGCGCCGCCGGGATCAACGGCGGCGTGGGGAGCCTGGTCAGGCGCATCGCCAGCTGCGGCGCGACGAAGGCGATGAAGCTGATGGGCCCGGCGGCGGCGACGCCCGCGGACGCGAGCAGCACCGAGGCGATCAGCAGGACCGCACGGTTGAGTCCGAGGCGCACACCGAGCCCCAGGGCCACGTCGTCGCCCAGTTGGACGGCGCGGAGTGGGAAGGCCGCGGCGAGCGCGAGCAGCGCCGCGGGCACGCCGAGGAAGAGTGCCGTCCGCACGTCCGACCAGTCGCGGCTCTCGAGCGAGCCCACGAGCCAGGTCTGCGCGCGCGCCACGTCGCGGATGTCGGCGCGCACCAGCATCCAGTCCACGAGGGCGCGCATGAGGAAGGTGATGGCGATGCCGACCAGGATCAGCCGCATGCCGTCGACCCCGCCGCGGACGGCCAGCAGGTAGACCAGACCACCGGTGAGGAGGCCGCCGGCGACCGCGACGACGGGGAGCCCGAAGTCGGTGTTGAGAGTGGTGGCCAACGTGCCGGTCGAGGTGACCAGGAAGACCGCGGCGACGCCCGCGCCGGCGGTCACGCCCAGGATGTCGGGGCTGGCCAGAGGATTGCGGGCGATCGACTGGACGATCGCGCCGGACATGCCGAGCGCCGCGCCGACGAGGAGCCCGACGAGGGCGCGGGGCATGCGCAGTTCCATGACGATGAAGTGCGTCGTCGAATCGCCGGTGCCGGCGAGCGCCTGCAGCACTTCGCCGAAGGTCATGGGAAAGGCGCCGAGACGGATGCTCGCACAGAAGGCGACGAAGCCCACCACCGCGAGCGCCACCGTGACCGCCACCGGCCAGGGGCGCCAGACGAAGGAGACGACGCTCCCGAATCGCAAGCCGGGGCGGATCGGCGGCTTCTTCCGGTCGTCGACCGGATCGAGGGTGGTACTCATACCTTGACCGCCTTCCGCCACCAGACGAGAGCCACGAAGAAGGGCGCACCGAACAGCGCGACGACGATGCCGACCTCGAGCTCGCCGGGCCGCGCGACGACGCGGCCCACGATGTCGGCGGCCAGCAACAGCCAGGCGCCCATGAGCGCCGAGTAGGGCAGCAGCCAGCGGTAGTCGGGACCGGTGAAGTAGCGCACGATGTGCGGCACCATCAGGCCGAGGAAGGAGATGCTGCCGCAGGCCGCGGTGGCGGCGCCGACGAGCAGGGTGACCGCCGTGATGCCGACGGTGCGCGCCAGGTTGATGTTCAGGCCCAGGCCCTTGGCGACGTCATCGCCCATGTTGAGCAGGTTCACCGCCGGGCCGTTGGCGAGAGCGAGGACCGCGCCGATCAGGATCGGGATCACCACCGTGCCCCATCCCCAGGCGTCGAAGTTGCGGCCGACCACCGCGCCGGCGTTCCAGAACCGCAGGGTGTCGAGCGAGGCGTTGTCGCTCAGCGCGATGGCCGAGGTCATCGAGCTCAGGAACATCGCGACGCCCATGCCCGCGAGCACCAGGGTCAGCGGCGAGCCCGCGCCCCGGCCGATGCTGGAGAGCCCGAAGACGAGGATCGCGGTGAGCGCGGTACCGAGGAAGGCGAACCAGACGTACTGGATCGGCGCGGTGAGGCCGCCGAGGTAGGTCGCGCAGACCACGGCGAACGCGGCCCCCTGGGTGAGGCCGAGGAAACCCGGGTCGGCGACGGGGTTGCGCGTGTGCCCCTGGATCAACGCGCCGGCCAGTGCCAGCGCCGCGCCGGCGATGAGCGCCAGCAGGGTGCGCGGCACGCGCAGCGTCTGGATGATGATCGCGGCCTGGTTCAGCTCGGGATCCGCCGGGTTCGGGCCGGTGGTGTACTCGTGCCACAGACCGTCCCACACCAGCGACGGCGCGAGGCTGCGGGAGCCGATCGCCAGCGAGGCGATCACCGTCACGACCAGCAGCACGATCAACAGCGCCAGTCCCACGAGGCGCCGCCGGCGCCGGGCGGCACCGGACGTCTCCGTCGATCGCGCGGGCGGGGTGCCCCCGGAGGGGGCCTCCTCAGTCGCAGTAAGGGTCACATCCGTAATGATAGGCTGCCCTTCATCCTATGGAAGGGGCGGTATGCGTCTGGTCTCGACGGTGCTCGCGATCCTGCTCACGCTCTCCCTCGCGGCGTGCGGGTCGGGATCGGACCGGAGTTCGACGAGCGAGGCGCCGCACGCGCCCCAGCGGGTCGCCTCGTTGGGCCTCGGCGATGTGGACACCCTCCTGGCCCTCGGTGTGGTCCCCGTGCTGGTGGCGCCCTGGGCGCAGGATGCGAAGGAGCCCGTCGGCGAGTGGGCCAAGCCGCTCCTGCAGGGCAAGAACCCGCAGACGCTGCTCGGTACCGGCACCAACCTGGACACCAAGGCCATCGAGACCCTGGCGGCAGCGAAGCCCGACGTGATCGTCGCGGTCAACTCCGGCTTCGACGACGCCACCTTCGCGCGACTCGAGGCCGTCGCACCGGTGATCCGGCGCCCCGCTCAGTACGCGGCATGGGGCGTGCCCTGGGAGGAGCAGGTCCGCGCCATCTCCTCCGGAGTCGGCCGCGCCGCGCAGGGCGACGCACTGATCACCAAGACGCAGAACACGATCCGACGCGCGCAGGATCAGCACCCGCAGTACCGGGGCAGGACCGCCGCCACCGTCCTCCCGAAGTCCGACGGCGGCTTCTACGCGTACGCCACCAGCGACGGCCGCGGCCAGGTGCTCACGATGCTCGGCTTCGCGCTCCCCGAGAAGGTCTCCTCGCTGATCCCGGCCGGGAAGTTCTTCGCCGAGATCCCCGCCGAGCGCGTGGACGTCCTGGACCTCGACGCCCTCGTCTACCTCGACTACGGCACCAAGGTCTCCGCGGACACGGCCTTCCGTTCGCTCGCCGTGAGTCGCGAGCACCGCGTGGCCACCATCGGCCGGTCCATCGGCAACGCGATGTCGATGCCGAACCCGGTGACCATCGAGTGGGTGCTCCAGCAACTGCCGCCGCGGCTCCCCACCTTCGCCTGACGCTCCGCCGGCGGCCCCGGCCGTCCGTTCGGCCGATCGTGCAGCCGGATCAGCTCTTGGCCAGGAACATCCAGGTGGGATGGTTCCGGCCCCGGAGCACCTCCGTCGGCCCCTCCCGCCACCAACGCCGCTCGGCGGGTTCCGCCGCGTCGAAGGCCGAGCCGGAGGCCCAGGGCACCGTCGGGTCCGCCTTGGCGTAGGTCGACAGTCGTGCCGCCTCGTTGACGGGATCGCCGATCACGGTGTACTCGAAGCGGTCGGCGGCGCCCACGTAACCGGCGACGACGGTGCCGTACGTGACGCCGCATCCGGCCCGCACCTCGGGCACCTCGCGGGAGAGGCGCCGCATCATCGCCCGGGACGCCGAGAGCGCGGCACCGGCGGGATCGGTGAGCGGGGCGGGCGCCCCGAAGATCGCGAGCACCGCGTCGCCCTCGAACTTGTTGACCAGGCCACCGCGGCTGTTCACCTCGGCCACGACGACACCGCAGAACCGGTTGAGGATCTGCACCACCTCGGCCGCGGGACGCTCGGCGGCCAGCGCGGTGGAGCCGACGAGGTCGATGAAGATCACCGCGACGGTCTGCTCGACCCCGCCCAGCTCGGGTTCGCGCTCGATGGTGGCACGGGCCACCTGCTCGCCCACCTGCCGGGCGTACAGGTCCCGTACCCGCTCGCGTTCGCGCAACCCCGCGGCCATCGCGTTGAACCCGGACTGCAGGTCGCCGAGCGACGTCCCGTCGTAGACCACGATCTCCGTGTCGTACCGGCCCTCCGAGACCCGGCGCATGCCGGTGGTCACGCTCTTCACCGGCGCGGAGACGCGCGACGACGAGAGCAGGTTGAAGGTCATCCCCGAGAAGAAGCCGCCCGCCGCGAGCACGCACATGCTCACCGCGATGCCACGGACGGTGGCGGCCGGCTCGAACAGCGCGAACAGCGCCACCGTGATCACGCCGAGGAAGGGCAGCCCGGAACCCAGCAACCACAGTCGCAGCGAGCGCCCCTGCAGGCTCTGGTGCCGCGGCTCGGGCCGGGTCACCTGCAATGCGATCGCGGTGACCGGGCGGAGGCTGAACTCCGTCAGCACCCGGACCACTCCCGAGGTCATCAGGCCCGCACCGAGCACCACCAGCGAGACCTTCGGCACCAGATTCGCGTCGACCCGGCCGTACAGGGTGCCGAACAGGATCGCGGCGCACAGCCACGCGACCATCTCGAACCAGTAGAGGCGGCGCGGCAGGGCGAGCGCATCGGAGGCCTCCTGCCGCGTCGGCGGATCCTCACCGCCCGTCCACCGCAGCGACCGGTACACCAGCCAGAAGGTGTAGAGGTGGCCCAGGACCAGGCCGGCCGCGATGTAGAGCGGCACGGCGACGGTGTTGACCGTGTGCAGTTCGGGCCGCTGCACGGAGGGCTCGGGGATGCCGACGACGATGAGCATCGCGGCGAAACCGCCGCCGAGGAGCGTCGCGACAGACGAGCTCACGGCGATCAGGGCGACGGTGCGGGTCCTGCGTTGCCGGGCGCCCTCCGTGCGGGTACCGAGGAGCGGCGAGCCGTAATCGGCCCCGTCGTCCTCGATCCCCGCCAGACGCCCGAGGGGCATCAGAGTGCCGCCGCTTCGCGGGCGATCGCGAGCTCCTCGTTCGTCGGGATCACGAGCACGACGACGGTCGCGGACGGGTCGCCCTCGGGCGAGATCCGGGTGGGCTCGGTGACGCGGCCGGCGTTGCGTTCCGGATCGACGACGATGCCGAAGCCCTCCAGCCCGGCCAGCGCATCGGCGCGGACCTGCGCGGCGTTCTCGCCGACACCCGCGGTGAAGGTGATGGCGTCGGCGCCGCCGAGGTCGACGAGGTAGGCGCCGATGTAGCGGCGGAGGCGGTGGATGTACACGTCGTAGGCGAGCGTCGCGTGCTCATCGCCCTCGTCGATCAGGGTGCGCAGCGCACGGAAGTCGTTCTCGCCCGCCAGCCCCTTGAGACCCGAACGGCGATTGAGCAGATCGTCGATCTGGTCGATGCTCATCCCGAGGGAGCGGCCCAGGTGCAGCACCAGCCCGGGGTCGACGTCGCCGCTGCGGGTGCCCATCACGAGGCCCTCGAGCGGCGTCAGCCCCATCGATGTGTCGACCGCACGGCCTCCGCGGACCGCCGAGGCGGAGGCCCCGTTGCCCAGGTGCAACACGATCTGGTTCACCTCGGCCGTCGGACGCCCGAGGAACTCCGCTGCCTGCTTCGAGACGTACTCGTGCGAGGTGCCGTGGAAGCCGTAGCGCCGCAGGGCGTGCTCCTGCGCGAGCTCCCAGTCGATCGCGTAGGTCGCGGCGGCCGGCGGCAGGTCGAAGAAGAAGGCCGTGTCGAAGACGGCCACCTGCTTCACCCCGGGGAGCAGTTCCCGCGCCACCTCGATGCCCTGCGCGTTCGCCGGGTTGTGCAGCGGCGCCAGCGAGCTCAGGCGACGGATCTCGGCGAGCACGTGATCGTCGATGAGCGTGGGCGAATGGAAGGAGCGGCCGCCGTGCACCACCCGGTGACCGACGGCGGCGATGCCCGACGGTGTGCCGGCACCGTCGGTCAGGTCGAGGCCGCGCCCGGCGAACTCGTCGAAGACCTGTCGCAGGGCCGCCTTGTGGTCGGGCACGTCGCCCTCGCCGATCCGCTCGACGATGCCGCCGTGCACCACCTCGCCCGTATCGGGGTGCAGCAGTTGATACTTCAGCGACGACGATCCCGAGTTGAGGACCAGGACGGTTCCCGCGACGGCACTCATCGAGGGCTCCTCTCGGCGGCGAAGGCCTGGGCCTGGATCGCCGTGATCGCGACGGTGTTGACGATGTCCTCGACCAGCGCGCCGCGCGAGAGGTCGTTGATCGGGGCGTTGAGTCCCTGCAGCACAGGGCCGATCGCGACGGCGCCCGCCGAGCGCTGCACCGCCTTGTAGGTGTTGTTGCCGGTGTTGAGGTCGGGGAAGACGAGCACCGTCGCCCTCCCCGCGACTGCGGAGTCGGGCATCTTCGACGCGGCGACCCCGGGGTCGACGGCGGCGTCGTACTGGATCGGCCCCTCCACCAACAGTTCCGGCGATCGCTCGCGGACGAGCGCGGTGGCGGCGCGCACCTTGTCGACGTCGGCCCCGGAGCCGGACTCCCCCGTCGAGTAGGAGAGCATCGCGACCCGCGGAACGATGCCGAACTGGGACGCGGTCTGCGCGGACGAGATGGCGATGTCGGCCAGCTGCGTCTCCGAGGGGTCGGGCACCACGGCGCAGTCGCCGTAGGCGAGCACCTCGTCCGCCAGGCACATCAGGAAGATCGACGAGACCGTCGAGACGCCCGGCTTGGTCTTGATGATCTCGAAGGACGGCCGGATGGTGTGCGCGGTCGTGTGCGCGGCGCCGGAGACCATGCCGTCGGCCATGCCGAGGTGCACCATCATCGTGCCGAAGTAGCTGACGTCCACCACCGCCTCAGCGGCGCGCTCGAGCGTCATCCCCTTGTGCTTGCGCAGCTCGAAGTAGGTCTGCGCGAACCGGTCCACGAGATCCGGAGAGCGCTTCGGGTCGATCACGTCGGTATCGCCGAGGTCGACGCCGAGCTCCGCCGCCCGGGCCCGCACACGCGACTCCTGGCCGAGGATCGTCAGGTGCGCGACCTCGCGCTGCACGAGCCGCCCTGCGGCACGCAGGATCCGGTCGTCGTCCCCCTCGGGGAGCACGATGCGCTTGCGGTCCGCGCGGGCCCGGGCGATGAGGTTGTACTCGAACATCTGCGGCGTCACGACGCCCGGGTTCGACACCTGCAGCGCCTCCAGCAGCGCTTCCGAGACCACGTGCTTCTCCGTGAGCGCGATCGCCAGATCCACCTTGCGCTCGGAGCCCGGTCCGACGCGGCCCCGGGTCTTCGCCGCGAGCCGCGCGGTCTCGTACGTGCCGTGTTCGACGGAGATGATGGGCAGGTTCGGCTTGAGACCGTCGACCAGCGCTGCGGTCATCGGGTGCGGCGCGTATCCGCCGTTGAGGATGATCCCGGCGAGCGACGGGAAGCCGTTGGCGCGGTGCGCCGTGACCATCGCGAGCAGCACCTCGGAGCGATCGCCGGGAGCGACGACGGCGACGCCCTCGGTGAGCCGCTCCAGGCTGTGTTCGGCCGTCATGCCCGCGACGAGGACGTCCATCGCCTCGCGGGAGAGCAACTCCGGATCACCCCAGAGCAGCTTGCCGCCCATGGCGTCCATCAACTCGCCCATCGTGGGCGCGGTGAGCACCGGCTCCTCGGGGAGCACCCAGACGGGCAGCCCGGTCGCGGTCTTGAGCGCCTCGCACACCGCGTCGAGCTGCCGCGGCTCGCACCGGTTGGCGATGATCGACGCGGTGTGGGCGTGGTTGGCCCGGATCTCCGCCATCGACTGCTCGGCCACTGCCACGACCTGCTCGGGCGTCCGGTCGAGCGCCTTGACCGCGAGCAGGATCGATGAGCCGAGGTTCGCCGCGATCCGCGCGTTGAAGGAGAGTTCCGTCGGCGTGCTCACGTCGGTGTAGTCGGAGCCCAGCACCAGGACGAAGTCGCACTTGTCGGCCACGGCGTGGAACCGATCGACGATCTGCGCGATCGCGGCATCCGGGTCCTCGTGCACCTGTTCGTAGCTCACGCCGACGCACTCGTCGTAGTCGAGCTCCGCTGTCGCCTGCTCGATGAGCAGTTCCAGGATGTAGTCGCGCTGCTCGCCCGTGGACCGTGGGATCGGCCGGAACACGCCGATCGTCCAGCCGGTGGAGGTCAGCAGGTTCATCGCGCCGAGCGCAATGGTGGACTTGCCGGTGTCCCCCTCCGGGGACGCGATGTAGATGCTGCTCGTCTTGGGGCTCGCGACCATGGGTTCACTATTCCATTCCGGCGCGGCATCGGCATCACCGCCGCTCACCACGCCCGACGGTGCCGCGCGCCGGGACGACCGGCGGCCCCGGCCGCGGGAGCGATCCGGGGCCGGGGCCGGGGGTCGGGCACCATCAGGCGGCGGCGCCCTGCGCGTCGTTCGATGCGGCCCCGTGGGCGCCCTTCGGCGCTTCCTTCGACTCTTTCTGCGGCGCGGGCCGGGCCTGTGCGGGGAACTCCCCCGACGACGCGGCGTCCAGCGAGCGCCCCTTCGTCTCGGGAGCGAGGGCCAGGCACACCACGAAGGCCACACCGGTGAGGACGGCGCCGAACATCATGGTGGTCGGGGTGCCGAGTCCCGCGATGGACATCGGGAGCAGGTACGTCCCCGTCGCGGCCCCGAACCGGCTGATCGCGGTGACCAGGCCCGAGGCCGACGCCCGGATCTCCGTCGGGAAGAGCTCGCTGGGGTAGATCCACACCAGGATCGACGGTCCGCCGGAGATGAACGCGTACACGCAGAACGCCACCACCACGAACCACAGCGGCGCGTCGGCCCACAGCCACAGGCCCAGCAGCGGGAAGACCATGATCGCGAGCGGTACCACGGTGAGCGGGCGGCGCCCCCACCGCTCCACCAGGAACATCGCGGGCACCGAACCGGCGGCGATCAGGCCGATGATCACGGTCTCGACGATCAGGCCCGAGGCACCGTCGCCCGAGATGCCGAAGCCGTCCAGGATCCGCGGCAGGAACATCAGCAGCGCGTACAGCGGCGTCACCACGGCGAGGTACAGCGCGCTGCACATGAGCAGCCGGCGCCCGTAGAGGCCGCGCAGCAGCGACCGCAGGTTCGCCTTCCCCTCCGCCGATACCGGCACGGGGGCGTGCACGTCCAGGTCCACGTCGTAGATCTCCCGGGCCACGGCCCGGGCCTCCTCGGCGCGGCCGTTCTGCAGCAGCCAGCGGGGCGATTCGGGGATGCCGCGGCGCAGCAGCACCACGATCACGCCGAGGATCGCCGCGGAGGCCAGCAGCCAGCGCCAGTGCGACGTGCTGCCCGTCGCAGCGATCACGATCGCACCGACCACGTAGGCCGCCACCGCGCCGAGCGACCACGCGAGAGCGGACGCGCCGACCATCATGCCGCGCCGCTTGCTCGGCGTGAACTCGGTGAGCAGTGAGGTCGCGATGGGATAGTCGGCACCGATGGCCGCGCCGATCACGAAGCGCAGCACGATCAGTTGCCACGGCGCCGTCACGAAGACCGACAGCGCGCACGCGCCCACCAGCACGGTGAGGTCGATGGCGTACATCTTCTCGCGGCCCAGCCTGTCGGTGAGGCAGCCGAACACGGCCGAGCCGAAGAAGATACCGATGAGGGCGGCGGCCCCGATCAGCCCGATCTCGACGTTGCTCGGGTGCATCTCGGCGTTCACGCCGATCAGGGCGACGCCGATGATGCTCATGACGTAGCCGTCGAGGAAGGGCCCGCCGCAACACGCGACGAGGAGCCTGGTGAGGAAGCCCTTGCGGGCGGGCATGTCGGTCAGACCGACCAATCCTGTGGACTTCATCGCCCACCTACCTTTCGTGCGGCCGCAGCCGTTGGTCCGCCCGGTCACCGGGCTGGTCGTCGGCGACGCTGAGCGCCGCGTACGCGAGTCGTTCCACCACGAGCGCGGCGTGCTGCGGAGCATCCGCGGCCACGTCCAGCGCCTGCTTGGTGTACTGCAGTGCGAGAGAGGAGAATCCGGACAGTTCGCGCGCAACTCGCAGCGCGCCGTCCACGGCCTCGCCGGGGGCGGTCACCTCGGTCACTAGCCCCATCCGCTCGGCCTCGACGGTGCCGAACCTGCGGC
The DNA here is from genome assembly GCF_007858445.1 of Tsukamurella sputi. GTDB lineage: Bacteria > Actinomycetota > Actinomycetes > Mycobacteriales > Mycobacteriaceae > Tsukamurella > Tsukamurella sputi. The sequence goes on along the minus strand of NZ_VIGV01000003.1, from coordinate 495,572 downwards.
CGCGCAGGATGAGATCCCGTGCCCGGCCGGCGCCGACCACCCGGCCGAACCGGGTGACGCCGCCCGACGAGGGCAGGATCCCGATCGAGGTCTCGGGGAAGCCGAACACGGCGTCCTCCGAGGCGACCCGGATGTCCGCCGCCAGTGACAGCTCGAGGCCCCCGCCCAGGCAGTAGCCCGCGATCGCGGCGACGGTCGGCTGCCGCAGGTTCGCGAACACCTCGTACACCGCACCCGAGGCGCGGTAGTAATCGGCGATGGCCCGCGGGTTCATCTCCCGCAGCTCCGTCACGTCGGCGCCGGCGGAGAACACCGCCGGGCCGCCGGTCACCACGATCACGTCCGCCTTCTCGACCTCGGGCGAGTGCAGGGCGGCGAGGAGCTCGGACTCCATGTGCAGCGAGAGCGCGTTGCGCTTGCGCTCGCGCCGCAGGATCACGGTCGCCACCCCCTCCACGGAGGTCACCTCGACGGTGCCGGCAGTGTCCGTCACGACGCGCCCTACAGCGCCGCGACGGCGGCGGCGAGCTCGGCCCCGTCGGTCCCGAAATCCGACGATGCGTCGGCGAACGCGAGCAGCTTGTCCAGGCCGCGCTTGCGCACCTCGTTGGCGATCACCAGCCGCTGGATCTCGGAGGTGCCCTCCCAGATCCGGTCCACACGCAGCTCGCGCCACAGGCGCTCGACCGGGTACTCGCGGATGTAACCGCGCCCGCCGAAGATCTGCACGCACCGATCCACCACGCGGTTCGAGGCCTCGGACGAGGCGAGCTTGACCGTGGCGGCCTTGGCGTGCAGCGTCTTCCGCTGTACGGGATCGTTCGGATCGGCCTGGTCGAACTCCCAGGCCACCTGGTGGGTCAGGGCCCGGTTGGTCATGATGTCGGCCACCGAGTCGGCGATCATGCCCTGGATGAGCTGCTGCTCGATCAGGGGCTGCCCGCCGGCCACCCGGCGCTCCGACGCCCACTCGGCGGCCAGCTTGAGTGCGCGCTCGGCCGCGCCGATGGTGCGCGCGCCGATCATCAGGCGCTCCTCGGTGAACCAGTCGCGGGTCAGGTCGAGGCCGCCGCCCACCGGGCCGAGCACCGCATCGGCGCCCACGTGCACGTCCTCGAAGGTGAACTCAGGGTGCTCGTACACGAAGGTGTGGGTGAAGCGGGGCACCTTGACGCAGGTGATCCCGGGGGTGTCCTTGTCGACGAGGAACATCGTGGGAGCGTGGTCGGGCTCGACGTTGGCGAGCACGATGAAGTAGTCCGCGACGTCGCCGACGGTGACGAACCACTTGGTGCCGTTGAGGAAGTAGCCGCCGCGGCCGTCGGGGGTGGCGGTCGTCGACGCGGCCGAGAAGTCCGATCCCGCATCGGGTTCGGTGATCGCGACGGCATCGCGGCGGTCGCCGCGCGCGCCGGGCACCAGGTAGCGCTCGCGCTGCTCGGGAGTGGCGTGGGTCAGGGGGTTGGCGGGCCGCCACACGGCGTCCCACAGGGCGTTGGTGAGCTTGCCGAGCTCCTCCTGCACCACCACCTGCTCCAGCACCGTCAGGCCGGCGCCACCGAACTCGACGGGGGTGTTGATCGCCTGCAGTCCGGCGTCGAGCACGGCCTGCTTGATCACGGCGTGCGACTCGGCGGAGAGTCCGTTGTTCTGCTCGCACTCGAGCTCGAACGGGTAGATCTGCTCGGTGAGGACGCGGGCGCGGTCCTTGAGCTCGCGGAGGCGGGGGCTGTACGAGAAGTCCATGAGGAGTCCCTTCGATTCTGGTGTGTTGACGGAGTGGTTCGGATCGGTCGATCCGGTCAGAGCACCACGCGCACGTCGAGCGCGAGAGCGCCGTCGGCGGTGGCGAGAACGGGGTTGACCTCCAGTTCGGAGATCTCGGGGTGCGCGACCGCCACCTCGGAGACGGTCGCGATGAGGCGGGCCGCGGCGGCGACGTCCACGGCGGGCCGGCCGCGCACGCCGCGCAGCAGCGCCGCGCAGCGCAGGCTCTCGAGCAGTCCACGCGCGGTGTCGGCGTCCACAGGCGCGAGGGCGAACGCGGTGTCCCCGAGCACCTCGGTGAACACGCCGCCCAGGCCGACCATGAGGACGGGCCCGAAGCGCGGGTCGCGCTGGACCCCGACGATGAGCTCGACGCCGGCCTTCAGGTCGGCCATCGCCTCCACCACGTACGCGGGCGGCTGCAGGTCGCGATCCATCCGGTCGACGGCCGCGCGCACCGCCGCCGCGTCGGCGAGGCCCAGGGCGACGCCCCCGGAATCCGACTTGTGCAGCAGGCCCATGGCCTTCACCACCACCGGGTAGCCGATCTCGTCGGCGTTCGCGACGGCATCGTCGGCCCCGGTCACGAGCGCTGCGGCGGGGAAGCGCACCCCGGCCGCCGCGAGCAGTCGCCGGTCGTTCCAGTAGTCGGCGGTGGTGACCGGGGCCGCCGACTCGCTCGGCAGCCGCGGAACGTCCCGGCCCGCCGCAGCGGAGCCGACGACGGCGAGGGCGTCGGCACCGTCGTCGACGGCGCCGACGACGAGGATCCCGCTGGACCGCAGGACCTCCGCCGCGGGGCTGTCCGGGTGCATCGTGTGCACCACGACCGGCTTGCCCCGCTCCCGGATGATCCGGACCATCTCGTGCGCGGTGGCGACCTCCGCGGCGGCGAGCGCGCCGCCGTACATCCCGTACCCGCCGAAATAGCCGGTGGCCAGGACTGCGTCCACCGCGTCGTCACCGAGCATGGCGTCGAGGACGACCGCGAACGAGGTGATGTCCTGTTCCCCCGCGCCGGCCAGGTCGACCGGGTTGCTCACCGCCGCCGAGGGCGGCAGCACGGCTCGCAGCGAATCAGCGGTGGCGGAACCGAACTCGGGCACCTCGAGCCCCGCACGGGTGGCGACGTCGGAGCCGACGCCGGCGTGCCCGCCACCGTCGGCGAGGATGCCGACGGTCCGCACCGGGGTCCGCGAGCAGCTCATCAGCAGCGCGGCCGCGTCGGCGAGGGCGCGCGGGCTTCCCACCCGGACCACGCCGGCCGCGTCGCAGGCGGCCTGGACCACGGCGGCGGAGGACGTCATCGCCCCGGTGTGCGACCGGGCACCGCGGACCGATGCCTCACTGCCGCCGACGGTGAGCACGACCACGGGCTTGCCCGCCTCCGCGGCGGCTCGCGACGCCTCGACGAAGGCGCGTCCGTCGCCGAAGTCCTCGCAGTAGACGGCGATCAGATCCGTGCCGTCATGGTCGGCGCAGGCGCGGATCAGGTCGGCGAGCTCGATGTCGGCCTGGTTGCCCAGGGAGACGAACCGGGAGAAGCCGTGGCCGCGCGCGCTGAGCAGCTGCGCCGTCTCGAGGGCCATGTTGCCGCTCTGCGACAGCAGGGCGACCCGACCCGCGGGCAGCGCGTTGGACGCGAGGGTGAGCCCGGCCGTCGAGTCCGACACGCCCAGACAGTTGGGCCCGACGAGCACCGCACCGGCCTCGCGCACCCGCGCCACCACCCGCTCCTGCATCGCGCGTCCCTCGTCGCCGATCTCCGCGAATCCCGCGGTGACGCCGACGATCGCGCGCGCACCGGCGGCCAGCGCGTCCTCGACGGCGTCCTCGAAACCGGAGACCGGCACCGCGATCACCACGAGGTCGACCGGCTCGCCGGCGTCGCGGACGCTGCGCAGCGTCGCGCACCCGAGGACCTCCTCGCCACGACGGTTCACCAGGTGCACCGTGCGCCGACCGGCCATCTTGATCGCCTCGACGCCGATCCAGTTGCCGTACTTCGTCTCGTCGTTGCTCGCGCCCACGATCGCCACGGAGGCGGGGTCGAACAGCACACCCAGATCGCGGGCCACGATCGTGCTCATCGGATCTCCCCCGCCGTCGCGACGCCGGAGTCCTGGACGGCGGCCTCCACCGGAGGCGCCGGCGTACCCGCACCCCAGGCGTCCACGCCGCCGTCGACCGTGATCGTGGCACCGGTGATGTAGGAGGCGGCCGCGGTGGACAGGAACGAGACCACCTGCGAGACGTCCTCGGCGACGCCGAGCCGGCCCATCGGCACGGCGGCGGCCCAGCCGGCGCGGGCCTCTTCGGTGTAGTTCTCGACCATGCCGGGCGTCTCGATGGTGCCGGGCGCGATGCACAGCGTGCGGATGCCGTACCGGCTCCACTCCATCGACAGGCCCGACGCGAGGTTCTCGAGCGCGGCGCGGGCGCTGGCCGCGTGGACCACCGACGCGATGCCGCGACGAGGCGAGAAGCCCATGAAGAACACGACGCCCGACCGCTGCGGAATCATGGCGCGGTTCGCGACCGCGGACGTCACGGACCACGAGCCCTCGACCGCGAGGCGGTGCACCGCGCGCCAGCCCTTGACGCTGATGTCCTCGGCGGGAGCCGCGAACTGCCCGCCCGCGTTGTTGACCAGGATGTCGATCCGGCCGAAGACGGCGAGCGCGCGGGTCACCATATCGGCGACCTGCTCCTCCTCACGGATGTCCACCTCGACGGCGACCGCTCGGGCGCCGAGCGCCTCGATGTCGCGCACCGTCTGCGCAAGAGGCTCCGGCCGGCGCCCGGCGACGACCACGTCGGCGCCGCCGCGGGCGAGATCGAGCGCGATGGCCCGCCCGAGGCCCGTGCCGCCGCCCGTCACCAGGGCGACCTTCCCCCGGTGCACGTCGTCGCGCAGCACCCGGGCGCCGGGGCGCCCGAGCGGAGCGCGGTCCGCCTGATCCATATCGTCTCCCATCGGTCGGACTCGGCTGACTGCCGCGTCAGTTCGTATTGACTGCTGCATCAGTTATCCGTGATGGGGATCACGTTGTCAATCATCAAACGACTGGATCACTTCGAAAACCGCAGACGGTACTGCAAATTTCCCACTTCAATCCCGGTTACCGGCGGGTACGAGAATCTCCTGGAGCGGCTGTCCGCATCGCCCGTTTCAGCGGCAAATCTGACGCATGCGTCAGTCTGCTGGGTTGTCGACTGACGCGGCGGTATGCTCGGACACTATGACCGTCGAGACCACCATGGACGTGCGCCGCCGAGAGATCCTCGAGGCCGCGGCCACCCTCATCGCCGAACGCGGATTCCACTCCGTGCGGATCGCCGACATCGCGGAGATGGTGGGCAGCAGTACCGGGGCCGTCCACTACCACTTCCCCAGCAAGTCCGACGTGCTCGAGGCAGCACTGACGTACGCCGTCGACCGCGCCTTCGACCGGCAGAACGAGGCGGTGCGCCAGATCGACAGCGCGCACGAGCGGCTGCTCAAGCTCATCGACATGCAGCTGCCGCGCCTGGGCGCGCCGCGCCAGGAGTGGGCCATCTGGCTCCAGGTGTGGGCCGAATGCACCGTGCGCCCCGAGCTGCGGCCCGTGCACAACGTCTATTACCAGCGATGGCACGACGCGATCGCCAAGACCGTGGCGCGCGGCGTGCGGCAGGGGATCTACCGGGCGGATGTGGACCCGGAGCGCTTCGCGTACGAGCTGACGTCGATGACCGACGGCATGGCGATCCAGGTGATGGTGAACGTTCCGGGACTGTCGGTGTTGGCGATGCGCGAGGTGCTGGTCGAGTTCATCTCGCACAGCCTGCTGGTCCAGCGATGACGCCGCGGACGACCGTCACCGTCGAGCGGGCGAGGGCCCGGGTGGCTTCGTTCGACCGCGTCACGGCGGCGTCGGACACGGGCGCGCAGGGGCTGCGCCGGGCGGCGGTGTGCCTCGCGATCGTGGGCGACGGCGAGACGGGCACCGGCGTCCTGCTGACGATGCGCAGCGCCACGCTGCGCGGCAACCCGGCCCAGTACGCGCTCCCCGGCGGCAAGCTGGACCCCGGCGAGACGGTGGAGCAGGCGGCGCTGCGCGAACTCCACGAGGAACTCGGCCTGCGCCTGCCACCCGGAGCGGTACTAGGACTCCTGGACGACTTCGTCACCGTCTCCGGTTTCGTGATCACGCCGGTCGTCATGTGGGCCGGCGCGCCGGACCCCTTGGCCCCCAACCCGGACGAGGTCGACGAGGCCTACGTCGTAGGGCTCGACGAGGTGGACGCCGAGTGCCGGATCATCGACAGCGACGTCGGCCCCGTCTTCCAGTGGCCCTTCCGCGGCGACCACGTGCACGCGCCGACGGCGGCCATCCTGCATCAGTTCCGCGAGGTGGTTCTCCACGGGCGCACGACGCGGGTCGGCCACCTGGGGCAGCCGCGGTTCACCTGGACCTGACGGGCCGTCCACGCGGGCCCCGTCCCGGTTGCGGGCGACAGCTACCCGAGCGCGCGCAGGCGGGGCTCGAGATCGCGCTGGAAGTTGTCCAGGAACCGCCGCTGATCGTGGCCGGGGGCGTGGAAGACGAGGTGGTTGAGCCCCGCGTCCACGTACTGCTTGACCGCGGCGACCGCCTCGTCGGGATCCGACGAGACGATCCAGCGCTTGGCGACCTGCTCGATGGGCAGCTCGTCGGCGAGGCGCTCCATCTCCGCCGAGCTGTTCACCGAGTGCTTCTGCTCGGCGGTGAGCGAGAGCGGCGCCCAGAACCGGGTGTTCTCCAGCGCGAGCGCGGGGTCCGGGTCGTAGCTGATCTTGATCTCGATCATCTTGTCCAGCGCGCCGAAGTCGCGGCCGGCGATCTCCGAGCCCTCCTTCGCGGCGGGGATGAGCTTGTCGGTGTAGAGCTCCATGCCCTTGCCGGAGGTGCAGATCATGCCGTCGCCGGCGCGGCCCGCGTACTTGGCCACCACGGGGCCACCCGCCGCGATGTAGACCGGCACCGGCTTCTCCGGAATGTCGAACAGGACGGCGTCCTTGGTGTGGTAGTAGTCGCCCTCGAAGTTCGTGATCTCGCCGGACCACAGCTCGCGCATGAGCCGCACGGACTCGCGCAGCCGCGCGAACCGCTCCTTGAACTCGGGCCACTCGCCCTGGAATCCGGTGGCGTACTCGTTGAGCGCCTCACCGGTGCCGGCACCGAGGAAGATTCGGTCGGGGTACATGCAGGCCATGGTCGCGAAGGCCTGCGCGATCACCGCCGGGTTGTAGCGGAAGGTGGGCGTCATGACCGACGTGCCGATCTTCACCCGCTCGGTGCGCTCACCGACCGCCGCCATCCACGCCAGGGAGAACGGGGCGTGGCCACCGTTGACCCGCCACGGCTGGAAGTGGTCGCTCACCGCGACCGAATCCATCCCGGCGGCCTCCGCCGCCACCGCGATCTCGACCAACTCGCGCGGACCGAACTGCTCCGCCGATGCCTTGTACCCCAGCTGCAACTTCGCCATGTGACTCACACTACTGGGAGTCCGGCCGCGCAGCCTACGACGCCGGTGTCACCGCGGGATCGTCGGCACGTGAGGCCCCGTACTCGGTCTCGTAGACGCGGCCGTTCTGCGCCATCACGAGTCCGTAGGTGCTGACCACGACGGCGTCGGTCCGCGGGTCCTCCTTGTCGACGCCTCCGTAGACCTGCGAGGCCTGGGTGTCGTCGAAGGTCTCCCCGCGCTGGGCGCCGCGCACCAGCGCGTATGACCGGGCCGCGATCGCCTGTGCCTGCAGCGCGGCCACGCCGCCCTGATCGGCCCACCCCGGCGAATTCTCGACGGGGACCACGCTGCGCACGTAGTCCTCGATGCCCACGACGTTGAGCACGCCGCCGTCACGGGCGACGAGCTTCCCGCGGTACCTGGCGTTGTCGCTGCAGAAGCGCAGCACCTGATCGGCGGCGATACCCTGGTCGGCCGTGAGCGGGCTGATGGTGCGGTCGGGGACCTCGACGGTGCCGAGCACCTGTCCGCCGCAGCCCTGCCGGACGGTGGCGGTGGTCCCGTCGAAGCTGACGGCCTGCCCGGGCATGACCTGCTTGCCCGCGATGAGCGCACCCGCGGGTGCCAGGACGTCGACGCGGTTCCGCTCGCTGAGGCGGACGGTGACGGGCAGACCGGTGTGCACCGTGCCGAGCGTCGTGCCCGGGTAGTAGAACGCGAGGATCCGCTGCGCGTCCCACCCCTGCTTGGCGTAGCTGAGGGCGCCGAGCTGGCTCATACCGCGGCCGTGCCCGCCCGATGCACCCGGCGCGACGTCGCCCGGAGCGTCAACGAGGGAGGTCTCGGGAAGGGCTCCGGTCCCTGCGAGCACCCCGCTGATGGCCAGTACGGGCACCGCAGCGACGAGCGCGGCGCGCGTGACGCGACTGCGCCGCGACCGGCGGGGGCCGCCGTCGATCCACACGGGCATCCTCGGGTCTCCTTCAGTCGTCGGCCACGAGCCCGTGGGGCTGACGTGACTATTGTTACTATTGAGACTCAAGTAAAGATCGAGGGTTGTCAAGGGACCACGCTCGAAGACCCGCTTCGTCCGCTCCCGCGGTCGCTCCGCGCAGGCCGGTCAGCCGCGGTTTCGCGGCGAGCGAAAAGGGGTGGACATGAAGGTAACTTGAGGTCATAGCCTTGCATGCATGAGCATGGAATCGGTGGCGTGGAGCACGCTGTATCAGGGCAGTCGGTCGCTGGACGCACCGTCGAGAAGCCCGCGCGAGACGCTGCGCCGGATGGGCCCGTTCGCCCGTCCGCACCGGTGGCGCCTCACGGCCTTCCTCCTCCTGTCGGTGGTGTCCGCGCTCCTCGCCGTCGCGACGCCCCTGCTCGCGGGCAAGGTCGTCGACCGGATCGTGGGCGGAGGCCCGACGAGCACCGTCGTCGAGATCGCGATCCTCATCGCCGTCATCGCGATCGTCGGCGCGGGCGTGGACCTGCTCTCGCGCTGGTTCTCCTCGCGGATCGGCGAAGGGCTGATCTACCAGTTGCGCACCGCGGTCTTCGACCACGTGCAGACCATGCCGGTGGCCTTCTTCACCCGCACCCGCACGGGCGCGCTGGTGAGCCGCCTCAACAACGACGTGCTCGGCGCGCAGCGCGCCTTCTCCGACACCCTGGCCGGCGTCGTCACCAACGTCGTCACGCTGGCGCTCACGCTGGGCGTCATGCTCAGCATCTCGTGGCAGATCACGCTGCTCGCACTGGTGCTCCTGCCGGTCTTCATCATCCCGTCGCGCAGCATGGGCAGGAAAATCGCCGCGATGTCGCGGCGCGCGGCCCGGCACAACGCGTCGATGAGCGATCAGATGACCGAGCGCTTCTCCGCGCCCGGCGCCACCCTCGTCAAGCTCTACGGCCGTCCGGAGATCGAATCGCACGAGTTCGCCTGGCGCGCCGGAGCCGTCCGCGACATCGGCGTGCGCACCGCGATGGCGCGGATGACCTTCGTGACAATCCTGACTCTGGTCAGCTCGCTCGCACTGGCACTGGTGTACGGCCTCGGCGGCTTCTACGCGATCCGTGGCGACCTGCAGGCCGGCGCCGTCGTCGCGCTCGCCCTGCTGCTCACCCGGCTCTACGTACCTCTGACCGCGCTCGCCAACGCGCGCGTCGAGGTGATGACGGCACTGGTCTCGTTCGAGCGGGTCTTCGAGGTGCTGGACCTCGAACCGATGGTGCGCGACGCCCCCGATGCGATCGACGTCCCCAAGGGCCCGACGGAGCTGCGGTTCGACGGTGTCGACTTCGCGTACCCGTCGGCGGAGAAGGTCTCCCTGGCCTCACTCGAGGAGGTCGCGCAGCTCGACACCCGCGGCGGTGAGACGGTGCTGCACGACATCGGCTTCACCGCGGCGCCCGGTTCCATGGTCGCGCTCGTGGGCAGCTCCGGCGCCGGCAAGTCGACGATCGCGCAGCTCGCGACCCGCCTCTACGATCCCGACGCGGGCGCGATCACGCTGAACGGCGTCGACCTGCGCGACATCACGGCGCGGAGCCTGCACAGCACCGTCGGCCTCGTGACGCAGGACGGGCACCTCTTCCACGACAGCATCCGCGCGAACCTGTTGCTCGCGAACCCGGACGCGACCGAGGACGAGGTGCAGGACGCGCTGCGCCGCGCCCGCCTCGAGGACCTGGTCGCGCACCTGCCGGACGGCCTGGACACCGTCGTGGGCGAGCGCGGCTACCGCCTCTCGGGCGGCGAGCGCCAGCGCCTGACCATCGCGCGGCTGCTCCTCGCGCAACCCTCGGTAGTCATCCTCGACGAGGCCACGGCCCACTTGGATTCGACGTCCGAGGCGGCCGTACAGGCCGCACTCGGCGAGGCGCTCGCGGACCGCACGTCACTGGTGATCGCGCACCGGCTCTCCACGATCCGCGCGGCGGATCAGATCCTCGTCCTGGAGGCGGGGCGCATCGTCGAACGGGGCACGCACGAGGCCCTGCTCGCGCAGGGCGGGCGGTACGCCGAGCTGTACCGCACGCAGTTCGCCGATCAGGCGGCATAGGCGTCAGCCCTGGGCGACGCAGAACTCGTTGCCCTCGGGGTCCTGCAGCACCGTCCACTGGACGCCCCACTCGTCGTGCTCGCGCACCGTCGTGGCACCGAGCCCGACGAGGCGGGCGACCTCCGCCGCGCGGTCGTCGGCGTGCAGGTCCAGGTGCATCCGGTTCTTCACCGTCTTGCCCTCGGGCACGGCGAGGAACATCATTCGAGGCAGCGCGGGGTTCTGATACCCGACGGTGCGCATGAAGGCGTTGCCGTCGTTCTCGTCGACGGGCACGCCGAGCGCTCGCGACCAGAACTCGGCCTGGCCGGCGACATCGGCGCAGTCCAGGTTGATCATCTGCAGCGTGAGGGTCATGTCAGTTCTCCTTCGTCGGGGCGGCCTCGACGGGCCACCAGATCTCGGTGCGCAGGTCCGCGGGGGTCGCGGCCGCGCAGGGGTCCACGAGATAGCGCTCGATGATCGACCCGCGCGCATCGGTGGCGTTCCGCGCGACCCACGCGCCGAGCTGCCCGTAGGTCTCGTCGAACCGCTCGTACGAGCCGTGGTGCACGGCGACGGCGCACCGAGCACGGCCCAGCCGCCTGTTGCGCACGCGCCCCGTCATCGCGCCGGGGCCGGAGACGGGGATCAGTGCGGCGACCCGCTCGACCTCGGCGACCTGTGACGGGTATTCGGCGAGCGAGGGGCCCGTCACCGTCAGGCCCGCGGCCGCGGCGCACCCCTCGAGCTCGGTGTACGCGGCATTGAGGAATTCGGGGAGGCGGACGTGCTCGACGTCCGACGCGATCTCGAGCACGTCGATCGCATCGAACTCGCGCAGATGGATCGGGGTGTTCGCGACGGGAGCCGTCGCGTCCTGCAGCGCGACGATGGCGCGCTCCAGCCCGGCCCGTCGCTCGCGCAGCACGGCCTCGTGCTCCGCGAGGATCCTCTGGGTCACGTCGGGGTCGCGCGCCTCGAGCACCCGCGCCACGGCGGCCAGCGGCAGGTCCAGGTCGCGCAGCCGGGTCAGCACCGCGGCGTCGTGCACCTGGGCCGGATCGTAGTGCCGGTAGCCCGTCGCGGGGTCGATCGCGGCGGGCACGAGGACGCCCTGCTCGTGGTAGCGGCGCAGCTGTTTGACGGAGAGCAGCGTTGCGCGGGAGAACATCCCGATCGACATGAGGCTCGGTGCGGTCACGGATCGAGTATGGGGTCTCCCCCCGAGGGGAGGGTCAAGTCGGGCCGGGCGGGCTACCGTCGGTCCATGACCGTCTCCGCGCCCACCGCCACCGATCTCCCCCACCTGCGCCGCTGCGTCGAGCTGGCCCGCACCGCCCTCGACGACGGCGACGAGCCCTTCGGCTCCCTGCTCGTCCACGAAGGGAAGGTCGTCTTCGAGGACCGCAACCGAGTGTCCGGCGGCGACGCGACGCGACACCCCGAGTTCGAGATCGCCCGCTGGGCAGCGGAACACCTGACGCCCGCGGAGCGTGCTGCGGCGGTGACCTACACGTCGGGCGAGCACTGCGCGATGTGCAGCGCGGCGCACGCCTGGGTCGGGCTGGGCCGCATCGTCTACGCGGGCAGCACCGAGCAGCTGGTCGCCTGGCACCGGGAGTGGGGCGTCGCGCCGGCACCGGTGGCGCCGCTGCCGATCCACGCCGTCGCGCCGACGGTGCCCGTCTCCGGCCCGGAGCCGTCGCTCGCCGACGAGATCCGTGTCCTACACGCACGGGCGGCCGGGATAGCCCCGTGAGGCGAGCCGCCCTCGTCGGCATGGCGCTGCTCCTCGCGGGTTGCTCGGTCGAGCAACTGCCATCCACCCCGGCCGCCGGCGGGGCACCGTCGAGTTCGGCGGTCCCGGCATCGTCGTCGACGGTGCGCCCAGTCCCGACCCCGGAGGCCACCCGTGCGCTGGTGCGCGCCGTGACCGCGGGCGATCTCGCCGCGGCCGCGAGGGCCATCGCCGACGGTGCCGACCTCGAGGTCCGCGTCACGCGGGGCCGCACGGCGGTCGTGGCGGCGACGAAGGCGGGGCACACGCAGATCGCACTCGCCCTGCTCGACGCCGGCGCGGACCCGAATACGAAGGACGACATCCAGGACTCGACGTACCTCTACGCGGGCGCCGAGGGGATGACCGAGATCCTCGCCTCGACGCTGCGGCACGGCGCCGACGTACGCAGCCTCAACCGCTACCGCGGGACGGCGCTGATCCCCGCGTGCGAACACGGGCACGTGGAGAACGTGAAGCTACTGATCGCGGCCGGTGTCGACGTCGACCACGTGAACAATTCGGGGTGGACCTGCCTGCTGGAGGCCGTGATCCTCGGCAACGGCGATGCGAACCACGTCGAGACGGTCCGCCTCGTCCTCGACGCCGGCGCACGCCCCGGTCTCGCGGACCGCGACGGCGTCACCGCGCGACAGCACGCCGTCGCCCGCGGGCAGGACGCCGTAGTCGCGGAGATCGACAGAGCGAGGTAGTCCGCGCGGAAACGCCACGGCGTCCCGACTGCGAGCACGCGCGTCAGCCGCGCGGCCTCCTTACCAGCACCACCGCGAGGCCGAGCCCGAGCACCAGCCCGAGCGCGACGACCGTCGGCATCGCCCAATACGACTGCCGCGCGACCCGAAGCCAGGAGTGGGGCGGTCCGGGAAGGAAGTGCTCCTCCGCGCCCGGGCCCGGCGGGGTGCCGGTGACGTCGGGCGCGTCGGCGCGGCTGAACACCGCGTTCGCGCAGATCGGGTGCACCCACCGCGGGCCGCCGGGCCTCACCACCACGCGGACCTCCTGGCCGTCCGCGTAGTCGTCACCGCACGACGAATAGCGACCGGATTCGGCCCGAATCACGGTCACCCGCTCGGGTGTCGCACCGAACATCGAGGTCACGCGAACCTGAAGATCGACCTCGCGATCACCGACGAGTTGCTTTTCGACCACGCCGTGGATGACGACGAGGTCCTTCGGGACCGCCAGCGATGCACAGGAGCACGCCGACGCGACACCGTTCGAGCCCGGTGCCACGACACCGATCCCGAGAACAACGGACAGCGCGGTGAGGATCGCAGCGAGCCCTCGGACCGTCCATCGCCCAACCATGCGTTGACTTTACGATACGCAATAGCCGGTGTGTGATGTTTCGAGACGTCAGGCCGCTTCGCTGCGCGGCGCCTCCGCCTCGGTGAGGTGCTCGGAGAGGAAGGCGACGGCCGTCTTGTACGCGGCCCACGACTCGGGGGTCAGCCCGGCGCTGACGACGAAGGCGTGTACCTGACCGTCGTAGATGTGCACCTCGTTCTCGATCCCGGCCCGGTCGAGCGACGCGTGCAGCTCCATCGAGTCCAGTTCGAGAGCCTCGCGGCTGGCCGCGAACAGAATGCTCGGCGGGAAGTAGCGCGCCGTCTCGTCGGTGGTCATGTCCTCCGGACCGCGCAGCGCCTCGGGACCGCGCCCCAGCACGGTGCGGAGACGGCGGATCTTGCCGAGCGGCAGCATCGCGTCGTGCCGCGACGAACGGGGCAGCTCCGCGCTGATGTCGAGGAACGGTGAGAATCCGGCGAACGCGGCGGGCCCCTGGATACCGGCCTCGGCCGCGTACTCGATCACCTTGGCGCACACGAAACCGCCCGCGGAGTCACCGGCCACGAGGATCCGGTCGAAGTCACCCGAGTCGAGCAGTTCGCGGTACGCCGCGAATCCGTCGGCGACGGACGTGCCGACGCCACCGTCCGGATACTGGCGGTACTCCACGTTGTAGACCGGCACGCGCAGCCCCCGGGCCAGCAGCACCGCGATCCGGCGATGCGTGTCCAGGTTGCAGCCGATGAAGGCGCCTCCGTGGTAGTAGACGAGGGCCGCGCGAGGATGCGGATCCGCGTCACCGTCGGGCACGATGCGCTCCGTGGGCACGCCGCCCAGGGTGATCTTCTCGATCCGCACGCCGCGCACGGACTGCGGCACCCGGCTCAGGTAGGGCTCCGCGGCACGCAGCAGGGGCAGGGTGCGATCACTCATGGGGAAGACGCGGAACAGCGTCTTCATGACGATGCGAACGAACCACAGCACGATCAGGGCACGCACACTGCGGCCACGATGGGCGATGACGGCCATGTCGAGCACTCCTTGTTACTGGCCAGTAATCTATGCTTCCAGCTTAGCTCCGCCGGTCGGTTCGGCGGCATTCCTGTGACCTGACACAATCAACGCGAAGTTCTGTGTTCTCTGTCGTGCCCGTCTGCATAACCGGAGGAAGTCGGCCACCGTGGTCCCGAACGCGATCCCCCCGCAGTACCTGTTGTCCGGCTCGGCCCCCGAGCCGCGGACCCTGATCGACATCCTCCGGGCGAGCGTCGACGCCTACCCCGAGGTGCCCGCCATCGACGACGGCGACGTCGTCCTCACCTACTCCGAGCTGTGGGAGGAAGTGCTCGAGGGCGCCGACTTCCTCGGCCGCAGCGGTGTGCAGGCCGGTGATCGCGTCGGCATCCGCATGCCGTCCGGCCACCGCTCGCTGTACGTCGCGATCCTCTCGACGCTCGCGGCGGGCGCCGCGTACGTCCCCGTCGACGCCGACGATCCGCAGGAACGCGCCGATCTGGTGTTCGGCGAGGCGCACGCCGCCGCGATCTTCACGGGTGACGGACTGTGGCGCGCACCGTCGACCAAGGAGCGGGCGGCCGCCATCGAGGCGGGCACCGTCGAGCCCGGGAACCGCCTGCCCGTGCCCTACGACGACTCCTGGATCATCTTCACCTCGGGCTCGACCGGCACGCCCAAGGGCGTCGCCGTCACCCACCGCAACTCCGCGGCCTTCGTCGACGCCGAGGCGCGCCTGTTCCTGCAGGCCGAGCCACTGCGCCCCGGCGACCGCGTGCTCGCCGGACTGTCCGTCGCCTTCGACGCCTCGTGCGAGGAGATGTGGCTGGCCTGGCGCCACGGCGCCTGCCTCGTGCCCGCCCCGCGCTCACTCGTCCGGTCCGGCATGGACCTCGGTCCCTGGCTGGTGTCCCGCGATATCTCCGTGGTGTCGACGGTGCCGACCCTGGCCGCCATGTGGCCCGCCGAGGCCCTGGAGGCCGTCCGCCTGCTCATCTTCGGCGGCGAGGCCTGCCCGCCCGAGCTGGCGCAGCGGCTCGCCGTCGACGGCCGCGAGGTGTGGAACACCTACGGCCCGACCGAGGCCACCGTCGTGGCCTGCGCGGCGCCCCTCGACGGCAAGGGACCCGTCCGGATCGGCCTGCCGCTGGAGGGCTGGGACCTCGCGGTCGTGGACCCCACGACGTCACTGCCCGTGGCGGAGGGACAGTCCGGCGAGCTGGTGATCGGCGGCGTGGGCCTGGCCCGCTATCTCGATCCGGCCAAGGACGCCGAGAAGTACGCGCCGATGGAGACCCTCGGCTGGGAGCGCGCGTACCGCTCGGGCGACCTGGTGCGTCTCGAGCCCGAGGGCCTGCTCTTCGAGGGCCGCGCCGACGACCAGGTGAAGGTCGGCGGCCGGCGGATCGAGCTCGGCGAGGTCGACAACGCGCTGCAGAACCTGCCGGGCGTCTCCGGCGCCGCGGCCGCCGTGCGGAAGAACTCCGCGGGCACGTCGATGCTGGTCGGGTACCTCGCCTCGACGGACCCCGATTTCGACCTGAAGGCAGCCCGCGAGCTGCTCGCCAAGGAGCTCCCGGCCGCGCTGGTCCCCCGGCTCGCGCTGATGGACGAGCTGCCCACCCGCACCTCGGGCAAGGTCGACCGCAACGCTCTCCCGTGGCCGCTGCCCGGCTCCGAGGACACGGACACCGGCGACCTCGACGGCACCGCCGCGTGGGTCGCGGAGCGCTGGTCCGGCATCCTCGGGGCGTCGATCACCAGTGAGGACGCGGACTTCTTCGCCGAGGGCGGCGGCTCGCTCAGCGCGGCGCAGCTGGTCACGGCGCTGCGCGAGCAGTACCCGTCGGTCACCGTCGCGGATCTCTACGACCACCCCCGCCTGGGGTCGCTCGCCGCGTACCTGGACTCGCTGCGGCCGGCGGAGGTCGCCGAACCGCGCGAGGTGCGGCCCACCCCGCGGTCGACGGGCGTCGCCCAGATCCTGCTGTCGGTCCCGCTCACCACGCTGACGGGCCTGCAGTGGCTCACGTGGATGGCGATCGCCAACAACGTCTTCGCCTGGGCCACCGGCTCCGACCTGCTGCCCACGCTCGACTGGTGGGTCGTGCTCGCGCTGTTCCTCGTCTTCATCACCCCGATCGGCCGGATGGCGCTGTCGGTGATCGCCTGCCGCCTGTTGCTCGGCGGGCTGAAGCCCGGCGTCTACCGCCGCGGCGGCCCCGAACACCTGCGGCTGTGGATCGCCGAGCGGTTCACCGCGGCGTCCGGCGCCGAGAACCTCTCCGGCGCACCGTGGATGATCTACTACGCCCGCGCACTCGGTGCGACGATCGGCAAGGGCGTCGACCTGCACGCCCTCCCGCCGGTCACGGGCATGCTCGAGCTGGGCGATCACGCCTCCGTCGAGCCCGAGGTCGACCTGGCCGGCCACTACCTCGACGGCGACGAACTGCACATCGGCGAGATCAGCATCGGCGAGGAGGCGTCCGTCGGCGCCCGCTCGACGCTGCTCCCGGGCGCGAAGATCGGTAAGCGCGCCGAGATCGGACCGGGTTCCGCCGTCTTCGGCAAGGTCAAGGCCAAGCAGCACTGGGCGGGCTCGCCCGCGGAGAAGATCGGCAAGGCCGAGCACCCGTGGCCGGCCGAGCACCCGCCGCGCAAGCCCTTCTGGGTGTGGGTCTACGGCCTGAGCTCGGTGCTCCTCGCGGGCCTGCCGATGGTCGCGATCGGTGCGGGCCTCGCACTGATCGGCTGGTTCGTGCGCGACGACGCGTACCTCAAGGAGGCCGCGCTGCACGCGCTGGCGATCCTGCCGATCGCCGTCATCGTCTCGCTGGCGGTCTACGCCCTCCTGACGCTGCTCGCGGTGCGGCTGCTCTCGGTCGGGCTGAAGCCGGGGTACCACGCGGTGCGCAGCCGCGTCGGCTGGCAGGTGTGGGCCACCGAGCGCCTCATGGACGCCGCCCGCACCTTCCTGTTCCCGCTGTACGCCTCGCTGCTGACCCCGATCTGGTTCCGCATGCTGGGCACCAAGGTGGGCAAGGACGCCGAAATCTCGACCGCGATGGTCATCCCCAAGTTCACGACCATCGGCGACGGCTCCTTCCTCGCCGACGACACCATGGTCGGCAGTTACGAGCTCGGCGGCGGCTGGATGCGCATCGACGAGGCCAAGATCGGCAAGCGCGCCTTCCTCGGCAACTCGGGGATGACGGGGCCCGGCCGTCGCGTCCCCAAGGACGGACTCGTCGCCGTGCTGAGCGCCACCCCGTCGAAGGCGAAGAGCGGCAGCTCCTGGCTCGGCTCTCCCCCGGTCCGCCTGCGCCGCACCGCGGGCAACACGGATTCGACCTTCACGTACAACCCGTCGCTCGGCCTGCGCATGGCGCGCGGCACCGTCGAGACGGCGCGCCTGCTCGCGGTCTTCGTCAGCTTCGGCCTGGGCCTCGCGACGCTGGTCGCGCTGAACTACTTCGCGATCAACGTCGGCTGGTGGCTCGCGGCGCTGCTCTCGAGCGTGACACTGCTCGTCGCGGGAGCGATCGCCTGCTGCGTCGCGGCTGCGGCGAAGTGGCTGGTGGTCGGCCGGATCGGCCGCGAGGAGCACCCACTGTGGTCCTCGTTCGTGTGGCGCAACGAGCTCTCGGACGCCTTCGTCGAGTGCGTCGCCGCACCGTGGTTCGCGCACGCCGCCACCGGCACGCCGATTCTCAACCTGTGGCTGCGGATGCTCGGCGCGAAGATCGGCCGGGGCGTCTGGTGCGAGACCTACTGGCTGCCGGAGGCCGACCTCGTGACCCTCGGCGACGCCGCGACCGTCTCCCGCGGCTGCGTCGTGCAGACGCACCTCTTCCACGACCGGATCATGGCGATGGACACCGTCGTGCTCGGCAAGGGCGCCACGCTGGGCCCGCACTGCGTCGCGCTTCCCGCGTCATCCGTCGGCGACGGTGCCACCGTCGGCCCGGCATCGCTCGTCATGCGCGGCGACTCGGTGCCCGCCAACACCAAGTGGCAGGGCAACCCGATCTCGCCGTGGGTCTTCAACCAGGGCAAGCGCAAGCGCGATTAGCCCGACGGTCCGCCGTCGCGGGTCGATCCCGCCCCTCAGCAATCTCCGCTCACCCCGCGCATCCACGGGGAGCGGAGATTTCTGCTGTTGGCGAGATTCCAGCCCCATCGCCAGCCCGGCACCGGACAACTTGAACCAGTCGATTGACACAAGAGCCATCATCGCCGTAATCTTGTGCCAGTTTACTGACACAAGGGGGAGCAATGATCATCGGAATCCTGACCATCGCGGCACTCGTGTGGGTCATCAGAGGGACCGGCACAGAGGAAGCGCTCGGCGAATCGCCGAGCTACACCGAATACCGTCGCGTTCTACGCCGACGACTCGTCGTCGCGTTCGGGGTATCGACGGCGGCTCTCCTGGTCCTCATTGCAGCAATCTTCATCTCGACGTTCGTCCATCCTTCGACGGCCGAGAACGTCCTGCCCCGTCCGATCCAACAGCTGATCGGCCTCGCGTGGGTTCCCGGGCTCTTCCTCTTTCCGTTGCTCGCCCTGCTGGTCACCGAGCGGACGACTCGGCCGGACGGACCACGAATTGCGACACTCACGCCGCATGGTCCGTTCGACATCGTCCCGCGCTGGATGACGTGGACGCTGATCGCCTTCACCGCCGCGACCGCCATCAGCCCGGTGACGCTTCTCATCGCCGAGGGAAGCGACGACTCTTTCAGCCTGTGGTCCGACTACGCCGGCTTCGTCCTGGCTCTGATCGTCACAGCGTTGGTCATCGTCGCCGCGGCACGCCGGCCGGACATCGATCCTTTGACCGGCACAGATGGCTGGTCCCGGCGAGGAACCGCGATCCGCGCGCTCTGCCTGCTGTTCGTCGCCGAAGCGGTGGTCCTGACTGATGCCGTCAGCACTGTCCGAAACTCCCTGGGGCATCCTCTTGTCGCCGACGGCACGGGCCTGCTGCTCTTCGCGCTGACGGCCGGAGCTCTCTCGATCTTCGCGCGACCTCATCTCGCTGCGCCGGCTTCGGAGCGCGGCTTCCCGACCGCCGACCACCGTGCCGCCCGACCGTGACGGCCCCCCGCATCGGTATCGACGAGGCCGACCCCACCCCCGCGTTCGAGCAACTCCGTCGACAGATCACGGGTCACATCGCATCGGGCGCACTCCCGGTCGGGGCGAAGCTCCCACCCTTGCGGCAGCTGGCCCGCGACCTCGGTATCGCCGTCGGGACCGCAGCACACGCCTACCGCGAATTGGAGGCGACCGGCCTCATCGAGAGCCGGCGAGGTGGCGGCACCCGGGTGATCGCTCTACCGCCCGCCGAGGAGACCCCCGCGTACGACGCCGAATCCCTCCGCGAGGCGGCGACGCGCTACATCGAGGCGTCCCTCGCGATCGGCGCTCCGCCGCAGGCCGCCCTCGACGCCGTCGTCGCCGCCCTCCGCGCAGGGAAGTGATATCCGCGCCACTAGTGTGGTCACGGACACCCCCGACGAAAGGTCCCCCGTGAGCGACGGGCTCGAGATCACCCCGTTCCAGCCGAGCGACGTGGCGGAACTGCTCGTCCTGCAGCGGTGCTGCTGGGTGCAGGAGGCGATCGCGAACGACAGCCTGGCCATCCCGCCGCTGACCGAGACCCACGACGACATCCTGCGGTGGGCCTCCCAGTGGGCGACCTTCGTCATGCGTCTCGACGGCCGGCTGATCGGCGCGGTCCGCGGCCGTGCCGAGGCGGACCACCGCTGGCACATCGGGCGTGTGATGGTGGCGCCGGACCTCGCCGGTCGCGGGCTCGGCTCCGAGCTGATCGCCCTGATGGAATCGCTCGCCCCGCAGGGCACCGAGGAGTTCGTCATGTTCACCGGCGCGGGCAGCGAACGCAACATTCGGACGTACGAGCGCGCCGGATACGTCGCCTCCGAACCCGAACCCGCGCCGCACGGCGGCGTCGCGACCGTGACGCTCCGCAAACCGGTAAGGTAATCCCCCGACCCCGAGCGAGAAGGAAGTGGATCCGTGGTGCGCAAATCGGCCAGGCCGAAGATCGTCGCCGCACCGAATCCGCAGCACGCGCGCGCGGTGGATCCGTACATCCCCGGCCACGGCAATCCCGGCTATCGGGTCTCGCGGTACGACCTCGAGCTGACGTACAAGGTCGAGAGCAATCGCCTCGACGGCAAGGCCGAGATCACCGCGACGGCGAACGAGCCGCTCAAG
The DNA here is from genome assembly GCF_007858445.1 of Tsukamurella sputi. Lineage (GTDB taxonomy): Bacteria > Actinomycetota > Actinomycetes > Mycobacteriales > Mycobacteriaceae > Tsukamurella > Tsukamurella sputi. Next base: position 474,917 of record NZ_VIGV01000003.1, on the reverse strand, counting down.
CGGTTCGCGATCGACCTCTCCGACGCGCTGACCGCGTCCAAGATCGCGGTGAACGGCCGTCGGCCGCAGCGGTACACCCAGCGCGGGGGCAAGCTGGAGCTCACGCTGGCGAACGAGGTTCCCGCCGGCGCGGCGATGACCATCTCCATCCGGTACGCCGGCACCCCGAAGCCGATCCGCTCGACCTGGGGCGAGGTCGGCTGGGAGGAATTGTCGGAGGGCGTCATCGTCGCCTCGCAGCCGAGCGGCGCACCGTCGTGGTTCCCCTGTGACGACCACCCGGCCTCCAAGGCGTCGTACCGGATCGCGATCACCACCGATTCGCCGTACCGGGTCGTCTCCAACGGCACTCTCGTCTCCCGCAAGGTCTCGGCCGCACACACCACGTGGGTCTACGAGCAGGCGGCGCCCATGGCCTCGTACCTGGCGACGATCCAGATCGGCAGCTACGACCTGCTCAAGGTGGCCGAGAAGCCGGTGCCGATCCGCGCGGCGGTCCCGGCGCGCCTGACCTCGGACTTCCAGCGCAGCTTCGGCAACCAGGAGCGCATCATGCGCGCCTTCACCCGCTGGTTCGGCCCGTACCCGTTCCCCGAGTACACCGTGGTCGTCACCGACGACACCTTGGAGATCCCCGTCGAGGCGCAGACCGTCTCGATCTTCGGCGCCAACCACTGCGACGGCACGCGCGACGCCGAGCGTCTCGTCGCCCACGAATTGGCGCACCAGTGGTTCGGCAACTCGCTGACGCTGACGCGGTGGAAGGACATCTGGCTGCACGAGGGCTTCGCCTGCTACTCGGAGTGGCTGTGGGCGCAGGAGTGCGGCGAGGCGACGACGCAGCAGATGGCGGCCCGCTACTACGCGAAGCTCGCGGCCTCGCGCACCGACATCGTCGTCGGCGATCCCGGCCCGGACCTGATGTTCGACGACCGCGTCTACAAGCGCGGAGCCCTGACGGTGCACGCGGTGCGCGTCGCGCTCGGCGATCCGGTGTTCTTCTCCGTGCTCCACGAGTGGACGTCGGAGTACGCGCACGAGTCGGTCACCACGGACGACTTCGTGACGCTCGTCGCCAAGCACAGCCCCGAGCCGCTGCGCGATCTCTGGCGGACGTGGCTCTACGAGACCGCTCTGCCGCCGCTGCCGGTGCTCGCCGTGAACTGATCGGAGAATTTCTCCGGTCCATGTAGAAACACGGGCCCGTCGATCGACGTGTGTGCGAGAGAGTTGTTCCACCACCACACGCAAAGGACTGATCGACATGCCTCGTTTCATGGGATTCGTACGGATGGAAGAGGGCGACGCGAACGGCGCACCGCCTCAGGCGCTGTTCGACGCGATGGACGCCTACATCGGCGAGCAGGCCGGAAAGGGCCACTTCATCGACGGCGGCGGCCTGTTCGGCACGGAGGACGCCGTCAACTACCTCGTCCGCAAGGGCGAGATCACGAGGGTCGACGGGCCGTACGCCGAATCCAAGGAGGTCGTCGGCGGCTGGTCCCTGCTGCAGTACGACACCGTGGAGCAGGCGATCGCGGCACAGCAGGAGTTCGCCGAACTGCACGCGAAGTACTGGCCCGAGTGTTCGATGGTGGCCACCCTGCGCCAGGTCGCCGACGAACCGCCCACACCTTCCGACGCCTGACGCGACGGTGGTGGTCCCCTACGCTGGTCGACGTGCCAGCCGGGACCACCACCGACGCCGGGAGCGCGTCGAATTCAGCCGAAGCGATCACCGCCACCTGGCGGGCCGAATCGACGCGGCTCGTCGGCGCGCTCACCCGCATGACCCGCAGTATCCAGCTCGCGGAGGACCTGGCGCAGGACGCGCTGGTAGCCGCACTGGAGCAGTGGCCGGAGAAGGGCATCCCCGACAATCCGGCCGCATGGCTCATGACCACCGCGAAAAGGCGCGGCGTCGATTCGATCCGCCGCGCCGAGAACCTGCGCCGTAAGACCGAGGAGATCGGCCGCGGCCTGCGGGAGGACGACGGTATGCCCGACCTCGACGCGCAGGTCGACTTCATCGAGGACGACGCACTGCGCCTGATCTTCCTGTCCTGCCACCCCGCACTCACCCGGAATCGCGGGCCGCGCTCACGCTGCGCGTGGTCGGCGGTCTCACCACCGCCGAGATCGCACGCGGCTTCCTGGTCCCCGAGAAGACCATGGGGCAACGCATCTCGCGCGCGAAGAAGACGCTCACCACCGCCCGCGCGGAGTTCGAGCTCCCCACCGGCGAGGAGCGCACCCGCCGCCTCGACGACGTGATGGCCGTGGTCTACCTGATCTTCTCCGAGGGCTACTCGGCCGCCACGGGCGCCGACTGGATGCGGCCCGACCTAGCCCGCGAGGGCATCCGGCTGGCCCGCATGCTCGCCGAGCTGGCGCCCGGCGAACCGGAGATCCACGGCCTGCAGGCACTCGTCGAACTGCAGGGCTCCCGCATAGACGCCCGCACCGACGCGGCCGGCGCCCCGGTCCTCCTCGACGACCAGGACCGGGACCGCTGGGACGGGCTCCTGATCCGACGGGGCCTGGCCGCGCTCGGCCGCGCCGAGGAACTGGCCGCCCGGGGCATCCCGGTGGGCAGGTACTTCCTGCAGGCCGAGATCGCCGCGCAGCACGCCCGCGCCGCCACACCCGCCGATACCGACTGGCCGCGGATCGCGCGCCTCTACGATGCACTCGCCGAGGCAGCGCCCGGCCCCGTCGTCGAGGTCAATCGCGCTGTGGCACACGGGAGGGCGTTCGGCCCCGAGGCCGGCCTGACTGTGCTCGACGCGGTCGACGCAGCTGCCCTGGGCGAGTCCCCGCTCGTCCCGAGCGTCCGTGGCGATCTCCTCGCCCGGTCCGGGAGGTACGCCGCGGCGGCGGAGCAGTTCGACGAGGCCGCCCGCCGTACGCGCAACGAAGGTGAACGCGCCCTACTCGCCCGGCGCGCCGCGGAGAGCCTTGCGGCAGAGGGAGATCCGTCAGCCTAGCCAGCGCGGCAACGCGCCCGCCGCGCGGGCTTCCGCCAGCGACGGTGCCGCCGTGTCCTTCTCGGACAGGATCGGCGGCACCTCGTCGGGCCACGCGATCGCGAGCTCGCAGTCCAGCGGATCGACCCCGTGCTCGGCCGACGGGTTGTACTCGGAGGACACGTGATACGCCACGACCGCTCCGTCGGTGAGAGCGCAGAAGCCGTGGCCCAGGCCCTCCGCGAGGTACACCGTGCGGTGGCTCTCGGAATCGAGACGCACCGACTCCACCGCGCCGAACGTGGGCGAGCCGACGCGCAGGTCCACGATCACGTCGAGCACGGCTCCGTGCAGGCACGCGACCAGTTTCGCCTGTCCCGGAGGGACGTCCGCGTAGTGGATGCCCCGCACCGCGCCGCGCAGGTTGACCGAGACGTTGGTCTGTGCAACGTCCAGGACGTGGCCCGTCGCCTCCCGGAACGCGGACGCCTTGAAGAGCTCGAAGAACTCACCGCGCGTATCGGGCCGGACGATCGGATCGAGCACGAAGGCACCGGCGATGGGCAGCGGGGTCACGTTCATCGCCCCTCCTCCAGCAGGCCGTGCAGGTACGTGCCGTACCCCGATTTGGCCAGCTTCTCCGCGTGAGCCCGCAGCTGCGCGTCGTCGATGAAGCCGCACCGCCACGCCACCTCCTCGGGCGCGCCGATCTTGGTACCCTGCCGCTGTTCCACGGCGCGGACGTAGCCGGTGGCATCGGCGAGGGCGTCGAAGGTTCCCGTGTCGAGCCAGGCGGTGCCGCGCGGCAGCACATCGACGGTGAGCCGCCCCTCGCGCAGGTAGTGCAGGTTGACGTCGGTGATCTCGTACTCGCCGCGCGCCGAGGGGGTCAGGTTCCGCGCCACCTCGACGACCGACGGGTCGTAGAAGTAGAGCCCCGGCACCGCGTACTGGGACCGCGGCCGCTCGGGCTTCTCCTCGAAGCCGATCGCACGCCCGGCTCCGTCGAATTCGATGACCCCGTAGGCGCGCGGGTCGGCGACCCGGTAAGCGAACACCGCGCCGCCGTCGATGCCGTCGAACCGGCGCAGCTGCGAGCCCAGGCCCGGGCCGTAGAAGATGTTGTCGCCCAGGATGAGCGCCACCGTCTGATCCCCGATGAAGTCCGCGCCGAGCACGAAGGCCTGAGCCAGGCCGTCGGGCCGCTCCTGCACCACGTATTCGATGCGCACGCCGAACTGCGAGCCGTCACCGAGGAGGCGCCGGAACTGGTCGGCGTCGGCGGGCGTCGTGACCACGAGGATCTCGCGGATCCCCGCGAGCATGAGCGTCGACAGGGGGTAATGGATCATCGGCTTGTCGTAGACGGGCAGCAACTGCTTGCTCACACCGACGGTGATCGGGTGCAGCCGACTCCCCGTTCCGCCGGCCAGGATGATCCCTCTCATGGCCCGACTCTATCGGACTGCATAACTATTGAATTGTTGACGATCGTTTTTGATATGATCGTTTCATGACGAAGAAGAAGTGGGTCCTCGTGGCCGTCGCCGTCGTCGCCGCACTGCTGATCCCACTCGGCATCCGTATCGCGGTCGCGAACACGTTCGACTACGACGAGCAGCGCGTGAGCATCCCCGTGACCGATGCGGCGGCCGTCGGGGGCTCCGCGCCGGACGCGCACACCGGCGGACGCCTCGACGGCGCCCTCACCACGCCGAAGAACTCGGCCGGCCCGCACGGACTCGTGCTCTTCGTGCACGGCGACGGCGCCACCGACGCCTCGCGCGAAGGCAACTACAACCCGCTCCGCGAGGCCTTCTCCCGGGCCGGGTTCGCCACGCTCGCGTGGAACAAGGCCGGGGTCGACGGGGCCCCGGGCAACTGGCTCGACCAGTCCCTCGCGGACCGCGGCGCCGAGGTCGCGGCCGCGCTCGACTGGGCCCGTACCCGATCGGAGATCGATCCATCGCGCGTCGGTGCCTGGGGCGTGAGCCAGGCGGGTTGGGTGCTGCCGCCGATCGCCGCGAAGCGCCCCGATCTGAAGTTCCTCGTCCTCGTCGGTCCGGCGATCAACTGGCTGCGACAGGGCGAGTACAACCTGCTGGCGGACCTGCGGGGCGCGTCCGACCAGGAAAAGCAACAGGCACTCACGCGACGGGCCGCGAGCATCGCGCTGCTCGAGCGCGGCGCGACCTACCGCGAGTACCTGGACTCCGAGGTCGACGCCGACCCCATGACCGAGGACCGGTACGGCTTCGTGCTGCGCAACTTCCGCGCGGACGCGACGGCCGACATCGGCCGCATCGGCGTGCCCACCCTGTTACTCCTCGGCGGCGCCGACCGCAACGTCGACACCGCGGAGACGGCTCGCACGTATGCGGCCCGAATGCGCCCCGGCCTCCTCACCGAACACACCTTCGCGGCCGCCACTCACAGCCTCACCCGCGACGACATCGAGTACCGCAGCACCGATCCGCGGGTCATCGCGCGGGCCGTGATCGCGCCCCGGTCCATCTACGCGCCCGGCTACCTCGAGCGCCTCACGATCTTCGCCGAGCAGCAGAAGGGAAATCGGCGATGAGATTCGCGGTCCTCGGCGCCGGGGCGATGGGCTCCCGGGCCGCGCGCACCCTCGCGGGCCTTCCCGGCGTGGACGAGCTCGTCGTCGCGGATCTCGATCCGTCCCGCGCCGCGCGGGTGGCGAGCACCCTGCCCCGATCGATCGGGCGAGGACTCGACATCGCCGACGCGTCCGCACTGCGGTGCCTGCTCGCCGATGTCGACGTGGTCCTGAGCACCGTCGGCCCCTACTACCGTTTCGGCCCCGACGTGCTGCGGGCAGCCATCGAGACGGGCACGGACTACGCCGACATCTGCGACGACTGGGAACCGACGCTGCAGTTGCTCGAGCTCGACGATGCCGCGCGGGCAGTCGGCGTGTGCGCCGTCATCGGCGCCGGCGCCAGCCCCGGCCTCAGCACGCTCCTCGCGGGCGCCGCGGCCGACCGTCTCGACGAGGTCCGCGACGTCTACACCGCGTGGCCCGTCGACATGGCCGGGCCGCCGGCACCGTCGCGCGACGGGACGATGGCGGGCGCCGCGGGCGTGCACTGGATGCATCAGTGCAGCGGTGTCGTCGCCGAACTCTCCGGTGGCGCAGAGGTGCGCCGCGCCCCGCTGCGCGCCGTCCACCTCCGCCTCCCGGGCGGTCGCTCCGGGACCGGCTATACGGTCGGCCATCCCGAGCCGATCACGCTGCGCCGCAGCGTGGCACCGTCGGGCGAGGCGGCCTGCCTCATGCTGCTCCGGCCGGCCACGGCGGCCTACCTGGACGTGCTCCGGCGCGACATCGACGCCGGACGCCTGACCCCTGAGACCGCGGCCGGTCTGCTCGACCCGCCCTCGTGCTCCCGAGTGCTGCGCTCGCTCCCGGGCGCGTTCACGCGGGCCGGCGCGGGGAGCCTGCCGCCCTTCTTCGCCGCGGCGGACGGCACCGTCGACGGGCGTCCGGTGCGGGTCGTCGCCCGCATGGAGGCCGACGGTGCGCTGCTCCACGACATGGCCGCCGTCACCGGCGTCCCCGCGGCACTCGCCACGGCCCAACTCCCCTCTGTCCGCCGTCCCGGAGTCCATCCGCCCGATGCCGTCCTCGACGGACCGGGGCTCCTCGCCGGTCTCGCGGTAGCGTTCCCGGGTACGCGGATGATCGTCGAAGAGGAGGCCGGGTGGCTGACGGACTGATCTCGACACGTGCGCTCGTCGAGGCGATGCTCCGCGAGGACGCGACGATCGACGCGGGGGAGCTCTACGCCGTCGCGGACGCGCTGGGCATGGGGGATCAGCAGGTACGCCTCGCGATCAAACGCCTGGTCACGGAGGGTCGGTTCACGGTCGCGGGCCGTGGGCGCGGCGCCGTTCTCACCGCGACCGACACCACGCGTGCGGGGATCGAGCCGGACCGCGACCACGTGGTGCTCGCGTACGCGCAGGACCGCGGACTCGCTCCGTGGGACGGCGTCTGGCATCTCGCGGGATTCGCGGTGCCGGAGGCCCAGCGGGAGGCGCGGGGCGTCCTCCGCGAGAGCATCCTCGCGCTGGGAGGCGCCCCGGTGCAGGGCGGGCTGTACGCCTGCGCCCACGCGTGGGAGGAGGAGCTGCGCAGCGCTGCCGACGCGATCGGGGCGCGCGACTACCTCACCACCCTGAGTACCACCGACCTCGACGTCGGCGGTGTCCGCGGTGCGGACGCCGCGCGACGCCTGTGGCCCCTCGACGAGCTCGCCGCCGGGCATCGTCGCCTCGCGGACACAGCGTCGACGGCCCTCGCCCGGGCCTCCGGCGCCGGGCACGCCGAGCGGCTCGCTCTCACCGTCGGACTCGTCGCCGAATTCACCCGCGCTCACGATTCCGATCCGCTGCTCCCGCCGGAACTGTTGCCGCAGGACTGGATCGGTGGCCGCGCCCGGGCGCTGGCGGAGAAGTCGTGGGCCGCGCTCGCCGCCGCGGAGCCGGATTCCCCGCTCCGGCTGCTGCGCTGGTTCGACGCGCCCTTGCAACCCCACTAACCTGGTGCCATGCACATCGTGGTCACCGGCGGCGCCGGCTTCATCGGCGCGAACTTCGTCCGGCGCACCGTCGCGACCCGTCCGGACGTACGGGTCACCGTGCTCGACGCACTGACCTACGCCGCCAACGAGTCCTCGCTGGACGAAATCCGGGACCAGATCGACTTCGTCAAGGGATCGATCACCGATCCGTCGCTGGTCGACGAGGTGGTCTCGGGGGCGGACGCGGTGGTGAACTTCGCCGCGGACACCCACAATGACAACTCGCTGAACGATCCGTGGCCCTTCCTGGACACCAACATCCGCGGCACCGCGGTCCTCCTCGACGCGGTCCGCCGGCACGGGAAGCGGCTGCACCACATCTCCACCGACGAGGTCTTCGGCGATCTCCCTCTCGACACCCCCGAGCGGTTCACCGAGGACACCCCGTACCGGCCGTCGAGCCCGTACTCGGCGTCGAAGGCGTCGTCGGACCACCTCGTGCGCGCGTGGGTCCGCAGCTTCGGCGTGCGGGCCACGATCTCCAACTGCTCCAACAACTACGGGCCGTACCAGCACGTGGAGAAGTTCATCCCGCGGCAGATCACCAACATCCTCAGCGGCGAGCGGCCGAAGCTCTACGGAGCGGGAGCCAACGTGCGGGACTGGATCCACGTCGACGATCACAACGACGCGGTCTGGGCGATCCTCGACCGGGGCGCGATCGGAGAGACCTACCTGATCGGAGCCGACGGTGAGCGCTCCAACCGGGAGGTGCTGCGCACGCTGCTCGAGGTGATGGGACGCCCCGCCGACGATTTCGACACCGTCCCGGATCGGCCCGGCCACGACCTGCGGTACGCCATCGACTCGTCGAAGCTGCGCCGCGAACTGGGGTGGCTGCCGACCCACGCCGATCTCGATGCCGGTCTGCGCACCACCGTCGACTGGTACCGCGACAACCGCGCCTGGTGGGAACCCGCCAAGTCCGGTGTCGAGGCGGCCTACGCGCGCCGCGAGGCGGGCTCCTGACGCGGGAAATCGTGTGATCTTCGACCGAACCGGGGCGGAAAGCACAGGTCCGGCGCGAAAACCTGTTTCAATTGTCGCGACATCACATGCGACCCGACCGACCGGTCACCAGCCGGCGGTCGAAGAGATTCCGAGGTGACCACCCATGCCGCCCGAAGGCACCCCCGCCGCCACCGCGACCGCACCCGCCCCCTCGAGGGAGGACCTCGACACCGCGGGTCAGCGCGAGCGGCGCAAGCGCATCATCGACGCCACGCTGGCGCTGGCCCGTAAGGGCGGCTACGACGCGGTGCAGATGCGCGCGGTGGCGAAGAAGGCCGACGTGGCGCTGGGCACCCTCTACCGGTACTTCCCGTCGAAGGTGCACCTGCTCGTCGCCGGCCTCGTCGCCCAGTTCGAGCGCGCGGGAGAGCGGATCGGGAAGGCGCAGATCCCCGGCGACACGGCCGCGGAGCGCCTGATGTTCGTGCTCGACCGCAACACCGAGGCGCTGCAGCGCGCACCCCTGCTCACCGAGGCGATGGTGCGGGCGTTCATGTTCGCCGATGCGACCGCCGCCGCCGAGGTCGAGCGGGTGGGCCGCCTTCTCGAGGGCATGTTCGCGCACGCCCTCGGCGTGGACGATCCCGACGAGCGTCAGCGCGATACGTTCCACCTGATCGCCGATGTGTGGATGGCGAACCTGGTTGCCTGGGTGACCCACCGAGCGTCGGCGTCGGAGGTGCAGAAGCGGCTCTCCGTGGCCGTGGACCTCCTCATCAAGGACTGACGAACCACCAGGTCACATCGGGTAGATCAGGGAAAAACTGAAACACGTACTAGTTTTGCCCGCCAGTTGATACGCTCCTCTCGAAAATGAGGAGAGGACACCCGATGGTGGCATTCGGAGGCGGCGCGTGAGGGCCGCGGCGTTGTACCGGTTGTACCGGTTGGCCGCGATCTTCACCAAGAGCCTGTCCACGATCGGGCGCTCGGTGGTTCTCGCCGGCCAGATCATCACGTGGACCGTGCGCGGGATCCTGAAGCGCAACTTCGCCGTGGGCGAGACGATCACCCAGGCGGTCACCCTGCTCCGGGTCACGACGCTCCCCGCGATCCTCGTCGCGATCCCGTTCGGCGCGGTCGTCTCCGTCCAGGTCGGCGCCCTGGTCGACACCGTCGGCGCCAACTCCCTGGTCGGCGCGGCATCGGGCATCGGGATCATCCGCCAGGGCGCGCCGCTCGCCACCGGCGTCCTGCTCGGCGGAGTCTGCGCGTCCGCGATCGCGGCCGACCTCGGCTCCCGCACCGTGCGCGAGGAGCTGCAGGCCATGCAGGTCATGGGCGTCGATCCGATCGCCCGCCTGATCGCGCCGCGCATGCTCGCCCTGATGCTCATCGCTCCGATGCTGCTGGTCGCGATCGTGGCGGTCGCGATGCTCGTCGCGCTCACCGTCTCCGTGTGGCAGTTCGGCCTCAGCTCCGGCGGCTTCTGGTCCTCCTTCGGCGCGTTCTCGGCGCCGTCGGACCTGGCCTTCGCCGTGCTCAAGGCGGAGACCGGAGCCATGATCGTCGGCCTCGTCGCCGGCCTGCGCGGACTCGAGGCCTCGGGTGGCCCGCGCGGCGTCGCCGACGGTGTGAACTCCTCGGTCGTCCTGTCGATCACCCTGATCTTCCTGTCCTTCCTCGGCCTCACGCAGCTGCAGACGATGTTCTTCCCGAGTCAGGTGGCCTGATGACCATCAACGCCCCGGCACCCGCACCCGTCGAACCGGCGAAGCCGAACAAGGGCTCCGCCCTCGACTCGAAGCCCGCGAACCTCGTCGCGCGGATCGGCGAGGCCGTCGTCTTCGTCGCCCAGTCCGTCTACCTCGTGCCGGTCGCCCTGATGAAGTACCGCGGCGAGACCTCCCGCGTACTCAAGCAACTCGCCTGGGGACGCGGATCCGTCGTGGTCGACGGTGGCGTGGTGGTCATGATGGTCATCCTCGGGGCCGCGAGCGGCGCCGCCGTCGCCATCGAGGCCTACGCGGGCCTCAACCTCATCGGCTTCGGCCCGCTCACCGGCGTCATCGGCGGTCTCGCCAACATCCGCGAGATGATCCCGATCTCCGCCGGAATCGGCTTCGCCGCCCAGGCCGGCTGCCGCATGACCGCGCAGATCGGCTCGATGCGCATCGCCGAGGAGATCGACGCCGTCGAGGCCCTGGGCATCCGCTCGATCCCCTACGTTGTCAGCACCCGCCTCATCGCCGGCATCGTCGTGGTGATCCCCGCCTACATGCTCACGCTGCTGCTCAGCTTCCTCACCTGCAAGCTCATCGTGGTGGTCTTCCACGGCCAGGCCCTCGGCACCTACAACCACTACTTCGAGCAGTTCCTCAGCCCGGGTGACATCGCTCTGTCGACGCTCAAGGCCGTGGTCTTCTGCGCCGCCGTCACGATCATCCACTGCTACTACGGGTACTTCGCCAAGGGCGGCCCGGAGGGGGTGGGCCTCGCGAGCGGTCGCGCCGTGCGCGCCAGCCTCGTCACGGTGCTCACGCTCGACTTCATCCTGACCATCATCTTCTGGGGCATCACGCCCGAGATCGTCTTCAAGGGCTAGGGGGCGACGATGTACGAACTGCTCGGTGGCACACCCGGCCGCCAACAACGCGTCTTCTTCACCGTCGGCACCGCGACGATCGCGGTGATCCTCGTGGCCGCCCTCGCCGGCTTCATCTCCTCGCGTATCCCCGCGTCCGATCCGCGGCTCGCCCTCACCGTCGAGTCCACCGATGTCGGACCGGGTGTCAAGGAGGGCACCCGGGTCACGCTGCGCGGGGTGCCGATCGGCGAGGTCCAGTCCGTCGTCATTCCGCGCGCCGGGCAGGCCCGCGTCGCCGTCCGCCTGGACCGCAACAACATCCGCGGACTGACCGACTCCCTGTCCGTGCGGTACCAGCCCGGGAACTACTTCGGCGTCACCGAGATGGCGCTGGTGCCGGGGCAGGGCGGAGCGGATCTGCGCTCCGGCAGCACGCTCCGTCCGCGTTCCAGCAACGACACGATCTCCGACCTGCTCACGCGCAGTGCGGTATCCGTCTCCGGCGTCATGACGCCCAAGCTCATCGACGTGACCAGGAAGGCCACCCGGTACACCCAGGCCATCACGCCGCTGCTGCAGGTCGCGTTCGCCGTCGAGCAGCAGAACGCGGCCTCGACGAAGGTCCCGATCGGGACCACCCTGCGCACGGTACGCACCACGCTCGACGGTGCGCCCGGGCTCGTCGAAGGGGCCTTCGAGGGCTGGTTCGTGCCGCAGATGCGCGGCGGCGAGGCCGCGGGAACGCTCGACTACACGGTCAACAACTACGACAAGATCGACAAGACGACGACACTCCTCGGCACGGGCTTCTTCACGCCGCTGGCGGACATGTTCGGCTCGCACGAGACCGAGTTCAAGCCCGGAACCGTCATGCTGCGGGTCATCATGGACAGCACCACCAAGGTGATGCGCACCGTGAGCGTGCCCCGTCAGGTCGTCCCGCTGATCACCGGCGTGAACAACGCCTTCATCACCGTCCCGGAGGGCACCGCACTGCGCATGAACGTCATCGCGGACCGTCTCCCCGCCGCCGCCTCGGTGCTGGAAGGGGGACGATAGATGCGCGCCAAGAACACCCGTGCCACGATCACCCTTGCGATCGCACTCGTCATCACTCTCGTCATCGCGGTGGGGATCTTCGCGGCACTGCGCAATCCGGCCGGCGGTGAGACGCGCGACTACGAGGCGCACCTGTCGGACGCCTCCGGTCTGCGCGTGGGCAGCGACGTGCGGCTCCGCGGCGTCCTCGTCGGCAAGGTCACCTCGGTCGACGTCCGCGGCGCGGCGGACGGGAACGGCAACGAGGCGGTCGTCGGCTTCTCCGCGCAGAAGGAGCACCCCGTCACCTCGACCACCCGCGTCGCCGTGAAGTACCGGAACCTCACGGGTGAGCGGTTCATCGAGGTGCAGCCGGGCAGTTCGGCCGGCGGGGCCCCCACCACGTCGATCCCGATGGCGCGCACCACCCCGTCGTTCGACATCACGACCCTGTTCAACGGTCTGGCCCCGGTGCTCCGCACGCTCAGCCCCGAGGACGTCAACGAGCTCACCCGGAACCTGCTGGGGTTGCTGCAGGGTGACGACACGACCGCGGCGCAGACCTTCAGCGCGATCGACAAGATCACGGCCAATCTCGCCGACCGGCAGACGGTGATCAAGACGTTGATCGACAACGTCACCCGCGTCGCGAACATGATCAACGACTACTCGCCGCAGGTGGTCGAGTTCATCGTCAACTTCGATCTGCTGCTGACCAAGGTGCTCGAGAACCTGGACGAGTTCCGCCGGACCGCCACCTACGGACCGGGCTTCGGCGCCGCGACCAACCGTGTGCTGACCGCGCTCGGACTCTCGAAGGAGCTCGACGTGGAGAAGCTGGTGCGCACCCCCTTCAAGGACCCGGGCGCCGCCGTGCAGGCGATGAGCAAGCTTCCCGGCCTGTTCACCGGCGTCTCGGCGCTGCTCGGGGCGCCGCCCGCGCCCTGCTCGAAGGGCGAGGCGCCACTGCCGAACAAGGTGACCGTACTGACCGGCGGAACGAATGTGACGGTGTGCCTGAAATGATCTTCACCGGACGCCCGCCCTGGCGGGGACTCATCAACCGGAGCACCAAGCTCGGTGCGATCGCCGTGGCGGTGGCCCTCCTGATCACGGGCGCTCTCGCGTACGTCTACCTGCGCCCGCCGGGGCAGAAGGAACTCACCTTCGTGACCCAGGACGCCGCGCTCATCAAACCCGGCGTGGAAGTGCGCGCCTCGGGGGTGCGCATCGGCTCGGTCTCCGCGGTCGAACTCCGCAAGGACGACGTGCAGGTGACGGCCCGCATCGACGACTCCGTCTTCGTGGGCGACCAGACGTCGGTGGCCGTCCGGATGCTCACCGTCGCCGGCGGCTTCTACGTCGCGGTGACCTCGGCCGGCCGATCCGCGCTGGGCGACAAGCCCGTTCCCCGCACCCGGGTGAGTCTTCCGTACTCCATCGGCGACCTTCTGCAGGACACTCCCGAGAAGCTCGAGCCCGTCGACCGCACGCAGCTCGCCACGTCGATCAAGGCGCTGAGCACCGGTCTCGATTCGAACCCCGGCTCGGTGGACAACGTGGTGGAGGGCGTGAACTCGCTGATCGGGCAGCTCACCGAACAGCGCGATCAGATCGGCCGCATCATCAACGTGAGCACTCAGTACGCCACCGGTTTCGCCGAGCAGCGCGAGACGATCATGAACATGATCCACAAGGCGTCGCTGGCCATCGTCACCCTCGACCAGACCGCCGCCAATTTCGGTGTCGCGTATCAGGGGCTCGCGGGGATGTTCGGCAAGATCAAGCCCTTCCTCGACCTGTACTGGAAGTACCGGGACACCCTGGGCGACGCCTTCGCGAAGATGGAGACGGCGCTGAAGACGACGAACGTGACCATCCCCGCGATGATCGGTGAACTGCAGAAGGCGATCGACACGATGCAGAAGAACCTGGAGAAGCAGGGCAAGCCCATGTCGCCCGACACCGTGCTCGCCAGCAGGCTCTGCTTCCCGACGGCGACGGTGAGCTGCTGATGCGCCCTGTACGGATCTCCCTGCTCGCGGCAGCCGCGGTGCTGCTCGCGCCGCTGGTCCCCACAGCGACCGGGACGGCCGCCGCCGCGACGCGCACCCAGTGCGCCTACCTCGCCGACGGCATCGGCCTGTACCCGGACAACGACGTCACTCAGATGGGCGTGAAGATCGGATCCGTTCGCGCGGTCGAGCCCTCCGGCGACGGCGTGAAGGTGACCTTCGACGTCGCGGGCCGCACGCTGCCGGCCTCGGTGAAGGCCGTCACCAGATCGACGTCGATCCTCGCCGACCGGTCCCTGGAGCTGGTCGGCAACTACTCCTCCGGCGCCACCCTCAACCCGGGCACGTGCATCACGCGGGCGAACAGCGCGACGCCCAAGTCGATCTCGGAGACCACCTCCGCGGCCACCCGACTCGTCGACTCGGTCACCGAGGGCGGCGCTTCGGCCGACCTCGGCAAGCTGCTCACCCGCCTCGACACCGAGGTGGGCCCGTCGGTGCCGCCCCAGGCCGCCCGGTCCCTGACGAATCTCTCGACCCTGCTGAGCGATCCGGCCGGATTCCTCGGCGACGTCACCACCGTGGTGAGCAATGTCCGCCCGCTGATGCAGAGCATGGACCAGCAGTGGGGCGAACTACTGCTCACCCTGCAGCACGTGGGCAACGTCCTCGACCAGTACGGCAAGGTGACCTTCCCCGCGGTGTCCGAGATCTTCCAGACGCTGCCCGTCTTCTTCCTCGTCGGCGACGACATGATGCGCCGCTACGGTCAGATCCTCCGGCCGGGCGGCACGATGGCGGCGGACGCCGTCAAGCTCGCCGCCACCGGCGTCAAGTCCAACGAGGCGCTCACCCGCCTGCTGCCGGTCTTCGGATCGCAGATCGCGCCGTACCTCCCACGGGGCGACGAGACGCCGACCACGGTGGCGGGGGTGCCCGTCACGACGGTCGCCACCCGCGATCCGAACGCCCTGTGCGCACAGATCAACGCACAGGCGCCGGGCAGCTGCGCGGTGGTCGCGGGCAAAGCGCAGGCCGCCACCGTCGATCTGCTCCGACTGCCCTTCCAGGGAGGCCGATGATGAACCGCACCCGCAGCGCCGTGCGCTGGCTCCCCCGCCGGGTGTCCGCGGCGATCGTAGTCGGCGCGGCGCTCGCGCTCGCCGGCTGCGGCGTCAGCCCCGCCAACATGGACATGCGCAATCCCCTGGCCGACAGCGACCAGTACGAGGTGAAGCTGCAGTTCGCCGACGTACTGAATCTGCCGATCGGTGCGCGGATCTCGCTGGGCGGCCTCACCGTGGGCCGCGTCAAGGCCGTGGCCCTGGGCGAGGAGGCGGCCACCGTCACGGTCCGGCTGGACAAGACGGTCTCCCTCCCCTCGGACATCCACGCCTCCGTGCTGCAGGACACCCTGCTCGGCGAGGCCTACGTCCGCCTGGAGACGCCGGAGAAGTCCACCGGCGACGCCACCCCGCTCCGCGCCGGTGCCGTCCTGCCGCTGGCGCAGACGAGTCCGCCCCGCTCGGTCGAGAGCACGCTCACCATCCTGGCCGACTACTTCGGCAGCGGCTCGGTGCAGGACGTCAGCAAGACGATCACCCGCCTGAACACCGCGCTGCCCAAGGACCGTCCCCAGTTCGACATGCTCTCCGCGCAGCTCAATCGGGACGTCACCGGCATCGGCGCGAACACGGCCGAGGTGAACCGTCTGCTCGACTCGGCGACCGATATGGCCGATCGGATCGCGAAGCAGGAGAAGAACTTCAAGGACACCCTGAGCCCGTACCACCTGAAGTACTGGTCGAACCAGGGCAAGCTGATGTCGAACATCGGCGTCCTGCTCCCCGCCGTCGGCGGCATGCTGCAGCAGGGCTCGTGGCTGATCCCGCTGATGAACTCCTCCTCGGACCTGTTCGAACTGCTCACCGCGGACATGGTCTCGCTGGGATCGGCGATCCACGGCGGCTCGATCCTGGTGAACAAGAACCTCGTCCCGTTCCTTAACAAGCCGATCGTCCGGATCGACTCGGTGACGAACACCGCCGGCCAGGACGTCTCCCCCGGCGCCCTCAAGGTGCTGCGACTGATCGGACAGGCACGATGACCCGCTCCGGAATCGCCTCGACCCTCGGCCTCATCGCGCTGGTCGTGGTCTCGATGCTCCTGCTCGGCCATCAGGGCGTGCAATGGTTCTCCCCCTCGGGCGAACGCACCGCGTACATCAAGCTCACCGATGCGAACGGGCTGCAGCCGGGCTCGCGGGTCCTCGACCGCGGCGTCGAGGTCGGCAAAGTCCGCGGACTCACGGTCGACGCCGACCGTGTCGAGGTCGAGGTGCGCTACGCGAAGGACACCCGCATCACGAACGGCGCCAAGGTCCGCGTCCAGAACCTCTCGGGACTGGGCGAGACCTACCTCACCATCGCCCAGGGCGACGGTGCCGCCATCCCGGACGGAGCCCGTCTCGAGGGCGTCGTCGACACGGCCGACGCCACCGTCGGCGCGCTGTCGAGTTCCCTGTCCCGCCTGATGAAGCAGCTCGACCCGGGAACCGTGCAGCGGCTCCTCGCCCGCGCGGACCAGGCCCTCCCCGATCGTGAGCAGACGGTCCCGACCATCGACGCGGGCGCGGTCCTCTCCGCGACCTCGATCCTGCGGCAGCTGCCCGACATCAAGGATCTCCTCCAGTCCTTCAACTCGATCACGCCCCGCGCGACGGACGTCGGAGCGCTGCTGCTCAGCCTCGACCGGCCGCTGCGCACCTTCGGGAAGGGCTATGGCGAGATGGCGCCCTTCTCCGTCTCCTACATCAGCAAGGGCGACTACCCGAACGTGATCAAGGACGGCATGTTGGAGCTGTTCAAGGTGATCCAGGGATTCGAGGACGGGGCCGCGCCGAGCGTGCAGTACCTCTCCGAGCTCCTGCTCCCCTCGGTCCGCGCGATGGCGGAGCCGCTCTCCACCATCAACGGTGGCCAACTGCTCGACACGGCGCTCGCCTCGGTCCGCGGTCGCTCCGGCGCGGTCACGCTGCGATTGGCGGCCCCGTCGGACTCCAGCGCCGCTTCGCCGTCCTCGACCAAGCCGGCGCCCGGCGCAGCACCGTCGAGCGCGAAACCGGCGGCGGCGTCCGGCAGCACCGCACCGTCCAGCACCCCCGCCCAGCCCCGCTGACGCGAGCCGAAGGAGAACCGTGGCCCTCGCCATCACCGATGTCCAGACCGCCCTCGCCGATTCGATCCGCGACTGGGCGGAGCGCGCGCACCCCGTCGACGCGGTCCGCTCCGGAGATGCCGGCGCCGTCGAGAAGGCCTGGCGCGGCATGGCCGACATCGGGGTCTTCGGCATCACGCTGAGCGAGGAGCTCGGCGGATTCGGCGGTACCGCGGAGGACGCCGCGGTGGCGGTCGAGGCCGCGACCGCCGTCCTCGCACCCGGCCCCGTCACCGGCACCGTCGCGGTGGGCGTGCTGCTGGAGCAGTACCTCGGTGGCACCGACCGGCTCGGCACGGTGCGTGCGGATCTCGCCGCGGGCGAGGCACGGGCGGCGCTCGTCATCGACGGGGATGGATCCCTCGCGCCCGACGCGACCCCGCAGTCTCACCTGCTGCTCGAATCCCCCTCGGGCGCCTGGCATCTCCTCCCGCCCGGCACCGCCGGGGTCACCGTCGAACCGCTGCCCGGCCTCGACACCTCGCGCCCACTCGCACGGATCCACCTGCAGGAACCCGACTTCGACGAGGCGACCCGGATCCCCGGCGTCACCGCCGACGACGCCCGTGCGGCGCTCGCCGCATTCGCCGCCGTGGAGGCCGCGGGCGTCGCCGCGTGGACTCTGCGCACCGCCGCCGAGTACTCGAAGGTCCGTGTGCAGTTCGGCAAGCCCATCGGCTCCTTCCAGGCGATCAAGCAGATCGTCGCCGACATGCTCTGCCGCTCCGAGCAGGCCGCAGCGCTGGCCTGGGACGCGGCACGGTCCGTCGGTGCGGGCGCGGAGCACCACCTGGCGGCGGCAGTCGCCGCCGCGGGAGCACTCGACGCCGCCGTGGAGAACGCCAAGGACGCGATCCAGGTGCTGGGCGGCATCGGGTTCACCTTCGAGCACGACGCCCACCTGTACCTGCGCCGCGCCGTCGCCCTCCGGACACTGGTCGGCGATACGCCCGGATGGCGCACGCGTGCGGCGGAACTCGCGCTCGCCGGTGTCCGGCGAGGGCTGGACTACGAGGTCGAGGGCGACCATCGTGCGGCCGCCGAGGAAGCGGAGCGGATAGCCGCCATGACCGCCGGCGAGCAGCGTCGCGCGCTCGCCGAATCCGGGCTGCTGGTGCCGCACTGGGATCCCCCGTACGGGCGTGGTGCCGGCCCCGCCGAGCAAGTGGTGCTCGACGGTGCGCTCGAGGCCGCGGGCGTCGAACGACCGACGCTGGTGATCGGGGCCTGGGCGGCGCCGACGATCCTGGAACACGGGACACCCGAGCAGTCCGAGCGCTTCGTCTGGCCGACCCTGCTCGGCGAGATCAGCTGGTGCCAGCTGTTCAGCGAGCCGGAGGCGGGCTCGGATCTGGCATCGCTGCGGACCAAGGCCACGCGCGTCGACGGCGGGTGGTCGCTGACGGGACAGAAGGTCTGGACCTCCCTCGCGCACGAGGCCGATTGGGCGATCTGCCTGGCCCGCACGGACCCGGACGCTCCGAAACACAAGGGCATCACCTATTTCCTGGTCGACATGCTCTCGGACGGCATCGACGTCCGGCCGCTGCGCGAGATCACCGGCGACGTCCGTTTCAACGAGGTCTTCCTGGAGAACGTCTTCGTCCCCGACGACTGCGTCGTGGGTCCGGTGAACGGCGGATGGCGCCTGGCCCGCACCACCCTCGCCAACGAGCGGGTCGCGATGAGCGGCTCGGGACTGGGCGTGCGCCTCGAATCCCTCCTCGCCGACCCGGGTCCGTCGCCCGACCTGGCCGCCCTCGGCGGTCTCATCGCCGAGGCGGCGTCGTGCACCCTGCTCGACCTGCGCGCGGTCATCGCGAGCGTCGGCGGGCAGGACCCAGGCGCCGCGTCCAGCGTGCGGAAGCTGGTCGGCGTACAGCACCGGCAGGCGGTCGCCGAGGCCTGCTTGCGCCGCCTCGGGCCCGACGGTGCCGTGGCGGGCCCGGAGGACCCGGCGGATCCGCGGTACGAGTTCCTGCTCACGCGGTGCCTGTCGATCGCGGGCGGCACGTCGCAGATCCTGCGGAACGTCGCGGCCGAGCAGCTTCTCGGGCTCCCCCGCTCCTGATCGTTCCGCACCACGCGACTGAAACCTGTTCTAGTATTCGAGCATGGACGATTCCGCAGTCTCCGCCGCCGCCGACGCGCTCCTCGGCGCGTACGCCGCGTGCGCGCCGATCGACCCGATCATCGGCATGTTCCCCGAGGCCACCATCACCGATGCCTACCGGATCCAGCAGGAACAGGTCCGCAGGTGGCAGGCCTCGGGCGATGCCGTCAAGGGGCACAAGGTGGGGCTCGCCTCGCTCGCGATGCAACGCCAGATGAACGTCTACGAACCCGATTTCGGACATCTGACCGCATCGATGTTCCACCTCGAGCAGATGCCGATCGACACCTCGTCGTGGATGCAGCCGCGCATCGAACCGGAGATCGCCTTCGTCCTCGGGCGCGAGCTCCGCGGGCCGGGGGTCACGGTGGCCGACGCGATCCGCGCCGTGGACTTCGTGGTCCCGGCGCTCGAGGTCGTGGACTCACGGATCAAGGACTGGAACATCTCGATCGTCGACACCGTCGCCGACAACGCCTCGTCGGGCGGCGTGGTCCTCGGCAGCCGCCCCACGCGCCTGGAGGACGTGGACCTGCGCACCGTCGGCTGCACCTTCCGGATCAGCGGTGAGCAGGTGGGCACCGGCGCGGGCGGTGCCGTCCTGGGCTCGCCGATCAACGCCCTGGTCTGGCTCGCGAACACCGTCGGGCCGCTCGGCACCACCCTGGAGCCCGGCCACGTCGTCCTGCCCGGCTCGATGACGCGCGCCGAGCCGGTGCGCGCCGGAGACATCATCGTCGCCGACATGGGGCCGTTGGGCTCCGTGACGGCCGTCCTCGCCCCCTGATCCCCCGAACGGAGAAGAACATGAAGATCACCATCGGCGAAGCGTGCACCGGATTCGGCGTGTGCGAGGGCATCCGCCCCGACGTCTTCGAGGTCAACGACGAGGGCTTCGCCGAGGCCACCGACGAGGGCCTCACCGACGCCGACCGCGAGGACATCGAGTACGCGGTCAGCCAGTGCCCCACGCAGGCGATCACCGTCGAGTACTGACACCCCGTCCTCACGCCGTCCCCGCCTCGACAGCGTCAGCCTCGTACCGTCATCTGCGGGTTTCGGTACGGGCTGGCGCTGTTGAGCCCCGTGGGAGGGCCCGACGGGGCGCCGGGCCCTCCCGTCAGACCTTCTGCGCCTCGGACATCTCCACCGCGATCGCGATGATCATGTCTTCCTGACCGCCGACGTAGCCACGGCGGCCGCACTCGTAGAGGATCTCGTGCGCGGGCACGCCGTAGCGGTCCGCGGCGCGCTCGGCGTGCAGCAGGAAACTGGAGTAGACCCCCGCGTAGCCCTGCACGATGGAGCTGCGATCCATCACCGGTAGGCGCGTGATGTAGGGCTTGACCACGTCCTCCGCGGCCGCCATCAGCACGTCCTTGTCGGTGCCGGTACGTACGCCGAGGCGCTCGAAGGTCGCCGAGAGGACCTCGGTGGGCGAGTTGCCGGCACCGGCACCCAGCGCGAGCAGCGAGCCGTCGATCCACTTCGCGCCCGCGCGGTACGCGAGCACCGAGTTGGCCACCCCGAAGCTGAGGTTCTGGTGGCCGTGGTACCCGACCTGGGCATCATCGCCGAGCTCGGAGACCAGGGCCTCGACCCGCTCGCCCGCGTCCTCGAGGATGAGTGCGCCGGCGGAGTCCACCACGTACACGCACTGGCAGCCCGCGTCGGCCATGATCCGCGCCTGCTTCGCCAGCGCCTCCGGCGTGGACATGTGCGAGAGCATGAGGAAGCCCGCGGTCTCCAGGCCGAGTTCCCGTGCGGCTCCGAAGTGCTGGATGGACACGTCCGCCTCGGTGCAGTGCGTCGCGATGCGCAGCGCGCCGGCGCCGAGATCGGCCGCCACCCGGATGTCCTCGACGGTGCCGAGGCCGGGGAGCATGAGCACGGCGATCTTCGCCTGCTGCGCCTCGTCGACCGCGGCAGCGATCAGCTTGCGCTCGTCGACCAGCGAGAAGCCGTAGTTGAAGGTGCTGCCGCCCAGCCCGTCACCGTGCGTGACCTCGATGAGCGAGACGCCGGCATCGTCGAGCGCGCGCACGGTGTCGCGCACGTTCTGCTCGGTGAACTGGTGCGCCATCGCGTGGCTGCCGTCGCGCAGGGAGGTGTCGACGATGCGGACGTCGCGGTTCGGATCGCTCCAGAGCTCGCCGTTGATGCCGCTCATGCCTTCACTCCGTCCAGGATGCGCTGCGCCAGCAGCTCGCCCGCGCGCGCAGCCGCGGCGGTCATGATGTCGAGGTTGCCCGCGTAGGTGGGCAGGTAGTCGCCGTTGCCCGCGACCTCCAGGAAGACGGCGACACGCGCCTTGCCCTCCCAGCCCGGCCGTGGCTCGTCGTACTGCGGTGGTGCCTTGAGCGTGTAACCGGGGACGTAGACCTGTACGTCCTCGACCATCTTCTCGATGGAGGCGGTGATGGCGTCCCGGTCCGCATCCGGATCGATGGCGCAGAACACCGTGTCGCGCATGATCATCGGCGGCTCCACCGGGTTGATGATGATGATCGCCTTGCCCTTGGCCGCGCCGCCGACCTCCTCGATCGCACGGGCGGTGGTCTCGGTGAACTCATCGATGTTGGCACGCGTGCCGGGGCCGGCGGACCGCGACGAGACCGAGGCGACGATCTCCGCATAGCTCACCGGGGTGACGCGGCTGACGGCGTGCACGATCGGAATCGTCGCCTGCCCGCCGCAGGTGATCATGTTGACGTTCGGCGCGTCCAAGTGGGATTCGAGGTTCACCACCGGACAGGCCAACGGGCCGACGGCCGCGGGGGTCAGGTCGACTGCGACGATGCCCGCCTCGGCGTAGCGAGGCGCGTTGGCGCGGTGCGCCTTCGCCGAGGTCGCCTCGAAGACGATCTGCGGCGGCTCCGGTCGAGCGAGGAGCCAGTCCACCCCCTCCGCCGAGGTCTCGAGCCCGAGTTCGGCGGCTCGCTTGAGGCCGTCCGATTCGGGGTCCACTCCGACCATGTAGCGCACGTCCACGTGCTCACTCCGCCGCAGCTTGGCCAGCAGGTCCGTGCCGATGTTCCCGGGGCCGACAATCGCCGCCGTCACCTTCTCCGTCATACGGATGACGATGCCGCCCGGCGGCCCGCATACTCAAGACATGTGTCCCGCTGAGCGGAACGACGGCGCCACCGTCGACCGGATCTCCGCAGTGCTGTCCGCCTATCGTCCCGGCGACGGCGGCCTCGGCGTCTCCGAACTCGCACGGCGCACCGGTCTACCGAAGTCGACGGTGCACCGGCTCACGGGACACCTTGTTGCCGCGGGCCTGCTGGAGCGTTCGGGAACGGATCTGCGGCTGGGGCTGCGCCTGTTCGAGATCGGCCAACTCGCCACGGGACACCGCGACCTGGTCGACGCGGCGCGTCCGGTCCTCGCGGACCTCCGCTCGGCGACCCGCAACACCGTGCACCTGGCCCGGCTCGAGGGCACCGAGGTCGTGTACTTCGAGGTCCTGCCCGGTCCGGACGCACCGAACCTCCCGTCCCGCGTCGGCGGACGCATGCCGGCGCACGCCACCGGGGTGGGGAAGGCGATCCTCGCGTTCTCCGACGAGTCCGCGGTCGACGCGGTGATCGCGGCCGGAATGCCGCGTCTGAGCACCCGCACCATCACCTCGCCCACGATCCTGCGCCGCCAGCTCCAGCGGGTGCGTGAGGAGGGCGTGGCGCACGAGCGCGAGGAGTCGGGCAACGGCACGGTGTGCGTGGCCTGCCCGATCCTCGACGCCGACGGTGTTCCCGTGGCCGCGATCTCGGTCGCGGGCTGGAGCAGTCGGATGCGTCCCGAGCGCGTGGCCCCCGCCGTGCGCGCCGCCGCCCTCACGCTCTCCCGCGTGGTGGGTTCGCGCGACTAGACGTGGAGCGCGACCGCAGGCTCAGCGCCCGTGAAGTCGACGACGGCGAGGCCGCGGCGCGCGCCGTCGTAGACGGTGGCCGTGACCGTCCGGCCCGAGGCGAGAACCTTCCCCACCTGCAGTCCCCGCAGGTGGAGCAGCTCGGCGGCCCGGCGGCGGCCGCGGCCGCCCACGCCACGCACCCCACCGAGGAATCCGAGCGCGGCGCGCGGGCCCAGGGTGCGGAACAGCCGCGGGCCGAGGAGGGCGCCCGCGGCGAGCCCACGCGGCCCGGAGAGAAGGAGCGCGGCGATCATCCCGCGCAGCTCCCAGTGCGCGTACAGACCGGTGATGGCAGGGCCGTCAGGACCGTCGGTCACCGTGTACCGCAGATGCATCGGGATGTGCAGCGTGACACCGGTGCTCATGATGGTGTGCACGGTGAGGTCGCGGATCATCAGGCCTTCCCGCTCGCCCGGGAGGATCAGATCGTGCTCGACCTCGAAGACGATCGTGTTGGGGGCGATGAACATGTCGTAGAACCGCGCGATCGCCTCCGGATCCGTCTGCGGCGACGGCCCCACCGGATCGTGCACGGCCCCGTCGCGTGCGAACAGCGCTGTCCAGGCGTCCTTGTCGTGCGCGGCCACGGCGGCGGGCGAGGCCTCCACCACCTGTCGGATCGCTTCCCTGCCCGGCATCTAGAGCTTCAGCGCGTGGGTCGCGGTCGCGCCGCCGTCGGCCACGAACTCGGCACCGGTGCTGTAACTCGCCTCGTCGGAGGCCACGAACAGCACGAGCGAGGCGATCTCGTCGGCGGTGCCCTGTCGCCCGATCGGCAGGCGCTGCTTGAGCCAATCGGTGGGCGGCTCGTTACCGCCCAGGGCGTCGGCGACCATCGCGGTGTCGATCATGCCGGGGTGCACGGAGTTGACGCGGATGCCGTACTGCCCCAGCTCCATCGCCGCAGCCTTCGTCATGCCGCGGATCGCGAACTTGCTGGCCGTGTAGGCGGTCAGGTAGGGCATACCCCCGAGTCCCTCGACCGACGAGGTGTTCACGATCGACCCGCCACCGACGGCCTTCATCGGCTCCACCGCGGCCCGCATCCCGAGGAAGCAGCCGAACTGGTTGATCCGGATCACCCGTTCGTAGTCTGCGAGGGCGGTCTGCTCGAGCGCCGAGAAGAACAGCACGCCGGCGTTGTTGACCAGCACGTCGAGCCCACCGAAGCGGGCCTGCACCTGCGCGACCGCCGCGGCCCAGTCGTCCTCGCTCGTCACGTCGAGATGCCGGTACACCGCGGCGTCGCCGAGTTCGGCGGCGAGCGCCTCACCCTGCTCGTCGAGGACGTCACCGAGGAGCACCTGCGCACCCTCCGCGACGAACCGTCGCGCGACGGCGGCACCCTGCCCCCGCGCGGCGCCTGTGATGAGCGCCCTTTTCCCGCTGAGTCTTCCGGTCCGGTCCGTCATGATCACCCTTCCAACTGTGCTGCGACGAACATGCGGTCGTCGCGGTCCGCGAAGTAGCCGCCCACCGCGGCGGCCAGACCGGCCTCGTCCCACTGGCCGCCGTCGGCGTCGAAGCGCGCCTCCAGGCTGGGCGGCGCCATCAGGGCGACCATGCCGCCGTGCACGACGAAGACCTGGCCGTTGATCTTCGCGGCCTCCGGACCGGCGAGGAAGCGCACGAACCGTGCCACGTGGTCCACGGACAGGGGGTCGACGGTGCCGTCGGGCGCGTCGCCGAAGACGCCCTCGGTCATGGCGGTGCGGGCCCGCGGGCAGATCGCGTTCGCGCGGACGCCGTAGCGCCCCAGTCCGCGCGCCGTGGCGATGGTCAGCGCGGCGATCCCGGCCTTCGCCGCAGCGTAGTTGGGCTGACCGACCGAGCCGAAGAGGAAGGCCTCCGAGGAGGTGTTGATCACGCGGCCGTAGACCTCGCCACCGGACGCCTTGGCCGCGTTCCGCCAGTACGCCGACGCGTTGCGGGAGAGCAGGAAGTGCCCGCGCAGGTGCACGCGGACCACCGAGTCGAACTCCTCGTCGGACATCGAGAAGATCATCTTGTCGCGACAGAAGCCCGCATTGTTGACCACGATGTGCAGGCCGCCGAGCCCCTCGGCCGCCGCCATCAGCGCATCCGCGGTCGCGCGGTCGCCTGAGTCGCCCAGCACGAGTTCTGCGCGTCCCCCGTCTGCGCGGATCTGTGCGACCACCTCCTCGGCGGCGGGCGAGACGTCGCCCACCACGACCGCGGCACCGCCGCGGGCGAGCGCCAGCGCCTCGGCCCGGCCCAGGCCGGCCCCCGCACCGGTCACGATCGCCACCTTGCCGTCGAGGCCCGCCACGTCTGCCTGCGTCATCTGCCACCCTTCGATTTCGAGAACCTGTTCGCTACGGAGCACGCGCCCCTCTGACAAGGAAAATACTGCCGAGACCGCGGTTTCGTTCCACTTTTCTAGAACTTGTTCTACAGTGACGCCATGCG
Organism: Tsukamurella sputi; assembly: GCF_007858445.1. Classification (GTDB taxonomy): domain Bacteria; phylum Actinomycetota; class Actinomycetes; order Mycobacteriales; family Mycobacteriaceae; genus Tsukamurella; species Tsukamurella sputi. The sequence goes on along the minus strand of NZ_VIGV01000003.1, from coordinate 449,081 downwards.
GATCGACTATGCGCCGGAACAGCAGGAGCTGCGGGCCGAGCTGCGGGGCTACTTCGCGCAGCTGATGACCCCGGAGCGTCGCGAGGCACTTCTCGGAAGCGGCGGCGAGTACGGCGACGGGGAGGTCTACAAGGAGATCACCCGCACACTCGGCAAGGACGGCTGGCTCGCCATCGGCTGGCCCGAGGAGTACGGCGGGCAGGCCCGCCCCATGCTCGACCAGCTGATCTTCACCGACGAGGCCGCCGTCGCCGGTGTGCCCGTCCCCTTCCTCACCGTCAACACGGTGGGGCCGGCCATCATGGCCGGCGGTACGGCGGAGCAGAAGGCCGAGTTGCTGCCCGGTATCGCCGCGGGCGAGACGCACTTCTCGATCGGCTACTCCGAACCCGAGGCCGGCACCGATCTCGCGTCCCTGCGGACCCGGGCCGTCCGCGACGGCGACGACTTCGTGATCAACGGGCAGAAGATGTGGACCTCTCTCATCGAGTACGCGGATTACATCTGGCTCGCCGCACGCACGGACCCCGAGGCGCAGCGTCACCGCGGGATCTCGATCATGGTGGTGCCCACCGACGCCGAGGGCTTCTCCTGGACCAAGGTGCACACCGTCGCGGGCCCCGGCACCTCGGCCACCTACTACCAGGACGTGCGGGTACCGGCCACGTCGGTCGTGGGCGAACTGCACGGCGGGTGGAAGCTGATCACCAACCAGCTCAACCACGAACGCGTCGCACTGACCTCCGCCGCCCCCTTGCTCGACTCCGAGCGCCAGGTGCGGCTCTGGGCCCAGAACACGCGGCTCGCCGACGGCTCCCGCGTCATCGACGCCGAGTGGGTGCGCACGCATCTCGCCCGCGTCTACGCGCACGCCCAGTACCTCAAGCTGCGCAACTGGAAGATCGCCTGGGCCGCGGACCACAGCGAGCTCGGCCCCGCCGACGCCTCCGCCACCAAGGTCTTCGGCACCGAGTACGCGACCGAGGGGTACCGGCTGCTCATGGAGGTGCTCGGCACCGCCGCCATCGTGCGCGCGGGTTCGCCGGGCGCGCTGCTGCGTGGCCGCATCGAACGCCTGCACCGCAGCTCGCTGATCCTCACCTTCGGTGGAGGCACCAACGAGATCCAGCGCGACCTGATCGCCGGCGCCGGCCTGCGGCTCCCCGTCAGCCGCTAGGACGTCAAGGAGAAGACATGGATTTCACCGTCCCCGAAGCCCGGACCGACCTCGCCGACCTCACCCGGCGCATCGTCGAATCCTGGTCGGCGAAGACGCCGCGCCCCACCGATTCCGGGCTCGATCCGGAGCTGTGGGCCGCGCTCGCCCGCTCGGGCGTGCTCGACGCCGCTCTCCCCTCCACGGTCGGAGGCGGCGGCCTGGGCCTGCTCGCGCACACCGCGGTCCTCGCCGAACTCGGGCGCGCCGTCGCACCCGCGCCGTACCTCGACTCGATCCTCGTCGCCGGGGAGATCCTCGCAGGCGCGGGTACGCCCGACCAGCTCGAGCAGTGGCTCGTGCCGCTCGTCCGCGGCACCGCGACGGCCGCGATCGCGCTCGGCGACGACCTGACGGGTTTCACCGCCAGGCCCGCCGCCGACGGCTGGCGACTCGACGGGGCGCAGACAGCCGTCGCGTCGGCCTCCTTCGCGGATCTGCTGCTGATCGAGGCCGTGACGGCGGACGGACCGGCGCTGTTCCTGGTCCCGCGGGAGACCGCGGGCGTGAGCATCACCGGCCAGCACGTGGGCAACGGCACCGACACGGCCCTCGTCGAGGCCGAGGCGCTGAACCTGCCTGCGACCGCGCGGCTCGGCGCCGCCGACACCCCCGGGCGGGCACGCCGCCTCGCGACCATCGGTTGGTGCGCCCTCCAGGCCGGCATCACCGAGCGCGCCCTCGAACTGACGGCCGACTACGCCCGCACCCGCGAGCAGTTCGGCAAACAGATCGGCAGCTTCCAGGCCGTCCGGCAACGTCTCGCCGATGCCTACATCGATGTCGAAGCCGTCCGCCTCACGGTGCTGGAGGCCGCCTGGCGCGAATCCGAGGGCCTCGACGCCGAGGCGGAGATCGCGACCGCCAAGTTCTGGGCCGCCGAGGCCGGACACCGCGTGGCGCACACCACCGTCCACGTGCACGGCGGCGTCGGCATCGACACCGATCACCCCACCCATCGCTACTTCGTGGCGGCCAAGCGCGCGGAGTTCGCGCTCGGCGGCGCGACGGCCCATCTCCGCGCCCTCGGCGCGACCCTCGCCGGAAGGAACCCCGCATGATCCGCAAGCCGTACAAGACCGCGACCACCGCCCTGTCGCCGAACGAGGCCGTCGACTACGTCGTCATCGGTTCCGGCAGCGCCGGTTCGGTGGTGGCCGGCCGGCTCGCCGATACCGGGGCCACCGTGGCGCTGCTCGAGGCGGGCCGCAACGACAACACGCGGCTCGCCCAGGTGCCGGGCATGATCTCGATGGTCCACACGGTGCCGCAGCTCAAGTCCCGGGTCGCGTGGAAGCAGTACTCGGTCCCCCAGAAGTTCGCCAATGACCGCCGGATCCCGATGACCCGCGGCAAGATCCTCGGCGGTTCGAGCTCGATCAACGGCATGCTCTTCGTGCGCGGCAATCGCGCGAACTACGACTCGTGGGCCGCCGAGGGCGCGACCGGCTGGGACTACGAGGGCGTCCTGCCCGCCTTCAAGCGGCTCGAGAACTGGGAGGACGGCGCCACCGACCTGCGCGGCACCGGCGGTCCCATCGAGGTCACCCGCCAGCGCCACCTCACCGCGGCCACCAAGTCCTACATGCGGGCGCTCTCGTCCACCCTGAACACGCCGATCATCGAGGACTACAACGGTCCGTCACAGGAGGGCGTCAGCGTCTTCCAGCAGAGCGCCTCCGGCGGAACGCGGTTCAGCTCGGCGCACGGCTACCTGCGCGAGGCCCGGCCGAACCTGCGGGTCCACGTGAACGCCCACGTCAAGCGAGTGGTGATCGAGAACGGTCGTGCCACGGGCGTCGAGGTGCTCGACGGGAACTCCGTCACCACGATCCGCGCCAACCGCGAGGTGATCGTCTCGGGTGGCGTGATCGGGACGCCGCAGATCCTCATGCTCTCGGGCATCGGACCGGGTGCGCACCTGCGCGAGAAGGGCATCGACGTCCACGCCGACCTCCCGGTGGGCCAGAACCTGCACGATCACCTCTTCGTCCCGCTGACCTTCCTCATGAAGGACGCGGTGCACAAGGGCACCCCCGCCTACTTCGCGAAGGGCCTGGCTCAGGAGTGGCGCAATCCCGGCGAGAGCTTCATGGCCAACACGGTCTTCGACGCCGCCGCCTTCGTGCGCACCTCGTACGCGAAGAACATCCCGGACCTGCAGATCCACTGCCTGCCGTGGAACTATCCGACGCCGAACCAGGACGCCGACAAGCTGCACATGGTCGACCCGCGCCCCGGCCTGACCATCCTGCCGACGCTCATCTACCCGCAGAGCCGCGGCGAGCTGCGCCTGAACTCCGCGGATCCGTTGGAGCAGCCCCTGATCGACCCGGGCTACCTCTCCGATCCCCAGGACACCGAGGTTCTGATGGAGGGCATCGGCATGATCCGCGAGGTGATGCGCCATCCGTCGGTCGCGCCGATGGTGAGCGAGGAGTTCACCCCGGGCGCCTCCTTCATGGACGACGCCGCGCTGCGCCGCGAGCTGCCGAACCGCGTGCACTCGGTGTACCACCCGGTGGGCACCTGCAGGATGGGCACCGACGAGCGGTCGGTCGTCGATCCGCAGCTGCGCGTCAACGGGATCGAGGGCCTGCGCATCGCGGACGCCTCGATCATGCCGTCCATCACCGGCGGCAACACGAACGCGCCGTCGTACATGATCGGCGAGATGTGCGCGCGGTTCCTCGGCGCCTGAGATGAGCGGCGCGGGCTCCCAGACACTTCCGACGGTCGCCGACCTGCTCCGTGCCCGTGCCGGCGATCCCGGTGCGGGCCTGCGAGCCGGCGATCGCGTGTGGACCTGGACGGAGCACGTCACCGAGTCCTCCGTCCGCGCCGCCGTGCTGCGGGAGCTCCTGCCCGACGGCGCTCCACCGCACGTCGGGGTTCTCGCGGACAACGTCCCCGAGTTCTCCTTCCTGCTCGGCGCCGCCGCGCTGTCGGGCGCGGTCGTGGTGGGGCTCAACCCGACCCGTCGCGGGGAGGCGCTCGCGCGGGACGTCGCCCTGGCGGACTGCGGCGTCGTGCTCACGCAGGGCCGCCACGCCGCGCTCGTGGACGGCCTCGATCTCGGCGTCCCCGTCATCGATCTCGACGGTCCGCGGTGGGCGGCGTTGCTGGACGACCACGCCGGCGCGCCCGTGCCGATCGCCGGGGTCACGCCCGACAGTCTGCTCGCCCTCGTCTTCACCTCGGGGACCAGTGGCGAACCCAAGGCCGTGCAGGCGACGCACGGCAAGTTCACGGGCGCCGGGATCATGCTGGCGCAGCGGTTCCGTCTGTCCGGCGACGACACCGCGTACATCGCGATGCCGCTGTTCCACTCGAACGCGCTCCTGGCCGGCTGGGCGGTCGCTGTCGCGGCCGGAGCCACCATCGCCCTCGCGGAACGGTTCTCCGCCTCGGCCTTCCTACCCGACGTACGGCGGTACGGCGCCACCTACGCGAACTACGTGGGCACACCGCTGTCGTACATCCTCGCCACGCCGGAACGGCCCGACGACGCCGACAATCCCCTGCGGGTGCTCTACGGCAACGAGGGCCGCGCCGACGACATCGCCGCGTTCGCCGCACGATTCGGCTGCCACGTGCAGGACGGCTACGGCTCGTCGGAGAACGGCGTCGCCATCGCCCGCACGCCGGACACGCCGCCGGATGCGCTGGGGCCCCTGCCAGACGGTGTCGCCGTCTGGAAGCCCGGGACGACGCAGGAGTGTCCGCGGGCCCGGACCGCTCCCGACGGGACGCTGCTCAACGCGGACGACGCGATCGGTGAGCTCGTGAACACCGCCGGTACGGGCGGCTTCTCGGGCTACTACAACGATCCCGCCGCGGATGCGGCGCGCGCGGACGGCGGCGTGTATCGCACCGGCGATCTCGCCTACGTCGACGAAGCGGGGTACGTGCACTTCGCCGGACGCACCGGTGACTGGATGCGGGTGGGCGGGGAGAACCTGGGCGTCGCGCCGATCGAACGCGCCCTGCTGCGGCATCCGGCCGTCGCGGAGGCCGCCGTCTACGGGCTGCCCGATCGCGTGGGCGACCAGGTGGCGGCGGCCCTCGTTCTCCGTCCGGGGGCAGCGCTGTCCGCGCAGGAGCTCGCCGACTTCCTCGGGGCGCAACCGGATCTCGGCCCGCGGCAGTTCCCGCGGAGGGTGCGCATCGTCGACGAGCTGCCCCGCACCCCGTCGTTCAAAGTGCTCCGCCGTGCGCTGGTCGCCGACGGGATCGACGCCACCGATCCGCTACCCGGGTAGCAGCGCGCGCACCGCGTCGATCGTGTCCGCCTCGGCGGCGGTCTTGTCCGGCCGGTAGCGCAGGACCCGTGCGAACCGCAGCGCCACGCCGCCCGGGTAGCGGCGCGAGACCTGCACGCCGTCGAGCTCGATCTCGACCACGATCTCAGGCCGGAGGTACACGGTGTGCTCGTCCCGTGACGCCTCGTGGAGCGGGAACTCGTCCGTCTGCCAGCGCAGCAGCGCGTCCGTAAGGCCCTTGAAGGTCTTGCCGACCATGATCGGCTCGCCGCCGTTCGGGTCGCGAGCCCCGAGGTGCAGGTTCGACAGCAGTCCCGTGCGGCGGCCGTAGCCCCATTCGGCGCCGAGCACCACCAGGTCCAGCGTGAAAGTCTGCTTGACCTTCTGCCAGGCCCGACCGCGGCGGCCCGCGGCGTAGGGCGAATCCAACGCCTTGACCATCACGCCCTCGTGCCCCGCGGCGAGCGCCGCCGAGTACTGCGCCGAGGCCTCGTCGAGCGTGGGCCTGGTCAGGGCGGGGATGCGCAGCGCACCCGCCACCTCCTCGAGGGCCTCGAGCCGCACCGACAGCGGCTCGTCGAGCAGGTCGCGACCGTCGAGGTGCAGGCAATCGAAGAAGAAGGGCCGCAACACCGCGGGACCCTCCGCCGCGCCGAACCTGCTCATCGTCTCCTGGAAGGGCCGCGGCCGCCCCGCGTCGGTCAGCGCGAGCGACTCACCGTCGAGCACGACGGACCGGCACGGCAGTTCCCGGGCGAGCGCGACGATCTCGGGCACCGCATCGGTGATGTCGCGGAGTGTGCGGGTGTAGACGCGGACCTCGTCGCCCCGCCGGTGGACCTGGATCCGCGCGCCGTCCAGCTTGAACTCGACGCTCACATCCGGCCCCAGGTCCGCCAGCGCGGACGCCACATCCTCGGCCGGCGAAGCGAGCATCGGCGAGACACCGCGCAGCAGCTCGAGACCGAATCCCGCGAGCTCGTCCGCGCCGCCGCGGAGCGCCGCGGCCGCGGTGTCGGGCAGCGAGCCCGAGAGCATCGCCGCGCGGCGCACCGTCTCGAGCGGTACCTCCGCGGCGCGGGCCACCGCATCGGTCACCACGCCCGCGAGGGCGCCCTGGCGCAGCTCGCCGGTGATGAGCCCGATGAGGAAGCGCTGCTCCTCCGCCGTCGCGCGCCCGAACATCCCGGCGAGGACGGCGTCCCGTCGGGCGACCGAGCCCGCACCCGACGTCCCGGCCAGCTCGTCGAGGGCGGTGGTGACCTCCGCCACGGTCAGAGTGGGTTCCACCGCGGGGGCCAGGCCGTCGACGGTCCGCGCGACGGTGCGCCACCCGGCTCCGAGCCGCCCCTGGAGAAGCTCCCCGGACAGCCAGGCGACCACGGCGCGCACGTCCGCGGGCTGCGCGGTGCGGAGCAGGGCGGCCAGCGCGGCGATCTTCGCGGTGCGCGACCGGGTGCCCGCGACCTCGGTGGAGGCGGCGACGACCTCGGCGAACAGCATCTCGTCATTGTGGCGCACAGCCCTGACATCCGCGGCGCGACCGGCGACGACAGGCGGCGTCAGCATCACGACAGCTCGACGACAGCGGGGCGCTGCATCGTGATGACCATGACGATCACACAGATGAGGACCGGCGAGAGCCCGTCCTCCCCCACCGACCTCGCGATCGACGCCCGTGGCCTGGTCAAGCACTTCGGTGCGACCCGCGCCGTCAACGGCGTCGATCTCCAGGTGCCCACCGGCACCGTCTACGGCGTCCTCGGCCCCAACGGCGCCGGCAAGACGACCACCATCAGCATGCTCGCGACCCTGCTCAAGCCCGACGCCGGGAGCGCCCGGGTCTTCGGGCACGACGTGGTCGCCGAGGCGACGACGGTGCGCTCGCTGATCGGCGTCACGGGTCAGTACGCCTCGGTCGACGAGGACCTGACCGCGCGCCAGAACCTGGTGCTGTTCGGCCGCCTGCTCGGTAAGAGCCGGGCGGCCGCCCGTGCCCGGGGCGAAGAGCTGCTGCACTCCTTCGGTCTCGAGGAGGCCGCGGATCGTCCGCTCAAGGAGTTCTCCGGCGGCATGCGGCGGCGCCTCGACCTGGCCGCGAGCCTCATCGACACCCCGCCGCTGCTCTTCCTCGACGAGCCGACCACCGGCCTCGACCCGCGCACCCGCTCGCAGATGTGGGACACCATCCGCGACCTCGTGGCGCAGGGCTCGACGGTACTGCTCACCACGCAGTACCTCGACGAGGCCGATCAGCTCGCCGACCGGATCGCGGTGATCGACCACGGCCTGGTCATCGCCGACGGCACCGCCGACGAGCTCAAGGCCTCGGTCGGCTCCTCCACGCTGCAGCTCACCCCTGCGGACCGCGCGGACGCACCGGCGGTCGCGCGCACCGTCGAGCGGATCCTCTCCGAGACGGCCGCGTTCAGCCCGGAAGCGGCCCGCGTGACCGCCCCGCTGCACCGCCCCGACCTCGTGCCCGATCTGCTCATCGCCTTGCGCGAGGAAGGTGTCGCGGTCGAGGAGATCACGGTGTCCAAGCCCAGCCTCGACGAGGTCTTCCTCACCCTCACCGGCCGACCCGACGACAGTCGCGACGGCTCGGCCACCACCGATTCCGCCCAGGAGGCGTCATGACCACCACCATCACCCGCGCGCCGGGCCGGACCCCGGACCGCGCGGCACCGAACCACATCGGGCTCGCCGAGACCGTGCGGCAGTCCTTCACCATGGGCTGGCGCGGCCTGCTCAAGATCCGGCACAACCCGGAGCAGCTCTTCGACGTCGTGCTGCAGCCGGTCATCTTCACGCTGATGTTCACGTACATCTTCGGCGGTGCGATCAGCGGCGACGTGCACAGCTACCTGCCGGTCATCATCCCCGGCATCCTCGTGCAGACGGTCATCGTCGCGTCCATCGTGACCGGCACCCAGCTCCGCGAGGACATGGACAAGGGCGTCTTCGACCGGTTCCGGTCGCTGCCGATCGCCCGGATCAGCCCGCTCGCCGGCGCGCTGCTCGCGGACGTCGTCCGCTACCTGATCGCCACCGTGATCACCTTCACCGTGGGCATCGCGATGGGCTGGCGTCCGGATCCCGTCGGCGTCGTCGCGTCCACAGCGCTGATCCTGTTCTGCAGCTTCGCCGTGTCGTGGATCTTCGCGCTCATGGGCTGCCTGATGAAGAAGGCGACCGCCGTGCAGGGCGTGTCGATGATGATCATGTTCCCGCTCACCTTCCTGTCCAACGCGTTCGTCCCGGTGAACACCATGCCGGGCTGGCTGCAGGCCTTCGTGAACGTGAACCCCGTCAGCCACCTGGTCTCGGCGATCCGCGAACTGTGCAACACCGGCCACGCCGGCGCTCACGTCGTCTGGAGCCTCGTCGGCGCGCTCGCGATCATCGCGGTCTTCGCGCCGCTCGCGGTTCGCGCCTACATCCGCAACGCACGCTGATCCCTCGCTCGTGACCGCCGCCGCGTCACGCCCTCCGGCGCAGCGCGGCGGTGGTCTCGCGCAGCAGCTGGACCGCACGCGAGCGCGACATCCCGTCGATCCGCTCGGCCTGCGCGCGCCACGCCGCCATCGATGCCCCCTCGGGCGGAACCGCGAGCCGCTCCACGGTCGCGTGCATGACCGGATAGTCCTGCCGCGCACCGAGACGGCGTGACAGTCCCACCATGATCGCCGCCTCCTCACACCCGGGATCCGTCGCGACCAGGTGGGCGCCGATGGCGAGCGCCATCGTCGCGGCCTGCGGCAGATCCCAGTAGCCGGTGGCCCCGAACATCGACTCATCGCCGGCGATCAGCGCCGCGACCAGGTCTGCGCCCATCTCCGGCGCCCCGCACTCCACGACCCCCAGGAGCGCGGTGGCCACCAGCATCTCGCTGCCCGGGTCCCGGCCACCGTCCGGGATCCGGCGCACCAGCAGTTCCCCGGCTCGCCGGTACAGGCTCGCATCCGGCTCACCCCGCAGACGAGCGAGCTCGGCGGCGCCGATCATCACCGAGGCCGCCACCTCGGGCGCTCCGTCCGGGTCCGGCCCCGACGGTGACCAGTCCCCGGCCACCGTCGCCTGCTGTTCCACGGCCTCGGCGATCCGCCCCAGCGAGCACAGGCTCGCGACCAGGTACGCGGATGCCTGCTTGGCGTCCTCGTCCGCACCGATCGAGGAGAGCCGCTCGGCCGCCGTGCGGTAGCGCCGCGCGGCCTCCTCCCACCGGCCGCGCTGTCCGTAGATGCTGCCTGTGCTCATCGCCAGCATCGCCTCGAACCAGGCGTCGCCGTCGCGTCCGAGAGCGGCGATCACGACCGAATCCTCCAGCGCTCCCGCCAGATCACCGCTGTTCTCCCGGAGGTTCATCCGCGCGGCGAGGGCGTGCAGCCGGACGTCGACCGCGGGCGAGGTCACACCGGACAGGATCAGCCGGAGCATCCCGTTCACCGATCGCTGCAGGAAGAACGCGCTGAAGTAGTCGGCAGGACGCTCGAACCGGAGCTCCGGGCGGATCAGCCGCCGGATCATCGTGCGGCCGCGGGCGACGTGTCGTGACTTCGGGTCGGACCCCGGTGCCACCACCGAAGCGAGCACCGTCGCCTGCCAGAGCTCCCGGTCCTCCTCCGACATACCCGCATCGAGGGCGGCGCGCGGGTCGGGGAGAGCGCGGATCACTCGGACGCCGATCTCCCGCACCTGCCCGTGCATGCTGCGCATCGACCACAGGCCCGCGATGACCGGGAAGACGTGCACGACCGTAGCGGCCGCGTCCTCGTCGCCGGCGGTCATCCGGTCGACGGACACACGCAGCACGAACGCGAGGTTGTCGATGTCGTCCGCGAGCCGGGCGATCACCGCGTGCCCTCCCACGGACCGGTACTCGCGCCACATCGCGACGGCGACGGTGGCCGCCCAGCGGGCCATCGCGGCGTCGACCTCCGCGGACTCGTCGGTCCCGTCCGTTTGCTCGGGAGCGTCCGCGAGGCGTTCCTCACCGAACTCGCGAACCGTCTCCAGCATGCGGAACCGGGTCCGTCCGCCACTCTGCGTGACGTGCAGCAACGACTGGTTGACGAGCGAGTCGAGCGCGTCGTCGAGATCGAGCGGGTCGAGTCCGCTGACGGCGGCGGCGGCCTCGGCGTCGAATCCGTCGGGGAAGCGGCACAAGCGCCGGAGGGTGCGCTGCGCGTCGGTTTCGAGGAGCTCCCAACTCCATTCGATGACCGCGTGCAGCGTGCGGTGGCGATCCGGAGCCGTGCGGTCCGCCGAGCGCAACAGCGCGAATCGCCGGGTCAGCCGGTCGGTGATCTCCTCGACGCTCAACGTGCGCACTCGTGCCGCGGCCAGCTCGATCGCGAGTGGGAGGCCGTCGAGGCGCCGACACAGGTCCGCGACCGCGGCGTCGGGCAGTGGGACATCGGGCCGGACGGCCCGGGCCCGCTCCCGGAACAGCTCCACGGCGGCGGATCCCGCGCCCACCGTATCGAGCACGGGCAGCGGATGCACCCATTCACCGCGGATCTGCAGGGGCGACCGGCTGGTGGCGAGCACCGTCACCCCCGGTGCTCCGGCGACGAGGTCCGCGACCACGCCCGCGCAGGCGTCCACGACCTGCTCGCAGTTGTCGAGGACGATCAGGCACCGGCGGCGGCCGACGGTCTCGAGCAGTCGCGATCCGAGGTCGCGGATCGCCCTGCGCGGTAGGCCGTCGGCGCCCAGGTCCGGTTCGGACAGGCCGAGGACGCGCGCGACGGCGGGCAGCACTCCGTCGGCGGAGCGGACGGACGCCAGCGGCACGGAGAAGACCGGCGTGCCGGCGCGCGCGACGGCGTCACCGACCGCTTCGGCGATGCGTGTCTTACCGACGCCGCCGGGGCCGAGCACCGTCACCACACGCCGGTCCGTCACGAGCCGCACGAGCTCCGCCACCTCGGCGTCCCGGCCGATGAGCGGCGTGACCTCCGCCGGAAGCCCCACTGCGGCAGCCCTGCCCGATGCCGCCGCAGCGCTCCCGGTCAGCAGGTCGTGGTGCAGGGCCGTCGCCTCGTCGCCCGGCTCCGTCCCGAGCTCGGTGATCATCGTCCGCCGCAGGTCCGCGAACGCGGCGAGCGCTTCGGCCGTGCGGCCCGCACCGGCGAGCGCCCGCATGAGGAGGACGCGAGCGGGCTCGTCGAGTGGATCCGCGGCGATCCGTCGCTCGGCGATCGCCTGGGCGGCAGCGTGATCCCCGGCGGTGAGGGCGGTGGCGGCGACGCGGGACTCCAGCCGGTCGAACGCCGCGGCGGCACGGCGCGCCAGCTCGGCCGCGGGCCCGTCGCCCTCCAGGTCCTCCCCCGGGGCGCCGCGCCACAGGAGCAGCGCCGAATCCTCGTCTCCGGGTTCACGCACCGCACGTTCGGCACGGGCCAGGTCGGTGTCCGCATCGAGGCGGTAGCCGCCGGCGACGGCCTCGACGACCGCGGGACGCACCAACGGGCGCAGGCGCGAGATCTGCGTGTGCAGGGCCGCCTGCGGGGACTTCGGGGAGTCGTCGCCCCACACCTCGTCGACGAGGCGGTCCGCGCTCACCGGGCGACCGTCGGCGAGCACGAGCGCGACGAGCAGTCGCCGCGCCCGGACACCGGGGACGGGCCGATCGCCGACGACGACGGGTCCGAGGACGCCGATCATCGCCGCATCGTCGGGAGGGCTGCCGTCGTGCACCCGGCCAGCCTAGCGGCGCCCGGTGGCGTCAGCGGATGCGCAGCTTGCGCATCCAGCGCAGCACCTGCACGGTCTGCGCCGCGTACTGGGTGTACGTCTGCCCGGGGCGCGGGTTGTAGACCTGCATCTTCAGCGTCGCCAGGTTGGTGGTGTCGGTGTACTTGAGCAGCCCGGTGTCGCCGTGCCGGGCGCCCACGCCCGAAGCCTTCCAGCCGCCCGACGGGGTGCCCTTGCTCGCGAAGGACGCGGCGAAGCCGTCGTTGATGTTGACGTTGCCGGCCTCCAGCTGCGCGCCGATCCGCGCCGCGCGGCGCAGGTCCTTGCCCCAGACGCTGGCGTTGAGGCCGTAGCGGGTGTCGTTGGCGAGGCGGATGGCCTCCTCGTCGCTCGAGTACCGGAACAGGGAGACCACGGGGCCGAAGGTCTCGGCCGTCGCGAGGTGCATGTCCGGGGTGACGCCGGTGAGGACCGTCGGCGCGTAGAAGGCCGGGCCGACGTCCGTGCGCTCACGCCCGCCGCACAGCACGGTGGCCCCCTTGGCCCGGGCGTCCTCGACATGTGCGGAGACGCGCCGCAGCTGGTCCGGCGAAGCGAGCGAGCCCATGTCCGGCTCGTAGTCGTAGGTCGCCCCCAGCTTGAGCGCACCGGCGGCGGCGACGAACCGGCGGGAGAACTCGTCGAAGATGTTCTCGTGGATGTACATCCGCTCGATGTGCATGCACGCCTGGCCGGCATTGGCGAAGACGGCGAAGATCGCGGACGTGATGGCCTCGTCGAGGTCCACGTCGTCGAGCACGATCATCGGATTCTTGCCGCCCAGCTCCAGACTGCAGCCGATGAGGTTGCGGCCCGCCCGCTCGCCGACGGTCGTGCCGGTCGCGCTGGATCCGGTGAACATGACGAAATCGGACTCGTCGATGAGGGAGGGCCCCACGTCGGGCCCCTGACCGCAGACCACCTGGAACAGGCCCTCGGGGGCGCCGGCGCGGCGCAGCAGCTCGACGCCGTAGAGGGCGGCGAGCGCGGTCTTGTTGTCGGGCTTGAGCACCACGCCGTTGCCGGCGATGAGCGCGGGGATGGCGTCCGAGAGGGCCATCGCGAAGGGGAAGTTCCACGGCGCGATGACCCCGACCACGCCCTTGGGCCGGTGCAGCTCCACCGAGTTGCTGACCACCGGCACGGGGCCGCCGCGGCGGCGCGAACGGAGCAGCTTGGGCGCGGCCTTGAGGTAGTGGCTGATCACCATCGGGACGTCGCAGGACTCCTCGAAGGCCATCCGCCGGTTCTTGCCGGTGCCGCTCTGAATGAGATCGACGAGCAACTCGTTGTTCTCGAGGATCAGCTCGTGCAGACGGCGGAAGACGGCGAGCCGCTCGTCGAGGGGCTTCTGGGCCCATTGGCGCTGCGCCGCCCGCGCGGAGGCGAACGCCGCGACCACATCACTCGGCGTGGACTGCGGCAGAGTGCCGATGGGAGCCCCCGTGAACACCTCGGTCATGGTGAACGGGTCTCGGCTGCCGTCGGCGACCACCAACGCCGTGAGGCGCTCGATCAGCTCGTCGGTGACGCGCGCGGGCAGGGTGTGCTGGGTCTGCGTGGGCGAAGCCATACCGAACTGTAACCCAAACCCTAGAACTTGTTCTAGATTCGAGGAATGGTCAACGATCTCAATCTGGGCATCAACCTCGGCTACTGGACCCGTGGGCCGGAGGACCACACCGCGGCGGTGGTCGCCGCCGACGAGTTCGGCTACGACTACGTCTTCACCGCCGAGGCCTACGGCTCCGACGCCTTCTCGACACTGGCCTGGTACGGATCGCGCACCAAGCGGATCAAGCTCGGCACCGCCGTGGCCCAGATACCCGCCCGCACGCCGACCGCGACGGCGATGCACGCCCTCACCATCGACGGTCTCTCGGGCGGCCGAATGGTGCTCGGCCTGGGCGCGTCCGGGCCCCAGGTCGCGGAGGGCTGGTACGGGAACCCGTTCCCGAAGCCGCTCGCCCGCACCCGCGAGTACGTCGACATCGTCCGCCAGGTGATCGCGCGCGAAGCGCCCGTGACCAGCGCGGGACCGCACTACCCCCTGCCGCTGCCCGGCGGCACCGGGCTCGGGAAGCCGCTGAAGTCGATCGCGCTGCCGGTGCGGCCGCGGATCCCGATCTTCCTCGGCGCCGAGGGGCCCAAGAACGTGGCGATGTCGACGGAGATCGCCGACGGCTGGCTCCCGCTGTTCGTCGATCCGCAGCAGGTCGACAGCGTCTTCGGCGGGTCCCTCGCGGGGCGCTCCCCCGATTTCGAGATCGCCGCGACCGTCTCCGTGATCGTCTCCGACGACCTGGACGCCGCGCTCACCCAGGCGAAGATCCCGCTCGCCTTCTACATCGGCGGCATGGGACACAAGTCGACGAACTTCCACCTCGACCTCATCGGGCGGCTCGGATTCGCCGACGCCGCTGTCGCCGTGCAGGAGAAGTTCCTCGACGGCGATCGCGCAGGCGCCATCGCCGCGGTCCCCGACGAGCTGGCCGACTCCATCGCCCTCCTCGGGCCGATCGATCGCATCGCCGAACGGCTGGAGCTGTGGCGGCACTCCCCGGTCACGACGGTGCTGTTCAGCGGCGTGCGCGACGAGCCGACGCTGCGCGCGCTCGCGGAGGCGGCCCGGGGCTGAGCGTCACCGTCGGCCGAACGTGAAGGCGAGGTCCCACGGGTCGAGCTCCCAGGCTCTGATCGCCTCGATCATCACGGTCGGGGCGGTCGCCACGGTCTCGGGGTTCGACGGCGCGCTGATCGTCGCCGACCGGTCCCACTCGTCGACGTAGGGCGCCCACAGCTCCGAGTCCCGCGGCGGCGGCGCGGTCTCGACGACGGTGACGAAGACGCCCGGCGCCTCACCCGCGGGCAGGACCGCGAAGAGGCAGAAGGGTTCCCGCCCGGCGTCGTGCGCGCCCCGCTCCACCACCAGGTACTCGTCGGTCTCGGCGCAGTGCGTCACGGCCTGCGTGAGCACCTCCCGGAAGTCCTCGAAGGTCGAGCGGGACGCCCGCTTCTCGGGACCGAGCGGGACGGCGCGCGCCTCCATCGTGAGGCTCCCGTCCTCCGCCCGCATCGGGACGCGTGGCCGTACGAGGAGCTCACCGCCGGCCTCGGACAGCTCCCCCGCCTCGCGGTACCGGCCCTCCTTGCGGGAGAGCCTGCCGATGCGCCCCGTCCCCTGCGCCTCGCGGAGCCAGCCGTCCTCCGGTACCGACCAGAGCCGGGAGGCACCGTCGGACGACCAGGTACGGACGAGGCCCCCGACGCAGGGACTGATCTCCACCAGTCCGTCGGCGGCCGATTGCGCGTGTGATCCGGGCATTCCCGTGCCCTACAGGTACGCCGCGGTGCTTCCGCTGACGGGCATCTCGGGCATGCCGAGCTTGCGGTGATCCCAGCTGCGCACGCGATCGGCCCGCAACCGCACCGCGACCCGCTTGTTCATCATCGCGTCGATCGCCGGCTTGAGCTCCTCGGTGTACGGCCCGAAGTAGCGCTCGTAGACCTGCTCGCACACGGCGCGCACCGTCGCCTCGTCCTCGACGATCTCCGCGGTGCCCTCGATGGCGATACCGCGCAGTGCATCGTACGAATGGCCGGACTCGATCGAGGCGCTCATGGTCGGATTGCGGCGCAGGTTCACGACCTTCTGCGACTTGGCCTTGGTCTCGATCCACAGGTCGCCGTCGATCACGGCGTACCACATGGCGACGAGATGGGGCGCCCCGTTCGCGCCGATGGTGGCGATGGTGGCGGTGCGGCTGCGCTCGAGGAACTCCTCGACCTCCGCCTCGGTCATCTGGATCGTGCCGCGCTGATTCGTTCCCATGGGGTCAGCGTGCCAGGTTCAGGCGGTCGACCGCATCCTCGAACTCGCCGACCAGTTCGGCCATGATCTCGGCGACGGGTCGCACGGCGTTCATCCGGCCCACGATCTGGCCGACCGGCATGGCTACCACGGACGGATCGCCGGAGGCGTGGATTCGCGAGTGCGCCTCCCCCACCAGCAGGTTCTGCAGGGGCATGGGCAGCGCCGACGGTGCCCCCGGCGCCTCCCAGGCCTCCGTCCAACGGGTCTTGAGGAGGCGGGCCGGCTTCCCGGAGAAGATCCGGGTGCGAACGGTGTCGGCACTCGTCGCGGCGACGAGGGCCTCCTGCATCGTCTGCGACTTCGTGTGCGTCTCGAGGTACTCGGTGGTGGTGAGCCAGTACGAGCCCATCCACACCCCCTCGGCGCCGAGGGTGAGCGCGGCGGCGATCTGCCGTCCGGACCCGATGCCGCCGGCCGCGACGACCGTGGCGTCCTCGCCCACCTCGTCGACGATCTCGGGGAGCAGCACCATCGAGGCGATCTCGCCGGTGTGGCCGCCGGCCTCGTATCCCTGCGCGATGACGATGTCGACGCCGTTGTCGACGTGGGCGCGAGCGTGCTTGGCGCGGCCGGCCAGCGCGGCGACCTTGACCCCGTGCTCGTGCGCCGCGTCGATCACGTCCGCCGGCGGCGAGCCGAGGGCGTTGGCGATCAACGCGATCCGGTGCCCCAGAGCGACGTCGACGTGCGAGCGCGCCACGGAGTGCAGCCAGCCGAGCACGCCTGCGCCGGCGGCACCGTCGGGCAGCTCGGGCACCCCCAGCTCCCGGAGCGTCCGCTCGACGAAGGCCCGGTGCTCCTCGGGAATGAGCTCGGTGAGATCCGTGGCGGTGCCCTCGGTGGGCACCTTGTTGGGCATCACGATGTCGACGCCGTAGGGGCGACCGTCGGTGTTGGCGTCCATCCAGTCGAGGACGGCGTCGAGCTCGCCGGGGTCGTTGAACCGGACGCAGCCGAGCACGCCGAGGCCGCCGGCCCGGGAGACCGCTGCGGCGACGTGCTCCGACGGGGTGAACGCGATGACCGGGTACTGGATGCCCAGGTCCTCGCACAGGGGTGTGCGCATGAATCCTCCTGAAGACTTCTTTCCACCAAACTAGAACCTGTTACTGTCCGGGGAAGCGGATTCCCGCAATTGCCGATCCTCGTTTCAGCGAGGGTCCTCGACGACAAGGAGCCTCCGGCATGACCGACGCCCCGCACGCCCTCGTCGAGCAGCGCGGCCACACGCTGCTCATCACCATGAACCGCCCGGAGCGCAAGAACGCACTCACCGGCGAGATGCTCCAGATCCTCAGCGACGCCTGGGACCGGATCGACGCCGATCCCGGGATCCGCAGCGCCGTGCTCACGGGCGCGGGCGGCGCCTTCTGCGCCGGCGCGGACCTGAAGAACATGGCCAAGTCCAACCCGGGCGAGGCCATGTCCGAGGGCGGCGGCTTCGATCCGGCCCGGATTCCGGGCCTGATCAAGGGCCGTCGGCCGGGAAAGCCGCTCATCGCGGCCGTCGAAGGCGCGGCGATCGCCGGCGGTACGGAGATCCTGCAGGGCACCGACATCCGCGTCGCGGGCGAGAGCGCGCGGTTCGGCGTCTCCGAGGCCAAGTGGAGCCTGTACCCGATGGGCGGCTCCGCTGTGCGCCTGCCGCGCCAGATCCCGTACACGGTCGCCGCGGATCTGCTGCTGACGGGCCGGCACATCAGTGCAGCCGAGGCGAAGGACTACGGGCTGATCGGGCACGTGGTCCCCGACGGCACCGCCCTCGACAAGGCGCTCGAGCTGGCCGAGCTCATCAACGCCAACGGCCCGCTCGCCGTGCAGGCGATGCTCCGCACCATGCGTGCCACGGAGGGGATGCACGAGGAGGAGGCCTTCCGGGTCGACGCCGAGGAGGGCCTGCCCGTCTTCCTCTCGCAGGATGCCAAGGAAGGGCCCCGCGCCTTCGCCGAGAAGCGCACGCCCGTCTTCGAGGGCCGCTGATCCCCCGTGCTGACGTGACAGCGTCAACCCGTTACCGAATCCGCAGGTGACGGTATGGGTTGACGCTGCCGAAGTCGGTTTCGCCGCGCCTCAGGCGTACTGGGCGCGCAAGGCCTTCTTGTCCGGCTTGCCGAGGGGGCTGACGGGGATCGATTCGACGAAGTCCACGGTCTTCGGGGTGTAGACGGCGCCCTTCCGGTCGCGTACCAGCTCCCGCAGCTCCTCGACCTCCACCGTCGCCCCGGCGCGCGGGACCACCACGGCCTTGACGGCTTCGCCCCACTTGTCGTCCGGGACGCCGATGACCGCCACCGAGGCGACCGCCGGGTGCGTGGAGATGACGTCCTCCACCTCGCGCGGGAAGACGTTGAAGCCGCCGGTCACGACCATGTCCTTCTTCCGGTCGACGATGTACAGGTAGCCCTCGTCGTCGAAGCGCCCCACGTCACCGGTGTGCAGCCAGCCGTGCTCCGTCGCCTCCGCCGTCTGCTCGGGCTTGTTCAGATACCCCTGCATCACGAGAGGGCCACGCACGCAGATCTCCCCCGGCTCACCGGGTTCGACGGTGCGCCCGGCATCGTCGAGCAGGGCGACGTGCACCCACGGGACCGGCCGCCCGCAGCTCGCCAGCCGCTCGGGCTTCGACGGGTCGTGGTCGCCCCGCCGCAGCACCGCGATGGTCATCGGGCATTCCGCCTGGCCGTAGAACTGGAAGAACTTGGGGCCGATGCGCTCGATGGCCTCGGTGAGTCGGGTCGGCGAGATCGCCGACGCACCGTAGAAGACGGTCTCGAGGCTGGAGAGGTCGTAGTCGTCGAACTTCGGGTGGTCGAGCAGGGCGTAGATCATGGTGGGTACCAACATCGTCGCGGTGATCCGGTACTTCTCGATCGCCGCGAGCACGGCCTCGGGTTCGAACCGCGGCAGCACGACCATGGATCCGCCGGCCATCGACGTGGGGTTCCAGAACGCACCGCCCGCGTGGCTGAGCGGGGCGCACACGAGGAACCGGATCTCCTCCGGCCATTCCCACTCCGTGCGCTGGATGCGCAGCAGCGATGCGCCGCCGGAGTAGCTGAGCATCACGCCCTTGCTCTTGCCCGTAGTACCGCCGGTGTACGCGAGGCTCGCGGTCGACGACGGGTCGGCGGTGTGCGCCGAAAGCGGTCCGGGCGCGAATCCCGCCGCCGCGGCGGCGAGGTCGACCCCCGCCTCCGTCGGCCCGAGCGAGAGCAACTGCAACCCGGGGACCCGTTCGCGCAGGTCCGCGGCACGCTGCTCGTAGAGACGCGGATCGTAGATCAGGGTCTCGATGCCCGCGTCCTCCATGACGTAGACGTGATCGTCGAGCGAGCCCATGGGGTGCAGCGCGGCGAACCGGACGCCGGTGATGAGATTGGTGGACTGCGCGATCAGCACCTCGTGCCGATTGCCGGACAGCATCGCGACGGGGCTCCCGAGGCCGAGCCCGAAGGACGCGTAGGCCTGGGCGTAGCGACTCACCTCGTCGCGCACCTGCGCGTAGGTCAGGGTGCTGTCACTGTCGGGCCCGGTCACGTGGACGGCGACGCGGTCGGGGTAGGCGCTGAGTGAGCCGAGCAGGATGTCGCCGGCGAGCGGCTCGCGATGCAGATCGTCCATGGAACACCTCACAGGTTCGTGGCGGGACACCGGTTCGTCGAAAGCGGTGCGAACGTCTCCACGGTAGGTCCTGAATGCCTTTTCCGGGATACCCTTGCGCCAAAAAGTTAGAACATGTTTCACTCGTGAGGTGACCGCAGAACCGCAGACCCTCTCGGCGCCGATGAACCTGTCCTTCGACTACACCCGGTCGCTCGGGCCGGTGCTGGGCGCGTTCATGACGAACCTCCGTGAGCGCCGCATCGTCGGCACCCGGGACGCCGCCGGACGGGTGCACGTCCCGCCACTGGAGTTCGATCCCGACACGACCGCCGCCCTCACCGACGTCGTTCCCGTCTCCGACACGGGCACGGTGACCAGTTGGACGTGGAACGCGCACCCGGTGGACGGCCAGCCCTTCGACCGGCCCTTCGCCTACGCGCTCATCAGGCTCGACGGTGCCGATACCGCGCTCCTGCACGCGGTCGACGTCGCGGGGCCCGAGGAGATCTCGACCGGGATGCGCGTGCACGCCCGCTGGATCGCGGAGACCACCGGCGCGATCGGCGACATCGCCTGCTTCGTCCCCGGGGAGGGCAGCGGGACCCCCGACACCGCCGCGGAGACCGATCCGATCGAGATCCTCACCACCCCCGTCGCCCTGCGGCTCGAGCACTCGGCGTCCGTCCCGGAGACCCGGTACCTGCAGGCCCTCGCCGAGGGCCGACTGCTGGGCCAGCGGTGCGGGACGTGCGGCAACGTCTACGTCCCGCCACGCAACGCCTGCCCCATCGACGGCATCCCCACCACCGAGGAGGTCGATCTCCCGGACACCGGCGTCGTCACCACGTTCTGCGTGGTCAACGTGCCCTTCCAGGGCCAGCGGATCAAGCCTCCGTACGTCGCCGCCTACGTCCTGATCGACGGTGCCGACATCCCGTTCCTCCATCTCGTCCTCGGCTGCGAACCGTCCGAGGTCCGCATGGGCATGCGGGTGCGAGCCGTGTGGAAGCCGCGCGAGGAGTGGACCGAGAGTCCTGGCAACATCTCGCATTTCGAACCAACCGGTGAGCCCGACGCCCCCTACTCCAGTTACGAGAAGCACCTGTGAGCACACGTACCTGCACCGATCCGGACGGCTCCGTCGCCGTCGTCGGATACGCCGCCACCCCCTGGCTGCGCGCCGCGCAGACCACCACCAACGGCGTGGAGATGCTGATCCCGCTGTTCGCCGACGTCTTCGCCCAGACCGGTCTCACCAAGTCCGACATCGGTTTCTGGTGCTCCGGCTCGTCGGACTACCTGGCGGGCCGCGCCTTCTCGTTCATCGCCGCGATCGACTCCATCGGCGCCGTGCCGCCGATCAACGAGTCGCACGTGGAGATGGACGCCGCCTGGGCGCTGTACGAGGCCTGGGTGAAGATCCGCACCGGCGAGGTCGACACCGCCCTCGTCTACGGCTTCGGCAAGTCCTCCGCCGGCGTCCTGCGCCGCACCCTCACCATGCAGTTGGATCCGTACACCGTCGCGCCGCTGTGGCCCGACTCGGTGTCCGTCGCCGCGCTGCAGGCCCGTGCAGGCATCGATTCCGGTGCCTGGACCGAGGCCGACATGGCCGCCGTGGCGGCGCGCAGCCTGGGGGATGCGACTTCGAACCCGGCGGCGCAGTTCTCTCGCACCGTCGATCCCGAGGCACTCCTGAACGAGCCGCTGTGGGCCGATCCGCTGCGACGCCACGACATCGCGCCGATCACCGACGGTGCCGCGGTCGCGATCCTGGCCTCGGCCGAGCGCGCCCGCGAGCTCCGTGAGAATCCCGCGTTCATCACCGGCCTCGAGCATCGGATCGACTCCCCTGCGCTGGGTTCGCGTGACCTCACGCAGTCCCCGTCGACCGAGGCCGCCGCTCGTGCGGCCGGCACCGACGGCGTGCAACTCGCCGAACTGCACGCGCCGTTCACCCACCAGGAGCTCATCCTGCGGTCCGCGATCGGTCTCGGCGACGACGCGCGGATCAACCCGTCCGGCGGTGCGCTCGTGGGGAACCCGATGTTCTCCGCGGGCCTGGCCCGGATCGGCGAGGCGGCCCGCGCCGTCTGGAACGGAGACGCCGACCGCGTCCTCGCACACGCCACCAGCGGGCACGCCCTGCAGCAGAACCTGATCGCAGTGATGGAGGCCAAGTGATGGGCAAGCCCACCGCCGTACTCGGAACGGGCCAGACCCGTCACCGCGCCAAGCGCACCGACGTCTCGATGGCCGGCATGATCCGCGAGGCCGTCGACGCCGCGCTCGCCGACGCCGGCACGACGATGGCGGACATCGACGCGATCGTGATCGGCAAGGCGCCGGACATGTTCGAGGGCGTGATGATGCCCGAGCTGTTCCTCGCCGACGCGCTGGGCGCCGTCGGCAAGCCGCTGCTGCGCGTGCACACCGCCGGTTCGGTCGGCGGCTCCACCGCCGCCGTGGCGGCGGCTCTCGTCAAGGCGGGCGTCCACAAGCGCGTGCTGACGGTGGCGTGGGAGAAGCAGTCCGAGTCGAACGCCATGTGGGCGCTGTCGATCCCGGTGCCCTTCACCGTGCCCGTCGGCGCGGGCGCGGGCGGCTACTTCGCCCCGCACGTGCGCTCCTACATCCGCCGCTCGGGCGCCCCCGACCACGTCGGCGCGATGGTCGCGGTGAAGGACCGTCGCAACGGCGCCCGCAACCCGCTCGCGCACCTGCACCAGCCCGACATCACACTGGAATCGGTGCAATCCTCCCAGATGCTGTGGGACCCCATCCGATTCGACGAGACCTGCCCGTCGTCCGACGGCGCGTGCGCGATCGTCCTGGGCGACGAGGACGCCGCCAAGGCCTCGGAGGCCGCCACGGGCAACCGCGTCGGCTGGGTGCTCGCGACCGCCATGCGGACCGAGCCTCTCGCCTACGCCGGCCGCGAACACGTCAGCCCGCAGGCCGGCCGGGACGCCGCCGCGGCGCTCTGGCGCGACGCCGGCATCACCGACCCGTTGCGGCAGGTCGATGCCGCGGAGATCTACGTGCCCTTCTCCTGGTTCGAGCCGATGTGGCTGGAGAACCTGGGCTTCGTGCCCGAGGGCCAGGGCTGGAAGCTCACCGAGTCCGGGGGCACCGAGATCGGCGGGGAGCTGCCCGTGAATCCGTCCGGCGGCGTGCTGTCGTCCAACCCGATCGGCGCGTCGGGCATGATCCGGTTCGCCGAGGCCGCCAAGCAGGTCATGGGCCGGGCCGGGAACTACCAGGTCGACGGTGCCCGCACCGCCCTCGGGCACGCCTACGGCGGTGGCTCGCAGTACTTCTCGATGTGGCTGGTGGGCGCGGACAAGCCTGCGTGAGCTGAGCCGGTTCACCGGCGCCCGATGATCGCCGGGCGAGGACAGGACCGAAGAAGGCACCCGCATTGAGCGCACTGGTCGCGAATGCACCTCCCATGGTGGGCGCCTCCGACGATCAATCGCGTTCCGACACGAGCGCGGCTACGGGCAGCTCCGCCACCACTGTGTTGCGGACGAACCGCTCCGGTGTGCCGGGCGCCAGGCGCCCGACGAAGCGCCGAGCACCGTCGTTGTCCTCCTGCATGGTGGCCCGGAAAGTCGCGATCCCGGCTGCCCGGGCGAGCCCGGCGAGGGCGAGCATCAGGTCGCGACCGAGTCCGCTGCGCTGCCGGTCGTCGGCGACGATGATCGCGATTTCGGCGATGCCGGACGCCGGATCGCCGCACGCGTCACGGGCGAAACGCGCGACGCCGGCTATCCCGCGCTCGTCGACCGCGACCACCGCCTCGCGGCAGCCGGGTTCCAGGCCTAGCAGCAGGTCGAGTGTGGCCGGCGTGAGCATCTTCATCGGCCCATGGAACCGGGTGCGCGCGGTCTCGGGCGACACCCGGAGCGGAAAGGACTCGAGCGCCGTCCGATCCTCGGCCCGGAGCGGCCGAATGGTGGTGCCCACCGTCTCAGTACAGCGGACACCACCACCCGTGACAAGGCCTACTCGTAGGCGACCTTCCAGTGCTTGATGCCGTTGAGCCAGCCCGACCGCAGGCGCTGCGGCGGCTCGAGCTCACGGAGGTTGGGCATCACGTCCGCGATCGCCTTGAACATGAGGTCCATCTCGAGGCGGGCGAGGTTCGCGCCCACGCAGTGGTGGGTGCCGGAACCGCCGAAGCCGACGTGCGGATTCGGATCGCGCAGGATGTTGAAGGTGTAGGGGTCCTCGAAGGCGTCCTCATCGAAGTTCGCGGAGGCGTAGAACAGTGCGACGCGCTGACCCTTCTTGATCAACTGCTCACCGAGCTGGACGTCCTCGAGCGCCGTGCGCTGGAAGACCGACACCGGGGTGGCCCAGCGGACGATCTCATCGGGGGCCGTGCGCGGGCGCTGCTCCTTGTAGATCTCCCACTGCTCGGGGTAGTCCACGAAGGCCTTCATGCCGTGGCTGATCGCGTTGCGCGTGGTCTCGTTGCCGGCCACGGCGAGCAGGAGCACGAAGAAGGCGAACTCGTCACTGCCGAGCGACTCGCCGTCGATATCGGCCTGGATGAGCGAGGTCACGATGTCGTCCATCGGACACTTCCGGCGCTCCTCCGCGAGGTTCCACGAGTAGCCCGTGAACTCCGTCATCGCCTCGAGGTAGTTCCCCTCGAACTCGGGATCGTCGTAGGCCATCATCGAGTTGGACCAGTCGAAGAGCTTCTTGCGATCCTCCTGCGGCACGCCGAGGAGTTCCGCGATCGCCTGCAGGGGCAGCTCGGACGCGACCTGCTCGACGAAGTCCCCGCCGCCGGTCTTGCGGGCCTCGTGCACGATCTGCTCGGCGCGCTCCGCCAGTGCGTCGTGCAACGACTGCACGGCCTTGGGGGTGAACCCCCGGGAGATGATGCGGCGGGTCTTGGTGTGCTGCGGTGGGTCCATGTTCAGCAGGAGCATGCGCTGCATGTCGATCTGCTCGCGCTCGATCTCCGGGCCGAAGCGCACGATCGCGCCGTTCTCCCAGTTCGAGTACTGCTTCGGGTTGCGCGAGATGGCCTTGATGTCCTCCAGCTTGGACACCACCCAGAAGCCACCGTCGTCGAACCCGGTGGTGCCGGGCGGGATGTCCTGCCACCACACCGGAGCCGAACGCCGCAGCTCGGCGAACTCGGACTCGGGCCGCCCCTCCGACCACAGGTCGGGGCTGGTGAAATCGAACCCCGCGGGGAAGTGCACGCTCACGCCGCCTCCTCAAGCGTCTCCACCCGGTCTCTAGCCAGGCGTAGTTGAAACATGTTCTACTCATTGAAGCACACCCCGTCCGCTCGTGAGCTAGATTGCGAAGGACGCTGTTTGCACAGCAGTTACACAGGGACGAATGAGTCTCGGCGCCATCACATAAGGCTCGACAGAGCTCCTAACGCGCGCCACAATCGAGAACGTGCTCTACCCATCCGGGTGGAGCCGAGAATGTGAGGAACGACCGACATGGGCATCCCCGTCATCGTCGACGCCGTCCGCAGCCCCATCGGCAAGCGCGGCGGCTGGCTCAGCGGCCTGCACCCGGCCGAACTCCTCGGCGCCACGATCACCGCGCTGATCGACCGGGCCGGGATCGATCCCGCCCAGGTCGAGCAGGTCATCGGCGGCAACGTGACCCAGGCCGGCGAGCAGGCCGGCAACATCACCCGCACCGCTTGGCTCAACTCGGGCCTGCCGGAACTGACCGGCGCCACCACCATCGACGCGCAGTGCGGCTCGGCACAGCAGGCGACGGGACTCATCGCGGGACTCATCGCGACCGACGCGATCGCCGCCGGCATCTCCTGCGGCGTCGAGTCGATGAGCCGTATCCCCCTCGGCGCGAACCGGCCGGAGGGGCTCGGCAACTCCCGCCCCCCGTCGTGGACCATCGACATGCCCAACCAGTTCCTCGCCGCCGAGCGGATCGCCGAGCGCCGCGGTCTCACGCGCGGGGACATCGACGCCTTCGGCCTCGCCTCGCAGCGCAAGGCACTGCAGGCCTGGGAGGAGGGCCGCTTCGACCGCGAGGTGGTCGCACTGAAGGCGCCAGCCATGGCCGACGGCGCCCCGACGGGCGAGACGATCGAGGTGTCGCGCGACCAGGGCCCGCGCGAGAGCACGGCCGAGGGGCTCGCCAAGCTCAAGCCCATGCTCGACGGCGGTCGCCACACGGCGGGCACGTCCTCCCAGGTGTCCGACGGTGCCGCCGCCGTCCTGCTGATGGACTCGGACCGCGCCGCCGCGCTCGGACTGAAGCCGCGCGCCCGCATCGTCTCGCAGGCCCTCGTCGGCGGTGAGCCGTACTACCACCTCGACGGGCCGATCCGCGCCACCGAGCGGGTCCTCGAGCGCTCCGGGCGTGCGCTGAGCGACATCGACCTGTTCGAGGTCAACGAGGCCTTCGCCTCCGTCGTCCTGTCCTGGCAGCAGGTGATCGGGCCCGACCCCGACAGGGTCAACGTCAACGGCGGGGCGATCGCCCTCGGCCACCCCGTCGGCTCCACCGGAGCCCGCCTCATCACCACGGCCCTGCACGAGCTGGAGCGGCGTGACGCGTCGACGGCCCTGATCGCGATGTGCTGCGGTGGTGCGATGGCCACGGGCACGATCATCGAGCGGATCTGACGGCATGCGCGTTGCAGTCACCGGCGCAGCCGGATTCGTCGGCGGAAACCTCCTGCGGCAACTGGTCGAACAGGGACACGAGGTGATCGCGATCGATCGCACCTCGTCGCCGCACGCACCCGAAGGCGTGCGCTGGGTACGGGCGAGCGTCCTGGACGCCGACGAGATGCGCTCCGCACTCGACGGCGTGGAAGTGGTCTACCACCTGGTCGCCATGATCACCCTGCGCATGGAGGACGAGAAGGCCTGGCACCTGAACACGGTGGGCGTGCGCACCGTCGCGCGCGCGGCCCTGGCGGCGGGCGTCCGCAAGATGGTGCACCTCAGCTCCATCCACGCCTTCGACCAGGATCTCGTGGACGTCATCGACGAGACCGCGCCGCGGTCCGAGCGACCGGAGATCCCCGTCTACGACCGGTCGAAGTGGGCCGGCGAGCAGGAGCTCCGCAAAGTCATCGACGACGGCCTGGACGCCACGATCTGCAATCCCACCGGCGTGTGGGGCCCGGCCGACCACGGCGCGCCCCTCTCCCGCCTGAATCTGCTCGCACACAAGGCAGCCCGCGGGCGCATGCCCGCGTTCGTGTCCAAGGCGGGCTTCGACCTCGTCGACGTGCGTGATGTCGCCGCTGGGGTCGCGCTCGCGGCGGAGAAGGGCAGGACGGGCGAGAACTACCTGCTCGGGGGCGAGTTCACGCCGATCATCGACGCCATGCACGTCGCCGCTCGGGCCGCCGGCCGGTCCGGCCCACGCATCGCCGTTCCCATCGGGGCGCTGGCCGCCGTCATGCCCGTGCTCGAACCCGTCGGCGCAGCCCTGGGATCCGACGTGCTCTCGAAGGCGGCGCTCGGCCCCCTGTTCGCCTCACCGCTCGTCGACATCTCCAAGGCGCGCAACGAGCTCGGCTACACGCCCCGGCCGATGGCCACGACGGCGACCGAGCTGGTGCGGTTCTTCACCGAATCGGGGCGTCTGAGCACGCGCTCCTGACGCTCGCCACCGGACTCGGCCCACCCCTCGCGAGACGCGGCCGGCCGCGCGGATCCCCTCCTGCGCGGCCGGCATCGTCGTTTCCGGGGTCAGGCGCCGTAGACGGGCTCCGGAGCCGCCGCCTCGCCGAGGAGGCCCCGCACCACGTCACCCAGCTCCGCCGGCTCCCAACGCGCACCCTTATCGCGCTGCGGGCCGTGCCGCCAGCCCTGCGCGATCGACACCTTGCCTCCCTCGACCTCGAAGACCCGCCCCGTGACATCGGACGAGTCCACGCTGCCGAGCCACACCACGAGCGGCGAGATGTTCTCGGGCGCCATCGCGTCGAAACCATCCTCCGGAGCGGCCATGTCGTCCGCGAAGGTCACCTCGGTCATCCGGGTCCTGGCCGCCGGCGCGATGGCGTTCACCGTGATGCCGTAGCGGCCCATCTCGGCGGCGGCCTGGATCGTCATCTCCGCGATGCCCGCCTTGGCGGCCGCGTAGTTGCCCTGCCCGACACTGCCCAGGAGACCCGCGCCGGAGCTGGTGTTGATCACCCGCGCATCGGGCTGCCGGCCCGCCTTGGACTCGTCCCGCCAGTACGCCGCGGCGTGCCGCAGCATCGCGAAATGCCCCTTGAGATGCACGCGGGTCACCGCGTCCCACTCCGCCTCGGACATGTTCACCAACATCCGATCACGCAGGAAGCCGGCGTTGTTCACCAGCACGTCCAGCCGGCCGAACTCGTCGATCGCGGTGCGCACCAGCGCGTGCGCGCCGTCCCAGTCGGCCACGTCGGAGGCGTTCGCGACCGCTCGCCCGCCCGCGGCGCGGATCTCGTCCACGACCTGCTGCGCCGGCCCCGACGAGGCATCGGCACCGTCGAGGCCCACGCCGTAGTC
This sequence comes from Tsukamurella sputi, assembly GCF_007858445.1. Taxonomy (GTDB): domain Bacteria; phylum Actinomycetota; class Actinomycetes; order Mycobacteriales; family Mycobacteriaceae; genus Tsukamurella; species Tsukamurella sputi. The sequence goes on along the minus strand of NZ_VIGV01000003.1, from coordinate 420,872 downwards.
GTTGACGACCACCGCCGCGCCCTCCGCGGCGAAGGCGAGCGCGTGCGCGCGGCCGATACCCCGGCCCGCGCCGGTGACGATGACGACGCGACCGTCGACGATTCCTGTCATTGTTCTTCTCCTCGTTGTTGGTTCAGGACTACCGCGCGTCGCGCTCGGCGTTCGCCGCGGTCAAGAAGGCGGGGCGTTCGCCGCCACCGTGCACGAGCAACGTCGCTCCACTGACGTAGGACGCGAGAGGCGAGGCGAGGAAGGCCGCGCACGCGCCCACCTCCTCCGGGTCGGCGAGTCGCCCGAGGGGGACGGTTGCGCCGATCGCCGCGATACCGGCGTCGTCGCCGTAGTGCTGCTCAGCGGCTTCGGTGCGCACCATGCCCACGTCGAGGGCGTTCACCCGCACCGCGGGCGCCCACTCCACGGCGAGACTGGTGGTGAGCGAGTCGAGCCCGGCCTTCGCGGCGCCGTAGGCCGCGGTGCCGGGCGACGGCCGGGTGGCGCTCACGCTCGAGATGTTCACGATCGCACCGCGTCCCGCCTCCTGCATGACCGCGTTCGCCTTCTGCGCCACCAGGAGTGGGGCGAGCAGGTTCAGCCCGACGACCTTCTCGTGGAACCGCGGCGAGGCGGTCGCCGCCTCCGAGTACGGGGCGCCACCCGCGTTGTTGACGAGCACGTCGAGCCGTCCGTGCCGCTCGACGATGCCGGCGATCAGCGCTTCCACCTGCTCGGGTTCTCGGACGTCGGCGGCGACGAACTCGGCAACGGCACCGTCGGCCTCCACCGGGCTCGCGGGTTCGCGCCGAGCGCACACGACCACCGTGGCGCCGTGCCGAAGGAAGACGCGCGCGATCCCCGCCCCGATCCCCCGCACCCCGCCGGTGATCAGTACCACCGCACCGTCGAGCCCGAGACCCTTCGACACCGCTGCGCTCACAAGATTCCCCACTTCCCATTCCGGCTGACAGGGCTTCGGTGGTAGCGTACCAAGCAATTGCTAGGTTTAGATCACGTTCTACCTGTCTACCTCGAAGGAGTCGGTGTGTCTTCACCGATCACGACCACAGTCGGCGAGCCCGGGATCCACACGATCACCGTCGACGCACCGCCCGTCAACGCCCTCACCGTGCAGGGCTGGTTCGACCTCGCGAACGCCATCACCGAGGCGGGCCGCGACCCGTCGTGCCACGTCGTCGTGGTGCGCGCGGAGGGCCGAGGCTTCAACGCGGGCGTCGACATCAAGGAGATCGACGCCGCCCAGGCCGCGGGAGACGGCTACGGCGCACTGATCGGCGCGAACCACGGCTGCGCCGCCGCCTTCTCGGCGGTCTACGACTGTGCCGTTCCGGTGATCGTCGCGGTGAACGGCTTCTGTCTGGGTGGCGGCATCGGCCTCGTCGGCAATGCCGACGTGGTGGTCGCCTCGGACGACGCCACCTTCGGCCTCCCGGAGGTGGACCGCGGTGCACTCGGCGCCGCAACGCATCTGGCCCGCCTGGTGCCCCAGCACCTCATGCGCACGCTCTACTTCACCGCCGGAACCGTGACCGCGCAGCAGCTCCACCACTTCGGATCGGTGTACCGCGTGGTGCCCCGCGCCGAGCTGGACGAGGCCGCGCTGGAGGTGGCCCGCGCCATCGCCGCGAAGGACACCCGGGTGATCCGCAAGGCCAAGGAGGCCATCAACGGCATCGACCTGGTGAACGTGCACACCAGCTACCGGTTCGAGCAGGGATTCACCTTCGAACTCAATCTCGCGGGGTACTCGGACGAGCACCGGCACGAGTTCGTCGCGACGGGGCGCACCGTGAACGAGGCTGCTGAGGCCCAGGACACACAGCAGGAGAAGGCATGAGCGACAAGATCATGACCGCCGAACAGGTGGTCGCGGAACTCGAGGACGGCATGACGCTGGGCATCGGCGGCTGGGGCTCGCGGCGCAAGCCGATGGCCCTGGTGCGGGCGATCCTCCGATCGGACCTCAAGGACCTCACCGTGGTGTCCTACGGCGGGCCCGACGTGGGCCTCCTGGCCGCGGCGGGGAAGATCCGCAAGCTCGTCTTCGGCTTCGTCACCCTCGACACCGTCCCCATCGACCCGAACTTCGCCCGCGCCCGGCAGGCCGGGGCGATCGAGGTGGCGGAATGGGACGAGGGCATGTTCGCCGCCGGTCTCAAGGCCGCCGTGCAGCGTCTCCCCTTCCTCCCCATCCGCGCGGGCCTCGGTTCGTCGGTCATGGACGTCAATCCCGATCTGCGCACTGTGGTCTCGCCCTACGCCGACGGCGAGGAACTGGTCGCGGTCCCGGCACTGCGTCTCGATGCCGCACTCGTGCACATGAACCGCGCCGACGCCCGCGGCAACGCCCAGTACCTGGGCCCGGATCCGTACTTCGACGACGACTTCGCCCTCGCGGCGGACCGCTGCTACGTGTCCTGCGAGCGCATCGTCCCCACCGAGGAGCTCGTTGCCGGCGGCCCCGTCCAGTCCCTGCTCATCAATCGCAGTGCGGTCACCGGCGTCGTGGAGACGCCGAAGGGCGCGCACTTCACCACCGCCGTTCCGGACTACGGGCGGGACGAGAAGTTCCAGCGGCACTACGCCGCGAGCGCCAAGGACCCCGAGGCGTGGGCGGCGTTCGAGCAGCGCTTCCTCAGCGGCGGCGAGGCGCACTACCAGGCTGAAGTAGCCGCATGGGCCACCGAATCGGCGGAGCAGGAGAAGAAATGACCGACATCACCCGCGCCGAGGTCTGCGTGACGGCGATCGCCGATCTGTTCCGGGGCGACGGCGAGATCACCGCCAGCCCCATGGGCCTGATCCCCTCGCTCGGTGGCCGTCTCGCCCGCCTGACCTTCGCCCCCGATCTGCTGCTCTCCGACGGCGAGGCCTACCTGATCGCCGACGCCGCGAATCCCGCCGCGGGCATCGAGGGCTGGCAGCCCTTCAAGAAGGTGCTCGACGTGGTGGTGCCGAACGGCAAGCGTCACGTGATCATGGGTGCCAGTCAGATCGACCGGTACGGCAACCAGAACATCTCCGCCATCGGTGAGCACCGCGCACCGTCGCGCCAGCTGCTGGGTGTGCGCGGCGGCCCCGGCAACACCGTCAACAACCGCACGTCGTACTGGATCCCCAAGCACTCGCCGCGCGTCTTCGTCGACTCGGTCGACGTCGTGAGCGGCGTGGGCTACGACCGCGCCCGGGCGGCCGGACCGGCCGCCTCGCGGTTCCACGACGTGCACCGCGTCGTCACCGATCTCGCCGTCCTCGGCTTCGGCGACGACGGCGCCATGACTCTGCTGTCTGTGCACCCCGGCGTCACCGAGACCCAGGTACGCGAAGCCACCGGCTTCGAGCTCGCGGGCTCGGACGTGCCGGAGACCCGCGTGCCCACCGCCGAGGAGCTCGAGCTCATCCGCACCGTGGTGGATCCGAAGAACCTGCGCAGCAAGGAGGTCCCGGCATGACGCTGCGGACCCGGTTCACCGAGCTGGTCGGCGTCCAGCATCCCGTCGTGCAGACCGGCATGGGATGGGTCTCGGGGGCGCATCTCACCTCCGCCACCGCGAACGCGGGCGGCCTGGGCATCCTCGCCTCGGCGACGATGACCTACCCCGAGCTGGAGGTGGCCATCCGGAAGACCAAGGAGCGCACCGATAAACCCTTCGGTGTGAACCTGCGGGCCGACGCCGAGGATGCGCAGCAGCGGGTCGACCTGCTGATCCGCGAGGGCGTGAAGGTCGCGTCCTTCGCGCTCGCCCCGCGCAAGGAGATGATCGCGCAGCTCAAAGACGCCGGGCTGGTGGTCATCCCGTCCGTCGGTGCCGCGCGGCACGCGGAGAAGGTCGCCTCCTGGGGCGCCGACGCCGTGGTGGTGCAGGGTGGCGAGGGTGGCGGTCACACCGGGGGCGTCGCGACGACCCTGCTGCTGCCCTCGGTGCTCGACGCCGTGGACATCCCCGTGGTCGCCGCCGGCGGCTTCTTCGACGGTCGCGGCCTCGCTGCGGCGCTCGCCTACGGCGCCTCGGGCGTCGCCATGGGCACCCGCTTCCTGCTCACCCGCGACAGCCGGGTGCCCGAGTCCGTGAAGGCCGAGTACCTGCAGCGCGGGCTCGCCGACACCGTGGTGACGACCAAGGTGGACGGGATGCCGCACCGCGTGCTGCGGACCGCACTGGTCGATGCACTCGAGCGCTCGCACGGCGTTGCGACGCTGGCACACGCCGCCCTGAACACCGTGCGGTTCCAGGCACTCACGGGCGTCTCCTGGAAGGGGCTCATCAACGAGGGGCTGGCGCTCAAGAAGGGCGGCGACCGCACGTGGAGCCAACTCATGATGTCGGCCAACACACCGATGTTGCTGCGCGCAGGCCTCGTCGAGGGGAACACCGACGCCGGCGTCCTCGCCTCGGGGCAGGTGGCCGGGATCATCGACGATCTGCCGACCGTTGCCGAGCTCATCGAGCGGATCGTGACGGAGGCCGAGGAGCGCTTGGACGCGCTCTCCGGCCTCCGGTCCTGATCGTGTCGCGGGTTACGCGAACCGCATGACCTCGCTGTAGACGGTCTTGGAATCGTCGAAGGTGCGCGACGAGACCGTCAGGGTCGCGTACGCCACCGCGTCGACGCTGCCGATGCAGCCCTCGATGCTCACGCGCTTCTCACCGAACCGCACGCCGAAGTTCTCGCCGTCCTTCGGCTTGTCGATCTTCTTGGTGCCCACCGGCAGATAGACGATGGCGCCCGGGGCCGTCTTGATGACCTGGTTCTGCGTCAGGCCCAGCGAGCCGCCGACGCCCACGAGGGCCGCTCCGGCCGCCGGGATGCTGCCTGCGATCGCGCCGCCGGCGCCGATCGTCTGATTACTCCCGATCCACGACTCGAATCCGCCGTCCTTGACTCCACAGGCCACCACGTAGCCGACCTCGACGGAGGCGGACTCGACGCCCGCACCACTCGCGAGGACGGTGGACTCCGCCTTGCCGTCCACGTACGCGAGCCGGGACTTGTTGTCGCCCGCGAGCGGAGGGAACAGCTTGGCCTTGAGATCCTTGAGCGCGATCTTCGCGCGAAGGCCCTCCGGCGAGCTCACCGTCTGCGTAGCCCCCTTCACCGGTCCGGACGGGTTCTGCGGGGTGATCTGCGCGGAGGCGGGCCCCACCGACATCACCGAAACAGCGCAGGCCGCAGCGACCGCAGCCGCCATGCCGATCTTGATTCGACGCACTCTTCGACTCCCTCTATCCACGATCTCCATTGAGTATGCAAAAGGAAACCATGCCGACGAGTATTTGCCAAGTCAAATCTCGAAACGGCGTCGGATTTGCGACCCGGAACACATGGTGACGCCGTGAATGGCCGGCTTCTTCATCGACGCGACACGACGCCTTCATGAGATCTACATACTCTCACCTGGGTATACCGTCGAACACTCAGAGAACATCAGATAACTTACGCGAATCGGCCCGACGCCACCACAGAACCGCACATCATGATGTGTCAAAACAAATATTGAGGTGGACGCGATGCGCACCCGCCTCAATATTCGTTATTCTACATCCCTGAAGATGTCCATCGGCACAGCTCAGGACCATCGTCTCGCACGCCGCACGCCCGCCGCAGCAGGGCGGCGCGGACTCGATCAGAGCCGTTCGATGATGGTGACGTTCGCGGTGCCACCGCCCTCGCACATGGTCTGGAGACCGTACCGTCCGCCCCGCCGATCGAGCTCGTGCAGCAACGTGGTCATGAGCTTGGCACCGGTGGCGCCCAGCGGGTGCCCCAGCGCGATTCCGCCGCCGTTGACGTTGACCTTCTCGTGCGGGATGCCCAGCTCGTCCATCCAGGCCAGCGGCACGGAGGCGAAGGCCTCGTTGCACTCGAAGAGGTCGATGTCGGCGACGCTCAGCCCCGTCTTCTGCAGCGCGTACTGCGTGGCGGGGATCGGGCCGGTGAGCATCCACACCGGGTCCGCCGCGCGGACCGAGATGTGATGGATCCGTGCGCGCGGCGTCAGGCCGTGCCGCTGCACGAAGTCCGCGGACGCCACCATGACGGCGGCGGCACCGTCGGCGATCTGGCTCGCCACCGCAGCGGTGATCGCGGACCCCTCCGCGAGCGGGGCGAGCCCGGCCATCTTCTCGAGAGTCGTTCCGCGTCGCGGTGTCTCATCGACGGCGAAGCCCTCGACCGGAGCGATCTCGGCCTCGAACCGCCCCTCGTCGATCGCGGCGATCGCCCGCTCATGGCTCGCGAGCGCGAACTCCTCCATCCGGGACCGGGAGACGCCCCACTTGGTCGCGATCATGTCGGCGCTGGTGAACTGCGAGACCTCGACATCGCCGTACCGCTCACGCCACCCGACCGAGCCGGAGAAGGGATCGTCGAAGCCGTACTCGCGCCCGGCGAGCATCGCGGCGCTGATCGGGATCGCGCTCATGTTCTGCACGCCGGCCGCGACCACCGCGTCGGCGGTGCCCGAGAGCACAGCCTGCGCGGCGAAGTGGACCGACTGCTGGCTCGAACCGCACTGCCGGTCGACGGTGACTCCGGGAACCTGCTCGGGCAGACCAGCCGCGAGCCACGACGTCCGGGCGATGTTGCCCGACTGCGGACCGATGGTGTCGCAGCAGCCCATGATGACGTCGTCGACGAGCTCGGGGTCGACGCCGGAGCGGAGGACGGAGGCGCGCAGGATATGGGCCCCGAGGTCGGCGGAGTGCACCGTCGACAGGGATCCTCCGCGCTTGCCGGCGGGCGTGCGCACCGCGTCGAGGATGTACGCGCCGGGCGCGAGATCGGTCATGACTGCTCCTTGTCAGGGCTGGCGATCCCGTGTTCGAGGATCGTGAGGTATTGATCGGCCACCGTTCCCACGGGCAGCTGGCCGCCAGGTCGGTACCACCGGACCGCGACCCAGACGGTGTCGCGGAGGAAGCGATAGGTGACGTCGACGTCGAGATCCGCGCGGAAGTCACCGGATTCGATGCCCCGGGCGATGATGCCCCGCCACATGGTGCGGAACTCCAGGAGGTAGTCCGCGATGTAGGCGAACCGCGCGTGCTGTGCGAGCACCCGCGCCTCCGCCTGGTAGATCGCAACGGCGTCGGGCCGTGCGTCGATGGCCTCGAACGAGGCGATCACACAGCCGCGCAGCTGCTTCCGCGGGTCGTCGACGTCGGCGAGCACCGCACGGTAGGCGCCGAAGAGCTCGTCGAGGAAGACCCGCAGGATCTCGTCGACCATCGACTCCTTGGAGTCGAAGTGGTGGTACAGGCTGCCCGACAGGATGCCGGCGGCATCGGCGATGTCGCGCACCGTCGTGGCGCGGTAGCCGTTCTCGGCGAACAGCTTCGCGCTCAGGGCGAGGACCTCCGCGCGACGCGCGGACGGGTCCGGCTTAGGCATGCCGACTGCTCACGGAGACCACCTCGAAGGGCATGGTGGGAGGGCACTGACTACGCATGCTGACTGCTCACGGAGACCACCTCGCCGGTCATGTACGAACTGTAATCGGAGGCGAGGAAGACGATCACGTTCGCGACCTCCCAGGGCTCGGCCGCCCGACCGAAGACCTCGCGGCGGGAGAGCTCGTCGAGCAGTTCGTCGGAGGTGACCTTGGCGAGGAAGGCGTGCATGGCGATGCTCGGGGAGACGGCGTTGATCCGGACGCCGTGCGGCGCGGCGTCCACCGCGGAGCAGCGGGTCAGCGCCATCACCCCCGCCTTGGCGGCGGCGTAGTGCGCCTGCTCTGCCTGGGCGCGCCAGCCGATCACGGAGGCGTTGTTGACGATCACACCGCCCCCGCCCTGCGCGATGAACCGGTTGATCGCGGCGCGAGTGGCGCGGAAGGTGCCGGTCAGGGTGACATCGAGAACACGGGACCACTGCTCATCGGTCATGTCCTGCACCGCGACGCTGCCGCCGAGTCCGGCGTTGTTGACCAAGACGTCGATCCGGCCGTAGCGCTCCGCGGCACCGTCGAGCAGGGCCTGGACCTGTTCCTCGACGGTTACATCGCAGGTGATCGCGTGCACACGGTCACCGAACTCGGCGGCCAACTCGTCGCGCTTCTCGCCGAGCCGGCGCTCGTGCCAATCGGAGATCACGACACTGCCGCCCTCCTCGAGGCAGCGGCGCGCCGTGGCCGAGCCGATGCCCGTGCCGGCGGCCGCGGTGACCACGACGACCTTGCCGTCGAGGAGGTTGCGGCCCTGGGGATATTGGGGCGCGGGGATGGCGTTCATGGGCGGGCCTCTCTGGGCAGGCCGAGCACGCGCTCGGCGATGATGTTGCGCTGAATCTCGTTGGAGCCGCCGTAGATCGTGTCGGCTCGCGTGAACAGGTAGAGGCGCTGCCAGTCGTCCAATTCGACGCTGCCGGAGGCGGCAGATCCGGCGCCGTCGGCGAGTAGTCCAGAGGCGCCGCGCACCGTCATCGCGATCTCGCCGAGCCGGCGATGCCAGTTGGCCCAGAGCAGCTTGGCGACTTCGGCGGTGCCGGTCTCGGCGGACCCGAGGGTGCGCAGCGCGTGCGCCCGCATCACATCGAGTTCGGTCCAGGCACGACGGAGCGCATCCGCGACGTCGGGCCGATCGGCGGCGCCGCCGTCGAGCGCGAGGTCGGTGAGCTTCTGCAGTTCGCGCCGGAAGCCGATCTGCTGTCCCAGGGTGGCCACGCCCCGCTCGAAGGCGAGCGTTCCCATAGCGACCCGCCAGCCCTCGCCGGGCGTCCCGACCACGTTGGCGGCGGCGGTGCGCGCACCGTCGAAGAAGACCTCGTTGAACTCCGAGGTGCCGGTGAGCTGAACGATGGGCCGGACCTCGATGCCGGGCTGGTCCATGGGGACGAGCAGGTACGACAGGCCCTTGTGGCGGGCGGAACCCGGTTCGGTGCGCGCCACCACGAAGCACCAGTCGGCGACGTGCGCGAGCGAGGTCCACACCTTCTGACCGGAGATCACCCATTCGTCGTCCTCGAGCCGCGCGGTGGTGCCGACGTTCGCCAGGTCGGAGCCGGCGCCGGGCTCGGAATAGCCTTGGCACCACAGCTCGCGGACGTCGCGGATGGCGGGCAGGAAGCGGGCCTTCTGCTCGTCGGTGCCGAAGGCGATGAGAGTGGGGCCGAGCAGTTCCTGGCCCAGGTGGGAGACCTTGGCCGGAGCGCCGGCGCGGGCGTACTCCTCGTGGAAGATCACCTGCTGCGCGAGGCTCGCTCCGCCGCCGCCGTTCTCGGCCGGCCAGCCGATGCAGTTGAGTCCGGCCGCAGCGAGGTGCCGCTCCCAGGCGATGCGCTCGTCGAAGAACTCGTGCTCGCGACCGGGGCCGCCGGCGCCGCGGAGCCCGGCGAACTCGCCCGACAGGTTGGTCGCGAGCCAGTCGCGGATCCGCGCCCGGAATTCCGCGTCCGTCTCACCGCTCGCCGTGGCCACGGCACTCCCTTCGCCATTCCACCAAGCAATTGCTTGGTGGAATCAGGTTACACAGACTCGACTCGCACTGTAACGTGTTCTACCAAGCACTTGCTAGGCAGAAGGGTTTGCGCATGTCACGCACCATCGCAGCGGCTCTGCGCGACGCCGCCGCGCGCTTCGCGGAGCACACCGCCGTGGTCGACGGCGACCTCCGGATCGGCTACGCCGACCTCCACGACCGTGCGCGCGACGTCGCCCGCGCGCTCCTCGCCGACGGTGTCGGCCGCGGCGACCGGATCGCCGTCTGCGCACCGAACGGCCACGAGTGGATCGAGGCGGCGCTCGGCGCGGCGTACATCGGTGCCGTGTTGGTGCCCGTCAACACGCGCTACACCGGTCCCGAGATCGTGGACCTGCTCACGCGCACTCGAGCGCGGGCCTTCGTGGTGGCGGGCCCGTTCCTCGGCGTCGACCGCCTCGATCTCGTCGTCGAGACCGCGGGCGGCCTTCCCTCGGACATCGTGACCGTCCTCCGCCTCCCCGAGTGGGACGCGGTGCCGGCCCGGGGCGCGCAGATCACCGACGCTCGACTCGACGAGGCCGCCGCTGCCGTGACACCGGACGACCCGTCGGACATCTTCTTCACCTCCGGCACGTCCGGCCGGAGTAAGGGCGCGATGAGCACCCACGCGCAGACCCTCGCGAACGCGGCGAACTGGGCGGAACTCGTCGGAGTCACCGATGCCGACCGCTACCTGATCCTGAGCCCCTTCTTCCACATCTTCGGCTACAAGGCAGGCATCCTCGCGGCACTGCAGAGAGGCGCGGCGATCTACCCGGCGCAGACCTTCGACGTCGCGGCGGCCTTCGAACTCATCCAGCGGGAACGCATCTCGATCCTTCCCGGAGTGCCGACCGTGCACCAGATGATGCTCGACCACCCGGATCGGTCTCGGTACGACCTGTCCAGCCTGCGCGCCGCCACGACGGGGGCGGCCACGATCCCCGTCGTGCTGATCGAGCGCATGCGCACGGAACTGTACGAGCGCGTGCTCACCGCCTACGGCCTGTCGGAGGCCCCCGTCGTCACGATGTGCCGCGCGGACGACGCCCCCGAGGTGATCGCCACGACGTCCGGGCGGGCCGTCCGCGACATGGAGGTGCGCGTCGCGGACGACGGCGAGATCCTGGTGCGCGGCCCGAACGTGATCGCCGAGTACTTCGAGGATCCCGAGGCCACGGCCAAGGCCTTCGACGCGGACGGATGGTTCCACACCGGCGACGCCGGCTCCATGGACGAGGCCGGGAACCTGCGGATCACCGACCGCATCAAGGACATGTTCACCAACGGCGGCTTCAACGTCTACCCCGCCGAGATCGAGCAGGTGATCGCGCGGATCCCCGGCGTCTCGGAGAGCGCCGTCGTCGGCGTGCCCGAGCCACGCCTCGGAGAAGTGGGCAAGGCCTTCGTCGTGCTCGCCGGCGGCCGCACGATGACCGAGGACGCCGTGATCGAGCACTGCCGGCAGTACCTGGCCAACTTCAAAGTCCCCCGCAGCGTGGAGTTCGTGAGCGAGCTACCGCGCAACGCGACCGGAAAGGTGCTCAAGCGCGTCCTGCGCGGCGAGCCCGCCCCTGCAGCAGGAGAGAAGCGATGACCGACAGCACGCCCCACGCCGACACGCCCGCCGAGCAGGAGGTGGTGACCTACGAGGTGCGCGGCCCCGTCGCCGTGGTCACCATGAACCGGCCCGAGTACCGTAACGCGCAGAACTCGGCGATGACCTACGCCCTCGACGCCGCCTTCGTGCGCGCTGTGGAGGACCCCGCCGTCAAGGTGATCGTGCTCGCGGGCAACGGGAAGCACTTCTCGGCCGGCCACGACATCGGTACGCCGGGCCGCGATGTGGACCAGCACTTCGAGAACAAGGCCGTGCTGTGGTGGGACCACGTGGGCCGCGAGGGCGGCGATCAGCGCTTCGCCCGCGAATCCGAGGTGTACCTCGGCATGTGCCGACGGTGGCGGGAGATCCCCAAGCCCGTGATCGCCTCGGTGCAGGGCGCGTGCATCGCGGGCGCGCTCATGCTGGCGTGGTCGTGCGATCTCATCGTGGCGTCGGACGACGCCTTCTTCTCTGATCCCGTGGTGCGCATGGGTATCCCCGGCGTCGAGTACTTCGCGCATCCCTGGGTCATGGGACCGCGCGCGGCCAAGGAGTTCCTGTTCACGGGCGATCGCTTCTCGGCGCAGCAGGCCAAGGAATGGGGCATGGTGAACCGGGTCGTCCCGCGCGGCGAGCTCGAGGAGGAGACGCTGGCCCTCGCGGAGCGGATCGCGGACATGCCGAGTTTCGGTCTGGCACTGACCAAGAAGGCCGTCAACCAGTGCGAGGACCTCATGGGCATGCGCGCCGGGATGGACTCCGTCTTCGGCCTGCATCACTTCGCGCACGCGCACAACGCCGAGGTCTCGGGCGGCGACTCGCTGGGCGGGCAGAGCGCCAAGTCGATGGCGTCCGGCGCACGGAAGGCGGAGTAGGCCGGTGGATCTCGAGTTCGACGACGCAGTCGTCGCCTTCCGCGACGAGGTGCGCGCCTGGCTCGCGGCGAACGTCCCCGCCGAGCCCCTCCCGTCCTTCGACACCGCGGAGGGATTCGCGGCGCACCGCGCCTGGGAGGCGACGCTCGCCGACGCCGGTTACGCCGCGGTCTCCTGGCCCGCGGAGTTCGGCGGCCGCGACGCGTCACTGCTGCAGTGGGTGGTCTTCGAGGAGGAGTACTACGCGGCGGGGGCTCCGCTGCGGGTGAACCAGAACGGACTGTTCATGCTGGCGCCCACGCTGTTCAGTCACGGAACCGACGAGCAACGTGCGCGGATCCTGCCCGCGATGGCGCGGTCGGAGCGGGTCTGGGCACAGGCCTGGTCGGAGCCGGAGGCGGGCAGCGACATCGCCTCGCTGCGCTCCACCGCGACGCGGGTGGACGGCGGCTGGAAGCTGTCGGGCCAGAAGACCTGGAGCTCGCGCGCCGCCTTCGCCGACGGCGCCTTCGGCCTGTTCCGCAGTGAGCCGGGCTCCGAGCGACACCGCGGACTGACGTACCTCATGTTCGATCTGCGCGCCCCCGGCGTCACCGTCCGCCCCATCCCGCAGCTCGACGGCGAGCCGGGCTTCGCGGAGATCTTCCTCGACGAGGTCTTCGTGCCGGACGCCGACGTGATCGGCGAGCCCGGCCAGGGCTGGCGCGTCGCGATGACGACGGCGAACAACGAGCGCGGCCTGTCGCTGCGCAGTCCCGGACGATTCCTCTCGGCCGCGGACGCCCTCGTCGACCTGTGGGAGCGCGAGGACGGCGACACCGGCAGCGCGACGGCGCAGCGCGTCGCGGACGCCTGGATCGGCGCCCGCGCCTACCAGCTCTACACCTTCGGCACCGTCACCCGCCTGCAGGACGGCGGCGAGCTCGGCCCCGAATCCAGCGTGAACAAGCTGTTCTGGAGCCACCTCGACGTGGCGCTGCACGAGACCGCCTTGGATGTGCTCGGTCCGCTCGGCGAGCTCACCGGCGATGCGGCCCCGGACGCGGGACGCTGGCCCGCGGGATACCTCTTCTCCCTGGCGGGCCCGATCTACGGCGGCACCGACCAGATCCAGCGCAACACCATCGCCGAGCGTCTCCTCGGCCTACCCCGGGGAGCCCGATGAGATTCGCACCGTCGCAGGAGAACCAGGCCTTCGGACAGTCGCTCGACGATCTGCTCTCGCGGGCCGGTGTCGTGGCCGCGGCACGCGCGTGGGCCGCCGGCGACAGCGCGCCCGGCCGCACGGTCTGGGCGGCGCTCGCCGACCTCGGTGTGACCGGCCTGGCCATCGCCGAGGAGCAGGGTGGCGTCGGCGCCGACGCCACCGACCTGGCCGTCGCCTTCCAGGCGCTCGGCTACCACGGCGTCCCCGGGCCGGTCGTCGAGTCGATCGCGGTCCTCCCCGCCGTCCTCGGTGACGACGCGCGCCTCGAAGCCCTCGCGGGCGGCGCGGTCGGCACCGTCGCCCTGGCGCCCCGCACTCCGTTCCTGCTCGACGCCGACATCGCGGATCTGCGCGTCGTCGTGACGCCGGACGGCACCGTCGGAGAGGTGGGCGCACCGTCGACTCCGGTACGCACCTCGGTCGACCGCACGCGGCGACTGTTCGACGCGCCGCCCACTGCCGGCGGGGTGCCCGGCGACCGCGCGCGCGGCGAACTACTGGGCGCCTTCGCCGTGGCCGCGCAGGCGCTCGGCGCCGGACGGCGGCTGCTGGACGACACCGTCGAATACGCGAAGGCGCGCGCGCAGTACGGCAGGGCGATCGGCGAGTACCAGGCGATCAAGCACCTCCTCGCGGACGTGGCGACGCGGCTGGAACTGGCGGCGCCGCTGGTGCAGGGCGCGGCGGTGGCGCTGTCCGGAGACGCCTCGCGCGGCGTCGATCTGGATCCCGTCCGCGATGTCGCGGCCGCGCGCGTGGCCGCGGCGGACGCCGCGTACCTCGCCGCACGCACCGCCCTGCAGGTGCACGGTGCGATCGGCTACACCGCCGAGTACGACCTCGGCCTGTGGATCACCAAGGTGCGGGCGCTGCAGTCGGCGTGGGGCACCCAGGCCGAGCACCGAGCGACGGTGCTCGAGTCGGTCCGGAAGGCGGCGCGATGAGCTCGGAACTGGATGATCTGGCGGGCGCGGTCCGCAGCGTGATCGAGCGCCGCTGGTCGCCGGCCGCCCTGCGCGCCGCGATCGACTCGCCGTCGGGGTTCGACGGTGACCTCTGGTCCGTACTGTGCGAGCAGGTGGGCGTGGCGGCGCTCGCGGTTCCCGAAGCGCACGACGGGGTGGGCGCCGGGGTGCGAGCGCTCCAGGTGGTCGCCGAGGAACTGGGCCGTCACCTGATCCCGTCGCCCTTCCTGGGATCCTCCGTGCTCGCGACCACCCTGCTCGCCGAGACCGACGAGGCCGAACTGCTGGCGGGACTCGCCGGCGGCGAGCGGATCGCCGCGGTCGCCTTCGCCGGCGAGGACTTCGCCGCGCGTCCGATCACCGCGGCCGGCGGCACACTCTCGGGGACCGCGCGATTCGTGCTCGACGGCGACCTCGCCGACGACCTGCTCGTGATCGCCGGTGACGAGCTCTACCTCGTCGACGGCGCCGCCGCGGCGCGACGGCACACCCCGTCGATGGACCCGACGCGGCGATTCGCGGAGGTCGCGCTCGACGGCGCACCGGCCCGACTGCTCCCGGATCGGGCGTCCGCGGCCCTGGCGCGGGCCCTCGACACGGCCTGCGCGGTGCTCGCCGCCGAGCAGGCCGGGGCGGCGGCGCGGGCGCTGGAGATCACCGTCGAATACACGGGCTCCCGCGTGCAGTTCGGCCGGCCCATCGGCTCCTTCCAGGCGCTCAAGCACCGGATGGCGGACCTGTACGTGCTCGTGGAATCGGCGCGCTCGGCGGCCCTGGCGGCCGGCGACGCGCTCGACCGCGGCGACGAGGACGCCGCGCTCGCCGTCGCGACGGCGAAGTCCTACTGCTCGGAGGCCTTCAGCACCGTCGCCGCGGAGATGATCCAGCTGCACGGCGGCATCGGCATCACGTGGGAGCACGACGCGCACCTGTACTTCAAGCGCGCGCACTCCTCGTCGCAGCTGTTCGGCGATCCGGCGCACCATCTCGCCCGCCGGGAGCTCACGCACTCCTGAAACATGTTCTTGCCGGGCCCCGGTCCACACGGTACTTTCGTAGACGAACTACTTGCGAAAGGAAACGCGGATGACGAACAGTGCCCGCACGGACGGCGACACCTGGACGATCACCACCAGCGTCGGCTTCACAGCGCTACTGGTGGCCGCGGCCCGGGCGGTGGAGACGGAGCGCCCCGACGCCCTCGCCCAGGATCCGTACGCCCGGATCTTCCTCGAGGCGGCGGGCGATCCGCGCGCCGTCGCGCTGGCCGACGCCGGTGACAGCGCGGGCAATCCGATGGCCGCGACGCGGCACCTCGGCGTCCGCACGCGCTTCTTCGACGATGTCGTCCGGGACGCCGTCACCGCGGATATCCGACAGATCGTGATTCTCGCGGCCGGCCTGGATTCCCGCGCCTACCGGCTCGACCTGCCGGCGGGCACCGTCGTCTACGAACTCGACCAGCCCGAGGTGCTGGCCTTCAAGGAGGAGGCCCTCGACGCGCACGGGGCGCACCCGGCCGCGGGGCTGCGGCACGTCCCCGTCGACCTGCGCGACGATTGGCCCGCGGCGCTGCGCTCCGCCGGTTTCGACGGTGCCGCGCCCACCGTCTGGCTGGTCGAGGGCCTGCTTCCCTACCTGCCCGCCGCGGCGCAGGCCCTGCTCTTCGAGCGGATCGTGGAACTCTCCGCGCCGGGGAGCCTGGTGGCGGTCGAGGGCCAGATCGGCCCGCTCGACCTCGACGGTTTCCGCGCCATCACCGAGAAGTACTCGCAGGAGGGCAACCCCCTGGGCGACTTCGATGTGACCTCCCTCTTCGTCGCGGACGAGGACCGCGCCGATCCGGCGGAGTTCCTGACCGCACACGGATGGAGCGTGGTGCGCGCGGGGAATCCCGTGGAACTCGGCCGCGGCTACGGCGTGCAGGACACGGTTCCCGCGGACGCGCAGCTCCTCTCCGGCACCATCGGCTACTTCACCGCGACGCTCGCCGGCTGAGTCACCGTGCGGTGGTGTGGTACTCCGGGTTCGGCCGCATGTCGATCGCCGAGGCCAGCCGGTTGGTCATGTTGAAGAATGCCGCGGTGTTCGCGATGTCGTAGACGTCGCGGTCGGTGAAGCCCGCGTCGCGCAGCCGCTGCCGATCGGCCTCGTCGAGCTTCGACGGGGCCTCGGTGATCTTCTCGGCGAAGTCCAGCATCGCGCGCTGCTTCGGCGGCAGGTCCGCGGCCCGGAAGTTCATCACCAGCATCTCTCCGAGCACCGGATCGCGCGAGAGCTCGCGCACGGCGGCGCCGTGCGCGGTGAGGCAGTAGAAGCACTTGTTCACGGACGAGACGACCACCGCGATCATCTCGCGCTCCAGCTTCGTCAGGCCGGAGTCGCCGAGCATCAGATCGTTGTAGGTGTCGCTGAACGCACGCAGTTTCACCTCGTCGAAGGCGAGCGACTGCAGGACGTTCGGCACCATGCCGAGCTTCTCCCGGCAGATGTCGAAGTACTTGCGGGTTCCCTCGCTCAGCTCCCCCGCGGGCAGGTCCAGTGCGGTGATCCGGTCGGTCATGTGGTCTCCTCGTGCGTACGCCGGTGCCCTCCCTGACTACCAGGGAGGGCACTGCGCCACGGCGATTCGATCAGATCCAGTCGTCGCCGACCGGCCAGGTGAGGAACGAGTCGAGGGACAGAGCACGGGGCAGCGCCTCGCCGGGGTCGGTCACCGTCTGGGTGTAGCGCCCCTTGTAGAACAGCAGCGGCCGCCCCGCGTTCGGCGCGCTCAGTTCGAGCACGCGGCCGATCACGATGTGGTGGTCGCCGCCGTCGTGCACGGTCTCGACGGCGCAGTCGATCCAGCTCAGCGCACCGTCGAGCAGGGGCGACCCGGACCGCGAGGGCTTCCAGTCGACGGCACCGAACTTGTCCGGATGGCGCGAGCCGAAGACCGAGCTGACGTCCTGCTGCCCCTCGCCGAGGACGTTCACGGCGAACCGGCCGGTGCGTTCGATGGTGCGCCAGGCGCCCGAGGTCTTCATGGGGCAGAACAGGACCAGGGGCGGGTCGAGCGAGAGGGCGGAGAAGGACTGGCACGCGAAGCCGACGGGCCCCTCCTCGTCGGCCGCGGTGATGACCGTGACGCCGGTGCAGAAGTGCCCCATGGCCGTCCGGTAGTCGAGGGGTTCGATCGGCCCCACGACCTCTGCTGCCGTCATCACTGCTCCTTGAAACCGATGGAGAAGTCGTGACCCCAGAGGCTGACCGCGGTGGACTCCCGCGCGATCCAGTCGTCGTTCTCGACTTCGAGTCCCTCGCAGCCGAACTCGATGTCGAAGCCGCCCGGGGTCTTCATGTAGAAGGACAGCATCTTGTCGTTGATGTGCCGGCCCAGGGTCGCGGACATCTTGACCTTTTTGCGGTTCGCGCGGTCGAGACACAGCCCGACGTCGTCGGAGTTCTCCACCTCCACCATGAGGTGGACGATCCCCGTGGGGTTGGGCAGCGGCAGGAAGGCGAGTGCGTGGTGGCGCGGGTTGCAGCCGTAGAAGCGAAGCCACGCCGGGTCGCCGTCGGCCGGCCGGCCGACCATCTGCGGCGGTAGGCGCATCGAGTCGCGCAGCCGGAAGCCGAGGACACCCTGGTAGAACTCCTGTGCGGCAGCGTCATCGGTGCACGTGAGCACGACGTGGCCGAGCCCCTGCTCGCCCGTGACGAACCTGTGACCGTAGGGGCTGACGAACCGGCGGCCGAGGTACTGCGCGCCGTGGAAGGCCTCGAGCGTGTTGCCGGCGGGGTCCTGGAAGCGGATCAGCCCCTCGACACGTCGCTCGGCCTTCTCGTCCTTGGTTCCCTCCTCGAAGGAGACGCCCGCCGCGGTGAGGGTGTCGCGCAGTTCCTGCAGCCCGAGGGCGTCGGTGACCTCCCAGCCGGACACCAGGAGACGATCCTTCTCGCCGGGCACGATCACCAGCCGGGCGGCGAAATCGTCCATGCGCAAGTAGAGGGAGTCGGGGTCGTTGCCCGTGCCCTCCATCATCCCGAGCACCTTGAGCCCGTACTCCCGCCAGGCCGCCATGTCGGTGGCCTCGATGCGCATGTACCCGAGCGCCTTGATCGCCATCTACCTACTTCTCCCTTTCAGCCGGCCAGGAAATCGGCCGTGAGCCGGTTGAACTCGTCGAACTTCTCCAGCTGCGCCCAGTGGCCGCACTGGCCGAAGACGTGCAGCTGGGCGCGGGGGATCTGCTTGAGCGCGAGGAGGGCGCCGTCGAGCGGATTGACCCGGTCCTCGCGACCCCAGATCATCAGCACGGGCTGGCGCAGCTTGTAGGCGTCGCGCCAGAGCATGCCCTTCTCGTAGTCCGCGGAGGCGAAGGACTTGCCCATGGCCTTGAACGCGGCGATCGCCTCGGGATCGAGCGCGAGCTCGAAACGCTCATCGATGAGCTCGGGCGTGATCATCTTCTGGTCGAAGACCATGATCCGCAGGAAGTCCTCCAGCCGCTCCTTGCTGGGCGCGGCGTAGAACTTCTGCAGCGTGCGCAGGCCCTCCGTGGGGTCGGGCGCGAAGGTGTTCACGCTCAGGCCGCCCGGCCCCATCAGCACGAGCCGGCCCGCGCGCTCCGGGAAATCGAGCGCGAACCGCACCGACGTGCCGCCGCCCAGCGAATTGCCCACCAGGTGCACGCGTCCGGTGATGCCGAGGGAATCGAGCAGGCCGGCGAGCGCCGTCGCGCTGTGCACGAAGTACTGCGGGTGCTCGGTCGGCTTGTCCGACCGGCCGAAGCCCGGCTGGTCGACGGCGAGCACGTGGAAGCGCTCCGCCAGCACCGGGATGTTGCGACCGAAGTTGCTCCACGAGGAGACACCGGGGCCGCTGCCGTGCAGCAGGACGACGGTGCCATTGGCACGGTTCTCCTCGCCGGCCTCGTGGTAGTGCAGCGTCAGACCCGCTGCGGTGGTGGCGAACTTCCCCTCTTTGAGGACGTCCACATCGACGCCTGTCACGACTAGACCATCCCGTCCATGACGGGCAGGCCGAACTCGCCGGTGCCGAACATCTTGTAGGCGCGCTCGGGATCGTTGGCGGCGTGCACGCGGCCCGCGTGGGCGTCGCGCCAGAACCGCTGGATCGGCGTACCCTCGGCCAGCGCACGGCCACCCGAGTTCTCGAACATGCGGTCCACAGCGAAGATCGCGCGCTCGGTGCCGCGCACCTGATCGCGACGGACCTTCAGGCGCAGGTTGAACGGGATCTTCTCGCCGGCCTTGACCAGCGCGTACTCCTCGTTGATGTTGGAGATCAGCTGGAGCCACGCCGCATCGATCTCGCTGCCCGCCTCGGCCACGCGGACCATGGCGAACGGATCCTCCTTCGCGGACTCGCCGGCGTAGGCGGCGCGCACGCGCTTGCGCTGGTGCTCGACGTGCGCGTCGTAGGCGCCCTGCGCCATGCCGATGATCGGCGCCGTGATCGTGGACGGATGCACCGATCCGAAGGGCATCTTATACAGCGGGCTGGTGTTGACCTCCTGGCCCGGGCCCTTGCACTTGCTGACCAGCTGGAAGCTGAGTGCACGGTGCTCGGGGACGAAGACGTCGTCGACGACGATGTCGTTGCTGCCGGTGCCGCGGAGGCCGACGGTGCGCCAGACGTCGTTGATGGTGTAGTCGCTGATCGGGACGAGGTAGGTCAGGAAGTCGACCGGCTTGCCGTCCTTGAAGGCGGGGCCGCCGAGCAGCGCCCAGGTGCCGTGGTCGCAGCCCGAGGAGAAGCTCCACTTGCCGGAGAGCCGGTAGCCGCCCTCGACGATCTCCGACTTGCCCATGGGCGCGTAGGACGAGGAGATGAGCGTGTCCTGATCCTCACCCCACACCTCCTGCTGGGCGCGGTCGTCGAACAGCGCGACGTTCCACGGGTGGATGCCGAGGATGGAGGAGACCCAGCCGGTGGAGCCGCAGGCGCCGGCCAGCATCTTGACGGCGGTGTAGAAGGCCTCGGGCTCCGCCTCGAAGCCGCCGTAACGCTTGGGCTGCAGCAGCCGGAAGAAGCCGCTCTTCTGCAGCGCCTTGATGGACTCGGCCGGGATCCGGCGCGCGTCCTCCGTCTCCTGCGCCCGGTCCCGGAGTGTGGGCAGCAGCTCCGCCACTTCCGCCAACACCGCGTCGACGCTCTGATCGCTCATCTTTCCTCGCCTTCTACGACCATCTGGCGAACACCGAAGCCCGCCGCTGGAACCGATACTAGAACACGTTCTCATTTTCTGGCGCGAAACGCTACATCAAAGGTTCGGATCGGCCTATCTTGCCGTTGTAACCGGTTCCGAGACAGCCCGAGGAGAGCCATGCCCGACAGCCGCCGCCCGATCCCCGCCCCCGAGGTCCCCGCCTGGGACTTCGAGGCCGACGTCGTGATCGCCGGGTACGGGATCGCCGGGGTCTGCGCGGCGATCGAGGCGGCCCGCGCCGGCGCCGACGTGCTGGTGCTCGACCGGACCGGCGGATGGGGCGGCGCGGCCGCGCTCTCCGGCGGATGGATCTACCTCGGCGGCGGCACCCCGTTGCAGCGGGCTCTCGGTTTCGAGGACAGCGCGGAGAACATGGAGTCCTTCATGACCGCGGCCCTCGGCCCCGGCGTCGACGCGGCGAAGATCCACGCCTACGCGCACGGCAGCGTCGAGCACTTCGACTGGCTGACCGAGTGCGGCGTGGTCTTCAAGGAGGAGTTCTGGGGCGAGCCCGGGTGGGAGGTGCCCCACGACGAGGGCCTGGGCTACTCCGGCGGCGAGAACGCGGCGCCCTTCGCCACGATCGCGACGCCCGCGCCGCGCGGGCACGTCCCGCAGATGGCCGACAAGCGCACCGGGGTGCGCGGCGCCGGCTACATGCTGATGAAGCCGCTGGTCGAGACGGCCGAGGCGCTCGGTGTCCGGGCCGAGTACGACATCCGCGCACAGGCGCTGGTGACCGGCACGGACGGCCGGGTCGAGGGGCTCGCCGCCCGGCGGTTCGGCAAGGACGTGCACGTACGGGCCCGACGGGGCGTCGTCCTCGCGACCGGCAGCTTCGCCTACAACGCGGAGATGATCGAGACCTACGCGCCGCGGCTCATCGGCCGGCCCGCGGCCGCGATCGAGGAGCACGACGGTGCCGGGATCCTCATGGCGCAGGCCGCGGGCGCCGCGCTCGCGCACATGGATGCCACCGAGGTGGCCTTCTTCGGCGATCCGCAGATGATGGCCCGCGGCATCCTGGTCAACGGCCGGGGCCAGCGCTTCATCGCGGAGGACACCTACGGCGGCCGGATAGGTCAGGCGGTCCTGATCCAGCAGGACAACGCCGCGTACCTGGTGATGGACATGGACGCGCACGAGGAGGCGCTGGCCACCGAGACCTCGACTCCGTACTTCCGGCAGCCGCCGACGTGGGCGGCGGAGACCGTCGCGGAACTCGAGGCCGACATGGGCCTGCCCACCGGGGCGCTGACCGCCACCGTCGACACCTACAACCGGCACGCGACCGACGGCGCCGATCCCGTCCTGCACAAGAAGCCGCAGTGGGTGCGGCCGCTGCACGGGCCGGTGGCCGCGTGGGACATGCGCGGCTTCACCGCGGGCTTCACCCTCGGCGGGCTGCGCACGGACGTCGACTCCCGGGTGCTCCACGTCGACGGCGCACCCATCCCCGGGCTGTACGCCGCCGGCCGGTGCACGTCCGGGGTGTGCGCGGGCGGGTACGCGAGTGGGACGAGCCTCGGCGACGGGAGTTTCTTCGGCCGTCGCGCGGGAGTCGCCGCCGCAACGGGGTAGCGGTTGGATTTGCGTTCGCCTCACGAGACGTACGCCGCCGACCTCGGCATCATCGGGGACGCGCAGTACACCGCGGATTCGCCATCCCGGAGAGAAGTGGTGGCACCGAATGCCCACCGCCGCATCGTGACTGACGCCCGGTACCACCCCGTTGTGTTCGGTGCGAACGCTGCGAAGATGCCGGTATGAATGCGACCGATTCC
Organism: Tsukamurella sputi; assembly: GCF_007858445.1. Classification (GTDB taxonomy): domain Bacteria; phylum Actinomycetota; class Actinomycetes; order Mycobacteriales; family Mycobacteriaceae; genus Tsukamurella; species Tsukamurella sputi. The sequence goes on along the minus strand of NZ_VIGV01000003.1, from coordinate 398,747 downwards.
GCCGCATCCGCCACTCGGCGAGCGGGGCGCCCAGCATGACGCACCGCGTCGACAAGTCCGGTTCGGCACGCATCGGCGGCTTCACGGGCCGCGTGCTCGCGATCGCCGCCGCGACCGCGCTGTGCGTCGCGGCGATCGCCGTCACGGTGAGCATGTGCAGCGCACCGTCGAAGGGTCCGCGTCCCGTCACCGCCCCCTCCGGCTCCACGCCGTCGACGGAGGTCGTGGCGAGCACGGCCCCGTCGAGCCCCGCGCCGACCACCGGCGTGCCCTCGTCGCCGCCCAGCCCCGTCGCGCCGCCGCCGACGACCGCCGTCGCGCCGCCCGCGCCCACCACCGCGGCTGCGCCCGTCCGCACCGCACCCCGCACGACGACCGCGCCGGCCACTCCGCGGTGCACGCCGCAGTCGAAGTGGGTCTTCCGCCCCAGCACCGGGACGTACGAGCGGATCACCCTCCCCTGCTGACCGCCTGAGCGGTCTCCCTCCCGGGCTGCGGCGCCGCGTGCGTCGCAGCCCGAACAGCGCCGAACCCTGGCGACTGGAACCTGTTCTAGTCTATGCTGCAGTCGTAGCACGTACCTGCTGCCCATCGGCGCAGGTGAAGCTAGAGAACTTGTTTCATCAGCGAGGAGAGTCGATGACGGCGGAGACCACCGAATACGACGTGATCGTGGTGGGGAGCGGCGCGGCGGGCATGACCGCCGCGCTCAAGGCGGCGGACACCGGGCTCAGCGTCCTGGTCGTGGAGAAGGCGGCGCACTACGGCGGTTCGACGGCCCGCTCCGGCGGCGGCGTCTGGGTGCCCGGCAACGAGTCGCTCGTGAAGGCCGGGATCAAGGACACCCCCGACGAGGCGCGCAAGTACCTGCACTCGATCATCGGCGACGTGGTGCCGGCGGAGCGGATCGACACCTACATCGATCGCGGCCCCGAGGTGATCTCGATGGTGCACCGGATGAGCCCGCTGGAGCTCACCTGGGTACCGGGCTACTCCGACTACTACCCCGAGGCGCCGGGCGGTCGCGCGCACGGCCGCTCCTGCGAGCCGAAGCCCTTCGACGGCAAGCAGCTCGGTGACGAGCTGAAGAACCTGGAGCCGGACTACACCAAGGCCCCCATGAATCTGGTGGTCACGCAGGCCGACTTCAAGTGGCTCAACCTGATCATGCGCCACCCGAAGGGCGTGGCGCGCGCGCTGCGCGTCGGTGGGCGCTACTACTTCGCCAAGGCCAAGGGGAAGCATCTCCTCGGCCGCGGCCAGGCGCTGATCGCCGCGCTGCGGGTGGGCCTGCAGCGGGCGAACGTTCCGCTGTGGCTGAACACGCCGCTGGTCTCGCTGCAGCAGGACGGCGACGGGCGCGTCACCGGCGTCACCGTCGAACGCGACGGGCAACAGCTGGCGCTCACGGCGCGACGCGGGGTGATCCTCGCGGCCGGCGGCTTCGAGTCCAGCGCCGAGATGCGGGCGCAGTACCAGCGCCAGCCCATCGGCACCGAGTGGACCAACGGCGTGCCCGCCAACACGGGCGACGCGATCCGCGCCGGCCAGGCGGCGGGAGGCGCGCTCGAGTTCATGGACGACGCCTGGTGGGGCCCGTCGATCCAGCTGCCCAAGATGGCGTGGTTCGCGCTCTCCGAGCGTTCGCTGCCCGGCAGCCTCATGGTCAACACGTCGGGCGAGCGCTTCGTCAACGAGTCGGCGCCCTACGTCGAGGCCGTGCATGCGATGTACGGCGGCGAGTACGGCCAGGGCGAGGGCCCGGGCGAGAACGTACCCGCGTGGCTCGTCTTCGATCAGCGCTACCGCAACCGGTACCTCTTCGCGGGCCAGAGCCCGCGGCAGCCGTTGCCGAAGCGCTGGTTCGAGTCCGGCTGCATGGTGCGGGCGAGCAGCCTCGCCGAGCTCGCCGAGAAGATGAACGTGCCCGCGGACGCGCTGACGGCCACCGTCGAGAAGTTCAACGGTTTCGCCCGGGCAGGCCGCGACGAGGACTTCCATCGCGGCGAGAGCGCCTACGACCACTACTACGGCGATCCGCGCAACAAGCCGAATCCCAGTCTGGCCGAACTGTCGACCGGGCCGTTCTACGCTGCACGTATGGTTCCCGGCGATCTCGGCACCAAGGGCGGCCTGCGCACCGACGTGGCCGGCCGGGTCCAGCGCGCCGACGGCACCGTGATCGAAGGCCTGTACGCCGCCGGCAACACCAGTTCGCCCGTCATGGGCCACACCTACGCGGGCCCGGGCGCCACCATCGGCCCCGCGATGGTCTTCGCCTACCTCGCCGTCGAGGACATGGCCCGTCAGGAAACAGCCCCCGCGGCGACAGCCCCCGCCCGCGCGGAAGAGGAGATCTCATGAGCACCCACACCGAGCCCGACGCGCGGCTGATCGACAGCGGCTCCGCGCCCACCCGGTACGCCCGCGGCTGGCACTGCATCGGCCTGCTGAAGGACTTCGCCGACGGGAAGCCGCACGCCGTCGAAGCATTCGGCACCAAGCTCGTGGTCTTCGCCGGCGAGGACGGCACGGTGAACGTACTCGACGGGTACTGCCGGCACATGGGCGGCGACCTGACCCAGGGCACCGTCAAGGGCAACGAGATCGCCTGCCCGTTCCACGACTGGCGCTGGGGCGGCGACGGCAAGTGCAAGGCGATCCCGTACGCCAAACGCGTTCCGCTGCGCGCTCGCACCCGCACCTGGCCCACGATGATCGAGAACGACCAGGTCTTCATCTGGCACGACGTCGAGAACTCCAAGCCCCCTGCGGAACTCGCCATCCCCAAGATCGACGGTGACGTCGACGGGCCCGAGTGGTCGAACTGGGTGTGGAACGAGATCGTCATCGAGAACAGCAACTGCCGCGAGATCGTCGACAACGTGGTCGACATGCCGCACTTCTTCTACATCCACTACGGCCTGCCCACGTACTTCAAGAACGTCTTCGACGGGCACATCGCCTCGCAGTACCTGGACACCAAGGGCCGCAACGACGTCGTCGACATCGGCCTGGCCGGCGGCGACGACGTGCTGCTCAAGTCCGAGGCGCACTACTTCGGACCGTCGTACATGATCAACTACCTGCACAACGACTACAAGGGCTTTCTGATCGAGAACATCCTGATCAACTGCCACTACCCGATCGATCAGAACTCGTTCAAACTCATGTACGGCGTGAAGGTCAAGAAGCTGCCCGGCTTCGACGACGAGAAGTCGGACTACCTGGCCGGCAAGTTCGCCAAGAACGTGGGCCTGGGTTTCCTGCAGGACGTGGAGATCTGGAAGAACAAAACCCGTATCGACAACCCGCTGCTGTGCGAGGAGGACGGCCCCGTCTACCAGCTGCGCCGCTGGTACGAGCAGTTCTACGTCGATGCGGCGGACGTCACGGAGGATATGACGCAGCGCTTCGAGTTCGAGATCGACACCTCCCATGCCGTCGAGGCGTGGGAGGCCGAGGTCGCCGAGAACATCGCGCGCCAGGCCGCCGAGAAGTCGGCCGCGGGCTCCGATTCCGGGTCGGCGGAGGCCTGATCCCATGCCGTCTACCGTGACGATGTTCGGCGAGCCGGTGACGATGCCGTCGACGGTGACCGACCGCGAGGGCTTCCTCACCGACGGGTACGTCCCGCTCGCGTGCGGAACCTGCGGCGTCGCGGTGCAGGTCAAGAAGAACAGCCGCGAACAGACATCGATCCAGTGGTGCGGTTCCGCCTCGCAGTGCGAGGTGTTCGCCGCCGACGGCGCCGGCACCGCCCTGCGGCCCACGTGCCCACGACTGATGGAATCGATCGCCCGCGCGGCGAAACTCGGCACGGTGCCCGTGCCCGAGTCCGGTCCCCAGGAGGAGAGTCCCTAAGGTGAGCATCCACCGACTGCTGGTCGCCAAGGTGGTCGCGGAGACGCACGACGCGCACTCGATCGAGTTCGAGGTGCCCGAGGAATCCGCGGACCTGTTCCGCTACAAGCCCGGCCAGTTCCTCACATTGCGCGTCCCCAGCGATCAGACCGGTTCCGTGGCCCGGTGCTACTCGCTGTGCAGCGCGCCGCACGACGAAGGGCCGCTGCGCGTGGCGGTCAAGCGCACCACCGAGGGCTACGCGTCGAACTGGCTGTGCGACAACGCGACGCCCGGCATGGAGATCGACGTACTGGTGCCCGCCGGCATCTTCACGCCGAAGTCCGTGGACGTGGACATGGTGCTCTTCGCAGGCGGCAGCGGCATCACACCGATCCTGTCGATCCTGCGCTCGGTGCTGGAGACCGGCACCGGATCCGTGGCGCTGATCTACGCCAACCGCGATGCGCAGTCGGTGATCTTCGCCTCCGCGCTGGCCGAGCTCACCCGGAAGTACCCCGAACGGCTGGTCGTGGTGCACTGGCTCGAATCGGTGCAGGGCCTGCCCAGCGCCGCGAACCTCGCCGCGCTGGCCGCGCCCTACGCCTCGCGCGAGGTCTTCGTCTGCGGGCCGGGTCCGTTCATGGACGCCGTCTCGGAGGCCATGAGCTCGTTGGGCAAGGCCCGCCGCGAGGTGCACATCGAGAAGTTCCGCTCCTTGCCGCGCAATCCCTTCGAGGTGGAGGCCGCGCAGGAGGAGGCGGAGGAGAAGGCCGCGATCGCCGAGGCCGAGGAACTCCCGGTCGAGGACACTCCCGCCCCCGCCCCCGCGGACGATGGGGGCACCGTCACCGTCGAACTGGACGGGAAGACCACCGAGCTCGCGTGGCCCGCGGAGAAGAAGCTGCTGGACGTGATGCTCGAAGCGGGCATCGACGCGCCGTACTCGTGCCGCGAGGGCGCTTGCAGCGCCTGTGCGTGCCGCCTCGTCGACGGGGACGTCGAGCTCGCCCACAACGAGGTCCTCGATCAGGAGGACCTCGACGACGGCCTCATCCTCGCCTGCCAGTCGATGCGCCGCAGCGCGGCCGTGCACATCACCTACGAATAGACCATCGAAGACCTACCGCCAAGGGAGATCCATGCCCATCGACCCGTCGGTCGCGATCGGTACCGACCTCGGCACCGCCGACTTCTCCTGGAGCACCTCGGACGTGCTGCTCTACCAGCTGGCCCTCGGCGCGGGTGCCGATCCGCTGTCCTCGCGCGAGCTGCGCTACGTCACCGAGCAGAACACCGTCGTGCTGCCCACCTTCGCCACCGTGGCCCAGAACTTCCACGCCACCGAGGCTCCGAAGGTGTCCTTCCCCGGCGTCGAGATCGACCTCGCCAAGGTCGTGCACGGCAGCCAGTCGGTGACGGCGCACCGGCCGCTGCCGACGTCCGGAACCGCGGTCGCGCGCACGCGGATCAGCGACGTGCACGACAAGGGCAAGGCAGCCGTGATCTGGCAGGAGACCGAGGTCGTCGACGATGCGGGCGAGCCGCTGTGGACCGCGCGCTCGTCCATCTTCGCCCGGGGCGAGGGCGGTTTCGGCGGTGACCGCGGACCGTCGGAGAAGCTCGAGCTGCCGGATCGCGACGCCGATGTGACGGTGGACGTGCCGACGCTGCCACAGCAGGCGCTGCTGTACCGGCTGTGCGGCGACCGGAACCCGCTCCATTCGGATCCGGCGTTCGCGAAGGGCGCCGGCTTCGATGCGCCGATCCTGCACGGGCTGTGCACCTACGGGATCGTCGCCAAGGCGGTCACGGACGCCGTGCTCGACGGGGACGCCGGCGCGGTGACGTCGTGGTCGGCGAAGTTCGCCGGGATCATGCTGCCGGGTGAGACCCTGCGCGTGCGGATCTGGCGCGACGGCGAACGCCATCTCGTGACGGCGGAGTCGGTGGAGCGCTCCGCACCGGTGCTCGCGGACGCGGTGTTCACCGCGCGCTAGCGTCGGAAACCGGGCTCGAACAAGCTCACGCCGTGCTATTCGCGTCGTGACCGCGTTCGAGTCCGGTTCCGGCTGCTCAGGAGTCGACGGGGCGAGCAGTGGCCATCGCGCGGTCGACCTCCCAGAAGGCACGCAGCGCGACGATCTTCCCGGCATCGTCGACCTTGTAGGTGAACACGCCCTCGGCATCGATGACGTGCCCACCGAGGACGGTGCGGATGAGGCCGGTGAAGGCCACCTCGTCACCGCAGGCGAAGCCGTCGTCGAAGAGGAACTCGAGGGAATCGGCGATGCCGATCGTCTTGTCGTAGAAGGCCGCGATCTCCTCACGACCGTGGTGGCCCTTCCCCTCGGGATCGAAGCCCGACGGGCCCACCGGATCCTCGACGACGCCGTTCTCGGCGAAGAGGTCCAGCCACTCCTCCTTGCGGTGGCCGCTGGCGGCGGCCTGGGAGGCGCGGCCGGCGAGGACTGCTGGGTGATCGTCTTTCATCGGGGTCTCCTCGGCTCGGACGAAGCGGTGCTCAGGCGAACTTGCTGATGACGGAATCGGCGTAGCGCCGCAGGTGATCGATCTTCGGCTGCAGCGGCTCGGTGTCCGGACCGAGCTGGTAGGGCAGGCGGAAGCCGACGATCACGTCGGTGACGCCCTTGTCCTCGAGTCGCTTGATGCCGTCCACGGTGTAGGCGTCCAGCGAGATCACGTGGATCTCGAACTCCTTCTTGTCGTGCTCCGCGCGCAGCTCGTCGATGCGGGCGAGCATGCGGTCGAGTTCCTCACCGTCGCCGCCGGCGTGCATCCAGCCGTCGCACAGGCGCACGGCCCGGCGCAGCGCCGCGTCGGCGTGCCCGCCCACCAGGACGGGCAAGGGCTCCGTGGGCACGGGCGCGATCTTGATCGAGGGGATGTCGAAGAACTCGCCGTGGTATTCGAAGTACTCCCCGGTCGATAGGCCCTTGATGATCTCGATGCACTCGTCCATCCGCTTGCCGCGGCGCTCGAAGGGCACGCCCATGATCTCGAAATCCTCGGGCCACGGGCTGATCCCCACTCCGAGCGAGAACCGGTTCCCGCTCATCGACGCGAGCGAGGCGGCCTGTTTGGCCACCAGCACGGGCGGCCGGATCGGCAGCTTGAGCACGAAGGGCGTGAACCGCAGGGTCTTCGTGGACGCCGCCAGCGCCGAGGCGAGCACGAAGGTCTCGATGAACTCCTTGCCCTCGAGGAACTCCCGGCTCCCGTCGGGCGTGTACGGGTACGTGGAGTCGGAGACCTCCGGATACGCGATGCTGTCCGCCACGCACATGCTGTGATAGCCCGCCTCCTCCGCCGCCTGCGCGAGCGGGACGTAGTACGACGGATCCGTCATCGCCTCGGCGTACGTGAATCGCATGGTCACCCTTTCGTCGAACTGCTTGCGAGCGTTCACTCCACTTGCTAAAAATAGAACACGTTTCACCGTTTGTACGCGGTATCGAGATCAGGAGTGCGCGTGGACTTCCGTCCGGACGAGAACCAGGTGGCCGTCGCCGGCCTCGCGGCCGACGTGCTGGGGCACGCCGCCGCGCGCGAGACGGGGGGCGCCGCGGGAGGGGACACCCGGGACGACGAGGCCTGGCGCGCCACCTGGGCGGACCTCGCCCGGGCCGACCTGCTGGGCCTCGCAGCACCGGAGAGCCTCGGCGGCGCCGGGCTGGGCGCCGAGGAAGTGGCCGCGGTACTCACCGAGGCCGGCCGTCTCGCGATCGCCGCACCGGTGCTGTCCGGCCTGGCGCTGGGCATCCTGCCCGTCGCAGCGCACGGCACCGCCGAGCAGCGCGCCCAGCTCCTCCCCGCCGCTCTGACCGGCGAAGAACTCATCGTGGGCGCGCTCGGCGAGGCGGGGGCCGCGGTGCCCGTCGCCCCCGGGACGCGCGCCGTGCGGACCGCGAGCGGTTGGGCGCTGACCGGCCGAAAGGTCGCCGTCGGCTACGCGCAGCACGCCGCGCACCTGCTCGTGAGCGCCACCACCGACGACGGCGCCGCCGTCTTCGTGGTGCCCGCCGGCGCCCCCGGCGTGACCGTCACGCCGAGCCCCACATCCGCCGCGACGCCGGAGGGCACCGTCGACCTGGCCGGCGTCGAGGTGCCGGCCGAGGCGGCGCTCGGCGGTTCGACCGACGGGACCGTCGCTCAGGCCGTACGGGAGTGCGGCCTGGCCGGTGCCGCCGCCGTGGCCGACGGTGCGCTCGCCGGGGCCCTGGCGCTCACCGTCGACCACCTGCGCAAGCGCGAGCAGTTCGGCCGGCCGCTGGGCGCGTTCCAGGCCGTCGCGCAGCAGATCGCCGACGTCTACATCGCGTCCCGGACCCTGCACCTCGCCGCCGTCTCGGCCGCCTGGCGCGTGAGCACCGGCTCCCCTGCCGACGAGGCCACGGCGCTGGCGGCGCACTGGCTGGCGGCGGAGGCGCCGTCGGCCGTGCGGACCTGCCACCACCTGCACGGCGGCATCGGCGTGGACGCGACGTACCCGCTGCACCGGTTCTATTCCACGATCAAGGACCTGACGCGGTTCGTGGGCGGCGTCCCGCAGACCGTGCGAGCACTCGCCGCCGCGCACCGCGACGACGCCGTCGGCGCCGACGAGTCCGGCCGGTTCCTCGCGCTGACCACCGCGCAGCGCGCGCTGCAGGCCGAGCTGCGCGACTACTTCTCCGCGTTGATGACGCCCGAGGAGCGCGCCGAGATGCTGGTGCAGCGCCACGGCGAGGCGTTCCGGAACGTGGTGCGGCGCATGGGCCTCGACGACCGACTCGGCGTGGGATGGCCGATCGAATACGGCGGCAAGGGCTTCGGACCGATCGAGCAGTACCTGTTCGCGAACGAGGCGTCGCGCGCCGACGTGCAGCTGCCCTCGGTCACGCTGCAGACCGTGGGCCCGACGCTGCAGGCCTTCGGCACCGAGGAGCAGAAGGCGAAGTTCCTGCCGAAGATACTCTCCGGCGAGGTGCATTTCGCGATCGGCTACACCGAGCCCGAGGCCGGTACCGACCTCGCCTCGCTGCGCACCACCGCGGTCCGCGACGGCGACCACTACGTGGTGAACGGCCAGAAGATCTTCACCACGGGCGGCCACGACGCCGACTACGTGTGGATCGCGGTGCGCACCGATCCGGAGGCGCCCAAGCACAAGGGGATCTCCATCCTCATCCTGGACACCACCGATCCCGGCTACAGCTGGACGCCGATCATCACCGCGGACGGCGCGCACCACGTGAACGCCACCTACTACAACGACGTCCGCGTGCCCGTGGACATGCTGGTGGGCGCGGAGAACGAGGGCTGGAAGCTGATCACCACGCAGCTCAACCACGAGCGGGTCATGCTCGGCCCGTCCGGCCGGATCGGCGCGCTCTACGACCGGGTGGACGCCTGGGCCCACGAGCAGGAACTGCTCGGCGTGCCCGACGTCGCGGAGGCACTGGCCCGCGTCCGCGCGGCGGAGCTCATCAACGAGCTGCTCAACTGGCAGGTCGCCGCCGCCGAGGCCGGCGGCCCCGTCGACGTGGCGGACGCCTCCGCCACGAAGGTCTTCGGCTCCGACCGGATCCAGGGACTGACGGCGCTACTCGAGGAGACCGTGGGCACCCACGGAGATCCGGCGGAGCCCGCGACCGCGGAACTACTCCGATGGTTGGACATCCAGGCCAAGCGGCACCTCGTGCTGACCTTCGGCGGCGGCGTCAACGAGATCCAGCGGGAACTGATCGCGCTCATGGGCCTGCAGCTGCCGCGGGTGCCCCGATGACCGCCGGCAGCGCGGAGGAGACCACCGCGGCCGTCCTCGCCGCCGCGGAACGGATCCGGGCGCTCGGCGATTCCGCGCCGCGCGCCGGCCGGGATCCGGTGAACCAGCCGATGATCAACAACTGGACCGAGGCGATCGGCGACACCAACCCGCTGTACTCGGATCCCGATTTCGCGGCGGCATCGGTGTTCGGCGGCCCCGTGGCGCCGCCCGCGATGGCACAGGTGTGGTCGATGCGCGGGCTGCACGGCGAGCGTGCGGGCGACGACCCACTGGGCCTCATGACGGAGGCCCTCGACGAGCTCGGCTTCACGTCGGTCGTCGCCACCAACTCCGATCAGACCTACCACCGGCACGTCCGGCCGGGCGAGGAGATCACGGCCTCGTCGCGCTTGGAGGACGTGGTGGGGCCCAAGAAGACCGGACTCGGCGAGGGCTGGTTCTTCACGACCCGCACGCTGTGGCGCGTGGGCGACGAGGTGGTCGCCGAGATGGTCTTCCGGATCCTCAAGTTCCGGCCGCCCTCGGCCGAGCCCTCCGCGGCGGGCGCCGCACCCACCGAGGGACCCAGCGGGCGGATCATCGACGCCTCCGCATATGCGGGCGGCGTGCTGCGCCCCGTGATCTCGCGCGATACCGCCTTCTACTGGGAGGGTGCGAAGGCAGGCGAACTGCGCATCCAGCGCTGGGGCGAGACGCTCCGCCATCCGCCCGGCCCGATGGACCCCGGCGGGGACCTGGCTCTCACCCCCGACTACGTGGTCTCCCCCGGCGCCGGAACGGTCTTCAGCTTCGTGGTGCACCACCACCCGAAGGTTCCCGGTAAGCGACTGCCCTTCGTCGTCGCGCTCGTGGAACTCGACGAGGGCGTCCGCATCCTCGGCGAACTCATCGACGCGGACCCCGCCACGGTCGAGATCGGAATGCGTGTGAAAGCAGTGTTTCTTCGGGTCGACGACGAGCTGACCCTGCCCGCCTGGGAGGTGGCATGACGTACCCCGCAACCCTGACGGCGGCCGAGGTCACCGTCGGGACGGCGCTGCCGCCCATGACGATCCACGCGAGCACCACCTTCGTGGCGACCACCGCGATCGCGACCCGCGACTTCCAGGACGTGCACCACGATCGCGATGCGGCGCACGCACGTGGCAGCAAGGACATCTTCGTCAACATCCTCACCGACAACGGCCTGGTCCAGAAATACCTGACCGACTGGGCGGGCCCGGAGGCCTTCGTGCGCACCATCTCGATCCGTCTCGGCGCTCCCTGTTACGCCGGCGACACCCTGCACTTCTCGGGCACCGTCACGGAGGTCGACGGTGCCGCCGTGACGATAGCGGTGACGGCGAAGGGCGGCCTGGGCGATCACATCTCGGGCACCGCGACCGTGGTGCTACCGGCATGAGCGGGCTGGGCGGCAGGGCCGCGATCGCCGGCATCGGGGCCACCGAGTTCTCGAAGGACTCCGGCCGCAGCGAGCTGCGGCTCGCGGTGGAGTGCGTGCGGGCGGCACTCGACGACGCCGGCCTCACGCCGCAGGACGTCGACGGCCTCGTGACCTTCACGATGGACACCAACTCCGAGATCGCCGTCGCCCGCGAACTGCAGATCCCCGAGCTGAAGTTCTTCAGCCGCATCAACTTCGGGGGCGGCGCCGCCGCCGCGACCGTGCAGCAGGCGGCGATGGCCGTCGCGACCGGGGTGGCCGACGTGGTGGTGGCCTACCGCGCCTTCAACGAGCGGTCCGGGCACCGGTTCGGGCAGGTCTCGAACGCCGCAGCACAGCAGGTGAACACCAACGGCATCGACAACGCCTTCCACTACCCCGCCGGCATCGCCACGCCTGCGGCCACCGTCGCCATGGCGGCCCGCCGGTACATGCACGACTTCGGCGCCACGAGTGAGGACTTCGGCCGCGTGGCCGTGCTGGACCGCGCGCGGGCCGCCACGAACCCGCGGGCGTGGTTCTTCGGCAAGCCGATCACGCTGGAGGAGCACCAGGCGTCGCGGTACGTGGCCGAGCCGCTGCACCTGCTGGACTGCTGCCAGGAGTCCGACGGCGGTGTGGCGCTGGTGATCACGAGCGCCGAGCGCGCCCGCGACCTGCAACGGACACCCGCGGTGATCGCCGCCGCCGCGCAGGGCAGCGGCCCCGACCAGTACGTGATGACCAGCTACTACCGCGACGGCCTCACCGGCCTGCCCGAGATGGGCGTCGTCGGAGGGCAGCTGTGGGCCCAGGCGGGCATGGCACCGTCAGACGTGGACCTGGCGGTGCTCTACGACCACTTCACCCCGTACGTGCTCATGCAGCTCGAGGAGCTCGGCTTCTGCGGGCGGGGCGAGGCACCGTCGTTCCTGGCGTCCGGGGCGTGTGAGCTCGACGGATCCCTGCCCCTGAACCCGCACGGCGGGCAGCTGGGCGAGGCCTACATCCACGGCATGAACGGCATCGCCGAGGCGGTGCGCCAGCTGCGCGGAACGGCCGCCAACCAGATCGCGGGCGCGGAGCGCGCGGTGGTCACCGCCGGGACCGGGGTTCCGACCAGCGGTTTGGTGCTGAGTAAGGTCTGAGGAATGAGCGAGCCGGATTCGGACAAGGTGGACCTGCGGAGTGAGATCCCGCGTTTTCGGCCGGCCGCACCGCCGCCCTCGTTCGGCGAGTTCGTCGAGAACATGCGCAGGCTGCAGGACCTCGCGGTGTGCGTCGACGCCACCGATGAGGTGTACCAGCAGGCGCGCGACCGCGCCGCTGAACTCGTGGAGTTGCTGGCTCCGTACGCGGCACGCGAGGGCAAGGGACCCGCGAACCGCAGCATGGACCTGCCCGGCCGCGGCAGCCTGCTGATGCCGCCCTTCCACGTGGAGAAGTTCGACGAGGAGTCCGTGGTCGCGCGGGGCGTGCTGCGGCGCTACCACCTCGGCGGCGGCGGGGTGGCGCACGGCGGCGTGCTGCCGCTGATCTTCGACGACAACTTCGGCAATGTGGTCTACGCCGCGAAGCGGCCGATCAGCCGGACCGCGTACCTGCACGTCAACTACCGCAAGGTGACCCCGCTCGACGTGCCCCTGATCATCGAGGGCAAGGTCGACCGCGTCGAGGGTCGCAAGACCTTCATCACCGCCCGTCTCACCGAGGAGGACGGCACGCTGCTCGCCGACGGCGAGGGCCTGATGGTGCAGTTGCTCCCCGGCCAGCCCTGACCGCAGGGACCGGACGACGGAACGGCGGCGGCCCGGAGGCCGCCGCCGTTCTTCGTGGGGGTCGTTACTTGCCGGCCAGCGCGGCGTCCACGCCGCTGACATCGCTGATCTTCCAGTCCTGCTTGGTGTCGATCGTGAGCGTGTAGGTCGCCGTCGACGGGATGCCCTCGGGACGCTGTGTGCTCTTCGTGACCATGTTCAGGAAGACGTTGACGGCGATCAGTCCATCCTTGTTGGACGTGACGATCGTGCCGAGCGGGGTCGCCGTCGACTGCCACTGCAGTGGCACGACGATCTGCTCGAACTGGGTGGCCACCTCCCGCAGCTGCTTGGTCAACTCATCAGTGGTGCCCGCGGTGAGCGATGTTCGCCACGCGCCCAGGTTCTGGTAGTCGATGGTGGCCACGCCGATCGCGTACTTCTTCGCGATGTCCTGGGCGCGCGCGTTCGTCTCCTGCGTCTGCGTGACGGCGGCGAGCTGGTCACGCGCATCGTCACGGTCCGAAGCTGCGGACTGCCACAGGAAGCCGAAGGCCGTCGCGGCGACGGCGAGGACGACGACGACCGCCGAAAGGCCCAGCATCAGCGGCGTGACGACGATCCCGCGCGGCGCCGGCTTCTCCTCGGAGGGTGCGGCGGCCTTCGAGGTCTTCGGCTTCGCCGTGCTGATCTTCTGCGTGGTCTCCGGCTCGTCGACGGCCTCGTCGGCCGTGGCGTCGACATCGGATTCGGTTACCGCCATGGTGCTACCCCTCTCCCGCAGCGCCGTCGGAAAAGCCCAGGCAGGACAGCTCGACGCTCACGGTCTCGTGGGCAGAACTGTAACACGTTCCACTTTCGTGGGAGGCGGTTCGCGCGATTGCCGAACCGGACGTCAGCGCACCGAACGTCGAGCGAAGGCTACCCGGCTCGCCTTTGCTGCGCGGCAGGATCGTCGAAGACGGCCGTCGACTGCGCCGCGGCGATGCGCCAGGCGCCGTCGTCCTTGGACAACACGTAGAGCGGCGCGGACTCCGGGACCGCCGGGAGCGGTGCACCGTCGGGACCGAGCGGCCGGACGCGAACACTGACCGCGGCGACGTCGGGCCGGACGAAGAGGATGCGCTCGACGGCGTACTCGGCGGCGCCACGCGCCATCGCGCCGCGCACCGTGCGCGCGAGGAAGGCGTCGATCGCGGCGCGGCCGTGCAGGCGGCGTCCGTGCGCCGTGGTCCACACCGCATCGTCGCGGAACAGCGAGCGCACACGCGGAACGCTGCCCACGCGCTGCGCCTCGAGCACCTCGGCGACGAAGTCCACGATCGCCGTGGCGTCGGCAGCGGCACCGTCGCCGAGGATGTCCGGAAGGTCGCGGGAGAGGTCCCGCGCGAGGTCGTCAGCCATGCCTCCAGGCTCGCTTATGAACCCCGGTTGACGTCAAGCCTTCGGTTCAGCGCGATTCGATCGCCCGACCGTCGGAGCGCCGGTAGTACAGCTCGTTGACCAGGCGCATCAGCAACAGAACGCCGGTCACGATCAGCAGGAAGGTCATGCCGTCGAACGCTATTGCCGGCCGCGCCCGCCGAGAAGGGATGTTGACGGGACCCTGACGCGTCCTTGACGTCGCAAGCAGAAAACTGATATCACTTAGATAAGTGATATCAGAATAAGGAGGGGTGATGACAGGCATCGTTCAACCCGAGGACACCCAGGTGGCCATCACGGAACGAGCGGCATGGCACGCGGGGGCGGGCGCCGCCGTGGGAGCGTTCTTCGGTTTCCTCGCACTCGTCGGCGGGGCCGTGGGGATCGTCGTGCTGTCGATCTCGACGCAGACGCCGGCACTGATCGCGATCAGCGTGCTCCTCGCCATCGCCGCGCTGCTCCTGATCAGCATGGTCGTGGTGGTCGCGCCGGGCCACACCCTCGTGGTGCAGCTCTTCGGCAAGTACGTCGGCACCGTACGCAGCCAGGGCCTCGGTCTCGTACTGCCGCTCACCACTCGCCAGCGGGTCTCGGTGCGCGTGCACAACTTCGAGACCGCCGAACTCAAGGTCAACGACTCGACCGGCAATCCGGTGAACATCGCGTCGATCATCGTCTGGCAGGTGGCCGACACCGCGCGCGCCACCTTCGCCGTGGAGGACTACGAGGAGTTCATCGTCTCCCAGGCAGAATCGGCGCTGCGGCACGTGACCACCAGCCACCCCTACGACGCCGACGACGCCGTGGCCGGCGCGACCTCGCTGCGCGGTTCGACCGACCAGGTGGCGGCCGAGCTCGCCGAGCAGGTCGCCGCCCGCGTCGAACTGGCCGGGCTCGAGATCCTCGAGGCCCGCATCTCCGCGCTCGCCTACGCCCCCGAGATCGCACAGGCGATGCTGCAGCGCCAGCAGGCGTCCGCGCTGCTCGCCGCGCGCTCGAAGATCGTCGACGGGGCCGTCGGGCTGGTGGAGAACGCGCTCACTCGACTCGAGGCCAACGGCATCGTCGAACTGGACGACGAGCGGCGCGCCGCGATGGTCTCGAACCTCCTGGTGGTGCTGTGTTCCGACTCGCGGGCGACGCCGGTGGTGAACACGGGGAGCCTGTACAGCTAGTGAGCACCGTCGATACTCCGGAGCCCTCGGGCGACCGGCCGGAGCGGGGCCGCAAGGCGGTCCCGCTCCGCATCGACCCCGAGGTGTACCGCGCGCTCGCCAAGTGGGCCGCCGACGATCTACGCAGTGTGAATGCGCAGATCGAGGTCCTGCTGCGACGCGCACTCGACGATGCCGGCCGGATGCCCGCGAAAGCGCGCCCCATGCGCGGTCCGGGGCGGCCGCCGGGGAGCACAGATTCGTCGTAGCGGCGGATGTCGCACGATGTGCGTGGTGATCTGCAGAGCGATGCGTGCCACGCATACCTCGCGTATCCGCAGGTCATCGGCGATTCCACAGATACAGTGAGGCGCCGCGTGCAGGGGGTGCGGCGACGGAGTTCTCGTAGGATCTGAGCATGCAGACGGTTCCGATACTCGCCGAGTCCGGACTGAGCGAATGCGGACGGACATCCGAGTGCGCACAGGACGTGAACACAGAGATGGCGGTGTTCTTCGGGATCGTCGTCGGTGTGCCGCTCCTCCTGGCCGTCGCCGTGATCATGTTCTTCCTGATTCGGATCCTCCCGCGGCGGCGGTGATCATGACGATGCCCACGATCGAGCCGGCCGTATTCGACGCGCCGCTGCGGGAACAGTTCGACGCCTTCCTCGACGAGCACCGCGCGCGGCTCGCCGCCACTCTCGACGGCCTCACCGAGGAGGAGGCGCGAGCGTCGTTCGTTCCGTCGAAGACGACCCTATTGGGACTGATCAAGCACGCCGCATTCGTCGAGCGGGTCTGGTTCGATGAGGCGTTCACCTGTCGCTCGCGCGCCGAGATCGGTATCCCCGCGACGCCGGACGACTCCTTCGACCTGGATCCCGAAGACACCGTCGCGTCCGTACTGGTCGACCACACGGACGCGCATGCCGCGTCCCGTCGGGCGACAGCGACCGTGACCCTGGATGACGTGGTGACCGGGAACCGGCGTGGGCCGCTGCCGGTGCGGTGGGTCTACCTCCACGTACTGCGCGAGCTGGCGCAACACCTCGGGCACGCGGATATCCTGCGCGAGCAGGTCATGGCGCGACGGCCCAGTTGAGCGGGGCATTTGGTGGTCGCGACGGTGGTCAGTACACTTGGTCCTCGGTCACGCGTTCGCGGGTGGCCACGCTGCCTTAGCTCAGTCGGTAGAGCGCTTCACTCGTAATGAAAAGGTCGCGAGTTCGATTCTCGCAGGCAGCTCAAAGTTTGCAGTTCAGGCCGGGTCGTAGACCCGGCCTGACTCGTCTCCCGACAAGATCCAGCGCCGAGGACCAGGGCCCGGGCTGCTAGTCGACGCGGACGAGCCACCAGTCGTCGGACAGGCTCGTGCATCGTATCCGGCCGCAGTCGTCCGGAGAGCTCCCGTCCGGCCTGTACTGGAGCACCGTCACGGTCAAGAATCCCCGCCGGGAACCGAGAAGGTCACGACTCCACCGGCCTTGGCGATCGCTGCCACGGCCTGGGTCCCGATCCGTCGATCCCCCTGATCGCGGAACACCCCACGCGGATCCGCGAGCGCCGCCCGTGCGGCCGCCGTGAGCCGGGGTTCGTCGTAGGACCACCGCGCTTTCTGGGGCAGACCCGTGAACGCCACCGCGAGCCCGAGCAGGCCGATAGTCGGGATGATCAGCAGGTGCCACGCGAATCGCCTGCGACGCGCCGCCCAGGTCACGAGGTAGACGAGCCACACCACGATGAGCACGACGCCGAGGAGCAGGGTGGTCACCGACCACAGGAGGTCGGCGCCGAGGGTATGCGCCCAGAGCCAGGCGAGCACCTCGATCGCGACGAGCAGGGCGAGGATGGTCCCGAACACGCCGAGAGGGGTTACTCCCCGACGGGACGACCGCCCGAAATCCGCATCCATCAAGCCAAGATAGCGATCGGCGCATCCGGGTTAGGCGATCAGCCTCGGGATGAGCCGGACGAAGACGACCATCACCACCAACTCGACGAGGGTCTGCGTCACGACCACCAGCGGCGCCAGGCCGTACGCGGCGGGCAGCGCCAGGACCAGCGGAAGGATCACCAGGGAGTTCCGGGTGACACCACTGAAGACGATGCTGCGCCGGCTCGGCACGTCGAGGCCGGCGAAACGCCCGGCAGCCGCTCCCACCGGCGTCATCACCAGCACGAACAGTACGTACACCGGGACGGTGAGCGCCAGTGACGAGAGCTGATCGCGCACGCCCGCGATCTGCGACGCGACGACCACCGCGAGCGTCAGCACCATGATCGGCACCATCGCGTCCGTCATCACCGATGCCACCGTCGCGCCCCACCGAGTCCGGGCAGCGGCCCGCTGCGTCGCCCCCGCAAGTAGCAGCGGCACCGCGATCACCCACAGGAACGCCTCGGCGAACGGCCCGTAGTCCACGGTGCGCACCACCTCCGCGCCCACGAAGAGCCAGAGGTACAGCGGCAGCAGCACCATCTGCACCAGCATCAGCAGCGGCGCGGCGGCAAGCAGCCGGTCCTTCGCGCCGCCGGCGAGTCCGCTGAACACGATCACGTAGTCCACGCACGGCGTGAGCAGCACGAACAACACCCCGACGAGCAGCACGCGGTCGTGCGCCACGACCCGCGACACTGCGAGGGCGACGATCGGCACGGCGACGAAGTTCACCGCCAGCACGGTGCCGAGGAAGCGCACGTCCCGCAGGGCCTCCCCCATGCGTGCGAACGGGATCCCGAGGAAGGTCGCGTAGAGCAGCAGCGCGAGCACGGGGTTGATGAGGGACTCGGCGGGGCCCGCCACCGTCGGGACTGCGAGCCCGAGCACCGCCCCCAGAACCAGCCCGGCGAGGTACAGCGGGACCTGATGGGCGTCCGCCCCGTCGACCACCGCCCGCATTCGCGTCACGCGCACACCCTAGTTCGGCCACCGGGTCAGTAGGGTTCCCCTCATGGGTGCGCCGACGGAGCAGAGCTGGCCCGAGCCCTCGGACCGGGTGAAGGAGCTGATCCGACGTGCCGCGGAGTTCGCGAGCAACGCGCCCGAGGAGTGGGTGATCGCGCTGCAGGACGCCACGCTGACCGGCATCATCCTCTCCCCGATCGCCGCCGATCCCACCCTCGCCGAGCTGGTGCGCAACTCGGACACCGCCGTCATGCTGCACTGGGCCGCGCACAACCTGGCCCACCCGGGCCGCCGGGTGCCGCCGAACATCGACTCCGCCGACGCGCTCGCCGTCGCGCGCGACCTCGTTCGACGGGGCCTCGACCTGCATGGCATCGACACCTACCGCAAGGGCCTCAACACCGCCTGGACGTTATGGATGAACGTCTGCTTCGAGCTCACCGACGACCCAGCCGAACTGCGCGAACTCCTGGCGATCACCTGGGCGTCCATGTCGACGTACGTCGACGACACCATCGACGCCATCACGATCCGCATGGCCGGCGAACGCGAGCAGCTGACCACGGGGACGAACGCGGACCGTCTGGCCACGGTCTCGCTGATCCTCGAGGGCGCCCCCATCACCCGGTCGCGCGCCGAACAACAGCTCGGTTACCGGCTCACCGGACCGCACACCGCGGCCGTCGTCTGGACCACCGGCGCCGTCGGCGACCTGGACGCCGCCGCCCATGCGCTCGCCCGGCGCGCCGGAACCCCGCGCCCGCTGACCGTGGTCGCGAGTGCGTCGGCGCTGTGGCTGTGGCTGCCGGGCACCGTCGTCCTCGATTCCGTGGACCTGGCCCGCGAACTGGCCGACCACCCCGAGGTGCGCGTCGCGATCGGACGGCCGGGCGAGGACCTCGACGGATTCCGTCGCAGCCACCTCGACGCCGGGACCACACAACGCGTCATGACCCGCCTGCGTACCCGGCGACGCGTGGCCGGCTACGACGACATCGCGCTGATCTCGCTGGTCACGAGCGATACCGGGAAGGCCGACGAGTTCGTCCGCGACACCCTCGGCGGCCTGCTGACCGCCGATCGGGAGACGCGGGAGACCGTCGCGGCGTACGTCGACGAGCAGTTCAACACCTCCCGCACCGCGGAGCGCCTCTACACGCACCGCAACACCGTGATCCGGCGTCTGACCAGGGCCGACGAGCTGCTCCCCCGGCCGCTCGCCGAGAACCCGACGGGCGTGGCCGTGGCCCTCGACGTGCTGCGCTGGCTGGGCCCCGACGGCCCGTCGTGACGATCTGCACCAAACGGTGGGGCAACCGGGTGCACTCTGCGCTGGCCGCGCAGCGCCGCTGAGCGAGAGAGTAAGTCATCGGTTCTATCACTGAGTCCGGCTGACACGTCGGAGACCAGGAGAAACAAGCATGACGAGCACCACGCCCGAGCACCTCGACATCATCGTGATCGGCGCCGGCATCTCCGGCATCGGCGCCGGCCACTACATCACCACCGAGCTGCCCGGGAAGTCCTTCGCGATTCTCGAGGGTCGCTCGACCTTCGGCGGCACCTGGGACCTCTTCAAGTACCCCGGCATCCGCTCCGACTCGGACCTGCACACCTTCGGCTACGAGTTCAAGCCGTGGGAGTCCAAAGACTCGATCGCCGACGCGCACAAGATCCTCGACTACCTGCACGAGACCATGCAGGAGAACGACCTCCTCGACAAGGTCCGCTACGACCACAAGGTGGTCTCCGCCGACTGGTCCAGCGAGGACGGCCGCTGGACGCTGCAGATCGACCACGCCGGCGAGCGCCGCGTGCTCACCGCCGGCTGGATCCTCGCCGGCACCGGCTACTACGACTACGACGAGGGCTTCACCCCCGAGTTCGCCGGCCGCGACCGCTTCCAGGGGCAGATCGTCCACCCGCAGTTCTGGCCTGAGGACCTGGACTACACCGGCAAGAAGGTGGTGGTGATCGGATCCGGTGCGACCGCGGTGACCCTGGTCCCGTCGCTGCTCCTGGGTGACAAGCGTGCCGCGCACGTGACGATGCTGCAGCGCACGCCGACGTACATCATGCCGGTCCCGAAGCAGGACCCGCTGACGAACCTCTTCCACCGCGCCTTCGGCCACAAGATCGGCCACGACCTCTCGCGCAAGCGCTTCATCTGGCAGCAGCGCGGCGTCTACGTCTTCGCGCAGCGCTTCCCCGATCTCGCCCGCAAGATCATCCGCAGCGAGAACGCCAAGCGCCTTCCCGAGGGCTACCCGGTGGACGTGCACTTCAACCCGCCGTACAACCCGTGGGATCAGCGCCTGTGCGCCGTGCCCGACGGTGACCTGTTCAAGGCGATCCGCAGCGGCGACGCGGCCGTCGCGACCGACAAGATCGCGACCTTCGACGAGACCGGCATCGAACTGGCCAGCGGCGAGCACCTCGACGCCGACATCATCGTGACCGCCACCGGCCTCAAGCTGAAGCTGCTCGGCGGCGTCAGCCTGTCGGTCGACGGCCGCGAGGTCGACGTGCCGAGCGCCGTCATCCACCGCGGCGCGATGCTCTCGGGCGTCCCGAACGCCGCGCTGGCCATCGGCTACACGAACTCGTCGTGGACGCTCAAGGTCGGGATGCTGTGGAAGTACATCACCAAGCTGATCCGGACGATGGACGCGCAGGGGCTGGACACGGCGGTCGCCGTCGCCGACCCGGACATGGTCACCCGCCCCGCGCTCGACTTCGAGGCCGGGTACGTCCAGCGCGCCCTCGCCGAGCTCCCCCGCCAGGGCGAGGCCGACGACTGGCGCATGTCGATGAGCTACTTCGAGGACGCCAAGCGCCTGAACAGCGAGCTCTCCTTCGGCGAGGAGTCCGGGCTGCGCCTGAGCTCCAGCAAGCAGGCCAAGGTCACCGTCTGACCTGCGGCGATCGCCGCTTCCGCCCGTCTACCGCTACCGTTGACTCGGTGCGGTCGACGGGCGGTCGCGTTTTCGAGGGAGCGGATGAACGAGCAGCAGATCGCGGGCTACAGGGTGGTCCGCAAGCTCGGCGGCGGCGGAATGGGCGAGGTGTATCTCGTCCAGCACCCGCGCCTGCCCCGACAGGATGCGCTCAAGTTGCTGCACACGTCCGTCAGCAGCAACCCGCAGTACAAGGCGCGATTCGACCGCGAGGCCTACGTGCTCGCGCAGCTCAACCACCGCAACATCATCCACCTGTACGACCGCGGCGAGGTCGACGGACGGCTGTGGATCACGATGGAGTACGTCGCCGGCCCGGACACCGCGCAGATGCTGTCCCAGCGCGGGCCGATGCCCCTGCCGCTCGCGATCGAGATCGCCGACGGTGCCGGGGCCGCCCTCGACTACGCCTACCGGCAGGCGCGGATCACGCACCGCGACGTCAAGCCCGCGAACATCCTCGTCGCCTTCGACTCCGACGGTGAGCCGCAGGTCAAGCTCGCCGACTTCGGCATCGCCAAGGCCGCCGGGGAGGCCGTCGGCGTCACGTCGACGGGGATCACCGTCGGGACCATGGCGTACATGTCGCCCGAGGCCTTCGACAACAAGAACCTCGACAACCGCGCCGACCTGTACTCACTGGGCTGCACCGTCTTCGAGCTGCTCACGGGCGCGCCGCCGTTCCCCGGCGACTCCCCCGCCGCGGTCATCTCGGCGCACCTGAACCAGCCCGCCCCGAAGATCACCTCCCGCAATCCGGCGCTGCCCGGCCACCTCGACGCCGTCTTCCGCAGGGCCCTCGCCAAGCGCCCCGAGGACCGGTACGCGAGCTGCGCCGAGTTCGTCGCGGGGCTGCGCGGGGAGTCACCGTCGAGCGTGCCGGCCGGCACCGCACCGCAGCCCGTTCCCGCGTACACCGGCGAGCACACGGGCGCGCACGCCGGCCCCGGCACCGCCCCCTACCCGGGTCCGCCGACGGGGCAGTACGTCCCGACGGGCGAGTACCCCGGCCCGCACACCGCGGCGCAGCCCGCGCCCACCCGCGCGGAGCAGCTCCCCGCGTCGGCGCGACAGGAGGCGCCGGTCGCTCCGGCCCCCGAGAAGCCGCGGAGGTGGGGACGCGCGGTGGCGGCGCTCGCGGCCGTCGTGATCGTCGCGCTGGCCGCGGGGGTCTTCTACCTGGTCAAGCCGTCGACGGGCGGCGGCTCGTCCGGCGGCGGTTCGACGGTGACCGCTTCCTCGGTCAGACAGGTGTACTTCCAGGGCCAGCCGGAGGCCTCGCGGTGGGCCGACAACGTGCTCACCGGCGGCAAGCCGTCGTGGCGTACGGACGAGTACTTCTCCGGCCCGGGTTTCGGCGGCCTCAAGCGGGGCACCGGCCTGCTCATCACGCTGGACAAGGCGGTGAAGGTCACCGGCGGCACGATCACGTCGCCGAGTTCGGGCTCGACCGTCGAGATCCGCATCGCCGACTCGGCCTCGCCGAGTTCCCTCGACGCGACGACGAAGGTCTGGGGCGGCACGCTCAGCAGCGGCGACACGGACTTCACGGCGAGCGGCGCACCGTCGAGCAAGTACGTGCTGGTGTGGATCACCGGGCTCGTGAAGGTCGACGGCGGCAAGTGGTCCACCACCCTCGAACAGGTGCGGATCCGCGGCAACTAGCGGCGGTGATCGCGGAGCGCCGACGAGACGCCCGCGGCCATCGCATCGAGCGCGACGACGGGCTTGACGTTGAGGTCGATCGCCTCACGGCACTCCAGTACGGACTCGACGCAGCGCAGCAGACCCTCGGGCCGGGCGTAGCCGGCGAGCCTACGGGTCTGCTCGGCCTCGTCGGGATGCATCAGCACCACCTGCGCGCCCGTGCCCTGCACCAGCGCGTCGCGGAAAAGCGCCGCGAGGTCGATGAGAGCGCGGTCGAGGGCGTCGCGCACCGCACGGGTGCCGCGGGCCTTCTGCCGCTTCTCCAGGTCCTTGAGTTGCCCGGCCGAGCCGCGCATCACGCCCGCGGTGCCGCGGCCCACGCCGCCGGCGCCGAGCGCCGTCTTGAGGTCCTCGGTCTCCCGCTCGTTGAGGTCGGCGTTGAGCTCCTTGGCCGCGTTCTCCGCATCGCGCAGCAGCTGCTCGACGACGCCGTAGACGCCCTCGGAGGTTGCCGCCCGCGCCAGGCCCAGTGCCTGCTTGCGCTGCTTCTGCGCCTCCGGGTCGGTGGCGAGCCGCTTGGCCCGCCCGACGTGCCCGCCCGAGACTCCGGCCGCCCAGGCCGCCCGTTCGGCGTCGATGCCGTCGCGTTCGAGGACCGCCGCGATCGCGGGAGCCGACGGGGTCACGAGCGGCACGTGCCGGCAGCGGGACTTCAGCGTGACGGAGATGTCCTCCGGATCGACGGTGGGCGCGCAGAGCAGGACGATGGTCTGGGCCGGCGGCTCCTCGACCATCTTCAGCAGCGCGTTACCCGCCTGCTCGGTGAGCCGGTCCGCGTCCTCGATGAGCACGATCTGCCAGTTCCCGACGGACGGCCTCCGCGACGCGTCGGCCACCACCTCACGCATCTGCTTGACCGCGATGGACAGCCCGTCGGGCGCGATGGCCCGCACGTCGGCGTGGGTGCCGGCGAGCACCGTCGTACAGGCCCGGCAGCGCCCGCAGCCGGGCTCGGCCGGATCGTCGCACTGCAGCGCCGCGGCGAGCGCGCGCGCCGCGACCGAACGGCCCGAGCCGGGTGGGCCGGTGAACAGCCAGGCGTGGGTCATGGACGAGCCGGCCAGATCGGCGACGGTGCCCCCGCCCGCGACGACCTCCCGCGCGGCGGCGGCAGCGGCGCGCAGGCCCACCACCACCGCTTCCTGCCCCACCAGGCGATCGAACACTGAGCTCACCCCCACACCCTAGCCCTCCCGTCCGACGGTCCACGCACGCTAAGTTGGAGCGGTGGCAGCACCGAAGAGCAGACTCAGTCGCGCACTGCGACTGGCGCGGTGGCTCGCCAAGACACCCTGGCCGATCTTCGCGCTGGACATCCTCCGGTCGAACATCCTGGGCGCGGTCTTCGTCTTCGGTTTCCTGCGGTTCGCGCTGCCGGTGCAGCAGTCCGTGCAGCTGCAGGAGATCAGCGGCATCAACCTGCTGGTCTTCATCACGTACCTGGTGGCCGCGAGCCTGCTCGGCATGCTGATCGGCCTGCGGCTGGTGCTGCCGGTGCTGCGCTGGCACCGTCGAAGCGCTCCGCACGACCCCGAGATCTCCCGGATGGCGCTCGCACTGCCGCTGCGGATGGCCCTCATGCAGGCGGTCTTCTGGCTCATCGGCGGCGCCATCTTCGTGGTCATCAACTTCAACTCGCCCGGCGGCATCCGGGTGGTGGTGGCGTTGACGGTGCTGCTCGGCGCCACGACGACGTGTGCGCTCAGTTACATGCAGACGGAGCGGGTGCTGCGGCCGATCACCGTCGCCGCGCTCGCACAGGAGCCGCAGGGCTCGGCCGGACTGTCGGTCACCACGCGGATCCTGCTCAGCTGGGTGCTCGGGACGGCCACGCCGATCGTGGGCATCATCATGGTCATCGTCTCGCAGGAGTCCGGCGTGATCGACCCGGACGCCCCCACCCTGATCAATCCGGTGCTGCTGCTCTCCGTCGTGGCGCTGGCCGCCGGTCTCCTCGGCACCGTCCGCGCGGCGAAGTCCATCGGCGATCCGATCCGCGACCTCTTCCAGGCCCAGCGCAAGGTCCGCGACGGCGACTTCACCGCCTCGGTCAAGATCTACGACTCCAGCGAGCTGGGGCTGCTACAGGCCGGCTTCAACGACATGGTGCACGACCTGGCCGAGCGGCAGCGGATGCGCGACATGTTCGGCCGCTACGTCGGGCAGGACGTCGCGCGACAGGCCCTCGAGCACGGCACCCATCTCGGTGGCGAGATCAACGAGGTGGGCGTGCTGTTCGTCGATCTCGTCGGTTCGACGAAGCTGGCCGTCACCGAGGAGCCGGCGGCGGTCGTGGACCTGCTCAACGACTTCTTCAAGGTGGTCGTCGACCTCGTGGACCTGCACGGCGGCTTCGTCAACAAGTTCCAGGGCGATGCGGCACTGGCGATTTTCGGCGCGCCTCTCCCCCACCCGGACGCGGCCGGCGCGGCGCTGGCGGCGGCCCGGGAGATGCGGATCCAGCTCAGCGAGGTGCTCGGTGGCACCGGCTTCGGCATCGGCGTCTCCGCCGGTCAGGTGGTCGCGGGGCACATCGGCGCGAAGGCCCGGTTCGAGTACACGGTGATCGGCGACCCGGTGAACGAGGCGGCCCGGATCACCGAGATCGCGAAGTCGGAGCCCTCGTCCCTGCTGGCGGCGGGCCGCGCGGTCGAGTCCGCGACGCCCGCCGAGCAGGCCCTGTGGGTGCTCGGCGAGGCGATCGAACTCCGCGGGCGCGGCAGGCTCACGCAGCTGGCACGCCCGATCGACGACTGATCAGACGGTCTCGTCCGCGGGCGTCTCGACGGCCTTCGCGGGCGCCTTCTTGGCCGCCGTGGTCTTCTTCGCGACCGTCTTCTTGGCGGTGGTCTTCTTCGCCGCCGTCTTCTTCGCCGCGGCCTTCTTGGCCGGTGCCTTCTTCGCGGGCGCCTTCTTGGCCGCCGCCTTCTTGGTGGCCTTCTTCTTCACCGGGCCCCGTGCGCGACGGTCCGCGAGCAGCTCCGAGGCGCGCTCGTCGGTGATGGTCGCGACCTCGTCGCCCTTGCGCAGCGAGGCGTTGGTCTCGCCGTCGGTGACGTACGGGCCGAAGCGGCCGTCCTTGATCACCATCGGGGTGCCGGACACCGGATCGTTGCCCAGCTCGCGCAGCGGCGGCGCGGCGGCCGCACCGCGGCCCCGTCGCTTCGGCTCCGCGTACAGCTTGAGCGCCTCCTCGAGGGTCACCGTGAACATCTGCTCCTCGGTGGCCAGCGAGCGGGAGTCGGTGCCCTTCTTCAGGTACGGACCGTAGCGGCCGTTCTGGGCGGTGATCTCCTCCTTGGACTCCGGATCGACGCCCACCACGCGCGGCAGCGACAGCAGCCGCAGCGCGTCCTCGAGGGTCACGGTCTCGATGTCCATGGTCTTGAGCAGCGAGCCGGTGCGCGGCTTGGGCGCGTCGGCCTTCTTCTTGCGGGTCTTCGGCTTCGCCTCGGCGTCCAGGTCCTCGGCCTCGGGGTCCTTCTCGGGCTCCGGGAGGATCTCGGTGACGTACGGACCGAAGCGGCCCTCCTTGGCGACGATCTCGTGACCCGTCGCCGGATCGATGCCCAGCGGGCGACCGTCCTGCGGGGTCGCGAAGAGCTTCTCCGCGACCTCCTCGGTCAGCTCGTCCGGGGTCATCGACGCCAGGATGTTGGCGCGCTGGACCTCGGGCTCGCCCTTCTCGCCGGTGACGGTGCGCTCCAGGTACGGGCCGTAGCGGCCGACGCGCACGTAGACGACGTTGCCGTCGGGGTCGGTGTAGAGGGGGATCGAGTTGACCGCGCGGGCGTCGATCGCGTCCAGGTTCGCGGCGACGAGGTTCTTCAGGCCGGGGCTGTCCGGCCCGGGCCCGTCGGCGCCGGCGACGGCCGCGCCGTCGGGGCCGCCGTCGCCGAAGTAGAACCGGGTGAGCCAGTCGACCCGGCCCTCGCGGCCGCCGGCGATCTCGTCGAGATCGTCCTCCATCGACGCGGTGAAGTTGTAGTCGACGAGGCCGCCGAAGTGGCCCTCGAGCAGGCCGATCACGGCGAAGGCCACCCACTGCGGGACGAGGGCGTTGCCCTTCTTCACGACGTAGCCGCGGTCCTGGATGGTCTTGATGATCGACGCGTAGGTCGACGGTCGGCCGATGCCCAGCTCTTCGAGGGTCTTGACCAGCGAGGCCTCGGTGTAGCGGGCGGGCGGGCTGGTCACGTGGTCGGCGGCGCTGAGCTCGGCCGCGGTGATCGCCTGGCCCTTGGTCAGCTGCGGGAGCCGGGACTCGGCGTCGTCGGCCTCGCCGCCCGCCTGGTCGTCGACGGTCTCGACGTAGGCCGAGAGGAAGCCCGGGAAGGTGATGGTGCGACCGGAGGCGGCGAACTCGACGCTCTCGCCCGACGACGCCGAGCCGCCGATCCGCAGGCTCAGCGTGGTGCCCTTGACGTCGGCCATCTGCGAGGCGACGGTGCGCTGCCAGATCAGCTCGTAGAGCCGGAACTCGTCGCTGCCCAGCACCGACGCGAGCGCGCCCGGCGTCTGGAAGGTCTCGCCCGCGGGGCGGATCGCCTCGTGCGCCTCCTGCGCGTTCTTGACCTTGCGGGTGTACTGCCGCGGGGTCGGGTGCACGAAGTCCGCGCCGTACAGCTGCCGCGCCTGGTCGCGGGCCGCGGCGATGGCGGTCTCCGACAGCGTGGTCGAGTCGGTACGCATGTAGGTGATGTAGCCGCCCTCGTAGAGCCGCTGCGCGATCTGCATGGTGCGGTCGGTGTTGAACCGCAGCTTGCGGCTCGCCTCCTGCTGCAGCGTCGACGTCATGAACGGCGCGTAGGGCTTGCGGGTGTAGGGCTTCTCCTCGACGGAGGTCACCGTCAGGCTTGCGCCCTGCAGGCCCGCCACCAGGGCGTTCGCCCGGGCACCGTCGAGCACGGTGATCCCGGCCGGCTTCTTGAGCTGCCCCTGCGCGTCGAAGTCGCGGCCGGTGGCCACACGGTCACCGTCGACGGCCACGAGACGCGCGCCGAAGGTGCGGGGCGTCGCGTCCGCGCCGGCGTCGAGCTGCGCGGCGATGTCCCAGTACCCGGCGGTGCGGAAGGCGATGCGCTCGCGCTCCCGGTCGACGATGATGCGCGTCGCGACGGACTGGACGCGGCCGGCCGACAGGCCCTGGTTGACCTTGCGCCACAGCACGGGGCTGACCTCGTAGCCGTAGAGCCGGTCCAGGATGCGGCGGGTCTCCTGCGCGTCGACGAGGTTCATGTCGAGCTCGCGCGGCTCCTCCGCGGCGGCGAGGATCGCCTGCTGGGTGATCTCGTGGAAGACCATCCGCTTGACGGGGACCTTGGGCTTGAGCACCTCCTGCAGGTGCCACGCGATGGCCTCGCCCTCGCGGTCACCGTCCGTCGCGAGGTAGAGCTCGTCGGCCTGCTTGAGCAGGGACTTCAGCTCGGAGACGGTGGAACGCTTGCTGGCGGAGGTGACGTAGTGGGCCTCGAAGTCGTGGTCCACGTCGACGCCGAGGCGGGCCCAGGGCTTGCCCTGGTCGGCCTCGGGGAGCGGGTTGTCACGGCTCGGCAGGTCGCGGATGTGGCCCATCGACGCGCGAACGGTGTAGTTCGGGCCGAGGAAGTCTCCGATCTTCTTGCCCTTGGCCGGGGACTCCACGATCACCAGACGCTGCAGGCCGTCTCCCGCCGCTGCCTTTCCACGTGCCGCCATCGACCCTCCTGATCTGCTCCGGTGGCACCTGCGTCACCACCTCGACCCCTCCCGTCACTTGCGACGTAGGCGGCCACTCCGGTGCTCATTCTGCCGCACCTTTCGCCCCACCTTATATACAGGGTCCACTGCACGCCCCATGGAATTCGCGCAGTCAGCCGGCCTCGCCCGTCCCGGACACCCGCGCGGTGTGCCGCCGCAGGACGTCCGTGGTCGCGCGCTGGAAGTCGGCGATCGCCTGCTGTTGTTCGGGCGTGAAGCGCTCGTCGAGCATCGCGGCCATGTCCTCGCCGAGAGGGCCGAAGACCCCGGCGATGTGCTCGTCCAGGGCCGGGTTGGGAGCCAGGGTGACCACGATCCGCCGACGGTCCTGCGGGTCCGGTTCGCGCACAGCGAAGCCCCTCCGCACGAGCCGATCGACGAGGCCGGTGACCGCGCCGGAGGACAGGCCGGTGTGCTCGACCAGCTGTGACGCCGACACGGGACCGAGGCGCCGGAGAACGTCCAGCGTCTTGCGCTCCACGGCGGTCAGCCCCATCGAACGCCCGACGGCCTCGTGGAACATCACGACCGCGGTGATGAACTCGCGTCCCAGCAGCTCGCCCTGCGTCGGCTCCGACATGGCTCGATGTTATCTCAGCGGATCATCATCTTAGTTGCTAAGTTATATGAGTGACTAAGATTTTCAGGAGTCCCGCACTGGCCCTGTACGTCCTCTCCCCGCTCATCGGCGAGTTCTTCCTGGGCGACTTCCCCGTCGTCCTGCTTCCGCTGATCGTGGTGCTCGCGCCCTGGTACGGCGCCGGCGCGCTCCTGATCCGGGAGGCCGCGCGCCGACGAGGACGGGGCTGGCCCACGATCGCGATCCTCGCGCTCGCGTGGGCGCTGATCGGCGAGGGCCTGCTCGGGCAGTCGCTGTTCAACCCCGGCTACGCGAACGCGCACCTGCTCGACCACGGCTTCCTGCCGGGGCTCGGCATCGGCGCGACGTGGACCGTCTTCGTCCTCGCCATCCACGTCGCGTTCAGCATCTGCCTGCCGATCGCGATCGTCGAGCTCGGGATGACCGAGCCCCGTCGCCCCCTGCTGCGCCGCCGCGGAATCCTCGTGTGCACGGCCCTCCTCCTGGTCGGCGCGGTCGTCACCTTCTCGACGGCCTACCGCACGTGGGGACACTTCGTCGCCCCGTGGCCACGGCTCGCCGCGACCGCCCTCATCGCCGTAGCCCTCGTCGTCCTCGCCCTCCGCCTCCCGGTCCGCAGGACCGACGGTGCGCGGCCGCCCTCGCCCGGCATCGTCCTCGCCCTCTTCCTCGCCTGCGGCGCGGCGCTGCTGGGCGGCGTGCGCCTCCCGACGGCGGCGGGGCTGGTGACGATGACGGCCGGCATCGTCGTGGCGGTGATCGCGCTCGCCCGGTGGGCACCGTCGCCGCAGTGGACGGACCTCCACCGCCTGGCGGTGATCACCGCAGGACTGCTCACCTACGGCTGGTCGGCGCCGATCCGGATGTGGGGACACACGCCCGCGGACCACGCCCTCGCGCTGGTCAGCGGGGCCCTGTACCTCGCCGCGGAGATCGCGATCGTGCTGCGGCTGCGCCGGACCCTCCGGCGCCGCGCGGCCGCCTGATCTACGGCTGGGGCCAGTGCGCTGCGGCCTCGGGGTGCGCGGGCGGGTCACCGATGCTCTCCCGCAGGCGCAGGAGACGACGGTGCCCGGACACCCGCAGCGCGGGCTTCGTCCCGCGAGTGCCGACGAGCGTGGGCGCCACACCGGCCCGCATCAGCGCGGTGGCGAGGACGGGGGCGCTCTCCGGCGCGTGCGGATCGAGCGCGAGGAGGTAGTGCACGCCGTCCACGTCGCCCCCTGCCAGCGCCCAGGCGCGCAGGGCCCGCGGGCCGGGAACCCAGGTCGACGGTGCCGTCTTCACCGCGCCCCGGGTCCAGGCGACGGACATCGGCTGCAGTTCCGGCGCCGCGAGGGTCCGGACCAGAGGATTGCCCTCCTCGGAGACGTCGAACTGCGCCCGCAGCCCGGCCTCTTCGATCATCAGGGCGATGGCCTCGGCGCGCCACTGGTCGGCGACGACCACGGAGACACGGGCACTGCCGCCCAACTGCACGATCTGCCCCGTCGTCGCGAGCAGGCCGGCCAGGTCGCGGGGCGACGGCGCGGTCTGCTCCGCGGAGAAGAGTGACAGTTGGGACACGATATGAGCTTAGTGGGCCGTGGTGCGCCCGAGTGCCGTCGACACGTCGAACGGCCCGTGAAATGCACAGCACCCCTCCGCCCGAGGGCGGAGGGGTGCTGCGAGAAACTCGTATCGCGTGGTGCGGGGGTTTCTTAGAGAGCGCGGACGCCGGTGGCCTGCGGACCCTTGGTGCCCTGGCCCACCTCGAACTCCACGAGCTGGTTCTCCTCGAGGGTACGGAAGCCGTTGCCCTGGATCTCCGAGTAGTGGACGAACACGTCATCCGAGCCGTCGGCCGGTGCGATGAAGCCGAAGCCCTTCTCCGCGTTGAACCACTTCACAGTTCCCTGTGCCATTGAGATGTTTCCTAACTTGTCTTACTACCGGTGTAGGAACCGTTCCCCTGAGTGGGGTGCGACTCCTGGCCGGTTCCGGCCGCCATACTTTCTGGAGCCGTTTGCGGAGACCGCACACAAAAACCTTCAGTACCACGCCCGCAACATCGATCCCCCGATGGTCCTCTAGGACCCCCGGCGGGAGCTGCGACCTCCTACAGTCAATCACGATTTCCGATCGAGCGACAGCGGGCGGCGTGATTTCGCCTTCCGTTAACCCTGCGTCCTACCGCGCGACAGCCTCTCCGCCACGCCGCTAGACTGGACGATCGGTGGTCCCCGGCCCGTTTCGGACGCGCGGACTTCGGTTCGATGCGGGGGCGATCACGGTGGAGCACAACACCTTCGGCAGGGAGCTGTTGGCGCGCATCCAGGCCGGCGCCGGCCCCGACACCGAGAGCCTCACCCATGTGGCGGACATCCCGTCACGCCGAGCGGAATTCGCCCCCTGGCCGGCGTGGGTCCCGCCCCGCGTGCGCGACGGGCTCGTCGGCGAAGGCGTGCGGGAGCCGTGGCGCCATCAGGCGGAGGCCGCCGAGCACGCGCACGCGGGACGGCACGTGGTGATCTCGACGGGGACGGCCTCGGGCAAGTCCCTGGCGTACCAGTTGCCGGTGCTCGCGGCGCTCGACGACGATCCGCGGGCCACCGTGCTGTACCTGTCGCCGACGAAGGCCCTGGGCACCGACCAGCACCGGGCGGCGGTGCGGCTGACCACCGAGTACGGCCCCGTCGACGCCTCCCCCGCGATGTACGACGGTGACACCTCCCAGGAGATGCGCCGATGGGCGCGGTCCGACAGCCGCTGGGTGTTCACCAACCCGGACATGCTGCACGTGGGACTCCTTCCGCGGCACGCGAAGTGGGCGCGCTTCCTGCGCGGGCTGCGGTACGTGGTGGTCGACGAGTGCCACCACTACCGCGGCGTCTTCGGCTCGCACACCGCGCTGGTACTGCGACGACTGCTGCGTGTGGCGGCGAAGTACGGCGCGAGTCCGACGGTGATCTGCGCGTCGGCGACCACGTCGGATCCCGCCGGCGCCGCCTCGCGACTCATCGGCGCGGAGTGCGTTGCCGTGACCGAGGATTCGTCGCCGCACGGGCCGCGCACCGTCGCCCTGTGGGAACCCCCGCTCCTGCCCGATCTGGAGGGCGAGAACGGCGCTCCCGTGCGCCGTGCCGCCACCACGGAGGCGTCGCGGATGCTCGCCGATCTCGTGGTCGAGGGGGCGCGCACGCTCGCCTTCGTCCGTTCCCGACGGTCCGCGGAGACCGTCGCGTTGTCAGCGCGGCGGATGCTCGCCGAGGCCACACCCGAACTGGCCGAGCGGATCGCGGCCTACCGCGCGGGATACCTCGCGGACGACCGGCGCGCGCTGGAGCGCGGGCTGAACGACGGTGCCCTCCTGGGCGTCGCCACCACGAACGCGCTGGAGCTGGGGGTGGACATCGCCGGCCTCGACGCCGTGCTCATGGCCGGCTTCCCCGGCACCGTCGCCTCGTTCTGGCAGCAGGCGGGACGCAGCGGGCGACGCGGACAGGGCTCGCTGATCCTGCTCATCGCGCGCGACGATCCGCTGGACACGTACCTGGTCCACCACCCCGAGTCTCTCCTCGGGCGCCCGGTGGAGGCGACGATCACCGATCCGTGGAATCCGTACGTGCTGGGACCGCAACTCCTGTGCGCGGCGGGCGAGATCCCCCTGACCCGCGCCGAAGTCGGCGATCTCGGTGCCGTCGACGTGGTGGGCCGGCTGGTGGCCGACGGCCTGCTCCGCGAGCGCCCCGCGGGCTACTTCCTGGCCGCCGGGATCGATCCCCATGCGGGCGTGAACATCCGGGGCGGGGCGGGCAGCGAGATCCTCATCGTGGAGGAGACGTCCGGACGCCTGCTGGGCACCGTCGACTTCACCCGCGCGCTGTCCACGGTGCACCAGGGCGCGGTGCACGTGCACCAGGGCGAGTCCTACGTGGTGGACGAGCTGGACCTCGACGACGGCCTCGCGCTCGTGCACGCGGAGGAGCCCGACTGGACCACCTCCGCCCGCGAGGACCTCGACGTGCACGTGACGGCGGTGCATTCGACGGAGGTCCTGGGCGAGGTGACGGCGCGCCTCGTCTCCGTCGAGGTGACCAGCCGCGTGGTCGGCTACCTGCGCACCCTGCGCAGCGGCGAGGTGATGGACGCCGTGGAGCTGGACCTGCCGGAGACCACCCTGGCGACCCGCGCGGCGCTGCTGACGATGACGCCGGAGGTGCTCGAATCAGCGGGGCTCGTCCCGGAACGCTGGCCGGGCGCGCTGCACGCGGCCGAGCACGCCGCGATCGGCCTGCTCCCCCTGGTCGCCTCGTGCGACCGCTGGGACATCGGCGGCCTGTCGACGGCGTTGCACGACGACACCGGCCTACCGTCGATCTTCGTCTACGACGGCTACCCGGGAGGCGCGGGCTTCGCCGAGCGCGGCTACGAGTCGATCGCCACCTGGCTGGTGGCGACGCGCGATGCGGTCGCGGCGTGCGAGTGTCCGTCGGGCTGCCCGTCGTGCGTCCAGTCGCCCAAGTGCGGCAACGGGAACGATCCGCTCGACAAGGCGGGCGCCGTTCTCGTTCTCGACCTCGTGCTCGCGGCGGTGGCCCGGGGATGACCGAGCCCTCGGACTTCCCCACGATCGACCCGTACGTGACGTTCGCGTTCTCCCTTCCCGCCGAGAAGCGGAGGAACCTCGGCCGGCTCCTGGAGAGCCTCGTCACCCGCGACGACGGCGGTTGGACCATTCCGAACCTGACCGCTGACGACTTCCTGCGGCGGCACCGCGACTACCTGCGGACCCTCGTCGAGGACGACTACGGCGACACCTTCCGCCCCGAGGAGTGACCGGGGCGCGTCACTTCGGCGGCAGGGACCGCGCGTACTCGACGGTGCGCCGCACCCACTGCGCGAGCTCGACGTCCGAAGCCGTGGCCTCCGCGTCCAGATCCAGCCAGCCGCGCATCTCCCGCCCGCGCATCACGGTGGCCCGCACGTGCGGGCCGATCAGTTCGTCCGTGACATCCGGGTGCAGGTGGACCATGGCCTCGCCGCCACTGTTGGCGGCGATCGCCATGTGCCCGTCGACGAGGAAGGCCAGCCCGCCGAACATGCGCTTCTCCACGACGCCCGGCTCACCGTCGATCGCGTCGCGGATCCGAGCCGCCAGCCCTTCGTCGTACGCCATCGCCCCAGTCTGCGCCGATCGGCGCCGACGCGCAGCGCTTCGCTGTTCCGGCCGGAGTCGGCGATCCGGCCGGCCGAGCGTCTGCGCTCAGGCGGACAGATGGAGCAGATCGCTCCACCCTTCCTCGATGATGCTCTGCCGCAGAACCGGAGACACGGGGTTGTGCTCGAGCCACGCCGACACGGCGGCCTTCTGCCGGTCCGTAGGGGAATCGCTGACGCCCAGGTGCATCCGGAGCTGCGGCACACTGAATATCCGAGGAGGTGTACCGACCGGTACCACTGCCAGGTCGTCGGAGAACCTCGACATTCAGATCACCACCTCGGACTGGATGACCCGGACGCCGTCGGTCCGGCCCACGTCCCTCAAGCGTACTACCGGATCGAGCATCACCACCTCCTGCTGGTACTCCAGATCGCGACGACCGACAGCACCGATCCGGAACGCTCGTGCACCCCGTGGGACGGCGATCCGCAGCAGGGCCGGTCCTCCTTCCCCCCACGGAACTGTGAACTCGCGCTCTGCGACCGAGCGGTCCAGTGACATCGACGCGAAGCCCTCGAATCGAACGGTGCGGATACCTGCCTCCGTCGACGACAGCGCAGCCGATCCGCCGAACGTGCGCACCGCGCTCCGTACCCCGCGCCACAGGATGACCTCACGACGAGTTCGCGACCGTTCGATCACGGCGGCCAGGTCGATCGCCACCGTCCCCGCGTCAGCAGAGCCGGTTCCGCCTCGTGCGATCGTCTGGACCTCGGCGTAGAACCGGTCCGTACCCTGCCACCGCAAGATCGACCGACGCTGACGCGCAGTGATCTCGGGCGCCCAGAACGCGTCGCTTGGATCGAGCGCGTTCACTCCGGTCCCGCTCTGGCGACGGCGAGCGCCTCGCCGTCGCCGAAGACCGACAGCGAGACCGGGACGCTCACGCGCACTGTGACGGTGAAACCCTCCACGCCGCAGGCCCGGAGCGCTCCGTCGTTGGCGCGGGCCAAGCGGTCCGCCGCTGCGCATGCCTCCTCGGCGTCGATCGCGCCGGCTGCACCGGCGAGCGCCGCGAGGTCGGCGGCGGACTGGGCCCGGTGACGGGCGGAGACTGCGGCGCCGACATCGACGATCATGACCGCCACCGCGACGATCGCGGCGACCATCACAGCGGCGAGAACCGTCGCCACCCCGTCCTCCCTCCCGCCCCGCGGACCGGCGCGGGACCGAGCGCGCCGGTCGGCCCGCGCCCCTCCGGCCCGGGTCGACGAGGCCGTCACGGCGCCTGCCCCGGCTCGACGGCGGCCACCGCGGTCGCGGAGACCGTCAGGCCGGGGAGGAGCGGGACCGGCGCGCGGACGCGCACCGTCACCGTGTCTCCGTCCCGGTTCACCGACGAGGACGCGCCGGACGGCCCCACCTGTGCCACCGCACGAGCGGCACGCGCATCGCCGCCCCGCGCGGCGAGCCGAGCGCCCTCACGCGCCGCGTCCACGCAGCGCACGTGCGCTGTCACCCCCACGACGGCGCCCACGCACAGCACCATCACGGTGATGAGACTGGCGACGGCGAACGCGGCCTCCACAGTGACCGCGCCCGCCTCGCCCGCTAACCGGTGGAGGTGCCCAGCGCCTTGCCGATGATGTCCGTCAGGCCGCTGATGATGTTGTCGCCGGTGACCACGCCGTAGAGCACCGCGCCGAAGGCCGCGGCCGCGATGGTGCCTATGGCGTAGTCGATTATGGTGGTTTACACCCCTGCGATTAGGATCCCTTCATGAGAGCACTGATCGTTGTTCGACTGTCGCGCGTGACGGACGCGACCACAAGCCCTGAACGTCAGCTTGCCGCATGTCAGGAGCTATGTCAGGCACGCGGGTACGACGTGGTTGGTGTGGCCGAAGACCTCGATGTGTCGGCAGGTAAGACGTCGCCATTCGACCGTCCACAGCTTGGTCGTTGGCTTCGTGATCCCTCGCAGTTCGACGTGATCGTGTTCTTCCGTGTGGACCGCATCGTGCGCAGGCTGTTCGACCTCGCAGACCTCATCAGGTGGGCACGTCAGCACGGCGTGACGCTCGTGTCCGCGACTGAGGCGCACTTCGACCTGTCCACCGACTTCGGCGACATCATCGCCCTGCTCGTGGCGAAGGTCGCAGAGATGGAACTCGAAGCGATCAGCGAGCGCAACGCGTCAGCGTCGAGACACAACATTCGAGCTGGGAAGTATCGCGGTGGCATCCCACCGTGGGGGTATCTTCCCGAGAAGACCGACGACGGAGAGTGGCGACTCGTTCAAGATCCCGAGCAGGTCGATGTCATCCACGAGGTTGTCCAGCGAGTCTTGAAGGGCGAGCCCCTACGCGCGATCGCCCACGACCTCACGAAGCGAGGCATACCCACACCCCGTGATCGGTTCGCGCAACTGCGAGGGCGACCAACGAGCGACTACGAGTGGCATTCGGCACCTCTGAAGCGATCGCTCACGTCCCAAGCGATGCTCGGTCGAGTCGTCACGCGCGAACCGCTCACAGACGCCCACGGGAACGTACAGCGCGATGCGAAGGGCAGGAAGGTCTTCGGCCCCGAGACGGTGGTCGTTGGCGATGATGGTTCGCCCGTGGTTCGCGCTGAGCCAATCCTGTCGCGAGACATGTTCGAGCGCGTGGGCGTAGAACTTGAGGGGCGCGAGAATCGCAAGGAACCCACCAAGCGAAGCAGTGGCCTCCTGCTCCGCGTCATCTATTGCGGGGTGTGTGGGAGGCCGGCGTATCGACTCAAGGGAGGCAAGGGCCGGAAGCCTCGGTATCGCTGTGCGTCCGCGCAGTACAAGGACCAGTGCGACAACCGCACCGTCTCGTTGGAGTGGGCCGACGACGAAGTCGAGCGCCGGATCCTTGAACACATGGGGCCGCTCGAACGCCGCAAGCGGGTGTGGTTCGCTGGCAACGACCACACGAGCGAGCTGGATGAGGTGAACGAGCTGCTTGCAGACCTCACCGATCAACTTGGCACGGGCGCATTCAAGCGAGGCACCCCGCAGCGTGCGAGGCTCGATCAGCGCATCGTCTCGCTCACGGAGCGTCAGGCCGAATTGTCCGCGACACCAAGCGAACCCGCCGGTTGGGTGTGGGAGCCCACGGGAGAATTGTTCGCCGATTGGTGGGAGCGTCAGGACACGGAGGCGCGCAACGTGTGGCTACGTCAGATGGACTTCAAGGTCACGTGGACATCCCACACCGAGGGATCGAGAACCATCCTCGACACGTTCAAGCTCGACGGCGACCTGACGCTGAATCTCGATGCCGACCAGACCTTCGGCCCGCTCCTTGAGATGGTCGAGGCGTACAACGAGGGCGCGAACTAAGCCCGATCGCTCGGCGCGATCAACCCCGCCTCACGAGCGCGTGAGATGTAGCGCGATGCCTGACGACGCGCCACGCCGAACTCATCCATGACGCCTTGGTACCCATCACGAGCGAAGGCATCCGCGACTCGCTGATGGTGCTCGATGGACTGAACGTTGGGGCGACCCACACCTGACGTGCTGACAGGTGCCGACGAAGGCTTAGGCGGAGGAGGCAAGCGCCACTCCCCGTCCTCGAAGACGTGTGTCACAAGCTGACGAGCCCGTGCGTCCCATGTCGCGACACGAGACACGTCGATCGGGGTGCCTGAGATCGCCGTACAGACCCCATCGGTGTAGGTCATGCGTGTGTCCTCGGTGATGACCTCGAAGGCGTCAGGGAGGCCCGTACTCACGAAGGTGTCAGTGGCCCATTCGACCGTTAGGCCCTGAGCAGCGTCGATGACTCGGTTCATGTCACGAGCATACCAAGACATGTGTCATGGAGTCTCGAAGATGTGACTTGCATCGAGACACATGTCGTGCAAGACTCGGAGACACATCGCCGAGACATGTCGGCGGAGGACCTACGAGGAGACATGAAATGACCGAGATCATGACGTATCGCCCGGCCGTCCGCGAGAGTGGACGACTGAGTCACAGGCAGTGCGGGCATGCGTCAACCAAGGAGGGGCGCGCGGAATGCCGCAAGCGTCACTACGGCTTGAATGACATGGAACGTACTGCGATGGCTCGAACCGGGGTGCAGGACCCGAGGATGGCGTTGTACGCCGATGACGCTCGACGATTGGGCATGGACTACAAGTCGATGGGGCCCGACGAACTGAAGGCAGCGAGGAACGCCTATCGGCGACCTCTGAACCGTGCGCGACTGGCCGGGTAGGGGATCGAGATGGTGTCGCACAAGGACTGCAGCCACCCGAAGACCACCGAGGCGCGTCGTGCATGTCGGACCGGCGAAGCGTCGAAGGCGCGGACGTTATCGAGCCCTGCGAAGCGCCCGACCAAGGCTGAGGCCGATCAACTCTCGAACGAGCAGAAGTCTCAAGCTGCAGCCCGCCAACGGTCGCGGTGGCGCAAGACTCTCCCTGCAATCGAAGGTGCCCGGTACGTGAAACTGAACGGAAAGCACCTCACAGAAAAGGACTTCCTCAATATTCCCGAGGGATTCATCGAGATGGAACCGCTTGTGCAGATCCCGTACAGCATCGACTTCGAATACATCGGGTTTGACGATTCAGGGCAACTCGTACGCTCTCTTCACCTTGACGACCTAGCAGGAGATGTTGGCGACCCAATTCTGGACGATGTGCCCCTTGGGCGTCTGAAGCGGAAGTAGTTTCTGCGCGCTACTCGTGTGGCAGTCAAGTTCTTGTTTCGCGTTCCGCCACGTGACACGCACTGCGCACATCGGAATATCGGTCAGGTCGAACATTCGTGATACGCATTGAATTACCGGAACGACAATCGGAAGGAAAAGGGTAATGCGAGGAAAGTCCCACGCTCAATGCGATCACCCAAACTACGGAGGTGCGCGGCGTCTCTGCAATCAGGGGAAGGAGCAGCCCAAGTTGACGAAGAAGGAGATCGCCCGACGCGAGAAGTTGGAGCGCGACAAGCAGGCTCGCTACAAGGCCGCTCGCCGGGCCATCAAGCAGGCCGAGGAACAGGAGAGCTGACCATGCAGGCCGTGCACTTCATCGACCGATCCAAGCGTCACATGTTCTGCCGTCGCCGCCACTACTGGGACTCGTACCGCAACCGGCCTGATCCTCAGACGTTCATCGACAAGCGTGAGCTTCCGGGCCTAACCCTCCGCCGTCAGGTCGAGCTGAACCGGGGTGTGGCATGACCTACGACGACATCGCGATCATGCGCGCCGATCTCGCAGCGCAACGGGCGACCCTCAGCGCGAACATGGCGACCATTCAGGCGAATATCGAGACGTTGACGCGTCGCACGGTTTGGGGTCGCCTACGCGCCCGCTGGGGCAATGCCCAACGAAAAGAGGCGTAACCGAATGCCCAGT
The DNA here is from genome assembly GCF_007858445.1 of Tsukamurella sputi. GTDB lineage: Bacteria > Actinomycetota > Actinomycetes > Mycobacteriales > Mycobacteriaceae > Tsukamurella > Tsukamurella sputi. Next base: position 358,902 of record NZ_VIGV01000003.1, on the reverse strand, counting down.
TCGACTACGCCCCTAATCAACGGAGATACACTGTGACTATATCACTGGTCAACGACAAGGAAATCGACTTCGCGGGCACCCCGCGCGATGAAGCAATCGAGCATCTTCTGACGATGTGGGAACGCTCACGCGGATACGCATTCGTTGCGAGCAAGGACCCCCACACCAATCAGTGGGAGGAAGCGTCGTTCCCGTGGCCTGCGCGCCGAGACGACTTGTTCAGGTGGGTGACCCGAAGGCTCAACACCAAGCACGTCTTCTACGCCCCGCACGTCATGGGTGTGGACAAGCGCGGCAAGGGCAACGCCAAGGTCCGTCATTGGGTCTGGCTCGATCTCGATGATGTCGTGGGTGACGACTCGTTCCTCACGGAGTTCCCGCCTACGTTGCGCGTCGACTCCGGCACTGAGGGACACGGCCACCTGTTTTGGCGTGTGGACGACCTCCCCGACTGGGAGACCCATCAGCGCCTGTGCACCGCGATCGGGCTCACGTTGCAGACCAAGAACGACAAGGTCACCGACAACGACCTCTTCCGTCTGCCCGGGTCCATCAACCACAAGCAGGGCAACGATGGAGCCCGTGTTCGCCGTGCGTCGTACGACCGCGCAACGAGGTACACGTGCGAGGCCCTGAGCTCGGCCGTGAGGACCCAAGATGTCGTGATCGACACGTTCGACCCGGTGCACGTGCCAAGCGACCAGGCTCCGTCTCAGAAGCCGTCCTCGAAGCTCGCACGAATGCTTGCCGACGATGACGACGCCGATGGGTACGAGGCCGGAGAGGACCGCAAGCGGTACAAGGCCACGTGGTCGACCGTCGCGCAGTGCTTCGAGGAGGGCTTCAGCCTCCCCCACACGCTGTACCTGATGAGTGACTACATCCCCGGCACGACCAAGTTCGAGAACCATGCCGGCGGATTGCGAGCCAAGGTTGCGCAGTTCTACACCGAGCGAGAATCCAAGTCGCGCAAGACCGCAGCCGCCAAGGATGCGATCTTCGCCACCGAGACGTTGCAGTTCATCCACGATGAGTGCAAGCGCCGCATGCTCTCACCGATGGTCGGCCTCGCTGACGCGCTCGTGCACGCCGCGATGGTCACACCGCCCGGATGGATGATGCCGCCCATCGTCGGTAAGGCCGCAGCCATGAATCTGCTTCTCGTACTTGTCGGTCCGTCTGGCGCAGGCAAGTCCAGCTCGGATGATCCCATCGTCCACTTCGACCCCGACCGCATTCTGCGCCTTGGGAAACGAGAGTGCGAGCTGTCCCGATCGCTCGAATCCATCGAGGTTGGTTCGCCGCAGGCCATCGCCGCCGCGCTGATGGACAGCTATCCCAAGCCGTTCGGCAACGAGGACTCGGACAACCCCGAGGCAAACCTGTACTACACCTGGGCGCGCGTGTTCAAGTGGGATGAGATCGACGGCCTGCGAGCACAATTGGAGCGAGGCTTGGACATGTCCGCCGAGCTACGCAAGGTGTGGTCAGGTGCCGCGCTGGGCACGTTCACCAAGGCCACTGTGAACCGCATCATCGCGCCCGCCGGGCAGTACCGCGCCGTGGGTGTAGTCAATGCCCCGACCGATCAAGCAGGCGCGCTCTTGAAGGACGCCAAGGGCGGACTCATTCAGCGCCTCACCCTGTTCGACGCGACCGACGATGACAAGCAGTGGTCCGAGGACGAACCCGAACGGCAGTCCCGCCTGTTGCAGTTGCCCCGTGAGTTCATGAACCCCGACACCCCTGATGGGTTGTTCGTCGTGCCCGCAAGCATCAGGCGTCAGGTACGGCGCGACAAGTACGAGGGCACGTACGAAGACACCCTCGATGCGCATCGAAACCTGATGCGCCTCAAGATCGCCGCATACCTCGCTGTCCTACACGGTGGGGTGGAGGTGACCGAACAGTTCTGGCAGATCGCCGGTGCCGTGTGTGATGCATCGACCGAGCTGAGGGATACCGTGATGCGCCGTATGACTGCGCTCGAGAAGGAGCAGGCCGCGGCACGTGGTGCACGCGCTGCGATCACGGAGCTGACCAAGCAGGCAGAACTACACACTGTGCGTGGGCGTGCACGTGAGCGTGTGCTCAAGGTGCTCGATGACTTCGGCCCCGACGTTCGATCCCACGTCAAGCGCAGGTTGTCGCCCAAGCAGCAGCCGTTCTTCGATGAACTCGTGAAGGAGTTGATCGAGGAAGGCTTCGTCAAGAAGGAAGGGGCCAAGGTCATGTTGGCGTGATCCCCACTGCATACTGCATACCACCCCCGTTGACGAATCGCCGCACGTCAACGGGGGTTTTTGGGAGGTATGCAGTGAGAGTATGCAGTTGTGCATACCAGGGATGCGTGATCGACACCGCGAAAACTGTTACACGATAAGATCTAATTTTTATTTATTTTACTTAATGAAATGTTGGATCCCCGTGTGTGGGAATGTCGATTTGAACGCGCATCACTGGTATGCAGTGCTGCATACTCTGACTGCATACCAAGCGTTCTTGCATGTCAGGGGTGGTGCGGACAGGTATGCAGTATGCAGCGGTGTCGATCCTGATACCCCCAGGGGAGGTACCCCTAAGACCATTTCGCGGACACCGACTGGGCTTAGGCGCTGCCAGTCAGCACATCGGGCTTCCGAAAGCACTAATGACACCCATTTTCATTAAGAATCGAGGCCTTTCACGCACGTGTACGGAGCGTGTGGACAGGCGATCGCCAATGTGCGCGACGACACGCGCTCGCACCATGTCAGAAACGCTCCCACGGCACACGCTGAGCACCTGTGCATCAGTCGCACACGTCGTCGCTACGATTCATGACTCCAATTCGTCACAGGCGCGCTGAGATGCCTATCTTTCGATGTCGATTCACCACGGCGGTGTGGGGATTGATTCGTGATAACGTCGCCATGACGGCGGGGTTTCTCAAGAAAGGGACACCACCCTTCCTCTCTCCACCGTTGCGTTGTTGGCAGAGAAGGCCCATGCTCAGGTTCCCGCCATTTCCTGGGTGTGGGCTTTTCTGTAGTCGCGCCGGTGATTGAACCTCAGGCGAATGGGCGCGTATCGTCGCGATTGCACCCTTGGGTGTAGATGTAAGGCCAAATCCGCTTGGTCGCTGTTCTTGGCCGAACATACCGATGACGAGTCTTCCGCCTGGTGGGGAAGATTCTGACTCTCGGAAACGGGGCTCTTGCTGATCGTGCCTGACGGCGTGGAAGACCGAAGGGATTCTCGGAATGGGGTGGAAGATCCATTCCGAGAAACGAACCACGAAATGCAGGGTCCCGTTTCTGGTAGGGATTTGCGTGGATGACACGCCGGCCGGCACGCGTAATGACGTGCGGTTGGGCAATTGCTGGTTGAACCTTGAACTCCTGAGCATGCATTGTTGATGCATCACCGAAAGCGGTGAAATGCCGAATAGGAGACCTGAATGTCAATCGCAGAACTCTCGGGAAGTTGGGCGCTACCGCGTCGAGCCTCCTACGCAATCGACGCGGTGAAGGCCGCCGAAGAGATCGGGATCGAGATCCCCAAGGACATCGTGGACAACGCCTGCATCTACGTCGAGGTCCGCGACTTCATCGCTACCGATGTGCTGCCCGCGATCGAGAGCGTGCCACCCCTGACCGTGGACGATGTCATGACCGGCGACACGCTCAAGACCGTTCGACACCGCGCCCTGTCGTACCTCGCAGTCGACACCGCGAAGATGCTCTTGCAGAAGCCCATCGAGCAAGCGCTGTTCGAGGCCGCCGCAACGTGCACGTCGTGGTGCGCCGATCCTGACGGGCTCGTGGCGTCCCTGAACGAGGTGTACCGCGACAACTTCGACGCCGTGTTCCTCGGACGCGTCACGGACGATCTGAGGCTGTCCGAACTGGCAGGGCTCAACGATCGCCGATCGCTCATCATCTCGTGCGCGCAGTCGATGTGGCTCGCCAACGGTCACCACAGCGCCAAGATGCAAGGCGAGGGCGCGGCATGGGACTACTTCCTGGTCGCTCGATGGGATGCAGGCTCGTTCGATGCTCTCGATGGGATGACAGGGCCGAACCTCACGCTTCCCAAGGGCACGAACATCTTCGAGGCGATCGAGCGATGCGGCGCAGAGCCGCGCTTCCCCCTGAACTACGGGGAAGCCCTCGATCACGCGCAGGACATCGCCCCGGGCCATGTGTACGGCGTGCGCTTCGCCGGGTCGAACGGCACCCGCACCACGTACGAACTGTCCAAGGAAGTGCTCGGGCCGAACGCCAACGCCGTGGTCGCCGGAGTGAGTGACATCTGATGGCAACCACACGGACCGCTGGCGACGAACTCGTTGCGCGCCTGATGAAGTCGCTTCCCGATGGGGTGGAACTGACGGAGACCGAAGCCGAGATCATGAACCTGATCCACGACTCCGCCGACAGGCTCGCAGACTTGGAGAAGGACATCGCCAAGTACGGCACCACATACCGAACCGATCGCGGTGCGATCCGCGTGAACCCTGCGTGCAACGAGGCGCGGCAGACGCGAACTGCGATGGGGCGCTTGATCTCTTCGCTGCATCTTGATGCTGAAGCCCCGTCGCTCGCTCATCAGAAGGCGTCCACAGCTGCGAAGAAGGGCTGGGAGCAACGCCGCAATCGAGCACAGCGAGGAGCGTAGCCATGCCCCGCAATACCAAGGTCACCGCTGATGGTGTGGACCTCAAGCGCGAACACGACATCCAGGTCTGTCGTCAGAATCTCGAGCGAGTCGCCGAATGGGATGGGCTGTTCGGAGCAGGAGCCCGTCGCTTCTACGAATCCCGACTGAGGAAGTTGCTCAACGGCGAGGACGTCCACCCGTAGACCTCTCGGGGAACTTTCCCACCTTCCAACCCCGAGGCCCTGATCCCACCACCCCGCCCGGTGCGTGGGATCAGTGGTAGGCCGGGTGGCGTCTCCGACAATGCGACCATGACGACCGGGTCGCACATGCACTGCAAGCACCCACCCACAGGCGCAGCGCGTGCCCGATGCCGGCGAGGGCTCCCACCGCGTGCACCCAAGCCGCGACCAGCGCGAATGCCGTCTGTGAGCGAGGCAGCACGTAAGGCGTACGCCGCGCAGTACGAGGACCTCGAATCTGACCATGACCTCCCCGCGCTCATCGAGGCGCTGATGCTCGCCAACGAGCGTGTGGCAGAGCGTCAGGCGATGCGTGAGTACGACGCGCTCGAAGACATCGCGTAAGAGACGCCTCAGCGTGTCCGTGAGCGCCCAACGCACGTTCGCTGTAGGTCGTACGCCTACGTAGTGATACACTGCGCCACAGGACATCTCAGATCGTAAATGCGTCGCCAATCGGGCACGGTGAGGGATACGCTCTCGCGATGAAGGATCATGGAAACCGCGGGATCCTGCTTCAGGACTTCGAGGCAGGAGTGCCACCTGTTATGCGTCACATCGCCGACTTCTCGGATGCAGAATACGAGCGCTACATGGGCGCGTACATGGAGCTGACTCGCTTTGCCGAGGATCCCATGTGGCTGTTCGTGAACGACGAGTGCCTCGACCTACTCGACTTCATAATCGGCATCGCCCAATACGGGATGGAGAAGAAGCACATCCCTCGCACGACCGAGCGGGGAACGTCGATCCGGATTGCAGCAGCCACGAAGACCATGAATGCGGCCAACTCGTGCTTCGTGTATCGCGACCAGAGGATCGCACAAGCCGAGCGGCTGTCCGAGGCGCGAGGTGACGACAAGGCCACGGAGCAGGCTGTCAAGAAGCTGCTGAACGACTTCTATGACCAATGCGAGGCGTACCGTTGGATGATCGAGGCACGAAATGCATTGGTGCACATCGACTTGATGGCTATCAAGATGTCGGTGAGTCTCGCAGTGGGTCGTGAGCCCGTGATTGTGCTCGACCTCGATAACGACGTCGTATCGCAGGTTCGCAACCTCAACCCGAAGAAGCCTAACGAGAAGATTGCGGGGTATCTCGAACAGCTCAAAGGGATGCCTCAAGACCTCTCGGTGTTCAAACTCTTGAACAGCATCAAGGACGAGATGCCGGAGTTCAACCAGAAGGTCCTCGACGCCCTGTACCCCGATGAGGTTATGCGCCCATACGGTGAGATCGTGTGCGAGCTGGTCGATCGGTTCGAGGGGAAGCGTGGCGCATACTGCTTCAGGACCGGGCCGTTCTCTGATCGAGGGCCCGCTCCGTACTCGGAGATGAACCCACACGTCCTCGCGTACGCGCACTACCTCGTACACGGTCCCGAAGAGGACGCCTCAGCGCAATCGTGAGCGAGTGCGTGCGCGTCGATGCGTAGTTGCTCAGTCGAGACGCCGCGAGCGCGTACGGACGAGCTGGGAACCGGATGGGGAGCTGGAGCGTCTAATGGGTATGGACGAGTTCTCGGAGGATCTCGATGGTCCGGCCTTGCCCGACTGGGCCGAGGAGGTCATGGCGAAGGAGCGCGCGTGGTGGCGACTGATTCGAGGTACAGGAGCGATCGCACCTGATCAACTCTCCACTGAGCCCGTCCCTCCTGGTGTGGGAGAGGCGGGCACAGAGCGAGAGTGAGTGGGCTACTCCTCGGTCGCGTCGTCAGCCTTGGTGCGCTTGGCCTCCTGGTCCTTGAGGTAGGCCGCGTACTGGCGCTTGAGCGCGGTCACGTCCTTGGAGTCGAACGCGTAGCGAGCACGTCCTTCCTCGGCGCGCTTGTCGTAGCCCACGCTGCGCAGGAACTTGCGAAACGTCTTGGCGTCGGGAGCCCCGACCTTCTCGGCGGCCTCGATGGTGGTGAAGTTGGTGGTAGCCACGATGGTTGGTCCTTTCGGTGTGGTCGTGAGCGTTGCTCACGGTTGAACGTGAGGACCATAAGAGACCGGGGCCGGCCGTCCAAGGTCGTAGGCGAAAGAGCCACGTCAGCGCCGGTGCGCAAGCACGCCGACACGAGCACCTGAGCGCGACGATGGACGCACGACTGACGTTCGCGCGCACGTCGATGTACACGCGCACAGCGAGTGTCGGGTTCGACCTCCTATCGCCTTTGGCGCCTGCGATACTTGCTCGATGAGCGACCAGGCGACCCCGTTCGATCCGCGCAAGCAATGGATATTTGGGTACGAGGAGTTTGGCAACGAAGCGTTGCCCGCGCATCTACTGAAGGTATCGGTTCATCACGCACACTCTGCGATAACGAAGGCCTCCTCGAAGGAACCAAATACGTGGCTAGAAGCGGCAATTCATGCCGGGGGCGCTGTGGAGTTGCTGGCGAAGTACCATCTATCATCGGTGAACCCAATCCTGCTAGTGGAGATGAGAAACGCCAAAGACTATGGGATCCTGCATGTTCTAGGTGAACATGTAGGTCCGCCCGGTGATCCTCAGAAGCGTCGAAACGTTAAGACCAGAGGCCCTGAAGACTGCTTGACCCTCGTTGCTCTCATGTCTGGGAGAAAACTCCCCCAGGGCGATCTCACGAAAGTTCTTGATGCGAGGAACTCTGCAGTGCACATGGGGCTCGTCGATGGTCCAGAACTGCAAGGTGCAGTCGCCGCTATGGTTCGAGTTGTGGACGCCTTGATCGAAATTGCGGGGATCCCGCGCAGTAACTACTGGGGCAGCCAGATAGCGCTGATTGATCAGATCGCGAGTCGCGAAACCCTGCAGAAAGCTCTGAAACAGAAGATTGATGCCGCAAGTAGGATCGCGCAGTCTCTCGCGCCCGAGGATCCTGACCAAGTGAGGGAGGACCTTTCCAGAAACAGCGAAGATGGCTCGCTGTTTGATCTGGAAGAGTACCCAGAAGGAACTTCTTATTGGTATGCACAAAAGTGTCCCGTTTGTAAGCGAGCGGGCACCGTGTTCTGCTCACGCTGGATTACGGCCCCAGAGGAAGACTTCGAGGGAGATTCTTTTGTGCAGGAACACGCGCATGGTGTCGCCTACCGATGCGGTTCGTGCCACCTGGAGCTCGATGAGAGGGAGATGCTGGAGCTTCGCCTTGGTGGGGATGTGCCGCTTGGCTATCGAGCCGCCACCGAGGACGAGATGCTGTCCTATCAAGAGCACCTCGCTGAGATGTACTACGAGCACCAAGCAGAACTGAGGCGAGGCAAGTAGAGGGTGTAAACGCACACGTTGGGATATTCCACCGTGGACATGCCGTCGTCCTCCATCATCAGTTCGGTCATCCTGCACCGCAATCGGATCCACATCCCATTCCTCCTTTCGTCGGGCCGCCTAGAGCAGCCCCTCCCCGAGCACCTTGCCCGCGAGTCCCATCACCACCGGCACGATGCCCAGGCACACGAACGCCGGTAAGAAGCACAGCCCCAGCGGCCCTGCGACGGCGACGCCGGCGCGTTCGCCCGCGGCCACCGCGCGGTCCTCCGCCTGCGCCCGCTCGGTGCGCGCGAGGTCCGCCAGGCCGGACGCCGGCGACGAGCCGGCGCGCGCGGATCGTCGGAGCATCCGGGTGAGCCCGACGACCTGCGGATCCGCCGAGTCCGTCCGCCACGCCGTCGCGGCGTCGGAGCCCAGCGCGAGCAACTCGCCCGCCCTCGTGAGCACGTCCGCCAGGGCGGGCGGCGCGCCCGCGGCCACGGCACGGGCGGCATCGGCGGTGGGCATGCCCGCCCGCAGACACACCGCGAAGAGGTCGTAGGCGGCGGCCGCCTCGAACGGATCCGGCCCCGCCGCGCGCCGCGGGAGCCGCGGAACGCGAGGTCCTGCGGTGCCGTCTCCGACGGTCGCTGTCACCGCCGCGCGCGCTGCGACCGGAAGGACCAGGAATGCCGCGGCGAGCAGCGCCAACGCCGCCGCGAGCGGCCCGTGCCCGCTCACGACCGTCCGCCCGTCTTCGTTCCGGCGGCACCGTCGGCGATGGCACGCGACCAGAGCAGCCCGGCGCAGGTCAGGCACGTGCCGACCACCAGGAGGGCGCCGCCGGCGCCGGTCCCGATCAGCGTGCCGACCGGATCGGCCCCGATCAGCTGCCCCATCGCCACGCCCAGTACCGGCAGCGCGGCGAGGACCTGCGCCGTGGCGCGCGCTCCGGCCAGCGAGGAGTGGGCACGCCGTTCGTACCGCTCCCGCGCCCGCAGGTCTTCACGGACCGAGGCGAGCAGGTCTACCATGCCGATGCCGTGGCGCGTCCCCGTCTCCCAGGCCGCCGCGATCCGCGACCATGCGGCGCTCTCCCGCGCATGCGCGCGCAGGCCCGCCGCGACGTCGCCGCCGAGTTCGGCGCGCCCCGCCATCTCGGCGAAGACGGCGCGCACGTGCGGATCCTCGGCGTCGTGGCCGGCGGTGGTGCATGCGGCGGCCGGGTGTGCGCCGACGGAGAGTTCCGCGACCATGGCGTCGACGCCCGCGAGGATCGCCGACAGTCTCGCCGCACGCCGCCTCTCCGCGCGCGTCCGGGCGCGCAGCTCCCGGAGGGTCCCCGTGGCGAGCACCGCCGCGAGGGCCTGGCCCGGTCCGATCAGCAACGCGCCCAGGGGAACCGCCAGCACCAGCCAGCCCCAGCGCAGGGCCAAGGGCGCACCCGCGGCGGCGTGCGCGGCCCTCAGCCGGGCTGTCGCGGGGCCGCCGGGCCAGGTGAGCGCCGCAGCGGCGAGCAGCAGGATCGCGGCGATCACGCGGCCTCCCGTTCTGCGAGCAGGTCGTGCAGCCGGTCCGCGTCCGCGGTGAATCCACCGTCGCGTTCCCAGGCGGCCCGTACCCGGACGTAACCGTCCTCTCCGCGATCGACGACGCCGATGCTGCGCAGGCCGCGTCGCCCCGAGGGCCAGCGGTGCACGGAGAAAACCACCTGGCGCATTTATCAGTAATTGGTGCGTCTAACACGCATCTATCCGCATGCCAGACCTGGTTTATTCATTCGCTACATGTAGGATTAGATGCATGTCAGTGGTCGGATCTACCGTGAGACACGGTGGTCGGCGGGCCTGTTGCGAGTGGAGGGTTTCCGTGCAATTATTTCGCTATGGCACTCCATGGGGAGCTTCAGAAGACGCTCGAGGTGTTCGTCGAGCAGCATCGCGCGGCGTTGGCGACGGTTCGTCTCGATCTGCCGACGGCAATCACCGAGGTCGGGAAAATGTGGTCGCCTCGGCACGCGGATCCGGTGGAGGTGTCCGGCGATGCGTTCTGCTCGGCGGTTCGGCATACGATGCGCGACATCTGGAGGAACGACCGCAACGACCAGCCTGGGATGAATCTGCGGTGCGGTCGCGGCCAGGGCGGCGGCGCAGTGTTCTCCGATCTGGGTGGTACGGAGTTTCGGCTGCGGAAGTTCCTGTCCAAGCACTTGCAGGCGGCGATCGACCGGGAGGTGGTGCTGCCGCCGGAGGCCGAGCAGGCGATCGCGAGCGGCGGGTTGCAGGCGGAGCAGATGAATCTGTTCGCCGGCCCGGGCCGGATTCCCAAGCCCGCGAAGCGCAGCGCCAGCGTGGACGACGAGGAGCAACGCGAGCACGACGGCATCTTCGCGTTGTGGTCGACGACGGACAACACCACGTTGGAGTCGCTTCACCTGGCGGTGGTGCGCGGGGTGGACAACCCGGCCAGTGCGGAGATCTTGGCGGTGGTGCCGTTCCCGTCGGCGGAGGAGTCCCCGTTCTACGGGCTTCCGGCGGCCAAGCCCGTCGGTGCGCCCCCGGCAGACGACTTCGGCAGCTACGACAAGCCGGTTCAGGGTACGGGCGACGAGGACGACGACGGGCCGGAGTTCACGCCTGCGTAGCCGTCACGGCAGGGGGAAACTGGGATGCGGGGACCTGCAGCGTTGAATCGGATGGGCAATGAGGGCGACGGTGAACGTATACGGACGCCGGGTGCGTCAAGCCCGGATCATGCGGAAGATGACCGCGAAAGCGTTGGCGGCTGAGTTGAATTGGCCGTCAGCTGCGCGGCTCACGCGTTTGGAGAAGTCGATCACGAGCGAGATCGGCACTGATGAGTTGGAGGCGTTGACGACGATTCTGCGGTTCCCTCCGCGGTTTTTCATCACGGAGCCGCCGATGCGGATCCATGCGTCGGACTTGCTGTTTCGGGCTCCGCAGTCGACGACGAAGACCGAGCAGGAGTACCTGGCTGATTTCGCGTCGATGATCGGTGAGTTCCTCGATGAGCTGCATTCGCGGTGGCAGCTGCCAGCGGTGAAGGTCCCGATGGTCGATCCGTCGGTGCCGGTCGCGGAGGCGGCTGGGCGGGTACGTGATGCGCTCGGTGTGGGTCGGGATGAGCCGATCGACTACCTGACCCACAACATCGAGCACGCGGGTGTGCCGATCGTGATGCGGCGGATGTTCGCGGCCGCGACGCTGCGCGACGGCGACGCCGGTGCGGCGGCGTCGGAGAAGCATCTGGGGTATTCGACGAGGGTCGGTGAGTTCAAGGCGCGGCCGTTGATCGTGGTGCGTCAGTCGACGTCGTGGGAGCGGACGCGGTGGACTCTCGCCCATGAGCTGGGGCACTTGAGTTTGCATTGGAGCGGCGATGTTACTGAGGACAAGGAGGAGCAGGCGTCGAGGTTCGCCTCGGAGTTGCTTGCTCCGCTGGCGCAGGTGCGCAAGGAGGTGACGGCGACTCCGTCGCTGATGTCGCTGGTGCCGGTCAAACAGAAGTGGGGAATCTCGATCGGTGCGTTGCTGCGGCATCTGCACACCGGCGGTGTCCTCGACGACGACCGGTTCCGCAGTCTGCAAAAGCAGCTCTACCAGCGGGTCAACCCAGATACCGGGCGGACCTGGGGTCGGACCGAGCCGGGGTGGAACGACCGTGTCGTGGAACGGCCACGGTTGCTGAGCAAGTGGATCGAGCTGGGCTTTTCGGTGCAGTCACCGCAGTTGCTGGCGACCTACGATCTGATCTTCCCCGGCGATATCCTCGCGGACTTCCTGGTCGGGCAACGCCCCGCCCCCACCACGTCGTCCACGGCGTCGTCGTCCGCCCCGGCGGCCGATACGGCTGCGGGTGCGCGGGCAGGGGATCGGGGCGCCGGTGACGGTTCAGCGGATGTGATCGACTTCCGTCGGTTCCAGCAACGCTCCCGGCGAGCCTGACCCGGAACGAACAGCGAAGGGGCGCGAGTCGGTGGCGAAGGTGCAGCGGGTGCGGTACCCGGACCGGCCGGGCACCTTCATCGTGGTCGACGAGCTGGACCGGCCGATCGCACCGGCCCGCGAGTACCTGCGGTTCCTGACCGCGAGCGCGGCGTCGCCGAACACAATTCGCGCGTACGCAGCAGGGTTAGCGCAGTGGTGGACGGTGCTCGAGCACAGCGGGCACCGGTGGGATGAGTTCCCCACCACCTTGTTCGGGCAGTTCCTGACGTTCCTGCGGACCGGGGATCTGCCCGGAACCCGGCGGATCGGCCCCGAGGTGCTCGGCGGGTCGTCGACGGCGACGGTGCAGCTGCGGGCGACCGCGGTGCTCAGCTTCTACCGGTTCCACGCGGATGCGCATCATCTGCTGGGCCCGTACGAGAAGCTGTTCACCTCGCACAGGCAGTGGCGACGCCGGTCCCGGTACGTCGGGTTCCTCGACGGTGTCGGCCCCAGCCAACCCTCGGATCACCCGATCTACCGGGTACGGCAACCCAACCGGTCCGCCACCCCGGTGCTGCTGCCCCGGGAAGTCGCGGCGATCCTCAACGCGTGCGCCACCCATGACGGCACCCGCTGGTCCGGAGCCGGTCCCGGGTTGCGGAACCGGCTGCTGTTCGCGATCCTCGCCGAGACCGGGATGCGGCTCGGTGAGGCGTTGTCGTTGCGGCATCACGACTTCCACATCGGTGGCGGTGGTACCCCGTATGTGGAGGTCGCCGGTCGCCAGGACCACCCGCACGAGGTGCGATGCAAGACCGGGCCGCGGCGGATCTACGTCGGCGATGATCTCGCCGCCCTGTACTCGGAGTACGTGTGGGCGTTGATCGATGACGGCGCCGACCTGGAAGTGCCTGGTTTCAGTACGCATTTCGTGTTCGTCAATCTCACCCACGGCACACGGTTCGCGCCGATACGGCCGGAAACGGTGTACGCGGCGGTCCGGTCGATCACCCGCCGCTGCAACCACCACGCCCCGGACACAGCCACCCACACCGATACAGAGCCTGGGCAGCGGGTGCTGCAGCCGGGGTGGACGCCGCACTGGCTGCGCCATACCCACGCGACGGCGTTGCTGCTCTCCGGTGTCGCGCCGCATGTGGTGATGCGCAGGCTCGGTCACGCGGATGTGCAGACCACCCTGTCGACGTACGGGTGGGTCACCGAGGACGCCGAGATGCGGTCGATCGCGCAGTGGCGCAACTACGTCGCCGGATGGAAAGGCCTGCACGATGACCACCCCTGAGCACACGCCACGACTGTCGGCGGCGGCGGCGACCGCGTTCACCTGGCAGGCCCAGGCGGCCCTAGTGCCAGCGGCATGGCGCGAGCCGATCTACCAGATCGACGCCCCCGAGCACCGGCAGGTGTTCCGGCAGAACTCGCGCTACCTCGGCCGCCGTCTCGACTTCACCCCGCCCGGGTGTCCGCCGCGCTTCGCCCGGGAGGTGGCCTGGTACGTGTGGCTGTGCGCCACCGACCAGATCGCGAAGATCGAACCGGCGTACCTGCGGTGGTGCTGCGAGGCGATCTCCCTCGCCACCCACAGCTACACCCGTGAGCATGGGCACCCACCGGTGTCGATCACCGACCTCACCTCGGCGGCGCTGGTGCGGCACGCCCTGCTCGCGTACCAAGCCCGCAACAAGCGGCTCCCGCCGGTGAATACCCGCCGCAGCATCACCCACCTGATCGAACAGCTGCACCTGTACCTGTCGGTGCGGTGCACCGACCGCTCCTGGTGGGAACACGACATCTGGGACCTGCGGGTCGATCCACGGATCCCGCAACGCGACCACGAACCCAGCCACGACATGTGCGCCCGCCTCGGCGGCATCGAACCAGCGTGGCTGCGCGAAGGAGTGCGGTTCTGGCTGCGCGTGTCCATCACGGCGGAGCTGCTGCGCTGGTCCTCCGCGGTGGAACGCTCGAGGATGGCGACCCGGCACTTGGGGCGGTTCCTCACCGACACCGGACACACCGACGACCCTGTCCTCGCCGATGATCCCGCCCGGCTGCGGATGATCTTCACCGAGTTCGCCGCGTGGTTGCGCAGCCCGGCCGCCTCCGCCCGCCCGGACCGGCGGCTGACCGGCTCGGCGATCGAAGCGACCGTCTCCCAGACGCAGGTGTTCTACACGTTCATGGTCGACCACGCCCCCGAGGCGGCCGCCGCGACCGGCATCGCCCGCTGGGGCGAGGTCGGCCCGGCGCACACCCGCCTGTGGGGTCCGGCGTTCCGCCGCCGCGCCGCACCGAGGAATCGCGAACTGACCTGGTACAGCACCGGCGATCTGCAGCGGATGCTGTGCTACCTCGACGTCCTCGCCGCCGACCGCGGCCGCCACGTCACGCTCACCCACCCCGACGGCACCGTCTCCCTCGTCGCCGGCCTCGGGGACCCGCAGGCGGCACGGATCTGGCTGCTGCAGGCGCTCACCGGCCGGCGGGCCTCGGAGATCCTCATGCTCGACGTCGACCCGATCGAGCCCATCCCCGGCTTCGAACGCCCACCCACAGCCCCGGCAGAGCACCCCGCGAACAGGGCCGACAACAGGGTTACCAGCAGGGTTAACGACCGGGTTACCGGCGGGGTTGAGGGCCGGGTTGGGGACGGGGTTGGCACGGAGGCTGTGGCCAGCGACGACGCAGGCGACGGCGAGGATAGCGGGGTGTTCGTGGCGAAGTTGCGGTACCAGCAGACCAAGGTCGACGGGGTGATCCCGACGATCCTGATCGAGCAGGCCGTGGTCAACGTCATCGCCGAGCAGCAGGCCTGGCTCGCCGCGGCGCACCCGGACTGGTCGCCGCGGTACCTGTTCGTGCCGCTGCGCGATCACCACCAGGGCCGCCGGCACCGCCCCTACAACAGCTACCGGCAAGCCCTCAGTGGCCTCGACCGGATCCATGGGCTCACCGACTCCACCGGGCGGCCGTTGCGGTTCACCCAGACCCATCGGCTGCGGCACACCCGCGCCACCGAGCTGCTCAACGACGGCGTGCCCTTGCACGTGGTGCAGCGCTACCTCGGGCACAAGAGCCCCGAGATGACCCTCCGGTACGCCGCCACCCTGGCCGCGACCTCGGAGGCGGAGTTCCTCAAGCACAAGAAGATCGGCGCGGGCGGCGTCGATATCGCCCTGAGCCCCAGCGACATCTACGACATGACCCAGCTGGCCAAGCGCACCGACCGGGTCCTGCCCAACGGTGTGTGCCTGCTGCCGCCGGTGAAGACCTGCGACAAGGGCAACGCCTGCCTCTCGTGTGGGCATTTCGCCACCGACGCCACCCACCTCGACGAGCTCCGCGCGCAGCATGCGGCCACCACCGCGCTGCTGCAGGCCCGCCGAGAGCAGTTCCACGCCCGCACCGGCCGCACGCTGACCGACGACAACATCTGGGTGCACCAACGGCTGCGGGAGCTGCACTCCCTCGAGCAGATCATCACCCGCCTCACCGCCGAAGAGCCGGGCGGCGAACCGGGCCAGAGCGCCGCTGGGGCGGTGACCGGTGCCGGCGCCGCGAATCGGCTGCCGATCCTGCAGATCCAGACCCGCGGCAGCCACGAATCAGCCCTGCGCACCGCAGCAGGCACCACTGCAGGCACCACGGCAGGCGCCGCGTCAGGCACTGCTGCGGGCACCGGTGGGGATGGCGATGCCGCACACAGCGCCGGCGCGGGCGGTGGTGCGTCGTGACGGCCAACGACGCCTCCCTCGCTGCGCTCGCCGAGAGCGCGGAGATCCGGTCCGAGGCGTCGCGACGCAGAATCGACAAGGCGCTCAAGGCGATGCGACGCAACGGGGAAGCCATCAACGTCCAGGCCGTGGCCCGGCGGGCCGGGCTGGCCCGCACCACCGTCTACCGGCACAAGGATCTGCTCGGACAGATCCACCGCCAGCGCCGCACCGCAACCGCCGTGCCTTCTGATCACGCCGCCTCCGGGCAGGGCACTGCCGCATCCGATGCTGGGGTGGATCCATCGCGCGGAGTCGCCGCGGCGCTGCATCTGCGGATCCGGCAGAAGGACGCCACGATCGCGGAACTGACCGGTCAAGTCAAGGCCCTCGAAGCGACGATCGCCCGGCTGCACGGCGTCATCGACGACCTGTCCCCGGACTGAACCGAACCCCCAGGGGACTATTGCTGCCGACGAGGTAGGCGATCGCGGTCTGGCCGTCCAGGTCCCGCGACGGCGCGCACATCCACAGCTGGTCAACCCGCCGTGACCATCGCGTCAATTGACGCAGGGCACACCACCGGCCCCGACACCGGTTCCGGTATCCGGGGCGGGCGCGTCGGCGGCTACCTGCACTGACGCCCGTCCCGCTGAGCCGGTCACACCCGGTTTCCCCAGCGGCACGGCCCGCGAACCGGTGTTGCGGCTGCCCACTGTCGCCGGTGCTGGTGTCTGGAACTCGAAGGCCTGCCGCACCGCGGCCCGCACGGCGGCAGTGTCCACCAGGTTCACTGCCTGCCCGTCGATCGTCGAGTAGGCCCTCACAGGGAGGGTGGTGAAGCGCAGTCCGCCGAGGCGGAAATCGCTCATCTGCTGCGCGAACGCCACCAGATCCCACCCTGACGAGAGCACCACGTCCTGCTTCGTCGCGGCGAGCAACCGCTGCACGGTGCCCGCCTTCGACAGCGTTCCGTCCTGTTGCAGCTCGTGCATGACTGACGCCAGGAAAGCTTGCTGCCGGTGGGTCCGGTCCAGGTCGCCGTTGTCGAGCCCGTGGCGCTGCCGCACGAACGCCAACGCCTGCGTAGCATTGAGGTGCTGTACACCCGCGGGGAACCGAGCGCCAGAGTAGGAGTCTCGGACCGCACTGTTCAGGCATACCGTGACGCCGCCCAGCGCCTTGGCCACGTCGTAAAAGCCTACCAGCGAGACCTCGGCGAACCTGTCGATGGGGATCTGGAGGAAGGCCTCCACCGTCTTGATGGTGGCCGTCCGCCCGGCCTCGCGACCCATGTTCTCGAGCTGTGCGAGATCGGTGACTCCGTCGGCTCGCGCCGACGCCTCTGCCTGCGCCTTCGCCAGCCCGTAAGCTTCCTTGATCTTGACGTGGTCGTTGTCAGCGATGCCGGTGACTGGCACGTAATCGTCACGCGGAATCGACACAGCGGCTGCCTTCGACTTGTCCGCCGACAGGTGCACCACGATCAGCGTGTTCGTGTTGTAACCGCCCTGGCTGCCGTCGCCCGCGTGCAACTGCGACAGGACCGCGGCGGGAAGCTGCTGCCCGTTGCGATCTTTACGACTATCGAGGCCCATCAGCAGGATGTTCTCGCCACCATCGCTGGAACGCTGGCCGCCGGCCCGCTCGATCGCCGAGGACAACGAGAATCCGCCGATCGCCGTGCCGAGCATCCACCATCCGGCCCCGGTGACGGCGAGCGTGACGATCGACAACAGCGCCACAACAGCGTGCGCCCTCCCGAACCGCGGCCCCGACACCGGGCGGGCGGTGTTCCCAACCCCGTCGTCGACGTCTTCGACGGCGGGGGAGAGCCCAGATCGGTGTTCCATGATCGGCTCTCCTAGGTTCAACTGACTCGAAACGGGATCGTCCCCGCAATCGCGGCCCGGTTCGCGACCATTGCGATGCCGCTCGCCGCTGCCGGGTGGTAGTGGATTCTGCGAAACGACCCCGACCAGGATGGATCTTTTCTGCTCGCGAGCTGTCATAGGCCGAACGCGCCGCCGGAGACCAGGATGACGACGCCGAGGCCGATCAGGACCAGCGGGAACAGCACGCTTTCCCACCGCTCGAGGATCTCGGCGACCTGGCGGCGGGTGGCGACGAACCGGGCGACGAAGACCAGGGCACCGACGAGGATGAGGAACACCACGCAGTAGGCGATCATCGCTTGGCCGCTGATGCTGACGAACACCGGCACGTAGACGCCGATGTTGTCGCCGCCGTTGGCGAAGGTCACGCCCGCGACGCCGAGGACACCGATCCGGCTGCCGCTGCCCGCCCCGGTTCCGTCGCCGTCGTCATCGTCGTCGCGGCTCCGCCAGGCCGACCACGCCGCCCGCAGTCCGAGCAGCAGCGGGACCAGACCGAAGTACGGAATCGCGGACACCGGCAAGAACGCGCCGGCGCCGAGGGCGATGAGCACGGCCACGGCCAGGATGCCCGCGAATCCCAGGTATTGGCCCGCGGTGATCTTGACGGTGGTGCCGCGCTGGCCGGCGCCGCGGGCGAAGAACAGCGAGATCACGATGATGTCGTCGATATTGGTGGCCACGAACAGGCCGATGGCTTGTAGAACGGATGACAGCATCACCGCGGACCTCCTGCGAGGGTCGGGTCGAACCGGTCGGCGCAGTCGGTCGAGCAGAACCACCACCTCTGGCCGCCGGCGGTTATTCGGTGCGCTGGCGCGGTCGCCGGGTCGACGCGGACCCCGCACACCGGGTCGGCCGGGTGCGGTGATGCCGCGAGGTCGAGGGTGTGGAGCTGTATCGGGGTGCTGATGTTGCGCAGGTTGCGTTCCCCGATCGCGGTGGCGGTCAGTCCGGCGCCGGTGGTGGCGGGCAGGATCGGGTCGGTGATCACGGCGTGGCCGGCGCCGGCGAGGGCGGTGATGCGGGCGGCGACGTTGACGGCGTGCCCGAACAGGTCACCGTCGCGGCCGACCGCACTGCCGTAGTGGATCCCGGCGCGCAGGGCGAGGAATCCGTCTTGGCCGGCGGCCGCGTCGGCGAGGGCGGTGATCGTGGCGAGCATCGCCTCGGGGGTGTCGGCGGTGAGCATCACCGCATCACCGATGGTCTTGACCAGCCGGGTGCCCGGCTGCAGCGCCCGGCGGGCCTGAGCGGCCAACCGGATGGCCAGTTCCGCGGCTTCCTGGTCGCCGCACATCTCGGTGAGGACGCTGTATCCGGCGAGGTCGGCGAACGCCACCGCCACCTCACACCGATCGAGCCCGGCGAGCTCGTCGGCCCGGTCACCGTGATGATGCCCGTGCGGCGGCGGCGTGATCATCGGCCACCGCCGCGGCGGGCACGGAACCGCGTGATGATCGGGTTCTCGCGGACGGTGACGTCGGCCAGCGGCAGGGACGCCAGGTGCGGGTGGAGTTCGCCGCGGGTGATGAACCGGTGCGGTGCGCCTTCGAGGTGGTGCAGCAGCCGCGCCGGGGCGCTGCCGAGCAGGTCGTAGCCGACCAGCGTTCCGCCGGGGTGCGAGTACCCGGGCGGCCTCGGCGAGTGCGCGTTCCCAGTCGACGACGTGGTGCAACATGATGAACGAGACGACGGTGTCGAAGGTGCCGTCGTCGAACGGCAGGGCGGTGGCGTCGGCGACCTGGGCGTGGGCGTGATCGCCGAAGCCCTGGAGCCGGTCAGCGGCGGCGGCGACCATCACCGGGTCGAAGTCGGTGACCGTCACCTCCACGTCGCCGGGGCTGGCGGTGAGGATCTGTGCGGCCATCGCACCGCCCCCGCCGCCGATCTCGAGGACCCGCCCGCGGGGGCGGACGCCCTGCAGCGCCCATGGCAGCACCCACCGGCCGGTCGCCGCTTCCCACGGGGTGCTGCGGCAGAACCAGGATTCGATCGTCGACATCGACGGCATACCACCAGCTCCCACCATGCTCGCCCGGCCACGGAGTGTGACCCGGGAATTCTTCGTGACGATTCGATTACACCACAGAATCCCGCTATCATCGTCCACGAACGATGAGAGTCAGGTTTGTTGCGGCTCGGTGCGATCGCCAAACCGTCATTAGTCCGGACGATGTTGCCCTCAGATCTGCCTCACTGAAGACGCCTCTCCTGGGGCGCGTGCGCGAACGGGAGTGCAGACGGTGAATCCTCTGCGGAATCTGCAGCTCACGGCAGGTCCCGTACCCCTTCTGTTGCTCGTCGCGGGCGGTGCTGCTCTCGCTGGCCTGATCGGCGCGTCCCGTCGCACGGGGTCTGCACGGATCGTCCTCGCCTGCGTCGGCGCCGCCCTCGTTGTGACGGCGGTGGTGGACTACCTCGTGGAGTTCGTGTGGAAACCTTTCCCGGATCGCCTCGACCCGCTGGTGTTGCTGTGGATCGCTCTCGGAGTGTTGGCGCTGCTGCTGGCAGGAGCGCGTGTGGCGGGCGCCCCGTCGTGGCGGTCCGCCGGGTTGAGTAGCGCGGCTGTCGGTGTCGTGATGCTGATGGGGGCCGGTCAGGTCAACTCGTTGTACTCGGCCTACCCGTCGGTGGAGGACCTCCTTCCTGTTGACTACCCGGCAACGATGCCCAAGCCATCCCCCGGTTCGACAGTCCAGCGCGGGGTGGTGGTCAGGACGAACATCCCCTCCGTCCGGTCCCGCTTCGCCGCTCGGCAGGCGTTGGTGTACTTGCCGCCCGCGTACCTATCCGGCGCCCGCGAACAGTTGCCGGTCCTGATGCTCGTGCACGGCCAGCCCGGCGCGCCCCGTGACTGGTTTTCGGGCGGGAGGCTCGCACGGATCATGGACACCTACGCGCAGCGCAAAGGCGGCGTCACACCCGTCGTGGTGGTCCCGGACGCGACAGGTGGTCAGTTCGAGAATCCACTATGCGCCGATACCCGGCGCACGCGCGCGGCCACCTACCTCGCGGAGGACGTACCCGCCTGGGTACGTCAGAACCTGTCCGTCGCCCCGGCGGCGCGGGCGTGGGCGGTCGGCGGCTACTCGTACGGCGGCACCTGCGCCCTTCAGTTGGTGACGCGGTTTCCAGACGTCTTCCGCACGTTCCTCGCCTTGTCGCCGGAATCCGAGCCCGACCTCGGCGGAGGGCGCGAGCGCACCCTCCGGGAGGCCTTCGCGGGCGACCGAGGAGACTACGCCCGCGCCGATCCCATGACGTTGCTGTCCTGGCGCAAGTTCCCCGACACTGCTGGCGTTCTCGTCGCCGGCACCGATGATGCTGCGTCGACCGCCGCCGCACAGCGCGTGGCCGTTGCGGCTGCCCGCGCGGGCATGGACGTGCGGACCCTTCGGTTGCCGGGCGGGCACGACTTCACCGTCTGGTCGCGAGGTCTCACGGCTGAACTCGACTGGATCAGCCGCCGCCTGGGCCTGCCTGCCTAAGCAACAGCAGGACATTGGTCGCAGTCGGCTTGATGAGCGCCAGCCTCCAGTCTGTTGTACCGAGCGTTCAATGCTGTCACTCCCGGATCGTTCGAGGGGGCTCGATTACACCGACCAATACAGGTATCATCGTCGTATGACGATGAATGAGTGTTCGGTGGCGACCGGGGCGGACCTCGATCCGGCGGTGGCGTTGTTCCACAGTCTCTCCGACGGCACCCGGCTGGCGATCGCGACCCGCCTCGCCCACGGCGGCGAAGCCCGGGTGGCGGACCTGATGGCCGAGTTGGGCCTGGCGCAGTCGACCGTCTCGGCGCACGTGGCGTGCCTGCGGGACTGCGGGCTCGTCGAGGGCCGCCCGGAAGGCCGGCAGGTGTTCTACAGCCTGGCCCGGCCGGAGTTGATGGATCTACTCGCAGCGGCGGAAACGCTGCTGGCGGCGACGGGCAACGCCGTGGCGTTGTGCCCGAACTACGGCACCGACACCGCCGTACCGTGCTGCGGAAGCGACGGCACGACCGCGGCCGGGACCGAGGAAGCTTCGGCGGCGAAGGCGGTGCGGCGATGAGCGACGCATGCGGCTGCGGGCACGACGAACCCGCCGGTGAGGACGAGCAGGCCCCGGAGCACTGGTGGCAGGTGCGGGAGCTGCAGGCCGCCGCCGCGGCCGCAGTGTTTCTGCTCGCCGCGTACATCGTCGGCTGGACCGGCGGCCCCGAACCGATAGCCCTCGCCTTGGAGTGGGTGGCGCTGCTGATCGGGGCGTGGACGTTCGTCCCCTCCACGTTGCGCCGGTTGGCGAAGGGCAAGATCGGCGTCGGCACCCTGATGACGATCGCCGCGGTCGGCGCGGTGATCCTCGGCGAGGTCGGCGAAGCGGCGATGCTCGCTGTGCTGTTCTCCATCAGTGAAGGCCTCGAGGAGTACGCGGTCTCCCGCACCCGCCGCGGCCTACGAGCGCTGCTGAACCTGGTCCCGGACACCGCGACCGTCCTGCGCGACGGCACCCCGACCGTCGTCTCCCCCGACGAGCTGGCCGTCGGGGACTTGATGCTGGTCAAACCCGGTGAGCGGATCGCCACCGACGGCCTCATCACCGAAGGCCGCACCGCGCTGGATGTTTCCGCGATCACCGGCGAATCGGTGCCCGTCGAAGCCGGACCCGGCACGCAGGTCTACGCCGGGTCGATCAACGGCACCGGCGCCCTGACCGTGCAGGTCACCACCACCGCGGAGAACAACTCGCTGGCCAAGATCGTGCAGATCGTCGAGGCCGAACAGTCCCGCAAGGGCGACGCGCAACGCCTCGCCGACACGATCGCCAAACCTCTGGTGCCGGCGATCATGATCTTCGCCGCCGCCATCGCCATCCTCGGATCCCTCCTCGGCGACCCGGCCACCTGGATCGAACGGGCACTGGTCGTGCTCGTCGCCGCCTCCCCGTGCGCGCTGGCGATCTCCGTACCGGTGACCGTGGTCGCCGCGATCGGCGCCGCCAGCAAGATCGGCGTCCTCGTCAAAGGCGGCGCCGCCCTCGAAGCCCTCGGCCGCATCCGCACCGTCGCCCTCGACAAGACCGGCACCCTGACCGCGAACCGGCCCACCGTCGTCGACATCGCCACCACCGAACCCACCACCGACACCGCTGCGCCCAGCGTCGACAGCAGCGGCCCGGGCGGCACCGACAACGGTGGCCGCTCTCCGGGGCAGGAGTGGGTGCTCGCCGTCGCAGCGGCGCTCGAAGCGCACAGCGAACACCCCCTCGCCCGCGCGATCCTCGCCGCCCACGGCCAGACCACCGCCGCGGTCGATGTGCAGGCCGTTCCCGGGGCCGGCTTGACCGGTCTCGTCGACGGCCGCCCCGCACGGCTTGGGCGTCCCGGCTGGATCGAACCCGGCCCCCTCGCCGAGCGGGTCGCGGCGATGCAGGCCGGCGGCGCCACCGCCGTGCTGGTCGAATACGACGGGCAGGTCATCGGGGCGGTCGCCGTCCGCGACGAGCTGCGTCCCGAAGCCGGCGAGGTGATCGCCCATCTGCACCGCAGCGGCGCCACTGTCGCGATGCTCACCGGCGACAACACCGCCACCGCCACCGCCCTGGCGAAGATCGCCGGCATCGATGATGTGCACGCCGACCTGCGCCCCGAGGACAAGGCCCGCATCATCGGCGACCTCCGCCAGGATTCGTTCACCGCGATGGTCGGCGACGGCGTCAACGACGCCCCCGCCCTGGCCACCGCCGACCTCGGCATCGCCATGGGCGCCATGGGATCCGACGTCGCGATCGAAACCGCCGACGTCGCCCTCATGGGCGAAGACCTCCGCACCCTCCCCCAAGCACTCGACCACGCCCGCCGAGCCCGAACCATCATGCTGCAGAACGTCGGCCTATCCCTCGGGCTGATCGCGATCCTCATCCCCCTCGCGCTGTTCGGGATCCTCGGCCTCGCCGCCGTCGTCGCCGTCCACGAACTCGCCGAGATCGTCGTCATCGCCAACGGC
Source organism: Tsukamurella sputi (assembly GCF_007858445.1). Classification (GTDB taxonomy): domain Bacteria; phylum Actinomycetota; class Actinomycetes; order Mycobacteriales; family Mycobacteriaceae; genus Tsukamurella; species Tsukamurella sputi. The sequence continues at coordinate 335,228 of NZ_VIGV01000003.1, read as the reverse complement.
GTCCGCGCCGGGCGAATCAGGGCGCTTGCCCAGGCGGGGAGCGGTGCTGGCCAGCGGACTCCGACCATGGTGGCGGTCGGTCAGTGATCACCGCGACGGTTCCGGCGGCGGCGACCGGTCGCGCACGCCTCGCGCGGCGGTGCGGGCTGCTGTCCATCGCCGCCGGACTCGCGGCCACCGATCTCGCCATCAAGGCCTGGGCCGCTAGTGCGCTGGCGGGCGACACAGTCATCGGAACTGGGCTGGTGCAGCTGCGGCTGGCATTCAATCCGGGTGCGGCGTTTTCGCTCGCCGCCGATGCCCCGGCGTGGGTGCTGCTCACAGTCACCGGCGTTATCACCTTCGCCGTTGCGGCCATCGCGTGGCGGATGGCGCCGAGCGCCGGGCGCCTCGGGCGGCTGGGGCTGGCAGCGATACTCGGTGGGGCAAGCGCCAACCTCATCGATCGGTTCCCCGATGGGGTCGTCACCGACTATCTGCACACCGGCTGGTGGCCGACGTTCAATCTCGCTGACACTTTCATCGTCAGCGGCGCTGCCATCTTGATCACCCTCACCGTATCGAGGAGTTCCGATGAGCGAGCACACTCACCTGAGCGCTGAGCTGCCCCCGATCAGGCGCTGGGCCGGGTTGGCAGCGCTGGTCATCGCCCTGCTTACCGTCGGCTTGGACTTGATGGTCCTCAATGTCGCCCTGCCCACCCTGGCGCAGGACCTCGGTGCTAGCACCACCCAACTGCAGTGGATCGTCAACGCATACACCCTCGTATTCGCCGCGCTGATGTTACCCGCTGGCGGTTTCGGGGACCGGTACGGCCGTAAACGACTCCTACTGTTCGGCCTCGTGGCGTTCGTCTCCGCGTCGGCGTGGGCTGCGTATAGCGGGACCACAGGCGCCTTGATCGCCGCGCGCGCAGTCATGGGTGTCGGCGCCGCGATCATCGTGCCACTATCGCTGGGAATTCTGCCGATCCTGTTCCCACCCGACCAGCGGCGCCGCGCGATTGCAGTGTGGGTGGGCGCTCTGGGCATCGGCCTGCCCCTGGGCCCGATCGTCGGCGGCTGGCTCCTGCAGCATTTCTGGTGGGGCTCTGTGTTCCTGATCAATGTCCCGGTCGGTGTTGCCGCCCTCATCGCTTGTATTGCACTACTTCCCGAGTCCTCCGACCCTGACGCACCACCGCTGGACTGGCCGGGCATTGTCACCGCTGTGACCGGAACAGCGGCCCTCGTGTTCGGGGTCATCCAGGCTCCCGACGACGGCTGGACTCACCCTGTTGTGTTGACGACCCTCGGTACGGGAGTGGTGCTCATCGCGGGATTCCTGGTGTGGGAGCGACGGGCCAGCCATCCGTTGATCGATCTGCGACTATTCTCCAATCCGGGATTCACCTGGCCCACCCTCGCGGCCACCGCGGGAACATTCACCCTCGTCGGTGTGCTGTTCGTTCTTCCCCAGTACCTGCAGATCCTCCGCCACCACGACGCTCTCGGCACCGGACTGCGACTCGTCCCGCTGGTGTTGGCGATCCTCGTCGCGGCCGCCGCCGTCGACAGCATCGTCACCCGCATCGGTGCGAAGATCCCGATCGTCGCCGGGTTATTCATCACCGCAATGGGTTTCGTCCTCGCCTCCCGCATCACCGCAGATTCCGAGTACGGCTTCATCGCCGCCTGCCTAGCCGTCGTGGGGCTAGGAGCCGGACTCGCCCTGGCACCGGCAGTCGACGCGGTCATGGCAACCCTTCCCGAACACCGCAGCGCTGCAGGCTCAGGGCTTCTCATGGCCATCCGGCAAATCGGCGCCGCATTCAGCGTCGCCATCCTCGGCACACTGCTCAATCTCACCTACGGCCGCGACCTCGACCAGCATCTGACCGGCCTACCCGCACCAGTAGCCGCCGCAGCCCGCGAGGGCATCGCCGCCGCACAACTCATCGCGGCGGACCTGCCCGGACCGGCCGGAGACGACCTCGCCGCTGCCAGCGCGCACGCCTATACCGCGGCGATGTCCGCGGTATTTCTCGCCAGCGCCGTGGTCAGTGCGTTACTCGCCGCGCTCATCGCCCTGCGCCTCCCCGCACGACGGGAAAATCCTGCCATAGCGGAGGGTTCCTGTGTGTTTGTCAACAGCCTGCCGAACTCGAAAAAAAATGGCGCCTGGGACGTCCTGTCTCGACGCTTCTGCCGACATCATGAACCGACACGGCGTCCGCGCAGCCTAGGCAAGGGCTAGGAAGAGTTTTTCTAGCTTCTGTTGGTCGACGTTGTCGGGGCCTTCGGTTGCCATGCAGTGCTGAAGGCCGGTGGCTACGAGGGCGTAGCCGCTGCGTCCGAGGGCCTTGTTGACGGCGGCGAGTTGGGTGAGGACGTCTTCGCAGTCGTCGCCGTCTTCGAGCATCCGGATGACGGTGGCGAGGTGTCCGTGTGCGCGCTTGAGCCTGGTGAGGATCGGCTTGGCAGCTTGCTCTGGAATCTTCACTCGGCGCCGCCGTCGGTGAGCGCGTCGAGCATAACGGTCAGCAACTCCCGGGCCTCTGTAGCGACAGCCGTGAGCGTGGGATTGCCGGTGAATCCCGGCATCACGTCGGGGTTCATGATCTCAACGACGGAGCCGTCGCCGTCTGCGCTGACGACCACGTTGCACGGAAGCAGGGAGGCAACCCGCGGATCCGCCTGTAGCGCTTGATGGGCGAGTTGCGGCCGACACGCGCCGAGGATCAACTTCGCCGGCACATCCACATCAAGCTTCGCCTTGAGGGTGGCTGCGATGTCGATCTCCGCGAGAACCCCGAATCCCACGCGCGCCAACCCCTCCCGCACCTGCGCCACAGCCTGCGCATACGGCGTCGGGAGTGACCTGGTCATCGTGAATTCGTTCATTGACTCATCCTTCTTCGATACCCGAGGAGGCTGTGCACCCAGTATTGCACAACCCCCTGGGGGGATGCTAGGTTCGCTGCATCCGATCCCCCTGGGGGGTTAATGGTGAGGAGTGAAGACATGGCAGAGACAGTCGGAGACGCGCCGAAATCCGCAGCCGGTGCAACGAGTTCGTCGTTGACCGGCGCGTTGGGGCGCCTTGGCGTGTGGGTCAGCGAGCACGGCCGGGTTGTCACGGCGGTGTGGGTGCTGTTGGTTGTGGGGCTGGGGATCTTCGCGCCGTTTGTGGAGAAGAATCTCTCCGGCGCGGGCTGGCAGGCCGACGGTTCGCAGTCGGTGCAGGTGCGGGAGCTGGCGCAGAAGCACTTCGGTGGCAACGCCAGTCACGCGATCCAGGTGGTCGTGCATAGCGACACTGCGGCGTTGACCGAAGGCCAGGGGCCTCAGATCCTCGAGCGGGTGACCTCGGAGTTGAAGGCGGATCCGCGGATCGCCCAGGTCGTCGCGCCACAGCCGGGCGTGACCTTGAGCGCCGATGGTAAGACGGCGATCGTCCTCGCCGGTGCCGGGGCAGGTACGAACGAGATGGTTCGGGCGGCGACCGATCTCAAGGGGCCACTGAGTGCGCTCTCGACGGATGCGGTGTCGGTGAATCCGACCGGCTCGTCGGTGCTGTGGTCGGACTTCAACGCGGCGAACCTGGAGGCGATGCTCACCTCGGAGATGCTGTCGTGGCCGGTGACTCTCGCGATTCTGGTGATCGCCTTCGGAACCCTGGTCGCTGCCGGCCTGCCGCTGCTTCTCACCTTGGCCGGGCTGGTGGCCTCGGCCGGTGCGCTGGTCTTGATCAATGAGATCGTGCCCGTGTCGATCTGGGCGATGAACTTCGCGATGATGTTCTCCCTCGCGCTGGGTATCGACTACGCGTTGTTCCTGGTGGTGCGGTACCGGGCAGCGCGCTTCGGGCACGGCGTGTCGCCGCGGGAGGCGATCGCGCAGACTATGAACACCGCCGGTAAGGCCGTGTTGCTGTCCGGGGCGACCGTGCTGATCTCCCTGTCCGCGGTGATGCTCGTGCCTTCGCCGTCGTTCCGGTCGATGGCTGGCGGGATCATGCTCTCTGTCGTGTTCGTCCTCGCGGCAACGCTGACGCTGCTGCCGCTGGTGCTAGTCAAGCTCGACAAGCGGATCAACGCGCTGGCGCTGCCGTGGGCCCGAGTCGGTGAACACCGCTCACCAGCCTTCGAGCGATGGGGGCAGCGTTTGTGGAAGCGCCCATTCGCGTGGGGCGCCGCTGCGTTGGCGATCCTGATCGCGCTGTCGATCCCCCTGGCGGGACTGAAGACCGCGATGCCTTCGATCGCGGTGCTACCGTCCGATGCCAACGCGCGAGTCGGCTACGACCAGGTCAAGCGGGCCTTCGGCCCCGGCGCTCCCGGAACACTGCAAATCATCACCCCGTCCTCGGCCGCCTCGCAGGCGCACCAGGTGCTGGCCGCTGACGAGGGAATCGCCGGCGCGATGCCGCCCGCCGCAGCAACCGACGACAGCGGCTTGTCGCTGATCTCCGCGATCCCGAAGGTCGATCCCTCCGACCCGAGCCTGAGCGCGACAGTCGACCGGCTCCGCTCCGACCTTCCAGACGGCACCTTGGTCGGCGGCGCGGCGGTGGAGAATCTCGACCTGAAGGCGCAACTCGACACCTCCACCCCGATGGTGATCGCTGTGGTCCTCCTGTTGGGCTTCGCGCTGCTGCTGGTCGCGTTGCGTGCACCGTTGATCGCCCTGATCGGCACCGTGGTGAGCCTGCTGTCGACTGCTGCTGCGTTCGGTGTCGCCCGCTTGGTGTTCCAGGACGGTATCGGCGCGAACCTGTTCGGCTTCGAACCGCAGGGCTTCCTCGATGCATGGGCGCCGGTGTTCTTCTTCGCGATGATCTTCGCGATCGCTATGGACTACACCGTGTTCCTCCTCTCCTCCGCCAAGGAGCACTGGGAACGCTCCGGTGACCCGAAAGAAGCGATGATCGGAGCCGTCGCCCACTCCGGTCGCGTCATCTTCGCCGCCGGCGGCGTCATGGTCGCCGTCTTCTTCACCTTCGCCCTGTCCGGGCCACTGCCCCCGAAGGAGATGGGCGTCATCCTCGGCGTCGCTGTTCTCCTCGACACCTTCCTTATCCGGCTGGTCCTGCTCCCCGTCGCACTACGCCTGGCAGGACGCGCAGCGTGGGCTTGTCCCGCGTGGCTCGCCCGGATACTGCCGAACATCAGCTTCGCCCACGACTAACCCGTGAAAACAGGAGCACAACCATGACCGACAAGCCCGAAACCACAGCACCCGATCACTCCACCGAATCAGGAGCGGACACCCTGCGGCGACTCCAACCGCAGCACCGTGACCTGCGCAAAGCGATCCCCGACGTGTACATTGAAGACACGAAACGATCTCACCGCATGCGCAAACCCAACATCGACCAAGCCGTCCTGCTCCTCGCCGGAACACTGAACCTCACCGGAGTCGCCCTCAGCGTCACCGTCTCACCCTGTTGGGCCCTCCTATCGGGGCTTGTTTCACTGAACCTGATCCAATCAAGCATCACCGGACTTTGCCCCGCCGCCGTACTTCTCAAGAAGATGGGACTGCAATCGGGAAGGGCATTCTAGGTAGGCCGCTACGGACGGACTTGATGCGATCAGCGATCAATCCAGTGGAAACGACGGAAGGAGCTACGAGTGAACCAACGGCCCGCATTCACGATCTGGCTGGACCCGGTGTGCCCGTATTCGTGGACCACCGCACAGTGGCTGCTAGCCACTGTCGGCAATCCCAACGAACTACAGTGGAAGCTGATGAGTTTGGCCCTCCTCAACGAGGGACGCGAACTGCCCGAACGTGCCCGCAAGCGGATGCAGGATTCCCGAGCGGCGGGCAGACTGTTCGCCTCGCTGGAGCGCGAACTAGACAGCGAGCGGATGTGGCAGGCCCTGCGCACGTTCAGCGACCAGTACCACCGAGACGGCGGCACGATCGACGGTCAGTCAGTGCGCGAAATGCTACTCGAGCTCGACCTGCCCGCACACCACATCTCGAGCATCGACGACCCGACCTTCGACGTCGCGGTGCGCGACGCGCATTCGCTCAGTCAAGAAGCCGCGGGCGAAAGCGCAGGAAGCCCCCTGATCGGGATCGGCGAGACCGTCTTCCACGGTCCCGTGCTCACCGCGATACCGACTCCCACCGCCGCACGCGACCTTCTCACCGCTCTCGAAACACTCGCCACCGTCAAGACCTTCGCATCCGTACAACGGTTTCCACACCCTGTAGCAGCTCACCTCTGAGAACGGAGCAAATCGAGATCATGAATAGCAAACGAATCGTCATCGCCGGCGCCGGAATCGGCGGACTCAGCGTGATCAAAGAGTTGCGCGAATCCGGCACTCCCCTCGACAACACCGACATCACATTGATCGACGAAAACTTCGAGCACTACCTTGGCTTCACTCTGCCGTGGGTCATGCGGGGCTGGCGCACTCCAGAGAGCGTCCCGATCCGCCCGTCCGAGAAGAGCCTCGCTGGAATTCGGACGGTGCGCGGCTCTGTCTCCGGTGTCGACGCCGCCAACAGCACCGTCATCCTCGACGACGGTGCGCACGTGGACTACGACGCGCTCGTACTCGCGCTGGGAGCCCGCAATGCAACGCAGCAAGTGCCCGGCCTCCAAGAGGCGGCCGACGCAGGCGTCGCCGTGCACTATTACGCCACCGCCGACGCCGCACGTGCCCACCGGGCACTGACCGCGTTCGAGGGCGGCCGACTGGTCTTCCTCGTCGCATCGATGCCCTTCCGCTGCCCCGTCGCCCCCTACGAGGGCACCTTTCTCGCGGCAGATCTCCTGACCGAACGCGGCGTGCGGGACCATACAGATATCGCCGTATACACCCCGGAACCGCAGCCAATGCCCTCCGCCGGGCCCGACGTCGGCATGGAACTGGCGAAGCGCGTCAGAGCGTCGGGAATCGACCTGCATCCACTACACCAGGTCGAGCGAGTAGACCATCAGACCAAAACCCTGCACTTCACCAACGGCGTGCACGACACCTTCGACCTGCTGGTCTTCGTCCCGCCGCACGAACCCGCGTTGACCCTGGACACACCGGGATGGATTCCAGTCGACCGAGCTTCAATGCTCACCGAACACCACGGCGTATGGGCGATCGGCGACCTCTCCGCAGTCACCTCCCCCACGAACAGGCCCCTCCCTAAGGCCGCCATCTTCGCCAAAAACGGCGCCGCCGCCGTGGCCCAAAACGTACTGCACTACCTCGGGCTCGCCGAATCCCCAGCGTCTCTATCAGGGCAAGGCTATTGCTACATCGATACCGGAGCCCACGAATCAGCCCGGGGCCAGGGCAACTTCTTCGCCGAACCACACCCCGACGTCGCGCTCACACCCGCATCTCAACAGCTGCACCAAGAAAAGATCCGCGAAGAACTCGACTGGCGCGCCTACTGGGAATGACAGCGGACTGCGCGGCCAAATCGAACAAGCCGTAGAGTCCCGTTTAGTCGGGAACAAACGTTGTCGATCGCAGGTCGATCTCCGAACGCTGCGCCCATCGGTCGCTCAAGCTGCCGATCTCACCGGCCGCACCGATCAGCACGCACTCACGCTACAATATCCATCCGCGGCCTCTCCCGCATCGCTGATCATTGTGCGCCACAAGCGTTTCGCGATCTGTCGCTTCAAGCATCGGATCGCCTCACGTGACGTCTTGCCTTCGTCAAGCTTGCGCCGGTAATACGCGTTACCAGCGCTGCCCGCCATCCGGGATTGGGTAACGGCAACGATGTAGATCGCCGCGTTCAAAGATCTGTCGCCCTCAAGGGGTAGGCCCCGGTGTCGTTGCTTATCGGCGCTGGCCACCTCGATTGGCGCGGTCCCAGCATAGGAAGCGAATGCCGACTGATCCCGGAACCGAGCCGGGTCGCCCGTCCGGGACAGAATCCGGCACGCCGTCACCGTCCCGACGCCCTCAATCTCCAACAGGCTCGTCCCCGAGGCCTTCAACTCGACCTCGATCCTGGTGGTGATGTCATCGATCTGAAAGCGCAGCCTGCGCAGATCACCGACGATCGCCAGCCCCACCTCCTTGCGCATCGCATCCGCGCCCGAAGCCGGCGCAAGCCTGCGGAGCGCATCCGATGCCTCCTCCGTCGTGAACGCCCGATCCAAACCGCCCGGCAGCAGTTCCCGCAGTAGAGCATGCAGCTGGTTCGTCAGCCTCCCCTTGTGCCGCACGAGGTCAATCCGGCGTTCATCGAGGACCCGCAACCCATCCGAATGCTTCTCGGCGCCCACCGGCCGGAAGTCGCCTTGCGAGAAGGCGACGCACGCCGCCGCGGCCGCGTCGATTCGATCATTCTTTCGACGCCCGCCTCGGGAGAGCTCCCGCACCCGGGCTGTGGCGGTCGCCGGCACATCCACCACCGCCTCCGCTTGGCTCACGAGCCACTGCGTCAGGTGATGCCCCAACCCGGACGCGTTCTCCACCGCCCAGATTCGCTCCGGCCACTGCCCCGCCCACTTAATCAACTCGCGATAGGAGTTCAGGTCGGCGGAGATCCTCAGCGACCCCAGATCCTTGTTTGTTCCCGAATCGACCGCCGTCGCCGTATGCGTCGACTTATGCGGATCCACACCAATGACGATCATCAAGCACCAAGCCCTGCCTGCGGCGTGGCCGACGACCGCCATACCTCACCCGGGCACTTCAGTGGCTCTTCTCATTTCAGAGTGCGTTGACCCGGTCGGCGAGCTGACCGGAGTGCAGTAGCGACCGCAAGATGTAGTGCTCGAGGTTGCGGAAGCCCAGGGCGATGCCACGCAGGTGCTCGAGTCGTCCGTTGATTGCCTCGACCGGGCCGTTGCTGACGCCGGTGTCGAAGTACGCCAGGATCTCTCGGCGGCGTTTCAAGAGGCTGCGGCCGAGCTGTGCGAGTTCGTCGAGCCCGGCGGGGACTCCGGTGTGGATTCGTTTGAGAGTCTTGAACATTGCGATCTTCCCTGCCCGTCGGTCAGGGTGCTCGTAGGCGGCGATCAGATCCTGATACACCTGGGCGGTGACCTCGACCGCGACGTGACGCTCATCAGCAGCCAACGCCGAATCGAGCTTGACCTGCTGTTTGTCGGCGAGGAGAGCAGGCCGGGTGAGCAGGATCCGGCGAATCCCATAGAGCGGGTCCCCGGAGCGGCCGCGGTGCCCGCAGATCGCCTGCTGCAGCCGCTGCCGGCAGCCGGTGACCTTGTCCGCCGCCAGGTGGATGACGTGGAACGGGTCCATCACCGTTCGCGCTGCGGCGAGTACCTGCGCTGCGGCGGTGTGGTAGCCGCCGAACCCGTCCATCGCGGTGACCTTGATCCGGTCCCGGAACGCTTGATCGCGCTCTTGAAGCCAGCCGCGGAGGGCTTGCGCGGAGCGGCCGGCAACCATGTCCAGCAGCCGGGCGGGACCGGTGCCCTCACGCACGGGGGTCAGATCCACCAGGACCGTCACCCACGAGGAATCGCCGTTGCCGCGGACGTGCTTCCACTTGTGCTCATCAACGCCGAGTTCCCGAACACCCGTGAGATGCTGCGGGCCACGTGCAGCACCGAACGGGCACCGCAGACCGGCAGGTCCACCAGCTCGCGGACGATGTGATCGCGCACCACGCCGAGACCTCGCCGCAGCCCGGGCATTCCAGGTCAGGCGTGAGGACCTCGCACCACAGGTGCGTCACGTCATCGGCGGTGGCAGCGTCGACGACGCTGACCCCCAGATCGATGGCACGGCAGATGGTATCGGCAAGCAGAGACGACGTAGGCTCAGACACAGGTCCTCGGAGTGTGATCGAGATGGCGTAGGAACCTTCATCGTCACACCCCGGGGCCCTCTACATCTTGTGCCGCGCCACGTCAGCGGCGGACCCGCTCATGCACTCTCGCTTGGGAAGAGCCACTTCAGTCTCATCGATCAGTTCAGCGCCCACCGCCTAACGATCAACGCCCATCAACCGGCGACCAGCTGGACCGAACCATTCCAAATCATTGAAGCTGCGACGCCGTGAGCACGAAACACTTCTGCCACCGCAGGCTCTGACTTACGCGTGGCGCGGCCGTACCGATGTCGACGGTATTCCCCACCAAACGTCGCGATCAGCGCAGTTCTCGCTTCCGCGATCACGCCCCTTCGCTCTGCCCGAACATCCAGCGAAAGCGACATTTCCTCCTCGGCAAAGGCGGTTGTGCGCGAGGTCGGATCACACGAGCAACCGTACGGTAGGCAGCTATCAGATCGGCATGACCGTGTTGGTGATGAACAGGCGGCGAACCAGGTCCACGAACACCGCCCAGTAGCCGGTGACGAGGGCGATTCCGACGAGCACCATGAGAGCTCCGCCGAATACCTGTATGCGACGTGAGTTGCGGCTGAGCCATCCGACGGCGCGAACTGCCACCGTCGAGCCCAGGGCCAGGATCACGAACGGCAGGCCCAGTCCGGCGCAGTAGGCGATGATGAGCACTGCGCCCCGTACTGGGTCCGCGTTGGTGCCGACCACGATCGAGAGGATCCCGGCCAGCGTCGGCCCGATGCACGGCGCCCATCCCAGCGCGAACACTCCGCCCAGCAACGGAGCCCCGGCGAGGGTGGTCCACTGCCGTGGCGCGAACCGTACCTCGCGCTCGAGAGCCGGCACCAGGCCGATGAACGCCAGGCCCATGACAATGGTGACCACGCCACCGATCCGCATCAGCACCTCGGAGTTGAGACGAATCGAGCTGACCAGCCCGAAGACGGACATCGTCATCAACAAGAACACGACGGTGAAGCCGGCCACGAACAGCGCCGCGGCCCCCATCACCCGCCAGCGCCCTGCACGAGCGCCGGCCGTGGCCTCCTCGACAGCGGCCGCCGGCGCCTCAGCGCCGACCAGGCCCGCGAGGTACGACAGGTACCCGGGGACCAGCGGCACGATGCACGGCGAGGCGAATGAGACCAAGCCGGCGAGCGCGCACGCGGCGAGCGCAATCAGTAGCGGTCCCGAGACGGCCGCGTCTGCGAATGCCTGCCCCATCAGCGCTCCACCAGAACCTTGTCGATGGCCCCGGTGAGATCCTTCTCACCCACGGTGGTCAGGAAGCTCGCGGCCACTCTGCGCTGTCGGTCGAGGACGAAAGTCATCGGTACGACCGTGGTCGGGTACTGCTCGCCGATCGCGAGCAGCGTCCTTCCCGGAGGGTCGTAGATCGACGGGTAACTCAGCTTGTTCGCGGAGATGAAGTCGCGAGCGGCGGCGTCCCCGGCGGTTTCACGGACGTTGATGCCGAGGAACTCCACTCCCTTGGTTTTGGTGGCGCGGTAGACCTTCTCCAGTTCGGGTGCCTCGATTCGGCACGGCGCGCACCACGATCCCCAGACGTTGATCACCACTATCTTGCCCCGGAAGTCCGCGAGGGACACGCTCACGTTCGGATCAGTGACGCTGCGTCCCTTGAGATCACTGACCACGCTGCGTTCAGCTGGCGGGTAGAACTGCGTGAGCTTGCCAGCGGGGGCGATGACCCCTCCTTTGGGGGCCTGGTCGCTGTACTGGACACAACCACCCAGCAGGAATGCGGCCACGAGGATGACACCTAGCATCCGTCTCCGGGACCTCACGCGCTGCACCGCTGTGGAGCAGCCCACCGGGCGAGGCTCGGCCGTTCGGGTCGAGGCCGCGCGCCCAAGCCTTCGCTACCGCGCGCACCACGACCGGGCCGAGACCGAGACCGTACGACATCACCCTTGCGGCGTCCGACATGATGATTGCCCCCGCGAGCGGGCCCACGCACCGCCGCCGTCGGTATCGGCGCAGCTCGCCATCGCACATCCATCTTTCGGCCTCCCGAGAAGTCGAACCCATCCACCCGCTCCTACTACGCACCATAGTAGCTCCGTCGGGTGGAAGCGGCGGCGACTTCGCACCCCGGCCGTGGCACGGCGCACGCGTTGTTTCCAGCTCACCGCGTCCCGGAGTCGACCTCCCACCGGTGCTGGTCGGCGCCGCGTCGTCGGGGCGCATGCTCGTCGGGCGCACCCGATCGTCGTCGGTGTCAGGTCGATCACGCCGGCAAGAGACAGTCCCCGTCTGGCGCCATGGTGTGGTTCGCCCCGAATCCGTCAGGAAATCTCCGGTTCAAGGATCCAGCACACCCCGGCGTCCTGCGCGGGGCCGCCGCGTTGGGCGCGGTCGAGCAGCGAGGTCAGTGTTCCCTCCAGCGACCGCAGTTCCTGCAGGGTGTTGTGGACGTGGGCGAGTCGTTCGGTGAGCAATCTGACCACTTGGTCACAGGGGGTGAGTCCCTGGTCGTGGAGGTTCAGGATTTCGCGGACCTCGCGCAGTGTCAGGCCTGCCGCTTGGGCGCTGCGGATGAAGTGGAGTCGTTCGATCGATTCCGGTTCGTAGTCACGGTACCCGGATGTGGTGCGGGCCGGTTCCGGGAGTAGCCCACTGTGTTCGTAGAACCGCAGTGTCTTGGTTGCGATGCCACTCTGACGGGCGAGTTCGCCGATCTTCATCACGCCTCCTTGACCTTCCACCTTACTGGAAGGTTCACGATGGGTGGTGCCCGGGCGATGCGGTGATGGTCTGCCACCTTGTCCGGCGCCACGCCAGAGCACGGTCTGAGTGTGGAGTCAGAAATGTGGAAGGCAGCTGGATCGGTATGGGCACAGCGAGCAGGTTGGTGGGCTTCAGCGTCATCGCGGCGATGGTCGCTGCGGCAGCGTGGTGGCTCGGCAGCATCTTCGGCCCAGGCCCGGCCGGTTCGGGTCCGGTGACCGGCGCGTCATCACACGAACGAGCGGCATCGGGCCACCGTGCCGCAGCTCCACCCGCGGCCGTGACGGTGCCCCTGGCCGCGGGTGCCCCGCCGTCGCCGACGGTCGGTGGAGCGACGGCCGGGCAATCACGCGGCGGGACGCCGTCGCCGACCCTTGCTGGGCTGCCGGTCTCGGCGCCGCTGCCGGTGGGACAGCCGTTCGTAGGGCTGTCGGGTGCACCCGCACCGCCTGCACCGCCTTCGGCGACCGGGCCTGCACCGACGCCTGACACGGGCACGGGTGACGGCGCGGGCACGGTGGTGAGTGCGGTCGCGGCCCCGACTGGATCTGCCTCCGCCGCTCCGGGTGGCCCGGCGGTCCCAGTGGCCTCAGGAGCGGCAGGCGTGGTGCCCGGCGGTGGTACGGGCAGCGGAGCCGTCCCCGTGCAGGTGCCGCCGATCGTGGTGGTGGCGCCGACGGTAGGCGGCGACTTGTCAGTGGGCCCTGCGGCACGGCCGAACCCGCATCCGGCGATCCCTGATGCCGGCCACGGGTCGGAACCGCAGGCTCCTCCCGGCGGGCACACCTCGACATCGACGGCGAAGGACAAGAGCGAACGATGAGTACAGACCTGCACGACGGTGACCCGATCACCGGCAGCTCGCAGCAGCTCACGCTGGTGATCGGGGGCATGACCTGTGGGTCGTGTGCCGCGACCATCGAACGCAAACTAAACAAGCTCGACGGCGTGCATGCGACGGTCAACTTCGCGACGGAGAAGGCGCTCGTCGAACACCCGGCTGCGATGCCGAGCGCCGAGATCACCCACGTGATCGAAGCAGCCGGTTACACGGCCGCCCTCGTCGGTCCCCCCACCCACCCAGTGGACAGTAGCGAGGGGGGCGATGGCCCGGACCGTGATGAGCACGCGCAGTCGCTGCGCCAGCGGGCCGTTATCTGTGGTGCGCTGGCGGTTCCGGTGATCGCGTTCGCGATGATCCCAGTACTCCAATTCGACTACTGGCAGTGGCTCTCACTGACCCTGGCCGCGCCGGTCGTGGTGTGGGGTGCGTGGCCGTTTCACCGCGCAGCCGTGGGCAGTGCACGGCACGGCACGGCGACGATGGACACACTGATCTCGGTCGGTGTGAGCGCAGCCTTCGCCTGGTCGGTGTACGCGCTGTTCCTGGGCACCGCCGGCGACAAGGGCATGCGGCACGGCTTCAGTCTGGTCGTAGACCGCGGCGGCGCCACCGGCAATATCTACCTCGAGGTCGCCGCGGGAGTGACCGCGGCGATCCTGACGGGCAGGTTCTTCGAGGCCCGCGCCAAACGCCGGGCTGGTGCGGCGTTGCGCACCTTGCTCGAGCTCGGCGCGAAGGACGTCGCCGTCCTACGCAACGGCCGCGAAGAACGCATCCCCACCGACCAGTTGGTGGTCGGGGAGCTGTTCGTGGTGCGCCCCGGTGAGAAGATCGCCACCGACGGCGAGATCACCGAAGGCAGTTCTGCTGTCGACGCGGCGATGCTGACCGGAGAATCCGTCCCGGTCGAGGTCGCGCCCGGTGACCTGGTCGCCGGGGCCACCGTCAACGTCGGCGGCCGACTGGTGGTGCGGGCCACCCGTGTCGGCGCAGACACCCAGCTGGCGCAGATGGCCCGGCTTGTCGAGGATGCGCAGAACGGCAAGGCGGAGATCCAGCGTCTCGCCGACCGGGTATCGGCGGTGTTCGTGCCCATTGTGATACTGCTTGCGCTGGCGACCCTCGGATTCTGGTGGGGTGCCGGATACGGCGCCGCCGCCGGGTTCAGCGCCGCGGTCGCCGTGTTGATCATCGCCTGCCCGTGCGGGCTCGGGCTGGCGACACCGACAGCGCTGCTGGTGGGCACCGGCCGCGGCGCGCAGCTGGGCATCCTGATCAAAGGACCGGAAGTCCTCGAATCGACCCGCCGGATCGACACCGTCGTGCTCGATAAGACCGGCACTGTTACCACGGGCAAGATGAGTCTGGTCGGCGTTCACACCGTCGCCGGCGTCACCGAGGAGCAGGCGCTGCGTCTGGCCGGCGCGCTCGAGGACGCCTCCGAACACCCGATCGCCCGCGCCATCGCCGCCGGTGCCCGTGACCGCCTCGGTGAGCTGCCCGCGGTGCAGGACTTCACGAACCGGGAAGGCCTCGGAGTCACCGGCACGGTCGAGGGGCATACCGTCGTCGTCGGCCGAACCGGACTACTCGCCGATCTCGGCATCGATCTGCCGCAGCACCTTCGCTCGCACAAGGAAGCTGCGGAATCCGGTGGCCGCACCTGCGTCGTCGTCGCTTGGGACGGCCTCGCTCGCGCGGTTCTGGTGATCGCCGATACCGTCAAGCCGACCTCCGCCGAGGCCATCGCCGGGCTCCGCCGGCTGGGCCTACGGCCCATCCTGTTGACCGGCGACAACGAGCGGGTCGCCCGCGCGGTCGCCGCCGACGTGGGTATCGCCGACGTCATCGCCGACGTCCTCCCCAAGGACAAGGTCGACGTGGTGACCGCGCTGCAGCGCGACGGGGCCGTCGTCGCCATGGTCGGTGACGGCGTCAACGACGCCGCCGCCCTCGCCCAAGCCGACCTGGGCCTGGCGATGGGCACCGGCACCGACGCCGCGATCGAGGCCAGCGACCTCACCCTGGTCCGAGGGGACCTACGTGCGGCGGTCGATGCCATCCGACTGGCCCGCCGCACCCTGCGCACCATCAAAGGCAACCTGTTCTGGGCATTCGCCTACAACATCGCCGCGATACCGCTCGCCGCCCTTGGGCTGCTCAACCCGCTCGTCGCCGGCACCGCCATGGCGTTCTCCAGCGTCTTCGTCGTCTCCAACAGCCTGCGGCTGCGCACTTTCCGCAGCTCCATCACCGCCGTGGAAACCGGCGGGCCGCAGCGAAGGTCCCGCCCCACCGGGCGGCGCACGCTGCTGGGTTTCGTCGCGGTCGTCCTCGCAGTCATCATCGCCCTGGCCGTCGGCGCTCTCACGGTCCGCGACATCGACTTCGGCGACCTCGCGCCGGCCCTGCTGCTGCTGAGCCTGGGCGGGATCATCGGCCTCGGCGGTGCGATCGTCGGATTCCTGATCGCCGGACGCCGCAACCCATGACCGAGCCAGCATCCGCGCCGTCCCCTGCACCGACGTCCATACCGATAACACCCGACTCTTCTCGAGAGGCAACACCGTGAACCTCACCGCTGTCCTGATCACCGGCCTGTTCGCCGGCGGCGTCTCGTGCGCCGCGGTGCAAGGCGGCCTTCTGACCGGCCTGATCACCCGGCAACGCGCCCACGCCACCACTCCGAGCAGCGGCCGCAGCCCGCGGCAGTCTGTGCTCGCCACTCTCGGTGAGGACCTGACCCCCGTCGGTGGCTTCCTCGCCGGGAAACTCCTCGCCTACACCGTGCTCGGCGCCCTCCTCGGCGCCTTAGGCTCAGTCGTGCAGCTGTCCGTCGGGGCGCGGACGTGGCTGCAGATCGGCGCCGGCGTGCTGATCATCGTGCTCGGCCTCGCCCAGCTCGGCGTCCCCGGATTCCGCGGCATCGTCATCGAGCCCCCGGCCTCGTGGGCCAGCTTCGTGCGCGGCCGGGCCCGCTCGCGCCAAGCGTTCGCACCCGCACTGCTCGGCGTCGCCACCGTACTCATCCCGTGCGGGGTCACACTCTCCGTCGAAGCGCTCGCCCTCGCCTCCGGGGCAGCGGTCCAAGGCGCGGCGATCATGGCCGTCTTCGTCGTCGGCACCAGCCCACTGTTCGCCGTGCTGGGCTACGCAGCGCGCAAAGCCGCCAGCGTCTGGAACAACCGCCTCGCTGTCGCGACCGGGATCGTCGTCGTCGCCCTCGGCCTGTTCACCCTCAACGGGGGCCTCGAGCTCGCCGGATCCCCGTGGGCCGCCAGCCGCATCGGCAGCAACATCGGCCTGAGCGCCGCGGCCGCCGACACCACCGCCGCGACCATCACCGACGGCAAACAGCAGGTAGTCATCACCGCCAGTTCCGCCGGCTACAGCCCGAAGAACGTGCAGATCAAAGCCGGAATCCCCACCATTTTGATCCTCCGCGCTAGCAGAGACGCCGGTTGCACCCGCACGTTCACCATCCCCAGCCGCGGCGAAGAGAAGACTCTCCCCGCGACCGGTGACACTCGCCTCGACCTCGGCGCCCTCACCCCCGGCACCCTCCCGTACGTGTGTGGCATGGGCATGTACACCGGCACTCTCACCATCGTCTAACTTCCCGTCTCACCCCACTGTCCAACGAAAGGTATCGACCCGATGCCCACGACCATCACCATCAGCGTCACCGGAATGCACTGCGGCAGCTGCTCACTGCTGATCGACGACACCCTCGAAGACCTCCCCGGCGTGCTGACCTCCACCACCTCCCGCAAAATGGGCGAGACAACCGTCGACCTCGACCCCACACGCACCACCGCCGACGACGTGATCACCACCATCACCGAACTCGGATACCCGGCCACGCTGGCGCCCTAGTCGCGCAAGCCATCCACCGCTGATCGACGACAAGCTCGACGACCAACGCCGACGCGCCGCCCGGTCTGCACCTGCCGACTGCGACACGCAAGCCGTAGACGGGGGTATGGATAAGACCAGACGAGAAGCCCCGCGCGGCGACAGGAGCAACCATGCCCACCAACTATGACCTCGCGATCATCGGGTCCGGCGGCGGCGCGTTCGCTGCCGCAATCCGCGCGAGCACACTCGGGAAGTCGCTGGTGATGATCGAGCGCGGCACGCTTGGGGGGACCTGCGTGAACACCGGCTGCGTACCGTCCAAAGCCCTGATCGCGGCCGCCGCAGCACGGCACGCCGCTGCCGACGCTCCCGGCCGGTTCCCAGGCATCACAACGGCCGCAGGGCCGGTGGACATGCCCACGGCAGTCGCCGGAAAGCAGTCGCTGGTCGACATCTTGCGGACCGCGAAATACGCCGAGATCGCCGACTCTTACGGGTGGCAGACCCGGCGGGGCTTCGCGTCATTCGCCGGCACACCGGATGCGCCGGTCCTCGACATCACCGACGTCGACGGCAACGTCGAAACCGTCACGGCCGAGCACTACCTGATCGCCACCGGCGCCCGCCCCTGGGCACCACCGATACCCGGGCTGGACGAGGCGGGGTATCTGACCTCGACCGCGGCAATGGACCTGACACAGCTTCCCCAGTCACTGCTAGTGCTCGGCGGCGGCTACGTCGCCTTGGAACAGGCACAGCTGTTCGCCCGCCTAGGATCGCAGGTCACGCTGCTGGCCCGGTCGCAACTAGCGTCGAAAGAAGAACCAGAGGTCTCCAGGACGCTGGCCGAGGTCTTCGCCGATGAAGGGATCCAAGTCAAACGAGGAGCGGTACCCCTCCATGTCACCCGCACCGCAGACGGCACGGTGACCGTCACCAGCGATGTGTCCGGACGCTTGCAGGAAGATCGCGCCGACCAGATTCTCGTTGCCCTCGGCCGCCGCCCCGCCACCGATGCAATGAACCTCGCCACGGTCGGAGTCCACACCGGCGACTCCGGACAGATCCTCGTCAGCGACCACCTGCAATCGTCCAACCCCCGGGTCTGGGCCGCAGGCGATGTCACCGGCCATCCGCAGTTCGTCTACGTCGCCGCCCGCCACGGCACCCTGGTCGCCGACAACTCACTCGCAGGCGCCGCCAAGTCCGTCGACTACACTCGACTGCCGCGAGTGACTTTCACCAACCCGGCGATCGGCACAGTCGGCATCACAGAAGAGCAGGCACGTACAGCGGGGATCCGCTGCGCCTGTCGCGTCCTGCCGCTCGACCACGTGCCCCGCGCGGTGGTGAACCGGGACACCCGAGGGTTCATAAAGATCGTCACCAACGCCGCCACGGGCGAGGTCCTCGGCCTGACCACCGTCGCCGAGAACGCAGGAGAACTGGTCGCCACCGGCGTTCACATCTTGGGCAAAACCGTCACCGAGATCGCCAACGCCTGGACGCCCTACCTGACCATGGCCGAAGGCATCCAGATCGCCGCCAAGTCCTTTGTCACCGACGTCTCGAAGCTGTCCTGCTGCGCCTAACGTCCGAGCGAACATCCCCGAATGGAACCCCCACCTGATGATACCCCCATGGGGTATCATCGGGTTATCTACGAGAGGTGCGATTATATGGTGTACGCATCACGGCGCGCGGTGATTGCGGCTGGCCTGGGCCTGGTTGGGTCGGGGGTACTCGCCGCGTGCGGCGGCACGAGCACCAGCAAGCCGGGCGGCGGCTCGCGATCGATACAGGGCCCGCCGCTGCAGGCGACACCCCAGGCCGGGCAGAAGGTCGTCGAAACGACGCTCACCGCGCGGGAGAGCACCGTCGACCTCGGCGGCATTACCGCCCGGACTTGGGCGTACGACGACGCCCTACCGGGCAAAGTCATCCGCGCCAAGGCCGGCGATTTCCTGCGCGTCACCCTCGACAACAAGCTTCCCGCCGACACCACCATCCACTGGCACGGGATCCGGCTCCGCAACGAAGCCGACGGTGTTCCCGGCGTCACCCAGGACGCGATCCGTCCCGGAAGAAGGTTCGTCTACGAGTTCACCGCACCGGACCCGGGCACCCACTACTTCCATCCGCATGTCGGCGCCCAACTCGACCGCGCCCTCTACGCCCCGATCATCATCGATGATCCCACCGAACGCGGCGCCTACGACGACGAGTGGATCGTCGTCCTCGACGACTGGACCGACGGCGTCGGCAAGAACCCCGACCAGATCCTGGCCGACTTCCAGGCCAAGACCGGGTCACTCAAACCCGGAATGGATATGGGTGGCATGGATCACTCCTCGATGCCCGGCATGAGCAGCTCACCGCTCGGCGATGCCGGCGACGTGATCTACCCGCACTACCTCATCAACGGCCGGATCCCCGCGGCGCCGACCGAGTTCCGCGCCAAACCAGGACAGCGGATCCGCTTACGGATCATCAACGCCGGCTCCGACACTGTCTTCCGGGTCGCCCTCGGCGGCCACACCATGACCGTCACCCACACCGATGGACACCGGGTCAATGACAAGCAAGCTCGGGCACTGTTCGTCGCCATGGGCGAACGGTACGACGTGACCGTCACCGCGGGCGCCGGCGCGTTCCCTCTCGTCGCCGCCGCGGAAGGCAAGAAGGGTCAGGCACTGGCGGTCCTGCGCACCGGATCCGGCGACGCACCCGCTGCCGACGTTCGCCCCGCTGAACTGGACGGCCCCGTCCTGCTCGGGGCGTCCGAATTGACCGCCGCCGACTCCGCGCGCCTACCCGACCGCGAACCGGACTCGACGCTCAAGGTCACGCTCAACGGCCAGATGGACCCGTACGCGTGGGGCATCAACGGCAAGAAGCACGGCGAAGACAAACCGTTGATAGTCCGGAAAGGCCAGCGCCTGCGGATGCAGATCACCAACGAAACGATGATGCTGCACCCCATGCATATCCACGGCCACACCTGGGCCCTGCCCGGCAGCAGAGGCCTGCGCAAGGACACCCTGCTCCTCAAACCGATGGGCTCGGTCGAGGTCGACCTCGACGCGGACAACCCCGGCAGCTGGGCCCTGCATTGCCATAACATCTATCACATGGAGATGGGCATGATGACCACCCTCCGGTACTCCGGTACACAGTGACACACCTGCGGCCCCGTGATGGACCGCAGGACAAGTGCACGCCTTGGCGTTACCGGACCTGCACCATTTCGGCTCATGGCGACTGCGGTCAATCCGATCTGGCATCTCGCCAGTTCAACTCGACATCGGCACAGAGTGTTCACCTCGACAGTAAGGATCGTTCAAGGACGTGTGATCCCATGCTGCAATGACGAAGATCGATGGTGGAAAGACGCGCGTCGCGGCGGCCGTCAGCGTGGTGGCGGTGCTCGGTGTCGTGGCGGCGTGCGGCAGTAACGACGGGGGCCCGGGGGTCTCGGGCGACACCGCGTCGAAGGTGGACATCACCCGGTCCGCGGCGGGCGACATCACCGCCCACGGGGGTGCGAAGCGCCTCGCCGGCGACCAGACGCAGGCGATCGCCGATTCGATCCAGCGGTCGAAGGCGAAGAACGTCATCCTGATCATCGGTGACGGCACCGCCAACCAGGAGCTCACGCTGGCCCGTGACTACCAGTGGGGCGCCGGCGGCCAGATCCCCGGCATCGACCAGCTGCCGCTGTCGGGTGACTACACCACGTACGCGCTGGACAAGAACACCAAGAAGCCCGACTACACGACCGATTCCGCCGCCTCCGGCTCCGCGTGGGCCACCGGCACCAAGACCTACAACGGCGCCGTCGGCGTGGACGTCAACGGCAAGGCGCAGCGCTCGATCCTCGAGATCGCCAAGGCCAACGGCCGCAAGACGGGCAACGTCACCACCACCGAGCTGCAGGACGCGACCCCGGCCGTGCAGGTCGCGCACGTCGCGCAGCGCAAGTGCTACGGCCCCGTCGCCACCAAGGAGAAGTGCGCGTCGGACGCCCTGGAGAACGGCGGCCTCGGGTCGATCACCGAGCAGCTGCTGGCGGCCCGCGCCGACGTCACCCTGGGCGGCGGCTTCAAGACCTTCCAGGAGGTCGCCGGCGCCGGCCAGTACGCGGGCAAGACGCTCGAGGTGCAGGCCAAGGAGCGCGGCTACCAGATGGTCCGCTCGGGTGAGGAGCTCGACGCCGTCAAGGACGCGGGCCAGGACAAGCCGCTGCTCGGCGTCTTCGCCGACGGCAACCTGCCCCGCCTGTGGGGCAAGGCCACCGCGACCAAGGAGGGCGGCAAGGAGCCGGCCGTCACCTGCTCGCCGAACCCCGAGTTCGCCGCGACCCCGAAGCTCGAGACCATGACCAAGAAGGCGATCGACCTGCTGGGGGGCGACAAGGGCTTCTTCCTGCAGGTCGAGTCCGGCTCCGTCGACAAGGCCAACCACGACGCCGACCCGTGCGGCCAGATCGGCGAGACCGTCCAGCTGTCCGAGGCCGTCACCGCGGCGCTCGACTTCGCGAAGAAGGACAAGGACACCCTGGTCATCGTCACCGGCGATCACGCGCACACCAGCCAGATCGTCGAGACCGGCTCCGTCACCCCGGGCCTGACCCGCACGCTCAACACCAAGGACGGCGGCCTGCTCACGGTCAACTACGGCACGTCGCTCGACCCGGGCGAGGAGCAGCACACCGGCGGCCAGGTCCGCATCGCCGCGTACGGCCCCGGCGCCGCCAACGTCGTCGGCGTCACCGACCAGACCGACCCGTTCTTCTACATCACCGACGTACTCGGCCTGGACCGGGCCAAGAAGTAGGAGGCAAGCCACGGCCACGCGTTCGCGATCACCCTTCGCGGACCGACTGGACGAGATCCCGGTCGGCATGATCGCCGGCCGGACAGCCCGGCTCGATGTCCCGGGCCGACGGAGCATCGTGTTCAGCGGCGCCACCCGCAACTCGGCGTAGGTGGCTATCACGAGTGCGTTTCGCGGGGCGTTGCGCAGTCCGGCCCTTCGCTCCCGTTGCGGTCATGGACGGCCTGGGCATGGAGCTGGTGGCGGGTCTGCGGCCAGGTGCGTCGTCCTTCGGCGGTGGTGAGCCGGTGCGCGTGCACCAGATCCCAGGCGGCGCGTAGGTTGGCCGGGAAGGTGCGAGCGGTCGCTTCGCCGAGCATCAGCTCACGACGCTCGCCGTGTTCACGCCAGATCAGGAACGCGTAGGTGCGGCGGGCCTTTCGGCGACGGTTGAGCTTGACGCGGCCGAGCGCGACCCTGCCGTCGTCGCAGACGACGCGGCGGCGCACCTCGCCGCCGGCGGCGACGTCCTGCTCGGTTTGGTGCTCACGCAGCGTGGCTGCGGCCGAATGCACCGCGTCCGGTGGAAGCGGCGCCGGACGCCACGTCCGGCGGATAGCCCGCACAGCGACCTGGACGGGGTTAGACGCTGCTCAGCTGCGGCCGCAGCCGCGGGAACGGCCACGAGTCGCCGAACACGTCCTGCAACTCCCGGGGCCTGGTCGCGGTGATCGCAGCGATATCGGCGACGGCGTAGCGACTGTTCCGCAGTGAGGCGAAGAACTCCGCGGCCGCCTGCGGCCGGACCGGGTACGTCGATCGCCGCTTGTCCCGCAGCAGGTTCCGGGCGTTGAGGGTGCGGAACCAGTACCGGTACTGCGATTCGGTGATGTCGGCGTGCACGTGCGCGCGGCGCACCAGCGCCGACAGGCTTACCCCCCACCGGCGCCGCAGATCGTCGAGGGTGTCGATCCGGGCCGGGGTGATCCCCCGCAGCTCGTCGCGCAACGACCCGTATGGGGCGAGGAACTCCGCGGCGAACCGATCCGCCCGGTTCTCGATCTCCTTGAGCCCCAACGACACACCCGACAGTTCATCCATCACCAGGTGCCCCAGCTCGTGGGCGAGGGTGTGCCGCTGCCGATCCTCCGGCGCGTGGGGGTTGAGCAGGATCACAGCGGTCACCGGGCCGGTGGTGCGGACGCTGATCGCGTCGACCTTGTCCACATCGGCGGGCATCGGCAAGATCATGATCCCGGCGCTCTCGAGCAGGCCGGCGATGTCGGAGACCGGGCCATGGATGCGCCACGCCTGCCGCACCAGCTGCGCGGCCTCCTCCGACCCCTCATCGAGCAGGTCCACATCCAGCTGCGGCACCGACCGCGGATGCACCGCGGTCGCCAACGTGTCCTCATGCAACCGGTTGAGCATCCAACCGGCGAAGTTCGCATGCTGAATCAACCTGTCCTGCAACCGCTTAGTGACAGTTTGGCTACGGAAGTGCACACCCTCGGGCGGCTCCTGCGGCAACACCGTGCACAGCAGCTCCTCGGTCACATCGAGCACCTGCGCCCACAACGTCAGATCCGCACCACTGACCGATCCGTCGCCGCTCTCAGCGCGCGAGACGTAACTCGGGGAACGCCCCAAGGCATCAGCAACCTGCTTGGCCGTCAGTCCGCGGCGCTCACGGGTGGCGCTCAATGTGGCGGCCACCGCGCAGCGGTCGGTCGACAGCGGCGAACGCGACGCCCGCGAATCAAGATCCGTCACCGTTCCCATGGCCAAAATCTTAGACCCTCCCACCCTCACGGATCACGCTGACGTGCCGAACACCACGCAATCATTCCCCGATCACCGGTAATCCCTACCGTCACACCCGCACCACGGAGGAGGAACGGCCGTTGGGGTTCTACTCGTCCGCTTCGGCATCCTCGGCGGCGTTCGGGTTGGTGGGGACCTCGAAGCGGCTGCGCTCCGCGGCCAGGCCGGCACTGCGGGCGAGGACGGCGATGTCGGCCTCAGCGCGGGCGAGGCGGTCTTGAAGGTCCTCATTCTCGGCACGCAGGCGGGCCGCTTCCTCACGGGCTTCGTCCGTTGCGGCCAGCACCAACGCCCGCTCGGAAGTCATCAGCCACGGCACCCTGCGGCGCCGCCAGGCCACCAGCATGCGGCGCGCCGACTCGATGTCCACCTCGTGCGGGGCCCACAGGTACCGCTCGCCGAGGCGGGTGCGGGCCTGCACTCCGATGATCCGGTTCGCGTCGTTGAGCGTTCCGGACAGGTCGACGTTGGTCACCGCGAACTCGGCGGTGCTCACCACGTCGAACGGCAGCGTGTAGTCCTGGCACTGCTGCTTGCGCAGCCGCTGGCGCTCACTCTGCGAGACCTGCCGCCACGGGGTGTCCCGCTCGACCTTCACGTGCAGGTTGCCGTGCACGATCAGCTCGGTCCAGTTGTGCGGCTCGTGCAGCCGCACGTGCGGCGGGTTCACCGCGTTGGTCCACTCGCGCAGCCCCTCCGACCACACCATCGCCGTCAGCAGCCCCCGCGACTTCGAGTCGTACCGACGTCGCGACGCCGGATCCAGGTACAACGCCTCACACAACTGCGCACACGCCTCATCCGCAGCGAGCGCGATCGCAGCGATCGGCACCATATGCGGCCGCAGCATTCGCAATGCCTGCGTTCGCGGCGCCCTCGGACGCAGCCCTTCGATCCGCACCATGACGCCTCCCCAGAAATCGTTACCAAACTTGCTGTCCATCTTGCAGAGGGGGTAACGATCCTGACGTTCGGACACGCCGCAGCGCAACCATCGAACTCGACGGCTCCGACCGATTTGAGGAGAAGGCAGGGAACCGATCACCGAGCCGATGCGTCCCAATAGGAGTGAGCACCAATCGCGACTTACCCGACGGCACCGAGAGCGACATCCGGGACGACTTCTACGACGGAGTCACTGTGCTGCCGCCCTGGGTCGAAGCCTGGTTCGCTCAGGAACGCACACGCCACCGCAAAGCCCGCGGCGAGAGCCACCCCGCCGGCGACGACTGGGACCGCTGGGAACACCAACTCGGCATCGACTGAAACCCCACCATCCGCTACAGCCCAGATAACACTGACGCAGACGAACACAGCACGACCCCAGAACACCGTCCGCTACAGAGTGGGACACCGAACCGATAGCTACAGATAAGAAAGCCGCCGCGAGCTGCGCGTGCAGTGCCTCGCGCCCCAGCCCTCCGAGGGCGGCGAGGGCTTCGAGTCGCGCGGGCACCTCCCGCGGGGAGTTCGCGTGGACGGTGCCCGCCCCGCCGTCGTGGCCGGTGTTGAGCGCGGTGAGCAGGTCGACGACCTCGGCGCCGCGGACCTCGCCCACGACGATCCGGTCGGGACGCATGCGCAGCGCCTGACGGACCAGATCGCGCACCGTCACCTCGCCAACGCCCTCGACGTTCGCACCGCGCGCGAGCAACGAGACCACGTGCGGGTGCACGGGGTCGAGTTCGTGCGCGTCCTCGACGCAGAGCACCCGCTCCGCCGGGTCCACCGCACCCAACAGGCCGTTGAGCAGCGTGGTCTTACCGCTGCCGGTCCCGCCGACGACGAGGAAGGCCAGCCGCGCCGTCACCACCCGGCGCACCAGTTCAGCGACCCCCGCCGGTACGGCGCCACCGTCGATGAGGGAGTCCAGCGTCTGCGTGGCGGGACGCAGGACGCGCAGCGAGATGCAGGTTCCGCCGTGCGCCAGCGGCGGCAGCACCGCGTGCAGGCGGATCCCACTGCCCGCGCGCCCGCCCGGTCCGGCGGACAAGTGCCCGTCGACCCAGGGCTGTGCATCGTCGAGGCGGCGGCCGGCGGCGAGCGCGAGCCGCGCGGCGAGGCGGCGCACGGCATCGTCGTCCTCGAAGACCACATCGGTGCGTTCGAGGCCCGCGCCCCGGTCGATCCACACCCTGCGCGGGCCGCAGACGAGCACGTCGGCGACGTGCGGGTCGGCGAGCAGCGGCTCGAGCCGGCCCGCGCCCACCAGTTCGGTCTCGAGGTAGGCGAGCCCGTCGAGCAGATCGGTATCGCCGAGCACGCCTCCGCATTCGGCGCGCAGGGCGGCGGCCATCACGTCGGGCGTGAGCACCGCCGCGGAGTGCGCGAGCCGTTCCCGCACGCGGGCGAGCAGATCCGCATCGGGTGAGGTCATACCGCACCCCTGCGCACGCCGTCCAGCACCCGGCCCGCGGCGACCGCCAACGGCGATCCCCTCCGCAGGCGCAGGCCGCCGCCGTCGAGCTGGGCGTCGAGGCCGGGCTGCGGCCGCATCGACGCCAGCAGGGGGAAGCCGACGGCGCGCGCCACATCACGCGCGGAGAGTCCGCCGGGCGCCGGTCCGCGCACCACCAGTGCCACCTGCCGGGCCCGGCCCGACACCCCGTCGGCCACCGACCGGGCGGCGGCGCACCCGCGGACCGTGGCCGCCGCGACCACGACCGCGAGATCGGCCACCTCCAGGCACGCCGCGGTGGCGGGATCGTCGCGGCGCGGCAGATCGACGACGGTGACGCCGACGCTCCGCCGGCCCGCGTCGATGACCGCGAGGAGGCCTTCGACGGGGATCTCCGGCGCCGCGGCACCACCGGTCGCTCCGCCCGCCGCCAGCACCGCGACGGCACCCGCGCGGCCGGGGAGCGCCGCGACCAGCGCGTCCGCCGGCACGTGGCCTCCGCGCAGGGCGAGGTCGCCCCACCGCAGGCCGGGCACGTCGGCGCAGCCCAGCAGCAGGTCGAGACCACCGCCCCACGGATCCGCATCGACCGCGAGCGCCGTGACCCCGCGCCCCGGAGCGGTCACCGCGACCGCGGCGGCCAGGACCGACGCGCCTGCGCCGCCGTGCCCGCCGACGACCGTCACCACGCGCGAGCGGGCACCGTCGTCCTGTTCCCGCGCGGCGAGGAACCGGGCCAGCTCCCTGACCTGCGCGGGCAGGACGAAGACCTGTGCCGCCCCCACCTCGACCGCCGCCGCCAACTCCGCCATCCCGGCCTCCGCCGCGACGATCGCGACACCGTCCCGGCGGGGCAGCCCACCCGCGCGGGCGGCCTCCGCCATGGCCGTGGCGGCCGCGAGATCCAGCACCACCCCGGCCGCCGATGCCCAACCCGCGCGGGGCCGGCCCCGGTCGATGTCCGTGACCGATCGCGCCGCCGCCGCGGCGGCGCGACGCACGTCGTCGGCGAGCGGCCCCTCGGCCACCGCCATCCCGATCTCGATTCCCCGCATGGCACCACCGTCGCCGATCGCGTTGTCCGGTTCGCCCGATCCGACCGGCACCTGTGGATGAACGTGTCCGATTCCAGAAAGTTGTGGAGGAATCCGGTCTCCCCTCTTGCGGGGTGCGCAGCCCCGTAGCACCGGTAGGCTGATGCACGTGAGCCCTACCGCGCCCGACGAGGCCCCGGTGCGCCGGGTCGCCGCCTTCTTCGACCTGGACAAGACGATCATCGCGAAATCGTCCGCGCTGGCCTTCTCGCGTCCCTTCTTCGACGAGGGGCTGCTCAACCGCCGCGCCGTGCTCAAGTCGAGCTACGCCCAGTTCCTGATGATGCTGACCGCGGCGGACCACGATCAGATGGAGCGCATGCGCGATCACCTCACGCAGATGTGCGAGGGCTGGAACGTGGAGCAGGTGAGCTCGATCGTGCGCGAGGCGCTGCACGACGTGGTGAACCCGCTCGTCTTCGAGGAGGCCTCGGAGCTGATCGCGGGACACCACGCCCGCGGCCACGACGTGGTGATCGTCTCGGCGTCGGGCGAGGAGATGGTCGCACCGATCGCCGACCTCCTCGGGGCCGACTACTCCGTGGCCTCGAAGATGAAGGTCGAGGACGGCAAGTACGCCGGCGAGGTCGAGTTCTACTGCTACGGCCCGAACAAGGTCGTCGCGATGGAGTCCCTCGCCGCCGAGCACGGCTACGACCTCGAGCAGTGCTTCGCGTACTCGGACTCGATCACCGACGTCCCCATGCTGGCGGCGGTCGGGCACCCCACCGCCGTCAACCCCGACCGTGGCCTGCGCAAGGAGGCGGCGGAGCGCGGGTGGCCCGTCGTCTCCTTCTCGAACCCCACACCGTTGCGCGACCGGATCCCCACCCCCTCCCGCAACTCGGTCCTCGCGACCGCCGGCCTGGGCGTGGTCGCCGCGGGCACCGGTATCGCGACTTATCTTGTGCTGCACCGGAAGAAGCACTGATACCGGCCGGTAGCAAGTCGTCCGAGATTTTTCCGCTCCACCCCTTGCTGTGATGGCCATCACAGGGTAGAAAGGAGTCACGGAGCGGCGCAAAGCCAAACCCCCACCGGAAGAGAAGGTCGAGGGTTCCTGAGCGTCAAGGCTCCCAGCACGGACACCAGGCACCCACGCGGAGCTCGCCACCTATGGCGGAAAGCGCTGTGAGCCTGCGTCACCGGGGAAACAGTGGTCAGCACAGGATCTGCGGATAGTGGATCTCTCCACCGGTGTACGCCGAGGCCGTAATACAGCCCACCCTCACGCACGCTTGGTAACCGGGATCCGTGCTAGCGAACGGCGATTCGGACCCGTTCTGAGGAAAGCACCTCGAGTGCATCTTCCTCAGCTCAGGCCGGGTCGCCGTTGCGCATGTCCGGGGCACGTTCTCCCCGAA
Source organism: Tsukamurella sputi (assembly GCF_007858445.1). GTDB lineage: Bacteria > Actinomycetota > Actinomycetes > Mycobacteriales > Mycobacteriaceae > Tsukamurella > Tsukamurella sputi. Next base: position 306,507 of record NZ_VIGV01000003.1, on the reverse strand, counting down.
GTGAATCCGCTCGGATCAGCGCTCGGCCAGGGCCAGCGCTTCGAGCCCACCGGCCTCCAGAGCCTGGCAACACAGCACGACCCACGCCACCACACCATCGGGATCGCCCATCCCGAAGGAGTCGACTGCGTCGGCGTAGCTGGGCGCGAACTTGAGCCAGGTGGTCTCCGGGATGCCGAGTGCGTGCGGATCGAGTCCGGAGGCGACGGTGACCAACCGCGACGCCGCGCGCGCGACCACGCCGTCGGCCACCTCGAACGGACGAAGCGCGAGCAGCTCGCCGTGCACGATCGCCGCGACCACCGGCGCGGGCGCCTGCGTGCCGCCCGTCACGAGCTGCGCGAGCAGCCCGAGCCGCTCCCCCGTCCCGGGCCGGGGCCGACCGAGGCGCGTGTCGTCGCCGTCGACGAGGTCCGCCGCTGCAAGGGTGTGCAACCGAGCGAGGACCTGTAGTGGCGCGCGCCGCCAGACTCCGACGGTGGCGTCCAGGAGATCACCGTCGATCGCCTGGTAGGCGCGCATCGATCCGGCGAGCACCGGGTCGTTGATCAGTTCGTCGCGGCTCAAGGCGACCGCGGCACCGTCGAGCGCGGCGGACGCGCGCGCGCCGCGCAACGACGATTCCGTGGCGGTGGCCCGCCACTCGCGGCGGTTCGCGGGATGACGGTGCACCTTGGCGAGCGCCTCCCGCGCGGCAGCGGCCGCCTCCACAACGGCGGGGACGGCGACGAGCGGGCTCAGCGGGTCGGTCACACGCCCCACCCTAGCCCGCGCGTCGCGCGTCCCCTCCGTTCAGCCCGCCAGCTCGATCGAGCCGCCGGGGATGGCGTCGATCAGCTTGCGCGTGTAGTCCGACGTCGGGTTGTCGTACACCCGATCCGTCGGCCCCTGCTCCATCACCTTGCCGCCCGCCATCACCAGGGTCTGGTGGGCGATCTGCTTGACCACCGCCAGATCGTGCGTGATGAACAGGTAGGTCAGCCCCAGTTCCTGCTGCAGCCCCTCGAGGAGCGTGAGGATCTGCGCCTGCACGAGCACGTCGAGCGCGGAGACCGCCTCGTCGAGCACGATCACCTCGGGATTGAGCGCGAGCGCCCGGGCGATGGCCACGCGCTGCCGCTGACCGCCCGACAGCTCGTTCGGGTACCGGTGCATGGTGTCCACCGGCAGCGCGACCATCTCGAGCAGTTCCTTCGCCCGGTCCACGCGCGAGGCCTTGTCCCCGATACCGTGCACCACCAGTGGCTCGGTGATCGCCCGGTAGATCGAGTACATCGGATCCAGCGAGCCGTACGGATTCTGGAAGACGGGCTGTACCCGGCGCCGGAACTCCTTGGCCTCCGCCCCACGGATCGTGGTGACGTCCTTGCCGTCGAATTCGACGGTGCCGCCGGTCGGCTCGAGCAGGCCGAGCACCATGCGCGCCACCGTCGACTTACCCGAACCGGACTCGCCGACCACCGCGGTGGTGGTGCCGCGCAGCATGGTGAAGCTGACATCGTCGACGGCGCGGAAGTCGCTGCTCTGGAAGGGCAGCGAGCCACGGATCGGGAAGTCCTTCACCAGGTTCGAGGCGACGACGACCTCCGCCGGCCCCGTCGACGCGGCGTCCCGCACCCCGTCCCGGACGGTCTCGGCCTCGACCTCCGCCTCCCTGACGTCGGTCACCGCGGCGGCGACCGGGGGCGACTCCGCGCGCCGCGCGGACAGTGACGGCGCCGCAGCCACGAGACGCTTCGTGTACTCGTGCTGCGGATCCTGCAGGATCTCCAGCGCGGGACCGGATTCCACGACGCGGCCCTTGTACATCACGACGAGGTGACTGGCACGTTCGGCGGCCAGGCCCAGGTCGTGCGTGATGAGCAGCACCGCCGTGCCCAGATCCGCGGTGAGCGTGTCCAGGTGGTCCAGGATCTGTCGCTGCACCGTGACGTCGAGCGCGGAGGTCGGCTCGTCCGCGATGAGCAGCTTCGGCCGGCAGGCCAGGCCGATCGCGATGAGCGCGCGCTGCTTCATGCCGCCCGAGAACTCGTGCGGGTACTGGTTCACCCGCTTGTCGGGGTCCTTCATCCCGGCCTCAGCCAGCAGCGCGATCGCCCGCTTCTTGGCGTCGCCCTCCTCGGCGTTGTTGGCCTTGAGGGTCTCCCGGATCTGGAAGCCCACGCGCCACAGCGGATTCAGGTTCGTGTTCGGGTCCTGCGGGACCAGGCCGATGCCGCTGCCGCGGATCTTCTGGAAGTCCTTCTCCGAAGCCTTCGACAGGTCCTGGCCGTCGAAGACGATCTGCCCGCTCGCGACCCGGCCCGTGCCCTGCAGCAGGCCCATCACGGCAGCCGCCGTGGTGGACTTGCCCGAGCCGGACTCGCCGACGATCGCCACCGTCTGGCCGGGGTAGACCGTCAGGTTGGCGCCCCGCACCGCGGGGACCGGCTTGCCCTGCACCTCGAACTCCACGACCAGGTCGCGGATCTCGAGGAGCGGGCTCGGGGACTTGCCGAGAGCCGTGGCGACCTTGTCCTTGATCTTGCCCAGACCGTGCTTGTGCTCGTCGGACATCAGCGCTTCCTCGCCTTCGGATCAAGTGCGTCGCTGAGCACGTCACCGAGCATCATGAACGTGAGCACGGTGATCGCCAGTGCGGCAGCGGGATAGAACAGGATCGGGGTGCCCTCGCGGAGCAGTTGTTGGCCGGCGGAGATGTCCATGCCCCACGAGACCTCCGTCGTCGGCAGGCCGATCCCCAGGTACGAGAGCGTGGCCTCGGTGACGATGTAGATGCCGAGCGCAACGGTGGCGACGACGATCACCGGACCGAGGCAGTTCGGGATCACGTGCGTGAACAGCGTCCGGACCTTGGAGGCTCCCAAGGACTTCGAGGCGTCGATGTACTCCTCGTTGCGGATCGAGATGGCCGCCGACCGCGCGATACGGGCGATCTGCGGCCAGCTGAAGATCGCCAGCACCACGACGACCGAGTAGATCGTGCGGGAGCTGACCATCTGCATCACCACGACGGCCGCGAGCATCAGCGGAACGCCGAAGAAGATGTCCGCGAGGCGCGCGATCACCGAATCGAGCCAGCCCCCGTAGAAGCCGGCGGTCGCACCGAGCAGGCCGCCGACCACGACGACCGCCGCGGTGGTGAGGACGCCGACGATGACCGACGCCCGGGCGCCGTAGACGGTCCGCGCGAAGATGTCGTGCCCCTGCAGGTCCGTTCCGAACCAGAACTCGCCGCTCGGTGGGAGCAGGGATCGATCCAGCGAGGCGTAGTAGGGGTCCTTCCCGAAGGCGAAGACGCTGGGGAAGAGGACGACCAGAACGATCAGGGTGAGGAGTGCGACGCAGACCCAGAACAGCTTCTTGCCGCGCAACTCGAGCCATGCGGACTTCCAGAAGCCCGCGGGCGCGGAGTCCGCGTCGACGGCGTCGATGGCGCCGACGAGCACGTCGTCCGCCGCGGCGACGAAGCGTTCCTGTCCGGGGTAGGTGTGATTGTCAGGCATAGCGGATCCTCGGGTCGAGGGCGGCGTAGAGCAGGTCGACCACCACGTTGGAGATCAGGTAGATCAGGATGAGCACGGTGACGAACGAGACGACCGTCGGAGCCTCGCCGCGGATCACCGCCTGGTAGATGGTGCCGCCCACGCCCGGGACGTTGAAGATGCCCTCGGTGACGAGTGCGCCGCCCATGAGCGCGCCGATGTCGGCGCCCAGGAAGGTGACCACCGGGATGAGCGAGTTGCGGAGCACGTGCACCAGGACGACGCGCGACCGGGGCAGGCCCTTGGCCGTCGCCGTGCGGACGTAGTCGGCGGTGAGGTTCTGCGAGACCTGCGACCGGGTGAGTCGCACCACGTAGGCGAAGGACACCAGTCCGAGCACGATGCCCGGCAGAAGCAGGTGGTAGAAGTCCAGGTTGCCGCCGACGGTGACGGGGAACCACTGCAGCTTCACACCGAAGACGAACTGGGCGATGAAGCCGAGCACGAAGATCGGTACCGCGATGATGATCAGCGAGACGAAGAGGACGGTGGTGTCGAACCACTTCCCCTTCCGCAGGCCCGCGAGAACGCCGAAGAAGATGCCCAGCACGGCCTCGACGACGAGGGCGATGAGCGCCAGGTTCACGGTGACCGGGAAGGCGCGCTTCATCACGTCCCACACCGGCTGGCCGGAGAAGGAGGTGCCGAAGTCCAGCGAGAAGACGCCCTTGATGTAGTACCAGTACTGCACCAGGAAGGGCTGGTCGAGGTGGTACTGCGCGCGCAGGCCCTCGACGACGTCCGGTGGCAACTGGCGGTCGCCGCCGAGCGCGGCGATCGGGTCGTCCGGGATGAGGAAGACGAGTGCGTAGATCAGCAGTGTGGCGCCGAAGAAGACGATCACCAGCTGACCGAGGCGACTGAGGAGATATCGCAGCATCGGTGTTACTCCTTCGTGGTGTTCGCGTAGTCGGCCTCGCCGTTCCACGTCAGTGTGGACTGCACGCCCTCACCTCGTGCCCCGACGGCGAAGTAGTCCCAGAGCGGCACGACGGGCATGTCACGCAGGAGGATCTCCTGCGCCTCGTTCGCCAGGCGGTTCGACGCCGCCGGATCGGTCACCTGTTCCGCCGCGCGGATCTTGGCGTCGTACTCCGGGTTGTTGTACACCGGGTCGTTCGAGCTCCCCGTGCTCAGGTACTGCGGGCCGAGGAAGTTGAGCAGCGACGGGTAGTCGGCCTGCCATCCGGTGCGCGCACCGGATGTGAGCGACCGTGCGGTGACCTCCGTACGGATCTGCTTGAAGGTGGCGTACGGCTTACCGATCGCCTCGATACCCAGGGTGTTCTTGATCTGGTTCGTCACCGCCTCGATCCACGTCTGGTGCCCGCCGTCGGTGTTGTACGCGATGGGCAGGGTGCCGCTCCACGGCCGGATGGCGTTCGCCTGTGCCCAGAGCTGCTTCGCCTTTTCGGGGTTGTACTTGACGGTCTCGTTCCCGGGGATGTTCGGATTCCATCCGGGGATCGATCGCGCCGTGAACTCGAGAGCCGGCTTCCGCGACCCGAAGAACACCTTGTCGATGATCAGCTGCCGATCGATGGACATCGAGATGGCCTGGCGCCGCAGGCGTCCCTCTTCGTCGTACTTGAAGTGATCGAGGTACTCCGGAATCGAGAAGGCCTGGGTCTGCGCCGTGGACCGCTCCATCGCGCGGGCGCCGAGCACCTTCTTGTAGGAGCGCTGCGCGCTGGGCGGCAGGATCTCCATCACGTCGAGATTGCCCGACTGCAGATCCGCGTACGCCGCGTCCTGCGTGGCGTAGAGGACGAACGACAGGCCGCCGTTCTTCGGCTTCGGACCCTTGTAGTCGTTGTTGCGCACGAAATCGGCCTGGACGTTGTGGCGCCACTGCGTCATCTTGTACTGGCCATTGCCGATCGGGTTCTGCCCGAACTTGTCCTTGCCCTCGGTGAAGAAGACGTCGGGCAGCGGCATGAACGGGTAATGCCCGAGGCTGAGCTTGAAGTCGATGTTCGGCTCAGTGAGATCGATGGTGAACGTGTAGTCGTCGATCACCTTCAGCCCACGCATCTCGTCGACGGTCGAGCCCTTCTTCGCGACGTCCTCGAAGCCGTCGATCGCCGCGAAGAAGTCCTGCTGCTTCTGCAGGTTCTTGACGTTGGCGCCGAAGTTCCAGGCCCGCACGTAGTTCGAGGCCTTCACCGGCGTGCCGTCCGTGAAGGTCCAGTCGCGTTTGAGCTTGACCGTGAAGTGCTTGTTGTCCGTGGTGTCCACGGCCTCGGCGTTCGCGAGTTCGGCGGTGCCGTCCGCCTGGTACTCGTACAGACCGGTGAAGAGCGCGCGCAGCATGCGCCCACCCATCTGCTCATTGGTGTCGGTCGGCACGAGACCGTTCTGCGGCTCACCCGCGAACGCGCGGATCACCGCGTCCGGCCCCGTCTTGTTGACGGTGCGCGCACCGTCCATGCTGCACCCGGACACCGCCAGGCTCGCGGCGACGGCGACGGCGAGGATCGCCCGCGTCGTCGACCACCGCTTACTTCGTATTCTCACAACTACCTCCGCCGGAGTTGGCCAGTTCAGTGCACAGCACTTTAAGCGCACCTCAGGACTCTGTCCCGGCAATGCCCGCCGTCGACTCCGGTCCGGGCGTGTTCGCACCGCGCACCGTCGTCTCGGGGTATAAGAGGAGGGCAACCCCGTGCAACCCCGGCCTTCGGCGTCCCAGATTCGGGAAAGCCCCGCCCGGTCCCTCACGGGGTACCTACGATTGACCCATGACTGATTCCGCGACAGCCGCTTACCCGCCCTCCGCTGAATTCGCCGCTCAAGCCAATACGCACGGCAGGGACTTGTACGACCGTGCCGATGCGGACCGCCTGGGCTTCTGGGCCGAGCAGGCCAACCGCCTGCACTGGAACACCCCGTTCGGCGAGGTCCTGGACTGGAGCGGCGCGCCGTTCGCCAAGTGGTTCGTCGGTGGCGAGCTCAACGTCGCCTACAACTGCGTGGACCGGCACGTGGACGCGGGCAACGGCGATCGCGTCGCGATCCACTGGATCGGCGAGCCCGGCGACAGCCGCGACCTCACCTACTCCGACCTCAAGGACGAGGTCAGCCGCGCCGCCAACTACCTCACGTCGCTGGGCCTCGAGCCCGGTGACCGCGTGGCGATCTACATGCCGATGGTCCCCGAGGCCATCGTCTCGATGCTCGCGTGCGCACGCCTGGGCCTGACCCACTCCGTCGTCTTCGGCGGCTTCTCCGCCGCGGCCCTGCGCTCGCGCGTCGACGACGCCGAGGCCAAGGTCGTCATCACCACCGACGGCCAGTTCCGCCGCGGCAAGCCCGCGCCGCTCAAGGCCAACGTCGACGAGGCCCTGGACATGGAGATCGACGGCCGGAAGGCCCAGTCGGTCCAGAAGGTCATCGTCGTGCAGCGCTGCAAGAACGACATCGACTGGCACGACCGCGACGTCTGGTGGCACGAGTCGGTGGGCGCGGCATCGCCGGAGCACACCCCGCAGCCCTTCGACGCCGAGCACCCGCTGTTCCTGCTCTACACCTCCGGCACCACCGGCAAGCCGAAGGGCATCGTCCACAGCTCGGGCGGGTACCTGACGCAGGCCGCGTACACGCACCACTACCTCTTCGACCTCAAGCCGGAGAAGGACGTGTACTGGTGCACCGCCGACATCGGCTGGGTCACCGGCCACACCTACATCGTGTACGGGCCGCTCGCGAACGGCGCCACGCAGATCGTCTACGAGGGCACGCCGAACTCGCCGAACGAGCACCGCCACTTCGAGATCATCGAGAAGTACGGCGTCTCCATCTACTACATCGCGCCCACCCTGGTGCGCACGTTCATGAAGTGGGGCCGCGAGATCCCCGACGCGCACGACCTCAGCTCGATCCGCGTGCTCGGGTCCGTCGGCGAGCCGATCAACCCCGAGGCGTGGCGCTGGTACCGCGACGTCATCGGCGCCGGCTCGGCCCCGATCGTCGACACCTGGTGGCAGACGGAGACCGGCGCGGCCATGGTCGCCCCGCTCCCCGGCACCACCACGCTCAAGCCCGGCTCGGCCATGGAGCCCGTGCCCGGCATCAGCGCCAACATCGTCGACGACGACGGGAACACTCTGCCCCGCGGCGAATCCGGCCTGCTCGTGCTCGACAAGCCGTGGCCGGCCATGCTGCGCGGCATCTGGGGCGATCCGGAGCGCTTCGTGGACACCTACTGGTCGCGCTACGCCGATCAGGGCTGGTACTTCGCGGGCGACGGTGCGCGGTACGACGAGGACGGTGCCCTCTGGGTGCTGGGCCGCGTCGACGACGTCATGAACATCTCGGGCCACCGCATCTCGACCGCCGAGGTCGAGTCGGCGCTCGTCGGGCACCCGGCCGTGGCCGAGGCGGCCGTCGTGGGCGCCTCGGACGCGACGACGGGCCAGGCCATCGCGGCCTTCGTCATCCTGCGCCAGGGCGTCGACGACTCCGATCCCGCCAAGCTCATCGCGGAGATGACCGCCCAGGTCAGCAAGGACATCTCGCCGATCGCCAAGCCGCGCGAGATCAACATCGTGCCCGAGTTGCCGAAGACCCGCTCCGGCAAGATCATGCGCCGCCTGCTCCGCGACGTGGCCGAGGGCCGCGAGCTGGGCGACACGTCGACGCTGGTCGATCCGACGGTCTTCGAGAACATCCGCAAGCAGCGGAGCTGAATCACCTGGCATCTCGCGAACGAGGGCGGTAACGTCCGGTAGCTGTGTCGTCGCACAACGCGGCCGTGGTTCCCGGGCGTGCCGCCCTCCTTCGTACCGTCCGATCCGCCGTCCTGCCGTACGCGCGCCTGACGGTGGCCGGTTTCCGCCAGCAGTCCACCTACCTGGGCGCGGCGGCCGCGGGCGTGTTCACCAACTCCGTCTTCGGCTTCGTCAAGATGGCGATCCTGCTCGCCACGCTGCAGGGCGCGGGCGGCGCCGCCGGCGGTTACACGCCGCAGCTGATGGTGAGCTACATCTTCCTGTCCCAGGGCATGCTCGCCGCGATCGGCGCGTTCGGCCCGGATCTGGGCCTGTCCGAGCGGATCCGCAGCGGCGACATCGCCATCGACTTCCTGCGACCGCTGGACGTGCAGTGCGCATCACTCGCCTCCGTCCTGGGCGGGGCGCTGTACTCGCTGATCCCCCGCGCCCTACCGCTCGTGGTGATCGGCGCGGCCACCGGCATGATGGCGTGGTCCTCGCAGCCGCTCGCCTACCCCCTCGGCGCCATCAGCGTGCTGCTGGCGATCCTGTTGGCGCAGGCGCTGCTGTACTGCGTGCAGATCGTCGGCTTCTGGGTGGTGGACACCCGCGGTATCCGCATGTTCTACGTGGTGGTCTCGAGCTTCCTCATGGGCATGTTCGTGCCGGTGGGCCTGTTCCCGCACGGGCTCGCGACGTTCTCGGAGTTCACGCCCTTCGCATGGATCCTCATGCCGCCGTGCGATATTCTCTCCGGTCGCATCGACGACGGTGCCGCCCTCACGACCATCGGCATACAGGTGATGTGGACGCTCGTCGCTCTTCTGCTGGGCCGCTTCCTCACCGCCGCGGGGCGCCGCCGCTTGGAGGTCCAAGGTGGCTGACCGTCCCACCGCGCTCGCGCCGTATCGCACCGTGTTGCATTCCCGCATCCAGGAGCAGCTCAGCTACCGCGCCTCGCTGGCCATGGATCTGCTCGCCTCGCTGTTGCTCGGGCTGGTGGAGCTCGGAGAGGTCTGGCTGCTGTTCCACAACGCCACGGTGATCGGCGGACTGAGCTTCTCGGCCGTCCTGCTCGTCTTCGCGCTCGCCGATCTGTCGTTCTGTTGCGCAGACATCCTGTTCGGCCACCTGGACAAGCTGCCGCGCTTCGTGCGGGCCGGGACGATCGACGTCTTCTACCTGCGGCCGCAGCCGATCCTCGTGCAGCTCATGACCAGCGACATCCGCATCCACCGGCTCACCCGCCCCGCTGTCAGCCTCTTCGCGCTCTGCTACGCCCTCACCCACAACGCGATCGAGTGGGGGCCGGGCACCGTCGGCATGCTGATCCTGGCGCTGGTCTGCGGGCCGATCATCTACTCGGCGGTCTTCGTCATCGCCGCGGGATTGCAGTTCGTCCTCGTCAACGGCGGTGAGTTCACCAACTCGTTCGTCTACGGCGGCCGCTACGCGGCGAGTCAGCCGGCGTCGGTGTGGCCGACGGCGATCAAGGTGTCCTTCGGCTTCCTGCTGCCCCTGGCGTTCACGGGCTACCTTCCCGCGCTGTACATCCTGAACCAGCCCGGCCAGGGCCTTTTCCAACCGGGCCTGGCGTGGGCGCTACCCCTGGCCACCGCGTGGGTGATGATCCTGGCGGGCGTGACCTGGCGGTTCGGGCTACGGCACTACCGAGGAGCGGGCGGATGACCGGCGAACCTATCATCGAGACGCGGGCGCTCACCCGGACCTTCGTCAAGCGCGGCTGGAACGGACGCACCAGGACCGTGACGACGGCCGTCGACCACCTCGACCTCACGGTCGTCCCGGGCGAGTCCGTCGGGTACATCGGCGCGAACGGCGCCGGGAAGTCCACCACGATCAAGATGCTCATGGGCATCCTCGTGCCCACCTCGGGGACGGTGCGCACCGTCGGGCTCGATCCCCTGGCCCGACGGCGCGACGTGGCCCGCCGGGTGGGCGTGGTCTTCGGGCAGCGGTCGCAGCTGTGGTGGGACCTGCCGACCGGGCGGTCACTGGAGATCCTCGCCGCCGTGCACCGCCTCCCCGACCACGTGGCGAAGGAACGGGCCGACCGGCTCGTCGAACACCTCGAACTGGGCGACTACCTCGACCGTCCGGTGCGGCAGCTCAGCCTCGGCGAGCGGATGCGCGCCGAAGTCGCCGCCTCGCTGATGCATTCGCCCGAGCTGCTGATCCTCGACGAGCCCACCATCGGCCTCGACGTGCTGAGCAAGCAGCGCCTGCGCGAGTTCCTCATCGCGGAGCGCGCCGAACGCGGGCTCACCCTGCTGCTCACCACGCACGACATGGGCGACGTGGAGCGACTGTGCGAGCGGATCCTGGTCGTCGATCACGGGCGCACCGCCTTCGACGGCGACCTGGACGGCCTGATCGGTACCGTCGGCGCCGCCCGCGTGCTCGTGCTCGACCTGGACCGGCCCACCCCCGATCTCCAGGTCGACGGTGCGCGGCACCTCGCCAGCGAGGGCGGGGGCCTGCGTCAGCGGCTGGAGCTGAGCGCGCCGCTGCCGCAGGTGCTCTCGGCCGTCGCCGAACGGGCGACGGTGCGCGACCTCACCGTCGAAGAACCCGACATCGAGGATGTGGTTCGTCGGCTCTACGCGCGCTCGCGACCGAACACCTGATCGCGCAGCACATCGATCGGATCGCCGCCGCCGCGTGCCGGCAGCGGACCGGCCTCCGGCACGCCGAGCGGCCCGGTCAGGTCCTTCTCCCAACGGGTCCAGTCGGTGACGGCCCAGCGCTCGGCGATGGCCCACCGTCCGTCCCGGCGTTCGAACCGGTCCACGTAGCGCAGGCCCAGCGTGAGGTACGCCTGCAGATCGGCGCCCGGCGCGGACCAGTGCGTCGCGGTGCAGTAGGTCTCGACCACGGCGACGGCGCCGCGCACCTCGCACAGGTGGTTGCCGACCTGGTGATGCGTGCCGCCGAGCGACTCCAACTGCCCGCGCACCCAGGGCACGTACTCCTCGACGGGACCGTCGAAGCCGGTGTGGTGATCAACGGCGCCGGGGTGGTAGCAGGCACGGACCGCCTCCGGGTCGAGGCGATCGATGCCGCGGCAGTAGCGCAGCACCACGTCGTGGATCTCCGCGCGGGCGAGCAGGTCATCGACGGTCATGGCCCCCAGTGGACCACGCGGGCGCGAACCGGTAGGCAGTATCCATGGGTTTCACCCGCGAGCAGTTGCTCGCCTACTCGGATACGACGGTGCCCGACCTGATCGGGCCCGGCTGCCGGCTGCTCTTCTCCGGCATCAACCCCGGACTGTGGACCGCCGCGACCGGCGCACACTTCGCCCGGCCCGGCAACCGCTTCTACCCGGCGCTGTACGCGGCGGGCATCGTGGACCATGTCATCGACGCCACCGACGGGATGAGCTTCGCCGACCGCAACGCGCTGGTGCACGCCGGGATCGGCATCACCAACGTCGCGCCGCGGGCCACGGCCAAGGCGAGCGAGCTGACGTCCGAAGAACTGCGGGAGGGCGGCGAGGCGCTCGTCGAGCGGGTGCACCGGGTGGCCCCGCGGATCCTCGCGGTCCTCGGGATCACCGCCTACCGCACCGCCTTCCACGAACCGAAGGCCGGTACGGGGCCACAGGAGCGCACCATCGGCGAGACGCAGGTGTGGGTCCTGCCCAACCCCAGCGGTCTCAATGCGCACGAGACGGTCGCATCCCTCTCGGCGGCGTACCGTCGGGCCGCCGAGGCGGCGGGCATCAGCCTCGCTGCACCGCGTCCGCCCGGACCTGCACCAGCGTGAGATCGAGCAGGGGCGTGGCGACGCCGAGGTCGCGCGCCCGCGCCGCCAGGTCACCCAGGATGTGCTCCGCCTCGTTCGGCAGGCCCGCGAGCAGATCCCGGTAGAGCGACGAGGTCATCGCCGAATCCGGATCCAGCAGTACTGATTCCGTCCGCTCGTGCGACTGCGCGGGAACCGGGTGCTCCGCGGCGGCGGCGACCGCCTCCGTCTCCGCGATGATCGCCCGGACGTGCGATTCCCCGCCCGCGCGCAGCACCGGCCCGACGGGGCTGCGGAACAGGCAGCACACGATGCCGGCGGCCGCGATGAACGCCCACTTCGCCCACAACGCGCCGGTGACGTCCGCGCTCACGGCGAGCCGGATGCCGGGCACGTCGAGGGCGCGCGCGACCTCGGGCGCACCGTCGCCGATCGTGAGGTCGGACCAGCCGGTCAATTGGACCACCGCACCGTCGTCGAGGGTGGCGACGATCATCGCGAGCGCGCCCAGCACGCGCGGCCCGAACTCCCGCTCCAGCCGAGCGAGGTGGGCGAGGCCGTTGAGGATGGGCAGGACGACGGTCCGCTCCCCCACCGCGGGGCGGAGATCGCCGATCGCGGCCTCGAGCGCGGGCGCCTTCACCGTGAGGATCACCAGGTCGAAGACCTGCGGCGCCGCCGCGAGCTCCTCCGCGGTGAGCACGGCGACCTGATGGGTGCGCGTGCCGTCCGGGGCGGTGAACCGCAGCCCATCACGCCGGAGCGCGGCGGCGCGCGCCGGGCGGACCAGGAAGGTGACCTCCCGGCCCGCCTCGATCAGGCGGGAGCCGAAGGCCCCGCCCGTCGCGCCCGCGCCCACGACGAGGATCCGCACGACTAGACCTTGTCGAGTTCCACGTCACGCGTCTCGTGCATCAGCAGGAGCGCGATCAGCGTCGCGCCACCCGCGATCGCCAGGTACACGCCCACCCAGCCGACGCCGTAGTCGCTGACCAGCCAGGTGGCGATGAAGGGCGCGATGGCGGCGCCGAGGATCGACGCGAAGTTGTACGAGATGCCGCTGCCCGTGTAGCGGACGTTGGTGGCGAAGAGCTCCGGCAGGACGGCGCTCATGGGGCCGAAGGTGAGGCCCATGAGCGTGAGGCCCGCGATGAGGACGGCGAGCATCGTGCCCTGGGTCGTGGTGGCCGGGTCGAGGATCCACCGGAAGGACAGGCCGTAGGCGATGATCGCGAGCGTCACCACGATGAGCACCTTGCGGCGGCCGATGCGATCGGCGAAGTACCCGGACACCGCGACGAAGGCGGCGAAGAACAGCACCGCGATGAGCTGCATCTCGAGGAAGTCGATGTAGGAGATGCCGAGCTTGAGGCCCGACTTGTCGACCACCTTGCCGGTGCCGTAGGAGACGATCCACGTGGTCACCAGGTAGAACAGCGTGTACGTCGCGACCATGACGAAGGTGCCGATGATGAGCGGGCGCCACGCGGTGCGCAGCACCTCGCCCAGCGGCGCCTTGACCTTCTTGCCGTCCTCGACGGCCTTCGCGAAGACGGGGGTCTCCGTCAGCTTGAGACGGACGTACAGGCCCACGAGCACCATCACGGCCGAGGCGAGGAACGGGATGCGCCAGCCCCACGTCATGAAGGCGTGGTTCGACGTGGAGGTCTTCGAATCGAAGTCCATCAGCTGCATGATCACCAGGAAGGTGCCGTTGGCCAGGAAGAAGCCGAAGGGCGCGCCCAGCTGCGGCCACATCGCCGCCCACGCGCGCTTGCCCGGGGCCGCGGTCTCCGTCGCCAACAGTGCCGCGCCCGACCACTCGCCGCCCAGGCCCAGGCCCTGCGCGAAGCGCATCACCGCGAGCAGCGCCGGCGCCCAGTAGCCGACCTGGTCGAAGGTCGGGAGCACGCCGATGAGGAAGGTCGCGATGCCCATGGTGAGCAGCGAGCCCACCAGGGTGGCCTTGCGGCCCACCCGGTCACCGAAGTGGCCGAACAGGATCGACCCGAGCGGACGCGCCGCGAAGGCGAGGCCGAAGGTGGCGAACGAGGCGAGCAGCGCCGCGGTGTCGTCGCCCTTCGGGAAGAACAGGGTGGGGAAGACCAGCACGGCCGCGGTCGCGTAGATGTAGAAGTCGAAGAACTCGATGGTGGTGCCCACCATGGAGGCGACGACGATTCGCCTGCGATTCATTGCGCAGAGATTACGCCGGGCATGCAGGGCCGACAGCGGTGACCCGGGTCACGAAGGGTGCCTGCGGTACCGTCGACCGATGAACGACGCACCGCCCCGGTTCCGGGCCTCACGGGCGTTGATCCGCTTCCTGCGCACCGAGACAGTCGGCGGCACAGCCCTTCTCATCGCGGCGGCGATCGCGCTCCTGTGGGCCAACTCGCCCTGGTCCGAGAGCTACGCCCACCTCGCGGAGATCACGCTCGGCAGCGACGACTGGACCGTCTTCGGCTACCCCCTGCACCTGCAGCTCTCCCTGGCCGACTGGGCCAAGGACGGACTGCTCGCGATCTTCTTCTTCGTGGCCGGCCTGGAGCTCAAACGCGAGCTCGTGGTGGGCGAACTGTCGACGCTGCGCGGCGCCGCGCTGCCGGTGCTGTGCGCGGTGGGCGGCGTCGTCGTGCCCGCGATCATCGCCTTCGGCATCGCGCGCGACAATCCGCACATCGGCAGCGCCTGGGCGATCCCCATCGCCACCGACATCGCCTTCGCTCTGGGCATCCTCTCGCTGATCGGGTCGCGGCTGCCCTCGGGCGCGCGGGTCTTCCTGCTCGGTCTGGCCGTGGTCGACGACCTGATCGCCATCGCCGTGATCGCGGTCCTCTTCGCCGGCGACCTCAAGGCCGGCTGGCTGGCCGTCGCGGCCGTCGGCTGCGCCCTCTACTGGTTCGGGCAGCACTGTCGGATCACCACGCCCCTCTACTACGTGCCGATCGCGATCGTGGTCTGGATCGCGATCCTGCAGTCGGGCGTGCACGCGACCATCGCCGGGGTTGCGCTGGGCCTACTCACCCGCGTGAAGCCGGACCCGGGCGAGCAGGAGTCGCCTGCGGAACGGCTCGAGCACCGGATCCAGCCGGTCTCGGCCCTGATCTGCGTTCCGATCTTCGCCTTCTTCGCGTCCGGCGTCGCCGTGAACGGCGAGGTCTTCCGCGAGCTGTTCACCGACCGACTCGCCCTCGGCATCATGATCGGCCTGTTCTTCGGCAAGATCATCGGCATCTCGGGGGCCAGCGTGGTCGCGGTGAGACTGCGGTTGGCGGAACGCCCGGAGGGACTCGACAACCGGGACATCCTGGCGCTCAGCGTGCTCGGGGCCATCGGCTTCACCGTCAGTCTGCTGGTCGCCGAGCTCGCCCTGCCCGAGGGCGAGGCCGACCTCGCCAAGGCCGCGGTCCTGCTCACCTCGGTGGTGGCATCGGTGGTCGGGGCGCTGCTGCTGCTTCGGCGCGGACGGGCGCACGCGGCCGGGTGACGGGACCGTGCGCGCCGAAGAGGTCGACACGTCGTGGTCGCGCGGACACGCCGGGGTGACCTCTGGCACGATGACTGATAACTAGAGGAGGACGACAGTGAGCTTGGACAGCACGCCCACCGGCGGGACCCAGCGGACGCTCTCCGCGATCCCGCTCACCGACCCCAACGTGACCGCCTCGGGCGATCCCACGATCGGCAGCCTCGTGCGGGACGCATCGGCGCAGGTCTCATCGCTGGTCCGCGCCGAGGTCGAGCTGGCCAAGGCCGAGACCATGCGGGACGTCAAGAAGGCGGCCACGGGCTCCGCGTTCTTCGCCGTGGCCGGCGTCGTGGCGCTGTACTCGTCGTTCTTCTTCTTCTTCTTCCTCACCTGGCTGCTCAACGTGTGGCTGCCGATGTGGGCGGCCTCACTCATCGTCTTCGTCCTGATGCTGCTCGTGGCGGGCGTCGCGGCCTTCTTCGGCTACCTCAAGGTCAAGCGGATCAAGGGACCGCAGAAGACGATCGCCTCGCTCAAGGAGTCGCAGTCGATCCTCAAGGGCGATCTGGACCCGGCGGTCGCGCTCAAGCAGCCGGCGGGCGCACCGTCGGCCGTCACGCGCCGCTGACCCGCACGACCGAGGCAACCCCGGTGACCAGTCCCGATCCGTCGAGCGTCCGGTTCCCCGGCCCCTGGGAGCACCTCGACGTGCGCGCCAACGGCATCCGGCTGCACGCCGTCGAGTACCGGCCCGAGGGGTCCGATCCCGATCTCGACCGGCCGCTCGTCGTGCTGCTGCACGGCTTCGGCGGCTTCTGGTGGAGCTGGCGGCACCTGCTGCCACAACTGCACGACGCGGGCTACCGCGCCGTCGCCTTCGACCTGCGCGGCTACGGCGACAGCGACAAGCCGCCGCGCGGCTACGACGGTTGGACGCTGTCCGGCGACGTCGCAGGTCTGGTCCGCGCGCTCGGCCACACGTCGGCGGCGCTCGTCGGGCACGGCGAGGGCGGCCTGGGCTGCTGGGCCACGGCCACCCTGCACCCCCGGCTGGTCTCCGCGATCGCGGTGATCTCCTCGCCGCACCCGATCGCGCTCAAGCGGTCCGCCCTGCGCAACAAGGACCAGCGCTCCGCCATGCTCGGGCCCATCACCTTCGCGCAGCTCCCCCGGGTCGCGGAGGACCGCCTGACCCGCGACGACGGTGCCGAGATCGGCGCCCTGTACGCCGCCCGCAGCGGCTCCACCTGGCGACGCACCGCCGACTACGCCGAAGCGCTCACGCAGTACCGCAGCGCCATCCGCATCCCCGGCACCGCGCACTGTGCCCTCGAGTACGCGCGCTGGGCGTGGCGCAGCCAATTCCGTCCCGACGGCAGCCGGTTCCTCAGCAGCATGAACCAGCGGCTGCACATCCCCGTGCTCGCCTTCCGCGGCGAAGTGGACCCCTACGTGCTGCCGCAGCCCGTGTACTCGAGCCACGACTGGGCCACCGACTACCGGGTCCGGGCCGTCGAGAACGCCGGGCACTACGCGCACGAGGAGGCGCCCGGCACCGTCGGGCCGCAGCTCGCGGACTTCCTCGCGGGTCTGCCCGGACCTCGCCTGCTGCCCTGACCGGCGTGCGCGCGCCCGATCAGCGGTTGACGCAGGCCCCGGTCGAGACGCCCGCCGCCGCGGTGGTCCCCGCCTGCAGGGCGGGCTCGACCTGCTTGGCGGTGAGAGCGAAGGCGGTGTCGGGATCGTCGACGGCCACGCCGAAGATCACGCCCACCACGTTGCCCTCGCGATCGAAGACGGGACCGCCCGAGTTGCCGGGCCGCACCTGCCCGCGCAGCAGGTAGACATCACGCCGGACCTGCGCGTCCCGGTAGATGTTGCGCCCTTCGAGGGTCTGCTGGCTGCGCACCCGCGACGAGGACAGGGTGAGCGGGCCACCGCCCGGGTAACCGAGCACGAAGCCGGGATCGCCGGGCTTGGCGCCGTTGAAGACGATCCGGAGCGGCTTCGCCTGCAGGCCGGGCACGTCGAGCACCGCGACGTCGGTCTGCGCGTCGAAGTAGACGACCTGCGCGCTGTACTTCTTGGCACCGTCGACGGTGACCTGCACGCTGCGGGTACCGGCGACGACGTGCGCGTTGGTGACGACGCGGCCGGCCGTCGCGACGAAGCCGGAGCCCTCGAGCGCACGGCTGCACGACGGGGCCTGGCCGTCGATGCGGACCACCGAGGACCGGACGCGCTGCACCGCGGGGTCCGTGAAGTCCACCCTCTCGGGCGCCTCCACGCTGACCACCGGGGTGTTGACGAAGGGGCCGAGCGCCTGCGGCAGCCCGGAGTCGTCGACGATCGCCGAGAACTTCTGCGGCAGCCCGTCGGCGCCGACGCCCTTCGCGAAATCGTTCACGGCGCCGAGCACCGCGGAGCCGTTGACGGACCGGGAGATCTGCGGCGCGGCGGCGGAGGTCAGCGGGATGGCCACCAGCCATGCCGCGAGCAGCAGCGCGCCGACCTGGACGACGGCACCGACACCGGAGTCCACGGCACGCAGTCCGGTGCCGCGGATGGAGCTGCGGACCGCGCGCCCGAGCACCATGCCCGACAGCTCGCCGATGATCACCAGCCCCGCGAGCAGGCCCACACCGAGCAGCACCCGCCCCTTCGCGTCGCCCACGGAGCCGAGGACGTGGGGGGCCAGCAGCACGCCGGCGGCGGCGCCGAGCACCACGCCGATGAAGGCCAGCACCGAGGCCGCGGCGCCCTGGCGGTAGCCGGAGATCGCGGCCAGGATCATCAGGACGACGACGATCACGTCGACCCAGGTGGAACCGGTCATCGCGTGCTCTCCTGCCAGTGCTGGGCGCGGGTGGCCGCGGCGCGCACCTCGTCGGTGAGCGGCCGCACGTCGGAGGTGTCCCAGGGCCGTTCCCAGCCCGCGGCCCCGATCAGCGCGTTCATGAGCCCGCCCGTGAAGCCCCACACCAGCATCGGTCCGGCGGCGAAGGCGGGCCCGCGGTAGAAGGACTTGCGCACCATGAACCGGTGCGCGGGATCGATCAGTTCGGCGAGCGGCACACGGCGGACGAGCGCGGTCTCGGCCGGATCGACGGCGCGGACCTCGCAGGGCCGGGCCGCGAAGCCGATCACGGGGACCACACGGAAGCCCGACACCGGCACCTCGATCGGGTCGAGCTCGGCCAGGACCTGCACGGAGCCGGGGTCCAGTCCCGTCTCCTCCCGGGCCTCGCGCAGCGCGACCGCCACGTCGTCCGCGTCCTCGGGATCGCGGGCGCCGCCGGGGAAGGCGACCTGCCCCGCGTGCTGCCGCAACGCCGAGGCGCGCTGGGTGAGCAGCACCGTCGCGTCGGCGGGCGGGGTCGGTCCGGCGGCCGACGGGTCACCGTCGAACAGGATCAGGACGGACGCGCGTCGCGGATCCTTGACCCGCTGCAGCGCCGCGACCGCACCGCCGCGTTCCCTCAGCTCACCCGCGACATCGCCCAGGTTGCCGAGCAGCGGGTCGAGCCACTGCGGGGCCGTCACAGCGTCACCCCGAGCTCGCTGCGCAGGAGCGAGGCCACGTCGTCGACGGAGGTGAAGGGTTGGGCGTGCACACCGGCCACAGTGCCATCGGCGCGCAACAGAACGGTCACGGGGTACGCCCGGGGCGCTCCCAGCGTGGTCGCGACGAGGGCCTGCGGGTCCTGCACCGTGGGCAGCGCGACCGTGAGTTCGGCGAGCAGGTCGAGGCCCGCGGCGGCGTTCGCGTCGGCGTGCACGCCGAGCACCGTCAGGCGGTCCCCCGCGCGCGCCGCGACCTCCGCGAGCACGGGCAGTTCGACGCGGCACGGCCCGCACCACCAGGCCCAGATGTTGAGCAGCACCGGCCTGTTCCCCGCGGCCGCCAGGTCGACGGGCGCGCCGTCGCCGAGGCAGGTCAGGGGCTTGCCGGCGAGGGCCTTCGCGCCGATGCCCCCGGGGCAGGGCGGCAGGGCCGCCCTCGTGCGCGCGGCCGCGAGCTCGCCGGGGCTCGCGCTGGTCGACGGTGCCGCCGCCGGCGCCGTGGGGGCCGCACCCTCGTTCCCGCGGGGCCAGATGGCCACCCCGAGGGCGACGGCGACGATCGCGCAGACGATCAGCCAGCGCACGGCGGCGGGGATCCTGCTGCGCTCGCCGGGGAGCAGGGGCGCGGGCTCGGTACCCGGTTCCTGTTCGGGCCCGGTCACCGGGCGGCCTCCGGCCGCACGCGGCGGCGCCGGGGCGGGGGCGGCGCGATCTCGAGCAAGTGATCCCGCTCCGGGCCCTTCACCAGGTCCGCGGCCTCGGCCGGATCGATCGGCCCGGCCCCGAACGACGGGCAGTCCTTGGCGAGCACGCAGACGCCGCACGCTGGCTTTCGGGCGTGGCAGACGCGGCGGCCGTGGAAGATCACGCGGTGGCTCAGCAGGGTCCATTCCTTGCGGGGGATGAGCTCGCCGACGGCGTGCTCGATCTTCACCGGGTCCGTCTCCTCCGTCCACTGCCAGCGGTGCACCAGCCGGGAGAAGTGCGTGTCCACGGTGATCCCGGGGACGTCGAAGGCGTTGCCGAGGATCACGTTCGCCGTCTTGCGGCCGAAACCGGGGAGCGTCACCAGTTCCTTCATGGTGCGCGGCACCTCGCCGTCGAAGCGGTCCACAAGGGCCTGGCCCAGGCCCATGATCGACGTGGCCTTGTTGCGGTAGAAGCCCGTCGAGCGGATGTACTCCTCGAGCTCCGCACGGTTCGCGCCGGCGTAGTCGGCGGCGGTGCGGTAGCGCGCGAACAACGCCGGTGTGACTTGATTCACGCGCACGTCGGTGCACTGCGCGGAGAGGATCGTGGCGACCGACAGCTCGAGCGGATCGGTGAAGTCGAGTTCGCAGTACACGTGGGGGAAAGCTGCGGCGAGTGTCCGATTCATCCGCCGGGCACGGCGCACCAGTCCGAGGTGGGTTTCCGGCTCCGGGGGCATGGGATCCGATTCTAACGACGGTGCCGTGGCTCGTTCGTTGCCGTATCGAGACCTTGGCTGTGTTTACTGTCCGGCATGCAAGGATTGCTCGGGTTGCTGTTCCCCGTGGTGCTGATGCTGTTCGCGTTGGCCATGGAGCGTATCGAGGCACGGGTCACGGCCGAGCCCGTCGTGCCACCCGCGACCGGCGAGGACGAGGCGCCCGATGTCGAGACCCTGGCGCGGATAGGCCTTCCGAAGGCCGTCGACAGCCTCGATCTCGACGGAGGCGCGGAACGTCGCGCCAGCTGATTCGACCGCCCGCTGACGTGTCGCCCGGCCGCATCGCATCGCTTCCGTCTGCGCGGAAAGCGGAACGTCGGCGTGCCCTTCGACATGTGAACGGGTAGTCTTTCGTGTAGTCGTCTGTGCGATTTCCCACATCTGCGCGGACCGCTGCATAAACTCACATTTCAGGTCGCGGCGATCTCCCGCCCGCGACGGATAGTCGATCAAGGAACGAGGTACCCCGTGGACGAGGTCCTGGCGCGGGCCGGCATTTTTCAGGGTGTCGAGCCGGGCGCGGTCGATGCGCTCACCAAGGATCTGCACGAGGTCGACTACCCCCGTGGGCACGTCATCTTCAACGAGGGCGAGCCCGGTGACCGGCTGTACATCATCCTGTCCGGCAAGGTGAAGCTCGGCCGCCGCTCTCCGGACGGCCGCGAGAACCTGCTGTCGGTCATGGGACCGTCGGACATGTTCGGTGAGATGTCGATCTTCGATCCGGGTCCGCGTACGTCCAGCGCCACGTGCATCACCGAGGTCCGCGCGATGACGATGGACCGCGAGGCCCTGCGTGCGTGGATCCGCGACCGGCCCGAGATCGCGGAGCAGCTGCTGCGCGTGCTCGCCCGCCGACTGCGGCGCACGAACAACAACCTGGCCGATCTCATCTTCACCGACGTCCCCGGTCGCGTCGCCAAGCAGCTACTGCAGCTCGCGCAGCGCTTCGGCACGCACGAGAACGGCGCCCTGCGGGTCACGCACGACCTGACGCAGGAGGAGATCGCGCAGCTCGTAGGCGCTTCCCGCGAGACGGTCAACAAGGCCCTCGCCGATTTCGCACACCGTGGCTGGCTTCGCCTCGAGGGCAAGTCCGTGGTGATCACCGATTCAGAGCGCCTAGCTCGCCGCGCACGCTGACCTCTGAGACGAGGAGGGGGCGGGGAGTCGCTGCGAACGATTCTGCAGTGCCCGAGGCGCTAGCCGAGGGTACGAAGCCTAGTGAGCAGTGACTCCCCGCCCCATCCCGGTCGCCTGCAGATCAGCTGTGCGCGGCCAGATAGGCGAGCTGGACCTTGACCGACATGCGCGCCGCGGGCCAGGCCTTCTTGTCCACGTCGCGGTAGACGTGCTTGACGACCTTCATCGGCTTCGCCTCCGACGCGCTGACACCGAGTTGCTCCAGGGCGTCGCGGACCTGCTGCAGGCGGTCCTGACGGTGCGCGGCGTACGCCGCGACCACGGGCCCGGCGTCGGGCAGGTCCGGGCCGTGACCGGGAAGCAGCACGCGGCCGGCGGCCACCGTCGACAGCGCCTCCAATGAGCCGAGGTAGTCCGCGAGGGTGCCGTCCTCGGCGTCGAGGACCGTGGTGCCGCGGCCGAGGATCGTGTCACCGGAGACCAGCGCGCCGGGGTCGCCCTCGGCACCGTCGACCAGGAAGCTGAGCGAGTCGGCGGTGTGCCCGGGAGTGTGCAGGACCTCGATCCGCAGACCGGCGACCTCGATCACCTCGCCGCCGGTGAGCGGCGTGGCGGTGTTGATGCAGTACTTCGGCGAGAACGCCCGGATGGGGCTGCGGGTGAGCTCCTCCCAGCGCTTGAGACCACCGGTGTGATCGCCGTGCCGGTGCGTCACCAGGGTCAGTGCGACGGTGCCGGCGGCCTTGGCGACGCGCTTGAGGTGCTTCTTGTCGCCCTTGGGGCCCGGGTCGACCACCACGGCCTCCTCGCGCCCCGGGGCGCGCAGGATCCAGGTGTTGGTGCCCTCGAGGGTCATCACCGACGGGTTGTCACAGAGCATCACCGCCGCGTAGGGCGTGACCTGCCGCAGCTTCCCCGGCGCCGGATGGACGAGCGTCATACCTGGACCGTGAGCTCGACCTCGACGGGTGCGCCGAGCGGCAACTCGGCGACGCCGACGGCGGAGCGCACGTGCACGCCCGCGTCGCCGAAGATCTCGCCGAGCAGCAGCGATGCACCGTTGAGCACCTGCGCCTGGTTGGAGAAGCCGGGCGCGGACGCCACGTAGCCGGTGACCTTCACGATCCGCTTGACCGAGTCGATGCCCACGAGCGAGTGGATCGCCGCGAGTGCGTTCAGCGCGCACTGCCGGGCGGCGAAGGTCGCGTCCTCGAGGTGGACGATGCCCTCGCGGTTCTCGCTGACCTTGCCCTGCGCCACGAGCTCGCCGTCGCGCATCGGCAGCTGGCCCGAGGTGTACACGAAGTCGCCCACCCGGGTGGCCGGGACGTACGCGGCCAGCGGGGGCACCACCTCGGGCAGGGCGATACCCAGCTCGGCGAGGCGCTCCGAGGCCGTCACGACGTGGGCCGCTTCATGTACGCGACGTGCTGCTCCCCGGTGGGGCCGGGCAGCACGGTCACGAGCTCCCAGCCGTCGGAGCCCCAGGTGTCGAGGATCTGCTTGGTGGCGTGCGTCAGCAGGGGGATCGTGGAGTACTCCCACGTGGTCTTCTCGCTCATGGCATCACCCTATCCACCTCCGGCGCGGCGCGACAGGCACGATCCCTTCACCGCTGCAGAACGTGTTCTCGGTCGCATTGCCGAGGGAGCTTCACGTTAACGGCCCGGCCGTGCACGGCGGTATGGATATGCTCCGGTCGTGGTGGTGAGCGAGGCGGATCCCGGAGGGGTCGCGCAGGACACGGGGACGGCCTGGCCCGACGGGCTGCGGGACTCCAGGCTGCATTTCGTGTCCGGCAAGGGCGGCACCGGCAAGTCGACGGTGGCCGCGGCCCTCGCGCTGGCCCTCGCCGCCGGCGGCAAGAAGGTCCTGCTCATCGAGGTGGAGGGCCGCGGCGGCATCGCCCCGACGTTCGAGGTGGGCGAGCTGCCCCCGGCCGAGACGAAGATCGCCACCGCCGACGGCGACGGCGCGGTCTTCGCGCTGTCGATGGACGTCGAGGCCACGTTCCTCGACTACCTCAAGACCAACTACGGCATGGGACTGGCCGCGCGCGCACTCAAGTCCATCGGCGCGATCGAGTTCGCGACCACTCTGGCGCCGGGCCTCAAAGACATCCTGATCACCGGCAAGATCATGGAGTGCACGCAGCGCCGCGGCAAGGACGGGCGCTACGCCTACGACGCGATCGTCGTGGACGCGCCGCCCACGGGCCGCATCGGGAAGTTCCTCGACGTGACACGGGCGATGAAGGAGATCGCGAAGGCCGGGCCCATCGCCGGCCAGGCCGACCGGGTGGTGCGCCTGCTGCACTCCCCCGACACGGTCGTCCACCTGGTGACGCTGCTCGAATCCCTCCCGATCCAGGAGACCGCGGAGGCGGTGCGCGAGCTCCGCACGCTGGACCTGAAGGTCGGCGCGGTGATCGTGAACCGGGCTCTGCCGCAGCTGCTCTCCGACGCCGAACTGACCGCTGCCGCCGACGGTGCCGTCGACGCTCCGGAGGTCCGCGCCGCCCTCGAGGGGGCCGGCCTGCCACTGTCGGACGACGACTTCGCCGGGCTGCTCACCGAGACGATCCAGTTCGCGCGCACGGTGCGCGGGCAGGACGGTGCGCGCGAGGACCTCGACGCGATCGACGCGCCGGGCAGGCTGGAACTGCCGCTGCTCACGGGCGGCGTGGATCTGGGCGGCGTGTACGAACTGTCGGGCGCACTGATCGAGGCGGGGGTCCGATGATCGACCTCAAGCTGGGCCCGCAGTTGCTGGACCCGGGCACGCGCGTGGTCGTGTGCTGCGGCAGCGGCGGTGTGGGCAAGACGACGACGGCGGCGGCGATGGCGCTGTGGGCCGCGGAGCACGGACGCCGCGTGGTGGTTCTGACGATCGACCCCGCCCGACGGCTCGCGCAGGCGCTCGGCGTGGCGGACCTGACGAACGAGCCGCAGGAGGTGTCGGTCCCCGGCGACGGGACGCTGCACGCCATGATGCTCGACATGAAGCGGACCTTCGACGAGATGGTCACGTCGAACGCGGATCCCGCTCGCGCCCAGGAGATCCTGGAGAACCCGTTCTATCAGACCGTCGCCAGCTCGTTCTCCGGCACGCAGGAGTACATGGCGATGGAGAAGCTGGGCCAGTTGACCGCCGACGAGCGCTGGGACCTGGTGGTCGTGGACACGCCGCCGTCGCGCAACGCGCTGGACTTCCTGGACGCACCGAAGCGCTTCGGCTCGATGCTCGATTCCCGTTTGATGCGGCTCATCGCCGGCCCGACGCGCGGTTTCGGCCGGATGGTCTCCGGCGGCATGGGCCTCGCGCTCAAACTGGTCTCCACCATCGTGGGCAGCCAGATGCTCTCGGACGCCTCCGGTTTCGTGGCGCAGATGGACACGCTCATCGGCGGCTTCCAGGAGCGGGCCGACCGTACCTACGCGATGCTCGCGCGGCCCAGCACGCGCTTCGTCGTGGTCGCCTCCCCGGAGGAGGACACGCTGCGCGAGGCCACCTACTTCGTGGAGCGCCTCGCGGGCGAGGCGATGCCGCTGGCCGGGCTCATCGTCAACCGCACCCATCCGGGCCTGGCCGCGGTCGGCGCGGAACCGGCGCGGGAGGCCGCCGGCCGTCTCGGTTCCGGCGACGCCGCCCGTACGGCCGAGGGGCTGCTCCGGGTGCACGCGTGGCGCGCGGAGATCGCCGCGCGCGAGGTGCAGGTGCTCGGCGCGTTCGTCGGCCGCTGCCCGACGGTGCCGGTGGTGGGGGTCCCGTCGCTCCCCTTCGAGGTCGCGAACCTCGAGGCGCTGCAGGCGGTCGCCGAGCAGATCGTCGGCGCCTAGTACGAGCCGGCCGACCCGGCGCGGCCCGGCCCGCGGACCGCGGGCCGCGGGCCGCGGGCCGAATGTGTAGCTGGACAAACGAAAGGGCCCCGCACCGTCGAACGGTACGAGGCCCTCTTCCCTCCCGGAGGCGGGGATCAGCCGGCGACGCGCTTGCGGTCGCGCTGCGCCTCGAAGAAGGCGCGCCAGCTGGTGACCTCGGGGTGCTGACGGAGGAGTGCGCGGCGCTGGCGTTCGGTCATGCCGCCCCAGACGCCGAACTCGACGCGGCTGTCGAGCGCGTCGGCACCGCACTCGAGCTGGACGGGGCAGTGCCGGCAGATCGTGGCGACCTTGCGCTGAGCCGCGCCACGGACGAACAACTCGTCGGGGTCGACGTCACGACACTTGGCCTTGGAGACCCAAACCAGGCGATCCTCGTCGTCGACCAGAACCCGAGCACTTGTCATCTGACTTCCCCTTTCGCGTGGTGCGGCACGGACCCGGTCCCAGCCCCTCCCGGAGGTGTGCGGGGGGCCGATCGAGGTGCTCGCCACATCGTCTGCAATAGTGTTACCTGAATCACACGGAGGAAACAAGTCGGGGACCGAGGTAAATCAGACAGTGGTCCAAGAATTCCAGCACGCCCGTACCGATCGCCTGGTCGGCGCGTCGGGAACCCGGTTCACGACGGGTCGGCACGTATCCTGGTGACCGTGTGGAAACCCGGAGTGATCGCCAAGCTGGCCGGCTGCGTCCTGCTGGCCGGACTGCTGGTCGCCGGCGTCCTGTTCCCCTACGTCGGCGGGCTGGGCCTGATCTCGAACCGCGCGGCCGACACCGTCGACAACATCAGCTCCGAGCTGCTGGAGGGCCAGGTCCCCGAGGTCACGACGGTGACCGACTCCACGGGCGCCCCGATGGCCTACCTCTACGACCAACGCAGAGTGCAGGTGCCCTTCGACCAGATCTCGCCGAACATGGTGCGCTCGATCATCTCGATCGAGGACAAGCGCTTCATGGAGCACGACGGCGTCGATTACACCGGCACCCTGCGCGCCTTCCTCAAGAACCAGTCGGCGGGCGAGGTGCAGCAGGGCGCGTCCACGCTGGATCAGCAGTACATCAAGAACTACCAGCTCCTGGTGCTCGCGAAGTCCGACGCCGACCGTCGGGCGGCCGTCGCCACGACCCCCGCGCGCAAGCTGCGCGAGGTGCGGATGGCGCTCACCCTCGAGCGCACCCTCACCGAGCGCGCGAAGCAGGAGCACGGGGTCGACGACGGTCGGGCCAAGGTGATCGCCAAGGAGCAGATCCTGGCGCGCTACCTCAACCTCGTCCCGTTCGGCAACGGCGCGTACGGCATCGAGGTGGCCGCGCAGACCTACTTCGGCAAGCGCGCCTCGCAGCTGAACATCCAGGAGTCGGCGATGCTCGCCGGAATGGTGCAGTCCAGCTCTTCGCTCGACCCGTACACCAACCCGCAGGGCGTGACGACCCGCCGCAACACCGTGCTCGACACGCTCGTGGCCAACTTCCCGGACAAGGCGAACGAGTACCGCGCGGCGAAGAACACCCCGCTCGGCGTGCTGCCCCGCCCCAACACTCTGCCCGGCGGCTGTATCTCGGCGGTCGCGAACCGCGGCTACTTCTGCGACTACGTGCTGCAGTACCTCGCCGAGGCGGGCCTGCCCAAGGACACGGTGATGCGGGGCGGCTACACGATCCGCACCACGCTCGATCCCCGCGTGCAGGACTCGGTGCAGGCCGCGCTCAACGGCACGGCGAGCCCCACGCTCTCCAACGTCGCGCAGGTCATGAACGTGATCAAGCCCGGCGCGAATTCGCACGACATCGTCGCCATGAACTCCTCGCGCGTCTACGGCCTCAACGTGGACAAACGCGAGACCGTCCAGCCCGAGCCCTTCGCCCAGGTGGGCGACGGTGCCGGCTCGACCTTCAAGATCTTCACCGTCGCGGCGGCCATGGAGAAGGGCATGGGCCTCGACACCAACGTCACCGTGCCGTCGACGGTGTCCGTCAAGGGCATGGGCCACGGCGGTTACGCGGGGTGCCCGGCGGACTCCTACTGCGTGAAGAACGCGGGGCCCTACCCCTATTCGATGTCGCTGACCCAGGCGCTGGCCACCTCGCCGAACACGCCGTTCGTCAAGCTGATCGAGCAGGTCGGCGTGACGCCGGTGGTGGACATGGCGGTCAAGCTGGGCCTGCGCTCGTACACCCAGCCCGGCAGCTCGGGCTTCGGCAACGACAGCCTCGCGGACATGTTCAAGAAGCAGAACCTGGCGTCGTTCACCCTCGGCCCCACCGCGGTGAGCGCGCTGGAGCTGACGAACGTGGCCGCGACCCTCGCCTCCGGCGGCGTCTGGTGCCCGGCGAATCCGGTGCAGTCGATCACGCAGCCCAAGCGCAACAGCGACGGCATCCAGACGATCGGCGCCGACGGCAAGCCCGAGGCGACGCCGGTGCCGTACAAGTCGGAGAAGTGTGAACAGGTCATCGAGAAGGGCCTCGCCGACACGCTCGCGAACGCCCTGAGCCAGGACGATCGCGGGGCGGGTACGTCGGCCGGGTCGGCGTCCCGCGCGGGTTGGACACTGCCCCTGTCGGGCAAGACCGGAACCACGGAGACCTTCCGCTCGTCGGCCTTCCTCGCGTACACCAACCAGTACGCCGGTGCCAGCTACGTCTACAACGACGGCAACTCCCCCGGCCCCATCTGCACCAGCCCACTGCGCCCGTGCGGTGAGGGCAACGTCTACGGCGGCAACGAGCCCGCTCTGGCCTGGTACAACGGCCTCAAACCGGTGTCCACGATCTACGGCCCGATCTCACTGCCTCAGGTGGATCCGAAGTACAAGGACGGTTTCGGCCCCGGCAAGATCCCCAACGTCATCGGGCTCAGCCAGGATGTGGCGAAGGCGCGCGTCGAGGCGGCCGGATTCAAGACCACCGTCGCCTACGTGAACAACTCGGCGGCCAACGGCACCGTCGTCTCCACCTCGCCGTCGGGCTTCACGCAGCCCGGCTCCACGGTCACGCTGAACCTCTCGAACGGCATCGCGCCGGCACCGACTCCGTCCGTCCCCGGCGTGCAGACGGGGCCGGGCGGCACGACCATCACGATCCCCGGCTTCGGGCAGTTCACCATCCCGGGCGCGGGCGGCCAGGGCGGCGGCCCGGTGCCGGCCCCCGCGCCGGAACCCCCGGGGAACTGACGATGCGGGCGCTCCGGGCCATCGCCGGTATCGCCGTCCTGACGGCGACTCTGGCCGGCTGCGGTGACCGCGACACCCCGTCGCCCGAGACCACCGGCGCCTCCGCCGGAGCGGTCGCGGTCTCCACAGGAGCGCCCGCGAGTTCCGCCGCCGCACCGTCGCGCGACCTCGGACCGGTGGGACCGACGGCCATCGCCGCGCACGGGTACGTCCCCGGGCTGACCCGTGACTCCGGATCCGACGGTGCCGCCACCTACACCGCGCAGGTCCCGACGCTCAGCGGCGGGAACGCGGCAGCGTCCGAGCGGTTCACCGCCTCGATGCGGGCGTCGCTCACCGATCGCGTCCGCACACTGGCTCCCGCTCCGAAACCGATCACCGTCACCGACGGCTCACTCGCGAACGGCGAGCGCTCGCGAGTGAGCCGGATCGGCGCGAAGGTGGTCGGCGGCGTGCTCCTGACGAACTACTTCATGCAAGGCGCTGCGCACCCGAACAACCAGATCGGCACCGTCGTCATCAATACCGATACGGCGCAACCGATCCTGCTCTCTGACGTCCTGCCCACGGCGCACGCGATCGCCGGCGTCAAGGACCTGATCCGCCGGCAGGTCACCGAGGCGGGACCCAGCCCCTTCCTCGACGAGGCCACGACGCTGGCGAACTGGCTCCCCACAGCGGCCGGGATCACCTTCTACGTTCCCGTCGCCCATGCGGCGGGCGACTTCTGGCCGTTCGCGCTGCCGTGGTCCAGCCTCGAGAACGTCGTCCCGGCCGCGGTTCTCGCAGTCCTACGCGCCTGATCAGCCGATCTTCGGCGTCACCCGGTCGAGGATCGCGGCGGTGTCGACGCCCTGCGGCAGGGTGCCGAAGACGTCGCCGCGGTCGCCGGCCAACCGGGACCGGGTGAAAGCGTCAGCGACGGCGGGATGCCCGAAGCGCACCAGGAGCGAACCCTGCAGCACCGCAGCCATATCGCCGACGAGCCGGCGGGCACCGAACTGCATCGCCACCTGATCCGTCGGATCGAGAGCGCCGAACGAGCCCTTGAGCTTCGCGACGGCCTCGTCGTACACCGCATCGGCGCCGGCGGCGGCATCGAGCTCGGCGAAAAAGGCCGCGACGGCCTGGGGCTCGCGCGCCATCGCACGCAGCACGTCGAGCGCGGCCACGTTGCCGGAGCCCTCCCACACGGACAGCAGCGGCGCCTCGCGGTACAGGCGCGGCATCCGCGAGTCCTCGATGTAGCCGTTGCCGCCCAGGCACTCGAGGGCCTCGGCGGCGTGGATCGGGCCGCGCTTGCACACGTGGTACTTGGTGACCGCCAACGCGATCCGGCGCAGGGCGGAGGCGTCCTCGTCACCCGCGACGGATCGGTCGGTGAGGCCGGCGAGCCACAGGCCCGCGGTGGTGGCCCCCTCTGCCTCGACGGCGAGGTCGGCGAGCACGTTGCGCATGAGCGGCTGGTCGATGAGGTCCGCGCCGAAGGCCCTGCGGTGCGCGGCGTGGTGCGCGGCCTGCGCGAGCCCGGCGCGCATGCCGGTCGCGGTGCCGAGCACGCAGTCGAGGCGGGTCATGTTGACCATCTCGACGATGGTGCGCACGCCGCGCCCCTCCTCGCCCACGAGCCAACCGACGGTCCCGTCGTACTCGACCTCGCTGCTGGCGTTGGAGTGGTTGCCCAGCTTGTCCTTGAGGCGCTGCAGTGCGAAGACGTTGCGCGTCCCGTCGGGCAGTACGCGCGGGATGAAGAAGCAGGACACGCCCGATTCGGTCTGCGCCAGCGTGAGGAACAGGTCCGACATGGGCGCGGAGGTGAACCACTTGTGGCCCGTGATCCGGTACGTGCCATCGGATTGCGGAACAGCGCGGGTGGTGTTGGCGCGCACGTCCGAGCCGCCCTGCTTCTCGGTCATCGACATGCCGGCGATGAGGCCGCCCTTGCCCAGCGGGGCGCGCAGCCCGAAGTCGTACTCCTTCGCGGTGAGCAGTGGCTCGTACTGCGCGGCGAGCTCCGGGTTGGCGCGCAGCGCCGGCACCACGGCGTAGGTCATGGAGATCGGGCAGCCGTGACCGGCGTCGACGTGTCCCCAGACGCTGAACTTCGCGGCGCGCACCAGGTGCGCGTTGGGGTCGGTCTCCGCCCACGGCGCGGCGTGCAGGCCGTGCTCCACGGAGACCTTCATGAGCTGGTGGTAGGCGGGGTCGTAGACCACCTCGTCGACGCGGTGGCCGTACCGGTCGTGCGTCTTCAGGACGGGCGGGTGCGCCTCGGCGAGGTCGCCCCACTCGAGGGCCTCGGCGGTCCCGGCGAGCGCGCCGAGCGCGTGGATCGCGTCCAGCTGCGCCGTGTCGACGTGGGCACGCCGCAGCGCGTCGTCGATCATCGGGGTCTCGGCGGTGTTGAAGCCCAGCAGCGGCGGTACCTGGTTGGTCACTTCGTGGGTGGGCACGCTGGCTCCTTCGTTCGACGGTGCGCGGCCCGCGGGGCCGTTCCTCCCTCAGTGTTGCATATTCTCGACAGCCGCACCAGAACTGCAATGAACTCGTGACCGGCCCCGCGGTGTAGCGTCGACGCCGATGTCCACCCCTCTGACCGCGACGGTCTCGGCGCGCTCCGCGGTGCTGAGCCTGCTGCTCGGCGCGCATCCGCCGGTGCTCGAGGGCCGTGAGATCGTGGCCGCGATGCGGTTGTTCGGGGTCTCCGAGTCCACGACGCGCGCCGCGATGTCGCGCATGGTGACCGCGGGCGATCTGGTCCGCGACGGGGGCCGGTACGCGCTGTCGGAGCGGCTCGCACGACGACAGGCGCGCACGGACTCCCCCGCGACCGTCCCGTGGGACGGGACGTGGGAGACGGCGATCGTCACCACCAGCGGGCGCAGCGCCGGGGACCGCGCGGAGCTGCGCACGGAGATGACCCGGCTGCGCCTCGCGGAGCTGCGCGAGGGCGTGTGGATGCGGCCGGCGAACCTCGATCGCGCCCTCCCCGCCACGGTCCGACAGGTGACCACGGGCTTCCGGGCACAGCCGGACGACGACCCCGTCGACCTGGCCCGGACGCTGTGGGACCTGCCGGAATGGTCGCGGCGCGGGCATGCGCTGCTGGACGCCGTCGCCGAGGCCGGGGACGACGGGCAGGCGCGGTTCCTGACCATGATCTCGGTGGTGCGGCACCTCTATCGGGACCCGCTGCTGCCGCCCGAGCTGCGACCGGAGGACTGGCCCGCGGATCGGCTCACCGCGGCCTACGCGGACTTCCGCGCATGGCTCGCGGCGATGCGGATCGGCCGGGGCTGATCAGGCGAGCGCGTCGACGACGCGGGTGATCCGCGCCTGGAGGCGCCGCAGCTGCAGCCCCTGATCGTCGAGGCGGCGGGCGATGGAGTTCACCGCATCGCACGAACCGGTCTCGTGCAGGCTGCGAGCGTCGATCTGGAGGTCGTCGCCGGTGCGACCGATGGACGCGGCGATGAGCGTGAGCTGGGCGGTGAGATCGTCGAGTTCGCTGCGGACGCTGGCGAGCCCCATGATGTTCCCTCTCTGCGCGGCCCCCGAGCGGAGCCGTTCACCTGCACAGTAGGGGGCGGGTGTGGCCCGTGTGACGAATTGCGGGTGACCGTTGCGTGTCCGTTACCCGACGATTCGTCGTCGCAAACCGGTCATCCGTCCTGGAAGGTGCCGTGCCGCCCCGCACCGTCGGAGAACCGGGTGGCGCCCGCGACGGCACCGTCGGCGAGCGAGGCCAGCCCGTACCGGTACTCGATCCCGAGTGCCTGTTCCTCCGGTTCTGCCGCGCCCTCGAGCATCGAGAGCCGGTCGTTGCGCAGGCAGGTCTGCGGGAACCCCGCGAGTTGCCGCCCGAGCTCCATCGCCGCGGCGAGCGCGGTTCCGGGCGGGACGACGCGGTTGACCAGGCCGATCGCCTCCGCTTCCGCCGCGTCGACGGGACGGCCCGTGAGAATCAGGTCCATCGCCCGGCTCTCGCCGATGAGCCGCGGGAGGCGGACGGTGCCGCCGTCGATGAGCGGTACGCCCCACCGGCGGCAGAAGACGCCGAGGACCGCATCCTCCGCCGCGACCCGCAGGTCCGCCCAGATCGCGAGTTCGAGACCGCCGGCCACGGCGTGCCCCTCAATCGCGGCGATCACGGGCTTGCTCAGGCGCATCCGGGAGACGCCCATCGGCGCGTCGCCGTCGGGCTCGACGCGGTTCGGGGTCCCCGCGGCAACGGCCTTGAGATCGGCTCCCGCGCAGAAGGTCCCGCCCCGGCCGTGCAGGACGGCGACGGCGGCCTCCGCGTCGGCGTCGAAGGCGCGGAAGGCGTCCGCGAGCGCCTCCGCGGTCGCGCGATCGACGGCGTTGCGCACGTCGGGCCGGTCGATCTCGATGACGGTGACGGGCCCCTCCCGTCGGACGACGACGCTCATGACGACGTGGGCCCGTGGACGGCGGCGCCGGTCGCGACGCCGGTGACGGTGCAGACGCCGAACCGGCCGTCGCGGTCGAACATGCTGGCCGAGGCGATGCTGATGCCGTCGACGATGACGAACTGATCCGCCTCCAGGCCGATCTCGTCGCCGCGGGGCGCGCGGGCGATCGCCATCGAGACGTCGCCGTTGATGGTCTCCACGCCACCCGTGCCCATGCCGGTCACCAGATTGGTGCAGTCGGAGACCATCGCGGCGCGGGCGAAGGGGGTCGTCTCCTCGCCCTCGAGGACCCGCCAGCCCCGCGTCCAGACACGCTTGCGTTCGGCGTTCGCCCACTGTTCCGGGGTGTCCGAGGAGACGTACTCGCCAGTGCCGGCCGCCATCGCGAGGCGCGGCGCGGCGGGCGCGGGCGGGGCGGGGACGTGCGGATCCGACCAGACGACACCGTCGGGCTGCGGCGCCCGGTGGTAGAAGGTCACGGCCGCGCGGACGACGGTCTTATCGTTCTGGACGATCTCCGCCTCGGCGACGCGGATGCGACGGCCCGAGCGGACGAGGCGGGTGCGTACGTCGAGGTGGCCGGAGGCGACCATGCGGAACATGTCGCAGTGCCAGCGCGTTCCGACGAGGCCGTCGCCGAACTCCGTGTCGAGGACCTGCGCGAGCAAGCCCGCGATCGCCGGTCCCGACAGGGTGCCGGGCGCCCAGCGCCCCTCGGCGGCGGGCAGTGAATCGAACCCACTGCCGCTGCGGGCGAACTGCGCGGGTACCTCCAGGGTGGTCATTCCTATCGGTTTACCAGGCGCCCCACGCGCGGTGATATTCGCATGCGTCCGAGTGCTGTGAATGCGATCGTTGCGCTGTGGACTTCTTCACCTCCGACCTGCACTTCGCGCACCCCAAGCTCGCCGAGCTGCGCGGGTTCGCCACGGTCGCGGCGCACGACGCGGCGGTGATGGCGCAGCTGTACCGACTGGACCCGGCGTCGGACGTGTTGTGGGTCCTCGGCGACATCTGCTCCGGCGGGGTCGCGAGCATGGAAGCCGCCCTCGCGCAGCTCGCCACGCTGCGGGTTCCGATGCACCTGGTGACCGGGAACCACGATCCGGTGAACCCGATGCGGCGTGGCGCTCAGCGGTTCTTCCCCGCCTACGCGGCGGTCTTCGCGTCGGTGCAGCAGCACGCGCGGGTGAAGATCGGTGAGCACGGCGTTCTGCTCAGCCACTACCCGTACATGGGAACGCCGGACCGCTTCGACCGCGGCGAGCTGGCGCAGTACCAGCTGCCCGACCAGGGGATGTGGCTGGTCCACGGGCACACCCACTCCGCGGTGCGCCGCTCGGGGAAGCGCTCGATCTGCGTCTCGCTCGAGGCGTGGGACCTCGCGCCGGCATCGGCGGAAGGGCTCGCCGCGGAGATGGCGCTGGGGTACTCATAGAGCATGGGTGAGACGTTCTTCGTGAAGATGTGGCCGCGGCTGGTGCGCAACGAGCCCCCGCTGCTGACCGAGTTGCGGCGGCGCAACCTGGCCGGCCTGTCGGGGCGCGTACTGGAGGTGGGCGCGGGCACCGGGACGAACTTCGCGCTCTACCCGGCGGAGGTCACCGCGGTGGTGGCGCTGGAGCCGGAGGCCGCTCTCCGCGTGGAGGCGGAGGCGGTTGCGGACGCGCGCATCGAGATGCGGCCCGAGCGGCTCGACGAGTACGCCGCAGCGGAGCCCTTCGACGCCGTCGTCTTCAGCCTGGTGCTGTGCTCGCTACCCGACCCCGAGGGCGCGGTCCGGCAGGTCCGCCGGCTCCTCCGGCCCGACGGTGAGCTGCGCTTCCTCGAGCACGTCGCGGCGCGCGGCGGCATGCTGGAAGGGCTGCAGAAGGTCGCCGATGCCACCGTCTGGCCGCGGCTGTTCGGCAATTGCCACGCCCACCGCGACGCCGTCGGGCTCATCAGCGGTGCGGGTTTCGCCGTGACGGCGCGCGAGGACCGGATGCTCGCTCCCGCGTGGGTCCCGTTCCCCACGTCGCCGGTCGTACTCGGCCGCGCGCACGCCTGAGTCTCGCGGCACGCCTCAGGCCGCGTGGCCGCAGGTGCACTGGCATTCGGTGAGGGTGCCGCCCGCGGCGGCGGTGCGCCGCCAGGCCGGACTCCCGGGCGCCAGCTCGGGGGTTCCGCCCACGGTGCCCGACGGTGCGCCGACGGTCACCCGCTCCCGCTCCGTGGCGGTGCGGCGCCACAGCGCCGGCGCGAGAACCGCTCCCAATGCAGCGATCCCGGCGAGCAGTGCCCACGCGGGGACCAGTCCGAAGCGCGTGGCTCCCCACCCCGCGATGGGGTAGGCGACGAGCCAGGCGAGGTGCGAGAGCGAGAACTGCGCGGCGAAGACGGCGGCCACGTCGCCGGGCGCCGCCGCGGCGCGGAGCACCTTGCCGGTGGGCGTGATGGCCATGGCCGACCCGGCGCCGCTGGCGAACCACACCGCGGCGGTCAGTGTCCACGACGGACGATCCGCCGCCGCCATCGCGACCGCGCCGGTCGCCGCGACGGTGAGCAGCGCTGCGCCCGTGAGCATCACGGACCGCTCGGTGAACCGGTCCAACAGCCGCGGGACGGCCAGCGCCACGAGCAGGGTGCCGCCGCCGGACGCGGCGAGCATCCACGCGACCTGGGACTCGGTGCCGCCCAGTCGATCGCGCACGTAGTTCACGGTGTTGACCACCACGATCGATCCCGCGGCGGCCACGGCGAAGTTGACTGCGATCACGCCGCGCAGGCTGGGGGTACGGGCGAAGATCCGCATGCCCGAGAGGATCCGGTCGGAGGGGCCGCCGGTGCCGGTCCGGCGGGCGTCGGGCACCGTCGCCCGGAGTACCAGGAGCGCGGAGGCGACGAAGCCGACGGCCGTGCCGACGAACAGCACGTCGAAGTCGATCAGCAGCAGGGCGAGCGCGGCGAGGACGGGACTGACCAGGCTCTCCATCGTATAGGCGACCTGGGACGCCGAGAGCGCCGTGGTGTATTCGCGCTCGTCCGTGATGATGTCGGGGATGACTGCCTGGAAGGTGGGCGTGAACGCCGCCGACGCGGCCTGCAGCGTGCCGATGAGCACGTAGATCTGCCACGCCTCGGTGACGAAGGGCAGCGCGAGCACGACGCCCGCGCGGACGGCGTCGAGCGCGACGAGGAATGCGCGGCGTGGGAGCCGGTCGACGTACGCCGCTGCGAGCGGCGCGATGACCACGTACAGCACCATCTTGATCGTCAGCGCCGTGCCCAGCACCACAGCCGCCGAGGAGCCCGCGATCTCGTAGGCGAGCAGGCCCAGCGCGACGGTGGTCAGGCCGGTGCCGAGCAGCGCGACGATCTGCGCACTGAATAGCAGCCGGAAATCGCGGTGCACGAAGGGACCCACGGTTCCTCCTCGTGGTCGGTGTGGTGAACGGGTCTGTCGGCGGCTCAGTGGTGCGCGTGCGCGGCGTGCTGGCCGGCGTGCGGATCGGGCTGCGGCGCACCGTCGGCGACGAGGGTGAAGTCGGCGGTGCGCACCGTGCCCCCGTGCTGGAAGTCGAGGAACAACCGGTACGTGCCGGCCGACGGCGCGACGGCGTGGAACCGGATCTCGGGTCCGGCCGGCGTGGCGGGGTCCGTGGGGTCGCCCTGCGGGTGGACATGCAGGTAGGCAAGGTCGCCGGCGCGGAGTGCGACCAGGTGGCCGTAGGCGGCGAGGTAGGGCTCGAGATCGGTGACCGGCGCGCCGCCACGGGTCAGGGTGGCCGTCAACTCGACCGCCTCGCCGGGGCGCAGCGCACCGTCGAGGGAGACGTGGAAGTCGTCGACCGTCGCAACCGCGCGCGGCGTCAGCAGGTCGACGGGGCGGTACTCGCCCGGGACGGCGACGTCGGCGCCGAGCACGAGGCCGCTCCCCACAGCAGTCGGGACGACGTCGGCGAAGAACCGCCACACGCCCGGGGTGAGGTCCAGCTCGACCGACCAGGTGCCGGCCGCGTCCATGACGGGGTGCACGTGCTGGAAGCCGCCGGTATCGCGTTGCACGGCGATGAAGTGCAGCTTCTTGTCGTGCTGCTCGTCGAAGTCGGTGACCGGCGCGCCGTCGGGGCCGAGGACGGTGAACGTGACGTGCGTGCGTCCGGCGTCGAGGATGCTCAGGGCCGGGGTGATTCGATACCCCTGTTCGGCGGTCTGAAGCCCCTGCGGGAACGGCGCGGTGGTGTGGGCGGCGTGTGCGCTGTGGTCCATGCCCCTGCTCCTTCGACGTGGCGTCGTGCGGGTTCGACGACGCTCGGTACCCCTTGCGGGCACCTCCTTATATACCCCCTAGGGGTATACAAGTCAACCGCGGAGCTGCACTCGAACTGCCGCGAAGACAGGAGTGCCCGCCACCTTCACGGTGGCGGGCACTCCTCGTGCGACCTATTGGATGCAGAGGGTCGCGATCTCCGTCTCGATCGTTGCTGCGCGTTAGTTGACAGCTGCGGCCGGAGCGGTGGGCATCACGGCGGGGTCCGACGTGAACACCGCGATCTCCTCGGCTGCGACCGTGCGGCGCGGATCGACCTGCACGCCACCCTTGTTGGTGGTCGCCAGCCGCAGTCCGCCGCCGGCGCGGGCCAGCACGTCCCGCAGGCTCACGTACAGCGTCGCCTGCCGAGTGGCCGGCACATCGTCATCGGTCGCCTCGGTGGCGATCGCCACCGCCGCGCCGTCGGACAGACGGACCAGGGGGCCGCCGCTATCGCCCGGGCGCGACCGGATGTCGGTCAGAATCCGATTGGGCGTCACAGCACGCACGACGCCGCACCGCCAGCCCGAGCTGATCCCTTGCTGGCACACCCGATCGCCGACTCGGGCATCGCCGACCACGCTCTGCCGCACAGGCCCTCGCGTCGACACCGTCGGCACCGACGGCAACAGATCCACCACCGCCCAGTCCGGCGAGGTGAAGTCGTCCTCCGCCGGGTTCGATGACTGCGACACGACCCCCACCTGCCGGAGCGCGCCCGCGCGTCCGGCGATCGGGGCACCCACCTGCTGGCCACGACGGCCGCAATGACCCGCCGTCACGGCGACCCGACGGCCATCCGGCCGCTCGGCGACGAACCCGACCGTGCACTCGCGCGTGCGAACGCGCCCGTCCGCGCGCCGCTCCTGCACCACACCAATCTCCGAACCCGGACCCACCACCGGCATCGGGGCTCGGGCACCCGCAGCGGGAGACGGTGCGGGAGCGGCGGATGCCGCCCCCGGTACAGCAAGGCCCGCCAGAGCAGCAGGGACGGCCACCGCCAGGACGGCGGCGCGAGTCAGGTGGCGCATGATGTTTCTCCCGGTCACGTGGGGCGTCGGAGCGCCTGGAAGGCGCAACGACTGTCGGACTTTGCAGTAATCTATCACTTCATGACAGTAAATCAAGGCGGGTCGACATCCGGCTGTTCGGGTCAGTCTCCGGACACCCCGGGCGTCCAGCCAGTCGCCGCGACGATGAAGCTCCACAGATAGGTGACGATCGCGAGAGCGGTGCCACCCAACGCCTTGGACACATCGCAGCGGGCGCGAGAAGCGGCTCGCACAGCGCGGAAACAGCAGGAAGACGAAAACTCGCACGACGCATGCAATGTCATACTGTGGAGTTGCATTATAGAATAGCGCTGGGTAGCAAAACACGATTCACACAGAATGCAGGGGAGGGGGCGAGAAACACGTCCGATCGTCTCTCCATACGCCTGCCGCAGCAATGCGTCCTGCAGCCCTCAAACAGAACCGATTCAGGTCAGCGCACCGTGCATTCGGAAAGCTCTCGCAAACTCCAACCATCGGGGATGTTATCGTGGTCGTAGTAATAGACGAATAACCTAATCGCACCGTCCGCGCTCAGCAGCTCCGCGCCCTGCACCTCAATCTCCTGTTCACCCGCCGTGACAAATTCGAGATCATTCCGACCTCGAGCCCGAACGACCCACAACGTATTGGCGACACAAACCATCGTCGCCGCGGACCTTCACCTCTACGGTGAGTCGATTCGTGGCACCAGTGGTTTGTATCCACCCCTTCGGGTCGATCCCGCTCCCCTTGTTGCGCCCCTTCTGGATTTCGATACACGCGCCGAACCAGCTCGATTTCTCCGGGCCTCCTCTCGCTGCCGATGCGCGGATGCCACGTTCAATAATCCACGCGGTCTCCTCAGGAAACCTACTTATTCCTGACGCGGACGCGAACTCGGATAAGGCGCTGAACATCTCGTGCGAGACTGCTTCTTCCTCTTTCATCGACTACTCCTTGCTGTCGGCTACTCGACGAGAAGCCACCCCACCGAAGGTTCGACCCTGGTACTACGCCCGTGCTTGCAACCCAGCACGGCCCAGTGATGGTAAAGGTGCAAACGTCAACACCATTCTGACAGCGACTCTCCTCAGTATCGACTCGGATTAGTATCGGCTCGGACGGAGCGACCATCAGCGGTTTCGAGCGGCGCTGCACATTCTTCCTCAAGATTGTTCTACGCGTTCAGCTGTCATCCAGATTCTACGAGATCTGCTTCACTTTCGCCGTCAGCGAGCTCCAGGCCGCCATACCGCAAGTCGGAACGCACCAGCTCCTACCTTCGTACTTGAAATGCATTTAATTCGGCACCGGCATGTGTTCAGGCTGCGCGTCGCTGGCCTCGCCCGCCTCAACCAACTGCGAGCACCGACATGAACAACAAGACCACCCTGATCGAATGATCACGCAACGACCTACGCAGCAGTGGAATTCGACGTCGCCCGAAGCAACACCGGGTGACCTCCTCACACCCAACGGCCTAGATACAGCTCAAAACGAACAATCAGATCCCGATCAGGAGGGAACAGGAATCTCACAAAAATCGAGGTTAGCAATCATTAAAGATCTTCAGAAATTTCGCCGGAGGCTAGTTGAATTCCCGCTCCGCTAGACTGCCGATACCAACTCGCCAAAGTTGTCCGGAATCGGATCCCCGGAGCGGAGTCCTAGATCTTTCATCACCCGCAGCGCTTTTGCGCAGTAGATTAGATACTCGGCTGTGGAAACGGTGTAATTCGCTCGATCGATGGGATTCTCCAAGCCTGAAACAAGCTGAGGAGGATTAACGGGCACACACTCCGATTCCCCTATCGAGGCTCGACCATTTGAGCTCAGCCATGCGTTAAATGAAGATGTATCAACAGCGTCTAGCATCGCTTCGCTCGGAAGTAGGCGCACAAACGACGCGAGATCGACAGTTTTATCATTTCCCATCGTAGAAGGATCAAAGATCCAAACCGGCGAGCTACCGGCACCACCTTCGGCAGCATCGACCCAGTATTGCACACCGCGCCAGTCTCCTGCGATGACCCTAGCCTGCTTGCCTAGTATCGCACTGATGATGCCGGACAGTGCACCTGCAGCGTTGGCGTCATAAACCTGCATCGCTCCACTTCCGATCGACACGAAAGCGTCACCGCTAGACGAGTCTCCTGATTCCACGGTAGCCATTAGGTCGAGCCTTTCTTTAGGTGGCAATGGGCAGAGATGATGATACCGCAATCTTAGCGTACTAGAGATTGCCCACCCTTCCAAATGATCTCAGAAATCAGATCTCCTTCGGTAAGCCCGGCCGCTTTGATCGCGTTCGCGATACGGGCGCCCATACTCATATTGACTGAGGCGTCAAGGAGCTGCAGATTACCCAGGGCATTCTCCCCTCCCAGCTGAAGATCGATTCTGTGATCTACATTCCATCCCTTTGGGACAAGATACTTGCCATCCGCATTGGTCGGCGCGTTTCCGAGCGCCGATAGGAACTTCTGCTTAATGCTATCGAATCCTGATCGTACGGGCTTCGTTATTGTCAGACCATCATTGAGGATCGAGTCAAGATTTAACTCTACAAGCTTCGCGATCTCCTGATTGATCTGGTCGACAGTGAATTTCGCTGGCGGATGCGAGATCTCCAGGATCTTTCCTGGCGGAGGCGTGATGCCGCCTTCCGCAGCTTCCGCCAGCGCTCGCGCGGTACTTGCCCCCGCGCTACCCGCTGATTCAGCGCCGCCACGCGCCGCCGTGCTGGCTGCATCACCAGCGGCCTCTGTGGCGGTCTTGCCTGCCGTGCTGGCCGCATCACCAGCAGCATCAGTCGCGGTCTTGCCTGCGGTACTCGCCGCATCACCAGCAGCATCAGTCGCCGCCTTACCCGCGGTACTCACCGCATCACCAGCAGCGTCCGTCGCCGCCTTACCCGCGGTACTCGCCGCATCACCTGCAGCGTCCGTCGCGGTCTTGCCTGCGGTGCTGGCTACGTCTCCGGCGGCTTCTGCTGCTTTGCCGGTTGTTTTGGCGGTGGCTTGGGCGGCTTCTTCGGCGCCCTTGGCGACCTTGCCGGCGGTGGAGGCGACCTTTCCTGCGCCCTTGGTGGGGTCGACGATTGTCTGGAGGACGTTGCCGACGACCTTGCCGGAGGCGTACGCAGTGTCGCCGCGGTCGAAGTCATCCTTCGCGATGAAGGCGTTGCCGACGGCTTTCCAGGAGTCGCCGACGCCGGGTGCACCGTCGCCGCCGAGGCCGACGAGGGGTGCCATGCCCTTAGCGGTGTCGACGGGGTGGGCGACCATGGTTCCGACACCTTCAGCGGTGTCGAGAACGCTGCGGCCGACGCCGGCACCGAAGTTCTTCACGCCGCTGCCAACGCTTTTGACCTTGTCCCAGAACGGGTCGGCGATGATCGGGTAGACGTTGTCCGGCCCCGGTTCGATGTGCTGGACCATCTCGTCGCCGTCGATGTCGTACCAGGTGGGTACTTCCTTGCCGTTGGCGTCGTAGGCCCAGGGGGCGTTGAACTGGCCAACCTGCTCGCCATTGCGGTCGAAGACGGAAATGGAGCCGTCATCGTTCTTGACCGAGCGGCCGCCCTCGGGGGTGTTGAGCGGGAACCGGTACTGCTTGGGAGCGTCCTGGTTCTTCATCAGGATCAGCTTCTGGTAGTCCCCGTCTTCTTTGGGAACGGTGATGATGTCGTAGCTCGGGTCGGCGCTGGTGCCGTCCGGGTTGAGTTTGAGACCGGCCATCTTGGCCATCTCCTCCGGGGTGCGGCCGGCGCTGCCACCGGGCTGCGCCTGGTCCCACAGCTTCCACGCCTGATCGGCGGTGGGCTTGGAACCGCCGCTGGTGTTGCGGCGACGGCCGGCCATGACACCGGTGGCTTCGGCGACGAGGTAGGACCATGACGGTGCGCCGTCCTTGTTCTCACCGCCCCCGTTGTCGGGGCCGCTGCCACCTTCCGTGCCGAGCGCACCGGGTCCACCGTTGCCCCTACCGGGGGCGCCGCCACTGCCGGCGGCGCCGGGAGCAGGACACTGCGATTGGGTCTGCGTGACGGTCACCGTCGACTGGGAGGGCTGTCCGGACTGCGTCGGCTGGCCGGTCTCCTGCTGCCCGGTCTGGTTAGGGCGTCCGGGTGCGGTCGTGCGGACCGGGTTCTGCTGGCCGGTCTGTCGGCCCTGCGCCGGCTGCTGCTGGCCGCCCTGGCCGGGATGTTCGTTGCCGGGGATGTTCGGGGCTTGCTGGCCGGGGGTGCCGAACTCCGGGGTCTGGGCCTGGATGCCCGGGCCGTTGTCGCCGCCCCGCGAGGGGGAAGTGGCGATCCCGTTGTCCT
Organism: Tsukamurella sputi; assembly: GCF_007858445.1. GTDB lineage: Bacteria > Actinomycetota > Actinomycetes > Mycobacteriales > Mycobacteriaceae > Tsukamurella > Tsukamurella sputi. The sequence goes on along the minus strand of NZ_VIGV01000003.1, from coordinate 263,684 downwards.
GCCCACCCTGCTGCCCGCCTTGCTGCCCACCCGGCGCGCCGGTCTGTGCCGGCGGCGGAGTGAAGGTGAGCGTCGGCGCGTTCGGGTCCGGTCCGCAGGTAGCGGGTCCACCGCCGGGGCACGGCGCCGCCGCAGCGATGCCACTGCCGGCGGTGGTGGCGGCGAAGCCCATCATGCCGACGGCGACGACGATCCCTGCGACGGCAGCAGCGGCACGCACCTGCGCGGGTGCGGGTGCGCCGACACCGGCATCACGAAGCTTGCCGAGGCCTGCGAAGAGGATCTTGCCGACGATGACCATGACGAGCCAGAAGGTCAGGAACACCACCGGCACGGGGGTGAACCGCGGGGCTTCGATGGAGAACAGCACGCCGCCGAAGATCCCGGCGAGGCCGATCACGGTGAGGAATGCGCCCTGCAGACGTTGCTGCAGCACCGTCTGCGACGGTGCTCGCGAGCTCGAAGCTGTGCCGGATGTGCCACCGCTGTCGTCCGGACGCGCCGGCGTCACGGACCGTGAGTGGCGCGCGCTGCCGGATGGCAGCGGCGCGGGCTGCGGTTGCCGCGGGGTGGGTGTGGGCATCAGAACACTCCAAAGTGCAGGGAAGTGGATCGGCGATTCGGCGAAGTGCCGGGTGATGGATGCCAAGCTTCCACACGATTCGGGCGTGTCAACCACCTCAGCGCACTAAACATGCGTCTCCGCAGGCCAGGGTTGGTTTGTTTAGTGGTGTTTAGCGGAGTCACTAAACACGACAGCCTGGTTCGGGGCTTGTTTGGCGGCCCGCTAAACAACGCAAATCGCCCATAGTCCCGCGGCGAGGTGGTCGCTGAGTCGATCTCAGATGCGAGCCGGGTGCGGGGAGTTGGATAGGTGCGCATCGGTGGTCTAGGCGGTGACGGCGCCGAGGGCGAGACCGAGGCCGAGGATCATGACGATGAGCACGATGAACACCGCGGCGATCAACTGATGCACGCGCAGCGTGTGCAGGGACGCCGCCTGCGACGCGGTCCAGAACTCGGTCACGTCGCCGCGTGGGATGTGCGCTGTGGTCGCGGCTCCGAACCGGAACGCCTGCCCTGGGGTTGCCGCGGGTTCGTCGATCGCTGCCGCGGGTGCGAGGGCGATGAGGGCGTCGGCGGTCAGAGTCAGGCGGACGTGGTCGTAGAGCCAGGCTCGGGGGCGGCCGGCGGTGGCCCAGCGGTGCGCGTCCTGCTCGAGTGCGCTGCGGGCGATGAGCACGGGGCGGGCCTGCTGTACCCAGCTCGCCAGGCGCGGCCAGGTCTCGATCAGCCGCAGGTCCGTCAACCGCACCAGGTCCTGGTTTTCGGTGCCTGGGTCGGGAGTCAGAGTCAGAGCGCCCACCTCGACAAGTTCGGCCGCTGTGCGCCCCGCTGCGGCGGGCACTTCGGGAGTGCGAAGGGCGAGGTCACCGGTCGACGAGACCGCGACACAGCTCAGGAACAGCACTCGAGCGTCGTCCAGACGTACCGACGACGCCGTAGTGTCGGTGGCGGTCGCCCACTGCTCGGCGGCGGTCGCGATCTGCGTGAGCACAGGGAGAGCGGGGTCGCGCCCGGTGGCGGTGTTGAACAGGTGCTGCCACTGCGGCACCGTCACCACGCCGTCTCCGACCACACCCCCTGTTGTGGCGCGGGCGGTCAGCCACACCAGCATCGGCTCGATCGTCTCGAATCCGCTTGGCAGGTGCCGTCCGGTGCGCCAGTTCGACACCGTCGCAGCACTGACCCCGATCGCGTCCGCTACCGCCCGCACCGTCGGCGACCCGGCGAGCGTGAACAACCGCCGCAACGCCGAGGCGAAGACCGCGGCGCCGTCCCCTGCCTCGCCGGGATCCGCGGAGGCCATCAGCGCGCGCCGGTGCGAGCAGCGTTCCACACCGCGCTCGCACCGCCAACAACGAGGTTGCTCGCGAGCATCATCACCAGCACGAAGATCACGAACACCAGCGGCATCGTCCACCGCTCACCCCAAGCGTTCAGGTGGGAGACGGCGAAGCCGCAACCGATCAACAACACCAACCCGATAACCAACCCGGCAGCCTTCCGGGCGAGTGCCCGCAGCTCCTCGTCGGCCGACCTCCCATCCGGCGCCCCACCACCAGCAACCGCCGGTGCCGGTGAGGCAGAGGGCGCGGCCGCTCCAGACGCGACCGCCGGTTGCTGCACAGGGAGTTGTCGGGTCTCGTCCGCGGACATGGGCCACCCTTTCGGTACGCTTACGACATCACAGCGGTTCAGGCGAGTTGTCGCCTTCCACCGAACCTGACCGTAGCGGATGTTCATCAGCTCCGCGGACACCTGATTCGAGATCACCCACACAGGTAGCAGTCATCCGAAGACGTCTTGTCATGCCCCACCCAGCTTCACGGTAGCGATAACGCCCCAGGTAGAAGCGCAATCGCGGTGCGAGATTCGGCCAACACTCCGGGGCGAGCGATCGACGGACGCGGCGCGAACTCACTGCACAACAGCCGTAAAGACTGGCGTATTCAGGTAACTGTGATCGATTTGTTATGCACTCGGATTGCGAATCCGCGGTTCAATGTGGTGCTATTGGGGCTGTTGTTGCAGATGTGACATTGTCGATCGTTCTCACCTGGGGAGACCACACCATGCCCACCGCGCCTCGCACGCACCCGCCCCGGCTTCCGCGCACGCTCATCGGTCTGTGTGCTGCAGCCGCAACCGTCGCCATCACGGTGGCTCCGGCCGGGGCGGCTCCCGCGCCGGCGCCCAAGCCGACCCCCGCGGCAGCGGCAGCCCAACCCGCCGCCAACGCAGTCACACCTCCACCCGCACCGCGGATGCGCGTCCCGGTCCCCGGGCAGATCCGCGACGGAGAGTTCGCCGACACCAGCCGCGAACTGATCACCCGCGACGGCTGGAAAGTCACCGTTTCCAAGTTCGGGGAGAAGCTCGATTCCGTTCCGCCGCTGAACCGATCGCCCCAGAGTTTCGAGGGCTTCAGCTCCGTGGGCGGCGAGGCGAAGATCGAAGCCGAGCACCCGAACGATCCGAAGCGTAAGCCCACCAGTCGAATCAAGTCGGCAACTCTCACTACAGGGGTCCAAGTCGGCTGCGCCGTGACCGCAGACAGCCTCACCGTCGGCGGATCACTGTCGAACGCGACCACCGCCTCGATCACCCCGACCGTCACCGCGTCCGGCACCGTCACCGGACAAGGGCAAGGCGGCTCCAACGGCGGCTCCGGCGGCGGCAGCGTCTCCGGCACCGGAACCGGCAGCCTCTCCGGCACCCTGTCCGACACCGTCACCGAAACCGGCAACATCTCCGGCATCCTCAAACCCGGCACCACCAAAGACATCCCCTACGCCAAGAAAGCCGTCGTCGGCCCCAACGCCCAGGTCATGTCCCGCGACATCCGCATCGCCGTCGACAACTGCATCGGCGGCGTCCAAGTCCGCACCTACGCCACAGTCGCCATCAGCACCGACGCCACCGACGACACCCTCACCACCTTCGGCAAACCGATCTTCCTCACCCGTCCCGAGCAGAACAGGTAAGCGGAGACAGGGCCCACGAGGCGACCCTCTCGGCCCACAAGTAAGGCCCCTGGCCAGTGTTTCCACTGATCAGGGGCCCTGCTGTCGTCTCAACCAACGAGTCGGGGTGGCGGGATTCGAACCCACGACCTCTTCGTCCCGAACGAAGCGCGCTACCAAGCTGCGCCACACCCCGTGGTGACAACCTGCAATAGATTACTACAGCCACCGTCGGGCAGGAAATCGGCAGGTCAGGCCTGTACCGCCTCGGGGGCGATGACGGGCCCGAGCTCCACCTCCCGGTCGCGCACGGGCGCGCCGACGAGGGTGAGCAGTGAGGCCTCGGGACGGCAGAAGGTGCGGAAGGGCGCCCAGGGCGACGTGCCGAGCCCCGCGCTGACGTGCAGCTTCATGTGCGCGCCCCACGCGGAGGCGCCCTTCACCCGCGAACGATCCAGCCCGCAGTTGGTGATGAGCGCGCCGTACAGCGGCAGGCACAGCTGCCCACCGTGCGTGTGGCCGGCGAGCGCCAGGTCGTAGCCGTCGGCGGCGAACCGGTCCAGCACGTGCGGCTCCGGCGAATGCGTGAGGGCGAGCCGCAGGTCGACGGACTCGTCGGCGCGCCCCGCGATGGTCTCGTACCGGTCCCGCTCGATGTGCGGGTCGTCGACGCCCGCGACCTGGATGGTGACGCCTCCGGCCTCGAGCCGGCGCCGCTGGTGCGTGGCGTCGAGCCAGCCACGCTCCGCGAACGCCGCACGCAGGTCCTGCCAGGGCAGGGGCTCGCCGTGCTTGCGCTCGTGGTTCTTGTCGAAGTACTTGGCCGGGTTCTTCGGCGTGGGCCCGAAGTAGTCGTTCGAACCGAAGACGAACAGCCCCGGGCACGCGAGGAGCGGATCGAGCGTCTGCACGACGGACGGCACGGCGCGCGGGTGCGACAGGTTGTCGCCCGTGTTCACCACGAGATCGGGCTCCAGCGCCGCCAGATCCCGCACCCACCCCTGCTTGAGCCGCTGCCCTGGCATCATGTGCAGGTCGGAGATGTGCAGGATGCGCAGCGTCGGCGTGCCGGGCGGCAGGATCGGCAGCGTGTGCTCGCGCAGCGTGAAGGCGTTGCGCTCGAAGACCGTCGCGTACGCGATGGACGCGACACCCGCGCCCGCCAGGCCCGCTCCGGCACGGAGAAGAGGATGAACTGCCATTCCCCCAGGATACTCAGCTGCCGCTCCCCCGCACACCGCGTAACTTGGACGTCATGTCAGAAGTGAAAGCCGCTATCCGCGACGACCTCAAGACCGCGATGAAGGCCAAGGACGTCCTGGTCACCGGCACGCTGCGCATGCTGCTCTCGGCCATCCAGAACGAGGAGACCTCCGGCACCGCGCACGCGCTGACCGACGAGGAGTTCCTCAAGGTGGTCGCGCGCGAGGTGAAGAAGCGGGGCGAGGCCGCCGAGATCTTCGAGGCCAACGGCCGCGACGAGCTCGCCGCGAAGGAGCGGGCCGAGGCCGATGTCATGTCCCGCTACCTGCCGAAGCAGCTCTCCGACGACGAGCTGAACACCCTCGTCGACGCCGCGATCGCTGAGGTCACGGCCCAGCTCGGTGAGGCCCCGACGGTGCGCCAGATGGGCCAGGTCATGAAGGTCGCGAACGCGAAGGCGGCAGGCGCGGCTGACGGCAAGCGGCTGTCCTCCGCCGTCAAGGCGAAGCTCGCGTAGTGGGTAAAGCGAGCCGGCCGGGCGCGATGTGGCTCTGGGTTCTGGTCTCACTCGCCGCGGGCGCCGGCGCCATCGCCCTCTACGTGACTGCGATCATCCAGTGCTCGGCGCTGCTCGGCACCACGGGCTACCCGGGGAACTTCCCCGCGTCGCCACTGGGCGTGCGCACGATCACGATCCTGATCATCGCGATCGCCGGCCTCGTGACCGTCGCGGCGATGGCCTTCACGGGGCTGTTCGCCCTGTTCGGGCAGCGCTGGGCGACGGTGCTCTACGGACTCGCCGTCTTCGTCGGCTTCCTCCTGGCCGCGGTATCGGTGCTGCTCGGCAACGCGCGCGACTACAGCGATCCGGTGAGCCGCTTCGGCATAGACCACAACGGCGCGCCGCTCGCGGGCCTGCCGATGTGGGGCGCACTCGTCGTGATGTTCCTGTTCCTGTTCTCGCTCGCCCTCACCCGCCCTGTGTACCGGTACGCGGTGCAGCGCAGCGGCGCGTGAGTCAGAGCGCGCCGAGGGCGTAGCCGCCCCACACCGCGACGACGCTCGCCACCAGGGTGCACAGCCCGTACCCGAGGCCATCGCGGTAGCGCTTGTCCCGCAGGAGCGTCAGCGTCTCGACGGTGGCGGTGCTGAAGGTCGTGTAGCCGCCGCAGACGCCGGTGCCCAGCACCGCGAGCGCAGTCCCGCCGAGCCCTCCGCCCGCCGCGGACCCGGCCAGGAGACCGAGCACGAACGAGCCGGTGACGTTGATCAGCGCGGTCGACCAGAACGTCAGGCGGGCGCGGAGCGCACCGTCGACCAGGTAGCGCAGGACGGCGCCGAAGCCCCCTCCGATGCAAATCAGCAGCGTGGTCATGAGGTTGATCCGGCCCGCTCGCGCTGCTCCCGGCGCCGGGGCCGCACCACCGCCGCCCCGGCGAGTGCCGCGACGAGGCCGAGGAGCACCGTCGAGCCCGCGTACAGTGCGCCGACGGCCGGGCTGGCGCCGTGGATGTCCAGCGCGAACGCGCTGTACGTGGTGAGGCCTCCGCAGAAACCGGTCCCGAGCAGGAGCCGGATGCGGCGATGCCGTTCGTCGTCGGGCCGCTGCGAGAGTGCCTCGACGATGCCGCCGAGGAGGAAGGCGCCCAGCATGTTCACCGTGAAGGTGGACCAGGCGAAGGGACTGTGGGGCAGCCAGTGCCCCACCTCGGCCCGGAGAAAGGTGCCGGCCGCGCCGCCCAGGAAGACCAGTCCCAGGGCGGCGGGCCGCAGTAACGTGCTCAGGCGCCGATCAGACCGCGGTGGTCAGATCGACGTCGATGTTGCCGCGCGTCGCGTTCGAGTACGGGCACAGCTGGTGCGCCTTGGCGACGAGGGCCTCGGCGTCCGCCTGGGCGAGGCCGGGCAGCGTGGCCTTGATCGCGGCGTTGATGCCGAAGCCGGACTCGGTCTTCCCGAAGCCGACGGTGACGTCGACGCTGGCGTCGTCCGGGACGGCGACCTTCTCGTTGCGGCCCACGGCGCGGATCGCGCCGAGGAAGCACGCGGCGTAACCGGCGGAGAACAGCTCCTCCGGGTTGGTGCCCTCTCCGTTGCCGCCCATCTCCTTCGGCGGTCGCGTGTCCAGGTCGATGCGGCCGGTGGCCGACTTCACGTGCCCGTCGCGACCGCCGCCGGTGGCGGTCGAGGAGATGGTGTAGACGACGTCCAAGCTCATATCGCACTCCTTCGCATTCGTGCCGCCCAGGCCCGGACGGCGTCACCCTCGACAGTAGTCCGCGTCACAGGCGACGCGCCCGGGGATGCTCAGTGGGCCGCGCAGTCGGGGCAGTAGCCCCAGAACGTGACCTCCGCCTCGTCGATGACGAAGCCGTGGTCGTCGTCCGCGGTCAGGCAGGGCGCGGCGCCCACGGCGCAATCGATGTCGACGATCTTCGCGCACGACCGGCACACGAGGTGGTGGTGGTTGTCGGCGACCCGGGCCTCGTACCGCACGGCGGAGCCGGCGGGCTCGATGCGGCGGAGCAGGCCCTTCTCGGCGCAGACGCGCAGCACGTCGTAGACGGTCTGCGTGGCGACGGTGCCGAGCCTGCTGCGCAGGTACTCGGCCACATCGTCGGCCGTGGCGTGCGGGTGACCGTCGAGGTAGCCGAGCGCGGCGACGCGGGGCGCGGTGATCCGCAGCCCCACGCCCCGTAACCGGTCCTCAGCGGTGTCCACCTCGCTCATGCGAAATAGAGTACGCCCGATTTTGGAATGATTCCAGGGTCAGTCGCGCGGTGTGAGCGGTCCGTTGTTCCGGCCGCGCCACTGCCGCCGGCCGAGGTGGGGCGTTCCCAGGAACTCCTCGATCACCGGCGCCAGCACATCGGCGCGGGTCACCAGGTCGACGTGGCCGCCCTCGTGCCGGTGCAGCGTGGCCCGCGGGAGCAGCGTCTCGAAGATCCTGCCGTTGATCATGGGGATGATCGGGTCGTCCTCGCCGAAGACGAGCAGGGTCTTCTGCCGGATCGCGGGCAGCGCGAAGATCGACGTCCACACCGAGCCGGCGAGCAGCTGGTGCAGATAGCCCATCTTGGAGCCGGCGTGCATCTGCCGCTGGAAGGTCTCGGCGATGTCGGTCCCGTCCTCCCGGACCGTGCCGCCGTACAGCTCGCCCGCGACCTGCGCCGCGTACTCGGGATCGCGGAAGCGGCGCGGCGTGACCATCTTCCGGAGCACGCGCGGATCGCCGGGCACCATGATCGCGCCGGTGCCGGTGGACACCAGGATCAGGCGCCGGCAGCGCATCGGGTTCTGGAAGGCGAACTGCTGGGCCAGCGCACCGCCCCAGGACAGGCCCAGGATGTCGACGACACCGATGTCCAACTCGTCGAGCACCCGGCCGAGCACCCATGCGAGGTAGGGGAAACCGTAGGGCAGGATCGACGTCGGCGATTCCCCCACCCCGGGCGCGTCGAAACGCACCACGGGGCGCTGCGGATCGAGCTTCGCCACGAACGGATCCAGCACCTCGAGGCTCGCCCCGATCCCGTTGCACAGCACCAGGGGCACGCCCACTCCGGGCCGGTAGCGCACCCGGATCCGCTGTCCCCCGGTGGCGATGAGCTCGTCGGGCAGGTCCACCTCGGCGGCGGTCTCGTCGCTCATCGGTACAGCACCACCGTCTCGGCGATGCACGCCGGACGGTCGGCACCCTCCACCTCGTAGGTCAGGCGGATGACGGCCTCGATCCCGGCCGGCTTCTCCTGCGCCCCGGCCAGTTCCACGGCGGCGCGCACCCGCGAGCCGACGGGGACCGGCGCGGGGAAGCGCACCTTGTTGAGGCCGTAGTTCACCGCGGCCTGCACCTGCTCGACGACCAGCGCCTCGGCGATGAACAGCGGCGCCAGCGAGAGCGTGAGGTAGCCGTGCGCGATGGTCCTGCCGTAGGGGCCCGCGGCGGCCTTCTCCGGGTCGACGTGGATCCACTGGTGGTCACCGGTGGCGTCGGCGAAGAGGTTCACGCGCTCCTGGTCGACGGTCATCCACTCGGTCGTGCCGAGCGACTGCCCGACGAGTCCGAGCAGTTCCTGCGGGGTGGCGATCGTGGTGGTCATGGCGGGCCTCACTTCTCCAGAACGTAGGTGCCGGGGGCGGGGGCCAGGGGCTCGTAGCCGGCGGCGCCCAGGGCCGACGGGGCGTCGACCTCCGCGCCGCTGCGCTGATCGAGCCACTCGAGGTGGTGCGGCCACCAGGAGCCCTGCTCCTTGACGGCGGTCTCGAACCACTCCTCGGGGGTCTGGTCCTGCAGGACGGGCGCCGTGCGGAACGACGCCTTCGGGTTGCCGGGCGGGTTGACCAGCGACGCGATGTGGCCGGCGGTGGAGAGCACGTAGGTGTTGTCCTTGCTGCCGAACAGCGCGGCACTGCGCTCGGTGGCCTGCCAGGGACAGATGTGATCGGAGATGCCGCCGATCACGTACAGGTCGGCCTCGATCTTCGACAGGTCCACGGGTGTGCCCAGCATCGTCGACGCGCCCGGGGTGACCAGCTTGTTGTCCAGGCCCATGAGCACCATGTCCTTGTGCAGGGCCGCGGTCATCCGGGTGGTGTCGGCGTTCCAGAACAGGACGTCGAAGGCGGCCGGCGGCCGGCCCTGGATGTAGTTGTTCACCACGTACCGCCACACCAGGTCCGTCGGGCGGAGCCAGGCGAACATCTCGGCCATGGCGGCACCGTCGAGGTAGCCCTTGTTCGCGGACGTACGGATCGCGGCTTCAGCGGCCCGTCTGCTCGCCAGCGCGGAGGCGAAGCCCGCGTGGCTCTGGTCGAGGACGGTCACACCGAAGGTCAGCCCGGCGATCCGGTCGCCGTGGCCGGTGGCGAACAGGTGCGCCATGACCATCGACGTGAGGATCCCGCCGGAGCAGGTGGCGAAGACGTTCGCCTGGTCCGCACCGGTGATCACCCGCAGCGCGTCGAGCGCCTCGATGATGGCCTTGCCGTACTCGTCGAAGCCCCAGTCCCGGTGCCGCGCCGAGGGATTGCGCCAGGAGATGGCGAACACCTGCTGGCCGCCCTTGACGTAGTGCTCGACGAGGCTGCGCCCCGGCGCGATGTCCATGATGTAGAACTTATTGATCACCGGCGGCACCAGCAGCAGCGGTACCTCGCGCACCTGCTTGGTCTGCGGGGCGTACTGGATCAGCTCGAACATCCGGGTCCGCAGGACGACGGTGCCCTTCGACGTCGCGACCGTCTCGCCCACGGTGTAGGCGTTCGGGTCGACCATCGAGGGGATGCGCGGCTTGGACGCCATGTCCCGGACGAAGGCCTTGAGCCCGCGGACCACGGACAGGCCACCGGTGTCGATCATCGCCTTCCAGCCCAGCGGCGAGACGAAGGGATTGTTCGTCGGCGACAGGCCCTCGATGAGGTTGTCGAGGACGAACCGCATCTTCTCGGCGTCCTTCCACTCCAGTTCGGCGTCGTCGTAGAGCTGATCCGCCAGGTCCGAGACGGCCAGGTAGGCCTGCTCGATGCGATTGAGCAGCGGGTTCTGCGCCCACGCCGGATCCTTGAACCGGAAGTCGCCCCGCTTGGGCTCGCGGGCGCTGCGCCCGGCCGCGATGAGCGCGAGCTCCTTCGCCAGGCCGGCGGAGCGCTCGGCCACGGTCACGGGCTTCCCCGCGAGGGAGAGTCCGAACCGGGCCCAGGCGGCGTTCGGAACCATGCGTGAGGCGAACGACTTGGTGGAGTTGACGAGAAGCAGGTCCAGAGGAGCGACGATCTCGTCGGCACCTTCAGCGGTGGTGGTCATGATGGTGGCCTCGATTTCCTGTGATCGTGGTGTGGTTCAGTTGAATTCGGCCGGGACGGCGATGTCGCGCTTCTGCACCTTGCCGGTGGCGCCCTTGGGCAGCTCCGTCAGCAGCCAGACGTGGCGCGGGTACTTGTACGAGGCGACGCGCTCCTTGACGAACTCGCGGACGGCCTCGGCGGTCAGCGTGCTGCCCGCCTTGAGCGCGACGGCCGCGCCCACCTCCTCGCCGAGCGAGGCGTGCGGGATGCCGACGACGGCGGCCTCCGCGATCTCGGGATGGCTGTAGAGCACCTCTTCGAGCTCGCGCGGGTAGACGTTGAGCCCGCCGCGGATGATCATCTCCTTCTTGCGGTCGACGATCGAGAAGTAGCCCTCCTCGTCGACGATGCCGATGTCGCCGGTGGAGAACCAGCCGTCGGGGTCGATCGACGCGGCGGTCGCCTCGGGCAGGTTCCAGTAGCCCTTCATGATGTTGTGGCCGCGCACCTGCACCTCGCCGCGCTCGCCCTGCGGGACCTCCTTGCCCGCGTCGTCGACGACCCGCATCTCGATGCCCTCGATGGGGGTTCCGATGGTGCCGGGCTTACGGGGCTTGTCCGGGTGGTTGAAGCAGGCGACGGGCGACGTCTCGGACAGGCCGTAGCCCTCCATGATGATCGCGTTGAAGGCCTTCTCGAAGTCGGTGATGACCTGGAGCGGTAGGGCGGCGCCACCGGACGCGCAGGCCCGCAACGAGGAGACGTCGTCGCCGGGCTGCAGCGAGGCCACCAGCGCCGCGTACATCGTGGGGACGCCCAGGAAGACTGTGACGCGGTCGCGCCCGATCACCTCGATGGCCTTGCGCGGGTCGAAGCGCGGGATCAGGGTGAGCGTCGCGCCGAAACGGACCGCGGCGTCGAGGCCGCACGTGAGTCCGAAGACGTGGAACAGCGGCAGGCAGCCCATGACCACGTCGTCGTTGGACAGGCCGAGCAGCGTACGTCCCGCGATCTCGCAGTTGCGGCCGAGGCCGTCGTGGGTGAGTTCGGCACCCTTGGGCTTACCGGTGGTGCCGGAGGTGTGCAGGATGACCGCCGTGTCCGACGGTTCCCGGGGCTCGACCGCCGTCGTGGGCTCGTACTTCGCGAGGAGCGTGGCGAGGGCCGCGTCGTCGCCGAAGTGACAGGCGGCGCCTGCTGCCTTCGCCCCGGCCTCGGCGTCGGCGGCGAAGACGGGCGTGGCAAACAGCGCCGTGGACGAGGTGTTCGCGAGGTAGTACTCGACCTCGGCCGCCTTGAGCAGCGGGTTCATCGGGACCGCGATCGCGCCGCGGCGCATCAGGCCGTAGAAGACGATGGCGAAGGCCGGGGTGTTCGGCAGCATGATGCCGACCCGGTCACCGGCCTCGATGCCCTGCTCCGCGAGGTAGGTGGCGAAACGTGCGGAGGCGTCGTCGAACTCCGCATACGTGAACTGGAGTTCGTCGCACTTGAGGGCGACGGTGTCGCCGTGCGCAGCGGCGGCGGAGGTGAGGTTCTCGGCGAGGTTCGTCATCGTGAGTCCTTCTGGGCGGTGTCGGGTTCGTCCTTTACAGAGTGACCCTGGACACCCTGTCGGGTCGATGGTGACGCAAACACGGTTCCGCCCGCTGAGGTGTCACGAAACACAATCACCACAGCTTGGTTCTGCAAGCCGCCACTAGGCCGGTTTGCCAGCGTCCACCTGGAGTCGGACCCGGGCGTCGACCTCGAAGGCGAGGCACAGCTCGGCCACCTCGCGGGGCGATCCGATGGAACGGCCGGTGAGCTGCTCGACACGCCGCAGGCGGTGCCGCACCGTGTTGGGGTGCACGAACAACTCGGCGGCCGCATCCTTGACGTTGCCGTCGTGCGCGACCCACGCCCGGAAGGTGGCGAACAGCGGGTCCCGGTCGTCCTCGGGGAGCTCGTACAGCCGGCGCAGCACGCCCCGGGCCAGCTCGACGGTGGTCTCGGGCGCGGCGATCGCGGCGGTGCCGAGGACGGAACCGTCGAAGACGGAGACCCCGGTGCCCGGCCCGACGAGTTCTCGCCGCGCGAAGTTGAGTCCCTGCGGGGTGTCGCGGAGTTCTCCGAACGGGGCGCTCACGCCGACACGGGCGACGGCGATCCGGCGCAGCAGATCGATCACCGCGGTGCGCACCGCCGGCGTCGGGGCATGGATGATCCCGATCTGCTGGTCCGGCAGCAGCCGCCACGCCGAGTAGGCGTCGATCGCCCGCAGCCGGTCGGCGACCCCCGGCAGCGGCGCGCGCCCCACCTCGACCGTGGCCGCGGCGACTGCGAGGTAGGGCCCCGTCGTGGGGAGCCGCAGCAGCGTGGCGATCTCCCAGAGGCTCTGATCGCTCGGGATCCTGCCCTGCAGAAGGTATTCGGCGAGTGCGGCGCGCTCGGCGGCGTCGTCGAGCGCCTGTTCGGTGGTGCGGTCGCGATGGGCCCCGGCCATGGCGTCCACGAACTGGTCCTGCGCCTCCCACATGTGCTGTGTCGCCGAGAGCAGCGCCCGCCGGCTCAGTTCCGGCCGGTCCTCGGCGATCGCGTGCACCTCCTGCCAGACGCGGTGCACGCCGATGCGGTAGGCGTGCATCACGGCGGCCAGCGGCACGCCGATCTCGGCGCGCGTGCGCCCCGTCGCCGCGGCGGGCGCGGTGTCGAAGGCGGTGTCGGTGAGCGCGCGCACCATGTACGTCAGGTTGTCCCGCACCGCCTCGGTGACCATCTCCTCGGAGACGGCGCCGGCATCGGCGTAGAACGGGATCTGCTGCCGGATCGTCGCGACCACCGACGCGGTGATGCGCTCCATCCGCGCCGTCAGTGCGTCACGGATCTGTGCGATCTCGGCGTCCACGGCATCGTTCACACCTGCCGATTGTGCTGGTTCCCAGCGCCGCGCGTGCCCGAATCGGCTGGCTAGACTCCGGCACATGGACCTCATCCGGCACCTGCGCTTCTTCGTCGCGGTCGCCGAGGAGCAGCACTTCGGTCGCGCCGCGGACCGGCTCGGGATCACGCAGCCGCCGGTCTCGGCCGGCCTGCGCCGCCTCGAGGAGGCCCTCGGCGTCACGCTCATCGACCGGAGCCGACGGGGCGCCGACCTCACTCCCGCGGGTCGCGAGCTGCTGCCGCGCGCCCGGGTCATGGTCCGCGACGCCGATCGGTTCGTCGCCGAGGCCGCGCGCCTCGGCGCGGGGATCGGGGAGCGAAGGGTGGCGCTGTGCGACGCGCTCGGCTCCGCGGTGTCGGCCGCCTGCGCCGCCGCCCTGTCCGCCGGCGACGACGGTGCGCCGCTGACCCTCTCGGCCGGCGCCTCACCGCAGCTGGCGCGGGCGGTCGCCGAGGACCTGCTCGACGTGGCGGTCGTCGAGCACCCCGTCCTGGGGGACGGCGCACCGTCGGGCCCGGTGATCGCGCTGCCGCGGGACTTCCTGGTACCGGAAGGATTCCGGTCGCCGCGCCTGCGCGACCTGTCGGCGCTGGCGGTCGCGCTGCCGCCGCGCGCGGCCAATCCGCCGGCCGCGGATCTGCTGCTGGACCGGCTCACGGCACGCGGCATCACGTCGGCCGTGCTGATCACCGAGACCGAGTCCGCGGCGCACGCCGCCGTCGCCGCGGGGCTGGCGTTCACCCCCGTCGCGGCCGGGGACGCGGTTCCGGCGGGCACCGCGCGCCGCCCGGCCACGGACTTCCCCCTGCGCGTGAAGATCCTCGGCCGGCGCGACCACCCGGACGCGGCCCGGCTGGAATCGGCGCTGTGGCGGCTCGGCCGATGACCGCGGCCGCGCGGATCGACGCCGCCTTCGCCGACGCCGGGTGCAACGGCTGGGTGCACGCCCGGGTGATCGGGCACCCCGCGGAGCTGTCGGTGGGCGGCGCGCAGCCCGTGGTACCCGCCTCGATCTACAAGGTCCTGCTGCTCGTGGCCGCCGCGCGCGCCTTCGACACCGGACGACTCGATCCCCGCACGCGGGTCACCGTCGACCCGGGTTCCGCGACGCCCGGGCCCACCGGCATCGCGGCGCTCTCGGATCCGGTCGAGATGAGCCTGCGGGATCTGCTGCGCTCGATGATCGCGGTCTCGGACAACGCGGCCGCCGGCGAGCTGATGCGGCGGGTGGGCCTGGACGCGGTGCAGGAGACCGCCCGCGACCTGGGGCTGCACGGCACCAGGATCGTCGGCGGCGACGCCGAGATCCACGCCGCGATGATGGCGGAGACCGACACCCACACCGTCGCCGAGGCCTTCGCCGCCCTCGCCGACGACGACCTCGCCCGCCCCGTGCGCGCCTACGACCCGTCCTTCGGCAGCGCCACCACCGCCGCCGACATGACCGCGCTCCTGGCGGCGATCTGGACGGACACCGCGGCATCGCCGGCGCAGTGCGCGTTCGCCCGCTCCGCACTCGGCGGGCAGGTCTTCCGGCACAGGGTCGCCTCGGGGTTCGGATCGGCACCGTCGATCGCGGGCAAGACGGGCACTCTGGGCGCGCTCCGCAGCGAGGTCGCGGTGGTCGCCTACCCCGGCGAGCACCCGGTCGCAGTAGCGGTCTTCACCCACGCCGCCCGCAACGATCCGAGCCTGCCGAGGGTCGACGCGGCCATCGGGACGGTCGCCGCGATCGCGGTCGACGCACTCCGCGTCCCGTTCGACCAGCATTGATAGCGGATCGCTATCGTCGACGCCGGATTCGCTCTTTGGCGACTATCGCCGATCCCCGGTTGACTGGAGTCATGCGCTCCATCCTGAACCGGCCCGCCTCCGGCGCCACCCCGACACCGCCCCGTCGCACCCGCACCGCCGCGGGCGCCGTGCTCGCGACCGCGACCCTCGCGGGATCCCTGGTCGCCTGCTCCGAGGACGACGTCGTCACCAAATTCGCCGCTGCCGTCTCCGCCCGCGACGCCGCGCACGCCGCGAACCTCACGTCCGCCCCGGACACCGCCGCGGCCGCCCTGCGGTCCACCTTCGACGGCATGGACGGCGCCACTCCGACGGTGACCGCCGGCAAGGACGGCGAGGACCGGACGCTCACGTGGTCGTGGGCGCTGCCCCGCAAGCACGGCGTGCGGTTCACCACGAAGGTCGCCGCGGGCGGCGGCAAGGTCACCTGGCGGCCGACGCTGATCCATCCCGATGCGACCGCCGACGGCGCGCGCCTGCTCTACGCCGACGAGAAGCCGTACAACACGCCCGTCGTGGACCGGAAGAACGCACCGCTCATGACCTGGCAGACCGTCACCGTCGTGAACCTCGATCCCGCGAAGGCGGCCTCGGCCGCGGACGCCCTCGCGACCCGGCTCGCCGTCGCCGATCCGACGGTGACCGCAGCCGGTCTCCGGAAGTCCGTGGAGGGCAAGGACTCCCCCACCGCCGTCATCTCGCTTCGCGCCTCCGACGCGAAGAAGGTCGGCGGTCTCACCGGCATCGACGGGGTCACCGTGCGCGAGGAGGGCCGCCTGCTGACCGATGCGCCCGTGCTGCGCTCGCCCGTCGTCCCCGGCCTCGAGGAGCGCTGGCGGACGAACGTCGACGCCGCGGCAGGCAGCTCGGTGACGGTCGTCGACCGTGACGGCAAGCCGCTGCGCCTCGTCGACTCGTTCCCCAGTGCGCGGATCGGGCCGGTGCGCACCACACTCGACGCCGGGCTGCAACGCGCGGCGAACGCGGCCGTCGCGGGTGAGAAGCGCGCGACGATGCTCGTCGCGATCCGTCCGTCGACGGGCGGCATCCTCGCGGTCGCGCAGAACGCGGCCGCGGACAAGCAGGGCCCCGTCGCACTGACCGGACTCTTCGCCCCGGGTTCGACCTTCAAGACCATCACCACCGCCGCCGCGCTGGACGCGAGGATCACCACGCCCGACGCGCAGCTCGCCTGCCCCGGCCGCGCGACCTTCGGCGACCGCACCATTCCCAATGAGAACGAGTTCGCCCTCGGCACGGTGCCCCTGCACACGGCCTTCGCCAAGTCCTGCAACACCACGATGGCCGGCCTGGGCACGAAGCTCGGCGACACCGCGCTCACCGACACCGCCCAGAGGTTCGGCCTGGGAGTCGACTTCACCATCCCGGGCATCACGACGGTGACCGGCTCGGTGCCGGCCGCGCGCACCTCCGCGGAGCGGGTCGAGGAGTCGATCGGCCAGGGCCGGGTCACGGCCTCCCCCTTCGGGCTCGCCGTCGTGGAAGCCTCGCTCGCCGCCCGCACGATGGTCCGGCCCTCACTGTTCGACGGTGAGCCCGCCCCCGCGAACGCGCAGTCACGGCCGATCGACGCCGTGGTGGCGGACGCGCTGCGCACGGCGATGCGGGAGACGGTGACGTCCGGGACAGCAACCGCCCTGCGCGACATCGAGGGCCTGGGCGGCAAGACCGGGACGGCGGAGTTCGGCGACAACACGCACGCGCACGGCTGGTTCGCGGGCATCGTCGGCGATCTCGCGTTCGCGACGCTCGTGGTCTCCGGGGAGAGCTCCGGGCCGGCGGTCGCCGTGAGCGGGGCGTTCCTGCGCGGGGCCGGCGGCGATCTTCCCTGACCGGCTGTGCGATCGCACCGACAGTCGGTATTCTGAACACCGAATTCACAGAGGAGGGTCTTCCATGTCTCAGCGTCGCTCGGCCGGACGTCGCGCGTTGGCCACCGGCCTCGCCGCCTTCGGTGTGCTCTCGATGACCTTCGTCTCCCCGATCGCGGTGGGGACGGCCAACGCGCTCGAGCCGTGCCCGCCCGGGCAGACGCCCTTCTGGAACGGCAAGAACTGCATCATGCAGCTGTGCACGCCGCCCTTCAATCCGACCTTCCCGCCGTGCACGATGCCGGTGCCCACCGCGCCGGCCGCACCGACGGCTCCGGCCGCGCCGGGTGCGATCCCGGGGCAGCCCTTCTGATCGCGCCGGTGCCCGCGTCGCCCGACGGCGGCCCGCCGCGGGAGTAGTGTTCGGCGCGTGCCTCGCACCGTCGGTCCCGTCACTGCGCCGCGCGGCGCCGTCCCGGGCGTGATCTCACTCGTCCTGCTCGCACTGCTCGCCTGGGGCGCGATCGCCGCGGTGACGCCACCCGCTCCGGCGCCGTCCGACGCACCGGCGGAGAACTTCAGCGCGGAGCGCGCGCGAGTCCATCAGGAACGGATCAGTACGGCACCGCATCCCACCGGCTCGGCCGCTGCCGCGCAAGTGCGGCAGTACATCGTCAACCGGCTCGGCGCAGCCGGGATCGACACCCGCGTGCAGGACGCGATCGGTTCCACGGACGTCCTCGGCGGCGTCTCCTTCGCGCGGGTGCGGAACGTGATCGCGCGGCTGCCCGGATCCGGCGGGTCCGGGACGCTCTTCCTCGTCGCTCACTACGATTCGGCGACGATCTCGCACGGCGCGGGCGACGACGGAGCGGGCGTCGCGACCCTCCTGGAGACGGCTCGCGCCCTCCGCGCCGGCGCCGCGCTGCGCAACGACGTCGTACTCGTCTTCACCGATGCGGAGGAGGCGTGCCTGTGCGGCGCCGAGGCCTTCGTGAAGCAGGACCCGGCCGCCGCCCGCGGGGGCCTCGTTCTGAACTTCGAATCGCGCGGATCCTCCGGTCCCGCCATCATGTTCGAGACGAGCCGGGGCAACGCCGATCTCGTCGCCGCATACGCGAAGGCCGCGCCCCGCCCCGTCGCCACCAGCTTCGCGGCGGCCGTCTACCGCCTGCTGCCCAACGACACCGACTTCTCGCCGTTCCGTGACGACGGCCGGTTCGCCGGGCTCAACACGGCGTACATCGACGGCTCCGCCACCTACCACCAGCCCCAGGACGACGTCGGCCACCAATCGGCGGCGTCACTGCAACACCTGGGCGACGGCGGTCTCGCCACGACCCGGGCCCTCGGCAACGCGGACATCGCGGCCCTGACGGAACCCTCCGGCGCCGATGCCACCTACTTCCCGGTGCTGGGCCGCCTCGTCCGGTACCCCGGTGGATTCGTCTGGCCCATCGCGATCCTCGCGCTGCTCGCCGTCGGGGCCGCCGCCGTCGTTCTCGTGCGGCACGGGCTGATCACCGCGGCGCGGCTGGCCGCGTGCATCGCCTGGGGCCTCGTGCTGCTGCTCGGTGTGGTCGCGGTGACCTTCGTGCTGTGGCGGGGCCTCCTCCTGGCGCAGCCCGGCTACGGACAGTTCGCCGACCCGTGGGCACCGGGCTGGTACCGGGCCGCCGTTGTCGCGCTCGTGTTCACGACGGTGCTGGGCTGGCTCGCCTTGCTGCGCAGGCGATTCGGCGTCGAAGCGCTGACCGTGGGCGCACTGATCTGGGCGGCGGTCCTCGGCGTCGTCGCGGCGGCCCTCGTCCCCGGCGGCTCTTATCTCCTCGCACTGCCGGCACTGCTCGGCGCCCTGGCGGTCCTCGCCGGCGTCCGCACCCGATGGCGCCTGCCGGCGCAGGTGGTCGCCGGCGCGGGAACGGTGCTGATCCTGGCGCCCACGGCCGCGATCTTCTTCCCGGCGACGGGCGTGCGCGTGGCGGCACCGTCGGCCGTCTTCGTGGTGATAATCGCGATCGTGCTGCTACCGCTGCTGGACACCCTCTTCCCGGCGGCCGAGGGCTCTCGCCGCCTCGTCCGCGCCGCGCCGGCCCTGGCGACCACCCTCGTCGCGGCGGTGGCGATCGGCGGCGGCCTCGCCGCGAACCGGCCGTCCGCGGCGCACCCGGTGCCCGTCGCCCTGCGGTACCTGCTCGACGCCGACACCGGAAAGGCCTACTGGGCGCGGCCCAGCGGCGACCCGACGGGCTGGAGCGACCCGCTCGTCGGGCGACGCGAGGACCTGGCGACGAGCTTCCCGATGCTCACGAGCCGGGGGAACAGCATGGCGCGCGTGGGCGACGCACCCGTCGCGGCGCTGGCCCCGGCGGACGTGCGGGTGGTGTCCGAGCGGGTGGAGAACGGGAATCGACTGCTGCAGCTGCGGATCACGTCGGGGCGCGGGGCGCGGGTCCTGCAGCTCACCCGGGTCGACGGCGTCGTGCTCGCCGCGACCGCGCACGGCCGGGCGGTGCCGATCGACGGTTCCTTCGACCTCCGGTTCCACGGCCTGCCCGCCGAGGGCCTGGACGTGGATCTCACCGTGAAGGGCACGGCGCGGCTCCGCCTGCGGGTGGAGGACGCGACCGACGGGATCGCCGCGCTCCCGGGCTTCCTGCCCCGGCCCGAGGGGGTCAGTGCGCTCGGCGGCCACACCGCGGAGATGGCGATCGTCGCCCGCACCGTGACGCTCTGAGCGGACGGCGCGGCGCCCCGCCTACGATCGACGGGTGTTCGTCAAGGTGTGCGGTCTGCGGACCCCTGAGGCCGTCGACGCCGCGGTCGAGGCGGGTGCCGACGCGGTGGGCTTCGTCTTCGCGCCCGGCAGCGTCCGGCTGATCGATCCGGCCTCGGCGTCCGTGCTGCTCGCGCGGGTGCCGGAGCGGGTCGAGACCGTCGGGGTCTTCCGCGGACAGCCGATCGACGAGGTGGTGCGCCTGGCCCGCGCGTCCGGCGTCGGCACGATCCAGCTGCACGGCGACGAACCCGACGATCACTTCGCGCGTGCCGCGGCGGGCTTCCGCACGATCCGTGCGATCTCCGCGGCGCGGTTCACGGAATCGGGCCATGCCGGCCAGGAGCGTCTGCTCATCGATGCGACGGTGCCCGGCTCCGGTGCGACCTTCGATCCTGCGGATCTACCGGTGCCGCCCAGCGTCGACTGGCTGCTCGCCGGTGGCCTGCGCCCCGACAACGTGGCAGCGCTCATCGACGCCTTCGAGCCGTCGGGCGTGGACGTCTCCAGCGGCGTCGAGTCCGCGCCCGGCGTCAAGGATCCTGCGCTCATCCGCGCCTTCATCGCCGCCACCCGCCCCTGACCTGGACGTTCCCGCCCGGAGCTCGTCCCCTACGGGGAGTAGTATTCCCGCTGTGTTCCGCCCAGCCCGCCCCGAAGCCACGATCCGTGGCGTCGCGGTGGGCGCGGTCTCCTTCGCCGCGAGCCTGACGGCGCACGCCGTCGCCATGCGCACCTCGTCGATGCCCGGGCACGCGATGCCCTCCGAGGCCGTGCCGCAACACGTGATGCCCGACGGCAGTGTGATGAGCGGCTCGACCATGGGGCATGCCATGCCCGGGCACGACATGGGCGGCCACGCGATGCACTCGATGCCGGCGCCGGACGTGACCGCGATGGCCCCGTCGGTCCCCCTGAGCGCGTTGGTGCTCCTCGCGGCGGTGTGTGCAGTCCTCGGGGCGATCGCCGCCCGTCCGCGGACCGCGGGCCCGCGCGGCGTCGCCGCCCTGCTCCTCCTCGGGCAGGGCGCGGGTCACCTCGCGCTGGGCGTGACCATGGGACACCTCGCGATGAGCCCGGCGATGGCCGTCGCGCACATCGCGGCCGCCGTCGTCGCCGGTGCCGTCATCGCGGGCGCCGAGCACGCCCTGCGGGTCGCGCTCGCCACCCTCACCCCCCTGACCTCGGCGTGGCGGACACGGACGCGCACCGTCGTCTCCCCGGTGTGGACCTTCCGCGCCGTCCCCCTCCCCGTGCTCGCGCGGCACGGGGCGCTGCGCGCGCCGCCCCGCTGACACCCTCACCCTCTTCCTCCGCCCGGATCGGCCCCGCGCCGCCCGGGCTTCCCGCGCGTACGCGCACAACCCCGTGAGGTGTCCTCATGTCAGTGACCGATTCGGCGGCCGAGAACGCGCCGCCGACCGAAACCACTCGCCCCGCCGGTCCGCCGGCGCGGCCCGGGTGGCGCGCCGCGATCCTGCGGCTGCACTTCTACGCGGGCCTGCTGGTGGGCCCGTTCCTCCTGATCGCGGCGATCAGCGGCGGCCTCTACGCCGCCGCGCCCACCGTCGAGAAGTTCGTCTACGCCGACCAGTTGGAGGCACGGACGGACGGTCCCGCCCGGCCGTTGGCCGAGCAGGTCGCCGCGGCGCAGGCCTCCCGACCCGACCTGCCCCTCGCGGCGGTGCGGACCGGCGACGGCCCCGGGCTCACCACCCGCGTGCTGTTCGACGATCCGTCGCTCGCCGCCGACGGTCGCCAGCTCGCCGTGTACGTCGATCCCGCATCGGCACAGGTCCAGGGCGCTCTGCCGGTGTACGGCTCCGTCGAGGCCCTGCCGATCCGGTTCTGGATCGACCGGCTGCACGTCGACCTGCACCTCGGCGACGTGGGCCGGTTCTACAGCGAGCTGGCCGCGTCGTGGCTGTGGGTCGTCGCGCTCGGCGGCCTGTACCTGTGGTGGCGGCACCGCCGGGGCGACCCGAAGCGGATGCTGGCCTACGACCGCACGGCGAAAGGCCGCGGCGGACGGATGAGCCGGCACGCCGCGATGGGCACCTGGCTGCTCCTCGGGCTGCTGTTCTTCTCCGCGACGGGCCTGACCTGGTCCAAGTACGCGGGCGAGAACATCGGCCAGCTCCGGGCCGAGCTGGGGTGGACCAAGCCCGCGCTGTCCACCTCGCTCACGCCGGGCGGCGACCACGGGGGCGGCGGCGACCACGCCGATCACCAGATGCCGATGGCCGCGCCGAAGGTCTCTCCGGAGGTCGCCGAACAGACCCGCGCGCGGAACATCGCGGTGCTGGACCGGGCCGTCGCCGAGGCGGCGTCCCGGGGCGTCGACGGTGCCGTCCAGGTCTCCGTGCCGACGGACCCGAACGTCGCGATCACCGTCGCCCAGACCCGCCAGCCGTGGCGCATGGGCATCGACTCCGCGACGATCGATCCGGCGACCGGCCAGGTGATCACCGTGCTCGCGTTCTCCTCGTGGCCGCTCCTCGCGAAGGCGACCGAGCTGCTGATCAACACCCATATGGGATGGCAGTTCGGTCTGCTCAACCAGATCGCATTGGTTGCGTTCGCAGCGCTGCTCTGCGTCGTGATCGTGCGCGGCTACCTGATGTGGTGGCAGCGACGGCCGAAGCGGGGCGGGCTCCCGAGGCCGCCGGCACGCGGCGCGATTCGGAAGGTCGAACCGTCGCACGCGATTCCGGCGATTCTGGGCATCGCCTTCCTGGGCTGGTTCCTGCCGGTGTTCGGTGTTTCACTCCTCGTCTTCGTGCTTCTCGATCTTGCGATAGGCGTGGCTAAGAGGGGTAGGGCTAACCTAATAAATAGCCCCTGACCTGCGCAAAGGGTCGCCTTGCCTGCGTTGCACGGAACCTGGAACGGTTCTAGAGTCGGTCCCATGAAGCTCACGGATGCACTCGAAGAGAAGTTCAACGATCAGATCACGCTCGAGTTCGAGGCCTCGCTGGTCTACCGCCAGCTCGCCATCGAGATGGAGATCCGTGATCTGCCGGGCATCGCGGCGTGGCTGCGGCACCAGGCCGACGAGGAGATCGTTCACGCCAACAAGTGGATCGACCACCTCTCGGACCGCGACAACCACCCGAAGATCGGCGCCTCCGCCGCCCCGAAGGTGGACGTGAACTCCGTCCTCGACGTCTTCAACGTCGCGCTGGAGCACGAGCGTCGCGTGTCGGACTCGATCCGCGACCTGTACCGGGCCGCGAACGACGACATCGACTCGAAGAGCCTGATCCAGTGGTTCGTCAACGAGCAGGTCGAGGAAGAGGCGACGGTCAGCGAGATCGTCGGCCGCCTCAAGCTGATCGACGGTGACGGCCCCGGCCTCCTGCGTCTCGACGAGGAGCTGGGCTCGCGCCCGACTCGCACCACCGAGGCCTGATCAGACCACCTCTGCAGCCCGGGAAGCGGGGCCCTCCACATCGGAGGGTCCCGTTTTTCGCTGTCCATATCTATCCAGTCGTGCTATTTTTTGACCATGCGGCCAGAAAATGAATCGAGCAGCCAACGCTCCTTCATCGAAGAGGCACGTCGTGGCCAGATCATCGCGGCTGCCGTCGAGGTGTTGGCCGAATCCGGATTCGGCGGTGCCTCACTCGCGCGGATCGCCGAGCGCGCCGGGATCTCCAAGGGCGTCATCTCGTACCACTTCGACGGCAAGGACGAGCTGATGCGCGAGGTGGTGATCTCGCTCTACCAGAACGGTGCCGCGATGATGACTCCGCGCATCGAAGCGGCCACCAACGCCATCGGACGGATCGCCGCCTACATCGAGTCCAACATCGAGTTCCTGGGGGCCAACCGGCAGCACATCACCGCGATGATCGAGGTGGTGTACGGCCTCCGCGACGCGGACGACCGCCCCGTCTTCTCCGCCGAGGACGGCGACAACGCCTCGGTCCTCCCCCTCGCGGAACTGCTGCGCGCGGGGCAGGAATCGGGCGATTTCGGCGACTTCGACGCCTGGATCATGGCGCAACAGATCCGCGACTCGATCGACGGTGCCGCTACGCGCGCCGCCCGCGACCCCGGACTGGACCTGGCGCCGTACGCCGAGCAGATGCTCGCCCTGTACCTCCGCGCGGTGCAGCCACCGCCGCACGGATTCCCCACCGTCGCAGCGCCACCCGACCCGGAGAAGGCCCGATGACAGCACCCGACACCTCCCGTCCCGAGACCGAGACCAATTCCGCCGACGGAGCGTCCATCGCACCGTCGCCCTTCGACTACGCGACAGTCGTCCCGATCACCGTGCTCGCGGCGATCGCCGCGCTGTTCGGCGCGAGCCGCTACCACCTGTTCGGCGACGAGCTGTACTTCGTCAGCGCCGGCCATCACCTCTCCGTGAGCTACGCCGATCAGGGGCCGATCCTGCCGCTGCTCGCGCTGGTGGGCGAGGCCATGCCCGGCGACTCACTGGTGCTCTTCCGACTCCCCTCCGTCCTCATCACCCTGGTCGGGATCGTCCTGGCGGCCGCGATCGCGCGTGAGCTCGGCGGCGGACGGTTCGCGCAGGCGCTGTCCGCCCTCGCCTACGCCACGTCGACCTTCCTGCTGCTGCAGTCCTCGCTGCTCGCGACGAACGCGATCGACACCCCGCTGTGGGTCGCCATCACGTGGCTGCTGGTGCGCTGGGTGCGCACCCGGCAGGACTGGCTGCTGTTCGCCGCGGGCGTCGTCACCGCGATCGACATGCAGGTCAAGTGGCTCATCCCGATCTTCTGGGGGTGTGCCATCATCGCCTCGCTGATCTGGGGCCCGCGGGAGCTCTGGCGACGCCCGGCGCTGTGGGCCGGTGGCGCGTTCACCGTGATCACGATGATCCCCGCGCTGCTCTGGCAGGCCGAGCGCGGATGGCCCTACCTGCAGCTCACGAGTCAGGTCGCCGAGGAGAGCCAGTACGCCGGTGGCCGGCTCCTGTTCGTGCCCATCCTGCTCCTGACGGCCGGGATCCTCGGCGCCCCACTCATGATCTACGGCCTGTACGCGCTCCTGCGCTCACCCCAGCTGCGTCCCTACCGGTTCCTCGCGCCCGCCTTCGTCCTGCTGGTGGTCGTCTTCATCGCGACGGCCGGGCGGCCCTACTACCCCGGGGGCATGCTCACAGTGATCTTCGCGGCGGGCGCCGTCGCCTTCGAGCGGGTCCCCCGGCCGCGTGTGCGCTGGGTCGCCGCACCGCTGTCCGCGCTGGCGGTCGCCTTCCTGGTGATCAGTCTGCCCTTCACCCCGGAGTCCGAGATCACCGAGCCGAAGACGGTGATGGAGGCGGGCATGCAGATCTCCGTCTACGGTCAGTTCGGCTGGCCGGAGCTCACCCGGCAGGTCGAGCAATCGATCGCGGCGCTACCGGAAGCCGAACGCCCGCAAGCGATCGTGACGAGTTCCTACTGGCAGGCGTCCGCGCTCGTCTACTACGGCCACGGGCTCCCCCCGGTCTTCAGCCCGAACCGCGGTTACGGCTACTTCGGCACGCCCGAGGACTCCGCGACGACGGTGCTGTGGGTCGTGGACTCCGATGCGGAGCAGTCGAACGAGATGTGTACAGCGTCACGTGTACTGGGCCAGGTGCACCACCGGATCGGCATGCCCACCGCCTCCACCGATGTCGACATCCGCCTGTGCACGCCGCGCGCCCCGTGGTCGCAGCTGTGGCCGACGGTGCGCCGCATGTGATCACCGTCCAGCGTGGCGCAGCGACCACCAGCAGGCGGCCGCGATGGTCACCGTCAGGGCTGCGGTCGCGAGGAGCTGGTTCCGGGCCGCGGTGTCGAACATGGCCAGCACCGCGACGCCGGCGAGCAGCGCGAGCGCGAGATACGACAGGTACGGGAAGCACCACATCTTCAGTGGCAGAGCGTCCTCGGTGCCCTCGCGACGCGCACGGTTGCGCAACCGGATCTGGGAGACCGCCACGAAGGTCCAGAGCACGAGGATCGTCGAGCCGACCACGTTGAGCAACAGTGGTAGTACCTTGTCCGGGACCAGGTAGTTCAGCACCACCGTGAGGAAACCGAAGGCCACCGATGCGAGCACCGCGTTGCGCGGCACGGACCGCGCCGTCAGCGCCGAGAACGCCCTGGGCGCGGCCCCACGCTCGGACAGCGAGTGGATCATCCGGGACGCGCTGAACAACATCGCGTTGAGCGAGGACAGGAGCGCCACCACGATGATCAGCGACATCAGCCCGGCGGCGCCCGGCACGTGCGCGAGGCGGAGCACCTCGACGAACGGGCCCGTCGCGAGCGCCGGCGAGTTCCACGGCACCAGCGCGACGATGAGCAGCACCGAGCCGACGTAGAAGACGAGGATCCGCCAGACGATGGTCCGGATGGCGCGGCCGGTGTTGCGCTGCGGATCCGTGGTCTCGGCGGCGGCGATCGCGACGATCTCGGTCCCGCCGAACGCGAAGATCACGATCAACAGGCCGGCGGCGACACCGGTGATCCCCGTCGGCGCGAAGCCACCGTGGCCGAACAGGTTCGACGTCCCGGGTGAGGCGCTGCCCGGCAGCCACCCGAACAGCAGCGCGAGGCCCACGCCCAGGAACCCCAGCACCGCCAGCACCTTGACCGCGGCGAACCAGTACTCGAACGCCCCGAAGGCGCCGACACCCACCAGGTTCACCGCGGTGAAGAAGACCATGAAGCCGAATGCCGCGGCCCACTGCGGGATCAGGGGGAAGGCCGCGCCCACGATCGCGGCCGCGGCGGTCGCCTCCGCCGCCACGACGGCGACCACCTGCACCCAGTAGAGCCAGCCGATGGTCCGGCCGGCCACCGGCCCGAGCGCCTTCTCCGCGTGCACCGAGAAGGCGCCGCTCGCCGGGTCCGCGGCGACGAGCTCGCCCATCATCCGCATCACCAGGACCACGACGAGTCCCGCGATGAGGAAGGACACGGCGATCGCCGGTCCGGCGACGCCCACCGCGGCACCGGTACCGACGAAGAGCCCGGCCCCGATCGCACCGCCGAGGCTGATCATGATCAGCTGGCGCGGCTTCATGCTGCGCCGCAGATGCGTCCCCACGGCGGTCATCCCGGTCGCGGATACCGCCGGCTCCGTGGCCGGCTCGCGCGCAACGGTCATCGTCGGCCCCTCAGACGAGCTGGTCGAGGGCGATCTCGAACGCGGTGGCGGCCACCAGCGTCGAGGCGGAGGAGCGGGCGCGGCAACGCTCGAGCGCGGTGCCGACGGTGCGGGAGACGTCGCCGAAGATCGACTCGTCCGAGACCTCCACCTCACCCGCCATGAGCATCGCGAAGGCGCGGGCCATGCCGCAGTTCGCGATGAAGTCGGGGATCACGGCAACCTGCTGGTCGGCGTGCTCGTAGATCGGTCCGTAGAAGATCTCGGGATCGGCGAAGGGCACGTTCGCGCCCGAGGCGACCACCTCGAGTCCCGCGCCGATCATCGCATCCACCTGCTCGCGGGTCACGAGACGCGATGCGGCGCAGGGCAGGAACACCTCGGCACCCACCGACCAGATGCGCTCGGAGGCCTCGGCGAAGCTCAGCTGGTCGTCGGCGACGAGCTGGTTGCCACGCTTGGCGAGGAACAGCTCCGTCACCTCGGCCACGGTCAGGCCCTCGGGCCGGATGATCCCGCCATCGCGGTCCAGGATCCCGACGATGCGCGCCCCGGCGCGCGCCGCGTAGTACGCCGCGGCGGCACCCACGTTGCCCCAGCCCTGCAGGATGATGCGCTTGCCCTCGAGCGAGCCGCCGTACACGCGGTAGAAGTGTCGTACGGACTCCGCGACACCCCAGCCGGTGATGAGATCGGCGACGCTGTATCGGCGTCCGTGATCCGGTGTGAACCGCGGGTCCTCGACGATCTTCGCGACGCCGAGCCGCAGTTGACCGACCCGCTGGACGTGATCGCGGCCGTCGGCGGCGAAGTGCCCGTTGACCACCCCTTCCTGCGGGTGCCACAGGCCGTAGCTCTCCGTGATCGGGACGACCTCAAGCTTCTCGTCGACGTTGAGGTCGCCGCCCGTGCCGTAGTAGGCCTTGAGCAGCGGCGTCACCGCCTTGAACCAGCGCCGCAGCACCTCGTCCTTGCGCGGGTCGGTGGGGTCGAAGTCGATGCCGGACTTCGCGCCGCCGATCGCGGGGCCGGCCACAGTGAACTTCACCTCCATCGTCTTGGCGAGGGATTCGACCTCCCGGCGATCCAGGCCCCGGCGCATCCGCGTGCCTCCGCCCGCCGCGCCGCCGCGCAGCGAGTTGATGACGGTCCAGCCGCGGGCGGAGGTCTCGGGATCGTGCCATTCGAAGACCACCTCGGGCGCCTTCGCTTCGAATCGGGTGAGCAGCTGCTTCATGTCGCTCCTAGGGGCTGCAGGGCAATAATGTGAACGAGCTCACTGTGGAAGCCCAGCAGTGACGCACGCAACACATGCGCGGTCGATCGCACACAGTGCGCACCGAATGCCCAGTTCGGGTCGCCGGAACTGAGCAATATGTTCAGCCGCGGTAGCGCGGAGCCCGGGAGACGGGCCGCGCGTCCAGGGTCCGCAACAACGGCATGGCCCGGAAGGACACGATCTCGGACAGGACGACGATGCTGACGGATCGGGCGACGAGCGGCGACCGGCCGATCCGCAGCAACGTCTCCTGCAGGCCCTGATGCGACGCGGCCGCCACCCGGCACAGCACGTCGCTCGCACCGGTGGTCGCGAAGGCCTCCAGCACGTTCGGGATCGCGGCCAGCTCGTCCGCGACGGCGCTCAACTCACCCTGCGCCGTCTCCAGCTGAACGAAGCACTGCACCCCGAAGCCCGCCGAGGTCACGTCGAGATGCGGCTCGTACCCCGCGATCACGCCGGCCTCCTCCAATTTCTTCAGCCGCGCCTGCACCGTCGCGCGCGCCACCCCGACCCGCCGCGAGGTCTCCAGCACACCGATCTGCGGGTCCCGGTTCAGGGAGTCCAAGAGCGCGAAGTCGATGTCGTCCAGCTTCAGGGATTCGACCATCATGCCCACCTTTCTAGTCGATCTGCCTAGATCAAACTCGATTTCGGTAGTCACGCCCGGCAGACTGGGCAATTCCAGCTATCGACATTGCCAGCGGCACCCACGGCGACCGATCGTAGTGACGCACGTTACATCCAGCCCGGAAGGTGACCATCCATGACGACGCACATCGACGCCGCGCAGACCTCGCTCGAGCAGACCCTCACCGACGAGGAGAGGCTCGCCGGCCTCGACGCCGCCCAGCTCCAGCAGCTCGTCGGCCTCGTCTCGCACGATCCCGAGCGCGACCCGTTCCCCGTGAGCGGCTGGGACGCCATCGTCTTCGTCGTCGGCAACGCCACCCAGACCGCGCACTACTACCAGTCCGCGTGGGGCATGGAGCTCGTCGGCTACCGCGGCCCCGAGCAGGGCCAGCGCGACCACAAGGCCTACGTCCTGCGGTCGGGCTCGATCCGGTTCGTCGTCAAGGGCGCCGTCAGCCCGGACAGCCCGCTGGTGCAGCATCACGCGCGGCACGGCGACGGCGTCGTCGACATCTCCCTCGAGGTCCCCGACGTCGACCGGTGCATCGCGCACGCCCGTGCCTCGGGTGCCACCGTCGTCGAGGAGCCGCACGACGTCACCGACGAGCACGGCACGGTCCGCATCGGCGCGATCGCCACGTACGGCGAGACCAGGCACACCCTCGTCCAGCGCGTCGTCGGCGGTACCCGGTACGACGGTGCCTACCTCCCCGGTTACGTGCCCGCGTCCAGCACCTACCGCAAGCGCGACGGTGCCCCCAAGCGCATCTTCCAGGCGCTGGACCACATCGTCGGGAACGTGGAGCTCGGCCGGATGGACGAGTGGGTCGGCTTCTACAACCGCGTCATGGGCTTCACCAACATGGCCGAGTTCATCGGCGACGACATCGCCACCGACTACTCGGCGCTGATGTCCAAAGTGGTCGCGAACGGCAATCACCGGGTGAAGTTCCCCCTCAACGAGCCCGCGATCGCCCAGAAGAAGTCGCAGATCGACGAGTACCTCGAGTTCTACGACGGCCCGGGCGCCCAGCACCTCGCCGTCGCCACCGGCGACATCCTCACCGCCGTCGACCAGCTTCGCGCCGAGGGCGTCGAGTTCCTCAATACTCCCGATGCCTACTACGACGACCCGGAGCTGCGCGCCCGCATCGGGCAGGTACGGGTCCCCGTCGAGGAGCTCCAGAAGCGAGGCATCCTGGTCGACCGCGACGAGGACGGCTACCTGCTGCAGATCTTCACCAAGCCCACGGGCGACCGCCCCACCGTCTTCTTCGAGATCATCGAGCGACACGGCTCGCTGGGCTTCGGGAAGGGCAACTTCAAGGCCCTGTTCGAGGCCATCGAGCGCGAACAGGACCGCCGCGGCAATCTCTGACACTTCTTTCCAGGAGGGTTCTCATGGCCTACTACCGCAGCATCGGCACGATTCCGCCCAAGCGCCATACCCAGTTCCGTCGCGAGGACGGCGAGCTGTATTACGAGGAGCTGGTCGGCGAGGAGGGTTTCTCCAGCGATTCCTCGCTGCTCTACCACCGCGGCATCCCGTCGGCCATCACCTCGGCGGAGCCGTGGGAGCCCGGCGACCTCGGCCTCGTCCCGAACGCGCCGTTGCTGCCCCGGCACCTGCGCCTGCACGAGCTGTTCGACGGTGCCGCCTCCGCCGCGTCCGACGTCGTCACCGGCCGGCGCCTGGTGCTGGGCAACGCCGACGTGCGGATCTCGTACGTGGCCGCGGGGGCACCGTCGCCCCTGTACCGCAACGCGATCGGCGACGAGTGCGTCTTCATCGAGAACGGGTCCGGCACCGTCGAGACCGTCTTCGGTGCACTCTCCTTCCGCACCGGGGACTACGTCCTGATGCCCCGGGCAACCACCCACCGCTGGCTGCCGGCCGAAGGAACAACGGTGCGCGCCTACGTGATCGAGGCGTGCGGCGGGGGCGGGGGCCACATCGCCCCGCCGAAGCGGTACCTCTCGCGGTACGGCCAGCTGCTCGAGCACGCGCCCTTCTGCGAGCGGGACCTGCACGGCCCGGCGGAGCCCCTGCTTCGCGAGGGAGCCGACGTGGAGGTCCTGGTCAAGCATCGCGCCGCTAGCGGCGTCAGCGGCACCCGGTACGTCGTGCCCACGCACCCGTTCGACGTGGTCGGCTGGGACGGCTGCCTGTACCCGTACACCTTCAACGTCGAGGACTTCGAGCCGATCACCGGCCGGATCCACCAGCCGCCGCCGGTGCACCAGGTCTTCGAGGGACAGAACTTCGTGATCTGTAATTTCGTGCCGCGCAAGGTCGATTACCACCCCCTGTCGATCCCGGTGCCCTACTACCACTCGAACGTCGACTCCGACGAGGTGATGTTCTACGTGGCCGGCGACTACGAGGCGCGCAAAGGCACCGGCATCGGCCCGGGATCGATCTCGCTGCACCCGGGCGGCCACGCGCACGGACCCCAGCCGGGCGCGATGGAGGGGAGCATCGGCCTCGAGCGGTTCGACGAGCTGGCCGTGATGGTCGATACCTTCGCGCCGCTGCAGCTGGGCGAGGGCGCGCGCGCCACGGACGACGGTGTCTACTACCGCAGTTGGTCACGATGAGCGCGCTCCTGGCCGGGCTCGTCGACGACGCGGGCCTGTTCCCGCCGACGGCACTGCCGATGGTGGAGGCGATCGCGCGGCACCGTCGGGACCTGGAATCCGGCGAGCCGATGCTCGCGCACCGGTTCCTGTGTCCGGCCACGCGGATCGACGAGCTGCGCTCGACCCTCGGGCCGGACGACCGAATCAGCCTCGGGCTCATCGCCTCCGACGACGGAGCCCTGACCGCCGCTGCTGCCGTGGTCGACGCCGATCCGCGCCTGCGGCCGGCACTGATCGAGATCACCGTTGATCCGGGCGATCTCGAGACCTCGCTGCGGGCTGCCACCGCGTACGGCGTCCCGGTCTTCGTCGAGGTCCGCGACCGTTCCGACTCGCCCCGTCTCGCCTCCGTGATCGCGGGACACGACGCGGGACTGAAGATCCGCTGCGGCGGAGTGCGTTCCGACCTTTTCCCCACCCCGGCCGAGGTCGCGGACGCCCTGACGGCCGCTGCTGCGGCCGGCGTGCCCGTCAAGGCGACCGCCGGCATGCATCACGCGGTGCGCCATCGGGACCCGGACACGGGATTCGTCCACCACGGCTACCTCAACCTGGTGATCGGTGCTGCACGCGCCGCGGAGGGGGCGTCCGCCGCGGACGTCGCGGACGCCCTGTCGATCACCGATGGCACCGCCCTCGCCGCCGAGGCCTCGGCCCTCGAGCCCGATGCCGCTGCCGCGGCCCGCCGCCTCCTCACCTCGTACGGGTCCTGCAGCACCGCGACCCCTCCGGCCGAGGCCGCCGAGCTCGGCCTCGCCCCGTCGGCCTCCGCACTCCCCCTATCCGAAGGAACACGATCGTGACCACCACCTGGGCCCCCGTGCCGTTCGGCTCCGGCTTCGGCGTCGACAATCTGCCCTACGGCGTCTTCCGCCCCGTGGCCGGTGCCGCGCGCGTGGGCGTACGCATCGGCGACCACGTGCTCGACCTCGCGGCCGCTCTGCGCGACGAGGTCTTCGCAGCACCGTCGCTCAACGGCTTCCTCGCCCGCGGACGTGCGGCCTGGCGCGCGACGCGGGCCGAGATCGTCGCATTGCTCACCGATCCCGCGCGCGAGGCGGCGAACGCCGCGCACCTGTACGCGCTGGCGGAGGTGGCGCTGCAGCTCCCCTTCGAGGTGGCCGATTACGTCGACTTCTACGCCAGCGAGCACCACGCCACCAACCTCGGCCGGCTGTTCCGGCCGGACTCCGACGCTCTCCTGCCGAACTGGAAGCACCTGCCCGTCGGCTACCACGGTCGCGCGGGCACCGTCGTCGCGTCCGGGACGCCCGTGGTCCGGCCGTGCGGACAGCGGAAGGCACCGTCGGACGACACCCCGACCTTCGGGCCGTCCGTGCGCCTGGACATCGAGGCCGAGCTGGGCTTCGTGGTCGGCGCGCCGAGTGCGCTCGGAAGCACTGTCGGCACTGGCGATTTCGCTGATCACGTCTTCGGGGTGTGCGTGGTCAACGACTGGTCCGCGCGCGACATCCAGGCCTGGGAGTACGTTCCGCTGGGCCCCTTCCTCGGCAAGAGCTTCGCCACGTCGATCTCGCACTGGATCACGCCGCTGGAGGCCGTGGAGGCCGCGCGCGTGGCGACGCCCACCCAGTCGCCGGAGCCGCTCCCTCACCTCCGCGACACCGAGAGGTGGGGCCTGGACATCGATCTCGAGGTGGAGCTGTGCGGCACCGTCGTCTCCCGCCCGCCCTACGCGCAGATGTACTGGTCCCCGGCGCAGATGCTGGCGCACATGACCTCGAACGGCGCGAGCCTGCGCACCGGCGACCTGTTCGCCTCCGGCACCGTGTCCGGGCCGGAGCCGGGCCAACGCGGCTCGTTCATCGAACTCACCTGGAACGGCGCGGAGCCGCTACGCCTGCCCGACGGTGCCGAGCGCACCTTCCTCGAGGACGGCGACGTCGTGACCCTCCGCGCCACCGCGCCCGGCCCGAACGGCACCCGCCTCGCCCTCGGCGAGGTCACCGCGACCATCGCCGCCGCCCGGGCCTGACGCACACCGTCGACGCCCCTAGAGGGACGGATGGCTCCCCATGTCCATGGACATGGGGAGCCATCCGTCGCTCTGGGGAGTGCACGCCCCGCTAGGGGCGGACCACCCGGTTCAGACCAGCAGTTCCGCGATCTGCACCGTGTTCAGCGCGGCGCCCTTGCGCAGGTTGTCGCCGCTGATGAACAGGGCGAGGCCGCGGCCCTCGGGCACGCCCGGATCCTGGCGGATGCGGCCGACCAGCGAATCGTCGGCACCCGCGGCGGCGAGCGGCGTCGGTACGTCGACGAGCTTGACCCCCGGGGCGGAGCCCAGCAGCTCCTGCGCCCGCGCCACCGACAGCGGCTTCGCGAACTCGGCGTTGATCGACAGCGAGTGGCCGGTGAGCACCGGTACGCGCACGCAGGTGCCCGAGACCAGCAGGTCCGGCAGGCCCAGGATCTTGCGCGACTCGTTGCGCAGCTTCTGGTCCTCGTCGGTCTCGCCGGAGCCGTCGTCCACGATCGAACCGGCCAGCGGCAGCACGTTGAAGGCGATCGGCGCGACGTACTTGTTCGGCGCGGGGAAGTCCACGGCCGAGCCGTCGTGCACCAGCTTCTCCGCCTGCGGCTCGACGGCGCGCACCTGGGAGACGAGCTCCTCGACGCCGGCCAGGCCCGAACCGGAGACCGCCTGGTAGGAGGAGACGATGAGTCGCTGCAGGCCCGCCTCGTCGTGCAGCACCTTGAGCACCGGCATCGCGGCCATCGTGGTGCAGTTGGGGTTGGCGATGATGCCCTTCTTCAGGTCGCGGACCTGCTCCGGGTTCACCTCCGAGACCACCAGCGGAACGTCGGGATCCTTGCGGAAGGCGCTCGAGTTGTCGATCACCGTCACGCCGGCGGCGGCGAACCGCGGCGCCTGGACGCGCGACATGGTGGCGCCGGCGCTGAACAGCGCGATGTCGAGGCCCGTCGGATCGGCGGTCTCGGCGTCCTCGACGACGATCTCGCGATCCCCGAAGGGCAGCTTCTTACCCGCGGACCGCGAGGACGCGAAGAACCGCACCTCGTCGGCCGGGAAGTCCCGGTCCAGCAGCAGCTGGCGCATGACGGCGCCCACCTGACCGGTGGCGCCGACCACTCCTACGCGTACACCCATGACCTATCGCCCCGTTCCGCCGTACACGACGGCCTCTTCGTCCGCACCCAGGCCGAAGGCGTCGTGCAGCACCTTGACGGCCTCGTCGAGCTCGGTGTCGCGGATCAGCACCGAGATGCGGATCTCCGAAGTGGAGATCAGCTCGATGTTGATGCCCGCCGTCGACAGCGCCTCGCAGAACGTGGCGGTGACGCCGGGGTGGCTCTTCATGCCGGCGCCCACGAGGGAGACCTTGCCGACGTGGTCGTCGTAGACCACCGAGTCGAAGCCGATCTCGCGGCGCAGGGCCTCGAGCTTCTCGACGCCCAGCGGGCCGAGCTCGCGCGGCAGAGTGAAGGTGATGTCGGTGCGGCCCGTGTCCACCTTGGACACGTTCTGCAGCACCATGTCGATGTTGATCTCGGCGTCGGCGATGGCGCGGAAGACGCGGGCCGCGTAACCCGGCTTGTCCTCCAGGCCGACGACGGTGATCTTCGCCTCGCTCCGATCGTGGGCGACGCCGGTGAGAATTGCCTCTTCCACGGGGATGTCCTCCATTGATCCGGCGACGATGGTGCCGGGCTTGGTCGAGTACGACGAGCGCACGTGAACGGGAACGTTGTAGCGGCGCGCGTACTCCACGCACCGGAGCATGAGCACCTTGGCGCCGCACGCCGCCATCTCGAGCATCTCCTCGAAGGAGACCTTCTCGAGGTGCTTGGCGTTGGGCACGATGCGCGGGTCGGCGGTGTAGATGCCGTCGACATCGGTGTAGATCTCGCAGACGTCGGCGTTCAGCGCGGCCGCGAGGGCCACGGCGGTCGTATCGGAGCCGCCACGGCCGAGCGTGGTGACGTCCTTGGTGTCCTGCGAGACGCCCTGGAAGCCCGCGACGAGGACGATCTTGCCGTCGTCGATGGCGGCCTGGACGCGCCCGGGCGTGACGTCGATGATCTTCGCCGCGCCGTGCCGGCTGGTGGTGATGACGCCGGCCTGCGAGCCCGTGAAGGACTGCGCCTCGGCGCCGAGCGAATGGATGGCCATCGCGACGAGCGCGTTGGAGATGCGCTCGCCCGAGGTGAGCAGCATGTCCATCTCGCGGGCGGGCGGCGCGGGGCACACCTGGTTGGCGAGATCGAGCAGCTCATCGGTGGTATCGCCCATCGCGGACACGACGACGACGACGTCGTTGCCCGCGCGCTTGGTCTCGACGATCCGTTCGGCCACGCGCCGGATGCGCTCGGCGGAGGAGACGGAGCTGCCTCCGTACTTCTGGACGACGAGTGCCACGTGGAACCTCTCCGTTGCGGTCTTCGATGTGCGTGTCGATCCTACCGACCTGGGTTCTTCGGCCGGGAGGGCACCGCTCCAAGTGACGCGCAACCCCGCGTTCAGCGTGATCGCGGATAATCGTCTGCGAACGCGAACACAGGAGACCTCCATGAACCCCTACGGCGGCCAGAACCCCGGCCCTCACCCGGGCGGATACCCCTCCGGGCAGCCGAGCGGATATCCCGCGGGGCAGCCCGGCGCCCGGCCCGGCCAGTGGCAGGGCGGGTACCCACCCGTGCCGCCCTACGGCGGACACGGCCCCGTCGGGAACGGCCCGGTCGGCGGTGGCCCGGTCGGCGGCGGGAACGGCGGTGGGGGCGACAACAAGAAGGGGCTGATCATCGCCCTCGTGGCGATCGTCGCCGTGCTGGCCGTCGCCGGTGCGGTCGGCCTCGGACTCGCCCTGAAGTCCGACCCGACGAGTACCGCCTCGCCCGTCACCTTCTCCGGCGCGGCCACCACCACGACGGCCGGCGCCCCGACGACGGGCGGCGGCGCGGCCCCCACCGAGCCGGCCACGGAGTCCGACGGCTTCCTGACCACGGCGCCGAAGACCACCGGCAGCTCCTCGGGCCAGACGGTGCAGCTCAAACTGTCCGCGACCGGCTCCGGCGCGGGCGCGGTCATCGTCGTGGGCGTTCGCGGCGGCACCGTTCCGACGGCTTCGACGCTGCCCTGGGAGTGGCAGGGCACGGCGACGATCGGTGACACGATGACGATGATCGTGACCGGGACGGGCCCCGTCAGCTGCACGATCGTCGTCAACGGGCAGGACTTCACCGAGTCCGGCCAGAACCGCGCGACCTGCTCGATCAGGCGAGTCGCGACCCCGTGACCGGTGCGCGGGGGAACGACGACCGGGGCGCCGTCGGTACGATGCGAGCCGTGCCGACCGCCCCCGACCTCGCCGACACCGACGCAGCGACGGTGCCGTCGTCGCTCGTGGACCGCACTCGCGACGTGTGGTTGCCCGTCGTCCTGTACCTCGCGATCCGCGGGATCGGCCTCGCGGTGCTCGCCCGGTTCGCGCAGCTGCGCAACCAGAACCTCGCCGATCTCCTGACGGCCTGGGACGGCAAGTGGATGATCGGGCTGGCCACGTACGGCTACAACGACATGCCCTGGCGGTTCGTGGACGCGCGCGGCGAGCACACCGCCGACACCGCGTACGCCTTCTTCCCCGGTTTCCCGATGCTCGTGCGGGCCGTGGCACAGCTGCCCGGCTTCGACGCCTACCGTGCGGCGCTGACCGTCAACGTGATCCTGGGCTGCGTCGCCGCCGTCGCGGCCTACCGCCTGGGCCGGCTGTGCGTCGCGCACATGCCGAAGGTCCCGACCCACCTGGCCGACCGCGCCGGCCTGCTCACGACGGTGCTCTTCGCCGCAGCCCCCATGTCGATCGTGCTCACGATGGCGTACACGGAGGCGCTGTACTGCGCCCTGGCCGGGTGGGCGCTGGTCGGGGTGATGGAGCGCAAGTGGATCCTCGCGGGGATCTGCACGGCGCTGGCCGGCTTCTGCCGCCCCACGTCGGTCGTGCTGATCGGGGTGGTCGCCCTCGCGGCGCTGCTCGCCGTCCTCTCGTCCGACGGTGCCGAGCGGGTCAAGGCCGCCCTGTGCGTGCTGCTCACGCCCCTGGGCTGGGTGAGCTACCTCCTCGTCGTCGCCCACCACGCGGGCAGCCTGACGGGGTGGTTCCGCATCCAGACCGAGGGCTGGGGCACGACCTTCGACCTGGGCGTGCAGACCTGGCAGTTCGTGAACTACACGCTCATCAACGGCTCGGACGTCGCCGATCTCTCCGTGGTCGCACTGCTCGCCGCGTCGATCGTCCTGATCGTGCTCGCGATCCGCGCGAAGATGCCGTGGCCGATCACGCTCTACGGCTCGCTGGTCGTGATCTCACTGCTGGGCTCGGGCGGACTCATGATGTCGCGGCCGCGGCTGCTGCTGCCCGCCTTCGTCCTGCTGATCCCGATCGCCATCGCACTCGCGAAGACGGCGAAACCGACGCGGGTGTGGACCTGCGTCGGCATCATCACGGTCACGTGCTGGTACGGCGCGCACATGGTGAGCGTCTACCCGCACGCGATGTAACGCGCACCGTCGAACCGCCCGCCGAGCGAAGGGCCCGAGAGCCGGGCGGACGCCGATGGCCGGCAGGGACGAGGCCCTGCCGGCCGTGGCGATCAGGTGAGGCTCAGGCGCGAAGGCTGAGCGGACGGATGTCCGTCCACGCCGACTCGATGTACTCGAGGCACTCGGCCCGCGAACGACCGCCCTCGCCGAACGCGACGGTCCAGCCGCGGGGAGCCTCGCGGAACGTGGGCCACAGCGAGTGCTGGCCCTCGTCGTTGACGAGGACGAGGAACTCGCCGGACTCGTTGTCGAAGGGGTTGTTCATATTCGTTTCTCCTTTTTTGGAGGGATATTGGGTCGGTCGGTTCGAGGGCCGTCAGTGCTTCATGTACGCACGGGCGGCGAGGGGCACGATGATCACGATCATCGCGAGGGAGACGAGGGCGGAGTACGCGGTCGCGTGCTCGGCGGCCCAGTTGATCGGCTCGTTCACCACGGGCTTCGGACTCAGCGGATTGCCGAAGGCCTCACGGAGCGAGCGAGCCATCGAGGTCACGGGGTTCCACGACGCGATCGTGCGGAGCGGGCCCGGCAGGTCGCCGGAGGCGATGAAGGCCGACGAGATGAAGGCGATCGGGAACATCACGATCATGCAGAGGGCCTGCGCCGACTCGGGCGTCGAGACGGACAGGCCGATGAGCGCGCCCAGCCAGGACATCGCGAAGCCGAACAGCAGCAGCGTCGCCAGGGACAGGGCGGCGTCGATCCAGCTGCCGCGGAACCGCCAGCCCACCGCGAGGCCGACGAGCAGCATCACGGCCACGCTGATCACGTTGACCACGAGGTCGGAGACGGTGCGCCCCACCATGACCGCGAGCCGCGACATCGGGAGCGAGCAGAACCGGTCGATGATGCCGTTCTTCATGTCCGAGGCCACGCCGATCGCCGTCGGGCCCGCGCTGAACGCCACCGTCTGGACGAGGATGCCGGCGAGCAGGAACTCACGGTAGCGGTCCCCGCCCACCTCGCCGCCCAGCGCGGAGCCGAAGACGTAGCTGAAGAGCAACACGAACATGATCGGCTGGACCGTCGCGCCCAGGAGCAGCTGCGGGATCCGGATCAGCGTGGTCAGGTTGCGGCGGGTCATCACCGCGCAGTCGCTGAGGAATCCGCTCAGCGACGACTCCCGCTCCTGCGGGAAGGTGATCGCGGTCATGCGTTCTTCTCCTCGGTCTTGGTGGCGCCCTCGCCGGTGAGGGCGAAGAAGACGTCGTCCAGAGTCGCTTCGCGCAGCATCGCGCTCTCGACGTGGACACCGGCCTCGCGCAGGTCGTTGAGCACGGCGACCAGCTTGTACTGGCCGTCGGCCACGCGGATCGCGCTGAGCCCGGAGGCCTCGCGGATCGCGGTGCCGTCGATGGCGTGACGGGCCAGGATCGGCCACGCCGTGACGCGATCGCGCTCGCGGATACCGATCTGGATCAGGTCCGCGGCGGCGGCCGACTTGAGCTCGGGCACCGTGCCGGACCGGATGATCCGGCCCTGGTCGATGATCGTGACCAGGTCGGCCAGCAGCTCGGCCTCGTCCAGGTACTGCGTGGTGAGCAGCACCGAGATGCCGTCCTCCTTGCTGAGCCGCGCGATCACGTCCCACACGTCCTTGCGGCTGCGCGGGTCGAGACCGGTGGTCGGCTCGTCCAGCACCACCAGGCGCGGCCGGGCGATGATGGCCCCCGCGAGGTCGAGGCGCCGGCGCATACCGCCGGAGTACGTCCCCGAACCGCGGTCCGCGGCGGCGGTGAGCCGGAACTGCTTGAGCAGGTCGTTCGCCCGTGCCTTCGCGGACTCCTTGTCGAAACCGTAGAGGCGGGCGAACATCTCGAGGTTCTCCCGGCCCGTGAGGTTCTCGTCGACCGCCGAGTACTGACCCGACAGACCGATGATCGACCGTGCGCGGCGCGGATCGGCCAGGGCGTCGACACCGTCGATCGTCACGGAGCCCTCGGAGGGCTTCATGAGCGTCGAGATGATCTTGACGGTGGTCGTCTTGCCGGCGCCGTTCGGGCCGAGCAGCGCGTGCACGCTGCCGGGCGCGATGTCGAGGTCGACACCGTTGAGCGCGTAGACGGCCTTCTTGCCGCGTCCGTACTTCCGCGTCAGGCCCCGGACGCTGACCAGCGGCTTGGAGTCGTCGAGCGTCTTGCTCTTCGACTTGACCACCGCCGTGTAGTTGCCCGTCAGGAAGACGTTCATCGTGCGGGCGACCTCGTCGATCGCCGGCGACGCGCCGAGCTGGTTGTGCGTCGCCTCGATGTCGTGCACCTGCACCAGGCCGGTCACGTAGGGCCGCCACAGCTGCGGCACGAGGCCGCCCGTGGGCTGTTCCGTCGCCCGGAAGACCAGCATGTTGCCGTCGTATTCGCGCGGACGGTGCGAGTAGCCGAGGGTCGTGTTGTGCCGGTAGTTCGACAGCAGCCGTTCCATCTGACCGCGCGAGAGCTCCCGCGCCGGGCCACCGGCGGAGGCCAGCAGGTCCAGTGCGTCGTCGGTGGTCAGCTCCGCGTTCTCATCGACGTCGAGTCCCACGAACTCGCGCAGGAGCGCCGCGATCGACATCTCCTCGCGCGGGCCGCGGTAGTCGCCCAGCGGGTAGGCATCCATCAGGGCGAGGTTGACCTTCTCGCCGAGATCGCGGAGCTCCACCGCCATCTCGTGGGCGATGAGGCCGCCGAGCGACCAACCGAGGAGGTTGTACGGGCCGTGCGGACGGCTCGCGCGGATGTTGCGGACGTAGGTGCGCGCGAGCTCCTTGATCGAGTCCGCGGGCGGCATCGGGTACGAGATGCCGGGCGCCTGCAGACCGACGATCGGGATGCTCGGGTCGAGCTCGCCCGACAGTCCGAGGTAGTTCCATGCGAGACCGACCGCCGGATGCACGCAGTACAGCGGGTCCACGCCCGGCGTGCCTGCGCGCAGCGGCAGGATCGGATCGGTGATGGCGGTATCGGAATCCGCTGCCACCCCGGTGATCACGGCCGTGGTGGACACCGGCGCCGGGGCGCCGGCGATCCGCGCCGCGATCGTGCTGACCTTGGCGTCCTCGAAGAACCAGCGGATGCTGGCGTCCTCCGCGTTGAACCTCTCCCGCAGTCGGTCGACGGCGATCGCGGCCTGCAGCGACGTGCCGCCGACGGCGAAGAAGTCGTCGTCCATGCCGAGCGAGGCCACGCCGAGGACGTCCGAGAGGATCTCGGCGACAGCGCCTTCGAGACTCGCCGACGACACGGCACGCTGCTTCGGAGCGGCGGGCGCGACCGCCGCGGCCAGCGGCGACGCGGGAGCGGGCTCGTCCTTGGCCGGCGCCGGAGCCCCGACGGGCGGCAGCGCCTTGACGTCGGTCTTGCCGTGCGCTGTGACCGGGACGCGATCGATCTCCTGGAAGACCGCCGGGATCATGTGCCGCGGAAGGCGATCGCCGACCCACGTACGGAGCTCGTCGACGGTGACGGAGCCCTCGGTCACGTAGTACGCGACCAGGCGGGCCGCGGCCTGCGCTTCGAGCGAGCCGTCGCCACGGTCCACGACCACGACGGCCTGCCGCACGTTCGGGTGGCTCTCCACCGCAGTGGCGACCTCGCCCGGCTCGACGCGGAAGCCGCGCACCTTGAGCTGATCGTCGCTGCGGCCCACGAACTCGAGCACGGGGTCTCCGGACTCGGAGGCGCGCCAGCGCACCAAGTCCCCGGTGCGGTACATCCGCTTGTAGCCCTCCGCGTCGTTGTACGGATTCGCGACGAACCGCGACGCGGTCAGTTCCGGCCGGTCGAGGTAGCCGTGCGCCACACCCGGTCCCGCCACGTACAGCTCGCCCACGGTGCCGGGCGCCACGAGGTTGAGGCGCTCGTCGCAGATCATCAGCTGCGCGTCGGTGACGGCACTGCCGATGCCCACGTTCTCCGGGTCGACGGCGCCGATGGTCGCGGCGATCGTGACCTCGGTCGGACCGTAGGCGTTGATCAGGATGCGGCCGTTCGACCAGCGGCGCGCCAGCTCGCTCTGCAGCACGTCGCCGCCGACGCTGAGCGCCTCCAGCAGGGGCAGGTCGCGATCGGGGATCGTGGCCAGCGCCGCGGGGGTGATGAAAGCGTGGGTGACCTCGTTCTCGGCGAGGAAGTCACCGAGCGGCGAGCCGCCGTAGAGCGTGACCGGCGCGATCACCAGCTCCGCCCGCGACCACGTCGCGAGCAGCAGCTCGAGGATCGAGGCGTCGAAGCTGGGCGAGGCGAAGTGCAGGACGCGGGCGCCGGCGCCCACGGCGTGCTGGCGCACCAGCGAATCCGCCATGGCGGCCAGGCCGCGGTGCGGCACGACGACGCCCTTGGGCTTGCCGGTCGAGCCCGACGTGTAGATGACGTACGCGGGATCGTCCACGCCCACCGGCGCCACGTCGGCCGGCGGATGCTGCACGCGCGAGGTGGTCAGGTCGACCAGCACCCACTCGACGCTCTTCGGCAGGCCCGACGCGACGTCCCGGACGGACAGGCCGACCGCGGGCTTCGCGTCATCGAGGATGTACTCGATCCGCTCCGCCGGGTAGTTCGGGTCGACCGGCACGTAGACCGCGCCGAGCCGAGCCACGGCCCAGAAGGCCACGACCGACGCCGCGGACCGCGGGATCGACACGGCCACGCGGGTTCCGGTGCCCACGCCGAGCCCGGACAGGCGGTTGGCGAGGGCCGAGACCGCGGAGTCCAGCTCGGAGTAGGTGTAGTGCAGGTCGCCGTCGCGCAGCGCGGGTGCACCCGGGCGCTGCCGCACGGCACGCGCCAGGATCTCCGCCATGGTGTGCGGCTCGATGGTGGTGGACGCGCGCTGGAACAGCTCGCGCTCCTCCGGCAGCAGCACCGGCAGGTCGGCGACCGGGGTGTCCGGCGAAGCCACGCCCGCCGTCACCAGGCGCGCCAGGCGTCCGACGATGCCCTCGGCCGTGACCGGCCGGTAGAGATCGGTGCGGTAGCGCAGGTTGAACCGCAGCCCCTCCTCGACCTCGCGCACCTCGAAGGTGGCGTCGAAGGTCGTGGTCGCCGCCGCCAGAGGCAGCGGCTCGAGCTCGAACATGCCGCCGCCGTCGGAGGTGATCACGCTGAGCGGATCACCGAGGTTCTGGTGGCTCAGCACCACCTGGAAAACGGGGTGGCGATCGCGGCTGCGGGGCGGCTGCAGAGCCTCGATGACGCGCTCGAAGGGCGCGGTCGCGTGCACGAGGTCGTCGAGGTCGCCACTGCGGATCCGGTCGACGAGGGCGTTGAAACTCTCGGTGCCGGTCACGGTGGTGCGCAGCGCCACCGTGTTGACGAACATGCCGACCACGTCGCGCAGGCGACGATCTGTGCGGCCGATCACCGGGGTGCCGACGACCACGTCGTCGGCCCCGTTGACGCGGTGCAGCAGCGCCGCGAGGCCCGCGTGCAGCACCATGAACATGGACACGCCGCGCTTGCTGGCGAAGTCCGCCAGCGCATCCCGCTCGTCCTTGGGCAGCACGATGGCGACCTCGCCGGCGTCGGTCGAGCCGATCGTCGGGCGGGGGCCGTCGGCCGGGAAGGAACTCTCCTCCGGGACGCCCGCGAGGCGCTCGGCGAAGTAGTCCACCGCACCGGCGTCCTTCTCCGCCTGGCCGCGTTGCCACACCGCGTAGTCCGCGTACTGCAGCGGCAGCTCGGTCCACTGCGGCTCCGAGCCCGTGCTGCGGGCGAGGTACGCCGCCATCAGGTCCCGAGTCAGCGGCACCACCGAGGCGCCGTCCGCCGCGATGTGGTGCACCGCGATCGCCAGGATGGAGCCCTTCCCGGTGGGGGCGGTCATGACGCGCAGCGGCACGTCGCGGTTGAGGGCGAAGGGCCGCGCCACGAACTCGGCGATGGCGGACTCCTGGCCCGCCACGTTCGAGGTGGCGGTGCCGAACTCGGCCGCGAAGCCGCGGACCTCCGGTGCGTCGACGGGCAGGATCTCCTGGTACGGCCCCTCGGCCGAGGACGGGTACCGGGTGCGCAGGCTCTCGTGCCGCTCGAGCAGGTCGCGCAGGGCCGCATCGAGAACGGCCTTGTCGACGGGTCGGCTGGCGAGGAAGGCCGCGCCGATGTTGTACGTCGGGCCCGGATCGATCTTGTTCTGCAGCCACATCCGCTCCTGCGCGGACGAGAGCGGCATGCGGTCGCCGCGCTGAACGCGGCGCAGGCCCTGGTCCTCGAGCGCGGACTCGTTGGAGATCCGGTCCGGATCGCCCGTGAGCGCGGTCGCGATCGCGGCGGGGGTCCGCAGGTCGAAGACGGTGCGCGCCTCGATCCCGTTGCCCAGCAGGCCCACCAGCTCGTTGGCCGAGAGCGAGTTGCCGCCGAGGTCGAAGAAGTCGTCCTCGACGCCGATGGCCTCGCTGCCCAGCACCTTGCGGAAGGCCTCGACCACACGGCTCTCCGCCGGGGTCGTGGGCTTGGCGGCGGCGTTGCCGGTGCCGCCGAAGTAGGGCTCGGGCAGCGCGGCGTTGTCCAGCTTGCCGGTGTTGCCCATGGGCACCGACGCGATGATCATCACCGCGGCGGGGACCATGAAGCCGGGCAGCCGGGTGCGCACGTGGGTGCGCACGGCGGCGGGATCCACGTCGCCCTTGACGTACGCGACGAGAGCCGGCGCACCGTCGGGGCCCGGGCGGACCTGGGTGGAGACGAAGTCGACCCCGGGCATCGTGTCGATGGTCGCGTCGATCTCGCCGAGCTCGATGCGAATACCGCGGATCTTCACCTGGAAGTCGTTGCGGCCCACGAAGTCGACGATCAGCTGTCCGCTGTCGCTGCGGGTCCAGCGGACCACGTCACCGGTGCGGTACATGCGGGAACCGGGCTCGCCGTACGGGTTCGCGACGAACCGCGACGCGGTGAGCTGCGGGCGCCGGTGGTAGCCGCGC
The DNA here is from genome assembly GCF_007858445.1 of Tsukamurella sputi. Taxonomy (GTDB): domain Bacteria; phylum Actinomycetota; class Actinomycetes; order Mycobacteriales; family Mycobacteriaceae; genus Tsukamurella; species Tsukamurella sputi. The sequence continues at coordinate 218,693 of NZ_VIGV01000003.1, read as the reverse complement.
GCCAGCTGCGGCCCGGCGACGTAGAGCTCGCCGGGCATGCCCACGGGGACGGGACGCAGCTCGTCGTCGAGGACCATCAGGCCCTGTCCGCGCACGGGCGGGCCGATCGGCACGCGGCCGTCGCCGGCGAGCGCATCGGAGATCGCGGTCATGATGGTGGTCTCGGTCGGGCCGTAGCCGTTGTGCAGGCTGCGGCCGACGCTCCACTTCTTCGCCAGGCCGGGCCCGAGCGCCTCGCCGCCGGCGAGCACGGTGGTCCACGACGGGACCGCCTCCGGGTTCAGGGTGGCCAGTGTCGACGGGGTGAGGAAGCCGTGCGTCACACCGTGATCGGCGATGATCTTCTCGAGTTCGCGGCCGCCGGTGGTGCCCGGGGGCACCACGACCAGCGGCGCGCCCACGCGGATCGCCATGAGGTGCTCGAGCACGGTGGCGTCGAAGGCGGTGGAGGCGAAGGCCATCACCCGGGTGTCGGCGCCGGTCTGCAGGCGCACGTGCAGTTCCTCGGCGAAGTTGCCGAGGCCGCGGTGCGTGACGACGGTGCCCTTGGGCTGGCCGGTGGAGCCGGACGTGTAGATCACGTACGCCGCGTCGTCGAGGTTCGGCACGATCTGCGGGTCGTAGCCGTCGCCGTCGAGGTTGTCCATCGCGACCCAGTTGACGCCCTCCACACCGGTTCCGGTGGCGGTCACGCCCACCCGGGCGCGCACGTCGTTCGCGATGTAGTCGCGGCGGTCCTGGGGGTACTTCGGGTCCACGGGCGCCACCGCGGCGCCGGCCAGGGTGATGCCCCAGAAGGCGGTGATGGACTCGGCGGAGCGCGGCAGGTCCGTGAGAACGGCCTCGCCGGGGCGCGAACCCGCGGCGAGCACTGCGGCGGCCACCTTGCGCGCGTCGGCGTACAGCTCGCGGTAGGTCAACACCCGCTCACCGTCGATGACGGCGGGCCGGTTCGAGTAGGTGCGCGCGGCCTCACGCATGAGTTGCCCCAGAGGCGTGTGGAAGTCGGCCTCCACGCCGCGCACCGGTGTCAGCTCGGCGAGGCGATCGGACGACATGATCGGCAGTTCGTCGATCGTCGTCTGCGGGTCGATGCCCACCGCGGTGAGCACCGCGACGAGCGCGTCGAGGATCGACTCGGCCTGCTCGGTGCGGTACAGCTCCGAGGCGTAGCGCAGCTCGATCGTGCCGTCGGCGCCGAGGGTGAACTCGAGGTCGAAGCGGGCGATCGGCACGTCGACGGGGACGACCTCGACGTCGACTCCCGCCATCGGGAAGTGCTGGGTGTCGAAGGGGCGCTGGTTGAGCATCACCTGGAAGATGGGGTGACGGCCCGCGGCGCGCGGCGGGTCGACCAGCTCGAGGACCGATTCGAAGGGAAGGTCCGAATGGTCCAGCGCGTCGAGGTCGCCGCGGCTGACCGCGGCGAGGTGCTGGGCGAAGGTCTCGTCGTTGGCGGTGCGCGTGCGCAGCGGGATCGAGTTCACGAACATACCGACGAGGCCGTCGAGCTCGGCCTCACCGCGACCGGCGACGGCGGTGCCGATCACCAGGTCGCTCTGGCCCGACAGGCGTGAGATCGCCGCGGCGAGAGCGGCGTGCACCACGATGAAGGGCGTCGTGGTGTGCGCGCGGGCCAGGCCCGCCACGCCGGCCCAGACCTCGGGCGCGACGCGGGTGTCGATCGAGCGGGCCGCGGAGACGACGCCACCGGAACGCGGGACCGCGGCGGGTGGCACCGACTCCGCCGGTGGGTCGGCGAGCACGTCGGCCCAGAACCGGTCGAGCGCCTGGCGCGGCGCCCCGGTCAGCCGGTGCTTGTAGGAGCGGGCGTGCTCGGTGTACGTGCGCGGCAGCGGCGCGAACTTCGGCGCCTTGCCCCGGGTCCGCGAGGCGTAGGCCGTCGCGAGATCACCGGCGAGCGGCATCATCGACCAGCCGTCGGCGGCGATGTGGTGGATCACCAGCACGAGCACCTGGTGCCGGTCGTCGATGCGGTACATGCGCGCGCGGATCGGCACGTCGGCGGCGAGATCGAAGGGCTCCCCGGCGTACTCCGACGCCGCGTCGGTGAGCTCGTCGATCGACACCGTCCGCTCGGTGAAGGGCACCAGGTTGGGCCCGGCGGGCAGCACCTGCACCTCGGGCTCGCCCGCGGTGGGGCCGTTGCGGTAGACGGTGCGGAGCGGGGTGTGCCGCGCCACGACCTCGCCCAGCGCGACGCGCATGGCCGAGACGTCCACGTCGCCGCGCAGGTGCAGCGCGACCGGGATGTGGTACGAGCCATCGGGACTCACTCGGTTGCGCACCCACATCTGGTGCTGGGCCGGAAGCAGCTCGGCCGCCTCCTCGGGGTCCGACGGTGCAGTGAACTCCGGCTCGGCCGCGGCGGGCGCGGCCGCCGGTGCCGATGGAGCGATCGCCGCCGCGGGCACGGGCGCGCCGCCGATCGCGGCGGCGAGACCCTCGACGGTGGGATTCGCGAAGACGGTGGCCACGCTGACCCGGGTGCCGGTGGCCGACCCGAGCCGGGCCGCGATGCGCGTCGCGGACAGCGAGTTGCCGCCCAGATCGAAGAGCGTGGTGGCCACGTTCAGGTCGTCCTTCGAGACGCCCGGGATGACCTCGGCGAAGGCGGCCGCCACGAGCTGCTCGGCGTCGGTCTTCGGACCCCGGCCGGCGACCACCGCGACGGCCGCGCGCTCGGGCTGCGGCAGCCGCTTGTGATCGACCTTGCCGTTGACGGTGAGCGGGAACTCGTCGAGCGCCACGATGTGCGCCGGGACCATGTAGGCCGGCAGCTCCGCGGAGATGCCCGCGGTGATCGCGGCGGGATCGGCGGTGCCGGTCACGTAGGTGACGAGTTCGGCTGTGGCCGTGTCGTCCCCGTGGACGACGGTGACCGCGCGCTCGGTGCCGGGCACGCGCATGACCGCGGCGTCGATCTCGCCCAGTTCGATGCGGAAACCACGCAGCTTCACCTGCGAATCGACACGCCCGAGGAACTCGAGCTTGCCGTCGGTGTCCCAGCGGACCAGGTCTCCCGACCGGTACATGCGCGCACCGTCGGACTCGAAGGGGTTCGCCACGAACCGCTCCGCCGTGAGGACGGGATTGCCGTGGTAGCCGCGGGCGATGCCCGGACCGGAGATGTAGAGCTCGCCGGCGACGCCCGCTGGCGCGGGGCGCAGTTCGGCGTCGAGCACGTAGAGACGGGTCCCCGGAATCGGGCCGCCGAGACGGACCGGCTCGGAGCCCTGCAGCGCGCCGAGGGTGACGGCGATCGTGGTCTCGGTGGGGCCGTAGACGTTGACGAGAGTGCGCTTGTCGCCCGCCCACTTGTCCACCAGGGCCTGCGGCACGGTGTCGCCGCCCACGCCCAGCGAGGTGAGCGCGGGGAGCTTCGCAGGGTCGAGCGTGGCGACCGCGGCGGGCGTGATGAAACCGCCGTTCACCTGCCCCTGGGCGAGGACCTCCTCCAGTTCCTCGCCGCCGTACACGTCCGGCGGGACCACGACGAGCGTCGAAGCGCTGTCGACGGCCATGAGCAGCTCGAGCACCGAGGCGTCGAAGCCCGGGGAGACGAAGTGCATCACGCGTGAGCCCTCGGCGAGACCGTGCGAGCGCACCAGCTCCGCGGCGAGGCTCGACAGGCCCGTGTGTGTCACGCTGACGCCCTTGGGGCGGCCGGTGGACCCGGAGGTGAAGATCACGTAGGCGGGGTTCGCCAGGTCGATCGTCGGCCAATCCGCTTCGCTGGCGCCGGCGTTCGCTCCGGGTCCCCACACGCGGGCGAGGTCCGCGGGGGTGAGCGTCGCGACGGGCGCCGCAGCGGTGGCGATGTGCTCGGCGCGCTCGGCCGGCAGTTTCGGATCGATCGGAACGAAGGCGGCACCGGTCTTGGTCACGGCCCACACCGCGATCACCGACTCGAGCGACCGCGGGATCCGCAGCGCCACGCGCTCCTCGGGCGCCGCGCCGACGGTCATCAGGTAGCGGGCGAGGCGGTCGCTGTACCGGTCCAGCTCGCCGTAGGTGATGCTGCGGTCACCGTCGACCACGGCGACGCGGTCGGGATGCGCGGCGGCCGCGCGGCGCAGGAGCTCGGGCATCGGGACCGAGGACCCCGCTGCGGCGGGAGCGCCCTGAGCGGCCCCGGCGAACCGGGTCCAGTCCTCGGTCTCCGCGTCGGTGGCGACGGTGAGCGCGGAGAGCGGAGTCCCGCCGGGGGCGGCCGCGAAGCGCTCGAGGTACTCCATGAACCGCACGTAGTGGGCATCGAGATCGGCCACGGTGTACGCCGCGGGATTCGCCTCCATGTCGATCCGCAGCGCGCCCTGCTCGGACTCGTAGACGGTGACCGCCACGTCCTCGGCGGGCCCGGAAGTGAGCAGGTTCAGGGTGCCGGCGGCCTCTCCGAGGACGAGGGCCGACGAGAACATCATGATGTTGATCGTGTCGCCGAAGGTGGAACCGACGACGCCCTCACGCATCGTGGGCGCCTCCATCCGGGCGGCGGGGTAGAGCTGGTGGCGCAGCCCGTTGCGCAGATCGAGCCCGGTCCCGTCGATGATGTCGGAGACGGTGGCGCCGGAGCCGGCGCGGACCGGGACCGGCAGCACGTTGGCCGTCATACCCGTCGAGCCGCGGAGCGCGGCGGTCGTGCGAGCGGCCACGGGGACCGACAGCGAGATCTGCTCCCGACCGGAGACGGCGGCCACGTACGCACCGAAGGCCGCGATCACCAGGCCGGTGCGGTTGGTTCCGAGTCGCTCGGCGGCGGCCTCGAGGCGCGCGCCCGCCTCGGCGCTCGGCTCGCCGTTGCGGCGCAGGTTCAGGGTCGACGGTGCCGCGACCACGCGGCTCAGTCCCGCCGCCTCGGGCAGCGTGGCCACGACCTCGGCCCAGTACTCGGCGTCGCCCTCGGAGCGGGCGGAGGCGAAGTACTTCTCCTCGGCGGTCACGAAGCCCTCGGGCGCCAGCGGGGCCGGCTTCAGCGGCGCCACCTCGGTGCCGGTGGCGTGCGCCGTGTAGAGCTCCGCGACGCGGCGCTGCAGGATCGAGGCGCCGTAGCCGTCGATGACGACGTGGTGGGCGCGGGCGTACCAGAGCCAGCGGTCGTCGGAGACGTGGATGAGCCGATTGATGATGAGCTCGTCGGTCGCGAGATCGATCGGGCGGGAGTACTCGGCGCGCATCCACGCGACGGCGGCGTCGATGCGCTGGTCCTCGGGCAGATCCGCGAGGCCGAGGTCGATCACCTGAGCCGCGGCGTCGATGGAGCGATCGAGCCACTGCACCGGGGCACCCGACTCGTCCACCTCGATGCGCAGGTAGGGGGAGAAGAACTCGTCGCTCGCCTCGCGCGTGGCGGTCTGCATGGTCGCGACGTCGAACGGACCGCGGATGTCGACGTACTGCGCGACGGTGTAGGCGACGTCCGGGGACATCTGCTGACCGAGCCACATTCCGTACTGGGCTCCGGTCAGGGAGTGCACCACGTGGTCCACCAAGCTCTCCTCTGCGTGACGATCGCAACGCACAACGGTTGCAATCGCAGAATTGTAGGGAGCAGGACGTTGAAATTGCAACATCTTCAACCGGAATTCCCGTGGGCGAAGGTCACAGGAACACCGCAGGTCGAACGCGTACGACGCAAGAAGGTTCATTCCCGGCGCGGCGTCCTGCGGGTTTCCCGTGGATCTGGGACAGAATGCCCAGCTTTATATTCATGATCACACATTTCAGTAGCCTGCATCACACCGGCCCCGGCAGGAGAACGTGTTCCATGTCACACTCCGTCGCCTCGGCGGGACCGGCGCGCGACGCCCCTGCGATCGGTCCGAGGTCCGAGCACGGTGCGGCCGGGTACCGGGCCGGGCGATCGTGCGCTACATTCGACGTGTGCAGTGGCGCGCTCTTCTCCTCGGTTGCCGCGGCGGGGTCTGATCCAGACCGGCTCCCCGTCGCGGGTTGAGCCGTGGAACAACGGCAGCGCCGGTCGAGACCCTCAGGTCGCACGACGACCGATTCCGTCCCTGCCAGCCGCGGGGGCGCTGACGAGAAAGTAGCCTCTTTCACCATGAGCCCTGCAGCCGATTCCTACACCTCCGGCGTATCGAAGATCTCCGCTCCGGCCGGCCCCCGCAACCCGGGGCAGCCCGCGTGGAACCCACAGCGCGGAAGCGCGATGCCCGCGCACCGCTACCGTTCCTTCGGCGACGAGGTCGAGCACATCGAGCTCCCCGACCGCACCTGGCCGGACAAGGTGGCCACCACCGCTCCCCTGTGGTGCGCGGTGGACCTGCGCGACGGGAACCAGGCCCTCATCGATCCCATGAGCCCGGCGCGCAAGCGGCGCATGTTCGACCTGCTGGTCCGCATGGGCTACAAGGAGATCGAGGTCGGCTTCCCGTCCGCCAGCCAGACCGACTACGACTTCGTCCGCGAGATCATCGAGGACGGCGCCATCCCCGACGACGTGACGATCCAGGTGCTCGTGCAGTGCCGCGACGAGCTGATCGAGCGCACCTTCGAGGCCTGCCAGGGCGCGAAGAACGTGATCGTCCACTTCTACAACTCGACCTCGGTCCTGCAGCGCCGCGTGGTCTTCCGCGCCGACAAGGCGGCGATCAAGAAGATCGCGACCGATGCGGCGCACAAGGTGCTCGAGGAGGAGAAGAAGTACCCGGACACCGAGTGGCGCTACGAGTACTCCCCCGAGTCCTACACGGGCACCGAGCTCTCCTTCGCCAAGGAGGTCTGCGACGCGGTCACCGAGATCATCGCGCCGACCCCCGCGAAGCCGATGATCCTGAACCTGCCCGCCACCGTCGAGATGGCCACCCCGAACGTCTACGCCGATTCCATCGAGTGGATGAGCCGCAACCTGGCTCGCCGCGACAGCGTCATCCTGTCGCTGCACCCGCACAACGACCGCGGCGAGGGCGTCGCAGCGGCAGAGCTGGGCTACCTGGCCGGTGCCGACCGCATCGAGGGCTGCCTGTTCGGCAACGGTGAGCGCACCGGCAACGTCTGTCTGGTCACGCTCGGCCTGAACATGTTCAGCCGCGGCATCGATCCGCAGATCAGCTTCTCGGACATCGACGAGATCCGCCGTACCGTCGAGTACTGCAACCAGCTGCCCGTGCCCGAGCGGCACCCCTACGGCGGCGACCTGGTATACACCGCCTTCTCCGGCAGCCACCAGGACGCGATCAACAAGGGCCTCGATCAGATGAAGATCGACGCCGACGAGGCCGATAAGGACGTCGACGACATCCTGTGGCAGGTGCCGTACCTGCCGATCGACCCCAAGGACGTGGGCCGCAGCTACGAAGCCGTCATCCGCGTCAACAGCCAGTCCGGCAAGGGCGGCGTCGCCTACATCATGAAGTCCGACCACGGGCTCCAGCTGCCGCGACGCCTGCAGATCGAGTTCAGCCAGTCGGTGCAGAAGATCACCGACGGCGAGGGCGGCGAGGTCACACCCAAGGAGATGTGGGACGTCTTCGCCGGCGAGTACATCGATCCGATCCTGCCCCTGGAGCGCATGCGCCAGAAGGTGACCGCGTCCGAGATCGACGGTGGCGTCGACCGCATCGACGCCGTGGTCAAGGTCGACGGCAAGGAGCAGGAGATCTCCGGCGAGGGCAACGGCCCGCTCGCGGCCTTCGTCGACGCGATCGGCACCGTCGGCTTCGACGTACGGGTGCTGGACTACAGCGAGCACGCCCTCTCCGCCGGCGACGACGCGCAGGCCGCGGCCTACGTCGAGGCCATCGTCCGCGTGGGCGACGAGGACCGCACCGTCTGGGGTGTCGGCATCGCCCCGTCGATCACCACCGCCTCGCTGCGTGCCGTGGTCTCGGCTGTCAACCGCGCCAACGGTAGCCGCCGGTCCGTGGAAGAGGCCGTCGGCGAAGCCTCGACGCGGACGTGGGCTCCGTAGAACCTCGGATCGTGACGAGTGGGTGTGGCGCTGCGCCACACCCACTCGTCATTTCCACTTCTGCCTCCGTTCAGGCAGGGGATCAGCGGGTTCGGGTGCGCACGGCGGCAGTCGCGGCGGCGATGACGGCGAGGCCGCCGAGCACCGTCGACCAGCCGATCGACTCGCCGAGAAGCAGCGCCGCCCAGGTGATCCCGAAGACGGGTTGGACGAGTTGGACCTGGCTGACCGTCGTCATCGGTCCGATCGCCAGCCCGCGGTACCAGGCGAAGAATCCCAGGAACATGCTCACCACTCCGAGGTAGGCGAAGGCCCACCAGCCCGACGTCGTGCCGCTGACGCCGCCCCGTGCGCTGAAGACCGTGAGTGCCGCCATCACCGGCGCCGCCACCACCAGGGCCCACGAGATCGTCTGCCAAGCACCGAGTTCCCGGGAGAGCAAGCCGCCCTCCGCGTACCCGATGGCCGCGGCGAGCACCGCGCCGAACAGCAACAGATCGGACGGGTGCAGAGCCCCGATGCCACCGCCCTGCAGCACGGCGAAGGCGACGGCGCACACCGCGCCCACCGCCACGGCGCCCCAGAAGGCCCCGCGCGGCCGCTCCCCTGTTCGCACCACCGCCGCCACGGCGGTCGCCGCGGGTAGGAGCGCGATCACCACGGTGCCGTGCGAGGCCGACGAGGTGGTCAGCGCGAACGAGGTCAGGACAGGGAAGCCGACCACCACGCCGAGCGCGACGACGCACACCCGCAGCCACTGCCTACCCCGCGGGAGCGCCTGCCGCGTCACGACGAGGGCGAGCCCCGCGAGCGCCGCAGCGATCACCGCCCGCCCCGCGCCGACGAACAGCGGCGGGAGGCCACCGTCGGCGATGGCGACGCGCGTGAAGGGCACGGTGAACGAAAAGGCCAGTACACCGAGCAGCCCCCACAGCAGACCGGCGCGCCCGCGGTACGGCCTCGGTATCACCGGCGTTTCAACTACAGTAGCGCTATCATGTTGACTCATGTCCAACGATAGCAGTGGAGCGCGTCTGACGACAGCGCTGCGGGCGTGGATCGCCGCGGCGCCCCCAGGCGCGAAGCTGCCCTCGACGCGAGCCCTCGTCGCCGAGCACCGGGTGAGCCCTGTCACGGTGCAGCAGGCCCTGCGCTCACTGACCGCGCTCGGCGAGATCGAAACTCGTCCGGGTATAGGCACTTTCGTGCGGGTCGAGCGCGCGGCGCGTCCCGTCGACCTCGGCTGGCAGACCGCGGCCCTCGGAGCGGTGGGCCGGCGCAACCCCGCCTCGCCCACCTCGCTGCAGCCGTCGGACGGCGACGCCATCGGCCTGCACTCCGGCTACCCCGCGCGCGAACTGCTACCCGAACGGCTCGTGCGTCCGGCGCTGGCACGGGCCGCCCGGAGCGAGGCACTACTGGGCAGGCCGCCCGTCGCAGGAATCCCCGAATTGCGGTCGTGGTTCGCCGCCGAACTGGCCGCACTCACGTCCGCGGGCGTCGGCCCCGTGGGTACCCGTGACGTCGTGGTGACCCCCGGCAGCCAGGGGGCGCTCCTCACGACCTTCCGAGCACTGGTCGGCGCGGGCCGGCCGCTCGTCATGGAGTCCCCCACGTACTGGGGAGCCATCCTGGCCGCGGAGCAGGCGGGGGTCGACGTGGTGCCGGTGCCGAGCGGACCGTCGGGCCCCGACCCGGACGTCGTCCGCAGGGTCCTCGCCGAGACCGGAGCCCGGGCCTTCTACGCCCAGCCCGCCTTCGCGAGCCCGACGGGGGCCGTGTGGGACACGGAGCGCGCGGAGGCCGTCCTGGACGCCGTCCGCACCGCCGGCGCCTTCCTCATCGAGGACGACTACGCCCGCGACTTCGGTATCGACGCTGCGCCCGTTCCCCTCGCGGCGCGCGATGACGCGGGGCACGTGGTGTACATCCGCTCGCTCAGCAAGAGCGTCGCCCCGGCGGTGCGGGTCGCGGCGGTGATCGCGCGGGGGCCGGCGCGCGACCGGATCCTCGCCGATACCCAGGCCGACGCGATGTACGTGAGCGGCGTGCTGCAGGCGGTCGCCCTCGAAGTTGTCACCACCCCGGCGTGGAGTACCCACCTACGACGGCTCGGACGCGACCTCGGCGAGCGCCGGGACCTGCTGCTGCACTCCCTCCACGACCACGCGCCGGCGGTCGCCGTGGACGCCGTCCCCCGCGGCGGTCTCGCCCTGTGGGCACGCCTGCCCGCCGAGATCGACCTCGGAGCGGTGGTCGACAGGTGCCGCCGCGACGGCCTCGTCGTCGGCCCCGGCGACGAGTGGTTCCCGGCCGAGCCGACCGGCAATCACCTTCGACTGGCCTACGCCGGACCGCAGCCCGAACGCTTCCCCGAGGCCGCGGCGATCCTGCAGGAGGCGATCACCCGGACGGGGTGGCGGCCTACCGCTTGAGGCCGTGCCTTCGCGCGACGATCGACGAGACCACCTCCACCGGGACGAGCCGCTTGAGCAGGAAGACCAGCGGCGCGTTGCTCCCCACCGCGTAGAACTCGCGCGGCTTATCGGCTTCGATCGCCTTCACGATGATCTCCGCGACCCGAGCCGGAGTGATACCCGCCCGCTCGTTCGCGTCGAGGTTGTCGATCATCGTGTCGAAATCCTTGCGGTACACCGAATCATCGGCCACGTACTTGGTGCGCCGCTCGCCGATACCGGTGGCGATCGAGCCGGGCTCCACCGTGGACACCCACACCCCGAAGGGCGAGAGCTCCTGCCGGGCCGCGGCGGCGAAGCCCTTGAGCGCGGCCTTCGCCGCGACGTACGAACCGCGGTAGGCGAGGGGGAAACTCGCGAGCATCGAACCGACCATGATCACACGGCCGTAGCGGCGCTCGCGCATCGCCGGAAGCAACCGCTGGGTGAGCTGCACCGCACCGAAGACGTTGGTCTGGAAGAGTCGGTCGACCGCCTCTGCGGGCAGCTCCTCGAGCGGCCCGGACTGGCTCTCGCCCGCGTTGTTCACGACGACGTCGACAGCACCGGCCGCGGTCGCGCACGCGGCGACGGAGTCGCGGTCGGCGAGGTCCAGCGCGAGGTACTCCACGCCGGGGATCCGCTTGTCGGCGGCGATCTTCTCCGGATCGCGGCTGGTACCGAGGACCCGGTAGCCCTTCTGCACCAGTAGCTTCGCCGTCTCGTAGCCGATGCCCGAGGTCGCCCCGGTCACCAATGCCGTCCGTCCGCTCACGCCCGCACTCCCTTGTCTCCGCCGGTGGCGGCCGCCGCAGCGCGGCCCGCCGTCATTCCCGAGAATATGCATCCGCCGAGGAACGTGCCCTCCAGGGCGTTGTAGCCGTGCACGCCGCCCCCGCCGAACCCGGCCACCTCGCCGGCCGCGTACAAGCCGGGGACGGGCGCACCGTCGGCCCCGAGGACGCGCGCGGAGAGATCGGTCTCGAGCCCGCCCAGCGTCTTGCGCGAGAGGATGTTCAGGCGCACCGCGATGAGCGGGCCGTGCGCGGGGTCGAGGATACGATGCGGTTTGGCCACGCGCACCACCTTGTCGCCCAGGTAGTTCCGCGCGTTGTGCATCGCCTGCAGCTGCGCGTCCTTGCTGAAGGAATTGGTCGTCTCGCGGTCCCGCGCCTCGATCTGCGAGCGCAGGCGATCGAGATCGACCTGCCCGCCGCGGCCGATGGCGTTCATGCCGGCGACCAGGTCCTCCAGCGTGTCGGCCACGACGAAGTCCTCGCCGTGCTGTTTGAAGGCCTCGACGGGGCCCGGCGCCCCCTTCGACTTCACCCGGCCGAGAGCGAGTTTCAGGTCCTTCTCGGTGATGTCCGGGTTCTGCTCCGAACCGGAGAGCGCGAACTCCTTCTCGATGATCGTCTCGGTGAGCACGAACCACGAGTAGTCGTAGCCGGTCTCGAGGATCGCCTTCATCGTCGCGTTCGTGTCGAAGCCGGGGAAGTTCGGCGCCGCGAAGCGGTTGCCGTTCGCGTCGAACCACAGCGAGGACGGCCCCGGAATGATGCGGATCGCGTGATCGGGCCAGATCGGGTCCCAGTTGTGGATCCCCTCGGTGTAGGCCCAGACCCGGTCCCGGTTGACGATGTTCGCGCCCGCGGCCTCGGCGATCGCGAGCATACGGCCATCGACGTGGGCGGGGACGCCCGCGATCATGTGCTTCGGGAACGGGCCGAGCCGCTCGGTGGGCCAGTAGGTGCGCATGAGCTCGAAGTTGTGGCCGATGCCGCCGGAGGTCACGAGCACCGTCGGCGCGCGGAACTCGAACTCCCCGATCGTCTCCCGACTGCTGGCGACGCCGCGCTCGAGGTCCGTGGGCTCCAGGACCGCGCCGCGCACGCCCACGATCGCTCCGTCGTCGCCGGTGACCAGCTCGTCCACGCGGCGCCGGAAAGCGAAGCACACCAGGCCCTGCGCCTCGGCACGTTCGACCGGCTCACGGAAGACGCGCACCACCTCGGGCCCGGTGCCCCAGGTGAGGTGGAAGCGGGGCACCGAATTGCCATGGCCGTCGGCCGCGCCGCCGCCCCGTTCGGCCCAACCCACGACGGGGGTGAAGCCGAGGCCGAGGCGACGCAGGTAGTCGCGCTTGCGGTGCGTCGCGAACTCGACGTAGGCGCGGGCCCACTGGCGAGGCCAGTGATCCTCGTCCTCACGGTCGAAGCCCGCCGAACCGGTCCAGTCCTGCCACGCCAGCTCGAAGGAGTCCTTGATCCCGAGGCGGCGCTGCTCCGGCGAGTCCACGAGGAACAGTCCGCCCAGGCTCCAGAAGGCCTGGCCACCGAGGTTGTTGCGGTTCTCCTGGTCGACGATCAGGACCCGGCGCCCCGCCCGCGAGAGCTCGTACGCGGCGACGAGGCCCGCGAGACCCGCTCCCACCACGATCGCATCGGGCGCGAAGCCGTCCAGTCCCGTCGACATCTCCTCGGCCATGGCCCGCCTCTCTCCCATTCATAACTAGACTCGGCGTTCTACTTATCGATAGCATGGCACGCATCACACCGGGCGTCAACGAAACGGAGGGGCCGTGGCGAAGGGCGAACAGACGCGTGCACGCAGTGTCGAGCGCTTCCTCGACGCGGGCCTGGACGTCTTCGCCGAGCGGGGCTATCACGCCGCGTCGATGGACGAGATCTGCCGCCGCGCCGAGCTCTCCCGCGGCGCCTTCTACTCGAACTTCTCAGGCAAGGAGGCCCTGTTCCTCGCCCTGTTCGACCGGCACACGGAGCGGCAGATCGGGCGGGTGGCGGCGGTGATCGACGCCGCGGACTCCCTCGAGGACGCCATCGCCGGCGCCGCCCGGGCGGCCGCACCCGACGACCCCGAGGAGCGTCGGTGGGGCCTGCTCTCCACCGAGTTCACCATCTTCGCCGCGCGCGACGCCGTCGCCGCCGCACGCCTGACCGAGCGCGACGGAGCGATCCGGGATCGGCTGTCCGCAGCGCTCTCCCGCTTCGTCCCCGCCCCGGATGCCGCGGCGCTGGCCCGATTCGCGGTGGCGCTGTACGAGGGCGTGCAGCTCACCCACCTGGTCGACGGCGACTCCGCCGCGGCACGGGAGCTGCTCCTACGCTTCCTGCCCGCCGGGCTGCACACCGTCGCGGGACACCCCGCCCCGCGCACCGACGGTCCTGTCCCCTCCGGCGACGAGCCCGCACAGCAGTAGCGGCATCAGCAGCACCAGCAGGGAGATCAGCGGGATCGTCCAGGTGCCGCGCACGCCGTGCAGCACACCCATCAGCATCGGCCCCCACGCGGCGAGCAGGTAGCCCACCGTCTGCGACATCGCGGAGAGCGAGACGGCCTGCGCGGTGGTGGCGACGCGCAGATTCATCATCGTCACCGCCAGCGAGATCATCGCGCCGAGCCCGAATCCGACGAAGACGTTCGCGATCCACGCGCCGATCCCGTCACCGAAGGCCAGCACGCCGAACACCCCGATCGCCTGCAGACCCACCGCCGCCACGGCGACGATCCGCTGGTCGCGCCGGCGCGCCGCCCACTGCGGGAAGCTCAATGCGGTGACCACGCTGAGCAGGCCGCCGATCGCGAGCATCGCACCGGCCGTTTCGGCGGACAGCCCGCGATCGCGGTAGATCGTGGGGATCCATCCGATCAGCGCGTAGGCCTGCAAGGACTGCAGGCCCATGAATCCCGTGACCGCCCACGCGACGGGGCTGCGCAGCACCGCCCTGGCCGCGCCGCGCTCGGCGGCACCGTCGGCCTCGGGGACGCTCCGGCGGAACCGGAGGTACCGCACGGTGATCGTCGCCAGCAGTGCGGCCGCGACGACGGCGGGGACGGCCCACAGCGCGAGCGCGCCCCGCCAGCTGCCGCCCAGCGCCGTCGCGCCGGGAACCGTCAGCGCCGAGGCGACTCCTGTGGAGGCGCACACCATCGCCGTGAACAGCCCCGTCATCAGGCCGATCCGATGCGGGAAGAAGATCCGCACGAGGACCGGCCCGAGCACGTTGCCCATCGCGATCCCCGCGCCCGCGAGCATCGTGCCGCACAGCAGCACCGTCCACGTGGGAACGATCCGCACGGCGCTCCCCACCGCCACCATCAGGACGGCGATCGTCGCCACCACGACCGCGGTGAACCGACGCGCCAGCCTCGGCGTCACGGCCGAGAACAGGCCCAGGCAGATGACGGGGCCCGTGGTCAGCAGCGCGACCTCCGCCCCGCTCAAGCCGTACGCGTCGCGGATCTCCGAGAGCACCGCCGATGAGCTGCCGAAGATCAGGCGCAGGCAGATACCCATGACGATCAGGGCAGCAGCGCACGTCAGAGCGCCGACGGCCCGCAGCGCGGGCGGAGCGGAGGGTTCCGGGTTCGACGGCATCCCCGAAATCATGGGATGACTTCGACGCGGACGTCAACTCACCGCCGCGACCTCCTCGTCGAGGGCGCGCAGAACCGCCGCCACAGCGGGCCGGCGTTCGGCCCCGGGTCGGGTCGCCACCTCGAGGATGCGGGCGGCGAGCACACCGACGATCTCCAGCCCGCGCACGCCGGGGTGCGTCACCGCGTGGCGGGCCACGAGCGCCACTCCCAGTCCGGCGGCGACCATCGCCTGGATGGTGTGGAAGTCGTTGATCCGCTGCACCACCCGCGGCTGCACGCCGGTGAGAGTGGCGAGGGAACGGAGCACGTCGTCGACGGGGAAGCCGTCCCGCACGCTGATCCAGTCCAGATCGGCGAGCTGGGTGGCATCGACCCGGCCGGCCGCCGCGAGCGGATGATCGACGGGCACCACCAGATCGATCGGTTCGCGCATGAGCACGCGGGAGGCGATGCGCGGTCCGCCCAGGGCCGCGGCGCGTTCGTCCCGGTGCGCGACCACCACGTCGGCGTCGGCCAGCATCGCCGGCAGCTCCGTGCCGGGCAGGTCGACGTCCGCGGCCGCCACCTGCACACCCGCGGCGGCGGTGCGTCGCAGGACGCCGGGCAGGAGCAGCTCCGCGGCCGACGGGAAGAGGGTCAGCCGCACCACGCCGACGGGGGTCGAGCGATAGCGGTCCATCTCCGCGCGCGCCCGATCGAGTTCGCCCAGCACCGATTCCGCGCGAACCACGAGCGCGAGGCCGGCGTCCGTGAGGCGCACCCGCCGACCGTCGGGCTCGAGCAGGTCCACGCCCGCCTCCCGCGCGAGCACCTTGAGCTGCTGCGAGACCGCCGACGGGGTCATGTCCATGGCCGCCGCGGTCGCGGCGACGGTGCCGCGGTCGGCGAGCTCACGAAGGATCCGCAGGCGATGGACGTCCATTCAGTCAAGCTACATGGACGGTCAAGAAGTATTCGATTGTCCTTCCGGTCCGCGGTGGGAACAGTGGAGGGCATGAGTCCCCGCCACCGCCTCGTCGCCCTGTTCGTCGTCGTGCTGTGGGGACTGAACTTCCTCGCCATCCGCTACGGCCTCGACTACTTCCCGCCCCTGTTCCTGGGCGCGCTGCGCTTCCTGGTGCTCGCGCTCCCCGTCCTGCTGTTCGTGCGCCCGCCGAAGGGCCCCGTGACGTGGCTCGTGCTCTACGGCCTGGGCTCGGGGACCTTCCAGTTCGGGCTGTTGTTCACCGCGATGCACATCGGGATGCCGACGGGCCTGGCATCGCTGGTGCTGCAGTCCTCGGCGCCGTTCACGGTGTTGCTCGGTGCGGTCCTGCTGCACGAGAAGCTGGCCGTGCGGCAGATCGCCGGGATCGGCATCGCCGTCGTGGGCATGGCTCTGATCATCGCCGACCGCGCGGACGCCGCAGCCGGTGTCGGAGTGCTGGGCGTCGTCTTGACCCTGCTCGGCGGCCTGAGCTGGGCGTTCGGCAACATCGGGCAGCGCCTGGCGGCACCGTCGGAGCCCTTCCGGTTCACCCTGTGGATGTCGGTGATCCCGCCCCTGCCCATGCTCGCCCTGAGCGCGGTCGTCGAGGGTCCCACCGTCGGCTGGAAGGCCCTGGCCCACAGCCTCGACGGCACGGACGGGCGCCTCGCTCTCCTCGGGGTCGCGTACATCGCGATCCTCAGCACCGTCGTCGGGTACGGGCTGTGGGGCGCGCTGATGGCCCGCTATCCGGCGTCGACGGTGGCTCCCGCGACGCTCCTGGTGCCGGTCGTCGGGATCGCTGCGAGTGCGATCGTCCTGGGCGAGCATCCGTCGGCGCTCGCGCTGGCCGGGGCCGCCACGGTCATCGCCGGCTGCCTCCTGGGGATGCTCCGGAAGCCCGCGTCAGCGCTTCCGGGCGACGAGGGCGATGGTGCCGGCGGCGAGCTCGACGTCACCGTCACCGATGACCTCGGAGAGCGCGGCGCGCAGGGCGGCGCGGCGGTCGTCCGGCAGGGTTGAGTGCCCCGAGTAGGTGAAGGCGAGGTCGAGCCAGCGGTCCTTCGCCTGCGTCTCGGTCCAGCCGTCCTCCCGCTCGGTCACCGTGAAGCCCGCGGCCTCGAACCGACCGCGCAGCTCCGCCATCGCGAACATCTGGTCGTGCGCGGTACCCGCGCCCGCCGCCTCGACGTTGACGTAGTCCTCGCTCGCGGCGCGGAGGGCGTCGTTCGACGGGGTCGTCGGGCGCAGCTTGTTCCACAGCAGCACGACGCGGCCGCCCGGGTTGAGGAGATCCGCCAGGCGCGGCACCGCGGTGTCGGCGTCCACCCAGTGCCAGGACTGCCCGAAGGTGACGAGGTCGAAGGTGCGGCCGCGGGCATCCCATTCCTCGAAGGTCGCGACCTCCGCCGGCACTCCCGATGCCCGCGCGACCTCCGCCATCGCGGCGTCCGGTTCCACGGCCAGCACCTCGACGCCGCGGTCCCGAAGCTGCCGCGACAGGATCCCCGTACCCGCGCCGATGTCGACGGCGCTGCCCGCTCCCGCCGCGATCGCGTCGACCGTGACGTCCGCGTAGCGGGGCCGGAGCCGGTCGTAATCCTCGGCCAGCGCCCCGAACGAGAGCGCCCGCCGTCGGTCCTCGTGCAGTTCAGCCATGAATCCAGCTTGCCCTATTCTGGACCGCATGCCCGGACTCCCCCTCCGCGCCCGCGCGGCGCTGCTCGCCGCCCGATCCGCAGCCTGGGCGTCGCAGCGCGCCGGACGCGGCAAGGGCTCGATGATCGGCGGCCTGGTCGCGCTCAAGATCGAGCCGAACCTCATGGCCCGGCTCGCGGCGGGTAAGCGCACCGCGGTCGTGACCGGTACCAACGGCAAGTCCACCACCACGCGGATGACGGCCGCTGCGCTCGCCACGACGGGACGCGACGTGGCGACGCAGGCCGACGGGGCCAATATGGACGCCGGCATCGTCGCCGCGCTCACCGCGCACCAGCGCGCTTCGCTGGCCGCCCTCGAGGTGGACGAGCTGCACGTCCCGCACGTCCTCGACGCGACGGGGGCCGAGGCTCTCGTGCTGCTCAACCTCTCCCGCGACCAGCTGGACCGGGTCGGCGAGATCAACGCCATCGAGCGCCGCCTGCGCGCGGGGGTCGACGCGCACCCCGAGCTCACGGTGATCGCGAACTGCGACGACGTCCTCGTCACGTCCGTCGCCTACGACGCGAAGAAGGTCGTATGGGTGGCCGCCGGAAGCGGTTGGACCAGCGACTCCACCTCCTGCCCGCGCTCGGGTGAACCCATCGTCCGCGACGGCGACCACTGGTACTCGACGGGAACCGACTTCTCCCGGCCCACCCCCGACTGGTGGGTCGACGATGAGAACATCCACGGCCCCGACGGCTTCGTCGCGCCGCTGGTCCTCAAGCTCCCCGGCCGGGCCAACCGCGGCAACGCCGCACAGGCCGTCGCCGCCGCGGTCGCGATGGGCGCCGACCCGCGCGCCGCAGTCGAGGCCGTCGGCACCGTCGGCGAGGTCGCGGGCCGCTACTCGACGGTGACCGTCGGCGGGCACACCGTCCGGATGCTGCTCGCGAAGAACCCCGCCGGCTGGCAGGAGGCGATGTCGATGATCGATGGCACCGCCGAAGGGCTGGTGATCGCCGTCAACGGGCAGGTGCCCGACGGCGAGGACCTCTCCTGGCTGTGGGACGTGCAGTTCGAGCGGTTCGAGAACGGCAAGGTCGTGGCCTCGGGTGAACGCGCCGCCGATCTCGCGGTGCGGCTGACCTACGCGGGCGCCGAGCATTCACTCGTGGCCGATCCCGTCGCGGCGATCGCCTCGTGCCCGCCCGGACGCGTGGAGGTGCTCGCCAACTACACGGCGTTCCGCGACCTGAACACGGCTCTGGAAGGGCGGCGCGC
Organism: Tsukamurella sputi; assembly: GCF_007858445.1. Classification (GTDB taxonomy): domain Bacteria; phylum Actinomycetota; class Actinomycetes; order Mycobacteriales; family Mycobacteriaceae; genus Tsukamurella; species Tsukamurella sputi. Next base: position 199,993 of record NZ_VIGV01000003.1, on the reverse strand, counting down.
ATGATCGACTTCTCCGGATCCGAGGCCCGGATCACCGAGTCCACTCTGGTCATCGGCCTGGTGCTGCCCGATGTCATGGGTACCTACGGCGACGGCGGCAACGCCCTGGTGCTGCGCCAGCGCGCGCGGCTGCGCGGCATCGACGCCGAGGTCCTGCCGATCACCCTGGCCGATCCCGTGCCCGCATCGTGCGATGTCTACACGCTCGGCGGCGCGGAGGACAACGCGCAGCGCCTGGCCACCCGGCACATGACCCGCTACCCGGGCCTGCAGGAGGCCGCCGCGAAGGGCGCCCCCGTGCTGGCGATCTGCGCCGCGATCCAGGTCTTCGGCCACTGGTACGAGACCTCCGAGGGCGAGAAGGTCGACGGCATCTCGCTGTTCGACCTCACCACGACGCCGCAGGCGACCCGATCGATCGGCGAGATCGAGGGACGCCCGCTCATCGACGGCCTCACCCAGCCGCTCACGGGTTTCGAGAACCACCGGGGCGGATCGACGCTCGGACCCGACGCCCGGCCGCTGCAGCGTGTGGTCCGGGGAACCGGCAACGGTGCCGGCGAGGCGGTCGACGGGGTGGTGCAGGGCAGCGTGCTCGGCACCTACATGCACGGCCCGGCGCTCGCCCGGAACCCCGAGCTGGCCGACTACCTCCTGGCCCGCGCGACCGGACGGTCGCTCGAGCCGCTGGATCTGCCGGACGTGGATCTGCTGCGCCGCGAGCGGCTGCGGAAGTAGGTCCGGGCGCTGCGCCGGTGGGGGTAGTCACCAGAGGCCGAGCACGGCCTGCTCGGTGGCGAGCAGGCGCATCTTGGTGGTGACACCGCCGCCGGCGGAGAAACCGCCGGTGCGGCCGTTCGCCGCGGTGACGCGATGGCAGGGCACCACGGGCGGGTACGGATTCTCCCCCAGCGCTCGGCCGACAGCACGGGCGGAGCCGGGAAGCCCTATTTCCGTAGCGATCTCGCCGTAGGTACGAGTGGAGCCGGGCGGGATCCTGCGCGCGACGTCATAGACCGCACGCTGGAAGTCCGTGAGCCCGTGCATGTCCAGGGGCACCCAGGCGAGATCGTCATCGAGGTTCGCGCCCGAGACCAGATCGACGACGGCGGCGATGACGCGGGCCACCTCCGACGGTGGTGCGGAGGCCTGTGCACCCTCGCCGAGGTACTGCGAGGTCACCTCGTCGGACTCCTCCGGCAGCCGGACGGCGGTCACGGCACCGTCTGCGCCCCAGGCGATCCCGCACCGCCCGACGGCTGTGTCGAAGAGGGTGTACCCGGCGGCCACGTCAGCTCGTCTCCCGCGCCAGGAGATCGAGGTTCGCGCGCATACCGTCGCGCCAGATGCCGAGGCGGAAGTCGATGATCTGCGCCTCCTGCTCCGGGTGCTGCGCGATGTACTCGCTCAGCGGCGAGGACCCCGTTCCCGCACGCGCCCATTGTCGGACGCGCGCGCCCGTCTCGGTGGGTTCGACCTCGAACCCCCAGGTGGCCAGCGGATCATCGACGGGGCCGACGCTCCACACCCATCGCCGACCGGGCTCGACCTCGGCGACGACGGGCTCGGTGCACCACTCGCCGATCTCGGGATCCGCGTTGTATCCACGGAAGCGGGCCCCGACCTCGACGCCCGTGGCCCCGTCGAGCCACTCCGCGCGCTGCAGGTCGCCCTCGGCCCGCGTGGGGAGCGTGATGTCGGTGACGAGGTGCCACGCCTCCTCCGGGCTGCAGGGGAGTTCACGGGAGACCTCGACGATGGGACGGTCGCGCAGTCGCATGCTCGGATCCTATTCCGCGGCCCGCGCGGCGGCTTCGATCTTCGCGCGATGCACCGGGCGATCGACGCCGTCGGGGAGGTTGGTGTTTCCCGGCTGCAGGCCCACCGCACCGTCGATCAGTTCGCGGACGATGTCCGCCTGGCCGGCGTGCCGGTCGAGGTCGAAGAAGGTGTGCATCGCGAGACGGTGCAGCGTGACCGCCCGGCCCCGCTCGCCCCACCACGGCACCGTCCCGAGGGCGCTGAGCGGGAGTGCCGCGAGGGTGGCGGTGGCGTGCGCCCGGGACTGGGCGAACAGGTCGACGATCGCCGCCGTCGGCTCGTCGGCCCGCACCCACAGGTCGTCGTCGGCGATGTGGTCCGGCGCCTCCGGATCCGGGAGGTACGGGTGGGTGAAGGGCCGGGCGAAGCAGCCGCCGAGATAGCCCGAATCGACCATCGCACAGTGCTTGACCAGGCCCAGAAGATTCGTGCCCGTCGGTGTGAGGGGACGGCGCAGGTCGTACTCACCGAGGCCCTCGAGTTTCCAGATCAGCGCATCCCGCGCACGGTCCAGGTAGTCCTGGAGGTCCGCCTTGAGGGCCTCGTCGCCGGTGCGCGCGTCCATGGCCCGACGATGCCACAGGGCACCGACAGGTTCTACGCCTCGAGCACGGACTCGACCACCGTGCAGCGGTCGCGCGTACCGTCGACCGCGAACCAGCCGCGCTCGAATTCCTGCCACCGGCCGAGCTCGGCGCGTGACTCCTCACCGTCGCGCGCGACCGCCCGCTCCAGCCGCTGCTGCTCGGTGCCGCCGTCCAGCCACAGCGCCAGCGAGAGCCGGTGGGCGAAGGAGCGGCGCGCACTCGAGACTCCCTCGATGACGATCAGCGGCGCCCACGGCAGGCGCACCTCCTCGCCCGGCGACGGGACGCCCTCGCGCCAGACCACCGGGCGGTAGAAGGCGTTGCGCCCACGAACGAGCGGGTCGATCACCTCGGCGACGAGCTGCGGCCACCACGACACCGGGTCGTCCCAGGTGGCGTAGTGGTCTGTCCGGACCAGCGCCGTGCGGGTGCCGCCGGCCCGGAGATCGTCGACGAGGCGTCGGGCGTAGGTGGACTTCCCGGCCCCGGACGGCCCGTCGACCGCGACGATGCCCTCGGGCGCACCCAAGCGGGCCAGCACTTCTGCGGCGTCCACGGGTCAGCTCGGCGGCGTCTCTTCGAGGATGCGGGGCGGCTCGGACAGCGAACGCCGGCCGCTCATGGCGCGGCCGAGGGTCAGCTCGTCGGCGAACTCGAGCTCGGCTCCCATCGGCAGACCCGCCGCGGGGCGCGTCACCGTGAGGCCCGGGAAGTCCTTGAGCATGCGCACCAGGAAGGCCGCAGTGGCCTCGCCCTCGGTGTTCGGGTCCGTGGCGATGATCACCTCGTCGACGTCGACCCCGTCGACCGAGGTACCGAGCCGGACGAGCAGTTCGCGGATCCGCAGTTTGTCGGGTCCGACGCTCTTGATGGGGTTCAGCGCGCCGCCGAGGACGTGATAGAGCCCGCGGTACTCGCGGGTGCGCTCGACGGCCTGGACGTCCTTCGCCTCCTCCACCACGCAGATCTTGGACGCGTCGCGGCGCGGGTCCGAGCAGATCCGGCACCGCTGTTCGGCGGAGACGTTGCCGCACACCTCGCAGTAGCGCACGTCGTTGCGCACGCGGGTGAGGGCATTGGTGAGCCGATCGATGTCGGTCGGCTGCACCCCGAGGAGGTGGAACGCGATGCGCTGCGCGCCGCGCGGTCCCACCCCCGGGAGTTTCGCGAGCTCGTCGATCAGCTCTTGAACGGGTCCTTCGTACACGGGCCGACCGTCAGAAGGGCAGGCCGCCCGCCAGCGGCCCCATCTTCTGCTGCGCGACGGCCGCGGTGTTGTTCGCGAGGTCCGACAGCGCACCGAGCACCAGGTCCTGCAGCGTCTCCACGTCCTGCGGGTCGACCACCTTGGGGTCGATGGTCACGGACGTCACCTGGCCGTCGCCGGTGCCCGTCACCTTCACCAGGCCGCCGCCGGCCTGCCCCTCGACGGTGGTCACCGCGAGTTCCTGCTGGGCCGCCATGAGCTGCTGCTGCATCGCGCCGACCTGCGCCATCAGGTCTTCCATCGAGCCTCCGGGCTGCATGTGCCGTCTCCCTCCGCCGGTCAGGTGACCCGCTATGTCCGATTCGTGTTACATCTGTTACCACTGTGCCGGTTGGGGCGGTACAGTGCGATCTGTGAAGAACCGCCGTTCCGCCCTCGTGGCCGCGACCGCGATCCCCGCACTCGTCCTCTCCGGCTGCACCATCGGTGACGCCGGACAGCAGCGGAACGCGGCCGCACCCACCAGCCTATCGCCCGCCGGGCCCGCCCTCGTGAACAACGCGGCGCCGCTCGCGACGGGTGCGCTGAGCGGGAAGAAGATCTACGTCGACCCCGGCCACAACGGCGCCAACGACGCATCGATCAACAAGCAGGTGCCCACCGGTCGCGGCGGCACCAAGCCGTGCCAGACCACCGGCACCACCAGCGTGAACGGCGTGCCTGAGCACACCTTCAACTACGCGGTGGCGTACAAGCTCTACCAGTCGCTCACGGCGGCCGGCGCGCAGGTGATGCTCTCCCGCAACGACGACACCTCGGTCGCGTCGTGCATCGACGCCCGCGCCGAGGCCGCGAACACGTGGGGTGCCGACGCCGCCGTCAGCATCCACGCCGACGGTTCCGCCCCCGGCAACCGGGGGTTTCACGTGAATCTTTCCTCGCCTCCGCTCAACCCGTCGCAGCAGACCGCGAGCCCCGCGTACGCCGCGAAGGTGCGGGACGCGCTCGTGGCGGGCGGCTTCACGCCGGCCACGTACATCGGCTCGGGCGGCCTCTACCCGCGGTCGGACCTGGCCGGGCTGAACCTGGCGACGGTGCCGTCGGTGCTGGTCGAGGCCGGTAACCTGCGCGACGCCGAGGAGGCCAAGGTGCTCGAATCGGCCGACGGCCAGCAGCGTCTCGCGGACGCCATCGCCGCTGGGATCGCCGCCTACCTCGGCTCCGGCACGACGCGCTAGCCGACGAATCAGCCGATTTCCGGCTGAGGATCGCCCTGCGGCATCGCGGAACCGATTCCGGCTGATTCTCCGCCCAGGACCCGCGTGCTCACGTATTCGCGCTCGGTCCCGTCGACCGGGTCGGTGAACGCGAGCGTGCGCGCGAGCAAGCGCAGCGGGACGGAGAAGTCGCCGTCCACGAACTCCCGTGGCTCCGGGTACAACGGGTCCCCCAGGATCGGCACTCCGAGGCCGGACATGTGCAGGCGGAGCTGGTGCGTCTTGCCCGTCTCCGGGCGGAGCCGGTACCGCCCGACGGTGCCTCCTCGCCCGTCCGGGACCTCGGACTCCAGCTCGATGTGCGAGCGCGCGTTCACCGGACCGTCCACCTCGTAGGCACGCATGATGCCGGGCGTCTTCTCGATCCGGGACTCCACGACCGTCGGCAGCACGAGGTCCGCGCGCAGCGGCGCCAGGGCGGCGTACTCCTTGCGGGCCGCACCGGTCGCGAAGAGCTGCTGGTAGGGGCCGCGCACCGCGGGATCCCGGGTGAACAGCAGCACGCCAGCCGTCAGCCGGTCGAGCCGATGCGCGGGCGAGAGCAGCGGCTCGTCGAGCTCCCGGCGCAGCCGCACCAGAGCGCTCTGCACGACCCGCGCACCGCGCGGCATGGTCGCGAGGAAGTGCGGCTTGTCCACGACCACGATCCGCTCGTCCTCGAACAGGATCGGCATCGGGAAGGGCACGTCGATCTCGTCCGGCAGCTCGCGGTACATCCACACCGCCTGCCGGGCGGCGAGAACGGATCCGGGGCCGAGCGGCGCGCCGTCGGAGCCGAGGACGCACCCGGCCGCGCTCTCCCGCGCCACGTACTCCGCGGTGCCCGGGAAGCGGGCCTCGAGGACCTCCCCGAGCGTGCGCCCGGCCTCCTCCTCGGCGACGACCAGGCGCGTCGGGTCGACGCCGTCACGCAGCGGCAGCGGTGCGACGGGGCTCCCGCGGTGCCGCCGTGGACGCCTAGCCGTTGGACTCGACCTGCACCTTGAGGTTGGTGAGCAGCTCGTCGTAGATCCGCCCGAGGCCCTTGGGCGCGAAGGTCTTCTCGAAGAAGCCGCCGATTCCGCCCGCGCCCTGCCACGTGGTGGTGATCGTGACGGTGGTCGCATCCCCGGCACTGTCGGCGGCGACCGCACGATAGGTGGTGACCATCGAGCTGTTCGCGTCGGTCTCGGTGACAGTGGCGCCGTCGACGGTGACGGTCGCGCGGACGTTGCGCGAGCGCTTCTCCGTGGCCTGCAGGATCCACTCGGCGACGGTGCCGGAGCCCTGCCCGCCCTCGACGACGCGGTACTCGCGGTAGTTCGGGGGAAGGATCTCGGCGCGCCGGGTGTAGTCGGCGATGGCGGCCAGGACCTTCTCGGGCGCGGCGGCGATGGTGGTGGACTTGGTGGCGGTTACCTGGGCCAACGTACTTCGATCCTCTGAGTATCGGTGCCCCCGACCAGGTCGGCGACGTGGGTGTCGGCACCGCCGACGGGTTCGATGCCAGCCTAACCAATCGGTAGCGGCCCGCGCGCGTCGCGCCCGAGAGGTATAGCGTCGATGATCGTGAGTGCTCGCAACGCAACGCCGGCGCGAACCCCGTCGACGGTCCCGATCGCAGGCGAAGCCGCCTACGAGGAGGGCCTCGCTCGGCTGCGCGCCAGCTACCGCGCGATTCCGCCGAACGCGCGTGTCCGCCTGGCCAAGAAGACCTCCAACCTGTTCCGCGCCCGCGCCGCCACCGATGCGCCCGGGCTCGACGTCTCCGGCCTCGCGTCGGTCATCGCGATCGACCCCGAGGCACGGACCGCCGACGTGGGCGGCATGTGCACCTACGAGGACCTCGTGGCGGCCACGCTGCCCTTCGGTCTCGCCCCGACGGTGGTACCGCAGCTCAAGACGATCACGCTCGGTGGCGCGGTGACGGGCATGGGCATCGAGTCGAGTTCGTTCCGGGCCGGACTGCCGCACGAGGCGGTGCTGTCGATGGACATCCTCACCGGTAGCGGCGAGGTCGTGACAGCGGCACCGGGCGGCCCGCACGCCGACCTGTTCTTCGGATTCCCGAATTCGTACGGCACGCTGGGATACTCGACGCGCTTGACGGTCGAGCTGGAGCCCGTCGGGCGATACGTGGAACTGCGGCACGTGCGGTTCCACAGCCTGGATGCGCTGCAGGAGACGATGAACGCCGTCGTCGACACACACGAGTACACGGGCGAGAGCGTCGACTACCTCGACGGGGTGGTCTTCTCCGCGGACGAGTCCTACCTCGTGCTCGGACGCAAGACCGATGAGCCCGGACCGCTGAGCGACTACACGGGCAGGGAGATCTTCTACCGATCGATCCAGCACCCGGACGGGGTCACGCGCGACCGGCTCACGACGCACGACTACCTGTGGCGCTGGGACACCGACTGGTTCTGGTGCTCCCGCGCCTTCGGCGCGCAGAACCCGAAGGTTCGCCGCCTGTGGCCGAAACACCTGCTGCGCAGCAGCTTCTACTGGAAGCTGGTGGCGCTGGACCGACGCTGGGACATCGGCGACAGGCTCGCCGCACGCAAGGGCGAGCCGCCCGGCGAGCGCGTGGTGCAGGACATCGAGGTGCACATCTCGAGGACCACCGAGTTCCTCGAGTGGTTCCTCGCCGAGATCCCCATCGAGCCGATCTGGCTGTGCCCGTTGCGGTTGCGGGATCCGCTTCCCGACGGTGCCGATCCGGACCGGCCGTGGCCGCTCTACCCCTTGGAACCCCGCGAGACCTACGTCAACATCGGTTTCTGGTCCGCGGTACCGAAGCAACCCGGCCAGATCGAGGGCCGGGCGAACCGCCTGATCGAGCAGAAGGTGTCGGAGCTGGGCGGACACAAGTCCCTCTACTCCGAGGCCTTCTACGAGCGCGCCGAGTTCGACGAGCTCTACGGCGGAATCCACTTGGAGAAGTACAAGTCCCGTTACGACCCCGACGATCGTCTGCTGGGGCTGTACGACAAGACAGTCAGGAGGCAGTGAATTGACGCGATCCACTGAGCATCTCCCCAAGCTCAGCCTCGCCGAGATCATCGAGAAGGTGGCGGGCGGCAAGCTCGCCATCCGGGTGAAGGCCTACGACGGCTCGTCGGCCGGGCCGGACGACGCGCCCTACGGCCTCGACCTGCTCACCCCGCGCGGAACCACATACCTCGCAACGGCACCCGGCGACATGGGGCTCGCCCGCGCCTACATCGCGGGCGACTTGGAGCTCACCGGCGCGCACCCGGGAGACCCGTACGAGGCGCTCCGCGCACTCTCCGACGACCTGAAGTTCGCCAAGCCCGGGCCGAAGCTGATCGCGCAGATCGCGCGTTCCGTGGGCGCCGAGCACATGATCCCGATCGCGCCACCGCCGCAGGAGGCGATCCCCCGCTGGCGCCGGATCGCGGAGGGGCTGCGGCACAGCAAGTCCCGCGACGCCGACGCCATCCACCACCACTACGACGTCTCCAACCGCTTCTACGAGCTGGTGCTCGGCCCGTCGATGACGTACACCTGTGCCTGCTATCCGAACGTCGACGCGACACTGGAGGAGGCGCAGGAGAACAAGTACCGCCTCGTCTTCGAGAAGCTGCGGCTCAAGCCGGGCGACCGGCTGCTGGACGTGGGCTGCGGCTGGGGCGGCATGGTGCGCTACGCGGCACGCCGTGGGGTGCACGCCATCGGCGCGACCCTGTCCAAGGAGCAGGCGCAGTGGGCGCAGGCCGCGATCGAGGCCGAGGGCCTGGGCGAGTTCGCCGAGGTGCGCTACAGCGACTACCGCGACGTGCCCGAGGGCGACTTCGACGCGATCAGCTCGATCGGTCTCACCGAGCACATCGGCGTGCACAACTACCCGTCGTACTTCACGTCGCTGCGCGAGAAGCTGAAGACCGGCGGGCTGCTGCTGAACCACACGATCACGCGGCACGACAACAAGCTGTCGGGCAAGGGCGGCCAGTTCATCGACCGGTACGTCTTCCCCGACGGTGAGCTCACCGGCTCCGGCCGCGTGATCGCCGCGATCCAGGACATCGGCGGCATGGAGGTGCGGCACGAGGAGAACCTCCGCGAGCACTACGCGCGCACACTCGCCGGGTGGTGCAGCAATCTCGTCGAGAACTGGGACGAGGCCGTCGCCGAGGTCGGTCTCGGTACCGCCCGCGTCTGGGGCCTGTACATGGCGGGTTCGCGACTCGGCTTCGAGCGCAACGTCGTCCAGCTGCACCAGATCCTGGCGGTGAAGCTCGACGAGAAGGGTGGAGCCGGCGACCTGCCGCTGCGGCCCTGGTGGAACGCCTAGCAGGACACCGCGACCCGGCGCTCGCCCCGATCAGATGGGGCGGGCGCCGAGTTCGTTCTTGAGGAGCTCGAGAGCGATCTCGTCCGGGTCGCGGCGCGGCGCGCTGGTGCCGCCCGAGGCGGCGTCCTCGCGGTGCGCGGCATCGATCATCTCCTCCTCGGAGACCTCCTCGACCGGCGCCGGCTCGGGGTCCGGCTCGGGCGGGAGCGGAATGTCGTCGTGGTGCGACGGTGCGCGGTTCTCCCGTCCTGCGGGGCGCGGATCGGGGCGCTGATCGCCCGCGCGGCTGCGGCGCTCGAACGTGGGCGGAGCCTTGCGGGGCTCGGCGGCGGTGCGCTGCTGCTGTTGCGGTGCCGCCGCGGGCGCGCCCTGCTGGCGAGCGCCGCTGCCGTCGCCGACCTCCACGTTCCACTGCGTGCCGAAGACCTCCCGGACCGCGTCGCGCAGGTTGCCCACGTGCTGCTGATCGCTGAACCGGCCGAGAAGTGCAGGGATCGGCAGCGCGAGATGCAGGGTGTCACCCGCGAGGCCGAGCACCTGGACGTTCGGCATCAGGGCGAACGTGACCGTGCTGCGGTCCTTGACCGCACGGAGCACCTTGGGCCAGGCCGTACGGACCTCCTCCACCGAGGGACCCGACGGGGCCGCCGATGCCGCCGGCGCAGGGGCGGGTTCCGGCGCCGCGGCCGGCTCCGGCTGGTACTCGGGCTCCGGGGCGGGCTGCTCCGGGGCTGCCGCACGCGGAGGTGCCACGGGCTCGGGGGCGGCCGGTTCCTGAGCGACGCGCGCGGGCGGGGTCGGCTCGGGCTGCGGCGCGGGAGCGGCGGGCTCCGCGGCTGCGGCGGGCTCAGGCGCGGGATCCGGCTCGGGGCGGTGCAGCACCGGCTCGGACTCGACGGGCTCAGCCGTGACCGCGGGCTCGGCACCCGCGGCCTGCGGCGCGGGAGCCTCGGGCGGGGTGACCGGCGCGGCGGACGGCCGCGTGGCCGCTTCCGGTGCGGCGGGGGCCTCCGGTGCGGCCGAAGGCCGCGTGGCCGCTTCCGGTCCCGCCTCCGCCTGACGCTGGCTGGGCCGGACGAACCGGGCGGGCGCACCGTCGGACTGCGGAGCGGGGGCCGCGGGAGCAGTCGACGGGGCGGCGGACGCGGGCACGGCGGCGGGACCGTCGACGGGAGCACCCGCCGGGCGGCGCTCCAGGGCCTCGATGCGCTGTAGCAGCGCGGCCTGCGAGTCGTCCGCGGCAGGCAGCAGCATGCGCGCGCACATGACCTCGAGGAGGAGGCGGGGCGAGGTGGCGCCGCGCATCTCGGCGAGCGAGGCGTGCGTGACCTCGGCGCACCGCGTGAGGGTGGCGAGGCCGAGCTTCGCGGCCTCCACACGCATCGTCTCGAGCACGTCCTGCGGCACGTCGATGAGGCCGCGGTCGGCGGCGTCGGGGACGGTGTGCAGGAGGATCAGGTCCCGGAGTCGTTCGAGCAGGTCGGTGGCGAAGCGGCGCGGATCGTGCCCGGCCTCCATCACCTTCTCGACGGCGCCGAAGAGAGCCGCGCCGTCGGCGGTCGCGAGTGCGTCGACGGCGGCGTCGATGAGCGCGGTGTCGGTGACACCCAGCAATCCGAGGGCACGCTGGTAGGTGACGCCCTCCGGGCCCGCGCCCGCCAGCAATTGGTCCATGATCGACAGCGAGTCACGCGGGGAGCCGCCACCCGCACGGATGACCAGCGGGTAGACCTGCGGCTCGACAGCGACGTGCTCGGCGCCGGTGATCTTCTCCAGCAGCGGCCGCATCACGTTGGGCGCGAGCAGCCGGAACGGGTAGTGGTGCGTGCGGGAGCGGATGGTGGTGAGCACCTTCTCCGGCTCCGTGGTGGCGAAGATGAAGATGAGGTGCTCCGGCGGCTCCTCCACGATCTTCAGCAGCGCGTTGAAGCCCTGCGGGGTGACCATGTGCGCCTCGTCCACGATGAAGACGCGGTAGCGCGACTCGGCCGGGGCGTAGAAGGCGCGGTCACGCAGTTCACGCGCGTCGTCCACGCCGCCGTGGCTGGCCGCGTCCATCTCCGTGACGTCGAGGTTGCCGGGGCCGCCGGGCGCCAGTGCGACGCACGAGTTGCAGACGCCGCACGGCGTGCTGGTGGGGCCCTGCTCGCAGTTCAACGAGCGCGCGAGGATGCGCGCCGACGAGGTCTTACCGCAGCCGCGCGGGCCGGAGAACAGGTAGGCGTGGTTCACACGCCCCGAATCGAGCGCCGTACTCAGCGGCTCGGTGACGTGCTCCTGCCCGACGACCTCGGCGAACGTCGCGGGACGGTACTTGCGGTAGAGAGCCACGGTGCCAGGCTACCGGCAGGGTCCGACAGCGTCGCAGCTTGCTCCGGTGCCGTCCTCGCGACCGGAGCACCTGCCGGCGCGCCTCCCGATCACGACCGCTTCTCGTCCTGCGGCGGGATCGCGGGGAACTGCCCGGACGGGTTCGACGGTGCGGTCGGGAACTGTCCCGTCGGGAACAGCGGGACCGCCGGGAACTGCCCCGTCGGGTACGGCGGAGCCGGGGGCGCGAACCGCCCCGGACCGGGCGCGGGCGGGGGCGGAGGGACCGGACCGCCGCCGAGGCGCCCCGCGAAGGAGAGCGCCAGCAGCATGCAGAACGAGACGAACAGGACGAGGACGTACGCGGGGTGCACCTGCACCGCGACGAGGCCCGCCAGCATCAGAACGCTCCAGATGCAGCAACTCGCGACGCGGGCGGGCAGCGAGCCGCGCGCGACGAAGACCGCCAGTCCGATCAGCGGCACCAACAGGAGGAGCAACAGGAGCAGCGCCGGCGCGATCAGGAAGAAGACCATCGCGCCGTTGCCCAGATCGGAGTGCTCGTAGTCGTCGACCGACGGGTAGGAGGCCATCCACCAGATCACCAGCCCCACCAGAGTGAGGGCGGCGATCATCGCCTGGATCAGTGCGAGTGCGCGATGGATGCGCGGAACGGGTACTGCCTGCGGATACATGTCTCTTCTCCCCCTGACGTTTGCGTCTGCACCCACGGTAGCGGGACACCGTCGACCGAGGTGGACGAAAGCCGCGAGCCGCGACTCCCGGGGATTCCGGGGGCCGCGGCTCGCGGGTGGGCTCTGCGTGTCCCAGTGGGCTACTCCTTGTCGCGATCCAGGCCGAGCACGTCGTGATGACCGAACGGCCGCGCGCTCCTACTTCTTGTCGCGGTCCAGGCCGAGCACGTCGTGATGACCGAACGGCCGCGCGCTCCTACTTCTTGTCGCGGTCCAGGCCGAGCACGTCCGTGATGTAGAAGAACGGGTCGGTCTGGTCGGTCACGCCCACGACGTTGGCGGAACCCGGACCGTAGGCCGCGATGCGGACCTGGCCGCCGGTGTGCTGCTCCTCGCCCGGGTCGAGCGACGTGCCGTAGTTGACGGTCAGCAGGCCGCCGTCCTTGGTGTTCAGCGTGCGCGTCAGGCCGGGGGTGTCCGAGCCGGTCTCGATGATCTGGCTGGTGTGCGCGTGGTCGCCGGTGACGATGACCAGGGTGTCCTTGTCCTTCTTCGCGAACTCGAGCGCAGCGGTCACCGCGTCCGACAGCTGGACGGTCTCACCGATCTGGCCGCAGGGGTCGGCGTCGTGGTTGGCCTTGTCGACCGAGCCGGACTCGACCTGCAGGAAGAAGCCCTTGTCGCCCTTGAGCAGGTCGATGGCCTTCTTGGTCAGCGAGCCGAGCTTGGGGGTGGCGCCGAACTCGGGGTTGTCCGAGCAGGTGATGGCCGGCTCCTTGCCGCCGCCCTTGGTCGCGGTGGCCTTGCCCCACAGGCGGGGCAGGTTGCCGTCGGCGAAGACACCGAGCAGGGGCTTGTCCTGGTTCGCCTCCTTGATCCCGTCGAGCTCCGCACCCGACCGGATGATCTGGTAGCCGCGCTCCTTGGCCTGCACCTCGAGGGTCTTGCCGTTGTACTCGCCGGCGTCGGCGGTCTGCTGGAAGGTCTTCCAGCCGCCACCGAGGGTGACGTCGGCGCGGGCCGCGAGGAGCTGCTCGGTGATCGAGCCGAGGCCGCCGTTGCCGAGCGCGTCGGAGGAGCACTTCTCCTTGGTCTCGACGGGGCCGTAGCACTTGCGCTGCGCGACGTGCGCGACCTGGACGGCCGGGGTGGCGTCCTGCAGCTCGGTGGTGGTCACGTTGCCCGTCTTGCGGCCGTTGGCCTTGGCGATCTCGAGGATCGAGCGCTGGGGCTTGCCGTCGATGTCGACGCCGACGGCGCCGTTGTAGGTCTTGGTGCCGGTAGCCCACGCCGAGCCGGACGCCGCCGAATCGGTGGTGTAGTCGGGCTTGCGCGTCTTCTTGTCGAGCGCGTACGTGGTGTAGTCGCCCGACAGCGGCAGCTGGTCGATGCCCGGGATCTGGCCGCCCGCGCCCCACTGGTAGTTCCGCGCGAGGGTGAGCTCCTGGTTGGCGGTGCCGTCGCCGATCACCAGGATCACGTTCTTGGCCTTCGAGCGCTGGATCGACTCGGCGATCGCCTGCGTCTGGTCGCCCGCGAGGCGCTTCGCGCCGCCGTGGGTCGTGATGTCGCCCGCCGCCTGGCGGTTGATCTCCACCTTCGACGCCGTGTCGCCCGAGGTGCCGGGACCACTGTCATTGCTGCCGCACGCCGCGACCACGCCGAGCACCGCGACCGCGCTGACTGCGAACGCCGTCCGGGCTTTTCCGCTACCGAGATTCGTCATTGCTGCAGCGAAACATGCGCGAATGAACATAAATCGGTGAGTGGGTGAACAATTCGCTATCGGGGGCGTTTGCGCAGTTCGAAACGCCCGAGCACCGCCTGCGCCAGGGCCGAGCCGAACAGCAGGCCCAACGCGAGGGCGCAGATGATGGCGGCCACGTCGACGACGGTGCGCGCCCCCTGTCCGGGGTCGATGCCGACGGACGTGACCGAGAGCAGGCCGAGGCTGCCGGGCACCAGCACCCAGAATGCGGGGAGGAAGACCACCAGTCGAGGCAGCTGCGGCCGCACCGACGCCACGAGCGCCGCCCCCAGGCTGCCCGCGATCGCCCCGAGGAAGCCGCCGAGGACCGCGCCGGAGATGTGCTGGCCCGCGATCTGTGCGCCGAAGGCCGCCGCCACCACGATGCCGATCGCCGGGAGGAGCCGCATCGACGCTCCCTCGTTCAGGCAGACGCCGACGCAGATCAACGCGAGCCCCACCGGCGGCCCCCACCAGCCGAGTTGGTTGACCCGTTCGTTGACCAGCATGTCCGGCGCGACCCCGAGCACGGACGTCGCGCTGAGGATGCCGAGCGAGAACAGCAGCAGCTGCACGGCCCCGAAGGTGAGGCGGGAGCTGCCCGCGACCATCGCGCCCGCAGCGAGCTCGGACATGCCCGTGACCATCAGCGCGCCGGGCAACAGCACCGCGAGCGGCGCGAGCAGGGTGCGCAGCGGACCGTCGAGCCACCCGGCCTGGGCAGCGGCGAAGACGCCCGTGCCCACGGCGAAGGCGGCGATCGTGGGCAGCAGGGTGGCGGCGAGTCGCACCCGCCGCGCGAGCTTGACCAGCAGCATCACCACGACGCCGCCGATCGCCGCTGCGGCGATGTTGGGCCAGCCGGGCTGCAGCAGCATCGCGATGCCGACCGCGATCACCGACCACGAAGCGTCCTGTACCCACTGCGGGTAGCGGTGCGGCAGCGAGCGCAGGGTGCCGAGCCGAGCGAAGGCCTCGTCGGCCGACAGGGTCCGGGCGACGAGGCCCCGTCGGACATCGGCGACGACGGCGGACTGGTCCAGCCGGAGCGGACCGTCGATCGATTCGAAGGTGGCGCCCGCGCCGGGCTCGAGGCCCAGAGTGAGCCCGGTGGGCGTGGCACCGATCTGCGCCAGCGGGTGCCCCATCGCGGTGGCGACGCTCTTCAGCTCGTCCTCGACCTCGTGCACGGGCTGCCCGCCCGCGATCATCGCGGCGCCGAGGTAGGCCAGCAGCCGACGGTCTTCGGCTATCCGGTCAGGCTGCACGGCCGGACCGGTCCGCGCTCGCCGGTACGGCCTCGTCCGCGGTCGTGGGCCGGCTGTCCGTGCTCCGCAGGTACCACGCCGAGCCGATCAGCGTGGCCACGAAGATCCAGACGTAGACCCCGCCTGCGAGTGCCTTGAGCACGGGATTGTCCATCGGCCGCAGGAAGATCCCGATCGCGTAGGTGTCGTGGACGTCGTCGACACCCGTCGGCTGCAGGGTCGGGAAGTAGGTGACCCAGATGAAGGTCGCCGCGACGAGCGCCGCCGCCGCGACCAGCGCCAGGACCCGGTGGCCGGGTTCATCGGTCAGCAACGCGCGGCCGATCAGGAGCACGAGCAGCGGCACGATCCACACCCAGTGGTGCCCCCAGGAGAACGGCGAGACGGCACAGGCGGTCAGCCCCACGACGGTGACCGCGAGCAGGATCTCGTCGCGCCGATACGCCCACGCCGCGATCGCCAGACCCGCGAGCGCGGCCGGGACTGCGACGGCCAGCCAGAGGATCGTCGACGGTTCCTCGGCGTTCGTCAGGTAGGCGATCAGGCCGTTGATCGATTGGTTGCCCACCTGGTTCGGCTCGCCCACGCGGTTGGCGTCGAGGAAGGTGCCCGACCAGTACTGCCACGACTGTTGCGGGATCACGAGGAAGCCGATCACGACGGTGCCGGCCAGCGTCGCGAGCGCGGTGCGCGCCTCGCGCCACTGCCGGGTCACGACGAGGTAGGCGAGGAAGAACAGCGGCGTCAGCTTGATGCCCGCGGCGATGCCGATGCTGAAGCCCTTGAACCGCGCCCCGGCGGGCCGGCCCAGGTCCCACAGCAGGAGCAGCATCAGGAAGACGTTGATCTGGCCGAACCACAGGGTGGTGCGGACCGGTTCGAGGACCGTCGCGACCAGGGTCAGGCAGACGGCCGCGAACCAGACGCGCCAGTCGCGGACGAAGCCGATCAGGCGCAGCGCGATGAGGATGCAGGCGAGGAGGGCGATCATCACCGCGGCGGTCCACACCCACCGCAGCACGTCGGTCGACATCCAGCTCAACGGCACGAACAGCACACCCGCGAAGGGCGTGTAGGTGAAGGGCAGGATCTCGTTGAGCAGCGGACCGTCGTAGAGCCCTTCGCCGCCGTGCGCCACGATCTCGCCGCCCTTGCGGTAGACCTCGGCGTCGATCTGGTTGTGGAAGAGCCCGTACATCGGCGTGGAGAACGGGATCCGGACGAACTGCTGCCAGACGGCCACCCCCGCGGACACCGCGAAGAGGGCCAGCACCCACCACTGCCGGGGGAACCGCCGGCTGTTCTCGTCCGCCACCGGCGCGATCCTCCTGCTCAGGCGCGACCCTAGTCGGGCTGCGACATCAGCTTTTCAGCAGAAGCCAAGAGTACACAGGTCGCCACGCCGTCCATTGCGGTCTCAAGCTCCCCGATGGACGGGAAGGTCGGCGCGAGCCGGATGTTGCGGTCGTGCGGGTCCTCACCGTGCGGGAACGTCGCGCCGGCGGCGGTCAGGGCGATGCCCGCCTCCTTCGCCAGGGCGACGGTGCGCTTCGCGGTCCCGTCGAGCACGTCGAGGCTGATGAAGTAGCCGCCGGTGGGCTCACTCCAGGAAGCGACCTTGGCCGCTGCGAGGCGCTCCTCGAGGATCTCCAGCACCCGCGCGAACTTGGGCGCGATCAGGTCGCGGTGCTTGCGCATGTGTGCGCGCACGCCCTCCGCGTCGCCGAAGAAGCGGACGTGCCGCAGCTGGTTCACCTTGTCGGGACCGATCGAGGTCAGGCCGGTGTACTTGCCGTACCAGGCCAGGTTCTCGGCGGAGGCGCCGAAGAAGCTGACACCGGCGCCCGCGAAAGTGATCTTCGAGGTGCTGGCCAGCACGTACGGCCGATTCGGGTGGCCGGCCTCGGCAGCCAGGCCCAGGATGTCGGGGTCCGACGGTGCGTCGCCCACCAGCGGGTGCACGGCGTAGGCGTTGTCCCAGAAGACGCGGAAGTCCTTCGCCGCGGTGGGCATCGACACCAGCTCGCGGGTGACCTCCTCGGAGTACACCGAGCCCGTCGGGTTGGCGAACTTCGGGACGGTCCAGATGCCCTTGATCGCGGGATCGTTCGCGACGAGGTCCTTGACCACCGCCATGTCGGGGCCGTCGGGGTTCAGCGGCACCACGATCATCTCGATGCCGAACTCCTGAGTGATGGCGAAGTGCCGGTCGTAGCCGGGGGCCGGGCAGAGGAACTTCACCGTTTCCTCAGCGCTCCACGAGCGCTCGCCGTCGACGGTCCCGTGGATCCAGGCCAGGGTGATCAGGCGGTGCATGATCTCGAGGCTGGAGTTGTTCTGCGCGTACAGGTTCGCGACGGGAATGCCCAGCAGCTCGCCGAAGATCGCCCGCAGCTCGGGCAGGCCGGCGAGGCCGCCGTAGTTGCGGGTGTCGGTGCCGTCGGCGGCGCGGTAGTCGCCCTCGCCCGGCAACGCGAGCAGCGCGTTCGACAGATCCAGCTGATCGGGCGCGGGCTTGCCGCGGGTGAGGTCCAGCTTCAGCCCCCGGGCCTTCAGCGTCTCGAACTGCTCCGTCAGCGTCGCGTGGACGTCGGCGAGTTCGGACTGACTCAGGGACACGTAGGTGGACATCGGGTGCGCCTCCGGCGGATTCTCGGGCCCGGACATAAAGGGGACTCCGCGCACCCGCCAGAGCCCGTTGACCCTTGCTGCGTTCCCGCCCTGGGGGAGTTCACAGGATGGACGCCGCGCGGAGTCCGTGGACCACTATACGGGTCCGGGCTGGTTTGGGTCGACGGGGGCCTTCGTCTACAGTGGTCCACGGAGGATTCGCCTAGTGGCCTATGGCGCTCGCCTGGAACGCGGGTTGGGTTAATAGCCCTCAGGGGTTCAAATCCCCTATCCTCCGCAGGTGGGAGGGGTCTTCGGAGCGATCCGAAGGCCCCTCCTTTCATCTGTCTCCAGGTCATCAGACTGACCTGCGCGACCGCATCGACGGAACGGTCGTGGCGTTGAGACCGCAGATCACCTCACAATGGCGGCATGCGTGCGCTGATCGAGGACTGGGAACTCGAACTCATGTCCTCGCCTGCACGTTCCGACGCCGCGCGACTCCGCGAACCGCGGTCGGTAATGACAGCGCGCTCAACCTCGCTGCGTCGGCTATTCGACCACCCGGCTACGGGTGGCCACACTGCCCGCCCGGGCATAAACGGTGCGCCCCAGAGGTTGAGCCGGACGAACCGTCACTCCGAGCACAGGAGACACCGTGGCCAAGGGCTATTGGGTCAGCGTCTACCGCGTCATCAAGGACTCCGAGAAGTTGGCCGCCTACGACGAACTGGCGCGCGTGGCCGTCCAGGCCGGCGGTGGGCGACTCCTCTCCCGCGACGGTCGCGTCGCCCCGTACGAGCAGGGCGTCGCCGAGCGGACGATCCTGATCGAGTTCGAGAGCTTCGAGCAGGCGGTCGCCACGCGGGAGAGCGCCGCGTATCAGAAGGCCCTGGCCGCGCTCGGCGACGCGGTGGAGCGCGACTTCCGCGTCGTCGAGGGCCTCGGCTGACACTCGCTGCACCTCGAACCCGAGATGCCCTGCCAGACTGAGCGAGAACGAGGAGGCGGGGATGAGCGACGATCGATTCCGGAGCGACGAGGACGCACTCGAAGTACGTGACGAGTACGCGCGGCTGCTGTCGATGTACCTGCCGGACGTGGAGAGCACCGTCGTCGACGGGACGCACGTCCTCAGCGCGGGCCCGGCAGACTCCCCGCCCGTGGTCCTCCTGCACGGCTCCGGCGGAACGTCGCTGAACTGGGCGACGGAGATCCCGCGCCTGGCGCGGACGCACCGCGTGCACGCACTCGACCTGCCCGGCGAGCCCGGCGGCACCGTCGTCCCGCGGCTGCCCCTCGAACCGGGCGCGCACGCAGCATGGCTCGCGAGCGTGACGGATGCGCTGGGCGCCCCGCACGCGGCGGTGATCGGCGAGTCCCTCGGCGGCTGGGTCGCCCTGGACTACGCGACGGAGCACCCCGCCCGCGTCCGCTCACTGGGCCTGCTGGCTCCGGGCGGTCTCGGTCCGCGCCGCACCGCTCCGCTGCTGGTAGCGGGCCTACTCAGTCTGCTGGGCAGGCCAGGACGTCGGGCCGCGATGCGCTACTTCACGGGATGGAGCCCGTCGGACGAGCCGGGCCTCGAGCGTGACATCGCCGCCTTCAGCGATCTCACCTTCCGGGCCTTCCGGCCGCGCACCGACGGACTCCCCGTCTTCGCCGACGACGCCCTCGCCCGGATCACCGCGCCGGTGACCGCCGCATTCGGGGAGCAGGACAGGATGCTCGACGGTCCGCGGGGCGCCGCGCACGCGCGGGTCGTCTTCGGCGACGAAGCCGTCGCGCTCCTCGCCGGAGCGGGACACCTCCTGCCGGACCGCGCCGACCGGGTGATCGCCGCTGCGGGATAGCGGACCGCGGCAGGGTTGAGTTTGCAAGCACGACGAGCGCAGTCGTGCGAAACTGAGCGCAACCTGAACACGAGAGGCCGCCCCGTCATGCGCGAAACCGCCCGCAAGCTCGGATACGTCCTGGTCGCACTGTTCGGTGCGATCGCCCTCACCTTCACCTCCGCGGTCGCCTGGGCGGCCACGACGGTGCTCGTCGTGCCCGGGACCGGCACCAAGGACCCGTCGAAGGTGACGGGCTATCAGGAGAACGTCGTCGGCTACTACGTGGCGCCGACGGGTGCGTGCGGCACCACGGCCTGCATCGCGAAGCCGGTGCCTTACATCGCCGAGTTCTGGCCCATCCCGCTCTCGGGTTGGGGCGGCCTCCAGGGCGCGAAGTGGGACGACTCGGTGGCGAGCGGCGTGACGAGCCTGAACCAGCAGTACGCCGCCACCGACAAGAACGATCCCATCGTGATCTTCGGGTACTCGCAGGGCGGCACGGTGGTCACCGCGGTCAAGAAGCAGTTCGCCGAGAACGGGGGCGTTCCGGACAACGTCTCGTTCGTGCTCATCGGCAACGCGAGCCGCCCCAACGGCGGGCTCTTCACCCGGCCGTCCTTCCTGGGCCACATCCCGATCCTCGACGTCACCTTCGGACCCGGGACGCCGACGAACACCGGTACCCCGACCCGCCCCGTCAACACCACCGACGTGGGCTTCCAGTACGACGGCGTCACCGACTTCCCGAAGTACCCGGTGAACCTGCTCGCGACGGCCAACGCACTCGCCGGATTCTGGTACGTGCACGGCAAGATGCTCGCGCCCAAGGGATCCGACGACCCGTCGGCCACACCCATCGGCTACACGCCCGACGAGGTCCGCAAGGCCGTCGAGGCGGCGACTGCGAACTGCACGGCCGGCACCTACTGCCAGATCAGCGGCGACACCCGCTACGTCACGCTGCCTGCGAAGATCCTGCCGATCATGTTGCCGCTGCTCGACCTCGGCAAGGCCACCGGCACCACCGCCCTGTTCACGCCCTTCATCGACCTCGTCTCGCCGGTCGCGCGCGTCCTCATCGAAACGGGTTATGACCGGCGCGATTACGGCGCCGCATCGCCCTTCGGCATCGTCCCGCTACTCGATCCGCTGCGCCTGGGCACCGACCTGATCAGTGCCGCGGTGCAGGGTGTCGGCCAGGCGGTCACCGGCACGGGCGATGCCTCGAAGTTCCTCGCTCCGAAGCCCACCGCCCCGGCGACCGCGGACACCGCCCGGACGAGCGAGCAGTCGACCACCGATCCCTCGACCCCGCAGAAGGCCCCCGAGCAGTCACCGCTGCTTCAGCTCGCGAAGACAGGAGCGCCGCAGTCGGATCCGTCGACGAAGGCGCAGTCCTCCCCTTCCAGCGAGTCGAGCTCCACTGTCGAGCCCAGCGCGACGGTCGCACCGAGCGCGACGTCGGCGCCGACCGCCACGGTCGCACCGAGCGCCACACCGGAGCCGGCCGCCACCTCGGCCGCCCGCGAGACTTCAGCTTCGACCGGCACCGTGGACCCCGCGCCGTCCGGTGCCGCGAAGGAACCGAAGTCCGCGACGGAGCCGACCGGCACCGTCGCCTCTGACGAGCCCGTCGTGGCGGCCGCCGCGGCCTGAGCGGCTACTCGCCGGAGAAGAACGCCGCGGTGCGCTCGCCCTGCGCGCGAGCCTGCTCCTCGGGCACGCCGGCGGCGATGCTCGCGTCACCCCAGGCCTTCGCAGAGGCGGCGACGAGCGCCTTGGCCGCGGGCGTCGCGAAGAACGCCTCGGCGTCCTCGGGGCGGTCCTGGCCGGTGGTGAGCAGCGCGTTGAGGCCGAGGAAGGCGAGGTCCCAGCCGACACCGGTCGCTCCGGGCCCGAACTGCTCGTAGAAGTCGCGGACGTTGTCGCCGGAGTGGGTGAGCGTGAGGCGGGCGCCGTCACCGTCGGGTTCGACGACGACCTCGACCTGCGACGTCCCGCCCATGATCTCCCACGAGATCAGGTAGCGGCGCGGGGCGTCGCATTCGAGCACAGTGCCGCCGGCGTTGCCTTCGACCTGGAAGCGGCCGCCGACCTCGAGGTCGCCGTGGACGGGTGCGAACCAGCGCGGCAGTCGCTCGGCGCTGGTCACCGCCTCCCAGAGATCGGCGACGTCGGTGGGGTAGGCCTGGCTCAGCGAACCGGAGACGTAGACGTCCCCCTCGCCGCTGTCGCGCACCTCGGCGCGCCGGGTGACCGCCGTGGGTTGCGCCGCGGCGAGGTCGTCGATGTCGTAGGTCATGATTCGTCCTTGTCCGTCGATGTTCTGCGCGCACGCTTCCCGCGCGCGATCTCGGTACCGAGCGCCGCGAATCGCGGCTCCCAGAAGTGCCGGAACGGGACCAGCCAGTCGTCGATCTCCCGCAGAGGTTCGGGCGAGACCGCGTACAACCGGCGCGCCCCCTCGGGCCGGACGGTGACGAACCCGGCCTCCCGCAACACCTTCAGGTGTTGCGAGACCGCGGGCTGACTGATACCGAAGCGCTCACGCACGTCGTCACTCAGGTCGCCCGCCGAATGCTCCCCGCGAGCGAGGAGCTCGATCAGGTGGCGGCGGACCGGGTCACCGAGGACGTCGAAGGCGTGCACTCGACGAGTATTTCATCCTCTACTTATATAAGTCAATACTAAAAACGTGAACCTACCCGACGGTGACCGTGATCGTCCGCTCGACGGTGGGCTCGTTCAGCTTGGTGGTGTCGACCTTGAGCACCTCGAGGCTGTCCTGCAGCCCGTTGGCCAGGGTCTTCGCCTTGAGCTGGAAGGGCGTCTTCGGGCCGGCGATGCTCGCCAGACCGAAGTCGCTGTCGTTGGCGATGTACAGGGTCTTGCCGCCGTCGAGGGTCGCGAGTCCCTCCACCTTGTCGTGGCCGAAGAACTTCCCCTCCGGGTTCAGCTTGTCCACGAGCCCGCTGAGGTCGAGCGCAGTCGTCTTGCGGACCGGGGTGATGCCCGCGCCCTTGAGCGCGGTCTCCGCCTCCGCGGTGGTGCTCACGCCGGCGATCGTCTCCGGGTTCTGCTCGCCGAGCGGGGTGGCACCGTCGAAGTTGATGCGGTAGATCGTCTTGTTCGCCTTGGGGGCGGGCTTCCCGTCGCGCTCGTCGACGAGGAACTCCGTGTTGGACACCGCGGTGATCTCCGAGACGGCCTTCTTCGTGTCCTTCGGATTGTCGAGCAGATAGGCGTACTGCTGGACGGCCTTGGTCGCGAGTTCGATGACGACGATGCGGGTCACCGGCACCTCCTTCGCGTTGCCGCTGAGACCGGGGACGTTCAAGGCGGACTGCATGATTCCCACCAGACGCTTACCGTCGGGTGTCACGGTCAGACCCTCCATGCCCTGGTTGGGCGTCCGGTTCTTGAGCACCTCCGGCAGCCCCTTGCCGGGCGCGAGCCGCTCGAGCTCCTGCCCGTTGGCGTCGAAGTGGATCAGGAAGGGGCCGTATTCGTCCGAAACCCAGAAGGAACCGTCAGGCAGCGCGACGAGGCCCTCGGAATCGATGCCGTGGTCGGTGGGCGGCAGCTCCGCGCCGTCCAGGTTGAGCATCTTCTCTCCGGTGGGGGCGGCGGTGTCGTTACGGCCGTTGAGCGGAACACCGTCGCGCCCCTTGAGCGTGATCACGCTTTGCAGCTTCGCCTCGCCACCCTCGAGCTTGAACCGGCCGATCTGCGGGATGAAGTCGGGTGTGGCCGCGATCTTCTCGTCCTTGCCCGGACCGTCGACATTGGGCCCGCGATCGGTGAGGCCGTAGAACTCACCGGGCACACCCGGAACCGGCGTCCACGACGAGCCGTAGCCGCTCCCGTCGATCGACACCCCACCGACGGTGGCGAGCGGCGGGATGTTCGACGAGAACAGTGCGACGGCCGGCGAGACGACGGCTTTGAGCTCCACCTTGCCGGTGAACCCGACCTTGGGCTTGAAGACGACAGCGCCGCCCTTCCCAGCCTCGACGGTGCCATCGGCCGTCGGCTTCACGTCGACCACCGCGCCACCCTGCGCGAGTCCCGCGAGCTGCGCGGCGGTGATGGTGAGCGGCGAGTTCGTGCCGGTCTTGAGATCGAGCTTCGCGGCGTCCTCACCTCCGCCCGACGAGCACGCGACGAGGGAACCGCCCGCGAGGACGGCGACGAGGGCGGCGGAGACACGGCGATTCGAGCGCATGCCCTGTGCTTACCAGACCCACATGAACCGCGCGTGGATGCGCTCGGCTACTCGATGCGGTTGCCCTCGGCGTCCCAGTGCTCGGCGACCTTCTTGCTGGGCTGCACGCGCGGGGGCTCGCCGGGCATCTTCGGGTAGTCGGGCGGGTAGTTCAGTTCGACGGGGTGCTGCTCCCACTTCTCCAGCAGGGGCGTGAGGTCGTGCGCGACCTCGTCCATGTCGGCCCAGGGATTCCCGTCCGCGAGGCGCTCGGGGACGGTGAACAGGTTGAGCTCGTGCGGGTCCTTCAGCTCCGCGAGCGCATCCCAGGTGAGCGGCGTGGAGACGGTGGCGCCCTGCACCGCACGCAGCGACCACGCGGAGGCGATGGTGCGGTCGCGGCTGTTCTGGTTGTAGTCCACGAAGATCCGCTCTCCCCGCTCCTCCTTCCACCACGCGGTGGTGACGCCTTCATCGCGCTTCTCCAGCTCGCGCCCGAAGGCGATGGCGGCGTGCCGCACGTCCACGAAGTCCCACCGCGGCGCGATGCGGATGAAGACGTGCACGCCCCGGTTGCCCGACGTCTTGCAGTAGGCGCGCAGGCCGAGGTCGTCGGCCAGTTCCCGGGCGATCCCCGCGACCCGGACGGCGTCGCGGAAATCGGTGCCGGGCTGGGGATCGAGATCGATCCGCAGCTCGTCGGGATGGTCCACGTCGGCGCTGCGCACCGGCCAGGGGTGGAAGGTGATGGTGCCCATCTGTGCGCACCACACGGGGATCGCGATCTCGGACGGGCACAGCTCGTCGGCGGGGCGGCCGGACGGGAAGGCGATGCGCACCGTCTGCGCGTACTCGGGCGCTCCCTTCATCATCCGCTTCTGATAGAAGCCGTCGGCGTCCTTGTCCTGCGGCCCCTGCGCGAGCCGGCCGCCGGGGTGCACGCCGCCGGGCCAGCGTTCCAGCGCGGTCGGGCGGTCGCCGATCGCGGCGAGCAGCGGCTCGCCGACGGCGGCGAAGTACTGCGCGACCTGGAGCTTGGAAACCTCTGGGGTGAGGTCGGTGGCGGGGTAGATGATCCGGTCGGGGCTCGACACCCGGACGGGTCGGTCACCGTCGGGCCCCGGGACGATCACCTCCGCTGCGGGCGCCTTCGCCATCACTGACCCTCCTGCAGCACGTCGTCGAGGTCGTAGTTGACCGGGACGTCGAGCTGCTCGTACCCGCAACTCGAGGGGTCGCGGTCGGGGCGCCAGCGCTGGAACTTGGCGGTGTGCCGCAGGCGCATGCCCTCCATCTGGTCGTAGTCGAACTCGACCACCAACTCGGGACGCACGGGCACCCACTCCCCCGTCTTCTCCGGGGTGGCCCAGCGGTTGGGCTCGCCCTGCACCGATTCGGCGGTTCGCATGGGCTCCAGGAGCTGGAGGTACTCCTCGCGCTTGGCGGCGGTGAAGGCGCCGATGCCGCCGATCGGCAGCAGCTGGCCGTCCTTGTACAACCCGAGGAGGACGGACCCGACGGCGTTCGGCTGCGACTTGTGCGGGCGGTAGCCGATCACCACCGCCTCGGCGGTGCGCGCGTGCTTGACCTTGATCATCTCGCGCTTGCCGGGCAGGTAGTGCCCGTCGATCCGCTTGGAGATCACCCCGTCGAGGCCCGCGCCCTCGAACCGCTCGAACCACTCTGCGGCGGCCGCGGCGTCGGTGGTGACGCGGCTGATCTTGCAGGTCTCCGTGCCCGCGTACGCGGAGACCAGGACCTCGCGCCGCGCGCTGAAGGGCTTGCCGGTGAGGTCGACGTCGGCCATCGCGACGGCGTCGAAGCCGATGAAGATGGCCGGCGTCTCCTCGGCGAGCTTCGTGATCCGGGACTGCGCGGGGTGGATCCGCGCCGACAGCGATTCCCAGTCGAGCCGCTTGCGGCCCTCGCGGTGCACGGCGACCGCGATCTCCCCGTCGAGCACGCAGCGCCCGGGCAGCTCGGCCCGGGCCGCGGCGACGACCTCGGGGAAGTACCGGCCCAGATCCTTCCCGCTGCGCGAGCCGATGAAGACCTCGTCGCCGTCGCGGAAGATCAGGGCGCGGAAGCCGTCCCATTTGGGCTCGTGGGAGTAGCCCTCGCCCGGTACGGCCTTCGCGGCCTTGGCGAGCATCGGATCGAGCGGCGGGTTCACGGGGAGGTCCACGGGTCCGATCGTAGGCGCAGAGGCCGACATCGGGACCGGACCCGCGGACGCGATCCCGCTAGCCCATGCTCTTCTGGCCGTCGATGCTCTCGCGGATGATGTCGGCGTGGCCCGAGTGGTGCGCGGTCTCGCCGGCGATGTGGAGGAACACGCGGCGCACCGTCCAGAAAACACCCGGCGGCTGCCACGGCGCCTCGGGCAGCTCGAAGGAGGTGTCGAGGTCGAGCGTCCGCACCAGCTCGTCGGTGACCGCGGCGACCTTCTCGTGCTCGGCGAGGACGCCGGCCAGGGTCTCGCCGTCCGTGAGCCGGAAGGTGTCGGCGAATGCCGCCGCCTGCTCGGGCGTGATGTTCTCGAAGTCGATGCCGTCCATCGCGTGACCCTTGCCCTGCGCGAAGTCCTGCCAGCCCTTCTCGACCTCGGTGACGTGCTTGATGAGGCCTCCCACGGTCAGCTCGCTGACGGTGCTGCGGGTGTTGGCCTGCTCGTCGGTCAGGCCCTGCGCGGTGAAACGCAGGAAATGCCGGCGCTCGGCGAGGAGGCTGAGGATGTCGTTGCGCTCTGCGGAGATGTTCTGTGTCTCGGTCATGCTGCAAGCCTAAGAAGCATTAGTGTCAGTTTCTGTCCTTAATGGAAAACACACTGGAAGACATGGCGAACACGAGCTCTCGAACCCTGCGGCTGCTGTCCCTCCTGCAGACCCACCGCTACTGGCCGGGCTCCGAACTGGCCGATCGGCTGGAGGTCTCCGTACGCACGCTGCGCCGCGACATCGAGCGCCTGCGCGACCTCGGCTACCCCGTCTCCGCGACCCGCGGCGTCGATGGCGGCTACCAGCTCGCCGCGGGTGCCGCCCTGCCACCACTGGTCCTCGACGACGAGGAGGCCGTGGCGATCGCCGTCGGCCTGCAGACCGCGGCGCAGGGCGGAATCGCCGGCATCGCCGAGACCTCCGTACGTGCGCTGGGCAAGGTCGCGGCGGTCATGCCGCCGCGGCTGCGCAAGCGTGTCGAGGCGCTGGGCGCCGTCACCCAGCCGGCCGTCCTCACCGGCGGGCCCGCCGTCGATCCCCGGGTCCTGACCGGCCTCGCCGAGGCGTGCCGGGCAGAGGAACGCATCGAGTTCGGTTACACCGCCGCCGACGGTGCCGAGACCGAACGCCTCGCCGAACCCCTGCGACTGGTCCCGCTCGGCCGCCGCTGGTACCTCGTGGCCTACGACCTGCACCGCCACGACTGGCGCAGCTTCCGGCTCGACCGGATCAGCGGACCGTCGAGCACGGGCGTCCGATTCCGCCCGCGCGACCTCCCGGCCGAGGACGCGGCCGCCTACGTCCGCGCCGCCGTCGGGCAGCGCGCCCCCGGCCATCGCATCGAGTTCCACGTGGCCGCCCCGATCGATCACGTCCGGGCGGCGATCGGCCGGTACGCGCGCCTCGAGGAAGCGCCGGACGGCACCGTCGTGCGGATGGAGGCCGACTCGCTGGACTGGCCCGCGATGGCGATCGCCGTCCTCGACGCGGACGTCACGGTGGTCGGACCCGCGGAACTCGTCGAGCGCGTGGCGCGCTGGGCCGGCAACCTCGCGCGCGTCCGCTCGTAAACTGGAGCCGTGACAGCCGGACGGTACGCGCCGAGCCCCTCGGGCGATCTGCATGTGGGCAACTTGCGCACCGCGCTCCTCGCCTGGCTCTTCGCCCGCTCGACGGGGCGGGACTTCCTGTTGCGCGTCGAGGATCTCGACCGGGTGGCCGCCGGCGCCGAGCCCCGGCAGCTCGCCGACCTGGCGGCGATCGGCCTGGACTGGGACGGGCCCGTGGTGCGGCAGTCCGCCCGCACCGACCTGTACGCGGCGGCGCTCACGCGGCTCGACGTCTACGAGTGCTACTGCACGCGCCGCGAGATCCTGTCCGCCCCGTCGGCGCCGCACGCGCCGGAGGGCGCCTACCCGGGCACCTGCCGCGATCTGACCGGAAGTCAGCGCGCGGCGCGCCGTCTCGAGCGGCCGGCGGCGCTGCGCCTGCGGGCATCGGTCAGTGAGTTCACGGTGACCGATGTGCTGCACGGTGAGTACACCGGCACGGTCGACGATTTCGTGCTCCGGCGCGGCGACGGGACGTACGCCTACAACCTGGCCGTGGTGGTCGACGATGCCGCGCAGGGCGTCGACCAGGTGGTGCGCGGCGACGATCTCCTGTCCTCCGCGCCGCGGCAGGCATACCTGGCGACGCTAATCGGCGACCGGCCGCCGACCTACGCGCACGTGCCGATGGTGCTGGGGCCCACCGGCGTCCGCCTCGCCAAGCGCGACGGTGCCGTCACGCTCGCCGAGCGCGGCGGGCCGGCGGTGGTGCTCCCCGAACTCGCTGCGAGCCTGGGCCTGCGCGGCAGTACTCCGCGGCAGATGCTCGACGATTTCGATCCCGCCCGGTTGCCCCGCGAGCCCTGGACGCTAACGCTCTGACGTCGACCGCCCCGCGGTCGTGGGGCCGAGGTAGGGCTGCCGCTCGCAGGCGCGTGCCCGGTGAGCGCCGGGCACGTCCGCCCCGTGTCGCACGAGGTTGCCCGCCGCGACGCCCCAGGCGAACTCGCGCATCCATCCCGGCCGGCCGGTGTTCGTCCGCGCGACGGCCCGGGTGCCGCCGAGGACCTTCCTGAACTGCTGAATCCTCATGTCCGCAACGCTATGCAGGGCCGGCGTCGGCGCCCAGGTGCGCGGTGCCGGATTTCGTCAAGATCCGGCCACGGGACGCGCCGCACTCGGGCCGACGTCGCTGCCGCGGAACCGGTCGCGGTAGGCCGTGGGCGCGAGCCCCGTCTGCCGCTTGAAGTGGTAGCGCAACGTCTCCTCGGCGTCGAAGCCCGCGCGGCCGGTGATCGCCGCGACGGAGTCGTCGGTGGTCTCGAGGAGCCGCATCGCGCGGTAGACCCGTTGCCGCATCAGCCATTCCAGCGGAGCGATACCGGTGTACTGCCGGAACCGCCGATGCAGTGTGCGGCGGGAGACACCGGCGCGGGCCGCCATGTCGTCGAGGTCCTTCACTCCACCGATGCCGTGCGCGAGGCCCTGGAGGAAGTCGGCGAAGCGCTTGTCCATATCGGGACGGAGAGTGTCGATGTTGACGAACTGCGACTGATCGCCGTCGCGGTGCGGTGCGACGACGAGGCGGCGTGCGATCTCGTTGGCCATGCCCGCGCCGTGATCGCTGCGGATCAGGTGCAGGCACAGATCGAGGCCGGCGGCGGAGCCTGCGCCGGTGATCACCGCACCGTCCTGGATGTACAACTCCGAGGGGGTCACGTGCACCCGGGGGAAGCGGAATTGCAGAAGGCCCGCGTGGCGCCAGTGCGTGGTGGCCCGTCGGCCGTCGAGCAGGCCCGCTGCCGCAAGTGCGAAGGCGCCGGTGCAGATCGAGACGATCCGCGCGCCGTTCGCGGCCGCGGCACGCAGCGGTTCGTGCCACTCGGGATTCGAGTCGGTCCGAGGGTCGGAGACCGCCGTGATGACGACGGTGTCGGCTCCCGCGATCTCGTCGAGGCCGTACGCCGGCTGAAGTACGGCACCGCCGAGTGTCCGCACCCCGCCCGCCGGCCCGCAGCCGCGCACGTCGTAGCCGAGCGACGGCAGATCGCTCCACTCGAAGCTCAGCGCCTCGATCACGGTGCCGTACTCGAGCATCGTCATCCCGTCGCAGACCGGCAGCGCGACGACGTGGGGCATGTCCGAATCCTACGGCCGGACCCGCTACGCCCCTAGTCGGACTTCGCGAGGTGCTGCTGGGTGCCCTTGTAATAGCGACCCAGGAACTCCTCCTTGAAGTCCCAGTACGTGCCGTCGATCATCGACTGCCGGATCTTCGCGACCAGGGAGACGATGAACTGCTCGTTATGGATGGTGCAGAGCGTGGCTGCGAGGCTCTCCTTCGCCTTGAACAGGTGATGGATGTAGGCGCGCGTGTACTGCGAGGTGTAGTTGTCGGTCTCCGGATCCAGCGGGCGGAAGTCCGTCTTGAACCGCGAGTTTGTCACGTTGTAGCGACCGTCCAGCGAGTAGATCGCACCGTTGCGCGCGACCCGCGAGGGCGAGACGCAGTCGAACGTGTCGATGCCCTGCTCGACCGCGGCGAAGATGTCGTCCGGCTCCGAGATGCCCAGCAGGTGCTTGGGCTTGCCCTCCTCCAGCTCCTGGTTCACCCAGCGCACGATGGTCGACAGGTTCGCCTTCTCCAGCGCACCGCCGATGCCGTAGCCGCCGAAGCCCAGGCCACCGGAGAGCCGGTCCTCCTCGCTCAGCGCCCGCAGATCGCGAGCGGCCTTGCGGCGCAGGTCCTCGTACTGCGCGCCCTGCACGACGCCCCACAGCGAGATCGCATCGTGCCGCTGCGCGGTGAGCCAGTTGTGCTCGGAGAGGCAGCGCCGCGCCCAGAGGCGAGTGCGCTCGAGCGATTCCACCTGGTACGCGCGGGTGTTGTGCAGCGTGGTCAGCTCGTCGAAGGCGAAGATGATGTCGGCGCCCAGCTGGTGCTGGATCTGCATCGACACCTCAGGAGTGAACCGGTGCTCCGTGCCGTCGAGGTGGCTGCGGAAGGTCACCCCGTCGTCGTCGACACGCGAGAGGCGGTCCTTACCGTCCGCGATCGCGTCGTCACCCCGCAGCTCCTCGCCACCGTTCATGTCGATGACCTTCTTGAAGCCCGAGCCGAGCGACATCACCTGGAAGCCACCGGAATCGGTGAAGGTGGGGCCGTCCCAGTTCATGAACGCACCGAGGCCGCCCGCCTGCTCCACGATCTCGGGACCGGGCTGCAGGTACAGGTGGTAGGCGTTCGCGAGCACCGCCTGCGCACCGAGATCCGAGACCGCCTCGGGCATCACCGTCTTCACCGTGGCCTTCGTTCCCACGGGGATGAAGGCGGGCGTGAGGATCTCGCCGTGCGGCGTGAGCAGCCGGCCGGCGCGGCCCAGCGGACCGTCGGGCCCCTCGAGGCGACCGTCGATCTCGAACCGCGTGGGATCGCTGATGTGGTCGCTCTGCAGGCGGGTGCGACTGGCCATCGAACGGTAGTCCGAGCGCAGTGCGCTGAGCTCGGCCGCGATCGCCTTGTTCTGCTCGCGCAGCTGGGCGATCTCGTCGCGGGTGCGGTCGCCGCGGCCGCGCTCGCGGATCGGGCCGGTGACCGTGTGGTCCGGCGCCGGGACGCCGGGCCGGGTCACCGGGTACTCGCGGGTGTCCAGCACACCGTCCGGCACCTCCGCCACCGGGACCTCGGCGGCTGCGGTCGGGCTCTCCTCCACCGCGGCGACCGGCGCCGTCAACGGCTCGGTCGCGGGAGCATCCGTGCCCAGCGGCACGGGCACCGTGGGCGCGACGCTCGGCAGCGAGGCTCCGTTGGCGTGGCCGTTCACGCCGTTCGTCTGCACGCGCGCGGCGCCGCGGGCGTAGGCGTCGGTCGGGCCGGCGGCCACGAGTTGCTCGGTGGGCACCGGGATCTCCGCCGTCGACGGCGCGGGGATGCCCGTGGTCACGGCGTTCGCGTCGCCGCGGCCCAGCTGTGCAACGAGGGCCTCGCCCTCGATGTCGACGTTCGGCAGGATCTTGTCCAGCCACTTCGGCAGCCACCAGGCCCACTTGCCGAGCAACGTCATCACTGACGGGATGAGCACCAGTCGCACCACGAAGGCGTCCAGCAGCACGGCCGTCGCCAGGCCGAAGCCGATCTCCTTGATGAAGACCTGCTCGTTGAGGATGAACGACGCGAAGACGGAGATCATGATGATCGCCGCGGCGGTCACCACACGGGCGCCGTACTGCACGCCGGTGACGACGGACCGGGTCGCATCGCCCGTGTGCACGAACTCCTCGCGCATCCGGGAGACGAGGAAGACCTGGTAGTCCATCGCGAGCCCGAAGACGATGCCGATCATGAAGATCGGCAGGAAGGACACCAGCGGCTGGGTGTTCTCGATCAGGCCCAGTGCACCGTCGGTGAAGATGGCCGAGGTCACGCCGAAGGTGGCGACCACCGACAGCAGGAAGCCGAGCGCGGCGGTGAGCGGCACCAGGATCGAACGGAAGGCGATGAGCAGCAGCAGGAACGCCAGGCCCACCACGATCGCGAGGTACTTCGGGAGCGCCTTCTTGTTCAGCTCCTGCGAGATGTCCATCTCGATGGCGGTGCTGCCGGCAACGCCGACGTCCACGCGGAGGCGCTCCTTGGTGCCGGCCTCGCC
The DNA here is from genome assembly GCF_007858445.1 of Tsukamurella sputi. Classification (GTDB taxonomy): domain Bacteria; phylum Actinomycetota; class Actinomycetes; order Mycobacteriales; family Mycobacteriaceae; genus Tsukamurella; species Tsukamurella sputi. The sequence goes on along the minus strand of NZ_VIGV01000003.1, from coordinate 167,720 downwards.
GTTGGCCATGTTGCGGAGCTTCTTCACCAGCGTCTGGGTGTCGTCGTCGTTGGGCCCGGACTTGGGCGTCACGATGATGGTGGCGGCCTTGTTGTCCGGAGCCAGCTGCGCGATCTGGGCGTTCGCCACCAGCGGCGCGATCTCCGGGCTGGTGTTCACCTTGTCCACGATCTGCGCGTACGCGCCCAGGCGCTGGTTCGGGAAGGCACCGGCACCGTCGACCGCGACGAGGAGGGTGCCGTTCGCGCCCTTGCCCCAGGCGTCGGCGATGAGGTCGTAGGCCTTGCGCTCCGACGTATTCTTCTCGCTCATGCCCGAACCGGGGAGCGCCGTCTTCATGTCCTTCATCGGGATCGCGAGGATGCCGAGCACCGCGACGCCCGCGATGAGGGTGACGACGGGGACCTTCTTGACCAGGTTCGCCCAGCGCAGGCCGTTGGCGACGCGGCCCTCACCCTCGTCGGTGTCCGGCGGATGCAGGCCCTTGACGCGGCCGGCGAAGACCTTGGAGCCGAACAGGCCCAGGAGGGCCGGGAGCAGGGTCAGCGCCACGATGACGGCGATGAAGACGCCCCACGCTGCGGCGACGCCCATCTGGCCGAGGAAGTCCATGCCGATGAAGGCGAGGGCGGCCAGCGCGATGATCACGGTGAGGCCGGCGAAGATCACGGCGGTGCCGGCGGTGCCGACGGCGATGCCCGCGGCCTCCGCGCGCTGTTCCTTGGTGGTGGCGCCGAGGCGCCGGAGTTCGTGCCGGTACCTGGACACGATGAACAGGGCGTAGTCGATGGTGACGGCCAGGCCGATCATCGAGGTGAGCACCGTCGGGAAGGTGCCGAGCTCGATGAAGTGGGTGGCGATCATGACGCCGCCGATGGCCACGGGGACCGCGATGATCGCGTTGATCAGCGGCAGGCCCCACGCGACCAGCGAGGCGAAGGTGATGATCAGCACGATCGCGGCGACGATCATGCCGATGATCTCGCTGGTCATGCCCATGTCGGGGTTGCCGCGGGCAGCGGAACCGTCGGCCTCGATCTGCAGCGTGCCGTTCGACACCGACTGTCCGGCCTCGCGGGCCTTCGTGATGTCGTCCGACAGGCTCTTCGGGAGGTCGGTGACCTTGTCGACGAAGTTGACCGTGATCTTCGCGGTCTTCCCGTCGGCGCTGACCGACGAGGTCGCGGCCGCGTCGGCGTCCTTCTGCGCCTGGGAGGGCTTGGTCGACGCGATGTCCTTGCCCTGGGCGGTGATCGCCTCGAGCTGACTGCGCTGCTCCGGGGTGAGCGACTCAGGGTCCAGCTTGCCCGTCGGGTTGTGCAGGAGCTCGCGGTCCTTGACCAGCGGGACGTCGCGCTCGACGCCGTTCTCCGTGACCTTCTTGGTCAGGTTCTTGATGTCGGCGATGGTGCGGTCGATGCCGGCCGCGGCGGCCGGATCGGTGAGCTTGCCGTCCTTGGCGTGGAAGACGATGGTCGCCGAGGCGGTGGTGAACGGATCACCGCCGTTCTCCCCGAAGTTCGCGGAGACGATGTCGGTGGCCTTGGCCGAGGGCAGGCCCGGCAGCGAGAAGTTGTCGACGGTCGGCTTGCTCAGCGCGAAACCGCCCGCGAGCATCCCCACGAAGATCAGCAGCCAGGCCGCGATGACTTTGAAGCGGTTGAGGTAGGCGAACCTCCCCAGCCGGTACAGGAACAGTGCCATGCGAGTCACTCCGAGTCGTCGAGGCGCGGCGGGCTGCGCGATACGGGTCGTGTTCGAGTGTACCGATCGTTGCCGCCCGCAATAATGTCGCTGACCGGCAGTTTTGTGAGGTCCATCACCGGAGGACGGGTACCGTGCAGGGCATGACCGCATTTCAGCACTTCGCAACGCCTGTCACAGTCGTCGCAACTGCAACAGTGTGCGGCCTGCTCCTCGCGGGCTGCGGCAGTTCGTCCGATTCCGCTTCGAGCCCCGCACCGTCCGGCGCACCGTCGGCGACCACCACGGTGGCCGAGACGCGCGCGGAGATGTGCGGGCAGACCCGCGGCCCCGACGGGGCGCTGTACGTCCACACCCTCGGCAGGGTGAAGGTGGACTGCGCCGAGGCGATGCGCGTCGCGAACGACTTCAGCCCCAAGATCGCGATGGCGCAGCCCGTCACCGTCGACGGATGGAACTGCACGTTCCCCAAGACCCCGGGCATGCTCGCCCGCTGCGACAGCGGCGACAAGGCGATCGGCTTCTTCAGCTCCCACTGAGCGCCGCGGCCGCACCACCTCACCCGTGGGGACTACGCAGGCCCACCCGCGCGGGTGATCCGCGCCGGCACCGCTACTCCCTACCGTTCCAAGCATGAAGAAACTGCTGGTGAGCACCCTGATCGTGCTGGTCTTCCTCGCCTATTCACTGCCGCCGTACCTAACGGGCGGCAGCCGCGTCCCGCTCGACGATCAACCGAACTGGTACTACGGCCTACTCGTCGGACACATCCTGCTCGGCTCCGTCGCCATGCTCGCGGGCCTGATCCAGCTGGGCCGTCGCTGGTTCGCGAAGTACCACTGGATCGCAGGCCGGGTCTACGTCGCGTGCGCGCTGCCCGTGGGGCTCGCAGCGATCGCAGTCGGCACGGTCACGCCCTTCGGGCCGATCGCCGCCGCTTCCGACGTGACCCTCGGCTCGCTGATGCTGCTGTGCACCGCGCTCGGGGTGCGCTCGATCGTGGGCCGCGACGTGGCCGCGCACCGGCGATGGATGCTGCGGAGCGCTGCGCTGATGTACTCGGTGATCATCAACCGGATCCTCGCGCCCGTGGTCTTCCTCGTCCTCGACGCCACCGGCGTGCAGAGCGACACGCTCGGCAGCTCGATCACGACCTGGGGAAGCTGGCTGCTCGCGCTCGGCTTCTGCGAGTGGTGGCTGCGCCGTACGCCGCGGGCTCGCACCCGGTCCCGGAACGGGAGAAACCCCCTCCGATCGGGATCGGAGAGGGTTTCCCTCAGCGGTGGCGGAGGGATTTGAACCCTCGGTACGGGGTTACCGCACACAGCATTTCGAGTGCTGCACCTTCGGCCGCTCGGACACGCCACCGTCGGAGTACTTTACCGGAAGTCGTCCTGAGCGTTAAATCGGCAGGTCAGCCGCGGTGCGGGCTGAAGAACGCAGTGAGCAGGGCCGCGCACTCGGCCTCACGCACGCCGCCCCGCACCGTCACCCGGTGCGTGACCCGCGGATCGCGCACCACGTCCCACACCGAGCCCACGGCGCCGGTCTTCGGTTCGAAGGCACCGAAGATCAGGTGCTCGATCCGGGCGGAGACCAGGGCACCTGCGCACATGGCGCAGGGTTCGAGGGTCACGGCGAGGGTGCAGCCGCCGAGCCGCCAGCCGTCGCCGAACGTCGTCGTGGCCTCGCGGAGCGCAAGAACCTCGGCGTGGGCGGTCGGGTCGCCCAGCTGTTCCCGACGGTTCCCGGCGAGGGCGAGGACGGCACCGTCGGGCGCCAGGACGGCGGCGCCGACGGGGACGTCGTCCGGCCCCGAGAGTCCCGCGGCTTCGAGCGCGAGGCCCATCGCCGCCCGTTCCGCGTCGAGCAGCGCCACTAGCTCAGCGAGTCGAGGATCGCGCCCAGCTCGGTGTCGAACCGGAGCCGCTCGGCGATCACCTGCAGCTGCTCGTCGGGGTAGAGGTCGGGATCGGCCAGCAGCACACTCAGTTCCTGCTCACCCAGACCCAGGTCGCCGAGGATCCCCAGATCGCCCTCGGGCCAGGGATCGGTCTCCTCGATCTCCTCCGGATCGATGTCCGGCACCTCGACGTTGAGCCGCTCGAGCGCCTGCTCGGCGAGTTCGTCGAAGACGGCGGCGGTGGCGTCCGAGAGCAGCAGGCGCGTGCCCGACGGGCCGGGCCGGACGATGACGAAGTACTCGTCGTCGACGTTGAGCAGGCCGAACACCGCCCCCGTCGCGCGCAGTGCCTTGAGCTCCTGCTCGGCCTTCGCGATGTTGCCGAGCGCGCCCGGATCGAGGAGGTGCACCGTCCAGGTGGTCTCCTCGCGGGTCACGGCCACGGCGTAGCCGTCGACGTCGTCGTAGCGCTCCGGTGCGGTCTGTGCGGCCATGGGTGAAACCGTATCCGTAAACGCGCGTCCGCGACACGTCTCATACGGCTTCCGAACGTCGTTGTGGAACGCTGTCGGGGTGTCCGTGCAGCGTGCTCCTCATTCCGACGTCCCCGTGTGCGTCCTCGGCCTCGGCCTGATCGGCGGCTCGATCCTCCGCGCCCTCGGTCGCGCCGGTCGGCCGGCGTACGGCTGGAACCGCTCGGCGGCCGCCGTCGACGACGCCGACGCCGCGGGCTTCGACGCCTCCTCCGACCTCGTCGCGACCCTGCGGCGGGCGGATCGGGACGGGCACGTGATCGTGGTCGCGGTGCCGGTCCCGGCGCTCGACGGCGTGCTCGCCGCCGTCGCGGAGCACGCCCCGAACGCCTGGCTCACCGACGCGGTGAGCGTCAAGGGCGCCGTGGCCCGACGGGTGGCCGCCACGGGCCTGACGGGCCGCTACGCCGGGGGCCACCCGATGGCCGGCACCGCCTTCTCCGGCTGGGAGGCCACCGACGCCACCCTGTTCGACGGCGCGACGTGGGTCGTCACCGCCGACGACGAAACGCCCGTCGAGGCCTGGCGCCTTGCCGCGACCGTCGGGCTGGACTGCGGCGCCGTGATCGTGCCGGCCGGCTCCGTCGAACACGACGCGGCCGTCGCCCGGATCTCGCACTCGGTGCACGTGGTGGCCGAGGCCGTCGCGATCACGGCGGAACTGGACCCGGCCGCGAAGCAGCTGGCCCTCTCCCTGGCCGCGAGCAGCTTCCGCGACGTCACGCGGGTGGCGGGTACGGCGCCGTCGCTGGTGAACGCGATGTGCGAGGCGAACGCGGAGGCGCTGCTCGACGCGCTGGACGACACCATCGCGGAGCTCATCGCGGCGCGCGCGGAGCTGGCCGAGAAGGGCACCGTCGGCGAGATCACCGAACGCGGCTACGCGGCGCGCCGGCGGTACGAGAACGCCCGCCGCACCCCGTTCGTCCCCGTGCTCGACGGGGCGGGATGGCAGCGGGCGCTGCGCGAGGCCGGTCACGCCGGAGGCGTGATCACGACGCTCGACTGACTATTCGACGCGGCGCGACAGGCCGGGGTAGTCGACGACGAAGCCGTCGGCGTCCACGGAGACCTTCGAGCTGCTGATCGGGGAGATCACGGTGATGCCATCGGCGGCACCGTCGTAGTTGATGACGGTCTCCTTGACCGCGAGGCTCGGCAGGTCCACGTACACGACCGGGACGTCGATCTCCTCGGGGTGGCTCTGCAGGTCGAACCGGCGGATCGTGAGGGCGTTGAAGAATGCCGACTTGAGCACGTCGACGCTCAGCGCACCGGAGAAGAAACCGCGCTCCGAGCCCTGTGCGCCCTGGACGAGCCAGTGGTTCTCGCCGTCACGCGCGATGGTCACCTGGGACTCGCCGGCCGCGGTGAGCGCGTGCACGGAGAGCCGCTTGGTGACGCCCTCGTCGTCGGTGACCAGGTCATACGAGGCGTTGAAGGCCGGACAGTCGGTCGACGGTGCCGCGATGATGCGGCCGTAGGCCTTGATCCGATCGCCGGTGAGCTGCACCCGGACGGACTCGAGGAGGTTGCCGTCGTCGGACCGCCACGTGAGGATCCTGGGCCAGCTCGCCCCGGTGATCACGGTGGCCACGGCGTCTGCGGAGGAGGGAGTACTCACGTCTCCTACGGTAACCCCTCGCATCCGGCGGGAACGAACCCCTGTGGCCGCCGCTCGCCGGTCCGCCCGCCTGTGCCGACGCTCACACCGGGAGCGCCGGCACAGCGGCTACAGAGCGGCGACGGCCTCGAGCTCGACCACCTGGTCGTCGTAGCGGAGCCGGCTCACGCCGATCACCGAGACCGGCGGCAGGTCGACGAAGACCTCGGCCAGCGTCTCGGCCGCGACCTGCAGATCCACCTGCAGGTGCTCGGCGACGAAGACAGTCAGTCGCGCGACGTCGGACAGCTGCGCGCCGCGCTCACCCAGGATCACGCGCAGGTTCGTGACCGCGGCGCGCACCTGGCCCTGGACGTCACCCGGAGCGACGGTGGTGCCGCCCTGATCCAGCGGGGCGACCCCGGCGATGTGCACCGTGGTGCCCGCGGTGACCGTGGCGCTGTAGGCGTGCTCGACCGCGGTGGTCAGCTGGTCGGAGCCGTGGAGCTGCACGTCACCCATGATCAGGCGCCGTTCTTCTGCACGGCCGCGCCGACGCGGGGCAGCGCGGCGACGACGTTCTCCTTCGCCTTGCCGCGCAGGCTCGAGTAGGCCTTGCGCAGGGCCGGCTGGCTGGTCGACTCGGCCTTCGCATCGGTCACCGCGAGCAGCGCGTCGCCCACCTGGTCGCCGCGGGCGGCGAGGAACTGGCCGAAGTCACCGGGGCCCTGGGCCTGGAACTCGGTCCAGAAGGGGTCGAGGGCGGCCGCGAAGTCGGGCAGCAGCTTGGTCAGCGCGGACTCGATGACCGTGGGCGAGACCTTCTTGACGGCGGCGTACGCGGTCTTGATGACCGTGCCGGACAGGCCGCTCTTGTCGCCCACCTCGGCTTCGACGACCGACGCGAAGTCGGCGACGACAGCCGGCTGGCGCGCGGGGTCGAGGAGCGTGGTGGTCAGCGACATGGGGGTACCTCCGGATCGTTCGTGGGCGATTGCGAGACCGAGCTTATCGGGCCTCCGGGAGTCGTGCGGAGTGCTGAATTCGCGGTGAGCGGGACCCTCCGGGAATGCAACCGTTCTGCATCGGATCTGCAACAACCGCACCCTGGGTTTGTGAGGTGCGTCACCCGTGCTCTAAGTTGACGATTGAAGGGAAGGGGTTGCAATGGTGACCAGCCGATCCGGTAGAGCGAACGCACGGCTGTCCGGCGTGCGCTTTCCGCTCTGGGACCGCAGCCCCGCGCTGCCCGCCCCGACGGGCGGAGCGCACCACCCGCGCGTCGACCACACACTCCCCCTCGGCGACCCGACCGGCGGCGCCGACGCCCTCGCCTGGCGCGAGGCCGTCGACGGCCGGCTCACCTACCCCCGGGTTCACATCGACCGCAACGTCGACATCCGCATGTCCGACGGGGTGGTGCTCCGCGCGACCGTCGTACGTCCCGCCGAGATCGACGGGGTGCCCGTCGAGCGCCCTTACCCCGCGATCCTCAATCTCAATCCGTACAACCGCATGGTCGTCGACGCGATCGACGAGACCACGCACGCGGCCTTCGTCGGGCCGGCCCTGACCAACGCCTCGAAGGCGCTCACCGGCGGCACCGTCGACTTCTCCGGCGGCCTGCTGCAGGGCTTCGGCATCAATCGGCGCCTGGTGCGCAGCGGCTACGTGCAGGTGATAGTCGACGTGCGCGGCACCGGCACGTCGCACGGCGTGTGGCAGATCCTCGGCCCGCGCGAGCAGCAGGACTCGGTGGAGGCCCTGGCGTGGGCCCGCGCACAGCCCTGGTGCGACGGCGAGCTCGGCATGGGCGGCTGGTCGTACTCCGCGATCAACTCGCTGCAGGCCGCGGGCCACGCACCGGAGGGCCTGGGTGCGGTCTTCGCGATCGAGGGCAGCGAGGACATCGTCCGCGACATCTACATCACGGGCGGCCTCCCGTCGGTGTTCATCCCGCTGTGGCTGGGCGCGGTGAACGCGCTCAAGTGGCTCTACAACCCGCGGACCCTGCTGCGCGACACCGTCAACGGCAACGTCTTCCGCTGGCTGCACAGCCGCATCGTCTCGCCCGCGACCGAGATCTCGTCGGTGGTGACCGGCGTGCTCACCGGCCGCGATCCCCGCGTCAACGACAACCCGTACTTCACCGAGCGGAACGCGAACATCGACGCGATCACCGCACCGACCTTCCTGTTCGGCGGCTGGCACGACCTCTTCGGCCGCAGCACGCCCCGCACCTACCAGCGCCTGAACCTGCCTGCGGGCCAGAAGCAGATGGTCATCACCAACGGCTACCACTTCGACATGGGCGCCGGCTTCGGCGGCACTCAGGCGCCGCCGCGGATCGACGTCCTCGAGCGCGCCTGGTACGACCGCTGGCTCAAGGGCATCGACAACGGCGTCGACCGGTACGGCCCCGTCACCCTGGAACAGCAGGGCGGCGGCTGGACCGCGGGCGAGGCCTTCCCCCGGCCCGGGGCCCGCACCCAGCGGCTCTACGCCACGCCGGATCCGTCGGGCACGGCCGGTCACACGAGGTACGACGGTGGGCTCGCCACCTTCCCGGCCCGCCGGCGCGAGTCCGCCTCGACGCGGATCGACCTGCGCGGCCTCGCCTCCCCCGACCTGACGATGGTGCTGGCCGGCCTGACGAAGGCCGTCCCGGCCTGCGAGAGCGCCGGGGTCCAGGAGCGCGGCGCGATCAGCTTCACCTCGCCGCCCGCAGCGGTCCCGGTGCAGCTCAGCGGCGCGATCAACGTCCACCTCGTGACGCAGTGCGAGGGCGACGAGGCGATCTGGACGGTCACGGTCAACGACGTCGCACCGGACGGCACTTCGACGGTCCTCTCGGGCGGGGCGCTGCTGGCCTCGAACCGCGCCGTCGACCCCGGGCGCAGCGCCTACGACGCCGAGGGCGAGCTGCTGGGCGCCTTCCACCCGCTCACCTGGTCGGCCAAGCAGAAGGTCGTTCCGGGCGAGACGATCGAGATGGACATCGACGTGGTGCCCACGGATGCGCTGCTCGACGAGGGCCATCGGCTGCGCGTCGATGTCTACGCCGGCAGCGTCCCCCGCTACCTGGCGACGGTCCCGGACCTGGTGAGAACGCGGTTCGGCAAGCAGACGGTGCTGCTCAGTCCGGAACATCCCACCTACGTGAGCCTGCAGATCGTGGGCGATCCGGGCTGGTGACCGCCCGGTCCGAGCTATCGTCGTCTCCACGATGGTGACCGGTTCCCGAGCCGTCGCGTCCGCCGGTGCGGCCGCGCGGCTGCACAGCATGTTCGTCGACGGTGCGGTCGACGAGTCCGCGCTGCGCGCATCGCAGCTGCGGCACCTCATCGCCGAGAGCTGGCAGCGCAGCCGGGCCGTGGGCGTGAATCCGGACGGGGAGGCACCGTCGCGCGACGGTGCCCTCGACGCCCTGCGCGCCCGGACCCCTCTGGCCGGCGTGATGCCGGTGATCCGGCGGCTCCTCGTCGACGATTCCGCCGGCGCGATGGTGGCCGTCGGCGACCGGGACGGCACGCTGCTGTGGGTGGAGGGCGACGATGCCGCGCTGCGCCGGGCCGCGTCCATGAACTTCACGCCGGGCGCGAACTGGAGCGAGACCGCGGCCGGTACCAACGCGCCGGGCACCGCCCTCGCGCTGGACACCGAGGTGCAGATCGCCGGGTCGGAGCACTTCGCCCGCCGGGCGCATCACTGGAACTGCACCGCCGTCCCCGTCCACGACCCGGTCACCCGGACGCCGATCGGCGTCCTCGACGTGACGGGCGGCCCCGAGGTGGCGACCCCGCAGGCCCTGGCCCTGGTGCGCGCGGCCGCGCTCGCGGTCGAGGGTCAGCTCGCGATCCTGCGGCTCGCCCCGCCCGTCCCGTCCACGGTGCCGCGCCTGCGCCTGCTCGGCGGACGCCCGGTGCTGGAGAAGGACGGCCGGGAGGTACCGCTGACAGGCCGCCACGCGGACATCCTCGCGCTGCTCGCCCGGCATCCGGAGGGCCTGACCGCCGACCACCTGGCCCTGCTGCTCGACGAGCGGGACCTGGACGTGGTCACCGTGCGCGCGGAGGTCTCCCGCCTGCGTAAGACGGTCGGCGCCGATCTCGTGGGGTCGCGCCCGTACCGACTCGTGGGCTCGCTGGCCTCCGACGCCGACGACGCCGCACGGGCGATCCGGGCGGGTCGCGTCGCGGACGCGCTCGCGGTCTACCGCGGGCCGCTGTTGCCCAATTCCGCGGCGCCCGGCGTCGCGCGACTGCGCACCGAGCTCGCGGAGAGCCTGCGCTCCGCCGTCATGGCGAGCCGGGATCTGGGCCTGCTCCGACGGTGGCTCGATCTCCCGGACGCTCGCGACGACGAGCACGGCTGGCGGGTGCTGCGCGCACACGGCGACGCGCGGGCGCGCGCCGAGGCCGACGGACGCCTGGCGGCGATCGCCATCGATCTGGCCTGACCTGCACCGATCGGTGATGCAACCGAGTGCAACGGTGTTGCAACGGTCACTGCGTACGGTGGACTGTGACTGACATCACGCACTCATTGGAGGTCCTCCATGACCGTTTACGCACGCCCCGGCGCGGCCGGCTCGCTCATGAGCTACCAGTCCCGCTACGACAACCTGATCGGCGGCGAGTGGGTCGCGCCGGTCAAGGGCCAGTACTTCGAGAACCCGTCGCCCGTCACCGGCCAGACCTTCTGCGAAGTCGCCCGATCGACCGCCGAGGACATCGAGCTGGCGCTCGACGCGGCGCACGCCGCCGCCCCCGCGTGGGGCAAGACCTCCCCGACGGTCCGCGCGAACATCCTCAACAAGATGGCCGACCGCATGGAGGCCAACCTCGAGGCCATCGCGGTCGCCGAGTCCTGGGAGAACGGCAAGCCGGTCCGCGAGACCCTCAACGCCGACATCCCGCTCGCGATCGACCACTTCCGCTACTTCGCCTCGTGCCTGCGCGCGCAGGAGGGCTCGCTCTCGGAGATCGACGAGAACACCGTCGCCTACCACTTCCACGAGCCGCTGGGCGTCGTCGGCCAGATCATCCCCTGGAACTTCCCGATCCTCATGGCCGTCTGGAAGCTGGCGCCGGCGCTCGCCGCGGGCAACGCGATCGTGCTCAAGCCCGCCGAGCAGACCCCGGTCTCGGTGCTGTACCTGTTCTCCCTCATCGGCGACCTGCTCCCCCCGGGCGTGGTGAACATCGTCAACGGCTTCGGCCTGGAGGCGGGCAAGCCGCTGGCCTCGTCCAAGCGGATCCGCAAGATCGCCTTCACGGGTGAGACCACCACGGGCAAGCTGATCGCCGGTTACGCCGCCGACAACCTGATCCCGGTCACGCTCGAGCTGGGCGGCAAGAGCCCGAACGTCTTCTTCAAGGACGTCATGGCCGCGAACGACGACTACCAGGACAAGGCCCTCGAGGGCTTCACGATGTTCGCGCTAAACCAGGGCGAGGTCTGCACCTGCCCGTCGCGCGCGCTGCTGGAGAAGCCGATCTTCGACGAGTTCCTCGAGCTCGGCTCCATCCGCACCAAGTCGATCATCCAGGGCGATCCGCTGGACACCGACACGATGATCGGCGCGCAGGCGTCGAAGGAGCAGCTGGAGAAGATCCTCTCCTACATCGACATCGGCAAGAACGAGGGCGCGACGCTGGTCACCGGCGGCGAGGCGGCCGACCTGGGTGGCGACCTCTCCGGCGGCTACTACATGCAGCCCACGATCTTCTCGGGCGACAACAGCATGCGGATCTTCCAGGAGGAGATCTTCGGCCCCGTGCTCGCGGTGACGTCCTTCGACGGCTACGACAACGCCATGGAGATCGCCAACGACACCCGCTACGGCCTCGGCGCCGGCGTGTGGTCGCGCAACGGTGACGTCGCCTACCGCGCGGGCCGCGACATCCAGGCCGGCCGCGTGTGGACGAACACCTACCACCAGTACCCCGCGCACGCGGCGTTCGGCGGTTACAAGGACTCGGGCATCGGCCGTGAGAACCACAAGATGATGCTCGATCACTACCAGCAGACCAAGAACCTGCTGGTCTCGTACGCGCCGGGCGCTCAGGGCTTCTTCTGATCCCGTCCCCGGACCGCACCTGGTGAGGGTGCCCGCGGCGCCGTTCCCCATGCGGGGGCGGCGCCGCGCGCGTGTCCGGGTGCTCCCGCCCGACGGTGCCGGGAGCGCAGCGAGCGGACCGGATCGCTGCGGGCGCCGCCTCACACCGTCCGGTACGTGGATCCGACCGCCTCGTAGGTGCGCGGCGCCCGCAGATCAGAGGTCAGGAGCGTCATTCCGTGATGCGCCGCAGTTGCGGCGACCAGCGCGTCGTACGTCGCGCCGCCACCGATCCCTCGCGCCCCCAGCGCCGCAATCACCCGACGGTGCTCACAGGCGGGAAGGTCGATCAACGGTGCGTCGACGCCTGCGATGAGCGCGGCCGCCCCCTCCGGCGAGATACGGTTCCCCGGGAGCCTCGTGAGCACACTGAATGTCTCCATCAGAACGTGCGCGGGGACCGCGAACTCCTGCTGCGCCAATGCGAAGGCGCATCTGGTGTGTGCGTGATGCCACGACAGCAACGCCGGGAGCAGGACGCTGGTGTCGCACGCTAGCGAGGCCATTGCCGAACTTCTTCGAGGGTCCGACGGACCATGTCGTCGGTCAGCGGCGCAATCGGCTCCCGCGGGACCGCCTTCGGAAACGGGTGGCCCGACACTATGTCGATCTCCACAGGCGCCACCTCGATCTCGATGCGTCCGTCTGCGAATGTCACGTCCACGGCCCTCCCGGCATCCAGCCCCATCGCGTCCCGGATCGCTTTCGGCACCACGATCCGGCCCGCCCCGTCGATGGTTGTCCTCATACCATTTTTCTACCACTGTTCGTGCCATTCGTCGATGCATTCGCATCAGAGGCCGCGTAACCTGGGCGGATGCCCGGCCATCAGCCCATCCCGAGCCGCGTCCTGCACCTGTGGCCCGACGACGACACCCCGGTCCCGCTGTTCGGGGAGGACAGGACGCGACCGCTCACCGGCGACGACCTCGGACTGTCCGCCGGGCTGCAGGCCCGCATCGACACCTGGCAGGCCCTGTTCGAGACCGAACACCGGGGTCACGACGGTTGGCGCTCCGCCGACGCCGCACGCACATACGCCCGCGAGAGTCGCGGCATCGTCGACGGCCTGGTCGCCGAGCTCCCCGGGTTCGTGATCGAGTACAGCCTGTGGCCCGTCGGCGAGCGCGGCTACGCCGGGGGCTGGGCGACGGGGTGGTCCCCGTCGGGCGCGACGCCGCTTGCCGCCGGCACCGAGGTGCGGCAGTTCGACGTCGCATCCGAACGCTGGATCCGGCTGATGAACGACTACTCCGGCCCTCCACTGTGGGCCACCTACGGCGGAATCGGCCCCGAGCACCTCGACCTGCCCGACGGTCTCGGCCGCGAGCTCGACGCCTGGCAGGCCGGGTTCGATCGCGACTTCCACTGGGACACCGGCTGGCGGACGGACGATCTGGCTGCGCACCACACCGCGGAGGGACGCAGACTCCTGCCGCTCGTCGCTGCCGAGCTGCCCGGACACGTCATCGAGCTGATCACCGGTGACGTGCGGGCCTACGCCGGCGCGTGGGTCGACGGTTGGCTGCCGGTCCTGCCGGACGTGCACTTCACGCCGTGGAGCGAGTGATTCAGTCCACCGGGATGGTGGTGGTGCCGAGCAGGTCGCCCAGCTGCCACGGATCCAGTCCGTTGGCGGCGTTCATGTCGCATCGCACGCGGCCGTAGCCCTCGGGCAGCCCGTTGCCGTAGCCGCTGCCGTCGGTGTACTGGTGGATCGCGAAGCGACGCCCCAGTTCCGGCGCGCGCGAGAAGTCGGGCAGCGCGCCGTACGAGGGCACCACGAAGGGCATCTCGGGCAGCGTCGGCCAGATGCCGATGTCGTTCGGGTTGAGGTAACCGATGCACCGGGTGGGGCGCGGATCCGCTCCGCCGCCGCGCCAATCGGAGGCGCCCCAGGTGAACCGGTTGAAGGCGTCGGAGTGATCGCCGACGATCTGTCCGCCCCAGGACTCCGCGTCGGCCATCGTCACCACGTCGGGACGGTCCTCGCCCTGCATCTCGACGTGCACGGCGAGGCTGTCCTCCCAGTTCGGCCGGACCACGGCGTAGACGATCGCGCCCACCAACCGCCCGTCGTCGAGCATGCGCCGCACCGTGTCCCAGTTCTGGGCGAACCGGCGGTCGCGATAGGTGCCGTCGTTGGAGCGGACGGCGACCCACCGGTACGGGTACTTCTCGGGCAGCGGCGGCTGCCATTCGGAGACATCGGCGTACAGGGTGTCGCTCTGCAGCCGCGCCGCGCGCGCCCTCCTCAGTCGCTTCCGCACAGGCTCACGCTACCCCGGGCCCGCCCGGTCATGAGGCGCACTTTACCCGGTCTTGGTTTGCACTAACGGCTTTCGCGCGGGCATTCTGGTGGGATGAACATCCTCTCCGGCCGCGGCCGGGCACTCCTCGCCGCCGCGGCCGCGCTGCTGGTCGCCGTGGTGGCACTCGGCCTGCTCGTCGGCTGGAAACCCGTCTCCGAGGCCGACGGGGAGGTGCTCGAGGAGATGGTCGAGCACCGCGATGCGGCAGCCACGTCCGTGATGACGCTGATCACGGACGTCTTCTCCCCCGGCGGCACCATCGCGCTCGGGCTCGTGGTGGCGGCGATCCTGGCGTGGCGACGGTCCGTGTCCGCCGCGATCTTCGTGCTCGGCTCGACGGCGTTCGCTTCAGCGGCGACCCTGGTGCTGAAGTCCGTCTTCGCACGGCAGCGGCCGCCGGTCGTCGATCACCTCGTCAACGAGTCGGACTACGGCTTCCCGTCGGGCCACGTCACCGGCACCACCGCGCTCCTCCTGGCGGCGACGGTCGCGGTCACCGTCGGCTGGCCGGCGCGACGGCGCCTGCTCGCGTTGCTCGTCCCCGCGGCCGTCATCGGCGCCGTCGCGGCGAGCCGCCTGTACCTGGGCGTGCACTGGTTCTCGGACACGGCGGCGGGGTTCGCGGTCGGCCTCGCCGGGCTCGCGGTGGGGATGGCGCTGCTGCCGCCCGATTCCTGGGCGCACTGGGACCGGCGATTGTCCGACCTGGTCAGCCGCGGTCGCGCTCCGCGAACACGTCCCGCGCGACCAGCGTCGCGTTGATCGCCCGGGGGAAGCCCGCGTAGAGCGCGGAGTGCAGGAAGACCTCGGTGATCTCCTCGCGGGTGATCCCCACGTTGAGCGAGGTGTTGATGTGCACTCGCAGCTGCGGATCCGTGCCCAGCGCGGTGAGGATCCCGAGCGTCACCAGTTGCCGACTGCGCGGGTCCAGGCCGGGTCGCGCGTAGATCTCGCCGAATCCCCACGCCGCGATGTGGTGCGCGAGCGCGGGACTCACCTCCGCCAGGCCGTCGATCACGGTCCGGGCGTCCTCGCCGTCGATGCCGGCCAGTACCTCGAGACCGGCCTCGCGCCGCTCGATCGCAGCCTCACTGTCGATGTCGTAGTGCTCGGGCACGCGCCCCTCCGTCCACGGCTCGTCGTTCGCAAGCCTCATGACCGACGGTAGTGCGCCCCTGTCGAGCGCGCTCGGCTCAGGTCCTGGGCACGGGGCAGGCGGCACCGTCGGCGCCGACGATCCGCACGCGCGAGACGAACCGTTTCCCCGACGATCCCTCCAGCGAGAAGCCCGCGGCGCGGCCGGGCTCGAGATCCAGGATCAGCACGCTGTTCTCCCACACCCGCGCCTCGCCGTCGGACACCCACACCGGCACGGTCCGCCCGTCCTCCAGGTCGACGGTGCCGAGCCGCACGTTCGCGTCACCCACGCGGAACTCGTCGGCGGGGAAGCACATCGGGGCGGAGCCGTCGCAGCAGCCGCCGCTCTGGTGGATCAGCAGCTCGCCGTTGCCGTCCCACAACTCCCGCAGCATCTCCCGCGCCGCGGGGGTCGATTCGACCCGCTCGTCCATGCTCGCTCCCTTCGCCTCTACCGACGGTAGCCCAGCGGAGCCGCCCGGAGGCCGGGTCCGGAGGATCACTCCTCGTGTACGAGTGCCCCGGCGAACCAGGTCTGGCGCACCCCGATCCCCGGCACCTCCTCGATGTCGACGGCGTGCGGATCCGCAGAGAGCACGACGAGATCGGCCGACATGCCGATGCCGAGGGAGCCGGTGACGTCGTCGATGCCGAGTGCGCGCGCGGAATCGACGGTGTAGGCGCGGATGGCCTCGTCGAGCCCGATGGCCTGTTCCGGCCACAGCGCGCCCGGGTAGCGGCGCGTCGGGTCGCGACGGGTGACCAGGCCGTAGATCGCGCCCCAGATGTCGGGCTCCTCCGCGACGGGCCAGTCCGATCCGCCCACGACCGTGGCGCCCGCGTCGAGGAGCGCGCGGTTCGGTTGCATCCGGCGGCCGCGATCGCCGGGCAGCACCGCGCTGTTGGCGTCGGCGATCACGCCGGGGAACCACAGCGCGGGGGAGATCTCGGCGACGACGCCGAGCGGGCCGAACCGTCCGATGTCCTCGGGCAGGACGAACTGCCCGTGCGCCACGTGGTAGCGGGTATCGAGGTGGCCCGCCGCCCGGACCCGCTCGACGGCGTCGAGCACCATGTGGACGGATCGGTCTCCGGTGCAGTGGATCTTGGCGCCGATCCCCCGCTCGGCGGTGGAGAACAGCCAGCCGTCCAGCTCTTCCTGGGACATCAGCGGCTCGCCTCCGTGCCTGCAGCCGTGGACGTCCGGGAGGTAGGGCTCGGTGAAGGCGGCGGTGCGCGAGGGCGGGACGCCGTCGAGGAAGATCTTCACGAACTCGGGCCGATGGTGCTCGGTGGCGGTCGCGGCGCGCTCCGCGATGATCCCCTCCCCGACCGGCGAGGCGCCGAAGATGAAGTCGTTCACCAGCATCGCCGTGACCACCCAGGCGGGCAGGTCACCCCTCTCGTCCAGCGTGCGCAGAGCGTGCAGCAGCGGCAGGGTCGCACCGGCGTCCTGGAACGCGGTGATTCCGTAAGAGTGCAGGATCTCGATGCCGCGGCGACTCGCCGCTGCGAGCATGTCGGGCGTGCCCGGCTGCGCCCGCGCGAGGGCGTTCTCCACCAGGGCGCCGGCGGCCTCGAAGAGCACGCCCGTCGGCACGCCCGACAGGTCGCGGAGAATCCGCCCGCCTGCGGGATCAGGTGTGTGCGCGTCGATCCCGGCGGCGTGAAGTGCAGCCGAGCTCACCCAGCGGTTGTGCTTGGTGTCGTCGCGCAGCATCACCGCCCTACCGCCTGCGGCCGTGTCCAACTGCGCGAGCGCCTCCGGGGAGTCGAGCCGATCCAGCAGGCCCGAACCCCAGGAGCCGCCGACCAGCCAGCGATCCACGGGAGTCGCCGCGGCCGCCACCCGGACGGCCTCGAGCACGTCCTCGAAGGGTGCCGCCGACGACACCTGGAGCTCGTAGAGCTCGGTCTGCCCGGCGAGCCAGTGGTGGTTGTGGGCGTCGATCAAGCCCGGCATCGCGTAGGCCCCGCCCAGGTCGACGGTGTGCGCGCGCCCAGCCAGATCCCGCGCCGCAGCGCCGTGGGCGATCACCCGTCCCGCTCGCACGGCGAGCGCATCCGTCCGGCCGACACCCGGCGCCAGCGTGTCGATCACGCCGCCGGTGAGGACGAGATCCGCGGTGTCGGTCATGAATTCCTCTTGGTCAGGCACGAGCGGCCACCAGTCGCCCGGCACACAGTACGACGGCGAGCACGAGCGCGAGCAGCAGGGTCGCGCAGGAGAACGCGAGCATCGCGGCGAACGAGCCGTCGTTGCTGAGCGCGCCCGCGACGATCGGGCCGAGGGCGAATCCACCGCCGATCATGAGGTTCGCGGTGTTCATCGTCTGGCCGCCGCCGGGGAGTGCGGCGATCGCGGACAGCAGGTACGGCAGCACGAACGTCCACGCGAACTTGAAGAGGATCGCGGCAACCAGGAACCGGGCCAGCGCGGGTGCCCCGAACAGGAGCGCCACCGCCAGCGCCAGGCACGCCAGGCCTCCGACGAGATAGGCACCGCGAAGGCGGCTCTCGCCGAGGGTCGTCGCGATCACCGCGGAGGCGATCCCGGCGGCCGTGGCGATCGAGAGGACGATGCTCGTCGCGCCGGCGTCGTTGCCCGCGTCGGTGGAGATCGTCCCCATGAAGGTCCACACCCCGGACAGCGCCACGTAGAAGCAGAACAGGGCGGCGAACCCTGCGATCGTCCGTGCCACGGCCCGACCCGCCGCAGGGGCGGCGTCCCCGACCCCCTCCGCGCCGTCGGCCGGTTCCGTCAGCCGCACACCGCGGAGCAACCGGGACAGCGGCAGGCACAGCACGGTCAGCACCGCGAGCGTCCAGTACAGCGGCGCGATGCCGTGACCCGCGTAGATACTGGGGAAGACGGCAAGGATCAGCGCGCCCATCGCGAGCTGGGCCACCACGAAGACGCCGAAGGCGCGCCCGGGGTTCGCTGTCCGCCGCGGCAGGCTCAACAGGATGACGGTGATCGAACCCGCGGCGAGCGAGGTGACGATCCGGATGGCGACGAGGGCGCCGAAGCTCGGCGCCACGCCCGAGGCCAGGTGACCGAGTGCCACCACCATGGTGAACGCGGTCACGGCCCGGACCGGGGACACCCTGGTCAGCCACACGTAGGCGGGCACGGTCGCGAGGCTGAACGCCCCGAGCTCGCAGGAGAAGAGCACTCCGACGTGTGCCGCGTCGAGGCCGTACCGCTCCGAGAGCGGCTCGGCGATCACCGGCGCGATCAGCAGCACAGTGTATAGGACGGCCGAGTACAGGCCGATGAACACCAGGATCCTGCGGTCCTGGTCGGCCTTCGGTTCGTCCGCGCCGGCCGTCTTCGCGTCCGGCAGTGCAGTGGCGTCGATCATGGGGGTCCTGTCCGGCCGCGGTCATCGGCCTCACCGAGGAGATGTGACGTGAGCCACATTGGCACCGTCGGCTCCGTCGTCCGTAGGACTGGAGCGCCGCATCCTTGTCGATGCGCGCAGCTGATGGAGCGCGCCGGGCGGACGACTTGCTTCTGCGCGAAGCCGCTCTTGTTCTTCGACGCGCGGTTGATTCGAATACCGTTCTCGCCCTTGACCGGTCGAGTGACCGATCATATACGATCCGGACATGCCCTGGAACACAACGAATTCCACTGCCGTTGCCGCTTGGAACCTACTCGGCGGCCGGCCGGGAACGGTGTTCGCCATGCACATTGGGTACGCCGCGCGGGCCGCCCAGAAGGGGCGGACGCCGGAGGCTCCCGGCTACTTCCTCAAGCCGGCGGGCTCGCTGAGCACGGGCGGCGCCGTCGAGCTTCCCGCCGGAGCGCAGATCCTCGGCTTCGAGGGCGAGATCGCCCTCGTGATCGGCACCGGCGGCCGACGGATCGCCGAGGCCGACGCGTGGTCGCACGTCGCCGCCGTCACCGCGGCGAACGACCTCGGCGCATTCGACTTCCGCTGGGCCGACAAGGGCGCGAACGTGCGGTCCAAGGGCGGCGACGGTTTCACCCCGATAGGCCCCGTACTCCTCCCCGCCGCGGAGATCGATCCGGCCACGATCGAGATCACGACGTACCTCAACGGCACCGTCGTCCAACAGGACTCGACGAGCACGTTGCTCTTCTCCCTCCCCCGCATCGTCTCCGACCTGTCCCAGCTGATCACCCTCGAGCCCGGCGACGTCATCCTCACGGGAACGCCTGCGGGAGCGTCCGTCTTCGCCCCTGGCGACACCGTCGAGGTGGAGGTCGTGGCCGGCGGCCGGAGCACGGGACGCCTGACCACCACGGCCGTGCAGGGCACCGTCGGGCTGCCGCCGTACAGCGCCCGGCCCAAGGCGACGCCCGAACAGTGGGCGGACGCCTCCGGCCGACCGACGGCGGACGACGCACCCGTCCTGACGGAGGAGCTGAAGCGACGGCTGAGCTCGGTCGCGCTGGCCACGCTGTCGTCGCTGCTGCGGGCCCGTGGCATGAACACCGTCTCGCTCGACGGTCTCCGCTCCACCAAGCCCGGGCGGCGGCTGGTCGGCACCGCCCGCACCCTGCGCTACGTCCCCGGCCGCGAGGACCTCTTCCGCACCCACGGCGGGGGCTACAACGCGCAGAAGCGCCTGTTCGACTCCCTGCGACCCGACGACGTGGTGGTCATCGACGCGCGCGGCATCACCGATGCGGGCACCCTCGGCGACATCCTCGCGCTGCGGGCCGAACACCTCGGGGCCGCCGGGCTGATCACCGACGGCGCAGTCCGTGACCTGGACGTCGTGGCGGACGTGGACGTCGTGACCTACCACGCGGGCGGGCATCCGGCCGTACTCGGACGACGGCACGTGCCGTGGGGCGTGGACGAGACCATCGCCTGCGCCGGCACCACCGTGCAGCCCGGCGACATCCTCGTCGGCGACGGCGACGGCGTCCTCGTGATCCCGCCCTCCCTCGCCGCCGAGATCGCCGCCGAGGCCGAGGAGAAGGAGGCCGAGGAGGAGTTCATCGCCGAACAGGTCCGCGCCGGGCACCCCGTCGACGGGCTGTTCCCGATGAACGCCCAGTGGCGCGAACGGTACGAGGAGCACCGGCGGGATCGCGGCAGATGTACGTGAGCAAGTCCCAGCGCGCCTACGAGGCGCTGCGCGAGCGCATCGCCGACGGCACCTACGGCCCCGGCCATCGGCTCGTCCTCGACCGCCTCGCGCGGGAATCGGAGATCAGCGTGGTCCCCGTCCGTGAGGCGGTGCGCCGGCTCGAGGCCGAGGGCCTGGTCACCTTCGAGCCCAACGTGGGCGCACGGGTCGCTCGGATCGATCCGCGGAAGTACCACGACATCACCGAGACCATGTCGATCGTCGAGGGCGCCGCCGTCGCCCTGGCAGCGCCTCTCCTGACCACCGCGGATCTCTCCGCCGCGCGGGCGATCAACGAGCAGTTGCGCCACGGCCTCGACGATTTCGACCCCGTGCGGTTCACCGCGCAGAACGAGGACTTCCATCGCGTGCTCTCGGCGGCATGCCCCAACGGCGACCTCCGCGACGCGGTCGACCGCTGCTGGCGACGCCTGTCCCACGTGCGGTCGACCACCTTCGCGTTCGTACCCGGCCGCGCGAACGCCTCCGTGCTCGAACACGAGCGGATCCTCCTGATGATCGAGCGCGGCGAGGAGCCGCGCGCCGTCGAACTCGCGGTGCGCGCGCACCGCCTCGCCACCCCCACCGCCTATCTGCATCGGCCGGTACCCGGCCGCGCACCCCATCCCCCAAGGAGCACAGCATGACCCGCATCCCGGAGAACCTGCCCGCGCACATCCCCCACTACATCGGTGGACGCCGCGTCGACTCGATCGGCGGTGAGCGTTTCGACGTCCTCGATCCCGTCACGAACGAGACCTACGCGACCGCCGCCGCCGGACGGAAGGCGGACGTCGACGCGGCCGTCGACGCCGCCCGGGAGGCCTTCCTGCACGGCCCGTGGCCGCGCATGAAGAACCGCCAGCGCGCCCGGATCCTGCACCGGATCGCCGACATCGTCGAATCCCGCGACGCCGAGCTCGCCGTCTTCGAGTCCTTCGACTCCGGTCTACCGATCACGCAGGCCCGTGGGCAGGCGCAGCGCGCCGCGGAGAACTTCCGGTTCTTCGCGGACCTCGTCGTGGCGCAGCGCGACGACACCTACAAGGTTCCCGGCACCCAGGTCAACTACGTCAACCGGAAGCCGAAGGGCGTCGCGGGCCTGATCACGCCGTGGAACACCCCGTTCATGCTGGAGTCCTGGAAGCTGGGCCCCGCCCTCGCGTCGGGCTGCACCGTGGTGCTCAAGCCCGCCGAGTTCACGCCCCTGTCGGCTTCGCTGTGGGCCGGGATCTTCGAGGAGGCCGAACTGCCGACGGGCGTCTTCAACCTGGTCAACGGGCTCGGAGAAGAGGCCGGCGACGCGCTCGTCAAGCACCCCGACGTGCCGCTCATCTCGTTCACCGGAGAGTCCAGCACCGGGCAGCTGATCTTCGCCAACTGCGCCCCGCATCTCAAGGCGATGTCGATGGAACTCGGCGGCAAGTCGCCCGCCGTGGTCTTCGCCGACGCCGATCTTGAGAAGGCGATCGACTCCACCCTGTTCGGCGTCTTCAGCCTCAACGGCGAGCGGTGCACCGCGGGCAGCCGGATCCTGGTGGAGCGCGGCGTGTACGACGAGTTCGTCGAGCGCTACGCCGCGCGCGCCCGGAACATCGTGGTCGGCGACCCGTCGGATCCGCGCACCGAGGTCGGCTCCCTGGTGCACCCCGAGCACTTCCAGAAAGTCATGTCCTACATCGAGATCGGGCGTTCCGAGGGTCGGCTCGTCGCGGGCGGAGGCCGGCCGGAGGGCCTCGACACCGGGAACTTCGTCGCGCCGACGGTCTTCGCGGACGTGCGGCCCGACGCGCGCATCTTCCAGGAGGAGATCTTCGGGCCCGTCGTCGCCATCATCCCGTTCGACGACGACGCGGAGGCCCTCTCGCTCGCCAACGACACGCGCTACGGGCTCGCCGCCTACGTGTGGACCTCGAAGCTGGAGCGCGCGCACCTGTTCGCGCAGTCCGTCGAGGCCGGCATGGTCTGGCTCAACAGCCACAACGTGCGCGACCTGCGCTCGCCCTTCGGCGGCGTCAAGGCGTCCGGCCTCGGCCACGAGGGCGGCTACCGCAGCCTCGACTTCTACTCCGATCAGCAGGCCGTACACATCACTCTCGGCGACGTCCACACCGCCCGGTTCGGCGCGCACTGACCGCCATCCGCGTCGAACAGCCCTCCACCACAGAAGGATCCGTCATGAACGTCGATCACAACTCGCCCATCCCCACCCCCACCGTGCCCGCGCCGGACATCGTCCGTTGCGCCTACGCCGAGCTCGTGGTGACCGACCTCGCCCGGTCGCGCGAGTTCTACGTCGACGTCCTCGGCCTGCACGTCACCGAGGAGGACGACGACAGCGTCTACCTGCGTAGCTTCGAGGAGTTCATCCACCACAACCTGGTGCTGCGCCGCGGACCGGTGGCCGCCGTGCGCGCGCTCGCCTACCGCGTGCGCACCCCGGAGGACGTGGACCGCGCCGAGGCCTACTATCGCGCGCTCGGCTGCCGCACGGAGCGCCGCGCGGAGGGCTTCGTCAACGGCGTGGGCGACGCGGTCCGAGTCGAGGATCCCCTGGGCTTCCCCTACGAGTTCTTCCACGCCGTCGATCATGTGGAGCGCCTGCACCAGCGCTACGACCTGTACGGCGCGGGCGAGCTGGTGCGCCTCGACCATTTCAATCAGGTCGTGCCGAACGTCCCGCGCGGGCGGGCGTACCTGGAGAACCTCGGTTTCCGGGTCTCCGAGGACATCAAGGACGCGGCCGGCACCACCTACGCCGCCTGGATGCACCGCAAGCAGACGGTGCACGACACCGCGCTGACCGGCGGCGACGGCCCCCGCATGCACCACATCGCCTTCGCCACGCACGAGAAGCACAACATCATCCAGATCTGCGACAAGATGGGCTCCCTGCGGATCAGCGACCGGATCAACACCGGGCAGACGTGCGCCGCGCTCAAGCGGCTGTACGTGCACGAGGACGTCTACGACGCCGTCTGCGAGGCGTTGCTGCGCGTGGCGCGGTCCACCCGGAGCGGGCACGGGGTCGACCCCGGGGTCACCCTGGGGCCGCTCACGACCGCGGCGCAGTTCGACGTCGTCGACCGCCTGGTGGAGGACGCCCGGCTCTCGGGTGCCCGCATCCTGATCGGCGGTGAGCCGGATCGCGCGGCGCCGGGGAACTTCTACCCGGCCACCCTGGTCGCGGACATCGCGCCGGACCGTCCGCTGGTGACCGAGGAGCAGTTCGGACCGGCCCTGCCCATCGTCCGGTTCCGCGAGGTCGACGAGGCCGTCGCGCTCGCCAACGCCGGCGGGGCGGGCCTGGGCGGCTCCGTCTGGTCGGCCGACGTCGACGCCGCGCGCGCGATCGCCGCGCGGCTGCGCACCGGCACCGTCTGGATCAACCGGCACGGCGCGGTCCACCCGATGGTGCCCTTCGGTGGTGTCGGCGCGTCCGGCTACGGGTTGGAGTTCGGCGTCGAGGGCCTCAAGTCCGTCGCGGTCCCGCAGGTGATCAATGGCTGACCGCGCGGGCGCACTGCGGATCGTCCGCGAGGACGGCCCCGGCCCCGCGCGGCGCTATTGTGAGCGGATGAGCGGCGGCGCACGACGCGAGCGGTACCGGGACCTGCCGCTCCCGCAGTGGCGTGAGCTGGTGAACCGGTCCTTCGTGCCCCTGATCGTCCGGGAGAACTGCGGGGTCCCCTTCCGCGGCAGCATGGTCACCACCGTGTTGGACGAGATCTGCGTCTACGAGATCGAGGCGACGCCGCACATCGTGGAACGCACCGAGGAGCTCATCGCCGGGTCCGGCGACGCCTACCTCAAGCTCAGCCTGGCCCTCGACGGCTTCTGCATCCTCGAACAGGACGGCCGCACCGCCCGGATCTCGCCCGGCGACCTCGCGGTCTACGACACCAGCCGCCCGTACCGGCTCGCCTTCGAGACCGACAACCGGGCGCTCGTGATCATGGTGCCGCACCGGCTGATCGACCTGCCGCCGGGCGAACTCGCGCGGCTCACCGCTGTCCGCTTCGCCCACGACACCGCGCTCGGGCGGGTGGTGAACTCCTTCTTCCAGGACCTCGGTGCCGCGATCCACGACCTGCGTGACCCCGCGGGCATCCGCCTGGTGCACACCGCCCTCGACCTGCTGGTGACGCTCCTCTCGAGCGAACACCGCGTGGGCGACGCCCGCGATCCGCAGCGGGCGCTGCTGCGCGACATCCGCGAGTACATCGACGCACGGCTGGGCGACCCCGACCTCACGCCGACGTCGATAGCCAAGGCGCACTTCATCTCCACGCGGCATCTGCACGCGATCTTCACCAACGAGAACGTGACGCTGGCGAGCTGGATCCGCGAGCGGCGGCTCGAGCACATCCGCCGCGACCTCGTGGACCCGCTGTTCGCCTCGGAGCCGATCAACCGGATCGCCGCCCGGTGGGGACTGGTGGACGCCGCGCACTTCTCGAAGGCGTTCAAGCTCCGGTTCGGGATGGGCCCCCGCGCTTACCGGACGCGGGATGCAGCCGAACACAACAGCGCTGCGCCGAAGGACTAATCCCCGGGTGCGACGGTCTCCTAGCGTGATGTGCACCACACGATCATCACGCACGAGGAGTCCCATCCATGCCCCCGAATCCATTCGACGGCACCTGCTGCCACAGCGCCGGCCCGAACGTGGGGCATCGCTCCCGGTGCCTGACCGTCGGACACCCCACGGACGGTCTCGTCCCGGAGGAGATCACCGCGGTCCGGGCGGTGCTGGACCGGGCGGGCCTGCTCGGGCCGACGGTGCGGTTCGCCCAGCAACTGCTGTTGGAGCCCGACAAGGCGGCCCTGGCCGGGTGGCGGCCCGGCGATCCGATCGAGCGACGCATCTCCTCGGTACTGCTGGACACCGCGACCGGACGGAGCGTCGACGCCGTCGTCGCGCTTCCGGCCGGCACCGTCGAGTCCCGGACCGAGATGCCCACCGGGACCGCGCCGTACGGTCAGCCTCCGTACCTCTTCGAGGAGTACGAGCGGGTGGAAGCGATCGTCAAGGCCGATCCGCAATGGCGGGACGCCATGGCCCGACGGGGCTTCGCCGACGACGTGCTGGACCTCGCCTTCTGCGCGCCGCTCGCCCCGGGTCACTTCGGGCGCGAGGACGAGTCCGGGCGCCGGTGCATCCGGTCGCTGACCTTCCTGCGGGACCATCCGGAAGACAGCCCCTGGGCGCACCCGGTGGAGGGCCTCGTGGTCACCATCGACCTCACATCCGGCGAGGTACTGCGGGTGGTGGACGAACGGATCGTCGACGTCCCCGCCGAGGGCGGCAACTACGACGCCGCATCGGTGGGGCCGGCCCGGACCACGCTCAAGCCCATCGAGATCACGCAGCCCGAGGGCCCCAGCTTCATCGTGAACGGGAGCGAGGTGCGGTGGGAGAACTGGTCCCTGCGGGTCGGCTTCTCGATGCGGGAGGGACTGGTGCTCAACGGGATCGGATTCGACGACGGCACCGGAACCCGGTCCGTGCTGCATCGCGCCAGCGTCCCCGAGATGGTGGTGCCGTACGGCGATACGACCGAGACCCGCTACTGGATCAGCTATTTCGACGCGGGCGAGTACCACCTGGGCAAGAACGCGAACAGCCTCGCCCTGGGCTGCGACTGCGTAGGACTGATCCACTACTTCGACGCGCACGTCGCCGGCGACGACGGGCTCCCCGTCACCATCGAGCAGGCCGTCTGCATGCACGAGGAGGACTACGGGATCCTATGGAAGCACACGGAACCCGGACGTCGTTCTGAGTCCCGCCGTTCCCGGCGCCTGGTGATCAGTTACTTCGCCACCATCGGCAACTACGACTACGGCTTCTTCTGGTACTTCTACCTCGACGGCACGATCCAGTTCGAGGCCAAAGCCACCGGCATCGTCTTCTGCGGCGCCGAGGAGCCCGGCACCGAGCACCCGCACTCCGCGGAGATCGCCCCCGGCCTGTTCGCCCCGGTGCACCAGCACCTGTTCTGCGCGCGACTGGACGTGGCGATCGACGGCGACGCGAACTACGTCGACGAGATCGACCTGGTGCGCATCCCCACCGGGCCGGAGAACCCGCACGGCAACGCCTTCACCTACCGCGCCACGCGGATCACGGAGCCCGGCGGCCGGTCTGCGGACAACCTGGTGGGTCGCACGTGGCACATCGGCAGCGCCGAGCGCACCAATCGGCTCGGGAAGGCCACCGAGTACCAGCTGATCCCCCAGGGCACGCCCACCCTCCTCGCCGCCGACGACGCGCCGGTCGCGGCCCGGGCCGCCTTCGCCACACGGCACCTCTGGGTCACCGGCTACGGCCCGGACGAGACCTTCCCTGCCGGCATCGCCGTCAACCAACACGCGGGCGGGGCGGGGCTTCCCGCTTTCGCCGCGGAGGACCGGCCGGTGGACGGTGCCGACATCGTCGTCTGGCACGTCTTCGGCCCCACGCACGTTCCCCGCCCGGAGGACTGGCCGATCATGCCGGTCGACTACTCCGGCTTCCTCCTCAAGCCGTACGGCTTCCTCGATCGCAACCCCGCGCTCGACCTCCCCGACGGCACCCGACACCGCTAGGAGCACACACCATGACCGCACAGCCCTTCATCCCCGTCGCCGCCCTGGGCTACGGCTTCGCCCCCGGGGCCCACCTGCTCGAGCCCGACGACGGCCTCGACGGACGCACCCTGACCCTCCGGTTCGGCGACGAGACGGTGACCCTCACCGTCGACGGGACCCGCGCCGGCTGGACCGGTATCGCCGCGGAAACCTCCGTCCCCGTGCGGATCACCTCGATCCGGCCCGGCGTCTACTTCGTCGACCGCGGGATCGCGCCGGAGGACGGCCGCGTACCGTCGGTCACCTTCGTCATCGACCTCGAGCTGGGACGCGCCACCCGGGTGGTGGGCGAGCTCCCCACCGCCGCGCAGGCCGCGGAGAGCGCGTACACCCGCGTCCAGCGCGGCGACGACCCCACGCTCGTGACGGCCCGCGTCGACCACGGCACCGTCGTCGATCCGGCGGCGCCCGCACCGGGGGCCGAGCACGGCCCGACCGACGAGCTGGTGGGGCTGCGCAACCGGTACACCTACTCCCCGCAGGAGCAGTACGAGCACGTCTACTTCTCCCCCACCCTCTACGCCTGGCACTGCGTGACGGGCGTCGAGCGCGATCTCGCCGACGTGGACCTGTGCCGCGCGTACCGGATCCGGCAGGGGCTCTATCTCTTTGAGTGGCGCGAGAAGATCGTGCCCACGCTCGGACTGATCCTCATCGACCTCGACGGGCTCCGCACGGACGGCAAGATCTGCGGCTTCGGGGAGTTCGACGGTGCCACGCTCGCCAACTTCCCGGTGGGCGCGTTCGCCGAGATCCTGGGCCGCACCGAGCATCCGGCAGCGGTCGGTCCGTGAGCGGCGCACCGTCGGACCCGTCGGGGCTGCACCGGGGAACGCTCGGGGTCGGGGCGATCGTCTTCCTGGTGCTGGCGGCGGTCGCGCCGCTGACCGGGATGATCGTGGTGGCCGGCATCGGCATCGCTACGGGGGTGGGCGGCGCCACGCCGCTGATGTACGTGGCCGCGACCGTTGTCTTCCTGCTGTTCGCGGTGGGCTACGCCCGGATGGCACGCGAGGTGATCAACGCCGGCGGCTTCTACGTCTACGTCGTGCGGGGGCTGGGCCGCACGGCGGGCCTGATGGCCGCGGGCGTGGCGCTGGTGGGCTACAACTGCTTCGTGATCGGCGCGATCGGCACGAGCGGCTTCTTCACCGGCGCGATCGTCGAGGACCTGATCGGAGTGCACCTGCCCTGGTGGGTGTGGAGCGTGCTGTCGGCGGCGCTGGCGTGGCTGCTCACGCGCAGCGGGATCGACTTCTCCACCAAGGTGCTGGCGGTCTCCCTGACGCTCGAGGTCGCGATCATCGTGGCACTCGATGTCGCCGTGCTGGCCCGGCACGGGTACAGCCTGCGCGCGCTCGATCCGGCGCTGGTGACGGGCGGTTCGGTCGGGCTGGGACTCCTCTTCGCCGCCACCGCATTCGTCGGCTTCGAGGCGACGGGGCTGTTCGGTGAGGAGGCGCGCGATCCGCGCCGCACGATCCCCCGCGCGACCTACGTCGCGCTGGTGGTGCTCGGCGCCCTCGGCGCGATCACCACCTGGGCGATCGTCTCGGCGATCGGCCCCGACGTCGCCGGCGGTGTCGCGCGGGAGCACCTCGCGGCGGGCGATCTCGTCTTCGTGGTCTCCGAACAGGAGCTCGGGCACTGGCCGACGACGGCGATGAAGGCACTGCTCCTCGTGAGCCTGTTCGCCGCGCTGCTGGCGCTGCACAACGCCGCGACCCGGTACCTGTTCGCGCTGGGCCGGGTGCACGTTCTCCCGCCGTTTCTGTCCCGGACCCGTTCGGCCACAGGAGCTCCCGTGCTCGCGTCGACGGTGCAGCTCGGCCTCGCCACCGCCGTGGCGCTGCTCTTCGCGATCGTCGGCGCGGATCCGGCGACCACGCTGGTGCCCGCCTTCGTCGGGGTCGGAACCCTGGGGATCCTCACGCTGCAGGCGCTCGCGGCGACCGCGGTGGTGGTGCACTTCCGGCGACGGCGTTCGCCGGATCTCCTGGCGACCCTCGTACTTCCGGGGCTCGGCGGGCTCGGGCTCTGGGTCGCGACGGTGCTGGCCTTCGTGAACTTTCCCGCCATGGCGGGCAGTGAGGATCCCACGATCGCGCGGCTGCCATGGCTGATCCCCGCGGCGATCGTGATCACGGGGATCGCGGCGGTGCTGCTGCGGCGCACGCGTCCCGGGGTCTGGGCCGCCCTCGATCAGGACCTCGACCGGGCGGAGAGCCTGCCCGGCTACGGAGCGATCGCCTCGAGGCTGGGAGTGGAGCTGTGAGCGTCTATCTCGTGACCGGCGGTGGCACGGGGATCGGGGCGGCCGTGGTCGCGCGGCTGCGGCGCGACGGCCACGACGTCCTCGCCTGCGGTCGCCGTCCGGACCCGCTGGAGGCGGTGGCGTCCGAGACGGGCTGCGCGACCGCGGTCGCCGACGCCGCGGACGGGGAGTCGATGGCGGGCGTGGTCGGCGAGGCGCTCGCCCGCTTCGGGCGCCTCGACGGGGTGGTGACGAACGCCGGCGGGCACGGCTTCTCGTCCGTCGGCGACACCACCGACGCCGACTGGAGCGGATCGCTGGCCGCGAACCTGGACACCGCGTTCGTGACGGCGCGGGCCGCGCTGGACGCGCTGCGGGAGACCCGGGGCTCGGTGTGCCTGATCTCCTCGCTCGCCGGTTTGCGGGCGGGACCGGAGACGGCGGGGTACACGGTGGGCAAACACGCGGTCATCGGCCTCATGCGCTCGCTCGCCCGGGACTACGGGACCGCCGGCGTACGCGCGAACGCGGTGTGCCCCGGCTGGATCCGCACGCCCATGGCGGACGACGAGATGCGGCACCTCGTGGCGGACGGCGCCGCGGCGGATGTCGACGACGCGTACCGTCGGGTCACCCGCGACGTGCCTCTGCGGCGTCCCGCGGAGCCGGAGGAGGTCGCCGGCGTCGTGGCCTTCCTGCTCGGCCCCGACGCGGGCTACATCACGGGGTCGACGATTGTCGTGGACGGCGGCGCGCACATCGTGGACGTGCCGACGCTCGCCTTCGGCTGAACCGCTGGGCGGGTGTGTGCAGTCAGCGGCCGTGCGCGCCCGCCCGCCGGCCGGAGAAGACGCAATCGGCGAGCGAGAGCCCGCTGACATAGGAGTTCGAGCACACTCCGACCGCCGCACGACCGGCCGCGAACAGCCCCGGCACGGGCGCACCGTCGGGCCGGAGCACCGCACCGGTCTCCTCATCGACCACGAGCCCGCCGAGCGTGAGCATCGGCATGGGGTAGCTGACCCGGGCCCGGAAGGAGATGTCGAGCAGCGTGAACGGTCCGGTGCTGATCGGCCGGCGGACCACGTCGGGCTTGCCCAGCGGATCGGGCAGGCCGTCCTCGATCGCGCGGTTGTGCGCGTCGACGGTGGCACGCAGTTCCACCGGGTCGATGCCCGCCCGGTTGGCGACCTCCTCGAGCGTCGCGCCGCGGGTCGCGCCCAGGCGGAGCAGTCGCTCGGTCTGCAGGCGCTGGAACCAGGTGGACTGCTGGGGGATCTGCTTGCGCGCCTCGGCGAGGAGCGGCGCGTCCACGAGGAGCCAACCGCGATGGTCCGGCCGGGTCGCCAGGGCGTCGCCGAGCGCGGCGCCGTAGCGGGACTCGTCGATCATGCGCCGGCCGTCGCTCCCCACGGCGAGGCCCGCGAAGAAGGCGCTCGGCGGGCCGATGAACCGCCAGTTGGAGATGTGGTCCATCTTGTCGACGGCGGCGCCGGCCTTGCACCCCATCGTGATTCCGCTGCCGTCGTCGGCGGCCGTGCCCAGCGGCAGGCCCTCGTCCCAGGGGAAGTCGGGCCGGTGCGCGGCGACCATGGCGCGGTTCGCGATGAAGCCACCGGTCGTGACGATCACCGATGAGGTCGCGCGGATACGGATCGCACGGCCGTGGCGGCGTTCGATGCGGTCGAGGAGCGCCTGCAGTGCCGATCGGAAGCCCTGGTGGTAGACACCAGGTTTCGCGGAGAGCTTCGTGAGCGCGGCGAACCGGCGTAGGACGGCGGGCGGCGCACCGTCGAGCGTGACGGCCTCGACGCCGACGACACGACCCTCGTCCAGGACGAGATCGGTGACGCGCATGCCGGTCCGGACCCGCACACCCGCCCGTGCGGCCGACGCCGCGAGGGGGCGGTAGAAGGCCTTGCCGGAGACGCCCGGGCCGTGGGCGCGATGCCCGCGCTGGCGGGGGACGGCGCGGTCGGGGAAGGAGTTCTCGCTGCCCGAGTAATAGAGGTAGTAGTCGTCGGTGGGGTACGAGGTCTTGTACGGGCACGACGACGCGTCGAAGGGCACGCCGTGGCCGGTGAGCCAGTCGATCATCGCGGGCGAGCCCTCGCAGAACCTGCGGAGCGTGGCCTCGGAGACGACGTCGCCCACCTCGCCCCGGAGGTAGGCGTACATGTTCTCGACGGTGTCCTCCACCCCGGCCGCCTGCTGCACCCACGTGCCGCCCCCGGCGTAGACGATGCCGCCGGACAGGGCCGTCGCGCCGCCGCCCAGGTAACGGTCGAGCGCCAGCACATCCGCACCGGCCTCCCGCGCCGCCAGCGCGGCCACCACTCCGGCACCGCCGTAGCCGACCACGACCACCTCGGCAGACAGATCCCACTCACTCATGCACAGCCACCCGTTCCGCGTCGATTTCTAGAACACGTTACAGAAATCGGCGGCGCGGGCGAGGCTCTTCCCGGACTGAACCGACTACGACGACGTCGGGGCCAAGCCGTTTCGGCGGAGCAGATCCTTGACTGCGGCGACCTCGTCGAACCGGTAGGCGCGGGCCAGCAGGTCGTTGAAGTCACCGTCTGGGTCGCCGTCGTCGACGGGGACCGTCAGGAGCACGCCCGCCCCGGCACCCAGGAGCAGCGCGTTCGCCACCATGATCGCGGTGCGCTTGTTCCCGTCCTCGAAGGGCTGCGCCCGCGCCAGCCGGACGAACAGCTCGAGCGCATCCTCGATCACGTCGCCGGACGTCGCCGCGTCGATGACCTCCTGCAGGCCGGCCTCCGTCAGCGCCGTGGGTTCGTGTCGGCCGTAGCGCGTGCTCACCCCGATCGCCTGGTCGGCGGTCCGCAGCCGCCCAGGATGCAGTGCACCGCTGCGCGTCATCGTGGCATTGACCGCACGGACGAAACCGGCATCGACGACCTCGCCGACGTGACCGAGCACATACTGCGCGGCGTCGCGCAGATCCTCCAGCAGGGCGAGGTCCGCACGGGACGCGACACCGTCGAGACTGCCGGACCGCAGGAAGTTCTCCGTGTCCAGCCGTCCCGTGGACAGCCCGTCGAAGACCTTGCCGGCGGAATAGACCACGCCGGCGAGGTCCGCGATACCGACTTCGGCCACAGGCGTCTCCAAGTCCCTCGAAACAGGAAATGCCAGGCCGATATCATCGACCTGGCATTTCCTCTTGTGCGCCCGAAGGGATTCGAACCCCTGACCTTCTGATCCGTAGTCAGATGCTCTATCCACTGAGCTACGGGCGCATACCCATATTCAATTCTCGCCGGTCCGAAGACCGACGTGGCGGAGGCGAGAGGATTTGAACCTCCGGTCCGGTGTTGGCCGGACAACTCATTAGCAGTGAGTCCCATTCGGCCGCTCTGGCACGCCTCCAAATCGGACGCGATGCGCAAGCGATCCTTACGGGTCACGCGCAACCGCCGAGCAGCTACTTTACACAACCTCCCCGCAACCCACAAAACGGCAGGTCATCCCCGTTGCCGCCGTGCGTGCGCTCAGATCGACTCGGGAGTGAGCAGGTCCTCCCATGTGAGGTCCACGTTCACGCCGGTATCGCCGATCATCCGCAGCACGGCGTCCTCCGCGAGCGCCCGTAACCGGTCGCCACCGTCGAGCAGGGAGCGCGACCGCCCCTCGGCTCCGACGGCCACGAGATGGACGTGCACGGCCTTCACCCGGGTACCCACGAGCTCGAGGGCGACGTCCGCGACGGCAGCCGCCTCGGCGGCGGCGTCGTCGGAGAGCGCCGCGGTCACCGCCTTCGAGAGCGCGAGCTCGGTGACCGTGATCCCCGGCCGCACCGTCTCCACCGCACGCGAACGGCGAGGCAGTCCTGCCACCTGGAGCGCGACGGCGGCGCGCAGTCGATCAACGGCGTCCGCGCCCCAGCGGGGGTCGCCCTCGGGCGCGCCCGCATCGGGTGCGGTCAGCCCTGCCAGCCGACGTGTCGCGTCGGCTATCCAATCGGTGGCCTGCGCCGGTTCGGCGTGGCCGCTCTCCACTCGCCTGAAACTCATCGCACCCCCAGTGTGACCACGTCGCGTCGGATTGCACAACGTCCCGGCCTCCGCCGGCCCCGTCGGATCGGTCATGGCCAGTACTCCCCCAGCGCCTCGGCGAGGCGCTGTCGCGTCCGCTGCAGGTGCCCGCGCACCGAGCCCTCGGTGGTCCGCAGGACGGCGGCGATCTCGGCGACGGAGAGCCCGTCGACCTCGCGCAGCCACCACGCCGCCCGCGCCGGGTAGGGCAGTCGCCCGAGCTCGCGCCCGAGGGCGTCGAGGAAGTCCCGGTCGGTCGCCTTCTCGACGGGCCCGGGGCCGCTCGCCGCGGCCTCGACGACGGCCTCCGAATCGACCACCGGAGCGCGGCGACGGAGCACGTCAGCGGTCTTCCGCGAGGCGATCGAGAACAACCAGGTGCGCAGGCTGGAGCGGAAGGCGAAGTTCGGGAGCGCCTTCCACGCCGCGATCAGGGACTCCTGCACGATGTCGTCGCAGTCGCTGCGCTCGGGCATCGTCCGCGCCACGAACCGGTGCATCGCCGGCGCATGACGCTGCACGAGCACGTCGAAGGCGGCCGTGTCGCCGCGCTGAGCGCGCCTGGTCAACGTCTCATCGGACAGCGACCGCAACAGATCTGCGCCGGACACCAACCCTCCCGAATGTGAGATGGACCACAATCGCGTGCCGATCTCCCGCACACCGCGACTCACCCAGTGTGCCGGAACAGAACCCGGTACATCAGTCGACACAAGGAGACGGAAGATGACCTCGACCACTACCAAGCCGGCCACCGCGACCGCCGACGGGACGACGGCGACGAAGCCGGGCTCCGCGGTCTCCACCCAGGTCGGTCGCGGCACCACGAGCATCGCGGACATCGTCGTGTCGAAGATCGCCGGAATCGCCGCCCGCGAGGTCGACGGCGTGTACGACCTCGGCGGGCAGGCCGCCCGGGTCGTCGGCCGCATCCGCGAGACCCTCCCCGGCTCGCCCGACCTCACCCAGGGCGTCACCGTCGAGGTGGGCGAGAAGCAGGCGGCTGTGGATGTGGCGATCGTCGCCGAGTACGGCGTGGCGATCCACGATCTCGCCGCGGGCATCCGCAGCAACGTCATCGACGCCGTCGAGACGATGACCGGCCTCGAGGTGACCGAGGTCAACGTCACCGTCCACGACGTCCACTTCGCGGACGACGACGAGGCCGCCGAGGGAACCTCGTCGGAGCCGCGGGTCCAGTGAGCCGGGCGCACGCGGAGCGCGTCGACGGCGTCGTCGCCGCGGTGACCGCCGTCGACGGCGTGGTGGACGTCCACGCGGGCGGCCCCGGCTCCCCCGCCACCCATCTGCCGGGCCGGACGGTCCGCGGGGTCCGCCTCGACGACGAGTCCGGCCAGGTCTGCGTCGTCCTCGAGTTCCGTCGCGAGGTCGACCTGGTCGACCTGGCGGACAGGGTCCGACGAGCCGCGACCGATGCGGCGGGGGTCCCCGTCGACGTGGTCGTGTCCGACATCGTGGTCTCCGATCATCCGGAGTCCGCCTCTTCGAAGGAGTTCATCGCATGACACCAGGAAACTTCACCGTCTGGGGAGGCGTGATCGGCCTCCTGGTGGCGATCGCCGTCCTCGTCGGGGGACTCGTCGGCTTCCTGCTCGCGATCGTCCTCGGCGGGGCGGGCTTGGCCATCGGCGCCCACTTCGACGGCCTCATCGATCTCACCGCCCTGCGGCGCCGCGACCGGAGCTGACCATGACCACCGAATCGGTGACTCCCGATACTCCGGTCGAGGACGGCACCACCGGTGGCACGGGTGTGGACCGCGCAGCGGATGCCGCCACCCGCGGACGCACCGTGATCGACGACCGGGTGCGGCGCAAGCTGATCGAGCACGCCGTCCTCACGGTGCCCGGAACCGAGCGCCGCCGCGGGCTGGCGACGCGGCAGCTCCCGGCGGTCCGGTTCGCCGACCGCGACCGGAACGAGGTCGACGTGCAGATCGCCGCCGAGTGGCCGCTCGACGCGGCCCGGCTCGTGCCCTCGGTGCGCACCGCCGTGGACGAGGAGCTCGCCCGCAGTCTGGGCTCCGCTCCGGAGGAGGTGCACGTGCACATCACCCGGGTCAGCGACGAGCGCTCGAGCTCCGCCGCGTTCGCGTACCGGCATCCGGCCGTCGAGGCGGAGCCGACGGCTGAGCGGGCCCTGCGCAAGCACTCGCCTCGCCGCACGGCCGGTGCGAGCATCGCTACGGTGCCGCTCCTGCTGGCCGTCCTGGCACTCGGCGTCCTCGCCGTGCGCGACACCGTCGTCTCGCTGGGCTGGGTGGCCGGCCGCCGGTGGCTCGACACCGTGCCCCGCATCGCCGACGACATGCGGTGGGCCTGGTGGGCCTGGCCCGCCACGATCGGCGCGATCGTGCTGGGACTGGTGCTGCTCATCGCGGCCGTCAAGCCCCGTCGCCGCAGCCACGAGCCCGTGACCGGTGATCTCTGGTTCAGCCGGCGCATCGACGCCGACCGCCGCACCGCCGAGGAGGTGGCCCGATGAAGCCGTCGACCCGCGTGATCGACCGGCTCGTCGCGGGCCTGGTCGGCCTCGTCCTGCTCGCCGGCGGCCTGTGGGCGCTCGGCTACCGGCTCGGACAGCGCACGGCCACCGACGCCACCCACCGGGTGTCCACCGAGACCGTCACGCGGCTGCCCGACGAGCCGTGGTGGCCCCCCGTGATCGGCGCAGCCGGCGTGGTGCTGATCCTCGGCACGCTGTGGCTGCTCGTGCGCCACCTGCGCAGCGCGTCCACGCGCACCGTCCCGACCGAGGGCGGCGGCACCGTCGACCTGGGACGGGTCGCTGACGCGGCCGCGGCGGACGTGGCGCGGAGCCCGCTGATCCGCCGGGCCCGCCCGTCGACCGTCGTGGAGAAGGGCCGACCGATCATCCGGATCGCCGTCGGCGTGAGCCCCGATGCGTCGGTCGAGGAGCTGTCCGCATTGGCGGCCGCCGCACGGCGCGAGGTCACCGCCGCCACCAACCCCGACGTCGGTTTCCAGCTCCTGGTGAACGACAGGCGGGGCGATAAGAGACTTGGGGAACGGCCCCGAGAAGAAGAACACCGAACGATCTCCGAGAGGACGTAGGCATGGGAATCGCAGACGACGCCAAGAACAAGGCCGAGGATCTCAAGGGGCGTGCGAAGGAGGCCGCGGGTGCGGCCACCGGCAACGACGACCTCAAGGCCGAGGGCCAGGCCGATCAGGGCCTCGCCGCGGCCAAGGAGAAGATCGCGGACGCCGCCGACAAGGTCAAGGAGGGCGTCGACGCCATCAAGGACAAGCTGACCGGCAACTGAATCGGCCCAGGTAGGACGCGATTGCAAGATTCGCCCAGCGGG
This sequence comes from Tsukamurella sputi, assembly GCF_007858445.1. Classification (GTDB taxonomy): domain Bacteria; phylum Actinomycetota; class Actinomycetes; order Mycobacteriales; family Mycobacteriaceae; genus Tsukamurella; species Tsukamurella sputi. Next base: position 131,001 of record NZ_VIGV01000003.1, on the reverse strand, counting down.
ACGGCCCCCACTCTTGCAGAATCAAAACCCTCGGGGGCCGTCCTCGGGTCAGTACATCGGGTTCACCGGAAGGCAATGACATGGGTTTCGCAGACGACGCGAAGAGCAAGGCCGAGGATCTGAAGGGGCGCGCCCAGGAAGCCGCGAGCAAGGTGCAGGGCGACATCGATTCGGCCGCCGCCACCGCGAAGGAGAAGGCGACCGAGTTCGGCGACAAGGTCAAGGACGAGGCGAACTCCCTCAAGGACAAGCTCTCCGGCAACTGACGCATCACAGCACCGACACCGAGGCCGGTCCCATGACCGGCCTCGGTGCTGTGTCGGAGCGGACCCGGCTACCCTGGCCCCGTGGCCACTGAGAACCCGTCCCGCCCCGCGCCGCTGAGCATCCGCGCCGATCTCGACGCGCTCCCCGCGTACGTCCCGGGCAAGTCCGCGCCGGGCGCGATCAAGCTCGCCTCCAACGAGATCGTCGACGGTCCGCTGCCGTCGGTCTCCGCCGCCCTCGCCGAGGTGCTGCGCAGCGCCAACCGCTACCCGGACAACGGCGCCGCGGCGCTCAAGGCCGAGCTGGCGAAGCTCACCGGCGCCACCGAGGAGCAGCTGCACGCCGGGTGCGGTTCCGTGGCGCTGTGCCAGGACCTGGTGCAGGTCACCTGCCGCCCCGGCGACGAAGTGATCTTCGCCTGGCGCAGTTTCGAGGCCTACCCCATCGTGACCCGCGTCGTCGGGGCGACGCCGGTCCAGATCCCGCTCACCGCCGACCACGCGCACGACCTCGACGCGATGGCCGCCGCGATCACCGACCGCACGCGCCTGATCTTCGTCTGCAACCCGAACAACCCCACCGGCACGACGATCTCCGAGGAGTCGTTCGAGGCGTTCCTGCAGAAGGTGCCGCCGCACGTCGTCGTCGCCCTCGACGAGGCCTACTACGAGTACCACCGGGCCAACGATCAGACCGGCGAACGGATCGACGGTGCCGCCCTGATCTCGCGGCACCGCAACGTGATCGCGCTGCGTACCTTCTCCAAGGCCTACGGCCTCGCGGGCCTGCGGGTGGGCTACGCCATCGCCGATCCGGAGCTGATCGCCGCGCTCACCAAGGTGCACCTCCCCTTCTCCGTCAGCGTGCCCGCGCAGGCCGCCGCGATCGCCTCCTTGCAGGCGAACGACGAACTCCTCGCCCGCACCGAGGCCGTCGTCGCCGAGCGCATCCGCGTCCGGGAAGCGCTGCTGGACGCCGGATTCGAGGTCCCGCACACGCAGGCCAACTTCGTCTGGCTCCCCCTCGGCACCGACGCGCTGCGGTTCACCGCCGACGCCGCCGAGGCGGGCCTGCTGGTTCGAGGCTTCGACGGTGCCGGCGTCCGCGTCACCGTGACCGTGCCCGAGGAGAACGACGCCTTCCTGGCCTTCGCCACCGGATGGTCACGATGAGCCTCGGCAAGTACGAGTTCGCCTTCACCGCACACGTTCCCGTCCGCTGGTCCGACATGGACGCGCTGGGCCACGTGAACCACGCGCGGATGGTGACGCTGCTGGAGGAGGCCCGCATCCAGTGGCTGCTCTCCGCCGGGGAGAAGTACGCGCCGCTGATCAAGAGCGCCTTCATCGCGGACGTCGCGATCAAGTACAAGGCGCAGCTGTACCACGAGGATTCGCCGGTTCACGTGGGCATGTACATAGCGTCGAACCGCAGCGTCGATTTCACGATCGGCTACGAGGTGCGGGCCCGCGAGGCGGCAGCGGAGTCGAAGCCCGCGATCCTCGCGACCACCCAGATGGCGGTGGTCGACATCGAGAAGCGCAGCCTACGACGCCTCACCGACGACGAGAAGTCCTACCTGGCGTCCTGGTCGCGCGGCTGAGCCTGACCGGGCAGGGCGCGGCGCGGACCGTCGGGCAGCTGAGGCGGCAGATCGCCCCGCGCGCCCATGATCTGCCCGGCGACGCGGCGCGCGCTCTGCGTGGAGATCTCGCGCTCGCCGGCGCGCTGCACCAGCTCGTGGATCTGCTGGTCGATCGACTCGATGGACATGCGCCGCGGGCGCTTGGAGTCGGCGACGTCCACCAGATCACCGACGCGGGTGAGCGCCGTGACCCGGTCGACGAGCTCTCCCCACACCTTGTCGAGTTCGCCCGACCGGGTGCCGTCGGCGAGGCCCGGCGCGTACCGGAGCTGGCCCCAGACGGACTTGAGCTGCGCGACGTCGGCGGAGATCTGCACGAGGTCGGTGGGCAGATCCAGCTGCATCAGCTGCTCGTCGAACTCGCCCGCGCTGACCGAGCGCGAGTAGCTCACCTTGTCGTAGACCAGGCCTGCGACGAAGAGCAGCACGTCGTAGCGGTCCTCGAAGACGAGGAGCCCCTCGTCGGGCGCACCGTGGCCGTCGACCCAGCCCGCCATCTGTGGCGCGAGCCGGAGTACCGGGCCCGCGACCCGCGCGACGGTGCGCGCGGCGACCGCGGCCGCCGACGGGGTCACCGGCAACGGGGTCAGGCACAGCGCGTCGAAGAGGGCATCGCGCTCGTCGAGGTCGAGGTGCACAGCGTCCTTGCGGGCGCGTCGCACTGCGCGCACACCCGCGGCGAAGGAGAGCCGGTTGAGGGTGAAGGCATGCCGGAAGCCGGCCAGCTTGCGGCGCGCGTCGGCCGCGCGGACCGCATCGGCGGCCGCCTTGGCCTGCAGCAACGGGTTCGGCGGCACGCCGTCGGCCGCCGGAGCGGGGGCCTCGTGCTCGGCGATCCGGCTGAGCCGGCGCAGCTTGGAATAGCCCCCGATGTCCGGGAAGGCGCGTTCGGTATCGAAGCGGTTGAGCACCACCTCGCGGGCGGCGGGCTGCAGATGGCCCGCGGCGATGAGCAGCGCCGCCTCGTCGGAGAGTTCGCGGCGCGGCATGGGGATGGCGCGCGCATCGCACCAGCGGCGCACGGGCGCCTCGATGTGCACCTCAGGCTCCTGTGCGGACATCCGTCACCCCCTTCTGCGTCGCCCTGCGACCTTCATCATCCCCGAAAGGCAGTGCAGCGCGCAGCGCCCATGCGAGGGGGATGCTGACGAGCGAGGTGGCGAGGAAGGCCACGGCGATGTTCCCGGTGAACATCCGCCAGCCAAAGACGTCGAGGAGCAGCACGTCCATGACGATCAGATGCACCAGGAAGTACTCGTACGAGATGCCGCCGAGCCACACCATCGGGCGGCTGCCCAACAGTCGGTGGTACAGCGAGCGGGACTGCGGCGCTAGCCCGAGCGGGGCGATCAATGCGGCCGCGATCACCAGGTACAACACGGATTTCACGATCGCCTCGCCGGGGCTTCCGGGCACCATCGTCGGCGGCCCGCCGATCGCGGGCAACGCGGAGACGACGAAGGCGATCAGCGCCGCCGCGAGGCACGCGGGCGTGGCGCCGCGCGGCCACCGTCGGGCCTGCGCGGCCGCCACGGTCAGGGCCATCCCCGCCAGGAACCACCAGAGGTAGGCGGGCGGCCACATGCGGGCCGTGAGCTCGATGGACGGGGCGATCACGATCCACACCGGCGTGATCGCGGCGAACGCTGCGAGGCCGGCGAGCAGTAGCCCGGGCCGCCACCGGTATCGGCACAGCAGCACGGTGAGCACCCACCCGATCAGCGGAAGCGCGAGGTAGAAGGCCATCTCCACCGCGAGGCTCCACGCCTGCGTGAGGCCCACCCGCAGGTGCCCGAATCCGTAGATCTGGGTGAAGCTGAGGTTCCGGATCAGGCCGTCGATCCCGCGGCCGGACGGGTTGGGCTCGTGCCGCACGAGCCCCAGCGCGTACACGAGGACCACGACCACCCAGTACGCCGGGACGACGCGCCGGAACCGATGCCAGGCGTACCGTCGCAGGTCCGGCTGGTGGCCCGTCCCGTCCTGCAGCAGTCGCACCCACGGCCGGAACAGCAGGAAGCCCGAGAGCGCGAAGAAGATCGGCACGCCGATCTCGAATCGCGCCCAGAAGTGTCCGACGAAGTCGTCGGTGTAGTGCCCCGTGGAGAAGGCGGCGTGCGTCAGGCACACCGCGGCCGCCGCGACGGCGCGCAGCCCGGTGAGCGGCGCAACCCGACTCTGCATTCGACCATCTTGCCCGGCCGCCCCCGGGGATCGTCCAGTGCCCGGGTGGGCGCCGTCCGGGTCCGACGGTGCGACGCTCACGCGCCCGCCGCCTCCCGGAAGACGCGGCGGTAGCCGAGTGGCGTCATCCCCGTGTCGCGGCGCAGGTGCGACCGCAGGCTCGCGCCGGTGCCGAGCCCGGCCTCGCGCGCGACCGCGTCGACGGACAGCGCCGAGGTCTCCAGCAGCTCGCGGGCGCGGTCGAGGCGGCGACGGAGGATCCACGCGCCGGGCGTCTGGCCGGTCTCCTCCCGGAACCGCCGGTTGAAGGTCCGCACCGACATCCCGGCCCGGCGCGCGAGCACCTCGACCGACAGGTTCGCGTTCAGGTTCCGGGTGGCCCAGTCCCGCGGTTCGACCGTGCTGCCCGCCCCGCTGACGGGCACGGGCACGTCGACGAACTGGGCCTGTGTGCCCTCGCGGGCGGGCGGCACCACGCAGTGACGCGCGACCTTGTTGGCCACCGCGGCGCCATGATCCGAGCGGATCAGGTGCAGGCACAGGTCGAGGCCGGCGGCCAGCCCCGCCGAGGTGAGGACGTCGCCGTCGTCGGTGAACAGCACGTGCTCGACGAGACCGACCCGAGGGTAGAGCTTGCGCAGCTGCGCGCCGTACTTCCAGTGGGTGGTGACGGCCCGGCCGTCGAGCAACCCGGCGGCCGCGAGGACGAAGGCGCCGGTGCAGATGGAGACGATGCGCGTGCCCGGACGCACAGCGGCGAGGGCGTCGCGCACCTCGTCGGGGAGGGTGCCCTCGAAGCGAGGTCCTGCGATCTTGGTGCCGGGGACGATGAGGGTGTCGGCCTCGGCCAGCACGTCGAGGCCGGCCTCGGGAACGATCGTGTAGCCGCCCGTGGCGTGGACCGGTCGGCCGTCGACGCCGCAGGTCACGACACGGTACAGGGGCCGATCGTCGTCGTCGGTGGCCTCGGAGAAGCACAGGGGCGGGATCGCGGCATCGAATCCGACGATCGGTTCCAGCAGCAGGACGGCCACGGTGTGCATGGCACGATTCTTTCATATCTTGTCATCAATGCCACTGGTTCGACGGGCCGCCGTCCGGGAATCTAGTGCGGTGACCACTCCGCTGAAGCGCCTACGAGCGCCCCATTACGCCTGGATCGTGGCCGGCGTCGCCTTCGTGACGATGCTCGGCGCGGCGGGCTTCCGCTCCGTGCCGGGCGTCATGATGGACCCGCTGCACATGGAATTCGGCTGGTCGCACGCCACGATCGGCGCGGCCATGTCCGTGAACATGGCGCTCTTCGGGCTCACGGCACCGTTCTCGGCGGCGCTGATGGACAAGCTCGGCGTCCGGCCCGTGGTGATCGGCGCGCTGACGCTCGTTGCCGCCGGCACCGGGCTCGCCGTGTTCATGACCGACGCCTGGCAGCTGGTGCTGTTGTGGGGCGTGCTGGTCGGACTCGGCACGGGTTCGTTGTCGACGGCCTTCGTGGCCACCATCGCGATGCGCTGGTTCGTCGCACGACGCGGCCTCGTCACCGGAGTGCTCACCGCAGCCAGCGCCACCGGCCAACTGATCTTCCTCCCGCTGGTCGCCGCACTGTCGGAGGCGCACGGTTGGCGCACCGCGACCCTCGTCGTCACCGCCGTCGCGGTCGCGGTGATCCCCGTGGCCGGTCTGTTCCTGCGGTCGTGGCCGGCGCAACTGGGCCTGGCGCCGTTCGGCGGTTCCGAGGTGGTGCACCCGCCCGCCCCCACCGGCGGCGCCGTGAAGGCGGCATTCGCGGGCCTGACGACGGGCGCCCGGCACCCCGCCTTCTGGCTGCTGGCCGCCAGCTTCGCCATCTGCGGCGCGACCACCAACGGCCTGCTGCAGACGCATTTCATCCCCGCCGCAGGGGATCACGGGATGCCCGCCACCACCGCCGCTTCCTTACTCGCGGTCATCGGCGTCTTCGACGTCGTGGGCACCATCGCCTCCGGGTGGCTCACCGATCGCGTCGATTCGCGGATCCTGCTCGTCGTCTACTACCTGGGGCGCGGACTGGCCCTCGGCCTGCTCCCCGCGCTGCTGTCGCCGGGGATCGCGCCGGGCCTGCTCGTCTTCATCCTGTTCTACGGTCTCGACTGGGTGGCGACGGTGCCGCCCACGATGGCCCTGGCGCGCGAGCACTTCGGCGAGTCGACGCCCGTGGTGTTCGGCTGGATCTTCGCCTCGCACCAGTTGGGAGCCGCTGTGGCGGCGTTCGGCGCCGGCTACATCCGCGATGCCTCGGGCGGCTACGACCCCGCGTTCTACACCGCGGGCGCGCTCTGCGTGGCCGCCGCGGCGATGTGCTGGGCGGTGCCGAAGGCCCGCGCGTCCGTCGCTTCGCCGGATCCGGTCTCGGTGTGAGCCCTCAGACCCCGGCTTCGGTGAACAAGCGGAGGCCCTCCGCCAGGATGCGGGCGCGGTCCGCCTCCTCGACGGGGCTCGCGAGCCGCACCCCGGCCACGACGCCGGCCGCGGCAGGCCCACCGGCCTCAAGGCGATCCTCGGGCCACATCGTCGCCTCCCGCACCTCGCGGTACTCGACGGACGCGGGGGCGATGTCGAGCTCGCCGGTGCTCTGGCGCACGTAGGTGCCCGTCTCCTCCAGGAGGATCTCGACGGTGCCCACGACCGTCGGCGCCGGTCCGGCGTCGTGCCACCCCAGGCTGACGATGAGGTCGGTGCGATAGGGATCGGTCACGGAGAAGCCCAGCTGCGCGTAGAGGTCTCCGACGCGCACCAGCCCGGACGCCGGATCCCAATCGAGCACCTCGGGCGCCGGATAGCCCGGCCGTCGACTGGGATGCAGGGTGAGCGAACCGCGCACCGTTCCACCGACGCGCGGCACCGTCCCGCAGCACTGGTACTCCCAGTTCGAGATGTGCACGTACTGCAGTGACATGTCCAGCGACCAAGCAGAATTCATGAATCCGAACCGGGTGTTCGGCGACCCGTAGCAGCGCCTCCACGGGAGTCCCGGCCTACCTCCGCGGCTATCGTAGCCAGGCCCTCCTAGGGATGATGCGATTGTACTCGACGTGCCGCTCAGACGTGCCGGGCCACCGGCGCGAGGTCGTGGGCACGCACGGCTCAGCACGGGATCTCCGCGCAGTCCGGATCGATGAGCAGTCGCACCATCAACTCGGACGGTGGATCGCCCGGATCGGGCTCCACGTAGAGCACGCCGAAGATCTCGTCGTCGCGCCCGAAGGTCATCATCGCGCTGGCCTGGAGGACCTCGCCGCGCACCACTCCGGTCAGCCCGGCGAGCATGCCGTCCCTGTCCAGCCTCGCGTCGCCGAGGTCGACCTCGATCGTTCCGCCCACCGTAGGAACCGCCGGACCGAAAGCATCGAGCGGACCGGTCAGATGGACGGTGCGCCGGGTCCGCTCCTCCTCGGCGAGTCGCCCGTCGATCTCGTCTGCCGTCGGAATCCTCGCATCCGTCACGCGCAGCCCGACGACGACGCCGATGGTGGCCGCGCCACCACTCTCGAGCTGTTCCTCAGGCCACCGGGTGGCCTCGTCGACGTCGCGGAACTGCCGCGAATCCGGGTCCACCAGGAGCGTCCGGTCCTCGCCGATCGGCAGGAACCGCCCCGTCTCCTCGATGACCCGCTCGACGGTCCCCGTCACCGACGGCCTCGCGTCACGCTCGTGCCAGCCCAGCGCAAGAATCAGCTCCCCGTCGGGCACCGAGAGGCCGTAGCCGAGCTGCGCGACGGTCGACCCGAGATGCACCATCCCGGAGCGTGGGTCGAAGCCGGTGGCCTCGGGTGCCCGATAGCCGGGGAGGTCGCTCCGATGGACGGTGAGAGTGCCGCTCAGCTCGGCGCCGACGCGGGGAACCGTGCCGCAGCACTGGTATTCCCAGGTGTCGATGTGGACGTACAGCAGGGAATCGTCGTACGACGAGGGAGTGTTCACTTCATGTCACCGGGCGATGGACGAACGAGCGGCGCGAAGACCCCGGGGCCCGGTGTACCCACGGTCAGTCTAGCGAAGACTGTACGCGGGATACAAGATTCAGCAGAAGCCGCACTCGCCGTTGGCCGCGAGCTGGGTGAAGCAGTTCGGGCACAGCTTGGCCGGACGGGGCTCGGGCTTGGCCGGCGCCGCAGCCTTCGTCGCCCGGGCCGACGGTGCCTTCGCCGCCCGTGGCGCCGCGGGGGTGCGGGCCTTCACGACACGACCGTTCGAGGCGGCCTTGGCGGGCTTGATCTTCGCGGCGCGCGCGGCGGCGGCCCGCCGCGCCTCCTCGAGCTTCGGCGTGAGCTGCGGGGCAGCGCCGACGGGCACCGTCGCACCGAAGTGGAGGTAGCAGGCGAACCGGGCCGCGGCGGCGTGCTGATCCAGATTCTCCGGCACCGGCAGATCCGCGGCCGCGACGGCGTACGCGTAGCCCTCTCCGACCGTCTGATCGTGCGCGACCATGAGGGCCACCAGCGGCGGCTCACCCGCTGCCTGGCAACGGTCCGTGACACGGCGCTGGAGCGCGGTGATCCAGAGGCGGACCGGGGCGCGGGTGGCGACGCCGGCATCGGCCTGCGCACGCGCGGCGAGCTCGGCGTAACTGATGTAGGAGCCGTACCGGCCGGCGAGTTCGACGAGCGCGTCGTGGGCGGCCTCGGCCCACAGATCCAGCGCCTCGGAGAAGGGCACGGACAGTTCATTGGCGGTGCGCCAGGCTTCGAGGTCGATCGGGTCTTCAGGGGCAGCGCCGGCTTCGCTCACCGCACCATTTTACGGCGAGCCATGGGGTGCAACGCAAACCGTCGAGCTCGACGTGAACTCGACCACACCCACTCGAAGGCGGACCAAGCCCTCGAAGGGATTCTTGGAGGAACGGACAAATCCCGGGAGGCGGCTGCCCGATACGTTGGGCGAATGCCGAACAACGATGCCGCCCCCGCGCTGACCCCGGAAGAGATCAGCGAGCGCGCCGCGTCCGCGGTCGGCTACAGCTATGTGCACCCCGACACCTACCTCGTCGGCCGCGAGAAGGTGCGCGAGTACGCCCGCGCCTCCCAGTTCACCGCGCCGGTCCACTTCGACCTCGAAGCGGCCCGGGCCGCCGGCCACGACGACCTGGTCGCGCCGCCGATGCTGGTGAGCGTCGCCGGAGTCGTGGCCAACCGCGCCCTCTTCGACGATTCGGTGCTCGGCTACGGGGCCAGCCAGCTCATGCAGGCGGACGAGTCGATGGTCTACCACCAGCCCGTGCTCGCCGGGCACGAGCTGACCTGCCACGTGCACGTGGACAAGCACCGCCGCGTCGGCGGGTTCGACATGGTGACGATCCGCAACGAGATGTACTCCCAGGACTCCGAGCACCTGGTGACCTTCTCCACCACCCTGATCGGCGGCTCCCCCGACGGCGACGACGCGGCCGACTTCGGCGACGCCGCCGAGCAGGTCGTGATGCACGGCGTCATCAACGCCTGATCCGGTCGCACACGCTCAGCGTCGCACGTGCTCAGCGCGCGAACTGCGTCACGGTGTCGTAGCCGAGTTTGCCGATGAACGCCGTGACGACCACGAGGAAGACGAACTTCACGAAGCCGCTGCCCCTGGCGACCGCCGTCCGCGCGCCGAGGTAGCCGCCGGCCACGTTCGCGCACGCCATCGCCACGCCGAGTTTCCAATAGCCCGCGCCCTGGGGCAGGAAGACCACGAGCGAGGCAAGATTCGTGGCGAAGTTCGCGACCTTCGCCTTCGCCGAGGCCTCAAGGAAGGCGTAGCCCATGAGGCCGACCATCGCGAAGACGAGGAAGGATCCGGTCCCCGGCCCGAGCGCACCGTCGTACACCCCGATCGCGAACCCGGCCAGCCCCGCCGTCACGAGGTGACGGTGCCCGCGGTAGCGCAGCGCGGTCTCTCCGCCGAGGTCCGGCTGCCGCAGGGTGTAGACGAAGACTGCGATCAGCGCCGCGAGGATGATCGGGTTGAACGCCGAGCGCGGGATGTGCGAGGCGATCAGGGATCCCGCGATCGCGCCCGCGAAGGCGGGGACGGCGAGCGCGACGACGGTGCGCCAGTCCGGACGCACGCGCCGCCAGTAGGTGATGCTGCTGGTGGTCGTGCCCGCGATCGAGGCCATCTTGTTGGTCGCGAGCAGATGGATCGGCGCGGCGGTCGGGAAGGCGATCAGGAGCGCGGGCAGCTGGATCAGTCCGCCGCCGCCCACCACGGAATCCACCCAGCCCGCAGCGAGCGCCGCGAGCAGCAGGAGGAGCAGCGTCGTCGTGGTGATGTCGGGCACCGCACGATCGTGCTGTAATGGCCTTGTGCATATCAACCCTTACGGCGAGGGGCCGATTCTGCTCGCTGTCGACCTGGCGAACGATCCGCCCGTCGACCTCGCCGACCTGCTCCGACGGTGCGATGCGCACGACATGCTGGCAGAGGAGGTGCGGCCGGAGGACTTCGCCGGGTGCCGTGCGCTGATCGACGCCTGGCTCACCGTCGTCGACGCAGACGACGTGCGCGCGCGGGTCGAGCGGCTCAACGCCCTGCTCGCGGAGCACGCCTCCCATCCCCGGCTCACGGACCACGCGGGCTCCGGCTGGCACATCCACTACCGCGAGTCGGGCGCCACGTTGACCGGCCAGCTCGCCGTACTCATCCTGACCGGCACGGCTCTCCACCTGACCACGCGCGGCATGAACCGGCTGAGCCGGTGCGCATCGTCGGACTGCGACGCGGTGTTCGCCGACGTCTCCCGCAACGGCCGGCAGAGGTACTGTTCACCGCGCTGCGGCAGCCGGGAGGCGGTGCGGCGTCACCGGGCGGGCTGAACGGCCCCTTCGGTCACGACGACACGACGCGCGAGTCGTCGCGGATCGGCCTGCGAGCGAGCCACGCTGCCACGATGGCACCGGAGACGTTGTGCCACAGCGAGAACACCGCCGAGGGCAGGGCGGCGAGCGGCGAGAAGTGCGCCGTGGCCAAGGTCGCAGCCAGGCCGGAGTTCTGCATCCCGACCTCGAAGGCGAGCGCGCGGCGGGCGCGGTCGTCGAGGCGGCCGACCTTGCCGGCCAGGTAGCCGAGACCGAGGCCGAAACCGTTGTGCAGCACCACCGCGAGGAAGACGATGCCGCCCGCCGCGGCGAGCTTGCTCGCACTGCCCGCCACCACGATGGCGACGATGAACGCGATGACGAGGGCGGACGCCCAGGGCAGAATCGGGAGCGCCCGCGCGACGATGCTCTTCGCGAACCGTCGCGCCAGGACACCGAGGATCACCGGCAGGAGAACGGTTTTGACGATGTCGAGCACCATGCCGCCGGCGTCGATGGGAAGGTAGGAACCCGCGAGCGCGAGTACCAGTAGTGGCGTGACGATCGGCGCGATGAGCGTCGAGACGCTCGCGACCGCCACGGACAGCGCCACGTCGCCCTTGGCCAGGAATGCCATGACGTTGGACGCCGTCCCCGACGGCGCGCAGCCCACGAGGATCACGCCGACCGCCAGCTCGGGTTCGAGCTGCAGTGCGTGCGCGATCACCCAGCCCGCGCCCGGCATGATCACGTAGTGCGCGACGATGCCGAGCACGACCGCCCAGGGCCGCTTCGCCACCGACGCCAGATCCGGCGGGGTCAGCGTGAGCCCCATGCAGAACATGATCACGCCCAGCAGGTACGGCACCGACGGCGCGAGCGGCTTGAACGTGCTCGGCGTCAGGTAGCCGACCACGCCCGCCACCAGGACCAGGAGGGGGAAGACGGTGACCGCCGTCCGCGCGACGCGCGCTTCGGCCGCGAGGGCGGGATTCTCAGTTCCGGGAGACGGTTCCGACGACATGCTTCGATAGTCTCACTTCCCGGCCGCGCCGGTCCACCGACCAGCCTCGTTGCCACCGCCGGTACACGACTGCCAGCTCACCATAGGTCGGCAGAAGGGCCCCCAGGCGACCTGCGCGACGTAACGGGCGCACGCAAGAGCCACCCAACCGCGCCTTAAGTCGGATACGGAAACCTCGTCGGTGAGGGCGCGAGGCCGACTCCGCCCGACTACCTCAAGACCGGTGGCACATGAAGCTCGAGGCCTCTCGCACCGGACTCCGCTCGTCACAGGATGGGATGCCATGAACAAGTCCACTCGATTCGGTGCCGCACTCGCTCTGTCCGTCCTCGCCGCCGCCACTGTCGGCACCACAGCATCTGCGGAGACGATCACCTACGGCCGCGGCCCCAACTTCGAGTTCCGAGACCCGGGCCTCGGGACGACCGTCTACTTCACCCCTGGACACCCCGCGCACAACGTCCGGCTGTGGGCGGACAACGAGGCCGGGGGCCTCACCTTCAGCGTCCGGATGTTCTCCGGCGACGAGATGGTGTGGTCCGCCGCCGATCAGTCGGACCGCGTCTACTTCGTCGGGAGCAATGTCACGAGGATCCAGATGTCGAGGGACTGCATGTGCGCCGGCCGGAACGGAGTCCAGGCCCGCGGCTGACCAGCGCAGCGGCGCGAATTCCCGATCATTGTTGGGAATGCCAGGAGACGAGTTCAGGGCGGATCAATAGACCCGCCCAGAATTCATCCTGACCTGCGGAAGCGGAGGGATTTGAACCCCCGGTGGTTTCACCCACGCTCGCTTTCAAGGCGAGTGCATTCGGCCGCTCTGCCACGCTTCCCTAGCGCCGTACGATACCGGACCCACCGGCGACTCACCGCTCAGAGACGCTCGATGATCGTCCCGTTCGCCATGCCGTTGCCCTCGCACATCGTCTGCAGGCCGTAGCGGCCGCCGGTCTGCTCGAGATGGTTGACCAGCGTCGCGAGAAGCCGGGTGCCCGACGCGCCGAGCGGGTGCCCCAGCGCGATGGCGCCGCCGCGGGGGTTCAGGCGGGCGGGATCGACGTCGAACTCGGCGGCCCAGGCCATCGGCACCGAGGCGAAGGCCTCGTTGACCTCGAAGGCGTCGATGTCCTCGGCGCGCAGGCCGGCCCGGGCGAGCACCTTGTGCGTTGCGGGGATGGGGCCGCTGAGCATGACCTCGGGATCCGAGCCGACCACCGAGAACGCGTGGAACCGCGCCCGCGGGGTCAGCCCCAGAGCCTCGGCCTTCTCAGCGCTCATGATCAGCGCCGCGGAGGCACCGTCGGTGAGCGGCGACGAGTTGCCCGGCGTGATCGACCAGTCGATCTCGGGGTACTGCTCGGCGAACCGGGGATCGGCGAACGCGGGCTTCAGGCCGCCCAGCCCCTCCGCGGTGGTCGAAGCGCGCACGGTCTCGTCGACGGTGTGCGAGCCACCGTCGGGCAGCGCGACGGGCACGATCTCCCGATCGAAACCACCCGCGGCCGCGGTGGCGGCGGCACGGCGGTGCGACTCGGCGGCGAAGGCGTCGAGCGCCTCCCTATCGAACTTTCCTCGTGCAGCCAGCAACTCGGCACCGATGCCCTGGTGCGGCAGGCGCGGGAAGCGGGCGGCGAGCGGCACGAAGGGCGCTCCACCGGCAGAACTGGTACCCATGGGCACCCTGCTCATGGACTCGACGCCGCCGGCGATCACCACGTCGTACGCGCCGGCGATCACGCCCTGCGCGGCGAAATGCGCCGCCTGCTGGGAGGATCCGCACTGACGGTCGATGGTGGTGCCGGGCGTCTCGATGGGCAGGCCCGCCGCGAGTGACGCGACCCGCGCGATGTTGAGCGCCTGGTCCCCGACCTGCTGGACGCACCCTCCGATCACGTCCTCGACGAGAACGGGATCGAGATCGTTGCGCTCGATCAGGGCGGAGATCACGCCCGCGAACAGGTCGACGGGGTGCACGGGATGCAGTGCGCCGCCCGGCTTCCCCTTTCCCGATGGGGTGCGGACGATGTCGACGATGACGGCTTCGGTCATGACTGGGATCCTTCGAGGCTCGGAGCGTTCGGCGGGGCACTGTGCGGAGTGCGATGACGCAGCCGGTCTCCTCACCGGTAGCACCACCACGTCAAGTGACAGAATGTTCCTTCACTTGTAACACATCGAGAGCCACCGCAACCAGTTCCTGCGGAACCGGGACCGACACCACACTGCGCGCGACGATCGCGCCCGGTGTGCTACCCATGAACCATGAGGGCGATCGGAGTCGACGAAACCACGCAGGACCTGCAGCTCATCGCCCTACCGACCCCGGAGCCGGGCCCCGGTGAGGTGCGCATCGCCGTCGCCGCGACGGCGGTCAACCGGGCCGACCTCATGCAGCGCCGGGGCCTCTACCCTCCGCCGCCCGGAGCCAGCCCCATCCTCGGACTGGAGGTCTCCGGCACCGTCGACGCCGTGGGACCGGGAGTCGAGGACCTCGAGCACGGCGACGAGGTCTGCGCGCTGCTGTCGGGCGGTGGTTACGCCGAGTACGCGGTGGCCCCCGCGGCGCAGTGCCTCCCCATTCCCACCGGGGTCTCCCTCATCGACGCCGCGGCCCTGCCCGAAGTCGCCTGCACGGTCCACTCGAACGTCGTCACCGAGGCCGGGCTCCGCGCCGGCGAGACGCTCCTGATCCACGGCGGCGGCAGCGGGATCGGGACCCACGCCATCCAGCTCGGCAAGGCACTCGGTGCGACGGTGGCGGTAACCGTCGGCTCCGAGTTCAAGGCACAGCGGTGCCGCGAGCTGGGTGCCGACATCGTGATCGACTACCACGCCGAGGATTTCGCGGAGATCCTGCGCGACCGGGCCGACGTGATCCTCGACATCATGGGTGCCAAGTACCTGCCGCGCAACGTCCGGGCGCTCGCCCCGCAGGGCCGACTGGTGATCATCGGGCTGCAGGGCGGCGCCACCGGCGAGCTGAACATCGGTGCGCTGCTGGGCAAGCGGGGCCGCGTCAGCGCCACCAACCTGCGGGGTCGCCCGGCCGACGGACCGCACGGAAAGGCCGAGGTGGTGGCCGCGGTCCGCGCGCAGGTCTGGCCCCTCTTCGCCGACGGTACGCTGCGCCCCGTCGTCTCCGCACGCCTGCCGCTCGCCGATGCCGAGGCGGCGCACGAGCTCCTGAACTCCCCCGAATCCGTCGGAAAGGTCCTGCTGACGCCATGATCGACGACCTCGCCACCCGCCTCCTCGAAGCACAGATCACGTTCGCGCGCAAGCAACTCCGGGACACCTCCTACCACTCGCTGGTGATCGACGAGGTGGACCACGCGCTCGCCGTCGCGTCCGAGCTGACGCTCGCCGAGGCCGTAACGCCCGACATGATCAAGGCCGTCGCCGCGAAGTACGCGGTGCAGGTACCGGTCGAGGGCGCGATCCCCGAACTCGTCGGCGAGATCGCGGGCCGCCTGCACGGGCACGCCGTCAACGAGACCACCCGGCTCGAGGAGGTGATCGACAGCCACAGCTTCGAGAAGCTGCTGACGACCGTCACCGAGATGGACCTCACCCGACGCGTGGTGCAAGCGGTGTCGGAGAGCCCGGCCACCGAGGACGCGGTCGCTTCGGTTCTGCACGCCGCCGCATCCTCCGCCGCCGACGACGCCACCCGCGCCCTGGCGCGGAACGCGGTGACGCGCACCGTCGCCGGTGCGGCGGCCCGCGCGCTGCGCCCTGCACTGCCCACGATCGGGCAGCGCGCCGACGCGGCGGCGCGGCGCGGTGTGCGCTTCGCTCTGCGGCGAGTGGCCGTCGAGGGCGACGAGACCCTCGCGGACGCCGTCCGAGACTTCTGGCGCCGGCAGCGGGGCAGCGTCCTCGCCGACTACCGCGGCGTGGTCACCGACGGGGACCTCGAGGACGTCGTGGTCCTGATCTTCGAGTTCTGGCGCACCTTCCGCGACACCGACTACTTCCGCGCACTGCTCGACGAGGGCATCGACCACGTCTTCGACAAGTACGGCGATGCCTCGCTGTACGAGCTGCTCGCCGAGCTGGGTGTGGGGCGCGAGGACATGATCGAGGAGGCCCTGCGTTTCGGCCCGCCCGTGATCGCCACGCTCGACGAGCGCGGCGTGATCGAGGATCTCCTCCGCCGTCGGCTCACCCCGTTCTTCGAGTCCGAGGAGTACCGCGCCGCGATCGGCTGACGCGCAAACGTCACACGAACGCGAGCACCAGCATCACCACGCCGGCGACGGCGGAGATCGCCGCGCCGACCGCGGTCACGATGCGCTGGATCCGGTCCGTGGACCGAGCACGCAGTACTGCGCCGAGGGAGACCAGCACCAGGTTCCAACCGACCGAGGCGATCCCGACGCCGAGCGCGAACGCCGTCGCCACCGGCATGCGGCTCAGACTCTCACCGAATCCCACGGCGATCGCACCGAAGTACACCAGCGGGAACGGATTGACCACCGTCAGAGCGAAGAACATCCCGAACCGGGCCAGGCCCGTACCGGCACGGGAGGACTCGGTGTCGTCGTCCTTCGGGGCGGGCCGCTGAGCCTGACGGGCGAGGACCACCGCGACGACCAGCAGGAGCACCCCGCCGATGATGGACGGCCACGGCTCCCAGCCCTCGACGACGGGCGCCACGACGGTGCCGGCCGCGAGCGCGACGATCGCGAACAGCAGGTCCGCGACGCCCACACCGAGCGCGGCGGGAACCGCCCGCCGCCACCCTCGCGAGGAGCCCTCGTTCAGCAGGAGGATCCCCATGGCCCCCAGAGGGAGAACCGCACCCAGACCGGCCACGAGCCCCGCGCCGAACGCGCCCGCCAGGGCCGGCAGATTCACATCAGCCCAGGGAGGCGAGGGCGCGGACCAGCTGATCCACGTCGTACGGGGTCGAGTACGGCGCCAGCCCGACGGTGACCGCGCCGCCGTACTCGGGCACACCCAGGCCGGCGAAGTACCGGCTGGGCACGTTGGACAGGGCGCACACGCCGTTGTCCGCGAGGCGCTTCGCCGCCTTGGCCGCGGGCACGCCCGGCATCGTGAACGAGACCGTGGGCACTCGCCGCTCGGCACGACCGATGATCGCGACCTGCGGCGCGGATGCCAGGGAGTTGAGCAAGTAGAACAGGAGCCGTTGCTGGTACTGGCGCAGCCCGAACATCGACTGCTCGAGCCTGTCACGGCGCGTGCCCACGGACGACTCGTCCAGTCCGGCCAGGTGATCGATCGAGGCGATGAGTCCGGCCAGCATCGCGTACTGGTGCTCGCCCACCTCGAAGCGCTCGGGCCCCGTCAGGTTGCGGTCCGGGTTGACCCCGCGCAGTCGGCCGATCAGTGACGGGTCACGGAAGGCCATCGCGGCGACCTGCGGGCCGCCCCACCTGTTCGCGCTGACGAGCAGGACGTCGGCACCCAGGCGCTCGATGTCCAACAACTCGTACGGCGCGGCACTCGTCGCATCCACCACGAGCAGCGCACCCACGCGGTGCGCCGCCGCGGCAGCCGCCGCCACGTCGATCACGGTGCCGATCGTCGAGGAGGCGTAGGAGACCGCGATCACCGAGGTGGACGGGCCGGCGAGCTCCTCGAACTGCCACGCCGGGACCTCGCCGGTCTCGATGTCGGCCTCGACCCAGCGCACGCGCCCGCCGCCGCGATCCGCCACTCGCAACCACGGCGACTGGTTGGCATCGTCGTCGAGGCGGCACAGCACGATCTCGGACCCCAGGCCCAGCCGCGCGCTGAGCGACTCCGCCAAAGAGTTGAGGAGCTGCTCCCGACTGGGCCCGAGCACCACTCCCTCGGGCTTTCCGCCCACCAGATCCGCCACCGCCACGCGGGCCGCCTGCACGATCGAGCGCGTGTGTGCAGCCGCAGCATAAACGCCGTAGGGGTTGCTCACGAATCCGCGGAAAGCACTCGCCACCGCGGAGGAGACGGCGCCCGGAATCTGGGCGCCCGCCTGCGGATCGAAGTGGATCCATCCGTCCCCCAGGGCAGGGTAGAGCCCCCGGACGCGGGCGACGTCGAATGCGGATACCGCAACCGCAGTCGACGAGGTCCGGCCGGGTGCACCCTGGCCTTCTGAGAACGTGTTCACTGGCTCGCAGATTACACCGCCCCTCGGACGACTTCTGGGCCGCCCGCGTCGAGCTGCCAGAATGGTGCTATGAGCGATCGCAACGAGGTGGAGATCATCCCCGCAGGGGCAGGTACCGGCGCGGCCGACGGATCCGACGAGACCGATGCCGCCGAAGAACTGCACGGCATGGTCGAGCAGCCGGCCAAGGTGATGCGGATCGGCACCATGATCAAGCAGCTCCTGGAGGAGGTGCGCGCCGCGCCGCTCGATGAGGCCAGCCGCGCGCGGCTCAAGGACATCCACCGCACGTCGATCAAGGAGCTCGAGGACGGGCTCTCCCCCGACCTGCAGGCGGAGCTGGAGCGCCTGGCGCTGCCCTTCACGGACGAGTCGACCCCGTCGGATGCGGAGCTGCGGATCGCGCAGGCCCAGCTCGTCGGCTGGCTGGAGGGCCTCTTCCACGGCATCCAGACGGCGCTCTTCGCCCAGCAGATGGCCGCTCGCGCGCAGCTCGAGCAGATGCGGCAGGGCGCACTGCCTCCGGGAATGACGCCCGGCCCCGAGTCGCAGACGGGCCACGGCCAGTACCTGTGAGACCGGCGCCGATCCCGAGGCGGGGCGACCGGGGACCGTCGACCTCCGCTGGACCGATGGCGACGACGGGTACCCTTCAGACTCGTGCCCGTCGATAGCCCCAACGCCGCCCAACCGGCGCCACTCGTCTCGGACTCGCGCACCTTCCGGCGCGCGATCCGGGACCTCGTCGACGGTGCCACCGTGCACCGCGAGCTGTGGCTGGAGCTGGGCTGGCAGGACATCAAGCAGCGTTACCGCCGGTCGGTGATCGGCCCGTTCTGGATCACGATCGCCACCGGCGTCACCGCCGGCGCGCTCGCGCTGCTGTGGTCCGTGCTCCTGAGCGCCGACGTGAAGGTCCTGCTGCCACAGCTCACCGTCGGCTTCGTGCTCTGGGCGTTCATCCAGAGCTCGATCATCGACGGCGCCGAGGTCTTCATCGCCAATGAGGGACTGATCAAACAGCTGCCCTCGCCGCTGTCGGTACACGTCTACCGGCTGGTGTGGCGGCACCTGCTGTTCCTCGCCCACAACGCGATCATCCTGGTGATCGTGCTGGCGATCTTCCCGCCCAAGCAGTGGTCGTGGACGCAGCTGAGCCTGATCCCCGCGATCGGCATGCTCGCCATCACCGGGGTGTGGGTCTCGATGTCCTTCGGCATCCTGGCCACCCGGTTCCGCGACATCGCGCCGCTGCTCACGGCGCTCACGCAGCTGCTCTTCTACATCACCCCCGTGGTGTGGACGCTCGACACCGTTCCGGGCGGCAACACCGAGCGCGCGAAGCTGGTGAAGCTGAACCCGCTGTACCACTACCTGGAGATGGTCCGCGGGCCGCTCACCGGCAAGCCCTTCGATCCCCAGCACTGGTACGTGGTGATCGGCTGCACCGTCGTCGGAATCGCGCTGATGCTGGTGCTCATGAAGCAGTTCCGTTCCCGAGTCGCGTATTGGGTGTGAGATGAGCGTTTCCATACGGACGCAGGACGCCTGCGTCGACTTCCCCGTCTTCGACGCCAAATCGCGGTCGCTCAAGCGGGCCGTGATGGGTTCGGCCGGTGGCACGGTGATGGCCGACGACCACGTCGTCGTGGTCGAGGCCCTGCGCAACATCACCATGAGCCTCGACGAGGGCGACCGCGTCGGCCTGGTCGGCCACAACGGCGCCGGCAAGTCGACGCTGCTGCGCCTGCTGGCCGGCATCTACGAGCCCACCCGCGGCACGGCGGCGGTCAAGGGTCGCGTGGCCCCCGTCTTCGACCTGGGCGTCGGCATGGACCCCGAGATCTCCGGGATGGAGAACATCATCATCCGCGGGCTGTTCCTCGGGCAGACCCGCAAGTCGATGCAGCGCAAGGCGGACGAGATCGCGGAGTTCACCGAGCTCGGCGACTACCTCTCCATGCCGCTGCGCACCTATTCGACGGGCATGCGGGTCCGGATCGCCCTCGGCGTCGTCACCTCGATCGATCCCGAGATCCTGCTGCTCGACGAGGGCATCGGCGCCGTCGACGCGGAGTTCATGCGCAAGGCCCGCAAGCGCCTGCAGGCGCTGGTCGAGCGTTCGGGCATCCTCGTCTTCGCCTCGCATTCGAACGAGTTCCTGGCGCAGCTCTGCGACCGCGCGATGTGGATCGATCACGGCCAGATCCGCCAGGAGGGCGGTATCGAGGAGGTCGTGACCGCCTACGAGGGCGCCGAGGCCGGACTGCAGGTCCGCACGGTCCTCGAGAAGATCGCGGCCGAGGATGACTGACGACCGGAGCACCGTCGTCGCGGTGGTGGTCACGCACGACCGCGCGGAGTTGCTCGCGAAGTCGCTCGACGTCCTCAGCTCGCAGGAGCGCCCCGTCGACCACCTGATCGTGGTGGACAACGCGGCACAGGAGCAGGTGCGCGCGCTGGTCGCAGCGCAGCCCGTCCCCACCACTTACCTGCCCTCGCAGTTCAACCTCGGCGGCGCCGGCGGCTTCGCGCTGGGCATGCTGCACGCGCTCGCGCTGGGCGCCGACTGGATCTGGCTCGCGGACGACGACGGCCGCCCCGAGGGGCCGAAGGTCCTGGCCACGCTGCTGGAGTGCGCGCAGCGGCACGGCCTCGCGGAGGTCTCCCCCGTGGTCGCCACGATCGACGATCCCGAGACGCTCGCCTTCCCACTGCGCCGCGGCCTGGTCTGGCGGCGCAAGCGCTCCGAGCTGATCGACCCCGAGGCACCGTCGGACGACGTACTGACCGGGATCGCCTCCCTCTTCAACGGGGCGCTGTTCCGCAAGGACACCGTCGCGGCGGTCGGCGTGCCCGACCTGCGGCTGTTCATCCGCGGCGACGAGGTGGAGATCCACCGCCGGCTGGTGCGCTCGGGCCTGCCCTTCGGCACCTGCCTGACCACCGCCTACCTGCACCCGAACGGCGCGGACGAGTTCCGGCCGATCCTGGGCGGGCGCATGCACACGCAGTACCCCGACAACGAGACCAAGCGCTTCTTCACCTACCGCAACCGCGGCTACCTGCAGTCCCAACCCGGGATGCGCAGACTGATCCCGCAGGAGTGGGCGCGCTTCGGCTGGTTCTTCCTGGTGCAGCGCCGCGACGTGGCCGGCTTCCGCGAGTGGCTGCGGCTGCGCAAGCTCGGGCGCGACGAGCGGTTCACCCGGCCCTGATCCGCCCGTGGTCCGACGATCCGGACCACTATTGAAGCCCCCTCAACAAAGCGCGGACGATGCCTCTATCATCGTCGTCATGGGAACGAGCCTGGTCTCCGATCTGTTCGCACAGGGCCATGCCCTCACGCGCATGCTGCAGCGACGGGTCGTCGACCCCGCGCGCCCCGACGTGGCGCTGCGCGCGCTCGGCTACAACCGGCAGTACGGCCCGCAGGCCGCCCTGGTGATCAAGGGCGCAGCCGAGAACCCCGATCGCACCGCCATCGTCGACGAGCGCGGCTCCCTGACCTACGCGCAGTACGAGGCGCAGTCGAACGCGCTGGCCCGCGGGCTCCGCGCCTCCGGCCTGAAGTCGGGCGACGTCATCGCCGTGCTCGCCCGCGATCACCGCGGCCTGCTGCTCATCATCAGTGCCGCGGCCCGCGCCGGCATGCGCCTGGCCATGATGAACACCGGCTTCGCCAAGCCCCAGTTCGCCGAGGTCTGCGAGCGCGAGAAGGTGCAGGCCGTCTTCCACGACAGCGAGTTCACGGCGCTGCTCGACGCGCTGCCCGATGACATGCCCCGCTATCTGACCTGGGTCGACGACGCCGACTCGGTGCCCGAGGGCGCCCAGACCATCGACCAGCTGGCCGCCGGCCGGGACGCCAAGCGCGTGCCGCCGCCCGAGAAGCAGGGCGGCTTCATCATCCTCACCTCCGGCACCACCGGCCTGCCCAAGGGCGCCACGCGCAGCAAGGTGCCCTCGCTGGCCACCGCGATGCTCGTGGACCGCATCCCGTTCCGCCGCCGCGGCACCATCGTCGTCGCCTCGCCGATCTTCCACTCCACCGGCTTCGCCATGTGGTCCGCCGGGATGTCCGTCGGGTGCACCACCGTCACGATGCGCCGCTTCGACCCCGAGAACACACTGAAGCTGATCGCGGACAACCGCGCCGACATGCTGGTCGCGGTGCCGACCATGCTCACCCGCATGCTGAGCCTGCCCGCGGAGACCCTCGCGAAGTACGACACCAGCTGCCTGAAGTCGGTCGTCGTCGCCGGGTCCGCCGTCTCCCCGGAGCTGTCGGAGAGGTTCCAGGACGTCTTCGGCGACGTCCTCTACAACGTCTACGGCTCCACCGAGGTCGCCGTCGCCACCGTCGCCACGCCGCGCAACCTGCGCACCGCTCCCGGCACCGTCGGCAAGCCCCCGGTCCTGACCACCGTCCGGCTGTACGACGAGAACGACGCGCTCGTCGAGGGCGTCGGCAAGCGCGGCCGCGTCTTCGTCCGTGCCGGCGCGCCCTTCGAGGGCTACAGCGACGGCCGCACGAAGCAGATCATCGACGGCCACCTCTCGTCGGGCGACATGGGCCACTGGGACGAGCACGGCCTGCTGCACATCGACGGCCGCGACGACGACATGATCGTCTCCGGCGGCGAGAACGTCTACCCGCTCGAGGTGGAGAACCTGCTGGTCACCCGCGACGACGTGGTCGAGGCCGCCGTGATCGGCGTGCCCGACCCCGAGTTCGGCCAGCGGCTGCGCGCCTTCGTCGTGATCGACGGCGGCGCCCCCACCGACGACGAGGCCCTGGCCAAGGACCTCAAGGATTTCGTCCGCGGCAACCTCGCCCGGTTCAAGGTGCCCCGCGACGTCGTCTTCCTCGACACGCTGCCCCGCAACCCCACGGGCAAGATCGTTCGCCGCGAGCTGCCGAAGGACTGATCGGAGCTGGCCGGCCCTCTCAGCCGGTGCGTCGGGTCGTCCCCCACACGACCGCACAGAGGACGAGCAGGGGCAGGCCGATCGCGACCGACGTGCTGAGCGCGGACCTCAGGTGCAGCGCCTCGATCAGCACGGAGTAGACGGCCCCGGCGCCCATCTGGAGGAAGAAGAACAGGCCGGCGCCGACGCCCTGGGCCTTGAGGTCCAACTCCAGCAGGCCCGCCTGCGCGAAGGGGATCGACGCACCGACCCCGAGGAACCCGATCGCGAGCGGCACCACGACCGCGGCGGCGGTCGGGACCCCGGTCGCGGCGAGCGCAACGAGGGCGGCCCCACCCAGCGCCGAGCCGATCGTGCACGCCCGCACCGCGGTCCGTGCCTCGGCGGCCCGGCGGATCACGACACTCCCGGCGATGTACCCGAGCGCGGGGACGATGAGCAGCAGTCCGTACTGGATCTCCGTGGCGCCGTGCAGCTCCTGCAGGATGAACGCGGACTGCTCGATGAACAGGAAGTAGCCCATCCAGGCCAGCGAGATCACCACGGCGTGACGATGGAATCCCCGACGCGACAGCGCTTCCGCCACTCCGCGCCCGATGGCACGGGGCGAGGGGGCGACGGGCGTCGACGGGGAGGCGCTGGGTACCAGCCGGAGGAAGGCGAGCGCGAGGACCAGGCCGACCGCGGCCAGGCCGAGGAACAGCGCCCGCCACGGCGCGACCTGTACGAGCGCCGAGCCGAAGAAGGGCGAGAGCGCGGGCGTCGCGGCGATCACGATCGACAGTGAGGTGAGCAGGTGCATCCGGGCGTCGGCCGGGTACCGACGCTGGATCACCAAGCGGCACAGCACAGTCGCCGAGGTACCGCCCACCGCCTGCACGAACCGCGCCACGCCGAGCACCGCCACCGTCGGCGCCGCGGCGGCGAGGACACCGCCGAGGGCGAAGAGGACGAGCCCCAGCGCCTGCAGTGCCCGCGCGTCGTACCGGTCGGCCAGAACGCCCGCAGCGAACATCGAGACCGCGTAGCCGGCCATGTAGCAGGACAGCGTGAGCTGGACCGCGGAGACGCTGGTGTGCAGATCGATCGCCATCTGCGGCGTCGACGGGTTCAGCAGGCTCAGTCCCAGCTGCGGCGCGGTGACCGCGACCAGCAGCATCACCGTGGTCCACCTGCCGGGCATGATCACGGCCGCCTCCCGTCGCTCCGCGACCGTGCTCGCCTCAGCCACCGGCCACCACCCGCAAGGGCTCGGGCTGCGCGACAGGGGTCGCCCGCTCCGCGATCGACCGCGCCACCGCGCGGGCCCGGCGGCGGATCTTGGCGATGCTGCTGATGTAGTACAGGTCCCCCGAGGCGATCTCGCCGAGCGCGTACAGACCTGGCACCGAGGCACCGTCGCGGCCCACGATCGAGTTGTCGTTCACGTTGATCCGCAGCCCGCCGTACGGGTTGCGCCGCGCGGTACCCGCGTAGACGAGCGAGGAGACCAGGCTCGCCGCCGCGCCCGACGGTGCGCCCGCCGGCGTGCGCGTCGCGTTCACCACGTGCTCCACGGCCTCGTCGCCGTCCGCGCTGCTGACCACCAACCCGGAGGACGACGGGGCGACGTCGCGGACGCCGTGCCGCACGGTCAGCGAACCGTCGACCACCATGGACCCGAGCACCTGCGCGCTCCGCGCCGGCAGCGGATTGGCGAGAGCCTGGAAAGGGGCGTGCACCGTCGCGACCATGGCGGAACGCGCCGACCGGGTCATCGCCGACCACAGGTCGTTGGCGTAGTACTGCGCCACGCAGATCACGAGGCGCTGCACCTCGGGCGCGATCGACGCCGCCCTGCCGGAGAATCCCGCGAGCCGCGGGCCGGCGGGCTCCGAGATCGCCTGGAACGCCGCCCGCACCTCGGATCGCCGCAACCCCTCACCCACCGCGAGGTAGTCGACGATGTTCACCACGTCCTCCCACTCGAGGCCGCCGTGCCTCAGCTGCACACGCCGGATGAGAGCACCGACGTCGGGATCGAAGTCGAGCGGCTCGAGATCACTGCGCACGTCGGGGAGGATGCCCTGCCGGGAGGCCATCAGGAGGTGCCCGGTCCAGTTGCGGGAGCGGACGGCCAGCGCGACGTCGATCGCGCTGAGCCCGGTCCCGATCACGGCGGCGCTCCGGCCGGCCAGCACGTTCGGCAGCCAGTCGTCGACGGGGTACGGATCCTGCGTGTAGTGCTCGGTGCCCTCGAGCCGGTACGGGTCGGCGGGCGGGCTCGACCCGAGCGCGAGCACGACGATGTCGTGCCGGTAGGTCTCGGGCGGGAATCCGGGGCGGTGGACCACGAGACGCCAGACGTCACCCTCGCGCGCCGCGTCGGTGACGCGGCCGGTGATCCGGGTCAGCGAGTCGCCGAAGTCCAGAGCGCGGGCCTGGGTGCACTGCCGCAGGTAGCGGCCGTAGGCCCAGCGCGGGACGAAGCTGTGGCCGCCGTCGAGGAGCAGCTCCGGATGGTTACTGCGGCACCAGTCCACGAACTCGTCCGGGGCCTCCGCGGAGATCGACATCGCGAAGGCCTGCCGGTTGAGCAGGGCCGAATCGGACTCCTCGGCGTAGGCGCGGCCGGGGCCGATGACCCGGTCGGCGTACACGGAGACGGACAGATCGTCGCTCACCGGGAGCTGCCGCAGCAGGCTCACGGCAGCGGCACCTCCTCCGACGATCCCGACTGACACCACGACGCTCTCCCCTCGATCGTTACCTGTGCGTAACGATCGTCGCGAAGGGTGCCCCCGCGGGCAAGCATGGATATCTCACACCGGACAAGGGTGGACACGACCGACAAAGTGGTATATGTGCCTAACGAATTGTTCGGTCGCGGCTTTCACCAGTAGGTATGCACCGTGTGAGGGAGCGGCTGCGGGTCCGGCCCGACCGCCGGCGGGGGCTGCTGCAAACGCACCACCTGGAGGATGTGGAACTGCTCCTGGTGCACCACCGCGAGGCCGCCGTAGTCCAGGGAGACCTGCATGTCGGAGCCCATGAACCGGGACGGGCGGAAGGTCCACCACAGATTCCCGTTCTCCTGCCGGAAGTCCTCCTCGGCGCGGTCGGCGTCGGTGAGCACCCAGGCGGCGGTGCACTCGTCGGCCGCCCACGACGCCCACTGGTTCACGCCCTTCTCCTTGTCCCAGAGCTTGCCCTCGGTCCGGCGGTCACCGTCGTTGCCCATGTCCCGCAGGCCGTCGAACATCCCGGGAAGTCCGTCGTGCGCGATCCGCAGCGAGGGCCACGCCCAGCTCGGCTGCACCTGGAAGAAGACGCAGTCGCCGGGGCGAGCGTTGTCGCGGATGTACCGCGCCGCGTAGCTGAAGTCGCTGCCGCCCGGCTTCGAGAGCGGGCTGTGCTGCCACAGGTAGCCCGGTATCGCCGCCACCGTCAGCGCCGTCAGGAGCGCCGCGCCGGCGAGCCGCGGGCGCGGCAGTGCCCGCGCCACCGTCGTCACCGCTGCGGCGAGCACCAGCACCACCCCGGGCACCGTGAAGCTCACGTACCGCCCCACGTACGACGGGACCACGGGCGAGACCAGCAGGATCGCCGCGAGCGGCACCAGCGCCCCGGCCGCGCCGTACCGGAGCGCAGGAAGTAGGTCCGACGGGACGCCGCCCCGCCACCACAGCACCGCGGCGACCGCGAGGACGAGCCACGCCGCCACCGCGAAGGCGCACGAGTGGTCGAACCACTGATCGACCAGGACGTTCTGGAAGATCCGCCAGCCCGGCCACTGCAGCCATGAGACCTGGTCCCGCTGCGTCGCGGCGAGGATCGCGACGGGGCTCGCGAGGGCGATCGCGGACGCCGAGACGATCAGTGCCGGCCGCAGCACGGCGCGCGTGCGGGTCCGCGGATCCAGCGCGAACGCGACTGCCACCGCCAGGACGAGGGTCGCGGAGTAGAGGAAGAGCACCGTCGCGAGCAGCAGCGCCGAGCCGTAGGCGATCCAGGCCCGCCGCACGGTCCGCACGCCCGACGGTGCCGTCGCGAGTGCGGTCTCGGCGGCGCGGTGCGCCGCGATGAGTACGAGCGCCGCGGAGGCGATCACCCACGCGTAGGACCGCGCCTCGACGCCCGCCCAGGTGATTCGCGGCAGGATCAGCGCGACCACGCCCGCGACCAGCGCGAAGCTCTCGCCGCCGAGCCGTCGTGCGAGGACGTGACAGGCCGCGACCGCCGCACCGACGCCGAGCGCGGAGAACGCCCGCAGCGCGGTCTGGTCGAGACCGAACACCAGGGAGAAGGTGCGGACGGCCCAGTAGTAGAGGCCGTGCACGGCGTCGATGTTGGTCAGGAGGTGCCACAGCTCGCCGGGCGAGCGGTCGATCGCGGACGCGGTGGCGAGTTCGTCGAACCACACCGACGGGCGGCCGCCGTGCCACAGCGAGAGCAGGACGCCGGCGAGCGCGAGCGCCCAGGGAGCCGCGCGCCTCACATCAAGCGGAAGATCACCGTGCGCTGCACGATGAAGTTGACGACCGTCGCCGTTCCCTGGGCGATCACGAAGGCGACGAGCCGGTTGACGTAGCTGCCGATCCCGTCCTCGGGCGGCGGGAAGAGCGTGTAGAAGGCCATGTAGAGACCGAGCTGCACGCCGTACATGGCGATGTAGAGCGCCCACACGGCGATCAGTCGCTTGGTGGAGGGCTCGGCCCGGAAGGTCCATCGCCGGTTGAGCAGGTATGCGGTGGTGGTGCCGCAGACGAAGCCGATCGTCTTGGCGAGCGCCTCGTCGAGACCGAGGAACTTACCCAGCAGCAGCGTCAGCCCGAAGTCCACGACCGCCGAGAAACCACCCGTCAGCACGAAACGGATCAGCTGGGTCTTGAGATCGAGGTGTTCCCGATCGGCCGCTTCGGAGGTGGTCACGAGGTCATAGCGTACTTCAGAGATCCTTCGTCATTCGAATACGTCGTCCGGCTCCGACGGATCTTCGTGCTGCCGCTTGCCGATCAGATAGGCGGCCCACGCCGCGCCCGCGCCGCAGATCGCGCCCACGACGCCGCCCGCCAGAGTGGCCGCATCACCCTCGAGGACGCCGAGCTTCGCGGCGAGGATCACGGCCAGCGCCAGGTAGAGCGGCACCAGCGTCACGAGACCGACGATCCGCCGCCGGCCCGTGTTGAACGCCGCCGCGATCGAGTAGTAGGCCACGCCGTGCCGCGCGCAGTAGCGCTGCACCGAACCCATCTGGATGAGACCGGGGGCCAGGGCCGCGACGATCGCCGCAGCGATCGCCCCCTGCAGCGCCGCGAGAACCGCGACCGCCAAGAAGGCGTAGGTGGCCCAGAAGAAACCCACCGACGAGGCCCGGTAGTACTCGTCGCGATTGCGTTCGTCGCCCCAGGCGGGGTCCGACGGTGCCAGAATGTACTGCTCAGCGCGGGTCAAGGGCGCCATGGTTCTCCTCCTCCGGTAACGGGAACAGCTCTTCGACGGTGGACTCGAGCGCCCTGGCGATCTTCAGCGCGAGATACACGCTGGGGGCGTAGTCGCCCTTCTCGACCGAGACGACCGTCTGCCGGCTCACACCGACCGCAGCGGCCAGATCGGCCTGGGTGATCCGCTGAGCGCGCCGTCGCACTCGCACCGGGTTCTCGTCCACACCACGAAGTCAAGCAGCCTTGACATATCGTGTCAAGCATTCTTGTCATGATGCCCGCTTGCAGCCATCGTTGAGACGATTCGGTCTCATTTCTGCCCGAAACCGGGCAGATAATTGACAGCACACCGTCGGGCCCGCAAGATCGACATCGTGCCGGACAGCGATCTCGTGGATCACATCGCGCGGACCACGGGGCTCTCCGCCGCCGAGGCCGTGCGTGTCATCGACGACGTCACGGCGTACTACCGGGAACCGGTCGAGGAGTTCGTCCGCCGTCGCCACCGTGACCTCCAGGGTCGCGGCGCCAAGAACGCGGAGATCTTCGCGACCCTCGCCGACGAGTTGAGCAGCCGGCTCGTCGCCGCCCCGGACCTCACCGAGCGGCAGCTGCGCCGCCTCGTCTACAGCTAGGAGCCCGCCTCAGCATGTGCGGAATCGTCGGATACATCGGTGGCCAGACGGCCGTGGACATCCTCGTCGACGGATTGACCCAGCTCGAGTACCGCGGGTACGACTCGGCGGGTATCGCCGTCCTCGGCCCGTCGGGCGCCAAGCGCGTCCGCAGCGTCGGCCGCGTGCGCGACCTGGAGGCCGCGCTGCCGAAGCGCCTCGCCGGCAAGACCGGCATCGGGCACACCCGGTGGGCGACGCACGGCGCGCCGTCGGAGGCCAACGCCCACCCGCACACGTCCGCTCCCGACGCCAACGGCGACGAGCGGATCTTCGTGGTGCACAACGGCATCATCGATAACGCACGCGACCTGCGGATCGAGCTCGAGGCCGAGGGTGTGGAGCTCACGTCCGACACCGACACCGAGGCCGTGGCGCACCTGATCGCCCGCAGCGGTGCCGAGACCCTCGAGGACGCGGTCCGCGCGACCCTGCACCGGCTCAGCGGAACCTACGCGCTCGCAGTGATCGACACCGCGCACCCCGACCGGATCGTGGTCGCGCGCAACGGCTCCCCGCTGATCCTGGGAGTGGGCGACAAGGAGATGTTCGTCGCCTCCGACATCTCCGCCGTGGTCCGGCACACCAGCCAGGTGGTCCACCTGGACGACGGCGAGTGCGCCACCGTCACCGCGTCCGGCTTCCGGATGTTCAGCGCCGACGATGCCCGTGCGGTCGCGAAGTCCGCCACCACCGTGGACATCTCGCCCGACGAGCTGGAGCTGGGCAACCACAGCCACTTCATGCTCAAGGAGATCGCGGAGCAGCCGCAGTCGCTGGAGCGCATGCTCTCCGGCCGGCTCGACGAGCGTTTCGCCACCGCCCGCCTCGACGGCCTGAACCTGGACGCGCAGGCCATGCGGCGGTTCAAGCGGGTCAAGATCCTGGGCTGCGGCAGCGCCTACTACATGGGCCAGCTGGGCGCCTCGCTCATCGAGGAGCTCGCCCGCATCCCCGCGGATGCCGAGCCCGCCAGCGAGTTCCGCTACCGCAACCCCATCGTCGAGCCAGACACCCTGTACGTCGCGGTGAGCCAGTCCGGCGAGACCGCCGACACCGCGTTCGCGGTCCAGGAGGTCAAGCGCAAGGGCGGCACCATCGTCGGCCTGGTCAACGTGGTCGGCTCCACCATCGCGCGCGAGGTCTCGGGCGGCATCTACCTGCACGCCGGCCCCGAGGTGTCCGTGGCCTCCACCAAGGCCAACACGCACATGGCGGTCGGCTTCGCGCTGCTCGCGCTCGCTCTGGGCCGTGTCCGCGACCTCTCGATCACCGACGGTACGCGGATCGTCAAGGGACTCAAGGCCCTGCCTGCGCAGATCGGCGAGATCATCAACGAGCCCGGGGACGTCGAGGAGGCGGCGAAGCTCCTCGCGCAGGCGCCCAGCCTGTTCTTCATCGGCCGAGTGCGCGGCTACCCGACGGCCCGCGAGGGCGCGCAGAAGTTCAAGGAGATCAGCTACCGCCACGCCGAGGCCTACCAGGCGTCCGAGCTCAAGCACGGACCGCTCGCGCTGATCAGCCCGGAGATGCCGACCGTCGCCATCGTCCCCGACGACGAGCTGCTGGACCGCAACATCGGTGCGCTGCACGAGATCGCGGCGCGTGGCGGTGACATCGTGGCGATCACCAATCCCGGTGTCGAACTGCCCGAGTCGAAGGTGACGCTCACGGTGCCGAAGAACGAGCCGGAGCTGGATCCGATCCTGCTGATGATCCCGACGCAGCTACTGGCCTACTACGCCGCGCTCAGCCTGGGCCTCAACATCGACCGGCCCCGCAACCTG
The DNA here is from genome assembly GCF_007858445.1 of Tsukamurella sputi. Classification (GTDB taxonomy): domain Bacteria; phylum Actinomycetota; class Actinomycetes; order Mycobacteriales; family Mycobacteriaceae; genus Tsukamurella; species Tsukamurella sputi. The sequence goes on along the minus strand of NZ_VIGV01000003.1, from coordinate 100,132 downwards.
GCGAAGTCGGTCACTGTCGAGTAGCCGCCGCGAGGTCAGTCCCGCTTGGGGCCGACCCAGACCTGCTGGGCGTTGACGAACTCGTGGATGCCGGCACGGCCGAGTTCCCGGCCGTAGCCGGAACGCTTGATCCCGCCGCTGGGCAGTCGCGGGTCGGTCTTGACGATCCCGTTGACGCTGACCTGCCCGGCTTCGAGTTCGCGGGCCATGGCCTCGCCGCGCGCCGTCTCCGTCCAGACGCTCGCGGCGAGGCCGTACTGCGTCGCGTTCGCCAGGTCGACGGCGTGCTCCGCGTCGACGGCCGTCATCACCGCGGCGACGGGTCCGAAGGTCTCCTCGGCGCAGGCCGCCATCCCCGGCCGCACCCCGGTGAGCAGGGTCGGCGGGTAGTAGAAGCCCGGGACGTCGGGCACCGTGCCGCCGAGCAGGCAGGTGGCGCCGGCGTTCACCGTCTCCGTCACCTGGCGGTGCAGCGCGTCCCGCAGATCGGCGCGCGCGATCGGCCCCACCTGCGTGTCGTCGTGCCGTGGATCGCCCATCCGCAGCGCCGCGAGCCGAGTGCGGAGCGCCTCGACGAGCTCGTCGTGCACCGGCCGCTCGACGATGATGCGCTTCGCCGCGATGCAGGACTGGCCGGCGTTGATGATCCGGGACAGCGCCAGCGTCTCGGCGGCGGCCTCGATATCGGCGTCCGCCAGCACGATCGACGGGTCGGAGCCGCCGAGCTCCAGTACGGCGGGCTTGATCTCGGACGCGGCCACCGACGCCACCGCGGCGCCGGCGCGATCGGAACCGGTGAACGAGACCGCACGGATGCGCCGATCGCGGATCACCCCCTCGACGTCGGGTGTGGCCACCGGGAGGGAGGCGAACACCCCGTCGGGCGCACCGACGGCACGGAACGCCCCGGCGATCGCGGCGGCGCAGCCGGGCACGTGCGGGTCGTGCTTCATGACGCAGGTGTTGCCCGCCATGAGCGCGGGAGCGCAGAACCGGAAGGCCAGCCAGAAGGGTGCGTTCCACGGCAGCACGCCGAGCACCGGCCCGAGCGGCAGGTACTGCACGTAGCTCGACGTGGCGTCCGATTCGACGACGTCGGGCGCGAGGTACTGCTCGCCGTGCTCCGCGTAGTGCTCCGCGGCCCACGCCGCCTTGATCACCTCGCCCCGTGCCTCGGTGATGGGTTTGCCCATCTCCTCGGTCATCACGTAGGCGTAATCCTCGATGCCCCTGCGCAGCTCGGCACCGACGTCGCGCAACAGCCGCGCCCGCTCCGCGAATTCCGTCCGCCTCCAGTCGCCGAAGGCCGTCTCGGCCCGCTCGAGCGTCGCCTCGATCTCGGCGGGGCCGGCGGCCGGCACCTCGCGGAGGAGTTCCCCCGTCGAGGGGTCGATCACGGTCAGCATCGTCGTCATGGCAGCACCTCCGCCTCGGTCGTGTCCTCGTGCGGCCCTTCGCCGACGACGGCGCCGTTCACCGCGGCCGGGGCCGAGGGGCCGCCGTCGTGCACGGTGAAGTCCTCGTCCAGCGTGAAGAAGGATTCGCACCCGTCCTCGGTGATCCGGATCGTGTCCGAGATGCCGACGGTCTTGTCCCCGTCGACGCCCCACATCCACGGGATCACGTGGAAGGTCATCCCCGGCTCCAGCGCGGTGAAGTCACCCGGATTGAGGCTGAGGATGTAGCCCTCGTCCCAGGAGGGCGGAAAGGCGATGCCGATCGAGTATCCGGAGCGCGTCACCAGGCGCGCCCCGACGGTGTTGTCCGAGATGATGCGGCGCACCAGGGAATCGGCGTCGGAGACCGTCATGCCGGGGCGCATGAGGGACTTCAGCTCGGAGAGTGCGAGCTTCATCCGCTCCTGCGCCTCGTGCATCGAGGGCGAGAGCTCGCCGTTGACCGCCGTGCGCATGAGTGCGGCGTGGTAGCGACGGTAGCAGCCGCCGACCTCGAGGAAGACGTGCTCTCCCGGCTCTATCGTGCGGCCCTCCCACGTCGCGTGCCCGATCATCGACCGCGGCCCGGATGCGACGTAGGGCATCACGGCGGGGAACTCACCGCCGGCGCGGAACATGGCAGCGCTGATCGCCGCCGCCACGTCGTTCTCGGTATTGCCCGGCACCGCCGCCTCGAGCCCCGCCGCCATGCCCGCCTCGGCCGCCCGGGCGGCCCGGCGCATCACCGCGATCTCCGCCTCCGACTTCGTCGCCCGGCCCGCCTCGACGATGCCGAAACAGTCCATGAGCACGCCCTGCTGGAAGGAGGTGTGCACGCGGTCCTGCTGGTAGGCCGGGAAGAAGTAGCTGTTGCGCTCGTAGCCCACGCGTTTGGTGCCGAGCCCGCCCTCCTTGAGGGTGAGCACCAGCTCCTGGATCGCGTCGCCCGTATCGGGATACGGGCGGGTGCGCTCGACCCACGTGCGCGCGATGACATTGGACTCCTCCATCGCGCGGGTGATCATCACCGGCTCGTCATCGAGCGGGACGACGAGCGCCTGGAAGAAGGAGTAGCCGGTGGTCTGGTAGTCCGTGAGGTACATCAGATTCTCGGGATCCGTGATCACCACCGCGTCCAGCCCGCGCTTGTCCATCCGCTCGCGCAGTTCCCCGAGCCGCCGCTCGTACTCCTCGGGTGGGAAGGTCATGTCGTCGCGTCGCTTCATCGCGCCACCTCCGTCACCGCCGCGTCGAGCAGATCCAGGCCCTCGGCGAGATCCTGCTCCGGGATCGTCAGCGGCGGGATGAGTTTGAGTACCCGACCTCCGCTTCCGCAGGGCCCGATGAGGAGCCCGGTGTCGAAGCAGGCCTTCTGCACGGCCTTCGCGAAGGCCCCGTCGCCGGTGTCGAGGGCCTGCATCATGCCCTTGCCGCGCACCTCCCAGTCGCGATCCGGGTGCGCCGCTGCGATCGCAGCGAGCCGCTCCCGCATCGTCTCGCCCTTCGCCGCGACAGCGGACATCAGCTCGTCGTCGGCGAAGTAGTCGAGGGCGACGGTGCCCGCCACCATCGACAGGCCCTGCCCGCGGAAGGTGCCGGTGTGCGCGCCGGGCGACCAGTGCGCGTCGACCGCGGGCTTGTTCAGGTTCATCGCGATCGGTGTGCCGAAGCCGCCGAGCCCTTTCGCGAGAGTGATGATGTCCGGGTCGAGGCCGTACCCGTCGAAGCTGAAATAGCTACCGGTGCGCCCGCATCCGGCCTGGATGTCGTCGATGATGAACAGCGCGCCGGTCTCCCGGGCGAGATCCTGGACGGCGTGCAGCCAGTCGGCGCTCGCGACGTTGACTCCGCCCTCCGCCTGTACCGCCTCCACCAGGAAGGCCGCGGGCGCGGTGTGCCCGCTGGACGGATCCGCCAGCGCCGCCGCGTAATCCGCGAGGGCGGTCTTGCCGCCGGGCGCGGTCTCGAAGGGCAGCCGCACCACGTCGCGCAGCGGGACGCCGGCCCACTGGCGGAAGGCCTCGTTCGCCGTCGCTGCCAGGGCGCCGAGCGTCATGCCGTGGAAGCCGTGGCTGAAGGCCACCACTTCCCGTCGGCCGGTGGCCAGGCGCGCGAGTTTGAGCGCCGCCTCCACTGCGTTCGTGCCGGTGGGACCGGTGAACTGCATACGATGATCCATGCCGCGCGGCGCGAGGATCACGTCGTGGAAGCGGGTCAGGAAGTCGCGCTTGGTGGTGGTGTAGGTGTCCAGGCTGTGCGCGACGCCGTCGGCCTCGATGAACTCGATCATGGCACGCTTCATCGCCGGGTTGTTGTGCCCGAAGTTGAGCACGCCCGCGCCGGCGAAGAAGTCGATGTAGCTCTTCCCTGCCTCATCGACCTGTCGCGCGTTGGACGCGGACGCGAAGACGGTGGGGAAGTTCCGGCAATAGCCGCGAACTTCCGATTCCCAGTTCTCGAAGGCAGCAGTGTCCATGCGAATCCCTTTCGTTCCGTGCATCTCTCAGTGATCAGGGCGGCTCCGGCGCACCTGCCAGAGCCACGAGCAGGCGCGCCGCGGGGTCCAGCAGGGCATCGTCGAAGTCGTATTCGGCGCTGTGCAGCGGCGCGGCGGTGCCGGAGCCGAGCAACGCGAAGGCACCCGGGATCCGCCGCAGGTAGTAGCTGAAGTCCTCCGAGGCGAGGACCGGCACGGCGGCGGATGTCGGCCAGTCCGGACCGAGCACCGTCGACAGGCGCCTCCGCAGTTCCGCTGCGGGACCGGGGTGGTTGACGGTGGCGCCGTAACGCTCCGTCGTGACCACCTCGGCGCGCACCCCGTGGGCAGCGGCGGTGGCCCCGGCGATCTCGTCGATGAGGGAGAAGACCGCGGTCCGGGCATCGTCGTCGGCGGCGCGCACACTGCCCGCCAGCGAGGCCTCGTCGGGGGTGACGGTCGCGGCACTCTCGGCGAGAAGCGAGGTCACGGCCACGACCGCCGCCTGCTGCGGGGAGGTGCGGCGCGCCACGATCTGCTGCAGGGCGACGACGACGGCCGCGGCGGCGAGCACCGGATCGCGGGTGGCCTCGGGCTGCGAGGCGTGGCCCCCGCTGCCGATCAGCCGGACCTCGAAGGTGCCGTTCGCTGACATCACGGGGCCGTCGGGACACAGTGCCCGGCCGAGCGGCAGCCCGGGCCAGTTGTGCCAGCCGAAGACGACGTCCACGCCGTCGAGCGCACCGTCGTCGATCATCCCGCGCGCGCCGTGCCCGCCCTCCTCAGCCGGCTGGAACAGGAGCGTGACCGGCCCGGGGAGCACGGTCTCGTGCGCACGGAGCCAGCGCGCCGCGGCGAGCAGTGCGGCGGTGTGGCCGTCGTGCCCGCACGCGTGCATGACGCCCTCGACGGTGGACGCGTAGGGCAGGCCGGTCGCCTCCCGGATCGGCATGGCGTCGAGGTCGGCGCGCACTGCGATGTGCCGCCCCGGCGCAGCCGGAGCCAGGCGGACGACGGTGCCCGTGCCCGCGCAGGCGCGCCAGCTCACGCCGATCGCGTCGAGTTCCGTACGCACGGCCTCGGCGGTGGTGTGCTCCGCCCAGGCGAGTTCGGGGCGGCGATGAAGTTCGCGTCGGAGTTCGGTGGCCCGGGCAACGGTCTCGGCCCAAGAATCTTTCATCGGACCTCCTCGGATCACGTGTCCGTCTCAGTCCCTTTCAACGTACCGCGATCCGGCGAACTGCGGAGCGCACATCCACCGAACGGTGGATGTGCGCGTGCGAACGCGTGTCTAGCGTTTGCGATCATGGAAGTCAGGCCCCGTGCGGCTGACGCGCGCCTGCGGGCGGCGTTGCCACCCGAGCTGTATCGGGTGCTGCATCTGCGCGTGATCGAGCGCCGCACGATCGAGGAAACCGCAGGCCTGCTGAGGATTACGCCCGACGCGGTTCGCCTGCGCCAGCATCGGGCGATGGAACGGATCCGCCGCGACCTCAGAGCCCGCGGGCGATGAGCTCCTTCATGATCTCGTTCGTTCCGCCGTAGATCTTCTGCACCCTCGCGCCCGCGTACAGCTGGGCGATCGGGTACTCCATCATGTAGCCGTAACCGCCGAAGAGCTGCAGCACACTGTCGATCACGCGGCACTGCATGTCGGTCGCCCACAGCTTCGCCATCGACGCCGTCGCCGCGTCCAACGTGCCGTCGATCGCGCGGCCGATGCAGTGGTCGATGAGCGTGCGGCCCGCGAAGACCTCCGTCTTGGCCTCGGCGAGCACGAACTTGCTGTTCTGGAAGTCGGCGATCGGCCGGCCGAAGGCCTTGCGCTCCTTGGTGTACGCGATGGCCTCGACGACCGCCTTCTCCGCGGCGTCGACGCCGCCGATGGCGATGCTCAGCCGCTCGCGCGGGAGCTGCCGCATCAGCTGATAGAAGCCCTGGCCCTCGACACCACCGAGGAGGTTCGCAGCCGGGACGCGCATGTCCGTGAAGGAGAGCTCGCGCGTGTCCTGGCCGTGCTGGCCGATCTTCTTGAGCACGCGACCCCGCTCGAAACCGGGGAGGTCCTTCGTCTCCGCGACGATGAGCGAGATGCCCTTCGCGCCCTGGGACGGGTCCGTCTTCGCGACGATGATCAGCAGGTCGCAGTGGCTGCCGTTGGAGATGAAGGTCTTCGAGCCGTTGATCACGTACTCGTCGCCCTCGCGCACCGCCGTGGTGCGCACGGCCTGGAGATCGGACCCGGTGCCGGGCTCCGTCATCGCGATCGCCAGGACGGCCTCCCCGGACGCCGCCTTCGGCAGCCAGCGCTGCTTCTGCTCCTCGGTGCCGCAATCGTCGATGTAGTGGGCGCAGATGGTCGAGTGCACGCCGTAGCCGAAGGCACCGTCGCCCGAGAAGACGAGCTCCTCGAGCACGACGGTGTCGTGCCCGAAGTCGCCGCCCGCGCCGCCCAGGGCCTCGGGGAGCTCAGTACAGAGCAGCCCCGCCGCGCCGGCCTTGTTCCAGAACTCGCGATCCACCTGGTGCTGGTCGGCCCAGCGCTCCTGATTCGGGGTGGCCTCCCGGCGGAAGAACTCCGCGGCGTGCTTGCGCAGCTCGGTGTGCTCGGGGGTCTCCCAGGCGGGGCGGTAGTCGGGGAACAGTGCGGTCATGGGCTTCTCTTCTCTCCGCGAACAGCGATGCAATACATTTGTATAGTCACCGATGCGTCTGTATAGCGCAACCCTCCGCCGCTACGCTCGTGCGGAGATGAAGGGACAACCGTGACCGACCTCCCCGCGTCGAACGACGACCTCACCGCCAAGGCGCGGATCCGCAACGCCGCGCTCGAACTCTTCGCCGCGCACGGGGCGAGCGCCGTCTCGCTACGGGCCGTCGCCGCGCACGCCGGGGTCACCGTCGGCCTGGTGCAGCACCACTTCACGACGAAGGACGGCCTGCGCAGCGCGGTCGAGGAGCAGATCGTCGAGTACCACGCCCGGGCCATCGCCGCCGTGCCCGACGAGGGACCGCCGGCCGAGGTCGCCGCCGCCCGTGACGCATCGGTCCGGGAGATGCTGGCCCAGCATCCCGCCGTCGTGGACTACCTGCGCCGTTCCTTCCTGGACCCGAGCGGCTCCGAACTCCTCATCCGGCTCACCGAGCTCGGCCGCAGCGAGGTCGTCCGGCTGCGCGCCGCGCACCTCGCCTCCACCGACCGACCCGAATCGGACCAGGTGATCGGCCTGATGGTGCGGCAGATGGGCACTCTGTTCCTGCAGCCGCTCGTCGACGCGATGTGGGAGCACCTGCGTGAGCCCGGCGCACCGTCGGAAGCGAAGCCGGTGCTGTCCGTGACCACCGAGCCGGGGAGGCGGACCACGCCCTCGGTGTGACCAAGACGAGGTCACAGCCTCCGCAACCTCAGCATCGACTCAGGTTGAGCGCGGTAATCTGATGGGCGATGTCCGAGACAACTCTTCCCTATCTGCCCATCTCGACGCGCAAGCTGGTGGGCTGGTCGCGCACCACGCCGATCGAGGGTCACGTGCTGTCCACGCCCGACGTGGACCAGATCGCTCGAGCGGTGGCCGTGGTCGCCGACGCCGAGGCCGATAAGCCCGCCTACCTGCGACGCGGCGTGATCGCCCGCGGCCTGGGGCGCTCGTACAACGAGTCGGCGCAGAACACCGGCGGCCTGACCATCGACATGACGCCGCTCAACGCCATCCACGACATCGACGCCGAGAGCGCGATCGTCGACGTGGACGCCGGCGTCGATCTCGACACCCTCATGCAGGCGGCTCTGCCCTACGGCCTGTGGGTGCCCGTGCTCCCGGGCACGCGCCAGGTGACGATCGGCGGCGCGATCGCGCACGACATCCACGGCAAGAACCACCACAGCCAGGGCTCGTTCGGCAACCACGTGCTCGAGATGACGCTGCTCACGGCCGCCGGCAAGGTGCTCACGCTCACGCCGACGGGATCGCCCGACGATCCCGACGGCGAGTTGTTCTGGGCCACCGTGGCCGGCGTCGGCATGACCGGCATCATCCTGCGCGCGAAGATCCAGATGAAGCGCACCGAGAGCGCCTACTTCATCGCCGACACCGAGCGCACCAACTCGCTGCAGGAGACCATCGATCTGCACCTGCAGGACGGCTTCGAGGACGGCTACGAGTACGCGTCCGGCTGGTTCGACGCGATCAGCGCACCGCCGAAGCTGGGCCGCGGCACGTTCTCCCGGGGCAACCTCGCCACGCTCGACGAGCTGCCGGAGAAGTACCGCAAGGACCCGCTGAGCTTCAACAACAAGCCGCTGATCAGCTTCCCCAACGTCTTCCCCAACGGGCTGGCGAACAAGTTCGACTTCTCGCTGGTGGGCGAGGCCTACTGGCGCGCCGGGCCGCCGAGTACGGGCAAGGTGAAGAACCTCGCCGGCTTCTACCACATGCTCGACGTCTTCGGCGGCTGGAACAACGCCTACGGCCGCACAGGCGGCTTCTGCCAGTACCAGTTCATCGTGCCCACCGGCAACGAGCCCGAGTTCATCAAGCTCATCGAGGACATCCAGGCGTCGGGACACGTCAGCTTCCTCAACGTGATCAAGCTCTTCGGCGACGGCAACCAGGCGCCGCTGAGCTTCCCGTTCAAGGGCTGGAACGTGTGCCTCGACTTCCCCGTCAAGCGGGGCCTCGCCGAGTTCCTCAACGAGCTCGACGTGCGCATCATGGCCATGGGCGGCCGCCTGTACACGGCGAAGGACTCGCGCACCACCGCGGAGCGCTTCCACGCCATGTACCCGCAGATCGACCAGTGGATCGCCACGCGGCGGCGCATCGACCCCACCGGAGTGTTCATCTCCGACCTGGGCCGCCGCCTCGAACTCGCCTGAGCCTCACGACCGCAAGGAATGAAGAGAACATGAAGAACGCCGTGGGCGTCCCCCAGTCCATCCTGCTGCTCGGCGGCACCTCCGAGATCGGCCTGTCGATCGTCGAGGAGTACATCGCGAAGGGCACCCGCCGCATCGTGCTCGCCGCGCTGCCGAACGACCCGCTGCGCGAGCAGGCCGTCGCCCAGGTCGAGGCCGCCGGCGCGACATCGGTCGAGGTCGTCGACTTCGACGCCACCGACTTCGACGGTCACGAGAAGACGATCGACGCCGCCTTCTCCGGCGGCGACATCGACGTCGCGATCGTGGCCTTCGCCCTCGATTTCGACGCCGAGGAGCTGTGGCAGAACCAGCGCAAGGCCGTCCTGCTCGCGCAGGTCAACTACACCGGCGCCGTCTCCGTCGGCGTGCTCCTGGGCCAGAAGATCAAGGAGCAGGGCCACGGCCAGATCATCGCCATGAGCTCGGTCGCCGGCCTGCGCCCCCGGCGCAGCAACTTCGTCTACGGCTCCTCGAAGGCCGGCTTCGACGGCTTCTACCTCAACCTCGGCCAGGCGCTGGAGCCCTTCGGCGGCTCGGTCCTCGTGGTCCGGCCGGGCATGGTGCGCACCAAGTTCTCCGCGCACGTCAAGGAGGCCCCGCTGACGATCGACAAGGACGTCATCGGCAAGCTCGCCGTCGACGCCGCGATCAAGGGCAAGTCGCTGGTCTACGCCCCCGCGCCGTGGGGCTTCGTCAGCTTCGGCCTCAAGAACATCCCGCAGCCGATCTTCCGCAAGCTCCCCATCTAGGCATCGCGTGGAGCCACGTCGCCACCGTCTACGCTGGCCCGCGTGACAAGAACGCGCACCGGCACCGTCGCCCCGACAGCACCACCCCGGGCCCGGGACCTGGCCGTCGACCTCGCCGCCGCCGCGATCCTCGCGGCGGCGGTCGGCGTCGTCGGGTGGTTCGCGATCAGCACCGTCGAGTGGCCCGCGTACAGCAGTTCCAACGTCACGCGCGCCTTCGCGACCGTCTTCCAGGTGGTCGCGATCGCCGTGCTCGCCGGCTGCGCGGTGCTCCTGTCGCGATCGGTTCCGGCCTGGCAGGCCCGCGTCGCTCGGCTGCTCTCTTTCGCGACGCTGGCCGGCTTCGTCACCGTCACCCTGGGCCTGCCACTCGGCGGCACCAAGCTGTACCTGGGCGGGATCTCCGTCGATCAGCAGTTCCGCACCGAGTACCTCACCCGGTTCACGTCCTCGCCGCGGCTGGCGGACATGACCTACATCGACATGCCGCCGCTGTACTCCCCCGGCTGGTTCTGGCTGGGCGGCCGCTTCGCGAAGATCTCCGGCATGGCGGGCTGGGAGGCCTTCCAGCCCTGGTCGATCATCTCCCTCGCCGTCGCGGCCGCGGTCGCACTCGCGCTGTGGCTGGTCGTCGTCAGCCCCGCCCGAGCACTCGCCGCGACCCTCGCGACCACCGTCGCGATGCTGCTCTACGGTTCCGCCGAGCCCTACGGCGCGGCGGTGGCGATCGTCATGCCACCGGTGCTGATCGTCGCCTGGTACGCGATCCTGCGCGGCCATCGCGGCGCGCTCGCCCTGGTGGGCGTCTACCTCGGTATCGCGGTGTGGTTCTACACCCTGTACCTCGGCGTCGCGGCCTTCGCGGTGGTCCTGATGGGCGTCGTCGCCCTGGCCGCCACGTGGCTGCGCGAGCGCCGGTTCGAATGGCGCTACCCCGTCCGGGTCGCGGTCATGGGCGTCATCGCGATCGCGATCGGCCTCCCCGCCTACGGCCCGTTCCTGCTGCGCGTCGCGCGCGACGGCACCGACTCGAAGGGCTCCGCCTTCCACTACCTGCCCGAGCAGGGCTCCGTGCTGTCGCTGCCGATGCTGCACTTCTCGCTGCTCGGCGCCCTCGCGCTGATCGGCATCGGCTGGATCCTGGTGAAGGCGCGCGGATCCCTGACCGCCCAGGCGCTGGGGCTGGCCGTAGCCGGCTCCTATCTGTGGGCGCTGCTGTCGATGGTCGCCTCGCCCGCGGGCACCACCCTGCTCGGCTTCCGCACCGAACCGGTGCTGCACATCCTGCTCGCCGCCGCGGGCGCGCTCGGCGCCGTGACCATGGTCGGCGCACTCGGCGACGGCTACCCGCGCTACCGCGACGCGGGCGTCGTCCTCGGCGTGCTGGCCGCGATCGGTGTGGCGCAGACGATTCCCGCGCAGCTCGCCGGCGAGATCGCCGTCGCCTACTCGGACACCGACGGTGACGGCCAGCGCGGCGACCGCCGCCCCGCGGGCGCGGAGGCCTCGTACAAGGACGTGGACGCCGCCATCCTGTCCGCGACCGGCAGGCCCCGGACCGACACCGTCGTCCTCACGGCCGACTACGGCTTCCTCGCGGTCTACCCCTACTGGGGCTTCCAGAACCTGACGTCGAACTACGCGAACCCGCTGGCGCACTTCACCGCCCGGTCGGCGGCGATCGAGTCGTGGGCGAAGCTAGACAAGCCCGACGAGCTGATCAAGGCGCTCGACGAGACGCCCTGGCGCGCCCCGGACGCCTTCGTCTTCCGACGGTCCGCCGACGGCCTCTCGCTGCGTCTGGCCGAGGACGTGTACCCGAACGACCCGAACGTGCGCCGCTACACCGTCGTCTTCCCCGAGAAGCTCTTCGAGGACCCCCGATTCACCGTCACCGAGACGGGCCCGTTCGTCGTGATCGTGAGGAAGTGACCATGTCCCTGTCCCGTTCGGTGCGCGATCTGATGCAGCGCCGCAGCCTCCTGCCCGAGTCCGTCGACGCCGCACTGTCCGGCAAGGGCCGCACGCTCCGCGGCCTGCGCATCGTCATCACCGGCGCGTCGGCCGGCATCGGCCGCGAGGCCGCGCTGCAACTGGCCGAGCGCGGCGCGCACGTCATCGCGGTCGCGCGGCGCGAGCAGGAGCTCGAGGAGCTGTGCGCGCTCACGGGCGGCGAGTACCGCGTGTGCGACCTGACCGATAGCGACTCGATCGACGGGCTGCTCACCGACCTCGGCGAGGTCGACGTTCTGGTCAACAACGCGGGCCACTCGATCCGGCGGACCATCGCCGATTCCACCGAGCGCTTCCACGACTACCAGCGCACGATGAACCTCAACTACTTCTCGGCCGTGCAGCTCTCACTGGGCGTGCTGCCCGGGATGATCGAACGCGGCCGCGGGCAGATCGTCAACGTCTGCACCTGGGGCCTGCTCGCCAACACCTTCCCGAAGTTCTCGGCGTACGCCGCGTCCAAGAGCGCGCTCGCGATCTTCGGCCGCAGCCTGAACGCCGAGCGGCCGCATCCCGGAGTGCACGCGACCAACGTCTACTTCCCGCTGGTCCGGACGGAGATGATCGCGCCGACGGCCGAGTACGCGGGGGCCTCGGCGCTCGAGCCCGACGAGGCCGGCCGATGGATCGTCCGGGCCGTCACGCACCAGCCCGTCGAGGTCTCGCCCGCGGCGCTGCGCGCTCTACTGCCCGTCGTCGACCTGCTCTCCCCGACGACCTCCGACCGGACCATCTCGTCGCTGACCTGACGCGCCCCCACGGCGGGGCTCAGCCATTACCCGACGAAACTTTGATTTGCCTCACCTAAGGCTTGGGATACGCTTCGGCGCGTGATGACACGATCCCTCGCCCGCCGGCTCGCGCCCGCGGTCGTCCTCCTCGCCGCCACCGTCGGCATCAGCTCCTGCTCGAACTCGAACGACGACGCCAAGAACTCGGGCAACACCGAGGTCGCCACCGGCGGCGAGCGCTTCGGCACCGCGGACGCCGAGACCGCGAAGCTCGGTACCGACACCGCGCCCGGTGTCTTCCCGCGCACGATCAAGCACGCGCGCGGCGTGACCGAGATCCCGAAGAAGCCGGAGCGGATCGTCGTCCTCGACAGCGGCGAACTGGACTCCGTGCTCACGCTGGGCATCAAACCCGTCGGCATGGTCACCACCGACGGCGCGAGCCCCGTCCCGACCTACCTCGCCGACAAGGTGCAGGGCGTCGAGACCGTCGGCAAGAACACCACCCTCAACCTCGAGGCCATCGCCAAGCTCAAGCCCGACCTGATCCTGGGCAGTCAGCTGCGCGTGGACAAGCAGTACGACCAGTTGAAGGCGATCGCACCGACCGTCTTCTCCATCCGGCCCGGCTTCCCGTGGAAGGAGAACTTCCGCCTGATCGGCGCGGCCGTCGGCGAGGAGCAGAAGGCCAAGGACGCGCTGAACTCGTACGCGGACAACGCGAAGGCGCTCAGCGCGAAGTTCACCGGCGCCAAGCCGACCATCTCGCTGGTCAGGTTCATGCCGAACCGGCTGCGTCTCTACGGCAACAAGTCGTTGATCGGCGTGATCCTGCAGGACGCGGGCCTCCCGCGGGCGGGGAACCAGGGCGTCGACGAGCTCGCCACGGAGATCTCGCTGGAGAACATCTCCCAGGCCGACGGCGACTACATCTTCTACTCCAGCTACGGCACGCCGGAGAACACCGGCGAGACGGCGGCGCTGGCGAATCCGGGCTGGCAGCAGCTCACCGGCGTGCAGAAGGGCAAGGCCTTCCGCGTGGACGACGACATCTGGTACCTGGGGCTCGGCCCGACCGGCGCGAACCTCATCGTCCAGCAGCTGGGCGAGTACCTGGCGAAGTAGCGATGCCGGGTGGCGTCCGGGTGCCCGGCACCCGGACGCCACCCACCTGTTAACGATGTTACGCGTGTTGTTCATGTGTCTCATGGGGTTGGTGGTTAGGGTCTCTACCCATGACCACACGCCGCGGGTTCCTCCGCGCGGGCGCCGTCGCCGCGCTCGCCACTGCCACTGCGACCGCCACGGGCCGGGTCGCGCACGCCCTCCCCGGTGCGACGGCCACCGCGACGATCGGCGGCACCACGCTCGAGCGGGTCAGCGTGCCCGGTCAGGCCCGCGCGGGTGGCTACCGCCCGCTGGTCGACGGTGCCGGCTGGCCCCTGTACGTGCGCCAGGAACTCGCGACCGCCGGTGCCGCCCGCGAGGGGATGCGCGCCCCGCTCGCCTCCCTCGTGCAGCTGACGGACATGCACATCGTCGACGCGCAGAGCCCCGCCCGGTTCGAGTTCGTCCACCCCTTCCAGGCCCCGGCCTTCCGACCCCAGGAGACACTGACCACGCAGGGCGCGGTCTCGCTCGTCGAGCGGATCAACGCGATCGGCTCCGGCCCGTTCACCGGCCGTGCCTTCGACTGCGTGATCACCACCGGCGACAACACCGACAATCGTGAGCAGGCGGAGCTGAACTGGTTCCAGACGGTGCTCTCGGGCGGCACCGTCGTGCCCAACACCGGCGCCCCCGATCGCTTCGAGGGTCTCCAGGCCCACGGCGCCGCGCTGTACTGGCAGCCCGAATCGCCCTACTGGGACATGTACAAGGACAAGGGTTTCCAGCAGATCCCCGGCTTCCTGCGCGCCGCGATCGGCGCGCACACCAGCCCCGGCCTGCGGATGCCCTGGTACGCCGTCGTCGGCAACCACGACGACAGCCTGCTCGGCACCCTGCCCAACGGCATCGCCGACTGGCTCTACCTCTCACCGGTCAAGCTGGACATCCCGCACACCGATCCCGCGGCGCTCGCCATCGCCCGCGCCCTCACGACGGATCCGTCGCAGATCGGGCCGATGCTCACCAAGCTCAAGCTCTCCGGGCCGGTCATCCCCGTCACCGTCGACCCGAAGCGGGCGCCGTTCAGCCCACGCGAGTTCGTGCGCCGGCACTTCGACCCCGCGATCACCGGCCCCGGCCCCGTCGGGCACGGTTTCTCCAGCCCGGACGGCCCCACCTGGTACACCTTCCAGATCGCTCCCGGCGTGCTCGGCATCGCCCTCGACACCACCAACAACCTCGGCATCGCCGAGGGGACCATCGGCGAGAAGCAGCTGGCCTGGCTCGTCGCGCAGCTCAAAGCCCACCCCGATCAGCTGGTGATCGTCTTCAGCCACCACACGTCGAAGTCGATGACGGCCACGCTGCCCGACCCCGAGGAACCGGGCGAGAAGCAGTACCAGGGCGACGTGGTCGTGAAGACACTCATCGAGCACCCGAACGTCATCGCCTGGGTCAACGGACACACCCACAAGAACGAGATGATCGCGCACACCGGCCCCACCCCGAAGCAGAGCTTCTGGGAGATCAACACCGCCAGCCACGTCGACTTCCCACAGCTCGCGCGGATCATCGAGGTCGCCGACAACCGCGACGGCACGATCAGCCTGTTCACTCCGCTCATCGAGGCCGCGAGCCCGGCCACGGCCAACCCGTCGGATCTCAGCGCGAGGGGCCTCGCCAGCCTCTACCGCGAGCTGGCCTACAACGACATCCACCGCGACGACAAGCTCCTCGGCGCTGAGGCCGACCGCAACTGCGAGCTGCTCCTCACCCACCCGCTGCGCTGAGCAGCGCGGTCACAGCCCGCGGGCGGCGAGGGCTTCGCCGAGCAGGTCCGCGTCGCGGATCAGGCGCACGAGCACCGTCGGGAGGACGCGGACGAGGGAGGCGCGCTGCCCGCGCGCCCAGGCCGCCTCGCGGCTCTGCCGGACGACGGCGATCACCGTCGGGATGGAGCGGATCGTCAGCGCGACGAGGAGCTCCACGCGCCAACCGAGGACCCGCCCCGCGAGCGCGGCGAGGTCGCTCGCGCGGGTCGTGAAGATCAGCAGATTGCCGGCCAGCACGCCGACGACGAGCTGCCCGACGGGCCCGACGGCGGCGCGCGCACCGTCGGACACGCCCTGGCTGATCAGGTAGAAGGCCGTGAGCACCACGGCGAAGAGGAGGGCCGGGCGCAGCGCGCGCCACAGGTGCACCGGGCGCAGGCGTGCCACCGGGAAGAGGGCGGCCACCACGCACGCCGCCACCGCGAGCGGGATCGGGCGCGGCACGACCGCCAGGAAGGTGACCAGCACCAGCATGGCCACCAGCTTCACCGCGGCCGGCGTGCGGTGCAGAGACGACTCGCGCGGGACGTAGCTGCCGATCATCAGCGGGCCGCCAGCTCGCGGTAGAAGGCGATCGCCTCGGCGGGCGGACCGTCGAAGACGAGGGCACCGTCGTCCATGACCAGCACGCGGTCGAAGTCGTCGAGCATGTCGAGATGGTGCGTGAGCAGGATGACCTGCTGCTCCAACGCAGCGAGCCGGTCCCGGACCTTGAGCACGTTGCGCAGGTCGAGCAGCGTCGTCGGCTCGTCGCAGACCAGGATGTCCGGGTCCGTGACCAGCACCGACGCGAAGGCGAGCATCTGCTTCTGTCCCGAGCTGAGCAGCTGAGCGGGCGCGTCGGCGTGGTCGGCGAGGCCGAACTCCTCGAGCACCTGCGCGACCCGTTCCGCATCGGCCGCAGCCGCCTCGGAACGCTTCCGCGAGCCCCGTCGGCGCTCGCGCCCGGGTGGGCGGAGCGAGAGCGCGACGTCCTCGGCCGGCGTCGGCATGACGATCTGGGCGGAGGCATCGGCGAACATGAAGCCCACGCGGCGCCGCACCTCGGACACCTTCTTCCGCACGTCCAGGCCCAGCGTCTCGACGGTGCCGGAATCGGGCACGACGAGGCCGTTGAAGGTGCGCGCGAGTGTCGACTTGCCCGAGCCGTTGGCGCCGATGATCCCGATCCGCCGCTCCGACAGTTCGACGGTGATGCCCCGTAGGACGGGACGTTCGTCGTAGGCGTGACGGACGTCGTCGAGGCGGATCATGCTCTCTTCTCGGAGACGACCTTCTGCGATGCGGCGGCGCCCCTGCGCGCGATGGGCGGGTAGGCCCGGGCGACCATCACCACCACCAGCGACGTGATGACCACCTTGATCAGATCGCCCGGCACGAACTGCAGGCCCAGCGTGAGCTTGGCGAACAGGCCCGACCCGGTGCGCCAGCCCAGCCACGGCAGGCCGATCGCGTAGACCACGAGCACGAGCCCGATGATGTTGGCGAGGCCCACCTTCAGCGGGTTGGTGCGGCCCCAGGTGTCGACGAGCCAGCCGGTCACCAGCGCGCCGATGATGCCGCCGATCAGGAAACCGCCCGTGGGCCCGGTCAGCACCGCCACGCCGCCGCGGCCGCCCGCGCCGATCGGCAGGCCCACGACGATGAGCAGCACGTACAGGGCCACCGACGCCCCGCCCCACGGGAAGCCGAGCAGCGACGCGGCGAGCATGAACCCGAGGGTCTGCAGGGTGATGGGCGCGATCCCGCTGATCGTGATCGTGGGCATCGCCAGGACCGCCGTGAGGGCGGTGAAGACGGCGATGAGGGCGAGATCGCGCGGCGTGGCGCGATACGTGGCGGCGTTGAACACGGTTCAAGAAGTAACGGGGTGCTCGGCTAGAGTCAAGTCCGTGGCCATCAACCGCTCCGACGTGCTGACCTCCGCGATCGGCGTCCTCGACCGGTCGGGCCTGCCGGACCTGACGATGCGGCGCGTCGCGGCGGATCTGGGCGTCGCCCCGGGCGCCCTGTACTGGCACATCCCGAACAAGCAGTCGCTGCTGGCCGCGATCGCCGACACCATCCTCGCCGACCCGTCGCTCGCCGCGGCCGCCTCGAAGTCGCGGATGCGCTGGGACCGGCAGCTCACCGGCTACGCCCACGCCCTCCGCGCGGTGCTGCGCAAGCACCGCGACGGGGCCGAGGTCGTCTCCGCCTCCCTGGCCTCGCAGCTGGGCACCAGCAACCTGCACGCGCAGATCGCCGATATCGCCGCATCCGCCGGCGCCGGCCCGGCCGACGCGACCGCCGTCGCGCTCACTCTCACGCACTTCGTGGTGGGCTTCACCTTCGAGGAGCAGACCCGCGAGGCCATGGCCCGTGCAGGTGCCGCCGCGGGCGACATCGACCAGACCGCGACCGACCGGGCCTTCGCCGGGGGCGTCGACCTGGTCGTCGACGGCCTGCGGTCGCGGATCTCCACACCCGCCTGACGCCGGGCCACCCGCGGGCCCGTCGGGACGCGCCCCGTCAGGACAGATCGATGGCGCGATCCACGGCGTAGCGGTAGCCCGCGAGCCCGAAGCCCGCGATCACACCGGAGGCGATGGGCGAGACATAGGAATGGTGCCGGAAGGGCTCACGGGCGTGCACGTTCGAGATGTGCACCTCGATGATCGGGACCTCGGGAATGACCAATGCATCGGCGAGCGCCACCGATGTGTGCGTCCAAGCCGCCGGATTGATCACGATCGCCGCGAAATTCCTCTGCCGCGCCACATCGTGGATCCAGCCGAGGAGTTCCGCTTCGTCGTTGGTCTGCCGGACCTCCGCCTCCGCGCCGCGCGCGGACGCCGCATTTCGACAAACGTCCACGACATCGGCGTAAGAATTGTCGCCGTAGACCTCCGGCTGTCGCACGCCCAGCATGTTCAGGTTCGGTCCGTTCAGCACCAGAATGCGAGGTCCCATGCGTTCAGACTAGCGGCGTGCACCACAGCGGAAATGGGATACATGTCCCACGCCGTGCGCATCTGACCCGCGGATCATGTAATCTCCCAGTATTCGCAATCTGGAAGGGAGGGCCTCATGACGACGTTCGCGGCCAAGTTGAATCGACTTTTCGAGGTCGTGCATCCCGCAGACCGGGGACCCTACACGTCCTCGGAGTTCTGCAGGATGGTCGAGGAGAGCGGCGGCAAGCTGTCCGTTCCCTATCTGTCGCAGCTGCGCTCGGGCCGGAGCTCGCGCCCCGCGTACGACATGGTGGCGTCGATCGCTCAGACCTTCGGCGTGCGCGCCGAGTACTTCTCGGACCCGCTGTACGAGCGTGAGGTCCTCGCCGACCTCGAGCTGACCCGTGAGCTCCGCGAGTCGGGCATGCTCGAGATGGCGCGTCGCTCCACCAAGCTGTCGGCGGACCGTCGGGCGGCTCTCGCCGGGCTCCTCGCCGAGTTCGAGGCGGAGGACGGCAAGGAGGGCACGGCGTAGGCCGTTCCCTTCCGGGCCGTTCGGCCCGCCGGGTCGGCAACCGACCCACCGGGGCTCAGCGCACCCGCTCCACCAGGGGCGACGGGGTGTGCTGGGCCCTTTTCGTCACTGCCGCCGTCCACCGCGCCGCCCGCCAGTCCGACGGGGGCTCCAGGTCGACGGCGTGCACCGATCCGTAGGGCGCGGTGCGATCGAGCCACTGCGCGACCGCTGCGGCCCGTTCGGCCGGCGTCGCGCCGTCGAGCCTGCCCTTCCCGGGGCTTGCGAGCATCGCCCAGCCGTCGAGCACGACGACGGCACGCGCCTCGGCCGTCTCCACCCAGCCTCCGCCGGGCCGCACCACGGCCTCCAGATCGGGGAACAGTTCCGTGACCTGCTCGTACGCCGGGCGGAAGTGCAGCCATTCGCGGGCCGTGATGAGGATCGACGTGATCCACGCGGCCATGAGTACCAGCGTCCAGCTGGCGAACGCCGCGTCGAGCATGAGCCGGTTCAGGCGGAGCACCCAGACGCCCACCTGCAGCTGTTGCAGCAGCACACCGCCGGCGATCACGTTCGCGACCGCAACGATCGCGAGCAGGACTCCACCGAGCGCCAGAAGACGCAACTGCACGCGGTGCACGCGGCTGCGCTGCGACGCCCGCCAGGTGCACACCGCGACGACCAGCGCGGTCGCGCCCAGACACGTGTAGATCAACGCCGTCTCGACGGCCATGCCCAGCTTGCCGGCCAGATCCACGTCCCCGGGCACGCCGAGGCGGGCCAGCACGGCCATCGCGACGATCACCACGCCCACGAGGGCCAGCGGCACCGCCCACGCCGCCAGCCGGCGCCGCGTGAGCCTACCGTCGAGGGCGAAGGCGAAGACGAGGGCCCCGTAGCAGGCCACGAGCAGCAGCACGCGCTCGACGGTGACGACCTCGTGCTCCCGCATGCCGAGCCGGACGAGCCAGTCCGTCACCAGCGGGGTGTCGATGGTGACCATGACCGCGAGCGCGACGGCAGTGAGCAGCGCCCCGCCGGCCGGGGCGTTGCGGTTGCCGCGCCACCGGCTGAACCGTTCCAGTGCACCGAGCCAGAGGATCGGTGCGATGAGTGAGGCGATCATCCGAGCAGTTCGTCGACCACCGAGTCGACGCGCGTGATCGTGTGGCCCGCCTTCACCCGGCGCACCAGCAGCGTGGCGAAGGACTCCGCTTCCTCCTCGCACCGCGCCGCGCGGGCACTGTCGGGATCGGAGGAGCAGCCCTGCTCGTGGCCGAGCACCAGGTGCCCCAGCTCGTGCGCGAGGGTGTGCTCGAAGGTCGCGACGCCGGTGGACACCACCAGCAGGTCCCGCTCGTCGGAGTGCAGCCACATCCCGAAGACGCCAATGGGCGTCGTCATGCGCTGCACGTCGATCCTGCGGCCCAGGTGGAGGGAGTAGGCCGCGACGACTTCGGCGATCGTCTCGGGCCCGGAACCGGCCTGCGGGGTCACCGCGCGCACGACGGCGCGCACTGCGCGCGTCGGCCGGTCGGATCCCCTCATGCCGGAAACGATACGTCGGTTCGTCGGCTCGTCGTACACCAAGCGGTCGTTAGTGTCGGTTCGGCCGGATTCGGCCAGGTCGCGGCGTCTAGACTCGCGGGGTGCCCGAACCGTCCGCCGCTGCCCGCGCAGCCCGCACCACAGCCCGGACCGCCGCACTGACCGGCGTGCTCGGGGTGCTGTTCGCGCTGCTCACGCCGTTCATGCCCGTCCAGCAGACGACCGCGGCGCTGGACTGGCCGCAGCGCGGCTCCCTCGAATCCGTGACCGCCCCGTTGACGTCCTACGTGCCGGACCGGATCGACGTGACGATCCCGTGCTCCGCCGTCGGCGCGCTCCCCGGCGGCGTGGGCACCCTGGTCGCGACGGGGCCCACGGGGTCGCCCGACACCGTCCGACGTGGCATGACGATCGCCGTCACCACCCTCCCCGACCAGCGGCGCATGCTCGAGGTCGTCGTCCGCAACACCCCGCTGCTCACGGTCGACGTCGGGGCGCTCAATGCGCCCGGCTGCGGCGCGATCGTCTTCTCCGGTGACGCGAAGACGGTGAAGGCCGAGGTCACGGGTGTGGCCGCGCCCGACGGGAAGCCACTCACCGGCGAGAAGAACAACGGTTTCGACTACCGCCCGCAGGTCGTCGGGGTGTTCACAGAACTGCACGGCACAGTCACGGACAGCACGCGAATTCATTTCCGTGCGGATATCGACACCCGCTACTCGACCGTGCCGGCCGTGACGCGGTGGATCGTGATCGTCCTCGCCCTCGCGCTGATCCTCACGAGCCTCCTCGCGCTGCACCGGCTCGATGTCGCCGCCGACGGCCGACGGCACCGTCGGATCCTGCCCGCGGGGTGGTGGCGCCCGACGAAGATCGACAGCACCGTCATCGCCCTCCTCGTGGCCTGGCACGTGATCGGCGCGAACACCTCGGACGACGGCTACATCCTCACGATGGCGCGCACCGCGGAGGCCGCCGGCTACACGGCCAACTACTACCGCTGGTACGGCGCCCCGGAGACCCCCTTCGGCTGGTACTACCAGGCCTTCGCCTGGCTCTCGCACCTCTCCACGGCCAGCCCGTGGGTCCGGCTGCCCGCACTGGCCTGCGGCATCGCGACGTGGCTCATCATCAGCCGCGAGGTGGTCCCGCGGCTCGGGCGGGCCGTGCGCTCGCGGTTCGCGCTGTGGGCCGCCGCCGGGGTCTTCCTGGTCTACTGGTTCGCCTTCAACAACGGCCTGCGCCCCGAACCCGTGATCGCCCTGGGCGCCCTGCTCACCTGGTGCTCGGTCGAGCGCGCGATCGCGACGGGGCGGGTGCTGCCCTTCGCGGCCGCCGCCGTCTTCGCGGGGTGGAC
Organism: Tsukamurella sputi; assembly: GCF_007858445.1. GTDB lineage: Bacteria > Actinomycetota > Actinomycetes > Mycobacteriales > Mycobacteriaceae > Tsukamurella > Tsukamurella sputi. The sequence goes on along the minus strand of NZ_VIGV01000003.1, from coordinate 78,509 downwards.
GGTGGCCGCCGGCCCGACGGGCGTGATGACGGTCGCCGCGCTCCTCGCCGGCGTCCGCCCGGTGGGCCGACGCATCCTCGCCCGGGCCCGTACGAGCCCCGTCGGGTTCCGTCTGACCGTGACCGCCTACATCGCGCCGGTGCTGGCCGCGGGCGTGCTGCTGGTCCCGATCATCTTCTCCAAGCTGACGGCGTCGGCCTTCGTCGCGAAGACGCTCATGCAGTCCGACGTGGGCACCGTCGTCGACACCAAGAAGTGGTACAACGAGATCGACCGGTACTCGGCCCTGTTCACCTTCACGGCCGACGGCGGCGTCGCCCGACGGTTCGCGGTCATCGTCACCTTCGCCTGCCTGCTGCTCGCGGGTGCCGTACTGCTGCGCAAGGGCCGGATCCCGGGCGCGAGCCTCGGCCCGAGCCGGCGCCTCGTGGTCGTCACCCTGGGCGGACTCCTGATGCTCATGTTCACCCCCACCAAGTGGACCCACCAGTTCGGCGCCTTCGCCGGCCTCGCGGGCGCCCTGGCGGCGCTGGCAGCGGTCGCCATCGCCCCGGCCGCGATGCGCAGCGCCCGCAACCGCGCGCTCAGCGCGTCCGTCGTGCTCCTGGTGCTGGGCCTGTCCTTCAGCGGCCCGAACGGCTGGTGGTACGCCAGCAACTACGGCGTGCCCTGGGGCGAATCGTCGGTCCTGGCGCTGGGGACGGTCTTCTTCGCGGCGGCGGGCATCGCCCTGCTGGTCGCGGGCTGGCTGCACTTCCACGAGCCCGATCCGGCCCCCGTCTCACCGCGCGCGAAGCGGGTCGTCGACTTCGTCGGGAGGCAGTCGTCGATCACATGGGCCGCATGGGCGGTGGTGATCCTCTGCGTCGGCTCGATGGCCGCGACCACCGGCATCACCCAGTTCTCCTCCTTCTCCAACGGCAAGGCGAACCTGCGGGCGATCGGCGGCCACGGCTGCAACCTCGCGGACTACGTGCTCACCGAGCCGGATCCCACGTCGGGCCTGCTGCTGCCGCTCGACGGCGACATCCGGGACGGCCTCGCCGGGCCGGGCACCACCGGTGTCTCGCCCGACGGTGTGCCGACCATCATCAACGCGACGACCAGCTCGAACACCGACGACTCGAGCACCTCGCTCGACGCGATGGCGCGCCTGCCCCAGGACACGACGTCGGGCCGCACGGAGACGGCCGGGATCAACGGCTCGCACATGCGGCTGCCCTACGGCCTGGACCCGGCCCGCACGCCGGTGCTCGGGTCCTACTCGCAGGAGGCGCAGACGAAGGCCCAGGTGGTCTCGAAGTGGTATCCGCTGCCGGCGCAGGCCGCGGACCGCTCCCTGATCACCCTGTCGGCGGCCGGCAAGTTCACCGACGACGAGCTGTACCTCGAGTACGCCACGGACGCCCCGTCCGCCGGTGCGGAGCCGAAGGTCGCGGGGAAGAAGTCCTTCATCGACATCGGCCCGAAGCCCGCGTGGCGGAACCTGCGACTGCCGCGCACCGATCTGCCCGCGAACGCGACGGCGATCCGCGTGGTCGCGGTCGACGACGACCTCGCGATCGACCACTGGTTGGCGGTCACCCCGCCCCGGGTGTCGAAGCTGGTCACCGCACAGGAACTGATCGGCTCCACCGAACCGGTCCTGCTGGACTGGACGTCGGGCCTCGCGTTCCCCTGCCAGCGGCCGTTCAGCCACGGCAACGGCGTCGCGGAGGTACCGCAGTGGCGGATCACGCCCGATCAGAACCTCTCGCCGGTGACCACGGAGTGGGAGGGCACGCTCGGCGGCGGCCCGCTGGGCTGGACGCAGATGCTGCTCCAACAGGAGAAGATCCCCGGCTATCTGCGGGGCGATCTGGGGCAGGACTTCGGCGACGTGATGCGGCTGGTCCCGTACTCGCCGGCCCGGGCGGCCGACCTGGACCTCGGCAAGCGCACTGTCTGGGGCACGCACGCCGAGGCGCCGATCCGCAAGGACCGGACCGATTCCTGACGACGTTTCCTGACCTGCGGCATCGCACGGACTGAGAATCCGCTGAACGATCCGGCCTTCGCCGGTCGGCGAATCGGTTCTCGCAGCTCCGTCGAATACCATGAGCACCCGTGTCCGTGCCTACGTCCAGCTCCGAGCCCGAGCCGGCTCAGCGCGGCGTCGCCGTCGCCCGCCTCGTCGCGGTCGTCGCCGGGGCCGTCGGCCTGCTCCTGTGCCTGCTGACCCCGCTGCTGCCCGTCCAGCAGTCCACCGCCTCGCTCGACTGGCCGCAGCTGCGGCCGGGTGCCGAGAGCGCGGAGGTCACCGCCTCCCTGGTGACGCAGTCCCCCGCCGATCTCACGGCGACGGTGCCGTGCGCGGCCATCGCCCGCGCCGCGGCGTCCGGGGGCACGGTCCTGTCGACACTGCCGGTCGGCTCGGGCGCGGCCCGGGAGCTGGGCCTGAACGTCGTCGTCGGCGCACCGGGACCGGGCCAGACGGTGACCGTCTCCTCCCGCAACGCCGTCGTCGCCGCGGCCCCGGTCGACCGGCTCCGCGGCTGCTCACAGCTGCGCCTGTGGTCGAACTCCGCCGAGGTGGGTACGCGGTTCGAGGGCACGGACGTGGCCGGTGCGACCCCCACGGAGAACCGTCCCGTGATGGGCGGCGTCTTCACCTCGCTGAGCGCGACCGATGTCGCCGACGCCGGCCCGGGAATGCGCCTGCACGCCGATCTGGACACCCGCTTCGAGCTCTCCCCGTCTCCGCTGAAGGCGCTCGGGATCGGCGTCGGCCTGCTGTGCGTGCTCGCCTCGCTCGTCGCGCTATGGCTGCTGGACCGGGCCTACGGCCACCACCGGCGGGCGCCGCACCGGACGATCGGGCAGATCCTGCGCCCGCGCCTCGTCGACGTGGCGGTGATCGGCGGCCTCGCCCTGTGGACCGTGCTGGGCGCCGGCAGCTCCGACGACGGCTACATCCTGTCGATGGGCAAGGTCGCCTCCGAGGCCGGCTACACGGCCAACTACTACCGCTTCTTCGGCGCCCCCGAGGCGCCCTTCGACTGGTACTACACCTTCCTCTCCCACTGGGGCTCGATCAGCGCGAACGCGATCTGGATGCGGTTGCCCATGGTCGCCGCGGGTGTGGTGGTGTGGCTGCTGCTCAGCCGCGTGCTGCTGCCCCGTCTGGGCCCGGGCGTCCGCCGCTACCCGCTGGCCGTGTGGGCCGCGGGCGCGATGCTGCTGGCGTTCTGGTTCCCGCTGGCCTCGGGCCTGCGTTCCGAGCCGATCATCGTGCTCGGCACGATCGTCACCTGGGCCGCGGTCGAGCGGTCCGTCGCCACGCACCGGGCGCTTCCGGCGGCGATCGCCGCGATGGCCGCGGGACTCACGCTGGGCCTCGCGCCGCAGGGTGTCATCGCGATCGCGCTGCTGCTGGCCTCGTCGGCCGCGGTGCTCCGCGTGCTGATCGCCCGCCGCCGCGAGGCCGGCCTGGCCGCGCTGGTGCTACCCGTGCTCGCTGCGGCCGCCGTCGTGATCCCCATCGCCTTCCGCGACCAGTCGCTCGCCTCCGTGGCCGAGGCGATCCGGATCCGCCTCGAGGTGGGCCCGGCCGCACCGTGGACGCAGGAGTACCTGCGCTTCTTCTTCCTCACGGTCGAGACCACCGACGGCTCCCTGGTGCGTCGCGTGCCCGTGTACCTGTTCATCATGTGCCTGTTCGTGGCGCTGTTCGTGATGCTCCGCGGGAGCCGTATCCCGCGTATCGCCCCGGGCCCGGTGTGGCGCCTCGTCGGCGCGGTCTTCATCAGCGCGGCCCTGCTCTCGCTCACGCCCACCAAGTGGACGGTCCACTTCGGGGTCTACGCCGGTCTCGCCGCGGCGCTGGCCGCGGTGACGACGGTGGCGGTGGTCGAGGCCGCGCGCACGTCCGTCCGGAACTTCACCTTCTTCCTGTGCGGGATGCTCTTCGCCCTGGCGGCGGCCTTCGCGGGCTTCAACCTGTGGTCGTGGCCCTACCTGTGGGGCGTGCCGTGGTTCGACCGGCAGCCCGAGGTCGCCGGCATCACCTTCAGCAAGGCCTTCCTGATCCTGGCCGGCCTCGCGGGCGCGCTCGCCGCGTGGCAGCACTTCCGGATCGACTTCCGCCGGCGCGGCGAAGGAGGGCTCGTCGAGGACGGGACCGTCGACGACACGGCACTCGAGGACACCGAACTCGCGACGCACACCCGCGCGGACCGGGACCAGGCGCTGCGCAGCCGGCGCCGACTGCAGTTGGCCTCGCTGCCGCTGGTGGCGGTCCTCGGCATGCTGGTGCTGGGCGAGGGCGCGATCTTCGCGAAGGCCTACGTCTCGAACCCGTCGTCGTACACGGTGGCGCGGGGCAATCTGGAGGCGCTGCGCGGTAACAGCTGCGGCATGGCGACCAAGGTGCTCGTGGAGACGGATCCGAACGCCGACATGCTCGCCTCGGCCGAGGGCCGTTCCGCCGCGCAGGCGCTGGTGGGCCCGGGATCGACGGGCTTCACGCCCGACGGCATCCCGAACGAGCTCAAGCCGCTGGCGATCAGCTCGGCGCCCGGCCAGATCAACATGGCCTCCCCCATCACCTCGCCGTTCACCTCCACCGCGGCCACCGCGGGGACGGGCGGAGGCACCGGCCCGCGCACGATCAACGGCAGTACCGCGGCCCTGCCCTTCGGCTTGGACCCGGCCCGCACGCCGGTGGTCGGTTCGTACGGCCAGAACACGGTGCCCGCAGAGCTGTTCAGCGACTGGTACTCGCTGCCCGCCCGGTCCGCCGACCGGCCCCTGGTGGCCTTCGCCGCGTCCGGTGCGATCGCCTCCGTCGGCCCGACGGGGAAGAAGGAGTACGGCCAGCCGGTCACCCTGGAGTGGGCCGAGCGGCGCGCCGACGGCTCGATCGGCGCGCGCGGCGCGCTGGACCCGATCGATCCGGGCCCGAACAAGCCCTGGCGCAACCTGCGCGTGCCGATGGACGCGATCCCGCCCACCGCCAACGTCGTCCGCATCCACGTCCGCGACCCGAACCTCGGCGCCCAGCAGTGGGTGGCGGTGACGCCGCCGCGTGTTCCGCGGCTGCGGACCCTGCAGGACGTGGTCGGCGAATCCGACCCCGTGCTGCTCGATCTGCTGGTCGGCCAGCAGTTCCCGTGTCAGCGTCCTCTGGCGATCCGGAACGGCACCTACGAGGTGCCCAAGTGGCGCATCCTGCCGACCCGCAAGGACGCCCTCTCCACCTCGGGAACGTGGCAGGCGCGCGAGGCCGGTGGCCTCCTGACGGTGCCCGACACCCTGCTGCGGACCACCACGCTGTCGACGTACATGACCGGGGACCTCACCCGCGACTGGGGCGAGTTGCAGCAGTACACGCCGTTGGCCGACGACGCCCCGCAGGCGAGACTGACGGTCGGGGTGCAGACGCGGTCGGGGCTCTGGCGCCAGGGCCCGATCCGCGCGCTGACCAACCAGACCGTGAAGAGCTAGGAATCGACGAATGACCAGCGATAACTCGACCGCACCCGCGACGGTGCCGCCCGAGCAGCGCTACGGGAAGTGGCGGATCGTCGCCGCCGTGGCCGGCCTGATCGGCTTCGTCCTGGCGATCCTCACGCCCTTCCTCCCGGTCAAGGAGACCACCACGGAGGTGCACTGGCCGCAGAACGGGCGCGTGAGCAACGTCGATGCGCCACTCGTCGCCTACACCCCGATCCGGCTCGACGTCTCCCTGCCGTGCTCCGTCGTCGACGCACTGCCCGCCGCCGGCGGGACCCTGCTGCGCACCCTGCCCGAGGACGGCCCGAGGCCCGGTCTGCAGGGCCTGGTGATCCGCGCCGACGCGAAGAACGTCATCATCGCCGACCGCGACGTGGCGCTCGCCACCGCGAGTCGCGCGGACGTGGGACGCGCCGCCGCGGGCTGCGCGATCCGCTTCGTCTCGACCCCCGAGGCCACGACGGCCGAGTTCATCGGCATGCCCGCGGGCGCGCAGACCTCGAACCAGCTGTCCAACACCGTCGCGGACCCGAACCTGCGCCCGCAGATCACCGGCTTCTACACCGACCTGCCCGCCACCACACCCGTCGCGGGCATCGACGTGAAGACCCAGGTCGACACCCGCTTCAACACCACGCCGTCCACCATCAAGCTGATCGCGATCATCGTGGGCATCGCTTCGACGATCCTCGCACTGGTCGCCCTCGGCTTCGTCGACATGCGCGACGGACGCGGCCACATCCGGTTCATGCCACGCGGCTGGCTGCGCCCGCGGCCGGTGGACTTCACCGTGATCGGCGTGCTGGGTATCTGGTGGCTGATCGGCCCGAACACCTCCGACGACGGCTATCAGATCACGATGGCCACGCAGACGAAGTTCAGCGGCTACATGATCAACTACTTCCGCAGCTTCGGCGTGCCGGAGAACCCGGTCGGGTGGAACGACTACCTGTTCACCGCGATCTCGCACGTGACCACGGCGGCGCCCGCGATGCGCCTGCCCGGCCTGGTCTTCGGCCTGCTCACCTGGCTCGTGATCTCCCGCGAGATGATCCCGCGGCTGGGCCGCGCGGTCCGCAACAACCCCGCCGCCCTGTGGGCGGCCGCGGGCGGCTTTCTGCTGATCTGGCTGCCACTGAACAACGGGCTGCGCCCCGAGCCGGCGGTGGTCTTCTTCTCGCTGCTCACCTGGGTCTCGGTGGAGCGCGCGATCGCCACCGGGCGCCTGCTCCCCGTGGCGATCGCCGTGCCCTGCGCCGCGCTCTGCGTGGGCGCCGCCCCCGGCGGCCTCATCGCCGTCGCCGCCCTGCTCGCCGCCTCGCGCCAGATCATCACCCGCATCGTCAAGCGGCGCGGACGCGACGGTCTGCTGCCCCTGATCGCGCCGATCCTCGCCTCGGGCATGGCGTACCTGTTCTACGCCTTTTTCACGCCCACGGCCGCGGCCCTGCGCGAGGCCATCACGGTCAAGGGCGTCACCGGCCCCACGCTGGAGTGGTACGAGGAGGGCGTCCGGTACTACTACCTGATGCTCGAGACGGAGGACGGCTCGCTCGTCCGCCGCATCGGCGTCCTGACGGCCTTCCTGTGCCTGCTGACGGTGCTCGTCTACATGCTGCGGCGCAAGCGGCCCGCGGGCATCTCCGCCGGCCCGGTGTGGCGCCTCATGGCGGTCTTCTTCGCGACCGTCGTGCTGCTGGCCTTCACCCCCACCAAGTGGACGCACCACCTGGGCCTGTTCGCGGGGTACGCCGCGGGCATCGCCGCCGTGGCCGCGACGCTGACGATGGCGCCGATGATGCGCTCCAAGCGCAACCGCGTCTTCTTCGCGTCGGCTGTCCTGTTCGTCACGGCGATCTCGTTCGCCGCGCGCGTCGGTTACTACTGGGTGGGCACCTACGGCATCCCGTGGAACACCATGCCGCCGCAGCTCTTCGGCCTCGAGCTCTCCTGGGTACTGTTCTTCGCGTCGGTGCTCACCGCGCTGTACGGCCTGTGGCTGCACTACCGCCGGGACTACGCGCCCGAGCCCACCAAGAAGGGCGGCCGCACCCTCCCGACGCTGGCGATCCTGACCATGCTGATGGTCCTCTTCGACGTCTCGACGATGGCCAAGGGCGCCTACGCGCAGCGCGGGAGCTTCTCGTGGACCGCTTCGAATCTCCGTGCGCTCCAGGGTAAGACGTGCTCGATGGCGGACTACGTCCTGATGGAGACGGATCCCAACGCGGGGCAGCTCAAGCCCGCCCCGCGCCCCGACGGTTCGGTGCCCACGGCGGCGCAGGCCCTCGCCGGAAGGTCGACGGGCTTCTCCCCCACCGGCATTCCGGGCTGGCTCTCCCCCGTGAAGTCGAACCCCGGACACAACACCGACGTCACCAACTCCGACGTTCCGGAGACGGTGGGCGGCAAGCGGAATCCCGATCCGAAGACCGACGGGGTGCCACTGCCCTTCGGACTGAACCCGGCCACCACGCCCGTGCTGGGTTCGTCGGGCGCGACGGGTCTGGCGAACCTGACCACGGACTGGTACGCGCTCGGCACGGTCGACGAGTCGACCCCCCTGGTGACCCTGTCCGTGGCCGGCCCCGTCGCGGCCACGGGCCTGAACGGCGTCGCACGCGACGGCCGGACGCTCTTCCTCGAGGCCGGACACCGCGCCGCGAACGGCGCCGTGCAGCCGCTCGGCCGCCTGGCGCCGCTGGACGCGTGGACGAACAACAACTGGCGCAACCTGCGCTTCCCGACGGCGGACCTGCCGCGCGGGACCAACACCGTGCGCGTGGTGATCGACGACAAGGTGCCCTCCCCCGACGCGATCGTGGTGACGCCGCCGCGGATGACGCCGATGAAGACGCTCCAGGAGTTCCTGGGCCGCGACACGGTCGTGGCGCTCGACTTCATGGTGGCCTTCGCCTTCCCGTGCCAGCACCAGGTGCGCGCCGTCAACGGCGTCTTCGAGCGCCCCGAGTACCGGATCTCGCCCGACTACATGGCGACGATCCTGACGTCGAACACGTGGCAGGGCTGGAAGACCGGCGGCCCGCTGGGCGTGACCGACGCCATGTACCACGAGCAGATCGTGCCCACCTATCTCAAGGGCAAGTGGGCGATGGACTGGGGCACGCTGACCAGGTTCACGCCGTGGACACCCGCCGAACCGGCGCAGCTGCAGCTCGGCACGGCCACCCGGTCCGGCTGGTACACCCCGGGGCCCATGCGCTCCGCGCCGTACTGATCGTCGTGACGGCCCGGCGGACTCCCCGCCGGGTCCGTCGCGCGCGTACGGTCGAGGTATGGAACCGAGGTACCGCATCGAGGACGTCACCCGACGCACGCTGTGGCCGTCCTTCGGGGTGCTCGCACGCGCTTTCGCCGATGATCCGGTGTTCCGGTGGGTCCAGCCCCGCCCCTGGGGCGACCGCCTCACCTTCGCCGGGATGTACCTCGCCACACACGGCGCTCCCGGCACGGGTCATCTCCTGTACGACGGCGCCGTCCCGGCGGCCGCGGCCTACTGGGATCCGCCCGGCTACGAACCCGGGCCGGCGCAGCAGGTCGCCGCACTCCCGCTGCTCGCGGCGGGCATCCGCACCGGGTTCGGGCGTGGCGCCGCCCTGGTGAGCGCACTGCAGGAGCGCCGGCCGTCGGAGCCGCACTGGTACCTGTCCACGCTCGGGGCGACCGTTCCCGGGCGCGGATCTGGCTCGGCTCTCCTGCGCTACGGCCTCGACCGCGTCACGGGCCCGGCCTATCTGGAGTCGAGCAATCCCCGTAACGTGCCGCTGTACCAGCGGTTCGGCTTCGAGCCGCTGGCCCCGATCCGGCTGCCCGGCGGCCCCGAGCTCATTCCGATGCTCCGTCCCGCGGCGTAGCCGCGGCGGTCAGCGCACGCCCTCCCAGACGGCCATGATCGCGGCGTCGGGATCGGTCTCGAGCGGCGCCTCGCCACCGAACACCCGCACCTGCCGGCCGGCCGCGTAGGGTGCCCAGCCGGGATCGTCTCCGCGCGCGAAACGCACCCAGGCGCCGTGCATCTCGTCGGCCAGCGCCTGCGGCGGGTTAGGCCCGGTGAGTGCCTGAGCGGTGCCCTTGTGCAGGGTGTCGAAGACGAACGGCAACTCGACCGCGTGCGTCGCGCCCAGGTTCCCACCCAGGGCCGTCGAGGGGAAGTCGAAGCGGTAGACGAAGGTGTCCGACGGTGCGCCGTCCCTCGCCTCCGCCAGGCGGTTGGCCGGCACGGTGAAGGTGCGGTCCTCGAGCAGGAGCATGAACAACTCACCGGGGGTCTTCGCGCCGCGCGCCTGGTACGCCTCCACGGCGGCCTGCGGATCGGGGAAGCCGTAGAGCGCGGCGGCGCCGAGCGCCGCCGGCTCGGGAATGTGATCGATCACGCCGCCGGGAACGATGAACAGGCGGCCCTCCTCGAGGTTCCGGCCGATCAGCACACGGACTCCGGAACCCGCTCCGGCGCGGAGGGATTCGATGGGGAGCACCGGGAGTACGTCGTCGCCGACGGTGGGCTCCCAGGCCATGGTGTCCGCAACCACCTCGCCCCACCGGGCCGGATCGGGCTGCGCCGCGATCTCTGCGGAGAGTTCCTTGGAGGCGGCCACCACCTCGAGGATCGGGACGGTGCCGAGCGTCTCCCGCGTGGGATCGACGCCGAGCTTCGCGGCGAGCGCCCGCGCCACCGTCTGCGCGGTGCTCCGGCGCATGGCGTGGTGCCCCGCCCCGCTCTCCAGGATCGCCTGGTTGAACAGCCCCTGCGCCAGAGGAGAACTCAGCAGCGATGCCACGCTCATCGCGCCCGCGGACTCGCCCATGACGGTCACGCGGGACGGATCGCCGCCGAATCCGGCGATGTTGTCCTGCACCCAGCGCAGGGCCTGGATCTGGTCCCGCAGCCCCACATTGGTGTGACCGTCGCCGAGGTCGAGGAAGCCCAGCGCCCCGAGGCGGTAGTTGATCGAGACGAAGACCAGGCCGTCCCGGGCGAAGGAGGCGCCGTCGTAGGTGGGGATCCGCGCGGTACCCGCCCGGAACGCGCCGCCGTGGATCCACACCACGACCGGCGCGCTCCCCGCCGCGTCGGGAGTCCAGACATTGAGGTTCAGGCACTCCGCGCCCGGGAAGTCCGGCTCGTCCGCGAGGATCTCGTTGATCGGCGGGTCGTAGGCGGCCTTGGGCACCGTCGGGCCGAACTCCGAGGCGTCGCGCTCCCCCTCCCACGGGACGGGAGGGGTGGCGGGCAGGAACCAGCCGGCACCGTCGAGCGGGGCGGCGTAGGGCAGACCCAGGAAACGGGCCACACCCTGCTCGACGGTGCCGCGGACGCGGCCGGAACGGGTCTCGACGGTGACGGTGGAGGTCATGCCTCCCTGTCTACCGGGAGGCGCCGTCCTTGGTGTCGATATCGACCTCGATCGGACCGGAGTGGTCCGCGTCGTAAACCTCGATCGTGACCAGCTCGCCGGTGTGCGGCGGGTGGTACAGGTCCTCCGGCACCTCGCCGTCCGAGTAGACGGGCAGGTCCTCCGAGGGCAGCACATCGGTGCTGTCGTCGGTCACCGCGAGAGTGTTGGCGTGCCAGCGCATGCGCTCGCCGAGCTCCTCGCGGTGCGCACGTTCGGCCACGATGAGCGGGTCGTGCCAGAGGTCCATCATCAGGCCCACACACATGCCGATCATCACCACGAGGAAGGGTGCCGCGGCGATGATGGCCATCTGTTTGATACCGGTCAGCGCGTCGTCGCCGCTCACCCAGAGCAGCAGGGCCGCAACGGTACCGGTGAGCACACCCCAGAAGATGGTGATCAGGCGGTTGGGCTCCTCCGCGCCGCGCTGGGACAGCGTGCCCATCACGATGGACGCGGAGTCCGCGCCGGAGACGAAGAAGATGCCCACGAGCAGCACCACCAGGAAGGCCGTGATCGTGGGCCACGGCAGGTGCCCCAGCGAATCGAACAGCAGCACTTCCTCGTTCTCGGCCTTGCTGATGCCGAGGCCCGCCTGCTCCTGATGGATCGCGGTGCCGCCGAAGATCGCGAACCACACCAGCGAGACCAGGGTGGGCACGACCATCACACCGATGACGAACTCGCGGATGGTGCGGCCGCGCGAGATCTTCGCGAGGAAGAGCCCGACGAAGGGGGTCCAGCTGACCCACCACGCCCAGTAGAAGATGCTCCAGGTGGCGAGCCACTTGCCGGCGTCCGGCTCATTGGCGGCCGAGCGCGCCGACATGTCCATGAAGTCGGCCGCGTAGGCGCCGATCGACGTGGGCACCAGGTTCAGGATGAAGACCGTCGGGCCGACCACGAAGACGAAGACCGCCAGCACCAGAGCGAGCACCATGTTGGTGTTCGACAGCCACTGGATGCCCTTGGCGATGCCGGAGACCGCGGAGGCGACGAAGGCCAGCGTCAGGATGGCGATGATGGCCACGAGCAGGAGCTTGCTCGACCCGTCCTCCGCCCAGCCGAGGCGCTCGAGTCCGGCGCCGACCTGCGCCGCGCCGAGGCCCAGGGAGGCGGTGGTGCCGAAGAGCGTCGCGAAGATCGCCAGGATGTCGATCACGCGACCGCCCACACCGTGACCGCCGGTGCGGTTGAAGATCGGTGCGAAGACCGAGCTGATCAGCTGGCTGCGGCCACAGCGGTAGGTGCTGTAGGCGATGGCCAGGCCGACCACGGCGTAGATCGCCCAGGGATGGAATCCCCAGTGGAACATGGTCGTCGCCATCGCGACCGCGACGTCGTGACCGTTCATGCCGGGAGGAGCGCCCACGAAGTGGGCGATCGGCTCCGCGGCACCGAAGAACATCAGGCCGATGCCCATGCCCGCGCTGAACATCATCGCGATCCACGAGACGGTCTTGAACTCGGGGCGTTCCCCGTCGCGTCCGAGAGGGATACGACCGAACCGGGAAAAGGCCAGGAAGGCGGCGAAGAGGACGAAGAAGCTGGCGGAGATCAGGAACAGCCAGCCCAAATCAGTGATGATCCAATTGAGGACATCGGAGGTCGTCTGCTTCAACCCGTCCGAATCCAGGAAACCCCAGAGGACGAACGCCAGGACTGCAGCGCTCGTCACACCGAAAACGACCCAGTCGGTCGCCCGGCGATGGTCTCCTGTCCTATTAGTTACAGTAGCCATGATGCCACTAGATCACAGTGGCCATGGCGCAGGTCAAATCTCGGGCGAACCGCCCCGCGGCTCACCGGGCCGAACTACACTGCGCTACCTGGGCGTTCGCGTGCCATTGACGGATCCGCCACTCAGGAGGACGGAACCACCGAACGCACCCAGCCTTCGAGACCGCGCGGATTACGGCTCTGCAGCAGCACCCGGCCCGGCCCGGTGAACTCGAAGACCATCCCCTCGCCGGACTTCATCGACTGGATCCACTTCCCCTGCACCGCCCGGCGCATGACGAACTGCATGTTCAGGTCGTAGGCCACCACGTGGCCCGTGTCGATCACCACCTGCTCGCCGGGGCGCAGATCGATCACGTCGATCGCTCCGTAGCAGGCCACCAGGACTTCGCCCTGCCCCGCCGCCTGCAGGCCGAATGCGCCCTCACCGCCGAAGAAGGTCTTCGCGCCGCCGAACTGCGTGGTGGTCTGCACGCCGTGCGAGCTGGCGAGCCAGCCGCCGCGGGTCACGTAGTAGGGCCGATCGGGCTGGATCTGCAGCACCGCGATGTCGCCGGGCAGCGTGCCCGCGATGTCCACCCAACCGCCTTGCGGGGGCGCGGTGAAGGTGGACACGAAGAAGGACTCGCCCGACAGCAGGCTGCGCTTGAGCCCCTGCATGATGCCGCCCTGGGCCTGCGACTGCAGGTTCATCCCCGCGGAGTGCGCCACCATCGCTCCCGACTCGACGGTCATCGGCTCGTTGGGCGCCAGCTGGCACCGCGCCATGGTGAACGACGGGTTGTGACGGAGCTGTACCTGCATGCCGCCAATCTAGCCGAATCCGGTCAGCCGGCGATACGCTCCCGGCGCCGCGCGTCCCGCTCCAGCGCGCGGTCGCGCGCTTCCTCGAACTTGCGCGCGCTCACCTCGAGATCGTCGATGAACGCGCCGATCAGATCGCGCATCCGGGCGGCCTCGCCGGTGAGGTCGGTCCGCTCCAGGAGATGCCAGTTGCGCAGTACCGGCACGACGACGGCGTCGCGGTGTTGACGCAGGTCGTAGATGCCGTTCTTGGCCATGAGCACCGCGTCGCGCCGAAAGTGCGGCAGCGCGGCCCCGGGCATCCGGAAGTTGGTGAGCACCGCGTGGATCGCGGTGAGGGCCTGTTCCGGCGCGACGTCGATCGCCGCGCCCAGGATGTTGCGGTAGAAGAGCATGTGCAGGTTCTCGTCGGCGGCGACGCGGGCGAGCATCCGGTCGGCGACGGGATCGTCGCAGACCGCGGCCGTGTTGCGGTGGCTGATCCGGGTCGCGAGTTCCTGGAAGGTCACGTAGCTCACCGACAGCAGCATCGAGTTCATCCCCGGCGCGAAGCCCTGCTGCATCTGCGTCATCCGCAGGTCCTCGAGTTCGACGGGGTCGACGCCACGGGTCACGGTGAGGTAGTCGCGGAGCACGATCGAGTGGCGCGCCTCCTCAGCGGTCCAGCGGTGCACCCAGTAGCCCCAGGCCCCGTCGAGGGAGAAGTTCTGCGCGATCTCCCGGTGATAGCTCGGGAGGTTGTCCTCGGTGAGCAGGTTCATCACCAGCGCCGCGCGGGCGACGGGGGACAGCGCCGAGTGCGCCTCGTCGAAGTCCTCGCCGCCGAGCGCGGCGAAGTCGCGGCCGCGGCTCCACGGCACGTAGTCGTGCGGGTGCCAGTCGACCGCCTGCCGCAGGTGCCGGTCGACCTCCCGCTCGGCGGTCTCCGAGAGCTCGTACAGCAGTTCCAGGTCGGTCAGATCAGTCATGCCTCCACCCTGCTCGGGCGCCCGCGGCCACGGCAGCGACGACGGTCCCCGGATACGTCCCGATCGCCCGGGCGCGAACCCGTCGGCGCAGGTGGGGACGTGCGCACCGGGCCGCCCGGGACACTTGTCCCGAGATCGCCCGCCGTCCGTCCTCCGGCAGTGGTCACGACGTCCGGCGGGCCTAGGCTGGGGCCATGCCCACGGTGTTCCTCGTCGACGACCACGAGATCGTCCGGCGCGGACTGGCCGACCTCCTCGCGACGGACGGGACCCACACCGTCGTCGGCGAGGCGTCGACGGTCCGCGAGGCCCTCGCCCGTGTCCCCGCGGTCCGTCCCGACGTCGCGGTGGTCGACGTCCGGCTGCCCGACGGCTCGGGCATCGACCTCATCCGTTCGCTGCGCGAGCTGGTGCCGGGCCTGCCCTGCCTCGTCCTCACCTCCTACTCGGACGACGAGGCCCTGCTGGACGCCATCACGGCGGGCGCACAGGGTTACGTGCTCAAGCAGATCCGCGGCACCGAACTGGTCTCCGCCATCGGCACGGTCGCGGGCGGCGGCTCCCTCCTGGATTCCGCCAGTACGGCGCGGGTGCTGCAGCGGATCCGCCGGGATCAGGCCGCGCCCGCGGCACCGACGGGCCTGACGGGGCAAGAGGAGGCGGTGCTCGAACTCCTCGCCGAGGGCCTGACGAACAAGCAGATCGCCGAGCGGATGTTCCTGGCGGAGAAGACGGTCCGCAATCACGTGACCGGCATCCTGGCGAAGCTCGGGGTGGAGAACCGGGTCCAGGCGGCCCTGCG
This sequence comes from Tsukamurella sputi, assembly GCF_007858445.1. Taxonomy (GTDB): domain Bacteria; phylum Actinomycetota; class Actinomycetes; order Mycobacteriales; family Mycobacteriaceae; genus Tsukamurella; species Tsukamurella sputi. The sequence continues at coordinate 63,285 of NZ_VIGV01000003.1, read as the reverse complement.
TGCTGCGCAGTGGCGCGACGCCGGCGGAGCCCGCCGGTGAACCCGGCAGTGCGCGCGTCACGCCAGGGCGGCGCGGGCTCGGCACCAGGCGTCGACGGCGGGCGTACCGCGTTGCACCGCTCGCTCGGCGAGCAGCCTGCCGAGCAGCCGGCACACGAGGTACTCCCAGTCCAGGTCGTCCACGGCGGCGGTGGTGCGCACCTCGTTCCACCGCGCCAACCGGCCGGTGTACGCGGCCTCGGCGAGGTCCACGACGAGCGCACGCACGTCGGGGCGGTCCAGCGGGTCGATGTCGATTCCGTTCACATCGTCCAGCGTCGCGGCCCCGTCGGCACGGGGCCAGGGACGTCCGTCCCGACGGTGCTCCCGCTTTCGCGGAGCGCGGTCCGGTGACCGGGGACCCGCACGCCGGTGCCCAGCGGCCGGACGCCGACCTGCAGGACATTCTCAGCGCGGTGATGGTCGTTGCGCAGGGGCTGGACCTGCCGGCGACGGTGCGCCGCATCGTCACCTCCGCCATGACGCTCGTCGACGCTCGCTACGGTGCCGTGGGCGTGAGCAACGACGACGGCTCGCTGCAGGAGTTCATCTACGTCGGCGTCGACGCGGAGACCGCCGCGCTGATCGGGGATCCGCCGTGCGGTCGCGGTCTCCTCGGCTACTTGCTCGAGGTGCAGCAGCCGGTCCGTATCGCCGAGCTGTCCGAGCATCCGTCGTCCGTCGGCTTCCCACCGAACCATCCGCCGATGCACAGCTTCCTCGGTGCTCCGATCATCGTGGGCGGGAACCTCTTCGGATGCATCTACCTGGCGGAGAAGGCCGACGGCGTCGCGTTCACCGCGAGCGATGCGAAGGCCATCGAGATCTTCGCCGCGGCGACCGCAGTCGCGATCGACAACGCCCAGATGCACTCGGAGGCGCTGCAGCACCAGCAACGCCTCGGCGAGCTCCAGGTGATCGAGGAACGCGAACGCATCGGCCGGGACCTGCACGACCACGTGATCCAGCGGATCTTCGCCGCCGGCCTCGGCCTGCAGGTGGCCCGTTCCGCCGCGCGGGACGAGCCCGTCCGGGACCGGCTCGACTCCGTGATCGGCGAGCTGGACCGCACGATCGCCGATATCCGATCGACCATCTTCGAACTGTCCTCGGGCGGGAGCGGTCTGCGCACCCGGCTGGTCCGGGCGGTACGGGCGGTGGCGCACGGCGGCGAGGCATCGGTCGACGTCGGCTTCTCCGGCCCCGTGGAGAGTGCGGTCGCCGACGACGGCCTCGCCCGCGACTTGGAGGCCGTGGTGACCGAAGGCGTCTCGAACGCGGTGCGCCATTCCGGTGGCACCCGCATCTCGGTCACCGTCCTCGCGAGCAGCGATACGGTCACGGTCGAGATCGCCGACGACGGTACGGGCGTCCCCGACGGTGGCCGGCGCAGCGGCCTGCGGAACCTCGCCACCCGCGCGGAACTCCGGGGCGGCACCGTCGAGCTGCGGTCCGCGACCCCCGGCGCCGACCGCCCCGGCACGGTGGTCCGCTGGTCCGTGCGGCGCGAGCACTGATCCGGCTCAGACGACCAGCGCCGCCTCGAGCGCGCGGTAGCCACCCGCGACGTCCGTCGCCCGACGGAGCCCGATCGCGCGCAGGGCCGCTGCGGCAAGGGAGCTGGCGTAGCCCTCCGAGCACAGCACGATCCAGCGCACGTCCCAGTCCACGGCCTCGGGGATCCGGGCGTCGGAGGTCGGATCGAGGCGCCATTCCAGGACATTGCGCTCGATCACCAGGGCACCGTCGACCTCGCCCTCGGCGGCGCGCTGCGCCGCGGGACGGGTGTCGACGAGGACCGCCCCCGCGTCCAGCTCGGCGCGCAGGTCCGCGGCCTCGACCCGGTCGATGCGGTCCCGGGCGGTGGCGAGGAGCTCGTCGATGCCGCGCCCGCCGATCGGGCCCTCCGGCTCGTCGGTGAGCTCGCTCCGCACCCGGCGGAGCCGGCCGCGGCGCGTGACCTCGTAGTACGACATGGCGGTGAGCGGCGGTGAGTAGGCGTGCACCGACAGCGTCGGGGTGTCCGCCTCGCCGGACGCGGCATCGTGCGCGTCCGCGTGCCGGGTCACGTCGTGCACCCAGCCGCGGTCGAAGGACGCCTGCCCGCCGGCGTCGATCCGCCGCTCCCGCAGGGCCTCGCCATCCCAGCTGCGCTCGGCGAGCGCGCCCGAGACCACCGTCAGCGCCCCCAGCGAGCCGGCGTGGTCGTGCAGCTCGGTGGAGCGCTCGGGCACCCAGCTGATGAGCCAGACGTCCACGTCGTCGTCGCCCCACAGCCGGGTGGCCCACCTCTCGCCCGCGGGCCACTCGGTGGGGATCACACGGTCGTACTCGCCCGCACACACTTTGGCCGCCTCAGCCGCGGTGAGTGCCAGCAGATCCGGTGCGGTGTCGGTCATGCGGTTCAGTGTCGAACGGCGCGTCCACCGGGTGAACCCTTCCGCTCACCGCGACCGAAAGCGTGCGGGCCGCAGCCGGTTCAGCGGACGAGTCCCACCTTCTTGAGCCAGGTGGCCGCCACGTCGGCGGGATCGCGGCCCTCGATGTCGATCTGCCCGTTGAGTTCCTGCATCGTCTCGTTGGTCAGCAGCCGGCTGACCTTCCCGAGAACGTCCTTGATGGCGGGATACTTGGCGAGCGCGTCCGTACGGACCTCCGGCACGCCGTCGTAGGGCAGGAAGAACTTCCTGTCGTCCTCGAGCAGATGCAGGCCGAGCTTGCGGATACGGCCGTCGGTCGCGTAGACGTCGCCGGCGAGACAGGTGTTCCCGGACACCGCCGAGTAGATGACGCCGGCGTCCATCGTCGTGATGGTGTTCGCCGGGGTCGCCCCGCCGAGTGGCACCTCGTACTTCTCCAGCAACCGCCCGAGACCGTCGGGGCGCGATTGGAACTCCGGATCCACGCAGAGGGAGCGCTGCGCCGGCGGCAGCCGGAAGAGGTCGCTCAGGGTGGTCAGCTTCAGGCGGTCCTTCTGCGCGGGAGTCACCGCGAAGGCGTAGGTGTTGTTGAACGGGGCCGGAGTCAGCACTTCGATGCCGTTGGCCCGCTCGGCGTCGCGCACTCGTGTCCAGAGCGCCGACGAATCGCTGATCGTCTCCGTGCGGCCCAGGTAACTGACCCAGACGGTGCCGGTGTACTCCCACGAGACGTCCGCCGCACCGCTGACCATCGCCTGACGCGAGGACATGGACCCAGGGGCGTTGGTGAGGTCGGTGATCTCGGCGCCCGCCGCCTGCAGGATCGTGGTGCTGATCTTGCCGAGCAGGATCCCCTCGGAGAAGGATTTCGAGGTCACGGAGATCTTCGCGCCCGCCAACGGGGTCTGCCCGTCCGCGGGCTCGGCGTGCACGAAGTGGCCGGACGAGCTCTCCAGGCCACAACCGGCGAGCACCAGCGAAAGACCCGCCAGCACCGGCAGCAGCGCGCGCCGCACGCGCGTCCGCGCGGTCACGCGGTCACCCCGCGCAGGCCGCGCGGTGCCAGCAGGTACTCGGCGAGCCGGGCGAGCCAGTCGATGGCCAGTGCGAGGAGCGCCACGAGCAGCGCGCCGGAGAAGAGCAGCGGCGGGAGGTACAGGGTCACTCCGGTGGTGATGAGGACACCGAGCCCACCGGCGCCGATGAAGGTGCCGAGGGTCGCGGTGCCGACGAGGATCACGAGCGCGGTCCGCACGCCGTGCAGGATCACCGGTACCGACAGCGGCAGCTCGACGCGGACCAGGGTCGCGAACGCGGAGAAGCCCTGCCCGCGGGCGGCTTCGATGACCCGGTCGTCGACCTGGCGCAGGCCGGTGACGGTGTTCTGCAGGATCGGCAGCACCGCGTAGACGACGAGCGCCGCCACCGCGGTGCGGAAGCCGGTGCCGAACCACATCGCGAACAGCACCACCATGCCGAGGACGGGCGCGGCCTGGCCGACGTTCGCGAGTCCCACGATGATCGGCGCGACGCGGGCGAAGCGCTTGCGCGTGACCAGGATCCCGAGCGGGATCGCGATCAGCACCACGAGCACGGCGGAGACCACGGTGAGTTGGATGTGCTCCCACACCGATTCGCCGAGCTTCGACCACTGCAGCTGGACCGCCTCGGTCTCCGAGAACTTATGCGTGGCGTGCCAGATCAGGTAGCCGACGACGCCGACCACCACGAGGAGCGGCTCGAGGATCAGGTCGATGGGCACGCCGCCCGCGAAGCGCGGCGTGGGCCCGATGCGCGCCGTCTTGGGCGCCGTGGCCTCGGCGGTCACGACGGCGCCGCCCGGTAGGTGTCGGCGGCCTGCTCCGGGTTCGCCAGCGCCTGCCGCTCGCGGATCCGCTGCGCCACCTGCTCGATGGTGAGCGCGCCGATGACCTTGCCGCGCTGCGTGACGAGGACGCCGCCCTGACTGGCGGCCAGCATCACGTCGAGCGCGTCGGCGAGGGTCGCCGTGCGTTCTGCCACCGGCAGCCGCTGGTCGACGTAGGTCGAGACCACGGGCTTGCTGAGCACCTCGGACACCGAGGGCCAGGCCCGCGGGCGGTCGTCCTCGTCGACCACGACGACCCAGCTCAGCCTCGCCTCCTTGGCCCGTGCCGCCACCTCCTCCGACGGGTCGCCCGGGCGGGCGATCACGACCGGGGCGCTGGGGATCTCACCCACGGAACTGAGCGAGAGGTGCTTGAGCGTGGCCCCCGAGCCGACGAACTCCTCGACGAAGGCGTTGGCCGGCGCCGTGAGGATCTCCTCGGGCGTCCCGAACTGCTCGATCTGGCCGCCCTCCGAGAGGATCAGCACGCGATCGCCGAGCTTGATGGCCTCGTCGACGTCATGGGTGACGATCACGATGGTCTTGTGCAGCTCCTCCTGGATGGCGAGGAGCTGATCCTGCAGTCGCACGCGGGTGATGGGGTCGACCGCGCCGAAGGGCTCGTCCATGAGCAGGACCGGCGGATCGGCCGCGAGCGCGCGGGCCACGCCGACGCGCTGCTGCTGCCCGCCGGACATCTCCTTGGGGAACCGTCCGCGGAAGACCTCCGGGTCCAGCCCGACGAGCTCGAGCAGCTCGGCGACACGGGCGCGGGTGCGTGCCTTGTCCCAGCCCAGCAGGCCGGGCACGGCGCCGATGTTCTTCTCCACCGTCCAGTGCGGGAACAGCCCGCCTGCCTGGACCACGTAGCCGATGCCCTGCCGGAGGTGGTCACCGTCGGCGGTCGTGACGTCCGCCCCGTCGATGAGGACCCGCCCCGAGCTGGGCTCGATGAGCCGGTTGATCATCTTCAGCGTGGTCGTCTTGCCGCAACCCGACGGCCCGACGATGGCGACCGTCTCCCCCGCCTCGATGGCGATGGAGAGCTCCTTCACCGCGGGCTTCTCCTGCCCGCGGTAGCGCTTGATCACCTTCTCGAGCTCGATCGATACGCCCGTCGTTTGACTCATCGCAGTCCCTTCGAGACGGTGAAGCGGCCCAGGAGCACCAGCAGACCGTCGAGTACGAGCGCGACGGCCACCACGAGAACGGTGCCCACCAACGCGGATTCGAGTGCACCCGCGCCGCCGAGGCGGGCGAGTCCGGAGAAGATCAGGGAGCCGAGGCCCGGCCCGAGCACGTAGGCCACCACAGTGGCGACGCCGACGACGAGCTGGGTGCTGACCCGGATTCCGGTGAGGATCACGGGCCAGGCGTTCGGCAGCTCGACGGTGGTCAGCACCCGCCAGCGCGGCATGCCGAGGCCCCGGGCCGCCTCGACCAGCGCGGGCGGCACCGCTTGCAGCCCGACGATCGCGCTGGTCAGGATCGGCAACGCCGCGTAGAAGACGAGCATCGTGACCGATGGGGTCACCCCGAGCCCGAAGACGATGAGCAGCAGAGCCAACAGTGCGAGGGAGGGCACGGTCATGCCGACGGAGGCGACGGCCGTGGCGAACGCCGCGCCCGCCCGCGAGCGGTACACCAGCGCCGCGATCACCAGCGCGATCACCGCGCCTATCACCACACTCTGGATCACCAGGGAGGCGTGTTGATAGGTGAGGAAGCCGAGCTGACCCCCACGACCGTCGAGGAATCTTCGGAGGTCCACCCGGTCGAACCTACAGAGGAAGCGGGATTCGCGCGCGGTTCGCGTCAGAGTGGGCGCAATCGGGGCGGCTGGAAGGCGGAAGCGGACACGCGAGGACCCGGTTTCTCCCTCCCACTTCACTGTATAGCGCACCCCGGGCCTTGCCGCAAGGCCCCGTCGAGGGCGCATACTCGCTGGCCGGATCCGAATTCTTGCGAGGTGGGTGCATGTCCGAGTACCAGAACGAACTGCTTCAGGAACGCGCGTACGTGGCGGGGTTGTACGCCCGGCTGGACGCCGAACGGGCCCGGGCGCGGCGACGGTACACCGACGCGCTGCGCGATCACGAGGGCAGGGCGGTGGACCGGGAGGGCGATGTGATGACGTCCGCGCGGGAGGTCCGGCGACTCAGCGTCGCCGAGGAGGGGCTCGCCTTCGGCCGGCTCGACGACGAGCCGGGGCCCGACGGCGCCGTCGGGACGCGGTACGTGGGCCGGTTGGGCCTGTTCGACGACGAGAACGGGGACGAGGAACTCCTCCTGGATTGGCGGGCGCCCGCATCGCGGGCCTTCTACACGGCGACGGGGGCGCATCCCGAGGGTGTGCACCGGCGGCGGCAGTTCCTCAGCCGCGGCCGGGAGCTGACCTCGTTCACCGACGAGATGCTGGGCCGGCCGGGCGCGGACGCGCGGGGCGACGCAGCGCTGCTGGCCGCCGTGAACGCGCCGCGCGGCGAGGGGATGCGCGACATCGTCGCGACCATCCAGGCCGATCAGGACCGGATCATCCGTTCCGACAATCCCGGCGTCACCGTGATCGAGGGCGGCCCGGGCACGGGCAAGACGGTCGTGGCGCTGCACCGCGTGGCGTACCTGCTGTACACGCAGCGAGCGCGGTTCGAGCGGCACGGCGTCCTGGTGGTGGGGCCGAACACGTCGTTCCTGCAGCACATCGGCCGGGTGCTGCCCTCGCTCGGCGAGTCCGACGTGGTCTTCGCGACGCCGGCGACGCTCTACCCGGGCGTCGCGGCGGACGCAGAGGACGCACCGGCGGTGGCGCGGCTCAAGGGCGCGGCGGCGATGGCCGACGTCCTCGCCGCGGCGGTCGCGGACCGTCGCACCGTGCCGGAGACGCCCGTCTCCATCGGGCTGGGCGATGCGACCGTACGGATCGAGGCCGACGTGGTCGGGTGGGCCGGGGACGAGGCCCGCACGAGTGGGCAGCCGCACAACCAGGCTCGCACGGTCTTCCTCGACGTGCTGACCTGGGCGATCACCGAGCGGGCGCTGGGCCGGATCGGGAAGCAGTGGCTGCGCCGCGAGGACACGCGGGCCTGGGAGGAGATGCGCGGCAGCATGCTCGCCGATCTCGCGGTCGACGGAACCTTCCGGCGGACCGTCGGCGCGCTGTGGCCCGTGCTCTCCCCGGAGACCGTCCTCGCGGACCTGCTGAGCTCGCCCGAGCGGCTGGCCGCGGCGGGCGCGGACCCCTCGCTGCTGCGGTCCGACGGTGCCGCGTGGACCGTCTCGGACGTTCCGCTGCTGGACGAGCTCGCGGAGCTGCTCGGCCCGCACGAGATCCAGGACGACACGGCGGCAGCGGAGGCCCGGAGGGAGCAGGCGGAGTTCGCGGAGGGCGTGCTGGATTCGCTGGTCTCCCGGGCGGATTCGATGGACGACGAGGACCATCTCTTCGCCACCGACCTGCTCTACGCGGACGACCTGGCCGGCCGGTTCGAGGAGCGGGACACCCGGGACCTGGTGGAACGCGCTGCGGCGGACCGCACCTGGGTCTACCGGCACGTGGTGGTGGACGAGGCCCAGGAACTGTCGGCGATGGACTGGCGAGCGCTGATGCGACGCTGTCCGTCGCGCTCGTTCACCGTGGTCGGCGACCTCACGCAGCGCAGCGCCCCGGCCGGTGCCCGCTCGTGGGCGGAGATGCTGGATCCCTACGTCGCCGGCCGCTGGGCCTACACCGCGCTCACGGTCAACTACCGCACACCGTCGGAGATCATGGCGGTGGCCGCCGGCGTGCTGGCGGAGTTCGCGCCTGGCGTCGTGCCGCCGGAGTCGGTGCGCGCCTCGGGGAACCGGCCGTGGGTCAGGCCGACCACCGACGAGGGCCTGGCCGCCGCGATCGAGGAGTTCGTCCGCGACGAGACGGGCCGGGAGGGCACCTTCGCCGTCATCGGACCCGACGGTACGCCGGGCGCCGTGCCGCCCTCGGCGACGAAGGGGCTCGAATTCGACGCCGTGCTCGTCGTCGACCCGGCGGCCATCCTCGCCGACGGTGAGCGGGGCGCCGCGGACCTGTACGTGGCACTCACCCGCGCGACACAAAGGCTCGGGGTACTGCACCGCGGACCGCTGCCGGCGTGCCTGAGCGGGCTCGAGAGTCCCGTGGCCACCGCGTGATCCGCGCGCACGGCGTGCTCAGCCTCCGCCCTTGATCCAGTCCAGCGCGATCGCCACGACGGCCGCGTTGAAGAAGAAGCTGAGCACGCTGTGCGCGATCACCAGGCGGCGCGTCGACCGCTTGGTGACGGTGACGTCGGAGACTGCGAACGAGGTGCCGATCGTGATGGAGAAGTAGAGGAACTCCGTGAGCTGCGGCCGTTCGCACTCCGGGAAGACGAGGCCCGGGTCGCCCGCGAAGTAGTCCCGGGCGTAGATCTGCGCGAACGCCGTGTGCAGCAGCATCCAGGACAGGAGGACCGTCAACGCCGCGGCCGGTTGGAGCAGGGAGTCGGAGTCCTCGCCGCGGGTCGCGATCATCAGGAAGCCGCCCACCAGGCCGGAGCCGCTGGCCACCAGCGCGAACAGGGTGGTCTGCCAGCGTGGCGCAAGCAGATCCGGGTCGTCGTCCTCGGCGGGGATCCGCCGGTGCAGCAGTAGCCAGCCCACCACCACGTAGGCGACCGCGGCCACGTCCCAGGCGATGAGCAGCGGCACGGCCGACCGCCCGAACAGAAGGACTGCGACCAGCCAGAGCAGGCCCAGGAGGGTGAGCACGGTCTCCAGGAGGGGGACCAGAACGGAACGTCGCATGGGTCGAGTTTTCCACGGCCCCTGCGGCGTGGCGGATACGATCGGCCCGTGCCTCCCGCCCGCTCGACCCCGTCCCGCTACGTCCAGCTGCGGTTCCTCGAGGCCGGCATGGCGGTGCTGACCGAGCGGGGGCACGCCGGGCTCAAGCTGGCCGCGGTGTGCGCGCAGGCGGGGTCGTCGACCGGCAGCTTCTACCACGCCTTTCCGAGCTGGCCCGAGTTCACCTCCGCCCTCATCGAGTACTGGCGGGAGACCAAGAGCAACCGCATCATCGAGGCGGCCCGACAGGTCCCCGACGCCTACGACCGGCTGATGTCGCTCATCGACACCGGCATGACCCTGCCGCATGCGACCGAGGCCGCGATCCGGGTGTGGGCCGCGCACGACCCGGAGGTCGCGCGCCACCAGGCGGAGGTCGACCTCGAACGGCGCGACGTGATCGCGGAGGCGTACACCGAGGTGATCGGAGATCCGGACCTCGCGCAGAGGTACGCGACCACGGCGCTGTACCTGCTGGTGGGGTACGAGAGCGGCACTCTGCAATCGCCGGACACGCTCGCCTTCGCCTTCCGCACGTTCATCGACGGCGCCCTCGGCGGGCCCCACGGCTCCGACTGAGGATCAGCGGGCGGACCGGATCACCAGTGCGTCCAGCAGCCGGAAGACCTGGTCGGTCAGGTCCGGCCCCGCGGACTCGTCACCCCGGACCCGGCGGCGCACCGCGCGCTCGAAGGGGCCGTCGAGCGCCGCGTACGTTCCCGCCGAATCCAGCAGCGGCACACCGTCGGACAGCTCCGCGTACCGGCTGACGACCCGCCAGATCATCGCCTCGAGGTCGCCGTCGATCTCGCGCACGTCCTGGGCGAGGGAGGTCTCGAACATGGCCTGCGACCGCAGGTCGTACCAGAGCTTGTGGGTGGGGAGGTCGTGCTCCATCGTGGCGGCGAGCCGCTCCGCGAACCGGGCGCGCAGCGCCGGCGCGTCGTCGTCCTCACGGAGCACGTCGTCGTACGACGCGATGCACTCCGCTTTGTAGAGGTGCACGCAGTGCGCGATGAGTTCCAGCCTGTCGGCGAAGTAGTAGTGCAGCACGCCGTGGCTGTACTCGGAGTTCGCGGCGATCTCGCGAAGGCTCGTGCGCGCGTAGCCGAGTTCGGACAGCGTCTTCAGGGCCGCACGCGCCAGCTCGTCGCGCTTGGCCGCCACCTTCGTGGCGTGCTTGCTGGCCCCCACCGCCGCGGGAGCACCGGCGGACGCGATGAGATCGGTCACCTCGCACCCCTTTCGCCGTGCCGACCGCGTGTCGGCATCGCCCCAGGATAGCCCCCGTGGCGCGGGTCGGAGCGCCACCCCTGACCGTTCGGCTTGACGATTGTCCAATATTTCTCTGGACAGTCGTCTAGATTCTTGGATGTGACGGGCACCACAGAGGAACCGGCACTCGAAGTCCACCTCGATCAAGGGAGTCATCGTGAGCGCATTCGATCTGACCGGGCGGCGCATCCTCGTCACCGGCGGGGCCCAGGGGCTCGGCGAGGGCATGGCGCACGCTCTGTCCGCCGCCGGTGCCCGTGTCGTGATCGGTGACCTGCAGACCGAGCGCGCGGCGTCGGTGGCGGCGTCGCTCGGCGCCGGACACGGATCGGTTCACCTCGACGTCACGACCGAGGAGAGCTGGACCGCCGCCATCGACGCGACGATCGCGCAGCTCGGCGGGCTCGACGTCCTGGTCAACAACGCGGGCGTCGAGATCTCCGGTCTCCTCACCGAGATCGCCGTCGACGACGTGCGCCGCCAGCTGGACGTCAACGTCCTCGGCACCGCCCTCGGCCTCAAGCACGGCCTGCGGGCCATGCGTCCCGACGGTGCCGCCGGTACCGGCGGGGCGATCATCAACGTCGCCTCGGTGGCCGCCACCATCGCCTTCCCCGGCATCGCGATCTATTCCGCCACCAAATCGGCGATCGACCGCATGACGCGGGTCGCGGCGATGGAATCGGGCAAGCTCGGCTATGGCGTGCGCGTGAACTGCATCTATCCCGGCCTCGTCCCCACCGAGATGGGTACCGGCCTCGCCGTGGACATGGCCCGGCTCGGCCTGTTCGGCTCCCCCGAGGAGGCCGTCGAAGCGGTCGTGGGGCTCACCCCGAGCGGTCGGCTCGGCGAGGTCCGGGACATGGCGGACGCCGTGGTCTTCCTCGCCTCGGACGCCTCCCGATTCGTCAACGGCGCCGGCCTGCCGGTCGACGGCGGCATGGGCATGTGAACCGGAACCCTCCAATCCAACCCCGACAAGGAGAATCATGAGCAACAAGCCGGTAGTGGTGTACGGCGCCTCGGGATACACGGGCCGTCTGGTCTGCGAGTACCTGCGCGAGTACAACGTGCCCTTCACGGCGGCGGGCCGCGACGAGGGCAGGCTGACCGAGTCCATGGACAAGAACGTCGCCGGTATCGAGACCGCCGACTACGAGGTCGTCCAGGTCGATCACGACGTGGACGCGCTGACCGACCTGTTCCGCGGCAGTTCCGTCGTCCTGAACACGGTGGGGCCCTTCATCAAGTTCGGCGACGCGGTGGTGCAGGCCAGCCTGAACGCCGGTGCGCACTACAGCGACACCAACGGCGAGCAGGACTGGATGATCCACTGCGACGAGGCCTTCCACCAGCAGTACGCCGACGCGGGCCTGCTGCTCGCGCCCGGCATCGCCCAGATGTACACCACCGGCGAGATCGCGGCGCAGATCGCGCTGGAGACACCGGGACTCGACACCCTGGACATCGCGGTCTTCTGGGGCGGCAGCCCGACCATCGCCTCCACCCGCACGATCCTCGTCAACGCGGCCGGCGGCGACGCCTTCTACCTCGAGCAGAACCAGTACACCCCGTTCGACCCGGCGCAGGGCCTCGTCCCGCTCGTGGTGCCCGGGCAGCACGAGCTGGCGCAGTCCCTCCCCTGGGGCGGAACCTCGCACCCGGTGTGGTTCAAGCGCGATCCGCGCGTGGCCAACTGCAAAGCCCAGGGCGGCGTCTTCAACGCGGCGCTCATGAACAACGTGCCGGTAATCGTGGCGCAGGCGCTCGAGGCCACCAAGGACATGTCGCCGGAGGAGCGCGCCGACGCCCTCGACGCCGTGGCCGCACAGGTGATGAACTCGATGCCGCCGCGGGAGAATCCACGCGTGAACAAGTCTCTGGACTCGGTGCACGCCTCCGGTCCGCTCGGCCGGGCGCACGTGGTGATCCACGGCAACAGCAACTACAAGCAGACCGGCCTGCTGCAGGCCTACGCCGCGTACTCGCTGCTGCAGCAGGCGCCGCGCCGGGTCGGCCTCGCATCCGCCTGCCAGGCCTTCGGTCACCGTGAGCTCGAGGGCGTGCTGCGCACCTTCGGACTCATCTCGGAGCCGATCGTGACGGTCCATCGATGACGGTGCTCGACCTCCCCGAGGTGCCCGCCCTCCCGGAGATCCGGGCCGCGCGGGCACCGTCGGACCCGGCGATCGCGGATGACCGGCTCGCCCTGTCGAACGAGGACTTCGCGGCGGCCGTCCGGACCGCGGCGACCCGGCTTCAGGGGTTCGGCGTCGAGGCCGGCGACGTCGTCGGTCTCCTGCTGCCGAATCGCGTCGAGCTGGTGGTCGCGGTGTTCGCCGCATGGCGACTCGGTGCCGCGGTCACGCCGATCAACCCCGCCCTCGCGCCGCCGGAGATCGCCTATCAGGCAGCCGATGCCGGTGCGCGGGTACTGGTGACCGAGGCCGGTGTCGATACCCCCGACGGCATCGCGGCACTGCCGTGCGACGAGCTGCTGGCCGCGGTCGACGGCAGCGACTCCCTGCCGGTGCAGGTGCGCCCCGGCGATCTCGCCCTCCTCATCTACACCGCGGGAACGACCGGGAAACCCAAGGGCGTCATGATCACCCACGGGAACATCGGGGCCATGACGGCGTCGTTCATCGAGCACTTCTCCTTCACCGAGCGCGATCACAGCCTGCTGGTGCTGCCGCTGTTCCACGCCAACGGCGTCGTTCTCGGCACGCTCACCCCGCTGCGGGCGGGCGGCCGCACGACGATCGTCGGGAGGTTCCGGCCGGACGAGTTCTTCCCGGCGGTGGAGCGGCATCGGCCGACGTACTTCTCCGCGGTGCCCGCGATCTACGCGATGCTCACCGCGCTGCCGGCGGACGTGACGCCCGATTCCACGTCGTTGCGCTTCGGGATCTGCGGCGCCGCACCGATGCCCGTCGATCTCATCGAGCGGTTCGAGACCCGGTTCCGCGTGCCGATCGTCGAGGGGTACGGACTCTCCGAGACCACCACGGCCTCCGCGATCAACCCGCTCGACGGCCCGCGCAAGCCCGGCACCGTCGGGCCTCCCCTGCCCGGCCAGCGGATCCGCATCGTCGACCGGGCCCTCCGCGACGTTCCGCCCGGGGAGACGGGCGAGGTGCTCATCGCCGGCGACGTGGTGATGGCGGGGTACCTGAACCGGCCCGACGCCACCGCGGAGACGATCGTCGACGGGTGGCTGCGCACCGGCGACGTGGGGCTGCTCGACGAGGACGGCTACCTGCGCCTGGTGGATCGGGTGAAGGACATGGTGATCCGCGGCGGCGAGAACATCTATCCCAAGGAGATCGAGGCCCAGCTGTACCGGCACCCGGAGGTCTTCGAAGCCGCCGTGATCGGCCGCCCGCACGAGGTGCTCGGAGAGGTGCCCGTCGCGTACGTCTCCCTGCGCGAGGGCGCCACCGCCACCGCCGACACGCTGCTCGACGGGCTGCGCAGCGAGCTGGCGAAGGTGAAGGTCCCCGTCGACCTGATCCTGCTCGACGAGGTCCCGAAGAACCCCGTCGGCAAGATCGACAAACCCACCCTCCGGCAGCGGGACCGCGCCCGGGACTAGGTCTGCAGCGCGAGGGCGCGGACCGGGGCACCGTCGAACGGCCCGACCTTGAGCGGATGGATGCCGACCTCGCAGACCGGCGGGAGGGCTGTGAGACCGCGCAGGTTCTCGACGATGAGACCGTCGCGCCCGAGCACCGCGGCGTGCACCGGGAAGTCCTCGGAATCGATGGGATCGGGGCTGTAGCAGTCCACGCCGAGGACCCGCATACCGCGCTCCCACAGCGCCTGCGCCGCCTCCGGCGCCAGCGCCGGGTGCTGCCGGTACCGCTCCGTCCCGAACCACCGGTCCCACCCGGTCGCGATCAGCACGATCGAGGGGAGCCGCGCCGGTAGATCGCCCAGGTCCGCCACACCGATCGTGCCGGCGGCTCCGCCGCCGACCTGGAGTACCGCGGCGGTCCCGATCAGCTCGTCGACGGACACCTCGTCCATCGTGCGCCCGCCCGCCACGGTGTGGCAGGGCGCATCGACGTGCGTACCGCTGTGGGTGGAGAGGTGCAGCGCGGTCACGGCCACCCCGTCGGTCTCCTGCGTCAGGGCGGGTTCGATCGCGATCGGCGGATCGCCCGGGTACTCGGTGCCGGGCTGCAGGGTGTGCGTCAGATCGATCCAGCTCATGACCTCACCGGTTCCGGTGCGCCACTGCGAACAGCCGCGCTCGCGGCCCAGTACAGACCAGCGCTCACCAGGAACGTGGGGACCGTGGCACCCACCGGGCTGACCCACAGGTAGGTGATCGCCGAGGAGAAGGCCACTCCCACGATCCAGACCACCACGGCGACCGGATTCCATCCGCCGCGGTACCAGTAGTCGCGCGACCCGGCCTCGGCGAGCGACGCGGCGTAGCGCCCGCGCCGCAGCACGTAGTAGTCGACGACGATGATCGCGAAGACCGGGATGAAGACGATGCCGATAGCGGTGAGGAAGGACGTGAACTTGTCCAGGAGCGCCAGCCACGCCGAGCCGGCGATCGATACGACACCGAGACCCAGTGCGGCGGGCAAGAACCGGATGCGTCCGGGCTCGGCGTTGACGAGCGAGGTAACCATGCCGTAGACGGCCATCGAGTTGGTGGCCATCACCGAGAAGAAGACCACGCCGGCGAGGGGCACACCGAACTCCGCCACGATCACCGTCGGATCGAAGGGCGGGGCGTCCTTACCGTTCGCGAGTAGCCAGGCGATCGCGGTGGCGCCCAGGGCCATCGCGGCAACCGTCGAGGCCACGTAGCCGAGCCCCGAGCCGATCACGCCGCCGCGCTCGCTCCGTGCGAACCGGTTGATATCGGCCGAGAGCACGGTCCAGGAGATCGCCGTCGCCACCACGATGTCGAAGATACCGAGGCCGCTGAGCCCCTCGGGATCGCGGGGCAGCGCGTCCAGCCGGGCGAAGCCGTCGCCGAACATGTCGATGAAGAGGTACGCCATGATCGCCAGGATCACCACGGCGAGAATCGGTTCCACCTTCGCGATGCCCGCGTGGCCGAAGATGGCCAGCGACACCACGATCACCTCGCACAGCACCGAGAACAGCGCGGGGTTCGAATAGCCGGTCTGCTGCTCGATCACGTAGTTGACGGTGACGCCGGCGAGCATGGCCTGCACCCAGCTCCATCCCATGAGCACGGCAATGTTGGCCGCCACGGGGATCCGGCTCCCGCGCACCCCGAAGGAGGCGCGGGTGAGGGCCATCGTCGGCAGTCCGGTGCGGGTTCCGACGTTCCCGACCGCCACCAGGACCAGGGCTCCGACGACGGTGCCCGCGAGGATCAGCCAGAGCGCGCCGCTCAGCGAGACCGACGGCACGAACAGCGTGCCGGTGAGCATCGTAGTGACGACGAGGTTCGCCGCGAGCCAGATGGCGAAGATGCGCCGCCCGCTGAGCTCGCCCCGCACGGCGGTCCCGTCGTCGGCTGAAGCGTGCAGGTGCGCATCGAGCCGGCGGTAATAGCGCAGCATCATGCGGCCGAGAGATGCTCGTGGACGGCCACGAGGGAGCCGTCGGGAGCCGTCGCGAAGACGATCGACTCGCGCTCGCGCGTCTCGGTCCGAGTACCGTCGCCGTCCTGCGTGACGGTGTGCACGTCGTGGCTGAAGACCGCCGTGCCGCCCAGGGCCGTCACGACCCGCGCGGTGCTCTCGCACGAGAGCACGCGCCATCCGGAGTCGACCCAGCCCGCCCACAGGCGCTCGTACTCGGCGCGGTCGGCCAGCGTGCGCGGTTCGGTGTGGAAGACGAAGGTCGCGCGCGGGTCGAAGCCCGCGAAGTAGGCCTCGGTGTTCGTCGCGGCGAAGGCCTCGATGATGCGATCGGCGGCCGCAAGCACCTCGCCCTCGGGGATCGTGTGCTGCATTTCATCTCCTGACCTGCGGTTCCCCGCTCCGGGTCGGCCAACTGTAAGCCCCATCACAGGGCTCCGCAAGCAGTTCGATAGTCGACTGATTCTCATCATGCGTGTTCTGCGCACCAGTCGCACCACAACAATGCCTTCTGCGATCGTCGGCGCCCCCGTTGGTGCACTATTGGCACAGCCGATCGGTCGAAAAGTCGGCGGAGGAAATCACGGGAGGCCCGATGGACGAGATCGATCGGATGCTGGTGGCGCTGCTCGACGGCGACGGGCGCAGGAGTCATCGCGAGCTCGCCTCGGCGGCCGGCATCACCCGCGCCACCGTCGCCGCCCGTCTGCGCCGCCTCCTCGACTCCGGGGCGTTCACGGTGCAGGGCGTCGTGCATCCGTCCGTGCTCGGCCGGGGCACAATCTGCTACGCCCGCATCCAGGTCGACGGTGCCGCCTCCCCCGTCGCGGAGGCCATCGCCGCACTGCCGGAAGTCGTCTACGTCTCGATCACCACCGGCCGGTTCGCGGTGGCCGCGGAGATCCGCTGCGGATCGGACGCCGCCGTCGACGCCGCCCTGACCCGCATGCGCGGTCTCCCCGGCGCGGTGCGCGTGGAAGCACTCGCCTATCGCGAGGTGATCCGGGACGCGGTCGGCCCGGTCGGCGAGGTCGCTGCGCAACTCGACGCTGCGGACCTCGCACTGCTCCGCGTCCTCGAGACCGACGGCCGGGCCTCGTACGTGGAGCTCGGCGCTGCGGCCGGACTGTCCGCCGCTGCGGCGCGACGGCGCGTGCTCCGCCTGGTCCAGGGGTCGGTGGTGCGGATCGGCCCGATCGTCAGCCGCGGCTCGGAGCACGCGCTGGGCATGGGGATCCACGCGCGCGGCTCAGCGCGGGACGCTGCACTCGATGTCGCGGCGGTCGCCGGAGCGCGCTTCCTCGCTCGCACCGTCGGCGCCTTCGATCTGTTGGCGACGGTCCGCGCGCCGTCGGCCGCCGGACTGGCGGACACCGTCGACGCTGTCCGCGCGCTGCCGACCGTCGCCGGCGTGGAGACATGGTCGCACCTGAGGTTCGTCAAGGAGTCGTACGCCTCCCTGAGCGAGGACCACCCGTAGAAGACGGTGGTCATCGACGAACCACGAGATTCGCCATCATCGCCATGTCTTCGTGTTCGAGGTTGTGGCAGTGCACGAGGTAGCGACCGGTGTAGTCCGTGAACCGGATCGCGATCTCGGCGCGTTCGCCGGCACCGAGATTCAACGTATCCTTCCAACCTCGGTCTTCCCGCCTCGGTTCGTCTCCGTTGACGCTGAGCACGAGGAAGGCGTTGAGATGCACATGTACCGGGTGGTTGAAGTTGCTGGTGATTCGCCAGATCTCCAGGTCTCCGAGCTCGGCGTCGATATCGGTTCGATGCGGATCGTAGCCGCGGCCGTTGACGAGCCAGCCGTGCCGGCCGTTGGCCATGGTTCCCATCTGGAAGTGCAGGTCACGAGTACGGACGGCGTCGGCCCGACGGACTGCCGGAATCGTCGTCAGGCGGTCCGGAACGCGTGAAGTGTCAGTGGCCTCTTCGGTGACCTCGAAACGGGCGACCTCGGTCATGCGACCCTCCCCGAGGTCGTTGACGATTGTGACTGTGTCGCCGCGGCGGAAGCCGCGGAGATCGAGGATCGTGTCGAACCGCTCGCCGGGCGCGATGTTCAGCTCGGTCAGGTCCTGGGGTGCCGACAACAGCCCGCCATCGGAGCCGATCTGGACCAATCCCGGAGCCTGCGCGTTGGAGCTGACGACGCGCAGCTTGTACACGCGGGCGTTCGAGGCGTTGAGCCACCGGAGCCTGTGCCGCACACCGGGTACCCGGTAGCGCGGCCATGGAACACCGTTGACGAGCATGACGTCCCCGAGCACCCCCGTCATGTACTGCTCCGTGACGCCGGGCGTCATCATCGCCGTAGCGTCGAGTGCGGGGTACACGAGCTGGCCGTCGTGATCGAACGAGCGGTCGCAGAGCATCATCGGGATGTCACGGTCGCCGGCGGGCAGGCCGAGGCTCCCGTCGTTCGGGTCATCGATGATGTACATGCCCGCGAGGCCGCGCCACACTGACGCACCGGTGAAGTCCATCCGGTGGTCGTGATACCAGAGCATGGCTGCTTCCTGCTGATTCGGGTACGTGTACGTCCTGCCGCCGGTGACGACCTTCGCCAGCGGGTCGGGCGCATGCATGCCGCTGTGGATGCCTGCGTGCGGATTCGGGGTGCGAGGAAGGATCACGTCCGTCGGATACCCGTCGGACTCCGCAGGGGTGTGACCGCCGTGGAGGTGCAGGACCGTGGGAACCTCGAGGTCGTTGACGAGGTCCACGGAGACCGGTCGACCTCGCGTCGCCCTGATGGTCGGCCCCGGGAACTGACCTTCGTAGCCCCAGATCTCGGTGTGATACCCCGGGAGAATCTCGATGCGGCGCCGCTGCTGGACGAACCGGTAGCGCTCTCCCCCGGCGTCGACGAGGCGGGGTGTTGCGCTGCGAGGCACTGCGCCTACCAGCGAGTACGGTTCGGGTAGGCGGGCGGTGCTTTCGACGGTGTTTCCGACGACCTTCGCCCCGGACAGTTCCCATGCGGTCAACGCGCCGGCGGCCGCGACGCCGGCCGCAGCGACCAATCCGCGCAGTGCGGTGCGCCGTGAGATCCGTGGGTTCACTGGCCAGCACCGATTTCGTCCAGTACTCGCACCGTGGGCGCCGTGGGCGATCGAAGGGTTCGTGCCACGTGGTAGTAGCTCAGGGCGATCACCGCGACACCCAACGGAACGTGGACTGCGAGCAGGTTGATGTTGGCGACTGCAGCCTGGGTCGCGGTGCCGGCCACGAGGAGTCCAGCGACAGCCAATTCGGGCCCGAGACTGCGGCGACGGACGGCGCGGGCAGCGGCGACGATTGCCGTCAGGATCACGAGGGCGCCGAGTACGGACGCCATCTCGGTGTGGATCTCGATGGCCTCGAAGTCCCCCGCCATGAACCGTCCGGCCAGGGCCGCCTGACCCGTAGCGACCAGTGCAACGAGGACCGCGAGCGTCTTCGTCGTGACTGTCAGGACACGATCGCTTCTATCGCCCTGCATGAGTGATCCTGGTTCTCTGAGACAGCGGTGGGGATATCGATGCGACGCCCACTCCAGCGATCGAGCCGGGCGAGAGCCGCGGTCAGGGCCATATAGGTGCGTGCGCACGCACCTATAGTAGTTGAGGCAGTGCTCAGCGCCAACCTAGTGTTGGTGATGCCCGACCATGAGGAGTCTGCACCGTGCAGTTGAACCCCCCACCAGGCGCCGAACGCGGCGATGCCGATGACGCGTGGTACGCCGTCGTGCGGATGTACCACCGCATCTCGCACGAGGTCGATATGCAGCTGCAGGCTCGTCACGGCTTGTCGATGTCGACGTTCGAGGTACTTCTACGTCTAGCAGGACAGACCGAGCCGGTCCCGGTCAAAGACCTCGCAGCGGCGGTGCTCATCAGTCGCAGTCGACTGTCGCGCGTTCTCGGCGACCTGGCCGAGCGGGGTCTCGTCGTCAGGGGCGGCGAGCCCGGCGATCGCCGGATGACGGTCACCGAGCTCACCGAGATGGGACGCGAGGCATACCAGCAGGCCGCGCGGACGCACGATCAGATCGTCAACACCCACATGCTGAGCAAACTCCAGGAGAAGCAACTCCGCACCCTGGCCGAGGCCGGCGACGTGGTGGCGCCGGACACCTCGTTCGCGAACTGAGGGCGTCCCGCCGGAGCCGATCGCGCCGCAGGCGGAGTTCCGGGCAGGTGTAGGGTCCCGACCTACCTGGCGACTGTCAGCCTTCTCACCTGCACTGCATCACGCAGTCCCACGGAGTTGGCATCTCGCCAGTCCCAGCAACATGGCATTTCCACCACAGCATTCAGGCCGTCGCCGGACTCCCACTCCAGCAGCAGTACCGTTCCCACAGCCTTCGACAGGTCGTAACTAGAACTGGGTCTACGAATTGATCAGCCGGACCACGTAGGGCATCGCGCCGTCGGTGCGCAGCGGCGATACTTTGACCGTCGATCCGGACTCGGGTGCCTCAAGCATCTGGTTGTCACCCAGATAGAGCGCTTCGTGCTGGCTCGCATTCGGGCCGAAGAAGATCAGGTCACCCCGCTTGATCTCAGCGAGCGGAACCTTCTTGCCGATGTTGTACTGGTAGCCGCTGTAGTGCGGGAGCTTGATGCCGACGGCAGCAAATGCGAACAGCGTCAGGCCCGAGCAATCAAATCCCGGGTTCTCGAAGTCACGGAAGGTATCGGCAACGCCGCCGTCGCGGACCCCGACGGTGGGGCCGTTGATATCACCACCCCCCCAGGAATATCTGGTGCCGACCACCGACAGGCCCCGGGCAATGACCGTGTCAATCATTTGCTTGCCCGACATCGACGCGACTGACACAGGCGCTACTGGTGCCTGGATTGCAGGCACCTGGGCTGCCGCTTGAGCCGGGACCTGGGATGCGGTCTGCGGTTGCGGCGTGAACCCGAACAGGTTGCTCAGTTGCCCGAGCAACGACGACGCTGCGGTCGCGGCCGACGGTGGCCCCCCGGGCGCCGACACTGCCGGTGCCGCAGAAGGAGCCGCTACGGGTGTGCTTGCGTTCGGGGGTGCCGCCGGTGCAGGAGCCGGCTGCGAGGAAGGCACCGTCACTGTCTGCTGTTCGCTGACGACGTATTGGTCATAGATCCGCTGCTGACCTGCGGCATCCCCGGACTTCGCCTTCGCCTCGGCGAGCGCCCTTGCGGCCGTCTGCCGACGCAAATCCAACCGTCGGCGTTGATCGGTCGCCGAACGCAGCGCCTCCAGGGTCTGGGCCACCGACCCCTGCGCTCGGGTGCGGCGGTCGGCAGCCGCGCCAGCCGCTGCATCCGCGGAGATCTTCGCGATCCGCGCAGCATCGCGGCTCGATCGCGCCCGCCGCCGGGCGTCATTGAGGCCGGTGACAGTACCTGCCTGGGCGGCAGCAACGCGCCGAAGAACCGCAGTGCGGTCTACCGCCGTCTGCCCATCCGGGGCGGTCAGAGCATCCGCGACCCCGCCCGAGGTGTTCCCCTGCATGTAGGCGGCGCGGAGCATCTCATCGAGCCTGCGCTGAGCAGCATCCACTGCCTGGTCGGAAGCCACGGCCTCCCGATCCGCAACTACTACTGCATTCGTCGCGGCCCGCGCAGCGTCGGCGGCCAACGCCACGTCGATCACCGCCTTGTTCACCGACTGCCGCCGAATGTCAACGTCGTTCTGCAAAGCCGCGATCTGCTGATCAAAGTCCGCAAGGCGCACGATCAACGAAGGAACCACCGCGACCGAGTGACCTGCTCGAGGGTCGTCTCCCACGTGCCGCGCCCACGCAGGATCCGCTCCGCCGACCACGATCGCAGCCACGATCGTCACCGCCGCCGCCCGCTGCATTCCAGACGCCCATCGATGCTGATTCACCACGGAACATCTCCTTCAACGAGCCGACCGCCCCCCGCGGGGAGGTTGCGCCCACGCGAGGGGATCAGAAGCGGAATATTGTTGGTGCGCAATCTTTTTACGCAAAGTTTGACGCGCCGCACCGGCACCCCTTGAGTACCATCCGAACCGTACGTCACAGACGCCACAGAGGGAAGCGGTGATCGAGCAGATGCAGAGCCTTAACTGCCACCTACAATGGGGTTGGCCTGCGGTATTCAAGATTCAATCAAGATCCTGCTACTATCCACGATAGTACTAAGGAGGAGTGCGACCCTTGCCTGGTGAGTTGGAATCCGCGGTCATGCAAGTGCTCTGGGACAGTGAGCACGCCTTGAAGGTGCAGGAGGTGGTCGATGCCCTCGACACCGGGCGGGCACTGGCCTACACCACGGTGATGACGGTTCTAGACAACCTGCACCGCAAGCAGTGGGTCCAACGCGAGAAGGTCGGCAAGGCCTACTTCTACGAGCCGACACTCAGCCGCGCGGAGGCTGCGACCCAGGCGCTGCGTGACGTGCTGGATGCATCCGGCGATCCTGAGGCAGTGCTGCTGCACTTCACCGAGTCCGCGTCGGACGAGGAATCAAAGGTCATCCGGCGGGCACTACGCCGTCGGTCACGGCAGCAATAGACTAAGCCCGGTGCGCGAGATCCGAATCCGGACCCGGATGGAGGGAATGAGTACACGATGACGGTGTTCGCGGCATTGGTCGTCGCGGCGGCTGCGATCGCGGCTGCCGGACCTGTGCTGCTCACCCGCGCGGGGCGTACGCGGCTCGATCCAGTTGCCCTGCTCATCGGCTGGGTGGGAGCGCTGGCAATGCTTGGACTGCTGACGGCGTTAGCGATCGTGGCACTGTTGCTGCCGCTGCACGCAGACTACTCGGTAACCACTGCGTTCGGAGACTGCTGGTCCCTGGCGGTCCATGGCACCGTGCCGCAGGGACGCCGGGCGACCGGCGCCGCACTAGCCGCGCTCATTGCGGGCTCCGTCGTGATCTCCGGCGTGCGCTGCGTCTTCGTCCTCGCGCGCCGGCGGGCGGTCGCGACGTTGCATTGCGACCGAATAAGGCTGGTGGCCAGTCCAGCCGCCGGGGACGGCCGAGTGTGGTGCCTCGAGCACGACGCCCCCTTGGCATTCGCCATCGCCGCACCCAGGGGCGGGATGGTGGTGATCTCCCGCGGCCTACAGACCTTGTTGGCACCCTCCGAGCTGGCGGCAGTGCTGGCACACGAGCACGCACACCTCCGCGGTCGCCACCACCTGATCGTTGCCATCACTGAGGTCATCGGGCAGGTCCTGCGCCCGATCCCGCTGTGCCGGAACGCCCCGAGCGCCGTGCGGGAATTGGTCGAGGCGATCGCTGACGGAGCAGCAGCACGCCGTTGCGGGGCGGCCACGGTACACCGGGCCCTGCTGCAGATGGCCTCCGCACAATCGGTGCGGCAGCGATCAGGGACAGCCGGGCGGGGCCCTACTCTGGCGATGGCGACCACCGCGACCTCGGCGCGGGCCCGCCGCCTACAGCTCCCCGCAGCGAGCCGCAGTGCTCGCGTGCGCCACTGCGGCGCGGTCGCCGCGGCCACCGCCCTGGGATCAGCCGCTACGGTGGCGCTTGCAGCCCTCGTCGTGTCCGCTATTTCCTGCCCAGCGCTCTAGCCCGCTGCGCCCGTGGCGCAGCGTGACAGAGAGATTTGCCTGTTCCCCGGGGGGCCAACTGCGCAGCAACATCCGCTGCGACGCTTCATCGTGACTAGCGAGTGCGACCCACGAGTCGCATTTCAGCGACCGTACACCGAGTCCCGAGCGCCTACGTCCTTGAGCCACTACGCTCCGGTGCCGCTATTCGACGAGTCACGAATGCCGATGCCCGGCGGTCGTGTCCACAGCCACAGGCATCTTCGCCGAGGGGTCGCACACCCCGGCGGGGCATTCGCTCACCTGTAGCGGATGCTCAGGCTCGCCGCCCCGCCACGACCACCGTATCCCCCAGCGGGTGGCGACCGCGGCACCCATGGCGAGGGCCGAGACGACAGCAACCAGGGGCTGCAGCGGCGCCCACAGCGTCAACGCTCCCGACGCGCCCAACATCGCGACGACGACCTTGTTACACAACGGGCACCCCACCGCGAGCGTCGACAGGACCACACCGGAAGTGCCTCGCACAGCACCACGATTCCACCCGGCCACCACCGGAGCTGCCAGCCAGGCGGCCGCGAGAACGGTCACCACCACGAGGACGAGGTAGTCCCACCAGCGCACCGGCGTCATCCGGGTGAAGACAGGATTGGGAAGCACTCGGGAGGGGATCGCGATCACCAGTGCGATCAGCGCACCGCCAGCCGCTGCGTGCCACCACCGCACCCGTCCAATGACCGCCCTGCGGTTCATACCACTCACAGTGCACCCTCCTCACCTCGCGCTTGTCTTTCCTCGAACTCAGCATAACTACTAGATCACATAGTAGTTCTTGGTGGCGGGCCTGCCCGCCCCTCATCTACTATTCAACATAGTAGTTACCTACTAAGCGTGTTAGTAGCTCAATCTCGGGAGAGGCCTGATCGATGAAACATCTCTCTAGCGTGCCGGATCCAGACGTGGGCCTTCCAACGGTGACCGAATCCGTCGGCGCGCCGGTGCGGCATGACGCGGTGCAGGCGTCGGAGAGGATCTCGACGATCACCGGTCCGGTGGGCGGTTGCGACCCAGTGAACGAAGCGGAGCCACAAGGACTGTCCGCTACGTACGTGCTAGACGCGGTCAGCGCTCCCGGTGCGCTCCGGATGCAGTACGAGGGCCTACGGATCGGCGCCGAGGCCGACGATACGCAAGGGCGATTCACCTGCCAGCGCGATGTCAGTCTCGCGGCGGCCCGCGGGCGGCCGGTCGCTGTGACCGAGCGGCTATCGGGGATCCCGGCAGGCGAGTGGGATATTCGGGTGCGAGCAGCGTGGACACCGGCTGCGACGCAGGCGGGCGAGCTGGCGGGCGAGATGAAGCTTCCGGACCAGCAGATGCGGGTCCGGACGGTGTTCGCGCCTCTGGCACACGGGCCCGCGGTGGCAGCGTGGTGTTGGCCGCTGCTGGTGGGGCTCGGCGCTGTCGTCGCGGTCGCGCTCATGGCAGTGAACGTCTCCCTCGCTGGCGGCTCTGCATTCGCGGCGGTGGGGATCAGCGGTGTGGCCTGTGCTGTGGGGTTTCTCGGCGCGCGGTTGTGGTTCTTGGCAATCCATCGGATGCCGCTACGGAAGCTGCTGTCCTCCGGAGCCTGCATTCAGGGGTTCAACGCCGCTGCCGCGGTGGTCTTGGTGATGGGGGCGCCGGCGATCGGACTGTCATGGGGCGCGGTGCTCGATTCTGCTGCCCCGGCACTGCTCGCAGGGATGGCCGTCGGGAGGCCGGGGTGTTGGCTGACCGGCTGTTGCGCTGGAAAGGTCACCGTGTCGCGGTGGTCACTGTGGTCATCGGATCGGAGGGTGGCCGCTTCACGCTATCCGGTGCAGCTGTTTGAAGCTGCGGCGTGCGGGACGCTGGCGATAGGGGCCGAATTCCTGTTCCTGGGCGTCCGGCACTCGGGAGCGATCTTCGTGATCGGACTCGCTGCCTACGCGCTGGTCCGGCAGGTGCTGTTTCCGCTGCGCTCCGACCCGCACACTCGGTGGGGGCGTACCGCAGTCGCAGCAGGTGCTACGGCCGCGATCGCGGTGGCGATATGGGTGATGACGTTGTGACGAGTCGGCGGGGCTACCGGGATGTGCTCAGACAGATCCGGACTGCCTCGCCCATTCTCCGTCCTGGTCAGCGGCCTTCCGACGACGCCAGGGCGCTGGCTTTGGTCCACTGCTGCCAGGGCACACTCCAGTCACCGTTCTGCCATTGCTCGAGAGGTGCGCCGCCAGTGTTGCGGATTTCGACGATGTCGCCGGGGACCGAGAAGTCGAAGAACCATCGAGCGTTGTCACCGTTGAGGTTGAGGCACCCGTGGGAAGTGTTCGTGTTGCCCTGCGCCCACACAGAACTGTCGAGTTGGTGCAGGTAGATACCGTCTGTGCTGATCCGTGTCGCGTAGTTGATCGTCTGTTTGTACCCCAAGCGCGAGTTGATCGGTAGCCCGTAGGTGGACGAGTCCATCACCACCGGGTTCGCCTTGTCCATCACGGTGTAGATGCCCCGTTGGGTCCAGAAGCTGATGGTGTTGCCGTTGATGATCTCGCTGCCGCCCATGCCCATGGAGGTGGGCATCGTACGGACGAGATTACCGCCGTCGTAGACGGTGACCGTCTTGGTCGCGTCGTCGGCGATCGAGACATGCGAGGCGCCGATGGTCGCACTGGCACGCACGTCCTCGGCGCCGTAGAGGCGCTCGCCCAGGCGGACACCGTATAGCGCGGCGTCCACGGTGATCTGAGTGCCCGGCGTGTGGTATTTCTCAGGTCGCCAATGCGCTTCGGTATTCGAGACCCAGCACCACGCTCCCTCGACCGCGGGTGTACAGGTGACTTTCATACGACGTTCTGCCTCGGCGCGGTCTGCGATGTCGGTGTCGAACTTCGCCACCAGCACCAGCCCCACACCGTAGGTCCGCCCTTCGCCGACCGGGGTGCCCGCCGTCGTTGCCAGCTCCATCGTCGCCTGCGCCTGTGGCGCGAGAGTGGTGAACGTGCTCTGCCGTTCGGTCCGGCGTCCTGCCTCATCGACCGCGACCGCTCGCAAGCGGTAGGTGCGGCCGAATCCAAGGGGCTCACCGGCCGACCAGGATTTGCGCGGTGCGTCCAACGTGCCGGCAACGGCGCGTCCCGCCTCGTTGGTGAGCGTGACTTCGGCGAGGGCGCCGGTGCCCACGACACGCACAGTGACCGGTGTGCGGGGTGTGACCTCCGCGGCGCCGTCGGCCGGCGCCAGCTCGATCAGTGGCACGGCGCCCGACGGTTTCGGTGAGGACGAGGATCCGCTCAGCGGCACCGCGCCCCGCTCGGCACCGCAGGCGGACGTGATCGCGACGGCTCCGATTCCGGTTGCCGTCCGCGCCAGCAGAGTTCGCCGTTGCAGAACCATTCAGCCTCCCTCGACCCGCCTCATCACGCAACTACTAATTTGCATAGTACTTTATGGTGAGTGGTCGAGCCCGCCAGGTCCGCAGGCGAGGTACTCTCACCCGCTCCGCCGGTACAGGTACCAGGCGCGGCGAGTCGTCGAGCAGGTGCGGGTGGGTGTTCTGACCGTTCCATCGACTGAAGCGCTCACTTGCCCGGAAGCGAGGGTTGCGCCCTAGCAACAGCGTCCTCGATGTCCTGTACTGATCGGAAGACCAGCGGGTCCACGATCCGCTGCACGGAGCCGTCGGGGCGGACGAGAAAGGACAGCGGCAGCAGGGGCGGGATCTGCAGTGTCCTCGCGACCGCGCCGTCCGCGTCGATGATGCTCGGGTACGCGAGGGCGAGATCGGTGGCGAAGGTACGAGCGTAACTCTCGACGTCGCGGACGTTGATCCCGAGTACCTGGACTGCTTCGGGGCGTTGGGCATAGCGCGAGAGGATCGGCATTTCTTCGCGACACGTCCCGCACCAGGACGCCCAGAAGTTGAGCAAAGTGGTTCTGCCTGCGGTGAGTTGTCCGAGGTTGATCACATCGGGGGTAGTGAGGCAGGGCTCGGACAGATCTGCCAGGGGCCCAACGGATCGGGCTGATACCGATTTCGTTCCGCCGCACTGCGGTTTAGGTACACCGCGGGCTGAGCTGGCCTGGAGTGGGGCCTCGGTTCCAGTGCGGGTGCCGGTGGAGGCGGTATCGTGGTCTCCTGGTTTTTCCGTGAGCGAATGCGCGGTCGAGACGGCGATGAGCAGCAGCGCGGCAGCGATCGCAATAAGGGCCAGTGCGTACCGGTGCCGGCGATGCCACGGCGGGGTTGAGGCGCACTCGTCGGGTCCGGGGGGAAGGGCGACGCTCATGGTGTCTTCTGCTCGTCGATGGGCACGGGCGTCGTATCGGCGGGGACCGACTGTTTGAGACCGGTGGTGCGACGTGCGCGCCGTTTGATCACCGTTGCGGCGATCAGGGCCGCAGCGGCCAGGGCGGACGTGACCGCTTCGGGCAACGCGCCCCAGCGGGTGGCGAGTGTGAGCCGGTCGTCGAGGGGAACAGTCGCGATCAGAGTATCCGCGCTGAACAGTGCGGACTGGTCGGTGACCGTCCCGTCCGGGGTCACGACAGCGCTGACGCCACTCGTCGCGGCGATCAGGACGGTGCGGCGGTGCTCGATGGCCCGCAGTCGGGACATCGCCAGTTGTTGGTACGACATGGCCGTGCGGCCGAAGGTCGCGTTGTTAGTGGGCACGGTGATCAGCTGGGCTCCACCGCGTACAGATTCACGGACGAGGTCGTCGAAGGCCACTTCGTAGCAGATGGCAGCCGCGGTCGGTATGCCAGCGAGGGTGACAATGCCGTCACCATCGCCAGGCACGAACCGGCCGGCCTTGTCGGCGTATGCGGACAGGCGGGTCGCGAGCGGCCGCATCGGTAGGTACTCCCCGAAGGGCACCAGTCGCCGCTTGATGTGTTGCTGTCCAGGACCGGAGCCGGGGTTCCAGACGATGGAGACGTTGCGTGATGTGCCGTCGTCGGCGGAGAGCACTGCACCGACGAGGACAGGTACGCCGAGCCTGTTGACCGTCTCATCGATCCGCGCGCGCACCTGCCGATCGCGCAGCGGGTCGATATCCGAGGCGTTCTCGGGCCAGACGATCATGGCGGGCCGGGGCATCTGGCCAGATTCGATGGCACTGGCGAGGTCCTCGGTGCGTCGTAGGTGATTCTCGAGCACTGCGGCACGCTGAGCATTGAAGTCCAGTCCTAGGCGGGGAACGTTGCCTTGGATCACCGCAACGGTCACGCTCGCTCGCGGTTCGTACGCTGGTAGCGCGATTAGGAGTGCTGCGCCGGCGAACGGGAGGATGCCACCAAGCGACGCACGGACAGCAGCGCGCGGTGACCTCCGCAGTGCCGCGCGGACCACGGCGAAACCGGAGCACCCGATGAGGGCGACCGCGAACGAGACGGCCGGTGCGCTGGCGATCGC
The DNA here is from genome assembly GCF_007858445.1 of Tsukamurella sputi. GTDB lineage: Bacteria > Actinomycetota > Actinomycetes > Mycobacteriales > Mycobacteriaceae > Tsukamurella > Tsukamurella sputi. The sequence goes on along the minus strand of NZ_VIGV01000003.1, from coordinate 34,304 downwards.
GGCCAACTGTACGAGAGGCCCATCGGTCTGCCCGAACGCCAACTTTCCCCAAGGGAACCCGCCGAATGGCAGGCGGCTGCGCAGTGCCTCCGTCGCTGTCCACGCGCAGGCGCACCACAGCGGGTAGCCGGGGAGAACCACCATCCGGCTGACCAAGGCGCCGAACACCGCTACCGCGACGGCTTCGACCGCGGCGAGCGCGATCCACGGCCCAGCCCCAACGTAGATGCCTACCCACGGAAGCAAGGGCAGGAAGAACGCCAGCCCCGCGGCGTAGCCGTACAGCAGGGCTTGGCCGATTCCGCAGCCCCACACGGCGGCGACCACGAGCGCGACACCGACCGGCGCCGCTCCCCACAGCGCGGTGGGTGGGAACGAGATGAACATCGCTCCGCCGCCGGCGGCAGCCAGAAGTAGCCTGACCGCTGTGTGCGTCCACGGCCAATGAGCCGGCCCCCACCGAGTGGATGTCGCGGATGGGAGCCTTCGTGCTGTCTGCGTGGTCACGAGTGAGATCTCCTCAATTCTGGACCGTGGTGGTGCTGCTCGTCGCGAGTCGTCTGGGCGATCGCGGGCGTACTGGTTGGTGCGTGTCGACGGCGATTCCTGTCAGATCGGCATGACGATGTTGGAGACGAAGAGCCGCCGGACCATGTCGACGAAGTCGGACCAGTAGCCGGTGACCAGGGCGAGTCCGACGGCGATCATGAGCACGCCGCCGGCGACCTGGATGCGTCGGCTGTTGCGGCGAAGCCATCCGACGGCCCGCACCGCGGCGGTCGATCCGACGGCGAGTGCGATGAACGGCAGGCCCAGGCCTACGCAGTAGGCCACCACCAGCGCGGCACCGCGTGCCGGCGCTGCGTTGGTGCCCACAATGATCGACATGATCCCCGCCAGGGTGGGACCGATACAGGGAGTCCAGCCGAGCGCGAACACCCCGCCCAGCAGCGGGGCACCGGCAAGCGTGGTCCAGGGTCGTGGCGCAAAACGCACCTCGCGGGCAAGTGCCGGGACCAATCCGATGAACGCCAAGCCCATGATGATGGTGATTCCCCCACCTATCCGCATCAGCGTCTCTGCATTGAGCCGAATCGTCGCCGCCAGACCAAACACCGACATCGTCATCAAGAGGAAGGCCGCTGTGAACCCGCCGACGAACAACGCGGCTGCGCCGAGCACTCTCCACCGACCGGACCGGTCTACCGCCTTTCCGCTGCCGCCGAGCTCTGCGATCGACGTCGCTGGAGCCTCGGCGCCGACCAGCCCCGCGAGGTACGACAAGTAGCCGGGAACAAGGGGCACGATGCACGGCGAGGCGAAGGACACCAACCCGGCGAGCAGGCATGCCCCGATCGCCAGGATCAGCGGACCTGACACGGCGGCGTCGGCAAAGGCTTGTCCCATCAGCCCTCCCCGGCGACGCGGTCCACGGCATCGGTGAGGGTCTTCTCGTCGATCGTCGTCAGGTATGCCGCGGCCACGCGATGCTGCCGATCAAGGACGAAGGTCATCGGCACTACTGTGGTCGGGTACTGCTCACCGAGCGCGAGCAGCGTCTTGCCAGGGGGATCGTAGATCGACGGATAGGTCAGCCCGTGGGAGCGGATGAAGTCCCGCGCCGCATCGTCGCCGGCGGTTTCACGAACGTCGATACCGAGAAACTGCACACCCTTGGACTTGCGCGCCGTGTACACCTTTTCCAGAGCAGGAGCCTCGAGACGACAGGGGGCGCACCAGGAGCCCCAGACGTTGATCACCACGACCTTTCCGGCGTAGTCCGACAGTCGCAGCGTGGCCCCGGGATCAGTGACACTACGTCCGGACAGCTCACCGACGACGCTGCGCCGCTCGGGCGGGTAGAAGTGCCTGGCCTTGCCATCCGGAGCGATGATCCCGCCATCGCGTGCCCGGTCGCTGAGCTGAACGCACCCGCCGAGCAGCATCGCGACCACAAGCACCGCGATCACACCGGCGCACCGGCGCAGACTCGAGCTGCCGCTCGGGGGACGGTCATCATCGCCCAGCGATGCCCGTGTGGACTGTCGTCGCATCCTCACCCCTTCTCGGCGGCTAACGAACCAGCCACCAACTACTAAGTAGCATAGTAGTTGGTGGCTGGTCGGTCGCACTCGCCATCGGGGGCAGCCGCGGAGACGTCGGTCGCGTCAGGTGTACTTGAGGGTGGTCATCATGCCCATCTCCATGTGATAGATGTTGTGGCAGTGCAGGGCCCAGGTTCCGGGGTTGTCCGCGTCGAGGTCGACCTCGACCGAGCCCATGGGCTTGATGAGCACCGTGTCCTTGCGCAGTCCGCCACTGCCGGGGAGGCCCCAGGTGTGGCCGTGGATATGCATGGGGTGGAGCATCATCGTTTCGTTGGTGATCTGCATCCGCAGTCGCTGGCCCTTGCTGACGCGCAGAGGCGTGTCTTCGCCGTGCTTCTTGCCGTTGATGCCCCAGGCGTACGGGTCCATCTGGCCGTTGAGAGTGACCTTGATCGTGGAGTCGGGCTGGGCGTCAGGAAGGCGCGCGGAGTCGGCGGCGGTGAGTTCGGTGGCGCCGAGCAGGACCGGGCCGTCCAGTTCCGCGGGGCGAATGTCGGCGGCGGGTGCGGCGCCGGAGCCTGTGCGCAGGACTGCCAGAGCCTGGCCCTTCTTACCTTCGGCGGCGGCGACTAGCGGAAACGCGCCGTCGCCTGCGGTGACGGTCACGTCGTAGCGTTCCCCCATAGCGACGAAGAGCGCGCGGGCCTGCATGTCGTTGACCCTGTGTCCGTCGGTGTGGGTGACGGTCATCGTGTGACCGCCAAGGGCGACCCGGAAGACGGTGTCGGAGCCGGCGTTGATGATCCGCAGGCGGATGCGTTGTCCGGGCTTGGCGCGGAACTCGGTCGGCGCCGTAGGGATTCGGCCGTTGATGAGGTAGTGCGGGTAGACCACGTCGCCAGCATCGCCCAGCGGAGAGCTTCCCATGCCAGGCATCGAGGAGTGGTCCATGCCACCCATCCCGCCCATTCCGGTCTGCAAAGGTCCGGTCTTGGCTTGGAAGTCGGCAAGGATCTGGTCAGGGTTCTTGCCGATGCCGTCGGTCCAGTCGTCGAGGACGACGATCCACTCGGCGTCGAAGGCGCCTGGTTCATTGGGGTCGTCGATGATGATCGGAGCGTAGAGGGCACGGTCGAGTTGGGCACCGACGTGGGGATGGAAGTAGTGGGTGCCGGCGTCCGGGGCGGTGAACTCGTAGACGAATCGCCCCCCGGGGCGCACAGCATCCTGGGTGACGCCGGGAACGCCGTCAGCTTCGTTACGCAGGCGGATGCCATGCCAGTGGATGGTGGTGTCGGCGGGAAGCTTGTTGTCGAGGGTGACGCGGAGGAAGTCTCCGGCGTTGGCGCGCAGGACCTTGCCGGGGAGGGCGTCGTCGTAGGCCCAGGTACGGGCGGTGATACCGCCGAGGTCTACGGTGGTCTCGCGCGCGGTGAGGGTCGTCTCAACGACCTTCTGTCCGGCCTGGGGTGTGGCCTGTAGTGGCGGTCCTTGCAGCGCACGAGAGGCACCACTCGGCGTGCTGGCGGTCTTGTCGCCACATGCGGCGAGCGCGCCGACGCTGAGCGCGGCGAGACCGCCGAAGAGGGCTGTTCGTCTGGTCACCGGTGTCATGAATTGGTTCCTTGGTTTGACGTCGAGGAAGTCGGGGGCGGCCCTGCTTAGGGGGCAGCGGGGCTGACTGTCGGGCTGCCGTCGCCCATCCCTGGCATACCCGACATACCCGGCATGCTTGTGTGAGGTGTCGGCGATGAAGTCGGGGAGCTGCTCATCGAGTGGCCTGCGGGCATCGACGGTTGGGTTGAGGTGGGGGTAGTGCTGGTGTCGTCGTTCATGTTCATCGTGGACATGTCGTCGCCGCAGGCGGTGACGGCGAGGGCAATAGTGGCGGTGACGGCGGCGGTGGTGATCAGTCGTTTCGGGTTCATCGGTTCGTCTTTCTGGCAGGGATTCTCTGTGGGGTTCGTTGAAGGGGCGGTCGGGGTAGTGGGCTCGAGGCTGTACCGGGTTCCGGTGGTGGGTGTTCTCGCTTGGTGTTGCGGCGTTTGTAGACCGGCAGGGTCAGGGTGAACTGGGCGCCTTGTCCGGGGCCGCGGCTGGTGGCGGTGAGGGATCCGTCGTGGGCCTCGGCGAGCGCGCGGGCGATAGTCAGGCCGATACCGCTGCCGCCGGCGTCGCGGCTGCGAGAGGTGTCGGTGCGGTAGAAGCGGTCGAAGATGTGTGGGAGGTGTTCGCTGGCGATGCCTTCGCCTGTGTCCTCGACGATGATGTCGATGAGGTTGTGGTCGCGGCGGCGGCTGCTGACCGTGACGCTGCCTCCCGGTGGGGTGTGTCGGCGTGCGTTGCTGAGCAGGTTCGCGAGGGTCTGGCCGATGCGGGCACGGTCGGCGTCGACGAGGTCGGTGGTGGTGGGTCCGAGGCCGAGGTGGATACCTACGGCGTCGTAGCCGGGTTGCGCTTCTCGGACCGCGGCGGTGGTGATGTCGTTGACCGCGGTCGGCTCTGCTTCGACGCGTAGTTGTCGTTCGCCGGCGCGGGAGACGGCGTCGATGTCGTCAGCGAGTCGCTTGAGGCGGCCGGTGGCGCTGCGGATGACGCCGTACATTTGCGCGCCCGGCGTGCGGATGCCGTCCTCGGCGGCTTCGATTTGGGCGGTGATGGTGGTGATCGGCGTCCGGAGTTCATGGGCGAGGTCGGAGAGCATCTGCTGGCGGATCTCTTCGGTGGTATCGATTTGCTCGGCGAGTCGGTTGACGCTGCGGGTCAGGTCGCTGAATTCGCGGCCCAGGCGGCTGGGCGGGACGCGAATGGCGTGGTTGCCGGCGGCGATGTTCGCCGTCGAGGTCACCACGGCGCCGATGGAGCGTCGGACGCGGCGGGTGATCAGCCAGCTGACGACCAGTGCGAGGACCACGGAGCTCAACAGGGCGACCGAGACGGATACCACCAGTGAGGAGGCGAACGCCTCCTCGACGTGTTTGGCTTGGGGTGAGGTGGTCGGCAGGCCGGCGTGGGCCATGTGGGTGTGGAACAGGTGCGGTGCGACAGTCCACGCCACCAGCGCGGAGGCCCCAGCGCCAGCGGCGATGACGATGGTCTGGGCGATGAACAGCCTGGTGGTGAACCCCGAACGTGGGCGACGGGTGCGCCGTGCGTCGGATCGGGGCGCGCTCATTGCTTCGACCGGCCGTCACCCATTCGGTAACCGATGCCGCGGATGGTGCGGATGTAACGCCGCTCGGTGGTGGTGTCGCCGAGCTTGCGACGCAGGCTGGCGATGTGGACGTCGACGACGTGTGCATCGCCGACCCAGGTCGGTCCCCAGAGTTCGGCGAGCAGTTGGTCGCGGCTGAACACCATGCCCGGGCGGCGGGAGAGGACGTCGAGAAGGTCGAACTCGGTGCGGGTGAGAGCCGCGGGTCTACCGGCGACGCTCACCTCCCGACCGTTCGGGTCGATTAGCAGATCCCCGATGCGGCGCTCCGCGCCCTGGGGCATGGCGGGCCCGTTGACGGTTCCGGCGCGGGGGCGGCGCAGCATTGCTTCGATTCGGGCGATCAGCTCCCGCGGGCTGAACGGTTTGGTCAGATAGTCGTCCGCCCCGACGGACAGGCCGACCAGAGTGTCGACTTCGTCGGCGCGGGCGGTGACCATGACAACGTAGGCGTCCGAGAAGGTGCGCAGTTGCCGGCACACTTCGACACCGTCGAGCGAGGGCAGCCCGAGGTCGAGGACGACGACATCCGGTGGAGTTCGGTGCGCGGCGGCGACTGCGGCCGCTCCATCGCCGGTGATCTCGACATCGAAACCACTGCGCTGAAGGTAGTCGGCGATGACCTCGGCGAGGTCCGGCTCGTCCTCGACAACCATCGCGCGCAGGCCCAGCTTCGGCCGCGGTTCGGTCACCGCCGTCGGCTTGGGCTCGGCAACAATCGCATCCATGCCTCCATCGTGGCCTGACCGTATGCCCAGGATCGACCCGAGGCGCGGTTCTTGAGCAAATCTTGATCTTGAGCACACGTAACGGCCTGGTTAGGGCACGCACAGTCGAGGGCGATCAGATACCCCTCACCGGACTGATCACCGGTGGCACGTCTTCACCCGGCGGGCCACGGGCACGCCATCTGCCGACTCACGCTGACCGTCCTGGTCCTGCAAGACCGTCGCGCCGGGTGGCGTGCCACACACCTGTGCCGCCCTTTTCCGCTTCCGAAAGGACCCCAGCACGTGAGCACCGAAGTGACCACGGTTCCTGATTCTCGCCCCCCACTGTCATTGCTGCACCCGCCGTTGCCCGCCCGGTCGCTCCTCGACATCGGACCTGTCTCGGAGCGCCCGGCGGCCCTGGTCGGCAACACTCCGGTGATGCGGATCGCCGAACCGTTCGCGCCGGCCGGGCACGGGTTCTGGGCCAAACTCGAGGGGTTCAATCCCGGCGGCATGAAGGACCGCCCTGCCCTGCACATGATCGAACGGGCCAAGGCACGGGGGGATCTCACGACGGGCGCACGGATCGTGGAGTCGACCAGCGGCACGCTCGGGCTCGGCCTGGCGCTCGCGGGCATCGTGCACGATCATCCGGTGACGCTGGTGACCGACCCGGGGCTGGAGCCGATCCTGACGCAGATGCTCGCCGCCTACGGCGCCGAGGTCGACCTGGTGACGGAACCTCATCCGGCGGGCGGATGGCAGCAAGCCCGACGCGACCGGGTCTGTGAGCACCTGGCTGCGGACCCGACCGCGTGGTGCCCGGACCAGTACACCAACCCGGACAACGTCAGCGCCTATCAGCCGCTGGCCCTCGAGCTGCTGACCCAGCTCGGGCACATCGATGTGCTCGTCTGCTCGGTCGGCACCGGCGGACACTCGGCCGGGGTCAGCCGCACCCTGCGGCAGTTCCTGCCGGACCTGCAACTCGTCGGAGTCGACACCATCGGATCGACGATCTTCGGCCAGCCCGCGCACAAGCGACTCATGCGTGGCCTTGGCTCGAGCATCTATCCGGAGAACGTCGACTACTCGGCGTTCTCGGAAGTGCACTGGGTCGCGCCCGAGGAGTCGGTGTGGGCGTGCCGGACCTTGGCATCGACGCACTACGCGACCGGCGGCTGGAGCGTCGGTGCGGTAGCCCAGGTCGCCGGGTGGATCGCCGGCACCCGCTCGCCGGACACGGTCGTTGCTGCGATCTTCCCCGACGGCCCCCAGCGCTACTACGGAACCGTCTACAGCGACGCCTACTGCCACGCCAACAACATCGACCCGACGCTCGCACCACCGTTGGCGCCGATCACCATCGCCGACCCAGCCAGGACCGTGGTCACCCGCTGGTCCCGCACCACCAACGTCCGCAACCCGCTGACCGTCGTATGAGGGGGCCCATCGCCACGTTCCGGACCTTCGACCGGCCCAGCCAGGTGTTGATGGTCAACCAATTCACCATCAACCTGGGCTTCTACATGCTCATGCCCTACCTAGCCGGATACCTCGCTGGCCCCGTCGGGCTCGCCGGCTGGGCGATCGGGTTGGTGCTGGGAATTCGGAACTTCTCCCAGCAAGGGATGTTCCTCATCGGCGGCACCCTCGCCGACCGACTCGGCTTCAAGCCGCTCATCGTCGCCGGGTGCCTACTGCGGACCATCGGGTTCGTACTGCTGGCGACGGTCGAATCGCTGCCTGCACTGCTAATCGCATCCGTAGCTACCGGATTCGCCGGGGCACTGTTCAACCCCGCGGTGCGCGCGTACCTGGCCGCTGACGCCGGAGACCGGCGCATCGAAGCCTTCGCGATCTTCAACATCTTCTACCAGGGCGGCATCCTGATCGGCCCGCTGGTCGGGGTAGCGTTGATGGCCTTCGACTTCCAGGTGACATCGGCGGTCGCCGCTGGGGTCTTCGGCGTGCTGACCGTCGCGCAGATCCTGGCTCTGCCACGCGATCGGCGCGACCGCAGAGCCACAGCCGAGCCGCGGCCGTCGGTGCTTGCCGACTGGCGGACCGTGGCCAGCAACCGGCGGTTCGTGCTGTTCTCGTGCGCGATGATCGGCTCCTACGTGCTCTCTTTCCAGGTCTATCTAGCGCTGCCACTGCACGCGGCGTCGATCACCAGCAGCGAGCAAGCGTCGACCTACCTTGTGGCGGCCGTATTCGTGGTAACCGGTGTGATCGCCGTGGCCGGGCAGCTGCGGATCACCGCTTGGTTCCGGAGCCGGTTCGGGCCCACCCGCAGCCTCAGCCTCGGGATGGCGCTCATGACGGTGGCGTTCGTGCCGCTACTAGCAGTGCCGACCGCAACGCTGACCGGGCAGGTCGCCGCCATCGCGGCGCTGTTGCTGGCGGCAGCGGGCCTGGCGATAGCCACGGCGACCGTCTTCCCATTCGAGATGGACACGGTCGTCAGCCTCTCCGGCAATCGACTCGTCGCTACCCACTACGGGCTCTACAACACGGTGGTCGGCGTGGGGATCCTGGCCGGCAACCTCGGCACCGGGGCGCTCATGTCATTGGGGGACCGGCTCGGGTTCCCGGCGCTGATCTGGCTGGTGCTCATCATCGTCGGTTCCGGCGCGGCACTCGCGTTGCGGGCGCTCCATCGAGCCGGCGCACTGAGTGTGCCCGATCCCGCGGCCCGCGAAGCGGACGTGGCCGCTGCGGCGGGAATGCATCGTCGGTGACCTGCTGTCAGGAGTCTGTGCTGCGGTGTTCCGATACGCAGGGCCCCGGTCCCTCCGCGGTGGAGGGCCGGGGCCGGGGCCGGGGCGACGTTAGTTGGCGACGCTGGTGAAGCCACGCAGCCGCAGGCTGTTGCCGACGACGAAGACGCTGGAGAAGGCCATCGCGGCCCCGGCCAGCATCGGGTTGAGCATGCCCGCCGCAGCGACCGGTATCGCAGCGGTGTTGTAGGCGAATGCCCAGAACAGGTTCGTCTTGATCGTGCTCAGCGTTTTGCGAGAGAGCCTGATCGCGTCAACGGCGCTGCGCAGGTCGCCGCGCACCAGCGTGATGTCAGAGGCTTCGATCGCGACGTCGGTGCCGGTTCCCATTGCCAGGCCCAGGTCGGCCTGGGCCAGCGCAGGTGCGTCGTTGACGCCGTCGCCGACCATGGCGACGACCTTGCCCTGATCCTGCAGGCGCTTGACCACCGACACCTTGTCCTGCGGCATCACCTCGGAGATGACCTCGTCGATGCCGACTTCAGCCGCGATTCGTTGTGCGACGGCGGCGTTGTCACCGGTGAGCAGCACCGGCTTCAGGCCCAGGGCCCGCAGTTCGCTGATGGCCTGGGCGCTGGTCGGCTTGACCGCGTCGGCGACAACGAGGATGCCCTTCGCCTGACCGTCCCAGCCAACCGCCACGACGGTCTTACCGTCCGATTCGGCGTCCCGTTTCGCGGCCGCCGTCCGAGGGGACAGTTCGAGTGCCCAGTCAGCCAGGAAACTCTCGCGGCCCACGATCACGGCATGCCCGTCGACCACGCCCTGCACCCCTTGTCCTTCGACGTTGGCGAAACCTTCCGGTGTGGGCAGTTCTCCGCCACTGTCGCGAGCCGCGGCGGCAATGGCCTGGGCGATCGGATGCTCGGAGGCGTTCTCCAATGCACCGGCTAGCCGTAGCAGTTCGTCAGAGTCGGTGCCGTCCTCTGCAATCACCTCGGCCAGCGTCATCTTGCCGGTCGTGACCGTTCCGGTCTTGTCGAGCACGATGGTGTCGACTTTGCGGGTGGACTCGAGCACTTCCGGGCCCTTGATCAGTACACCCATCTGGGCTCCACGACCCGTTCCCACGAGAAGCGCTGTCGGCGTGGCCAGTCCAAGTGCACACGGGCAGGCGATCACGAGCACGGCGACCGCGGCAGTGAACGCGGCCGCGACGGGGAAGCCAGCACCGAGCCACGCGCCGAGGGTGGCGAACGCGATCGCGATGACGATCGGCACGAACACACCCGAGATCCGGTCCGCGAGCCGTTGCACCTCGGCCTTCCCCGTCTGCGCGTCCTCGACGAGCTTGGCCATCTGCGCGAGCTGCGTATCCGCTCCGACCCGGGTGGCGCGCACCTCAAGCCGTCCTCCGGAATTGACCGTCGCTCCGGTCACCGTGTCCCCAACGGAGACCTCGACCGGGACGGACTCGCCGGTCAGCATCGACGCATCGATGGCCGAGGATCCGGACGTGACCACCCCGTCGGTGGCGACCTTCTCCCCCGGTCGGACCACGAAGGTGTCGCCGACGGCCAGCTCGGCGACCGGGATCCGAACCTCCGCGCCGTCACGCAGCACTGCCACGTCCTTGACGCCGAGCTCGAGGAGCGCGCGCAATGCTGCTCCGGCCTGCCGCTTGGACCTCTTCTCGAAGTAGCGGCCGGCGAGCACGAACACCGTGACCCCTGCGCCGACCTCGAGGTAGATGTTGCCTGCTCCGTCCGACGGAGCGATCGAGAACTCGAACCCGTGTGTCATCCCGGGCGTGCCGGCGGTGCCGAGGAACAACGCGTACAGCGACCACAGGAACGCTGTTAGGGTGCCCATCGAGATGAGGGTGTCCATGGTGGCGGTTCCGTGTTTGAGGTTCATCCACGCCGCCCGATGGAACGGATAGGCACCCCAGACGATCACTGGCGCAGCGAGCGTGAGCGATGCCCACTGCCAATAGGTGAACTGTAGGGCCGGTGCCATCGCCATCGCGACTACCGGCACCGCCAGCACAGCCGAGCCGATCAGCCGCTGCCTCAGGGACGTCAGCTCCGGGTCCATGTCCTCGCCGGCAACCCCAGCACCAGGTCCTCCAGCCCCCGGCGTCGAGGACCGCGGGAGAGTCGCCGAGTAGCCGGTCTTTGCCACCTCGTCGATCAGCGCCTGCGCATCGAAACCCTCGGGGACGTGCACCTTCGCCTTCTCCGTGGCGTAGTTCACCGTGGCCTCGACCCCATCGAGCCCGTTGAGTTTGCGCTCGATCCGGTTCGCGCACGAGGCGCACGTCATCCCGCCGATGTCCAGCTCGACACTACGGCCGCCCGACGGCGCTGACACACTCATCATTTTCCTCGATCCGTACTTGCGGTCTATCGCCAGGCCTGTGGCCCGCGCTGCTTCATTGCGTCACTGCTGGTGGCCGCCACCGTGCGGGGCGCCCGGTTCACTCGCCGGCACGGCGGGCGATCCACCGGGGGCACGGTGCTCCCACCGCGCGACCGCCGAGTCGGGTACTGCCACCCCACCGATCACATACGCGCTGGCGAAGACACCGGTCACCGCAACCACGTAGACGATCAGCCTGCGCATGGCACTCATGGATTGCGCACTGCCGAGTAGCCAGCCTCTTCCACCGCGGCGAGAACCCGCTCGTCGGTCACCTGCTGCGCTCCCGTGACACGCAGCCGACCCGTCTGCGCGCTGACCTCGATGGACTCGACACCGGGGATAAGGCTGACCTCCTCACGGATGGACATTTCGCAGTGGCCGCAGGTCATGCCTGTCACCTGGTATTCGCTGGTCGTCATCGCCTTCTCCTACCCAGTTCAGATACCCCCTGTGGGTATCTCCAAATCATGCTTAACATACCCCAGGCGGGTATGTCTAGGCCCTCCTGTCGCGGCGAGTGCGCCGGAGCGGTGGTCGCGCGGCCGATCCCGAGCAACCCTTGCGGTCAATACCCCGCCGGGGTATATATTCGGGGTACCCGGCTGGGGTACCCGTTCAGGTGAATGTGAGACGGTCGGGGGGCCTGAGATGAAGGAGTTCGACGATGACCGACAATGCACACCGACAGTCTTGCTGTGGGCACACCGGCCCCGGCGAGCAGTCGCTCGAGCTGACCCGCAGCGCCCGGCAGGCGGGCACAGGCGGTACCGACACGGCGGAGTGCCCCGTCATGACCGGCACGGTGGTGGACAAGTCTGCCGCTGTCAGCAAGGGCCTCTACCGCGACTTCGAGGGCACGCGGTACTACCTGTGCTGCGCCGGGTGCGGGCCTCGGTTCGACGCCGACCCACACAAGTACGTTACGGCGGCCTCGGCGTGAGCACCGATATCCCCGCGGTTGCGGTCGAGCGGGCCGAGTGCTGTGCGGCGCAGCACGGGTATTTGACCGATAAGTCGCGCTATCTGATGCGGGCGAAGCGGATCGAGGGACAGGTGCGTGGCATTGAGCGGATGATCGATGAGGACCAGTATTGCATCGACATCCTGACCCAGATCAGTGCCGCGACGAGCGCCCTGCAAGGGCTCGCCTTGGCGTTGCTGGATGACCACATGCGGCACTGCGTCGTCCAGGCCGCCCGCTCAGACCAGCAGGAACTCGACACCAAGCTGAACGAAGCGACTGCCGCGATCACCCGTCTCGTCCGATCATGAGTCCACCCGGGGTGTCGTCCCGGTGGCTGTCGTTTCCGCGAAGGAGCACGTTATGGAGCACGGTTCGCATACCGATCACACAGGACACGCCGGTCACGGCGTTGGGCCCGAAGTGCCACAGGGGCTGCAGGTCGCCGCTCGAGGCTATCGCTTCGAACCGGCGATCCAGATCGTCGACGCCGGGACCGTGGAACTTCGCTTTGTGATCCTCGGGCCCGACGGCGAGCCGCTAGTCACCTTCGAGGAACGTCACGACAAGCAGTTGCACTTGATCGTTGTGAGCCGCGACACCAGCGTCTTTCACCACGTCCATCCGTCGATGGACAGTGCCGGGTCCTGGACTGTGCAGCTGGCGCTCACGCCGGGAGTGTGGCGGGTCTTGGCCGATTTCGTGCCGCAGGGCGCGCCGGACGGGCTCACGCTCGGTGCCGACCTGTTCGTGCCGGGCGGGTTCCATCCTCGGCCCTTGCCTGAGTTGAGAAGGGCCTGGACCGGCGGCGACTACACCGTCACGCTCGAGGGCGATCTCGTTGCCGCCCAAGCCGGGGAGCTGCAGGCCGTCGTCACCTGGAATGGCGTCCCGGTGACCGATCTGCAGCCCTATCTTGCTGCGTACGGCCACCTGGTGGCGTTGCGGGCCGGTGACCTCGCTTACCTGCATATCCATCCCGAGGGGAGCCCGTCGGACCCGCAGACGCCTGCAGGTCCCCGGATCCGGTTCCACGCGGTCGCTCCCTCCGTGGGAACCTACCGGCTGTTCCTGGATTTCCGACATCAGGACACCGTCCGGACCGCGGACTTCACCCTCGTTGCCACCGGAGGCACCACCGGTGCAGTCACTGGCGGTGCGAGCGCGCACCACCATCAGTAGCGCTGATTCAGGCAGTACTAGGTTTTCCGGAGCCCGGGGTGGCGTGCGCTGCGGGCCCTGTTCGATCGACGTCGTCGCCAACTAGTTGGGAGCCATCGTGGGGCCTTTTTCTCATCGCGATTTCCGCCTGTTGTTCAGTGCGCAGATCGTTGCGCTGCTCGGCACCGGGCTAGCGACGGTCGCCCTCGGGCTGCTCGCCTACGACATCGCTGGCTCGTCCGCAGCGGTCGTCCTGGGAACGGCGCTGACGATCAAGATGGTTCTCTATGTCGTTATCGCACCGGTGGCGGCGGCGTACGTCGACCGGCTGCCGCGACGCGCGTTCCTGATTGCGCTGGACCTGTTCCGTGCGGCGATCGTGCTGGCGTTGCCGTTCGTCACTGAGGTCTGGCAGATCTACGTGCTCATCGGATCACTGCAGGCGGCGTCGGCCGCGTTCACGCCTACGTTCCAAGCCGTGATCCCCGACATCATCACCGATGAGCGCGAGTACACCACTGCGTTGTCGGCCTCGCAAGTTGCCTACACGATGGAGAGTCTGGTCAGCCCGGTCGTGGCGGCGCTGGCGTTGCTGGTGATCGAGTTCAATGTGCTCTTCGTCGGTACCGCGATCGGGTTCGTCCTGTCCGCGGTGCTGGTGCTGCAAGCCAAGGTACCCAACGCGAAACCGTCGGGCGCCACGCGGCCAACGGACCGGATCTTCGCCGGTCTGCGGATTTTCACAGGTACCGCCAGCCTGCGAGGAGTCATCGCGGTCAATTTCGCTGTCGCCGCGGCCGGTTCGATCGTGGTGGTGAACACCGTCAACTACGTCCGTGACCGACTGAGCGGGTCCGAGTCCGACGTCGCGTGGATGATGGCGGCGTCCGGCGGTGGGACCCTAGCTGTGGCACTAGCGGTACCACGCTTGCTCGACCGGGTGACCGCCCGCGCCGTGATGCTCACCGGAGCGGGCCTGCTCACCGCCGCGGCTACTGCGGCGGTTGCCATGGCTGCGGTGGACCGGCCGAGCTGGGCGGTGACCGCGGCGATCTGGCTGGCGAGCGGTGCCGGCTCAGCGCTGGCTATCACCCCGACCGGAAAGGTGCTGCGGTCTGCTGTGGCGCCGGCAAACGTTGCTTCCGTGTTCGCGGCGCAGTTCTCGCTCTCGCACCTCGCTTGGCTCATTGCCTACCCGATCGCGGGTTGGGGGGCCACACGATTCGGTCTCGTACCCGCGTGGGGTGTACTCGCGCTGATCGCCGCCGCCGGTGCGATCGCCGCGCCGCTGCTCTGGCGGCGCGGTGCCCTGCCCGCTGGCACGCAGGTACCGGCCCCCGCGGAGGAAGGCGGCGCGGTCCCACCCGATCAGGCATGGCGTCACGCTGCGGCCGCCGACGGGACCCTGACCGAGTGCCAGTGTACATGCACACAAGCCGCGTAACGCCCAGGCGACGAAATTCCAGCACCTGCGCCGTCCCATCGCGGCCGCCTCGTCTATGGCAGGCAACCAATCCTGATCCGTACAAGCTGGCCGCCCCGCTCACCACCGTCCGGTGGGTGGATACTGACGCTATGGCGACAAGCGACGAGGCTGCGCAGTTCGTTTCAGGCAATGCCGGCTGGCCCAGATCCTGTCCGATCCGGAGCGCCGGACGCGCGTAGACGCCATCACCACAGAGATGGCCTTGCTCGACCGTCAATACCGCGCGGCTGTACGGCTCCTCGACGGCGCGCTAGCCGCGAAGACCACCACTGGCGAGTCCCCCAAGGTTCGAACAAGGCAGTGCAGGCCAAAGAGCAGGACGACGCCGCAGGCGGCCGCCACAACCGCGTCATCCGCACCGCGCCCCACGCTCTCGGGCGGGTGGTCCTCCGGTGCCAATACCGGCGCCTATACGCGGAACTGCGGTGGACCGATGCGACGAAGCAGCACGCCGAGTACCTCGGCGAGATGACCTGGCAGAGCCGCGCCGACAACCTCGCCGCCGCCTGGAGCGCAGCACACGCCCGCGGTCTCACCGCGAAGGTCCTCGAGGAAGGGTCCGCCGAAACCGGTACCAGGTAACCGCTCCGGTGCCACGCCCCTACTGCAGCCAGCGGGCGCCGTCCTCGGATGCACGTGCCAGGACGGTGTCCAGGCGGCGGGGATCACGCGGGCCGCGGGTGAGGTAGGTGATCGCCGTCTGGTCATCGAGGTCCGCCGACGGCGCGCACATCCAGCACGCCGCCGTCCACGGCTCGGCGGCGCGCCGCAGGGCCTGCCAGACGGTCAGCAGCCGCTCATCCACCCAGCGACCGTCGGGGAACTGCCACGCAGGGAACACCGGTGTGCCGCCGGCCAGCGGCACCCAGATCACCTGCTCCGCGGCGACCATCCGCGCCAGGTCATCGCCATCTAGACCGAGGTACCCGGTGACACCATCGGCGTCGTAGAAGGGACCGACGAGCTCGTCGAGTATCGCTGCCGCAGCGGCGCCGGCGCTCGTCTCGTCCACGCAAGGTGATGATCCGCGCGGCCGGTGCACTTGTCCACCCGAAATGACCCGCACCCAGAGCTGGCCCAGAAGTGGATACTGACGACCATGACGGAAAGCGGCGACGAAGTGCGGTTCATCTCCGGCGATGAGCGACTGGCGCGGATTCTCGCCGACCCGCAGCGGCGGGCCCGGGTGGACGCCATCACCGCCGAGATGGACCTGATCGATCAGCGGTACCGCACGGCCGCCCAGCTGCTCGACGACGCGGTGCCACGACAGCCGCAGAGGTCGGCGCCCGCGCGACCGCCGCGGTCCTCACCGCACTCCAGCGTCACCTCACCGCCGCGGGCGTCCGCGAGGTCAGCATCACGCTCACATTCGGCGATCACGACGTGACGGTGCCGTGGATCCGGTTCGCCGGACATCGCCTGCCAGACACCGACGACTGATCACCGTGCACCCGGACCCACACCGACCCTTCTAGTCCGGTGCGGACTCGTCGAGGGTGAATCCGCTCGCCTCGGCGTCCGCGGCGCACAGGGTCCGGACCCAGCTCCCGCGGCGCGTGAGGCCACCGTCACCGCCGCACTGCTCGCACATACGCTCGGACCGCCGTTCCGCCGCCCGGATCAACTCGTCGAAACCCGGCCGGGGCCGGTCCGGTTCGAACTCGACGTAGTACCGCAGGCCGCCGAACTTCTCCTTGATCTGAATCAGCTGGTAGCCGGGGTCGATCGCCGCCAGCTCCCGGTCGAGATCGACGATCAACCGGTACCAGCCAGGCCCCACATCCAGGGACCCGTACCACCCCGGAAGGAACCGGGCACGGATCCCCGCCAGATCATCCTCACTCACTTCGTCGGCCATGCAGGCCAGCCTGCCAGGACGCCTGCACCGCGGAGTGACAGGCCCGGCACCACCCCCGACTCCACCGGTTCGGTGCGCAATCACCGCCGGGGAACTACCCACAACCCCGGGGAAGCGATGGATCCGTGCCGACGCACTGCGACCCCGACCACCCTGCCTACAGGCCGAATGCGCCGCCCGAGACGAGGATGATGACCCCGAGGGTGATCAGCACCAGGGGAAACAGCACGCTTTCCCCTCGTTCGAGGATCTCGGCGATGCGGCGGCGGGTGGCGACGTACCGGGCAATGGACACCAGTGCCCCCACCAAGATCACGAAGACCACGCAGTAGGCGGCGATCGCGGTGTGGTTGATGCTGGCGAAGACGGGCACGTACACGCCGATGTTGTCGCCGCCGTTGGCGAAGGTCACGCCCGCCACGCCCAGGACGCCGACCGCGTTGCCCGCCCCCTTCCCCGTCGCGCAGTCACCATCGCCGCTGCCGCTGCCGCGGTATTCGCGCCAGCTCGACCACGCTGCCCGCAGCCCCAGGATCAGGGGGACGAGCCCGAAGTACGGGATCGCCGCGACGGGGAGGAAGGCGCCGGCGCCGAGGGCGATCAGCACTGCGGCAGCGAGGATGCCGGCGAATCCGAGGTACTGCCCGGCGGTGATCTTGGCCGTCAGGTGCCGCTGGCCCGCGCCGCGGGCGAAGAACAGGGAGATCACGATGATGTCGTCGATGTTGGTGGCCACGAACAGGCCCACGGCTTGCAGCACGGTCGAGATCATCACCGGCCACCTGCCCGTGATGTGAGCGCTGACCCGGCGGGTGACGTGACGGAGGTCGTCGCAGCGGCAGTGGTGGTGGCCGGGGCGGTCGCGCGGTCGAATCGGCGGGCGCAGTCGGCTGAGCAGAACCACCATCGGCCGGTGTCGGTGTGCCGGTGTGCGGGGGCGGTCGCCGGGTCGATGCGGGCGCCGCAGATCGGGTCGTGCGGGTGCCGGGTGTCGGTGAAGGTGATGCTGTGCAGTTCGATTGGGGTGCTGATGTTGCGCAGGTTTCGCGGGCCGAGGGCGGTGGTGGGCACACCGGCGCGGGTGGCGGCGGGCAGGAGCGGGTCGGTGAGGACGGCGTGGCCGGCGCCGGCGAGGGCGGTGATGCGGGCGGCGATGTTGACCGCGTGCCCGTACAGGTCGCCGTCGCGTCGGAGGGCGGTGCCGTGGTGGATTCCGGCGCGGAGGGCGAGGAATCCGTCCTCGTCGGCGGCGTGCCCGGCGAGCGCGGTGATCGTGGCCAGCATCGCATCGGTGGTGTCGGCGGTGAGCATCACCGCATCGCCGATGGTCTTGACCAGCCGGGCCTGCGGGTGCAGGGCTCGACGGGCGTGCTCAGCCAACCGGAGCGCAAGCTCGGCGGCTTCGTGGTCGCCGCACATCTCGGTGAGCACGCTGTAGCCGGCGAGGTCGACGAATGCCACGGCGACCTCCACCTGTTCGAGGCCGTCCAGCTCGGGCCGCGCACCGTGGTGATGGCCGCGGCCGAGCCGGTGTTCGGGCCCTGGCGTGGTCATCGGCCTGCGGTGCGGGTCGCGCGGAAGCGGGTCAGTGCCGCGTTCTCCCGGACGGTGACCTCCCGCAGCGGCAGGCCTGCCAGGTGCGGGCGCAGCTGGCCGCGGTCGATGAACCGGTGCGGTGCGCCTTCGAGCCGGTGCAGGATCCGCGCCGGCGCGGTGCCGAGCAGGTCGTAGCCGACCAGGGTTCCGCCGGGGCGCAGCACCCGGACGGCTTCGCGGAGGGCCTGCTCCCAGTCGACGACGTGGTGCAACATGATGAACGAGACGACGGTGTCGAACTCGTCGTCGCCGAAGGGCAACGCGGCGGCGTCGGCCACCCTCGCCTGCGCTCGGTCACCGAAGCGCTGCAACCGATCCTGCGCGGCGGCGACCATCACCGGGTCGAAGTCGGTGACGGTGAGCTGCACCTGATCCGCAGGGGCGCTCGCCGCCAGCAGCTGCGCGGCCATCGCGCCGCCGCCGCCGCCGATCTCCAGCACCCTCCCCGTAGGGCGCACGCCCTGCAAGGCCCACGGCAACACCCACCGCCGTGTCGCTGCCTCCCACGGCGTGCTGCGGCAGAACAGGGACTCGATCGTCGACATCGATGGCATACCCAGCAGCTCCCAACACCGCTCACGGCCACCGATCGGCGGCCTGTTCCTCGCGAGAACTCGATTACACCACAGAATACCGCTATCATCGTCGTATGACGATGAATGAGTGTTCGGTGGCGACGGGCGCGCAGCTCGATCCCGCGGTCGCGTTGTTCCACAGCCTCTCCGACGGGACCCGGCTGGCGATCGCGACGCGGCTTGCCCACGGTGGCGAGGCCCGGGTGGCGGACCTGATGGCCGAGCTGGGCCTGGCGCAGTCGACGGTGTCGGCGCACGTGGCGTGCCTGCGGGACTGCGGTCTGGTGCAGGGCCGCCCGCAGGGGCGGCAGGTGTTCTACAGCCTCGCCCGCCCGGAGCTGATGGACCTGCTCGCGGCGGCGGAGACGCTGCTCGCGGCGACCGGCAACGCGGTCGCGTTGTGCCCGAACTACGGCACCGACAGCGCCACCTGCTGCAGCCCGGACGCTGTGACGACCGAGGAGGCTTCGGCGGCGAAGGTGGTGCGGCGATGAGTGACGCGTGCGGCTGCGGGCACGACGAGCCCGCCGGCGAGGACGAGCAGGCTCCCGGGCAGTGGTGGCAGGTGCGGGAATTGCAGGCCGCCGCGGCCGCGGCGGTGTTCCTACTCGCCGCATACATCGTCGGGTGGGCCGGCGGCCCGCAGCGCCTGTCACTGGTGCTGGAGTGGATCGCGCTGCTGATCGGGGCGTGGACTTTCGTGCCGTCCACGCTGCGGCGCCTGGCCCAGGGCAAGATCGGCGTCGGGATACTGATGACGATCGCCGCCGTCGGCGCGGTGATCCTCGGCGAGGTCGGCGAGGCGGCGATGCTCGCCGTGCTGTTCGCCATCAGCGAGGGCCTCGAGGAGTACGCCGTCTCACGGACCCGCCGCGGCCTGCGGGCGCTGCTCAACCTCGTCCCCGACACCGCGACCGTCCTGCGCGACGGCACCCCGGCCACCATCTCCCCGGCCGAGCTGGCGGTCGGAGACCGGATGCTGGTCAAGCCCGGCGAGCGGATCGCCACCGACGGCGTGATCCGCGACGGCCGCACCGCCCTGGACGTCTCGGCGATCACCGGCGAATCCGTGCCCGTCGAGGCCGGACCCGGCGACGAGGTGTTCGCCGGGACGATCAACGGCACCGGCGCCCTCACGGTCGAAGTCACCACCACCGCGGAGAACAACTCGCTGGCCAAGATCGTGCAGATCGTCGAGGCCGAACAGTCCCGCAAGGGCGACGCACAACGCCTCGCCGACACCATCGCCAAGCCCCTGGTCCCGGCGATCATGATCTTCGCCGCCGCGATCGCGATCCTCGGGTCCCTGCTCGGTGACCCCGCAACGTGGATCGAACGGGCCCTGGTCGTGCTGGTCGCCGCCTCCCCCTGCGCACTGGCGATCTCCGTCCCCGTCACCGTCGTCGCCGCGATCGGCGCCGCCAGCAAGATCGGCGTCCTGGTCAAGGGCGGCGCCGCCCTCGAGGCCCTCGGCCGGGTGCGGACGGTCGCCCTCGACAAGACCGGCACCCTGACCGCGAACCGCCCCGCCGTCGTCGACATCGCCACCATCACCGACCCGGCCACCGACCCGGCCGGCCCCTCCGTCGAGGCGAGCGACCTCGGCTCGGGCGTCCGGTCGCCGGAACAGGACCGGGTGCTCGCCGTCGCCGCGGCGCTCGAAGCCCACAGTGAACATCCCCTCGCCCGGGCGATCCTCACCGCCAATGGCGACCGCATACCGGCGGCGGTCGATGTGCAGGCCGTCCCCGGGGCCGGGCTGACCGGGCTCGTCGACGGGCGGCCCGCCCGGCTCGGCCGGCCCGGCTGGATCGACCCGGGCCCACTTGCAGCGCGGGTCGCGGCCATGCAAGCCGGCGGCGCCACCGCGGTCCTCGTCGAAGACGACGGGCAGGTCATCGGGGCGGTCGCCGTCCGCGACGAGCTGCGTCCTGAAGCCCGCGAGGTCATCGATCACCTGCACCGCGGCGGCGCCACCGTCGCGATGCTCACCGGCGACAACACCGCCACCGCCACCGCCCTGGCGAAGATCGCCGGGATCGACGACGTACACGCCGACCTGCGGCCCGAGGACAAGGCCCGGATCATCGGCGAGCTCCGCAAAGACCGGTTCACCGCGATGGTCGGCGACGGCGTCAACGACGCCCCCGCCCTCGCCACCGCGGACCTCGGCATCGCCATGGGCGCCATGGGCTCGGACGTCGCGATCGAAACTGCCGACATCGCGCTCATGGGTGAGGACCTACGGACCCTGCCGCAGGCCCTCGATCACGCCCGCCGGGCCCGGAACATCATGCTGCAGAACGTGGCCCTGTCCCTCGGGCTGATCGCGATCCTCATCCCGCTCGCACTGTTCGGCGTCCTCGGCCTCGCCGCCGTCGTCGCCGTCCACGAACTCGCCGAGATCGTCGTCATCGCCAACGGCGTCCGCGCCGGCCGCGTCACCGCGCTCCCGCCGGCTCCCCCAGCAACGAGCCGGCGGCCGACGATTCAGCAAGCGGTGTAGCGCCACGCCACGGGCCTCCGCGCGGGTACTGGGGCGGGATCAGTGCGGTCTGCGGGCGGTGCGGCTTGCGTTCGCGGACTCAGGTCCGGGCGGGTGAGCTGCTCGGTGTCCTTCGGGATTTCAGGGGACACCGAGGAAGGACAGTCGCTTGTGCTCGGTGCTCTGCTCGCCGTCACCGAAACATGCGCGGCTCGGTCCGTTCGTTTGGGTTCGAGGGATGTCCCTGGTATTTCGCGCGCGCATTTCGCACACCGCTCCTACCAAGCGGCGGGCCACCGTCGAGCAACCTCCGAATTGGTTACTGGCACGCTTGTACCAATGTCCCGGAGATCAGATCGCAACCGCACCCCTCGCCCGAAGCCCGCGCCCGCACCGCTGGATCACACACCGCTGATGACGGCATTGCGGCAGGTGGAGATCGCCGTCGCCGGGTTCAACCGCGAGGCCGCGCGGATCGAGAGCGAGTACGGCATCGCCATCTGTCCCGAGCGGGTCGTCAACACTCCCGAGACCACTGGCCTGGCACACTACATCGAGGTCGCGATCGGCATCGTCGCACGTAAGCTTCCCGTGGCGGTGTATGGGTCGGACGGCCGGCGCTGGACCGGCGCCCGGTCTCCGCGGCAGGTGTTCGCGCTGTACGAGGCGGCCGGCGACAACACCGCTGACTACCTGACGCAGATGGCTCTCAACGTCGAGCGGATCAAGGCCAAGAAGGACGACCTCGACCGCAGCCTCAAGAGGAAGTGCCTGCGGCCGAAGACGAACGGGAAACCGTGTCAGATGCGGCCGCTGTATCAGGCCGGAGTGGGCCACCAGGACGGGTTCGGTTGCTGGCGCCATGCCACCGACGACGAGAAGCTCGAGCTGGAGAAGTCGCGTATCGCCATCGAGACCAAGACCGGTTGTCCGGGGTGCAAGGCCGGGCCTGGCGAGGCGTGCTTGATCCCCACCGAGGACGGCCTCACTCCCGCCCAGGCCGGCCTGACGATGGTCGACGGCGAGTGGCCCCGTGTGCGGGTTCTCGGTGGAGCCGAGATCCACGTCCCGCGGATCGAACTGATCCATCCTCGCGTCCTCGAGCCCGCCGAGTAGATCCGCCAAGGACGGCACGCGAACCCCAGGCCCAAAATCATGGGCGCACCCGGCAGCGGCGCCCCAAATCAACTCCGCCTAGCGTTCGGGACAGTGAGCCTGACCCTATACCCCTATACGAGGAGTCCCATGACGGATGAACCGGATGTCCAGCAGCCGCCCGACGGCAACGATCCACCGTCGGAGACGGTGGATGAGCTCACGGACGGTATGCGCGGCCGGTGGGTGGTGGCCTCGCAGGGATCAACGCACCTGTGGGACCTGGATGCGTTGACGTACACGCGTCGTCCCGGCCCCGCCAGCCCGTCTGGGGCGTTCGACTACGACGGCATCGCGCACCGGATCACAAGGGTCACCCGCTGGCCGCGTGTCGGTGACCAGTCACTGGTCTGGTTCGACGATCCCGCGAGCCCCTTCGACACCGAGCAGTTCCGCCGCTCGTCGGCGATCGTGTCGATCACCCGCGCCCCAGAGCTGGCGGATGAAGAACCAGACGGTTCTGAAGTCGGTGACGCCGGCTGAGTCCGGTAGGTGTAGGCGGCAGTCAGCTGCGTCGTTCGATGAGGACGACGTCGCGCCAGCGGCCGTCGCGTTGGCCGATGCGTTCGCGGGTGCCGACGGTGCGGAATCCGGCGCGCCGGTGCAGGGCGAGGCTGGCGTGGTTCTCGGGGAAGATCCCGGTCTGGATGGTCCACACCCCGGCAGCGTCGGCGGACTGGATGAGGGCCTGCAACAGCGCGGCTCCGATGCCCTGCCCGGCGTGGCCGGAGTCGACGTAGACGCTGTGCTCGATGACGCCGGCGTAGACGCAGCGCCCCGAGACGGGCGCCGCTGCAACCCACCCGGCGACCTGCCCACCTGGGGCGAGGGCGACGACGCGGTGCTCAGGTAGGTGTCGTTGGTCGAAGTCCGTCCAGCCGGGTGCGGCGGTTTCGAAGGTGGCGTTGCCGGTGTCCATGCCGGCTTGGTAAATCGCGAGGACCTGTGGCCCATGCTCGGGCCGCATCACAACGATCGCCGGGTCCGCCGCTCGTGCGGCGGACCCGGTTGAGTCGTGGGGGCTGGTGGTCACCTGTTCAGGCTAAGGACGCTGCGCTGATGGTGCAGCTGGTGCTCGCGGACCCAGTTCTGGGCGGCGACCTGCACGGCGTCCCACGGGGACCCGAGGGGCGGGGTGTAGGACAGGTCGAGCTCGGAGAGGGCGTCGACGCTCATGCCGTGGTGCAGGGCGGTGGCGTAGGTGTCGACGCGCTTGGAGATCTCGGCCGTGCGGTGCCCGATGAGCTGGGCACCGAGTAGTGCGCCGGTGTTCTGGTCGCCGGTGATCCGGATGCTGATGGGGGTGGCACCCGGGTAGTAGGCCTTGTGATCGTCCGGTGTGGAGGTCGTCGACACCGGCACCCAGCCGCGGTCGGCGGCAAGGGCTTCGGTCTCTTTGAGGCCGGTGCGGGCGGCGACGAGGTCGAAGATCTTCACGACCTGGGTGCCGAGGGAGCCGGTGTAGCGGGCGGTGCCGCCGAGGGCGTTCTCGCCGGCGACGCGGCCCTGCTTGTGCGCGGTGGTGCCGAGCGGGAGCCAGGTGATGCCGAGCTGGCGGTGGTGGGTGTGCACGGCGTCGCCGGCGGCGAAGACGTCGGACAGATTGGTGCGCATCTGCTCGTCGACGGCGATCGTGTTCTTGATGCCGAGCTGCGCGCCCGCTGCGGCAGCGAGGTCGGTGTCGGGGCGCACGCCCACGACGACGAGCACGAGATCGGCGGTGAGGTGATCGCTCTGGCCGTCACTGCTGGTGGTGACGGTCAGGGCGCCGGTGTCGGTGCGGTCGACCGCGGTGACCAGGGTGTGGGTGCGGACGTCGACCCGGTTGCGGACCAGTTCATCGTGGACGAGGGCGCCGAGTTCGGGTTCGACAGTGGGGAGCACCTCAGGGAGGGCTTCGATCTGGGTGACGGTGATGCCGCGGGCAGTGAGACCTTCGGCCATTTCCAGGCCGATGTAGCCGGCGCCGATGATGATCGCGGTCTTCGGGTCCTTCGTGGTGAGGGTGTTCATCACGGCGAAGGTGTCGCCCATCGAGTGCAGCAGGTGCACGCCGTCAGCGGGGCCGAGGTGGTCGAGGCCGGTGATCGGCGGCCGCACGGACACAGCGCCGGTGCCGATGACGAGGACGTCGTAGTCGAGGTCCCGGGCGGCGCCGTCCGGGCCGGTGACGGTCAGGCGGTGTCCGGCCGGATCGATCGCGGTAGCTCTGGTGTCGGTGTGCACGGTCATGCCGGTGGCGGCGAGGTCGGCGGCGGTGCGGTGGGCGAGGTTGCTCCAGTGGGTGACCTCGCCGGAGACGTAGTACGGGATGCCGCAGATGGAGAAGTTCGGGTAGGCGTCGGCGACGACCACGGTGACCTCGCTGGTGGGGTCGAGTTCGCGGGCCCGCAGGGCGGCGGAGATCCCGGCGTCCGATCCGCCGATGGCGATGATCTTGCGTGCAGACATGGGGTGTCGGTTCCCTTCCAAGAACAGGCAAATGAGGTGTGAGCAGGCACAGCGGCACTGACGGCGGTGAGCGGGGCCGTCGAGCACGTCGATCAAAGGGGTGGGTCAGGTGATCGTGGGATGGAGCTCGGCGAGGAGGTCTTTGACGCGGCGGTCGAGGTCGTCACGGATCAGGCGGACGGTCTCGATGGGGTGGTTGTCGGGGTCGGCGACCTGCCAGTCCAGGTACCGCTTGCCCGGGTAGACCGGGCAGGCGTCGCCGCAGCCCATGGAGATCACCACGTCCGCGGCCGCGACCACGTCGTCGGTGAGAGGCTTGGGAAACTCAGCGGCCAGGTCGAGCCCGACCTCGGTCATGGCCTGCTCGACGATCGGGTTGATCACCGCAGCAGGCAGCGACCCGGCGGAGCGTACGTGCACCGCCCCGGCCGCGTGGTGTGTCAGGAGCGCGGCAGCCATCTGCGAGCGGCCCGCGTTGTGGACGCAGATGAACAGCACCTCGGGCACGGTCTTGGTGCTCGCACCGGTCGACTGCGCCAGGGCGGCGAGACGCTCGGCGGCGAACCGGCCGGCGAGAGTCACCAGGTGAGTGTGGATGCGGGCGGTGCGCCGCAGCGCGGTGTAGGACTCGAAGACGACCCGTTCGACGGTCTGCTCGGAGACGATCCCGCGGTACTGGGCGGCGAGCCGCTCCGCGGTCCGCGCCAGCAGGGCCTGGGGCATCAGCAGTTCCGGTGTTCCGGCCGACTCGGTCGTGGCGTTGGCGTTCATCCGACTTTCTCCCGCTTCTCGGGCTTCCCGGCCTGCTCGGTCGCTACCGGGTGGTGAGTTCGGCTGCCAGCGCGGTGACGCGGGCGGCGATGTCGTCGCGCACGAGGCGCATCCGCTCGATCCCGTCGATGCCCCGCTCCGACGGCTCGTCGGTATCCCAGTTGACCAACGCGACACCGTCCGGGGTGTCGACGACGGCTTCCCGGCCGAGAGTGACCACCAGGTCCACCCGGGCGAGCAGCGCCGGGTCGATCGGTTTCGGGGTCTCGCCGGTGATGTCGACACCGACCTCAGCCAGCGACTCGGCGGACAGGCCGTTGACCACGGAGCCGGGCTTGGTGCCGGCCGAGTGCACCTCGACGGCATCGCCGACGGTCTTGCGCATCAGGCCGGCGGCCATCTGGGACTTGCCGCCGTTCTTCACGCACACGAACAACACGCTCGGCGTGGCCGATTCGGTGTCGGCGGTGATCGTATTGTCGGACATCAGTTCACACTCCTGGACGGATCCGCGGTCGCGGCGGTGGAGGACGGGGTCAGCGGGAAGCGCTTGCGCAGGGCCAGCGAGACATAGACCAGGCCGACCAGGACGGGGACCTCGATGAGCGGCCCGACGACGCCCGCGAGGGCTTGGCCGGAGGTGGCGCCGTAGGTGGCGATCGCGACGGCGATGGCGAGCTCGAAGTTGTTGCCGGCGGCGGTAAACGCGAGCGTGGTGGTGCGCTCGTAGCCGAGTCCCATGACGGCGCCGAGCAGGTACCCGCCGCCCCACATCACGGCGAAGTACACCAGCAGCGGCAGGGCGATACGGGCGACGTCCCACGGGCGGGAGGTGATCTGCTCGCCCTGCAGGGCGAACAGGATGACGATGGTGAACAGCAGCCCGTAGAGGGCACATGGTCCGATCCGGGGGAGGAACTTCGTTTCGTACCAGTCGCGGCCCTTGGTCTTCTCTCCGATTCGGCGGGAGAGGTAGCCGGCGAGGAGCGGGATGCCGAGGAAGATCAGCACGGATTTGGCGATCTGCCAGGGCGAGGTGCTGATGGTGGTCTGTTCGAGGCCGAGCCAGCCGGGCAGGATCGAGAGGTAGAACCAGCCGAGGACGGCGAACATGATCACCTGGAACACCGAGTTCAGCGCCACGAGGACGGCTGCGGCTTCGCGGTCGCCGCAGGCGAGGTCGTTCCAGATGATCACCATGGCGATGCACCGGGCGAGGCCGACGATGATTAGGCCGGTGCGGTACTCGGGCAGGTCGGGCAGGAAGATCCAGGCGAGTGCGAACATCAGCGCCGGGCCCAGGATCCAGTTCAGGAAGAGGGAGCCGAGCAGGAGCTTGCGGTCGCCGGTGACGGTGTCGAGGCGGTCGTAGCGGACCTTCGCCAGCACCGGGTACATCATGATCAACAGGCCCAGGGCGATCGGCAGCGAGACACCGTCGACCTGGATCTTCTCCAGCGCGGTGTTCAGCCCGGGGATCATCCGGCCGAGCAGCAGGCCGGCGACCATGGCGACACCGATCCACACCGGCAGGAACCGGTCGAGGGTGGAGAGCTTGCCGACGACCGGCTGATGCTCAGTCGTCGGGGCGGGGCTGGTCACGAAAGAACCTCCAACGAGATGGCGGGGTCACCGGACTGCAGGATCCCGGCGAGCGAGGACAGGACTTCGGGGATGACGCGGTAGTACACCCACGAGGCGCGGCGCTCGGACTCGAGCAGGCCTGCGGTCTTGAGGACCTTGAGGTGGTGCGAGATCGTCGGTTGCGAGACGTCCACCGCCGGCGAGATGTCACACACGCAAGCCTCGCCTCCCTCGTGGCTGGCGATCAGGCTGAACAGGCGCAGCCGGACCGGGTCGGCCAGGGCCTTGAACACCGCCGCGAGGTCGACGGACTGCCCCTCCGACAGAGGCTCACGGACCAGCGGTGAGCACCGCACGGTCACATCGGTCAACGGAATCGAATTCGACACACATCAATATTGACAGATATCGATGTTGGACACAAGCGTGTCTGGGTTATAGGTAGCGACAGATATCTTCGCTAGCGCACGACTTCGGATCGGTGTGTTCGGCAGCTTGGCGTAGGTGGGTGATGTTGTCGCGCAGTGCGATCAGTTCCGCGATCTGTTGATCGAGGTGGTGGATCGACCTGTCTAGCTGGTCGCGTACGTGATCACATGGGGCTTGGCCGGTGCCGCGTATGTCGATGATTCTTTTGACTTGCGCGAGAGTGAGTGCCGCCGCCTGCCCCCTCTTGATGAATTGCACGATGCCGATGGCGTCGGGGGTGTAGTTGCGGTATCCACCGGCGGTACGTCCCGGTTCAGGGAGGAGCCCCGCTTCCTCGTAGTACCGCAGCGTCGATGGCGTGGCGCCAGATTTGCGGGCGAGTTCTCCGATCCGCATCGGGTCCTCCCTGTCCGGATTCTGGGCTTGACCTTCAAGGGTACTGGAGGGTTGATGATGGTGACATGAGTGAAGAGTTTGATCTTGCGATCGTTGGTTCGGGTGCTGCAGCGATGGCGGCGGCGATCCGCGCAACAGCCATGGGCAAGTCCGTGGTGATGATCGAGCGAGGCACTTTCGGCGGCACCTGTGTGAATACCGGTTGCGTGCCGTCGAAGGCGTTGATCGCCGCGGCGCAGGCACAGCACACGGTCTCTGATGCTGGCCGGTTCCCGGGGGTCGGTGCGACCGCCGTGCCGGTAGATATGGCCGCCCTGGCGGCGGGGACACGGCGCTTGGCAGAGTCGATGCGGTCAGAGAAGTACGTTGCCGTTGCGGACTCGTACGGCTGGCGCCGCGTCCAGGGTGCGGCCGCGTTCGCGGGAACGCGGGCAGCGCCATCGCTGGTGGTCACAGCTCCCGATGGGACTACCGAGACGATAATTGCTCGACGGTACTTGGTGGCAACAGGGGCCCAACCGTCGATTCCGTCGATTCCCGGACTCAATCTGGTCGACTACCTGACGTCGACGACCGCGATGGAGTTGACCGCAGTCCCGGAATCACTCCTAGTGATCGGCGGCGGGTTCATCGCGCTCGAGCAGGCGCAACTCTTCGCGCGACTGGGGGCGAAGGTAACCGTTTTGGTGCGGTCCAGGATCGCTTCGGCCGAAGATGCTGACGTCGCAGATGCTCTCCTGGAAGCGCTCGCTGACGAGCACATCGAGGTAGTGCAGCTCGCGACCGCGACCTCGGTCGACACCGAGGCGGGTGAGGTCGTCGTGACCGCCTCCAGCCCTGGTGGACAAGGCGACTTCCGTGCGGCGAAGCTGCTCGTCGCGACGGGCAGAACCCCGAATACTAGAGGTTTGAATCTGGAGACGGTTGGAGTCGACACGAGCACCAGCGGCGCGATCCTCGTGTCGAATCAGCTCAGAACATCAAACCCGCGTGTGTGGGCAGCGGGCGATGTGACCGGCCATCCCGAGTTCGTCTATGTCGCAGCCGCGCAAGGCACAACGGTCGCCGACAACATGTTCGGACAGACCCCGCGGTCGTTGGACTACACGCACCTGCCGCGCGTGATGTTCACCAGTCCGGCAATCGGGAGCGTCGGTATGACCGAGACGCAGGCCCTCGCAAGCGGAATCCGGTACACGAGCTCGCTTCTTCCGCTCACTCACGTACCCCGGGCCCAAGTTGACCGAGATACCCGAGGCTTCATCAAGCTCATCGCAGACTCCGATAGTCATCGAGTCCTCGGAATTTCGGCGGTCGCGAATAGTGCCGGCGAGATCGCCGCCGCTGGGGTCTACATCCTCGAAGCAAGGATGACCGTCGAGCAGGTCGCCCGGACATGGGCGCCCTACCTGACCATGGCCGAGGGCATCAAAATCGCCGCACAATCCTTCAGCACCGACATCGCCCAGCTCTCCTGCTGCGCTTCCTAATTCCTGATTCCACCGATCCGCAAGCGAAGTCCCAGACAATGACCAATCCACTCGATCGACTCATCACCCCCGAGGGGTCCGGCCTCGATCCGGCAGTCCTGGTTCCCCTACTCAGGCTCCTCTCCAAGGGAAACCCCGTCAGCGTAGAGGACTTAGCAGCTGCGGCCGGACTGTCGGAACCCGATGTACGGGAACGACTCCAATCCGTTTCCGACACCGAATACGACGATCGCGACCAAATAGTCGGGCAAGGACTGACCCTCCGTCCGACCCCGCATCGGTTCACCGTCGCAGGTCACGAACTGTTCACGTGGTGCGCACTCGACACCCTGATCTTCCCCACACTCCTAAACCAGTCAGCCACCATCGAGTCGACCTCACCCGCGAGCGGTCAAACGATCAGAATCTCTGTCACGGCAGACACCGTGACCAGCATCGAACCCGACACCGCAGTGCTATCGCTCGTCGACCCCGATGACCTCAGCTCGCTTCGAACGTCGTTCTGCAACCAAGTGCACTTCTTCGCCTCCCCACACGATGCCCAAACGTGGACGCGCGAAAATCCCGGCAACCAACTCCTCGACATCACCCACGCGCACGCCCTCGGGAAAGCTCTCGCTGAACAAGCGCTCATCAGCCCGGACACAGCCCGACAGGCCGGATGCTGCTCGCCGGATCAGCACGAAGGAACCGCCCAATGACCAACACAGTGAAATCGCCCCTCGCACGCAGGACAAGAGAGATCGGCCGATGGGGCACCGCCGCCCGGACAGTGATCGGTGCCGCTTTCGTGGGAGCCGGGATCATCATCGGACCTTCCACAATCGACCTCATCATCGCGGTCGCACTGGTCCCTGCCGCGATCACCCTCGCGGTTGTACTTCGGGGTCGTGATTCGGCACCACTGCGGGTCACAGGCGCGTGGGCCATGGCCACTAACACGCTGGTCTTCTTCGCGTTCTTCGCGCTCACCCCGCCGGCGGCAGCAACGTTCTACGGGCTTTCCATGCTGCTCGCCGCTAGCCGCGGGCTCGCAGCCTGCGAAGTGATGGCGGCATCGAACGTGATCCTCAACCGAAACGACCAAGTCGGTTGCCCTGTCTTTGCCCCGATCGACCGCATCGAGGGATTCCACCCACGCGACTGCGCCTAACCGCAGATGCCTCTCCTCCAGCGCAGCCTCCGCCCAGGGGGACGCCGACCGCGAGAACCAGCCGGTACAGCGCAGTGCGGCCCGCTACTGCGTTTCGCGCCAGCGCTCTCTGGTAACCGCGTCGATGGCCGCCACCCGAAGCGGTGACGGCCATCGATCGAGGGCGGACTAGCAGCAGTTCGCCGCCGCAGGGGTGCAGCACGCGGCCGGCGTCGCTTCGGAGTCCTCGGCTGTCGTCGCCGGAGTGTGTCCGCCGTCGAAGGTCTCGGCGTCAGCGAGGACGGTGTAGACCTCCCAACGCTCGGCGTCGGGGGCGGTGACCCAGACCTTGTCCTGGGTGGCGAAGCAACAGGTGGCGCCGATCTCCTCCTCGGTGAACAGCTGCTCCTCGGTGAGGCGGGCGATCTCAGCGTGCACCTTGTCGCTGGAGTCCACCTCGACGCCGAGATGGTTGATGCTGCCGCCCTGGCCGGGGTTCTCCAGCAGGACCAGCTTGAGCGCCGGGTCGGCGACGGCGAAGTTGGCGTAACCGGGCTTGACCTTCGCCGGGCCCGTGCCGAACAGCTTGGTGTAGAACGCGATCGACTGATCGAGGTCATCGACATTGAGGGCGAGCTGGACGCGGGACATGAGAACCTCCGAGGCTTCGACATACATCTAACTGTTGCTCGTTCAGTTCTAGACCACGCTTTGACATATGTCAACGAGTAGGTAGATTGAAGCGTATGCCCAAGACGCTCCCCGTCGTCGACATCAGCGCCCCGATCTGCTGTGCTCCGCTGGCCGCCGGCGTGATGGACGAGGCCGCGGCACTCGAGCTCGCCCTGCGCCTCAAGGCCCTCGCCGACCCGGCCCGGATCCAGCTGATCTCGATCCTCATGGCCGCACGTCCAGGCGAAATCAGCACCGGCGACCTCGCCGACACGGTGGGCCTGTCGTCGGCGACCGTCAGTCACCACCTGAGCCAGCTCAAGAAGGCCGGCCTCGTCAGCTCCGAGCGGCGCGGGATCAACGTCTTCTACCGGGCCGAACCTGACTCCCTTGAAGCGCTCCGGGCCGTCCTGGCCACGTGCTGCTAGCGCGAACGCGCCTCTCGCGCGCAGGTAGTGGCTGCACGACACCGTCGCGAGGCTCCCCGGCACAGCACCAGCACGATCGCCTGCGGCAGGATCGACACGCGTGGACCACATCGAGCAGCAGCTAGAGCAACAGCTCCGCGAACGCGGCATCCCCCTCACTGCGGCTGAGTTCCTCCGCGCCGTCCTCGAAGCCCTCGACGACGGCGCTTCCGTGCCTTAGCGGGACAGCGGTCGGCACGAGGAACATGCGCTGTAATCCGCAGTACCAGTGACTGTTCGGTCCTTGACTGCTAAAATCAGCAGTATGCTTCCCACGGGTCCCCGGACGATCGACAGCTTCCGCCGGATCACCATCCCAGCGAAGGTGGCGAAGGCGTCCGGAGTGCGGCAGCCTTCGTGGGTC
This sequence comes from Tsukamurella sputi, assembly GCF_007858445.1. Taxonomy (GTDB): domain Bacteria; phylum Actinomycetota; class Actinomycetes; order Mycobacteriales; family Mycobacteriaceae; genus Tsukamurella; species Tsukamurella sputi. The sequence continues at coordinate 2,146 of NZ_VIGV01000003.1, read as the reverse complement.
CGGATCGGTGTCGTCGCCGACCAGAGGATCGTCGAGATCATTCCCACTCGCGGCCCGCGCGGGACGAAGCCGTCCGTACGAGGTAACCCGGATCGTCCGCGGCGGCTGCGGACGTCGCGACAGATCGCGCTGCCGGCGGCGGTCCTCGACTCGGTCGGTCTGGACATTGGGAGCGTCGTGGCGTTCCTGGCCCTGGAGGACCGCATTCATCTGTTCGCCGCGTCGCGGGTCATCGCGCCGGAGCCCGCGCCCGTGGGAGAGGAAGACCAGTGACGGCGCGGCGACGTACCCGGTCAATCCACGCAGAGGCGGGTCAGCTCCCCCTGTTCGACGTCCCTGCCGTCGCGCCGGCGGATCTGGTCGACGCGGCCGTGGTCGCGGCTGCGGAGCTCGTCCTCGATAGCTCGGTGTCGGTGTTGCCGCGGACCGAACTGTCGGGGCTTCGCGGGTATCCGGTGGTCCGATGGTCGTCGACCGTCGCCGAACGGATGTCGTCCGGGGCGGGACCGATGCTCGACGCGCAGGTCCTCGAGCTGTGGGAGATGTGCCCGGCGGAGGGCGCGGGGGCGCCGCCGGCGGCGCCGTTGAGCATCGTCGGGTTCGTCGCCACCGGGCAGTGGAAGAGGGCCCTGTATGTCGCCAGTGAGCTTCGCGGGTTCGGCGAGACCGTGGTGCTGACCGAGCGGCGGCCCACGGCGCTGAGCTTGACGGCGGCGGACCTCGCCGACGTGAGCGTGGTGCATACCTCTCACGCCGGCGAGGAACTACTGGTGCGGGGATCGAAGGTTGCCGATCCTCCGCGGATCGTCGCGGTGCGGTACTGGGAGGAGCGGCTATTCGCTCACGCCCTCGCGACAGGGGTGCCGATCACGCCGCAGCCGGCTCCGGCGTAGCGCCGATCCAGGCGGACAGGGCGCGTTTGCGCTTCCAGTCCCCGCCGGTGAGCTTCTCGATCTCGATGTTGCTCTCGTGGGCGGCCTCGCACATCGCCGTCCACGCCTGCGGGCCGTTGTGGGCGGCGATAGCGGTGGCCAAACCGCGACCGAGCATCGCGACCGCGGAGACCGAATGCGAGAACGCTGCTGCCTTCGGGATGTCAGCCGTGCGGATCCAGGTCAGGTCCCGTCCACCGCAGAGTGCGCAGTCGCAGCACCACGCGGCGTGGGACTTGTCCTTGAGGTAATGCCGCTCGAACGCGGTCAGCGACGTGTACGCGAGAAGCTCCGGGAGGATGAACGACACCGACCCGCTGGTGCCGCCCCCGCCGATGTCGGGGTAGATGTGCCGGTAGGTGGTCGATGACCCCATCGCCGCGCCTGCGGCGCCGTACGCCAGCGCCCCCAACCCCGCCGTGTCACTGCGCAGGAGCAGCACCGGGACATCTGCGGTGAGGACGTGCACCAGCCCGGTCACGACGTTGGTCCGGTCGAACGGGTCGTCGGTGTCTTCGACCATCAACGCCACGGGGATGCCGTGCGCGTTGATCTCAGACCGGAGCGAATCGGCGGCGTGCGAAAGCCACCAGCTCGCGATCGGCAGCGCCGCAATCACCTGTCCACCGAAGCGGGCCGCCGTCTTCAGGGTGGTCCGCAGCCCAGCGGTGTCGCCCTTGGCCACATAGCCGGAATCGGTCAATGCCCACGTCAGGCCCGCGCTACGTTGCACGGTGATCCAGTCGCGGGTCGGCTCCGCCGTCGCCACCTTCCGCTGCCGGCCGCTGTAGAGGTTCGCGTCGAGCAGCAACGCTGCTTCGGGGCACTTCTTGCGGGTCTGATCCGCCGCGGTCCTCGCCACCGCGGAGCGGTGGGTCCGGGACTGCCACGGCACGGAGTAGACCGCGCCGACACCTTCCGACGCGATCAGCGCGCGAGTCGGGTCGATCAAGGTCGTCGGGACCTGAACGAACAGGTCCGTCGACATGCCCTCGAGCCGGTGCTGCCCGACCTGGATGGGCCGGGCACCTCCAGCCCGTTCAGTGCTGGTGGTATCGGTTGTGCGATCAGAGTCGCGACTGTCGTTTGGCTATGTCAAGTTGATCTGGCCCCGGTAGGGCGGTTTCATTCGGCCCCACCTGAGTGGGGCCCTGAGCCGCTAGAGTCCGGGGTGTGGATGGGCGGCCGCGGGTGCGCAGTGTGGTTGCGCCGAC
>NZ_VIGV01000038.1 GCF_007858445.1 Tsukamurella sputi | reverse complement strand
AAACCGGTTTAAGCCCCCATTTACAGGTGTGTATAATGTAGAAACGACACTCTGTAAAACAGATGAGAAGTTAGTAGGCGTTGCCAATATCGGTTATCGACCTACTGTTGATGGCATAAAACCTAATTTAGAAGTACACTTACATAATATTAACCGCAACTTATATGGTGAAACATTTAGTGTTAGATTTCTCTCTAAAATTAGGGATGAAAAAAAATTTGAGAACATTGAAGCATTAAAAGCGCAGATCTTATTAGATGCGGAGGCTTCAAGAGATTATTTTAATCTTCAAAAGTAGGATGAGAACGTGAGTAAAACAAAAAAAATCGAAGAGAAAAATGACAATATCTATCGGGATACCTTAAACCTCCCGGAAACAGATTTTGCGATGAGAGGAAATCTTCCTAAACGTGAGCCTGAGTTTATTGAGTATTGGGATAAGATAGATCTCTATCATAAACAGCGTGAAGTTTTTCAAGGGAAACCTAAATTTATTCTTCATGATGGTCCTCCTTATGCTAATGGTGCGATCCATTTAGGACATGCGGTTAATAAGATCTTAAAAGATATTATTGTGAAATCGAGAGGACAATTAGGCTTCGATTCTCCCTATGTACAAGGGTGGGATTGCCACGGTCTTCCTATTGAGCTTGTTGTTGAAAAGAAATATGGCAAAGTCGGCGATAAGCTCTCTCCGGCAGAGTTTCGCGCTAAGTGCCGTGAATTTGCAAAGAGTCA
>NZ_VIGV01000037.1 GCF_007858445.1 Tsukamurella sputi | reverse complement strand
CTAATAAGACGATCATCAATCTTGATAGAACCCGCATCAGGATCGATCAAGCGACTCATCATTCCAAGAAGTGTACTCTTCCCTGCTCCATTAGGCCCGATCAACGATGTCACCTTATTTTTAGGGATCGTAATAGAGACATCATCTACAACTTTACGCTGTCCAAATAATTTTGAAACACCTTCTACGACAACCATTTATTTGCTCCCCCTTAAAAGTAGATAGATAAAATAGAGCCCACCAATAAAATTGATAATCACACTCAACGTTGTTGAGAATGAGAAGACTCTCTCCACCAACATCTGCCCAAATGCCAGGGCGATAATACTGACTAACACTGTTCCTATCAATAAAACAGAATGACGATAGGTCTTAAAAATCTCATAACTAAGATTGGCAACGAGTAATCCTAAAAAGGTAATCGGGCCAATCAATGCTGTTGAAACAGCAGTCAAAATAGAGACAACAATCAATGTTATCATCACCACTTTGCGATAAGAGATCCCCAAATTAACCGATTGGTCACGCCCTAATGAGAGGACGTCGAGATATTTAATCATCGGCAGATAGAGAATCATCGTTATCCCAATAATTCCTAATGCCCACCAGATTAGCTTCACTTGAACATTATTAAAGCTGGCAAACATCTTATATTGTACTAAGAAAAACTCATTCGGATCTATCAATACCTGCATAAAAGTGGAAAGACTCTGAAAGAGAGCACCTAAAACAATACCTA
>NZ_VIGV01000036.1 GCF_007858445.1 Tsukamurella sputi | reverse complement strand
TTTGTTGTGATGGCTGAGAAGGGCTTAATCTTTAAGAGTAATGCTGAAGACTCTTTTGTAAGTACACGTTTCCCAGGACAAGTTCCTAATGCTTATCATAAAAAAGAGGCTTACTATAATGCCTATCAGAAGCGTCTATTAGAGCAAGAGAAGCGTGGATGGCAGGTGAAGTTTGGTTTTGCTGAAACTCCATTTGCGCATCAAGATAACTTCTTTGTTGTACAGCTTTTAGATAAGGATGGCGTACCGTTAGAGAATGCAGAAGTTACTGCGAAGTTTACACGTTCTGCAGAGCAGGAACTCAATAGAGATTTTAATTTAGAGATGTCTGAACCTGGATTATATTCTGTACCTATTAACTTCCCTAGAGTCGGTCCGTGGGGCTTGGAACTTGATATTTTCCGCGGAGATGACCGTCACGAGTTAGTGGGGCGCACTTTAGTAAATTGTCCTCCTGAAATGGAGTGTGAGCTAGAAGAGCGACTCAGAGTCCATTGATGATGGATGATCGTGATCTCATTTTAGATTTTCTATTCTAGATTTTATGTGAGTGAAATTAAAGCTATAAAACTGTAGAGTTATTGGAGAAAGAGCAGCAATGCTCTTTTTCTTTATCTCATTTTCCTCTTAAATTTACTCAGTAAGTCATTCTTTGATGCTTGAGCTTCAACTGAGCAGAAATATGATTCATATAAATATGATTCTTTAAGGTTACTGACTAGGATTAAATCATTGTTAT
>NZ_VIGV01000035.1 GCF_007858445.1 Tsukamurella sputi | reverse complement strand
GCCCGCGGGCTCGACCTCACCGACGGTGCCGGCACCCCTGCGGGGATCACCGCCGTCGGGCACCGCGTGGTGCACGGCGGCCGGTCCTTCCACGCGCCCACACTCATCGACGATCACGTGCTCGCCGAGATCCGCCGGCTCAGTTCGCTGGCGCCGCTGCACAACCCGGCCAACGCGCAGGGCATCGAGGTGGCGCGCGAGCTGCTGCCCGGCGTGAAGCAGGTCGCGGTCTTCGACACCGCCTTCTTCTTCGACCTGCCGCCCGCGGCCGCCACGTACGCGATCGACCGGGAGCTCGCCGCCGAGCACGCCTTGCGCCGCTACGGCTTCCACGGCACCTCGCACGAGTACGTCTCGCAACAGGCCGCGAAGTTCCTGGGGCGTCCGACGACCGAGGTGAACCAGATCGTGCTGCACCTCGGCAACGGGGCATCCGCCTCGGCGGTCCGCGGCGGCCGCGCGGTCGACACGTCGATGGGCCTGACCCCGCTCGAGGGCCTCGTCATGGGCACCCGCAGCGGCGACGTCGACCCGGGGCTGGTGCTCCACCTCGGCCGCTCGCTCGGCATGAGCATCGACCAGATCGACGACCTGCTCAACCGGCGCTCAGGACTCAAGGGCCTCGCCGGCGAGAACGACTTCCGCGCGCTACGCGCCCTGATCGACGAGGGCGACGAGCACGCGAAACTCGCCTACGACGTGTACATCCACCGCCTCCGCCGGTACATCGGCGCCTATCTCGTCGACCTCGGC
>NZ_VIGV01000034.1 GCF_007858445.1 Tsukamurella sputi | reverse complement strand
TGCGGCCCCCAGACGACGTCTGTGTCGACCAGGCCGCCCGTCAGTTCGTGGGGCGGGATTCCGAGAACGGGGTACGCCAGGAGAGGAGATATCCGGACCTCGACGCAGTCGACGCGATCGCACCGGACGGACTGGACGCCGGGGGCGATTCCCGCGATCAGGCCACCGGTATGGCCGCCGTCGACCTCGAAACATCCGTCGCCGGCCTGAAGGACGATCGACGCCGAGGGCATCGCGACGATCCGCATCGAGGTAGGCGGACCGCCGGTGTTGCGGAATCCGCGTGTCGCCAGGCCACCGACCGGATTCCCCGCAGCGGTCGCACACTCCCATTCGCTTCCGAGGTCGTCGTCCGACATGAGGGGGCGCACACCGTCGAGCGTAGGAGCGGCCCTGCCGGGGTGGCAACGCCCGCTTGGGATCGCCCTAACCAGGGGCCTCCTCGAAGCGCCCCCGGTGGTGCGACCTCGGGAACCAACTTATGTTCGAATCGTGTGAGACGATCGAAAACTTGTCAGTGAGTCCGAGTAGCGTCTAGATATGGACGAAATCATTGCGGTAGAGGAAGACTCGCCTCCTGAGGGAAGGTCGATGGCCGAGCGGTTGCGTGCGAGTCATGTGCGGCGGTGTCGGCTGGTGTTCGAACAGTACGCACTCGCTGCCGACCTGTTGCGGGAGCGGGTGTGCGAGCGGATCGCGGCCGGGCTGGCGCAGGACCGGTGGCAGCAGGGTGTGGCCGCGGAGATCGGGCTGGC
>NZ_VIGV01000033.1 GCF_007858445.1 Tsukamurella sputi | reverse complement strand
TGGCGGCACAGAAGGGACTATTCGAGACGTGGTTGAACACAAGCCTTCAGGAGGGCATCGACGCTAGCGTCGACGTCTTCGCCAACCTCTTCGCGCATCCCGAAACCATTCGCGCGATCGCTCAATACCAGCCCGCTCCGCGACGCTCAGGCGATCGGTGACGAGCACCGTCTCGATACCAAACCATGAAGGAAGATCCATGCCTGTGACTTCTCGTGTCGACTGCGGCGTCGCCGTCGTCACCATCGACCACCCCCCTGTCAACGGACTCGGACACACGGTCCGCACCGAACTGCTGTGCGAACTGCGGCGGGCACTGGGCTCGGACGCCATCCGAGCCGTGGTGGTGACCGGGCGAGAAGGATGCTTCTCCGCCGGGGCCGACATCACCGAATTCGGAACCCCCCGTTCGACGGCCACACCCACGCTGGCCGAGATCATCGGCGAAGTTGACGCCTCCCCGAAGCCGATCGTCGCCGCCATCGACGGCACGTGTTTCGGTGGTGGCCTCGAGCTGGCGCTTGCGATGCACTACCGAGTCGCCACGCCGTCGAGCTCCCTCGCCCTACCGGAGGTGAACCTCGGCTTCGTGCCCGGCTCCGGAGGAACACAACGCCTTCCACGCGCCATCGGCATGGCAGCAGCCGCCGACCTCATCACGACCGGGAAACCTAAGGCAGCCGCAGAGCTCGCCGCCATCCCCGGGCAGCGACTATTCGAGGGTTTGTGCGACGGCGACATCGTCGTACACGCAG
>NZ_VIGV01000032.1 GCF_007858445.1 Tsukamurella sputi | reverse complement strand
GATGAATCTCGAGTAGAAGACCGACCGCCGCGGGGCGGCTACGGATTCGTTCCAACGCCAAGTGTCGTCGTCACTCATGGCACCGGTTGGAGCGGGGGGAATCCGAGAACCGGTCGTTCAGCCGGGCCGTTGTTGCCGATGACTAGATGCTGGTACACCGAGATCAGCCCTTGGTGCGCAGCGCCCGCGAGGCCGATGTCTACACCTCCGACTCCTACCGTGAGAAGTGCGCGGGCGACCTTGCGCTGCGAGACCATCTGGATTTGTGGTGTCGGCGGCGGGGCCCGCCTCCGCTGGGTGACCAAGGCGTTAGTGGCCCGCATGGTTTCCGCGCTGGAAAGCGGAGTCCGGCACTGAGCACAGCGTGTTGTGGCTCCACATATGCACAGCTGCGACACCGCTGATCAGGAGTATTGCTGCGGAGGCGACGATGGCAAATCGAACCCACCTGGACATTCGCCCCGTGTGGAGGCCGAAGTAGACCGCTGCGGACAGCGCCATCGCCCACGTCGACCACCCCACGGTGTACAGAGTGATCGATGTTCTCGAGCTTGCATCGACGGAGAGCGGAAGGCACTCGCGGACGGAAGCTCCGATCCCTATGAGCCCGCCCGCCAAGACTCCGGCAAGCGACGCGAAGAGCAACGCTCGTTGCGCAATCGCGCGCCAGTTCGTCCTGGCATACCCCCGCCCGCTGTAGTCGCTAGGCGAGACCACCGGTACCCCCGACGATCACCTTGCCGCGGCCCCCAGCGGCCACCCACTCCTTGAC
>NZ_VIGV01000031.1 GCF_007858445.1 Tsukamurella sputi | reverse complement strand
CCCCTTTAAGGCGCTTATAATACTCCTCAACACCCCAAAAACAGCCACCTGCAACAACAATCTCTCTTATATCTCTATTATCCATTATGTCCTCGCTTACTTGATCGCTTATCGAATCGCTCAATGACTCTTTGATACCGTTCAGTTTAGCATATTTCTCTTCGCCTACATTTAGAGCTGTGAAGTGCGTCATAATTTTATACAATAGGGGCTCTTTCTGAACTAGGGTCAAGGAGTCTAAAAATGAGTGAAGAATTAGATGATTTAACATTTGATCTCGATAACCTCTATGAGGGAGTTACGGCAAACTCTGATAATCCAATTGATACAACAGCGCCAGAAGTTGTGGAAGATACAGGTTGTACCGGTGGTGGTTGCACGCTCTAATTTCACTACGCTTAAGGGCATAATTACGATCGTTATCGCTGGTATTTACGGTATTTAATATTATCGAATGATAGCGAGAGTATCCTTTAAGTGGATCTTAAAGGTATCGAAGCTAAAAATAGAACGATCTATCAGAGAGGTAGATCGTTTTTTTAAGGCTATCGATAACCGACTTCTATGAAGTTAAGAGGGTAGGTAACATTCGCCCATACACCTTCTGATAGATCTTTAATAATTAGGTATTAATAGTCAGTATTAATCGGTAAGTATTAATTGGTAAGTATTATGGGTAAGTATTAATAGAGAACGGTTAGTAGGTTAATAGGTAAAGAGTAATAGGTAAATGTGAAGCATAAGGGAGATAGTAGATGGAGTTAACATTAGAAGCGATCAGAATCATCGATACAAT
>NZ_VIGV01000030.1 GCF_007858445.1 Tsukamurella sputi | reverse complement strand
AATGGAACGTTTATTATATCAAGCCCACCCTATGGCTATGAGAATATAGACGGAAAGATGGTAGCGAATGAAGAAGAAGGAAAAATCATAAAAGAAATATTTGAACAGTATCTTTCAGGTAAGGGAACACACAAAATAGCAGAAGACTTAAATAAAAGAAAGATTAAAGGACAAAAAGGAGCAAGCTGGCATGGTTCGACTATAAATGGAAACTAAAAAAATGAAAAATACACAGGGGATGTCATCTACCAAAAGACTTATACAGATGAAAATTATAATAGACATAAAAATAAGGGAGAAGAAGACCAGTATAAAATAATAGATAACCATGAAGCCATTGTAAGTAGAGAGGATTTTGAAAAAGTACAAGAATTATTAAGACTTAGGGCTATAGCAAAAGGAAATGGAGAAAACACTAAAAGATACCAAAATAGATATAGCCTATCGGGGAAAATCAAGTGTGGCGAGTGTGGTTCAAGCTTTAAGAGAAGACATCACTATAATGGCAAAGATAAATATATAGCTTGGACTTGCAGTGAGCACTTAAGAGATATTCATAAGTGTTCCATGAAGTTTATAAAAGACAAGGACATAAAACTGGCATTTATGACTTTAGTAAACAAGTTAGTCTTTGGAAAAGATAATATCCTTACACCACTCTTAGAATCCTTAAAGAGATTGGACAGTAAGGAAGAAGTAGAGAAGATAGAAAAAATAGAAGAAGGCTTAGAAAAACTAAAGGAAAGAAAAGAGGTTCTAAGCAAACTAATAACTTCAGGAGTTTTAGATGCAAGTATTTACGCAAAG
>NZ_VIGV01000029.1 GCF_007858445.1 Tsukamurella sputi | reverse complement strand
ACTCTCTGAAGAGAGTGAAAGTGCTGCTGAATTGGTCGATTTTAGAGAGCTCGGCTACGGCATGGCTAAGGCAACACAGCGAGATATGTTTGTTCATATTAACTCCCATTCCCATCGAATCAACTTCTCAGTCGCACAAGATCTGGTGAAAATTTTTGGAGATCTGATCACCATCGAAGAAGAGGTGCATGGCTTTAGGTGGCTTGAAGCACGTGACCTAGGTGGATTTGTTGATGGAACGGAAAATCCTAAAGGATTGAAGGATCGTACCGAGGTTGCTGTGATTAATGAAGGGATCGATGCCGGCGGTAGTTATGTGATTGCTCAAAAGTGGGTTCACTCCTTAGAGCAGATCAACCATTTTGATCTAAGAACTCAGGAGAATATCTTTGGTCGAACTAAGGTTGATGATATTGAGATGGATGATGATGAGAAGCCGGTAGGCGCACATACAGAGCGTGTTGTGATTGATGAAGATGGGGAAGAGTTAGAGATTGTACGCCATAGCCTTCCTTATGGTTATGCAAGTGGCGAAAAAGGGCTCTACTTCCTCGCTTATAGTGCAGAATTAACACGTTATGAGAAGATGTTAGCGCGAATGTTTGGGGAGGAAGATGAGCATTTCGATCGCATGCTCTCTTATACCCATGCAGTGACCGGAAGTTATCTCTATGCGCCATCGCTTGATCAGCTTGAAGCCATTGGTGCGGCATAATTTTTTAAGAAGCGTCATCGATTAGATGGCGCTTTTTTGATGGAGAAAGGATAAATATTAGGTAGATCTGCTAAAGTGGAATAAGAGGTTCACTC
>NZ_VIGV01000002.1 GCF_007858445.1 Tsukamurella sputi | reverse complement strand
CTCGGAAACGATGTTCACGAGCAACCATCAGGTGGGGCCAGATCAAACCGTCGCAACACCACCGGCGAGTCGCAAACGGGGCCAGGTCTAGCCGTCGAGCCGGGGCCTCTTCAAGCTGTCATAGCCAGTCGTGGCGCTACCGGATGCCGATCATCAGCGCCTGGTCCACGCCGGGCGCCGCCCTGCTGGCCACCACCGGCGCCGTCGCGGGCGGCTGGCCCGCCGCCGTCGGGGCGTTCGTCGTGTGCGGTGTGCTGTTCGTGCTCACCGGGCTGTGGCCCGCGCTCGCTCGCTGGGTCCAGCGCATCCCCACCCCGATCGCGCAGGCGATGCTCGCGGGCGTGCTCCTGCCGCTGTGCATCGCGCCCGTGACCTCGCTGGCCAAGCACCCGTGGGCGGTCGCGCCGGTACTCCTGGTGTGGCTGGTCCTGCTCACGTTGCGGCCGCGGTGGGCAGTGCCGCTCGCCTTCGTCGCGGCGCTGGTGGTCATCGTGGTCGCCCTCGTCCGCGGCGATGCCGTACCCGCCCTCGCGGAGCTCGTTCCGCACGTCGAGTGGACGACCCCGTCGATCACCCTCCAAGCACTCACCGGCGTCGTCCTACCGCTCTACATCGTCACGATGGCCTCCCAGAACATCCCCGGGGCCGCGGTGCTCGCCACCTACGGCTACTCCGTGCCGTGGCGCCCCTCGCTCGCGGTCACCGGCATCGGCAGCATCATCGGTGCGCCCTTCGGTGGGCACGCGATCAACCTCGCCGCGATCAGCGCGGCACTCGCCGCAGGCCCCGACGCGGGGCCGGACACGTCGCGCCGGTGGATCGCCGGCGTCTCGTCGGGCGCTGCGAACCTCGTGCTCGGTGTGCTCAGCACGGGCCTCACGGCTGTCGTCCTCGCCGCGCCGGAGGGCGTCATCCAGGCCGTCGCGGGCGTCGCGCTGGTGGGGGCCTTCGCCGCCGCCTGCGCCGGCGCGATGGCGGACGAATCCGCTCGTGTGCCCGCCGCGGTGACGTTCATCGTCGCGGCCTCAGGCACGACGGTGGGCGGCGTCGGCTCCGCCTTCTGGGCGCTGGTCGTGGGGATCGCGGTCTACCTGATCCTCGGTGTCCGGCGATCGTCAGACGCGTGAATCCTCCTGCGATGCACTCGGTCCAGCCGATGTCGTCGTAGTCGGCGTCGTGGTGGTCGGCGAGGTGGTCGTCGACGAGGTCGTGGTACGCGTGGACGTGGACGTGGTCGGTGTGCTGCTCGTCGGGGACGTCGACGTCGTGCTGCTTGTGGGCGAGGAGGGGCTGGACGACGTGGTCGGCCGCGGAACGCTGGTCGTCGGGCGCCGCGTGCCGGTGTCGAGGTCGCCGGGCGACACCCGGTCCGAAGGGCGGTCGGCCATCGTCCGGGGTGCGGTGAACACCCCTGGGTTCGCGGACGGTCCCGCGGTGCTGCCCGCGCCACCGTCGCCCCCGGAACCACCGAGTGCGAGCGCTCCGCCCAGGGACAGCGCGGCCACCACGAGCGCGCCGACGGCCGCGACCGAACGCCGTCTCCGGCCGCGCGGGGCGGGGGAGCGCTCGAGCGCGACGGGCGTGATCGGCTGGGTCGTCTCGGTGCGCGCGCCAGGATCTGCGACCGGGTGACCCTGGATCGGGCGGGCCTGCGTGGTCGCGTACGAACCCGGCCGCTCCCGGCGGACGGTGGGCGCGGCGGGGTTCGAGGCCCGCGTGATCGCGTCGGCGAACGCGCCGCCGTCGGCGAACCGGCGTCGCGGTTCCTTCGCGAGCGCGCGCATGATGACGTCGTCGACGTGTGCGGGCACCCACCCCGGCAAGGCCGGCGGTTCCTCGCGGATGTGCTGGACGCAGAGCGCGACGGCCGTCTCCGCCACGAACGGAGGGTGCCCCGTCAGGCATTCGTAGCCGACGACGCCGAGGGAGTAGACGTCGGAGGCGGCGGTGGCGTCTTCGCCGGAGGCCTGTTCGGGGGAGATGTACTGGGCGGTGCCCATGACCATGCCGGTTTTGGTGACGGGTGCGGCGTCGACGGCTTTGGCGATGCCGAAGTCGGTGATCTTGACCTGGCCGGTGGGGGTGATGAGGATGTTGCCGGGTTTGACGTCGCGGTGCACCAGGCCGGCGGTGTGGGCGACTTGCAGGGCTCGGCCGGTCTGTTCGAGGAGGTCGAGGGCTTGGGCTTGGCTGAGGTGGCCGAGGCGGCTCAGGACGGCGTTGAGGGGTTCGCCGTTGACGAGTTCCATGACGAGGTAGGCCAGGGGTGCGCCGCCGGCTTGGTCTTCGGTTTCGCCGTAGTCGTAGACGCCGGCGATGCCGGGGTGGTTGAGGGCGGCGGTGGTGCGGGCTTCGTTGCGGAAGCGGGCGAGGAATTCCTGGTCTTCGGAGAATTCGGCTTTGAGGACTTTGACCGCGACGCGGCGGTCGAGGCGGGTGTCCATGGCTTCCCACACCTGGCCCATGCCTCCGGTGGCGATGAGCCGGAGGAGCTCGTAGCGGTCGGCGATCACGGTTCCGCAGCGCATTGCTGGTCCCTCCTGCATCGGGATCGTCGCGAGTGCGCAGGCCAGGGGCCATGACCGACGGTGCAGCGCATCACCACAGCGGCACCGCGCACGACGGATCGGGTGTGTCTGTTCGAGGGGATATCGCCGCGTACGCCCGAATCGTTACCGGAGCGCCTTCCGCGTGCTGACTCTGTCGGGATGACAGGATTTGAACCTGCGACCCTTCGAAGTGGTTAGGGCCTGTCGCTCGTGTCGCTAGGTGTCGTCAGTGCAGGTCACAGGCTCGGAGTCGTGATGCTCGGTGTCGCTGAATGCGACTTCTGACGACCATTTCCGTTGGGTTTCCGTTGGGTCGGAGCCAGCCGATCCAGCGCGGCCGTCGCATCCGGGGCGAGCGACGACGCCTCGATGTAGTGCACCCTCGTGATCTTCGCATCCGTGTGCCCCAGCTGCGCGGCCGCCGCGTCCGCGCCGAGCTCTTCCGCGACGATCGTCGCCGCGGTGTCGCGGAAGTTGTGCGGCGTCACCCACGCGTAGTCGTCGCCGCGGATCGTCCGCCACGTCCGCCGGAAGTTCGCCGGCGTCCGCACGGTGCCGCGGGCCGACGGGAACACGAGCTCGCCCGGCAGATCGCGAACGTACTGCTCCCACAGTGCGTCCGTGGTGAACCCTGGCACCGGGAGGGTGTGGTGGCTGGCTTCAGTCTTCGCGGCAGGCTGGCGGAACGCGCCGCCCTCAAGGCCCTCCACGATCACGCCGGCGATCGTCACGGTCCCCGGGACGAACACCCACGGGTCGTCGACCGTTGCGCGGTCGTACCGCGGCCACGTCACGTCCTCCCATCGAAGTGCGAGCACCTCGCCGATCCGCGCGCCGGTGCCGGCGAGGACCTCGAAGATCCGCAGGGTGTCGTCGCCGCGCTTCGGGCCGGTCTTGTTCTGGCCACGCCAGCTCTCCACGCGGGCCCGCAATTCGGTGATGCCGTCGACGCCGAGCGACCGCGGCGGGTTCTTGAGCTTCGCGACGGGCGTCGTGGTGGTGACGGGGTTTATGTCGAGGGCGCCGAGCCGCACCGCGAGGGTGAACGCACCGCCGAGCACGAGCCGCATGTCGCGCCGGACCGACGGCGCAGCCTGCGCGCCGAGGACGCGCTCGAGGACTGCGGTGCGCGCCTCGGCGAGCCGGACCCCGCCGAGGACGGGCTTCACGTGGTGCTCGATGCAGCGGCGGTACTTCTCGACTGTCTGCGGCCGGCGGAGCCGCCCGTTGGGCTGCGGGGTGGTGGTGATCTCGGTGAGCCAGTGGTCGACGAGCTGCGCGATGGTGGTGTCGCGGGTGATGAGGTCGCCGCCGACGGCGGCCCGGTCTCGGAGCTTCGTGCGGAGCGCGGCCTTCGCCTTCGCTTCGGTGGCGCCGGCGGCCTCGACGAGGCGGGTGGTGCCGTCCCAGTCTCGGTAGCGGGCCTTCGCGACGTACGCCTTGCCGCGGCGGGCCACGCTGATCTCGCCCCAGGTGCCGAGGGGGAGCGGTGGTCGGGCCATCAGGGTGCCTTCCTGCTGATGCGGCGGAGCCGGTTCACGACGGCGGGGGAGTAGGCGATCGCTTCGGGCCGGTCGAGCAGGCGGTTCAGGATCTGCGTGTACCGGATCGGCGACAGGTCGAACTGGGCGCGGATGGCGTCCTCCTTGGCGCCGCGCTGCTGCCACCACGCGGCCTCGAAGTCGAGGATCGCCCGCTCGCGGTCGGTCAGGTCGGTCATGCGCCGAACTCCGGGCCGTCGGGGTCCGGTTCGTCGCCGACCGGCCACGGTAGGCGTTCGCTGGTGCCTCCGCCGCCCTCGTCGCCGTCGTCGAGCCCGCGCACGTCCGAGCCCTTGAAGTCGATGCCACGGCGGCACAGGCTCGCGGGCCCGGCCTGTGGTGGCGCGGCCCGGAACTGCTCCCACCGATCGGCCGGCGCGCCGGCGCGCTGCCACGCCCACCACTGCGTCCAGGTGTCGCTGAAGACGATCGCGGTGTCGGGCCAGCGGAACGGGCCGTCTGGCTGGGCGTTCGCGATCTCGTGGTTGGTCAGCATGGCCGGTCCTCCACCTGGGCGTCGACCCAGGCTCGTTCGTCGTCGGTGAGTGCGCGGACGCGGGCGAGGAGCGTCGGCACGTCGACCCACAGCTCGTCGGCGACCTCGGTGGCGTGGCGGGCCCAGCGGAGGACGTCGACGAGGTCCTCGAGCTCGATGAGCCGGCGCGCTGCGATCTCGTGGACCGCGGTCTCCTCGCGGGCCTGCAGGACCGGGTCGCGCGGGTAGACGCGGCGCTCGTCGTGGACGAGTTCGTGCGCGATGGTGCAGCGCCGCTCGGCCTGGGTGAGGTCGTCGGCGAGCTGGATCCGGCGGCCGTTGATGCACCCGGCGAGCGTGGTGTGCCCGATGTCGCCGAAGCGGATCTCCAGCCAGTTCCGGGCGCGGGCCTCCCTCCACGGGTGCCAGGTTCCTCGTTCGATCGTCATGCCCGATGTTGTACACGTACGGACCGACAGAAAACGCTCTGACCAGGAACTACACGGGTGTGATTTCAGGGTGGAGCTGTCGAGTGGAGTCGACGATCATGCTGGCGATCCGCTCGTGTCGTTTGCGTCGTGCGCTGCTCGTCCAGGAGTCGTCGCTGGGGTACCAGACCGAGGCGTGGTGTTGCGGATACGGCTCCCCACCCGCGGCCGGAACCAGTCCTCCGTCGGCGTGCGCGGGTAACTCGTACCCGAGCTGCCCGCCCACATTCGCGAAGGCTCCTACGCGCACGCCCCACACTCCTGCGGCCGACTTCCCGAGCGCCGTGTACTCATCGAACACCTCCGCGGGAGGCTGCGCCTCCCGCTTCGTCGAGAGTCCGCCATCGCTACTGGGCATGAAGCCGCTCTTCGACGGCACGAACGCTCCCCGACCTGGTTGGCCGTCCTTCGCCTTCAAAGAGTTGATGACTCGTCGGAGCTCCTCGTCAGACTCCTCGATTCGAGGGCCAACGATGCGTGGGTCATTTGGCACTGGGCAAGATCCCCGAGTAGAAGAACCTCGTCAGCGTGATCGCGTCGAATGCGACCTCACGGTCTGCGTCATCTATTGGATCCGGGGCGAGCAGGCACAGCCACATCGTGTCGGCGCCGATCTCCGCAGTGCACTCGTGCTGACCGAGGTCCCACTCGAGCCGGATGTTTCCCTCATCGGTCAGCATCGGCTCAGCATCAGATTGGCGGTCCGCTCGTACTGTGCTGAACCACGCCGTGAAGTTCGCGACAGCGTCGCGGTCGGCGGGCAGCGATGCTGGGGTGTCCCAGCCCTCGCGGGCACGGAGGATCGCAGCGATCTTAGCCACCGGTGCCCTCCATTCCTCGAACGCTACCAGGTGGGCCGATACGCTACTAGTCCCTCCGTTGTCAACGAGTCTGATCGGCGTGTCGGAGGAATAGTTGATCTGAGGTGACCTCGACCAGGTGCGGGCTCCTGTGCCGCCCCCGGGAGGCTGTACCAGTTGAGGCTGGGTCACTGCTACTCCGGGGAGCCAACGAGGCCAGGGTTCGCCTCAACGAACTTGTTCAGAGACTCACGCAGGTTGAGCAGCATCGAGAGCTCGAAAGCGTACGCGCCCACGACTGGTATTGGGTACTGCGTTGGCACCGGAATCGGCGTACCCGGCAGGGGAGGGACGTGTCCGAATGCGATGAACACTTCGCCCTCGACGATGGAGTAGGTGAACTGGTTCACCGTCTTCGCGCCAACGTAGGCGTCGACCGGCCAAGCGATCTCCACTTCAACTCGCTCGCCGCCGTCGTGAATGTAGTTGTTCTCGCTCATCTCTCTCCACCCTATGTGTCTTGTCCTGCTCATCGACTTGCGCTTCTCGCGTCGCTCACGCGCCGCCCTCCGGTCGTCCGACATCCGGTGCCACGTCGCTCGAGATGCTCGCCGCTAGGCCAGCGCGCTCCGCCCACTCTTGTGGCGGCAGCGACATACTCGGCGGCATCGTCCGAATCAGCCGTCCGAACATCGCGGTCGAAGGCTCCCGGAACGCCATCGCTGTGCTCAGGTCAATGCCGCGGAGGACCGGCTTCTTCTGCCGAGAGTCCCGGACCACCCGCGCGATCACCGCCGCCACGAATCCGTACGCAAGACCGGCGACGATGAACCCCGGCCACTCGGTCGATACGTCGTCGCGTAGGAACGGGCCGACGACAAGGGATGTGCTCAAGACGGCGACGAACGCGGCCATGAAAAAGGAGACCCAGTTTCCGACCCTATCGAGCCAGTAGAGCGACGGCCGCATCTCGGTGTACAGGATCGCTTGCGCGCGAAGTCGGGCGTTGTCAGCCATGGTCTTCGCGAACGCGTCGTCGGGGTCGATCGCGAGCAGCGCGGCGGCCACATCGAGGTCGGTTTTCACCGCGGTCATCTGGCCGTGACGGGACAGGGTGCGGCGGCTTGACCAATAGACGCCGGCGAGGCCGATGGTCGCTGCGATGAGCGGTCCTGCGATGGTGGTCACGCGCCGCCCTCCGGCCTTTCCGGGTCCGGCAGCTCGCCGGCCTCCTCCTTCGTCGGCTGGGCGACCAGTCGCTCGTGTAGCTGCCGCACCTCTGCCGAGATCTCCTCTTGGGTGTTAGCGTCGACGCCTCCGAGCTTTGTACCTCGTAGTCGGTGATTGGCGGTGCGAATTGCGCGAACAGCAAGGTATATCGCGAATGGTGCCACGTACAAGGCCATAAGGCTGACGAGAGTTCGGTCACCGGTATTCAGCGCCTGCCAGTTGACCCCTCCCAGGATCGCCGTGACGACGGCTACCGCGACCAAAAATAGCCAGTAACTGATCTCGAACTTCTCGCCTGCCGACTTGCGTGATGCAGTCTCGTACAGACCGAGAGCCCGGATTCGGACTCGTGCGTAGTCCTCCAGCCAGGCTCGTTGCGGGTCGCCTGGGAGGAGTTGCGCAGCGAGTTCCAGGTCGCTGCGGACAACTTCCCGTTGCGCTGCATTCCGAGCGGTACGTCCAGCTGCTCTTAGTGCGAACCCGCCACTGATGAGTGCAGGCGTGACCGCCGCGACGACGGTCACCCACCACGGGTTCACGCTCCGCCCTCCGGCCCCTCAGGATCGGGTAGCTCGCCGGCCTCGTCCTGCCGGCGTCGGATCTTCCGGCCGACCGGCTCGTCACCGAGATCGCGCGCCGCGAGTTCGTAGTCACCCTGCCGGTAGGTCTCGAAGTCCTCGGGCTCCCCAGCGTCGAGCCACGCCGCCCACTGGGCCTTCTCGGTGGTGGCGACCTCGACACCGTCGGGCCAGTGAGCCGGGGCGTAGACCACCTCGCTCGGGACTGTGATGTCGATGCGCTCGTGTCGAGATTGCGTGTCGCGCTTGCTGGATGCAGCTTCCGAGGCAGTCGTGTCCCGGGTGCGGGTGGTGCGCAGGCGCTGACCCACCTCGCGGGCCGCGGCCGGCCGAGGATTCCTGAGCTCGTCGATCCGGTCGCTGACGGTCGCATTCCACTGCTCCGCGCGCCGGGCGAGCCTGTCGCTGCTGTCCGCGAGGACGATGAGCGGCCCGGCGGCTTCGGTGTTCTCGTTTCCGCTGAGGAGGACTTCGCGGATGAACTTGCCGAAGGTCTCGATCGCGTCCACCGGCGTCGGCTCGATCTGCTCGGCGAATCGGAGTGGGAGCAGCGCCAGGAGTTCGTCGAGCGTGTCGATCGCGCTGCCTTGTCCCGCGATCACGGTGCTGAACTCGCGCTGGAACCGGTGGACGGCTTCGAGGAGTGTCTCGTCGTCGGCGCCGCTGCGGGCGGCGTCGATGATGTCGTCTGCTGCCTGCCGGGCTCCGTCGCTCGCGGCGGCGACTGTGGAGTGGTGGATCTTGAGCTGATCGATCAGCTTGAGCGCGGCCCGGGCGCTCGCGGGGTCGAGGTCGGCGGGGTTCGGCTCGGCCGGAACCGGCCGCGGCGCTGGTGTTGCGGCTGCGGGGTGAGGCCCCGTTATGGCGGCGACGAGCTCGCGGGCGCGCGCCAGCTGACGGTGCTGGATCCGCAGTCCGGAACCGGACGTGGTCAGCCGGCGGGTCTTCTCGCCCGGACTCGCCTGGTCCTGGGCGCCCTCGGTCGTGGCCGGCGCAGCGGCCTTGCGTCGGGGGCCGCTGCCAATGAGTTCGCTGAGCTTCGGTCGCCGTTCCGCCGCCTCCAGGTAGTAGGCGTCCAGGAGCTCTGCAACGAGGTCCCGGAGAGCGTCCCAGCTGCCCGGGTCGTCCAGATCGCGTATCCGTTGCCCGATCTCGACGAGCTCGTCGCGGAGCTCGTCCTTGTACCCGGAATCGACCAGCGCCGCATCGAGTACGTGGGCATACGTGTTTCGCGTGAGCTCGGAGACGGATTCGAGCTTGTCGCGATCGGGCAGCTTGCGGACTCCGCGCTTCTTCCATGAGTTGAGTGTTTGAGGACTGACTCCCATGCGGCGAGCGAATTCGGCATCGGTGACTCCGTACTGGTCGAGGTGGCTCTGGATGAGCGACCACAGTTCTGACACCTCAGCCACGCTTCTCGTCCTCCCGTCGCAGTGCAATCTGCCTGCCCACCGTGTCGTCTACCGCCAAACCGGTCCGATTGGGCCGCTTACGTCTACCAATAGTCCGTCCCAATCGTGCCCCATATCCGCAGCGTGCGGAACTACAGCCGTGTGATTACTTGACCGACGTCTACCGTCTGCGGTTAAATCATCCGCAGACAGTTGACACCACACCGTTTACCGAGGGAGGATGTAGTGGCTGCACAGCAGCGATGGCCGAAGGGGAGCTGGATGAAGTTGACGTCGATCGAGACGCTCCGGGCGCTGATGCGTCAGCGGGGATTCTCGATGCAGCGACTGGCTCGCTACGCGGGGTGCTCGAAGTCATTCATCGGGCACCTCTGTTCAGGGCGGAAGACCACATGCACGCCGCAACTGGCAGTTCGTATCGCGGAGGCGCTTGACGTTCCCGTGGATCTCATTTTCGTGGTCTACGGATCCGCAGACAGCGGACGAAATAGTCGAACCAAGCGGATATCGGCGGCATGAGAAAGGCCCGCCATGCCGGGCGGGCCTTCCGAAACATCGAGAACTAGGAGTCTCTATGCAGGACCTGACCTTACCGGACGCGAGGGGCGCGCGTGATCAGCTCGCCGCGCGGACCGACGTGCTCGACCGGGTGGGCGTGCTCCGCACACTGCCCGATCGGACGCATGTGACCACCGTGATGACCGCCGAGTTCTACGGCGTCGACGTGGACACGATCTACCAGCTCGTGAAGCGCAACCGCGACGAGCTCGACGCCGACGGGTACCGCGTAATCCGGCGCGGGGAAGTCGCTGACATTCTGTCAGTCACTCCCGGTGACCTGGGGATGCCCGCCACGGCGCCGTCGCTGGCGCTGTTCCCCCGTCGCGCCGTCCTCCGTGTGGGGATGCTGCTGCGCGACAGCGAGACCGCCCGTGAGGTCCGCACCTACCTGCTCGACTCCGAGCGCCCCGCGGCCCTCCCGGACATCTCCACCCCGGGCGGCGTCCTCGTGATGGCCGACATGTTCGCGGCAACCGCACGGCAGCTCGTCGCGGCCACCGAGCAGATCGAACGTGAGCGGCCGCCCGTCGAGCGCGCCAAGACCCACGCCGCCGGCGTCGGCGCCAAGACCCGGCAGCAGTTCTTCCGCGAGCTGAAGCAGTGGGCGCAGGACGCGCACGGCGTGGTCGTGAAGCAGGCCGAAGTGATGGAGTTCCTGTCCACCCGCAAGCTCGGCATGTTCACTCGAGGTGATCGCCTGGATTCCGGGCAGGCAACGGCGTGGGCGATCGAGAAGGGCTACGCCCACAACGACGAGGACACGGCGCCGAACGGGCACAACTACGTCCGGTCGACGCTGACGCCGACCGGGCAGGAGTACGCCTGGGACCGCTGCGTCCGCTACATCGACGCGAACGGCACCCTCGCGCTGCCGCGGCAGATCGGCGGTGCCGCATGACCGCCACGATCCCGTCGTTCGAGGAGTACGAGCACGCCCGGTGGATCCTCGACCACCCGCAGGACTTCGACGCCGCCGAGCTGAGCTCCGCGCAGCAGTGGGCGACGGAGTTCGAGACCGCGGTCCGCGATGCGGTCGCGGTCCGATTCGAGTCGCCGCGCGATCTGCCCTCGTTCGTGGAGGGCGTCAAGCCCTTCGTGATGCCGGGCTGGGACGGCCTCGGGCCGTGGATACAGGACGTGCTGTTCGACGCGGCGATGGTCGGGGCTCGCACTGCCCAGGGTGGTGCGCGGTGACCGCGGCGCTGGTCCGCGCGCTCCCGCGTGAGGACGGCGGCCCGGACGACCAGCTGGACCTGCCGATGAACGTGGTGGATCTCGCCGGCTGGTTCGTCGGGGCTGACGGCGCGCTGATGGGCGCGGTCGTGCTGAACCACAAGGACTTCGCGGAGCCGTACGAGATGGCGCTGCCCGCGGACCGGATCGAGGTGATCGTGTGAGCGAGCAGGAGCGGATGACGGCCGCGCAGATCGAGCACGAGCTGACGACGTACGCGGCGACGACGTTGATGGTCACCGCGGACGCGCTGGGAGTGGGCCGCACGCACATGTACGCGGCGGCCCGGAAGGCCTGCAACAACGCGGAGGGCCGCGGGGTTCTGGCGGCGGGTGTGCCAGTCATGAAAATCGGCAGCCGGTACTCGGTGCCGACGGCGCCGTTGCGTGCCGCGCTCGGGCTGGGGGTGGCGGCGTGAACGGGCTGACGTTCCTCGGCCTCGCGGCGCTGGTCCCCACCTGGCTGCTGATCTACAGCCAGCACGAGCGGGAGGCGGGCAGATGACGCCGGCGGATCAGCAGGTGGACCTCGTCGTCGCGGCCCAGGCCCGAGTGTGGGCCCTGACGGCGCAGGACTTGGTGGACCGGGCGCGTGCCCGGATGGAGCTGGTGCCGGCGCCGCTCGGCGGCCCGTGGGATCGGAGCGAGCTGAACGCGGGCGCGGCGACCGCGCTGGCGCAGGAGCTGCTCGATGAGCGGGCGGAGCGTCTCCGGATCGCGGGGCGGGTGCACAACCTGGCCGGGGACCTCGAGGAGTTCCTGACGTTGTGGACCGCGGATGACCTGTCGGACTTCGGTCTGGTGGAGCAGGTGGAGACGGTGGTCGATCTGCTGCAGAAGCAGGTCGAGGCGTTGAAGGCGGTGCGGCCATGACTCATCGGGTGCAGATCAACTACCGCTCCGGTCATTCGATGGTCGTGACCACTTCGGGCATCGAGACGAACAAGTACGAGGGCCGGATCACCGCGATCAACTGGGCCGACGACACCGTGCCGCGGCCGCTGGTCGCGGGCGTTGCGGAGATCGAGAGCGTCTGGCGCCTGCCCGACGAGGACGGGGGCGTCGGGTGAGCGCGGAGGCGCAGTTGGCCCTGTGGGTGGCGGGTGTCGGAGCCGTCGTCGTGGCGGTCCTCGCGACCTTGTCGGCGGTGTTGCAGCGGCACGCGGACCGCGCGAACGCGGCGGATGACGCGGCGGTCGAGGCGCGGTTCGGCCGGGACATGGCGGAACTCGCGGAGGAGACGCACGCGAGATGACCGGGTTCCAGGCGCACGAGCTGGTGACGGTGGCCGGCGTGTTCGGCCACGTGATGAAGGGCCCGTTCAGCACGGGCGGACCGCGCCGCTGGTCGGTGCGGATGTTCGACGGCCGCGCCGTGCTGACGCGGGAGGACCTGATTTTCAGCGCCGAGGGGCGCACAACGACTGACGGAGAACGACGATGAGCAAGAAGAAGATCATGATCACGGCCGCGGCGGTCCTGGTGGCGGCGAGCTGCGCGGCGCCGGCACACGCGACGCCCGGCGCGTACACGTACGGCGGGACCGTGCGGGTGACGGTCGCGGTGTACGGCGGCTGCGCGACGGTGACGTGGCCGAAGGGCTACACGTCCAGCACGTGCAGCACCGACCAGGTGTGGCAGGGGCCGATCACACCGGGGGACCGGTTCGGTGCTGCGGTGGTGTCGGCGTCGGGTGGGGTGTCGTGCCGGGTGGTGGATGTGTCGACCGGTGACGTGGTGTTCGCGGCCAGCGCGCGCCCCGGGTACGTCGCTGACTGCTTGCGGAGCGCGACGTGGTGACCGCGGCAACGGTTGAGCGGCCGAAGCTCACCGACCAGGAGGTCGCTTCGCTGCGGCAGATGATCGGCTACCGGCCGGAGTGGTCGGAGGTGGAACCTCGCGGCAACGGTGTCCTGTCCGAGGGGAATGCGCGGATCCGAGCCCGGATCGCTGCGGTTCTCGACGAGTACGGCGGGCCCGCTGTCCGCCTCCCGCACGGTGTGGCGCCGCGGATCATGCGGGAGCTGACGATCACCGAGACCCAGCTGAAGTGGCATCTGAAGGCGCTGCGGAAGGACGTGCGGCGGGCACTGTCGCCGCAGGAGCGGATCGAGTTGATTCTCGACGCGAATGGGTGGCCGCCTCGGATCGCCCTGTGCCCGCCTGGCGCTGCGACTGCCCTGTCGACGGTGGTGGGTGTTGATGAGCCGCAGGTGAAGCGGGCTGTTTGCAGCATCGCCCGGAAGCGGAGGGCGTGATGGGGAATCTGCTATTCGCGGGCTGGGTGTTGTTCGCGCTGGTCCTGGGCTGGCTGACCGCTTCGACGCCGAGCGGTCCCACGAGGACGGGGCTGGATGTGCTGCCGCCGAAGAACCACGAGACGAGAGAGGACGAGAGATGAGCGAGACGGAGATCGCCCCGTTGGGCGAGCACGGGAAGTTGCTGTTGCAGGCCGCGGTGGCGAAGGAGATCAAGGCCGTCGTGGACGCGTCGAAGGCGGCGTGCTTGGCGGGGATGCAGCCGGGGGACCGGCGCACCGTCACCCACGGGGACGTGAAGCTCGGGAGCGTCACCCTGACGGAGCCCACGAAGCAGGCCAATGTGACGGTCCGGGACCAGTTCGAGCTGTGGGTGGCGAACAACCATCCGACGGAGGTCGAGACGTACTGGCGTCCCCGACTGGGCGTGACGGCGGAGGCTTTGGCGGCGCTGCTGGTCGAGGTCGCGCCGGAGGTGGCTACCGAGTTCGTCGAGCACGTCGCTGGCGTGAACTCCGCGTTCGAGTCACGTGTGCTCGACGAGGTGTCGAAGGGTGGCGCTCCTGTGCCGGGCGTGGAGGTCTCGTCGCGGGCGCCGTGGCTGACGGTGCGGCCGTCGGCGGATGCGCTGGTGCAGGCGCGGGCGTTGATCGCCGGCCAGCCGATGCCCGAGCTGGGCGGAGGCGCGGCATGACCGCTACGAAGCAGGCCACCGTCCACGAGGCGTTCGCTGCTGTCATGGCCGCGGTGCAGGGCATCCGCAAGGGAGAGCGCGTCGAGTCCGGCCCGGCCCGATTCAACTTCCGCGGCGTGGACAGCGTCGTCAACGCCGTCGGGCCCGCTCTCCGCGAGCACGGCGTGCTGATCGTCCCGACCGCTGAGCACATCGACGTGGAGCGGTACGGCACGAAGACCGGCGGGCAGATGAAGAACGTCACGGTCACGATGCGGTACACCGTGTTCGGCCCGGCCGGGGATTCGTTCTCCGGGGTGTCGTTCGGTGAGGCGGCTGACGCGGGGGACAAGGCCGTGAGCAAGGCCCAGTCCGTCGCGTACCGGACGTTCCTGCTGCAGGCGCTGACGGTGCCGACGGACGAGCCGGACCCGGACCAGAACGTGCACGAGCGCGCGGCCAGACAGGACGCACCGCAGTCCGCACCGGATCCGCTGCAGATGGCGAAGGACCGGCTCGCGGCTGCGTGCCGCACCGCGGGCGTGGCGCCGCAGACGGTCATCGACTGGGCGATCACCCCATCGGGGCCGAACGGCGGTGTCGCGCTGAACGTGTGCACGGATCCGAAGGTGTTCGACGCGTTGGCGAAGCGTGTGCAGGACGGTGGGTTCGCGGATCCGACGCCGGATGAGGCGAAGGCCGCGGTGCAGGGCGAGCTCGGCGGAACCGAGGTGCCGGCATGAAGCTCTACAACGAACTCGAGCCCGGCGCGGTCGTCGGCGCTTCACTGCACCTGGATTCATGGGGTGAGCACGCACCGATGGGCCAGGGGGTCGCCGACACGGTCACCATCGGTGTCGACCCGGGGTGGGTGGCTGGGAAGTCGCTCTCCGGCATGTCGTCGCCGGACGGACTGCGTGAGCTGGCCGCGCATCTGCTGGTCCTCGCGGACCGGTTGGAGGAGTCGTGACGGCCCCGCAGGATCTGCTGGCGCACGGCCGGATGCGGCGAGAGGTCGCGCCGCCGAACCCGACGGTCCTCCGGGCCGCGAAGCGGCTGCAGCAGGCCTACGACCTCCACCTGCCGGGCTCACCGGAGCCGGATCTCACCGTCGAGGCGCCGGCGTGGGATGACCTGGACGTTGAGGCGCAGGGGGAGTGGATCGATGTGGCCCGGGTAGCGCTGGGAGTCGAGTCGTGAACGCGGCAGCGACCGTCCCGTCCAACGAGCTCGACGCGCTGTTCGACGCCGACCTCCCATGCTCCCGTCTCGTGCGGGGAGGCGACGAGCACGGACCTGCGACATGGCGCATCGACAGCGTCAAGTGCATCAGCAAGCGCCACGTCGAGTACCACCACAACGTCTGTGACCAGTGCATCAAGAACATGCGCGAGTGGTCGTCGCGGCCCGGCGAGTGGGTGTGTCCCGTCTGCGGGGAGGCTTTCCTGACGCGGTCGGCGACGTGGACTGAGAGGGCGCTATGACCGGGCCGGCGCCGCAGCTGACCGCGAACGAGGTGTCGATGCACCTCCTGGCCCTGGCCCGCGAGCTCGACCGGCTGACGTCGGCCCTGAACAACGAGGACGTGGAGCTCGCGCGGATGTCGGAGGAGCTGAAGCTCGCGGACGCGCGCGCCTTCCTCGGCGCCGAGGGGTCCGTTGATGCGCGGAAGGCGATCGCGGTCACGCAGACCGCGGAGCTGCGGGCTGCCGTCGCCGTGAAGGAGGCCGTCGTACGCGGCCTGATCCGCGAGTCGAAGGCCCTGTACGCGCGGATCGACGTGGGCCGCACGCACGGCGTGAACCTCCGCTCGGAACTGAAGACCTTGGGCGTCCAGCCCTGACCACCTGACCTAGGAGAAGGACATGAGCAACACCATCACGATCGAGGGCCGCGCGACCGCGCCGGCTGAGCTGCGCTTCGTGGCCAGTACCGGAAAGGCCGTCGCCACGTTCACCGTCGCCGACGACT
Organism: Tsukamurella sputi; assembly: GCF_007858445.1. GTDB lineage: Bacteria > Actinomycetota > Actinomycetes > Mycobacteriales > Mycobacteriaceae > Tsukamurella > Tsukamurella sputi. The sequence continues at coordinate 836,635 of NZ_VIGV01000002.1, read as the reverse complement.
ACGGCCACCGCGACCGGCAGACCAACGAGTGGATCAAGGACGGCGTGACGTTCCTCCGCGTCGAGGTGTGGGACTACCTCGCGGAGGCGTGTGCCGAGAAGATCGGGAAGGGCACGAAGGTCACCGTGACCGGCGCGCTGCGGCAGCGGGAGTACGAGCACAACGGGGAGAAGCGCACCGCGTACGAGATCAAGAACGTCTCGCAGGTCGCGTTGCCGCTGGACCGGTTCAAGCCGCGGGAGCAGCAGGGGAGCGGCGGGCAGTACCAGCGGCCGTCCCAGCAGGACGATCCGTGGGGCTCGGCGCCCGCGGGCGACTTCGGCAGCTCCGACTCGAACATCCCGTTCTGATCATGGCGAGGCTCATGGAGTGCGTGCTCACCAGACCGGTGCGCACCAGACACGGGATGTTCGTCGCCGGCCTGACGGTGCACGCGGATCTCGACGTGGAGGCCCCTGCCGGGCAGGTGGAGTGCGTGATGTCGTCGATCGAGTCGGCGGCCGGCGTGCACGAGGTGCGGGCGTTGGTGCCGGACTCGGCGCTGCAGCTCGGTGGGGAGGTGGCGGCATGACGACCGCTCTCACGATCGGTTCCGCCTGCTCCGGCGCGGGTGCCCTGGACCTCGCGGTGGAACGCGTCTTCGGCGCCGCCCCGCGCTGGTTCTGCGAGTGGGAGGACGCCCCGTCGAAGGTGCTCGCCCACCACTGGCCCGGCATCCCGAACTACCGCGACCTCACCGCCGTCGACTGGTCCAACGTCCCGGCGATCGACGTGTTCACCGCCGGATACCCGTGCCAGCCGTTCAGCGCCGCCGGGAAGCGGAAGGGCACCGACGACGAGCGACACCTCTGGCCGTTCATCCTCATCGCCCTGAACACGTTGCGCCCGCGGTGGGCCGTGTTCGAGAACGTCGCCGGCCACCTCACCCTCGGCTTCGACGTGGTGCTCGCGGACCTCGCCGAACACGGCTGGTACGTCCGCTGGTTCGTGTGCAAGGCATCCGATATCGGTGCGCCGCACCACCGCAAGCGCGTGTTCATCCTGGTCTCGCGTGAGCCGCAGCCGGTGCCCGACGGTGCCCGCGAGATCGCGCACTACGAGCGCGTTGCGCACGGCCGCAACCCATGGGTGGAGCCCGACGCGGGCCTGTTCGGCACGATCCCGTTCGAGGACCGCTGGCCGGCGGCGGGATGCATCGTCGACGGCGTCGCCTACGAGGTGGACACCGAGCGCGCGGCACCCGCCGACGTCGATGTGCTGCCGACTCCGACGGTGGGGAACGCGACCGGGACCAACGAGCGGCGCGGTGGCGCACGCGGCGACGAGATGCTGCTCCCCGGCGTCGCGGTCGCGGCGGCCACCGGTGCTCTCCTGCCGACGCCGACTGCGAGCAACCCGAACGACAGCGAGGACTCCGCCACCTGGGAGGCACGGCGCGCCACGCTCGCCGTGCGCCACGGCAACAACGGCGCCGGGATGCCCCTCGGCATCGCCGTGCAGACCCTCCCCACGCCGACCGCGTCGGACGCCGACAAGGCCCGCAACAACCCGGCCCAGGCGGCTCGGCACTCCCCGCCGCTCTCCGCCGTGTCCGCACACTTTCCGACGCCGATCTTCTCCGACGCTGCGAACCCCGGCCCAGCCGACGGCGACCGGAACACACCCCAACTCCGCGCGATCGACGCGCTGCTCCCCACGCCTGAGGCGAAGCTCGCCAACAGCGGCCCCGACTACACCCGCGCCAACCTCCAGGGCTCAGGCGGCGACGACCTCATCACCATCGCCGCGCGCGCCGAGAACGAACGCGGCACCAGCTGGGGCAAGTACGAGCCGGCCGTCCGACGGTGGGAGTACGTCCTCGGGCGCCGCTCACCGTCCCCCACCGAGCCGAACAGCAAGGGCCGGCCACGCCTCGCAGCAGCGTTCGCCCAATGGATGATGGGCTGGCCCGAAGGGTGGGTCACCGAACCCGCGATCTGGACCGACGACCGCGAGGTCATCGAGAAGATCCGCGCCGGGTTCATGCCCGCCACCGCACGCAGCGCGCAGCTCAAGATCATCGGCAACGGTGTCGTCGACCGGCAGGCCGAGCACGCCCTCCGCACGATGCTCGCATGGCGTGACGAGTCGCTGGTGGGTGCGGCATGAGCCAGATCAAGCCGAGACCGGACCGCCTGGCGAAGCCGTCGAGCGCTCGGTCCCCGGGCCGGCCGGAGGGCTTCCCGCGCCCGGTGCGCGACCTCATCGTGGCCCGGGCGGGTGGGGTGTGCGAGCTCTGCGGCGTGCTGCCGGTGGCGCAGATCCATCATCGGCGGCCGCGGGGCATGGGCGGCAGCAGCGACCCGGGTACGAACCGGGCGGCCAACGGTCTCGCGCTGTGCTCGTGCTGCCACGACGTCGTCGAGGGCCGGTCCGTGGAGCATCCGCAGCTCGGCCGGGTGCGCGGGTCTCGTGCGGAGTCGGAGCGGAAGGGCTGGCTGATCTCTCGGCTGTCGCCGGACGCGCCGGATGAGGTGCCGGTGTGGACGGCCGCGGGCTGGGTGCAGCTGTCGGACGGCGGCGCGAAGCGCCGGATCGAGGGGAGGCCGGGATGACCTGGGAAGAGAAGTACGTGGTGGACCACCGCGGCTGTCATGTATGGCAGCGGGCGAAGCAGACGCGTGGGTACGGCGTCGTGTGGTTCGACGGGAAGGTCCGGCTCGCACATCGGGTCGCGTGGTTCATGAAGCACCGCGCGTGGCCCACCGCAGGCTTCGTCGTCGACCACATCTGCGAGAACAAGGCCTGCGTGAATCCGGACCACCTGCGGGAGCTGACCAACGGAGCGAACATCCGTCGCGCGTACCCGCGTGGATCAGCGGAGGTCGAAGCGAAGCGCGCCATGTGGCGCAAGAGCCAGTCCGCGAGCCGGGCTCGCCAATCAGCAGGGAGAGGGTGAGTCAGATCACGTGGTTCAAGATCGACGACGGGTTCTGGTCGCATCCGAAGGTCGCGATGCTCTCGGACGGCGCGGTGGCGTTGTGGGCTCGCGCCGGCTCGTACAGCTGCCAGCACCTGACCGACGGGGTGGTGGCGCGGACTCTGCTGCGGATGCTCGGCACCGTCGACGCGGCGGATGAGTTGGTGGCCGCTGGCCTGTGGGATGCGACGCCGGACGGGTGGGTGTTCCACGACTGGTCGGAGTATCAGGAGACCAGTGCTGTTGTGAAGCGGCGGCGTGACGAGTCGCGTGAGCGGCAGCGGCGTTCGCGTGCACGTCGCGAAGAAAAGCGCAGTGACACACAGGGTCCGTCACGGGGTGAGTCACAGAGTGTGTCGCGCGTGACCGATGACGTGACAGACGGTGTGAGTTCGCTACCCCCGACCCGACCCGACCCGACCCGACCCGACCCGACCTCTGAGGTGGTTACGGGGGGAGGGGGCGTTACGTCCGGTAACGCGCGCGAGACCCCGCCCCCCGGGAATCTCGATCCGTCGAACCCGCGGTGCCCGAAGCATGTCGGCGTCTCGGCTTCGGACGCCGGCCCGAACTGTGTCGGGTGCAAGCGGGTCCGGGAGTGGTGTGAGTCGGCGCCGGAGCGGGCGGCAGCGGATGACCTGTCGGCGCGCCGGTCGAGACGCGAGGCGATCGACGGGTGCGGGCTGTGCGACGACCAGGGCTACGTGCTGGGTGTGGAGCCGGTGCGCCGGTGTGCGCATCTGAGACCGGCGCAGGAATCGTGATCGAAATGTGTTCTGGGACAACAGTTAGCGGCGGTCGCGTCGATAGAATGAGTAGACCGGAGGTGGTCGGAATGCGAAGAAGCTCAAGGTTTTACGCCCCGAACGGGTTGACTTTCGCGGAGGAGTCGGTGCGGGCGGATCGGCATCGTGCGGCGGTGCAGGCGCTCCGTGACGCGGAGCAGGAGACGGTTTGGGGTGAGTGCCCGGAGTGCGGCCGAAAGTGCCGTCAGCGGGCTGCTGGGCCGTCGGAACCGTGCTTCCTGTGTGAGCATGAGGCCCCCGGATCGTCGGTTGCGGATCGGAGGGCGTCATGACCGCCCCGTCGCCGGCATCTTCCGCTCAGCCGGGTTGGCGTGGCACCGACCCCGACGGCGGAACGTGGGTGCTGACGCCGCGAAAGGACTCGCTCCCGTGGATCGAAGTCCTGGTGAGTAATGGCAGAGCCCACTACCGCTCGCAGGAGGAGGCCGAGGCCGCGGGCCTGGTGCCGCTGGTGGCCGCAGACGGTCGTGCTGCCGAAGGCTCGTTCGTGCGCTGCGACAAGGAAGGGCCGAACGGTCAGTGCGACCAGAACGCCCGCGTGACCCATGTGTGCTCCCGTAAAGGCCACCCGATCGACTCCGTGGAGACGGGCGCGGGGGAACGATTCACGCCGGGTATCGACACCGCTCCCGCCCCGCTGGACCCGGGCAACCCCGAACACCTGCGGCAGGTTGCCGACGTGCTTGGTCGGCTCACCCCGAGGTCGCTCGGCGTGACGATGACCCTGCTTGACGGGGTACTTCGCGGGGTACGCGCACTGGCCGACCGCATCGAGCGTGAGGCTGCCGAGAAGGTGCAGGAGGCCGAGGACCGGAAGCTGGCGACCGAGAAGGCGCGAGCGAAGAACCCCGCCGAGTGGGAGACGCTGCCCGAGTCCGACCAGAACACGATCGTCGACATGGTTCTCACGGGCATCCGTGCCGCTGACGAACGTGCTGGCCGTGCCGAGGGGAGCGCATCGTGAGCGCCCAGGACCGGCTCACCGTCATTGTGGCGGAGCACGCTGTCGAGTACGTGAACGTCTCCGATGAGGCGATCTGCAAGTGCGGGAAGCTGATCCCGGAGTCCGAGCACCCCGCCCACGTCGCTGCCGTGATCGCCTCCGCCGACGACCTCGCCGTCATCGAACTGCCGGAGCCGGATGGTGACTACTGGCAGGCTGGCCCGTTCGAGGTCACGACCTCAGTCGGCGGGGAGGTCATCGTGGACCACGAGTACTGGCTCAGCCCGAGCGACGCGACCGCGGGGTGCGCCGGAATCCTGGCCGCTGTGAAGGCTGCGGAGGCGGTGAGCGACCGTGGCTGACCGATGCGACGCCGAAGACTGCCCGATGTGGGACGGCGACGGCTGCCCGTGCGAGACCTTCGGTCTCGATCGCGACGACTTGCCGGCCAGCGGGACGTTCACGACCGAGGAGGTGAACCGCGATGGCGAGTGAACCGACCGACCTCATCCGCGAAGCCACCGCAGCCCTCGACGGCAACGGCATCGAGGCCCGCCTACTGTCGTCCTGTCGAGCGGAGAGCGACGCGCTGGATGATCTGGTGCGCCGCCTGCGGGATGCGCTCGCCGAGAAGCACACCGGGTGCGGGTGCCGTCACTGCCAGCGGCAGTTCGACGCGATGGTGGTCGCCCTGGCTGAGGCGAACGCCACCATCGCCTCCCTCCGCGAGCGGGAGGAGACCGTCGAGTGGACCGTGGGCTGCCCCATCGGCGGCACCTGGACACCACACGGCTCCCCGCCGCACCAGTCCCGCGAAGACGCCTACAACCAGGCGGTCGGACTTGCGTGCATCGATGAGGCTCGCGGCTGGGAAGTCCGTTCCCGCACCGTCACCGCCTGGCTACCTGACGTGTCGTCGTGACTGGGGCGTGGGGGTTGGCGGCGTTGGCCGGCGTCGTCATCGAGGGGGAGCGGTGATCCCGATCTGCGAGCACTGCCACCACGACTACATCGACCGCACCGACCATTCGAACTGCGACGGCGACGGCGCCGCCAAGGAGGACTGACCGATGAGCCTGCCCCGCACCCCCGAGAACTTCCCGCGGATGAAGCACCGCGCCGCGAAGCGCGCCGGCTACAGCAGCCCCTGGTGGTCCGGCCTCGTGAACGGCCTGCCGACGGTGATCGACGACGGCCCCACACTCCGCCTGTTCGACGCCGACTGGAACCTCGTCACGGCAGCGCGAACGCACTCGGAACGCCGCAAGCTGTGGCGTGACCTCACCGGCCGGGCGGTGGCCCTGTGAACCCCGTCAGCCCCGTCACGTGCCCGATGTGCCAGGCCCGCCCTGGCCGGCCGTGCACGACCCTCGACGGCGCCCCACGCGCCACCGTCCACCACGCCCGCGAACACGCCGAGGAGAACCAACGATGATCACCGATCAGGTGGACCACACCGTCGCAGCGATCGACGAAGCCCTGTCCAGCGAGGACATCACGGACCTCGTCGACTGGCAGCTCTCCCGTTACGACGAGCGCTCCGGCTACGACCACCACGTGAACCAGCCCGCGCGCTGCGGCCACTGCGGACGGGAGGAGCACGGCCTCGCGATCACCGAACGCATCGAGTCGATGCGCTGGCAGGGCTTCTACGACAAGGACTATCGCTACGACGAGGACACCTCACCGCTCCTCTGCCCGGGCAGCTACGTCCCCGGCCCGGTTGGGTTCCGTCGCGCGCACGACCACGAGCAGTTGCATGCCTCCTGGGGCAACGCCCTAGGCGCCGTCACCACGTACGCGCGCGGCGGCCGGATCGAGATCCCGCAGGGCCTCGGCCAGGACTTCGCCCTCACCACAGACTGTGCCGCCCCGTGGGTGGTCGTTCAGCCGAATCCGTGGGTCCGCCTATCGGGCGTCATTCAGACTTCGCAGGATGCACTTGCCCCGTTGATGGAGTCCGCAGCGAGCGCATGGGGTGCCATCCAGCACGCCGCGACCGTCTTGAACAGCACCCCGGTCACGGTCCGCCTCATCGACGGCACCGGCCGCCCGATCCCGCTCCGCGACGCCAAGGGCAGCAACCTCCAACCCACCGACACCGGGTTCACGATCAAGCTCGACCTCCCACCCCGCGGCCTTCGCGCCGCTGTCCGCGACCGCGGGCCCGGCGCACGCATCATCGTCGAAGGCCCCGCCGGCGCACGGGAACGCATCGCCGGCACCGTCGCGGACGTCTCCCTCACCGACGACGGTGCTCGCTTCGAGCTCGACGTCACCTCCGAGCATCACCGTCTGCCCGCCGTGTACACCGAGCCCGAGGAGACCCACCCGTGACCGCACCCCACGAGATCCCCGAGCAGGAGTTCCGGCAGCGCCTGCACCAGTTCCGCGACGCCATCCACGATCTCATCGGCGCCCGCTTCCAGAACTTCCAGCTCGACGACGGCAGCAACAGCATCCACGAGGCCGACTGCCGCTATCAGCAGCTCCGCGCGCACCTCGCCGGGCAGCAGGGCACCGGCAACTCCCACGCCCACCGCTCCATGCCCGCCCTGTGGGCCGACGCGGTGGACGTTCTCCGCGACATCGACGCCACCGTCACCGCCTGGCAGCCCGACCCGGGCCCGTTCGACGGCGACCTCACCCACGCGCCGACCCCGGAGACCGTTCGCCGCCTCCGCCTCCTCGAGGCCAGACCGTGGGCGCCGGCGAACACGACCGACCTCACCGTCGCGGCCCGCGCGCTCGAGCGGTGGGCGAAGCAGGTCGACGACCTCCTCGACCCACCGCCGCGCATCGACCTCGCCGCACCCTGCCCTGCGTGCGGCGAGTCCATCGCGTACCGCCGGGACAGCGCCGGGGAGACCGTCCGCTCGGCCGCGCTGCAGGTCAGCTCGGACGGCTGCACCTGCCTGTGCTGCCGCTACACGTGGACGCCGGACTACTTCACGCACCTGGCACGCACCATCGGGTGCGCGTTGCCGACCGGCGTCCTCGAGTAGCGACGTCTCAGCAGGAGAGGAAGGCGCGCTTCACCCAGCCGCTGACCCAAGGCTTGTCCGGCGAGCTCCCCTGACTCCAGGCGGAACCCTCCGCGACGGTCCACCATGTCTCATCCCACTTGTCGCCGCTGTTGAGCCACTGGGTGCTCGTACTCGACTCGGACGGACTCGAGTACACGTTCGCGGACGGGTAGCTGACCGTGCAAGATGACGCCGCGTTCGCTGCGGGCGCTGCCGGCAGCAGGATCGTGGTCGCGAGCGCTACGGCGAGTACTGCTGGCGTGAGCTTCTTCTTCACAGTGTGACTCCTTCACTCCGTTGATCCGGGCAATCCGCCCGTAATGGAGTCTGAACCGAATCGCCGTAGTTTGCCTTGCGAATCGGGTGAACTGTGCGGAAACAGGAATTGGAATCCAACACACGTGGGCTTATCGCCACACGCAAGCGAAAGATCAGGTACAGTCAGAGGCGCGGCACAGGTGTCTTCAAAACCTGGCCGCATTCGTGTCTTCCGCCCCGGGCATCGTCACCCTCGGCGGACGCTGCCCCGATAGCCGCCAGCCAGCGCACGGTGCAGCACGATTCCCCGGCCGGGTGTCGTACCGCTCATCACGGTCAAGCACCCCACCACGGCCCCCTTCGCAGTCACAGCACCCCGACCGCCCTACTCCGGGCCGGGTGGCATCCGGGGCTCGAGGTGCTGCACCCGCCGGGGGATCACACCAGGCTCAGGAAACACCAGGTGGCACTCGGGAAAGCGCAGGTCGCTCATGGACGACTGGGACCAGCTCACCAACCTCGGCGACTGCGGCGCGATCCGCGAGACCTACATCCCCGGCGTCAGCATCCGCTGGGTCACCGCGGGCGAGTACATCATCCCGGCACGGGTGGCCCGACGCTACGCCAATGGCCTACTCGCACGGCTCAACGCAGCGGCATGAGCACCAAGCACGACGGCGAGTTCCACGAACCGACCTGTGCAGTGCGCATGAGCAGGAACGGCTGGCCCATCGAAGCCATCCACGACACGATCCTCATCCCGTGCAAGGCGATCCGCGCTCAGCTCCACCGCGCCGAGATCGACTCGCAGGGGTTCATGCGCGACCACATCGTTCGATCGAAGCTCACATGAGCCGCTGGAACGACGGCGGCCGCTACCACGGTGGCTTCCCCACGAAGGTGAAGGCCGAAGCACGACGCACACTCCCGATGCGCTGCGCACAATGCGGAGACGAGGACGCGCCGCTCGAGCTCGACCACATCACCAACGCAGCAGCCGGCGGCACCAACACCCTGACCAACGCCCAATGGCTCTGCATCCCATGCCACCGAGCGAAGACCAAGGCGGAGAGCGCCGCCGCCCACAAGGCACGGGCAGCCCGCCGACGCCTCCCCACCGAACCCCACCCAGGACTACGCTGATGGGACTCGACACCTCACCAGGAGTAGGCGCCAGCACCCAGCTCAACGCCTACTGGACCACCGGCCCCGGCCTCGCCAAATGGGCCGACAGCCCCCACCCCTGGACCACCCTGTACACCGAACTCCGGAAGTACATGAGCGACACCAAAGCCCGAGGGCTCACCACCGAGTACTACGTCCGCGTGTTCGGCCACGGCCCCGGCCACCACTGATCGAACACCGTTCGAAACACCCCACTCCCTACCGAACACCACGGAGGGGTGGGGGAGGACCCCAGTCCGCTTTCAGGCCAGCGCCGGAACGTATAGCACCCCAGATCCTGCGTGCGCCTTTCCTAGTGTTTCGGCACTGCTTGTTCGAACGCGGCCCTGGTGGCCTGCGCTGAATCCCTTAGACCCTGGAGGTCGCCGTGGGCGCTGTTGAACCTGATGGGCTGGATGTTGCCGGCCGGAAGCTGTTCGTCGACATCACGTCGCAGTACAAGCTGCGCGCGGACGAGCTCCGAATCCTCGAGGATGCGTGCTTCGAGGCGGACCTGATCGACAGTCTCCGCGAGGAGCTGAAGGATCAGCCGACGCTGGTGAAGGGCTCGCAGGGGCAGAAGGTCATCAACCCGATGATCTCGGAGCTGCGGCAGCACCGGGCGACGTTGTCGAACCTGCTGAAGCAGCTGCGGCTGCCGGATCCGGCGGACACGGCGGAGGCCCGGTCGACGCAGGCGCGCGCGGCCGCGAACGCCCGCTGGCAGAAGCGCACCGGGTAGCCGGTGGCGACGACCCTCAGCGCGGGTGTCGCGACGAAGGACGACGACTCCTTCGCGGCGCTCCGCGCTCCGGCCGACTGGTACCGGCACGAACTGGAGAGCTCGTTCGGGCGGATCGCTCGGGAGCGCCGCTGGGAGCCGGTGAAGATCGGCCCGACGTGGCAGACGGTCGGCAACGGCGGCTGGCTGCTCCCGCAACGGACCCTCGGCTGGCACATGCTCGGCTGGTGCGGGATGCGGCTCCGCGGCCCCGACGGCGCGGAGCAGGTGTTCACGCTCGAGCAGGCCCGGTTCCTGCTCTGGTACTACGCCGTCGACGAGAACGGCCGCTGGCTGACGTCGAATGCCGTGCTGCAGCGACTGAAGGGGTGGGGCAAGGACCCGCTGGGCGCGGCGATCGCCGCGTACTCGGCGTTCGGGCCGTCGATGGTCGCCCGGATCGACGACGACGGCACCGTCCACGGGACGCAGAACCCCGCGGCGTGGGTGCAGGTCGTCGCGGTGTCGCAGGAGCAGACGAAGAACACGATGAAGCTGTTCCCGACGATCCTCCCGCCGGACACGATCCGGCGGTACGGGATCCAGATCGGCCGGCTGAACGTGTGGGGCCTCGGCGACACGGTCCAGATCGAGGCGATCACCTCGTCTCCGCTGGCCGTGGAGGGCGGTCGACCCACGCAGGTGATCCGCAACGAGACACAGAACTGGAACAGCTCGAACCAGGGCCACGATCTCGCGGGCGCGGTCGACGGCAACGTGGCGAAGTCGCCGCGAGGCACGGCCCGGATCCTCGACATCTGCAACGCGTACCGGCCGGGCACGGACTCGGTGGGGGAGCGGACCCGGGAGGCGTGGGAGAACGCGTGCGCGGCCGGGATCGACATCGGCCTGCTGTACGACTCCCTCGAAGCACCGCCGGACGCTCCGCTGACGGTGGAGGAAGCTCCCGCCGTGCTCGAGGCGGTCCGCGGCGACGCGTACTGGCTGGACACCGCCTCGGACGGCGAGATCCTGAAGTCGATCGCGCGGACCACGAACAGTCCCAGCGAGTCCCGGCGGAAGTGGTACAACCAGATCACCGCCACCGCGGACGCGTGGATCACGCCGCAGGCCTTCGACGCGCAGGCGGTGCCGCAGATCGTCGCCGATGACGAACCGGTGGTGCTGTTCTTCGACGGGTCGAAGTCGGACGACTCGACGGGCCTCGTCGGCTGCCGACTGTCCGACGGATTCGTGTTCACGGCCGGGGTGTGGGAACGCCCACCGAACCGGGAGGCGTGGCAGGTCGACCGCGAGGCCGTCGACGTCCGCGTCACCGAGACCGTGGAGCGGCTGAACGTGATCGGCCTGTGGGCGGACCCATCGGACGCCCGCGACGACGAGACCGGTGAGCGGTTCTGGGAGGACCTCCTGGACCGCTGGGCGCGCCGCTGGGGCCGCCAGTTCACGATGCACGCGGTGAAGACCGGCGACGGTGCGCACCCGATCATCTGGGACATGCGCTCACCGGCGCACCAGAAGCTGTTCGTTGAGCACGCCGAGCGCGCGATGACGGACATCATGGAAGGCAACTTCCCCCACGACGGCCACAAGAAGCTGGCGCAGCACGTGAAGAACGCGCGCCGCCGGCCGTCGAAGTACGGCATCTCGCTCGGCAAGGAGCACCGCGAGTCCCGCCGGAAGGTCGACCTCGCCGTGTGCGCGGTCGGCGCCCGGATGATGTGGCGGATCCACGCCGCGCAGCAGGATGACGGACCCATCTGGACCAACAAGGCGACGTCGATCACGAGAGGACGGTGGTGATGCGCCCCAACGACGCAGTGGCCGCGGCCCTCAACATCATGAACGGTGCCCGCGCGTGGGAATCGGTGCGGTTGGAGCGGATCTTCCGCGCGATGCAACCGGCCCGCGACCTCGAACCGCCGAAGGACGGGCAGGGCCGGTACGAGACGGACCTGTGGCTGAACACCTGGTCGAACCAGCTGGGCCCGAACCCCCTCGACGTGCAGGTCCCGCGTGACGCGCCGGCCGCGATGCACCGCCTCGCGGGGAAGTCCCGCACGAACTTCCTCCCCCTCGTGGTGGACACGTTCTCGCAGGTGATGAAGGTCGACAACTACCTCGCCTCGGATGGGCTCACCACCCCGTCGGCGTGGAACGACTGGCAGCGGAACCGGTTCGATGCCCGGCAGACCGGTGTGCACCGCGCCGCGCTGCAGTACGGCGTCTCGTACGTGACGGTCCTCCCTGGCGACAGCGGCATCCCCGACGACAGTGGGCCGGTGTGGCGCGGCGTGAGTCCCCGCAACATGACCGCCGTGTACGACGACCCCACGGCCGACGAATGGCCGATGATGGCCCTGGAGATCGACCGGCAGCTGGTGAAGCTGTACGACGAGACCAACGTTTACTTCCTGGGCGCCGAGAACGTTCCCACGGACTCCTGGGGCTACCCGAACTGGAACACCCTCGCGCACGGCCTGACGTACATCGAGGCGCGTGAGCATGGCGTCGGCCGCTGCCCCGTGGTGCGGTTCCAGGACAAGATGCTCCTCGAGGGCGAGGAGCAGTTCGGCATCGTCGAGCCGCTCATGACGATCCAGCAGCGGATCAACGAGACGAACTTCGGTCTACTTGTGACGCAGTACTTCTCGGCGTTCCGGCAGCGGTACGTGATGGGCTGGTATCCGGACTCGGAGGCTGACGAGGCGCGGGCGTTCGCCGGCGACACGTGGCTGTTCAAGGACGCCGGCGTGAAGGTCGGTCAGTTCGAGGAGTCCTCGCCGGAGTACTACATCAAGTCGAAGGCGGCGGCGATCCAGGACCTGTCGGCGATCTCGCAACAGCCGCTGCAGAACTTCGGCTCCGACGGGATCAGCAACATCAGCGCGGAGACCCTGTCCGCGTTGGAGACCGGCATGGCCCGCAAGTCCGACGAGATCACCACCAGCCTCGGTGAGAGCTGGGAGCAGGCGTTCCGGCTGTCCGCGTACATCAACGGCGACTCCGACGGTGCGCGGGACTTCGGCTCCGAGGTGAAGTGGCGCGACGTCACGTCCCGCAGCTTCGCGCAGACCGTCGACGGCCTCGGGAAGCTCGGTCAGATGCTGGGCGTGCCCGACGAGATCCTCTGGGAGGACATCCCGAACTGGACTCGGGAGAAGGTCGAGCGGGCGAAGGCGATGCGGCAGAACGCGGACCCGCTGAGCGCGCTGTACCTCGACGCCGCGCAGGCCGCGCCCGCCGTATCCCGCGGCATCGAGACCGAGGCGACGGTAGCGGCCGATGACCGAACCGGTACCGCCGGCAGCTAGCGCCGCGGTCCTCGACGCCGTCGGGCTACAACGAGCCCAGGCTGCGATCACGAAGGCCATCGTCGACGCGATGCTGCGGGCGCTCAACAAGTTCGGTGTCCCCGCCACGGCGGGGGAGCGGGCACAGTTCGCGCAGCGCGTGCTGCCGGAGATGATGCGTGCGCGCGAGCAGTCGTATACCGCGGCGGTCGCGCACATGCGGTACACCGCACTCCACGCCGGGCAGGTGATGCCCGAACCCGCGGAGATCCGGCGGTACGGGATGTGGGCGATCGAGTCCGCGATCGAGCAGGCGAACGTGCCCGACCCGACCGCGATGGACCAGGTGACCCGCGCTGCGGCGAAGCGGCCCGACCCGCGCCGGCAGATCGCAGCGAACCTCGCGCGCCACGCCCTAGCCGCCGGCCGGGACGCGATCGTCGCGACCGCGGAGCAGCAGGGCGAGGAGGTCGGCTGGGCGCGGGTACTCACCGGTGCTGAGAACTGCGCGTTCTGCATGATGCTGGTGTCTCGCGGCCCGGTGTACCGCTCGCAGCGGTCGGCAGGGTTCCGCGCGCACACGCACTGCGACTGCTCGTGCACCCTCGTCTTCCACGGGAAGCGGTGGCACGGGCAGGACGACTACGAGCGGCTCGAGGACCTGTGGGCTGAGGTCACACGAGGAGAGTCCGGCAAGGGGAAGTTCGACGCGTGGCGCCGCCACATCGACGGCCTCAACCGGGCCGAGGCCGACGACGAACCGACGGAGGATTGGCGGGCACGGCAAGACGCCCTGCCCATCGACTTCCACGGCGATCGGCTGGAGCCGCACGAGATCCAGTTCGTCGAGCGGTTCCTCGCCGCCGGTGAGCGGTTCGAGTGGATCCCGCGCGACAAGAACCGTCGATCCACGAACGACTTCGTGTGGACCAGCAACGGTGGCATCCCGACGGAGCTGAAGTCGACGAAGGCCAGGTACGAGTCGATCCACGGCACGATCGTCAAAGCCGCCTCGCGGGCCGCCCGCCACGGCGTGGTGAAGGACAACTTCGTCATCGATCTCGGCGACCAGGAGCTGACCCGCGAGCTGCGCTCCGACATGGAGCGGTTCAACGTCGGCCGGCAGAAGTACCGGCTGTCCGGCCTGTGGGTGATGTCCCGCGGCGAGATCACGCAGATCGCTCTCGCTGAAACGTGAAGCGGGGCGCATGCCTCCATGAAATGGAGGGGCGCCCCGCAGCCCTCAGGATACTCGCCGTCGCGCGCGAGCGCGACCACGAACTCCCCGCCCAGGTGGCCGGGGCCCAAGAAAACGCCCAGGAGGCAACCCCCATGACCGCTCCCGCCCCGATCGAGCAGCCCGCCGCGACCGTCGTCGCTCCCGCCGCACCCGCGGCGCCGAGCGCACCCGTTCCGCCTGCCGCTCCGACGCCCGCCGCCCCCACGGCGGCTACTCCTCCGACGGCGCCTGCCGCACCCGAGGCCCCGGCGGCCCCGCAGCAGGAGACCCCGGAGGCCGCACCCGAGGACGAGCTTCCCGCCTGGGCGCGAGACCAGCTGAAGAAGGCACGCAACGAGGCCAAGAACCTCCGCGACCGCCTGAAGCAGCAGGAACCGCTCGTCGCGGCCGCCCAGGAAGCGGAACGCGCCAAGATGACCGAACTCGACCGCACGAAAGCGGATCTCGCAGCGATGCAGCAGCAGCTCGAGGCCCGAGACACCGACGTGCTGAAGGCCGTGTTCCAGCTGACCGACGAGGACCTGGAGTTCATCGGCGGCGGCACCTTCGAGGAGCGGTCAGCGCGCGCGGAGAAATTCGCCGCCCGCGTCAACGCCTCCAAGACGACTTCCCCCGGTGGGCCGCCGTCGAACCGCCCGCAGGTGAACCTGCGGCCTGGCGCATCACCTGATGTGCCGGTCCAGCCGGACGACTCCTACCCGTCGCACTGGCTCCCCAAGAGCGCACAGCGCTCGTAACCACTCCGAAGGAGACGCCTCATGGGCATCTACAACAACGAGTGCATCCCCCTCTACGACGACGGCGACAACATCACGTTCAAGGCGTCCGTCGCGGTCTCGGGGAAGCGCTTCGTCGACATCGCCAACACCGGCCAGGACGCCACATCCGGGACGTTCGTCGCGGCACTCCCCACCGCGGGCGGCAAGACCGTCGGCGTCGCCGCGTATGACGCGCCGGCCGGGAACCTGTTCAACGCCATCCGCGGCCGCGGGGTCGTCGTGCCGGTGGTCGCCGGCGCCGCGGTCACCGCGGGCGCCGAGGTCCAGGTCGACGCCACCGGCGCCGTCATCCCCCTGGCGTCGGGTGTGGCTGTCGGCCGCGCCTACACCGCCGCGACCGCGAGCGGAGCCGAGTGCTTCGTGAGCCTCTACTAGGAAGGGCCGCAGATCATGGCTAACCCCACACTGCCCGTTCAGTACCCGCTCGGCCCGCCCCAGGTGTCGGGTTCGACGCTCACCGTCGATACGATGCTGCGGGAGCCGACGCGGATCACCCGCTACATCAGCGACCTGTCGCTGCAGCGGTTCTTCGCCGACCAGGTGTTCTCGCCCATCGGCGGCGTCTCCGGCGGCGCGATCCTCTACACGCAGCTGACGTACAACGATCTGTACTCGACCCGCGACGTCGCGAACGTGGCTCCCGGGGCCGAGTTCCCGATCGTGTCGGCCGACCGGCCCACCCCGCAGGTGGCGCAGGTCGAGAAGTTCGGTGGCAAGTTCGCCGTCACCGACGAGGCCCGCGACCGCAACGACCCGTCGGCGATCCAGATGGAGTCGATGAAGCTCGCGAACACCATCAACCGGAAGCTGCACCAGCGCGCCGTGGCGACCCTCAATGCGGCGATCACCTCGGACACGACCGTGGGCGGCAACAACTGGGCGTCGGTGGTCACCAGCGGCACGTCGCAGGCCACCGCTCAGCAGTGGCCCGCCGCGGACCTGGCCAAGGCGCAGCTCGTCGCAGACCGTACGGAGCTCGGTGTCGACTTCAACCTCCTGCTGGTGAACCCGCAGGAGAAGGCGAACTTCGACATCATCTACGGCGCCTCGTCGCAGTCCTCGGCAGCGGTGCTCGCTGCCTACGGCTTGACGATGTTCGCAACGAACCGCGTCGCCCCTGGAACCGCGTACCTCCTGGCCTCCGGTCAGGTCGGTGTGATGGGCGTCGAGAAGCCCATCTCCACGGAGACGTGGCGCGAGGCGGAGGAGCAGGTGACGTGGGTGCAGACCGACGTCCGCCCGGTCTTCGCGGTCACCAACCCGTATAGCGTGGTCAAGCTCACCGGCATTGGCCCGCTCGATCCGAACTGGAAGGGCTGAGTCATGGCCACGTTCAAGGCACGCATCACCGCGCAGTACATCGATGTCGACGGGAAGCGGCGCGAGTCGCGTGCAGGAGAGATCGTGCACGTACACCCCGACGACGTCGAGCACTTCCTCCAGAGCCACGACGCGTTCCAGCCGGAGCTCGTCGAGGACGATGGCAAGGAAGCCGACGACGCCCCGTCGTCGACGGACGACGCGAAGGGCGCAATCGCAGACGCATCCGACAAGCCGGATGCCAAGGCTGCACCCCGCGGTCGTGCGAAGGCAGCCGAGGGTGACGACGCCTAACCAGGCGTACGCCACAGCGGACGATCTCGAGGCCCGCTGGCGGACCCTCAGCGACGACGAGAAGGTGAGGGCGAACACGCTCCTCGCCGACGCGTCGTACTGGGTCCGCCAGTGGTTCCCCGTCGAGACCCGCCGAATCGACGCAGGCCAAGCAGAGTCGACCGGCGTGAAGATCCTCGTCTGCGCGATGGTCAAGCGGGCCATGATCTCCCTCAACGATGACGGCACGTCGTCCGAGACGGAGACGTACGGCCCGTTCAGCCACACTCGCGCGTTCTCCAACCCGTCGGGGAATCTGTACATCCTCGACTCGGAGGCGCAGATGATCCAGGGTCGCGCGTCGGGGTTCATGTCGATGCGGATGAAGGGCGCCTGGTGAGCTTCCGCTACGGCGAGGCGATCACCATCGTCCGGCCGGATGCTCCCCGCGACCGGTTCGGTGACCGCCCAGGAGGCCCCACCGGAACCCGCGTCGACGGCGTCGGGTTCGCGTTCGACTCCACGTCCGCGTCATGGCCCCAGGAGGCCGAAGACCGCGGACTCGCCCAGGCGACCCTGTTCCTGCCGAAGGGCACCGACATCCGCAAGGGCGACACGATCATCCGCGTCGCCGACGGATCGAAGTGGCACCTCGTCGGCCGGACCGAATGGGACCACAGCGTGCAGCCGCAGACCGGGTGGGATTCCGGCATGTTCACCCAGCGAGTACGGGAGGTCACCTAGATGGAGAACTTCAAGTACAGCTACCGCGGCATGGGTGAGGTCCTGCGTTCCACCAAGGTGGAGGTGCTCACCCGGATGACCGGTCTGCGCGCGCTTGGCTTCTACCAGTCGATCGTGGCGCACCGCACCGGCCAGCTCGCCGCGTCCGCACGGGTGGTCATGAGCAAGGGATCGAACGGCCGGCCCGTCGCGACCCTGGCGGTCGGCGGCGACGACGCGGTCTACGGGCTCGCGCACGAATTCGGCTTCGACGACGGCGACAGCAACATCCAGGCCGCGCACCACGACCTCCTCACCGTTCTCGGGATGCTCCGGTGACCTGGCAGCCCCCGGCGGGCTACAGGCGCCGCATCCCCGACGCGGAGGCCCTGCTGCTCGACATGGTGCAGCCGCTCCTCGACGCCGGCACACCGGTGGGTCGCGCGGTCACCTGGTGGCCGGACGACACACCGGACCTGATCGCCGAGGGCATCCCTCTCGTCCGAGCGCGGAAGGTCCCCGGCACCACCGAGATGGACGGCCGCCTGGTGCAGGCCAACCTCCTCCTGTCGGTGCGCACCGGCTCCCGGGCGGAGTCGTGGGACGTCCTCGCGTACCTCACCGATGAACTGCACCGCCAGTACTGGAAGGGCGGGGTCGTCTCCCGCTCCGACGGCACCCGCACGGCGGTTCACCACTGCGAAGTCGAGGCCGCTGATCAGCAGCTGCCCGAGCTCGACCCCGATTGGCGCGTCGTCTCCAACGTCGTCACGTTGACGCTGCGGCGCACTGCCTAACCACCCCCGCCCCAAGCAGCCCCCGGCCAACCCCGGGGGCTGTGTCGTACCCACCCTCAGAAGGAGGCTCGCCATGAGCCAGACCCAGACCCAGCTCTACAAGCAGGCCATCGACGTCGGTGCGCTCGCCGCACAGGACCTCGCGATCCTCGCGAAGCCGTGGGCCAAGGGCGCCAAGGCCCCCGATCCGCTGTTCGACGCCAACGGCATCGTGACCGGCGCCCTGTCGACTTTCAAGTCGCTCGGCGAGATCGAGCAGAAGGCCGGCGCCAAGATCACCCCGGACGTGAAGTACAACGACCTCATGGGCTACGGCGCCCGCGCGCCGCGCCGCAAGTTCCTGCAGTCCGAGGGCCTGTCTCTTGACTTCACCCCGCAGGAGGTCCGCCAGATCACGAAGGAGATCCTCCTCAACATCAAGGCCGACGCGTTCGAGATGACCTCGACCGGCGGTGTGAAGTGGACCAAGACCGCAGGCTCCCCGCCGCGCTACTGGTCCCTGTTCCTCCTCGCGGAGGACGTCAACGACGAGACGCTCGATCCGATCTGGCAGTGGTGGCACCTCGGCAAGATGAGCCTGGACAAGCCGGGCGCGCAGTCCCTGCAGATGGACAGCGCCTCGGAGGCGCCCGCCACGCTCACCCTGCTGCAGGACGGCGACTACCTGTACGAGTCCGGCATCGACGGCCCCGGCTTCGCCCCGATCGCGGCGTCCCTCGGGTTCGGCGTCACCGGCGGCACGTTCACCGTCACCGTGTCGGGCACCCCGACCGGCACCTACACCCTGTCGATCGGCGGTCAGACCACCGCGGGTATCGCGCCGGGTGCGACCGCCGCTGCGGTGAAGTCCGCGCTCGCAGCCCTGTCGAATGTCGGCTCGAGCAAGGTCCTCGTGTCCGGCTCGGCAGGCGGCCCGTACGCCGTCACCTTCTCGGGTGTCACGGGCACGCTCACCGCGGACGGGTCGGGCCTCACCGGCGGCAGCGTCACCGTCGCCTAGCCCCTGATCGTCGGTCCGCGCCGTAGATTCCTCCCCCGGCGCGGCGCGGGCCGGCTTCCAACACCATCACGACCGGGGGAATCAGCCGAGGGAGGCAACACACATCATGGCCGGACCGACCAAGAAGACCACGCCCGCGAAGAAGGCCGCGCCCGCCGCGCAGAAGGAGCCCGCGATCTCGCGGTTCAACTCCTACCGTGAGCGCGCCGCGAACCTCAAGATCGGCGTCGCGCGGACCGTCGAACCGTACGTCGTTTCCGCGTCGGAGCTCGACGACAATCTCGACGCCGACGTCGTGCTCATCGCCCCGGCGAAGCTGTCCGATCAGCTCGCGCTGGACCAGGCTGTCCGCGGCAAGGACTTCGTCGCGATCATCAGCATCATGGGCGGCCAGATCGCCCTCGACCGTCTGGTCGGCGCGTTCGAGCGCCTCGAGGAGGAGAGCGGCGAGGACGCGGGCCGCCTGTTCGCGGCGCTCTGCTACGACGTCGTGAACCACCTCAACGGCCCCGGTGCCGCGGAGGTCCCTACGCCCGCCTCGTAGACACCATCGGTGGCTACGGGGCGCAGATCCGCGCAGACCTTCACGAGCGCTTCCATCTGGACCTCAACGACTGGCTGCGCGGCGAACGGGACTGGAGGGACCTGTTCGAACTGATCGACCAGCTCCGACCCGGCAGCATGTACCTTGCGGCGCTGCAGGAGGACCCGGAGCTGGCCGAGGCCATGCTCGGCGACTACCGGCCCCCTCTCCCCTCTGGGGAGCCGCCGACGTTCCGTGGGTTCACCGAGTACCGGTACGACAACGCGAAGACCCACGCGCTGCTTGAGCAGCTGATCGCGGTAACTGGGCAGGCCGACGCCTCGGGGATCCAGGCCGTGGTGCCGGTGCCGGCGGTGGAGCGGATGTGGCGGGCGCAGGGGTTGCAGCGGCTCCGCACGTCGGTGGCGATCGCCACCGGCCGGCCCGCTTAGAGCATCGCCCTCAGTTGCCCGAGGACCGTCGGAGGTAGTCCGCCTCCTGGTCCGGGCACAGGTAGTGCACTGCGGCGAAGCCTGCGTTGATGCGCATCTGAACCGAGATCCCCGCGACCATCGGCGAATCGTCGAGCACGGTGTTCTTCCATTCCCCTCGGCGGAGTTCCGCGCAGAGGGTCCGCCCGATCTCGATCAGCTTGGCATCTGGCACCTGATCAGTGGTGTTCTGGCGGGTCGCACTGAGGTAGCCGGACGTGTTCGCCTCGCGTGCGCTGGTCGTCGTGCTCACGTGCTGCGTGGTGCCGCTGGACGGCTGGGCCTGCGGCGGTTCGGTGCTTGGCGTCGAACCGCAGCCCGCGACGGCCGCGAGCGCAAGCCCTGCGATGAGTGTCTTCTTCATCGCCGGATCGTAAAGCACACCCCAACCATTCACCCAGGTCACTGGGCTATTTGGCGTACCCATCCGGAGGTGAACGGTGGCGGACTATTCGGCCGGTAAAGCAACCATCAAGGTTGAGCCGACCCTCGACGACTTCGCGGAGAAGCTCCGCGCAGGCCTCGAGCGGATCCACGTCGTCTACACCGTCGACGTCGACGCCGACATCGCCCGTGCGCGCGAGCAGCTCGACCAGCTCGCACGCACGCGGACCGCGCAGCTCCGCGTCGATCTCGACCCCGGCGACACCGAGGCACGCCTGGACGCACTGGCCCGCAACCGGACTGCGCGCATCGACGTCAACGACGGCGGCAGCCTCGGCCGCGTGTCGTCCGGCGCCGACCGCGCAGGACGGTCCCTCAACGCCATGGGGGCGATCAAGTTCGGCGCCCTCGCCGCCGGCATCACCGCACTCGTCCCCGCCCTCCTCGGCGCCGTCGGCGCTGCCTCCGCCCTCGCTGGTGTCCTCGGAGGCATCGGAGCGACCGGCCTCGTCGGGATCTCCGGTATCAAGGACGCCTTCTCCGCGATGAAGGACATGGGCAACGCGACCGGTGCCGACATGGAGGCCGCCGCGAACCGGATCGCCGACGCCCAGGACGGCGTACGCCGCGCTCAGGAGTCGGTCGTCGATGCGCAGAAGAAGGCGAAGGACGCCCAGGACGACCTGAATGCCAGCTACGAGAAGGCCTCTCGCGCGCTGCGCGACATGAACGATCAGCTCACCGACGCGCAGCTCTCGCAGGAGTCGGCGGAGATCTCCCTCGCCCGCGCGGAGGAGGCTCGAAACAAGGTCTACTCCGACCGCAAATCGACAGCGCTCGATCGTGCGGAGGCAGACAACCGCGTCAAGACCGCCGCGCAGCGCGTCAAGGAGGCGAAGTCCGACACCGCCGACAAGACGAAGGACACCGCTGAGGCGAACGCGAAGGGCATCGGCGGCTCCGACATCGTCACCAAGGCCAAGGACGCCAAGGAGGCCGCCGACAAGTCGCTGGTGAACGCGCAGGTCGACCTCGCCAAGGCCACCCGCGACCTCGCCGACGCGCAGAAGGGCGCCACCCCGGGAGCGGACAAGTACGCCGAGGCCCTCGCGAAGCTCTCGCCGAACGCCCGCGAGTTCGTGCAGGCCATCAAGGCCCTCGGCCCGGAGTGGAAAAGCCTCAAGACCGCGGTGCAGGACAAGATGTTCGACGGTCTCGGAGCGTCGGTCACGCAGTTCGCGCGGCAGAACCTCACCGGCCTGCAGACCACGCTGACCGGCATCGCCGGCTACATGAACACGACGTTCAAGGACACCCTGACGGGGCTCTCGGGCACGTTCGCGCAGCTGTCCGCGAACGGCACGATGACCCAGTTCGTCCAGTCGATCGGCGCTGCGCTGCAGGGTGTCGCACCGATGATCAGCGGGCTCGTGCAGATGGTCACCACGGCGACCGCCGCGATGGGACCGTCCCTCGGGACGTTCTTCACCACGCTCGGCACGACGCTCGGGCAGATGGGTCCCGCGCTCGGGCAGCTCGGCGCGCAGCTGCTGACCGCGCTGACGCCCGTGCTTCCGGTGATCGGACAGCTGGTGTCGGCCATCTCGACCGGACTCGGCCCCGCGCTCGACCCGCTGGGGCAGCTCATCGCCACCTTCGGGCGGGCTCTGGTGCCGCTGGCCGAGCCCCTCGGTCAGCTGATCGCCGCGCTCGCGAACGGTCTCCGTCCGGTCCTGCCGATCCTCGCCGAGGCGCTCGGCCCGTTGATCAAGCTCGTCGCGGACCTCCTCAACGCGGTTGCGCCGCTGCTGCCGCCGCTGCTGCAGCTGGCGAATGCGATCCTGCAGCCGCTGATCACCATCATCAGCTCGGTCGTCTCGGCCATGGCGCCGCTGATCAAGCAGCTCGCCGACGCGTTCAAGCCGGTCATCGAGAAGATCGCCCCGATCCTCGCTGAGGTCGGGAAGACGCTCGGGCAGGCGCTCGCGGACGCGATCAAGCAGCTGACTCCGTTCATGATGCCGCTGGTCAACGCGTTCCTCAAGCTCCTCGAGGCGTGCCTGCCGCTACTGCCGGCGTGGGAGCAGATGATCGTCTCGCAGCTGCCGGTGATGGTCGAGCTGATGAAGGTGCTGCTGCCGATCATCACGAAGTTGATCGAGCTGTTCACGTGGCTCGTGACGAATGTGATTGTGCCGCTGGTGCTCAAGTACTTCGACATCCTGACCGAGAAGTACACGCGGATGGGGGAGGAGATCCGCAGCTTCGTCGACGGCGCGAAGAAGCGGTGGAACGACCTTGTCGACTTCATCGGCGGCCTGCCCGATCGGATCGCCAACAGCGCGAAGGGCATGTGGGAGGGCCTCAAGGGCAACCTGGTAACGGTTATCAACTGGATCCTGACCAGGTGGAACAGCCTCGCCGACACCCTCACGTGGAAGGTGCCCGACATTCCGGGCCTGCCGAAGCGCGGCGAGACGATCACCATGATCCCCAAGGCCGCGCTGCTCCGTGCTGATGGCGGGCCGGTCTTCGGCCCCGGCGGGCCGCGCGCTGACCTCATCCCGTCGATGCTCTCCAACGGCGAGTACGTGATCAACGCGGCGGCCGTGGCGAAGTACGGCGTCGGGATGTTCGACCGGCTCAACGCGCAGCGCTTCGCTGATGGCGGTGCCGTCGGGACGATCAAGCCCACAGCGGAGGGGCTGAACGCGGGTGCGGACTACCTCCGCACGGCGATCATGCAGAAGTTCCCGGCGATCACCACGATCGGGGGCCGCCGCGCCGAGGACGGTTACGGCGAGCACAGTTCGGGCAACGCGATCGATGTGATGATCCCGAATTTCGGTTCGGCCGACGGGAAGGCACTCGGCGCGCAGGTGCTGGCGTTCCTGCAGGAGAACGCGGCAACTCTGCAGCTCGACGGCATCATCTACCAGCAGGCGACCTACGGGTACGGGGGCTCGCTCACCTCGCCGAAGGCGATGTCGGACCGAGGTTCGGACACCCAGAACCACATGGATCATCTGCACGTGATCCTCGGCAAGGGGCGAGGGGCGAGCGCTGCCGCCATCCCTGCTCCGACGGGGACTCTCGCAGGCGTCTCCGACGCGAAGCCGACGACCGTGGACGGCCAGAACGTCGACGGCGCGTGGGACCCCGCGAAGCAGGAGCAGCAGGACGGTCGCAACGACCCGCAGAAATACCAGGCCCCTGCTCCCACCACCACGAGTGGTTCGGCGCCGTCGTCGTGGTCCGACGTCCTGGGGCTCGGCGCGCAGGCCCTCGTCAAGGGACAGGTGTCGTCCCTGCTCAGCGTGTTCGGCATCCCCGACAAGATGCCTCCGATCCTGTCGGCGGCGCTCGACCTGCCCGGCCACATCGTTAAGCGCGACGCGAGCTGGAAGGCACCCGGTCTCGGGAACCTCACCACGCCGGCTGCGGGCGGGTCGCAGACGAACCCGACCGGCGACCTGCTCGGCAAGTTCATCCCCGGCCTGGCGAACCTCCCCGGCCTGTCGTCGAGCACCGTCGCGCCGGCCGCGAACGTCGCGGGCACCGCGGGCCCCGGGGCGACGCTGCCGCTCACCGGGCAGAAGGGCACCCCGACGACGAAGACCCCGGCGGAGACCCTCACCAGCACCCTGTCCGCGCCGCCCGCGAACTACAAGGGCGGCAAGCAGGCTACGTACGACGCCGCCTACAAGGCGTTCCGCGAGTCCGGGCTGGCCGCTGAGGAGTGGACACCGCTCGTCAACCTCATCAACGAGGAGGCCTCGTGGGATCCCCACGCGACGAACGGTGACGCGTTCGGGCTGGGCCAGATGCTCGGCGGGACGAAGGCGAAGTACCTCCCCGACAGCAGCTCTGACCCGTACGTGCAGGTCAAGGCGATGATCAAGTACATCGGTGACCGGCCCGACTACGGCACCCCGTCGAAGGCCTGGGAGCTCTGGCAGTCGCGCTCCCCGCACTGGTACGCCAACGGAGGGCTCGTCTCCGGTCCCGGAGGCGGTCGCTCCGACATGATCCCCGCCCTGCTCAGCCACGGCGAGTACGTCGTCAACGCCGCCCAGGCCGCGCTGCACATGCCCGCCCTCGAGGCGATCAACGCCGGCCAGCGCGTCACCACCCCGCTGCCCCCGGCACCGGCGCCGTCGACGCTGTACGCGCTGCAGGGCAACGACTCCGGTGGCCGCGGGCAGGGCGGCGACACCATCTTCAACATCCGCACCGCGACAGTGGAGGACGCGTTCATGCAGGCCCAGACCAAGTCGAATCAGCAGCGCGCCGCGCAGTTGGCGAGCCTGTAGATGAACGAGGCGAAGATCGAGATCGAGTCCTCGCGCGGCTACGCGAAGATCTCCGACCGCAACGGTGAGTTCGGCGATGAAGGGCTCGAGCTCGACCAGTCCCCGACGGGCATGTTCTCCACGGAGTTCACGACGCGCACCGTCTCGGGGAACTTCGAGGTCGGCGGCCGCGTCACCGGCCAGACGGTGCCGATCCGGCAGATGGTCCTCCCGATCAACTGCTACGAGATGCCCGGTCAGAGCATCGAGAAGACGATCTCGAACCTGCGGAAGCTGTTCGGGTCGCCGCTCGACCGCCGGAAGGTGAAGTGGACCTACACCTCCGAGTTGTCCGGCCCGCGGTGGCTGATCGTGCAGCTCGCCTCGGAGATCAAGTTCAGCCCCCAGCGGGACTGGAACATCGACGGGTTCGCGCGCGCCGTGGTGACTGTCCTCGCCGAGCAGCCGATGTACGAGAGCCAGGAGAATGTGCAGACCTGGTCGAACCCGAACGACCGGTTCATCGTCACCCTCAAGAACGGGCTCCTCGGCGGCCCGCAGGGCAACTTCACCCTGTCCTACGGCGGGCAGACCACAGGCAACATCGCCGTGACCGCCACCGCGGCGACGGTCAAGACCGCCGTCGAGGGACTCTCGTCGGTCGGTGCCGGGCAGCTCACTGTCACCGGGTCGGCGGGCGGCCCGTGGACGTTCGTGTTCACCGGCGTCACGGGCACACTCACCGCGAACGGTGCTGGGATGACTCGCGGTTCGGTGAAGGCCGAGGGCGCGAGCATCGGCTACTTCACCATCGAGAACCCCACCGACCAGATCGGATACCCCGAGTGGGACCTCGACCCGGCACAGTGGCAGTTCCCCGACTTCAGCTTCGGGCAGGAACGGATGTGGAAGCGGCCGGCCGGTGCCGACGCCGCCCGGATGATCGTCACCAAGCCGATGACCCAGCGGCTGAGCGTGATGAGCGATCCGATGATGGATCCGTACCTCAACGAGGACCTGTCCACCGCGGCTGGTGATTTCGACGGCGTCATGCCGATGTACGGCGTCCCCCCGTACACACCGCCGACGATCGTCCCAGTCGTCTGCAACGGCCCCGCCGGGGCCAAGGCGATGCTCACCCTGCGTCGCCTCTGGTCGGCCGAGTCGGGGATGGAGTAGACCATGCCACCGCTCCTGCAGGAGGCGTGGGTCGACACCCGCGCACCGTTCCCCGGCGGCACCCTCGCCGAGTTCAAGGACTGGTCCCGCACCGTCCGCCAGACCCGCATCGTCGAGCGCGCCGAGCGACCCCTCGTGCGGTTCCACGACGGCGACTGGAAGTACCGCGGCCGGTCGGTCGGCGAGATCGGCGGGACCGCGTCGATCAAGCTCAACGACGTCGCCGCGCACGTGATCACGCTGCCGATCGACTTCGACAACCCCCGACGTACGTACCTCGCGCACTGGATCCTCGACGAGGAGTCCCGCGGCACCCGGAACGTGCACATCAGCATCGACAAGAACGGCGGCCGGATCGCCGGCCGAATGCAGAAGGCCACGTGCAAGCGGTCCGAGAAGGGCGACGTCGTCGTCGCCGAGTTCTTCGACGACATCAACGAACTCAAGAACGTCGAGATCCAGCCGAACCCGTTCCTCCCGGCGATGCTGATCCAGCAGCCCAAGGTGTGGTTCCTCTTCGACAAGAGCATCCACGGGCTCAAGCTGACCCTGATGTGCAACCTGCTCCGGTTGCAGCTCACCAACATCGATCTCGGCGCGTGGCTCGACCTCCTCGATCCCGCGAACTGGAACGCCGCGCAGCTCCTCGAGCTGTGGCAGGAGTGCCAGATCGTCGTCGTGCCGTCGGCGTTCCTCACCGACGTCTCCCCGCCGACGCTGATCATGGGCGCCTTCACCGACTTCCTCACCGTCGCGCAGCCGATCCTCGAGGATGCCGAGCAGCAGATCATCACGTGGCGCTGGTTCAAGGGCGACCCTGAGCCGTGGCCCGGCGCCGGCACCGGCTGGCGCAACGGCACCCTGTTCGTCGACATCGTCGACAAGTCCGGGTATCTCACCGGCACCAGCTTCGGTGGGAACCTCGTCAAGGGCCTCGTGCGCGGCATCGCGAACTACACGTCGAATTACGTTGAGGATTCCTACGACTTGTTCACCGGTGAGGTGACCGAGTCGACCGGCTACGACATCGCCGGATGGCTCGGCACGCACAAGAGCCGCCCGTACGTGATCTACCGCGACGGGATCATCACCGGCCTGCAGACCATCGACTTCACCCGCACCCAAGGCGGGGCCTGCCAGATCACCGTCGGCGGCCGCTCGATGCCCGGCGTCAACGAAATCATAAGTGCCGCAATTAATTACAGCGGCGACGTCCTCGGCGACAACATCAACTGGCAGGGCTACGGCATCGGTTCCCTTGGCGGCCTGATCGACTCGGTCGCGAACCCCATCTACAAGGACTCGATCCTCGCGTACATGCAGGTACCGCTGCTGCTCCGCGCGAAGGACCAGGGCTGGGGCCACTACCTCGAGACCACCGCGAACGGGTCGATGCAGGCGTTCACGCCGTCCGCGGTGATGGCGCTCCGCGGACGCAAACGCGAGACCGACCCCGACGTCGCGTTCACCCTCACCGTCGAGGACTGCTCCCCATGGCTGATCGGCGACCGCGGCCAGGGCCACTGGTGGCTCGGCGACCGCGTCGGAGCCACGCTCAAGCACCTCGGCGCGAACGTGTACATGTCCCGCTGCCGGCAGCTCGACCTCGCATGGGGAGACGGGCGGGACGCGTCGTGGCAGGGGCACTTCGGGCAGGTCCGCACCAAGCAGGACGCCCTGGACAAGCTCACGAAGATCGTGGGCCAGGCCATGTCCGGGCTGCAGACGATTGGAGTACTCGGATGACCGAACCCACGCCTGTGTCGGCGCAGAAGATCCCGGACCTCGACGACGCCGAAGGGCAGCGCGCCGCGCTCGTCGGCGCGCTGTCGTCTGCGCTGATCACCTCGAGCGAGATCCCCACGATGACCCTCGCGCCGATGCTGCAGCCCATCGCGGATCAGCTCCTCGCGTACGGGGTCCGGCAGACCGACCGGGTCGACCCGGACGCGGTGCACGCACCGTCGTGGCTCCGTGAGGGGGCGCAGGCCCGCGCCGTCGAGGTGCCCGAGCAAGTGAACCACCACGAGGTGGAGACGGAGGAATTGCAGGCCCGGGTGGCGGAGGCTCCGCCGATCCCGAAGAAGATCCCGAAGGCCGCGCGCGCGACGTCGGTGGTGGCTGAGTGACCTCGCCCAACCTGCCGATCGGCAGCAGCAACATCCCGCAGGGCGCGTTCACGCCCGGCAGCCTCGCCCACGTCCTGCAGGACTACACGGCCGGCAAGTACCGCGGCACCGTCGGCGGACGGTTCCCGAGCATCGTCGGAGCCACGCCCGCCGGGTCGCCGCTGTCCGCGATCAGCCCCGTCGGCATCATCACCGGCATCCTCAGCGAGTTCATGAAGGTCGTGTCGAACTCGACGTCGCACGACATCAGCCACCCCGCGGACCTCGACGACCTGATCCACGACTTCTTCGAAGGGCTACCGCTCGTCGGGCAGTTCGTCGACCTCCTCGACGCGATCTTCGGCACCTACACCGGTAACGACCCGGTCCTCATCGAGATCAAGGCGCTGTTCCAGTTCCTACGCCCGGACGGGAAAATCGACGCCGGGAAGCTGTTCGGTGAGCTCCCGCAGCACATGCTCGCCCTCATCTCGGCGCTGGTGTCGAAGTTCACCGGCGGGCTCATCGAGCTCGGGCAGCTCAAGCGCCCGGAGCCTGGGCAGGAGAAGAACTGGCTCGAGTCGTTCGACAAGCCCGAGTCGGTGCCGACCGGCGACGGGTTCGAGCACGACGCCACCGTCGGCCGGACGCGCCTTGGGTCTGCGAAGCTCACGTTCGACGGCGCCGAGCACGTGCGCACGTCCGATCCGATCGAGGTCGCGCCCGGCCAGAAGCTGGACCTCGGTGGGTACGTCCGGTTCGACGGCTACACCGGGACCGGCGCGGCGGCCGTCGGTCTGCGCGTGCTCGCGTACAACGCGGGGGACCAGCTCATCGGGTCGCAGGTGATCGGCACCGTCACCCCGTCAGGGCCGACGTCGTCGAACTTCGAGACCGCGATGACAGCGCAGTGGACCACGCCCGCGAACACCGCCTACGTGTACGTCCGAATGGAGGGCTACGCCGCCGGCACCGCGGGCACCGCGCACTTCGACGACCTGTGGCTGCGGATGCCCGCCCAGACGCTGCCGCAGCAGTGGGTCGAGGGCCTCACCGGCGCGCTGTCGAACCTCGGGCAGGGCGTCACCGACGCCTGGAACTTCGTGCAGAGCGTCATCGACAAGTTCATGAACGGCCGAGGCATCCTCGGCAGCCTGTTCTCGTTGGGGCACTTCGAGACCGAGGTGGCGAAGGTCTTCGGGACGGACAGCGCGATCCCGCAGGGAAACATCGACGGCCTCGGTGGCGCGCTCGCCGCGCTGCTCCCGAAGGCGGACTGGACGAAGCTGCTGTCCGGGTTCACGGCCGCCGGGGGAGGGACTGCACCGTCGACGGGTATCCCCGCGCTCGACGGGATGATCAACGCGTTCCTCGGCGTACGCACCAAGGCCGTCACTGCCCAGACCGCCGCAGACTCCGCAAAGTCCGACCTCGGCGACGTGATCACGGGCATCTTTAACGGCTGGTTCGGCTCCGGCGGCACCGGCTCGACAGCACAGGCCCAGCAGACCATCGAGGCGATCAAGACCGCCGTCCTGAACGGCTGGACCGTGCAGACAGTCACAAGTACCGCGACCTGGACACGGCCTGCGGGCCTGACGGACTGCGTCGCGGTCCTCGTCGGTTCAGGGAAGAACGGTGCGAACGGCAACAGCTACAACGACATCGCCATCGGCGGCCTCGGCGGCGGATTCATCGCGCAGTCCCTCGACATCAACTCGATCCCCTCGTCTCTGACGATCACCGTCGGCACCAACGGAGCCGTGACCTCCTTCGGATCGCTCGTCTCGACGACCCCCGGCAATGGCGGCATCGCCAACGAGTTCGGCTACGCAGCAACCAGCTCGCTTCCCGGCAACGGCGGCAACGGCGGACGTGGCTACTTCTACAACCAGGGCACCAGCACGCCGGCCCCCGGATCCGCGGGAACGGTGGGCGGCGCCTCGGCGCTCGGAGCGGGCGGCACTGCCGGCGGGTACAGCTCTGGCAGCGCGGGCGGCGCCGGTGGAGCAGGTGGCGCCGTCAGCGCCGGCACGCCCACGAAGTCGGGCGGCGGAGGCGGCGGAGGCGGCGCAGGCGGCTCGAACTCGGCTGGTGACAGCAGCAGCCCCGGCATCGGCAACACGGGACGCAACGGCGGCAACGGCGGTAACGGCGGCTACCCAGGCGGTGGTGGCGGTGCCGGTGGTGGCGGCGGATGGGGCGGGTACGGCTCTGGGTCCAACGGCACAGGCGGAACGGGCGCGCAGGGTGTCGCCTGGATCTTCACGAAGGTGGCATGAGCATGGAACACGTTGCTGATCTTGACTGGTGGTGCCCCGTCACCAAGCTCTACCGAGCCCGCGACGGCCAGCACTACGCGATCACCTGCCTCGACTTCTGGACCGCCAGCGGCACCGAGGTCTTCCTCGCCGACGAGAACGGCATCGCGATCGACGCCGACGGCGACCCGACCAACGGCCTCACCGCACTGGTCCGCTGGGACGATCAGATGGACCACGAGACCGCGGTCGCACGGCTCACCGAATGGTTGAGCGAGGCGTGAGCATCGACGTCCCCGGAGATCCCAACGCGTACTACTACGTCGGTGCCTTCGATCCACTGCCCGCCTCGCACCCGGACATGTACGCCGTGCACGAGAACGGCTACGACCTGTGCGTTTACCGCAGCGACCGCTGGTGGCGCAGTCCGGCCGCGCTGGTGCGCGAGGTCATGCCCTGGCTGGTGCCCTGATGCCCTGGACGGCAGAACGCGCTGTACCGGGACGCGGAGGCGGAGCTGGGTGGCCGCTCGAGCGGGTCACTCCGCCAGTCCCTGGCGGTGGCGGCTGGCAGGTCGTGCACGTCCTCGCTGGCACCGGCAGCCTGCTCCTCGACGGCGGCGGCCGCATCGGCGCACGTGCGTCCGGCGCGGGCACCCTGGTCCTCACTGGCGACGGGGCGATCCTCGCGCGCCTGGCCGCCACCGGGGAACTGCTCCTCACCGGCAGCGCTCTGCCGCTTGTGCGTCTGTCCGGAACCGGCGGACTCTCGCTCTCGGGTGCTGGCCGCCTGGCGCTGCGCGCCACGGGAACCGGCTCGCTCCTCCTCGGTGGCGGAGGAATGCCGGTCGGGCAGCTCTCTGGCACCGGGCCGCTGCTCCTCTCCGGCGGCGGCAGCCCGACCGTGCGGCTGGCGGGCGCCGGGACGCTGGTCCTGTCCGGCGGCGGGCTCCCCGCGTTCTCCCCGCACGCCGCGGAGCGAACCGACATCACCGCCGCCGGCGCGTACAGCTACGACATTCCGAGCTGGTCCCGGTACATCGACCAGGTGATCATCGGTGGCGGCGCATCCGGTCAGACCGGCAGCGGCGCGATCGGCGCCGCGGGCAAGGGCGGCAACGCAGCCGCGTACGTGGTGCGCACCCTCGAGCGTGGCGTCGACATCCCATGGTCGCAGTCGACGATCACAGGCACCGTCGGCGCGGGAGGCGCGCAGGCCGCCGACTCCGACAACGCCGCGCCGAATGCTGGTGGTGCGACCACCGCGAACTGGGGGAGCGGCAGCATCACCTCGCCTGGCGGGTCGGGCACCGTCTCGTCCGGGCAGAACGGCGCCAGCTCGACCGCTACGGCGGTGGCCGGCCAGAACTACCCCGCGGGCGCGGGCGGCACCGGCAACGCAGGCGCGGGCAGCGCACCAGGCGGCGCGGGTGCGGGCGGCAACGGCGGGTTCTTCGGCTCCCGCACCCGCGGCGGCCCGGGCGGCTCCGGCCGAGCATCCTTCTATGCACGTCAATCCTGAACGGAGACAACACCATGACCGCAACCGACGCCGACAACATCGCGGGCCTCGACTACATGAAGGGCCGCGGCAACACGATCCGCCTGCACTCCGCAGACCCGGGCACCACGGGCGCGAGCCCGATCGCCACCACCCCAGTCTCAGCCACCACCACGTGGGGCGCGTCCGCGATGGGTTCCGGCGGCGACGCCGGGTACGCGGTGTGCGCCGGATCGAACACCGACTTCACCCTGCCTGCGTCGACGACGGCCACGCACTACGGGATCTACAACGGCACCACTTACCTGCGTGGGTACCCGCTCGACGCGACGCTCACATCGAACGCGCAGCCGCTGCCGGTGACGTTCCCGCCCCGCCTTCGTTTCAAGGGCTAACCCTCCCCAGCCCTATCCCTGAGCCCCGCGTCGAGCACCACGGCGTGGGGCTCCGTCGTACCCGCTGGAGACCCGATGCGCGCATTCGCCTACCGACTCCTCGCCATCCCTGTCGTCGCGGTCCTCCGCCCGTACGCCCGTGTCCGCGAATGGCGCACCGACCACCAGCCCACCTGGAGGCAGCATGACCGTCTACGTGTTCCGCGCCCGCGGGACCACTGAACCGTATGGTCGAGCGTCGATGCTCGGCCACGTCACCGACCACATCCAACGCGCGTATCCCGACGTGGTCATCGAGGACGTGGTGCATTCCGCCTCGATCTCGGTCGACAACGCAACCCGGGACCCGCTCGCACCGTCGGGCGACAACTGCGCGAACCAGATCGTCGCGTGGCTCAACGCGCGCATCGCTCGGCTCGGCCCGGACGACGTGTTCATCGTCCTCGGCTACAGCCTGGGCGCGGTCGGCGTGACGCGCTGGCTCAAGCAGTACCGCCTCGGTGGTGCGCGGTGCCTGATGGTCGGGATGATCGCGAACCCGTCCCGTCGCGGCGGCACCAGCTACGGCCTGCCGAACGGACTCGACAGTGACCCGGTGCGGCACAGCCTCGACCCGCGCGCGGGGATCTACTCGACGCAGGGCACAGGCACCGTCCCGCACGATCTCGGGTCGGTGGTGCCGCTGGTGGAGATCGCGAACCCGAACGACGTGATGACCTCCTGCCCGAAGGTGTCCCCGCTCAACGCGTTCGCAGGCCCCGTCATGGCCGCCGACCTGTCGAACCCGGGTGCGCTGTTCGCGCAGCTCCGAGGCGGCGGCATCGAGCAGATCGTTGCGAGCCTTGCGAACGTCGCGAACTGGGCGAACGCCCGTTGGTGGACGTGGGCGGGTGACCTCGATGCGTTCATGAAGCACACGCACACCACCGACTACGCCCTGCCGATGTGGCGCGGCTCCGACGGCCGTCCAGTGTCGGGGATCGACCTCCTCGCGCGGCAGTGCAACTGGCGCATCGGCCGCGAGAAGGCGGTGGCCTGATGGACGCGCAGACCCTCGCCGCCGCGATGGGCGGCAGCCTCGGCGGCCCCGACGCGTACGCGCGGTTCGTCGACGGCATGAACGCGGCCATGGTCGCCGCCGACGTGACCACGCCGCTGCGCGCCGCGCACTGGTGCGCACAGATCGGACACGAATCCGGCGGCCTGCGCTGGATGGCCGAGATCGAGACATCGAACCCATCGTGGTCCTGGGACCGCACCCGCTACCGCGGCCGGGGCCCGATCCAGCTCACGTGGCAGAGCAACTACCGCAAGTTCGGCCAGTGGTGCGCCGCCCGCGGCTACATCACCGACCCGGAGCTGTTCGTGAACCAGCCCGAGCTCGTCGAGCATCCGCGGTGGGGATTCCTCGCGGCGGCCTGGTACTGGCTCGTCGGCGGGCCCCGCCCCGGCCAGATCAACGCGTTCGCCGACGCGGACGACGCGCTTGCGGTGTCGCGGTGCATCAACGGCTGGGTCGAAGGCCGTGAACCGAACGGGTACGCCGACCGGTGCGCCCGCCTCGCGCGCGTCAAGCAGCTCGGCGCGGCGCTACTCCCGACAGGAGGTCCCACCATGCCCGACTACGGCATCACCAAGGTCATGCACGGCTACAACCCGAACACCGGCCCCGACTGCACCGGCAACAGCAACGGCCCGCGCCGCCGCACCGACTTCGTCGTCATCCACACGCAGGAGGGCGACGGCACCGCGGTCTCGCTCGCGAACTACCTGAACAACAGCGCGACCGGCTCAAACCCGGTGTCCTACAACCTCACCGTCGACGGCACCGACACCGTCGAGGTTGTCCCGGTGGGCGAGGGCCCGTGGGCCGCGGGGGAGGCGAACGACATCGGCGTGCACATCTGCTTCGCCGGGTCGCGCGCGGCGTGGACCCGCGCCGAGTGGCTCGCGCGCGGCGCTGCCCTCGACCGCGCCGCGAAGGCCGCCGCCGCAGCGTGCCAGCAGTACGGCATCCCCGTCGCGAAGATCATCAACGGCTCCGGCTGGAACGGCACCCGCGGACTGGCCGCGCACGCCGACTTCGGCCAGCGTGGCGGCGGCCACACCGACCCCGGTCCCGGCTTCGACTGGGACGACTTCATCGCGCGCGTGAAGCGCTTCACCACCAACACAGGAGGTACCCCCATGCCCAACCAGCCCCTCGACACCCAGACCGCCGCCGGCCTCACGCTCGACCAGCTCGCTGGCCCCGGCACCGCGCGCGGCGAGAACTTCCCCGGCTGGCCACAGCTCGGCGGCCGAACCGTCGTCAACGCCCTGGCGGCGATCGGCGAGAAGCTCGGCATCGACGGCTTCAAGGCGGTGAAGTGATGGCCGAGCACCGCGCGCCCGAGACCCCGCAGCCGCTCGCCTGGCTCACCCCGGCCCGCCGCCGCTGGCTGTACGGCGTGCTCGTCCTACTCGCCCCGATCCTCGTGCTTCGCGGCTTCGTCTCCCGCGAGGAGGCCGACCTCTGGGTTGACCTCCTCGGCGCCGCGCTGGTCGGTGGCAGCGGCCTCGTCGCCATCGCGCACGTCCCGAAGGACTGACCGGTGATCCGGCGCGGCACATGGGTGCCGCTCCTCCCGCCGCACGCCCGCAACGTCGTGGTCGGGCTCGTGCCGATCGAGCCGATCGTCCGCGGCATCGACTACATCCTCCCGGGCGGCGAGACTGCGCCGCAGCTGACACTGGTTGAGGCGGCCGCGCCGATGACGTTCTGGGGCGCGCTCTGCCTCCTCGCCGGGATTGTTGCGCTGACCGGGTTCTGGGGACGCTGGCGCAGAGTGTGCGCCGCCGGGATGTGGCTCGGCGCCGCCACCTACCTCACCCTCGCGGTGGGGCAGTGGTGGGAAGTTGTCGGCCATCCGTGGTTCGACGGCGTCCGAGGGCCGGCGATCGTCACGATCTTCGGCGCGGCGATGGCGGGTATCGCGCTCGGCTACGCCCGTCAGGAGCCCGAGTGAGCTGGGAGGCACCCGCGGGGGTGCCCTGGCTGGTGTGGCTGGTGATCATGCTCATCTTCGGGCCGCCAGCGCTCGGGTCGAAGATCGCGGCGAAGCTGCCCGGTGTGCTCGGCGTGACGGGCAGATGGTGGCAGGCGCGGAAGGTGGCGATGGTCTCGCAGGATGAGCTGGCGCGCCTCAGCGCGGAGCTGCACGCGCTTCGTGAGGACTACGACCGCGACGTGCCGGCACTGCGCGGCCGGGTCGACGCGCTCGAGCGGGCCCTGGATGCGGCGCAGCGTCGGCTGTGGGCAGCTCTCGACCACGTCCGGGTCCTACGGGGGTTGCTGCGGCTGCACGCGCCGCACATCGTGCTGCCGGACCCACCAGAGGATCTCGACTGATCAGACCTCGAGAACGGCCCCTCACCCATTCTGGGTGAGGGGCCGCTTTCGTCGTCTGCGGGCTACCCCGCCTTCGGGTGGTTCTCGAAGTACTCCACCAGCGCGAGCCGGATGGTCTCGCTCGCCGGGGTGCCGGCCTTGGCGCGCTCGTTGAGTTCGGACCTCAGGTTGTCCGGGAGGCGGACCGTGGTCGCGGGGGTCTTGCCGCCGCGTTCGTTCCCCTTCGTCGGCCGGCCGGTGCGCAGTCGCCCGGGGGCGACCTCCACCGGACCGAGGATCTCGTCCGCGGTGGGGGGCGTCGCCTCGTAGCTGTCGGCGAGGGCCTCGTAGTCGGCGTCGGTGAGTGCGGGTCGCTTCGTCATCTCGTTCTCCTTTCAGCGCCGCTGCGGGCCGTAGTTCGGCTCAATGTAGTCCGTGAGGCCCAGTGCCGCGACCAGCGCGGGCCGCAGGCGCATCGCGTGGAAGACGACGGCGACGGCGGGGTCGACGAGGTCCGCGATGATTTCGAGGTCGGGCTCGTTCTCTGCGCCCGGGCCGACGTGGAGCACGGGCACGCTGCCGGGGATGCGGGGCGCGATCGCGACGCGGAGGCCGGGGTAGGAGATCACGGTGCGGATCTCGGCGTCGGTGACGCCGTGCCGGTAGGCGCTGGGCTTCGTGGTGATCCGCATGCCTTAAGTGTAATACCCTTTCGATGGAAAGGCAATACCCTTTTCTTGGTCCAGTCCTCTGTCGCACCCCGCGCGTACCGTCCCGGCCATGGGACTGGTGCTGGACATCGTGCGGATCGAACTGACGACACGGACCGCGGGCTCAGACGATCACGTCGCTCTCCCAGGGATGCCCTTGTGGGTCGTCGACTGGACGAGGCGGGACCGTCTCGGACGCGAGCGCAGCTGGTCCGCGCCACACGTCACCGAGGCCGGCGCGCGCCGCATGGTCGCGAACCTCCTCGCCGAGCGCGTGCCCGAGCTGCCCGTCGAGGCGGTGTTCACCGACCGGACCTGATCGGGAACCGATCGCCCCGCTGGTGCGTCCAATGGGTATGAGCCCTGTGAACCTCGTCCGATACGGCCTCGCCCGACTACGCGGCTGGTACGCCCTCGTGATGGCCGGGCGGGGGAGCGGCGCGCCGCCGGCGCCTGAGCAGGACGCCCGGATCGTTGATGCGATCCGCCGCGCGCGTGCGCCACGACGAGATGTCTGACCTCGTCCCGCCGGAGCCGTTTCCGTTGGGTTTCCGTTGGGATCTAGCGATCAGGGGAGTGTCGCGCCGGTGCTTCAATGCTGCTGACCTGCAAATTCTGTCGGGATGACAGGATTCGAACCTGCGACCCTTCGCTCCCAAAGCGAATGCGCTACCAAGCTGCGCCACATCCCGTGATCGCCTCCGCGACCAGGTAGAGAGTACCTGTCGTGAGGACCCCGACTGCGCCCGCGTCGCTGTGAGCCCTCCGGCTCCGGCCCGGCTCGAACGGGCGGCCACCCTCACCATCGCGGGCAGGTCGCGTCCGTACCGGGTAGAGGCGACTTGGGCGGAGTCGACGCAGACGCTACACAGGATGTTCGACGGTGGCGATCGATTTCGGCGCTCGCCGGCGCTATCGTGGGAGACGGCCGTGACTGGCGCATCAGCTGGGTCACCAGTGGGGAGCGGCCCAACCGCTAGTGGTGCCGCGCGCCTGGGCAATCGACCCAGGAGAAGCGCATGCCCACGTCCAATGTCCTTTCCGGTATCGAGATCGCGAACCGGATGAATGCTGAAACGGCCTCACGGGCCGCCGACCTATCGGTCGTGCCGACCCTCGCGACGGTGCTGGTCGGAGACGATCCCGGATCTGTGAAGTACGTCGAGATGAAGCGACGCAGAAGCGCCCGGTGGGGGCTCGGCACGGTGCACGTCCATCTGCTGTCGGATACGTCGACCTCGGCTTTGCTCGCCGTGCTCTCCGAGCTGGCGGACGACACGTCGGTGCACGGCATCCTCCTCCAGCACCCACTTCCGGCCCACATCGATGGGCGCGCCGCATTCGACGCGATTCCACTGACGAAGGACGTGGACGGCACGAGTTCAGCCGCTTTCGCCGCAGCGGCGCTCGGGCGCCCCGGCCACCGCAGCTGTACGCCCGCAGGCATCATCGCGTTGCTCGACCATTACGGCGTGCCCCTCGCAGGAGCTGATGTCGTCGTCGTGGGACGATCGGCGATCCTCGGAAAGCCCTTGGCCGCGATGCTCACTGAACGCGATGCCACGGTGACGTTGTGTCACAGCCGGACCACCGACCTCGCCGCTCACACGCGGCGCGCCGACGTGCTCGTCGCTGCGGCGGGGCGGCCAGGCCTCATCACGGGCGAGATGGTCCGCTCGGGGGCTGCCGTCGTGGACGCGGGATTCACCCCGGGCGACGTGGCTCCCGAGGTCTCCGAGGTGGCGAGTGCCGTGTCGCCGGTGCCGGGCGGTGTCGGGCCGATGACGATCGCAATGCTGCTGGCACACACCGTCGACGCCGCAGAGTGGCGCAGTGAGCGGTGCCACCCCGGCGGACCTGACCGAACCTAACGAACTCGTGCAGGCTGGCAAACTGATCTGATGACCAGAACGCGCGGCGCGATGCTGTTGGCCTCCCTGCTCGCCACGACTGCGCTCACCGTGGTGCTCGGGACTACGGATCCTGCGGCGCCACTGACTTATCCGAGCCGGTTCCTCATCTGGAACCTCTTCCTGGCGTGGATCCCGATGCTGTTCGCTGTCGGCTTCGCGACGGTCCGCCGCCGCTGGGCGCTGGTCCCGCTCGGCGCCGGCTGGCTGGCGTTCCTGCCCAACTCCCCGTACCTCGTCACCGATCTGGTCCATCTCGGCGACGGTGAGAACATGTGGCGTCACGTCCTGCAGTACGGGTTTGCCGCGTGGACGGGGATTCTGTTGGGCGTCGTCTCGATGCTGTTGGTGCACCGACGGTTGCAGCGCGAGTTCGGGGCGCGGTGGGGGTGGCTCGCCGTCGTACTGTCGATCGCGCTGTGCGCGATCGGCGTCGTGATCGGCCGCTTCCAGCGGTGGAACTCGTGGGATCTGGTGACCCGGCCCGATGCGGTGGTCGTCGCGACACTCGATTGGGTGACCTCGCCGTTCTCCTACGTCCAATCCACGGGTGTCGCGGTCGCAGTCGCGGCGTTCTTCGGGCTCGCCTACCTCACGATCTTCTCGCTCACACCGCCCGTCAAGGCCGCCGACACGGGCCCGGAGCGCGCCTGACCGGCGTACCGTCGAAGCCGTGTACCTGGAGCGATTCGTCGCGCACGGCTACCTGGACGGGGACCGTGCCGCGAGGCTGAGCTGGGAGACTGCGCGGTACGTCTCCCGGATCTACCTCGTCGTGGGTGGCCGACGTTTGCTCGCTCAGAACCTCCCGCTCTGCTGGGCGGATCTCGGCGTGGGCCCGGGGACGCCGATCGCGGTCGAGGTGACCAGTGGGAACCGACGCCTCCTCGACGACGAGCGGCGGGCGATCGCGGGTTTCTCCGATCGTTTCCGCGAGGTGCTCATCCCGCCGGAACCTCGGAACCCCCGACGGGCCTTCTTCCGCAGGACCCGCTGAGGGCGCAGAGTCAGCCCTGGAAGAGCTGGAGCGCCGCGTCGACGGCGTGGTAGAGCCCGTACAGCAGCGGGACGGTCACGAGGGTCCAGGTGACCACGAGCTGGACGGGGTGCCGTCCATCGGATTCGGCCTCGGTCACGATGCTCCCTTCGGTCCGTGCGCCGCGTCGACGGCGTCGACGACGGTGCCCTTCTCGTGCCACCGATCCGAGACGGGACGGATGGCCAGGTTGGCGAGGAAGCCCACGACGAGCACGGCGACCATGATGTACAGGGCGAGATGGTAATCCGCCGCCTCGAGCGGGACTGCTTTCCCCGCTTCGTCGACGCGGTCCTTCTTCGAGTCCAGTACCCGGTTGACGATGAGCGGGCCGAGTACGCCCGCCGTCGACCACGCCGTCAGTAGCCGACCGTGGATCGCGCCCACCTGGTACGTGCCGAACAGATCGCGGAGGTACGCCGGCACCGTGGCGAATCCGCCTCCGTAGAAGGAGATGATCACCGCGCAGAACAGGACGAACAACGCCGTCGACGACGCACCGACGGTGGCCAGCCCGAGATAGAGCAGGACACCGACACCGAGATACATCATGTAGGTCGGTTTGCGCCCGATGTAGTCCGAGGTCGTCGACCAGCCGAGGCGACCCGCCATGTTCGCGACGGACAAGAGCCCGACGAAGCCGGCGGCGACGGTCGCGGTCACCGTGGACACGCCGCCGGCGTCGCGGAAGAAGTCCTGGATCATATCGGCGGCCTGCTCGAGGATGCCGATGCCCGCAGTCACATTGCACAGCAGCACGATCCACAGCAGCCAGAACTGCGGCGTCTTGATCGCGTTGGCGGCGGAGACGTTCCCGCCACTGACCATCGCCTTGGACGTGACGCTCGCGGGCTCGAAGCCGGCGGGCATGTATCCGGGCGCGGGCACGCGAATCGTGAAGACGCCCATCATCATCACCAGGAAGTACGCGATGCCGAGGGTCAGGAAGAGCTTGGTCACCGCGCTGCCGCCGGCCTCCGCGCCGCCGTAGAGCTTCAGGAGCTCCTTCGACAGCGGGGAGGCGACCATGGCGCCGCCGCCGAAGCCCATGATGGCCATGCCCGTCGCAAGACCGGGCCGATCGGGGAACCACTTCATCAACGTCGACACGGGCGAGATGTAGCCCAATCCGAGCCCGATGCCGCCGACCACGCCGTAGCCGAGGTAGACGAGCCACAACTGGCCGGTCGCGATACCCGCTGCGGCGATGAGGAACCCGGCGCCCCAGCAGCTCGCGGAGGTGAACATCGTGCGACGCGGACCCACTCGATCCACCCAGGTGCCGAAGACGGCTGCGGAGAGTCCCAGCATCACGATGGCGATGGAGAAGACGATGCCGATCATCGTCTTGTTGGTGTCGAAGTGCTTGACCAGGGCGTCCTTGTAGACGCTCGTCGCGTACACCTGGCCGATGCACAGGTGGATCGCCAACGCCGCAGGAGGGATCAACCACCGGTTGTAGTTCAGCGGTGCGACGGAGTGCTCTCGGTCGAGGAAGGACAACGCGGCCACGGCGCGACGCTAGCAGTCGGAAGGAGTTCGACGGTGCGGGTCGGCGAAGTCCGTGAGCTCACCGTACGAGTGGATCGCGTCCACTCAGCAGGGCCGCGAGCACGTGTGCGTGGCTGATGTCCTCCGCCTTCGACGCGGTGAGGAGGGTGACCGGACCGCGGGACACCCGTGCCGCGAGCCCGTCGTAGGCGGACGCCGCTTCGGGTTCGGCGAGCTCGGCCTTGTACCGCTCGACGAACTCGGGGTACCTCGCGGGATCGTGCTCGTACCATTTCCGCAGCTCCGTCGACGGCGAGACGGCCTTGCACCATTCGGTCAGATCGGCGCGGTCCTTGCTGATCCCGCGGGGCCACAGCCGGTCCACGAGGATCCGTTCACCGTCGCCCTCTGCTTGCGCCTCGTACACCCGCTTGACCCGGACCGTCATGCTGGTTCCCTTCGCCGCGCCGTCGACCGCGATCGATCGGGCGGTCGTCAGAACATCCTCCAGCATGGCGGGGGTGAGCCGTCCGGTGAAGGTGTTCTGCTGGCTCACATGGAAGCAGCCGAGCACGGTGAGCGTGCGGCCGTCGGGATGGTTCAGGTCCACCCAGGCGCCGTGCCCGAACGCGGGCCTCGGGCGCGGGACGAGCCAGCCACCGTCGGACAGCACCGCGAAGAGAGCCTGCCAGCCGAATCCGCCCAGCACCACCGCGACCCGCACGGA
The DNA here is from genome assembly GCF_007858445.1 of Tsukamurella sputi. GTDB lineage: Bacteria > Actinomycetota > Actinomycetes > Mycobacteriales > Mycobacteriaceae > Tsukamurella > Tsukamurella sputi. Next base: position 794,935 of record NZ_VIGV01000002.1, on the reverse strand, counting down.
CGTCAACAGCTCGAGCTCGCGGGCGAGGAAAGGGGAGCACGCGCGGCGCTCGGCCGGCGTCGGCTTGTTCTCCGGTGGCGCGCAGCGGACCGGCGAGCTGATACGGACGTCGGTGAGCCGCAGGCCGTCCTCGACCGCGACGGCGTGAGGCTGGTTCGCGAGCCCGACGGCGTGCAGGGCGGCGAACAGCACGTCGCCGCTCCGATCACCGGTGAACATGCGCCCGGTCCGGTTGGCGCCGTGCGCCGCCGGCGCCAGCCCTACGACGAGCATCCGAGCGTCCGCGGGCCCGAACCCCGGAACGGGCTTGCCCCAGTACTCCTGGTTGGCGAACGCGGCGCGCTTCACGCGCGCGACGTCCTCCCGCCACGCCACGAGCCGCGGGCATGCCCGGCACGAGCGGATCAGAGAGTCCAGGTCCCGCACGGATCGCGCGCTCATCGCCGCGGACGGTGCCTTCTCCGGCGCTGTGGATCGGGCGGGACGGGCCATGACACGAGCCTAGGCCGCGGGGCGCGCGAGGGGCTCTGGATATGGGCGAGGCCGGTGGCACCTGTAACGCGCCCCGGCCTCTGTTTCACTGAGCGGTTTACAGTCACGCTCACGAACTTGTTCGAAACAATATCAGACGGCGATCGGATGTTCCAATCAGTTTCCATCGAAGCGCGTGAGGGCGACTCGGCGGATCCACGCGGTCGCCGCTACGGAGACCGCCGCGGTCGCGACCAGGTAACCCGCGGCGGTCCACGGCGCACCGTCGGACCCGTGAATGAGTGCCGTGAGGATGAGGGGCGTCAGGCCCGATGCGTAGATCCCCGAGAACTGGTACACGACGGACAGGCCCGTGTACCGGACCTCGGTCGGGAACAGGCTCGCGAAGAAGGTGCCCTGCGCCGCGTAGAAGACGCCGTGGATCAGGCCGAAGACCACGACGAGGCCCACCGTGAACCACACGATCGACCCGGTGCCGAACAGTCCGAAAACGGGGAAGACCGCCAGCCCGTACAACAGCACGCCGATTCCGTAGACCCGGCCGGGTCCGACGCGATCGGCCAGCACACCCGCGAACGGGATCACCACGGCCATCACCAGGGCGGCCGCGGTGACCGCGAGGAGCACCTCCACCTTGTTCATCGCCAGAGACGCCGTCGCATAGGTGATCGCGAAGACGCCCCAGGTGTTGAACGCGCTCCCCTCGGCCCAGCGTGCGAGGCATCCCGCGATCGTGCTGCGCCGTAGCGCCGGATCGCAGAGCAACTGGCGCAGGGGAGTGCGTGTCGTGTCGAGCGTCGCACGTGCCGCGACGAAGGCGGGCGTCTCGTCGACCGCCAGGCGCACCACGATGCCGATCACCACGAGCACGATCGAGACGGCGAAGGCGATGCGCCAGCCGAACCGAAGGAACTGATCGTCGTCGAAAACCGTTTGCAGCAGCGCGAAGACGGCCGTGCCGAGACCCAGTCCCAGCGCCAGCCCGACCTGCGGAATGGCGCCGAAGCGTCCCTTCCGTCCGGCGGGTGCGTGCTCGACGGCGAGCAGGACCGCGCCGGCCCACTCGCCGCCGAGGGCGAAACCCTGCACGATGCGCAGGAGCAGCAACAGGATCGGCGCGAGAACGCCCACCTGCCCCGCGGTCGGCAGTGCGCCCATCAGCGCCGTCGCCGCACCCATCAGGAGCATCGTCAACGCGAGCGTCTGCCGTCGGCCGATCCTGTCGCCGATGTGTCCGAAGACCAAGCCGCCGACGGGTCGCATGACGAATCCGACCGCGAAGGTCACGAAGCTGAGCATCGTGCCGACGAACGAACTGGTGTCCGGGAAGAAGAGTTTGTTGAACACCAGCGATGCGGCGGTCGAGTACAGGAAGAAGTCGTACCACTCGACCGTCGTGCCCAGCAGCGACGCCGCGATCACTCTCCGCAGCTGGGAGCGGTCCGGTGCGGAGGTCGCGGGTGCGGTGTCGACGGTGGCGGTACTCACCGGCCGGAACCTATCGGCGACCGGTGCCCCTGTCACCGGTTGTGATCGCGGTGACCGCAACCGGGGTCAGTACACCGCAGTCCGATTCGTGGTGGCCCAGCTCCGTTCCGCCTCCGATTGGGCCGGCGGCGGCACGAGGCCGTTGATCATCCACATCTCCTCGCTGGTGTCGTCGACATGGAACTCCCACTGCAGATCCGGGTGCCGTGTCAGTGCGGGCGCGACCATCGCGCGCACCCACTCGGCGATCCGCGTCCGGCTCGCCGAATCGGATGCGTGCCGGGCGATGTGGTCGATGGCGATGCGTACCGCGGTGGGCGCGCTCGCGCCGCCGATGAAGAAGTTCTCCGGCGAGACCTCGTGGAAGAGCGCGACGACGTAGAAGCGGGGGAGCCCGATCGCTGCGTACTGATCCGTGATGGCGGCAGCGAGGGTCTCCTTCTCGGCGGGCGTGAAGACGTCGGGCGTGTGGTGGATGTTCCAGAGCGGCATGGGATTCCTCTGTTCGATGGTGGGTGCGTCAGGCGTGGGCGGGGAAGGCCAGGTTCTCGACGGGGCCGGACAGGGCGGCCTTCGTCGTCTCGCTGACGGCGTCGGCCAGGACCTCGACCGCGCCCGATTCGACGCCGTCGAGGATCGCGCCCGCGATCGCAGCCGGCGTCGCCTTGGGCAGCGGGATCTCCGTGACCATCTCGGTGTCGATGAAGCCCGCGTGCACGCCGACCACCTGCGTCCCCTGCGCTGCGAGCTCGGCGCGCAGCGAGTTCGTGATCGACCAGGCGGCGGCCTTGGAGGCGCCGTATCCGCCGGAGCCGGCCAGCCAGGAGAGCACCGAGTGCATGTCGACGAGCGCGCCGCCGCCGTTGGCCGCGAGCACGGGAGCGAACGCGCGGGCCACCCGGAGCAGGCCGAAGGCGTTCACGTCGAACATCGCCTCGATCTCCCGCGGCGCACCGGTGACAAGCGGGGTCGGGGTCATGACCCCGGCGTTGTTGAAGACGATCGTGGCGTCGTCGGCGAGCTCCGCCAGGGCGGCGACCGAGTCGTCGGAGCGCACCTCGAGCGCGACGGGGACCACCTCCGGCCGGGCGTCGATGAAGGGCTCCCGGCCGGTGGCGTAGACCTTTGTGGCCCCGCGGGCGAGCGCACCGTCGACCAGTGCGGCGCCGAGGCCCCGCCGGCCTCCGGTGACCACGACGACGGCGTCCTTGAGAGCGACCATGGCGAACTCCTTCTGAGTAATGACTACGTTAGTCAGCTTGATTGAAGCACTCACTTCTGACTAACGCAAGCGTTAGTTATGATGGTGCCATGGAGTTCGAGGAACGACTGCGCGACAGGAGCAGGTGGGCGATCGGCGACGGCTGCTCCGCGGCGCGCACACTCGATCTGCTCACCACGAAGACGGTGTTCCTCGTGCTGCGGGAACTGCTCTACGGCACCACCCGGTTCGATGATCTCGTCACCCGGACGGCGACCTCGGCGCCGGCGGTGTCGCGCGCCCTCAAGCAACTCGCCTCCGCCGATCTCATCGTGGCGACGGAGTACCGTGAGCCCGGTTCGCGAGCCCGCGCCGAGTACCACTTGACCCCGGCCGGGCAGGATCTGCTCCCGGTGTTCCTGGCCCTGGTGCAGTTCGGGGACGCCCACCTGCAGCCCGACGGTCCGCCGCTCGTCTTCGTGGACGCGGAATCGGGTGATGCGGTCCGGACGCGGCCCGCCGTCGACGGTGCCGAGATACCCGCGAGTGCGATCGAGATCCGGCTCAACCCGGATCGATGGCCCGCGGCGGACGGGGTCAGCCCAGCAGCTTCTGCCGATCCGAGTGGAGGAAGGTGACCAGGGTGGTGACGCCGCAGAGGAGGCCGGCCACGAGGATCACCTGCGGGCCCGTGACGAACGAGCCGATGACGCCGCCGACCGCGGCGCCGAGCACGAAGCCCACGTAGACCAGCGCGTATCCGAGCCAGTCGAAGACGGTGCCGTTCCTCGTCGCGTGCCGCTCGATGCCCTGTCCGAGCTTGACCAGCGTGCCGGTCACGTACGACAGCGGGACCGAGACCTCGCCGTTCTTCGTGAACGAGGTGTTCAGTGCACCCAGGGAGAACGTGATGATCAGGATCGGGACGAAACGCACCTCCGGCTCGTCGAATCCGTCGAGAACGAAGTCCGTCGCGGACGCGACGAGCAGGCCCGCGGTGGTCAGCACGGTCGGCCCGTGCGGATGTCCGTGCCAGAAGTACCGGCGGCAGATCGAGGCGACCACCACGCCGGTCACGAAGGCGACGATGAGGGCGGTCGCGGCGAGCGCGCCCGCTCCGGCGATCTGCTGCGCGTCCGAGGCCTTGAACCAGGTGAGCACCGCGCGTTCGGTGTTGCCGGTCATGAAGGTCACGAAGTACCCGGCCGAATGGAGGAAGGCGACCGCGCCGACCATGCCGGCGACCCCGGCGAGGAGCCAGGACAGGCGCGCGTCGGAACCGATGGCCGCATCCCGGGAGACGACCGGGCGGGGCTGCTGCTTCGTGGGCTGATGCTCCGTCGAGGTGGTCATTCCCCATGGTTACCGAGGGGAACCGGCCTTCGCCGTGCGGCCGCATCGATTCACATTCGAGCCGCGGTGGGAGGCGCATCACACTGTGCGCGGAGCGGGTTCAGGCGGGCGGCGAGTCGGTGGCGAGGAAGTCGCGCTGGAAGACGCCCATCAGGCGTGCGTCCCGGTAGGAGCCGTTCGAGAAGAACTCCTCGCGGAGCAGCCCCTCCTGGACGAAACCGATCTTCTCGTAGATGTGCGCCGCCTTCTCGTTCGCGACGTCCACGTAGAGGTACACCTTGTGCAGGTTGAGGATCCGGAAGGCGTAGTCGAGCGCCTTGCGCGTGGCGACGCCCGCGTAGCCGTGGCCCTGTGCGGCCGGCGCGACGATGATCTGGAACTCGCAGTTCCGGTGGATGAAGTTGATCTCCACGAGCTCGACCAGGCCCACCGGTAGCCCGTCGTGTTCGATGATGAACCGGCGCTCGCGCTCGTCGTGGACGTGTCGCTCGTAGATGTCCTCGAGTTCGGCGAGCGCGTCGAAGGGCTCCTCGAACCAGTACGACATCACGGCGCGGTCATTGAACAGTCCGTGCACGAACCGCAGGTCCGTGCGCTCCATCGCGCGCAGCTGAACGGTCATGGAACCCACGCTAGGCCGCGAGGAGACCGATCACCAGTGCGATGATCGCGAGCAGCGGTGCGGTTCCCTGGATCGCGGCCGCCCGGAGCTTCGACCGGTCCGACAGCGCGAGTACCAGTGCCGCGGCCAGCATCGATCCGACGCCCACGAGCACGAGCGTGGCGCCCACGGCGCGCTGCGACGAGAACAGGACGATCCCCAGGAACACCGCGATCGCCAGGAACAGGTTGTAGAAGCCCTGGTTGAACGCGAGTGGGCGCGTCACCTCAGCGGTCTCCTCGGTCGTACCGAAGGCCGCCCGCGCACGCGCGGAGGTCCACGCGATCGACTCCAGATAGAAGATGAAGCAGTGCACGAGCGCCGCCAGGGCGGCGAGGACGAGTCCGGCCAGGATCATCCGCTCATCATGTCGGATCGTCGGCCCGTACGCCCGCCCGCCCGGCCTGTCGGGGACCGGACACCGTCGCGTACGCTTGTCCGAGTGCCGTGGGCCCGACGGGGTCCCGTGCTGCCCGCAGGAAACCGCACATCACGGCCCTCCTGCTGATACCAACCCGAGGAGAACGAGTGAAGAGCACCGTCGAGCAGCTGAGCCCGACTCGCGTCCGCCTGAGCGTCGAGGTTCCCTTCGACGAGCTCGCGCCCGATTTCGATCGCGCCTACGAGACGCTCGCGCAGCAGGTCAACATCCCCGGCTTCCGCAAGGGCAAGGCCCCCGCGAAGCTGATCGAGGCGCGTGTCGGCCGCGACGCCGTGCTCTCGCAGGTGATCAACGACGCGCTGCCCGGCAAGTACAGCCAGGCCGTCCTGGAGTCCGAGGTCAAGGCCCTCGGCCAGCCGGAGATCGACATCGACAAGCTCGAGTACGGCGAGACCTTCTCGTTCACCGCTGAGGTCGACGTGCGCCCCGAGATCACGCTGCCCGAGTACTCGACCATCGAGGTCGAGGTCCCGTCGCTCGAGGTCACCGACGCCGACATCGATGAGCAGATCGAGGGCCTGCGCGCCCGCTTCGGCACCCTCAAGGGCGTCGACCGCGCCGTCGAGACCGGCGACTTCATCACCATCGACCTGTCGGCCACCGTCGACGGCAAGGACGTCGAGGACGCCAAGACCACCGGCCTCTCGCACGAGGTCGGCTCCGGCAACCTCATCGACGGTCTGGACGAGGCCGTCGTCGGCCTGAAGTCCGGCGAGTCGAAGCAGTTCACCACCACCCTCGTGGCCGGCGAGTTCGCGGGCCAGGAGGCTGAGGTGACCGTGGTCGTCGATTCCGTCAAGGAGCGCGAGCTGCCCGAGCTGGACGACGAGTTCGCCCAGCTCGCGAGCGAGTTCGACACCGTCGACGAGCTGCGTGCCGACCTGCGCGAGCGCGTCGAGCAGAACAAGAAGCTCGGCCAGGCCGCGGACATCCGGGACGCCGTCCTCGACAAGCTGCTCGAGGCCGTCGAGGTGCCGCTGCCCGAGGCGGTCGTCAAGGAGCAGGCCGACGCCAACGTGCACGACGTGCTGCACCAGGTGGGCCACAACGAGGAGCTCCTCGAGACCGCGCTCAAGGCGCAGGGCACCACCCGCGAGGAGTTCGAGACGCAGGCGCGCGAGTCCGCCGAGAAGCAGGTCAAGGTGCAGCTGCTGCTCGACGCGATCGCCGACGCGCAGGACGTGCAGGTCGACCAGCAGGAGCTGCAGGAGCACATCCTGTTCCAGTCGCAGCGCTACGGCATGCAGCCGCAGGAGTTCATCCAGCAGATCCAGCAGGCCGGTCAGCTTCCCGCCCTCTTCCAGGAGGTCCGCCGGGGCAAGGGCCTCGCGGACGTCGTGCTCGAGGTGACGGTCAAGGACGCCGACGGCAACGCCGTCGACACCAAGGCCCTGTTCGACCGCGCCGACGCCGGCGAGGAGCTCGCCGAGGAGGCCGCGGCCGAGGAGGACGTGGTCGCCGAGGCGGAGGAGATCACCGCCGAGGCCGACGAGAAGTAGGACCCCGCGGAGCGCCCCGCAGCCGGAACCGGCTGCGGGGCGTTTCTGCCCTCAGCGGAGCCGGGCGTGCCGGGGGACGGTTCGGCCGGTGCCGTTCGTTAGTGTCGATGTCAGCAAAGAAAGGCAGGGTGCAGCGGATGACTTCCAACCCCATCATGCGGACCGGACTCGCCGGTTTGAACCTCAACGATTCGGTGTACAGCCGCCTCCTGGAGTCGCGGATCATCTTCCTCGGTAGCGAGGTGAACGACGACATCGCGAACCAGCTCTGCGCGCAGATGCTGCTGCTGTCGGCGGAGGACCCGACCAAGGACATCAACCTCTACATCAACTCGCCCGGCGGCAGCATCTCCGCCGGCATGGCGATCTTCGACACCATGGAGTTCGTGGAGTGCGACGTCGCGACCTATGCGATGGGCATGGCCGCCTCGATGGGTGAGTTCCTGCTCGCCGCGGGCACCAAGGGCAAGCGCTACGCACTGCCCCACGCGCGCATCATGATGCACCAGCCGTCCGCCGGAATCGGTGGCACCGCGGCCGACATCGCGATCCAGGCCGAGCTGTTCCGCAAGACGAAGGTCGAGATGAACCGGCTCAACGCCCAGTTCACCGGCCAGCCGGTCGAGAAGATCGAGATCGACGCGGACCGCGACAAGTGGTTCACCGCGGAAGAGGCCCGCGACTACGGCTTCGTCGATCACGTCGTCAGCCGCGCCAGCTCCGTCAAGTAGCGAGAGGACCACTTACATGACCGACGGTATCCACAGCCCCTACTCGCACCCCGCCCTGCGGCTGCCGCAGCAGCGCTACGACGTGCCGCAGTTCATCGAGCGCGCGCCCAACGGCAACGAGCGGGTCACCAACCCCTACGCCAAGCTCTTCGACGAGCGGATCATCTTCCTCAAGACCCAGGTCGACGAGGTCTCGGCGAACGACGTGATGGCACAGTTGCTGGTGCTCGAGTCGCAGGACCCGGACCGCGACATCACGATTTACATCAACTCGCCCGGCGGTAGCGTCTACGACGCGCTCGGCATCTACGACACGATGCAGTACGTGCACTGCGACGTGGCGACCGTGGTGCTCGGTACCGCCGCGTCCGCCGCGGCGATCCTGCTGGCCGGCGGTACGCCCGGCAAGCGCGCGGCCCTGCCCAACTCGACGGTGCTCATCCACCAGCCGCGCACGGGTGGCGGCGCCCGCGGTCAGGTCTCGGACCTGGAGATCCAGGCCAACGAGATGGAGCGCGTGCGCAACCGCCTCGACGAGATCCTGGCCACCCACACAGGCCAGACCGTGGAGCAGATCCGCAAGGACACGGACCGCGACAACATCCTCACGGCCGATCAGGCCAAGGAGTACGGGATCATCGACACGGTCTTCCCGTACCGCAAGGCGTCGGCGAAGTAGTCCGCAGGACACGGGGGTCGCGACACGCCGCGTGAGCGGGTTCCGCGGCCCCCGGTGTCACCTGCAGCAAGCTATTCATATCGGTCGCCGGGACGGAAGTTCGCGGGTACCGTCGTAAACAGGCGCCACCCGCTGAGCAACGGGGCGGGCGAGTCATCAGCAAGGGAAGTGGGCACAGGGCATGGCACGGATCGGGGACGGCGCAGACCTGTTGAAGTGCTCTTTCTGCGGAAAGAGTCAGAAGCAGGTCAAGAAGCTGATCGCGGGCCCCGGCGTGTACATCTGCGACGAGTGCATCGACCTCTGCAACGAGATCATCGAAGAGGAGCTGGCCGAGACCAGTGACGTGAAGCTCGACGAGTTGCCCAAGCCCGTCGAGATCCGTGACTTCCTCGACAACTACGTCATCGGTCAGGACTCCGCCAAGCGGAATCTCGCGGTGGCCGTGTACAACCACTACAAGCGCATCCAGGCCGGCGAGCGCAAGGACGCGCGCGGTGAGGGCGTGGAGTTGGCGAAGTCCAACATCCTCATGCTCGGCCCCACGGGCTGCGGCAAGACCTACCTCGCCCAGACTCTGGCGAAGATGCTCAACGTGCCCTTCGCCATTGCCGACGCCACCGCGCTGACCGAGGCCGGCTACGTGGGTGAGGATGTGGAGAACATCCTCCTCAAGTTGATCCAGGCCGCGGACTACGACGTCAAGCGCGCCGAGACCGGCATCATCTACATCGACGAGGTCGACAAGATCGCCCGCAAGAGCGAGAACCCGTCGATCACTCGCGACGTCTCCGGCGAGGGCGTGCAGCAGGCGCTGCTGAAGATCCTCGAGGGCACGCAGGCCAGCGTCCCGCCGCAGGGCGGCCGCAAGCACCCGCACCAGGAGTTCATCCAGATCGACACGACGAACGTGCTGTTCATCGTGGCCGGCGCCTTCGCCGGGCTGGAGAAGGTCGTGGGTGACCGGATCGGCAAGCGCGGCATCGGTTTCGGCAACGAGGTGCGCACCAAGAGTGAGGTCGACTCGGTCGATCACTTCGCCGACGTGCTGCCCGAGGACCTGATCAAGTTCGGCCTGATCCCCGAGTTCATCGGCCGCCTTCCCGTCATCGCCTCGGTCTCGAACCTCGACAAGGAGTCGCTGGTCTCGATCCTCTCGGAGCCGAAGAACGCTCTGGTCAAGCAGTACCAGCGCCTGTTCGAGATGGACGGCGTCGAGCTCGAGTTCGACGAGGACGCCCTCGGCGCCATCGCCGACCAGGCCATCCATCGCGGCACCGGCGCCCGTGGCCTGCGCGCCATCATGGAGGAAGTCCTCAACCCCGTGATGTTCGACATCCCGTCGCGCGACGACGTGGCGAAGGTCGTCGTTACCGGGGAGACGGTGCGCGACAACGTACTTCCGACGATCGTGCCGCGTAAGCACTCTCGCGGCGAGCGGCGCGAGAAGAGCGCCTAGGCTCGACTGACGTGTGCCCCCGGCCGAGTATCGGCCGGGGGCACACGTCTTCGCTACCGGCTGCGTTGCACGCGCTTCTCGTGCCAGACGGGCTCGTCGGCCTCGCGGACCGTGCCGTCGGAGCCGAAGACCAGGAATCGGTCGAAGGTCCGCGCGAACCAGCGGTCGTGGGTGACCGCCAGGACGGTGCCCTCGTAGGCCTCCAGAGCGATCTGGAGCGCCTCGGCGCTCTCGAGATCGAGGTTGTCGGTCGGCTCGTCGAGCAGGAGCGCGGTGCTCCCCTCGAACTCGAGCAGCAGCACCTGGAAGCGTGCCTGCTGCCCGCCGGACAGGCTCTCGAAGCGTTGATCCGCCTGGCCGTGCAGCTCGTAGCGACGCAGCGCGGGCATGGAACGTCCGAGATCGGCCGCGTGCTCGTGGCGGAGGATCTCGACGAGCGTGCGCCCCTGCAGCTCCGGGTGCGCATGCGTCTGCGCGAAGTGTCCGGGGACGACGCGCGCGCCGAGCGCCGCGGTGCCGGTGTGCGCCACGTCCTCGCCGGCGAGCAGTCGCAGGAAGTGCGACTTCCCGGAGCCGTTCGAGCCCAGCACCGCCACCCGCTCGCCGTAGAAGACCTCCAGATCGAAGGGCTTCATCAGGCCGGTCAGTTCCAACCGCTTCGCCGTCACCGCGCGGACGCCGGTACGCCCGCCGCGCAGCCGCATGGCGATCTGCTGTCGTCGGGGCGGCTCCGGCGGGGGACCGGCCTCTTCGAACTTCCGCAGTCGCGTCTGCGCCGCCGAGTAGCGGGAGGCCATGCCGTCGTTGAACTTCGCCTGCTCGCGCAGCGTGAGGACCAGCTTCTTCAGTTGTTGATGGCGTTCGTCCCACCGGCGCCGGAGTTCGTCGAACCGGGCGAAGCGCTCCTCCCGAGCGGCCGGGAAGGTGGCGAAGCCGTCGCCGTGCACCCACGCGTCCGCGCCGCCCGGTGCGGGATCCACCGCGACGATCCGCGTGGCGGCACGTGCGAGGAGTTCCCGGTCGTGACTGACGAACAGCACCGTCTTCGGGGTCTGCCGCAGCTGATCCTCGAGCCACTCCTTGCCGGGGACGTCGAGGTAGTTGTCGGGCTCGTCGAGCAGGAGCACCTCGCTGTCGCCACGCAGCAGTGCCTCGAGGGCCAGTCGCTTCTGCTCGCCGCCGGACAGCGACGTGAGCCCGCGCCACTGGGCGCGGTCGTAGGGCACTCCGAGCGCCGCGACGGTGCAGGCGTCCCACAGGGTCTCGGCCGCGTATCCGCCTGCGTCGCCCCACTCGGCGAGCGCGGTTGCGTACCGCATCTGGTTCGCGTCGCCGTCGTCGTCCATCAGCGCGAGCTCGACCGCGTCGAGCTCGCGCGCGGCCTCCTGGAGCCGGGGCGCGGAGACGGACAGCAACAGATCACGCACGGTGCGGTCGTCACGCACCGACCCGATGAACTGCGGCATCACGCCCACGCCGCCGCTCGAGGTCACCGTCCCGCCGTGTGGTTCCAGTTCGCCCGCGAGGAGCCGCAGCAGCGTCGTCTTCCCTGCGCCGTTGCGGCCTACGAGCGCCGCCACCACACCGTCGCCGACCCGGAACGAGACATCACCGAGGAGCGCCCGCCCGTCGGGCAGGTAGTACTCCACGTGCGTCGCCTCGAGATGTCCCATATGCCCCATCCTGTCGTTCACGGGAGGGAATGCGCCACCGCTTTTCCGTGTCGGGGCCGCGCCTGAAGCCCCACGCCGGGCGCGCGCGTGCACTGACTAGAATCGTGGGGTGACTACTGAGCCGCAGAACGCCGTCGACCGCCTCCCCGCCGCCTGGGAGCCCGGTGCGGTAGAAGCGGACATCTACGCGGGGTGGGTCGACGCCGGGTACTTCACCGCCGACAACAGCTCGCCCAAGCCGGCCTTCTCGGTGGTCCTGCCGCCCCCGAACGTGACCGGCAGCCTGCATCTCGGTCACGCGCTCGACCAGACCATCACCGATGCGCTGTGCCGCCGCAAGCGGATGCAGGGCTTCGAGGTGCTCTGGCTGCCCGGCACCGACCACGCCGGCATCGCGACGCAGTCGCTCGTCGAGAAGCAGCTCGCAGCCGAGGGCACCGACCGTCGCGAGATCGGCCGCGAGAAGTTCCTCGAGCGCGCATGGGCCTTCAAGGAGGCCAGTCACGGCAACATCACCGGGCAGATGCGCCGCATCGGCGTGGGCATCGACTGGTCGCGCGAGCGGTTCACCATGGACGAGGGCCTCTCCCGCGCCGTGCAGACCATCTTCAAGCAGCTCTTCGACGCGGGCCTGATCTATCGCGCGGAGCGCCTCGTCAACTGGTCGCCCGTGCTGCAGACCGGCATCTCCGACCTCGAGGTCGATCACAAGGAGGTCGACGGTGAACTCGTCTCCTTCCGGTACGGATCGCTGAACGACGATGAGCCGCACATCGTCTGCGCCACCACCCGGCTGGAGACGATGCTCGGCGACACCGCGATCGCCGTCCATCCCGAGGACGAGCGCTACCGCGCCCTCGTCGGGACCACGCTGGAGCACCCCTTCCTCGACCGTCGCATCCCCGTCGTGGCCGACGACTACGTCGATCCCGAGTTCGGTTCCGGCGCGGTGAAGATCACCCCTGCGCACGATCCGAACGACTTCGCACTCGGCCAGCGGCACGACCTGCCCATGCCCACGATCATGGACGAGACCGCCCACATCGTCGGCACCGGAACGCAGTTCGACGGCCTCGACCGGTTCGCGGCCCGCAAGGCGATCCGTGACGCCCTCGCCGAACAGGGCCGGATCGTCAAGGAGGTGCGCCCGTACCGGCACAGCGTCGGCCACAGCGAGCGCTCCGGCGAGCCGATCGAGCCGCGGCTGTCGATGCAGTGGTGGGTCAAGGTCGATCAGCTCTCCAAGGCCGCCGGCGACGCCGTCCGCAACGGTGACACCAGGATCGTCCCCGAGTCGCTGGCGCCGCGGTTCTTCGACTGGGTCGACGAGATGCACGACTGGAACATCTCCCGCCAGCTGTGGTGGGGCCACCGCATCCCCGTCTGGTACGGCCCGGCCGACGCCGAGGGCAACCGCGACGTGGTGTGCTGCGGCCCCGAGGACACCCCGCCCGCCGGTTACGAGCAGGACCCGGACGTCCTCGACACCTGGTTCAGCTCCGGCCTGTTCCCCTTCTCGACGATGGGCTGGCCCGATCGGACCGCCGATCTGGCCACGTTCTATCCCACGTCCACGCTGATCACGGGCTACGACATCATCTTCTTCTGGGTCGCCCGGATGATGATGTTCGGCACCTTCATCGGCGACGAGCCGTCCGCGCCCGGCAAGGTCCCCTTCCGCGAGGTCCTGCTGCACGGGCTCGTCCGCGACGAGTTCGGCAAGAAGATGTCGAAGTCGAAGGGCAACGGCATCGACCCGCTCGACTGGGTCGACGAGTACGGCGCCGACGCGCTGCGCTTCACCCTGGCCCGCGGCACCATTCCCGGCGCCGACCTCAACGTGGGCGCCGACGCCGCGGCGTCGTCGAGGAAGTTCGCCACCAAGCTGTTCAACGCCACCAAGCTGGCACTGATGAACGACGCCCACGTCGGCGACCTCCCCGCCCGCGACGCGCTGACCGACGCCGATCGCTGGATCCTCGACCGCCTCGCCGCGGTTCAGGCCGAGGCCGACGCGGCCTTCGACGCCAATGAGCTGGGTAAGGCCTGCGAGGCCCTGTACCACTTCGCGTGGGACGAGTTGTGCGACTGGTACCTCGAGGTCGCCAAGCTCCAACTGCACGCCGCGAACGACAACGGCGACGAGGCGCTGGGCGCGAACACCCGCCTCGTCCTCGGCAAGGCCCTCGATGTCGTCCTGCGCATGCTGCACCCGACGATGCCCTTCGTGACCGAGGTGCTGTGGAAGGCGCTCACCGGAGGCACCTCGCTGGTGATCGCCGAGTGGCCGTCGCTCGACTGGGCGCCGGCCGAGATCCCCGCCGACGGCGTCGAGTCCGCCCGCCGCTTCGCCGATCTGCAGCGACTGGTCACCGAGATCCGCCGCTTCCGCAGCGACCAGCTGCTCAAGCCCGGCCAGCGGGTCGCGGCCCGGCTGACCGGCCTCGACGAGGCCGGGCTCACATCGCTCGCCCCCGCGGCCGCCAGCCTGTGCCGGCTCACGCCGCCGGAAGAGGGCTTCGCGGCGACCGCGTCGCTCGAGGTCCGCCTCGTGGGCGGCACCGTCACCGTCGAACTGGACACGTCCGGCACCGTCGACCTGGGGGCGGAGCGGGCGCGCCTGGAGAAGGACCTCAAGGCCGCGCAGAAGGAGCTCGACGGGACCACCGCGAAGCTCGGCAACGAGGCCTTCCTCGCCAAGGCGCCCGATGCGGTCGTCGACAAGATCCGCGCGCGGCGGACCGTCGCGCAGGAGGAGGTCGAGCGACTGACCGCCCGGATCGCCCAGCTCGGCGGAGGCGCCGCGTGACGGTCCCCGCCTTCGCCGCCGACCCGGAGGACCTCGCCGAACTCGCGCAGGTCGAGGCGGAGCTGGATCAACGCTGGCCCGAGACGAAGATCGAGCCCTCGTTGGCCCGGATCTCGGCGCTGATGCAGTTGCTCGGCTCGCCGCAGGACGCGTACCCGTCGATCCAGGTCGCAGGAACCAACGGCAAGTCCTCGACGGCGCGGATGATCGACTCGCTGCTGCTGGCCTTCTCGCGCCGCACGGGCCGGATCACGAGCCCGCACCTGCAGCTCGCCACCGAGCGCATCGCGGTCGACGGTGCGCCGCTCACCGCCCGGCAGTACGTGGACACCTATCGCGAGCTCGAGCCGTACATCGAACTCGTCGACCAGCAGTCCGAGGCGGCCGACGGCCCCCGGATGAGCAAGTTCGAGGTGCTCACGGCGATGGCCTTCGCGGCGTTCGCGGAGGCCCCCGTCGACGTGGCCGTCGTCGAGGTCGGTCTCGGCGGCACCTGGGACGCCACGAACGTGGTGACGGCCGAGGTCGCCGTGATCACCCCTATCGGTCTCGACCACGTGGAGATCCTCGGCCCCGACCTGGCGTCGATCGCAGGGGAGAAGGCGGGCATCGTCAAGCGCGCCCCCGAGCGGCTGATCCCCAAGGACACCGTGATGGTGGTGGGCAGACAGGAGCCCGAGGCGATGGACGTGCTGCTGCGCAGGGCCGTCGAGACCGATGCCGCCGTCGCCCGTGAGGGTTCCGAGTTCATGGTCGTCGAGCGGCGCGTGGCCGTCGGCGGACAGCAGCTGACCCTGCAGGGACTCGGCGGCGTCTACGACGACGTCTTCCTCCCGCTGCACGGCGAGCACCAGGCGAACAACGCCGCGGTCGCGCTGGCCGCCGTCGAGGCCTTCTTCGGCGCGGGCGCCGACCAGCAGCTCGACATCGACACGGTGCGCGAGGGTTTCGCGAAATCTGCTTCGCCCGGCCGTCTCGAGCGGGTCCGCAGCGCCCCGACGGTGCTCCTCGACGCCGCGCACAATCCACACGGCGCGCAGGCGCTCGCGCGGACCATCGAGACGGAGTTCGGTTTCCGCACCCTGATCGGCGTGGTCTCCGTCCTCGCGGACAAGGACGCCGTCGGCGTGCTCACGGCGCTCGAGCCGGTGCTCGACACGGTCGTCGTGACCCACAACGGCTCGCCCCGCGCGCTCGAGGTCGAGCGTCTCGCCGCCATCGCCGAGGAGATCTTCGGCGAGGACCGGGTCGTCACCTCGCCCACCATGGTGGACGCGGTCGAGACGGCCGTCGCACTCGCCGATCAGGAGTCCGACGATGAGGACGGACCCGCCTCGGGTGTCGGTGTCCTCATCACAGGTTCCGTGGTCACCGCGGGTGCCGCGCGCTCGCTGTTCGGAAAGGAACCCCAGTGACCGAGCCTCAGCGGTTCACACCGCCGCCCAGGGACCCGTGGAAGAGCTTCCGCGGCATCCTCTCGGGCACGTTGATCCTCGAGATGATCGTGATCCTGCTGGCCCTGCCGGTGGTGATCCGGCTCTCGCCGGGCCTGTCCGGGCTCAAGGTGGCGTACGTGCTGATCCTGGCCGCGGCGTGCTTCGCCGGGTGCATGGTGGTCAAGAAGTCGTGGGCGATCCCGGCCTTCTGCGCGATGCAGCTCGCGGTCATCGCCGGCTTCTTCGTGCACTGGGGGATCGGTGCGGTCGGCATCGTCTTCGCCCTCGTCTGGGCGTACATCGCCTACATCGAGCGCGACGTGCGCAAGCGGATGGCCGAGGGCCGGCTCCCCGGACAGGAACCCGTCACCGAGTGACGTGGTGCCCGACGGTGCCGCTACGCTGTTGCCCGTGACTGAGCGGACTCTGATTCTCATCAAGCCCGACGGCGTGCGGCGCGGCCTGTCCGGGGAGATCCTGGCGCGCATCGAGCGGAAGGGCCTGACCATCGCGGCCCTCGAACTCAAGCACGTCTCGACCGAGGTGGCCGAGGGCCACTACGCCGAGCACAAGGAGAAGCCCTTCTTCGGCTCCCTGCTCGAGTTCATCACCTCCGGGCCCGTGGTGGCCGCGGTGCTGGAGGGCCCGCGCGCGATCGCGGCGTTCCGCCAGCTCGCCGGAGGCACCGATCCTGTGGAGAAGGCCGTGCCCGGCACCATCCGCGGCGATTTCGGCCTGGAGACCCAGGAGAACCTCGTGCACGGCTCCGACTCGCCCGAGTCCGCCGCTCGCGAGATCGCCCTCTGGTTCCCCGGTCTCGCCTGACCTGCGAGAACCTGTTCCTCCCACCTGATCCCGACGGGCCCGCCCGCGCGAACCGCGCGGCGCGGGCCCGATACTTTTCCGCACTGCCTGTGGGGTGTGGGATACTGACATCGGACGCACGTCGGCGCGCGCAACCGCGCAGCACCGACCGGCCCGGCTGACCCGCAGAACCAGGGGTCCGCGTGCGCCACGCACGAGACACGTGCAGACCTTGACAAACGTGGGGCGGTAGGAGCACTTCCTTCGCCCGCACCACATGACACGCCCCCGCGTGGCCGCGACCGAAGGTGATCGCGCCCGGGGGTCGGTAGGAGTATTGAGTGGCCGACACAACGTCGCCGGAAGAACAGAACAACGAAGCTCGGGAGGAGTTCCCGCAGAAGCTGCGCGTCCACGCGCTGGCGCGTCTGCTGGGCCTCACCAGCAAGGAGGTGCTGGGGCACCTCGGCGAGCTCGGCTTCGTTGCGCGCAGTGCGCACTCCAGCATCGATCGCAGCGCCGCCGAGCGCGTGCGCGACCGCATCGCCGAGGCGGCGGGCGCACCCGCGGCGGACCACGACGCCGATGCCGCCGAGGTTCCGCAGCAGCCCGCGGAGGAGGCGCCCGCGCAGGCCGCCGCCGAGGCGACGCCGTCGCTGTTCTCGGCCGCTGCCGTCGCCGAGCCCGTCGTCGTGGAGCAGACCCCGGCCGCCTTCGACGCGAACGCGCCCCTGTTCCTGCAGCCCGAGCAGGTCGAGAAGCCCTCGCGCAAGGCGCGCGCACCGAAGTCGCAGGACGTCGAGCCCGTCGCTGAGAAGGCCGAGGCCCCCGGTGCGGACATCACGGAGACGGCGGAGGCCGATACCGAGACCGCCGAGGCGGCTCCGTCGACCGAGCAGAACGACGACGAGCCCGGCGGCAACCGTCGCCGTCGCCGCGGCCGGCGCGGTCGTGGTCGTGGTCGCGGTGAGAACGCCGAGGAGCAGGACGGCCAGGAGCAGTCCGATCAGGCGGAGGACGCGGACGCCGCCGAGCGGCCCGCGACCCCGTCGAAGTCCGACGGCGCAGCGACCGACGAGTCCGACGCTGAGCAGAAGTCCGACGACGCGCAGGCGGACGAGTCCGAGTCCGATGATGTCGAGGACGTGACCGACGGCGGCTCGCGTCGCCGTCGGCGCCGCCGTCGCCGCCGCGCCGGCACGGGGGAGGACGGGGCCGAGGCCGAGTCCTCGGACGATCCGCCCAACACCGTCGTGCACGAGCGCGAGCCGCGGCAGCGCACGCGCCGCGACGAGGTGCGCGGCATCAGCGGTTCGACCCGCCTCGAGGCGAAGCGCCAGCGCCGCCGCGACGGCCGCGACACCGTGCGCCGCCGCCCGCCGATCCTCACCGAGTCCGAGTTCCTCGCGCGCCGCGAGGCCGTCGACCGCGTGATGGTGGTGCGCGAGCGCACCGGCGTCGGCCCGTCCGAGGGGCAGGACGGGCACACCGTCCCGCACCCGCAGGACTACACCCAGGTGGCCGTGCTCGAGGACGGCGTGCTGGTCGAGCACTTCGTCACCTCGTCGAGCTCCGCTTCGATGGTCGGCAACATCTACCTGGGGCGCGTGCAGAACGTGCTGCCCTCGATGGAGGCCGCCTTCGTCGACATCGGCCGCGGCCGCAACGGCGTGCTCTACGCCGGTGAGGTCAACTGGGACGCCGCCGGCCTGGACGGTAACGCCCGCAAGATCGAGCAGGCGCTCAAGCCCGGCGATCAGGTGCTGGTGCAGGTGTCGAAGGACCCGGTGGGTCACAAGGGCGCCCGTCTCACCACCCAGATCTCGCTCGCGGGCCGCTTCCTGGTCTACGTACCCGGCGGCGGCTCCGCCGGCATCTCGCGCAAGCTGCCCGACACCGAGCGCAAGCGCCTCAAGGAGATCCTCAAGGAGATCGTGCCCGCCGACGCCGGCGTGATCATCCGCACCGCCTCCGAGGGCGTCAGCGCCGAGGAGCTCGCGGGCGACGTCGCGCGGCTGCAGGCGCAGTGGGCCGAGATCGAGGCCGCGTCCTCGCAGAAGGGCGTCAAGGCGCTCTACGAGGAGCCGGACCTGCTGGTCAAGGTCGTGCGCGATCTGTTCAACGAGGACTTCAGCAAGCTCGTCATCGAGGGCGTCAAGCCCTGGAACACCGTCGAGAAGTACGTCTCGACCGTGGCGCCCGACCTGCTGCCGCGCGTCGAGAAGTTCGAGAAGGCCCACGCCGACGCACCTGACGTCTTCGCGACCTACCGCATCGACGAGCAGCTCGCGAAGGCGATGGACCGCAAGGTCTGGCTGCCCTCGGGCGGCACGCTGGTCATCGACCGCACCGAGGCGATGACGGTCGTGGACGTCAACACGGGCAAGTTCACCGGCGCCGGCGGCAACCTGGAGGAGACCGTCACGCGGAACAACCTCGAGGCGGCCGAGGAGATCGTGCGGCAGATGCGCCTGCGCGACATCGGCGGCATGATCGTCGTCGACTTCATCGACATGGTCCTCGAGTCCAACCGCGACCTCGTCCTGCGCCGCCTCACCGAGGCGCTGGGCCGCGATCGCACCCGCCACCAGGTCTCCGAGGTCACCTCGCTGGGCCTCGTCCAGATGACCCGCAAGCGGATCGGCACCGGCCTCGTCGAGGCCTTCTCCACGCCGTGTCAGGCGTGCGCGGGCCGCGGCATCATCGTCCACGACGCCCCGGTCGAGTCCGCGGGCGGCGGCGAGGACGGCGGACGCTCCGGCGACAAGGCGGAGGGCTCGGGCCGCAAGAAGCGCAAGCGCACCAAGTCCGACGGTGCCGCCCAGGCTCAGGCCCCGGCCGCGCCTCCCGCCCCCGCCAAGGAGCCGGCCGCCCACAAGGGCGAGCACCCGATGTTCCGGGCGATGGCCGCCCATCACGACGGCGAGGCGCCCGAGCAGGACGACGCCGGCGAGAACGCCACCGTCGAGCGGGAGACCGCGGTTGTGGAGACCCCCGCGGCCGAGGCGACCACGGAGTCGGCGAACGCTCCCATCGAGACCGCAGAGTCCCCCGCCGATGCGGCGACTGCGGCTCCCGTTGAGCCGGCTGCGGCTCCCGAGGCGACGGCACCGTCGACGCCGCGACGCCGGCGGGTGGCACGCAAGTCGCCCACCACAACCTCGGCCGCGCCGCAGACGATCGTCGTGGACATCGCCGCCCCGGCGGCCGACGCCCCCGCGGCCGCGACGGACAGCGCCGGTGCGTCGGTGGCCGAGCCCGCCCGCAAGCGCGCTCGGCGACGGGCCGCGGCCCGACCGGCCGGGCCGGCGGCGGGCGGAGCCGAGAACGACGGTGCCGACAGGGCGGACCAGCCGGTTTGACCCTGCCGTCGGCGTTCCCGTAACCTGGGAAGGTCGCTTTTCCGGCGGCGCGCTCGTGCGTGCGCGGTCCGGGAGTTCCCGCGTGATACGAGCCGCGCACCTGGCGCGCGCTGAACTACGAGATGTGTTGAAGAGGTAAGTGGAGAAGATGGCCACGTATGCGATCGTCAAGACCGGCGGCAAGCAGTACAAGGTCGCCGTCGGCGACCTGGTGAAGGTCGAGAAGATCGACGCCGAGACCGGTAGCAGCGTCTCGCTGCCCGTCGCGCTCGTCGTCGACGGCGCGAACCTCACCACCGACGCCGCCGCCCTGGAGAAGGTCTCGGTCACGGCCGAGGTCGTGGATCAGGTCAAGGGCCCGAAGATCCGGATCCACAAGTTCAAGAACAAGACCGGCTACCACAAGCGTCAGGGCCACCGGCAGAAGCTGACGGTCGTCAAGGTGACCGCGATCGCCTGACTGGCGAACGAAGACCACACCACTTTTTAGTACAGGAGTAGCCAGATGGCACACAAGAAGGGCGCGTCCAGCTCGCGCAACGGTCGTGATTCCAACGCCCAGCGACTGGGCGTCAAGCGGTTCGGTGGCCAGAAGGTCAGCGCCGGTGAGATCCTGGTCCGCCAGCGCGGCACTCACTTCCACCCGGGCGTGGGCGTCGGCCGTGGCGGCGACGACACGCTGTTCGCCCTCGCGGCGGGCGCGGTGGAGTTCGGCACCAAGCGTGGCCGCAAGACGGTCAACATCGTGCCGGTCGCTGCGGAGGCCTAGTCCCGCAGCAGCGACACGAGTCTTTTCGAAGGCGGGCAGGGTCTCCACGTGGGATCCGCCCGCCTTCGGCTTTTCGCCCAGTAGGGCACATCGGTAGAAAGAGGTTCATATGTCCAGGTTCGTCGACCGGGTGACGGTGCACGTCACGGCCGGTAACGGGGGCCACGGCTGCGCCTCGATCCACCGCGAGAAGTTCAAGCCGCTCGGCGGTCCCGACGGTGGCAACGGAGGCCGCGGCGGCTCCGTGATCTTCGAGGTCGATCCGCAGGTGCACACCCTGCTCGACTTCCACTTCCGGCCGCACCTCAAGGCCACCAACGGCAAGCCCGGCGAGGGCGGCAACCGTGAGGGCCGCTCCGGCCAGGACTTGATCCTCAAGGTGCCGGACGGCACCGTCGTGCTGGACACCGACGGCAAGATGCTGGCCGACCTGGTGGGCGCCGGCACCCGGTTCGATGCGGCCCAGGGCGGCCGCGGCGGCCGGGGCAACGCCGCGCTCGTCTCGAAGGCGCGCAAGGCCCCCGGCTTCGCGCTCCTCGGTGAGGACGGCCAGGTCCGTGACCTCGTGCTCGAGCTCAAGTCCGTTGCCGACGTCGGCCTCGTGGGCTTCCCCTCGGCGGGCAAGTCCTCGCTGGTCTCGGTGCTGTCGGCCGCGAAGCCGAAGATCGCGGACTACCCCTTCACCACGCTCGTGCCGAACCTCGGCGTGGTCTCGGCGGGGGAGACGACCTTCACCATCGCCGACGTCCCCGGCCTCATCCCCGGCGCCTCGACGGGCCGCGGCCTGGGCCTGGACTTCCTGCGCCACCTCGAGCGCTGTGCCGTGCTGGCCCACGTCGTGGATTGCGCGACCATGGAGCCCGGCCGTGACCCCGTGAGCGATGTCGACGCCCTCGAGGCCGAGCTCGCCGCCTACCAGCCCGCGCTCGCCGCCGACACCGGCCTGGGCGACCTGTCCGAGCGTCCGCGCATCGTCGTCCTGAACAAGGCGGACGTGCCGGACGCCGAGGAACTGGCCGAGATGGTGCGTGCCGAATTCGAGTCGCGCGGCTGGCCGGTCTTCGTGATCTCCGCCGTCGCGCACACCGGCCTGCGGGAGCTGACCTTCGCGCTGGCCGAGCTGGTGCAGCGGTACCGCGAGGAGCGGGGCACCCCCGTCGCGCGACGGCCCGTCATCCGGCCCATCGCGATCGACGAGTCCGGCTTCGAGGTGATCTCCGATCCCGATCAGCCGGGCGGCTTCATCGTGCGCGGCCCGCGCCCCGAGCGGTGGATCAAGCAGACGCCGTTCGACAACGACGAGGCCGTCGGCTACCTCGCCGATCGTCTCAACCGCCTCGGCGTCGAGAAGGAGCTCATCAAGCTCGGTGCGGAGCCCGGTTGCCCCGTCACCATCGGCGACGTGTGCTTCAACTGGGAGCCCACGCTGGGCACTATCGACGACGTGCCCGTCACGGGCCGCGGCACCGACATCCGGCTCGAGCAGAACGACCGCGTGGGCGCCGCCGAGCGCCGCCGCCAGCACGACGTGCGGCGCGGTCTCGCGAGCGACGACGACGAGGACGACGAATGACCGAGGCGCCCGGGACGGTCGCGGCGGAGCTCCTCGACGGGGACATGCGCGCGCTCGTCGCGGGTGCCCGCAAGCTGGTCGTGAAGATCGGCAGCTCCGCGCTGACCGACCTGGAACACGGCCTGGCCTCCGACCGGTTGGACGCGCTGACCGACGCCATCGTGGCGCGACTGGACCGGGGGACCGAGGTCATCGTCGTCTCGTCCGGTGCGATCGGCGCCGGCATGGCGCCTCTCGGCCTCAAGCGACGGCCGACGGACCTCGCCACCAAGCAGGCCGTCGCCTCGGTGGGGCAGTTGCAGCTCGCCAACGCCTGGGGTGCCTCCTTCCGGCGGTACGACCGCATCGTCTCGCTGGTCCTGCTCACCGCGCACGACATCGGCCTGCGCGTGCACGCGGCGAACGCGCAGCGCACGCTCGACCGGCTGCGTGCACTGGGTGCCGTCCCGATCATCAACGAGAACGACGTCGTGGCCTCCAACGAGGTCCGCTTCGGTGACAACGACCGGCTCGCCGCACTCGTGGCGCACCTGACCGGCGCCGACGCCCTCGTCCTGCTCTCCGACGTCGACGGGCTCTACGACGGTGACCCGCGCAAGGGCGACGCCTCGCTCATCGGAGCCGTCGACGGCCCCGAGGACCTCGACGGAGTGGTCGCCGGCTCGGGCGGCGCGCTCGGCACGGGTGGGATGGCCTCGAAGCTCTCCGCGGCCCGGCTGGCCGCCGACGCGGGCGTACCGGTGCTGCTGACCGCCGCCGCGCTCGCGGATCGCGCGCTCGACGGTGCCGACGTCGGCACCGTTTTCCGGCCCCGGGCCGTGCGCCTGTCGGCCCGGCGGTTCTGGGTGCGGCACGCCGCGGACGTGCACGGGGACCTCGTGCTGGACGACGGTGCCGTGGCCGCGGTCGTGGATCGCCGGCGGTCGCTGCTCCCCGCGGGTGTGCACGGTGTGAGCGGCACCTTCTCCGGCGGCGACGTGGTGAACCTGCGCGACCTGCGCGGCACGGTCCGGGCCCGCGGCGTGGTGGCCTACGACCACGCGGAGATCGAGGCGATGCTCGGACAGGGCACGTCGATGCTGCCCGAGGGCCTGCGGCGGCCGGTCGTCCACGCGGACGACCTGGTGCCGGTGCGGTAGAGCTCCGGGTCGGATCAGGCCCGGGTGCCCTCGAGGTCGCGGCGGAGCGCCGACTCGGAGGCCTTCACGGCCTGCACGGCGAAGGGCTCGATGATCATGCCGAGCGCCTTGCCGGCGAGACCACCGGGGAGTTCGTAGCTGAACTCGACGTCGAGTTCGGTCCGGTCGTCGTCGACGGCGCGGAAGGTCCAGCGAGACGTGGTCTTGAACCCCGCGATCGAGGTGAGCGTGATCAGGCGGTCCTCCTCGAACTCGGTCACCCGCACTACGGAGCCGATCTCCTTCGGGCCGATCTTGACCGCGGAGTCGTAGGTGGCGCCCAGGCCGTAGTCCTTCTCGCCCTGGGGTGCGAACCTGCTGATCCCGACGAACCACTGGGGCACGGTCCGGTAGTCCGCGACGTGCGCGAAGGCGGTGCTCAGGGGCACGGACGCGGTCGCGGTGTGGTGGATCGTGGTCATGGAACCTCCGGCGTCGGGCGAACACCCGGGACTCGGCGTCCCGGAAAAGTCATCGGCGACCCTACAGGCGTGGCCTGCGCGTTCATACAGACGGGTAGGAAATGTCCAGCATCGTGGTACATTTTCAATAGAACTGTGTCAGCCCGCAGGAGGAGTCCGTCATGGCACTGCACATCACGCACATGGGTCGCACACGTGGCCGTCCGTTCCCCGGGCAGGCGGAGTACGAGCAGACCCTGCAGGATCTGTCCGAGGCCTCCGTCGAGCGCAATTTCGATCCGTACGTGGACATCGACTGGGACTCGCCCGAGCTGGCCGTGGTCCCGGACGATCCGCGGTGGATCCTCGACTCCCGGTTCGACCCGATCGGCCGCACCGAGTGGTACCGCTCGCAGCCGCGCGCGAAGCAGATCGAGATGGGCATGTGGCGCCAGGCCAACGTGGCCAAGGTCGGCCTGCAGTTCGAGTCGGTGCTGATCCGCGGCATCATGCAGTACACCGCCGTGCAACCGAACAACTCGCCGGAATTCCGCTACGCCACCCATGAGGCGAAGGAGGAGTGCCAGCACACGCTGATGTTCCAGGAGTTCGTCAACCGGATCGGCATGGACGTACCGGGCGGCCCTCTGTGGTTCCGCCGCCTCTCACCGTTCATCCCGCTGGCGGCCACGACCTTCCCGATGATCTTCTACATGGGCGTGCTGGGCGGTGAGGAGCCGATCGATCACGTGCAGAAGCAGTTCCTGCGTTCCGGCATCGAGCAGCACCCCACGATGACCGCGGTCATGCAGATCCACGTGGCGGAGGAGGCGCGGCACATCTCCTTCGCGCACCAGCTGCTGGAGCATCGCATCCCCACCCGCGGCGCCTTCCCGCGGTTCCTGCTCTCGCTGGCGCTGCCGCTGGTGATGCGCTCGCTGCTCACCGCGATCGCGGTACCGCCGCGCGAGTTCCGCAAGCGGTTCGACATTCCGCGTGAGGTCTGGAAGCAGATGTACTGGCGCTCGCCCGAATCGCAGGCAATGAAGCGCGAGGTCTTCGGTGACGTCCGGCTGCTCGCCGAGAAGACCAAGCTGATGAACCCGGTCTCGCGGGTGCTGTGGCGGGCCCTCGGCATCGACGGCCGCGTCTCGCGCTTCCGCAGCGAGCCCGCCTACTCCGCGGGCTGACCCGGCCCCACGAATCCGCCTGGAGCGGAGCTGCCGTGAGCGGTTCCGCCCCAGGCGGATTCGTCTGTCTCACGGTCCCGCGCCACTCCATCATGGGCGCATGACTGATAACCCGAAGATCCCGCATTTCACCGAGAGCGTGCGCCGTGAGCTCTACGACCGACGAGTCGTCGTCCTCGACGGTCCGCTCGACGACGACAACGGCTCCCTGCTCGCCACGCAGATCCTCTCTCTGGCCTCCACAGGCTCCGCCGACATCGCGCTCTGGATCCACTCGCCCGGCGGCTCCGTCCCGTCGATGCTCGCGATCCGCGACGTCATGCGACTCGTCCCGTGCGACGTCTCGACCCTCGTCCTCGGCATCGCCTACAGCGCGGGCCAGTTCCTGCTCTCCGCCGGTACACCCGGCAAGCGCCGCGCCCTGCCGCACGCCCGCGTGCTCATGCATCAGGGGTCCGCGGGCATCGGAGGTACCGCGGTCGACATCGAGCTGCAAGCGGGCGATCTGCGGCACACCCGCGACACGGTCCTCGGCCTGATCGCGGCGGACACCGGCCGGCCCGTGGAGCAGATCTTCGAGGACTCGCTGCACGATCGCTGGTACACCGCGGAGCAGGCGCGCGAATACGGCTTCATCGACGAGATCGTCGACTCCTTCGAGACCGTCGTGCCCGGCCGGCGCCGCGCGGGATTCGACCTGGCGGGGGCGGTTCGATGAGCACGTACACCATTCCCAATGTCATCGACCGACGCCCGAACGGCGAGCGGATCACCGACGTCTACTCGCACCTGCTCTCCGAGCGCGTCGTCTACCTCGGCACGGCGATCGACGCGGGCGTCGCGAACGCGATCGTCGCCCAGCTGCTCTTCCTCGCCTCCGACGGCGATGGCGAGATCCAGCTGTACATCAACTGCGAGGGCGGTGATCCCAGTGCGGCGCTGGCGATCTACGACACCATGCGGTACATCCGGCCGGCGATCGCCACCACCTGCGTCGGCCAGGCCGTCGCGGTGGGCGCGCTGCTCCTCGCGGGCGGCACACCCGGCCGGCGGATGGGCCTGCCGCACGCGCGCGTGGTGCTGCACCAGCCCTCCGCGCAGGGGCGCGGCACGATCCCGGACCTGATCCTCCAGGCCGACGAGGTGATCCGCGTCCGCGCGCAGATGGAACGGGTGCTGGCGCGGCACACCGGGCGGACGCCCGAGGAACTGCGTGCGGACACCGATCACGACCGCGTCTTCACCGCGGAGGAGGCCGTCGGCTACGGACTGATCGACGAGGTGATCGAGGAGGCCTGAACCGTCACGCCGCCAGGGCCAGGAGGCGGGGGCCCTGGGATGCCGGAGCGGGGGAGACGGGGCGGGCCGCCGGCACCGCGGTCGTCGTGAGATCCAGGCGCAGGGCGGGCCGGGCCGGCTGCAGGCGTCGTCCCACCTCGATCGCGACGGCCCCGACCCCGGTGTCCAAGGCGCCGGCGATCGCGGCGAGCATCTCGCTGGACGGATCCTTGAGGCCCCGCTCGATCTCGGACAGGTACTGCGGTGAGATCCCGGCCCGCTCAGCGGTATCCGTCAGGCGTTCACCCCGCTCGTGCCGCAATCGGCGTAGGTGGGCGCCGAGTTCGTGCCGGAACAGTGCCTCGCCGCGGATCGTCATACCGGCAACGCTACGACCCCCGGGCGCCGGGCACCGTCGGATCCGCTCTGAGCAGAGCGGTCACTGCGCGGCGACCGCGGCCTCCAGCCGGGCCCGCGCCTCGTCGCCGGCCGGTCCGGGCAGCATGTCGAGCGCCTTCCCGAGCGGCATCGAACCGGCGAGCTCCAGCAGCTGGTCGGCGGGCATGCCGCCCGCGGCCCCCGCGAGTGCTGCGCGGAAGCCCTCGCCCGCGACGGGGTGTGACGCCCACTCGGTGATGGTCGAATCCATGTCCAGGGCTTCGACGATGGTGTCGCCGTCGAGCACGATCTCCGCTGCGGCGTCGATGTCCGAGCTGCTGCGCCCCGCCTCCACGAGGTAGGGGCCGGGTGCGACGACCCAGTCGCCGCGCCGCACGTCCCAGAAGGCGAAGGCCCGTCGCGGCAGGTCGAGGGTCACCGTCGTCGACTCGCCGGGTTCGAGCGCGACCTTGCGGAACGCGGCCAGGGACCGTCGGGGCCGGAAGACGGGGCCGGGCCCGCCGCCGATGTACAGCTGCACCACGTGACTCCCGGCGCGCGATCCGGTGTTCGTGACGCGCACCGTGGCGGTCGCGCTGTCGGTGCCGGTGACCTGGACGGCGAGGTCGTCGACCGCGAAGTCGGTATAGCTCAGACCGTGACCGAACGGGTACCGCGGGGCGATTCCGCGCGTGGTGTACCAGCGGTACCCCACCAGGAGACCTTCGCCGTAGCGCACGGTGCCCAGTTCGCCGGGGAAGGTGCCGAATGCGGGCGTCTCCTCGAGCCGGTGGGGGATCGTCTCCGCGAGCCGGCCCGACGGTTCCGCTCGGCCGAACAGCAGGTCCGCGACGGCCGCGCCGCCGCCCTGGCCCAGGAGGAAGGTCTCGAGGATCGCGTCCACCTCGTCGTGCCACGACTCCAGTTCGACCACGCCCCCGCCGACCAGGACGACGACCGTGCGGGGTGCTGCGGCCGCGACCGCGCGGACGAGTTCGACCTGCCGAGGGGCGATCGCGAGATCGGGGCGGTCGAAGCCCTCGGACTCCTCGGACTCGGTGAGCCCGGCGAAGACCACCGCCACGCCGGACCGGCCGGCCGTGGCGACCGCCTCGGCGCGGAGGGACTCGGCGTCGCCCTCGTCGTCCAGTGCGTACCCCGCCGCGAACTCCACGGTGAGACCCAGATCGGCACCCTGCGAGCTGATCTCGTCGAGCGGCACGTCGACGCGGGTGGCGTTGATGTGGCTCGAACCGCCGCCCTGGAAGCGCGGGGTGCGCGCCAGTTCGCCGATCACGGCGATCGGGCCGGAGCCGGTACCCAGGGGGAGCGTCGCGTTCTCGTTGCGCAGCAGCACGGCGCACTCCGCCGCCGCCTCCCGCGCCAGAGCGTGGTGCGCGCCGAGGTCCGGCGCGGGCTCGTGATCCGACGGTGCCCAGCGCGCCAGATCGATCACGCGCTGCGCCGCGCCCGTCACGACGGCCTCGTCGAGCTCGCCGGCTTCGATGGCGGCGACGACCTTCGCGGTGCTGTGCGGGCCGTGTGGCATCTCGAGGTCGAGGCCGGCCCGCACCGAGGCGACGGGATCGTGGACCGCACCCCAGTCGGAGACGACGAGGCCCCCGAATCCCCACTCGTCCCGCAGGACGGTGGTGAGCAGCCACGGGTTCTCGGAGGCGTAGACGCCGCCGATGCGGTTGTAGGAGCACATCACGGTCGCGGGCGCCGCCTCGCGGATGATCGTCTCGAAGGCGGGCAGATAGATCTCGCGGACGGTGCGCGGATCCGCGTCCACGCTGATCCGCATGCGCTCGGTCTCCTGGTTGTTCAGCGCGAAGTGCTTCACCGATGCGCCCGCGCCACCGTTCTGCAGCCCCTGCACCTGGGCGGCGCCGAGCGCACCGGCCAGGAGCGGGTCCTCCGAGTAGTACTCGAAGTTCCTGCCGCACAGCGGGTGCCGCTTGATGTTCACGCCGGGACCCAGGACGACGGCGACGCCGAGTGCCCGCGCCTCGGCGGCGACCGCCGCGCCGATGCACCGTGCGAGCTCCGGGTTCCAGCTGGACCCCACTGCGACGGCCGGCGGGAAACAGGTCGCGGGTGCGGCCGCGTTCAGCCCGAGATGATCCGATGCCCCGATCTGGCGGCGCACGCCGTGCGGTCCGTCGGTCAGCACGATCGACGGGACTCCGGGGGCCGCGGCGGTGGTCCAGAAGTCGGCGCCCGTGAGGAGCCGGGCGCGGTCCTCGAGCGACAGGTCGGCGGCGGAGGTCATCGGGTCCTCTCGGTCGGGGTGCGACGGTCGTCGGTGAGGCGGTTCAGCGCCGTTGCCACGTCCACGTCGACGGTGACGTCCGCCAGCTCGTCGCCACGCGTACGTCCGCGGTTGACGATGACGACGGGTTTGCCCTGTTTGGCGGCGTGCCGCACGAACCGGAGGCCGGACATCACGGTGAGGGAGGTGCCGAGCACGAGCAGGGCGTCGGCGCCGTCCACCGCGTCGAAGGCCCGCGCGACGCGCGGCTTGGGCACCGACTCGCCGAAGTAGACGATGTCGGGCTTGAGCACGCCGTCGCACGTGGGGCAGTCGACCATCGTGAAGTCCGTCGTGTCCTCGACCACGACGTCGGCGTCCGGCGCGACCTCGAGCGCGCCGCGTCCGGCGATCCGTGCCGTGAAGCCGGCGTTGAGCGGCTCGAGCCGGGCGTGCAGGCGGTGGCGGCTGATCCGGTAGTCGCAACTCAGACAGCGAACCTGGGCGTAGTTGCCGTGGAGGTCGATCACCCCGCGCGAACCCGCCTTCAGATGCAACAGGTCGACGTTCTGGGTGATCACCCCCGTCACGCCGGGGAGTGCGGCCAGAGCCCGGTGCGCGGCGTTGGGCCGCGCGGAATCCATGTGCCGCCAGCCGAGGTGGTTGCGCGCCCAGTACCGTCGCCGGAACTCGGCGGAGCCGAGGAACTGCTGGAGCGTCATCGGAGTCCGACGGGGAGCCCCCGGGCTGCGGTAGTCGGGGATGCCGGACGCGGTGGAGACGCCCGCGCCGGTGAGAGCGACGATGCTCCGCCCGATCAGCAGCTTCCGAGCCCGGTCGAGCCGTTCTGCCCAGTCGGCATCGGGCGCCGTGGCCTCCGCGGGCTCCCAGGCGGGTATCGCAGTGCGCACGCCACCAGGCTACTCGCCGGAACGGGGCCGACGGGGCGGTCTCAGCGCTGACCGTCGGCCCGGTCGGCCGGCGGTTGGCCGCCGATCGCCGACGCGGCACCGCCCGAGGTGGAGTGCCCGCCGTGGTGCGCACTGGCGAACGGATCGATCTCGGGGTCCTTGTTGCGGCGCAGCCACAATGCGAGCGCGACGAGCGGGATCAGCAGACCGCCGATGCCCAGGATGAAGAACTGCCACTCGCCGCCGATGTGGTCGACGAGCCAGCCGAAGTTCTGGCCGAAGAAGCCGGTCACGAAGGTCAGCGGGAGGAAGATGGTGGACAGGATCGTGAGCCGCTCGATCGTCGAGCTCTGTCGCGCCGCCGAGTGGGCCTGCTGCACCGAGACGACGGCGATGTTCGCCTGCAGGATCGTGCCGAGCAGATCGCGCTGGGCCGAGACCTCCTCGTTCACCAGCTGGAGGCGGTCGTAGACGTCGCGCAGGTACGGGGCCAGGCGCTCCTCGCCGAGGCCCTTACCGACCGCGGTGACCACGGCGAGCAGGGGATGCGCGGCGCGGTAGAAGTTGGTGACCTCGCGGCGCAGCAGGTAGATCCGCTCGGTGGGCGCGACGGCACCGGAGAAGACCGTCGCCTCGATCTGCTCGATGTCGTGTTCCAAGCCGGCGACGACGGGCTCGTATCCGTCGACGACCTGGTCGAGAATGGCCCACAGAACGGCGTCGGTCCCGAGCGCGAGCAGCTCGGGCTTCTGCTCCAGCCGGGCACGCGCCTCGTGCAGTTCGCTCGCCACCCCCTGCCGCACGGTGATGACGAAGTTCTTCGCGACGAAGACGCTGATCTCGCCGAAGTCGACCTCCTCGCGGGCGTCGTCGTACCTGGCCGTGCGGAGAATGACCAGCTTCACCGAGGCCTCGAAGTCCTCGACCTTGGGGCGCAGGTGGTAGTCCTGCGCGTCCTCGACGGCGAGTTCGTGCAGATCGAAGGCCTCGCGGACCGATTCCATCTCGTCGGGCGTCGGCTCGAACAGTCCGAGCCAGACGAATCCGTCCCCGGTGCACAGACGTGCGGCGTCGAGCGGGGCGAGGGTCCCCTCGGCCTGCCGGGCACCGTCGAGGTAGTGGGCGCAATCGACGATCACGGGCTGATTCAACACCACCCGCCGCCGGCGCGCGGGGGATCACACCAGCCATTCGTCCCGCGGACACACTCGGTACACGTGAATTCGTACACCGAAGTATATTTCGGTGGGTGACCACCGAGACCTCGCAGGCACCGTCCATCGCGGCCCGGCTGGACCGCCTCCCCATGACGCGATTGCACTTCGCCGCGGTCGGGGTGATCGGCCTCGGCCTGTTCTTCGATCAATACGAGAACTTCCTCGCGGCGACCATCGCGACCGTGTTGAAGAAGGACTTCGCGCTCGGTCCCGACGAGCTGAAACTGTTGCTGGCCTCGGCGTTCATCGGACAGTTCATCGGTGCGCTGTTCATGGGCCGGCTGGCGGACCGGTACGGACGACGGACCGCGTTCATGATCAACCTGGCGCTGTACTCGGCGATGTCGCTCGCGGGCGCGTTCAGCCCGAACGCCGCCTTCCTCGTGGCGACGCGGTTCATCGCCGGCATCGGGATCGGTGGCGAATTCGCTCTCGCCGATTCCTATCTCTCCGACATCCTGCCGAAGAACGTGCGCGGCAAGTACATCTCGCTCGCCTACGTCGTCTCCTTCCTCGGCGTCCCCGTCGTAGGCTTCGCGGCGCGCTGGCTGACCCCGCACGTCTTCGACATCAGCGGGACCGAGGTGCAGGGCTGGCGACTGCTGTTCTTCTTCGGTGCGTTCGGTTCCCTCGCCGTATGGCTGGTCCGACGGGGCCTTCCGGAGTCGCCGCGCTGGCTGGAGGCGCAGGGGCGGTACGACGAGGCCGACGCCATCGTCCGCCGGCTGGAGGCGCAGGCGGTCGCGGAGGGGAAGGTGCTGGCCGAGCCGGACGCGGCACTGCGCCCGGTGAAGTCCACGTCGATCGCGATCCGCGACCTGTTCCGCCCGCCGTACCGCCGGCGCACCGTCATGCTGTGGATCGTCTCCGCGCTGGAGGTCTTCGGTTACTACGGGTTCGGCACCATCGCGCCGCTGGTCCTGCTCGCCAAGGGGTACTCGATCCAGACCTCGCTGCTGTTCGTCGCGTTGTCGTACATCGGATACCCGCTGGGCGCGGCGATCGCGGTGCCGATCGTGGAGCGGATCGAGCGCCGCTACCTCGTGATCGGCTCGGCGGGCTTGATGGCCGCCTTCGGGCTGTGGTTCGGGTTCGCCGCGAGTCCGGTGCAGATCGTGCTCGCCGGCTTCTGCTACACGCTGGCGTCGAACCTGTTCTCCAACGCCTACCACGTGTACCTCGCGGACTCCTATCCCACCGCGATCCGCGGTACGGCAGCCGGGGCGGCGTACTCGCTCTCGAAGCTGGTGACCGCGTTTCTTCCATTCGTTCTGCTTCCGATTCTCGATGAGCGTGGCAGCGTGTGGGTGTTCGCGGTGGTCGCGGCGGCGATGCTCGCCCTGATGATCACGGTGGCCGTTCTCGGCCACCGGAGCACGGGCCGCTCCGCCGACGAGGTCGAGGACGGAAGGCGATCATGACGGAATCGAGTGCGAAGACGCCCGCGTCGTCGCGGGCGGAGACGCGACGGGCGATCTGGAACACCCTGCGCGGCAGTAGCGGGAACCTGGTCGAGTGGTACGACGTGTACGTCTACACCGTTTTCGCGACGTACTTCGAGAGCCAGTTCTTCGACAAGGCGGACAAGAACTCCACGGTCTACGTCTATGCGATCTTCGCGGTCACCTTCGTCATGCGCCCCGTCGGGTCGTGGTTCTTCGGCCGCTACGCGGATCGCAAGGGCCGGCGTGCGGCGCTCACGATGAGTGTCTCCCTCATGGCGGCCTGTTCCTTCATCATCGCGATCGTGCCCGGGCGGGAGACGATCGGCGTGGCCGCAGCCGTGATCCTGATCCTGTGCCGCCTGGTTCAGGGCTTCGCCACCGGCGGCGAGTACGGCACGTCGGCGACGTACATGTCCGAGGCGGCCACGCGCGAGCGGCGCGGCTTCTTCTCCTCGTTCCAGTACGTCACGCTCGTCGGCGGCCACGTTCTCGCGCAGTTCATGCTGCTCGTCCTACTGGGGATCTTCTCCAAGGCGCAGGTGTCCGACTTCGGCTGGCGCATCGCCTTCTTCGTGGGCGGCATCGCGGCGATCGTCGTCTTCTGGCTGCGCCGCACGATGGACGAGTCGCTGTCCGAGGAGCAGCTGGCCGCCGTCCGGGCGGGCGAGGACACCAGCTCGGGCACGATGCGCGAGCTGCTCACGGGGTACTGGCGGCAGCTCGTGCTCTGCTTCCTCATCACGATGGGCGGCACGCTGGCCTTCTACGTCTACAGCGTGAACGCCCCGGCCATCGTCAAGACCGCGTACACGGATCACGCGCTCACGGCGACGTGGGTGAACCTGATCGGCCTGATCTTCCTCATGCTCATCCAGCCCATCGGCGGCATGATCAGCGATCGGATCGGCCGCAAGCCCATGCTCGTCTTCTTCGGTGTGGGCGGCGTCCTGTACACCTACTTCCTCGTCACCTACCTGCCGAACGTGCACGTCGCCATCGCCTCGCTCGCGATGGTCTGCTTCGGCTACGTGATCATCACCGGCTACACCTCGATCAACGCGCTCGTGAAGGCGGAGCTGTTCCCCTCGCACGTGCGCGCCCTGGGCGTCGGCATCGGCTACGCGCTCGCCAACTCGATCTTCGGCGGTACTGCGCCCCTGTTGTACGAGGCGGCCAAGAAGTCCGGGCACGTGCCGTGGTTCATCGCCTACGTGACGATCACCATCGCGATCTCGCTGTTCGTGTACATCGTCTTCCTGCGCAATAAGTCCGAGACCTTCCTCGACCGGGAGCGCGGCAGCGCCTTCGTGGCCGACGGCGCGCGGTAGGGCTACGCTCCGGCCTCCCGCACGACGCGGTCGCGCAGGCCGTCGAACTGTGCGCGCGTCATCAGTCCCCGGTCGAGCAGGGTCGCCAGGGTGTGCAACCGGTCGACGGGATGCGGCGTCGTCGCGAAGGCGGCGAGGACCGCCGGGCTGAGCGGCGAGGGCGTCCCGTCGGCGAGCAGTCCGGGCGGGGGCGTGTCCGGCGCTCCGGTGCAGTACTGGAAGGCGGCGCGGGCCCGCTCGTCCCGCGTCGGGATGATCTCCCACTCGATGTGCACGGGCTCGAGAGTGCCGGGGTCGAGCCACGCGGGCACCGTCATTCCGACCTCGGGGTAACGGTCGGATGTGAGCATCGAGGCCCGCACCCGCCGGTGGAAAGGCGCGATCCCCGGCGCGGACACGGCCACGTGGACCGACCGTCCGATGTAGCCGCGCGAATCCTCGGCGTCGAGAGGGAGACCCACCACGGTGACGCGCCCGGCGACGAGGCCGCTCGTCCCACGGGGCGAGCTCGAGAACAGTCCCACGACGTCAGCGCCAGCGGGCGAGCAACTCGTTCGACCGCTCGGTGAGCACCATCTGCCAGATCGGCCCGAAGCTGATCCGGCCCGCGCCCGCAGCGGCGAGAGCGGCCAGGTCGTCGGTCGCAGGATTCGCGATCGCGTTCACAGGGAGCGGCAGCGCGTCGGCGAGGTGCCGGAGCGTGGCGGCATCGTGGAACGCGACGGGGTAGAGCGAATCGGCGCCCGCGTCGGCGCACAACTGCATCCGCGCGATGGCGCGCTCGACGCGATCGTCCGCCTCACCCACCTGATTCTTGAAGATGTCGGTGCGGGCGTTGATCACGACATGCACCCCCGTGGCGTCCGCGGCGGCGCGGAGGGCGGCCACGAGGTCGGCGTGCTCCTGGGCCTCGCGGAAGCGCCCGCCCTCCGAGTGGACGGTGTCCTCGATGTTCAGTCCCACTGCGCCCGCGCCCAGCAGCCCCTCGATGATCCGCTCGGGGGACTGTCCGTAGCCGGACTCGATGTCGACGGAGACCGGCACGTCGACCGCGGCGGTGATCTGCGCGACGCGGGTCATCGCCTCGTCGAAGGACATCCCCTCGCCGTCGGGCTTGCCGACCGAATCGGCCATCGGGTGCGAGCCGACGGTGAGTGCGGCGAAGCCGGCGGCGACGGCGGTGTTCGCCGACCAGGCGTCCCAGGTGGTGGGAAGGACGACGGGATCCCCCTTGCGGTGGAGGGACGTGAGCGTGGTGGCCAGATCGGCGAGGGAGGTCATGGGCTCAGTCTGGTCCATCCGTGACTGCGGCGCAGCCCTTCCCCGTGCCGTGTCAGAACCGGTTCCACGCATCTACTGCGGATAGGGTGATTCGATGTTGGACGTGCAAAGAGGTCCGCTGCGGCCCGTCGAGTTCGCCCACGCGGCGGTGACCGCCGCGCTCATGTCCGCGATCGCGGTGCTCTCCATGGTCGTACCGGGCGCTGTCGTCTTCGCCTGGGCCGGAGCGGTTCCGATGGGCGTGCTGGCCTTCCACCACCGCGCCCGCGTGGCGGTCGCGACCGCGATGGCGTCCGGACTGCTGTCCTTCCTGCTCGCCGGGTTCGGCGGCCTGGTCTCCGCGTGGACGTGCGTGTACATGGGTGTGATCTGCGGCCACGTGCGCCGACGGGGCCGTGGCCGGGGGAGCATGCTCGCTGTCGCCGCACTGTGGGGTGTCGTGGTCGCGAGCGCGGTGCTCGCCTTCCTCGCCGTGCTCGCGGAGATCCGGACGGTGGTGCTCGGCGTCTTCGCGGCGAACGTGCGCGGCCTCGGTGCGCTCCTGCTACCGCTCCCGGGTGGTGCGGGACCGGGGTCCGCGCTGCTGCGCCTCGCGGATTTCGGGTTGCAGCGCTGGCAGGTCTTCGTCTGGGTCTCCGTGTGGCTCATCGTGGTCTTCGGCTGCTCCTTCGCCTGGCGGATCCTCACCCCGGTGCTGCGCCGTGTCCTGGCGACCAGCGCCGCACCGCGCGACCTGCTGCCGCGCGAGGCGGACGGCGCCGTGCCCGGGCCGCTTCCCGTGCGGCTGACCGCCGTCGACTTCCGGTACCCGGGGGCCGATCGCGACACCCTCGCGAACCTGTCCTTCGCCGTGGCGCCGGGCGATCATCTCGCGATCACCGGCGCGAACGGCACGGGCAAGTCGACGTTGATGCGCGTCCTGGCGGGTGTCCCGCCGACGGGCGGCACCGTCGAGCGGCCCGGCGCGGTGGGCCTGGGCCGCATCGGGGGCACGGCGCTCGTGCTGCAGCACGCCGACAGCCAGATCCTCGGGATCCGCGTCGCCGACGACGTCGTGTGGGGGCTCCCGGACGGTGTCGACGTGGATGTGGACGCCCTCCTCGCGGAGGTCGGACTCGGGGGCATGGGGGAGCGGGACACGTCCGGTCTCTCGGGCGGGGAAGCGCAGCGCCTGGCGGTGGCGGCGGCGTTGGCCCGTACGCCGGCGCTGGTCGTGGCGGACGAGGTGACCACGATGGTCGATCGCGACGGCCGCGCGGATCTGATGGGACTGCTGCGCGGACTCACGCGGCAGCACGACCTCGGCCTGATCAACATCACGCACTATCCGGAGGAGGCCGACGGGGCGGACCGCACCGTCGACCTCGGGGGCGCGGAACGCTCCGGCCCGTCGGCCCACGCCCCCGGGGACGAGCGCCCGGCGCCGGGCGGCGCCCTGCTCACCCTGCGCGACGTCCACTATGAGTACGACGCCGGAACACCCTGGCGCCGTACGGCACTGCGGGGTGTCGACCTCGTCGTCCGTGAAGGGGAGGCGGTGCTGCTGTGCGGCGGCAACGGATCGGGGAAGTCGACGCTCGCCTGGGTGATGGCGGGCCTGCTGGCACCCACCGCCGGGAGCTGTGAACTCGACGGTGCGCCGGTCACGGACCAGGTCGGGGCGGTGGCCCTGGCGCTGCAGGCCGCACGCCTGCAGCTGATGCGCGGCTCGGCCGGCGATGCCCTCGCGGCCCTGGCCGGCTACCGCGGCGACGACGCCGTCGCGATCACGCGGGCACTCGCCGCGGTCGGCCTTCCGGCGGCCTCGGCGGACGTCCTCGTGGACCGGCTCAGCGGCGGCCAGCTCCGCCGCGTCGCGCTGGCGGGGCTCCTCGCGCGCGAGCCCCGGCTCCTGATCCTCGACGAGCCCCTGGCCGGGCTCGACCTCACCTCGCAGCGCGAGCTCATCGAGTTGCTGATCGGCATCCGCGACGCCGGTCAGGCGATGGTGATCATCTCGCACGACGTGGACCACCTGGACCGGCTGTGCGACCGGACGGTCCAACTCGTCCGCGGCACCGTCGATGCGGAGGAGATCGCATGAGCCGATCGTCGTCGCTGGTGCTGAGAGTCCTGCCGCAGCGCACCTACCTGCACGGGCTCTGGGCCGGCACCAAGCTGCTCGCCCTCGCCGCGGTGTCGATCGTGCTCACGATCGATCCCGGCTGGCCCGTGGTCGGTATGTTCGCGGTGCTGCTCGTCCTCGCCGCGGCCCTCGCGCGGATCCCGGTCTCCGTGGTGCCCGCGGTGCCGCGCTGGATCCTGGTGGTCGCCGCGATCGGCGGCTGCCTGATGATCGCGAGCGGCGGGGCGCCGTACTGGCAACTGGGGTCGACTGCGCTCGGCGTGGGCGGGCTGCTGAACCTCGCCAGGGTCGTGCTCCTCGGGCTGGTGCTCCTGGGCGCGGGAGCGCTGGTCGCGTGGACCACCGATCCTGCTGATGTGGCCCCTGCGGTCGCTCTGCTGGGCCGGCCACTGCGCGTGTTCCGTCTTCCGGTGGACGAGTGGGCCGTCACGCTGGCCCTGGCGCTGCGCACCTTCCCGCTGATGATCGACGAGTTCCGCACGCTCTCCGCCGCCCGCCGGCTGCAGCCCGCTCCCGCGGTGAGGCGGACCAGGAGGGCGGAGCTGGTGGATCTGTGCGTGGCCGCGATGGTGGTGGCGCTGCGGCGGGCGACCGAGATGGGGGAGGCGATCGCTGCCCGCGGTGGCACCGGCCGTCTCGTCGCCCACGCCACGGGGCCGGGCCGCGCCGACGCCGTTGCCGGCGTCGTCGTGCTCGCGGCGTGCGCGCTCGCCCTGGCCCTCTGACGCCGACGCCCCGATGGTGCCGGGCACCATCGGGGCGTCGAAGCGGGGGCGGGTCAGTCGACCGCGACCAGGGGGTACACACCGTTCTCGTCGTGCACCTCGGTGCCGACGACGGGCGGGTTGAAGACGCACAGCATGCGCATCCGCGTCTTCGTCGTCACGGTGTGACGCTCGTGGCCGTCGAGCAGGTACATCGTGCCCGGAGCAAGCGGGTACTCGACGCCGGTCTCCCGGTCGAGGAGAGTTCCCTCGCCCTCCACGAGCCAGACCGCCTCCACGTGGTTGGCGTAGTGGAACTCGTTGACGGTGCCGGGCTCGATCACGGTCTCGTGGAAGGAGAATCCGACCCTGTCGCCGCCGAGGACGATGCGCTTGCTGCGCCAGTGTCCGGCGGCGACGTCGCGCTCGGTACCTGTGATCTCGTCGGTGGTGCGAACGATCATGCGGACAGAACCTTTCGGGTCGCGGTGGCCAGGATGTCCAGGCCGAGGTCGAGGTCGGAATCGGTGATGGTCAGCGGCGGAAGGAGTTTGACCACCTCGTCCGACGGGCCGGAGGTCTCGGCGAGGAGGCCCTGCTGGTACGCGGCGGCGCACACCTCACCGGCCTTGTCGGCGTCCTCGAAGACCAGGCCCTGGACCATGCCGCGGCCGCGATGGCTCAGCTGCTCCGGGAACTCGGCGCACAGCTCCTCGAAGCGCTTCTCGATGTGCGCGCCCTTGCGGAGGGTCTCCTTCTCGAGGGCGTCGTCGGACCAGAACTCGTCGATTGCGTGCTTGGCGGTGACGAAGGCCGGGTTGTTGCCGCGGAAGGTGCCGTTGTGCTCACCGGGGCCCCACACGTCCAGTTCGGGCTTCATCAACGTGAGCGCCATCGGCAGGCCGTAGCCGCCGATCGACTTCGAGAGGGTCACGATGTCCGGGGTGATCCCGGCGACCTCGAAGGAGAAGAACGGACCCGTACGGCCGCAACCCATCTGGACGTCGTCGACGATGAGCAGCATGTCGTGCCGCTCGCACAGGTCCGCGAGTGCGCGCAACCACTCGGGCCGTGCGACGTTCACGCCGCCCTCGCCCTGCACCGTCTCGACGATGACGCCGGCGGGCTTGTTCAGTCCGCTGCCGGAGTCGGCGAGCACGGCCTCGAACCACTGGAAGTCGGGCGCGACGCCGTCGAAGTAGTTGTCGAAGGGCATCGGGGTGGCGTGCACCAGCGGGATGCCCGCGCCACCGCGCTTCATCGAGTTACCGGTCACCGACAGCGCGCCGAGCGTCATGCCGTGGAAGGCGTTGGTGAAGTTGATGATCGACTCGCGGCCCTTCACCTTGCGGGCGAGCTTCAGTGCCGCCTCCACGGTATTGGTGCCGGTCGGGCCGGGGAACTGCACCTTGTAGTCGAGGCCGCGCGGACGCAGGATCTTGTCCTCGAAGGTCTGCAGGAACTCGCCCTTGGCCACCGTCGACATGTCCAGCGAGTGGGTGATGTGCCCCTCGGAGATGTACTCGACCAGGGCCTGCTTCAGCTTCGGGTGGTTGTGGCCGTAGTTGAGTGCGCCGGCGCCTGCGAAGAAGTCCAGGTAGCGTCGTCCGTCGCGATCGATGAGCCATGAGCCCTCGGCGCGATCGAACACGGCGGGCCAGCCACGCGAGTAGCTGCGCACCTGCGACTCGCGGGTGCTGAAGATCGAGGGCTGCTCGAAATCTGCGGTACTGGTGTGATCATCGGTCAGGGTTGCCATGGTGATCCTCCTCTGGGCCGTGCAGCGCCCCGCGATCACGCGGGGTCGATGGTGTACAGCTGCTCGGGATCGTGTGGTTCGGAATCGGTGGGGGAGATGTGGTGCGAGGCGAAGAGATCGCTCACCACGAGGGTGGAGCCGCGCTTCTTCGCCACCGCGCCGAAGAGCTGTTGGGACGCGGTGTTGTCCGCGGTGATCGTGGTCTCCAGGCGTGAAACGCCCTCCACCGCAAGACGGTCCAACAGGTCGATGAGCATGCGGGAGGCGATGCCGTGGCCGCGGTGTGCGGCGTCCACCGCGACCTGCCAGACGAACAAGGTGTCCGGGCGGTCGGGTCGGCGGTAGCCCGTGACGAATCCCGCTACGGCGCCGTCGCGTTCGGCGACGATCGACGTGGCGGCGAAGTCACGGCACAGCAGCGTGTACGCATACGTCGAGTTGAGATCGAGAACCTCGGTGTCGCGGGCGATTTCCCAGAGCCGAATCCCGTCGTCGATCGACGGGCATCGGGTGGAAACCCCCGCTTCCGCGGCGGTGGTGGGATCGCTCTTGTGAGACGGGCTCATCGCTTTCGACGCTAACAACCGGCTCCGGGGAAGTCACCCGTCGCCGGAAATCGGTCACTGGAACACCGGGGTATCCCCAGCGAGTCGGGTCAATGTGAGATGGGTCACATCACGAGTCCTCGGGGGCGATCCGCGCGAGTGCGCCGATCTCCAGGGCCGCCCACAGCGCACCGTCGGGCCCGGGGGTGATGCCGTGCGGCTCGGAGCCTGCCCGGGACAGCTCGTACCTGCGGATTCGTCCGTCCGGGTCGATCGAACCGAGGGCATTGCCGGCCCACTCGGTGAACCACATCCGCCCGTCGGGCCCCGCGCAGACGGCGTGCGGTCGGGCGCCGGGGTCGGCGAGGGGGTACCGGGAGA
The DNA here is from genome assembly GCF_007858445.1 of Tsukamurella sputi. Taxonomy (GTDB): domain Bacteria; phylum Actinomycetota; class Actinomycetes; order Mycobacteriales; family Mycobacteriaceae; genus Tsukamurella; species Tsukamurella sputi. The sequence continues at coordinate 754,129 of NZ_VIGV01000002.1, read as the reverse complement.
CGGATCCGTCGGGCATGATGCGGCCGATCCGTCCCGCCCCGATCTCCACGAACCAGAGGGTGTCGCCCGGGCCCGCCGCGATGCCGACCGGTGCGCTGCCGGCGTCGAGGGGGAAGGTCCGGATCGATCCGTCGAGGGCGATCCGGCCGATCGCGTCGGCCTGATTGAGCGGGAACCAGAGCGCGCCGTCGGGGCCCGCGGCGATTGCGGACGGGAAGGCGCCCGAGATGGGAAGGTCGAACTCGGTGACCTCGCCCGTGACCGTGGCCCGGCCGATCCGGTTCGTGGCCGTGGCGGTGAACCACAGCGCACCGTCGGGCCCCGTCGCGAGGCCGTACGGCCCGCAGCCCGGCGGCAGCTCGATGTGGGAGACCTCCCCGTCGACGGTGATCCGGCCGAGACGGTGGGCACGGTACTGCGTGAACCACAGGGCGCCGTCCCGCCCGGGAACGATGATCGTGGGACCGGAGTCGGCGCCGACGGGGAAGCGTACGGTCTCACCCGTCGCGACGTCGTACCGGCCGATCTCGCCGCTCCCGACCAGCGTGAACCACAGCCCGCCGTCCGGCCCGGTGGTCACGGCGTACGGGCCCGCGCCGGGTACGTCGTGGAACGTGATCGTCATCGGCTGCTCTCCTGTTCGGAGAGGAAGGCGTCGATCTCGGCGCCGGTCGGGGCGGCCGCCGCGCCGGCGGCGGTGGCGGTGAGGGCGCCGGCGGCGTTGGCGCGGAGCAGGCGCTCGGCGGGCGGCAGGTCCCAGTGGGCGGCGAGGGCTCCGGCGAAGGCGTCCCCGGCGCCGGTGGTGTCGACGACCTCGACCACGAACCCCGGCGCTTCGACGGTGCCGTCGGATCCGGCGGCGCGGGCACCGTCGCCGCCGAGGGTCGTGACCACGTACGGCACGCGCTCCACCACCTCCGCGAGCGCCTTCTCCTCCTCGCGGTTGACGATGACGGCGTCGAGGAGATCGACGAGTCGATCGGGAAGCGCCTGCACGGGCGAGGGATTGAGCAGGACCACGGTGCCCGCCTCTCGCGCGGCGCGGGCGGCGTCGATGACGGCCGGCAAGGGGATCTCGAGTTGCAGGAGCAGGACGTCCGCGTCGGCGATCGCCGCACGGGTCGCCTCGCCGACGGTGACGGAACCGTTCGCACCGGGAACCACCACGATGTGGTTCTCGCCCGTGGCGTCCACGGTCACGTTCGCGAAACCGGTGCTGCCGGTGACCCGCGCGACGAGCGAGACGTCCACGCCCGCCGCGGCGAGAGAACCGAGGACCGTCTCGGCGGCGGCGTCCTCGCCGACCGCGCCCGCGAACACCGTCGACGCGCCGGCGCGCGCCGCGGACCGGGCCTGATTCGCACCCTTGCCGCCCTGGCCGAAGGCCACCGACACACCCGTCACCGTCTCGCCCGGCTGCGGGAATCGCTCGCAAACCGTGACCGCGTCCAGATTCACGCTGCCCACCACGACCACTGACGTCATGCCCGCACCCTACGGCGCACGGCGACCGTAGGCTCGGCCCATGACCATGATTCGTCCGTTCCTCATGTTCCAGGGCGGGGTCGCCGCCGAGGCGATCGCGCTGTACGTCGCGACCTTCGACGGTGCGGTGCTCACCTCGGTCCCGCACGCGGAACCGCAGCACGGAATCCAGCTCGCCGAGCTCGTGATCAAGGGGCAGCACGTGCTGATCAGCGACAGCGCGGTCGATCACGCCTTCGACTTCACCCCGTCGACCTCCCTGTTCGTGGACTGCGACGACCGTGAGGAACTGGAGCGGCTGACGGCGGCGCTCGGCGCCGGCGGGAAGACCTACATGCCGCTCGGCGAGTACGGCTTCTCCACGGCCTTCGCGTGGGTGGGCGATCGGTTCGGCGTCTCCTGGCAGCTCAACCTGGCCTGACGGTCCGCCGTTCGCCCCGCGGTGCGTGCGGTCGGGCTCGCCTCACGCTGAGTGCAAGCCTGGGCGGGCGCGGGCCCGCCGCCTACCGTCGGCCGATATGAGCCGTCAGATCCGTTTCAACGCCTTCGACATGAACTGCGTCGCCCACCAGTCCCCGGGGTTGTGGCGGCACCCGGAGGACCAGTCGCACCGCTACAAGGAACTCGGCTACTGGACGGACCTCGCGAAGCTGCTGGAGCGCGGCACCTTCGACGGCATCTTCATCGCCGACGTCCTGGGCGTTTACGACGCGTACAACGGCAACGGCGACGCGGCGATCAAGCACGCGGCGCAGGTCCCCGTGTCCGATCCGATCCTGCTGGCCTCGGCCATCGCGGGCGCGACGGAGCATCTTGGCATCGGCATCACCGCGGGCACCGGCTTCGAGCACCCCTTCCCGTTCGCGCGCCGCCTGACCACCCTCGATCACCTCACGAACGGCCGGATCGGCTGGAACGTGGTGACCGGCTACCTGCCGTCCGCAGCGAAGAACATGGGGCAGCTCGACCAACTGCAGCACGACGAGCGCTACGACCACGCGGACGAGTACCTGGAGGTGCTGTACAAGCTGTGGGAGGGCTCGTGGGAGGACGACGCGGTGATCCGCGACCGCGAGAGCGGCGTCTTCACCGATCCGTCGAAGGTGCATCCGATCAACCACCACGGCAAGTACTTCGACGTGCCGGGCATCCACGTGGGCGAGCCCTCGCCGCAGCGCTCGCCAGTCATCTACCAGGCCGGAGCCTCACCGCGCGGCCTGAAGTTCGCGACGGAGAACGCCGAGGCGATCTTCGTGGCGGCGCCCACCAAGGAGATCCTGAAGAAGGTGGTCCGCACGGTGCGCGAGGGGCTGGTCGCCAATGGCCGGGATCCCTACTCGGCCAAGGTGTACACGCTGCTCACGATCGTCACCGACGAGACGGAGGCCAAGGCGCAGGCCAAGCTCGAGGAGTACCACCGCTACGCGAGCATCGAGGGCTCGCTGGTCTTCATGTCCGGTTGGATGGGGGTGGACCTGGGCGCCTACGACCCGAGCGATCCCGTCGGTGATGTGCAGTCCAACGCGATCATCTCCGCCGTCTCCAACTTCCAACAGGCCGATCCGTCGGGCAAGGAGTGGACGGTCGAGGACATCGGCAAGTGGGGTCGTATCGGCGGCATGGGGCCGGTGCTCGTCGGCTCCGCCGAGCGCGTGGCCGACGAGCTGCAGGAATGGGTCGAGGAGACCGATGTGGACGGCTTCAACCTGGCCTACGCGATCACGCCCGGCACGTTCGAGGACATCGTCGAATTCATCGTGCCGGAGCTGCGCCGACGGGGCGTGTACCCGTCGGAGTACGCACCGGGGACGCTGCGCAACAAGCTGTTCGGGCAGGGTGACCGGCTCGCGGCCGATCACCCCGCCCAGCGGTACCGCTACACCCGCGCGGGCGATGAGACCCGCGTGGGCGCGTCCGTGTAGGACTCAGACGGCGGGGAGTTCCTTGCTGTAGAGCGAGGCGCCCTTGGCGTCGCGCAGGTTGACCGTCAGAGCGCGCGTGCCACCGTCGATGGTGACCTGCCCGAAGTGCTGGAAGCCCTCGGCGGGCGAGGCGTTCGCCTTGTCGGGGGCGTGTACGAACTCGTACTGCGCGCCGAAAGTGCCGTCGAGCGGGCTCTTCGGGAAGGCGCCCGCGTTGAGCGGACCCGAGACGAACTCCCAGAACGGCGAGAAGTCCTGGAAGGCCGCCTTGTCCGGGTGGTAGGAGATCGCAGCGGTGTAGTGCACGTCCGCTGTGAGGTACACGACGTTCTTGACGTCCTTGGTGCGGGAGAGGATGCGGGAGAAGGCGATCTCGCGGCCCAGCGGGGCGCCGTTGTCGCCCTGCGCGACGGCCTCCATCGACTTCGGGCCGTCCTTCGGGTCGGACAGCGAGTCCGGCACCACGATGCTCAGCGGCAGGTCGTTCGCGACCACCTTCCAGACCGCCTTCGAGGAGGTCAGGCCGTCGATCAGCCACTGGGTCTGCTTGGCGCCCCAGGATGCCGCCGTCGTCCGTCGTGGCCCAGTTGTTCGGGTTGGGATCCTTGTAGCTGCGCATGTCCAGTACGAAGACGTCGAGGAGCGGACCGTAGGAGATCTTGCGGTACAGGCGTCCGTCGGCGGCCTCGGTGGGCTGCACCGGTTGCCACTCGCGCCACGCCTGATAGGCGAAGTCGGCGAGCTTGTTCACGTCGGTCTCGGTGTAGCCCTTGCGGTTCTGGCCGGTCAGGTTCTCGCCGGGGAACCAGTTGTTGATCACCTCGTGGTCGTCCCACTGGATCAGCTGGGGGACGGTCGCCGCGAACCGCCGATAGTGCTCGTCGAGACGGTTGTAGGCGAAGTTGCCGCGGAAGTCGTCCAGGGTCTGTGCCACATGCGCCTTCGCCGGCGCGGTCACGCTGCGGTAGACGTTGCCGTCGTTCTGCTTCTGCGTCTCCTCGACCGGATTGTCGGCGTAGATCGCGTCACCGGAGTGGATGAAGAAGTCCGGGCGCGTATCGGCGATCGCACCCATGATCGCCATGCCCCCGTCGCGGTTGATGCCCCAGCCCTGGCCCACAACGTCGCCGGACCAGGTGAAGTTCACGTTCCCGGCCGCCGACGGCGCCGTGCGGAAAGTGCCCGCCACCGGCTCCGACGTCGCGCCGTTCTCGCCCTCAAGGGTCACGCGGTAGTGCACCGTCTGGCCGGGCTCGAGGCCGGTGATGCGGAGGCGTCCGGCACCGTCGGACGACGGATCGAGCCGGGGGCCCTCGAAGCGCCGCGGGTTGCTGAAGGACTCCGAGGAGGCCGTCTCGACGATCATCCGCGCGGGAGCGTCTGACCGGGCCCAGACCAGCGCGCCGTCGGTGCGGGGGTCGCCGGAGGCGATGCCGTGCGTGAGCGAGGGCCGGGCGCGGACGACGCCGGGCGAGGACGAGGCGGCGGCACCGTCGGACGAGCTGCCGCACGCCGAGAGGAGCGAGCCGGCCGGGACGAGCAGGGCGCCTGCGGTGCCGGCCTTGAGGAGGGAACGACGCGAGAACTGCGAATCACTGAGGGGCATTGCGGAAACGATGCCGCAGTCCGGTTCCGTGCCGGCGAACAACCGGTTACCAGCGGGGATGCGAACCGGTGTCCACATGGTGAACCACAAAGGCGGGATCGGCACTTCGATTCTGTTAACGTCGAACGCGCGGTAATCACACGTCCGGTGGGCCCAGCAGTGTCTAGCCACAGGCAAGCCCGGTCCGCACGGTGACCAACGCCAGGGGCTGATCTGCATGCCTGATAACTCAACAACGTCCGGAAGCTCGCCGCTCTCTTCGGTGGGGCTCCAGGAGACGGAGCAGCAGCGTAAGTCGAAGCTGCACAAAGCCATTTCCGCGTCCGCGATGGGCAACTTCACCGAATGGTTCGACTACGGCGTGTACGCGTCGACGGCGACCTACATCGGCACCGCCCTGTTCCCCGACCACGGGACCATCGGCACCCTCCTCGGCTTCGCCGTGTCGTTCATTCTGCGGCCGCTCGGCGGGTTCGTCTGGGGTCCGCTGGGCGACAAGATCGGCCGGAAGGCCGTCCTCGCCACCACGATTCTGCTCATGGCGGGGGCGACTGCGCTGGTAGCGGTCCTGCCCACGTTCGCCACCGCAGGGTGGCTCGGAGCCGTCCTGCTGATCGTTCTCCGCATGGTGCAGGGCTTCTCGACGGGCGGCGAGTACGGCGGCGCCGCGACCTTCATGGCGGAGTATTCGCCGGATCGTCAGCGCGGCCGGTACGGAAGCTTCCTCGAGTTCGGCACCATGTGCGGCTTCGCCGGTGGTACCGCGATCGTACTGCTCCTGCAGGTCCTGCTCACCGAGGAGCAGATGCAGTCCTTCGGTTGGCGCCTGCCGTTCCTGATGGCGCTGCCCATGGGCCTGATCGGTTGGTACCTCCGTAACCAGATCCACGACAGCCCGGTCTTCGAGGAGATCAAGGAGAAGGACCAGTCGCAGGATTCGGCGCTGAAGGGGCTGCGCCAGCTGCTCGTCGAGTACCGGCGCCCGATCCTGATCCTGTTCGGACTCGTGATCGCCCTGAACGTCGCGAACTACACGCTGATCGCCTACATGCCCACTTACCTCAACGGTGCGATCGACATGCCCAAGAAGGATGCGTCGATGATGCTCCTGATCGCCCAGGTCATCATGGCCGCAGCGATCCCCTTCTTCGGTGCACTGTCGGACAGGACCGGGCGGAAGCCGATGTGGTGGGTCTCGCTGGTGGGCCTGCTCGTGCTGGCCTGGCCGATGTTCGAGCTGATGACGCAGGGCTTCGTATGGGCGGTCATCGCACTGACCGTGTTGGGTCTGTTGTACGTCCCGCAGTTGGCCACGATCACCGCGACCTTCCCCGCGATGTTCCCGACGCAGGTGCGATTCGCCGGCTTCGCCATCTCCTACAACGTGGCGACCGCAGCGTTCGGCGGCACCGCGCCGCTGGTCAACGAGGCGTTCGTGGACGCCACGAGCAACATCATGTTCCCGGCGTTCTACATGATGGGCGCGTGCGTGATCGGCCTCATCGCGCTGCCCTTCCTGCAGGAGACGAAGGGATGTTCCATCCGTGGCACCGAGGTGCCGGGGCCCGATACGAACGCCACCCATCTCGCGCAGATCGAGGAGGCGAAGCTCGCCCAGGCGAGCTGACGCGCGTGACTACAGTGGACCGGTGACCAGGATCATCGCCGGGGCGGCACGCGGACGCAGGCTCGCGGTGCCGCCCCGCGGCACCCGCCCCACCTCGGATCGCGTGCGCGAGGCGCTGTTCAGCGCGCTGCAGTCCCGCCTCGACTTCGACGATCTCGCCGTCCTCGACCTCTACGCGGGGTCGGGGGCGCTCGGTTTCGAGGCCCTCTCCCGTGGTGCCGCCCGGGCTGTGCTGGTCGACGCCGATGCCAAGGCGGTGGCGGTGATCGACCAGAACGCGCGCGCCGTCGGCCTGCCGGGGGCGGCGGCGCACCGTCGGGCCGCGAGGGCGTACCTCGAGCTTCCGGCACAGCCCTACGACCTGGTCTTCCTCGACCCGCCGTACGACCTGCCCGCGGACACCGTCGACGGTGATGTGGCCGCGCTGACCGGGGGGTGGCTCGCGCCCGGCGCGTTCGTCGTCGTGGAGCGGTCCACCCGCTCGGCCGGCACCACATGGCCCGAGGGATTCGAACCGGAGCTGACGCGCGACTACGGGGAGACGCGCGTGGAGATCGCCGTCTGGCAGGATGACCGGGCATGAGTAAGGCGTGCTGCCCCGGATCGTTCGACCCGATGACCAACGGCCACCTGGACATCTTCCGCCGTGCCGCGCGGATCTTCGACGAGCTCGTGATCACCGTCGTCGTCAACCCCAACAAGCAGGGCATGTTCTCCATCGACGAGCGGATCGCGCTGATCGAGGAGAACGTCGCGGACCTGCCCGGCGTCACCGTGGACCGGTGGACGGGGCTGCTCGTGGACTACGCGGAACAGCAGGGCGTCGCGTGCATCCTCAAGGGGCTGCGCAATTCGACGGACTTCGATTACGAGCTCCCGATGGCCGGCATGAACATGCACCTCACCGGCGTCGAGACCGCCTTCCTGACCACCGCGCCGGAGTTCTCCTACGTGTCCAGTTCGCTGGTCAAGGAGGTCGCGAAGCTGGGTGGCGATGTGTCCGCCCTGATCCCGCCCAACGTGCAGAAGGCTGTGGCCGCCAAGCTGTCGTGAATTCGGCCGATCTCGAGCCGGCAGCGCATATATTCAGCGCGAGTTGAAAATCGGCGGATTCCCCGAGGGTCGACACGCGGCGACGCCGTTACGGCGAAACATCGGTCCCACCCGTCACAATGGGTGTATGTACCGCGTATTCGAAGCACTGGACGAGCTGGGCGCCATCCTGGAGGAGGCGCGCAGCGTCCCCATGACCGCCGGGTGCCTCGTGCCCCGCGGCGATGTGCTCGAGCTCCTCGACGACATCCGCGACGCCTTTCCGGCCGACCTCGACGACGCGCAGGACGTGCTCGATCAGAAGGATCGCTTGATCAGCGAGGCGCGCACCCACTACGACACCACCGTGGCCCAGGCCAACTCCGAGGCGGACGCCACGCTGAGTCGCTCCCGTGCGGAGGCCGACCGCCTCCTCGCCGACGCGAAGGCGCAGGCCGACCGCATGGTGGCGGAGGCCCATCAGCACGCCACCGGCCTGGTCGCCGAAGCCCGCGCTGAGGACGAGCGGATCCGTCGCGGTGCCCAGCGCGAGTACGAGGCCGTCACCGGCCGCGCCCGCGCCGAGGCCGAGCGACTCGTGGCCGACGGCAACGCCGCGTACCAGCGGTCGGTGGCCGAGGGCATCGCCGAGCAGGAACGTCTCGTCGCCGAGACCGAGGTCGTGGCCGCCGCCAAGGGCGAGTCGGACCGGATCATCGACGCCGCGCACGCCGAATCGGATCGCCTGCGCGGGGAGTGCGACGTGTACGTCGACACCAAGCTCTCGCAGTTCGAAGAGGTGCTGGGCGCCACCATGCGGTCCGTGAACCGCGGCCGCCAGCAGTTGCGCACCGCCGCTGGCGTGCACGACTACAGCGATCACGGCGCCACTGACGGCTACCTCGAGGAGTTCGCAGAATCACGGGCGGACGCGCATCGGGCCTCGTGACGTACAATCGGGTGTTTGGCTTGACCTGACGAGTTCGACGAGGATTGTTGTGAACGAACCCAATGCCGCCGTGCGCCAGCCGGCTGGTAAGCCGTACGTGCTCGACGTCCGTGCCTTCGGGCGACGGCCGGGCACCTCAGCGCAGGTGCATCGCACGGTCGCCGCGCCCGAGCGCATCGGCGTCGACCTGATCGGCGTCGAGCCCGGCGAGGAGGTCGACCTGGACCTGCAGGTCCAGGCCGTCTCCGAGGGCGTGCTCGTGACCGGCACCGTCAGCGCGAACACCGCCGGGCTGTGCGCCCGCTGCCTCGACCCGCTGTCCGGCGCACTCAACGTCTTCCTGACGGAGCTCTACGCCTACCCGGAGAGCGAGACGGCCAAGACCACGGACGACGACGAGATGTACCGCATCGAGGACGACATGATCGACCTCGAGCAGGCGATCATCGACGCCATCGGCATGGAGCTGGCCCTCGATCCGACCTGCTCCGACGACTGCCCGGGCCTGTGCCAGGGCTGCGGCGAGAAGCTGGCCGACCTGCCCGCCGATCACCACCACGAGCAGATCGACCCCCGCTGGGCCGGACTCGCGAAGTTCGCCACCGAGGGTGAGGCCGACAAGAAGTGAGCAAGCGCCTCCCCGCGCCGCCCGCCACGGACCGCGCTCCGCTGCTGGAAGCCCTGGGCGTCGAACTCGACGACGAACTGCTCACCCTGGCCCTCACGCACCGCTCCTACGCCTACGAGGCGGGCGGGCTGCCCACCAACGAGCGGCTGGAGTTCCTCGGCGACAGCGTGCTGGGCATCTCGGTGACCGAGTGGCTCTACACCACGCATCCCGACAAGCCGGAGGGCGAGCTCGCCAAGATCCGTGCCAGCGTCGTCAACATGCACGCACTGGCCCGCGTGGCCCGTGGGCTGGGGGAGGGCGGCCTCGGCGCGCATCTCTACCTCGGCCGCGGCGAGGAGCTGACGGGCGGCCGCGACAAGGACTCGATCCTCGCCGACGGCACCGAGGCGCTGCTCGGCGCCGTGCACATCCAGCACGGCATCGACACCGCCCGCGAGGTGGTCCTCCGGTTGTTCCTGCCGCTGCTCACGACCTCGTCGTCGATGGGCGCGGGACTCGACTGGAAGACCTCCCTGCAGGAGCTCACCGCGGAGCGGGACCTGGGCGCGCCGGCGTACCGCATCACGTCGACGGGGCCGGATCACGACAAGGAGTTCACCGCCGTCGCGGTGGTGGATTCGAGCGATCTCGGCGAGGGCGTGGGTCGCACCAAGAAGGAGGCCGAGCAGAAGGCCGCCGCGGCCGCCTGGAAGTCGCTGGACGAGGGCGGCGCCGGATCTGCTGCCGATAATGCGGCGGACGGCGGGGCCGAGCAGGCGCCCGAGTCCGCCTGATGCCCGAGCTGCCCGAGGTCGAAGTCGTCCGGCGCGGTCTGGTCGATCACCTGGTGGGCCGCGGCGTCACCTCCGTCGAGGTACTGCATCCGCGCGCCGCGCGCCGGCACGTCGCCGGTGAGGCGGATCTCATCGGCCAGATCACCGGTGCCGATGTGGAATCCGCCGAGCGGCGCGGCAAGTTCCTGTGGCTGCCGCTCGCGCGCGGCGGTGCCTCCGCGGACGCGGCGATCGTCGTGCATCTGGGGATGAGCGGGCAGATGCTGGTGGGGCCCGGCGATGACCGGCACCTGCGCATCCGAGCCGGGCTGTCCGACGGCGCCGTCCTGCGGTTCGTCGATCAGCGCACCTTCGGCGGGTGGGCGGTGGACCCGCTCGTGCAGGCCGACGGTGCGCTCGTGCCCGCGTCCGTGGCGCACATCGCACGCGATCCCCTGGACCCCTTGTTCGACCGCGATGCGGTCATCGCCCGGATGAAGCGCAAGGACACCGAGATCAAGCGCGTGCTGCTCGATCAGACCGTGATCTCGGGCGTCGGCAACATCTACGCCGACGAGGCGCTGTGGCTCTCCGGCGTCCACGGCCGGCGCCGCGCCTCCGCGCTCACCAAGCCCGCTCTCGGCCGGCTGATCAACGACGCCACCGCCGTGATGCGGCGTGCGCTGGATCAGGGCGGCACCAGCTTCGACTCGCTGTACGTGAACGTCAACGGCCAGTCCGGCTACTTCGAGCGGTCGCTCAACGCCTACGGGCGTGACGGTGAGCCGTGCCGCCGCTGCGGCACGATCATGCGGCGCGAGTCCTTCATGAACCGGGGCTCGCACTTCTGCCCGACCTGTCAGACGGTGCCGCGCCGCTGAGCGGTGGATCAGTTGATGATCTCGCCGCGATCGGTGGGGGCTTTCGAGATCAGGGTGTCGCGCCACATCTGGAGGGCCTCGGGGGTGAGCCGGGTCCAGTCGGTCACTTCGGCGACGATGCGCAGCGGCTCGGTGCTGCGGTAGGAACGCGTGGGATTGCCGGGGAACTTCTTGTCCGTGACGTTGGGATCGTCCTCGAAGGGGCCCGTCGGCTCGACCTCGTAGACGCGAGGTGCGGCACCGTCGGACTTGAGCTCCGCGGCGAGCTCCGCGGCGAGACCGGCACCGTCGCGCAGGGCCGTGAAGTAGATGTGGTTCATCACCACGTCGGGGCGGTAGTTCGAGACGAAACCCGCGCTGAGCAGGTCACCGACGTGAAGATCGGCGGTCGTGCCGTGGAAGAACGGGCCGGTTTCCGATGCAGCGCTCATCGGCCCAGACTACCGGGCCGGAGGACGCAGGAGCCGCCAGAGCAGATGCCCGACACTGAGCACGACCAGCGCCAGGAAGACCCACATGGACACGGCCAGAACCGGATTGCCGTCCGGGCTGACGATGGTTCCGACGACGGTGACGGTGAGCAGGAGCAGCACTCCGGTGCCGATGGTGAGCAGGAAGCGCTGCAGCTGGGCGTCGAGCTGTGGGCGATGCTCGGGGTCGAGCCAGTAGGCGCGGGAGCCGACGGGAAGGTTGATCAACTGGTCCGGGATGGCCGACGTGCACGCGGCGAGGACGGCGAACAGTGCCGCGACACCGGCCGTGGAGGCAGCGGCGATCGCCAGTGCCCGGCCGCGGGGCGCCCATGCGTCCCCGACTCCGGAGACGTTCCAATGGGTCGGGAACGGGTCGGGACCGGAGACCGCGGCCCAGGCGAGGGAGGCACCGCACAGTAGAAGTGCGCCGAGGAAGATCCACCAGCGGGGTCGCATGGCTACAACGTTACCGTCGCGAACGAGTGGTGCGGTGATCCGGGTGGGCACCCCGCGTCGGCATGGAGCGCGTGGGCGGGTGCCACAGCGACCAGAGCAGGTACCCGACGGAACCCACGACCGCGAGGAGGAACAGGACGAGCAGCGTCGACTTCGCGGCGGTCTCGTCGGCGTCGATGATCGTCACGACGACGGTCGCCGCACGTTGCAGTAGGAGCAGGCCGCCGGTCCACAGCAGGAAGCCGGAGACGATCGCGTCGAAGCGGGGACGGTGTGCGGGGGAGAGCCAGTAGTCGCGGCGGGGTGTGTTGATCAGTGACGACGGGATCCGGGGCGCGACGAGCGCCAGGCCGGCGAAGACGACGGCGATCCCGGCGGCGATCAGCGTGTGCACGACTACCGCCTCGCCCCGTGGGCTCCACGTCAGCGGATGGCCGGACAGGCCGAAGTGGGTGGGGAAGGGGTCCGGGCCGGAGACGGCGGCCCACGCCGATGCCGCGGCGTACGCGATGACCGTCCCGAGGAACGACCACCACCGCGCGCGCATGCCTCCAACGCTACCGTCCCGTCCGGCGTCGTGACGCGGGAGCACGGCCCGGTTGGCCGCTGGTGGCGGACGATGCTGCCGTAGATTGGACATATGGCCGACGACACCACCGCGCAGGCACCGTCCACCGAACTCTGGGTCGAGCGCACCGGCGTGCGCCGCTACACCGGGCGCAGCTCGCGCGGCGCCGAGGTGCTGGTGGGCTCCGTGGATGTGGAAGGCGTATTCACCCCCGGTGAGCTGCTCAAGATCGCGCTCGCGGCGTGCAGCGGGATGTCCACCGATCACGTCCTGGCGCGCCGGCTCGGTGACGACTACGACGCCACCGTGCGCGTCTCGGGCGATGCGGACCGCGAGAACGAGGTCTACCCCGAGCTCAACGAGATCCTCGAGCTCGACCTGTCCGAGCTGGACGAGGCCGGCCGCGAGCGGCTCATCACCGTCGCGCGGCGCGCGATCGATCAGGTGTGCACCGTGGGCCGCACGCTCAAGGCCGGAACCACGGTCAATCTCGAGATCACCTCGGAGTAGTCGGTGGTCGATGACGAGGCCCGGATGACGGCGTGGGTGCACGGCCAGGTGCAGGGAGTCGGGTTCCGCTATTGGACGAAGACGCAGGCCCTGGAGCTGGGCCTGCTCGGTTACGCTGCCAACCAGCCCGACGGTCGCGTGCGCGTCGTGGTCGAGGGTGTCCGGTCCGCATGCGAAACTCTGCTGCAGCGTCTGTGGTCGGGGGACACTCCGGGCAGGGTCGATCTGGTCGTGGAACTGTTCGGGCCCGCACGAGGCGGGCTCCCGTCGTTCGAGGAGAGGTGAGGCATGCAGCCACCCGTTCCTGAGAACCGCCCCGCGGGCGACATCCCCGGGCCGGAGTCGAACCATCTGCCGCCCGTCCCCGGGTTCCCGCCCCAGGTGAATCTGCCCGACACCGTCGAACCGCCGCGGCGACCCGGCCGGATCCGGGAGCAGGACGAGAACACCACTGCCCGCCCCGAGACGGTGGCGGAGGCCCGTGCCCGTCAGCGGGCGCAGCGGCAGCGCGCGGAGGACGAGGAGCGCGAGGCGGCGGAGGCCGCCGCAGCGGCCGCGAAGAAGAGCCGGCGGCGCAAGCAGATGATCGGTGCCGGCGTGGGCGTGGGCGTCGTGGGCACGATCGCCCTGTTGTACGCGGCGATCCCCGACAACAACGGTACGCAGAATGTGAACACGCAGACCGCGTACTGCACCGTGGACGGCGGTCAGGTGGTCTCCGACGACTACTGCTCGCGCGGCACGTACAACCCCGTGACCGGGTTCATCTTCCTCAACGGCATGAGTTACCGGTACAACTACGGCGGTTCCTACAACAACGGCCACATCACCGGCGGCAGCTACGACCGTCCCGTCAACACCGCGTTCCGCACCTCGTCGGGTGCCGCGGTGGATCCGGCCAAGACCACGTCCTTCGGGTCCAACGGACAGACGAACGCGGCGGGCAAGCCCGCGCCGCCCGCCGCCGGCTCGGGGAGCAAGGGCTCGAGCGGTACGGGCTCGGGCAGCGGCTCCGGCAGCGGCAACTCGGGGAATACGAACGCGGGCAGCAACAGCGGATCGAGCGGCAAGAACATCGACCGTGGCGGCCTCGGCACCGGCAGCAAGGGCGGCGGCTCCAAGGGCGGCTCCGGATCGAGCGGCTCCTGATGCGGCGCATGCGGGGAACGCCCCGCGAGGGCTGGCAGCGGACCGTCGAATCGCAGGGCCTGGTGTTCGGCACGCCCGCGCGCGACGGTGCCGGCGACAGCCGGAACTACTGGGACGAGTCCGTGTTCTACGAGTTCGACATGGACGAGGTGCTCTCGCTCGAGGCCCAGGTCGAGGTGCTGCACTCCATGTGCCTCAAGGCCGTGGAGAACGTCATCCTGACCGAGCGCTACGCCGATTTCGGCATCCCCGAGTGGGCGTGGGGCGCGATCGAGGAGTCGTGGAAGCGGCAGGACCCGCACGTCTACGGCCGCTTCGACCTGCGCTACGACGGCCGGCGGCCCGCGAAGCTGCTCGAGTACAACGCCGATACGCCCACCTCGCTGCTGGAAGCCGCTGTGGTGCAGTGGTACTGGTTCCAGGACACCGCGCCGGACAAGCGCTCCTGGGACGAGGGCGGCTACGACCAGTGGAACTCGCTGCACGAGTCGCTCGTGGCGCGCTGGGGCGAGATCCGCAACCTCATCCCGCCGTCCGAGCTGCACTTCACCTGGTCGGGCGCCGACGCGACGGGCGAGGACCACGTGACCACCGGCTACCTGCAGGAGACGGCCGCCGAGGCCGGCTTCGACACCGTCGGCCTGCCCATCGAGGACATCGGCTGGGACCACGACCTGAAGACCTTCGTCGACCTCGAGGACGCCCCGATCCACTCGGTGTTCAAGCTCTACCCGTGGGAGTGGATCCTCGAGGACGATTTCGGCAAGCGGGTCGTGGAATCGATTCCCGCCACCACGTGGGTCGAGCCGCTGTGGAAGACGATCCTCTCCAACAAGGCGATCCTCGCGGTGCTCTGGGAGATGTACCCCGACCACCCGAACCTGTTGCCCGCCTTCATCGACAGCCCCGGCTTCCTCACTGAGTACGTGAAGAAGCCCAAGCTCGGGCGCGAGGGCGCGAACCTCACGATCGTGGACGGGGGCCGGGAGACCGCCACCGGCGGCGTCTACGGCGCCGAGGGTTACGTGTACCAGATGTTCGACCCGCTTCCCGAGTTCGACGGCTACCGTCCTGTCATCGGCGCCTGGGTCGTCGGCGACGAGTCCGCCGGTATCGGCATCCGTGAGACCTCCGGCCTCATCACCGACGACGGTGCCGCCTTCATCCCGCACCGCATCACCCCGAAAGGCACGACCGCATCATGAACACGACGCTTCTCGCCGGCGCCCAGCTGGCCACCCTGGGCAAGGGCATCGGCGCGATCTGCCTGTACGCCCTCGTCGGCCTGGTGCTGATGATCGCCGGCTTCTACGCCGTGGACCTCTCGACGCCCGGCAAGCTCCGCGACCTGGTGAAGGCCGGCAAGCCGAACGCCACCTACATCACCGGCGCGGGCATGCTCTCGATGGCCTTCATCATCGTCGTGGCCATCTACGCGAACTACGCCGGCGGCGGCGATCTGTGGGCGGGCGTCGTGTACTCGCTGGTCTACGGCTTCATCGGGATCGTCGCGCAGGTCGTGTGCGTGCGCGTCCTCGATCTGGTGACGGGCGTCGACATGGACGAGCTCATGTACTCCGACCTGTTCCTGCCGCAGGCCCGGGTGATCGCCGCATCGCACGTCGCGCTCGGTCTGATCGTGGCGATGGCGGTCCTGTAGCGGGCACCGCCTAAACTGGCGTTTCGTGTATCTCAAGTCGCTGACACTGAAGGGCTTCAAGTCCTTCGCTTCGGCGACGACTCTGCGCCTCGAACCGGGCATCACCTGCGTCGTCGGGCCCAACGGTTCGGGCAAGTCGAACATCCTCGACGCCCTGCGCTGGGTGATGGGCGAGCAAGGGGCCAAGGGCCTGCGCGGCGGCAAGATGGAGGACGTCATCTTCGCCGGCACCTCCGGCCGCGCGCCCTTGGGCCGCGCCGAGGTCACACTCACCATCGACAACTCCGACGGTGCGCTGCCCATCGACTACTCCGAGGTCTCCATCACGCGGCGCATGTTCCGCGACGGTGCCGGTGAGTACGAGATCAACGGCACCAAGTGCCGCCTGATGGACGTGCAGGAGTTGCTCTCGGACTCCGGCATCGGCCGCGAGATGCACGTCATCGTCGGGCAGGGGCAGCTCGCCGCGATCCTCGAGTCCAAGCCCGAGGAGCGCCGCGCCTTCATCGAGGAGGCGGCCGGCGTGCTCAAGCACCGCCGCCGTAAGGAGAAGGCGGTCCGCAAGCTCGACTCGATGCAGGCGAACCTGGCGCGCCTCACCGACCTGACGACGGAGCTGCGCCGCCAACTCAAGCCGCTGGGGCGGCAGGCCGAGGTCGCCCGTCGGGCGCAGACCATCCAGGCCGACCTCCGCGACGCCCGGCTCCGCCTCGCCGCCGATGACCTGGTGCGGCGACGTGCCGAGTTGGCCGATCAGAGTGGCAACGAGGCGGCGGTGCGTGAGGAGCAGAATCTCGTCGCTGAACAGCTGGACGAGGCGAACGCGCTGGTCGCGGAGCACTCCGAGGCCGTCGCGGCTCTGGACCCGGCGGTGAAGGCCGCAGGCGAGGGCTGGTTCTCGCTGTCCGCGCTCGCCGAGCGCGTCTCCTCGACGGAACGCATCGCCTCGGAGCGCGCCCGCCTGCTGTCGGAGCCCGTGCAGCACGCCCCCGGCCGGGACCCCGATGAGCTCGAGGCCGAGGCCGAGCGCGTCGCCGAGGAAGAGGCCGAGCTCATGGAGGCCCTCGAGGAGGCCGCCATGATCCTCGAGGAGGCGACGGAGGAGCTCGCGGCGCGCGAGGAGGCGGCGCGGGACGCCGAGAAGGCGCACATGGCCGCGGTCGCGGCCATCGCGGACCGTCGGGAAGGCCTGGCCCGCCTGGCCGGCCAGGTGGAGACCCTGCGCACCCGCGCCGAGTCCGTGGAGTCCGAGTCCGGGCGCCTGACCGCCGCCATCGCCGAGGCCGTCGAGCGGGCCGAGGCCGCCGAGGCCGAATTCGAGCAGGTCCAGGGACAGATCGCCGAGCTCGATGCCTCCGAGGCCTCGCTCGATGAGCACCACGAGCGCAGCGTCGCCGCTTTCAACGCCGCCAGCGCCCGGGTGGAGGAGCTGCGCGCCGCGGAGCGCGAGGCCGAGCAGAAGGTCGCGTCGCTGGTCGCGCGCATCGAAGCGCTGTCGATGAACCTGGACCGGGGCGACGGTGCCGCCTGGGTCGTCGAGCACGTCGACGGTGTGACGGCCGCAGTCGCGTCCCGGCTGTCCATTCGCGCGGGCTACGAGAAGGCCGTGGCCGTCGCACTGGGACCGGTGGCGGAGGCCGTCGCGGCGGGCTCCGTCGATGCGGCCGTGACGGCTGTTGCGCGGTTGCGCGAGGCCGACGGGGGCCGGGCGGCCGTCGTCATCGAGGGCGTCGCGACAGGGACCGTGCCGACCGGCCCCCTGCCCGACGGTGCCGTCTGGGCCGTGTCGTGCGTGGACGCGCCGTCCTCGTTGGAGGGGGCCGTCACGGCGGGGCTGGCGGGGTACGTACTGGTCGCGTCTGTGGCGGACGCGGTGGCCGTGGTCGCCGCGCGGCCCGAGCTGCGGGCCGTCACGTCCGACGGTGACGTGATCTCCCACGGCGTGCTGACCGGCGGCTCCGCGGCGCGGCAGTCCACCCTGGAGGTGCAGAAGTCGATCGATGCCGCCGAGGCGACGCTGGGGGAGACCCGGCGGTCGGTGGAGTCGTTGTCGGCGGCGCTGGCCGGAGCTGTTGCGGAGGCGGAGTCGCGGCGCGAGGTGACGGAGTCGGCGCTGGCGGCGCTGCACGAGTCGGATGCGCAGCTGGGCGCGATCTACGAGCAGTTGGCCCGGTTGGGGCAGGCGGCGCGGAGCGCGCGCGACGAGGCGGAGCGCCTGGTGGCGCAGCGAACCCGGATCGAGTCGTCGCGGGATGAGACGCGGGCGGCGCTGGTGGAGCACGAGGAGCGCCTGCGTCTCGCGGAGGCGTTGCCGGACGATTCGGTGTCCGTCGGCACCGATGAGCGGGATGCGGCTGCTGCGGCGTTGGCCGCGGCGCGTTCGGTCGAGATGGAGGCCCGGCTCGCTCGGCGCACCGCGGAGGAGCGTGCGGCCGGCGTGCGGGGCAAGGCCGAGGGGCTTCGACGGGCCGCCGCCGCCGAGCGCGCCGCGCGGGAGCGGGCTGAGGCTGCGGCTGCCGCGCGGTTGTCAGCGGCCGCCGTGGCCGCGTCCGTGGCGGAGGGCGCTGCGCTGGTGACCTCGCGGCTGGGGCGCGCGGTGACGCGTGCCGCTGCGCACCGTGATGCGCTGGAGGCATCACGCGCGCAGCGCGCCGGTGCGCTCGACGTCGCGCGACAGGAGGCGACGTCGCTGACCGCGCGGTTGGCCCAGTTGACGGATGCGGTGCACCGCGACGAGGTGGCGCGCGCGCAGGCGGCGCTGCGGATCGAGCAGCTCGAGGAGCAGGTGGTGGCGTCGTTCGCGATGTCGCCGGATGATCTGGTCGCCGAGTACGGGCCCGATGTTTCGTTGCCCCCTTCTGCGCTGGAGCTGGAGGAGTACGAGGCGGCGCGCGAGCGCGGCGAAACCGTGGTGAAGCCGCAGGGGCTGCCGTTCGACCGGGCGGTGCAGGAACGGCGTTTGAAGCTCGCGGAGAAGGATCTGGCGACGCTGGGGCGGGTGAACCCGCTGGCGCTGGAGGAGTTCGCGGCGCTGGAGGAGCGCTACAACTTCCTCTCCACGCAGCTCGAGGATGTGAAATCGGCCCGCGAGGACCTGCTCAGCGTGGTCGAGGAGGTGGACGCCAAGATCCTGCAGGTGTTCACCGAGGCCTGGGTGGACGTCGAGCGCGAGTTCGTCGAGGTGTTCAAGACGTTGTTCCCCGGTGGCGAGGGGCGCCTGATCCTGACGGAGCCTTCGGACATGCTGACCACCGGCATCGATGTGGAGGCCCGGCCGCCGGGTAAGAAGGTCAAGCGGCTCTCCCTGCTCTCAGGTGGTGAGAAGTCACTCACCGCCGTCGCCATGCTGGTCGCGATCTTCCGTGCCCGCCCCTCACCGTTCTACGTGATGGACGAGGTCGAAGCCGCGCTGGACGACACCAATCTGCGTCGCCTGATCTCCCTGTTCGAACAGCTGCGTGACAAGTCCCAGCTGATCGTCATCACGCACCAGAAGCCGACGATGGAGGTCGCCGACGCGCTCTACGGCGTGTCGATGCGGGGTGACGGCATCACCCAAGTCATCTCCCAGCGGATCCGTGGCCAGGAGCTCGGTGCGCTTCCGGTCTAGACGAATTCTCACGTCTTGAGATCTACGAGACTCTCTACCCAGTCGGTGGTGATCGGCTGAATTGGTGCCAGACGATCAGGGAAGTCCTTGTGCTTCTTCATCTCATCGGTCAGTCCATAGCGGAACTCCCAACGCCCAGTGGGCGAGAAGAGGCATGCTGCTACCACGTCGAACCCATCGGTTCGGTAGAACCGTGATGCGGGGTCGCCTTTTGAAGCCCGGGTTTTCTGAACTTCCACCTTGAAGTCGCCGTTAGCGAAAGTGTTTGGGCTCGCGTTCTTACACTCGACTCGTAGCCTTCGGCCGTCGGTCATGGTGACATCGAAGTCGTGCTTTGCGTCGACGTCAAGCCTTTCCACCTCTGCGACACCGGGAGCCTGTCCCAGTAATTGCTCCAGGTGGTACTCTGCGACACCGCCTTTCACTGCGACGGAGAGGCGATTGCGACCGCCGATGATATCGAGGATCTGCTCGCTGGTCAGAGCGAATTGCTTCTCCAACACGTGTCGGCGCTGGAATTCGAGGGTGCCGCTCTTCGCAATCGCGATCGCAGTGGAGTGCCGGAGGGGCGTGTCTAGTCGCAGTGAAGTGGCGCGTCGCTCCAGCCTGGCGTAGTCGATCAAGTGATCCGGTGTAAAGGCAACGACGGCCTCAAGGTTGGTCGTGGAGCGGGCCTCGTAACGCTTGGTACCCGCGCGGCTAGCCTTCTCCCAGACATACCATCCTGATTCCTTGGCGCGCGCAATTGCAGCGTCTTTGGCATAGAACGAGATACCCATCGGCAGGGGGTCCCACAGGTTTGCGTCAAGGCCGACGACTACCCCATCCTCCAAATCGATTCCCAGAACCATCGTCACGTCGACGCCGGCGACGTCGCGTGCCAGCGGATGATCCCGCGTCCACGAGGGCTCGGAGCCGTATCGAAGCTGTCCGCGCACCTCATCTTTGGGGCGGTTCTTGGTAAGCTTCCGTGTAATTCGGAAAGGGTAGATGAGCATTCCTATCCGCTCATCAGAGTCGAGTTGCACACCGAGGTACATCGGAGCTCGGTGGACGTCGCTCGCGTATAGGACTCGGCCACCGGCGGCTTGGACGGCTTCGATAAGGAAGGCATGTAGGTCACGCCCTCGGACTCGATAGACCTCGCCGAACGAGCGGTTGGCCAGCGAGTCGTGTGTCACGGGTGCTCCTCTGAGATCGATGTGCGCTGGGCATGTCGGTGCCATCTGGAAGACTGCTGTCAAGGATAATGGTCATACGTGTAGGGCCCTGGACCTAGGGGCGGCCTGTGCGGATACGAACGAGGTGGCATATGCGCGAGCAACTCCCGGTGATCAGCCTGTTCTCGGGTGCGGGGGGGCTTGACCTTGCCGTCGAACGCGCGGACGCTGAGCCGCTGGTTAGCGGCGACCCCGGCAGCGGCCTGCTGCAGGTGTCGGTCGCCACGGACTACAATGAACCTGCGCTGGCGACTCTCAAAGCCAACTTCACCTCCACCGCCACGCTGACCGGCGACATCCGAACCACTCCCACTGGGCAGATCCTCGCCTCCGCCGGTCTACGGCCCGAGGAGCCCGTTCTCGTGGTCGGAGGGCCTCCGTGTACCCCGTTCTCGAAGTCTGGGTTCTGGCTGGAGCAGAAGCGAGAGAGCCGTGACCCGAACGCCTCGCTGCTTGACGAGTACGTCCGGGTGGTCCGGGAATCCCGTCCCGAAGCATTCGTGTTGGAAAACGTGCAGGGCTTGACCTACAAGACCCACAAGGCTCAATTCGAGCGCTTGCTCAAGGGCCTTGGCGCGTTGGGCTACAATCCCCAGTGGAAGGTGCTTCTCGCAGCAGACTATGGAGTGCCGCAACTACGCCGCCGCGTGTTCGTTGTCGGCAGGCGGGACGGGGCGAGGTTCGAGTTTCCCGAACCCACCCATTCCGGTTGGAGCGAACGAGATCGCAGGATCGATACAACGAAGATTCCACACATAACGGCCGCGCAAGCATTCGCTGATTTGCCGCGTGTTGCGGTCGCATCTGAGGATGAGATCGTCGACGGAAAATATGGCGAACTGGCTTCTGAAGTGCCTCCTGGTCAGAACTATCTATGGCATACGGAACGTTACGCCGGTCGAGATTACTTTGAGTGGCGTAGTCGTTATTGGACATTTCTCCTTCGCCTTTCCCCTGAGCGGCCATCGACGACTCTCCAAGCACAGCCAGGACCTTGGGTAGGGCCATTCCATTGGGAGAATGTCCGCACCGCCGCGGGGAACGAAAGAGCGCGTCGCCTTCGCGTCAACGAGATGCTGAGGCTGATGTCATTCCCTGACGAATTCAAGATTGTTGGCGCAAGATCTGACGCTCAACGTCAACTCGGTAATGCAGTACCCCTTGAGCTTGGGAAAGCTGTCATGAGGTCTCTCATGGAGCAGCTAGGATATGTTTCTATTGATTCAACCGACAGAAATACCGTCATTGCATGAGCGGGCTGCCTCGGGTTTGCAGGCATCCAACATCTCGATATCAAGGCACTCAATTTCCGTCCCAATCTCCGATGAGGGTTGTGGGCTCCTGGCCTCGAATTATTGAGGTCAGGTAGCATTCGATTTTCGATGCCGCGTTTTTCGCCGCTGTGACCCATCCTCGAACGTCGTCAGGCCCGTCGGACGCCGAGATCTCGGTTACCTTTTCGGTGAATGGTGAAAGATGGCCAGCCGCACCGCGTTTGGATCCCAGTGTGTTTAGGTCTGCGAGTTCGGTTGACAGGAAATTATCGAACTCGTTCCAAGATATCCCGGTGAGTTGTGCCAGCCCTTGTAGATTCCGTTCCTTGAGACCGTGATTGGAACTTATCTTCTTGCGCAATGCCGCTAGGCCTTCTTCGGTAACGAGCTTGCGGATGTCCCAGCCTGTGTAGCCTGGAGGTTTGCTGGCCGCGCCCGCGGCGAACGCGAGATCAACACAAGCGGCGGGTAGTTGCTTGAACCCTGATCGGAGCCATCCGGAAATTCTCTGAAAGTACGCCTCGAACACGATTTCAAGATATTCTTCGAGCACAGCATGAGATAGCACCAAGTAGGCATTCACTTGCGCGCGTTCTCGCTCGGTGAGTATTCCCGGAAAATCTGTTGTTATCGATCGAAGAAACATCTCGTCCAGATGTTCTAGCTGTTCGTCAATGTTCATTGTTACGGGCCTTGCAGAGGTCCTGGAAGCGGATAGTCGACTCCTGTAGCATCGAGAATGATGTTTCTCCATGTCTCGTGCCGAGTCTTGAACGCATCAGTGGTCTTTGTGGTAGTGGATATCGAACGTGAGAAGGTTTCGTTGTTTATGCACTCTGATTGGAATCGTTCCATGATGGCGTCCATAGTGCCAGCGGAAGCCGATCTGACTTCTTTGAATGTAAAAGAGTAGGCTTGGAAGTCTAGCACCGCGCGATTGAGCGCGCGTTCGAAACCGTCGGGCTGGTTCCGAGGCTTTTTGGACCATTTGCGAGCGAACGCGAAATCCTGGTTCACCTCCTCGAGGCCGAACATTATCGCACGGAAGTATTCATCGGACGATTGATTTAGTGGAGTGGACAGGGATGTCCAGTTCTTGTTGAAGTGCTCCGAGGTTTCGTCGAGGAACTTTTTCAAATTGCCAGAGTATGAGAACGGAGAGTGGGAGAAGGCAAGGTGTCGCAGAAGAAGTTCCGCGTCGACCATTCTGCGGTCTGGATGGTTATTGTTTAGTAGGGACTGAAGGGCGGGTGAATCGCCTGATGTTACGTCGAGCCACTTCGTAAATTCTCCGTGTATGAGTGCTTGGCGGAGCTCTTGTGGCGAGAGTGCAACGCTACCTGTGTTGAGACGAAGGAACAACGAAAGTAGCAACCGTTCCGAATTCCATCCGGAAAGAACTACCGTCCGGATGCTGTGATTCTCAATTGAGGCCGAGTGATTGGGGTGTCTGCGCTCGAGATCTTCGAGCGAGAGACCGTTTAGATCTGTTAGAACCTCTAGGCCTGACAGGGTCAGTCGGTCGAACTCAGTGTCCTGAGGCATGCTGTCGTCGACGAAGAATTGTCGTAATGCGAGAAGTCGCTGCTTTCCGTCTAGAACAAGATAGTGGCCAGGGCGTTCTTGCTTCTCCGCGAGCACAATCTGGGGAATCGGAAACTGGAGCATGATCGATTCGAGTAGTTTACTCTTGCGGTTGGAGAGCCAAGCATTCCTTCGTTGAAATGAGGGCGAAAGGTCTATTCGTCCCTTTCGCATCTGCGACACGAGGGTTTCGACGGTCCAATCCTTTCCGCTAACGGAGGCTCTGAACTTTGATGGCTGATCGGCTAGGTCTCCCTCATCCTCGCCCTGATCTGGAACCAGCTGAACACTCTCGTAGTCTTCGATCTCAGCGTTTGAGTCTTTTGGTTCTGGCACCCGCGCCTGCCTTCAGTCATGTGGTCGCTATGCCCTGCAGTATAAGAGGTTCTTACCTTAGAGGTTCCCATACGCGCGCTTGTGCTGTGTGGTGAGGTGGGGGCACCGTCGGGCGTGGGGACGTAACGTAGGGGCCGAGTGAGAACCACCACGAGGAAGAGGGACGAACAAGCGATGAGCAGCAACGACGCCAAGGCGAACATCGGAGTGGTGGGGATGGCGGTGATGGGCTCCAACCTGGCCCGCAACCTGGCGTCCCGTGAGGGCAACACCGTCGCGATCTACAACCGCTCGCCGGAGAAGACGCACGAGGTGGTCAAGAACCACCCCGAGGCGAACTTCATTGCGAGCGACACCATCGACGAGTTCGTCGCCAGCCTCGCCAAGCCGCGCACCGCGATCATCATGGTGCAGGCCGGCGCGGGCACTGATGCGGTGATCGAGCAGCTCAAGAAGCGGTTCGAGCCGGGCGACATCATCGTCGACGGCGGCAACGCCAACTTCCATGACACCATCGCCCGCGAAGCGAAGATCGCCTCGACCGGCATCCACTTCGTCGGCGCCGGCATCTCCGGCGGCGAGGAGGGCGCGCTCAAGGGCCCGTCGATCATGCCCGGCGGCACCGTGGAGTCCTACGAGACCCTCGGCCCGATCCTCGCGTCGATCGCCGCGGTCGCCGAGGGGGAGCCGTGCGTGACCCACGTTGGCACCGACGGCGCCGGCCACTTCGTCAAGATGATCCACAACGGCATCGAGTACGCCGATATGGAGCTCATCGGCGAGGCCTATGACCTGCTGCGCAACGTCGCCGGCTACACGCCCGCCCAGATCTCGGACCTCTTCGCCACCTGGAACGAGGGGCCGCTCAACAGCTACCTCATCGAGATCACCATCGACATCCTCAAGCACGTTGACGCGGAGACGGGCAAGCCCTTCGTCGACATCGTCACCGACCAGGCGGGCAGCAAAGGCACCGGCGTTTGGACCGTGCAGACCGCGCTCGACCTGGGTGTGCCCGTCGGCGGCGTCGCTGAGGCGGTCTTCGGCCGCGCAGTCTCGTCGAAGCGCAGCCAGCGCGACGCGGTGCAGGCCCTTGGCATCGAGCGCCCCACCGCACCGCGTGTCGACGATTCCTTCGTCGACGACGTCGCCAAGGCCCTCTACGCCTCCAAGATCGTCGCCTACGCCCAGGGCTTCGACGCGATCATCGCAGGCGCGGAGAAGTACGGCTGGAACATCGACAAGGGCGCCGTCGCCAAGATCTGGCGCGGCGGCTGCATCATCCGCGCGCAGTTCCTCAACGTCCTCGCTGACGCCTTCGAGACGAACCCCAATCTCGCGACCCTGCTCGAGGCCCCGTACTTCGCTCAGGCCATCCGCGACGGCGAAGACGCCTGGCGCCGCGTCGTCATCACCGCCACCCAGGCGGCCGTCCCGGTCCCGGGCTTCGCGACCGCCTTGAGCTACTTCGACTCGCTTAATGTCGATCGCCTGCCCGCCGCGCTCGTCCAGGGGCAGCGCGACTTCTTCGGCGCGCACACCTACAAGCGCGTCGACAAGCCGGGCACCTTCCACACCCTGTGGTCGGGTGACCGCAGCGAGGTTCAGACGGACTAATCACCATATGACTGAAGGGGCGTGGCCACTGGCCGCGCCCCTTCGTCGTGGGTCTCGAACTACGCCAGCACGCGCCGGATCGCGTCGCAGATCGAATCCACCAGGGCGTCGCCCGACTCGGGGCCGAGGGCACCGTCGGACCGCAGGCCGATCACGGACTCCACGAGCCGGAACGGCAGGAGAGCGCGCGGGTCGGTGTCGTCGCCGAGAACGGCTGAGGCCAGCGAACGGTAGTGCGAGGCCAGCTCCGCCCGGTCCGATCGGAACCCGGCGAACTCGTCGGCCGCCAGCTCGGGCAGGTGGTAGAGCGCGCCCAGGTTGTAGCGGGCCGCCAGCAACTGGCCGGCGTCGGAACGGGCCAACGTCAACAGCCGGTCCAAGGGCCCACCATCGGCCGACACCACGGAGCGCGCGAGCGCGAGCGGCGCCTGCACCGTTGCCTCCAACAGCGCGGTCAGGATCTCGCCCTTGGTGGGGAAGTAGTGGTACAGCGAGGCCTGGCGGATTCCTACCGCCTCGGCGATCTGCCGCGTCGAGGTGGCGGCGTATCCGCGCTGGGTGAACAGCTCCGCCGCGGCGTCGAGGATCTCGTCCACCGCCGTGGCCCCGGGGCGGCGCGGATCGTTCGCCCGCGGCCGACCCCGTCTACCTGCGGTTTCCGCCCCACCGTTCGCCTCCGTCACGGCACACAGGCTACCCGCCGCGAAACATGTTCGTAGCGCCGGTTTTCCCAGTCCTTACAGCGGGGCAATCCGTCTGACCCCGGAGAACGGTTTTCTATCAAGTGACAGATAGAGTTCCGACCGGGAAGCCGCCCATGACAACCACCCAACCCCGACACCATGATTCGGATGATCTGGCCCAGCTCGGCTACCAGCCGCAGTTGCGCCGCTCGCTCGGGACGTTCGCGTCGTTCGCCGCCGGATTCTCGTTCGTGTCCATCCTCACCACCATTTTCCAGCTGTTCGGCCTCGGCTACTCGCTCGGCGGAGCCGCCTTCTTCTGGACCTGGCCCCTCGTCTATCTCGGTCAGTTCCTCGTGGCCCTGTGCTTCGCCGAGATGGCCGCCCGCTACCCGATCTCCGGTGCGATCTACCAGTGGTCGCGTCGCCTCGGCGGCGAGGTGATCGGCTGGTTCGGCGGCTGGTTCATGATCCTCGCGCAGATCGTCACCGCCGCGGCGGCCGCGATCGCGCTGCAGGTGGTCCTGCCCACCGTGTGGTCGGGCTTCCAGATCATCGGCGACGACCCGTCCCTCACGAGCTCGAGCGGTGCGGCCAACGCGGTCCTGCTCGGCACCGTGCTGCTGATCGTCACCACCACCATCAATTGCATCGGCGTTCACTGGATGAGCCGCATCAACGCGATCGGCGTCACGTGCGAACTCGTCGGCGTGGTCGCCGTCATCGGCGCTCTCGCGATGCACGCCCAGCGCGGGCCGCAGGTCGTCTTCGACACCTCGCACGTCACCACCACCGGCTCGGGCGGCTACCTCGGGGCTTTCATCGTCTCCGGTCTCATGGCGGCGTACGTCATGGTCGGCTTCGGCTCGGCGGGCGAGCTCGCCGAGGAGACCGTCAACCCCCGCCGGGTCGCGCCGCGCACCATCCGATTCGCCCTCACCGCCTCGGCGGTCGGCGGCGGGCTCATGCTGATCACCGCTCTCATGGCGGCGCCGACGCTGGGGGAGGAGCTCGCCGCCGGCGGCCTGCCCTCCGTGCTCCAGTCCGTCCTCGGTTCGTTCTGGGGCAAGGTCCTCCTGGTCGACGTGGCCGTGGCCGTGTTCATCTGCACGCTCGCCATCCAGACCGCGTGCAGCCGCCTCATCTTCTCCATGGCCCGCGACCACCGGCTCCCGTTCTGGGAGCGGCTCTCCCGCGTCAACCCGCGCACCCAGGCACCCGTCGCGCCCGCAGTGCTCATCGGAATCCTCTGCGTCGCCGTCCTGCTGGTGAACGTGGGCAACCCCGCGATCTTCGCGACCCTCGCCAGCGTGTGCATCGTGCTCATCTACCTCGCCTACCTGTCCGTGACGGTGCCGATGCTCTACCAGCGGCTCCGCGGATGGCCGCACGGCGCCACCGTCCGCGACTCCGAGGGGAAGCCCGTCTTGACCCTGGGCCGCTGGGGCGTGCCGATCAACGCCGCCGCCGTCCTCTACGGCGGGGCCATGGTGATCAACCTCGCCTGGCCGCGCGCCGAGATCTACGACCCCACCGGCCAATCCCCGCTGCTGCAGTGGGCCGGCCCGATCACCATCGCGGTCGTCGTCCTCGCGGGCATCGCCTGCTTCCCGCGCCGTGAGCACCCGCGCCCCGTCACCGCAGTCCTCCCGACCATCCCCGCCACGAAAGGCATCTGACGTGACCGCCATCGCCGAGACCACCGCCACCACCCAGGGCGCCCGCGACCACGCCCGCGCCCAGGCCGACACCCGCGTCGAGGGCATGCCGACGGTGCCCGCCACCGCCTGGCCCGACCCGCCCGCCGGCGTGCCCGCTGACGCCCTCACCTGGGCGGAGACAGTCCCCGGCGGTCGGTACACCACCAAGGTCCTCGCTCGTGGCACCCGCATCCGGCTGACCGACACCGCCGGCACGGCGTGCGCGAACGTCCTGCTCTGGCGCGCCGACGCCCCCTGGGAACGACTCAACCTCGCCGACACCGTCAAGGTGCCGTGGCAGGCCCACCTCGGCGCGGGGCACCCGCTCCTCTCCGACCAGGGGCGCGTGCTCGCCACCGTCGTGGCCGACGATTCCGGCCACCACGACGCCCTCTGCGGCGCCACCACGCTCGCCAGCAACACCGCCAAGTACGGCGCGGGGGAGGCGCACTCCGACAGCCCCGCCGGCCGCGAGCTGCTCGTCCTCGCCGCGGCCAAGCACGGTCTCACGCCCACCGACGTCGCCCCGCCCGTCTCCTTCTTCCACGGCGTGACCGTCGGGGCCGACGGTGCCCTCGCCTCCACCGGCAGTGCGGGGGCGGGGAAGGCCGTGGAGCTGGTGCTGCACCTGCCGTGCGTCGTCGCCGTCGCGAACACCGCCCACCCGCTCGACCCGTCGCCGACCTTCGACACCGGCCTCCTCGAAGTGCTGGCCTGGCGCGCCGACGACGACCTGGCCTCGCTCGTCGCCGATCCGGACACCGACCCCGAATACCGCCGCGCCGTCGCCAATTCCGAAGACGCCCACCACGCGGCGCACTGACCGCGCAGTCCCCAGAAGGAGCTCCCATGATCGCCACCGTCACCCCGCGGGCACCCTGGTCGGGCATCGTCCCCGCCGGCCACACCCTCACCATGACCGACCTGTACGGCAACCAGGCTGTCGACACCCTCTTCTACGGCGCGCACGACCACACCATCCGCTACAGCGCCCAGCAGACGATCCTCGGCCAGGGCAGCATCTTCCTGGGTGCCGGAACTGTTATCCGCGATCAGGAGTCGCGCCCCATGATGACCATCGTCGACGACGAGGTCGGCCACCACGACACCCTCGGCGGCGCCTGCTCACAGGAGTCCAACACGCTCCGCTACGGCCACCACACCAAACACCAGCACGCCTGCGTCGAGAACTTCCTCATCGAGGGCAGCCGGCACGGCCTCGGCAAGCGCGACCTGGTGGGCAACGTCAACTTCTACATGTACGTCCCCGTCGACCCCGACGGCACATTAGGCATCGTCGACGGCCTCTCCGCGCCGGGGAAGAAAGTGGTGCTGCGCGCCGAGATCGACACCCTGGTGCTGATCTCCAACTGCCCGCAGATCAACAACCCCTGCAACGGCTTCGACCCCACCGCCGTCGAGCTCGAGATCTCGGAGGCCGCCGCATGACCACCCTCACTGTCGTCCGCCCCGGCCCGATGACCACCGTGCAGGACTGGCCCGGCCGTGCCGGCTACTGGTCGATCGGGGTCCCGCCGTCCGGCCCGATGGACGATCTTTCGTTCCGCCTCGCCAACCTGGCCGTCGGCAACGACGAGGGCGCTCCGGGTTTCGAGTGCACCCTCGGTGGCCTCGCCGTCACCGCCGACGAGGCCACCACGGTCGCGGTCACGGGCGCGCCCGTCACGGTGACCGTCGACGGGACGCCCGTCCCCACCTGGGTTCCCGTCGAACTCCTCCCCGGGCAGCAGCTCGCCATCGGCGCCACCGGATCGCTCGGCATGCGCGTCTACCTCGCCGTCCGTGGCGGCGTGGTGGTGCCCGAGTATCTGGGGAGCGCGGCGACGTTCACGCTGGGCAAGTTCGGTGGCCACGACGGCCGGACCCTCACCGCCGGCGACGAACTGCCGCTCGGCCCGGAACCGAAGGCCGCCCCGCGCCGCATCCTCGACGACGAGGTTCCCGCGTTCACCACCCGGTGGCAGCTCGCGGTCACCGTCGGGCCGCATTCCGCCCCCGAGTACTTCACCGACGCTGACATCGCGACCCTGTACGACACCGCCTACGAGGTGCACTTCAACTCCGATCGCACCGGCGTCCGGCTCATCGGACCCAAGCCCGAATGGGCGCGTCCCGATGGAGGCGAGGCCGGCCTGCACCCGTCGAACATCCACGACAACGCCTACTCCGTGGGCGCTCTGGACTTCACCGGCGACACCCCGATCCTGCTCGGCCCCGACGGCCCCAGCCTCGGCGGCTTCGTCTGCCCCGTGACGGTCACCACCGCGGACCGCTGGAAGCTGGGACAGCTCAGGCCCGGCGACGCCGTGCGTTTCGTCCCCGTGCGCGCCGCCGCCGCCGCGTCACCCGGCGCCTTCGGCACCGCGCGCCGAGCGAACCTTCCCGTCGTGCTGTCCGCCGGGGGAGACTCCGACGACGGGGTGCTCGCGCGGTCGACCACCGCGGACGGCGAGACCACCATCACCTACCGCCGATCGGGTGACGACAACATCCTCGTCGAATACGGCGCCATGACGCTCGACCTGGAGTCGCGTGCCCGCGTCCACGCGTTGGAGCAACGGCTCCGCGCGGAATCGCCGCGTGGCCTGATCGACCTCACCGCCGGTGTCCGCAGCCTGCAGGTGAAGTTCGACCCGACCGCGCTGAGCCAACCGGGGGCGCTCGACTGGATCCGCGAGGCGGAGTCGCAGCTCCCCGCAGCCGACGACATGATCGTCCCCAGCCGCACCGTCTCCCTGCCGCTCTCCTGGGACGACCCCAGCACCCGCGAGGCCATCGAGCGCTACGTCCTCGGCGTCCGAGGCGACGCAC
The DNA here is from genome assembly GCF_007858445.1 of Tsukamurella sputi. Lineage (GTDB taxonomy): Bacteria > Actinomycetota > Actinomycetes > Mycobacteriales > Mycobacteriaceae > Tsukamurella > Tsukamurella sputi. The sequence goes on along the minus strand of NZ_VIGV01000002.1, from coordinate 723,572 downwards.
CGTGGTGCCCCTGGAACATCGAGTTCATCCGCCGCATGAACGGCCTGGGCTCGGTCGAGGACGTGCAGCGGATCGTCTTCGACGCCTCGTACCTCGTGCTCGGCCTCGGCGACGTCTATCTCGGTGCGCCCGTGGCGGTCCCGCTCGATCCGCGTCACCGGCTGGTGACCACCAAGTACAACCCCGCACGCACCTGGACACCGGAGAACGCCGTCGGCATCGGCGGTGCCTACCTCTGCATCTACGGCATGGAGGGCCCCGGCGGCTATCAGTTCGTCGGTCGCACCACGCAGGTGTGGAACCATCGGCATCCCCTATCCGCCGGCGGTTTCGAGCCCGAGCATCCCTGGCTGCTACGGCATTTCGACCGGATCAGCTGGTATCCCGTCAGCACCGAGGAACTCGCGGACCTGCGCGCCGACACCGCCGCCGGCCGCGGCTCGGTGAGCATCACGCCCGGGTCCTTCTCCCTCTCCGCCCATCGGGCATTCCTGGCGCGCGAGGCCGACGACATCGCGCGAGTGCGGTCCGCGATGGAGATCGCCCGCGACGAGGAGCGCGGCCGCTGGGCCGCCGCCGGCGAGTTCACGAGGAGCGCAGCATGACCCGCATCGCCGACATCTTCCGGCGCATCGCCGCCGACGATCGGTCCGAGGTCTTCCTCGCCCTGCGGCCGGAGGCCGATGTCGCCGCCGAGTACGCGCAATCCCTGGCTGCGGGCGGTCCGCTCGCGGGCATCGTCCTGGCGGTCAAGGACAACGTCGACGTGGCCGGCCTCCCGACCACCGCCGCCTGTCCGGGATTCGCGTACCGCCCCGCGGCGGATGCCGCCGCCGTCGCCGCCCTGCGCGCCGCCGGCGCGGTCGTGATCGGGAAGACGAACCTCGACCAGTTCGCCACCGGCCTGGTCGGCAGCCGCAGCCCCTACGGCGCCGTCCGGGATTCCCGACGGCCGGACCACATCTCCGGGGGATCGAGCTCCGGTTCGGCGGTCGCCGTCGCCCTCGACTACGCGGACATCGCGATCGGCACCGACACCGCCGGCTCCGGTCGCGTCCCGGCCGGGCTGCAGGGCATCGTCGGCATCAAGCCCACGATCGGCACCGTCAGCACCGACGGGGTTGTGCCCGCGTGTGCGTCGTACGACTGCGTCACGGTCTTCGCCCGCGATCTCGTCACGGCGGGCCGCACCATGGCGGTCATGAGCACGACCGGCACGCGCCGATGGGCCGCCGACACCCCGTTCGCCGCCGCGCCCGACGCGGCTCTCGCGATCCCGGCCGAGCTACCGGCCCTACCCGCCGCCTGGCGCGAGGCCTTCGACGGTGCCGTCGCCCGCGCCGAGGCCGCAGGCCTGCGCGTGAAGCCCGTGGACATCTCGGAGCTGCTCGCCGCCGCGAGGCTCCTCTACGACGGCGCCCTCGTCGCCGAGAGGTACAGCGCGGTGGGGGAGTTCGTCACCTCCGCAGGTGACGACGCGGGGCTCGACCCGACGGTGGCCGGCATCGTGCGCGCTGCGGGCGACGTGCCGGCGCACCGTCTGGCCTCCGACCAGGCGGAGCTGCGCGCCATCGCCGCGCGGGCCGCGGCGCTCTTCGAGGACTTCGCCGGCCTGATGGTGCCCACCGCACCGCGGCACCCGACGCTCGCCGAGGTGGCCGCGGACCCCGTCGGGGTCAACTCGCAGATGGGGACCTACACCAACTTCTGCAACCTCCTCGATCTGTGCGGGGTCGCGGTCCCAGCGGGCCAGACCGCCGACGGCGCCCAGTTCGGGGTCACGGTGCTCGCGCCCGCCGGGCACGACGGGGTCGCGCTCGATCTCGCAGCGCGGATCACCGGCGCGCCGCCCGTGGCGCCGTGGAATCTCGGCCTCGCGGGTGCCGTGGACCTGGCGGTCTTCGGGGCGCACCTGCGCGGTCAGCCGCTCGAGCACGAGCTGACCTCGCTCGGTGCGTACTGGGCGGGGGAGATCCGGACCGCCGACGAGTACCGACTGGTGGAGCTGGCGACGACGCCGCCCAAGCCGGGCCTGGTCCACGACGCCACCCGAGGCCGCAGCATCCGCGGCGAGCTCTGGCGGCTCGCACCCGCGGCGCTGGGGACGTTCCTCACGCGGCTACCCGCCCCGATGACCCTCGGGTCCGTCGCCCTCGACGACGGCCGGACCGTGGTCGGATTCAGCTGCCAGTCCTCGGCTCTGGCGTCCGCCCGCGACCTCGACGTAGGTCACTGGCTCGACTGGTGATCGGGATCGACTGCTCAGCAACGACGTCATGCCGCGGCGAGTTCTGCACCCTGTGCGCCTTCTGATCGTCCGCAGGATTTCGGTGCGATCAGATGCGGCCGGCCCGTCGGCCCATGGTGTTGTGCGTAACGTTCCGTCGATACCGCCTCGCGCGGTACGCTGTTGGAAATGATGTTCGATAGGTGGCGTACGCCGCCCGATGAAGGGACGATCCGATGGCGGTTCAGGCGGTACTCCTCAAGGCGGGCTCCGCGCTCGTGACCGGCCTCGTCGGCGCCGCGGCGTACGAGGCGACCAAGAAGGCGCTCGCCAAGGCGCCGCTGCGTGAAGGTGCGGTCGCGGCGACAGCGCTGGGACTCAAGGGCAGCCGCAAGGCCGAGGAGGTCGCCGAGAACGTGCGGCTGAACGCCGCGGACATCCTGGCGGAGGCCAAGGAGCGGGTCGGCGAGGAGTCGATCCCCCCGGCGACCGGCGCCGCGCACGACCACGACCACTGATGACCGTGCTGTCGGAGCCGGCGGGCCGTGTGGTCTCGCAGGCCGCCGGCCGGCTGCGTTGGGTGCTCGATGATCTCGTCGGAGCGACACCGCAGCGCCGCATCGCGGTCGAGGACGCGGTGCTGGCGATCCCCGGGGTCCGCGCGGCGCACGCATACAGCCACACGGGGTCCCTCGTGGTCTGGCATCGCAGCGACGTCGATCCCGCCCGCATCGCCGAGGCCGCTGCGGAGGGGCTCGCCGCCGACGCCTCCCTCGTCGCCCGGCACGCGCCGCACTCGGCCGATGTGACCAATGGGGACGTGCTCCGGATGGGTCTCGGCGCTGCGGCGCTCGTGCTCCTCGGGCTCCGCCGTTACGCCTTCCGTCGACCGCCGCTGCTCGGACCCGGCACGCGGACCGCGGCGACCGCGATCACCGTCTTCACCGGCTATCCGTTCCTGCGTGGCGCCCTGCGGTCGTTGCGCGGTGGACGCGCCGGCACGGACGCGCTCGTCTCGGCCGCCACGATCGCGAGCCTCCTCCTGCGCGAGAACGTCGTCGCGCTGACGGTGCTGTGGCTCCTCAACATCGGCGAGTTCCTCCAGGACCTCACCCTGCGCCGCACTCGGCGTGCGATCTCGGACCTGCTGCGCGGCAACACCGATTCCGCCTGGCTGCGGCTCTCGGACGGGGCCGAGGTGCAGGTGCCGATCGACGCGCTCGACGTCGGCGACGTCGTCATCGTGCACGATCACGTGGCGGTACCGGTGGACGGCGTCGTTGTCGACGGGCTCGCCGTCGTCGACCAGGCTGCGCTGACCGGGGAGACGCTCCCCGTCACGATCGAACCGGGCGCGACGGTGCACGCCGGAGCGGTGGTCGTCTCGGGGCGCCTCGTGGTGCGCGCCACGGCCGTGGGAGCCGACACCGCCATCGGCCGCATCATCGAGCGGGTCGAGGAGGCCGAGCGGGACCGGGCGCCGATCCAGACCGTCGGGGACAACTTCTCCCGGCGCTTCGTCCCCGGGTCGTTCCTCCTGTCCGGGCTCACCCTCCTCCTGACCCGGGACCTGCGGCGCGCGATGACGATGCTGCTCATCGCATGCCCCTGCGCCGTGGGCCTCTCGACGCCCACGGCGATCAGCGGTGCGATCGGCAACGGTGCTCGGCGCGGCATCCTCATCAAGGGCGGCTCGCACCTCGAGGCGGCGGGATCGGTCACGGCGGTGGTGTTCGACAAGACCGGCACGCTGACCACGGGGAGACCGGTGGTGACCAACGTCGTCTCGTTCCGCGACGACTGGACGCCGGAGCAGGTGCTCGCGCACGCGGCCAGCTCCGAGATCCACTCCCGGCACCCGCTGGCGGAGGCGGTCATCCGCTCCACCGAGGAGCGGCACATCGAGATTCCCAGTCACGCGGAGTGCGAGGTCATCGTCGGCCTCGGCATGCGGACTCAGGCCGAGGACGGTCGCGTGCTCCTGCTGGGGAGCCCCGCTCTCCTGGATCAGCACGGCGTGGCCGTGGCCGCCGATGCCGCGCGGTGGGTCGACCGGCTCCGCGGCGAGTGCGAGACACCGCTGCTGCTCGCGGTGGACGGTGCCCTCACCGGGCTCGTCAGCCTGCGCGATGAGGTGCGCGCCGAGGCCGCCGAGACCCTGGCCGCCGTGGCGGCTGCGGGTATCGACACCGTCGTCATGCTGACGGGTGACCATCCCGCGACGGCGGCCGCCATCGCCGCCGAGCTGGGCATCACGCGATGGCGCGCGGAAGTGATGCCCGAGGACAAGCTGGCAGAAGTCCGGTCGCTGCAGGACGAGGGCCACGTGGTCGCGATGGTCGGCGACGGCGTCAACGACGCGCCCGCGCTCGCGGCGGCGGACGTGGGGATCGCGATGGGCCTCGCAGGGACCGATGTGGCGGTCGAGACCGCCGACGTGGCGCTCGCCGGCGATGACCTGCGCAACGTTCTCGACGTCGTGGATCTCGGTCGGCGGGCCGTGGACGTGATCAGGCAGAACTACGGGATGTCGATCGCGGTCAACTCGGTCGGCCTGCTCGTCGGTGCCGGCGGCGCGCTCTCGCCCGTCCTGGCCGCGATCCTGCACAACGCCTCTTCCGTCGCCGTCGTGCTCAACAGCTCCAGGCTGATCCGATACCGGCTCGGCGACCCCGCCCGGCAGTCGTCGGGATCCCGGGCCGCGCTGGGGCAGGGCGCAGCGAGCGGTGGAAGTTAACTTCGTGTTTCCAGCCTGTTGCGCCTGACGATCTGGCTTGACGGCCACGGGGCCAAAGGATTTGAGTGAATTCTCATGCACCTCTTGCCTCGAGAGCAGGACAAACTGCTCATAGTGGTCGCCGCAGACCTGGCGCGGCGGCGCCAGGCCCGTGGGCTGAAGTTGAACCATCCCGAAGCCGTCGCGATCATCACCTACGAGCTCGTCGAGGGGGCCCGGGACGGCCGCAGCGTCGCCGACCTGATGGCCTACGGCGCCACCGTCCTCACCCGCGACGACGTCATGGAGGGCGTGCCCGAGATGATCCACGACGTGCAGGTCGAAGCAACGTTTCCCGACGGCACCAAGCTCGTCACCGTCCACCACCCGATTCGGTAGGCGCGCCATGATCCCCGGAGAACTCCGCCTCGCGTCCGCGCCGGTCCTGTGCAACGACGGCTGGTCCACGCGCACCGTGCGCGTCGTCAACACCGGCGACCGCCCCATTCAGGTGGGCTCGCACTTCCACTTCGCCGAGGTCAACCGCGCCCTGGACTTCGACCGCGCCGAGGCCTACGGGCACCGTCTGGACATCCCGTCCGGGACCGCCGTCCGGTTCGAGCCGGGCGATGGCAAGACGGTGCGCCTCGTCGCGCTCGCCGGAACGCGCGAGGTCCACGGCCTGGCGAACCGTGTGAACGGTCCGCTCGACGGTGTGGGGAACGGGGGAGCGCAGTGAGCTTCGAACTGAGCCGGCGCGAGTACTCCGATCTCTACGGCCCCACCGTCGGCGACGCCGTGCGCCTCGCCGACACCGAGCTCTTCGCGGTCGTCGAGCGCGACTTCACCGTCTACGGCGAGGAGGTCGTCTTCGGCGGCGGCAAGGTGATCCGGGACGGGATGGGCGAGAACGGCGTGCTCTCCCGCGAGGGCTCCGACGATGCCGGGCCGATTCCCGACACCGTCATCACCAACGCCCTGATCATCGACCACACGGGCATCATCAAGGCCGATGTGGCGCTCCGCGACGGCCACATTCTGCAGATCGGCAAGGCGGGCAACCCGCAGATCGCGGACGGCATCACGATCACCATCGGCGCGGCCACCGAGATCATCGCGGGGGAGGGGCGCATCCTGACCGCCGGCGGCATCGACACGCACATCCACTTCATCAGTGCCCAGCAGATCGATACCGCTCTCAACTCCGGCGTGACCACCATGATCGGCGGTGGCACGGGCCCCGCGGCGGGGACCAACGCCACCACCGTGACGCCCGGGCCCTGGCACATCGCGCGCATGCTGCAGGCGCTCGACGGCGTGCCGATGAACATCGGGCTCCTCGGCAAGGGGCACGCGGGTGCGACCGAGCCGCTCGCGGAGCAGATCCGCGCGGGCGCTATCGGCCTCAAGGTGCACGAGGACTGGGGCTCGACCACCGCCTCGATCGACAACTCGCTGCGCGTGGCCGACGAGTACGACGTGCAGGTCGCGATCCACACCGACACCCTCAACGAATGCGGTTTCCTCGAGGACACCGTGGCCGCGATCGACGGCCGCGTGATCCACACCTTCCACACCGAAGGCGCCGGCGGCGGCCACGCCCCCGACATCATCGCCATCGCGGGGCACCCGAACGTGCTGCCCGCGTCCACGAACCCGACGCTGCCCTTCACGCAGAACACCATCGTCGAGCACCTCGACATGCTCATGGTGTGCCACCACCTCAACGCCGACATCCCCGAGGACGTGGCCTTCGCCGACTCCCGGATCCGCCCCGAAACCATCGCCGCCGAGGGCGTGCTCCACGACATGGGCATCATCTCCATCACGTCGTCCGACTCCCAGGCCATGGGCCGCGTCGGCGAGGTGATCACCCGCACGTGGCAGCTCGCCGATTCGATGAAGCGGCAGCGCGGCCCGCTGGACGGGGATCCCGACGGTGGCGACAACGCCCGGATCAAGCGGTACATCGCGAAGTACACGATCAATCCGGCTCTCGCGCAGGGCATCGCCGAGTACGTCGGCAGCGTCGAGGAGGGCAAGTTCGCCGATCTCGTGCTGTGGAACCCCGCCTTCTTCGGGGTCAAACCCGACCTGGTGCTCAAGGGCGGCCAGATCGCCACGGCTCTGATGGGCGACGCCAACGCGTCGATCCCGACGCCCCAGCCGCGCACCATGCGGCCGCAGTTCGGATCGATGGGGTCGGCGGTGCACGACGCCGCGATCACCTTCCTCTCCACCGCGGCAGTCGAATCCGGTGTCGCGGGCGAGCTCGGGCTGCGCAAACGCACCCTGCCCGTTCGCGGGATCCGCACGCTGCGCAAACAGGACCTGCCGCACAACGGCGCGACGCCCGACATCACCGTCGACCCCGAGACCTACGTCGTCGCCGTCGACGGGACGCCGGTCCGCTCCGAACCGGCCTCGTCCCTGCCCATGACCCAGCGCTACTTCCTGTTCTGAGAGGCGAGAGATGATCATCGAGACCGTTCTCGGCAACCTCGCCGAGCTCGACCCCGCCGACCGCGCGGCACTGCACGTGGAGCGCGTGCCCCTGGCCGGCCCCGACCTCGTCAAGCGGATCCAGCGCGTCCGGACCGACCACGACCGGGAGATCGGGCTGCGGCTCGCCGCCCCCGCGGGCCCCGACGGGGACCTGCGCGACGGTGACATCCTGCACCGCGACGAGAAGAACATCATCGCGGTGCAGGTGCTCGCGACCGACGTGCTCGTGATCGCCCCGCGGACCGTCACCGAGATGGGACGGACCGCGCACGGGCTCGGCAACCGGCACCTGCAGGCGCAGTTCTTCGACGCCGACTCCGAATACGGCGCCGAGGTCATGGTGGTGCAGTACGACCACACCGTCGAGGACTACCTGCGCCACCACGGCGTGCCCTTCGATCGCCAGGACCGGGTGCTGCCCACGCCCTTCCGGCACGCGGAGCACACGCATTGACCTCGCCCGGATACCTGCTGCCGCTACTGCAGCTCAGTGATTCCGCTCTCCCGACGGGGGCGTTCAGCCACTCCTTCGGGATGGAGGCCTACCTCGCCGAGGACACGATCACCGACGAGCACACCTTCGCGGCGTGGCTGCGCGCCTACGTCTCCCGCCAGCTCGCGTACACCGACGGGCTCGCGATCCGGCTCGCCTACGACGCGCTGCACCTGGGCGATCTCGCAGCGGTGTGGCGACTCGACCGCTTGCTCGCGGCGTTGACCCTGCCGGAACAGGTCCGCACCGCCGCGGCCACCATCGGCCGGCGCACCGCCGAGGTCGGCGCCGTCGTCACGCCCGAGTCCTTCCTCGCCGACTACCTGGCCGAGATGGATGCGGGCCGCTGCCACGGCCACCCGGCCGTCGCCTTCGCGCTGTTCGCCCACGCGGTGGACGCGCCGCCGGCCGCCGCGATCGAGGCGCACCTCTTCGCCGCCGTCACCTCGCTGACGCAGAACGCCGTGCGCGCCATCCCCATCGGGCAGACCGCGGGACAGCGGGTGCAGCGTGCGATGCACGAGGTGGTGGCCGACGCCGTCGCCACCGCGATGACCCTGACCGACCAGGACCTGGGCGCCGCATCGCCCGGTCTGGAGATCGCCCAGATGCGGCACCGGCGCCAACGCGCACGGATGTTCATGAGCTAGAAGGAGAATCCCATGACCACGATCCGGATCGGCGTCGGCGGCCCCGTCGGCGCGGGCAAGACCCAGCTGGTGGAGCGCATCACCCGCCACCTCGACGGCGAGGTGTCGATGGCCGCCATCACCAACGACATCTACACCACCGAGGACGCGAAGATCCTGGCGCGCAACAGCGTCCTGCCGGGCGACCGCATCGTCGGTATCGAGACCGGCGGCTGCCCGCACACGGCCATCCGCGAGGACACCTCGATGAACGAGGCCGCCGTCACCCGCCTCGTCACCGCGCACCCCGACCTGCAGATCGTCTTCATCGAGAGCGGCGGCGACAACCTCTCCGCGACGTTCAGCCCCGAGCTCGTGGACTTCTCGATCTACCTCATCGATGTGGCGCAGGGCGAGGAGATCCCGCGCAAGGCGGGCCAGGGCATGATCAAGTCGGATCTATTCGTGATCAACAAGACCGACCTCGCGCCGTACGTCGGCGCCGACCTGTCCGTCATGGCCGCCGACTCCAAGGTCTTCCGCGGCGACCGACCCTTCTGCATGACCAACCTCAAGACCGACGAGGGCCTGGACGGCGTGCTGGAGTGGATCCGGCGCGACGTTCTCATGCTCGACCTCGCGTGAGTGGACTCACCGGCGAACTGGCCCTGACCCTCGCGCCGCGGGGGCGGCGTACCGTCGCCGTGGCACAGCGGCACGCGGGCACCCTGCAGACCCTGCGCCCCATGTACCTCGACGATTCCGGACAGGTCACCTACCACGTGGTGAACCCCGGAGGCGGCTGCCTGCGCGGCGACACCTACGCGATCGACATCGAGCTGGAGGCCGAGGCCCGGGCCGTGGTGACCACCCAGTCGGCGACCAAGGTCTACCGGACGCCCGACGGCGCCGCCGCGCAGCACATGCGGATCCAGCTGGGGCCGCACAGCGTCCTCGAGTACGTCCCCGACGCGCTGATCCTCTACCGCGAGGCCACGTACCGGCAGACCTGCATCGTCGAGATGGACGATTCCGCCTCGCTCGTCCTGGCGGAGATCGTGACCCCCGGGTGGTCGCCCGACGGTGCGCTGTTCCGCTACGACGAGCTGCGGATGCGGACCGAGATCCATCGCGGCGGCACCCTGCTCGCGGTGGACAACCTGCTCATCGAGCCCGGCCGGGCCGACCCGTCGGGGATCGGCTTCCTCGACGGACACACGCACGTCGGCTCGCTCACCGCGGTCGATCCGAGGATCGATGAGGACCTGCTCGACGAGGTGCACGGCGTCACCGCGACGGTGCCCGGCGTTCGGAGCGGGCTGACCGCGCTCGCCGGCCCCGGATTCGTCCTCCGGTGCCTCGGTGACGACACCGCCGAACTGTCCGGCCTGTTCGACGGGATCATCGCACTGCTGCGCCGGCGATGGACCGGACAGGCGCCCCTGAACCTGCGAAAGTACTGAGGTGGACTCCGTGACGCATTCTCCCACCGCGCACCGTCTGCGGGCGGCGTGGACAGCGCTGGGCCCGGGTGACCGGCGATCGCTGCTCGGGATGACGACGACCGTGATCGCGCTGCACGTCGTGGGCTTCGGCGCCCTCGTCCTGCTGATCGTCCCCGGGCACTACCGGATCGGCGACGGCGGCGAGTTCACCATCGGTATCGGCCTGCTCGCCTACACCTTCGGCCTGCGGCACGCCTTCGACGCCGACCACATCGCCGCTGTCGACAACACCACCCGCAAGCTGCTCGCCGACCGGGAGAACCGGATCGCCACTGGCGAGCGCAATCCGAGACGGCCGCTGTCGGTGGGATTCTGGTTCTCACTCGGGCACTCGACGGTCGTCTTCGGCCTTGCCGCCCTGCTGGCGCTGGGCGTGCGCGCCCTGGTCGGGCCCGTCGAGGACGAGAACTCGACGATGCAGACCATCCTCGGCTTCATCGGCACCTCGGTGTCCGGCGTCTTCCTGTGGATCCTGGGCATCATCAACCTCGTGGTGCTCGTCGGCATCGTGAAGGTCTTCCGCGACATGCGGTCCGGGCAGTACGACGAGGCCGAACTCGAGGACCGGCTGAACAACCGCGGCCTCATGAACCGCCTGCTGCGCGGAGTCGCCGGCTCGGTCCGCAAGCCCTGGCACATCTATCCCGTGGGAATTCTGTTCGGCCTCGGCTTCGACACCGCGACCGAGGTCGGCCTGCTGGTGCTCGCCGGCGGCATGGCCGCGTTCACCCTGCCCTTCTACTGCATTCTCGTGCTGCCCATCCTGTTCGCGGCGGGGATGTCGCTCCTGGACACCATCGACGGGGTCTTCATGAACGCCGCCTACGGCTGGGCCTTCGCGAAGCCGGTGCGGAAGGTCTACTACAACATCACGATCACCTCGCTGTCCGTCGCCGTCGCGCTCGCGATCGGCACCGTCGAACTGCTGGGCGTGCTCGCCGAACGGGCGCACGTCGACACCGGGCCGCTGGGCTGGATCGCGTCGATCGATCTGGACTACGCGGGTTTCGTGATCGTGGGCCTGTTCGTCGCGGTCTGGGCCGTCGCACTGCTGATCTGGCGCTACGGACGGATCGAGGACCGCTGGACCGCACGCTGAGCTAGCGTGTGCGCGTGACCGGTATCGAGGTGCGCGCGGCGGACGTCTTCGAGGACGTGAGGCAGATACTGGGGCCGAAGAAGGAGACCTCCAGCAACTGCTTCTGCCTCTCGTACCGCATCGGCTCCGTCGAGAACCAGACGCTGCGCGGTCCCGCGCGGTTCGAGCGGATGCGAGGTCTTTGCGCGGAGGACCCGCCGCCCGGCGTCCTCGCCTACGACGGTGTCGAACCCGTCGGCTGGGCGGCGATCCATCCGCGGTCGGACACCAGCTTCGCGACGAACCGTCGCATCCCGCACGTCGAGGGGCACGACGATCCGTGGTCCCTGTGGTGCGTGCGTGTGCGACCCGGCCACCGCAAGCAGGGGATCAGCCACCACCTCGTCGCCGGCGCCGTGGAATTCGCCCGCTCCCACGGCGCCTCCGTGGTGGAGGCGTACCCCGTGGACAACCAGGGTGCGAAGGTGGATCTCACGATGGCCTACGTCGGCACCCGCGCGCTGTTCGAGCGCGCAGGCTTCGAGTACGTCATGGAGACCACCTCAGTGCTGAACGGATTCACCCGCGTCCTGATGCGGCGTCGGCTGTAGCGGTCAGCGCCAGCCGAGGGCCGGGGCCACGTCCTTGACCAAGGATTCCAGCAGGCGGGTGTTGTACTCCACGCCCAGCTGATTGGGGACGGTCACCAGCACGGTGTCGGCCTCGACGATGCCCTCGTCGTCGCGGAGCTGCTCGACGAGCTCGTCCGGCTCGCCCGCGTAGGTGCGGCCGAAGACGGCACGGAAGTCGTCGATCACGCCGAACTGGTCATCGCTGGAGCGCTCGTGGCCGAAGTAGGCGCGGCTCTCGTCGTCGATGATGGGCATGATGCTGCGGCTCACGGAGACCCGCGGCTCGTGATCGTGCCCCGCCTCGGCCCAGGCCGCGCGGAACTTGCGGATCTGGTTCGCCTGCTGCACGTGGAAGGGCTCGCCCGACTCGTCGGTCTTGAGCGTCGAACTCATGAGGTTCATGCCGAGCTTCGCCGCCCACTCCGCGGTCGCGTCGGATGCGGCGCCCCACCAGATCCGGTCCCGCAGCGTGGGGGAGTGCGGCTCCACGCGCAGCAGACCCGGCGGGTTGGGGAACATCGGGCGCGGGTTCGGCTGCGCGAAACCGCCGCCCTCGAGCACCTTGAGCAGCACCTCGGTGTGCTCGCGGCCCATATCGGCGTCGGTCTTCCCCTCGGACGGCTGGTAGCCGAAGTACTTGTAGCCCTCGATCACCTGCTCGGGCGATCCCCGACTCACGCCGAGCTGCAGCCGCTCGCCCGCAATGAGATCCGCGGCGCCCGCGTCCTCCGCCATGTACAGCGGGTTCTCGTAGCGCATGTCGATCACGCCGGTGCCGATCTCGATCCGCGACGTCTTCGCACCGACCGCGGCGAGCAACGGGAACGGCGAGCCGAGCTGCCGCGCGAAGTGGTGCACACGGAAGTAGGCGCCATCGGCACCCACCTCCTCGGCCGCCACAGCGAGATCGATCGACTGATGCAGGACGTCGGCCGCGGTCCGGGTCCGCGAGCCGGGCGAGTCCGACCAATGGCCGAAGGACAGGAAGCCGATCTTCTTCATGGCCGCTACAACCCCGGACCACGGTCCGAATATTCCGCGGACCGTCGGGCTGGGGAACGTTCCCGGGGCAGCGCGAGGCCCTCCACGCGCGCCTCGCCGACGAGGTGCCGCTCGACGAGGTCGGGCACGTCGTCGACGCTGACCCGTCCGTACCAGGCGTCATCCGGCTGGACCGTCACGACGGGCGCGTGATTGCACGGGAACTGGCAGCCGGTGACGGTGATCAGGGCGTCATCGTCGCCGAGCCCCGCGCGGCGCAGCTCGTCGCCGAAGGCGGAGGTCAGCGCCGACGCGCCCAGCGCGGAGCAGCGCGGGCCGCGGCAGATCAGCACCTGGTGCCGGTGCCGTGGCACGTCCTCCCACGCGGGGGAGTGCAGTGGCGCCGCGTCATCCGTCATCGGCGATCCACCCGCGGCGATCGCGGCGGCGAGCAGGCCGGCATCGGGTGCGGCGAGCAGTTGCGGGGAGAGCCGGACGGTCGGCGCTCCGTCGTAGCTCCGGAGCCAGTGCGCGGCGACCCGGCGCAACCACGACCGCTTCGGGCCGGGCTGCGCCCACCCTGTGCCGATCAGCAGGAGGTCGGAAGTGCCGCGGTCGGCCACCGTCGTCAGGACGTCGACCAGCGCGGGGTCGTGGACCTGCAGGAACGCCGGCTCGGCTCCCGCATTCGCGGCGAGGGAACGCAGCTCAGCGGGGTCGACGCCGGCGGACATGCCCACCAGGACCGCCGTCACGGCAGGGCCTTGATCCCGTCCGCGACGCGGCGCGCACCGTCGAGCAGGCGGACGCCGGACGTGGTCTCCGAGAACGGGATGACCACGAAGCGGTTCTCGCGGACCGCACGCAGCTGACCCATCGCCGGATCCTTGCGTGCCTGGTCGATCCGCTCCTGCGCCGGATGGCCGGACGCATCCGCGACGACGATCACGTCGGGATTCGTGCCCACGACGTTCTCCATCGAGATCTCCGCCCAGTTACCCGGCTGGTCCGCGAAGACGTTCACGCCGCCGACCGAGTCGATGATCAGCTGCGGGCTGCCCTTGCCGGCGCCCACGTTCAGGCCCGAGTTGGCGCCGAAATCCCACCACAGGATGCGCTGGCCCTTCGCCGCGCCCTTGAGGGCAGGGCTCTCGAGCTCGGCCTTCTGCTGTGCGATGAGCTTCGCGGCGGCATCCTCGGTGCCGAAGGCCCTACCGGCGTCGGTCAGCTCCTCCCAGATCAGGTCCCACGATGCGCGCTCCGGCTTCTTCGCGCAGCCCGACGGTGCCAGCAGCGTCGCGATGCCCTGCCCCTGCAATTTCGCGCGATCGCCGGCGTTCTTCTCGCTGAATGCGGAGTTGTACGAGCCGTAGACCAGGTCCGGCCGCACCGACAGCATCTTCTCCTGCGTCGGGTACTTCGCCGCGAGCACGGGGATCCTGGCGTAATCGGCCTGGAAGCGTGGTGCGACGGCGTCGTCGAGGTACGCCGTACCCACCATCCGATCGGCGACGCCGAGAGCGAGCGCCACCTCGGTCGCGCCCTGGTTCATCGTGACTATCCGTCGCGGCTCGGCCTTGACTTCGGAGGCGAAGTCGCAGGTGCTGACGGTGACCGGGAATCTCCCGTTCGCCCGGCTACTCGGAGCGGCCGCCTGATCGGCGGTGCCGCATCCGGCGAGGAGCGTCGCGGCGGCGACGACGGGTGCGAGAAGGGCGGCAGAGCGCATGGTTTTCACTCTTTCGTCGGCAGCCCGTGCGCGGGGCGGCGATGGACACATGCGAGTCGGCCGGGTATCGGACTCGGAGCGTGTTGCCCCACACCGTTGCGCGCCAGTCCCGGAATCCCACCGGGTTCCCCTGACCGAATCGGACTTCGACGTTAGCAGGCGGCGTGGCGGCCGACGGCGGCGTCAGGCCCGGCGTTCCCGGACCGCGGCGATCGCACTGAGAACGGCAGTCCATGCGGCGAGGATCGCCACCGAGATCCACGGCGACCACGCCGCCGTGTGGGCGGGGACGCCGATCGTCCCGAACTGCGCGCTGGTCGCGGGCAGCCACGCCGCCAGCGCACGACCGAAGGGCAGCGCGGGCACCGCGATCGCCTCCACGAGGAACCACCAGCCGAGCACGACCCCGACCGCCGCCGTCGTGGACGGGACGAGATGCCCGACGGCGAGCCCGAGCACCGCCAGGAGGACGCCCGCGACCGGGATGCTGATGAGGAGGTGCAGCACCTCGCGGCCGGGAGAGGCAAGCCCGGTGACGAGCGCGATCACGATGGCGAGCACCGCACTCAGCAGCCCGGTCGCGGCGCCCGATACGCCGGCCACCAGTGCCTTCGCGCCGTAGCCGAGCAGCGACCGGGGGAGCAGTATCCGCGTCAGCGCCAGGGTGCCGTGCTCGCGATCGAGGCCGATCAGCAGGGTTCCGGCAACCACGATGAGCGCTCCGCCGACGAGCCCGGCACCGTACGCCGCGGTGGTCACGGACGCGTCGCGGAAGACCGGCGAGAAGACGCCCACGACCACGGCCACCGCGAGGGCCGCGCCGAGCGCGCCGCCGAGCGCAGCGCGGAAACCGCGGGAGGTCAGCGACTTCCGGGATTCTGCGGCGACGGACCGTCGAACGACGCCGGGCGGCCGGGCGGGGGCCTCTGCGCGAGCGGGGGTGTCGGCACCGTCGTCGCCCGTGAGCCGGAAGTACAGCTCCTCGAGCCCTGAGCGCCCCGGCGGCGCGGGCTCGATGAGTTCGGCGAGCGGTGCATCCGCGACCACGCGGCCCTCGTGCAGCGCGACGATCCGGTCCGCGGTCTGCTCCAGCTCGCTCAGCAGGTGCGACGACAGCAGAACCGTCCGCCCCTCGTCGGCGAGGGCGCGGAGCGTACGGCGGATCCACGCGATGGCCTCGGGATCGAGGCCGTTGACCGGCTCGTCGAGGACGATGACCGGCGGGTCACCGAGCACCGCGCCCGCGATCGCGAGCCGCTGCCGCATGCCCAACGAGAAGCCGCCGACGGGCCGGTCGGCCACGTCCTGGAGGCCGACCAGCTCCAGCGCCGCGATGACACGGTCGCCAGGCAGCCCGATCGCCGCCGCCATCCAGCGCAGGTGCTCGCGCGCGGTCCGCGTCGGCGACGCCCAACCGGCGTCGAGGAGGACGCCGATCGCGGAGCCCGGGTTCGGGAGATCGGCGTAGAGTAGGCCGTCGATCGTGACCGTCCCGGACGCAGGGTGCTCCAGACCGGCGATCAGCCGCAGGGTGGTCGACTTCCCGGCGCCGTTCGGGCCGATCAGCCCCGTGACCTCGCCCGACTGTGCGGTGAAGGTCACGTCCTCGACGGCCACCGCCCCGCCGTAGCGGACCGTGACCCCGGAGAGTTCGATCACCGCGGCTTCGCGGCGACGGTCGTGCCGGGCTTCGGTGTGGCGGGCTTCGCGCCCGGCTTTGTGGCCGGTGCCGCCTGCGCGGCCCCGCCGCCCTTGCCGCTCGTGGCGAGCTCGCCGAGCGCGGCCAGCCCGCCGGTGGCGATGGGCGACCACTTCCCGGTCTGCAGGCCGACGAGGACCTGGTCCTCCCAGGCCACGAGGCACGCGGCGGCGGGTGTGGCGGCCAGCTCCTGGAGGGCGGGCGCGAGGTCGTCGCCGGTCTTGGTCAGGGCCTCGATGACCTTGGGCCGGTACTGCGCGTAGAGGGGCTTGATCGCGTCGTAGACGGCCTGCTCGGCGGCGTTGAGCGCGCCGACGGGGCCTGCGAGCGCAGGCTGCGACTGCTCGATCACGGGTTTGATCGCGGCGAGGAAGGGGCCGAACAGGCTGAGGATCGGATCGTAGGCCTGGCCGGCGGCGAAGGCCTCGTCGGTGAACGCACCGGCTGCGGGTGCGAGCAGGATGAGGGAGGCCAGGCCGCCTTTCTCCCGCGGCTTGGGCCAGCCGAGCGGGCACTGGATGTCGGCCGGGTTCACGCCGGGCACGACGGTGGACGCCGCACCCCCGGGCTTTCCCGTCGACGACGTCGCCCCGGTCGGCTTCGCAGCAGCGGACGGGGACGTTGTCGAACTGCCCGGAGACGGTGCCGGATTCGGTGCAGGCTTCGGAGTCGGGGCCGCCGTCGCACTGCCGGCGACGGGGACCGCGACCGCGAGGGCGGCGGTGACGACGGTGCGGGCGAGCGCGGGCGGGATGCGGGTCATGGTGCCTTCTTCGGTGCGGAGGAATGGGGAGACGCGGGCGGACCGGCGGCGGTGGGAGGGAGTCCGGGCTCGAAGACGCCCTCCAGGTGCCAGACGCCCGTGAAGTCGTTGAACGGTCCGCCCTGGATGTGGCTCGTCCAGTCGAGAGTGAAGCGCCGGGTGGCGGGGTCGAAGGTCCCGGTCGCGGTGGGGCCGGTGGACTTCGCTGCGGCGGGCTGGGCCAGCCAGCGCTGCGAGACGACGTCCCAGGCCTTCGCGACCTGTTCCTGGCCCGCCGCGGCGGCGTCGGTGCGCGCGACGGGTTTCGGTGCGCCCTGATTGAACTCCTGGTTGTTCCACGACGCGGCCCAGGCGGAGACGTCCGCGGTCAGCCGCGTGCCGGTCCGCGTCACCGAGGGGGTCGGGAGGGCCGCGAGGGTCTGCGGGTCGACGGCGTTCGTCGAGATCCCGAACAGCACGTCGAAGAACTTCGTCGGCGTGATGACCGATCCCGAGAGCGAATCACCGTTACGGAAACCGGGTTTCGCCTCCGACTGATAGGCGCCGGTGCGCAGGCCGCCCGCGGAGCCCGGCCGCAGGGCGGTGACCCGGCCTTCGTCGATCGGCGAGTTGGCGTTGTTCACGAAGGGCCCGTCGGCCGTGCCGCCGACGATCGCCATCTTGAAGTAGGTGCCCGTCGGCTTCCCGCCGGCGAATCCACCGGGCGTGAAACGGAAGAGTCCGACGAGCTGCTCGGGATTCTCCGGCTGCGACGGTGCTGGCGAGCCGCATGCCGCGGACGCCGCTGCGATCACAGCGATGAGCGCGAGCGCGCCGACGCGCCGCGTGGTCCGGCGTGGAGCCGAGATCGCTCTCATGGGAGGGCCTTTCGTCGGGACCCGACCAGGGCGCCCGCCACGACGACGCCGAGGGCGAGCTCCGCCCAGGGCAGGACCGCGAAGGTCCCGCCGGGTGTCGGAAGCGCGGCGTTGGTGGATGCCAGACGCCGGTAGTCGGGGAGGTTGTCGTTGATCGCGCCGGTGAGCGACGCGAGGTCGGAGGAGACCGTCTGCCAGGAGGCGGTGAAGGCGCGGACCTCCGGCGTGCGCCGGACCGCGGTGCCGCGGTCGATCTCCCCGACGGCGCCGACCAGGGAGAGGAAGTCGTGCTGGAGGCGCACGACCTGTTGCTCGGTCATGATCGGAGCGAACCGGTCGATCACGCGTCCCGCCGATCCGGAGCCGCCCGCCAGCCCGGAGGCGAAGGGATGCACCAGGAGGACGACGGCACCGACCGCCGCGGCTGCGCTCGCCCATCGCCGCTGCGGCGCCGATCGGGAACGCAGAAGCACCGCGCCGGCGACCGCCAGCACGATCCCCACGAGCAGGAGCAGCTGGGGGAGCGTCCCGAGTCCGCGGATCCGGGCGAGGGCGTCGACGTCGGGCTTCGCCGCCCGGGCCGAGGCGAGCAGCTCGCGGGCGTTGGTCTCGATGTCCACCGACCGGTTCGCGTAGTCGGCGGTGCGCGGCGCACCGGTGAGACGGCCCGCCGCGGACTCCGCGCGGGTGGCTGCCCCGAAGCGGGAGATCCCGTCGACGTCACCGTCGAGGCGATCCAGCGATGCCGGCGTCAGGTGCGGCGAGAAGGCGTCGAGCATCTTCGTCGCGCCGGCGGAGGTGGTGGGCAGCCCGCCCGCCACCGAGCCCAGTGCCAGGGCCAGCCCCGCAACGAGGAGGATCCACGCGGGCCAGAGACGAGCGGGAGCCGCCGCCGCGGTGCGGGGCGGCGCGACCGCCCGCAGCCGGGGGACGCCCCCGAGCAACGCCGCCGTCGCGCCGGCCGGACCGGCTACTTGCTGTACGTACCGGTGAGATGCCACAGGCCGGTGAAGTTGTTGAACGGTCCGCCGACGATCTGGCTGGTCCAGGTGAGGGTGTAGCTGGAGCCGTTGATCGAGCCGGTGACGCGGCTGGTCTTGCCCGGGAGGCCGCCCCCCGGCTTCGGTGCACCCTGGTTGAAGACCTGCCCGTTCCAGGCGACGCCGAACGCCGAGAGGTCACCCGACAGCGACGAGCCGTTGCGGGTGATCGTCGGGACGGCCGTCGTCGAGCCGGTCTGCGGGTCGGTGGCCTTGGTCGAGGTCACGAAGTCGGAGCCGAAGAAGGTGCGCGCCGAGGTCACCTGGCCCTGGTACGAGCCCGAGGTCAACGACCCGGAGAGCGGGGTGATCGTCTTGTCCGAGTCGGTCGAGTTGCCGTTCGCGAGGAACGGGCCCGAGGAGGTGCCGCTGGGCAGGATCATCCGGAAGTAGGAACCCGAGTCGATCGAGAACGTGCCCGTGAGGGTGTCGGCGTTCGCGGCGGGCGCGGCGACGACGCCCGCCGCTGCGGCCGCCGTGACGGCCACCGCGGCGACGAAGGTCCGGCGGGGAAGGGGAGTGCGCATGGGGCGATCTCGCTTTCTTCAGGAGGTGGGGAGCCCGATGGAAGCTGAACGCTAGTTGTGGTCGTACGGCCCGCGAAGAGTTCTGATCACCGCGATCCGGGATCCGTGATCTCGATCGCAGCGGTGCCCGGACGCCGCTCGCTCTTGTCCGCGCGTCACGCCTGGAGTAGATTTCAACACATGATGAATAATGAGTGCGCCGTCGTGGGCGGCGGCCCCGCGGGCATGGTGCTCGGACTCCTGCTCGCGCGCGGCGGGGTGCGAGTCACCGTGTTGGAGAAGCACTCCGACTTCCTGCGCGACTTCCGCGGCGACACGGTGCACGCCTCGACCCTGACCCTGCTCGACGAACTCGGCCTCGGCGAGCGGTTCGCGGCGATGCCGCACCGTGACGTCGAACGGATGACGGTCCGGCTCGATGCGGGCGAGGCTCCGGTCGCCGACTTCCGCCGGTTACCCGGCGCGCACAGGAACATCGCGTTCGCGCCGCAGTGGGACCTGCTCGATCTCCTCGCCGCAGCTGCGGCGGAGGAGCGCACCTTCACTCTGATCCGTGACGCGGAAGTCATCGACGTGCTCCGGCAGGACGACACCGTCGTCGGCGTGCGCTATCGCGACCGCGCGACGGGCACCGAGCACGACCTGGCGGCGTCTCTGACGGTTGCGTGCGACGGCCGGTCGTCCGCCGTCCGCGCCGCCGCCGGGATCAGGCCGCGTCGCTTCGGGGTACCGATGGACGTGCTGTGGTTCCGGCTGCCGCGTACGAGCACCGACCCCGACGGGGTCTTCGGACGGCTCAGCGTCGGGCGGTTCGCGATCACCATCGACCGGGGCGAGTACTGGCAGTGCGCCTACGTCATCCCCAAGGGGCACGACGCGGCTCTCCGGTCGGCCGGCATCGAGGAATTCCGCCGCGACGTGGCCGCGCTGCTGCCCTGGACGGCCGACCGGCTCGATTCCGTCGCATCGATGGACGACGTCAAACTTCTCGACGTCGAGCTCAACCGGCTCCGTCGCTGGTACGCGGACGGCCTGCTTCTTCTGGGCGACGCGGCGCACGCCATGTCACCTGTGGGCGGTGTCGGGATCAACCTGGCCGTCGCCGACGCGGTAGCCGCCGCTCGGATACTCGGGCCCACTCTGCGCTCCCGCGGTGCGGTTCCGGCACGGCTGCTGGCGAAGGTCCAGCGGCGACGGTGGCTGCCGACCGTGGTGATCCAGGGCGTGCAGCGCGGGATCCACCGCGCGATTCTCGCGCCCGCCCTCGCCGGACCCGTGGCGGGGACCCACGGTGCCACCGCCTTGCCACTGCCGCTGCGGGTGCTCCGCCGGTTTCCCGTCCTCCAGGGCGTGACCGCCCGGATGATCGCGATCGGGCCCCTTCCCGAGCATGCGCCGGCGTGGGCCCGTCGCCGCGCCGCGCGCAGCGCCGCCGGTCGCTGAGCGGCCGTTGACTACAGTCGAGGCGTGAGCACTTCCACCATCGCGATCCTCATCGCCGTCGCCGTCATCCTCGTGGTCTTGGTGGCTCTGGCCACCGGCTTCTACCTGAACAAGCGCCGGCGGGTGTCGCTGAAGGACGAGACTCCGGAGCCGAAGAGCCTCGACAAGTCGGGCGGGTACAAGGCCGGCGGCGGCTTCACGTTCAGTGAGGGAACCCGCGAGGCCGAGCCCGTGCCGCTGGTGCCGAAGGCGCCGCCCGCGCCGAAGGTCGAAGCCGCGCCCCAGGTCTCGCTCAAGAACCTGCAGGAGAGCCGTGAGCAGGAGGCCGCCGAGGCTGAGCAGGCGCAGGCGGACGCTCGCCTCGCCGAGGCCGAGGAGATCGACCCCGGCATCGCGAACGTCGCTCCGGAGGTGCCCACCGAGATCGAGCTGATCGAGGACTCGGCGCCCATCGCGCCTGCTGAGCCGGAGGCTCCTGCCGAGCCCGAGCCCGAGCCCGAGCCCGAGGCGCCCGAGGCGCCGGCCGCACCTGCGGCGCCCGCCGCTCCGGCGGAGGATGCGGCACCGTCGGCCCCGCAGCTGGACGAGATCGCCCCGACGGCGGGCCGCCTGGACCGGCTCAAGGGCCGGCTCGCGCGCTCGCAGTCGACGGTGGGTGCGTCGCTGCTGGGCCTGCTCGGCGCGGGCGACCTGGACGAGGACTCCTGGGAGGAGATCGAGGACACGCTGCTGCTCGCGGACCTCGGTACCCCCACGACGATGGCCGTGGTCGAGAAGCTGCGCGACCGGATCGCGACGCAGGGCGTCTCCAGCGCCGCCGAGGCCCGGGCGCTTCTCCGCCAGGTGCTGATCGAGGAGCTGCACCCCGAGTACGACCGCAGCATCAAGGCCCTGCCGCACGCGGGCGCACCGTCGGTCCTGCTGGTGGTCGGCGTCAACGGCACGGGCAAGACCACGACCACCGGCAAACTCGCCCGGGTCCTGGTGGCCGACGGCCGCCGGGTGCTGCTGGGCGCTGCGGACACCTTCCGTGCCGCCGCGGCTGATCAGCTGCAGACCTGGGGCGAGCGCGTCGGCGCCGAGGTGGTGCGCGGCAAGGAGGGGGCCGACCCCGCCGCCGTCGCCTTCGACGCCGTGGCCAAGGGCACGGAGCAGGGTGTCGACGTCGTCATGATCGACACCGCCGGCCGCCTGCACACCAAGACCGGCCTGATGGACGAGCTGGACAAGGTCAAGCGCGTCGTCGAGAAGAAGGCCAAGGTCGACGAGGTGCTCCTGGTTCTCGATGCGACCATCGGCCAGAACGGCCTCGCGCAGGCGAAGGTCTTCGCGGAGGTCGTGGATATCACCGGCGTCGTGCTCACCAAGCTGGACGGCACCGCCAAGGGTGGCATCGTCTACGCCGTGCAGCACGAACTGGGCGTGCCGGTGAAGCTCGTGGGCCTCGGCGAGGGCGCCGACGACCTGGCGCCGTTCGAGCCGGCCGCGTTCGTCGACGCCCTGCTGGGGTAGTTCCCTCGTCCTGGCGATCGATCAGGCCAGGACCTGCTCGACGAACGAGAGCTGGCTGAGCACGTACGCGCGGGCCA
Organism: Tsukamurella sputi; assembly: GCF_007858445.1. Classification (GTDB taxonomy): domain Bacteria; phylum Actinomycetota; class Actinomycetes; order Mycobacteriales; family Mycobacteriaceae; genus Tsukamurella; species Tsukamurella sputi. The sequence goes on along the minus strand of NZ_VIGV01000002.1, from coordinate 701,159 downwards.
TGTGGTGCAACTCGATGGAGTGGCCGACGTCCGCCATCAGCGTGGCGGCGAAGGGTGCGGCGGTGAAGTGTCGCGCGACGGCGGCGACGGCCTCGTCGTCGGAGCGCCAGATGTTGTCGTGCGCCGCGAAGGTCAGGCGGACGGGTGCGCTCACCGCGGCGCCGACCGCGGGCAGCCGGTCGGCCCAGTCGACGACGTCGTACAGCTCGGGCATCGGCATGGGGCGCAGCAGCTCCCCGTCGCGGGCGGTCGCGGCCGCGGGGTAGGTGCCCTCCGGTCCCAGCATGACGCCGGCGTGCGCCTCGGGCGGTAGCGCGATCGACGGCGCGTCGCCGCGCAGGCCGCCCCACATCTCACGGATGCCGGGCTGCCACAGCTCGCCGAGCCCGCTGACCTCGACGCCGCGGGGCGTGCTCGACGACGCCGCGACGAGCAGCGCGAGCATGCCGCCGATCGAGTGGCCGACGAGCACGACGGGGAGGTCGAAGCTCGCGGCGAGTCCGTCCATCGCGGCGGTGAGGATCCTCGCCTGGGCGTCGAAGCCCAGGCGATCCGCGGCGACGTCGGCGCTGCCGCCGTAGCCCGGGCGGTCCACGGCGACCACGGTGTAGCCGAGCGCGGGGGCGATCGCGAGCAGGGAATCGTCGCCCACCTCGAAGTACTCGGAGTCGTAGGTGCCGCCGTGCACGGCGAGGATCAGGGCGCGCGAGGTACCGGCGGGACGGGCGATGCGGGCGGCGAGCGAGACGTCGTCGGCGACGAGGGTGATCGATTCCACGGGGGCGGTGGCGGTGGTCATGGTGAGGTCTCCTTGTGCGGGTGAAGCAACGATACGTCGATGGCGAGATTTCAACGTCGATGTCAAGAAAACTCCGCGAACCCCTTGATTGTCAACAGTTGTGTTGATAATTTGACTTCTATGTCAGAGACGATTGCGGTGATGCAGATGACCAGCCCCTTCCACGAGCCCGGCCTCGTTGCCTACCCCGACGAGTACGTGCGCAGGTACCGGGACGAGGGGCTGTGGCGCGGCTCCTCCCTCCCGGACGAACTCCGCGCAGCGGCGGGCGTCTTCGCCGAGCGCGCGGCCCTGATCACGCCCGAGGTCCGCTGGACCTACGCGGAGCTGTTCGACCGCGCGGACCGGTTCGCCCGCGGCGTCCTCTCCGCCACGGACCTGCGGCCGGGCGAACCGATCATGTTCCAGATGGGCAATGTCGCGGAGACCGTCGTCGCCTACCTCGGCGCACTCATCGCCGGCCTGCGCCCCGTCTGCACCCTGCCGCAGCACGGCGTCCGCGAGATCGGCCTGCTCGCCGAGCACGTCGGCGCCCGGGCCACCGTCGTCCAGGGCGATTACGGCAAGGGGCAGACCATCGCCGTCGCTTCCGCCCTGCACGCCGACGGTGCGCTTCCGGTCGTCATCGTCGCTCGCGGTGCCGCGATCGGTGCCACCCCGACGTACGAGGACCTGCTCGCGGCCGGCGCGACGGCACCGGCGGCCCCCGCGGTCGATCCCGAGCAGATCGCCCTGTTCCAGCTCTCCGGCGGCACGACCGGCCTGCCGAAGGTCGCGCCCCGCCTGCACGAGGAGTACGTGCACAACGCCCGCGCCTGGGCCCGCGCGCTGGGATGGGGCACCGAGACCCGGATCCTCTACCCGCTGCCGGTGATGCACAACGCCGGCATCGCCCTCGCCCTCCAGCCGGCGCTGCTCAGCGGATCCACCGTGGTCCTCGCGCCCACGCCGAAGATCCCCGAGCTGCTCGACCTCATCGAGGCCGAGCGGCCCACGGTGCTGCCGCTCATGCCGCCCGCGCTCGTGGTGCGCCTGCTGGAGGAGCCGCGCAGCGCCACCGCGGACCTCTCCAGCGTCGTCGACCTCATCGTCGGTGGGCAGGCGCTGCCCGAGGAGGTCTCGATCCGGCTGCGTGACGAGCTGGGCATCCCGGTGCGGCAGATGTTCGGCATGGCCGAGGGGATGTTCCTCGTGACGCCCGACGGTGCCGGCGAGGACGTCCGGCACCACAGCGTGGGCGCACCGGTCTCGCCCGCCGACGAGGTGCGGATCGCCGAGATCGGCGGCGACGACGAGGTGCCCGTCGGCGAGATCGGCGAGTTCTGCGCCCGAGGGCCGTACACGATCCGCGGCTACTACCGCGCCGAGCAGCACAACCGCGACGCCTTCAGCGCCGACGGCTTCTACCGCACCGGCGATCTCGCGCGGGCCCACGTGATCGACGGCGTGACCGTCTACTCGATCGAGGGGCGGATCAAGGACGTGATCAACCGCGGCGTCGAGAAGATCCACGCGGAGGAGGTCGAGGAGGTGCTGCTGCGCCACCCGGACATCGTCAGTGCGGCGCTCGTCGCCATGCCCGACCCGGTGCTGGGGGAGAAGGCGTGCGCGTACCTCATCGTCGAGGACGGGCGTCCCGCGCCGACGGTCGCGACGATCGGTGAGTTCCTCACCGCGCAGGGCCTCGCCGGGTACAAGCGCCCCGAGCGCATCGAGGTCGTCGACCAGTTCCCCCTCTCCAACGTGGGGAAGGTCTCCAAGAAGGACCTGCGCGAGCGGGTCGCCGAAGCACTGCGCGCCGAGTCCGCGCGCTGACCGACACGAATACGAGGAAGACGATCATGGGCAACAGGACGGTAGCGATCATCGGCGGCGGGCCCGCCGGTCTGGCCGCGGCGCGGCTGATCAAGCTCGGCGACCCGCGCGCGCAGGTCGCCGTGTACGAGCGGTCGGACGCGAGCGGCGAGACCTTCGGATTCGGTGTGGGACTGACCGAATCGACCATGTCCAACATGGCCGCCGCGGATCCGGTCACCGCCGATCGGCTCCGCGAGGCGAGCCACGACGGGCACAGCCTGGTGTTGCGCACCGGCGACCGCGAGGTGGAGCTGCACGGAGCCCGCAACCTCGCGATCGGGCGCGCCGTGCTGCTCGAGGTGCTCACCAAATCGGCGCTCGAGGTGGGCGTGGACATCCGGCTCGGCGCGAAGACGGGGATCGACGACATCGAGGCCGACGTGATCATCGCCGCCGACGGTGCGCGCAGCGCCGTCCGGGAGCGCTTCGCCGACGAGCTCGGCGCGTCCGTCAGCTACGGCAGCCTCCACTTCATGTGGTGCGGCACCGATTTCGCGGTCGACGACGCCAACTTCACCTGGCGCACCCGGGGCGATGCCACGTTCGTGGTCCACGCCTACCCGTACGCCGACGACCGGAGCACCTTCCTCATCGAGACCGACGACCACTCCTTCCGTGCGGCGGGCCTGGACCGGTTCGCCGACGAGACCCCCGCCGGCGAGTCCGATGAGCGCAGCCTCGCGCTGCTCGAGGACGTCTTCACCGAGGAACTCGGCGGCCGGAAGCTCCTGGCCAACCGCACCCGGTGGGCGCAGTTCCCGACGGTCTCCCTCGATCGCTGGTCGATCGGCAAGGTCGTGCTCATCGGCGACGCCGCGCACACCGCGCATTACACGATCGGCTCCGGCACGAAGCTCGCGCTCGAGGACGCCATCGCCCTGGCGCGGGCGCTCTCCGAGCACGAGGACGTCGCCGAGGCCTTCGCCGCCTACGAGGCCGCGCGCCGCCCGTACGTGAGCCGGTTCAAGCACCTCGCCGCCCGTTCCCAGAACTGGTGGTCCAGCTTCCGCGAGCGCACCGCCGAGGCGCCCGAGCGGATCGCCCTGTCCTACATGACCCGCGCCGGGAACCTCGGGCTCGAGCACTACGCCGCCGAGTACCCGCAGGTCGCCGCCGTCGCGCTGCGGGAACTGGGGGAGGCGCCCGTCGCTGCGCCCGGCACCGTCGACGACTGGGTGCTGAGCCGTCCGCTCGAGGTGCCCGGACTGTCCGCGCCCCGGCGGGAGCTGCCGGCCGGGCGGCTCGACGGTGCCGACGCCGTCCGCGCCGAGTGGACCGGCGGGGAGGTGTGGGGGCCCGCGCACGACGACCTCGTCGCCGCGCTGCGCGGTGCCGGCGCGCCCGTCGTAGTGCTGGGCGGACCGTCGAGCCCGACGGACGTGGGCGCTCGGATCGACCTGGCCGAGCGCGTGCGCTGGGCCGGCAAGACCGTGGTCGTGGAGATTCCCGTGGCCCTGCGGTCGGAGGGTGCCGCGGCCGTGGGCGCGGGCCGGGCGGACGCCGTCGTCACCGTGGGGTGAGTCGCGGCGTGCGTACACTGCGAGCCATGGCGACGGGGGAACGCACGAGTAAGGCGAGCGGTCAGCGGCGGCGCGAACTGGTGATCGGCGACGTGCTCGACGCGGCGACGGACCTGTTCGCCGTGAAGGGCTACGACGCCACCAGCCTGCAGGACATCGCCGACGCCGTCGGGGTGTCGCGGCCCGCGCTCTACCACTACATCAGCAGCAAGGAGGACTTGCTGGTGATGCTGGTCGAGCGGGTCTCGCAGGCGCTCGCCGACGTCTTCGCCGAGCTCAGCGCCCGCGCCGACCTCGAGCCCACCGAGAAGCTCACCATCCTGACCGAGCAGCTCGTCCGGCAGCGCGCCGAGCATCCGAGCCAGTTCCGCATCCTCGACCGCTCCGAGATGATGCTGCCGAAGGAGGCGGGGGAGGATCACGCCGCTGCTCGCCGCCGCGTGCTGCGCGAGGTGGTCGCGATCATCGAGGAGGGGATCAAGGCGGGCCAGTTCACGCCCGTCGACCCCCGTACCGCCGCGCTCAGCCTGCTGGGCATGTGCAACTGGGTCGCCTGGTGGGCCAAACCCGCGAACGGCGTCGAGGTGCAGGCCATCGTCGACACCATCAGCGCCCTCGCCCGGCAGATGCTCTGCGTCCCCGAGGTCGACGGTGCCGTGGCCGGCCCGGCCGACCTGCTCGCGGAGATCCGCAGCCGCCTGGACCGGCTCGAACCTCTGATCTGACAGCATCTTTCCGCGACTTCGTCGCCTGCCTGACGCCCGCTCCGCCTCCCGGCGGGGCGGGCGTCGTCGGTGTGCGGTGACATCGACGTCACGATCCTGACATTGGTGTTGACATTTGAACGCTGACGTCGAATACTGGGAGGGAAGGCGAAACCCATCGGAGGAGAACCATGAGCGCCAAGCCCATTCGGATCGGACTGGTCGTCCCCAGCTCGAACGTCACCGTCGAGACCGAGATGCCGCGCATCCTGGCCCGGCACCCGGAGCAGGAGTTCACCTTCCACTCGAGCCGGATGCGCATGAAGAAGGTCTCGCCCGAGCAGCTCGCCGCGATGAACGCGCAGCGCGAGCGGTGCGTCATCGAGCTCGGCGACGCGGGTGTGGACGCCATGCTCTACGCCTGCCTGGTCGCGATCATGTCGAGCGGACTCGGCGAGCATCACAAGGTCGAGCTGTCGATCGCCGAGCAACTCGCCGCCGGTGGCAGCGAGGCATCCGTGCTCTCCAGCGCCGGGGCTCTCGTGGACGCGCTCGCCGACATGGGCGCGAAGCGGATCGCCGTCGTGACCCCGTACCTGCGCCCCCTGGCCGAACAGGTCATGGCCTACCTCGAGCACGAGGGCCTGACGGTGACCGATTGGCGCGCCCTCGAGGTGGCCGACAACGCCGAGGTCGGCTGCATACCCGGCGACCGGGTCATGGAGGCCGCCCGCAGCATGGACCTGAGCGGCGTGGACGCGCTCGTCCTCTCCGCCTGCGTGCAGATGCCCTCGCTCGACCTGGTCCAGGCCGCCGAGGACGAGTTCGGCGTGCCCGTCATCACGGCCGCCACCGCCGGCGCCTACCGCATCCTGCGGGCCGTGGGCGCCACCGTCGACATCCCCGGGGCCGGCTCGCTGCTGCGGGCCGACGCTCCCGCCGCCGTCGGCGCCTGACACTCGAACCCGCACCCGAAAGGAGCACCGTCATGACCGAGAACACCGAGCACCGCGTGCAGGGCGTCGACCACGCCGCCTTCCCCACCTTCGATCCGGTGGGCACCGTGCGCTTCTACAACGGCGTGCTGAAGTTCCCCATCGTCCACTCGATCTGCGCCGCCGGCTGGGGGCCCGAGGACCACCCGGACTTCATCCACTTCTTCTTCGACATCGGCAACGGCGACCGGATGGCCTTCTTCTTCTACTTCGGCCTCGAGCCGATCGGCGATCCGAGCGCCCCCGGCGACTCCTGGGCCCGGCTGCCGCAGGGCACGCCCGGCTACTTCGTCAACTCGCGGCACCTCGCCATCCACGTGGACAGCGAGGAGGATCTGCTCGAATACCGCCGCCGCCTGGACGATTCGGCGTGGCCCTGCGAGATGCAGGTGATGCACGAGACCATCGAGTCGATCTACACGCACGACCCCAACGGCTACATGATCGAGATCACCCGGGCCCTGCGCCCGGTGACACCCCAGGAGGACCTCGACGCCGCGCTCACCATCGAGGCGCTGTGCGACGTGGTCTCCGGCGGCGCACCGTCGATGGACGCGCTGCTCGTCCGCAAGGCCGAGCTGATCGTCGAGCGCGCCGAGGCCTGGGAGAAGAACCTGGAGAAGGAGGCCGCCCGATGAGCCGCATGTACGTCCTGGACGTCCCGGAGAACGAGGGCGTCGTCACGGTCGCGGGCGCCGAGGCCGACGTCGAGATCACGAAGGTGGGGCCGTACTTCCGGATCACCCGGCCCGAGGAGATCGTCATCGACCGTCGCGCGACGGGCTGTCGGCACGCCGTCTGGTACAGCTCCCTCGCCGGGTTGGAGGACTCGAAGGTCGCGCAGCACGACAAGAACGCCCTCCGGGTGGTGGACCGATGACCACCGCAGAGCGGCTCGGCGCGGGACGGTACCTCGACGCCGAGGACGTGCCGGAGGGCACCGTCGCGACGCCCGTCGAGCTGGTCACCGTCGACGGGGCCAAGGTGGCCGGCGTGTTGCGCACGGTGCCCGGAGCCACCGCCGTCGCCTTCCTCATGCACCCCCGCCAGGACTTCACCCACCACGTGCTCGTGCCCGAGTTCCTCCGGCGCGGGGTCGCGGTGTGGACCCAGGGGAGTCGCACCCAGGGCAACGACCTCACGCTGCTGCACGAGCAGGCGCTGCTGGACATGGCCGCGGGTCACGTCTTCCTGCGGGACCAGGGATACGAGAGCGTCATCGCCGTCGGCCACTCCGGCGGCGGGGCGCTCGCGGCGTTCTACATCGAGCAGGCCGGCCTGCCCGCCCACGATCGGTTCGCGGGCACTCCGGGCGGCAAGCCCGTGCCGCTGCGCACGGCGACGATGCCCCTGCCCGACCACGCGGTGTTCATGGCGCCGCACCCCGGCCAGGGGGAGCTGCTGCTGCGCATGATCGATCCGTCCGTGGCGGACGAGTCCGACCCCCTGTCGGTGATCCCGGAGCTGGACCCGTTCAACCCCGCCAACGGCTACCGGCCGGCGCCCGAGCCGTCGTCGTACCCGCCGGACTTCATCGAGAGGTACCGCGCGGCACAGCGCGTACGGGTGGAGCGGCTCGACACCGTGGCCCGGGAGCGCGTCGCGGTGGCGCGGGAGGCGCAGCGGCGGTTCAAGGAGGGCGGCGATCCGGCGGACCGCCGTGCCGCGCTGGCCACCGAGTTCCTCACCGTGCAGCGCACCGACGCCGACCTGCGCTGCATGGATCCGTCGATCGACCCCAACGACCGACCCTACGGGTCGCTGTTCGGCGCCCGGCCCGACCTCACGGACTACGGCGTCGTCGGCTTCGGGCGGCTCACCACGCCCGAGGCCTGGCTGTCGACGTGGTCCGGGCTCAGCAGCCGCGCAGGCTTTCTGCGCTGCGCGCCTGCGGTGACGATGCCGACGCTGTTCATCGAGATCACCGGCGACCAGGCGTGCTTCCCGGACGACGCCCGCGCGATGGTCGCGGCCTTCGGCACCGACGATGTCGAGCACGTGCGGGTGCGGGGCAAGCACTTCGGCGCGGCCCTCACCGAGGGCGAGCCCACGGCCGCGACTCTCGCGGGTCGCGAGATCGAGCGGTGGCTGGGAGCGCGGGGGATCGGCCGCGCCGCGCAGTAGGCACAGGGTCTCGTCGGAAACACGGGCGTAACCCAGCGACCCGACGGCGCCCGGACCGGTTACACACGGGCAACACGGGCGCGACCGCCGGGAAACCGCGGCGGCAGAAGCTTTTCTCACTCGCGTCGCACCGGCGGCGCGTCCGAGGAGGTTTCCCGTGCTCTTGGCTTCCGTGCCCGACGAACTGTTCGGCAAAGTCGACACCGGCACCACCGCGTGGATGCTGATGTCCGCGGCGTTGGTGCTGCTCATGACGCCCGCTCTCGCGTTCTTCTACGGCGGTCTCTCCCGTCAGAAGAGCGTGCTCAACATGATGATGATGTCGATCGGCTCGCTGGGCCTGGTCTCCGTGATCTACGTGCTGTGGGGCTACTCCACGTCGTTCTCCGGCGAGGGGAACTACCTCGGGCTGTTCGACAACCCGTTCAAGTACTTCGGCCTCGATCAACTGATGGAGACCAAGACGTCGGGCGCGGACACCCTGGTGGTGCTCAACGCCGCGGGCAGTGGGCTCCCGGCCATCGTCTTCGCCGGGTTCCAGCTGACCTTCGCGGTGATCACGGTCGCTCTGATCTCGGGCGCTCTCGCCGAGCGTGTGAAGTTCGGGACGTGGCTGCTGTTCACCGGCATCTGGACGACCATCGTCTACCTGCCACTCGCCCACATGGTCTGGGGCGGCGGACTGCTGTCCGCCGCGGAGGGGGGCATCGCTGCGAAGCTCTTCGGCACCACCGACGGCAAGGCGACCGTGGCTCCCATCGACTTCGCCGGCGGCACCGTCGTGCACATCAACGCAGGTATCGCGGGCCTCGTACTGGCGATCATCGTCGGCAAGCGCCTCGGCTTCGGCAAGCAGTCCTACCGCCCGCACAACATCCCGTTCGTGATGCTCGGCGCCGCGCTGCTGTGGTTCGGATGGTTCGGCTTCAACGCCGGCTCCGCGGGCACGGCCAACGCCACGGCGGGCCTCGCCTGGGTCAACACCACCGCCGCCACCGCCGCCGCGATGCTCGGCTGGCTCGCAGTGGAGAAGTTCCGTGACGGACACGCCACCACCGTCGGCGCCGCGTCGGGTGTCGTCGCCGGCCTCGTCGCCATCACCCCGGCCTGCGCGAACGTGACCCCCGTCGGCGCCATCATCCTGGGCGTCGTCGCCGGTATCGCCGCCGCCTTCGGTGTGGGCCTGAAGTCCAGGTTCGGCTTCGACGACTCGCTCGACGTGGTGGGCGTGCACCTCGTGGCCGGCGTGATCGGCACCGTCTCCCTGGGGTTCCTGGCGAAGGACACCGGATTGTTCTACGGCGGTGACTACAAGCAGTTGGTGGTGCAGATCGTGATCGCCGCAGTCGCCCTGGCGTTCACGGCGATCCTGACCGCGGTCATCGCCTTCGCGCTGAAGCCGCTCGGATGGCGCATCGACAAGGAGTCCGAGGCGGACGGCATCGACAACTCCGAGCACGCTGAAACGGCTTACGACCTGGTCTGAGTGACCCGGGCATAAGCTGAAATCCCCCGAACAAGAAGGAACAGAGATGAAGCTGGTCACCGCGATCGTCAAGCCGTTCACGCTCGAAGATGTCAAGGCCGGCCTGGAGCAGGCCGGGATCCTCGGCATGACCGTCAGCGAGGTGCAGGGCTACGGGCGGCAGAAGGGCCACACCGAGGTCTACCGCGGCGCCGAGTACTCCGTGGACTTCGTGCCCAAGGTCCGCATCGAGGTCGTCGTCGACGACGCCGTCGTGGACAGTGTGGTCGACGTGATCGTCGAGGGCGCCCGCACCGGCAAGATCGGTGACGGCAAGGTCTGGGTGACGCCCGTCGAGTCCGTGGTCCGCGTGCGCACCGGCGAGCGCGGCGCCGAGGCGCTGTAGGGACGCCGATGACGGTGCCGGAGAGGGCCACAGCGCCGGGCGGGGCGAAAGAACTGGTGGCCGCGCGGTCCCGGCTCCTCGATCGCGCGTCGGGGCAGCACCGCCTCGATCCCGCGGCCCTGCGCGGAGCGCTCGCCGACCTCGCCGAGGTGTGGCTCACCACGCACGGCACCGCGGCCGGCATCGGCCCGGACAGTGGTCTCGCGCTCGTCGCCGTCGGCGGCCTGGGGCGAAGGGAGCTGTTGCCCCACAGTGATTTCGATCTGCTGCTGGTGCACGACGACGGCATCGATCCCGAGCACGTCACCGCCGTGGCCGAGAGCATCTGGTACCCGCTGTGGGACGCCCACATCAAGCTCGACCACAGCGTGCGCACCGTGCCGGAGGCCGTTCGCGTGGCGAAGTCGGACCTCACCGCGGCCCTCGGACTGCTCGACGCCCGGCACATCGTCGGCGACGAGGAGATCACCAACCTGCTGATCAGCGGTGTGCGCCGGCAGTGGCGCTCCGACATCCGCACCCGCGTGGACGACCTCGTCGACCAGGCCCGCGAGCGGTGGCGCCGCTCGGGGGAGATCGCCCACCGCGCCGAGCCCGACCTGAAGAACGGCCGGGGCGGCATGCGCGACGTCCAGCTCCTGCAGGCCCTCTCGCTCGCCCAGCTGACCGACGGGATCCCGACACCGTCGGCCACCCCGAGCGGCACCACCGGCAACGACCTGGGAGCCGCGTACGGGCGGCTGCTGGACGTGCGCACCGAGCTGCACCGCATCTCCGGGCGGGCACGCGATCAGGTGCGCGCGCAGGAGGCCGACGAGATCGGCGCGGCGCTGCGCCTCGGCGACCGGTTCGACCTGGCCCGCACGATCAGTGACAGCGGCCGGACGGTCGCCTACGCCGTCGACGTGGGGATTCGCACCGCCCAGAACGCCCTGCCCCGGCGCGGCCTCGCGCGGCTGCGCCGTCCGCCGGTACGGCGGCCCCTCGCGGAGGGGGTCGTCGAGCACGCCGGAGAGGTCACCCTCGCCCGCGACGCGCGGCCCGATCGCGACCCGGGCCTCACCGTGCGCGTGGCCGCCGCGGCCGCGGCCTCCGGACTGCCCATGTCGGCGTCCACCCTGAACCGCCTCGCCGAGGTCTCGCCCGCGCCGCGCAGCCCGTGGCCGGCGGAGACCGTTGCGGACCTCCTGGCCCTGCTCGGCGCGGGTCGCAGCGCCGTGCCCGTCATCGAGGCCCTCGACCGCACGGGCCTGTGGGGCCGCCTGCTGCCCGAGTGGGGCGCGGTGCGCGACCTGCCGCCGCGCGATGCCGTCCACACGTGGACCGTGGACCGGCACCTCGTGGAGACCGCGGCGTACGCGGCGACCCGCGCCACCGACGTCGCCCGCCCCGACCTGCTCGTGCTCGGCGCGCTGCTGCACGACCTGGGCAAGGGACGCGGCGGCGATCACAGCGTGATCGGCGCCGAGCTCGCCGAGGCGATCGCCGCGCGCCTCGGACTGTGCGAAGCCGACACCGAGCTCCTCGCCGCGATGGTCCGGCAGCACCTGCTGTTGCCCGCCGTCGCCACCCGGCGCGACCTCGACGATCCCGCGACCATCGAGATGGTCGCCGAGAAGGTCGGCCACGACCCCGTCCTGCTGGAGCTGCTGCACGCGCTCGCCGAGGCCGACTCGCTGGCCACCGGACCCGGCGTCTGGGGCGAGTGGAAGTCGCGCCTGATCGGCGAACTGGTCCGTCGCACCGCTCGCGTCCTGGCGGGGCAGCCGGCGCCGCAGCCGGCACCCGTGGCCGAGGAGGTGGCGGCGATGGCCGCGTCGGGCGGGACGCACGTGCGGATCACCCCGGCGCCCGCCATGGGGCCGCACACCTTCACCGTCGCCGTCGTCGGACCCGACCGGCGCGGCGTGCTCGCCCGGATGGCCGCCGTGCTCGCGCTCGCGGGCCTGCGGGTGCAGAGCGCATCCGTCGCCGGCGTGGGGGAGTCGGCCGTCAACACCTTCGTCGTGGTGCCCACCTTCGGCGACCCGCCCGATCCGGCCCTCGTGCGGCAGCGGCTCCTCGCCGCCCTCGACGGCACCGACGTCCTCGCCGAGCTACGCGACCGCGAGCGCGCCGCGTCGGCCCCCGTCGACGGGAGCGCGGCGGCCCCGCCACTACGGGTGGCCGCACCGCCGCGGCTGCGCTGGTTCGACGGTGCGCCCGGCACCGTCGTCCTCGAGGTCCGCGCGGGCGACACCCCCGGCCTGCTCGCGCGGGTCGCCGGGGCGCTCGACGACGCCGGGATCGACGTGCGGTGGGCCAAGGTCGCCACGCTCGGCGCCACCGCGGTCGACGTCTTCTGCCTCAGCGTCGACGGTGACCCGACCGCGGTGCGGGCGAGCGCCGAGAGCGCCGTCCTGGCGGTTCTGCCGGAGGCCGTACCGCCTGCGCCACCGGAGGACGAACCGACCCGATAGTCTGGAGCAATGTTCGAATCCCTCTCCGATCGGCTCACAGGCGCGCTCAAGGACCTGCGCGGCAAGGGCCGGCTGACCGACGCCGACATCGACTCGACGGCCCGCGAGATCCGCCTCGCGCTGCTCGAGGCCGACGTCGCGCTGCCCGTGGTGCGCGCCTTCGTCGCGCGGGTCAAGGAGCGGGCCAAGGGCCACGAGGTCTCGGCCGCGCTCAACCCGGCCCAGCAGATCGTCAAGATCGTCAACGAGGAGCTCGTCGGGATCCTCGGCGGCGAGACCCGGCGACTCAACCTCGCGAAGACCCCGCCGACGGTGATCATGCTGGCCGGCCTGCAGGGCGCCGGTAAGACGACGCTGGCCGGCAAGCTCGCGCACTTCCTCAAGAAGCAGGGCCACACGCCCATGCTCGTGGCCTGTGACCTGCAGCGCCCCGGTGCCGTCGACCAGCTCAAGATCGTCGGCGAGCGCGCCGGCGTGCCCACCTTCGCGCCGCACCCCGGCACCTCCGTCGGCGGCGAGGGCACCCTGGGGGTCAGCGCGGCGGACCCCGTCGAGGTGGCACGCGGCGGTATCGCCGAGGCGAAGGCCAAGCAGCACGACGTGGTCATCGTCGACACCGCCGGCCGCCTCGGCATCGACGAGGAGCTCATGGGCCAGGCGCGGGCCATCCGCGACGCGGTGAACCCCGACGAGGTGCTCTTCGTCCTCGACGCCATGATCGGCCAGGACGCCGTGACCACCGCGCAGGCCTTCGCCGACGGCGTCGACTTCACCGGCGTTGTGCTCACCAAGCTCGACGGCGACGCCCGCGGCGGCGCCGCGCTCTCCGTCCGGGAGATCACCGGTAAGCCGATCCTGTTCGCGTCCACCGGTGAGAAGCTCGACGACTTCGACGTCTTCCACCCGGACCGGATGAGCTCGCGGATCCTCGGCATGGGCGATGTGCTCTCGCTCATCGAGCAGGCCGAGCAGCACATGGATCAGCAGAAGGCGGAGGAGGCGGCCGCCAAGATCACCTCCGGCGAGCTGACCCTCGAGGACTTCCTCGACCAGATGCTGATGATCCGCAAGATGGGTCCCATCGGGAACCTACTGGGCATGCTGCCCGGCGCGGGCCAGATGAAGGACGCCCTCGCGGCGGTCGACGACAGCCAGCTCGACCGCATCCAGGCCATCATCCGCGGCATGACACCGGCCGAGCGCGCCGATCCGAAGATCATCAACGCCTCCCGCCGCCTGCGCATCGCGAAGGGCTCCGGCGTCACCGTCACCGACGTGAACCAGCTGGTCGACCGGTTCTTCGAGGCGCGCAAGATGATGTCCCAGATGGCGGGCTTCGGTGGCGGCGGCCCCAAGCGGCTCTCCAAGCGCAAGCAGAAGGGCAAGCAGGGGAAGAAGAACAACCGCGCCCGGCAGTCCGGCCCGTCGGCACCGCGCATGGGTGGTGGCTTCCCCGGCCTGCCCGCGGGCATGGACCTCTCCGGCATGCCGCAGGGCCTCAACCAGCTGCCCCCCGGCCTCGAGGGCATCGACATGGCCGCGCTCGAGGAGCAGCTCCGCAAGAAGCGGTAGGCGGGCTACAGTGCCGGAGTGAGCGATCTGCACTTCTCCGGCGTCGTCCTGCCCGGCGGCGAGGGCGAGTTCTGGGTGTCCGACGGTGCCGTGCACCTCTCCGATCCGGGGACGTCCGGGGCACGGGCCGAGCTGACCGGCTTCGCCGTGCCCGGGTACGTCGACGCCCACTGCCACGTGGGCATCGTCGAGGACGGTGAGCCGGATCTCGTGCGCGGCCGCGCCCTCGCGCTGGAGGACGTCGCCGTGGGGGTCACCGTCATCCGCGAACCCGGATCCGACCTCGACACGTCGCCGCTGGACGGTCGGCCGGGCCTGCCGCGCTTCGTCCGCATGGGTCGGCACATCGCCCTCGTCAAGCGGTACACCCGCGGGCTCGGAGAGCAGCTCGACGAGCCGTCCCAGCTGGTGGAGGCCGTGCGACGCCGGGCCGCCGAGGGGCACCCGTGGATCAAGCTGGTGGGGGACTGGATCGACCGGTCCGTGGGCGACCTCGCGCCGCTGTGGCCCGACGACGTGCTCGTCGACGCCGTGGCGGCGGCCCATGACGCGGGCGCCCGGATCACCGCGCACGTCTTCGGCGAGGACGCACTCCCGGGGCTACTGGCCGCCGGGGTGGACGCGATCGAGCACGGCTCGGGACTCACCGCGGACACCATCGAGACCATGGTCGAGAAGGGGATCGGCCTGGTGCCGACCATGATCCAGATCGAGAACTTCCCGTCGATCGCCGCACCCGCCGCGGAGAAGTTCCCCACGTACCACCGGCACATGATGGATCTACACGACCGCCGTAAGGCGACTTTCCGCGCCGCCTGGGAGGCGGGAGTCGCGATGTACGCCGGCACCGACGCCGGCGGCTTCAACGTGCACGGCGCGCTGCCGCGCGAGATCGAGGCGCTCGCCGCGGTCATGCCTCCCGAGGAGGCCATCGCCGCCGCCTCGTGGCGGGCGCGACAGTGGCTCGGCTTCGCCGGCATCGACGACGGTGCTCCCGCCGACCTGGTGATCTACGACGAGGATCCGCGCACCGCGCTCGCCCACGGCGGGCTGCCGGCACCGTCGGCCGTGGTGATCCGGGGTGAGCTCGCGGACCTGCCCCGGTAGGCGCGCTCAGGCCCGGGCGGTCGCCGCGTCGGTGCGCACCCGCTTGGCCGGCCGCGGCCGGCCCACCCACCACTGGGCCTTGGGCGCCCGGCTGAGCAACTCGACGATACCCAGGGTGATGGCGATGGTCACGACGTACGCGACCGCGGTGCCGAAGGGCGAGGGCAGGACCGACGTGAGCCAGGGCGCACCGTCGGCGGTCCGCGGGAGAAGCAGGGTCGACAGCACCATCACGTGCACCAGGAAGACGCCGAACGAGCGCTGGGCGCCGTAGGAGGCGAAGCGCGTCAGACGCGGGATCCGGTGCCGGTTGCGTGCCAACAGCAGTCCGACGGTGTAGACCGCCACCACCAGCGTGAAGTAGAGGACGAAGTTGCCCGGCTGGAAGGTCGCCGACGCCACGTTCGGGGCGGTCTCGTCGCTCAGGCGCATCCGGTAGAGGACCTGCGATCCGATCACCACGAACACCGCGACGGCGAAGACCAGCGGAGTGTGCCGCAGGAGGACCGCCTCGATGCGCTCGCTATGGAAGGCGGCGATGACGCCCAGCAGGATGAAGAACTGGTACGGGATGAACGTGGCGTAGAGGTGCCAGAAGTTCTCGCCCCACCAGCCGGTGGTCGGATTCCAGTAGGTGGCGGCCACGTAGATGCCCACCTGCAGCACAGCGCTCGCCAGCAGAACCCGGCCGTGGAAGCGGCGGGTGCGCTCCGCGAACGCGAAGATCAGGGGGAAGAGCAGGTAGATCTGCAGCGTGACGAAGATGAAGTAGAGCTGGTAGCCGTTGAGGCCGCCCCACTTGAGGTTGTTCCAGAAGTCGCCGAGCTCGTGCGGGATCCGGCCGGCATTGCCGCCGACCGCCATGTCGTACGCCCAGTAGGCGAAGGCCCACAGCACGAACGGGGTGATCACCAGCGTGAGCCGCTTGCGCCAGAACCGCATCGGGCTCATCCGGGCGCCGCGCTCCACGACGCCGTAGGCCAGTACCAGACCCGTCAGCGCGAAGAAGGCGTTGCGGGTGAAGTGCAGATTCATGGCGATCGCGTTGGTGACGGTGCCGTCGACCTCATCGTTGGTGTTCGTCAGCGTGTGCATGAAGACCACCAGGAGAAAGGTGATCGTGCGGACGAAGTCGAGCTGGTGCAGATAGCCGCCGCGCGAGGGTGCGGCCGCCGCGTCCCCGGCGCGGGCCGGGGACGTCGTGGGGCGATCCAGGTGCGTGGCCATGATCCGAGTGTGCGGTCCGTTCCTGCGAGGCTGCTGGACGTGGCCTGGCAGTGGGCTACACCGGGCTGGCGGTGCACCGCGCAGGCGACAACGGGCTTTAGTTTACCCGCTGGTAACCATTGCTTTCGCAACATTCGCCCCGGAGTGGCGCGTGTCACGCGGCGGCGACCGTGCTCGATCCGAGCCTAGCGTCCGGATGCGGGCGGTGACGGGAGCCGCGTGTCGCGGCGTGACGCCCGGCGGTGCGGGACCGGCGATCGGGCCTCAGTAGTGGAAGGCGATCCGGTGCTCACGGGGCGTGTTCGTGCTGCTCAGCCGCTGGAGGGTGCTCGTCAGGTCGTCGCGGAGCTTGCCGGCGAGGTCGCCCGAGAAACCCTCCCGCACGACGATGCGGAGCACCGTGACGCTCTGCGCGTCCGCGGGCATCGTGTACGCGGGGACCTGCCATCCGAACGCCCGTAGTTCGTGCGAGACGTCGAACGCGGTGAACGGCGCGTCGTCGTCGACCTCCAGGGTGACCACGGGGAGTGCGGAGCCGTCGCTGACCACTCGGAGGTGGTGCAGTGCCCCCAGCTCCTTCGCCAGCCAGGTCGCCGTGCCGCGCAGCGCGGTCATGATCTTGGTGTAGCCGTCGCGACCCAACCGGATGAAGTTGTAGTACTGCCCGATGATCTGCGCGCCCGGACGCGAGAAGTTGAGCGTGAAGGTCGGCATGTCGCCGCCGAGGTAGTTGACCCGGAAGACCAGATCCTCGTCGAGCGCGGCCCGGTCGCGGAAGACCACGAAGCCGATGCCGGGATAGGTGAGGCCGTACTTGTGCCCGGAGGCGTTGATCGACGCGACCCGGGGAAGACGGAAGTCCCAGCGGAGATCGGGGTCGAGGAACGGGGCCACGAAGCCGCCGCTGGCCGCGTCGACGTGGACGGGGACGTCGGGGCCGCCCTGCGCGGCCAGGTCGTCCAATGCGGCGCACACGCCCGCGACGTCCTCGTACTCGCCCGTGAAGGTGGTGCCGAGGATGGTGACCGCGCCGATGGTGTTCTCGTCGACGGCGGCGCGCACCTGTTCCGGCGTGATCACGTAGCGGCCGGGTTCGATCGGGAGGTAGACGGGCTCGACGTCGAAGTAGCGGCAGAACTTCTCCCACACCACCTGCACGTTCGACCCGAGCACCAGCTGCGGGCGACTCGCGTCCAGGCCCTGCGCCTGCCGCGCCTTGCGCCAGCGCCACTTCAGCGCGAGGCCGGCGAGCATCACGGCCTCGGACGAGCCGATCGTGGTGGTCCCGGTCGCCGACGCCGGGTCCTTGGGGTCGAGTCCGGGAGCGTGGAACAGGTCGGCGACGATCGCGACGGTCCGCGTGTCGATCGCGGAGGTCGCCGGGTACTCGTCGTGGTCGATCGCGTTCTTGTCGAAGGACTCGGACATCAGCGCCTGGCCCTGCGGTTCCATCCACGTGGTGACGAAGGTCGCGAGGTTCATCCGGGACTGGCCGTCGAGCATCAGCTCGTCGTGGATGAAGCGGTAGGCCTCCGACGGCGTGGTCTCCGCGTCGGCCAGCCGGGCGCGGGGGAGCGGATCGGTGCCGAGGCGGCCCGCGTAGGCGGGGATGAGGAGGGCGTCGTCGTCGAGGGGATTCGTGCTCATGGCCGCACGCTACCGCCGCTCGTCCGGGGCGGCAGGGCGAGTGGAATCCCGCGCGGCGGGCCCGGAGCGCCCGACGGCGCGATCGCGCGATTTCGTGCAGCTCGCACGGCATGGCACAATGGATCGCTGCTGACCGGCAGCGGCTGAGATACCGCCCGGCGGTCACGCAACCAGACGGCAAAACCGGGTGCGTTCATCCTGACGCATCGCTGAATTGCACACGTGACTACGAACGAAGGACACAGCACATGGCTGTCAAGATCAAGCTCACGCGGCTCGGCAAGATCCGCAACCCGCAGTACCGCGTCGTCATCGCCGACTCGCGCACCCGCCGCAACGGCCGCGCGATCGAGTCGATCGGCAAGTACCACCCCAAGGAGGAGCCGTCGCTCATCCAGATCGACTCGGAGCGCGTGCAGTACTGGCTGGGTGTCGGCGCGCAGCCGACCGAGCCGGTTCTCGCCCTCCTGAAGATCACCGGCGACTGGCAGAAGTTCAAGGGCCTCCCGGGCGCCGAGGGCACCCTCAAGACCGCCGCTGAGAAGCCGTCCAAGCTGGACCTCTTCAACGCCGCGCTGGCCGAGGCCGACAAGGAGCCCGCCGCGGCCGCCACCACGCCCAAGAAGAAGGCGGAGAAGAAGGCCGACGAGGCCCCCGCCGAGGCTGCTGAGGCTCCGGCCGAGGCCGCCGCTGAGGCTCCGGCCGAGGGCGAGTAATGAGCGCCGTCGTCGCAGATGCCGTCGAGCACCTCGTGCGCGGCATCGTGTCGAACCCGGACGATGTTCGCGTCGACCTCATCACCGGCCGTCGCGGCCGCGTGATCGAGGTCCACGTGAACCCGGACGACCTGGGCAAGGTCATCGGCCGCAGCGGCCGGACCGCCACCGCCCTGCGCACCCTCGTCACCGGCATCGGTGGCAAGGGCATCCGGATCGACGTCGTCGACACCGATCGGGTCCGCTGACCCGATGGAGCTCGTGATCGGCCGCGTCGCCAAGTCGCACGGCATCCGCGGCGAACTCGTCGTGGAGGTGCGCACCGATTCGCCCGAGCTCCGCTTCGCGGACGGCGCCGTCCTCACCGGACGTCGCCCCCGTGAGACGCGCACGCAGACGTACACCGTGGCAGCCTCCCGGAATCATTCCGGGAGGCTGCTCGTGCGTCTGGAGGGCGTGAACGACCGCACCGCCGCCGACGAGCTGCGCGGCACGTTGTTCGTCATCGATTCCGCCGATGTCTCCTCCGGCGATGATCCGGACGAGTTCTACGACCACGAACTCGAGGGCCTCGCCGTCCGCACGACGGACGGCGCCGAGGTCGGCACGATCGCCGAGGTGCTGCACGCGCCCGGCGGTGAGCTGCTGTCGGTGAAGGCGCCCGACGGCCGCGAGATCCTCATCCCGTTCGTCACCGCGATCGTCCCCGAGATCGACATCGCGGGCGGCGTCGTCCTGGTGGACGCCCCCGAGGGCCTCCTCGACCCGGAGTAGCGCATGCGCATCGACGTGGTCACGATCTTCCCCGAGTACCTCGCGCCGCTGCGGCAGGCGCTGCTCGGTAAGGCCGTCGACAAGGGACTGCTCGAGTTCGGCGTGCACGACCTGCGTGACTGGACCCACGACGTGCACAAGGCCGTCGACGACTCGCCCTACGGCGGCGGGCCCGGCATGGTCATGAAGCCCACCGTCTGGGGTCCCGCGCTCGACGAGGTCTGCCCCGACGACGCCCTGCTCGTGGTCCCCACGCCCGCGGGCGTGCCGTTCACCCAGGCCATGGCCCACGACTGGGCGCAGGAGAAGCACATCGTCTTCGCCTGCGGCCGGTACGAGGGCATCGATCAGCGCGTTTTCGACGACGCCGCCAAACGCGTGCGAGTGGTCGAGGTTTCCATCGGCGACTACGTCCTCATCGGCGGCGAGGTCGCGGTGCTCGTGATGGTGGAGGCCTTCGGCCGGCTCATCCCCGGCGTGCTCGGCAACAAGCTCAGCCATCAGGACGACTCCTTCTCCGACGGTGCCGGTGGCCTCCTCGAGGGGCCCTCGTACACCCGTCCCGAGACCTGGCGCGACCTGACGGTGCCGCCCGTCCTGCTCTCCGGCGATCACGCCAAGGTCGCGCGGTGGCGGCGCGAGCAGTCCCTCGCGCGCACCGCGGACCGTCGTCCCGATCTGCTCCCACCTGCGCAGACCTCCTGACCTGAAGGCGGCTTCAGGTCGCTTCAGGTGCATCTCAGCGGTGCTCTCGCATCGTGGTGTCATCGAAGCGAGCGCTTCGACCGGCCACCGGCCGAGCGACCCACAGGGAGTACCGATATGAGCAGCATCCGCCGCACCGTCCTCGCCATCCTCGGCGGCGTCGCGATCGTGGGCGGAACCGCCCTCGGCGCGGGTTCCGCCCTCGCCGGCGGCGACACCACCGCCCCCGAGCCCGGGGCCCCGATCTGCGGGACGACCGGCCTGCACGGTGAGGCGGCGAGGGAGGTGCCGTGTAGTCGGCTGCCGGCCACCGGCGGCGCGACCTTCACCATCGACGCCGACGGCACCGTCCGAGACGCCGCGGGCAGGATCGTGGGAGGCGCGACAGGCCGGTAGTACTGCAAAGACCGGACGGCTGCGGCCGGTACCGTCGAACCCGATCCGGGCGGACGGTGCCGCCCGCGCCGCACGAAGGAGGGGCCGTGCCACGGATCCTGATCGCCGACGACGACCAGCGGCTCGTCCGCGGCCTCGCGGAGGGCCTCGGCTGCGAGGGGTACGCGGTGGAGACCGCCACCGACGGTGCGGCCGCCCTGCTGGCGGCGGAGGTGACCCGCTTCGACGTGATCGTCCTCGATGTCCAGATGCCCCTGCGCAACGGCCACCAGGTGGTCCGTGCGCTGCGCGCCCGCGAGGACTGGACGCCCGTGCTCATGCTGACCGCGAAGGACGGCGAGTACGACGAGGCGGACGGGCTCGACGCGGGCGCCGACGACTACCTCACCAAACCCTTCTCCTACGTGGTACTTCTGGCACGACTGCGCACGCTGCTGCGCCGGGCGCGGGCGCCACGACCCGTGGTGCTCGTCGTGGGCGACCTGGAGCTGGACGTCGCCGCGCGCACGGTCGCACGGGGCGGGACCTCGATCGCGCTGACGGCCAAGGAGTTCGAGATGCTCGCGACACTGGCCAGGCAGCCGGGACGGCCGGTGTCCAAGACCGACCTCGCCGCGTCCGTGTGGGACGAGGCCGCGGATGTCGCCGACAACCGCATCGAGGTGCACATCAGCGCGCTGCGCCGCAAGGTCGACGCCCCGTTCGGGACCGCGTCGATCGAGACGCTGCGCGGCTACGGCTACCGGGTCCGCCCGTGAGGCGCCTCGGCTCGGTGCGCATGCGCCTCGCCGTCCTCACCGGCGTGATCGTCTTCGTCGCCTACGCGATCGTGGCTCTCGCGATCGTCTGGTTGCTCACGGACGTCGTTCTGGGGGAGACGGTGCCGGTGACCGACATGCCTGCCCCGGGCGGACCGCAGTGGGGCCCCACGGGCGTCCCTCCCGGGACGGCCGTGCCGGACCAAGGGAACGGCATCACCGTCCAACTGCGCGACGCGCTCTCGCAGTGGGGCAAGATCGGCGTGCTCGCCACCGCGCCCGTCGCGGGCCTGGTCACGGGGATGATCGCGTGGCTCGTGGCGGGGCGGGCGCTGCGCCCCGTGGGTGCGATCGAGCAGCGGTTCCGCGAACTGTCCGCGGGCGACCTCAGCCTGCGCGTGCCGGAGCCCGCCGGCGGCGACGAGATCGCCCGTCTGGCCCGCACCATGAACGACACCCTGGCGATGCTCGAGGAGTCCTCAGTACGGCAGCTCCGGTTCGTCGCCGACGCCGCGCACGAGTTGCGCGGGCCGATCGGCGCCGTGCGTGCCGATCTCGAGGTCGCCGCGACGTACCCCGATCACGTGGATCCGGCGAAGGCGGTCCGCGAGGCGCTCGGCGATCTCGAGCACCTGCAGGAGGTGGCCGTCGACCTGTTGACCCTCGCCCGGCTGGAAGCCGGAGAGCGGCCGCGCCGGGAGATGCTGCCGCTGTTCGAGGTCATGGCCGACGTGCGGGCGCCGGCGCGCGCCGCCTACGCGGTCGACGGGGATCTCGCAGTGCTGGTGATGGGCTCGCGCACCCAGCTCGCGAGGATGATGCAGAACCTCGTCGACAACGCCGCACGGCACGCGCGCTCCGAGGTGACGGTGAGGATCGGCGAGTTCGACGGCGCGGTGGTGCTGCGCGTCGACGACGACGGTCCCGGGATCGCGGAGGCGGATCGCGACCGCGTGTTCACGCCCTTCCAGCGGCTCGACGACGCGCGCTCGCGCGAGGTCGGCGGATCGGGGCTCGGGCTCGCGATCGTGGCGGAGATCGTGCGTGCGCACGGGGGTTCCGTGCGGGTCGAGGATTCGCCGCACGGCGGCACCCGGTTGCGCGTCGAGCTGCCCGCGGTGATCGGGAATCGGTGAATCCGTCCCCGGCGGTGCCCGGACCGGCATGATGGAGCCGAGCGGACGTGGGGGCGTCCGCGGATTCGGGGGAATCATGGCCGAGATCAGTGGTCCCGCCGCGCTGCTCGCGGAGGTCGAGCGCCGCGAGGCCGAGCTCGCGCGGCTCGACGAGGAGTTCCGCACCGCCCGCGTCACGGCGCGCTCGCAGGATCGTGCCGTCGCCGTGACCGTGGACGTGCGGGGGCACGTCGTCGCGGTCGATCTGGCGCCCGGGACGCCGCGGGCGCATCCGCCGGAACGGCTGGGGCCCTTGATCGCCGAGCTCGCCGCACGCGCCGCGGCCACGCTCCGCGAGCACTACGAGCGGCGCGCCGAACTGACCCGGGTGCCGCGATGATGTTCGAGATGGACCCGTCGGCCTGGGAGCGGGAAGCGCGGATCGTCGACGCGCTCGCGGACGCGCTGACCGCACCCGCCCCGCTGCCCCTGCCCGACGATCCGTACGCGCGCGCCCTCGGTGCGGCGCCCGCCGCGTCCGATGCGCTGGCGGCCGAGCTGCACGCCGTGGCGGTGGCCGATCTGCGGGCGCTCGCCGACCGGATCCGGGGGCGGGCTCACGCCGTGACCGGCACCGACCGATCGTCGGCCTCCGCCATCGAGGCCGTCCGGTGACCGATCCGTCGTTCTGGCCGCAGGAGCCACGGCCGTACGTGCCGATCGCCGAGCACTACCTCGCTGCGCACGATGAGGCGCGGCGGGTCGCCGCCCGGCTGGGCGTCGCGGCGCCGTCCGGGGCGCTGGTGGACGCGGCCGATCTGGACGTCGCCCGGGCGGGCCTGACCGCCGATCACGCGCGCCTCGTCGAGGACACCCGGGCCCGCATGACGGACGTCGCCGCGCGCACCGCGGTCGCCCGGCTCGAGGCGCGCGGCGGTCGCCCACCCGGTGATCCGAGTGCGGACGAGGCGGCGGACGTCGCGGACGAGCGCGGGCGCGCCGAGACCGAGGACGCTGCGGAGGAGGCCCGTCGCCGAGCCGCCGACCTCGGCGCCGCGCACGGTGCCGCCCTCGGCGGTATGGCACCCATGGCGGGTCTGGGCATGCTCGGCAGGGGCCTCGGTGCCGCGGGCGAGCATCGCGCCGCCCGGTACAGCGTCCCCGTCGCGGCGCGCCAGGACCTCGACCTCCGGCTGCGGGAACTGTGCGGTGCGGTGGACGGGCCAGCCCGCGGCTGGGTGCGGCTGGCCGTCGCCGAGGTCTCCGACGAGGCGGGCCGGCCGTGGCGCCTGATCGGCACCACCGAGCTCGACGGCTACCTGCGGCCCGGGGTGGTCCTGCGCGACGGCGAGCTCGCGGCGGGTAACGAGGTCTGGCCCGAGTTGTCGATCGCCACCTTCTGCGTGGTCCACGGCTTCGCGCCCGGGCCGGTGGTCGGCGTCGCCGAGCCGCCGCCCGACGTGTGCGAGTACCTGCGCGGGGCCGGCTTCGCGCCGAGCTGGTCGGCCGACGCCTGGACCACCGGATGGGAGGACGCCGATGCACCGCTCGAATAGCCTGCCGGACCTCGCCGACGCCGCCGCCGCGGTGCCGGCGGAGCGCCGCCACGCCGCGGGCGTCGCCCTCGTGGCGAGCGCACTCGACCGCGCCGCCGATCCCGCGCTCGACCACGCGGGCGAGATCCTGCTGGACGAACGTCGCGCGCCCGGCTCCCGGCGGGCCACCGCCGATGCGCTGGCGGCCGGCGCCGACCGGTGCGATCGTGAGGCGCACGCCCGTCGGCTCGACGGCGATCACACCGGCTACATCCTGGGATTCCAGTCCGCCCGGGTGCTCACCGCGCTGTACTTCCTCGTGCGCGACGGCGGCGTCGGTCTGGCCGATGTCGCGTACGAGGCGGTCATGGTGTGCGGCGCGACGGAGCCGGTGATCGCCGAACTCGTCGGTGCCCGCCGGTAGGGTGGCGCGGGTGAATTCGAGCGCACCACTGAAGTCCGTGTCCGCCCGCATCGCCGAGGAGCTCGCGGTGGGGGAGAACCAGGTGGCCGCGGCCATCGCGCTGCTGGACGAGGGGTCGACGGTGCCGTTCATCGCCCGGTACCGCAAGGAGGTCACCGGCAGCCTCGATGACGCGCAGCTGCGCACGCTCGAGGAGCGCCTCGGCTACCTGCGCGAACTCGACGACCGTCGCGCCGCCGTGCTCGCCTCGATCGAGGAGCAGGGCAAGCTGACGCCGCAGCTGCGGGAGGCGCTGCTCGCGGCCGAGACGAAGGCCCGCGTCGAGGACATCTACCTGCCGTACAAGGTCAAGCGGCGCACCAAGGCGCAGATCGCGCGGGAGAACGGCCTGCAGCCGCTCGCGGAGCGCCTGCTGGACGATCCGACGCTGGTCCCCGAGGAGCTGGCGGCCGAGTTCCTCGGCGAGAACGTCGCCGACGCGGCGGCGGCGCTGGAGGGCGCGCGGCACATCCTGGTCGAGCGCGCCGCGGAGGACGCCGAGCTGGTGGGCACCGTCCGGGAGAAGTTCTGGACGGACTCGACGCTGCGCACCGGCGTGCGCGAGGGCGCCGACCCGCAGAAGGCACAGAAGTTCCGGGACTACTTCGAGTTCTCCGAGCCGCTGGATCAGATGCCCTCGCACCGCGTGCTGGCCGTGCTGCGCGGTGAGAAGGAGGAGGTGCTCACGCTGCAGTTCGACGGTGGCGAGGACGCCGACTACGAGTCGATGGTCGCCGCGACGCTGGGGATCTCGAACCAGGGCCGACCGGCCGACAAGTGGCTCGGCACCGTCGCGCGGTGGGCCTGGCGCACCAAGCTGATGGTCTCCGCCACCGTCGACGCCCGGACCCGCCTGCGCCAGCGCGCCGAGGACGACGCCGTGCACGTCTTCGCCACCAACCTCAAGGACCTGCTGCTGGCCGCCCCCGCGGGCACCCGCCCGACCCTGGGCCTGGACCCGGGCTTCCGCAACGGCGTGAAGACGGCCGTGGTCGATGGCACCGGCAAGGTGCTGGACACGCTGATCATCTACCCGCACCAGCCGCAGAACCAGTGGGACAAGTCCAAGGCGCTGCTCGCGGCGCTGATCGCCCGGCACGACGTGGAGCTGGTGGCCATCGGCAACGGCACCGCGTCGCGCGAGACCGACGCCCTGACCACGGAACTGCTCGGCGAGATCCGCGCCGCCGGCGGCAAGGTGCCCGCGAAGGCCGTGGTCAGCGAGGCCGGGGCGTCGATCTACTCGGCATCGGAGTACGCCTCGCAGGAACTGCCGGACATGGACGTCTCGCTCCGCGGCGCCGTGTCCATCGCGCGCCGCCTGCAGGACCCGCTGGCCGAGCTGGTGAAGATCGATCCCAAGTCGATCGGCGTGGGCCAGTACCAGCACGACGTCTCGCAGGCCAGCCTCGCGAAGTCGCTCGACGCGGTGGTGGAGGACGCGGTGAACGCCGTCGGCGTCGACCTCAACACCGCCTCCGCGCCGCTGCTCGCCCGGGTCTCCGGCGTCACCGAGAACCTGGCCGCCGCGATCGTCGCGCATCGTGACGGCGCGGGCGCCTTCCGCAGCCGCAAGGGCCTGCTCGACGTGCCGCGGCTGGGCCCCAAGGCCTTCGAGCAGTGTGCGGGCTTCCTCCGCATCCGCGGCGGCGACGACCCGCTCGACGCCTCCGGCGTCCACCCCGAGGCCTACCCCGTGGTCCGGAAGATCCTGGACCGCTCCGGGCTGCAGCTCGCCGAGCTGATCGGCAACAGCGCCGCGCTGGCGAAGCTGCGGCCCGCCGACATCGCCGCGGACCTGGCCGACGAGCGCTTCGGCGTCCCGACGGTGACCGACATCCTGGCCGAACTGGAGAAGCCCGGGCGCGATCCGCGTCCCGCGTTCACCACCGCGACGTTCGCGGCCGGTGTCGAGAAGGTCTCCGACCTCAAGCCCGGCATGGTGCTCGAGGGCGTGGTCACCAATGTCGCGGCCTTCGGTGCCTTCGTCGACGTGGGCGTGCACCAGGACGGCCTCGTGCACGTCTCGGCGATGTCGGACCGGTACGTCTCCGATCCGCACGAGGTGGTCAAGTCCGGCCAGGTCGTCAAGGTCAAGGTGGTCGACGTGGACGTCGAACGCCAGCGCATCGGCCTGTCGCTGCGCCTGAACGACGAGGCCGCACCGAAGGAGCGCGTCCCGCGCGGCGGGGGAGCGCAGCGCGGTGGTGACCGCGGCGGGCAGCGCGGCGGCGGCCCGCGCGGCGGACAGCCGGGAGGTCACAACCGCGGCCAGGGCCAGCGCGGCGGCCAGAACCGCACTGCGTCGCGCGGCGGAGGGCAGTCGGCGCCGTCGGGCTCGATGGCGGACGCGCTCCGCAAGGCCGGCTTCGGCAAGTAGTCCCGCGCACGCGCCGCGTACGCACCGTCGCGGCCCGTGCGCGGGACGACATCCGCGGACGTGCCGCGTGTGCGGATGACTGGACCGGCGGCAGCGTTCCGACCTGGGGCGACGGTGCGCGACGCTAGGTTGGAGGCATGTCCACCTGGTTCGCGCGCGACATCGTGGAGGCGGGACGGCTGCCGCTGTTCGCCTTCTGCGTCGGGCTGATCGTGGGCTTCATGGGGATCCGGATCAGCGTGCGGTTGATCCGGGCGAAGGTGCGGTGGTGGTTCGGCAACGTGACGCCCGGCGGCCTGCACCTGCACCACATGGTGTTCGGCGTGGTGCTGTGCCTGGGCTCGGCGATCGGCCTCATCGCGAACTTCGACAAGGCGACGCAGACGACCGCCGCGGTGCTCGCGGCCGTCTTCGGGCTGGGGGCCGCGCTGATCCTCGACGAGTTCGCGCTCATCCTCTACCTCCGGGACGTCTACTGGCAGGAGGAGGGGCGCGCGTCGGTCGACGCGGTGTTCGTGGCGATCGCCATGAGCGGCCTGCTGCTCCTGGGGCTGCGGCCGCTGGACCTGGTGGACTTCGCGGGCTTCCGGGATTCGCCGGAGCGGGCCGCGCAGATCGGGTTCGGTGTGATCAGTCTCGGCACAGCGGCGATCGTGCTCCTCAAGGGCAAGATCTGGACCGGGCTGATCGGACTGTTCTTCTTCCCGCTGCTGCTCGTCGGCGCGATCCGGCTGTCCCGACCGGGCGCCCCGTGGGCCCGCTGGCGCTACGACCACGACTCGCGGCGCATGCTCCGGGCCCTACGCCGCGAGCGCCGTCTCCGCCGGCCCTTGATCCGCGCGAAGATCGCGGTGCAGGACCTGATGGCCGGCCGCCCGGATCTGCTGCCGCAGCTGCGCGAGGACACGGAGAAGGAGCTGGACCGCACCGTCGTGCCCGCGCCGGCACCGCCTCGTCGGCCCCGGTCCATGGCCCGTCGCCTGACGATTTCGAAAAACCGACGCCGATCTGGCACAATCAACAGGTTGCCCGGGCTACGTGCTGCCCGGGTGTATCCGGCTGCCGAGCAGCCGGCACGACAGGAGTACGAACCGGTCGAACCCCCGCGGCAGTAGTCGCGACGGGCCGCCAGGGTCCTCTGCTCGCGAAGACATGTAAGAAACGGATGATCCAGCGATGAACACGCTCGACTTCATTGACCAGCAGTCCCTGCGCAGCGATGTGCCCGACTTCCGCCCCGGCGACACCCTTGACGTGCACGTCAAGGTCATCGAGGGCAGCAAGGAGCGCGTCCAGGTGTTCAAGGGCGTCGTGATCCGCCGCCAGGGTGGCGGCGTGCGCGAGACCTTCACCGTGCGCAAGGTGTCCTTCGGCGTCGGTGTGGAGCGCACCTTCCCCGTGCACTCCCCGAACATCGCCAAGATCGACGTCCTCACCCGTGGTGACGTCCGTCGCGCGAAGCTGTACTACCTGCGCGACCTGCGTGGCAAGGCCGCCAAGATCAAGGAGAAGCGCTGACCCCAGCGCCTCCGGCGGTCCATGTGACCGCCGCGGAGCACTCCCGAGCGCCCCACGAGTCCCTGCGGACCGTGGGGCGCTCGTCTGTCCGTGTCGTACTCACGCGCACGGTTCGTTCGGCACGCGGGTCGGTGGCGGGGTCGGTGCACGGCCCTGCTCGGTAGTGTGTACCCGTGCCCGAGCAGACGAACTCCCCGGAGACTCCCGAGCCCAGCGATTCCCCACGTACGGGCGGTCGCCATGCCGCGCCGGCATCGTCGGGCGAGGAGAACGGCACCGACGACGCGAACACCCGGAAGGGGCGGCGCTCGTCCGGCGGGAAGAAGGACAAGAGGACCAACTGGCCGCTGGAGATCGGCGCCATCGTGCTGGTCGCGCTGGTGCTCAGTTTCTGCCTGCAGACCTTCGTCGGCCGACAGTGGTACGTGCCGTCGGAGTCGATGGAGCCCACGCTCATCGGCTGCGCCGGCTGCACCGGCGACCGGATCGTCACGCAGAAGATCAGCTACTTCGCCGGCGATCCGAAGCCGGGCGACGTGATCGTCTTCCGCGGTCCCACCGAGTCCTGGGGGCTCGACCCGGTGCAGCCGGTGCGCTCGAGCAACACCGTGATCCGCGGCATCCAGGAGGCGCTGTCCTACGTGGGACTGCAGCCGCCCAACGAGAACGACCTTGTCAAGCGGGTCGTCGCCGTCGGCGGGCAGAAGATCGAATGTCGGCCCGAGACCGGTGTCACCGTGAACGGCCGCAAGCTCGTGGAGCCGTACATCGCGGAGAACGCGAAGACCTTCGCCAAGGAGCAGGACGCGTGCTGGGGTAAGCCCTTCGGGCCGGTCACCGTTCCTGACGGCAACGTCTTCGTCATGGGCGACAACCGGATGGCGTCGGCGGACTCGCGCTATCACCTGGAGGATCAGCTGCAGGGCACGGTTCCCAAGGCCGACATCCGCGGCAAGGTGGTCGCGATCATCTTCCCGTTCAGCCGCTGGCAGAGCGTGGATTCGATCAACCCGCAGCAGGGCTAGGGGGCGCATGCGCGACCGATGGCCTCCGCGGCCGGTGGTGCGGGCATCGTCGGGCTTGAGCACGCTGGAGACGGTGCTCGGCCGGGCGGGGCTCGGGCCCGTCGCGGGGATCGACGAGGCCGGGCGCGGCGCCTGTGCGGGACCGATGACGGTGGCCGCCTGCATCCTGCCCGCTCGGATCCCGTCCTCGCTGGCACGCCTGGACGACTCGAAGAAGCTCACGGAGAACGCCCGCGAGCAGCTGTATCCGAAGATCCTGGAACTCGCGGTGAGCTGGTCCGTGGTGTCCATCCCGGCGCCGGAGATCGACCGGATCGGGGTGCACGTGGCCAACATCATGGGGATGCGTCGCGCGGTGGCGGGCCTGCAGGTGCGGCCCGGGTACGTGCTGATCGACGGTTTCACCGTGCCCGGCCTGGGGGTTCCCTCGCTCCCGGTGATCGGCGGCGACGCCTCGGCCTCGTGCATCGCGGCCGCCAGCGTGCTGGCCAAGGTGACGCGCGATCGGGTCATGACGGAACTCGACGGCGACTTCCCGGGGTACGGCTTCGCGGTGCACAAGGGCTACTCGACGGCGGTCCACATGGCGGCGCTGGGGGAGCTGGGGCCGAGCAGCCAGCACCGTATGCGGTATCAGAACGTGCGGGCGGCGCTGGCCGCGTCGGTGAGTACTTCCGCTGCGGCGCGGTAATCTGGAGCGGTTACGACTGGTGACATCTGGTGAGGAGGACGACGTGAGCGCTGAGGATCTCGAGAAGTACGAGACCGCGATGGAGCTGTCCATGTACCGCGAGTACAAGGACGTGCTGAGTCAGTTCACCTACGTGGTGGAGACGGAGCGCCGGTTCTACCTGGCCAACGGAGTCGACCTGATCCCGCGCAACGCGGACGGCGAGGTGTACTTCGAGGTGCGGATGACCGACGCCTGGGTGTGGGACATGTACCGGCCGGCGCGGTTCCTGAAGCAGGCGCGCGTGGTGACGTTCAAGGACGTCAACATCGAGGAGCTCGACAAGCCGGAGCTGCGCCTTCCGGAGTAGTCCCGGCCTGCGCTGATCGACCGGCGCGGCGCGGCGCGTTCGTGGGCGTTGCGTCCGACGCCGAGCGTGCCGTGGAGCGCTTCCTCCACACATTTGCGTACATAATTTGTTTCCTCCACAGGCACCGCCTTCGCCGGCGGTGCCTGTGCTGTTCCGGCGGCAGGATCGGCGCATGGGGAACAACGAGACGGGACGTGCGGGCGAGGATGTGGTCTGCGACTACCTGACGGACCGCGGGTGGACGGTGCTGGCGCGGAACTGGCGCTACTCGGGTGGCGGGCTGCGCGGGGAGTTGGACGTGATCGCCCGCGCCCCGGACGGGCTGCTCGCGATCGTCGAGGTGAAGACGCGATCGGGGACGTCCTTCGGCACCGGGTTCGACGCTGTCACCCCCAGGAAGGTCGCGCAGTTGCGCGCGCTCACCTCGCGCTGGCTGGCCGAGACGGAGGGCGCCTTCGCGCAGGTCCGCATCGACGTGGCCTCCGTCTTCACGCCGCCCGGAGGACCGGTCACGCTCGAGTACCGGGCGGGGGTGGCGTGATGTCCGCGCTGAGCAAGGTGCACTCCGTCGCGATCACCGGGGTCGACGGTGCCGTGGTCGAGATCGAGGGCTGCATCGGACCGGGCCTTCCCGCGGTGCACCTGGTGGGCCTGCCGGATGCGGTGCTCAAGGAGTCCCGCGATCGGATCAGGGCGGCCATCGTCAACGTGGGACTCAAGTTCCCGGACACCCGCGTCACCGTCGCTCTGTCGCCGGCGACGCTGCCGAAGGTGGGCTCGGTGTACGACCTGCCGCTCGCGGTCGCGATTCTCCTGGCGGCCGAGAAGGTGCCGTCCGGGCGGACCGACGGTGCCGTCCTGCTCGGTGAGCTCGCCCTCGACGGTCGTGTCCGAGCGGTGCGGGGCGTGCTGCCGGCGGTGCTGGCGGCCAAGGAGTCCGGCTTCCGCCGGGCGGTCGTGCCGCTCGCGAACGTGGACGAGGCGGGCCTGATCGACGGGATCGAGGTGTTGGGGGCGGCGCACCTCGCGGAGGTGATCGCCTGGCTGGCGGGGGACACGCCGCTCGCGGGTCCGAGCCCGCTCGTCGCCGACGATGCCGATCCGGCGGCGCCGGACCTCGCCGACGTGGTCGGCCAGCCGCTGGCGAAGTACGCGCTGGAAGTGGCCGCCGCGGGCGGGCACCACGTCATGATGACGGGGCCGCCGGGGATCGGGAAGACGATGCTGGCCTCCCGGCTGCCGGGGATCATGCCCGCGCTCGGCCGCCGTGAGGCCTTGGAGGTGAGCGCCATCCACTCCATCGCGGGCAGTCTGAGCGCCGACCGGCCCCTGATCACGCTGCCGCCGTTCGTCGCGCCGCACCAGACCTCGTCGGTGAGCGCGCTCGTCGGGGGCGGGAGCGGGTTGGCCCGGCCCGGGGCGGTGTCGCTCGCGCACCGCGGGGTGCTCTTCCTCGACGAGTGCGCCGAGATGGGGCCACGGTCCCTCGAGGCGCTGCGGACGCCGTTGGAGGAGGGGCAGATCCGGCTCGCGCGCAGGGACGGTGTGGTGAAGTACCCGTCCCGGTTCCTGCTGGTGATGGCGGCGAATCCCTGCCCCTGCGCACCGGCGCGCGAGAACGACTGCACCTGCTCGGCGACGGTCCGCCGGCGGTACCTGGGACGCCTGTCCGGGCCGCTCCTGGACCGTGTGGACCTGTGGGTGCGGATGGACCCGCCGACGACGGGCGCACTGCACGCGGCCGACACCGTCGAGGAGTCGAGCGCGACGGTGGGCGCCCGCGTGCGCGCCGCGCGGGCGGCCGCGGCCGAACGGTGGGGTGCGGAGGGCTGGCTCACCAACTCCGAGGTACCCGGCATGGTGCTGCGGCGCCGGTTCCGGCTCTCCGCCAAGGCGCTGCGCCCACTGGAGCACTGCCTGCGCAAGGGCGAGATCACCGCCCGCGGCGCCGATCGCTGCCTGCGGGTGTCCTGGACCGTCGGCGACCTGCTGGGGATGGACCGGCCGGGGGAGAGCGAGGTGCTGCAGGCCCTGCAGTTCCGGGACAAGGGGTGGACATGAACGACGACGAACGCCGCGCGTGGGCGTACCTGAGCCGGGTGGCCGAGCCGCCCTGCGGGCCGCTGGTCGCGCTGATCGACATGGTGGGCGCCGTGTCCGCCGCAGCCATGGTGCGCAGACGCGAGTTCCCCGACGGCTTCGAGAGCGTCGCCGACGCGACGGCCGGTCGCTACGGCACGGACCGGGCGGCGGCCGATCTCGCACACATGGCGCACCTGGGCGGACGACTGGTGACGCCCGCCGACGACGAGTGGCCGACCCTCCCCTTCCAACGCCTCGTCGAGCGATCGCCGTCCGAGGACACCGACCACGACGACGAGGTGCGCGAACTGCGCCCGACCGCGCTGTGGATCGTCGGGAAGGGCCGGCTCGACGAGTTGCTGGAGCGATCCGTCTCCATCGTCGGAACCCGGGCGCCGTCGCAGTACGGCGAGCGCGTGACGGACGAGTTCGCGAGCGATCTCGTGGCCGAGGGCTTCACGATCGTCTCGGGTGGGGCCTACGGGATCGACGGTGTCGCCCACCGCGCCGCGCTCGCCGCCGGCGGATCCTCCGTGGCCTTCCTCGCCGGTGGCCTGGACAGGCCCTATCCGGCGGGACACGCAGGCCTGTTCCGGCGGATCGCCGAGGAGGGCGCCCTGGTCTCGGAGTACCCGCCGGGAACGGTGCCCGGACGGCATCGTTTCCTCAATCGGAACCGGATCGTGGGCATCAGTACCGGCGGAGTAGTGGTGGTGGAGGCGGGCTTCCGGTCCGGCACCAAGAACACCGCCACGTGGGCGAAGCGGCGCGGGGTACCGGTGTGTGCGGTGCCCGGACCCGTGAACGTCGCGACCTCCGTCACGTGCCACCAGCTGATCCGCGAGAAGGCGGCGGTACTCGTCACCCGGTCCGGCGAGGTGATCGAGGAGGTGGGCCGGATGGGGGAACTGGCCCTCGAACTGGACGTGCCCGCACGGCCCACCGACGTGCTGGACGGACCCGAGCTGCGGGTGCACGACGCGCTGCCCGCGCGATCGTCGCTGTCCGTGCCCGAGATCGCGACCGCCTCCGGACTTCCCGCGCGGGCAGTGATGGTGCACCTGGCGCGCCTCGAGCTCAAGGGGCTCGTCACCAGCCAGGGCGCGCTGTGGCGGCTCGCGCGGCCGGCCGATATGTCGTGAATGTGTTATAACATCCCGCGCGTCGAGAGTGTTGACGCGAGAACACGCGCCGAAGTGCTTAGGGTTGGGCCCAGGGTGGCGGTGTCCAGCAACCGGCGTGGTCCCCGAATCTTCCCGTGGATACCCGCCCGCGTTCGGCGCGCCCGGGTATCGCCGATCGAGAGGTGTACCCATGACCTCCCAACTCGCCATCGACTACGGCGCCGGCCTCTCCGACGCCTGGAGCTCCGTCGCGACCTTCGTCCCCAAACTGGCCGCCTTCCTGGTCATCCTGGTGATCGGCTGGATCATCGCGAAGGTCCTCTCGAAGATCATCTCGAAGATCCTCGCCAAGGTCGGTTTCGACCGGCTCGCCGAGCGCAGCGGCCTGCAGAGCGTGCTCGCGAAGAGCGACTACGACGCCTCGACCCTGCTCGCCAAGGTCGTGTACTACGCGGTCCTGCTCATCACGCTGCAACTCGCGATCGGGGTCTTCGGGCCGAATCCGATCGGCGACCTGCTCTCACGGTTCGTCGCCTGGCTGCCCAAGCTGTTCATCGCGATCCTCATCATCGTGATCGTCGCCGCCATCGCGAAGGCGGTGAAGGACATCGTGGGCGGCGCGCTCGGCAGCGCCTCCTACGGTCCGCTGCTCGCGACGATCGCCTCGTTGTTCGTCTGGGGCGCAGGAATCATCGCCGCCCTCAATCAGATCGGTGTCGCGACCACCGTCACCACACCTGTCCTGGTCGCCGTGCTCGCGACGATCGGCGGCGTGGTCGTGGTGGGTGTCGGCGGAGGTCTGGTACGGCCCATGCAGCAGCGCTGGGAGGGCTGGCTGACGAAGGTCGAGGCGGAGATCCCGGCCCGTCGCGCCGAGCGCGATGCCACCGCGCGGGACGACTCGCGGTCCGAACAGGTGCGCCGTCCCCAGGAGCCGGCGGCGGGCGACTACCCGGCGCAGGTTCCGTCGTACCAGGCCCCGCTGCCGCCCCAGGCGCAGAATCCGCAGCCGCAGGCGCCCTTCGGGGCGCAGCAGCCGCCGTCGGGCCTGCCGCCGCAGGCATCGGGGGCACAGCACACCCCGGACATCGGTGAGCCCTTCGGCGCGCAGGGCGGGCAGCCGCCCACCGTCGGACTTCCGGCGCAGCCTCCCGGCCAGCACCAGCCCGGCCAGCACCAGTACGGCGGGCGGGCGCCGCAGCACAGCGCGCCCGGCTACGCCCAGGGCTGGCAGCAGAGCGCGGAACCGCACACCGCGCAGCACGCCGGTCAGCCGGGTTCCGAGCACCAGGGCTGGCCGCAGGGTTGGCAGCCGGGGCCCGACCCCGACCGGTGGCCCGGCCGGGATCCCCAGGATCCGGGTCGCCAGGGCGGGCAGAACCCGCCGCAGTAGCGCTGACACACCGCCGGGGCCGGTTCGCGACGTCGCGGGCCGGCCCCGCGGGGTGCGGGCCCGGACTGCTACGCCGAGCCGCTCGCGGCGGCCTCGGGACC
Organism: Tsukamurella sputi; assembly: GCF_007858445.1. Taxonomy (GTDB): domain Bacteria; phylum Actinomycetota; class Actinomycetes; order Mycobacteriales; family Mycobacteriaceae; genus Tsukamurella; species Tsukamurella sputi. Next base: position 666,152 of record NZ_VIGV01000002.1, on the reverse strand, counting down.
GATCAGGGCGCCGTTGCGCATCAGATCCGGGTCGGTGCACGAGGACAGGTCGAAGCAGCACGGCCGCCGCTTGCCGCCCCGCATCTTGTCGATCGTCACCTCCACCCGCTTGGCGCGGGTCGCAGGGCTGCGCGTGGCACCGATCCACCGCACCCACTCCCACCTGGCCATGGACGTGATGCCGGTCCACACGTCGGCGGTGTCCGGAGCGGTGTCGAGTGCCGCCCGCAGGTCGGCGGGCACCTCCGGCTCGGGCCAGTCCCTGACCGGTGCGATCTCCAGCGCGACCTCGTCGCCCGCCGTCACCGGAGTGTCGTCGAGGGCGATCCAATGGCCCTTCCGGCCGTCCGGTTCGACGACGGTGCGGAAGTCCGCGCCGTTCAGCCTGCCGACGACGGCCACCTGCCCCCGCGACGGGAGTGCGGCGCTGGCCTCGGCGGGCAGCCGGACGAGGGTCCGCTCGCCGCGGGCCTCGGCGGGGGCGGTGAAACGAACGGGATCGGCGGTGGCGGTCATCGGAATCTCCTCGGGGCGGCGTGCTTCGGCGTCTTCCAGAAGACTACGAGCGTCCCCGACCGTCGGGCTTCTCGATTCGTGACCGATCCCGCCCGCGGCGGAGGTGAGGGCACCCTTCGTCAGTTGGGGCAACGGTCGGTATCCTTGTCCCCGCGCGATATCCGCGCCGTCGACGGTGGAGAGGAACCGCATCATGGTGCATGCTCTCGGCGAGCGGCTCAGCGGCCGAGCGCGGCACGGTGACTGAGACCGGGGTGTCCGCCGGCGTCGGCGCCCGGCGGCGCACGCAGGTCCTCACCGGGTCGGTGGGGCACCTCGTCGAATACTTCGACTGGAGCGCCTACTCCTTCCTCGCGATCTACTTCTCCCGCCAGTTCTTCCCGGGCGACGCCGAATCGGTCGTGCCCCTGCTGGCGACGTTCACGGTGTTCGCCGTCGGATTCCTCGCGCGGCCGATCGGCGGCGTGCTGATGGGGCGCATGGCCGACCGGTACGGACGGAAGCCGACGCTGGCGGTCGGCGTCGCGATGATGGGGTTCGGCAGCCTGATGATCGGCCTCGCGCCGACGTACGCGCAGGTGGGCGTGCTCGCGCCCGTGATCCTGGTGGGCGCCCGCCTGATCCAGGGACTGTCGACCGGCGGCGAGCTGTCCACCGCCACGGCCTTCCTCGTCGAATCGGCGCCCGCCGACCGCCGCGGCGCCTACGGGAGCATCGTCAACGTCGGCTCGAGCGTTGGCAAGGTCCTGTGCCTGCTCGCCATCACGATCCTCGTCGAGTCGGTCGGGGCAGGTGCCATGGCGGAATGGGCTTGGCGCGTCCCGTTCCTCCTGGGCGCGGCCCTCGCGGTGGTCGCGTGGTGGATCCGCCGCAGCGCCGAGGAGACGCTCCAGGACGCCGACGCCCCCGCAGCCGGCGAGAGCCCGTACCGCGAGATCCTCGCCGGACACCGCGGCGACTTCGGTCGCGCCTTCGTGCTCGCGTCGTCGACGGCCGCGGTCTTCTACGCCTGGAGCACCTTCGTCCCCACCTGGGCGATCCTCACCGCCGGTCTGAACAAGGAGAGCGCCGTGACGATCTCGGCGATCGCCTTCGTGGTCTACGGCATCATCCAGATCCCGCTCGGGCTGCTGTCCGACCGGATCGGGCGCAAGCCGATGATGTACGCCTCCCTCCTCGTCGGGGCGGTGTGCACCGTGCCGTTGTTCCTGGTGATCTCGGAAGGCTTCCTCACCGTGCTGGCGGTGCAGTGCGCCGGAATGGCGATCACCGCGGTGATGATGGCGGGCCTCGGCACCGCCCTCGCCGAGATGTTCCCGGCGCGGATCCGCGTGCTCGCCACGGGCACCGCCTTCGCCCTCGCCACCGCGATCTTCGGCGGCACCGTTCCCGCGATCGGTACGGCGCTGCACGAGCGCGGTCTCGACACGGCCTTCCCGCTCTACCTCGTGCTGCTCCACCTGATCGCGCTACCCGTGGTGCACCGCTGCCGCGAGACGGCGCACGCGCCGCTCCCGCGCTGATCCGGCGCGTGGGTTCCGACCGGTTCGCTCCCGGGCCGGGGCCACTTCCGGGCCTAGGCTGGGGCCATGACCGACGCGCTGGCGGAGTACGAGACGTACCTGCGGCTCGAGCGCGGCCGCAGCGAGCACACCGTGCGGGCCTACCTCGCCGACCTGACCGCTCTGCTCGCCTTCGCGGCGGAGCGGGGGGTGGCGGCGGACCGTCTGGACCTGGCCACCCTGCGCGCCTGGCTCGGGGAGCGCGCGGCAGCCGGCGCCGCGCGGACCACCCTCGCGCGACAGGCCTCGTCGGCCCGCACCTACACCGCCTGGGCCGCCCGCCGCGGGTACCTGCAGACCGACCCGGGCGTGCGGCTCAAGGCGCCGCGCGCGCACCGCACGCTCCCCGCGGTGCTCTCCTCCGACGACGCCGGGCAGGCTCTGCGCAACGCGGCCTCCGGCGCGGCGGAGGGCGATCCGATCGCCGTCCGCGACCTCGCGATCGCGGAGACCCTCTACGCCACGGGGATCCGCGTGAGCGAGCTGTGCGGGCTCGACCTCGGCTCCGTGGACCACGGGCGGCGCGTACTCACCGTGATCGGCAAGGGCGACAAGGAGCGGACCGTGCCCTTCGGCGCGCCCGCCGGGGCCGCCCTGCGCCGCTGGCTCGACGATGCCCGGCCCGGGCTGGTCACCGAGCGTTCCGGCAGCGCCCTGTTCCTCGGGGCGCGCGGCGGGCGGCTCGACCCGCGGCAGGCGCGGACCGTCGTGCACCAGGTCACCGGTTCGGTGCCGGGCGGGCGCGAGGTGGCGCCGCACGGGCTCCGGCACACCGCCGCCACCCACCTGCTCGACGGTGGTGCGGATCTGCGCGTCGTGCAGGAGCTCCTCGGCCATTCCTCGCTGGCGACCACGCAGCTCTACACGCACGTCTCCGTCGCCCGGCTGCGGGCCGCGCACGAGCAGGCACACCCGCGGGCCTGACGGACTAGTCCCGCCAGCTGCGTTCGAAGGGCAGGCGCCAGGCGTTCGGCGCGATCAGCTGGTGGATCGAGTTCGGTCCCCACGAGCCCGGCTCGTACTGGCGCACCGGCGGCGGATCGTCGAGCAGCGGGATCGAGCGTTCCCACAGCGATTCGATGCCCTCGGCGGTGGTGAACAGCGTGTGATCGCCGTGGATCGCGTCGAGGATGAGTCGCTCGTAGGCCTCGAGCACGTCGTCGGCCTGCTCGGTGTCCTCGGTGGAGAACTGCATGGACAGCTTCGACAGGCGCATGCCGGGGCCGGGGCGCTTGCCGTAGAAGGACAGCGAGACCTTGGACTCGTCGGCCAGGTCGAAGGTCAGGTGGTCGGGGCCCTGCTGCCCGATGCCCGAGCCGGCCGGGAACATCGACTTGGGCGCCTCCTTGAAGGCGATCGAGATGATCCGCATGCCCTGCGCGAGCTTCTTGCCGGTGCGCAGGTAGAAGGGGACACCGGCCCAGCGCCAGTTGTCGATCCGCGCCTTGAGCGCGATGAAGGTCTCGGTGTCGGACTCGGGGTCGACGCCCTTCTCCTGCCGGTACCCGGCGTACTGGCCGCGGATCACGTCGTCGGGCCGGATCGGCTCCAGCGACCGGAAGACCTTGTTCTTCTCCTCGGAGATCGCGCGCGGTTCCAGGGCCGTCGGCGGCTCCATCGCGACGAAGGCCATCACCTGGAACAGGTGCGTGACCACCATGTCCTTGTACGCGCCGGTGGGCTCGTAGAACGCGGCGCGCGCGTCGAGGCCCAGCGATTCCGGGATGTCGATCTGCACGTGGTCGATGAAGTTGCGGTTCCAGATCGGCTCGAACAGGCCGTTCGCGAAGCGGAAGGCCAAGATGTTCTGGGCCGCCTCCTTGCCGAGGAAGTGATCGATCCGGAAGATCTGCTTCTCTTTGAAGGTCTTGTGCACCTCGTCGTTGAGGGCGAGCGCCGACTCCAGATCCTCACCGAAGGGCTTCTCCATGATCACCCGCGAACGGTCCACGAGACCTGCGGTGTTCAGCGTCTCGATCACCTTGGTCGCGGCCTTGGGCGGCACGCTGAGGTAGTAGAGGCGGCGCACCCTCTCGCGGTCGCCCCGCGCGTCCGCGTCGGCCAGCTCCTGCTCCTTCGCCGCGACCGCGTCGGCCAGCGCCTCGGGCCCGGCGGAGGTGTTGACGTAGGAGAGCTTGGGCGCGAAGAGTTCCCACTGCTCGGCGGTGAGCTTACGGGCACCGAGCTCGTCGATCGCCTTCTTGGCGAAGGTGCGGAATTCGTCGTCGGTCATGTCGTCGAGGCTGGTACCGATCACGCGCATATCGGGCGCGAGGCCGGACACCGCCAGATAGCCCAGGCCGCACAGCAGCTTTCGCCGCGCGAGATCGCCGGTGGCGCCGAACAGCACCACCAGCGTGGGATCGTCCTGCGGGGCCGTGCGGGAGCGCCGCGTGGAGCCGCTGGGGTACGCGATCGTCTGTGCCTCCTGAAGCCGTTCCGCTTTCGCGTCGTCCTGGGTCGATTCTGGCGTGCTCGCGTCCGTCACGGGAGGAATCGTCGCATTCTCCGACGGTCCGCGCGCGACGGCGCGGCGAACGGGTCCGATTCATCCCGCTGCGTCGGGCAGCAGCCGCACCGGCGCGGCGCCGACGAGGAGCAGCGGATCGAAGTACTCGGCGGCGTGTCCCGCGCCCCGTCGCAGGCCCCAGTGCAGGCACGCCGCCGCAGGGCAGCCCTCGTGGCCCGCAGCGACGCGGCCCAACGGCGATCCGATCCCCACCTCGTCGCCCGCGCGGACCATCGGATCCTCGATCGGCTCGTAGGTGGTGAGGAGACCGTTCGGATGCAGCACGGAGACCACGATGCGGTCGTCGACGCGGCCGACGTGATGTACCCGCCCGGCCCCGGCGGCGTACACCGTCTGGCCGGGGACGGCGGCGAGATCGGCGCCGCGGTGGCCCGGCTGCCACCGCTTGTCCGGGTTCGCGAACGGGCGGGCGACCGACGGCCGCGGGTCCAGCGGCCAGTCGTAGTCGCCGGCGGCCGCGGTGGGTGGCGCGGCGCCGAGCGCGACGACGAGGGCGAGTACGACGGAACGGACGGTGCGCATGCCCCGACGGTGCCGCACGCCGCCGCCGGAAACCGGGCCGTGCGCCCCACCCTGTGGAGCGATCCGCTGTTTCCACAGGGGGTTGACACGGCACCGCCGGGACTACGAACGGGCATCTCCGTCGAGCCGCCGCGGCCCGCCGCCGAGCGCATCGACCGTGACCTGCAGGAGCGGGGACAGCACGGGCGCCCGGAGTACCCAGCCGACGACCGCCCACCCCAGGCCGAGGTGTTCGAGGCCGCGGCCGATCGCGGCGAGCCCCGACGCCGACGCGGCGGGACGATCGTCCCCGTGAGGAGTCTCGGTCGCGGCGCGGACGTAGTACACGCGGCGCAGGCCCGCCGGGTGCTCCTCCGCGGCGCGGATCCGTAACTGCTCCGGGGCCCGCCGCGCGAACCACGCGCCGACCGGGGCGCACACCCCGCACGTCGCGGAGACCCACAGCTCGGCGCGCCCGCCACCGTCGACGGGGTGCAACCGCGGACGCCAGGCGGGGACCGCACGCCGGTAGTCGCGCCACGCCGGCCCGAACCGGCGCTCGAGCTCGCCGTCCTCGTGCAGGGCGGCCAGACCCGCGGAGAACGCGACCGCCACCACCGTCGCCGCGGCGAGCCGCCACTCCAGCAGGGCCGCGGCCTCGACGAGCAGGATCGCCGCGGCACACGCCTGCATCGGATTCGCCACGTAGGCGTACGGCCCCGTCCGGGCCAGGTGCGACGGGGGATCCCACGGGAAGGGCGTGCCGCCGTAATCGGCGAACTCCGCGACCGCGCGCTGGGCGACGATCGCGAGCAGGAGGCCGGCCTGCACCCACAGCGACAGCACCGTTCGCGGCCACGCGGCGAGCGCCTCGCCCCACGGTCGGCCGGCGAAGGCCAGCGCGGCTGACGGCAGGCACCAGGCGAGGATCGCCGTGAACAGCACCGTCTGCAGCCAGGAACGCACCCGCACGGCCCGCCCGCGCGCCGTCAGTTCGCCCAGCACCAGCCCGGGAACGAGCGCGAGCGTGACGGCGAGCGCCTCGCCCCACAGCCACGCGCGCCCGAGCACGACGAGCGGCTCCAGCGCGGCCATCGCGATCAGGTCCGCGCCGACGAGGATCGCCGCGGTGAGTGCGGGCCGCACCACCGCGCCCAGCAGCACCGGCACCGCGCCCCACAGGACGGCCCAGCCGAGCACGACGTCGATCGGGACGCCGGACCAGCTCGATCCGTCCACCGGATGGTCGGGGCTGCCGAAGGACCACCAGCCCGCCTGGACCGCGACGGCGTTCACCGCGACCAGTGCCACCGCGTTCCAGAGCGCGCCGAGGGCAGCGCCGGCCCGGCGTCGCCGATCGGCGGTGACCGCCGCGGCCGCCGCGAGCAGCCACGGGACCAGGGCCACGGCGGGGCGCAGGAACTCCAGCGGCAGCGCGGTGCGCACGTCAGCCGGGGAGGGCGAGAGAGCCGACGAGGTAATCCGCCGCCCGCTGGGCGACAGTCCGTTCCAGCGGAGTCCAGTAGGCCGCGGGCGCGAGACGCCGGTCGAAAGTCAGTGACCAGGAGACCCGCGTGCCTCCGTCGGCGGGCTCCCAGCGCACCGTCGAGGCCCGCCAGGTGAGCCAGGTGGCGATCGGGGTGGCGTCCTTCTCCGCGACGTAGTCCACGGAGCGATCGCCCGCCGCGGCCACGCGCAGCGTCAGGGTCGACGGGGCCGTGCCCCAGTGGTGCCCGTGCAGGGGAGCCGCGCGCCGCGGCGCGCCGCTGAAGACGATGTGCCGCGCGGCCCCCGGCGCCAGGCCCTCGGAGTGGTCCTCGAGCGGTCGCGGGAAGCCCAGTGCCAGGAGACCCGTGGGCTCCGCGAACCGCAGCGATCCGGCGAGGGCCGCGCGGACCTGCTCGGGTGAGGCGGCCACGATCCGCTCGGCGACGACGGTGTTCTCGGCCGGCAGGGTCAGGGCGGGCACCGCGCCCTCGGTCGACGCGACGGCCAGCAGGATCGCGGGCACGACGACGGCGGGCGCGTTGCGGCCCGACGTGCGGCCGGCGTTGATCAGGGCCGCGACGAGCAGGGCGACCGCGTAGACGAGGGGAGCGGCGAACAGGATGCACACCACGCCCTCGCCGGCGAAGATCGCGGCGATCAGCAGGAACAGCGTGGTGCCCTTGAGCACGATGCCGTAGGCGCTGGTCGACGGGCGGGAGATCACCAGCAGCGCGGCCAGCAACGCGGGCAGCCCGACGTAGAACACCGAGGTCTGGTTGAGCCAGCCGTTCATGGCACGCATGAGCAGGCTGCCGAGGATGCAGACCACGATGAGCGCCAGCATCGTCAGCACCGCGGGGCGTCGGCTCAGCGGCACCGGCGCGTCGCGCGCGGGCTCGTCCTCGGCCCCGTCCGCAGGGCCCTCGGGCGGGGGAGCGCTCACTCGCCCTCGTCGTACTTGCGGGCCGAGTTGCGCCGCCACTCGTCGATCTTGCGGCCGACGCCGGTCGCGACGTCGGTGACCCCCTGCCCGACGGTGTTCACCGCCGACGCACCGAAATCGCGCAGCGTGGTGATGAGCGGGTCGGCCGAGGCGTCGAAGCCGTCCTTGTAGGTGCGCGCGGCGGTCTTGAACTCGTCGGCGGGGCTGGCCTTGTCGTCGTCGTCCCGACGGGGGTACTCGCCGCCGATGATGCGGCCGTAGTCGCCCCGCTCGACCCAGCGGTTCAGGTCGGCGGCGCGGAGCACCGAGAACGGGTGCGACTGCAGCTCGAGGTTGAGCAGCTTGAGCACGCCGTCGCGCAGGTCGCCGGTGCGCTCGTACTCCGCCGCCTGGGCGAGGAAGCGCTGCGTGTCCATCTCGCCGAGCTGGGTGCCGCCCGCGGTCTTCATGTGCACGCGCATCGCGACATCGGGGTCCTGCACACAGAGCAGGCCCGCCCGGTCGCCCGACAGCTCGGACTTGCGCTGCCACTCCATGAGTGCCGCGACGAGGGCCCGCAGGGCCCAGCCGCCGATGGGGATCAGCCCGAAGGTGCCCGCGAGCCGCATGAGGTGCATGAGCATCGTGCGGTACACGGCGTGGCCGGACAGGGCGTGGCCGAGCTCGTGGCCGATCACGAAGCGCTTCTCCTCCGCGTCGAGGAGCTCGAGCAGGCCGGTGTTGATCACGATGAAGGGCCTGTCCATGCCGATCGTCAGGGCGTTCACCGTGGGGTTCTGCACGACGTACATCTCGGGGACGACGTCCGTGTCCAGCACGCGGGCGCAGTCCTCCAGCATCTCGTGCAGGTCACGGAACTGCCTGTCGTCCACGCGCACCGCCGAGGCGAGGTACAGGAGCCGGTGCTGGCGCTCGCGCAGCAGGGCGGAGATCGCCTTGAGCACGGTGTCGAAGCCCTTGAGACTGCGCAGCGCGACGAGCGCGGCGCGGTCCGCTGGGTGCTCCCACGCACGAGTGCTGATTCCGGGCAGCGAACGATAGCTTCGGGACACTGAATCGGTCATGTCGGCCACGTTACCGGGTCGCGGTTGGCGTTCGCTTGGCGATCACGAAGGACGCGGCGGCACCCAGCGCGCACAGCACCATCACCGTGCCGAGCACGACCGGGTCGCCGCCGATCCCGGCGAACAGGGCCGCGACGCCGCCCAGCACCATGCGGGCCGCACCCAGCGCCGCGGAGGCGGTGCCGGCCAGGTCGCCGTGGTCGTCCAGGGCGAGCGCCGACACCGTCGGCATGACGAGGCCGAGGCTCGAGACGGTGACGAACAGCGACGCGATGACCAGCGGCGGATGTCCCGCGGAGAGCGCGGCCAGCGACGCGACCGCCCCGATCGTCATGCCGGCCAGGCCGATCCGGACCAGCGTGGCCACGGGGACGCGGCCCACCAGCCGCCCGGCGACCAGGTTGGTCACGAGCAGCCCCACGGCGTTCACGGCGAAGACCAGGCTGAACTCCGATTCGGAGTAGCCGTAGTGGCTCTGGAAGACGAAGGCCGAGGTGGAGATGTAGGCGAACATCGCCGCGAAGGCCAGGCCGCCGGTCAGCGTGAGCGCCACGAAGCGCCGGTCCCGGGCGAGCGAAGCGAAACCGCCCGCCACCGATGCCCAGCCCACCGGCCGACGGTCCGCCGCCGGCAACGTCTCCGGCACCGAGACGACCGCGATCGCGAGCAGCGCCACCCCGAGCACGGCCAGCACCACGAACAGGCCGCGCCACTCGGTGAACCGCAGGAGCTGCGCACCCGCGAGCGGCGCGACGATCGGGGCCACACCGCCGACCGCCATCAGCGCGGAGATCATCCGGGCGGCGGCGACACCGTCGAACAGGTCCCGGACGATGGCGAGGCTCAGCACGATCCCCGCGGCGCCGGCCGTCCCCTGCAGCAGCCGTGCGGCGTCCAGCAGGTACACCGACGGGGCCAGCGCGCACAGCAGCGAGCTGACGATGAACAGTGCCATCCCCGCGATCATCGGGGGGCGCCGGCCGATCGAGTCCGACAAAGGGCCGACGAAGATCTGGCCCACCGCGAGGCCGATCAGGCACGCGGTGAGCGTCGCCTGGATCGCGGGTTGCGAGGCGCCGAGATCCGCGGCCGCGGCGGGCAGGGCGGGGAGGTAGAGATCGGTCGTGATGGGGCCGAACGCCGACAGCGAGCCCAGGATGAGGGCCAGCCGCAGGTTTCCCGGAGAGTTCGCGCGAGAATCTGACACCCGTCGATCCAACCGCAGGTGCCCGGCCCGGCGAAAATCCGGCCCGGGCCGTGGTTCGACGCTTCCGCGACGGGGCGTAGCATTCGTCGGGTGCAGTGCCTCCTCACGAGTCGACGGTTCGTCGACCAGGTGCAGACGGCCAGCGCGCTCTGTCGCCGCTGATCCGTCCCGTTCCCGCACGCCTTCTCCGCCCGCATCCGGGCCCCTATGTCTAAGGACACGACTATGTCCTCTGCCGTCACCCCTGCGCAGAAGCCCTCTCGAATCCCGCCCCTGCTGAAGAACTTCGGCTTCCAGATCATCGTCGGTCTCGTCGCCGGCGTGCTGCTGGGCCTGCTGGCCCGCAGCATGGCGCCGGCCGCCGACGGCAACGTCAACTGGCTGGTCGGCACCCTCAAGACGATCGGCTCCAGCTACGTCAAGCTGCTGACCGTCGCCGTGGTGCCGCTCGTGGTGACCGCGGTCATCGCGTCGATCGCCAACCTGCGCAACGTGACCAACGCGGCGCGCCTGGCCGGCAAGACGCTGCTGTGGTTCGCGATCACCGCCTTCATCTCGGTGATCATCGGCATCATCCTCGGCCTGGTGCTGCAGCCCGGGGCGCACACCACCGTGACGGGGGACGGCAAGGCGCCGTCGAGCACGGGGTCCTGGTGGGCCTTCCTGACCGGCCTGGTCCCGTCGAACTTCCTGGGCCTGCAGGCCAAGGCCTCCGACGGTTCCGTCTCGCTCAGCTTCAACGTGCTGCAGGTGCTCGTCGTGGCGGCCGCGATCGGCATCGCGGCGCTCAAGGTGGGCGACAAGGCCGAGCCCTTCATCACCTTCAACACCTCGCTGCTCGCCATCATCCAGAAGGTGCTGTGGTGGATCATCCGCCTCGCGCCGATCGGCACCGCCGCGCTCATCGGCACCGCCGTCGCGACCTACGGATGGGACGCCATCGGTTCCCTGGGCGTCTTCACGGGCGCGATCTACCTGGGCCTGCTGATCGTGGGGCTGGTGGTGTACCCGCTGATCATCAAGGCGCACGGCCTCTCGGTGAAGCAGTTCTTCAGCGGCGTCTGGCCGGCCGCGCAGCTCGGTTTCGTCTCCCGCAGCTCGATCGGCACCCTGCCCGTGACCGAGCGCGTCACCGAGCGGAACCTCGGCGTGCCGCGCGAGTACGCCTCCTTCGCCGTGCCGCTGGGCGCGACCACGAAGATGGACGGCTGCGCGGCGATCTACCCGGCGATCGCGGCGATCTTCGTGGCGCAGTTCTTCCACGTGCCGCTCGACTTCACCGACTATCTGCTCATCGTGATCGTCTCGGTGATCGGCTCCGCCGCGACGGCGGGCACCACCGGCGCCACCGTGATGCTGACGCTCACTCTGTCCACCCTCGGGTTGCCGCTCGCGGGCGTCGGGCTGCTGCTGGCCGTCGAGCCGATCGTCGACATGGGGCGCACCGCGCTCAACGTGACCGGCCAGGCGCTCGTCCCGACGATCGTCGCCAAGCAGGAGGGCATCCTCGACGAGGACGCCTACAACGCGCCCCGCAAGGACGTCTACGCGGACGAGTCCGCCGAGCCCGTCGCCGAGGTGACCGAGAGGGTTCCCGCTACAGCGTGAGCACCACCCGCCGGCCCGCGGTGTCCGCCCGCCAGATCTCGGCGACGGACTCCGCGGGCACGGCGGTGACATCGATCTCGATCCCCAGCTCGACCGCCGCGTCGAGGATCGCCGGGCGCGCTGCGGCGACCTCCGCCGCGGTGAACGCCCCGAAACCGCTGCCCAGCAGCCGGATGTCGGTCGAGCGCAGCAGCGCGCCGGGCAGCGCGATCTCCGCACCCGCCATCGTGCCGATCTGCACGAACTCGGCCGGACCCCGCTTCTCCAGCGCGGCCAGCGTCAGCTCCGCCGAGCGGCCCCACAGGTAGTCGATCACCACGTCGATCTTCTCGGCCCGCAGCGCCTCCGCGATCTCGGACTCCGGGGCGCCCAGGTCGACGGTCGCATCGGCGCCGACGGCGTCCAGTACGGCCGTGTTCCGCCCCGCCGCGATCACCCGCGCGCCCAGATGGCGGGCGACCGCCACGGCCGGCCGGCCCGAGCCGCCCGTCGCCCCGAGCACCAGCACGGTCTGTCCCGGCCGGACGCGGGTGCGGACCGTCATCGCCATCCACGACGACATCACCGCGTTCACCGCGGCGGCGGCCTGCAGGTCGTCGAGCGCGTCCGGGACGTCGACGAGCGCCGCTTCCGGGACGGACACCGTCTCCGCGCAGGTGCCGGGCGCGGAGACGTAGACGCGGCGGCCCTCCGCGGTGACGCCCACCCCGTCGACCCCGATGACGAAACCCGGGTCCGCGGGGGAGGCGTAGTGCCGTCCGTCCGCGACGCCGCGCGCGAGGTTGTGGAGCGCGACCGCGCGCATGGCGACGGTGACCAGGCCGGGGCCGGTTGCGGGTTCGGGGGCGTCCGCCCAGGTCGGCGCATCGGAGTAGGTGGCGAGTACTGCCTTCATGACATCTCCTTAACAACGTTAAATCGCTCTCGAGCTTAACATCGTTAAGGTGGAGGCGTGGGATTGAACCGGGCGGACGTGGTGACCGCGGCGCTGGCCGTGCTCGACGAGGTGGGCGTCGAGAGCCTGACGCTGCGCCGCATCGCCGACCGGCTCGAGGTGAAGGCGCCCGCGCTGTACTGGCACTTCGCCTCCAAGCGCGACCTGCTCGACGAGATGGCGACCGAGCTCATGCGGCGCGCGCTCCCCGTCGGCCCGGTCCCGGCGGACTGGCGCGCCGAACTGCTCGACGGTGCCCGCCGCCTGCGGACCGTCCTGCGCGCCCACACCGACGGCGCGCGGGTCTTCAGCGGCTCCAAGTTCACCGACGTCGCGGTGGTCCGGGCGAGCGAGCGGCCCCTGCGGCTGCTGGTCGACGCGGGATTCCCGCTGCGCGATGCGGCGCTCGCGATGTCGAGTCTGCGGGATCTGGTGGTCGGCTTCGTCATCGAGGAGCAGGAGGTCTTCGGGCCCGACGGTGCGCCCCTGCCGGGCTACGACCCGGATGCGCGGGCCGCGGCCGTCGGAGCGGCGGAGTACCCGCTCGCGGCCCAGGCGGGGCCGACCGCGTGGGGCCCGCCCGACGAGCGGTTCGACGACGCCGTGCGATTCCTTATCGACGGCCTCGCCGCGCGGTTACTCGGCTGAGGCCCACAGCGCGCGGAGCGCGGCGTTCACCGCGTCGGGGCGCTGCGTGTGCGGGTAGTACCCGGGGACGCGCAGGTGCCGGGCGTCGATCCGCGCCGCCACGGCGTCCGCGCAGGCCAGCAGGGGTTCGCCCGCGTAGCGCCGGTACTCCTCGGGGGCGTCGTCCCAGGTGCCGGTGATGACGAGCGCGGGCCACGGCGCGGCGGCCAGCGGCGCCAGCGGCGGATCCGCCTCCCACACCGGGCGCTCGCGCATCGACGTCCGGGCCGCGCGCAGGCGCTCCGGTGTGGGCGCAGGCATCGTCATCCCCATGCCCTCCGTCGACAGGCGCAGGAACTCGACCGGGTCGATCTCCGGAGGCGGCGGGGCGCCGGCCTCGCCGTCCCGGGCGAGTAGGGCGCGCACCGCGGGGTGGTCCGCGGCGGCCCGCAGCGCCGACGGCTGGATCAGCGCGAGCGAGCGGACGGCGTCCGGCCGTCGCGCCGCGGCGAGCATGGCGGCGAGCCCGCCGTTCGAGTGGCCGACGAGGTGCGCGCCGGCCGGCTGGTCGTCGAGGAGTGCGACGAGATCGTCTGCGTCGGTGTCGAAATCGCTGCGGTCCGTGTCGGGCGAGCGGCCGTAGCCGCGCCGGTCCATCAGGAGCAGGGGTCGGTCGTCGGCCAGCGGGCGCTGCGCGGCGAACCCGTAGGCATCGTCGTCGCCCCAGGTGAAGACGCCGTGCACGAACACCGCGGGCACCGCGTCCCGGCGACCGGGATCGGTGGGCTGCCAGGCGGTCACGTGGACGGGCTCGCGCATGACGCTCTCCCCGGGCCGTCAGTGCGATGGGACCGGCGCGAAGGGCGCCGGCGGACGGCCGTGCCAGAGGCGGCGCGAAGGCTCCTCCGGGTACGGCGCCGTCGTCGACGGGTCGTCCAGGAGGCGGGTGCTCCGGCGTTCGGCGTCGAAGCGGGGCCAGCCCGGATCGCCGGTGTGGCAGAACCGGACCCATGCGCCGAGCAACTCGTCCGACAACGCGCGCACAGCGGGCGCGGGATCGTCGCCGAAGAGCAGGCGTCCCGTCGGGCAGTCCGGCGTCCCGAAGGCGAGCGGGACATCGATGCTGTGGCAGGCGCCGTACACCTGGGTCTCCCAGCGGATCTCGAACAGGTACGTGGTGCCGCCGGCCTCCGCGTTCGCCTCCGCGAGCAGCACCGTCGGCATGCGGAAGGTGGCGTCGGAGGAGACGATCTCCATCATCTGTTCCGCGGTCGCGTCCGGGTACGCGGCGCGGTAGTCGTCGGGATCGCCGGGCGCGAAGGCCTCGAGCGCCCGGTTCGCCTGCTGCTCGGTGAAGGTGCCGCGCAGCCCCATCATGACGCTGAACAGGCGGAACTCGTCGCGCATGTGCCCGGCGAGCAGGTCGATGCCCGCGGCGCTCCCGTCGGCCAGCGCCTCCCACGGGGTCTGCGGCAGCAGATCCCCGTCGATGACGGGGCACACGACGATCCCCAGCTGGGAGAGGCGGCCCCACCGGTCGCGGTGCGCCGGCGCGTCCACGCAGAGCGCCGTCACCTCCTCGGCCAGGCGCTGTGGGGCGACCTCGGCGAAACCGTCCGCGGTCGGTGTCACGCCCAGGCGCTCCGCGAGCGCGGCGGTGACCTCCGACGCCAGTGTCGGGGTGATGTGCAGGCCGGGGACCGAGTGGGTGATGGCCCTGCGGAACAGCGAACGCGCGCGGGGGATCGCGAGCAGCGCGGCGACCGAGCCCGCGCCGCCGGACGTGCCGGCGATGGTGACCGTATCCGGGGCCCCACCGAACGCGGCGATGTTCCGGCGGATCCACTCGAGCGCGGCGATCTGGTCGAGCAGGCCCCGGTTCGACGGTGCGCCGTCGAGCAGTGCGAAGCCCTCCGCGCCCATCCGGCACTGAACGCTCACGACCACGAGCCCCTCGCTCGCGAGGGCGGTCGGGTCGAACATGGGATCCGCGGCCGTCCCGGCCATGTAGCCGCCGCAGCAGATCCACACCAGGACGGGCAGCCCGGATCGTCCCGGATCCGGCGTGCACACGTTGACGGTGAGCCAGTTCGCGTCGTCCGACGCCTCCGCCTGCGGTCCTGGCCCGGATTGCGGCGGCGGGGGACCGAAGTCGAGTGCCGGCAGCACGCCCTCCCAGCGGGTGACCGGCTCGGGAGCGGCGAAGCGGAGCGGCCCGACGGGCGGCTGCGCGTACGGGATCCCCCGGAAGGCGACGGTGTCACCGACGCGCCTGCCCTCGACGACGCCCTCCGTCGTCGTGACCCTCGGTCGATCCTGCATGTCGGCTCCCTTCGGCTGCAGCGCGTCTCTCACTCCGACGTTATCAGCCATATGTATTATTTCAAGTGTATTGGAATGACCGGGAGGAAGTGCCGTGCCGAAACAGGTCGATCACCAGGAGCGCCGCGAGGAGATCGCCCGTGCGCTGTGGCGGGTCGTGGACGCCTCGGGGGTGCAGAGGCTGAGTCTGCGCGAGGTGGCGAAGGAGGCGGGGATGTCGCACGGTCAGCTGCAGCACTACTTCGCCTCCCGGCAGCAGATGCTGGCCTTCGCCATGGACTTCGCAGCCGAGCGGACCGGAGCGCGCGTCGCGCGGGCGCTGGCGGATCTGGGGCCCGCTCCGCATCCGCGCGACGTCCTGCGGCTCACCCTCGTCGAGATGCTGCCGCTCCACGAGGATGCGCGTGTCACGAGCCGGATGAACGCCGCCTACGTCCTCGAGGCGCTGCACGACGAGAACGTGCGTGCTCGCACCGGGGAGGGGATGCGGCAGGGACGCGCCCAGGTCGAGGTGCTGATCCGGCAGGCGATCGCCGACGGTCGCATCGCGGCCGGCCGCGCACCGTCGATCGAGACGGACCGGGTGCTGGCGCTCACTGGCCTGACGCCCCTTCTCGAGCTGGGGGTGATCACCCCGGACGCGGCGCTCGCCGCCATCGACCGCCACCTCGACGACCTGTTCGTGAGCTGACCTCGTCGGGGTTGCCACCTGCTTCTTCGCGACGATTTCGCAGGTCGACGGTGCGGGCGTACACTTGCCCTTGCGCTCCGTCCGGATGGCGGAGTGACTACGCGTGTTCCCCAGCGCCCACGGCGTGCCGTACAGCGCGGTCTCCTTCCTCGAAGGAGTGCAGTGCGGCGGAACACCAGGACACCGCGCATCGCCTCTCGTCCGCCGACCAGCGGTAACGAGGGTCGTCGCGGCGTGTACAACTGCAACTACGAAAGAGGCATCATGGCAGTCGTTACCATGAAGCAGCTGCTGGACAGCGGCGCGCACTTCGGTCATCAGACCCGTCGGTGGAACCCGAAGATGAAGCGATTCATCTTCACCGACCGCAACGGCATCTACATCATCGATCTGCAGCAGACGCTGACCTACATCGACAAGGCCTACGAGTTCGTCAAGGAGACCGTCGCCCACGGTGGCACCGTCCTCTTCGTCGGTACCAAGAAGCAGGCCCAGGAGTCGATCGCCGAAGAGGCCACCCGTGTCGGCATGCCCTACGTGAACCAGCGCTGGCTGGGCGGCATGCTCACCAACTTCCAGACGGTCCACAAGCGTCTTCAGCGCATGAAGGAGCTGGAGACCATGGAGCAGACCGGTGGCTTCGAGGGTCGCACCAAGAAGGAAATCCTCATGCTCACGCGTGAGAAGAACAAGCTCGAGCGCACCCTCGGCGGCATCCGCGACATGGCCAAGGTCCCCTCGGCCATCTGGGTCGTGGACACCAACAAGGAGCACATCGCCGTGGGCGAGGCTCGCAAGCTGGGTATTCCGGTCATCGCGATCCTCGACACCAACTGCGATCCCGACCTCGTCGACTACCCGATCCCGGGTAACGACGACGCCATCCGCTCCGCTGCTCTGCTGACCAAGGTCGTGGCTTCGGCCGTGGCCGAGGGCGTGCAGGCCCGTGCGGGCGTCGCCACCGGCGATGCCAAGCCCGAGGCCGGCGCCGGCGAGCCCCTCGCCGAGTGGGAGCAGGAGCTTCTCGAGTCCGCCACCGTCGCCGCCGAGGCCCCCGCGGCCGAGGCCGCCGCTGCGACCGAGGCTCCGGCCACCGAGACCCCGGCCGCCGAGTAACTGCGTCCGGTCGCACTTCCCTTCAACGAACAGGAGCCGCATCCATGGCGAACTACACCGCCGCTGACGTCAAGCGTCTCCGCGACCTCACCGGGTCGGGGATGATGGACTGCAAGAACGCGCTCACCGAGACCGACGGCGATTTCGACAAGGCCGTCGAGGTGCTGCGCATCAAGGGCGCGAAGGACGTCGGCAAGCGTGCCGGTCGTTCCACCGCCGAGGGCCTCGTGGCCGCCAAGGACGGCGTGCTGATCGAGCTCAACTCCGAGACCGACTTCGTGGCGAAGAACGCGGAGTTCCAGGAGCTGGCCGATGCGATCGTCGCGGCCGCCGCCGCGTCGGACGCCGCCACCGTCGAGGCCGTGCTCGAGCTGCCGCTCGAGGGCGAGACCGTCGCGTCGCGCATCGAGGCCGCGTCGGCCAAGCTGGGCGAGAAGCTCGTGCTGCGCCGCATCGCGCGCTACGACGGCCCGACCGCCGTCTACCTGCACAAGCGCAGCTCGGACCTGCCGCCCGCCGTGGGCGTGCTGGTCTCGTTCTCGGGCGAGGGTGACGCCGCTGCCGAGGCCGCTCGCGGCGCCGGCATGCAGGTCGCCGCGCTCAAGGCGAAGTACGCCAGCCGGGACGAGGTTCCGGCCGACGTCATCGAGAACGAGCGTCGTATCGCCGAGGAGACCGCGCGCGCCGAGGGCAAGCCGGAGCAGGCGCTGCCGAAGATCGTCGAGGGCAAGACCGTGGCCTACTACAAGGACACCGTTCTGCCGGATCAGCCCTCGGTGACGGACAACAAGAAGTCCGTCCAGCAGGTGCTCGACGAGGCCGGTACGAAGGTCCTCGCCTTCACCCGCTTCGAGGTCGGCCAGGAGTAGTCCTCCGCCTCGCACACGGCTCGGGCCGGACAGTCCTCGTGACTGTCCGGCCCTCGTCGTTTCCGGCGTCGTGCGGATTTCTTCAAGCCCGGCCGGGGGTGGGCTGCGAGTCTTGAAGGCATGAACACGACACGCAAGGACACGAACATCTGGCCCGGACTGACCTACGACGACGCCCTCGCGGCCCGGGAATGGCTGCGGCGGCTCGGCTTCGAGGACGGCGTCCTGGTCGAGGGAGACCGCGACGGGGAGGTGATCCACTCCGAGATGCTCTGGCCCGACGGCGGCCGCGTGATGGTCCACAGCGCGTGCAAACAGGACAGCACCTTCTCCGCCGCCACGGGCAGCGGCAACCTCTACGTCGTCGTCACCGACCCCGATGCGGTGTTCGCCCGCGCCCAGGATCTGGGCGCCCGCCTGGTGCGGGAGATGCGCGAGGAGGACTATGGATCGCGGGGCTTCTCCATCGCCGACCCGGAGGGCAACACGTGGAGTTTCGGTACCTACGCGGGCTGAGCGCAGCCGGGCCGGCGTCGACGGGGTGCGCCCGCGCGTACGCCTACGACATCGCCGACCGGCGACCGGGCACGCACCTCGCCGTCCCGTCGCCGGTGCTCACGCTCATCGTCGACCTCGGGCACGGGCTGGACCTCACCGGACCGGGCCTGCCCGAGCGGACCACCTTCCGCACGTGCCTGTCCGGCATGCACCCCGCGCCCTACCTGGTGCACCACGACGGCCTGCAGCGCGGCGTCCAGGTCGACGTGCGCCCCAGCCTGGTGCGGGCTCTCACCGGCGCGCCCGCGGCCGAGCTGGGGGGAGAGGCCGTCGAACTCGACGCTTTGCACCCGGGGCTCGCCGCGGCACTCGCCGACGAGGTGGCGGCGGCCCCGCCGGACGCCCGCGCCGAGGCCGCCGCACGGGTACTGGCCCGGTTCGCTACCTCGGAACGGGAGGTCCAGCCGGACGCCGCGGCCGCGTGGGCCCTCCTGACGGCCCGCCGGGGCGACGTCACCGTCGCCGAGCTGACCGAACGCTCGGGGTGGTCCGCCCGGTACCTCGCGACGCGGTTCACCGCCGAGTTCGGCATGGGGATCAAGCAGGCGGCCCGGCTCATGCGCTTCGACGCCGCCCGTCGCGCGCTCGAGGCGGGTGCGCCCGCCGCGGAGGTCGCGGTGCGCGCCGGATACGCCGATCAGGCGCACCTGAGCCGCGACATGCGCGCTTTCCTCGGCCTGTCGCCGTCGGCGTACCTCGCTCGACGCAGGAGCGAGTTCACGCCTGTGTAGTCTCGCCGGGGTGTCCTGGATCCGTCGTGCGATCGCAATCGCCCTCGTCGCGTGCCTCGTGCTGGCGGTCGGGGCGTCGACGCGCATCGGCGGCGGCAGCGGCTACGTGCATTACCAGACCAACGCCACCAGTTACATCCCCGACCTGCCCGGTGGCGCCCAGTACGTCTCCATGGGCGACAGCTACGCCGCCTCGGGCTCGCGCGCCAAGATGCGGCCCATGGACCTCTGCGCCCGCAACGGCGACGATCTCGGTCACGTCCTGGCCCAGCGCCTGCAGCCCTACTCCTTCACGGACCGCGCGTGCTCGGGCGCCACGCTCGACGACCTGACGCAGCCCTCGCCGAAGCCGAACACCTCGCCGCAGCTGTACGGCGTGGGCCCCTTCACCCGGTTGGTGACGGTGATCATCGGGGCGAACTCCCTGGGTTTCGGCAACATCGTCGTGCACTGCTTCGGCGACCCCGACGACCGCTGCGGCGCGTCCGCCACCCAGGACCTGCCCGGCTCGCAGGGCTGGAACTTCGTGCGCGCCCAGTACGCCGCCACCGTCGACGCGATCAAGAAGGCGGCCGCGCCGGACGTGCGGATCGTCCTCGTCGGCTACCTCCCGCTCTTCCCGCTCGACGGTCCGCCCGACCGCGCCTGCCTGGACCGCGCGGGGGTGCCGGTGGAGAACGTCGAGCACTGGCGCACCTGGTACCGCAGCGTCGACCGCCTCATCCGCGAGGTGGCGGCGGACCGTCGGGTCATGTACGTCCAGCCGCCGATGGACCGCACCGCCTGCGAGAAGGATCCGTACGTCCGGATCGGCGGTTTCAAGCTCAAGGCACAGGAGCCGGAGGCCAACGGATTGCATCCGACGACCGCCGGACAGCGTGCATTGGGCAACCTGATCGAGGACCGGCTCCGAGGAACTGCGCCGCCCGCATAGGATGGTCGTCGTGACGGACACGGCCCAGGAACAGCAGACGGATCAGGACGCGACGGAGACACAGGTGCGGCGCGGTTACAAGCGCGTGCTGCTCAAGCTGGGCGGAGAGATGTTCGGCGGCGGGGAAGTGGGGCTCGACCCCGATGTGGTGACCACGGTGGCGCAGCAGATCGCCGAGGTCGCGCGGAGCGGCCACGAGATCGCCGTGGTCATCGGCGGCGGCAACTTCTTCCGCGGCGCCGAACTGCAGAACCGCGGCATGGACCGCGCCCGCTCGGACTACATGGGCATGCTCGGCACCGTCATGAACTGCCTCGCGCTGCAGGACTTCCTGCAGAAGGAGGGCGTGGACACCCGCGTGCAGACCGCCATCACCATGGGCCAGGTCGCCGAGCCCTACCTGCCGCTGCGCGCCAAGCGCCACCTCGAGAAGGGGCGCGTGGTGATCTTCGGCGCAGGCATGGGCATGCCCTACTTCTCCACCGACACCACCGCTGCGCAGCGCGCGCTCGAGATCGGCGCCGAGGTGGTGCTCATGGCGAAGGCGGTCGACGGTGTCTACGACAGCGATCCGCGGACCAACCCCGATGCGACGCTCTTCGACGAGATCACGCACCGCGCCGCCCTGGAGAAGGGCCTGAAGGTGGCCGACGCGACCGCCTTCAGCCTCTGCATGGACAACAAGATGCCGATGCTGGTGTTCAATCTCCTGGAGGAGGGCAACATCGCCCGCGCCGTCGCGGGCGACAAGATCGGCACCCTCGTCCGGCCCTGACGCCGGATCCGACCATTCATTTCACAGCAAAGGACGTGTGACCCAAGTGATCGACGAAACGCTCTTCGACGCCGAGGAGAAGATGGAGAAGGCCGTCTCGGTGGCCCGGGAGGACTTCCAGTCGATCCGCACCGGTCGCGCGAACCCGGCGATGTTCTCCAAGGTGGTCGTGGACTACTACGGCTCGCCCACCCCGATCACCCAGATCAGCTCGATCACCACGCCCGAGGCGCGGCTCGTGGTGATCAAGCCCTACGAGGCGAACCAGCTCGGCAACATCGAGACCGCGATCCGCAACTCCGACCTCGGCGTGAACCCGACCAACGACGGCCAGCTGATCCGCGTGGGCATCCCGCAGCTCACCGAGGAGCGCCGCAAGGATCTGGTCAAGCAGGTCAAGGGCAAGGGTGAGGACGCGAAGGTCTCCATCCGCAACGTGCGCCGCAAGGCCAACGATCAGCTGGCGAAGATCGTCAAGGACGGCGACGCCGGCGAGGACGACGTGGCCCGCGCCGAGAAGGAACTCGACAAGACGACGGCCAAGTACGTCGCCCAGATCGAGGACCTCGTGGCGCGCAAGGAAGCCGATCTGATGGAGGTCTAGCCGTGCCGGAAACCCCCGACTCGGTCGGCTCCGACGATCCCGCAGCGGGCACCCCCGAGGCAGGGCAGGAGTCCGGGAAGCGCAAGATCAGCGCCGGCCGCAATCTCCCGGCCGCGATCGGCGTCGGCGTGAGCCTCGGCGCGATGATCGTCGCGATCCTGTACTTCGCGCCGCACCTGTGGGTGCCGCTCGTGGCCGCGGCGGTCGCCGTCGCCACCTGGGAGGTGGTCAAGCGGTTCCGCGCCGCGGGCACGAACCTCGAGCTGTGGCCGATGCTGATCGGTGGGCAGGCCATCATCTGGCTGAGCTGGCCACTGGGACCGGAGGGGGTGCTGGCGGCCTTCGTCGCCACCGTGCTGGTCGCGACCGTCTGGCGACTGCTGGGGCATCAGAGCACCGCAGCGCCGAACTCGTTCACGCGCGACATCTCGACCACGGTCTTCGTGCTCGCCTGGATCCCGCTGTTCGCATCCTTCGGCGCGATGCTGGTGCTCCCGGACGACCGGGGACCGCAGCGCGTCGTAGCGCTGGTGCTGCTCGTGGTGTGCTCGGACGTGGGCGGCTACGCCGCGGGCGTGGTCTTCGGCAAGCACCCGATGGTGCCCGCGATCAGCCCGAAGAAGTCCTGGGAGGGCTTCGCCGGGTCGATGGTGGCCGGGGCGATCGGTGCGGTGCTGGTACTGAAGTTCCTGCTCGACGTGAACCCGGTCTGGGGCCTGCTGCTCGGCCCCGTCGTGGTGATCACCGCGACGCTGGGGGATCTGCTCGAATCGCAGGTCAAGCGCGACCTGGGGATCAAGGACATGGGCACTCTGCTGCCCGGCCACGGTGGCCTGATGGACCGCCTCGACTCGCTGCTGCCGAGCGCGGTCGTGGTGTGGGCGGCACTGACCGCGCTGATGGGCTCCTAGCTCCGCGCCGCGGTCAGCGGCGGCGGCGGACGGCCTCGCGCAGCGGCCGGGGCGCGACGCCCTCGCGCCGTCGGGCTTTCCGGCGGGTGACGATCACGCCCACCAGGGCGATCGCCCACAGCGGGTACTGCACCGTCCACGCCGCGCGGAAGCCCTCGAAGGTCAGGCCGGCTCCCGATCCCATCACCGCGCCCATCGCCTGGATCAGCACGAGGCTCGCGAGGAAGCCGCCGATGTTCACCATGCCCTGCGCCGTGCCCAGCACCCTGGTGGTGTTGAACGAGCGGGCGTAGTCGAAGCCGATCGCGGAGCTGGGCCCTCCGACGGAGATCACGAGCACCAGCAGCGTGAGCAGCCACACGGGCGAGGGCTCGTCACGGACCAGGACCGCCGTCCAGACCGCCGCGCTGCCGAGGATGATCCCGATCACCATCCATGAGCGGCGCAGCGGGAAGCGGCCGGTGAGGTAGCCGATCACCGGTCCCGAGGCGAGAGTCGCCGCGACACCGAAACTGACGATCGCGCCGGCCGTCGCGGACGAGAGGCCCTGGCCGAGCGTCAGGTACGGCACGCCCCACATGAGCATGAACGCCGTGACGGAGAACATCGCGCCCATGTGCGTGAAGAAGCCCAGCCGGGTGCCCGGGTGCATCCACGTGGAGCGGAGGATGCCGGGGATGTCGGCGGCGCGCACGGTGACGCGCGGCGCGACCCGGTCGGCCGGTGCGTCGCGCACCACCGCCAGCACCGCGACCGCGGCGATCAGGCCGAGACTCGACGCGGCGAGGTAGGCGGGCGTCCACCCCGAGGCGTGGAGGAGGGCGAGGAACGGTACGGCGGAGAGGATCTGTCCGAGCTGCCCCGTCATGCCGGTCAGCTGGGTCACCAGGGGGATCCGCCGGACGGGGAACCACGCGGGGACGAGGCGCAGCACCGAGACGAAGGTCAGGGCGTCGCCGACGCCGACCGCCACCCGGCCGGCGATCGCGACGGGCAGTGATCCGGTGAGTGCCAGCGTCATCTGTCCGAGGGCCATGACCAGCGCGCCCGTGAAGATCAGGCGCCGCGAGCCGAACCGGTCGAGCATGAGCCCGGCCGGGATCTGCATGCCCGCGTACACCACGAGCTGGAGCACGACGAACGCGGACAGCGTCGCGGGCGCCGCGCCGAACCGCTCGCCGGCCTCGGTCCCGGAGACGCCGAAGGACGTCCGCTGCAGTACGCCGACCACGTAGGCGAGAGTCGCGACCGACCAGACGACCCATGCACGCATGGGGTCCATCGTTTCATCGGCAGCGCGTCGCGTGCGCCGCGGGTGAGCGTCAGTCCTGGAGCTTCTTCGCCGCGCGGCGCAGCTGCAGGATCCGCAGTGCGCCCGCGAGGCCGACGAGCAGCGCGCCGCCGATCGCCGCGATCAGAAGCGAGACGCCCAGCGGCAGCGTCGCGGTCCAGAAGATCAGGTTGATCTCGGTGTTCTGCTGGTTCTGCACGATGAAGACCAGCAGGAGCAGCAGCACGACGGCGCCGCCCACGAGACCGGTCCACAGTGCAGCCGAGCGGGTGTGCTTGACCTGCTCGTAGGCGTCGCGGGTGTCCACCCGCCGCTTCGACGGGGCCGTCGCGCCGGTGCCGGGAGCGTCGTCGCCGTTCGCTGGGGCGGTCTGCTCGACGGGCAGGTTCGGCGCGTCGGAGGCGGTCGGGGAGGGAACTCCCGACGTCTCTTCGCTGTCGCGAACGCGGTCTTCGTCCTTGGGCATGGCGTCATCCTGCCACCTCGTGGCGGGGCGCGACACCCGGCGCGCGGTGGCTCGGATCACGCTGGTCGGCGAAGTGGCGCCGACGTGGGAGGATGGAGGAGTTATGAGCACCTCCCTGCCCCTGGTATTCGATGCACCCAAGCGCGGTAAGCCCCCGCGCCACCTCGCCGACCTCACCGATGACGAGCTCAAGACCGCGGTCAAGGACCTCGGCCTGCCGGCCTTCCGCGCGAACCAGCTCGCCCGGCACTACTACGGCCGCCTCGAGGCCGATGCCGCGACGATGACCGACCTGCCCGCCGGCGCGCGCGGCGCCGTCGGCGAGGCGCTGCTGCCCGAACTGATGACGCCCGTGCGGCACATCGCCACCGACAGCGGAACCACGCGCAAGACGCTCTGGCGCCTGCACGACGGCACGCTGCTGGAGTCGGTGCTCATGCGGTACACCGACCGGGCCACGCTGTGCATCTCCAGCCAGGCGGGCTGCGGCATGGCCTGCCCGTTCTGCGCGACCGGGCAGGGTGGTCTCGACCGCAACCTGTCGACCGCGGAGATCGTCGACCAGGTGCGCAGCGCGGCGAGAGCCATGCAGGACGGCGACGTCGCGGGCGGCCCGGGCCGACTGTCGAACGTCGTCTTCATGGGCATGGGGGAGCCGCTCGCCAACTACAAGCGGGTGGTGCAGGCGGTGCGCCGCATCACCTCACCCGCGCCGGAGGGGCTGGGCATCTCGCAGCGGCACGTCACCGTCAGCACGGTGGGCCTGGCGCCCGCCATCCGGAAGCTGGCCGACGAGGGACTGTCGGTCACGCTGGCCGTCTCGCTGCACACCCCCGACGACGAGCTTCGCGACACCCTCGTGCCGGTGAACAACCGGTGGAGCGTGCAGGAGGTGCTGGAGGCCGCGCGGTACTACGCGGACAGGACCGGCCGTCGGGTGTCCATCGAGTACGCGCTGATCCGCGACGTGAACGATCAGCCCTGGCGCGCCGACATGCTGGGGGACAAGCTGCGGAAGAAGCTCGGCCAGTTCGCGCACGTCAACCTGATCCCGCTGAACCCGACACCGGGCAGCGAATGGGACGCGTCGCCGAAGGACCGGCAGGACGAGTTCGTGCGCCGGGTGATCGCGCAGGGCGTGTCGTGCACCGTGCGCGACACCCGGGGCCAGGAGATCGCGGCGGCCTGCGGTCAGCTGGCCGCCGAGGAGAAGTAGCTCAGTACTTCCACTTGCGGCGGCGGGTGACCAGCCACTGGATCAGGATGATGCCCAGGATCGCCACGGCGAAGCCGACGAGGAAGATGTCCTCGGTCTTGCCCTGGTGGTTGCCGTGCGTCATGAGCAGCAGGAAACCGGCGAACAGCACACCGGCGACCCGTGCCGCGCCGGGTGCGTTACCGCTCCAGCCCCAGTCGCGCGACGGGACGTCGGCGACGTCGACCTTCGAAGTGCTCTGACGCTCCAGGTCGGTGGTTGCCACTCGAGTTCTCCTTCATCGCTTCCGCTGAGCACCGGGCCGGGGCCCGGGATACGGATGAATCCTATCCCGCTACGACCGTGCGTCGTACGAGGGGCGGGGATTCTCGGTACCGTGGCGCGGTGATCTTCCACCTCGCTCTGGTGTCCGACTGGGACACCGCCCGCGCCGCGGGCGAGTACGCGGTCTCGACGCGAGGGGCGACTCTCGCCGAGGTCGGCTTCGTGCACTGCTCGACCGCCGAGCAGTGGCGCGGCGTCCGGGAGCGGTTCTACGCCGACGTCCCCGTCGAGCAGCTCGTCCTGCTGACCGTCGATCCGACCGGCCTGGACGTGCGGTACGAGCCGCCCGCGCCTGGCGTCGAGGAGCTGTTCCCGCACATCTACGGCCCGATCCCCGTGACCGCCGTGGTCGGCGTCGAGGCCGTGTCGCCGGACTGATCCCGGCCCGGACTCGGGTCGAGAACCTGTCGGACCGACGATCCACCGTCACCACGGCGAGTGGAGGTGCCGATGTGGCTGAGCCGAGTTACTCGTTCCCCGACTACTGGGGCGAGGCCGATCCGGATGTGTTGCCGGATGGTGGGCACCGCTACGAGATCGTGGACTGACGCGCCCCGTCAGGCTCCTGTGTATTCGACGACGAACGTGCCCCAGCCGAGCGGTGCGATGCGGTGCGCGCCGTCGCCCGCGAGCGCGGCGAGCTCGTCGGCCGTCCGGAGGCCTCCGCCGTGCAGGCACAGATTCCGCAGGTCGTCCTCCGTCTCGTGATCGTCGGTGGTCGACGGGTCGAGCACGTTCCCCACGAAGGCCACGCGGCCGGCGCTGCCGCGCAACGACCGGACGAGGAGCTCGGCGTCGGCGTCCGGCAGCGTCTGCAGCAGGTCGATGGCCACGACCAGGTCGTAGCGCTGCGGCAGCGGGGCGAAGACGGTGCCGGGAGCGGCGGTCACGCGGTCGCGGCGCTCGGGCGCGACGACGGCGATCTCGCGTTCGACGGTGCTGGGCATGCCGACGATCGCGACGCTCACGTCCGGGAGCAGGCGGGCCAGGTTGTCGGCGTACACCCCGGCGCCGTCGCCGACGACCGCGACGGAACGCACCGCGAAGAAGTCGACCGCCTCGGGCAGGGCCGGCGCACGGTAGGTGGCCCACCGGCTGGCGGCGGAGTGCAGCTGCTCGGCGAGGTTCTCGTCGTCCGCCCGGACCCGGCGCACGTCGGAGCCCTCGAAGGGCGCCGCGGTGCCGGTCCGGACGGCGTCGACGAGGTGCACGAAGGACATGTCCAGGCGGGTTCGCGCCTGGTCGTGGTGAAGGCCGCCAGCGAGCGGTTCGTCGGGGTCGGTCAACAGCTCGCCGCGGCCGGTGAGGCGGTACCCGTTCTCGTCGAGCGCGACGAAGCCCATGAGAGCGAGGTGCCGGAGCAGCTTGCCGGTCGCGCGCGCGTCGGTGCCGCACGTCTCGGCGATCGCGTCGGGGGTGGCGGCGCCGTCGCCGATGGCGGCGAACAGGCCGAGCGTGACGGCGGCGCGCACCGCGAAGGGCGGGAGCAACTCGGTCATCTCGTGGATCTCGGTCAGGATGTTCTCGTCCTGGCTGGTATCGACGAGCTCGGAGTCGCCCTCGACGGTCGCGACCTCGCGGTGTCGCCAGTAGCCGGTGATCTCGACGCGGTTCTTGTCGAGGCCCTTCTCGTTCTTCGCCCACTGGCGCAACGGCTTGATCGCCAGTGTCTCGCCCGCGACCCAGAGGAAGGGGCGCTCGCCGCGCCAGGCGACCTCCCGTACCGCCTCGACGAGCCGCGAGGCACCGTCGGCCTCCGAGCGGTACAGCCAGACGATGTCGACGTCGCCCTCGGTCGTGAGCTCCTGGCGATGGCCCGGCTCGGCGACCTCGATCACCGCGGTCGCCGCGAAGCCGGCGGGCAGCATCTCCACGGCGCGGCCGATCGCGGGCAGCGCCGTCTCGTCGCCCGCCAGCAGCAGCCAGTCGGTGTCGCGGGGGAGCGCCGCCGAGTGCTTGGGGCCGGCGATGAGCACCTTCGAGCCCACCTCGACGCGGCGCGCCCAGGTGGCCGCGAGGCCCGTGCCGTGCAGCACGAAGTCGAGCGTCATCTCACCGGCCTCGGCGTCGAACTCGCGCACGGTGTAGGTGCGCGCGTGCTCGAACGAGCCCTCCGTCCAGTCCACCCGACCCTGGTCGGTGTTCCTGGGCACCTCGAACGGGAAGTCGCCGGTGCGCAAGTCGGGCAGGAGGACCTTGACGTCGTCGTCGAAGCCCGTGCTGCGCACGGCCGGCAACCGCACCCCGTCGCGGACGTGCGGGCCGATGGCATCGCCGCCCACCACGATCCGTCGCATCCCCGGGGTCACGTCGGACACCCGCAGAACGTCGAATTCGCGCAGGCAGATCGGGAAGACCGCGCCGTCGCGGAGTGTGCTGGCCATCGTGGACGTCCCTTTCGCCGGTTCGTGCAAGGCTAGCCTGCCCTGCGGAACCGGCGCGGCAGCGGACCGTCGGGCCGGTGTGCCCGGCGATAGGCTGACGCAGTGACCACCCGCGTCCTCATCCTCGGCAGCACCGGCTCCATCGGCACTCAGGCCCTGGAGGTGATCGCCGAGAACCCCGACAGGTTCGAGGTGGTCGGCCTCGGCGCCGGCGGGGGCAATCCCGAGCTCCTCGCCCGGCAGGCCCGTGCCACCGGCGTCGACGGTGCCCGCATCGGCATCGCGGATCCGTCCTGGGCCGCGGGTTTCGACGGCGCGCTCACCGGCCCCGACGCGATGACGCGCCTCGTCGAGACCGTCGAGGCGGACGTGGTGCTCAACGGCGTCGTGGGCAGCCTCGGCCTCGGCCCGACGCTCGCCGCCCTGGACAGCGGCGCCCGGCTGGCCCTGGCGAACAAGGAGTCCCTGGTCGCGGGCGGTTCGCTGGTACTGGCCCGCGCGGCGGAGGGGCAGATCGTGCCCGTCGATTCCGAGCACTCCGCGATCGCCCAGTGCCTGCGCGGCGGCACCGCTGCCGAGGTGGACCGGCTCGTCCTCACCGCGTCGGGCGGCCCCTTCTTCGGGCGCACGCGTGCCGAGCTGGCCGATGTCACCCCCGAGCAGGCCGGCAAGCACCCGACCTGGTCCATGGGGCCGATGATCACGCTGAACTCCGCGACGCTCGTGAACAAGGCGCTCGAGGTGATCGAGGCGCACCTGTTGTTCGGTGTGCCCTACGACCGCATCGACGTGACCGTGCACCGGCAGTCGGTCGTGCACTCGATGGTCACCTTCGTCGACGGGGCGACCATCGCGAAGGCCTCGCCGCCGTCGATGAAGCTGCCGATCGCGCTGGCCCTCGGCTGGCCGGATCGCGTCCCGGGAGCCTCGGCGGCGTGCGACTTCACGCAGGCGCACACGTGGACCTTCGCGCCCGTCGACGACGAGGCGTTCCCCGCGATCGCCGTCGCCCGCGACGCCGGCACCCGCGGGGGCAGCCTGACCGCCGTCTTCAACGCGGCCAACGAGGTCGTCGCGCAGGCCTTCCTCGACGGACGGACCTCCTTCCTCGCCATCGTCGACACCGTTGCGCAGGTCGTCTCCGACGGTGCGCAGTGGCAGGCGCAGCCGCGCGACGTCGCGGACGTGCTCGCCGCGGAGGCGTGGGCCCGCCGGCGGGCGTCCGAGCTGGTGGGGCTGGTCTGATCGGCCCGGTATTCTGGAACTCATGATGTACGCACTGGGTATCGCGGCGTTCGCGCTGTGCATCCTCGCGTCGATCGCGTGGCACGAGTGCGGGCACATGTGGGCGGCGCAGGCCACCGGGATGAAGGTCCGGCGCTACTTCGTCGGCTTCGGGCCCACTGTGTGGTCGACCCGGGGGAAGAAGGGGCCCGAGGGAGACGACGGGATCGAATACGGCGTCAAGGCCCTGCCGCTGGGCGGCTTCTGCGACATCGCCGGTATGACCTTGCTCGACGAGCTGAAGACGCCCGTCGAGCAGGAGAAGGCGATGTACAAGCAGGCCGCGTGGAAGCGGCTGTTCGTGCTGTTCGCGGGCCCGGGGATGAACTTCATCCTCGGTGCGTTGCTGATCTACGGCGTCGCCGTGACGGCCGGGCTGCCCGCGATCGACACGCCGCCGCGGGCCGCGGTCGCCGCGACCGGCTGCGTCGCGGACGCCACCACCAAGCCCACCAAGGAGCAGCCGAGCCGCCCGGTGGGTGAGTGTCGTCCGAGCCCCGCCGCGCAGGCGGGCCTGCAGCGCGGCGACGTGATCGCCTCGGTCAACGGCACCGCGGTCGACGCCGATACCGTCTTCAACGCCCTGCAATCCTCGACGGGGGCCATCACGCTCGGCATCGAGCGCGACGGGCAGCAGCGCACCGTGGTCATCGACCCGGTGACCAGTAAGAAGTGGCGGCCCTCCGCCGACGGGAAGGACCTCGTCGAGGTCTCCGGTCCCACCATCGGCATCAGCGTCGGCACGCTCGGCGTGGTCGACCACTACAACCCGATCACCGCCGTCGGCGGCACCGCGGCGTTCACGATGGACCTGGGTCACAAGACGATCGTCGCGATCGGTCAGCTACCGCAGAAGATCCCCGCCCTGATCGGCGCGATCAAGGGCGAGGAGCGCGGACTCGACACCCCGCAGTCGCTGGTCGGCGCGTCGATGATCGGCGGCGAGGTCGCCGAGCGTGACATGTGGAGCGTCTTCTTCCTGCTCCTCGCCGGCCTCAACCTCATGCTCGGCCTGATCAACCTGCTGCCGGTGCCGCCCTTCGACGGTGGCCACATGGCGGTCGTGATCTTCGAGAAGCTGCGCGACCTGGTCACCGGGCGCAAGGGCGGCCCCGTCGACTACATGAAACTCGCGCCGCTCACGTACGTGGTGCTGGCGCTGGCGGGCGGGTACATGCTGCTCGTCCTCACCGCCGACATCGTCAATCCGATCAAGCTCTTCAACTGAAACCGGAGAAGCAGCACATGTCCGTAGGTTTGGGAATGCCGGCAGCCCCGGTCCCCGTTCTGGCTCCGCGCCGCAAGACCCGTCAGCTCAGCGTGGGCGGTGTCGGCGTGGGCAGCGACAGCCCCATCTCGGTGCAGTCCATGTGCACCACCAAGACGCACGACGTGAACGCCACCCTGCAGCAGATCGCCGAGCTCACCGCCTCGGGCTGCGACATCGTGCGCGTCGCCTGCCCCCGGCAGGAGGACGCCGATGCGCTGCCGATCATCGCCAAGAAGGCGAACATCCCGGTGATCGCCGACATCCACTTCCAGCCGAAGTACATCTTCGCCGCGATCGATGCCGGCTGCGCCGCGGTGCGCGTGAATCCCGGCAACATCAAGGAGTTCGACGGCCGCGTGGGCGAGGTCGCGAAGGCCGCCGGCGCCGCGGGCATCCCGATCCGCATCGGCGTCAACGCGGGCTCGCTCGACAAGCGACTCATGGAGAAGTACGGCAAGGCCACCCCCGAGGCCCTCGTCGA
Source organism: Tsukamurella sputi (assembly GCF_007858445.1). Taxonomy (GTDB): domain Bacteria; phylum Actinomycetota; class Actinomycetes; order Mycobacteriales; family Mycobacteriaceae; genus Tsukamurella; species Tsukamurella sputi. Next base: position 634,945 of record NZ_VIGV01000002.1, on the reverse strand, counting down.
GTCCGCGCTGTGGGAGGCGTCGCTGTTCGAGGAGCACGGCTTCGGCGACATCAAGATCTCCGTCAAGCACAACGACCCGGTGATCATGGTCGAGGCCTACCGCCAGCTCGCCGCGCAGTGCGATTACCCGCTGCACCTCGGCGTGACCGAGGCCGGGCCCGCGTTCCAGGGCACTATCAAGAGCTCCGTCGCCTTCGGTGCGCTGCTCGCCGAGGGCATCGGCGACACCATCCGCGTCTCGCTGTCGGCGCCGCCGGCCGAGGAGATCAAGGTGGGCGATGCGATCCTGCAGTCGCTGAACCTCCGGCCCCGCAAGCTGGAGATCGTCTCCTGCCCGTCGTGCGGCCGCGCGCAGGTCGACGTCTACAAGCTCGCCAACGAGGTCACCGCCGGCCTCGAGGGCATGGAGGTTCCGCTGCGCGTCGCCGTCATGGGCTGCGTGGTCAACGGCCCCGGCGAGGCACGCGAGGCCGATCTGGGCGTCGCCTCCGGTAACGGCAAGGGACAGATCTTCGTCAAGGGCGAGGTCATCAAGACGGTCCCCGAGTCCAAGATCGTCGAGACGCTCATCGAGGAAGCCCTGCGCATCGCGGAGGAGTCGGGGGATAGTGAAAGCGGGACACCGGTCGTCACGGTGTCGTAGCCGGCCCGCCGCGTTCGCGGGCCGTGTCAGGGTGAGGAGGCGTCGGTGCTGAGGATGCTGCACGAGCGGCCCGTCCCGCCACGGGACCTGCCCAAGGTGCTCGACGTCCTCGACGCCGACCCCGTCGCCGCGTGCATGGTCGCGGGCCGCGTCCAGGAGTGCGGCACCGAGCCCGGACGCCTCGGAGGCGAGCTGTGGACCCATCGCGACGTCGGCGGGTCGCTGTGCTTCTCCGGCGCGAACCTCATGCCGCTGCGCGGCGACCTCGATGACATGCGCTACTTCGCGGGCCGCGCCGGTCGCGCGCACCGCACCGCGGCCTCGGTGGTCGGCAGGGCCGACATGGTCCTCCCGCTGTGGGAGGCGCTCGAAGGATCGTGGGGTCCGGCCCGCGAGGTCCGGCCCGATCAGCCGCTGATGACCATGAGCGAGTCTTCGCCGTTCGCGCACGCCGGTGTCCGTCCCGCGCGGCTGGCCGAGCTCGACCGGTACCTCGACGCCTCGATCGCGATGTTCACCTCCGAGGTGGGGATCGACCCGTGCGGCGCCGACGGGGGCCGCGCGTACCGCAGGCGGGTGGCCAACACGATCCTCGCCGGCCGCGCGTTCGTCCTGTTCGACGGTGCCGAGGTCGCCTTCAAGGCCGAGGTCGGAGCCGTGTCGCGGACCGTCGGGCAGATCCAGGGCGTGTGGGTGCGGCCGGACCTGCGTGGGCAGGGACTCGGCGGCGCCGGTACCGCGGCGGTGGCCGAGTCGGTGCTCCGTTCGGGGCGCCTCCCGAGCCTGTACGTCAACAGCTTCAACGTCGCAGCGCGCCGCGCGTACGAACGCGTCGGCTTCCGCCAAGTGGCGACGTTCGCCACCGTTCTGCTTACCTGATACCTCGTGAACACAGGGGGGTACGTGGCGGTCGTCGCGGTGATGGTGATCGGCCTGCTGGGGATCGTGGTACCTCTCCTTCCAGGATCGTCGCTGGTGGCGCTCGGCATCCTGATCTGGGCGATCGGCACGGGTGGCACCGCGTGGTGGGTCTTCGCCGCCGCGCTGGCGGCGATGGTGCTGGCCTGGGGTGTGAAGTACCTGGTCGGCGGCCGCACGATGGCCCGGGCCGGCGTGGGGAAGTGGTCCCTCGTCGTCGGCGGGATCGCCGGCATCGTGGGCTTCTTCGTGATCCCCGTGATCGGCCTGCTCATCGGTTTCATCGCCGGCACCTTCGCCGCCGAGGCGATCCGCTTGCGCGACGCACGGGCCGGCTGGCGGGCGGCACTCGCCGCCACCAGGGCCGCGGGCCTGCTGATCCTCATCGAACTGGCCGGCGCCCTCTGCGCGATCGCGATCTGGCTCGGCTACGTCCTCAGCTGAGTGATCGCACGAGCGCGCGTTCCGTAGGGTGACGGCCATGGATCGTCAGACCGCGGCCTTGTTCGACCTCACCGGGCGCACGGCGCTGGTCACGGGCGCGAGCTCGGGGATCGGCGCGGCGATCGCGGAGGCGCTCGACGGTGCCGGTGCCCGCGTGCTGCGGGCCGGACGGGACCGTGCGCGGCTCGGGCCCGACGGGCTGAGCGCGGACCTGGCCCGCGGCGCGGCCGATCTGATAGCGCAGGCCGACGCCCGGACCGACACCGTCGACATCCTGGTCAACTGCGCCGGGACCAACCCGCGCCCGCCCCTCGCCGATATCGACGACGCGCTCTACCGCGAGATCCTCGCGGTCAACCTCGACGCGCCCTTCCAGCTGGGACAGCACTACGGGCCGCGGATGGCCGCGCGCGGATGGGGCCGGATCATCAACGTCGCGTCGACACAGGCGCACCGCGCCTTCGGCAACAGCGGCGTCTACGGCGTCGCGAAGGCCGGCATCGCCGGGCTCACCCGGTCGCAGTCCGAGGCCTGGGCGCCGTCCGGCGTGACCGTCAACTCGCTGACGCCGGGCCTCGTCGCGACGCCGATGACCACCGCGGTGCTCGACGATCCCGAACGCTCCGAGTACTTCCGGCGCCGCGCGCACACCGGTACCCTCGGCGCACCGTCGGATTTCGCGGCGGCCGCCGTCTTCCTGGCCGGGCCGGGCTCGGCCTTCGTGACGGGGCAGAACCTCTGCGTCGACGGTGGCCTCTCGGTCACATAGCGCCTCCCGTGTCACGCTCCCGCCGCCCGGTCGATCACCTGCGTCTCACCGGTCACAGCTCAGCGCGGCAACCGGATACTGGCGGTGCGCCGTCATACCCTGGCCCGGTGAAGAAGCCGATGCGCAGCGCCGTCGCGATCATCGCCCTCGTGGCGCTGGTCGCGGCCGGCGGCTGCTCGTCGGCGCCGAGCAACGGCCCCGGTCCGCTCGCGGTGCGCTTCGGTGCGGCCCTGGCCGACAAGGACTTCGACGCTGCCGCTGCCCTCACCACCTCGCCCGACTCCGCGAAGAAGGCCCTGCGGGCCGCGTTCGAGGGCCTGCAGGCTCGCGGTGTCCAGCTCAAGGTCGGGCAGGTGCGCACCGTCGGCGCCACGAGTGAGGTCGAGTACGAGTACGTCTGGGATCTCCCGGCCGAGCAGGGGCGTTCGAACCGCACCTGGGACTACCGCGGTTCCCTCACCGGTGTCCAGGAGAACGGGCAGTGGCGGGTGCGGTGGGCACCGTCGGTGCTGCATCCGCGGCTCGGCGCGAACCAGACCATGGTGCTGCGCGCGATGCCGGCGGCCAAGGCGCCGGTGAACTCGGCGGCGGGCGGCTCGGTGCTGGTGCCCGGCGTGATCACCCGCATCCGGCTCGAGGCGTCCAAGGTCACCGCGCCCACGACGGTGCTCGACGTCGCCGGTCAGCTCTCCCGGGCGCTCCAACCCATCCTCCCGGGACTCGACCCGGTGCAGATCACCGAGCAGGCCACCTCGCTGCGCGCCCCGTACACCGTCGCGTCGGTGAACCAGGACGATCTCCGCAGGCTCGCGGGCGACGTGACCTCCCTGCCGGGGGTCACCCTCGTCGAACAGGCGGACCTCGTGCCCACCGATCGCACCTTCGCGCCGGCGCTCATGTCGTCGATCAAGCAGAACGTCACCGGTGATCTCGCGGGCAAGGACGGCTGGGAGGTGATCGCGCAGGCCGACACCGGCGCGCGGGTCTCCACGCTCTCGTCCACCGCGCCGCAGACGGCACCGGCCGTGTCCGTGAGCATCTCGCCGATCGCGCAGGCCGCGGCGCAGGCCGCCGTGAACACCCGTCGGGACCGGCAGTCGATGATGGTCGTGATCCAGCCGTCCACCGGTAACGTGCTCGCCGTCGCGCAGAATCCGGAGGCCGACAAGCTCGGCTCGCTCGCCACCTCCGGCCTGTACCCGCCGGGGTCCACCGGCAAGATCGTCACCGCCACGGCGGCCATCTCGGCGGGCATCGCCACCCCGGACACCATCGTGCCCTGCCCCGGCACCCTGACGATCGGCGAGCGCGAGGTCCCCAACTACAACCGCTTCGCCCTGGGCGACGTCACCATGCAGCGCGCCTTCGCCCGCTCCTGCAACACCAGCTTCGCCTTCCTCGGCGCCAAGCTGAGGCCCGAGGCCCTGCCCACGGCCGCCGCCGAACTCGGGATCGGTCCGGACTACGCCATCGCCGGCCTGCCGGTCTCCTCCGGCCAGTACCCGATGCCCAAGGCCATGGTCAACCAGGTGGAGGACAGCTTCGGCCAGGGTGAGGTCCTCGTCAGCCCGTTCGCCATGGCGTTGGCCGTCGCCTCCGTCGCGCACGGCGGGGCTGTCACCCCGCAGCTGCTCCTCGGCAAGCCCACCAAGGTCGACGGGGAGCGCCCCCCACTCGATCCCAAGGCCGCCGACGGTGTGCGCGCGATGATGCGTGAGGTGGTCGCGTCCGGTACGGCCGAGCTGATTCGCGGCGCGGGGGACGTGCTCGGCAAGACCGGAGAGGCGGAGGTCGACGGTGGCTCGCACGCCTGGTTCGTCGGCTACCGCGGCGATCTGGCCTTCGCGACCCTCGTCGTGCTGGGTGGCAGCTCGGACAACGCCGTCGCGGTGACCAAGGAGTTCTTCGACCGTTTCGACGCGCCCGTCCCCGCCGCCCCGAACTGAGCCCGACGGCCCGCGTTGGCCGCGGTGGATGTCTTCCCGCGGGAGATTTTCACCGATCATCGGGTTGCAACCCGATGATGTGTCAGAAGTCCCCGCGGGAACACGGCCGGCGATGCGGGGCTCGGTAATTCGTTTGCGGAGCCGATGAGCCCGCGGGACCCTCGTTCGCATGACCATCGAGTTGATTGCGCCGGACGTCGCCTGGCACGACGAGTGGATGCGCAACGCCGCGGAGTGGGGCGGGGTGACCCACCACCCCGGGGCGGGCCGCCCAGCGGCGCGCGACCTCGATCTGGGGACGCCGTCCGGCTTCGAGACCTGGGTGGAACGACTCACCGCGATGACCACGGCGGATCGGGCCGGCGACCTCGTGCCCGCGACCACCTGGTGGATCGTGCGCGGCGATCGGTATCTCGGCGGGATCCAGTTGCGGCACGTGCTGAACGACCTGCTCGCCGAGCTGGGCGGCCACATCGGCTACCATGTGCGGCCCTCGGCGCGGAGGCAGGGCGTCGCCTCGGCAGCGCTGCGCGAGGTGGTCCGGCGCGCGGGTGAGATCGGGGTGACCGAGGTCCTCGTCACCTGCGACGAGAGCAATACCGGCTCGCGTCGCACCGCCGAATCGGCGGGCGGCGTCCTCACCCGGATCCGCCCCGTCGACGACTACGCGATCGAGCACGACTTCCTCGAACCGCTCTGTCACTACTGGATCCCGACGTCCTCGTGAGGCCGCCGGGCGACGGCGCCGGACGGCCGCAGAGGGCGCCGATTACGCTGAGCGGATGACCCGCGCTGCACTCGTCCCCGGCACCGTCTCGCCCCGTCTGGCCGTACCGGCGAAGATCGTGCGACCCGAGTACGTCGACAAGCCCCGCGCGAACGAGGGCAACGAGCCGTGGGTGCAGACTCCCGAGACCATCGAGAAGATGCGCCTCGCCTCGCGGATCGCCGCCGACGCGTTACAGGCGGCGGGCGCCGAGGTCCAGCCCGGCGTGACCACCGATCACCTCGACCGGGTGGCGCACGAGTACATGATCGATCACGGCGCCTACCCGTCGACGCTGGGCTACCGCGGGTTCCCCAAGAGCTGCTGCACGAGTCTCAACGAGGTGATCTGCCACGGCATCCCGGACTCGACGGTGATCGAGGACGGCGACATCGTCAACATCGACGTGACGGCCTACATCGACGGCGTGCACGGCGACACCAACGCCACTTTCCTCGCCGGCGACGTCTCCGAGGAGCACCGGCTGCTCGTCGAGCGCACCCGCATCGCCACCGAGCGGGCCATCAAGGCGGTCAAGCCGGGACGTGAGCTCAACGTGGTGGGCCGCGTCATCGAGTCCTACGCGAACCGCTTCGGCTACACCGTGGTCCGCGACTTCACCGGGCACGGCATCGGCGAGACCTTCCACAACGGCCTCGTCGTGCTGCACTACGACGAGCCGAACGTCGAGACGGTGCTCGAGCCCGGCATGGTCTTCACCATCGAGCCGATGATCAACCTCGGCGGCCTCGACTACGAGATCTGGCCCGACGGCTGGACCGTCGCGACCACGGACAAGAAGTGGACCGCGCAGTTCGAGCACACCCTCGTGGTGACCGACGACGGTGCCGAGATCCTCACCCTGCCGAGCGACGCCGCCTAGATGCGCGGGGCGCTGCTGATCGCCGGCGCCACCTCGGACGCCGGCAAGTCCACCGTCACGGCCGGGCTCTGCCGCCTGCTCGCCCGACGGGGCGTGCGGGTCGCGCCGTTCAAGGCGCAGAACATGTCCAACAACTCCGTCGCCACCGTCGAGCCGGACGGCACGAGCGGCGAGATCGGGCGCGCGCAGGCGACCCAGGCGCTGGCGTGCGGTCTGGCACCGTCGACCCGGTTCAACCCCGTCCTGCTCAAGCCCGGCAGCGATCGTCGCAGCCAACTGGTCCTGCACGGCCGGCCCGTCGGCGACGTGGGCGCGCGCGATTACGTCACCCGCCGGCAGTGGCTGCTCGACGAGGTGACCACCACGCTGCGCGGCCTGCGCGACGACTTCGACGTGGTGCTCTGCGAGGGCGCCGGCAGCCCCGCCGAGATCAACCTGCGTGCCACCGACATCGCCAACATGGGTCTGGCGCGGGCCGCGGACCTGCCGACGCTGATCGTCGGCGACATCGACCGCGGCGGAGTGCTCGCCCACCTCGCGGGCACCGTCGCGGTGATGCCGCCCGACGATCAGCGGCTCGTCTACGGCTTCCTGATCAACCGCTTCCGGGGCGACGTCTCGCTGCTGACGCCCGGGCTCGAGCAGCTCGAGCAGATCACGAAGCGGCCCACGCTCGGCGTGCTCCCGTACCTGACGGACCTCTGGCTCGACGCCGAGGACTCCCTCGCCGCCCTGAGCAGCGACCTCGTCGGCCGCGGATCGACCGCTCCGGACCCGATCACGGTCGCCGCGATCGCCCTGCCGCGCGTCTCCAACACCACCGACGTCGAGGCCCTCGCCTGCGAACCCGGCCTGACGGTGCGCTGGACCACCCGCCCGGCCGATGTCGCCGCCGCGGATCTGGTGGTGCTCCCCGGCACCAAGAGCACCGTCGGCGACCTCGCCTGGCTCCGCGACCGCGGCCTCGCCGACGCGCTGATCCGCCGTGCGCAGGCCGGAGGGCCGATCGTCGGGATCTGCGGTGGCTACCAGATGCTCGGCCGTTCGATCACCGATCCCGCGGGCGTGGAGGCGCCCGCCGGAACCCGCGTCGACGGCCTCGGCGTGCTCGATCTGGACGTCGAGTTCGGTCCCGTCAAGTGCGTGCGGAACGTCGCCGGCGCGGGCCTCGGCGTCGCCGCGAGCGGCTACGAGATCCACCACGGCGTGGTCGTCCGCACCGCGGAAGCGCCTGCGCTGCAGGGGCCGGACGGGCCGGAGGGCGCCCTGCGCGGGCACGTGCTCGGCACGCACTGGCACGGGCTCTTCGGATCCGACGACTTCCGGCGCGCCTACCTGCGGGAGAGCTTCCCGAGCCGCGAACTCGGTCCCGCGGTCGGCTACGACGCCGCCCGGCTCGCCCAGCTCGACGCGGTCGCCGACGCGATCGAGGAGCACTGCGACGTCGATGCGATCCTGAGACCTTTGCATTCGAAGGTTAAGTTTTCGGCGATCCTGCCGCCCATCCGGATCACGAGTGACTAGCGTTACCGGTCATGGGGATCGATTCAGCGCAGACGGTGCAGGTGCCTGCGGGCTCGTGGACCTTCGACGTCTCGGTGGGGGGATCCGAACACGGCGTTCCGGTGCTGCTGCTGCACGGGTTCCCGCAGACGGAGGAGTGTTTCGACCAGGTGCGGGAGCGTCTGCACGAGGCGGGCCTGCGCACCATCGCGCCTCGCCAACGCGGCTACAGCGCGGGGGCGCGGCCGGTGGGTGCGGACCAGTACACGATGAAGCTGCTCGCCGAGGACGCCGCCCGGATCCTGGACGCGCTCGACGTCCCGTACGCGCACGTCGTCGGGCACGGCCTCGGCGCGACGGTCGCCTGGCACTTCGCGGCCGCCTACCCGCTGCGCGCGATGAGCCTGACCGCCGTCTCCTTCGGACACCCGTCCGCCTTCGGTGAGGCGATGGCTACGGACCAGGATCAGCGGCAGCGCTCGCGCTACCTCGAGCTGTTCCTCCAGTCGGGCGCCGCGGAGAAGGCGCTGCTCGCGAACGACGCCCGCACGCTCCTCGCGACCGCCCCGGGTGGCGGCATCGAGGACGTCGCGAACGAGCCCGCGCTGACGGCGGCGCTCAATTGGTACCGGGCGAACATGGTGCCCGGCGGCGAGGGGCTCGACTGCCCCGTGATCGAGGTGCCCACCACGCTCGTGTGGGGGAACCGTGACGCCATCGCGGGCGCCGCGCAGGCCAAGGGCACCGCGCACTACCTCCGCGCCGACTACCGGCTCAGTGAGGTGCCCGACGGTGACCATTGGCTCCCGCTGCGCGCCCCCGCGGCCCTGGCCTCGGAGATCGCGCTGCGGACGCTCCGGAACTGACCGCGCTCGCGCGCGGCCGTCCCGGAGCGGGTGTCGCTACTTGTCGGAGCCGCAGGTGCAGCTGTCGCCGCACGAGCAGTTCTCGCACGTGCAGTTCGGGTTGGAGCAGCCGGGGACGTTCAAATCATGGTGATTCATGCATGTGACTCTACCCCGGGCCGCCGCTACGATCACGCGTCCTTCGCCAGCCCGAGGAGCGCGTTCTCGACCAGCTCCGGCAGCGCCGGGTGGATCCAGTACTGCCCGCGCGCGAACTCCTGCGCCGGAATCGAGAAGGACATCGCGGTGATCGCCGACTGGATCAGGGCGGAGGCCTGGTGGCCCACGATGTGTGCGCCGATGAGCAGTCCCGTGGACCGATCGGCGATCAGCTTGCACACGCCCTCGGCGTCGGCCATGGCCCAGCCGTAAGCGATGTCGGCGTAGCGCTGCTCGGCGACGGCCACGTCGATGCCCCGGGAGCGGGCCTCCGCTTCGGTCAGCCCGACGGAGGCGACCTGCGGCCGGGAGAAGACCGCGCCGGGGACGAACCGGTGGTCCGATGTGGCCGTGGGGGTGTCCCACCCCGACAGCAGGTTCTCCGCGACCACGCGCGCCTCGTGATTGGCCACGTGCCGCAGCGGGAACCGCGTGCTCACGTCGCCGAGCGCCCAGACGCCGCGCACGGGCGTGCGCTGGTGCTCGTCGACGGGGACGCGGCCGGCACCGTCGAGCTCGATGCCGATGGCGGAGAGCGCCAGCGTGTCGCCGTTGGGCGTGCGCCCGGTGGCGACGAGCAGCACGTCGCCGGCCACCGTCGAACCGTCGGAGAGGTCCACCTCCACGCCGTCGCCCGTCGCGCGGGTCGCGGTGACCTCGGTGCTCAGCCGCACGTCCCACTTCTCCGAGGCCTGCGCGGTGAAGACCTCGGCGACGGTCTGGTCCTGAGCGCGCAGGAGGCGCTCGCCCCGCGCGACGACGGTGACCTCGGAGCCGAGGCCGGCGAAGACGTGCGCGAATTCGGCGGCGATGTACCCGCCGCCGACGATGATCACGCGCCCCGGCAGCGCGTCGAGCCGCATGATCGTGTCGTTGGTGTGGAAGGGCGCGGTGCCCGCGGTGAAGACCGGCGGGATCACGGGCCGCGAGCCTGCGGAGATCACGATGTCGCGGCCGGTCACGACGGTGCCGTCGGCCAGCTCGAGGCGGTGCAGGCCGTCCCCGGAGCCGGGCAGGAACCACGCCTCCTGCTGGAAGACGGTCACGTTCGGGCACTTGTCCTCGCGGTAGCGCAGGCCGCCCGCGGCGTACCGGTCGATGCGGCCGAAGACGCGGTCGCGGATGTCGGCCCAGCGGGTGCCGGTGATCTCCGCGTCGACCCCGACGGCACCGCCCTCGCGGGCCTCGTCGGCGACGTCGGCGGGGTAGACGAACATCTTGGTGGGGATGCAGCCCACGTTCAGGCAGGTCCCGCCGAAGGCGCCGTTGAACTGCCCCTTGTCGACGATCGCGATCGAGCGGTCGTCGAACCGCTCGTCGGGGATGGTGTTGCCGGCTCCGGAGCCGATGATGACCAGGTCGAAGACGCGCTCGGCCACGTCAGGCCTCGATCTCGCGGGCCAGCCAGGATCCGAGTTCGGCGTACGCGGTCTCGCGGGCGTCCTTCTCGGAGAGGAAGACGTCGTGCTTGGCGTTCTCGACGGGGATCACCGTCAGCCGCCCGCCGAGCGCGCCGGACCACTTCGCGATCTGCCGGGTGTCGAGCACCACGTCGGCGCGGCCGGCCTCCTCGCTCCACTCCTTGGGGGCGAAGCTCTTCGTCGAACGCAGCACGAGCGACGGGACGCCGATGTCGAGTCCGCGGTGCAGGAGGCTGTGGGCGACGCGCACGGCCCGTAGCCAGCCGAACCGGACGGGGAAGCCCTCGATGGGCTTGATCCGCACGTCGAAGTCGAACTCCCCGTGCTCGTCGACGTGGATGGTCTGGCCGTAGACGCCGACCGCCTCCACGGGCACGATGCGGGTACCCGCGGCCTTGCCGATGAGCTTGACGACGGGCGTTGCGATCTCGCGGAGAACCGCGGAGCCCTGCAGGTCGAACCACGGGCTGTCGAGGACCAGGCCCGCGATCGGCGCCGTCCGGCCCGCCTTGCGGCGACGGTCGAGCCACAGCGGGGTGATGAGGCCGCCCGTGGAGTGCGCGGCCACCACGATGCCCAGACCGGGGTGCTCCCGCTCGATCGCCTCTACGGCGAGGTCCAGCTCGGTGTCGTAGACGGTGAAGTCGGTGGCGTAGTGCGCCGACTGGCCGTCTCGGAGCGAACGCCCGCACTTGCGCAGGTCGAGGGCGTAGAAGGCGTAGCCGCGCTCCGCGAAGAACTCCGCGACATCGGTCTGGAAGAAGTAGTCGGAGAAGCCGTGCACCCACAGCACCGCGTGATGGGGATCCTTCGCCGCCGTCGACGGGACGTGCTTGACCAGTGTGGCCACCACGTCCCCGCCCGGCTCGCCGTCCGGGTCCGGGCCCAGCTCGAAGGTGTGCGCGACGTAGTCGTCGCCGAGGACATCGGGGGAGTAGGTCAGCTCAGTGATCGCCACGGCTTCACTCTAATGACGTCGTCGCCGGGAGCGGAGCGAGCGGGACGGTTGTGGCGCTCGCCGGGAGCGGAGCGAGCGGGGCGTGGGCGGTCGCGTCGTTCGCGGTGCTGCGTCGTACTGCACGGTGTGCCGCGCGCCACCGGAGGGCCCCGGAGTAAGGTTCTCGCGCAGAAGGGGGCCCGACGCGGGGCCCCGCCCCACGTCGAGGAGTGAACTACCAGATGGCCCGTAACGTGATCAGCACGGACGTCGCGCTCGTGGGAGCGGGAATCATGAGCGCCACGCTCGGCACCCTGCTCCGCAAGCTGGAGCCCAGCTGGTCGATCAACGTCTTCGAGTCCCTCGACGCAGCGGCCGCCGAGTCCTCCGACCCGTGGAACAACGCGGGCACCGGGCACTCCGCGCTGTGCGAGCTGAACTACACGCCGCAGGCCGCCGACGGCTCGGTGGACATCTCCAAGGCGATCACGATCAACGAGCAGTTCCAGGTCTCGCGCCAGTTCTGGGCGTACGCCGTGGACGCGGGCGTTCTCGATCAGCCCTCCGACTTCATCAACCCCATCCCGCATGCCAGCTTCGTACACGGCGCCGACAACGTCGAGTACCTGCGCAAGCGCTACGACGCTCTCGCGCATCAGACGTTGTTCGAGGGGATGGAGTTCTTCACCGACCCGGCCACCTTCAGCGAGCGGCTGCCGATCATGGCCGCGGGCCGTAACTTCGGCGATCCCGTGGCCGTGAACTGGTACGAGGGCGGCACGGACGTCGACTTCGGCTCGCTGACCAAGAAGCTCATCAACTTCGTCGGCAAGGGCGGCGCCGTCCACTTCGGCACCAAGGTCACGAACCTCAAGCGCACCAAGGAGGGCTGGCGCCTGACGGTGCGCAATCTGCGCACGCACGAGGTCTCCTACGTCGACGCGCGATTCGTCTTCGTCGGCGCGGGCGGCGGCGCCCTGCCGCTGCTGCAGAAGTCGGGCATCAAGGAGGCCAAGGGCTTCGGCGGCTTCCCCGTCTCGGGCCAGTTCTTCCGCTGCTCGAACCCGGAGCTGATCGACCACCACGCCGCGAAGGTCTACGGCAAGGCCGCTGTCGGCGCCCCGCCGATGTCGGTGCCGCACCTCGACACCCGCGTCATCGAGGGCAACAAGGGCCTGCTGTTCGGTCCGTACGCCGGCTTCTCGCCGAAGTTCCTCAAGGCGGGCCAGTACACCGATCTGCCGCTGTCGGTGAAGCCGAACAACCTGCTCCCGATGATGGCCGTGGGCCTCAAGGAGATGGGCCTGACCAAGTACCTCATCGGCGAGCTCATGCAGTCGTCCGCCGATCGCGTGAAGACCCTCTCGGAGTTCGTGCCCCGCGCCGACGGCCACGACTGGGAGCTGATCACCGCCGGTCAGCGCGTGCAGGTGATCCGCAAGGGCCCGGGCGGCGGCAACCTCGAGTTCGGCACCGCGGTGATCGCGGCGAACGACGAGTCGATCGCCGGCCTGCTGGGTGCCTCGCCCGGCGCCTCGACGGCCGTGCCCGCGATGCTCGACGTGCTGGGCAAGTGCTTCCCCAAGCACATGCAGGCGTGGAAGCCGTTGCTGCAGGAGATGATCCCGTCGTACGGCACCACGCTCAACGACAACAAGCAGCTGTTCGACCAGGTCTGGGACTGGACGAACCGCACCCTGCAGCTGGCCCCCGGCGTCGGGGCCGACGCACAGGCCTGACGCCGTGCGCCGCGCCTCCGGCGACGAGCTCGATGCGAGCACCCTCTACGCGCTGCTGAAGCTGCGCGCCGAGGTCTTCATCGCCGAGCAGCAGAGCCCGTGGCTCGACGTCGACGGGCGTGACCTCGACCCGTCGACGGTCCACCTCTGGCTGGCCGGCGATGCCGGGGACGGCGCCGTCGCGACGGTGCGTGTCACCGACGAGGGCGACGGCCTCGCCCGGATCGGCCGGGTGTGCGCCGCGCCGTCGCACCGCGGGCAGGGCCTGATCGGCGCGCTGATGACCGCGGCGCTCGCCGAGCTCCACGGCCGCGCCTGCCTGCTCGAGGCGCAGTCGCACCTCGAGGCGATGTACGCCAAATACGGATTCGCCCGCGAGGGCGACGAATTCATCGAGGACGGCATCCCGCACGTCCCCATGAGGAGGACCGCCGGTGTCTGACCGCTACCCGTTCAGCGCCGTCGTCGGCCACGACGAGCTGCGACTCGCGCTGACGCTCTGCGCGATCGCGCCCGCCGTCGGCGGGGTGCTCGTGCGCGGCGAGAAGGGCACCGCGAAGTCGACGGCCGCCCGCGCCCTCGCGCCGCTGCTGCCGGCGCGTCCCGACGGTGCGCCGGCGCGGCTCGTCGAACTGCCCATCGGTGCCACCGAGGACCGGGTCGTCGGCTCGCTCGATCTGCATCGCGCGCTCGGCGAGGGCGCCGTGGACTTCACGCCCGGCCTCCTGGCCGATGCGGACGGCGGCATCCTCTACGTCGACGAGGTCAACCTGCTCTCCGATCACCTCGTCGACGTGCTGCTGGACGCCGCGGCGATGGGGCGCGTCACCGTCGAGCGCGACGGGATCTCGCGTTCCTACCCGGCGCGGTTCGTGCTGGTGGGCACCATGAATCCGGAGGAGGGGGAGCTGCGGCCGCAGCTGCTCGACCGGTTCGGGCTCGCGGTGGACGTGCGGGCCAGCCGGGACGTCGACGACCGCGTCGAGGTGATGCGGCGCCGCCTCGCCTTCGAGGCCGACCCCGCCGCCTTCGCCGCCGCGTACGCCGACGCCGACGCCGAGCAGGCCCGCCGCATCGCCGACGCCCGCGACCGGCTGCCCGCCGTCGCCTTGCCGGATGCGGAACTGCGCCGCATCGCCGCCGTGTGCGCCGCCTTCGACGTGGACGGCATGCGCGCCGACCTGGTGATCGCGCGTGCCGCTCGCGCGCACGCCGCCTGGCGCGGCGCCGCCGAGGTGACCGAGGACGACGTCCGCGTCGCCGCGGCGCTGGCCCTGCCGCACCGCAAGCGGCGCGATCCCTTCGACGAGCCCGGCCTCGACGAATCCGAACTCGAGCGCGCCCTGGACGAGGCGCGGCAGGACGGCGAGCCCGAGCCGGACCCCGACCCCGATGGTCCCGACGGCGGAGACGCCGCCGACCCGCCCCCGTCGACGCGGGACGACTCCGGCGCTCCCGAGCCGGAGCCGCAGGGCGCGCCGTTGCCCACCGCGCGGCACCGCACCGTCGGCAAGCTGACCGTCCCGGGGATCGGTACCGGGGGAGCGACGGGCCGCAGGTCCAAGTCCCGCTCCGACCGCGGCAGCGTCGTGCGCGCCGCCCCCGCGGGGACAGGCGCCGGACTGCACCTGGCCGCCACCCTTCGCGCAGCCGCGCCCGCGCAGGCGGAACGCGGCCGTGTCGACGGTCCGCTGCGGCTCGCGCCGTCGGACCTGCGCGCCCCGATCCGCGAGGCGACCGAGGGCAATCTCGTGGTCTTCGTCGTGGACCTCTCCGGTTCGATGGCCGCCCGGGAGCGGATCGCGCTGGTCGGTGAGGCCGCGGTTTCGCTGCTGCGCGACGCCTACCAGCGGCGCGACAAGGTGGCCGTCATCGGCTTCCGCGGCGGGGAGGCCACGCTGCTCGTTCCGCCCACCCGCTCCGTCGACGTGGCGGTCGCCCGCCTCGCGCGGGCCCGGACCGGCGGCCGGACCCCGCTCGCGGAGGGGCTGATCGAGGCGCGGAAGCTGCTGCGCCGCGAGGAACTGCGACCCGATGCCCGGCGCCCGCTGGTCGTGGTGCTCACCGACGGTCGCGCGACCGCGGGCCGCGATCCGCTGCCCCGTGCCCTCGCCGCCGCGGCCGGGCTCCATGCGGACGGCCGCGCGAGCATCGTCGTGGACTGCGAGACCTCGATGGTGCGGCTGGGGCTGGCGGCGAAGGTCGCGGCCGCGCTCGGCGCGCCGATGCTGCCGTTGAGCGGCCTGCGCCCGCAGGATCTGGCGCGCGTCGCCTGACGTATGTTTCCGAAAGCCGGGTTCTGCGGCGGTCCGGGGCCGGATCCGGCGGCGGAGACCCGCGAAACCCGAAACTCAGTGAGGAGTCCCGATGCCGCAGGGCAAGGTCGACACGGTGCCGCAGGACGGCCTGACCACCCGCCAGCGCCGCAATCAGCCGGTCCTCGCCGTCCACACCGGGCCGGGTAAGGGCAAGTCGACGGCCGCCTTCGGCATGGCCATGCGGGCGTGGAACCAGGGCTTCGACATCGGCGTCTTCCAGTTCGTCAAGAGCGCGAAGTGGAAGGTCGGCGAAGAGGCGACGATGCTCGCACTGAACGAGCTGCACGAGCGCACCGGCGCCGGCGGACCCGTGGAGTGGCACAAGATGGGGCAGGGCTGGTCGTGGCTGCGTCGCTCCGACGACGCCGAACAGGACCACGCCGAGGCCGCCCGCGACGGGTGGCGGGAGATCGCGCGCCGGCTCAGTGCCGAGCAGCACCGGTTCTACGTGCTCGACGAGTTCACCTATCCGCTCAAGTGGGGCTGGATCGACGTCGACGAGGTGGTCGAGACCCTGGTGAACCGCCCCGGCAACCAGCACGTCGTCATCACCGGCCGCGACGCGCCGCAGGCGCTCATGGACGCCGCCGACCTGGTCACCGAGATGACCAAGATCAAGCACCCGATGGATGCGGGAAGGAAGGGCCAGAGGGGCATCGAATGGTGACACCCGCGGTCGTGATCGCGGCACCGTCGTCGGGCAGCGGTAAGACGACCATCGCGACGGGCCTGATGGGGGCGCTCGCCCGGACCGGCACCGTCGCACCGTTCAAGGTCGGGCCCGACTACATCGACCCCGGTTACCACGCGCTCGCCACCGGGCGGCCGGGCCGCAACCTCGACGCGGTGCTGTGCGGCGAGCAGCGCATCGCGCCGCTGTACCGGCACGGCGCGCAGGGCGCGGACATCGCCGTCGTCGAGGGCGTGATGGGGCTGTTCGACGGACGCATCGTCGACGGCCCGGCCGGCGTCGCGACCGAGGACATCGGCTCCACCGCCGATGTCGCGCAGATCCTCGGCGCCCCCGTGCTTCTCGTCGTCGACGCCCGCGGCCACTCCCAGTCGCTGGCCGCCCTGCTCGCGGGCTTCGCGACCCACCGCCCCGGGATCGCGCTCGCGGGCGTGATCCTCAACCGCGTCTCCAGCCCGCGCCACGAACGGGTGCTGCGGGACGCGTGCGCGCACGCGGGGCTGGAGGCGGTCGGTGCGGTGCCCGGCGCGGCCGCATTGGAGGTACCGGCGCGGCACCTCGGGCTGATCCCGGCGGCCGAGCGCGGTACGGATGCCGTCGCCGCCGTCGAGGCCATGACAGACCTGGTCGAACGTCACGTCGATGTGGAGCGGATCCGCGCGCTCGCGCGCCCGGTCGCCGACGGGGCGGTGTGGTCACCGTCGGACGAGGTCGCCCGCGCGGGCGCGCCGGTCGTCGCGCTCGCGGGCGGGCCGGCCTTCAGCTTCGGCTACGCCGAGCACGAGGAACTGCTCCGCGCCGCCGGCGCGGCGGTGCGCCGCTTCGATCCGCTCAGTGAGGAGTTGCCCGAGAACGCCGCCGCCGTCGTGCTCCCCGGCGGCTTCCCCGAGGTGTACGCCGAGAAGCTATCGGCGAACGGGCCGCTGCGCGCCCAGCTGCGCGCCCTCGTCGACGCAGGGGGCGCGGTGCACGCGGAGTGCGCGGGCCAGCTGTACCTCGCCGATTCGCTCGACGGGGTGCCCATGTGCGGGATCGTGCCCGGGGCGGCGACGTTCACCCCGCGACTGACGCTGGGATACCGGGACGCCGTGGCGCTCGGGACCGGCGCGCTGTTCGCGGCGGGGGAGCGCGTCACGGGGCACGAGTTCCACCGCACCGCGCTCACGACGGGGCCCTCTCCGGCGTGGGGTTGGCGCGACGGGGACGGCGTCGCCACGACCGATGGACACCTTTCGCCCACTGTGCACTCCTCGTATCTCCACGTGCATCCTGCCGGATACCCCGAGGTGGCAGAACGCCTGGTCAGAGCGGTCGCGTGAGGAGTTCGTCTCACCCTGAGCGCGGGCCTCGCGCGGGCTGAGAGGTTCCTGTACAAAAGCTTCATGCACACGTCGATCAAGCTCGTCTCCGTCACCTTCGCCGCCGCTGCCGTGGTCGCCACCTCCGCCTGCGCCGCCGGCTCCTACGCCGCTCCCGGCTCGCCCTCCTCCTCCGCCAAGCCCAGCGCCTCGGCCACGGCCTCCGTGAAGCCGTCCATCAGCGCGTCGGTCAAGCCCTCCGCCGCGAAGGCGACCCCGGTCAAGGCCGGCACCCCGAGCGCGATCCTCGCCTCGACCGCGTGGGAGACCACGTCCGCCAAGGACGCGAAGGGCGCCAAGGTCGCGCTGACCGACAAGGACGTCAAGAACTACGTCGGCTGGGCCTACTTCAAGAAGGACGGCACGTTCACCCTCTACAACCTGGACGACACCGCCAAGGGCAAGGGCGACTGGACCGTCTCGGCCGACGGCAAGACGCGCACCATCGTCGCCAAGAACGCCGACGGCAGCGTGCAGTACAAGCGCACCGTCGAGATCGTCACGCTGACGGAGAAGGAGTTCACGTACCGCGTGTACCCCGAGGCCTCCAACAAGGCGGTCTACTTCGACATCGTCCACACCCCGACCAAGCACGCCGAGCCGCGCGCGTAGTCGCCCCGCCCGCTTACTAAGCTGAGCGGAATGAACAGCCACGGCGCCCCGCACGATCCGTACCTCGTCGGTCTGGATCTGCGAGGGCGCCGTGTCGTCGTCGTGGGGGCGGGCACGGTCGCCCAGCGGCGCCTGCCGGTGCTCCTGGCCGCGGGGGCCGACGTCCACGTCGTCGCGCCGGAGGCCACCCCCGCGGTCGAGGCGACGCCCGGCATCGTTTGGCACCGGCGCGCGTACGCCTCGGGCGACCTCCTCGGGGCCTGGTACGTACTGGCCGCCACGAACGATCCTGCGGTGAACGCCGCGGTCGTCGCCGAGGCCGAGGCGGCGCGCACCTTCTGCGTCCGTGCCGACCTCGCGCGCGAGGGCACGGCGGTCACGCCCGCGACGGTGGCCACGGACGGGCTCCAGGTGGGCGTCCTCGCGTCGGGCGATCACCGACGGTCCGCCGCGGTCCGCGATGCGATCCGCGCGGTCCTCACGGGCGACGAGGCCGCCCGGCCCACGCGCAAGCCGGAGGGTGTGGCTCTCGTCGGCGGGGGACCGGGCGATCCGGACCTCATCACCGTGCGCGGTCGCGCGCTGCTGGGCCTCGCCGACGTGGTGGTCGCGGACAGGCTGGCCCCGCCGCGTCTGCTCGCCGAGCTCGCGCCCCACGTCGAGGTGATCGACGCGGCGAAGGTGCCCTACGGCCGGGCGATGGCGCAGCAGGCGATCAACCAGGTGTTGATCGACCGCGCCCGCGAGGGCAAGTTCGTGGTGCGGCTCAAGGGCGGAGACCCCTATGTCTTCGGCCGCGGTTTCGAGGAGCTCGAGGCGCTGGCCGCCGAGGGCATCCCGGTGACGGTGGTCCCCGGCATCACGTCGTCGATCGCGGCGCCCGCTGCGGCGGGCATCCCGGTGACGCACCGCGGCGTGACGCACGAGTTCGTGGTCGTGTCCGGGCACGTCGCACCGGGACATCCGGACAGCCTCGTGGACTGGGACGCGCTCGGCCGGCTCCGCGGCACGATCGTGGTGCTGATGGCGGTGGAGCGGCTGGCGGTGATCGCCGAGGCGCTGATCGCGGGCGGCCGGCCGGCTCAGACGCCCGCGGCGATCGTCGAGAACGCGACGACGGGCGGCCAACGCACCGTGCGGGGCACTCTCGCCTCCATCGCCGCCGATGCGGTGGCCGCGAACGTCGTCCCGCCCGCCGTGCTCGTGGTGGGCCCGACGGCCGGCTTCCTCGCGGCGCAGGGGTCCTGACGCCCATCCGGGGTGTGGTTTCGCCGCGTGTCGCGCGAGTGTGACCCCGCGCCGGCCGCGTGCCGCCCCGATCCGGGTCGCACCGCTCTGTGCTGCGCGAATCGCCCGAATCGACCCGAAAGGCCTTCCTGCTGAACCGCAACTTCAGTAACTCCAGTCACAATTGTTACCGTTCACGACTTCCGGATCCGGTGGGGTAGTCGGTAGCCTCGGTCCATCATGACTTCAACGATGGCGCCCAGCAGCCCGGCGCAGACCTACCGCGTCAAGGGCAGTGCAGTCGGCATCCCGATCCTCGTTCTCTGCGGAATGATCTTCCTGTCGGTGCTCGACGGCACCGTGGTCTTCGTCGCGATGCCGGAGATCCAGGACGCCCTCGGGCTGTCGGACGCGAGCAAGGTCTGGGTGTTCGGCGCGTACGCCTTGACCTTCGGTGGATTCCTGCTGTTGGGCGGTCGGCTCGGCGACACCTTCGGCCGCAAGAAGATGTTCCTGCTGGGTGTCATCGGCTTCACCGTCGCGTCGGCGCTCGCGGGATTCGCGACGAACGAGGCCTGGCTGCTCGCGGCCCGCGTCGGTCAGGGCTTCTTCGCCGCGATCGCCGGGCCCACCGCCCTGGCGCTGATCGCCACCACCTTCGCGCCGGGAAAGGCGCGCAACCAGGCCTTCGCCGTCTTCGGGGCCATGGCGGGCCTGGGCTCCATCGCCGGCCTCGTGGCCGGCGGCCTGCTCGCCACCATCGACTGGCGCCTCATCTTCTGGATCAACGTCCCCGTCGGCATCGCCTGCGCGATCGGCGGCTGGTTCACGCTCGACGAGGCGATGGCCGAGCGCCGGCACGCGCTGGACGTCAAGGGCGCCGCCCTGGCCGTCGCGGGCAGCGTGACGGGCGTCTACGCCCTCACCGCGGGCCCGGAGGCGCACTGGCAGAGCCCGTCGGTCTACGTCGCGGCCGTGATCTGCGTGATCAGCCTCGTGGCCTTCCTGTACGTCGAGCGCACGGCGAAGAACCCGATCCTGCCTTTCTCGCTGTTCAACAACCGCAACCGCGTCGCGGCCATGCTGGCCATCCTGGTGTGCGGTGCCCTGATTCCGACGCTCGGCTTCTACGTCGCGCTCACCTTCCAGCTGGTCCTGGGCTACACGCCCTTCCAGTCGGGCCTGGCGCTGCTGCCCTTCGCCGTGGGCTTCGGCATCGCCGTCGCCGTCAGCGCCTCCCTGGTCCGCCGCTTCCAGGCGCGGTGGCTCGTCGCCGTCGGCGGGCTCATCGTCTTCCTGCCGTGCATCTACGTCCCGACGCTCGTGGGTCAGGACCCGGCCACCATCTCCTACTGGCCGCAGATCGCGATCCCGGTGTTCTTCATCGGTATCGGCGTGGGCATGGCCGTCGTGCCCCTGCCGCTCGGCGCCGTCGCCGGCGTGCGTCCGTCGGAGATCGGCCCGCTGACCGCGCTCATCGAGGTCGCGCAGAACCTCGGCGGCATCATCGGTCTCGCCTCGGTGCAGGTCGTCGTGACCTCGCGGATCATGGCGGAGGGCGGCCCCACCACCGGCCACCTGAGGCACAAGGATCTGCTGCCCGAGCAGATCGGTGCGCTGGCCTCCGGCTACGGCCTCGCCTTCATCGCGTGCGCCGCGATCCTGATCCTCGCCGGCCTCATCGTGGTTCCCTTCATGCGCTTCACGCCGGAGGAGATCGCCGAGGGCCAGGCGGCCAAGGAGTCGAGCGAGTCCGGTGGCGCCATCCCGTCCACCTCGTTCCCGGCGCAGGCCTTCGAGGACGATGACGACGTCGACGACGACTGGGAGCCGCTCGAGGGCGACGTCACGTCGGGTTCCTTCGCCGCGATCCGTCGCGAGGACTTCGACCGCGCGTACAACGAGCAGCCGGGCGATCCGGAGCCCGTCTACTTCACCGACCGGTTCCGCGCCATCAAGCGGTCCGAGGTCGAGAACCGAGCGGCGCCCGCCGCGCCGCAGCCGCCGACCCAGCAGGTCCCCGTCGCCCGGCCTCCGCAGCGCCCCGCACCGTCGACGCCGCAGCAGGCCTACTCGCGGCCGAGCGATCCGCTGCACCGCCCGGCACCGTCGGCCCCGCAGCAGGCCTATTCGCACCCCAGCGATCCGCTGCCCCGCCCGGGCAGCCGGCCGGGGGAGGGACTCGCGGGCGTCGCCCGTCCGTCGGGGCCGATCCAGCGCGCGAGCGTCGATCTGCCGCGCCCGCCCGTGCCGCCGGCCCCGCGTACGTCGGTGCCCGACTACCGCCCGCCGCGTCCCGCGCCGCAGCAGTACCGGGCCGATCAACCGGTCCAGCGACCCGGCGGGCCCGGGCAGCGGCCGAGCGGCCCCGTCGAGCGCCCCGGCGCCCCGGTCGCGCGGCCGCAGCATCAGGCCGTTCCGCAGTACCAGGGGGCACCGGCGCCGCGGGCCGGGCGGCACTCCGCTCCCGAGCCCGACGGGATGCACCACCCCGAGTCGACGCCGCAGGCCGATCGCGTCAGCCGCGCCCGCCGGCACCGCCTGGAGGACTGACGGGCGGACGACACGGCGTGTCGTCCCGATTGTGACCATCCGGACGGCCGGGCCCAGCCCGGTCCTCCGGATACCGGCCGTGGTCTGGGAAAACACCCCTGCACAATGATTGCGGAATGCACGCACCGCGGCGGTGCTGCGCGGGAAGCCTCCAGGAAACCGGCGTGAACGATTTCTTGGCGACTTCTATCAGCCGGTAGCCTCGGTCTCCATGACCTCAACGATGGCCCCCGGGGCCCCGGCGCAGACCTACCGCGTCAAGGGCAACGCACTCGGTGTCGCCATCGTCGTCCTGTCCGGGATGATGTTCCTCGCCGTCCTCGACGGCACGGTCGTCTTCGTCGCGCTGCCGCGGATCCAGGACGCCATGCACCTGTCGGACGCCGCGAAGATCTGGGTGTTCGGCGCGTACGCGGTCACCTTCGGCGGCTTCATGTTGCTGGGCGGCCGGCTCGGCGACACCTTCGGCCGCAAGCGGATGTTCATCCTCGGCGTCGCCGGGTTCACCCTCGCGTCGCTGCTCACCGGTTTCGCCACCAACGAGGCGTGGCTCCTGATCGCCCGCGCGGGGCAGGGGCTCTTCGCCGCGATCGCGTGCCCCACGGCGCTGGCCCTCATCGCCACGACGTTCGCCCCCGGCAAGGCCCGCAACCAGGCCTTCGCGATCTTCGGCGCCATGGCCGGGCTCGGCTCGGTGTCGGGTCTCGTGGCCGGCGGCCTCCTCGCGACCTGGGACTGGCGCTTCGTCTTCTGGATCAACGTCCCCGTGGGCATCGTGTGCGTGATCGGCGCGGTCGTCGCGCTCGAGGAGTCGACATCGGAGCGGCGCCACGCCCTCGACATCAAGGGTGCGTTCCTCGCGGTGGCGGGCTGCGTGGCGGGCGTCTACACCCTCACCATGGGGCCCGAGGTGCACTGGAAGGGTGTGAGCATCTACGTCGCGGCGACCGTCAGCGTGGTCTGCCTGGTCGCCTTCCTCGTGGTGGAGCGCACGGCGAAGAACCCGATCCTGCCCTTCTCGCTGTTCCACAACCGCAACCGTGTGGCGGCGATGGTCGCCATCCTGGTGTGCGGCGCCCTGATTCCCACGCTCGGCTTCTACGTGGCGCTGACCTTCCAGCAGGTGCTGGGGTACTCGCCCCTGCAGTCGGGCCTGGCGCTGATCCCGTTCGCGGTCGGCATGGGCATCGCCGCCCCGATCTCGTCCAAGCTCGCCCTGAAGATCCAGGCGCGCTGGCTGGTGGCCATCGGCGGCGTCATCGTCTTCCTGCCGTGCATCTACGTGCCGACGCTCATGACCCGCGACCCCGCCACCGTCAGCTACTTCCCCTACATCGGGCCGGCGGTCTTCGTCATCGGCCTGGGCGTCGGCTTCGCGATGATCCCGCTCCCGATCTGCGCCCTGGCAGGGGTGCGTCCGTCGGAGACCGGCCCGATGTCCGCGCTGGTCGAGGTGTGCCAGAACATCGGCGGCATCGTCGGGCTCGCGTCGGTGCAGGTGCTGGTCACCTCCCGGATCATGGCGGAGGGCGGCCCGACGAAGGGCGACATCACCCACGACATGCTCGACGCGGCGCAGCGCAGCGCGCTCGCATCGGGCTACGGCCTCGCGTTCATCGCGTGCGCCGCGATCCTCATCCTGGCCGGCCTCGTCGTGGTGCCCTTCATGCGTTTCACCCCCGAGGAGGTCGCCGAAGGGCAGGCGGCGCAGGAGTCGAGCAAGTCCGGCGGATCGATCCCGTCCACCTCCTTCCCCGCGCAGGCCTTCGACCACGACGACGTCGACGACGACTGGGAGCCCCTCGAGGGCGACGTGACCTCCGGCTCGTTCGCCGCGATCCGCCGTGAGGACTACGACCGGGCGTACAACGAGCAGCCCGGCGATCCGGAGCCGGTGTACTTCACCGACCGCTTCCGTGCGATCAAGCGCCCGCAGCCGGCGCAGGCCGCCCCGCCGGTCCAGCGGCCGGTCCAGCAGCCTCCGGGTCCGTCGGCACCCACCGTCCCGCAGCAGGCCTATTCGCATCCCAGCGATCCGCTGCCCCGGACCGGGCGGCCCGGCGACGACCTGGCCGGCGTCGCGCGCCCGTCGGGCCCGATCCAGCGCGAGAGCGCCGATCTGCCGCGCCCGCCGCAGCCCGCGCCGCACCACCCCGCGCCGCCGCAGCGGCCCGCGGCGGATCCGCAGTACCGCCCCGGAGCCGCGGCGCACCCCGCGCAGCAGCGTCCCAGCGCGCCCCTGCACCGCCCGAGCGCCCCGATCCGACGTCCGACCGGGCCCCAGCGCCCGAGCGCGCCGATCCAGCGCCCGAGCGCACCGATCCAGCGCCCGGGCGGGGCGGTTCCCCGCCCCGATCAGCCCGTGCAGCGCGCCAGTGCCCCGATCCAGCGCCCGAGCGGGCAGGTCCCCCGTCCGCCCGTCGCCCCTCCGCAGCCCGAGCAGCAGGCACCGCGCGCGGGCGGCCGGCACGCGCTGCCGGACGAGGACGGCATGCACCACCCCGAGGTCTCGTCCCAGGCCGAGCGGGTGAGCCGGGCACGCCGCCACCGGAGCGACGAGGAGTAGGCCTCGACGCCGGGCGCGGCTACCCGGTCGTGACGATCGTGACCTCCGTCGGCGAGGAGAGCTCCGCGCGCAGGCCGGCCTTCTCCGCCACCTTCACGACGGCCCTCGCATCGCCCGGTTCGGCGCGGCTGATCACGAGCGCCCGCGCCAGCAGGCCCTTGTGGTGCTTGTTGAAGTGCGAGACCACGGACCGCGAGCCGTCGGACTTCTCCGTGACGACGGTGGCCGTGACCGCGCCCGGCACCTTCCCGAGCGCCGCGTAGCCGCCGGAGCGCAGGTCCACCACGAGCCCGCGGTCCGCTGCGCCCAGTGCGTCGGCGAGATCCGGCTTCCACTGCGCGGCCAGCGTGCCCAGACCGGGCAGCTTCGAGCCCGACGAGAGGCGGTAGGCGGGGATGGAGTCCACCGCACCGACCACACCGAACAGCGCCGAGCCGACAGCGAGCCGGGCGTCGGCCTTCGCGCGCTGCGCCTTCGTCAGCGCGCGGACGTCCAGCGCGTCGTAGAGCACGCCCGTGTACTGCTCGATCGCGGGCCGGGTGGGGGCCGTGCGCAGCGCCCGGTTCCGCTCCAGCTCGTCGGTCTGCCCCTCGGACAGGCCCAGCGCCGCGCGCGCGGCGGCGTCGTCCCGGGAGAGCGCGACGAGCGCGTCGAGGAGGCGCTCGCGGGTCGGAGTCAGCGACGGGAAGGTGAGCGCGGCGAGGTCGAGGGGCGCACCCGCGCCGCCACCGGCTTTGGTTTCGGACGGGGGAAGCAGGATCAGCACACCGGACACACTAAGCTGTGGCGTCGTGATCACCCGACTCTCCCAGCTCTTCCTGCGCACGCTCCGCGACGACCCGGCCGACGCCGAGGTTCCCAGCCACAAGCTGCTCGTCCGCGCCGGCTACGTGCGCCGCATCGCCCCCGGCGTCTACTCCTGGCTGCCGCTGGGCCTGAAGGTGCTGCGCAACGTCGAGCAGGTCGTCCGCGAGGAGATGGACGCGATCGGCGGCCAGGAGATCCTGCTGCCCGCGCTGCTGCCGCGCGAGCCCTACGAGACCACGAACCGGTGGACCGAGTACGGCGACAGCCTGTTCCGGCTCAAGGACCGCAAGGGCAGCGACATGATGCTCGGCCCCACCCACGAGGAGATCTTCGCCCTCACGGTCAAGGGGGAGTACAACTCGTACAAGGATCTGCCGGTCATCCTGTATCAGATCCAGACGAAGTACCGCGACGAGGAGCGTCCCCGCGCGGGCATCCTGCGCGGCCGCGAGTTCGTCATGAAGGACAGCTACAGCTTCGACACCACCGACGAGGGCCTGTCCGATGCCTACGCGAAGCACCGCGCCGCCTACCAGCGGATCTTCGCGCGCCTCGATGTCGAGCACGTGATCGTCTCCGCCACGTCCGGGGCCATGGGAGGCAGCGCCTCCGAGGAGTTCCTCGCGGTCAGCGAGGTCGGCGAGGACACCTACGTGCACTCGACCGAATCGGACTACGCCGCGAACGTCGAGGCCGTCATCACGCCCGCGCCGCCGGCCATCCCGCTCGACGGCCTGCCCGCCGCGCAGGTCTACGACACCCCCGACGCGCCCACCATCGACACGCTCGTCGCGTGGGCCAACGAGGGTGCCGACGGTGCCTCCGTCCTCGGCCGCGAGGTCACCGCGGGGGACACCCTCAAGAACGTCATGGTCAAGACCCGCGCGCCGGGCGGCGACTGGGAGCTGCTCGGCGTCGGCGTGCCCGGCGACCGCGAGGTGGACTTCAAGCGCCTCGAGGCGTCCCTGGAGCCCACCGAGGTCGCGCTGCTCGAGGCCGAGGACTTCGCGAAGTACCCGTTCCTGGTGAAGGGCTACATCGGCCCGAAGGCGCTGCTGGCGAACGAGGTCCGCTATCTCGTGGACCCGCGCGTGGTCGAGGGCACCGCGTGGATCACCGGCGCCGACGCACCGGGCAAGCACGTGGTGAACCTCACGGCGGGCCGCGACTTCGTGCCCGACGGCACAATCGAGGCCGCCGAGGTCCGCGACGGCGACGCCTCGCCCGACGGCAGGGGCGTGCTGAAGTCCGCACGTGGCATCGAGATCGGCCACATCTTCCAGCTGGGCCGCAAGTACACCGACGCCTTCGAGCTCGACGTGCTCGGCGAGAACGGCAAGCCCGTGCGCCTGACTCAGGGGTCGTACGGCGTCGGCGTCTCGCGCCTGGTCGCCGTCATCGCCGAGCAGCAGCACGACGACAAGGGCCTGCGCTGGCCCAAGGGCATCGCGCCCTTCGACGTCCACGTCGTGATCGCGAACAAGGACGAGGGCGCCTGGTCCGGCGCCGAGGAGCTGGCCGGGGCGCTCGACGCTGCGGGCCTGCAGGTGGTCCTCGACGACCGCAAGGCTTCGCCGGGCATCAAGTTCAAGGACTCCGAGCTGATCGGCGTCCCCACCGTGGTCGTGGTCGGGCGGGGTTGGGCCGACGGTGTCGTCGAGCTCCGGGACCGTCTGACCGGCGAATCCCGGGAGATCGCCGTCGCCGACGCCGCCGCGGAGATCGTCGCCGCGGCGCGGTAGTCGCGAACGACGAGGGGCCCGCACCGATCCGGTGCGGGCCCTCGTGTGTCCGGGTCAGAACGGGAGCGTGAGCAGCGCGCCCGTGTCGAGTCCGCCCGAGGCGATGACGCCGATGCCGACGATCAGCAGGATGACGAACAGGACCAGGAAGACGGCGCCGACGATCGTCCCCGCGAGTGCGAGTCCGTGGCCCTGCTGACCGGTCTGCTTGGTCTGCTTCATCGCGATGAAGCCCATGATGATGCCTGCGATGGCGACCGGGATGGACAACAGTCCGAGGTACGGGATGCACATCATCGGCACGGCGATGATGCTCGACGCGAGCGAGGCGATCGCCAGCCCGTTGGTGCCGGTCGGACCCTGCTGGGCCGGGTAGCCGGGGTAGTAGCCACCGGCCTGGCCGGGGTACGCGGGGTAGCCGGGCTGCTGCCCCGCGAAGCCCTGCTGTCCCGGGTACTGCTGCTGGCCGGGGTACTGCTGCTGTCCGAACTGCTGCTGGCCGGGATACTGCGGCGGCGCGGTGTAGGGGTTGGCCCCGTTCGGGTCGGCGGGTGCCGCGTAGGGGTTCTGCTGCGCGTACGGGTCCGCCGGCTGGGCGTACGGGTTCTGCTGCGCGTACGGATCCGCCGCTTGGGCGTACGGGTTCGCGGCCGGTGCGGCGTACGGATCGGCGGGAGGCGAGTACGGGTTCGGCGCCGCGGTGTTGTGCACGGTGGTCGCGGCGTCGGGATCGCCGCCCACGTTCTGCTCGCCCGCGGGCGCCTCGTCGCCGTCGCGCTTCGTCAGGTCGGGCGTGGACGGGGCCGACTCGGCCGGCCGGATGACCGTCGGGTCGTAGGTCCCGTCGCCGGGCTGCTGCGGATCACTGGACGTCATCCCCCGAGTGTAAAGGCAGGGAAAGGGAACGTCAGGTGCGGATACCGGGGAAGGGCGTGGTCACGGGGGAGACCCCGAGCGCCACGCGCCACCGCGCGCCGCGGACCGCGGCGCCGCCGAGACCGGTGACGCCGAGGTGGCGGATGCCGTCACCGTCGGCCTGGGAGAGCACGTTCCGGTGTGCGGCCGCGACATCGTCCTCCGCGGCCGCGGCGACCTTCGCCGCGCTGACGGGGTCGGTCACGGGTTCCGGCGGCGCGTACGCCGGCGCCGCGACGGGCACCTCGACGCCGGCGGCGCTGAGCACTCGGACGAGCGCGTCGCGCTGCGAGCGGTGCTCCGCGGCGTAGGTCGCGATCTCGGTCTTCCGCGTGGGCGCGGCGTAGGCCTCGACGAGGCCGTACAGGTACACGGCGGCGTGCTCGGACTTCACGGCGGCGGCGACCGCCTCCTGCGCAGGGGTCATGCGAGCACCACCTCGGCGTGCACACGGGTCGCTGCGGCGACGGAGCCGAGCAGCGCCGCCTGATACCCGGACGCCGCGACCGCGGCGTCGCCGGCGTCCTTCGCCGATCGGACCAATTGGGCGTGCAACGACTGCCGGGTCAGCGGCGACGGCGGTGCGGGGGTCGATGACGGTGCGGCAGTCACGGACGTGGTCCGCTGGACGTACCGCGACAGCTCATCGGCCAACGCCGAGGCGTGCTGGCCGCGCTGATCCGCGATGACCCGCAGCTGCGGCCCGGCGGCACCGTCGAGCACTGCGAGCCCTCGCGCGGCGTCGGCATCGGCCTGTGCCTGGGCGGCGGCGGCCTGCAGGCGCACGGCCTGCGGGTCGTCGGCGCGGTCCTCGGGCGTCGTGCACCCGGCGAGGGCGCCCGCGCCCACGAGTGCGCCCCCTGCGAGGAGGGCGGACGTCAGGACGGTGCGGCGGTCGATGCCGGGACGCGACTGCAAAGCCTGGTCGCGGCGCGGTGGAGGGACGATCACGGGGCGAGTCTAGCGGCGCGCCCGGGTACACTGTTCGGAGCGTTCGACACCGGGCACGTCCGGTGACAATTTCACAGGGAGGCGCGTATGGCTTACGACGAATCGGCGGTGAAGGCCGTCCTCGCGCCCCACCTGGACGCGGCCGGACTCGATCTCGAGCAGCTGAAGATCAACAACGCGGGCAGCAAATCCACCATCGCGGTGGTCGTGGACAGCGACGCCGGACCCACCCTCGACGAACTCGCGGAGGTGGCGCGCACCCTCTCCGCGGCGGTCGACGACGCCGACGAGGTCTTCGGCGGGCAGGCGTTCACCCTCGAGGTCACCACGCCCGGCGCCGAGCGCCCGCTCGTCGAGCCCCGCCACTGGCGCCGCGCCCGCGGCCGCCAGGCGGCGATCGAGCTGACCGACGGGACGAACCTGCTGGCCCGGATCGGGCCGTTGTCGGACGACGGGACCCGGGTCACCGTCGTACTGCCGGGGGCGAAGGGATCCGCCCCGACGACGCGCGAGCTCGCGCTGGACGAGGTGGCCGCGGCCGCCGTCCGGGTCGAGTTCCGCCGTCCGAATCCCAAGGAGATGGAGCTCTCGGGCATCACGCCCGGGCGCGTGGAGTCGGGCGCCGAGCCGGCGGACCTGACGGGCGACGACGCCGCAGGTGCGGCGAACGAGGAATGAGGACGAAGTGAACATCGACATGGCGACCCTGCGGGCGATCGAGGCGGAGAAGGACATCTCGGTCGACACGGTCATCGAGGCGATCCAGGTGGCGCTCCTCACCGCGTACAAGCACACCGACGGGCACGAGCCGCACGCGCGGATCGACGTCGACCGCCGCACCGGCGCGGTGAAGGTGATGGCGCAGGAGATCGACGCCGACGGCAACATCATCACCGAGTGGGACGACACCCCCGAGGGCTTCGGCCGCATCGCCGCCGACTCGGCGCGGCAGCTGATCACCCAGCGGCTCCGCGACGCCGAGAACGACCGCACCTTCGGCGAGTTCGCCGTGTACGAGGGCGAGGTCGTCTCCGGTGTCGTGCAGGCCGACGCCCGTGCCGCCGCACGCGGATTCGTCGTGGTGCGCATCGGCAGTGAGCGCGAGGGACACGAGGGCCTGCTGCCCCCGGCGGAGCAGGTTCCGGGGGAGAGCTACGAGCACGGCGACCGGATGAAGTTCTACGTCGTCGGCGTCAGCCGAGGCCAGCGCGGCACGCAGATCACCCTCTCGCGCACGCACCCGAACCTGGTGAAGAAGCTCTTCGCGCTCGAGGTGCCCGAGATCGCCGACGGCAGCGTCGAGATCACGTCCGTGGCGCGCGAGGCCGGTCACAGGTCGAAGATCGCGGTGCGCACCTCGGTCGCGGGGCTCAACGCCAAGGGCGCCTGCATCGGCCCGATGGGCCAGCGCGTGCGCAACGTGATGAGCGACCTCGAGGGCGAGAAGATCGACATCATCTCCTACGACGACGACCCGGCCGTCTTCGTCGGCAACGCCCTGTCGCCGTCCTCGGTGGTCTCGGTCACCATCGTCGACCCCAAGGAGAAGGCCGCCCGCGTGGTGGTGCCGGACTTCAAGCTGAGCCTCGCGATCGGCAAGGAGGGCCAGAACGCCCGCCTCGCCGCGCGCCTCACCGGCTGGCGGATCGACATCCGCTCCGACGCGGAGGGCGCTGACCCGAAGTGAGTGAGCCGGTCCGCACCTGCATCGGGTGCCGGCGCCGGGCCCCCGCGGGCGAGCTGATCCGGGTGGTCGCCTCCGCACCGGTCGACGGTGCGCGGACCGTCGTCGTGGACGTGCGGCACCGCCTCCCGGGGCGGGGCGCGTGGTTGCACGACGACCCCCGCTGCCGGGAGCAGGCCCGGAAGAGGAACGCGTTCCGCCGGGCGCTGCGGGTTTCGGGGCCGTTGGACGACTCCCTGGAGTGAAACGACTTGCCACGACGCGCTATGATGATGAGCGGTCTGAAGACGGTAGGTCTTTCCCAAGGCCGACCTACTCGGAGATGAAGGAATCGAGCTGAAGACATGAGCACACCGTGAAGCACCAGCGATGAACGGCAATCGGAGTAACTAACCGAGGTCGGCGGGACCAGTGATGCCCTCGACCTCACATTTGAGGAGAAGAGTGGCAGGCAAGGCCCGCGTGCACGAGTTGGCTAAAGAACTCGGTGTCACCAGCAAGGAAGTTCTCGCACGGCTCAGTGAGCAGGGCGAGTTCGTGAAGTCCGCGTCGTCGACGGTGGAAGCACCCGTCGCGCGACGCCTGCGCGAGTCGTACGGATCGAAGTCCGACTCCGCCAAGCCGGGCCCCGCACCGGCACGTAAGCCCGGCCCCGCGGCCGCGAGCACCCCCGCACCGTCGGCGCCCGCCGCGGATGCACCCCGTCCGACCTCGGCTCGACCCGGCCCGCGCCCCGCGGCGCCGGCCGCGCCCGAGCCGGCTCCGGAGCCCGCCGCACCGGCGGCTCCCGCCGCGAGCGCCGCACCGTCGGCGCCCGAGGCGCGCCCCGCGGCTCCCGCCGCACGCCCGGCACCGCGTCCGGCCGGCCCCAAGCCCGGCCCGCGCACGCCGAAGGTGGGCAACAACCCGTTCTCCTCGCAGGCTCCCGTCGAGCGCGCGCCCCGTCCGCAGCCGGGCCCCGGTGGCCCGCGCCCGCAGGGCGGCGCCCGTCCGGCTCCCGGCCAGGGCGGTCCTCGTCCGCAGGGCGGCGCCCGTCCGGCTCCCGGCCAGGGTGGTCCCCGTCCGCAGGGCGGTCGTCCCGCGGCCGGTCCCGGTGGCCCGCGTCCGACCCCCGGCAGCATGCCCCCGCGCCCGAACCCGGGTGCGATGCCCGCGCGGGCGGCGCGTCCGGCCGCTCAGGGCCGTCCCGGCCCCGGTGGCCGCGGCGGGCCCGGTGGGCGTCCCGGTGGCGGTGGCGGCTACCGCGGTGGGCCCGGCGGCGGTACCGGTACTGGTGCTCCCGCAGGTGGTTTCCGCGGTCGTCCCGGTGGCGGCGGCGGTCGTGGCCGTCCCGGCGGCACCGCGGGTGCCTTCGGTCGTCCCGGTGGCGCCCCGCGTCGTGGCCGTAAGTCGAAGCGGGCGAAACGCGCCGAGTACGAGAACATGCAGGCGCCGATCGCCGGTGGCGTCCGGTTGCCGCGCGGCGCCGGCGAGACGATCCGTCTCGCCCGCGGCGCGTCGCTGAGCGATTTCGCCGAGAAGATCGACGCGAACCCGGCGTCGCTGGTCCAGGCGCTGTTCAACCTGGGCGAGATGGTCACCGCCACTCAGTCGGTGAACGAGGAGACCCTCGTGCTGCTGGGCGAGGAGATGAACTACGTCGTCCAGGTCGTCAGCCCCGAGGACGAGGACCGCGAGCTGCTCGACAGCTTCGACCTCACCTACGGCGAGGACGAGGGCGGCGAGGAGGACCTCGAGTACCGTCCGCCGGTGGTCACCGTCATGGGTCACGTCGATCACGGTAAGACCCGACTGCTCGACACGATCCGCAAGGCCAACGTCCGCGAGGGCGAGGCCGGCGGCATCACGCAGCACATCGGCGCCTACCAGGTGCTCACGGAGCTCGAGGGCAACGAGCGCCTGATCACGTTCATCGACACCCCGGGTCACGAGGCGTTCACCGCCATGCGTGCCCGCGGTGCGAAGGCCACCGACCTCGCGATCCTCGTGGTCGCGGCCGACGACGGCGTCATGCCGCAGACGGTGGAGGCCATCAACCACGCGCAGGCGGCCGACGTGCCGATCGTCGTGGCGGTGAACAAGATCGACAAGGAGGGCGCGCAGCCGGAGAAGATCCGCGGCCAGCTCACCGAGTACGGCCTGATCCCCGAGGAGTACGGCGGCGACACGATGTTCGTCGACATCTCCGCGAAGCAGGGCACGAACGTCGAGGCGCTGCTCGAAGCGGTGCTGCTGACGGCCGACGCCTCGCTCGACCTGCGGGCGAACCCCGACATGGACGCGCAGGGGGTGGCCATCGAGGCGCACCTCGACCGCGGCCGCGGCCCCGTGGCCACCGTGCTGATCCAGCGCGGCACGCTGCGGGTCGGCGACTCGATCGTGGCGGGCGACGCCTACGGCCGCGTCCGACGCATGGTCGACGAGAACGGCGACGACATCACGGAGGCGACCCCGTCGCGTCCGGCCCAGGTCATCGGCTTCACGTCGGTCCCCGGTGCAGGCGACAACCTGCTCGTGGTCGATGAGGACCGCATCGCCCGGCAGATCGCCGACCGGCGCGCGGCGCGCAAGCGCAACGCCCTGGCGGCCCGCTCGCGCAAGCGCGTCTCGCTCGAGGATCTGGATGCCGCGCTCAAGGAGACGAGCCAGCTCAACCTCATCCTCAAGGGCGACAACTCCGGTACCGTCGAGGCCCTCGAGGAGGCCCTGCTCGGCATCGAGATCGACGACGAGGTGCAGCTGCGCGTCATCGACCGCGGTGTCGGTGGCGTCACCGAGACCAATGTCAACCTGGCGTCGGCGTCGAACGCGATCATCATCGCCTTCAACGTCCGCGCGGAGGGCAAGGCCACGGAGCTCGCCAACCGCGAGGGTGTGGAGATCCGGTACTACTCGGTGATCTACCAGGCGATCGACGAGGTCGAGGCCGCGCTCAAGGGCATGCTCAAGCCGGTCTACGAGGAGAAGGAGCTCGGCCAGGCCGAGATCCGCGCGATCTTCAAGTCGTCCAAGGTGGGCAACATCGCGGGTTGCATGGTCCAGTCGGGCATCATGCGCCGCAACGCGAAGGCCCGCCTGCTGCGCGATTCGACGGTGGTGGCCGAGAACCTCACGGTCACCTCGCTCAAGCGCGAGAAGGACGACGCGACCGAGGTCCGCGAGGGCTACGAATGCGGTCTGACGCTCTCGTACTCGGACATCAAGGTCGGCGACGTCATCGAGACCTACGAGCTGGTCGAGAAGCCGCGCGATTAGTCACGGGTCCCGGGCCGGGTGCACCAGCACCCGGCCCCGGGGACTCCTTCATCCCCAGGGCCGGGTTGGCCCGAACGATGTTCCTAGGTGCACTGGAGTTCGATCTCCTGCTGGGCGATGTGCATTCGCTCAAACACAAGCGGTCCGTGATCAAGCCGATCCTCGCCGAGTTGCGACGGTTCTCCGTCAGCGCGGCCGAGGTCGGTGAGCAGGACCTGCACCGGCGCGCCGTCCTCGGAGTCGGCGTCGTCGGTCCGGACCACGCGCACGTGGTCGAGATCCTCGACCGGTGCGAGCGCACCGTCGCCGCGCGTCCCGAGATCGAGCTGTTGTCGGTGCGGCGGCGGCTCTTCGGTCCCGAGGATTGAGCGTCCTCGACGCAGGTGCCGACGCGATCCCACCGCACCGGGATATGCTCGCTACTCCATCGGTGACACACCGTCCGATGAATTCTTCGTTCCACGTACAGGGAGGACTGGCCATGGCTGACCCCGCACGGGCCGCTCGGCTCGCCAAGCGGATCGGGACCATCGTCGCGACCGCGATCGAGCACGACATCAAGGACCCGCGGCTCGATTACGTGACGGTGACCGACACCCGCGTGACGAACGATCTGCACGACGCGACCGTCTTCTACACCGTCATGGGGCCGACGCTCGACGTCGAGCCGGACTACGAGGCGGCCGCCGCCGGCCTGGAGAAGGCCCGGGGGCAGCTCCGCAGCAAAGTCGGTGCGGGCACGGGCGTGCGGTTCACCCCCACGCTGCGCTTCGAGCTCGACGGTGTGCCCGCGGCGGTCGCGAACATGGAGGCGCTGCTCGCCAAGGCCCGCGAGCAGGACGAGCGCGTCGCCGCCGTGGCGGCCACCGCGAAGCCCGCGGGCGAGGCGGACCCGTACAAGCACGACGACGACGAGGATCCGGGCGACGAATCGGCCGGGGACGCACGGTGACCGATGCCGCTGCCGTTGCGGCGGCACTCGACGGTGCGCGCCGCGTGGCGGTGTACTGCCACGTGCGTCCTGATGCGGACACTCTGGGCTCCGGTCTGGGGCTGGCCCGTGTCCTGCGCGCCCGCGGCGTCGAGGTGAGCGTGAGCCATCCGGGCCCGGCCCTGCCGTCGGGCATCGGCGGGCTCCCCGGCGTCGACGACTTCGGAGCGCCGCTCGCCGACGCGGACGTCGCCGTGGCGGTCGACTGCGCCAGCGCGGAGCGGCTCGCCGGACTCGAGGAGTCCTTCAACGCCCACCCCGTCCGGGTGGTCATCGACCATCACGCGACGAATCCCGGTTTCGGCACCGTCGACCTGGTCGACCCCGCGGCGAACTGCACCACCGAGCTGGTGCTCGCGGTGATCGACGCGCTCGGTGCCGAGCTGGATCCGGGAACGGCCGACTGCCTGTACGCGGGCCTGGTCACCGATACCGGATCGTTCCGCTGGTCGACACCCGCCGGTCACGTCATGGCGGGGCGGCTCCTCGCCGCGGGTGCGCAGGGACGCGCACTCGCCCGGGACCTCCTCGACAGCCATCCCCGCGCCTGGTTCTCGATGGTCGCGGCGGTGCTCGGGTCCGCGAAGGCGGTGCCCGAGGCCTTCGGCGGCCGTGGCGCCGTCTACGCGGTGTGCCGTGCCGTCGATCGCGGCCCGCTGGGCTGGGACGCTGCGGAGTCGCTCATCGACCTGCTGCGCACGGCGGAGGACTGCGAGGTCGCGGCGCTGTTCAAGGAGAGCGACAGCGGTGAGTGGTCCGCCTCGCTGCGGGCCCGCACGGATCTCGACGTCTCGGAACTCGCGCGCGGATTCGGCGGCGGTGGCCACCGGCTCGCCGCGGGCTACTCCGCCACCGGTACCGGTGACGACGTGGTGTCCGCCTTCCTCGCGCGGGTCTGACGGGACCCGCATGACCGAGACCGCCGCCGTGCCCGCCGGGCTCGGCCGCCGCATCGTCGGGCAGGCGCTGCCGGCGCTCGGGGTGCTCGCCGCCGAGCCCCTCTACCTGCTGTGGGACACGGCCGTCATCGGCCGCCTCGGAGCGCTGCCGCTGGCCGGCCTCGCGGTGGGTGGACTGATCCTGGCCACCGTCTCCACGCAGCTCACCTTCCTCTCCTACGGCACCACCTCGCGGTCCGCCCGCAGGTTCGGCGCCGGCGATCCCGACGGTGCCGTCGTCGAGGGCGTGCAGGCGACGTGGATCGCGCTGGTCGTCGGCGGCGTGCTGCTGGCGCTCGTCCAGGGCTTCGCGGGTCCGGTGACGAGGGCGGTCGCCGGTCGCGAGGAGATCGCGACGGCCGCCGAGTCCTGGCTCCGGGTGGCGTCCTTCGGCATCCCGCTGATCCTGGTCACGATGGCCGGGAACGGGTGGCTGCGCGGCGTGCAACGACCCCGTGCCCCGCTCGTCTTCGTCCTGGTGGGGCTGGGCCTGTCGACGGTGGCGTGCCCGGTCCTGGTCTTCGGCTGGGGCGGCGCGCCCGCACTGGGACTGCTCGGATCCGCGTGGGCGAACCTGACCGGCCAGATCGTGAGCGGCATGCTCTTCCTCGGCGCGGTCGTCCGCGCCGCGGGCGGCGGTCCCGGCGGCTCCGTCGCGGAGCTGCGGCCCCGGCCCGCGCTGATCCGCGCCCAGTTGGTGCTCGGGCGCGACCTGATCGTTCGCAGCCTGTCCTTCCAGGTCTGTTTCGTCTCCGCCGGCGCCGTCGCGGCGCGGACGGGCGCCCAGTACGTGGGCGCGCACCAGATCGCGATGCAGCTGTGGAACTTCGTGGCGCTCGTGCTGGATTCGCTCGCGATCGCGGCCCAGACGCTGGTGGGCGCGGCGCTGGGCAGTGGGAACGCCACTGCGGCACGCTCCCTGGGACGCCGCGTGACCGCGTGGTCGACGCTCTTCGCCGTGGTCATCGCCACCGGCCTCGCCGCGCTCCACGGCACGCTTCCACGCGTCTTCACCTCCGATCCCGCGGTGCTCGACGCGCTGGCGGTTCCGTGGTGGTTCCTGGTGGGGATGATCCCGATCGCGGGCGTGGTCTTCGCGCTCGACGGTGTACTGTTGGGCGCCTCCGACGCCGCCTACCTGCGGACGGCGACGATGGCGGCGGCGCTCGTCGGCTTCCTGCCGCTGATCTGGCTCTCCTACGCACTCGGCTGGGGCCTGGCGGGGATCTGGTCCGGCCTCGCGGCGTTCATGGTGCTGCGGTGCGCCGCGGTGGTGCTGCGCTTCCAGGGGGACCGGTGGGAGCGGGTGGGCACCGCGCCGGCGTGACCGGGCTTGCATTGCGCGGCCGAATACGATCGGATGTTGCATATGGCATTCACTGTGATTACGAGCACGACCATGCTCCGCCGGACTCTCGCCGGTGCGGCCGTCGTCGCGGCCTGCGGCGCGGCCGTCGCCTGCGCCCCGTCGGCCCCCGAATCGGTTCCCTCGTTCACCGTGAACCCGTCCGCGACGCAGAGCGCGCCGTCCAGCTCGGTGTCCGCGTCGGCGAGCGCCTCCTCGGCTGCCGCCACCACGACCGCACCCACGACGGGCGCGGTGCCGCCGCAGCAGCCGTACACCGCGCCGTACACACCGCCCGCCACGGCGTACCCGACGGCGGAGACCACCACCGTCGCCCCGACCACCACGCAGCAGCCCTACCCGACGACGGTGGTCATTCCTCCGGGCATCGATCTGCCTCCGGGCGCGCCGCGCACCATCACCATCCCGCCCGGCCTGCCGATCCCGCACTGATCCGACGCAGCGGCCGAGCCGCGGAGCCCTTCACGGGCCTCCGCGGCTCGGCCGTCGTCGGATGCGGGGTCGGGTATCACCGCGACGCGCGCGGTGCCCCCTGGCCGGGGTCGATCCGGGTCGGACCGTCCTTGCCCGGCGTCACGTCGAAGTCGAAGATCGACGTCGGGATGTACACCGTGGCACAGGAGTTCGGGATGTCGACCACGCCCGAGAGGCGGCCCTCGATCGGCGCCGCGCCGAGCAGCAGGTAGGCCTGCTCCGGGCTGTAGCCGAACTTCGTGAGGTAGTCGATCGCGTGCAGGCAGGCGCGCTGGTACGCCAGATGGCTGTCCAGGTAGCGCTGCTCGTCGTCCAGGGTGACCGACGTGCCCGAGAAGGCGAGGAACTGCTCGTACCGCGGGCCGACGTCGCCGCCGGGCAGGAAGATCGCGTTCTCACTCACGCCGTAGGTCTCCATGCCGCCGGAGATGATGTCGACGTGCAGGTCGATGAAGCCGCCCATCTCGATGGCGCCGCAGAAGGTGATCTCGCCGTCGCCCTGGCTGAAGTGCAGGTCGCCGACCGACAGGTTCGCCCCGTCGACGAAGACCGGGTAGAAGACGCGGGTGCCGCGCGTGAGGTTCTTGATGTCCTGGTTGCCGCCGTTCTCGCGCGGCGGCGCGGTGCGGGCGGCCTCCGCGGCGGCCGCGGTGAAGGCGTCGCCGGTGAGGGTGCCGAGGATGGCGTCGTTCGCTCGGGCGGCAGCGCGAGCGGCGGCACGCGGTCGGGATCGGTCGCGATGAGCGCGGCCTCGCGGGCGTTCCACCGCGCCAGCAGGTCCTTCGACGGTGCCGTGCCCATCAGGCCCGGATGGATGATGCCGGTGAAGCTGACGTGCGGCACGTGCCGCGACGTCGCCGTGTGGCCGGTGAAGTCCCAGATCGCCTTGTAGGCGTCGGGGAACTGGTCGGTGAGGAAGCCGCCGCCGTTCTCCTTGGCGAAGATGCCGGTGTAGCCCCAGCCCTGGCCCGCGAGGGGGCCGCTGTCCTCCTGCGGGATCGGGCCCACGTCCACGATGTCGACGATCAGCAGGTCGCCCGGCTTCGCGCCCTCGACCGCGATGGGTCCGGACAGCGTGTGCACCGTGGTCAGCGGCGCATTGAGGATGTCCTCGGCCGAGTCGTCGTTGTGGATGGCACCGTCGAACCACTCCCGGCAGTGCACGCGGAAGGTGTCACCCGGCTTGACGGTGACCGCCGGCGGGATGGCGTAGTGCCACCGGTTGTGGCCGATCTTCTCCTGGTCGGTGAACTTCTTACTGGAATCGAGCGGAAAGACGACTTCGGGCATGGAGCGGGCCTTTCTTCGGATGGGTGTTTCAGGGGCGGGGGAGGCGTGCGTGCAGGGGGTTCGACGGTGCGCCGCCCCCGCCGCGCGGACGGCCGGCGGGCGCGCCGACCACCGCGGGCCGTTCCGCTGTGGCCTTGGTGGCGTCGAGCAGCTTCATCGCGCCGGACGCGCCGGCGCCGAGGCGGGGCGCGGTGATGCCACGACGCGCCGGAGCGCCGCAGCGACACGCCGTGGTCGCGGGGACGTCGCGCATGCTGAAGACGGCGTCGAAGGGTCCGCAACTGCTGCAGCGGAATTCATAGGTAGGCATGAATGGACCGTAGGCCTTTCGTCCGGTCCCCGAGGGGAAACTACCGAATCGGTATCGCTTTGACTGGGTACCGTGAGCCCGTGCCCCCGAAGTCGACTCCGCCACGCGCGCGGACCCGCAAGGCCCGGATCGCCCGCCGTCGGGCGAAGCGGGTGGCCGCCGCCGACAACGACCTCACGGCGGCGCAGTGGGACGAGCTCCTCGCACTGTGGGGCGTGTGCGCGTACTGCGGGGCAGAGGGGCCCTTCCAGAAGGACTGCGTGCTGCCGATCTCCCGCGGCGGGCGGTACACCCAGCAGAACGTGGTACCGGCGTGCCGCTCGTGCAACGCCAGCAAGTGCAATTCCGAGGTCACGGGGTGGATGCGGCGCAAGAAGCTCGACGAGAAGGCCTTCCTGCAGGGGCACGCCGAGATCCTGATGCACCTGCGGGAGCGCGACGCCGACGACGGTGCGCCGACCGGGGAGGCCGGGGCACCGTCGGACGGGGATGGAGCCGTCGCGTCCTGACTACCGGACCGGAGGATCGGCCGGCAGGACGTGTGCGCCGGACTTGTCCGTCGAGAGTGCCAGCGAGCTGATGTACTGCTTCTCGCCGTCGGGCCCGGGCACGGCGGAGGCCACCATGTCGGGCCGTTCGAACTCGACGCCGGTCACGCAGCAGAGCAGCTTCTCGCCCGAAGGATTGCCGTTCTCGTCGAACATCGGCAGGTCGATGCCGTCGTCGGACCGGCGCAGGTAGTACTTGCCGCGGGTGGCGATGGCGAGGACCGGCGGCAGCACGAGCGCGAGGACCAGGGCGACCAGCGGCGAGTAGGGCTGCAGGCCGGAGCCCAGGAGCCCGAAGAACGCGGCGATGGAGAGTCCGGCCGCCACGATCACCGAGACGAATCCGACGGGGTTGACGCTGTAGAGCATGCCGCGCCGGAACTCCGGCACCTTCGGCGAGATCTTCAGCAGGTACTTGTTGATCGCGATGTCGCTGGCGACGGCCACGATCCAGGCGATGCCGCAGTTGGCGTAGAAGTTCAGCAGGTTGTTGAGGAAGCTGAACATGTCCGCCTCCATGAGCACGATCGCGATGACCACGTTGAACACGAGGAAGACGAGCCGGCCCGGGTAGGTCTTGGTGACGCGGGTGAAGCTGTTGGTCCACGCCAGCGAGCCCGAGTAGGCGTTGGTCACGTTGATCTTGATCTGGCTGATGACCACCAGGATCACGGCGAGCGTGAGCGCGAGCCAGTGCGGGAGGAAGTCCTGGTAGATCTCCACGAACTGGTGCACCGGCTGGTTGGCGATGCCGGCGTTGTCGATGGTGATCCCGATCAGGTAGACCGCCAGGAAGAGCCCGACGATCTGCTTGATGGCGCCGAAGAAGACCCAGCCGGGGCCGGCGGTGATCACGGCGGTCCACCAGCGCCGCGAGTTCTCGGGCGTCTTGGGCGGCATGAAGCGCAGGTAGTCGATCTGCTCGGCGATCTGCGCGATGAGCGAGAGGCACACGCCCGCGGCGAGCATGGTCCCGGCGAAGCTGACGCCCTTGTGCAGGGGTTCGCCGGTGGCGGTGTCGATGCCGCCGAAGGCGAAGAAGTCGCCGATGGCCTCCGGGTGCTTGAAGAGCAGGTACCCGAACGGCAGCACCATCATGACCAGCCACAGCGGGGTGGTCCACACCTGCAGCTTCGCGAGCGTGTTCATGCCGTAGATCACCAGCGGGATGATCAGCACCGAGGACAGCAGGTATCCGAGCCAGAGGGGGATGCCCAGGCCGAGTTCGAGGCCCTGCGCCATGATCGAGCCCTCGAGCGCGAAGAAGATGAACGTGAACGACGCGAAGATCACGTTGGTGAGCACGGAGCCGTAGTAGCCGAAGCCGCTGCCGCGGGTGATGAGGTCGAGGTCGATGTTGTACCGCGCCGCGTAGTAGGCCAGCGGGTAGCCGGTCAGCACGATGACGAGCGCGAAGAAGCCGATGCCCCACAGCGCGTTGCCGGTGCCGTTCGCGATGCCGATGTTCGCGCCGATCGCGAAGTCGGCCAGGTACGCTATGCCACCGAGCGCCGAGGTCGCGACGACGGCGGGCCCCCACTTGCGGTAGCTCCGCGGCGCGAACCGCAGGGTGTAGTCCTCGAGCGTCTCGCGGGACGCGGCGTCGCGGAGTGCGTTCGACGGTGCGCCGTCGGCCTCCGCGGGTTGCAGTGCGGTCACTTCGGATCCCTTCCGGCCCCGGCCGTGCGGCGGGGTTGGAGGAATCGTGCTGGCGGCGCGTTCGGTCGCGATGACCCCGCCGTAACGGACGGGTTACGGCGCGGGCGGCGGTGTCACGGCGGTGTTGCCCGCAGCGGCCTCCTTGCGCTTGACCGAATCGCGGATCTGGTCGATGTTCTCCCGCAGCATGTCCGAGACGAGCTCGTCGGTCCGCTGATCGGCGAGCACCTGCAGCACCATGCGGAAGGTGGTGTCCACGATGAGCTGGATGATCTCGTCGTGGAAGGGGATGTACTTGACGCTCTTGGTCTGCGGGTCGTTCTTGATGGTCTCCAGGATCATGCCGCTCATCTCCGGCTTGTTCTCCTCGAGCGCGGCGGCGATGTTCTTGGTGTAGTGACCGGTCTTGAGCACCTCGGCCACCTCGTCGAGCACGGCGATGGTGATCGGGCGCTTGACCGCATCGACGACGGTGTCGGTCGCCCGGGCCACGATGACGGCGGTCACCCGGTCGCCGTAGGCGCGATCGATCGCGCTGGCCAGACGCGCGACCACGAGCACGATGCGCAGGAACTTGAAGGCGTGCGGCAGCGCCATCGTCACGACGAAGGCGGGCACCATGCCGAGCAGCTCGTACCAGTGCAGCAGCAGGAACTTCCGCGACCAGTGCTCGGCCCGCCAGCGTGCCAGGAAGTCGAGGAGGAAGACCACGCAGATGGCACCGTCGATCCACAGCACGGTGATGTAGAGCGGTCGCGGCAACCGCACGAAGGTCATCCACGTGATCAGCACGAGCGAGACGACCGCGAGCGCGATGGGCGCCCAGTCCGTCCAATGGACGGGCGGGCGTCGGCGCGGGGTCGTGGTCACAATGGGCGCAGTCATCACGCTCGACCCTACTGAGCGGAGCGGGCGAGCGGCGGGATTACGCTCCGGGCTTCACCAGCCGCTCCACGTCATCGATGATGCGGCCGGCGCCGAGCACACCGATGCCCACCATCCAGGTGTCGTCGTCGACGGCGAAGGCGCGGTTCGCGGCGACCGCGGGGAGCGCGCCCCAACGGTCGGTCACGCTCTGCCGGGTGGCCGCCGAACCGGCGCCGAGCGTGTGGAAGACGTAGTCGCCGTCGATCTCGCCGAAGTTCTCCAGCGAGGGCTCGATCATCGAGTAGGCGCCCCACGGCTTCGACGGGAGGCGAAAGCCCATCGCGGTGATCACACTGCCCGAGAAGGTCTCGGGGCCGTAGATCCGGAAGGAGCCGTTCGCGCGCCAGCGCACGATCGAGACGGACGCACCGGTGGCACCCACCTTCCGCCCGACCTCGACGGCCCGCTCGTCCAGCTTGGCGAGCTGCTCGGTCATCTGCTCGGAGCGGTTCACCGCCTGCGCGGTGATGGTCGCCTGCTCCTTCCAGTTGGTGCCCGTGTCCACCGAGTACACGGTGGGTGCGATGGCGGAGAGCTGCTGGTAGAGCTTCTCGTGGCGCACCTTCGAGCCGATGATGAGGTCGGGCCGCAGCGTGGCGATCTCCTCGATGTCCGGGCCGGAGATCAGCCCGACGTTCGCGGTCCCGTCGAGCTTGTCGCGGAGGTAGCCGGGAAAGCCCTCGTTCGCGGCGGCGACGGCCGCCCCGACCGGCGTGATGCCCAGCGAGACGAGGGCATCGGTGTGCGGGGAGTCGATGACGACGATCCGCTGCGGATTCACCGGCACCTTCGTCTCGCCCATCGCGTGCCGGACGACCCGGGTGTCGGAGGCCGCGGTGTCGGAGCCGCCGGAACCACAGGCGACGAGCGCTGCCGCGGTGCTGACGGCGAGGGCTGCCGCGAGGAATCGCCGGCGGGTCGGGAGCGGTGCGATCGTCATGACGGAACGATAGCATTTGGTTAGGCTTGCCTTGGCAAACGGTGGGTGCTAGGTGGCTGCGCTCCGCCACCCGGATGTCGCGTCGATGATCTCGTCGCACCACCGGCCGACGAAATCGTGGTCGTGGCTGATCAGGACGACGGCGATGTCCTGCTCGGTCGCGACGGTGCGCAGCAGGGCGCCGATCCCGTCCGCGGTCGATGCGTCGAGCGCGGACGTCGCCTCGTCGCACACCAGGACGCGGGGCTGCGCCGCGAGTGCCCGGGCGATCGCGACCCGCTGCCGCTGACCGCCGGA
This sequence comes from Tsukamurella sputi, assembly GCF_007858445.1. Classification (GTDB taxonomy): domain Bacteria; phylum Actinomycetota; class Actinomycetes; order Mycobacteriales; family Mycobacteriaceae; genus Tsukamurella; species Tsukamurella sputi. The sequence goes on along the minus strand of NZ_VIGV01000002.1, from coordinate 591,493 downwards.
CAGCCGGTCGGGGGTGCGATCGAGGAACGAGTCGTCGAGGCCGACCAGGCGCAGTAAGTGGCGCACGCTCGTGGAACGGTCGGTCGGCGTGCGGCGGAGCGCGAGCGGGCGCCGGAGCGTCGCGTCGACGGTGCGATGCGGATTCAGAGTGCCCCGCACGTTCTGGGGGACGAGTTGGACCAGGTGACGCTGCGAGCGCCTGCGCCTGCCGACCGTGGTGAGTGCCGCATCGTCGACGGTGAGCGTGCCCGGGGATCGATGCAGACCCGCCAGGACCCGCGCGACGGTGGTCTTCCCGCATCCGGAGTCACCCGTCACGCCGATCAGCCGGCCCGAGCGGAAGCAGAGGTCGACGTCCTCGGCCAGGATCGCACCGCCCGGCGACACGACGGACTCGAGGTGCGCCGCGAGCACCGTCCTCCCGGCTGTCGTGGACGGCGGCGACGCGACGGGACTCGGTACTCGCGACGGCCCGGATGGGGGCGGTGTGGGCAACCGCACGATCCCGTCGAGGAGATCGCGGATAGGGGAGTCCTCGATGAGGTGGCCGGTCATCAGCACGGCCAGACCTTGCTCACGCGCGAGCCGTCGCAGGAGCAGCATCATCCGCGTACGGCCGTTCGGGTCGAGACCGGCGAGCGGCTCGTCGGCGAGCAGCAGCCGCGCGCCCTTCGCGAGCCCCCGCGCCAGGGCCACGCGCCGTTGCTGTCCGCCGGACAGTTCCGTGATCCGGCGGCGCAGCAGGGCGCGGTCGAGCTCGACGAGGTCGGCGAGCCCGCCGGGTGTGTGCGTGTCGACGGACAGTTCGCGCAGGATCCGTTCCGCGGTGTGCGTCGGATTGAGCGCGGTCGCCGGGTCCTGATCGACGTACGCGACGAGCTCGCGCCGGTACCGCCGCAGGTCCGCGCCCCCGAGAGCGAACGGATCGCTGCCGCTCACCCGGATGGCGCCCGTGGCCTCGGATCCCGCCGGGACGGCGCCGAGCACGGCCCGCAGCACCGTCGACTTCCCCGATCCCGACGCGCCCGTCAGGGCGACCACGGCGCCAGCGTCGAGCTCCAGGCTGACGGGCGCGAGCAGGACGTCGCCGCCGAGGCGCACGCCGAACTCGCGGACGGACAGGAGTGCGCTCACGCCGCCACCCCCGCGGGGTCGACGGTGCCGGGCCGCCGCGTCGCGAGCGTCACCGCGATCGACGTTGCGGCGATCATGAGTGCCGGCGCGAGGGCCGCCCACGGGTTCAGGAGCAGGCCGGCGCCGTTGTCGCGCACCGACTGCGCCCAGTTCGTGTCGTCGAGTCCGGTCGGTACGTGCAGGAAGGCCGCAGTGGCCACGAGGTAGGTCGCCTCGACCATCCGCAGCCCGAAGACGGCGGTCACGGTCCGGCGCATGGACGGCAGGATCTCGCAGAGTATCAGGCGCGGCACGGTCTCGCCGGTGCCCTCCGCGGCCTCGACATGACCGCTCATGGCGACGACCGCCGCGGCGGGCTGCAGTACCTTCGCCGCGTACGGCGTCCCCAGAACGACGCCGGTCACGCCGATCGCGGCGACCCCGGCGTGGGGCAGTGCCGCGCCCAGCACGAGCATCGCGAGGATCGCGGGAATCAGGACGGCGCCGTCCGTCGCGAGACGCAGAGCCGTGTCGACGGCGGGGCGCAGTGCGGCGAGCGCCCCGAGTACCGCGCCCAGCACGGTGACGGCCGCCGCGAGGGTCAGGGCGATCAACAGCAGTCCGGTGCCGCCGACGAGGAGCCGGTCGAGGACGTCGCGGCCGAGCTTGTCGGTGCCCAGCAGATGCTCGGCGCTCGGCCCGGCGAAGGGGATGGAGGCCGTCGCGCCGGCATCGAATCCGGTCGTGAGCGCGCCGTACCCGGAGCCCCCGGCGACGACCAGCGCGACCAGCAGGGCCGGGACGGAGCGGAGCCGCGCGGTCACGCCGTACGCCCCGTCACGATGATCCGCACGGCGTCGGATGCGGTGAGGACCACGGCGATGAGTACGCCCACGAGGGCGACGATCGCGGTCGCCGTCACCGAGTCCTTGTCCGTCACGGCGGCGGTGAGCAGGTTGCCCACACCCGGATGATTGAACACCGTCTCCACCACGACCGCGCCGCCGACCAGCATTCCGGTGGAGGTCGCCGCGGCGGCGGCGATGGTGGGGATCGCCATCGGCAGGACGTGCCGCGTCGTCACCCGCCACGGAGTGAGCCCGTCGAGGAGGGCCTGCGTCACGTGCGGGTCGCCGCGATGGTCGGCGACGGCGGCGTGCACCACCCTGCTGTTCCATCCGACCTGCGGGATCGCGAGCGCGAGGACGGGGAGCACCCGCATATCGGGAGCCGCGATGCCGCCGTCGGCCGTCACGATCGTGACCGCGGGCAGCGCGTCGAGCAGCAGTGCGAAGACGACGATGAGCACGGTCGCGATCACGAACTCGGGCACCGCGATCGAGGTCGTCGTCAGGCCGTCGACGAGCCGTCGGGCGCCGGGCTTCGCCCGCATCGCCCACCAGGTTCCCAGCGCGGTCGCGCAGGGCACCGTGATCAGGAGCGCCGCGCCCACGACGATCAGCGTCTCCGGCAGGGCGGCCGCGACGAGTTCGCCCACGCTCCGGCCTCGCACCGTCGTACCGAGATCGCCGGTGAACAGCCCCGCGAGCCAGTGGGCGAAGCGGACGGGCCAGGCGTGGTCCATCCCCAGCTCCGCGTTCTTCGCCGCGACGGCGTCCTCGGTCGCGTTCGCGCCGAGGGCGCCCCTGGCCGCCGACCCCGGTAGGAGGTCGACGGCGGCGAAGACCGCCGCCAGCACTCCGACGAGTAGCACCAGGCGCCCCGCGAGGCGGCGGATCAGGACGAGAGCCACACCTTCTCCAGCTGCATCCGGCCGAAGCCCGGAGCGGTCGGGAGCCCGCGGACCCGTGTGGTCGCGACATCGACACCGTCGACCACGCCCCACACGAGGTAGCCGCTGCGGTCGTACTCGGCCCGCTGCATCGCGGTCGACGCGGTCCGCTGCGCCGCCTCGTCCCGCGCGGCCAGCAGATCGGTGTAGGCCTGCTCGAAGGCGGCGTCGTTCCAGCCGGTCTCGTTGTTCTTCGCGTCCTTCTTGAGCACCTTGTCGGCGAAGAAGACCACGGAATCGTTGGTGCCCCAGGTCATGTTGTACAGGTCGGCCTTGCCCCAGGTGTTGTCGTAGAAGGTGGTCGAGTCCTGCACCGTGACCTCGATCGTGACGCCCGCGTCGGCGGCCTGCTTGGCGAACAGTTTCGCGGAGTCGACCTGCCCGGTGGCCTCGTCGATGGTGAAGAAGTCGTAGCTGCGGCCGGTGTCGAACTTCGCCTCCGCCAGCAACTGCTTGGCGCGGTCGATGTTCCGGGTGCGCTGGGGGAGCGACCGGTCGTAGAACGGATCGCCCGTCCCGAGCACGTCGTTGCCGACGGCGCCGTAGCCGGACAGGACGGACTGGACCAGTTGGCGCCGGTCGGCGATCAGTCGCATCGCCTCCCGGACCTTCGGGTCCGCGAACGGTCCGGACGCGGTGCGCATGATGATCGGCATCACCGAGTCGTTGGCGCGGCGGATCACCGCCAGCTCACCGTTGGTCTCCGCGGTGCGGCCGGCGACGGCGCCCACGGCGGACGCGAGATCGATTCCGCCGCTCTGGATCGCGTTGCTCATGGCCTCGGCGGAGGCGAAGGGGATCACCTCGATCGCGTCGAGGTACGGTGCGCCGCCGTGCCAGGAGTCGTTGCGCACCAAGCGCGCCCGCCCGGCCGAGTAGGTCTCCATCCGGAACGGGCCGGAGCCCTGCCAGTCCGACGGTGCCGTGCCCTTCTTCATCACGAAGGTCACCAGGCGGACCAGCAGGGGGATCTGGCTGTTCGGCTGTGGCGAGGTCAGGGAGAACCGGCTGCCGTCCACGACCTTGACCTGGTCGGCGGGCACCGGGACCTTGAAGGCGATGGTCTTGTCGCCCGCGATCCGTTGCAACGACCACACGACGTCCTCCGCGGTGACCGGGGAGCCGTCGTGGAACCTCGCCCCGTCGGCGACGGTGAAGGTCCAGGTGCGACCGTCCGCGGACTGCTCCCAGCTCTTCGCGAGCCGGGGTGCGACGTTCTTGTCCTTGGTCGGGACCGTGAGCGCGTCGTAGACCAGCGACATGATGAGGAAGTCGCTGTCGTTGGACAGGTTCTGGTGCGGGTCCTGCTGCGTCGCCCCCGGCTTGCCGAGTGCGCCGACACGCAGCGTCCCGCCGCGCCGGGGCGTGCCGCCGCCACCGTCGCCGGCGCCGTCCGAGCCGCCGTTGCGGCCGCACGCCGCCAGGGCCGCGAGCGCGGCGACACCCGCCGAGCCGATCAAGAATCCGCGCCGATCCACCGTGGGCATGCGCCTGCCTTCCATCGAAAGACCAGGTCGTGGACCCGGTCGGGTCGTGAGTGCGCCTAGCCTAACCTGACACAGGATCGGCTCACCTATTCCGCTCGGGAATCCACGCGCCCGGCCAGTACAGTTCCCCGTGATGAACACGGCTCCCGCTTCCGCGCCGCGCTACCTGCGCCGCCAGTTGGTCGGGCTGGCGGCCCCGATCGCCGGTACCCAGCTCGCCCAGATCGCGCTGTCGACCACCGACACCGCGATGATGGGCGTGCTCGGCGTCCAGGCGCTCGCGGGCGGCGGCCTGGCCGTGGTGATCTTCAACCAGGTCCGCACCATGGGCGTCGGGCTCGTCGTCCCGCTCGGCAACCAGGTCGCCGCCGCGGACGCCGACGGTGCCGACCCCGACCGCCTGCGCGGGCACGTCCGCGCGGGCTTCCTCCTCGCGACGGCCGCCGCGGTGGTGGGGGCGCTCGCCATCGTCGGCATCGGGGCGCTCCTGCCGCATCTGGGGCAATCGGGACCCGTCGTCGACGCCGCCCGGCCGATGCTGATCGCCCTTGCGCCGGGGCTCGTGCCGTGCCTGTGGTTCCAGGTCATCCGCCAGTACACCGTCGGTATGCAACGGCCCCGCGGCATGCTGGGTATCACCCTCGCTGCGGTGGCGCTCAACGCCGCTCTGAACCTCGCATTCATCCACGGCTGGGGCCCGTTCCCCGCGATCGGACTCGCGGGCATCGGCCTGGCGACCTCGTTCGTGCACCTCGCGCTCTTCCTCGCCTTCTGGACACTGGTGCGCCGCGACCCGCGGTTGGCGCCCCACCTGTCGCTCGACTTCTGGAAGGCTCCCGCGGACGACGTCCGATCGCTGGCGCGACTCGGCGTGCCGGTATCCGCGACCTACGCCGGCGAGGCCGGCATGTTCTCGGTCCTCGCCCTGGTCATGGGGGCCATCTCGGAGACCGCCCTCGCCGCCCACAACGTGGTCTACCAGGTGACCTTCATCGTCTTCCAGCTCGCCATCGGGCTGTCGCAGGCGTCGTCGATCCTGGTCAGCAGGCAGGTCGTCACGGGGCACGTGCACCGGGCGCTCGCGGTCGCGCGGCTCGCGCTCGGATACGCCTTGCTCGCGGTCCTGGCCTCGGGTGCCTGCTACCTCGTCGCCCCGGGAGTCGTCCTGGCGCCCTTCCTGAACGGCGACGGTGACGGGGCCACGCTCACGCTCGCCTCGTCGCTGCTGCTCATCGGTGTCGTCATGCAGTTCGCCGATTCCGCGCAGAACATCGGTGTCGGGCTACTGCGGGGCCTGGGCGACACGGTCTCGGGATTCCGGCTGTCCGTCATCGGTTACTGGGTGGTGGGCCTGCCCGCCGCTCTGGCGCTGGCCTTCTGGGCCGATCTCGGCGCCGCGGGCGTCTGGTGGGGACTCACCTGCGGCCTCGCCACCACCGCGACGCTGATGCTCACCCGGTTCCGCGCGCGGCTACGAGGGCTGGAGGCGGAGCGCGCAGGGCCGCCGGAGCCGAACCGGTAGCGTGGAGGGGTGGCGAAACTCCTGGCGATCAGTGACCTGCACGTGGGGCACCGGGGGAACGAGGGCATCGTCGACCGGGTGTGGCCCACATCGCCCGACGATTGGCTGATCCTCGCGGGCGACGTCTGCGAGCGCACCGACCAGCTCGACGAGGTGCTCACCGCGCTCGCACCGCGGTTCGAGAAGGTGATCTGGGTCCCGGGCAATCACGAGCTGTACACCACCTCGAAGGATCCGATGCAGGTCTTCGGCGAGGCGCGCTACGACCACCTCGTGGAGATCTGCCGGCACCACGGCGTCCTCACCCCGGAGGATCCGTTCCCGGTCTTCGAGGATCCCGACGCCGGTCCCGTCACCGTCGTGCCGATGTTCCTGCTCTACGACTACACCTTCCGCGACGAGGGCCTCACGACGTTGCAGGCGCTGGCCCGCGCGAAGGAGAAGAGCGTCGTCGCCACCGACGAGTTCCTGCTCTCGCCGGAGCCCTACGCCACGCGTGATGCCTGGTGCCGGGCCCGCCTCGACTACACCCGGCGGCGCCTCGCCGCGCTTCCGGCGGGCACGCGCACGGTGCTGGTGAACCACTGGCCGCTGCGCCGCGAGCCCACGGAGGTGCTGTTCTACCCGGACTTCGCGCTGTGGTGCGGCACGCGGGAGACGGCGGACTGGCACCGCACCTACAACGCGGAGGCCGCCGTCTACGGCCACCTGCACATCCCGCGCACCACCTGGTACGACGGCGTGCGGTTCGAGGAGGTCTCGGTCGGCTACCCGCGCGAGTGGCAGCAGCGGGGCCTGCCGGAGCCGCTACTGCGGCAGATCCTCCCGGCCCCGGACTACACCGAGGAGTCGCTGGGGCACTACGGCGTGCACTTCGAGGTGGATCCGGAGTACCGGGACGATCCGGAGAAGTTCGCCGCGGAACGCGCGGCGGCCCAGGAGCGGCTGAGCGATCGCCGCGTCGCCGCTCGGGAACGGATCGCCGAGCGTCGAGCGGCGCGGGCGAAGGAGGGGGAGAAGTGATCCTGCAGTCCATGCTCCCGCGCGGGGTCGTCGCGCGGGAGGCGCACGGCGATGTCGAGGCGCCGCTGCATCCGCGCGAAGCCGCACAGATCGCCAAGGCGGTGCCGAAGCGCCAGGCCGAGTACGCGACGGTGCGGCATCTCGCCCGGGAGGCGCTGGGGGAGTTGGGCATCGGTGACGCCGTGCTCGTCAAGGGCGAGGGTGGCGGGGTGGACTGGCCCCGCAACGTCGTCGGCGCGCTCACCCACTGCGACGGCTACCGCGGTGCGGTGGTCGGCTACCGGATGGGTGTGCGCACCGTCGGGATCGATGCCGAGCCGCACCTCGCCCTCCCGGACAAGGTGCTCCCCACGGTCTCCGTCGAGTCCGAGCGCGAGGTGCTCGCGGCGCGCCCCGACGACGGCCTGCACTGGGACCGGCTCCTGTTCTGCGCCAAGGAGGCCACGTACAAGGCATGGAATCCGATCACCGGGCGCTGGCTGGGATTCGAGGACGCCGAGATCACCTTCGACCTCACCTCGCGCACCGATCGGCCGTCCGGCCCCGCGGCGGAGGGGACCTTCCACTCCCGGATCCTCATCGACGGCAAGGCGACCGACGGCGGCCCTCCCGTCGCAGCCTTCGACGGCCGGTGGCGGATCACCGACGGCCTCATCGTGACCTCGATCGCGGAGGTGTGAGATGACCTCCGGCAGAGGCTTCCTCGAACCCGACGGCGCGGGTCTGATCATCGTCGACAAGCCCGCGGGCCTGACCAGTCACGATGTCGTCGCGCGCTGCCGTCGGGCGATGAGTACCCGCAAGGTCGGCCACGCCGGCACCCTCGACCCGATGGCCACCGGCGTCCTGGTCATCGGCATCGAACGCGCCACCAAGCTGCTCGGGCACCTGGCGCTGACCACCAAGGCGTACTCGGCCACCGTCCGGCTCGGCGCGTCCACCACCACCGACGACGCCGAGGGCGAGACCGCCGGGGGTGCGTCCGCCGCGGGGCTCACCGAGGACGACGTCCGGGCCGCGATGGCGCCGTTGACCGGCGAGATCGAGCAGGTCCCGTCGTCGGTGAGCGCGATCAAGGTCGACGGTAAGCGCGCGCACCAGCTCGTCCGTGAGGGCGCCGACGTGCAGCTCAAGGCGCGCCCCGTGACTGTGGACGAGTTCGCTGCGCACGCCTTCCGCCGCGAGGGCGAGTTCCTCGACGTGGACGTGACGGTGGAGTGCTCGTCCGGCACGTACGTTCGCGCTCTGGCCCGTGACCTGGGTGCCGCGCTCGGTGTGGGCGGGCACCTCACCGCGCTGCGCCGCACCCACGTCGGGCCGTACGGCCTCGATCACGCGATCACCCTGGGCGATCTCTTCGAGACACCGCGCCTGTCCTACGACATCGATGAGGCGATCGCCGCGGGCTTCGCGACCCGGGAGATCACCGACGAGCAGTCCGTCGATCTGGCGCTCGGCCGGTGGCTCGACCCCGTCGGCATGCCGGGCGTCTACGCCGCGGTCACACCGGACGGCCGGGCCTTCGCGCTGTTGCAGGAGAGCGGCAAGCGTGCGAGCTCGGTCTTCGTGGTGCGACCGTCGGCCTGACTGTCCGTCACTCCTCCCTCAGGCGCGTCCACGATTCCCGTGGCGAGCCCTCGTCGCCGATCGTCGGCAATGTCGGGCCCTCCGAGGCGAAGCCGAGCGCGATGAGGGCGTCGTGGGCTGCGGCATGCCGGTCCGCGAGCGCGATCGTCAGGCGACGGGTGTCCTGTCGTTCGGCGGCGGCCCGGCAGGCCGCGACGAGGACTGCGGTCGCCTCGTCGGCACTGGTGTCGCCGCGCAGGCGATCGATGATCTCCGTCGTCGACGTTCCGCTGTCGACGTGCATGCCGGTCTCCCCGACGGCCCGGCCACCGACGGCCACCGTGTATCCGCCGCGACTCGTGGGTTGGAATCGGATCCCATCGCCGCTCCTCGCCCCGGCGAGACCGAGGATGTCGTCCGACTCCGCCGGCAGGCGCGCAGCTCGTGCCCGGGTGCGAAGCCTGCGCACCCCGTGACGCGCGAGGCCCAGCGTTGCCCCGAGCGTCGGCCGGGTCGCGGCGCGGGACGGCACCGGTTCCGCGCCGATCGAGGCGAGAACAGTCTCCAAGCCATCGCGCGACTTCTCGGTGTTGGCGAGGATGTGGACCGAGTGATCGGTCGGCGTGCCGTCGTACTCGCGCAGTCGGCGCAGCGTCTGCAGGTACGTGAAGCCGACCGATTCGGCGAGCGCGATCGGCGGTCGGTTGTGTACGGCCATCGGCGCGACGACGTACGGAAGGTCGGGATTCGTGCGAAACGCATCCGCTACGCAGGACGCCGTGAAGAACGCCGTGACCTCATAGGACCGGGGCAGTCCGGCCACCCATGTCGATGCTTCCGCATGACCTGTGCGCGGGTCGCGCCCCGCCCACGCCTGGTAGCCGACCACGCGGTCCCGGGCCCCGTCCTCGAGAGTGAGAACTCGGGCGATCCGGACGTCCGGATCGTGCGTCGCCGTCCACCACGTCGCGGCCCATGCCGCGCAGGAGTGGTCGGCGTCCCAATCCCTTTCCGGACTGCCGAACGCCGGACGCAGCCTGCCCTCGTACTCGAGATTGGTACGCCGCCACGAGTCGGCGTCGGAGAGGCGGGGGGCGCGGATTTCGACGACATGCTCGCCGATGCGGTAACGGCCGTCGTTCGACTGGTTCACGCCCCTACGCTACTGCAAACCTCGTGCCGACGTAGCGCGCCGAGGGGCGGATGATCTTGCCCTGGCGCACCTGCTCGAGCACGTTCGCCGTCCACCCGACGACGCGGGCGACGCCGAAGGTGGGCGTGAACATCGACGGTGGCAGGCCCACCTCGCTCATCACCACGCCGGCGTAGTACTCGACGTTCGCATAGAGCCGCCGGCCCGGCTTGAGCTCGTTGATGGCGGACTCGATCTCCGCCTCCACCTGCAGGGCCTGGCGTACCAGGGGCGAGTCGTACCGCCGGGCGACGTGCTTGAGCAGCTCCGACCGGGGATCGTGCGTGCGGTACACCGCGTGCCCGAAGCCCATGATCCGCTCGTCGCGGGCGATCTTGTCGCGGACCCACTCTCGGGTGTTCGACGGGTCGCCGATCTCGTCGAGTGCGGCCAGCGCCCGGCTCGGCGCGCCGCCGTGCAGTGGGCCGAGGAAGGCGCCCAGCGCACCGAGCAGGCATGACGTCATGTCCGATCCGGTGGACGCGATCACCCGGCCCGCGAAGGTCGAGGCGTTGAATCCGTGGTCGATGGTCGCAACGAGGTAGGTCTGCAGCGCCGCGGCGTCGGCGGGATCGGTGTTCCCGGTCGCCATCCGGAGGTAGTCGGCGGCGTGACCCGCGCTCGGATCGGCGTCCGCGGGCTCCTCGCCCCGGGCCAGACGGTGCGCCGCCGCCAGGATCGTCGGCGTCACCGCGGCGGAGCGCAGGGCCGCCTCGGTCCGCTCCTCCTCCGGCAGGTCCATGAGCGGTCGATCACCCAGACCGAGCGCGGCGAGCGCCACCCGTAGCGCGTGCATGGGCTCGGTCTCGGGTCGCACGGTCGTCCGCAGCAGGTCGACGGTGCTCCCGTCGACGGGGCGGAGCGCGCCCACACGCGCCTGGAAGGCGTCGGCCGCGTCGGCCTCGGGAAGCGAACCGAAGAGCACGAGGTGCCAGGCGTCCTCGAAGCGGACGTCGCGCGCCAGCGCGGTGGCGTCGTGGCCGCGGTAGTGGAAGAAGCCCTCCTCTCCCCGGACGTCGCCGATCTCGGTGTCGGTCACGATGACGTTCTTGAGCCCCGCCGGGGCGATGAGCGGTGTGGTCATGGCACGAGTGTGAGCGATGTTGATCAACACTCGCAATGTTGATTGAATCAAGGGCGTGGACAGGTGGATCACGACGTCCGAGGCGGCGGAGCGCCTCGGCGTCAAGCGCGGGACGCTGTACTCCTACGTCAGCCGCGGCGTGCTGCACTCGCAGCGCATGCCGGGGCAGGCGGAATCGCTCTTCGACCGCACGCAGGTCGACTCGCTCGCGGCGGCCAAGCACGACGGCCGGCGCGAGGCGGACAGGCTGCTGCGTTTCCGGGCCGTGACCACGCGCGTCTCCTCGCTGCGGGGCGACTCGTTGCAGCTGCGCGGCCGGCCGATCGCCCGGGTCTGCGCGGAGATGGACTTCGCCGCGGCCGCCCGATTCGCCCTCGAGACCGACGGTGCCGCACCACCTCCCGCGGTCGACCTCGCTGCCGCGCGGAAGGTCGCACTGGAGCGCCGGATCCCGCTGGCTGTGGCGCTCCTCGCGGCGCAGGATCCGCTGCGCGCGGATCGGTCCGCGGTCGCCGAGCGCACGCTCGGTCTGCTGCCGGTGCTTGCCGGGCTCGTGCCCGAGGTGCGCCTGGAGCACCCGTGGGTCGACGCCCAGGCGACCTGTCTCATCGACAACGGGCTCGCGGCGTCGACCACGGCCGCGCGGGTGGCGGCGTCCGCCCGGGCGGGGCTGTACGACGCGCTTCTCGCCGGGTACGCGGCACTCGCCGGACCGCTGCACGGCGGTGCCCCCGCGGCGGCCTATGAACTGCTCGGCCGGGTGCTCGCGGGCGACGATGTGGACCAGGCGATCGCCCACGCCTCGTGGGGCGGTCACCTCGCCGGCTTCGGCCACATCGTCTACACGGGCGAGGATCCGCGGGCCACCGTCGTGCTCGGGTTGATGCGCGCCGATCAGCCGGATGCTCCCGCACTGCACGCTGTCGAGGAACTCGCCGCGCGGGTCGGTCGGTCGGTCAATATCGATCTGGCAGGCGCGGCCGTCGCGCACACGCTGGGACTCCCGGCGCGCGCAACCGAGGTGCTCTTCCAGTACGGGCGCACCGTCGGGATGGCGGCGCACATCGCCGAGGAGTACGACGAGGCACCGCTGCGCTGGCGCGGCGCCAACAGCGGAGGGGTCCGGTGAAGGATCTGGTCGAGGGGATCCGCGCGGGGTTGCGCTCCGCGGCCGACCCGGAGCGGGCGCCGAAGATGCAGGCGTACATGAAGTCCGAGATGCCCTTCCTGGGTGTGCCGGCACCGGCTGCGCGCTCGATCGTGACGTCCGCGCGGCGCACGCACCCGCCCGCGGACCGTGCCGACCTGGTCGCCACCGTGCGCGAGCTCTGGGACGAAGCCGTGTACCGCGAGGAGCGGTACGCCGCGCAGCACCTGCTGCGCGGCCGGCTCACCAAGGGCCGGCTCGAACTCCTTCCGCTGCACGAGCACATCGCCGTGACCGGCGCCTGGTGGGATCACGTCGACGAAACCGCTCACCACATCGCGGACCTCCACGACGCGCACCCCGAGGAGACGGCGGCGGTGGCCCGCGCCTGGAGCCTCGGTGACCACATGTGGCTGCGCCGCCTGGCGATCATCTCGCAGCTCGGCCGGAAGGACCGGCTCGACACCGCGCTGCTGACGGAGGTGATCGAACCGGCCCTTCCCGAATCGGAGTTCTTCCTGCGCAAGGCGATCGGCTGGGCACTCCGCGAGTACGGGAGGACCGATCCGGAGTGGGTACGCGCGTACGTCGCGGCGCACGAGGCCGAACTCAGCGGGCTCTCGCGCCGCGAGGCGCTCAAGCACCTGTGACGCACTCCTGCTCGACCCTCGGCTCGGGATCCGCCCGTGGCGAGCGCCGGGCCATCCGGGTGTCCGCGCCCACCAGCAGCAGCCCGCCCGCGGCGAGCACGGCGCCGATCGCCGGCAGCCACGGGTAGCCGAGGCCGGCGTCGAGTGCGACGCCGCCCAGCCACGGGCCGAAGGCGATGCCCACGTTGAACGCCGAGGCGGTGAGCGCCGGGACCAGCAGCGGCGCCTGCGGGGCGATCGCGAAGTTGCGCGAGTTGAGCACCGGGTTCACCCCGAATCCGCTCGCACCGAGGAGGAAGACCAGCACTGCGACGGCGGCGGGCAGGCCGATGAGGATCGCCAGCAGTGCGGAAGTCGTCGTGAGCCCCGCGAGGCCGGCAACGAGGGTCGTCGTCGGACGACGGTCCGCGAACCTGCCGCCCACCATGATCCCGACGCACGTCCCGACGCCGTACACCGCGAGGAAGACCGGGATCCACCGCGGCGCAACGCCCGTCGAATCGCCGAGAAGGGCGCCGAGGTAGCCGAACGTGATCAACAGCGCGGACAGGGTGACGGCGGTGATCCCGTACGACAACCACAGCCGGGGCACGGCGAGGCCCCGCAGTTCGCGGCGCGGATCGCGCACCGCGGCACCGTCGGACGCGTCGTCCGGCACCGCGACGGCGAGCGCGGCGAGCGCCACCAGCGAGGCGATCGCCACCGCCCAGAACGCTCCGCGCCAGCCGAGGTGCTGGCCGATCACGGTGCCCAGGGGGAGCCCGACCGCCATGGCGAGCGTGAGACCGCCGGCCACGATGCTCATGGCCCGGCCACGGGCGTTCTCCGGGACGAGGGCGACGGCGGTGGTGATGGCCACGGACCAGAACCCCGCGTACACGACCGCGCCGACGAACCGCGTCACCAGCAGCACGGCGTACGACGACGTGAGAGCACCGGCCACGTGGGTCAGGGCGAAGATCAGTGTGAACGCCAGGAGCGCGTGCTTGCGGGAGACCGGAAGCATCGTCAGCGCGAAGGCGAGTAGCGGGGCGCCCACCACCATGCCCAGTGCGAACCCCGAGATGAGGAGTCCGGCTTGGGAGATGGAGACGTGCAGGTCGGCTGCGAGCTCGGGGAGCAGGCCCGCGAGCATCAGCTCGGAGGTGCCCTGCGCGAAGATCCCGAACCCGAGGACGTGGACGGCACGTGGCATCACAGCAGCGACCCGCCGCTCGCGTCGAGCCATTGCCCCGTGACCCAGCCGGCCTCCGCCGAGACCAGGAAGCCGACCACGGCCGCGACATCGGCGGGCTGCCCGATCCGCCCGAGTGGGGAGTCCGTGGTCATCGCGGCGCGGCCCTCTTCGGTCGCGAGCCGGGCCGCGTTCATGTCGGTGGCGGTCGCGCCCGGGCCGACCGCGTTGACGGTGATGCGGCGTGGCGCGAGATCCTTGGCCAGGGCGAAGGTCAGCGCGTCGATCGCGGCCTTGGACATCGAATAGGGGAGTAGCGCGGCGTTGTACGAGCCGTGGGTGAACCGCGTCGAGATGTTGACCACTCGGCCGCCGTCTGCGAGGCGGGACAGGCCGTGCTGCAGCAGGAAGAACGGTGCGCGGGCGTTGACCGCCTGGACCAGGTCGAAGGTCGTCGGATCCACCTCCGAGAACGGCGTTCTGCCGCCGAGGATCCCGGCGTTGTTGATCACGATGTCGGCGTGCGGCGCGTGCCGGTCGTACTGCTCCCACAGCTGGGCGGGCGCCTGCGGCGATGACAGGTCGGCACGGATCGCGAACGCCGCACCCCCGCGTTCTTCGACCAGCCGGACCGCCGATTCCGCGGTCTCGTCGTCGGACCCGTAGTGGATCGCCACCGTCGCGCCCCGACCGCCCAGATTCTCGGCGATCGCTCGTCCGATACCGCGGCTCCCGCCCGTGACCAGGGCGTACTTGCCTGCCAGATCGTTCGGCACTGCTGCTCCTTAATTCCGTAGCGACTGATACGGAATGAAACGTACCAGCTTTTCGTAGTGGTCGCTATAGAATGAGGTCATGGCGATGAACACCCGGGGAAGGCCGCGCTCCTTCGACCGCGAGGCGGCGTTGGACGCTGCCGCGCTGCTGTTCTGGGAGAAGGGCTTCGAGGCCACCTCGATCCGCGATCTCACGGAACGGCTGGGCATCGAGGCGCCCAGCCTCTATCGCGCGTTCGGTGACAAGCGGCAGCTGTTCACCGAGGCGGTGGCCGACTACGACCGCAGGTACGGAGGTTTCATCGCGCGGGCGCTGCGTGAGCCCACGGCCCGCGCCGTCGCGACGCGGCTGCTCACCGAGGGGCCGGAGCTGTACACCCGCGACGGCCTGCCGCGCGGCTGCCTCGTGGTCAGCGGCGACGCCGGGACCACGGACGCCGTAGTCGCGGAGAGCATGATCGCGATGCGCTCCGCGAACGTACAGGGCCTTGCCGAGCGCATCGCGCAGGACGTCGACGCCGGTCTGCTTCCCGCGGATGTCGACGCGCTCGCTCTGGCGAGGTTCACCATGTCGGTCGTGAACGGCCTCGCCCAGGCCGCCCGCGAGGGGGTGCCGGTTCAGGAGCTGCGGCAGGTCGGCCGTGTGGCGCTGAACGCCTGGCCCGTCAGCTCCTGACCCAGATGGCCTGTGCTGCCACGTCTCCCAGATCCAAGGGTGCACCGTCGTCGACGGTGACGGCGATGGTCCCGAGGAACTTGCGCAGTTCCACCACCACGATCCGCGCGTCGGGCGCGATGCCGACCTCCTGGAAGTAGCGCAGCATCTCGGGGTCGGAGTCGGAGATCCGGGCGACGGTGCCGGTCTGGCCGGCGGTGAGCTCCGACAGGAGGCAGGCGTCGGGGGTGGGGACGGTGCCGTCGGGCTGGGGGATCGGATCGCCGTGCGGATCGCGGTCGGGGTAGCCGAGGCGCTCGTCGAGGCGGGCCAGGAAGCGCTCGGAGACGGCGTGCTCGAGGACCTCGGCCTCGTCGTGCACCTCGTCCCAGCCGTATCCGAGCTCCGAGACGAGGAAGGTCTCCAGGAGCCGGTGCCGTCGCACCATCGCGGTCGCAGCGGTGCGGCCGTCGTCGGTGAGCGTGACCGCGCCGTACTTCTCGTGGTCGACCAGCCCCTGGTCGGCGAGCTTGCGGATCGCCTCCGACGCGGTGGAGGCGGAGACGCCGAGTGCGTCGGCGAGCGACTTCGTAGTGACCTTCACATCCGACCACTCCTGCGCGGTCCAGATCTGCTTGAGGTAGTCCTGCGTGACCGCGGACAGCTCGCCGACGGGGCGCGGCGAATCGGGCAGGGGAGGCTTGGGCACGCACCCACCATAGGCCGTCCGATAGGGTGAGTGCGTGCTTCGCTGGCGAGGGCTCGATGACGTTCCCGCGGACTGGGGACGCTGTGTGGTGACGATCGGCGTGTTCGACGGTGTACACCGTGGACACGCCCAATTGATCGCACGAGCGACCGCGGAGGCCCACGAACGTGGGCTCCCGGCCGTACTGATGACGTTCGATCCGCATCCCGCCGAGGTGGTGCGGCCCGGATCGCATCCGCCCCAGCTCACGACGCTGACGCGGCGGGCGGAGCTCGCTGAGGAGCTGGGCATCGACGTCTTCTGCGTCATGCCCTTCACCGCCACCGTCATGGCGCAGCCGGCGGAGGACTTCGTGCACTCCGTGTTGGTCGAGCGGCTCCACGCCGCCGCCGTCGTGGTGGGCGACAACTTCACCTTCGGCTACCGCGCGCTCGGCAACGTCGAGATGCTCGCGAGGCTGGGCCAGAAGTTCGGCTTCTCGGTGGACGCGGTTCCGCTCCTCACCGAGCACTCCGTGACCTACTCGTCGACGTACATCCGCTCCTGTGTCGACGCGGGCGACGTGAAGGCCGCCGCCGAGGCGCTCGGCCGTCCGCACCGCGTCGAGGGTGTGGTGGTGCGCGGCGACGGTCGCGGTCGCGAGCTCGGCTTCCCGACGGCGAACGTGGCGCCGCCGATGTTCGCCGCGATCCCGGCCGACGGCGTCTACGCGGCATGGTTCACCGTGCTCGGACCTGGTCCCGTCGTCGGGCAGGTGACGCCCGGTGAGCGGTATCCCGCCGCGGTCTCCGTCGGCAGCAACCCGACCTTCTCGGGGCGGACCCGCACCGTCGAGGCCTTCGTGCTCGACACCTCGGCCGATCTGTACGGCCAGCACGTCGCCGTCGACTTCGTCGATCGCGTGCGGGGGATGGAGCGCTTCGAGTCGGTGGAGGCGCTGCTCGACGCCATGGGCGGCGACGTGGACAAGACCCGCGCGATTCTGGGAATCCCCTGATTCCTGGTAACGTAGTCGCTCGTGCCTGCTGCAGTTCGCGGTGGCGGCACGGATCCATGTCGACGCGATACTGAAACAAGGAGCAATCCATGTCGCTCACCACTGAGCAGAAGAAGTCGATCCTGGCCGAGTACGGCCTGCACGAGACTGACACCGGTTCCCCTGAGGCCCAGGTCGCGATGCTGACCAAGCGCATCACCGACCTCACCGAGCACCTCAAGCAGCACAAGCACGATCACCACAGCCGTCGCGGCCTGCTGCTGCTGGTCGGCCGTCGTCGCCGTCTGCTGAAGTACGTCGCCTCGGTGGACATCAACCGCTACCGCTCGCTCATCGAGCGCCTCGGCCTGCGCCGCTAAGAGCTTTTCGCCGAACGGCCCGTTCCCGGTTCTTCCCGGGGGCGGGCCGTTCCGCGTTCGCGGGTCGACGGTGCTCTCAGCCCCGGCCGAGTAGTGTGCCGCCGTTGACCTGGAGTATCTGGCCGGTGGTCCAGCCCGCGTCGGGCGCGGCGAGGTAGGAGACGGCGGCGGCGACCTCATCCGGTGTGCCCGGCCGGCCGGCCGGGATCTGCGCCACGCGAGTGTCGTGCAGCTCGTCCGTCAGGCGGTCGGTCCAGAACTCGGTGGCGGGGACGAACCCCGGCGCGACGACGTTCACCGTGATCCCCTCCGGCGCCAACTCCATGGCGATTCCCGCCGACCAGGCGTGCAGTGCGGCCTTCGCCGCGCCGTACGCGCCGGGGCCGCGAAGACCGGCGATCGAGCTGATCGAGATCACCCGGCCACCCGGGCGGGCGAGGTGCGGACGCAGTGCCTCCGTGGCCAGTACCGCGGTGATCGTGTTGAGGCGGAAGATCGTCGCGTACGAGTCGGCCACGCCCGCGAGGTCCCCCGGCGCACCGTCGCGGGCCGGGTTGCCTCCCACGTTGTTGACCAGGATGTCGACGGTGCCCGCCGAACCCAACCGATCGGCGAGCGCGCCGACGTCGGAAGGCTCGGTCAGATCGGCGACCTCGACGGACACCCGCTCCGCGCCGACCTCCGCGTTGATCGCGGCCGCGGTCTCCTCGAGCACCGCCGCCCGTCGCCCCACGATGAGGACGGCGTCCCCGTCCGCCGCCAGGCGGTGCGCGATCGCCCGCCCGATGCCGGTACCGCCACCTGTCACCACCGCACGCCGCGTCATCGTTCGAATGTCTCACGATCTCGGGGCCGCCGCAGGACGGGCCGGAGTAACGCTGCGGCACGGCGGGCGATATCCAGACTGAACGCATCGGCATCGCCGTCGTTCGCCGGTCCAGTCCTCGGCCGCGGAACACCGACTACGAATCGAGTGATCATGCACCGTCGCACGCCCGCCATCACCGCAACCCTCACCGCCGCGGGAGCTCTCGCGGCGAGTCTCGGCCTCGGCGCCGGGGCCGCGCAGGCCGCGCCCCTCGCCGTGCAGCAGGTGCCCGCCGTGGGGACCGGCATCAGCGGCCTGGTGGTACCCGTGAAGATCGAATCGCGCGTCGTCGCGCAGAGCACCGCCGACCCTGGGAGTGTGCGCTTCTCCGCGCCGAACGGGCCGTCGCAGTGCGCGACCACCTTCAACAAGGCGCTGGTCCGCATCGATTGGCGCAACCCTGCGACCGGCCGGTTCGGCAGCGTCACCATCAAGCCCTGCCCCGTCGGATACAACCCGGGATTCGGCACCGACGCCTCGGTGGTCACCGGTCCCGGCCGGATCGTGTTCACCCAGGTGATCACGGGGAGCCCCGAGAGCGCGAGCCCCGGCCTCCCGGCCACGCCCGGCAGCGGCGCCGTGCTGCGCTGATCGCCGCGTGGTGCTCGCGTCGCGAGGCGCTCAGCGGTCCTGGGGCTTGACGAACGGGAAGGCCAGCGTGGCACGGATGTTCACGCCCGCGAGGAGCATGACGACGCGGTCGACGCCGATGCCGAGACCACCGGTGGGCGGCATCGCGTAGGACAGCGCGTCCAGGAAGGACTCGTCCAGCTCCATCGCCTCCGCATCGCCCGCGGCGGCGGCCATGGACTGCTTGGTGAGTCGCTCGCGCTGATCGATCGGATCCGTGAGCTCGGTGTACGCGGTGCCGAGCTCTGCGCCGAAGCCGACCAGGTCCCACTGCTCCGTCAGGCGCGGGTCGTCCCGGTGTTTGCGCGCCAGCGGCGAGACCTCGATGGGGAAGTCGCAGTAGAAGGTCGGGAACTCCGTCTGCTTCTCGACCAGCGCCTCGTAGAGCTCCATCACCAGCTTGCCCGCACTCGCCCCGCGCGGCACCGCCACGTGGTGGCGGGCGCACACGGCGGCGACCTCGTCGACGGTGGACGCCGAGGTCAGCTCGGTTCCGGCCGCTGCGGACACCGCCGCATGCACGGTGATCACCGGCCACTCGGCCGTGAGGTCCACCTCCCGGGTGCCGCCGGCACCGTCGGGACGCACGGCGACGGGCCGGCCGTTCACCGCGACCGCCGCGGCCAGGATCACCTCGCGCGTGAGCGTCCGCATCGTGGTGTAGTCGCCGTAGGCCTCGTAGGCCTCGAGCGCGGTGAACTCGGGGTTGTGCGTGGCGTCGGCGCCCTCGTTGCGGAAGTTGCGGTTCAGTTCGAAGATCCGGCCCATACCGCCGACCGCCAGCCGCTTGAGGTAGAGCTCCGGCGCGATCCGCAGGTACAGCCCCATGTCATAGGCGTTGATGTGCGTGGTGAACGGGCGGGCCGCAGCGCCGCCGTGCACCGACTGCAGCATCGGCGTCTCGACCTCCGTGTAGCCGCGGCCGACGAACACCCCGCGCATCGCCGCAACGGCGCGCGAGCGGCGGTACAGCAGGTCGACGGCACCGTCGTCGGTGATGAGCTCCAAGGGGCGATTGCGCGCCCGGGTCTCGTCGCCGAGTCGTGCCCGCGTCTTCGGGACGGGGGAGAGGCACTTGCCGGCCATCGCCCACGACGTGAGCAGTACGGACAACTCCCCGGTGCGGGACCGGGTCACCTCGCCGGTCACGGAGACGAGGTCTCCCATGTCGATCGCGGTGCGCCACAGGGCCCGTGCGTCGTCGGGCGTCCGGGAGCGCTCCGCGATCACCTGCAGGTGCGAGCCGTCCTCGTGCAGGTCGACGAAGGTGACGCCGCCGTAGTCGCGCACCGCCCGGACGCGACCGGTGACGGAGACGATCTCCCCCGGCGCACCGTCGGCCCGGACGGCCGCGAGGGATGTGGTGCGCGGGACCGACGGGGGATAGCCCGGCATCCCGGCGTCCTCGAGTGCCTGGAGCTTGCGGCGCCGCACCCGTTGCTGTTCGGACAGCCGCACCGGCGGAGCCTCCCGGCGCAGCAGGCGCTCCTCCTCGGCGAGCAGCCGGTCGACGAACTCCGCGTCGCGCGGGAACTCGTCCGGGATCGACGGTCCCGCCAGGAACTTCGGCCCGATCTGCGGGAGGAAGCCCTCGGCGGTGCCGACAGCGATGCCGGCGCGGACCGCAGTGAGTGAGGGGTCGTAGCAGAGGATGCGGGGAACCCACTCGGGGCGGTACTTGTCGTTGGAGCGGTACAGCGTCTCCAGTTGGTAGAACTTCGACGCGAGGCTGAGCACCGAGTCCACCATGCGGGTGATCGGACCGGCGCCCACCCGGTCGGCCTCGGAGAAGACGGAGCGGAAGACCGCGAAGTTCAAGGAGATCCGCCGGATCCCGAGCTCTCCGCACTGCTCGATGAGTGTGGCCACCATGTACTCGTTGAGGCCGTTCTCGGCGTTGCGGTCGCGGCGCATCAGGTCGAGCGAGAGCCCGCGCGTGCCCCACGGGACGAAACTGAGCAGGCCGCGCACGGTGCCCCCGGCGTCGTGGGCGGAGACCAGGACGCAGCGACCGTCCACCGGATCGCCGATGCGGTTGAGCGCCATGGAGAAGCCGCGCTCGGTCTCCTCGCCGCGCCACGCCTCCGCCAGCTCGGCGACCTCGGCGAGTTCGGCCGCGGACAGGTCCGCGTGCCGGCGCACCTTGAGCGTGTACCCGGCGGCGCTCACGCGGGTCACGGCCTGGCGTACCGCGCGCATGTCGCGGCCCTTGAGCGTGAAGTCGTCGACGTGGATGATCGCCTCGTCGCCGATCGTGAGCGTGCGCAGGCCCGCGGCCTCGTAGACCTCTGCGCCCGCGGCGCTGGCGGCCAGGACGGCGGGGTAGAGGCTGTGGGTGCGGCAGTCCTCGATCCAGGCGCCGACGGCGGCGGGCCAGGAGTCGCGCTGACCGATCGGGTCGGCGCTCGCCATCGAGACGGGCCCCACGGCGCGGCAGGTGACCACGGCGCGCCGGTCCGGGGCGGCGATCACGGCCTTGTCGCGGCGGGTGGCGAAGTAGCCGAGCGAATCCTCCTCGCCGTACTCGAGCAGGAGGCGCCGGACTTCGAGCTCCTCGGGTTCGGTCATCAGCTCGTCGCCGCGTCCGGCCCGCCAGAAGGCCATGAGCGCGAGGATCAGCACCGTGGCCGAGAGGACGCCGGCCAGGGAGTAGATCCAGACGGGGCCGTTGTGCCCGTTGAGCGCCACGTCGATCTGCCGCGGCACCGCGACGCCGAAGGTCGTGCGCAGCGACCACAGCAGCACCTCGACGGTGCCGTCCAGCCGGTTCGGGCCCCTGCCCGGGAACGTGAACGCGAGCGCCACCACGATCAGGTACACGCCGATGAACCCGCCGACGAGGACGCCGA
Organism: Tsukamurella sputi; assembly: GCF_007858445.1. Classification (GTDB taxonomy): domain Bacteria; phylum Actinomycetota; class Actinomycetes; order Mycobacteriales; family Mycobacteriaceae; genus Tsukamurella; species Tsukamurella sputi. The sequence goes on along the minus strand of NZ_VIGV01000002.1, from coordinate 569,900 downwards.
TCGCGGCCCGGCGTGAACCGCGGGCGAGCTTGGCGGGGAACTGCGGCCGCGCGGCGATCACGAGGGCGAGGCAGACGGCACTGATGAGCGCGGTGAGCGCGGCGCCCGGCAGCGAGAACCGCACGGAGACGTAGGCCTGCAGGTACGCCGGGAGATGACGGCCGTCGTCGGGGTCCAGCTGATCGGTCGCGATGATCACCAGCGTCGCGATGTTCACCAGCACCTGCAGCGACATCATGATGACGGCGACGGTGTGCGCGGCCCGCAGCCGCCGCCGCAGCGCGCCGCTCAGCACGGTCAATGCGGCGACCAGCAGGAGGCTGGGATGCGACGGGATGCCGACGATGCCGAGCAGGTCGGCGACGAAGGGCAGCGCGCGGTCACCGCGAATGATCGCGCTCAGCAGCGAGACCACTGCTGCGACCAGCGTCATCCGCGCGATCCACACCGCGGTGGCCTCCTGGGTGCGCTCCCGGCTGGCCTGCGACACGACGATTCCTCCTCGGGTGCGCACACGGCGTGTGCGGGTCACGTGGAAAAGACTCCCGATGATAGCCTTGACGCAGGTCCGTCCGACGTCGGTGCCGGTAGATCCGGTCCGACATCTGCGGTGCGCCGTCTCGGTGTCACTCCCCGCGGGGTGGTCCTCGGTAGTGGTTGCCGGAAACCTCGTCCTCACCGACGAGCGGGTCCGGCGGCTTCGATCGATGACCGCGCCAGGGCGCCCCGCCACCACGTCGAACGACTTCCGCCGCGCGCAGCATGCGCGCAGCCAGGTGGGGACGGTCCGCGCGAAGAAGAAAGGTTTCTTCCCCACAACATGACAGACAACACCCAGGTCGAGTTCGACGACGACATCACCGAAGCGGTCGCCGTCATCGACAACGGCTCCTTCGGCACGCGCACCATCCGGTTCGAGACCGGCCGGTTCGCGCAGCAGGCCGCCGGCTCCGTCGCCGCGTACCTCGACGACGAGACGATGCTGCTCTCGGCCACGTCGCACAGCAAGCACCCGAAGGAGCACTTCGACTTCTTCCCGCTGACGGTGGACGTCGAGGAGCGCATGTACGCCGCGGGCCGGATCCCCGGTTCGTTCTTCCGTCGCGAAGGTCGCCCGTCGACCGACGCGATCCTCACTTGCCGCCTGATCGACCGGCCGCTGCGCCCGTCCTTCGTCGACGGCCTGCGCAACGAGATCCAGGTCGTCGTGACCGTCATGTCGCTCGATCCGAAGGATCTGTACGACGTCGTCGCGATCAACGCCGCCTCGGCGTCGACCCAGATCGCGGGCCTGCCCTTCTCGGGCCCCGTCGGCGGTGTGCGCGTCGCGCTCATCGGCGGCCAGTGGGTCGCCTTCCCGACCGTCGAGCAGCTCGAGGGCGCCGTCTTCGACATGGTCGTCGCCGGCCGCATCGTCTCGGGCTCCGGCAAGGATGCCGACGTCGCGATCATGATGGTCGAGGCCGAGGCCACCGAGAACGTCATCGAGCTCATCGAGGGCGGCGCCACGGCGCCCACCGAGGCCGTCGTGGCCGAGGGCCTCGAGGCCGCCAAGCCCTTCATCGCCGTGCTCTGCGAGGCGCAGAAGCAGCTGGCCGCCGGTGCTGCGAAGCCGACCGGCGAGTTCCCGCTGTTCCCGGCCTACCAGGACGACGTCTTCGCCGCCGTCGAGGCCGCGGGTGCCGCGGGCCTCAACGAGGCGCTGTCGATCGCCGGCAAGCAGGAGCGCGACGCCGCCACCGACGTGGTCAAGGCGCAGGTGCTCGAGGCCGTCGGCCCGCAGTTCGAGGGCCGCGAGGGCGAGATCGGCGCGGCCTTCCGCTCGCTGACCAAGAAGCTGGTGCGCAAGCGCATCCTCACCGACCACTTCCGCATCGACGGCCGTGGCATCACCGATATCCGCTCGCTCAGCGCCGAGATCGCCGTGATCCCGCGCGCCCACGGCAGCGCGCTGTTCGAGCGCGGCGAGACCCAGATCCTGGGCGTCACCACGCTGGACATGGTGAAGATGGCGCAGCAGATCGACTCGCTGGGCCCCGAGACCAGCAAGCGCTACATGCACCACTACAACTTCCCGCCGTACTCGACCGGTGAGACCGGCCGCGTCGGCTCGCCGAAGCGTCGCGAGATCGGCCACGGCGCGCTCGCCGAGCGCGCCCTCGTGCCGGTGCTGCCGTCGGTGGAGGAGTTCCCCTACGCCATCCGCCAGGTCTCCGAGGCGCTGAGCTCCAACGGCTCCACGTCGATGGGTTCGGTCTGCGCCTCGACGATGTCGCTGCTCAACGCCGGTGTGCCGCTCAAGGCGCCCGTCGCGGGCATCGCCATGGGCCTGGTGTCCGACGAGGTCGACGGTCAGGCCCGCTACGTGGCCCTGACCGACATCCTCGGTGCCGAGGACGCCTTCGGCGACATGGACTTCAAGGTCGCCGGCACGTCCGACTTCGTCACCGCCCTGCAGCTGGACACCAAGCTCGACGGCATCCCCTCGCAGGTGCTGGCCGGCGCGCTGGGCCAGGCGAAGGACGCCCGCACCACGATCCTCGAGGTCATGGCCGAGGCGATCGACGCTCCGGACGAGATGAGCCCGTACGCGCCCCGGATCACCACCATCAAGGTGCCCGTGGACAAGATCGGCGAGGTCATCGGCCCCAAGGGCAAGACGATCAACTCCATCACCGAGGAGACCGGCGCCAACATCTCGATCGAGGATGACGGCACGGTGTTCGTCGGTGCCGCCGACGGCCCGTCGGCGCAGGCGGCGATCGACCGGATCAACGCCATCGCGAACCCGCAGCTCCCGAAGGTGGGCGAGCGCTTCCTGGGCACCGTGGTCAAGACCACGGCGTTCGGTGCCTTCGTCTCGCTGGTGCCCGGCCGCGACGGCCTGGTCCACATCAGCAAGCTGGGCAACGGCAAGCGCGTGAACAAGGTCGAGGACGTGGTCGGGGTCGGCAGCAAGCTGCAGGTCGAGATCGCCGACATCGACGAGCGCGGCAAGATCAGCCTGATCCCGGTCGTCGAGGAAGCCGCCGCTGAGGCGGCGCCTGCGGGCGAGGAGTAATCAGCTGAGCAGCCTGACAACGAAGGCTGCGCGGACGGGGGCATCCGGATCGGGTGCCCCCGTTCGTCGTAGCGTGCTCCCCGGCGGCCTGCGGGTGGTCACGGAGACGGTGCCGGGTTCCCGGTCCGCCGCCGTCGGCCTGTGGGTCGCGGTCGGCTCGCGCGATGAGCACCCCGCCTCCGCCGGCTCCGCCCACTTCCTCGAGCATCTGCTGTTCAAGGCCACGCCGCACCGCGACGCGGCCTCCCTGGCCGCCGAGGTGGACGCCGTGGGCGGCGAGATCAACGCCTTCACGTCGAAGGAGCACACCTGTTACTACGCGCACGTGCTCGACACCGACCTCGAGCTCGCCGTCGACGTGGTGACCGACGTCGTGCTGGGCGGCCTGTGCCGTCCGGCGGACGTCGAGGTCGAGCGCGAGGTCGTGCTCGAGGAGCTCGCGATGCGCGACGACGACCCGGAGGACCTCGTCAACGAGGCGGCGACCGCGGCGCTGCTGGGCGATCATCCGCTGGCCCGCCCGGTGCTCGGCACCGAGGACTCGGTGTCGGCGATGACCGCCGCGCGACTGCGCGGTTTCCACCGCCGGCGGTACACCCCCGAGCGGATGGTGCTGGCCGTGGCCGGCAACGTCACGCACGCGCAGGTGGTCACGCTGGCGCGCAAGGCCTTCGCGGGCCGCCTCGACGGTGACGCCGCATCCGCCCCTGTCCGCACGGGCATCCGGCGCCGGCCGGGTGCGCCCGCGCTGCACGTGGTGAACCGGGACGGCGAGCAGTCGCACCTCGTCGCGGGCACCCGGGCGTACGGGCGGTTCCACCCCGACAGGTGGGCGCTGTCCGTGCTGAACACCGCGATCGGCGGAGGCCTGAGCTCGCGCCTGTTCCAGGAGATCCGGGAGCAGCGAGGCCTGGCGTACACGGTGTACTCGGCCGTGGACACCTACGCCGACACCGGCCTGTTCTCGGTGTACGCGGGGTGCTCGCCGGAGCGCCTGGGCGAGGTCGCGACGGTGGCGCGCACGGTCCTCGAGGACGTCCGCGACGACGGCCTCACGACCGAGGAGCTGGCGCGGGCGAAGGGCTCGCTGCGCGGGGGACTGGTCCTCGGGCTCGAGGACGCGCAGTCCCGCATGCACCGCATCGGCCGCAGCGAGATCAACTACCAGAACCAGCGCACCATCACCCGGACGTTGTCGGCCATCGACCGGGTTTCGGCGGCGGACGTGAACCGCGTTGCGCGGGATCTGCTCTCGCAGCCCTTCGGCGGCGCGGTCCTGGGGCCGCATCGCGGCAAGCGGGGAGTCCCCGCACCCGTCCGCAACTGGTTGGGCTGAACCCCGGGCGAAACGGGTGCGGGGATCCATCCACGCCCGACATGCGTCACCGCCCCCGGCACACCGGGTGCCCTCGGGCGAATCGGGTGCGGGTAGGCATCCGCACCCGATTCGCCCGCCGCCTAGTCGGTTCCGGAGGCGGCCAGCGCCCGTCGAACATGCTCGCGCAGCGCCGATCCTGCCGCTAGTAGCGGATCCGGGCTGCGCAATGCGCGGGCGAGGATGAACGCACCCTCGAGCGAGCTCAATACCGCCAGCGTCAGCTCTCGAGCCGCACGGTTGTTGATACCGCGAGCCGTGAAATACGCGGTACCGCCGGAGATCCAATCCGCGAAGACCTCCGCGGCCGCCGCGGCGACCTCGGGCTCGGAATCCGCGACCTCGCCCGCGACGGTGCCCACGGGGCACATCGTGATCCATCCCGCCTCGGCGATGTGTTCGGCGGCGAGCGCGAACGCCCCCGGGATCGCGTCCTCCAGGTCCGGCGCACCGTCGAGCAGGGCCGGTAGCAGTGCCATGTAGGCGGCCCCGGAGGAACGCAGAGCTGCCGACGCCACCTCCGGCTTTCCGCCGGGGAAGTGGTGGTACAAGGAGCCCATCGGGGCGCCGGCGGCCTCGGTGAGCTGTTTGACCGTGGTGGCCCCGTAGCCCTGGCGCCGCAGCAGTTCTCCCATCGCCACGACGAGGCGCTCGGGGGTGGGCATTGACCGATCGATCATCACGTCCTACATTCTAGAGTGTCCGCTCTAGAGTGAGTGCTCTAATGGAGGTGATGGGAATGCCGGAGGTCCGCGTCCCCGCCGGCCGGATCCACTACGAGGAGCTCGGCGACGGCCCACCGGTGGTGCTACTGCACGGCCTGCTGATGGATCACACAGTGTGGAAGGAGGTGCTTCCGCTGCTGCCCCGTGGACACCGGTACGTGCTCCCCGATCTGCCGCTAGGAGCGCATCCCGTTCCGCTCGACGCGGACGCGGATCTCTCGAACGACGGGATCGCGCACCTCATCGCCGACTTCCTCGACGCGCTCGACCTACGCGGGGTCACGCTGGTGCACAGTGATTGGGGCGGGGGACTACTGCTCACAGCGCTCGGACGGGATGAGCGGATCGGGCGCCTGGTGATTCTGCCGAGCACCGCGTTCGACAACTTCCCGCCCGGACTCCCCGGCAAGGTCGCGACCGTCGCCGTCCGTCTTCCCGGCCTGAGTCTGGGGCTGCGCGCTATGCGGATCGGGGCGGTCCGACGCCTACCGCTGCTGTTCGGCCGCATGGCGCGACACATTCCCGACGTGACGATGCGGGCCTGGACGGAACCCGCGATCACGAACCCGCTGATTCGCCGGGACCTGCTCAAACATGCTCGTGCGCCCTACGACCGCGCAGATCTCACTCGTCGTACCGAGGCGCTGCGGGCCTTTGCCGGCCCCGCCCTGATCCTGTGGTCGACCGACGGCTCGGTGATGCCGCGCGACCACGGTCGCCGGTTGGCCGAGATCCTGCCGTTGGGCCGTCTGGTGGAGCTGGATGACTGCTACGTGCTGTCGATGCTGGACCGCCCGGACGTCGTCGCCGCCGAACTTGCCGGCTTTCTCGCAGATTCGTCTCCGGCTCGCCACGACTGACGAGGTCACGGCCGTGGTCACGCCCTGTGTACACTTTGCGAAGTCAAAACCGCTTCGAGATCACAGGGGATGCCCATGACCACGCTCGTCCGTCGCGCGATCGCGACCGCTCTCACCGCGGGAACGGTGCTCGCCCTCGCCCCGGCTGTGGCCAACGCCTCCGGAACCGTCGTCTTCCGCGGCACGGTCACGGGTGGCACGTCGATCCGCACCACCGCGCCGAACGCGACCGCCACCTGGGTCGGCGACTACGACGACGCCGGCAATCTCGTCATCCGCACCAACTGCGTGATCGCCCGGCACGAGCTCGGCGTGATCGGCGTCCCGCCGTCGCCGCTGCCCGCGGACCGGTGCGAGTCGATCAAGGGCATCGACCTGTCCGACCGCGTACTGGTCTGGGAGAACGCCACCACGGGCAAGACCGGGACCGCCCGCTCGGAGTACGACGGGACGTTCGTCGTCTCGCCCGGTAAGGGCAGCGTGAGCGTCGCGATCAGCGGCATCGTCGGGACCGCTGTGGCGACCTACGTCGCCTGACGGATCCGGACAACGCACGGGGCGGCCCACCGGATCCGGTGGGCCGCCCCGTGCGTGTTCACTTCGTGTAGGCGCGGGGGAGCGGTTTCCCGGAGTCGGCGAGGACGCCGCGCAGGCGCGTCGGGTAGTCGGTGATGATGCCGTCCACGCCGAGCGCCAGTTGCGCGCGCATGTCCGCGGGCTCGTTGACGGTCCACGGGATCACCGTGAGGCCCGCGGCGTGCGCGGCGGTCACCGTCTTCGCGTCGGAGAGCGCGTAGTCGGGCGAGAGCACGTCGAATCCGGCGGACTTCGCGGCGCGCACCACGTCACCGTCGAACTGCTCGAACGTGACCGGGCCCAGCCAGGCCGACTTCGGCTTCCACGTCGTCGCGTCGTAGAGCGCCACCAGTGGCACCGACGGGGCCTGAGCGCGCACCAGCGGCAGGGAGCGCCAGTCGAAGCTCTGGATCTCGATCCGATCGAGCACGCCGGCGCGGCGCGCGGCGCCGAGGATCTTCTCGACGAAGGCGGCGGGCTCGGCCGACTTCGAGCGCTCCTCCGCCTCGATCTTGGTCTCGATGTTGAACCGCACGCCGTTTCCCTTGTACTGCGCGGCGAGGTCGAACAGCTGGGGCAGCGTGGCGATCCGGTTCCCCTCGACGACCTTCGCCGCGGGGAACTTGCCCAGCTTCTTCGCGCAGACCAGGGTCTGCACCTGGGCGTAGGTCAGATCGTGGATCGTCTTGCCCACGTAAGGGAACTGCTTGTCGCCTGGCGTCGCCGGAGCGGTGTCGGTGCATTTGTCGGCCTGGACCGTCGGATCGTGCCAGATGAGCGGGACCTGGTCCTTGGTCAGGACGATGTCCAGCTCGAGGGTGGTGACGCCGAGTTCGATCGAGCGAGCGAAGCCGTACAGCGACTCCTCGGTGTGCTCACCGCGCCCGCCGCGATGCGACTGCAGGTCGAAGCCGTTCGACGGTGCCGCCTGGACCGGGGCTGCCAGTGCGGCGCCACCCAGGACGACGGCGGCCGTCGCCACGAGTCCGGCGAGGCGGGGGAGTATGCGGGAGCGAGGGGTCATGAACGGAAGGTAATCGTCTGCGGTGAACCGGCGGTGAATGCGCTGCGACCGTGTGGTGCACGCGGGACGCCCGCCGGGGCGAGTGCTCCGGCGGGCGTCCTGGTGGAAGACGAGGCGACTAGTTCTTGTCGTTGAGCTTCCAGGTCGGCGCGATGTCGCCGCCGGTGTGCTCGATGACGCGCGACTTCACCGCGAACCAGCCGATCACGATGATGGCCACGAAGGCGGGAATGCCCAGCACCACGACCACGAGGTTGGTCTTGTCGAAGAAGCCGCCGTCGGCCTTCGAGCCCGAGTAGGCCATGCCCACGAGGACGAGGAACAGGAAGCCGAGACCGACGTAGCTCATGTACGGCGCGAGCGGCGCGCGGAACGGGCTCTTGGTCACGATCCCCGCGTCGGACAGCCGCCGGTAGCGGATGTGGCACAGGAAGATCAGGGACCAGACGCCGACGACGGCGATGGCGGAGGCCTCGAGCGCGATGTCGAAGGCCTTGCCGGGGACGAGCACGTTGAGCACGGCGCCGAGCACGTAGAACAGCGACGTGACCAGGATGCCGGCCGCCGGGACACCCGACTTGCTCATCTGCATGAAGATCTTCGGCGCCTCGCGGCTGGCGGCGAGGCTGCGCAGCATGCGGCCGGTGGTGTAGAGGCCGGCGTTGAGCGAGCTCATGGCGGCCACGATGAGAACGCCGTTGATGAGGCTCGCCATCCAGCCCACGCCCATGCGCTCGAAGACGGTCACGAAGGGCGACTCCAGGCTGCCGTCGGCACCCGTGTTGCCGTACTCACTGGTGGGCAGGATGCACACGAGCAGGAAGATCGAGCCGCAGTAGAAGACGGCGATACGCAGGATCACCGAGTTGACGGCCTTGGGCACCTCGCGCTGCGGGTTCTGCATCTCGCCGGCGGCGATGCCGACCATCTCGATCGCGGCGTAGGCGAAGACGACGCCGGACATCACGACGATGGGCGCGATCCAGCCGAAGGTGTCGCTGTGCGGCCAGAATCCGCCGGGGTTGCTCCACAGGTTGGAGATGCCCGCCTTGTGCGCCTTGTCGCCGCTGCCGACCGTGATCTGGCCGACCACGATGACGAGACCGACCACGAGGAAGATGACGATGGCACCGACCTTGAGCACCGAGGCCCAGAACTCGAACTCGCCGAAGGCGCGCGCCGAGAGCAGGTTGATCACCAGGACCACCGCGAGGGCGATGATCACGGAGATGCCCTGCGGCAGGTCCCACCACTTCTTGACGTACACCGCCACCGCGGACAACTCGGCGACACCGGTGAGCGCCCAGAAGACCCAGTACAGCCAGCCCGCCGCGAAGGCGGCGGCCTCGCCGAAGAACTCGCGGGCGTAGGAGACGAAGGCGCCCGAGCTCTGGCGGTAGAGCACCAGCTCGCCGAGGGCGCGCATGAGGAAGAAGGCGATCACGCCGACGAAGGCGTAGCTGAACAGCAGGGCGGGGCCGGTGCTGTGGAGGCGGCTGGCGGAGCCCAGGAACAGGCCCGTGCCGATGGCGCCGCCGATGGCGATCATCTGCACGTGTCGCCGACCGAGGGTCTGCTTGTAGCCCTCCTGCTCGGCCGCGAACTTATCGACGGATTGCGTCATGGATGAGTCTTTCTCCTCGACGTATCGGTGCGCATGGGGTTGTGCGCTGGATGGGAATGTAGACCTCGCAACGCTTCCGCGGATGCGTTACCGGAAGATGACTTCGGGATGTCGATCGGCGCGGACGTGTAAACATAGGGCCATGACCGACTTCTCGGACCTCGGGGAGCTGTTCGCCTTCCTGTCCGGACATACGCCCTTCGACGGCCTGCCCGACGATGTTCGCGCACGTCTCGCGGCCGAGTCGTCGATCAGCGAGTTCCCCGAGGGGGCGACGATCCTCGACGGTTTGTCCGCTTCGCCCGATCACGCCTTCGTGGTGCTCTCGGGCCGGGTCGGCGTGTGGAACTTCCCGACCGCGGCGTCCACCGACGCCGGCGACGTCGACGAGGTGGTGGGTCCCGGCGGCGTCTTCGGGTACGTGGTGATCCTGGTGGGGGCGAAGGGCGGCCCGCGGGCGGTCGCGCTCTCCGACGTGACGCTGCTGCGCCTGCCCGCGTGGGCCGTGGGCGACATGTTCTCCACGCCCGCGGGCGTCGCCTTCCTCGCGACCGAGCTGGCCAAGCCGACCACCGCCGTGTCCGCCGAGGAGATCCGCGAGCGGACCGCCGGGGAGATCGTGCGCCGCGCGCCCGTGGTGTGCCCGCCGACGGTCACCGTGCAGGAGGCGGCCACGGCGATGACGGAGGCCAAATCCGGCTACATCGTGGTCGAGAACGCCGCGCGCGAGCCCCTGGGCATCGTCACCGACCACGACCTGCGGGCCCGCGTGATCTCGGTGGGACGGCCGGTGACTGATCCCGTGACCGCGGTGATGACGGCTCCGCTCGCGGCGGTCCCGGAGTCCGCGCTGTCCTCGGACGTCCTGATCGAGATGCTCGACCGCAAGCTGCACTACATGGCGGTGCTCGACGAGCACGCGGCCGTGCGGGGAGTCGTCCAGGACGTCGACTTCCTCACGGTGCCGACCACGTCCACCTTCGCGCTGCAGCGCCGGATCGAACGCGCGGGTGCGGCGGAACTGCCGGAGATCGGCGCCACGATCCGGGAGATCTTCCCGGTGCTGTGGGGGCAGCAGGCGCCCGTCCGGCACATCTCGGGCGTCGCGGCGGTGGCGATCGAGGCGATGGTGCGCCGCTGCATCGAACTGGAACTGCCGGTGCATCCCGAGCTGCACGAGGGCGACTTCACGTGGCTCTCGCTCGGCAGCGTCTCGCGCCGCGAAGTGGTGCCCAGCTCCGACGTCGACAGCGCGATCATCCTCAAGGACGTCGCGGGTGCCTCCGAGGAGGAGATCGAGACCCGCCGGTCCGCGGCGCTCGCCCTCGCCGCCGCGGTCCACGCGCGGCTGGAGGAGTGCGGCATCCCGTCGGACACCAACGGCGCGACGGCGGCCACGCCGCGGTTCTGCCGGACCGAGTCCGAGTGGCTCTACGCCGCGAGCGAGTGGATCGACGCGCCGCTGTCCAACAACGCCATGATGATGGCGTCGTTGCTCGTGGACGGCCGCCCGGTCTGGGGCGATCTCACCCTCCAGCCGGTGGCCGGCGTCTACCAGCATCTCTCGGAACACCCCCGATCCTTCATCCTGATGCTGCGCGAAGCGCTGACGGCCAAGGCGCGCCTGCGCTCCGTGCGCGACGTGATCTCGTTGCGCGGCGGCACTTTCGATATCAAGGCGCACGCCCTGGTGCCGGTGGTCAACATCGCCCGCTGGGCGGCGCTCAGCCGGGGGTCCACCAAACTGCAGACCCGCAACCGGCTCGCGGCGGGGGCGGACTCGCCGGTGCTGCCCGACGATGCGGCCGAGGTGCTCCGGGAGGCCTTCTCCATCCTCGAGAGGATCCGGATGGAGCACCAGGTCGAGCAGATGGCGGCGGGCCGTACTCCCGGCGACGTGCTGTCCATCCGCCGGATGCCGTCCCTGGATCGCGGCCTCCTCGAGCAGTGCGTACGCGAGGTGGCCGCGGTGCAGCGGCGGATGGCCAACCTCGCGCAGTACCTCGACGCGGGCGAGTGGTGAGCCTCAGACGAGGACGTCTTCGGGTGCCTTCGAGGCGATGTCGAGGGCGGCACCGACGCTGGCGTTGAGCAGGACTCCGTCGTGCGTCGACAGGCCCGCCGCGAGCGCGCTGTCGTCGGCGCAGGCGGCCTTCCAGCCCTTGTCCGCGATCCGCAGCACGTAGGGCAGCGTGGCGCCGGTGAGGGCGAAGGTCGACGTGCGGGGCACCGCGCCGGGCATGTTCGCGACGCAGTAGAAGACCGTTTCGCCCACGGTGAAGGTCGGGTCGTCGTGCGTGGTGGGCCGCGAATCGGCGAAGCAGCCGCCCTGGTCGATCGCGATGTCCACGAGCACGGCGCCCGGGCGCATGCGGTGCACGAGCTCCGTCGACACCAGCTTCGGCGCGGCGGCGCCGGGGATCAGGACGGCGCCGATCACGAGATCGGACTCGACCACGGCCTCCTCGAGCGCGAGCGAGGTGGAGTAGCTGGTGTGGACGCGACCGCCGAACTGGGCGTTGACGGCGCGCATCTTGCGCACGTCGAGGTCGAAGACGGTGACGTCGGCACCCATGCCGGCGGCGATCTGCGCCGCGTTGATGCCGGAGACGCCGCCACCGATCACGGTCACCTTCGCGGGCGCCGTGCCGGGCACGCCGCCCATGAGCACACCGCGGCCGCCCTTGCTGCGCATGAGGTGGTAGCTGCCGACCTGGGGCGCGAGCCGGCCCGCGACCTCGGACATCGGCGCGAGGAGGGGGAGCGAGCCGTCCTCGAGCTGCACCGTCTCGTACGCGATCGACGTGGTCTTCGACGCGAGCAGCGCGTCGGTGCAGGGGCGCGAGGCCGCGAGGTGCAGGTAGGTGAAGATCGTCTGCTCGGCGCGCATCCGGCCGTACTCGGCCTCGATGGGCTCCTTGACCTTGAGCAGCAGGTCCGTCTCGCCCCAGACGTCGTCCGCGGTCGGTGCGATGCGGGCGCCCGCCGCCACGAAGTCGTCGTTGCCGATCGCGGAGCCGAGGCCCGCCCCGTCCTCGATCAGGACCTCGTGGCCGCGGCGGACGAGCTCCGCGACGCCGCCGGGCGTGATCGCCACGCGGTATTCGTTGTTCTTGATCTCGGTGGGGATTCCGACGCGCATCGTGTGCTCCTGTCAGGTGGGGTGGTGTGTGTCACATACTCTGAAGAAACATCGAGAACCGATCAAGTCATCAGAAGAAGATTCTGGAGGAGCGGACCATGAGTGATGTTCATTCCATCAGAACGGCATATCGCCCACAGTCGTCGAACGATCGTCGACCTCTGCTCGACGACGCGGACCGCCGCATCCTGCTGGTTCTGCAGCGCGACGGCCGTGTCTCGAACGCCGCGCTGGCCGAGGAGGTGGGGCTCGCGCCGTCGACCGTGCACACCCGGATGCGTCGCCTCGCCGACGCGGGTGTGATCCGCGGCTTCTTCGCCGACGTCGATCCGGCGGCGGTCGGCCGCCCGCTGCGCGCCATGATCTCCGTGACCCTGCGCTCCACGGCGCGCCACCGGATCCGTCAGTTCGTGGAGTCGGTGATCGACCTGCCGCCGGTGATCGACGCCTACTTCCTCGCCGGGGGCGACGACTACCTGCTGCACGTCGCGGCCGTCGACACCGACGATCTGCGGCACCTCGTCGAATACCTCAGCGCGCGCGAGGAGGTCGCCGGCACCAACACCTCGCTCGTCTTCGAACACGTCCGCGGTTCGGCGCCGCTGTAGGTTGCAACCCGCTGCAACGTTCGACGGTCGAGCCGGTGCGAGCGACTGTGGTGCGGATCACACACGACCAGCCGGAGGTGCCCACCATGCGAGCAGCGCGCTACTACGACCGCAACGACGTCCGGATCGAGGACGTCCCCGCCCCCGTGACGACGGACGGCACCGTCGCCATCGACGTCGCGTGGTGCGGTATCTGCGGCACCGACCTGCACGAGTACGTCGACGGACCGATCTTCGTCCCGCCGCACGGGCATCCGAACCCCGTGAGCGGCGAGGCCGCGCCGCTGACCATCGGTCACGAGATGTCCGGCGTGGTCGCCGCGGTCGGGGCGGGCGTGGACGACCTGCAGGTGGGGGATCACGTCGTGGTGGAGCCGTACATCATCGCCGACGACGTGGACACCGGGCCGGAGAGCTCGGACTACCACCTCTCGCCGAACATGAATTTCATCGGCCTGGGTGGCCGCGGCGGCGGCCTCTCCGAGCGGATCGTCGTGCAGCGCCGCTGGGTGCACCGGATCTCGAAGGACGTCCCGCTGGACCAGGCCGCCCTCATCGAGCCGCTGGCCGTCGGGTATCACGCGCTGCAGCGCTCCGGCGCGGGCGCGGGCGCGTTCGCCCTGATCACCGGAGCCGGCCCGATCGGCCTGCTCACCGCCGCGGTGTGCACGGCACGCGGCCTGACGGTCGCGATCAGCGAGCCGAGCTCGCTGCGCCGGGAACGGGCGGCGGAGACCGGCGTCGCGGACCACGTCTTCGATCCCACGCAGGTCGACGTCGTCGCTGCAGTGCGCGAGCTGACGGGTGGCCGAGGCGCCGACGTCGGCTTCGAGTGCACCTCGGTGCAGCCCGCCCTCGACACGCTCTTCGATGCCCTGCGCCCGCAGGCCGTGCTGGTCGTCGTCTCGATCTGGGGGCACCCCGGCACGATCGACATGCAGAAGCTGGTGCTCAAGGAGATCGACATGCGCGGCACCATCGCCTACGTCAACAATCACGCCGAGACGATCGCCCTGGTCGAGAGCGGCACCGTCGACCTGGCGCCGTTCATCACCGGACGGATCGGCCTCGACGAACTCGTGAGCGTCGGCTACGACACCCTGCTGCACCACAACGAGACCGCCGTGAAGATCCTGGTCTCGCCGTCCGGGGCGGGACTGCCCGCGCGGGCGTGAGCCCGGCACCGGCCTACGCTGAGCGGGTGACTCGAAGCAGGATCATCCGCGCGGGCGACCGCGGGTTCTGGCGCGGCGACGGCCTGGTGACCCGGCAGTCGTTCCCGTTCACCGGCAACTTCGACCTGGGCGAGAACGCCTTCGGGCAACTGCTGGTGCACAACGACGATCTCGTCGACCCGGGGTCGGGCGTCGACCGGCACTTCCACCGCGACGTGGAGATCGTGACCTGGATGGTCGCCGGGGAAGTGCATCACGACGACTCGTCCGGGGCGGAGGGCGTGGTCCGGGCCGGCCAGGTGCAGGCGATGAGCGCCGGGACCGGGGTCAACCACCGCGAGCAGAACCCGCGTTCCACGCGGGCGGTCGCGCGGGTGATCCAGATGTGGGTGCCGCCGAACGAGCCGGGTGGTGAGGCCGAGTACCGCACCGCCGACGTCCCGCTCGACGGGCGCGGCCTCGTCCTGGTGGCGTCGGGGATGGCGGGCCACGAACCCGCGGTCACGATCGGCAACGACGCTGCGGCGATGTACGCCGCCCGCCTGGCAGCGGGGGAGTCCGTCGTGGTGCCCGATGCCCCGTACGGCCACCTCTTCGTCGTCTCCGGCGCCGTCACCGTCGCCGGTGAGTCGCTCGCCGAGGGGGACGTGCTCCGGACGGTCCGGGCGGGTGCCTCGACGGTGCACGCCGAGCGGGACGGCACGGAGATCCTGTTCTGGGAGATGCACGCGCAGGCGGTCTCGGCGCTGTAGCCGCCGGCCGCTGTACCACTGTCGCGCTGCGGGAACGGGCGCGCGGCGCGGGATCGCGCCGGACGCAGCGGCGACGCGCGGCGTGTAGGAGGATTCTCGGGTGCACACCGAGACGACAGCCGAACACCGCCGCCTCGCGGAGAGCCCCGGCCCGGACGGACCGTGGCGACTGTGGGGCCCGTACCTCGCCGGGCGGCAGTGGGGCACCGTCCGCGAGGACTACAGCAGCAATGGAGACGCGTGGGAGAGCTTCGGCTTCGAGCAGGCGCACCGCCGGGCGTACCGCTGGGGTGAGGACGGGCTCGGCGGCATCTGCGATCGGTACGGATTCCTCAATCTGGCCGTCGGCCTGTGGAACCACCACGACCCGATCCTCAAGGAGCGGCTCTTCGGACTGACCAACGCGCAGGGCAACCACGGCGAGGACGTCAAGGAGTACTGGTGGCCCGTCGACGGGACGCCCACCCACAGCTGGATGCACTGGATGTACCGGTACCCGCAGGCGGAGTACCCCTACCAGCAACTGCGTGACGCCAACGCGGCGCGGGACCGGACCCAGCGCGAGTACGAGCTCGCCGACACCGGTGTGCTCGCCGACAACAGGTTCTTCGACGTGCACGTGCGCTACGCCAAGGCGGCGCCCGACGACGTCTGCGTGGAGATCGAGGCCGTGAACCACGGACCGTCGGCGGCCCCGCTGGACCTGCTCCCGCAGCTCTGGCTGCGCAACACCTGGACCTGGGGCCACGATGCGCGGCGCGGCGAGATCACCCGCGTCGAGGCGCCGCAGGCCGGCGGGCTGGAGGCGGTCCGCGTGACGCACCAGTGGCTCGGCGAGTACCACCTCGCCGCGGAGGGATCCCCGCAGGTGCTCTTCTGCGACAACGAGACCGATGCGGTGGAGCTCTTCGGCGCCGCCGCGAACGCCTCGCCCTACCCCAAGGACGCGATCACCAAGCGCGTGGTGCACGGCGACGAGGCCGCGGTGAACCCGGAGGGCCGCGGCACGAAGGTCGCGCTCTGGTACCGGTTCGCCTCGGTGCCCGCGGGCGAGAGCGTCACCGTGCGGCTGCGGCTCGCGCGGACGGCACCGTCACTCGACACCTTCGGTCCGGGCTTCGACGCCGTCTTCGCGGACCGTCGCGAGGAGGCGGACGAGTTCTACGGCACCGTGATCCACGAGGACGTGCAGGGCGAGGACCGCGCCGTGGCCCGCCGTGCCTACGCCGGGATGCTGTGGAACAAGCAGCTCTACCGGTACGACGTGGAGTCCTGGCTCGAGGGCGATCCCGCCGTGGACCCCGCGCCGTCGGAGCGGTCCGATCCTGGCCGGCGCAACACCACGTGGAAGCACTTCTCGCTGGCCGACGTGATCTCCATGCCCGACGAGTGGGAGTACCCCTGGTTCGCGGCCTGGGATCTGGCCTTCCACTGCATCCCGCTCGCGCACGTCGACCCGGAGTTCGCGAAGGAGCAGCTGGTCCTGATGTGCCGGGAGTGGGCCATGCACCCGAACGGCCAGCTGCCCGCGTACGAATGGGAGTTCGGCGATGTCAACCCGCCGGTGCACGCGTGGGCGGCGTGGCACGTCTACCGCATCGACGGCTGGCGCGACCAGGACTTCCTCGTGCGCGTCTTCACCAAGCTGCTGCTGAACTTCTCCTGGTGGGTCAATCGCAAGGGCTCCGACGACGCCGGTGTCTTCGAGGGCGGTTTCCTCGGGATGGACAACATCGGATTCTTCAACCGGTCCGCGCCGCTGCCGCCGGGGTACCGCCTCGAGCAGTCCGACGCCACGAGCTGGATGGCCTTCTACTGCCAGCAGATGTTCAAGATCGCCATCGAGCTGAGCCGGCACGACCCGGTCTGGCAGGACTGCGCGACCAAGTTCCTCGAGCACTTCCTGCAGATCTCCAAGGCCACCTACAACTTCGGTTCCCACAGCCTGTCGCTGTGGGACGACGAGGACGGCTTCTTCTACGACGTCCTCGTCCAGCCCGACGGCAGCGCTCTGCCGATGCGCGTGCGGTCCATGGTGGGCCTGTTGCCGGTGCTCGGTGCCACCGACGTCCCCGCGTGGGTGGCGCAGGAGTGCCCCGACGTGACGGCCCGGCTCAACTGGCTGCGCTCGCGCCGGCCCGAGCTCATGGACCCGGTGCTCTCCAGCGGCGACGGTGCCGGCCAGGACGGCCGGATGCTCCTGTCGCTGGTGAGCCCGGAGCGCCTGCGCCGCGTGCTGGAGCGCATGTTCGATCCGGCGGAGTTCCTGGCGCCCTACGGCATCCGGTCGCTGTCGAAGGCGGAGCAGCAGGTGACCGAGGACGTGGACGGGAACACCGTCTCCATCCAGTACGAGCCGGGCGAGTCCACCACGGGCATGTTCGGCGGCAACTCCAATTGGCGCGGGCCCGTGTGGTTCCCGGTCAACGTCCTGCTCGCTGACAAGCTGCGCACCTACGGCCGGCACTTCGGCGACTCGTTCACCATCGCGATCCCCACCGGCTCCGACAACCTGTGCACGTTGGAGGAGGCCGCCGACGTCATTGACGAGGGCTTGGTCGGTCTGTTCCGTCCCGTTGCGCGCGCCGACGGTGGCGGTACCCGCCGCCCCGCCGACGCCGGGCGGATCGAAGGCAGTGACAACCCGCTCTGGGCGCAGCACCCCACCTTCTACGAGTACTTCGACGGCGACACCGGCGAGGGGCTCGGAGCCACGCACCAGACCGGCTGGACCGGTCTGGTCGCGCACCTGCACAATCCGCGGCTGCCGATGGAGCCGCCCGGCGTCACGCCGCCGCGCGAAGGATGAAGTACGTCGCCGACGTCGGGGCGAGGAGCAGGAAGGACGGTCCGGTCCGTCGGATCGTCATCGCGCGAGAACGAGGAAACCCTGGTTGACCTTGGATTTTGAAAACGGTGTACGGGATATTTCCGGGAGTACGATCCGTCCAGGCGGATGATCGGCACCGCCCCTAACCGGTGGGAAAGGGCGTGATGCGGCAGAGGGAAGCGGCGGACGACGGAAGCGTCGTCGACGTACTGGGAGTCGGATTCGGACCTGCGAACCTGGCGCTCGCGATCGCCCTGGCGGAGCTGCCGGAGCGGCGGCGGACGGTGCGGTTCCTCGAACGACGGGAGTCCTTCGCCTGGCATCCGGGGATGCTGCTTCCGGGCGCGTCGATGCAGATCAGCTTCCTCAAAGATCTCGTCACCCTCCGGAACCAGGCGAGCCCCTTCTCCTTCGTGGCCTATCTCGGCGCCCGGGATCGCCTGGTGGAGTTCATCAACCGGTCCGTCCTGACACCCGAGCGTGCGGAGTTCGCCGACTACCTCGCCTGGGCGGCGGAGCCCTTCGCCGAGGCCGTGCGCTACGGCGAGGAGGTGACCGATCTCGTCCGGGACGCCGACGGCGCCCGCTTCGCCGTCACCCATCGCGGAGCCGACGGCGTCGAGCGG
Source organism: Tsukamurella sputi (assembly GCF_007858445.1). Taxonomy (GTDB): domain Bacteria; phylum Actinomycetota; class Actinomycetes; order Mycobacteriales; family Mycobacteriaceae; genus Tsukamurella; species Tsukamurella sputi. Next base: position 551,522 of record NZ_VIGV01000002.1, on the reverse strand, counting down.
GTCACTCGCGCCCGCTCCGTGGTGGTCGCGCGGGGCTTGAGGCCGGTGCTGCCCGATTGGGCCAGGGGCCTGGACGATAGCCGCGTCTTCCACAACATCGACCTGCTGCCGCGGCTCGAGGCGTGGGGACGTACGTCGGCCGACGGCATCGGGGCCGCGCGGTTCCTCGTGGTCGGCGGCGGCCAGTCCGCGGCCGAGGTGGCCCTGCACCTGCACGACACCGGTGCTCGGGTGGACCTGGTCTTCCACGGTTTCGGGCTCGCCGACGTGGATGAGAGCCCCTTCGTCAACCAGGTCTTCGATCCGGACGTGGTCGACGAGTTCGACGCGGCCTCGCCGGAGGTGCGAGACCGTCTGCTCCAGCGGCACGGCAACACCAATTACGCCGCGGTCGAGCACGCGCTGACCCGCGATCTCTACGACCGGTGGTACCGCGAGAGCGTCACCGGCCCGCGACGACTGGGCGTGCACCGCACCAGCGAGGTCGTCGACGCGAGGACCACGGCGGACGGCCGGATCGAGGTCGACGTGCGCCGCACCACGACGGGCGAGCGCTGGACCGCGACCTTCGACGCGGTCGTGTGCGCCACCGGTTTCGAGCCGGGCGGTCTGACGGGCCTGCAGGGGGTGACGCCCGACGGCGCCGAGGTGCGCGTCGCGCGGTCGCACCGCGCCGTCATCGACGGTCAGGAGATCCCGGGGCTCTACGTCCAGGGCGCCGATCTCCCCGGGCACGGACTCGGCACCACGTTGCTGTCGAACGTCGCCGTCCGCGCGGGCGAGATCGCCCGCGCACTGCACCAGGAGGATTCGCCATGACCACGCGGACACCGGCGGGATCCGTTCTCTTCGCAGCGACGGAACGCACACCCTTCACCGTCTTCGTGGCGGAGGATCCGCGTGACATCGAGCGGGCGCAGGCCCTGCGGTACGACGCCTTCTCGACGGAGCTCGGTGCCCCACTGCCGGGGGCCGCGACGAGTGAGCGGCTCGGCCGGCCGATCGACGTCGACCGGTTCGACGAGTACAGCGAGCACCTGCTGGTGCGCCACGATCCGACCGACGAGATCGTCGGCTGCTACCGGATCATCCTGCCGGCGCCGCGTGGCGAGCGGGAGGTGTTCACCACCAGCATGTTCCGGCTCAGCCCGGCGTTCGACGCGATGGCCGACGAGGTCGCGGAATGGGGCCGCGCGACGATCGCCGCGGATTACCGGGGCGGCGTGGTCTCGATCCTCCTGCGGATCGCGCTGCTGCTCTTCTACGAACGCTCCGGCTTCCGGTACGCGATGGGCTGCATGTCGGTCCGTATGGAGGACGGCGTGCACCCCCGCGCCGCCCTCGTGCGCGCCGCGCTCGGCTTCCTCACCGACAACGACGCCCTCGCGAGCGGCGAGGTGACGGTCGAACCGATCCGGCCGGTCGCCGTCGACGGCGTCCCCATCGAGGACCTTCCGCGGCCCGCGGGGGCCGACGAGGACCTCGTGCCGCCCACCATCCGCATCGCCACCCGGTACGGCGGCGTCATCTGCGGAATGCCCTCGTACGACCCCGATTTCGAGATGGCCGACTTCCTCGTGCTGTTCGACGCGGAGCGGATGCGCCGGGTCGGCACGCTCGACGAGGTCCGCTCGTTCCTCGCGGCGCTGTGATCGCCGCGCTGACCCGGGCCGTCGCGGCGCGGCCGCGCACGGTACTGGCGGCGGCGCTGCTCGTTCTGATCGCGCTCGGGGTGCTCGGCGTCGGCGTCGGCGGCGCGCTCAAGAGCGGCGGGAGCACCGACCCGCGAGCCGAATCCGCCCGCGCCCAGACGGTCCTCGAACAGGACTTCGGCCGCGGAGGCTCATCCCTCGTCCTCACTCTGCGCACCGACACCGCCGACGCCGCCGGGGCCGCGGCGCAGTACGGACGCATCATCACCGAGTCGCTGCGCCGCGCCCCGGCGGTCCAGTCCGCCCTGTCCGCCTGGACCGACCCCACCGCCGCGCCCCGGCTGACCTCGACCGACGGCAGGACCGGCCTGGTGGTCGCGAGCCTGTCCGGCGGCACCGGCGAGGCACCGGAGCACGCCCGCGAGATCGTCGACGGCCTTCCGCGCCCGCCCGACGGTGTGCGGCTCGAGGCCGGCGGCGAGTCGATGACCTACCTGCAGATCAACGAGCAGTCGGGCAAGGACCTGGTGCGGGCGGAACTGATCGCGCTGCCGCTCACCTTCCTCGTGCTGGTGTGGGCGTTCGGTGGACTCGTCGCCGCCGCGGTACCGGTCGTGGTCGGGATCGCGGCGATCATCGCCACGTCGGGCCTGTTACGGCTCGTGGCCGAGGCCACCGACGTCTCGGTCTTCGCGCTCAACCTGATCACCGCGATGAGCCTCGCTCTGGCGATCGACTACACGCTGCTCGTGGTCAGCCGGTACCGCGAGGAGGTCCCGGAGCGGGGGCGCGACGAGGCTCTCGTCGTCGCGATGTCGACGGCCGGCCGCACGGTGCTGTTCTCCGCCGTCACCGTCGGCCTGAGCCTGGCGGCGATGGTGCTCTTCCCGATGTACTTCCTGCGTTCCTTCGCCTACGCCGGACTCGTCGTGGTGGCCTTCACGGCGCTCGCCACCCTCGTCGTGACTCCCGCGATCCTCGCTCTCCTCGGTGACCGCATCGACCGGCTCCGCGTCGGGCGCGGCCCGCGGACGGCCGACGAGTCCCGCTGGTACCGCATGGTGACCGCCGTGCAGGGGAGGGCGATCCCGCTCGGCATCGCCGTGGTGGCGCTCCTCGTGGCGCTGGGCGCGCCGTTCCTCGCGGCCAAGCTCGGCTACCCCGACGACCGTGCGCTGCCGAGCGCGGCATCGTCGCACCGGGTCGGGGACGAACTGCGGACGGCCTTCCACCCGAATCCCGCGTCCGACGTCCTGATCCTGCTGCCCGAGGGGGCACCGTCGGGCACCGAGGACTACGCCCGGGAGCTCTCCCGCGTGGAGGGCACCGGCCCGGTGATCGGGCCCGACGGGACGTGGCTGCGCGGCGGACGCGTCGCCGACGGAGATCCGTCGGCGAGGGCCGGTTTCGCGCGACTGGTGACGGTCGCGGGGGAGTACGACCCCCGCTCCGAGGCGGGACGGTCGCAGCTCGACGCGCTGCGGGCGGTGCCGGCGCCCGCTCCGACGCTCTTCTCCGGTGCGGCGCAGGCGGACCGGGACGCCGTCGACTCGATCCTCGGCGCGGTGCCGCGTGTGCTCCTCACGATCGCGGCGACCACCTTCCTGCTGCTCTTCCTCCTCACCGGGAGCGTCCTGCTGCCGCTGAAGGCGTTGGTGCTCAACGTGCTCTCGCTCTCAGCGACCTTCGGCGCGATGGTGTGGATCTTCCAGGAGGGGCACCTCGGCGGGCTCGGAACCACCGTCACCGGACACCTCATCGCCGACATGCCGGTGCTGATGTTCTGCATCGCCTTCGGCCTGTCGATGGACTACGAGGTCTTCCTGCTCTCCCGGATCCGCGAGGAGTGGCGGAGCCGTCCGGGTCGCGACCGGGCGGCCAACGACGAGGCCGTAGCGCGGGGCATCGCGAGCACGGCACGCGTGGTCACGGCCGCCGCGCTGCTCATGGCCGTGGTGTTCGCCGCGATCGGCTTCTCCGAGGTCTCCTTCATGCGGATGCTCGGTGTGGGGCTCGCGATCGCCGTCCTCCTCGACGCGACGCTGGTCCGCCTGATCCTGCTGCCCGCCTTCATGCGGATCGCGGGCACCGCGAACTGGTGGCCGGGGCGGATCAGAGCCAGCCGCGACGCTTGAACGCGGCGTAGAGTCCGCCGGCGAGGGCGAGCATCATCAGCAGGCTCAGCCAGAACCCCCACTCCTTCCCGAAGCCCGGGTAGGGCACGTTCTGGCCGAAGTAGCCGGTGATCGCCGTGGGCACCGCGATGATCGCGGCCCAGCTGGTGAGCTTCTTCATCACGGTGTTGAGCTGGTTGTCGACCAGCGCCAGGTTGGTCGAACGCACCGACTCGACCGCGTCGCGCAGCCCCTCCGTCCAGTCGGCGGCACGCATCGTGTGGTCGTAGACGTCCTCGGCGTAGGGGAGCAACTCGTGCAGGTCGGGTGCAGCAGACACCCGGCGTAGGACCGAACCGACCACATCGCGCATCGGGAGCACGATGCGGCGCAGCTCGCCCACCTGCTTGTGCAGGTCGAAGGTGATCTGGGAGACCCGGTCGCTGGAACGACCGTCGAAGAGGATCGACTCCACGTCGTCGAGCCGCTCGTCCACCGCCGTCACTCGCGCGGTGTAGCCGTCGACGACCGCGTCCAGCAACATCAGCTCCAGCGACTTCGGGCCGTGCCGCAGCAGGTCCGCGTTGTCGGAGATGTTCGCCGCGACGTCGTCGACGGGGAAGCCGTGGCCCAGGCGCACCGTCAGCACGCCGTGCTCGAACAAGAACAACGAGAGCCGGCTCGTGGCGCCGTCCTCGGCCACCGTGTACGCCGTGACGAACATGATCTCGCCGTAGCGCAGGGACTTCGGGCGTTCGTGGATCGTGAGGGCGTCCTCCACGGCCAGCTTGTCCAGCCCCATCGACGTCACGAACGGGGCGAACTCCTCCTCGGTCGGGTCGAGCACGTCCACCCAGATCAGGCTGGGCGGTGACGCCAGAGCCCGGGTGGCCGCCTCGGTCGTGGCGTGGTGGACCACGTCGAAGCAGACGTCGGCGTCGCCGACGAAGGTCCGGATGGTCACGTCCATGATCGCAACCCTAGGACCCGTCGGGCTGCGGCCGCTCGACGAGTTCGACGAGGGCCGCCGGGGCCTGCACACAGTAGGAGTCGGTCAGGAGCTCGGCCACCTCCTCCCAGTCGGTGTGCTCGTCGACGATGATCCCGACGGTGCTCTCTCCCCAGTTCACCCGGAAGTACGGGTCGCCGAGGTTCTCGAAGGCCGGGACCTCGCCGGGCTCGGCGCGGAATATCAGTCGGAAGAGTTGGTCCTCGCCACCGAAGACGTGGGCCACCGTGGAACCGCGGACCCGCCAGCGCGTGCCCACCCAGGCCCGGTCCGCGACGCATTCCGGGAACGCCTCGAGGATGCCGGTGAGGCGGTCGATCCACTCGTCGGGAACGTCTGGTCGGGCGGTCACGGTGCAAGGGTATCGTCGGGCGCATGCTGAACGTGGGTGTCCTGGGATCCGGCGGCAAGGTTGGCCGCGCGATGGTCGATGCCGTGGAGGCGGCCGATGATCTGTCGCTGAGTGCGGCTGTCGACGCGGGTGACATGCTCACCGGCCTGCTCGACTCGAACACGCAGGTGGTGATCGACTTCACCCACCCCGACGTGGTGATGGACAACCTGAAGTTCCTCATCGATAACGGGATTCATGCCGTCATCGGCACCACGGGATTCACCGACGATCGCCTCGACACCGTGCGCGAGTGGCTCGCCGAGAAGCCCGAGGTAGGGGTGCTGATCGCGCCGAACTTCGCCATCGGCGCGGTGCTGACCATGCGCTTCGCCGCGCAGGCCGCGAAGTACTTCGACTCGGTCGAGATCATCGAACTGCACCACCCGCACAAGGCCGACGCCCCGTCGGGCACCGCGACCCGCACCGCCGAGCTCATCGCGGAGGCGCGCGAAGAGGCGGGCCGGGGCGCGATGCCCGACGCCACCTCCGCGGAGTTCGACCGCGCTCGGGGCGCCCGCGTCGACGGTGTGCGCGTGCACTCGGTGCGCGTGGCCGGCCTCGTCGCGCACCAGGAGGTGCTGCTCGGCACCCAGGGCGAGACCCTGACGATCCGTCACGACTCCCTGGACCGCAGCTCGTTCGTCCCCGGTGTGCTGCTCGGCGTGCGCGGCATCTCGTCGCGGCCCGGCCTCACGGTGGGCATCGAGCCGTTCATGGACCTGTGAGTCCCGTCGCGCGCCGGTCGGGCGGCAACCTGGGCCAGCTGCTGGTGATCGGGTTCCTCGCGGTCGCGATGCTCATGTACATCGGGCTGATCGGCGTGTGGGCGTGGATGATCGCCCGTCGCGGCGGCGGGGCCAACCTGGGCCTCGCCTTCGGCATGGTGCTCGTCGGACTCGTGGGCCTCTGGATCCTGTGGTCCGTGCTCAGCAACGGCTACGCGCATCAGAAGCTCGCCGCGCAGGCCAAGGCGCTGGGACGCGACCTCGACGTCTCGGATCTGCCGAAGATGCCGTCCGGGCGAGTGCGGCGCGATGCGGCGGACGAGCTCTTCGCCCAGGTCAAGGCCGAGTACGAGGCCGAGCCCGAGTCGTGGGTGAACGCCTACCGTCTGGCTCGGGCCTACGACTACGCAGGCGACCGATCCCGAGCGCGCGACTGGATGACGAAGGCCGTCTCGATGGAGAAGAAGGCCCGCTGATGTCCGTGCTCCTCGTGATCCACCACACGCCGTCTCCGCACTGTCAGGAGATGTTCGAGGCGGTGATCGCGGGGGCAACCGACCCGGAGATCGAAGGGGTCGAGGTGGTGCGCCGCGCCGCGCTCACGCTGTCCCCGGCGGACGTGCTGGCGGCCGACGGATACGTGCTCGGCACGCCCGCGAACCTCGGCTACATCTCGGGCGCGCTCAAGCACGCCTTCGACACGATCTACTACCCGTGCCTCGATTCGACGCGTGACCGGCCGTTCGGCCTGTACCTGCACGCGAACGAGGGCGGAGAGGGGGCCGTGCGCGCGGTGGATTCGATCACCGCGGGGCTGGGCTGGGTGAAGGCGACGCCGCACGTCGTGGTGTCCGGCAAGCCGTCGCGCGAGCAGGTCGAGGAGTGCTGGAACCTCGGCGCGACCGTCGCCGCGCAGCTCATGGGGTGAGTGCTTAGCCGCGATACTTCGTCGTCGACGATGTTCGATCGCGTTTGCATCCTCGAAAACTTGTCGGTGGGGCGGCGTAGCGTTCGCGTATGGAAGAAGATGTTGTGGTAGAGGTGAATCCGCCTCCTGGTGCGCCGGTGGCGGAGCGGTTGCGTTCGATGGAGCGGCAGCGCTGCCGGGCGGTGTTCGAGCAGTACCGCTTGGCGGCGGAGTTGCTGCGGGAGCGGGTGTGCGAGCGGGTAGCGGTGGGATTGCCGCAGGATCGGTGGCAACAGGGTGTGGCTGCGGAGGTCGGGGTGGCGTTGCACATGTCGCCGCACACGGCCGCGAGGTTCCTGGCGCGGGCGGTGGAGCTGGAGAAGCACATGCCGCACACCCGCGCTCGGTTGCGTGACGGTGATCTCTCGCCGGAGGCGGTGCCCGTGATCGTGGCGGGGTTGTCGCATCTGGACATCTGCGATCGGGAGCGGGCGGACGAGCTGCTGTGCGCCGATCCCGCGATCCTGGCCGGGTGTGGGCTGGGTCGGATCTCGGATCTGGTGAAGAAGATCGCGTACGAGCTCGACGCACAGGCGACGGTCGACCGCAACGCGGCCGCGGAGAAGGATCGCACCGTCACCATCCGGCCCCTCCCGGAGGGCATGGTCCGGGTGTCGCTGCTGCTGCCGGTGGCGCAGGGCGTCGGCGTGTATGCGGCGCTGCGCAAGCACGCCGCCACGCTTCTCGGCATCGGCGAGGACCTGCGCACACGAGGCCAGATCATGGCCGACACCGCGTTCGCCCGGATCACCGGCCGTGAAGCCACCGCCGGGCAGCCGGTACTCGTCAATCTCACCCTCCCTGCCACCGTGCTTCTCGGGGACACGCCCGGCACCGCGCACCTCGACGGCGGCGGCACCATGCCGGCGGAGATCGCCCGCAACCTCGTCGGCAAAGCCACCGCCGCCGGCATCGCCTGGGTCAAGCGATTGTTCGTGGCGCCGGAGTCGGGTGCTGTGGTGGCGATGGATTCGCGGCAGCGCTGCTTCCCCGACGGACTCGCGGAGATGATCCGCGCCCGGGACCGGTACTGCCGCACCCCGTACTGCGACGCACAGATCGCCCACACCGACCACGTCGTCTCCCACGCCGCGGGAGGTCCCACTGAGTTCGACAACGGCCAAGGCCTCTGCGCAGCATGCAACTACGCCAAAGAAGCCGCCGGCTGGCACAGCACCGTCATCGCCGACCCGAGCGGGCGGCACACCGTCGAAACCCGAACGCCCACGGGGCATGTGCACCGATCCACAGCGCCGCCCCAGGCGGCGTAGGAGGCGAAGCAATAGGGTTGCGGGGTGGCTGAAACGCGGCTTGATCTCCTGCGCTGGCAGTTCGACCTGACCTGGGCACTCGGCGAGGTGCACCTCGCCGAACTGACGCCCGACGACCTCCGCTGGGAGCCGGCGGCGCTGTGCTGGACGATGCGCCGCGGCGATGACGGCGACTGGATCGCCGACTGGGCCGAGACCGAGCCCGACCCGATCCCGGTCCCGACGATGGCATGGCTGAGCTGGCACATCGGCTGGTGGTGGAGCACCGCGATGGATCACCTCCTCGGTCGAACGGTCCGGGAGCGCGAGTCGGTGCGCTGGCCCGGGCCCGACGGGGCCGTCGCCTGGCTCACAGCGCTGCGCGACGAGTGGCTCACAGTCCTCGACGGGCTCACCGAGGAACGCCTCGACGAGGCCTCGTCGTACCCGTGGCCGGAGGACGCGGGCCTGACCGTCGGGCATCAGGTCGCCTGGGTCAACGCCGAGCTGATGAAGAACCTCGCCGAGATCGGCCAGCAGCGCCTCGCCCGCGCCGCGGCCGCAGCTTGTCAGGGTGCGCCTCTAGACTGAGGGCTGTGATCGCGACGCCCTACGAAGACCTGCTCCGCGACGTGCTGGAGAACGGCACGCACCGCCCGGACCGCACGGGCACCGGGACGCGCAGCGTCTTCGGGCGCCAGCTCCGGTACGACCTGTCCCAGGGCTTCCCGCTGATCACCACCAAGCGGGTGCACATGAAGTCCATCGCGTACGAGCTGCTGTGGTTCCTGCGCGGGGACTCGAACGTGCAGTGGCTCCAGGACAACGGCGTCACGATCTGGGACGAATGGGCGGCTCCGGACGGCGAGCTCGGCCCCGTCTACGGCGTGCAGTGGCGCAGCTGGCCCACCCCGAACGGGGAGCACATCGACCAGATCAGCAAGGCGATCGAGATGCTGCGCACGAACCCGTCGAGCCGGCGCAACATCGTCTCCGCGTGGAACGTCGCCGAGATCGAGAACATGGCGTTGCCGCCGTGCCACGCCTTCTTCCAGTTCTACGCCGCCGACGGCAAGCTCAGCTGCCAGCTGTACCAGCGCAGCGCGGACCTGTTCCTCGGTGTGCCCTTCAACATCGCCAGCTACGCGCTGCTCACCCACATGGTGGCCGCGCAGGTGGGGCTCGAGCCGGGTGACTTCGTCTGGACAGGCGGCGACTGCCACATCTACGACAACCACGTGGAGCAGGTCACCGAGCAGCTCAGCCGCGATCCGTACCCGTATCCCCGCCTCGCGCTCGCCGAGCGGTCGAGCATCTTCGACTACGAGTACGGCGACATCACGGTGCACGACTACCAGCACCACCCCGCCATCAAAGCCCCGGTGGCGGTGTAGTGATCGGCCTGATCTGGGCGCAGGCCCGCGGGGGAGTGATCGGCGCGGACGGCGGGATCCCCTGGCACATCCCCGAGGACATGAAGTTCTTCCGTGAGACCACCGCCGACGCGACCGTGCTGATGGGTCGCCGCACCTGGGACTCGCTGCCGCCGCGGTTCCGCCCGCTCCCGGGGCGCACGAACATCGTGGTCACTCGGGATCGGTCATGGCGCGCCGACGGTGCGGTGGTGCAGCACGACCCCGCGCTTCCCGGGGGTGACGTCTGGGTGATCGGCGGCGGCGAGATCTACGCGGCCACACTGCCGCACGCGGATCTGCTCGCGGTGACGGAGGTGGACGCCGACATCGACGGCGACACCCGCGCACCGTCGATCCCCGAGGGCTTCACCGCCGACGAGGACGCGGCCTGGCGCGAGTCCTCGTCGGGCCTGCGCTACCGGCACCTCACGTACCGGCGCAACCGCTAGCCAATAGCAGCTTTCCGCTGTCGGGTGGGTAGCCTTAGCGCTTATGAGTGCGACCCCGGCGACCACAACGCCCACGACCCCCTTCGGCGCGATCTCCGTGGCGATGGTGACCCCGTTCAAGGCGGACGGCACGCTGGACCTCGAAGCCGGGCAGAAGCTCGCGTCGCACCTCGCCGACCAGGGCTGCGACGGACTGATCGTCGCCGGGACCACCGGCGAGTCGCCCACCACGCAGCCGTGGGAGAAGATCCAGTTCCTCAAGGCCATCCTGGAGGCCGTCGGCGACCGCGTGAAGATCACCGCGGGCGTGGGCACCTACGACACCGACGAGTCCGCCGTCTTCGCGCGCGACGCCGCCGAGGCCGGCGCGCACGGCCTGCTCGTGGTGACCCCGTACTACTCGCGCCCGCCGCAGGCCGGCCTGCTCGCGCACTTCACGACGGTGGCCGACGCCACCGACCTGCCCGTGCTCCTCTACGACATCCCGCCGCGCTCGGTGGTCGCGATCGAGACCGACACGCTCCGGAAGCTGTCCGAGCACAAGAACATCGTCGGCGTGAAGGACGCGAAGGGCGACCTCGGGGCCGGCGCCCGGCTGATCGCCGAGACCGATCTGCAGTTCCTCTCCGGCGACGATCCGCTGAACCTGCCCTGGCTCTCCGTGGGCGCGCTCGGTTTCGTCTCCGTCATCGGGCACGTCGTCGCGCCGCAGTTGCGCGCGATGCGCGACGCCTACTTCGCGGGCGATCACGCCCGCGCCACAGACATCAACGCCTCCCTCGGGCCCGTCTACGAGGCCATGTCCGGCCTCGGCGGCGTGACCTTCTCGAAGGCGGCACTGGCCCTGCAGGGCCTTGATATGGGTGTTCCGCGCCTCCCGCAGGTGCCGCCCACCGGTGAACAGCGCGACCGGCTCGCAGCGCTACTGACCCAAGCGGGGGTGCTCTAAACAATGACCGACGGTGCAGCAGGCGGAGCCCGACGGAGCCGAAAGGCCACCCGGCAGGCCGGACCGCCTGCCGAGCCCAAGCCGGTGATCTCCACGTCGGCGGCGCGCGTCGTCGTCGAGGAGAAGGCGCCGGCGGCGCAAGCGCCCGCCGCGCAGGCTCCAGCCGCGCAGGAGGAGCAGCCGCAGAAGTCGGCCCAGCCCCGGAAGGCGGCCGCCAAGAACGGCGGCTCGCGGCGCGGTGGCGGCGGCCGCCGCGGGAACGACCGGCAGAAGGCACCGTCGGCCCCCGTCGAGCGGTTGGGCGCCCCGCCCAAGCTGCGCAAGGGCGGCATGCGGGTGGTCGCCCTCGGCGGTATCAAGGAGATCGGTCGCAACATGACCGTCTTCGAGTACGACGGCAAGCTCCTCATCGTGGACTGCGGCGTGCTCTTCCCCGAGGATCAGCAGCCCGGCGTGGACCTGATCCTCCCGGACTTCCGGTACATCGAGGACCGGATCAAGGACGTCGAGGCGATCGTGCTCACGCACGGCCACGAGGACCACATCGGTGCCGTTCCCTTCCTGCTGCGTCTGCGGCCCGACATCCCGATCGTCGGCGCGAAGTTCACCCTCGCGCTGATCAAGGCCAAGTGCGACGAGCACCGTCTGCGTCCGAAGCTCGTCGAGGTCCGCGAGGGCGAGTCGACCGACCACGGCCCGTTCGAGTGCGAGTACTTCGCCGTCAACCACTCGATCCCCGACGCGATCGCCGTGGCGATCCACGCGGGTGGCCAGGTGGCTCTGCACACCGGCGACATCAAGCTCGACCAGCTGCCGCTCGACGGCCGCCTCACCGACCTGGCGGGCTTCTCGCGGCTCGGCGACGCCGGCGTGGACCTGTTCCTCGTGGACTCGACCAACGCCGAGGTCCCGGGCTTCGTGACCCCCGAGCGCGAGATCGGGCCGGTGCTGGACAACGTGATCGGCCGCGCGAAGGGCCGCGTGATCGTCGCGTCCTTCGCCTCGCACGTGCACCGCATCCAGCAGATCGCCGAGGTCGCGATGGCGCACAACCGGCGGATCACCTTCGTCGGCCGCTCGATGGTGCGGAACATGGCGCTCGCGCAGGAGCTCGGCTACATGCACCTGCCCGAGGGCGTCGAGGTGGATCTCGACACCGCCGCGTCGCTGCCCGACGACCGGATCGTGCTCATCTCGACCGGCTCGCAGGGCGAGCCCCTGGCCGCGCTCTCCCGCATGGCCCGCGGCGAGCACCGCAACATCACCATCTCGCCGAACGACCTCGTCGTGCTCGCCAGCTCGCTCATCCCGGGCAACGAGAACTCGGTCTTCGCCGTGGTCAACGGGCTGTCGAAGCTCGGCGCCAAGGTGATCACGCAACAGAGCGCGAAGGTCCACGTCTCGGGCCACGCCAGCGCCGGCGAGCTGTTGTACCTGTACAACGCCGTGCGGCCGCGCAATGCGATGCCCGTGCACGGCGAATGGCGGCACCTGCGTGCCAACGCCGCGCTGGCCGAGGCCACCGGCGTGCCGAAGGACCGGATCATGCTCGCCGAGGACGGCGTCGTCGTGGATCTGGTCGACGGTGTCGCGAATATCGTCGGGCAGGTACCCGTCGGTCACGTCTACGTGGACGGCAACTCCGTCGGCGACGTGGGGGAGTCGACCCTGTCGGACCGCCTGGTCCTGGGGGAGGGCGGCTTCATCTCCATCAGCGTCGCCATCGACAAGGAGGGCAACGCCGTCAGCAAGCCCGAGGTGTCCGGTCGCGGCTTCTCCGACGATCCGACCGCGCTCAAGGAGGCGGAGCAGCTCGTCGAGGACGTGCTCGCCGACCTCGCCGCGGAGGGCGTCAAGGAGGCCCACCGCATCGCGCAGGGTGTTCGACGGGCCGTGGGCCGCTGGGTCGACAAGGCCTACCGCCGTCGCCCGATGATCGTCCCCACCGTGATGGTGGTAGGGGACTAGCGACCAGCTCGCCAGGCGTTCTGCGACGTCTCGCTCGGGGAACGTCGCAGAACGCTTCGGACGATGCGGCGTCGGCTACGGCTGGCGCTCGACCTTGGCGACCTGGGCGCGCAGGGTCTGCCAGAAGGCATCGCGATCCGCGGGGACACCGTCCTCGCCGATCGTGAGGACCAGCACCGTCGTGCCCCGAACGTCGGACCAGCTCGAGAGGAAGTCCGCACCGGACGAGAGAATCGACGGACGTGCGTGCTGAAGGTCGCTCGGAACACCCAGCGCTATCGGAGCTGGAGTACCCGGAGCAGGGCACCGCGTCGCGAATTCGGTGGCACGGCTCGCGACCGGACGGTCGATGACCGCTACGCGGATAGTGCTTCGACCGCGCAGCGCGGTGGCGGTCGCCGATCCGGCTACCTTGAACTCGGCTTCGAGCGCATCTCGCCGGTGGGTGCACTCCGCACTCTCCGGTCCGCCGATGCCGGCCGACGGAGTGCTCCGGTCTGCCGTGTAGTTCGTCGTGCCAGAGGGGAACTCCGCGGCGGTCAGGAGTGCGCGAACGGGTTGTACCGGTGCTGCGCTCGCGAGAGCCGGAATCGTGACGGCCGTGGTCAGGGCAAGGGCGCAGGCAGCGGCGAATCGACGTCCGTTCACGGCTGGCGTTCCACCTTTGCGATCTGCGTGCGAAGGACCTGCCAGAAGGCATCGGCATCGGCGGGACCGCGGTTGTTGGTGGTCGCCGTGACGTTGACGGAGATGCCCCGTAGGTCGACCCATGCCTGCATCTCGTCGGCATCCTTGAAGACGAACGGACGCAGACGTGTGAGATCGGCGGGGGCGGCGAGAACCGTCGAACGGGCCCTCGGGTCTACCTGGGCTTCGCACGTGGGGAAGCCCTCGGCCATCAGCGCCGCCATAGGCCGGTTCACGACGGCGACCTCGACGTCAGTGGCTCCGCGACTGGCCTGGGCGCTGGTCACCTGTGCGCCGCCGAGGCGCTCGAACATCGTGCGGATGAATCGTGAGCACGGCGTACTCGAACCCTCCGGCTCGTCGAACGGGTCCAGCGTCTCGGTCTCGACCTTGTAGCCGCTCGAACCGGGCGGGAACTCGTGGGCCGCCAGAATCGCCCGGGCGGTGTTGACCGGAGCCGCCTGGGCGACAGCGGGAACGATGGCCAGAGTCGCAACGGCGATTGCGCCTGCGACGGAGAGACGTCGCGCGATCACGGCTGTCGCTCCACTTTCGCGACCTGGGCGCGGAGCACCTGGAAAAAGGCGCCCTCGTCGGCCGGCGACGAACTGCCGCCCTCGACCGAGACGCCCACCGACGCGCCGCGGACGTCGACGACGCCCAACAGGGCCTGCCCGGCGCCGATTCGCACCACGAAGCCCTGGTAGCGACTGAGGTCGGCCGGTAGGGCCGAGGGCAGCAAGCGACTGGAAGCGGGCGTGCTCGCCGCGCAGGTGGTGAAGGCGTTTCGCATTGTCGCCGACATCGGGCGATCGATGACACTCGACTCGAGGGTGAGCGCCCCGCGACGCGCGGATGCGTCGGTGCTGCGGGCCCCCTCGAGCCTCTGATCGACGGCGTGTTCCGCGCGGCCGCAGACGGAATCGGAGACCAACTGTCCGGCCGGCTCGCCGACCTCGGCCCGTGCCTTGTACTCGGTGGAACCCGCGGGGAACTCGTGCGCGGCGAGCACGGCCTGCGCGGGGACGATCGGCGCGGCCTGGGCCAAGCCTGGGAGGCCGACGGCGGCGAGGACCGCCACCGTCGAACCGGCGAGGAGATGGCGGACGCGCATCAGCGAGCCGCCTCGGCCTTCGTGATCTGGGCGCGGAAGACCTGCCAGAACCGGTCGGTGTTGGCGGGGGTCTCGCTGAGCCCGCCGACGTAGACGTCGACGGTGCGCCCGGCGACGTCGGCGACGCCCTCGATGGCCTCGACCCGCTCGCCGCTGCGGTAGGTCAGGACGACGGGGTTGTAACGGGCGAGGTCGCCGGGCACCGGCAGCTCGGCCGCCGGGCCGTCGCAGGCGCGGGTCGCATCGCGCCAGATCGACGTCTGCACCGGGGCGATCACGGAGGTCAGCATGAGGGAGTACCCGTTGCGGGCCATGGCGCTGAAGCCCTGCGCGTTCGCGGAGGCGCGGTTCACCCGTTCGATCGCGGTGGTGCAGGCCGGTGTCGGCTTGTCCGCGCCCAGCTTCGAGGGGCGCGGCGCGCCGGTGCGGTACTCCACCGAACCCGCCGGGAACTCGGCCTGAGTGAGGACGAGCGACTTGTCCACGGGAGCGGCGGACGCCGCGGGGGCGGCCAGCGTTGCGCCCGCTGCGACGGCGGCGAGGAGCGCTGTGGCCGAGGCGAAGCGCGTGCGGCGGGACGTCGACGTTGAGTTCGCAATCATGATGTGAAGTATAGGACACTTTGACTTGATTTCAGTACGCATCGCGGGCCCGGGCGCCGCTGCGGCGCACGTCCCCACCGGACTAGGGTGACCTCTGTGAAGCCTGCCCGGAGTGAACGCGCCGCCCTCGTCGAGGCGGCCCGCGCCGCCGGTCCCGATGCCCCGACGCTGTGCGGCGAGTGGACCGTGCGGGAACTGCTCGCCCACCTGGTGCTTCGCGAAGGGCGTCCCGACGCGATGGCCGGCATACTCCTCGCCCCGCTGGCCGGATACACGGAGCGGGTGCAGGCCGAGATCGCGGCCCGTCCTTTCGACGACCTACTGGCGATGGTGGCCGGCGGTCCGCCCCGATTCTCGCCGCTGCGCCTCGTCGACGAGCAGGCCAACCTGGGCGAGTACTTCGTGCACACCGAGGACATCCGGCGTGCCGCGACGGGGTGGACCCCGCGCACGCTGGACGACGGGGTCGCGCGGGGATTGCGGTCGGTCGTCGGACGGATCGGACGGATGACCATGCGCGGCGCGCCGCTGCGAATCAGCCTCACGACGGAGGAGGGCGCCGTCGTGGCGGTCGGGCGTGGCCCCGAGGTGGCGGTCATCGGCGCGATCGGCGAGGTCACGATGTGGGCGTTCGGCCGCGATGAGGCGCTCGTGACCTTCGAGGGCGCCGACGCCGATATCGATCTGCTCGGCTCCGTGGTCCGCTCGCTCTAGCGACCCGCCGCCGGTTCAGCTGTTACAGGTGTGGCACTTGATACGAATGGGGTTGATGTCGATAGACTGCCCCCATGGCATCGAAGACCAGTACCCGCGCGCGCGGCACCGCGAACTCCCGCTCCGGCGGTACGCGCAACAGCCGCGCCGCGAGCCCCACGCGCAGCCGTCAGGCCGCCCCGCGCAGCCGCGGTAAGCAGGCTGCCGCGGCTCCGAAGGCCGCCTCGAGCGGCGGTGGGGGAGTGGCCCGCGGGCTCGGTGCGGGGTGGAAACTGCTGGCCAAGGGCGTCGGCGGGGCTGTGCGCACCGGTAGCCGCCCCGAGGCGGAGACCACGACCGGCGAGGTGACCCCGCCGCGGCCCACGCACTCGCGGGACGGGCTGGCACTCGCGCTCTTCGCCGTCGCCATCATTCTCGGTGCCGCTGTCTACTTCGACGCCGGCGGGCCCGTCGGCTCCTTCTTCTCCACCGGAGTCCGGGCCGTGGTCGGCTGGTTCGCGGTGCTCGTTCCGCCGCTGGCGATCGCGCTGGGCGTGATCATGATGCGTCGCCCGGACAACCCGGCGGCGCACGTGCGGCATCGCGTGGGCGGCGCGCTCATCGTGCTGCCCTTCCTCGGCCTGCTGCACATCGCGTCCGGCGGACCGTCGAGCTTCGACGACCGCGCGGCGGCGGGGGGATACCTCGGCTACGTGGTGGGTGGCCCGCTCACCGACGGTTTCACCGCATGGATCTCCGTGCCGCTGCTCGTCCTGGTCGCGGCGTTCGGTCTGTTGCTGGTCAGCGGTATGACGGTGCGCGAGATCGTCGATCGGCTCAAGTTCTACTTCGGTGTCGACATGCGCGAGCAGTACGGCGACGAGGAGCCCGTCGACGACGAGGATCTCGACTCGCCCTTCGCGGCCTTCGACTCCGGTCGCGCCGACACCGCGACCCGTGCGCTCTCGCCCTACGGCGACCCGTACGACAACTACCCGGCCGATCCCGAGCCGCCGAAGCGTCCCGCCCGCCGCCGGAAGACGGCGGAGCCGGTCGAGGAGGCACCGTCGGACCAGGTGACGGCGCCGATCGTCCCGGAGCCCGAGCCCTCCGAGGAGCCGACGGTGGAGGTGGCCCCGGCGACTCCGCCCGCGCGCGCACGCCGGGCCCCGGCGGTGGTCAAGGACCACACGCCCCCGCCGGCGCCGAAGTCGGAGGAGTTCACCGTCGCGCGGACGATCGACAGCGAGGACTACGTCCTGCCGCCGGCCGACCTGCTCATCGAGGGCGAGCCCGCCAAGGCCGGGACCAGCGCCAACGACGCCATGATCGACGCGATCACCGGCGTCATGGAGCAGTTCAAGATCGACGCCGCCGTCACGGGCTACACCCGCGGCCCCACGGTGACCCGCTACGAGCTCGAGCTCGGTCCCGGCGTCAAGGTCGAGAAGGTCACGCAGCTGCACCGCAACATCTCGTACGCGGTGGCGACCGACAACGTGCGCCTGCTGGCGCCGATCCCGGGCAAGTCCGCCGTGGGCATCGAGGTGCCCAACACCGACCGCGAGATGGTCCGCCTGGCCGACGTGCTGGCTTCGGACAACACGCGCAGGGACACGCATCCGCTGGTCATCGGCCTGGGCAAGGACATCGAGGGTGAGATGGTCAACGCCAACCTCGCCAAGATGCCCCACCTGCTGGTCGCCGGTTCGACGGGCTCGGGCAAGTCCAGCTTCGTCAACTCGATGCTGGTCTCGCTGCTCGCCCGGGCCACCCCGGAGGAGGTGCGGATGATCCTCATCGACCCGAAGATGGTCGAGCTGACGCCCTACGAGGGCATCCCGCACCTCATCACGCCCATCATCACCGATCCCAAGAAGGCCGCCGCCGCGCTGGCCTGGCTGGTCGAGGAGATGGAGCAGCGGTACAAGGACATGCAGGCCTCGCGCGTGCGGCACATCGACGACTTCAACCGCAAGGTCCGCTCGGGCGAGATCACGACGCCGCTCGGGTCGGAGCGCGTCTACCGCCCGTACCCGTACATCGTGGCCATCGTCGACGAGCTCGCCGACCTCATGATGACCGCCCCGCGCGACGTCGAGGAGGCGATCGTCCGGATCACGCAGAAGGCGCGCGCCGCCGGCATCCACCTGGTGCTCGCCACGCAGCGGCCGTCGGTCGACGTGGTGACCGGCCTGATCAAGACCAACGTCCCGTCGCGCCTGGCCTTCGCGACCAGCTCGCTGACGGACTCGCGGGTCATCCTCGATCAGCCCGGCGCCGAGAAGCTGATCGGTATGGGCGACGCCCTGTTCCTGCCGATGGGCGGTAAGTCGACCCGTATGCAGGGTGCGTTCATCACCGACGAGGAGATCACCTCCGTCGTCGACTTCGTGCGCAACCAGGCCGAGCCCGACTACGCCAACGGCGTGACCGAGACCAAGGTCGAGAAGAAGGACGTCGACCCCGATATCGGCGACGATCTGGACGTCTTCCTGCAGGCCGTCGAGCTGGTGGTGTCCTCGCAGTTCGGTTCGACGTCCATGCTCCAGCGCAAGCTGCGCGTCGGTTTCGCGAAGGCCGGCCGGCTCATGGACCTCATGGAGTCGCGCGACATCGTCGGCCCGTCGGAGGGGTCGAAGGCGCGCGACGTGCTGGTCACGCCCGACGAGCTGCCCGGACTGATGCTGACGCTGCGTGGAGGCGGTGCGCCCGAGCCGGTCGAGGACGAACTGGACTTCTGATACAGTCCGGAGTGCATATGTGAGGGGAGTATCCCGCTCGCGGCGTGAACGTCAACACGGTGGGTCGATATCCACCCGGGCGCGCCGGACCCGCAGGTCGGGTCGGGAGAGACCTCCGGATTCTTACCGGAGGTGTATGCAATGCATGTTTCCGCTGTCGTCTGGGTCGTCTCGATCCTGGTCGTTCTCGGGCTGTTCGTCTTCGACTTCTTCAGCCACGTGCGCACGCCGCACGAGCCCTCACTGAAGGAATCCGGCTTCTGGTCGGCGGTGTACATCGGCATCGCGGTCCTGTTCGGACTCGGCGTGTGGGCGGTGTCCGGGCCGAAGTACGGCGGGGAGTTCTTCGCCGGATTCGTGACCGAGAAGGCGCTCTCGGTGGACAACCTGTTCGTCTTCGTCATCATCATGGCGAAGTTCGCGGTGCCCCGGATCTACCAGCAGAAGGTGCTGCTCATCGGCATCGTCCTGGCGCTGGTGATGCGTGCCGGGTTCATCGCCGTCGGTGCCGCCGCGATCTCCACCTACTCGTGGGTGTTCTACATCTTCGGCGCGTTCCTGCTGTACACGGCCGTCAAGCTGGTCCGCGAGGCGGCGTCCGACGCGGGGCCCGTCGAGGACGAGAAGGAGCGCGAGGGCCGCGTCGCCCGGCTCTTCAAGAAGATCGTCCCCACCACGGAGCACTACGACGGTGACCGCCTCGTCACGCGCATCGACGGCAAGAAGGTCGCGACGCCGCTGCTGCTGGCTCTGGTGGTGATCGGCTTCACTGACGTGCTCTTCGCCCTCGACTCGATCCCGGCGATCTACGGTCTCACCCAGGAGCCCTACCTGGTGTTCATGGCGAACGCCTTCGCGCTCATGGGGCTGCGCCAGCTGTACTTCCTGATCGGCGGACTGCTCGACCGTCTGGTGTACCTCTCCTACGGACTGTCGATCGTGCTCGGCTTCATCGGCGTCAAGCTGGTGCTGCACGCGCTGCACGAGAACACCCTGCCCTTCATCAACGGCGGTCAGCACGTCGCGGTACCGGAGATCTCCACCGGCCTCTCGCTGTCCGTGATCCTGGGCGTCCTGGTGATCACGACAGTGGCGTCGCTGGTGAAGTCGAAGCGCGACGGCGAGCAGGCCCTCGTCGACAAGGACGCAGGCTCCGGTGAGTGATCAGGGCATGACGCCGACGGCCACCGTGGCCTGGCGGTCGTCGTCGATCTCGATGTGTGTCAGCAGGCCCACGGCGCGCAGCGCGGCCACCGTGTAGGTGGCCTGTTGACGCCCGGTCTCGATGAGCACCCGGCCGCCGGACCGCAGCCAGCGCGGCGCGTCCATGGCGATGCGCCGGTGCAGGGTCAGGCCGTCGGGCCCGCCGTCCAGGGCCCGGTGCGGCTCGTTGTCGCGGGCCTCCGGCGGCATCGTCGCGATGGCCGCGGTGGGGACGTAGGGGGCGTTCGCCGCGATCACGTCGACGGTGCCGCGCAGGGCGCCGGGCAGCGGGGCGAACAGGTCCCCGACCAGCACCGTCGCATCGGGCGCGTTGCGCGCGGCGTACTCGGCGGCGGTGCGGTCGATGTCCACGGCGTAGGTCTTGGCGGCGGCCGAGGTCGCGGCCACCGGCCCCGCGCCGCAGCACAACTCGACCAGCACGCCGGTACCGTCGGCCAACTCGGACAACAGCTCGGTCCGGCGGCGGGGCACGAAGACCCCCGGACCGACGGTCAGCCGACGGCCCCGGAACTCCACCCAGCCCAGGAGGTGCTCGAGCGGTTCGCCGGCGCATCGTCGGCGGACGAGGGCTTCCAAGTCGGGGCCGGACGCGGCGCTCTCCAGCAGTTCGGCCTCGCGTTCGGCGAAGGCGCAGCCCGCCGCCCGCAGCTCACCGATCACGTTCACCGGAGGAGTCAATCATGGTTGGGCGTGATTCACCACACTCACAACACCCCGGTGAGGGCTGGTTCATGGTGTGCCAGTGAGGGTGTGATCGGTTGAATACCGGAGACCGGCGGTACCGCCGGGAGGGGCCGCCGCGAGAGAAACCGTAGCGCGCAGAGCCGCGGATTACGCCTACCGATAGGCTGATCGACGTGAGTGCAACGGACGGCGTGCAGCCCGCGAGCACACCTGTCTCGAACGTCAACGTCGCGAACGGGTTGACGGTGCTCCGGATCGTACTCGTCCCCGTCTTCCTCGCGGCGCTGTTCGTCGACGGTGGTCATTCCACGACCTGGCGCTGGATCGCCTTCGCGATCTTCGCGGCCGCCATGATCACCGACCGGGTGGACGGGCAGATCGCGCGCCGCTACGGCTTGATCACCAACTTCGGCAAACTCATGGACCCCATCGCCGACAAGGCGCTCACCGGTGCCGCCTTCGTGGGGCTGTCGGTGCTGGGGGAGTTGCCGTGGTGGGTCACGCTGGTGATCCTGGCCCGGGAGTTCGGCATCACGGCGTTCCGCTTCGCGGTGATCCGCGACGGCGTGATCCCCGCGAGCCGCGGTGGCAAGCTCAAGACCCTGCTGCAGACCCTCGCGATCGGCCTGTACCTGATGCCGCTGCCGTCGTGGATGGACCTGCCCAGTCAGATCCTGATGGGCGCCGCCGTCATCGTCACGGTCGCGACCGGTGTCGACTACCTGCTCAGCTGGTGGCGTGGCCGCAAGTGAGGCTGCGCGCCTCGTAGCCGCGCTCGCCGAGCGCGGTGAGACTGTCGCGTCCGCCGAGTCGCTCACGGCGGGCCTGTTCGCCGCGACGATCGCCGACGTCCCGGGCGCGAGCGCCGTGCTCCGCGGCGGCCTCATCGTCTACGCGACCGACCTCAAGGCGAGCCTGGCGGGTGTCCCGTCGAACGAGTTGGAACGCAACGGACCCGTCCACCCGGACACCGCCCGCGCGCTGGCCGACGGTGCGCGGACGCGCTGCGGCGCCGACTGGGGCGTCGGCCTGACCGGCGTCGCCGGCCCCACGGAGCAGGACGGCGTGCCTGTGGGCACCGTCCACCTGGGGCTTTCCGGGCCGTCGGGCACCACGGTCACCACGCTGCGGCTCGACGGTGACCGTGCCGCCGTCCGTCGGGGCGCGGTCGAGGCCGCGCTGCGGGAACTGATCGAGCGGGTTTCGGCGAATCGGGAACCATCTGGGCCCGCCCCGCGTTGACTGGACAGATACCAATACGGAGGTGAGCATGGCTCTACTGCTTCGCGAGGCGATCGGCGAGAACCTGCGCAAGACCCGGGTGCGCCAGAGTCGCACGCTGCGGGACGTGTCCTCGGCGGCCCAGGTCAGCCTCGGCTACCTGTCGGAGGTCGAGCGCGGCCAGAAGGAGGCGTCCAGCGAGCTGCTGGCCGCCATCTGCGGCGCGTTGGCGATCGACGTGGCCGATGTGGTGGCGCAGGCCAGCGTGTCGATGCGCCCGATCCCCACGATGGTGATCCCCGCGCCGGCCCTCGCCGCGGCCTGACCCCGGACAACGGTTCCGCGGATTCGGGGTTTTCCCCGAACCCGCGGATCAGGGCGGCGCGACGGTGCCTTTTCCCGATAGATTGGTAAGCACGAGTCCGGCGTCGCCGGGCGGCCGGACGTGGATTCGGCGATGGACGTTCCGAGTGGAGGAGAACTGACGATGGCTAACCCGTTCGTCAAGGGGTGGCACTACCTGATGGCGCTGTTCAACGCCAAGATCGACGAGAACGCCGATCCCAAGGTCCAGATCCAGCAGGCGATCGAGGATGCGCAGCGGCAGCACCAGGCCCTCTCGCAGCAGGCCGCCGCCGTGATCGGCAACCAGCGCCAGCTCGAGATGAAGCTGAATCGTCAGCTCGCCGAGGTCGAGAAGCTGTCGGCCAACACCCGTCAGGCCGTGCAGCTCGCCGACCAGGCCACCGCCGCCGGTGACGTGGCCAAGGCCACCGAGTACACCAACGCTGCCGAAGCCTTCGCCGCGCAGCTGGTGACCGCGGAGCAGAGCGTCGAGGACCTCAAGGGACTGCACGACCAGTCGCTGCAGGCCGCCGGCCAGGCCAAGCGCGCCGTCGAGCAGAACGCCATGCAGCTGCAGCAGAAGCTCGCCGAACGCACCAAGCTGCTCAGCCAGCTCGAGCAGGCGAAGATGCAGGAGCAGGTCTCGGCGTCGCTCAACCAGATGGGCCAGCTCGCGGCTCCGGGCAACACCCCGAACCTGGACGAGGTGCGCGAGAAGATCGAGCGCCGCTACGCCAACGCTCTCGGCTCCACCGAGCTCGCGCAGAACTCGGTGCAGGGCCGCATGATGGAGGTCCAGCAGGCCACCGTCCAGATGGCGGGCCACTCGCGGCTCGAGCAGATCCGCGCGTCGATGCAGGCCAGCGGCCAGATCCAGGGTGCCCCGGCGGCGCCGCAGGCCGCTCCCGCTCCGCAGACCCCGCAGCAGGCGCCCAACCCGGGTCAGCAGTAGCACTGCGGCAGGACGACGAGAAGGAACCATGACCGACCAGCGAGGCCGCTACCGCACCGATTTCTCGGCGGTGGCGGCCTCCGCCGGTCGCATGGCCGCCTCGGCGATCACCGCGGCATCCACCGCCATGGAGACCGCCGCCCGCGCCGCCGACGAGGCGCGCGACAAGGCCGCCCGCCGGAAGGATCCGAAGGCGGCGCACCAGCGCTCCATCAAGCAGGCCCGCTACAGCGTGAACAGCTGGGCGGCCACCACCTCCACGTCCGCGGTCGTCGCCGTCGGCGGTTTCGCGGCGGCCGCGCCCGTCGTGGGCGGTACCGCCACCGCCGTCACCGCGCTCATCGCCGTGCCGGCCGGCTACGCCGTGCGCAAGCTGCACCGGCTGCGTCGCACCCCGCCGCCGCCCCGGACCTACGCCCGTCGCGCCGTCCCGGGCCGCTCGTCGGCCCTCCACGGACCCGTCCGCGCCCTCGCCGACGCCGAGCAGGAGTTCCTGGCGCTCATGTCCGTGCTCACCCGCTCCGGTGCGCTCCCGCCGGACTCGCTGAGCGAGCTCGACGACGACGCCGAAGCCTCGGCCGACGCGATCGTCGCCTACGCCGAGCAACTCGTCGACCTCGAACGGGTCGTCGCAGGCGGCGGTGGCTCCGCCGCGTACCTCCGCGAGACCTTCGACGAGGGCCTCGCGAGCCTGGACGAGGGTGTAGACGCCTACCGCGAGATGGTGCGGTCGGCCGCCATGACGGTGGCGGCGGCGCGCCGGTCACTCGGCTCGCCCGCCCGGTTCGACGAGCTCAGCTACGCCACGCCCCGCCTGCAGGAGACCGCCGAGCGGCTGCGCGCCTGGGCCTACGGCATCGCCGCGCTGCCGCCCGTGCCGGATCCCCACAGGTGGTGACCAGCCCTCGGGGTTAACCCCCAAATACCCCTGAAACCGCAGTTCAGCGCGTGACTTCCACGCTCTCGCAGGGGCAGTATGGAAGACGAAAGGCTCATCCGAAAGCTCCCGAAAGGTGCACCCAATGTTCTGGAAGATCCTCGGCGCCATCGTCGCCGTCTGGCTCGTACTGATGGTGGCCTCGGCGATCATCAAGTCCCTGTTCCCGCTCGCGATCATCGCGCTGGTGATCATCGGTATCGTCACGGTGGTCAAGTGGCTGAGCTCGGGGAAGAAGACCCCGAGCACGTTCTAGCGGGGCTCCTCCCGCGTACGTCCCACCGCGGGGCGTACCGACGGCTCTGAAGAAGGAGTGCGGGTGCGCGTAGCGATCGTCGCGGGATCCGAGGCCGGGCATGCACTGCCCGGCCTCGCGCTCGCTCTCCGCCTGAACGGTGCCGGTCACGAGTCCGTCGTCTTCACCGGACGGCAGTGGCGCGACGTCGGTGCGCGGTACGGCGTCGACACCCGGGAGCTCCCGGGCCTGGCCGCGCGGCCGGGCGACGACGACGGCGACGCCGGATCCAAGATCCACGGTCGCGCCGCGTACATCGCCACCTGTGTTCTTCCCGACATCGAGGACTTCCGCGCCGACCTCGTGGTGGCGGACATCCTCACCCCCGGCGGCGGCATGGCCGCGGAACTCCTCCGCGTCCCCTGGCTGGAACTGAGCCCGCATCCGCTGTACTTGCCGTCGAAGGGCCTCCCGCCGATCGGCTCCGGCCTCGCACCCGCGCAGACTCCCCGGGAGCTGCTGCGCGACGCGGTGCTCCGCGCCTTCACCGCGCGCGACATCCGCAACGGCCACCGTCAGCGCGCGGAGGCGCGCGCCGGGATCGGACTGCCGGCCCACGACATCGGCCCCGCGGGGCGGCTCGTCGCCACCATTCCCGCCCTCGAAGTCCCCAGGCCGGATTGGCCGGCGCGCACGCACCTCGTCGGGCCCCTGACTCTGGAGCCGACGGACGATCCGTGCCCCGTGCCCGACGGTGCCGGCCCGCTGGTGATGGTGGCCCCGTCGACGGCGGCGACGGGGGAGCAGAACCTCGCCGAGGTCGCCGTCGAAGCGCTCCGGGACCAGGGCGTGCGACTCGCGGTGAGCGGACTCAACCCGCCCGCCTTCGACGAGCCCTGGGTCGCCAGCGGCTTCGGCCGTCAGGACGGTCTCGTCGCCCGCGCCGACGCCGTGATCTGCGGCGGCGGCCACGGCATGCTCACCAAGGCGCTCACGGCCGGTAAGCCGGTCGTCGTCGTGCCCGGCGGCGGGGATCAATGGGAGCTCGCGAACCGCGTCGCGCGACAGGGGAGCGGCGTCCTCGTGCGTCCCGCGACCGCCGACGCGATCCGCGCGGGCGTGCGCCGCGTCCTCGACGAGCCCTCGTTCGCGCGCGCCGCGCGGACCGCCGCCCGGAGCGCGCACCGCGTCGCCGACCCGGTGCTCGTCTGCGAGGCCTATCGGTAGCCTGGAGCGGTGCGCCTCACCGACTTCCGCGAACTGCTCTACGCCGAGTTCGGCACCCTGCGTGGCGATACCCTGATGCGCGATCACCGGCTCCCCGACTACGGCGTCACCGGTGATCAGGCCATCGAATCCGGTGTCGACCCGCGCGACGTGTGGCGGGCGTTGTGTTCCGAGTTCGACGTCCCCCGGTCCCGCTGGTAGCCGGGCTGGCGCCGGGCGCGTGCCCTGTGCCCGGACCCCGATGTTCCGAGGTCCCGCTGGTGACTACTCCTGCGGCGTCGGGCCCGGCGACCACAGGCCGGAGCGCGTGACCTCCGTCCGGCCCAGCTGTGCCGCGGGCGCGTCGACGTAGGGCACGTACCGCTCCAGCGCGCCCCACTCCCGGCCCCAGTCGTGGTTCAGGTAGGTCGGCACCGTCTGCGCCTTGGCGAGTAGCAGTGCCCAGCCCAGCGGACCGCCGGCATCGCCGCCCTGCCACGTGGTGGTGGCCGCGGCCGCGAGATCCCGCTCGGGCAGGATCCGCCACATGGGCTGCTCCGCGACGCCGCCGTTCTCGCGCCACTGCCGCTGGCAGGGGAAGCCGATGCCGGCGCCCCAGTCGACCAGCGTCGGATCGTCGCCCAGGAGCTCCTGCAGCGTCTCGAGCTTCGGCGCGCGCGGCGGCGTGTAGGCCACCCAGGTGTTCTCCGACGGTGCCGTGATCGTCGCGCGCACGCGCACGGCGGTCGCGCCCGCGGGCACGGTCTCCGCCGGGACGCGCAGGTTGCGCCAGGCGGGGGCCGGGCCGATGTCGATCGGCGTGACCGCGCCGTTCGGAGTGATGGTCCCGGTGCCCGAGCCGAACTCCAGCTGCAGGTCCCCGGGGCCGAAACGGCCGGCGACGCTGATCGTCAGCAGTCTGTCGATCCCGCCGGCGGGCAGCGCGTACCAGCTGGAGATCGCGCGCGCGGAGTGCTGGGGGCCGGTCTGACGGCTGCCCACCATCGGCACGCGGGCGGGGTCGAGGCCGAAGGGCAGGGCCGCGGTCGAGCCGTTGACACCGGGCCGGTCCAGCGTGCCGCCGCCGGTGCCGCCCGTGTTCGACGGGGTGTTGTCGGCGTCGCCGGTGCGCACCAGGTCGGCCGCGCCGCGCGAACTCGAGCTGAGGCTGCCGGCGATGCCGTTCGGTGTGAAGTTGGCGTTCAGTTCGCCGACCAGCGGGTCGGGCGCCGCGCCGATCGGCGCGAGGACGCCGGCGGTCGCATCGCGCTCGACGAGGACCTCGTCGGCCATGCCGCAGGGCTGGCCGACGAGCGAGCGCAGGTTCTGCTGGCCGTACGAGTACGCGGGCCGCTGGATCATGATCGACGCCACGTTGGTGGCACCGATCATGGCGATGATCAGCGTCGCGACCAGGGTGATCGGGGTCGCGAATCCGGGCAGTCGGCCGGCGATCTCCGGCATTCGCGGGGACCAGCCGGTCACGTGCACCACGAGTGCCGCGCCGAGCAGCAGCACCGTGAGCGCGCCGAAGACGGTCGCGATCGAGACACCCGCGACGGTCGGCGCCGCGCCGCCCCACGGGATGCCGAAGTTGCCCGGGTAGAACCAGCCGTTGGTGGTCTCGAACGCCAGCGTCGCACAGCCTGCGACCGCGGCGAGCGCGAGCAGGCGGAACTGCGGGCGACGGATCGTGCGCGGACCGACGGCGACGACCGCGATCGCCGCGACCATCGCGCCCAGCGTCGCGAAGGCGCCGAAGTGGTGGGTCCACTTGGTGGGGTTGAACGCCATGACCAGCAGCGAGACGCCGATCGCGGCGACCACGCGGCGCGCGGGTCCGGTGGCGAT
Source organism: Tsukamurella sputi (assembly GCF_007858445.1). Lineage (GTDB taxonomy): Bacteria > Actinomycetota > Actinomycetes > Mycobacteriales > Mycobacteriaceae > Tsukamurella > Tsukamurella sputi. The sequence continues at coordinate 524,135 of NZ_VIGV01000002.1, read as the reverse complement.
GCCGGGGATCCGCCGCCGCCACAGCAGCAGCGTCCCGACGATGACGGATCCGAGGAAGAGGGCGAGCATCGCGAACCGTCGGGCCACGGAACCGTTGGGGTTCTGCTGGAACAGGGCCTCGTACCGGATGATCTCGCGGTGCCAGGGCTCGCTCGGCCCGACGTCGCCGAGGAGCTTGGTGGACTGCAGCATCTCGACGAGGCCGTGATCGGCGAAGACCAGGAAGAGCACCGACGCTCCGGCAGCCGCGAGCGTGAGCAGCGTCGCGGCGTAGCCGTTGGCCTTCACGTGCGCGACGACGGCCTTCCACAGCGGCGCCGCCGCGACGAGGAAGACGACGAACGCGAAGCTGCCCGTGGGGGCTGCGGAGAGGGTGAGCCCGGCGACGACCAGACCGACGCCCGCGGGGGCGAGGCGCCGGGTCGCGATGCTGCGCTCGACCAGGCACCACGTCACGACGGTGCCGACCGCGACGATCGGCTCGGGGCGCAGGCCGGGGTTGTAGGTGAGCCAGAACAGGGTGAAGACGGCCGCCATGGCCCACAGCGCGCGCGAGTAGTCCGTCGGCGCGCGACGCTTGCTCAGCCCGAGCCGGGGCAGCACCTCGCGGGAGAGCAGGAACCAGGCGAGGATGCCCGAGAGCAGCGCCGGCAGGCGGAGCCAGGGGCTCGAGACACTCAGGTCCGCCATCCACGAGACGACGTAGAAGGGCATGCCGAAGGGCGCGTAGGGCGCGTCGTAGTAGCGGAAGACCTCGGGCATGTAGCCCGAGTGCGGCGCGGCCTTGATCATGCCCAGGATGTAGCCGTCGTCCGATGTGGGCGCCCCGACGATGTGCCAGGCCAGCAGGCTGCCGACGACCGCGACGTCGGCGAGGCGCACGTGCAGCCAGCGGCGGGGGAGCAGCCCGCCGCGGCGCCGGCCGTCGGCGCGGTCGAGCAGCGCCAGCGCGAACAGCGAGACGAGCACGCAGGCCACGCCGACGAGGATCGCGATGCCCTTGAGCACCGACGGCGACGAGGTGTAGCGCGAATCGACGTCGATCGTGAGCTTCGGCGTCGGGCCCTGCAGGTTCGCGGGCAGGTCCGAGAAGACGCCCACGACCTGCGGCCGGAGGTCGCCCCGGACATCGCCCTGACCGGAGATGCCGGTCGCCGCGGCGAAGGCGTGATCGGCGTCGACCGTGATCCGCAGGTCGCCGCACCGGCCCAGGTCGGCGCGGGGCACGGTGTGCACCAGCGCGCCGCGGGAGCGGACCGTCAGGGCCTCCCCGTCGACGGTGACGTACAGCCCGGTCGTGCGCGCCCGGTCCCCGGCGGGCGGGGGTGTCGTGGCCGCCAGCACCGTCTGCCTGTCCGACGGTGCCGCCGCCGCGACCGCGCACGGGATCGTGGCGTCCACCTGCAGCGGCTTGTACATCGTCAGCGGTGCGGTGACCGGAGCGAGTGAACCGGACTGCGGCCAATCGATCGTGACGGCGGTCTGCTTGATCGGCAGTAGGGGCGTCGCGATCGCGAGCACCAGGCCGATCAGGCCGGCCACGACGGCGGCGATCCGGGCGAGATGGAGGTTCACGATCAGTCAGGGTATCGGCCCGGACCGGCGGGTCCGGTCGGCACGCGGCGAGTCGCCCGGGACGGCTGTGAAATACGTCGTCTCTGCGGTTATGCTGTGACCACCGACACAGCCCGCGCTGCGTTCCGCCACCCCTGGAATGCGGCGCATTGAGAGAAAGCACGGTGGTTTCAGTGACCCTTGACGCCAATTCGCCGATCGAGAAGGCGCCCGGCAGTGCCGCCGCCGCGCAGGCCGGCCAGCACGACGCGGATCCCCGGGGCGGGCAGTCGGCCTCGGTCGAGTCCTTCTCCCTGGACGATCGGTACACGCGCGAAGAGGGCACGATCTACCTGACGGGCATTCAGGCCCTGGTGCGCATGGTGCGCGACCGGGCCCGCCTCGACCGCCGCCAGAATCTCACGACGGGCTCGTTCATCTCCGGCTACGAGGGCTCGCCGCTCGCGGGCTACGACCTGGAGATCGCCAAGCGCACGAAGTACCTCAAGGACTTCGACATCGTGCACCGCCCGGGTCTCAACGAGGAGCTCGCCGCCACGTCGGTCATGGGCTCCCAGATCGCGGCCCAGGTCGGGCACCTCGACCGCGGCCTCGACGGTGTCACGGGCTACTGGTACGGCAAGGCCCCCGGCCTCGACCGCGCCACCGACGCGCTGCGGCACGCCAACATGATCGGCACGCACCCGACGGGCGGCGCCGTCGCCCTCGTCGGCGACGATCCGGGCGCCAAGAGCTCGACGGTGCCGTGCGCCTCCGAGATGTCGCTCGCCGATCTCTACATGCCGATCCTCTACCCGGCCGATTCGCAGGACATCCTCGACCTCGGCGTGCACGCCGCGATCATGTCGCGCGTCTCGGGCCTGTGGACCTCGCTGAAGATCTCCGCCCACGTCGCGGACGGCTCGTCGACCGCCGACGTGCATCCCGATCGCATCCTGCCGGTCTACGGGGACCTGGGCACCAGCCCGCACGTCCCGTCGGGCCAGCTGCTGGGCGCGAAGCTGATGGAACTCGAGCAGAACCAGCTCACCGTCCGCATGCCCCGCGCCACCGAGTACGCCCGGATCAACCGGCTCAACCGGATCACGGTGCGCTCCGGCGACGACCGGATCGGCATCGTCTGCGCCGGTAAGACCTACCTCGACGTGCGCGAGTCCCTGCGGCTCATCGGCATCGAGGACGGCGACCTCAACCGCCTCGGCATCCGCATCCTCAAGATGGGCATGGTCTATCCCTTCGAGCGGCAGATCCTGCACGAGTTCATCGACGGGCTCGACGAGGTCATCGTGGTCGAGGAGAAGCGAGACTTCCTCGAGACGATGATGCGCGACATCCTCTTCCGCCACCCGGGCGCCCCGAACATCGTCGGCAAGGCCAACGAGGACGGCTCCACCCTGTTCTCGCGCTTCGGTGAGCTCGACGTGGACTCCGTCTCCCGCGGCCTCGCCTCGCGCCTGGCCCGCGTGCACAAGGTGCCCGCCGCGAAGGACTGGCTGGACCGCAAGGCCCAGGTGCGCACCCGCATCGAGCTGCCGCTGGCCGCGCGCAGCCCGTACTTCTGCTCGGGTTGCCCGCACAACACGTCCACCAAGGTCGCCGACGACACGCTCGTCGGCGCCGGCATCGGCTGCCACGCGATGGTGCTCCTGATGGACCCGCAGCAGGTGGGCGAGGTGACCGGCGTCAGCCAGATGGGCGGCGAGGGCGCGCAGTGGGTCGGTATGGCCCCCTTCGTGACCGAGAAGCACTTCGTCCAGAACATCGGCGACGGCACGTTCATGCACTCGGGCTCGCTGGCCCTGCGCCAGTCGGTGGCCTCGGGGGAGCGGATCACCTACAAGCTGCTGTTCAACGGCACCGTCGCCATGACCGGCGGCCAGGACCCGGTCGGCGAGATGACGCTGCCGCAGATCTGCACGCTGCTGCTCGCCGAGCGCGTCACCAAGGTCGTCGTCACCTCCGATGATCCCAAGCGCACCAAGGCGCTCGGCCTGCCCAAGGGCGTCGAGGTCCGCGATCGCGCCGACACCCTCGACGTGCAGCGCGAGCTGGCCGAGGTCGCCGGCGTCACCGTGCTCGTGCACGATCAGCACTGCGCGGCGGAGAAGCGGCGCAAGCGCAAGCGCGGCAAGTACCCCACGCCGAACCAGCGCGTCGTGATCAACGAGCGGCTCTGCGAGGGCTGCGGCGACTGCGGCCAGAAGAGCAACTGCCTCTCGGTGCACCCGGTCGAGACGGAGTTCGGCCGCAAGACCCGCATCGACCAGAGCTCCTGCAACCTCGACTTCTCCTGCCTCAAGGGCGATTGCCCGTCGTTCGTGACGGTGACCCCGGGCGAGGTCGGCAAGGTGCGCAAGTCGGTGCCCGACATCACCGCCGACTCCATCCCACAGCCGAAGAAGGCCCGCCGCGAGGCGGACGGCATGGCCATCCGCGTCACCGGTATCGGCGGCACGGGCGTGGTCACGGTCTCGCAGATCATGGCCACGGCCACGGTGCTCGACGGACACTCGGCCCGCACCGTCGACATGACCGGTATGGCGCAGAAGGGCGGCGCCGTCGTCTCGGACATCAAGGTCTCCGCGACGTACGTCGATCAGGCCGCGAAGGTCGCCTCCGGCGACTGCGACGTGTACCTGTCCTGCGACAGCCTCGTCGGCGTCGACCCGGCGAACCTCAAGGTGGCCTCGCCCGAGCGCACCACCTCGATCGTCTCGACCACACAGGTGCCCACCGGCCAGATGGTGATCGACACGTCGGTGGGGTACCCGGATTCGCGGAGCATCCACGAGGCCATCGACCGGGCGTCGCTGCGCACCGTCTACCTCGATCCCGGCGACCTGACGCTGCAGCTGTTCGGTGACGAGCAGTACGCCAACCTGTTCATGGTGGGCGCTGCGTTCCAGACCGGCGCGCTGCCGATCAGCTCGGAGTCGCTCGAGCGGGCCATCGAGCTCAACGGCGTGGCCGTCGAGAAGAACCTGCAGGCCTTCCGCCGCGGCCGCCAGTCGGTCTCGGACCCGGCCGGCGTCAAGGCCGCGATCGACGCGTTGCACCCGATCCCGGCTCCGGCCCCGGTCAGCGTCTTCGCGCAGGGGCTCGTCTCGGTGCTCGACGGTGGCTCGGAGGAGCTGCTGCGCCAGGTCGGGATCCGGGTCGATGAGCTCGTCGCGTACCAGGACAAGGCCTACGCGCAGCGTTACGTCGACGACGTCGCCCGCGTCTTCCGTGCCGAGAAGGACTGGGGGGCGGAGGATCTCACGGCGGCCGTCGCGCACAACCTGCACAAGCTGATGGCCTACAAGGACGAGTACGAGGTGGCCCGGCTCTCGCAGGACGACGGCTTCGCGGCGCAGGTCGCCGACGAGTTCGGCGCCGACGCCAAGAAGGCGATCCGCCTGCACCCGCCGACGCTGCGCGAGATGGGCCTCAAGAACAAGCTCGCGCTGGGCGAGTGGGTGAACCCGGGGATGAAGACGCTGGCGAAGATGAAGCGCCTGCGCGGCACCAAGCTCGACTTCTTCGGCATGACCGAGATGCGCCGCATGGAGCGCACGCTCATCGCCGAGTACCGGGCGCTGGTGGGCCTCATGATCGCCGCCGCCGAGGGTGGTCGCGTCAGCGAGGCGCAGCGGAGCCAGGTCGTAGCGCTCGCCGAGCTGCCCGACATGGTCCGCGGCTACGAGTCGATCAAGACCGACAACGTGGCGAAGTACCGCGCCGCCGTACAGGCGCAGCTGCAGGCGTTGGGCTGGTAGCCCTCCGCCCCTCGTGTTCGACGGTGACCGTCCCTCCGCTCGGAGGGGCGGTCACCGTCGTTCCGGCTGGGATTCGGTTGTGGGCGGCAAGGGGAGTAGCTGGGCCGCAAGGATGTCCGGCGCTGATATCGGTGGATTCGTCGCATCATTGGACCGACAGGCGCGCATGGATGCGATTCGTTCGACGCGGCTGTGGGTTCGGGAGCGTCTGATGGTCGGCCCCGGGGCGACAGTGCTCGATGTCGGGTGCGGAACCGGCGATGAGCTGGGTGAGCTTGCCGGGCTTGTGTCACCCGGTGGTCGCGCTATCGGACTCGACGTGAACCCGCTCATGGTGGACGTCGCGCGACAGCGCCTGGCTGGAGTCACCGAAGCGTCCGTCCTGGTGGGCGAAGCAGCGGCGCTTCCCCTCGGGAACGCCGTGGTCGACGCGGTGGTCTGTGAGCGAGTTCTTCAGCACGTCCGCCATTCGCCTGTTGACGCCGTCCGGGAATGTGCGCGGGTCGTGCGGGACGGCGGGATCGTCGCGGTGACCGATTCGGACTGGTCGAGCCTGGAGGTGCTCGTCGCCGACGATGAGCAGGCGACCAGTACATTGCTCGAGGTCAGGGCTCGTGTTCGGCTCCCGTTCACGGATCACCAGGAGGTGGGCCGCCATCTCGCCGACCATCTCACCGGTGAGGGCCTCACCATCGTCGATCAGCGGGAGGCGGTGCTCGACGACTTCGCTCCGGAACTCGTGCGGGGTGTCAGCGCAGGGTTGAACGCCGCCGCTTCGGAGGTGTTGTCGGCGTCTGAACTCACTGATGTCCAGAGACTCCTCGACGCAGCCCTCGCGAGAGGAGCGCTGCGCATCGCAGTGCGGTTCTACGCCGTCGTCGCCCGGCGCTAGCCGTTCCGCCCGCTTCGGGTCCTCTCCGCCCTCAACCCTCACCTCATGTCGATGGTCAACCGGAGCGGCGAAAGCGACGTCAGGGCGGAGAACTGCAGGTCGAGTGCGTGATGTGACGGCGCTTGGATGGTCACGAGGGCGGGTCCCGGCGTGTCGCGCGTTCGATGCTTGCTTCGAACGCAGGTTCGCCTATAGTCGACGGTGTTCGACGTGAAAGTGAGCCGGCGAGAGCGCGCCCGATGCGGATGCGAAAACTTGTCAGACGGTCCCTCTAACGTCCGTAGCAACAGTAGAACCCAGCGCCGCGGCTGGTACCAGCCTCGGCCCGAAGGACGGAGAGTCCCATGGCACCTGCGGCACCGGATCGCGATAAGGCCCTCGAGCTGGCCCTCGCACAGATCGACAAGAACTACGGCAAGGGCTCCGTCATGCGCCTCGGAGACGAGGTGCGCCAGCCCATCGCCGTGATCCCGACCGGCTCCATCGCGCTGGACGTGGCGCTGGGCATCGGCGGTCTTCCGCGCGGTCGCGTCATCGAGGTCTACGGCCCGGAGTCCTCGGGTAAGACCACGGTCGCGCTGCACGCGGTGGCCGAGGCGCAGGCCAACGGCGGCATCGCCGCCTTCATCGACGCCGAGCACGCGCTCGATCCCGACTACGCCGCGAAGCTGGGGGTCGATACCGATGCCCTGCTCGTCTCCCAGCCCGATACCGGTGAGCAGGCGCTGGAGATCGCGGACATGCTGATCCGTTCCGGCGCGCTGGACATCATCGTGATCGACTCGGTGGCGGCCCTGGTACCCAAGGCCGAGATCGAGGGCGAGATGGGCGATAGCCACGTCGGCCTGCAGGCCCGCCTCATGAGCCAGGCGCTCCGTAAGATGACCGGTGCCCTGAACAACTCGGGCACCACGGCCATCTTCATCAACCAGCTGCGCGAGAAGATCGGCGTCATGTTCGGCTCGCCCGAGACCACCACGGGCGGTAAGGCGCTGAAATTCTACGCCTCGGTGCGTCTGGACGTGCGCCGGATCGAGACGCTCAAGGACGGCACCGATGCCGTGGGTAACCGCACCCGCGTCAAGGTCGTCAAGAACAAGGTCTCCCCGCCGTTCAAGCAGGCCGAGTTCGACATCATCTACGGCCAGGGCATCAGCCGCGAGGGCTCCATCATCGACATGGGCGTCAACGAGGGCTTCATCCGCAAGTCCGGCTCCTGGTACACGTACGACGGTGACCAGCTGGGCCAGGGCAAGGAGAACGCCCGTAAGTTCCTGGTCGAGAACCCGGACGTGCGCGACGAGATCGAGAAGCGCATCAAGGAGAAGCTCGGCGTGGGGGCCGACGTCACTGCCGAGGCCGACGAGATCGCTCCCGCACCCGTCGACTTCTAAGTCGCGATGTCGGACTACGCCGACGATGAGGTCGTCTCGCGCGGCCGGCGCCGTGGGCGCCGCCCGCGCGACGGCAGTGAGGCGGGCGGTGATGATCGGCAGCAGGTCGATCAGGATCCGGCCAAGCGGGAGGCGCTGGCCCGGGACCTGATCTACCGCGCTCTCGGGATGCGCGATCATTCGCGGGCCGAGCTGCGCAACAAACTCGCGCGGCGCGGTTTCGACGAGGAGCTCACCGAGCGGATGCTCGACAAGTTCGTCGACGCCGGGCTGATCGACGATGCCGCGTTCGCGCAGCGCTGGGTGCAGTCCCGCCACCAGTTCTCCGGCCGCGGCCGGCGGGCCCTGGCGCAGGAGCTCCGCACCAAGGGCGTCGGTGACGAGGAGGCATCCGCAGCACTCGACACCGTCAGCCGCGAGGACGAGCGGGAGCGCGCCGCGGAACTGGTGGCGCGCAAGCTCGCCCGCGTCCAGGTCCCGGAAGACCGGACGGACCGGGACAAGCTCACGCAGCGGCTGGTCGGCATGCTCGGGCGCCGTGGCTATCACCCGTCGCTGGCGCTGTCCGTCGTGCTCGACGCGATCCGCGAGAAGGCCGACGCGCAGCAGGAGTAGCCGCGCGACTCGAGTACGACGTCGCGGTCGCGCACAACAACCATGGGAGCGATCCCACGCGAAGTGAAGCCCTCGGAGATCACTCCGGGGGCTTCGCTGTGCGCATCACCCGATAGGCCCACGGTCTGGCCCGGGGGAGCGGCACCGGGTATCGTCCACTGTCATGACTGCCGGAACGGCCTCGCGCCACGCACGGACGGGTGATCCGGCGAACGGTTGACCGCGCGCTCTCCGCCGCTCGGAATCAGGCGACACACCATCCCGATTCCGAACCCGAAGGAGACATCATGCCGGCACGTTTCAACCACACCATCATCTTCGCCGCGGACAGCGCCGAGTCCGCAGCGTTCTACCGCGACTACCTCGAGGCGCGCCCCGTCGAGTCCTGGGGACCGTTCACCAACCTCGAGATCGAGGACGGCGTCCTGCTGCAGATCGCGGCGCCGCCGATCGACATCCAGCCGCAGCACTACGCCTTCCTGCTCGACGACGACCACTTCGACCGCGCCTACGCGCTCGTCACCGAGCGTGGAATGGACCACGCCGCAGACCCGTTCTGGAAGGAGCCCGGCCGGATCAACCACGGCCACGGCGGGCGCGGTGTCTACCTCCGCGACCCCGCAGGGCACGGCATCGAGCTGCTCACGAGCCCGTACCTGTGACGGTCAGCGCGCCGCGCACGGCGCGCTCGTCGCGGTGAGGAAGCCGAGGTCGCCGAGGCCCGCCACCAACCGGTCCGGACCGCCGTCGCGGTCGACGGTTCGCGCGGCCTCCTGATCGCCGACGGACCGTCGCAGGGCCCTTTCCCACTCGCCCGATTCGAGCATCCCGCGCAGAGCGGCGTTGATCGCATCGCGGGCGGCGTCATCGCCGCGGGCCAGCCCGATGCCGTACCGCTCGACGGAGAACGGCCCACCCGCGGCCCGCAGCCGCCCACCGACGCAGGTGTCCTTCGGCAGTGTCATGTCGACGAGGCGGAACGCCGACGGGCGCTGTGCGGCGAAGCCGGCGAGGATCACCTCGTCGGTGGTGACGGCGTCCACGATGCGGCGGGTGAGGGCGTCGACGCACGCTGAGTAGGTGTCACGTTCCGTGACGCGGACACCGGGCAGGAGGGCGGTGACGGCGCGTGCCGACGTCGAGCCGGTCACCGCACACAGGGCGCGGTCCTTCCCGAGGTCGGAGACCGTGCGGACGGCGGCCTCATCGCCGCGTACCAGCAGTCCCTGGCGCGTCGTGAGGTACGGCCCCGCGAACGAGACGACGTCCGCACGGTCTCCGTCGATCGAGTACGTCGCGACGATCGCGTCCACCTCGCCCTTGCCGATCAGGTCCTCACGCTGCGACGTCGGGCTCTCACGCCACGTGATCCGGGGCTCGCCCTTGCCCCGCGCGGCCGCGATCGCCCTGAGCACGTAGCGAGCCACGTCGATGTCGAAGCCGGAGTAGGCACCGTCGGTCCCGCGGAGCCCGAGGCCCGGCTGATCCGCCTTGACGCCGATGAGGACCGCACCGTCGTCGATGGACCGCAGCAGACTGCGCGGCCCCGGCCCCGAACACGCGCAGAGCGCGGCCATGAGCACCGTGATCAGTGCCAGGGCCGCGCTCGCGCGGGGTCGGGAGGGCACGGCGGTCAGTCGCCGTAGTCCTGCCGCAGATCCTTGTGCTTCGGATCCGGATGCGTGGTCTCCATGACCTCCTTGGACATGAGCCCGGGTTCCGGCAGCGCGTGCGGGGTGTCGACGATCAGCTTCTTCTTGCGACCCTCACGCAGGTTCTTCTCGATGTTCGACGCGAGTGCCGAGAGACCGAAGTTGATGAGGATCATGATGATCGCGACGACGATCAGCGAGGGGATCACGTTGCCCCACTCGTTGCCCGCCTGGATGCCGGACTTGACGACCTCGACGTAGCCGATCTGGTAGCCGAGCGCGCTGTCCTTGAGCGCGATCACCATCTGCGAGATCAGGGCCGGCAGCATCGCGGCCACGGCCTGCGGCAGCAGGATCAGCCGCATGGTCTGGGTCTTGCGCAGGCCCAGCGCCTTCGCCGCCTCGAACTGGCCCTGCGGCAACGAGTTGATACCCGACCGCAGGATCTCGGCGATCACCGAGCCGTTGTAGAGGGTGAGGCCGAAGACCACCGCGAAGAAGGCGATGTAGTCCGAGGTGAACACCTTGTACACGCCGAAGACGATGTACAGGAAGTAGATCAGGATCAGCACCGGGATCGCGCGGAAGAACTCCACGATGGCGCCCGTCGCCCAGCGCACCGACCGGTGGTCGGAGAGCCGGCCGATACCGAGGAAGGCGCCCATGATCATCGCGAGGACGATCGACGCCAACGCGGCCTTGAAGGTGCCCCACAGGCCCGGGAGGATGTACGTCCCCCAGTAGTTGGTATCGACGAAGGGCTCGAGCTTCTCCTTGTCGAACTGGCCGTTCGCGGCGAACGCCGTGATGACCCAGGCGAACAGGGCCACCAGCACCACGATGAAGACCACCGCGATGATGTTGTTGCGCACCCGGGCCTTGGGGCCCGGCGCGTCGTAGAGGACGGTGGACGTGGACTTCGCGCTCATCGCTTCACCGCCAGTCGCTTGGCGAAGTAGCCGAAGACGGCTCCCTCGAGGAGTGTGATCACCATGAAGCAGGCCGCGAAGATCACGAAGATGAGGATCAGCTGATCACTGTGCAACTCGAGCTGCTCCTTCATCAGCAGCGCCGCCTCACCGACTCCGATGATCGACGCGATCGTGGTGTTCTTGGTCAGCGCGATGAGCACGCTGCCCATCGGGGCGATCACCGCGCGGCCGGCCTGCGGCAGCACGATGAGCTGGAAGACCTGCATGAACGACAGGCCCAGCGAGCGGGCCGCCTCGGCCTGGCCGAGCGGGACGGTGTTGAACCCCGACCGCAGCGTCTCGCACACGAAGGTGGCGGTGTAGACGATGAAGCCGATGACGGCCAGCCAGAAGTTGTTGTTCGCGGTGAAGTCGGCGTTGTTCGGCGCCAGCGCGAGGCCCATGTTCTGGTACAGGCCCAGGGACAGGAACAGGATGATCAGCGTGAGCGGCGTGTTCCGGACGATGTTGACGTACCAGGTGCCGAAGGTCCGCATGGCGGGCACGGGCGAGACCCGCATGCCCGCGAGGACGGTGCCCCAGATCGTGGCACCGATCGCCGAGAAGAAGGTGAGCTTGATGGTCACCCAGAACGCCGGCCACAACTGTGGCCCGAGGTCTTCCCACATGGTCATGCACCTGCCTTCGCGCACCAGGTCCGCTGATCGGCCTGCGGTGCCGTCACGGGCTTGCCGTCGGTCACCAGGGGCTTCCCGTCGGGACCGTTGAGCGGAACCTCCTTCGGAAGCAACCACGTCTGATCGCCGGGCACCGCCACGAGGACCGACTTCGGCTTACCGCCCTCGACGGGGCGGCCCTGGTCGATCATCGTGTTCGCGTACTCACCCAGGTTCGCGCGCAGCGCCTTGAACAGTTCGTTGTCGGGGTTGGCGTAGGCCAGTCCCGTGAAGGTGGCGACCGCCGATGCGGGGACCACGCACGTCGGAACCGAGGGCACGGCCTCCGCGTCGTACGTGGCGGCGCCCTGCTCTCCGAGCATCATCTGTCGCAGCGCCCTGTTCACCGCGCTCAGCGCCTCCGCGTCACCCTTGCGCAGGCCGATGCCGTAGCGCTCGGTGGAGAACTGGTCGCCCTTCTTCTTCTCGGTCTTGGTGCCCGTGCTGCTGGTCAGGGTCACGTCCTTCGGGTAGGTCATCGGGACGATGTCGAACTCGCCCGGGTACTTGGCCTGGAAGCCGGCGAGGATCGTCGCGTCGGTGGTGAGCGCATCCAGCACACCGCGGCGCACGCCCTCCACGCACGAGGCGTAGCCGTCGTACTGCTGGAGCTGGACGTTCGGCAGGGCGGCCTTGACGTTGATCGCCGAGGTCGAGCCGGACACCGAGCACAGCTTCCGCCCCGAATTGAGGTCCTCGAGGCTCTTGATCGGGTTCGCGGTCTTCTTGCTCACGAGCAGCGCCTGGTACGTGGTCAGGTACGGACCGGCGAAGGTGACCTTCTTGGTGCGGGCGGCGCTGATCGAGTAGGTCGCGGCGATCATGTCGACCTCGCCGTTCTCGATCATCCGCTCACGCAGGGGAGACGGGGTCTCCTTCCACGTGATCTTCGGCTCGGACCAGCCGTTGTTCTTCGCGATCTGCTTGATCACGAACTCCGAGACGTCCACGTCGGAGCCGGAGTGCGACTTGTCGGGGTTGCGGTTGGCGAGGCCGGGCTGGTCGTACTTGGTGCCCAGCACCACGTCGCCGTTCTTGATCGAGGCCAGCAGGCTGCGCGGGGTGTCCGTGCCGCACGCCGACAGGAGGGGGACGGTCACGAGGGTGGCGGCGAGGGCCGCGAAGGCGCCTCGCCACCGTCGGGTTCGGGTGCTCTGCGGTGATGTCATCAGTGCCCCAGGATCTTGCCGAGGAAGTCCTTGGCGCGGTCCGACTTCGGTGCGGTGAAGAAGGACTCGGGATCGGTGTCCTCGACGATCTCGCCGTCGGCCAGGAACAGGATGCGATCGGCGGCCTTGCGCGCGAAGCCCATCTCGTGGGTCACGCAGACCATCGTCATGCCCTCCTTGGCGAGGCCGACCATGACGTCGAGCACCTCGTTGACCATCTCGGGGTCGAGCGCGGAGGTGGGCTCGTCGAAGAGCATGACCTTCGGGCCCATCGCGAGCGCGCGGGCGATGGCGACGCGCTGCTGCTGGCCTCCGGAGAGCTGCGCCGGGTATTTGTCCTTCTGGGCGACGATGCCGACCCGGTCGAGCAGCTCGAGGGCGCGCTTCTCGGCGTCGGCCTTGCTCTGCTTGCGGACCTTCAGTGGGCCGAGCGTGACGTTGTCGAGGATCGTCTTGTGGGCGAAGAGGTTGAACGACTGGAAGACCATGCCGACCTCGGCGCGCAGGTTCGCGAGTCCGCGGCCCTCCTCCGGCAGGAGCGCACCGTCGATCTTGATCGAACCGGAGTCGATCGGTTCGAGGCGGTTGATGGTGCGGCACAGGGTCGATTTGCCCGAACCGGACGGGCCGAGCATCACCACCACCTGGCCCTTGGGGACGGTCAGGTTGATGTTCTTGAGCACGTGGAGGTCGCCGAAGTGCTTCTCCACTGATTCGATCTCGATCATCGGAGCGGAGCCTGTGGGCTCGTTCGCGGGAGTGGTCATTGCCCGAGCCTAGGAGTTCGGACGTTTCGATCACGTTAAGTCGGGCGGATTGGTGCCGGAAATCTGTGGACCGGGGTGATTTGCCATCGCCGATTATCCTGGTGACGTGATCGACGCAGCCCCCGCCCACCGAACGTACGAGGTCCGCACCTACGGGTGCCAGATGAACGTGCACGATTCCGAGCGCCTCTCGGGCCTGCTCGAGGACGCCGGGTACGTGCGCGCCGACGGTGGCGAGCAGGCCGATCTCGTGGTCTTCAACACCTGTGCCGTGCGGGAGAACGCCGACAACAAGCTGTACGGCAACCTCAGTCACCTCGCCCCGATCAAACGGGAGCGGCCCGGGATGCAGATCGCCGTCGGCGGCTGCCTCGCGCAGAAGGACCGCGGCACCGTCGTGAAGAAGGCCCCGTGGGTCGACGTGGTCTTCGGCACGCACAACATCGGCTCGCTCCCGACACTGCTCGAGCGTGCCCGGCACAACGAGAAGGCCGAGGTCGAGATCAAGGAGGCCCTGGATGCCTTCCCGTCGACGCTGCCCGCGCGCCGCGAGAGCGCCTATGCCGGGTGGGTCTCGATCTCCGTCGGCTGCAACAACACCTGCACCTTCTGCATCGTGCCGAGCCTGCGCGGCAAGGAGGTCGACCGGCGCCCGGGCGACATCCTCGCCGAGGTGCAGGCCCTCGTCGACCAGGGTGTCTCCGAGGTCACGTTGCTGGGCCAGAACGTCAACGCCTACGGCGTCAACTTCGCCGACCCCGAGCTCGGGCGCGACAAGGGCGCGTTCGCCGACCTGCTGCGCGCCTGCGGACGGATCGAGGGCCTCGAGCGGGTGCGGTTCACCAGCCCGCACCCGGCGGAGTTCACCGACGACGTCATCGACGCGATGGCCGAGACCCCGAACATCTGCCCGCAGCTGCACATGCCGCTGCAGTCGGGGTCGGATCGCATCCTCAAGGAGATGCGGCGCAGCTACCGCAGCACCAAGTTCCTCGGCATCCTCGAGCGGGTCCGCGAGAGGATCCCGCACGCCGCCATCACCACGGACATCATCGTCGGCTTCCCGGGGGAGACCGAGGAGGACTTCCAGGCCACCCTCGACGTGGTCGAGAAGGCCCGCTTCAGCTCCGCGTTCACCTTCCAGTACTCGATCCGCCCCGGCACCCCCGCCGCCGACCTGCCGGACCAGCTGCCGAAGCACGTGGTGCAGGAGCGGTACATGCGGCTCATCGAGCTCCAGGAGCGGATCACGCTCGAGGAGAATCAGAAGCAGGTGGGTCGCACCGTCGAGCTGCTGGTCGCGCTCGGCGAGGGCCGCAAGGACGCGGAGACCAACCGCATGTCCGGACGCGCCCGCGACGGCCGGCTGGTGCACTTCACCGGGCGCGAGGGCATCCGGCCCGGCGACGTCGTCGAGGTGGAGATCACCGGCGCCGCTCCGCACCACCTGGTCGCCGACGCCGGTGTACTCAGCCACCGCCGCACCCGCGCGGGCGACAACGTCGAGGCCTCGATCACGCCGGTGACGGCGCCCGTCGGGGTCGGCCTGGGGCTGCCGCCCGTGGGCCGCCCGGAGCAGGCCGCGGCGCCCGCGTCGACGGGGTGCTCCACCTGCTGACCGTCTCTACGACGACCTGTAGGAGACAACCCCGCCCGCGGGGTGGACAATGGACGCCATGAACGCCGACAACGAGAATCCCCGGAGCGCCGAAGAGCTGGAGAGCCTGCGCACGCAGGTCGAGTCGGTCGAGCGCAAGCTCGCCGGTGAGTTCCAGGTCGGCCCGCGCATCCTGGTCGCGGCCATCGCGGTCGTCGCGGTGATCGGCTCGCTCGCCCTGCCGCACACCGGCTCGGTCACGGGCATCGAGATCATCACCGGCGATCCGCACATCCAGGGCAGCTCGTTGGTCATCGTCTCGAAGATCTTCGTCTGGCTCGAGGTGCTGTTCGGCATCTTCGCCTCCGGCGCGGCCCTGCTCACCCGCCGCTGGGTGCTGTCCGTGATCGCGGGCGCGGGATGCGGCGTCTCGATCGTCTTCGGCCTGCTGTCCGTCTGGTCGCGGCAGACCACCGGCCTGCACGGCGAGCCGCCCACGGGCGCCGGAGTCGGGCTCTACCTGGGCTGGGTCGCGATGATCGTGCTGGCCGTCGTGTGGAACAAGACGATCTGGGCCCGGACGCCCTACCAGCTGGCCGCGGAGCAGGACCGCCGCGACGCCGCGTCGCAGTGGGACGACTTCGCGCGGTCCAACCGGATCGGCAACCAGCCGCCGCGCCCGCAGCGACCCACCGATCAGGCCTAGCGGCTCAGTCCTCGCCGTAGATGCGGGCCCTCAGGCGCTGGATCAGGTCGCGCTCGTCCTCGGGTGCGACGGTGCGCCCGGGTTCCGTTTCCGGTCCGACGGTGCGGGTGACGAGTTCGCCGAGGTAGGTCTCGGGGTGGTCCAGGAAGCGCTGCCAGTGACGGACCAGCTCGAGGTCGCGCCACGCGGTGGGGGTGGGTCCGGACGGCGTCATCTCGACGATCTGCGCGCCGGGCAGGGCCGTCAGGACCGGGGAGTGCCTCGCGCAGATGATCTGCGAGCCGCTGTCGCGCAGCTGGCCGAACAGCGCGACGAGTCGCAGGCACGAGTGGAAGGACAGCGCCGACTCGGGCTCGTCGAAGACGTAGAAGCCCGGCTCGGTGAGCATCGCCTCGAAGATGCTGAAGAAGCCCTCGCCGTGGCTCTGGACGTCGACGTCGTCCCAGTAGCCGTAGTTCCCGCCGAACCGCTCGTTCATCTCGAGCACGGTCTCCGCGCGCAGGAAGAAGCCGTGCCGGCTGGTGCGTGGGCCGCGGCGCATCGCCAGCCCGCGGTGGGTCAGGCCGAGGATCAGTGCTTCACCCAGCGGTGTCTTCTCGGTGTCGAGGTTGCCGCCCAGAACGGCGGCCCGCCCGCCCCGCGCGTCGAGGCCGAACTGCTCCGCGACCGCCTCGACGAGGGTCGACTTGCCGGAGCCGTTCTCCCCGACGAGGAAGGTCACCGGTGCCGTCAGCGGTAGGACCGCGCCACCGATGAGGGGCGTGAGCGCGGGCACTTCCCGCACCCACCGTGGGAGCCCGGCACCGGCCGCGCCGACCGAGATCCGTTCGACGAACACCGTCCCGCCGTGGCGACCGGCTACCGGTCCTCGATGGCGCCCTCGGCCGCCTCTGCCCACTCGCGCCACTGCTGGGCCTGCTCGCGCAGACGCACGGCGTCCTTGGCCTTACCGGCCTTCTCCGCCTTCTCGGCCTGCTCCTCGAACTGGGCCACGCGGTCGCGGAACTGCGCGGCGCGGGCGGCGGCCTCGGGATCGGTACGGCGCCACTGGGTGTCGTCCGCGGCCTTGATCTTCTTCTCCAGCGCCCGGATCCCGGCCTCCAGCGAGCCCATCTGCTCGCGGGGCACCTTGCCGATCGCCTCCCACTTGTCCTGCAGCTCCCGCAGTGCCGCCTTCTGGGCGCCGAGGTTGGTCGCGGACTCGATACGGGGGGTGTACTCATCGAGGAGCGCCTGCTTCGCCTGCCCGTTCGCGGCGAACTCGGCGTCGCGCTCGCCGGCGGCGGCGTTACGGGCGGCGAAGAACTCGTCCTGGATGCCCTTGAACCGGGCCCACAGCGCGTCGTCGGTGTCGCGCGGCGCGCGACCGGCGGCCTTCCACTTCGCCAGCAGGTCGCGGAACTTCGCGGAGGTCTCGCCCCACGTGGTGTCGTTTTTGAGCTTCTCCGCCTCGGCGATCAGCTCCTCCTTGCGCGCCTTCGCGCCGGCGCGCTCGCGGTCGAGCTCCGCGAAGTGCGCGCCGCGGCGCTTGTTGAAGGCGTCGCGGGCCTTGGAGTAGCGCTTCCACAGCGCATCGTCGGTCTTGCGGTCGACGCCCTTGATCGTCTTCCACTCGTCCAGCAGCGCACGCATCCGGTCACCGGCGGTCTTCCACTGCGTCGCCTCGGCGGCGATCTGCTCGGCCTCGGCGGCGAGCGCCTCCTTGCGGGCGATGCCCTCCGAGCGGCTGCGTTCCCGGTCGGCCTGCGCGGTGACGATCGCGGTGTCCGCGCCCGTCAGGAGCGCCCCGACGCGGGAGGCGAGTGCGTCGAGATCACCGACGACCGCGGCGGTGGGGAGCGAATCGGCGATCTGCTGGGCCGCGTGGCGGATCTTCTTCGGGTCGCCGGTGCCGCTCGCGAGGCGCTCCTCGAGCACCTCGACCTCGGTCGCCAGCTCGTCGTACTTGCGGCCGTAGTGGGCGAGGCCCTCGGCGGACTCGCCGGCCTGCCACGACCCGACGGCGCGCTCTCCGCCGGAGGTCACCACGTAGACGGTGCCGTCCTCGTCGACCCGGCCGTGCTTGCTCGGATCGGACGCCGGCCGCACGCGCGGCGCGCTCTGCGCGGCGGCGGGGACGTGCGGGCGCGGGCCACCGGGCCGGGGGCCGGGGTGCGGCTTGGGGCCGGGCCGTGCGCCCGGGGTGGGCTTCGGGGCGGCGTTCTCGATCGCGGTCTCGGCGATCGGGTCGTTCTCGGCCACTACGGTTCCCCTTCGTCTGCGCCGCGCGTCACGGCTGCCGGTCGTCATGGACCCGCACAGCGCGCGGGACCTGATCCATTGAAGCACTACGCGGCCGTCCCGGCGCGATCGATTAGCGTTCTTCGTGTGCACCAGTTCCAGCGCGACCACCGGGCCGTCGCCGTCGTCCCCGGAGCTCCACTGCTCGTTCCCGAGCTGGTGGGCGACCCGGGCGACCCCGATGCCGACCGGCTGCGGGAGGCCGCGCTGACCGCCGGACGATGGCTCGGCGAGCGCGCCCGTACCTGGCGTGTCGTCGCCGCCGAGCCGCTGAACAGGCCCGACGATGCCGCCGGGACCTTCGCGGGCTTCGGGGCGGACGTGATCGTGACGACGGGGCCCGGCGGACCGTCGAACGACCTGCCGCCGAGCCCCGCCTGGCCGGTGCCGCTGCTGATCGCCGCCTGGGTGCGGGGCGTGGCCGCGCCGTCGGTGCGCCTGGTCGACACCGACGAGGACGCCGAGGGACTGCTTTTCGTTCTCGACGGTCCGAACACGCTGACGGCCCGCGCGCCCGGCGGCCACCGGCCCGAGGACCACGCGGTCTTCGACGCGCAGGTCGCCGCCGTGTGCGCCGGTGGCCCGGCGGACGGGCTCGACGAGGGCTGGCGGGCGCTCTCCCGCGCGGTGGGCGGTCGGGCGCAGGAGCACTACCGCGACGCGCCCTTCGGCGTCGGCTACCTCGTGGCCACCGGAGAGGAGCGATGACGGTGTCGCGGGCCGTGCGTCCCGTCGCGGTCGTGGGTCCCACCGCCACGGGCAAGTCCGACCTGGCGCTCGACCTGGCCGAACGACTCGGCGGCGAGATCATCAACATCGACGCGATGCAGATGTACCGCGGCATGGACATCGGCACCGCGAAACTCCCCGCCGATCAGCGGCGCGGCATCGAACACCACCAGCTCGACGTGCTGGACGTGACCGAGACCGCGACCGTCGCCGCATACCAGGAACGGGCCCGCGCCGACGCCGAGGCGCTGCTCGCCGCCGGGCGCACCCCGGTCATCGTCGGCGGCTCGATGATGTACTTCCAGGCCCTGCTCGACGAGTGGAGCTTCCCCGCGACGGACCCCGACGTGCGCGCCCGGTTCGAGGAGAGACTGGCCGAGATCGGCCCCCTCGCCCTGCACCGCGAGCTCACCGCGCTCGACCCCGCCGCCGGCGCGAAGATCCTCACCACCGACGGCCGGCGCATCGTGCGCGCGCTCGAGGTCGTGACGATCACGGGGGAGCCCTTCGCGGCGTCGGTGCCCGAGATCGGCCCCGCTCGCTGGGACACCGCGATCGTCGCGCTCGACCGTGACACTGAAGAACTCGACGCGCGGATCGCACTGCGTACCCGCCTGATGTTCGAGAACGGGCTGGTCGACGAGGTCCGCGACCTCGAGGAGCAGGGCCTGCGCGAGGGCGTCACCGCATCGCGCGCGATCGGCTACGCGCAGGTGCTCGCAGCGTTCGACGACGAGTACGACCTCGAGCACGCCCGCGAGCTGACCTTCATCGGCACCCGCCGGTACGTCCGGCGACAGCGGTCCTGGTTCCGGCGCGACCCGCGCGTCGTCTGGCTCGACGGTGCCGCCCCCGACCTGCTCGACCGCGCCCTCGCCGCCCACGCTGCGCCGCCATGGCATCCGTAGACTGGCGGCCATGACGGGTGACATCGCCGCCGTGGACTTCCTCAAGGGCCACGGCACGGAGAACGACTTCGTGATCCTGCCGGATCCGGCCGTCGACATCGACCTCACGCCCGGGCTGGTCGCGGCCCTGTGCGACCGGCGCGCCGGCATCGGAGCCGACGGTGTGCTGCGGGCCGCCCGCGCGGGGGACCTGCTCGACGCGGGCGTTCTCGATGCGCTGCCCGACGGTGTCCGTCGCGAGGACTGGTTCATGGACTACCGCAACTCCGACGGCTCGATCGCCGAGATGTGCGGCAACGGCGTCCGCGTCTTCGCCCACTTCCTCGCCGCCTCCGGGCTGGTCGCCGGCGAGACGTTCGTCGTCGGCTCGCGGGCCGGGGCCAAGCCCGTCCGTGTGCACCACGCCGATCCCGAGGCCGCCGATGTCGCGGTCTCCATGGGTGTGCCGCGCGTCTTCGGCACGTCGTCGGCGGGCGTCGACGGTCGCGATCTCGCCGGCATCGCCGTCGATGTGGGCAACCCCCACATCGCCTGCGTGGTCCCCGGGCTCACCGAGGAGGCCCTCGCGGCGCTCGACGTGGCGAGCGCGCCCACCTTCGACCACGGCCTGTTCCCGCACGGCACCAACGTCGAGGTCCTGACCCCGCTGGTCGACGGTGCCGTCCACATGCGCGTCCACGAGCGCGGCTCCGGCGAGACCCGGTCCTGCGGGACGGGTACCGTCGCCGCCGCGGTCGCCGCGCTGCGGTCCGTCGGGCGGGAGACGGGCGCCGTCGACGTGCACGTGCCCGGTGGGGTCGTCACCGTGACCGTCGAGGCCGACGGTGCCGAGCTCCGCGGCCCCAGCCGCATCGTCGCCTCCGGGACGGCGCGGCTCTCCGCACTCTGAGCGGTTTCGCCCTGCGAAAACTCGCGTGACCCGTACCCCCGCGACGTGCGAGAATGGGTCACATATGACACAGACAGATACCTGGGAACCGACGGATCCGCACCAGCCGACGATCGGTGAACTCCAGCTCCAGGAGCGCTCCTCGCTCCGCCGCGTCGTCGGCCTCTCGACCGAGCTCGACGACGTCACCGAGGTCGAGTACCGGCAGCTGCGCCTCGAGCAGGTCGTGCTGGTCGGCGTGTGGACCACCGGATCCGCGGCGCAGGCGGACGCCTCGCTGGCCGAACTCAAGGCACTCGCCGAGACCGCGGGCTCCGCGGTCCTCGAGGGCGTCATCCAGCGCCGCGACCGGCCGGACCCCGCCACCTACATCG
The DNA here is from genome assembly GCF_007858445.1 of Tsukamurella sputi. GTDB lineage: Bacteria > Actinomycetota > Actinomycetes > Mycobacteriales > Mycobacteriaceae > Tsukamurella > Tsukamurella sputi. Next base: position 503,182 of record NZ_VIGV01000002.1, on the reverse strand, counting down.
GATCCGGCAAGGCGCACGAGCTGCGCGAGATCGTCCTCGCGACGGGCGCCGACACCGTGATCTGCGACGGCGAGCTCACCCCCGCGCAGCTCAACGCGCTGGAGAAGGTGGTGAAGGTCAAGGTGATCGACCGCACCGCCCTGATCCTCGACATCTTCGCCCAGCACGCCACCTCCCGCGAGGGCAAGGCGCAGGTCAGCCTCGCGCAGATGGAGTACATGCTGCCCCGGCTGCGCGGCTGGGGTGAGGCGCTGTCCCGGCAGGCGGGCGGCCGCGCCGGCAGCAACGGCGGCGTGGGACTGCGCGGTCCCGGTGAGACGAAGATCGAGACCGACCGCCGGCGCATCCGCGAGCGGATGGCGAAGCTGCGCCGCGAGATCAAGGGCATGAAGCAGGCCCGCGACACCAAGCGCGGCGCCCGCCGCCGCTCAGGCGTGCCCGCCGTGGCGATCGCCGGATACACGAACGCCGGTAAGTCGAGCCTGCTCAACGCACTCACCGACGCGGGTGTGCTGGTGCAGAACGCGCTGTTCGCGACGCTCGATCCCACCACCCGGCAGAGCACTCTCACCGACGGTCGCGACGTGGTCTTCACCGACACCGTCGGTTTCGTGCGCCACCTTCCCACGCAGCTGGTCGAGGCCTTCCGGTCGACGCTCGAGGAGGTCGTCGACGCGGACCTGCTCCTGCACGTCGTCGACGGCAGCGACGTGATGCCGCAGCGGCAGATCGACGCGGTGCGTCAGGTGTTGCGCGACGTCGCGGGGGAGCGGGAGGCGTCGCTGCCGCGGGAGCTGCTGGTGATCAACAAGATCGACGCCGCCGATCCGCTCGTGCTGGCGCAGCTGCGGGTCGCGCTGCCCGAGGCGGTCTTCGTCTCGGCGCACTCGCGCGAGGGCGTCGACGAACTGCTCGAGCGCATGACGCAGCTGATCACGGCCGGCGACGTCGAGGTGACGGCGCTCCTGCCGTACGACCGCGGCGATCTCGTGGCACGCGTGCACGCCGAGGGCACGATCCTCACCACGGAGCACGAGGCCGAGGGCACCCGGATCACCGCGCGCGTGCCGAGCGCGCTCGCCGGCTTGCTATCGCATTTCGCGGCGTAGTCGCGCACAATCGGCGTATGAGTCGACCGGCGTCGAAGCCCCTGCTGTCCGTGACGACCCGGAGCGTTCTCGCGGTCCTCATCGGTGCCGTGGCGGGCGGGCTCGTGGGCGCACTCGTCGACGGCACGCTCGGCCTGCTCGTCGGTATCGCCGTCGCCGCGGCGGTCTTCGTCGTGACGGGGTGGTTCACGCTGTGGCCGCTCGACGCCGCGTCCACCCGGGCGACGGTGCAGCGGGAGAACTTCCGCCCGCGGATCGCAGAAGTGGCGGTCGCGGCGATCGCGCTGAGCGGCCTGGTGGCGATCGTGGCCCTGCTTCTGGCAGGGAAGTCCGAGCACCGTGACGCGGGGGCAGCCGCCGCGCTGTGCGCGGCGTTCGCGGTGTGGGCGGCGCTGCACCTGACCTACGCCACGCAGTACGCGGCGCAGTACTACGGCGATGCCGGGGACGAGCCGGGCGGGATCGACTGGAACTCCGACGCGCAGCCCGCTTACCGGGACTTCTTCTACTTCAGCTACAACCTCGGCATGACCTACCAGGTCTCCGACACCTCGGTCTCGTCGCCGGCGATCCGCAGCCTGGTGCTGCGCCACTGCCTGCTCTCGTACGTCTTCGGCACCGTCATCCTCGCGACGGCGATCAATCTCGTGGTGGGGATCGTCTCGGGTTAGCCGGCGGCCCCGTCGAGGAGCAGTTCGACGAGCGCCGCGGCCTTGTCCGGTTGTGGCGCGGTGCCGATGATCATGTCGGACCACAGGAACGATTCCGCGAGCCGCACGATCGCGTAGGCGAGGTCGGTGCGCGCGATGCCGCGCGCGCCGTCGACGCGGGGGACCGCGATGTCGGTGAGCCAGGCCTCCACCCAGTCGATGAGTCGCGCCTGGACGACGCTGCCGCCGGACTGCAGTACCCGCAGGGCGAATTCGGGCTCGTCCGCGGCGAATCCGGCGAGTGGGGGATAGTCGCGGACCTCGTGCGCCAGACGGGTGAACGAGCGCAGGAAGGCCTCGCGGTCGCGGACGGGCTCGGCCGCCTCGACCCGGGCGATCGCCTGCGCGATGCCCAGCCAGATCGCCTCGCCGACCACCTGCTCGCGGCCGTCGAACCAGCGGTAGAGCGTCGCCCTGCCGATCCCGGAGGCTGTGGCGAGTCGCCCCAGATCGACCCGGCGGCCCTCACGGAACCACCGCGCGGCGAGGCGGATCACCTCGGACTGCTTGTCACTGCGCGGCATGTGAGACATAATCCAATTTTGTCTCGCTAATGCGGGAGTGTCAACGAGGGGAAGACCCGGATGGATGTGACGTTCACAGCGGAGGAAGAGGCCTTCCGTGACGAGGTGCGCGAGTTCCTGGACACGCACCTGACCGACGATCTGCGCGCTGCGGGCGATCTCGCGACCAGCGTGTACTCCGATCACGAGGCGAGTCTGCGGTGGCAGGCGATCCTGCACGAGCGGGGTTGGGCGGCGCCCGCGTGGCCGGTCGAGTGGGGCGGGTGCGACTGGTCGGTCGCGCAGCACTACATCTTCGCCCGCGAGTCGGTGCTGGCGGGCGCACCCTTCCTGTCCCCGATGGGGATCCGGATGGTGGCGCACGCCATCGTCAAGTTCGGGACCGAGGAGCAGAAGAGGTTCTTCCTCCCCGGCATCCTCGACGCCTCGGTCTTCTTCTGCCAGGGCTACTCCGAACCGGAATCCGGATCGGACCTGGCATCGCTGTCGATGCGCGCGGAGTCCGACGGTGACGACCTGGTGCTCACCGGCTCGAAGATCTGGACCACCCACGCCCGCGAGGCGAACTGGATGTTCGCCCTGGTGCGCACCTCGAAGCAGGAACGCAAGCAGCAGGGCATCACCTTCGTGCTCGTGGACATGACGGTGCCCGGCATCGAGATCCAGCCGCTCGTCATGGCCTCCGGCGAGGAGGTGCAGAACGTGGTCTTCTTCGACAAGGTGCGCGTGCCGAAGGCCAACGTGCTGGGGAAGATCGACGAGGGCTGGACCGTCGCGAAGTACCTGCTCGAGTTCGAGCGCGGCGGCGGCGCATCGGCGCCGTGGCTGCAGGTCTCGCTCGACCGGCTCGCGGCGCAGGCGGAGAACGTCCCCGGCCGCGGTGGCCGCCCGCTGGCGGAGGACGACGACTTCCGGTTGGGCCTCGCGGAGCTGCGTGCCCGCGTCGACGTGCTGGAGATCCTCGAACACCGCTCACTCGCCGTGCTCTCGGCGGGCGGGAACCCGGGCACCGCGGCCTCGATGCTCAAGATCCTCGGCACCGAGCTGAGCCAGGCGATCACCGAGTTCATCCACAAGAGCGCCGGGCCGCGCGGACGGATCTATCAGCCGCACGTCACCCGGCCCGGCGGCCCGGTGGTCGAGTACCTGCCGCCCGCGGGCGGCGCGCACAGCGGCGACCTGTGGCAGGCCGTCGCGCCGCTGCGCTACTTCAACGATCGTGCCGGCTCGATCTACGCGGGCTCCAACGAGATCCAACGGAACATCCTGGCGAAAGCGGCATTGGGGCTGTAGATGGACTTCACACTCACCGACGAACAGACGATGCTGCGCGACGCCGTGCAGTCCTACCTCGCGGGCCGGTACCCGTTGGTCGAGTCGCGGAGCGCCGCGCGCTCGGCGGAGCGCTGGCAGCCCGCGGTCTGGCAGGCCTTCGCCGCCGAACTGGGCATCCTCGCGGCCCTCGTGCCGGAATCCCTCGGCGGACTGGGGGGAGGCCCCGAGGAGATGATGGTGATCACCGAGGCGCTCGGCGGCACACTCGTGGTCGAGCCGTACACCGGGACCGCCGTCGTGGGCGCGGCCCTGGTGCGCGGCTCGGGTGGCGCCGCGGCCGACGCGCTGTGCGCGTCCATCGCGGAGGGCGGGGCGAGGATCGCCTTCGCGCTCACCGAGCCCGAGTCCGGGCGCGAGCCCTGGGACGTCGGGACGACCGCCGTGCGCGACGGTGACGACTACGTCCTGACCGGGGTCAAGATCGTGGTCGGCGATCTGCCGCTGGCGACGCATCTGATCGTCGCGGCACGTACGGCCGGCGAGCGGCTCGATCGCGAGGGGCTCTCTCTCTTCCTGCTCGACTTCGATGCGGCGACACCGCCCACGGGGATCACCGCGCACTACTTCCGGACGATCGACGACCATCACACGGGCGATCTGGAGCTGGCCGGCGTGCGCGTTCCCGCCTCCGCTCTGCTCGGCGTGGAGGGCGGCGCGTGGGAGGTCGTCGAGCGCGCCCTCGACGACGGGACCGCCGCGGTCTGCAGCGAGGCGGTCGGGATCATGCGCCGCGTGGTCGCGGAGACGGTCGAGTACGCCAAGCAGCGGCGGCAGTTCGGCGTGCCCATCGGTTCCTTCCAGGCACTGCAGCACCGCATGGTGGACATGTCGCTCGAACTCGAGCAGGCAGTCGCGGCGACCTACCTCGCGGTGCTCAACCTCGACGCCGATCCGCGGACCCGCCGCCGGGCGGTGTCGGCGGCGAAGATCACGATCGCACGGGCCGCGCGGTTCGTCGGCCAGAACGCGGTCCAGTTGCACGGCGGCATGGGCATGACGGAGGAGCTCGCGATCGGCCACTGCTTCAAGCGACTCACCGCGATCGAGACCGAATTCGGTTCCGCGACGGATCACCTCCGCCGCTACGCCGAGGCGACGGCGGACTAGGCCGCCGCCGTCAGGGCGGCGGCCGCGCGGCGGACGGCGGTGCGCACCGCCGCCGGCACGCGCGGTCCGACGGAGACCGCGAGGGCGATCGACGGCACGGCGGGAAGGGTGTCGATGACGACGAGGCCGTCCGTGGCGTCGATCGCGGGGAGCAGGGTCACCCCGAGGCCGCTGCGCGCCGCCGAGTACAGGCCCGCGAGGTTCGCCGCCTCGGCGGCCACGACGTGGTCGATCCCGTTGCGCGCGAGCGCGTCCGCGGCGGGTGCGCGGAGGACGCAGGGATCGTCGAAGAGGAGCACGGGCACCGTGTCGATGGGACGTTCCCACTCCCGTGCCGCGTACCAGTGCAGGGCGATCGGGCCGACCGCGTCGGGGTGATCGCCGGGGGCGAGGAAGACCGCCACATCGGCCAGACCGTGCTCGACGGCGCCGGAGACCTGCGCACTGCGGTCGAACCGGAACTGCGCGGTCCATCCTCCCGGGAGCGAGCCGAAGCCGCGGCTCAGCTCGGGAATGAGGCGATCGGCGCCGTGCTCGGTGGCGGAGACCGACAGGGTGCGGGTCGTGGGGGAGGCGAGCGCGTGCACCGCGGTGTCGTGCGCGTCGAGGATCGTCTGCGCGTGTCCGAGCAGGCGATTGCCGTGGTCGGTGAAGCGGACGCCGCGTCCGGCCTTCTCGACGATCGTCCCGCCCGTCGACTTCTCGAGCCGGCGCAGGTGGGCGCTCACGGTCGACTGGGTCACGTGCAGTGCCTCCGCGGCACGGTGAACGCCGCCGCACCGCGCGATCGCGACCACGCTGCGGAGCGGGACGATGTCCAGGATCGGATCGGTCATGAATGAACGGTAGATCCGATCAATCGTGATCGTCAATCATTGTTGGACGAGCAGCACCTGCGCGTTCGACGATGAACGGCATGAGAATCCCTCCGATGCTCGCCGCCTGCGTCGTCGTCCTGTACGCCTTCGGCTACCCACTCGGCGCGCTCGGCGTAGCCGCCATGAGCCCGTTCCTGCTGCTGTTCCTGCGGTTCGCGATCTCCGGCGTCCTGATGTTCGGGGTCGTGCGTATGACCGGCCGCCGCAGTCCGGCGGGCGCCGCGCTGGGGCACGCCGTCGTGGTGGGGCTCCTGACCCAGGCCACGCAGTTCCTCGGGTGCTACCTGGGCCTGCGGGCGGGCGTACCGGCCGGGGTCGCGGCGCTGATCATCGGCGTCAATCCCGCGGTGACGGCCGTGGTGGCGCGTCTCGCCCTGGGGGAGCGCCTGACGAAGCGCAGAGTCCTTGCCGCAGTGCTCGGTCTGGCTGCGGTCGTGGCGGCGTGCTGGTCGACGGTGCCCGTGCTCGCCCACGCCGGGGCCGGCATCGGCTTCACGCTGCTCGGGCTGGCCGGTATCGCGCTCGGCGGTGTCTACCAGCAGCGGTTCTGCCGGGATGTGGATCCGATCGCGGGGAACGCGGTGGGCATGCTCGTCGCGGCCGTGCCGGCGGGGTTGCTGACGCTGCTCTTCGGCGCCTCGGTGCGGCATCCGGTGCAGGGCGCGGTGGTGCTCGTGCTGATGGTGCTGCTGAGTTCCATGACGGCCACCACGCTGTATCTGCGCGTGATCGGTATCGCGGGGGCGAGCGGCGCTGCGATGTTGTTCGCGGTGATCCCGTCGGTCTCCGCGCTGTTCGCCCTCGTACTGCTGGGCGAGCCGGTGCACCCGGGCGTGATCGCGGGCCTGGCGCTCGGCGGCGCCGCCTGCGCGATCGCCTCCCTCGGAGGACGGCGAACGCCGGCCCCCGACCGAGAGGTCGACGAGCCGGCGCTGCCGGAAACGGGAACCGTCAGATGCGGCGCATCACGGTGACGACCTTGCCGAGGATCACCGCGTCATTGCCGTGGATCGGATCGAAGGCGGGGTTGTGCGGCATGAGCCAGACGTCGCGGCCCGTGCGGCGGAAGGTCTTCACCGTGGCCTCGCCGTCGAGCATCGCGGCGACGATGTCGCCGTTCTCCGCGACGGACTGCTGACGGACGACGACCCAGTCCCCGTCGCAGATCGCGGCGTCGGTCATCGACTCGCCCACGACCTTGAGCAGGAAGAGCGATCCCTCGCCGACGAGCTCACGGGGGAGCGGGAAGATCTCCTCGACCGCCTCCTCCGCGAGGATCGGCCCACCCGCGGCGATCCGGCCGAGCACGGGGACGAAGGCGGGCTCCGGCATCCGCTCCTCGTCCTCCATCACCTTCTGGATGACCTGGGCGGTGCGCTCCTCGGCGCCCTGGACGTTGACGGCGCGGGGGCGGTTCGGATCGCGGTGCAGGAAGCCGAGGCGCTCCAGGGTGCGCAACTGGTGCGCGACCGACGAGGTGGAGGTCAGGCCCACCTCGTCACCGATCTCGCGGATGCTGGGCGGGTAGCCGCGATCGCGGACCGACCGCCGGATCACCTCCAGGACCTGCTTCTGGCGACGGGTGAGGTGATCCTCGGAGACGTTGCCCTGCGCGTCGCGGAAGCGCTTGTCCCGGTGTTGAACCTGTCGATCTTCTGTCATGTGTCGCTCCTCACGCCCGTTCGGTTCCGACTCCACTGTAGTCCAGCTCGAACAGGCTGACAAACATCTGTTCGAGAATTTTCGCCGCGTGTCTTCCGCTCGCTCGGAGGGTGTGGTAGAAATCGAACAGAAGTTCTCTCGAACACTTGCACGCACTTCGGTGTGACTGGTGGGGCTGGATTGAAAACTTGTCAGTCCCCTCCGATAGACCTGTGGGTGAGCGAGAAGGAACCGCTACCGACCACAGGAGAGACCATGACCGCGATCATCGATCGAGACGTCATCACCGCAGTACAGGGCGCCACCGCCGCGGCCCCCGCGCTGGCGCGGCACGGTTCCGCCGCCGCGGATCGGCGGAGCGCCACGCGTGCCCGCGGGGTCTCGCCGCGGCTCGCGCGCAGCCGTACCTCCGAGTCCGTCCCGGCTTCGATCACGTCGTCGAACGAGTCCGCCGAGGGCGGGATTCGAACGGACGCCACCGCGGTCCGCGTGACCGGCGCTCGCGGATCCGCTCGGCGCACCGTCGAACGCCCGGGCGTGCGTTCGGCTGCCCGGCGTGCGCCCCGAGGGGTCTCGCGCGCCGGCGGTTGCGCGCGGCGTGCTCCGGGGCCGTCGATCGCGGCCTGCGTGCTGTTCGCGGCCGGCGTCTTCGTCACGCTGCTGGTGCTCTTCGGCGGTGCGCCGCAGGCGGAGTCCGCCCCGGCGGGGGCCGCGCAGCCCGCGCTCACCTCGATCGTCACCGTGCGGACCGGCCAGAGCCTCGAGCAGGTCGCCCGCGAGATCGCGCCCGATCGTGCTCCTGCCGCGGTGATTGCGGAGATCAGCGAGATCAACGGTCTGCAGGACGGCCGGGTGCACGCCGGGCAGACCCTCGTCACCCCGCGGTACTGACAGCCCGACCCTCGCGAAGGAGAAGCAGATGACCATCCGTATGGCGATAGTGGATTCCCGGCAGCGCGGGCGTGAGGCGCACCTCGACAACGTGGTGCCGTTCCCCCGCCGAGTAGTCTCGAAGACGAGATCGCGGGGTACGGCGGTGGCAGGGGCCACCGTGCTGCAGTTGCCCCGCCGGAAGGCCGAGCGCAGCCGCGCGGGAGGTGGACCCATGTATTGCCCGTTCTGCAAGAACGAGGACACCCGTGTGGTCGATTCGCGTGTCTTCGACGACGGGCAGGGCATCCGCCGGCGGCGCTCCTGCAACGAGTGCGGGCGGCGCTTCACCACTGTGGAGAGCGCGGTGATGGCCGTCGTGAAGCGGAACGGGGTCACCGAGCCCTTCAGTCGCGAGAAGGTCGTCAAGGGCGTGCGCCGGGCGTGCCAGGGGCGGGACGTCGCGGAGGACGACCTGCACAAGCTCGCGCAGCAGGTGGAGGAGACGATCCGCGCGATGGGCGTGGCCGAGGTGCCCGCGAACGAGGTCGGCCTCGCCATCCTCGGTCCGCTGCGCGACCTGGACGAGGTCGCCTACTTGCGCTTCGCCTCCGTCTACCAGGGCTTCTCGTCCATCGAGGACTTCGAAGCGGCCATCCGCGATCTGCGTACGCGTGCGGCCGCGGCGGACCCCACCGACGCGGCGTAGGCCGCGCGGAGGCCGTCAGGCCAGCGCCGCGATCGCGGCGAGCACCTTCTTCTCCGACACCGAGCCGACGGTTCCCAGCGACTGGGCGAACAGGCTCACCCGGAGTTCCTCGATCAGCCAGTGCACCTGCTCGAGCCCCGCATCCCGACGGTGCTCCGGCAGTGTGTCCAACTTCGCGGTGAGAGCGCCGTAGACGCGGTCGAGCGTGGCCATGCCACGGTCGTCCCGGTCGATCGCACCGGGGAGCGCCGCCCACCGAGCGGCGGCCCCCGCCACGTACCGGGGCAGGTGCTGCAGGTGTACCCCGGGTGTCGCGGCGACGAAGCCCGGGAACAGCAGCGCGTCGAGCTGCTCCGCGATGTCGTCCGCGGCGTCCCGGAGCGCGGACGGTGCCGCGGCGATGGCACCGCGCACCTCGGTGGCGGTCGCCACCGCCGCGGCCGCATTGGCGAAGTCCTGCTGCACCTCGCTGCCCAGACCGGTCCGCACCGTCGCGGCGAGGACGGCGAAGTCGTCGGGCGTCCAGGCCAGGCCCGCCCGGGTGCGCAGATCGGTGATCGCCCGCCGCCGGCAATCGGCGACGAGGTCCATCGGCGTCGCGTACGGGCTCTGCGAAAGGGCGAGCCGTTCCCGCTGCCCCACCGACTGCAGCACCGACTTGTGTGCCGCCGGGAGCACGTTCGCGAGCAGCACGTCCAGGCCCGCGCCCATCAACGCCCGCTGCTGCGCCTGCGTCGCCACGACCTTCACGCCGGCACGGTCGCCGTCGGGATAGAGCGTGCCGAAGCCGGTCACCCGGCTGCCGCGGATCTCCGTGTCGACGGTGCGCGGCACGTCGCCGAGCGTCTCCGCGGTCCACTGCTTGGCCGGTGCGCGCTCATAATCGCCCGCGCGGTTCGACAGGTCCTCCTGCACGGCGGCGCCGAGCGCGCGCTTGAGTGCGTCGAGGTCTTTGCCGGAACCGAGTTCACGGCCGTCGTCGCCGACCACGGTGAAGGTGACGCGCAAGTGATCCGGAACGGAGCCGGGGGAGAAATCGGCGGCGCGGATCACGGCGCCGGACAGCTGCGTCAGCTCGCGGGCGAGGCCCTCCACGAGGGGCTCGGCGCGCGGCGTGAGCCGGGCCAGCGCCGCGGCGGCGAAGTCGGGTGCGGGCACGACCTCGCGGCGCAGCTGTTTCGGCAGCGACTTGATCAGCGCGATCGCCAGTTCCTCGCGCATCGCCGGAACCAGCCACTCGAAGCCGTCGGCGCGCACCGTCGCCAAGTCGCGCACGGGGATCCGCGCGGTCACGCCGTCGTCGGTGGCACCGGGCTCGAAACGGTACTTCAGCGGCACCTCGATCCGGCCCTGCAGCCACGACGTCGGGTAGGCGTCCGCGGTGATCTCCGCGGCACCGTCCGAGAGGAGGTCGTCCTCGGTGAAATCGAGCAGGGCGGGTTCGGTCCGTGAGGCCTTCTTCCACCACGAGTCGAAGTGCCGTGCGGAGACGATGCCCTCCGGAACCCGCCGGTCGTAGAAGTCGAAGAGGCCGTCCTCGTCGACCACGATGTCGCGGCGCCGCGCCTTGTCCTCGAGGTACTCGGCGTCGTCGAGCAGGGCCCGGTTGCGCGCGAAGAAGGCGTGGCGCGTGCGCCATTCGCCCTGGACCAGTGCGTGCCGCAGGAAGATCTCGCGGGCGGCCACGGGATCGATGCGACCGAAGTTCACCGTGCGGTCGGCCACGAGCGGCACGCCGAACAGGGTCACCCGCTCCTTCGCGAGCACCGCCTCCCGCTTGGTGGACCAGTGCGGCTCGGAGTAGTGACGCTTCGCGAGGGGACCGGCCAGCTTCTCCGCCCATTCGGGTTCGATCTTCGCGACGGTGCGCGCGAAGAGCCGCGAGGTCTCCACCAGTTCTCCCGCCATCACGAACCGTGGTGGCTTCTTCGACAGCGCGGAGCCGGGGAAGACGAGGAACTTGGCGCCCCGCGCCCCCAGGAACTCCCTGCCGTCCGGTTCGCGCAGGCCGATCTGCGACAGGAGTCCGGAGAGCATGGCCTGGTGGATCAGGTCGGGCGACGGGGCGGGTTCCCGGCCCAGCGAGTCCACCTTCCATCCCAGGTCCCGGCAGATCTGGCGCAGCTGGCCCTGGAGGTCCTGCCATTCCCGGATGCGCACGTAGTGCAGGAACTCCCGTTGGCATTCGCGCCGGAAGGCGCTCGAACTGAGCTCCGCCCGGCGGTCGCCGAGGTGGCGCCAGAGATTGAGGTACGACAGGAAGTCCGAGGTGGGGGCGGCGAAGCGGGCGTGCTGCGCGTCCGCGGCCTGACGGTGCTCCGCGGGCCGCTCCCGCACGTCCTGGATGGACAGGCCTGCGACGATGACGAGCACCTCGGGAAGGACACCGAACTCGCGCGCCGCGACCAGCATCCGGGCCATCCGCGGGTCCACCGGAAGGTCGGCGAGTTGGCGGCCGACGGCGGTGAGCCGTTTGTGGCCCTCCTTGGCGACCTCGAGCGCCCCCAGTTCCTCGAGCAGGGCGGTGCCGTCCCGCACGGCGCGTTCGTCGGGCGGCTGCACGAACGGGAAGGCGGAGACCTCGCCGAGCTCCAGCGCCGTCATCGAGAGGATGACCGAGGCCAGGTTGGTGCGCAGGATCTCGGGATCGGTGTACAGCGGCCGGGCGTCGAAGTCGTCCTCGGAGTAGAGGCGGATCGCTATGCCGTCCGAGGTGCGGCCGCACCGGCCCGACCGCTGCTGGGCCGACGCCTGGGAGACGGGCTCGATCGGCAGCCGCTGGACCTTGGTGCGCAGCGAGTACCGCGAGATGCGCGCGGTGCCGGTGTCGACCACGTACTTGATGCCGGGCACCGTCAGCGACGTCTCGGCCACGTTGGTGGAGAGCACGATCCGTCGCCCGGTGTGCGGGGCGAAGACGCGGTGCTGCTCCGCGGAGGACAGACGTGCGTACAGCGGCAGGATCTCGGTGCCGGGGCGGACACGGGCCTGTAGTGCCTCGGCGGCGTCGCGGATCTCCCGCTCGCCGGAGAGGAAGACGAGCACGTCGCCCGGCGCTTCGCGGGAGAGCTCGTCCACGGCGTGCACGATGCCGGTCACCTGGTCGGCGGGCTCGTCCCCGTCGTCGGTCAGGTCCCCCAGTGGGCGGTACCGGATCTCGACGGGGTAGGTGCGTCCGCTGACCTCGATGACGGGGGCGGGCGTACCGTCGGGCCGCGCGAAGTGGGCGGCGAACCGATCCGGCTCGATGGTGGCGGAGGTGACGATCACCTTGAGATCGGGGCGACGGGGGAGGATCTGCCGTAGGTAGCCGAGCAGGAAGTCGATGTTGAGGCTGCGCTCGTGGGCCTCGTCGATGATGATCGTGTCGTAGTCGCGCAGCAGCCGGTCGCGGGTGAGCTCGCGGAGCAGGATGCCGTCGGTCATCAACTTCACCGAGGTCTTGGGCGAGACCTTGTCGGTGAACCGGACCGCGTATCCGACGGCCTCGCCCAGCTCCGTCTTCGTCTCCTCGGCGATCCGCTCCGCGACGCTGCGCGCGGCCAGCCGGCGGGGCTGGGTGTGGCCGATCATCCCGCGCACGCCGCGGCCGAGTTCGAGGCAGATCTTCGGCAACTGCGTGGTCTTCCCCGAGCCCGTCTCGCCCGCGAGGATGATCACCTGGTTCTCGGCGATGGCTTTCGCGATCTCGTCGCGGCGGGCGCTCACCGGAAGGTTCTCGGGGTAGACGATCGCCGGGACCGCCGCCTTGCGGACGGCGAAGCGCTCACGCGCGGCGGCGATGTCGCGTGCGACGCGCGGCAGGTCGGCGTCCTTCGCGCGCTTCAGCTTCGCCCGCAGGCGGGCCTCGTCGCGCAGGGTGACGGCGGGCGCGGAATCGGTGCCGAGCGCGGCGTACAGATCGCGCTTCGCGGAGGGGCGGGGCTGCGCCTCGTCTGCGCCTCGTCGTACGGTGCGCGTCTCGTGCTCAGTCATTTGCTCTATTTTAGGCCTATGAGCGGACAGGGACCCACGACCTCATCGGCACTCTGGCACGGCTTCGCGGACATGGGGGCCGTGCAGCGCGACGGCGCCTTCGTCTTCGCCCGCGGCGAGGGAGCACACGTCTTCGACGCCGACGGCAATCGCTACCTCGACGCGACGGCCGGTCTCTGGTTCGCCAACGTCGGCCACGGCCGTGCCGAGGTCGCCGACGCGGTGCGCGACCAGCTGCTCAAGGTCGCGCACGTGACCGGCTTCGGTGACGCGGCCACGGACACCACGGTGGCGCTGGCGAACCGTCTGCAGTCGATCGCCCCGGTCCCGGACAGCAAGATCTTCTTCACCTCCGGCGGATCGGACTCGGTCGATTCCGCCATCAAGCTCGCCCGGCGGTACTGGCAGGAGAAGGGCCGGCCGGAGAAGAAGCTGATCGTCGGCCGCTCGAACGCCTACCACGGCATGCACGTGGGCGGGACCAGCCTGGGCGGCATCCCGGTCAACGCGGAGGGCTACGGCGGCGTGCTCTTCGACGACACCGCGACGGTGGCCTGGGACGACGCCAAGGAGCTGCTGGGGCTCATCGAGCGGGTCGGCGCGGAGGCGATCGCCGCCTTCGTCGCGGAGCCGGTGATCGGCGCCGGTGGCATCCTGCCTCCGCCGGAGGGGTATCTGCGCGAGGTGCGTGACATCTGCCGCGAGCACGACGTCCTGTTCATCGCCGACGAGGTCATCACCGGCTTCGGTCGCATCGGCGGTGCCTGGTTCGCCTCGAGCCGGTTCGACCTCCAGCCCGACCTGATGACCACGGCCAAGGGGCTCACCAGCGGCTACGTTCCGATGGGCGCCCTGTTCGTGGCGCCGCACGTCGCCGAGCCCTTCTATTCGGGCGGAGTGTGGTGGCGGCACGGCTACACCTACGGCGGGCATGCGGCCGCTGCCGCGGCGTCGATGGCGGTCCTCGACATCATGGAGCGGGAGAACCTGGTGGCGGAGGCACTGCGCCTGCAGGACACGCTGCTGCGCGAGTTGTCCACGCTCGCCGATCATCCGAAGGTCAAGGACGTCCGGGGCGGCGTCGGCGCCGTCGCGGGCGTGCAGCTCCACGAGCCGGGCGAGGCCATGGCGATGGTGAAGAAGCTGCGGGCGCAGGGCGTCTCCGGCCGAGCGGCCGGCTTGGGCACGCTCCAGTACTCGCCGGCGCTGATCACGACGGACGAGCAGGTCGCCGAGATCGCCGCCGCCACGCGCCGCGCCCTCGACGCCTGATCCACGGGGCGCCGTGACCTCGGCGCGGGATCCGATGGTGGCGGGTTGCAGAGGGTTGCATTGCGATTTGTTGACCAATCAATCCCGCAGAAGTTGTGGCGCATGCCACACTTTCGGCTGTGAACGATGAGGATACGGCTGCGGTCTATCGGCGCGCCTACGACAGCAAGGAATTCCACGAACTCCGGAGTCGGTTGGCGCGCTTCGTCATCCCGATCTCCGTCGCGTTCCTGACCTGGTACGTGCTGTACGTGCTGTTGGCCACCTACGCGCACGACTTCATGAGCCAGAAGCTGTTCGGCAACATCAACGTCGCGCTGGTGATGGGGCTCGGGCAGTTCGTCACCACCTTCGCGATCACCTGGGCGTACGTCCGGTTCGCGAACACCACCATCGACCCGATGGCCACCGAGCTGCGTGAGCACATCGAGGGCGAGCTGAAGGCGGGGGAGGCGGGCAAGTGACCGATCTCCTCGCATTCGATCCGCGCACGATCGGGGTGGGCGAACAGGTCGGTTCGACCGCGCTCAACATCCTCATCTTCGTCCTCTTCATCGGCCTCACGATGGGCCTGGTGATCAAGGCCAGTCGCACCACCAAGAAGGCCACCGACTTCTACACGGGCGGCGCCACGTTCACCGGCCCGCAGAACGGCTTCGCCATCGCCGGCGACTACCTCTCCGCGGCCAGCTTCCTCGGCATCTGCGGTGCGATCGCGGTGCAGGGCTACGACGGCTTCCTGTACTCGATCGGCTTCCTCGTCGCGTGGCTCGTGGCCCTACTGCTCGTCGCGGAGCGGCTGCGCAACGTCGGCAAGTTCACCATGGCCGACGTCCTCAGCTTCCGGCTCAAACAGCGCCCGGTCCGCATGGCGGCCGCGCTCGCGACCCTCACCGTGTCGCTGTTCTACCTGATCGCGCAGATGGCGGGCGCGGGCGGCCTCGTCTCCCTGCTGCTCAACATCAAGGGCCACACCGGCCAGGCGGTCGTCGTGGCCGTGGTCGGCGTCCTGATGATCGTCTACGTCCTCGTCGGCGGCATGAAGGGCACCACCTACGTGCAGATGGTCAAGGCCGTCCTGCTCGTCGGCGGCGCGCTGCTCATGACGCTCATGGTGCTCGCAGCGGTGAAGGGCAACTTCTCCGAGCTGCTGCAGAAGGCGATGGACGGCACCGTCACCAACGCCAAGACCGGCGCCAAGGAGGCCGTCGGCGAGAAGATCATCGAGCCCGGACTCAAGTACGGCAAGACCGGCACCACCAAGCTGGACTTCATCTCCTTGGCGCTCGCGTTGGTACTCGGCACTGCGGGCCTGCCGCACGTGCTGATGCGCTTCTACACCGTGCCCACCGCGAAGGAGGCGCGACGCTCGGTCACCTGGGCGATCGGCCTGATCGGCGCGTTCTACATCTTCACCCTGGTGCTGGGCTTCGGTGCCGCCGCCTACGTCGGGGCCGACGTCATCGCCAAGGCGCCGGGCGGCGTCAACTCCGCGGCCCCGCTGCTGGCGTTCTCGCTCGGCGGCACGCTCCTCATGGCGGTCATCTCGGCGGTCGCGTTCGCGACCATCCTCGCCGTCGTCGCCGGCCTCGCGATCACCGCGTCGGCCAGCCTCGCGCACGACATCTACAACGGCGTGATCAAACACGGAAAGGCCTCGGAGGAGTCGCAGGTGCGCGTCTCGCGGATCACCGTGGTCGTGATCGGCATCCTGTCGATCATCCTCGGCATCGGCGCGATGGGCCAGAACATCGCCTTCCTGGTGGCGCTGGCGTTCGCGGTCGCGGCGTCGGCGAACCTGCCGACGATCCTGTTCTCGCTGTTCTGGCGGAAGTTCAACACCACGGGCGCGGTGCTGTCGATGTACGGCGGCCTCGTCTCGGCGATCGTGCTGATCGTCTTCTCGCCCGCGGTCTCGGGGAAGTCGACGTCGATGTTCAAGTCGCTCGACTTCCACTGGTTCCCGCTCGAGAACCCCGGCCTGGTGTCGATCCCGATCGGCTTCGGGCTCGCGATCGTGGGCACGATCTTCGGCAAGCCCGATGAGGATCTCGCCGACAAGGCGGTCGAGATGGAGGTCCGCTCACTCACCGGTGTCGGTGTCGAGAAGGCCATCGACCACTAGGTCCTCGCGTCCGACGGTGCCCGTCCCTCGCTCTCGAGGGGCGGGCACCGTCGTTCCCGGGTCAGAGCGGGACGACCTCGCTGCCCGCCACCTCGTCGGCGCGCAGCGTGACGTCCAGCGCCGCGATGCGGCCGTCGTCGGTGAAGGTCACGTCGCCGAGCAGCAGGTAGCCGGATGCTCCGGGGAGGCGGACGGTGTAGCCGAGCACCCCGTCCACCAGCGCCACCAGCGCGGTCTTCGCCTTGAACAGGAAGGCCTCCGCGATCGCGGGCGCGCCGGCGAGCACCGTCGGGGCCGCGTCGTCGGTACGGGTGCGGAACACTGCGTCCGGGTCGAGGAGCTCGACGAGGGCCGTGAAGTCGCCGTCGCGCGAGGCCGCGAGGAAGGCGCGAACCGCGCTCGCCCGCGCGGCGTCCGGCCGGGGTGCCCCGGCGACCCGTCGGCGGGCGCGACTGGCCAGCTGACGCGTCGCCGCAGGGCTCTTCCCGAGGACCGCCGCCACGTCGTCGAAGGGGACGGCGAAGACGTCGTGCAGCACGAAGGCCACGCGCTCGGCCGGCGCGAGGTCGTCGAGCACCGCACCCATCGCGGCGCCGACGGACTCCGCGAGCTGCACCTGCTCGTCCGGAGCGGGAGCGGGGTCGGCGGGATCCACGTCGTCCAGCGTGTCGGTGTCCCGGAGGGAGCGCAGCCGGTCGAGACAGATGCGGGAGACCACGGTGGTCAGCCACGCGGTCGGGTTGTCGACGGTGCCGTCCCCGTCGGCCCGGTCGGCGCGCAGCCACGCCTCCTGCACCGCGTCCTCCGCGTCGGCGGCCGAGCCGAGCATCCGGGTGGCCACCGCGATGAGCCGCGGGCGCGCCGCTTCGAAGTCGTCGAGATCCATCTGTCACATCCTCCGTCGTCGATCCGTCATGGAGGTGACGGGGTGATCGCCCCGAGTGTGACAGACGAAGGAGACCACGATGACCGCACGGATGATGAACCCCGCCTTCACCCTTCCCGGTGCGATGGACGCGCTGACGAAACTGGGTGAGGCGGTGGCCGCCTCGGGCCTCTCACCCGAGCTGCTCGAGCTGGTGAACATGCGCGCGAGCCAGCTCAACAGCTGCAGCACCTGCCTCGACGGGCACTGGCGCATGGCCCGCAAGCACGGCGCCTCCGACGACAAGCTCTTCGCCGTCGGCGCGTGGCGGCACACGCCCTACTTCTCCGACGCCGAGCGCATCGCGCTGGAGATGACCGAGCAGCTGACGGCACTCGCCGGCAACCCCGACGCGCTGCCCGACGAGCTGTGGGACGCCGCAGCGGACGAGTTCGACGCGGCGCAGCTGGCCGCCCTCGTCCTCGCCATCGGGCAGATCAACCTCTGGAACCGGGTGAACCACGCGACCCGCCAGGAGGCGGGCTCCTGGCGGCCCTGACCGGTCAGGACAGGACGGCGTTCAGGGCCCACCCGAGAACCGATGCGGCCATGGCCGCCGCGATGGCGACGAACGGCGACGCGAGGCAGCCCTGCGGTCCGGTCCAGCGCTCGCGCGCCGGTTCGATGAGCTCCGGAGTGCTGGGCGCGAGCGCCCGATGCAGGGGGACGGGCTCCAGCACGAGGTAGGCGAGGGCGCCGACCTGTCCGATCGTGAAGAGCCAGAACCAGGCCCACCGGTTGCCGTACACCGGCGGCGAGGCGACCATCGCGACGAAGGTCGCCAGCCAGGTCGCGGTGACCACGAACCCGAGCCAGGTGGGGACTGCGAACGGCCACGAGATCAGCGAGTCGTCGTCGGCCCTCCTGACGTCGACGCCGTGCGCCGATAGCAGCGCGCGGAGGTCGCCCTCCGTCGTTGCGGCGCCGAGCTGACCGCGGTGCCAGTCGTACGGCCCCGTCGCCCACAGGCCGTCGAAGGTCTGCGCGCCGGAGGCGTTTCCCGAGGAGGCCGGCAGCTCGACCGCGACGACGTCCCCGCGCTCTAGCGCGGCGGAGAACGCGGCGGCGTCCGCCGTGCGCGGCATCATCGACGTGATCGCGGCCACCGCACCGGCGAGGAGCAGCGTGAGCGCCAGCGTCCGGGCGACGAAACGAACGGTCTTCACAGAGGCACCTTCCCGATTGCAGTCGCTGATCGTAGCCCTCCCGGGGAAGCGCGCACGCGACGGTAGTGCAAAGGCCGATTCGATGAGGAGCACTAAACTCATAGGTATGTCCGATCAGCCCTATCAGCCGACCCTCGCGCAGCTGCGCGCTTTCGTCGCGGTGGCGCGCTCGCGCCACTTCGGCACCGCGGCGACCTCGCTCGGTGTGAGCCAGCCGTCGCTGTCGCAGGCGCTCGCGTCGCTCGAGGCGGGGCTGGGAGTGCAGCTGGTGGAGCGCAGCACGCGCAAGGTGCTCATCACCGAAGCCGGGATGGCACTGCTGGAGCAGGCGTCGGGGATCGTCGCCTCCGCCGCGGAACTGGTCAGTTCCGCGGCCGGCCTCACCGGGGAGCTCCGCGGCTCCCTGCGGCTGGGGATGATCCCGACGGTGGCCCCCTACCGGCTGCCGCGGCTGCTGCCGCAGCTGCGTGCGCAAGTGGACGACCTCACGGTGACGGTCGTGGAGGATCAGACGGCGCGCCTGCTCGACGCCCTCCGGTCCGGCCGGATCGACGCGGCCTTCCTCGCGCTGCCGGTGCTCAGCGCGTCCATCGCCGAGATCCCTCTGTACGACGAGGAGTTCGTGCTCGTCGTGCCCCCGGGCCATCCGCTCGCCGGACGTGACGACCTCACCGCCGATGATCTCGCGGGCCTGCCGCTGCTCCTGCTGGACGAAGGGCACTGCCTGCGCGACCAGGCGCTCGATCTGTGCCGCCAGGCGGAGGCCGGCGTCGGCGTGATGGGCGACACCCGCGCCGCCTCGCTCGCGACGATCGTGCAGTGCGTTTCGGGAGGGCTCGGCGTGACGCTGCTGCCCGAGCCGGCGGTCGCCGTCGAACTGCGCGGCACGGACCTGGCGACGGCCCGGTTCGCGGCACCCGCCCCGGGCCGTCGGATCGGCCTCGCGTACCGGGCCTCCAGCGCGAAGACCGAGGGTTTCACCCGCCTCGCCGAGATCGCGCGCTCCGCCGCCGAATCACCTCTGTGACATCGCAGAATCCGGCGTAGCATGGCCGACATGACCGCTGCGACCCGCCCACACCTCCTTTCGCTGGAGGAGTGGGACGCCTTGGGGGAGGACTCGTCGTCGCACGCGGAGCTTCAGGAGGGGGTCCTGATTGTGTCACCGAAACCGATGTTCGGGCATCAACGTGCTGCTCTGCGCGTTGCGGCTGCCCTCGATGCCGCAGCGCCCGCGGAGTTCGACGTGGTTCCAGAAGTCGATGTGATCATCGAGGCGCGCACTCCGGCGACGGTTCGTGCCCCGGACGTGGCGGTGCTCCGCGCCGGCACGCGCAACCCCATCCACGCGGAGAAGGTCGTCCTCGTGGTCGAGGTCCTCTCGCCCGGCACCCGCCGCACCGACCTGGTCATGAAGCGCCACGAGTACGCGGAAGCGGGCATCCCGCACTACTGGATCGTTGATCTCGACGGCGATTGCGTGCGCCTTGAGATGCTCACACTCGTCGACGGCGCGTACGAATCATCCTCGTACACAGGCGCCGTCGAAACGTCGGAGCCCTTCGACGTCAGGCTGGACCTCGACGCCCTGCGCTGAGCGCTAGCCTGGACGCATGGCCTCGTCTCGTACCGTCCTCGTTCTCATGGACTTCCAGAAGGGCATCGTCGACGGTGCCGAGCGTGCCGGTGCCGCCGCGCTCGACGCCGCCGCGCGCGCTCTCTCCGCCGCGCGCGACCGGGGTGTCCCGGTCGTCCACGTGCGCGTCGCCTTCCGGCCCGACTACCCCGAGATCCCGCCCACGAACCGCGCTTTCGCGATGATCCGCGAGGGCGGCGACGCGATGACCGAGGTCTCGCCGCTCACCGCGATCGTCCCCGCGGTGGCGCCCCTGCCGGGCGAGCCGGTCGTGATCAAGCGGCGCTTCAGCGCGTTCAGCGGTAGCGATCTGGACGTGGTCCTGCGCGGCCTGCAGGCCGATCACCTGGTGCTCGCCGGGATCTCGACCAGCGGCGTCGTCCTGTCGACGGTGCGCTACGCCGGTGATCTCGACTACGGCCTCACCGTGCTGTTCGACGCCTGCGCCGATCACGATCCCGAGGTGCACCGGGTGCTCATGCGCAAGGTCTTCCCGCGCCAGGCCGAGGTGGTCACGGTCGACGAATGGCTCGCCGCGCAGGCCTGAGTCAGCGGCGGGGCCGCTTGACGGGCTTCCCCTTCGACGGCGTGGCTTTCTTTCCCGCCGCGGCCCGCGCGGCCTGCTTCGCGAGCGTCTTCTCCCGCGCCGTGCGTTTGGGTGCCGGTTCGGACCGCCCGCGCGAGGATCCCGCCTTGCGGCCGCGGACGATCCCGATGAACTCCGCGACCTCCTCGGTCTGCTCGCCCTCGGGGACGGCGAGCACGACGGGGGAGGCTGGCGCGTCCGTGACGGGGCGGTAGGTGAGGTCCCGACGGTGGTGCAGGCGTGCGAGGGACTGCGGCACCAGGAGCGCGCCCAACCCGGCCGCGACGAGTTCGACCGCGGCTTCGGTGGTCTCCGGGCGGTGCTCGATCGGCGTGCCGGGCGCCGTGGTCCAGTGCAGCGTGTCGTCGAGGGGCGTGATCGTGGGCTCGTCCGCGAGATCCGGCGTGGTGATCTCGTCCGCGGCCACCACGTGGTGCTCCTTCGGCACCACCGCCACCACCTGCTCCTCGTACAGAGTAATGGTCGCGAGTCCCACGGTCTCGGCAGGCAGGCGTAGGAGCGCCAGGTCGACGGTGCCCGCACGCACCGATTCCGCGGCCTCGGACGCCGCGACCGGCACGAGGTCGAGACGGATGTCCGGGTGCCGCTCGCTCCAGATGCGGGCCCACTTGGCGGGGGTGGCACCGGGGACGTAGCCGAGCCGCAGGCCCGGCGGGAGCGAGGAGGTCACCCCTGGGAGGTTACCGATAGGCTGACACTCATGAGCAGGCAGAACACCCAGTCCATGAAACCGGCGACCGCGGCGAAGAAGCTGGACGTGTACCTGCCCGCGACCCCCGAGGACTTCCAGAAGGGGACGATCACGCGGGAGGATCTCGCGGCGCTGCAGGCGGATCCGCCCCAATGGCTCAAGGACCTGCGCAAGAACGGCCCGCATCCGAAGAACCTCGTGGCGGCCAAGCTCGGCGTCTCGATCTCCGGGCTCGCCCGCGGCGGCATCGATGAGGCGCTGACCACCGAGCAGATCGACGCGCTCATCGCGGAGAACCCGGAGTGGCTGGTCACCGAGCGCGCCGGCTACCAGGTGGTCCTCCGGGAGGAGCGTCGGGTGAAGTCGCTGCGCGAGGAGCGTGCGCGTCGGGAGTGAGTCGTGCCGTCACTGTTCGTCCGCACGCCGTTCATCCGTTGAGGCGGCACGTGTGCGGTTCGTCCGGTTTAATCCCCTGTGGAATCGCACACGGGAGAAGGTCGGGCGCATGGCGAAGTACAACGGATTCGGGGCGACGGCGGTCGCGGTGATGGCGATTGCGGGGATCGGGGCGATGACCGCCGGTCCCGCGGCGGGAGCGACCCCGACGCCGCCCGCCGTGCAGCCGACGACGGTGCCGGCGGCACCCGCGCCGACGGCTCCCGTCGAGGTCAAGGTCCAGGCCTGGAACATGTACCAGCTGCCGAACATCCTCAACACGGTCTCGGGGACCCAGGCCGATTCCGACGCCCGGGTCCGCGCATCGATCGACCAGCTGGCCGCCAGCGGAGCCGACGTCCTGCTGCTCAGCGAGGTCAACGGGACCGCGGGCCGCGCGATCCTGGACGGTCTCAAGGAGCAGGGGTACACCTACCAGACGCCGCGCCTGGGAGAGAGCTGCGCCGGTGTGTACGGAGCCTGCAGTGACGCGCTGTGGTCGGTCAACGGTGGCGTCGCGGTGGTGAGCAAGTACCCGATCGCGCAGTCCGAGCAGTACGTCTACACGAACTACGCGCCGCTCGCGCCGGACATGTTCGCCAACAAGGGCGCGGTGATGGCGCGCATCGAGAAGGACGGCCAGCAGTTCTGGGTGGTCGCCATGCACACGCAGGCCGACGACACCATCAACGACCGCGCCTCGCGCACCCATGAGATCCGGATGAAGCAGGCCGCTGAACTGCGGCGATTCGTCGACACCTTCGCCGCCGAGGGCGCTCCCGTGATCTACGGCGGCGACTTCAACACGGAGTACTTCGCGGGCAAGAAGCGTCCCGACGGGCAGGGCCTTTCCGAATTCGAGCAGCTCGTCGCACGGAGCGGGATCACCCTGTTCGACCCGGGCGCGCTGCCCTTCACCTACGACTCCGTGACGAACAGGTTGGTCGCGAACCAGGGCTACAAGGGGTACCGGGACACCCTCGACTACGTCGGCACCACGGGGGGCGCGGCGGTGCGCTGGGTGCAGATCCCGGTCGCGGGGTCGAACCCGGTGTCCGACCACGAGCCCGTCATCGGCTACTTCGAGATCACCCGGGCGGACGGCACCGTCGTACGCACCGGCGTCGACCCCCGGGCCCTGAACCCCGGGCCGATCGAGCGCGCCGTGTACTTCGTGCGGAACAGCCTCGAGACCGCCACCAGGATCGTGCTGATCGCCGTCGAGGACACGATCGCCGCCGTGCAGAAGGTCGTCGCCGACGTCTTCCGCCCCGCCGTCGCGACGGTGACGGCGGCGCGCACCGACGTGGCCGCGTCCGACGGTGCCGAGCCCGGCGCGGATCGCGCCGCGGCGCAGGTGCTCCCCGGCTCGTCCGTGTCCGGTGCGGAGACCGTGCGCACGTCGTCCGCGGCGCTGTCCGGCGCGACCCCGGAAGCCGCGACCGCGCCGTCCGGTGTCACCCCGGTGCGCTCCTCGGCGTCCGGATCGGATTCCCCGACGGTGGAGCCGGCGCCGAGCCCCGCGGCGACGTCGTCCGACGCGGCGGCGCCTACTGCGCCGACCACGGCACGGGCCTCCTCCTCGCAGGCCTCCGCCGAGTCCACCCCGGCCGGTACGTCCGCGGCGAGTGCGCCGCAGTCCTCGGCGTCCGGCTCGACGGCGACGGAGGCGGCGTCGGCGGGAAGTCCGGCGGCGGCTGCGGAGGCGACGGGGGCGACGTCAGCGACGTCGCGGGGCGCGGCGCAGGAGTCCGGGAGCGCGTCGGCGGCGGAGACTGTGAAGACCGTGTCGGCGAGTTGATCCGCGGTTCCCTCGAACCGGTGCGCTCACGCAGGCAAATGTGTACGCTGTGAACATGGCGTACGCGGCCGACGTGCGTCGTGGAGATCCCGGAGAGAGTGAGTCATCATGTCGGAGCGACTGTCCACCACCCGCGTCATCGCAGCGAGCCCCGAGCGGGTCTTCGCCGTCCTCGCCGATCCTGCGAGTCACCAGGACATCGAGCCCACGGACTGGGTCCGCGACGCCGTCGACGCCGCCCCGCTCGATCATGTCGGGCAGATGTTCTCGGTGAACATGTATCTCCAGCAGGCGGGCGGCCACTACGTGATGGAGAACAAGGTCACCGAGTTCGTTCCCGGCCGCACCATCGGCTGGCTGCCCGGAACCAGCCGTGAGGGGCAGTGGCAGGCCGGCGGTTGGTGGTGGCGGTACGACCTGGCGCCGTCGGGGGAGGGGACGGAGGTCACGCTGACCTACGACTGGACCGACACCCCTCAGTCCTTCCGCGACTTCGTCGGCGCGATGCCCCCGTTCCCGCCCGCGTACCTCGACGAGTCGCTCGCCGGACTCGACGCGGCGGTGCGCGGCTGAGTCAGCCCGCGACGACCGCCACGTCCACGAGCACCACGTCCCCGCGCTCGTCGGACGCGGGCAGGTCCACGACGGCGGTGATCGCCCATCCGTGATCGCCGTCGGGGTCGGCGATGGTCTGCCTCACCCTCCAGGCCCGCGGCATCGACGTGTCGAGCGAGAACAGTTGCGGCCCACGGGCGTCCGCGCCCGTGAGGATGTCGTCGTACTCCTCGTAGTAGTCGTCGAACGCGGCGTACCAGTCGACGCCGGGGTCCATCGCGTCGAGCAGGTCGTACTCCTCCTCGGCGACGAGTTGCACGCGGCGGAACATCGTGTTGCGCACCATGACCGCGAAGGCGCGCTCGTCGGAGGTGAGCGACGTGGAGCGTCCGATCTCCGGCGCGGAGGCGTGGGCCTTCACCGGGTCGGGCGAGGTCATCTCCTCCCACTCGTCGACGAGCGAGCTGTCGACGTAGCGCACCAGCGCGCCGAGCCACGCGATGTAATCCTCGAGCTCGGGTGTACGCGCCGCCTCCGGGACGGTGTGCCGCAGCGTCTTGAAGGCGTCCGAGAGGTACCGCAGCACCGCGCCCTCGGACCGCCCCAGCTGGTACTTCGAGACCAGGTCGTTGAAGGTCATGGCGCGCTCGATCATCTCGCGCACCACCGACTTCGGGGACAGCTCGAACTGCGTCACCCATGCGTGCCCCGCGGCGTAGGTCGCGAATGCGGGGACTAGCACGTCCTCGAGGGGCTTCGGGTAGGTGACGTCCTCGAGCAGCGCCATCCGCTCGTCGTAGTCGATCCCGTCGGCCTTCATCTCCGCCACGGCCGCGCCGCGCGCAGCGTTCTGCTGCGCCCGCAGTACCGGCCGCGGATCGTCGAGGACGGATTCGATCACCGAGATCACGTCGAGCGCGTAGTCGGGCTCCTCGGGGTCGAGAAGCTCCAACGCAGCCAGGGCGAACGGGGCCAGGGGCTGGTTCAAGGCGAAATCGGGCTGCAGGTCGACGGTGAGCCGGACGTGCCGGCCGAACTCGTCCGGGGTGTCCAGCTTCTCCACGACCCCGCCCGACTGCAGGCCGCGGAACAGGGTGATCGCGGTCCGGATGTGCCGCAGTTGGTTGCGCCGCGACTCGTGGTTGTCCTCCAGGAGGTGCCGCATCGACTCGAAGCAATTGCTCGGCCGCGCGATCACGTTGAGCAGCATCGAATTGGTCACGGAGAACCGCGAGGTCAGCGGTTCCGGATCCGCCGCGACGAGCTTCTCGAAGGTTGCCTTGCCCCAGGAGACGAAGCCCTCCGGCGGCTTGCGGCGCTGCACGCGCTTGAGCTTGGCCGGATCGCCGCCCGCCTTCGCCTCGCGGCGCGCGTTCTCGATCTCGTGGTCCGGCGCCGCCACGACGACGGTGCCCATCGTGTCGAATCCGGCGCGCCCTGCGCGGCCCGCGATCTGGTGGAATTCGCGTGCTCGCAGGTGGCGGGTGCGGTTACCGTCGAATTTGGTGAGCCCGGTCAGGTAGACGGTGCGGATGGGTACGTTGATGCCGACGCCGAGCGTGTCGGTGCCGCAGATCACCTGCAGGAGGCCCTCCTGCGCCAGCTTCTCCACGAGCCTGCGGTAGCGGGGGAGCATGCCCGCGTGGTGCACGCCGATCCCGGACCGGATGAGGCGCGAGAGCGTCTTGCCGAAGCCGGTGGTGAACTGGAAGTCCCCGAGCGCCTCGGCGATCTCCGCCTTGCGCTCCTTGGACGCCAAGGGCAGTGACATCAGCGCCTGCGCCCGCTCCGCCGCGGCCTGCTGGGTGAAGTGCACGACGTAGACCGGGGCCTGGTGCGTGGTCACGAGCTCGACGATCTGGTCCTGGACCGCGGAAGTCGAATAGGAGAAGTGGAGCGGCACCGGGCGTTCCGCGCCCGCCACCAGCACCGTCTCCCGGCCCGTGCGGCGCGTGAGGTCCTCCTCGAAGAAGGAGGTGTCGCCCAGTGTGGCGGACATGAGCACGAACTGTGCGTGCGGCAGCTCGATCAACGGCACCTGCCACGCCCAGCCGCGATCGGGCTCGGAGTAGTAGTGGAACTCGTCCATCACGACCTGTGCGATGTCGGAGTCCGCGCCCTCGCGCAGCGCGAGGTTCGCGACGATCTCCGCGGTGGCGCACACGATCGGCGCGTCGGCGTTCACGGCGGCGTCGCCGGTGACCATGCCGACGTTCTCCGTGCCGAAGACCTCGCACAGCGCGAAGAACTTCTCGCTGACCAGAGCCTTGATCGGCGCCGTGTAGTAGGTCCGGCGACCCTGCGCGAGGGCGGCGAACTGGGCGCCCATCGCCACCAGGGACTTGCCGGACCCCGTCGGCGTCGCCACGATGACGTTCGCACCGGAACACGCCGCGATGAGGGCCTCCTCCTGCGCGGGGTAGAGCTCGATGCCGCGCGAGTCGGTCCAGTCGACGAAGGCCTCGAAGACCGCGTCGGCCGTCGGATCGGCCGGGAGCAGGTCGGTGAGGTTCACTCATCTCATTCTACGGCCCGTCATCGTGGCTGCTCAGCCCAGCTCCTGCGCGGGCGCGTCGACGGTGACCCCCGCCGCCGTGCGCAGGCCGTCGCGCAGATGCGTCCGCGCGAGCCGGGCCGGAGCGGTCGATGTCAGGAAGTCGGTGAGCAGCGCGAGGAAGCGGTCCGGCGCCTCCGTCATGGGGAAGTGGCCGACACCGTCGAAGATCTCGACGCGCGCCGCAGGGAGGGCCTCCCGCAGCACCTCGGCGTGCGCGGCCGGAATGATCGAATCGTCCGCGCCCCAGGCGATCAGGGTCGGCACCTCGGCCGTCAGGTAGCAGCGGTCGCGCATCGTGACCACCTGGCCGCGCAGGTCGACGACGGAACGGAGGGTGCGCGTGAAGGCGTGCGGAGAGGCGGTGTTCGGCATCCGGTCGAGGGCGCGGCGCAGCTGCACCGCGTCGGAGCGGACCGGATTGGGCACCGCCGCCGCGGCGAGCAGTGCCGTCGCGAGGAACTCCTTGGCTCCCGGGAGTGCGGTGAGTGCGACGAGCTGTTCGGCCAGCGGCAGCGACAGCAGGCGCAGCAGTGGCGCGACGTGGTGATCGACGCCGCCCGGCGCGACGAAGGCGACCCGATCGACCATCTCCGGGTACTGGTACGCGAACTGGCCCGCGACGCCGCCGCCCAGCGAGTGGCCGACCAGGGAGACGTGGTCGATACCCAGGTAGCAGAGGAGATCGCGGACGCCGTTGGCGAAGGCCGCCACCGAGTAGTCCGCGCGCGGGCGGTCGGACAGGCCGTGTCCCAGCAGGTCCGGGGCGATCACGGTGAATCGGTCCGTCAGTCGCGCCATGACCGGATCCCAGACCAGCGAGTTGTCGCCGATCCCGTGCAGGAGCAGAACGGCGGGGCCGCTGCCGCCGATCCGATAGGCACGGCGGTGCCCGTGGATCGTGGCGAAGCACAGCTCGGGCGCGTACGGGCGTGCGCGGAACGGCAGAACCTCTGAGCTCATCACGACCTCCTCACAGCGATGGACTGTGTGAAGTGTGGGCGTGCCGCATTACGGGCGGCGGCGCCGACGGTTACGCGGGCGTTTCGGTTCCCACCGCGAGGTCGTCGAGCTCGGCGTCCAGATCGGCGTCGCGACGCAGCGCGTTCTGCAGGTCTGCCTGCGTCAGATGCGCCGGTTCGGTGGTGTCGAGGAAGTCGTTCAGCACCGCCAGGAACCGCTCCGGGTCGGTGCGGAAGGGGAAGTGGCCGGCACCGTCGAAGATCTCCACGCGCGAGCCGGGCAGGGCCGCGTGCAGCAGGTGGGCGTGGTCGACGGGGATGATCGGATCGTCCGAGCCCCAGACCACCAGCACGGGGACGGTGTCGGCGACATAGGTGCGGTCGAGCATCGTCACGATCTGGCCCGACGGGTCCACCACCGCCCGCAGCGTGCGCGCGAAGGCACGCGGCGTGCCCGCGTGCGGAAGACCCGCGAGCACCCGGGCGCACTCGGCGTTGTCGACGAAGAGCTTGTGCGGCACGCGGCCGAGCAGGCCGAGCGCCGCGTTCGCCACGGGCAGGACGCCGGGGATCGCGAGCGAGCGGATCGCGATCTCCGACAGCGGCAGCGAGACGGCCTTGAGCACGGGGGAGACCGACCGGGTGACACCGCCGGTGTTGACGAAGACGAGGCGCTCGACCAGATCCGGATACTGGTAGGTGAACTGGCCGGCGATGCCGCCGCCCAGCGAGTGCCCGATGAGAGTCGCGCGGTCCACGCCGAGGTAGAGCAGCAGGTCGCGCATGGCATTGGTGAACGCCGGCAACGAGTAGTCCGCGCGGGGCCGCCCGGACAGCCCGTGCCCGAGCAGGTCCGGGACGATCACGGTGTACCGCTCGGCGAGGCGCTCCAGGATCGGCTCGAAGGTCGACGAGTTGTCGGCCATGCCGTGGATGAGCAGCAGCGCCGGGCCGGTGCCGCCGATGCGGTACGCGCGACGATGGCCGTGGATCAGCGCCACGCGCTGCCGGACCTGCGTCACGAGTGCGGGCCGCTCTCGCCCTCGTCGCCGGCCTGCTCGGCGAGGAAGGCCTCGAACTCGCTGGCCAGGTCGTCGCCGGTGGGGATGGCCTCGCCGTCGGCGATGAGCAGTTCGCGCGGCTGCGCGGCGGCCTCGTCGTACTGCTGCTCGAGGGTCTCGACCACGGTGGCGATCTCCGCGCTGGAGGAGACCTGCGCGTCGATCTGCTCCCGGAGCTCCGCCGCCTCGACGGGGAGGTCACCGTCGGGCAGATTGAGCCCCACGCTGCTGCGCAACGCGCCCATGATCCCAAGCACGGCCTCCGGGTAGTCGTTCTGCGCGAGGTAGTGCGGGACGTGCACGGACAGGCCCAGCGTGTCGTAGCCCTTGTCGGCCAGGCGCAGCTCGAGCATGCCGGCGGCGCTGCCGGGCAGGCGCATCGTGCCGCCGTCCCACGAGCGCAGCTCGCTGCGCAGGCCGGGGTTGTTGCCGTGCGCCGTGACGGGCACGGGACGGGTGTGCGGCACGGCCATCGGGATCGCGTGCAGGCCCACCACGGTACGCACGCCGAACCGCTCGGCGAGGCCGGCGACCGCGCTGACGAAGCCGTTCCACCGCAGGTCGGGCTCGGCGCCGGCCAGCAGTAGGAAGGGCTTGCCGGTGGAGTCCCGCACGGCGTAGAGGTTGAGCTCGGGCTCGTCGACGCCGGTGAAGCCGTCCTCGAAGGTCATCGAGGGGCGGCGCGAGCGGTAGTCGATCAGCTCGTCCACGTCGAAGGACGCGACCAGCTCGGTGGTGAGGTTGTCCTTGAGGTGCCGGCGGAGCAGGCGCAGGGCGTGACCGGCGTCGGCGTAGCCGTCGAGCGCGTGCACCAGTACGGGGCCGTTGCCGTCGGTGTCCGAGACCGACGGACCGGGGAACTCCAGCTCGTACATGTGGGACTGCTCGTCCATGCGCTACCTCCGTGACCGTGCTCCTCCGCGAGGAGGAACCACCAGTTTTTCACACGTGGACAACTCCGCGTCAGTTGTCCTGATTCCCCTGCGCGCCGTGTTTCCGCTCACGGCGTAACCGCGGATGCCAGGAATCGTTCCACCGCTGCGGCCTCGTCGGGCGTGAGTGCGGCGGCCGCGGAGCGGATCGGGCCGAGGAAGGAGTCGAAGAAGCCCTCGCCGATCTTCCATGCGTGGGGGGTCACCAGCAGGCGGACGCGCCGCCGATCGTCGGGGTCGGGGCCGCGTTCGACGAGGCCCGCCGCGGCGAGGCGGTCGACGAGGGCCGTGCAGGCCGCCGAGCTGAGCTGCAGTTCGTCGGCGAGGGCCCCCGGCGTCGCGGGCACGCCGGCGCGCTCGAGATCGAGCAGGACGATCAGCGCCCGGATGTCCGTTCCGCCGAGGCCGTACCGCGTGCCGAAGGCGGCGATCTCCTGGTCCCAGCGCAGGGCCGCCGCCCGCAGTGCGTGCACGAGGTGTTCGTTGTCGCTCACCGGGCGACGATACCAGGTACCTTGATCATCAAGTATCTCGATGATCGAGAGGAATCCGATGGAATCCGAGTTCGCCGATGCCTACGACGCCGTGCTGCGGGACTGGGGCGTGCCCGTGCGGCGCCTCGTCGTCGACGGAGACCTCGCCCGCACCGCGGTGCTCACCAGCGGCCCGGACGACGCGCCGCCGCTGCTGTGCCTGCCCGGCGGCGGTGGTACCGCCGCCGTGTGGTTCGCGCAGGCCGCGGACCTGGCGCAGCGATTCCGGGTGATCGCCCCCGACCTACCGGGCGACGCGGGAGGCACCGAACGCCGCATGTTCCGCACCCGCGCCGATTGGCCGGCCTGGATCGACGAGGTCCTCGACGGGCTCGGTGCACCGACCGCCGCGGTGCTCGGCCACTCCTACGGCGCCCAGATCGCAGTCGCGTACGGCCTCGTGCGCCCCGCGCGAGTGGAGACGATGACCCTGCTCGACCCGACCGACGTCTTCGCTCCCATGCGACCGAGCACACTCATCCGGGCGGTACCGCTCCTGCTGGCACCGTCGAGCTCGCGGCAGCGCGCCCACGCGATCTGGGAGACCCGCGGCCACTGGCCGCCGACACCCGAGTTGGGGCGTCTCGCCGCAGCGGTCGCCGACGGCCCTCGGCGGACGTACGCGCCACCGCGCCGCCCGTCCGCCACGGCGCTGGACGCGCTGGAAGCGGTCCGCGGGGGAGTCACCGTGGTGTTCGCGCTGCGGACGCGCTATCACGACGGCGCGGCGCTGGCGCGCACCGTCGGGCAGCGGTACCCGTGGATGCGGGTCGAGACGCTGCCCGTGGCGCACCACGAACTGCCGTTCGCGTACCGGCCCGACTAGGAGACGTGCACCGTCGGGCGACGTTTGGCGTCGTGCTCCGCCTGCCGCAGCACCTCGTGACAGACGGCCGCGACTTCGCCCGAGCCCTCGACCAGGTACTTGCCCATGTTGAGAACGGGGTTCATCTCGGACCACTGGAAGTACACCTCGGGGACCACGCCCGTCTCGTCCCGGATGTAGAGCAGCACGGCGGCTATGGTGTTCGCGATGCTGCCCGAGCGCACCTTGAGCAGGCGATAGCCGAACTTCTCGATGCCGCGGACCTCCAGGTCCTCCTCGAAGTCCGACGAGTCGCGCGGCCAGACCTCGAGCAGGATCACCCGTGAGCGACCGGGGATGTGACCGAACTTGCGCTCGGCGCGCACCTTGTCGCGGTACTCCTTCTTCGTGTCGACATCGGGCTCGTGGGAGACGATGCGGATGGCGTGCTGCGCCGCGGCGTCGTCGCGGATGAACTCGAGTGCCTTCTCGTCGAACGTGATGGACGAGGCGCGCAGTTCGAAGCTGCGTCGCACGCGCGAGCCGATCGAGACCACCGCGATGGCGAGGATGAACAGCGCCGCGATCCGCACACCGTCGGGCCGCTCGATGACGTTGTCGATCGTGGTGTAGACGAAGACCGCGGAGATCAGGCCGAAGCCCCAGGTGGCGGCGGTCTGGCGCTTGCGGCGGGCGGAGATGGTCACCGCGATCGCGGCGGAGGTCATGAGCACCAGCACGCCGGTCGCGTACGCACCGCCCTGGGCGTTCACGTCGGCCTCGAAGATGAGCACGATCGCGAGGGCGATCACGGTGAGCACCACGACCAACGGGCGGACGGCCGAGGCCCACCGCGGCGCCATGCCGTAACGGGGCAGGTAGCGGGGCACGAGATTGAGCAGGCCCGCCATCGCGGAGGCACCCGCGAACCACAGGATCGCGACCGTCGAGACGTCGTAGACGGTGCCGAAGCCGTTGCCGAGGTACTCGTGCGCGAGCCACGCGAGAGCGCGGCCGTTCGCGCCGCCGTTGGGCTCGAACTCCTTGGCGGGGATCAGCACCGTGGTCGCGAAGCTCGACGTGGCGAGCAGGACGCTCATGATCACAGCGGCCGTGGTCAGGAGCCGGCCCGTGTCGCGGATGCGCTTGGCCGGGTACTCGGGAGGATCGTTCGGATCGCCCTTGATCTGCGGCATGACCGCGACGCCCGTCTCGAAACCCGACAGTCCGAGCGCGAGCTTCGGGAAGACGATGAGCGCGACCGCGATCACCATCAGCGGATTCGAGTGCTGGGCCCAGAGCAGGTCCTGCCAGTCCAGGACCTTCTGCGGCCGCTCGGCGACGTGCCACAGCGCGACCCCGATGACCACCACGTTGAGCGCGAGGTACACGGTCACCAGGACCACCGCGGTGCCGATGGCCTCCCGGAAGCCCTTGAGGAAGATCACGCCCAGCAGGAGTACCAGGCCCAGGGTGATCGGGATGTTCGCGCCGTGGAAGAACGAGGGGACGAGCGGATTCTCGACGATGTGCTCCGCTGCGTCCGACGACGACAGCGTGATCGTGATGATGAAGTCGGTGGCCGCGAAGCCGAGGAGTACGAGGACGAACAGCTTGCCGCCCCACCAGGGGAGCAGTCGCTCGAACATCGCCAGCGAGCCGGACCCGTTGAAGCTCTCGCGGGAGACCCGCTTGTACACGGGGAGCGCGCCGAACAGCGTGAGGGCGATCAGCACGAGGGTCGCGATGGGCGAGATGACGCCCGCGGCGATGAAGGCGATCGCGGGCTGGTAGCCGAGCGTCGAGAAGTAGTCGACGCCGGTCAGGCACATGACCTTCCACCACGGCTGCGGATGCTCGGCATCGCTCGCGTGGGGTCCGACGTGGGTGCCGGCACGCTCAGACATGCCGCTGAGGAACCAGTCGCGCGTACGGTCCGAGAACCGCGGTAAGCCGATCACGCGGTTCACAGTAGCGCCCACCGCGCCCGTCCGTCGGCCGCCCGTCCGCCGGTGTCCGGTAACTCCCGTTCCCCATGCACACGCGCAGCGCGGAGAAGGTTTCGTAACCAAACTGGGGACGGTCGATCCAGAGGGGCGATCTCCCGTCCGGGAGCTGCACCAGCATGGCGGACATGACGAACCATCACGCGGACCCAGCAATGAAGATCCACTCCGTCGGCGATCTGATCGCCGCCGTGCCGGCCCTCCTGGGCTTCTACCCGGCGCGGTCGGTGATCCTGCTCGCCCACGACGACGTGACGGGCCGGATCGGGGCCACGGCCCGCACCGATCTCGGACTCACCCGGGCGGGCGGACTCCGGAAGGACTGCCGGACGCACCTGGGCGAGGCGGTGCGGATGCTGCGGAACCAGGGGACCGAGCACGTCTTCTGCCTGATCGTCGACGACCGTCCGTTGGCCCGCGCCACGCCGGCGGTGATGCGTGTCGTCGAGGACGCCGGGCGCTCCCAGGAGGTCGTCGAGCCCGATCTCGAGGTGGTCGACGTCCTCCTCGTGGATCGGATCGCCGAGGGGCGGCGCTGGGTGTGCGGTCACGGCGAGAGCGGATCGCTTCCGGACCCGGAGACCTCGCCCGTGATGCTCGCCGCGGTCGTCGAGGGGCGGGTCATCCATCGATCCCGTGCGGAACTCACCGATCAGCTCGCGGAGGAAGGGGGCGGGGTGATGCCCGACCGGTGCCGCGATGCCGCCGCGTACGAGGCCGACGGTGACCCGTGCGAGCTGCTGGCCGCGGTGGTCGGCGCGGTGACCGCGCAGCGATCGAGCGCCCTCTCCGATGCCGATGTCGCACTGCTCGGGGGAGCGCTCCTCGATCTCCAGGTACGGGACGCCGCCATGGCCCTGGGACTGACCGTGATGGCCGACGAAGCGCGCCTGCTGTTCGCCGAGCTCGCGCGACGGCTGCGGGGCACGCCGCGGGCCGCCGCTGCGACGCTCGTGGCCGCCTCCGGCTACCTGCGCGGCGACGGCCCCCTGACGGGGATAGCCCTCGACGCCGCACTCACGGCCGACCGGCGCTACCGCGGCGCCCGGCTCCTCGCCGAAGCGCTCGCGTCGGGCATGCATCCGCGGGAGCTGTGCATCACCGCGGAGATCGGAACCACCATCGCACGGCGCCTCGGCGTGGCCCTGCCCCCGCGCGATGTCGACTACCCGCTCGCGGGATGACCGAATCGGCCGGACCGCGGAGTGGGATCAGGACCGGCGAGCGGCGTGCGCCCGGTCTCCCAGGGCCTGCGTGTACTCCCAGGCATCGGCGACGATGCCGCGCAGATCGGTCGATTGCGGACGCCACCCCAGCTCGTCGATGGCGCGCTGCGACGACGCGACCAGCGTCGCCGGGTCACCCGCGCGACGGTCCGCGGCGACCTCGGGGATCTCGCGTCCCGTCACCTCACGGCAGGTGTCGATCACCTGGCGCACCGAGAAGCCCTTGCCGGACCCCAGGTTGAAGATGTCATGGGCACCCGCGCGCGCATGGTCGAGCGCCAGCAGGTGCGCATCTGCCAGGTCCTTGACGTGCACGTAGTCGCGGACGGCCGTGCCGTCGTCGGTGGGGAAGTCGGAGCCGAAGACGGCGATGTCGGCGCGCTGGCCCAGCGCGGTCTGCAGCACCAGCGGGATCAGATGCGTCTCGACCTCGCGGTTCTCGCCGAAGCCGCCGTAGCTGCCCGCCACGTTGAAGTACCGCAGCGAGACCGCTGCGAGACCGTACGCGGTGGCGTAGGAGGTGATGGCGGCGTCGATCGCGAGCTTGGTGGCGCCGTAGGTGTTCGTCGGCGCGGTGCGCGCGTCCTCGGTGACCGGAACCGACTCCGGCTCACCGTAGGTGGCCGCGGTCGAGGAGAAGACCAGGCGCGGCACACCCGCGGCGAGCATCGCGTCGAGCAGGGTCAGCGTGGTGACGACGTTGCCCTGCCAGTACTTGTGCGGATGCGATACGGACTCGCCCACCAATGATTTCGCGGCGAAGTGCAGCACTCCGTCGAACTCGTCGTCGCTCAGGAGCGGGCGTGCGGCCTGGGCCACGTCACCCTCCACGAAGACGGCGCCCGCGGGCACCGCGTCACGATTTCCGGTGCTCAGATCGTCGAGCACTGTCACCTCGTGACCGCGCTCGAGCAGTACCTGGGTGCACACGCTGCCGACGTATCCGGCGCCCCCGGTCACCAACAAGCGCATCGGCTACACCGCCTCGACGAACACCGCGTGGGCCATCTCATCGGGCAGCTCGAAGTCCTCGTGCCCCGCGACGGAGATGACGACGCCGCCGCGCTGGACGGTGACCGAGACGCGCGCGTCCGGCACCACGCCGGCCTCGCGGAACCGGCCGATCAGGTCCGTATCGGCCTGCACGTGCTCGGCGAGCCGCTTGATGACGACGGCGGTGGGGCCGCCCTGCGGCAGATCGGTGAGGCGGGCCGGGCGGGCGGGCTCGTTGCCGATCGTCACCCCGAGCTCACCGAGCCCCGGGATCGGGTTGCCGTACGGGGAGGTGGTGGGGTTGCCCAGCACCTCCAGCAGCCGGCGCTCGACGTCCTCGCTCATCACGTGCTCCCAGCGGCAGGCCTCCGCATGCACGTTCTCCCACTGCAGGCCGATGACGTCCACCAGAAGGCGCTCCGCGAGGCGGTGCTTGCGCATCACGGCGATCGCGAGCTGGCGACCCTTGTCGCTGAGTTCGAGGTGGCGGTCACCGGCGACGCGCACGAGGCCGTCGCGCTCCATGCGCTGCACCGTCTGCGAGACCGTGGGACCACTCTGTTCGAGACGCTCGGCGATCCGCGCCCGGAGGGGCACGACGCCCTCCTCTTCGAGCTCGTAGATCGTCCGCAGGTACATCTCGGTGGTGTCCACCAGATCGTTCACGTATCCAGCTCCTTCTCGTCACTGTCGAGCTTAACCGAGACGGGCGACAGTCCCCCGTACTTAAGGTTACCTAACTTGGAAGCGGTGCAGTGGCGTAACGACTAGGGTCGTGATCCATGGCACGGTTCCCCGACTCCCAGGTGGTCTGGGACCCCTCCGTACTCGACTACCGCTTCTCCCACTCGCATCCGATGGATCCGGTGCGCCTGCGGTTGACGATGGAGCTCTCCCGGATGCTGGGCGTGCTCGACGGTGTCGAGACGGTGACGCCGGGGGTGCTCGACCCGCTGGAACTCGGCCGCGCCCACACCGACGACTACCTCGCGGCGGTGCGCGTCGCCGGCTCGGGCCGCTCCCGGATCGACCTGACCGGGTACGGACTCGGCAACGACGACAATCCGATCTTCCTGCGCATGCACGAGGCAGCGGCGAGCCTCGTCGGATCCACCCTCGCCGGCGCCAAGGCGATCGCCTCGGGCACCACGACCCGGGCCGTGAACATCGCGGGCGGGATGCACCACGCGATGCGTTCCCACGCTTCCGGATTCTGCGTCTACAACGACGCCGCCATCGCGATCTCCTGGCTCCTCGACAACGGATACGACCGGATCGCCTACATCGACGTCGACGCCCACCACGGCGACGGCGTGCAGGCCCAGTTCTGGAACGACCCACGGGTGCTGACGATCTCGCTGCACGAGGACCCGCAACACCTGTGGCCCAACACCGGATACCCGACGGAGCTCGGCGGGCCCGAGGCCCGCGGCACAGCCGTCAACATCCCGGTGCCCGCGTTCTGCCCCGACGGCCTGTGGCTCCGTGCCTTCCACGCTGTGGTCCCGTCCGTGGTCCGGGAGTTCCGCCCGCAGCTCATCGTGAGTCAGTGCGGCTGCGACTCGCACGCGAGCGACCCGCTCACCGACCTCGCACTCACCGTCGACGGCCAGCGCGCGGCGATCCTCGCGATGCGCGACCTCGCGGACGAGGTGTGCGACGGCCGCTGGCTCGCCGTCGGCGGCGGAGGCTATCAACTCGTGGACGTGGTACCCCGAGCCTGGACCCACCTCATCGCCGCCGTGGTCGGTGCCGATCTCGACCCCGCGACCCCGATCCCCGCCGAGTGGAAGGACCTCGCCGCGAGCCTGCCGACGGAGCAGGTCGGCGCCGTCGACACCCTGCCCGAGACCATGGGCGAGGGCGGCGAGACCACCTTCACGCCGTGGGAACCCTCGTCCTACGACCCCACGTCCGCGCCGATGGACGCCGCGGCCGACCGCTTCATCGCGCGTGCCCGCTCCGCTGTATTTCCTCTCCACGGACTCGACCCGGAGGATCCTCGTGACTGACGTGTTCCCTGCCGCACTTCGCACTCCAGGACTCGACCCGGAGGATCCTCGTGACTGACGTGTTCCCTGCCGCACTTCGCACTCCAGGACTCGACCCGGAGGATCCTCGTGATTGACGTGTTCCCTGCCGCGCTTCGCACTCCAGGACTCGACCCGGAGGACCCCCGTGACTGACGAGACCCCACTCCATCCGTCCGGGCCCGCCACCGACCCGTTCCCGGCGCCGAGCACGCAGGCGCCGTCGGGGCCCTACGAGTTCCCCGTCCACTGGGTCGCGGACGTCCTCGCCTCCGACGGCGGCGTCGTCCACCTGCGCCCCGTCGTCCCCGACGACGCCGATGCGATGGTGGAGTTCCACGGCGGACTCTCCGAGCGCACCCGCTACCTGCGGTACTTCGGACCGTACCCGGTGATGCCGCCGCGCGACGTGGCCCGGATGACGACCGTCGACCACGAGCAGCGCGTCTGCCTCCTCGCGATCCTCGGCGGCAAGATCATCGCGGTGGGCCTTTATGAGGGCCTCGCCGACTCCGGGAAGCCGACCTCGGCGGAGGTCGCCTTCGTCGTCGCCGACGAGCACCAGGGGCGCGGCCTCGGGCCGATCCTCCTCGAGCACCTCGCCGGCGCAGCGGCGGAGAACGGCTTCCACCGGTTCGAGGCGGAGGTCCTCGCGGAGAACCGGTACATGGTCAACGTCTTCAAGGCCGCCGGGTACGAGCTGCGCCGCAGCTTCGACGGCAGCGTCGTGCACGTCGAGTTCGGCATCGACCCCACGGAGGCGCTCGTCGCCGTGCGCAACGCCCGCGAGCTCGCCTCGGAGGCGCGCAGCGTGAGCAACGCACTGCGTCCCACGTCGATCGCGGTGATCGGTGCGTCGGCCACCCCCGGCAAGGTCGGACACGCGGTGCTGCGCAATATCATCGCCGGCGATTTCGCGGGTCCCGTGTACCCCGTGCATCCGGATCGCCGGTCCGTCGCGGGGATCCGCGCCTACGAGTCGGTGCGCGACATCCCCGACCAGGTCGACCTCGCCGTGGTCGCGGTGCCCGCGGACAACATGGGCCAGGTGCTCGACGACTGCCTCGCCAAGGAGGTGCGCACGCTGCTCGTCGTCTCCTCCGGCTTCTCCGACGCCGGCGGACGCGGCAAGGAGTCCGAGCGGCGCCTGCTCAAAGCCGTGCGGTCCCACGGCATGCGGCTGATCGGCCCGAACGCGCTCGGCGTGATCAACACCGACCGCGAGGTGCGGATCAACGCGACGCTGGCGCCCGTCGTTCCCGGCCGCGGGAACGTCGGTTTCTTCTGCCAGTCCGGCGCCCTCGGCATCGCCATCCTGGACACCGCGGCCAAACGCGGTGTGGGACTGACCACCTTCGTCTCCGCCGGTAACCGTGCCGACGTCTCCGGCAACGACGTCCTGCAGTACTGGGACACCGACGACGCCACCGAGGTGGTGCTGCTGTACCTCGAGAGCTTCGGTAACCCGCGCAAGTTCGGCCGCATCGCACAGCGACTGTCCCGGCAGAAGCCGATCGTGGCAGTGCATCGCGGCGGCGTCGACGCCGATCGCCGCCAACGCGGCTCGGAGGCGCTGTTCGAGAACTCCGGTGTGGTCCAGGTGGACTCCATCCCCGAACTGTTCGACTGCGCCACCTTCTTCAGCTACCAGCCGCTGCCCGCCGGGCCGCGGGTCGCCGTCATCGGCAACTCGACGGCGCTCGGCATCCTCGCCACCCACACCGGCATCCGGGAGGGCCTCGACGTCGCGCAGCCCGTCGACCTCGGTGCGGCGGCGACCCCCGAGGAGTTCGGCGCCGCGATCGACGCCGCCCTCGCCGACGATGCGGTGGACGCGATCATCGCCGTCTTCGTCCCGCCCGTCGAGGCGCCGCCCGAAGCGCACGCCGCGGTGCTGCTCGAGGCCTCCCGGAGGCAGGCCAAACCGATCGTCTCGACCTTCCTCGCGTTCGACGGTGTTGCCGAGATCCTCGCCGCCACCGACGAACACGGTGTCCGGGTGCGGGGCTCGGTCCCGTCGTACCCGGAGCCCGAGCGTGCGGCCCGCGTCCTCGCGCACGGCTGGCGCTACGCCCAGTGGCGGGCCCGGCCGATCTCCGACACCGCGCGGCCCGAGGGCACCGACGTGGAGACGGCCCGGACCAGAGTGCGGGAGTGGCTGTCCGCGACGGACGGCGACGGCGAAGAGGGACCCGTCACCCTGAGTTTCGCGCAGAGCGCGGAACTGCTGAAGCTCTACGGCGTCGGGGTCGTGGCCTTCGACGTGGTCTCCAGTCCGGAGGAGGCGGTGGTCGCCGCCGAACGTCTCGGGTACCCCGTGGCCGTCAAAGCCATGGGGGAGCGGTGGCGCCTGCGCGCC
Source organism: Tsukamurella sputi (assembly GCF_007858445.1). Taxonomy (GTDB): domain Bacteria; phylum Actinomycetota; class Actinomycetes; order Mycobacteriales; family Mycobacteriaceae; genus Tsukamurella; species Tsukamurella sputi. Next base: position 463,629 of record NZ_VIGV01000002.1, on the reverse strand, counting down.
GATCTCGCGGCCGTCCGGCTGGATCTGGCGGGCCCGCAGGCGGTGGCCGACGCCTTCGCCGAGCTCTCTCAGGCCACAGGGGAGGCGACGCTGCACGTGCAGCGCATGGCGCACAAGGGCATCGGCTGCGCGGTCGGCTACGAGAACGATCCGCGGATCGGCCCGCTGCTGTCCTTCGGGCTCAGCGGCGCCGTCCCCGAGCTGCTCGGCGACCGCGTCTACCGGCTGCTGCCGCTGACCAACGCGGCCGCGGCCGATCTGGTCACCGCGACCCGCTCCGCCCCGCTGCTCGACGGTTTCGCGGGCGAGTCCGGAGTCGACAGGGCGGCACTGACCGACGTCGTGACCCGCGTCGCGGCCCTCGCCTACGAGGTGCCCGAGATCGCGTCCATCGACTGCCAGCCGATCCTCGCCACCACGGACGGTGCTGCTGTGCTGTCGGTGGTGATCCGGATCGGCCACGCCAGCGACATGCTCACCCAACAAGCGGAACCGCGCCGGCTGTAGCAGCCGACGCGGTTCCTACCGTGCTGGTCCTCTAGCTCGCGTACGCGCGCAGGCGATCCGCCCGCTCGCCGTTGCGGAGCTTGCTCATGACCTCGCGCTCGATCTGGCGCACGCGCTCGCGGGAGAGCCCGAAAAGCTTGCCGATCTGGTCCAGGGTGCGGGGCTGGCCGTCGTCGAGGCCGTAGCGCAGGCGGATGACCTGCTGCTCGCGCTCGTCGAGCGTCGCCAGGACCGACCGCACGTCGCTGTGCATGAGCCGCGAGATGACGGCGGACTCGGCCGAGGCGGCCTCCGCGTCCTCGATGAAGTCGCCCAGCGGGGCCTCCTCGTCGGACCCGACGGGCATGTCGAGGCTCACCGGGTCACGCGAGTGATCCATGAGATCGGCGATCTTCTCGGCGGGGATGCCCGACTCCTCCGCGAGCTCCGCGTCCGTGGCCTCGCGGCCCAGCTGCTGATGCAGCTCGCGTCGGATGCGGGCCAGCTTGTTCACCTGCTCCACAAGGTGGACGGGCAGGCGGATGGTGCGGGACTGGTCCGCCATGCCGCGGGTGATCGCCTGACGGATCCACCACGTGGCGTACGTCGAGAACTTGAAGCCCTTGGCGTAGTCGAACTTCTCCATCGCGCGGATCAGGCCCAGGTTGCCCTCCTGGATCAGGTCCAGCAGTGGCATGCCGCGGCCGGTGTAGCGCTTGGCGAGCGAGACCACGAGGCGCAGGTTGGCCTCGAGCAGGTGCTGGCGCGCGGCCTGCCCGTCGCGCACGATGAACGCCAGGTCGCGCTTCTTCGACGCGGCCATCCGCTTCTTGGTGGCCAGGAGGTGCTGGGCGTAGAGCCCCGCCTCGATGCGCTTGGCCAGATCGACCTCGTCCTCCGCGGTCAGCAGAGCGGTGCGGCCGATGCCGTTCAGGTACACCCGCACCAGATCCGCGGCGGGACTCTGAGCATCGAGATCGGCCTCGGTCAGCGGGGGCCGCACCCGATCAGCGGGGCGGGCTGCGGTGCTAGCGGTGTTGACGCGGTGTGCCATGTGGCTGCCTCCTGTTCGCCGGTACATCAGGTTCAACGGACGGCGGGCGCACAGAGTTCCCGAGGCCGAATCCTCTGACCTGCGAAAACACAGAGGTGTGCTGAGAAGTTGCTTAGAGGAAGGTTACGAATCCGTGCCGGTGGAGATCGGCGAGCAACCGGCGCGCGGACTCGGCCAGTCCGTCGACGCCCGTGGCGGCCTCGAGAAGGACGACGAGGTCCTCCGTCGGCAGTTCCCCGCGGCAGCCGGCGAGCAGCCGGGCGCCGGCGTCGTCGATGTCGTGACTCCACCGCGGCCCCGACATGCGGGTCACGCGCACGGCGACCTCGTCCCAGCCCTCGTCCCCGGTGACCGACACCCGCTCGAGCGCGACGTCGTCGCCGAGCAGTGGGCGGGCGGCGTCCAGATCGGCGTCGCGGAGCCAGGCCATCCGCGCGAAGTGCGCTGGCACCTCGTCGCCCAGCGGGTCCTCGAAGGGGTGGCTCAGCTCCTCGCAGACCACCTCGGACGGGCCGTCGATCGCCCGCAGCAGCACGAACCCGAACCCGATGCCCGTGACACCGGCGTCCGCGAGGTGGGCCAGCCAGCGATCGGACTTCGCGCGGCCCTCGCCGACGCGGGGATCGAGCCCCTCGTCGCGCAGCCAGGTGCCCACGTACAACGCGGGATCGGCGACGTCGCGCTGCAGGACCCAGGCTCCGACGCCTTCGCTCGGCAGCCAGGACGCGACCCGGGCCTGCCAGGACTCGTCCTCGCGGTGCACCCAGGACGCCAGCAGGGCCGCGGTGCCTCCCGGCGCCAGGTGCTCCGGTGCCCCGCGCACCACCAACTCGGAGGCACCGTCCAAGTCGAGGCCGGAATCGCGGTAGGTGTGGTCGACGCGGCCCTCGCCCACGACGAAGGGCGGGTTCGCCAGGACCAGGTCGAACCGGCGGCCGGCGACCGGCGCGAACCAGTCGCCCGTGAGGACTTCGATGTCCGCGCCGTTCAGCGCGGCGGACGCTGCGGCGAAGCCGGCCGCGCGCTCGCTGACATCGGTAGCGGTCACCGTGTCCGCGAACCGCGTGGCGGCACAGGCGTGGACGCCGCAGCCGGTGCCGAGGTCGAGCACGGAGCCCACTGGCTCGCGGGGCGTGGCCCGCAGCAGCGACTGCGAGGCGTGACCCACGCCGAGGACGTGCTCGCGGTGCTGCGGGTGCGGCCGCATCAGGCCGTCGAGGTCGGAGAGGAACCACTGCGGACCGTCGGGCAGGTCCAGCGGCCGCAGGCTCAGGGCGGCCCGCACCCGCTCCGGGGCCTCCGGGTCGCTTTCGAGCAGGCCGGCCTCCAGCGCCTCGTCGACGGTGACGGGCGCGAGCGCACCGTCGGCCAGCGGACGCGGGACCGGTGCGGCGGCGAGGAACAGGCGGATCAGCACATCGAGCGGCGCATCGCCGGCGGCCGCGGATTCGACGGGGCCGGGCTCACCGCGGGACAGACAGCCGTAGGCATCGCCCAGGCGGTCGGCGACGGCGGATTCGGAGAAGCCGGCAGCGGCCAGCACGGGACCGAGCCGACGGCACAGCGGTGCCAGGCCGGGGGAGAGGTGCACCTATTCGCCGCGTCCCGAGACGGTGGTGATGGGGTGGCCCTGCAGCGCGAGCCGGTCCAGCTTGCGCTGGGTGAACCGGTCCGGCGCGCCCTTGCGCTTGCGCGGCCTGTCGTTGGCGCGGATCACCGCGATCCACGGGATGGGGATGGAACCGGCGAGCACCGCCAGCGCGATCATCCAGTTGCCGGTGGCGGAGTAGATCCACGCCGAGATCACGAGGGCGGGAATGCGGATCGCCATGATCATCAGGTACCGCCGCACGCGGCGCCGGTGCTGCTCGTCGTACGAGTCCTCCGCGTCGGTGATGACGTAGGTGTTCTCACCTTGGTTTCCCACACTTCGATCGTCCCACTGCGGCTGGCAGAATGAAAGTCATGAGCACGAAGACCCTGGAGAAGCCGGACGTCGATGTCGACGCCGACACCGGAAACGACGATGACAGTCCCAAGTTCTTCCACTACGTGCGGAAGAACAAGATCGCCGAGTCCGCAGTGATGGGCAACTACGTCGTCGCGCTGTGCGGAGAGACCTTCCCGGTCACCAAGTCGGCGAAGCCCGGCTCGCCCGTGTGCCCCGAGTGCAAGAAGATCTACGACCGCATGAAGAAGTAGCCGCTCAGCGCGGCTCCACCTCGCGGGGCGGCAGCGTCGCCGCCGGCCGGGGCGCATCGGTCTCCACGGTGCGCCGCACCGTCGCCTCCTCGGGGCGGTCCACGCTGTTCGACGGCTCGTCCGCCTCGGCGCGTTGGCGCCGGCGGATCGGGTCCGTCGCACGGCGCAGTCCTTCGGCGGCCGCTCGGCCGGGGTCCGGGATGCCGGCCTCCTTGATCTGCTCCACCACCCAGTCGCGCAGCTGATCAGTGCGCACCTCGCGCGCGGGCCAGCGGTCCTGCAGCGCGGCGTTGAACTCGGCGCCCACCATCACGGCGAAGCCGAGGAAGAACGTGAACAGCAGGAAGGCGATCGGGGTCGCGAGCGCGCCGTACGAGATCCCCCGGCCCGAGGCGATGAACGACAGGTACACCCGCAGTCCCGTCGAGGCGACCAGGAAGATGAGCGCGGCCAGCGCCGCCCCCGGGACGTGCCGGTACCAGGGCAGCGGGCGCGGCAGCGCCTGCCGGTAGAGCAGCGCGAGCCCGCCGACCAGCATGAGCACGACGAAGGGCAGGTAGCCGAAGTCGATCAGCTGGGCCACCGCGGGGTGCCACGACGCGGGGATGTACTTGATGATGAAGCTCGGCCCCAGCGCGACCAGCGGCAGGGTGAAGACCGCGATCACCAGGAACTCGACGTAGAGCAGCAGCGCGAAGAACCGCTGGTGCACCGGGTTGCGCACGGTGTGCTGGTCGTGGGCCATGCTGATCGAATCGACGTACGACGAGAGCGCCGACGAGCCGGCCCACAGCGCGATGATGAAGCCCACCGAGACGACATCGCCGCGGCCCTGCTGCAGCACCCCGTCGACCATGGGGCGGATGATCTCATCCACCACGTTGGGGGTGAAGATCCGCAGGCCGAAGGAGATGAGCCGGTCGTGGATCACTCCGATGGTGTCGGGCCCGAACCAGTTCGCCACGTAGCCGATGAGGCCCATCAGCGCCAGGAGGAGCGGCGCGAGCGACAGGGTGGTCCAGAACGCCGCCTGTGCGCTCTGGCCGACGATGGAGTCGTCCCAGGACTTGACGATCGTGCGCCACAGGACCTGGGGCATCCCCTTGACGACCCCCCACGCGCGCGTGGGGAAGGAGGCACGGAGGGGCCGATCCAGGTCCTGCGTGTGCGGGCCCGGATCGCGCGGCTCGGGGTCCTTCGCCGAGCCCGGTTGCCGGCCTCCCGGCGTTCCGTGTGCGTCGTCCATCGTCTTCAGTCTTGCGCACCGGCGGCGATCACGCCGGAACCGGGACCGCCGCGTGTTGCGAGTAGACTGCTCCAGGGTTCACGATCGACCCGCCCGCGGCGCCTGCCCGCGCCCGGCGGGCCTAACTCTCGCGTTTAGGGGTGCGTTTCTCGATGGCGGTTTCACTTCGTGTCTGGCAGCGCCGTGCGCTCACGAAGTACCTGACCGCGAAGCCGCAGGACTTCCTCGCCGTGGCGACGCCCGGCGCCGGTAAGACCACCTTCGCGCTCCGCGTGGCCTCCGAGCTACTGGCCGATCGCACCGTCGAGCGCGTGACCGTGGTCGCGCCTACCGAGCACCTCAAGTACCAGTGGGCGGAGGCGGCCGCTCGCAACGGCATCAACCTGGACCCGAACTTCACCAACTCGGGCGGAAGCACGTCGTCGGATTTCGACGGTGTGGTCATCACGTACGCCCAGGTGGGCATGCATCCGTACAAGCATCACGCGCGCACCACGGCGTACAAGACGCTCGTGATCCTGGATGAGATCCATCACGCCGGCGACGCGAAGAGCTGGGGCGAGGGCGTGCGCGAGGCCTTCGAGCCGGCCACGCGGAGGCTCGCGCTGACGGGTACCCCGTTCCGCAGCGACGACAACCCGATCCCGTTCGTCACCTACGAGCCCGAAGCCGGCGGAGGGCAGCGGTCGAAGGCCGATCACGTCTACGGCTACTCGGACGCCCTCGCCGACGGTGTCGTCCGCCCCGTCGTCTTCCTGGCCTACTCCGGCCAGGCGAGTTGGCGCACGAGCGCGGGCGAGGAGTTCACGGCCCGGCTCGGCGAGCCGCTGAGCAAGGAGCAGACCGCCCGGGCGTGGCGCACCGCGCTCGATCCGCACGGCGATTGGATCCCGGCCGTCCTGCAGGCCGCCGACACCCGCCTGGACCAGCTGCGTCGTGCCATGCCCGACGCGGGTGGCCTGGTGATCGCCACCGACCAGTCCACCGCCCGTGACTACGCCGAGCTGCTCGAGGAGATCAGCGGCGAGAAGGTCACCGTGGTCCTCTCCGACGATCCGACGGCCTCCAAGCGGATCTCGGCCTTCTCCGAGGGCACCGACAAGTGGATGGTGGCCGTCCGCATGGTGTCCGAGGGCGTCGACGTGCCGCGCCTGGCCGTGGGCGTCTACGCGACGAGCGCCTCGACGCCGCTGTTCTTCGCGCAGGCCATCGGTCGCTTCGTGCGTCTGCGGGTGCCGGGGGAGACGGCGAGCGTCTTCCTCCCGTCGGTGCCGGTCCTGCTGGACCTTGCAGCGAAGCTGGAGGAACAGCGCGATCACGTCCTGGGTAAGCCGCACCGCGAGTCCGACGGGCTCGACGACGCGCTGCTCATCGACGCGAACAAGCAGAAGGACGAGCCGGGCGAGGAGGAGAAGGCCTTCGTCTCGCTGCACGCCGACGCCGAGCTGGACCAGCTCATCTACGACGGATCCTCGTACGGCACCGCGACCTTCGCGGGCAGCGAGGAGGAGGCGGACTACCTGGGCCTTCCCGGCCTGCTCGACGCGGAGCAGATGCGCGCACTGCTCAAGCAGCGGCAGAAGGAGCAGGTGGACACCCGCTCCGCCGAGCCCGCCCGACCCGCGCCGCCCCCGGCCGTTGAGGAGCGGGCCACCGCGGGCGCCCAGCTCTCCGCCCTCCGCCGTGAGCTCAATTCGCTCGTGGCGATGCATCATCACCGCACCGGCAAACCGCACGGTGTCGTGCACAACGAGCTGCGCAGCAAGCTGGGTGGGCCCGTCACCGCGATGGCGAGCGCGGATCAGCTGCGCGAGCGGATCGCCGCACTGCGCACCTGGAAGTGACGCCCCGCAGACGACGAAGGCGCCGCGCACCCGGAAGTAGGGCGGGTGCGCGGCGCCTTCGGCCGGACTACTAGACGGTGGCGGGCTCGCCCACGACCGTGGCGCCCTGCGATGCCAGCTTCGCCTGGTGCTCGGTGAAGTGGTGGCCGCAGAACAGCAGCTCGAACCCCGAGGGGAGAACCGCACGAACCTGGGCGGCCGCCGAGCAACGATCGCAGCGGTCGGACGCCGTCAGGGGAGCGAAGGCATCGCCCGCGGGGGCCTCTGAAGTGACTGTGTTCGTCATGACTCCTCCGTTCCTCACGAACCGTTCGTACATCTCTATATACGTTCGAGGGTACCCATTTGTTCCATCGCATCCGGGAGGTGGGCGGCATGTTCTCCCAGGGTGAACAAAACCGGCCGAGCCCGGCACTTAGGCTGGGCAACGTGATGCCGCTCATGATCCCCGCGATGTTCGTGGTCGGCGCGATCAGCCAGTACGTGGGTGCGTCGCTGGGCGTCGGCCTGTTCGAGGAGCTCTCGCCCGTCGCGGTCGCGTGGCTGCGCGGGGCGGGTGCGGGACTGATCCTGCTGCTGCTCCTGCGGCCCCGACGGCGCGACTGGTCGAGGGCGCGGCTGCGCGCCGCGGCGCTCTTCGGCACGGTCACCGTCGCCATGAACATGGCCTTCTACGAGGCCATCGACCACATCGACCTGGGCACAGCCGTCGCGATCGAGTTCCTGGGGCCGATCGCGGTGGCGGTCGCCGGGTCACGACGAGCGGTCGACCTGATCGCCGCCGCGGCCGCACTCGCCGGAGTGGTGTGCGTCGCGGGTGTCAACGTCGACGGTGGCGGCGGATCGACCGGTGTCATCGGCATCGCGTGCGCCCTGTTGGCGGCGGCCCTGTGGGCCGGCTACATCGTGCTCGGTAAGCGGGTCGCCGACGCGGGTGGCGGCATCGAGGGCCTGGGTGTGGGCCTCGCCGCCGGCGCCCTGGTGCTGGCGATCCCCGGTCTTGGTCCCGATCTGGCGACCCGCCCCGAGGCCTTCCTCAGCTGGGAGGTGTGGGTGCTCGGCCTCGGCCTCGGGCTCTTGAGTTCGGTGATCCCCTACGCCCTCGACCAGGTCGTGCTCACCAGGGTGGGCCGGGAGCGCTTCGCGCTACTGCTGGCCCTGCTCCCCGTGACCGCCACCGGTGTCGGAGCGGTGATGCTGGGGCAGCGTCCCGGTTGGCTGGAGGGGGTCGGCATCGCGCTGGTCGTCTTCGCGATCGCACTCACCTCGCGCCGGACGCCCGCGCCCGACGAGCGCGGCGTTCCCGGTGGCTGACCGGTGAGAATCAGGCCCCGCCGAGCGTGTCGGCGAACCGAGTTGCGAAGAACTCGATCTCGTCGGACGTGATCGGCAGCGGCGGGCGGACCTTGAGGACGTTGCCGTGGTGCCCCGCCGTGGAGATCAGCACGCCGCGCTCACGCAGGCCGTCGACGAGCTCGACCGCTCGGGTGCGGTCCGGGACCTTGGTCCCGCGGTCGGTGACGATCTCGATCCCGACGAACAGGCCGCGGCCGCGTACATCCCCGATGATCCGGCTGTCCTGCTGGATCTCGCGGACGAGCCCGCGCAGCTGCTCACCCCGGGTCGCGGCGGCGTCGATGAGTCCCTCCCGTTCGATCACGTCGAGTACCGCCGCCGCCGCAGCCATCGACACCGGGTTGCCGCCGAACGTGTTGAAGTACGGCACTGCATTCGTGAGTGTCTCGCTGAGGTCGGTCGCCAGCACGGTTGCCGCCACGGGGAGACCCGCGGCCATGGGTTTACCCATTGTCACGATGTCCGGCGTCACCCCGTGGTGCTCGTACCCCCACATTCCATGACCCATTCGGCCGAATCCCGGCTGTACCTCGTCTGCGATGAACAGCCCCCCGGCTGCGCGGACGGCCGCCACCGCCTCCGTGAGCACGCCGACAGGATCGGGTTGGACCCCGTCCGAGGAGAAGACGGTATCGAGGAGCAACGCGGCCACTCCCGTTCCGGTTCGCTGGAGGTCCGCCGCGGCCTCGGAGACCGCGGCCGTGAACCCCGCGGCCGTGGAGTCGCCGGTCCGATAGGGGTCCGGGGCATCGACGACGCGGACCCAGTCGGGTACGTCGGGGTCCACCGATGGCGAGCACGACGCGCTCACCGCCGTGCCGCCGTGGTAGGCGCCGCGCGTGACGATGACGCCCCGGCTCCCTGTCGCGTGACGGGCGAGCCGCACCGCGAGGTCGTTGGCCTCGGAGCCCGTGCACGTGAATGAGATCTGCCCGAATCCGGGCATCGTGCGCAGGAGGCGCTGACCGTAGTCGATGGCACCCTCGTGGAGGTAGCGGGTGTGCGTGTTGAGGGTGGCTGCTTGCGTCGCGACGGCCTCGACGACGGCGGGGTGGCAATGGCCGACGCTCGCGACGTTGTTGTACATGTCGAGGAAGCGGGTGCCGTCGGCGTCGGTGAGCCACAGACCTTTTGCGGAGACGGGGTGTATCGGACGCCGGTACAGGAGCGGCGTGCGGTCGCCGAGGACGGCGTCGCGCCGTGCGACGAGGTGGCGGACGTCGTCGGGCAGCCCGGCCGCGTCTGCGGCCGTGAACCGGTTGACATCCAGCGGCGAGGTGGTGGGAGCGGAGGTGGTGTCCGCCATGGTGTGGCCTTTCATTCGTGCTCGTGGGGCGGGCGTTACAGGGTGGACAGCCAGAGACCCCAGCGCGGATCGTTCATCTTCAGACGCGAACGCATGAGCTTCCACGCGCCGTACTTGTGGTAGTCGAAGTCCCACGCGTCGGTTAGGCGCTGATTGACGCACCCCCAGAGGCCCCACTTCAGGTCGGCAAGGGCACTGAACACCTCGACACGCGCGACCGTTGCGAAGTCCGCCCGACCGTAGAACTCCTCGACCATCTCGTGGACCCGGACGTCGTCGTAGAACATCTCGGTGACCAGCACTGCCAGCTCGTAGGCCCGCTCGTTGTCCGAGGCGAACTCGTAGTCGACGAGCTTCATCGGCCGGGTCGGGTGGTAGAGGAAGTTCCCGGGCATCGGGTCGTTATGGCAAGGGACGATGTCGAGTCCGCCCGCCAGCAGTGCGGCGCGCGCGGCTCGATACTCCGAGATGAGGGAGTCCGTGAAGGCGGGCAGGCGGACGTCGAGCTCGGCCGCCTGGGTGAGGTGCTCGTCGATCATGTCGAGGACCGTTTTGCGGTGACCGAGCGGTCCCGACGCGTGCAGCGTGCGGTAGAGCCCGACGATCTGCAGCGGGATGTCGGCGCGCTTGAGATCGCCGTTCGTACAGGTGGAATAGCCCTCGAGGAATTCGACCACCTCGACGCCCGTGGCGGAGTCGAAGAACACGATCTCGGGTCCGATCCCGAGGGCGCCGGCGCGCTTGCCGGCCTCGTCCGTCACTCCCCGGTCGATGAACGCCTCACTGCCCGTGCCCGGCAGTTTGAGGAAGAACCGGCGGTCGGTGCCCGAGACGGTGATCCGCCAGTTGCTGTTCTGCAGACCGCCGGTCACGGGGGCGTAGTAGAGGTCACGCCCGCGCCACGCGTCGATGCCCGACAGGACGGATTCGACGGCGCGCTCGGCGTCGGTGCGCGCGGTGCCCACTGCGCGGTCGTCGGGTTCCGGAGGGCGCGACGGGGCGGTCCTCGAGGGGGTGGGAATGTCGTTCTTCATGGTGGAACCGCTGTTCCTTTCTGTCCAGTAGCGCGTCTGTCCGGTGTCGCCGGTCGGCTAGATGGATCGGAGTCGGTCGTCGAAGCCGGGATCGCGAAGCTGGGTGCGGGCCCGGAGGAACTGCCAGTCGGCGAACTTCGAGTACTCCTCGGTCGCGGGCCGCACTGCGTCGCAGTAAGAGCCGATGAGACCCCAACGCACCTGATCGGCGATGCCGTACGCGCGTGCTCTGGCGAACGCGCTGCGGTCGAGTGAGCCCCAGGCCCGTTCGAACAGCCCCTCGGCGTCGCTCTCCAGCGGGGCCAGCTCGGCCAGCATCGAGCCGATGTCCTGCAGCGGGTCGGCGTCTGCGGCGCAGTCGTAGTCGACGAGGAGCAGCCCGCCGTCATCGACGACCAGCACGTTGGAGACGTTGGCGTCCCCGTGGATCGGTACCTGGTCGAATCCCGCTGCCACAATGGCGGATTCCGCCCGGCTGAGTAGCCGCAGGATCCACGGTAGATCCGCGGGCAGAGTGGCGCCCGCGCGGTCGGCGGCGGCCGCCGCGGTGCGGATGTCGTCGAAGACGGTGGCGGGGCGCCCGACCGGCGGCAGGTCGTGGACCGCGCGCCGGAGCTCGACGAGCTCATCGAGCCGGTCGGCGGCGTCGAACAGGTCCAGGTTCGCGGTGTGTGCCCCGCCGGTGTGATCCTCGGTGATCAGGGTGCGCGTGGCCGGGTCGGCGTGGTGGACGCGCGGGCCGATGCCCGCCTCCCCGGCTGCGACGGTGACGGCGAACGACGCCGCGACGTCGATGTACGCGGTGGTGTGGGGCTCGAGGACCTTGACGTGGCATTCGCCGCAGGCACCGGAACCGTCGGCGCCGGGGAAGGGCAGGGGCACAGACCAGCGCCGGGAGTCGGCTCCCCACCAGCTCGGACTCGCCATCACGGGCTGCGGCAGTGCGCAGCTGGTGTCCGGCCACCATTGCGCGAGGCCGTCGGTGGTCGGCTCGGATGTCGTCACAGTCGGCTCCTTCGTCGGCGTGGTCATCGGGTGCCACCTGCGGTGGCGAAGAGCGGCGGCCGGCCCAGGGGCACGGGGCGATGAACTTCGAGCCAGCGGGTCAGCCGTAGTACGCGTTGGTCGGACAAGCGCGGTCCGGCGACCTGGAGTCCGACGGGACACCCGTCGATCAGGCCGAAGGGAACGCTCGACGCAGGTTGGCCGGTCTGGTTGAACCACGCGGTGAACGTGCAGTGGGCGAGCGGATGGGTGGCATCGATGCCGACGGTCTCAGCGGCGAAACCAGGGGTCGGAATCACCGGCGCGAGAACGAAGTCGAACTCCGCGGTCGCCGCCTGCAGGGCCGCCTGGGCGCCATCGACGATGCCCAGATCGCGCGCGTGATCGGTGGCGGAGTAGCCGGCTGCGGCCGCGGCCCAATCGGCGACCGCGGGGTGGACCAGGTCTCGCTTCGCGGGTGCGATGCCCTCCCATTCGGTGCGGGCCCGGACCTGGAACACGCGGTCGAGGGCGTCGCTCGGTTCGACGCCGAAGGGCGCGGTCAGCGCACGCACGTCCGCTCCACCCGACGCCAGGACATCCGCGGCGGTCTGCAGGACCTCGCGGACGCGCTGGTCCAGCGGAAATCGCGGGTCGAGCTCGCTGAGCACGCCGATCCGCAGTCCGGCCGGGGGAAGATCCGCATCGAGTCCGTCGGGGGAGTCCGGGCCGAGCGCGAGCGCGTCGCGCGCGTCGAAGCCGGCGATCACCCGGTACAGGTCGATCGCTTCGTCGACGGTGCGCGCCATAGGTCCGGGCGAGCGGGTCGTCGACGCCGGGAGGTGCGGGATCCTGCCCTGCGTGGGTTTCAGGGCGACCACGCCGCACTGGCCCGCCGGCAGTCGGACCGAGCCGGCGATGTCGGTGCCGACGGCGCCGAACCCGATCCCCGCGGCCAGGCAGGCGCCCGCTCCGGCGGAGGAGCCGCCGGTGTTGCGGCTGGTGTCCCAGGGGTTGCGCACGATCCCGTACAGCGAGCTGACGCCCGCGGCCATCATGCCGAAATCGGGCATCGTGGTCTTCGCGACGATGACGGCGCCGGCCTCTTTGAGGCGTGCGGCGGGTGGACTGTCGACGCGGGAGTCCGGGACGTCCGTGTGCGCGGCGCTGCCATGTCGCCAGGGGGTCCCGACGGCGTTGATGCTGTCCTTGATCGTGACGGGCAGCCCGTCGAGGTCGCTCAGCGGTGCGCCGGCGGCCCAGCGCGCCGCGCTGGCCTCCGCAGCGGCGCGCGCCGACCGGTCGTCGCGGTGGGCGATGGCGTTGATCGCGGGATTGCGTTCGTCGATCCTGTGGAGCGTGGCGTCCAGGAGGTCGACGGGGGTCAGGTCGCCGGTTCGCAGCCGGGAGCGGATCTCGGCGGCGGACGAGTCGAGGAAGTCGGTCATATTGCGCTCCTAGGCTCCGAGGGGTGGGGGAGGGACGTGACGAGCTGTTCGGCGATCGAGGTGAGGACGTCGACACCGGCGAGAAGATCACAGTCGCGCGTGAACTCGTGCGCGGAATGGGAAACTCCGTTCACGCTCGGGACGAAGGCCAGGATCGTCGGCACGACCCGGTTCAGGGCGACGGCGTCGTGGCCCGCACGGGTCATCAGGTCTCGCACCGGGAAGCCGGCGTCCGCGGCGGCCTTGTGCGCGATCCGCACGCCCGCAGGCCAGAACGGCTCGGTCTCCCGCAGCGCGCAGTCGGCGATCTCCACCGTGTTTTCGCCGGTGGCGGTGATGGCGTTGAACGCGGCGACCAGCTGCGTGTACGCCTCGTCGAGCCGCGCGGCACTGTGGGCCCGGAGGTCGACGTTCAGCGTGACGCGGCTCGGGACCACTACCGGCGAGCCCGGCTCGACGTGGATGCGGCCGACCGCCGAGAGCACTTCGTCGGCCGGGAAGGAGTTCGCGACGTCGCGGACCGCGAGGACGACGTGCGCGGCGCCGACGAGAGCGTCACGCCGGTCCGCCATCGAAGTCGCGCCGGTGTGGCTCTGCTCGCCGTGCACCACCACTGTGCACTTGCGTACCGCCCAGTTCGCCGTTACCGCGCCGATGCGGTCGCCGGAGTCGTCGAGTTCGCGGCCCTGCTCGATGTGCAGTTCCGCGTACGCGACCGCGGGCGGGCCTGCGTCGTCGCCGCGCATCCCGGTCGCGGTGAGCGCCGCGGCGACGGTCACGCCGTCGAGGTCGGCCGTCGCGAGCAAGCGGTCGGTGTCGAGCCCTCCGGTGAAGCAGCCGGAGCCCATCACGCTCGGGGTGAACCGGGCGCCCTCCTCGTTGAACCAGTCCACCACCGCGAGGTTGAAGCGGGGTGCCGTCGTTCCCGTACGAACCGCGCGGTCGATCCGGGTGGCCGCGTGGGCGGCGGCGAGGACGCCGAGGGCACCGTCGAACCGGCCGCCGTTCGGCTGGCTGTCCGAGTGGGAACCGACCAGCACGTACGGCGCGCCGGGCACCCACTCGAATCGGCCGAAGAGGTTACCGATCCGGTCGAAGGAGGTGTGGGCGCCCCACTCGGTGAGACGCTCGGCGAGCCATTGCCGAGCCTGCGCATGTGTGCGCGACCCGGCCAAACGGTGCAACCCGCCGTCGGGCGTGGCGCCGAATCCGGACCAGGTGGCGAAGTCGGAGAGGAACCGCTGCGCCTCGGTGTCGAGCGACTCAGACATCGGCGGCCTCCGGCATCGCCGTACCGGACTCCGGGCGGGACCGCGGGCGGCGCACCGGCGCGGCCGCGACGGCGAACATCTCGGCGACGTACCGGCGTTCCTCCGCGGATTGCCCTGTAGCGGCGGAGACCGCCAGATACACAAGGAGGTTCACGGCGAGCCCGACCACGCCACCGGTGAGCGATCCCAGCGCCGGGATGTCGTCGGGGTACACCACGGTCAACGCGAGTGCCGTGAGGAAGCCGGTCGCCATACCGGCCATCGCGCCGTACTTGTTCCCCCCGCGCCAGAAGATGCCGAGGAAGAGCGGCACGGCGAGTTGCACGATCGATTGGTACGACAGCTGCGCGAGCAGTTGCAGCCGAGGCATGTCGAAGGTGAAGAACGCGACGACCGCCGCGAACCCCATGTAGAGCACCATGCTGCCCTTGGCGACAGCGGTGAGCTGACGATCGGATAGCGGTCGCCCGGGGCGGTCGACGAGGTCGTTGGCGATCTGGAGCCCGCAGACCTGGACGCTGCCGTCGATGTGGCCCATCGACGCGGCGAAGACCATGGTCACTGCGAGCCCCAACAGCCACGTTCCGCCCCAGTCGCCGAGCAGCGTGAACCAACCGATCTGGGGGGCGTCGTGGACCGCGGGCAGCGTGGTGGCGGCGAGACCGACCAGCATGAGCAGCGTGTAGAACACGCCCGAGATCAGGATCGTGCGGATGGTTCCGGCTTTGACCGCCCGCACCCCGGACGCGGTGTAGATGCGCTGGAAGCTCATCGGCCAGCAGAGCGAGCCGATGACGCCCGTGAAGATGAGGCTGAACAGGTACCAGGAGCCGTACCCGTCGCCGTCGCCCGGTACCCGCAGCGCCGAGTCCGCGACGTGCGCGAGCGTGCCGAAACTGATGGGGCCACCGGCGATCCCGCTGAGCAGGATCAGGCACACCACGGCCGAGAGCCCGTAGGCCACGATGCCCTGGAACATGTCGGTCATGATCAGGCCGCGCATTCCCATCTTGACGGTCCAGTACTGGCGCACCACGATCGTGACCAGGCCGACGACGAGGCACGTGGTGACCGACCACGCGCCGCCGCTCGCGACACGGAAGATCTCGCCCAGGGCCTGCATGCCGAGGACCACCCAGGGGAACACCGAGACGATGCCGATGGCGCTCGCCATCACCTTCACGCCGCGGGAGCGGAACCGGACGCCCATCAGCTGTGGTTGGCTGCGCAGGTCGTACCGCGCGCCCCAGCGCCACGCGCGGGTTGCCATGAAGTACATGGCCGCCACCCCGAGTGTGGAATACGCGAGCCCGTAGAACCCGAACACGCCGGGGCCGGCGGCCAGTCCGAAGAAGACGATGAAGACCGCGCCGGGCCACCAGGAGTTGACGTAACACATCGCCACGTACCAGGCGCCGTAGCTGCGGCCGCCCACTGCGTATTCGTCGAAGGTCGGCTTCGAGGTGTGCTGAGTGACGTAGAGGATCGCGATGATGCAGGCGTAGAAGGCGCCGAGCATGGTCAACATGAGGGCCATGTCAGTTCGCCTCCGTCGGTGCGGAGGCGGGCACGAGGGATTCGTCGAGCTCGCCCCGGACGTCCTCGACCCAGTACTGGACCCAGAGTCCGAGTCCGACGAGCGCCGCGCCGGCGATCCAGTACATCAGCGAGAGCGGGATTCCGAGGATCAGTACCGCCTTCCCGCTGGACCACAAGTAGAGCGGCGGAAACAGCGCCAGCACGAGTGCGGTTGCGTAGCCCAGCGTGAACAGGGTGGTGAGCACACGTCGATCGAGTGCTCGGATGACGTTCTTCATCAAGAGATTCCTTCGTTGACGAGGCGGAGTACATCGCCGTGGATGTGTCCGTTCGTGGCGATGCCGTGGCCCGAGTCGAATCGGTCATCGCCGCGGAGATCGGTGAAGCGGCCGCCCGCCTCCGTGATGATGACGGGCATCGGTGCGAGGTCGTAGGTCTGTGCGGTGTAGTCGACGAGGGCGTCCACATCGCCCGACGCGACGAGGGCGTACCCGAACGCGTCGCCCCAGGTGCGCAGGACCGCGCCGCGGTCGTGCAGACGCGTGATGACCTCGGAGGGCCAATCCTCGAGCCACGTGGCCATCACGTGCGCGCCGGCCAGGTCGGTCCGGTCGGAGACGGACACGCGCCGTCCGTTGCGGAAGCAGCCGCGCCCGATCTCGGCGTGGACGAGGACGCCGAGGCTGGGGAGATTGATGGCCCCGAAGACGATGCGGCCCTGCACCTCGTGGGCGAGCAGGTTCGCGTACAGGGGAACGCCGTGTACGAACGACTTCGTGCCATCGATCGGGTCGATGATCCACCGGTCGCCGGACGTGCCCTCGACGGTGCCGAACTCCTCCCCGACGATGCCGTCATCGGGGTACAGCGCGGTGAGGGCATCGCGGAGGGATCCCTCCGTCTCGCGGTCCGCCCGGGTCACGGGCGATCCGTCGGCTTTGGTCTCGACGTCCAGGCGCCCACGGTCGAACCACGAGCGCGAGATCTCACCGGCGCTGCGGAGGATGTCGAGCACGGGGCGGGCGACGGTGGATCCGACATCGTCGGGAATCGTCTGCATGGGTGCGGTCCTTCGGTGGAGGTTCCCTGTGCTGCTCGGGCGGGCCGCCGAGCAGTGATCCAGATCATGCGCGCGGCCCATTTCTGGTCTCACCGATTTCGCGTTACAGACACATGAAGCCAGGTCAGAGGTAGATTTCGTCCGAGATATCGGCAAGCGTCGGGCGCTCTTCTGAGGGACGATGCCCGAATTGGTTCACATCGGAAGGAGGCGGACGTGACGCTGGCGGACGAGACGGTCGTGACGCTGCGCCGACTCGCGGACGAACTCGAGGGGCGCGGCGGTACGAAGCTGCCGCCGGAGCGCGAGATCGCCGAGAGGCTGGGAGTCTCGCGAGCGACGGTGCGCCGAGCGATCGATCTGCTCGCTCGCGAAGGCCGGATCAGGCGCGTGGTCGGTCGCACGGGCGGGGCTTACCTCGTGCGCAGTTCAGGAGTGGAGATCACCGGATTCGAGCTGCCGTCCGGACGACGGCTCGCACGCGATCTCAATACGGTGCGCGGGGTGCCGGAGATGTTGACCCTGCAGGGATTCGTTGAGGGGACGAGGGTGGTCGAGGCTCGTCTCGTTCCCGCGAACGGAATGGTCGCGCGGGCACTCGAAGTGGATGCCGAAACCGAAGTGCTGTCGCTGCTGCGCGTGCGATTCGCCGATGCCGACACGCTCTCGCTGGACCACGCGTACGTGACGTTGGGGAGGAAGATGATCGGTTGCGACTTCTCGAGTTCGCTCTACGCGACCCTGCAGGACCGGTTCGGTGTTCCGATCGTGGCCACGGACGAGATCATCGATACGGTCGGGGCGAATGAACGGACCGCGCGGTTGCTCGGTGTGCCCCTGGAGGCACCGCTCTTGCGGCTGGAGCGAGTCGGGTACGACGCGAGGGACAGACCCACCGAGTACTCGATCGATCTCTTCCGAGCGGACCGCACCCGTCTACGTGTCCGGACGACGTCATCCGACGCTGAGCCATCCTCACGGGTTAGATTCGGGTATGCAGACCGGTGATGCGCACTCGTCCACTCATCCGCCCCGCCCCGATCGGGACCCGTTCGGCGTCCCGACCGGCGGATTCGATCGCCGCCGGTTCCTGGCCGGATTCGGTGTGCTCGCGGGCACGGCGGTCCTCGCGGCGTGCGGTGTCTCCGCGCCGAACGGCGGACCGTCGACCTCCGCCAAGCCGGCCCGACCGCTGACGGGCCCCGACCTGGGCGGCGCGGCGCCGGGAGTGCGCGTGCAGGACGACCTGTTCCGGCACGTCAACGGCGGCTGGGCCGACGGCTACAAGATCCCGGCCGACAAGGCCTCGTTCAACACCTTCACAGACCTGTCGGACCGAGCGCTGGAGCAGCTCAAGGCGATCATCGAGGGCATCAAGGATCCGCGCACCCGCAGTGACGAGGCCAAGATCCGCGACGTCTACGACTCCTTCATGGACACCGCGCGCATCGACCGGGAGGGCGCCGAGCCGATCAAGCCCGACCTCGACGCGATCGACAAGGCGGCCGACAAGGCGGCGCTGCTCGACGTGATCGGTGCGCACGAGAAGCAGGGCGTCGGCGGGCTCGTGGGCTTCTACGTCGACACCGACCAGAAGGACTCGTCGAAGTACGTCCTCAGCCTGGTGCAGTCCGGCATCGGCCTGCCCGACGAGGCCTACTACCGTGACCCGAAGTACGCCGATGTCCGCGACAAGTACCGCGCGTACCTGGAGAAGGTGGCCTCGCTCGCCGGGCTCTCCGACGCGCCGGGGGTCGCTGCCCGCGTGCTGGCGTTCGAGACGTCCGTGGCGAAGGGCCACTGGGACCGGGTCCGCTCGCGGGACGCCACCGCGACCTACAACCCGTACCCGTGGTCGGAGCTGTCGAAGCTCGCGCCCGGCTACGACTGGGACCGCTGGCAGAAGGCCGTGGGCATCAAGGCCGACGACGCGAAGAACGTCGTGGTCTCGCAGCCGAGCTTCCTGACCTCCGTGGCCAAGCTCTGGGCGGACACCGACCTGAACACGTTGAAGGACCACGCGCGCATCCAGGTCGTCCGGGCGTACGCCGCCTACCTCTCCGAGCCCTTCGTCACCGCCAACTTCGAGTTCTACTCCAAGACGCTCAGCGGGGTCGAGCAGCAGCGCGACCGCTGGAAGCGGGGCGTCGCCGCGGTCGAGGGCGCGCTCGGCGAGGCGCTGGGGAAGCTGTACGTCAAGAAGCACTTCCCGGCCGACGCCAAGCAGCAGGCCGAGCAGTTGGTGAACAACCTCCGCAGCGCCTACCGCGCCAGTTTCGAGGATCTCGACTGGATGACGCCGGCTACCCGACGGGCCGCGTCGGCCAAACTGGAGAAGATCCGCACCAAGATCGGCTACCCCGAGAAGTGGCGCGACTACTCGGATCTCAAGACCGACGGCAAGTCGATCGTCGCCAACGTCCGCGCCTCGGGCGAGTTCGAGAACGCCTACCAGCTGGCGAAGCTCGCCAAGCCGGTGGACAAGGGCGAGTGGCTGATGACGCCGCAGACCGTCAACGCCTACTACAACCCGGGCATGAACGAGATCGTCTTCCCGGCCGCGATCCTGCAGCCGCCGTTCTTCTCGCCCGATGCTCAGGCCGCCGTCAATTACGGCGGGATCGGCGCGGTGATCGGCCACGAGATCGGCCACGCCTTCGACGATCAGGGCGCGAAGTACGACGGTGACGGCAATCTCAAAGACTGGTGGGAGCCGGCCGATCGGGCCGAGTTCGACAAGCGGACCAAGGCGCTCATCGCGCAGTACGACGCCCTGGTCCCGGCGGGCCTGCCGCCCACGAACAAGGTGAACGGCGGCCTCACGGTGGGGGAGAACCTCGCCGACCTCGGCGGGCTGTCGATCGCCATCGCGGCGTACCGGATCGCCGTGGCGAACCGGGACGCGGGCACGGAGGGCGCGGGCCCGGCGAGCGCGGCACCGTCGGCGAGCGCCGGAGCGAGCGCGTCGCCGTCGGCGGGTGCGTCGACGGGTCCGGACCTGACGCCGCTGTTCCTGAGCTGGGGCCGGATCTGGCGGAACAAGGCGCGGGAGGCCGCGGCGATCCAGTCGCTGGCCACTGATCCGCACGCGCCCAACGAGTTCCGGGCCAATCAGGTGGTCAAGAACGTCGGCGCGTTCGCCGACACCTTCGGCGTGCATCCGGGCGACGGCGAGTGGCTCGACCCGAAGGATCGCGTCAAGGTCTGGTGACGGCCTCCCCGCCGGGCTCGGCAGGCTCGGCAGGCTCGGCGGGGTGGAACCTCCAGGTCCACGTCGCGGCGCGGCGGCGGATCGATGGGATGAGGGTGACGGGGTAGAGCAGGTAGCCCAGGAGCACCGCGCGCAGATGCCCGAGGGTGGAGTAGAGCCCGAAGAAGGGCATGGTCAGCTGCACCAGGATCGGCAGGGCGATCATCGCGCCGATCCGCCGGCGCCACGGTGTGATCAGGTAGACCATCAGCCCGGCGAGGCAGAGGCTGCCGTAGCTCACACCCACATCGATCATGCCCTGCACGTCGAGATCGTCGGTGATGATCCCGTGCGCCAGCAGGCGGTTCGCCGACAGCACCGAGATCAGCGACGCGGTTGCGCTGCCCGTGAAGTAGACGGCGGGCATGCCCACGTGGCCCAGCCAGCGCTCGGCGGGCCCGAGCACCAGCAGGGTCATCAGCGTGACGAACGGAATGTCGACCGGGTCGATCCACAGTGCGGACGTGATCAACGACTGCAGCGGGTGGGAGCCGAACTGGTCGAGGTTGGTGCTGTGGGCCTCCAGGACCTGCTCGCCGAGGCTGCGTGGCAGCCCGAGCAGCATCACGGTGTTGGCCATCACGACCAGCCACATCAGGGCGGCGACGGGGCTCGCGCGCACCCATGCCCGTGCGTACCGGGCCGAGCCGAGCATCCACTCGGAGCCCGGCCCGGCGCGCCGGACGTGGCCGACGGCGGCCCAGAGGAGCACGACCGCGATCAGTCCGATCAGCAGGTCCATGTGCTCAGTACAGCACCGCTGCGGGCGGGGCTGCTACAGGCCCATGTCCTTGGCGATGATGGTCTTCATCACCTCGGACGTGCCGCCGTAGATGCGGTTGACGCGGTTGTCGGCGTAGAGCCGGGCGATCGGGTACTCGTTCATGTAGCCGTAGCCGCCGTGCAGTTGGAGGCAGCGGTCGATGATGTCGGACGCGGCCTCGGTGCAGAACAGCTTGAGCGAGGCGGCGTCGGCGGCGGTGAGCTTGCCCGCGTCGTGCAGCTCGATGCCGCGGTCCACGCTGGACTCCATCGCGTCGAGCTTGGCCTTGCACGCTGCGAGCTCGAACTTGGTGTTCTGGAACGAGGCGACGGGCTTGCCGAAGATGTTGCGCTGCTCGGTGTACTCCTGCGCGAAGGCGATCGCGGCCTTGGCCTGCGCGTACGCGCCGTTGGCGATCGACAGGCGCTCCTGGGGGAGGTTCTGGCCGAGGTAGCCGAAGCCCTTGTTCTCCTCGCCGAGCAGGTCCTCGGCGGGGACCTTGACGTCGGTGAAGGACAGCTCCGCAGTGTCCGAGATCTTCAGGCCCAGCTTGTCGAGCTTGCGGCCCACCTCGTAGCCGGGGAGCGTCGTGTCCACGACGAAGAGGGAGATGCCGAAGCGGCGGTCCTCCGCGGTGGCGGGGGAGGTGCGCGCGCACACGATGACGCGGTCGGCGTTCACGCCGCCCGTGATGAAGGTCTTCGAGCCGTTGAGCACGTAATGCGTGCCGTCGTCCGAGAGCTTGGCGGTGGTCTTCATCCCGGCCAGGTCGGAGCCCGTGCCGGGCTCGGTCATGGCGATGGCGAACATGTTGGTGCCGTCCACGAAGCCGGGCAGCCAGCGCTGCTTCTGCTCCTCGGTGCAGTACTTCATGAGGTAGGGCAGGCACAGGTTCACGTGCACGCCGCTGCCGCCGAAGGAGACGCCGGCGCGGGCGCACTCCTCGGCGATGATCGCCTCGTACTTGAAGGTCTCCTCGCCGGCGCCGCCGAACTCCTCGGGCACCTCGATGCCGAAGACGCCCAGTTCGCCGAGCTTGCGGTAGAACTCCTTGGGCACGATCCCGTTCGCGTACCACTCCTCGAAGTGCGGAACGACCTCCGCCTCGATGAAGGAACGGAGGGTGTCGCGGAAGGCTTCGTGGTCCTCGGTGTAGATGGTGCGCAGCATGGTCTTCTCCTTAGGTTCTACTGCTGGGGGTGCGATGCGTTCGCGGGCGCCGCGGCGTTCGCGCCGACGGTGCGCAGGGCGAGGTCGGCGTAGAAGTCGCCGATCCGGTCGGGGGTGATCTCGCCGCCGTCGTGGTACCAGCGGCCGATGTCGATGCCGCTGGAGAGGACCGCGATGGTGGCCATCCGCGGATCCGGGGTGTCGAAGGAGCCGTCGGCGACGCCCGCGTCCACGATCGCGCGGAGGCGGCGCGTGATCTCGCGGCGCAGTGTCCCGATCTCGGCGCGGTGCTCCTCGGTGAGGGCGTCGAGCTCGTAGTTCACCACGCGCACGCTCGTGTGCGAGCTCGCGTGATGCCGGGCGAAGGCGCCCATGGCTGCGGCGAGGCGTTCGGCGGGGGACGCCGAGTGATCGTCGACGGCGTCGATCGCGTCGATGATCCGCTGATGTCCGACCTTCGAGAGCTGGTGCAGCAGTTGTTCTTTGGACTTGTAGTGCACGTACACGGCCGCCGGACTCATGCCCGCGGCGGAGGCGATGTCCCGGGTCGTGGTGCCGTGGAAGCCGCGCTCGGCGAAGGCCTCCGCAGCGGCGGCGAGCAGTCGCGCGCGGGTGGCCTCCGCGCGGGACGGTGCTTCGGGCTCGGTCATCGGTTCCCCTCCGGGCAGTCGCCGTGTGCGGTGACTCTAGTGTGAACGGGACCACAGGGAACGGTCGATTGACGACCGGCTCTCAGTGGTGCAAAGTAGATGGTACACCGCTAAGCGAGCGCTTAGTTAGTAATGGTTCAAGTCGGAGGTCACCTCATGCCCGAAGCCGTCATCGTCTCCACCGCCCGGTCGCCCATCGGGCGTGCTGCGAAGGGCTCGCTCAAGGACGTCCGCCCGGACGATCTCTCGGTCCAGATGGTGCAGGCCGCCCTGGCCAAGGTGCCGGGCCTGGATCCGCGTGACATCGACGACATGATGTTCGGCTGCGGCCAGCCCGCGGGTGAGTCGGGCTTCAACATCGCGCGCGTCATCGCCGTCGAGGCCGGCCTCGACCACCTGCCCGGCGTCACCGTCAACCGGTACTGCAGCTCGAGCCTGCAGACCACGCGGATGGCCTTCCACGCGATCAAGGCGGGGGAGGGTGACGTCTTCATCTCCGGCGGTGTCGAGACCGTGAGCCGCTACATCAAGGGCAACGCCGACGGCCTGCCGGACACCAAGAACGCCCTGTTCGCCGACGCCGAGGCGCGGACCGCCACCTTCGCCGCCGGCGGTCAGACGTGGGTCGACCCGCGCGAGAACGGCCTGCTGCCGGACGTCTACATCGCGATGGGCCAGACCGCGGAGAACGTCGCGCAGTTCAAGAACGTCAGCCGGCAGGATCAGGACGAGTGGGGCGTGCGCAGCCAGAACCGCGCCGAAGCCGCCATCGCCTCGGGCTTCTGGGAGAAGGACATCACCCCCGTCACGCTGGCCGACGGCACCGTCGTCTCCAAGGACGACGGTCCGCGTGCCGGCGTCACCTACGAGGGCATCGCCGGCCTCAAGCCGGTCTTCCGCCCCGACGGCACCGTCACGGCCGGCAACTGCTGCCCGCTGAACGACGGCGCCGCCGCTGTCGTGATCATGTCCGACACCAAGGCCAAGGCGCTCGGCCTCACCCCGCTCGCCCGCATCGTCTCCACCGGCGTCACCGGCCTCTCGCCCGAGATCATGGGCCTGGGCCCGGTCGAGGCCTCGAAGCAGGCGCTGCAGCGCGCCGGCCTGTCGATCGGCGACATCGATCTCATGGAGGTCAACGAGGCCTTCGCGGCGCAGGTGATCCCGTCCGTCCGCGACCTCGGCATCGATGCCGACAAGGTCAACGTCAACGGCGGCGCGATCGCCGTGGGCCACCCCTTCGGCATGACGGGCGCGCGCATCACCAGCACGCTCATCAACTCGCTGCAGTGGCACGACAAGCAGTTCGGCCTCGAGACCATGTGCGTCGGTGGAGGCCAGGGCATGGCGATGATCATCGAGCGGCTGAGCTGACGCCTACTCGATCGGAGCGGAGCGGCTCGTGCGTCCACGGACGTGCGGGTCGCTCCGTCGTTTCCGGGGCGTGAAGCCGCGACCGACCGTACTGTGAGAATCGTCACAGGGATTCGTGGGCCCAACGGGTCGTCACACGGTGCGGTGTGTCGTAGGCTACAAACTAAGCGAGCGCTTAGTCAGTTTGAACGGAAGGTGTGGAGCATGACCCGATTCGCCGGGAAGACCGCGATCGTCACCGGAGCGAGCCGCGGCATCGGCCTGGCCATCGCGCAGCGGCTGGTGGCCGACGGTGCGAAGGTCGTCATCACGGCCCGCAAGCAGGAGGCCCTCGATGCCGCCGTCGCCGAGCTGGGTGGCCCGGAGGTCGCCGTCGCCGTCGCCGGATCCGGCGACGACGAGGCGCACCAGGACGAGGTGATCGCCACTGCGATCAACACCTTCGGCAGCGCCGACTACTTCGTCAACAACACCGGCATCAACCCGGTGTACGGCCCGCTGATGGAGTTGGACCCCAAGGCCGCCCGCAAGATCTTCGAGGTCAACGTGCTCTCCACGCTGTCCTGGACGCAGAAGGTGTACGCGGCGTGGCAGAAGGAGCACGGCGGCGCCGTCGTCAACGTCGGCTCGGTCGCCGGCCTGCGCCCCGCGCCCGGCATCGCCTTCTACGGCGTCTCCAAGGCCGCGGTCATCCACCTCACCGAGGAGCTCGCCGTCGAGCTGGGACCGAACATCCGGGTCAACGCCGTGGCGCCCGCCGTCGTCAAGACCCGCTTCGCCACCGCGCTGTACGAGGGCCGGGAGGAGGAGGTCGCCTCGGCCTATCCCCTTAAGCGCCTGGGCGTTCCGGAGGACATCGGGTCGGTCGTCGCGTTCCTGCTCTCCGACGACGCGGGATGGCTCACCGGCCAGACGCTCACCGTCGACGGCGGCGTCCTGCTCACCGGCGGGGTCTAGACCGATGGTGGCCTTCGACCCGAAGGGCAGGGGCGTCGTCGTCACCGGCGCCGGGAACGGAATCGGTGCGGCGCTGGCGCGTGAGCTCGCCGCTCGCGGCGCGCGCGTCGTGGTCTCCGACATCGACGCCGACGGTGCCGCGCGCACCGTGGCCGAGATCCGGGCCGCCGGCGGCACGGCGTTCGCCGCGGCCGGCGATGCGGCCTCCGAGGAGGGCGTCGCAGCCCTCGTCGAGACCGCCCGTCGTGAGCTCGGCGCGATCGACGCCTGGTACGCCAACGCGGGCGTGGACCGCGGCCGCGGCCTCGACACCCCGGAGTCCGAGTGGGCGCTGTCGCTGGACGTCAACGTCATGGCGCACGTGCGCGCCGCACGCCTGCTGGTCCCGGAATGGGTCGCCGCCGGCGAGGGCCGCTTCGTGGTCACCGCCTCGGCGGCGGGCCTGCTCACGATGATCGGTGCGCCCGCCTACTCCGTCACCAAGCACGCCGCCGTGGCCTTCGCCGAATGGCTGTCGGTGACCTACCGCCACCGGGGCGTCGTGGTGCAGGCGATCTGCCCGCAGGGCGTCCGCACCGGAATGCTCGAGCGGTCCGGAGAGCTGGAGGAACTGCTCAGCCGCGACAGTGCGCTCGACCCCGGCGACGTCGCGACCCTGGCCGTCGACGCGCTCGGCGGCGACGACTTCCTGATCCTCCCGCACCCCGAGGTCGCGGGCTACTACTCCGCCCGCGCGAGCGCCACGGACAAGTGGTTGCACGGCATGAACAAGCTGCAGCAGCGGCTCGAGACGAAGGAGACCACACGATGAGGGCCTGGCAGGTACAGGAACTGGGCGAGCCGCTCGCGGTACTGCGCGAGGCGGACCTCGCCGTGCCCGAACCCGGGTCCGGCCAGATCGTCGTCCGCACCCTCGCCACGGCCGCGAACTTCCCCGATGTGCTGATGTGTCGCGGCCTGTACCAGGTCAAGCCGGATCTCCCGTTCACCCCGGGCGTCGAGCTGTGCGGCGAGATCACTGCGCTCGGCGAGGGCGTCGAGGGCTTCGCCGTGGGCGAGCGCGTGCTCGGTGGCGCCGCCCTCCCCGCGGGCGGTTTCGCGGAGTACGCCGTGCTGAACGCCGCGCAGGCCTTCACGGCACCGGCGTCGCTCGACGACGCGCAGGCGTCGTCGCTGTTCATCGGCTACCAGACCGGCTGGTTCGGCCTGCACCGCCGCGCGCACCTGCAGGCCGGCGAGACGCTCCTGGTGCACGCCGCCGCCGGCGGCGTCGGCAGCGCGGCCGTTCAGCTCGGCAAGGCCGCCGGCGCGCGCGTGATCGGCGTGGTGGGCGGGGAGGCGAAGGCCGAGGTGGCCCGTGCACTGGGCGCCGACGTCGTGATCGACCGCCACACCCAGGACTTCGTCGAGGTGGTCAAGGCCGAGACCGGCGGCCGCGGTGCCGACGTCATCTACGACCCCGTCGGCGGGGAGACCTACAAGCGCTCCACCAAGTGCATCGCCTTCGAAGGTCGCATCCTCATCGTCGGGTTCGCCGGCGGCACCATCCAGGAGGCCGCCCTCAACCACGCCCTGATCAAGAACTACTCGATCGTGGGCCTGCACTGGGGTCTCTACAACACGTACGACCCTGAGTCCGTGCAGCAGTGCCACCGCGAGCTGACCGCGCTCGCCGACAAGGGCCTGGTGAATCCTCTGGTCAGTGAGCGGCTCGCGTTCGACGCGGTGCCCGACGGCCTGCAGCGTCTCGCCGACGGCACCACCGTGGGCCGCGTGGTCTACCAGGCGGCCCGGTGACGCCCGCCGCGTCGGGCGGAGGCCGCGAGGTCGATGCCGTCCTGTTCGACTACGGCGGCGTCCTGACGCTGCCCATGCGTCGCAGCATCGAGGCCTGGATCGCCGACGAGGGCATCGAACCGTCGAGCTTCACCACGACCCTGAAGGCGTGGCTGGGTCGAGATGCGCAGGCGGGCAGCCCGATCCATCGCTTGGAGACGGGCGAGCTGCCCGAAGCGGAGTTCGATGCGGAGTTCGCCGCTGCGCTGCGCACCACCACCGGCGCGCCGGTCGACCCGGACGGCGTACTGCGCCGCATGTTCGCCCGTGTCGAGGAGGATCCGGCGATGTGGGAGCTCGCCGAGGACCTGCGCGCCACCGGCGTGCCCGTCGCCATCGTCTCCAACAGCTGGGGCGGCGGGAACCTCTATCCCCGTGAGCGTCTCGCGGCGCTGTTCGCGCCGGTGATCATCTCGGAGGAGGTGGGGCTGCGCAAGCCCGATCCCGCGATCTTCACGCTCGCGCTCGACGCGCTCGGCGTCCCGCCCGATCGCGCCGCCTTCATCGACGACGCGACACCGAACGTCGAGGGGGCCGCAGTCCTCGGCATCCGCGCCGTCCACCACACCGACCCCGATACCACCCGTGCTGCCCTGCGGGAGCTGATTCCCGCGCTCGCCGACACATCCGTCCACCCCTGAAGGAGTTACCCATGACCCAGCGCATCGCCATCGTGACCGGAGCGGCCCGCGGTATCGGCGCCGAGGTGGCCCGCCGCCTCGCCTCCGACGGCCACGCCGTCGCCGTCCTCGACCTCGACGAGGCCGCCTGCCAGGTGGTCGCGGACGAGATCACCGCGGCCGGGGGCCGGTCGATCGGCGTCGGCGTCGACGTCTCCGACGAGGAGAAGGTCGGTGCCGCCGTCTCGCGCGTCGCCGAGGAGCTCGGCCCGCCGACCATCCTGATCAACAACGCCGGCATCATCCGCGACAACCTGCTCTTCAAGATGACCGTCTCCGACTGGGATTCGGTGATGGGCGTGCACCTGCGCGGCGCCTTCCTCATGTCGCGCGAGGTGCAGAAATACCAGACCCAGGAGAAGTGGGGCCGCATCGTCAACCTGTCGTCGACCTCGGCGCTGGGCAACCGCGGCCAGGCCAACTACTCGGCCGCGAAGGCGGGCATGCAGGGCCTCACCAAGACACTCGCACTCGAGCTCGGCCGCTTCGGTGTGACCGCCAACGCCATCGCCCCCGGTTTCATCGCGACCGACATGACCGCTGCGACCGCCGAGCGGATCGGCATGTCCTTCGAGGACTTCAAGACCGCGGCCGCCAAGGAGATCCCGGTGCAGCGCGTCGGCCTCCCCGCCGACATCGCACACACCGCCAGCTTCTTCGCCAGTGAGGGCGCCGGATTCGTCTCCGGCCAGGTGGTCTACGTGGCCGGCGGGCCCAAGGACTAGGGCCGGACAGGACCAGGAGGGAGAGCACATCATGCGGGTACTCAACGGACTCGAGGAATTGCAGGCCGCCGTCGGCGAGCACCTCGGCTACAGCGACTGGATCGAGATCGACCAGACGCGCATCGACCAGTTCGCCGAGGCCACCGGCGACCACCAGTGGATCCATGTGGACCAGGAGAAGGCGAAGGCCGGGCCCTTCGGTTCGACCATCGCCCACGGCTACCTGACCCTGTCGCTCATCCCGATGCTGGTGTGGCAGATCTACACCGTCGAGGGCACGAAGATGGGCGTCAACTACGGGGCCAACAAGGTGCGCTTCCCGTCGCCCGTCCCGGTCGGGTCGCGGGTGCGCGCGGGTGTCGAGCTGGTCTCCGTCACCCCCGGTGGCGGCGGTCAGCAGGTCGTCGCTCGGGTCACGATCGAGCGCGAGGGCGGTGACAAGCCGGCCTGTGTGGCCGAGACCGTCTCCGTGGTGGTCTTCTGATGGCTGAGCAGCACCCCGGCCTGGACCTCGACGTCCTCGGCCGGTGGCTCCCGGAGCACGTGCAGGGTGCGGGTGCAGACCTGACCGCCGTGCTCATCGCGGGCGGCAAGTCGAACCTCACCTACCGCGTGACCGACGGTGCCTCCTCCTGGATCCTGCGCCGTCCACCGGTGGGCAAGCTCCTCGCCACCGCGCACGACATGGGCCGCGAATACCGGATGATGTCCGCGCTCGGTGGCACCGCGGTGCCGGTACCCGTGATGTACGCCTTCTGCGACGATCCCGAAGTCCTGGGCGCGCCGTTCTACCTGATGAGCGAGATCGACGGGGTGCCCTACCGCCGCGCGTCCGAGCTCGAGACGCTGGGCGTCGACCGCACCCGCGCCATCTCCGAGCGGCTCGTGGACACCCTGATCGAGCTGCACCACGTCGACCCCGCGAGCGTGGGCCTGGCCGATTACGGCCGCCCCGAGGGCTTCCTCGGGCGCCAGGTGCAGCGCTGGCGCAAGCAGTTCGCCGCCGCCCACACCCGTGACCTGCCGATGGTCGACGAGCTGTTCGCCGCACTCGAGGCGCGGGTGCCCGCGGACTCGGCTCCCGGCATCGTGCACGGCGACTACCGTCTGGACAATGTGCTGGTCTCGCCGCAGGACGAGCCCGCGGCCGTCGTCGATTGGGAGCTCGCCACCATCGGCGACTCGCTCACCGACCTGTCGCTGATGCTGGTCTACGGCCGCCTCGCGAGGATCTCGGCGGGCACCGTCAGCGATGTCACGGAGGCCCCCGGCTTCCTCAGCGAGCAGCAGATCATCGACCGCTACGCCGCCGGGTCCACCCGCGACCTCGGCGACCTCGGCTTCTACATCGCCCTCTCCTGCTTCAAGTTGGCGGGCATCGTCGAGGGCATCCACTACCGCTACGTCAACGGCCAGACCGTGGGCGAGGGCTTCGCCGAGGCCGGTGAGGCAGTGAATCCGCTGCTCAGCGCCGGACTCGACGCTCTGAAGGAGAACTGACATGGAATTCGCGTACGACGCCAGGACCACCGAGTTGATCGGACAGGTCAACGACTTCATGGACAGCCACGTCTACCCGGCGGAGGAGACCTTCCACCGCCAGCTGGGCGAGCTGGACGACCGCTGGGCCTGGGACAGTGTCCCGGTGCTGCAGGAGCTGCGTGCCGAGGCCCGCAGCCGCGGCTTCTGGAACTTCTTCCTGCCCGGCCCGAACGGCGCCGGCCTGACGAACCTCCAGTACGCGCCGCTCGCCGAGATCACCGGCCGCAGCCTGCATCTCGCGCCCGCCGTGTTCAACTGCGCCGCCCCGGACACGGGCAACATGGAGGTGCTCAACGAGTTCGGCACCCCCGAGCAGAAGGAGCGCTGGCTCACGCCGCTGCTGAACGGTGAGATCCGCTCGGCCTTCGCGATGACCGAGCCCGATGTGGCCAGCTCGGACGCCACCAACATCGGCCTGTCGATCGTTCGCGACGGCGACGACTACGTCATCAACGGCCGCAAGTGGTGGATCACCGGCGCGATGAACCCCAACTGCGCGATCTTCATCGTGATGGGCAAGACGGCGCCCGACGCGGAGCGCCACCGCCAGCAGTCGCAGATCCTGGTCCCGCGGGACACCCCGGGCCTCGAGGTGCTGCGCGGCATGCACGTCTTCGGCTACGAGGACAACAACCACGGCGGCCACGCGGAGCTCCGGTTCACCGACGTCCGCGTGCCCGCCACCAACCTCATCGGCGAGGAGGGCGACGGTTTCGCCATCGCGCAGGCCCGCCTCGGGCCCGGCCGCATCCACCACTGCATGCGTTCGATCGGTGTCGCCGAGCGCGCGGTGGAGATGATGTGCGAGCGGGTCTCCGGGCGCACGGCGTTCGGCAAGCCGCTGTCCGAGCAGGGCGTCATCCGCGACTGGATCGCGGAGTCCCGCGTGCGGATCGAGCAGCTGCGGCTCCTGGTCCTCAAGACGGCCTGGTTGATGGACACCGTGGGTAACCGCGGCGCGCACACCGAGATCCAGGCGATCAAGATCGCCACGCCGCAGACGGTGCAGTGGATCCTCGACAAGGCCATCCAGTCGCACGGCGCCGGCGGTCTCTCGCAGGACTTCTCGCTCGCGGAGGCCTACGCCGGCATCCGCACGCTGCGGTTCGCCGACGGCCCGGACGAGGTGCACAAGAACTCGCTCGCGCGGGCGGAACTCAAGCGCGTCGCCGCGAAGAAGGCGCAGTGACGACCGCGGACGAACTCGCGCAGCGCGTCGACGAATTCCTGGCGGCGCACCCGCCCGCCACATCCGACCCTCAGGAGTTCCTGCGCGCCCGGTACGACGCCGGCCTGGCGTGGGTGGCCTACCCGGAGGGCCGCGGCGGACTCGGGCTGTCGCGGTCCTTGCAGCAGGCCGTTGACGCGCGGTTCGCCGCCGCCGGCGCTCCTGACAACCGCAGCCACGTCAACGGCATCGGGCTCGGAATGGCGGCGCCGACGATCCTGTCGTTCGGGACTGAGGAGCAGATCGACCGCTTCCTGCGCCCGCTGTGGACCGGCGAGGAGATCTGGTGCCAGCTCTTCAGCGAGCCCGGCGCCGGATCGGATCTCGCGGGCCTGGCGACCCGCGCGGTCCGTGACGGTGACGACTGGGTGGTCACGGGCCAGAAGGTGTGGACATCGGGCGCGCACAACGCGCAGTGGGCGATCCTGGTCGCCCGCACCGATCCCGACCAGCCGAAGCACAAGGGGCTCACGTACTTCCTGTGCGACATGTCCGATCCGGGCATCGACGTGCGCCCGCTGCGGCAGATCACCGGCGAGGCCGAGTTCAACGAGGTCTTCCTGGAGGGCGTGCGGATCCCGGACGCGCACCGCCTCGGCGCGGTCGGTCAGGGCTGGCAGGTCGCGAACGCGACGCTCAACAACGAGCGCGTCGCTATCGGCG
Organism: Tsukamurella sputi; assembly: GCF_007858445.1. Lineage (GTDB taxonomy): Bacteria > Actinomycetota > Actinomycetes > Mycobacteriales > Mycobacteriaceae > Tsukamurella > Tsukamurella sputi. Next base: position 431,961 of record NZ_VIGV01000002.1, on the reverse strand, counting down.
GCCGCGCCTCCCAGCGCGAGGACGGCATGATCGGCGTCGTCGCCACGACCTGGCGCGAGCGACCCGAGTTGCGCACCCCGGACCTGCACGACGACCTGCTCCGTCTCTGGGTGGACAGTGAGGTCGCCCGGGTGACCGCGCTGCGCCTGGGCCAGAAGCTCGCCTCGGGCCAGCCCGGCCCGGAGGGCGCGGCGATGAAGCTGTCCTTCGCGCGGCTCAACCAGAAGCTCTCGGGTCTCGAACTCGAGTTCCTGGGCGAGGACGGCCTGCGGTACAGCGACTGGACGATGGTCCGCCCGGACCGCGTGGACTTCTACGGCCGCGACGCCGGTTATCGCTACCTGCGCGCCAAGGGCAACTCCATCGAGGGCGGCACCTCGGAGATCCTCAAGAACATCGTGGCGGAGCGCGTGCTGGGCCTGCCACCGGAGCACCGGGTCGACAAGGACCTGCCGTGGAAGGACGTGCCCAAGTGAGCTTCACCCCGCAACTGCTCAGCAGCGACATCGAGGACGATCTCCGCGCGGCCGTCCGTGACCTTCTGGACCGCAGGGTCGCTTCGTCGGACCTGATCGCGGCGTACGACGGCACTGCGGCGCCCGGCATCGACGGCGAGCTCGCCGAGATGGGCGTCACCGGTCTGCTGGTCCCGGAGGAGCTCGGCGGCGCTGGAGCGGGTGTCGCGGTCGCCGGTGTGGTGGCGGAGGAGCTCGGGGCCGCGTGCGCGGTGACGAGCTTCATCACCTCGGCCGGTATCGCCGCGACGACCGCGCTCGCGGCGGGCGCCACCGATCTGGTCACCGCGCTCGCGGCGGGGGAGAACGTCGCCGCGCTCGCCGTACCGTTCTCCGCCGATCCGCACGGCCCGGTCGCGGGCGTCTCGGTCGCCGCCGGTGCGCTCACCGGTACGGTCCGATCCGTGGCGGGCGCCGTCGGCGCCGGCGTGCTCCTCGTCCCGGGCGACGACGGCGCGCTCTACTCCGTCGAGGCCTCCGCGGTGCGGATCGAGCCCGTGCCGTCCCTCGACATGACCCGGCAGGTGGCCGATGTGACCTTCGACGGCGCGCCGGGGACAGTGCTCACCACCGACGGCGGCGCCGCGATCCGGGCGGGCCTGCTCACCGGGGCCGCGCTGCTCGCGGCGGAGCAGGCCGGCGTCGCGCGCTGGTGCGTCACGACCACCGTCGAATACTTGAAGCAGCGCAAGCAGTTCGGGCGCGTGGTGGGCGGCTTCCAGGCCGTCAAGCACCGCCTGGCCGAGCTCTACGCCGATGCTGAATCCGCCGGTGCGGCCGCGCGCTCGGCCACCGTCACCCTTGTGGAGCTGGGCTCGGAGGATCCGGACAGCGTGATCGCGGTCGCGGTGGCGGCGGCGTACTGCTCCGATCTGGCCGTGCGTGCGGCGGAAGAAGCGGTGCAGCTGCACGGTGGCATCGGCATGACCTGGGAGGCGCCGGTGCACCTGTACCTCAAGCGCGCCAAGGCGGATCAGATCGGTCTCGGCGGCCCGGGGCGGCATCGTGCCGCGCTCGCGGGCCTCGTCGACCTGCCCGCCTGAGACACACGGCGCCCCGGCGCATTGAGACAGGAAGAAGGCATCATGGGAGTCGTCCACACCGTCACCGGAGACGTCGACGCAGCTGATCTCGGCGTCACGCTCATGCACGAGCACGTCTTCGTGCTCACCCCGGACATCCAGCAGAACTATCCGGAGGACTTCGGCGACGAGGACGCCCGGGTGGACGATGCCGTCGCCCAGCTGCAGAAGGCGTACGACGCCGGTGTGCGCACCATCGTCGACCCGACGGTGGTGGGCCTCGGCCGGTACATCCCGCGCATCCAGCGGATCGCGGAACACACGCCCGTGCGGATCGTGGCGGCGACCGGCGTCTACACCTACCGCGACGTGCCCCGGTACTTCATGTACCGGGGCCCGGCGCTGACGGCGATGACCGGCATCGACTTCCCGGATCCCATGGTGGACATGTTCGTCCGCGACATCACCGAGGGCATCGGCGACACCGGAGTGAAGGCGGGCATGCTCAAGTGCGCGATCGACCACCACGGGCTGACCGAGGGCGTCGAGCGGGTGATGCGGGCGGTCGCCAAGGCGCACAACGCCACCGGCGTACCGATCACCGTGCACACCCACCCCGGCTCCGAGACGGGATTGTTGGTCAAGCGGGTGATGTGCGAGGAGGAGGGCGTCGATCCGGCACGGATCGTGCTGGGCCACAGCGGGGATTCGACCGATGTCGAGCACCTCTCGGCCCTCGCCGATGCCGGCTTCACGCTCGGTTTCGACCGGTTCGGCATCAACCTCGAGACCACCTTCGAGGCCCGGAACGACACCCTGATCGAGATGGTGCGCCGTGGCTACACCGACAGGATCGTGCTGTCGCAGGACGCGTCCTGCTACATCGACTGGATCGACCCGAACGTCAAGGCGGGCATGCTCCAGTGGCACTACACGCACGTCTTCGACGACGTCTTCCCGTACGTCCTCGACCGCGGCGTGACCCAGGAACAGATCGATACCATGCTGGTGGACGTGCCGCGGCGCGTTCTGGCGGGGGAGTGAGGCGCCGTGTCCTTCAATCTTGCGACGATGCTGCGCGAGTCGGCGACGACCGCGCCGGATGCGCATGCCCTGTTCTTCGGCGAGCGCGAGATCAGCTACCGGGAGGTCGACGAGCAGTCCGGGCGTCTCGCGGCGTCGCTGCTCGCCCGCGGCCTCGGCCCCGGCGACAAGGTGGCGATCCAGCTGCCGAACCTGCCGGAGTTCGTGCTCCTGTATTTCGGCATCCTCAAGGCCGGCCTGACCATGGTGCCCCTCAATCCGCTGTTCACGGCTCCGGAGATCGCCTACCACCTGGGTGACAGTGACGCGAAGCTGCTCGTGGCCTCCGACTTCTCCGCCGAGGCAGCGCTCGCAGGTGCGAGTGAGGCGGGCGTCGACGACGTGGTGATCGTCTCGCTCGGGGCACCGACACCGCCGGGCGCGGCGCCCTTCCCCGAGCTCCTGGCGGAGCCGGATTCGGGCGAGATCCACCCGACGGGCTCCGACGACACCGCCGTCCTGCTGTACACCTCCGGCACCACGGGCCGTCCGAAGGGCGCAGAGCTCACGCACTTCGAGCTGTACATGAACTGCACCGTCGCGCCGCAGCTGTTCGGGATGCGCGAGGACGACGTGGCGCTCGGCGCGCTGCCGCTGTTCCACGTCTTCGGGCTCTCCAGCGTGCTGAATGCCGCAGTGCGGTACGGCGGTTCGGTGGCACTGGTTCCGCGGTTCGAGGCGGAGGCCGTCGTCGACGTCATCGCGCGCCGCCGCGTGACCGTGCTCTCCGGCGTGCCCACGATGTACGTGGCGCTCCTCGGCGTCGACCTCGCCGGTCGCGACGTCTCCAGCCTGCGCGCCGCCGTCTCCGGCGGCGCGTCGATCCCGGGCGGCGTGATCCGTGCGTTCGAGGAGAAGTTCCCGGGGCTGGCGATCCTCGAGGGGTACGGGCTCTCGGAGACCGCCTCGACCGCGACCTTCAACATCAGCGCCGAGCAGCGCAAGGTGCTCTCGATCGGCAAGCCCATCTGGGGCGTGCAGATGCGGGCCGTCGATGCCGACGGTGTCGAGCTCCCGCCCGGCGAGGACAACATCGGCGAGATCGTGGTCCGCGGGCACAACGTGATGAAGGGCTACTACAAGCGGCCCGAGGCCACCGCGGAGGCGCTGCGCAACGGGTGGTTGCACACGGGCGACCTGGGGTACCGCGACGAGGACGGCTACTTCTTCATCGTCGACCGGCTCAAGGACCTGGTGATCCGCGGCGGCTACAACGTCTACCCCCGCGAGGTCGAGGAGGTGCTCTACGCGCACCCGGACGTCGTCGAGGCCGCTGTCGTGGGGCGCCCCGATGAGCGGTTGGGGGAGGAGGTCGTCGCCTTCGTCGTCCTGCGCCCGGGCGCGGCCGCCGACGCCGAGGCGCTCACCGCCTTCAGCCGCGAGCGCTTGGCCGCCTACAAGTACCCGCGGGAGATCCACCTCCTCGCCGAGCTCCCCAAGGGCGGCACCGGCAAGATCCTCAAGCGGGAGCTGCGCGCCCACTGACCCGAGGCTGTGGGTACGTCGAACGCGACGACATCCGTTGGTTGAAGTCGTCCTCGGCGCCCGACGGCCAGACCTATCGGTTCCAGGCGGTCGTTCCCGCTGATCGGATGAGGCCCGCTGCACTCGGTCATGCCGAGGCCGACGACCACTTCCTCGTGCGTGACAGGATCACGCGCCCGGGATCGGCCGGTCCGGTGCACCGCACGGTGTCGTACTTCCGGGAGAGCTCCGAGCTCGCGGACCGACGGGTGTACCTGGTGGTGGGCGTCTCGAACGGTCTCGCCGCGCTCGCCGGGTGATCGCCGGGGTCAGCCGAGGACGCGCTCGACGAACCCGATGAGCTCGGCGGTCACGTCGTCGCGGCTCTCGGGTTCGTTGTGCACCTCGTGCCGCAGACCGGGGTAGACGCGGGTGCGGACGTCCGTATGGCCGGTGGCGACGAGGCGGTTCGCCACGTGATAGGCACCCTCGCCGTAGTTGGTGACCGGGTCCTGGTCGCCGGCGAGGACAAGGACCGGCGTACTGGACGGGAGAGCGGCGTAGAAGGCGTCGCCGTTGGCGGCGTCGTACAGGTCGATGAAGCCCCGGAGGAAGCGCACCGACATCGGTGCGCCGAAGTTGTTGAACGGGTCCACCGCGTGGTCGCGGACCACGTCGGCGTCTTTGGCGACCCAGTCCGTCGGTCCCGCACCCTCGCCGAATCGGGAGACGAAACCGTCGAACAGCGCGGCCACGTAGCCGAGCGGGGCGGGGCCGGCCTGGTCCGGCTCGGCGGCCAGTGCGGCTCGATCGACGATTCCCGCGCCCGGGATCTGCGCGGCGATCCCGCACAGGACGAGACCGTCGATCTCCGTGGCGGATTCGATGGCCGCACCGCGGGCGATCATCGAGCCCATCGAGTGGCCGAAGACGACGTAGGGGAGTCCGGGGTGGCGCTCGCGCACGGTCGCGCCGAGTGACCGGGAGTCCGCCACCATGACGCGCCCGGCGTCGTCGCCCGCGTCGGCCCAGACGCCCGAGGCCATCGCCGTCGCGCCGTGGCCGGCGTGGTCCTCGGCGGCGACCACGTAGCCCGCGTCGAGCAGTGCGGTGATCAGGCGCAGGTAGCGCCTGGAGTGTTCGCCGAGTCCGTGGATCAACTGGACGATCGCGCGGGGCTCGCGCACGGGCGTGTAGATCCAGGCGTGGATGGTGTCGCGGCCGTTGGCGGACGGGAAGTCGGGTTCGGTGAGTGCCATGCGCCCTTTGTACGTCGAGCGCTGGTGTCCATGGCGGTGATCGGGTGTTCCCGTCCAGGAAACCTGGAGCCACCAGCGTAAGCGTTCGCTTAGCAAAATCCCGGAAACGGTTGACATCAACGTCAACGTCAAGCATTCTCTGTGTCGGGGGTCACATTCACTGTCTGGAGTCATCGCCTATGTCCGTCACCGCACAGAGCTCCACCGAGGATCAGGAGCGCCGGCGCGCGCACCGCAAGCTGCTCGGCGCAGGACTCATCGGAAGCTCGATCGAGTGGTACGACTTCTTCGTCTACGGCACCGCCGCCGCACTCGTCTTCCCGAAGGTCTTCTTCCCGAACGCCTCGCCGCTCGTCGCCACACTGGCCGCGTTCAGCACGTTCTCCATCGGCTTCATCGCCCGTCCGCTCGGCGGCATCCTCGCCGGGCACTTCGGCGATCGGCTGGGGCGCAAGCCCATGGTGCTGCTCTGCCTCATCGCGATGGGTGTCGCCACCTTCCTCATCGGCTGCCTGCCGTCCGCACACGTCGCGGGCATGGCCACCGTGGCGCCGCTGCTCCTGATCACGCTCCGGTTCATCCAGGGCCTCGCCTGCGGCGGGCAGTGGGGTGGCATCGTCCTGCTGCTCACCGAATCGGCGGGTCCCAAACGGCGCGGTTTCGCGGGCACCTTCGGTCAGATGGGCGTTCCCCTCGGACTGCTGCTGGGCAACCTGATGATGATCGTCGTGAGCTACTCGATGTCCAACGACGCCTTCCTCAGCTGGGGCTGGCGGATCCCGTTCTGGGCCAGCGCCGCGCTGGTACCCGTCGTGCTCTACATCCACCTCAAGGTCGAGGATTCGCCGGAGTTCCAGCAGCTCAAGGCGGAGGTCGAGGCGAAGCGCGACGGTGCGCAGGTCGCGCAGGCGCCCTTGTCGGAGGCCGTGCGCAACCACTGGGGCAAGATCCTGCTCGGCGCGGGCCTGCTCGCCGGCACCAACTCGGCGTTCTACGTCTCCATCGCGGGATTCCTCAGCTACGGCACGAAGAAGGTCTCCGACGGTGGTCTGGGCATGGACCGCAACACCGTGCTCACCTCGATCCTGGTCACCTCCATCGTGATGCCGCTCGTCATCATGTGGGCGGGCGGGCTGTCCGACCGCGTCGGACGCCGTCCGCTGATCCTCATCGGCGCGGGTGTGCTCATGGTGTGGGCGTTCCCGTTCTTCTGGCTGGCGGACCTCGCCTCGGGACCGATGCTCATGGTCGCGATGTTCGTCTCCAGCGCCGGGCAGGCGCTGACCTACGGCCCCCTGGCCGCGTTCATGGCGGAGCTGTTCGCGCCGCGCGTGCGCTACTCGGGAGCGTCGCTGGCCTACCAGCTCGCCGCGGTCGCGGTGTCGGGCGTGGCGCCACTGCTCATGACCTGGGTGATCGCCGAGACCGGATCCACCTGGGGCGTCTCGCTGTACCTCGCGGCGATGGGCCTGGTGACACTGCTCAGCGCGTGGTTCCTGCCCGAGTCGAATCCCGCCGAGGTCCGCAACGATCCGACGGCGGTGCCCGGCGTGCCCGACGCGGCCTGACCGGGAGCCGGTGTCCTTGAAGGTCGCAGCGGAGCCGAGCAGACTCGTGAGCGTGACGATCAGCCAATCGCAGGAGCGGGCACGCGCGAACCGCAAGGACACCGGCGGCGCTCGCCGCGAGGAGTTGCTCCGGGCGGCCGCTGAGTGCTTCGACGACCTCGGCTACGCGGCCACCACGGTCGAGCTCATCGCGGCCCGCGCGCAGACCTCGCGCCCCACGTTCTACGCCTACTTCCGGTCGAAGGACGAGATCCTCCTCGCCCTCGCCGACCGGGTCGGTACGGAACTGGAATCGGCGCAGTCCCTGGACGGGATCGACGGAACTCCACCGCGCGAAGTGATCGCGGCGACGATGCGCGCCTACGCGGACGCCGTTTTCGCCAACGGCGGCCTCGTCGCCCTCTTCGACGCCATGGCGCCCGTCCGGGACGACGTGGCCGAGATCTGGGACCGTCTGATGCGGCGCACCCACCGGCGTTACACCGCCTACCTGGCCTCGCTCGACCCGGCCACCGTGGACCTGTGCCTCGAACCCGCGGCCCTGGTCACGATCCTCAACGACACCATCCACCACGGCGCGAAGCGCGTGGCGCGCGACAGTCCCGCCGCGCGTGAGCGCTTCGTCGCGGATCAGATCCGCGTCGCCGAACGACTGATCGGCTTCTGACGGAGCCGATGCACTGAAGGAGCCCCATGGTCGACCGGACCACCGACATCGCCGCAGAACTGGACGCCGCCGCCGAGGAGATCCGCGCCCTGTGCCTGCGGAACTGGCCGCCGCAGGTCCCGCGCACCGTCGAATACCCGGCGGAGACACCCGCGATGGTAGAGCACCTGCGGCACTGGGCTCGACAGCGGCCCGAGGCGATCGCGATCGCCTTCTACGGACGCGAGGTGACTTACGCCGAGTACGACGAGCTCTCCGACCGCTTCGCGGGCCTGCTCGCCGATCAGGGAGTGCGCCCGGGCGACGCGGTCGGCGTGTACCTCGGGAACTGTCCGCAGTTCTCCATCGCGATGCTGGGCATCCTGAAGCTCGGGGCCGTCCACGTGCCGGTCAACCCGCTCCTCAAGGGACGCGAGCTGCAGCACGAACTCGAGGATGCGGGCGTCGGTGTGCTGCTCGCGCAGACGGATCTGCTGGAGCTGGTGGAGTCGGTACGCGCGCACACCCCCGTCCACACCGTGATCGCCACCGCGCTAGGCGATCTGCTGGACGGCGTGGAGCCGATCGCCGGCGCCCCGGCACCCTTCGACACCGCGCCGGATCCGCGCAGCGATTGGCATCGTGTGCTCGCCGCGCCGCCCGCGCCTGCTCGCGCATCGGACCCCGACGCGCTCGCGGCGCTGAACTACACCGGCGGCACCACCGGCCTGCCCAAGGGATGCGAGCACACCCAGCGGCACATGGCCTACACCGCCGCCACCGCGACCCTCGCGGGCGGCACCGAGGTGGGACGCGCCGCGTCGGTCGGCCTGAACTTCCTGCCCGTCTTCTGGATCGCCGGTGAGGATTTCGGCATCCTCAAGCCGCTGCTGAACGGCCAGACGATCGTCCTCATGACGCGCTGGGATCCGGCCGTCGCCGCGGTGCTCATCGCCCGGTACGGCGTGACGGACACCGTCGCCACCGTGGACAACTACGTCGAGCTCATGGACCTTCCCGGGTTCGACGGTGCCGCTTTCGGCACCGTCGTGAACCCGCTCGCGGTGTCCTTCGTGCTCAAGCTGACCCCGGAACTGCGGGCCCGCTGGCGCGGCCTGACCGGCGGCGTCCTGCGCGAGGCCTCCTACGGCATGACCGAGACGCACACCGCCGACACCTTCACGTTGGGCTTCCAGGACGACGACCGCGACCTCACGGCGGATCCCGTCTTCTGCGGGCTTCCCGTGCCCGGCACCGACATCCTGATCGTCGACGGAGAGGGCCGGCCCGTGCCGGTCGGGGAGAGCGGCGAGATCGTGGTCCGCAGCGAGTCGATCCTCACGGCCTACCACCGCCGGCCGGATGCCACCGCCGAGGCGATCCGCGACGGTTGGCTGCACACCGGTGACGTGGGCCGGCTCGACGACTGGGGCGCCGTGCACTACCTGGCGCGCACCAAGGAGATGATCAAGGTGAACGGCATGTCCGTCTTCCCCTCCGAAGTGGAGGCGCTGCTCAAGGCGCATCCGGCGATCGGATCGGTCTCGGTGGTGCCGCGGCCGGACCGGCGCAGGGGGCAGGTACCGCTGGCCTTCGTGGTCTCCGCCGGCTCCGTCGACGCGGACGAACTGACCGCGTGGGCGCGCGAGAACATGGCGGGGTACAAGGTGCCCGACTTCGTGCTCGTCGACGCGCTCCCGATGACGGCGACGGGCAAGGTACGCAAGGGAGACCTGTTCGAGAGGGCCGCGCAGATCGCGGCCGAGGGGGAGTCGAAGTGAAGCTGCTCATCGCCAACCGCGGCGAGATCGCACTGCGGATCATCCGCACCGCACGGGAACTCGGGATCCCGACGGTGGCGGTGTACGCCGGAGACGACGCCGAGACGCCGCACGTCGCGGCGGCCGACGACGCCGTCGCCCTACCCGGTTCGGGCCCCGCCGCCTACCTCGACGGTGCGGCCGTCCTCGCGGCGGCGGCGAGCACCGGCGCCGACGCCGTGCATCCCGGCTACGGGTTCCTGGCCGAGAACGCCGACTTCGCCGCGTCCTGCGCCGCCGCGGGTCTCACCTTCGTGGGCCCCGAGCCCGCAGTCCTGCGCACCTTCGGTGACAAGGCCTCGGCGCGGGCGGCGGCGGTCGCCGTGGGAGTACCCGTGCCGGCCGCCACCGACGGGGGAGTGGACCTCGATGCGGTGCGCGCCTTCGCCGCCGAGCGCCCGTCCGGCGTGATGATCAAGGCCGTCGCCGGCGGCGGCGGGCGCGGCATGCGCGCCGTGCTGCCCGGACCACGATTCGATGAGGAGCTCGACGCCGCGTACCGCGCCTGCGTCTCGGAGGCGGAACTGGGGTTCGGGGACGGCCGCGTCTTCGCCGAGGAACTGCAGAACGGCGCCCGACACATCGAGATCCAGATCATCGGCGACGGGGTCGGCGCCCTGGCACTCGGCGACCGGGACTGCAGCGTGCAGCGGCGCAATCAGAAGCTCATCGAGGTCGCGCCGGCGCCGTCGCTGCCCGCGGATCTGCGAGCCGCCCTGCACGCGCACGCCGCCCGCCTGTGCGCGGCGGCCGGATACCGCGGGCTCGCGACCGTCGAGTTCCTGGTCCGCGACGACACGGCCGTCTTCCTCGAGGTGAATCCCCGGATCCAGGTCGAGCACACCGTGACCGAGGAGGTGACGGGCGTGGACCTGGTCGCGGCGCAACTCGCCCTCGCCGAGGGGGCGACGCTCGCCGAGCTCGGCCTCCCCGCCGGAACCCGGTGCCGCGCAGGCGTCGTCGACGGGGCGCCCGCCGCCGCGCTCGGTACGGCCGTGCAGGCGCGCGTGAACCTCGAGGCCCCGCAACGGGACGGCACCGTCCTGCCCACCGGCGGCGTGCTGGCCGGGTACACCCCGCCGACCGGACCCGGGGTCCGGGTCGACGACTACGGCCGCCCGGGCCTGACCACCTCCGCCCGCTACGACTCGCTGCTCGCGAAGGTGATCGTGCGAGCTTCCACCCCCGCCCGCGCCTTCGCCAAGGCGGACGCGGCACTGGGGGAGTTCGTGATCGACGGACCCGGCACGAACATCGCGTTGCTGCGCGCCGTCCTGGCCGACCCCGAGTTCCGTTCCGGCCCCGTCGACACCGGATACCTCGCGCGCAGGATCGGCGAGCTCGTCCCTGAGGCCGCCGACGTCGTGGCCGCATCCGTCACGGACATCGACGGGGACGTGCTCACCGCGACGCTGACCGGCACCGTCGTGGCAGTGGCCGAGCCGGGCACGACCGCCGAGCCGGGGACCGCCCTCGTGGTCCTGGAGGCCATGAAGATGGAACATGAACAGTCGCTCGCGGTGCCGGTCACCGTCGGCGAGGTGCTCGTGCGCCCCGGGCAGACCGTGACGGCGGGGACACCGCTGCTGGCCTATCTCCCCGCCGGCGGCGCGGACACGGGCGGCGGGGCGGTGGACTCCCTCGATCTCGACCGCTCGCGCGCGGACCTCGACGAGGTGCGGGAACGACACCGCGTGACGCGCGACGAGGGACGCCCCGACGCGGTCGCGAAGCGGCGCAGGATCGGCCGCCGCACCGCTCGCGAGAACATCGACGACCTCGTCGATGAGGGGAGCTTCACCGAGTACGGCGCTCTGCTCCTGCCCGCGCAGCGCGCCCGCCGTTCGGAGGAGGACCTCATCGCGACCGGCGCGGCGGACGGCCTGATCGGCGGCCTGGCGACCATCGGCGGCGCCGAGGCGATGGTGATCTCCTACGACTACACCGTGCTCGCGGGCACGCAGGGGTGGCGCAACCACGCCAAGACCGACCGCCTCATCGACGTCGCGGAACGCCGCGGCGTGCCGATCGTTCTCTTCGCGGAGGGCGGCGGCGGTCGCCCCGGCGACACGGACCTCGACATCGTCGCGGGCCTCGACGTGCCGACCTTCCGCTCCCTCGGCGCGCTGCGCGGCAGGGTTCCGCTCATCGCCGTGGTCTCCGGCCGCTGCTTCGCGGGTAACGCCGCACTGGCCGGGATCTGCGACGTCGTCATCGCGACGCCCGACGCGAACCTCGGCATGGGCGGCCCAGCGATGATCTCCGGCGGCGGACTCGGCGAATTCCCGCCCGAGGCCATCGGTCCCGTCGACGTGCAGCGACGCAACGGCGTCGTGCACGTCGTCGCCGACGACGAGGCCGACGCGGTGGGCCTGGCCCGGCGGTACCTCGGTTACTTCTCCGGCCCCGTCGACGAATGGACCGCCCCCGATCCGCGCATCGCCCGGCACGTCGTCCCCGAGAACCGGTTGCGCGCCTACGACGTGCGCGCCGCCATCGCCGCGATCGTCGATGAGGGATCGACGCTGGAGCTGCGCCGCGACTACGGGATCGGCGTCATCACGGCGCTCGTCCGCGTGGAGGGCGAACCCTACGCGCTGATCGCCAACAGCACCCGGCACCTGGGTGGAGCGATCGACGCGGAGGCGGCCGACAAGCTGGCCGACTTCCTGGAACTGGCGCAGGCACACGGACTCCCCGTGATCTCGCTGTGCGACACCCCGGGCTTCATGGTCGGTCCCGAGGCGGAGGAGCAGGCCACGGTGCGCCGCTTCTCCCGGTTGTTCGTGCTGGGTGCCAGGCTCACGGTGCCGCTGGGCGTCTTCGTCCTGCGCAAGGGCTACGGCCTCGGCGCGATGGCGATGACGGGCGGCAGCTTCCACGCGCCGCAGTTCACCGTGGCCTGGCCCACCGGCGAGATCGGCGGCATGGGGCTTGAGGGCGCGGTGCGGCTCGGCTTCAGCAAGGAGCTCGCCGCCGCGCCCGACGAGGCCGCGCGCGCCGAGCTCTTCGATCAGTTGCTCGCCCTGGCGTATCAGCGGGGGCGGGCGCTGCACGCCGCCACCACCTTCGAGCTGGACGACGTGATCGATCCCGCCGCCACCCGAGACTGGATCCGTACCCTCGCCCGGTGAGGGGGTGAGGGTACGGATCCTCTGCCGCCGTGGGCGGCGCGGCGGCCCGCGGCGGCCGGCGCGCCGTCAGCGGACCCGGCGGTACAGGGCCTCGAGCACGGTCACGAGGACGCCCGCGATGACCACGTGCATCAGCGAGAGCGTCACCGTGGACGGCACGTCGAAATCCGCGGCGAGTGTGCCCGCGATCGTGCCGAGCGAGGCCACGGCACCGATCGTTGCGGCGATGCGCAGGACCGGGGCCCACAGCGTCGAGAGCAGCACAGCGGCCGTCATACCGACGGCGAGCGGCGCCACCGTCATCAGGACGACGCCGCCCGGGGCGACGGAGGCGCGGACACCGTCGGGATCGGTCATGGTGAAGTCGCCGCCGGCGGCCAGGCCGACGAGCCACAGGACGAGGTTGCCGAGCAGTGCGAGCACGACCGAGCCCAGGGCGGCGGTCGTGCGGGTGAGGCGGAAGGTCGACGGGGCTGCTGTGTCGATGGTGGTCATGATGTCTCCTCGGGTCGTTTTCTGGAACGGATCCATCACACAACCCGAAGTATTGTTCAGGTCAATCCCTAGCTCAATCCGGTCTGCGCCGCGATGACGGCGGCCTGGACGCGGGACTGGACCCCGAGCTTCATCAGCACCCGGGAGACGTGGGTCTTCACCGTGGCCTCGCCGATGTCGAGGCGCCGAGCGATCTGCTGGTTCGACAGTCCGTCGCCGAGGCCGGCGAGCACATCGCGCTCGCGGTCGGTGAGCGCGGACAGGTCCACCGCCTCCGGCTCCGCGGCGGCGCGGGGCAGCGCGCCGATCACGGCACGGGTCACCTTCGGGTCCAACACCGCATCGCCCTCCGCGACCGCCCGCACGGCCCGGATCAGGTCGTCGCCGCCGGCCGACTTGAGGAGGAAGCCGCTCGCGCCAGCACTCAGCGCCCCCAGCACGTACTCGTCGAGGTCGAAGGTGGTGAGCACGAGCACGGCGCTGTCCGTCTCCGCCACGACGGAGGCCGTCGCCGCCAGGCCGTCCACGCGCGGCATCCGCACGTCCATCACCACCACATCCGGCCGCAGGGCCCGGGCCTGCCGCAGGGCGGCGGCACCGTCGGCGGCCTCACCGATCACCTGCACCTCACCGCTGGATTCCAGCAGCATGCGCAGCCCGGCCCGGATCGCGGCGTGATCGTCCGCCAGGACGACGGTGACCGTCATCGTGCGACCGCCAGCGGCACGGTCGCACGGACCACCCAGGAACCGTCCTCGGGTCCCGCCGTCGCCGTGCCGCCGACGGATTCCGCACGGAAGGAGATGTTGCGCAGGCCGTCGCCCGAGCCGATCGTCAGGTCCCGTGTGGGGAGGGGATTGGTCGCGGTCAAGGTCAGTTCCTCCCGGCCGGTGTCGACGACCACGTCGAGCGGGGCGCCCGGCGCATGCTTGGTGGCGTTCGTGATCACCTCACCCAGGATCCGCGTGAGCACCGCCTCGCCGGCGGTGGGCAGCGGACCGTCGGGCAGGTGGAGCCGCACGTCGATGCCGGCGGCACCGGCGGTCTCGATGAGCGGCTCGAGGGACGCCAGCGTGGTGCGGACGGCGGCGTCGTCGGGGGAGGTGAGCAGGTTGATCGTGGCTCGCATCTCCTCCAGCGCGGCGAGGCTGCCGGACCGGATCGACTGCAGGACCGCGGGATTGCTCGGTGCGCGCTGTGCGGCGTCGGCGAGGATCGCGACCGCGGAGAGGTGCCCGGCGACGGTGTCGTGCAGCTCGCGGGCCAGGCGCCGCCGCTCGTCGGCCAGGGCGGTGGCGCGGCGGGCCTCGCTCTCGTCCCGCTCCACCTGCGCCAGCTCGCGGTAGGCGAGCACGGACCGGCCGTAGCCGATCGGCGACCACAGGACCGCCACCATGACCAGCACCGCGTAGATACCGCCCTTGACGCCGCCGACGGCGGTCAGCCCGCCGCACACCAGGACGGTCATGATCAGCACCGTCCACATGACGATGGTGCGCAGGCGCTCGCCGCCGGTCGCGATCGCCAGGTAGATGGTGTCCGAGAGCGCGATCCACAGCACCACCGACGGGCCGAAGGGCAGATCCCACACCACGAGCGCGAGCATCAGGCCGAACGCGAGTGCCGGCCTGGTCCGCGCGAGCAGCTGGATCGCCAGCGCCCCGCAGAGCAGCCCGAACTTGACCTGCCACGGATAGAAGTGCTCCGTGTCGGCGCGGACGGACCAACCGCCCGCCGCCCACAGCATCGCCCCCACCAGCGTTATCCCGATCGCAGGGACCGCGGCGTACTCCGACGTCCACGAGTGACCCTGCGACTTCATGCGCCCATTGCAGCACATCGCCGCCGACGGCGGGTCCGTCGAACGGGGGACGGGAGTGTCGCCGAACGCGGGATGACGATGCCGCCCGTCCCGGGCAGAGTACGGGGCATGGGAGAGCTGAACAGTCCTGTGCTGTGGACGATCGCCGCGTGCGAGATCGGATTCTGGGTCCTCGTCGTCGGAGGCCTGGCGATGCGCTACATCCTGCGTTGGCGGCGCGCGGGTATGGTCTCGCTGGCTCTGGTCCCGCTGCTCGACGTCGTCCTCATCGTGGCGGTCGCCGTGGACCTGTACCGCGGCGGTGAGGTCGGCTTCGCCCATCGTCTCGCCGGGATCTACCTGGGGTGCACCGTGATGTTCGGCCACCGCATGATCACGTGGGCCGACGAGCGCTTCGCGCACCGGTTCGCCGGGGCTCCCGCGCCGCACAAGGTCCCGGCGCTCGGACCCGAACGGACCCGCAAGGAGTGGGCCGACTTCGCGCGCTGGCTCGGCGCGGTGGCGATCGCCGCCGCGGTGTCCTTGGGGCTGGGCTACACCGTGGCCGACGAGACGCAGCGCGACGCGCTCATGGGCGTCTTCGGCACCCTCGCCGTGGTCACGGTGATCTGGCTGCTCACCGGGCCGCTGTGGGTGGCGGGACGGGGTGGGCGTACCTCCGCATGACGACGAGCCGCTGCCGCCGAACGCCGAACGGCCCGACGGAGAACCGTCGGGCCGTTCGGTGCACCGGTCTAATCCAGGTAGTCGCGCAGGACCTGCGAACGCGACGGGTGCCGCAGCTTGCTCATGGTCTTCGACTCGATCTGGCGGATGCGCTCACGCGTGACGCCGTAGACCTGACCGATCTCGTCTAAAGTCCGCGGCTGGCCGTCGGTGAGGCCGAACCGCAGGCGGACGACGCCCGCTTCGCGCTCGGAGAGCGTGTCGAGCACCGACTGGAGCTGATCCTGCAGCAGGGTGAAGGAGACCGCGTCGACCGCGACGACGGCCTCCGAGTCCTCGATGAAGTCACCGAGCTGGCTGTCGCCCTCGTCGCCGATGGTCTGGTCCAGCGAGATCGGCTCACGCGCGTACTGCTGGATCTCCAGCACCTTCTCCGGCGTGATGTCCATCTCCTTGGCCAGCTCCTCCGGCGTGGGCTCGCGGCCCAGGTCCTGGAGCAGCTCGCGCTGGATGCGGCCGAGCTTGTTGATGACCTCGACCATGTGCACCGGGATACGGATGGTGCGGGCCTGGTCCGCCATGGCGCGGGTGATGGCCTGCCGGATCCACCAGGTGGCGTACGTGGAGAACTTGTAGCCCTTGGTGTAGTCGAACTTCTCGACGGCGCGGATCAGGCCCAGGTTGCCCTCCTGGATCAGGTCCAGGAAGGCCATACCGCGGCCGGTGTAGCGCTTGGCCAGCGAGACCACGAGGCGCAGGTTGGCCTCGAGCAGGTGGTTCTTGGCGCGGTTGCCGTCGCGGGCGATCCAGTTCATATCGCGCCGGATGCCGATGGCGGGCTTCTCGCCGCGCTCGAGCCAGCGGTTGATCTGCTGCTCGGCGAACAGGCCGGCCTCGATCCGCTTCGCGAGCTCGACCTCCTCCTCGGCGTTGAGCAGCGCGACCTTGCCGATCTGCTTGAGGTAGGCGCGCACCGAGTCGGCCGACGCGGTGAGCTCGGCGTCCTTACGGGCCTGCCGTAGTGCCTCGGACTCCTCCTCGTCCCAGACGAAGTCGCCGGAGGCCTTGTCCGCCTCGGACGGCTCCTCGTCCTCCGCGTCCGCGGGGGCGGGCTTGGTGACGGCGCTCTTGGCCTGCGGGGCGTCGGCCGCTTCGTCGGCGTCGTCCGCGTCGAGCGCGATGTCCTCGTCGGACAGCTCGGTGGGATCGGGATCGCCGTCGAGCTCGGGGTCGACTTCGTCCTCGGCACCGCCCTCTGCGCCGGCCGCCGAGGCGTCCTTCTTCCCGGCGGCCTTCTTCGCCGTCCGCTTGGCGGGGCCCGCGGCCTTCTTGGCCGCCGCCTTCTTCGCGGGCGCCTTCTTGGCCGGTGCCTTCTTCGCCGCCGCCTTCTTGGCCGGAGCCTTCTTCGCGGGGGCCTTCTTGGCGGTGGTCTTCTTGGCGGGGGTCTCCGCCGAGGTGGCCGAACCGTCCACGCCGTCTGCCGACGGTGCGCTGGAGCTGGTCTGCGTCGCTGCCACTTACGCCCTTTCCTACTGTGCCTGCGTGCGCCGTACCGGTCTTCCGTGGCGCGACAACAGCACCGTCCCGTGCTGTGCGGGGCTTCGGTGGTGGCTGCGGCGTCCGGGGCGACGTGGTCCGGCGTCTGGTCCGGCGTTTCGACGCCGGACCCCCATTGTAACGATTCTTCTCGCTCGGACCGTATTCACCTGCGGTCACAGCGTCCGGATCGTGCGGAATCAGCCCTGTTGCGATGCCATCGCCGCGCCGACGATGCCCGCGGTGTTCAGGAGCTTCGCCGGGATCACAGGGGTCTTCACCTCGAGGAGCGGAACCCACTTGTCGGCCTTCCGGCTCACGCCGCCGCCCACGATGATCAGGTCCGGCCACAGCAACTTCTCGTACTCGCGGAAGACGCGGCTGACCTGTCCGGCCCACTTCTCGTAGCTCCAGCCGCGACGGTCCTTGACGGAGCTCGCGGCGCGATGCTCCGCCTCCTTGCCCTCGACCTCGATGTGACCGAACTCCGTATTGGGCACGAGGGTCCCGCGGTAGATCAGCGCCGAGCCGATACCGGTGCCGAGCGTCAGCAGGAGGATCACCCCGTCGAAGTCGCGTCCCGCGCCGTAGCGGTCCTCGGCGAGGCCCGCGGCGTCGGCGTCGTTGAGCACCGTGACGGGGCGGTCGAGGGTGGACGTGAAGAGTTCGCTCGCGTCGGTGCCGATCCAGCCGGCGTCGATGTTCGCGGCGCTGCGGACCGTGCCGTTCGTGACGACGGCGGGCACGGTGACCCCGACCGGCCCCTCCCACCCGAAGTGCTCCATCACCTCGCGCACGGCCCCGGCGCAGGCCCCGGGCGTCGACGGCTGCGGCGTGGGCACCTTGAACCGCTCGCCCACCAGCTCGCCGGTCTCCATGTCGACGACTCCGCCCTTGATGCCGCTGCCGCCGATGTCGACGCCGAACCCCAGTTTCTCCGCCATTGCGTGCTCGCATTCCTCCGTCGGTGCCGGACGTCGCGTCCCGATGCCGGGGGGTGCCCCGGCGCTGACAAACTACCGCGGATTGTGGTTCTGTGGAGGGCGTGCAACACAACCGGTCGGAGTTGTCCGAGGTCGCCGTCGCCGTCGTCACGGAAGCCGCGCGTCGCGTCGCGGCCCGTCGGGTGGAGGTCTTCGGCGCCAACGCATTCGACGGTGCCGGCGGTGCCCGACCGGACGGTGTGGAGACCAAGTCCACGCCGACCGATCCCGTCACCGTCGTCGACACCGAGACCGAGCGTTTCGTCCGGGAGCGGCTCGCGGAACTGCGTCCCGAGGACACCGTGCTCGGTGAGGAGTACGGGGGCGACCAGGGGGAGGCCGGTGCGGTCCGGTGGATCGTCGACCCGATCGACGGCACCGTGAACTTCCTGTACGGCGTGCCGGCGTACGCGGTTTCGCTCGGCGCCCAGATCGACGGGGTGTCCGTGGCCGGGGCGGTCGCGGACGTGGTGCACGGCACCGTCTACGCGGCGGAGCGGGGCGGTGGTGCGCGCGAGATCGCACCGGACGGGACCGTCCGCGAACTGCGTGCCAACCCGATCACCGATCCGGGCCTGGCGCTGGTGGCGACGGGATTCGGTTACGCCCGGGAGCGACGCGAGAAGCAGGGGCGAGTGCTCGCCGAGCTCCTGCCCGCGGTCCGGGACGTGCGGCGGATCGGCTCGGCGGCCCTGGATCTGTGCATGGTGGCCGCCGGGCGCGCCGACGCGCATTACGAGCACGGCCTGAGCCCGTGGGATTGGGCCGCGGGCGCGCTGATCGCGCAGGAGGCGGGTGCCGTCGTGATCGTGCCCGGTCCCGATTCCGCCAGTGCGGACGGCGCGTTGACCTTCGCGGCCGCGCCGGGCATCGCCGACAGCCTGATCGAGCTCCTGCGGAGCGCGGGCGGCCTGGAGCCTCTCTGAGTCAGCGGTTGCAGGACTGGCCGTGCACCGCGGAGACGAGCGCGGGGTTCGCGCCGCCGTCCGCCGCACCCGCCGGCGCGGCACGCAGGATGCGCAGGATCTCCTGGGCGTCGGTGCTCGGTTCGAGATCCGTGAAGAACGTTCCCAGGACCAGGTCGACGGAGTTGTCCCGCCGGCCGTCGTTGATGAGCTCGGCGCACGGGGCGATGACCCACGCCGCCGCGGCCGCGGCCTTGCCCGAATCGCCGAAGCGCAGCTGCGCCTGGCACGCCATCGTCGAGTACACCGGATCGTTGCCGTACGCGCCGGTGGTGGGGGCGCTGAAGCCGTAGTCGGCCAGCTTGTTCAGGGTGGTCTCGGCGCGTCCGGCCTGACCGGAGGCGTTGAGCACGCGCACCGTCGAGGCCGCGAGCGGCGCGGGGCGGACTGAGACCAGGTCGTCGGGGGAGACCACCTCGAAGCGGCTGGGCGCGGGGGCCGGCGTCGTGGCGCCCGCGCGCGCAGCGGCACCGGACGCGGGTGCGGCGGTCGACGACGACGCTGCGGGCCCGGGCGGCGGGCAGGAGACCGGAGCCGCGGTCTCCTCCTGGGAGGACATCGCTCGCGCCCACGTGCCGATCGCGATCACTGCGAGGACGGCGACCACGATGAGGATCGGCAGCGTGTTGCGGCGCCGGAAGGGCTCGCCGTTCCGGTCGAATCGCCGGCCCGTGCCGGTGAGCTGGGAAACCACGGCCCCGACTGTACGGGAGCGGTCCGGTCCGGCACGGGAGGCGGAGCGGGAGTCGCCCGGGAATCATCGGGACGTACGACGCGTTAGAGGTGCAGCGAGCGACGGAATCGGCGGCCGTCACGGAAAGGCCGTGACTTCGCTCTCCGAGTGAGTTACACTCTGGGCCGCTCGCGCGGGACAACGCGCCCGGTGGTCTCGGAAACCCCGAGACCCGGGGCACGAGCAAGGATGGGGATGACACGGCATGGCAACTGATTACGACGCTCCACGGCGCTCCGAGGCGGACGAGATCTCCGAGGATTCGCTGGAGGAACTCAAGGCCCGGCGCAACGAGGGGCAGTCCGGCACGGTGGACGTGGACGAGGGCGAGACCGCCGAGTCCTTCGAACTCCCCGGCGCCGACCTCTCGGGTGAGGAGCTGAGCGTTCGCGTGGTGCCCAAGCAGGCCGACGAGTTCACGTGCACCAGCTGTTTCCTGGTGTACCACCGCAGCCGCCTGGCCGATCCGGACGGCTCCGAGCTGATCTGCATCGACTGCGCCTGAGGCGCACCTTCTCCGCGGCGGCCCGCTCCTAGCCGAGCGTGGTCGCGGCGGGGATCAGCGCGAGCATCTTCTCCGGATGCCGCGTCGAGACCATCCAGTACGGCGTCGGGTCATCGGGGTCGTCGAGCACCACCACGATCATCGTCTTGATCCAGCCCTTGTGATACAGGAAGGCCGCGGGATCGAGCTGCCGGCCGAGCGCCGCACTCTTCGCCTCCGCCGGCACCGCCGCGGCACGCGAGACCAATTCGAGCGGGAGATGGGCGTTACCCGCCCACAACTCGCCGTCGCGCACGCCGACGCTACCGCGGCCCATCGACCACAACAGCACGGCGATGACCGCGACGATCAGAACCCAGGCCCCGATCATCCAGTCGCCCCAGCGTGCGGCGAGCGTCACCTCGTAGCAGAGCAGGGCCGCCACGACCGCGCCCGCGAGCCACCAGTACCACGGCACCGTGAGCCGCTCGAAGTAGCCGTGACCCGGCTGGGAGGTCTTCACTGTTCGATCGTCCGACACGGCTTCAGCGTAGTCTGCATCCCATGGTGAGCCAGATACCCCTACTGCGGCTCGACGAGGGCCTCCCACTCCCCAAGCGCGCACATCCCGGCGACGCGGGCGTGGACCTGTACTCGACGATCGACGTGCGGATCGAGCCCGGTGAGCGCACGCTCGTCGCCACCGGCGTCGCACTCGCGCTGCCGCACGGCACCGTCGGGCTGATCCACCCGCGCTCCGGCCTCGCCGCGAAACACGGTCTCACCGTGGTCAACACGCCCGGCACCATCGACGCCGGATACCGCGGCGAGATCAAGGTCTGCCTGCTCAACACCGACCGGACGAACGCCGTCGACATCAAGCGCGGCGACCGGATCGCCCAGCTCCTCGTCCAGCGCGTCGAACTGCCCGACTTCAAGGAGGTCTCGTTCCTCGACGAGACGGTCCGCGGCGCCGGCGGCTACGGCTCGTCGGGCGGGCACGCCAGCCTCGAGTCCTCCCAGTAACCTCCCCGAAGAACCCCTCGCAGACCCAAGGAGCACCGTCCCATGGCCCTCGGCCGCCGCAAGTCCAAGCAGCGCAGCACCTCGAGCGTCGATCCGTACGCGACGATCGGGCAGCCCGAGCACCACACGGCGCCCGCCCCGACGGAGGACGACGAGGTGCAGGAACTCGGCACCGGTGCGGGTCCGTACGACCTCGGCTCGCTGCAGAGCACCGACGGGCTCGACGACGGTCGCCTCGACCTCGGCTCGATCATCCTGGCGATGCCGGCGGAGTCGCAGCTGCAGGTGGAGATGAGCCCCGAGGGAGTTCCCGTGGGTGTGCACCTCGACACCCCGGTCGGCCGGATCACGCCGGGTGTCTTCGCGGCGCCCAAGTCGGGCGGCCAGTGGCGCGAGGTGGTCACCGAGCTCGCGGAATCGCTCCGCGAGAACGGCGCCCAGGTGTCCATCGAGGACGGCCACTGGGGCCGCGAGGTGGTCGGGAACCAGCCCGACGGCGTCCTGCGGTTCATCGGCGTCGACGGTCCGCGGTGGATGGTCCGCATCGTGGTCGCCTCTCCGCTCGAGACGGCCGATCAGGCCGCGCAGCTCGCGCGGGCGATGCTGGCGGAGACCGTCATCCGGCGCGGGACCGATCCCCGGCCCGCTCGCGATCACCTGGAGATCGAGCTGCCGGCCGAACTCGTCCAGCAGCTGCAGGAGGCGATGGCCGCCCAGCAGGCCCAGCAGGAGCAGGCCGCCGCGGCGATCGCCGCGCAGGTCGCCCAGCGCGCCGCCGCCGACGGTCCGGCCGCCCTGCGACAGAGCAATCAGGACCGGCTCACGCAGGGCTCGGCCCTCACGCGGCTCAACAACCAGCGGTAAGACCAGCGATCCCGGCGCGGCCCAGCGTGGCCGGGTCGGGGCCGAGATCCGCCAGGTCCACGACCACGGTGGCCGCCGCCGGGATCGCCGCGCCCCAGGCCCGCGCGGTGGCGACGGGGTGGATCAGGTCGCCTTCGGCGCCTACGACGACGGTCCGCGCGCGCAGTCCACGCAGCGCATCCTCGGTCGGGGCTGCGTATCCGGCGGCTTCGCGCAGCGCGGGGGCGAGGAAGTCGCCGTGGGCGGCCCACGACCGGCTCAGCTCACGGGCCAGCCACGGCGGGCTGCCCGCCCGCATCCGGGCGACCGCTTCCGCCGCGCCCACCTCGTCGACGGTGTCCGCGGTGACCCGCGCCGACATCGCCGCGGGCACGTCCGGCCCCGCCGCACCGCACCACGGCGGAAGGGCGAGCACCAGCGTCACGTCCGCGTCGGGGTGCTCGAGCGCCCAGCTCGCGGCGACCGCCGAGCCCAGGGACACGCCGCAGGCCAGCAGCGGACCGTCGGACGCGGCGGCGTCCAACGCCGCGCGGTAGCCCGAGACCACCGACGGCGGCGTCGCATCGACGGCGACGGTGCGCTCGCAGAGCGCGGTGAGCGGCGCGAACGCGCGGAGCACGAAGTCGGCGTCCGAACCCGAGCCGGGCAGCAGGACGGCGGTGGTGCCTTCGGGGAACTGCATGGGACGAGCATGCCAGCACCGCCACGTAGGGTGGACGGGTGACGGACGGCGCAGAGCAGCACAGGACACCGCGGGCGGACGAGCCACCGATCGAGCCGGTCGAGGATGCCGCCGAACCGTCGATCAAGGACCAGGTGCTCGAGCAGATGGGCGGCTGGCAGGGCATGGTCTACTCCGCCCTGCCCGTGGTCGCCTTCGTCCCCGCGAACGCGAAGTGGGGCCTCACCGGCGGCGTGATCGCAGCGCTCGTCGTAGCGGTGCTCGTGGCGGTGATCCGGCTCGTGACCCGGACCTCCATCCAGCCCGCGATCTCCGGCTTCTTCGGCGTCGCGGTGTGCGTGGTCATCGCGCTGCTCGTCGGTGGCAACGGCAAGGGGTACTTCCTCTACGGCATCGTCATGCAGGCGGTGTTCGCCGTCGCCTTCGCCGTGTCGATCCTGATCCGCCGGCCGCTGGTCGGTGTGCTGTGGCACTTCTTCAACGAGCGCGAGGATCAGCCCGGCGATGCGACGACCGCGGCCGGGCAGGACTGGCGGGCCGACCGTCGACAGTTCCGCGCCTTCACCTGGCTGACCGTGCTGTGGACGGCGATGTTTGCCGTGCGCTTCGGAGTCCAGTTCTACCTCTACGTCACCGACAACGTCGGCGGCCTCGGCCTCGCCCGCATCCTCATGGGGTGGCCCATGTTCGCCGCGGGTCTGCTCGTCACCTTCCTGGTGGCACGGAGGCTCACGCATGCTCGCGGTTGACGACGTCCTGGAACTGACCTGCGGCGCCCCCGGCCACGGCGGCTTCGTCATCGCGCGACACGAGGGGCGCGCGATCTTCGTGCGCGGCGCTCTGCCGGACGAGCGGGTGCGGGCGCGCATCACCGAGGTCAAGAAGTCCTACGCCCGCGCGAGCACCGTCGAGGTGCTCGACGCCTCGCCGCATCGCGTCCCCGAGGCGTGCCCCGCCGCCGCGGCCGGCGCCGGCTGCTGCGACCTGACCTTCGCCGGACCCGCCTACCAGCGCGTTCTCAAGGGCTCCGTGCTGCGCGATCAACTGCAGCGCGTCGGCGGCTTCGCCCCCGACGTCGTCGGGCCCGGATGGGACACGATCGTCGCGCCGCTCTCGGACGCCCCGGTCACCGGGTGGCGGCACCGCGCACGCCTCGTCGCCGACGGTGACGGCGCACTCGGGCAGCACGCGCACCGCAGCGACGCAGTGGTGGTCGCGCCGTGCACCCAGCTCCCCGTCGAACTGACCGAGCTCGCCGCCGGCCTGCGCGCCGCACCCGGCGCCGAGGTGGCGCTGGTCCTCGACGACACGGGCGCGGCCCACGCGGCCGTCCCGGCGCGGCGCGGACGGCCCGCACAGGTCCTCGCCGGCGGCGCGCTCGCCGAGTACCGGGTGGGCCCGCGGTCGTGGAAGATCCCGGTCGGCGGCTTCTGGCAGGCCCATCGCGATGCGGCGTCCCGGTACGCCCAGTGGGTCGGTTCCTCCACGGGCCGGTTCGGCGGTGGGCCCGGCCGCGCCTGGGACCTGTACGGCGGCGCGGGCGTCCTGGCGGGGGCGCTCGTCGACGAGGGCTTCGAGGTCGATGTGGTGGAGACCTCGGGCGGCGCGATCGCCGCCGGGAAGCAGACCTTCGGCGATGCGCCCGTCACCTTCCACCGCGGCGACACCGCGTCCCGGATCACGGGGCTCCCGTCACCCGGCGTCGTGGTCCTGGATCCACCCAGGACGGGCGCCGGTGCCGCGGTCATGGCCGCGATCACCGAGGCGGAGCCGCGGGCGATCGTGCACGTCGGCTGTGATCCCGCGGCCTTCGCGCGCGACCTGGGGGCCGCGTGCGACAACGGCTACCGCCTGGCCGAGCTGACCGCCTGCGACGCCTTCCCCGGAACCCATCACCTGGAGGCTTTCGCCGTACTGGTGCCCGGGCGCGAGGACCGGCGTGGCCGGTAAAGTGGCCAAGGCACCTCTCACGGGAGTAGACACGAGGGATATGAACCTGCTGCGCACCATCGAGACCCCGCGCGACCTGCGTCGGCTGGACCAGGACCAGCTCACGGAGCTCGCGGGGGAGATCCGCGACTTCCTCGTGGAGAAGGTCTCGGCGACCGGCGGGCACCTCGGCCCCAACCTCGGCGTGGTGGAGCTCACGATGGCCATCCACCGCGTCTTCGACTCGCCGACCGACCCCGTGCTCTTCGACACGGGGCATCAGGCCTACGTGCACAAGATCCTCACGGGCCGCCGCGACGGCTTCGACACACTGCGCCAGGCCGGCGGCCTGTCGGGGTACCCGTGCCGCGCCGAGTCGGAGCACGACTGGGTCGAGTCCTCGCACGCCTCCGCAGCGCTGAGCTACGCGGACGGCCTCGCCAAGGCCTTCGCGCTCAAGGGGGAGAAGCGCACCGTCGTCGCCGTCGTGGGTGACGGCGCCCTCACCGGCGGCATGTGCTGGGAGGCGCTCAACAACATCGCGGCGTCGGACCGGCCCGTGGTGATCGTCGTCAACGACAACGGCCGCTCCTACGCGCCCACCATCGGCGGGCTCGCGACGCACCTGTCCGGCCTGCGCACCCAGCCCGAGTACGAGCGCCTCCTCGGCGAGGCGCGGCGGCGGCTGCGCAACGTGCCCGTGCTGGGGGAGCCCGCGTACTCCGTGCTGCACGGCATGAAGGCCGGGATCAAGGACATGGTGAGCCCGCAGGCGCTGTTCGCGGACCTCGGCCTCAAGTACGTCGGCCCCATCGACGGGCACGACGAGGCGGCCCTTGAGGCGGCCCTCTGGCGGGCGAAGGACTTCGGCGGCCCCGTCGTCGTGCACGCCCTCACCCGCAAGGGCAACGGCTACGAGCACGCCGAGAACCACGAGGCCGACCAGATGCACGGCATCGGCGTGATCGACCCCGCCACCGGCCTGCCCATCAGCGGATCCGGGGGCGGAAGCCAGGACTGGACCTCGGTCTTCGCGGAGGAGCTGGTCGCCCATGGCGAGAGCCGCACCGATGTCGTGGCGATCACCGGCGCCATGGCCGAGCCCACCGGCGTTGCCGACTTCGGCCGCAAGTTCCCCGAGCGCATGTACGACGTGGGCATCGCCGAACAGCACGCCCTCACCTCCGCGGCCGGCCTCGCGCTGGGCGGCATGCACCCGGTGGTCGCGCTGTACGCCACGTTCCTCAACCGCGCCTTCGACCAGCTGCTCATGGACGTCGCGCTGCTCAAGCAGGGCGTCACCGTGGTCCTCGACCGCTCCGGCGTCACGGGGCCGGACGGTGCCAGCCATCACGGCATGTGGGACCTGTCGCTCGCCTCGATCGTCCCGGGCCTGCGCGTCGCGGTCCCGCGCGATGCCGCGCGGCTGCGCGAGGAGTTCGCCGAGGCGCTCGACGTCGCCGACGCCCCCACGCTCGTCCGCTATCCCAAGGGCTCGGTGCCGGCCGATCTCGCGGCCGTCCGCCGTCTGCCCGACGGTGCCGACGTCCTCGTCGACAGCGGTTCCACGGGCGGCGACGTGCTGATCGTCGCCGTCGGGCCGTTCGCGCACACCGCGGTCGACGTCGCCTCCCGCCTCCGGGACCAGGGGATCTCGGCGACGGTCGTCGACCCCCGCTGGGTGCTTCCCGTGCCGGGCTCGATCGTCGAGCTGGCGCGTGTGCACCAGCTCGTCGTGACTCTGGAGGACAACGGCGTCGCGGGCGGTATCGGCGCAGCCGTCACGGCCGCCCTGCAGCGCGCGGAGGTCGACGTCCCGACCCGCGTCCTCGGTATCGAGCAGGCCTTCCTCGACCACGCCTCGCGCGGCGAGATCCTCACCGATCTGGGTTTGACCCCGTCGGAGATCGCCTTCCGCATCACCGGATGGGTCACGGCGTGCGCGCACGTGAGCGTCGCCGTCGCGAAGGAGCCCGCGGCTCCCGAGCAGGTGCGCTGACATCCCCGCGCTGACGGGCCGATACGGGCCCGTGGGCCGGATTCGCGGTTAGGCGTCGGAGAGCGCCTCGGCGACGGCCGTCACCGTGAGGCGGCGCTGCCAGTTCCGGGCGCCGGCGGCCGCGAGAGCGTCCTCGACCTGGGTGACCCCGGTCGCCGTGCCCTCCCAGCACAGGCTGCGGACGGCGTCCGTCGGCAAGAGGTTCTCCACCGGGACCGACACCTCGTCCGAGATCACCGTGAGCGCTGCGCGGACCGCGGCCAGCCGCTCCGCCGCCTCCGGGTTCGACTTGGCCCAGCGGTTGTTGGCAGGCATTCCGTTGCGGGGGCCGTGCAGGGGCGGCAGGGAGGCGTCGGGGAGATCGTTCGCGCGATGGATCGCCCCGAGCCAGCGCTTCGCCGAGCGCTTCATCCGCGGCCCGCCGAACACCGGCAGCGCGGTCAGTTCCGCCTCGGTGACCGGGTTCTTCGCGGCGGCGTTGACGATCGCGGCGTCGGGCAGGGTGCGCCCGGGAGCGACGTTGCGCTGCTCGGCCATCTCGTCGCGGGCCAGCCACAGTTCGCGCGCGCGGGCCAGCTGACGGCGATTGCGCAGTGTGCTGAGGCCGGAGAGGCGGCGCCACGGGTCGGGCTTGGGGGCCGGGGCCGGCCGGGTCCGCTCGTACTCGAACTCCTCCAGCGCCCACGGAAGCTTTCCGGCGTCCTCGAGCCGCTCGTAGGCCTCGTCGCGTAGGTCCACCAGCACCTCGACGTCGAGCGCAGCGTAGTTCAGCCAGTCGTGCGGCAGCGGGCGCGTGCTCCAATCGGCGGCGCCGTGGCCCTTCGCGAGCGCGTACCCGGTGTACTCCGAGGTCATGGCCGCGAGGTTGACGCGCGGAGCCCCCAGCAGGCGTCCGGCCAGCTCGGTGTCGAACAGCGCGTCGCATTCGAAGCCGTCGTCCCGCAGGCACGGAAGGTCCTGATCCGCGGCGTGCAGCACCCATTCGACGTCCCGCATCGCGGTGATCACCGGTGCCAGGCCCTCGGGCTCGTGGATCGGATCGAGGAGGAACAGGCCGGAGCCGGTGCGCTTGATCTGGATCAGGTAGGCGCGGGACGAGTACGTGAACCCGGACGCGCGCTCGGTGTCCACGGCGACGGGGCCGGTACCCCGGTGCAGCGCGGCGGCGCACTCCGCGAACTCCTCGACCGTGGTCAGGGGCTCGGGGACGCCGTCGGCCGGCTCGGTGAGCGGAATGCCCGGGACGGGTTCCGACGAAGCCTTGCCCACTGCGGCGCCTAGACCGAGCCGAGCCGGGTGATACCCGCCGGCGGCAGGCCCGCAGCGGTCTCCAGGACCGCGCAGAAGGCCTCGACGTGCCCGGAGAGGTCCTCGCCGAGGGGAGTCCACGAGGCGCGCAGCTCCAGTTGGTGCGCGCGCGGGGGACCGGCGATGTCGCCGTACCGCACCGACGCGGTGGCCGTGACGGTGCCGCCCAAGGCGGTCACCTCCTGGCCGCGTTCGGCGAGAGCGTCGGTCAGCCAGCTCCACGCGACCTCGGGGAGCAGGGGGTCGGAGGCCAGGGACTCGTCGACCTCGGACTGCACGTACGCGACGAGTCGCATCAGGCCGTTCCAGGCCTCGTGCCCGTGGGGGTCGTGGAGCAGGATCAGGCGGCCGAAGGTCTCGCCGTCCGAGTTCTCCGGTACCGCGTCCGTCTCGGGAGCACGGACCTCGGCGCCGAGCGCGTAGCTGTACGGTGCCAGTCGCTGCGGCGGCCGGATGCTGCCGATCTCGATCTCGGGGCGGACCGTCGCCGTGTGCAGGGACTCGACGGCGACGCGGAAGGACTCCGGCTCGGCGCCGCGCGTTCCGGCACCGCCCGTCGTCTCGTCACCCGTTCCTGGTTGGCTCACAAACCGTGACCGTAGCCGCTCCGAGGGTGCTCCCGGCGGAGGCGCGCCGCAGGCCTCGGCCTACGGACGCGGAGGTCATGACATGATCGTTGACGATGAGTAACGAGGATCGATCGACGACGGCCGGAGCGACGGCGTATCCGCTGCTCGACGCGGCGGCGGGGCGCACGCCCGCCCACCGCCCGGTGTGGTTCATGCGGCAGGCGGGGCGCTCGCTGCCCGAGTACCGCAAGGCGCGCGAGGGCGTCGGCATGCTGCAGTCGTGCTTCCGCCCCGACCTGGTGTGCGAGATCACGCTGCAACCCGTGCGCCGGCACCGCACCGACGCGGCGATCCTGTTCTCCGACATCGTGGTCCCGCTCAAGGCGGCGGGCGTCGACCTCGACATCGTGAGCGGCATCGGCCCCGTCGTCGAGCAGCCGATCCGCGACGCGGCCGCGGTGGCCGCGATGCCGCACCTCGACGCCGCCCAGGTCGAGCCCATCGCGGAGGCGGTCCGTCTGCTCCGCGGCGAACTGCCCGCCGGCGTCGCGCTCATCGGCTTCTCGGGTGCCCCGTTCACGCTCGCCTCGTACCTCGTGGAGGGCGGCCCCAGCCGCAATCACGAGCGCACCAAGGCGCTGATGTACTCCGAGCCGCAGACCTGGCACGCGCTACTCGACGCACTGGCCGACGTCGCGATCACCTTCCTGCGGGTCCAGGCGGACGCGGGTGTGCAGGCCTTCCAGCTCTTCGACTCCTGGGCCGGCGCGCTCTCGCTCGCCGACTACCGCGAGTACGTGCAGCCGCACTCGGCCAAGGTCTTCGCGGCCCTGCGGCAGAGCGCACCGGCGCTGCCCGCCTTCCACTTCGGTGTCGGCACGGGCGAGCTGCTCGGAGCCATGGGGGAGGCCGGTGCCGACGTGGTGGGCGTCGACTGGCGCGTCCCGCTCGACGTGGCCGCGCGCCGCGTCGGGGCGGGGAAGGCCCTGCAGGGCAACCTCGATCCGGCGACCCTGATGGCGGACCGCGACACCGTCGAGGAGCAGGTGCGCAGGGTCGTCGCCGACGCCGACGCCGCACTCGCGGCCGGGGCGATCGGACACGTCTTCAACCTGGGCCACGGCGTTCTCCCGTCGACCGATCCCGATGTGCTCACGCGCGTCGTCGACCTGGTGCACGAGCTGTGAGCAACGTCGCCGTCGTCGGGGCGGGCATCTCAGGTCTGGTCGCGGCGCTGCGCCTGCAGCAGGCGGGCGCGCGCGTCACCGTCTTCGAATCGGGTAATCGCGTCGGCGGCAAGCTGCGTTCGGAGACCATCGGCGGCACCCGCCTCGACGTGGGAGCGGAGGCCTTCGTCCGGCGCCGTCCCGAGGTCCTGGATCTCGCCGCGGAGTTGGGCCTCGCCGACGACGTGGTCGAGCCGTCCGGACGGCGCCCGGCCCTGTTCGCCGACGGTGCGCTCCGGGGCGGTTTCGGCCGCACCCTGATGGGGGTACCGGGGGACGCCGACGAGGTGCGGATCCCGCTGCGCTGGAACCCGGGGGCGGACGCCTCGATCGGTGCGCTCGTCCGCTCGCGCCTGGGTGACGAGGTCGTCGAACGCAGCGTCGACCCGATGGTGGCCGGGGTGTACGCGGCCCACGCCGACGACGTCTCCGTGCGGGCGGCACTGCCCGCGTTGGCGACCCGGCTCGACGAGGGCGCGTCGTCGCTCGGCGAGGCCGTGCGCGACGTCCTGGGCGAGCCGGTCGACACCCCGGTCTTCGGTGCCTTCCGCGGCGGCTATCAGCAGTTGCTCGACGCCCTGACGGAGCGACTGGGCGACCGCATCATGCTCGGTGCGCCCGTCCCCGAGGTGCGGCCGGGTTGGAGCCTGCGCGGCTCCATGTTCGACGCGGTCGTGCTCGCCGTGCCGGCGCCGCAGGTGGGGCGCCTCGTGGGGATGAGCCTGCCCGAGTTGGGCACCGCCGTGGGCGCGATTCCCGCCGCCAGCTCCGCGCTGGTGACGCTGCGGCTGCCCGAGGACGTCGAGCTGCCCGAACTCTCCGGCGTTCTCATGGCGAGCCGCGAGCAGGTCAGCGCGAAGGCGCTCACGCTCTCCGGCCGCAAGTGGGACCACCTGCCCGATGGCACCGTCCGCCTGTCCTTCGGCCGTCTCGGCGTGAGCCGGATCGTCGACGATGTGGATGCGGGGCTGATCGCCGCGGCGCGGGACGATCTCGCGAACGTGCTCGGGCTCACCGTCGAACCGACCGCCGCGCACGTCCAGCGCTGGTACGAGGGCATTCCCGTCTACCTCCCCGGCCATCGCCAGACGCTCGCGGCGATCGAGGAGGCGACGCCGAAGGGCCTGGCGCTCGCGGGCGCGTACTTCGACGGCGTCGGCGTGCCCGCGTGCATCGCCCGCGCGGAGGCCGCGGCGCAGCGGGTGCTGGCCGACCTGTCCTGAGGCGGTCCCGTGCGCGGGACTACCATCGGTGGCATGGCCAAACTGGATTACGCGGAGCTCAATTCGACCGTTCGCTACCTCATGTTCTCGGTGTTCTCGATCTCGCCGGGGGAGCTGGGCGACGACGAGCAGCGGTCCGCGGCGGCCGCCGAGGCCGAGGCCTTCCTGGCGAAGATCCAGGAGGGCGATCTGGTGGTCCGCGGTGTCTACAACGTCGCGGGCATGCGTGCCGACGCCGATTTCATGATCTGGTGGCACGCGGAGAAGCTCGAGGACCTGCAGGCCGCCTACAATGACTTCCGGCGCAGCACCGCGCTCGGCCGCGCGAGCGATCCGGTGTGGTCCAGCACCGCGCTGCACCGTCCGGCGGAGTTCAACAAGAGCCACATCCCCGCCTTCCTCGCGGGAGAGGATCCGGGCGCGTACATCTGCGTGTACCCCTTCGTGCGCAGCCTCGAGTGGTACCTGCTGCCCGATGACGAGCGGCGCACGATGCTGGCCGATCACGGGCGGGCCGCGCGCGGCTACCCGGACGTCCGTGCGAACACCGTGCCGGCGTTCGCGCTCGGCGACTACGAGTGGCTGCTGGCCTTCGAGGCCCCGGAGATGCACCGCATCGTCGACCTGATGCGCGACCTGCGCGCCACCGACGCGCGGCGCCACACCCGCGAGGAGACGCCCTTCTTCTCCGGACCGCGAACGGGCGTGAGCGAACTCGTCACCGCTCTGCCGTGACGGCGGGCCGGGCGAGGCTCACGCCTCGTCCGGCTCCAGCCGCATGGAGATCGAGTTGATGCAGTAGCGCAGGTCGGTGGGGGTGTCGTAGCCCTCGCCCTCGAAGACGTGGCCCAGGTGGCTGCCGCAGTTGGCGCACAGCACCTCCACGCGGCGCATGCCGAGGGAGGTGTCGACGCGCTCGATGATCTTGTCGCCGGCGAGCGGTGAGAAGAACGACGGCCAGCCGCAGTGCGAATCGAACTTCGTGTCCGAGCGGAAGAGCTCCTCGCCGCAGGCGCGGCAGCGGTAGACGCCGGAGGTCTTGGTGTCGGTGTACTCACCGGTGAAGGGCGCCTCGGTGCCCGCCTGCCGCAGGACGCGGAACTCGGGCGCCGTGAGGCGCTGCCGCCACTCCGAATCGCTCAGCTGCAGTTTGGGCTTGGGAGTACTGGCCTCGCTCATTCCTCCAACTTAACCGCGTGCGGCGGATGGTGCCAGCTCGTGCTTCCCGGGCTCCTCGTCGGGCGCGAGCGGCCGGTCGATGCCCTCGTCGAGACGGTTCTCCGCCCTCGCGTCGAGGTACCGGAAGAGCAGCACGCAGAACGGCACGATGATCAGGAGCGACCAGCCGAGGGTGCACTTGAGGTAGGCCAGCGACCGCCCGAAGGCGGGCCATTTGCCCGACAGCCAGAAGTCGTAGCTGAGGAAGCCGTACACCGCGACCCACGACGGCCAGTTGCCCATCACCGAGCTGCGGAAGACCACCGTCATGAGCATCGGGAACAGCAGCATCGAGTAGTAGCCCTGGCCCAGCGACATCACGAGCCACGACGTGGTGAGCAGGGTGCCGGTGGAGGTTGCGAGCCACAGCAGCTCGTTGCTCGAGCGGTAGAACCTCCAGAGCAGCCATAGCGTGACGGCGGCCATGACGACCACCGCGGCGCGGAGGAAGTAGTCCAGCCAGGTCGGCAGGCCGAAGTACTGCGCATTACCGGCGATCGAACTGTTGTAGTAGTCGCGCGCCTGCCCGAGGTACGGCAGTGTCTTGTGGAAGAACTCGGTGCGGTCCGCGGAGAACAGCATGCCCACGCCCATCAACACCACGGGGATGCCGATCGCGCCGATCAGGGCCTTCCACTGCCGGTTCGCCACGATCAGCAGGAGCATCACGAACAACAGCGGCTTGACGGCGAAGGACAGGCCCAGCGGAACGCCGGCCCACAGGTCCTTCCGCTTGAGCAGCAGCGCCATCGCCGCCACCTCGGCCAGCAGCACGAAGCAGTTGAAGTTCGTGTAGACGAGGGTGCTGGTCACGGCCTCGGTCGTGACCGCGAAGAACAGCACGACCGGCGCGACGACGGAGTTCAGGCCGTAGCCGAACATCCGGAGCAGTACGTAGAGCGCGAGGAGCAGCGCGATGGTGCTCAGCCCGACGAAGATGTACCGCGCCGTCTCCGGATCGAAGTACCCGAAGGGCGCCATGACCAGCGTGCCCGACGGCGGGTACAGGTAGTGCGGGTCGACGGTGTCGTAGTTCTCCGTGTAGACGGGTTCGTGCCGCAGGAAACGGACGGCGGCCGCGTAGACCGTGGTGAAATCGTCGGTCTTGTTCCCGTTCGGAACCAGGACGATGAGCCGCTGCAACAGCGTGAGCAGGGCGAGCGGCCACAGGATGGCCTTGACCACGAGGCCGGGATCGGACTTCATCCGCGCGGGGGCTACTGACGACACCGCTAAACCGTATCCGACGGTGCCGCGGCCGACGGGAGGCCCGCCCGGGTCCGCCTGAGCGGGGTGGTGCGATCAGGCGGGGCAGGCGCGGGTCGACGGTGCGTCGAGCCGGTCGAGGTAACCGATCAGCGACTTCTGCACGCACGACGACCGGACGACGGCGCCGTCGCCCAGGCCGGCCCACGTGATGGCCGCGGGCTGCGCGCCGACGACGGTGAGCTGGCCGGTCAGAGTGTCGAGTGCGGTGCGCGCGGAGAGCGGATCCGCCGCCGCGGTCGCGACCACCGACTTCACGGACAGGTCGGTCAGCTTCGGTGGGGCCGGCATCGTCGGCCAGGCGGAGCAGCCGCCGAGCTCGAGTGCGGTGGCCGCACCGAGCCGGAACTCCGGGTCCCACTTCCGGGCGGAGGCGGCGATCTGGTCGGGAGACGCCTTGGCGACGGCGTCCGAGCACCGGGCGACGAACTGGCCGTCGGTGCCCAGGGCCTCGTCCGCGGCACGCAGCACGGCGCGCAGCGGTGCGGCGTCACCCGAGCGGGCGCTCTGCAGTGCGGTCGCGAGGCGGGTGATGCGGGCGTCCCGGTCGCCGGGGCCGATGCCGAGGGTGACCACGACGGCCCGTCGGACATCGGAATCGGTGACAGGGCCGAGCCGTCCCGCGGCGGCGTCGTCGATGACGGCCCGCATCGCGGCCGCGGGATCCGCGCCGAGGGCGCACGTCGGGCCGCACTGCGCCGTGACGGCGTCGACGGTGGCCGAGGTACCGCGGGCGGCGTCCTCGAGCCGCTGGAGTTCCGTTCCCCCGTACCGGACGGGGGAGTCGAGGACCAGGCGCGCCACCTGCTTGGGGTGTTCGGCGGCGTACGCGAGGGCCGTCGTCGAACCGTCGCCGACGGCGAGCAGTCCCAGTGCCGGCACGTTCCATGCCGTGCGGAGGGACTCGAGATCGTCCGCCGCGGCTGCGGCGGTGAAGTCCGCGATCGTCGCGGAGTAGACGTCACCGCAGGCGGTGGCGGCCTTCTGCGCGGACTCGCCGATCTTCGCGATGCGCGCGTCCAGGCCGGGGCCCGCGGTCCCGCCGCTGCGCAGAACGGACTGGTCGGCGGGAGTGCGGCAGGACAGCGCCCCCGACGAGCCGATGCCGCGCCGCTCGACCGCGACGACGGCGCGGTTCGCCAGGACGGGGCTGTCGCCCGCGGCGAGGGTGGCCAGTGCCCGCTGTCCCGTGAACTCGGTACCACCCACGAGGACCAGCGGGGCCGCACCGTCGGGAGTTCCGGGAACCCGCGCCCGGGTGACGGACAGTTGCAGCGGCGCGCCGGAGTCGCCCACCCGGACGGTGAGTGAGGCGCACTGCAGGGTCGCGTTCGCGGCGGGGGGAGTGTCGTAGCGGGTCGCGAGGCGGTTCGTGCAGTCCTGCCAGGCGAGCGGATCCTTCGCCGAGGCCTTCCACTCGGGCCCCGACGGGCCCTTGTCCTGCGCCTTCGACGGTGCGCCGCCGTCCTTCCCGAAGTCCGTGACGTAATCGGGGGTGGGAGCGGGGACCGGTGCGCAGGCGGACACCGCGACGATGGCGCCGACGGCGATCCCGGCGGCGGCGAGTGCTCGGGTGCGCGCGGAGGGCATGCCGTTCACAGTAACCAGATCGGCGCGTGCGGGGCGTCAGCGCGCCCAGCGGGAGTAGAGGTAGCCCTCGTCGTCGGCCAGGACGTGGCGCCGGTGCCAGCGGTCGAGCGGCAGGTCGGGGCCGGTCACGATCCGCTTGCCGTCGCCGCCCGCCACGATCGGTGCGATCGTCAGGCACAGCTCGTCGACGAGTCCCGCCGCGAGCAGCGCGCCGAGGACGCCGGGGCCGCCCTCGGCGAGCACCCGGCGGTGGCCGCGGGCGTACAGGTCGTCGAGCACCGCGTGCAGGTCCACCGATCCGCCGTGTCCCGAGTAGACGATCGGTTCCGGCCCGTCCGCGGGGTACAGGCGCGGGGTCCGGGCGAGCGTCCCGCGCGTCACGACCGCGAGCGCGGGGTGCTCGGGTGTGCCGTAGTCCTCGTCGCGCACCGTCGCCGCACCGACGAGGACGACGTCGGCGGCGGCGCGCAGGGCGCGGAAGACCCGTCGGTCACCGTCGCCGCCGAGACCGCCGGACAGTCCTGCCGCGGTGGACGACCCGTCGAGGGAACTGATCATGTTGGCGCGCACGTAGGCGCGTCCCTCGGCGGCGGGATGGGCGTAGGCGAGGGCGAGGGCGGCGTCGTCCGCGGGCAGTGGCTCGATCACGTCACGACCGTAGCGCGGGATTTTCGACGGTGACGACCAGCGGATATGATCACCACTCATGACGCTGCATCTCGTGGATCGCAACCCGACGGTGACGCCGGAGCAGATGGTGGAGCAGCTCGTTCCCCCGGAGATGTTCAGCGAGGTCAGCTTCGACTCCTACATCCCGGACCCGAACCAGCCGACCCAGGCGGCGGCCGTGAAGATCGGCCGGCGGTTCGTCGACGATGTCATCAAGCTGACCAAGCAGCGGAACAAGAAGGGCCTCTTCGGCCGCAAGAGCACCCCGCCGCACGGTGTGGGCCTCTACCTCGACGGCGGCTTCGGCGTCGGTAAGACCCACCTCCTGGCGTCGATCTTCCACAGCGTCCCGTCGCCGAAGTCCTTCGGCACCTTCGTCGAGTACACGCACCTCGTGGGCGCGCTCGGCTTCAACCAGTGCGTCGAGTACCTGGCCGACCACAGCGTCATCTGCATCGACGAGTTCGAGCTCGACGATCCGGGCGACACGATGGTGATGTCGCGGCTGCTGACCGAGTTGTCGGCGCGCGGCGTGTCCATCGTCGCGACGTCGAACACACTGCCCGGGCAGCTGGGAGAGGGACGGTTCGCCGCCCAGGACTTCCTTCGGGAGATCAACAAGCTCAGCTCGGTGTTCGAGTCCGTCCGTGTCGACGGCCCCGACTACCGGCACCGCGACCTGCCGCCAGCGCCCGACCCCCTCTCGGACGATGAGCTCGTCGCGATCGCGGAGGCGGATCCGACGGCGACGCTCGACAGTTTCGACGCGCTGTCCCTGCACCTGTCGAAGCTGCACCCCTCGCGGTACAAGCAGCTCGTCGAGGGGATCTCGAAGGTCTGCATCAGCGGTGTGCACCCCGCGGACAATCAGACGGTGGCGCTGCGCATCGTGGTGCTCGCGGACCGGCTCTACGACGCGGGCATCCCGGTCCTGGTGTCCGGAGCGAAGCTCGACGAGATCTTCACCGCCGAGATGCTGGCCGGCGGCTACCGCAAGAAGTACCTGCGCGCCACGTCGCGTCTGCTGGCGCTGTCGCGCTTCGCCTCCGCCGAAGCGAAGTAGCCCCTGAACACACCAACACCCGCCCGGCTAGGTGTGGGGCCGGGCGGGTGCATGGGTGAGGGTGCCGGAGTGTGAGACACGTCTCACTTCACTGACAACAGACACTGTACGGGAACGTGTCGTAATTGGGCCAGGGGTTTGCGATCTTTCCGTCCGCCGATTCTGCCGATTCCGCCGCGAGGGGCCGCGTGGTTCAGCGGGTGAAGCGGGCGATCGCGTCGGACGCCTCTTTGATCTTGGCCGCGGTCTCCGCCTCGTCGCCGGAGCGGGCCGCATCCACGACGCAGTGACTCATGTGATCCTCGAGCAGCCCCAGCCCGACGGCCTGCAGCGCCTTGGTCATGGCGGAGACCTGCGTGAGGATGTCGATGCAGTACTTCTCCTCCTCGACCATCCGCTGCAGGCCGCGCGCCTGCCCCTCGATGCGCCGCAGCCGCTTGAGGTACTCGTCCTTGTCGGACATGTATCCATGCGGGCCGGCGTGGTGCTCGCCGTTGTCGTTCACGGTGGTCATGGCGATCAGTATCCCTTCTGGGGGCGGAAGCTCCGCAGTCGCAGGCTGTTGGCGACCACGAAGACGGAGGACAGCGCCATCGCGGCGCCGGCGAGCATCGGGTTGAGCAGTCCGGCGGCGGCGAGAGGGAGTGCCGCCACGTTGTAGGCGAAGGCCCAGAACAGGTTCGTCCTGATGGTGCGCAGGGTGCGCCGGGAGAGTCGGACCGCGTCCACGACGGTCCGCAGGTCGCCGCTGACCAGTGTGAGGTCCGCCGCTTCGATCGCGGCGTCGGTGCCGGTCCCCATGGCGATGCCGAGGTCGGCGGTGGCGAGCGCGGCGGCGTCGTTCACCCCGTCGCCGACCATCGCGACCGACCGTCCCTCGGACCGGAGCCGGCGGATCGTCTCCACCTTCTGCTCGGGCAGCACGCCGGCAACGACCTCGTCGACGCCGACCCGGGCCGCGATGAAGCGGGCGGCGGATTCGTTGTCGCCGGTGAGCATGAGCGGGCGCAGGCCCATTCTTCGCAGCTCGTCGATCGCGGCCGCCGAGGTGGCCTTGACCTCGTCCGAGACGACGAGCACGCCACGTGCGGCTCCGTCCCAGCCGACGGCGATCGCGGTCTGGCCCCGGTGCTCGGCCTCGTGGACCGCCGCGCGCAGGTCGGCGGACAAGGGCATCGCGTCCTCGTCGAGGAGGCGCGGCCGCCCGACGGTCACCGTGCGTCCGCGGACGACGCCGCGGACGCCGAGTCCGGGGACCGCGGCGAAGTCCTCGACCGGGGCGAGTGGCGGCGGTGCGGCGCGGACGACGGCGCGCGCGATCGGGTGCTCGGAAGCGGCCTCCAGTGCCGCGGCGGCAGCGAGGACGTCGTCGCCGGAGGAGCCGGCGGCCGGGTGCACGGCCTGCAGAGTCATGACGCCGGTGGTCACGGTCCCGGTCTTGTCGAGGACGACGGTGTCGATGCCCCGGGTGTTCTCCAGGGCCTCGGGACCTTTGATGAGGATGCCGAGTTGTGCGGCGCGTCCGGTGCCGACGAGCAGGGCCGTCGGGGTTGCGAGGCCGAGTGCGCAGGGGCAGGCGATGATGAGCACCGAGACCGCAGCGGTGAGCGCCGTCGAGACGGGATGTCCGGTGCCGAGCCAGAACCCCAGCGCACCCACCGCGATCGCGAGGACGATCGGTACGAAGACGCCGGAGATCCGGTCGGCCAGCCGTTGCACGGTGGCCTTGCCCGCCTGCGCGTCCTCGACGAGACGGCTCATCCGGGCCAGCTGGGTGTCCGCACCGATGCGCGTCGCGCGGACGACGAGCCGGCCGCCGGCGTTGACCGTCGCCCCGGTCACGGGATCGCCGACGCGAACCTCGACCGGGACCGCCTCCCCTGTGAGCATCGACGCATCGACCGCGGACCTGCCCGCGACGACGATGCCGTCGGTGGCGATCTTCTCGCCGGGCCGCACCACGAACTCGTCACCGACCAGCAGGTCGTCGATCGGGACGAGCGTCTCGGTGCCGTCGCGGAGCACGGTCGCGTCCTTCGCTCCGAGCTCCAGCAGGGCGCGGAGGGCGGCGCCGGCCTGCCGCTTGCTCTTCGCCTCGAAGTACCTGCCTGCGAGGAGGAAGGTGGTGACACCCGCCGCGGCCTCGAGGTAGATGTTGGCGGCGCCGTCCGCCCGCTCGATCGTCACGGTGAAGGGGTGCTTCATGCCGGTCATACCCGCCGAGCCCCAGAACAACGCGTACGCCGACCAGCCGAACGCGGCGAGCACGCCGATCGAGACGAGGGTGTCCATCGTGGCGGCGCCGTGCCGGAGATTCGTCCACGCCGCGCGATGGAAGGGCAGCGCGCCCCACACCGCCACCGGCGAGGCGAGGGCCAGGGACAGCCACTGCCAGTGGTCGAACTGCAGTGCCGGGATCATCGCCATCGCGATGACCGGCATCGTCAGCGCGGCGCTGACCAGCAGTCGGCGGCGCAGCGCGGCGGTGGCCTCGTTGGCGTGACCGGCCTGCTCGCTCTCGCCGGCGCTCGGCGGGACGGGTAGGTGCGCGGAGTACCCGGCCTGTTCGACGGTCGTGAGCAGGACTGCCACGTCGGTACCGGACGGCGCGGTGACATGGGCCCTCTCAGTGGCGAAGTTGACGGAGGCGCGGACCCCGTCGAGCTTGTTCAGCTTGCGCTCGATACGGTTCGCGCACGAGGCGCACGTCATGCCCTCGATCTCGAGATCGACAGTGGTCCCGCCGGGGCGGGTTCCAGTCGGATTCATCACCGCTCCCGCCTTTCCTGTCCGCACAACCCATAATACCCCCCTAGGGTACGCCGGAATGTCGGGCCGTCGTCCACGGGGTGTAACGGTTGAAACGTCCAATGAGCCGGTCGCACGCTGAAACGCATGAACCAGAACGAGACGCGGATCCACACGTGGGAGACCGAATCGCATCATCCGACCAGCGAAGGGGTCGTGATGTACCAGCGCTGCGCCTGCGGTGCTCGGCGGATGAAGCTCGTGGGCGCGAGCGCCGAGGTGCCCGTGTCGGGACCCGGGATCACCGTGCGAGCGGGATGATCGATCCGTGCAGTTCGATCACGACAACATGACCGGGGTGCGGCTCTCCGTCGACCTGGTCAACCTCCTTGCCGACGGTGACTGGTCCGAGGACCGGGTGGTCGGCGCGCTGCACGAACACGAGATCCGCCGGATCGACATCGACGACGGTGCGGTGGACGGCCTCGGGGCGTGGACGGTGTTGCTGCGGGCCCCCTTCGTCGCGACGACCGTCGACGATCGATGCGCCGCGGTGAACCGCCTCCTGGAGGAGGGCACCGCCGGGATCTACCTCACCGCGCACGACGACTGGCGCCCCCATCTGCACTTCACTCCCGAGGCCGAGTCCCTGCTGGGGCGCGTGAAGGCCGTGACCGCTGGCGGGCTCGCGATCTTCACGACGGAGGCCGAGGGCGCACGGCTCGGCGCGTGCGCCCGAGCGGGCTGTGCCCGGGTGTTCGCCGACACCAGCCGGGGTGGCCGGCAGTCCTACTGTTCGCCCCGCTGCGCCAACACGGACGCGGTGCGGCGGCACCGTCGGGCCTGAGAAAGGGGTGCTAGATCGGCGAGATCGACCTGCGCTTGTGCGGTACCCGGGGCGGCCGCCGCCGGACCCGGCCCAGCGCCTCCGCGAGCATCGGACGCGTCGCCGACGGGAGCACCACGTCGTCGATCCCGAAGCCGTCGGCCGCGAGCAGCGGATCCACGTTGGCCTGGAACAGCGTGATGAGATCGCCGCGGGCCTTCGCCGGATCGGGTGCGGCCTCGTACTGCGAGCGGAAGGCGAGGTCGACGGCGCTCTCGATGGGGATCGCGCAGATCTCCGCCGTCGGCCACGCCAGCGAGAGGTCGGCCTCGATGCTGCGGCCGCCGCCCATCGCGATGTACGCCGCGCCGTAGGCCTTGCGGGTCACGATCACGAACCGCGGCACCGTCGCCGCCGCCAGCTCGTAGCCGAGGCGCGCGCTGCGCCGTACCAGGTTCGTCTCCTCCGCGCCCGCGCCGACGAGGAAGCCGGGCAGGTCGATGAGGATCAGCAGGGGCAGCCCGAAGGTGTCGCAGACGGCGATGAAGTGCGCGGCCTTCTCGCACGCGTTGGCGTCGAGCGCGCCCGCGTGGAAGCGGGGCTGGTTCGCGACGACGCCCACCGGGCGCCCGTCGATCCGGGCGAAGGCGGTCACGATGTTCGGAGCGTGCAGCCGCTTGAGCTCGAAGACGGTGTCGATGTCGGCGATGCCCTCGATCACGTCCACCACGTCGTAGGCCTGCCGCATCGACGACGGGACCAGGGTGTCGAGGCCGTCGGCGGTGTCACCGGGTTCGTGGGGGCCCGCGGAGATCATCGGTTCGCCGGCGGACGACGCGGGAAGGTAGCTGAGGAAGGCGCGGATCGCGTCCACCGACTCCTGTTCGGTGTCGGTGACCACGTCGACGACACCGCGTTCCGCCTGCAGGTCCGCGCCGCCGATCTCCTCGTTGGTGAGGTTCTCGCCGGTGGCCGCCTGTACCAACGGCGCCGACGAGATCCCGATGGTGCCCATGCCCCGGACGATGGTCACGAAGTCGCAGCACGCCGAGATGTTCGCGGGCGCACCGAATCCGGGGCCCATCATCCCGGCCACCAGGGGCACGTGGCCGGACAGGTCGGCCAGGCGCAGGAGCAGCTTCGACCCCGGTGCGGCGAGGCGGGAGTCGAGCGCCTCCTGCATGCGGTGGCCGCCGCCGTCCATGAGCATGATCAGCGGAATCCCGTCGAGCAGCGCGCGCTCGGCGCACCGGTCCAACTTCGCCATGCCGGTGGCACCGTTGCTGCCGCCGAGCACCGTGAAGTCGAAGGCCGCGATCGCCGCGGGCCGGCCGTCGACGTACCCGATACCGGTCACCACGCCGTCTCCCGGAGCGACCAGAGGAGCGGCACCCTGCTGGGCCGGCCCCGGCCCGGCGAGCGCGCCGAACTCGTGGAAGCCACCGTTCGCGAGCAGAGCCACCCGCTCGCGGGCGGTCATCTTCCCCCGCGCGTGCTGCTTGGCCACCTTCTCGGCGCGCGCCTCGTCGGTGATCGCCGCGTACGCGGCACGGACGCGGTCGCCCAGGGCCTGCTCCGGTGTGGATTCGCTCACGCTCGGAAGTTAGCAGGCGGTCACCGGCGGTGGACAGCCGACCGGGTTCCGTCCATTCCCGCCGGTCGCGGCCGCCACGATCACCCGGGCAGTGAGTCTCCGGGGAAACTCAGGCAGGGGTACACCTCGCTGTGCATCATCTCGGCGCGGACGCACGGGTCGTCAGCGATGATCTCCTGTGCTCGCTCGACGGGCACCGTCATGACCGCCATGCCGGCCATCGCGTCGTCGAGGATCGGGCACAGGATGGCGATCACCCCGTCCGCGCGCAGCGACACCATGCGCCGCTGATGCTCGCGTTCGATCGCCTCGGCGCCGTCCTGTCGGCGCCTCGGCCCCCAGCGGAGCAGGACCAGACTGAACGGGTGTGCGGCCTGCACCAGGTCCTGGATCTGCTCGTCGGTCACCGTCGTAGCCATGGTCGCTCCCGTGTTGAGTCGATCGATCGCGGTCCTCGTCACACGCTACTGCGGGCCGAGCCGCGCGACTCCTCTCTTTCGAGAACGGCGTGCACGAGGTGCTGCTGGGCGTAGGTCCAGGCGTTGTTGGCGACCCAATAGAGCAGGATCGCGATCGGCAACACAGGTCCGGCGACGACACTGCCGACCGGCATGACCCACAGCATCAGCTTCCGCGTCAGGTCGGCCTGCATCGGATTCGAGGGGTCGGCGCTCTGGTGGCTCAGCGAGAAGCGGGTGTTGATGTGCGTCGCGAGGCACGCGATCAGCATGAGCGGGAGGGCGACGGCCGCGATCGTCGCGAGGCTGGGCACACCACCGAACTGCGCGAACGACGCGAGCACGGTGTCGGAGCTGGACATCGAGACGGAGATCGGCGCGCCGAACAGCCGGGCGGCGAGGAAGGACTGGACGTCGTGCGCCGAGAAGAGGTAGTTCGCCGTGGTCGCGTTCTGCTCGGGCGTGAGGCCGAGCTGTCCGACGCCGGTTCCGGTGCGGTTGAACGAGCGCAGCACGTGGTAGAGGCCGAAGAAGACCGGGATCTGGACCAGCGCGGGCAGGCAGCCGAGCATCGGCCGAACGCCGTGCTCGCGCTGGAGCCTCTGCGTCTCCAGGGCGAGCTTCTGCGTGTCCGCACCGTGCTTCGTGCGCAGCGCATCCAGCTCGGGCCGCATCTTCTGCAGGCGACGGCCGGTCCGCGCCGAGACGATGCCGGGCCACAGCAGCAGGGCGCGCACCGTGAAGACGAGGAAGACGACGGACAGGGCCCAGGCGAAGCCGTTGTCCGCGCCCAGAAGAGCGCCGAAGGCGCGGTGCCAGAGCCAGAGCACCGCGGAAATGGGGTAGTAGACGACATCGAGCATGACGGAAGCACCTCACAGGCAGGGCGCGCGCGAGTCACCGCGACGCGCACGGGGAAGGGGATCTGCGTGTGCGGCGTGTGCCGAAGGAAGGAAGGGCTACGCCGCGGTGGCGGCGTAGCCCGGTGCTCGAGGTCGACGGGGCCGGCCCGCCCCGTTGGGCATGGAACTGCGGCGATAGGCGCCGCGGAGTCGCTGGTCCGGTTCACGTCCCGCCGCGGGTCCCGACGGTGCGCCCGCATCTCGTTCGGTGGAGGCGTGGCACAGCGCGGCGACCGCGACGGCGAGGGCGATCCCCACGAGGGCAGCGGCACCGTCGGACATCCCGACGCCGGCGACGAACAGAGCGACGACGGCGACCCACGGCGCGGAGAGCTCGCCCCAGCGGGGCGGTCTCCGGAAGAGGTCGGCGGTCATGGTCGCCACAGTACGTGAAAATGGCTGAAGCCCCGGCCGCGTACGCGGCCGGGGCTCCTTGAGCGGATGACGGGATTCGAACCCGCGACCCTCACCTTGGCAAGGTGATGCGCTACCAACTGCGCTACATCCGCGTGCCCATCGGGCGAGCAACAAGTTACACAAACGTTGCGCCCGGAGGCGAATCGGCTGGTGGCGTCAGCCTTCCCGCGGCAGCAGCAGGACCTTGCCGACGGAGTCCTTCGACTCGAGGAGTGCCTGCCCCTGTTCCGCCTCGGCCAGCGGGAGGCGCGCCGAGACCACGGGCGTGATGAGCCCTCGTTCCACGAGTGGCCACTCGTCCGCGGT
This sequence comes from Tsukamurella sputi, assembly GCF_007858445.1. Taxonomy (GTDB): domain Bacteria; phylum Actinomycetota; class Actinomycetes; order Mycobacteriales; family Mycobacteriaceae; genus Tsukamurella; species Tsukamurella sputi. Next base: position 387,883 of record NZ_VIGV01000002.1, on the reverse strand, counting down.
GACCGCGGCGACGATCTCGGCCTTCGAACCGGGGCCGGTCAGCGGCCGGTTCCGCACGTTCAGACCGATGATGCGGGCACGCTTGCCGATGAGTGCGCCGACGTTCACCTCGCCCGTGAAGCCGCCCTGCATCCCGATGATCACGAGGCGTCCGCCGATGCCGAGAGCGTCGACGTTCCGGGGGAGGTAGCTGCCGCCCATGATGTCGAGGATCACATCGACCTGGCCGGCCAGCTCCGTGGCGAAGTCCTGCTCGCGGTAATTGATCACGATGTCGGCGCCGAGTTCCCGGCAGCGTTGCGCCTTGCCCTCCGAGCCGACCGTGACGGCCACCCGCGCGCCCAGCGCCTTGGCGACCTGGATCGCGTGCGTGCCGATGCCGCTACCGCCGCCGTGCACGAGCAGGAGTTCGCCCGCCTTCAGGCCGGCGTCCATGACGATGGTCGACCAGACGGTGCTCGCCACCTCCGGCAGCGCCGCCGAGTCGACGAGCGAGACGCCGGCGGGAACGGGCAGCAGCTGGGCGGCCGGGACCACGGCGTACTCGGCGTACCCGCCACCGGCCATCAATGCGCAGACCTCATCGCCCACGGCCGGTCCGTCGACGTCGGGACCGAGCGCGACGACGGTGCCGGAGATCTCCATCCCCATGACGTCGGTGATGCCGGGCGGCGGCGGGTAGAGGCCCTGACGCTGCATCAGGTCGGCGCGGTTGATACCAGCAGCTTCGATGCGGACGAGGACCTCGCCGGCAGTGGGAACGGGGGTGGGGATCTCGTCGACGACGAGGTTCTTCTCGTCGTCGACGACGATCGTGCGCATGGCGGTGGGGACGGAGGTCATGTCGGGTGCCTTTCGGTCGGGTGAGACGGTCAGCGGACGGAGAACGGGACGGGCATGTGCAGGGCCGCCTGCGCTCCAGTGTTCACGTCGAGCCGGATCGTGCGGATGGGCTCGAGTGAACGCAGGTCGTCGGACATGCGGCCCTCGCCCAGCGTCAGATCAAGGCCGCGCGGGAGCAGGGACGAGCCGCTCGCGAGGACGTTGGTCTGGTTGAGCGTGGAGAACCAGGCCCCGTCGCGCCGGGTGTACGAGGTGAGCGAGGAGACCTTCGCACCGCTCGCGTGGGTGCGCTGCCGCGGGGTGCGCGCCGAGAACGCGACGTCGACGCCACCGTCGGCGTTGGCGATGCGAGCGCTGGTGCGCTCGGCGGAGATGTCCACGTCGAGGTCGGTGACCCACTTCGGGAAGCCGTAGCCGTCGTGACCGCGCACCTGGGCGATCTCGGTGTTGACGGGCAGCGAGAAGACGTAGGAGTGCAGGTGGTCGTCGCCGAGCGCGGAGGCCAGATCGGCGATGCCGGGCCCGCCGTGCCGGGCCGGACGGACTGCGACGCCGACGGCGGCCTCGGTGTAGTAGTCGATGTCGCAGACGTCGTAGCGGAAGAAGATCACCGATGCGAGGCCGAGGCCCGGCGCGACCTGCAGCGGAGCGAGCTCGTCGGGCAGGCGCCGGCGGATCGCACCGGTCGGCGCGAGCATGGTGAGCCGGGCCGAGGACATGGCGTAGTAGAAGTTCGGCGTCCGGGTGGGACCGATGGGGGAGTCGACCCGCGTCTTCGGGAGGGTGCGGAAGAAGTCGACGCCCGGGACGCGCGGATCCTGGGCGACCTCATCGAGCGGGGTGTCCATGCGATACCGGTCGTACAGCCCGTTCTTCGGGACCTCGACGGTGCGCCCGCCCAGGTCGACCTCGACGGTGTCGGTTGCTGCGGTCATGATGTGCGGCTCCTCGCCTTGCTGATGTGTGCGGTGCTTACATCGAGGGTAGAGCCTGATGTAAGCACTGTCAACAAGGCGTGGGAGGCGTGGTTTCGGCCGAGTGCGGCTCGGTTTCATCGAAGGGCGAGGGTGGGGAGTGCAGCGAGCGTGCCTGCGGTTGCGAGTGATGCGGACTGGGCGTGGCGGGCCGTGATGTGCTCGGACGCGGACGAGCGGCGGTGCCCGGAAACGAAAAAAACCGCCTGTCACCAGGCGGTTTCTCGGTGGTCCTAGCTGGGATCGAACCAGCGACCTTCCCCGTGTGAAGGGGACGCTCTCCCACTGAGCCATAGGACCGAAGCTGTGCGCGTCTCCGTGTTACCAGGGAGGCGAACGAGAGAGAACACTAACACGACCGCTGAGTGAAAGGGTAATCGGGTGCCTCACCTGCGGTTAGTGTGTGCACTCGTAAGTCGACGGAGTTTCGGGGTGTGCTCCACCATGCCGATTGCGCGCGAAACAGGGGATGACCTGCCGATTTGGCAGAGCGCTCGTTGTTCACGTAGTGTTCTCTCTCGCACCGGAAAGGCGTCACAAGCGCCGGTCCGGACGAATGCGGATGTAGCGCAGTTGGTAGCGCATCACCTTGCCAAGGTGAGGGTCGCGGGTTCGAATCCCGTCATCCGCTCGAAGTGGGCTTACCGTGGCGGTGTGGCCGAGTGGTGAGGCAACGGCCTGCAAAGCCGTGCACACGGGTTCGATTCCCGTCGCCGCCTCCAACACGCTCAGCCACTCCGCAACGGAGCGGCTGAGCACCACTTCATGCAAGCGCGATTAGCTCAGTGGGAGAGCGCTTCCCTGACACGGAAGAGGTCACTGGTTCAATCCCAGTATCGCGCACCACAACGAAACCCCCTGGTTCACCAGGGGGTTTCGTTGCGTCTGAGGGCGGCTGCGCGCTCACGGAGAAGTCACACGATCTTCCCGTCGCGATGAACGGTGCGCGGTCGGTGCGTGATCTCGCTCCGGTAGATCACCAGGCCGAACAGTCCGTGCTGGACGAACTCGTCGGCCAGATAGCCGTCGATGTCCCGAGCATCGCACTCCGGATGGCCGGCCAGGAATGCGGCGAGCGACGGCGCAATGGTGGAGGCGTCGACATCGAAGGACTCGCCGCCGAGGTCAGTGATCCTGGCGTGCGACCATCCGTCCCAACTGTCCACGCCCGCCCAATGGCGAATGCCGCAGCCCTCGATCGCTTCGATGAGCACGCGGGTCGCGAGGTACTGGAAGCGATCGCCATCTCGCCGGTCCACGATGCGGAGCGCTGCCCGATATCCGATGCCGTGCTCTCTGCTGTAGGTTCTGGCGGCTCGCTTGAGTGCGGAGTTCGAGGTCACGTCGTTTCACCATCCGATGCGGCGACGGAGTACCCGCGTTCTCCAACGCCTCAGTGCATGCGGCTGGTACGTCGGAATCGCAGATCCAGCGGACCTTGCCGTCAGCGCCACCTGTGGCGACGCGGGCGCCGGTGATGGCTCGGGAGGCTGTGCGAGCAGCTCTCCCGTGATCGTAGCAACTGCCGTCACGGGAATGCTATTTTGCGGTCATGAACAGGGTGATGTGGGCTGTGAAGACTCGACGAGGCTGGGTTCCGCTGGCAGCGTTGGTCCTCGGGCTCCTCATCGGCGTCGCCGGAGCGGCGTGGATCCTCCGCCCCGTCGATGTGCCGCGGCCGTCCGCACCGCGCGCGACAGCGACGAATCCGTGCGCGGACTGTGTCGTGCTGCCGCCTTCCAACACTCTCGGGGCGGTCGTCGGCGAACTCGTCACCGATTCGGTTCGACGGCCGTCGATCGGGATCTGCCCCGCGGGGTACCGAGGTGCGGGCAAGCTGGGATCGGACGGTGTCTGCCGTTCTGAGACGACCTTCCGTGTCGAAATGGAGCTGCTCCCCGGTACGTACCGAGAGCCGGATCAGGGACCCGTTGCGCGATGCGAGATCGGCAGTGACGCGCGCTTCGCTGTGGTTTCTGTGCGTGATCTGGGTTCCGCGCACATGGGTGCGCGGAACGAGGCGCCGATCCGCGATGAGACGGAGTCGACGTGTGAGGCCGTTCGTCGGGCCCAGCCCGAACTCGCGAACGTCGCGTTCGATGTGCATCAACTCTTCTGGTTACAGCGCTACAGCGCCGAGACCCTGGACACCGCGACGAATCGGATCGTCGAGCCGCTCCGCACCATCGGCTATCGCAGAACTCCGACACTGAACGTCGTCGGCGTGGCGGTGTGAGTCGATCGACGGCGGCGTCCGAACAGGCCCGATAGCCTCGAACCATGCCGATCACACTCGAGAACGTCGCCATCGCGGTCCGTGACCTGGATGCGACCATCGCGTTCTTCACCGACCTGGGGCTCAGCGTCGTCGGCCGCCAGACGGTGAGCGGTGAGTGGACGGACACGGCCGTCGGTCTCGACGGCAACCACGCGAAGATCGCCATGTTGCAGACACCGGACGGTCAGGGCCACGTCGAGTTGTTCGAGTACATCCACCCCGACGCGATCGAGACCGAGCCGACGCTGCCCAACGAGATCGGGATGCACCGGATCGCCTTCTCCGTCGACGATCTCGACGAGGCGCTGGCGATCGCGGCGAAGCACGGCTGCCATCCGCTCCGTGGCGTCGGCACGTACGAGGACATCTACCGCCTGACGTACGTGCGCGGCCCGAGCGGCATCATCGTCATGCTCGCGCAGGACCTCACGAAGGGCTGACAGCGCCGTCCACCGCGCGACGGATCGCGGTGATCGCATCCCGGAGTCTCGGGTCCGACGCGGTTCGCGACGTACTCCAGGTGGCGTACGTGGACAGGTCGCCGCCACCGTCGACCTCGAGGAAGACGACGTCCTCGTCGCGCAGCAACCGTGCGGTCGTGCCGGTGTCCCGCGTCGAGAAGGTGAAGGCCTGGCCCGCGGCGACGAGCTGCGCGACGCCGGCGAAGTTCGAATCCGCCACCGCTGCTCGGCGGTGTACCCCGGCTGCTCGGAGCGTCTCGTCGAGGCGTCCGTAGAGAGCGGGCGCGGCCGTGCTGTCGATCGACGCGAACGCGAGGTCGGCGAGCTCCGACAGCCGCACCGACGACCGTGCACCGAAGGCGGTGCCGCGCCCCACGACGACGTAGGTCGGCCGCCGTTCGAGAAGGATCGCGTCGATGCCCCGCTCGTGAATCGGGCCGTGCGCGACCGCGAGGTCCACGTCGCCGGCGCGGATCGCCGAGAGCAGCGGCCCGGTGTGCGCGGGGGAGAGGACGACCTCGACGCCCGGGCAGGCATCTCCGATGGCGCTCAGCACGAGGTCACGCGCCGGACCGGAGACGTCCGGCGCGATGCCGACGGTCATGCGCGCGGGTGCTGCGGAGCCCGCGATGGCGTCGAACCGGGCGAGGACGTCGCACGCGCGGGGGAGCAGCTCCGCTCCCCGGGGAGTCAGATCGAGGTGGTGATGCCGCCGGAAGAACAGCGCCGCACCGAGTTCCTTCTCCAGATCGCGGATCCGGCGGCTCAGCGGCGACGCGGCCATGTGCAGCCGCTCGGCGGCGCGGGCGATCGTGCCCTCCTCCGCGACGGCCACGAAGTACCGCAGGTGCCAGATCTCCACCGACCGAGCCTAACTCGCTACGGACCGCAGCGGTCCGGTACGAGGGTCCCGGACGGTCCTGGTCCGACGGTGCCGGACCGGCATACCGTCGAACCAGGACGAACGAGCGATGGAGGCGGACATGGAACGGCGACCGGTGCGGATCGCGAACTTCTCCGGGTACCTGGGAGATCGGGCGACGGCGATCGACGAGGTGATGGCGGGCGACCCCGTCGATGTCATGGTGGGCGACTACCTCGCCGAGATCACCCTCGCCGGGCTGGTCGGTGCGTACCGCGCGAATCCGCAGGCCGGCTTCGTTCCCGTCTTCGTGGACCAGATCCGGCCGCACCTGTCCGCGATCGCCGAGCGGGGGATCCGGGTCGTCACCAACGCCGGGGGCTTCAACCCGGCCGCGCTCGCCGCGGCACTGCGGGACGAGGCCGCGAAGGCCGGAGCCGATCTGCGCGTCGCGCACGTCGAGGGCGATGCGGTCCTCGACCGCCTCGACGATCTGGCGGCTGCGGGACACCGCCTGGACAATCTCGATAGCGGCGCGCCGATCAGCAGTTGGCGAGCGCAGCCGCTGGCCGCCAACGCCTACCTGGGCGGCTGGGGCATCACCGCTGCCCTCGCCGCGGGCGCGGACATCGTGGTGTGCGGGCGCGTCACCGACGCCTCACTGATCACCGGGCCAGCGGCGTGGTGGCACGGATGGGACTGCGAGGACTTCGACGCCCTCGCCGGCGCCGTCGTCGCCGGGCACATCATCGAGTGCGGCCCGCAGGCCGTGGGCGGCAACTTCTCCGGCTTCACCGGGCTCGGCGATCTCCGTCGCCCGGGCTTCCCGATCGCCGAGGTCGCCGCGGACGGCTCGGCCGTCATCACCAAGCACGGGCGCGACGGTGGGGCCGTCACCGTCGACACCGTGACGGCGCAGCTGGTCTACGAGATCCAGGGCCCGAACTACCTGAACCCGGACGTCACCGTCGGCCTGCAGGATGTGCGACTGGCGCAGACCGGGCCCGATCGGGTGCGCGTGTCCGGGGCGGTGGGATCGCCGCCCCCGGCGACGACCAAGGTCGCGACGTTCGGCGTCGTCGGCTACCGCACCGTCGGCACCGTCTTCGCCACTGGCACCGACGTACCCGCGAAGGTGGACCTGCTCCGTTCACAGCTCGAGCTCGACAAGCCCGCCGGGGTGAGCGTCACCGTCACCCAGGTCGGCGTTCCGGCCGCGGACCCCGAGACCCAGTGGGAGGCCACCGTCGCACTGCGCGTGCTGGCGGCCGCCCCCACCGCTGACGAACTCGCCGAATACAACCTGATCCGGCGCCTCGGCAGCCTCTACCTGCAGAGCTTCCCGGGCATCTTCCACGACGGCGCCTCGGTGCTGCACGCCGCGCCGTCCCCGACGATCGACTACTGGCCGGGCCTGCTGCCGACGGCCGAGCTGGCGCACCGGGCCGTCCTCGACGACGGGACGGCGATCGCGATCGCGCCCCCGGACGCGACCTCGGTGCCGGACCAGCCGGGGCACCCCGAACCCGAACAGGCACTCGAGACCGGTCCGGTGCGGGAGGTCCCGCTCGGCACCGTCGCGTACGCGCGCAGCGGCGACAAGGGCGGCAACAGCAACGTCGGCATCTGGACGCCCGACGCCGCGGCCTGGCCGTGGCTGCGCCGCTTCCTCAGCACCGACGAGGTGCGTCGCCTGTTCCCCGACGCCAAGGGGCTGGACATCGTTCGGCACGAATTCCCCGAGCTGCGGGCGGTGCACTTCGTCTTCCGCGGCCTGCTCGGCACCGGCGGCTCCTCGAACGACCGGATCGATCAGGTGGGCAAGGCGGTGGGCGAGTACCTGCGCTCCCGGATCGTCCCCGTCCCCGAGACCGTGCTCGACCGGACCGCTGCGGAGGCCCGACGATGACCGATCAGCTCGCCGAGCGCATCCGGAGCGCCGTCGCCCACCCCGCGACCGATGACGGCTACGACCTCAACGCCGCCCTCGACGAGGTGCTCGCAGGGCTCGGCATGAGTGCGGCCGACATCGGCGGGGCCATTCGCTTCCATGGCGCCGACCCGGTGGTGCCCAGCACACTGCGGATCGCCGGCGCGACCTCGATCGCGCTGGCCGCGAAGTCGGCTGCGGTCGCCAAGCTCTGGCGGATGCGGGGCGGCGAAGGCCAGGACATCGACATCGACATCCGGCCCACGCCGCACCGGCTGTGCCCGTTCTACGACGCCCGCTGGGAACTGGTCAACGGATACCCGGCGACCTCGTCGGCCAACGCCTCCAACGCCTTCGGCTTCCGCTTCTACCGGACCCGCGACGCCCGCTGGGTGATGCCGCTCAACCCGTATCCCAAGATCAAGGTGGCGGCGCAGCGTCTGCTGGGCGTACCCGACGACGAGGCGGCCGTCGAGGCGGCGATCGCGCAGCGCGACGGACTCGAACTGGAGGAGGCCGCCGCCCGCGCGGGCGTCGTGCTGCCGATGCTCCGCAGCGCCGAGGAGTTCCTGGACCTGCAGCAGTACCGGGAGGGCCTCGCGGGCACGCCCCTCGTCGAGATCACGCGCATCGGCGATTCCGCGCCCGAGCCCCTTCCGCCCGGCGAACAACCGCTGTCGGGTGTCCGGGCGCTCGGTATGGGCCACGTGATCGCTGGAGCGGGAGCGGGTCGCTCGTTGGCGCTGCACGGCGCCGACGTCCTCAACGTCTGGCGTCCCGGCGAGCACGAGCACGACACCACGTACGTGACGGCGAACGTCGGGGTCCGGTCCTGCACTCTGAGTCCCCACCGTGGAGACGGCCCGGCCCGGCTCCGCGAGCTGGTCGCGGGGGCCGACGTCTTCTACGCCAACCGCCGGCCCGGCTACCTCGCGTCGATCGGGATGTCCGCCGAGGACATGGCGGCAGCGCGACCGGGGATCGTGCACGCCTCGGCGTCCCTGTTCGGCGGTGACGGGCCCTGGGCCGACCGCGTGGGCTTCGATCAGACCGCGGGCAGCCTCGTCGGGATGATGAATCTCGAAGGCGGCGACGGGGACCCGGCGCTCCCGCCGATCCTCGTCGTCAACGACTACATCGTCTCCTGGCTCATGGCGGCGGGGGTCACGGAGGCGCTCGCGCGACGCGCCGTCGACGGCGGCAGCTACCGCGTGCACGTCTCCCTCGCTCGGGTCGCGCTGTGGATCCTCTCGCTCGGCGTCTTCGACCGTGAGTACGCACACGCGATCGCGGGGACGCCGGGCGAGCACGAGTACCTCGCTCCCGAGACCTTCACCGCGGACACCCCGCTGGGGCACTACCAGGGCGTCACCGACCAGGTGCGCATGTCGGTGACGCCGGGGACGTACCGAACGGTGCTCGTGCCGCGCGGGTCGAGCGCACCGGAGTGGTTGCCGCGGTGACGACTCCGGTCAGGCGCGGTTGAGTGCGGCCGCGCGGTTGATGAGGCCCCGGAACGCGGCCTCATCGAGATCGTCGGACTCGCGGATGTCGATGGCGCGACGGGTTCCGGCGTCCAGGCTGGCGTTGAACAGTCCCTCGGGATCGTCGACGGACGCGCCCTTCGCGAAGGTGATCTTCACCTTGTCCTTGTAGGTCTCGACGGTGCAGACGAGCCCGTCGAGCGAGAAGGTGGGGACGCCGTCCGGGTTGGACGGCTTGCGCCATTTCGCTTCTTCGACGGTGTCCGGCTCGGCCTCGAGGATCAGGCCGCGGATCTTCTCGACGGTGCTTTCCCGCCAGTCGCTGCTCATAGTCGAACGGTACGCCAACGGCGGCCGGGGCACAGTGCCCCGGCCGCCGCCGGTCGTGATTCCGCGAGGATCAGTGCACGTCCACCGAGGGGGTGTCCTTGACGCTGACGCCGCTCGAGCTCGCGGTGGCCGAGCCGGTGTCGGCCTCGACGCCGTGGCTGCCGGTGGCAGGCGTGCTCACCTCGACGCCGCCCGACGGGCCGGTCACCGACGCCGAGCCGGTGCTCGGGCTGACCGACGCGCTGCCGGTCTCCACGTGACCGCTGGCTCCGCCGGCCGGGGTGCTGACGCCGGCGGCGGCCTTGGGGCCGGTCACCGTGGTGTCGCCGTTCGGTGCCACGGTCGCCGAACCGGTCGAGACCGCGGCACCGCCGCTGACGCCGACCGGAGTGGTGACCGTGCCGGTCGCGGCGGGACCGGTCACCGAGACGCCGTTGGTGCCCGCGGAGGCGCTGCCCGTCGATGCGGTGACGGTTCCGCTGCCGACCGGGGTGGTCACAGTACCGGTCCCGGACGGGCCGGCGACCGCGACGCCGGTCGGCGTGATGCTGGCGCCGCCGCCGTTGACGTCGAGGCCCGCCTTCACGGTGTTGAGCACGTTGACGTTCGCCTTCACGTCCGGCGCGTCGACGGTGATGCCGCCGGTCCCGACGGTGATGGTTCCGGGGGTCACGCCGACCGAGCCCCCGCCGAGCGGCGTGGTGAGCGTGCCACCGATGCTCGGCGTCACCAGGACCAGCTGGCCGTTCTGGAAGCCCACCTGGCCGAGGTTGATCACGAGTCCGGCGTTGATGCCGAGGAGCGGAATCCCGAGGCCGAGGTTGATGGAGGGCAGGCCGACGAGGAAGGTCTTGTCGCCGTAGGTCACCGTGGCCGGCACGATGGTCGCGCTCGCGCTGCCGAGGCCCAGGGGCGCTGTGGCGCCCAGGCCGAGCGACGGCGTCCACGTGGTGAGCCCGTTGGTGGTGACCGCGCTCAGCGAGGTCGAGAGGCCCAGCGCGCTGCCCAGCGGGCCGTTGAGGGTGGTGTTGTTGCCGCCGATGCTGCCGACGCCGAGCCCACCGGAATTCGCGTTCAGGCCGACCAGGCCGTAGGTGGTGCTCGTGAGCCCGCCGAGGCCGAGGGGCGCCCCCACCTTGAACGTGTCGGACGACCACGCGCCGGCCCAACCCGGAGCGAGCGGCGTCGTGCCGAAGGCGGATCCGGCCGTGGTGTTCGAGACCGGGATCAGGCCGCCGATCACGGGGATCTGGTTCCAGGCGGCGACGCCCTGGTTGATGACGGGTGCGACCTGGGGGATGACCGCGATCGGGATGCCGCCCGGGAGGAGCGGAGCAGACGCGAGCAGCGCGTCGATCTGAGGATTGCCGGTGGGCGTGGTGGCAGCATTCGCAGCGGCGGGAGTCGCGACGGTCATCGCGGCAGCAGCGGCCACAGCGGTGACGGCAACGGCGCTGCGGCGCACCGTCTTCCGTGCGTGCTTGGGGGCAGTAGGGGACATGGAGGACCTCCGGTTCATGAAGGTTCGGCGTGCTCGGGCGAGGACGTCGATAGAAGTGATGGTGACCCAGGCGAATAGGAGGTGTCTGCGCTCGGTGAGAGTGCCTGAAGCGGCGCCTGTGCATCTCCTGGGAGTTATGAAGTTATCAGCATTTCCATGGTTTCCCAATAAGTTTCTCGGTTATTTGCTCAAAGAGATTCAAGCTACTGCGCAGTAGCGAAAGCCTCAGTGGTCTAAGGAAACTCGTTCTACAAGTTTGCGATTGAAGTGTCCTGGTCAATCGGTGTATTCATAACCGTTTCGCGCGAAGAAATGAGGGGTCGCGCGGCGACGGAATTGACGTTCGGCGCTGAATGAATCGGCGATGTGCACAAGTGGATATGCAGCACTGCCGCGCCGGTCGTTTCGGGAGCCTCCGACGATTATCATGAAGATCGTGTTTACCGTCATGCAACGTCAGGATGTCGCGAATCGGATGCTCGCCGCCGCGCGGACGGCGGAGGGGGTCCTTGCCGGTGCGGTGGTCGGTCCCGCTGCTGCAGGAGCGCTGGATCCCTTGTCCGGCATCGACCTTCGGTTCGGTGTCGCCTCCGATACGGATCCGGGCGATGTTCACGGTCGGTGGATCGAGCTGATGTACCGCGAGTTCGACGCGATTCATCACACGGTCGAAGCGACGGGCGTCGTCTACCTCCTTCCGGATCTCCTCACCGCACGCGTGGCGATCGTCCCCGCCGCGTTGTTCGGGCCTCGCCCTGGGGAGCCCTTTCATCAGGTGTTCGGCCCCTCCGGTGCGCAGATCCCTCCCGCGCCGCTCGAGAACGACGTCGTCGGTCCGGCGTGGTTGGCCGCTCTGCGGACCCGCGCCGCTCTCCATCGGGGCGACGGTGCCTCGGCGGCGGTCGCCCTCGACGCGCTCCGCGCAGCGTTGATCGGGCTCGCCGGCGCGCGCACCGGCGCTCCGCCCGGCTTCCTCTCGCCCGAGGATCGCGCACGGATCCGCGGCACCGAGGCCGGCTCCGGGGATGCCGCCTCGGTCGGCCGCGCGTTCGCGGTCGCGGTGCAACTGCTGGACGCCGAGTTGCAGGCGACCGCCCCCGCCGTCGCCGACGCGGTGACCCTGCCGCTGTTGGAGGAGGTCGCCGGCTAGCGCCGGTACCGTGGAACCATGCACGACCAGCACAGCGAGACGCCCCGGACAGGTCTGAGCGCGTGGCGCGCCCGGATCACGTCCTCCCGGCACGGCGCACTCGTGTGGCGGGGCGCCGTGGGCGTCATCGGGGGAATCGTCCTCGTCGCCGGGATCATCGCGATCCCGTACCCCGGGCCGGGCTGGTTGATCGTCTTCGCGGGCCTGGGCATCCTCGCCACCGAATTCGAGTGGGCGCACCGACTGCTGCGGTTCGCCCGTGCGCGCTACGACAGGTTCGTCGAGTGGCTCTCGCGGCAGAACATCGTCGTGAAGGCTCTCTTCGGCCTGGGCACGTGCGCCATCGTCCTGGCCACCCTGTGGCTCCTCGGCGCGCTGAGCACGGCCGCCGGATGGGTCGGCATCCACTGGCCGTGGCTCGCCAGTCCGGTCTTCGGCTGACCCCGATGGCGGAAGGCCAGATCGACGCGCTCCGCCGCGGCATCGGTGCACCGGATCTCCGGACGGCGGGAATCCTCTACTGGTACGCCCTTTCCGGGGCCCTCGCCCGGCTCGCCGCCGCGGGACTCGACGGGGCGTCAGTGACCGTTCGCACCGGCGCGGGCGGGTGGCCCGAGGTGGGGGAGGCGTCACCGTCGGACGACCCGAACGGAGCGCTGGCACGTGCCTGCCACCGCCTGATCCCGGCGATCGCCGCGGCGTCGGGCGCTACTGAATGGTCGCTGTGGGCGATCGCCACCGATTCGATCGCGTCGGCCGCCCTGGGCGCCGACGATCCGGTCACCGCCGCCGACGATGCCCTGCGTGCGTGCGGCTCCGAAGCCCCCGCCGCGCGGTTCGACGAGGTGCCGGGGCGCGGCACCGTCGTCCGGCGGGGCTCCTGCTGTCTGCTCTACCTGTGCCCCGGTATGAGCAAGTGCCTCAGCTGTCCCCGGCAGACCCCCGACGAGCGACGCGCCCGGCTCGCCTGAGGCTCGCCTCGGGCGCGTCCGACGGAACGTGACCGATAGGATCGATCCCACTGACAACCGCGTGCGGCCAGGTATGCCGCCCGCTACATGACTAGGAGCACTGTGAGCACCACCTTCGTCGTCCCGGCAGGTATCGCCGCCGGGGCAGCCATGCGCGAGCTGGACCTGCCCAACAAGGGCCCCGAGGCCGTCGTCGTCGTCAAGACCTCGGACGGCACGCTCAAGGACCTGAGCTGGATCCCCGAGACCGACACCGAGGTCGAGGCCGTCGCGGCGAACACGGAGGACGGGCGCAGCGTGATCCGCCACTCGGCGGCCCACGTGCTCGCGCAGGCGGTGCAGGACGGCTTTCCCGGCGCCAAGCTGGGCATCGGACCGCCCATCAAGGACGGTTTCTACTACGACTTCGACGTCGCGGAGCCCTTCACCCCCGAGGACCTCAAGACCCTCGAGAAGAAGATGAAGCAGATCATCAAGGCCGGGCAGAAGTTCAGCCGCCGCGTGTACGGGTCCAAGGACGAGGCGCGGGCCGAGCTCGGAGGAGAGCCCTACAAGCTGGAGCTGATCGACGACAAGGGCGCGGCCGACGACAGCGAGGTCATGGAGGTCGGCGGCGCCGAGCTCACCGCCTACGACAACCTGAACCCCCGCACGGGCGAGCGCATCTGGGGCGACCTGTGCCGCGGCCCGCACGTGCCCACCACGAAGTACATCCCCGCGGTGAAGCTGACCCGCAGCTCCGCCGCCTACTGGCGCGGCGATCAGAACAACGCCGACCTGCAGCGTGTCTACGGCACCGCGTGGGAGTCGCCGGAGGCGATGGACGAGTACCTCGAGCTGCTCGCCGAGGCCGAGAAGCGCGATCACCGCAAGCTCGGCGCCGAGCTGGACCTGTTCAGCTTCCCCGACGAGCTCGGCTCCGGTCTGCCCGTCTTCCACCCCAAGGGCGGCATCATCAAGCGGGAGATGGAGGACTACGTCCGCGGCAAGCACATCGAGCACGGCTTCGAGTACGTCGGCACCCCGCACATCTCCAAGGAGAACCTCTTCCACACCTCGGGACACCTGCCGTACTACGCGGACACCATGTTCCCGCCGCTCCACGTGGACGAGGAGCGCAACGCCGAGGGGGAGATCACCAAGCAGGGGCAGGACTACTACCTCAAGGCGATGAACTGCCCGATGCACAACCTGATCTACCGGTCGCGCGGCCGGTCGTACCGGGAGCTGCCGCTGCGCCTGTTCGAGTTCGGCCACGTCTACCGCTACGAGAAGTCGGGCGTCATCCAGGGCCTGACCCGCGTGCGCGGCTTCGCCCAGGACGACTCGCACAGCTACGTGACCGAGGAGCAGGCGAAGGGCGAGATCAAGCACCTGCTGGACTTCATCCTGGGGCTGCTGCGCGACTTCGGCCTCAACGATTTCTACCTCGAGCTGTCCACCCGCGGCGACTCCGACAAGTTCATCGGTTCCGACGCCCAGTGGGCCGAGGCCACCGCCATCCTCGAGGAGGTGTGCATCGAGTCCGGTCTGCAGCTGGTCCCCGACCCGGGCGGTGCCGCCTTCTACGGCCCCAAGGTGTCCGTGCAGGCCAAGGACGCGATCGGCCGTACCTGGCAGATGTCGACGATCCAGTACGACTTCAACCAGCCGGCGGGCTTCAACCTCGAGTACACGGCCGCCGACGGCACCAAGAAGCAGCCGGTCATGATCCACTCGGCGAAGTTCGGGTCGATCGAGCGCTTCTTCGGCGTGCTCACCGAGCACTACGCCGGCGCCTTCCCGGGCTGGCTGGCGCCGGAGCAGGTCGTCGGCATCCCCGTCGCGGAACAGTTCGGCGACCACCTCGAGACCGTGATCCGCAAGCTGCGGGCGAAGGGGATCCGGGCCCACGTCGACCACAGTGACGACCGGATGCAGAAGAAGATCCGCAACCACACCACGCAGAAGGTGCCGTTCATGCTCCTCGCGGGCGAGCGTGACCAGGAAGCGGGCGCCGTGAGCTTCCGGTTCCGGGACGGCACGCAGGTCAACGAGGTGCCGGTCGACGACGCCGTCGCGCGCATCGTCGACTGGGTGCACGCGCGCCGCAACGAGTCGCCGACCGCCGAGCTGCTGGGGCCGGCCGAGAGCACCGTCGGGACGGCCTGACCGGGCCGAGGGACGACACGGGGAGAGGGAACCGATGACGGACGAGACGGGCACGCCCGGCGCGCACCGTGATTTCGGCGTGGGCGACGGGGACGAGACCATCGAGCGTCTCTGGACGCCGTACCGAATGCGGTACCTCGTCGATTCCCCGCCCGTGCCCGAGGGGAGCACGGCCTTCCTCGAGATCCCCAAGCTCGCGGATGAGGACGGGCTGATCGTGGCGCGGGGCGAGCACTGCTACGTGGTGCTCAACCTGTTCCCGTACAACCCGGGCCACTGCATGGTGGTGCCCTACCGGCAGGTCGCCGACCTGGAGGAGCTCACCGACGACGAGGCCTTCGAGCTGATCAAGCTCACCCAGAAGACGATCCGGGTGATCAAGCGGATCTCGCGGCCCGCGGCGTTCAACGTGGGCTTCAATCTGGGCCGGGCGGGTGGCGGCTCGATCGCCGAACACCTGCACCAGCACATCGTGCCGCGCTGGCCGGGCGATGCGAACTACATCACGGTGCTCTCGGGCACTAAGGTGATGCCGCAGTTGCTGGGACAGACCCGGGCGCTGATGGCGAAGGCCTGGGAGGAGGTCTGAGGTGTCGTCGATCTTCAGTCGCGAGGCCGTCTCCAAGGTCACGCATCCGATCGCGAAGGTGCTGATCAGGACCGGTCTGACGCCCGATGCGGTCACGCTCTTCGGCACGGTCTGCTCGGTGGGGGCAGCGCTGTGGCTCTTCCCGGCGGACCAGTTGTTCTGGGGAACCATGATCATCTGGTTCTTCGTCATGTTCGACATGCTCGACGGTGCGATGGCCCGCGTGCGCGGGGGAGGGACCAGGTTCGGGGCCTGGCTCGACGCCACGTGCGACCGGGTCGCCGACGGCGCGATCTTCGCGGGCCTGGCCTGGTGGGTCGTCTTCACCGAGCACAACCGGTACAACCTGCTGGTCGCCACCCTGATCTGCCTGGTCACCTCGCAGGTCATCAGCTACGCCAAGGCCCGCGCCGAGGCGTCCGGGCTCAAGGGCGACGGTGGCTGGATCGAGCGCCCGGAGCGCCTCATCATCGTGCTGGTGGGCGCGGGCTTCACCGGACTCGGGCTCTGGTGGGCGATCCACATCGCGATGTGGCTCCTGGCCGTGACCTCGATCGTCACCGTCGTGCAGCGCGCGCTGACGGTGCGGCGCTCGCCGGGAGCCACCGACCTGCTGCCGCTGCCGCAGGCGGCCGCGCAGCACGGAGAGGATCAGGCGTGATCGATCCGCGCGAGGAGATCGCCGATCTCGCCTACCGCACCGGTTGGGCCGTCACGAAGCGGATGCCGGAGTCCGCGGCGAAGTTCCTCATCGATGATCTGGGCGGCCGCCTCGGCGCCCGCGGCGAGAACGTGCAGCTGCGCAAGAATCTCGCCCGGGTCCTCGGCACCACGCCGGATGCGGTGCCTCAGAGCCTGATCGAGGATTCGTCGCGGTCGTACGCGCGGTACTGGCGCGAGTCCTTCCGGCTGCCCTCGATGGACCTCGTCGAACTCGGCGCCCGCCTCGACCAGTACGTCGACGTCCCCAGCCTGCACGAGGCGATGGCCGCGGGGACGGGCGCCGTCCTCGCGCTCCCGCACAGCGGGAACTGGGACATGGCCGGAGTCTGGCTCGCCCAGAAGTACGGCACTTTCGCCACCGTCGCCGAGCGGCTCAAGCCCGAATCGCTGTTCCGCCGGTTCGTCGAGTACCGCGAGTCCCTCGGATTCGAGATCTTCCCCCTCTCCGGCGGCGAGCAGCCGCCCATGCCCGCGCTGGCGCAGCGGCTGCGCGAAGGACGACCGATCTGCCTGCTCGGCGAGCGCGATCTCGCTCGGCACGGCGTGCCCGTGACCTTCTTCGGCGAGCGCACCCGCATGCCCGCGGGGCCCGCCAAGCTCGCGATCGACACCGGCGCGCCCCTGCTGCCGGTGCACTGCTGGTTCGAGGGTGACGCCTGGGGATTCAAGGCCGAGGCGCCGATCGACGTCTCCGGCGGCATCGAGAGCGCTACGCAGCAACTCGCGCAGGCCTTCGAACGCAACATCGCCGAGCACCCCGCCGACTGGCACATGCTGCAGCCGCTCTGGGAGTCGGACTGGTCGCAGGCGCGGCGCGACCGGATCCTGGGCGACGGAGCCGGGGGAGCCTGAGTCATGCGGATCGGGATGATCTGCCCCTACTCGTTCGACGTCGCGGGCGGGGTGCAGGCGCACGTCGTGGACCTGGCCCGCGTGCTCATCGAGCGCGGCCACGAGGTCTCGGTGCTCACGCCGTCCTCGAAGGAGACGGTGCTGCCCGACTTCGCGGTCTCGTCCGGCAAGGCCGTCGCGATCCCGTACAACGGTTCCGTCTCACGGCTCTCGTTCGGCCCCAAGGCGTTCGCGCGGCTGCGCAAATGGATCCGCACGGGCGAGTTCGACGTGCTCCACGTGCACGAGCCGAACGCGCCCAGCCTCGGCATGCTGGCTCTCGCGATCGCCGACGGTCCCATCGTCGCGACCTTTCACACGTCCACCGAGAAGTCGCTGGTGCTCTCGGTCTTCCAGAGCGTGCTGCGCCCGTCGCACGAGAAGATCCGCGGCAAGATCGCCGTCTCCGAGCTGGCCCGACGCTGGCAGATGGAATCGCTCGGGTCCGATGCCATCGAGATCCCCAACGGGGTGGACGTCCGCGCCTTCGCCGACGGCGACCCCTTGCCCGGTTACCCCCGTCCGGGGAAGACGGTGCTCTTCCTCGGCCGGTACGACGAGCCGCGCAAGGGCATGGCGGTCTTCCTGGAGGCGCTCCCGGCCATCGTCGCCGCGCAGCCCGATGTCGAGGTACTCGTGATCGGCCGGGGCGACGAGGAGAAGCTGCTCCGGGAGGCGGGGCCGCACGCGAAACACCTGCGGCTCATGGGCGCCGTCACCGACGAGGAGAAGGCCGCCGCGCTGCGCTCCGCCGACGTCTACGTCGCCCCGAACCTCGGGGGCGAGAGCTTCGGCATCGTCCTCGTCGAAGCCATGGCCGCGGGGACCGCCGTCGTCGCGAGTGACCTCAACGCCTTCGAGCGCGTCCTCGACGGAGGCGAGGCGGGCCGCCTGTTCCCGGTGGGCGACGGTGCCGCGCTCGGACGCGCGATCGTCGAACTGCTCGACGACGACTTCCGGCGCGCCGAACTCGTGACCCGCGCCTCCGAGGTGGTGTGGCGCTTCGACTGGTCCGTCGTCGCCGAACAGGTGATCCGCGTCTACGAGACCGTCGCCGTGCCCGGCACGGTCGTGTCGATCGACGACTGAGGGGGCAGCAGTTGCTGAGTCTCACCGCCACCACAGTGCTCGTCATCGGCCTCATCGTCATGGCCGTGCTGGTGGTGGCCGGTCTGGCGTACCAGACCGCGCACCGTCTGGACCGGCTGCACGTGCGGGTCGATCTCTCGCTTGCAGCGCTCGACGCGGCCCTCGCCCGACGGTCCGCCGTCGCCCGCGCGGTCGCGGCGTCCATCGCGGACGACCAGGGCCGAGCACTGCGCGCCGCCGCCGACCGCGCCGAGAACGCGGCGCCCGAGGACCGCACCCCGATGGAGAACCGCCTGTCGGCCGCGATCGGCGCCATCGACATCGAGACGCTCCCACGATCGCTCGTCGCGGAGATCGCGGACGCCGACACCCGGGTCACGATGGCCCGCCGCTTCCACAACGACGCGGTCCGCGACACGCGGGCCCTGCGCGGACGGAGGTTCGTGCGGTGGCTGCACCTCGGCGGGACGGCGCCGATGCCCCAGTACTTCGACATCGTCGATCGCGGCGGTGTGCTCCCCGCGGCCCTGCTGGCGGCCGGTGACGAGCGGCGGACATCGGCGCGCGTCATCGTCGTGGACCCCGCTGGCGCGGTTCTGATGGTCCGCGGCCACGAGCCCGTCCCGGAGGGCGAGACCGCATCGAGTCACTGGTGGTTCACCGTCGGAGGAGGAGTCGAGCGCGGCGAGGACCTGCGCGCCACCGCGGTGCGTGAACTGCAGGAGGAGACGGGCCGCACGCTGGCACCGTCGGACTTCATCGGGCCGCTGTACCGCCGGGAGGCCGTCTTCGCCTTCGACGGCGAGGTGATCGACTCGGTCGAGTACTTCTTCGCCGTGCAGTGCGAACGGTTCGAGCCGGCACCGTCGGGCTGGACCGAGCTGGAGCGGCGCACCCTCGACGAGATGCGCTGGTGTACGCCGGAGGAGATCCGGGCGTTGCCGGACCCCGTCTACCCCGCGACACTGGCGGACCTCATCCCGGGCGTGCGGGCGGCCCTGGCCGCCGGTGCGGTCCCGGGCGCACCGATCCCCGTCGAATAGGAGGTGCCGTGGCGCCGAAGGAGATCTCCGGGTACCGGGTCGTGCGGCGGCTCGGGGCGGGCGGAATGGGCGAGGTCTTCCTCGTCGACCACCCGCGGCTGCCCCGGCAGGACGCACTCAAGCTGCTCGGCCCCCAGTTCGGCGGTGATCCCCAGTTCGCGGCCCGGTTCCTCCGCGAGGCGGACATCCTCGCGGGGCTGCGTCATCCGAACATCGTCACCATCTACGACCGGGGCGAGTACGAGGACCGGCTGTGGCTCGCGATGGAGTACGTCGCGGGCGAGGACGCCGCGCAGTACCTGCGCACCCGCGGGCCGCTGCCGGCGCAGACGGTCGCGCAGATCGTCGAACAGGTGGGGAGCGCGCTCGATTGGGCGTGGAGCGAGCGCCGATTGACGCATCGCGACATCAAGCCGGGCAACATCCTGCTCGAGCCCGCGCGGTCCGGTGGGGCGCCCGTCGTCAAGCTGGTGGACTTCGGCATCGCGAAGGCGAGCGACGAGGCGAGCTCGCTCACGGCGACCGGGGTCGCCGTCGGCACCATGGCCTATCTCGCTCCCGAGGTGATCGAGGGCAAGCCCCTCGACAATCGCGCCGACGAGTACTCGCTGGCCTGCACAGCCTTCGAGCTGCTCACGGGTGCGCCGCCGTTCGGCCCGGGCACGCCGAGTTCGGTGGTGATGGCGCACCTGCAGGCGCCCGTGCCGGACCCGGCGACCCGTGCCGCCGGGGTCCCGCGCGGACTGGCGCAGGTCTTCGCGCGGGCCATGGCGAAGCAGCCTCAGGACAGATTCCCCGACAACGCCGAGTTCGCCCGCGCCTTCCGGGCGGCCCTCGGGACCGCTCCGGCGGGGCCGCCCGTGGTGGGTTCGACCTCGCCGAACCGGCCGCCCGTGCAGGCCGCGGAACCCACTCTGATCCGTCCGACGCCGCCGCCCACGCCGATTCCCGCGTACGCCACGCCGCCGCCCGCCACGCCGCCGCCGGCCGAGCCGGCGGGGAACGCCCCGCAGGGCAACGGCCGGGTCATCGCACTGGCCGCGCTCGTGGCGGTGCTCGTCGTTGCGCTCGCCGCCGTGGGCTATCTCGCGTTCGGGCGCGGCGATTCCGCGCCGCCCGCGGTCTCCACCACTGCTGCCGGCACGGCCGGGCCGACGGTGCCCACGACGCCGATCACGACGACCGCGACCGCTCCGACCACCGGCACCACGACGGTTCCGACGGTGCCGGGGACGGACGCCTACGGTTTCGTCGGTAGTCCCGCACGGTGCGCCGGTGGTGAGCAGCTCGACCTGGCGCTGCTCACCACTGGATCGGGGGCGGGCTCGCGCGTCGTGATCTGCAGCTCCGGCGGGGAGTACACCTACCGCGGGGCCCGCGCGTCGGGGGACAACAGCGGCGTCACCCTCCCGGCGGCGCGATCCGGCGCGGGGGCCTACCGCGCGGTGAACCGCAACCCGGAGGGGAAGTCCGACAACGACTTCATCTACTCGGTGAGCGCGAGCGGCCTGGTGATCTCCCGCGGCGACGGGCGGGCCGTCGCGTCCGAACCCGCGCGGGCCGTCTGGGTGCGCTGATCCTGTCACTGGTGGTCACGGTGTCATGGCGCGGTGCGGATGACGGGGCCGTCCGCGCCGGCGTCGACAGTGACGACTCGTCCGTCGCGGTGTGTTGCCCTCAGCGCCCCGTCGACGTCGCGGACCACCCAGTTCTCCGCCCGATAGGTGAGACCCGGTTCCACATCACGGAGCGGGACGCCCCAGAACCCGTGGTCCGGGACGACCTGAACCTCGATCCCGTCGTCGTGGAGTATCACCAGCCAGCCGTTCCAGCGGAGCTCCGGTGAGTAGTCGGCCATGGGGCGCCGCACGACGATCGGGATCGCCTCGAAGCCGCTGCGGACGTCCCAGATGCCCGGTGGGGTCCGCGACGACTCCCACGCTCTCCGTGCGTGCCTGACGTCGTCCACGACGAAGACGACCAAGGAGTTCGCCTCGTCGACGTCGACCGCCAGCCAGCGGAGATCGGCGGAGATGAGAGCGGATCCGGAGTAGTCGAAGAAAGTGCCGCCGACGGTCAACATCCAGTCGAATGCCATGTCGATCTCGGCCGAGGTGGGGCGATCGATCGCAAGGCGGTCGGTGTCGGCGGTGATCCGGGGCAGCATTCCGTCGGCGATATCGTCGGCGGTGAGGTACGCGCCGGCGGAGTCGGGGACGGGGGTGAGGGACCACCGGGCGACGAATCGCTCGACCGACCGGCCGTCGAATCCATCGCCGACCGTGAGCTCCGCCGCCGGAACGAAGGGATGCACGCCAACGGTGATGCCCATGCAGTCAGTGTATGTCGCGGCGCACGCGCGGTCGGAACGTCCGCAGGCGGCGTCGTCGGACCCGGCGCTGCGACCCGGGCTGGGAACCGTGCACCGGCATCGGGAATACTGGAGCCCCCACCCGTCCAGCTACGAGGAGATCCATCAGTGACCACTGATCCCCAGACCGCACCCGTCACCGGCACCGCGCGCGTCAAGCGCGGCATGGCCGAGATGCTCAAGGGCGGCGTGATCATGGACGTGGTCACCCCCGAGCAGGCGAAGATCGCCGAGGACGCGGGCGCCGTGGCCGTCATGGCCCTCGAGCGCGTTCCGGCCGACATCCGCGCGCAGGGCGGCGTCAGCCGCATGTCGGACCCCGACATGATCGACGGCATCATCTCCGCCGTCAGCATCCCCGTCATGGCGAAGGCCCGCATCGGCCACTTCGTCGAAGCGCAGATCCTGCAGGCGCTGGGCGTCGACTACATCGACGAGTCCGAGGTGCTGACCCCCGCGGACTACAGCAACCACATCGACAAGTTCGCCTTCACCGTGCCCTTCGTCTGTGGCGCGACCAACCTGGGCGAGGCGCTGCGCCGCATCACCGAGGGCGCCGCGATGATCCGCAGCAAGGGCGAGGCCGGCACCGGTGACGTGTCGAACGCCACGACCCACATGCGCAAGATCCGCGACGAGATCCGCCGGCTGACCTCGCTGCCCGAGGATGAGCTGTACGTGGCGGCCAAGGAGTTGCAGGCCCCGTACGACCTGGTCGTCGAGGTCGCCAAGAACGGCAAGCTGCCGGTCACGCTCTTCACCGCCGGCGGCATCGCGACCCCGGCCGATGCGGCGATGATGATGCAGCTCGGCGCCGAGGGCGTCTTCGTGGGCTCGGGCATCTTCAAGTCGGGCAACCCGGAGCAGCGCGCCAAGGCGATCGTCGCGGCGACCACCTTCTACGACGATCCCGCCAAGCTCGCCGAGGTCTCCCGCGGACTGGGTGAGGCGATGGTCGGCATCAACGTCGATGACATCCCGCAGCCACACCGCCTGGCGGAACGCGGCTGGTAACGGCATGTCGCTCGCCGGTGTCCGACGATTCGCGCTAGCGTCGAGGCTGCGCGTGTCGGGCAGACGCGGGACGAAGTGGAAGCAGTGAGGCGGAGGATGTCAGACCAAGCAACGGCCAGGGCCACCCAGGAGTACGGGGCTCGAACGTCCCTGGGGGGAGCGCGGGTGGAGGCGGCGCCGACGGTGCTGCGGGTCCTCGCGTACGTCGCGGACCTGTGCGTCGCGGCCACCGTGGTGGCCATCGCCCTGATCGTGAACGTCCTGGCCGGCCTTGAGATGGGCTGGATCTTCTTCGGCATCGGGGTGGGCGTCGCGATCGTCGCCTCGATCGTGCTGCACGGCGTCTACGGCGCCAGCCCGGGCAAGTTGCTGGCGGGCCTGACGGTGGTCGACGCCGACTCCCACCGCCGCCTCGCGTTCCCGGCGTCGGCGATCCGTTCCGTCGTCTTCAACGTGCTCGCGCCGCTCGTCTACCTGCCGGCGTGGTCCGTGCTCGCCGACGGCGGGCACCGTGGCATCCATGAGAAGGCCTCCCGCACGACGGTGGTCGACGACGCCGATGTCGCCGCGCCTGCGCGGGCGCAGGCCCCCGCCCCGTCGGGTCCGCTCGGCGGCCTCGTGACGGGCGAGTCGGAGAACACGCTGCAGCGCATTCCGAAGCCGCTGCCCGAGGAGACCCGTGTCGACGCCGTGACCGCCGGCGCGGCCACCGAGGTCGTCGGCGTCGAGGAGCCGCGCGAGCGGATGCAGCCCCCGTCGCTGCCGCCGCTCCCGGACGACGTCCCGGGACTGCGCCCGATTCCGCCGCGGTTCGGCCCGCCCCCCACCGCGGAGGAGCAGGCCGCCGCCTCGGCGCCCGCCGCGGCCTTTGCTCCGCCGCCGCAGCCGGCACCCCAGCAGAACGCGCCGCGACCCACCGGCCCGACGGGGCCCAGCGCCCAGCCGCGCCCGCAGGGACCGGCTCAGCAGCCGCCCGCCGCTCGTCCGCTGCCGCCGCAGGGACCGCAGGGGCGTCCCCCGGCCGCGCCGGCACCGTCGGGCGGAGCACCGATCGTGCTGCGCTTCGACGACGGACACTCGGTGGACGTGCGCGGAGACGGCATCATCGGCCGCGAGCCGGTCGTGCCGCCGACGGCCGATCCGGCCAAGATCACCAAGCACGTGCTGGTCGACGACACCGCGTCGGTGTCGAAGACGCACTTGCTGTTCGGCATCACCCGCGGTGAACTGTGGGTGGAGGACGTGGGCTCGACCAACGGATCCGCGATCGCCTTCGGCGATTCGTGGACCGAGCTCACCAAGGGAGTCAGGTACGCCGTGGAGAAGGGCAGCGTCGTGCACATGGGGCAGCGGAGTTTCAAGGTGTTCGCGGGATGACGACAGAGGCGGGGGAAGCGCGCTCCGAGATCGTCTACGGGGTGCAGGGCGGCGTGTCCATGAAGTGGGTCGCCATCAGTAATCCGGGCCGCGTGCGGATGACCAACGAGGACGGCGCGCTCACCGGCCCGGGCATGTTCCTGCTGGCCGACGGCATGGGCGGCCACGACGCGGGCGAGGTCGCCTCGGCCGCGGCGCTCGAGGCGCTCGCCGAAGTCTTCGGCCCCGAGCCCGTCGACGCGCAGGTCGTGATGGAGCAGGTCGTCGACCGGCTGCGCGACGCGCACGCCGCGATCGAGGCCATCGACTCCGAGACCGGCAAGCGCGCGGGCACCACGGTGACCGGCGTGCTGCTCACGACCTATGAGGGCGTGCCGCACTGGCTGGTCGTGAACATCGGCGATTCGCGCACCTATCGGCTCGCCGAGGGCTACTTCGAGCAGCTCACCGTCGATCACTCGCAGGTCCAGGAGCTCATCAACGGCGGCTTCCTGAGCCCCGAGCAGGCGCGCGTCGATCCCCGGCGCAACGTCATCACCCGCGCGCTGGGTGCCGGCATGGAGCCCGATGCCGACTTCTGGATCGTGCCGGCGCAGCCGCGCGAGAAGCTGCTGGTGTGTTCCGACGGTCTCAACGGCGAGCTCACCGACGACGAGATCCGGGAGATCCTCGACTCCGACGTGCCGATCGACGAGTGCGCCGATCAGCTCGTCGCGGCGGCGCTCAATGCGGGCGGCCGCGACAACGTCACGGTGATCGTGGTGGACGCAACCACGGAACCGACCGATCCGGACTGGTGACCTTCAGTAGAGTCATCCCTCGTGGCTGACATCGAAGCGCTGCTGAGTCTCGAGCAGATCGACCGCGACATCTTCCGCGGGATCCATGCTCCGTCGATCCTGGTCCGGACCTTCGGCGGCCAGGTGGCCGGTCAGGCGCTGCGCTCGGCGATCGAGACGGTGCCGGCGGAGATGCAGGTGCACTCGCTGCACGGCTACTTCCTGCGTCCCGGCAATCCCGACGCCGACACCGTCTTCCTCGTGGACCGGATCCGCGACGGCCGCTCCTTCTGCACCCGCAGGGTCAACGGCGTCCAGAACGGCGAGGCGATCTTCTCGATGTCCGCGTCGTTCCAGTTGCCCGGCCAGGAGGGCATCGAGCACTCCGACGAGATGCCGCCCGCGCCGGACCCCGAGGACGTGCTCAGCCCCCACGACGACCCGAACGCCACCCGCGAGAGCATCGGGCTGTTCCAGGAGTGGAGCGACTGGGACATCCGGATCGTGCCGCAGGACACCACCGAGCAGTACGCCCGCCGCGCGATCCACCAGCAGGTGTGGTTCCGGCACATCGGTCGCCTGCCCGACGACCAGAACATCCACACGGCCGCCCTCGCGTACATGTCCGACATGACGCTGCTCGGCTCGGCCCGCGTGGCCCACCCTGGCGTCGACACCCAGGTGGCCTCCCTCGACCACGCGATGTGGTTCCTGCGCCCCTTCCGCGCCGACGAGTGGCTCCTCTACGACCAGACGTCACCGTCGGCGGGCGGGGGCCGCGCGCTGACCGCTGGACGCATCTTCGCGCGCGACGGCGCGCTGGTGGCGGTCGTCATCCAGGAGGGCCTGCACCGCTTCCGCCAGTAGCCGAATAGGCTGGCTCCCCGTGACTGTGCGGATCGGGGTACTGGCTCTTCAGGGCGACGTGCGCGAGCACCGCCATGCGCTCGAAGCGGCGGGGGCCGCGACATCGGCGGTACGGACCGCGGCGGACCTCGGGGCGGTCGACGGCATCGTGATCCCCGGCGGCGAGTCGACGACGATGAGCCGGCTGCTGGGCGTCTTCGACCTCTTCGACCCGCTGCGCGACGCCCTCGCCGGAGGGCTTCCCGCGTACGGCTCGTGCGCCGGGATGATCCTGCTCGCCTCGGAGGTGCTCGACACCCGGCCCGACGCGCGCTGCCTGGGCGCGATCGATATGACCGTGCGACGGAACGCCTTCGGACGGCAGGTCGACTCCTTCGAGACCGATCTCGCGGTCGCGGGTGTCGACGGCGACCCGGTGCGCGCGGTGTTCATCCGCGCCCCCTGGGTGGAGCGCGTCGGCGACGGGGTCGAGGTGCTCGCCAGGGTGCCTGAGGGCGCCGGCACGACGGCGGGTACGGTGGTCGCTGTTCAACAGGGTGTGACGATGGCCACATCCTTTCATCCCGAGGTCACGGGCGATCTGCGGATCCACCGTCGCTTCGTGGACATGGTGCGGCAGCGGTGAATCCGCGGCCGTAGAGCGAGGGGAGTGGCGTCGTGAGCTACATGCCGGTGACCGATTCGATGTTCCTGCTGGCGGAATCCCGCGAACATCCGATGCACGTTGGCGGGTTGCAGCTGTTCACGCCCCCCGACGGGGCCGGACCGGACCACGTGCGGTCGGTCGTCGAGACGATGCGCGCCCGCACCGAGATCAGCGAGAAGTTCGGCCGCCGTCCCGCCGACCCGGTGGGGATCCTCGGCAACACGTGGTGGTCGTCGGTGGACGAGCTGGACATGGACTACTACGTCCGGCACACAGCGCTGCCGAAGCCGGGCCGTATCCGCGAGCTCTTCCAGCAGGTCTCGCTGTGGCACGAGACGCTGCTCGACCGGCACCGCCCCATGTGGGAGGTGCACGTGGTGGAGGGCCTCGAGGACGGCCGGTACGCGGTGTTCTCGAAGGTGCACCACTCGCTGGTCGACGGTGTCTCGGCGCTGCGGTACATGACGCTGGCGCTCTCGAACGACCCGAACGACATGGAGGGCCGGGTCGTCTGGCAGCCCGGCCTGGGCCGGCGGCCGAAGCCCGCCGCGCCCGCGAAGGAGAGGAGCGGCGGGCTGCTGCCCTTCAACCCGCTGGACACGGTCAAGCAGGTCGGCGGGCTGACGGGCGAGGTCCTGGGCATGCTCCCGGCGTCGCTGAAGGTGGCGGGCAGCGCGTTCCGCGACCACGACTACGTCGCCCCGTTCCAGGCTCCCCACACGATCTTCAACGTGCCGATCGGCGGTGCTCGCCGGTTCGTGGCGCAGTCCTATTCCCTCGACCGGATCGACGCGGTGCGCACCGCCGCCGGCGCGACGGTCAACGACGTGGTGCTTGCGATGTGCGGCGGCGCGTTGCGCGCCTACCTGGCGGAGCTCGGGGAGCTGCCCGACCGCTCGCTGACCGCGATGGTGCCCGTCTCGCTGCGCAAGGACGCCGATGACGTGGACGCCTCCAACGCGGTCGGCGCCGTCATCGCGACGCTGGGCACCGATCTCCCGGAGGCGAGCGAGCGGCTCGAGGTGATCCGCGAATCGGTGATCTCGGCCCGCAGGGTGATGGGTGAGCTGTCGCCGCTGCAGGTGCTCGCCGTGAGTGCGGCCAACATCGCCGGCCTCGCCCCCGGCATGCTGCCGGGCTACCAGGGCGTCTCGCGGCCGCCGTTCAACCTGATCATCTCCAACGTCCCGGGGCCGCGAGAGGCCATGTACTGGAACGGCGCTCACCTCGACGGCGTGTACCCCGCGTCGATCCCGTGGGAGGGGCAGGCGGTGAACATCACGATCTGTACGAACAACCGGAACCTCGAGTTCGGTATCACCGCGTGCCGCACGTCGGTGCCGCACGTGCAGCGGATCATCCACCACCTCGAAGACGCGCTGGCTGAGCTGGAGCGGGCTTTCACGTAAACTCGAAGGGTTGAAGCAGCGCAACCGAACGGAATCGAGGGATCGATGAGCGGCCATTCCAAATGGGCCACCACCAAGCACAAGAAGGCGGCGATCGACGCCAAGCGCGGCAAGCTGTTCGCCAAGCTGATCAAGAACATCGAGGTGGCGGCCCGTACCGGCGGCAGCGATCCCGACGGTAACCCCACGCTGTACGACGCCATCCAGAAGGCGAAGAAGACCTCCGTCCCCAACGACAACATCGAGCGCGCCCGCAAGCGCGGCGGTGGCGAAGAGGCCGGCGGCGCCGATTGGCAGACCATCATGTACGAGGGTTACGGCCCCAACGGCGTGGCGGTGCTCATCGAGTGTCTGACCGACAACCGCAACCGCGCCGCGGGCGAGGTGCGCGTCGCGATGACCCGCAACGGCGGCAACATGGCCGACCCGGGCTCGGTGGCGTACCTGTTCACCCGCAAGGGCATCGTCACGCTCGACAAGAACGGCCAGTCCGAGGACGACGTCCTCATGGCCGTGCTCGACGCCGGCGCCGAGGAGATCAGCGACCTGGGCGATCAGTTCGAGATCCTCTCCGAGCCCACCGACCTGGTCGCGGTGCGTACCGCGCTGCAGGAGGCCGGTATCGACTACGACTCGGCCGAGTCCGGCTTCCGCGCATCGGTCGAGGTGCCCGTCGACGCCGACGGCGCGCGCAAGGTGTTCAAGCTGGTCGATGCGCTCGAGGACAGCGACGACGTGCAGAACGTGTACACCAACGTCGACATCTCCGACGAGGTCCTGGCGGAGCTCGACGAGGACTGAGTGCCCTGAGGTCGACGTATCGCATCGCCCCTACTGTGCGGTAATAATGCGTCAGGATATTCTCAGGTTGTGACTCCCACCCGAACGGCGCTGCGCCGTGTCCCGGCCCTGGCACTGGTCGGGGCCCTGCTCCTCGGAGCGGGGGGAGCGGCGGCCTGGGAATCCGGGCGGGCGGAGACGGTCCACGGAGCCACTGCCGTGGGGGTGGAGTTCGGGGCGCTGGGCCGGGACGCCGCAGTCCACCGGCTCGACGACGCGGCCAAGCGGGTCGACGCCGAGCCCATCACCCTGCGTACGGCGAAGGGGCAGGTGCGGCTCCAGCCCGCGCAGCTCGGCCTGGCCATGGACGTGCCGGGCACCGTGCAGCGCGCCATCGACGCCCGCTCGCCGATGCGAGACCTGATCGGACTGGTCAGCGAGCGGCACGTGCATCCGGCGTCCACGCTCAACCGCGAGGTCTTCGACGCCGCGATCCGCAAGGCCGCCGAAACCCTGACCTCCGCCGCGGGCGACGGGGCCGTCGTCTTCCGCGGTGGCAAGCCCGTGGCCGTCGAACCGAAGGCGGGCGATCGGATCGACGCCGCCAAGGCCGCTGAGGCGGTGGCCGCGGCCTGGCCCGATTCCACAGACATCGCGCTGCCGACCGAGTCCGTGACCCCGACGGTCTCCGCCGACACCGTCCGGACGGTCGCGAGCGGCGCGGCGGCGCAGGCGGTCGCCACCGACGTCGTCCTGCGCCGGGACGCCGCCGGGCAGGTGGCCGCCGGCACCGTCGGCCGCGTCTCCGGGGCCGACATCGGCACGTTCCTGTCCTTCCAGCCCGACGGTGCCGGCAACCTCGCGCCCAAGGTCGACCGGGAGGCGGCGAAGAAGGTCCTCGGCACCCGCCTCGAGTCCGCCGTCGCCAAGCCCAAGGACGCGGGGTTCGACCTGTCCGGGGGCAGCCCGACGGTGACCGAGGGGGTCCCGGGACGCGAGGTGGTCTGGGACCCGACCATCGACGCCGTGAGTAGGGCGGTCACCGAGCAGTCGGCGCAGGGCCGCACCGCGACCGCGCAGTTCAAGTCCGTCGAGCCGAAGATCACCACCGCGCGCGCCAAGGAACTCGGCGTGAAGCAGGTGGTCAGTGAGTTCTCCACCGGCGGCTTCAGCGATGCCTCGGGCGTGAACATCCGCCGCGTGGCGCAGCAGGTGAACGGAGCGGTGGTGCTCCCGGGTGAGACCTTCTCCCTCAACGGCTACACCGGCCCGCGCGGCACGGCACAGGGTTACGTGGAGTCCGGGATCATCAACAACGGCCGCCCGGACAAGGCGGTCGGCGGCGGCATCTCGCAGTTCGCGACCACGCTTTACAACGCCGCCTATTTCGCCGGCCTCGAGGACATGGGTCACACGGAGCACAGCTACTACATCTCCCGGTACCCCGAGGCGCGGGAGGCCACCGTCTTCGAGGGCGCCATCGATCTCCAGTTCCGCAACGACACCCCGTACGGCATCGTGATCGAGTCCAGCGCGGGCGCTTCGTCGGTGACGGTGCGGATGTGGAGCACCAAGACGCGGGAGGTGTCCTCGAGCACCGGCTCACGCAGCCTGCCGACGGATCCGTCGACCATCCGGTTGCCGAAGGGGCCGCACTGCGTGGCCAGCACCGGTCAGCCCGGCTTCACCACCAGCAACACCCGGACCATCACGGACACGCGCACCGGAGCCGTCTCCCGCCACACCCGCACCGTGAAGTACGACCCGGTGCCGACGGTCATCTGCGAGTAGCCGGAGCGTGTTGGTTCCGCAGGGCGGCTAGCCGCTCCGGTATGCTCTCGAACAAAGGTTTGAGTGTTCGACGGTGCTCGGAGGTGCGGCGATGCGGGTGATGGGGGTGGACCCCGGCCTCACGCGCTGCGGCCTGTCGGTGGTCGAAACGGGTGTGGGCCGCAAGGTCACGGCGCTGGACGTGGACGTGGTCCGCACCCCGTCGACCATGCCCCTCGCGGAGCGCCTGCTCGCGGTGTGGACGGCGGCCGAGTTCTGGATGGACACGCACGAGCCGGACGTGATCGCGGTCGAGCGGGTCTTCGCGCAGCACAACGTCTCCACGGCGATGGGCACGGCGCAGGCGGGCGGCGTCGTCGCGCTCGCGGCGGCCCGCCGGGGCATCGACGTGCACTTCCACACCCCGTCGGAGGTCAAGGCGGCCGTCACGGGCAACGGTAACGCGGGCAAGGCGCAGGTCACGGCGATGATCACCAGGATCCTCGGCCTGCAGAAGGCGCCGGAGCCCGCGGACGCCGCCGATGCGCTCGCCCTGGCCGTCTGCCACAGCTGGCGCGCGCCGATGATCGCGCGCATGGCCGAGGCGGAACGCCGTGCGGCGGAACAGAAGAAGGTCTTCGAACAACGTCTCGCGGCCCAGCGTCGCGCGACGAAGAAGGTGACGGGGGGAGTGCGATGATCGCGTCGTTGCGCGGCGAGGTACGCCACATCGGTCTGGATCACGTAGTGATCGAGTGCGGCGGCGTGGGCTACAAGGTGCTCGTGGCGCCGAACACGGCGGGCACGCTCACTCGGGGCACCGAGGGCTACCTGCTCACCTCGATGGTCGTGCGCGAGGATTCGCAGACCCTCTACGGCTTCACCGACGCGCCGCAGCAGGAGCTCTTCCACCTGCTGCAGACGGTGCAGGGCGTGGGCCCGCGGCTCGCGATGGCGGCGATCGCGGTCCTCGATCCCGCGCAGATGCAGACGGCGATCGCGTCGGGGGATCTCAAGACGCTGTGCCTGATCCCCGGGATCGGCAAGCGCGTCGCCGAGCGCATCCACATCGAACTCAAGGACAAGGTGTCCGCGGCGCCGGCCGGCGGCGGGGCCGTGGCCGGCTCGACGGTGCCGGCGGGTGGCGTCTCGCAGCAACTCCTCGACGCGCTGGAAGGGCTCGGCTTCACGCCCAAGCAGGCGGAGCCCGCCGTCGCCGCGGCCGTCGAGGCGGGGCCGGACAAGTCCGTCTCCGAGCTCCTGCGCGACGCCCTGAAGTCCCTGGGGCGCGGCTGACGTGCACTACGACGACGAGGTGGGCAGCGAGTTCGAGGGCGCCGAGGGGGTCATGGGGCCGTCCGCGCTCGCGGGCGACGACACCGAATCGCTGCGGCCGCGTTCGCTCGACGAGTTCATCGGCCAGCCGAAGGTCCGCGAGCAGCTGCAACTCGTGCTGCACGGCGCGAAGCTGCGGGGCGGCACGCCGGACCACATCCTGCTGTCGGGACCGCCCGGACTGGGCAAGACCAGCCTCGCGATGATCATCGCCGCCGAGCTCGGGACCGCCCTGCGCGTGACCTCCGGCCCGGCGCTGGAGCGTGCCGGTGACCTCGCCGCGATGCTCTCGAACCTCGTCGAGGGCGACGTGCTGTTCATCGACGAGATCCACCGCATGGCGCGCCCGGCGGAGGAGATGCTCTACCTCGCGATGGAGGACTTCCGGGTCGACGTGGTGGTCGGCAAGGGGCCGGGCGCCACGTCCATCCCGCTCGACGTCGCGCCGTTCACCCTGGTCGGCGCCACCACGCGTTCCGGTGCACTCACCGGTCCGCTGCGCGACCGGTTCGGTTTCACCGCGCACATGGACTTCTACGAGACGGCCGATCTCGTGCAGGTGATCGAGCGCAGCGCGAAGATCCTCGGCATCACGATCGA
The DNA here is from genome assembly GCF_007858445.1 of Tsukamurella sputi. Lineage (GTDB taxonomy): Bacteria > Actinomycetota > Actinomycetes > Mycobacteriales > Mycobacteriaceae > Tsukamurella > Tsukamurella sputi. The sequence continues at coordinate 355,665 of NZ_VIGV01000002.1, read as the reverse complement.
GCGCGAGGCGGCCGCCGAGATCGGCAGCCGCAGCCGCGGCACGCCCCGCATCGCGAACCGGCTGCTGCGCCGCGTCCGCGACTTCGCGGACGTCCGCGCCGACGGCACTGTCTCCGTCGACGTGGCGCGCGGCGCTCTGAAGGTCTACGACGTGGACGAGCTGGGCCTCGACCGTCTGGACCGCGCCGTGCTCGGCGCGCTGATCCGCAGCTTCGGCGGCGGGCCCGTGGGCGTTTCGACGCTGGCCGTCGCCGTCGGCGAGGAGCCGGGCACCGTCGAGGAGGTGTGCGAGCCCTTCCTGGTGCGCGCCGGCATGCTCGCGCGGACACCGCGGGGCCGCGTCGCCACCATGGCGGCCTGGCACCACCTGGGATTGGAGCCTCCCGCCGGGGCACTCGCCTCCGGCATCGAGGTCCGCGGGGACTTCGACGCCGGCGACGAGCGCCTGTTCTGACTCAGCTCGCCGGCGTGGTCAGGTCGTAGACGGACACCCCGTCGACGATGCGCGACGGGAACGTCTTCTCCACCCATGCGCGGATCTGCGACGCGGTGCCGGAACCTCCGAAACCTCCGAAGCCACCGGCGGACTCGGCGAGGAAGTAGTGGATCTTGCCGTCGCGCACGTACTCCTGGAACTGCGCCAGGGTGGGCGACGGGTCGGTGCCGTTGAAGCCCCCGATCGGCATCACGGGCTTCTCCGTCGCCAACTGGTAGCCGGCGGCGTTGTTCGCGCCGATCGTCGCCGCCACCCACGTGTAGCGGGCGGCGTCCCGGAGCAGGAGCGCGGTCACGGCGGGGCCGGCCTTGCTACCCATCAGGAACGACGGTCCGCCGCTCCGGCTTTCGTGCCCGCCCGGGGCGTCCGTACCGGCACCGTCGGAGCGTGCGAACCCGCCAGGCCGATCCATCCGGCCCATTCCGCCGGGACCGAATCCGTGGCCGCTGGACGGTCCCGCGGAGACGATGGCGCCCTGCCGTGGCGTGGCGATCGTCTCGACGGTGAAGGCCGCCTGCCCGGCGACCGCCGCGAACAGGGAGGTCACCGCGATCAGGCCCGCGAGGCGCCGCGAGGCCCCGACCGCAGGGAGCAGTGAGGCGAGGAGAGTGATCGTGGACACCGCAGCCGCGGCTGCGATCGCCCAGCGCAGCCAGGGATTCCAGTCCGGCGTCTGCGCCAGGATGTACCAGCCCGTGGCGCCGGTCGCGGCGACCGCCACCGCACCCGTGACCCGAACCCGTGCCCGCCCGCGTTCGCGCCACCCGACGGCGACACCGGTTGCGACGAGCGCCGCGATCGCGGGCGCCAGTGCCACGGTGTAGTACGCGTGGAAGATGCCCGCCATGAAACTGAACGTGACGCCGGTGACGAGCAGCCAGCCGCCCCACGCGATCACGGCGGCGCGATCGGGATCCGTGCGCGGTGCGTACCAGCGCAGGGCCACGACCAGGGCGATCGCGATCAACGCGGCGGGGAGCAGCCAGGCGATCTGGCCCGCCTGCGCGGGTTCGACCATGCGCAGGACGCCGGGCTCGCCGAACATGCCACCCCCGCGATGCCCGGGCATCTCCATCCCGGCCGGCAGCTCGAATCCGGACGGCATCCCCGTGTCGCCGCGGCCGGGGCCGACGCTGCCCTTCTCGTTCCCGTTGAGACGGCCGAGACCGTTGTAGCCGAGGGTGAGTTCGAGGATCGAGTTGTTCTGCGAGCCGCCGATCCACGGTCTCGACGAGGCGGGCCAGAGCTCGACGGTGAGTAGCCACCAACCCGCGCCGACGATCATCGCGGCGCCTGCGGCGAAGAGCTGCGCGATACGCTTCCCGATCCGGGGCGGGCCCGCGATCAGGTACGTCAGTGCCAGTCCGGGCACGATCAGCATCACGGCGAGCTGCTTGGTGAGGAAGCCGAGGCCCACGAAGGCGCCGCAGGCCACGACCCACCGCCAGTGGCCGTCCTCGACGGCCCGCAGCATCGCCCATGTCGCGGCGATCATCAGCAGGACCAGCAAGGCGTCCGGATTGTTGAACCGGAACATCATGGCCGCCACCGGCGTCACCGCCAGCAGGAACCCGGCGAGCAGAGCCGCGGCCGGGCCGGAGCGACGGCGCACCGTCGCGTACAGCAGGCCGACGGAGGCCACGCCGAGCAGGGCCTGGGGGACGAGCATCGCCCAGGTGTTGACTCCGAAGATCCTGGTGGACAGTTCCATCACCCAGAGCGAGGCCGGCGGTTTGTCGACGGTGATGGAGTTCGCTCCGTCGGAACTGCCGAAGAACATGGCCTTCCCGCTGACGGTGCCCGCTTGGACGGCCGCGGCGTAGAAGGCGTTCGCCCAGCCGGCTCGTCCGAGCCCCCAGATGTACGCGACCGTCGTCCCCACGAGGAGGAGTGCGGCACCGATCCGTTCGTTCGTCCTGCTCACGTGGCGTCGTTCGCGGTACGGAAGATCAGGCGCATACCGAGGAACCGGGTGACCGTCGCGACGAGGTTCGCGACCACGAGGACGGCGAGCTGCAGCTCCCGGCTCGCGTGCGGTGCGACTTGGCCGAGCGCGAACAGACTGCCCGCCGTGAGGCCCCAGGTGACGAAGAAGACCACCAGTCCCTGTGCGTGATGGCGGGCGGCCCCGGCTCGTCCACTGACTCCGAAGGTGAAGGAGCGGTTGGCCGCGATGTTCGCCACGGCGGTGATCAGGAGTGCCGCGAAGTTCGCGGCCTGCGCGCCGATGATCGGATGCAGCAGCAGATACAGCAGTGCGTAGGCGATCGTGCTCGCGATGCCGACCAGGGCGAACCGCGCGAGCTGACCGATCATCCCTCGTGGCACACCGTCGAGGTGGGGCTCCTCGCGGCCCAGGGCGCGTCGCACCTCGTCGAGCGGGAGCGCGCCGCGGCCGAGTGCGCGCCCCACTCGGACCACGCCCCGCAGGTCCTTCTTGACGGTGTCGACGATGTCGACGCGACTGTCGGGGTCGTCGGTCCAGTCCACCGGCACCTCGTGGATCCGCAGGCCCGCGCGCTCGGCGAGCACGAGGAGCTCGGTGTCGAAGAACCATTCGCCGTCCTCGACCAGGGGGAGCAGCTGCCGGGCGACATCGGTGCGGATCGCCTTGAATCCGCACTGCGCATCGGAGAACCGCACCCGCAGGGCGGTGTGCAGCAACAGGTTGTAGCCGCGGGAGATGAACTCGCGCTTGGGGCCGCGCACGACCTTCGCGCCGCGCCCGAGTCGCGTGCCGATCGCGAGGTCGCTGTGGCCCGAGAGCAGTGGAGCGACCAGCGGGTGCAGGGCCTTGAGGTCGGTCGAGAGGTCGACGTCCATGTAGACGAGCACGCTGGCGTCGGATTCGGCCCAGACGCGGCGCAGCGCCCGGCCGCGCCCCTTCGCGTCGAGGTGAACGACGCGGACACCGTCGATCGCGCCGGCCAGCGCGCGGGCGACGGTCAGGGTGTCGTCGGTGCTCGCGTTGTCGGCGATGGTGATCCGGGCGGGAATGCCCAAGGAGTGCTCGAGGTAGGCGTGCAGGGTCTCCACGCAGTGCGCGATGGTGTGGGCCTCGTTGTACACGGGGATCACGATGTCGAGGGCGGGCGTGGTGCCCACCGAAGCGGAGGAGGCGGCCATGTCTGCGGGCTCGGGGTCGTCCGTGGCCGTGCGGCCCGCTGCGATCTCGGTTGTCATGCCATGAGCCTCGACGGCGGAACTGCGGTCGCCCTGTCCTGAGTCTGTGGGGTAGCTGCGAGCCTCCGGACTCCCCGCTCGGGCGGTGCGCCGCTAGATTCGTCGACATGGACGAGGTGGTGGGGAGGCTGTCCGATGCCGCGCGGGGGACCGGATTCTCGGTGACCCCACTGCCGGACGGATCGGTCAGCGTGGTGAGCAGCGACAACGGCGTCGTGGTCGTGCCGGATCGGCCGGAGCGGCGGTACCGGCTGGAGGCGCCGCTGCCGATGACGACGGATTCCGGTGTCGTGCACGAGAGCTGGTCCCAGGTGGGGCCGGGGCCGCGGGGCGCCGCGGGCGGCTTCGTCGGAAAGCAGTGGATCGGTCGGTTCAGTCTGGCCTACGACCCGAAGACCAGGAAGTGGCTCGCGGACCCGTCGGGCCGAATCGACGAGTTCGTCCGTGGGGCGCTCGATCCTTCCGGGTGGAAGCGGGAGTGGACGCGCAGCGACCGGATCGTGACGGCGTGCGTGGTCGCTGTGCTGCTCCTGTGCGTGCTGTTGTGGGTCGGCGTGACCGCCGCTCTGGCCGCCGCCTTCGATTCGGGCTGGGTGTGGGCGATCTCGGCACTGATGCTGGGCTACGGGGCGTTCATGTTCTGGTGGGGCCAGATCCGCCGGCAATAGCGGCCGCGGGTCTCACGGGCCGCCGGCGGAATGGCGCCAGGCCCGGGGCGTCATGTCGAACCGTCCGCGGAACCATCGGGAGAAGTTGGACGGACTCGAGAATGCGAGGATCTCCGCGATCTCGGTGAACGAGTACCGCCTCCCGGCGACGAGGTGCCGCGCCAAGCTCTCCCGGACGTCGTCGACCACCGCGGTGAAGGTCGTCCCCTCCGCAGCGAGCCTACGATGCAGCGTCCGGCGGTCGACACCGAGGCTCCGCGCGACCTGGTCCGCCGAGCATCGTCCGGTCGGCAGCAAGAGGTCAACCAGCTCCGTGATCCTCGCCGTGACGTCGCGTCCCGAGTCGGCGTCCCGGTCGACGATGCGCTGTGTGTACACACGGAGCTGGGGGTCGGCCGTCGTGGTACGGCGGTCGAGGTCGCGTTCGTGGAGGCGGACCCCGTTGTGGTCCGCATCGAAGTGGAGCGCCCCGGTGAACATGCGCCGCGCGGTCTCGGCATGCCGCGGCGCCGCGTGGCCGAAGGACACCGACAGGGGGGTCCATTCCGTACCGAGCAGTTCGCGGAGCAGCGCGTACACCACGCCGACGGCCAGATCGATCGCCTGCCGGTCCGGCGCCGGCCGGTCGAGGGCGAGTTCCACGCGGACGGTGGCGACTCCGTCGGACACTGAGAGGCGGGTGTGCAGCGCCTCGTTGTACATGCGCTCGTGCCGGATGAGGATCTCAAGGGCGCTGCGGACGTCTGGCTCCTCACGCAGGACGAGACTCAGCGGCCCCAGGTGTGACAGTCGCCGCAGCTCCGCGAGCCGCAGGCCCAGGTCGTCCCTCCCAGTGACCCGGGCCGTGCGCTCGAGCAGGTCGTTGACGGACGACGCGGGAATCCAACGGTCCTGCTCGGTGACTCCGCGGGGGTCGAGGCCGGCATCGCGGAGGAGAGCGTGGGGATCGGCGCCGAGCGAGCGGGTCAGGTCGGCGTAGTTGGCGAGCGAGGCGTAGCGGGCGAGCGGTTTGTGTTCTGTGATCGCCATCACCACCTTGTCCCGAGATGAATACTTCGCTGTCCCCTGAGGAACAGTTTATGCCTTGGCGCGTCCCTAGTGTCGTCTGCATCACATTCCGATGCGGACCAGAAGGAGGGACGAAGACATGGCGAACGCGATCCGCTTCCACGAGACCGGAGGGCCCGAGGTGCTCCGGTGGGAGGCCGTCGAGGTGAGCGAGCCGGGTGAGGGGGAGGTCCGGGTGTGGCACCACGCCGTGGGGCTCAACTTCGCGGACAACTACTACCGCACAGGCCTCTACCCCGTGCCGCTGCCCAACGGCATGGGCGTCGAGGCCGCCGGCGTCGTCCAGGAGGTCGGGCCCGGCGTCGAGGGTTTCATCCCCGGCGATCGGGTGACGTACACCTACACGGGGAGCCCGCTCGGTGCGTACAGCACCGAGTTCGTGCTCCCCGCCCGCCACCTCATCCACCTGCCCGACGAGGTCGACTTCGAGACGGCCGCGGCGTGCACCATGCGCGGACTCACCGCGGCGTACCTGATGCGGCGTATCCACGACTACCGCCCCGGCGACACCATCCTGCTGCACGCCGCGGCCGGCGGAGTCGGGCTCATCGTCGCGCAGTGGGCGAAGCTGCTGGGGCTCACGGTGATCGGAACCGTCTCCACCGAGGAGAAGGCGGAGGCGGCCCGGGCCGCCGGCGTCGACCACATCGTCTACTACCGCCGCGAGGACGTCGCCGCCCGCGTGCGCGAGATCACAGGCGGCACAGGGGTCCCCGTCGTGCTCGACAGCATCGGCGCGGCCACGTTCCAGTCGTCGCTCGATTCCCTCGCCCGACGGGGCCTCCTCGTCTGCTTCGGTACGTCCTCTGGCCCTATCCCGCCGATCGACGCCATGCAACTCGCGATCAAGGGCTCGCTGTTCGTCACCCGGCCCGCGCTCGCCGACTACATCGCCGACCCGCGCGAGCGGGCCGACCTCGCCGGAGAACTGTTCGGGCACATCGCGTCCGGCCGGATCACGGTCGCCGTGAACCGCAGCTACCCGCTCGCGGAGGCCGCCAGGGCGCACGCCGACCTCGAGTCGGGCGCGCTCGTCGGCTCCAACATCCTGATCCCGTAGATCCCGAAGGCATCCCATGACCATCACCGCACGACGCATCCGCGCTGACCGTCTCACCGCCCACATCGGTGCGGAACTCACCGGCATCGATCTCTCCGAGGTCGCCCACGACGACACCCTCTTCGCAGAACTGCGCGCGCTGCTGTTGGAGCACAAGGTGCTCTTCGTCCGCGACCAGCCGATCAGCCGCGCAGACCACGTCGCCCTGGCCCGCCGGTTCGGCGCACTCGAGGACCACCCGGTGCTCGGCAGCGACCCGGAGCACCCCGGGCTCGTCCGTATCTACAAGGATCTCGACAGCGACCGGGAGGCGTACGAGAACGCCTTCCACTGCGACGCCACCTGGCGCGAGTGCCCGCCGTTCGGATCCGTCCTGCGCTGCGTCGAAGGCCCCGACGTGGGCGGCGACACCATCTGGGTCGACATGGCCGCCGCGTACGAGGCGCTGCCCGACGAGGTGAAGGCCCGGATCGCCGGTCTGCGCGCGCGGCACTCGATCGAGGCCAGTTTCGGCGCACGACTGCCGGTCGAGCAGCGGCACGCGCTGCACGAGCGGTATCCCGATGCGGAGCACCCCGTCGTGCGCACGCATCCCGAGACCGGCGAGAAGGTCCTGTTCGTCAACGCCTTCGCCACGCATCTGACCAACTTCCACATCGACGCGAACATCCGCTTCGGCTTCGATTACGCCCCCGGCGCCGGTGAGCTCCTGCAGTACCTCCAGCGACAGGCCGCCGTCCCGGAGTTCCAGGTCCGCTGGCGCTGGACGCCCGACAGCTTCGCGATCTGGGACAACCGATGCACCCAGCACTACGCCGTCCAGGACTACTGGCCGGCCGTACGCCGGATGGAGCGCGCCGGCATCGTCGGCGATCGCCCGTACTGACCACCCGCCCGAACGAAACCCTCATCCCCGCAACGCAGCCCGCAACACAAGGAGAACCATCATGCATTTCCACGACGACGCCCTGTTCCCCGAGGTTCAGGAGAAGCAGGTCATCACGGTCGCGCCGTACGGCCCCGAGTGGGAGCTCGACGACTTCCGCGAGGACCTGCCGCTGACCATGGAGCAGCACGTCCAGCAGGCCGTCGACTGCTACGAGGCCGGCGCCACCGTCCTGCACATCCACGTGCGCGAGGAGGACGGCCACGGCTCGAAGCGGCTGTCCAAGTTCAACGAGCTGCTCTCCGGCCTGCGCGAAGCGGTGCCGGACATGATCCTGCAGGTCGGCGGCTCCATCTCCTTCGCCCCTGAGGGCGAAGGCGCCGATGCGAAGTGGCTCTCCGACGACACCCGGCACATGTTGGCGGAGCTCGACCCCAAGCCCGATCAGGTGACCATCGCCATCAACACCAGCCAGATGAACATCATGGAGCTGATGACCGAGGCCGACATCGAGGGCACCTCGATGCAGCGGCCCGAGCTGTACGACACCTACCGCGAGATGACGGTCCCCGCCGGCCCCGAGTGGGTCGAGGAGCACCTGCGCCGCCTGACCGCCAACGGGATCCAGCCCCACTTCCAGCTCTCGTCGATCCCGCAGTTGGAAACCGTCGAGCGCCTGATCCGTCGCGGCAAGTACATGGGTCCGCTCAACCTCACCTGGGTCGGCATCGGTGGCGGCTTCGACGGTCCCAACCCGTACAACATCATGAACTTCATCAACCGGGTCCCGGACGGCGCGATTCTCACGCTCGAGACCCTCATGCGCTCAGTGCTCCCCGTGAACACGATGGCCATCGCGATGGGCCTGCACACCCGGTGCGGCAACGAGGACACCATCTGGGGCCGCCCCGGCGAGAAGATCAAGTCCGTCGACCAGGTCAAGCAACTGGTGCGGATCAGCCACGAACTCGGCCGCGACGTCGCCACCGGCAAGGAGGCCCGCGACATCTACCGCATCGGCGAGCAGTACGGCTCCGTCGACGAGACCCTGGCCAAGCTGGGCTACGCGCCGAACCGGCAGGCCGGTCAGCTCGGATTCACCCAGCACGCGTGAACGGATGAAAGACAATGGCCCTCACGACCACCCGCTCGGGTGACATCGAGGACACCGACGGTACGCCGACGGGGCCCGCACGGACCCGTCGGCGGATCTACCCGTGGGTCGTCTTCGCGCTCGCGTTCGCGCTGCTCCTCTCCGACTACATGTCCCGGCAGGTGCTCGCCGCCGTCTTCGTGCCGCTCGGCCAGGAGCTGCACCTCGACAAGGCCCAGCAGGGATCGCTGATCTCGGTGGTCGCGCTCATGGTGGGCGTGCTCACCCTCCCGGTGTCGATCCTGGCCGACCGCCTCGGGCGGGTCCGGAGCCTCGTGCTGATGGCGGTGCTCTGGTCGGTCGCCACGGCGGCCTGTGCCTTCGCGCAGAACTACGAGCAACTGCTCGCAGCCAGATTCGTCGTCGGCGTCGGCGAGGCCGCCTACGGCAGTGTCGGCATCGCACTGGTGCTGAGCCTCTTCGCGCCCCGCGTGCACGCGGCGCTGTCCGCGTCCTTCATGGCGGGCGGCTCCTTCGGCACCATGGTCGGCACCGGACTCGGCGGACTGATCGCCGTCCACTTCGGCTGGCGCTGGTCGCTCGGTGCCATGGCCGTCCTCGGACTGCTGCTCGTCGCGGCGTTCAAGCTCGTCGTCACCGAGGCGCGGGTCACTCGGTATCAGGCCACGCAGGACGGTGCGGCACCGTCGTGGGAGAACGCGGAGACCGTCCGCGCGGCCCGCGCGCCGCTCTCGAGCCTCTTCACCAACCCTCCCGTCGTGTGCGCCTACATCGGCAGCGGCCTGCAGATGTTCATGGCCGCGGTGATGCTCACCTGGCTCCCGACCTACTTCAAGGACGCGTACCACCTCCCGGTCGACCGGGCCGGCGGCGCCGCAGCGGCCTTCGTCCTGCTCGTGGGCTCCGGCATGATCGTGTGCGGATTCCTCGCCGACCGGTACAGCATGAGCGACGGCACCCGCAAGTGGGCGGCGGGCATCGCGTACTGCTCCATCGCCTTCGTCGCGTTGACGGTCGCCTTCCGCATGCCGACGGGCTCGGTGCAGCTGGTGCTGCTCGGCATCGGCGCCTTCTTCGCCGCCGGCAGCTCGGGTACCGCGGCCGCCATGGTCGCCTCCCTCACGCACCGCTCGGTGCAGGCCTCGGCGATGGGCACGCTCACTCTCGCGAACAATCTGCTGGGTCTCGCCCTGGCGCCGATCCTCGTCGGCGCACTCGCGGACCGCCTGGGGCTGCTGGGCGCGCTTCAGATCGCCCCGCTCGTGTACGTGCCCGCGGTGGTGTTCATGGTCCTCGGCAAGCGGCTGCACCCGCGCGGACTCGCCAGGTTACAGGCGCTCAATGCGGAGCCGGCACGATGACCGCCCCGGTGCCCGTCGTCGTGCCGGGGCTGCGGGGGAGCGCACCGTCGCATTGGCAGGAGCGGTACGCCGCACGGACCGAGACGGCGGTGACGGTGCCCTCGCCCGCAGAGGCCGATCGGCACTCGATCGGGGAACGGGTCCGGCTGGTCGGGCGGACGATCGCGGCGGTGGACGGTCAGGTGATCCTGGTGGCGCACAGCGCCGGAGTGCTCGCGGTGGTCCGGTGGGTCCGTTCGCTGCCCGACGGCGACCCCGCGCTCGAGAAGGTGGTGGGCGCCGTGTTGGCCACCCCACCCGACTTCGGCGTCGAGTGGCCGGAGCCGCATCCGCGGCCGGCGGAGCTGTCGGCGGCGGGGTGGGAGCCGATCCCGCGACGGCGGTTGCCGTTCCCGTCGGTCGTCGCGGCCAGTCGCACCGACCCGTTGGCGCGGTACCGCACCACAGCCGGCCTCGCCGAGGCGTGGGGGAGCCGGTTGGTGGACCTCGGCGACGCCGGGCACCTCAACCCTGCGTCCGGGTACGGGGAGTGGGGCATGGTCGACGAGCTGGTCGCGGAACTCGCGTCCGCGCGGAGTCGGTCGTGAGTGGGTCGGTGGTGGGCGCCCGGAGGAGATGGCGGCCGGGAGGTCCAGTGGCCCGGTAGCCGTCTCGGCGTGACGCCGCGTGGTCCCGATCGTGTTATCGCTCGATCGGGACCTGTCGGTGGTGCCGTCTACCCTCGGGTTCGGACGACGAGGGGATCGACGAATGACGGAACTCACGCTCACGGGAGATCGGTCGGAGCGCGCGCGGCGGGTGATCGAGGCGCTGGCCGGTCCGGACGCCGCACTGCGGGCCGATCAGGAGACGGCGGTCGCGGCGCTGCTCGAGCCCGCGGCACGGGTGCTCGTGGTGCAGGCCACAGGCTGGGGCAAGTCCGCGGTGTACTGGGTCGCCACGGCATTGCGCAGGGCCGAAGGGGCCGGGCCGGCGCTCATCGTCTCGCCGCTGCTCTCGCTCATGCGCGATCAGGTGGCGGCCGCCGGTCGCGCGGGGTTGCGGGCGGCCACGTTGAACTCGTCGAACTTCGAGGAGTGGAACACGATCGAGGCCGCGCTCGCGGCGGGGGAGATCGACGTCCTGCTCGTCTCGCCCGAGCGGCTCGCGAACCCGTCCTTCGGCCGGCGCGTGCTCTCCGCGCTCGAAGGCTCTCTCGGCCTGCTCGTCATCGACGAGGCGCACGCGGTGTCCGATTGGGGGCACGACTTCCGGCCCGACTACCGGCGCGTCTCCGACGTGCTCACCCGGCTGCACCCGCAGACCCCGGTGCTCGCCACCACCGCCACCGCGAACGCCCGCGTCACCGACGACGTGGCGGCGCAGCTCGGCGACGCCACGCTGGTGCTGCGCGGGCCGCTGGCGCGGCGCTCGCTGCAGCTCAACGTGCTGCCCGCGCTGGCGCCGGTCACCCGGTACGCCTGGGTCTCGCAGCACCTTCCGGACCTGCCCGGATCCGGCATCGTCTACGCGTTGACAGTGGCCGACGCCGAGCGCCTCGTGGACGGTGTCCGCGCCGTGCACGGTCCCGGCTATCCGGTGGCGGCCTACACCGGCAAGCTCGATCCGGACACCCGGGCCCGGCTCGAGGACGCGCTGCGCGCCAACGAGATCAAGGCCCTGATCGCCACTTCGGCGCTCGGCATGGGCTTCGACAAGCCGGACCTCGGCTTCGTGGTGCACGTCGGCTCGCCGCCCTCGCCCGTGTCCTACTACCAGCAGGTCGGCCGTGCCGGCCGTGCGATCGACCACGCCGTGGTCGCCCTCCTACCCTCGGAGTCCGACGCGGGTGTGTGGGACTACTTCGCCACCGCCACCATCCCGGATCCGCAGCAGATGGACCGCGTGCTCGGTGCTCTGGCGGAGGACGAGTCGGGGGAGGGGCTCTCGGCGATCGCGCTCGAGGCGGCCACGGGTATCCGCCGCACCCGGATCGACCTCATGCTCAAGCAACTCGCGGTCGACGGGGCGGTGGAGCGCGTCGAGGGCGGCTACCGCGCCACCGGGGCGCCGTGGCACTACGACGCGGCGCACTACGAGGGCATCGTCGCCACCCGGCGCCGCGAGGCCGACATCATGCGGGCCTACACCCGCGGCGAGCGCTGCCTGATGCAACTGCTCACCGAATCGCTGGACGATCCCGAGGCGGCGGCCTGCGGGCGGTGCTCGGTCTGCCTCGGGCACGTACCCGACGGGCTGGGCGAGCCGGTCCCGCCGGAGACCGCGCGGGCGGTCGCGGGCGCGCTGCGCGCGCAGAGCCAGGTACTCGAACCGCGCAAGATGTGGCCCGGCGGCGTGGCGGGACGCAAGGGCCGGATCCAGCCGGATCTCGCGGCCGAGCCCGGCCGGGTCCTGGTCTTCGCCGACGCCCCCGAGTGGACGGGAACGCTGGGGGCCGCGCGAGCGGGTGACGCACAGGCGAGCGCGGATCTGGCGGACGCCGCGGTCGCGGCGCTGTCGCGGTGGCGCGATCAGTGGCGCGCCCGCCCCGAGGTGGTGGCGTCGCTGCAGCTGACGGACCGTCCGGCGCCCGTCGAGCCGGTGGCCGAGCGGATCGCGGAGGTCGGGCGCCTGGACCGGGTGACACTGCCGGTACCGCGTGGCCCGGCGCCCGGCCGGGACGCGTCGGGCGCCCAGGAGGCCGCGCACTGGCTGGACGCGATCGACGTCGGCCCGGCGTCCGACGCGGTGCGGGGCCGCTCGGTGCTGCTCGTGGTCGACGAGTCCGGTACGGGGTGGGCGGTCACGGTGGCCGCGGCACGCCTGCGGGAGGCCGGAGCAGCCGTGGTCCTGCCGCTGGTGGTGCACCGTCCCGCCTGACCCGCGCGGGATGTGGAAGACTGGAACACCGAGTGCTGCCTACCACCCGGGCGGCGAGGTCGCGGAGCGTCCGCGTCCACACCACCGAGGAGAACAATGCCGAACCTGATCCTGCCCCTACTGCTCGTCCTGATGCTCGTCTTCATGTTCTTCCAGTTCCGGAAGCAGAAGAAGCAGATGAACGAGACGATGGAGATGCAGGCCGGTCTCACCGTGGGCACCAAGGTCATGACCAGCACGGGCCTCTACGGCACCGTCGTCGGCCTCGGTGAGGACACCGTCGACCTGGAGATCGCCCCCGGCATCACCACCACCTGGGTCCGCCGTGCCATCGCCAAGATCCTGACCCCCGAGGAGCTCGGCGCCCCGTCGATCGAGACCATCACCGACGACGAGGGTCACATCGATCTGGACAAGCGTTCCGAGGATCGCTGACCCGCACCACCGTCACCACCGACGAACTTCTCCGGCGAGAGCCCGCCGGAGGAGTTCCTCACGCCGAGGAGTCGTAACCGCCCGTGGCCAGGAAAACATCGAGTAGCGACCGCACCGAGTCGCGGCTCCTCATCGCCTTCGGGCTGATCATGCTCGTGGTCTTCGGGCTGGTGTTCTTCACCGGCGACCGCGAACCCAAGCCCAAGCTGGGTATCGACCTGCAGGGCGGCACCTCCGTCGTACTGCAGGCCGTCACGCCGGACGGCAAGGCACCCGACGGCGACAAGATGGAGCAGGCGCGCGACATCATCAACAAGCGCGTCAACGGCCTCGGCGTCTCCGGATCCGAGGTCAAGATCAGCGGGCGCAACCTGATCATCACGGTGCCCGGTTCCGACGGCGACCAGGCCCGCACCCTCGGCCAGACCGCACAGCTCAAGGTGCGTCCGGTCCTCGGCTCGCAGCCGGCGGCCGCGGTGAACACTCCTGCGCCCGACCTGACCGATCCCGCGGCGGCGAAGAAGGCGATCGACGAGGCGCGGGCCACGCGTCAGGCGACCGACCCCGCCGCGCAGAAGAAGGCCATCGAGTCGCTCAACTGCAACAACCCGTCCGACCCGCTGGCCGGCAACGACGACCCGGCCAAGCCGCTGATCACCTGCGACCGCCCCGAAGAGCGCAAGAAGGACCAGCCGCGCACCGTCTACACCCTGGGGCCGGCGATCATCGACGGGCAGTCGATCAAGAACGCCTCGTCGGGCATCCCGCAGAACCAGGTCCAGTACGTCGTGACCCTCGAGTTCACCGGCGAGGCCTCGAAGGTGTGGGCGGACTTCACGTCGAAGAACGTCGGCAAGCAGGCGGCCTTCGTGCTCGACTCGCAGGTGATCACGGCGCCGAACATCAACGGCCCGATCACCGGCGGCCAGACCCAGATCACGGGCGACTTCAACCAGCAGACCGCCGGCGACCTGGCGGGCGTGCTCAAGTACGGCTCGCTGCCGCTGTCCTTCAAGCCCGGCACCGCGCAGACCGTGAGCGCCACGCTCGGCTTCGAGTCGCTCAAGGCGGGCCTCATCGCCGGCGCCATCGGCCTGTTCCTGGTGCTGATCTACGCGCTCGCCTACTATCGCGCGCTCGGAGTGCTCGTCGCCCTGTCGCTGGCGCTGTCGATCGCGCTGCTCTACGGGCTCCTGGTACTGCTCGGCCGGTGGATCGGCTATTCGCTCGACCTCGCGGGCATCGCCGGCGTGATCATCGGCATCGGTATGACCGCCGACTCCTTCGTCGTGTACTTCGAACGCATCAAGGACGAGATCAGAGAGGGCCGGAGTTTCCGGTCCGCGGTGCCACGCGGCTGGGCGAGCGCCCGGCGCACCATCTGGACGGGTAACGCGGTCTCGCTGCTGTCGGCGGTCGTGCTGTACGTGCTCGCTGTCGGCGGTGTGCAGGGCTTCGCGTTCACGCTCGGCCTGTCGACGATCCTCGACATCGTCATCGTCTTCCTGGTGACGCACCCGCTCGTCTACTTCTCGTCGAAGACGGACTTCTTCGCCAAGCCGTCGATGAACGGCCTCGGCGCCGTGGCGGCGATCGGCCGTGAGCGCAAGCGCGCCGCAGCTACCACCGGGGAGGAGACCGCATGACCGACACCAGCATCGCGAACGAGAAGAAGGCCTCCTTCTTCACCCGGCTCTACACCGGCACCGGTGCCTTCGACATCGTCGGTAAGCGCCGCAGTTACTACATCGCCACCGGTGTGATCGTCGTGGTCGCCATCCTGGGCATCCTGATCCCCGGGTTCAAGTTCAGCATCGACTTCGTGGGCGGCACCCAGATCTCGTTCCCGGTCGGGAACGCCCAGGTCGATACCGCGAAGGTCCGGGAGACCGTGCGCGACGCGACGGGCGTCGAGCCGTCCGCCGTGCAGACCGCCGGTACGGGTGCGGCGCAGACCTACCAGGTGGAGCTCTCCGAGCTCAGCAACACCCAGATCACGCAGGCCCGGGACGCGCTCTTCCGGACCTTCCATCCGCCCGCGCAGGATGGCAAGCCCGCGGAGAACACGATCAGCTTCTCGGGTGTGAGCTCGACCTGGGGCGATCAGATCACGCAGCGCGGTCTGCTCGCGCTCGCGGTCTTCCTCGTGCTCGTGACGGCGTACATCGCGCTGCGCTTCCGCGAGTGGGACATGGCGCTGGCCGCGTTGGCCTCGCTGTTCTTCGACGTCGTGGTGAGTGCCGGCGTCTACGCGTGGTCCGGCTTCGAGGTCAGCCCCGCCACGGTCATCGGCCTTCTGACCATCCTCGGCTTCTCGCTGTACGACACGGTGGTCGTCTTCGACAAGGTCGAGGAGAACGTCCGCGGCGTGCTCAACACCAGCCGCCGCACGTACGCCGAACAGGCGAACCTGGCGATCAACCAGACCCTCATGCGCTCGATCAACACCACCGTGATCTCGGCGCTGCCGATCATCGCGCTGATGGTCGTAGCGGCGGGCATGCTCGGCGTCGGCACGCTGATGGACCTGGGCCTGATCCAGCTCGTCGGCGTCGTGGTCGGCACCTACTCGTCCGTCTTCTTCGCCTCACCGCTGCTGGTCACGCTGAAGGAGCGCCGCCCGGAGTACCGGGCGCACAACGAGAAGGTGCTGGCACGGCGCGCCCGCGCCGAGGCGGGCGAGACCGCCGACGCCCTGGTGGCGACCGACGCCGGCGCCGTGCAGCTCGACAAGGCCCCGGCCCGGCCGCAGACCAAGCGCGCCCGTCGTCGTGACTGACGCGGCCCGCGCGGCCGTCGCCGCGCACACGCGGCACGTCGCCGGATTCCCGGAGCCCGGCGTGGTCTTCGCCGACCTCACGCCCGTCTTCGCCGACGGTGCCGCCCTCGCGGCCGTCATCGACGGCCTCGCCGCGGCGGGTCGCGGCCCGGACGGCGCCGCCACCGTCGACCTGGTGGCCGGCCTCGACGCGCGCGGCTTCCTCCTGGGCTCGGGCGTCGCGCTGCGCCTCGGTGTGGGCACACTCGCGGTGCGCAAGGCGGGCAAGCTCCCGCCGCCCGTGCTCCGGGAGGAGTACGACCTCGAGTACGGCTCGGCGGCCCTCGAGGTCCCCGCCGAGGGGATCGCCCTGCGGGGCAAGCGGATCCTCGTCGTCGACGACGTGCTCGCCACCGGTGGCACCGTTTCCGCGGCCGTCGCGCTGCTGCGCCGCGCGGGCGCGATCGTCGACCGCGTCTCGGTGGTGTTGGAGCTCGAAGCGCTCGGCGGACGGGCGCGTCTGCAGGAATTGCCCGGCGGGGGCATCACGGTCTCGGCGATCTCGGTAGGCTGAATCCCTAGTCCAGTTCGTCGTCCGGGCGGGGAGGCACCATGTCGCTGCAGTCTCAGGGGTCCGACGCCGCGCGGACACCGGCCCCGGCGGGCCAGCAGGGCCCGCCCAATCTCGAGACCACGGGGTCGACCACCCGCCGGGTGCGCGCTCGTCTCGCCCGCCGGATGACGGGCACGCGCAATCATGTGCGGCCCGTGCTGGAGCCGCTGGTCGCGCTGCACCGCGAGGTCTACCCCAAGTCCGACGTCGCGCTCATCGAGCGCGCCTACGACGTCGCGGAGCAGCGCCACGCCTCGCAGATGCGCAAGTCGGGCGACCCGTACATCACGCATCCGCTCGCCGTCGCGACGATCCTCGCCGAGCTGGGGATGGACACGACCACCATCGTCGCGGCGCTGCTGCACGACACCGTCGAGGACACGGGCTACTCGCTCGACCAGCTCACCACCGACTTCGGTCCCGAGGTCGCGCACCTCGTGGACGGCGTCACCAAGCTCGACAAGGTGGCCCTCGGCAGCGCGGCCGAGGCGGAGACGATCCGCAAGATGATCATCGCCATGGCCCGCGACCCGCGGGTGCTGGTGATCAAGGTCGCCGACCGCCTGCACAACATGCGCACCATGCGCTTTCTGCCGCCGGAGAAGCAGGCCCGCAAGGCCCGTGAGACGCTCGAGGTGATCGCGCCGCTCGCGCACCGTCTGGGTATGGCGACGGTGAAATGGGAGCTCGAGGACCTGGCCTTCGCCATCCTCCACCCCAAGAAGTACGACGAGATCGTGCGGCTCGTGGCCGACCGGGCACCGTCGAGGGACACCTACCTGGCGTCCGTGCGCGCCGAGATCAACGGCGCCCTCGCGGCGCAACGGATCGTCGCGGACGTGCAGGGAAGGCCCAAGCACTACTGGTCGATCTACCAGAAGATGATCGTCAAGGGCCGCGACTTCGATGACATCCACGACCTGGTCGGCGTGCGGATCCTGTGCGACGAGGTGCGGGACTGCTACGCCGCCGTCGGCGTGGTGCACTCGCTGTGGCAGCCGATGGCCGGCCGGTTCAAGGACTACATCGCGCAGCCGCGGTACGGCGTGTACCAGTCGCTGCACACCACGGTGATCGGACCGGAGGGCAAGCCGCTGGAGGTGCAGATCCGTACGCAGGAGATGCACCGCACCGCGGAATTCGGCATCGCCGCGCACTGGCGCTACAAGGAGACCAAGGGGCGCAACGGCAAGGGCGGCTCCGACATCGCCGAGGTCGACGACATGGCGTGGATGCGCCAGCTGCTCGACTGGCAGCGGGAGGCGGCGGACCCCGGGGAGTTCCTCGAATCGCTCCGCTACGACCTGGCGGTCAAGGAGATCTTCGTCTTCACTCCCAAGGGCGATGTGATCACGCTGCCCGCGGGCAGCACCCCGGTCGACTTCGCGTACGCCGTGCACACCGAGGTGGGCCACCGGTGCATCGGCGCGCGCGTGAACGGCAGGCTCGTGGCGCTCGAGCGCAAGCTGGAGAACGGTGAGGTCGTCGAGGTCTTCACCAGCAAGGCCGAGAACGCCGGCCCGTCGCGCGACTGGCAGTCCTTCGTGGTCTCCCCGCGGGCCAAGGCCAAGATCCGGCAATGGTTCGCCAAGGAGCGCCGCGAGGAGGCGCTGGAGAACGGCCGCGACGCCATCGCCAAGGAGGTGCGCCGCTCGGGCCTCCCGTTGCAACGCCTGACGAACGCGGAGTCGATGGCGGGCATCGCCAAGGAACTGCGCTACGCGGACGTCTCAGCGCTCTACACGGCCGTGGGTGAGCACCAGGTGTCCGCGCACACCGTCGTGCAGCGGATGCTCGAGCAACTGGGCGGTATCGAGGAGGCCACGGAGGAGCTCGCCGAGCGCAGCACCCCGTCGACCATCTCGGGGCCGACGGCGAGCACCGACGTCGGCGTGCTCGTCACCGGCCAGCCGGGCGTGCTGGCGAAGCTCGCCAAGTGCTGCACCCCGGTGCCGGGCGACGAGATCGTCGGCTTCGTGACCCGCGGCGGCGGCGTGAGCGTGCACCGCACCGACTGCACCAACGTCGCGGAGCTGCAGAAGGAACCGGAGCGCTTCCTCGACGTGAAGTGGGCGCCGTCGGCGTCGTCGGTCTTCCTGGTCGCGATCCAGGTGGAGGCGCTCGACCGGCACCGCCTGCTCTCCGACGTGACCAAGGTGCTCGCCGACGAGAAGGTCAACATCCTCTCCGCGTCGGTCACCACCTCGCGCGACCGGGTCGCGGTGTCGCGGTTCACGTTCGAGATGGGCGATCCGAAGCACCTCGGCCACGTGCTGAACGTGGTGCGCAACGTGGAGGGCGTCTACGACGTCTACCGCGTGACCTCCGCGCAGTAGCGCGAGTCGGCGCCGAGACGAACGAGGCCCCCGCCGGAGCGGGGGCCTCGTTCGTTCGTCTCGCCTACTGCTGGTTCAACGCCATGGTGGCGATGTTGACCGGCTCCTTGGGCTTGCCGTCGGTGACGGGGGTGCCCGGCTTGGGCGCGGGATCGCCCGCCTTGGGGACGATGCCCTTCTTGGCGATCTGCTGCAGCACCGTCAGGCCGGCGTCGTCGGTCTTCCCGATCACCGAGTAGTTCGCAGGCAGCGTGGTGTCCTTGTAGACCAGGAAGAACTGGCTCGAGCCCGTGTTGGACGTGCCCGCCTGGCCCGTCTGCGGGTTCGCGGGCTGGTTCGCGTTCGCGACCGCGATGGTGCCGGCCGGGTAGATCACGTTCTGCGCGGTCTGCATCGGGTTGCTGTCGGCGCCGGCGGCCTTGAGGAACTTGGGCGCCTCGTCCGGGGAGGTCCAGCTGGGACCGCCCAGTCCGGTGGCCGACGGATCGCCGCACTGGAGCACGTACAGGCCGCTCTTCTTGTCCGCGGCCTCGCTGGCGGTCTCACGGTGGCAGGTGGTGCCGTCGAAGTACTTCGCCTGCATCAGTGCGATGAAGGTTTCGACGTTGCACGGCGCCTTCGACCGGTCCAGTTCGAAGCCGATGGGGCCGGCGTTCGTGGTGATGGTGCCCTTCATCGTGCCGGTGTTCGGGATGTCCTTGCCCTCGGGCTTGGTCACCGTCTTGTTGCGCTCGGTCAGCTTGTCGAGGGTCGGCAGCTGCTTCTCCGCCTCGCCGATCGACTTCTCCGAACTATCGGTCTGCTCGATCGCGGCGTTGATCTGCTGCTCGAACGAGGCCTTCTGATCCGCGGGCATCGTCGGCAGGCGCTTCTGCGCGTCGGCGATCTGCGTGCGCATCGTCGCGATCTGCTTCTTCTGCGCGTCGATGCTCTTGCGCGCGTCCGCGGCCGGATCGCGGTCGCCGAAGTCGCACGTGACGTGCAGCGACTTGAACTTGTCCTCGGCGGCCACGCGCAGCGGCCACCGGGGCCCTGCGGGAACCCAGATGTAGGCGGCGACGACGGCGGCCACCGCGACCACGGCGACACCCGCCCCGATGGCCTTCAATTTGCGCTTGCGCGCGTCGGCCTCACGCCGCTCGTTCTGCTTCGCCAGCTTCTCGCGGGCGGCCTGGCGGCGCTCTTCATTGCTCGGCACGGTGTGACGACCTCCTCATTACCGACATCCGGCGGGCACAACTGATCGCCAAGTCTGCCAGCTAAACCTGATGGACGCCGTCACCGGGTCTGGTGCCACAATGGTCGGATGCTGATCACCGGATTCCCCGCGGGGGTGTTCCAGACCAACTGCTACGTCGTCGCGGGCGGTCCGGGCGCCGACGCCGTCGTCATCGACCCCGGTCAGGACGCTGTCGGGCCCCTGCGGCAGCTCCTCGCCGAGCATCGGCTCAACCCCGTCGCGGTCCTGCTCACGCACGGGCACCTCGACCACACGTGGACCGCGCAGCCCTTCGCCGACGAGTTCGGCATCCCCGTGTACATCCACGAGGCGGACCGGCCGATGCTCGCCGATCCCGCCGTCGGGATCGGGGCTGCGCTCGGCGCGATGATCGGCGATCAGGTCTTCGTCGAACCGCAGAAGGTGATCGAGCTCGTCGACGGCGAGCCCGTCGAGCTGGCGGGCATCACCTTCGGCGTCGACCACGCGCCGGGCCACTCCGCGGGCTCGATCGTCTTCACGGTCGCGGCGCCCGCCGTCGACGGTGCCGGGACCCCGGTCGAGGGGGAGACGGTCACCGTCGCCTTCGACGGTGACGTGCTCTTCCAGGGCTCGATCGGCCGGACCGATCTGCCCGGTGGCAGCCATGAGCAGCTCCTCGAATCCATCACCGCGAAGCTGCTGCCCCTGCGCGACGACACCGTCGTCCTGCCCGGCCACGGCCCGGCCACCACCATCGGACGGGAGCGAGCGTCGAACCCGTTCCTCGCCGGATTGAGTAATGACGCCTCACCGGCCGCTGCGCGGAGTGAGCGGAAAGGACGATACGGACTGTGAGCGCCGGTAGCTTCCAGGCCCCGAAGGGCATTCCCGACTACATCCCGGTGCCGTCGGGGGAGAAGAACAGCTCCGCCGACTTCCTGGCCGTGCGCACCGCGCTGCTGCGGGCGACCGCCGAAGCGGGCTACGGCTACATGGAACTGCCGATCTTCGAGGACACCACGTTGTTCGCGCGCGGCGTCGGTGAGTCCACCGACGTCGTCGCGAAGGAGATGTACACCTTCGCCGACCGCGGCGACCGCTCCGTGACGCTCCGTCCCGAGGGCACCGCGGGCGTCGTCCGCGCGGTGCTCCAGCACGGCCTCGACCGGGGCCAATTGCCGGTCAAGGCCTCGTACGCCGGCCCCTTCTTCCGGTACGAGCGCCCCCAGGAGGGTCGCTACCGGCAGCTGCAGCAGGTCGGCATGGAGGCCATCGGCGTCGACGACCCGGCGCTGGACGCCGAGGTGATCGCTGTGGCGGACCGCGCCTACCGCAGCGTCGGCCTCGACGGCTTCCGGCTGGAGATCTCCAGTCTCGGCGACGCCACCTGCCGCCCGCAGTACCGGGAGAAGCTGCAGGAGTTCCTGTTCGCGCTCGACCTCGACGAGGAGACCCGGCGCCGCGCCGAGATCAACCCGCTGCGCGTGCTCGACGACAAGCGGCCCGAGGTGAAGGCCATGACGGCCGATGCCCCGCTCATGATCGACAACTTGACGCCGGAGCCGAAGGAGCACTTCGAGAAGGTGCTCGGCTACCTCGACGCGCTCGGCGTGCCCTACGTCGTGAACCCGCGGCTGGTCCGTGGTCTCGACTACTACACCAAGACGTGCTTCGAGTTCGTCCACGACGGCCTGGGAGCCCAGTCCGGCATCGGTGGAGGCGGCCGCTACGACGGACTCGTCGAGCAGCTCGGCGGACGCGAGGGCGTCACGGGAGTCGGCTTCGGTCTCGGCGTCGACCGCACCCTTCTCGCGCTCGCCGCCGAGGGCAAGCGCGCACCGGCGTCGGCTCGCGTGGTGGCCTTCGGCGTTCCCCTCGGGGACGCCGCCCGCGATGCGATGGTGCCCCTCCTGGGCCGTCTGCGGCACGCCGGTGTGGCCTCGGACATGGCCTACGGCAACCGCGCGATGAAGGGTGCGATGAAGGCGGCGGACCGCTCCGGCGCCCGGTTCGCCCTGATCCTGGGCGATTCCGAGCTCGAACAGGGCGTCGTGATGCTCAAGGATCTGGCGAAGGGGGAGCAGCGCGCGGTTCCGATCGATACGGTCGTGGACGTGATCGTGACCGAGAGCAACGAGAGCGCGGGGTAGCCGTGTCGTCCAGTCCCGCCGAGCCCGGCGCCCGCGATCCGCGGGAGCTGAGCGCGGAGGACGCCGTCGACGTGGACCTCATCCCGCCGCGGCTGATGCTGCCGAAGGTACGGCGTGCCCTCGCGATCGGCCTCATCGCGACGGTGATCGTCGGCGTGATCGTCACGGTGCTGGTGGGCGCCCCGTGGGGGATCGCCGTGCTGGTCGCCGGCGCGGCGCCGGGCGTCGGCGGCTACCTGGGTGTCGCGCGGCGTCGCGTGGTGCTCGACCACCGCGTGCTCACCCGCCGGACGCTGCGGACGCAACGGATGAACCTCATGGACGCCGACGAGGTCGACCTGGTCGCGGAGGTCGCCCGGTTCGCGCAGGTCTCGCTCCGGCTGCGCCAGGGGAGGACGACGGTGCGCCTGCCCCTCGCCCTGTACGAGGGCTCGGGCCGCGGTCGCGTGCGCGGACGGGAGCTGCCGATGCTCGGTACCCGACGACTCGCGGAGGCGCTCGAGCGCAATCGGCATCCCGACGTGCGCGACGTCGCGCGGGTGCTCGCGGAGCAGTCGCGGGCGCAGGCCTCGTCGACCCCGATCCGGGACCGGCCCCTGTTCCGCGCTGCGGGGATCGCGCGCGAGGTCGGCGGTACCGAGGAGTTGGTGTTCACCGCCGACGAGGTCGAGGAGATCGCCCGGCCACCGTGGTAGACGCGCGCTGTTCGAACGCTTGACTGTGATCGAACGTCATGTTCGAATGGTGCTGTGCGATGGGATGGTCAGCTGCTGGGGGATGCCGGTTCGGGCGTGCGCGCGTTGCCGGGTCTCGAGGGTGTGGGGCGCACGGTCACCACGCCGGAGTTCGAGGGCATCACCTTTCACGAGGTGCTGTGCAAGAGCGCGCTGAACAGGCTGCCCGAGTCGTCCGCGATGCCCTTCGCCTGGACGGTCAATCCGTACCGCGGTTGCACTCATGCCTGTACCTACTGCTTCGCGCGTTCGAGTCACGAGTACCTCGAGTTCGACGCGGGCGGTGATTTCGACTCGCAGATCGTCGTCAAGACGAATCTCGTCTCCGTGCTCAAGAAGGAGCTGCGGCGCGCGTCCTGGCGGGGCGAGCCGGTCGCGCTCGGTACCAACACCGACCCGTACCAGCGGGCCGAGGGGCGCTACCGGCTGATGCCGGGGGTGATCGGTGC
The DNA here is from genome assembly GCF_007858445.1 of Tsukamurella sputi. GTDB lineage: Bacteria > Actinomycetota > Actinomycetes > Mycobacteriales > Mycobacteriaceae > Tsukamurella > Tsukamurella sputi. Next base: position 332,294 of record NZ_VIGV01000002.1, on the reverse strand, counting down.
GCTCGCGGGCGCAGGCTCGCCGATCTCGATCCTCACCAAGGGGACTCTGCTGCGGCGCGACCTGCCGCTGCTCACGACGGCGGCCACCCGGGTGCCGGTGCAGCTGTCGGTCTCGCTGGCCCTGCTCGATCCCGCCCTGCAGCGCTCGCTCGAGCCCGGCACGCCCAAACCCGAGGCGCGCTTGGAACTGATCCGTGCCATCGCCGACGCGGGATTCGACTGCCACGTGATGGTCGCGCCCGTGGTTCCCTACCTCACCGACGACGCCGCGTCGCTGCGCGCGCTGATCGCCGCGATCGCGGAGGCGGGAGCCGCGAGCGCCTCGGTGATGGCGCTGAATCTGACGGGGCGCTACCGGGACTGGTTCCTCGGGTGGCTGTCGGAGAAGCATCCGATGCTGGTGCGGCGCTACCGGCAGCTGTACGGCTCCAGTGGGCGCGTCTCGGCCGACTACCGCACGCATCTGCGCGCCCGCGTCACGCCGATGCTCGAGGAGTTCGGGCTGATGCGGCTGGAAGACCCCTATGCGAGTCCGCCGCCGCGTGCTCCGCACGTCCCGCGGATCCACGGCTCCACCGCTCCCGACCTGCAGGAGTCGCTCTTCTGAGGGGGTTCAACGAGCGCCACTAATGACAATGATTACTATTAGTGGCATGCCCGCCTCCACTCCGCTGCCCGTCACCGTCCTCTCCGGCTTCCTCGGCGCCGGCAAGACCACCCTGCTCAACCACCTCCTCACGAACCGTGACGGTCTGCGCATCGCGGTGATCGTCAACGACATGAGCGAGGTGAACGTCGACGCGGCCCTCGTCGACCTCGGCGGCTTCGACCGCACCGAGGAGAAGCTCGTCGAGCTCAGCAACGGGTGCATCTGCTGCACGCTGCGCGAGGACCTGGTCGACGCCGTCGGTGCGATCGCGCGGCAGCGCACCCCCGACGGTCGGCCGCGCTTCGATCACCTCGTCATCGAGTCCACGGGCATCTCCGAGCCCATGCCGGTCGCCGCGACCTTCGACTGGACCTTCGACGACGGCAGCAGGCTCGGCGACCTCGCCGCCCTCGACACGATGGTCACCGTCGTGGACGCCAGCACCTTCCTCGGTGAGATCGCGCGGGGCACGAGTCTCGCGCAGCGCGGGCTCGGCGCGGCCGAGGGGGACCAGCGCTCCATCGCCGATCTGCTCATCGACCAGGTGGAGTTCGCGGACGTCGTGCTGATCAGCAAGGCCGACCTCGTCTCGGCGGCCGCCGTGGGTGCAGTGGAGGCGACGGTGCGCCGGCTCAACCCGCGTGCCCGCGTCCGCTCGCTGCCGCGCGGCGAGATCGCGCTCTCCGAGGTGATCGGTACCGGCCTGTTCGACCACGACGCCGCGTCCTCGGTCGCGGGGTGGGACGACGAGGTGATCGGTGGCCACACTCCGGAGACGGAGGAGTACGGCATCTCGTCGACGGCCTTCCGCGCCGACCGGCCGTTCCACCCGCAGCGCCTCCTCGAATCCCTCTCCGAGATCCGGGCGGTGCTCCGCAGCAAGGGCTTCTGCTGGATCGCGAGCCGGCCCGAGCTCGTCGGCGTGTGGTCCCAGGCGGGGCCCAACCTCACGATCGAGCCCGCCGCCTACTGGTCCCAGGTCGACGGTGCGCCGCAGCAGGAGCTGGTCTTCATCGGTGTCCGGCTGGACGCCGCACGGATGCACGCGCTGCTCGACCGGGCGCTGCTCACCGACGACGAGGTCGCCGAAGGGCCCGCGGCCTGGGTGGAGTACCCCGACCGACTACCCGCGTGGAACGTGCCGGCGCACCGTCACTGATGGTGGAGGGCGGCGGCCGCGGCCCCGGCGGCGTCGTCGGCGAGCTCCGGGATCAGCGACAGGCGCGTTCGGCGCTCGAGGAGATCCGCCGGCGTGATCGCGCCCTCGACGAGGGCGCCGAAGGCGAGTTCCGCCCCGGTGATCTCAGTGCCGGGTGCGACCGGCGTCGCGAGCGTCGGGTCCGCCTCGCCGAGCGCGACCACCGCGGTCGCCTCGGTGCCGTAGGCCCGGACGAGACGCTCGGGTGCGTCGATGTGCTGCAGTGCGGCGCGGGGCGCTGCGCCGACCAGTGGCAGCGTCCGCGTGACGCACCTGCCGGCGCTGAGACCGGATGCGGCGAGCGCGGCGTCGACGGCGTCCTGTGCCATCCGCCGGTACGTCGTCAGCTTCCCACCGACGACGGTGACGAGACCATCGCCGCGGGTCAGGACGGCGTGCTTGCGGGAGACGTCCGCGGTCTGCCCGGCGCCCGAGTCCAGGAGGGGGCGCAGGCCGGCGAAGGTGCCGACCACGTCGTCGCGGGTCAGTGGCGTGCCGAGTGCGAGGTTCACCGTTTCGAGCAGGAAGTCGATCTCGTCGTCCGACGGAGTGGGGACGTCGGGGACCGGGCCGTCGGCCTCCTCATCGGTGAGGCCGACGTAGACCCGGCCGTCCGGCTGCGGCAGGGCGAAGACGTACCGGCCGAAGGTGTTCGGCACCGGCACCGTCAGGCCCGCGGTCAGTCCGCCGAAGACGTCCTGCCGCAGGACCAGGTGCGTACCGCGGCTGGGGCGCAGCGATACCGCCGGATCGACGGTGCCGGACCAGACGCCCGTGGCGTTGACCACGGCCCTGGCGCGCAGGGTGAACGAAGCGCCGGTCAGTTCGTCGGTCACCGTCGCCGCGGTACCGGTGACCTGGGAAGCCGCGCAGTGGGTGAGGATCACGGCGCCGTGCCGCGCGGCGGTGCGGGCGATCCCGACCGTGAGTCGCGCGTCGTCGGTGAGCTGGCCGTCCCAGTTGAGGAGCCCGCCCCGCAGGCCCTCTCGCCGGACCGTGGGCGCCAGAGCGATCACCTCGGCGGGGGAGATGCGGCGCGAACGCGCCAGCTCCGACGACGGGGTCCGTGCGGCGAGCCGGAGTGCGTCGCCCGCGAGGAAACCGACTCGGGTGAGGGCGGCGTCGCGGCGCGAGACATCGCCCAGCAGGGGTACCACCTGCGGCAGAGGTCGCGTGAGGTGCGGTGCGATCGACCGGATCAGCGCGTCCCGTTCGACGGCGCTCTCGTAGGCGATGCCCACCGCGCCCGATGCGAGATAGCGCAGGCCGCCGTGTACGAGCTTGCTGGACCAGCGGCTCGTGCCGAAGGCCAGGTCGTGCTTCTCGACGAGCGCGACGCGCAAGCCGCGGCTCGCGGCGTCCAGCGCGACGCCGGCGCCGGTCACGCCGCCGCCGATGACCAGCAGGTCGACCGACGGATCGGCTTCGAGCGCGCGCAGGTCCGCTGACCGGCGGGCGGCGGACAGACGCGCGGCGGGCTCGATGCCCTCGATCGCGGCGGTCACGGCTTGAGGTACCGGTCGATGAGATCGAACAACTGCGCATCGAGCAGGTCTGCGGATTCGGTGAAGACCGGTCCGGTGAGTGCCGACGACCAGGCCAGCTGCAGCACGACCGCCGCGTGTTCGGTGGGATCCCCGGTGCGGATGCTGCCGTCGGCCTGGCCGGCGGTGATGCCCGAGGTGATGGCCTCGAGCTGGGCGCGCGAGGTGCGGCCGGTGCGGTGCAGCAGGTAGGGCATCAGGAACTCGGGGTCCAGCTCGACGATGCGTCGCAGGAGCGGGTGCGATCGCGCTGCGGCGGTGACGTGGGCGACGGTGCGGGCGACGGTCTCGCGGCCGGTGGCACCGTCGACCAGGCCGACGGAGGTGAGCGCGGCGACGAACTCGCGGGTGGTCACCGCGGCCGCGAGGGCCTGCACGTTCGGGTACCGCCGGTACAGGGTGGCGCGGGAGACCTGCGCGGCACGGGCGACGTCGGCCATGGTGGTGCGGCGGATCCCGATGGTGGACATCAGGTCGCGGGCGGCGTCGAGGATGTGCTCGTCGTCGACGGCGTTGGCCGGGCCCCGGGCGGACGAACTCCGAGGATTGAGATCCTGCGACATCATGTGTACAAATGTATCATGACTTCGTCCGAGGTGGTTCTGCCCGTCGTCGCCTTCGAGCCCGGCCGCTGGGGTGATCCCGCGAACCCGATGCACCTGTCCGAGTCCGTGCTCGGAGCGCTCACCATGCTCGGCATCGACGGCGGACCGGGGCAGCCCGAGCAGCCCTTCCTCATGCCGTCCCGGGTCTCGGGGCGCGCCCTCTCGGCCCTGCAGAAGACGGGTGTGACGGTCGCCACCGACGACGCTACCCGGCTCGCGCACCTGCGCGGCTACTCCACGCCGGACCTGCTCAAGTTCCGCGCCGGCGACGCCTCCGACGCTCCCGATGTGGTCGTCACGCCCACGACGGCGGACCAGGTGGCCGCGGTGCTCGCGGTGTGCGCCGCCAAGGAGCTCACGCTGAGCCCGTTCGCCGGCGGCACGTCCGTCACCGGCGGCCTCACGCCCGAGCGCACCCGCCCCGTCGTCGCGGTGGACCTGCGCGGACTGTCCGGCCTGATCGCACTCGACGCGGTCTCGCAGATCGCCACGCTGGCAGCGGGCACCCGCCTGCCCGAGGCCGAGCGGCTCCTCGCCGGGCAGGGCTTCGAACTCGGCCACTTCCCGCAGTCCTACGAGGGCGCCACCATCGGCGGCTGCGCCGTGACCCGCTCCGCCGGGCAGTCGTCCATCGGCTACGGCCGGTTCGACGAGATGGTGGTCGGCCTCACGGTCGCGACCCCGCAGGGCGTCGCCGAGATCGGTACCGCCCCCAAGTCGGCGGCGGGCCCGGACCTGCGCCAGCTCTTCCTGGGGTCCGAGGGTGCGTTCGGCGTGGTCACCGCCGTCCGCGTGCGTGTCCACCCGGTCCCGACGGTGCGCCGCTTCTACGGCTGGCGCTTCCCCGACTTCACCGCCGGAGCGAACGCCATGCGCGTGCTGGCACAGGGCGCCGTCCGCCCGACGGTGCTCCGCCTGTCCGACGAGGCGGAGACCGGCCTCAATTTCGCGGATCCGGGCGCCGCGGGCAAGGCGGCCGTGGGCGGTTGCCTCATGGTCGTGGGCTTCGAGGGCGACGAGCCGGACGTCGACTGCCGCGACGGCTACGTCTCCGCGCGGCTCGTCGAACTGGGCGGCCAGTTCCTCGGCGAGGATCCGGGCGAGGCCTGGCGCACCGGCCGGTTCCGCGGCCCATACCTGCGCGATCCGCTGCTCGACGCCGGCGCGCTGGTGGAGACCCTGGAGACCGTCACCTTCTGGTCGAACGTCGACCGGCTCAAGGCCGACGTGACCACCGCGCTCACGACGACGCTCGGCGAGCAGGGCACGCCCGCCGTGGTCATGTGCCACATCTCGCACGTCTACCCGACGGGCGCCTCGCTGTACTTCACCGTGATCTGCAAGGCGTTGGAGGATCCGCTCGCCCAGTGGGGCGCCGCGAAGACCGCCGCGAACGCCGCTATCCGTGCCGCCGGCGCGTCGATCACGCACCATCACGCCGTCGGCACCGACCATCGCGCCACCTACCTCGAGGAGATCGGCGACGTGCAGGTCACGGCGCTGCGTGCGGTCAAGGAAGCCCTCGATCCGCAGGGCGTGCTCAACCCGGGGATCCTGCTCCCGTGACCGCCGTCGACGTCATCGCGATCCTCAACCCGATCTCGGGCGGCGGGGTCGCCCGTACCCGCTGGGCGGCCGTGGCCGAGGAACTGGCGCGCCGCGACGTCTCGACGCGCGTCGCGGAGTCCGCGTCCGGTGCCGATGCGCGGCGCCTCGCCGAGGAGGCCGCCGACTCGGGAGCGCTCACCGTCGCCGTCGGCGGTGACGGCCAGATCCGCGAGGTCGCCAGCGGAGTGCTGCGCGTCCCGGGCGCGCCGATGGGCGTCGTCACCGCCGGCCGCGGCAACGACATGGCTCGCCACCTACGGCTTCCCGACGACCCGAGCGCCATCGCCGACGTGCTCGCCGACGGCCGTCGCCGCGACCTGGACGTGCTGACCGTCGGCGACGAGATCGCCGTCGGCAACGTCTACGTGGGCCTCGACTCGGTGGCCACCGAGCTGATCAACCGGCTGCGCTGGATGGGGCCGCTCGCGTACCGCCTCGCGCCGGCCATCGCCGCCCTGCGGTGGAAACCCGCCGGCTTCCGCATCGAGGTCGACGGTTCCGTCCACGAGGGGCCGGTGCACATGGTGGTCGTCGCCAACTCCGGCTGGTACGGCAGTGGCCTGCACATGGTGCCGGCCGCGTCGTCGGACAACGGTCGCATCGACGTGCTCGCCGTCGACGGTGCCGGGAACAAGCTCAAGCTCATCAGCGCGATGGGGGAGGCCAAGACTGGCGCGCACGTCGCGCGGGCAGAGGTGCTCACCTTCAGTGGCCAAGAGGTCGCCGTCAGCGCCGACCGCCCGATCCCCGTGCACGCCGACGGTGACTACCTGCAGGAACTCCCCGTCACAGTTCACATCAGGAAGGCGGTGCTCCCGGTTCTCGTGCCCCGCTGAGGACTGGTTCTCGGTCACGAACCGTCGTTCACAGAGCCGTTGGTGACCGAAGACCGTCGGTCTACGCCGCGCGGTGGCCGAGAGTCTCCGCGACGATGGTGATCACGCCCTCGGGATCCTCGTTGAGGTGGTGCCACGAGAAATTCAGCACCGACCAGCCCGCCGACGTGAGAGCGTTCGACTTGTCCTGGTCCCGCATCCACCGCGCCCGGGACCGGTGGAACGCCCAGCCGTTGATCTCGACGGCCAGCTTCGACTCCGGAAACGCGAAGTCCACCGCCCAGCCGCGGAACGGAAGCTGTGCGAACCACCCGGTGATCCCGTGCAGTTGCAGGAGCTCGACGAACATCCGCTCGGCCTCGGACTCGGTCTGGCCGGCCGCGACATTGAAGATCGCGCGGGCCTCGACGATTCCGCGCGACTTGGCGTTGCGCTCCAGCGCGGATTCGAGGTCGTCCAGGTTCACCATCCCCGTCTGCAGCGCACGATCCATGATCCGCGCGTCGCAGACCTCGAGCACGCTGAGCGGTTTGCCAGTCACGGACAGCCCGTCGACCTGCACGATGTCGGCTGGATCCAGCCACCTGCGGCGTGTCTCGATGCGGTAGCCGGCGGCCCGGCGGAGCCGCCGCTCGGGCGGGACGGTGACGGTAACCGTCTCGGGCGGGGCGTCCACCATGCCGTGCCAGTACAGGGCGGTCGTCCGGTCCGCCACGCCGCCCGCGAGGATCACCGCGACCCGCACGCCCGTCCGATCGGTGTGGGGGGTGGTGCCTCGTCCGGAACAGGCCCCGGGTGATCCGCACCAGTTCACCTGATGCCAGCCGCGCACGAATTGCGGCGTCAGTGAGCCCGGCACCCCTGAGCTGGTCCAACGTAGCGATGCCGTCCTGGGCGGCGAAAACCTCCGCTGCTTTCGTCCACATACCAATTGGACGCATCAGCGCGGCTTCCAGTTCCGAACGTCGTCGTTCTTCGGTCACGAACAGTCGCTCTCAGAGCCCTTCGTGACCGAATGCGCGCGGCGCCCGCCGAGATGTTCCGATGAAGCTTTAGACGATCGCGGCGCGCAGGGTGTCCAGGCCCATCCCGCCGAGCGCGAGCGCGTCGCGGTGGAAGTCCTTCACGGTGGATCCCGGGTGTGCGGCGAGGTAGGCGTCGCGGGTCTGCTGCCAGACGCGCTGGCCCACCGAGTACGAGGGGGCTTGCCCAGGCCAACCGAGGTAGCGGTGGTACTCGAAGCGCAGCTGCTCGTCCGACATCGCGACGTGGGAGCGGAGGAAGGCCCAGCCCTTGTCGTAGGTCCACGCGCCGCCGCCCACCTCGGCGGGCGCCTCGAAGCCGCAGTGCACGCCGATGTCGAGCACCACGCGCGCAGCACGGAGCCGCTGCGAGTCGAGCATGCCCATGAGATCACCGTCGTCGTCGAGGAATCCCAGGTCGCGCATCAGGCGTTCCGCGTACAGCGCCCAGCCCTCGCCGTGGCCGGAGGTGAACGAGTAGAGCTTTCGCCAGCGGTTGAGCGGTGCGATCACGGCCTGCCCGATCTGCAGGTGATGGCCGGGCACGCCCTCGTGGTAGACGGTCGTCTTCTCCTGCCAGGTGTGGAACTCGGTGACGCCGGGCGGCACGGACCACCACATCGATCCCGGCCGCGTCAGGTCCGCGGACGGGCCGGTGTAGTAGATCCCGCCGTTGCTGCTCGGCGCGATCCGGCAGTCCAGGTGATGCAACTCGGCGGGGATGTCGAAATGCGTGCCCGCGAGCGCGGCGACCGACTCGTCCGAGATGCGCTGCATCCACTCGCGCAGAGCGTCGGTGCCCTGCAGCGCGTACCGGGGCTCGGAATCGAGCCGCACCAGGGTCTCCGCGACCGTCGCGCCCGGGTACAGCCGCGTTGCGACCTCGTTCTGTTCGGCGACGATCGACGCGAGGAGTTCCTGGCCCCAGACGTAGGTCTCCTTAAGATCGACGGCGGTGCCCAGGAACAGCCGCGAATGGAGCGGGTACGCCTCTCGTCCGACGCCGAGCCCGCCCGGCTGGTCGACGGGGATCGCCGACGGTGCGATCTCCGTTTCGAGCACCTCCGCGAACCGGTCGAAGGCCGCGCGGATGTCATCGGTCAGCCGCGGGCGGGCGTCCGTCGCCCGGGCTGCGTTGGCGGCGACCTGCTCGCCGGCCTCGCGGGCCTGCGCGAGCACTTCGCGCACCTGCAGCGCGGCGAACGGCCAGGAACCGTCGGCGAGGCGGGCGCGCAGGCCCGAGATCGCCGATTCGACGGCCTGCGGCACGGCCGCGAGACGGGCAGCCAGGCGCGGATCCCCGTCGGGCATGAGATCGAAGACGTCGCGGATCGCCTGCAGCGGCGAGGCGATCACATTGAGGTCGCCGACGATCCTCCCCGCATCCGCCAGTTCGATCTCGACGCCCAGTCGCTCCCGCAGCGCGGCCGCGGTCACCGGGTCGGCGTCGGACTCCGGCGTCAACGTCGCGAGCTCGGCGAGCGTCTCGCGTGCGACCGCGATCCGGGCGGCGACACCCGCGGGGGAGAAATCGGTCAGCCGGTCGTCGAAGTCGGTGATCCCCACCGCGGTCGCCTCGATCGGATCGACCTCGGCGAGCCGCAGGGCCAGACGGTCCGCCAGGGCGTCGATCGGCGTGGAGGGGGAATTGGTGTCAGCCATGCCTCGAGACTAGGCGAGGCGTGCCTGCTCCGGTCGGTCCCTGCGCCGGGTCAGATGCTGCCGGTGAAGGTGTTGCACTGCGACGGCGCGCCGGACTTGTAACCCTGGGTGAACCACCGCACGCGCTGCTCGGACGTGCCGTGCGAGAAGGACTCGGGGTTCACGTTGCGGCCCGCGTTGCGCTGGATCGTGTCGTCGCCGATCGCCTGCGCGGACTGGATGGCGCCGTTGATGTCTTCTTGAGTCAAGGGCTTGAGCATCGCCCCGTCGCCCTTGTCCGCCTTCGAGGCCCACACGCCGGCGTAGCAGTCGGCCTGCAGCTCCACGCGGACGGAGCCGCCCTGCGCGCCCTTACCCTGCTGGGCCTTGTTGATGTCGCCGAGCAGGGTCTGGATGTGGTGGCCCCACTCGTGCGCCACGATGTACTCCTGCGAGAAAGCCGCGTTGGAGCCGCCCATCTTCTTGATGACGCGGTCCATGAAATCGAGCTGGAACACGGCGACGTTGTCGGCCGGGCAGTAGAACGGCCCGGTGCCGGCGTCAGCGACGCCGCAGCCCGTGTTGATGGACGCGGCATCGCTCGGCATGATCTTCAGCCCCGCCGGCTTCTTGTAGCCGCGCACCAGGGTGGCCCACACCTTGTCCAGGGAGTTCGACGTCGCGACGATGCGGCAGGTCGTGTTCTTGTTCGCGTCCGCACCGGTCTTGCAGGCCGCGATATCGCGGTTCACCTGTTCCTGGCCCGCGGATATGCCCTGACCCGCGCCCTGCTGACTCGGTTGCTGGGGCGCTCCGCCCGTGCTGCCGGTGAGGAAGTAGATGATCAGGCCGATCACGACGGTGCCGATGCCGCCGCCGCCGATCATCATGCCGCGTCCCAGTCCACCGCCGCCGCCGGCGCTGGCCAAGCTGTTGTCGATGGAGCTGTCGTCCCGGAAGGTCATGCGCAATAGCATTCCATGAGACGGGTGTCCGCGGGTGCAACAGTTCCCCGTAGCATGTCCAGGGTCGAGAATTCCCTGTCGAAAGGACACCCGAAAGTGCTGCGCACCCACCTGGCCGGATCGTTGCGTGCGGAGGATGCCGGCACCGTCGTCACCCTCGCGGGCTGGGTGGCGCGGCGGCGTGACCACGGCGGAGTCATCTTCATCGACCTGCGCGACAGCTCGGGTGTCGCCCAAGTCGTCTTCCGCGAGTCGGACGTCGCGGAGCAGGCGCACCGCCTGCGCTCCGAGTACTGCGTGCTGGTGACCGGCACCGTCGAGAAGCGCCCCGAGGGCAGTGAGAACCCGAACCTGCCGTCGGGAGCCATCGAGGTCAACGTCACGGAGCTCGAGGTGCTCAACGAGTCCGCGCCGCTGCCCTTCCAGCTCGACGAGGAGCCGGGCGAGGAGGCGCGCCTGAAGTACCGCTACCTGGATCTGCGCCGCGAGGGCCCCGCCGCCGCGATCAAGCTGCGCAGCCAGGCCAACGCCGTGGCGCGCAACATCCTCGCGCTCAACGACTTCACCGAGATCGAGACGCCGACGCTCACCCGCTCCACCCCGGAGGGCGCCCGCGACTTCCTGGTGCCCGCGCGCCTGCGCCCCGGCACCTTCTACGCGCTCCCGCAGAGCCCGCAGCTGTTCAAGCAGCTGCTCATGGTCGCGGGCATGGAGCGGTACTACCAGATCGCGCGCTGCTACCGCGACGAGGACTTCCGCGCCGACCGGCAGCCCGAGTTCACCCAGCTCGACATCGAGATGAGCTTCGTGGACCAGGAGGACGTGATCGCCCTCGGCGAGCAGATCGTCAAGGCGCTGTGGTCGCTCATCGGCCACGAGATCCCCACCCCGATCCCGCGCCTGACCTACGCCGAGGCCATGCGCCGCTTCGGCTCGGACAAGCCCGACTTGCGCTTCGGCCTCGAGCTGGTCGAGTGCACCGAGTACTTCAAGGACACGCCGTTCCGCGTCTTCCAGTCGCAGTACGTCGGTGCCGTGGTGATGCCCGGCGGCGCGAGCCAGCCCCGCCGCCAGCTCGACGCCTGGCAGGAGTGGGCCAAGCAGCGCGGCGCCCGCGGCCTCGCCTACGTACTCATCGGCGAGGACGGCGAGCTCACCGGCCCCGTCGCCAAGAACCTCTCCGACGACGAGCGCGCCGGCCTCGCGGCCCATGTGCAGGCGAAGCCCGGCGACTGCGTCTTCTTCGCCGCCGGTGCCACCAAGCAGATGCGCGCCCTGCTCGGCGCGGCGCGCGGCGAGATCGCCGAGAAGCTGGGCCTGATCAAGGACGGCGACTGGGCCTTCACCTGGGTCGTCGACGCCCCGCTGTTCGAGCCCGCCGACGACGCGACCGCGTCGGGCGACGTGGCCGTGGGCGACGGCGCGTGGACGGCCGTGCACCACGCCTTCACCAGCCCCAAGCCGGAGTCGATCGACACCTTCGACACCGATCCGGGCAGCGCGCTGGCCTACGCCTACGACATCGTCTGCAACGGCAACGAGATCGGCGGCGGCTCGATCCGTATCCACCGCAAGGACGTCCAGGAGCGCGTCTTCGCGATCATGGGCATCGACGAGGAGCAGGCCCGCGAGAAGTTCGGCTTCCTGCTCGACGCCTTCTCCTACGGCGCCCCGCCGCACGGCGGTATCGCTTTCGGTTGGGACCGCGTGGTCTCGCTGCTCGCCGGCGCGCCGTCGATTCGCGAGGTCATCGCCTTCCCGAAGTCGGGCGGCGGTGTCGACCCGCTGACCGATGCGCCTGCGGCCATCACCGTGCAGCAGCGTCGCGAGTCGGGCATGGACGCGAAGCCGAAGAAGCCGGAGGCCGCCACCGCGAACCCGGCCGGGAACGCCGAGGCGGCGAAGGAGTAGCTCCGCCGTGTCCATCGACGGTCTGCGCGACCTGGACAGCGACGGCCTGCGCCGGCTCACCGGCCGGGTCCGCGGGCTCATCGACGACGAGGGCATCACCTACAACGCCCTCGACGCGCTGCCCGCGACGGCGGATCCCACCGAGCCGGGCCCGTGGCGGCTGGACCCGTTGCCGGTGGTCCTCGGCAGCGACGAGTGGGAGGCGCTCGCGCGCGGCGTCGCCCAGCGGTCCCTCCTGCTCGACGCGGTGCTGGGGGACTTCTACGGCGAGCAGCGCACCGTCCGGACCGGCGTGGTGCCGCCCGAGGTGCTCTTCGCGCACCCCGGGTACATCCGCCGCGCGGTCGGCGTACCGTCGCCCGGTCCCAGGTCGTTGTTCCTGCACGCCGTGGACGTGGGCGAAGCCGCCGATGGTACGGGGTACGCCGTGGTCACCGATCGGACCCAGGCACCGTCCGGCGTGGGCTACGCGCTGGCCGATCGACGCGTGACCTCCCGCGCCCTGCCCCGCGAGTTCCGGGAGGAGACGCCGCGTCCGGTCTCGTCGTTCGCCGCGGCGCTGCGGGTCCAGCTCGTCGAGGCGGCGCCGCCCGGCGTCGACGATCCGACCGTCGTGGTGCTCAGTCCCGGTTCCTTCTCGGAGACCGCCTTCGACCAGGCGTACCTCGCGTCGGTCCTGGGTTTTCCGCTGGTCGAGGCGTCCGACCTGACGGTGCGCGACGGGGGAGTGTTCATGCGCTCCCTCGGGCGGATGAAGCGCGTGCACGTGATCCTGCGGCGCGTCGATTCCGAGTTCTCCGACCCCCTCGACCTCCGGACCGACTCGCAGCTCGGGGTCGTCGGGCTCGTGGAGATGATGACCCGTGGGGCGGTCACCGTCGTCAACACGCTCGGATCCGGCGTGCTCGAGAACCCCGCCCTGCACGCGTACCTGCCGCAGCTGTGCCGCGACCTGCTCGACGAGGACCTGCTGCTGCCGTCGACCCCCACCCTGCACGCCGCCACCCCCGCCGGCCGCGCCGCGATCGACGGCCCGCTCGAGGACCGGCTGGTCCTGAACTTCGCCACGGGCGAGCGGCTGGCCGGCGCGGAGCTCACCGCTGCCCGGGCCGACGAGCTGCGCGTCCGGATCGCCGCGGACCCGACGGTCTGGTGCGTGAAGACCCTCGTTCCGTTCACCGGCCGTCCCGCGATCGACGGCGGCGCCGTCGCCGAGCGGGGGTTCGCGTTGCGGGCGTTCTCCCTCGCCCAGGAATCGGGCTACACGGTGCTCCCCGGCGGGCTCGGCCAGGTGCTGCTCGACGGTGCCGACGGCGCCCTCCTGTACTCGTCGGCGGCGCGCGACGTGTGGGTGCCGACGTCGGACGACGTCCGGACGCACGCCCGGGTCGCGACCGCACCGCGCGCAGGCCGGACCGGATCCGCCCCGAGCGGGCCGGTCGCGACGCCGCGCGTGCTCTCCGACCAGTTCTGGATCGGCCGGTACGCCGAGCGCGCCGAGGCGACCGTCCGGCTGCTGTCGATGGCGCACGATCGCAGCCGGGAGTTCCGGCATCGCCCGTGGCAGGCCGGTGCCGGGGTGCTGCAGCCCCTGCTCGACGCGGTGGTCGCCGCCACCGTGACCGATCAACTGGGGCCGATCCTCGTCGAAGGCACCGAGCAGACCGACGTGCTCGCGCGTCTGCGGCGCCTGACTCTCGACGTCGACGTGCCCGGCAGCGTCGCGCACTCCGGGGTGCGGCTGCGCGCCTGCCTGCGCGCCGTGCGCGATCAGATGTCGACCGACACGTGGCTCGTGCTCAGCGGCGCGGAACGCTCGCTGGGACGGCTCGCGGCCGATGTCGCCGACGGCGGAGAACAGCTCGACCAGACCCTCGGCGAGGTGCTGGTCTCGCTGCTCGCCTTCGCCGGACTGGGGCGCGAGTCCCTGGTCCAGGACCCGGCCTGGCTGATGATGGACGCCGGCCGCCGGATCGAGCGGGCGCTGCAGCTCAGCGCCGTCACCCGGGCGATGGTCGTGCCCGAGAACGCCGCCGAGGTCGAGGCGGGGCTCCTCGAGGCCTACCTGGTGAGCTGCGAATCCGCCGTCACGTACCGGCGACGGCACCGCGCCGTCCTCCGGGCGGGCGCCGCCGTCGAGCTGATGTTCCTCGACGCCACCAACCCGCGCTCGCTGGTCGCGGCGCTCACGACGCTGTCCTCCGACCTGGGGCGCCTGCCCGACGAGCTGCGCAGCGCGAGCTGCGAGCGGACCGTCGGCGAGGCGCTCGGCCGCCTGGGCCGGTTCGATCCGGACGACGCCGAGATCGTCGCCGACGGTCGTCGTGCGGAGCTGGAGGGCCTGCTCGACGCCGTCGACGAGGGCCTGCGCGAGGTGTCCGACGTGCTGGAGCGGACGCGGTTCGCGCCGCCCGCGGCCGCACGACCGATCTGGGTGGGGGTGCAGTCGTGGGGCTGAGCTTCTCCCGGCGGACCGAGGACTCCTCGACCCGCCGGTACCGCGTGGTCCACGAGACCACGTACACGTACGACGCCGAGGTCACGTCGAGCTTCGGGCGCTGCTACCTCTCGCCCCGCGAGCTGGCGGACCAGCGGGTCGCCGAGCACGCGATCACGATCGGCCCCGAGCCGTCGGACCGCTCCGAGGGCGTCGACGCCTTCGGCAACACCGACACCTACTTCCACGTGACCACCCCGCACACCCGCCTCCTGGTCCGCGGTGAGTCGCTCGTCGAGGTGGACCCGCTCGAGAAGTCCATCACCGACGAGGGGCCGGCGCTGGCGCCGTGGGAGCTGGCCAGGCCCGTCGGCGAGGCGGGGGCGATCGCGGCGCAGTACCGCCTCGACCAGCGGCCGCCGGAGATCGACGATGCCGTGCGCGCCTACGCCGATGCGGTCTTCACCCCGGGGAAGCCGCTGGTGGAGGCCGTCGAGGAGCTGACCACGCGGATTTACTCGGACTTCGCCTACAAGTCCGGTGCGACCAACGTCTCGACCCGCGTTGGCACCGTCATGGAGCGCCGCGAGGGGGTCTGCCAGGACTTCGCCCGGGTCGCGATCGCCTGCTTGCGCTCCAAGGGGCTGGCCGCGCGGTACGTCTCCGGCTACCTCGCGACCGAGCCGCCGCCCGGACAGGACCGCGTCGTCGGCGCCGGGGCGACCCATGCGTGGGCCGCCGTGTGGCTGCCGGGCGACGTCTGGCTGCCCTTCGATCCGACCAACAACAAGTTCGTCGACGAGCGCCACGTGACGGTCGCCTTCGGCCGCGACTACGAGGACGTGCCGCCCCTGCGCGGCGTCATCTACACCGATTCGAAGGGATCGAAGATCCATGTCTCCGTGGACGTCGCACCCATCCCCGACTGAGGTAGGTTGGAGATGATGGTTGCCGCGCTGGGGTACGAGACGACGAGGGCGGCCCTCACCGCGGTGGAGGGCCTGCTGGGTCGCCGAGTCGGCGCACCCGTTGAGCTGGGGGAACCGGAGGATCTGGGCGGTTCCGGCCGCACCCTGGTGATGCGGGTCCGGGTGTTGCACAACAATCCGTTGCTTCCGCGTTCCGTGGTCATCAAGCAGCTGCGCGCCGCGGACCATTCCGACGCCGATCACTCCGAGGCCTTCGCGCGCGAAGGCGCGGCCTACAAGTTCGCGACGGCGCTGCCCGTCGATGCGCGGCCCGGCCCGCAACTCCTGGCCTCCGACGCCCACGAGCGCATCCTCGTGCTGCAGGACCTCGGTGAGGGGGAGACGATGGGGGACCTGCTCCGGCGCACGCCGTCGGCCGGCGCCGCCACTGTTCTCTCCGCCTGGGCGCAGGCGCTGGGCCGCATGCACGCGGGCACCTACGGCCGCGAGCGCGACCTGTCCGTGCTGGCGCGCCGCGAGCACACCGATTCCCGTAACGACCCGGTCGCCGGGGAGGCGGCGCGTGCGGCCGAGGCCGTTCCGGCGGCCGTCGGCGGCATCGACGAGACCACGCGGACCGTGCTGGATGCGGCGGTCGCCCTGTTCAGCGAGGGACCCTTCCGTGCCTTCAGCCCGTCCGACGTGGGGCCCGACAACACGCACGTCGTGGGCGGCGCGGTGCGTTTCCTCGACTACGAGTGGGCGGGCTTCCGCGACGGCGCGCTCGATGTGGCCTACGTCCTGCTCACCTACCCGGACTGCACCGAGGACGGTCACGCGCCCGAATTCGACGTGGCGATCGTCGAGGCCTGGCGGTCCGAGGTCGTCCGGCTGTGGCCCCGTCTCGCCGATGACGTGGCGCTGCGCCGCCACGTGACCACCGCCAAGCTGGCCTGGCTCACGCTGGCGACCTACTGGGCGCTGGGGCTCGATTCCGCGAGCCGCATCGACGCGGGGCACCTCGACAGCCTGCCGGCGTGGTCGAACGCCGATCTCGCCGCGCGCTGGGACCGCCTCGCCGCGGCCGATCCGCGGGTGCACGACTTCGCACTCGCCGCCGCCGCGGAGGTCCGCGCGTTGTGACCGGATCCCTGTTCGGTGACGACGGGGATCTGGGAGCGCCGGCCGCGCCGCCGGCGAACGGCCCGGTCGAGTTCGTCCCCACCCACACCGGTACGCCGCTGGCCGTCCGCATGCGGCCGCAGGGGCTGGACGAGGTCCTCGGCCAGGAACACCTCCTCGGGCCGGGTACGCCGCTGCGCCGGCTGATCGACGGTGCGGGCGCCGCCAGCGTCATCCTCTACGGACCTCCGGGTACCGGCAAGACCACCATCGCCTCGCTCATCTCGGGTGCGACGGGACGGCGCTTCGAGGCGCTGTCCGCGCTGTCGGCGGGGGTGAAGGACGTGCGCGCGGTCATCGACCTGGCGCGCCGCCGCCTCCTCGTCGACGAGCAGACCGTCCTCTTCATCGACGAGGTGCACCGGTTCTCCAAGGCGCAGCAGGACGCGCTTCTGGCCGCGGTGGAGAACCGGGTGGTGCTCCTCGTGGCGGCCACCACCGAGAACCCCAGCTTCTCGGTCGTCTCGCCGCTGCTCTCGCGCTCGCTGATCCTGCAGCTGCGGCCGCTGGAGCCCGCGCACATCTCCGAGCTCATCGATCGCGCGCTGTCGGATCCGCGCGGATACGACGGCGCGCTGACCATCGCCGACGAGGCCCGCGAGCACCTGGTCCGTCTCGCCGGCGGTGATGCCCGGCGCTCACTCACCGCGCTCGAGGCCGCCGCCGACGTGACGCTGGGGGAGGGCGGCGAGGAGATCACGCTCGAGGCGGTCGAATCGTCGATCGATACCGCGGCCGTCCGCTACGACCGCGCGGGCGACCAGCACTACGACGTGATCAGCGCCTTCATCAAGTCGATCCGCGGCTCCGATGTCGACGCGGCGCTGCACTACCTCGCCCGCATGATCTCGGCCGGTGAGGATCCGCGGTTCATCGCCCGCCGCCTCGTGGTGCACGCCTCCGAGGACATCGGCATGGCCGACCCGCAGGCCCTGCTCGTCGCGACCGCCGCCGCACAGGCCGTGCAGCTGATCGGCATGCCCGAGGCCAGGCTCGCCCTCGCCCAGGCCACCATCCACCTCGCTTCGGCCCCGAAGTCCGACGGTGTCGTCGCCGCCATCGGTGCGGCGATGGCGGACGTCGCGGCGGGAAAGGCGGGGCCGGTGCCCCCGCACCTGCGCGACGGCCACTACGCCGGCGCGGAGAAGCTGGGCAACGCCCAGGGCTACGTGTACCCGCACGGCGTGCCGGGCGGGGTTGCGGCCCAGCAGTACCCGCCGGACGATCTCATCGGCACCGACTACTACAAGCCCACCGACCACGGCTTCGAGCGTGAGATCGGCCCGCGCGTGACGCGGTTGCGCGGGATACTCAGGCGGAGGTAGAGGGCACCGCGTGACGGTGGCCGAGGAAGGCAGGTGCGTGTGCACGTGGCGCGTCGGTAAGGTGGTCGGGTCGCTGTAACGCTCGATGACATCTTCAACGCGAAGGATCGCTGTGCAGACCCATGAGATTCGGAAGCGGTTCACGGACCACTTCGTCAAGGCCGGACACACCCAGGTGCCGAGTGCATCGCTGGTCCTGAACGACCCGAATCAGCTCTTCGTCATCGCCGGCATGGTGCCCTTCGTGCCCTTCTTCCTCGGCCAGCAGACCCCGCCGTACGAGCGCGCCACGTCGATCCAGAAGTGCGTTCGCACGCTGGACATCGAAGAGGTCGGCATCACCACCCGGCACAACACCTTCTTCCAGATGGCCGGCAACTTTAGCTTCGGCGACTACTTCAAGCGCGATGCCATCCGGTTCGCCTGGAGCCTGCTGACGAATCCGGTCGACGAGGGCGGCTTCGGCATGGACCCGGAGCGCCTCTGGTCGACGGTCTACCTCGACGACGACGAGGCCCGCGACCTGTGGCTCGAGGTCGGCCAGGTGCCCGAGCGCATCCAGCGCCGCGGCATGAAGGACAACTACTGGTCCATGGGCATCCCCGGTCCCGCCGGCCCGTGCTCCGAGATCTTCTACGACCGCGGGCCCGAATACGGCGTCGAGGGCGGCCCCGAGGCCGACGAGGACCGCTACATCGAGATCTGGAACCTCGTCTTCATGCAGAACGAGCGGGGCCAGGGCGGCGGCAAGGAGAACTTCGAGATCCTCGGCGAGCTGCCGAAGAAGAACATCGACACCGGCATGGGCATCGAACGTGTCGCCTTCCTGCTGCAGGGTGTCGACAACGTCTACGACACGGATCTGCTGCGCCCCGTGATCGACCGGGCGCAGGAGCTCACCGGCCAGCGCTACAACGCCGGTGATGCGGAGCACGACCGCCTCTTCCGCGTCATCGCCGACCACACCCGCACCGCCGTGATGCTCATCGAGGACGGCGTGAACCCGGGCAACGACGGCCGTGGCTACGTGCTGCGCCGCCTGCTGCGCCGCGTGGTCCGCTCGGCCCGGCTCCTCGGCGCCACGGGCGAGACGATGGGCGTCTTCGTCGACACCGTCATCGCCACGATGTCGCCGTCGTACCCGTCTCTCGGCGACGACGCGCAGCGCATCCGCACCGTCGCCACCGGCGAGGAGCAGGCCTTCCTCAAGACGCTCGAGCAGGGCACCACGCTGTTCGGCAATGCCGTCGACGCCACCAAGTCCTCCGGTAGGACGGTGCTCTCGGGCGACGACGCCTTCACCCTGCACGACACCTACGGATTCCCGATCGACCTCACGCTGGAGATGGCCTCCGAGGCCGGCCTCGCGGTCGACGAGGAGGGCTTCCGCGCCCTCATGGCCGAGCAGCGCCAGCGCGCGAAGGACGACGCGAACTCCCGCAAGTCCGCGCTCGCCGATCTCTCGGTGTTCCGCGAGTTCCTCGACCGCGGCCCCACCGAGTTCACGGGCTTCGACGAGCTGGTCTCCGAGGCCCAGGTCCTCGGCCTGATCAAGGACGGCGTCCGCGTCCCCGTCGTGCACCAGGGCGACGACGTGGAGATCGTCCTGGACCGCAGCCCGCTCTACGCCGAGGCCGGCGGCCAGCTCGCCGACATCGGCACCATCACCACCGCCGCGGGCGCGCAGATCGTCGTCACCGACGTGCAGCGCGTCGCCAAGACGCTCTGGCGGCACCAGGGCACCGTCGCCACCGGCGAGGTCACGGAGGGCGATGCCGTCACGGTCACCGTCGACGGCGCCCACCGCCACGGCAGCACGCAGGGCCACTCCGGCACCCACCTGGTGCACGCCGCGCTGCGGCAGGTCCTCGGCCCCAACGCCGTCCAGGCCGGCTCGCTCAACAAGCCCGGCTACCTGCGTTTCGACTTCCGCTGGTCGGGCGGCCTGAACGACGAGCAACGCGCCGACATCGAGCGGGTCACCAACGAGGCCGTGCAGGCCGACTACGCGGTGCACACCGACGTCACGGACCTGGAGACGGCCAAGCGTCGTGGGGCCATGGCGCTGTTCGGCGAGAACTACGGCGACCGGGTGCGCGTCGTCGAGATCGGCGGGCCGTTCTCGATGGAACTGTGCGGCGGCACCCACGTCGCGAGTTCGGGGCTCGTCGGTCCCGTCACCGTGCTCGGCGAGAGCTCCGTCGGCTCCGGTGTGCGCCGCGTCGAGGCCTACGTGGGCCTCGACTCGCAGAAGTTCCTCGCCAAGGAGCACGCGCTCGTCTCGGCGCTGTCGAGTTCGCTCAAGGTGCCGTCCGAGGAGGTGCCGGCGCGCGTCGAGTCGCTCGTCACGCGCCTCAAGGACGCGGAGAAGGAGCTCGAGAAGCTGCGCGCGCAGGCCGCGCTGTCGGCGCTCGCGGAGCTCGCCTCGAGCCCCGAGCGGGTGGGCCCCGTACGTCTCGTGGCGGCGAAGGCCCCCCAGGGTGTCGCAGCCGGTGAGCTTCGTGGCCTAGTCACCCAGCTCAAGGGGCGTCTGGGCGCCGATGCCGCGGTGATCGCGTTGTTCGCGGTCGACGGCGACAAGGTCCCCTTCGTGGTCGCCGCGAACGATGCGGCGCAGGATCTCGGCATCAAGGCGGGCGATCTGGTCAAGGCGGCTGCCCCGTCGGTCGGCGGTCGCGGCGGCGGCAAGGCCGATCTCGCGCAGGGCGCCGGTTCCGACGCGTCCGGCATCGACGCGGCTCTCGCCGCGATCCGGGCCGAGGTCACGCGGACGGCCGGCGCCTGACGGTGTCGTCGTGGGAGCGGGGCCGTCGGCTGGCCCTCGACGTGGGCAAGGCCCGCATCGGGGTCGCCGTGTCGGATCCCGACGGGATCCTCGCCACCCCCGTCGAGACCGTGCGGGCGGCGAAGGACGGGTCCGATCTCCGGCGGATCGCGCAACTCGTGGTGGACTACGAGCCCGTGGAGATCGTGATCGGTATGCCCCGCACACTGCGCGGGGAGCGCGGCGCGTCCGCGCGCATGGCCGAAGGGTTCGCGCGGCGGCTCGCCGGAGCCCTGGCTACTGCGACCGCAACGCCGCCGCGGGTATGTTTCTCGGATGAGCGCTTCACCACGGTCACGGCGCAGCGTGCGCTGCGCGAGAACGGGGTGCGGGCGAAGGAGCAGCGAGCGGTGATCGATCAGGCCGCCGCGGTGGCCATCCTGCAGGGATGGCTCGACGAGAGGCGGCCGGTGCCCGGCCGCGAGGAGGTCGACGAGTGAGCGACGGGTGGAACCGGCACCGGGCTGAGCCGGTGTCGGTCGGCGAACAGCGGACCACCCGGGCGGAGCGGCGTCGGGCCGCGGAGCGAGCACGGATCAAGCGGCGTCGTCGCGTCGCGCTGCTCTCCATGCTCGTCGTCTTCCTGGTCGTCGTGGCCGGTGTGCTGTGGACGGTGCGGGGTTCGCTCTTCGGCGGCGCCGCGGCGCCCGAGGACTTCGCCTCCGGCCAGGCCGGTCCGGAGGTGGTGGTGCACGTCATCGGCCAGAACAACTCCGACTTCGCGCAGAATCTGGTCGACGCGGGTGTCGTGAAGTCGGTCGGTGCGTTCAATCGCGCCGCGGGCGACAAGCCGATCTCGGCCGGCTACTACGAGCTGCGCAAGTCCCTCCCGGCGTCCGAGGCCGTCACCATGCTCGTCGATCCGAACCGCTCTCACCGCGTGGGCATGCTCAACGTCTCGCCCGGCGCTGTACTCGATGACAAGCGCAACAAGGACGGGAAGATCGCGCCCGGCATCTTCAGCCAGCTCTCCGCCGCCACGGCCCACACCGTCGACGGTGTGAAGAAGCAGACGTCGAAGGCGGACTTCGTCAAGATCGCGTCCTCCGCGACCGTCGCCGACCTGGGTGTTCCGGAGTGGGCCGCTGCCACCGTGGTACGCCTCAAGGGCGACCACCGGCGGCTCGAGGGCCTGATCGCTCCCGGTACCTGGGACCAGATCGACCCGTCGGCCACGCCGCAGGCGATCCTCAAGGATCTGATCACGGCGTCGGCGAAGCAGTACGAGACGCAGGGTCTGCTCTCGGCGAGCCGCACGTCGGCGGCGAAACTCGCGCCGTACCAGGTGCTGGTCTCGGCCTCCATCGTCGAGCGTGAGGTCAACCAGGCCGACGATTACCCCAAGGTCGCCCGGGTGATCCTCAACCGGCTGGCCAAGGACCAGAAGCTCGAGATGGACTCCACGGTGAACTACGGCGAGGCCGTCACCGGCATCGATGTCGCGGGCGAGAAGCTGCTC
Source organism: Tsukamurella sputi (assembly GCF_007858445.1). Classification (GTDB taxonomy): domain Bacteria; phylum Actinomycetota; class Actinomycetes; order Mycobacteriales; family Mycobacteriaceae; genus Tsukamurella; species Tsukamurella sputi. Next base: position 310,180 of record NZ_VIGV01000002.1, on the reverse strand, counting down.
AAGAAGACCGAGTGGAACACGTACGCCAAGACGGGGTTGCCGGCGACACCGATCGGCGCCGTGGGCACCGAGGCGCTGGTGGCCACCGAGAACCCGGCGCCCGGTCCATGGCTCTACTTCGTCACCGTGGACAAGCAGGGCACCACCCTGTTCACGGATGACTTCGCGCAGCACGAGCGCAACCGGCAGAAGGCCTGCGAGAACAAGTTCCTCACCGTGGGTTGCGGGCCGTGATGAGGCGCGCCGCCGTTCTCGGCAAGCCGATCGCGCACTCGCTCTCACCCGTCCTCCACGGTGCCGCGTTCGCCGCGCTGGGCCTGGACTGGAGCTACGAGCGGATCGAATGCGACGCCGACGCCCTGCCGGGCCTGGTGGGGGGACTGGGGCCCGAATGGGTGGGGCTGTCGGTGACGATGCCCGGAAAGTTCGCGGCGCTCGATTTCGCCGGGGAGCGGACGGAGCGCGCCGTGACGGTGGGGTCGGCCAATACGCTGGTGCGCACCGAGTCCGGTTGGCTCGCCGACTGCACCGACGTCGACGGTGCCGAGGGGCTCCTCGCCGAGTGCGATGCGACGGGGGAGTCCGCGGTGGTCGTGGGCGCGGGCGGCACCGCCCGCCCGGTCTTCGCGGCCCTCGCCGACCGCGGTTTCCGCAGGGTGACGGTGCTCGCCCGCTCGGAGGAACGGGCGCAGGGAGCGCTCGCCTGCGCCGAGGCCTTCGGCCTCACGGCGGAGTGGGCGGCCCTCGCAGCGGCGTCGGTCCCGGCCGCCGACGTGCTGGTCTCCACGCTCCCCGGCGGGGCGCAGTCCGACGACTTCCCGTTGGCGGACGCGCTGTCCTCCGCGGCGCCGGCGGTGGCCGACGTGGCCTACGATCCATGGCCCACGCTGCTCGTCGCGGCCGCCGAGTCGAAGGGCGCGCGCACCGCGGGCGGCCTGACGATGCTGCTGCATCAGGCCTTCCGCCAGGCCGAATGGTTCACCGGGCGTCCTGCTCCGCGGGAGGCGATGACGGCGGCGCTGAACGCCGCGAGGAAGGCATGATGTCGGAGTTCCGTCACCGATTCCGTCCGCGGTACTACGAGATCGACCGGCAGGGTGTCCTGTTCAACATGTGGTACCTCGCGTACCTCGACGATGCCGTCGGTCGGTTCTTCACCGCGCGCGGCGCGGCGTGGGAGCAGTGGGCCAGCCAGGGATTCGACATCCAGATCGTGCACGTCGAACTCGACTACGCCGCCGGGCTCACCGATGACCGCGACTCCGAGATCGCGATCCGGCCCGGCCGGATCGGCACCAAGAGCTTCACCCTCGACTTCGTCTTCCTCGCCGACCTCGACGCGGTCGAGCCGACGCAGGCCGTCGTCGGGCGCGTCGTCTATGCCGTGATCGACCCCGACGGCTCGGGCGCGATCCCGATTCCCGATCCGCTGCGCGGGGCGTTGCAGGCCTGACAGACTGGCCGCGTGGAGTGGGGGCTCTTCGGGGGAGTGATCGCGTGGTGCGCCGCGCTGTGCTGGTTCGACGTGCGCGAGCGTCGGCTCCCGGATGTCCTGACCCTGCCCGCCGCCGCAATCGCGCTCCTCTGGGCCGCGTGGTCCGTGTTCGACGGTGCGCCCGCCCCGCTCCTCGGTGCCGCGCTGTGGACGACGGTGAACGGCATGGCTTTCGTGTGCCGGGGAATGGGCGCCGGGGACGTGAAGGTGGCGCCGGCCCTCGGCGTGGTCAGCGCGACGGTCGCCGGCATTGCGGGTGTGCTCGTCTCGATGGTCGCGGCGCAGGTCATCACCATCGTCTGGGCGGCCGCTCTACGCGACAGGACGGTCCCGCACGGCCCGGCGATGTGCCTGGCGGTGCTGGGGACCGTCCTGTCGACGTCCGTTCGGTAGGTCAGGCTGCGGGCTTGGCCGTGGTGGTGGTCGCAGCGGCCGAGGAGGTCGCGGGCTTGGCTGCGGGCTTGGCCGCCGGCTTCGCACCGGGCTTGGCCGAGGCCGACGGGGTGGCCGACGCGGACGGCGTCGCCGGCTTGGTGGCCGACTTGGTCGCGGGAGCCGGGGTGGCGGGCTTCGCCGGCGTGGCGCCGTTCGCCGGACGCCAGCGGTAGCGGTTGCCGTCCTGCACACACTTGAGGTTCACACCGTTGTGGACGGCGGTCTTGCCGGCGTCGGCCTTGGCGCAGAACCGGCCGTTGGCGGGCTCGGCACCTGCGATGCCGGGGACGAGGGTGGTGATCGCGACGGCCGCGGCGATACCCGCGACGAGCTTCTTCATCGACATGGATGCAATCTAACAGCCGCTCCCAGGTTCTGCTCAGGAGAAACTCAGCACTCTCCGCTTTGTCGGATTCGCGTGTCGCGCGGGGCGGGTCGGAGCGTGGTGAGCTGGTCGCGACGCCTGGGGCGCGTGCGACTAGCGCTGGTCCGGCGATGGCTGCGTCGTCAGATTCCGCAGGAGCAGGTCGAAGGTCTTGAGGCTCTCGTCGGACAAGGGCGCCAATATCGATCCCACCCGCTCCACGTGGGCGGGGAGGAGGCGTTCGACGAGGCCACGACCCTCTTCGGTGAGTGTGACCCGTTTGCCCCGTCCGTCGGTCGGGTTCGGTGTCCGAGTGATCAGGCCCGCCGATTCGAGGCGGTCGAGCCGAGCGGTCAGACCTGCGCGGGTGATCAGGAGCTGATCCGCCAACGTCGCGGGGGTGAGCGCGAAGGGCGCTCCGGAACGGCGGAGCGTCGCCAGCACGTCGAACTCGCCGCGGCGGAGCCCGGCGTTCTCCAACGGCCCCTCGGTCGCGGTGCGGGCGATCACCTCGAGCTGGGCGAGGCGGCTGATGATGCTCATCGACAGGATGTCGAGCCCCGGATACTCGGTGCGCCACTGGGCCATGGCGGCGTCGACGTCGTGCACGGGCCGAGGCTACTACGGAGAACGGGAGAATGGTTAGTTCCGTTAATAGTCTTTCGGGGAGGTTCAGGACGGTGGAGGACCTTGCCCCGCTTGCACTTCCGATCTGCAGGGACGTAACGACCTCGCGCGATTCCCTTGCATCCACGGTGAGCGCAACGGGTCACAGGCGAAAGCCGGACGCCTACCGTCGAATCCGTGACCGCACCTACCTCTCGCCCTGTCCTCGGGATCGCCCTGGAGCCTTTCGGCTGGCATCCCGCAGCGTTCGCGGAGGTCGGAGCGGACCCACTGGAGGCCACCTCCGCGGAGCACTGGGTTGGGCTGGCCCGCTCCGCGGAGGTGGCCGCCTCCGACTTCGTCACGTTCGAGGATTCGTTCTCGCTCACCGCCCGGGACCGGCTCTCCGGCCGGTTCGACGCCGTTCTGCTCGCGGCTCGCGTGGCGCCGGCGGTGCCACGCATCGGGCTCGTCCCCACCGTGACGGCCACCCACACCGAGCCCTTCCACGCGTCGAAGGGCATTGCGACGCTGGACTACGTCAGCGGCGGTCGTGCGGGTGTGCTCCCCGTGACCACGGGTGCCCCCGCCGACGCGGCGCTGTTCGGGCGTAAGGACCCTCAGGACCCGGCATCGCGCGCCCTCGAGGCGCGCGAATACGTCGAGGTACTGCGCGATCTCTGGGACAGCTGGGAGGACGACGCGATCGTCAAGGACGTCGCCACCGGGCGGTTCGTCGACCGGGACCGGCTGCACTACATCGACTTCCACGGTGAGAACTTCTCGGTCAAGGGGCCGTCGATCACGCCCCGGCCGCCGCAGGGACGCCCGCCGGTCGTCGTGCGGATCACGGACGCCGACTCCGAGGCCGTCGCCGCGGACGCCGATATCGCCATCGTGCCCGCCGGTCCGGACGAGGAGCTGGCCGGGACGGCTCGCCGGCTTCGGGCGGCCGGTGTCCCACTACTGCTCGTGGATGTGACCGTCCACCTCGCCGATTCCGAGCGGACCGCGTTGCGCCGCATCGAGAAACTGGATCACCGTGAGACCGCGGACGACGACACGCGGGTCTTCGCCGGTACGGGGGAGGCGCTCGCCCGCGCGGTGGCCGGGTGGCAGTCCCTCGGCTTCGACGGTGCCCGGTTCCGGCCCGGCGTGAACGCCGTCGACCTGCCCAGGCTCCGCGTCGCCTTCGCGCCGCTCCTGCCCGGGGCTCCGCGCACGGGGACGCTCCGCGAGATCCTGGGTCTCGGGCCCGCGATCAACCGCTTCGCCGCCGTGAAGGGGGCCTGATGACCGGGCTGAACATCCTCGATCTGGCGCCGATCCCGGAGGGTGGCACCCCGTCGGACGCGCTGCGCAACACCCTGGATCTCGCCCGCCGGGCGGAGGATTGGGGCTACGGCCGGTACTGGGTCGCCGAGCATCACTTCGCGCACGTCGCGAGTGCGGCACCCGCCGTACTCATCGCCGAGATCCTGGCCCGCACCAGCCGGATCCGCGTCGGGTCCGCGGCCGTGCTCATCGGGTTCACCACTGCGCCGGCCGTCGCCGACGCCTTCGGCGTGCTCGCGGCGCTGCACCCCGGTCGTGTCGACATCGGGCTCGGGCGTACCGGGCAGCGACTGCGAACGCCTCCGCCGGGTGCGCCGGCACCCAACCCGGCGATCGTCGCCGGGTACGAGCGGCTCTACCACCCGAAGGCCGAGCCGCCGAGCTACACGGAGCAGGTCGACGACGTCCTCGCCCTCGTTGCCGGCACCTTCGTCGCCGAGGGCCATTCGCTGCGGTCTCCCGTCGCGGAGGCGGCGCGCGAGGCCCCGGTGTGGATCTTCGGCAGCAGCGCGGGGGAGAGCGCGCAACTCGCAGGTGCCCGCGGCCTGCCGTTCGTCGCGAACTACCACGTCAGTCCGGCGACCACCGTCGAGGCGGCGCAGGCCTACCGCGACGCCTTCCGTCCCTCGGAGCGGCTGAGCGCACCCCATGTGGTGGTCAGTGCGGATGTCGTGGTCGGTGAGACCGACGCGCAGGCGCGCGAGCTCGCCGCCGGCTTCCCGGCGTGGGTGCACTCGATCCGCCACGGTGCCGGAGCGATCGCCTACCCGCGGAACAGCGACGCTCTCAGCGCGGATCAGCGAGCCGCGGTCTCCGACCGCACCGAGACGCAGTTCGTGGGCCAGCCCGGTCGCGTCGCCGACGGGCTGCGTGCCCTCGCCGAGCGCACGGGCGCCGACGAACTGGTGATCACCTCGGTCACGCACGATCACACCGCACGCCTGCGCAGCCACGAGCTCCTGGCCAAGGAATGGGGACTGCTATGACGAACAGCCCGACACCGGCGACCCGTGACGTTTCCGGAATCCCGGTCCGGGAGGGTGCGCACCGCAAGCCGATCCACCTCGCGGCGCACTTCCCGGGCGTCAACCACAACACCGTCTGGTCCGATCCCGCGGCGCGGAGCCAGGTGGAGTTCGACTCCTTCGTGTACCTCGCCCGCGCCGCCGAGCGCGCGAAGTTCGACTTCTTCTTCCTCGCCGAGGGGCTGCGCCTGCGCGAACATCTCGGGCGGATCCACGACCTCGACGTCGTGGGCCGGCCCGACACCTTCACCGTGCTCTCCGCGTTGGCGGCGGTGACCGACCGGATCGGCCTCGCGGGCACGATCAACACCACCTTCAACGAGCCCTTCGACGTGGCCCGGCAGTTCGCCACGCTCGATCACCTCAGCGCGGGCCGCGCGGCGTGGAACATGGTGACGAGCTCGGACGCCTTCACCGGGGAGAACTTCCGTCGCGGCGGCTTCCTCGCGCACGCAGACCGGTACCACCGCGCGGACGAGTTCATCACCGTTGCACGGAAGTTCTGGGACGGCTGGGGCCGCGGTGAGATCGTGCACCACGGCGCGCAGTTCGACGTCCGGGGCGGCGCGCCGCTGCCGCCCTCGCCGCAGGGACGCCCCGTGCTGCTGCAGGCGGGCGACTCGGGGGAGGGGCGCGACTTCGCCGCAGCGCAGGCGGATGCGATCTTCACCCGCCACGGTTCGCTCGAGAGCGGCCGATCCTTCTACGCCGACGTCAAACGTCGCGCCGCCGACCGTGGCCGGAATCCGGACCACCTCAAGGTCTTCCCCGGTGCCGCCGCCGTCGTCGGCGACACGCCCGAGGAGGCGCAGGACAAGGCGCGCGACATCCGGCGGCGGCAGGTCGGCCCGCAGACGGCGCTCAACTTCCTCGAGCAGGTGTGGGGCCGGGAGCTGCAGTCCTTCGATCCCGACGGTCCGCTCCCCGACGTCGAGCCGGTCTACGAGACCACGGCGGTGCAGGGTCGCGTTCTGCACGCGGACCCCCGGGAGATCGTCGCGGCCTACCGCGCCCGCGCCGAGGCCGGCGGCTTGTCCATCCGCGAACTGGTCATCGAGCTCAACACCCGACCCCAGTTCGTGGGCACCGCGCAGCAGGTGGCCGACGAGATCGACACCTTCATCCAGGCGGACGCCGCGGACGGCTTCATCCTCGTACCGCACCTCACCCCCACCGGCCTGGACGAGTTCATCGACGGCGTCGTCCCGCTGCTGCAGGAGCGCGGGGCGTTCCGGACCGAGTACGAGGGCACCACGCTGCGCGAGCACCTCGGCCTGCCGCTGCCGGAGGAGACCGCCGCGCAGCGCGCGGGTTAGCGGGTCTTCACTCGTTCGCCCCGCGGGCGCCGTGCGAACCGGCTAGCGTGCGGCCATGAGCCGATCGATGCGCCCCGATCTCAGGGGAGTCGACCCCCTTGTCGTCAACCTGACCCACCGCGTGTGCCTGGGCGACCTGCCCACCCGCGCCGCCCGGACCTTCGGTGACCGGACGGCCGTCGTCGACGGGGACCACACCGTCACCTACCGGCAGCTCGAGAGCCGCGCGAACGCCCTCGCCCGGGGGCTCCAGGCGCGCGGCTACCGGCGCGGCGACGCGATCGCGCTGCAGCTGCAGAATCGCTGGGAGTTCGTGGTCTCGGTGTTCGCGTGCGCGAAGCTCGGCGTGGTCGCGATGCCGCTGAATCTGCTCCTCGCTCCGGGGGACGTGGCCTACCAGCTCGGCGACAGCCGCGTGCGCGCCGTCATCACCGAGGACGTCTTCGTGCCTGCCCTCACCGCCGCGCTCGGTGCCGCCGACCACGCTGTCGAGGCGGTGTACGTCGTCTCGAACGGCGCGGGTGAGATCCCGGGCGACGTGGGCGGCGTACCGTCGACCGGCTTCGCCGAGGTCGCGGATCCGGACGATTCCGTGGTGGAGACGATCGTCGAGGACCGTGACATCCTCCACTGCCTGTATACGTCCGGCACCACCGCCCGGCCGAAGGGCGTGGTCACCAGCCATGTCGCGGTGCACATCTCGGCGCTCTCGTCCGCTCTCGGGCTGGGGCTGCGCCCCGACGTGCAACCCGTCGTCCAGCCGATCGCGCTGCCGCTCTTCCACGTCACGGCGCTCGACGCGCTGCTCATGCCCACGCTCATCACCGGCGGGACCGCAGTGCTGCTGCGGGGCTTCGACCCGGAGAAGCTGGCCCGCGCGTTCGTCGATCACCGGGTCACCCACATCACGCTGCTGCCGATGATGTGGGCCGCGCTGCTGGCCCGTCCCGAACTGGACGACGACAACACCGCGTCGCTGGTCGCGGGCATGTACGCGATGGCGCCGATGCCGGCCGAGCTGCTCGCGGCGCTGCGGGCCAGATTCGCCTCCGCCGCCATCATTCTCGGCTCGGGCCAGACGGAGACGACGCCGGCGTCGGAGCTGCAGTGGTCGGGCCACCAAGGCGTCAAGGACGACTCCTGGGGGCCCGCCACCGTCTCCACCGACGTCGCGATCATGGGCGACGACGGCACGCTGCTCCCGCCCGGCGAGGTCGGTGAGATCGTCTACCGCGCCCCGCAGCTCATGGAGGGCTACTGGAACAACGCGGCCGCGAACGCGGATGCCTTCGCGCACGGCTGGTTCCACGGCGGCGACATCGGCTACCTCGATGACGAGGGCGTCGTCTACTTCACCGACCGGGCCAAGGACATCATCAAATCGGGCGGCGAGAACGTCTCCTCGGTGGAGGTCGAGCGGGTCCTGCTCGGCCACGACACCGTCGCCGAGGTCGCCGTGGTCGGCGTCCCGCACGAGCGGTGGGGCGAGGCGGTCACGGCCTTCGTCGTCAGCGCACCGTCGGGGCGGGCCGACGGTGACGCGCTCCTCGCGTACGCCAAGGAGAACCTGGCGGGGTTCAAGGCGCCCAAGGAGATCGTCTTCGTCGACGCCCTCCCCAAGACCGCGACCGGAAAGATCCAGAAGAACCTGGTGCGGGCGCTGCGGGAGACCCGGACCTAGGCCGCCGAGGACAGAATCGGGAGCAGACCGCGGGCGTCGGTGAGGATCTGCTCGTAGTCCCGGACGTCGAACTCGTAGGGCAGCTCGAGCCGGAACTCGGTGACGGGCCCGGTCTCCGGGGAGAACGCCGGATCGGCGGCGAGGCGTTCGGCGATCTCCGCGATCGGCCCCACGAGATCCTCCGCGAACAATGTGCGCTTCTCGCCGTGCGCGGCCAGGGTCCGCTGGTACCGCGAGCGCGCGTAGGCCCGGTAGCGCTCGGCGGTGGCACGGTCGGCGCTGTCCGTCGGGACGATCACGCGCCCGACGGCCACCCGCCGGCCGGCGCCGCCGGCCCTGCGGTACTCGTCGATGAGCGCGGCCTGGACGGTGCCGAAGTCGTCGGAATCGATGCCCCCGGCGGAGACGATGTTGCCGGTGAGCAGGTGCAGTCCGGCCCCGCCGGTCCACCGTGACGAACCGAGCGAGGTTCCTCCGTACCAGGATCGGTCGGCCAGTCCGGGGGTGTGCGGCTGCAGGCGCGGCCGCTGCACATTGCCCGGTGACTCGATCCGCGTGTCGTCGTCGCCGAGATACGCACCCCGCAGGTGCTCGACGGTGCGCGCCACCCGCGCGTGCCCGAGCTCGTACGTCCGCCAGTCACCGTCGAAGACCACGTCCGCGAGCAGGTCCGCGTGCGGCATCCCGGTGGAGAAGCCGGCCTGGATGCGTCCGCGCGACAGTGCGTCGGCGAGGGACAGGTCCTCCGCCAGCCGGAAGGGGTTCTCGTAGCCGATGGGGATGACGGCGGTGCCCAGCTCGATCGCGGTGGTGCGCTGCGAGGCCGCGCCGAGGAAGACAGCGGCGGAGGAGATCCCGTGCTCCAGGTGGCGCTGGCGCACCCAGGCGCCGCGGTAGCCCAGGCGTTCGCCGAATTCGATCAGGCGCAGGGTGTCCTCGAGCCCGCCGGCCGGATCTCCGTCCTCGTAGTTGCCGGGCGTGAGGAATGCGAGGGAGTCGATCGCCATCGGTCAGAACCCGGCCGCCGGGTTGATCTCGGACTTGGGCAGCGCCGAGGTCGGCACCTTCCACTTCTCGAAGAGCCGCTGATACTCGCCGCGCGCGATGAGTGTGTTGATCGCCTGCGAGATCGCCCGAGCGATCGGAGAGCCCTTGGCCGTGACGAAACCGACCACGGTGGTGGAGTACTCGCCCAGGAACGTCGTGCCGGGCACCTTGTCCACCAGGTACCGCAGGGAGAGCGTGGGGCCGAAGAAGGCGTCCACCTTGTTGTTCTGCAGGCTCAGGATCACCGCGCCCTGATCGTCGAGGTACTGGACGGTGTACGCCGGCTTGCCCTTCGACGTGCACTGCTGCACGCCCTTCTCGAGGATCTGCTGGAAAGTGGTGCCCGAGCCGGTGACGATCCGCTTGCCGCACAGGTCCTCCAGCGTCTTCACGCTCGTGAGGCCCGATTTCGACGCGCCGACGAAGGCTTGTCCGTCGTTCAAGTAGGTCGCGAAGTCCACGACGTCGAGACGCGGCTTGGTGACGCCGAAGTTGCCCTGTCCCACCTGGTACCGGCCGTTCTGGACGCCGGGGATGATCGTCGAGAACGTGCCGATCTCCTGCTTCCACGTGACTCCGAGCGCCTTCGCCACGGCATTGCGCAGGTCGACGTCGAGGCCCACCGGGTTGCCGTCGGGCACCTCGCCGCCGTGCGGCAGGTTGTTGATGCCGGGCTGGCGGGTCAGGCCGAGCGTCAGTTCCTTGGTGCCGGCGGGCAGGAGCGCCTGCGCGGCGGGATCGACGGCGACCGACGACACGACATCCTGCGTCGGAATCGGGTAGTTGGAGCTCTGTGCCGCCGGATCGGACGAGCCACCGCACGCCGCGAGGACGGTGGCGGCGGCGATCAGGGGGAGGGTGAGCAGGGCGCGGCTGCGCATGGGTTCTCCTTGGACTCGGGTCTAGCTAGGATCAGCGCACGGCCGCGAGGAATTCGCGGGTGCGGGGGTGCTCGGCGTCGGCGAAGATCGCCTCGGGCCGGCCGGTCTCGACGATGCGGCCGTCGTCCATGAAGACGACGGTGTCGGCGACGTCGCGGGCGAAGCCGATCTCGTGAGTGACCACGACGAGGGTCATGCCCGATCCGGCGAGATCGCGGATCACCGCGAGGACCTCGCCGACCAGCTCGGGGTCGAGAGCGGAGGTCGGCTCGTCGAAGAGCACGACATCGGGCCGCATGGCCAGCGTGCGAGCGATGGCGACCCGCTGCTGCTGGCCTCCCGAGAGCTGCGACGGGTAGGCCTTCTCCCGGCCTGCGAGCCCGACGCGGGCGAGCAACTCGCGGCCGCGCTCGGCGGCCTCGGCGGGCGCGATACCGGTGGCGAGCTGCCCCTCGGTGAGATTCTCCAGGACGGTGAAGTGCGGGAACAGGTTGAACTGCTGGAAGACCATGCCGATGCGGCGGCGCTGCCGCGCGACATCGCGCGGGTGCAGTTCGCGCAGCACCGTCGCATCACCGCGTCGACCCGCCTCGCGGTAGCCGATCAGGTCGTCGTTCACCCGCACGTATCCGGCGTCGGGGCGTTCGAGGTGGTTGATGCAGCGCAACAGGGTCGACTTCCCGGACCCGGAGGGGCCGAGGATGATGGCGACCTCGCCCTGGGCCACGTCCAGGTCGACGCCGTGCAGCACCTCGGTGCCGCCGAAGGACTTCCGCAGGCCGCGGACCTCGATGGCGCTCATCCGCGCTCACCCGCCGGGGCGGCCGGACGGGGGAGCCGGGGGCGCAGGCGCGCGGCGTCGGCGAGGACCTCGCGGAAGGGGCGGGCGTCCCGGCGCCCTCGGTTGAAGCGGCATTCGACGAAGTACTGGCCCACGGCCAGCACGGAGGTGATCACGACGTACCAGATGGTCGCGACCAGCAGGAGCGGCATCACCTTGAAGTTCTGGTTGTAGACGAGCTGCACCGAGTACAGGAGATCCGTCACCGCGATGACGCTGACCAGCGACGTCGACTTCAGGAGCCCGATCAGCAGGTTGCCGGACGCGGGAATGATGGCGGGCATCGCCTGGGGGAGGACGATCCGGCGGAAGATGCGGCGCGGGCTCAGGCCGAGTGATCGGGCCGCTTCGCTCTGCCCGGGATCCACGGAGACCAGGCCGCCGCGCACGATCTCGGCGGCGAACGCGGCGACGTCGATGGTGAGGGCGATGATCGCGGCGACCAGTGCGCCGATCAGGTGCGTGGTGTCGAACGTGACGAACGCGGGGCCGAAGGGGATGCCCAGCGAGAGCTGCGGATACAGGGAGGCGAGCTGGAACCAGAAGAGCAGCAGGACCAGCGGCGGGACCGAGCGCACGATCCAGACGAAGCCGAAGGACACCGCCTGCAGGAGGGGGCCGCCCCACAGTCGCATCGCCGCGAGGCCGATGCCGAGCACGAACCCGGCGGCGAAGGTGACGGCGGTGAGCCAGATGGTCAGCCAGAGCCCCTTGAGCACCGACTCCTGGGTGAAGTAGTGCGCCACGGTGGGCCATTCGAAGCGGTCATTGGTGAGGAGCGTGTTGAGGAGCATCGCGCCGAGCACCGCCACGACCGCGGCGGCCACCCAGCGTCCGGGGCGGCGGCGCGAGACGAGGCGCACGTCGCCCGCGGATCCGTCCGCGCGTGCGTCCACCGCCACCCGCGCCGGGGAGAGAATCGTTGTCGCCATGATGTCCGACCGTAAGTCGTTGGCGCGCAGAGAAGAAGGTTTTCAATCGCCCTGACCGGATGCGGCGATCCCGGAATCGAAGGCGAAGCGGACCGCGTGCGCACGGTCCCGGAGCTGGGCCTTCGCGAAGAGATTGTTGATGTGCGTCTTCACCGTCGACTCGCTGACGAACAGGTGCGCGGCGATGTCGCGGTTGGTGAGGCCGTCGGCGATCAGGCGCAGTACCTCGGTCTCGCGGGGCGTCAGGTCGACGGGCGGGGCGACGGGGTCCGACGGTGCCGCACGCCGCCCGGCCCGCCCCGTGGCGGAGAGCAGCAGTCGCTGCTGCACCACCGGATCGAGTACCGACTGTCCGGCCGCCGCCGCGACGATCGCCGCCGCGATCTCGGCGCGCCCGGCGTTCTTGGTCAGATAGCCGCGCGCCCCGGCCTCCAGGCCCTGCAGGATCGACTCCTCGTCGTCGTAGGTGGTGAGTAGGACGACGGCGGTGTCCGGCGCATCGGCGAGCACGCGGGCGGTGGCGCCGGCACCGTCGAGGTTGGGCATCCGCAGGTCGGTGAGCAGCACGTCCGGACGGTGCTCTCGGACCAGTGCCACCGCCTCCACCCCGTCCGCCGCCGCCCCGACGACGGCGATTCCCGGCGTGAGGTCGAGCATCGCGGCGAGTGCGTCGCGCACCGCCGCCTGGTCGTCGGCGACGACCACGCGGACATCGTTCATGCGGGCTCCTTCGTCGGGATGTGCAGGCGCACGGTCCATCCTCCGCCGGCGTCGGGGCCCGCGTGGACCGTGCCACCGGCTTCGGCGGCGCGTTCGCGCATGCCGAGCAGACCCATGCCGGACCCGTGCACGCCGGTCGCCGCGCCGGGCCCGTTGGTGACGGTGAGCTCGGCACCGTCGGGCACAGGGAAGAGACGGGCCGTGACGGGCGCGCCCGCGGCGTACCGTCGGGCATTGGTGATGGCCTCCTGCGCGATGCGCAGCACCGCCCGGGCCTGCGCATCCGTCAGATCGACCGGATGCGTCTCGACGGCCTCCTCGGGACCGTCCGCGAGCGCGGCCAGCGCCTCGGGCAGGTCGACGGTGTCCTCCCGCAAGGCGTGCACGGCGCCGCGTGCCTCGGTGACACCGTCGGCGATGGCGCCGCGGGCGCGCTGGATCGCGGCGCGGGCGTCGGCGGGCCGGTCCGCTTCGAGAAGGGCGTCGGCGAGTTCGAGCTGCATCCCGGCGCCGGAGAGCGTATGGGCGAGGACGTCGTGCAGGTCGCGGGCGATGCGGGCGCGCTCCGCCAGAGCACTGTTGCGCGCCTCGGACTCCGCGGTCAGCGTGGTCTGTTCCACCAGCTGCTCCAGTGCCCGGGTCCGTTCGTGGCGTGTGCGGCGGGCGATGCCGGCCCAGACGGTGACCGCGATCGTGAAGCCGATCCAGAAGTCCCCCGAGCCCTGGAGGCCGAGTCCGAGGGCGACGGTGCCGCCGAGGAGCGCGGCGAGGGGGATCGAGACCCGTTGCGGGAACCGGACACCGTAGTAGACGGCCGAGACGTACAGCAGCATGCCCGTGCCGGGATTCGGCTGCAGGACGAAGAGCACTGCTCCTGCGACGGCCCCGATCGCCTCCACGCCGATCCAGGCGCGTTCGGGGAGGCGGGCCGCGGGCGACAACCGGGAGGCGACGACGAGGCACACCACCGCGTAGAGGATCGGCGCGAGCGGGAGGTGCTCGCCCCAGGGGACGGTGAACGCCGCGAGCCCCAGGCCGATGACCGAGGCGGCGAACCCGAAGCGCATGCGGTCACCGTCGAACACCAGGCAATGATGGCAGAACGGCGGTCCGCACGGGGTGCGAGCGCCGGGTGGGGTGCGGCGCGTTCCGACGAGGTGGGAAAATGGTGCGCATGTCTACGTCATCGATGTCCAGTGCCGCCGCCGACCTGACGGTGAACTCGATCATCGAGGCCCGGTCGCGTCTCGCCGGGGTCGTGTCGATCAGCCCGCTGCAGCACTGCGAGCGGCTCTCCGCGCTGACCGGAGCGAAGGTGTACCTCAAGCGCGAGGACCTCCAGGTGGTCCGCTCGTACAAGATCCGCGGCGCCTACAACCTGATGGCGCAGCTCACCGAGGCCGAGAAGGCGGCCGGCGTGGTCGCGGCCTCGGCCGGCAACCATGCGCAGGGCGTCGCCTTCGCGTGCCGCGCCATGGAGGTGCACGGGCGCATCTACGTGCCGACCACCACGCCGAAGCAGAAGCGGGACCGGATCCGCGCGCACGGCGGCCGGTACGTGGAGCTGATCGCGACCGGCGAGACCTACGACGCCGCGGCGGCCGCGGCGCAGGAGGACGTCGCGTCCACCGGCGCGACGTGGGTTCACGCCTTCGACGATCCCCGCACCACGTCGGGGCAGGGCACGATCGGTGTCGAGCTCGTCGAGCAGCTCGGCGGCGTCGTCCCCGACGTCACCGTCATGCCCGTCGGCGGCGCCGGGTGCTTCGCCGGCGTCACCCGCTACCTGCGGTCGCAGTCCGCCTCCGCCACCATCGTCGGCGCGGAGCCGGCCGGCGCGCCGTCGCTCGCGCGGGCGATCGAGGCCGGTGGGCCGATCGACCTGCCGACGATCGACCCGTTCGTCGACGGTGCCGCGGTGAAGAAGATCGGCGCGATCGGCTACGACGTCGCCGTCGCCGAGGGGGGCGCGGTTTGGCCCGCGCACGCGGTCCGCGACGTCGTGGCCGGGGAGCTCGGGATCATCGAGGTGGACGAGGGCGCGATCTGCACCGCGATGCTCGACCTGTACCAGAACGAGGGCGTCATCGCTGAGCCGGCGGGCGCGCTGTCGGTCGCCGCGCTGGCGCAGCTGCGCTTCGAACCCGGTGCGACGGTCGTATGCCTCCTGTCCGGTGGCAACAACGACGTCTCGCGCTACAACGAGGTCATCGAGCGGTCCCTGGTGCATCAGGGACTCAAGCACTACTTCCTCGTTGCCTTCCCGCAGGAGCCCGGCGCGCTACGGCGGTTCCTCGACGAGGTGCTCGGCCCCGACGACGACGTCACGCTCTTCGAGTACGTCAAGCGCAACAACCGCGACACCGGTGAGGCGCTGGTGGGCATCGAACTCGGGCACGCCGGGGACCTCGGCGCACTGCTCGAGAGGATGGATTCCTCGCGCCTGCACTGCGAGCGGCTGGAGCCCGGTTCGCCCGCGTACCGCTACCTGACCTGACGTCGGGAATCGCCGTCGATCAGTTCGCGTTCATGCCGTGGACTCGACTGTCCCGCGCCTTCTTCCAGAACGTGTTCGGGTTCGTCGCCGGTCATGAGGTCCCAGGCGTTGCTTCCATCGCCGGTGGTTCGATAGCCGCGTACTACCGGCGTTCTCCGGGAGGGTAATGGGTTTCGATCTCCCAGCCGCTCGCGTGCTCGCGGGCTATCGGGTGCAGGAGCGCGCTCCACTCGATGACGCGTTGATCGCCGCAGTCGCCGACGCCAACGGGATGACAGTGGTGACGAGGAACCTACGGCATTTCGAACCTCTCGGGGTTCCGTGTATCGACCCATGGGAAGACGGTCCGCCCTGATCAGGGCGGACCGTCGAGCCTGGTGGGTGAGCGTGATCAGCCGATGCTGGCCACCGCCTCCTGTGCGCGGTGCGTGGCGACGCGCTGCTGGAGGAACTGGTTCTGGGCGTAGAGGGTGATGCCGATGAAGAGCATCGTGGTCACCCCGGCGAAGCCGCGACCGGTGTGGTCGCCCATCGCGAGGGGCACCAGGACGTCGACGCCCACGTGCAGGACGATCGCGACGATCCACAGGCCGATGGTCGCGGCCGTTCCCTGACGCAGGTACTGACCGTCGGGACCGGGGAAGACCTTGGTCGTCAGGGCCCGGGGGTAGGCGAGAGCGACGGCGATCACGAGGCCGAGAACCGCAGCGACCATGTGGCCGACGCCCACCTCGCCGCCGCTCGAGATGTACTGGACGGTTTGGACCAGTCCGACGGCGGCGAGCACGAGCGCGATGCGGGCGGTCTTCTCCTTGAGGGGGCGCGCCTGCAACTGGCGGTAGAAGATCCAGCCGATGGCGAGGACGGCGATGACTGCGGTGGTCGCTGTGTTCATGCTGATCACTGTGCCGTGACCGCCCGCGACGCGGATCGACCGACGGGTGGAGATCCGGGTGGAGACGTAGCCTCGACGCATGCAGACCAGCGAGACACTCACGCCCGCCGTCGTCGACTTCCTCTCCGCCGGAACACGGACCGGCCACCTCGCGTACCTCGCGAGCGACGGCCGGCCCCTGACCGCACCCGTCTGGTTCGTGATCGACGACGGCGCACTCGTCTTCGCGACCGGCCGGGACACACCGAAGGGGCGACTCCTATCCAAGGATCCGCGGGTCGCGGTGTCCGTCGACCTGCAGGAACCGCCCTACGCCTTCGCCCAGGTCCAGGGGATCGCCGAGTTCGTCGACGATCCCGACTACCTGCTCACGATCTGCACCGCCTGCGGCGTCCGCTACATGGGCGCCGAGCGCGGCGAGGAGTTCGGGCGGCGCAACGCCGTTCCCGAGGAGATCGTCGTGCGCGTCCGCCCGACGCGCGTGCTCTTCAACGGGGACGTCACGGCCTAGGTCTCACCCGAGCTGGTCGACGGCGCCCTTGATCAGTTCGAGGCTGTGCTTGCGCTCGGCCAGGCCGGGGACCATGCCGGAGATCATCAGCTCCTGAGGCTGTGTGCGGGCGAGCAGCTCGCGCAGCTCGTCGCGGACCGTCGCCTGCGAGCCCACGATCCACGCGGAGGTGGTCGGGGCGATGGCGTGCTCCTGCTCGGGTGTCAGCGGCTGCGCCGCGGCCTGCTCGTACGTCATCATCCGGCCCGGGTTACCGGTGCGAACGCGGTACATCGACGCCTTGGCGGGGCCCGCGATGCGCTGCGCCTCCTCGTCCGTGTCCGCGGCGACGACGGTGACCGTCAGCATCGCGTTCGGGGAATCGAGGTCGCCCGGGCGGAAGGTCTCGCGGTATTCGGCGAGCGCGGGCAGCGTTGCCTGCGGCGCGAAGTGCCGAGCGAAGGCGAAGGGCAGGCCGAGGAGGCCCGCGAGCTTCGCGCTGAACGTCGACGAGCCGAGCAGCCACATCTGCGGGTTCGAACCGATGCCCGGTGTCGCGGTGATCGCGGCGTACGGGTGGTCGGCGGGGAAGTCGTCACGCAGGAAGGCCCGCAGGTGCGCGAGGGCCTGCGGGAAGTCGTCGACCGATTCGCTGACCTTGCCGCCGCGCAGCGCATGCGCGGTCAGCTGGTCGGTGCCGGGTGCGCGGCCGATCCCGAGGTCGATGCGGTCGGGGAACAGGGCATCGAGCGTGCCGAACTGCTCTGCGACCACCAGCGGCTGGTGGTTCGGCAGCATCACGCCGCCGGAGCCCACGCGGATCCGCTCCGTCGCGCCCGCGATCTGTCCGATCAACACGGCAGGGGAGGAGCTGGCGATGCCGGGCATCGAGTGGTGTTCGGCGACCCAGACCCGCTCGTAGCCAAGCCGTTCGGCCTCCTGTGCGGTCGCGATGGTGTCGCGGAGGGCGTCGCCGAAGGACGCACCGTCGACGACGGGGGCGAGCTCGAGCAGGGACAGGCGAGGGCGGGGGAAGGGTGCTTCGGTCACAGAAGAGACAACCGGGGGCGGCCCGGAATTCATCCCGGACCGCCCCCTGTCGGCGTGTGTGGGTGACTACACGAGCTCGCGCAGCAGCTCGATCTGCTTCACCCGGCCGGCCGAGTCCTCCGCGATCGGCGCGACGTTGAGCACGGTGGCGCCGGCCTCCTCGAAGGCGGCGATCCGCTCCTTGACGAAGCCCTTCGGGCCGATGAGCGAGACGTTGCGGGCCAGCTCGTCGGGCACGGCCTCGGTGGCGGCGGCCTTGTCGCCGGCCAGGTAGAGCTCCTGGATCCGGTCCGCCTCGGCGACGTAGCCGTAGTTGGTGGCGAGCGTGTGGTAGAAGTTCTTGCCCTTGGCGCCCATGCCGCCGATGTACAGCGCGAGGTGCGGCTTCACGAACCCCAGGAGGTGATCGACGTTCTCGCCGATCGCCAGCGCGGGACCGGCGTAGACGTCGAGCTCGCCGAGCGCGGGATCGCGCTTGGCCTTGCCCTCCGCGACGGCGTCGCCCCACACGTCCTTCGCCTTCTCCGGCAGGAAGAAGATCGGCTGCCAGCCCTCGGCGACCTCGGCGGCCAGCGCCACGTTCTTCTGGCCCAACGCGGCGAGCAGGACCGGGATGCGCTCGCGCACCGGGTGGTTGATGAGCTTGAGGGGCTTACCGAGGCCCGTGCCGCCCTGGTCGGCGGTCAGGGGCATCGAGTAGTACTTGCCCTGGTGCTCGAGGCGCTCACGACGCCAGACCTTGCGGCAGATCTCGATGATCTCGCGGGTGCGGCCGATGGGCGCGTCGTACTTCACGCCGTGGAACCCCTCGATGACCTGCGGGCCCGAGGCGCCGAGGCCCAGGATGAACCGGCCGTCGGAGACGTTGTCCAGGCCAGCCGCTGTCATCGCGGTCAGCGTGGGTGTCCGGGTGTAGATCTGCAGGATGCCGGACGCCAACTGCACGCGTTCCGTCTTCGCGGCGAGGTAGCCCAGCGCGCTGACAGCGTCGAAGGAGTACGCCTCGGGGACGAAGACGATGTCCAGTCCCGCCCGCTCCAGGTCGAGGACCTCGTCGGCCGTGGCCTTGAACCCGTCCGTGTAGTTGATGCCCAATCCGATTCGCATACGCGCAAGGTTCTCACAAAGCGACCGCTTAGCAACAGAGTGCCCGCGGATTCGTGCTCAGGATCGACGCCGGAGGACGACGAAGGAGTGGCCGGGAACGACGACGCCACCTCCCTGCGGCGTCGCTTCGTCCCACGCGAGCAGCGGATCGCCGGCGAAGGGTGCGGTGACCGGCGACGGGGTGAAGTTCACGACCAGCGTGAGGGGGCCGCGGTGCACCGCGAACCAGGTTGCCTCACCCGGGTGGTCGCAGCGGACGGCGCGAAAGTCGTCCCGGGCGAGGGCCGGGTCGCGCCGCAGCGCGATGAGCTCCCGGTAGGTGCCCAGCAGGCGCGCGTGTTCCGGCCGCTCGGGCTCGGACCAGTCCAGGCGCGAGGCGGCGAAGGTCGCCGGGTCCTGCGGGTCGGGCACCTCACCGGGCGGCCAGCCGTGCTCGGCGAACTCGGCCTTGCGGCCCTCCGCGGTGGCGCGGGCCAGCTCCGGTTCCGGGTGGCTCGTGAAGAAGCGGAAGGGCGTGCGCGCGCCCCACTCCTCGCCCATGAACAGCATCGGCGTGAACGGGGAGAACAGCACGAGCGCGGCTTTCACGGCGAGTTGACCGGGGGAGAGGTACTCCGACGGGCGGTCGCCGCGAGCGCGGTTGCCCACCTGGTCGTGCGTGCAGGTGTAGGCCAGGAGC
The DNA here is from genome assembly GCF_007858445.1 of Tsukamurella sputi. GTDB lineage: Bacteria > Actinomycetota > Actinomycetes > Mycobacteriales > Mycobacteriaceae > Tsukamurella > Tsukamurella sputi. Next base: position 290,784 of record NZ_VIGV01000002.1, on the reverse strand, counting down.
TGCGACGGTGCCACTCGTGCGGGGTCGATGGGCGTGCCGTGCACCCGCCCGCGGAACGAGCTGTGGGTGCCGGCGTGGAAGAAGCCCTCGGTGAGGACAGTCGCGAGGCATTCCGGGCTACCGAAGTCGGCGTAGTAGCCCTGTCGTTCGCCGGAGACTGCGGTGTGGATCGCGTGGTGCACGTCGTCGTTCCACTGGGCCGTGAGGCCGTAGCCGCCGAGCTCAGCGGGCGTGATCAGGCGCGGGTCGTTGAGATCCGACTCCGCGACCAGCGCCAGTGGGCGGCCCAGTTCCGGGGAGAGGTCCGCGACCAGCGCGGCCGCGTCCTCGAGGACGTGCCGTTCCGAGTGGTCGACGAGGGCGTGCACCGCATCGAGCCGCAGCCCGTCGACCCCGTACCGGCGCAGCCACCACGCGATGTCGTCGAGGATGAAGCGCCGGACCTCCGCGCTGCCCTGCCCGCACAGGTTGATCGTGCGGCCCCACGCGTTGGCGCCGTCGGTCTCGTACGGACCGAACCGCCCGAGGTAGTTGCCCGACGGTCCCAGGTGGTTGTGCACCACGTCGAGGAGGACGCCGAGGCCCAGGTCGTGCGCGGCCGCGACGAATCGTTCCAGCCCCGACGGTCCGCCGTAGGGCTCGTGCACCGCGAACCATCCGACACCGTCGTAGCCCCAGCCGTGCACGCCGTTGAAGGCGTTGACCGGCATCACCTGGACGAAGCCGACGCCCAGATCCACCAGATGCGGCAGCTGTGCCGCGGCCGCGTCGAACGTGCCCTCCGGGGTGAAGGTGCCGATGTGCATTTCGTAGACGACGGCGCCGCGCAGCTCGCGCCCCGCCCACCGCGGGCCCTCCACCTCGGGGATCAGCGCCGACGGGCCGTGCACCCCGTCGGGCTGGCGGGGCGAGCGCGGATCGGGAAGCACCGTCTCGTCGTCGTCGAGTAGGAAGCCGTAGCGGTTGCCCGGCGCCGCGGGCACGGTCGCCCGCCACCAGTCATCGGCGCCGCGTGCCATCGCATGGACCGCACCTTCGAGCCAGAGCCGAGCCCGCCGCGGCCGCGGGGCCCACACCTCGAAGGCGTGATCGGCGGCGTGTTCGGGCGGGGTGGACATCGGTTCGCAACGATAGCGTCAGTGCAGGTTCTCCCACTCCGCGGTGCGGGCCCGGTGCAACTCCAGCGCGGCGACGGCGGATTCCGCCGTTTCATGACGGCCGCCGGTGATGCATCCGATCGGCCGGTAGTCGTGCTGGTCCAGCGAGCGGAACCGCCACACCTCGTCGAGTGAGTGGGTGCACACGTGCGTGGTGAGCGTGACCACCGCGGGAGAGCCGAGGCAGGCGCTCGCGTCCTCCGCGAAGATCTCCGCGAACGTGCGCTCACCGAGGCGGACGTACAGCGTGTCACTCATCGGCACCTCGCTGAGCACCGTGCGGTCCCCGGCGAGGATCAGCCGGTCGTGGATCTCCGCGGTGAGCTCCCAGGCCGAGGCCATGCCGGCGCAGCGGACCAGCAGGTGTGCGACTTCTTCGGCGTCCTCCAGCAACCCCAGGATGGAGTTGCGTCCCTCCCGTAGGGCGCGGACCTCGATGGCGCCGCCCGCGAGGGTCTGCGCGGTGAGCCGCGACGTGCCGGAGACCAGGACCAGGCGGCCGCTGGGCAGCAGATCGGCGGGCAGTCCGTGCTCGCGCAGCGATTCCGCGACCCGCGCCAGAGAGGAGGCGCGGATCCGATTGCCGCTGACGCCGGCGCGCGCGGTGGCGGACTGGACGAGTGCCGTGGTGAGCGGCCGCGGGGTTTCGCTGTTCATGTCACGAAGTGTGCGCGGACCCACTGACAAGTTTTCTACTCGCGCACCAACAGGACGACAGGATGTTCGAGGAACAGCCCTTGAATTGCTGTCCGACCAGTCACGACGTGCCCCGTCAGCCGGTCGGTCCACGCGTCGTCACCGAGGTCGACCCGCGTGCCGCCCCAGCCTCCGGAACGCTCCAGGCGAAGCGAATGCCGCGTCGCGAGGGCCGCGACATCCGGCGCGCCGCCGTGCGGCCCGCGCTGGAAACCGAGCAGATGGCCGGCGGCCGGCCCTTCCGCGAGGAGCGGGCGGTACGAACCGCCCACGAAGCTTCCGGGGCGCTCCCGTCGCAGCTGCAGCACGCTCCGCACCAGGTGCTGCTTGGGGTGGGAATCGTCGGCGGCCGACCAGTCGACGGGCCGGCGGTTGTCGGGATCGACCAGCGAGTCCTCCCACCGTTCCGTGCCCTGGTAGACATCGGGCACGCCCGGCCCGGCGAGCTGCAGCAGCTTCTGCGCCAGGGAGTCCGACCGGCCGTGCGGGGCCAGTCGCGCGACCAGTGCGCCCATCGCGGCGCCGACGGGGCCGTCGAGGAGCGCGTCGAGGAAGGCGTGCCCGGCGGCTTCGAAGCCACCGTCGGGCGAGGTCCAGGACGTGCCGACCCTGCCCTCGCGCATGGCCTTCTCCGCGTAGGCGTGCAGGCGCGCCCGGAGCGCGTCGGAGACGGCTCCGTCCTCGGGCCACACGCCGAAGGCGGTCTGGAGGAGGAAGAGGCCCGTCATCGGATCGGGCGGGGACGGGAGCCGGGGCATCCAGTCGTCGACGGCGGCCGCCCACTCCCGCGGGCACTGGCTCAGCACGCCGATCCGGGCGCGCACGTCCTCACCCCGCTTCGTGTCGTGCGTGGACAGCGTCGTCATCGCGGCCGGCCAGTCCGCGGCGCGGCGCGCGAAGGCCGCGTGCGGGTCCGTCGGACCGAAGTCCGACGGTGCGCCACCGACCTCCTGCTGGGAGATCAGGCGCGCCGACCGGTAGAACGCCGTGTCCTCGAGCGACTTCGCCGTGAGCGCGCCGGTGAGCTGGGCGAAGCGCTGCGCGGTCTCCCCGCCGAGCCCGCGCGCGGACACCACGGCGTCGAGTGCGGCTGCGAGGCCGGGAACCGCCCCGCCGGACCGTGCGGCGCGGACGGCGCGGTCGTGCGCCCGGGCGGAATCGACCTCCAGCACCGGATAGTCGTCGCGGTAGTACGGGATCTCGTTCATCCAGAACAGGGCGGCGTCGGCGAGGTCGTCGACGGGGACCGTCGTGCCGGTCTCGCGTCGAATCGCGCGGGCGAGCCGGAGGAACTCGGGGCGCAGATCATGTGCGGCGAGCTCGTCGCGCAGGCGGAGCGTGGCGCCGGAGTTCCAGTGGATGTCACCGTCGTCCCCGGTCCAGCGTTCGTGCAGTGCGCTGAGCCCCGCCTCGCCTGCGGGATCGAGGAGGGCGTGCCCGATCTCGCGCAGCGCGTCGTAGCCGGTGGTCCCGGCGATGGGCAGCTCCGGTTCCAGCGGCTCCTCCGGTTCGAGGATCTTCTCGATCACGATCCACGCCCCGGGGCCGGTCAGCTCGCGCAACCGGCGCAGATAGCGAGAAGGATCGGCCAAGCCGTCGGGATGGTCGACGCGCAGGCCGTCCGCGATGCCGTCCGTGAACCACGACCCGATCTCGGCGTGCGTCGCGGCGAAGACCTCGGGATCCTCGACCCGGACCGCGGCCAGGTCGTCGACCGTGAAGAACCGCCGGTACGTGCGCACCGGCGCGTCCCAGGGGATCAGCCGGTAGTGCTGCGCGTAGTGCACCCGCTCGGGGTCGCCACCGCCCACGTCGCGCCCGATCGGGAAGGTCCGGTCGTGGTAGCGCAGCACGGGCTCGGGTCCGGACCGGTCGACGGTGAGCGCGGCACCGTCGTCGCCGGAGGCCAGGACGGGGAGCGCGAGCTTGCCGCCGGCGCCGTTGCGCGGATCCCAGTCGATGTCGTAGTAGTGCGCGAACGCGGACTTCCGCCCGTGCGTGAGCACGTCCCACCACCACGGGTTCTGCTCCGGCCGACCGACGCCGAGGTGGTTCGGGACGATGTCGATCACCAGCCCGAGACCGTCGACGTGCGCCGCGTCGGCGAGACGCTCGAGGCCCTTCCGCCCGCCGAGCTCGGCGCGGACCGTCGTCGGGTCGGTGACGTCGTAGCCGTGCGTGGAGCCGCGCACCGCCTCGAGCACGGGGGAGAGGTACAGGTGCGTCACGCCGAGGTCGGCGAGGTAGGGCACGTGGCGGGCGGCGTCGTCGAAGGTGAAGGCGGGCCCGAGTTGCAGGCGGTAGGTCGCGCCGACGGGCCGCGGAACGCCGGTTGCCATGGGGCCGATCATGCCATTGCACGCGGCGCCCGCCGGGAGCCGCGCGGACGGCCGGCCGATGGCGGCGCGGGCCGGCGCACCGCTAACGTGGCCCGGCATGACCCCCGACGAGATCCTCGCCCTGGACACCCGGACGCTCTGGCACCCGTACAGCGCCGTCGGCGGGGCGGGGGCCAGGGTGGTGACCGGAGCCGAGGGGGTCCGCCTCACGCTCGGCGACGGAACGCAGGTCATCGATGGGATGAGCTCCTGGTGGGCCGCGATCCACGGCTACCGCAACCCCGTCCTCGACGCGGCGGCGAAGGCCCAGATCGACACCATGTCGCACGTGATGTTCGGCGGCCTGACCCACGAGAGCGCCGCCCGGCTCGGCGAGCTGCTGGTGCGCATCACGCCCGACGGACTCGACCGCGTCTTCCTCGCCGACAGCGGCTCCGTCTCCATCGAGGTCGCGGTGAAGACGGCCCTGCAGTACTGGCGCGCCCGCGGCGTCACGGGCCGCAACCGCCTGCTCACCTGGCGCGGCGGCTACCACGGCGACACCTTCACCCCGATGAGCGTCTGCGATCCCGACGGCGGCATGCACTCGCTCTGGACCGACGTGCTCGCCACCCAGGTGTTCGCGCCCGCGCCGCCCGCCGACGTCGACGCCGCCTACGTCGCCGAACTCGACCGGCTCGTCGGGCAGCACGCGCACGAGCTGGCCGCCGTGATCATCGAGCCCGTCGTGCAGGGCGCGGGCGGCATGCGCTTCCATCCCCCGGCGTACGTCGCCGCGCTCCGCGAGATCACCCGGCGGCACAGCGTGCTGCTGATCTGCGACGAGATCGCGACCGGCTTCGGCCGCACCGGTTCACTGTTCGCCTGCGACGCCGCCGGGATCACGCCCGACATCCTGTGCGTCGGCAAGGCGCTCACCGGGGGGTATCTGACCCTCGCCGCGATGCTGTGCACCGATGAGGTCGCGCTCACCATCTCGAACTCGGATCAGGGCGCCCTGATGCACGGCCCGACGTTCATGGGCAATCCGCTCGCCTGCGCGATCGCCGTGGCCAGCACCGAGCTGCTGCTCGCGCAGGACTGGCGGGCGCGGGTGGCGGCGATCGAGGAGGGGCTGCGGGACGGACTCGCGCCCCTGCGCGACCTGCCGGGCGTCGTGGACGTGCGGGTGCTCGGCGCCATCGGCGTCGTGCAGCTCGATCGGTCCGTCGACATGGTCGCCGCGACCGATGCGACGATCGCCGCGGGCGTCTGGCTGCGCCCCTTCCGCGATCTGGTCTACACGATGCCGCCGTTCGTCAGCACGCCCGACGACGTCGCCGCGATCTGCCGAGGGGTCTCGGCGGCGGTGCGGGCAGCGCTACAGTGAGGACATGAACGGTGTTCAATTGGATTCGTTGGGGTGGCTCGACGGTTACGCGGCCGACCGCGCCGCGGCGGGCCTGCGGCGCACGCTGACGGCGCGACGCCCCGAGGAGCTCGGCCTCGACCTCGCCTCCAACGACTACCTCGGCCTCAGCCGGCATCCGCGGGTGCTCGCCGCCGCCGCCGAGGCGCTGCGGGTCTGGGGTGCGGGCGCTACCGGGTCGCGCCTGGTCACGGGCACGACGGAGCTCCACGAGGCGTTCGAGTGCAACCTGGCGGACTTCACCGGCGTCGAATCGGCGCTGTGCTTCTCCTCGGGCTACCTGGCCAATCTCGGTGTGGTCACCGCGCTCGCGGGGCGCGGCGCGCTCGTCGTCTCCGACGGTGGTTCCCACGCCTCACTCGTCGACGCCTGCCGGCTCTCCCGTGCGCGGATCGTGGTGACCCCGCGGGGTGACGTGAACGCCGTTCGGGATGCCCTCGCGGACCGCGCCGAGGCGCGCGCGATCGTGCTCACCGACTCGGTCTACAGCGCCGACGGGGTGCTCGCGCCCGTCACCGAGCTGCACGCCGCAGCCCGTGCGCACGGCGCCGCACTCGTGGTCGACGAAGCCCACGGGCTCGGCGTCCGCGGCGACGGCGGCCGCGGCCTGGTGCACGAACTGGGTCTCGCGGGCGAGCCGGACCTCGTCGTGACCGCCACCATGTCCAAGGCCCTCGGCGCGCAGGGCGGCGTTGTCCTCGGCCCCGAGCGCGTGCGGGCGCACCTGATCGACGCGGCGCGTCCCTTCATCTTCGACACCGGGCTCGCTCCTGCGGCGGTCGCGGCCGCGGACGCGGCCCTCGCCGAGCTGCGCTCCGATCCCGCGCTCGCGGGCCGGGTTCTGGACCGGGCGCTCGCCGTCGCGGCCGGTATCGGCGCGCCCGTGCCGACCTCGGCAGTGGTCTCGCTCGTCCTCGGCGAGCCCGAGGTCGCCGTCGCGGCCCGCGACGCCTGCGCCGCCGCAGGGGTGCGCGTCGGCTGTTTCCGGCCGCCGTCGGTGCCCGAGGGGACGTCGCGCCTGCGGATCACCGTGCGCGCCGATCTCACCGATCGCGAGGTCGCGACCGCCGTCGACGTGATCCGGCGGGCCGTCGCGTGATCCTCTGTGTCACCGGTACCTCCACCGGCGTGGGTAAGACCGTCGCCACGGCGGCACTGGCCGCTGCGCTGCTGCGGAGCGGGCCGGTCACCGTGGTCAAGCCCGCCCAGACCGGTTTCGCCGCCGGAGCCGTGCGCGACGAGGAGGGTCAGCTCTCGGACGCCGCCGAGGTGGCGCGATTGGCGCCGGGTGCGGCCGCCGTCGAACACCGGAGGTTCCCGGAGCCCCTCGCGCCGCTCACGGCTGCGGCGAGAGCCGGCCTCGACCCGCTGGGCCGCGCCGAGGCGGTCGAGGTGGTCCGCAGGGCCGGCGGGGCCGTGCTCGTCGAAGGGGCGGGCGGTGTTCTGGTCCGCCTCGGCGTCGACGATTCTCGAACGCCGTTCACCATCGTCGACCTTGCGGCGGACCTGTCCGCGGAGGTGGTCGTGGTCGCGGATCCCGCGCTCGGCACCCTCAATCACACCGAGCTCACGATCCGCGCGATCGAAGCCGGGGGCGTCGCCTGCGCCGGGATCGTGCTGTCCCGCTGGCCCGACGAGCCGGGCCTCGCCGAGCGCTGCAACCTCGTCGACCTGCCCGAGCTGACCGGCGTGCCGGTCGTCGGACGGATTCCCGACGGTGCCGCGGCCCTGCCGCCGGAACGGTTCGCGGGAGCGGCATCGTCGTGGTTCGACGCCGCGTGGCTCGCGGGGCTCGCCGACCGCCCTTGAACGACGTTCATGAATTGAACGCTGTACAGTGCTCGATAGTCGCGACGCCACGGTGTCGCAGAACACAGCCGACCGATCACAGCCGACGAGGGAGATCACATGACCGGGGTCCTGGCCGACATCATCGAGGTCGCGCGCGAGCAGGTGCTCGAGCGCGGTGAAGGGCTGAGCCAGGAGCAGGTGCTGGCCGTGCTCCAACTGCCCGACGAGAAGCTCGACGAGGTGCTCCAGCTCGCCCACGAGGTGCGCATGAAGTGGTGCGGCCCCGAGGTCGAGGTCGAGGGCATCATCAGTCTCAAGACGGGCGGCTGCCCCGAGGACTGCCACTTCTGCAGCCAGTCGGGCCTGTTCGAATCGCCCGTCCGCTCCGCGTGGATCGACATCCCGTCGCTCGTCGAGGCGGCCAAGCAGACCGCGAAGACCGGGGCCACCGAGTTCTGCATCGTCGCCGCGGTCCGCGGGCCGGACAAGCGGCTGATGTCCCAGGTGGCGGCCGGTATCGAGGCCATCCGCAACGAGGTCGACATCCAGATCGCGTGCAGCCTCGGCATGCTCACCCAGGAGCAGGTCGACGAGCTCAAGGCGATGGGTGTGCACCGCTACAACCACAACCTCGAGACCGCGAAGTCGCACTTCCCGAACGTGGTGACCACGCACTCGTACGAGGAGCGGTGGAACACGCTGCGCATGGTCCGTGAGGCCGGCATGGAGGTCTGCTGCGGCGGCATCCTGGGCATGGGGGAGACGCTGGAGCAGCGCGCCGAGTTCGCGGCGAACCTCGCCGAGCTGGAGCCCGACGAGGTGCCGCTCAACTTCCTCAACCCGCGGCCCGGTACGCCCTTCGGCGATCTGGAGGTGCTGCCCGCGGCGGAGGCGCTCAAGGCCGTCGCGGCGTTCCGCCTTGCGCTGCCGCGCACGATCCTGCGATTCGCGGGCGGCCGCGAGATCACCCTCGGAGACCTCGGTGCGGAGAAGGGCATCCTCGGCGGCATCAACGCCGTGATCGTGGGCAACTACCTCACGACGCTGGGCCGGCCCGCTGAGACCGATCTCGATCTGCTCGATTCGCTGAAGATGCCGATCAAGGCATTGAACGAGACCCTGTGACGGCCGTGATGGATCAGGAGCCGGTGTACGACGAGTACACCGGCAAGCCGCTGGCGGAGGGGGCGCCCGTCTTCGCGGCGGCCCGTCTCGGTCTCGAGCCGCCGCGGTACTGCGCGTACTGCGCGCGCAGGATGATCGTGCAGGTCAGCCCGCACGGGTGGACGGCGCGCTGCTCCCGCCACGGCGAACTCGACTCGAAGAGCCGCGAGCGCTGATTCCGGCTGCCGGGGCGGCTCGTTAGGCTGATGCCGATGCCTACTGAAACGTCGACGCGGTCCGTCTCGCAGGTGGTGGTGCCGGCGGTGGTCGGCGCAGTCCTGGGCGCGGCCGCCGCTCTGGTCCGGGGCACCGTCGCCCCCGGAGTACGGGGAGTGGTCCTCTCGTCGGGGCAGGCGGTGCTCCGCTCCGACCAGTTCGACAACTTCTTCGTCGCGACGGCGCTGTTCGTGGCGGTTTCGGTAGTCGGTGGACTGCTCACGGGACCGGCACTGTTCCGCGGGGAGCGGCGCTCGCCGCGGGGCGTGGTGATCACGCTCGGCGCGGCGACCGTCGGCGTGGCGCTCGCGGTCGTCCTCGGCCAGGCGGTCGTGGATGCGCGATTCACGGGCCCCGGTGCGCCTGGCCTCGACTTCACGGCCGCTCCGTCGATCAGGCTGCGCGGCGCCAACGTCCTCGCTCCCGCGGACCACTCCGGCGGCGTGCTCGGCGATCTGGCCTCGTGGGTGCTGGTACTGGTCTGGCCGGCCTGCACGGCGTTGTGGTGCGCGGTGATCGCGCTGTTCGGGCGGATCGCCGGCGACGAGGGTGCTCCGGTCGGGAACGGGTCGCCGGATCAGCCCAGCGTGATCGGATCGCGGTAGACGGTCTCGCGACGCCCTACCGACGCTCCTGGTCTCCGGTGTGCCCGCGGAGCAACTCGGCGAAATCGGCCACGGGGCCGAGATCGGTCGCCGTCCCGGAACGCCGTGGCGCCCCCAGGTCCGACGGTCCGCCGAAGCCGGCCACCGCGCCGTCGGCCTGGACGAGCGCAGCGGCGAGTTCCGCACCGGCCCGGGAGATCCGGGACGCCAGTTCCGACGAACCGAAGTCCTCGGTCGCGGCGAAGACGCCCGTCGGGAGGATCCGTGCCCGCAGGTAGCTGAACAGTGGCCGCAGAGCGTGATCGAGCACCAGGGAGTGCCGCGGCGTGCCGGCCGTCGCGGCGACGAGCACGGGCACATCGGTGAGGGCGTCGGGGTCGAGGGCGTCGAAGAACATCTTGAACAGGCCGCTGTAGCTCGCGGTGAACACGGGCGAGACCGCGATCAGGCCGTCGGCGGTGGCGATCGCGTCCTTGGCGGCGGTGAGCGCGGGAGTCGGGACGCCGGTGGTCATCACCGTCGCCAGGTCGCGGGCGAGCTCGCGGACCTCGATCACCGTGGCATCCACGGCCTCGCCGCGCGCGGACACCGCAGCGCGAGTGGAATCGGCGAGTTGGTCCGCGAGCAGGCGCGTCGACGACGGCTCCGAGACGCCCGCGGCGACGACCACCAGGGAGCGGGGCATGTCAGGCCTCCTTCGCGACGGCGAGATCCTGGGCGGGGAGCACCAGGCGGTGCGGCGACTCCGGCCCCGCGGCGACGAGTGATTCGTGGGTCGGCGGGTCCGACGGGACGTGGGCCGGCCGGCGCAGCTCGAACTCCTTGCGCAGCACCGGGACGACCTGCGTGCCGAGGATCTCGACCTGCTCCAGGACCTGATCCAGGGGGAGGCCCGCGTGATCGAGGAGGAAGAGCTGGCGCTGGTAGTCACCCGCGTAGTCCGCGAAGCTCAGCGTCTTCTCGATCACCTGCTCGGGCGTTCCGACGGTGAGCGGCGTCATCTGCTCGAAGTCCTCGAGCGACGGTCCGTGTCCGTAGACGGGTGCGTTGTCGAAGTACGGGCGGAAGCGGCGCTTGGCCTCGGCCTCGGTCGCCGCCATGAACACCTGGCCGCCGAGTCCGACGATCGCCTGGTCGGCGCCGCCGTGGCCGTAGTGCTCGAAGCGCTGCCGGTACAGGCGCACCATCTGCTCGGTGTGCTCGGTGTTCCAGAAGATGTTGTTGTGGAAGAAGCCGTCGCCGTAGAACGCGGCCTGCTCGGCGATCTCGGGCGACCGGATGGAGCCGTGCCAGACGAAGGGCGGCGTGCTGTCCAGTGGCGCGGGCGTCGAGGTGTAGCTCTGCAAGGGGGTGCGGAACTGTCCCTCCCAGTCGACGACGGGCTCGCGCCACAGCCGCCGCAGCAGGTGGTAGTTCTCGATGGCCAGCGGGATGCCCTGGCGGATGTCCTTGCCGAACCACGGGTAGACCGGACCGGTGTTGCCGCGACCCAGCGTCAGGTCCACGCGGCCGTCGGCGAGGTGCTGCAGCATCGCATAGTCCTCGGCGATCTTCACCGGGTCGTTGGTGGTGATGAGCGTGGTCGCGGTGCTCAGGCGCAGTGTCTCGGTCCGGGCGGCGATCCAGCCCAGCAACGTGGTGGGGGAACTCGGGACGAACGGCGGGTTGTGGTGCTCGCCGGTGGCGAAGACGTCGAGGCCGACCTCCTCCGCCTTCACGGCGATCGCGGTCATGGCCTTGATGCGCTCGTGCTCGCTGACCGTCGTACCGGTGGTCGGGTCGGTGGTCACGTCGCCGACGCTGAAGATTCCGAACTGCATGTCGATCCTTCCCCTTCGGGTCCCTGTCGGACCCTTCGACCACTGTAACGGACCGCGGTCCGAATATATTTCCGGCGGGTCAGCGCCGCTCGAGCACGTCGGCAGTGGTCAGAACCCGCACCTCGCGGTCCGGCTCGGTCAGCACCGTCAGGAAGCCGGGCTCGGCTTTGAGGACGTAGCCGTGGACGGTCTCCGTCCTGGTCACGACATCCTCCAGCGGCACCCACGGCGTCTCGACCAACCCCGCGATCGCGAGCAGGCCGATCCCCGCGATGATCGCCGCGCGGCGGAAGAGGAATTGGGTGGCCCGGTGCAGCACGCCGTGGCGCCAGAACAGTCGCATCGCGACGAAGACGGCCCCGATCACCGCCGCCGCGATCGGGACCCAGACGTACCGGTACGTCGCCGACAGGGCCACCGCCGCAGCGACGAGCAGCGCGAGCGTGAGGCCGGTGTCCACGATCCCCGAGCGGGTGCCGTTGATCGGCCAGACGAGCCGGAGGAAGGAGAGGGGGAGCAGGAGTGCGACGAGACCCCCGGTGAACCCCGGGTCGGCCATGAGTGTTCCGAAGAACATGGTCAGTGCGCCGTCGACGTCGGTGACGGCCATGATCTGGGTCGCCGTGTTCCAGTTCCAGTTCGCCACCGCGAGGAGGCGCAGGAGGAGGAACAGGACGGCCGCGCCGGCGCCGACGCTCAGGCCGCGGGCGACGTCGCCCGCCTCGTCGGCGGCGATCCGATCGGACGAGGAGGAGAGCGGGGTCGCGTCCGCCGCTCCGGACGTGCTGGTCATGGGGTCACCGTAGTCGTGCCGGTGCGCGGTCGGCGCACGGCGGTGACTCCTTGTTTTTGGACCGCAAGTTCCGCTGCGTCCGCGTCGCCGGCGGACTTACCATCGGGCCGTCCGGAACCGACGGAGGCGCTCACGATGTCGACGATGACCGACTTGCAACTGCTGACCGAACTCGAACCGGTGGTGGAGGACAACATCAACCGCCACCTGCGGGTCGCGAAGCCGTGGAACCCGCACGATTACGTGCCCTGGACCGACGGCCGTAACTTCGCCGCACTCGGCGGCACGGACTGGGAGCTCGGCCAGTCCCCGCTGTCCGAGGTGGCGCGCGTCGCGATGATCACGAACCTGCTCACCGAGGACAACCTCCCGTCGTACCACCGCACGATCGCCGACAACTTCTCCCTCGACGGGGCGTGGGGCACATGGGTGGGCCGCTGGACCGCGGAGGAGAACCGGCACAGCATCGCGATGCGCGACTACCTGCTGGTCACGCGCTCCGTGGATCCGGTGAAGCTCGAGCGCGACCGGATGACGCACCTCGAGTTGGGCGTGTCGGCGCCGGAGGAGTACGGCGGCGTGCTCGATCAGGTGGTGTACGTGACCATTCAGGAGCTCGCGACGCGGGTCAGCCACCGGCAGACCGCACGCGTCTGCGCCGAGCCCGTCGCCGACGCGCTGCTCAAGCGCATCGCCACCGACGAGAACCTGCACATGATCTTCTACCGGAACCTCACGGCCGCGGCGCTCGACATCGCGCCCGATCAGGTGCTGGAGTCGATCGTCAAGGTGACGACGAACTTCGTCATGCCGGGCGAGGGCAAGCCCGACTTCCGGCGCAACGGCGTGCTCATGGTCAAGCATGGCATCTACGATCTGCGCCAGCATCTCGACGACGTACTCAAACCCATCTTCAAGATCTGGGGTCTGTTCGACCGGACCGATGTCTCGGCCGCGGGGGAGCGGTATCGCGACGAAATCGGCCGCTACGTCGACAAGCTCGAGGACGACGTGGTGCGCTTCGAGGAGAGCCGGGCGCGGGCCGTCGAGCGGGAGCGGGCCCGGGCGGCCCGACGCTCGGCCTGACGTCGCCGGGGTTCGACGGTGCGCCGACCAGTGCTCTCCGGACCTCAGCCCGGTGGCCGGAGTGTGGCGAACTCGTCGGTGATGCGCAGGTAGGAATCCGTGAAGCGGTACAACGCCGGTGGCCGACCGCGAGTGGCCTGCCCGGTCTCGCCGGTCGCGGTGATCACCGACCGGCGCGAGAGGATCCGCAGCAGGTTGGTCGCGTCCACCGGGTAGCCGAGGACGGCCACGTAGACGTCGCGCAGTTGGGAGACCGGAAAGGCGCGCGGCGCGAGCGCGAAGCCGATGTTCGAGTAGGAGAGCCGGGCCGCGAGCCGCGTGCGGGCGCGGTGCACCATCGCGGCGTGATCGAAGGCCATCGTCGGGAGCGCCTCGACGGGGTGCCACGTCGTGTCCTCGGGCAGCCGCGGGTCGGTGCCCGAGCGGACGAGGCCGAGGAACACGGAGGCGAGGGTGCGGTCGGCGCCGGCGCTCGCCGGTACCCGATGCGGATCGGAGAACTCGGCGAACTGCTCGAGGTGCGCGACCTCGGTGAGGTCGACCTTCTCGGCGAGCAGCCGTCGGGCGCTGGTCGGGAGGTCCTCACGCGGGTCGAGAAGGCCGCCGGGGAGTGACCAGGCGCCCTGGTCGGGTGCCATCGCGCGCTGCCACAGGAGCACCTGGAGCGTGCCCGCCGCGCTCGAGCCCCGCGCGGGCGTGACCCGGAACACAGTGCTGAGAACCTCGTGCGCGACGCGGTGCTGGGGGGCGGTGCTAGCATCGGCCATATATCGATCATAGGTCGATAAATAGCCGACGAGAAAGGGGCGCCGCGATGACTTCAGCCACGTCCGCCGCCACCGAGTTCAGTTCCCCGCTCTACGACCGGATCGTCCCGGGTGCCATGTACACCGGCGTCGACGGCGACCGGGAGTGGGCCGCCGAGGTCAAGCGACTCGCGAAGCTCCGCGACGCCACGATCCTCGCGCACAACTACGAGCTGCCCGCGATCCAGGACGTCGCCGACTTCGTGGGTGACTCGCTGGCGCTCTCGCGCATCGCCGCCGACGTCTCCACGTCGACCATCGTCTTCTGCGGCGTCCACTTCATGGCGGAGACCGCCAAGATCCTCAGCCCCGAGAAGACGGTCCTCATCCCGGACCAGCGCGCGGGCTGCTCGCTGGCCGATTCGATCAAGGCCGTCGAGCTGCAGGAGTGGAAGGACGAGCACCCGGGCGCCGTCGTCGTCTCCTACGTCAACACGACGGCCGAGGTGAAGGCCCTCACCGACATCTGCTGCACGTCGTCGAACGCCGTCGAGGTGGTGCAGTCGATCCCCGAGGAGACCGAGATCCTGTTCCTGCCGGACCAGTTCCTCGGCGCGCACGTCAAGCGCGTCACCGGCCGGCAGAACATGCACATCTGGGCCGGCGAGTGCCACGTCCACGCGGGCATCAACGGCGACGAGCTCGCCGCGCAGGCCACGGCGCACCCCGACGCCGACCTGTACGTGCACCCGGAGTGCGGCTGCGCGACCTCGGCGCTGTACCTGGCGGGGGAGGGCGCCGTCCCGGACGACCGGGTGAAGATCCTCTCGACCGGCGGCATGCTCGACGCCGCGCGCGAGACCGGCAAGAAGGAGGTCCTCGTGGCCACCGAGGTCGGCATGCTGCACCAGCTGCGTATGGCCGCACCGGGCGTGGACTTCCGGGCCGTCAACGATCGCGCCTCGTGCAAGTACATGAAGATGATCACGCCGGCTGCGCTTCTGCGTTGCCTCGTCGAGGGGAAGGACGAGGTCTTCGTCGACGCCGCGATGGCCGACGCGGGCCGTAAGGCCGTGACCCGGATGATCGGCATCGGGCAGCCCGGCGGCGGGGAATGACCGGGCCCACCGCGGCTGACCTCCTCGTCGTCGGCGCCGGAGTCGCGGGCCTCACCGCGGCCATCGCCGCGGCGGACGCCGGCCTGACGGTGACGGTGCTGTTCAAGCCCTCGCCGGGCGGCGCGCCGTCGACCTCCACGGCGTACGCGCAGGGCGGCATCGCCGTGGTCGATCGGGCGGATCCGCAGGACTCGATCGAGCGGCACGTCGCGGACACCGTCGCGGCGGGCGGTCCGCTCGTGGACGTCGACGCCGCCCGGTCGATCCTCGCCGACGGCCCCGCCGCCGTCGACCGGCTCATCGCATGGGGCGCGCAGTTCGACCGCCGGCCGGACGGAACGCTCAAGCGCACGCGGGAGGGCGGGCATTCGCTCTCCCGCATCATCCACGCGGGCGGCGACGCCACGGGCGCGGAGGTGCAGCGCGCGCTGACCGCGGCGGCGAAGACCCGTGCCACGCTGTCCGCGGGGCCCGCCCAGGTGTACGCGCTGCTGGTGACAGGCGACCGGGTGGTGGGCGTGCGCACCGAGACGGGCGACGTGCTCGGCCGGACGGTGCTGCTCGCCACCGGCGGGGCGGGACACCTCTTCTCCAGCACCACGAATCCACTCGGTGCGACGGGCGACGGCATCGCGCTCGCGGCCGCCGCGGGCGCGGACGTGCGGGAGCTCGACTACGTCCAGTTCCACCCGACGATGCTGTACACGCCCGGCGCGCGGGGCCGCCGGCCGCTGATCTCCGAGGCCGTGCGCGGCGAGGGCGCGCACCTCGTCGACGCCCGCGGCGAGGCGGTCATGGACGGCGTGCACCCGATGGGCGACCTCGCGCCGCGCGACGTGGTGGCCCGCGCGGTCACCGACGCCATGGAGCGCACCGGCGCGCCCTGTGCGTACCTCGACGCCACGATGATCCCCGACGTCGCGCACCGCTTCCCGACGGTGACCGAGGCCGTCCGTGCCGCGGGCCTCGATCCGCAGACCGATCTCATCCCGGTGGTCCCGGGCGCGCACTACCTGTGCGGCGGCGTGGTCACGGACCTGCACGGCGCGACGACCGTGCCCGGTCTGTACGCCGCCGGCGAGGTCGCGCAGACCGGCCTGCACGGCGCCAACCGCCTCGCCTCGAACAGCCTGCTCGAGGCGCTCGTCATGGGCCTGCGGGTCGCGTCCGCAGCGCAGGCGGCAACCCCGCTGCCCGACGGTGCCGCCCGCATCGTCGCGCCGTCGACCGCCCGAGCCGAGCGGTCCGCGCTGCAGGACGCGATGACGCGGTTCTGCGGGGTCCGGCGCACCGTCGACGGGCTCACGGAACTGCGCGGCCTGCTCGCGGATCCCGGCTTCGTGGCCGACGCGCCCGCAGTCACGCCGCGGGATCACGAGGACGCCGTCCTGGCCGCCGTCGCCCGGATGATGACGGGGCAGGCACTGGCGCGCGAGGAGAACCCGACCGAAGCACTGGAGGCGACCCGATGACCGAACTGACCCTCGAGCCCGACCGCGCCGAGGTGGTGCGGCTCATCCGCACCGCGCTCGACGAGGACCTGCGCTACGGACCGGACGTGACGAGCGAGGCCACCGTGCCCCCCGGCGCGACCACCGTCGCCAGGGTGATCAGCCGCGAGCACGGGGTACTGGCCGGCATTCCCGTCGCCGAGTGGGTGCTCGACGAGGTGGTCGGACCCGGCAACTACCGCGTGCCCGCGAAGATCGCCGACGGCACCGTCATCGCTCCGGGCGACGTGGCGATGGTCGTCGAGGGGCCGACGCTCGCTCTGCTCACCGCCGAACGCACGCTGCTCAACATCGTCACCCACCTGTCCGGCATCGCGACGGCCACGGCCGCCTGGGTGGCCGAGGTCGAGGGTACGGGCGCGAAGATCCGCGACAGCCGCAAGACCCTCCCCGGCCTGCGCGCGCTGCAGAAGTACGCGGTGCGCGCCGGCGGTGGCGTCAACCACCGGATGGGGCTCGGCGACGAGGCGCTCATCAAGGACAACCACGTCGTCGCGGCGGGTTCGGTCACGTCGGCGGTCGAGGCGGTCCGCCGTCGCGCGCCGGGCGTCCCGCTCGAGGTGGAGGTCGATTCGCTCGAACAGCTCGACGAGGCCTTCGGGCTCGGCGTCGACCTCGTCCTCCTGGACAACATGCCGCTGTGGATGACGCAGTCCGCCGTGCAGCGCCGGAAGAAGACGGCGCCGCGCACCAAGCTCGAGTCCTCGGGTGGCCTCACGCTCGACGTCGCGGCGGACTACGCCCGCACCGGCGTCGACTACCTCGCCGTCGGTGCCCTCACGCACTCGGTGCGCGCGCTGGACCTCGGCCTCGATCTCTGAGCCGATCGAGCGCCTGCGGCAGCGACCCGGCGCGCGCCAGCGCCCCGCCGGCCAGCACGATCGCCGCGAGGACGACCATCACGGGGTACTGGACGACCAGCTGATCGGCCGCCCAGTACGAGCACAGGAGCGCGATCGCGGCGAGCGCCGTCGCTCGCGGTAGTACTCCGGCCAGCGCCGCCACTCCGAGGGCGACCTCGATGAAGGGAACCGCGATCCCGAAGGGCGTGGCGAGACGGCCCATGACCTCGCCGGCGAACCATCCGAAGGCACCGGGGACGCGGGGGTTCGACGAGGCGCTGTGCACCACGAGGAGGATGTCGCTCCGGCCGAATCCTGCGTGGTACTTCACGTAGCCCTCGTGCAGCCACAACAGGCCGAGAGCCAGCCGGGCCGCGACGACGGTGACCGTCGCGCCCCGGACCGCGAGCGCGGTCATCGTCCGAGCTGCGCGGCCCCGAAGACCGCGAGCGCCTTGTCGCAGTGCACCACGAGATGGGTGTAGGAGCCGGCCGCCGTGCCCTCGGGGAGCATGAACCGCTGCGCGGCCTTGTCGTAGGAGATCGCACCGAGCCGCACGCCTGCCTTGACGTCGCCCTCGGACGTCCCCTTCGTCAGGTAGAGGTGCAGGTCGGGGCCCTCGTCGGAGGAGAACCCCGCGAGTTCGACGACGGAGCCCGTGATCGTCGCGGTGCCGGCCACCGCTTTGCCGTTCAACCCGGAGAACGTCCCCGTGGTCATCGCGGGCGCGGCCGGCGCCATCGTCATCGACGACATCACCGGTGCGGTACTCGTCATGGTCGCGTCGGGCATGTCCTTCGACCCGCCGCACGCCGTGAGTGCCAGGCCCAGGCCGACGGTGACGACGACGCCGGTGAGGTGGGATGCGCGCATGATGGAACTCCTTCTCGGACGGGGACGGCGGCGTTCGCGCCGACTCGGGATCGAGTCAAGCAACGGCGGACGCGGGGCAGAAGGTGTATGGCAGCGCCGTAACCGCACCTTTCAGTTCTGTAAGGAACGGCGCGCGGGCGCGGTCCGCGCCTACTCTCGGATCCATGCGAGAGGGCTCCCGGGTGATGGTCGTCGAGGACGACCCGGCGGTGCGGACCGTGGTCACCGATCACCTCCGACTCGCCGGCTGCCTGGTGGCGCAGCACCGCGACGGGGCACGGGCGTGGGAGGCCTTCCAGGCCGAACGACCGGACCTGATGGTGCTCGACCGCATGCTCCCGGGGCTGAGCGGCGACGAGCTGTGCCGGCGGGTCCGCGAGGTCTCGGAGGTACCGATCATCATGCTGACCGCACTCGACGGCGTGGACAACCGCATCGACGGCCTCGAGAGCGGCGCCGACGACTACCTTGCGAAGCCCTTCTCCCTGCGGGAACTCCAGCTCCGGGTCAATGCGCTGCTCCGTCGGAGCACGCCGACGGAAGCGGGGCTCGTCATCGAGGCCGGGCCGTTCCGGATCGATGCGGCGCATCGGCGCGCGTGGGTCGACGGCCGGGAGATCAGCCTGACCACACGGGAGTACGAGTTGCTGCTGTACCTCGCGCGGAATCCGGACCGCGTGATCAGCCGGGACGAGATCCTGCGCGAGGTGTGGCGCTGGGGCTTCGGTGATCCGTCGACGGTCACGGTGCACGTGCGCCGGTTGCGCGAGAAGATCGAGGCCGATCCGCGGGCGCCGGCCTTCCTCCGCACGGAGTGGGGCGCGGGCTACCGATTCGGCTGGAGCGCGTGATGCTCGACGGTGCCGCGCTCGCGCAGATCGCGGCGACCTCGCTGGTCACGACGTTGCTGGTCACGTTGCTCACGCTCGGCGTGCTCACGGTGTCCGGGCGTGCCGGCGTCGGTCTGCGCGCGGCCATCGCCATCGCCGGGGCGCTGTTGTCCGTGGTCGCATCGACGCTGGTCATCGCGCTGCAGATGTACCTGTCCCGGCACGACCTCACGGTGCTGCTGTGGGTGATCGGGACGTCGGCCGTCTGCAGCGTGGTCGCAACTCCCTTCATCGTCGGCCGCGCGGTCGGGGCGTCCATCAGCGCGCTGCGCAGTGCGGCCCGGCGGGTCGGCGACGGTGATGTCGTGGAGCCCGCGCGCACCGGGGTGGCCGAGCTCGACGCGGTCTCCGCGGAGTTGGCGGACACCTCGCGACGCCTGGAGGAGTCCCGGGCACGGGTCGCCGAGCTGGACGCCGCGCGACGGCAGTTCTTCGCCTGGATCTCGCACGATCTGCGGACCCCGCTGGCCGGTGTCCGCGCGCTGGCCGAGGCGCTCGACGAGGACACCGCTCCCGACCGTGCCGCCTATCTCGCTGCACTGCGCGGCAAGGTCGAGACTCTCAACGCGATGATCGGCGACCTCTTCGAACTCTCCAAACTCCAGTCCGGCACCCTGCGGATCCACCCCGAACCCGTGGTCCTGCTCGACCTGGTCAGCGACGCCGTCGCGGACTGCAGGCCGGCCGCCGAGCGGCGCGGGATCACCATCGCGCAGGACGGGATCGACGGTCACCTCGTGCTCGTGGACCCGCGGGAGCTGACCCGCGTCGTGGGGAACCTGCTGACCAACAGCCTGCGACACGCGCCGGCGGACAGCGAGGTCGTCGTCCGCGCCGACCGGGTCCACGATCGCCTGGTCCTCAGCGTCATCGACCAGGGCCCGGGCGTGGCGGCCGGGGATCTGGGCCGCATGTTCGACGTGGGCTGGCGCGCCGACGCCGCGCGGTCGGCCGACGACGACGAAGCGCCGTCCGGCGCCGGACTGGGGCTCGCGATCGTGCGCGGCATCGTCGAGGCGCACGGCGGCACCGTCGAGGCGCACAGCACCGGCGAGGGCTTCCGACTGGATCTCACGCTGCCGCTCGCCGCGCAATGATCGTCCTGGTAGCGCTGGCGATGGAGCCGTGTAGTGAGGGTCACGCGGCGGAAGATACTTCGGAGAGCGCACAATGGAACCCATGATCGTCAACGCATATGGGGCAACGTCCGCAACCGAACCGCTGGAGCCGATGACCGTCGAGCGGCGCGATCCCGGGCCGCACGACGTGCAGATCGCCGTGCGTTACGCGGGCATCTGCCACAGCGACATCCACACCGTGCGCAGCGAGTGGGGTCCGGCCCGCTACCCGGTCGTCCCCGGTCACGAGATCGCCGGCGAAGTGACCGCCCTCGGATCCGAGGTCACGAAGTTCCGGGTCGGCGACCGCGTCGGCGTGGGCTGCTTCGTCGACTCCTGCCGGGAGTGCGCCGCGTGCGTGCGCGGCGAGGAGCAGTACTGCGAGCGCGGCATGGTCGGCACCTACAACGCGAAGGGCCGCGACGGACAGCCCACCCAGGGCGGCTACTCCACGGGGATCGTCGTCGACGAGAACTACGTGCTCCGGGTGCCGGAGAGCATCGACTACGCCGCGGCCGCGCCGCTCCTGTGTGCGGGTATCACGCTGTTCAGCCCGCTGCGGCACTGGAACGTGGGCCCCGGCAAGAAGGTCGCGATCATCGGCCTGGGCGGCCTGGGCCACATGGGCGTCAAGCTCGCCGCCGCGATGGGCGCCGAGGTGACCGTGCTCAGCCAGTCGCTCAAGAAGATGGAGGACGGCCTGCGCCTGGGCGCCTCGCACTACTACGCCACGTCCGACCCGGACACCTTCACGGTTCTCCGCAACCACTTCGACGTCATCATCAACACCGTGTCGGCGAACCTCGACATGCACCCGTACTTCGGCATGCTCGCCGTCGACGGCACGCTCGTCGAGGTGGGCCTGCCGGAGCACCCGGTCCCGGTCAACGTCTTCGACTTGACCCGCAATCGCCGCAGCTTCGCCGGTTCCATGATCGGCGGTATCGCGCAGACCCAGGAGATGCTGGACTTCTGCGCGGAGCACGGCATCGGCGCGGAGATCGAGCTGATCTCGGCCGATCAGATCAACGAGGCCTACGAGCGCGTGATCGCCTCGGACGTGCGGTACCGCTTCGTGATCGACACCGCGACGCTCGAGGCGCCCGCCACCGCCTAGAGCTGGTTGATGCGGATTAGGTTGCCTGCCGGGTCGCGGAAGGCGCAGTCGCGCACACCGTAGTCCTGATCCATCGGTTCCTGCACCACGTCGGCGCCTGCACCGGCGACGCGCTCGAACAGACCGTCCAGATCGTCGGTCGAGAGCGTGATCGCCGTGTAGGCGCCTTTGGCGATGATGTCGAGCACCGCGTTCTTCTCGCCCTCGGTCAGGCCGGGATCCATCGCGGGCGGATGCAGGAGGATCGACGTCTGCGGCTGGCCGACGGGACCGACGGTGAGCCACCGCATGTCCTGGTAGCCGACGTCGTTGCGCACCTCGAATCCGAGAATGTCCCGGTAGAAGCCGAGGGCGGCCTCCGCATCGGTGTGGGGGAGGTAGGCGAGCGAGATCGTGATGTCCATGCCCCACACGCTATTGCGGTGGGACGGGCGGCGCTTCTCGATTCCTGACCGGTCTCATCACCTGGCGAGCCAGGCACGCGGGGATACCCTCGGCGGCGGCGCTGTGGTCGCGCTTGTAGACGCTCGGCGGCACCCCGACCAACTCGGTGAAGCGGGTGCTGAACGTGCCCAGCGAGGAGCAGCCCACCGCGAAACAGGCGTCGGTCACCGAGACGTCGCCGCGGCGCATGAGCATCATCGCCCGCTCGATCCGGCGGGTCATCAGGTACGAGTACGGCGATTCCCCGTAGACGCGCTTGAACTCCCGGCTCAGGTGCCCCGCCGACATGTGCGCGCCCGTGGCGAGCGCCTCGACGTCCAGCGGCTGCGCGAACTCGCGGTCGATGCGGTCGCGGACCCGGCGCAGCACCGCGAGGTCGCGGGCGCGCTGCGCCCGATCAGGAGTCCGGGCGCCACTTCTTGGCGTACTCATCCACGTACTCCTGCCCGGTGAGCGCCTGGATCTCCTGCATCAGCCTGTCGGTGACGGAGCGCTCGAGCTTGTGGCGCTCATCGGGATCCGACGGGATGTCGTACTCGATCGGCTCGATGGGCTTGGCGATCTTCACCTGCACGCGCTCGGCGTGCCAGCTGAAGGGGCCGGGCGGGGAGACCTTGTCCGTGCCGATGACGCCGACGGGGATGATGGGCACGTTCGCCTCGAAGGCGATGCGGACCAGGCCCGTACGGCCGCGGTAGAGGCGACCGTCGGGGGAGCGGGTGCCCTCGGGGTACATGCCCACGAGGCGCCCCTCGGCCAGCAGCTTCTTCGCGGTGTTCAGCGCAGCGGTGGCGGCGTCACCGCCGCTCCGGTCGATCGGCACCTGGCCGGTCTGGGTGTAGAAGAACTTCTGCAGCTTGCCGGAGATGCCCGGCGCGGTGAAGTAGTCGCTCTTGGCGAGGTAGGAGATGCGGCGCGGCACTACCAGCGGCACGAACAGCCAGTCCGCGATCGACAGATGGTTGCCCGCGAGCAGAGCCGGACCGTCGACCGGGATGTTCTCGAGTCCTTCGACGGTGGGCCGATTCACCAGCCTGATCGTCGGGCCGACCGAGACGTGCTTGACCAGCCAGTACAGGAGTCCCTGATCGCCGTGGTTGCTCTCACCCATGGCGCACAACTTACCGGACCGTCAGGTCCCGGGCGGATCGGCCGGGTGCGCTGTGACCGGTGCCGCAGCGCCCGTGGCCCTGGGCGGAAACGCGGTGGCGCCGGACCCATAGAATGGAGCCATGTCTGATCTGCAGCTGAGCCGTCTCGACCTGCGTGGTCGTCGCCCGTCGCTCGCCGAGCTGCGCGCGGCCCTTCCGCGCGGCGGCGTCGACGTGGACGCAGTGGTGCCGCAGGTCCGGCCGATCGTCGATGCGGTGGCCGAGCGCGGTGCGGAGGCGGCGCTCGAGCTCGGAGAGAAGTTCGACGGTGTCCGTCCGGCCACGGTGCGGGTTCCCGCTGCGGCGCTGGAGCGTTCGCTGGCCGAGCTCGATCCGGCCATCCGCGAGGCGCTGGAGACCGCGATCGCCCGCGTGCGCACGGTGCACGCCGACCAGCGGCGTACCGACACCGTCACCGAGGTGGTCCCGGGCGGTACGGTCACTGAGCGGTGGATCCCCGTCGACCGGGTCGGCCTGTACGTGCCGGGCGGCAATGCCGTCTACCCGTCGTCGGTCGTCATGAACGTCGTACCCGCGCAGATCGCCGGCGTCGGCTCGCTCGTCGTGCTCTCACCCGCGCAGAAGGACTTCGACGGTCTGCCGCACCCCACGATCCTCGCCGCGTGCGCGCTGCTCGGGGTCGACGAGGTGTGGGCCACCGGCGGTGCGCAGGGCATCGCACTCGCCGCGCACGGCGGCACCGACATCGACGGCGGCGAGCTGGCTCCCGTCGACCTGATCACCGGGCCCGGCAACATCTACGTCACTGCCGCCAAGCGGCTGTGCCGCGGCCTGGTCGGCATCGACGCCGAGGCGGGCCCCACCGAGATCGCGATCCTCGCGGACAACACCGCCGACCCGGTGCACGTCGCGGCCGACCTGATCAGCCAGGCCGAGCACGATGTGATGGCCGCATCCGTGCTGGTCACCACGTCGCCGGAGCTGGCCGATCGCGTCGATGAGGCGCTCACTGCGCAACTGGAGGTCACCCGGCATCGCGAGCGGGTCGACACGGCGCTGCGCGGCCCGCAGTCCGGCACCGTCCTCGTGGACGACATCGACGAGGGCCTCGCCGTGGTCAACGCCTACGCTGCGGAGCACCTCGAGATCCAGACCGCCGATGCCCGCGCCGTGGCCGGACGCGTGCGTGCGGCGGGCGCGATCTTCGTCGGACCGCACTCGCTCGTCAGTCTGGGCGACTACGCCGCGGGCAGCAACCACGTGCTGCCCACCGCGGGCTGCGCCCGCCACAGCTCGGGTCTGTCGGTGCAGACCTTCCTGCGCGGCGTGCACGTCGTGGAGTACGACGAGGCCGCGCTCAAGGACATCGCGGGCACCGTCATCACACTGGCGAACTCGGAGGACCTGCCGGCGCACGGTGAGGCCGTGCGGCTGCGTTTCGAATCCTTGAAGGGCGGGAAGGCATGACCCCGTTGCCCGGTGAGGCGGTGACGCTGGACCAGCTGCCCATTCGGGAGACGCTGCGCGGCAAGGAGCCCTACGGCGCGCCGCAGCTGCCCGTGGCCGCGGCGATGAACACCAACGAGAACCCGCACGCGCCCAGCCCGGCACTGGTGGCCGACATCGCGAAGGCCGTGGGCGAGGCTGCGGCCGCGATGAACCGGTACCCGGACCGCGATCT
Source organism: Tsukamurella sputi (assembly GCF_007858445.1). Lineage (GTDB taxonomy): Bacteria > Actinomycetota > Actinomycetes > Mycobacteriales > Mycobacteriaceae > Tsukamurella > Tsukamurella sputi. The sequence goes on along the minus strand of NZ_VIGV01000002.1, from coordinate 266,257 downwards.
GGCGGCATTGCGGAACCGGCTGGCGGAGTACGTCACCGAGCGCACCGGCACGGTTGTCGGGCCGCAGAACGTGTGGGCGGCCAACGGTTCCAACGAGATCCTGCAGCAGGTGCTGCAAGTCTTCGGAGGGCCCGGGCGCACCGCGATGGGTTTCGTGCCCAGCTACTCGATGCACCCGATCATCTCGGACGGCACCGATACGCACTGGATCCCGGGCAAGCGCACCGCGGACTTCGCGCTCGACGTGGACTACGCCGTGGGCGCGATCGACGAGCTCCGCCCGGACGTACTGTTCCTGACGAACCCGAACAACCCGACGGGTCACCTCATCCCGGAGGACGAGCTGATCCGCTTGATCGAGGCCGCACCCGGCATCGTCATCGTCGACGAGGCCTACGGCGAATTCAGCGCCGGGCCGTCCGCGGTGCGGCTGCTGGAGCGGTTCGGCGGCAAGCTGATCGTGAGCCGCACCATGAGCAAGGCCTTCGCGTTCGCGGGCGGCCGGGTCGGTTATCTCGTGGCGGCGCCGGCGGTAGTGGATGCGATTCAGCTGGTGCGCTTGCCGTATCACCTGTCCGTGTTCACGCAGGCCGCCGCGATCGCCGCGATCGACCACCGCGCGGAGACACTGGCCTCGGTGGCGCACCTGTCCGCCGAGCGCGACCGCATCGCCGCACGACTGCGCGAGCTCGGCTACCAGGTCATCGAATCGCACGCGAACTTCATCCTCTACGGCGGCTTCGCCGACGAGGCCGCCGCCTGGCGCACCTACCTGGACGGGGGAGTCCTGGTGCGCGACATGCACATCCCCGGGTTCCTCCGCGTGACGGTGGGCCTGGACCACGAGAACGACGCCTTCCTCGCGATCAGCGAGAAACTCGCACCGAAGAACGACGGAGACCGCTCATGACCGATCGCATCGCCCGCATCGAGCGCACGACGCGCGAATCCTCGATCGTCGTGGAGCTGAACCTGGACGGCACCGGGAAGACCGAGATCTCCACGGGTGTCCCGTTCTTCGACCACATGCTCACCGCCTTCGGCCAGCACGGCAGCTTCGATCTGACCGTGCGGGCCAAGGGCGACATCGAGATCGACGCGCACCACACGGTCGAGGACACCGCGATCGTGCTCGGCCAGGCCTTCGCGGAGGCACTCGGCGATAAGAAGGGCATCCGCCGTTTCGGCGACTGCTTCATCCCCATGGACGAGACGCTGGCCCATGCCTCGGTCGACGTCTCCGGACGGCCCTACGCCGTGCACACCGGCGAGCCCGACTACCTGGTGAGCTCCGTGATCGGCGGGTACCCGGGCGTCCCGTACTCGACGGTGATCAACCGTCACGTCTTCGAGTCGCTCGCGATGAACGCCCGGATCGCCCTGCACGTGCGCGTGCTCTACGGCCGCGATCCGCACCACATCACGGAGGCCGAGTTCAAGGCCGTCGCCCGCGCGCTCCGCGCGGCCGTCGAGCCGGACCCGCGGGTCACGGGGGTGCCGTCCACGAAGGGAACCCTGTAAGGACGGTGCTCGCGGCGAGCGGATCCCGGACTGCGGCGGCCCCAACAATTTTGTAGTATCAACAAAATTGTCCGCCGGGAGTCGGGAGTGCCGATGTCCAAGGTCCGCGGTGTCAGCGCCGTCGCCATCGTGTTCGTCCTCCTGGCGGGCCTGCTCGCCTGCGGGACGTCGAACCGTTCCGGGAACGGGGCGGCGGGCGAGCCGATCTCGGTGTCGGTCGACGTGACCAATCTGCCCCAGCGCATCATCGATGTGAAGCAGTCGATCCCGGTCACCGCCGGTGAGGTGACACTGCAGTATCCGCAGTGGTTGCCGGGCAATCACTCGCCCTCCGGGCCGATCGACAAGATCGCCGGCATCACCTTCTCGGGCGGCGGCAAGAAGCTCGAGTGGAAGCGCGATCCGCTCAACGTGTACGCGCTGAAGGTCACGGTGCCCGACGGGGTGAAGTCCATCGACGCCGCGTTCTCGTACCTCACGCCCACCGACAGCTCCCAGGGACGCGTCGTGATGACGCCGAACATGCTCAACCTGCAGTGGAACGCAGTGGTGCTGTACCCGGCGGGGAAGCCCGCCAGTGACATCCCCTTCACCGCGAGCGTCACGTATCCGCCGGGCTTCGAGGCGGGCACCGCGCTCGACGTGTCCGGCAAGCGCGGGGACACCGTCGACTACCGCACCGTCCCGCTCGACGTCCTCGTCGATTCACCCGTCTACGCGGGACGGTTCCACCGTCAGATCGACCTGGCGCCCGGGGCCGAGGTACCGGTGCGCCTTCAGGTCTTCGCCGATGCGCCCGAGCAACTCGACGCCAAGCCCGAGCACATCGAGCGGCACCGGGCTCTCGTTCAGCAGGCGGTCAAGCTCTACGGTTCCCAGCACTACGATCACTACGACTTCCTGCTCTCGCTCTCGGACCAGCTCAGCTCGAACGGGCTCGAGCATCAACGGTCGAGCGAGAACGGCGAGCCGACCGACTACTTCACCGGGTGGACTCCCGAACTCGGGAGTGACGACCTGCTCGGCCACGAGTACACGCACTCGTGGAACGGCAAGTTCCGGCGCCCCGCCGACCTGTGGACGCCCGACTTCAACACGCCCATGCAGGACAGTCTGATGTGGGTGTACGAGGGACAGACCCAGTACTGGGGCAACGTGCTCACCGGTCGGTCCGGCCTGCGGCCGGCGGAGGTCTCCCGCGACGCTCTGGCCTCGGTGGTCGCGACGTACACCGACGGTCGCCCGGGGCTGAGCTGGCGGAGCCTGCAGGACACCACGAACGATCCGATCATCGCGCAGCGCCGCACCAAGCCGTACCGCTCCTGGCAGCTCAGCGAGGACTACTACCAGGGCGGTCAGCTCGTCTGGCTGGGCGTCGACGCGCGGATCCGGGAGTTGACGGGCAACGCGAAGTCACTCGACGACTTCGCACGCACCTTCTTCGGAGTCGACAACGGCACGTGGAAGACGCAGAACACCTACGACTTCGACAAGGTCGTCGCCGCGCTGCGCTCCGTCGCCGCCGGCGAGGACTGGGCGAAGTACCTGCGCGACCGCCTGGACGGCAAGGAGCCGTTCGCATCGAGCGTGGAGAAGACCGGGTGGCGGTTGGTGTACGACAACAACCCCGGCCCTCTCCTGGCGGCCCAGATGAAGGACGCGCAGGGCGCCGCCAACTACACGTACTCGCTCGGCCTCAACGTCTCCGCCACCGGCAAGGTCACCGATGTCCGATGGGGCGGTCCGGCGTTCACGGCCAAGGTCGGGACCGGGATGACGGTGCTCTCCGTCAACGACGCGGCGTACTCGCAGGCGACGATGCACACCGCGATCGAGGCCGCCAAGACGAACCCGGCCCCGATCCGGCTGCAGGTGAAGGACTTCGATCAGGTCCGCACCGTCGAGATCGGCTACCACGACGGCCTGCGATACCCACATCTGCAGCGGATCGAGGGGACCCCGGACTACTTGAGCCAGATCCTGGCGAGCCGTCCGTAGACCCGCCGTTGCGCGGTCAGGCCTCGCCGCGTCGGAGCAGGCGGCCGTGCGGGGTCTCGAAGTCGACCTTCCGGCCCCGGAGCCACGTGCCGCTGACGACTCCGGCGAGCGCGCGGCCGTCGTAGGGGGAGATCGCGTTCTTGTGGTGCAGGCGGTGCACGTCGACGACCTGCGCGGCCTCGGGCTCGAAGATCGCGAAATCGGCGTCGAAGCCGAGGGCGATCCGGCCCTTGCGGGTCATGCCCGCCAGCTTCGCCGGGTTCGCGGACATCCACTCGAGGACCTGCTCGAGTGAGATGCCGCGCTTCTTGGCCTCGGTCCAGATCAGCTGCAGGCCCAGCTGCAGGGACGCGACGCCGCCCCAGGCGACGCCGAAGTCACCGTTCTCGACGTCCTTGAGGTCGATCGTCGAGGGGGAGTGGTCGGAGACGATGCAGTCGATCGTGCCGTCCAGCAGTCCCTGCCACAGCAGCTCGCGGTTGGAGGCCTCACGGATCGGCGGGCAGCACTTGAACGCCGTGCCGCCGGCGGGGATCTCCTCCGCCAGCAGCGTGAGGTAGTGGGGGCAGGTCTCGACGGTGAGCTTGACGCCGTCGCGCCGCGCCGAGGCGATCATCGGCAGCGCGTCGGAAGAGGAGAGGTGCAGGACGTGGGCGCGGGCGCCGGTCCAGCGGGCCCGCTCGATGACGTCGGCGATCGCCTTGTTCTCCGCGCCGCGAGGGCGCGAGGCGAGGAAGCCCGCGTAGTCGGCGCCGGTCGGCTCGGGAGCGTGGTCGATGGAGCACGCGTCCTCGGCGTGCACGATCATCAGCGAGTCGAAGGTGGCGAGCTCGGCCATGTCCTCCTGCATCTCGTCGACGGTGAGCGCGGGGAACTCGTCGACGCCCGAGTGCAGCAGGAAGCACTTGAAGCCGAAAACGCCGTCGTCGTGCAGGCCGCGCAGCTGATCCTTGTTGCCCGGGACGGCGCCGCCCCAGAAGCCCACGTCGATGTGCGCCTTGGGCGCGGCGACCTCGCGCTTGAGGCGCAGCGCCTCGCGGTCGACGGTGGGCGGGATGGAGTTGAGGGGCATGTCGACGAGCGTGGTGACCGCACCGGCCGCCGCCGCCCTGGTCGCGGACTCGAATCCCTCCCATTCGGTGCGCCCGGGCTCGTTGACGTGCACGTGGGTGTCCACGAGGCCGGGGATCATGACCTGGTCGTCGGTGAGCTCGATGACCTCGCGGCCGGCGAGGCCGTTCCCGAGAGGCTCGATCGCGACGACGCGGCCGTCGCGGATGCCGACCTCACGGGCCACCGTTCCGGCGGTGGTGACGATGCGGTTGCCGCGAACCACGAGGTCGTACTCTGCGGTGTCCGTGCTCATGAGGGCTCCTTCACTGGAAATTCCGAGTCGCGGAATTTCGTCTCGACGCTGCCCCACACTAGGTGTGACCTGCGCCACTCGTCAAGATCGAGGTTTCCGCCGTGTGACGATCATATTCCGACATGCGACATCACCCTTGACACGGGCGCTCGGATAGGCCTTACTTATCGCTACCAGTGGAACATCATTTCCGTACAACGGAATATTTCGAGCGGTCAGCCAGTCAGAACGAAGGCCCAGCATGACAGAAGAACTCTCTCCCCGCGTCGCGGCGGAGGCGAATCCGATCCGGCTCGGCGATGCCGCGATCAGCGACGTCCCGGACGTCGACGCCCTGAACCGGCTCAGCGCCGGCCTGTACAACCGCGACCTCGCACCGACGAAGCGCGCGGGCCGCACCTGGGGTGGCTACAACATCTTCACCCTGTGGGCGAACGACGTGCACAGCCTCGGCAATTACGCCTTCGCGATCGGCCTGTTCGCGCTGGGCCTCGGCGGTTGGCAGATCCTGGTAGCCCTCGGGCTGGGCGCGATCTTCCTGTTCCTCCTTCTCAACCTGTCCGGCTTCATGGGGGAGAAGACGGGTGTGCCCTTCCCCGTCATGAGTCGCATCTCCTTCGGCATCCGCGGCGCGCAGATTCCGGCTCTGATCCGCGGCGTCGTCGCGATCGCCTGGTTCGGCATCCAGACCTACCTGGCCTCGGTCGTCCTGCGCATCATGATCGTCGCCGTCGTCCCCGATGCCGCGACGCTCGACGAGAACCGCTTCCTGGGACTGTCCACGCTCGGCTGGATCGCCTTCCTCGTCCTGTGGGCGGTGCAGCTCGTCATCGTCAGCTACGGCATGGAGATGATCCGTAAGTACGAGGCCTTCGCCGGCCCCGTCATCCTCGTCACGATGGCCGCCCTGGCGATCTGGATGTTCGGCAAGGCGGGCTTCTCCATCGCGTGGACCACACCGGAGTCGAAGACCGGTCTCGACATGTGGCTGCAGATCGTCGGCGGCGCGAGCCTCTGGGTGTCGATCTACGGCACCTTCGTGCTCAACTTCTGCGACTTCACGCGCAACGCGAAGTCCAAGGGGTCGATCGTGCGGGGCAACTTCTTCGGCATCCCGCTCAACATGCTGCTGTTCGGCGGCATCGTGGTCACGCTCGCCGGTGCGCAGTTCAAGATCAACGGCACGATCATCGAGTCCCCCGCGGACATCGTCAAGACGGTGCCGAACACGCTGCTGCTCGTTCTCGCCTGCCTCGCGCTGCTCGTGCTCACGGTGGCCGTGAACCTGATGGCGAACTTCGTGGCGCCGATCTACGCCCTGAACAACCTGTTCCCGAAGCACCTGAACTTCCGTAGGGCCGGCCTCATCTCCGGTGTCATCGGGCTCGTCATCCTGCCCTGGAACCTTTACGACTCACCCGCCGTCATCACCTACTTCCTCGGCGGCCTCGGCGCCCTGCTCGGCCCGCTGTTCGGCATCGTCATGGCCGACTACTGGCTGATCCGCAAGTCGAAGGTCAACGTGCCCGACCTGTACTGCGACCTGCCGGACGCGCCGTACTTCTACTCGAGCGGTGTGAACCCGCGCGCCGTGATCGCCCTGGTGCCCACCGCCGGCGTGGCGCTCCTGATGGCCTTCGTCCCCGCCTTCCACGTGGTCTCGAACTACTCGTGGTTCATCGGCGCGGGCCTCGGCGCGATCGTCTACCTCCTGGTCGCCGACCGCAAGGGCCCGTTCGTCGACGTCTCCGGCGAGCCGATCGCCGTCCCCAGCAAGCACTAGGAGTGATGGACATGCGCATCCTCGTCGCCAACGTCAACACCACCGCGTCCATGACGGAGGCGATCGCCGAATCCGCGCGGTCCGCCGCGTCGCCCGGCACCGAGATCGTGGGGATCACTCCACGATTCGGCGCGGACTCGTGCGAGGGCAACTTCGAGTCCTACCTCGCGGCGATCGCGGTGATGGACGCGATCACCCGCTACGAGGAGCCCTACGACGCGGTGATCCAGGCGGGGTACGGCGAACACGGCCGGGAGGGCCTGCAGGAGCTGCTGGAGGTGCCGGTCGTCGACATCACGGAGGCGGCCGCCTCGACGGCGATGTACCTCGGGCACAAGTACTCCGTGGTCACCACTCTCGACCGCACGGTGCCGCTGATCGAGGACCGGCTCAAGCTGGCCGGCCTCGACGCCCGATGTGCCTCCGTGCGGGCCTCGGGTCTCGGAGTGCTGGAGCTCGAGTCCGAGCCCGAGCGGGCCGTCGAGGCGATCGTCGCGCAGGCCCGCGAGGCCGTCGAGCGCGACCATGCCGAGGTCATCTGCCTGGGCTGCGGCGGCATGGCCGAGCTCGAGGAGAAGGTCTCCGCGGCCACCGGCGTCCCCATCGTCGACGGGGTCCGCTCGGCGGTGACCATCGCCGAGGGCCTGGTGCGCATGGGGCTGAAGACCTCCAAGGTCCGCACGTACGCGCCGCCCCGGCCCAAGGTCGTGACGGGGTGGCCGATCCCAGGATCCGACGGAGCCCGGTGATGGCCCGTCGACTGCTGCCGGCGGTCGGCGCCGTCACGCTCATGGGGATGACCGTGGCGTGCGGTCCCGCCGCGACCGACGGGAGCGCCGCCTCCTCGAGCGCGGCACCGTCGAAGACGATCGTGCTGATCAATCCCAACTCGAGCGCGAGCGCGACCACGTCGATGGTGGAACTCGCCACCGCACAGGCGGCGGGCAGAGCGAAGATCGTGGGTGTCACCAACGAGGGCGCGCCCGCGTTGCTGACGACGCCGCAGGACATGGCCACCGCCACCGCCGGCGTCGTTCGCCGCGGCACGGAGGCGGCCGGCCGCGCCGGGGTCGCCGCGATCGTCGTGGCCGCCTTCAGCGACCCGGGGACGGCGGAGCTCCGCAATGCCGTGTCCGTCCCGGTGTTCGGCATCGGCGAGCAGGCCTTCAAGGAGGCGGGTAGGGGTGGCCGGGCGTTCGGCATCGCCACCGTCACCTCGGATCCCGCACTCGTCGAGTCCTTCCGCGCGAAGGCCGAGTCACTCGGTCTGCTCGAGCAGTACCGCGGCGTCCGGGTCACTCCGGGCGACGCCTCCGAGCTCGTGAAGTCGCCCGATGTACTCGATGCCGCCCTGAAGGAGGCTGTGCAGCAGTCGATCGCGATCGACTGCGCCCGGGCCGTCATCATGGGCGGCGGGCCGTTGTCCGCGTCCGGACTGCGTCTGCAGAAATCCTTCGACGTACCCTTGATCGTCGCCGTCAACGCCGCCGTCGAGGCGGCGCTCCAGGGCGCGTAACCATCGAGAACGACTGTGCCCCTCCCGTAATCCGGGAGGGGCACAGTCGTTCTGCGCTGACCTACAGGACGATCTGGCGGTTGACGTCCTTGTACAGCAGGTAGCGGAAGTTCGACGGTCCGCCGGCGTAGCAGGCCTGCGGACAGAAGGCGCGCAGCGACATGTAGTCGCCCTCCTGCACCTCGACCCAGTCGCCGTTGAGCCGGTACACGGCCTTGCCCTCGAGGACGTAGAGGCCGTGCTCCATCACGTGGGTCTCCGCGAACGGGATCGACGCGCCCGGCTCGAACGTGACGATGTTGCAGTGCATGTCGTACGCGAGGTCCTGCGGATCCAGGATCCGGGTCGTGCGCCACTTGTTGTCCGTACCCGGCATCGGCGAGGGCTCGATGTCGCGCTCGTTGCCCACAGCGACCTTCGGCGTGTGTCCGGCGAGCGGCTCGTAGCGCTTGCGGATCCACTGGAAGACGGCGGCGCCCTCGGTCTTGTTGGCGACGGACCAGGGGGTGCCGGCCGGGATGTAGGCGTAGCCGCCCGACGTGAGCGAGTGTGCGGTGCCGTCGATGGTGACCTCCAGCTCGCCCTGCGTGAGCAGCAGGAAGCTCTGCACCTCGGGCTGGGGCTCGGGCGCGTCCGAACCGCCGCCGGCGCCCACCTCGACGATCGACTGCGCGAAGGTGGTCGAGCCACCCGCCACGGGCCGATTGAGTACCCATGCGCGGGTGTTGGTCCAACCCGGGAAGACGGAGGTCACGATGTCGCGCATCACTCCGCGGGGGATCACGGTGTAGGCCTCGGTGACGATGGCCCGATCGGTGAGAAGGTCCGTCTGGGGCGGGTGGCCGCCCTGAGGCGAGTAGTAGACGGGGGCGGACGAGCTCATCGGGTCTCCTCGGGCTGGGTGGGGGTGGAGCGGTTCAGGGCGAGATCGCGGACCGTCTCGACGGTGACCTCGGCGGCGGAGCCGACCTCGGCGGCGGTGAGCGCCCCGCAGGTCACTCCGCGGTGGATGAAGGACGCCAGTGCGCGGGCGGTCGCCGGCTCGTCGAGGATCGCGGAGTCGATGCGGTGCACGTAGTTCCGCAGCCGCGTCGCGGCGGCGGGGAAGCCGTCTCGGTAGAAGGCGTACGTGGCGAGGAACCGGGTCACCAGTTGAGCCGGGTGCAGGTCCCATCCCTGGTAGATGCCGCGCTCCAGATGCCGGCGTACCAGGCGGGCGTGCAGGCGCCAGGCGTCGGCGACGTGGTCGGCCTCGCCGATCGGAAGGATGTTCGTGGACCCGTCCGAGAGATGCACGCCGGTGCCCGCGACTGCGAGCTGCATGATGCTCTTGGCGTGATCGGCCGCGGGGTGCTCCATCGACTGGTACTGCGCGGCGATCCCGAGCGAGGCGGAGTAGTCGTAGGTGCCGTAGTGCAGCGAGGTCACACGCCGGTCGGCGCTGTGCAGGAGCGTCGCGACGGGGGCGGTGCCGTCCGCCCCGAGGATCACCTGCGGAGTCTCGACCTGAACCTCGAAGCGCAGCCGGCGTTCGTCGAGCCCCAGTGCGCCCTCCAGCGCGCGGCACGCGTCGACCATCGCCTCGACCTGACCGACCGTGGTGACCTTCGGCAGCGTGATGGTCAGCCCCTCGGGGAGGGGGCCGGTCGCGGCGAGACCGCTGACGAAGAGATCCAGCGTGCGCAGGCCACGGGCACGGACGGGTGCTTCGAAGCACTTGAACCGGATCCCCACGAAGGGGGGAGCGGAGCCCTCGCGGACGGCGGTCGCGACCGCTTCGACGGACCGCGCCACATCGGCATCCTCCGCGGCGTCGCCGCGATCGCCGTAGCCGTCCTCGAAGTCGAGGCGCAGGTCCTCGATCGGCTCCTCAGTGAGCTTGTGTCGCACCAGTTCCGGAAGGGCGGGATCGTCGAGTCCGACGAGCCGCGCGACCTCCGTGAGTCCACCCGCCGCGTCTGCCGCGGCCAGTGCCTGCGCGCCCCATTCCTGCGCAGTCGAAGGCGTGAAGCGGTCCGCCGGCAGGTAGACGGTGTGGACGGGCTGGCGGCGGCCGTCGTCGCCGGGGTAGCTCTCAGCGAGGAGCGCATCGGTGCCGGCCAGCCGTCGCTCGATCGCGGACAGGGTGTCGTCGGTGAGCGAGCGGCTGGGCATGGGACCTCCGTCTAAGCGAATGGAAAAGAAATTCCGTATGGTGGAGTGTACGGGGGTTCGATGCTCCGCACAAGGATTTCGCGCCGAGATCCGACAGTGGTGCCTAGGAGGCGATCTCGTCGCCGCCGATCCAGACCCGCGCGACGTCGGCCGGGGTGGCGAGGGAGAAGATCTTCGCGAGGGCGTTGTCCGTGCTGTCCGCGTGGCGCAGCCCCACATCCAGCGGGTGGCCCGCCGTGGGCCGCACCAGGATCGCGTCGAACTGGCGCCCGAGGGACAGGTCGCCCACGTCGTCCATGCCGAGCGCCTTCGCCCCGGCTCGGGTCGCGAGATGCAGGAGATGCGCGGCGGTGAGGGGAACCCCGTCGCCCTGGAGCAACTGCTGCATGAAGTAGGCCTGCAGCCCCTCCTTGAAGAGGGAGAAGCCGCTGCCCGCACCCACATCGGTACCCAGTGCGACGGCGACGCCGTGCTCGAGATGGCGCCGCAACGGGAACGAGCCGCTGGCCAGGGCGGAGTTCGACGTGGGGCAGTGCGCGACCGCAGCGCCGGCCGACGCCATGAGGGACAGCTCGGCATCCGTCGGATGCGCGTTGTGCGCCAGGACCGAGCGCTCGTGGATGAGCCCGTGGCGGTGATAGGTGTCGAGGTAGTTCGTGGATCCGGGGAACTGGTCGATGACCGCCGCGATCTCCGCGGGGTTCTCGTTGATGTGCGAGGTGAACCACAGCCCCGGGACGTCCTCGGCGAGCGACGCCCCGCTCTCGAGCATCGCGGGGGACGTCGAGTAGGAGAACCGCGGCGTCACCGCGTATCGCAGACGACGGTGCCCGTGCCAGCGCTCCGCGAGCTTGCGCCCCTCGTCGTAGGACCGCTCCGGCGTGCTGAGCAGAGGAGCGGGGAGGTTGCGGTCGCTCGTCACCAGCCCGGCGGTCACCCGCACGCCGACACGGTCGGCCTCCGTGAACAGTGCGTCGACGGCGTCCGCGAAATGCGACCCGAAGACGAGCGCGGTGGTGGTGCCCGCGGCGGTGAGTCCGGTGAGGAACTCGTGGGCGACGCTGCGTGCGTACTCGGCGTCCGCGAGCCTGCACTCCTCGGGCAGCGCGCACTGGTCGAGCCAGTCGAGCAGTGGCATACCGAGGCCGCCGATGGCGCGGACCTGCGGGTAATGGACGTGCGTATCGATCATGCCGGGGAGGAGCACACCGTCGCGCAGGTCCACCACGTCGGCGTCCGGACGTCGATCGGCGACGGCCCGGAAGTCGCCGCGGTCGACGATCGTCCCCGCCTCGACCGCGATGCCGGCGTCGTCGTGAGCGCGCAGCTCACCCCCCGTGAACGGGTCGTCGGGGGTGTCCAGGACGCGAGCGCGGTAGATGGTCATGAGGATTCTCCTTGCACGGATGAGGGGAAGCGGGCGAGCAGGTCGGCGGCCACGCTGACGGCGATCGTCGCGGGGTGTTTGCCGCCCAGGGTGCTGAGCCCGATGGGGGATTGGATGGTCTCGATGCGCGCGGCGTCGTGGCCGGCTTCGGCCAGCATCGCGCGGAAGCGGGTCCACTTCGCGGAGGAGCCGATCAGTCCGACGCTGCCGAGGCCGGGCGTGCGCAGGGCTTGATCGCAGAGGTTGAAGTCCTCGGCGTGATCGTGGGTCATGATCAGGACGTGGCAGTCCTGCGGAAGGTCTTCGAGCACCTCCTCGGGAAGCATCGAGTGCCGCAGGTGGACGGTGGCCTCTCCGGGCTCGAGGGCGCGAGCCGCCTCGATCTGCTCGGGCCGCGAGTCCGTGAGGTGGAGTTCGACGTCGTGGCGGGACAGGATGCGCGCGAGCTCGAGGCCGACGTGGCCGACCCCGAAGATCGCGACCGCCGGCACCACCGGCAGCGGTTCGAACAACAGGACCACCTCGCCTCCACAGCATTGCCGCCCGTGCCGATTCCGGGCCTTGTCGTTCAGTCGCAGGGTGAGCGTCTCCGGCACGGTGACCGAGTCCGCGAGGAGTTCGCGGGCCCGATCGACCGCCGTCAGTTCCAGGTTGCCGCCGCCGATCGTGCCGAGAACGGCGTCGGCGGTGGCGATCATCTTGGCGCCCGCCTCGCGCGGCGCATGTCCACGGACCCCGATCTGCGTGATCAGGACCGCGGGAACGCGCTGTGCGCGAAGGCGGGCGGCGTCGCCCAGCCAGGTCATGGTCTCAGCCGAACGATGCCGGAGCGGGTGCTGCTGAGGCGGTCTCGGCCGCAGGTACCGCGGTCCGACGGTGCCCGTTCGGCTCCCGTGTCGCCGCCCCGGAATTCGCCGGTGTCGCCGACCGCGCGGCCTCGACCGCCCAGTACACGGCCTCCGGCGTCGCCGGCGAGGCGAGCTCGACCGATGTCCCGGGCGGGCCGAAGGCCGCCGCCGCCTGACGCAGCGCCTCGCGGACCGAGAAGGCGAGCATGAGCGGGGGCTCGCCGACGGCCTTCGAGCCGTACACCGCGCCGTCCTCGTGCGCCTTGTCCAGCAACGAGACCCGGAAGTCCGGAGGCATCTCCGAGAAGCTCGGCAGCTTGTACGTGCTCGCGGACTGCGTGAGCAGCCTGCCGCGGGTCGGGCGATCGCTCTCATCCCAGCGGAGATCCTCGAGCGTGAGCCATCCGGCGCCCTGGACGAAGCCGCCCTCGATCTGCCCGATGTCGATCATCGGCGAGAGCGAGTCGCCCACGTCGTGCACGATGTCGACGCGCCGCAGCCGGTATGCGCCGGTGAATCCGTCGACTTCGACCTCACTGGCCGCTACGCCGTAGGCGAAGTACTTGAAGGGTTCGCCCTGCATGGCCTTCGCGTCCCAGTGCAGGCCCTCGGTGCGGTAGTAGCCCGAGGCGGAGAGCTGCACCCGCTGGAAGTACGCCGCGTGCACGACCTCCTCCCAGGTCAGCTTCTGCGCGGAGGCACCGAGGCCGCTGATCGTGCCGTCGGTGAAGCGCACGTCGGCCGGATTGGTGCCGATCAGGGACGCCGCCACCGCCGCGAGACGGCCGCGGATCTGCTCGCACGCGTTCTTCACCGCGCCGCCGTTGAGATCGGCGCCCGAGCTTGCCGCCGTGGCGGAGGTGTTGGGCACCTTGTCCGTCCGAGTCGGTGCGAGCCGTACACGGGAGAGTGGCACGCCCAGTGTCGTGGCGGCCACCTGCAGCATCTTCGTGTGCAGGCCCTGCCCCATCTCGGTGCCGCCGTGGTTGATCAGGACCGAGCCGTCCTTGTACACCAGGACGAGCGCACCGGCCTGGTTGAACGCGGTGAGGTTGAAGGAGATCCCGAACTTGACCGGCGTCAGCGCGAGGGCGCGCTTGACGTGCGGGTGGGCTGCGTTGAAGGCGGCGATCTCCGCCTCGCGGGTCTCGACCTCTCCGGATTCGACGACCTGCTCCCACGCGGTGCGCACCCGGTCGGCGTGACGCACGGGCTGCCCGTAGGGCGTGCTCTGGCCGTCGCCGTAGAAGTTGCGGCGCCGCAGTTCCCGAGCGGACAGCCCGAGCCGCGGGGCGCACGTGCCGAGGATGTCCTCGATCACGAGCATGCCCTGCGGCCCGCCGAAGCCGCGGAAGGCGGTCTGCGAGGTCTTGTGGCACTTCGCGATCCGGCCGTGGACCGCGATGTTCGGGATCCAGTACGCGTTGTCGATGTGGCACAACGCCCGCGCGAGGACCGGCTCGGACAGATCCAGGCTCCACCCGCCGTCGGCGGTCAGAGTGGATTCGAGGGCGGTGATGAGCCCGTCACCGTCGAAGCCGACGCGCCAGGTGGCGTGGAAGCCGTGCCGCTTGCCGGACATGGTCATGTCCTGGGTGCGGTCGAGGCGCAGGCGCACGGGGCGCCCGGTCAGCGTCGCGCCCAGGGCGGCGATGGCGGCGAAGCCGTGGGGTTGCATCTCCTTGCCGCCGAAGGCGCCGCCCATGCGCAGGCACTGCACGGTGACGGCATTGCTGGGCAGGCCCAGTACGTGCGCCACGATGTCCTGCGTCTCCGACGGGTGCTGCGTGCTGGACTGGACGAAGATCTGCCCGCTCTCATCCACCTGCGCCAGCGAGGCGTGGGTCTCCAGGTAGAAATGCTCCTGCCCGGCGAACTCGAACTCGCCGGAGTAGACGTGTACCGCATCGGCGAAGCCGGCGTCGAGATCTCCGCGGCGGACAGTCGGGCGGGCGCCGTGGAAGCTCTCAGCGGCGATGGCGTCGCCGACGGCGATCAGTGAGGGGAGCGGTTCGAGCTCGAGCCGCACCGCGGCGGCACCGAGCCTGGCGGCCTCGAGTGTCTCGCCCAGCACCCAGCACACGGCGTGCCCGTAGAACATCACCTCGTCCTCGGGGAACAGTGGCTCGTCGTGCTTGACCCCGGCGTCGTTCACCCCGGGTACGTCGGCGGCCGTCAGCACGCGGACCACACCCGGAACCCGCAGTGCGGGTTCGGTGTCGACCGAGAGGATCCGTGCGTGGGCGCACTGGGCCTGGACGGGATGAGCGTGCAGCGCGCCTTGCGTACGCCCCACGAGATCGTCGGTGTAGAGCGCCGTGCCGGTGACGTGCAGTGCCGCACTCTCGTGCGGGATCTCCTGCCCGACGACGGGATTCGCGGGGCGTTCGGACAGGTGACTCATGACAGCTCCTCTCGGGCCCGGTCGTCGGCGAACAGCTTCTCGAGCGAGCGGCCCAGCATGGCCACCCGGTAGCGCCCGGAGGCGCGGTGGTCGTCCATGGGCGTCCCCTCGGCGCGGAGCACCTCGGCGGCGGCGCGCACCGTGTCCAGGGACCACGGGCGCCCGACGAGCGCCTGCTCGGTCGCGGCGGCCCGCAACGGGGTCGCCGCCACGCCGCCGAGACCGATCGCGGCCCGGGTGATCGTGCCCTCGTCCACGGTGAGGGCGAAGGCGACGGCCACGCTGGAGATGTCGTCGAAGCGCCGCTTGGCGATCTTGTGGAAAGCGGTGAGCGGACTCAGCGGCAACGGGATACGGATGGCCTTGATGAGTTCGTCGGAACGGCGGACCGTGGCGCGGTAGCCGGTGAAGTAGTCGGCGAGCGGGACGGTGCGCTCCCCGTCTCGCGAGGCGAGGACGAGGCGGGCGTCGAGCGCGAGGAGGGCGGGCGGGGTGTCGCCGATCGGCGAGCCGGTCCCCAGGTTGCCGCCCAGTGTCGCGGCGTTGCGGATCAGGCGGGAGGCGAACTGTGGGAAGACCTGGGCGAGCAGGGGGACGCGACCGCCGAGCCGGCGTTCGATCTCGGACAGCGTGAGTGCCGCGCCGATCTCGAGTTCGTCCTCCTCCCAGCGCAGTCCGCGCAGTTCGGGCAGGCGGTCGATGGCCACGACGAGTCCCTCTCGGCGACCCTTGAGGTTGACGTCGACGCCGAAGTCCGTGGATCCGGCCACGAGGACGGGGGATTCGTCGCCGGCGAGGAGGTCGAGCACCTCGCCGAGGCCGGACGGCCGGACGAATCGGCCGTCCGCTCCGGTGATCACGGTCGGAGTGGCGTTCGGGGCGGGCGAATCGCGCCGTGCGGCGAGGGGATCGTCCGGTGCGGGCGCCGCGGGCAGGCCGTAGGCGGCGTCGCGGATCGGACGGTAGCCCGTGCAGCGGCAGAGGTTTCCGGACAGGGAGTGCAGGTCGAAGCCGTTGGGGCCGTGCTCGTCGTCGGCGGCGCAGCCCGGTGCGCCGTCGGCGGGCGCGGCGGATGGTGTGCGATCCGGGCGGTAGAACTCGGCCGCCATGCTGCAGATGAAGCCGGGCGTGCAGTAGCCGCACTGCGAGCCGCCACGCAGGGCCATGGCGGTCTGCACGGGATGCAGTTCGTCGGGCGTGCCCAGGCCCTCGGACGTCACGACCTCCTGGTCGGCGAGGGCGGCTGCCGGAGTCAGGCAGGCGTTGATCGCCGTCCAGCGGGTGCGATCCTGCGGGGAGTCGGGGTCGCCCGGGCGGGCGACGAGGATCGAGCAGGCGCCGCATTCGCCCTCTGCGCATCCTTCTTTGGCGCCGGTGAGGCCCTGCGCGCGCAACCAATCGAGGGCGCTCGTGTGGGGCGGGCCGGTGAAGGGTCGGGGTCGACCGTTCACGGTCACATGACATCCGGTCAGCGTTTCGGTCACCGCTGCATCCCTACTGAACCGCGGCACGCGGTTCCGACAGGCATGGTTTGCGAGGCTGAGCTGGACCGCTGGTTTTCCATGCGAACACGATCCAGTGCATTTCATAGTAGGTGACGGGGGTCACATCGGGAAGGGGTTTTCGGAATGTTCTTTCCGCATCACGGAGTGCTCGCGGAGGCTGTTTCCGGCTGGGGCTGCGTCGTTGCAGGTCAGCCGCTGATGAAGGCGGTGATCGGTCCTCGGACGAAGTACAGGATGAAGCCGACCGAGACCGCCCACAGTAGCCAGTGCGCCTTCTGTCCGCGACCGCTGAGGACGCTGAGGAGCGCCCACGTGATGAAGCCCACGCCGATGCCGTTGGCGATCGAGTAGGTCAGCGGCATGGTCACGATGGTGAGGAAGGCGGGCAGCGCGACGGAGAAGTGCGTGAAGTCGATCTCCCGGATCTGTGCCACCATCATCGATCCGACCACCACCAGGGCTGCCGCGCCCACCTCCATCGGGATGACGCCGATCAGCGGTGCGAAGAACATCGAGCCCAGGAACAGCACCCCGGTGACGCAGGCCGCGAGTCCGGTCCGAGCGCCCTCCGCGATGCCGGAGGCGGAGTCGACGAAGACGGTGTTGGACGAACCGGACGTGGCGCCGCCCGCGACTGCGCCCATGCCCTCGATGACGAAGGCGGAACGGATGCGCGGGAACGTTCCGTCGGGCTGGCCGACACCGGCCTGGCGCGCAAGGCCGGTCATCGACCCCATCGCGTCGAAGAAGTTGGTGAAGACCAGCGTGAACACGAGCATCGTCGCTGCCAGGGCCCCGACGCGCTCGAACGCGCCGAACAGGTCGAACTGGCCGATCAGTCTGAAGTCGGGGAGCGCGACGATGTGACTCGGTACCTCTGGAGCGCTGAGGTTCCACCCCTTGGGGTCGGGGTGGTTCGGATCGCCGACGGTGCCGAGCTTCGCGAAGTGCTGGATGCCGATCGCAGCGATGGTCGCGACGACCATGCCGATGAGAATGGCCCCGGGAACGCGCCGCGCGACCAGCACCGCGATGAGCAGCAGGGCGAAGATGAAGACCGCCGTGGGGAGTGCGTCGATCGAGCCGTTGTGGCCGAGCTGGACGGGCGGGCCCGCGGGGGTGCGGGTGACGAACCCCGAGTTCACGAACCCGATGAAGGCGATGAACAGGCCGATGCCCACTGTGATCGCGGTCTTCAGCTCCGCCGGCACCGCCCGGAAGATCGCCGTCCGAATGCCGGTGGCCCCCAGGATCACGATGATCACGCCGTTGATGATCACCAGGCCCATCGCCTCCGGCCAGGTCACCTCCTTGACGACGGCCACGGCGAGGAAGGAGTTCATCCCGAGGCCTGCGGCGAGTGCGAAGGGGAGTCTCGCGACCAGGCCGAACAGGATTGTGATGACGCCCGCGGTCAGGCCCGTCACCGCGGTCACCTGGACGAATCCGAGCGTTCCATGGGCGGCGTCGGAGGAACTGCTCAGAATCAGGGGGTTGAGGACGACGATGTACGCCATCGCGACGAAGGTGACGAGGCCGCCCCGGATCTCGCGGGGGATCGTCGACCCGCGGCGAGTGATCTCGAAGAACCGGTCCAGGAACGGCTGTGCCGCTGGACTATCGGCGCGTTCGTCCGTCTCGTTCTGTTCTTGCTGACTGGTCATGGTGGTCCTCTCGGTCCGAATCTCCGGGCACGGGCCCGTCGCGGTTGAGGCGCTCCGGTGGAGCGGGGGAGATGGTGGGGCTGATCGATGACGATCCGAGGTGGCGATCGCGAGGGGCTTCGCAGAGTGCGTTCCGCCCTCCGGAAATGTGATTCCGGTCACGTCGAGTGAAACACGCGGCCCGGGGTGTGTCAAGCAGCCCGTCCGGCACTGTTCCGCGACTTCTGCCGTGCGACAAGACTTACCGGGTCGATGCCGCGACAACCGCATCGTTCGGAGCCCAGCGAGTCGCCTCAACTCGTTCCGCATGGTGGTCCGGAAATGTCGTTGGGAACGGTCGGTGGCAGCGAATCGGTATCCGCGGATCCACTCGGATACCGCAATACGGAACGCAAGATGGAATCGCTGGCGTACCGTTTCGATGGAACACCGAACGGACCGATGGCGAGGGAGGCGAACATGGCGGGGAAATCCACTTCGGGTGTGCAGTCCGTGGAGCGCGCTTTCGAACTGCTCGAACTCATGGGACGCGCGGGCGGGGAGTGCTCGCTCAGCGAACTGTCGGCGGGGACGCCCCTGCCGCCGCCCACGATCCATCGCCTGCTGCGCACGCTGGTCGGCATCGGCTACGTCCGGCAGCTGCCCAATCGCCGGTACGCGCTCGGGCCGCGCCTGATCCGGCTCGGCGAGGTGGCGAACCGACAGCTGGGCGCTGTCGCGGTCCCCGTGCTGCAATCGCTCGTGGACGAGCTGGAGGAGACGGCGAGCCTCGCCGTGCTCGACGGCGACATGGTGATCTACACGGGCCAGGTGCCGTCACAGCACAGCATGCGGACGAACAACGAGGCCGGTCGTCGCGTCAACCTGCACAACAGCGGCGTCGGCAAGGCGGTTCTCGCCGAGCTCGACGACGCCCGCATCGTCAAGCTCGTCGGGCAGGCCGGGATCCCCGCGCCGACGCCCAACAGCGTGAGCACCCTCTCCGGTGTCTTCGCGGAAGTCGAGAAGGTCCGTGCGCGCGGCTACTCGATCGACGACGAGGAGCAGGAGGCCGGCGTGCGCTGTTACGCCATGGCGGTGCCCGGTGCTCCCACCCCGATGGCCGTCGGCATCTCCGGCCCCGTCTCCCGGCTCGGTGACGACTTCGTCGACCGCGCGATCCCCGCTCTGAGACGTGCTACCGGGATCATCTCCGACGCGTTGATCGGCGCTCGCGAGATCTGATCGATCAGTTGAGCCGTTCAATGAGGCTAGACTTCCGGGACGGCGCCGCGGGGAGAAGTCGTGACCTACGGCGGGATATCGGCGCGGTTAGCGTGCCTCGCCGAGAATCAAGTACGCCGCCGCCGTAATCTGTTGCGCCTGATCGGTCTGTGGGGCTTCTGCCGCGGAGACGTAGCGTCCGCGGGCGACGAAGCAGTTCGTTCTGGGCGGCGCGGAGGCGTAGTCCCCAAGTCGGTACACATGGCACATAGAACCGGTGACGTGATCGACCGAAAACCCAGTGCGAAGGAGTACCCCCTTCAGCCTCACTTGGTCGGCTAGGAAGTCTCTGAGAGAAATTGCATCGGCTGTGCTGCGTGCTCGGTAGACGGTGTTGAGCCCCATACCGACGAGATCGACGCCGAGCCTATCGAACGTACTTTTCGCAGCGACAGTGTCGGACTCGTCGAGAGCCTGGACGTGTGCGCTTCGGTATCCGTACCTGACAAAGAATCCGTCCTCGCTCGGAGCCTCGCTTCGCACCGTGTACGAGACAATCCGATCACGGTCAGCGGTCAGCATCGTCGCCAGGTCGCCGTCGGGTGCGTGGTAGTCGCCTAGTCGATCGGCTTGCAGGTCGACGGCACGGCCGACGAGGTCCTGGGCGCGACTGTTCGTGCGCGCGAAGACCGTGAGGTACGCGACGGCTGAACCGACGGATGTGATCGCGACCAGCGATCGGCTCCCCGCTCCGGGGATAGTTGCGTCGGCGATCGGTACCCGGCGGTTAGGTGAGTAGCCGACTGCGCCGCCGCCGGTGGCGGTCCGCATTTCGTCCGCGAGCGTCCGCGCATGATCGGGCGTATCTGTCTGGAGGAGGTGCGTTGACATCATCTCCTTGTAATCAGCGGTCTGGCGGACCGACCTGAAGCTGTAGCGATACCCGTTTCGGCGGAGGATCGGAGCGCTGTTCGAAATCGGTGCCGCATTCTCTGCCGACATCATCGGGCCGAGATATCCGGCCGACCGAGTCAGGACCTGATCTACGTCGGTGGCCGAAATAATGCGCTCGCCTAAATAATTTGCGGCGAGGACAAGCCGCTGTTCGTCGTCGGGCGGAATCACCGAACGCGGTGCGGTGTTGTACGAGCCCGGGGCGATCGCCGGGTTTGTGGTTGATGCCGACGGAATGCCGGAAACCGCGGTCGAGCAGGCGGCTGTCATTGCGACTGCTGCAAGAGGTACCCAGGTCCGTATACATCTCCCAGCGAATCGCCGATTCATGTGTGCGATGGTGACACAAGGCACTTGCGATGCGCTTGGGGTGCGCCTGCGGATTACCCAGCGCAATACTGCGATGCGCCGGCTGATCGGGGCCGATTACGCTGGACGGCATGAAGAAGGTGGCGATCCTCGACTACGGTTCCGGCAACATCCGGTCCGCGCACCGCGCGATGGAACGAGCGGGCGCCGAGGTCACCGTGACCGCGGACGCGAAGACCGCGCTCGCCGCCGACGGCCTGCTCGTCCCCGGCGTGGGCGCCTACGAGGCGTGCATGGCTGGGCTGAAAGAGGTGCAGGGCGACCGGATCATCGGGGAGCGACTCGCCGGCGGACGCCCCGTGATGGGCATCTGCGTGGGCATGCAGATCCTGTTCGACAGGGGCATCGAGTTCGGTGTCGAGACCGAGGGCTGCGGGGAGTGGCCCGGCACCGTCGAACGGCTGCAGGCGGACGTGGTGCCGCACATGGGCTGGAACACCGTCGAGGCCGCGGAGGGCTCGAAGCTGTTCGCCGGTACCGACGCCGACACGCGGTTCTACTTCGTGCACTCGTACGCGGTGCAGAAGTGGGAGCTCGACATCGCCGACCACATCCGCGCGCCGAAGGTCACCTGGGCCGATCACGGCGGCCGCTTCGTCGCCGCCGTCGAGAACGGCCCGCTGTGGGCCACGCAGTTCCACCCGGAGAAGAGCGGTGACGCCGGCGCGGTGCTGCTGAGGAACTGGGTGGACTCGCTGTGAGCGGCGGACGCGGACTCTCGCTCGGCAGGCTCGCGCTGTTCTCGCTGGGCGCGGCGGTCGCAGTGCTGGGCGTCGCAGTGCTCCTGCTGACCGTGCTCCGCCCGAGTCCCGCGGTGAGCCTGCTCATCGTCGGACTCGGCCTCGTCGGCGCGGTCGGGGCGATGGGCTACGTGTCCAACCGCATCGTCGGGCGGGCCGTGGCCGCACCCGAGGACCGGGAGCCCGGAAAGCCGGATGACACGACGCACTAGGCTGGTCGCGTGAGTCTGGTACTTCTTCCCGCAGTCGATGTCGCCGACGGTCAGGCCGTCCGCCTGGTACAGGGGGAGGCCGGCAGTGAGACGGCCTACGGGTCGCCGCGCGACGCCGCCCTCGCCTGGCAGAACGACGGGGCGGAATGGGTCCACCTCGTCGACCTCGACGCGGCCTTCGGCAAGGGCAGCAACCGCGAACTCCTCGCCGACGTCATCGGCGAGCTGGACGTCAAGGTCGAGCTGTCCGGCGGTATCCGCGACGACGATTCGCTCGCCGCCGCACTCGCCACCGGCTGCGCCCGCGTGAACCTCGGTACCGCCGCCATCGAGAACCCGCAGTGGTGCGCCAGCGCCATCGCCCGGCACGGCGACAAGATCGCCGTCGGCCTGGACGTCAAGCAGATCGACGGTCAGTGGCGGCTGCGCGGCCGCGGCTGGGTCACCGACGGCGGTGACCTCTGGGAGGTACTCGAGCGTCTCGACAACGACGGTTGCAGCCGATACGTGGTCACCGACGTCTCCAAGGACGGCACGCTGACGGGCCCGAACCTCGAGCTGCTGTCGGCCGTCGCGGCCGCCACTCGCGCACCTGTCGTCGCGTCCGGCGGCATCTCGGCGCTCGAGGACCTGACGGCCATCGCCACCCTGGTGGACCAGGGCGTCGACTCCGCGATCATCGGCAAAGCGCTGTACGCCGGGCGGTTCACCCTTCCCGAGGCACTCGCTGCGGTGTCGGGGCGATGACCGCCCTCCCTGCGGGGTTCACAGCCGACCCGGATCGTCTACTGGCGCTCGCCGGTGCGGCTCTGGACGCCGCCGCCCCCCGCTTCGTCGAGGGTGTCGGCGCTCCCGCGTCCGTCGCGAAGGGGCCGGCCGACTTCGCCACGGATCTGGATCTCGAACTGGAACGGCGGATCACCGCGGCCGTGGCCGACGCGACAGGCGTCCCGGTGCACGGTGAGGAGTACGGCGGCCCCGCTGTCGACGAGGGAACGGTCTGGGTCCTCGACCCCATCGACGGCACGTTCAACTACTCAGCGGGCTACCCGGCCACGGGAATCCTCCTCGGCCTGTTGCACGACGGCCGCCCGGTCGCCGGTCTCGCCTGGTTCCCGCTGGTCGGCGACGCCTTCGCCGGGCACATCGCCGGCCCCGTCCGCAACCACGGAGAGGTCCTACCCGCGCTGGGCCCGGCCGGGCTCGACGACGCGATGATCGCGGTCGGGAGCTTCAGCCGCGGCAGCAACGGCCACTTCCCCGGCGACTACCGCTACGCGATCCTCGGAGAGATCTCGCGACGCGTCGCCAGGGTCCGCCAGTTCGGCTCCACCGGTGTCGACCTCGCCTACACCGCGTCGGGCGCACTGGGCGGCGCCGTCGTCTTCGGCCACCACCCCTGGGACAACGCCGCGGGCGCCGCACTCGTCCTCGCGGCGGGCGGCCGCGTCACCGACCTCGCGGGTGAGGACTGGCACGTCGGCTCCGACTCGGTACTCGCGGGCGCACCCGGTGTGCACGACGAGTTGCTGTCCATCGTCCGGTCCGTGGGCGCCCCGTCGGACTTCCGCGGCGACCCGGGACATTCCGGAACCCTGAGCTACTGAACCACTTTCGAAGGAGGCGGTACCGATGACGGTGGCCGTGCGCGTGATCCCGTGCCTGGACGTCGACGACGGCCGCGTCGTCAAGGGCGTCAACTTCCAGAACCTGCGCGATGCGGGTGACCCCGTCGAACTCGCCGCCGCGTACGACGCGCAGGGCGCCGACGAGTTGACCTTCCTCGACGTCACGGCGTCGAGCTCGGGCCGCGGCACCATGCTCGACGTGGTGCGCCGCACCGCCGAGCAGGTCTTCATCCCGCTCACCGTCGGCGGTGGCGTGCGCTCGGTCGAGGACGTGGACACGCTGCTCCGCGCCGGTGCGGACAAGGTCTCCGTGAACACCGCGGCGATCGCCCGGCCGGAACTCCTCAAGGAGCTGTCGAACCGGTTCGGCAGCCAGTGCATCGTGCTCTCCGTGGACGCCCGCACCGTCCCCGACGGGGACGAGCCGACACCGTCGGGCTGGGAGGTCACCACGCACGGCGGACGTCGGGGCACCGGCCTCGACGCCATCGAATGGGCCCGGCGCGGAGAGGAACTCGGCGTGGGGGAGATCCTCCTCAACTCCATGGACGCCGACGGCACCAAGGCCGGCTTCGACCTTCGCATGATCGGAGCCGCCCGCGCGGCCGTGGGTATCCCCGTGATCGCCTCCGGCGGTGCGGGGGCGGTCGAGCACTTCGCTCCCGCCGTCGAGGCAGGGGCCGACGCGGTGCTCGCGGCGAGCGTCTTCCACTTCGGGGACATGACGATCGGTCAGGTCAAGGACGAGATGGCCGGGCGCGGCCTGGTGGTCCGACGGTGACCGCGCTGGACCGGGCCGTCGCGGACAGGCTCAAGCGCAACGCCGACGGTCTCGTCGCCGCCATCGCTCAAGAGGAGGGCACCGGCGACGTCCTCATGATGGCGTGGATGAACGACGAGGCTCTCGCGCTGACCCTGGAGACCCGCAAGGGCACCTACTACTCGCGCTCGCGGCAGCAACTGTGGGTCAAGGGCGAGACCTCGGGGCACGTTCAGGAGGTCGTCGACGTGCGGCTGGACTGCGACGGCGACACGGTGCTGCTCACCGTCCGTCAGACGGGACCCGCGTGCCACACCGGCACCCATACGTGTTTCGACGGTGACGTCCTGCTCGGTCCGGCGGGCTGATCCTGCGCGCGTCGCCCGAACCGTGATGAGCGTTACCTAGATCTTCGCTGGAGAATGCGATATTCATGTTGATCATGACTACCGCACACCTTCTCCGGCGCCTCGCCGTCACCTCGGCGGCTGTGTCCCTCGCCGCTGTCGCCGTGGCGTCCCCCGCCTCCGCCGCACCCGCACGGCTCAGCGCCGCATCGCTCTCGTTCCCGACCTCCGCCCTCCCCGGGTGGTCGTTCACCCCGGCCGGGACCGGCGGCGTCAGCCAGGCCCGTGCGCCGTTCGGACCGTCCGGCTCCTGGGTCTCCCAGGTCAGCATCGGCGATTTCGGGCGGTCCGGCCTTGACGTCAAGGTGCTCGCGAAGGCCTTCGCCGAGAAGCTCGCGACCGGGAGCGGGTACGAGGGCTACAACGCCCGCCTCGAGGGCCTGCAGGTCACCGATGCGACCGTATCGGGCATCCGCGCCGGTCGTGCGACCGCGGATGTGGTGCTCCGGAACGCACCCACCCGCGGGGAGCGGCTACGGGTCACCGTCGTCGACACCGTCCCGGAGACCTACTTCATCTCGCAGGTGCCGATCGAGGCACCGGACCGCCAGGCGCAGGCCGCCGCGGCCGAGGGCGGGCTGGTCGCCACTCGGTGACCCGGCGCGGGGCTACGCGCTGAGCGTGCGCAGGAAGGCCAGCGTCTCCTCCACGTGCGCGACGGCGCGCAGCTCGCCTACCACGATGTGCAGCACGGTCCCGTCGGAGTCGATGAGGAAGGTCTGCCGCCGCACCGGCGCCACCGCGAACTTCCCGCGCTTGACGTCGTACTCGGCGGCGACGGCACCGTCGGCGTCGGTGAGCAGAGGGAAGCCGGGCTCCATGACGTCGGCGAAGGCCTGCGTCCGGATCAGTGGGTCCATGCTGATCCCGATGCGGGCGGTGCCGCGACGGTCGAACTCCTCGCCCGCGTCCCGGAACCGGCCGACCTCGGCGACGCACACGGGAAGGCCCGCGGTGAGGTAGAAGAAGACCGCCGCACGGCCGTCGCCGCGGAGCTCGGCGAGCGTGCGGACGGTGCCGGTGCGGTCGGGGAGTGCGAACTCGGGGGCCTGCTGGCCGATGCGCATGTCCGTGAACCTACCGGCAGGGCGATAATGGAGCGCGATGACTACCGCACACCAGACGAACCTGCAGCCCGACGGTGCGACGACCAGCCTGGGCGAGTTCCTCGCGCTCGCGGAGCGGCACCGTGTGGTGCCCGTGATCCGCACGGTGCTCGCCGACGCCGAGACGCCGCTCTCCGCGTACCGCAAGCTCGCCGGTGGCCGGCCCGGCACCTTCCTGCTCGAATCCGCCGCCGCGGGGCAGTCCTGGAGTCGATGGTCCTTCGTCGGGGCCCCGGCGCCGTCCGCGCTCACGGTCGTCGACGGTGCGGCCACCTGGATCGGTAAGGCGCCCGCCGGCGCACCGTCGGGCGGCGATCCGTTCGAGGCCCTCGGTGAGGTGCTCCGACTGCTCAGCTCGGAGCGGATCGAGGGGCTGCCGCCGCTCAACGGCGGCATGGTGGGCTACCTGGCGTACGACGCCGTCCGTCGGCTCGAGCGACTGCCGGACACCACCGTCGACGACCTGCACCTGCCCGAGATGGTGTGGCTGCTGGCCACCGATCTCGCCGCGATCGACCACCACGAGGGCACCATCACCCTCATCGCGAACGCCGTCAACTGGGACGGCTCCGCCGACCGGGTCGACGAGGCCTACGCCGACGCGGTGCGCAGGCTCGACGCCATGGAGGCCGCTCTCGCTGCGCCGCTCGCGTCCTCGGTGGCCTCGTTCACGCGGCCCGAGCCGGAGGTGACGGCGCAGCGCACCGTCGAGGAGTACAGCGCGATCGTCGAGAAGCTGGTCGGCGACATCGAGGCGGGCGAGGCCTTCCAGGTGGTGCCGTCGCAGCGTTTCGCGGTGCCGAGCGACGCCGACCCGATCGACGTCTACCGGGTGCTCCGAGCCTCGAACCCCAGCCCGTACATGTACCTCGTCCAGGTCCCCGCCCCGGACGGCTCGCTCGCCTTCTCCATCGTCGGGTCGAGTCCCGAGGCGCTGGTCACGGTGACCGACGGCGTCGCCACCACGCACCCGATCGCGGGCACGCGCTGGCGCGGGGCGACCGCGGAGGAGGACCTGCTCCTCGAGAAGGACCTGCAGGCCGACGAGAAGGAGAACAGCGAGCACCTCATGCTCGTCGACCTCGGCCGCAACGACCTCGGCAGGGTCTGCTCGCCGGGCACCGTCCGGGTCACCGACTACCGGCGCATCGAGCGGTACAGCCACGTGATGCACCTGGTGTCGACGGTGTCCGGCGACCTCGCACCCGGGAAGCAGGCGCTGGACGCCGTGGCCGCGTGCTTCCCCGCGGGCACCCTCACCGGTGCGCCCAAGGTGCGCGCGATGGAACTCATCGACGAGGCGGAGCTCACCCGCCGCGGCCTGTACGGAGGCATCGTCGGCTACCTCGACTTCGCCGGGGACGCCGATACCGCGATCGCCATCCGCACCGCGGTCCTCAAAGGCGGAACCGCGTACGTCCAGGCGGGCGGCGGCGTCGTGGCCGACTCCGTGGGGGAGTACGAGTACAACGAGTCGCGCAACAAGGCGCTGGCGGCGCTCAAGGCCGTCGCGGCCGCCAACACGCTGCGCGGCGTGGCGGGGGAGGAGCGATGAAAGCGAAGCGGAACCTCGGCATCGTCGCGCTCCTGCTCGCGGCCGCCGCCGGAGCGGTCTGGGGTTCGGGGCGCATGTCGTGGATGGGCGTGACGATCGCCGACGGCCTCTCGCCCGAACGGTCGATGGACGTGGCGGGGCACACGTGGGCGCCGGCCCTGTCGGCCCTGTGGCTGGTCTTCCTCGCGGCGATCGCCGCGAGCCTGGCTCTGAAGAACTGGGCGCGGGCCGTCGTCGCGATCGTCGTCGCCGTCGCCGCGATCGGCGCGGCTTACCCCGCTGTGTCGGTGTTGACGCAGGAGCCGGACGTCGGTTACCTGGAGAAGATCCTGCGCGACGCACCGTCGAACGGGGATCCGGGCACGATGGTCATGGGCAACAAGGACTACATCTCCCAGGTCGATCCCGCCGCGGCGGGGCCGTCGGTGGCGATCCTCGGTGCCGCGCTGGCGGTGGCCGCGGCGGCCCTCCTGATGCGCGGCCTGCGGGGCGGCGGTATGGGCTCGAAGTACGTCTCGCCCGCGGCGCGGCGCGCGGAGCTCGAGAAGCGGGTCTTCGACGGCGCCGACGCGGAGCCCGCGTCGGAACGCGACCTGTGGGACGCGCTCGACGGGGGAGACGACCCGACGGCGGCGGACGGCGCCCGCGCGCAGTCGGAGCAGGGGGCCGGACAGGAGCGTCCGAGGCCGGAGAGCTAATGTCTAACCACGCCGCACGACCCCACGAAAGGCCCGCAGCCGTGACTTCACCCACTGCTCTCGACTCGATCATCGAGGGTGTGCGCGCGGACCTGGCGGCCCGTGAGGCCCTCCTCGACCTGGCCGCCGTGAAGGCCGCGGCGAAGGCCGCGCCGCCCGCGATCGACGCCACCGCTGCCCTCCGTGAGCCCGGCATCGCCGTCATCGCCGAGGTCAAGCGCGCCAGCCCGTCGAAGGGCGATCTGGCCGGTATCGCGGATCCCGCCGAACTCGCCGCCGAGTACGAGGCCGGGGGAGCCCGCGCGATCAGTGTCCTCACCGAGCAGCGCCGGTTCAAGGGCTCGCTGGCGGATCTGGACGCGGTCCGCGACCGCGTGCGGATCCCCGTGCTCCGCAAGGACTTCATCGTCACGCCGTACCAGATCCACGAGGCCCGTGCGCACGGTGCCGACATCGTGCTGCTCATCGTCGCGGCACTGGAGCAGCCGGTGCTCGTCTCGCTGCTCGACCGCATCGAATCCCTGGGGATGACCGCGCTCGTCGAGGTCCACACGGAGGACGAGGCGGACCGCGCGCTCGAGGCCGGAGCCACGGTGATCGGCGTGAACGCGCGCAACCTGAAGACCCTCGAGGTGGACCGCGACTCCTTCGCGCGGATCGCGCCCGGCCTGCCCTCCTCGGTGATCAAGATCGCCGAGTCGGGAGTCCGGGACAGCCACGACCTGCTGACCTACGCAGGCCAGGGAGCCGACGGGGTGCTCGTGGGCGAGGGGCTCGTCACGGCCGGGGACCCGCGCACCGCGGTCTCCGACCTGGTGACGGCCGGCTCGCACCCGAGCTGCCCTCGTCCCGCGCGCTAACCCCTCGCGTTCCGGCGCTCGAGCTCGCGCAGGGCGATCTCGACGGCGCCGCGCACCGGGTCGACGGTGAGGACCCGCAGGTCCGAGATGCCGCGCATCCCCAGGTGGTGGCGTACGCGCCGCTGCAGTGCGGGCTGATGCACGGCGAGGCCGCCCGCGAGGACGACCGGCCCCTCCGAGCCGATCCGCTCCGCCACCGAGATCGCGATGTCCGTCAGCGCGATCGCCGCCTGATCCACGATGTCGGTGCTCACCGGATCGCCCGACTGGGCCAGTTCGAAGACCACCCGCGCGCGGCCGGCCCAGTAGCGCCGCTCCTGCTGCGCGTAGAAGTGGTCGAGCAGCTCGTCGGTGTCCTGCAGACCGCAGTCCGCGGCGAGCTGTTGACCGAGGTGGTCGGCGGGCTCCTCGCGATCCAGGCGGATCAGGGTGCGGCGCACCGCCTCCTTGGCCACCCAGTATCCGCTGCCCTCGTCGCCGAGCAGGTACCCCCACCCGCCCGCGCGAGCGTGCTTGTCGCCGGCCCGGCCCCAGGCCACGGCGCCGGTGCCGGAAATGACGGCGATGCCGTCGCGCACCCCCGCCGCGGCGAGGATGAGCTGGCTGTCGTGCACCACGCGGATACGGGCACCCGGGATCCGGTCCGCGAGCAGCCGGGTGAGCGTGGCCGCCCCCGCGGGCGTCTCCACTCCGGCGGCGCCGGCACACACCGCGCCGACGTCCTCGACGCCGAGCCGCGCGAGCGCGATGTCGAGCTGGCGACCGGCCTCGGCCTGGCCCACCGACGCGATGTTCGCGCTGCCCGCCAGGGCCTCGGCCACGACCACGCCGTTCTCGGCGCGGACCGCCTGCGTCTTCGAGCCCCCGATGTCGAGGCCGATCACCGCCGCACTCATCGGGCGCTCGCCCCGGCCTTGTCGGTGTCGGCGGGCCAGGTGCCATTGTTCTGCCAGTAGTACTGGATGTCCTCGAGCTTGCGGCCCTTGGTCTCCGGCGCGAACTTGAGCACGAAGAGGAAGGCGACCACGGACAGGGCGCCGAAGACGGCGAAGGTCCCCGTGCCGCCGAGCAGCCGGCTGTTGAGCATGGTGAGGGTGAGCTGGGCGACGATCGCGTTCGCGACGAGGTCGGAGGTGAGCATCGCCGACGATCCGTAGGCGCGGAGCCGGGCGGGGAAGGCCTCACCGGCGTAGACCCAGACCAGCGAGCCGAAGCCGAAGGAGAAGCCGATCACGACGAGGACCAGGCCCGCGAAGCCGACGACGCCCGCGGTCTCGTGGTTCTTGAAGTCCCCGTCGGCCATCTGGTACGCGAGGATCATCACGGCGAAGGCGAGGATCATGGTGCCGATGCCGCCGAGCAGGATGGGGCGCCGGCCGAACTTGTCGACGGTGAAGATCGAGATGATCACCGCGAGCAGGCCGAAGAGCTGGACGAACGCGGGCAGCATGTACTTGCCGAAGTTCCCGTCGTAGCCCATCGAGGCGAAGATGTCCGGGCTGTAGTAGATGATCGCGTTGATGCCGGTGATCTGGATGAAGAAGCCGAGCACGACCACGAAGAAGGTGGCACGCAGGTAGGGCTTGCGGAAGAGCTGGCTCAGCTTGCCGCCGGCCTCGTCGGAGAGCTGGGCGCGCATCTCGTCCAGCTCGGCCTCGATGTCGGCCGCGGTCGAATCCGGTTCGACGGAGATGAGCGCGGCGCGGGCCTCGTCCTCGCGTCCGCGGGTCATGTACCACCGGGCCGTGTCCGGCAGACGGACCAGCAACAGGGTCACGATGATCGCGGGGACCGCGGCGAGGCCGAGCATCCACTTCCACGAGGTGGTGCCCAGGCCGGCGAGCAGGTAGCCCAGGATGTAGCCGAGGATGATGCCCACGATCGTGGCGAACTGGTACGCCACGAGCATCGCGCCGCGGCGTTTCGCCGGCGCGGACTCGGCGACGAAGACCGGGACGACCACGACCGAGACGCCGACCGTGAGCCCGAGCAGGAACCGCGCGACCAACAGGAGTGGGACAGCGGGGGCCAGGGCGCCGAACAGCGCGAAGGCGCTGTAGCCCAGGGCGACCGAGATCATCGCCTTCCGGCGACCGACCTTGTTGGCGAACCACCCGCCGACGATGGCGCCGAGGATCTCTCCGACGACGACGACCGTGGCGAGCGCCTGCGTCATCGTGTCGCCGAGGCCGAAATCGGCCCGGATGAAGTCCTTCGCCGCGGCGATGTTCGACGTGTCGTACCCGTAGATGACGCCGAGGCTCGCCGCCGCGATCCCGACGAGCACCGCGCTCGACGCCGCACCCTGCCTACCGCTCATGTTCTCTCCTTGAGGTCGGCTTCAATTGGTCTACACCACTTGAAGTAGGCTAAGAGTGGCATATACCACTTTCGTCGTCAAGGGGTAACGTGGAACACATGACGCTTCCTCGCTCGTCGCACACCGAGCCGCCGCGGTACTTCCGGGCCAAGCTCGAACTGCAGCGCCGCATCGGCGACCTCGGACACGGCGACACCCTGCCCGCGGAACGGCGGCTCGCGGAGCAGTTGGGCGTGTCGCGCACCACGCTGCGCAAGGCGCTGGCGGAACTGTCCGCCGAGGGCGTGCTGCGCCGCGAGCACGGCAGCGGCACCTACGTCGCGCCGCCGAAGGTCGTGCGGGTCCGGCAGCTCACCTCTCTCAGCGAGGACTTCGGCGTCGACGGGAAGGCGGTCCGGTCACGGCTGTTGTCGTGCGACCACGTGGCCGCGGACGCGGAGACGCAGTCCGCCCTCGAACTGCCCCGTGGTTCCCGGGTGTACCGCGTGACGCGGCTGCGCATCGTCGACGACGAGCCGCTGGCCATCGAGGAGGCGCATCTGCGCGGCCCGCTGCGCGGCCTCGCCGCGCGCCTGGAGGAGCAGGCCTCGCTGTACCACGTGCTGCGCGAACAGTACGCACGCGCGATCACCGCCGTCGAGGACACCGTCGAGACGGCGCTCGCCTCCCCGGACGAGGCCGAACTACTCGGGGTGACGGCCGGTCACCCGTTGCTCATGGTGCACCGCCTGGGGCGCGACGCGGACGGCGTGGCGCTCGAATGGACACGGAGCGTCTACCGGGGCGACAGGTTCAAGTTCGTCGCCCGCGCGACCACATCGGGGTGACCGGCCGTCCGGGCAGAGGTCGGGGGCCGCGCACCCAGTCGGTGCGCGGCCCTCGCCGTGTGTCACTCGACGACGCGAGTCACTTGTCGGTGATGGGCAATCCCGGCGGATTGATCTCCGAGGCGGGCACGGCCTCGGCCTCCAGGCCCCAGCGCTGCAGCACCTTCGCGTAGTCCCCGCTGCGGATCGTCGAGGCCAGTGCCGCCTGCACGGCGCGGATGATGCCGCTGTCCTTCCGGGTGGTCGCGCCGATCAGGCCCTGCAGCGTGGAGCCGGCCCCCGACACCCGGCCGACGATCTTGGTCGCGCTCGGGGTGCCCTTGGTCTGCGCGACGTGGAACGCCGAGACCGGGTTCGGGCCGAAGTAGGCGTCGATCTGGCCGGACGCGAGCGCGGCGTAGACACCGGTGTTGTCCTGGTAGTTCTTGATCGAGATGCCCGGCTTTCCCGCGGCGCGCAGGTCCGCGTCGTAGCGCTGCAGGATCCGCTCCTGGTTGGTGCCGGATCCCACCGCGACGGTCTTCCCGGAGAAGGAGTCACCACTCGTGAAGACGAAGGTGGACGAGTCCTGGACCTCGACGGCGAGATCGTCCTTGCGATAGGTGGCGAAGTCGTACTTCTGCTTGCGCGCCTCGGTGACGGTGATGTTCGAGACGCCCAGGTCGAACTGACCGCTGTCGATGCCGAGGAACATGCCCTCCCATGAGGTGTTGGACTCCTCGAGCTTGAGCCCCAGTGCGCCGGCGATGAGGTGGGCGATGTCCGACTCGTCGCCGATGAAGACGCGCTCGTCATCCGTGGCCGGGAAGTAGAACGGAGCGTTGCCTGCGGCCGACCCGTGCACCACGCGGATCGTGCCGCGGTCGCGGATCGCCTGGGGGAGCAGCGCGGCCGCGGCTTCGTCCTTCGCCGGGACGATGCGGTCCTGCTTGCTGGTGAGATTGAGGTGCTGGCCGGCAGCACCGGTGACACTCGCGGTGGTCGATTCCGTGGTCGCTCCGCCGCAGCCCGCGAGCACCGAGCCCGCGAGGGCGAGTGCCGCGACGAGCGCGGGGAGTCGGCGTCGGGTGATCGATCGGGTGGTCATGCGGTCTCCTTGGCGGTCCAGTGGGCGAGGAAGGTGCGGGTGCGGTCGGTGGCGGGGCGGTCGAGCACCGCCGACGGGGACCCGACCGCGACCACGCGGCCGCGGTCGAGGAAGACGATCCGGTCGGAGATGCGGCGCGCGAAGGCGAGCTCGTGGGTGACCACGACGAGGGTGCGGCCCTCGGCGGCGAGCTCCGCGATCACGGCGTTCACCTCACCGACGAGCTCTGGATCGAGGGCCGAGGTCGGCTCGTCGAACAGGATCAGGTCCGGGTCGAGCGCGAGGGTCCGCGCGATCGCGACGCGCTGCTGCTGGCCACCGGAGAGCTGTCCGGGGTAGTGCCCGGCGTGCGCGCCGAGGCCGACCCGGTCCAACAACTCGCGTGCGCGGTCGTCCGCATCGGAGCGGTTCCGTCCGAGCGTCAGGCGCTGCGGGCGCGCGACGTTCTCCGCGGCCGTCAGATGGGGGAAGAGGTTGAACTGCTGGAAGACGAAGCCGATGCGCGCGCGTTGGCGACGCAACTCGCGTTCGCGCAGGGCGACGAGGTGATCGCCGCGCCGGCGCACGCCGATCAGCTCGCCGTCGACGCGGACGACGCCCGAGCTGGGTTCCTCCAGGTGGTTGAGCAGCCGGAGGAGCGTCGACTTCCCGGAGCCGGACGGCCCGATGATCGAGACCACCTCGCCGGGCGCGACGGTCAGGTCGACCCCGCGCAGCACCTCGTCGTGCCCGAAGCGTTTGGTCAGGCCGATGGCCTCCAGGCGCGGACGGGGATCGATGACGGTCATGCGAGGTTCTCCTTCGTCCGGCTCTTCGAGGCCCCGTAGCCGCGCGCGAGGCGCTTCTCGAGGTGGTGCTGGCCGATCGACAGCAACGTGGTCAGTAGCGCGTACCAGGCGACGGCCACCAGCAGCAGGGGGATGATCCGGCCGTTGCGGCCGTAGATCACCTGGACCTGGTAGAACAGGTCGGGCAGCGCCAGGATGAAGACGGCCGTCGTGCCCTTGAGCAGGCCGATGACCTCGTTCGCGGCGGGTGGGACGATCGTCCGCAGCGCCTGCGGGAGCGTGATCCGCAGCAGGTGCGCGGCGGGCGGGATGCCGAGGGCGCGGGCCGCGTCGTGCTGGCCGTCGGCGACGCCGAGGATCCCCGCACGCACGATCTCGGAGCCGTACGCGGCCTGGTGCAGGACGATGCCGATGACGGCCGCGGTGTACGGCGAGAGCAGGTCCTTGGTCGGCGCGTCGACGAACGTGGGCCCGAACGGGATACCGAGTCCGATCGTCGGGTACAGGGCGCCGAGGTAGCCCCAGAACAGGATCTGCACGATGAGCGGGATCGACCGGAACAACCAGATGAAGCCGAAGCTGAACGCCGCGAGGACGCGGTTGCCCGACAGCCGCGCCAGCGCCAGCAGACCGCCGAGCAGGAAGCCGAGAACGGCTCCGATCGCGGTGAGCTGCACCGTGAACCAGAGGGCCTCCAGAATCGTCGGGCTGAACAGGTAGGCGCCGAACGTGGGCCAGTCGAAGCGCGGGTTGGTCACGGCGGAGACGGCCAATTGCGCGAACAGGACGACGGCGACCGCGACGGCGAGCCAGCGACCCCATTGCACGCGGTGTCGTACGGGCAGCGCGGCGAGTTCGGCCAGTTCGGCGTCGGTGGTGCTCGGTTGCGGTCGGGTGAGGG
This sequence comes from Tsukamurella sputi, assembly GCF_007858445.1. Lineage (GTDB taxonomy): Bacteria > Actinomycetota > Actinomycetes > Mycobacteriales > Mycobacteriaceae > Tsukamurella > Tsukamurella sputi. The sequence continues at coordinate 231,696 of NZ_VIGV01000002.1, read as the reverse complement.
CGAGGGTCATGACGCTCCGGAGGGATCGGGGGCGGGCGGATGGACGAGGAGCAGGGGGATCGCGGTACGGAGCTCGAAGCCGAGCCCCTCGTAGAGCGCGCGGGCGCCGGTGTTCTCGGCGGACGTGTGCAGGAACGGGACGTCGCCCCGCTGCCGGATGTGGTGGCCGACGGCGCGGACGAGACGGGTGGCCAGGCCCCTGCCACGATGCCCGGGGTCCGTGCAGACCGCGCTGATCTCGGTCCACCCCGGCGGCCGCAGGCGCTCCCCGGCGAGGGCGATCAGCCTGCCGCGGTCATCGCGCAGGCCGAGGTAGAGCCCCAGTTCGACGGTGCGCCGCTCGAACGGGCCGGGCTGCGTGCGCCCGATGAGGTCCAGGATCTCGTCGGCGTCGCCGGGGCCGAGCACCTCGGCCTCGTCGTCCGGCGCCGTGGCGAGGGCGGCACCGTCGTACTGGACCAGGGGGACCCGGTCGACGATCCGCCACCCGGGCGGCAGCGGCTCGGGCACGCCCCGCAGGGAGATCGGGGTGTCCGGAACGGCGAGGCGCGCCAGCGCGGCGTAATCCGCAGCGCTCGGCGCCGGCGGATGCCCGACGAACCGCGCGACGTCCGGCCGGTAGCGGACGACGGCCCCGTCGCCGAGGCGGAACCGGGCGTGAGCGCCGTACAGGGACGTCCGGACGGGATCGTCGAGGGCATGGCCCAGGGTGGTGGTCATGCCCGGAAACACTCGTCGCGGAGACGGATTCGCGGAATGTTTGGCGTCGCTGTGATTCCACTTTGACGAAGTAGGGATAATCGTTCCTGTGAGCCTCCCTGAAGCCAGTACCGGACTGTCCGAACGATCGGCCTTCGAGCCGGACGGGACCGGTCATTGGGGTGCGTGGGGCGGCCGGCACGTGCCCGAGGCACTGATGGCGGTGATCGAGGAGGTCACGGCCGAGTTCGAGAAGGTCCGCTCCGACCGGACCTTCCTCGAGGAATTGGACCGCCTGCAGCGCCAGTACACAGGGCGGCCGTCGCCGCTCTACCCCTGTGTGCGCCTGAACGAGCACGCCGGCGGCGCCAAGATCTACCTCAAGCGCGAGGATCTCAACCACACCGGCAGCCACAAGATCAACAACGTCCTCGGCCAGGTGCTGCTCGCCAAGCGCATGGGCAAGCCGCGGGTGATCGCCGAGACCGGCGCCGGCCAGCACGGCGTCGCGACCGCCACCGCCTGCGCCCTGCTCGGCATCGAGTGCGTCATCTACATGGGCAAGGTCGACACCGATCGCCAGGCCCTGAACGTCGCGCGGATGCGGCTGCTCGGTGCCGAGGTGATCGCGGTCGCGTCCGGCTCGGCTTCGCTCAAGGACGCGATCAACGAGGCCCTGCGCGACTGGGTCAGCCACGCCGACACCACGTACTACTGCTTCGGCACCGCCGCGGGGCCGCATCCGTTCCCCCTGATGGTCCGCGATCTGCAGCGCATCGTCGGCATGGAGGCGCGCGAGCAGATCCTCGACGCCGAGGGTCGGCTGCCGGATGCCGTCGTCGCCTGCGTGGGCGGAGGTTCGAACGCGATCGGGATCTTCCATCCCTTCATCGCCGACGAGGGCGTGCGCCTCGTCGGGTGCGAGGCCGCGGGCGACGGAGTCGAGACCGGCCGCCACGCCGCGACCTTCACCGGCGGCAGCCCGGGCGCCTTCCAGGGCGCCTACTCGTACCTGCTGCAGGACGAGGACGGCCAGACGATCGAATCGCACTCGATCTCGGCGGGCCTCGACTACCCCGGTGTCGGCCCGGAACACGCGCAGCTCAAGGAGACCGGTCGCGCCGAGTACGTCCCGATCACCGACACGCAGGCGATGGACGCCTTCGCGCTGCTGTGCCGCACCGAAGGCATCATCCCCGCCATCGAGTCCGCCCACGCGGTCGCCGGTGCGCTCGATCTGGGCCGTGAGCTCGGTCCCGACGCGGTGATCGTCGTGAACCTCTCCGGCCGCGGCGACAAGGACGTCGACTCCGCCGGTAAGTGGTTCGGCCTGCTCGACGAGCAGGGCGACGTCGTCGGCCAGAAGGTGGTCGGGGCGGATCTGAACACGGAACTGCGGAACGCCGAGCTGCGGGACGCGGCTCAGGGCAACGAAGCGTTCGAGGGGGAGAACAAGTGAGCGCACTGGCACCGGTCTTCGAGCAGTGCCGGGCGGAGAACCGCGCCGCGCTGGTGACGTACCTGCCCTGCGGGTACCCGTCGAAGCAGGGCGGCATCGACACCGTCGTGGCGATGGTGGAGTCCGGCGCCGACATCGTCGAGCTGGGGGTGGCCTACAGCGACCCCGTGATGGACGGCCCCGTCATCCAGCGCGCCGCGGACGACGCGCTGCGCGGCGGGATCCGCGTGCGTGACATCTTCTCGTACGCGGAGGCCGTCGCCGCCGCGGGCGGCGCCCCGGTCGTCATGGCGTACTGGAACCCCGTGCTCAAGTACGGCGTCGAGGCCTTCGCGCGGGATCTCGCGGCAGCGGGCGGCAAGGGGCTCATCACGCCGAACCTGATCCCGGAGGAGGCCGGCGACTGGATCGGGGCCGCCGACCGCCACGGTCTGGACAAGATCTTCCTCGCGGCGCCCTCGTCGACCCCGGAGCGGCTCGCGATGACGGCGAAGGCGTCGTCGGGCTTCCTCTACGCGGCGTCGACGATGGGCGTCACCGGTGCCCGCGACGCCGTCGACAATGTCGCGCCGGAACTGGTGGCGCGGATCCGCGAGGTCTCCGACATCCCCGTCGGCGTGGGGCTCGGCGTCCGTTCGCGCGCTCAGGCCGCGGAGATCGCGGCCTACGCCGATGCGGTCATCGTCGGGTCGGCGCTGGTGAGCGCCGCGGGTGAGTCGCTCGACGCGGTGCGCGCCCTGACCTCCGAGCTCGCCGCCGGTGTTCGCGGAGCCTGAGCCGGGGTCGCCGAGGGGACGCGGTCCGAAGCCCGTGTCGTGGCGTCGGCTGGCCCGCCGCGCCCGCCGGGAACTCTTCGACGTCCGGGGCTGGCGCACGGCGGGCCAGGAGGAGTACGCGTACGCGACCGAGTCGATCCGCTATCTCCACGGCACCCGCGCGCTGCAGGTCGCTGTCGCGCTGCTCGCCATGATGATGCTCCCGCTGTCGGTGGTCATGCAGTTCAACCCCGTGGGCCCGCAGGGCGTCCCGGCACGGGCCATCCATTTCGGTGCGGCCCTCGTGGGCTTCCTGCTCGGACTGCGGTGGTTGGTCGGACGCTGGCCCACCGCGCGCCAGGCCACGTGGTTCCTCATCGCCTCGGACGCGCTCATCGGCATCGGCGTCTCGATGCTCTCGGACCCGGTGGCGAGGATCTGCGGCGCCATCCATCTCGCGATGCTGGGCCTGTTCGCGGCGTTCTTCCTGGGATGGCGGATCCTGGTGCTGCACTGCGTCTACGCACTGGCGCTGATCGCGGGGTTGACGGGCTACGCGATCCTGGCCGAGGGGCGCACCCCGATGGATCTGTACATCTACACCACGCCGGCCATCACCACCGTCGTGGGACTGCCGGTGGTGATCCAGGTGGTCGTCGAGACCGGCAGGCACGGTATGACCCGGGTGACGCGCGAGTGGTACAACGACAGCCTGACCGGCGTCTACAACCGCCGCGGCATCGAGTTCGCGGTACGCCGTATCACCGCGCGCACGACCCCGGACGCGGTGCTCGTGGTCGGCATGCTCGACCTGGACGCCTTCAAGCAGTACAACGACTCCCGCGGCCACGCCGCCGGCGACGAGCTGCTCGTGGACGTCGCCGCCGCGCTCGATGCGATCGAGCGCCTCATCGTCGGCCGCACCGGCGGCGACGAGTTCGCGGTCTTCGCCGTCCGCGGCGGGTCCGACGACGCGATGCGCACCGTCGACGAGATCCGTGGCCTCGTACGTGCGCGGGGAACCTCGGGCGCTGGGATCCCGGCGAGCGTGGGCATCGTCCTCGCGCCCGGGAGCGAGCGCGACAGGTTCGAGGCGCTCGCGCGGGACGCGGACGCCGCGCTGTACGACGCGAAGCGTTCGCCGGTGGACGCCGTGATCGTCCGGGACCTGACGGTGGGCGCCGCATGACGCCGAAACGCTTTCTCCGCGCGGTGCTGCGCCGGCTGGGGGACCGCGAGGGTTGGCGGACCGCGGGCATCGCCGAATACGCGAGCGCGCAGTCCTGGTTGCGTGTGCAGGGCGGCGGGCTGGCCCTGCGGTTGGCGGTGGGCGGCCTCGCGCTGATGATGGTGCCCCTGTGCGTCGGTGTGCTGTTCTCCTCCGCCCGACCGGAGACCACCGGCGCGATGATCGTCTTCCTGATCTCTTCGAGCGGTAGTGCCGTGCTCGGCGTGTGGTGGCTCCGGCTGCGCCAACCCAGGTCCCGTGACGCGATCCTCTTCGTCGCGGTCGCCGACGTCTGCCTGTTCGCGGGTTGTCTCGCACAGTCGGGACTGGCCCGGATCAGCGGCACGACGTATCTGGGCATGCTCGCGATGCTCACCGCGTTCCTGCTGGGCTGGAGGATCCTGCTCCTGCACTGCCTGTTGTCGGTGGCGGCGGTGCTCGCCACGACCATCACCACGATGATCGTCGACGGTTACACCGTGGGAGAGCTCTACGCGACCCTCGCGCCCGCGCTGGCCATGGTCTTCGCGCTGCCCATGATGGTGCAGTTCGTGGTCGAGTTCGGCCGCCGTGGCATCAGTGCGATCGTCACCGGTCTCAACCGGGACGAGCTCACGGGGCTGTACAACCGCATCGGCTTCCAGACAGGTGTCCGCACACTCGCCTCGCGGGGGCGCAGTGGCGGCGTCGTGGCCGTGGTGGACCTCGACGGCTTCAAGCAGTACAACGACACCCATGGCCACCTGGCGGGTGACCAGCGGCTCGTGGAGGTGGGGCGGATGCTCCGGCTCGGTCTGCCGTCGACCCTCGTCGCCCGCATGGGTGGTGACGAATTCCTCGTCGCCGCGCTGCGCAGTACGCGCGAGGAGTCGGATCTCGTGATCGACCGGTTGCGCAACCTCGTCTCGGAGTCCCGACCGGGGCCGACGATCGGCGGCAGCGCGGGCGTCGTGGTCACCGATCACCTGGTCGGCGCCGAGTTGTCCCGCATCGTCTCCGAGGCGGACAACGCGCTCTACGAGGCCAAGGCGGATCGGTCTCGGCGCATCGTCGTTCACGAACGTCATGACGATGCGCCGCGGTGACCGGCGTCACCCGCGGGAAACTGTGGTGAGAACCGGTCGCCCGGGGCGGTAAGCTGGACCGTTGTGATCACCGCGACCGACCTCGAAGTGCGCGCCGGCGTCCGCACCCTGCTGACCGCGCCGGGCGACCAGTTGCGCGTGCAGGCGGGCGACCGGATCGGCCTCGTCGGCCGCAACGGCGCAGGCAAGACCACCACCATGCGGATCCTCGCCGGTGAGGGCGAGCCCTACGCGGGCAAGATCATCTCCAGCGGCGACGTGGGCTACCTGCCTCAGGATCCCCGCGAGGGAGACCTGAACGTGCTCGCCAAGGACCGGGTGCTCTCCGCCCGCGGCCTGGACCAGATCGTCGCGCAGATGGCCAAGCAGCAGGTCCGGATGGCGGAGCTGGTGGGCGACGAGCTCGACACCGCGGTGCGCAAGTACGGCAACCTCGAGGAGCGCTTCTCCTCGCTGGGCGGCTACGCGGCGGAGTCCGAGGCCGCGCGGATCTGCAACAGCCTGGCCCTGCCGGACCGGGTGCTGGAGCAGCCGCTGCGCACCCTCTCGGGCGGCCAGCGGCGCCGTGTCGAGCTGGCCCGCATCCTGTTCGCGGCGTCCGACGGCTCGGGCGGCAAGTCCGACACCACGCTGCTGCTCGACGAGCCGACGAACCACCTCGACGCCGACTCCATCGGCTGGCTGCGGACCTTCCTGCAGAACCACGACGGTGGGCTCATCGTGATCAGCCACGACGTGGACCTGCTCAACGACGTGGTGAACCGCGTCTGGTTCCTCGACGCGGTGCGCGGTGAGGCCGATGTCTACAACATGGGCTGGAAGAAGTACATCGACGCCCGTGCGACCGACGAGCAACGTCGCCGCCGCGAGCGCGCCAACGCCGAGAAGAAGGCGGGCGCGCTGCGGGTGCAGGCCGCGAAGATGGGCGCCAAGGCGACCAAGGCCGTCGCTGCGCAGAACATGCTGCGCCGCGCCGAGCGGATGATGAGCGAGCTGGACGACGTGCGCGTCGAGGACAAGACCGCGCGGATCAAGTTCCCCGCGCCGGCTCCCTGCAGCAAGACCCCGCTCATGGTCAAGAACCTCACCAAGACCTACGGCTCGCTGGAGATCTTCACCGGCGTCGACTTCGCCATCGACAAGGGCTCGCGCGTCGTGGTCCTCGGTCTCAACGGTGCGGGTAAGACCACGCTGCTCAAGCTGCTCGCGGGTGTCGAGACGCCGGACACGGGCGGCCTGGAGCCGGGGCGCGGCCTGAAGATCGGCTACTTCGCGCAGGAGCACGACACCCTCGATGACGACGCCTCGGTGTGGGACAACATCCGGCACGCCTCGCCGGACGCGGGGGAGCAGGACCTGCGTGGCCTGCTGGGCGCGTTCATGTTCACCGGCCCGCAACTGGAGCAGCCCGCGGGCACGCTGTCCGGCGGTGAGAAGACCCGTCTGGCGCTGGCCGGGCTCGTCTCGTCGGCCGCGAACGTGCTGCTCCTCGACGAGCCGACCAACAACCTGGACCCCGTCAGCCGCGAACAGGTTCTCGAGGCGCTGCGGTCGTACGAGGGCGCCGTCGTGCTGGTCACGCACGATCCGGGCGCCGCGGAAGCCCTGAACCCGGAGCGCGTGATCCTGCTGCCGGATGGCACCGAGGATCACTGGAACGCCGAGTACCAGGAACTGATCGAGCTCGCCTGACGGCCGCGCCCGTCTGATCGCCCGGCGGTCAGGCGCGCTCGGCGTACACGAGATCGTTGTTCTCGTAGCCCAGCGGCGGCCCGACGAACCTCCCGCCACAGGTCACGAGGATCAGCGTCTCGGGCCCGTCGAGCCGGTTCAGGTCGTCGGTCGGGAGCACGCCCTTGTTCACCGACGCGGTCCGCGTCACGCGGTACGCGATCGACGCGCCATCCTTGCCGGTGAGGGTGATCCTCGCGCCCCGGGCGAGACCGGCGAAGCGCTTGGCGTAGCCCGCGCCCTGCCGGGCGTCATCCACATGGCCGGTCACGACCACGGAACCCGCGCCCGATCCGGGGACCGCCGAGTCCACCCACCAGCCGAGCCGGTTCACGTCCGTGGGTGGGAACAGCGCCCCTTGGGAGTCGGTCGCGACCGCGTCGATCGGCGCCCCGGCCCCGTCGACGGTGACCGCGATGGGCGTCGTCGGTTCGGTCGCCGTCGCGCTGACCGGGGGCCGCAGGTCGCTCTGGGCGCTCGGGTTCGACGACGGTGCCGCCGCCGTTCCCTCGATCGTGTTGTTGCAGCCCGCGAGGGCGAGCACCGCGGCGCCGGCGATCAGAATCCGTGCGGCCCGGTGCATCACGAGATCCGTCCGGACGGGATCGAGGCGATCGGGATCCGGGCCTCGGGGTTGCGGACCACGGGGCCGGCGCCGATCTTCGAGTTCGTCACGCGGACCTGGAACTGCGGAGTCAGGTGGACCTCGAAGGCGACGGCGGCGGCGTCGCGGATGTAGCCGGCCGGCGCCGCGGTCTCGATCGCCCGGTAGCAGCCCGACGGGAGCGAGAAGGAGGCGACGCCGTTCTCCCCGGTGGTCACCGCGCGGACGGCCTCGTCGGCACCGCAGCGCGAGATCACGAACGACGCCCCGGCGAGCGGCGCCCCGGTGATCCGGTCGGTCTTGACCAGCGTGCCGTTCGTCTCCACCTCGCCGGGCGGGATGTTCACTCCGCAGCGGAACCGGAAGGCGAGCCGGTTGACGGCGTTGCCCTCGACGCGGGCGTAGGCGTTCGGGCCGAGCAGGACGCAGGAGGCCGGCCAGGCCGTCGGGACCACGCTGACGCAGCTGCGCGGGAAGTTCCCGCCGCCGTTGCCCCCACTGTCGGTGCGGGCGCCGCCCAGCGGACGCCAGGTGTCGCACTCGGCGACCGCGTACTCGGACGGCACTCCGCGTCCGTCCTGGTCGCGGGCGGTGAGCGCGAACCGGACGTTCTTGTTCGGCGGCGTGGTCGTGGTCGGTGGCACGATGCCGCCGCGCTCCAGCACGAAGCGGAACTCCGCCCGACCGGAGTCCGTGGTGATCGTCTGCGCGGAGGGGGAGATCAGCCGCCAGTTCGTCGGGACGTGGTCCATCGTCGCGCGGATACAGGGGCCGGTGACGGTGGTGGCGCCTCCGTCGGCGAGATCCGCGCCCGGCCCGCCGGAGCATCCCTGCACGAACGCGGTCGCGCCGGGGACGCCTGCGCCGTGCGCGTCGACGATGCGCACCGCGCCCACGGTCAGCCGGTTCGGTGGACGTGTCGTGGTCGTGGTCGTCGTCGTGGGCAGTGTCGCCGTCGGGAGCGTGATCGTCGGCGACGGCGTCGCCGCGGGGGCGCTCGGCGGGGTCGGTGCCGTGGACGTGGTCGGGGCGGCTGTGCCCGTCGGCGCGGCGGGTGTCGTGGTGGTGGGCGCCGCAGGTGCCGACGGCGTGGCCGGCTCGGCCGCGGCGACCGCGGGAAGCAGTCCCAGCATCGGGATGACCGCCGCCGGCACCAGTAGCGCGCGACGGATCCGGCTGTTCCCTGTCGTCTTCCGCATCGTGTCCTCCTCGTGATCCCCCAGTGGCAGGTGCATGTCGACATGGGTGAGATCGGGACGGCGGGCGGAATCCGTTAGCCCTGTTACGAGATCGTTATTGCGCGCTCCACTGCGGAGACCACCGCGCCGGCACCGTCCTCGGTGGCGATCGCGCTGCTCAGGGCGCCGGCCGCGGCTCGGTAGGAGGGCTCGTCCACCGCGGCACGTATCGCCTGTGTGAGTGTGGAAACCGTGACCTTCGTCCGGGTGACCGGCGCCGTCGCGGCGCCGAGCGCGTGCAGCCGCCGCGCCCAGAAGAGCTGGTCGCCGCCGGGCGAGGGGAGCGGCACCGTCGGGACCCCGGCTCGCAGCGCAGCGCCGGACGTGCCCGCGCCGCAGGAGTGGACGAGAGCGGCGGCGCGGGGGAGGAGATGCTCGTGCGGGACCGCGCCGATGTTCAGAACACCATCGCGCTCCGCGGCTCGCAGGCCCGCGCCGCCGGACTGGACGATGCCGCGCACTCCCGCCTGCTGGAGGGCCTCGTCGACGATCGCGGACAGGCGATCCCGCTCGGTCGCCGCGACCATCAGCGAGCCGAGCCCGATGACGACGGGCGGCGGACCGTCGGCGAGGAAGGCCTCGAGGTCGGGCGGTGCCTGCCAGTCCGGGGGCGTGGGGGACCACCAGTAGCCGACGACGTCCATCCCCCGGCGCCAGTCCGCGGGACGCGGCAGCACGCTGGGTGAGTATCCGTGCAGGATGCGCCAGCCGTCTTCCGCCCGGTCCCGACGCAGGCCCCGCGCCGATCGCTTCGGTAGGCCGAGGTCGCGGCGCAGGTCCGCGATCACGCCCCCGTACATCCGGTCGACGGTGCGCTCGGCGAGCCGACCGGCGGCCCGGTTGATCGTGCGGCCGGCCGACCACGCTCCGATCAGGCTGGGCGGGTGGTCGCCCGTGGCGGAGATCGGCTGGAACCGCAGACCGAGACTCGGGATGCCGCGCGCCTCGGCGAAGGCGTGCATCGCGGGTTCCGCGAAGGGCATCATGAGCACGACGTCGGCGGGCACATCGTCGACCGCGCCCAGGAGGGTGCCGCTGAGCTGCCGGATCCCGGTGGGTTTGATCAATGTCAGGGCGTCCGTGAGCGACGGTTCGCCGTCGGAGTCACCGAGGTCGAACGGGATCGAGCGGGAGTCGAGGCCGAGCTCGGCGACCTCGGGCGCCAGCTCGTCGTTGGCGGTGAGCGTCACCGTGTGGCCGGCGGCCTGCAGGCGCAGACCGATGTCGGCCAGGGGCAGCGTATCGCCCCGGGAACCGTACGTGGCGATGAGGACGTGAGCCATCACATCTCCTGTTCGGGGCGGGTGGAGCGCTCGAAGGTGTCGACGAGGTCGTCCGCGTAGGCGCCGAGGTCGAACGAGGGGTCCGCGAGCACGGCGAGCATCGCCGACCCCACTGCGCCGCGGATCGCCGTCGCCATCGACGCGACGGCGAACGAGCGGAACTCGCCGGAGTCGACCCCCTCGCGAAGGATCACGTCGAGTTCGACCCGGGCACGGGCCCCGTCGTGCGCCGCGTCGACGGTGACGTCCTGCAGGCGTCCGCCGTCCTTGGTGCGGAATCCGCCGGCGATCTCCATGAGCGCGATCTGGTGGTTGCGGTGGGTCGACATGTACCGCAGGTGGGTGCGGATGTGCGCTTCGAGCTTCGCCGCAGCGGTGGGTGCGGCCTCGACCGCGGGTGTCATCTCCTGCAGCAACGCGGAGTAGCACTCGTGTACCACTGCCGCGATGAGGCTGTCCTTGTCACCGAAGTGGTACAGCACCACGCTCATCGCCACCCCTGCGCGGTCCGCGATCTTGCGGACGGACGCCTGGCCGTAGCCGAGTTCCGCGATCGTGTCGATGGCGCACTGCGCGATCTGCGCGCGGCGGGCCTGCTCGGTGAAAGTCTCCGTAGATCGCATGATCTAATCGTAGATCAACTGATCTACGATTGTCAGAGGAGACGATCCGCCCCCGGCGCGCCGGACTCGTTGAAGTACTCGGTGCGCACCAGAGGGGAGACGAGCCAGGGCGGGAGGGACCGCAGGAGACGCATCAGGCGGGCGGCGCGACCGGGGCCGTTGATCTCGGACCGGTGCGCGCCCAGCGCGCGCTGTTTGGTGCCGACGAATCGCCGCACGTCGATGCGATGGGTGATCTCCGCGGCCGGGGTGAACCAGGTCTGCGCGGCGGCGAGGTCGTGATCGCGGGTCAGGCGCAGGCGGGTGGTCACGCCCAGGATCCGGACCGCGATCTCGCGCGGCACCGTCGCCTCGACGAGCCGGACACCGGTCAGCTCCGCTGCGCGTCGCGCGATGTGGTGGACCGCGACATGGTCCCGGTGTCCGTAGCCGCCCGCTGGGTCGTAGCCGATGAGCAGGTCCGCCCCGACCTCGCGGACGATTGTCGCCAGGCGCTCCGCGGGCTCGTCGACGCCGGCCCGGACCAGGCGCATTCTTCCCGGCGGGTCCGGGTACAACTCGGCGCCGTGGCCGCTGTCCGCGTAGCCCAGCCATCGCACTTCCGCCGCGCCGAGCGCCGAGGCCGCGGCGTCGAGTTCGCGGAGGCGCTGCCGCGGATCGGGTTCGTCGTCGCCCCGCATCATCCCGTCGGTGGCCACCACCAGCACCACGCGATGCCCGGCGGACGCCAGCGTGGCCAGGGTGCCGCCCATGAAGATCGACTCGTCGTCCGGGTGGGCGTTCAGCGCGACGACGGTGGACATGGCCTCTGTATAGCAGGGTCCGGGCGCGTCAGCGCGTCGGAGCCAGCTCGCCGAAGGTCGCGTACCGGGCGTCGGAGCGGGCACCGTCGGGTGTGACCTGCTTGTCGACGAGGATGACCTGCCCGATGAACGGCTCGACGATACCGACCATGCGGATCGGGGCGGCGATGATCAGCTGGAAGCCGAACTGCTCGAAGGCCCGCAGCGACTGCGCGGAGAAGCGCTCGTCGGACTTGCTGAAGGCCTCGTCCAGCATGAGGGGCGCGAACGCGGGCTCGTTGGAGCCGTCGATGCCGTGCGAGCCGAGTGCGAAGCTCAGCGCCGCCGCGAGGCAGAACGCGACCAGTTTCTCCTGCTCGCCGCCCGAGTTCGTCGCGGTGTTGCGGTACGTGACCACCGCGGGCGCGTCGGGTTCGGCGCCGACGGCGTTCTCCCGGCCGTAGAACGAGTAGCCGGTCCGCACGTCGAGGACGTTCTCCGTCCACCGGCGCGACTCGGGATCGTCGCCGGTGAGCCGCAGCACCAGCCCGCGGATCCGCTTGAACTGCGCCGCCATCGCGGCGGGCTCGGCCCGCTTGGCGGCGGGGGCGTCGCGGACCATCTCGTCGACCAGCTTGGCGAACTCGGTCGCCTCGGGCGTCGGGCGGGCGGCGTAGGCGATCTGCAGGTAGGTGCCCTCGTTGAACTCGACCCGGCGCAGGCCCGCATTGACGTCGGCGATGCCGCGGGTGATGGCCCGGTGGGTGTCGTCGACCTCCTTGAACAGGTTCGACACGGAGTGGCTGACGTCGGTGGTGATGAGCCGGCGGAACTTCTCCGTGGCCGCCGCGAGCCCGTGCGCGACGAGGTTCTCGTGCACGGCCACGAAGTCGGGCGCGGAGGCGACGTCGGCGGAGAGCTCGGTCGAGGCGTCCGGCCACTCGCGCAGGAACTGCTCCGCGGTGCGGACGATGCGCGCCTCGGCGGCATCGCGCTCCGCGGTGGCCGCAGCCTGCTGGCGCTCCAGCTCGGCCCGCAGGTCGGCGCGGACCTCGCCGAAGGTGTCCAGCGTGAGCCGGCGCGGCTTGGCCTCGTCGGCCGTGAGCAGATGCCACAGCGCCGTGGCGAGGAAGTCCTCGTCGGGCTCGCTGAGCTTCGGCGCGCTCTCGGCCTCGATCTTCTCGAACTCGGCGAGGAGGTCGTCGAACTCCGTCCCGGCGCGGTTCATCGTCTCGGTCAGCGCGCCGATGCGGGTCTGCGCCTCCGCCAGCTCGCCGTACGCGTTGTCGGCCTGCAGTTCGAGTTCGCCGAGATCGGCGTTGCCGGAGCGGGCATCGGAGATCCGGTCCGCCAACTCCTCGGCCTCGGCCTTCGCGGCCCAGTGGTCCAGCTCGGCCCACGACGTATAGCCGAGGACGCCGGCGGCGCTGTCGGCGACGGCCTTGTGCTCGGCGAGATCGTCGCGGAGGGTCGCCGATGCCTCGGCGGCCTTCGCGTGGACCGCGGCGAGTTCGTCGCGGCGCCGCTGCAGCGCCTCGCGCTTGGAACCGGTGTTGGTGCCCAGCACCCATTGCGAGCGGTCGGCGACGGCGCGGCGGTCGTCCTTGCGGAACCGTCCGCCCGCGCCCTTGACCAGGCCCTCCGGGGTGACGGCCTGCTCGTGCCGCTCCAGCTCGGCGGGGGACTCGACGCACGTGTGCCGCGCGGCCCGCGCGACCGCGCCGGCCAGCCACCGTCCGGCCTCGGTCGACTCGTCGACCGTCAGCTTGGCGGCCAGGGAGCCCGGATCCGGGCGGGTGGGGTCGGCACCGTCGACCACCTGGTACGTGAGCACGCCCTGGACGCGCGTGGCGTTGACGTGGTCGGCGACGGCGCGCTGATGCTTCGCGGGCACCAGCAGCGTGGTGGCGAGTGGGCGCAGCACGCGCTCGGCCGCCCCGGCCCACGTCGCCTGTTCCTCGGGCCGCACGTCGATCAGTTCCGCGGCGTAGGGCAGCTCCTCGGCGGCAACGCCGGTGGCGCGGGCGATCGCGTCGCGCTGGTCCAGCAGCGCGGGCGGCAGGAGGGAGGCGCGGCGGTCCAGTACCGAGAGCTCGTCGTCCACGGCCTCGACGGCGCGACGCGCGTCCGACTCGTCGGTGTACGCGGAGTGCACGCGCCCGGCGAGCGCCTCGGCGGCCTCGGTGGCGCGGTCCCGGATGCCCGGGACCTGCTCGCGGAGCGCGGCGAACTCCTCGGCCGACTCCGGCGCGCGCTCGCCCAGCTTCTCCACGGCGGCGGCGAAGCGTTCGTAGGCGCGCTGCCGAGCCTGGGTCTGCAGTTCACGGGACTGCAGCTCGGCCTCGAGGACGCCGACCTCGCCCTGCTCTTGGCGCAGCCGGTGCAGCAGGTCGTTGTAGCGCTGCTTGCGCTCCTCGGCCCGGTCCTCCCAGCGGGCGATCTGCGCGTCCATGCCGGCCCGCTCACCCTCGATCCGGTCCATCTGTTCCTGCAGGAGCCGCAGTTTGTGTCCGCGCAGATAGGAGCGCATGGGCGCGCCGAGCAGGTCCGCCGCGCGCGTCGTCCCGACGGTGGCCGACCGGTAGCGCTCATAGGCCTCGGGCATCGGCCGCAGCACCTTCTCCTGCGCCTCCGCGCGGGCAGCGGCGCGGTAGGCCTCGTCGAGCTGGGTGAAGTTCTCCACCAGTCGCTCGGCGCGGGCGTAGGTCTGCGGCCGGTCGAGCATGTACGTGCGGATGAAGGCGTCGAGGTCGCCGACGTTCTTCATCGCCTTGGCCTTGCCGAGCAGGGCGAGGGCGGCGCTCGAGGTGCCGATGCCGACCCGGCGGCGCAGCGCGTCCTGGTAAGCGGCCTGGGTGTCGAAGGATTCGACGCCGGCGTGCCGGGAACGCCAGCCGCGGGTGTCGAAGCCCGCGGTGGCCCAGTCCTGCAGGTCCAGCAGGTCGAAGGGGCCGGAGTGCAGCTGGTACCAGGATTTGAGGGAGGCGCCGTCGGTCCCGCTGCCCGGGAACCACTTCACGGCGACGGCCGTGGTGACGTTGCCCGCGCCGTTGTCGTAGGTCGCGGCGACCGCCGACCACGTGGCCGAATCCCCGCGCAGGTACTGGACCTTGGACTGCTGGTGCTCGTCGTCGTTGACCGACCACGCGCCGCGCACGTAGTCCGCCATCGAGCGGGCGGCGCGCTTCGCGCCCTTGGCCGTCATATCGGCCGAGGCGTTGAAGGACTGGTCGTAGGTGGGCAGGAGCACCACGGAGTGCGCGTCCATCAGCGAGGACTTGCCGGAACCCGAAGGGCCGGTGAGGATCACGCCCCGTTCGTCGATCGGGAAGTCCTTGTAGCCGTCGAACGTGCCCCAGTTGACCACCTGCAGGCGGGTCAGGCGGTACTGGCCCATATGGTTTCGGGTGCTGCGCACTGTCACTGCGGCTCCTGCGTCTCGTTCTCGGGTTCGACGGTTCGGTCCTCGCCGTCGTCGCCGTCCTCGACCGGCGCTGCGGCCTCTCCGAGGTCCTGATCGGTGCTGGCGAGGTCACGGTAGGCGGCGGTGTACAGGTCCACCTGCTCGGGCGTGAGCAGCGAGGCGATCACCGAGTGGACGGCGTAGCGGTCACTGGTGCCGACCCGCCGGATCAGGCGTCGCGTCTCCAGCTGGTTGATCGCGGCGTCGGCTTTCTTCACGAACCCGGCCTCGTCGGTGTCGCGCGCGGGCCGGAAGGTCAGGAGGTGCTCGATCATCTCCTGCCGCTCCACGACCGCCGTCTCGTCCGGGCTGGACAGGTGCTTGAGGCGCAGGAACAGAGCCAGCACCGACGCGGCGAGCGAGAGGCTCTGCGCGCGCAGCAGGTTCCGCTGCCGCGGGTCGTTCTCGCTGACTTGCCGGGTGAAGGCGTGCTTGGTCTCGCGGTTGATCTCCAACAGCAGGTTCAGCTCGGAGAGGCGGCTGCGCAGCAGCGTCTCCTCGGCCTCGATCACCGCCCAGTTCTTCGATCGCGCGGAGACGTGGGGCGCCGCGATGAGCTCCTGCAGCGCGTAGCAGACCGAGTTCGGCAGCGCGGACGTGTCGCCGTCGAAACGCGGCGCGGTGTCGGCGCCGCGCAGGGACTTCACGGCCTCGTCGTCGGCGATGCTGAAGTCGGCGAGGTCGATCTCGGGGAGGACCTCGTCGGCGGGCACGTCCAGTGTCTCGACGTCCGGGGATTCGTCCGACATCAGGCCTCCTCGAACAGGGTGGTGGGCTCGGGCGCGGCCGAGGCGGGGGTCAGGGGCGGGAGCGCTGCCGCGAAGGCGACGTGGGGCACCGTCATCTCGCGGGGCCCGCGCGCCGTGTGCGCGACGACCGTCACGAGACGGTCCTCGTCGACGGTGCCGTACCGCGCGCCGAGCGACCAGACGCCGACCACGTCGCCGGCGCGGGGCGCGTCGATCGTGGCGAGGATCTCGGCGATGTCGGCACCGTCGGACGTGCGGACCGCCTCGTTGATGGATGCGGCGAGGGAGTCCCAGTCGATGGCCTCGCGGCCCACGAGCCGGGCGGGGTCGATGGTGAACTCGCCGGAGGTCTCGCGGACCTCGGGCGGCAGGGTGACGATGCCGTCGTGGAACCGGAGGGCTCCGACGGAGTTGGTGTCGACCGGGGTCATGGGGACGGCCAGGCCGGTGTCGCGGCTCGCGGAGACGGCGTCGAAGGCGTCGACGGCCGCGCGCTGCGCCTCGGTGATGCGGGCGCGCAGCGACTGGTACTGCAGGAAGTCGCCGTCCTTGACGAAGGTGTTGATGCGCCGATAGACCTGGCCGCGGATCTCGTCGACGCGCTGGACCTGCATCCACATGCGGTCGAGGAAGCCGGTGAGGGAATCGCGGAGATCGTCGGGCAGCTCCACCTCGTGCACGACGGAGGCGACCGAGGTCTCCAGCTGGCGGCGCAGGCGGTGGTCGGAGAGCAGGGTGTAGAACGCGTCGAAGGCCTTGCCCTCGGGGGTGTTCGCGAGCTCGTCGTGGCCGTCGAAGAGGCGCTGCAGGGTCTTGGCGTACGCCTCGGCCTCGGTGGAGTCGGATGCTTCGAGGCCGTGGGTGAGGAGCGCGCGGGTGTGCTCGCGCAGCTTCTCGCCGTAGCCCAGGATGTCCGCAGGCATCCGCTCGGCGAGGGAGCTGACGATCTTGAGGTCGTCGACCACCTTGTCCCTGTCGTACTCGGGGATGAGGCCCTGGCGCAGCGCCTCGCGCCGCCGGGTGAGCTCGGCGATCTGCTCGTCGAGGGCGCGCAGGTGGTCGTCGGGGTCGTCGCTGACGGTGACGGCGACCGCCGAGAGCCGAGCAGTGATGAGTTCGAGCGCGGTCTCGGTGGCGACGTTCCGGTCCAGCGAGACCGCCTGCACCTGGCCGAGCGCCGTCGTGGCGCCGCGCGTGAGCTGGATGACCTCGCGATCGTCCTCGTCCAGCGTGCGCGAGACGTACCCCGCCTTCACCCAGCTGTCCAGCACGTCCGGGCCGGCGGGGACGGGGCGGGCGCGGTCGGTGAAGTGCTGCGCGAGGGACTGCAGGTCGACGGTGAGCGCGTCCCCCAGCTCCTCCGCGTCGACGGGGCCCGTGCCCAGTCGCGCGGCCATGAGGGCGAGGTAGGCGACGGCGTTGGGGGAGCGGAGCAGCTTGAGCGCCACATCGTTGTCGGCGTTGTCCGTGAACGCGGCGTACAGCTGCGCAGCCGTCTGCGCCATCGTGCACCTCCCGTTCGATCGCTCGTCAGCGACGGTCCAGTGTATCGGGGAGTGCGCGGTGATTCGCGGGACCCGACTACGCCGCGGTTGTACGAGGCCGACGGCGCCGTCGTGGCGCTATGAAACCGTGACCCTCAGTGACGAATCGGACACGGATTCCGTGACCCCGCCTATGTCCCGAGCCGACGGATGAGGTCGGAGAGTTCCACGTCGAGTGCATTGCTCAGCGCAACGAGGGTGGAGAACCTGGGGTTCGCCGGCGTCCGCTTGCTTCGATCGGACAGGCCGCTCTCGAGGAGCTGCAGATGATTCGTGCTGATCCCGATATCCGCGGCGAGGGCTTCTTGGCTCAGTCCCCGTTCAGTGCGTAGCTTGCCGATCTCGATTCCCAGCCGCTACGACAGAGCGGTCTCGATCGGCGATTCGGGCACGCACCAAGGCTCCGAGTGGGAACCTGTCGGAGCCACCATGTATACATGGGGAAAAGTCTGAATCGGGTCGCAGCTGGGGGTGCAGGTCAGTGGCTGGGGTGCCTTACCGCCTGTCCTTCACGACCGGCGGACTGCTGGTCAACGAGTCCGCCGCGGTGGCGGGACTGTTGCTTTCCGAGGGCGATGCGTCCCGCGCATGGTCCGTCGCGGTGGACCGGAACGTTGTGCAGCAGCGTGTCCGCCGATCGACGGTGCGGCTGACGAGCGAAGCCGTGCAGCGGCTCGCTGTGCTGCCGCGGGCCGGGTTGAGAATCGTCGCCGATGGCCCCGGTGCGCAATCCCGGATCCTGCTGTGGATCGCGGCGTGTGCGCGGTACCGGCTACTGCGGGACTTCGGCCGGGAGGTACTCCGGGACCGTTTGCTCACGGAGCGCCCGTTGATCGAGCCCGATGACTTCGAGACCTTTTGGGACGTGCAGTCCGCGTGGGTGGATGCCCTCCGGGATGCGGCACCGTCGACCCGGGTGAAGCTCCGCCAAACCACCTTCCGGATGGTGCGCGACGCCGGATTCGTGGAGGGGGATGGCCGCGTTGTCGCGGCGGCCCTGGCTCCGGACTCGGCGCAGGTGATCTCCGCGCTGGACCCGTCGCTGGTCCTGAGTCTTCCGCTCCACGAAGGGCAGCTCGCCGGGATCGGAGCCGAGATGGGGGTACGCCGTGACTGAGCCGGACCACGAAAAGCTCTCGCCGGCCGAGAGGTTCGATCGCGCCTTCGACGTGATGCGTTCCGACGACTTCCTGCAGATGCGTGGGCAACTGGGTGAGGTTCCGTACTTCATTCTCGGGCATCCTCCGGCGGACGAACCCGAGGTGGGCGCCCAGGTCAGGCGACTGGTGAGTCGACTGCGCGCGGACGGCATCGAGGTCTGCGAGGTGGACCTGTGGGCGCTCGCACGGGAGTTGTGGGACGAGACCGGCCAGTGGGAGCAGATGCTCGAGCTGGAGTCCTCGCTGCCCAAGGAGTCGTTCGCCGACGTGGGGAATCCGATCGCCCCGCAGCAGTACCTGTCACCGCGGATCACGTCCGTCGTGCAGGTACAGGAACCTCGCCCGCAGCTGGTGATTCTGACCCACGTCGGCCGGCTGTACCCGCTCGTGCGCGCGCACGCCATTCTCAACACGCTCCAGCCGCTGCTGTCCGACCTGCCCGTGGTGCTCGTGTTTCCGGGGGAGTACCGGCAATCACCCACGCAGGGAGCATCACTCGTGCTGTTCGGCCAACTCCTCGACGACGACTACTACCGCGCATTCGATCTGCTGAAACTGGGGAACCCGTGACGAATCTGGAACAGATCCTGGCGAAGGACATCGACCGCCCGCTCGACGGGGTCGTCAAGGCGTCGAGTTCGGGGCGGCTGCGCGACGAGGTCCGCGAGTACGTGATCACCGCCGAGGTCGCTGACCATATGCGGGATCTCTTGGAGGCGTATACCTTTCCAGGGGAGCCGCCGTCGAACGGGGTGTGGATCGCCGGGTTCTTCGGCTCGGGCAAGTCGCATCTGCTGAAGATGCTCGCGTACCTGCTCGGCGACGTGCCGGGGGCGGACGTGTCGCGTTCGGACGTCGTCGCGGATTTCGAGGCGAAACTGCCGGCGGAGGACGCGATCCTGCGCGGCGCTCTGGGGCGCGCGGCGGCAATGCCCGCCACCTCGTTGCTGTTCAACATCGACGAGAAGGTCGACAAGAACAACAAGGATCAGCCGGGTGCGCTGCTCGACGTGTTCGTGCAGGTCTTCTACGACGCGGCCGGGTACTTCGGGAAGAGCCCCTACATTGCGCGATTCGAGCGCGATCTGGCTGCGCAGGGCGTTCTCGATCAGTTCAAGAACGCATTCGAGCGGCACTACGGCAAGCCCTGGGAGCAGGGTCGCGAGCTCGCCGTCTTCGCCGATCCCGCAGCGGAGAAGGCGTACTCGGAGGTGACCGGTCAGTCGATCGCCGCGCCGCTCGCCACCTACCGGCAGACGCACAGTGCCACGTCGATCGAGGCGTTCACCGAGGAGGTGGCGCAGTGGCTCGACGCGCAACCGGCGGGGCACCGTCTGGCCTTCTTCGTGGATGAGATCGGGCAGTTCATCGGCCAGAACACCCAGCTCATGCTGAGCCTGCAGACGATCACGGAATCGCTCCACTCGCGATGCCGAGGCCGGGCATGGGTGCTCGTGACCTCCCAGGAGGTGCTCGAGTCGATCCTCGGTGACCGGACCAAGGAGCAGCAGCAGGACTTCTCGAAGATCCAGGCGCGCTTCGCCATTGCGCTCAAGTTGGACTCCCGCAATGTCAAGGACGTGGTCTCGCGGCGACTTCTGGAGAAGACGCCGGACGGCGTGGATCTGCTGTCGGGGATCTACGCGAACAGGCACGAGCGGTTCCGTTCGCTGTTCGCGCTGCAGAACCAGCGCCCGCTCAGCAGCTACGCGAACGAGACCGACTTCGTGAGCACCTATCCGTTCGTGGATTACCAGTTCGAGCTCTTCCACGACGCGATGCGCGGCCTGTCGGACTTCAACGCGTTCACGGGGCGGCACTCGTCGGTCGGAGAGCGCTCGCTGCTCGGGGTCACCAAAGACATCGGTTCATCGATGCAGCCGGCCGAGGTCGGTGCGCTCGCGACGTTCGACATGTTCTTCGACGGCATCGAGAAGTCCCTCAACTCGGACATCAAGCAGAACGTGATCAGCGCCTCGCGCAACATCACCGGGCCCGATCGCGAGCTGCAGCTGCGGTTGCTCAAGGCGCTCCTCATGACCAAGTACGTGGACTGGTTCGAGGCCACATCGCAGGCGTTGTCGGTGCTGTTGACCCCCGAGATCGACGCGAACATCGCGGCGCTGCACACCGACGTCGAGCGTGCACTCAAGGAGCTCGAGCGCGCCACTTACGTGCAGCGCTCCGGCAATGCGTACGCCTACCTGACCAACGAGGAACAGGACGTCGAGAAGGCGATCAAGAATCACGCCCGCAACGATGCGGACGTCAAGAAGCTGCTCAACGACGAGATCGTGGCGGCCACGGGCGTCGGTGGAAAGATCCGGCACGACGCGACGGGTGTGGATCTCGGTCTCGAGCGATGGCTCGACGACGAGCGGCAGGGCCGCACCGAGCCGTTGAGCGTCCGGTTCATCACCCCGTACGGTTTCCGCACCGTCGACGATGTCAAGCAGCAGTCGATCGGCGCGACCGGCGCGTTGTACGTGGTCCTCGACCTCACGGACCGCACCAGGGACGACATCGAGCTGTTCGTACGGACCGCCAGTTACGTGCAGCTGCAGATGAAGTCGACGTTGCCGGAGTCGCGCCAGCGGATCCTGGCCTCTCACGGCCGCGCGAACATCGAGCGTGGACGCGCCGTCCGTGCTGAGGTCGCGCGCGCCGTCGCGAACGCCGACCTTGTGCACAACGGAACGATCGTCCAGGTGGGCGGCGGCACGGCGAAGGACCGGGTGAACGCCGGACTGCAGGTGGCGATCGAATCGCTGTACCTGCGGATCAACGAGTCCCGCGCCGCGGCGGGACTGACGGACGGCGACGTCGGCCGCATCTTGCGAGACGAGAACATGCTCGAGCTGGACGTGTCCTCGACGCTCGATGAGCTGGCGCGCACCGTGATCAACGAGGTGCAGTACGCCAAGACCCGTCAAGTGGACGCGACCGTCGGCCACCTCGTGGAACACTTCGCGAAACCACCGTTCGGATGGTCCATGTCGACGGTGCTCGCCGTCATCGCACACGCAGTGGTCACCGGGCGAGTGCGGCTGCGCCTCGACTCGCGGGTCCTCGTGCGCACGGAGATCGCCGGCGAGCTGACCAACCGGCACAAGCACCGCCAGATCCACGTGGACGAGGTCCGCGCGCACGACCCGTCCAAGGTGCGGAAGCTGCAGCGGTTCCTCGAGGAATTCACCGACGAGGGCCAGGTCTTCCCCAACACGGACGATCTGATCGAAAAGGTGCGATCCGAGTTGGCCGCGACGGCCGACGAGGTGGAGCGGTGGGAGCGGGAGCCGTACCCCTTCACTGCGCAGGTCCAGGCGGCGAGTGCGCGGCTGCGAGCGCTGGTGGGTGGGCGGGCTGCCGACTGGTATCTCGGTGAGTTCCTCGACGACACGGAGGATCTGCTGGACCTCAAGGAGGACGTGCTCGATCCGATCCGTGGATTCCTCAACGGCCAGCAACCCGCCGTGATCGCTGCGGCGAAACGATTCCTGCAGGACCGCGATGCCGAGTTGCACGACGCCGATGCCGGTGACGTCGCCCAATTGCGGGCCGATCTCGCCGACCCCGCCTTCCTGCGTGGCGAGGTCGTGCCGCGGATCAAGCGGGTTCACGAGCGTCTTCAGGCCTATGTCGATGGTGCGGTGACGAAGGACCGCGATGCACTCGCCACGACGATCGACGAGCGTATCGCCGCATTGCGGTCGACCCAGGAGTACCTGGACGCGAGCCCAGCGGCGCGGGAGCAAGCGGTGACCGCATTGCAGACCATGCGCAACGCCGTGGCCACGCACTCCACTCGCGGCGCGGTGGCACTCGCGCGGCACTCCTTCGACGCGGCGTACACCGATGCCATCAAGGGACTCATGGCGGGGCCAGCAGAAGTGGACGAGCCCGATCCGGGCGGTCCAGGAGGAGGTAGGACCGATGGAGGCGGCGGCAACCCCCCGAAGCCCGAGCCCGAGACCGTGAAGATGTCGGAGATCGATGTGCGTGGTGCGCAGGCGACGCTGCGTACCGCTGCTGATGTCGATCGCTACCTCGAACGGGTGGGTGCTGCTCTGCGCGCGGCGGTCGAGGCCGGGAAGACGGTGATCCTGTAGTGGATTCGTCGAAGCTCGAGAAGTTCGCCACGGCGGCCCGCGTCACCCTCCTCGATCAGATGGCGGGCCTTGTCACGCAGGCCCTGAACGATCCGAAGATCGCCGCGGAGTATCCGAATGACGTCGCCGCCCTGAGGTCCGCGGTCGCCGAGCACGGCGAGATTTGGGTCGCGGACACCGCCGCCCACACCTGGTTCAACCGCCTCACGGCGGCGCGGTTCATGGACGTGCGCGGTTTCTCCGGTCTGTATCGAGTGGTATCGCCAGCGGAAGGTTCCGCGTCGAACTTGCCCGAGATCCTTCTCAAGGCGCAGTCTGGGGAGTTCGGTGACGAGATCTCCGAGCGCACGAGATCCGAGGTATCCGCGCTGCTCAGTGGGCGGCGCACGTCGGCGAATCCCGAGCTCGAGGCGTACGCGCTGCTGCTCCGCGCGATGTTCGTGGCCTGGTACCCCGCGATGCCGGAGGTGTTCACCGGGCCGGCCGACTGGATCCGCCTGCTGGTACCCGCCGACCTGCTCGCGCCTACCTCCGTTCGGGAGCGCGCCGTCGCCGTCATGGACGACGATGCCTGCGCGACCGTCGAGGTGGTCGGCTGGCTCTATCAGTTCTACAACTCCGATCTGAAGGACGAGATCAACAAGGCGAAGGTGCCGATCGACGCCGCGGAGCTCCCCGCCGTCACCCAACTGTTCACACCGCACTGGATCGTCCGGTACCTGGTGGAGAACTCGCTCGGACGCCTGTGGTTGCGATCCCGGCCCGCCAGCGGCCTTCGCGAACACATGCCGTACTTCGTGGAACCCATCGACGGGCAGGCGGACACGGGGGTCACGGTGGAATCGCCCGAGGAAATCCGGCTGGTCGACCCTGCGTGCGGTTCCGGCCACATGCTCACCTACGCGTTCGACCTGCTCTTCCACATCTACGAGGAAGCGGGATACGCGCGAACCGAGATCCCCCAGAAGATCCTCACGCACAACCTGCGCGGACTCGAAATCGATTCGCGTGCCGCGCAGCTCGCCTCGTTCGCGCTGGCCATGAAGGCGCGGGAGAAGGACCGCAGGTTCCTCACCCGCAACGTCGACGGTGACCCCGTCCGCCCTGACATCGTCCGGATCGAACCGCTGGTCTTCGACGGTGACGATGTGGAGCTCCTGGCGCAGGGCCTCGATCGCGAGGATCGCGCTGCTCTCGAGGGGCTCCTGCAGTCGTTCGTACACGCCGATACGTTCGGGTCACTGATCCGCGTCGACCCGGTGGGCATGGCCGTCCTCCGCCGGATCCTGATCGATGCCGAGCAGTCGGAGGGCGGCGACACCACCGTCGAGGCGCGTCGAGAGGTGATCACCCGGGCACGCCGCCTGTACCGCCAGGCCGATGCGCTCGAGGACGATCAGTATCACGTCGTCGTCGCCAACCCGCCGTATCTGGGCAGCGGCAATATGGGCGGGCAGCTCAGCGACTTCGCGAAGGCGCGGTTCCCCGAGACCAAGTCCGACCTCTACGCGATGTTCATCGAGCGGAACGCGGAGCTCGCCCGCCCGGCCGGCTCTGTCGCGATGGTGACCATGCAATCGTGGATGTTCCTGACGTCGTATCGCAAGTTCCGCGCGCGGCTCCCCGAGTGGGGACACCTCGCCACGATGGCGCACCTCGGTGCGAGAGGGTTCGACTCGATCGGCGGCGAAGTCGTCCAGACTGCGGCGTATGTCATCGACGTTGCGTCGAGCCCCGGCAGTCGAGGCGCTTTCTTCCGGCTTGTCGAGGGCCGAAACGAGTCTGAGAAGGACACCATGCTTCTCAAGGCGGTTACTGATGAAGAGGCGCATAACCGCTACGAGGCGTCGATAGCCGACTTCTGTCACGTCCCCGAGTCGCCCGTCGTGTATTGGATTTCGAAGGCCATGGCTCACACCTTCAATGTAGGGACACCGCTGCGTGAAGTTGCCACACCGTCGGTAGGGCTTCAGACAGGCGACAATGAACGATTCCTTCGGATGTGGTTTGAGGTTTCAGCAGGCCGCACCGGATTCAGGATGGCGAGCCGGGAAGAATCGAGAGCTTCTCGGAAGCGTTGGTTTCCCCATAACAAGGGGGGCTCGTTTCGTAAATGGTGGGGAAATCGAGAGTATGTGATCAACTGGGAAGATGATGGACGAGAACTATGGCGATTTCGCCCCCGCTCGGTGATTCGTAATCCAGACTACTATTTCGATAGAATGGTCACGTGGTCTCGTATCAGTAGCGTTTCGGCGTTTCGATTCGACGAGAGTTCGATTCCGAACGACAAGGCGCCGTTCATCAGTAGCGACCAGGGGCATCTCGATGCAGTAATCGGGTTCCTGAACTCGACGACGGCAGATGTTCTTGCCCGAGCGCTGGCGCCAGGGTTCGGAATGGAAGTCGGCATCGTCGCGTCATTGCCAATTCTGCCGATTGACCGAACCTTAGTCGCGGGCGTGACAAACGAACTGGTCGTATTGTTTCGTGATGACTGGAACTCGAGCGAAATCTCGTGGGAGTTTCGGATGTTGCCAATTGTCGGACTGGGGAATGGGGGTCTTGTCGAATCCGCAGAATCCCTTTGGGGAGACGCGGTGGATGTCACCCTGCGATCACGCGAACTGGAGCAGAGGAACAACAGGTATTTCGCCGAACTCTACGGGCTACAAGACGAAGTGCCGACCGACGTGGCGCTCGATCGCGTCTCCTTGACTCGCAATCCCTACTTCAGGTATGCGCCGAACAAGGGGGCGCCTCGGAGCGAGGAAGAGTACCGCACGCTGTTCGATCAGGACCTCGCGCGGGAACTGCTGTCGTATGCGGTCGGCTGCATCATGGGGCGCTACAGCCTGGACAAGCCAGGGCTGATCCTGGCCGACGCGGGTTTCACGATCGCGGACTTCGACGCGAAGGTACCGAACGCGCAATTCCGGCCGGACGAAGACGGGATCATCCCGATCACGGGGGCCGCGTACTTCCTGGACGACATCGTTTCGCGGGTCCACGAATTCCTTGGAGTCGCGTTCGGCGAGGAGAACATCACCGCGAACGTGAGCTGGATCGAGCACGCCCTCGGCTCCGGCAAGCGCAAGGACCTTCGGCAGTACTTCCTCAAGGACTTCTACGCCGACCATCTCAAAATGTACTCGAACCGGCCGATCTACTGGCAGGCATCGTCGCACAAGCAGACCGAGAAGGGTTTCAACGCGCTGATCTACCTCCACCGGTACACGCCGGCCACACTCGGAATCCTCCGCGAGAACTACGCCAACGACATGCTCGACAAGCAGGAGGCCCGCCTGACCACGATCGAGCACGCCCTCGACACCGCGGACAAGGCCGAGGCGACAAGGTTACGCAAGGAGCAGGCCACACTGACGGAGATGCGGCGGGACCTGCAGGACTGGGTGACCACCACGTTGTTTCCACTCTCCACCGCGGAGATCGAGCTCGACCTCGACGACGGCGTCAAGCAGAACTACCCCAAGCTCGGAGCGGTCCTGAAGTATGTCAGGGGCCTGTCGTGACGGCGGCACCGTCGAACCGGATAGCCGAGCTGTTGGCCGAACGGTACGCCAGCAGCCCCGTCGTCACCTGGAACGACGTGCCGGGGGAGTACGCGACGAGCCTCGACGAGGTCGTCGGTGCCCTCGGCGACGGGACCTACGACGTGATCGTGCATCGAGTCGAGGGAAACGAACTGGGGATCAAGACGCGGGTGTACGCCGACCTGGACGACCCGGCACGGAACGCGAGGCGCCGTCACCTCGTGTACCGCACGGGGGAGCGCCCCGCACGGCCGGACAACTGGCTCCTCGATCTGGAGGCCGGCTACGGCCTCTTCACGGCCGACTCGGCGGCGATCCTGGTCCACGAGCTGGGGCTCACCGACCGCGGCATCGACCACATCGTGGAGCGGCACTCGGCAGCGTTCGCTGTGCAGGGCAGGGCCGCCGCGATCCGTGAACGTCTGGCCGAGGTTGATCCAGCACTTGCGCCGGAGAAGCTTGCCGAGACCGTGCTGGCGTTCCTCTCGGCGGAGGTCCTCGGGCTGGACGGGAAGGACAGCCATCGTCTGCAGGAGATCGTCACGGCGTTGTTCGAGGACTACTCCGTCAACGATGACACGGGGTACCAGGCACTGGCGGACGCGGACCTGACCGACTTCCTGTGGAGCGGCTGCGCCCACATCTACGGTTACCGAACGGATTCGCCGAGCGTAGCCGGCCTGGTGACCTGGCTGTTCGATCAGGCGTGGCAGCAATGGCCCGAAGCTCGGAACCCGGCGCGGATCGACTTCGAACGGCTGCGCGACGGCCGTCAGTACGACCGCCTGTTCGCCTACCTCGCGCGGACCGCTGAGCGTGACCTCAACATCGCCGACCGGCTGCGAGGCGCCGACCTTCCGCTGGACAAGCTGGCTGCAACGAACGTTTTCCCGGTCGTCGACGAGGCCGTCATCGGCCGGCTCGCGGCCGCCATCCACCGGCGCGAACTCTCGCCTGACGCTGTCCGCGAGATCCTCGCGAAGCGACGCACCACCACATGGTTCGTCGATCAGCAACATTCCTACGCCGCGCTCGAGGCGGCTGCGGAGTGCCTCACCCGGATCGAAGCCTTCCTCCCCGTCATGGCCGATGCCGCCGACGGTATCCGCAGCTACGCCTCCTCGTGGGCTCCCATCGACGGGGCGTACCGACGATTCCGGAACTACTTCGCGATCGCCGAGACCGAGCTGCCCACGGAGCTGGCGGACAGGGTCGAGAAGCAGTACCTGCTCAAGTACCAGCGTCCCCTCGCCGAGGCATGGCAGGGGCAGGTGGACGCGCTGACGTCGTGGTCCGTGCCCGGAATCGAGCCGCTGCGTGGATTCGCCGCGCACGACCTGCCGGCCAAGGCGAAGACCCTCGTGATCATCTCCGACGCATTCCGCTACGAGGTGGGACTCGAGCTCGCGCAGCGCGTGAACCGGGAGAGCGACTGGTTCGACGGCACCGTCGAGCCGCGGCTCGCACCCCTGCCGTCCCTGACGTTCGCAGGGATGGCGGCGATGGTGCCCCACAGCAAGCTCAGTCTGCACGGCGAGGCGGTCCGGGCCGACGGTGCCTCCACCTCCGGACTGCCCGCGCGGAACGCGCTCTGGGCCAAGTCGCACGCCACGGCGATCGAGTTCGACGAGGTGATGTCGATGAGCCCGGCGGATCGGAACGCGCTGTGGCAGAGCAACGATGCACTCGTGGTCTACCACGACACCATCGACAAAGCCGGTCACAAGGCCCCGCACCAGGTCCCCGACGCGTGTGAGAAGGCGATCGGCGACGCGCTGCGGATCATCAAGATGTTCGGCAGCGGGAGGATGCGAGCGAGTCGAGTGCTGGTCACCGCGGATCACGGGTTCCTCTATCAGCGTTCGGACCTCGAACCCACCGAGTACCTCAGCGAGACACCGCAGGGCGATGCGGTGGTGTTCGGGCGCCGGCACGTGATCGGCGAGGGCCTGAAGGAACAGTCGGCGTTCCGCACGTGGACATCGGAGGCGCTCGGCTACGACAGCGGCGATGAGGTCCAGATCCCTCGCGGACTGCACCGGTTGCGCAAACAAGGAGCGGGCTATCAGTACGTCCACGGCGGGGCGTCCCTGCAGGAGGTGGTCGTGCCGCTCGTGACGCTCACACGCGGGCGCAACGCCACCGTGAGCAAGGTGACGGTCGACGTCAATGTCAGCACCCCGACGATCACTACGAGCACGGTCATGGTCACTCTGCTGCAGCGGGATCCGGTGCAGGGAAAGACACGCGGGCGGGAACTCGTGATCGGTGCATACGGCCCTGACGGTGCGTTGCTGTCCGGACAGCGGACGGTCGAAGTGGCGAGCGAGGCACAGGACATCCGGGACCGGGGGCGCACCGTCGAACTCGTGCTGAACGAGGAGGCCGAACGGTACAACGGCCAGGTGATCACGATCCGTGCTGAGGAACGGATCAACGGCCAGACCACCCCGTACCAGAGCACCACCGCGACCCTGCAGCGCGGCTTCGGAGGATTCAATGACGCGTTCTGAGAGTGACTTCGATTCCGTGAACAGCGACCCGACCCTCGACGACCCCTCGACGGAAGTCGGTGCGGCCACGACTGATACGAGTGAGCTGGATGCGAAGGCGAACGCGCAGTTCCCCGGCTTCGTGGTCCGCAAGGACCTCGTCGGGCGGATCAAGGGCAACGCCGTGGTCCCGGGATACGTGCTCGAGTTCCTGCTCGCGCAGTACTGCGCAACCGACGACCCCGCCACGATCGAGGCCGGGATCGAATCGGTTCGCGACATCCTCGCAAAACACTACGTGCACCGCGGTGAGGCCGAGCTGATCAAGTCGACGATCCGGGATCGCGGGAAGCACCGGGTGATCGACAAGATCTCCGTCATCCTCGACGAGAAGCGGGACAAGCACACCGCGTCCTTCGGGAACCTCGGTCTGCGCGGCGTGCCCATCGACGACGGTACGGTCCGCAACAACCGGAAGCTGCTCACGGGTGGCGTCTGGTGCATGGTCGACGTCGAGTACCTGGGCGGCGAGGGGACCGAGGACCGGTGGATGATCGCCGCTCTGCGGCCCATTCAGCTGGGCCAGTTCGATGCCGCGCGATACATCTCCGCGCGCGAGTCCTTCAGCACCGACGAGTGGATCGATCTGCTGGTCAGCACTGTCGGGTTCGACCCGGCGAAGCTCTCGCCCCGTGCGAAGCTCCTGCAGCTGGTCCGCCTGGTGCCGTTCGTGGAACGCAACTACAACCTCGTGGAGCTCGGTCCGAAGGGGACCGGCAAGTCGCACGTGTACTCGGAGTTCTCTCCGCACGGGACACTGATCTCGGGCGGTGAGGTGACGGCTGCGAAGCTGTTCGTCAACAACGCCAGCAAGTCCATCGGCCTTGTCGGCTACTGGGACGTCGTGGCGTTCGACGAGTTCGCCGGCCAGAAGCGCGTGGACAAGACGCTGGTCGACATCATGAAGAACTACATGGCGAACAAGTCGTTCTCGCGCGGCACCGACACGCAGACCGCTGAGGCGTCGATGGTGTTCATCGGCAACACATCCCGCCCGGTGCCGACCATGCTGGCGCACTCGGACCTGTTCGAGGCGCTCCCCGAGTCGTATCACGACGCCGCCTACCTCGACCGGATCCACCACTACCTCCCGGGGTGGGAGGTGGAGATCATCCGGCGGGAGCTGTTCACCACCGGGTACGGCTTCGTGGTGGACTACCTGGCGGAGGCGCTCCGGCATCTGCGCGGCCTCGACTTCTCCGATCGCTATGCCGCGGATTTCACCCTGAGCGAGCAGATCTCGCAGCGCGATCGAGACGGTGTGCGCAAGACCTTCTCCGGACTGATGAAGCTGATTCACCCCGGCGGAAACGCCGGACCGGACGAGGTCGAGGCGCTGTTGCGGTTCGCCATCGAGGGACGCAAGCGCGTCAAGGACCAGATCCTGCGCATCGACTCGACGATGGACGCCGTGACCTTCGGGTACACCGACGCCGGCGGTACTTGGCACGACGTGGCCACCCGCGAGGAGCTCGACTACCCGCGTTTGTATCACCGCGATGGGGCGGTCGCAGAAGGCGATGACGAGGACTTGGGTGAGGCACCGTCGGGCAACACCGGCGGGAGCGTACCTCTCGGCGGGACCACGGTTGCCGCCGCCGACGGCCCGTACGTGGAGGAACTGTTCACCGGGGTCATCGACGTGCCCGACGATTCGATCGGGCATTCCTACGCGAATCTGCTTCTGCCCCACCTGGTCGGCGCGACGGATATCGAGATCATCGATCCGTACATCCGTGCGCCCTACCAGGTGCGCAACCTCTACGATCTCCTGCTCGAGGTCATCGGCGCGAAGGCCCCGGAGGACACAGTGTCCGTCAAGCTGGTCACGGCGGAGGAGAAGACGAGCGAGGACCGGAACAGGGCCCAGCTGATCGCGCTGCTGGAGATCAAGAATGCGGTGGCCGAGGGCGGCGTGGAGTTCGACGTCGAGTTCCGGCCGGGCATCCACGACCGCCAGATCACCACGGACTCCGGCTGGCGGATCATGCTCGGGCGTGGGCTAGACATCTTCCAGCCGTACAGCGGCTCCGGCAGGTTCGACCTCCGGCATCGCTTCCAGCAGTTCCGTCGAACGCGTGCGACCACCGTCACGTACATCAAAGTCGACTGACCCGTCGAGCCGGGCACGACACACCGACCCCTGCCCACCACCTCACGTTGGAGGACTTGGTCGGGCGCATGCGGACGCACCCGGGGATCCTGCGGTCCGCCGTGCACTGATCCCAGGATTCTGGGAGGCCGAAGTCCCCCGATCCGGGGGATACCGGTCGCACGCGGGCGTGGATAGCGTCGATCGGCATGAAGAGACTGGTTATCGGGGCGGCTGCAGTGTTGGTGGCGGGCTGTTCGTTCGACATCGGGGGAGCGAGCGTCGACTACGGCAAGCTCGAGGGCGCGATCACGACCAAGCTGAACACGGAGTACGGCAATCTCGGGCACAAGGTCGACTCGGTCAGCTGCGATCAGTCGAACAAGCGCCCCTCGGTCGGTTCGACGTTCACCTGCGACGTGAGGATCTCCGACGCGGTCGTTCCCGTCACCGTGACGGTGAAGGACAAGGATATGAACGTCGATTTCGTCACCGCCAAGAAGCTCTACAGTCTCTCCGCGCTGGGGCCGCAGCTCACGCCCCACGTGAGCGCGCAGCTCCCGGGCGCGACAGCGGTCGACTGCGGGACGGGCCTCAAGGCGGTGGCACCGAAGGAGAGCTTCACCTGCCGCGTAGCGAACAGCGACGGCACCGTGGACACCCTCACCTACACCGTCGGCGGGACCGCGGATGAGGACGGCTGGGAGGTCGCGTAACGACGAGGTGGGCGAGCCGCGACGTCACGCTGCGGACAGTCCGCGTTCACCGTCGCGGCCTAGCGTGCGAGCCATGGAACTGCGCCGCCTGTCGACCGTGTCCGTGTGTCTCGCGCTGCTGGTCGGAGCGGCCCCGGCGGGCGCAGCGCCGGCGGCGCAGCGCACCGTCGACCTGCAGGCGCACCGGGGAGGGCTCGGGCTGCAGACGGAATCCACCCTCGAGGGCTTCTCCGCGGCGATGCGACTCGGCGTCACGACGCTGGAGTTGGACACGCAGGTGACGAAGGACCGGAGGGTCGTGATCACACACGACCGCAAGGTGGATTCGCGCAAGTGCGTCGACACCGCGCCGGCGTCGCCCGGTGACCCGCAGTATCCGTACGTGGGCAAGTACATCCATGACCTGACCTACGCGCAGATCCGGACCATGAACTGCGGGTACGAGAAGGCCGCGGCGACACAGCGCGTCGTGAGGGGGGCCCGGATGCCCGAACTGCACGAGCTCTTCGAGCTCGTCCGGTCCCGGAAGTCCCCGGTACGGATGAACATCGAGACCAAGGTGGAGGCCGGCGCACCGTCGGAGACGGCGCCGCGCGGCGAGTTCGTGCGCACCGTCGCAGGGGAGATCGTGCGGTCCGGACTCGCCCGGCAGGTCACGATCCAGAGCTTCGACTGGACGGCTCTGCGGGAGATCGGACCGCTGTTGCCGGGCGTCGGGTTGATCGCGCTCACCAACGGCGAGCAGTTCCTACAGACCGGCAGGGCCGGGGCGTCGCCGTGGCTCGGGCTCGACGTGGACGACTACGCCGGGGACTGGGTGACCGCCGCGAAGCGCACCATCCCGGGCCTGACGGCCATCTCTCCGGTTCAGGGTGACCCGCAGGACGGCGGCGTCGGCGATGCCGGCTTCGTCCGGTTCACGACGCCCGAGCTGATCCGGCGCGCACACGGCCAGGGGTTGAAGGTCATCCCGTGGACGGTGAACGATCCCGCGACCATGCGTGTCCTGGTCCGCGACGGCGTCGACGGCGTGATCACCGACTATCCGGATCGTGCCCGGGCCGTCTTCCGTGAGCTCGGTACCGCCCTGCCCGATCCGTCCTGGTAGCGGTCGCCGTAGCGTCGCTGACAGGGGTGACGAACCGGGGGAAACGTCGGCTACAGTACGAATTCATGAAGATGAAGACTGCTGGAATCGCCGCGGGCGCCGCTCTGTTGCCGCTGATCGCGGGGTGCTCGATGTTCGGGACGAAGCTCGACTTCGACAAGCTGGAGACGCAGATCAAGGACAAGCTCGATTCGGAATACACGAAGGCCGGCGCCGCGTACAAGGTCGACTCCGTATCCTGCGACCGGTCGAACGCCAAGCCCGAGGTCGACGCGACCTTCACCTGCGACGCGAAGGTCAAGGAGGCGACCGTGCCCGTGAAGGTGACGGTCCGTGACAAGGACATGAACGTCGACTACGTCACCACCGCGAAGCTCTACGATCTGGCGACGACGGGGCCGAAGCTCGCGCCGGACGTCTCGGCGCGTGTCAACGACAAGGTCACCGTCGATTGCGGCACGGGCCTCAAGGCGCTCGAGCCCGGCAAGGACATCGCCTGCAAGGTGACCGACTCCAGTGGTGCCACAGGCGCCCTCACCTACAAGGTCGGGCCTATGGACGGCCAGGACAGTTGGGAGATCAAGCCCGACTGATGGCGCGCTCCACCGCCGGTACCGCTACGGCACGAACTGTTCGACGGTGCCGTCCGCGCGGATGCGGGTGATCGGAACGGGCTCGAGGCCGCGCATCGTCAGTAGCGAGTTGGCCAGCCCGACGGGGGAGACGAGATCACCCGGGGCGCCCGAGAACCCGGCGGCGGCCAACCGGTTCGGTACGGCTCCATCGGCGATGAGCGAGGTCCACACCGAGTACGGCAGCTCGAGGTACTCGAGCACGGGGAGCGTTGGGAGAACGCTCTCGAATCCGGCGACGCGGTCGGTGGTGATGGCCACCGACCGCAGCCGCGGGTGCCCACCGAGTGGGACGAGATCCACGGGCGTCGACACCGCGTTGATGTGCAGCACCTCGGTGTCGGGGGTGACGTCGGTCATCGTCTGGTCCGTGTGGTCTCCGATCCGCACGGACGTCGGCGGGGCGACGTCCCCGAAGTACGGGTCGGCATCGGGGTGATCGCCACGCAGGAGGAATTCGGTGAGGGACGGCGCGACCCATCGCGCGCCCATCGACGACTCCCTCGTCACGTGCAGGATCTGCCCGTAGGTGCCTCGCGGCCCCGGCGCGAGGTCGGCGACGTAATACCCGCCGTAGGTGTCCGCGCCGACGAGGAACCAGGCGGGCGAGTGGCCCAGGGGCTGCACCCGTTCGGTCGGGTCGGGCATCACGACCTCGGTGGCGACGTGGGGCCACGCGTAGGCGCGGGCCGGAGCCGTGCAGTAGTTGCGTTCGGGGATGCCGAGTCCGAAGATCGTCATCTCGTGCAGTTCCTCGTCCGACTCGAAATCGATCTCGTCGTACGAGATGGCGGTGCCGCCCGGCTGCAGGAGCAGGTACCCCGATCCGGCGGTCTCGTACATGGCCAGCACGTCGTCGGGAAGACGGTGGCGGACCGACCTTTGGGCCTCGGCGAGCGTTGATGGAGGTGCAGGCGGAGCGTCGGGGAGTGCGGACCGCACGATCCGCCGCACGGTGTCCGGATCGGCGTGCGATGACCGCGGCCGATCGATCGCGACGGGGCGGCGACGATAGGGCTCGGGAAGCGTGTCGGGTGCGAGAACGACGCCATCGATGTGCCCGACCGGACTCGCGCCGGCGAGTGGCGGCAGGTTCAGATCGACCAGCAGCACCTCGGCGCTTCCATCCGGCGCGATCGACGCGCGGAAGGCGATCTGGTCCTCCTCGGACAGACGCTCGACGAGCGATTCCAGGACCGTTGGACCGATGTCGGCGTGACTGATGCCCGGACCGCTGGCTCCGGTCGTGCCGTAGCTCTGTCGGCTCAGGGAGCCCAGGCTGACGGCGGTGTCCGTCGGCGGCATCCCGGCGCGGGAGGCGGCCACCGCCGCCAGACAACGGTGCCAGAGTGCGAGGTCCGTGAGGCGTTGCAAGGCCATGCGTCTTTGTACCGCAGGCACGGATGGGGTCACATCTTTTGAGGTCGCGTAGCAACACAGACCTCGGTGGTGTAGTTTTCCACCAGTAGTCACATTTGTCACGGAGGTCAAGATGCGTGTCTCTGGTTTCATCCGCTCGGTACTGTCGGCCACGGTGGCGGTCGCCGCGATCGCGACGGTGACCATCGGGACCGCGGGCGCGGCCCCGTCGACCTCCTCCCTGACGGACACGGCCATCGAACAGCAGGCGGCGGGGAACACCGCCGGCGCGCAGGCGGCCATCAACCAGATGCCGCTCGATCAGGCGCAGAAGGTGGTGGCGCTGATGACGAACGTGAACAAGGCGCTCACCTTCCCGCTCACGGACCAGGTGCCCGGGGGTGTGGCGCCCGGGACGGCGATCGTGATCCTCGGGTACGGACTCGAGGACAACGGCGCGATGCGGCCGATTCTCGTCGAGCGCCTCACCAAGGGACTCGCCGTCGCGCAGGCCTATCCGGCGTTCCCGATCGTCGTGACCGGCGGCGCGCCGAAGGCGGGCAAGACCGAGGCGGCGGCGATGAAGGAGTGGCTGCTCGCGCAGGGCGTCTCCGGCACCCGCATCTACACCGAGGAGAAGGCCGGCTCGACGCAGGGCAACGCGATCAACACCGCTGTGCTCATGCAGCAGAACGGCTTCGGCAACGGCGCGGTGCTCGTCACCTCCGCCGACCACACTCGGCGTTCGGTGGCGGACTTCCTGGTCGCGGGGATCACCCTGCAGGCCGTCGTCGCGTCCGACGCCAAGATCCAGTCGGCGCCGATGTCCGCCAGCGGCGTGGCCGCCGTGTACCGGGACGCACGAGGCGTCGCGAAGATCTAGAACTTGTCGGCGGGGTGTGCAAGGTTTAGCCCATGACCGAGTACACGGCGCCCGTCGGCGCACCCGCCTGGATCGATCTGATGAGCTCCGACGTCGATGCCGCAGTCGAGTTCTACGGCGCGGTCTTCGGCTGGGAGGCGGATCCGGCGGACCCGGAGCACGGTGGCTACCGCAACTTCCGGGTCAACGGGGATCTCGTCGCGGGCGTCATGTCGCCGCCGGACGGTGGTGACGCCCCGGGTGACGTGTGGTCGGTGTACCTGCGCACGGACGACGCCGCGGCGTCGCTCGATTCCGCTGTCGAGGCGGGCGCGTCGGTGATCGTGCCCGCGACCGCGGTGGGAGAACTCGGCAGCTTCGGCTTCTTCATCGACCCGGTCGGTGCCGCGATCGGCGTCTGGCAGCCCGGTACCCATCCCGGATTCGTCGAGCGCGGGGTCCCCGGCACCCCGTACTGGTTCGACTGCATGAGCCGCAGCTACGACGCCTCGCTCGGCTTCTACCGCAGCGTCTTCGGTTGGACCCTGCAGGAGATCGGCAGCGGCGGCAAGGAGGGCTCCTTCGGCCCGGACCGGTACAGCCAGGTGCTCGCCGGTCCTGCGGGCGCGCAGGACGGAGTCGCGGGGATCATGGACGCCGCGCCGCTGTTCGACTCGGGCGTCTTCGGTGACGGTATGCCGTCGTTCTGGCAGGTGTACCTGACGGTCGAGGACACCGCCGCTGCCGAGCAGCGCATCGTCGACGCCGGTGGCGAGATCCTGCGGTCCGCCGAGGTCACGCCCTGGGCCACGATGGGGTCGGCGAAGGATCCGGGTGGCGCGGTGTTCCTCTACGCCACTCCGCCCGAGGGGCGTTAGACGCCGGGCTTCCTTCAGGCGTTCGCAACCGTTCCGTAAGGCGGACGGGGATACGCTCCCCGCATGACCTACAACCAGGGCGGATACCCGCGACCCCAGCAGCAGCCCGGCGGCCCGGTCCCGCCCTACCAGCCCCCTCTGTCGTACGGACAGCGGCAGCCCTACGCCGGTCAGCCCGTACCCCGCCGGTTCGGCGAGCATCTCTACGGGCAGCCCGGCGCCTTCGGATCGCGGGGGCAGTTCGGACCACAGGGTGCGTTCGGCGGCGCCGGCGCGTTCGGTGGCGTGCCGGCGGGTACTCAGGGCGGGATTAGCCGGATCCTGCAGTTCGTGATCGCCGGCGCGGGCCTCCTCGCGATCATCGGCGCGTTCCTGCCATGGGCGTCGGTCTCGGCGTCGATCGGTGCGAGCAGCTTCACCAAGTCGGTCTCCGGCATCGACGGCAGCGACGGCTGGATCACCCTGTTCGTGGGGCTGATCGCGGCGGCGGTGGCGGTGGCGGCGGCGGTGCTGCCCTCGACCAGTGCTCCGCTGCGTCTGATCTCGGGCATCGTCGCCGCGATCGCGGGCCTGATCGTCGCGGGCCTCGCCGGGTACGACCTCGCGAACATCACGTCGGTGGCGTCGAAGTACTCGTCCCTCGTGAACGCCTCCACGGGGTTCGGGCTGTACCTGACCGTGTTCGCGGGCGTCCTGTTGCTCGGCCTGGGCATCACATCGACGGTGATGGCGCTGCAGAAGCGCTAGGGGCGGCGCACACTCTCCTCGACGAGGTCGAGGACGGCCTCGAGGCCCGCCGTCGGGCGGCCCGAGGCCAGGTGCGTCACCAGGCCGTCGAGGACGAGATCCAGGTAGCCGAGGATGACGTCGGTGGGGAGATCGTCGCGCAGCCGGCCGCGCTGCTTCTGCCGTTCGAGCCGGCGCAGTGTGGCCTCGGTCAGTTCGGCGCTCCGCTCGGTCCACTCCGCGCGGAAGTCGGCGTCGTTCTTGAGGCGGCGGGCGATCTCGAGCCGGGTGCCCAGCCAGTCGAAGCGCTCGGGATGGCTGAGCATGTCGCGCATGACCTGTACGAGGCCCTCCTCCGCCGCGATGTCGGCCATCCGCTCCGCGTCCTCGCGGGCCAGCGCCAGGAACAGCGCGTCCTTGTCGCGGAAGTGGTGGAAGATCGCGCCACGGGAGAGCCCGGTGGCGGCCTCAAGGCGGCGGACGGTCGCGCCGTCGTAGCCGTATTCGGCGAAGCAGGTCCGCGCGCCGTCGAGGATCTGACGGCGTCGCGCGGCGAGGTGATCGTCGCTGACCTTGGGCATGAGATCGCTCCTGATCCAACGGGAACAGTAATCGG
Source organism: Tsukamurella sputi (assembly GCF_007858445.1). Taxonomy (GTDB): domain Bacteria; phylum Actinomycetota; class Actinomycetes; order Mycobacteriales; family Mycobacteriaceae; genus Tsukamurella; species Tsukamurella sputi. The sequence continues at coordinate 194,089 of NZ_VIGV01000002.1, read as the reverse complement.
AGGTCCGCTACGCGAACGGCGGGCCCGGCCGCTGGGGCCGGGCCCGCCGTCACGCGTGCTCGAAGACGGAGATCAGTTCTTGATCATGTTCCGCAGCACGTACTGCAGGATGCCGCCGTTGCGGTAGTAGTCGGCCTCACCGGGGGTGTCGATGCGGACGTCCGCGTCGAACTCCACCTTGGTGCCGTCCTCCTTCGTGGCGGTCACGTGCACCGTCTTCGGAGTGACGCCGTTGTTCAGCTCCGTGATGCCCGCGATGTCGAAGGTCTCGGTGCCGTCGAGGCCCAGGGTCTTCCACGACTCGCCCTTCGGGAACTGCAGCGGGACCACGCCCATGCCGATCAGGTTCGAACGGTGGATGCGCTCGAAGGACTCGACGATGACGGCCTTGACGCCCAGCAGGCTGGTGCCCTTGGCGGCCCAGTCGCGCGAGCTGCCCGAGCCGTACTCCTTGCCGCCCAGGACGACCAGCGGGGTGCCGGCGGCCTGGTAGTTCATGCAGGCGTCGTAGATGAACGACTGCGGGCCGCCCTCCTGCGTGAAGTCGCGGGTGTAGCCGCCCTGCGTGCCCTCGAGCCCGATGGTGTCGAGCACGCGGTTCTGCAGACGGATGTTCGCGAACGTGCCGCGGATCATCACCTCGTGGTTACCGCGCCGCGAACCCAGCGAGTTGTAGTCCTTGCGGGCCACACCGTGGGAGTCGAGGTACTGCGCCGCCGGGGTGCCCGGCTTGATCGGGCCGGCGGGGCTGATGTGGTCGGTGGTCACCGAGTCGCCGAGCAGCGCCATGACGCGGGCCCCGGAGATGTCGGTGACGGGAGCCGGCTCCATCGTCATGCCGTCGAAGTACGGGGCCTTGCGGACGTACGTCGAGTCCTCGTCCCACGCGAAGGTGTCGCCCTCCGGCGTGGCGAGGTTCTGCCAGCGGTGATCGCCCGCGAAGACCGTCGAGTAGGACTTGCGGAACATGTCCTGGTTGATGGCGTTCTTGATCGTGTCGTCGATCTCCTGCGCCGACGGCCAGATGTCCTTGAGGAAGACGTCGTTGCCGTCGTGGTCCTTGCCCAGCGAATCGGTCTCGAAGTCGAAGTCCATCGTGCCCGCGAGGCCGTACGCGATGACCAGCGGCGGCGAGGCCAGGTAGTTCATCTTGACGTCGGGGGAGATGCGACCCTCGAAGTTGCGGTTACCCGACAGCACGGCGGTGACGGTGAGGTCGTTGTCGTTGACGGCCTTGCTGATCTCGTCGGGCAGCGGGCCGGTGTTGCCGATGCAGGTGGTGCAGCCGTAGCCGCCCAGGTAGTAGCCGAGCTTCTCGAGGTACGGCCACAGGCCGGCCTTCTCGTAGTAGTCGGTGACGACCTGCGAGCCGGGGGCCATGTTGGTCTTGACCCAGGGCTTGGTGGTCAGGCCCTTCTCGACCGCGTTGCGGGCCAGCAGCGCAGCGCCGAGCATGACCGACGGGTTCGAGGTGTTGGTGCAGGACGTGATGCCCGCGACCGCGACGGCGCCGTGGTCGAGGATGAACTCGCCGCGCTCGCCCTTGACCCGGACGGGCTTCGACGGACGGCCCTCGGCACCGTTGGCAGCGGACTGCACGTCGACGGCACCGTCGTCCGCGAAGGACAGCGCGGCCGGGTCCGACGCGGGGAAGGACTCCTCGACGGCCTCGTCCAGCTGCGTGTGCGCGGCGGGGTGCTGCTCCTCCACGTAGTTGTGGATGTCCTTGCGGAAGGCCGTCTTCGACTCCGACAGGAGGATGCGGTCCTGCGGGCGCTTCGGGCCGGCGATCGACGGCACGACGGTGCCGAGGTCGAGCTCGAGGTACTCGGAGTACGCGGGCTCGTGCTCCGGGTCGTGCCACATGCCCTGCTCCTTGGCGTAGGCCTCGACCAGCGCGAGCTGCTGGTCGGTGCGGCCGGTCAGGCGCAGGTAGTTGATGGTCTCGCCGTCGATCGGGAAGATCGCCGCGGTGGAGCCGAACTCGGGGCTCATGTTGCCCAGGGTGGCGCGGTTGGCCAGCGGCACCTCGGCGACGCCCTTGCCGTAGAACTCGACGAACTTGCCGACGACGCCGTGCTGACGCAGCATGTCGGTCACGGTGAGCACCACGTCGGTGGCGGTGACGCCCGGCTGGATCTCACCGGTGAGCTTGAAGCCGACGACGCGCGGGATGAGCATGGAGACCGGCTGGCCGAGCATGGCCGCCTCGGCCTCGATGCCGCCGACGCCCCAGCCCAGGACGCCCAGGCCGTTCTCCATCGTGGTGTGCGAGTCGGTGCCGACGCAGGTGTCCGGGTACGCCTGGCCGTTGCGGGTCATGACGACCGGGGCGAGGTACTCGATGTTGACCTGGTGGACGATGCCCATGCCCGGGGGGACGACCTTGAAGTCGTCGAAGGCGCCCTGGCCCCAGCGCAGGAACTGGTAGCGCTCGCCGTTGCGCTCGTACTCGAGGTCGACGTTGCGCTCGAGGGCGTCGGCGGTGCCGAAGACATCGAGGATGACCGAGTGGTCGATGACCATGTCGGCGGGGGAGAGCGGGTTGACCTTGTTGGGGTCACCGCCCAGGGCCGTGACGGCCTCGCGCATGGTGGCGAGGTCCACGATGCAGGGCACACCGGTGAAGTCCTGCATGATCACGCGCGCCGGCGTGAACTGGATCTCGACGCTCGGCTCGGCCGAGGGATCCCAGTTCGCCAGGGCGTTGATGTGATCGGTGGTGATGTTCGCGCCGTCCTCGGTCCGCAGCAGGTTCTCTGCGAGGACCTTCAAGGCGTAGGGCAGCTTCTCGGTGCCGGGCACGGCGCTGAGGCGGAAGATCTCGTATGACTGATCGCCCACCTCGAGCGTGCCGCGCGACGAGAAGGAATCGATGCTCTTGCTCACGTCAGCTCCACTCAACGTTTGTGGTGTGCACCGACGGGCTGTGTCGGCGCATGAAGTCCATAATACAGTACGCTTGTCCTGTGAGAGTCCACTGGGCTGAAACTCGTCGGACGCAGCTCATTGTGCCTCGTTACCGGGCGGTCCGCGGGCGTGTCGTACTGTGAGGCTCATGGGTTCTCTGCCTGGTGCGCTGCCGATTCTCACCGAAGTTCCGAAGGACGTGGATCTGTCCGCGCTGCAGGCGGACCTCGCGCGGGACGGCGTCGCCGTGCTCAACCCGGCCTACCAGGACTCCGTGCCCCAGCTGGTGCGCGTCGTCAGTGAGGCGCGGGCGAAGGGCATCGAGAACTTCCAGGTGATCGTCCTCGCGCACGATTACAACCCGGACACGTCGCTCCGGGATCTCGGTACCGAGCTCGGTAGGCGGACGCACGCCGATGCGGACCACCCGTTGACGGTGCTCGTGATGTCGCCGACCCAGGTGGCCGGCTACTCGACGCAACTCTCGCGCTACCAGATCGAGAAGGGGCAGGACGGCTACAACGGTCGGCTCGCGCTGAACAACCCGCCGAAGGCGGCCGAGGACTTCGCCGACGTCGCGCACGACGCGACCTTCCCGTGGACCGGGTTCACGGTCGCCCTCGTGCTCTTCGTCGCCGCGCTCGCCGGAATCGCGCGCGTGGTGACCCGGCGGCGCAGCCGCGAGGTCGACGCTGCCCGTCGGGCCGGCGCGGCCGGTGCCGCGGCGGCGACGTCGTCCGAAGAGAATGGCGCTTCCGCTGTTCGATCGAACGAATAGCGCACATTCATTCGAAATTCCAGCTGTGTGATTCACTCGCGCTGTCCGAATCGAAAGCCATTCCCAGCTTCGTGATCGCAGCAGATCAGCCGTGCTTTCCGGAAACTCACACGTGTGTAGTTTGTGATTCGTGTTTTCTATTGTTGTGAAAGTGCCGTACGGTACGAGTGAAGCCAATGTTGTGCGTGTGGCCCATGCGTACACATCGGGTATGAACGAGTCTTGAGTTGAGGGAGACACCTTGAGGCGTACGGCACACCCCGCCACGAATCTCGCTGCGCGGTCGCTGCTCGCGGCGGTCGCCACCGGCTCGCTGGTCGCCGGATCCGTCGCTGCGACGGGGCCGGTCTTCGCTGAGCCCAACGGCACCGACGCCAACCCCGCGAACGTGGTCGCCGCGCTCGTCGACCGCATCGCGCAGGCGGATCAGCGCATCGCTGATCTTCGCGGAGACGTCGCGTCGAAGCGCCAGTCGGTCAACCGCGCAGTGGTCGACCTGCAGTCCGCACGTGACGCCGCGACCGCCGCCAACGGCGCGATCAAGGTCTCGGAGACCGCCGTCGCCGAGTCCGACGCCAAGATCAAGACGGCGCAGGATTCCTTCGACACCGTGGTGCGCGCCGCGTACGCGCAGGGCAACAGCGCCGGGGCGCTGGTCAACACCCTGGGCGGCAACGATCCCGGCGAGGCCGTCGATCGAGCTTCGACGCTGCGCATCGTCGCCGACAAGCAGCGCGTGGCGCTCGGGAACCTCCAGGCCGCGAAGTCGCGTGCAGAGGCCTCGCGGACGGCCGCACGGGCGGCGAAGGTCCAGGCGGACGCAGCGACCGCCGCCGCGGCCGAACGCAAGAAGTCGGCCGAGGACTCGATCACCACGACGGTCGCCACGCTCTCCACGCAGGAGCAGGAGCAGACCAAGCTCAGCGCCCAGCGCGAGCTCGCGCAGCGGGCCCTGGACGAGGCCAAGCGCGCCGACGACCGCGCCGTCCAGCAGAAGATCTACGCGCAGTACGTCGTCGACGAACAGCAGACCCAGCAGGTCGCGGCGCCCGCCGCTCCGGCGGCCCCGGCCGCGGCTGCAGCCCCCGCTGCACAGGCGGGTACCACCGACTCCGCGGATCCTCTCGCCGCGGCACGCAACTTCGCCCAGAGCATCGTCGGCCAGGCGTCGTCGCTGTTCACGAATCCGTTCGCCGCGGTGACGGGCCAGGCGGCGCCCGCCGCTGCCGCTCCGGCTGCGCAGGCCGCCACCAGCGCTGCGGGTATGAGCGGCGCGCAGATGATCGAGACCGTGATCCAGCGCGGTATGTCGGTCATCGGCGTCCAGTACGCCTGGGGCGGCGGCAACGCCTGGGGCGCGACGAAGGGCGTCCGCGACGGCGGTGTCGCCGACAGCTACGGCGACTTCAACAGGATCGGCTTCGACTGCTCGGGCCTGATGGCCTACATGTACGCCGCCGTCGGCATCGCGCTGCCCAAGTACTCGGGGTACCAGTACACGACCGGTAACAAGGTGCCGATCAGCCAGCTCAAGCGCGGCGACATGGTCTTCCGTGGTCCGGGAGGCACCCAGCACGTGGCCATGTACCTGGGCAACAACCAGATCCTCGAGTCCCCGCAGTCGGGTGGCGCCGTGCGGATCGCTCCCTTCGACGCCTCGACCTTCCTGTCGCAGGGCGTCCGCGTCATCAACAGCTGACCGTCGAGGATTCAGTACGCTCGTGGGAACGGGTCCTCGTGGGCCGGGGGAACGACGACGAAGGGGACTTTGCGTGACGCACTCACAGGGGCCGGAGATCGCCTCCAGCGATGAGGTCAAACTGCTGGAGCGGGCGGTCTACGAGGTCAAGCGCGTGATCGTGGGCCAGGACCAGCTCGTCGAGCGGATCCTGGTGGGCATGCTGGCCAAGGGGCACGTGCTCCTCGAGGGCGTGCCGGGCGTCGCGAAGACCCTGGCGGTCGAGACCTTCGCCACCGTGGTGGGCGGCTCCTTCTCCCGCATCCAGTTCACGCCCGACCTGGTGCCGTCCGACCTCATCGGTACGCGCATCTACCGCCAGGGCAAGGAGCAGTTCGACACGGAGCTCGGCCCCGTCTCCGCCAACTTCCTGCTCGCGGACGAGATCAACCGCGCGCCCGCCAAGGTGCAGTCGGCGTTGCTCGAGGTCATGGCCGAGCGCAAGGTCTCCATCGGCGGCCAGACCTATCCGATGCCGGATCCGTTCCTCGTGCTCGCGACGCAGAACCCCATCGAGAACGAGGGCGTGTACCCGCTCCCCGAGGCGCAGCGCGACCGTTTCCTGTTCAAGGTCGTCGTCGGCTACCCGTCCATCGAGGAGGAGCGCGAGATCGTCTACCGCATGGGCACCGTGCCGCCCGTGCCCTCCCAGGTGCTCGACCCGGCGTCCGTGCAGCGGCTGCAGAAGGCTGCGAGCGAGGTCTTCGTGCACCACGCTCTCGTCGACTACGTCGTCCGCGTGATCGCCGCGACGCGCACCCCGCGTGAGTTCGGCCTCGACGACGTGGCCTCCTGGATCACCTACGGCGCCTCGCCCCGCGCGACGCTCGGCATCGTCGCCGCGGCCCGTGCCCTGGCGCTGCTGCGCGGCCGCGATTACGTCGTCCCGCAGGACGTGGTGGAGATCATCCCGGACGTGCTGCGGCACCGTCTGGTCATGAGCTACGACGCCCTCGCCGACGAGGTGACCGCCGACCAGGCGATCAACCGGGTGCTGCAGACCGTCGCGCTGCCGCAGGTCGTCGGGCAGCCCGTGCCGCAGCAGGCTCCGCCCGCCCCGCAGCAGCAGTTCGCGCCCGCGCACCAGCCGCAGGGCTGACGATGCCCGCGACACCCCCCGTCCGGCCGCCGGGTTCCGCCGCGCCGCACACCCCGCTGCCGAGCTTCGCCGGCGGTGAGGTCGACGAGGCCCGGATGCAGGCGTCGTTGAAGATGCTGGAACTGCTCGTCCGGCGTCGTCTCGACGGCGTGCTCAAGGGTGACCACCAGGGACTCCTGCCCGGCCCGGGGTCGGAGCCGGGGGAGTCGCGGCCCTACACGCCCGGCGACGACGTGCGCCTCATGGACTGGTCCGTCACCGCGCGCACCACGCACCCGCATGTGCGGCAGATGATCGCCGATCGCGAGCTGCAGACCTGGATCGTCGTCGACCTGTCGGCGTCGATGGACTTCGGCTCCACGGGCGGGACGAAGCGCGACCTCGCCGTCGCGGCGTCCGCCGCAGTGGTGCACCTGGTGAGCGGCGCCGCGAACCGCGTCGGCTGCCTCGTCACCAACGGTGCGCAGCTGGTTCGCGTGCAGCCCAAGTCCGGGCGTGCGCAGCGTCAGAAGGTGCTCCGGGCGATCGCCTCGGCTCCCCGGGCGGTCGAGGGCACGCGCGGCGACATCCGCGTCGCCCTGGACGCCCTGCGCCGGCCCGAGCAGCCGCGCGGTCTCGTCGTGGTGATCAGCGACTTCCTCGGCGACATCGACTACGTCCGCGAGCTGCGCGGGCTGGCCGCGCGGCACGAGGTGCTCGCCGTCGAGGTGCTCGATCCACGCGATGTGGAACTGCCGGCCGTCGGCGAGATCGCCCTGCGCGACGCGGAGTCCGGTGCCGTGCGCGAACTGACCGTGACCCCCGAGCTGCAGCAGCGGTTCGCCGCCGCGGCGCAGGAGCACCGCAAGCAGGTGGCCCGCACGCTGCGCGGGGTGGGTGCGCCCGTCCTCGAGCTGCGCACCGACCGCGACTGGCTCGCAGACATCGTGCGCTTCGTGGCCGCACGTCGACGTGGATTGGCTGGTGCTTCCTGACATGGGCGGATTGACCTCGCTCGCCACCCCGGTCTGGTTGCTCGGCATCCTCGTGGTGCTCGCGATCCTCGCCGGGTACGTCTACAACGAGAAGCGGCGTAGCAAGCGGGCGTTGAAGTTCGCCAACATGTCGGTACTGGACTCGGTGGCGCCTCCGGGACGCAATCGGTTCCGGCACGTCCCCATCGCGCTGCTCAGCATCGGTCTCATCGTGCTCATGGTCGCGCTGTCCGGGCCGCAGGCCATGCGCAAGGTGCCCCGCAGCCGGGCCACCGTCGTATTGGTGATCGATGTGTCGAAGTCGATGGAGGCGACCGACGTCTCGCCGAACCGGCTCGACGCGGCGAAGGTCGCCGCGAAGAAGTTCGTCTCGGAGCTGCCGCAAGGAATGAACCTCGGCATCGTCTCCTTCGCCGGCACCGCGCAGCTGCTGGTCTCACCCACGCCGGACCGCTCCCTCGCGACCAACGCGATCGACCATCTCGACCTCGCCCAGCGCACCGCCACCGGTGAGGGCATCTACGCCGCGATCCAGTCCATCAAGAACATCCGGGACGTGCTCGGCGGTAAGGACAACGCACCGCCGGCGCGGATCATCCTCGAGTCCGACGGCAAGCAGACGGTTCCCGTCGATCTGGACGACCCGCGCGGCGGTTTCACCGCGGCGCGCAAGGCGAAGGAGGAGGGGATACCCATCTCCAGCATCTCCTTCGGCACGCCCAACGGCACCGTCAACATCGAGGGGCAGAACATCCCGGTCCCCGTCGACGACGCCTCGCTGAAGAAGATCGCCGACCTCTCGGGCGGTCAGTTCTTCTCCGCGTCCTCACTCAGCGACCTCAACCAGGCGTACGGCACGCTGCGCGACGAGATCGGCTGGGAGATGCAGAAGGGCGACAACTCCCGGATCTGGGTGCTGTGGGGCACCGCATTGCTCGTCCTCGGCGCCGCCGGCGCGGTCGCTTTCAACCGGCGCCTGCCGTGATCGGGGCTGGATCGCCGGGCGGTCCGACGACTCGCGAGGGCCGAGATTTCCCCGCCCGCGAGCGCGATTGATAAGTTGGCACCCATGTCGACTTCTGAATTCACGCCCCGGTCCGTCCTCGTCACGGGCGGCAACCGCGGCATCGGCCTCGCCATCGCGCAGCGCCTGGCCGCCGACGGCCACAAGGTGGCCGTCACCCACCGCGGTTCGGGCGCGCCCGAGGGCCTGTTCGGCGTGCAGTGCGATGTCACCGACAACGACTCCGTCGAGGCCGCGTTCAAGGCCGTCGCCGAGCACCAGGGACCCGTCGAGGTGGTCGTCTCCAACGCAGGCATCACCGAGGACACGCTGGTCATGCGCATGAGCGTCGAGAGCTTCGAGAAGGTGATCAACGCCAACCTCACCGGTGCCTTCCGCGTGACCAAGGCCGCGACGCGCGACATGCTCAAGAACCGGTGGGGCCGGTTCATCTACCTCGGCTCGGTCGTCGGCCTGGCCGGCACCGGCGGGCAGGCCAACTACGCCTCGTCCAAGGCCGGCGTCGTCGGTCTCGCCCGCTCCGTCACCCGCGAGATGGCCTCGCGCAACATCACGGCCAACGTCATCGCGCCGGGCCTGATCGATACCGACATGACCCGCGAGCTCCCCGCCGACATGACCGAGCCGCTGATCAAGCAGGGCATCCCCGCCAAGCGGATCGGCCAGCCCGAGGAGGTCGCCGCGGTGGTCTCGTTCCTCGCCTCCGACGACTCCGCCTACGTCACCGGCAACGTCATCAACGTCGACGGCGGCCTCGGCATGGGCCACTAGGCCCCGCTCGACACGACCGGCGGCGCACCGTCGAACCAGCCCGCAGCACCGAAGAACCGAAGGAGGCACGTCCGTGACCGGACTGCTCGAAGGCAAGACCATCCTCATCACCGGCATCATCACCGATGCCTCCATCGCCTTCTCGGCCGCCAAGGTGGCCCAGGAGCAGGGCGCCAAGGTGATCATCACCGGCATCCCGGACCGGCTCCGCCTGATCGACCGCATCGCCAAGCGCCTGCCGCAGGAGGTGCCGCCCGCGATCCCGCTCGACGTCACCGACGAGGAGTACCTCGGCGTTCTGGCCGACAAGATCCGTGAGGTCGCCCCCGAGGGCATCGACGGCGTGCTGCACTCGATCGCCTTCGCTCCCCGCACCCTGATGGGCCCGGACGCTCTGCCCTTCCTCGAGGGCCCCGGCCCCGACGTGGCGAAGTCCTTCGAGATCTCCGCGTGGAGCTACGCCTCGCTCGCGCGCGCCGTGCTCCCCGTCATGAACGAGGGCGGCTCCATCGTGGGCATGGACTTCGATCCCCGCACCGCGCTGCCGGACTACAACTGGATGGGCGTGCAGAAGGCCGCCCTCGAATCGGTGAACCGCTACGTCGCCCGCGAGGTCGGCTACGCCAAGAAGATCCGTTCCAACCTGGTGGCCGCCGGCCCGATCAAGACCCTGGCCGCCAAGGCGATCTCGGGCACGGCGACCGACGACGCCCGCAAGCTCAACATGCTCAACACCTACTGGGACGGCGCCTCGCCCATCGGCTGGAACGTCGATGACCCGGAGGTCGTGGGCAAGAGCGTCTGCGCGCTGCTCTCCGACTGGCTGCCCGGCACCACCGGTTCCATCGTCTACGTCGACGGCGGAGCCAGCCACAACACCTGGTTCCCCGAGGAAATGATCAACGCGCAGTCGTGACGTACGACGCGCTGCTGGTGCTCTCCTTTGGAGGGCCCGAGCACCCCGACCACGTGCGGCCCTTCCTCGAGAACGTCGTGCGTGGCCGGGGAGTACCCGCTGAGCGGCTGGACGCCGTCGAACAGCACTACCTGCGGTTCGGCGGCGTCTCGCCGATCAACGCGCAGAACCGGGCGCTGATCGCGGACGTCGAGGCCGAGTTCGGTCGACGCGGCCGCGAGATACCGGTGTACTTCGGTAACCGGAACTGGCACCCCATGGTCGAGGACACGGTTCAGCGCATGAAGGACGACGGTGTGCGCAACGCGCTGGTCTTCGCCACCTCGGCCTGGGGCGGCTTCTCCGGCTGCCGGCAGTACGACGAGGACATCGCCCGCGCCCTCGCCGCCGTCGGCCCCGGTGCGCCGCGGCTGACGAAGCTGCCGCAGTTCTCCGAGCACGAGCTCTTCCTCGCGTCCTTCGCCGACGCCGCCGAGGCGGCCCTGGCGACGGTGCCCGCGGACTCGCGGCTCGTCTTCACCGCGCACTCGATCCCCGACGCGGCGGACATCGCCGCCGGCCCGCCCGGCGTCGAGCGGCTCTACTCCCGGCAGGTCCACGATGCCGCCGCGAACGTCGCGGCCCGCCTGGGCGCCGACTTCGACGTGGTCTGGCAGTCCCGCTCGGGGCCGCCGCAGGTGCCCTGGCTCGAGCCGGACATCTGCGATCACATCCAAGCACTGTGGGATCGGCGGATCCCCGGCGTCGCCGTCGTGCCGATCGGCTTCGTCTCCGATCACCTCGAGGTCATCTGGGACCTCGACACCGAGGCCAAGGACCTGGCGGGGGAGCTGGGCATGCCCTTCGCCCGCGCCGCCACGCCGATCGGCGACCCCCGGTTCACGGCGATGGTCGCCGACCTCGTCGACGACGCGGACGCCGGGCGCTCGTCCGGGTTGGGCGTCAGCGTCGACGGTGCCGCGTGCGTCGAGGGCTGCTGCCCCGCGGTACGGCGCCCGGCCCGCGTCTGAGCGGCGTCGATCAGCTGCGCAACTCGTCGCGGCACACGGCGTTGACCGCCGCCACCCGCGCGGCGCGGACGGTGCGCCAGAGGTCGCGGTAGGCCGCGTCGCCGCCCTGCGCCGAGGCGAGCGTGAGCCCGGCGTAGGGCGCCTGTGCGCCCGCGACCAGCAGGATCGCCTCGACCATCCCGGCGCTGTCCAGGACACGGTGCGCCCGCTCGGTGGCGCTGAGCGGCAGGCGGTGGGCGCCCAGGTACCGGGTCAGTTCCATGACGAGCCGGCGTGGATCGTCGGTCGCGTCCGGCGCGGGCGGCAGGCCCGCGAGCGCCGACGGTGCCTCGCGGACCGCACCGCGCAGCTCCTGTTCGGCGCCGCCGAGCGGCAGCGGATCGGGGTCGACCAGCGCCGGCTCGTGGAGGAAGGCCTGCCAGCGCATGACGTCCGCGGCCTCGGGCGTGGGTACGAGGGCGATGGTCGACGAGTCGCCGTCGAACAGGACGACCTCGCCGCGCGCCATCGCGGCCTGTTCGAGATCGGTCCCGGCGGGGAGCCCGCGGGCGTCGCCGGGCGCGGGGAGCAGCAGCCGGACGGTGTGCGGCGCGAGCGTCCGGATCTCCGCGAGCAGGTCGGGGAGGTCACCGTCGACCACGGACTGCACGGGCGCCCATTCGGCGAGTGCGGCGAGCAACTCGTCCGTGCCGGCGGAACCGGCGAGCCAGGCGGCCGACCACACGGCGAAGCCCTGGGCGGGCCCGGCCGTGGCGCGGCGTGCGAGTGTTGCGACGGTACTCATGACCCGACCAGGATACGCGTCCGCTCCGGCCAGATTTCTGAAACATGTTCTAGCAAAGCCTCCACGGATCTACCCTGACCCGCATGAGTGAATCGGACACCTTCGCCGAGCAGGCCCGCCCGGCGTCGTCGCAGCGCACGCCCGGCGAGGTGCGCGCGCAGCTCCAGGAGTGGTTCGCCGCGCGCGAGCCCGGCGCCGAGGTACTGGACCTGCAGTTGCCGGAGGGCAACGGGATGTCGAGCGAGACGCTCCTGGCCACGGTCCGGTTCGGCGACGAGGAGCGGCCGCTCGTGATCCGCGTGGCTCCCCGTCCGGAGTCGGACCCGGTGTTCCCGAACTACGACCTACCCGCGCAGTTCGCGGTCATGCGGCACGTCGCGTCGTACGGCGTCGCGGCGCCGTCGTGCCTGTGGGTCGAGGAGGACTCAGGAGTGATCGGGGCGCCCTTCCTCGTCATGGACCGCGTCGACGGCGACGTCCCGCCCGACGTCATGCCCTACACCTTCGGCGCCTGGCGGCCCGACTCGACCGACGCCGACCTGCGCGAACTCGGCGACGCCAGCGTCGACGTGATCGCGGTGATCCACGGCGTACCCGCTCCGGAGGGCGGCGTCATCCCGATGCCGGAGCCGCGGGAGACGGCGCTCGCCGCCCACCTGCGGCGGCTGCGCGCGTTCTACGACTGGGCCGCCGAGGGACACCGTCGGGCGCCGATCCTGGACCGGGCCCTGGACTGGGCCGAGGCGAACCTGCCCGGTCACGCGGACGCGGTGCTGAACTGGGGCGACGCGCGTATCGGCAACCTGATGTACGCGGGAAACACCCCGGTCGCCGTCTTGGACTGGGAGATGGCCACCGTCGGGCCGTGCGAGCTGGACCTGGGCTGGTTCGTCTACCTGCACCGCTTCTTCCAGGATCTGGCCGAGCTCGCGGGGCTGCCCGGGCTTCCGGGCTTCCTGCGGCGGCAGGACGTCGAGCGCCGGTACGCCGAACGCACTGGCCACGTGCCGCGCGAGATGGACTTCTACACGGCCTACGCCGCGATCGTGCACGGCGTGATCATGTACCGAATCCAGACCCGCGCGATCGACTTCGGCGCGTCCGTAGCGCCTGAGGACCCCGACGACATGATCCTGCACCGCGCGAGCATCGAGAGGATGCTCGACGGGACGTACTGGGAGGCCGTGCCGTGACGGGCCAGTGGGCGGGCTCGCCGCTGTCGCCGGCGGACGATTACCCGATCCACCAGGTCGCCGAGGTGATCCGGCACTCCGCGACCTCGGACCGGAATTTCTATGACCGCTACTACTTCAACGCGCACAACGGGACCGGCGACGAGCCCTTCCTCGTCCTGGGCCTCGGCGTCTACCCGAACCTCGGCGTCATCGACTGCTTCGCGGTCGCGCGGCACGGCGACGATCAGATCGTCTTCCGCGCCTCGAAGGCGCTGGGCGCCGACCGGGCGGACACCGTCGTCGGGCCGCTGCGCCTGGAGGTGCTCGACGGGCTCACGCGTCTGCGCGTCGTGCTCGAGCCGGGGGAGGACTACGACCTCGCCTTCGACCTGACGTTCACCGCGACCGGTCCGGCGCACCTGGAGCCGCGACACTTCCACCGTCAGCTCGAGCGCGTCACCTTCGACACGCAGCGGTTCGTGCAGGTCGGCTCCTGGGCGGGATCGCTGACCGTCGACGGCGAGCGATTCGACGCGAGCACGTGGCGCGGCAACCGCGACCGGTCGTGGGGCGTGCGGCCCGTCGGCGAGGCGGAACCGCCCGGCCGCCGCGTCACCGAGGCCGGCAACTTCTTCTGGATCTACTCCGTGCTCCGGCTGGCCGAGGCCACGATCTGCGTGGTCCTGCAGGAGGACGTCCGCGGGCGGCCGGTCGTCGAGGACGCCACCTGGATCCCGCACGACGGCTCCGAGCCCCGCTGGCTCGGGCACGTCGCGCACGACATCGACTTCGTCTCCGGCACCCGGCAGGCCCAGTCCGCCCGGCTCGCCTTCACGGGCTCCGACGGCGCCCGTACCGAGATCGACGCCGCGATCCTCACCGCCAACCACTTCGGTTTCGGCACCGGCTACGGGCTCGACCAGGACTGGCGCCACGGCATGTGGCAGGGCGAGGAGAAGGTCGAGGGCCGGAGGTTCCGCGTCTCCGAGCTGGATGTGAACCTGACGATGCTGGTCCCCGTCGAGTACCTGGCGGCCTGCACCGTGCGGCATCCCGACGGGTCGGTCGAGGAGGGCGAGGGCCTGTTCGAGTTCGGCGCGATCGGCCCGCACACGCGCTACGGCTTCCAGCATTACGTGGATCCCGCGCCGTAGAATCGTCCGCCGTGGCGGACAGGTACGGAGACATCTACGCGGGGCACGCGAGCAAGAGGGCGCGGGTGGTCCCGGAGGTAGCGGCGGATCGCGACCTGGTTGTCGAGGACGCGGCCACCGGCTTCTGCGGCGCCGTCGTCGGGTTCGACAAGAGCTACGACGGTGACTTCGTCAAGCTCGAGGACGGCCGCGGGGTGGTCCGGGTGTTCGCGATGCGCAAGGCCGCTTTCCTCATCGATGGCGCCCCCGTCACCCTGGTCAAGCCGCGGGTGGCGGCACCGTCGGGCCCGCAGCGGAGTGCGTCGGGCTCGACGCGGGTGGAGGGCGTGAAGGCCCGGGTGGCGCTGCCGAGCCGCATCTGGGTGGAGGGCATCCACGACGCCGCGCTGGTCGAGCGGGTGTGGGGCCACGACCTGCGGGTCGAGGGTGTCGTGGTGGAGCAGTTGGAGGGCCTGGATCACCTCGGTGCGCGCCTCGCCGAGTTCCAGCCCGGACCCGGCCGGAAGGTCGGCGTGCTCGCCGATCACCTCGTGGAGGGCTCGAAGGAGTCTCGGATGACGCAGTCGCTGGGCAAGTACGTCATGGTGACCGGTCATCCTTTCATCGACATCTGGGCCGCCGTGAAGCCGGCGTCGGTGGGCATCGCGGCCTGGCCCGACGTTCCGCGCGGTGAGGACTGGAAGACGGGGATCTGTCAGCGGCTCGGCTGGGGGAGCCCCCAGGACGGATGGCGGCGCGTCCAGAACGCCGTGACCTCCTTCCGCGATCTCGACGCCTCACTCATCGGTGCCGTCGAGCGCCTCGTCGACTTCGTCACCGAACCTGATTCCTGACCCTGTTCGGGACTGCGGCGGGGATAGAATCCGCTGGTGGCTCCGACCCCGACGACGAAACCCGACACCCGGCAGCAGATCCTGCGTGCCGCGCTCGACTGGGTCGACGAGGCGGGCCTGACCCGGATCTCGATGGGCGCGCTCGCCAAGCGGGCCCGGCTGGCCCGGGCAACGCTCTACCAGCATTTCACCGGCAAGGATGCGCTGGTCGAGGCCGTGGTGGCCAGCGAACTGGAGAAGTTCTACAGCCGGATCCACGACTACGCCGATCCGATCGCCGACAACGACGAACGCCTGGCAGCCGGATTCGGCTTCGCCTACGCCTATCTGCGCGAGCACCGGGCGCTGCAGCGGGTGATGGCGATGAACCCGGCGCTGATCCTGCCCTACATCCACGGTGACTCGCCGCAGATCCAGGAGGGTCGCCGGTTCTTCCTCAAGGAGATCCGCCGCGGCGAGTACCGCGACGACGCTGACGTCGAGGCGCTCGCTGACTTCTTCGTCCGGCAGTTGCACTCGCTGCTGCTCACGCCCCTCCCTCCCGTCGAGGGGGCGGACGACGGTCCGGATCACCGCGGACCGTCGAGCGCGAACGTCGAGGCCGGAATGCGCTACGCGCGCACCTTCGTCATCCCCGCACGCGCCCAGTTCGTGCCGTAGACACTCGCGAGAGCTGCGTGGATAGACAGAACTGTGGACTCTGTCCACGCCCGGTGTTACGTTCACCACATGACCGATACGACTCTGCCCGACCGCACCCGCGACAGCATCGGTGATCGCTCGCGCGACAGCGTGGCCGATCGACTCCTCGGCGGCTCCGTCAAGCGCTCCTACGCGCCCGTCGTGGACATCGATTGGGACGCCCCGATCGACCCCGACAAGTTCTTCCTGCCGCCGCACATGTGCACCCTGTACGGCACGGACATCTGGAACGGTATGTCCCGTGAGCAGCAGATCGCCCTGTCCAAGCAGGAGATGGTGAACCTGCTGTCGATGGGTATCTGGTTCGAGAACCTGCTCAACCGCCTGCTCCTGCGCGACCTGCTGTCCAAGGACCCCACGTCGCGCGACTCGTTCTACTCGCTCACCGAGATGGGCGACGAGTGCCGGCACATGGTCATGTTCGGCAAGGTCATCGACCGCGTCGGCGAGCGGCCGTACCGGCTGTACGGGTGGAAGCTCGCCGTCGTGAAGTACGTTCTCGCGCCGGTGATCCGGGGCCAGGCCGTGTGGGTCGCCGCACTCGTCGGCGAGGAGATCTTCGACGCCCAGCAACGGCAGATCAAGGACGATCCAGAGCTGCAGCCCATCGTCGCGCGGCTCATGCAGATCCACGTCACGGAGGAGGCGCGGCACATCGGCTACGCCCGCGACGGTGCCCGCCGCGGCCAGGCCGACCGCACCCGCCTGCAGACCCTGCTGATCGGCAACCTGCACGCGGGAGCCGCTTTCGGCTTCCGGATGCTGTTCGCGAACCCGCGCATGTACGCCCGCGTCGGCCTCGAGCCGATGGCCGCCTACCGCGCTGCGATCACCAACCCGCACCACATCAAGGCCAAGCAGGACGGCTTCCGCGATCTCGGGCGCTTCCTCGACTCCGTGGGCCTCATGGGCTCGTTCGCCCGGTGGTCGTGGAAGAAGGCGGGGTTCCTCGCGTGACCCCGGCGGACCAGCCACGCATCGTCGTCATCGGCGCGCGAGTCCCGGGTGTCGACGGTGCCGTCGTGCCCCCGTCGGAGGTCATGGGCCTGCGTTTCAAGCCCGACCGGGATGCGTGGACCCTCACCACGTCGGTCGGTGACACCGACTACGACATCGTGGTCCTGGCAGGCACGACGGCCGAGATCGCCGTGCCCGTGCTCGATCCGCGGGTCACTCCGCCGAGCACCGTCGGGCCCGTGGACGCCGAGCGCGCCTACCTCGGGATGCTGGTCGACGGGGTCCCCAACCTGGTGCTCACCGACGGGTCGAAGGCGCAGGTCGAGACCCTGCAGGCGTGGCTGCGGTGGATGTACACCGAGGCGGCGACGCGGCTGCTGTCGCGGCCGCCGGTGACCACGCGGTGGATCCTCCGGGGGCGGCGCTCCCCGTCGCGACCGGACCGGGACGCGATCGACCTGTCCAACGACCACGTGCGTGATGAGGGCGTCTACGCCGGTGAGGCGATCCTCCGCTCCGGCGACTACGAGGCCGTCTCGCCCGTCCGACTCGCCGGCCACCTCGAGCCGCTCGACGGGAACTACCACTGGTACGGCACCGTCGACGACCTGGACATCGGTGCCGCGCTGAAGAAGATGCCGCGCGGCAGCGTGACGGTGTCCGTCGCTGGGGGAGAGGGAGTTCCCGCGATGGTGACCGACAAGACCGTCTGGGGCACCTACCGGCTCGTCGGTGTCGGGGCCCCGCCGTACCCGCTCTGACTCACCCCGTTGCGGCGGCCGGCCCGGAGACGATGCGACGGATCTCGTCGACGATCACCTCCGGGTCGGTCAACGGCACCTGATGTCCCGATTTCGCCGCCACGACGTGCCGTCCGCACGGCGACGTCGCGGCGCGTCCCGCGTGCGCCTCGTTGACCCGCGCGCGCACCGCCTTTCCGAGGCCCCCGCTCTTGGCCCCCGAGATGACGGTGACGGGAATGTCGCCGAGGTCCGGTGCGGAGCCCTGCCACGAACGCAGTTCCGGGTAGAACGTCGCTAGCTCCCGCTCCATCGTCGCGATCGCCCGCGGGGTGGTCGCCTCGCGGGCGAGGTCGGCCCGGACATCGGCCGAGGCAGTGCGGAAGGCGAGCCCGCCCAGGAGGCGGAGGACGCCGGTGCGGGCGAGGGTGCGCATCACGGCCAACAGGATCGAATCCCGTCGCCCGGAGCTCTCGCGGAACATGTCCTCCGCCGTCTCCTCCGAAGGGTCGACCAGGACGAGGCCGGCGATCCGCTCCGGCCGGCGGGACGCGGCCAGGCGGACGAGCAGCCCGCCGAGGCTGTGGCCCACGAGGACGAACCGGGTGGCGCCGGCGTCGGCGAGACCGTCGAGCAGGTCGTTCAGGTCGTCGGCCATCCGGTCGAAGGTCCGGTCGGCCTCGTCGGGCTCGCTGCGGCCGAGCCCGGATCGGTCGTAGGCGACCGCGGGCGCGAACGCCGCGACCGCCGGTTGCACCGCGCCCCACGACGATCGGGTTCCTCCGGCGCCGGCCTCGAAGACCACGACCGGTCCGTCCTCTGGGCCGGGCAGTACCGCGGCGTGGAGAGTGCGCCCGTCGCGAGTGGGCAGGTAGGCGCTGTCGCCCTGTGTGTGCATCGGAAACCCCGTTCGACTACTAAGGTGAACCTAACACGCGAGGTTCTCGCCGCATGTGTCCGGTTCTGGCAGGATCGAGGTATGGCAGCGGCGTTATGGCTCATCGGAGCGATCCTGCTGGCCGTCGCGGAGGTCGCGGCCGGCGAGTTCACGCTGCTCATGCTGGGCGGCGGGGCTCTCGTCACCGCGGGTGCCACCGGTCTCTTCGACCTACCGCTGTGGGCGCAGGGGGTCGTCTTCGCCGTCTCCTCGGTGCTGCTGCTCGTCCTCGTCCGGCCGCCGTTGCGGCGGTACGTCGAGAGCAGGCGGGGGGATGCGCCGTCGTACCTGGAGTCTCTGCCCGGCACGAAAGTGACCGTCCTGGAGTCCGTCTCGGGCGGTGGCGGGCGCGTGATGATCGGCGGGGAGGAGTGGTCCGCACGCACGCCGTACGACGGTGCGCCGATCCCTGCGGGCGTGGAGGTGACCATCGTCGAGATCGACGGCGCGGTCGCCGTCGTGGTGGACAGTTGAGCCGACAACGAGAGGGATATCCATGGATGGCATAGGAATCGGGCTGGTCGTACTCCTCGTACTGATCCTGGCGGCGGTGGTCGTACTGGTGAAGGCGTTGGTGCTGGTGCCGCAGGCGCAGGCGGCGGTGATCGAGCGTCTCGGCCGCTACACGAAGACGGTCTCGGGCCAACTGGCGCTGCTGATCCCGTTCATCGACAAGGTCCGCGCGCGCGTGGATCTGCGCGAGCAGGTGGTCTCCTTCCCGCCGCAGCCGGTGATCACCCAGGACAACCTCACCGTGAACATCGACACCGTGGTCTACTTCCAGGTCACGCGCCCCGAGGCCGCGGTCTACGAGATCAGCAACTACGTGGTCGGCGTCGAGCAGATCACCACCACCACGCTGCGCAACGTGGTCGGCGGTATGACGCTCGAGGAGACGCTGACCTCGCGCGAGAAGATCAACGGCCAGCTCCGGGGTGTACTCGACGAGGCCACCTCGCGCTGGGGCCTGCGCGTCGCGCGCGTCGAGCTCAAGTCGATCTTCCCGCCCCCGTCGATCCAGGAGTCGATGGAGAAGCAGATGAAGGCGGACCGCGAGAAGCGCGCCACCATCCTCTCCGCCGAAGGGCACCGGGAGGCGGCGATCAAGTCCGCCGAGGGCGACAAGGCCAGCCGGATCCTGCTCGCCGAGGGCGAGCGGCAGGCCGCGATCCTCTCGGCCGAGGCCGATCGTCAGGCGGAGATCCTCCGTGCGGAAGGTCGACGGGCCGCCGCGTACCTCGAGGCGCAGGGTGAGGCCAAGGCCATCGAGACTACGTTCTCCGCGATCAAGTCGGGCCGGCCGACACCGGAGCTGCTGGCCTATCAGTACCTGCAGACCCTGCCCGAGATGGCGCAGGGCGATGCGAACAAGGTGTGGGTTGTCCCGAGCGACTTCAATGCCGCGCTGCAGGGCTTCATGCGCAACCTCGGCACGCCCGGCTCCGACGGCGTGTTCCGCTTCGAGCCCTCCGAGGACTCTCCGGCGACCGCGCCCGACATCGATACAGAGGGGTGGTTCGACACGCCCGAGCCGGTGGCCCCGGTCGTCGTGACGAAGGACGAGGTGCCGGACGCCCCGGCGGTGCCACCGAGCGCCGCCACCGCGCCCCAGCCCGCGCCGGGGCAGGCGTCGGAGGCGCCGTCGGACGCGACGGCCCAGCTGCCGCTCGGGCGGACCGCCGAGCAGTGGCAGCAACCTTCGCCGTACCAGGTGCAGCAGCCGGGTTACGCGCCTCCGCAGCACGAGGCCTGACGCCGCCGGCTCACCGCCCCAGGGCCACCGCCACCCCAGCGCAGGCCACGGCCCAGAGCACGGACACGAAGGTGCCGATGATGAACTGCTCGGCCGCTCCGGGGTTGCGGAGTTCCGGATAGCGGGCGAGGCCCTTGGCGGCCACGATCACCGCGAGGCCACCGCCGAAGTTCGCGAGGACGCACACCGCGATCGCGGCGCGCTCCAGGACACCGATGGAGAGTCCGCCCCGCAGCGGAGCGGCCGGGACCTGCTCCTCCTCGTGGGCCTCCTCGTCCGGGTCGGGCTCGTGGGAGTCGTCGTCGGCGGCGCTCTCCTGGGGCGATTCGGTCGCGGGCTCGTCCTCTCCGGTGGCGCCGGCGAGCCCGAAGGCGGCGGTCACCAGAGCGCTGCCCCCGGCCATGGCGGCGAGGACCGCCGCCACCCGGACGGCCGCGAGTCCGAAGCCGTGGGCCGCGGGAGCGGCCAGTGCCACGACCGCGGCGCCGCCCACGAGGGTTGCCGGAATCGCCGCCCAGATCAGGCCCGGTATACCGGGCGCGCCGCGACGCGCGGCGACGACGCCGAGCACCGTCGCGGCCAGGAGGAGCGCGACGACTGCGGCGATCATCCGCCCACCTCCGAGTTCGATGTCGTGTCGGTCTCGGCGAGGAGTTCCACCGCCAGGGCGCGACCCGCCGGCTCCACCGACCATCCCGCTGCGGCCGCTCGCTGCGACGCGGCCTGACGCGAGACACCCAACTCGGCCGCCGCCGCTGTGATCGTCATTCCGGTGTTCAGCAACGCGGTCACCTCCTGTCCCTCCCGTGATCTGCGGCTCACGATAAGGCCCAGCACCGACAGAATCGCCTCGGCCCGGGACGCCGACGCCGCATCCGTGGCCCTCACCTGCACCGGGACTGCTACACCCTTCGCCGCCTCGACGGCCTCCCGGGCGGCCTCGAAGGCCCGGCCGCGGCCCGCGCGGGTCTGCTTCGGTAGGGGCAGCTCGACGGAGCCGACGCCGATGCCGACGCTCCAGTGCCCGTCGCTGAGCAGCGCGAGCGCCGCATCGACCGCGACGGCGGCGTCGTCGGTCACGCACTGCAGCTCATCGCCGGCCGTGCGGTCGGGCGGGCGGACCCAGTGCAGGGAGCCGAGAAGGTCCCGGGCGTCGTCGACGCGGTCCTCATCGCGCCGGCTGCCCTGCTGGTCCGCGGTGATGACGATCATTCGTCAAGTCTAAGAGCTTGCGATGCTGCTGCGCAAGCTTTAAACCTTGCGATCGATCATCGTGCGAGGTCGGGATGGCGGAGGAGGTGGCCGCTCATCAGTGCGTGGGGGACGGTGCCCCGCGCGGCGACGACCCAGCCGGTCACCAGGGCGAGGAAGTAGCCGATGGAGAGAATCGAGTATGCGGGAGCGCCGGTGTGCGTGGCCATGGCGCTGAAGCCGGTGGCGCAGGTCCCGATGGGGAAGGTGAAGGACCACCAGGTGAGGGCGTAGGGCAGGCCGGTGGCCGCGGT
Organism: Tsukamurella sputi; assembly: GCF_007858445.1. Taxonomy (GTDB): domain Bacteria; phylum Actinomycetota; class Actinomycetes; order Mycobacteriales; family Mycobacteriaceae; genus Tsukamurella; species Tsukamurella sputi. The sequence continues at coordinate 172,329 of NZ_VIGV01000002.1, read as the reverse complement.
GCGGGCCGTGAGGACCAGTGCGACGGCGGTCCACGCGAGCAGAGGTGCCGTCACCACCCAGCCGTACCCGATGCCGAACCGGATCAGCGCGTGGGCCGCCCCGCTCCCGACGACGAGGTGCGCGTCCGCCCCGAGTGAGTTGACCGCGGTGATCGATTGGCCCATCGGGCCGAGCATGATCCATACCGTCGGCACCATTGCGGCGGGCCAGACGTCGCGACGCACCAGGCGGGCGACCACGGCGGGTATCACGACTACGGATGCGAGCACACTGAAGCCCGCACAGCCGTAGCAGAACCACAGCAGAGCGGCCCGCACCGCGCCGTCGGGGGAGTAGGGCAGCAGGACCGCACCGCCCGCGGCGGTCACCATCGGCGAGACCACCGGCATCAGCCAGCCGGCGAACGCCCGATCGGCGGTGTAGTGGCCACCCTTGGCCATGAGGACCGGGATCACGACGGCGAAGACGATGCCGAGGAGGGTACCGGCGGCCCACAACGCGGTGCCGATCGCGAGCGCTGCGGTGAGGCCGATCCAGTCCCGGCCGACCAGTACCGCACCGGTGCCCACCGTGAGCAGCGCCATCGCCATCGCGCCGTAGAAGTTCCCGATCACCGGGTCGCGATGATGGCGGCGGGCGAAGTGCGGGTAACGCACCCAGTGCGCCGCCGTGGACGCCACCAGCACGACCAGCAACACCGTCGCCAGCGCCCACACCGCGGCGGCCGCCGTCCGGAGGCCGGGGACCTGCACGGGCAGGCTCACCGCGGCGTTCGCGATGATGCCGGTCCCCATGACCGAGGCGAACCAGTTGGGCGTGATGTTCGAGTACGCGACGCGGCGGTCGGGGAGGTCGCGGAACAGGACCCGATGGGCAGCGGGCCGGGCGGCGGGGCGGGTGACGACGAGCATGGATTCGACTGTGCCCGGGGCGATGCGCCTGTGGTACCCACAGGATGTCTATCTAGCCATAGAATGGGGCTATGGAAACCCCCTCGGTCGAGTCGCTGCGCCTGCTCGTCGCGGTGGCCGATCTGGGATCGATCTCGGCGGCCGCGCGTGCATGCGGGATCTCGCAGCCCAGCGCCAGCTCGCGGCTGCGTCATCTGGAGCGACAGCTCCGGCTCGACCTGCTCGATCGTCGCACCCGGGGCGCCGAGCTCACCTCGGAGGGCGCCGCGGTCACCGAGTGGGCGCGCAGCGTCGTCGGCGCGATGGCGGCGCTGCAGACGGGCGCCGAGGCGCTGCGCTTCGACCACACCGTCCGCATCGCCTGTAGCCAGACCATCGCCGAATACCTCATGCCGGCGTGGCTGGCCCGATTGCGCGAGCACACCGACGAGCCGGTGCACCTCACCGTCGGCAACTCCGCCGCCGTCATCGCGGACGTCCGCGCCCACGTCGCGGACCTGGGCTTCATCGAGGGCCCGACGGTGCCCGACGATCTCGCCTCGAGGACCGTCCGCACCGATCGGATGCTGCTGGTGGCGGCTCCCGGAGACAGGCTGACCCGTCGCCGTGACGATCGACCCGTGACGGCGGCCGAACTCGCCGGCCTTCCCCTCGTGACCCGGGAACCCGGCGCGGGGACGCGGGACGCGCTCGAGGCCGCGCTGCGACGGGCCGGCGTTGCCGGGGCTCCGGACTCCGTCGCACTCGGGACGAACGCCGCGGTCAAGATCATGGTCGCCGCGGGTGGCCGCGCGGCGGTCCTCAGCGAGCTGGCCGTCGCCGCGGAACTGCGGGACGGGAGGCTCGTCGAGATCCCCACGGTGGGCATCGACCTGCACCGACGACTGCGCGCGGTGCGACGGAAGGACGCCGCACCGCGCGAGGTGGTCGAGACCCTGCTCGCAGTGGCTAGCGGGCGCGCCGCCGGAACGCCGACAGCACGCCGAGGATCACCACGGTGACCAGGACCAGGAACATCGTGTTCGCGGCCGCGCCGAAGAGATCGCCGCGGTCGGACTGGGTGAAGATCGTGACCGGGAGGGTGCGCCACGACGCGGGGTAGACCATGATCGTGGCGCCCAGCTCGCCCATGCACAGCGCGATCGACAGCCCCGCGGCGGCCGCGATCGACGGCAGCAGGAGCGGCAGCCGCACCGTGAACAGCAGGCGCAGCGCCGAGGCGCCGAGCGAGCCGCCGACCTTGTCCAGCATCGGATCGAGCTGGGACACCGCCGCGGACACCATCGAGTAGGCGAAGGCGAAGACGAGGATCGACTGCACCAGGATCACGATCGACGGCGTGCCGCCCAGCACGATCGGCGGGGCCGAGAAGGCCACCAGGACACCGAGGCCCACCACGACCGACGGCACGGCAACGGGCAGGTGGAAGAAGGCGTCCACAGCGCCGCGCAGCCGTCCGGGCAGGCTCGGCACGGCGAGTGCCGCCCACGTCCCGGCTACGACGGCCACCGCGGAGGCGAGCAGCGCCGTCTGCACCGAGACGCCGATACTGGCAGCATTCTCGGGCGTGAAGACGTCCGCGACGTGATCGGTGGTCAACGCCGACGGCAGCACCGAGGTCCAGCTCGCGCTGAACGCGGTGATCACCGTGACCGCGATCGGCGTGATCACCAGCCCCAGCAGGACGACGGCGAAGACGGTCCACACCGCGACCCGCGCGGCCGGATTGCGCACCAGCATCAGCGCGTTCCCTTCTTGATGAGGAGGCGGTACAGCACGTACGCGCCGATCGAGATGAGCAGCTGGACGGTCGCGAGCACCGCCGCCGACGCGAAGTCCTGCCCCACGATCGAGCGGGTGTAGATGAGCATCGGCACGGTGATCACGTCCTTGGCGCCCGTGAACAGGACGATCCCGAACTCGTTGAGCGTCAGCAGGAAGGTGAGCGAGCCGGCCGCGGCGAGGGCGGGCAGCGCGGCGGGCAGGATCACCCGCGCGACGATCCGCAACGGCCCGGCGCCGAGCGACGAGGCCACGTCGATCTGCACCGTCGGGAACTGCCCGAAGGCCGCGAGCATCGGCCGGACGACGAAGGGAGTATAGAAGGCGATCTCGGCCAGCACGACGCCCCACAGCGAGGTGGTGAACGAGCCCGTCGGAACGCCGAGCGACTGCGCCACCCCGACCGGCCCGAGGAGCACGCCGAGCGCCAGCGGGATGAGGAAACTCGGGAAGGAGACCACGACCTCGATCAGCCGCGAGACCGCCGCGGCGCCCGGGAAGGGCACGAAGGCGAGCACGAGCGCGAGGAAGGTCCCCGCGATCAGGCAGCCCGCGGTCGAGAGCGCCGCGACCTTCACGGTCGTGCCCAGCGCGCTCAGCACGGCACCGTCGGTGAGGGTATCGCGCCAGGTGGCGAAACCGGCCGGCCGCTCGGCCTTGTCCGTGAACGTGCGCGCGACGATCCCGACCAGCGGGTACACGACGGCGACCAGGATGAAGGCGACCGGCGGCAGGACCCATACCCAGGCCGGGACCGAGAAGGTCCGTCCCGGAGCGGGTTCGGGGGGTGCGGGCGGCGCGTCCACGACGGCCGTCACTGCGGCACCACCATCACGTCTGCGGGATCGACCTCGGCCCACAGGGTCTCGGCCTTGAGCGGGGCCTCCACGAGGACGGGCACGTCCACGCCGATGGCCTCGCCGGTCTCGACGATGCGCGCCGTCACGTGCCGGACCGAGCCGCGCCACTGCTCCTGCTCGACTCTCACGCGCACGCCGTTCGACGGTGCCGTGCGCGTGAACCGCCAGGCCCACGGCCGGACCGCGAGCAGGTGGTCACCGTCGGGGAGCGGGCGCGAGGTGCGCAGCGCGCCGCTCGGCAGGACGTCGGCGCCGCCGAGGAAGGTCGCGGTGAAGCGCGTAGGAGGACGGTGGAAGAGGACGTCGGTGCTGTCGATGGCCTCGAGCCGGGCGTCGCGCATGATGGCGATGCGGTCGGCCAGGGCGAGCGCCTCGCTCTGATCGTGCGTCACGTAGACCATCGCCACGTCGGGGAGCTCGGCGCGCAGGCGCTGCAGCTCGCCGAGCATGTCCTTGCGCATCCCGGCGTCGAGCGCCGAGAGCGGCTCGTCGAGGAGCACCACCTCGGGCCGGGTCGCGAGTGCCCGGGCGATGGCGACCCGCTGCTGCTGGCCGCCGGAGAGCTGGCGGGGCAGGCGATCCGCGAACGAACCCATGCCCACCATGTCGAGCACCTCCGCGACCCGGGGGGCGATCTCCGAGCGATCGGCGCCGCGCGACTTGAGGCCGAAGGCGACGTTCTTCGCGACGTTCATGTGCGGGAACAGGGCGTAGCTCTGCACGACGATGCCGATGCCGCGCTTGGCGGGGGACAGGTGCGTCACGTCGCGGCCGTCGATGGTGACGGTGCCGGAGGAGACGCGCTCGAAGCCGGCGATCGCCTTGAGCGCGGTCGACTTGCCCGAGCCCGACGGACCGAGCAGCGCGACGGTCTCGCCGCGCGCGACCTCGAAGCTGCAGTCCCGCAGTGCGACCGTGTCGCCGTAGGTGACGCTCACGTTCCGCAGCCCGACGGCGACCTGCCGGCGGACCGTCCGGTCCACGGCGTCGTCGTCGAGCCCCCTGGGCGCGGTGATGTTCCGCTTCGGCGCGGTCACTGGCCCGTGGCCTTCTCGTACGCCTTGACGTCGGCGTCCAGGCCGCCGAGGACCTCATCCCAGTTCGGGTACCAGATCTCGACGCCGTCGATCGCCTTGCTGAAGGCGTCCCACTGCGGGCCCGACGGCGTGACGTCGGTACGGACGGGCGCGCCCCAGGCCTTCGACGGGACGTTCTGCTGCACGTCCTTCGAGAGGAGGTGCTCCATGAGCTTCTTGCCGTTGGCCGAGTGGGGCGCCTTGTCCGCGAGGCCCATGTAGTAGGGGAGCGGCAGAGTCGTGCGCTTGCCCTGGAAGCTCGGGTAGAAGATCTCGTAGGCGACCTTGTCGGCGGCGATGGCAGCGAGGGCCATCTGCACGTCGGAGTTGGCGACGGTCAGCTCGCCCTTGCTGGTCTTGGGGCCGAGCTTGCCGGTGGAGGTGGACGGACCGACGTTGTTCGGCTGCACGTCGGTGAGGTACTTCAGCGCCGCCTCCTTGCCCATGACGTGTTGCAGGAGCAGCAGCAGCGCGGTGCCGTCGCCCGCCTTGCCGGGCGTCGAGTACTGGATCTTCTGCTTGTACGCGGGACCGGTGAACTCGGCCCAATCGGCGGGCTTCGGCTGCGCCGCGGTGTTGCGGATCATCGCGAAGTAGTTGTTGACGACCGCCACGTAGGTGCCGTCGGCGGCCTTGAGCTGTGCGGGCACCGCGGAGGTGTCGATGTCGGACTTGACCAGCGAGCCCTGCTGCTGCGCCTGCTGGATGAAGGGCGGCAGGGTGACGAGGACGTCAACCTGCGGGTTCGCCTTCTCCTTCTGGGCGCGCGAGACGACCTCGCCCGAACCCGCTTCCACCAGGGAGACCTTGACGCCGGTGTGCTTGGTGAAGTCCTCGAATTCGGCCTTGTACCAGTCGCCGAGGCCATCGGCGCTGTAGACGGTGACGCTGTCCGACGAGCCGGAACCGCCGCCGGTTCCGCCGCACGCGGCGACGGCGAAGACCGCGGCGACGGCCGTGATCGCACTGAGGGAACGGGTGATGCGCATGGGGTACTGCCCTTCGTTCGACTGGAGAGAGGGGAGAGGGGGAGCCTGTGGACGGTTGACGGGGTGTTCGATCAGGAGGGGAAGTGTCTGCGGGCGAGGCCGTGGGCGATGGTCATACCGACGCCGGAGGTGACGATCCGGACGCTGACGCGCGGCTCCGGCTCGGCCACGAGGTAGGGGCGCAGGGGGCTCGAGGCGTACACGCCCTGCCAGCGCTCGATGATCCGCAACCGGTCCAGGCCCATGACGCGGGCGGCCTCGGCGCGGAGGGTCTCGGTGACGGCCTCGTCGAGGAAGGGCTCGACGGTGCGCTCGGTGTGGTGGGAGTCGCCGATCAGCAGGGTTCCGTCGGGCCGTTGGGTGAACATGACGTTCGCGTCGATGTCCAGCAGGTCGGGGCGGTCGGCGGCCATCCGTTCCCGCAGGACCGCGGCGGCGGAGGTCTCGGCGAACGCCGGGTAGCGCAGCAGCGAGGTCGCGGTGAGGACCGCCGGGGTCACGACGGTTCCGGGGTCCGCGGCGCGCGCCATCTGCAGGGCGCAGCGCTGCACCTGGTGTTCGTCGGCGAGCTGCGGGTACAGATGGTCGAGGTCGTGGCCGACACAGACGATCACGCGCTGCGCCTCGATGCTCCCGCGTCCCGTGTGGGCGCGGGTGCCGTCGTCACCGTGGAACGGAGTGCCGAAGCGGACCTCGCCGCGGGGGTGCGCGTCGATCCACGCCGCGAGCCGCCCGACGGTGATCCGGGGATCGACCCGCAGGTCTGCCAGCAGCGCGGCGCCGCCGAGCACGTCGTCCGCGCCACCACCGGGCAGGGCGTCGCGCACCTGTGCGGCGGTTCGCAGTTCCACGTCGTCGGGTCGGGCGGAGGCCAGCTCCTCGAGGACGGCGAGCTCCGTGGCGTGCCGGGCGACGGCGAGACCGCCTGTGGCCTTCGCGCCCAGGCCTGCGCGGTGGTCGAGGTCGAGCCAGCGCTCGCGGGCGAGCAGGGCCAGCTCGGCGAGGTCGCCCGACTGGCCGGTGACGCAGGCATGACCGAAGTTGCGGATCGACGCGCCCACGGCGCGCTCGTCACGGTCGATGACGGTCACGGTCAGCCCGCGGTCCAGCGCCTCCACGGCGTGCGCCAGGCCGACGATGCCGGCGCCGACGACGAGGACGTCCGTTGCGGTGTTCATGACACTCACCCTGGCGGTCCGTATCTGCGCTTGGCAAGCGGCGAAGACAGATGTCTATACAAGTTGGGTAGATGTACATCGAGGTGGTAGGCGTGTTCACCGGAGGTTCACGCTTCGGACATGTTCGACAGGGCCTCACTTGTATACTCAATGGCGTGGTCGCAGCGCAGCCTCTTCATCAACGCCTCGCAGCGGAGTTCCGTGCGCGCATCGCCTCCGGTCGCTGGCCGGAGGGTGAACAGGCACCGAGTGAGGCCGCGCTGTGCGAGGAGTTCGGCACCTCGCGCGGTCCGGTTCGGCAGGCGCTGGCCACGCTCCGCGCCGACGGGCTGATCGTCGGTGGCCAGGGCCGCTCGCCCATCGTCCGGCGCAGCGTGGCGAGTCACTCGGCGAGCGCCCTCGGCTCGTTCACGGCATGGGCGCGCGAGCAGGGGCACGAACCCGGGCAGAGGACGACGCTGCAGGCCCGCGTGCCGGCGACCGCGGCGATCGCCGAGTTGCTCGGGATCGAGGAGGGAGCGCCCGTTCTCGAGCTCCACCGGGTCCGCGCGCTCGACGGTGCCCCCGCGCTCGTGGAGACCATGTACTTCGTGTGGGAGCTGGGCAAGCGGCTGATGGAGTTCGATCCCGACAGTGGCTCGGTGAACCGGTTCCTGCTCGATTCGGGGGCCGATCTGTCCGCGTCCACGCACCAGATCGACGCCGTCGCCGCTTCTGCCGACGATGCCGCGCAACTCGGCCTCGCCGAGGGAGCGCCGCTGCTGCGCGTGCGGCGCGTCACCACGGACGCCGCGGGCGAGGTCGTCGAATACGCGGAAGACCGCTACGCGCCCGGCGTCACCACCGTGGTGGTCGAGAACCGACTGTTCGCAGCGCCCAGCCGGGCGCTGCGCTCCGTACCTGTCAGGAGAGATGCATGAACGCCCCCATCGAGCTCGTCGCCCTGGACATGGCCGGCACCACCATCGACGACGGCGGCGCCGTCTACGAGGCCCTGCGCGGCGCTGTGGAGGATGGCGGCGCCACCGTCGACCAGGCCGATCTGCAGGTGTGGATGGGTACCGACAAGGTCGAGGCCATCACGAATCTGCTCCGCCTCGGCGGGGTCGAGCCCACCACTGAGCGCGTCGACGCCGGCTTCGCGCGCTTCCGGGAGCGGCTGCAGGAGGCGTACGCGGCGACCCCGCCCACCGCGATCGACGGAGTGCCGGCTGCTCTCGCCACGCTGCGTGAGCGAGGCGTGAAAGTCGCACTGACGACGGGCTTCGACGATGCCGTTGCGCTCCCGCTGCTCGCGGCACTCGGCTGGGGCATCGGCACAGGGGAGGGCACCGTCGTGGATGCCGTGGTCACCACGTCGGACGTGGCAGCCGGTCGCCCCGCGCCGTACATGATCCACCGCGCGATGGAGCGCACCGGCGTTCGCGATGTCCGTCGTGTCCTGGCGGCGGGCGACACGGCCGTCGACGTGCAGGCGGCCACCAACGCGGGTGCCGTCTCAGTGGGCGTGCTCACCGGCAAGGCCGATCCGGAGGTGCTCGCGCAGGCGGGCGCCGACCATGTGCTCGGCGGTGTCGTCGACATTCCGGGGATCCTCACCACGTCCTAGAACGGTGGTGGTAGGAGCGGCCGGGTGTCGTCGTAGGTTTCGCCCGCGGCTTCGGCCTGAGCGCGTTCGTGGTCGCGGGCTCGGGTTTCGGCGTCGGTGTTGCGTTGTTCGTGGCGTTGGTGGCGTAGGAGTCGGTTCTGGGCGCGGAGTGCTGTGCGGGCTTTGGCGCGTCGCCGTGCGGCGGTGGCGAGTCCGTCGGGGTTCTTCGGTTTCGGTGGCCGGGTGGGTTGGGGTGCGTCCCAGATGATCTTCTCGAGTCCGGGGAGTAGTTTGCGGGTGGTGCCGGGCGGCACGGTGTAGATCCCGCCGGTGGGGTGGCGCCATTCGATGGTGCCGTCGGGTAGTAGGTCGGAGATCCAGCCGGTTTCGGTTTTGATCCGGTGGTGGAATCCGCATAGCGGTACCAGGTTGCCAGGGGTGTTCTTGCCGGCGACCGTGGTGGGTCCGCCGGCGGTGGGGTCGTGGTGGTCGTATTCGTTGACGTGGTCGGCTTGGCAGCGGTGCGAGGGTGTGGTGCAGCCGGGGAAGACGCAGGTGGGGTAGGTCAGGCGCATCACGAGTAGTTGGTACCGGGTGGGTCGGTATCCGCCGGCACCCCGCATGTGGACGTCTCCGGTGCTGGGGTCGCGCCGGCCGAGGATCCGCCATCGGGTGTTGCTGGTGGCGATCAGCTTCCGTGCCTGGTCGACGGTGACGGGGCCGCTTATTCCCGGGTCGTCGGTGAGGACCACCGCGCCGGTGGCGTCGGCGCTGTCGTCGGTTTCCGATTCCTGTGTGAACAGGTTCGGCTCGCAGAGGGGGTTCGCGTCGGGTCGGTCTGTGCTCGCGGTCTCGCTGTCGGTGGTGGTGGTGACGTCGGCGAGGTCGGTTTCGTTGAGGACGATCACCGCCAACGCGGTGACCTCCTGCGAGACCGCGGCGGTCCGGGGGCGGGCCTCGCGCAGCTCGCAGCCCTCCCGCCCGCACAGGCAGCCGAGTGATGCGTAGCCCTCCGCGAGCGCGACGAGCGCGGCGACTTGCCGCTGTCCGAGGGTGCGGCCGTCCTCCCGGCACACTGATCGCGCGACCGGCGCGATAGCGGCCGATAAGCGGATCGCTTGATCCTTGCCCATCACCGCCTCCAGATCGACCAGCCCATCGGAGCGGGCGTGGAACTCGAGCCGCTCCCGCGGCGCCGGCGGCGGGGTCTGCCGCGCGGCGTCGGCGTCCAGTCGGACCAGGACCGCCTTCGCGGCATCCGCCACCGCCCGGGCGGTGACCGCCTGACCGGAACGCGCCGCGAGCCAGACAGCGATCCGCTCGTCATAGGCCGCAGCGACATCGTCGTCGAGCACCGCCGCCGATGCCCGCAGCACTTCCCGCACCAACGGCAGGCTCACCCTCCCGGCGGCGAACAATTCGAACACCCGCGGGCACCGCTCCCGCAGATCCAACCCCCGATGCACCGCCGCCCCCGCAGCGCCCCGCCCTGTTCCGAGCGCGGCGCCGACCTCCGCGACCAGCTCATCCCAGTCATCGACGAACCGCCGCGAGGACTGCTCCCGCACCCGCCGCGCATCATCACGCAACTCGTACAGCCTGGTCAGCACCGCCGACCGCTCCGCCTCCAATCGATTCTGCTCGACCGTCAACACCCGCAACCGCGAGAGTGCACCGGCAGCGCTCAACCCGGACACCGCACCGTCGAACACCGACGGCAACGAGGAGAACACCCGCCGCCCCAGCGTGAACGCGTCGTCCGAATGATTCATATCTTCGATTCTATCGACCGGTATCGAACGAAAACAGATCTTGACAAGCTATTTCTAGAGCGACATTTCCGACGACGCACTGCGACGACCTCCACCACGCAGGGCGTCGTCAAGCGCCTGGCAAGTTCAAATCCTTGCGGAAACGATGTTCAAGCCTCGGGCCTTGCGGGAATCCGCGCGTCCAGCAACAATCCTGCGATACCGACGGCCATGAGGCCGCCGCTGATCAGCACCAGCCACGGTGACGACTCCCCAGTCAGCGCGTCACCCAGCAGGACGACAGCGATCGTGCCGGGCGCGAGGCCGGCCACCGTCGCCCCGAAATAGGGCCAGAAGCGCACCGGCGAGAGGGCGGAGGCGTAGTTGACGAGGGAGAAGGGCGCAGCCGCGATGAGGCGCAGCGAGCCCACCGCGAGCCAACCGCGGGCGCGCAGCCGTGCCGCGATCGGGGCGTACGCCCGATGCTCGCGAGCCCGGGCGATCACCCGCGACGGATGCCGCCGGTCGATCGCCCGGACTCCGAGGAAGGCGAGGGAGGCCGCCACGGTCGACGCCGCCATGCACACCACGATTCCGACCACCGGGCCGAACAAGAAGCCCGCGGACACGGTGAACACGGTGCGGGGGATGGGGAAGATCGTGATCACGACGTGCGCGAGGAAGAACAGGGCTAGGAACCACGGGCCCGTCGAATCGGCCCAGGCCCGGATCGTGGTCGCGCCGGGGTGCGGCAGGAGCATGCCGAGTGCCACCAACCCGACGAACGCGATGCCGCCGACGGCCGCCCGGACCATCAGCCCGCGATCGCCGGGCCGGATCCGAGATTCGTTGGCAGCCACGGCACGACCCTACTGGGGCGTAGTAACTGCAATCGGTTAACGTGGATTCTCGGACGCCGTTGTGACGCGACGGCGTGTGCGCGGCCGTGCGTGTGCCCGGCCACAGGTGAGGAGGCCCACGTGGTGGACAGTCCGTACGAGGCGTGGCGGGAATCCGTCGGCGCCGTGCTCGCGAAGTCGCGCGGCGGTACGCCGCCCGAGGACCCGATCGCCGCTTTGACGACGCTCACCGAGGACGACGGCGTCCAGATCGCGCCGCTCTACTCCCAGCGCGACGAGCTGCCCGAAGCGCCACTGCCCGGCGTCTTCCCCTTCGTGCGCGGCGCGAACCCCACGCCCGACGTGCGTCTCGGCTGGAAGGTCGCCGAGCGCTTCGACGCGACGACCGATTCCGCCGACGTGCTCGGCGCGCTCGAGTCCGGCGCGAGCGCCCTGTGGTTCACCCGGCCCGATCCCGCGCCCCTGCTCGAGGGCGTCTACCCCGACATGGCGCCGATCCTGATCACCGCGGGCGGCCGCGCCGCCGACGCTGCGGAGCAGGTCTACCGCGCGCTCGACAAGGCCGCCGAATCGGACGCCTACCGCGGCGACCTGGTCCGCGTGAGCCTCGGCGCCGCTCCGCTCACCTCGCAGGTCGTCGGACGTGCCGACGTCTCCCTCGAGGAGGCGACCGACCTCGCCCGCGCCGCCGACGCCCGCCCGGAGGACGTCCGCGCGATCGTCGTCGACGGTGCCGACCTGCACAACGCCGGCGCGACCGCCGCGCAGGAGCTGGGACTGACCGCCGCTGCCGCGCTCGATCACGTCCGCGCGCTCACCGCGGCGGGCCTCTCGACGGCCGCCGCGCTGCGCCAGCTCACGATCCGCCTCGCCGCGACCGACGACCAGTTCCTCACGCTCGCGAAGATCCGCGCCTGGCGTTCCATCTGGGCCCGGGTGGCGCAGCACGTCGGTGCACCCGACGCGGGCAACGCCCCGGTGCACGCGGTGACCTCGCTAGCCGCGACCACCCAGCGCGACCCCTGGGTGAACATGCTGCGCACCACCGTCGCCGCGTTCGGCGCGGGCCTCGGCGGCGCCGACTACGTGACCACCCTCGACTACGACGAGGCCCTGCCCGCCGGGGTGGAGGGCTACTCCCGCGGCTTCACGCGGCGCATCGCCCGCAACACCCAGCTCCTGCTGCTCGAGGAGTCCAACCTCGGCCGGGTCGTGGACCCGGGCGCGGGCTCCTGGCACGTCGAGGCGCTCACCGACGACCTCGCGCGCGCCGCGTGGGGCGTGCTCCAGGCCGTCGAGCGCGAAGGCGGCTTCGCCCGCGGCGCGGCCGAGGAGACCCTCGCGACACTGCTCGGCGAGTCCGCGGACCGCCGCGATGCGGCGGTGGCCCGCCGCGCCAGGAAGATCACGGGCGTCAACGAGTTCCCGAACCTCGCCGAGCCGCCCGTGGCACCGTCGGCCGCGACGAACGGCCCCGTCGTGCGGTCCTATGCCGCACCCTTCGAGGCGCTGCGCGCCCGGTCGGACGCCTTCCTCCGCGAGCACGGCGTGCGCCCGCGGATCCGGATGGTGACCATCGGCACCGTCGCACAGCACAACGGACGGTCGACCTTCCTGACCAACCTGCTCGCGTCCGGCGGCATCGAGACCGTGCTGGACGCCGCGGAGCAGGCAGCGGGCGCCGCCACCCGCGATGGCACGCCCGGTGCGAAGATCGCCGCTCTGGCCGGATCCGACCCCGGCTACGCCGAGGAGGGCGAAGCGCTCGCCCGCGCACTGCGCGACGAGGGGAACCTCGTCCTCCTCGCGGGGGCGCCCGGCACCGTCGACGACGGCCTCATCGACATCTACCTGCACGCGAAGATCGACGCCGCCGCCGCGCTCGACGATCTGCTGACCCGGCTGGGGGCATGAGATGACTGACACCACCATCGGCACTTTCGCCGACGTTCCGTTCGAGGAGCTGCCCGGCGCGGCACCGTCGAGCGCCGACGTGGACGCCTTCGTGGACGCCGCGGCCGCGGCCTACTCCTACACCCCGGACCAGCTGACCTGGACCACGCCGGAGGGCATCGACGTCAAGCCGGTCTACACCCGCGCCGACCGCGACGCCGTCGCCGACGCCGGCTACCCGGTGGACTCGTACCCCGGCGCGGTGCCCTTCATCCGGGGCCCGTACCCGACGATGTACGTCAACCAGCCGTGGACCATCCGGCAGTACGCCGGTTTCTCGACCGCCGCGGAGTCGAACGCCTTCTACCGCCGCAACCTCGCGGCCGGGCAGAAGGGGCTGTCGGTCGCCTTCGACCTCGCGACGCACCGCGGCTACGACTCGGACCATCCGCGCGTCACCGGCGACGTGGGAATGGCCGGTGTGGCGATCGACTCGATCCTCGACATGCGGCAGCTGTTCGACGGCATCGACCTGGGCGGCGTCTCCGTCTCGATGACGATGAACGGCGCCGTACTGCCGATCCTCGCGCTCTACGTGGTGGCGGCCGAGGAACAGGGCGTCGGACCGGAGAAGCTCGCGGGCACCATCCAGAACGACATCCTCAAAGAGTTCATGGTGCGCAACACCTACATCTATCCGCCGGCGCCGTCGATGCGGATCATCTCCGACATCTTCGGCTACACCTCGCAGATGATGCCGAAGTTCAACTCGATCTCGATCTCCGGCTATCACATCCAGGAGGCCGGGGCCACAGCCGATCTCGAGCTCGCGTACACGCTGGCCGACGGTGTCGAGTACATCAAGGCCGGCATCGAGGCGGGCCTGGACGTGGACAAGTTCGCGCCCCGCCTGTCCTTCTTCTGGGGCATCGGCATGAACTTCTTCATGGAGGTCGCGAAGCTGCGCGCCGCGCGCCTCCTGTGGAGCGAGCTGGTGGCGGAGTTCGATGCGAAGAACAGCAAGTCGCTCTCGCTGCGCACGCACTCGCAGACCTCCGGCTGGTCGCTCACCGCGCAGGACGTCTTCAACAACGTGGCGCGTACCTGCGTCGAGGCGATGGCGGCGACCCAGGGACACACTCAGTCGCTGCACACGAACGCGCTCGACGAGGCGATCGCGCTGCCGACGGACTTCTCCGCCCGCATCGCCCGCAACACCCAGCTGGTGCTGCAGCAGGAGTCGGGCACCACGCGGCCCATCGATCCGTGGGGCGGCTCCTACTACGTCGAGACGCTCACCCACGAGCTCGCGGAGCGCGCCCGTGCCCACATCCGGGAGGTCACCGAGGCGGGCGGCATGGCGAAGGCCATCAGCGAGGGCATTCCGAAGCTGCGCATCGAGGAGGCCGCGGCCCGCACCCAGGCCCGCATCGACTCCGGTCGGCAGCCGGTGATCGGCGTGAACAAGTACCAGGTGGCCGAGGACGCGGCGATCGAGCTGCTCAAGGTCGACAACTCCAAGGTCCGCGCGGAGCAGCTGGCGAAGCTCGCGCAGTTGCGCTCCGAGCGCGATCCCGAGGCCGTCAAGGCCGCGCTCGCGAACCTCACCCGCGCTGCGGCCTCGTCCGAGGGCGGCATGGAGAACAATCTGCTCGCGCTCGCCATCGACGCGGCGCGGGCCAAGGCCACCGTCGGCGAGATCTCCGACGCACTCGAGCAGGTCTACGGCCGCCACCAGGCCGAGATCCGTACGCTCAGTGGCGTGTACCGCGACGAGGCCGGCGCGGCCGGCAACATCCAGACGGCGACCGAGCTGGTGGAGAAGTTCGAGGAGGCCGACGGCCGCCGTCCGCGTGTCCTCATCGCCAAGATGGGGCAGGACGGTCACGACCGCGGCCAGAAGGTGATCGCCACCGCCTTCGCCGACCTCGGCTTCGACGTGGACGTGGGCCCGCTGTTCTCCACGCCCGAGGAGGTCGCGCAGCAGGCCGCGGACAACGACGTGCACGTCGTCGGCGTCTCCTCGCTCGCCGCCGGCCATCTCACGTTGGTGCCGGCGCTGCGTGACGCGCTCGCCGAGGTGGGCCGCCCCGACATCACCATCGTGGTGGGCGGCGTGATTCCCCCGGGAGACTTCGACGAGCTGTACGCGGCCGGCGCCTCGGCGATCTACCCGCCCGGCACTGTCATCGCCGACGCCGCGGTGAACCTGTTGCACGAGCTGGGCGGCAAGCTGGGGTACCAGCTGGCGTGATCACCGTCGCCGAGCTCGCGGAAGGGGTCAGGGCCGACAAGCGCGCCGTACTGGCGCGCGCCATCACGATGGTCGAGTCCCGCCGGCCCGATCACCAGGCCCTCGCACAGCAACTGCTGCTGGAGGTGACGCCCCCGCCGGACGCGCCGATCGCCATCCGCGTCGGGATCACCGGCGTGCCCGGGGTGGGGAAGTCCACCACCATCGAGGCCTTGGGCAACCACCTGATCTCCTTGGGGCACAAGGTGGCCGTGCTCGCGGTGGACCCGTCGTCCACCCGCAGCGGTGGGTCGATCCTGGGCGACAAGACCCGGATGGGCACGCTCGCGGTGAACCCGCGCGCGTACATCCGGCCGTCGCCGACCTCGGGCACGCTCGGCGGGGTCGCGAAGGCCACTCGCGAGACGATGGTGCTCATGGAGGCGGCCGGCTTCGACGTGGTGCTGGTCGAGACCGTGGGTGTCGGACAGTCCGAGGTCACCGTCGCCAACATGGTCGACACCTTCACCTTCCTCACCCTGGCGCGGACCGGCGATCAGCTGCAGGGCATCAAGAAGGGCGTCCTCGAGCTCGCCGACGTGGTGGCGGTCAACAAGGCCGACGGCGACCACGTCGTCGAGGCCCGCGTCGCCGCGCGGGAGCTCTCCAGCGCGTTGCGCCTGATCCACCCGCGCGGCTCGCTGTGGCGCCCGCCGGTGCTCACGCAGAGTGCCGTCGAGGGCACCGGCATCGCGGAGTTCTGGGATGCCGTCCTGCGGCATCGCAGCACGCTGCAGGAGGCGGGGGAGTTCGACCGTCGCCGCCGCCAGCAGCAGGTCGACTGGACCTGGACGATGGTCCGGGACACCGTTCTCGGCCGGGTCGAGCAGTCCGACGGTGTGCGGTCCGTCCGCGCCGAGGTCGAGGCCGGCGTGCAGGACGGGTCGCTGACCCCCGCCCTCGCCGCACAGCGCATCCTCGACGCCTTCGACGGCCGTTGAGCGGACGGCGTCACCGTAGGAGTCGGTCCCGCGCCGCGGCGGCAACAGCGGCGGCCCGGCTCGAGACGCCCAACTTGGCGTAGATGTGCTCGACGTGTGATCCCACGGTCGACAGCGCGATGCCCAGCGTCCCCGCGATGCGGCGATTGGTCGCGCCGTCGGCCAGCAGCCGGAGCACGTCGAGTTCCCGCCGCGTCAGGGCCGTGCTCGGCGGTTCCGCTGCGCTGCGCGACAGCTCGATCAACTGCGGTCGCAGGCACGCGAGGAATGCGCGGGCGTGCGACGGGACTTGCGTGGTGTCGAAGCTGAGGTGCATCGCCCCGATCAGCTCGTCGCCCCGTGTCAGGGCCATCGAGGTGCCCTCTCGGAAGCCCGCCGGCGCGAGCAGCGATCGGGCCGTGGGTCCGCCGCGGAAGCCGGGAATGTCCTCCCAGAACAGGGGGCGGCCCGGGTCGGCGACGACCGCCCTGAACGCGGGCTCGGACTCGATCGGACTCGAGAGGAAGCGGCGGATCGCCTCGCGGTAGCCCCAGGTGATGAGCGGCCGCATCGGCGCGCCTGTGGTCGGCCGAAGACACAGCGCCCCCGCGGCGGTCGGTAGGGCAGCACGGGTGAGCTCGATGAGCCATTCCGCGCCGACCGTCGTCGGGGGCGGCGTCGTCATTCCGTCATTGTGGCGTCAATCGGCCAGTGCCGGGGTGGTATCGGACCACGGGTTCACCCGCTCCAGCACCGCCCCGGCAGCCAGCACGGCGGCATCGGCGTGGTGGCCGCCGGCTATCTGCAGCCCCACCGGCAGCCCGTCGCCCGTGAAGCCCGCGGGAACGGACAGCGCCGGGGCGGTGAGCATGTTGTAGGGGTAGGTGAGCAGCCACCCGAGGAGCTTCCTCCGCAGCGGCTCGCCGTCGAGCCATTCCGGAGCGAACCGGTCGTTGGGGAACGCCGCCGTCGACAGCGTCGGAGAGAGCAGCACGTCGTAGTCCTGCATGAAGGTCGAGTACGCGTCCCACATCGCGCCCTGGAAGACATCGGCGCGACCGATATCGACGGCCGTCAGGCGCTCTCCGGCGAGGATCAGCTCGATCAGCTCGTCGTCGACGGTGCCGTGTGCGGCCTCCCAGTCGAGCAGGTCGTGCTCCGAGGCGAAAGCGGGGAGCCAGACGCCGTTCCACATCGCCGCCTCGGGATCGCCCCAGGCGGGTGTCGCCTCGGTGACGCGGGCACCGGCGTCTGCGAGCCGGTCGGCGGCAGCGGCGCAGATCCGCGCGACCTCGGGGTCGACCCGCCCGAATCCCAGATCGGGGGAGTAGGCAACGCGCAGTCCCTCCGCCGTCGCCTCCCGTACCGCGGAAGCGAACGAGGGGCCCGTCCGTGGGAAGGACATCGGATCGCGACTGTCGGCCCCGGACACGACGTCGAGCATGAGGGCTGCGTCGGCGACCGTCCGTGTGATGGGCCCGTGGTGGGCCCATTCGTAGAAGCGCCCCGGCATGATCGTCTGCGGCACGAGGCCTCTGCTCGGCTTGAAGCCCACGACCCCGCACAGCGCCGCGGGGACCCGCACCGAGCCGCCCCCGTCGCTTCCCTCGGCGAGGGGACCGAGGCCCGCCGCGACGGCCGCGGCCGCTCCGCCTGATGAGCCACCGGGGGTGAAGCCGGGGCGCCACGGGTTCTGGGTCGGGCCGAACAGGTGATTGTCGGTGCCGCCGTAGTACCCGGACTCGGGGGTGTTGGTGCGCCCCAGGAAGAGTCCGCCCGCCCCGGCGAGGCGTTCCACGATCGGAGCGTCCGCTTCGGCGATCTGGTCCTTCATGGGCAGCATGCCGAAGGTGAGCGGAAGCCCCTTCTGCGCCGTGAGGTCCTTGACCGTGTACGGCACGCCGCCGAGGGGACCGAGGTCCTCGCCCTGCGCGCGGCGCCGGTCGAGTTCCGCGGCGTCGGCCCGCACCTGCTCGGCGTCGAAGTGGACGATCGCGTTGATCGCGGGGTTGATCCGTTCGACCCGCTCGATCGCGGCTTCGGCGATCACGCTGACGGAGACGCTACCGTCGGCGACTCGCGCGGCGAGTTCGGTCGCGCTGGTCCACGCGAGGTCTAGGGCATCGGAGGTGGTCATGGTGGCTCCTTCTCTGGTCCGGGTTCGAACGCTAGGCAGGGAGTCGCCGCGGGGGTATCGGATGAACGCCCGATACCGGCCGATGCCCGGAGCCGCTACCGTGCGCACCGGGCCTCCGCGGTCGTCCGGAACGGCCGTGGCTGATCCGTGCCACGATGGAGCCATGTCGGCACTCGTGATCTGCGCGTCCTCGCACCACGGCAACACGCGGAAGGTGGCCGATCGGATCGGCGGGGTCCTCGGGGCGCCGGTGGTGTCGCCGGTGGACGTGACGGCGGAGCAGATCGACGCCGCCGACCTGGTCGGATTCGGCTCCGGCGTGTACTGGATGGCCTTCGATCCGGACCTTCTCCGCCTGGTTCGCGGCCTCACGGCGAAGCCGCGCGGCACCGCCTTCGTGTACGCGACGAGCGGGCTGCCGGAGACGCCGCTGCGCCGGTACACCCGGAACCTCGCCGACCTTCTCACGGACGCGGGATTCCAGCTCGCGCCGGAGGTCTTCCACTGTCGCGGGCTGGACACGATGGGCCCGTTCGCGCTGCTCGGCGGCCTGAACAAGGGGTGCCCGAGCGCTGCGGATCTCACGGAGGCCGCGGCCTTCGCGCGCCGCTTGGAGGCGCAGAACCCTTAAGCGGACGGCGTTCGCCTGCCCGGTTGTGAAGCCCACCACAGCGGCATACCGTGGGGTTCGTGCCGTACAAGGTCGCGGACCGCATTGCAAATGCTTTGTATGCGTTTGGGTTTCGCCACGCATACGGGATCCACGGTGCCAATTCCGAGGACCTGTTCGCGGCGCTGCTCCGGCAGCCGGAGGGACGCCGCTTGACGGTCACGATCGCCAAACACGAGTTCGGTGCCGGCGCGATGGCCGACGGCGCCGTGCGCATGACCGGACGGCCCGCATGCCTCCTCGCCACCTCGGGCGGCGCTGCCATGAACTGCGTACCGGCGCTTGCGGAGGCGTACCAGTCGCGCGTGCCGATCCTCGCTCTGATCGGCAGCCCGCCCACCGGGGCGGAGGGCGGCGGCGCGTTCCAGGACATGTGCGCGCCCCCGCGCACCGTCGACGTTCTCGGCGTCCTGCGCGGCGTCACCGGTTTCACGGCGAAGGTCTGCGGTCCCGACGACCTGCGGCCGGCCCTCGACGGTGCACTGGACTGCCTCGAGCGCGGTCTTCCCGCGGCCCTGCTCCTGCCCAAGGACGTCCAGGTCGCGCAGTGTCCGGCGGTGCCCGCCCGCACTCCCGTCCCGTCGCTGGCGCCGGCACCGTCGGACGAGGTGATCCGCGCGGTCCGTGCCTCCCGGCGGCCACTGATCCTGCTCGGTGAGGGTGCGTCGCGGGCCCGCCTGGCCGGCCCTGTGGCCGAGCTCGCCGCCGCGACCGGGGCGCTCGTCGCGACGGGACCCAACGGGCGGGACGCCGCGCCGCCGAACGGCGTCGTCGGCGTGGCCGGCGTGATGGGGCACCCGTCGGTGGTGCGCACCGCCGCGGAGGCGGATCTCATCCTGGCGCTGGGCAGCGAGCTCGACCTCATGGACCGTACCGGCCTGGACGCGGCGATGGACGCCACGTGCACCGTGCACGTCGGCGCCGCGCCGCCGTTGCGCGAGGTCACCGTCCACGAACCCGTGCGGGACCTCGCCTCGTACACCCGGGCACTCGCCGCGGAGGCCGGGCCCTGCCGGCGTGTGCCCTGGACACGCGCCGAGCCCGAGCCGATCGTCGTGCCCCGGAGCGGATCCGGTGTGATGACCTGTGCGGACGCCGTGGACGCGCTCGCCGCCGTGATCCCGGACGACGCCCTGGTCTTCGCCGACGCCGGGAACGCGGGCGCGGCCGCCGTGCACCGGCTGCCGTTCGGCACCGGGGAGCGCTTCCTCGTCGCCCTGGGGATGGGCGGCATGGGCCACGGCATCGCGGCCGGCATCGGCGCCGCGATCGCCACTCGGCGCCCCACCGTGATCCTGGCGGGCGACGGCGCGTTCTTCATGCACGGCATGGAGATCCATACCGCGATCGAGGCCCGCGCACCGGTCCTGCTCGTGGTGCTCAACAACGACGCGCACGGCATGTGCGTGGTCCGCGAGGGCCGGTTCTTCCCCGACCTGCCCAGCATCAACCGCTTCCGGCCCAGCCGGATCGGGGACGGCCTGGCCGCGATGTTCCCCACGCTGCCCGTCCGCTCCGCCGTCACGTCCGACGGTGCGCGCTCCGCCGCCGCCGAATTGCTGGCCGACAGGTCCGGCGGACCGTCGTGCCTGGAGATCGGTACGGACCCCGCGGAGATCCCGCCGTTCGCAGCGCTACTGCCCGACACCGCGAAGGAGCATTCATGATCCCGGCGATCGACATCGAGGGAACCATCCGGATCGAGAGTCATCCGCGACCGGTGGCGCAGCCGATCCTCGTGGACCGCATGCGGTCGGTGTACCCGCACGAGCAGATCTACGGCGACTTCTGCCCGGTGCAGTCCTACGTGAACGCCCCGCCCGACGAGCTCTACGACTGGCTCTCCGACACCCGCTGCCTGGAGGAGTGGACCTACAGCCTGCGCGGCTTCCGCGAGACCGACGAGCCCGGGCTCTGGGTGGCCCGCGACATGCTGGGCGCCGACACGGAGATCTACACGCGCACCGTCGCCCACCCCGATGCGCGCACCGTCGACTACCACTGCGCCTGGGACCAGGGGAAACACCTGTGGATGATCTACCTGATGCGGGTGGTCGACGCGCAGACGGTGCTGAATCGTCCCGGATCCGTCGTGCTGTGGGTCAACTGCCACCATCCCTTCTACGACGAGAACCCGTACCCGGAGACGGCGCCGCCCGACCGTCCGGTGTGGGTCGGCGACCTGTGGGACACCTTCGGTGCCGGACACCAGATGGAACTCGAGAACCTCAAGGCGATCGCCGAGTACCGGCACGCGCACGGCGAACCCGTCCGGCCCGAATGGATGGACCGGTGAACCCCCGCATCGTCGGGCTCGCGTCGTACCTGCCCGAGAACCGCGTTCCCGCCGACTACTTCCGTGAGTACGCGGATGCCGACAGCCGCACGCTGACCTCGAACCCGATGTTCGCGCCGCCGGCCTACCGGCACCACGCCGCGGCGGGGGAGAACAACGTCGACATGATGTGCTCGGCGATCGACCGCCTCCGCGAGCAGGTGGGCGACGACGCCCTGCAGGCCGACGTGGTCTTCAGCCACTCCCAGCTGCCGGACCTGCCCGTCGTGGGGTGCGGCGGGGACGTCGTGCGCCGCCTGGGCACCCGACCCTCGCTGGTCCTCGACATCCACAACGGCGGCTGCGCCGCCTTCCTGCTCATGTTGCACCTCGCGCGCACCATGTTCACCGCGGGCACCGCACGGTCGGCGCTGCTGCTCACGGCCACCAACGCCGCCGGGAACGTCTTCACCCAGGAGCGGGTCCGGAACCTGCCCCAGGCGGCCATTCCGGGCGACGGTGCCGCCGCGGCCCTCGTCGTCGCCGATCCGCAGGCCGGCGGACTGGAGGTCCGCGAAGTGGTGTGCGCGCAGCACAGCGAGTACGCGGGCGACATGACCGCTGCGGTCGAGCCGCCACGCAAGTACTGGGAGGCGGGGGAGGGGCAACTGCACGTCGGCTTCACCGAGGCCAAGATCGCGAAGGTCCTCGCCCGCGGCAACAGGTTGGTGCCGGAGGTCGCCCTCGCGGCGGCGTCGGCGGGCGGGCTGCGCGGGCCGGACGTCGGTCACCTCGTCACCAACCAGCCCAACCGCACCTTCCTGCGGAACTGGCGCGAGGCGCTGGAGCTCCCTCCCGAACGGCACCCGGACACCTTCGACGAGTGCGGCAATCTCTTCGCCGTCGGCGTCCCGCACACCTTCGCCACCGCCCGCGCCGACGGCCGGATCGGCGCGGGAGAGGACGTGGTGCTCGCCGCCTTCGCCCATGCCGGGGACTTCGCCGCCGGCGCGCTCATCCGTACGTAGCCACTGAGCCGCTCAGCCCGGCAGGCCCAATCGGCCGCCGAGCCAGTCGAGTTCCGCGGTGAGGCCGCCCGACCACACCGCGAAGTCGTGCCCGCCCCGGATCCAGCGGGTGCGCACCGTCATCCCGGCGGCGGATGCCGCCGCGGCGACCCGCTTCGACGCGCCCGTCGACACGGGATCATCCGTGCCGGCGACGAGCACGCCGGCGCTGTCGGGGAACCGCTGGGCGGCCAGCCGGGTGAGGGGGTTCGCGAGCGCGTACGCCCCGCGATCGCCGGCGAAGGCGTCCCGGATCGTCTCCTCGCGTCCACCGCCCAGATCCGGCTCGGCGTCGGGCGACAGGGCGAGAAAGGTGCGGAAGACCTCGGGGAAACGCGTCGCGAGTTGCAGCGCACAGGTTCCGCCGTAGGAGTAGCCGCCCACCGCCCAGGCCTGCGGGGCGGGATCGACAGAGAGGTTCTGCCGCACCCAGGCGGGGACGTCCTCGGCGAGGTAGGTCGCGGCACGCTTCTTCCGGGAGTCGGCGCAGAGTGGATTCTCGAACTGCCCCCCGGTGGCGTCCGGCACCACCACGACCGGTGCGAGGCCGCCGTGCCGTGCGGCGTGGGCGTCCATGGTGCGGGCCAGCTTGCCGCCGGAGAACCAGTCGCGCGGCGATCCGGGCTGGCCGGGGAGCAGCATCAGGACCGGCAGCCGTTCGCGTGCGCCGGACAGGTACGCCGGGGGCAGGTAGATCAGGGCCTGGCGGGCGGCGAAGCGGGAGCGGGTCGGCGGCACCGTCGCCCGGATGACGACCCCCCGTGCGGCGTCCGATCCCGGGGAGGGACGGGGCACCGTCGCCGGGTAGTCGACGGGCAGCAGGTCCTCGACCGACGGGTACGCGGCGTACAGAGAGTTGACCTGACCCGCGCCCATCAGCGCCACGATCGCGACGGCGGCGCCGCTGAGCCAGGCCGACCGCCAGGAGCGGGCGCGGGCGACACGGACGCCCGCCAGCAGGAGCGCCAGGACCGCGAGGCCGATCCACAGCAGCACGAGGGGATCGAGGCGGTCGGGGAAGGGCTTCCAGACGAACTCGACGAGGAAGTCGACCAGCGCCGTCGCCCCGAGCGCGATGCCGATGCAGGCCAGGACCGTCCGCGTGGATCCGGTCCGGCGGGTGGCGCTGATCAGCCCGGCGAGCGCCGCGGCACCGGCGAGCAGCAGCAGGAGAGGTACGGGACCAGCGGTGAGCTGCAGGTTCCGCAGCGGGTTCACCGTCCGATCCTCCGTCCTCGCACGTCGCCCAGGATAGGCGCCGTCGCTAAGACGGACCTGTGGGAAAGACGCCGAAACCGGGCGATCTAGTCTGTGAGCCATGACACTCTCGGACGCCGCACCGCACCAGGACATCACCACTGTCGAGGTACCCACCCACTGGTACAACCTGGCCGCGGAGCTGGAGACGCCCATCCCGCCCCACCTGCACCCGGGGACCAAGGAGCCGGTGCAGCCCGAGGATCTGGCGCCGCTGTTCGCGAGCGGCCTCATCGCGCAGGAGGCGTCCACCGAGGCCTACCACGAGATCCCCGAACCGGTCCGCGAGATCCTGGCGATGTGGCGGCCGTCGCCCCTGATCCGCGCGCGGAAGTTCGAGGAGGCGCTGGGCACCTCCTGCCGGATCTACGTCAAGTACGAGGGCGTGAGTCCCGTCGGCTCGCACAAGACGAACTCCGCCGTCGCGCAGGCCTATTACAACGCGGCCGACGGGGTGAAGAAGCTGACCACGGAGACCGGCGCGGGCCAGTGGGGCAGCGCCCTCTCCTTCGCGGGCGCCCAGTTCGGGATCGACGTCGAGGTGTGGCAGGTGCGCGCCTCGTTCGATTCCAAGCCCTACCGCGGCCACCTCATGCGCACCTACGGCGGCACCGTCCACCCGAGCCCGTCCGACCTCACCGAGGCCGGCCGCGCGATGCTCGCGAAGGACCCGGACACCACCGGCAGCCTCGGCATGGCCGTCTCCGAGGCCGTCGAGGTCGCGGCCCAGGACCCCGAGGCCCGCTACGCCCTGGGCAGCGTGCTCAACCACGTCGTCCTGCACCAGTCGGTGATCGGCCTCGAGGCCGTCGAGCAGCTCGCGCAGCACGAGAACGGCGCCGACGTGGTCTTCGGCTGCGCCGGAGGCGGCTCCAACCTCGCCGGGCTGGCGTTCCCGTTCCTGCGGGAGAAGATCCACGGCCGCCAGGACCCGCGGATCGTGGCCGCCGAGCCCGCGGCGTGCCCGTCGATCACGAAGGGTGAGTACCGGTACGACCACGGCGACGTCGCCGGCCTCACCCCGCTGCTCAAGATGCACACGCTCGGCATGGACTTCGTTCCCGACCCGATCCACGCCGGTGGCCTGCGCTACCACGGCATGTCGCCGGCGCTGAGCCACACCGTCGAGCTGGGCCTCGTCGAGGGCCTCGCGATCGAGCAGAACGACGCCTTCGCCGCGGGCGTGCTCTTCGCGCGGTCGCAGGGCATCGTGCCGGCGCCCGAATCGACGCACGCCATCGCCGCCGCCGCGGACTACGCGCGTGAGCACTCCGACGAGGTGCTGGTCATCGGCCTCTCCGGCCACGGTCAGCTGGACCTGCCCGCCTACGCGGAGTACCTCGCCGGCGGCCTGGCCTGATGCTGCGCCCGGCGCTCTAGGGGGAGCACCGGGCGAACAGCAGCACCCGCTGCGTCGGTTCGTCGACGACCTGCAGCACGACCTGGTCGTACTCGATGCTCGCGCCGCCGCCGGTGCGCAGCCGCACCCGCAGATGATCGTGCGGCTGGGTCACATCGTGCCGCCGCCACAGCTCTCGGAACCGCTCGTCCGCGGCCACCAGCCGGTCGATCCAGGCACCGTCGGGTTCGCCCGACGGTGCGCTCGCCCGCACGATCCCGACGACGGTGCGGCGCATCGCGTCGAGGTCCGCGAACCGGCTCTGGAAGTCCTCGTCGGTGAACAGCAGCTCGGCGTACCGGCGACGATCGGCGGGGACGGCGGCGAAGTCCACCAGGAGCCCGGCCGCGGCGCGGTTCCAGGCGAGGATCGCGGTGCCCGGTCCGATCACGAGCGCCGGCACATCGCCGAGCTGGCCGACGAGGCTACGCAGCGCCGCGCTCGGCGCCGCCGCCTCGGGGCGGTCCGCATCGCCCGGGTCGGCGAGCAGGGACTGCGCGTACCGGTACTCGTCGTCGCCGAATCCGAGCACCTCGCCGATGCGGCGCAGCACGTCTCCGCTCGGCACGATCCGGCCCTGCTCGATGCGGCGGTAGTAGTCGTCGCTGATGAAGGCACGGGCCGCGACCTCCTCCCGGCGCAACCCGGAGACCTGACGACGTTCCTCGGTCGGGGGTGGGACCGCCGCGTCGCGTCGCGTCCGCACGAAGGCGCCGAGCGTCACCAACCGGGGATCGCGCGCCATCAGTGCCCCGCCGCCGTCGCTGCAGGGAGGGGGAGGGGATTCCTCCCCTGCCGCCCATGGCACCTCCGGAGCAGGGTGGAGGCATGACCGAGAGAAACCGCATCGACGTTCACACCCACCTCGTTCCTCCGTTCTGGGGCGCCGCGCTCGCCGAGCACGGCGGCGACCCGTCCGGCTGGACACTGCCCGCATGGTCGGAGGACGCGCACCTGTCCTTCATGGACGACAACGACATCGCCACGAGCGTAGTGTCGCTGACCGCCCCGAGCGTCGTCGGCTGGCGGGGGACCGAGCGCCGGGACATGGCGCGGCGCGTCAACGAGTACGCCGCCGATCTCGTGCGCCGCCGCCCCGACCGGTTCGGCGCCTTCGCGACGGTGCCGCTGCCCGACGTCGACGGCGCCGTCGCGGAGGTCGAGTGCGCGCTCACCGAACTGGCCGCCGACGGTGTCGTGCTGCTCTCCAACTACGAGGGCGTCTACCTCGGTGACCCGGTGTTCACGCCGCTGTGGGAAGCCCTGGACCGGCATCGCGCCGTGGTCTTCATCCACCCCGCGCACCCGCAGCTGCCGCTCCTTCCGGACGTACCGGGACCGCTGGTCGACTACCCCTTCGACACCACCCGCAACGCCGTCCACATGGTGCTCCACGGCATCACGGACCGGTACCCGAACGTGCGGATCGTCCTGTCGCACGCGGGCGGCTTCGTGCCCTATGCTGCGCTCCGATTCTGCGAGCTGCAGGCGGCGCTCGATCCCGAGGGACGCTCATCCGGCGAGCTCCTCGCGGCGTTCCGGACGTTCTACTGGGACACCGCGCTGTCGTCGGGGCGGTACGCCTTCGCCGCACTCCGGGAGTTCGCCGACCCGTCACGCATCCTCTACGGCAGCGACTTCCCGTACGCCCCGCCGGAGGTGGGTACTCGGTTCACCCGGATCCTGGATGAGGAATCGGGCCTCGACCCCGACGCCGCGACCGCGATCGACCGGGGCAACGCGCTGCGCATCTTCGACCGACTGGTCTGATGCGTCAGGACCCCATCGAGCGCCGGATCTCCTCGAGCCTGGCCTTGGCGGCCTTCTCCCGTTCGGCGAAGGCGCGTTCGGCGTCCTGACCGGCCGCGGTGCCGTGGGCGAGTTCCTCGGCGCCGAGAGCCGTGGTGGTGCGACGCTCGATCTTGTCGCGGATGTGGTCGAAGGTGGGCACCCCCGCCGCGGTGTAGCCGGTGACGTCCTCGTACGACGGTGCCGCGGGGCCCGGGGGCACCACATCGACGATCTCCGCGTCGATCGGCTCCGGTACGGGCGGCACCGACTCGGGGGCAGGAGTCGGAGCGTCGTCGCCGGGCTGCGTCATGGCCCCCAGCGTAGCGCCGTCGCCGGCCGCCCACCTCCGGAGCTCGTCGATGTCGACCGGGTGGGACCACAGGAAGCCCTGCGCGAAGTGAGCGCCCGCAGCGGCGAGCGCCTCGGACTCCGCGGGGCACTCGATACCCTCGGCGATCACGTCGAGGTCCAGGGCCCGCGCCATGGCGACCGCCGCATCGAGCATCGCCTCGAGGCGCGCATACTCGTGCCCGGTCGAGGCCACCACCACGGATCGGTCGATCTTGACCAGTGCCAGGTCGAGGTCGCGGAGCTGCGCGAGACTCGACCAGCCGGTGCCGAAGTCGTCGAGCGCGATCCGGGTACCGAGGTCGATCAAGCGGTGCGTCGCCGCCAGGACGTGCCGCTCCGGGACGACCCGTTCGTTGATCTCCAGGATCAGGCGCGACGGGTCGAGGCCGGTCCGCCGCAGGGTGCTCTCCACGTCGTGGGGCAGGCGAGGATCGGCGAGGTCCTCGGAGGCGAGGTTCACCGATACCCACCCGAGTCCCGGTGCGGCGGCGAAGTCCGTGCACGCTCGGTCGAGCACCAGGCGCGCGAGATCGGGGATCATGCCGAGCGCTTCGAGGTGAGGGAGGAAGTCCGCGGGCGTGAGCTCCTGGCCGGACGGCCCGGGGATCCGGGTGAGCGCCTCCGCACCGACCATCGCCCCGGTGGTCAGGTCCAGGACGGGCTGGTAGCGGACGACGATCCGCCCGGACTCGATCATCGAGCGCACGTGGGTCACGAGCGCCACCCGCTCCTGCTGCGGCGCGCGCAACCCCGCGGAGTGCGCGACCACGCGGTTGCGGCCGTCGCGTTTGGCCTGGAACAGCGCCAGGTCGCCGTCGATCAGCAACTGAGTGATGCCGTCGGCGGCGGCCAGGGACTCGACGATGCCGATGGAGCAGGTGACGGTGAGGTGCAGTCCGTCGACCTCGACGGGGTCGGCCATCGTGCTGCGGACCCGTTCGGCCCACTCCGTGGTCGCGTGCGCGGCGTCGACGCGAGGTCGCAGGACGACGAACTCGTCGCCGCCGAGCCGTGCGACGAGATCGGAGGGCAGGCTCGCGGCCTGCAGGCGCCGAGCCACGATCTGGAGCACCTGATCGCCCACCTTGTGGCCCAGCGAGTCGTTGATCCGCTTGAACGAGTCGAGATCGATCCACAGCACGGCGAGCTCGGCGCCGTCATCGCGGCGCAGTTCGACGACCTCGGTGGCGCGCTCGATGAAGCCGGCGCGACCGAGGAGGCCGGTCAAGTCGTCGTGGTCGGCCCGCCACCGGAGGCGGCGGTTGAGTTCGCGGATCTCGGACTCGGCGAGCCGGCGATCGGTGATGTCGGTGTGCGTACCGATGAGCCGCGTGGGCCTGCCGTCGGGGCCGGCCTCCATGGCGCGGCCGCGGGACTGGACCCAGCGCCATCCGCCGTCCTTGGTCCGCATCCGGTGCTCGAAGGAGAATTCCTCGGCCTCGCCGTTGATGATCCGCTGAATGCTGTTCCAGCTCGCCTCGTAGTCGTCGGGGTGCACCCGGTCCGCCCAGTCGGAGACACTCGAGCCGACGTCCTCGGCGGCGTACCCGAGCATCGACTTCCAGCGCTGGGAGTAGAACAGCTCATCGGTGGTCACGTCCCAGTCCCACATGCCGTCGCCCGCACCTTCGATGGCGAACTGCCAACGCTGTTCGGCGCGGCGCAGGCGCGCCTGGTCCCGACGATCCGCAGTGACATCGCGCGAGATGCCGATCAGGCCGATGACCTCTCCGGCCGCGTTCCGATAGGGGGCCTTGTTAGACATGTAGATCCGGCGCTCCCCGTCGACTTCCGGGTACTCCTCGACGTCCCGGCCGATGCCGCTTTCCATGATCTCGCGGTCGGTCGCCATCAGGATGTCTGCGATCGCCGGGAAGACGACGGTGTCGTCGGCACCGATCGCGAGGGCGGGCGAGATTCCCGCGAGCTCCGCGACGGCGCTGTTGATGTACTGGTAGTGCCCCTGGCGGTCTTTGATGTAGACGAGGTCCGGGGCCGCATCGATCACCGCCTGCAGGAGGTCGGACACCCGCTCGGAGTGGCTCGCCGACTCGGTGGCACGTTCCTGAAGCCGGCGCTGAGCCTCGCTCATCGCCCGCACCGAGGCGACGCGCTCGGAGATGTCGCGCGTCAGTCCGGCGATGTAACGGCGGCCGTCGATCACGTGGAAGTACAGGTGCGCTTCCACGGGGAAGGTGCTGCCGTCCTTCCGGCGGTGCATCGCGGGGATCACGAGCCTCGTGCCCGACAGCGCGAGTTCCCAGTTGTGGCGCGCCTCCCCGACGGTGACCTGCACGATGTCGAGGGCGTTCATGCGGAGCAGTTCCGCCCGGGTGTAGCCGGTGCTCGTGCACGCGGCGTCGTTCACCACGACGATCCGGCCGTCCTCGTCGTGGACGTAGAAGCCGTCCAGCGAGCGTTCGATGAACCACCGCGCGATGTCGCCGACGATCGAACCGCCTTCGGGCCTCTCGTCGGGGCTGGGAGTGGTCACGTCGACGGGTGGGCCGCGAGTCGGATCTGTTCGATCACCCGCTGGATGCGCAGCCCGTGCCGCACGTCGAGCGGGTGGTCGGTGCCGGTGGCGACCGCCTCGAGGAACTCGTCGAGCAGCACGCGGAAGCACTCGGTCGACGGGGTCTCCCGGCTGTCCAGGACGGCGAAACCGTCCGTGGAGTGGGCGGACACGCGCATCACCGTCGGCAGGACGGGAGTGCGCAACGACAGCGAGACGGTGGAGGAGGCACCGCCGGCGTGGGCGAGCTGCGCGGTCCAGGTGTCGCTCGCCTCCGCGTAGCGTGCTGCGTCGACGTCCGTGATCGGGCCCGCGACCGCGTCGAGCAGGTCCAGGACGTGCGGCCCCACGTCGAACACCGCGCCCTGTTCCTGGCGCCACGCACTGGCGGCGAATTTGCCCGCCAGCGCAGCGCCGGAGAGCCACTGCGCCTCGGCGGCGACCGGCTTCAGCGCCGCGGCGTCGCGGACGAACTCGCGGGTCTCGGGGGCGAACCGGCGGGTGAAGGCGACGACGGAGCGCACACCGGACTCGACGACGGTCCGCGTGAGCGCAGTGGCCCCGTCGATGTCCAGAGCGATCGGCTTGTCGAGGACGAGGTGCTTGCCCGCCCGGGCCGCCTGCTCCGCGAGGGGCGCCTGTACGTTCGGCGGTACCGCGAAGGCGACGGCATCGACGGCCTCGAACAGCGCGGTGGGGGACTCGAAGCTCCGCGGGAAGACCTCGCCGGCGGCGGCCGGGTCACGAGCCCAACCGCCCACGAATTCGACCCCCGGGTGCGCCTCCAGCGCCGGCGCGTGCGTCTCCCGCGCCCACGGACCCGCTCCGACCAGACCGATACGCACTGTCACGCGCCAGAGTCTGCCACGGCGTCGTCACGACCCAACACGGAGTGGCGCCGTCCGTAGAAGAGATAGATCGCGACCCCGAGCGCGAACCAGATCAGGAAGCGCAGCCACGTGGCGACCGCGAGGTTGAGCATGAGGTAGACGCACGCCAGGCCCGACAGCACCGGAATGAGCGGCGAAAACGGAACTCGGAAGGGCCGCTTCAGATCCGGTTTCGTGCGTCGCAGGATCGGGACCGCAAGGGAGACCAGCAGGAATGCGAAGAGCGCGCCGATACTGACCATCTCCGACAGTGCCTCGATCGGGATGAAACCGCCCATAAGGGCACATACGATCACGATGATCACAGTCAGCCGGGTGGGTGTGCCGAACCGGGGCGAGACCTTCGCCACGGCGGGCGGGATCAACCCGTCGCGGCCCATCGCGAAGCCGATCCGCCCCATCGTCACCAGTTCGACGAGGATCACCGAGGTCAGGCCGGCCACCGCGGCGATCGCCACCAGGTCTCCCGCCCAGGACGCGCCCACCACGTCGAAGGCCTTCGACAGCGGGGCGCTGGAGTCGATGTCCGTGTACTTGACCATCCCGGTGAGCACGACCGAGACCAGGACGTACAGCAGCGTGCAGGCGAGGAGGGTGCCGATCAAGGCCCTCGGCATGTCCCGCTCGGGCCGGCGGGCCTCCTCGCCGAGGTTGGCGACCGCCTCGAAGCCCGTGTAGGCGAAGAAGACCACCGCCGCCGCGGTGAGGATGCCGGCGACGCCGAAGTGCGACGGCGCGCCGCCGAGGAAGGTCTCGATGAGCGGCCGGTCCAGAGCGTTCCCTCCGGACTCCGCCGGCACCGGGTCCGGGACGAAGGGCACCAGGTTCGAGCGAATGATGAAGAAGACGCCCACGATGACGACGAAGACCGAGATCGCCACCTTCACGAGCACCAACACGTTGGTCACCCGGGCGGACTCGCGGATCCCGACGGTTGCGACCACACCCAGGATCACGATCACGAGAATGGCACCGACGTTGACCGGGGCCTCCTCGGTGAACAGGTGCGGCGGCAGGTGGAAGAGGTCGGCGAGATAGCCGGACCAACTGCGCGAGACGACGGCGGCGCCCAGGCCGAACTCGAGCAGCAGATCCCAGCCGATGATCCAGGCGAATACCTCGCCGATGGTGGCGTAGGCGTACGTGTAGGCACTGCCCGCCGTGGGGACCGCGGCCGCGAGCTCGGCGTAACAGAGCGCGGCGAACAGGCTCACTACGCCGGCGACGACGAAGGAGATCGCGATGCCGGGACCGGCGTTCACCTTGGCCTGTACGCCGGTCAGGGTGAAGATGCCGGTCCCGATCACGATGCCGACGCCGAATCCGATGAGGTCGACCAGACGCAGGTCCCGTCGGAGGCCGCCCTCCGCGGCACCGTCGGCTTTGATCCTGGCTAGGGGCTTCGTCCGCAGGATGTCCATTCCGCCGGACGCTACTCGCTCGCCCGTCCGTTCGCAGAGCTATCGGATCGACGGATCCCCGTGCTTCAGACTCGGGCGAAGGCGGCCTTCGCGTCCGCGATGAAGCGCTCGACGTCCTCCTCGGTGCGGAAGTCGAGGATGGGCGCGGGCTCGGAGAGCAGGCCGAACAGCGCGGCGCCCACGGCGTCGTCCGCGACCGCTCCCGCGAACAGCAGGCCCGCCGCGAAGGCGTAGTCGGGGTCGCCGAGGAACAGCCGGGTGACCTCGGCGGCGGCGTGGCCGCGCTCCTCCCAGTGCCGGTCGAACTGATCGCCGATCCACTCGGCGGTGAAGTCGGAGCCGCGGGCCTCGATGGCCTTCACCAGCGCCGCGACCTGAATGAGTCCCGTCTGCGCGCCCTGCCCGGCGATGGGGTCGAAGGCGATCGCGGAGTCGCCGAGGGCGAGCACCGGGCGGCCGCCGCGCGTGTAGCCGACGCCCTGGCGCACCGTCGGGGTGACGGCGCCGCGGAGCCAGGACTTCGGATCCTCCTCGATGACGCGGAGCTTCTCGATGTCCGGCAGGTCGTCGGGGAAGTAGTCGCGGTAGATGCTGGTCACCACCTCGAGCGCGCTCTGCGCGTCGGTCACCTCGCCGAACCGCTCGACCCAGGCGCCGTCGGGCTTGGCGAAGCCGAGCACGCTCCACGTCGCGCCCGCGTCCTTGTGCCAGTAGGGCCCGATCCAGATCTCGCCGTGATCGGTGTGCAGGTTGAAGACGTTGTGCGCGCCCGCGCCGTGGCCACGCGCCGTGAAGACGTCCGCGCCGTGGCCGAGGACCGTGAATGCCGCGGCCAGGAGATGGCGCTGCGGTGAGCGGTAGACGGTGCGTGCTTCGTCGACCGGGAACAGGCCCGAGAGGCCGCCCTTGCCGGTGGAGACGAGCGTGAGGTCGTGCGCGCCCGCGATCGCGTCGAGGTTCTCCGGCGTCACCGTCTCGACGTGGAAGGAACCGCCGGCCTGCTCGAACAGCCGGATCCGGTCGTAGGCCCGCAGCCGGACGTCGATGCCGGCGGCCGTGTAGGTGAAGTCGGGGTCGAAGGCGAGCACCTGCTCCAGCGCACCCGGCTCGCCGGTGTTGAGGCGGGTGTTCATGCCGGTCGAAACGGGTGCCTCCGGGTAGAGCTCCTCGACGAGCGTGTGGTCGACGTCGCGCGAGTGTCCGAACAGCACGGCGGTGCCGGTGGCCGGCACCTCGTCGCGGAGCTGCTCGGCGGTGCGGTCGCTGTACAGATCGACCGGATGCCCGGCGCGGGCGAGGACGAGCGCGGCGGTGGCTCCCACCACTCCGGCGCCGATGATGGCGATGCGTGCCTGGGTCATGGTCGTGCCTTTCGGTGGTGTGGTTACTTGGCGATCTCGGTGCGGGAACCGGCGTTCCACGCGTAGGGCAGGTCGGCGCCGTTGAGCAGCAGGTCGCCGATCGCGCGGGCCTTCTGGATGGCGGGGTTGTGCACCGCGAGGGTGCGGGCGTTGCGCCAGTGCCGGTCCAGCCGCAGGTCGGCGTCGACGATGGACGCGCCACCGACCTCGAACAGGTCGCTGGTGGCCTTCAGCACCGTGTCGATGACGGCGAGCTGGGCGTGCGCGGCGGCCAGCTCGGCCTCCTGCAGCAGGTCCTCGTGGACCCGACGGTCCGCCAGGGTCTGATCGAGCACGTCGGCGACGGCGAGCACGGACTGCTTCGCGGACCACGCGGCGCTGGAGAGCCGGCCGATCACCTGCTGCACCAGCGGGTCGTGCCGCTGCAGATCGGCGGCGGCGTGCGAGAACGTCCGGGTCCGGGCCTGCACCCAGGCCACGGTGTCGTCGGTCGCCCGCTGCGCGATCCCGGCGAGTCCGGCGAGCTGCACGAGCTGCAGGTACGAGGTGGCGTAGGTGGCGCCCGGCGCTCCATAGCCGGCGCCGAGCAGCCGGTCCGCGGGGACGGCCACGTCCGTGAAGACGGTCGTGCCGCTCGCGGTGAGGCGCTGGCCGAAGCCGTTCCAGTCGTCGACCTTCTCGACCCCGTCGGTGTTCGCGTCGACGAGCACGCCGACCCGCTCGCCGTCGAGGTCCGCGGCGACCAGGATCTGGTCGGCGTACAGGGTGCCGGTGGAGTAGAACTTGGTGCCGGTGAGCCGGTAGCCGCCGTCGGGGTCCGCGGTCAGCTTCGTCGCGTAGCCGCCCACGGACCCGACACCGGGCTCGGTGATCGCATTACCGACGACGGTGCCCTCGACCACGGCGCGGAGCCAGGCGTCGCCCGCGGGGGAGTTCGCGAGCCGCTGGTCCTCGACGAAGTTCACGTGCACGCGCAGCGCCTGCGGGATGTTCGAGTCGGCCGCGGCGAGGTTGATCAGCTGGCGGAAGAACTGACGCAGCGTGACGCCGCCGCCGCCGAGTTCGCTCGGCACCCGCAGTGCGGTGAAGCCCGCGGCCTTGAGCTGGGCGATCGGCTCGTGCACGAGGTCGCGATCGCGCTCGCGGGCCACGGCCCCCTCGGCGATCCGGGCGTAGACGGGCCCGAGGCGCGCGTCGAGCTCGGCGTCGGACGTGGACGTGATCAGGGAGGTGGTCATGGCCGACAACTGTGGTCTGCGAACGATCCACTGGCGAGAGTTCGCCGCGTCGTGAACGTATTCCGGCCGGACCGCGTGGCGCAGTGGCCTAGGTTCGATGGATGGCACGTCTCGCGCATGCGATCTCCCTGTCCGCCGTCGGCATCGTCGCCGGATCCCTGTTCGCCGGGCCCGCGGTCGCCGACGGACCGTCGACGGTGCCCACCGCCGAGGAGCGCCTCGGCGCGGGGGAGGTGCCCGGTCGCCTGGTCGCCTCCGCGGGATTCGAGCGGTATCCGCGCGACCTGTCCCGGGCGCTGGCGGGGGCGCGCACCGTCGCGGAGGCGGAACGGGCTGCGGAGCGGTCGTCCCGGGACCTGTGGCGCGCGGCGGTGGAGCGCGTGCAGACCGGCACCGACGGTTTCGCGGCCGACGACCGCCCGCTCTACTGGACGCGGCTCGCCCTGATCCGAGCCGTGCGCGAGTGGCGGCCTGGATTCGCGGTGCCGGACGCGCGGCGCACCCGGATCGTGACCACGATCGACGAGGTCTCGCGCGGCCAGCGGCGCGCACCGTCGGGGAGGACGGTGCTGGTCACCGGCTTCGATCCGTTCCGTCTCAGCCGGGACATCCGCCAGGGCAATCCGTCCGGCGCGATCGCGCTCGCTCTCGACGGCACCCGGATCGACACGCCCAACGGACCGGTGACCGTGGTCGCGATGACCTTCCCGGTGCGGTGGCGGGACTTCGGCGCGGGGATGGTGGAGCGCGCCGTGACGCCCTTCCTGCGGCCCGGGCCGTCGCGCGCGGTGGGCTTCACGACGGTGAGCCAGGGCCGGCCCGGCAAGTTCGACCTCGAGGCGATCAACGGCGTCTGGCGCGGCGGGGCGGTGGACAACGAGGGCGCCTGCTACCGCGGGGAAGCGCCCGAGGCCGGCGCGGCGCCGCAATGGACCCGCAGCACGCTGCCGATGGCGGCCATCGGTGCGGCCGCGCAGGGCCGGTACCCCGTGGTCCGCAACACCGAGATCGCCTACGCCACCGGGGCGAACCCGGCCGTCTCGTCGACCTGCGACCTGCCCGCGCTGCCCTCGACCACGACCACAGGGGAGCCGCCGACGGGCGCGCTCGCGCGGCAGGGTGCGGGCGGGGACTACCTCTCCAACGAGATCGGCTATCGCGTGACGCTGGTGCGCGACCGGCTCGCCGCCCCGGTCCCCGGCGGGCACGTCCACACGCCGGTGCTCGACGGTCTGCCGTCGGACCGCGGCGTCGTGGAATCGGCCCAGTACCGGGCGAACCTGGCCGCGATCGTCGCCCAGGCGCGGTCCGTGGTCGGCGTCGTGGCGCGCGGGGAGCGGGGCTGAGCGGGCCCGCGGGCGTTTCGTTGCCGATTCCGCCCCGCGGCACACTAGAACCTGTTACAACTAGAACACGTTCTGCCGAGCTGAACGGGTTCGCAGGTCAGGAACAGGAGTGCGCATGAAGTTCAACCTCGCCGACATCTTCGAAGCGGTCGTCGACGCGGTTCCGGAGCGGATCGTCTTGAGCTACGAGGGGGAGCAGACCTCCTACGCGCAGA
This sequence comes from Tsukamurella sputi, assembly GCF_007858445.1. GTDB lineage: Bacteria > Actinomycetota > Actinomycetes > Mycobacteriales > Mycobacteriaceae > Tsukamurella > Tsukamurella sputi. The sequence continues at coordinate 136,294 of NZ_VIGV01000002.1, read as the reverse complement.
TGGACGAGCAGGCCAATCAGGTGGCGCATCTGTTCGCCGCGAACGGCATCGGGGCGTTCGATCACGTCGCGCTCTTCCTCAAGAACAGCGTCGAACACGTGCAGTCCCTCGTCGCGCTCATCAAGATCCGCGCCGTGCCGGTCAACGTGAACTACCGCTACACCGGCCCCGAGCTCGAGTACATCTTCACCAACTCGGACTCGCGCGGCATCGTCGTGGAGATGTCCGAGCATCAGCGCACGCTCGCAGGCATCCTCGGGAGGCTGCCGCAGCTGCGGACCGTCTTCGTGGTCGGCGAGGTCCAGCCGGAGCTGTCCGCCGCGGTCGCGGACGCCGCGAACGTCACGCTCGTGCCCTTCGCCGAGGCCGCTGCACAGTCCACCGCGCGCGATTTCGAACCGCGCACCGGCGAGGAGCACTACATCATCTACACCGGCGGCACCACGGGCTACCCGAAGGGCGTGGTCTGGCAGCACGACGACTTCTTCCGCAAGCCGCTCTCGGCCGGCGTGCCGTACGGCGGCGAGCCGCGGACCACACTCGCCGAGGTCGGGCAGGGCGCCAAGGACTTCCCGCCGCTGGCCTTCCTCATCGCCGCACCGCTCATGCACGGCGCCGCGGCCTACTCGCTGTTCACCTTCTTCGTCCTCGGCTCGCGCGTGATCCTCGAACGCGACTTCAAGGCCGAGCAGATCGTGCGCAACTTGGGGCGCGATCAGACGCAGACCATCCTCATCGTGGGCGACGCCATGGGCATCCCGCTGGTCGAGGAGATGGAGAAGCAGAAGGACACCGCAGACTTCTCGTCGCTGTTCTCGATCACCTCGGGCGGCGCGATCTGGTCCAAGCATGTGCGTGATCGGATGGCCGCGATCAAGCCCGAGTTGATCCTGCGGGACAACTTCGGCGCCTCGGAGTCCGGCAACGACGGCGTCATGACGCTCGACGAGAACGGCAACCTCAAGGCCCCGCCGTCGGAGAAGATGATGGTGGTCGACGAGTCCTTCGCCGAGATCACCACCCCCGGCGAGGTGGGTTACATCGCCCGGGTCGGCAACGTCCCGCTCGGCTACTACAACGATCCCGAGAAGTCGGCGCGCACCTTCCCGACGCTCGCGGACGGCCGCCGGATCTCGGTGCTCGGCGACATGGGCTATCCCGCGGAGGACGGCGGCATCGTCTTCCTCGGACGCGGCAGCCAGTGCATCAACACCGGCGGCGAGAAGGTCTACGCCGAGGAGGTCGAAGCCACGCTGCACGGCCATCCGGCGATCTCCGACGCCCTCGTCGTGCCGGTGCCCGACGCCCGGTACGGGCAGCGCGTCGCCGCGGTGATCTCCGTCGCCGAGGGCCAGGAGCGACCGTCGATCGAGGATGTGCAGACCTTCGCCCGCTCGGAGCTGGCCGGCTACAAGGTGCCGCGCACCATCGTCTTCGTCGACGAGGTCAAGCGCACCCCGGCCGGCAAGGCGGACTACCGCTGGGCCAAGTCGACGGCCGAGACCGCCGCAGACGCCGAGCAGCCCGCCTGACGGCCGATCACGGGATCGCGTCCCCTTCCACCCAGTGCAGGTACGTCGCGCCGCGGGGCGAGAGCTCGTAGCCGACCTCGTGACTGATCGTCAGCCCCATGCCCTTGAGCTTGCGGATGTCGGCTTTCATGGGCAGCAGGTCGACGCCGCGCTCCGCGGCCAGTTCCTTGGACACCACGCGCGGGTGATCGCGGATCCAGGTGAGGATCTCGCGGGTCCACGGACCGGAATCCCGTCTGTCGAGCCGCGCCAGGCGCTTCGCGATGGCCTCGAGCTCGGCGACGTCGGGCAGTTCCTCGCGCAGGGCCAGGCGCGGATCCTCGCCCGCCCATTCGAGGTGGATGCGGTAGACGTTCGCACCGCCGCGCGCCGCGCGCTCACGGCGCGGGGCGTCGGGATCCCGGGGCGCGAGCAACGTGCGCAGGGCCGCGGCGTCCTTGACGCCCGCCGCCCGCGCGGCCCGGTCACTGATCCTCTCGACATCGGGCACGCGTGTGACGCGGGTGAACCGGAGCAGGCCCGCCGGCGTCAGCTGGGTGCCGCCGACCTTGACCCGAGGGGAGTCCCACCGGCGGTACTGCGTGGTGACGCGGCCGTCGCGGACGCCCTCGGCGATCGCCTTCGGAATCAGCATGCGATCAGTCTGCGCGCTGCGCGACGAGGTCGCGACAGATCTCCATGTGTCCGGTGTGCTGAGTCAGTTCGCGCAGCATGTGCGTGAGCACCCATTCGGGGGTCGCCACGGCGGCATTGCTGCGGGTGGTGCCGGTCGCCGCGGGATTGCGGATGCCGACCGCCGCCACCGCGGCCCAGCGCGGCAGGTCCGCGCGCAGACGGGTGACGATCGCGCGGGCCTCGTCGACGGTGCCGGTCGCGTGGAACTCCGCGGACCGGTCGCGGGGGATGTCCTCGCCCGCCATGAGCGAGCCGCCCCAGTAGCCCAGCGCCCCGCCCACGTGCGTCACGAGCGCGAAGACGGAGTTGACCCCGGGCGCGTCCGGCACGGCGTTGACGGTGGCGTCGTCGAGGTCGGCGAGCACGCGCTCGATCGTGTCCAGGGTTTCCGCGGCGACGTCGAGGAACGCCGCGATCTGCCCCTCAGCCGCGCCCACGGGCGAGTCCTGCGATCGAGTCGAGCAGGTCGTCGAAGAAGGCGGCCTGATCCGTGGCGACGGCGATCCGCGCCGTGTCGGGCCGGTTCCACGCGCCGTGCACGTCGGCGATGGTGGTGCCGCGGGTGAGCGATCCGGTGAGCTCCACGTCCACCGGGTGGGTGCGGGTCTCCACGATCGTCGGGTCCAACGCGACGGCCGCGGCGAACGGGTCGTGCATGTGCGCGATGTAGCCGAGGTCGTGGTCGCGGTGGAACTCGAAGTAGAAGCGCACGGCGTCCGACGCGGCCCGGACCACGGGATCGCTCGCGGCCGACCGCGTCCCGTCGGGGTCCTCGGGGTTGAGCACCTCGGCCGGGCTCGACCCGGCGGCGTCGGCGAGCCGGACGATGTGGTCCGGCGTGAGCTCGATCGTCTCGGTGAGGTCCAGCGGACACAGGATCGGCAGTGGCGTGCCGGTGCCGTCGAGTTCGCCGTAGGCGCGCAGCACTTCCCACAGCGACTCCGGATCGACGGCGACGTTCCATTCGGAGGTGGGCGTGGTGTTGCCGGGGTGCCAGAAGGCGCCACCCATGATCACGATCCGGCGCAGCCTCGTGAGGATGCCGGGGTCGTCGCGCAGTGCGAGCGCGAGGTTCGTGCACGGCCCCGTCACCAGTGCCACCACCTCGCCGGGGTGTGCGCGCGTCAGGTCCGACCAGGCCTGCGGCCCCGAGATCTCCGACGGTCCGCGCGTCGGCGTCGGGAGCTCGGCGTAGCCGACGCCGAACGGCCCGTGCGTCTCCTCGGTGGTCATGAGCGGCGTGGACAGCGGCGCGTCCGAACCGGGGTGGACCTCGATGTCGGTGCGGCCCAGTAGCTCCAGCCAGCCGAGGTTGTTCTCCACGACCTGCGGCGCGGGCACGTTGCCGGCCGTCGAGACGATGCCGAGCAGGTTCACCTCGGGCTTGCTCAGCAGGTACAGCAGGGCCAGGGAATCGTCGACGCCGGTGTCGCAGTCGAACAGGACCTTCGTTTCCGCCACGAGGGCAAGCCTATCCGGCCGTCACCACGGTGAGGGCTTGTAGTCCTTGAGGAAGCAGCCGTACAGGTCGACGCCGGCCTCGCCCTGCACGATCGGGTCGTAGACGCGGGCGGCACCGTCGACCAGGTCGAGCGGGGCGCGGAAACCCTCCTCGGCCAGGCGCATCTTGGTGTGGTGCGGGCGCTCGTCGGTGATCCAGCCGGTGTCGACGGCGGTCATCAGGATTCCGTCCTGCTCGAGCATCTCCGTGCTCGAGGTCCGGGTCAGCATGTTCAGCGCGGCCTTGGCCATGTTGGTGTGCGGGTGTCCAGGGCCCTTGTAGCCGCGGCCGAACTGGCCCTCCATGGCGGAGACGTTCACGACGTACTTGCGGCGCGCCGGGGAGGCGGCCAGCGCGGGCCGCAGCTTCGAGATGAGGATGAACGGCGCCACCGAGTTGCACAGCTGCACCTCGAGCAGTTCGAGGGGCTCCACCTCGTCGACGGTCTGGACCCAGGAGTTGGTGTGCACCAGATCGGGGAGCAGGCCGCCCGCGTCGATCGCGGTACCGTCCTCGATCCGTGCGGCGGACGAGGAGCCGCCGCGCAGCGCGAGCGCGGTGAGCGCGGCGGGGTCGAGCGCCGCCAGATCGCCCGAGACGCCGCCCGTGTGGCCGTCGAGCGCCTCGGTGAGCGCCGCGGGGTGCGCCGAGCTCGCGCGGCCGAAGCGGATGATCCGGCCCGCCAGCTCCGGCGGGACGTCGCCCGACTCGGCGTCGACCAGCGCGGAGTAGGCGCCGGGGGAGCGGCGCACCGTTTGGGCGGCGTTGTTGATGATGATGTCCAGCGGGCCCCGGGCGGCGACCGCGTCGGCGAGTGCGCTGACCTGCGACGGGTCACGCAGGTCGATCCCGACGATGTGCAGGCGGTCGAGCCATTCGGCGCTGTCGGCCAGCTCCGCGAAGCGACGGGCGGCGTCCGTGGGGAAGCGCGTGGTGATCGTGAGGTCGGCGCCGTCGCGGAGCAGCCTCAGGGCGATGTACATGCCGATCTTGGCGCGGCCACCGGTGAGCAGGGCGCGGCGCCCGGAGAGATCGGTGGTCGCGTCGCGCTTGGCGTGGCTGAACGCGGCGCACTCCGGGCACAGCTGGTGGTAGAAGGCGTCGATCCGCGTGTAGGGCTGCTTGCAGATATAGCAACTCTGCGGGCGCAGCAACTCGCCCGCGCTGTCGCCGGTGGTGGGCGTGGTCAGCAGGATCCCCGCGGTCTCGTCGTCGATCCGCTCCGCGTTGCCGGTGGCGGTGCGCTCGAGCACGTCGCGATCGGCCGCCTTCACCTTGGCGCGGGCGGACTTGCGGCGCTCGCGCTTGAGCAGCTTGAACATGTGGCCCACCGCCCGCTGCACCTCGACGGACTGCGGATCGCCGTCGTCGAGCTGCGCGGCGGCCTCGAGCACGCGATGGAACGCGGCGAGGTCCTCCGCGGAGATGGGGTCTTTCGTGTCGGACATGCGCACATCATCCCTCATGAGAGGAGGGGCACCGTCGCGTCGTCGGCTGTGATGTCCACCGTGACGGACTCCTTCTCCCAGCGCGCGTCCGCGACGACGAGTGCGTCGAGCGCGGCCGGGATGATCTTCGGCCGCAGTTCCTTGACCCAGGAGTCGATCGCCCAGGCGACGGGGATCGGCACGGGGACCACGCTGATCGGCATCGAGAGGTCGGTCGCGCGGAAGGTCAACCGTCCACCGTCGACGCCGACTGCGACCACGACCCGGATGCCGACCCCGATCCCGAAGGCGACGGGCAGGCCCACCGTCATGACCAGGGACCGCTTCTTCGGCTTGAGCGCCACGGAGTGCACGGTGATCCCACTCGGTCCGCCGTCCACCTGGGCGGCGTCGACGATGTGCCGGATCCACGAGAGCCGCAGTGTCGCGGTGGCGTCCAGGCCGGTCACGCGCAGACCGCCGGGGACGGGCGCGAGTACGCGGGCGTGCGCGTCGAGCAGGATCGCGTGCGGCCCCGCCCCGACGGTGCGCGTGTCGAGGGTCACGCCCGCGAGGCGGCGCTGCGCCAGCTGGATCAGGACCGGCCGACGACGGTCGAGTGTCACCACCGGGGGCGCGCCGAGGACACGCGAACACAGGCCGGCGAGTCGCGTGCGCAATGCCGCCCGCGCCACCAGCTCCGCGGCGGCGACGCCGACGGCCAGGACGAGTGCGGCGATGACCGCCCCGACGATCCACATCGTCACTCACCCCCGCTCCTGGCCGCGGTCAATTATGCGACGCCTTCGCCTGCCCGCTTCCGGGTGGACGTGGTCTACTCGACGAGTGGCGATGATCCAGATCTGCGTGATGGGAGTCTCCGGTTCGGGGAAGTCGACGGTGGGCGCCGAGCTGGCCGCCCGGCTGGGCCGGAGCTTCGCCGACGGCGACGACTTCCACAGCGAGGCGAACCGCGCGAAGATGGGTGCCGGGCACCCGCTCACGGACGAGGACCGCTGGCCGTGGCTCGCGACCATCGGGACCTACCTGCGTGACGAGATGATCGCCGGCCGCCCCACTGTCGTGGCGTGCTCGGCCCTCAAGCGGGTGTACCGGGACCGGATCCGCGCGGCGGGGGCGAGCGTCTACTTCGTCTTCCTCACCGGCAACGAGAAACTCCTGCAGGAGCGGATGAGCGGCCGCGCCGGCCATTTCATGAAGGCGGACATGCTCGCCTCGCAGCTGGAGATCCTCGAGCCCCTGGATCCGGACGAGTTCGGCGTCACGGTGAACGTCTCCGGCGACATCCCTGACATCGTGCACGAGGCGCTCGCCGACTTCGCGGCGACCGAGGTACCGGGCATCGCCTGAGGGTCAGCCCCGGGTCGCGATCGCGGCGGTCAGGCCGCCGAGGGCGAGGACCGCTGCGCCGCCGAGGGCGACCGTCGTCAGGCCGCCACCGAGCAGTGCGTCGAGTGGGGCGCCGAGGCTCGCGCCACCGAAGATCGTGACGGTGTAGAGCGACGCTGCGGCGCCCACAGCGGGCGCGCCGAGCCGTGTCACCTCCGCCACCACCGACGGCGCGGCGAGCGCGATCGAGCCCACGAGGAGGAACAGTCCGGCGCCGACGGCGAGAGTGGCGCCGCCGGCGCAGAGCAGCGCACCCGCGACCGCGAGGCCGACCGCGCTCAGGATGCGGACCCGCGCCGGGACGCCGCCCAGGCGCAGTGTGAGCACTCCGGCGACGATCACCGCGGGCAACGAGCTCGCGCGCAGGATGAGCAGGGTCGTCGCCGACCAGCGGCCGTCGGCTCCGAGAGACGTGTACAGGGCCACGAGGACGCTGAGGAAGGTCAGGCCGGTGCAATAGAGCAGGACGAGCCGCGGACGGGCGAGCAGCCCCGGGATCGCCCCGTGCACGGCGGTCGGCGACGGAGCCGCGCCCACGGGGGCCGCATCGACCGGCAGCAGCGTCCGGACCGCGAGGGCTGCGAGCGCCGCGCCGACGGCGAAGGCGAGGAAGACGCCTCGGAGTCCGCCCGCGGGGGCGATCAGTTGGGCTGACACCTGGCTCACCACGGCGGAGGCGAGACCCGCGCCGATCGCCGCGGTGTTCAGCCGCACACGTGCCGACACCGGTGCTGTACGGGCGATGTAGGCGAGGGTGGCGGGGGTGAACGCGGCCGCCGCGAGGCCCTGCGCGGCGCGGCCCGTGAGGAACCAGATCGCGGACGGGGCGAAAGCGGTGCACGCCGTGACGACCGCGGTGGCGGCCACGCTCGCGACCATGAGCCGACGGGCGCCGACCGCATCGGCCAGAGGGCCGAGCGCGAGGATCCCCACCGCGTAGGCCACCGCGAAGGCGGTGCTCGCCAGCGCCGTGGCCGCGCCGCTCGCGCCGGGGAGCGCTCCGATCTCGGTACCCAGTGGAAGCACGACGTAGAGCGCGCCGACCATCGGCAGGGCTCCGACGGCCGCGATCGTGCCGGTGCGGAGGAGCGCGGGACGAGCGAGGTCGGGCGGCGTGGTCGTCGTCATGCGCCGAACGTAGCAACCGTACGGTTGGCGCGTCAACCGTACGGTTGGCGGTAGTCTGTCGACGTGACCGACGCCGCCGGATACGAATCCACGCCCACCAGCGAGGCGCTCATCGCCGCCGCACGGAAGGAATTCACCCGTCGCGGTTTCGACGGCGCCCGCGTCGCGAGGATCGCCGCGGAGGCCGGCGTGAACAAGGAGCGGATCTACGGCTACTTCGGGAGCAAGGAGGGGCTCTTCGAGGTGGTGATGGCGAAGGCGCTCACCGAGCACGTCGAGCACAGCCCGTTCCTCGAGGGGCAGACGCTCACCGATCACGTCATGGCCGCCTACGACCATCACCGTCGTGATCCCGAACTGGTGCGATTGCTCATGTGGGAGTCGCTGCACTACGACGCCGACCGGGCCGAGTCTCCGCCCTTCAGCGACGCACGGCGGGAGTTCTACCGGCGCAAGGTCGAGCGGCTGCGCGCCGTGACGGGCGGGACCGACGACCTGCGAGCGGCGGTCGCGCTGTACGCCGCCATCGGCCTGCAGGCCGCGCCGTTCATGATCCCTCAGCTCGGCGCCGTGATCCTGGGCCGGCCGATCTCCGACGACGAGGTGCAGCAGATGCTCCGGCCCCTGATCGAGCAGACCGTCCGGTTCATCGAAGAACGTCTGGGCGGGCAGGACTGAGCATCACGGCCTGCGCAGTGCGCCGGTGAAGATCATCGACTTGTACGGGTGTCCTACTGCGGTGTTCCACTGGGAGACGACGAGCCGCGCCGAGTCGAGCGTCGAGCCCGGCACGAGATAGCCGCCGTAGAGTTGCGCGACCCGGCCCGCGGCGTGGTCCTCGTCTTGCCACGACGAGCCCTGGAGCAACGTCACCGGATCGGACCAGCGGCCGTCGATGCGATCGGCGAAACGGGCCGCGATCCGATAACCGGCGGCGTCGAAGTAGGTCAGCACCCACGTGCCCTCGACGAGTGAGAGCGACAACTCTCCGTAGCCCTGGCCGAGGGCCAGATCCGTCGGCGGATTGCCCCAACCCCATCCCGTGTCCGGCCGCCAGCCCCAGGGTTCCCACTCCACGTTGATGCCGCTGTGCAGCGTCGGCAGGGTCTCGGTCCGCATGCGGTGCAGCCGCAGTCCCTTGTCGCGCGAGAGACCACCGGTGGAGACGTTGTAGGTGTACCCGTCGGGAGCCGGGCACAGCGCCCACATGCACCAGGCGCCGTCGGCGTGCCCCGCGTTGTACTGCGCGACCTCGCGCCAGCCGGCCGCACCGTCGTCGCTGCGCCACAGGCCCGTCTGCACGACGGTGTCGAGGCTCTGCATCGTCATGGTGTGCAGGTACAGCGAACCGTCGACCTCGATGCAGGTCGTGGGCAGGATCGTCGTGAACAGGCCGGTGTCGTGTGAGTAGTCGAGCAGCTGGCGCGCCCGGGACGGATCCGGTCCGGCGGGCCGGGTCATCACGCCGTTGCGGTCGCCGAAGAGGCCGACGGGGGAGCGCCACTCGCCGGCCCCGATGCTGAGCCCCTCGAAGGTGTCGCCGAAGACGTAGAGCACCTCGCCGCCCACCCGGCAGGCGATGCCGAGATCCGTACCACCGACCCCGAAGCGGGTCACCGGCGTGATGTCACGGAGCTTGCGGAGGCGGGCGGGCTCGATCGACTGCGGCACGCCCGTCAGCCTGCCAGACGGTCCGCGGTCCTGCTTCCCTCCGGCGTCCTGGGACGCCTCGCGGGGACAGGTTCGCGGGAACTGTTCCGAATGTCCCGATCGCCGGCGAAATCCGTCGCGCGCGATCGGAACGGGAGCATCATGACGGTATGGACACGTACACGGGACGCGAACTGTACGAGGCCTTCCACGCCGACTACGACGCCATCACGGAGCGGGACGCCACCATCTTCGACGCCGAAGGGCGCCTGCTCGCACGGGGCCGATTGTCGGCGTTGCGGCTCGACGAGACCGGAGGCCGGGAGAAGGTGGAGTACAGCTTCTCCTCGCTGCACGGCGACGTCGATTGGGATCCCACGCACCGGATCGAGCTGGCTCCGCAGCCGGTGCGCTGATTCCCGCTCCGCGTGACGCGAAAGGTGCGTCCGGAAACGCGAAAACCCCGGCCGGAGCCGGGGTTTTCGTGCTGTGCGCGGAGGGGGACTTGAACCCCCACGTCCATTAGTAGGACACTAGCACCTCAAGCTAGCGCGTCTGCCATTCCGCCACCCGCGCCGGGAAGCTCGTTAACCGTAATCCACGGCGCCCCCGGAATCCAAATCGCCACGTCGGGACACCCGTGGGCGCCACTGCGCCACCATCGGTTCGTGGTACTCATATGGGTGTGCCTACACCAGTGAACGCGCTCGACGAGGTCGTCGACACCGTCAGCGCCCTGATCCGTTTCGACACCTCCAACACGGGCGAGCTCGCCACGACCAAGGGTGAGGCCGACTGTGCGCGCTGGGTGCAGGCGCAGCTGGAGGAGGTCGGCTACGAGACCGAGTACGTCGAGTCCGGGCAGCCCGGCCGCGGCAACGTCTTCGCGACGCTCAAGGGCGCCAACCCCAAGCGTGGGACCCTGCTGGTGCACGGCCATCTCGACGTGGTGCCCGCCGAACCGGCCGACTGGAGCGTGCACCCCTTCTCGGGCGCCGTCGAGGACGGCTACGTCTGGGGCCGTGGCGCGGTCGACATGAAGGACATGTGCGGGATCATGCTGGCCCTGGCGCGGCAGCTGAAGTCCAGCGGCACCGTCCCGCCGCGCGACATCACCTTCGCCTTCCTCGCCGACGAGGAGGCCGGCGGCACCTGGGGCTCGCACTGGCTCGTGCAGCACCGGCCCGATCTGTTCACGGGCGTCACCGAGGCCGTCGGCGAGGTGGGCGGCTTCTCGCTGACCGTGGACACCCCGTCGGGCGACAAGAAGCGCCTCTACCTCGTCGAGACCGCCGAGAAGAGCATGTGCTGGATGCGTCTGACCGCGAAGGCGCGGGCCGGGCACGGCTCGTTCGTGCACGAGGACAACGCGGTGACCCTTCTGTCGGAGGCGGTCGCCCGCCTCGGCCGGCACAAGTTCCCCCTGGTCCTCACCGACAGCGTGATCGCCTTCCTGCGCGCGCTCGACCGGGAGTCGACGATCGACATCGATCTGGACGGCCCGGATCTGGAGGGACAGCTCGCGAAGATCGGCGGCCTGGCCCGCATCGTCGGCGCGACGCTCCGCGACACCGCCAACCCCACCATGCTCAACGCCGGCTACAAGGCCAACGTCATCCCGCAGACGGCCGAGGCTGTCGTCGACTGCCGGGTGCTGCCGGGACGCCAGGCCGCCTTCGAGCGCGAGCTCGACGAGATCCTCGGGCCCGACATCGAGCGGGAGTGGATCACCAAACTCGATTCGTACGAGACCCAGTTCGACGGTGACCTCGTCGACGCGATGAACGCGGCGATCCTCGCCTTCGATCCTGAGGGGCGCACCGTCCCGTACATGCTGTCGGGCGGCACCGACGCGAAGGCCTTCGCCAAGCTCGGGATCCGCTGCTTCGGATTCGCGCCGCTGCAGCTGCCCGAGGACCTCGACTTCGCCGCGCTCTTCCACGGCGTCGACGAGCGCGTCCCCGTGGACGCACTACTGTTCGGTACCAAGGTGTTCGAGCACTTCCTCATGAACTCCTGAGCCACTCGCCCCGCTGAACGAGAGGACCACCACCATGACCGCACCGTTCGATCCGTACGCCGGCCTCCCCGCGCTCCCGGCGCTCACCGTCACCTCCACCGACATCGTCGACGGTGCCGAGCTCCCCGTCGCGCACCGCAGCGGGATCATGGGCGCCGGCGGCGAGGACGTCTCGCCCCAGCTGTCCTGGAGCGGCGCCCCCGAGGGGACCAAGTCCTACGCGGTGACCTGCTACGACCCCGACGCCCCCACGGCCTCCGGGTTCTGGCACTGGGCCGTCGCGAACATCCCGGCGTCCGTGACCTCGCTCGCCTCCGGCGCCGGCGACGGTGCGCCCGGCTCGCTCCCGGAGGGCGCGCTCACGTTGAACAACGACGCGAGCCTGCCCCGCTACATCGGCGCCGCCCCGCCCGCGGGCCACGGCCCGCACCGGTACATCTTCGTGGTGCACGCACTGGGCGTCGAGAAGCTCGACCTGCCCGCGACCGCGACTCCCGCGTACCTGGGCTTCAATCTCTTCGGCGCCGCGATCGCCCGCGGCTCGATCACCGCGACCTACGCCCAGACTTAGGCCGACGACGAACAGGGCCGCGCCCCGCAATCCGGGGCGCGGCCTTCGTCGTGGAGGGGCGGCTCAGCGATCGACGCCCACGGCGTCGGAGATCGACGCGAAGCCGTCGGCGCGCAGTCGCGCCGCGAGCTGCTTGTGCACCGAGCGGGTCCAGGCGGGACCGCCGTAGATGAACTGCGTGTACACCTGCACCAGCGAGGCGCCCGCGCGGATGCGCGCGTAGACGTCGTCCACGTCCTCGATACCGCCGACGGAGATCAGCACCAGTCGGTCGCCCACGCGCGCGGAGAGCCTGCGGAGCACCTCGAGCGACCGGGCCTTGACGGGCCGTCCCGACAGGCCGCCCGCGCCGATCGCCTCGACTTCCGCGGCCGGGGTGGCCAGGCCCGCGCGGCTGATGGTCGTGTTGGTCGCGACGATGCCCGCGAGTCCCAGATCGAGGGCCAGATCCGCGACCGCGTCGACGTCCTCGTCGGCGAGGTCCGGCGCGATCTTGACCAGCACGGGCACGGTGACGGTGTCGAGCACTGCCTGCAGCACCGGCCGCAGCGACTCGGTGGCCTGCAGGTCGCGCAGGCCGGGGGTGTTCGGGGAGGAGACGTTGACCACGATGAAGTCGGCGAGCGGGCCGAGCAGCATGGCGCTGGTCCGGTAGTCCTCGGCGGCACCCTCGAGCGGGGTGACCTTGGTCTTGCCGATGTTGGCGCCGATCGGCACCGCCGTCGGGCCCGCATCACGCTTGCGGAGCTCGTTGGCGGCGGCACCCGAGCCGTAGTTGTTGAAGCCCATCCGGTTGATCAGGGCGTGATCCGCAGGGAGCCGGAAGAGGCGGGGGGAGGGGTTGCCGGGCTGGGGGTGTGCGGTGACGGTGCCGATCTCCGCGAAACCGAAGCCCAGCGCGCCCCAGCCGTTGACGGCGCGCGCGTTCTTGTCGAAGCCCGCGGCCAGCCCGACGGGGGCGGGGAATCGCACGCCGAAGACGGTCTGCTCCAGGATCGGGTCGCGGTACGCGAGGCCCCGTCGAATACCGGCGCGGACGGGCGGCACGGCGGTCGTCCCGCGGATGAGGCCGAACACCAGGTGGTGGATCCGCTCGGGTGAGACGAGGAACATCACCCGCAGAAGCGACCGGTAGATCGCCTGAGACATCGCCGACATGGTGTTCACAACCCCTTCGTGGCGTCCGGCGGCAGCATGCCGGACGTTTTCGTGCGTTTGCGGCGCAGCAACACCCGCCGTGAGCCGTCGGTGTACAGCCGCACGCGGCTCAGTTCCCACCCACCGAACTCGGCCTCGATGGTCAGCCGCATCGCCGCAGTGACCCGGGAGACCTCCCGCGGCAACCGCAGCGGCAGGAAATCGTACTCCTCGTTGCTGAAAGCACCGCTCTCCCGTGCGTCCGCGCTGATCGTCATGGCGTCTCCTACCGGGTGGCGATCGCCTGGATGCCGGCCCCCGTGGCCGACTGGACGTACAGGGTCCCGGTCTTCGCGTCCACCGCGATCGCGTTGGGCTGGCGGACGGTGGGGTACAGCTTGCGCTGCTCGGGGATCCCCTTGTTGAGCGCGTAGCCGACCACCTCGTTCGACGCGGTGCGCGTCACCCACATGAGCTTGTCGGTGGCGTCGAAGTCGACGGCCCACGGCGAGCCCGACTCCGGGTACAGGAAGCGTTCCATCAGCGGTGCGGCGGTGTAGCCGATGATCTGGTTCTTCCCGGTGTCCACGGCGAACACCCGGCCGTCGGGCGTGACGGTCGCGTTCGTGATGCCGCGTCCCACTCGCAGCCCCTTGCCCTGCTTACCGCCGGCCACGTCGACCTCGGAGACCGAGGACTGCAGCCGGTCCACGACGACCACGTCGCCGTCGTGCACGAGGATGCGGCTCGCCTCCACGGGGCCGGTGATCGTCTTGGGATCCCGGCCGGTCCGCAGCAGGACGACGTCACCGTTCGCGGTTCCCGCGACCGCCCACACCAGGTCGTCGTTGACCTTGTCGTACGGCGAGACACTGACGACATCACCCGCGACCTTCTGTGTCTCGCCGGCTTTGTCGCCGTTGATCTCGAGGACACCGCTCTTCGTCGCGACGAGGAAACCGGCACCGCGAGGTCCCTTGGCAACGACCTGATGGGGGAGGCCGTCCGTCGCGACTCTGGCGGTCTCGCGCACCCCACCGTCGACCGAGTACAGCACGACCTCGTTCCCGACGATCGCGGCGAGCCGTCGGCCGACGGGGTCGAAGGCGAGGCCCTCGCCCGCACCGGCCGGCGTCACCGAGCCGGCGGGCGGCGCCGTCGACTCCGGCGCGACGGCGGGCTGGGCCGGGGTGATGGTGGGGCGACTCTCCCGCGAGGGCGTGGTCGAACAGCCGGCCAGGGCGACGGTGGCGACGACGGCGAGGGCTGCGAGGCGGGAGGCGACGGTACGGGTCATGATCCCTCGAAACTACCGCCCCGGGCCGTGCGGCGGTCGGGCCGGTAGCCTGCCCGGGTGGACATGACGTGGTTGCAGGCGATCGTGCTCGGTGTGGTGCAGGGATTGACGGAGTTCCTCCCCGTCTCCTCCTCGGGACACTTGCGGATCGTCTCGGAGCTCTGGTTCGGCGACGATGCGGGTGCCTCGTTCACCGCGGTCACCCAGCTGGGTACCGAACTGGCGGTCCTCATCTACTTCGCGCGGGACATCTACCGCATCGTGATCGCGTGGTTCCGCGGCCTGTTCGACAAGGCGGAGCGCGGCGTCGACTACCGGATCGGCTGGTACGTGATCATCGGCACGATCCCGATCGGTGTACTCGGGTACCTGCTCAAGGACGAGATCCGCACGGCTGCCCGCAACCTCTACCTGGTGGCGACGATGCTCATCGTCTTCTCGCTGGTGATCTTCGCCGCGGAGTACGTGAGCTCCAAGGTGTACGCGAACCGGCAGCGCACGCTCGATCAGGTGACGGCCCGTGACGGCATCCTCATGGGACTCGCGCAGTGCCTCGCACTGATCCCCGGCGTCTCGCGCTCGGGCGCCACGTCGAGCGCGGGCCTGTTCCTCGGCCTCAAGCGCGAGGCGGCGGTGCGCCTGTCCTTCCTGCTGGCCATTCCGGCGGTCACGGCCTCGGGCCTGTTCAGCCTGGGCGATGTCTTCGAGAAGGGCGGCCCGGGCCTGCACGCCTCCGGCCCGCAGCTGCTGGTCGCGACGGTGATCGCCTTCGTCGTCGGCTACGCCGCGATCGCCTGGCTGCTCGACTTCGTTTCCAAGCACTCGCTGAACTGGTTCGTCGGCTACCGGATCGTCGTGGGCTTCCTGGTTCTCGGCCTGCTGTGGGGCGGGGTCATCAGCGCGACCTGAGTGCCGCCCGCGCCGCCCCGATGAGGGGATCCCGGCTGGCGCCGCGCCGGTAGGCGAGTGAGGTGTGTCGCACCACGTCGAGCGGGGTGAGGAGGACGTCCTCGGGCACGTCGACGGCGGCGAGGTCGGGGATCACGGCCACACCCTGCCCGGCCTCGACGAGGGCCAGGACCGCCGCGAAATCGTCGGTGCGGTGGCGGACGCGGGGGGTGAAGCCGGCGTTCTCGCAGGTCCGGACCGTGGCGTCGTCGCACATCGTGCCGACTGTGCCGGAGATCCAGCGCTCGCCGGTGCATTCGGCGAGCGTGCGGGGGCGGTCCCGGTGGGTCGCGAGGTGGACGGCCTCATCGAACAGGGGCTCGGTGTCGAGCCCGGGTTCGTCCCGGGCGGGCAGGCAGTCGTAGTGCTGGATCAACGCCACGTCGAGCCGCCGTGAGCGCAGTTCGTCGGGCGCGGTCGCCGGGTCGATCTCGGTGACGCGCACCCGCAGAAGCGGGTGGTCGCGCGAGAGGCGGAGCAGCGCCGGCGTCACGACGGTACGCATCGCCGAACTGAAGGCACCGATGCGCAGTTCGCCCGCGACCTCGGTACCCAGGGCGTCGAGTTCGGCCCGAGCACGTTCCAGGCGAGCGAGGACGGCGTCCGCGTGGCCGACGAGGATCCGCCCGGCCTCGGTGAGCCGGACACTGCGTCCGGTCCGCTCGAGCAGTGGTCGCCCCGCTTCGCGTTCCAGCGTCGCGAGCTGCTGAGAGACGGCCGACGGCGTGTAGTCGAGGGACTGGGCGACGGCCGCGATGGTGCCGTGCAGCGACAGTTCGCGCAGCAGTCGGAGGCGGTGCACGTCCAGCATCAGTTCACCTTACGCTCGACATCGCATTCTTGCGCTGGTCCTTCTGCTCGGGATGACGGAATCTGATCCCATGCAGCAGCTCACCGGCCTTCACGTCCCGCTCGTCACGCCCTTCGCCGCGGACGGCACCGTCGACCTCGTTTCGCTCGAACGCCTCGCCCACGACACCCTCGCCGACGGTGCCGACGGCCTCCTCGCGCTCGGCACCACGGGTGAGCCGGCGACGCTGACCGCAGCCGAAAGGGCCACCGTGATCGACCTGGTCGGCGGGGTCTGCGCCGAGCACGGCGCCGTCTTCACCGTCGGCGCGGGCAGCAACGCCACCGACGGCACGGCGGAGGCGCTGCGCGGGATCGACCCCCGCGCAGACTTCGCACTGGTGGTCGTCCCGTACTACACCCGCCCGTCGGAGGCCGGTGTCGTCGAGCACTACCGGCGGGTCGCGGCGGAGAGCCCCGTTCCGGTCATCGTCTACGACGTCCCGCAGCGCACCGGGCGCACCCTGTCGGTGGACACCCTGCTCGCCCTCGCCGCGCTCGACGGGGTGGCCGGGTTCAAGCACGCGTCCGGCGGTGTCACCGAGACGACGGTGCGCCTGCTCGCCGCGATCAACACCAGCACCCCGGGCGCGGTCTCGGTGCTGGCGGGTGACGACCCCTTCGTCGGTGCCGTCCTGGCGCTCGGCGGGCACGGCGCGATCTCCGCGTGCGCCAATGTCGCGGCGGGCGAGTTCGCCGCGCTCCTCGCCGCGTGGCGCGAGCACCGGCTCGAGGAGGCGCGCGTGATCGGTGGCGCGCTCGCCGGGTTGGCCTCGGCGCTCTTCGCCGAGCCCAACCCCACGGTGATCAAGGGCGTCCTCGCCGCGCAGGGCCGCATCGCGACGCCCGCCGTGCGGCTGCCGCTTCTCCCCGCATCCGACGGTGCCGTCGCCGCGGCCAACGCGCTCGTGCGGGCCGTGGTCGCCGCGTAGCGGTTCCGCTCTGAGCGATCAGCGGCCCGGAACGGGCACGCCGCGCGCCTAGACTCTGGAGCATGACCGTGATCCTGCTCCGCCACGGCCGCTCGACCGCGAACACCTCCGGTGTGCTCGCGGGTCGCAGCGAGGGCGTCGCCCTCGACGACGCCGGCCGCGCCCAGGCCGCCGATCTCGTCGGCCGGCTCGCCGATGTCGACCTGGTGGCCGCCGTCCGTTCCCCGCTGCTGCGGTGCGAGCAGACCCTCGCGCCGCTCGCGGCCGCCCACGGCCTGGTGCCCGAGGTGGACGAGCGGCTGGTCGAGGTCGACTACGGCACCTGGACCGGCCGCGCGATCACGGATCTGCTGCAGGAACCGCTGTGGAAGACCGTCCAGCACCAGCCCTCGGCCGCCGTCTTCCCCGACGGGGAAGGGCTCGCCGACGTGCAGGCGCGGGCCGTGGCGGCCGTGCGGGAGGCGGATCGCCGGTTCACCGACGAGTTCGGGCCCGCGGCCGTGTGGGTGGCGTGCAGTCACGGCGACGTCATCAAGGCGGTCGTCGCCGACGCTCTCGGAACACACCTCGATCAGTTCCAGCGGCTGTTCGTCGCGCCCGCGTCGGTCTCGATCGTCACGTACGGGCCCAGCCGCCCACTCGTGCAGTGCGTCAACTCGTCCGGTAGCGTCACGCTGCCGAAACGTCCAGCCAAGGAGGCCACGGTGGGAGGCGAGGCATGAGTCGCTCCGTCCACGTTTTCCGCACGCCCGACCGGTTCGTCGTGGGCACCGTCGGGCAACCCGGCGACCGCGCGTTCTACCTGCAGGCCGTGCACGAATCCCGCATCGTCTCGGTGCTGCTCGAGAAGCAGCAGGTCGAGGTCCTGGCCGAGCGGATCTCCGCCCTGCTCGACGAGGTCTCCCGCCGATTCGGCATGGAGATGCCGCCGGCGGGCACGCCCGTCACCGACCTGCAGCCGCTCGTGATGCCCGTCGACTCCGAGTTCCGGGTCGGCACGATGGGGCTCGGCTGGGACTCCGAGGAGCGGGCCGTCGTGATCGAGCTGCTCGCGATCACCGAGCAGGAGCTCGACGAATCCGTGGTGCTCGCCGACGACGCAGAAGAGGGGCCGGACGCGGTGCGGGTCTTCCTCACCCCGAAAGCGGCGCGGGAGTTCGCCAACCGCTCGGAAATGGTGCTGGGTGCGGGACGTCCGTCCTGCCCGCTGTGCGGAGATCCACTCGACCCCGACGGCCACATGTGCGTGCGGCTCAACGGCTACCGCCGCGGCGCTGCCTTCAGCTCCGAGGGCGAGTAGGTGGATCTCACGGTGGACCTCGAGACCGCCGACCTGACGATTCTCGGGAGGATCACCAGCGCATCGAACGCGACGCTGCTCTGTGAGCTGGGCGCGACGGGGGAGCGCGCGGTCTACAAGCCGGTTCGCGGCGAGGTGCCGCTGTGGGACTTCCCGGACGGGACGCTCGCCGGCCGCGAGGTGGCGTCGTACCGCGTCTCCGAGGCCCTGGGCTGGGGCCTGATCCCCGAGACCGTCCTGCGCGACGGGCCGCTCGGCGCGGGGATGGTGCAACGCTGGATCGATGAACCCGACGCCGCCGATGCCCATGACCTGGTCGACCTGTTCCCCATCGGCGCGGTCCCCGAGGGCTACCTGCAGGTGCTCACGGCCTACGTCGAGGACGACGAGGCGGCCGACGGGATCTCCGAGGTCGCACTGGCGCACGCCGACGACCCCCGCCTGCGCCGCCTGGCCGTCCTCGACGTGCTGATCAACAACGCCGACCGCAAGGGCGGCCACGTGCTCACCGGTCCCGACGGCCGCATCCGCGGCGTGGACCACGGCATCTGCCTGCACTCCGCCCCGAAGCTGCGCACCGTTCTCTGGGGCTGGGCCGGGCGTGCGATAGCCGAGGACGTGCTGGCCGACATCGAAGCCTTCCGCGCCTCCCCGCCCGACCTCGCGGGGCTCATCACCGAGCAGGAACAGGAGGCGCTCATCGCCCGAGCGGCGACCCTCGTCGAACTGGGCACGATGCCGCTCCCGACGCCGGACCGCCCGATCCCCTGGCCTCCGTTCTGACCCGTCAGCGGGGCCGGCGCAGCCTCCGTCGCCGACGGTGCGCCGCCTCCGCATGCCCGGCGTGTGCATCGCGCTTATGCCGGCAGACCGCGCCCGCCGCCGCGACCTCGTCCGGGTCGAACCCCTCGGGGACCGGACCGTCGGCCACGAGGGCCCGCACCAGGGCCTCCTGACTCTCCCGCAGGCTCATGTCCACACCCTCCTCGCGGCTTCGGTGATCGGGGCGGACCCCGCCGCCGCGGCGATCGCATCGAGTTCGTCGAAGAGCTCGCCGGCCGGCGGGTACCGCCCGTCGCGCTCGAGCATGAACGGTACGTCCGCACGCTCGCGCAGGGCCGTGACCAGGGCGAGAACGCCCGAGTTCACGGGATCGGTGTGCGTGTCGTGGTACCGGCCGCCACCCTCCGAGCCGCCCGCTACATGGCTGTACGCGATCCGGTCGACGGGCAGGCGGGCCAACTCGGCGTGCGGATCGCGGCCGCGGTTGAGGGAGTTCGCGTAGACGTTCGCCACGTCGAGGACGAGGAGCGCGTCCGTGCGATCCATGAGCTCGGTGAGGAACTCGGCCTCGGTGAACTCCTCGTCGGGCCACCGGAGGAAGGCCGCGATGTTCTCCACGGCGAAGGGAACCGTGAGCGCATCCTGCATGCGCCGGATGTTCCGCACGAGGACGTCCATCGCCTCGCGGGTCCGCGGCACCGGCAGCAGGTGTCCGGCCTCGATGCCACCGGCGCGGACGAAGGCGATGTGCTCGCTCACCAGGGGAGCGCGGAAGGCCTCGGCGCAGGACGCGAGTCGGTGCACGCGGTCGGGCTCGAGCTCGTCGACTCCGCCCAGCGAGAGCGCGACACCGTGCGGGATCAGCGGGACGCCGCGCTCGCGCAGGTCGACGAGGAGCGGGTCGGGCACGGCCCTGCCGCGGCGGATCGGGACGGATTCGGCGATCACTTCGCAGAATCCGGGCCGCAGATCCGCGATGACTCCCGCGATCTCGCGACGCCAGCCCAGGCCGAGGGGACCGAGTGCGGTCACGTGGCGGGGAACGGTGCTGGTCATGACGTTCATCCTCCGCACCCGCCGCAGCCGCCACAACCCCCGCCCCCACCGCAGCCACCCCCTCCGCCGCACGACGCCCCACCGCAGGAGCCACCCCCGTCGCCCGAGGCCTCGGCACTCCCGGCGAGCTCCACCGCACCGGCGAAGCCGTCGTCGAACTGCCACAGAGCGGCGGTGCCGAAGAGGGCCACGGACAGGCCGACCGCTCCGACGCCGTAGGTCGTCCATGCAGGCCTGCGTGACGGTGCGAGGTAGTCCAAGCGCTCACGCTCGGCCGCGAGCAGCTTCCGGCCCGCGCGGGTAGCGCGATCGACGGACCAGAGGTGAGGTGCCACGAAGATCGCCGTGATCAAGGCCGGCAGCAGGATGCCGGTGATCAGCGCGGCGCTCGCGCGTTGCTGGACGGCCAGGACCAGGCCGCTGACCGCGCCCCCGACCGCGCAGGCCGTCACGGGCGCCGCGCCGAGGCGCATGCGCCACCGGTCCGTGTCGGAGCGGAGGTAGCCGCGGGTGACGAGGCGCTCCTCGAGCGCGTCGAGTTCGCCGGCGAGGGTGACGATCAGCTCGCTCACCGTGTACGACGCGCGGCCGACGTAGTGGGTGCGCACCACCCGGGTGATCGCATCGGTGTCGAGCTGCACCGGAGCGCTGTCCGTCCGGTCCGCTGCGCGCAGCTGGGCGAGAGCTACCACCACGGGTGCCTGCCGGTTCCGCACGCACGCCAGTTCGGTGGCGGTCAGGGGCGGCTCGACGACCGCGCGCCGGCGTGGCGCCGCCACGAACCGCCAGGTCAGGGCGACGGCGATGCCGCCCAGGAGGCAGTACGCGAACCACCGGGATTCACCGGGAAACAGGTTGGCGATGATGCTCTCGAATTCATTGCGGGACAAGACATTCACCTCCTGGTACGGCCTATCGTCAAGGTGGGGTAAAGCATGGCGGCAGATCGGGTCACCCGCTAGTAGGTCGAGGCAAGAGTTTCCTGAGAGTTATTGCGCCACAAGTTCGTCCCTGGTCGATCCGGGGTTTCCGTCGATCCGCGACCCGCTCGGGGCCGGACCTCGCCGCCGGCGGCCGCCGGTACATCGGTCCGGCCCGAAATCCCCGCCCGGACGTGGACGCATAGGGTGGGGGTATGCGTTCCTGGCCGACTCCCACCGTCCCCAGCGTGCCCGGGCCGTCGGTCCCGCTGCGCCTCTACGACACCTCCGACGCGGTCGTGCGCCCCGTGAACCCCGGCGCGGTGGCCGGCATGTACGTCTGCGGCATCACCCCGTACGACGCGACACACCTCGGTCACGCAGCCACCTACCTCGCGTTCGACCTGGTCAATCGCGTGCTGCGGGACAACGGCCACGACGTGCACTACGTGCAGAACGTCACCGACGTCGACGATCCGCTGTTCGAGCGGGCCGAGCGGGACGGCATCGACTGGCGCGATCTCGGCGCCCGCGAGACCGATCTGTTCCGCGAGGACATGGAGGCTCTGCGCGTGATCCCGCCGCGCGACTACATCGGCGCGGTGGAATCGGTCGACGAGGTCGTCGAGTACGTCGGGAAGCTGCTGGACAACGGATCCGCGTACATCGTCGACGATCCCGAGTTCCCGGACGTTTACTACCGGTCCGACGCCACCGAGCAGTTCGGCTACGAATCGGGCTACGACCGCGCGACGATGGAGAAGTTCTTCGCCGAGCGCGGCGGTGACCCGGGCCGTCCCGGTAAGCGGGATCCGATCGACCCGCTGATCTGGCGCGCGGTGCGCCCCGGCGAGCCCTCGTGGCCCTCGCCGCAGGGGCCGGGCCGCCCGGGCTGGCACATCGAATGCGCCGCCATCGCCGCGAACCGCCTGGGCGCGAGCTTCGACATCCAGGGCGGCGGCAGCGACCTGATCTTCCCGCACCACGAGTACTCCGCCGCGCACGTCGAGGCCGCCACGGGCGAGCGCCGCTTCGCCCGGCACTACGTGCACGCGGCCATGATCGGCCTCGACGGCGAGAAGATGTCGAAGAGCCGCGGCAACCTCGTCTTCGTCTCGAAGCTCCGCCGCTCGGGCGTCGACCCGGCCGCGATCCGCCTCGGACTGTTCGAGGGGCACTACCGGCAGGACCGGCCGTGGTCGGACGAAGTGCTGCAGCGGGCGCTGGCGCGCCTGGACCTGTGGCGCCGTGCCTTCGCGGCCCCGTCGGCCCCGGACGGCGCGGAACTGATCGCGCGGGTGCGCCGGTACCTCGCGGACGATCTGGACACGCCGCACGCCCTCACAGCCATCGACGCCTGGGCCGAGAAGGCCGTCACCGCGGGCGGTCCCGACACCGGCGCTCCCGCCGCCGTGGCCACCGCCGTCGACGCGCTGCTCGGCGTACCTGCCGCGTCCTGACACCGCGACACGCTATATTGCGCCTGTGAGGACCGTCAGCGAGCTGGCCCCGGATCTGACCGAGGGCGTGTGGACCGTGCAGACCCGCACGTCCACGTACGTGGTGGATCTGGGGGAGATGACCCTGATGCGCGCACCGGGTATCGGCGGTGACGCCGAGGACGAGCAGTGGAGCATCAGCGCGCTGCGCCGCGATTCCGAGGACATCCCGCTGCTCGGCATCAAGAGCTGCCGTGTGGGGGAGTCGGCCCAGTTCTGGGTGCGCGCCGCCGACGACCCGGACGTGCGCACCTGGCGCATCACCACGCCCGTGGTCTCCATCGAGCGGATCGGCTGACCGCAACCGCGTCGACGCCTGCGCACGGCACTTCCGGCTACGGGCCGGTGCCCGGGTCCCGCCGCCGCAGGTACTTCTCGAACTCCTCCGCGATCGCGTCGGCATCGATGTGCTGTTCCACGTCCACCGCCTCGGCGTCACCGCGCTCCTCGAGCCCGCGCACGTAGTCGGCCACGTCCTCGTCGTCCTCGGTCATCTCCGTGACCGAGGCCTCCCAGGCCTCCGCCCGGGTGGGCAGGTCGCCCAGCGGGACAGCGAGATCCAATGCCTGCTCGACGCGCTGCAGCAGGGCCACGGTGGCCTTCGGGTTCGGCGGCTGGGAGACGTAGTGCGGGACCGCGGCCCAGAACGAGACGGCGGGGAAGCCGGCGCGCACGCATGCGTCCTGCAGCACGCCCGTGATGCCGGTCGGTCCCTCGTAGCGGTTCTGCTCCAGCCCGAAGCGCTTCGCGGACTCGGCGTCGTACCCCGCGCCCGAGACCTGCACGGGGCGGGTGTGCGGCGTGTCCGCGAGCAGGGAGCCCAGTATCACCACGCTGTCGATGTGCAGCTCTCCGAAGATCGCCAGGAGCTGGTCGCAGAAGGCGCGCCACCGGAAGTTCGGTTCCGTGCCGCGGAGCAGCACCACGTCCCGGTCGGCCTTGGGCGGCCGGCACACCGAGAGGGTGGTCGAGGGCCATTCCACGGCACGCGTCACCCCGTCGATCTGCTTGATGATCGGGCGGTTGACCTGGAAGTCGTAGAAGTCGTCGGAATCGACCTCGGTGATGAGCTTCGCGTCCCAGGTCAGTTCGAGGTGCTCGACGGCGCCGGACGCCGCGTCACCCGCGTCGTTCCAGCCCTCGAACGCCGCGATGAGAACGGGGCGGTCGAGCTTCGGCAAGGGCGTCACTTCGATCAGGGTACGCGCCGGGCGTGACGAGGCGATTTGCCGTCACCGACTACCCTTGACCCATGACCCGTACGCATCAGCAGCCGCTGCAGTCGAGTTTCCTGGAGGCGGCGTCACGCCGTGTACTCATAGGCGACGGTGCGATGGGCACGATGTTGCAGGCAGCCGACCTGACCCTGGACGATTTCCTGGGGCTGGAGGGCTGCAACGAGATCCTCAACGACACCCGTCCGGACGTGCTGGAGGAGATCCATCGCGCGTACTTCGCGGCCGGTGCGGACGCCGTCGAGACCAACACCTTCGGTTGCAATCTGAGCAACCTGGGTGACTACGACATCGCGGACCGGATCCGGGAGCTGTCGGAGAAGGGCGTGGCGATCGCCCGGAAGGTCGCGGACGAGTTCGCGGCCGACGGGACGCCGCGGTTCGTCCTGGGCTCGATCGGACCGGGCACCAAGCTGCCGACGCTGGGCCACACCTCGTTCGCCGTGATCCGGGACGCCTACGCCGAGGCGGCGCGGGGCATGCTCGACGGTGGCGCGGACGCCTTCCTCATCGAGACCTGCCAGGACATCCTGCAGTCGAAGGCCGCAGTGCTGGGCTGCCACCTCGCGATGGAGGAACTGGACCGCCGGATTCCGATCATCGTGCACGTGACCGTCGAGACCACCGGGACGATGCTGCTGGGTTCGGAGATCGGTGCGGCTCTGACGGCGTTGGAGCCGCTGGGCATCGACATGATCGGCTTGAACTGCGCGACCGGTCCCGCCGAGATGAGCGAGCACCTGCGGCACCTGTCCCGGCACGCGAGCATCCCCGTCTCGGTCATGCCGAACGCCGGCCTGCCCGTCCTCGGGAAGAACGGTGCGGAGTACCCGCTGACGCCGGAGGAGCTCGCGGAGGCCCTGTCCGGGTTCGTCACCGAATTCGGCCTGAGCTTCGTCGGCGGCTGCTGCGGTACCACCCCGGAGCACATCCGCCAGGTGGCCGAGGCGGTCCGGGCCACCGAGCAGGCGCGACGCGCGCCCGAGACCGAAAGCGCGATCAGCTCGCTCTACACCTCGGTGCCGTTCGCGCAGGACAGCTCGATCCTGATGATCGCCGAACGCACGAACTCGAACGGCTCCAAGGCCTTCCGAGAGGCGATGCTGGCGGGGGACCACGACAAGTGCGTGGACATCGCCAAGGATCAGATCCGCGACGGCGCCCACATGCTCGACCTCAACGTCGACTACGTGGGGCGCGACGGCGCGGTGGACATGGCCGCGCTCGCCGCCCGCCTGGCGACGGCGTCGACGCTGCCGATCATGATCGACTCGACGGAGCCCGCGGTCATCCAGGCCGGACTCGAGCACCTGGGCGGCCGGTGCGCCGTGAACTCGGTGAACTACGAGGACGGCGACGGCCCGGAGTCGCGGTTCACCAAGATCATGGAGCAGGTCAAGGCGCACGGCGCCGCCGTGGTCGCGCTGACGATCGACGAGGAGGGCCAGGCCCGCACCGCCGAGTGGAAGGTGCGGATCGCCGAGCGCCTGATCGCCGACCTCACCGGGAACTGGGGCCTGGCGCTCGACGACATCATCATCGATCCGCTGGTCTTCCCGATCTCGACGGGCCAGGAGGAGGTCCGACGGGACGCCCTCGAGACCATCGAGGCCGTGCGCATCCTGCACGAGAAGTACCCCGAGCTGCACTTCACCGTCGGCCTCTCGAACGTGAGCTTCGGCCTGAACCCGGCCGCCCGGCAGGTGCTGAACTCGGTGTTCCTGCACGAGCTGACCGAGGCGGGCCTGGACTCGGCGATCCTGCACGCCTCGAAGATCCTGCCGATGAGCAAGATCGAGGACGTCCAGCGCGAGACCGCCCTGGATCTGGTCTACGACCGTCGCGGTGTCGAGGGGCTGCAGTCGCAGGGCGATCCGGATTACAACCCGCTGTCGAAGCTCATGGAGCTGTTCGAGGGCGTCTCCGCCGCGGGAGCGCGCGAATCGCGGGCGCAGGAGCTGGCGAAGCTGCCGCTGTTCGAGCGGCTGGAGCGGCGCATCGTCGACGGGGAGCGCGAGGGCCTCGACGCCGACCTCGACGCGGCGCTGCAGGAGAAGCCGGCGCTGGCGATCATCAACGACACCCTGCTGTCCGGCATGAAGACGGTCGGTGAGCTGTTCGGCTCCGGCCAGATGCAGCTGCCCTTCGTGCTGCAGTCCGCCGAGGTGATGAAGGCGGCCGTCGCGTACCTCGAGCCGCACATGGAGAAGTCCGAGGACGATGCCGGCAAGGGCCGGATCGTCCTCGCCACCGTCAAGGGCGACGTCCACGACATCGGCAAGAACCTCGTCGACATCATCCTGAGCAACAACGGCTACGAGGTGGTCAACATCGGCATCAAGCAGCCGATCGCCGCCATCGTCGAGGCCGCCGAGGACAAGCACGCCGACGTGATCGGCATGTCCGGGCTGCTGGTGAAGTCCACCGTGGTGATGAAGGAGAACCTCCAGGAGCTGAACACCCGCGGCCTGGGGGAGAAGTACCCGGTGCTGCTCGGCGGTGCGGCCCTGACCCGCGCCTACGTCGAGACCGACCTGGCCGAGGTCTACGACGGCGAGGTCAGCTACGCCCGCGACGCCTTCGAGGGCCTGCGGCTCATGGACGACATCATGGCCCTCAAGCGCGGTGAGGGTCCGGCCCCGGACAGCCCCGAGGCGATCGCCGCCGCGGAGAAGGCCCGCGAGCGCAAGGAACGGCACGCCCGCAGCAAGCGGATCGCCGAGAAGCGCAAGGCCGAGGCCGCGCCCGTCGTCGTGCCCGAGCGTTCCGACGTGGCGCTCGACTTCGAGGTCGCCACCCCGCCGTTCTGGGGCACCCGCGTGGTCAAGGGCATCGCGATCAGCGAGTACGCCTCCCTGCTCGACGAGCGCGCGCTGTTCTTCGGCCAGTGGGGCCTGCGCGGCGCCCGCAAGGGCGAGGGCCCGTCGTACGAGGAACTGGTGGAGACCGAGGGCCGGCCCCGGCTGCGGTACTGGCTCGACAAGCTCAAGTCGGAGAAGATCCTCGATCACGCCGCGGTGGTCTACGGCTACTTCCCGGCGGTCAGCCACGGCAACACGATCGACGTCCTCGAGTCCCCGGAACCCGATGCGCCGGTGCGGTACTCCTTCGAGTTCCCGCGGCAGCAACGCGGCCGGTTCCTCGCCATCTCGGACTTCATCCGCGACCGCGAGACCGCACGCGCCCGGGGCGAGGTCGACGTGCTGCCCTTCCAGCTGGTCACCATGGGACAGCCCATCGCCGACGCCGCAAACGAGCTGTTCGCGGCCAACAGCTACCGCGAGTACCTCGAGCTGCACGGCATCGGCGTGCAGCTCACCGAGGCGCTCGCCGAGCGCTGGCACCAGCGGGTCCGGCAGGAGCTGATCCTCCCGGGCGGCCGGAAGGTGGCGGACACGGATCCGTCGGCGGTCACCGACTTCTTCGACCTCAAGTACCTCGGTGCGCGCTACAGCTTCGGCTACGGCGCCTGCCCGGACCTCGAGGACCGCGCGAAGATGGTCGATCTGCTGCGGCCCGAGCGGATCGGCGTCGAGCTGTCCGAGGAACTGCAGCTGCACCCCGAGCAGTCCACCGACGCCTTCGTCCTCACCCACCCCGAGGCGAAGTACTTCAACACCTAGGTCCGCGGTATGGACGACTACAGGCTGCATCTGCAGGCCGGAGAGGCGGGCGACGAGGGCGCGTGGTTCTGGCGCCTCGACGACGCCGCCGGCCTGCAGATCGCAGCGTCCTGGGCCGAGTCTCTCGACGGTGCGCTCGACGCGGTGAAGGGCGTCGTCGCAGCGTTGGAGTTGGACCGGTAGATCGGGCTTGACCCTCCCGCTCCGTGAGGCCCTACCGTCCGGGGCATGAAGATCACAGTCCTCGACACGTACTCCGCCATGCGGGCGATCCTCCAGCGGCCCGTCGCGGAGCGCGCCGGGCTGCTGGAGGAGATGTGGCGCCCGGCGGCGGGGATGTACCGGCACTTCCCGGGTCCCGTCGACCTGGTCGCGATGCACGCGGCGTCGTCCGGATTCCCGCTCGATCGCGACACCGACACCTGCCTCGACGCGCTCGAACGGCTCCACGCCGCCGATGCGTGGGGCCGCATCGAAGAAGCGCTGCGGCATGCCGCGGACCGTCTGGCCGTCGGCCTGCAGCGCGTGGACCTGCCGGAGGTCCGCGTGCTGCTCGTCGTGGGCGACCCCGGGGACCGGATCTTCCTCGACGAGGCCCTCGGCCTCACTGCGAACGGCAGTGTCACCGGCTACCTGTACCTCAACGTCTGGCCGTCGCCGGAGAACCTGGACCGCCTGGAGGCGATGGCGGTCCACGAGTTCGACCACAACGTGCGGTACGCGCCCGGCGGCGTGCTCTGGGATCCGGCGACCGTCACCGTCGGCGAGCAGATCGTCTCCGAGGGACTGGCGGACGCGCTGGCGCGTGAGATGTACGGCGACGAGCTCGGCCCCGCACGGATCGGCGTCCCGCACCGCCACGACGACGCCCTGTTCGCCGCTGTGGCGGGCGGTCTGGACGTGACGGGCATGCAGAACTTCGCCTCGTGGGTGCTCGGCGACGCGATCGCAGGCCGCTTCGGGGCGCCGCCGCTGGGCCTGCCGACCGGCGCGGGTTACGCGGTGGGCAACCGTCTCGTCGACACCTATCTGGCGGAGCGCGGCATCACGGCCGCAGAGGCGGTCCACGCCGACGCGCGGGAGGTCATCTCCGTGGGCCTCGCCGCGGACCGCGGGTGACCGCTAGAGCTTCGTCACCCGGCTCGTCGGGACCTGCAGCTGCGGGGTGGCCTGCAGGTACTTCTCCAGCGCGTCCAGGTCGATGCCCCCGACGGTGAGGTCCGTCGACTGTGTGAACACGCTGAACCCGTCACCGCCGGCCGCGAGGAAGTTGTTCGTGGTCACGCGGTACTTCGCGACCGGGTTGATCGGCTGGTCGCCGATCTTCACGCTGTCGCGTACGACCTTCCGGTTCGGGGCGCCGTTCGGGTCGTAGCTGTACGTGATGCCCGACGGTGCCAGCACCGTCGTCTTATCCGGGTTCTTCCACTGCTGCTCGAGGAGGTCGATGATCTGCTGCCCGGTCAGCGAGACGGTGACCACCTGGTTCCCGAAGGGCTGCACGGTGTACGCGGACCCGTAGGTCACGTCGCCGCCCTTGAGGTCGGCGCGTACGCCACCGGGGTTCATCAGCGCGATCTGACCCGCGGCCTCGTTCGGAGGCCGGGTGGTGAACAGCATCGCGTCGGCGATCACGTCGCCGAGCGGGGAGTCGCCGCCGGGGAAGGCCTCGCGCTTGAGGTCCGTGGGGATCGTCCCGATCACCCGGTCGGCGCGCGGCTTGGCCTCCTTCTCGTAGAAGTCGACGAGACGCTGTGTCGCGGCGTCCGCCGGCAGGTCGCGGCGGACGACGCGGTTCACCGCCGTCGACTTCACCGCCGAGCCGCTGAAGTCGAGGGTGACGTCGGTGATCAGCCTGCCGTACGACGCGGCCTGCGTCACGGTGCGACCGCCGATCGTGCAGTTGTAGGCCTGGTGCGAGTGTGCCGTGAGGATGGCGTTGACCGCGGGATCGATCCGCTGGGCGAGGTCGGGCACCGGCGCGGAGACGCCGTTGCAGGCGTTCGGATCCGTTTCGCCGGAGCCGGACTGCGCGCCACCGTCGTGCATGGTCGCGACGATCGCCTGCGCACCGGCGGCCTTGATCTCGGGGACGTACTTGTTGATCGCGTCGGCCTCGTCTCCGAAGGAGTAGCCGCGCACGCCCTCCGGAGCCACGATCGTCGCGGTCTCGGGGGTGACGGTGCCGATCACGGCGATCTTGCGGCCGCCGACCTCGAACATCTTCCACGGCACCGTGCCGGGTGGGAGCTGGCCCTGCGCGTTCGTCACGTTCGCGGCCAGGTACTGGTAGGCGGCGCCGGTGAAGGGCTCGCCGGGCTCGCAGCCCTGCGGCGCGCAGCCACCCTTCTGCAGCCGCTCGAGCTCGATGGTGCCGTGGTCGAACTCGTGATTGCCCACCGAGGAGGCCTGCAGTCCCACGGAGTTGAGGAACTTGATCGTCGGCTCGTCGCGGAACAGCGCCGATACCAGGGGGCTGGCGCTGACCAGGTCACCCGCGGCGACGGTGAGGGTGTTGGGGTACTGCTTCTTCAGGCGCTGCAGTGCGGTGGAGAAGTAGGCGGCACCGCCCGCCTCCTTGCCGCCGATCTTCCCGGTCGAGCCGGTGGGCGGCTGCAGGTTGCCGTGGAAGTCGTTGAAGCCCAGCAGGTGCACCTGGTCCGGGTTCGCAGCGGGGAGGTCGTCGACACCGGGTACGGAGAAGGCGGCTTTCGCCGTCGACGAGGAGGCCGCGGACGACGACGGCGCCGCATCCTTACCGGAGGAACCACAGCTCGCGAGGAGCGCGGCGGTCGCGGTCAGTGCCATGGCGAGGTGCAGCCTGCGAGTACGCATGATCGGAACTCAAACACAGTGACCCGTCGTTCGAGTGACGAATGAATTAACACCCCGTGCGCCGCCCCACCTAGGGTGGGCGGCATGACCTCTCCGTCGCTGCCCGCCGCGGTCCTGTTCGACATGGACGGCACCCTCCTCGATTCCGAGAAGCTGTGGGACATCGCGGTCGCCGAGTTCACCCGCGGCCTCGGCTTCGAGATCACCCCCGAGGCCCGCGAGTCGACCCTCGGCAACGCCACCGGCGACGCGCTGCGCAAGCTGTTCGACTTCGCGCAGGTCCCCGAGGGGGAGCGCGACTACGCCGGCGCGGAGCGGTGGGTGTCGGACCGGGTGGTCGAGCTGTTCGACGACGGCATTCCGTGGCAGCCCGGTGCCCGCGAGACGCTGGATCTGCTGGCCGCCGCGGACGTCCCGCTGGTCCTCGTCACCAACACGATCCGCGAGGTCACCGAGCACGCACTCGGCACCCTGGGCCGGGACCGGTTCGTCGCCACCGTCTGCGGCGACGAGGTGCCCAGCCCCAAGCCCGCACCGGATCCGTACCTCCGCGGCGCGGAGCTGGCCGGGGTCGCGGCCACGGACTGCGTCGCGGTCGAGGACTCGCCGACCGGGGCCCGCTCCGCCCTCGAGGCGGGGTGCACCGTCCTCACCGTCGGTCCCGAGCCCGTGCTCGACGGTGCGCTGCACATCGGGACGCTGGAGGGCGCCCGGTTCGCGGACCTCAGCCGACGCTGAAGACGTCACCGCCGGCGCGGCAGGTACCGACGGAATCGGTGACCCGGGCCGAGCACTGCCACCCGGACGTCTCGATCGTGACCGCGCGTCCCTCGGACTGCGCCGCCGCGGCCAGGTAGACCCGGCCCACGCGGAGGGCATCGACGCAGTTGGCACGTCCCTCGCGGACGACCACCGCGGCGGACCCCTTCGCGACGTCGAGCGAGCCGCACACCGTTCCCGCTGCAGCACGTGGCACCTCGCCGGTCGCGGCGGCGGCGGCCGATTCAGCGGGGGCGGACGCGGCGGCGAAGCTGACCGGACTCGCCGTCTGGGAGTCGTCGGACGTCGAACAGCCGGCCAATGGGGCGAGAGCCAGGGCGCCGAGCGCAAACCAACGTGGGTTCATGTCGCCGACGCTAGCGCCGGATCGGTGGATGCGCGCGCCCCAGACGGCCCATTGTGTTGGGCGTCACGAGCAGCGTGCTGACAGCGCGCTCCCAGCCCGTCGCGGTACCACGGACTCGTGCGTAACGCCCTGCTCCCCGTCGTCGCGATGTTGCTCGTGTCGGCGTCCGCCTGCGGGTCGCCCGTCGATCCACCCCGCGCTCCCGTCGCACCCACTCTGGGCTGGGACTCGTGGAACGTCTACGGCTGCGGCGTCACCGAGGACGACGTCGAGCGGCAGGCGAACGGCCTCGTCACCAGCGGCCTGGCCGCCGCGGGCTATCGCACCGTCGTGGTGGACGACTGCTGGTCGGCTCCCGATCGCGGCGCGGACGGGCGGCTGCGGGCGAACCCGTCGACCTTCCCGTCGGGGATGGCGGCGCTCGGTGCCTACCTGCATGCGCGGGGCCTGCGGTTCGGCCTGTACGCCTCACCGGGCGACCGGACGTGCGCGCAGCGGAGCGGTGCGTACCCGGGCCGTACCGGCAGTGCCGGTACGGAGGACCTGGATGCCCGGACCTTCGCGGCGTGGGGCGTGGACTACCTCAAGTACGACTGGTGCGGATCAGGGACCTCGCGATCGGCCCAGGTCGGAGCGTTCCGCGTCATGCGCGACGCGCTCGCCCGCACGGGCAGGACGATCACCTACGCGATCAATCCGAACAGCGGCGTGGCCGGGACGGTGCCCGGAGCCACGGGGAACTGGGCGGGCATCGCCGACGCCGTGCGCGTGACCAACGACGTGGTGCCCACCTGGCGGACGGGGGCCGGGCCGGAGGGGGACCAGGGCATCGGCGACGTACTCGCCGACGTTCCACCGGCGCCCGGGACCGTCCGCGACCTCGACATGCTGGTCGTCGGTCTCCCCGGCGTCAGCGACGCGCAGGCGCGCACGCAGATCCTCGAATGGTCGCGGCTCGGTTCGCCGCTGATCCTCGGCTGCGACGTGAGCGCACTGACGCCGGAGGTACGCGCTCTGCTGACCGATGCGGCGAGGCGCTGACGCTACTTCTCGGCCCCGTCGATCGCGGCGCTGGCCATCACCGCCATCCGTACCCGCTCGGTGTCGGCGGGCGTCCAGTCCGCGGGTGGGAGCACTGCGGCGAAGGCGTCGACCATCGCGGTGCCGTAATTGTGGCCGTGCCCGTCGGGCACGCCGGCGGCGTTGGCGAGATCGGCCGAGACCTGCCAGAACGTGACGAACGGGTACCAGGCCATCGCCGGGCTGCGGTCCCGCCCGGGCGGCTCCTTGAGCCAATCCGGCTGCCGCAGGATCAGATCCGTCGACCACCACACCACCGGATCGGACGGATGCTGGACGTAGACGACGTGCGGCGCCAGCCATTCCGCGCCGCCGCTGCCGCCGTCGCCGGCCAATGGTCGCCGGCCGTCGGTGAAGCGGACGATCAGCCCGTCGGTGTACGTCGGGAGGACCTCGGGCGTGCCGAGATCGCGCCGGGCGGTGATGGCGGAGTGGATCGGGTTGGCCCGCGGCGGTCCGAGCCAGACCACCCCGTCGACCTTGTCCCGGATGTCGGGCAGCCCGGAGAAGGCACCCTCGCCGGCGCGCGTGCCGAGGCTCTCGCCCATCACGAGCAGCTTCGGGCGCGCTGCGACGGGGCGGGCGCGCACGTCGGCGACGACCGCGCCGATCAGGCGTTTACCGGATTCGAGGGAGGCCTCGCCGTCGGTGACGAAGGAGATCCAACTCGGCAGGTACGAGTACTGCATCGCGACCAGGGCCACGTCGCCGTCGTACATCAGCTCGATCGCCCGCGCCGCGGTCGGATTCACCCAGCCGGAGCCCGTCGTCGGCACGACCACCACGTACTTGCGGTCGAGGGCGCCCGTCCGGGCGAGTTCGCGGTGCAGCAGCGCGACCCGTTGCTCCGGGGTGGCGGCGTTCTCCAGGCCCACGTAGACGCGCACGGGCTCGGCCACGGGGCGCGTCGTGAACCGTGCGATCTGCGCCGCGCGCAGGCCGCCCGAGACGAACTTGCGGCCCTCGTTGCCGAGTCCGGACCACTTCGCGGCGGAGCCCGCCGAGCCCGACCGCCAGGCCTCCGGCGGCTGCGGATACTCGGGCAGTTCCTGGTCGTTGGTCGAGGAGGCGAGCGTGTTCGCGGTGGCGGTGAACGCCCGGAAGCCCACGTCGTTGACCGCGAAGACGACGAGGAGGACGACCAATCCGAAGCCGAGCACCTTCGCCGCGGGCTGCGGCACGCGCAGGTACTTGTTCGCGCGGCGCGCGAGGAACAGGCCGAGGTCGCGCAGCACGCGGAAGGTCGAGATCAACGCGGCCGCGACGACGAAGGCGATGATCGGCGTCAGCACGTACCAGAGGTTCGACCCGGGCGGCATGCCCATCAGCGCCCGCACCTCGTCCTGCCAGCGCTTGGCGGCGACCATCATCGTGAGTCCACCGAGCAGGACGCCGAGCACGATCAGCGCGCGCCACACGGGAATGAAGCGGGAGCGCTGCGGGTCGTCGCGAATGGGGTGTGCGCGCACCAGTAGGTCGACGATCACCCACTTGAGGAACACTCCGATCGCGTAGCCGATCACCGCGTTGATCCCGGAGACGATGCCCTGGAAGAACCAGGACCGGGGGAGCAGCGAGACCGTCAGGCTGCTCATGAGGAACAGGCCGCCGACGAAGAGGCCGGCGAAATCCAGGTGCAGCAGGCTCCAGGCCCACGCGAGCAGCGGATGGCGGGAGGCGAAGTCCTCGTAGTTCTCGCGCAGGAAGCGATCCGGATCCCGAGCGGCCCGCACGACGCGCAGGCGCGCGCGGATCAGCGCCCGCGTGTAGCGGTACTGGGCGGCGCCCTTGGCGGGGGTGCTTGCCGGACCGTCCGTGAGCGGGGTCGACGGTGCCGCCTCGTCCGTCGCGCTGCCCTCCACACGGACCACTCTAGTTCGCGTGGGACAATGACCTCCGTGAAGACCATGGAGACGCTGTTCGCGGAGTTGGCCGCCAAGGCCGAGGAGCGGCCCGCCGGGAGCGGGACCGTCGAGGCGCTGGACCGCGGGATCCATTTCCTGGGCAAGAAGGTCAACGAGGAGGCCGGCGAGGTCTGGATCGCGGCCGAGTACCAGAGCGACGAGCAGCTGGCCGAGGAGGCCTCGCAGCTCCTGTACTGGCTGCAGGTGCTCCTGATCAAGCGCGGCGTGACGCTCGACGACGTCTACTCCTACCTGTAGCCCGAAGACCTCCCGAAGGAACCACTCACATGTTGCGGGTCGCCGTACCGAACAAGGGCGCGCTCTCCGAGGCCGCCGCCGCCATCCTGAGCGAGGCCGGCTACCGCCGCCGCTCGGACGCCAAGGACCTCACGGTCATCGACAACGCCAATGAGGTGGAGTTCTTCTTCCTCCGGCCCAAGGACATCGCGCTCTACGTCGGCTCCGGCGAGCTCGACATGGGCATCACCGGCCGCGACCTCGCGCTGGATTCGGGCGCCGAGTTCACCGAGCGGCTCGCGCTGGGCTTCGGCCGCTCCACCTTCCGCTACGCCGGCCCGGCCGGGCGGGACTGGTCCGTCGCCGACCTCGACGGCAAGCGCGTCGCCACGTCGTACCCGAACCTGGTACGCCGGGACCTGGCCGCACGGGGCATGTCCGCAGAGGTCATCCGCCTCGACGGTGCCGTGGAGATCTCCATCCAGCTCGGCGTCGCGGACCTCATCGCCGACGTCGTCGAGTCCGGCCGCTCGCTGCGTCAGAACAACCTGGTCGCCTTCGGCGAGTCGCTGTGCGACTCGGAGGGCGTGCTCATCGAGCGCGTCGGCGCCGAGTCCAGCCGGGCCCGGGACCAGATCACCGCGCGGCTCAAGGGCGTCGTCTTCGGCCGGCAGTACGTGATGCTCGACTACGACTGCCCGCGCACGCTGCTCGACGGTGCGATCGCCGTGACGCCCGGCCTCGAGTCGCCGACGGTGGCCCCCATGGCCGACGACGCCTGGGTCGCCGTCCGCGCCATGGTGCTGCGCAAGGACGCCAACGGCGTGATGGACGACCTGGCCGATCTCGGCGCCAAGGCGATCCTCATGACCGACATCCGCAGCTGCCGCTTCTAGGTCAGCGCGCGGCGACCAGCAGCGTCTGCGCCCCGACGGCGAAGGCGCCGGCACCGTCGTACATCCGGGAGACGGTGGTGCCGATGCCCTCGCCCCCGACCAGTTGGTCGCCGATCACGCCCACCCAGCCGTCGACGAGCTGCGGCGAGCGGTGCAGGTGCACCGTCATGTCCATGTTCATCCACGTCACGGCCGTGGGGTCGAGGTAGGCGGAGATGCCGTTCGCGGCGTCGATGACGGAGAAGACCTGCACGAGCGGCGAGGGTTCCTCGCCGGCGACGAGTGGGATCTTCGCGCGCATCCAGCACCAGCGCGGGCCCTCCTCGTCGGCGTCCGGGCGGTCGACGAAGACCCACTCGCACGCCGCGAGGAAGCCCTGATCCTTGAGGTGCTTGAAGAAGTCCGGCATGGCCCCCGGCGCATCGCGGCGCGGAGGCAGCGCGGGGGACAGGTCACGGGCGATGGCGGTGGTGTCCGACGCCGCGAGCGCCCAGGCCTGCGCCCGCGCGACGGTGCGGTACTCGCCGGAGCCGTCGACGCATTCCATCTCCGCGGCGAGCAGCGAGATCGTCCGGCCGGGGCGGGAGACCCAGGCCCGGACCCGGGTGCGCGTGATCGGCACGACGCCGAGTAGGTCGATCGTCACGCGGGAGACCCGCGAGCCCGCCCCGACCAACTTCTCCATGGCGCGCACCATGATCGCCGCGGGCGGGGCGCCGTGCTGCATCGTGTCGGCCCACACGCTGGCGGTCGACGGTGTGGGGTCGAAGACCTCGAACTCGAAGCCGCCGGCGTCGAGGGTCCCGGCGGGGTGGAAGAACGCGTCATCAGCCATGGTTCAGTCCTACCGACACGTCGGATTCGTCGGAACACCGGGGTCGCTGGGACAATGTCCAACCATGGCGAACAGTGGGCCCTTCGTAGTGGGCGACCGAGTGCAACTGACGGACGCGAAGGGCCGGAAGTTCACCGTCCACCTCGAGGCCGGCAAGGAGTTCCACACCCACAAGGGCGGAATCCGGCACGACGAGCTGATCGGCGCCCCCGAGGGAAGCGTCGTCAAGGCCGTCAACGGCACCCCGTACCTCGCGCTGCGACCGCTGCTCACCGACTACGTGCTGTCGATGCCGCGCGGCGCCCAGGTGATCTACCCCAAGGACGCCGCGCAGATCGTGGCGGAGGGCGACATCTTCCCCGGCGCCCGCGTCCTCGAGGCCGGCGCGGGCTCGGGAGCACTGACCTGCTCACTGCTGCGAGCCGTGGGCCCCGAGGGCTCGGTGACCAGCTGGGAGGTCCGCGAGGACCACGCCGAGTACGCCGCGAAGAACGTCGAGGAGTTCTTCGGCGGCCGCCCCGAGAACTGGCACCTGCAGCTCGGTGACCTCGCGGAGTACGACGGCCCGCAGGTGGACCGGGTGGTGCTCGACATGCTCGCCCCGTGGGACGTACTCGACGCCGTGGGCAAGGCCCTCGTGCCCGGCGGCGTGCTCACCGTCTACGTCGCGACCACCACCCAGCTCTCGAAGGTCGTCGAGGCGATGCGCGAGCAGGCCATCTGGACCGAACCGCGCTCGTGGGAGGCCCTCGTGCGCGAATGGCACGTGGTCGGGCTCGCCGTGCGCCCCTCGCACCGGATGCAGGGCCACACCGCCTTCCTCATCACCTGCCGGCGTCTGGCCGACGGCACGGTCGCGCCGCGTCCGCAGCGCCGATCCAACAAGGGGTAGCGTGAGAAGTCCCCACGGAAAGGGAGTTCACTCGTGACGGAACCGGATCCGACCCGTCCCTCGGGCGCATCGGCGGACGCGCCCGCCTCGCAGGCCACGTCCGCGGCGGTGTTGCGCGAGCGGGTCGACGCACTCACCACCCGGAACGCGAAGCTGCTCGAGACGCTGCGCGATGCGCGCAACCAGCTGCTCACCCTTCGCGAGGAGGTCGAGCGGCTGGGGCAGCCGCCGTCGGGCTACGGGGTCCTGCTCGGTACCTACGAGGACGACACCGTGGACGTCTTCACCTCCGGGCGCAAGATGCGGCTCACCTGCTCCCCGAATCTGGACGTGGCCGCCTTCCGCACGGGCCAGACGGTGCGCCTGAACGAGGCGCTCACCGTCGTGGAGGCGGGGGAGTACGAGTCCGTCGGCGAGATCTCCACGCTCCGCGAGATCCTGGACGACGGTGCCCGCGCCCTGGTCGTCGGCCACGCCGACGAGGAGCGGGTGGTGCGCCTCGCCGCCCCGCTGGCACTGCAGGCCTCCGAGGACCCCGGTGTCGACGAGTTCGGGCTGCCGCAGCGCAAGCTGCGGATCGGCGACTCGCTGCTGGTGGACACCAAGGCCGGATACGCCTTCGAGCGGATTCCCAAGGCCGAGGTCGAGGACCTGGTCCTCGAAGAGGTCCCGGACGTGGACTACTCCGACATCGGCGGCCTGGGCCGGCAGATCGAGCTGATCCGCGATGCCGTCGAGCTGCCCTTCCTGCACAAGGACCTGTTCAAGGACTACTCGCTGCGCCCGCCCAAGGGCGTCCTGCTGTACGGCCCGCCCGGCAACGGCAAGACGCTCATCGCGAAGGCGGTCGCCAACTCGCTCGCGAAGAAGATCGCGGAGGTCCGCGGCGACGATGCGCGCGAGGTCAAGTCGTACTTCCTCAACATCAAGGGCCCCGAGCTGCTCAACAAGTTCGTGGGCGAGACGGAGCGGCACATCCGGCTGATCTTCCAGCGCGCTCGCGAGAAGGCATCGGAGGGCACGCCCGTCATCGTCTTCTTCGACGAGATGGACTCGATCTTCCGCACCCGCGGTTCGGGCGTGAGCTCGGACGTGGAGACCACCGTCGTGCCGCAGCTGCTCTCGGAGATCGACGGTGTCGAAGGCCTGGAGAACGTCATCGTGATCGGCGCGTCGAACCGCGAGGACATGATCGACCCCGCGATCCTGCGGCCCGGCCGCCTGGACGTGAAGATCAAGATCGAGCGTCCCGACGCCGAGGGCGCCATCGACATCTTCTCGAAGTACCTGACCCCGGCACTGCCGATCCACGAGGAGGATCTCGCGGAGTTCGCCGGCGATCGTGAGGCCTGCGTCAAGGCGATGATCGAGCGGGTCGTCGAGCGGATGTACGCGGAGACCGACGACAACCGGTTCCTGGAGGTGACCTACGCCAACGGCGACAAGGAGGTCATGTACTTCAAGGACTTCAACTCCGGCGCGATGATCCAGAACGTGGTGGACCGTGCGAAGAAGCACGCGATCAAGAGCTTCCTCGACACCGGGCAGCCGGGCCTGCGGATCACGCACCTGCTGGAGTCCATCGTCGACGAGTTCGCCGAGAACGAGGACCTGCCCAACACCACCAACCCCGACGACTGGGCGCGGATCTCGGGCAAGAAGGGCGAGCGGATCGTCTACATCCGCACGCTGGTGACCGGCAAGAACTCCAGCGCGTCCCGCGCGATCGACACCGAGAACAACACGGGTCAGTACCTGTAGTCGAGCGCGGTACTGCACGACAAGCGCCGCATAAGCCCAGGGCAAGGGCCGTCTGAATATAGTGATCCGTGATGAGTACGGATACCGCAGTTCTCACCGTCACCGTGGACGGCCAGACGCTGACCTTCGCCCCGGGTAAGACGGTGACTTTCGGGCGCACGCTCGAATCGGACGTGACGATCAACCACCCGTTGGTCTCGCGGACGCACGCCGTCGCGTCCGCGAGTCCCACGGGGTGGATCCTGACGGACCGCAGCACCAATGGCGTCTTCGTGGGCGGGGTCCGCCGGCCGACGATCGCGCTGCACGGTGTGCAGCAACTGATGTTCGGCGATCCGCGGACCGGTGCGGCGGTCGTCCTGTCGGCGGCGCCTCGCTCGACCACACCGCCCCCGCCGCCCGCGCGGACCCCTCCGCCCGCCGCTCCCCAGCAGCCGGTCCAGCACCTTCCTGCCGCACGGCGCGCACCGTCGAACCCGGCACCGCCGCCCGCCGCGGCACCGTCGTCGAATCCGGCGCCGCCGTCGCGGCCGATGCAACTGCCGCCGCGGCAGCCCGCACCGTCGGCGCAGATCCCGGCCCAGCGGCCCCCGGTGCCCCCGCGCCCGACGGGCGATGTGGCGCCCCACCTGCGGGCCATGGCGGGCAACACCGGGCTCTACCAGGTCCAGAAGATGCCCTCGGCCCCCGTCGGGTCCGGCCAGCTGACCATCGGCCGCACGCCCGACAACGACATCGCACTCGGCGACATGCTGGTCTCGCGCCGGCACGCACGGCTGCTCACCGGCCCGCAGGGACTCGTCATCGAGGACCTCGGCTCGGCGAACGGCACCCAGGTCAACGGCCGGCGCATCGCCGGTCCCACGCCGCTGCGCGACGGTGATCTGGTCACGATCGGCAACTCCGACCTGATCGTCGAGCAGGGACGCCTCGAGCGGCCCAAGGCCCAGGAGTTCGCCGGCGCGGGCCTCGCTGTCCAGGGCATCACGCTCACTGTCGACGGCAACAAGACCCTGCTGCACGGCGTCGACTTCCGCGCCGCCCCGGGCACACTCACCGCCGTGATCGGCCCGTCGGGCGCCGGGAAGTCGACGGTGTCCCGGGTGGTCTCCGGCGCAGTCACGCCGACCGCAGGCCGGGTCGAGTTCGAGGGCCGCGACGTGCATCGCGATTTCGACGCGCTCCGCTCCCGCATCGGCATGGTCCCGCAGGACGACGTGCTGCACCGGCAGCTCACGCTGCAGCAGGCGCTGCGGTTCGCGGCCGAGCTGCGGCTGCCGCCCGATATGAGCAAGGCCGACCGGGATCAGGTGATCGACGGTGTTCTCGCGGAGCTGCAGCTCACCGAGCACAAGCAGACGCGCGTGGACAAGCTGTCCGGCGGGCAGCGCAAGCGCGCCTCGGTCGCGATGGAGCTGCTCACGGGCCCGTCGCTGCTCATCCTCGACGAGCCCACGTCCGGCCTGGACCCGGCACTCGACCGCCAGGTGATGCAGACGCTGCGACGCCTCGCCGACGCGGGCCGCGTGGTGATCGTGGTGACCCACTCGCTCACGCACATCGACATGTGCGACCAGGTGCTCCTGCTTGCGCCCGGCGGCAAGACCGCGTACTGCGGCTCGCCGAAGGGCGTGCAGGCCGCGATGGGCACCAGCGACTGGGCGGAGATCTTCGACTTCGCCGCCAAGCAGCCCGACGTGGCGTGGCAGCGCTATCGCTCCGCGCATCCCGCACCGCCGCCGCCCGCGCCCACGGGCGCGCCGCCGACACCGACGAAGGCGCCGAAGACCTCGGTGCGCAAACAGCTCTCGGTCGTCGCGCGACGCCAGCTGCGACTGATCCTGGCGGACCGCGGATATCTGATCTTCCTGCTCCTGCTGCCGCTGGTGCTCGGGGGGATCACGCTCCTCGTCCCCGCGGATGACGGCCTCGCCTCGCCGTACTCGCTCCCGGACGGGTACAGCGGCGCGAAGATGATCCTCGTCCTGCTGGTGGTGGGGGCCTGCTTCATGGGCGCAGCGCTGACCTCGCGCGACCTGGTCGGCGAGCGTGCGATCTACCAGCGCGAGCGCGCTGTCGGTCTGGGGCCGGGTGCGTACCTGTCCGCCAAGACGCTGGTCTACTTCATCGCGGCCGCCCTGCAGGCGAGCATGATGATGGCGATCGTGATCCTCGGCGTGAAGCAGTCGACCGCGCAGGGCTCCGTGCTGGCCAGCGCGCCCGTCGAGCTGGTCATCGACATCGCGATCCTCGCCTGCGTGTCCACGTTGGTCGGCCTGCTGATCTCCGCGCTGGCCAAGTCCAGCGAGCAGGTGATGCCGATGCTCGTGGTCGTCGTGATGGTGCAGCTGGTGATGAGCGGTGGCCTGTTCGCGCTGCACGAGCGCGTCGGGCTGGAACAGATCTCGTGGCTGTTCCCGTCGCGGTGGGGCTTCGCGGCCGGCGCGTCCACCGTCGAGCTGCAGAAGCAGATCGACGCGGTCTCCGGACGCCCGACGATGCAGGCGATCGACCCCCTGTGGAATTCGACGCCGACCCAGTGGGGCATCGCGATCGGTGTGCTTGCGGGCATCGGCGTGGTGCTGTGGCTCGCCACCTGGTTCCGGATCTCGCGGACGTCCCGCTGACGCTCGTCGCGCGGGCCCCGGCCTGCCGAGGAGCGCACGCGGCCCAGCGATAGGCTGGGCGGCATGCAGCGCATCATCGGTACCGAGGTGGAATACGGGATCTCCGCGCCGAAGGACCCGACGGCCAATCCGATCCTCACCTCGACGCAGGCGGTGCTGGCGTACGCGGCCGCGGCGGCCGTCCCGCGCGCCAAGCGGACCCGGTGGGACTACGACCTGGAATCGCCGCTGCGCGACGCGCGCGGATTCGACCTCGGGCGGGGCGGACCGGCGCCGATCATCGACGCCGACGAGATCGGCGCGGCGAACATGATCCTCACCAACGGGGCACGGCTCTACGTCGATCACGCGCATCCCGAGTACTCGGCTCCCGAGGTCACCGATCCGCTCGACGCGGTCATCTGGGACAAGGCGGGGGAGCGGGTCATGGACGCCGCGGCCCGCTACGCCTCGACGGTGCCCGGCGCACCGACCCTGCAGCTGTACAAGAACAACATCGACGGCAAGGGCGCGTCGTACGGCACGCACGAGAACTACCTGTGCCGCCGCGACACCCCGTTCGCGGCGATCGTCGCCGGCCTGACCCCGTTCTTCGTGACTCGCCAGGTGTTCTGCGGCAGCGGACGGGTGGGTATCGGCGCGAACGGTGACGAGCCCGGTTTCCAGCTCTCGCAGCGCGCCGACTACATCGAGGTCGAGGTCGGGCTCGAGACCACGCTCAAGCGCGGCATCATCAACACCCGCGACGAGCCGCACGCCGACCCGGACAAGTACCGGCGGTTGCACGTGATCATCGGCGACGCGAACCTCGCGGAGACCTCCACGTACCTCAAGGTGGGCACCTCGTCGCTGGTGCTCGACCTGATCGAGGCCGGCGTCGACCTGTCGGACCTGCAGCTCGCGACGCCGGTGACGGCCGTGCACCAGGTCTCGCGCGACCTGTCCCTGTCGGTGCCGCTCGAACTGGCCGACGGCCGCACCATGACCGCGCTGGACATCCAGCGCGCGTACGCGGACCGTGTCGGCACCTTCCTCGAGGGCTCCGACGACGCCCGGGCGCTCGACGTGCACGCCACCTGGGTGCGCGTCCTCGACACCCTCGCCGACGATCCGCTGCGGCTCGCGGACGAGCTCGACTGGCCGGCCAAGCTGCGCCTGCTCGAGGGCATCCGGCAGCGCGAGGGCCTCGGGTGGGCGGCGTCGAAGCTGCAGCTCGTGGACCTGCAGTACTCGGACGTCCGGCTGGACAAGGGCCTGTACAACCGGCTCGTCGCCCGCGGCTCGATGAAGCGGCTCGTGACCGAGCAGCAGGTGATGGATGCGGTCACCACGCCGCCGGAGTCGACCCGGGCGTACTTCCGCGGCGAGTGCATGCGCCGGTTCGGCACCGAGATCGCCGCGGCCAGCTGGGATTCGGTGATCTTCGACATCGGCGCCGAATCGCTCGTGCGCATCCCCACGATGGAGCCGCTGCGGGGCACGAAGGAGCACGTCGGCGCCCTGCTCGACGACGCGGCCTCCGCGCGCGAGCTCGTGGATTCTCTGCGAGGCTAGGGACATGGACATCGGTCGCGAGGTCGGCAAGCTGTACGCCAAGGTCTTCCCCGAGGTGCTCAAGGCGCACGGTGAGTTGTACGTGCGCTCCGGCGGCCGCATCGGGCACAAACTGCTCTTCGGCGTTCCCAGCCTGATCGTGCGGACCGTCGGCGCGAAGTCGGGGGAGCCCCGCACGACCGTGCTGACCTACGTGGCCGACGGTGCCGACTACGTGGTCGTCGCTTCGAAGGGCGGCGCTCCGCGGAACCCCGCGTGGTTCCACAACATGGTCGCCGCCGGCACCGTCGACGTCCAGGTCGGCACTGAGAGGTTCCCGGCCACCGTCGAGGCCTTGAAGCCCGGCGATGCCGATTACCAGCGGCTCTGGGACCTCGCTGACGCCAACAACGGTGGCCGCTACGCCGCCTATCAGCGCAAGACCACGCGCCCGATCCCCGTCGTGCGGCTCCGCCCCGCCTGACACGACTCCCGCGGATCGTGCAACGGCCGGGCGGCGTGTACGGAACCACGGGAGACGGCGCGGCCGGTAGTGTTGATTCATCGGGTCGTGCGGCCCGGGATGGTCGCGAAGGAGGCAGCGAGATGGCGCAGGAGCAGGTCAAGCGTGGCGGCGGCGGAGACGACGAGGATCTCGCGGGCGCACCGTCGGGTGCCGGCCAGGAGCGCATCGAGAAGCTGACCGACGAGACCGACGATCTCCTGGACGAGATCGACGACGTGCTCGAGGAGAACGCCGAGGACTTCGTGCGCGCGTACGTGCAGAAGGGCGGCCAGTGACGCCCCTGCACGGCGGGTCGTCGTTCGTCGAGCACCTCGCTGCGGTGGCGCCGGAGGCGCTGCCCGGCCGGGGCTCCGGGTCCGACG
Organism: Tsukamurella sputi; assembly: GCF_007858445.1. Classification (GTDB taxonomy): domain Bacteria; phylum Actinomycetota; class Actinomycetes; order Mycobacteriales; family Mycobacteriaceae; genus Tsukamurella; species Tsukamurella sputi. Next base: position 92,187 of record NZ_VIGV01000002.1, on the reverse strand, counting down.
GTGCGCCGGACGTGCCCCACGGCACCACGATCGTGGCCGTCGCCTTCGAGGGCGGCGTGCTGCTCGCGGGTGACCGGCGGGCCACGATGGGCAACCTCATCGCGCAGCGCGACATCATCAAGACCTTCGTGACCGACGAGCTGACCGCCGTCGGCATCGCGGGTACCGCTGGCATCGCCAAGCAGATCGTCAAGCTGTTCACGGTGGAGCTGGAGCACTACGAGAAGATCGAGGGCGTCCCGCTCACCTTCGAGGGCAAGGCGAACCGCCTCGCCGGCATGGTGCGGAGCAACTTCGGCGCCGCGCTGCAGGGGCTGGCCGCCGTCCCGCTGCTGGTCGGGTTCGACGAGGCCGAGGCCCGCGGCCGGATCGTCTCCTACGACGTGACCGGCGACTGGCACGACGAGGTGGGCTACCACTCCATCGGCTCCGGCTCGGCCTGGGCGAAGTCGTCGATCAAGAAGCGCTTCCGGCCCGGCCTCGACGCGAGCGGTGCGTTGGACGTCGCCGCGGAGGCCCTGTTCGACGCCGCGGACGACGACACGGCGACCGGCGGTCCGGACGTGCTGCGCAAGTTGTACCCGACGGCGATCGTCATCACCGCCGACGGTGCCGTCGAGGTCGCCGAGGCCGAGGTGGCCGCCGCGACCGACCGCGTGATCGCGGCGAGGGGAGGAGAGCAGTGACGTTCCCGTACTACGCCTCCGCCGAGCAGATCATGCGCGATCGCTCGGAGCTGGCGCGCAAGGGCATCGCCCGCGGTCGCAGCGTCGTGGTGCTCAAGTACGCCGACGGGGTGCTCTTCGTGGCCGACAATCCCAGCTCGCTCAACAAGATCAGTGAGATCTACGACCGCATCGGTTTCGCGGCGGTCGGCAAGTACAACGAGTTCGAGTCGCTGCGCCGGGCGGGAATCCAGTTCGCGGACACCCGTGGCTATCAGTACTCGCGCCGCGACGTCACCGGTTGGTCCCTGACCAACGCCTACGCATCGACCTTGGGCACCGTCTTCACCGAGCAGGCCAAGCCCTACGAGGTGGAGCTGTGCGTGGCGGAGGTCGGTACACCCGACAGCGCCGCGTCCCGGCTGTACCGGGTCGGCTACGACGGCTCCGTCGGCGACGAGAAGCAGTTCGTGGTCATGGGTGGCCAGACCGAGTCGATCACGCCGGTGCTCACCGAGGGCTACGAGGAGGGCCTCGACCTGGCGGCTGCTGTCGCGCTGGCGGTGAAGGCGCTCGGTGCCCCGGCACCGTCGAACGGCTCGAGCGCGACAGCGGAGGCCAAGACCTTCGAGGCGGCCGAGCTCGAGGTCGCGATCCTCGACCACAACCGTCCGCGGCGCGCCTTCAAGAGGCTGGCGGACGACCGGGTCGGCGCCCTGCTCGGCTGACGGTGCACACCGGCCGATCGACGAGGTAGCGCTGGCACCACCTCCGGATCGGGAGCGCGCGCCCGTGACTGCGCGCCTCCGAACCGGTGAGCTGGAGGCATGAACGCAACGTCCGTGCACCGTCGGGGAATCGCCTGGTTCTTCGCGCTCACCTTCCTGCCGTCGTGGGGTCTCTGGTTCCTCGCGTACGGCCTCGGGCATCCGCTCGACGATCCGGGCATCCAGCTCCTGACCGCGGCGTTCCTGCCTGCGCTCGCCGCGTTCGTCGTGCGCATGTGGATCACGCGGCAGGGCCTGGCGGGCGCGGGCCTGCGGCCGCGGATCCGTGCGCAGTGGCGCTGGTACCTCGCCGCCCTGGCGATCCCGCCCGCCCTGCTGCTGATCGCGCTGCCGCTGGGCTTCGCGGCCGGCGTCATGACGATGCCGCCGGACGGTATCCCCGCGCACCTGCAGGCCGTGGCCTTCGGGCCGTTGATCATGGTGGTGCTCGCGCCGATCTTCTTCGGTGAGGAGTTCGGGTGGACCGCCTACCTGCGCGGGGCCGTCGCCGAACTGCCTGCGCTGCGCGGACGGCCCACCGCGGCCTCGGCGGTGACGGGCGCGGTCTGGGGTGCGTGGCACTGGCCGCTGGCGTCGGTCGGGTACTTCAGCTTCCAGCCGCCGCTGCACGACGTGTTGTTGCTCATCCCGCTGTGGATCGTGATGTCGATGCTGCTCGAGATCGTGTGGAGCACGCTCTGGTACGGCTCCGGGAGCATCTGGCCGACCTCGATCGCGCACGCGGGCTTCAACCTGGTCTTCTCCGCGACGATGGGGGAGTTCCTGCCGCCCGAGGCCATCGTCGCCGCCTTCGTCGTCCCCAGCGTCGCGCTCGTGCCGCTCGCCGTCGTGGCGTACCGCGTCGATCACCGGCGCCGAGCTGCCCACGATCCGGGCGAGGATCCCGGCATCGCGCGAGTTCGCCGACGTGGGGCGCTGTCGCCCCGGTGAAACGCGGGGCTCCGCCGGATGGCGCTGACCGCGGGGTATGTTCGAGACGTGCAGCGGCGAATCATGGGAATCGAGACCGAGTTCGGTGTCACGTGTACTTTTCACGGGCACCGTCGACTGAGCCCCGACGAGATCGCCCGGTACCTGTTCCGGCGCGTGGTCTCCTGGGGCCGCAGCTCGAACGTCTTCCTGCAGAACGGCTCGCGCCTGTACCTGGACGTGGGCAGCCACCCGGAGTACGCCACGGCCGAGTGCGATTCGGTGCTCCAGCTCGTCACACACGACAAAGCGGGGGAGCGCGTCCTCGAGGACCTGCTGCTCGACGCCGAACAGCGCCTGCAGGACGAGGGCATCGGCGGCGACATCTACCTGTTCAAGAACAACACCGACTCGGCCGGAAACTCCTACGGCTGCCACGAGAACTACCTCGTGGGCCGCGTCGGGGAGTTCTCCCGCATCGCGGACGTCCTGTTGCCGTTCCTGGTGACCCGACAGTTGATCTGCGGTGCCGGCAAGGTCCTACTGACGCCCAAGAACGCGACCTACTGCCTCAGCCAGCGCGCCGAGCACATCTGGGAGGGCGTCTCCAGCGCCACCACCCGCAGCCGGCCCATCATCAACACCCGCGACGAGCCGCACGCCGACGCCGAGAAGTACCGCCGCCTGCACGTGATCGTCGGTGACTCGAACATGTCCGAGACCACCACGATGCTCAAGGTGGGCACTGCGCACCTGGTGCTGGAGATGATCGAGGCGGGCGTCCAGTTCCGCGACTTCTCGCTGGACAATCCGATCCGCGCGATCCGAGAGGTCAGCCACGACACCACCGGGCGGCACGAGGTGCGTCTCGCCGGTGGCCGGCAGGCGGGCGCGCTCGACATCCAGCGCGAGTACTACGGCAAGGCCGTCGAGTACCTCGCCACCCGCGAGCCCGACGAGCAGCTCGCGAAGGTCGTCGACCTGTGGGGCCGCACGCTCGACGCCGTCGAGACGCAGGACTTCTCCGGCGTCGACACCGAGATCGACTGGGTGATCAAGCGCAAGCTCTTCCAGCGCTACCTGGACAAGTACTCGATGGACCTGGCGGATCCGAAGATCGCACAGCTCGATCTCGCATACCACGACATCAAGCGCGGCCGCGGCGTCTTCGACGTCCTGCAACGGCGCGGGCTGGCCGCGCGGATCACCACCGACGAGGCGGTCGACGCTGCGGTGAAGAACCCACCGGAGACCACCCGCGCGAAGCTCCGAGGCGACTTCATCACCGCCGCGCAGGCGGCCGGCAGGGACTTCACCGTCGACTGGGTGCACCTCAAGCTCAACGACCAGGCGCAGCGCACCGTGCTGTGCAAGGACCCCTTCCGCAATGTGGACGAACGGGTCGAACGACTCATCGCGTCGATGTGAGACGAGCGCGCGCATAGAACGTAAGATCGACACGTGGCAACTTCGCGGATCGAGCGGCTCACCAACCTGGTGATATGCCTTCTGTACACGCAACGTCCGCTGGAGCGGGACTACATCCGGGCGAACGTCTTCGGGTACGATCCCGAGTCGGACGACGAGGCCTTCGAGCGCATGTTCGAGCGCGACAAGGCGGATCTGCGTGAACTGGGCGTCCCGATCGAGGTGGCGCCGGTCTCCCGGATCAACTCGGCCGTCGGCTACCGCATCGCGATGGACGATTACGCCCTCGGCGACATCGACCTCGACCCCGAGGAGGCGACGGCAGTGGCCGTCGCCGCGGCACTGTGGCAGTCGCCCGAGCTGTCCACCGCGGCCCAGTCCGCGGTGCAGAAACTGCGGGCGGGCGGCATGGACGTCGACGGCCCGGGTCCGGGTGTGAGGCCCGGTATCGCGCCTGATCGTGGTGCCGAGGCGGCGCTCCTGGCCATGCTGGAGGGCGTCGACCGCCGCCGTCTGGTCACCTTCGAGCACCGCGCGAACCCCGCGCAGCCCTACGTCGACCGCACGCTGCACCCGTGGGGCGTCGTCACCTTCCGGGGCAGCGCCTACGCCGTCGGTCACGACGTGGCCCGCGACGCCGTGCGCACGTTCAAGCTCAGTCGCGTCCGCGGGGGAGCGGTCACCAACAGTCCCGCCACCGTCCGACCGCCCGAGGGCTTCGACCTCCACGCGCACGTCGTAGCCACCGTCGCCGAGCGCGACCCGGTCGGAACCGCCCGGCTGTGGGTCGCGCAGGGTCGGGGCGATGGGCTCCGCAGGCTCGCCTCCGCGCAGGCCGACGGTGACTTCCGCGGCCGGCCCGGCACCGAGCTCACGATCGAGATGCGCTCGGTGGACGCCGTCGCGCGCGAGGTGTGCGGGCTCGGGCCCGACGCGGTGGTCTTCGAGCCGCCGCAACTGCGCGATGCCGTGGTGGACCGCCTGAAGGCGCTGGAGGGGAAGCGATGAGCACGCAGTCCAAACAGCCCAGCCGGCAGATGCAGCGCCTCGCGCGCTGGCTCAACCTGATCCCGTACTTCAAATCACACCCCGATGCCGGTCTGGAACGCGCGGCCGCCGATCTGGGGGTCACGGTCGCGCAGCTCCGCAAGGACATCACGGGCCTGACGATGTGCGGGTTACCGGGGATGTTCCCGGGCGATCTGATCGAGATCGACTACGACGAGGCCGGCGTCGACATCGAGTTCAGCGCCAAGCTGGACCGGCCGCTCAAGCTCACCGGCCCCGAGGCGGCGTCGCTGCTGCTCGCACTGCGGGCGCTCGCGGATTCGCCCGGAGTCGCGGACCCGGCGGCGGTCCTGCGGGCGATCGCGAAGCTGGAGGCGGCAGTGGCCGACGCCGGCCGCGACACCGTGGCCTCGATCGACGGAGCGCTGGACACCGGCCCCATCGCCGCGATCGCGGCCACCGTCCGGGGTGCGCTCCGCGATCGTCGCGCCCTGCATCTGCGCTACTACTCCGCCACGCGGGACGCCGCCACCGAGCGCGATGTCGACCCCATCGCTCTCGACACCTTCGCCGGCCACAGTTACCTGCAGGCCTGGTGCCGTTCGAGCTCGGGCCTGCGGATGTTCCGGCTCGACCGGATCGACGAGGTGACCGTCCTCGACGAGGCCGCGTCCGTCCCACAGCACGTCGAGCCCGCGACGGGCCTGTTCGACGGTGCCGCCGCCGACGAGCTGACCACCGCCACCCTCGAGGTGGGGCCGGGTGCGGCGTGGGCGCTCGAGTACCACCCCTTCACGGTGCTCTCCGACGCACCTGGCGGTCCGGTCACCGCGACCATGCAGTACGCCACCGAGGCGTGGATGGTCCGGTTCGTGCTCAGCTTCGGCGGCGAAGTCACGGTGCTCGGCCCGCAGTCGCTGGCCGACGCCGTCGCCGAGCGAGCCGCCGCCGGGCTCGCCAACTATTCATGAAGTGGACACGTGCGTCCAGCGGATTCACAGCGATCGCCGCGGAAACCGTCCGGTAGTCTCGACAACAGATATTCGCGAAGTTAGTGAGGCAGCATCATGGGGCTCACCCATTCTCCTTGGGCATGGATCGTCATCGCCGTCGTCCTGCTGATCCTGTTCGGCGGCAAGAAGCTGCCCGACGCGGCACGGGGTCTCGGCCGGTCGATGCGCATCTTCAAGAGCGAGATGGACGAGATGAAGACCGAGGGCGAGAAGCCGGCGGCACCGAAGCCGCAGGCGCAGGTCACGGACCAGCCGATCGACGTGCAGACGGTCCAGCCGTCCGAGGCCGATCACAAGTCGGCGTAGCCGCCGCCTGTCCTTTTGAAGATCCCGTTAGATCCACGTCGTCGTCGTGCCGTCGTCAATCCCGACGGCACCATGTCGATCGTGGAGCACCTCTACGAGCTCCGGACCCGCCTGCTGTGGTCACTGGCCGCGATCGCCCTCACCTCGATCATCGGCTTCTGGTGGTACAGCCACGGGCCCTTCGGGCTGCCGTCCACCGGCCATCTGCTGACCGGACCGTACTGTGACCTGCCGGCCACCTCACGCGCCGAGATCACGCGCGACGGCGAGTGTCGGCTGCTGGCGACCGGCGTCTTCGACCAGTTCAATCTGCGCCTGAAGGTCGCGGTCGCGACCGGCGTGCTACTGGCGTGCCCGGTGTGGCTGTACCAGATCTGGGCGTTCATCGTGCCCGCGCTGCGCCGTCAGGAGAAGCGGTACACCGCGATCTTCGTGACGCTCGGCGGCGCGCTCTTCGTCAGCGGTGCGGTGCTCGGCTACTTCATGATCACCAGCGCCTTCAGCTTCTTCCTCACCGTGGGTAACGAGACTCAGGTGACGGCCCTGCAGGGCCCCGAGTACTTCAGCTTCGTGCTCACCGTGATGGCGATCTTCGGTGTGAGCTTCGAGCTGCCCCTGTTCATCGTCGCGCTGAACCTCGTCGGCGTGCTGCCGTACACCAAGCTGGTGAAGTGGCGTCGCGGCATGCTGCTGTCGATGTTCATCTTCTCGGCCGTGATCACCCCGTCGGGGGACCCGTTCACGATGCTCGCACTGGGTGCTGCGCTGGCCGTTCTGCTCGAACTGTCGATCCAGTTCGCCCGGTTCCACGACCGCATGAAGAACAAGCGCGGTACCGGCGACGCCTGGGAGGGCGAGCTCGACGACGAGACCGCGTCGCCGGCGCCATCGGCCCCGGCACCGATCGGCGCGTCCGCGGGACCGTCGGGCAGCGCCCTGGCCGCTCCACAGCCCGTCGGGCAGGCGGAGAAGGTGACGCGCACGTCGATCCCGCGTTCGGGGTTCGATGACGTCCTCTGAGTTCGAGAGCTTCACCGCCGCGCTCGACTTCACCCTCGATCCCTTCCAGGTACAGGGCTGCACCGCGCTCGAGCAGGGGCGCGGAGTCCTCGTCTGCGCCCCGACGGGTGCCGGTAAGACCGTGGTCGGCGAGTTCGCCGTGCACCTGGCGCTCGCGGCCGGCACGAAGTGCTTCTACACCACGCCGATCAAGGCGCTGTCCAACCAGAAGCACGCCGAGCTCACCGCGCGGTACGGCGCGCACAACGTGGGCCTGCTCACCGGTGACACCGCGATCAACTCGTCGGCGCCGGTGGTCGTGATGACCACCGAGGTGCTGCGCAACATGCTGTACGCGAACTCGACCACCCTGGACGGCCTCAGCCACGTCGTGATGGACGAGGTGCACTATCTCGCGGACCGCTTCCGCGGCGCGGTCTGGGAGGAGGTGATCCTGCACCTGCCGCAGGACGTCCGCCTGGTGAGCCTGTCCGCGACGGTCTCGAACGCGGAGGAGTTCGGGGCCTGGATCAGCGAGGTCCGCGGCAGCACGGAGGTCATCGTCGACGAGCACCGCCCGGTGCCGCTGTGGCAGCACATGCTGGTCGGGCGCAAGCTCTTCGACCTCTTCGACACCAAGGCGCTGCGCACCGCGCAGGACGCCGGGCAGAAGAACCTCGTCCTCGACGCCGACCTGGTGCGCTACGTCAAGCAGCGCGAGTCGCTGGACCGTAGCTTCGAGCCCGGCATCAACAGCCGCACCGGCCGCCGCACCGGCCGGGGCCGCCCGCAGGCGACGCGCCGCCCCATCCCGCGGCCGGACGTCATCGCGCTCCTCGACGCCGAGGGACTCCTGCCCGCGATCACCTTCGTCTTCTCCCGGTCCGGCTGCGAGCAGGCGCTCACCCAGTGCCTGCGCTCCCCGGTCGTGCTCACGGATCAGGCGCAGGCCGACGAGATCGGCCGCATCGTCGACAAGCACGTCGCCGAGTTCTCGCCCGCGGATCTCGATCTGCTCGGCTACGAGGAGTGGCGCGCAGCGCTGCTCCGCGGCTTCGCGGCGCACCACGCCGGCATGCTCCCCGCCTTCCGGCACGCGGTGGAGGAGCTCTTCGTCAAGGGCCTGGTCCGGGCCGTTTTCGCCACCGAGACCCTCGCTCTCGGCATCAACATGCCTGCCCGCACCGTCGTCCTGGAACGCCTGGTCAAGTACAACGGCGAATCCCACGTCGAGCTGACACCGGGCGAGTACACGCAGCTCACGGGCCGCGCCGGCCGTCGCGGCATCGATGTCGAGGGGCACGCCGTGGTGCTGTGGCAGACGGGAGTCCGCCCGCAGGAGGTCGCCGGGCTCGCGGGTGCGCGCACCTTCCCGCTGATCAGCTCGTTCTCGCCCGGCTACAACATGTCGATCAATCTGCTCGACCGCCTCGGCCGCCGGGGCGCCGAGCGGCTGCTGGAGGCGAGCTTCGCGCAGTTCCAGGCCGATCGGTCCGTCGTCGGGCTGGCGAAGCGGGTCGAGCGCGGCGAGAAGGAGCTGGCGACGCTCGGCGCGCAGATCACGGAGGCGGCGGGAGGCGCCGACTACGTCGAATACGTGCGGCTCCGCGAGGCCGTCCGGGCGCGCGAACGGTCGCTGCGCCGCGAGCACCTCGCGGACCGGCGCGACGGTGCCGCCACCGCGCTCGCCGAACTGCGCCGCGGTGACGTCATCGCGGTCACCGGTGGCCGGCGCCGGGGCCTGGCTCTCGTCGTCGAGCCCTCCGGCGACCGCCGCGACCCGAAACCCGTGGTGGTCACCGAGAGCAGCTGGTCCGGACGGGTCGGCGCCGGTGACTTCGTGGGCGAGGTGCAGGTGCTCGGCACACTCCGCGTACCGAAGAACGCGGACTACCGGTCGGGCCGGGGAAAGCGCGACCTCGCCTCCACGCTCCGCAACAGCGCCATCTCCGCGCCGCGGCAGCAGGCCAAGGCAGCTCGCCCCGCCGCATCCGACACCCAGCTCGCGGACCTGCGCGCCCGTATGCGCGCGCACCCCGCCCATACGGGACAGCGTGCCCCCGAGCTGGACCGTCTCGCCGAGCGCTACGCGCGACTCGAACGGGAGATCACGTCCTCGGCGGCGACCGTGCGTGCCACCACGAACTCGCTCGCCGTCACCTTCGAGCGGATCGTCGCGCTGCTGAGCGACCGCGGGTACATCGAGACCGTCGACGGCGAGCCCGAGTTGACGGAGTCCGGACACCGACTGGCGCGCGTCTACAGCGAGTCGGACCTGCTGGTGTGCGAGTGCATCGAGGACGGCGTCTTCGACGGGCTGGACGCGGCGGGCCTGGCGGCGGTCGTCAGCGCGCTGGTCTTCGAATCCCGCGGAGAACGCGGCGGCATGCTGCTGACCGGGGAGAAGGTGCCGGGCGCGGTGCGCTCGGCGATCCGCGACATCGCCGACCGGTGGACCGACATCGTGGCCGCCGAGGCTGCGCACCGCCTGGAGCCGAGCCGCGAGCCCGACATCGGTTTCGTCGCCCCGATGCACCAGTGGGCCGGCGGCGGCACCCTGGCTGCGGTCCTGCTCGCGGCGGGCGAGCGGGGCCGTCCGCTCCCCGCGGGCGACTTCGTGCGCTGGTGCCGGCAGGTGCTCGATCTGCTCGATCAGATCAAGCAGACCTCGTACGACACCCGGCCCGGGCTGGCCGGCGTCGCGACCGCCGCGATCGCGGCCGTCCGGCGCGGCGTCGTCGCGGAATCGGGTTGATCATCGGGTATCTTGACCGAAGAGGCGAACGTCGCGGGCCGTCGGCCGGCGACCGGGGAGGAGTGGACACATGAGCAACCCGCAGGATCCGAACCAGTGGGCGCAGCAGCAACAGGGCTGGCAGCAGCCCGGCCAGCCGCAGCCGCCGCAGGAGCAGACCCAGATCGCGCCGCAGTACGGCCAGCAGGGCTTCGGCGCTCCGTCGGGTGATCAGACCCAGATCTCGCCGCAGTACCAGGGCCAGTGGGGCCAGCAGCCGCAGGGCGGCCAGCAGTTCGGTGGCTTCCCGCAGCAGCCGCAGTTCGGCCAGGACCAGTTCGGTCAGCAGCCCGGCCAGCCTCCGCAGTTCGCGGGCCAGCAGTTCGGGCAGCAGTTCGCCCAGCCGCAGCTGGGCGGCCCGAAGAAGTCCAGGACCGGCCTGATCATCGGCATCGCCGCCGCCGCGATCATCGCGATCGTGGCGCTGGTGCTGATCATCGGTTACTTCACCGGCGCCTTCTTCGGTAAGAAGTTCGACAACGCCAAGGTCAACGAGGGCGTGACGAAGGTCCTCAAGGACAGCTACAACGAGTCCGACACCAAGGACGTCTCCTGCAAGACCGACGGTGTCAAGGTGAAGGAGGGCGAGACCTTCACGTGCAACGCCACCATCGGCGGCAAGCAGAAGACGGTCACCGTCAAGGTCCTCGACAGCGACGGCAAGTACCAGGTGGGCGCTCCCAGCTAGCCTCAGCCCGCGAGCGCCGCGAGCAGGCGTTCCACCTGCGCTCCGATCCGCAGTTCCTCGGCCAGTTCGGCCAGGCGCTGCGGATCGCGTGCTTTCCGGGGCATCTCATCGCCGCCCGAGAGCGCGACATCGGCGTCGCGCTGCACCCAGACGACGTCCCAGGCGGCATCGAGGTACTCGGCGGACGCCGCCACCGACGCCGCGGCGCGGGCGGGCAGCGGAGACGGGACCTGTGCGGCCGCCGCGCGGATCGCCGCCAGGGAGCCGTACTCGAGCAGCAGCTTCGAGGCGGTCTTCTCCCCGATGCCCGGCACACCCGGGAGCCCGTCCGACGGATCGCCGCGCAGCAGCGCGAGTTCCGCGTAGGCCTCGCCGGCGCGCTCGAGCGGCAGCCCGTACTTCTCGGCCACCTCGGCCGGCCCGAACATCTCGGCCTTCGCGATGCCGCGCCCGATGTACAGGCACCGCACGCCGGGAGCGATGTCGTCGGCCACCTGCAGCAGATCCCGGTCGCCGGAGACGACGATCACGGGGTCCTTCTCCTCCCGCGCGGCGAGGGTGCCGAGCACGTCGTCCGCCTCCAGCCCGACCGCGCCGCCCGTCGCGATGCCGACGGCCTCGAGAACCTCCAGGATCATGTCGACCTGCGGCGAGAGGGTGTCGGGCACCTCCTCCGCGCTGCCGTCGCCGTCCTCGGCAACGCGGTGCGTCTTGTACGTGGGCAGCAGGTCCACGCGGAACTGCGGCCGCCAGTCCAGGTCGAGGCATGCGACGAGGCGTCCCGGACGATGCGTCGTGATCAGCTGCGAGGTCATGTCGAGGAATCCGCGCAGCGCGTTCACCGAACGCCCGTCGGACGCCTTCACCTTGTCCGGGATCGCGTAGAAGGCCCGGAACCACAGCCCCGCGGAGTCGAGCAGCATCAGTGGGCGCGCATCGTTCGTCACGAGAAGCATGGTGTCACAATCGGAGGATGACCCACTTCCCTTCCCAGGTGTACGCGACCCGTCTCACCAAGGCCCGGCAGCTCGCGACCACGGCGGGAACCCCGCTCGTGATCACCACCGGGCCGGACCTCGCCTACCTCACCGGCATCGTCAGCGAGTCCTTCGAGCGTCTGACCGCCCTCGTCGTCTCCGAGTCCGGGTTCGGCCTCGTCGTGCCGCGATTGGAGCTCGCCATCCTCAAGGACTCGGCGGTGCCGGGGCTGGCGGAAGCGGGAGTGGAGCTGTCCGTTCTGGATTGGGTCGACGGTGACGACCCGTACGCCCTGGTGCTCGGCCTCCTCGCGGGAGCGTCGACGGTGGCGGTCGCCGACGCGGTGCCCGCCCTGCACCTGGTTCCGCTGCTCGATCGCGGGCTCTCCGTGCGGCTCGCGACCGACGTGCTGCGCCGGCTGCGAATGATCAAGGACGCGGCCGAACTCGACGAGCTGCGCGCCGCCGGTGCCGCGATCGATCGCGTGCACGCTCGCGTCGGCGACTTCCTCAGGGTGGGCCGGACGGAGCGCGAGGTGGCCGACGACATCGCCGCCGCCATCGTCGAGGAGGGGCACGCCGAGGCCGCGTTCATCATCGTCGGCTCCGGGCCCCACGGCGCGGACCCGCACCACGAGGTCTCCGACCGCGTGATCGAGGCGGGCGACATCGTGGTCGTCGACATCGGCGGTCCGCTCGCGTCGGGCTACAACTCCGACTGCACCCGCACCTACGCCATGGGCGCGCCGTCCCCGGAGATCGCCGAGCAGTATGCGCTGCTCGAGCAGGCGCAGCGCGCCTCGGTCGAGGCGGTGCGTCCCGGCGTGAGCGCGGAATCGATCGACGCCGCGGGGCGCGATGTGCTCGCCGGTGCCGGCCTGGGGGAGTTCTTCCTGCACCGCACCGGCCACGGCATCGGGCTGTCGGTGCACGAGGAGCCCTACATCGTTGCGGGTAACGACATTCCGGTCGAACCGGGCATGGCCTTCTCGATCGAGCCGGGAATCTACTTCAGTGGCCGGTGGGGCGCGCGGATCGAAGATATCGTCATCGTCACCGAGGACGGCTGCGAGTCCGTGAACACCAGGCCCCACAGCTTGACGATCCTCTAGGAGTCGAACACCCGGAGGCACCATGACGCACGGCGGCACCACGGCCGAAGGCCCCTCGATCTTCGAGGAGGGCGAGGGGAACAGCAGCCGCGTGGTGCAGATCGCGGTCGTCGCCGCGATGGGCGGCCTGCTGTTCGGCTACGACAGCGCCGTGATCAACGGCGCCACCAAGGCGATCGAGGGCCGCTTCGGCATCCACGGCTACGCGCTCGGCTTCGCCGTCGCGTCGGCACTGCTCGGCGCCGCGGCCGGCGCGATGACCGCCGGGCGGATCGCGGACCGGATCGGCCGTCTGCGCGTCATGCAGATCGCGGCGGTCCTGTTCCTCCTCAGTGCCCTGGGCTGCGCCTTCGCCACCCACACCTGGATGCTCATCGTGTTCCGCGTGATCGGCGGTATCGGCGTCGGGGTGGCGTCGGTGATCGCACCGGCGTACATCGCTGAGGTCTCACCGGCGCGGATCCGCGGCCGGCTCGGATCGTTGCAGCAGATGGCGATCGTGGTCGGCATCTTCCTCTCGCTCCTGGTCGACTGGCTGCTCGCCTCGCTCGCCGGCGGCGCCTCGGAGAAGCTGTGGCTGGGCATGGAGGCCTGGCGCTGGATGTTCCTGGTCATGGCCGTTCCCGCCATCGTGTACGGCGTGGCCTCGACGATGATCCCCGAATCGCCCCGGTACCTCGTCGCTCGCCACCGCATCCCCGAGGCCCGCCGAGTGCTCACGATGCTCCTGGGGGAGAAGAATCTGGACCTCACGGTCACCCGCATCGAGGAGAGCCTCGCCGGGGAGGAGAAGCACTCCTGGCGCGATCTCATCCGGCCGGGCGGCGGCGTCTACCCGATCGTCTGGGTGGGCCTGCTGCTGTCGATCTTCCAGCAGGCCGTGGGGATCAACGTCATCTTCTACTACTCGAACATGCTCTGGCAGGCCGTCGGTTTCAAGGAATCGCAGTCCAACCAGATCAGCGTCTTCACCTCGATCGTCAACGTCGTCGTCACCATCGTCGCGATCATGCTCGTCGACCGGATCGGGCGCCGTCCACTCCTCCTGATCGGCTCGATCGGCATGACGGTCTCGCTCGCGACGATGGCGATCTGCTTCAACACCGCGACGATCGTGGACGGCACGCCGGAGCTCAACGGCGCCGCGGGGGTGATCGCGCTGATCGCGGCCAACCTGTTCGTGATCTTCTTCGGCGTGAGCTGGGGCCCCGTGGTGTGGGTGCTGCTCGGCGAGATGTTCCCCAACCGCATCCGCGGCGCGGCGCTCTCCCTCGCCGCGGCGGCGCAGTGGGCGGCGAACTGGGCGATCACGGTGACCTTCCCCAAGATGGAGGGCAACCTCACGCTGGCCTACGGCCTCTACGCGACCTTCGCCCTGCTGTCGCTCTTCTTCGTCTACCGGTTCGTGCCGGAGACCAAGGGGAGGACGCTGGAGGACATGGACGGGAACCTCCCGTCCCGCTAGCGATCCGTCAGGACCGCAGGGTGCTCGAACCGAGAACCCGTGCGATCTCGATCTCGATGACCACGCGCTTCGGGTTCTCCCGCGGCGGCTTGTAGCGCACCGCGTAGCGGGCCTCCGCGTCGCGTACCGAGTCCGCGTCGGTGAGCACCCGCGCCGGGCCCTCGAGGGTCAGCCACCGCGCACCGTCGACCTGGGTGAGGGCCGCGTACCCGCCCCGCGCTGCGTTGCGGGCCTTCTGGCTGTCGCCCGAGGTGATGACGCGCGCGAGTCCGGTGGCCGGGTCGTAGGTGAAGGCGATCGCCACGGTGTGCGGGGTCCCGTCGGCGCGCAGGGTGCTCAGTGTCGCGAGGTGACGGTCGGTCACGAAGGCGAGGGCGTCGGGATTGAGGGCGGGGCGGTCGGCGTTCGGCACACCGCCACGGTAGCGGGAGTCCGCGCGTCTAGTCTGGTCCGGTGAGTGCGGACAGGATTCCCGACGGCGCGGTACTCCTCCTGGGCGGTCGGAGCGAGGTCGGTCTGGAAGTCGCGCGGCGGATCGCCCCGGGCCGCGACGTGATCCTCGCGGCGCGCCGTTCCGAGCATCTGGACGAGCAGATCGCGATGCTCCGCGAGGTGGGCGCCACCGGCGTCTTCCCGATCGAGTTCGATGCGGACCGTACCGAGCAGCACACTGCCTTCCTCGACGAAGTGGCCGATCGATTCGGCCGGATCGGGGTCGCGGTCGTCGCCTTCGGCATTCTCGGCGATCAGGCCCGGGCGGAGGCCGATCCCGCGCACGCCGTCCAGATCGCGCAGACCGACTACGTGGCGCAGGTGTCGATCCTGCTGGGGCTGGCGAAGCTGCTGCGTGCCCAGGACACCCGCGCCGGGACGCGCGGTGCGATCGTCGCCTTCTCGTCCGTGGCCGGCGTCCGCGTGCGCAAGGCGAACTTCGTCTACGGCAGCACCAAGGCGGGCCTCGACGGCTTCGTGCAGGGGTTCACCGACTCCCTGCACGGCAGCGGCGTCCAGGTCCTGCTCGCGCGTCCCGGGTTCATCGTCGGGGCGATGACGCGCGACCTGATGGCGTCCGGCGTCACGCCCGCGCCCTTCAGCCGGACGGCGGCGCAGGTCGCGGAGGCGACCGTGCACGCGCTCCGCCGGGGCCGAAGGACCGTGTGGATCCCGCCGCTCCTGCGCCCGCTCTACGCCGGACTGCGGTTCGTCCCGCAGGCCGTGTGGCGCCGGATGCCGCGATGACGGTCACGGTGGTCGGCATCGGCGCCGACGGCTGGGCGGGCCTGACCGGCACCGCCCACGGTGAGCTGCGCAGCGCGACGGTGATCCACGGCGCCCCACGGCAGCTCGACCTTCTTCCCGGTGACCTCTCCGCGGACCTGCGCCCGTGGCCGTCGCCGCTGCTGCCCGCACTCGACGGTCTAGCCGACGGCGTCCACGTGCTCGCGAGCGGGGACCCGATGTTCTACGGGATCGGTGCCACGATCGCGCGCCGCCGACCGGACCTGGACCTGCGGGTGATCCCGCACCTGTCGTCCTTCGCGCTGGCGTGCGCGCGGATGCGGTGGCCCGCCGAGGAGGTCACGGTGGTCTCCGCGGTCGCCCGCGATCCCGCGCCAGCGGTCCAGGCGGTCCGAGCGGGCCGGCGGACGATCGTGCTCAGCGAGTCCGGTGCGACGCCGGCTGCGCTGGCCGACATGCTCCGCGGGGCCGGCCTGACGGCGACGCTGACCGTGCTCGAACAGCTTGGTGGGGCTCGGGAGAAGATACGGCCGTTCCGGCGGAACCTGCGGATCGACGATCTGAACGTGGTCGCGATCGAGCCCGCGGAGCACGCCGGGGAGTTCGTCTTCGAGCACGACGGCCAGATCACGAAGGCCGACGTCCGGGCCCTGACGGTGTCCGCCCTGCGGCCCACGCCGGGATGGATCTGGGACTTCGGTGCCGGTTCGGGTTCCGTCGGGATCAGCTGGGCCCTGCAGGGCGGCGGCTCCGTGGTCGCCGTCGAGCGGCGCGCCGATCGCGCGGAGCGTGCGGCACGCAATGCGGCCCGGGCCGGCGTCGCGCTGGAGATCGTCGTGGGGGACACCGCGGACCTCACCGCCGACATGCCCGTGCCCGACGCGATCTTCATCGGCGGGGGCCTCACCGAGCAGCTGGCGGCCGCATGCGTCGGCGTCCTGCCCGACGGTGGGCGGCTGGTCGCCAATACCGTCACCGTCGAGGGACAGACCCTGGTGACGGCGCTGCGCAGCCGGTTCGGCGGCGATCTGCGCAGCTACACCGTCTCGGACCTGGAGCCACTGGGCGGCGGCACGGCATGGCGCCCGCGGCGACCGATCGTGCAGTGGGTACTGACCAAGGAGACCGCGTGACCGTCTACTTCATCGGCGCGGGCCCCGGGGCGCCCGACCTGCTGACCCTGCGCGGCGCGCAGATCCTCGCCCGGTGCACGGTGTGCCTGTACGCGGGATCGCTGGTGCCGCAGCCGATGCTGGACCGGTGCCCGCCCGGCGCGCGGCTCGTCGACACGGCCCGGATGCCGTTGCCGGACATCGTGGGGGAGATGGTCCGCGCACACGAGTCCGGCCTCGACGTGGCCCGCCTGCACTCCGGCGACATCTCGCTGTACTCGGCGTTCACCGAGCAGGCGCGTCGGCTGGACGCCGCGGGTGTGCCGTACGAGATCGTGCCGGGCGTACCGGCGTTCGCGGCGGCCTCGGCCTCCCTCGGACGGGAGCTGACGGTGCCGGGTGTGGGCCAGTCGCTGCTCATCACGCGCGTCTCGACGCTGTCGACCGACATGCCGGCCGGCGAGGACCTCGCCTCGCTGGCCCGTACCGGTGTGACCCTGGCCCTGCACCTGGCCGCCCACCGCGCCGCGGCGCTCACCGACGACCTCCTGCCGCACTACGGCGCCGACTGTCCGGTCGCCGTCGTGGCGTTCGCGAGCCGTGACGACGAGGTGATCGTGCGGTGCCGGCTCGCCGACCTGCCTGCCCGTCTGGCGGAGGCCGGCATCACGAAGACGGCGGTAATCTTCGTCGGAAAGGTGCTGGACAGCGCTCTCGACGACGACGCGGTCGAGGAGAGCTACCTGTATTCGGCGCGGCGGCTGCGCGCCCCCGGAGCGAGCCACTGATGCGTCGAGTAGTGGTTCTCGGCGGCACCGCGGAGGCCCGCGAACTCGCGCGGCTGCTGCACGACGATCCGCGGTTCTCGGTTCTCAGCTCGCTCGCGGGGCGAGTGGCGAATCCGCGCCTCCCGGTGGGGGAGACGCGGATCGGAGGCTTCGGCGGACCGTCGGGGTTGGCGGCCTTCCTCGCGGACGAGGGCGTGAACGCGCTGGTGGATGCGACGCACCCGTTCGCCGCGACGATCTCCCGGAACGCCGCGCTCGCGGCCGAGGCAACCGGAGTGCCGCTCCTGGCGCTGGTCCGCCCGGAATGGACCCGCGAGGGCGACGATGCCTGGACGGGCGTACCCGACGTCGCTGCCGCCGCGCGGGTACTGGGCCGCCGGCCCGGCGGCCGGGCGATGCTCACCACGGGCCGCCAGGACGCGCACGAGTTCGCCCGTCTCGACGACTGGTGGTTCCTGATCCGGGTGGTCGACGCACCGTCCGGCCCGCTGCCGCAGCGGCATGCGCTGCTCCGCGACCGCGGGCCGTACACGCTCGACTCCGAGCGAGCGCTGCTGAGCCAGAACGCCGTCGACGTGCTGGTGACGAAGAACAGCGGCGGCGACCTGGTCTCGGCGAAGCTGGCGGCGGCACGCGAACTCGGCGTCGAGGTGCTCATGATCGATCGCCCCCCGCGGCCGTCGGGCGTTCCGGCGGTGCCGACCGCCGCGCAGGCGTACGCGCGCCTCGTGTCCGAGCTCTGATTCACAAGCTCCGGTTGTGGAATCGGCCGGAATTCGAGCGGCATAGCCGTCGTCACGCCCCTACGATGGCGGTTGTGGGGCTGCAAGCCCACGGACGCCACGACGAGGAGACGCGCATGACGAACATCGACATCCCCAGCCCGGTCGCGGAGTTCATCGACGCGGTGAACGCCGGCGATGAGACCGCCTTCCTCGACGCCTTCACCGCCGACGGTTTCATCGACGACTGGGGCCGGGTCTTCGGTGACCGCGCCGCGATGCAGGGCTGGAGCGCGAAGGAGTTCATCGGGGCGAAGGGAGTGCTGACGCCGCAGACGGTGACCGTCGACGGCGACACCGTGACCGTGGTGGGCGACTGGCGCAGCACGCACGCCAACGGGCTGAGCGAGTTCACCTTCGCGGTCGCGGGCGATCGCCTGCGCTCCATGACGATCCGCGAGGGCTGAGGCCTCAGCCCAAGAGTGCGGAGACCGCGGACCGGCGCCGCGCGAGCTCATCGAGGTCGGCGTCGATCCGGGACAGGGTCGCGCGCATGGTCGCCTCGATCGCAGGGCACAGTTCGACGGTCCGCCCGTCCCGCGCGCACGGCAGGATCACCCGGATCGCTTCGGTGTCGAATCCGGCGTCCAGCAGGCCGCGGATCCGGCGCACCTGTCGGGGCGCCTCCTCGTCGTAGACGCGGTAGCCCGCTGCGGTGCGTTCCGAGGCGAGGAGACCCTTCTCCTCGTAGTACCGCAGAGACCGCGCACTCGCGCCCGTGACCTGGGACAACTCGCCGATCAACATCTCCCGCTTGACCTTCACACCAGCGTCAACCCGCACACTGCACGCATGTATTCCGATGAGGCGCTCCAGATCCTGTCCGATTCCGGTGCCGAGGTCGTCGACCGCGGCACCGGCCCCGTCGTCGCGCTCGCCCACGGGGCGGGCGGCGGCGTGCGGGAGAACTTCGCGCCCTTGATCGAGGGCATCGCCGGGCGCCGGTTCGTCGGTCCGTACTGGCCCGGATCGGGCGGGACTCCGCGTGCCGGGACTCCACTCCGCCTCGAGGATCTCGCGGACTCGGCGGTGGCGTCGGCCGTCGCCACCGGCGCCGAACGGTTTCCCGTCGTCGGGCTCTCACTCGGCTCGGCGGTCGCGGTGGCGGCGGCGCAACGGCATCCCGAGCACGTCTCCGGCCTGGTCCTGACCGTGGGGCTCACTCGAGCCGACTTCCGGGTGCGCGCGGCCGCCGGGGTCTTCCGGACTCTCGCGCTCGTGGGTGCCAAGGAGGCCCTCGCGGCCTACGTGCTCAGTGTCGCCGCGTCCGAGGCGACACTCCGTGCGCTCACGGCCGTCGAACTGGAGGAGGCGCTCGGCGGTGTCCGCGAGACGATGCCGGCGGGGGCACCGGAACAGATGGCGCTCGTCGGCGAGGTCGACGTGACCGGACTCCTCCCCGGGATCGAGGTTCCCGCACTGGTCGTCGTCAGTGGCGGTGATCGGCTGGTGCCGCCCGACGTCCAGCGCGAGCTCGGAGCGATTCCCGGCGCGCGTGTCATCGAGTACGCCGGCGCCGGCCACATCTTCACCCCCGACGAGGCGGTCCGATGGACCGCCGATATCGAGGACTTCCTCGCGGGCGTGTGACCGGCCCACCGGACCGCGGGGCAGGGCATGATCGAGGGATGACCGCTGCTGTCCTGGCCCTGCACTGGCAGGTGAACGTGATCGAGCCGGAGGGCTTCTTCGGCCCGATGCTGGCCGCGTCCGTCGAGGAGTCCGGCGTCGCGGATCGGGCCGCGGCCTTCCACGACGCCGCGATCGCGGCGGGGGTTCCGGTGATTTTCACGCGATTCACCGTGCCGGAGGACGAGGGCGATCTGGTCCGCAACACGGCGTTCATGGTGGCGGTCGGCGAGGCGCAGGAGGCCTTCCGGCCCGACGCCGACGGCGCGCGGATCATCGCGTCCATGCGTGATCAGCCGACCGCGGTGTACGACAACCAGCGCCTCTCGGGTCTCGCGGGCCCGGCCACCGGCTGGCTGGCGGAGCACGGCATCGACACGATCTACATCACCGGCGTCGCGACCAACCTCACGGTCGAGCAGACGGCGCGGCACGGCACCGACCTCGGACTGCTCGTGCACGTCGTGGGCGATTGCACGGCAGCGGCCGATCCGGCCGTGCACGCGGCGTCCCTGGCGAATCTCGACCTCGCCACCGCGGGAGTGCTGACGTCCGCGGAGGCGGCGGGGCGGTTCGGGAGCTGACGCCCGGAATCAGCGCAGCTTGGCGCCGTAGACGTGCGTGATCGTCAGGACCAGCAGCACTCGCCGGTCGGCGACCATGACCTCGCGGTACTCGCGCCAGTCGGGGTGCTCGCCGGCGCCGCGGCGGTAGTAGTCGACCAGCGCGTCCACCTCGGGTCCGTCCGGATCCGAGGACGGGCCGACGAGCGTCGCCGTGCCCTCCGCAGTCGCCCACGTGTAGCCGTCGGCGCTGGTGAACTCGATCGCGGCGCGCGGGTCGCGGCGCAGGTTCGCCTCCTTCGCCCGGCCGGCGGTCATGGACACCAGGATCCGGTCGCTCTCGGCGTCGTACACCGCCGTGACCGGTGAGAGCTGAGGCATGCCGTTGGCCCGGAGCGTCGCGAGGACGCCGATCCGGCTGTCGGCGATCAGGGTACGAGGATCGAACGGTGTCGGTGCCATGACCGGTCCAACACCCCGTCGGGCCCGGCTGTTCCGGGTCCGACGCGGCGTGCGCTCAGACCGTGACGTCGTCCCGGCGTGCGGCGGGGATCCGGGTGCGGTGCCGCCGCTCCCAGCCGATGCTCGCGGCGGCGAGCAGTGCGCCGGCCGCGCTGAGCGCGACGCCGATCCACACCGGGGCGGTCGGTCCACCGCCTGCGCTGATACCGGTGCCTCCCAGCTGCGCGCCCACGGCGTTGCCGAGGTTGAAGGCTGCGATGTTGGCGGACGACGCGATCAGCGTGGCGGTGCCCGCGTTGCGCAGCACCCGCAGCTGCAGTGCGGGCACCGTCGCGAAGCCGACGAGCCCCATGACGGCGAGGAACACGGCGACGAGCGGCTTCGAACCGGAGAACAGCGCCACCGCCGCGATCGCGAGCGGTAGGAGCGCGGCGAAGGTCAGCAGCGCCCGGTCCGCGTCGCGATCGGCGGCGCGACCGCCGACGAGATTTCCCGCGAACAGGCCGACGCCGAACAGCACGAGGAGCCACGGGATCGCGGAGGCGCCGAATCCGGCCACCGAGCGGAGCAGCGGCTCGATGTAGGTGAAGGCGCCGAACAGGCCGCCGAAGACGAGGGCCGTGACGGCGCAGGCGATCCAGATCGACGGGCGGAGCAGGACGCGGAGCTGGGAGCGGACGGAGGTCGTCTCGGCGGGCACGTTCGGCACGAGCACGGCGATCGCCGCCATCGCCACGATCCCGATGAGGGCGACGGCCACGAAGGTGGCACGCCAACCGAACCGGTGACCGAGGGCGGTCCCTGCGGGCACACCGAGCACGTTGGCGACGGTGAGCCCGGCGAACATGAGGGCGATCGCGGAGGCCTGCCGGTCCGGGGTGACGAGTCGCGACGCGAGGACGGCACCGATGCCGAAGAAGCCGCCGTGGCACAGCGCAGCGAGGATACGTCCCGCCATGACCAGCTCGTACGTCGGTCCCGCCGCCGAGAGGCCGTCCCCGGCGACGAACAGCGCGAGCAGGATCAGCAGCGCCGTCTTCGGCGGCCGTCCAACGAGCGCGAGCGTGACGGTGAAGGCGCCGGCCACGACGCCGAGTGCGTAGCCGGTGACCAGCCCGCCGGCGACGGGGATGCTGACGCCCAGGTCGGTCGCGACGTCGGTGAGGAGTCCGGTGATGGAGAACTCCGTGAGTCCGATCCCGAAGCCGCCCATCGCGAGGGCGAACAGGCCGGGATGCAGGCGGCGATCCGTCGTGGTGGTCATCGTGTTCCGTTCAGGGTGTCGCGCAGCCAGGTGGCCAGGTCGCGCTGGAGGTCGGTGGAGGAGTCCAGCACGGCGTCCATCCAGTAGAAGCCGTGCAGTGTGCCGGCGTAGTCGACGGCCGTGACGGGAACGCCGTCGCTCCGCAGGGCCGCGGCGTAGCTGATCCCGTGGCCGCGGAGCACGTCGTACTCGGCGGTCGCGACGAACGCCGGCGGGAGATCGCCGAAGTCGGTCGCGTCGAGGGGCGCGGCGCCGGGCGGTACGGTCCCGTCCGGAAGGTAGTGGCTCCAGAACCAGTCCATGTCCTCGGGGGACAGGCCCACCTCCGCGGGCGGGAGGGCGTCGTAGTCGCCGGGACGCAGCGGCGGGTAGAGCACGGCGTGGGCCGCGACGCGCGGACCGCCCGCGTCGCGGACGCGCTGGACGAGGGCCGCGGTGAGGGCGCCGCCGGCGCTGTCGCCCACCACCGCGATGCGTTCGACGTCGACGTGCAGCGCTCCCGAGGCGATCCAGTCCAGTGCCGCCGCCGCGTCGTCCAGCGCTGCGGGATAGGGGTGCTCGGGAGCCTTGCGGTAGTCGACGGTGACCACCGTCGCGCCCGTGTCCCGCGCGAGGAGTCGGGCGGGCTCGTCGCTGAGTTCGATGTCGGCGGCGACGAAGCCGCTGCCGTGGAGCATGAGGATCACAGGGCCGCCCGGTGGACCGTCGCGGTAGATCCGAACGGGCAGGGATGAGCCCGGCCCGACGAGGAAGGTGTGGCGCACCTCGGCGATGTCGACGGCCGGACGCTGCAGGTCGAGGTAGCCGCGCAGGGCGCGGCGCGCGTCGGCGACAGCGAGCGCGTGCAGGGGAGCGGCGTCCGCCGTCGCGGCGAGGTGCGCGGCGGCCTGGGCGTGCAGAGGCATGGAGGTTCCGTTCTACGGGCAGCGCCGATCGCCGGGAGTCGCGTCCCGGTGGCGCTGCGATGGGTGTTTCGAGGAGAGGAGGAGGTCAGTCGGCGACGCGGTGGCGGAGCAGGGTGAGCGCATCGTCGTGGGGAGTGCCGGGCGCGGCGCTGAAGGCGATCATGCGGGCGCCGTCGGACTCGGGGAGGTGCAACATCTGATAGCAGAGGTCGATGCGGCCGACCCACGGATGCCGGAACTGCTTGAGCCCACTGGTACACAGCTCGACGGCCTGCAGCGCCCACAGGCGAGCGAAGTCGCGGTCGAGTACCAGCTCCCCGAGAAGCCGGCGGAGTGCCTCGTCGTCCGGGAACTGCGCGGCGACCCAGCGGAGGGAGGCGACGGCCAGTTCGGCCTCGTGCTCCCAGTCGACGTACAGGGAGCGGACCTCGGGGTCGAGGAAGATCTGGCGCACCTTGTTCGGCGGCGGATCGGCGTGCAGGTCGCCGTGGGGCACGTGCGGGGCGATCACGGCGTTGCCGAGGCGGTTCCAGGCGAGGACGTCCTGGTTGCGGGAGAGCACCACTGCGGGGGTGTCCATCGCGTCGACGAGCTGCCGTACGCCGGTGAACCCGTGTCCGTCGCGGTCGATGGGCGCCGCGCGTTCGCCGGACGGGTGCGCGAGTTCGAGCAGGTGCAGGCGCTCGACCTCACTGAGCCGGAGCGCACGGGCGAGGGCGCTGAGCACCTCGTCGGAGGGGTTGCCGGCGGCGCCCTGTTCGAGTCGGGTCAGGTAGTTGACCGACACTCCGGCGAGCTCGGCCAGCTCCTCGCGGCGCAGGCCCGGGACGCGGCGGCGGCCGTAGGTGGCGAGGCCGAGGTCGTCGGCATCCACCGATGCCCGGCGCGACCGGAGGAAGGAGCCCAGTGTCGGGGCGGTCTCATCGATCATGTCCCCGAGTCTGGTCGACTTCCCGCGCGGTTGCCTGCCCCTGTGAGGGGCAGGCTCCGCGACGGGACATCACGACGGGTCAGGAGCCCTCGCAGATACGGATCTCGCGGACCGCGCCGTCGCCGAGCGCGGCCAGGGCGGCCTGGTACGCGGGGGAGTCGTGCGTGGCGACGGCCTGCTCGAGGCTGTCGAACTCGATCACCGTGGTGCGCTCGATCTTTCCGGCCTCGTAGGCGACAGCGGCCTGACCGCGCACCACGAATCGCCCGCCGCCGTCGGTGATCGCGGGGCCGCCGAGCCGGGCGTACTCCGCCATCTTCTCCGGGTCCTTGATCTCCTGGTAGAACGCGATCCAGTACGCCTTGGCCATGGTCACTCCTCGTCGACGGCGGGTGGGGCCTTCGACACTAGTACCGGCGCGGAGTGTGCACGATCCGGCCTCCGCTGCGCTCGGTGACCTCGGTGCGCGACGAGCCGACGATGAGCAGACAGCGCATGTCCACGGTGTCGGTGTCCAGTTCGCCGAGCGTGGTCACCGTCAGCGATTCGTCGGGGGAGCCGACGGCCCGCCCCACCACGACGACGGTCTCGGGCGAGCGCACCTCGAGCAGGACGTCCCGCATCCTCTCCAACTGTTCGCGGCGGGTCTTCGACGCCGGGTTGTAGACGGCGAGGGCGAGATCCGCAGCGGCGACGGCGCGCAGCCGCGCCTCGATGACGTCCCACGGCTTGAGGTAGTCCGACAGCGAGATCACGGCGTAGTCGTGGCCCAGCGGCGCACCGACGCGACTGGCCACGGCGTTCGCCGCCGTCATTCCCGGCAGCACGCGGACCCGCACGGCGTCGAAGGCGGGATCGGCGGCGACCTCCGCGACGGCGGAGGCCATCGCGAAGACGCCGGGATCACCCGAACTGACCACGGCGACCCGCGCCCCACTGGCCGCGAGTTCCAGTGCGTGGCGGGCCCGCTCGGCCTCCACCCGGTTGTCGGACGCGTGCACCCGCTGGCCGGGCCTCGGCCGCACGCGGTCGGTGTAGGTCTGATAGCCGACGATGTCGGTGGCCTCGGACAGCTCGTGCCGCACCTCGGGGGTGGTCCACGCCTCGTCGCCGGGCCCGAGCCCCACCACCACGACCTCGCCCGCCGGAGCCTTCGACGGGGCGTTGATCCGGCCCGGCACCAGGACGGTGGCGAAGTAGGGGACGTCCTCGGCGCTCACGTCGCCCACGGCGAGGACCCGCTCGTCAGCGCGGCTGGCGCGCTCGACGTACCAGGCGGTGCCCTCGCGATCCGCGGCGTGCAGGGCCTCGCGCACCGTCGGGAAGGTCCGCCCCAGCTTCATGATCGCGGCGGCATCGGTATCGGCGAGGCGGCGGCGCAGTTCCGGCTCGGAGAGCGTGCCCGGCAGCACCGTGAGGACCTCGTCCGCCTCCACGAGCGGCACGCCCGTCGCGGCGGCCGCGGCGCTCACGGAGGTGACCCCGGGAACCACGACGCACTCGAATCGCTCGCGCAGCCGTTTGTGCATGTGCATGTACGAGCTGTAGAACATCGGGTCGCCCTCGGCGAGGAGCACCACGTTCCGCCCGGTGGTGAGGTACTCGGCCAGTTGCTCGGCGGCCTCGGTGTAGAAGTCGTCGAGCGCACCGCGGTAGCCGCCGGGATGATCGGTGGTCTCGGTGGTCACCGGGTACATCAGGCGGATCTCGGTCTGGCCGGCGCGGAGATAGGGTGCGGCGCACGCCCGCGCGTTCGACCTGCCATGGCGTGCACTGTGATACGCCACCACGTCGGCCTCGCCGATGAGCCGTGCGGCCTTGACGGTGACGAGCTCGGGGTCGCCCGGTCCGACGCCGACGCCGTACAGGATTCCCGTCACAGCTCCTCCTCCCGCGCCAGCGCGTTGAGCGCCGCCGCCGTGATCGCGCTGCCGCCGCGGCGGCCCAGCACGGTGATGTACTCGACGCCGAGCCCCGTCGCCTCCGCGACGAGCGCGTCCTTGGACTCGGCCGCGCCGATGAATCCGACCGGAACACCCACGATCACTGCGGGTTTCGGCGCTCCCGCAGCCAGGAGGTCCAGGAGGTGGAACAGCGCGGTGGGCGCGTTGCCGATGGCGACGACAGCGCCCGCCATCCGCTCGCCCCACAGCTCCAGCGCCGCGGCACTGCGTGTGTTGCCGATCTCGGAGGCCAGCGCCGGTACGCGCGGATCACGCAGCAGGCACAGCACCTCGTTGTCCGCGGGGAGGCGGGCACGGGTCACGCCGTGCACCACCATGTTCGCGTCGGCGAGGATCGGCGCGCCGGCACGGAGCGCTGCGCGACCCGCGGCGACCGCACCCGCGGAGATGCGGATATCGCGATCGAGGTCGGTCTGGCCGGCGGCGTGGATCATGCGGACCGCCACCGTCTCCGCGTCACCGGCGAGGAGGCCGAGCTCCGCCTCGGCGCGGATCGTGGCGAACGATCGCCGGTAGATCTCGGCGCCGTCGGTGAGGTAGTCGTGCACCCGGGAAGTCTATGCGGCGGGTCCGGCGGGGCGGCTCAGGGGAAGGACCACCCGTCGGTGTTCGCCCGGCGGTGCGCCGCACCCGCGCTCGCAGGCCACGACGTGGACCCGCTCGTCGTCCCCGAGCGACCCCGCCAGATCCTGAGCGTGCGTGAGGGAATCACCCTCGGCGCGCGCGCAGCCGCGATCGCCGACGCACGCGCTGACCCGGAGCAACGGGTCGCCGGCGTCGAAGATCAGCCCCATCGGAGCGAGGACGCGCACCACCGTCTCCGCGGCTCCCTCCTCGAGCCCGTGCAGGTGCAGGGTCCGCCACGGTGTGACGGTGACGGGGTGCTCCACCGCGGCCACGAACCGCGCGGTGCGGTTGTCGAGGCGTCCGAGCGGGACGCCCATGCCGAGGGTCACCGAGCCGTCGGGCCGGTCGAACCACCCGACGGGGGGCGGGTTCGGCGGCTCGGGCACCGCCCGGGGACCGGTGAGGGCGCCGCCGAGAGCGGCGGCCACACGGGCGGCGCCGTCGGCCAGGTCCTGCAGGCGCCATTCGTCGGTGCGCAGGTCCAGAAAGGCCTGCGCCGCGCCGAGCAGGACGTCGACGGTGCCGGGCAGATCCGTCGGCCACCCGTCGAGATGGAGGATGCCGTCACGGTGCTCGACGTCGGCGGCGAGAGCGGCCACGTCGCGCGAACCGTCGTCGAGCGCGAAGAGGAACCGCCCGGGGAGCACGGCGAGACCCGGATGGGCCACGAGTGCCCTGTCGAGCTCCGCGGCGGTCGCGCGGAGTTCGGCGGACCGGGGCGAGGCGACGATGTTGCGGACACGCTCGTGCGTAGCCGACGGCAGGAGTCCTGCGTCGGCCAGCCGCCCGCGAGCGGCCTCGAGGTCCGCGACGCCACGGAGTTGGACGTTGCCGCGAGAGGTCAGCTCGAGGGGCGCGTCGTCGGCCAGATCGGCCAGGAGCTCCAGCTGCGCCGGCTCGACCGCGCCGCCGGGCAGCCGGACGCGGACCAGGGCACCGTCGGCCGCGGCGTGCGGTCGGAGGACCCCCGGACAGGCGTCAGGCTGCTTCGGCAGGGAGATCAGTCCTCGACGTGGACCGGCGGGAGGGTGATCACGTGACCGGCGTACGCGAGGCCGGAACCGAAGGCCATGACGAGCGCGGTCTGCCCCGGCTTGGCCTTGCCGGTGCGCAGCAGCTCCTCGATCGCGAGCGGGATCGACGCGGCGGAGGTGTTGCCGGTGGTCACGATGTCCTCGGCCACGACGCAGTCGTCGCGCAGCTCGAGGGCCTTGATCAGCACCTGGGTGATGCGGAGGTTCGCCTGGTGCGGCACGAAGACGTCGATGTCCTTCGAGGTGAGTCCGGCCAGCTTGAGGGCCTCCTGACAGGCGGGGAGCAGCGCGGTCGCGGCCCAGCGGAAGACCTTGCGGCCCTCCATCCGCAGGAACGGCCGGACCGGCGCCTCGGTCGAGGTGTCGTCGCGGAAGGCGTGCACCTCGTCGAAATATGTGCCGAAGTCCTTGTCCTGGAAGATCGCGGTGGTGAAGTCGCCGTCGGCGCCCCACGAGACCTGCGAGACACCCACCTCCTCGGACGGACCCAGCACCGCGGCGCCGGCACCGTCGGCGAAGATGAACGCGCAGGTGCGATCCTCCGGCGAGATCAGGTCCGACAGTCGCTCGACGCCCACGACGACGACGTACTTCGCGGTACCGGCGCGGATCAGGTCCACCCCGACCGCAGCCGCCGTGGTGAACCCCGAGCAGCCGGCGGTGATGTCGAAGGCGGGGATGCCGACCTTGCCGAGCGACTTGGCGATCTGAGGCG
This sequence comes from Tsukamurella sputi, assembly GCF_007858445.1. Taxonomy (GTDB): domain Bacteria; phylum Actinomycetota; class Actinomycetes; order Mycobacteriales; family Mycobacteriaceae; genus Tsukamurella; species Tsukamurella sputi. The sequence continues at coordinate 64,020 of NZ_VIGV01000002.1, read as the reverse complement.
CGAGAGAAGGACCGAGCTCGAGGCGGGTGTTGGTGGCGGAGATGACGCAGTCGACCAGCTCCGGGTCGATGCCCGCGGCCTTGACCGCGCGCTCAGCGGCCTTCACCGACATCTCGAGGATCGTCTCGTCGTCCTCGGCGAAGTGGCGCGACTCGATGCCGGACCGGGTCTTGATCCACTCGTCGCTCGAGTCGATCTTGTCGACGATCTCGGAGTTCGGCACGACCCGCCGCGGTCGGTAGGCGCCGATCCCGAGGTAGCTGACATTCGACTGCTCAGCAGGTGCGGGCGGAGCGATCCGGGCGGGGGCGGTCATGCGTGGGGTACTCCGTTCGAAGGGGTGGCGCGAATGAACCATTCGGTTCATCGGTCCGTCATTGGTAACATGAACCGAGCGGTTCAAACAAGCGCCGCCACGCCGCGTGGCGAATTCCACTCGCCGGCGGTTTCGCCTTTTCCGAAGAGACGAGGAGGGTCCGGCCCCGATGCCCGCCGCCCCCAAGCCGCGTCCCCGCCCGCGGGTCCGACTGGTCAACACCGCACTCAACCTGGTCGGCCGCCACGGTTTCGCCGACGCCGGCCTCGCGGAGCTCACCGCCCAGTCGCAGGCCTCGAAGAACTCGCTCTACCAGTACTTCCCCGGCGGGAAGGCCGAGCTGGTCGAGGCGTCCACCTCGCTCGCGGGCCGGCGCCTGCTCCGCTACATCGACGCGGCCACCAGCAAGGGCGAGCCCCGCGAATGGATCGGCCGGTTCATCGAGCTGTGGAAGCGGGTCCTCGTCCGCTCGGAGTTCCAAGTCGGTTGCCCGCTGCTGGCCGCCGCGCTCGCCGATGGTGAGCCGCGCGTTCAGGAGGCCGCCACCGCCGCGTACACCGAGTGCGAGCGGCGCTTCGCGTCCGCGCTCGTCGAGTACGGCGTGGATGAGCGGGGCGCCCTGGTCTTCGCCTCGGTCTTCATGAGCTCGATCGAGGGCGCGGTCGCCCGCGCCCGCGCCGCTCGCGACATCTACCCGCTCACGGACGTCTACCACTCGATGATGGCGTTGCTCGACCTGACCATGGAAGCCCCCGACGTGGTGCGGGGCGCTACAGTCCCCGAATGACGCGCGCCGACTTCACCCTGTGGCTCGAGGACTGCTACGCGGTCGATTCGGAAAGTGTCCGCGCTTATGCGCGCGCTACGCGGTCGCCGCACGTGCCGTACGCCGAGAGCCGCGTCGTTCCCCAGGACACGCCGGTGCCGCCGCTCATCGTCGCGGACCCGGTGTTCAAAGCCGCGGCGCGCCTCATGGCCGGCGTGATCGACGACTTCGATCCCAGTCGCCTGCTGCACGTCGCGCAAACCATCCGGCAGCGCGTCCCGATCCGCATCGGCGACGTCCTGTCGCTCGGCGCCCGGATCAGCGACCGCGTCACGCGGGCGGGCATCGATCTGTTCGAGGTCGAGTGCGTGGTGACCACCGGCGACGGGGTCCGGATCGAGACCGCCAGCACCGTCGCCTACGCCGCCGGCTCCGATGCCCCGGACATCAGCAGTGCATCGTCCGAGGTGATCATGTTCGGCGCCGTGCTCTGACCCTCCTCCGGGGCCGCAGGATAGGGTCGCCTTCATGATCCTCCTGCTGTCGACGTCCGATACCGATCTGTTGAGCGCCAAGGCCAGCGGCGTCGAGTACCGCTGGGCCAACCCGGCCCGGATCAGCGTCGACCTCGACCTTCCCGGTCTGCTCGACGGTGCCGATATCGTCGTCGTGCGCATCCTGGGCGGACGGCGCTACTGGGAGAGCGGGCTCGACGCGCTGGCGGCCAGCGGTAAGCCGATCGTGGTGGTCTCCGGGGAGCAGGCACCGGACGCCGACCTGATGGAGGCCTCGACGGTGGCCGCGGGCGTCGCCACGCAGGCGCATGCCTATCTCGCCGAGGGCGGACCCGAGAATCTGGCGCAGCTGTACAACTTCCTCTCGGACACCGTGCTGCTCACCGGTAACGGCTTCGCGCCGCCCGTCGCGGCACCGCAGTGGGGGCTCGTTCCGCGCGAGCACGCCGCCGACGGTCCACGGATCGGTGTGCTGTACTACCGGGCCCAGCACCTGGCTGGTAACACGGCGTACATCGACGCGCTGGCCTCGGCGATCGAGGAGCGGGGCGGCGTCGCAGTACCGATCTTCTGCGCCTCACTGCGCACCGCCGACGACGCGCTCTTCGCCGAGCTCGGCACGCTCGACGCCCTGGTCGTGACGGTGCTCGCGGCGGGCGGGGTCAACGCCGCGGGAGCCGCCGCAGGCGGCGACGACGAGTCCTGGGATGTGGGCCGGCTCGCCGCCCTCGACATCCCGATCCTCCAGGCCCTCGCGCTCACCACCTCCCGCGAGCAGTGGGCCGGCAGCGACGACGGCCTCAGTCCGCTCGACGTGGCGACCCAGGTCGCGATCCCGGAGTTCGACGGCCGCATCATCACGGTGCCCTTCTCCTTCAAGGAGATCGGGGACGACGGCCTGCCCGCCTACGTGCCCGACGCCGAGCGCGCGGCACGCGTCGCCGGACTCGCGCTGCGGCACGCCCGGCTGCGGTCGACGCCGAACAAGGACAAGCGCATCGCGCTCATGCTGTCCGCGTACCCCACCAAGCACGCCCGCATCGGCAACGCGGTCGGCCTGGACACCCCGCAGTCCGCACTGGAACTGATCCGGCGCTTCGCCGCCGCGGGCTACGACATCGGCGATCCGGCCGCGATCCCTGGGCTGGAGGCCGACGACTCGGACGCCTTCATCCACGCCGTCATCGCCCGCGGTGGCCAGGACCCCGATTGGCTCTCGGACGAGCGACTCGACGGGAGCGAGGTCACCGTCGCCCCCGAGACCTACCGCGCCTGGTTCGCGACGCTCCCGGATGCCCTGCGCGAGGCCGTGACCGAGCACTGGGGCGAGGCACCCGGATCGCTGTTCACCACCGGCTCGGGCGACATCGCGATCGCCGCGCTGCGGTTCGGCAACCTCACGGTGATGGTGCAGCCGCCGCGCGGCTTCGGCGAGAACCCCGTCGCGATCTACCACGACCCGGACCTGCCTCCCAGCCACCACTACCTGGCCAGCTACCGCTGGATCGCCGACCGGGAGAACGGCTTCGGCGCCGACGCGGTGATCCACCTCGGCAAGCACGGCAACCTCGAGTGGCTGCCCGGCAAGACGCTCGGCATGTCCGCGGAGTGCGGCACCGACGCCGCGCTCGGCGACCTGCCGCTGATCTACCCCTTCCTGGTGAACGACCCGGGCGAGGGCACACAGGCCAAGCGCCGCGCGCACGCGGTCCTGGTGGACCACCTCATTCCGCCGATGGCCCGCGCCGAGAGCTATGGCGACATCGCGCGGCTCGAGCAGCATCTCGACGAGTACGCGAACGTGCAGAGCCTCGATCCGGCGAAGCTGCCGATGATCCGCCAGCAGATCTGGACGCTGCTCCAGGCCGCGAAGCTCGATCACGACCTCGGCCTGGAGAACCAGCCCGACGAGGACGCCTTCGACGACATGCTGCTGCACGTCGACGGCTGGCTCTGCGAGATCAAGGACGTGCAGATCCGCGACGGGCTGCACGTCCTGGGAGCGGCACCGTCGGGCGACGCGGAGACCGATCTCGTGCTCGCCATGCTGCGGGCGAAGCAGATGTGGGCGGGCTCCGTGCACACACCCGGGCTCCGCGAGGCCCTCGGCCTGGAAGAGGACGGGACGGCGTCGAAGGCCCGCACCGACGAATTCGAGGCGCGCGCACGCGACCTGGTCGTCGCCGCCGCGGCGGTCGATTGGGCACCGTCGAAGATGGCGGGCCTGAGCGAGGATCCCGCGGTGGTGAGGATCCTGGACTTCGCGGCCACCGAGGTCGTGCCGCGCCTGCGCCGCACCGGCGACGAGATCGACCACGTGCTGCGGGCGCTGGCCGGCGGCTTCGTTCCCGCCGGGCCGTCGGGCTCGCCACTGCGCGGCCTCATCAACGTGCTGCCCACCGGCCGCAACTTCTATTCGGTGGACCCGAAGGCGGTGCCCTCGCGGCTCGCGTGGGCGACGGGTCAGGAGCTCGCCGCCTCACTCGTGGACCGCTACCTCGCCGAGCACGGCGAGTACCCGCGGTCCGTCGGACTGTCGGTGTGGGGCACCTCCGCGATGCGGACCGCGGGCGACGACATCGCCGAGGTGCTGGCGCTGCTCGGCGTCACGCCGGTGTGGGACGAGCAGTCCCGACGGGTCAGCTCGCTCGAGGTCATCGGGCTGGAAGAGCTGGGCCGGCCCCGCATCGACGTCACGGTCCGGATCTCCGGCTTCTTCCGCGACGCCTTCCCGCACGTCGTGGCGATGCTCGACGACGCGGTGCAGCTGGTCGCCTCGCTCGACGAGCCCGACGAACAGAACTTCGTCGCGGCGCACACCCGCGCCGCCCTCGCCGAGCACGGCGACGAACGCCGGGCGACGACCCGCGTCTTCGGTTCCAAGCCCGGTACCTACGGCGCCGGCCTGCTGCAGCTCATCGACTCGAAGAACTGGCGCAGCGACGCTGATCTGGCCGAGGTCTACACCGCGTGGGGCGGGTACGCCTACGGGCGCGGCCTCGACGGTGCGCCGGCCGCCGACGACATGCGCGCCGCGTACCGGCGGATCAACGTCGCCGCGAAGAACATCGACACCCGCGAGCACGACATCGCCGATTCGGACGACTACTTCCAGTACCACGGCGGCATGGTCGCGACGGTGCGTCACCTCACCGGATCCGACCCCGAGGCCTACGTCGGCGACTCCACGCGCCCCGACTCGGTGCGCACCCGCACGCTGAGCGAGGAGACCAACCGCGTCTTCCGCGCCCGCGTCGTGAACCCGCGCTGGATGGCGGCCATGCGCCGGCACGGCTACAAGGGCGCCTTCGAGATGGCGGCGACGGTGGACTACCTGTTCGGTTTCGACGCCACCGCGGGGGTGATGGCCGACTGGATGTACGAGAAGCTCACCGAGAACTACGTCCTCGATCCCGAGAACCGGAAGTTCATGGAGGAGTCCAACCCCTGGGCCCTGCACGGCATCGCCGAGCGCCTGCTCGAGGCCTCGCAGCGCGAGCTGTGGAAGGAGCCGGACCCGCAGCTGCTCGCCGACCTCCAGCAGGTCTACCTGGACACCGAGGGCGACCTCGAGGACCGCTGAGCGGGAACCTTTCGCCCGGTTCGTCCGTTGGACCGGTATGAAGCTCTTCGCGTTCCTGACCTACATCGTCGTGGAGATCGCGGCGTTCGCCGGACTGGTGTCCTGGCTCGGCTTCGGGTGGGCGGTCCTCGCCGTGATCGGCGCGACCGCACTGGGCGTGCTCATGCTGCGCCGCACGGCGGCCGGCGTGCTCCGCGACCTCGGAGAGGCCCTCGACGGCCAGCGGTCGGCGGGCCCCGCACTCATGGACACCGCGATCCTCGCAGCGGCCGTCTTCCTGCTCGCCGTGCCCGGCGTGGTGAGCACCGTCCTCGGACTGCTCCTGCTGCTCACGCCGGTCCGCGCGCTGGTGCGGCCCGCGGTCGCGTACGTGGGCGCCAAGCGGGTCGCCTCCTTCGTCGAGGAATCGGGCCTGGTGACGGTGCTCGCCGGACAGCGGCGCGGGTTCGGCACCGTCGTCGACGGTGATGTGGTCACGGGTGCACCTCGGGCGGACGGTCCCGTCGTGGACGTGACCGGGCCGGGTCAGTACGGTCCCCGGCCCGGATTCCGCGAGCTGCCGCCCGCGTAGCAGACTGGTCCACCGTGACCACCGAACTGCTCGTCGGCGGGCGGATCTACACGCCCACCTCCACTACCGCCACCGCGATCGCCGTGGAGAACGGCGTGATCACCTGGATCGGCGAGGACCGGGCGGCCCGCGCTCTGCACCCGGACGCGCAGGTCACCGACCTCGACGGGGCCTTCGTCGCCCCCGCCTTCGTGGACACGCACGTCCACCTCACCGCGACCGGTCTCGCCCTCACCGGGCCGGATCTCTCCGGCGGGCGGGACGCGGTGCGCGCCGCACTGGCCGCCGCACCGGGGGAGACGGTGATCGCCCGCGGCTGGGACGACACCACCTGGGACGCACCCCTGCAGCGCACGGACCTCGACGAGTCCCGCGTCGTCTACGCCGCCCGCGTCGACGAGCACTCCGCCCAGGCCAGCACCGCGCTGCGCGCCCTCGTCCCCGAGCTGCCGAACCTCGCCGGGTTCTCGCCCGACGGTCCGCTCACCGCCGCAGCGCACCACGCCGTCCGGGCCGCCGCCCACACCGCGCTGACCGACGCCCAGATCACCGCGGCGCAGACCGCCGCCCTCGACGCCGCGGCCGCCGCGGGCATCGCCGCCGTCCACGAGTGCGGCGGACCCGACATCGCGGGGGAGCGCGACTTCGCCCTCCTCGGCGCGCTGACCCACCGCGTCCGCGTGCGCCGCTACTGGGGCGAGGCCGCCCGCGACGCCGATCACGCCCGCGCGATCATCTACCGCACCGGCGCCGACGGCCTGGCCGGCGACCTCTTCGTCGACGGCTCGCTGGGCAGCCGTACCGCCCTGCTGCACGCGCCGTACGCCGACGCGCCGTCGCACGGCGTGGCCTACCTCGACCAGGAGGCCGTCACCGCGCACGTCCTGGCCTGCACCCGGGCCCGGATCCAGGCCGGCTTCCACGCCATCGGCGATGCCGCGGTCGCCAGGGTGGTCGACGCCTTCGCAGCGGCCGTGGAGGACTTCGGCGGGCCCCGGGTCGCCTCCTGCGGGCACCGCGTCGAGCACGCCGAGATGGTCACCGCGGACCAGGCGGCGAAGCTCGGCGATTGGGGCGTGAACGCCTCGATGCAGCCGCAGTTCGACGCCCTCTGGGGCGGTCCGGACGGGATGTACGCGCGCCGTCTCGGGGCGGAGCGCGCCGCGACGCTCAACGACTTCGCGCTCCTCGCCAAGAACGCGGTGCCGCTCGCCTTCTCCTCGGATTCGCCCGTCACGCCGCTCGACCCGTGGGCGACTCTGCGCGCCGCGACGCAGCACCACACGCCCGGCAGCGCGGTCTCGCCGCGCGCGGCCTTCGCGGCGGCGACCCGCGGGGCCTGGCGGGCCGGGGGAGTCCGCGACGGCGTCGCCGGCACCCTGGTGCCCGGCGCGCCCGCGACCTTCGCGGTCTGGGACGCCGACGAGTTGGTGGTGCGGGCACCGTCGGACGCGGTGCAGCGCTGGTCCACCGACCCCCGCGCCGGCGTCGCACCGCTACCCGACCTGGCTCCGGGAGCGCGCCTGCCGCGGTGCCTGCGGACGGTCGTCGACGGACGGACGGTGTTCGCGGCGTGAACGTCCTGCTCCGCGGGGGAGTGAGCCTGCTCGCCGGCGTCGCCCTGTTCTTCGCCTTCCCGCCCGCGGGGTGGTGGTGGCTCGCGCCGATCGGCGTCGCGGTCCTGGTCGCCGTGCTCACCGTGCCCGAGCGGATCACGCTGCGCGGCGGCTTCCTCTACGGCTTCCTCGCCGGCGTCGGCCTCTTCGTTCCGCTGCTGAAGTGGATCGACTCGATGGTCGGGGCGCTGCCGTGGATCGGGCTCGGCATCACCTGCGCGCTGTACTACGGCGTCTTCGGCCTGATCGCGACGCGCGTCGCCCGGGCCCCGGGCGGTCCCGTCTGGGTGGCCGCGGCGTTCTCCGTCACGGAGTGGGCGCGGGCGTCCTTCCCGTTCGGGGGCTTTCCGTGGGGCCGCCTCGCCTTCAGCCAGGCCGACGGTCCGCTGCTCTCCCTCGCGCGGTTCGTCGGGGCGCCGGGGCTCTCCTTCGCGGTCGCCCTGATCGGCGCGTCCCTGGCCGCCGCCGGCGTAGCGGCGGCGCGCCGTGCGGACCGTCGGGCGTACCTGCTGCCCGCCGCCGCGGCGGCGCTGGTCGCCATCGGCTCGGCGGCGGCCTGGCCGTTCGTGGGCGCACCGTCGGACGGGCGCGAGGTGACCATCGCCGCCATCCAGGGCAACGTTCCCGAACAGCGGTGGGACGTCGCGACGCAACGGGAGGCGGTGCTCACCAACCACCTGAACGAGACGCACCGCCTCGCGACGGAGGTCCGGGAGGGCCGGCAGAAGCAGCCCGACGTGGTGATCTGGCCCGAGAACTCCTCGGACGTCTCGCCGGAGCGGGACCCCGACGTGGCCGCCCGGATCCGCGCGGCCGCCGCCGACGTGCGCGCCCCGATCCTGGTGGGCACCGTGCACTACGACGGCACCGGCCGCTACTACAACAGCATGATCCTCATCGACGACGGCGGAGCGATCGAGCGGCACGACAAGGCGATCCTGCAGCCCTTCGGCGAGACCATGCCCATGCGGGACTTCTTCCGCCTCTTCAGCGACTACGTCGACCTGGCCAACGATTTCACGCCCGGCTCCGGGACCGGCGTGGTGCGCGCGAACGGCGTCCCGCTCGGCGTGGCCACGTGCTACGAGGTGGCCTTCGACCGTGCACTGCGGGGTTCTGTCGAGAACGGCGCCCAAGTACTCACGGTGCCCACCAACAACGCGACCTTCGGCCGCACCGGCATGACCTATCAGCAACTCGGCATGTCCCGGGTCCGGGCCGTCGAACTGGACCGCGACGTCGTCGTCGCGGCGACCACCGGCGTGAGCGCCCTGGTGCGCCCCGACGGTGCGGTCACCCGGCAGACGAGCATCTGGACGAACGACCACCTCGCGGAGACCGTCCGGCTCCGCGCCGGCCTGACCCCGGCCGCGCGACTGGGGGATTGGGGCGAGGTGGCCCTCCTCCTGGCCACCCTGTGCGGAATCGCGATCGCGATAAGGCACGATGGAGGTCTGTTTCAGCCCCGCACACGGACCGAGGAACCTGCATGAGTGAGACGTCAGCGCCGTCGTCGAAGACGCTGGTGATCATCCCCACGTACAACGAGCTGGAGAACCTCCCGCTCATCGTGGGCCGGCTGCATCGCGCGCAGCCCGGTGTCGACGTGCTCGTGGTCGACGACAACAGCCCCGACGGCACCGGCGATCTGGCCGATTCGCTGGCCGCCGAGGACCCGCGGATCCACGTGCTGCACCGCGCCGAGAAGAACGGACTGGGCGGGGCCTACATCGCGGGCTTCAGGTGGGCGCTCGAGCGCGACTACCGGGTCGTCGTCGAGATGGACGCCGACGGCTCGCACGCCCCGGAGCAGCTGGAACGGCACCTCGCCGCGATCGACGCCGGCGCCGACCTGGTGATCGGTTCCCGGTACGTCTTCGGCGGTCGGACGGTGAACTGGCCGCTGTCGAGGCAGCTGATCTCGCGCGGCGGGAACATCTACAGCCAGGTGATCCTGGGCACCCGGATCCGCGACATCACGGGCGGGTACAAGGCCTTCCGCCGCGAGACGCTCGAAGGCCTCGGCCTCGACGAGATCGAGTCGCTGGGCTACAGCTTCCAGATCGACCTCACCTGGCGGGCGGTGCAGGCCGGCTTCACCGTGGTCGAGGTGCCCATCACCTTCACCGAGCGCGTGATCGGCGAGTCGAAGATGAGCGGCTCCATCGTCAAGGAGGCCGCGACCCTGGTCCCGCGCTGGGGCTACCGCGCACGCAAGCGCAAGCTGCAGCGCCTCCTGGGCAAGTAGCCGCCTGCGAACGAAGAAAGGGCCCCGGATCACTCCGGGGCCCTTCGCGTTCGTCGGACGAACCTCGCGTTACTTGCCGCGACGCGCCTTGAGCAGGTCCAGCCGCTCCTTGAGGAGCTCCTCGAGCTCACCCTCGGACCGACGCTCCAGGAGCATGTCCCAATGCGTGCGCGGCGGCTTGGCCTTCTTCTCCTCGGGAGCGACCCCGTCAATCAGGGTGCCCTCGAGCCCGTTCTTGCACAGCCAGGTGCCGGGAAGCTCGGCGTCGTCCGCGAACGGGACGTCGAACTCCTCACCGTTGTCGGTGCGGTACCGCGCCACCCGGCGCGGTGCGAGGTCGTGGTCCCGATCCGTCTCATAGCTCACCGCACCCAGGCGGCTGCCCCGTAGAACTCGATCTGCCATGCTTCTCCCAACCTCTCGCCTACGCCGAACATTCCCAGTCTACCCGGTTCACTAGACTGCGGCCCATGACCACCGCTCGCCGTCGCAGGTCCGCCGCATGTGCGTGGTGCGGACGCGAGGTGGTCTCCGAGGGCCCCGGACGCACCCGCAAGTACTGCCGCCGATCCTGTCGGCAGCGCGCCTACGAGGCCCGCGCGGCGCTCGCCGGGACCTCGCTGCCCCCGGATTCGGTGGTGCTCACCGCGGACGAGGCGGACTCCGTGGGGGAGCGTATGTTCGAGGTGAGATGCGCCGCGGAGGACGTGCGGACCGCCATCGCCGAGGGCGCCGGACCGGATGAACTCGCAGAACTCGCGGACCGGCTCGTCGAGACCGCGCGGGCCGCGGAACGCCTGCGCTGAGCGCGCGGCACCACGAGAGGAATGTCGATGACCCACGCCAGGACCCGGTTCGCCGCGGTGATCCTCGCGACACTGCTCGCCGTCGCCGCGTGCGCGTCGGACAAGCCGACGCCCGTGATCTCACAGGAACCGGCTCCGCCCGCCCCCGCGGCACTGCCCGTGGACTGGAGCGAGGTCACCGTGGAGGTTCCGACCGCGGCCGGAGCCGCCACCTATGTCGCGCCCCGGAACCCGCAGCGCCTGCGCGCCGCCCTGATCCTGGCCGGATCGGACAAGGCGGGCACCGTCGCCGCTCGCGAGCTCTCGGTGATGCTGGCTCATCAGGGCGTGGCCTCGCTGCGCTTCGACGGCGGCCCGTCGGAGACGCCGGACTACCGGGCGCAGCTGGACCGCGCGGGCAAGGGCCTCACCGCCCTGGCCGAGCGCGCGGGGATCGGCGACGACCGGCTCCTCGCCGTCGGACACGGCACCGCGGCGCCGCTGGCACTCGCCCTCGGTACCGGCGCCACGGGACGGGCGCCCGTCCCGATCGGTCTCATCGAACCCGTCCTGACGGCGCTCGCCCCCGGCACGCCCGACGTGCTGCGCACGGCGATGACGCTGCCCCCGCAGAAGCACAACATCATCACCTGTTCGGACGCCGATGTCGCGGTCGACTGCTCGGCCACGCAGGACCTCGCCGACGTGATGACCGGCACCCATGTGAACTACGTGCGACTGCGGGGCGTGAGCCACGCTCTGCAGGAGGACACCTCGCGCGATCCCGCCCGGTACGGCGGCGATCAGCCCTTCTCTGCGAGCCTGTACCGCTCGCTCGGGTCCTGGGCGGCGATGCAGTGACCGCTGCTCGCCGTGGCGCCCCCGCGCTGGCGGCGGGTGCGGCGCTCGCCTGGTCGAACGCCGTGCTGCCCCGCCTCGCGGACCGGTTCGGCTGGAACCGCGACGCCCGGTCGGCGGCGACGCTCGTGTTCTGCGCGGCGGACGCCGCACTCGCCCGCTCCCGCGTTCCGACGGTGGCGGGCCTGTCCGGCGGGGGTGCCCTCGCCGTCGCGGGCCTGACCCTGGTGCGACCGGTGCGACGGGAGGCACCGTCGAACCGGGCGAAGTGGGTCCTCGTGGACATCCCGCTCGGCACCGCGCTACCGGAGGAGCTGCTCTTCCGCGGCGCGCTGACACCCGCGATGGAAGCCGCGTACGGGCGGCGGGCCGGCAGCGCGGCGGGCGCCCTGACCTTCGGCCTGTGGCACGTCGGTGCTGCACGCGCGGCTCACGACCCCGTACTTCCGACAATCGGCGTCACCGCGACCTTCGGGGCCCTGATGGATGCTCTCAGGCGAAGAACCGGCAGGTGGTGGCCCTGTTTCCTGGCCCACTGGATCCTTAACGGCAGTGGTGTGATCCTCAGCTCCGGTTCAGTGATTTCTTCACCTGAGCCCCTCGACCCGTAGAATCGTGCGCAAAGCTTGATACCGCAGGAGGAACAACGATGACTGACCGGAACCTCGGTCCCACCGGCGTCAGCCGCCGCGGCTTCGCACGCCTCGGCGCGGGTGCCGCAGCGGCGATCGTCGCCGCCACTGCCTCCGCGGCCGTCGCGGGCGCAGCGCCCACCACCCCGGCGCGCCCGACCACCCCGCGGCCCTCCGGGCCCGCCACCCCGTCGGGCACCACGGAGGCCGCCGCGACGCCCACCACGACGTCGCCCGAGCCGCCCGTCGCCACCAAGACCGGCTGGGTGGCCCTCGCTGACGACAACACCAAGCAGATCACCGTCTGGCACAACGGGGAGGTCGTCAAGACCATGCCCACGTCGATGGGCACGGACAAGCACCCCACGCCGAACGGCACGTACTACACCATGGAGAAGAAGCGCGACATGTACATGGATTCGTCCACGTACGGCGTCCCGGTCGACTCCCCGGAGGGCTACCGCACGTACGTCGAGTACGCCACGCGTATGTCGTGGAGCGGCATCTTCGTCCACGCCGCCCCGTGGTCCGTCAACCAGCAGGGCGTGTCCAACGCGAGCCACGGCTGCCTCAACGTGAGCACCGCCAACGGCAAGTACTTCTACGACAACTTCCCGATCGGTTCGCCGATCGTGGTGCGCAACACCGTCGGCGGCACGTACGTGCCGGGCTCGTAACCCGCGGCCACCCGCACTGAAGCGAAGAACCCGCCCCCTTTCGAGGGGGCGGGTTCTTCGCGTTCGGTGGCTCAGGCGATCAGACGCCGGCCTTCGACGGCGCTGCGACGGTGCCGAACTTCAGCTCGGGCGCGTCGACCCGCGAGCGGCGGTAGTCCAGCGAGTCCAGCACGAAGTTGTGCCGGATCATCCACGGCTGCTCGGTCGCGGCCTTGGGCATCGCATCGGGGGAGCGCTGCACGTAGCCCGAGCTGAGGTCGAGTGCGGGATGCTCGGTGAGCACCTGGCCGCCGACCTCGGGTTCGACGTGCGTGTAGCCCTTCACGATCATGTGGTTGAGCAGGCGCGCGATGGCGCGGGCCGAGATGTCGGCGCGCAGGGTCCACGAGTTGTTCGTGTAGCCGATGATGAAGGCGAAGTTCGGCACGCCCTCCAGCATGTAGCCGCCGAACGCGAACTTGTCGTTGGGCTTGATGGGCGCCCCGTCGACGTTGACCTCGACGCCGCCGAAGGCGAGCAGCTGCAGGCCGGTCGCGGTGATGACGATGTCGGCCTCGAGCTCGCGGCCCGAGGTCAGGCGGATGCCCTTGGCGGTGAAGCTCTCGATGGTGTCGGTGACGACCTCGGCCTTGCCATCGCGGATCGTCTTGAACAGATCACCGTTCGGCACCACGCACAGGCGCTGGTCCCACGGCTCGTACTTGGGCTTGAAGTGGACATCCACGTCGTAGCCCTCGGGCAGCAGGGTCTGGTTGAGCTTGCGCAGGAACTTGCGCGAGGTCTTGGGGAAGGAGCGCGCGAGCACGTACTGGCCCACGTTGATCACCGCGTTCACATTGCGCGTGATGTTGTGCGAGATCGTCGCGGGGAGCACCTTGGCGCCGAACATCGTCAGCGGATCGGCGTTCGGGACGGGCAGCACGTACGTGGGGGAGCGCTGCAGCATGGTGATGTGCTCGACGTCGTCGGCCATGGACGGGATGAGCGTGATGGCCGTGGCACCGGAACCGATGACGACGACCTTCTTGCCCTTGTAGTCGAGGTCCTCGGGCCAGTGCTGCGGGTGCACCACCTGGCCCTCGAACTGATCCACACCGGGGAAGGGCGGCTCGTAGCCGGCCTCGTAGTTGTAGTAGCCGGTGCAGGCCACGAGGAACCGCGACTGGTAGACGACCTGCTCGCCGTCGCGTTCGGCGGTCACGCTCCACAGATCGGTCCGGGAATCGAAGTCGACGGTGCCGACCTTGGTGTTGAAGCTGATGTGCTTGTCGATGCCGAACTTGGCGGCGGCCTCTTCGATGTAGGCCTTGATCTCCGGGCCGCTCGCGAGGCGGTTGGTGCCCTTCCAGGGCAGGAACGGGTAGCTCAGGCTGAAGATGTCGGAGTCCGAGCGGATGCCGGGGTACTTGAACAGGTCCCAGGTGCCGCCCATCTCGGCGCGCTGCTCGAGGATCGCGTAGCTGAACTGCGGTACCTCGTTCGACACGCGGTAGGCGGTGTCGATACCGGCCAGTCCGGCGCCCACGATGAGCACGTCCTTGTAGATCGCGTCGGGATTGGCCACGGGAGCCTCCTCGTTGAAGTGGTGACGGTCCCCGCAGGGGCTGCCTACTGAGACCGATTCAATAACGTCCCGATTATGCTACAACCCGGTAGCTTCTCGGTCCATATCTATCACCCGACGACGAGGTTCTCCCCGTCGCGACGTACCGGCACCGAGGCCAGCGCCGCCTTCGCCGGCCCCTTCTCGACGGCGCCCGTGCCGCCGTTGAACCTGCTCCCGTGCGCCGGGCACTCGAGCGTGAGGCCGTCGTCGGCCGACACCGTCGCACCCTGATGGGTGCACGCAGCGTCGAACGCGACGAACGTCCCGTCGGCGGGTTGCGCGACCACGTAGGGCTTTGCGCCCGCAATCACCACGGCGCTGCCGAGGGGCACCTGCGCGACCGGGATCCGCGCGCCGCCGCCGGCCGTACCACCCGAGCCGCCGTTCGTCGTGGAGCCCGACGGGGCGTCGCTCTTCGACGCCGTTCCGCAGGCCACCGCGACGGGCAGGATCGCGATTCCGGGAACGGCCGCGAGAATCGCGCGCCGCGTGGGGCAGAAGCTTGGCTGAGTTGTCCGCGTCACGGGGTCCACTCTGCCAGCATTGACCCGTGCTCACCGACATCGCGGGAATTCCGAGTCATCCGTTGTTCGTCCACGGCGCCGTGGTGCTCCTCCCTCTCGCCGCGCTCGCCCTGCTGCTCGCCGCGTGGTGGCCCGCCGCCCGCGCCCGGCTGGGCGTCGGCCTACCCGTCTTCGCGCTGGTCGCGGCCGGCGCGTGCTACCTCGCGAAAGAGTCGGGGGAGCAGTTCGAGAAGCGCCCGTCCATGGAAGGGATGCGCACCCAGATCGAGGCCCACTCGACGCAGGGCACGGCGACCTTCCTGTGGTCGCTCGGGCTGCTGCTACTGGCGGTGCTGGTGTGGGCTGGCTCCAGTCCGGCCGTCGCCGCCCGGTTCTCCGGGGCGACGGTGCTCTCCGGCCGCGCCGGGTCGGTCGTTCTCGGCGTCCTGGCGACGCTGGCCGTCATCGCCTGCATCTGGGGCGTCATCGCCGCCGGTCATTCTGGAGCGACGATGGTGTGGTCGGGGCTGTAGATCCTCGCTCGACGGCGCGCCCGGGGGTCAGGCCCGGCCCGCCTCCGTGGCGTGCGCCTTCGTCAGCTCCACGTAGGCCCCGCCGTTCGCGGAGATCCCGGCACGCTCCGCATCGCTCAGCTCGCGCCGCACCTTCGCCGGAACGCCCGCGACCATGGACCCCGGCGGGATCTCCATCCCCTGCGGGACGAGCGCGTTCGCGGCGATGAGGCTGCCCGCGCCGATCACCGCGCCGTTGAGGACCGTCGCGCCCATGCCGACGAGGACGTCGTCGCCGACGGTGCAGCCGTGCAGCACCGCGTTGTGGCCGATCGAGACGCGCTCGCCGACCGTGAGCGGCATCCCCGGGTCGGCGTGCATGACGACGCCGTCCTGGACGTTGCTGTTCGCACCGACCGAGATCGTCGCCATGTCACCGCGGATCACCGCGCTGTAGAAGACGCCCACGCCCGCCGCCAACTCCACGTCGCCGATCACGGTGGCCGAGTCCGCGACCCATGCGGACTCCGCGATGCGGGGTGAGAGCTGTCCGAAGCGAGCGATCATGCGGTGCCTCCTAGGCGATTCCAGTGGTGCCGAGGAGCTTACCGACCACGTACGTGACGGCCATGGCGATCAGCCCACCGAGGACTACACGGGCGGTGGCGCGCCGTACGTCGGCATCTCCGAGCCTCGCCGAGACGTACCCGGTGAGCGCGAGACCGACGAGTACCGAGACCACGATGGCGAGGATGCGCTGCGTCTGCACGAGCGACGCGAGGATCGGGATGGCCGCCCCCACGCTGAACGAGATCGCCGACGAGACCGCCGCGGCGACCGGGCTGGTGAGGCTGTCCTGGTCGATCCCGAGCTCGGCGTCCAGATGCGCCTGCAGCGGATCGTGCGCCGTGAGTTCCTCGGCGACGCGGCGCGCGGTCTCCGGCGAGAGCCCCTTGGCGCGGTAGATGCCCTCGAGCTCCGCGAGTTCGTCCTCCGGCATCTCGGTCAGCTCGGTGCGTTCCTTGGCGATGAGCGCGACCTCGGTGTCGCGCTGCGTGCTCACGGAGACGTACTCGCCCAGCGCCATCGACACGGCGCCGGCGGTGAGCCCGGCGATGCCCGCGGTGAGGATCGCGGACGATTCCCCGGTGGCCGCCGCGACGCCGATGACGATGCCCGCCGTCGAGATCAGGCCGTCGTTCGCGCCGAGGACGCCCGCCCGCAGCCAGTTCAGCTTGTCGCCGACCGCGTCGTGGTGGGGCTCGAATTCATGACCGCCGTCACTCGGCGTCGAATCCTCGTTCGTCCCAGCGCCTTCGCCGATCCTGTCAGTCATGAGCACAAGTGTAGGTAGGTTCGGACCATGACGGCAGCGCAGATCGGACTTCCCCGTCGGCTCGCGATCGGGGGCGGTGCCCTCGCCGACGCCGGCCGCCTCGTTCGCGACCTCGGCTACTCCCGGCCCGTGGTGGTCACGGACTCCTTCCTCTCGCAACAGGGCACTGTCGCGAGGCTCGTGACAGCACTCGAGGAGGCGGGGTGCGAGGTCGCGGTCTTCGACGGCACCGTCCCCGATCCGACCACCGATTCCCTCGAGCCGGGCCTCGCCGCGGTGCGTGATCACGGCGCCGACACGGTGATCGGGCTGGGCGGAGGTAGCCCGCTCGACACCGCGAAGGCCCTCGCTGTTCTCGCCGTCGGCGGCGGCACGATGCGCGACTACAAGGCGCCCACGGTCACCGTGGGGCCGGCGCTGCCGGTGATCGCGATCCCGACGACCGCGGGAAGCGGCAGCGAGGCCACGCAGTTCAGCATCATCACCGACAGCGCGAGCGATGAGAAGATGCTGTGCCCGGGACCGGCCTTCCTCCCGGTCGCGGCGATCGTCGACTACGAGCTCACCCTGTCCATGCCCGCGCGGCTCACGGCGGACACCGGCATCGACGCGCTGACGCACGCCATCGAGGCCTACGTCAGTCGCAAGGCGAATCCGTTCGCCGACGGCTTCGCGCTGACCGCGATCTCCACGATCTCAGCGCACATCCGGGCGGTCTACGCCGACGGGGCGGATCGCCCCGCCAGGGAGGCGATGATGCTGGCTGCGACGCAGGCGGGTGTCGCCTTCTCCAACAGCTCCGTCGCGCTCGTGCACGGTATGAGCCGCCCCATCGGGGCGCACTTCCATGTCGCCCACGGGCTTTCGAACGCGATGCTGCTCCCCGCGGTGATGCGCTTCTCGGTGGGGGCGGCACCGTCGCGCTACGCGGACTGTGCCCGCGCCTACGGCCTGACGGGCAGCTCCGACGAGGCTCTCGCGCAGGCGCTCGTCGGCGCGATCGAGGAGCTGTGCGCCGACCTCGCGGTGCCCACCCCTCGCGCCTACGGCATTGACCGGGCCCGCTGGGACGAGCTCTCGCCGCTCATGGCGGAGCAGGCGCTGGCGTCGGGTTCGCCGGGGAACAACCCCCGCGTCCCCGACGCCGGCGAGATCGTCGCGCTGTACGACGAGGTCTACGGCTAGGCCGCCGCGGCAGCCGGCGCCTCAGCGGCCCCGACGGCGTCGATAGCAGGGCCATCCGCCGCTGCCTGCGCTCCCGGCGCTTGAGCCGCGCTCGTGGACGATGACGTTTCCGGCCCGACCGGAGTCTCGGCAGCGGTCGCGGCACCTCGAGCGGGCGGTTCCTGGCTCGGTCCCTGCGGCTTCGGCGGGTCCATCCGCTCGGACGACGACGACTGCTTCGTCGAATCCTCCTGCTGCGGAGGATCGTTCTTCTTCGGCGCCTGGTAGGACTCCTCATCCTTTCGATCACCGCCGCGACGGGCCTCGTCGAGTAGGGTCGCCGCCGCGACGGTTCCCGGATTCCCGACGGCGTGACGGCCCGTCCCTGCGTCGACGGTGCGCTCCACGATCTCGTCGAGCGCGGCCTGCGCCGCCGTGGCGCTCTGCTGCCACAGTTGCATCGGCAGGCTCAGTGTCCCGCGCTCGCCCGGCTCGGGAACAGGCATGATCGAGTTGAGAACGGTATCGAAACCGGCCGGCAGAGGGATCCCGTTGGCCCGCGCAAGGCGGCCCCACGGATTCTGGCCGGTGTCGATGACGACCCATGTGGTGCCGTCCTGCTCCCAGGTCTTGGTCACAGTGCCGTCCTTGTACTTCTGCACGGTGACCACATGCCCGTCGCGCGTCTCCGTTGTCGACGCGCCGTCTTTCTCGGCCTTCGGCGCCGCGTTGGCGCCGGGAGTGAACTCGACGCCGCCGTCGGGGGAGTACTTGGCGATCTTCTCGGCGGTGTAGTCCTTGCCGTGCAGGTCGAATCCGGGCAGGAAGTAGAACAGCGCGGGGATCGGGTCGGCACCGAGGCCGCAGATGGAGTCACCCTTGATGCAGACACTGACGACCTTGTCAGCGCCGGAGCCCTGATCCCCCTGCGCGACCGGTCCGGTGCGCAGGCCGGGGATCAACGGCGGCACCATGTTCCAGATCCCCGAGTTCACGAAGCTCGGCCCACCATGTTCGACCACAGTGAGTTTTCCGTCGGTCTCTTTCTTGGGGCCGGCCTTCACCAGCGCGACGCCGACGACGTCAGTGCCCAACGACAGCGCGTACACGGTGACGTCGCCGCCGTTGGCGCGCGCGTTGTTGATCTCTGCCGCGGTCTTCGTGGAACCGTCCTCGACGGAACCCGCATAGGTGTCGCGTCCTGCGATACTGAGCGGAGGCAATCCGGGGAAGCCGATTCCGACATCGGCCGCGTACGCGATCGGCACCACTCTGTCACCCAGCGGCATGTACTTCTGCAGCCGCTCCACTTCCTGAGCACTGGTCGGATCGCCGTTGCCGCCCACCACGATGATCGTGTTAGCGACCGTCTTGAGTACGAGGCCGGGCGCCGGGCCCGTGAGGGCCAATGCACCGACGAGTCCCGCGCCCGCTGCCGTAACGACGAGAGGTCGCGACGTGGGACGCCTGTGTCTAGACGTCATAGGAACATTCACTTTCATCAAGTAATCAATACTCGTATGTATCGATGAATGATGATTGTGCACGTTTCCTGACGCCGTACGGTGCATTTCGTCCGATTCGAGCCCGGCGTGGCCCCGCATTCCTCCGAACGGACTACAGGAGCTTCTCCATCCGAGCGATCTCGGCCTGCTGTCCACTCTTGATCTGCTCGGCGATGGCTCGGTTCTCGGGATTGACGCCGCTTCTGAGTTCGGCGTCGGCCATGGTGATGGCGCCCCGATGGTGGGCGATCATCATCGTCAGCCACGCGCGGTCGAACTCGGCGCCACGGAGCGCGCCGAGCTTCTGCATCTGCGCCGGCGTCATCATCCCGTCCATGGCGTGGTCCATGGTGGCGGCCGGCGCGGGCTTGCCCCACTGCGCCAGGAGCCGGGTGAAGGCGTCCATCTCCGGCTGCTGCGCCCCGCGGATCTCCGCCGCGAGAGCGATGACCTCGGAACGCGCACCCTTGCCGTCGACCATCTCGGCCATCTCGATGGCCTGCGCGTGGTGCGGGTACATCATGGTCGCGAACTGGACGTCGGCGTCGTTGAACTGCGCGCTCGCGGCGGAACTCGGGGACGCCGATGCGCCCGTGCCGTGGCCGGCATGCGCACCGGCGGTGACGCTCGAGGGGGAGGAGTCGGGCGCTGCCCCCGAGCCGCAGGCCCCGAGAAGGGTCGCGCCGACGGCGACGGCGGACAGGGTGGCGGCGATACGGAAACGTGAAACGGTCATGGTTGTTCCTCTGCGTGTGTTCGACCTGAATCTGAGGGGCACGGCTCGTCGCGCCGCGGCCATGGGCCGGGCGCGGGCGTCCATCAGACTCGGAGAACGCAGAGGCTGGCGAGATCGAGGACGGTCCACGGCGGCGGACCTCGTGCGAGCGCCGCGACCGCGACCGGGGTCGGGTCCGGCGCACCGTCGACGTAGGGCAGGACAGTGACGAGCGCGGGCGCGCCCATGGATTTGTGGGCGACGACCGTGCCGGCGCAGTCGTGCGCCTCATGGTCGTGGACGGCGTCGACGGTCTGCTTCTGCACCGATGGGCCGTGATCGGCGCGGTCCATCGAGACCGGCGCGCCCGTCGCTGCGGTCCGTGCGGCGTGATGGGGTATCGCTCCGGCGGATGCGGGCATCGACATGGGGTGAATCCCCATGTGCATGATCACCACGGCCAGGCCGAGCAGCACGACGGTGGTGACCGCCGTCCAACCGCTCCGCATCGCCCGCACGAATCCGATCATACCCCAGAGGGGTATAGCTCAACGCTCGCGGAGACGAACCTCCGCGAGGAGTTCGCGTGCGGCGGCGCGGGCTGCGGACGCGTCCCCGTCGGCCACTGCATCGATCACCGCGATGTGGGCGCACTCGTAGGAGGTGGCGAATCCGACCGGGAACTCCTGCAGATGTTCCTGAAGGACCGGCACCAGCGAGTCGTAGAACTCGAGATAGATCGCGTTGTGGCTCGCGGCCACGACGCCGCGGTGCATCGCCAGGTCTGCGGCGATCGCCTCTCGCTCCGCGCCGGGTTCGACCTGTTCCGGCGACCAGAGCCGGTTCCGGGCCTCCAGGAGCCGACGGAGCTCGGCGACGTCCTCGTCGTCGCGCCGTTCGGCTGCGAGCCCGGCGGCGGTCACCTCGAGCGCCTCGCGGAGCTCGAGGAGGTCCGTGTCGCGGGCGGCGGAGAAGTAATCGCCCAGCGTCGACGTCGCGCAGGCCGACAGCACGTAGGTGCCCGATCCCTGCCGCCGCTCGAGCATTCCGGCGTGCACGAGGGCCTGCACCGCCTCGCGAACGGTGTTGCGGGCCGTGCCGGTGAGCTCGCGCAACTCGGTCTCGGTGGGTATGCGGCCGCCCACGGGCCACCGTCCGCTGGCGATCTCACCACGGAGCTGTTCTGTGACCTGGGCTATCAAGGTCTGCCTACGTACCGGTTGCATCACAGTCATCCTATCCGGCCGGAAACCACCTTGCTGACATAGATCCATTCATCCTATGATTTGCGTCGACTGTAAGGAGGGCGAATGACCAGCATCGCGACAGAGCCGCAGGAGGCCGAGACCAGCATGGTGCGATCCGTGAAGCAGGGGCGCCTGCTCGTACTGCTGGCGATCGTGCTGTTCGCCCTCACGCTGCGCACCGCGGTCACCTCACTGACGCCGTTGCTCACGCGGATCAGCGAGGACCTGCACTTCGGCGCCACGATCATCGGCGTCTTCGGCATGCTTCCCACCGCCATGTTCGCGGCGGCGGGGATCGTGACGCCGTTCCTGACCAGCCGGATCGGCCTCGAGCGGACGACCCTGGTGGCCGTCACCGCGACCGCGATCGGCATCGGAGTGCGCTCGATGATGGGCGGCACCCTCGGGCTGCTGCTGTTCTCGTGCCTGGCGCTCGTCGGCATGGGCGTCGGCAACGTGGTCCTGCCCCCGCTGGTGAAGCGCTACTTCTCCGACAACGTCGCGGTTCTGAGCACCGCCTACCTGACCTGCGTCCAGCTCGGCACGATGGTGCCCGCGCTGACCGCGGTCCCGGTCGCGGACGCCTACGGCTGGCGCGTCTCGCTCGCGCTCTGGGCGATCATCCCGATCGCGGCCTTCCTGCCCTGGCTCGGCATCGTCCTGGCTCGACGGGGCCACGACGTCCAGGACGTCACCGCGGAACCGACCGACGAGCCCCGCGGCCGGATCTGGCGTTCGCCGCTGGCCTGGGGCGCGGCCGCGATGTTCGGTATGACCTCGCTGAACACCTACGCGATGTTCACCTGGATTCCCACGATCCTCTCGGATGCGGGCGGCAGCGCCGCTCTCGGCGGCAACATGGTCGCGCTGTTCTCCGGCGTCGGCTTCGTGGCCACGCTGGTGATCCCCGGTCTGTGCACCCGGATGGTGAACCCGTTCCCGCTGGTGATCGTCTTCCTCGGCTGCTTCGTGGTGGGCTTCCTGGGCCTGTTGTTCGCGCCGATGACGCTGACCTGGGTGTGGGTGATCGCGCTGGGCCTGGGCCCGACGACCTTCCCGATGGCGCTGACCCTAGTGAACCTTCGCACGCGCACCGGTGCCGGATCCGCGGCGCTGTCGGGCTTCATGCAGGGCGTCGGCTACCTCGCGGCGTGCGCAGGTCCGCTCGGGTTCGGTCTCCTGCACGAGGCGACGCACGGTTGGACCGCGCCGTTCATGATGCTCTTCGGCTGCCTCGTGGTGCTCGGCATCGGCGCCTACCAGGCGTGCAAGCCGCGGATGCTCGAGGACACCTGGAACTGATCAGAACTTGGTGCTCCAGTAGTCCCAGAACTGGACGCCGATCAGGGTCAGCACGACGATGTACCAGAGCAGCACGAGGGCGGCCAGCCCCTGCTTGACGGGCTGCGTCGCCTTCGGCCCGAGCGCGGCGGCGACGGCGGTCGCGAGCACGATCGGCATGATCGTCCAGACGAGCATGCACCACAGGCAGAGCGCGTGGATCACGAACAGGCTCGAGTAGATCAGGAAGATCACGAGTGCGATGCCGGCCGCGGCGCCGATCGCGAGCCCGGTCCAGAACCACCGGGGGAGCGCGACGCCGCCGAGGGCCAGCACACCCGCCACGATGACCACCGAGAACGAGGCGATCCCGATCAGTGGGTTGGGAAAGCCGAATACCGAACCCTGCCAGGACTGCATGACCGAGCCGCAGGAGATCGTCGGGTCCAGGCTGCAGCCGGGGACGAAGTTGGGGTCCTCCAGCAGCTTGATCTTGTCGATCGTCAGCATCGCCGAGGCCAGCAGGCCCAGCACGCCGGTCACGAGCAGCAGGATTCCGGTGATGCGACGGTTCTCGGTGGTAGCCACGCTGCGATGGTATGCGAACCTGCTGTGGGCTCGCTGTCAGCGGACCGCCGCCCGGGACATCAGGCCCCGACGTACGCGGCGAGATGCTCGCCGGTCAGGGTCGATCGTCCCGCCACCAGGTCCGACGGTGTCCCCTCGAAGACGATCCGGCCGCCGTCGTGGCCCGCGCCCGGACCGATGTCGATGATCCAGTCGCCGTGGGCCATCACCGCCTGGTGGTGCTCGATCACGATCACGGACTTGCCCGAATCGACGAGGCGATCGAGCAGGCCGAGGAGCTGTTCGACATCGGCGAGGTGCAGGCCGGTGGTCGGCTCGTCCAGCACGAGGACCCCACCCTTGTCGCCCATGTGGGTGGCCAGCTTGAGGCGCTGGCGCTCGCCACCGGAAAGGGTGGTCAACGGCTGCCCGAGGCCCACGTACCCCAGTCCCACGTCGTGCAGGTGCCCGAGGATCTTGTGCGCGGCCGGGATCTTCGCCTCGCCGTCGGCGAAGAAGCCGAGCGCATCGGCGACCGGCATGGCGAGCACCTCGCTGATGTCCTTACCGCCGAAGCGGTACTCGAGGACCGCGGCCTGGAACCGTCTGCCCTCGCATTCCTCGCAGGTGGTGGAGACGCCGGCCATGATGCCGAGGTCGGTGTAGATCACGCCGGCTCCGTTGCAGGCCGGGCACGCGCCCTCGGAGTTCGCACTGAACAGGGCGGGCTTGACACCGTTGGCCTTCGCGAAGGCCTTGCGGATGTGGTCGAGCAGGCCCGTGTACGTGGCGGGGTTACTGCGCCGACTGCCCTTGATCGGGGTCTGGTCGACGGTGACCACGCCCCCGCGAGGGCTGATCGAGCCGTGGATGAGCGAGCTCTTGCCGGAGCCCGCGACCCCGGTGACCACCGTGAGCACGCCGAGCGGCACGTCCACGTCGACGTCCTGGAGGTTGTGTTCGTTCGCGCCGCGCACCTCGAGCACGCCCGACGGTGACCGCACGGCGTCCTTGAGCCGGGCCCGATCGTCGAGGTGCCGGCCCGTCAGGGTGTCCGCCTTCCGGAGACCGTCGACGGTGCCCTCGAAGACGATCTCGCCTCCCGCGGTGCCCGCCTTCGGCCCGAGATCGACGACGTGGTCGGCGATGGCGATCGCCTCGGGTTTGTGCTCGACGACGAGGACGGTGTTGCCCTTGTCGCGCAACCGGAGCAGGAGATCGTTCATGCGGGCGATGTCGTGCGGGTGCAGGCCGATGGTCGGCTCGTCGAAGACGTAGGTGATGTCGGTGAGCGAGCTGCCGAGGTGGCGGATCATCTTGGTGCGCTGCGCTTCGCCGCCCGACAGGGTGCCGGCGGGACGGTCGAGCGAGAGGTAGCCGAGACCGATCTCGACGAAGGAGTCGAGGGTGAACTGCAGGTTCTCGATGAGTGGCGCGACCGACGGGTCCCGCACCCCGCGGATCCATGCGGCGAGGTCGCTGATCTGCATGGCGCAGCAATCGGCGATGGACGTGCCGTTGATCTTCGAGGACCGGGCGAGTTCGGAGAGGCGCGTGCCGTCGCACTCCGGGCACACGCTGAACGCCACGGCGCGCTCCACGAACGCCCGGATGTGCGGCTGCATGGCGTCGACGTCCTTGGACAGGAAGGACTTCTGGATCTTCGGAACGATGCCCTCGTAGGTGAGGTTGATCCCTTCCACCTTGATCTTGGTGGGTTCCTTGTAGAGCAGATCGTTCAGCTCGCGCTTGGTGTACTTCGCGATCGGTTTGGCGGTGTCGAAGAAGCCGCTGCCGCGGTAGATCCGGCCCTGCCAACCGTCCATGCTGTAGCCGGGAATGGTGAACGGGCCGTCGTCGAGCGACTTCGAGTCGTCGTACAGAGCGGTGAGGTCGATGTCGGTGACGGAGCCGCGGCCCTCGCACCGCGGGCACATACCGCCGGTGATGCTGAAGCTGACCTTCTCCTTGACCTCGCGGCCGCCCTTCTCGTGCTTGACGGCGCCGGCGCCGCTCACGGACGCGACGTTGAAGGAGTACGCCTGGGGCGATCCGATGTGCGGATCGCCCAGCCGGCTGAACAGGATCCGGAGCATCGCATTGGCGTCGGTGGCGGTGCCGACCGTGGACCGGGGGTCGGAGCCCATCCGTTCCTGGCCGACGATGATCGCGGTGGTGAGGCCGTCGAGGACGTCGACGTCGGGCCGGGCGAGTGTGGGCATGAAGCCCTGCACGAACGCGCTGTAGGTCTCGTTGATGAGGCGCTGGGACTCCGCGGCGATCGTGCCGAAGACGAGCGAGCTCTTACCGGAACCGGAAACCCCGGTGAACACGGTCAGGCGGCGCTTGGGGAGCTCGATGCTGACGTCCTTGAGGTTGTTCTCGCGCGCCCCGTGGACACGGATCTTCTCGTGACGGTCGGCGACGTGCGGGACGGACTGCGGCATGAACGCTCCTGATGACCTCGTGCTGCGACCCGCTCAGCGTACCGACGCGCGACTCTTGCGCCGGGCACTGCTGGACGCCGAGAACAGAAAAGTCGGGCACGCCCGTGGCGCGCCCGACTTCGTGGACGGGTGGTGGATCAGCCGTTGTACTCGGAGAGCGAGACCTCGCTCCACTTGTATCGGTTGCCCGGGGTGAGGGTGGCGCGGCCGAAACCCTCGAGATCCTCGAAACCGCTCCAGTTGTCGCCGCCGTCCGTCAAACCGAAGGCGTACACGTCGGTGCCGAGCAGGTGCTGCACGCCGACGGTGTAGCCCTCGACGTTGGCGACCAGCATCGGCATGCGGTGCATGTCGACCATGAGGTCGTTGTCCTCGGGGTTGAACGAGATGAGCTTCTCGCCTGCCGCCGACAGCTTCCACTCGATCTTGTCGGCCGGGCCGTCCTTCGTGGAGAAGTCCAGCAGCTCCGCAAGACGGAGGGCGCAGTCGGCGCTGTAGGTGGCGATCAACGAGCCGGTCTGGCGCACGCGGCCTTCACGCTCGACACGCTGAGCACGGAGCTCCTCGTCGTGCTTGCGAACGAGTTCTTGCGCGCGCTTGAGGACGGAGAGGTCTTCATTGGTCATGGTGTTAACAATAGCGTTATCCGACCACCGATGGTTAATGTTCTGATCGCCCGCGCGCGTGTCGCGGTCAGATTCTCCTGAGAGTCGATGACGCCCGCTAACGGGATGCCGCACCCGAGCGGCCGCTGCGTGTGCGAATCGAGATCCGGCAGAGGCGATCTGGCGGAAGTGCACGAACGACTCCCGGTGCGCCGCCCGTCGCGCCGCACGCGGATCGGGCGAGCTGTCGATCATGTCAATCAAATCGATCATTCGCGAAATGGAATCTATGGCCATTTGTCGCGTATCGGAACTCGCGAGGGTCGACATCGGACGTCCGACATTCGTGCCGATCAGCGCGAACTGATCGGTGTCCAGTAACGAGACGTCGGCCCGCGATAGCGGCGACGCCTCTTCTCGACGATGCCTTGCCATGAATTCCTCCTCGTCGCGCCGCGCCGTCCGGACGGGGCCGAATCCCGTCACTTCTCAGGCCGCGTTGTCACACGCGTCACAAGAGTAGAAGAAGAATGCTTGCGACTGCAATACCCGAAGACGCTCGCCGATCCGACGTCGTGCACACCGCCGACCCGCCGGCTCCTGGCCGACAACTTCGACGGGCTCGACGCGCACCACACGACAGGGGGCGGATGACCGAGCCGTCGGCGCAGGCGCGCGTCAGCTCGACACCACCGCCCGGGGGAGGAAGCGGACCAGGCGCGACGCGGCGGGTTCGCCGGGTGCGAGGTGCGGCTGCTCGTAGAGCACCCGCGCGGTACCCGAGACGTGCAAGCCCGCGCCACCGGGGAAGTACATCGCCGCATCCGAGTCGGATTCGAGGTTGCCGAGACTGTTGAAGACGTTGTTGCCCGGATAGTCCGGCCACCACAGCTCGGCACCGTCGAGCCGCACGAACCCGGGCGAGCCGCCCCGATGCGACGCGTCCGGGCCGCGGAGCGGATGCGTCGTTCCGAGAATGAACGTGCCCGCCCGCGCGAGGACGGCGCGGTGGACCGGCGTCAACGACGGGGTTCGCTGCGTCGACGTCGCGGCGGGGCGGGGGAGTTCACCATCGGCCTCCCGGTCGATGTACTGGGGACAGTTCCCGTACACCTGCTCGACGGTGACGCGCAGACCGTCAGGCCCGGAGTCCGTGAGGACCCCGTTCACCCTGAGCCTCCGGCGTGCCGCGAAGTCGATGAACAGAGCCCCGACCCGCTGGCCGGCGGCGAGGTCGTACAACGGATCGTCCGCACCCGGGGCCGCCCCGACGGTGAGCGTCGACGCCTCACCGTGACAGAAGCCCGGGAGCCCACGGACCGGAGAGGTCCACAGCATGCCGGATCCGTCTCTGGCGGTGAGGAAGACCGCGGACCGCGCGGCGGTGAACCGCACCATTCCGGGGCTGAAGACGCGCTGCTCCAGCATTCGGGCATGGCGGGCCGCCTGCGCCTCGAGTCCCGCGCGGTGATGGACGGCGCGCTCACCCTCGTGGAAGACGCCGCCGTGCGGGTCAGTCGAAGAAGCCACAGGACGGGGCGGCGCCGGCGACGGCATCCTCGGTCGATACGCCGTCGGGTGCACAGATTTCCAGCCGGACACCGTCGGGGTCGAGGAAGAAGAACCCACCCGACGAGAAGGCGTCGCTGTGCGGAATGATCTCGCCGCTGTAGAGAAGCTCGACCCCGGCGGCCTGGACACGAGTACGCAGCGCTTCCACCTCGTCGACGGTGTCGACGTGCAGCGCCAAGTGGTGCAGGCCGGGGGTCGCGGTGGAGAATCGGCCCTCACTCTGCTCCCAGAGGGTGATCGCGAGCTTGTCGAGGAAGATCTCCGACGTGACGGCCGGATCGCCGAGGAAAGCGAACCGCCGACCGTCCTCGTCGGACCGGGCGAGCACCTCGAACCCGAGAACCTCCTGGTAGAAGGCAATGGATCGCGGGAGATCGGTGACATTGACGCCGATGTGACCGGTATGCAGTGGCATGATTGCTCCTAAGATCAAGGGACGGCGGCTAACCGCCTTGAGTATGTATAGCAGGTTAGTGATGGGTGGATCGGCGAGTTCGGCGGATTTCGTGTTCCTCGGCGGCGACGTGTCGCTGGATCTCGTGAACACGACGATCGTGCTCAACGGGCGCTTCACCGACCTCCTGACCACTCCGCAGCGACTGTCCGAGTGGATCGCGGCAGCCGGCCTCGCACCGAGCGCCTCGGCGAGGCTCGGGACTGACCTTCACGGCCGGGTCATCGAGCTACGTGAAGCCATTCGGTCCGCCTGCACGGCGCTTATCGACGGCGCGGCGATCCCTGGAGAGGCGCTCGACGTACTCAACGAGGCGCTGCGGTCGGTGCCCGTGCCCGAACTACGACAGGACGACGGCACTCTCACCCTGGAGCCCCGGGTCGACCTGGACCGCGACCCCGAGACGCTCCTCGGGATCCTGGCACAGCACGCGGCAGAGGTGGTCAGCGGCGATCGAGCGGACCGCCTCCGACGCTGCGACAACCACGACACGTGCACGTTGCTGTTCATGGACACCTCGCGCAGCCGGAGCCGCCGCTGGTGCAGCATGGAACTCTGCGGCAACCGCCACAAGGTGGCCGCGCATCACGCCCGCGCCGTCAGCAACCGAATCCGACGCTGATCGGTAGGCGGGCCGATCGTGCGTTATTACGTCACTGTGACGTAATAACGGCGAACGGGGCCGGAGCGCGGCTTGCACGCGACTGACAGGAGAGGTGCCACCGCATGCCTGAGCCTGAAGTCTGATCGGACCACAGCCGACGCCGCCCGGCGGAATCAGCGCAGCGAACGCACGAGATCGAACGAGGGCGACATCGTTGGGACCCGCATATCTGCGGGGCACCAGTCGCGGCGACGAGGATATGTCAGAGGGACGACGCACCGAGACGCCAGTGAACACCGCCGCGGCCGCTCGCCTGTTCCGCCAGGTCTCCGTTTCGCCGATAATCTACATTATGACATTACGCGTGAAGAACACCTCGCTCCCGCCGGCGTGACCGTCAGCCCTCCTCGGCGCCAGGTGCATCGCACGTAGCGGACACCAAGCACCCGTTAACCGACTGCGCGCACCCTGGCCACCATGATCCGTCGATCCGGCACGTGGTGTCTGTTGGAGTTCCACAAGCAGCCCGGCGCACAGTTCCTGCACGCCGAGCACCCGCTGCCGGATCTCGACGAAAGCATCCTCCGCCCCGCCTTGCATCCCGGCCACGGACCGCTCAGCATGCTGGGCGGATCGTGGCCGATACCGGAACAACTACTGCAGTCGATCGCCGCCACACACCTCCCCACGGTTCGCTTCGACAACAGTCGTTACAGCTACGACATCGAGTTCGGTTTCGAGGGTGCACCCGACGACACCGCCTGCCCCCTGGGACATCCCCGCTACGACCTCGATGCCGATCATGCCCACCGGCCCTACGAGCTCCTCATCGCTGAGCCGCGCGAATTCGCGTTGGGCGCCAAGCGGCCCTACTACTACGACCCCGACATTCGTGCGTACCGGTGGATCTGCGATGTCTGCGCGACCCCCATGGGTGATCCATGGAGAGCCTAGCCCTGAAGTTGCCCGAAGTATACGCTGTGAACATCAGTGGAGTGCGCGACGACGCACGAGACCCCCCAAGAACTGCGGACAGGAGGCACGGCATGGGCAGGTTGATCTACGCGACGAACGTCTCTCTCGACGGGTACATCGAGGATGAGAACGGCGATTTCGCCTGGCTCCCCGGCGACGACGACGTCTTCGGGGCCCACACCGATCTCATGCGCTCCGCGGCCGTACTCCTGTACGGGCGGCGTCTCTACGACATGATGTCCGCCTGGGAGACCGACGCGTCGCTCGCGGCCCGCTCCCCTGCGTCCGCCGACTTCGCCGCCGCCTGGCACGCGCCGGAGAAGGTGGTCTACTCGACGTCGATCACCGAAGCCTCGACGGTCCGGACGCGCATCGAGTCACGATTCGATCCCGCCCAGGTTCGGAGCCTCGTACGGAACATCGACGGAGATCTCCTGATCGGCGGCGCCGATCTCGCCTCCCAGGCCTTCTCGGCGGGCCTCATCGACGAGGTTCGATTGTTCGTCCTGCCACTCATCGTCGGTGGCGGCAAGCCCGGGCTCCCGACCGGAGCGCGCGTCGACCTCGAACTGACCGACCACCACCTCTTCACCAGCGGCGTCATCGCCCTCCGGTACCAACCGCGGTGCGGGCCGCCATCATCCAACTGACCGCGACACCGGCACCGACGACCATGGCCATACCGACGATCGCGAGCACGTCGAGACTCTGGTGCAGGAAGGTGGCCCCCACCACCGCGCCGACGACGGGATCGAGGCCGAAGAGCAGAGCGATCATCGCCGCCGAGGCGCGTGCCGCCGCGACCGCGTCACACGTGTACGACACCACGACGCCGAAGAACGCCGCCGCTAGCAAGAGCGCGGCGGTGCGAACATTCAGCTCGCCGAGCGCGCGGAACCACAGGGGCGCCGTGGCGGCGGCCGCGATGGCGACCGCGAGCGCCACGCGGGACAACGGCTGATGCTGGCGCCCGACCCGTTCCGCCAGGACCGCATAGCCCGCGAAGCACAGCCCCGCGGCCAGGCCGAAGCCGACGCCCACCAGGTCGACACCGCTCCCCTGGCCCGCCATCAAGACGACCCCGGCGAGTGCGATCGGCGCGCAGCACCGCTCCCGCCACCGTTTCGCGAGAACGAAAGCCAGACTGCACGGGCCGAGGAAGTCCAGGGTCACCGCGACACCAAGGGCGAGCCTGTCGATGGCCTGGTAGAGGCACAGGTTCATCACCGCCATGACGACTCCGAAGGCGATGATCGCCCGCCACTCGCGCACGGTCACCCGCCGAGGGTCGGGACGCGTGAGAGCACACATCATCACCGCCGCACCGGCCATTCGTAGGCCGGACGCGGGCACGGGCCCCGCTCTGCCGAAGGTCTGCAGCGACAACGCCGACGAGGTCTGCGTGCTCACCGCACTGACGAGCATCGTGGACGACGATTCCACATGGCTACGAAGGCGCATGGCAACGACACCTCACTGGATCGGATTCCGCCGAACACAAAGGCCGGCGGCTGCCCCACCACAGTATCGTTACTTATGCGAAACACTAGAGTGACATTGTCCACATCAGCGCGATGCGGCACCGACGGTCGTCAGTGGTTGCGCAGTGCGTCGATCAGGTCGGCTTTGCGCTTCGACGAGTATCCGGAGAGTCCGAGTTCCTTCGCACGCGCCTTCAATTCGTCGACGGTCCAGTCCTCGTACCGGCCCGCACGACCGCCGGCCGCGCCCACCGCGGAGCGTCCACGGTCCGCGGCCGCGTTCGCGATGCGGGCGGCCTTCTCCTTCGAATCGCCTTCGTCGCGCAGCTTCTCGTACAGCTCATCGTCCTTGACCGACGGACCCGGATCCTTTCTCGCCATACTTCCGACCGTACGCGCACAGCGAGATGTGCACCACAGCGCTCGCACCTCCGGGTGCGCTAGAAATACTGAATGCCGCTAACGATCAGTGCGCTTCCTCGAGCCCGCCCCGTCACCGAGATGGGCCGGCAACGCACCGTCCTCGCCGGGGTCCTGCTCGGGTCGACCGCGCTCTACTTCCTCGCCGAGCTCGTCGTCTCGCTGCGGTGGCCGCGCCCTTACGACTGGTCGCACAACATGATCAGTGATCTTGGGGTCCCCGAGTGCCTCGGCGAGCTCAGTCGTGACGGCGGGCTCGCCGTCGCCGACCGCTTCGTCTGCTCGCCGTGGCATTCCGTGATGAACACCGCGTTCGTCGTGGTCGGGGCGGTTGGTTTCGCCGCGGCCGTGGCTCTGCGGCCCGTGCTCCCCCGCCCGTGGGGCGCCGTCACACTGGGACTGGCGGCGGTGAACGGCGTCGCCCTCGCCTGCGTGGGCCTGTTCCCGGGGAGCGCCGGCGAGTTCCCCCACGGTCCACGAGCGCGGATCGTCGTGCACCCGATCGCGGCCTACGTCGAGCACGTCACAGGGCTCGCACTGATGGCCGTCGCGGTGCTCCTCCTGTTGCGCACGCGGACGGGGCTCGCAGCCTTCACAGCTCTGTTGATCGCCGTCTCCGGCATCGCCGCATTGGTCATCCCCTGGGCGAACCCGCTGGGGGCGGGCGGGACCGAACGCGCGGCGATCGACCCGTTCCTGTGGTGGCGGTGCATCCTCGGTGTCGCGCTGCTCGTCCTCGCCCGACGGTCGCGAACAATCGGAACGGCTCGCCCTTGACCTGACGCGTCCGAAGGCGTCTTCGCGGGCATCACCGGACACGCGACCCGGCGTTCTGCTCGCGGACCGCATCGTCGTCGCGAACGGCGTCGAGATCATCCCCATGCCCGGCCACGCACCTAGGAGCACGCTTCGCGGGCGAACGCGATGCCCACACCGTCGACCCGGCCGAGTGGAGATGTACGGGCGCGGCGACCGCCCAGCGCCTGACCTCCGGTGTGCTGAGCTGCCGATTCAGTTCAGCCGCTCGGTGAGGTGCACGACGACTTCGTCGCCGTCCGTCTTGCCGATCGTACGGCGAATGGCTGCGGAGACAGGGAGCTTGTGCGTCCCGTCGCCGAGGGCCATGAACGACGAGGTGAAGGGCTCGCCGTCGACGGTGCCGGCGACCTTCACCAGGCCGCGGGTGCCGAAGATCTCGGCGGAATCAGGCAACTGCACGCACGTCCAGGTATCGCCCTCGCGCACCTTCCCGAGGACTGCGGTGAACGTGATGTCGATCGGTCCCGCGGTGTCCGCCATGGTTCCGCCCTTCTAGATCCCGGCCGGGACGACCTTGCCGTTGACGGCCACCTCGACCTTGCCGGTCTGCGTGTTGAAGCTGATCTTCCCGTGTTCGAAGGTGGTCTGCTTGACCGCTCCGGACGTGGTCTCGTCGCTGGTCACGGCGCCCAGCGGTCCGGCGGAGCCGTTCTTGCCGTCCTGCGCGGGCTTACCGTCCGGGCCGCGCTCGATGTTCCAGGCGTCCCGGATGCGACCCCACGTGATGTAGGCGGGCGTACCGGCGGCAGCGCTCTTCGCGGTGATCACGCCACCCTTGAACTGCTGGAAGATCACGCCGCTATCGCGCGTGCCGGCGTTGTGATCGCCCGTGAGGACGACCCCCAGCGAGGCGCGCTGGGCGGCCGTGGCCGCCGAGTACTTCGCGGCGATCGGACCCGTCAGCGTCACCTCGCTGCCGTCCGCTCCCTTCACCTTCACCGAGCCCGGCGCCGCCTTCCCGGACGAGCCCGCCGCGGCCGAGCCCGAGGCCGGCGCCGCTGCCCCCGACGAGTGCGCCGCCGAGAACGGAACGGAGGAACCCGCCGCGGTCGTGGTGGCCGATGTGGCCGCCGCTGACGTGACGGCCACATCGCTGGAGCCGCTGTCACCGCACCCCACGACGGCCAGTGACAACGCTGCCAGACCTGCGACGACGCCGACCATCCGCCGATCTGCGAACTTCCTCATGGGGTCCTTCCGGTCTGCCTTCGAGTCGTTCGAGCGACCGTGCGAGAACCGCTCGTGGACCGACCCTAACCGCCCCGGGCCGATCGAGAGCTCACTTGCGACGAGTGCGACGAAGTCACCCTCCGTCGGCGAAGGACACCGCCGATCCCAGCGGCAGCTGAGCCAGACGATCGAGATCAGCCTCGGCGACGACAGCCAGCACCGGGTAACCGCCGGTCGTCGGGTGGTCGACCATGAAGACCACCGGCTCTCCGGATGGTGGTACCTGGATCGCGCCCGGCACGAGCGCCTGGCTCCGGACCTCGCCGTCGGCCCGCGCCAGGGGTCGCCCGGTGAGCCGGACTCCGACGCGGTCGCTCTGCGGCGTGACCTCCCACTCCTCGTCGAGCAGGTGCTCCCAGGCACCGTCGGGGAAGAGCTCCGCATCGGGCCCCGGAGTCACGCAGAGCACCGTCGGGCGGCTCCCGTCGGGAACAGGGAGTGCGGTCTCGGGCGCCCCGACGACGGTCCGCGGCGCCCGCCCGACGGGCAGGACCACGCCGGCCGTGATCAGATCGGGACCGAGGTGGGCGAGCGTGTCGGTGCTGCGGCTGCCCAGGACGGGCGGGACGTCGATGCCGCCGCGGACGGCGATCACGACGCGCAGGCCCGCGGTCACGGGTCCGACCTCGAGGAGGTCACCGTCGTCGAGGGCGAAGGGCCGCCCGCGCTCGACGGTGCGCCAGTGCCCGTCGGGAGTCTCCACGACGAGTTCGGCCTCGGCGCCGGACACGGCGACGACCTGCTCCCCCACGGCCACCAGTTCGACACCACCGCCGGCGTTCTCGATACCCGCGGCGTGCTCCGGATTGCCGACGAGGCGGTTGGCCTGCCGCAGCGCCCCCCGATCAGCAGCGCCCGAGCCGGTGACCCCGATCGCCGCGTGCCCCGGCCGGCCGAGGTCTTCCACGAGGCTCTGCAGTCCGGTCGCGCGGACGCGCAGGCCCCTCGCCGGGGCCGGGCCGGGAGCGGACGGCGCGGGGGCTTGCGGCACGGCGACGCGCTCCCGGACCGCGGTGAACCGCACGCGGGTCCCGGGAACGAGGAGGGCCGGCGGGTCGCGATCGAGGCACCAGAGCTCGGCGTCGGTGCGGCCGATCAGCTGCCAGCCGCCGGGCGAGGTACGCGGGTAGACGGCGCTGTACTCCCCCGCCAGCCCGACGGCCCCTGCGGGCACCCGGACGCGGGGCGAAGCGCGGCGCGCGATCTCCGGCCCGGGCTCGGTCGACCGGAGGTAGGCGAATCCGGGCGCGAAGCCGAGGAAGCCCACCTGCCACAAGCGTTCGGTGTGCATCCGCACCACTCCGGCGGTATCGGTGCCGAGCAGCTCCGCCACATCCTGCAGATCCTCGCCGTCGTAGACGACGCCGATCTCGACAAGCGGACCGTCGGCGACGAGCGGCTCCGGTGGCGCCATCGCCGAGAGGACGCGCTCGGCCTCCCGAGCGAACCGGGCACCGTCGAACAGGACGGTGACCGTCTCGCCTCCCGGGATCAGCTCGCGCTGCCCGGGCAGCGGTTCGGCGGCCAGGTGGGCGCGCAGCGCTTCGACGGTGCCGGGCGTCACTCGGATGCGGACGGCCCGGGAGCCCAGGCGGCGGACATCAACGCGGGACATCGGCGCCGTCCGGTGCGTCTGCCAGCAGTTCCAGCTCCTCCTCGGGCGCGGGATCGCGTCCGATGCACATGCCGGCGACAGTGGCGACCGCCGTGACGGCGACGTAGCCGGCGATGATCACCCACGAGTCGGTCCAGCGGAACAGCACGGTGAAGATGAGTGGCGCCATCCCGCCGCCGACGACGCCGGCGAACGTGTAGGCCAGCGAGCTGCCCGCGTACCGCAGCCGGGCGGGGAACTGCTCGGTGATGAACGCCGCCTGTGGGCCGTACATCAGGGCGTGCAGGCACATGCCGACCACCACGCCGACGGTGAGCAGCACGCGGCTGCCCGACTGGATCATCAGGAACAGCACCGGAACCCACGCCGCGGTGAGCACGGCGCCGATGCCGTAGACCAGGCGCCGGTTGAAGCGGTCGGTGAGCGATCCGGCGAGCGGCATCACGAAGACCTGCACGGCCGATCCGGTCAGTACGGCGGTCAGGACGGCGCTCGTTGGGAAGTGGAGCTCCTTGGTGGCGTAGCTGGCGAGGAAGACGGTCAGCAGCGAGTACAGGACGTCCGGGCAGATCCGCGAGAGCGCCGCCGCGAGCAGCGCCCGCGGATGGCCGCGGAGCACCTCGGAGATCGGGGCCTTCGGCTGTTCGGCGCGCTCGGCGATGGCCTGGAAGACGGGAGTCTCCTCCAACCGCAGCCGGATGACGAGCCCGAAGACGACCAGGACAGCGGAGAGCAGGAAGCCGATGCGCCAGCCCCAGTCACGGAAGGCGTCCTCGCTGAGCACGGCGGCGACCAGGGCCAGCACACCGTTCGCCATGAGATTGCCGACGGGCACTCCGATCTGAGCGGCCGACGCCCAGAAACCGCGTTTACGCGGGTCGCCGAACTCACTGGAGAGCAGTACCGCGCCTCCCCACTCACCGCCGACGCCGACGCCCTGCGCGAACCGCAGCAGCACGAGGATCGTCGGAGCGACCACGCCGATGGTCCCGTAGCTCGGCAGGACGCCGATGAGCACGGTCGCGACGCCGATCAGGAGCAACGTCGCGACCAGGACGTTCTTGCGTCCGATCCGGTCACCGAGCCGACCGAAGACCACGCCGCCGATCGGGCGTGCGAAGTACCCGACGGCGAAGGTCGAGAAGGACAGGAGGAGCCCGATGAACGGGTCCTCGGCGGGGAAGAAGACATGGGGAAAGACGAGTGCCGAGGCGACCGAGTACAGCGCGAAATCGTAGTACTCGAGCGAGGTGCCGGTGAGGCTGGCGATGTAGGCCTTGACGGCGCCCCTCTGCGGCGCCCCGGTACCGGATTCGGTGGTGGACATGACGGGTCTCTTCTCGTTCGGACGGTCAGGCGGCGTGGGGTCGGATGTCGATAGCGTTGTCCGCCAGGCGGTCGCGGATCGCGCGGGCGAGCGCCACCGCGCCGGGGCTGTCGCCGTGGACGCACACGGTGTCCACCTCGAGCGGGACGACGGTGCCGTCGGCCGCGATCACGGTGTTCTCCCGGGCCATGCGGAGCACACGGTCGGCGACCGCCGCGGGGTCGTGCAGGACGCTGCCCGGCTCCGAGCGCGGCACGAGCGTGCCGTCGGACATGTAGGCGCGGTCGGCGAAACCCTCACGCACCTTCCGGATTCCTCGGAGATCGGCCAGGCGCAGCACCACGGAACCCGGCGGGCCGACGACGGCGAGGTCGCCCGCCGCAACGACGCCGGCGAGCACCGCCTCCGCCTGGACCGGGTCGTGCGCGATCCGGTTGTACAGGGCTCCATGGGGTTTCACGTAAGACACTTCCACCCCCTCGCCCCGCGCGATCGCCGTGAGAGCGCCTATCTGGTAGAGCACGTCGTCCGCGAGGTCATCGGTATCGACGTCGAGCGCGCGGCGACCGAAGCCCTGCAGGTCGCGGTAGCCGACGTGCGCTCCGATCGCGACGCCCGCGGCGGCGGCCGCGCGGCAGGTGCGCCGTGCCGTCGACGGGTCGCCTGCGTGGAAACCGCAGGCGACGTTGGCACTGGTGACGAGCTGGAGCATCGCCGCGTCGTCGCCGAGCGTCCACTGACCGAAGGACTCGCCGACATCGGCGTTCACGTCGATCTGCATGGGAACCCTTCCGCTGAATGTGATCCACACCATAGACGATTGTTGAACAATCTGCCACACCTTTCGCGCCGATTTGTTCAACAAAATGTGTCGATCTCCGTACGATCGGGTCCGTGAGCACCGGACGACAGCGCGGCCACGCGGCCACGGACGCGACGAACGACCTGCGGCGGGCGATCGTCGAGGGCGCTCTCCGCCCCGGCGATCCCCTCCGGGAGGAGCGCCTGGCCGCAGAGCTGGGCGTCTCACGGAACACCCTCCGCGAGGCGATGCGGACGCTCGCCCGCGAGGGGCTGATCGTGCACGAGGCGAACCGCGGCGCCCGGGTCACCACACCCACGCGCACGTCCGTACGGGACATCTACCTCGTGCGGCGCACCGTCGAACCGCCCGCGCTGCGCACCGCGGGACCGGATCACCCCGCCGCCGTCCGGATGCGGGACGCCGTCGCCTCAGCCCAGGTCGCGGCGAGCCGCGGCGATTGGCAAGCGGTCGGCACCGCCGACCTCGAGTTCCACCGTGCCATCGTCGGGCTCAGCGACAGCCCCCGGCTCGACGCGGTCCTCGACTCGATCCTGGCCGAACTGCGCCTCGCCTTCGGCGCCATCGCGGACCCCGAGTTCCTGCACGCCCCGTTCCTCGACGACAACGTGATCATCCTCGAGACCTTCGAGCGCGGCCGAGGCGACGAGGCGGCCGCACTCCTCGAGGAGTACCTGCTGCGATCCGAGCGGACGCTGTTCGACTCCCCCGCGTCCTGACCCGGTTACCGCTCCGTGACCAGCTTCGCACCGAAGCCGATGAGGGCGATGCCGGCGAGTCCGTCGAGCAAGCGGCGCGTCCGCGGGGTCTGCATCCACCGGGTAACGGTGCCGGCTGCGGCGATCAGGATGCCGCAGTAGAGCGCCGTCAGCGTGATGTACACGCCGCCGAGCGCGAGGGTCGTCCAGGTCACCGAGTAGCCGGTGGGCACGAAGGCCGGGAGCAGGCTCACGAAGAGCACGCCGATCTTCGGGTTCAGGATGTCGGTGAGGAAACCCGCGGTGAATCCGGCTGTGCGCCAGGACTGCGCCGTCGAAGTCGGCGGCTGCTCCCCCAGGGCGGATCCGCGCACGACCGCGCGCAACGACTGGACACCCATGTAGATCAGGTACGCGGCCCCCAGGAACTTGAGGGCGGTGTAGCCGTACTCGCTGGCCTTGAGCATCGCCGAGAGCCCGAGCACCGCCGCCGCAACCCAGATCACGAGGCCGCTGAGCACCCCGAGGCTGGTCCGGATTCCCGTACCGCGACCGCCCTGCACGACGCCGCGGACCACCACGAGGGTGTCCGGGCCGGGCAGGATCACCATGAGCGCGGCAGCAGCGGCGAAGGAGAACAACGCGACGAGCATTCGATGATCTAAGCAGACGGTTCGAGCTACCAGAAAGTCACTGCGGCCCGCCTGCACACCGGAATTCGTCCCCATCGACCCGTTGTTAGGATTGCTAGCAGCCCACCGCCGATCACGAAGGCATCGCCCTGTCCCACTCATACTCCCGCGCCGCCGTCGCCGTCCTGTGCGCCGCGGGGATCGTGGTCGCACTGATGCAGACCATCATCGTGCCGCTGATCCCCCAGCTGCCCGACCTGCTCAACACGACACCGTCGAACGCCTCGTGGACACTGACGATCACTCTGCTCGTGGGTGCCGTCGGCACGCCCATCGCGGGCCGCCTGGGCGACATGTTCGGCAAGCGTCGTGTGCTCCTCGGGAACATGGGCGCGGTCGCCCTGGGCTCCGCCGTGTGCGCCCTCTCGACGGCGCTCGCCCCGTTCCTCCTGGGCCGGGGCCTGCAGGGACTCGGCATCGGCGCGATCGCGGTCGGCATCAGCATTCTGCGCGACATCGTGCCCGCGCGACAGCTGGGCTCCGCCGTCGGAGCGATGAGCGCGTCGCTGGGTGTGGGCGGCGCGCTGGGACTTCCGTTCGCGGCGTCGATCGCCCGCCATATCAGCTGGCACGCCCTGTTCTGGATCTGCGCGCTCGCCGCGGTCGTCTGCGCGGCGGCCATCCTGCGGTTCGTCCCGGAGGGTCCGTCCGACGCCGGCGGCCGGTTCGACGTGGTCGGCACGTTCGGCCTCACGGCCGTCCTCACGTTCGTCCTGCTCCCGCTGTCCAAGGCCTCGGAGTGGGGCTGGACCGGCCCGC
The DNA here is from genome assembly GCF_007858445.1 of Tsukamurella sputi. Classification (GTDB taxonomy): domain Bacteria; phylum Actinomycetota; class Actinomycetes; order Mycobacteriales; family Mycobacteriaceae; genus Tsukamurella; species Tsukamurella sputi. Next base: position 24,496 of record NZ_VIGV01000002.1, on the reverse strand, counting down.
TGACGCTCGGCATGTTCGCGGCGTTCGCGGTCTCGGCGGTCGCGTGGTGGCGCTACGAGCGCCGCACCCCGAACGCGCTGATCGACGTCGACACCCTGGTGAGTCGGCCCATCCTGCTCACCAACATCGCCTCCGTCGCCACCGGTTTCGCCTTCTACGCCATGCAGATGATGCCGATCCAGATGCTCATGGCGCCCGAACAGGCGCCCGCCGGCCTCGGGCTCGACATGGTGCCGGCGAGCCTCGTGCTCATGCCGACGGGCCTGGTGATGTTCGCCTTCTCCTACGTCAGCTCGTGGATCACCGATCGGCACGGGGCGCGCCTGTCCCTCGCCATCGGCGGCGTCGTGATCGGCGGCGGCTACCTCGTGCTGCTGGCCGCGCTCGCCGGTCCGTGGCGGATCGACTGGTTGTGGATCCTCGCCGCCAGCGCCCTGGTCGGGGCCGGCCTCGGGATCGCCTACTCCGCGATGCCGGCGCTCATCATGTCCGTGGTGCCGGTCTCGCAGACCGGCGAGGCCAACGGGGTCAACGCCCTCATGCGCTCGGTCGGCACGTCCATGGCGACGGCCGTCGTCGGCATGGTGCTGACCGGCGCGACGGTGGTGACGGCCACCCCGATGGGGTCCGTGCGGACACCGTCGGCCGGCGCCTACGAGGTCACGGTCCTGATCAGCCTGGCCGTGTGCGCACTGGCGGTCCTCTGCTCCCTCGCCATCCCCCGCCGCCGGGCGACCGCCTGAGGTCACCGGGCTGTTAGGTTGACGTGGTGCCGATCACGCCGGCCACGCTCTCCCGCGAGCACAGGGGCACCGTGTACGCTGCCGCCGAGTTCCTCGCGCGGGTCATGGAATAAGGAGAAGAGACCATGAAGGACTTCCACGGCAAGGTCGCCGTCGTCACCGGGGTCGCGTCCGGCATGGGCCGCGAGCTCGCCCTCGAGCTTGCGCGCCAGGGAGCGAAGCTCTCGTTGTGCGACTACGACCCCGCGGGTCTGGAGAAGACCGCGGCAGAGGTCAGGGCTCTGGGCGCGGAGGTGCACACCAAGGTCGTCAACGTGGGTGAGCGCGAACAGATCCTCGCCTACGCCGACGAGGTCGCCGAGCACTACGGCGTGGTCAACCTGGTCTTCAACAACGCCGGCATCGCGCACCACGCGAGCGTCGAGAAGACCTCCTTCAAGGACTACGACCGCCTGATGGACGTGGACTTCTGGGGCGTCGTGAACAGCTCGAAGGCCTTCCTACCCCACCTCATCGCCTCCGGTGACGGCCACATCACCAACACCAGTTCGCTCTTCGGGCTGATCGGCGTGGGCGGCCAGAGCGCCTACAACGCCGCGAAGTTCGCCGTCCGTGGCTTCACCGAGGCCCTGCGGATCGAAATGCTCGCGAGCGGGCACAACGTGGGCGTGAGCTGCGTGCACCCGGGCGGCATCAAGACCGACATCTGCAACAACGCGACCGTCGGCGAAGGCCAGGATCAGGCGTCGTTCGCGGACTTCTTCAACAAGCACCTCGCCCGCACGGAGGCGGACGCCGCGGCGCGGACGATCCTGCGCGGCGTGAAGAAGAACCACGGCCGGATCCTGATCGGCCCCGACGCGGTGGCGCTGGACCTGCTCGCCCGCGTCACCGGCTCCGGCTACCAGCGGATCATGTCCTTCGTCGACTCCCAGCAGTCGCGGTTCCTGTAGCCGGGCGGCGCCCGGCGCGATCACTTCGCGAGGCGCTCGCGGAGCCAGCCCACGATCGACGCCACGGCCTCGGCGTCCAACTCCCGCCCCTCGGCGTTGTACGCCCCCGCGACCACACCCGGTACGAGGTCGGCGCGGGACGCGTTCTCGTGCTTGAGCACATGGTCGGCGTCCGCGGGGTAGGCGAAGCGCACGTCGCGCCCCACGGCGGCACGCTCGAGCGGCCCACCGTCGAGCACGGGGTCGACCTGGACGTCCTTGCCGCCGATGACCACGAGCACCGGCAGGTCGAGCCCGGCGAGCAGGGCGGCGCCGTCGGCGGACCACAGCTCCCGCGCGAAGAGCAGGTTCGCGGGGGTTTCGAGGGATTCGACGAGCGTCCGGATGCCCTCGGGCAGTGCCGGGTCCGGCCGCGCGGGCTCGCCGTCGCGGAACCGGGCGACGGCCTCGTCGTAGGCGCGCAGAATCGCCTCGCCGTCCGCGAGCCCCGCGACCTGCGCCCCGATCTGGGTGCGCGCCACCGCCCCGACGGAACGTCCCGGCGCACCCGTCAGCACCAGTCCCGCGAACCGCGGAACCGTCCGCGCGAGCGCACGGTTCATCAGGTGCAGGGTGCCCTCGCTGTTGCCGAGGCCGACCATCCGCGTGGCATCGACCTCCGGCCGCCCCGCGAGCGCGGCCACCGCGCCGTCGAGCTCGTCGAGGTGACTGCGCATGCTCATCCGGCCGATCAGCACCGGCATGACCTCGCGGACGTGGGGGCCGGACGCCCTCTTGTCGTAGCGGACCGTCGCGAACCCGGCCGCTGCGAGCGCCTCGGCGAGCAACCGCCCGCTGCCGTTCGATCCCGGGAGAAGGGGCGAGTTCCAGTCGCGGTCCGTGGGGCCACTGCCGGCGACGAGGACGACTCCGGGGAACGGGCCCGGGCCGTCGGGCAGCCCGACGGTCCCGTGCACCGCGATGCCGTCGACCTGCCAGGAGACGTCGTGACTACGCATGCGGTCGACACTACGGGGTCGGGAACGCCCGGAACGTCCTCCGGGCGCAGACACGGAACGGGCACCGTCGACGTGGGTCGACGATGCCCGTTCCCTCCGGTCGATCAGGAGTCGAGCGACTCCAGGTCCGCGTTGAAGGTGGCGCTCGGGCGCATCACCTTCGCCATCTTCTCGGGATCCGGGTAGTAGTAGCCGCCGATGTCGGCGGGCTCGCCCTGCACCGCGCGCAGCTCCTCCACGATGGTGGCCTCGTGCTCGGTGAGAGCCTTCGCCAGCGGCGCGAACTTCGCCGCCAGCTCCGGGTTCTCGGTCTGCGCCGCCAGCTCCTGCGCCCAGTACAGGGCGAGGTAGAACTGGCTACCGCGGTTGTCGAGCTCGCCGGTGCTGCGCGACGGGGCCTTGTTGTTCTCGAGCAGCTTGCCCGTCGCGGCATCGAGGGTGGTGGCCAGGACCTTCGCGGCCGCGTTCTCGTTCTTGATGCCCACGTCCTCGAGGCTGACCGCGAGCGCGAGGAACTCGCCGAGCGAATCCCAGCGGAGGTGGTTCTCCTCCGTGAGCTGCTTGACGTGCTTGGGCGCCGAGCCGCCGGCGCCGGTCTCGTACATGCCGCCGCCCGCCATGAGGGGGACGATCGAGAGCATCTTGGCCGAGGTGCCGAGCTCGAGGATCGGGAACAGGTCGGTGAGGTAGTCGCGCAGGATGTTGCCCGTCGCGGCGATGGTGTCGAGACCGCGCATGGCCCGCTCGAGGGTGTAGCGCATGGCGCGCACCTGCGACATGATCTGGATGTCGAGGCCCTCGGTGTCGTAGTTCTTCAGCTCGGCCTTGACCGCCTTGATGAGCTCGTTCTCGTGCGGACGGTACGGATCCAGCCAGAACAGCACGGGCATACCGGAGTTGCGGGCGCGGTTGACCGCCAGCTTGACCCAGTCGCGGATCGGCGCGTCCTTGACGGTGCACATGCGCCAGATGTCGCCGGCCTCGACCTCCTGCGAGAGGATGACCTCGCCCGTGGCGTTGTCCACGATGTTTGCGGTGCCCGCGGCGGGGACCTCGAAGGTCTTGTCGTGGCTGCCGTACTCCTCGGCCTTCTGCGCCATGAGGCCGACGTTCGGGACGGTGCCCATGGTGCGCGGATCGAAGGCGCCGTTGGTCTTACAGAAGTTGATGATCTCCTGATAGATGCGGGCGAAGGTGGACTCCGGCATCACGGCCTTGGTGTCCTTGGGGCGGCCGTCGGCACCGTACATCTTGCCGCCGGCGCGGATCATCGCGGGCATCGAGGCGTCGACGATGACGTCCGACGGCGAGTGGAAGTTGGAGATGCCACGGGCCGAGTCGACCATCGCCAGCTCCGGCCGGTGCTCGTGGCACGCGTGCAGGTCCTTGACGATCTCCTCGTGCTTGGACGCCGGGAGAGTCGCGATCTTGTCGTACAGGTCGCCGAGGCCGTTGTTGACGTTCACCCCGAGCTCGTCGAAGAGCTCCTGATGCTTGGCGAAGGCGTCCTTGTAGAAGACCTTGACCGCGTGACCGAAGACGATGGGGTGCGAGACCTTCATCATCGTGGCCTTGACGTGCAGCGAGAACATGACGCCGGTCTCGTAGGCGTCCTGCATCTGCTCCTCGTAGAAGTCGAGCAGGGCCTTCTTGCTCATGAACATCGAGTCCATGACGTCACCCGCGCCGAGCTTGACGCTCTGCTTGAGCACATGGGTCTGGCCGTCCGCGGTGACGAGCTCCATGCGCAGGTCGCGCTCGCGATCGAGCGTCGTGGACTTCTCGCCGTGGTAGAAGTCGCCGTGCTTCATGTGCGCGACGTGGCTGCGCGAGGCCATCGACCACTCGCCCATGCTGTGCGGGTTCTTGCGTGCGTACTCCTTCACGGCGCGCGGAGCGCGGCGATCGGAGTTGCCTTGGCGCAGCACGGGGTTCACGGCGCTGCCGAGGATCGTCGAGTAGCGGGTCGCGATGTCGCGCTCCTCGTCGGTCTTGGGCTCCGAGGGCAGATCGGGGATGTCGTAGCCCTTGCTCTGGAGCTCCGCGATCGCGGCGAGCAGCTGCGGGACCGAGGCGCTGATGTTCGGGAGCTTGATGATGTTCGCAGCCGGGTCCTGGGTCAGCTCGCCGAGGGCGGCCAGGTTGTCGGGCACCTTCTGCTCGTCGGTCAGGCGCTCGGGGAAGGTGGCCAGAATGCGCGCGGCGACGGAGATGTCGCTCGTCTGCACGTCGATGCCGGCGGGCCCGGCGAAGGCGCGGATGATCGGCAGGAACGACGCGGTGGCCAGAAGTGGGGCCTCGTCGGTCAGCGTGTAGATGATGGTCTGCTGCTGCGCACTCATGTGTGTTTGCTTCTCCCGAATGTCTTGGTCGGTCGACTCTGTACGAACTGCTCTGTCTGTCTCCATGTAACGGTTCCTCCATTATCCTCCCCCACGGCGACGGCCCGCGACGGCAGTCCGGCAAACGGGGCGCGCCCGTCCCGTTTACGCTGTCGCCATGGCCGGAGGACTCGCTGCTCTACTCGACGACATCGCCGCACTCGCGCGCCTCGCGGCGGCGTCGGTCGACGACGTGGCCGCCGCGGCCGGGCGCGCGAGCGTGAAGGCGGCGGGCGTCGTCGTCGACGACACGGCCGTGACGCCCCGCTACGTGCAGGGCATCAAGCCCGAGCGCGAGCTCCGCATCGTGGCGCGGATCGCGAAGGGCTCGCTCCGCAACAAGCTGGTCTTCATCCTCCCCGCGATCCTGCTGCTGAGCTGGCTCGCACCGTGGGCGCTCACGCCGATCCTCATGCTGGGAGGCACCTACCTCTGCTACGAGGGCGCCGAGAAGATCTGGGAGAAGATCGCCGGTCACGAGGAGGCCGCGGAGTCGGGCACCGGCCAGGCCGTCGACGAGGACGTCGTGGTCAGCGGCGCGATCCGCACGGACTTCATCCTCTCGGCCGAGATCATGGTGATCGCGCTCAACGAAGTGGCGAGCGAGGCGCTGTGGGCCCGCGCGCTCATCCTCGTCGTGGTCGCGATCGTCATCACCGCGCTGGTCTACGGCGTCGTGGGCCTCATCGTGAAGATGGACGATGTGGGTCTCGCCCTCGCGCAGCGTCCGTCCGAGTTCAGCCGCAAGGTCGGCACCGCGATGGTCAAGGCGATGCCGATCGTCCTGAGCACGCTGGCGAACATCGGCATCGTCGCCATGTGCTGGGTCGGCGGGCACATCCTGCTCGTCGGGCTCGACGAGCTCGGCGTCCCTGGTCCGTACGGCGTGGTGCACCACCTCGAGGAGGCGGCGCACGACGCCACCGGCTCCTTCGGCGGCGTCGTCGGCTGGCTCGTCAACACCGCCGGTTCGGCCGTCTTCGGGCTCGCGGTGGGCGCGGTCGTCCTGCTCGTCGTGGGTCTGATCGGCAGGCTCCGAGGCGCCCCCGCGGCGCACTGAGCGCTACCGCACGGGCACGACGACACGGGTCCGCAGCTCGGGCTCGGGCACGGTCCGCGGGTCGTCGAGATAGACGTTGAAGTGGTGCGTCGCAGGATCGTCGATGGTCCGCGCGAGGGTCAGGCCGTGCGCCGCGGCGTACTGACCGATGAGTTCGTGCGCACGCGGGATCGCCTCTGCGTAGGGCCCGATGACCACCGCTTCGACGGCCCGGGTGGCCGGAGCGTCGATGACGGCCAGCGGAGCCGCGACGACGGTCCCGGGCGGCGCCTCGACGAAGACGGATTCGTCCACATCGGATTCGCGGAACTCGTCGTCGTGCTCGATGCAGCCGCCCGGCCCCGTCATCGCGATGCCCTGTTGCTCGAGGGCGGGGAGGAAGCGTTCCCACAGCCGCCCTTCCCCCGCGTAATCGGGGACGACGCCGCGCAGCGCGACGATCGTGCGGGCGGGAAGGTCGATCTCGGAGGCGATCTCGGTCATGGTGGGCTCCTGGATGAGGGTGTCGATGAGGCGGAGCCGCGCCGCGGCGTCGTCGGCGGCCGCGGCGAGCTCGAGCCGCTGCGCGCGCAGGGCATCGTCGAACGCCGGGGTGCCGCGGACCGCCAGCAGGGCTCCGATGGCGGACACGCCGAATCCCACGTCGCGCAGCCGGCGGATCGCGGCGGCATCGGTCAGCTGCGTTCCGTCGTACCGGCGGTGCCCGGTCAGCGCGTCGACCGCCGCGGGCACGAGGACGCCGTGGGCGTCGTAGTGGCGCAGCATGCGCACGCTGATCCGGCTCAGTGAGGAGAACCTGCCGATCGGCATGAGATCCGGGGTGTCGGTCACGGGCCCCACCCTGCCTCCTGACACGGTGTGAGGATCAAGCCCCGGCGTCGGACGGCTGCGCGCCTGCGCGTGCGGCACCCTCCGCGAGGAGGAACTGGGCGCCCGTGTAGGTCGCCATGACGGCGCCCTCCATCCAGGCGGGCGGATCGGTGAGCACGAACTTGCGCATGCCCAGGATGGAGTCGCTGAGCAGGAACAGGCCGGCCCCGGCGAGGATCGCGCGGCGGGCGTCGGCGGGGACCTGGGGGCCGAGCACCGTCGCCGCGGCGGCGGTACCGCTGAGCACGGCGGAGTAGCCGGCGAGCACGGGGGCGAGCGCCGGTGCGGTCCGGTACGCGGCGATCAGCGTCCGCGGCGCACCCACGGCCCACGCCGCGGCCACCGCAGCCGGCTTCACCAGGGTGGCGTCCGGATCGCGCTGGGCCAGCAGCCCGCTGATGTAGGCGGCGTGCCCGGTGGCGAAGGCGCTCGCGCCGCACGCGAAGTGCGTCGGCTCATCGCCGAGCAGCGCGACGTCGCCGACCCAGCCCGCGGCCTGGCCCGCGAGGGTGGAGCGTCGTAGCGGCGAGCGCCGGGCCCGGGGGTCGGTCACGAACGATGCGGCCAGGATCGGCAGCAGGAGCGGCTTGGTGAACCGCCGGGTGCGATGGTGCGAGGGCTTCGCGGACGCCGACAACGTGGTGTCGACGGCGGCGACGGCCGCGTACGCGAGCTTGAGGACGGCGCTGGCACGAGTCACCGCGCCAATCTATCCGTAGGCTCGTCCCGTGAGCAGCGACACCGTGCACGCCGGACCGAAGCCGGACGAGGGCCGCATCCGGGTCCCCCTCGACCTCGACGCCGTGACCGACATCGGTACCGAGGACCACTCCGACGTGGATCGGCGTGCTGTGGAACGGGTCTGGCTCGCCGCGCGCTCGTGGTACGCCGCCGGGATGCAGCCCGCGATCCAGGTGTGCGTGCGCCAGGGCGGCCGGGTCGTGCTGAACCGGGCGATCGGTCACGCGCGCGGCAACGGTCCCGACCTGCCGTCGAACCGAGACGACGCGCCCGCGCCGGTCCCGGTCACCGTCGCCACCCCGTTCTGCACGTACTCCACGGCGAAGGGCGTGGCGGTCACGGTGCTGCACCGCCTGATCGAGCGCGGGGACCTGTCACTGGACGCGCACGTGTGCGACTACATGCCGGAGTTCGTCTCGGACGGCAAGGATCGGATCACGGTGCGGCACGTGCTGACCCACAGCGCCGGCATCCCGATCAACACCGGGCCCCGGCCCGACCTGAAGCGCTCCGAGGAGAGCGCCTACACGCGCGAGATGCTGGCGAACATCAAGCCGGTCTACTCCCCGGGCCGGCTCCACTTCTACCACGCGCTCACCTGGGGACCCCTCGTCCGCGAGCTCGTCCTGGCCGCCACCGGGCGGACAATCCGGGAGATCGCCGCGACCGAGATCCTCGATCCCCTGGGCTTCCGCTGGACCAACTTCGGCGTCGCGCCGGAGGAGGTGGACAGCGTCGGGCTGAGCTACGCGACCGGTAGACCCGCACCTCCCGCGATCGAGGCCGCCTTCCGGAAGGTGGTGGGCGGCACCATGCAGCAGATCGTCCCGATGTCGAACTCTCCGCAGTTCCTGACCGGGATCGTGCCCTCGTCGAACCTGGTCTCGAACGCGGACGAACTGTCGCGGTTCGCCGAGATCCTCCGCCGCGGCGGAGAGCTCGACGGGGTGCGGGTACTGCGACCGGAGACGCTCGCGGCCGCCACCCGGCAGGCCCGACGCCTACGACCGGACTTCGCCACCGGCGGCGCGCCGCTGCGCTGGGGCACGGGCTACATGCTCGGGTCGCGGCGGTTCGGCCCGTTCGGACTGCAGGCGGCTCAGGCCTTCGGGCACACGGGGCTGACGGAGATCGCGATGTGGGCCGACCCCGAACGGGACCTCGCGGCGGCGGTGGTGTCCAGCGGCAAGCCCGGCTCGCACCCCGAGGCGAAGCGCTACCCCGCCCTTCTGGACGCGATCGCCCGGGAGTTCGGCGCGCACGGAAAGACCCTTCGATAGGCCCCGCCTAACGGTTCGATAGGGCTATCCACCAGCACTTTCGCGAATATCTTGAATAATTCCAGAAAAGCTGGAATCCGGCGCTGCGCGCACGTATGGTGGGTCGTGCGCGGCCCGACAGCCCGGACCGCACAGCTGTCACAGCCGTACACAATTCTCCGCATCGAGAGGAACACCGTGTCCGAGGATCAGACCACCTCCCCCCAGGAACAGACGAGCGGCAGCGGGGGCTGCCCCGTCGCCCACGGGTCGCTGCGCCCGCCGGTCGCCGGTGGCGGCAACCGCGACTGGTGGCCCGACGAGGTCAACCTGAAGGTGCTCGCGAACAACCCCGCCGAGGGTGACCCGCTGGGTGCCGACTTCGACTACGCCGCCGAGGTCGCGACCCTGGACGTGGACGCGGTGCGCGCCGACGTCGTGGCCGTCATGCGGGACTCGCAGGACTGGTGGCCCGCGGACTTCGGCCACTACGGCCCGCTGTTCATCCGCATGGCCTGGCACTCGGCCGGCACCTACCGCACCACCGACGGCCGCGGCGGTGGCGGCGCGGGCCTGCAGCGCTTCGCTCCGCTCAACAGCTGGCCCGACAACGTCTCGCTGGACAAGGCCCGCCGCCTGCTGTGGCCGGTGAAGCAGAAGTACGGCCGCAAGCTGTCGTGGGCCGACCTGATCGTCTTCGCGGGCAACGTCGCCCTGGAGGACATGGGCTTCACCACCGAGGGCTTCGCCTTCGGCCGCGCGGACGTCGCCGAGCCCGAGGACGTCTACTGGGGCCCCGAGCACACCTGGCTCGGCTCCGACGGGCGGTTCTCCGGCAAGCGCGAGCTCGACCAGCCGCTCGGCGCCACCCACATGGGCCTGATCTACGTCAACCCCGAGGGCCCCGAGGGCGTGCCGGACTTCCTGGCCGCCGCGGACGACATCCGCGAGACCTTCGGCCGCATGGCGATGAACGACGAGGAGACCGCAGCGCTCATCGTCGGCGGCCACACCTTCGGCAAGACGCACGGTGCGGGTCCCGTCGAGAACGGCCCCGAGCCGGAGGCCTCCCCCATCGAGCAGCAGGGCCTGGGCTGGAAGGGTGGCAACGGCACCGGCGTCGGCGCGGACGCGGTCACCAGCGGCCTCGAGGTCATCTGGACGCACACGCCGACCAAGTGGGACAACAGCTTCCTCGAGATCCTCTACGGCAACGAGTGGGAGCTCTTCCAGAGCCCCGCGGGCGCGAGCCAGTGGCGCCCGAAGGACGGCGGCTGGGCGAACTCTGTTCCCGAGGCCTTCGGTACGGGCAAGACCCACCCGTCGATGCTGACCACCGACCTCTCGATGCGCTTCGACCCGATCTACGGCGCGATCACCAAGCGGTGGCTCGACAACCCGCAGGAGCTCGCCGACGCCTTCGCCAAGGCCTGGTTCAAGCTGCTCCACCGCGACATGGGCCCCACCTCGCGCTACGTGGGCCCGCTCGTCCCCAAGACCGAGCACCTCTGGCAGGACCCGATCCCCGCGGCCGAGGGCACGCCGATCGACGCGGCCGACGCCGACGCCATCACGGCGCGGATCCTGGCCACCGGCCTCACCACGGCGCAGCTCGTGAAGACCGCGTGGGCGGCGTTCTCCTCGTTCCGCCGCACCGACAAGCGCGGCGGCGCCAACGGCGGCCGCCTGCGCCTGCAGCCGCAGGTGGGCTGGGAGGTCAACGAGCCCGACGAGCTCGCGCAGGTGATCCGGACGCTCGAGGGCGTGGTCGAGGCGTTCAACGCCGAGTCGGGCAAGAAGGTCTCCTTCGCCGACGTCGTGGTGCTCGCCGGCAACGCGGGCGTGGCACAGGCCGCGAAGGCCGCGGGCGTCGACGTGACGATCCCGTTCACCCCGGGCCGCACCGACGCGACCCAGGCGGACACCGACGTCGAGTCCTTCGCGGTGCTCGAGCCGCGGTTCGACGCCTTCCGCAACTACGTCGCCAAGGGCGCGCCTATGCCGGCCGAGTACCTCCTGGTGGAGAAGGCGAACCTGCTGGGCCTCACCGCGCCGGAGATGACCGTGCTCATCGGTGGCCTCCGCGTGCTGGGCAACAACTACGGCGGCTCGGAGGCCGGTGTCTTCACCGACCGCGTCGGCACGCTGAGCAACGACTGGTTCGTGAACCTGCTCGACATGTCGACCAAGTGGGCGCCGTCGTCCGACGACGACTCCACCTACGTGGGCACCGATCGCGCCACCGGCGAGAAGAAGTGGACGGCCACCCGCGCCGACCTCGTCTTCGGCTCGAACTCCATCCTCCGCGGCATCGCCGAGGTGTACGGCGCCTCCGACGCCGGCGAGAAGTTCGTGCAGGATTTCGTCGCCGCGTGGACGAAGCTCGCGAACGCAGACCGGTTCGATGTGAAGGCCTGATCCTCTTCCTCCGGCCGGCACCGCGCCCCGCACACTCTTTCCGGTGTGCGGGGCGCGCTCGTATCCGCGCCGTATTTGAGTTATCAGTGATTAACCCTGAGTGCGATACGCGCCGGTCGCAGGCGTACGCTCACTCGCATGCCGTACTTCGACCGGGTCTCCGCCACGACCTTCCGCCCCACCGAGCACGTCTCCGGCGGCTGGAACACCGCGGAACAGCACATCGCCCCGCCGATGGCGCTCCTCGCACACGCCGTCGAACAGGACCGGGACGCCCGCCGCGACGACGGTCTGCGGGTCGCACGGCTGTCGTACGACATCCTCGGCACCCTGCCCATGGACACCGTCGAGGTCGACGTGCGCGTGGTGCGCCCGGGCCGGACCATCGAGCTCGTCGAGGCCGTCCTGAGCCACGGCGGCCGGGCGGGCCTGATCCTGCGCGCCTGGCTGCTCGATCGCCGCGACACCTCCGCGATCGCCGGGAGCGAGCTCGATCCGATCCCGTCCGCGGAGCGGATGCCGGCGTACGATCCGAGCGCCGTCTGGCCCGGCGGCTACATCGCCTCGGTCCGCGCGCGCCGCGAGGAGAATCGTCCCGGTCGTGCCGCGTACTGGGTGGAGACGGACGTCGACCTGCTCGATGAGCCCAGCGGCTCCGTCGCCCGGGCCGCCCGATTCTTCGACATCGCGAACGGGATGACGCCGCGCTTCTCCCCCGAGGACGTCGCCTACCCCAACCTCGATCTGACGGCGCACCTGTTCCGCGATCCCGTCGGCGGCGCGGTCGGCTTCGACACGCGCGTCTCGACGGGGCCCGATGGCGCAGGTCTGACGCATTCGGTCATTCACGACATCGACGGCCCGTGCGGCACAGTGGATCAGATCCAAACCGTGCGTCCACGCTGAAAACAACTCGATAGTGTGGTTACATTCCGAGCGTTCAATTCACCCTGTCGAAGGGAGCTCAGATGAATACTCGGATCACACGGACGCTCGGTGCAGTAGCCGCCGCCGCAATCCTCACCACCGGTCTCTCCGCCTGTGACAAGGCGAAGGATGCGGCGGACTCCGCCACCTCCGCAGCGGGCAGCGCCGGTGCGGCCGCGACCTCGGCAGCGGGCAACGCCGCCGGGCAGGCCACCTCGGCCGCGGGTTCCGCGGCGAGCAACGCGGCCGGCGCGGGCCACGGCTCCGAGGCCAAGCCCGCGGTGCCGTCGACCACGCTGCGAAGCGCGGGCGGGACCGAGGTCACCATCACCGACGCACCGATCCTCGCGGAGTACGCCAAGTACGGCTACGACAAGGGCCACCTCGGCGCCCCGCTCGGCCCTGTCGCGCCGCTCCCCGACCACAAGGGCAAGTTCCTCACCCTCAAGGGCGGCACGATCTACTGGTCGGAGGCCACCGGAGCGCACGTCGTGCACGGCGTGATCGGCGACAAGTGGGGCGAAATCGGCCACGAGACCGGCAAGCTCGGCTACCCGACGAGCGACGAGACCGCCGAGGGCGGGGGCGCGATCAAGCAGACCTTCCAGCACGGCACGATCACCTTCGCCGACGGCAAGGCCACGGTCTCCTAGTCCGCACCGACGGTCACGACGCCGTCCCGATGAACACCGTTCGTGCGGCCAGCACGAAGACATCGGGGCGGCGTCGCACGTCGTGCGGGCTCGCGGGGTCCGTGAGGCGGCGCAGGACCTCGGCATCGTCCGGGTCGAGCCGGTCGGCCATACGCAGGTAGCGGCCCAGCGTGGACGCGACCGCGGCCCGCGCGGCATCGTCGAGCGGCGCCGGCCGATCGACCAGGTAGGTCCGGGCCCGAACGTCCCGCAGGCCCGCCGCACGCAGCATCGACGACCAATCCTCCGGGATGTCGACGGTGCCGTCCAGCGCGGCGCGCATCTCACCGAATCCCTGTGACAACAGAGCGTCGAGACGCTCGGCGAACCCGGGGCGGCCGATCCCGATGTCGCGCGGGAGGAACCGTGAGGGCAGTCCGCCCTCGGCCACCGCGAGCACGCCGCCGGGATGCAGGCGGTCGGCCAGTGCCGCGATCGCGGCGGACTGGTCGCCGAGATGGTGCACCGTCTGCGCCGTCCAGATGACATCGGCCGTGGGCAGCTCGCCCAAGCCCGACGGCAGGTCCGCCCGCAGCGCTTCGACGGTGCGCCCCGACGCCGCCGCGCGCTCCCGTGCCCGGTCCAGCAGGTACGGCGAACCGTCGACGGCGATCACCCTGGCCGCCGGGAACCGGTCCGCGATCGCCGCGGTATGAACGCCGGGGCCGGCCCCGACGTCGACGATCGTCCCGGGCGCCGGGATGCGCGCCGCGATGTCCTCGAGCGCCTGCGCGACGTAGGGCAGCAGCGTCGTTCCCTCCGCCTCGAGCTCGGCCGCGAGGGCCGCCCAATCCGGGTGGGAGTGCTGATGTGCGTGCCCGTGCGTGTGATCGGTCATGCGTCCACGGTGTACCGGCCACGGGCGCCGTGGCAATTCCTCGTGCCGTTCCGGCAATTCTCAGGCCCGGCGGACGCGCACCCCGGGAGGCAGCACCGCGCGCGCTCGCGGCAGTTCCTCCGGTTCGACGCCGCGGAGGACGACGGTGACCGGCGCCTCGGTGAGCAGCTCCACCCGCTCGTCCGGGAAGCCGGCGGCCGCGAGAGCGGCCCGCACACGGCCGGGCACGATCCACCCGCCCGGCACCGCGACGCGATCCGGGTCCACCGCGCGCGCGGGGATCGGTGGGAGCGGCTCGTCGGGAGCGGCCAGGGCCGCGGCCAGCGCGCCGGCCACCGCCTGCACGTGCGCCGCGGCCCCCGCCGCGTCGTACAGGTCGGGGTGGAAGACCCCGTCGACGACGAACTCCCCCTCCCCCACGGGATGCACCGAGAACAAGCAGTCGCTGACCGGCCCCCAGGCGGCGACGTCGAGCGTCCACCCGGGCACCCCGACGTCCGGGAGGATGTTGACGATCGGACCGAACAACCTCCCCGCACGCCATGCCGCCGGGACGGCGGTCGCGAGCTGCTCCGGCCGCTCGCCCGTCGCGATACGTTCGGCCGCGGCGCCGAGCCACCGGTACAGATCGGCCGCGAGTGCGGCGGGCGTCGCGTCGGCGGGCACGTCGAGCCGGGTGGGGACGGCGGCCATCCATTGGACCGGCGTGGCCCGCTCCAGGTCGGTGCGGCGCAGGTTCGCGATCACGCCGACGCTCGCGGTCTCCGTCCCGAGGTGCCGGGCGGTGTAGGCGGCCACCACCGCGGCGGCCTCGCCCGGCCACGAGCGGCGATGAACCGCCGTCGGCGCGGAGAACGTCACCCGGTGCTGGAGCGGATGATCCGCGGGAGGCGCCGGGCGGACGGTGAACGCGATCTCGTGCCCCGGCGCCCCGAGATCCTCGGTCGCGGCGGACCAGAACAGCGGGTCCGGCGGCCGCAGCGACGGCGCGGCGGCGGCGAGGGCGGCGAGATCTCCGCAGCGCGCGTACGGCAGCGGCGCGCCGGCGGCTTCGGCGTCGAGGCGCTCGACGATCCGCCGGAACAGACGGGTCACGGCGAAGCCGTCGAGGACGGCGTGATGGGCGAGCACACGCACGCAGTGGTCGGTGCCGAGGGTCACGACGGCCACCCGCACGAGCGGGCCCCCGTCGAGTAGGAGGGTGCCCTCCCCGCGCCACGCCCGGTACGCGTCCCCGCTGGCGAAGTCCTCGACGGTGACGGGAGCACGGTCCGCCGGAACGAACCGGACCCCGTCGCCGATGATCGCCCCCACCCCCGCGGCCTCGACCTCGGCCAGCGCCTGCGTCGCCGCACGCACGATCGCCGCGGTGTCGATGGGCTGTGCAGTGCGCCAGGACGCGTCGATCACGAGCGCGCGGGCGCCGGCGTGCTGCGCGGCGAGCTGCAGCATCGCGACCTGCGACGGAAGTGGCTGCACGTCGCTCACCCTACGCGCGCCGCCGCCGGGGACTGCGGCGGTTGTCAGCCCATCCGGGCGGTGTCCTATATTCGAGCGACGGAACGACATCGGAAATCCGAGGAGCACATGACCACGAGCGGTGCACCGGCCGGCAGCGGCCGCCGTATGCGCACCCACTCGTGGACCCTCGCACTCTTCGATTTCCTCATCGTCGCGGCCTTCGTCGCGGCGACCAGCGCCACGACGGACTCCGTCTGGATCCTCGCGCTGCAGGCCGTGGCGGGCGGCGCACTGACGGTCAGCGTCTTCTACCTGTTCGGGCTATACCGCACCCGGATCACGCTGAGCGCGCTCGACTCCGCGCCCCAGCTGGCGATCGCCGGCTGGCTCATCGCCCCGATCGGCGTGATCACCGTGTGGTCCGACGACCACTCCCGCCTCGTCCAGGCCGCGGCCTGCTGGGGCCTGCTGTTCGCGCTGCGCGTGGCCTACTACGCCGCGGTCCGCCGCCACCGGGCCCGCCACCCCGAACGCGGCGCACGGACGCTGGTCATCGGCGGCGGCAAGGTCGCGGGCGAACTCGTGAGCTCGATGTTCGAGTTCCCCGAGTACGGGCTCCGGCCGGTACTGGTGATGGACGACGATCCGCTCGACGCGACCGCCTTCCCGGTGGAGGTCATCCCTCGCCACCGGGACCTCGCGGGCCTGATCCGCGCGCGATCGATCGACACCGTGATCGTGGCCTTCTCCAGGGATCGCGACTCGACCCTGGTCGAGCCGCTGCGCGACTGCGACACCCTCGACTGCGAGATCTACGTGGTGCCCCGGCTGTACGAGTTCGTGCACCAGGACCGCGACATGGACCGGATCCACACGACGCCGCTGGTCCTCGTGCGGCGGCTGGCCCTGCGCACCAGCCATTGGCGGGTCAAGCGCGTCACCTCCCTCGCCACGTCGCTCGCCGGGCTCGTCCTGCTCTCCCCGCTGCTGCTCCTCGTGGCGATCGCCATCAAGGTCCAGGAACCGCACGCCCCCGTCCTGTTCCGGCAAACCCGCGTCGGCCAGGAGGGCCGCCTGTTCTCCCTCTACAAGTTCCGGACCATGCGCCCCGTGCCCGATGAGGAGTCCGACCGCGACTGGACCGACGAGTCCCTGCGGACAACGCGGCTCGGGCGGTTCCTGCGACGCCACTCCATCGACGAGCTGCCGCAGCTGTGGAACGTTGTACGCGGCGACATGTCCGTCGTGGGCCCACGGCCCGAACGACCGCACTTCGCGAGCCGCTTCGGGGCCGAGATCCCGGCGTACCAGTCTCGGCACCGCGTCATGGTCGGGCTCACCGGGTGGGCGGCGATCCACGGGCTGCGCGGCGACACCGACATCCGCGACCGGGCCTCGTACGACAACTACTACATCGAGAACTGGAGCCTCTGGCTGGACACGAAGATCCTGCTGATCTCCGTCGGCACGGTGCTCTTCGGACGCGGTGGGCGCTAGTTACCGCCCGCCACCTCCGCCAACACGACCGCGGCGGCGCACCGGTCCGTGTGGGTCAGTGAGACCTCGGCCCCGGCCCAGCCCTGTTCGCGGGCGCGGGCGGCGAGGCCCCCGTGCAGCGCCAGGCGCGGGCCGTGGGGCGTGCTGAGCACCTCGATCTCGCGGGGCGGGGTCGGAACATCGGGCCCGAGGCGCAGCGCCTTGAGCGCAGCCTCCTTCGCGGCCCACCGCGCGGCGAGGCGACGGGGATCGCCCGCACAGTCCGCGCGCTCGCGCGCCGTGAACACCCGCTCGGTGAAGCGCGCGCCGAACCGCGCGATCGAGTCCTCGATGTCGGCGATCTCCGTGGCGTCGATGCCCACCCGGTTCACCGCACCGCCTCCTCGACCACGGCGCGCATCCGCCGCTCGAAGGCCGGCACGGAGAAGCTCTCCGCGTGCGTCCGGAGCGCGACCGGATCGAAGTCCCCTGGCCGCAGCGCGCGCATCGCGGCGGCGAGCGCCTCGACGAAGGGCTCGTCGTCGAGGTCGGGCACGAGCACACCGGACAGCCCGGGAACGACGGTGTCGAGCGCCCCACCCGCGGCGCGGGCCAGGACGGGCGTGCCCGCGGCCATGGCCTCGACGGGGACGATGCCGAAATCCTCCTCGCCCGGCATGACGGTGGCGATCGCCTCGCGCTGCAACCGCACCATCGCGGCGTCGGAGACGCGCCCCAGGAAGGTCGTCCCGGCGCCGGCGATCCGGCGCAGCGCCTCGCCGTGCCGTCCGTCGCCCGCCACGACGAGCCGCACGCCCGCGCGGTGCGCGGCGCGGACGGCGAGATCGAGACGCCGGTAGGGCACGAGGCGGCCCGCGACGAGGAAGTAGTCGCCGGGTGCGGCACCGTCGGGCGTGAACCGCGCGACGTCGACGGGCGGCGCGATCACCCGCGCCGGTACGCCCCACCAGCGCTCGATCCGGTCCGCGACGGCCGTCGAGTTGGCGATCACGACGTCGAGGTGCGGGACCGCCGCGGTCTCGACGGCCCGCGCCTGCGCGGCGAGCGCGCCGAGTGCGAGGCGCCCCGCCACGCCGAAGGCCTCGCCCGACCGCAGTTCCGGCATCCAGGCCCAGCGCGCGGGCGAGTGCACGTAGGCGATCACCGGCGCTGCGCCGGCCCACGCCCGCGCCGCGGAGACCGCCATCGCATGGTGGCTGATCACGACGGCGTCCGCGCCGGGGTCGGGGCGGTGCCGTCGCCACGCCGCGGGGGCGAGCGGGATCAGCGGCGCGTGCGAACGCCGGCCGAGCGCGCGGTGCAGGGCATCGAGCCCGGTCACCGCGATCCGGTCCCGGAGGTCGTCGGGTACCGCGCGCGGATCGGCGAAGGCCACGTGCAGGCGACTGCCCGCCCAGCTGTCGACGAGTGCCCGCGCGACGTTCTCGGAACCGCCCTGTTCGGTCCACCGCTCGTGGACCACCGCGATGCGCGCCATCGGGTCAGCCGACGAGGGCGCGGACCGTCGCCGCGATGGAATCCAACGTGTTGAATGTGTTCTTGGTCATTGCCGAGTCTGGGAACTCGATCATGAATCTGTCTTCGATGGCGAGCATCACATTCACCGCCGCGTGAGAAGTCAACCCCAACGCATACAGATCGTCACCACCTGCAATTTCGGCGATCGGCCTGGTCACACGGCCGTGCGTCGCCACGATCGAGCGGATCTCCTCGTCCATCACGCCTCCCCACCTGCACCGCGCACTGTCTCTGCGCGGCCCGGACTCGGTTTTGCATTCACGATGTCCGGCGCGCCGCCGTACACCCTATCCTGGTATCGTGTTGCGGTGACAACGGTTCAAGCCACGGAGAAGAGACCGATGACGCAGGCCGCAGCAGCACGTGCGATCGACTTTACTGACCTGCACGAGCGCCAGGAGGAGTTCCGCGCGTCGCTCTTCGACGCCGGTCTTCTCATCCCGTCGGGAGTCGACGGCGTGTACGGCCAGGGTGCCGCCTTCGCCGAGCTGACCGCCGCGGTCGACGCACTCATCGGCGCCACGGTGCGCGACGTGCACGGCGGCGCCGCCACGGTGCTGTCCTTCCCGCCGGTCATGCCGCGCGAGTACCTCGATCGCACCGACTACATCGTCTCCTTCCCCCAGCTCGCCGCGGCGGTCTCCACGTACACGGGCGGCGATGCGGAGCACCGCCTGCTCCTGGCGGGCCGCAACGCCGGCCACGACTGGGGCGGACACTTCCACGCCAGTGAGGTGGCGCTGGTCCCGTCGGCCTGCCACAGCGTGTACCCCACGCTCACGGGCCAGCTGCAGCGCGACGGTGCATGGATCGACGTCTCCGGCCACTGCTTCCGCCGCGAGCCGTCCGCGGATCCGGCCCGGATGCAGTCCTTCCGCATGCGCGAGATCGTGCGCGTCGGCTCGGACCGCGCCGCGGTCGCGCACCGGGACACGTGGGTGGCCCGCGCCGCGGACCTGCTGACCGACCTGGGGCTCACCGTCCGGCAGACGCCCGCGACCGACCCGTTCTTCGGTCGCGCCGGCCGGATGCTGGCCGCGAACCAGTCGGCGGAGAACCTCAAGACCGAGCTCCTCGTCCCGCTCTACGGCGAGGACGCCCCGGGGGTCGCCGTCGCCTCCAGCAACTACCACCGGGATCATTTCGGTGTGCACTTCGACATCACCACCGTGGACGGCGCACCGGCGCACAGCGCGTGCCTCGGCTTCGGCATCGAACGGATCGCCCTGGCGCTGCTCGCCACGCACGGCCTCGACCGCGCGACCTGGCCCGGATCCGTCTCCGCCCAGCTGTGACGGACGTCCGCGTCCACCTGACCGGGACCACCTGGCCGGGTAGCTCCCCCGGCGGGCTCCCCCGCTACTTCGCCGACCTGTTCGCGGCGCTGCGGCGGCGTACTGACGTGGCGACCAGCGCGGCGGCCTTCGGCGAACCGGAGGCCGGTGGCACGTCCTGGGGCCCCGACGCGGGCTCCACGCTCACCAGGGTGCGCGCGTCCCGTCGAACACCGCCCGAGGGCACCGACGTCCTCGACCGGCATTTCGCCCTCTTCGGTCCCGCTCCGCGGCGCGCGTCCCTGGTCACCCACTTCCACGGGCCCTGGGCGCAGGAGAGCGCCGCCGCCGGCGAGGGCCGCGCGGCCGTCGCGCTCAAAGCGCTCGTCGAACGTGCCCGCTATTGCGGATCCGACCGCCTCGTCGTGCTCTCCCCCGCGTTCGCGGACGTCCTCGTCGAGCGGTACGGCGCGGACCGGAGCAGGGTCGCGATCATCCCGCCCGGGGTCGACCTGGAGCGCTTCACGGCGAGCCCCGTCCCCGACGGTCCGCCGCGCGTCCTGTGCGTCCGGCGGCTCGAACGACGCATGGGCATCGACGTGCTGCTGTCCGCCTGGCCCGCGGTGCTGGCGCGCCGTCCCGACGCCCGGCTGGACGTGGTGGGCGACGGCGCCGAGCGGGACGCACTGCGGCGACGCGCGACGGATCTGGGCATCACCGATACTGTGACCTTCGTGGGATCCGTCGACGACGCCGAGTTGGCGCGCAGGTACGCCGCTTCGAGCGTCACCGTCGTCCCTTCGCAGGCATGGGAGGGCTTCGGGCTCGTCGCGCTGGAGTCGCTCGCCTCGGGACGCGCGCCGGTGGTCACGGACATCGGAGGGCTGCCCGACGCGGTCCGCGATCTGGCGCCCGACCTGGTGGTTCCCGCGGGCGATGCGGAGGCGCTCGCGCACCGTCTGGCCACGGCTCTGGACGGGGCCCGTCCCGCTCCCGAGGCCTGTCGCGCGCACGCCGGACGCTTCTCCTGGGACGTCGCGGCGGGGCGGCACGCCGCCCTGTACCGGGCGGTCGCCGCGTGAGCGCGCGCCGTCCGGTCTTCCTCGGGCACACCGCGGCGCCGTCGGGTGCCGAACTGGCTTTCGCCCGGCTCGCCGCCGAACTGCGCCGCCGGGGCGTCTCCGCCTCCGTCGTGCTCCTCGCACCCGGCCCCCTGACCGACGTGCTCGAGGCCGCCGAGGTCCCGGTCACCGTCGTCCCCGGCCGTCCCCCGAAGGTGCGACGGGACTCCGGCCCGTGGGCACTGCTGCGCGGGGCCGTCGGCCTCTACCGCGACGGGCGCCGGCTGGCGCCGCTCCTGCTCGCGCACGACGCCGACGTCGTGGTCGCGGAGTCGACGAAGACGCTTCTCGTGGGCGCCGTCGCCGCGCGCCGTACCGGCATTCCCCTGGTCTGGCAGGTGCACGACCGCGTGAGCGCCGAGTACTTCGGCCGCGCCCGGTTCCCCCTGCGCCTGCTCGGCCGGGTGGCCGCCTCCGGCTACCTCGCCAATTCGCGGGGCACGTTGCGCACCATCTCCACGGGTGGCAGCCCGACGGCGGTGTGCCACCCGGGCGTCGACCTGGGAGCGGTCCCGGCCCCCGCGCCGCAGCGCGCCCCGAAGAACGTGAAGATCGCGATGGTCGGGCGGATCACTCCGTGGAAGGGCCAGGATCTTCTGCTGCGCGCGTTGGCGCAGATGGAGGCGACGCCCGAGGTGCAGTTCGTGGGCGGCACCCATTTCGACGGCGACGACCAGTACCTCGCGGACCTCGAGGAGCTCGCGGAGCGGTTGGACATCGCGCACCGCGTCACCTTCACCGGGCACGTCGCCGATCCCCTGGCCGCGACCGCGGACGCCGACGTGGTGGTGCACTACTCGCGGCTCACCGAGCCCTTCGGGCAGGTCGTCGCCGAGGCCATGGCCGCCGGCCGGGTCGTCGTGGCGGCACGGGCGGGCGGGCCCACCGAACTCATCGTCGACGGCGAGAACGGCCTCCTGGTGCCCCCGCGCCGGCCCGACCTCCTGGCCGTGGCCCTCGACGCGGTGATCGCCGACTGGGAGCTGCGCGAACAGCTCAGCGCGGCGGCCCTCCAGCGCGGCCGAGACCTGGACCTGAAGACCTCCGCGGCGATCGCGGACTCCCTGCTGGCCCGGGTGGCGCGGGACGGACGATGAGCCCGGCGCGGCTGCGGGGAGGCGCGGCGGTGGCTCGGGACGTCGCGCTCGTCTCCGCGGGCAGATACGGGCAGTACGCGATCACTCTCGTCACGATCCCCCTCTGTGCGCGGGTCCTCGGCCCCGCCGGGATGGGCCTGCTCGCGGTCGCGATGTCGACGTACTTCCTCGGGGCGCTCTGCACCGACCTCGGCATCACGGCCTTCGTCGCCGCCCGTGCCGAGCAGCCGGGCCTGGCTCGCCTGCGCGGCGACTACGCCGGGCTGCGTGCCGCGGCCCTCGCGGCCTTCACGGCGCTCTTCCTGCTCACCCTGGTGGTGCCGGTGCCGCGCGTGGTCGAACTCGGCGCGGTGGGACTGGTGGTGGGCTCGGTGAGCGCCTGCGGCGACGACTGGGTGCTGCTGGGCTCGGGCCGGTTCGGCGCCGTCGTCGTGCAGCAGACCGCGGGCCGCGTGGTCTACCTCGTGCTGCTCCTCGTCGCGCTGCCGTACGTGCGCACGCCCGAGGCGGCGATGGCCTGCCTCCTCGCCGGGAGCCTGGTCGCGATCGGCTGGTCGTGGGCGCGGACGGTGCGCGAGCACGGGCTTCCCGCGCGCCCGGGGGCGCCGGGCGCCCTCCTGCGGACGGGCGGACCGGTCCTGACGGCGCGCCTGCTGTCGTCGACCTACGGCCCGTCGGCGGCGTCGGTCTTCTCCCCTGCGCTGACACCGCACTCCCTGGGCCTCTTCAGTGCCAGCGATCGGCCCGTGCAGGCCGCGGGTTCGCTGCTCGACGCGGTCGGTGTCAGCCTGCTTCCCCGGCTCGCGCGGCGCGACCGGGACGCCTTCTGGTCGACGGCGCGGCGCGGCATCGTCCTGGTCGGCCTCGGTGCGGCGGGCCTCGCCGCGGCCGCGACGGCCCTCGCGCCGTGGGTCGTGCCGCTGCTCTTCGGCGCCGAGTACGACGGTGCCGTCCCCCTGCTGCAGATCCAGGCCTGGGCGCTGCCCGGCCTCGCGATCGCCTCCTTCGTCGCGACGGCGGTCCTCCCGGTGCTGGGCGATGCGCGGGGCGTGCTCCTGGCCGGGGTCGTCGGTGCCGCGACGATCGGCGTCGCGCTCGCGGCGGCGCTGCGCACCCGGGACCCGCACACCGTGGTGATCGGGATCGTCGCCGCGCAGACCGCCGCCGCGGCCTTCTCCGTGCTGCGCGCCCGCCGTCTGGAGGTCACGGCGGACCCGGCTGCGGGGGGCGCGGCATGAGGATCCTGTTCGCCGGCGACGACTGGTACGGCAGCAACGCGCGCTCGCTCGCCGAGGGCTTCCGGCGCGCCGGGCACGAGGTGGCGGTGGTCGACACGACCGCGGTCACGCTGCCCCGGCGCGGCGGCGCCGCATGGTGGTACGCCAAACGGACGGGCCGGCGCGCTCCCGGCACCGTCGACGCGGTGCACCGGCAGTTGGAAGCGCACCCCGGCGCCGACCTGCTGTTCTGCTACACCGCCGTGCACCTCGACCAGGAACGCCTGCTCACGCTGCCGGCGGGCCGACGTGTGCACTACAGCGCCGACGACGTCGCGAACCCGGTCAACGTCACCCCCGAGTACCTCGCGGCCGAACCCGGCTGGGACGCGATCGTGACGACCAAGGCGCACAACGTGCCCGAGCTGTCCGCCCGCGGCGCGCGGCGGGTGATCTTCGTGCGCAGCGCCTACGACCCCGACTGGCACCGTCCGATCGCGCCCCGGTCGAGCCGGCGGTACGCCGTCGGATTCGTCGGGAACGCCCGGCCGGACCGCACCGCCCTGATCACCGGCCTGGCGCACAGCTGGGGCCGCGACTTCTACCTCGCCGGCCCCGGCTGGCGGCGCCGGCCGGCGCTCCTGCGCAGCCGCGCGACGGTCCGCGGCCCGCAGTACGGCGTGGCGCTCTCCGCGGCGATCGGCGCTGTCGATGCGAACCTGGTGCTGCTCAACTCCGACAACCGCGACACGCACACCTGCCGGACCTTCGAGGTCCCGGCGGCGGGCGGGCTGTTCGTGGGGCCGCGCACCGTCGAACACGCGGAGCTGCTGGCCGACGGCCGGGAGGCCCTCCTCTTCGACGACCCCGCAGAGATCGACGACATCGTCGAGCGGGTGCGGGCCGATCCCGCCGGCGCGCGGAGGATCGCCGCCGCCGGACACGCGAGGATCACCCGTGGCCACCACACCTACGAGGACCGCGCCCGGGAGATCATCGATGCCCTCGACTGACGCTCCCCAGGAACTGCGGACCTACTTCGGCCCCGTCGGCGCGCCCCTGTACGGCGCGCTGCACGTGCCCGGGTCGCGGCGTGTCCGCGGCACCGTACTGCTCGTCCCGCCGCTCGCGAAGGAGCAGTACGACGTGCTGCGCGGGCTGCGCCGCCTCGCCGCGTCGCTCGCCGCGGAGGGGCTCGCCGTGCTCCGCTTCGACTACCGGGGCACGGGCGATTCGTCGGGGCCCTCGGGCGACGCCGACGCGGCCCGGGACTGGATCGCCTCGGTCCGGCACGCCGACGACTACCTGCGCGGACTCGGGCTGGGAGCACCGGCGGTGGTGGCCCTGCGGGTGGGCGCCGCCCTCGCGGGAGCCGCGGGCCTCACGCCGCCCGCCGCGGTGCTGTGGGACCCGATCGGCGGGCGGGCCTTC
>NZ_VIGV01000028.1 GCF_007858445.1 Tsukamurella sputi | reverse complement strand
GTGACCGCTCACGCTCGTCATCCTGGACGGACTCTCCGCTGTGGACTCGTGCGGCCATTACGGCTGTGATGTGTTCGAATCGCTGGGAGTTCGTGGGTTCGAGGTGGACGGCTGTGATGCGGTACTCGTGGCTCATGGCTTTGAGTGTGCGTCGGGGTGAACGAGAGGGGTGGACGCCCCGACGTGAATATTGGATTGCTCACATTATCCGCCAACCTATTGACAAGTGTCCTGGATATTGATCTCGCTACCAGGATCACATGGTAAGATTAAAGAGAAGGTGTTTTCGAGAACACCACTACCGCGCCGATAGTGCGCATTCAAATCAAGGGTCGCAGCCGAATCGGGTTGCGGCCCTTTCGCATTCCAAAGGAATCCCCTATGCTTTGCTTCAGTGTTGAACCACGCCGTAACGCCCCGGGCGCAGTGATCAGAATCGACGGTAGGCGGCTCGTCTTCCTCAATTCCGACAAGCTCAACATGCTCATCGAAGAGCTGCTCGCGATCCGCGAGGGCCGCGCATGATCGGAGCCGACCGCAACGACGACGGCTGGATTGTCGACGGCAACGGCAACATCATCGACCCCGAGCATCCCCGAGCCGGGGAAGTGAAGATCGACGGTGTGCGCTTCCTGCCCCTCAGTAGTGCCCCAGCAGCGGAGCCGCCGAAGTGGGCCGTACCCGGAATGATCGTCTCCAACGCCTACAACCATCTATATGGTGACGAGGGAATCGGGAAGTCCGCGTGGGCAATTCATATCGCCGCCGAGGTCACCAGGACAGGTAGGCGTGTCGTGTGGATCGCCACCGAGGAA
>NZ_VIGV01000027.1 GCF_007858445.1 Tsukamurella sputi | reverse complement strand
GGTTCCCCGTCATGAGAGTTCTCGTCACCGGCCACCAGGGGTACCTGGGCACCGTCTTGGTCCCGATCCTGCGGGCGGAGGGGCACGACGTGGTCGGCCTCGACACCGGCTACTTCGCGGACTGCGTTCTCGGCGGACTCGCCGACGACACCCCCACGATCGCCGTCGACCTGCGCGACCTGACCGTGGCGCAGTTGGCGGGCTTCGACGCGGTGATCCACCTGGCCGCGCTGTCGAACGACCCGCTGGGCGCCCTCGCGCCGGAGATCACCTACGACATCAACCACCACGCCTCCACCCGGCTGGCGCGCCTGGCCAAGGAGGCGGGCGTGTCCCGGTTCCTGTACGCCTCCACGTGCTCGGTGTACGGCGCCGCCGGCGACGGACTCGTCGACGAGGACGCCCCGCTGCGCCCCCTGACGCCCTACGCGGAGAGCAAGGTCCGGGTCGAGGACGACGCCGCGGCGCTCGCCGATTCCGGCTTCGCGCCGGTCTTCCTGCGCAACGCCACCGCCTTCGGCTTCTCCCCGCGGTTGCGCGCCGACATCGTGCTGAACAACCTGGTGGGCTACGCGGTGCTGACCGGGGAGGTCAAGGTGCTCTCGGACGGGACGCCATGGCGGCCCCTGGTGCACGCCCAGGACATCGCGCGCGCGTTCGCGGTGTGCCTGACCGCGCCCGTCGAGAACATCTCCTGCCGGGCCTACAACATCGGCACCGAGCGCAACAACCTCACCGTCGCGGAGATCGCCGAGTCGGTCGTGGCGGCCGTCCCCGGCTCGACGCTCAACATCACCGGCGAGGCGGGGGCGGACCCGCGCTCCTACCGGGTCGACTTCA
>NZ_VIGV01000026.1 GCF_007858445.1 Tsukamurella sputi | reverse complement strand
TTTGCAATGGATCTGTCTGACAAATATTTTATCTGACATTATCTGACCGATCTCTTTAACTTCATCTCTTTAATTTTGGTGTGATTTAAAGAGTGCTCCTTATGTGTAACAAGCTGTTCTGGAGCGACTGAAGATATTAAAACATATAATATCGGTAAAATCTTATGGTATTTATTAATAACGATGATAAAGAATCTTAAAAAGGGTCTGATAAGAGGAAGTTATCACGTCCGATAGATCAACTTCTAAGTAGCGCCTCTAAGAAGATTTCTGGAGCCGCGGGAACCAACTATTTCGTTCTTTTCGCCGGTGCATGTCCGCAGGTTGGCATCTTCGATGCTGAGGAATCAGATCTAGAATAGAGAAATTCTATCAGGAATTACCGGTGATGAGATTGCTCCTTGCCGGCGCATGATTTTTGGAAGAACGCGATAGTGAGATCCGGCAACGCGTCGGCCTCTCTTATTACAGTGAATCAATTATTTTGCTGGTGATAGAGATCGCCACTTGCCGGCGCGTGATTTTTGGAAGAATGCGATAGTGAGGACCGGCACCGTTCAGCCTTTTTTGTCTCAATTAATTCTGATGAATGATTCTTAAGAGAGTTATTGGAGGGGCGGGAACCAACTATTTCGTTCTTTTCGCCGGTGCATGCCCGCCGGTTGGCGCTTTCAGCGCCGAGGAATCATCATTATTCTCAGTTGCCATTGCTGACGATTGAAGATCACCCACTGCCGGCGCGTGATTTTTGGAAGAATGCGATAGTGAGGACCGGCAACGCGTCGGCCTCTCTTATTACAGTGAATCAATTATTTTGCTGGTGATAGAGATCGCCACTTGCCGGCGCGTGATTTTTGGAAGCG
>NZ_VIGV01000025.1 GCF_007858445.1 Tsukamurella sputi | reverse complement strand
ATAGCCTCAAGTGCCGGCATCAAGAAGGGAAAGTGTGTACAGCCTAAGACCAATTGATCAATAGGGTATTGAAATAGTGGACTTAAGGTTTTGCTTAAAATCTCCCGATTTTGCTCAAGTGTTAATTTCTGCGCCTCCACCAAATCGACCCACTCTGAGCCGACAATTTTATGAAGCTTCTGATCTGCGGCAAAACGTGCTGCAAGATTCTCTAACCGTTCA
Organism: Tsukamurella sputi; assembly: GCF_007858445.1. Taxonomy (GTDB): domain Bacteria; phylum Actinomycetota; class Actinomycetes; order Mycobacteriales; family Mycobacteriaceae; genus Tsukamurella; species Tsukamurella sputi. Next base: position 660 of record NZ_VIGV01000025.1, on the reverse strand, counting down.
CTATTAAGGGTTGAGCGAGTTGCCGCAACCGCGATATGACCACTCTTTGTTGCTTGTGCTGCAAGTTTTATAGCAGGTTCAATCCCGATAATAATAAGATCGGGATATTTTTCTCGTAATTTCTCGGCACTGACCGCCGTCGCCGTATTGCAGGCAATCACTAACGCATCGATCTTTCGCGCTAACAGCTCCGCCGTTAAGCGCTCCATTCGCTCATGAATATAGTGATCACTCTTTAAGCCATAAGGAAGATGGCCTGAATCGGCAATATAGATAAATTGTGTCTGATTAAGGGGTTTCGCTGCTAAAAAAGCATTTAAGATAGAAAATCCACCAATACCGGAATCAATTAAACCAATTCTAATCACATCTAGCCTCACCTATCTCGGACAATCTATCGACGGCCTAAAGGAACCACAATAGAAGGGTCTAAGAGAGGCGCTTCTTCAACCTCTTCCTCTTTTGTCATCACCTCTTCAGCTAAGAGGGAGAAATCCTCTGGATCGATATCGAGCATTGTTTCATAAGTGGTTAGATCCCACATCTCAAAGAGATTGCCATTTCCTAGGAGAATAAGATCACTCTCAATATTGGCATATTGCATCAATCTTTTAGGGAGGACCATTCGCCCTTGTGCATCTAAAATCACCTCTGTCGCAC
>NZ_VIGV01000266.1 GCF_007858445.1 Tsukamurella sputi | reverse complement strand
AAATATAGATAGATTTATAGAGAAGGATCTTAAAATGCATCACTATATCGACGCTCTTGAACTTGAGGCTCTTAAAACGCAGCGCGCACATCTTACGATTCAGAGTGTATGTGAATATGAGGGGAGAATCTACCAAAGCCCGGAAACTGTCATCTCGATTGCTGACAAGAGTGATCTTGCTGAGGCAAATCGCACTATTGATGATGTTGCTCGAGTGATCGCTACAGAAGCGGTTGCCGAGATCGATGCTCTAAAACTGATCTCTACAACGCATCAGCTCACGCTTTTTTTAAAAGATGATGCAGGTCAATTGCTAAAAGAGCCGTCTGTTCAGCCCTTAATCTTATCTGCTTCATTTGGAAGATAGTAGGCGACAGCTCAAAGCTATCGCCTAAATTGTGATATCTAAATCATACCTATCAATGACATCGATACTTAGAGCGCTTTAATTTTAGCAATCGCTTCCTCTAAAATCGTACTGATTTCTGCTTCATTCTCTT
>NZ_VIGV01000265.1 GCF_007858445.1 Tsukamurella sputi | reverse complement strand
AAACGTAATCGTCGCCAAACAAGACGCAACCAACCTCAACAGCAGCATGGTTTCCAACTTCCTACCGCAACAAAACAGATTGAGGTGGAATTAGGCGAAACCATTAGCGTTGCTGATCTTGCGCATAAGATGTCGGTAAAAGCGGCAGAAGTGATCAAAGCCTTGATGAACTTAGGTTCAATGGTAACAATCAACCAACTTCTCGACCGTGAAACAGCCGCAATTATTGTGGAAGAAATGGGTCACACTTACAAATTTGTAAGTGAAAATCCACTAGAAGAGGAGTTAATCGCCTCTATCGAGCAAGGTGATGTCGATCTTATTAAACCTCGTCCTCCTGTTGTGACCATCATGGGACATGTTGACCATGGTAAAACATCCCTCCTTGACTATATCCGTAAAGAGCATGTTGCAAGCGGTGAAGCAGGGGGTATTACGCAACATATTGGTGCTTATCATGTTAAGACCGATAAAGGTGTTATCACTTTCCTCGATACTCC
>NZ_VIGV01000264.1 GCF_007858445.1 Tsukamurella sputi | reverse complement strand
GAGGAGGGAGGTGTCGCGCGCTATCGTGGAATTCCGTTAGATTCAAAAGAGATTGAACTCAATATCTCAGAAGGGTGGAGTGTCACTAAAGTAGGGCTTGCTTATCAGGAGCTTGTCACCTTCTCCCTCGCGGAGGACTTTATTTTGAAGAGAGTCCGTTATCTTGATCAATTTCAGGAGCGCTTAGAGTTAAGTGATGATCAAAATGCCGTAGCGCAATCTAACGGTTATCTCTTGGTAGATACTGTTCGTCAGCTTGTAACAGATCTTTATAATCTCTGCTATCAAAGTACCCCGACCTCTCAGGCATAAGTGGGGGATTTAATCCTTTTTAGGATAAAAATAGAGAAGTTGGGTCGACATTTGGATGATTTTTATCAAAATAGACCATAAATGACCACTCTTTTGAGGCATGTTTCTCTATTTAAAGTAATATAATGTTTTCCATTGAGTGATATCGAGTGCGAGAGAAGATTAGGGCATGCTCTATCGGATCGAGA
>NZ_VIGV01000263.1 GCF_007858445.1 Tsukamurella sputi | reverse complement strand
ACAAGGCGAGCGCCCACATGGAGGAGCTCATCGCCGTGTGCAACGCCGAGCAGCAGAAGCTCGAGGCCGTCGCCGAGGCCCTCGGCCGCAACGGCGGCCTCATCACCAGCACCGACGGCGACGCCGGCGGCCTGTTCACCGGCTACGTCATCTAGCCCGCCACCATCCACGAAGGGTCACGAACATGACTTCACCGCTGATCAAGGTCGATTACGCGAGCTACGACATCACGTCGGCGAGCCTCGGCAAGGCCTCCGCCGTCGCGGACGCGAACATCGCCGAGCTGACCGCGAACAACACCGCGAACCTCAACCTGGGCAACTGGGTGGGCGTCGACCAGGAGAGCTACCAGCACGTCCACGAGATCTGCCTCAAGGCGAACGAGAACCTCTCGATGGCGATCCGCAAGACGGGCGTGAACCTGCAGACGGCCGCCACGATCCATCAGGCCGGTCAGGCGCAGGCCGCGGGCCTCTACGGCATCTAGTACGACGAGGACG
>NZ_VIGV01000262.1 GCF_007858445.1 Tsukamurella sputi | reverse complement strand
GAGAAGCTCGAGGACGCCTTCCGGTACGCCGCGGAGACCGGCTACGACGGGGTCGAGCTCATGGTCTGGCACGAGTCGGCGAGCCAGGACATCGCGAACGTCGCCGGCCTGTCGATGCGCTACGACGTTCCGGTGCTGTCCGTCCACGCGCCCTGCCTGCTCATCAGCCAGCGCGTGTGGGGCCCCGACCCCATGGCGAAGCTCGGTCGCGCGGTGACGGCGGCGGAGGACCTGGGCGCCGACACCGTCGTGGTGCACCCGCCCTTCCGCTGGCAGCGGCGCTACGCCGAGAACTTCATCGACCTCGTCAGTGAGCTCGAGGACGGCAGCCACGTCGCGGTCGCCGTGGAGAACATGTTCCCGATGCGGCTCGACGCCTTCTTCGGGCGCCGCGGCGAGGCTGCCGAGCGGCTCAAGCGGCGCGGTCACCCGGGCACCGCCGTCTCGGCGTTCGCACCGTCGATCGACCCGACGGACGTGGGCTACGCGAATTACACCCTG
>NZ_VIGV01000261.1 GCF_007858445.1 Tsukamurella sputi | reverse complement strand
CATCGATCTGCGCCAGATAGTCGACCATGTACCCGTCACAGTTGTAGGTCTGATCGACCGCTTCACCGCTTCCGACGCGGCCCTGAAACCGTAGCCCCTGGTCCGGGGTCGTCGGTACGGCGACGAGAATTTGTGCACCGGCCGCAGTCCGGTGCAGTGAAACCTCTGGTCGGAGAAGGGGGTACAGTTCGTCCACTGGGGCGGTAGTGGTGACGGCGCTAGACATGGCTACCGATCTGCGGGGTGATCGAGTCAAACGCGCGCAGGTAGCGTGCCGTGTCGTCGAGATGCTTTCGCATCGCTTCCTGTTCGAACTCCCGCTGGGCTGACTGCGGTCCGAGCGCAAGCGTTCCAGCGACCGTCCCGACCGCAGCGTCCGCGTTAACCTCCCCGCAGATCACACAGAGGCCACAGGCGGTGCACGCTGGACAGGTCGTCACGCAGCCGACGTCGGTAAACCTGAGCGTTGCACCGTTGTTGATCACTGGGGTGGCGTTGAGG
>NZ_VIGV01000260.1 GCF_007858445.1 Tsukamurella sputi | reverse complement strand
ACGGCATCAACATCGGCGCGGCGGCCCTCCTCGTGAACGCGCTCCTGGTCCTGGTCTCACGGATCGTGTGGCCGGCGACTGATCCGGTGCCGGGACTGCGTCAGCTGATGCCTGGGCGGCGGCCGCCGGAACGTGCTGCAGTGCTCGAGGGGAACGTCCTGTGACGGCGCACTATGCGGAGGAGACCCTGCTGACCGCCGACGCGGTCCACACGATGGATCCGGAGGCGCGCGTCGTGGAGGCGATCCTGGTCCGCGGCGACAGGGTGGTCGCGAGCGGGACGATCCGGGAAGTCGGGAGCGCGGCCGGGACGGCGGCGCGTCGAGTGGACCTCCCCGGGGCGACGGTGATCCCGGGACTCATCGAGTCGCACGTGCATCCGGTGTACACCGGCCTGACCCAGGACTGGGTGGACTGCCGCTCGCCGCTCCGAGGATCGATCGCAGACATTCAGGGCGCGCTTCGCGCGCGGCTCGCGACGCCCGGCTGGGTGAGGGGATG
>NZ_VIGV01000259.1 GCF_007858445.1 Tsukamurella sputi | reverse complement strand
CTCGGGTACACGCCGACGGTGCGCGGCAAGGACTTCTACTGGCGTCAGTTCCGCGACATGAAGGGCTCCGTGGTCCCCGAGCTGCTCACCCACGACCAGTTCGAGCGCTACGGCCAGGCATGCGCCGGGGTGCTCGCGCGGGCCCATTCGCAATCTCCCGGGGCGGCTGTCGCATCGGCGTACATGGGCAAGTCCACGGAGTTCGACGAGGCCATCGGCCGGTTCGCGGCCGCCTACGCCGACCAGAACGAAAAGGACTACGCCGCAGTGCAGGCCGCGGTGAAGGCGGGAGTCCTTCCGTGTGCGGAAGCGGGCGTCTGACGGTCTTAGCGCGACCTTGACGGCGGAGGGCCTTCCGCCCGCGGCGAGGCCCGCGTAGACCGGTAGGCGTGACTCTGATGGAGGTACTGCCCTCACTCGCCCGCGCCGGCATCGCCCGGTCCTTCGATCCCACGATCTGGCCCGAAGGCACCGCGATGGACGGCGATGACGTCCTCATAGC
>NZ_VIGV01000024.1 GCF_007858445.1 Tsukamurella sputi | reverse complement strand
ATAAAGGGTTGGGGATTCCTCCTCCTCTATAGAGGGATCTTCAATAGCTCTCTCTTGAAGTTCAGTTGTTGAGCGCTCAACACTCTCTTTTTGTGCAACTTCTTGCTTCTCTTCTTCTCTCTTTAATGAATTCATCTTTTAAACCGCTATTTATGTTTAAGATACAATCTATGCTAGAAATAGTTATCAAACAAACTTATTCCTATCACCGGGACCATTTCTATTTACCCCATCCTCTATTTACGCTCTCTAGATTATTTATCTATCAGATACACACCAGATCTTCCGTCAATATATCTATTCCGGCCGGTTATTCTCTCTCCATCAGATAATAACCAAATTCTTCCAGAGCTTTCCTCAATTCAAATAGCGGCAACCCCATAATGCCGGAATAACTTCCTTCGATAGATTCTATATAACCAGCCATCATTCCTTGAATCGCATATCCACCAGCTTTATCTTGCGGTTCCCCACTTTGCCAATAATGATGAATAAAGTCTTCCGGCAAAATTGAAAATGTCACTGAACTCTCACTCAACATTGTGACAAACTTCTCTTTTGCAGTCGCAAGAGATCCCGGTTTATCATCAAGGCCAACCAATGTAATCGCTGTGAAAACTGTATGGGTTTTGTTAGAGAGCCTACGCATAATCTCCAGAAAATGAGCCTCACTCTCTGGCTTTCCAATAATCTTTCCAGCGTAACTAATCACCGTATCAGCAGTTAAAAGCAATCGTCTACTACTGATTTGATCGCGATATTCGGCAAGTGCTGCCATCGCTTTCGCTTCAGCCATACTCTTAACATAGAATTCTGGCATGATGCACCCTTTAGCACACTCATCAACTTCAACATCAACCGCCCTATAGTTGATCTGAAGTTGCTGTAACAATGCTTGCCGTCTCGGTGAGCGAGATGCTAATAA
>NZ_VIGV01000258.1 GCF_007858445.1 Tsukamurella sputi | reverse complement strand
GAGGTCACTCGGGGTGAAGGTGTGCCCGTAGGAGTCCGTGATGCTCTCGATGCGGGGGTAGTACTCCCCGGACGGGTCCTGGCTGCTCATGTAGATCGTCACCTGATTTCGGATCTGGCCGGCGATCCCCGCCAGCAACTCCCTCTCGAACGCCACCAGCCGACGGTTGTGCGCCACGCTGTTCCTGAGCTCGTCGAACCGCACCAGCAGCGGGAGTGTCATCTCCTGCTCGCCCAAGGCGCCATCGAGCTCGGACCAATACTTCCGGGCGATCGTCACCAGATCCGTCAGATCGCTGTAGGCCAGGCCCAGCGGCGGCAGCGACGCCACGCCCGGGCGCACCTTCTGCTCGGCGTCATGCCGCATCTTCCACGAACGGCGCTGCTCACTGTTGGAGACCGTCGCCAGCCAGTCCTCGCCGATCTCCGCCCGGTACCGGTATTGCATCAGCTCACGCAACGCGTTCTCGCACGTCTCCAGCGACGTCTTGGGGTCCATCACC
>NZ_VIGV01000257.1 GCF_007858445.1 Tsukamurella sputi | reverse complement strand
CGAGCAGATTCTACCTCCCTTTACAAAAGCGCTTTTTAAGTATGTAGGGGCTGAAAAATACACCTTCTGTACGCCAGGGCATATGGGAGGAACGGCATTTGAGCAGAGTCCGGTGGGTTCTCTCTTTTATGATTTTTATGGTGAGAATACCTTCCGATCCGATATCTCTATCTCTATGGGGGAATTAGGATCTCTCTTAGATCATTCAGGTCCTCACCGTGAAGCGGAAGAGTATATTGCCGAGACCTTTAGTGCAGATCGAAGCTTTATTATCACTAATGGAACATCCACAGCAAACAAAGTAGTGGGAATGTATGCCTGTCCTGAGGGAAGCACTATTATTGTGGATCGAAACTGCCATAAATCGATTACCCATTTGATGATGATGACTAATGTTAAGCCGATCTATCTCAAGCCCACTCGTAACGCTTATGGGATTTTAGGGGGTATTCCGAAGAAGGAGTTTGAGAAAGCACATATTGAGCAGTTAGTCGCTGAGCGA
>NZ_VIGV01000256.1 GCF_007858445.1 Tsukamurella sputi | reverse complement strand
CGACAAGCTCGCGGCACGCAAGGGCGAGCCGCCCGGCGAGCGCGTGGTGCAGGACATCGAAGTGCACATCGACGAGACCGTCGACTTCCTCGAATGGTTCCTCGACGAGATCCCCATCGAGCCGATCTGGCTGTGCCCGTTACGGTTGCGTGATCCGCTGCCACCCGGCGCCGACGCGGACCGACCGTGGCCGCTGTACCCGTTGGAACCCCGCGAGACCTACGTGAACGTCGGTTTCTGGTCCGCGGTCCCGAAGCAACCCGGCCAGATCGAGGGCCGGGCCAACCGCCTGATCGAGGAGAAGGTGTCGGAGTTGGGTGGACACAAGTCCCTGTACTCCGAGGCCTTCTACGAGCGCGCCGAGTTCGACGAGCTCTACGGCGGAATCCACTTGGAGAAGTACAAGTCCCGCTACGACCCGGAGGATCGCTTGCTGGGCCTGTACGACAAGACAGTCAGGAGGCAGTGAATTGACGCGGTCCACTGAGCATCTCCCCAAGCTCA
>NZ_VIGV01000255.1 GCF_007858445.1 Tsukamurella sputi | reverse complement strand
TCCTGCAGGTAGTCGAGGATCTTGTGCGCGTCCGCGATGGAGTCCTTGGACTCCCACGGCTTGAACTCGTAGCCGAAGGTGTGCAGGTCCGAGTCGGAGCGGATGCCGGGGTACTTGAACAGGTCCCACGTGCCGCCGAACGTCGACCGGCCCTCGAGGATCGCGAAGGACTTCCCGGGCAGCTCGGTGGTGATGTAGTGGCCGGCGCCGATGCCGGAGATGCCGGCGCCGATCACGATGATGTCGAGGTGCTCGGGCGTGGTGCTCGTCATACTTGTCTCTCCTGGTCCGAGGGCTCAGTGATAGAACCGATGACTCACTCTCTCGCTCGACGGTCCTGTCCGGCCAGCGCAGAGTGCACCCGGTTGCCACCCGGTCTGGTGCAGATCGTCACGCAGGTGCGTCGGGGCCCAGCCAGCGCAGCACGTCGAGCGCCACCGCCACCCCGGTGGGGTTGTCCGCGAGGGGGCGGGGCAGCAGCTCGTCGGCCCTGGTGAGACGCCG
>NZ_VIGV01000254.1 GCF_007858445.1 Tsukamurella sputi | reverse complement strand
CCCTCCATCGCGCCGCATGGCGCTCACAGTACCCCGCCCCTCGCCCGGGCCCTTCCGACTCGCGTCGGAACTCCGCGTGGCGCGCACCGGCCGTAGGAACCCGTTGACGACCGGTGTGACCCGCGCTACATTAACAAACATTCGTTCGTAGATCGGCAGACGCGATCGCGCCGCACCCGCGGCGGACCCGATGAAGGAGCTGGCAGCATGACCGAACCCTCGTACACCGTCGTCGACCCGTCGACCGGCGAAGAACTCGCGGCCTTCCCGTTCGCGACCGATGCCGAGATCGAAGCGGCGCTCGCGGCGGCGGCCGGGGCGTACGCCCGGACGCGGAACAGCACCGTGGCGGAACGCGCTGCGTTGATCCGCAGGGTCGCGGCGCTGCACGTCGAGCGCAAGGACGAGCTCGCCCGGATCATCCAGCGGGAGATGGGCAAGCCCCTCGACCAGTCGGTGGGCGAGGTCGAATTCAGCGCCGCGATCTACGAGTACTACGCCGACA
>NZ_VIGV01000253.1 GCF_007858445.1 Tsukamurella sputi | reverse complement strand
GCAATCTCAGCACTGGTTGCCTCCATATTTGCGTGAAAAAAGAGAACCTAATAATCAAACTCTATTAGAACTAACCATGATCGATTTATTTCCGCAAGAGACAATGCAGCGATTAGCCGTTCAGTTTGGCTCGAAATTTAAGTTACTAAATGAAGAGGAGAGGGTGGCCTTGGCGATTGCAAAAATTGAAGGAGTTGTAACGCATACTCGTCTACAGGCGATTAGTACAAGTCATTCCGTCGATATTTCTCGTAACTTACAACATTTGGTAAAAGAAGGCTTTCTAAATAGTACCGGCGGTCGTGGAGCTGTCTATACATTAAGTGGAACAGAAGTACTGAAGCCTGAGGATGTGTTTGATAATACACATCGTCTCAGCACTGTAATTAATGAGGGTAGCTCTGTAATTAATGAACAGAGCACTGTAATTAATGAGGGTAGCTCTGTAACTAACGAGGATAGCTCTGTAATTAATGGGAGAGATGACTTAGGAAAAAGCAATCAA
>NZ_VIGV01000252.1 GCF_007858445.1 Tsukamurella sputi | reverse complement strand
CCCCCTCCGGGACGCCGATGCCGAGGTTCACCACCGAATTCGGGCGCAGTTCGAGCGCGGCGCGCCGCGCGATCACCTTCCGGGGGTCGAGCGGGATGGGGTCCGTCCAGCCCATCGGCTGGCGGATCTCGCCGCTCATCGCCGGGTTGTACTGCGATCCCCACGACTGGGTGTGGTGCGCGGGACTGGTCGCCACGACCACGCAGTCGACGAGGGCACCGGGGATCTTCACGTCGCGCGGGTTCAGCGAGCCCCGCTCCGCGATCCGCTCGACCTGCACGATCACCAGACCGCCCTTGTTGTGCACCGCGATCGCCGTCTCCAACGCCTCCAGCGTGAGCGCCTCCTTCTCCATGGTCACGTTGCCGCTCGGATCGGCGGTGGTACCGCGCAGGAAGGCGACGTCGAGCCGGTCGAAGGCCTTGTAGAAGAGGTACTCGCGGCCATCGATCTCCATCAGCCGCACGCGGTCCTCGGTCGTGGAGTCGTTGACCTTCCCGCCGCCC
>NZ_VIGV01000251.1 GCF_007858445.1 Tsukamurella sputi | reverse complement strand
AGGACTGAACCCGATGACCGACGAGCACACACTCCCCGACGCCCGACGCCAACTCGACGACGCCCACCACCACCTCTGCGCCGCACAAACCCACCACGACCAACACGGCACCTACACCTCCCCCTCACTCCTCACCCAACTCCAACAAGCCCTCCAAAACGCCGACCGGCCACGCAACCCCGGCGGACGACCAGGCTTCGAATCCCACCCCACCGCATGGCTGTCCGGCATCGACAAAATGCAGGAGATCGAGCGGAAGGTGAAGGAGTGGGCGGCGGTCATCGGGCATGACGGCCGCGACAACATCCACACCCTGCTGGACAAGGTGAACAGTTTCAAGTGGGCACCCGCGCAAATCGAAACCGTCCACGAAGCCGCCCGCGCCATCAACCGCTGGGCCGACTGGATCCACTCCGCACTCACCGGAGACACCGTCGGCCTCTACGACAAACCCTGCCCCAACTGCAACCAAGGCCCCTGGACCTACCGGCACATCGCAGGCGAAA
>NZ_VIGV01000250.1 GCF_007858445.1 Tsukamurella sputi | reverse complement strand
CGACGGTGCCGGAATCACTCGAGCGGCGCGCGATGTCGTGGCCGTACGTGGAATCGTTCGCGATGGCCACGCCGTAATCGGGCTCGCCGACGTGGACCCAGCGATGCGCGCAGATCTCGAACTTCGCGGCGTCCCAGGACGTGTTCGCGTGCGTCGGCCGGAAGACATGGCCGAACTGGGTCTCCGCGGCGCTGCGGTCGGCATGCACGTCGAACGGGAAGGCCAGCTTGAGCAGCTTCTGCCTCTCGTGCCAATCGATCTCGGTGACGATGTCGACGGCGGGGGAGCCGGCGAGTAGGCCGATCCGTTGTGTGATCGCCGAATCGCCGAAGCTGCGACGGACCACCACGGCGTCGCCCTCCACGGACACGGAATCCGCGTCGACCAGATCGGTCACGTCGCGGCGGTAGAACGAGTCGATGTCCCAGGCCTCCCAGTGATTCGGGATGTCGCGGTGCAATTGGAGCAGGTTGCCGGGTCCCGCGAGCGCCTCCCGCCCGGAGGCG
>NZ_VIGV01000249.1 GCF_007858445.1 Tsukamurella sputi | reverse complement strand
ACACCGGGATCGTCGGAGGCCTGCAGCGCCAGCGGTGCCGCGAGACGCACCACGCGCTCCTCGTCGGCGTGGCCGACGACCAGGGCGCGGGCACCGTCGTCCAGGATCTCGCGGAGCGTGGAGATCTCGCCGACCGTCTCGTACTCGGTCGCCTCGACCACGGTGAGGGCCTCGTTGAGCCGCACCGTCTGGCCCGTGCGGAAGGTCGCGACGTCCAGGTTCGGGGAGCAGGTCAGCCGCATCTTGCGACCGGAGGTGAACACGTCCACGGTGTCGTCCTCGAAGGTGCCCAGCAGCACGCCGTAGCCCGACGGGGGCTGCCCCAGGCGCTCGACCTCCTCGCGAAGGGTGAGCAGCTGGTTGCGCGCATCGCGCAGCGTCTCGAGCAGCTTGGCGTTGCGGGTGGTGAGCGCGTCGACGCGCTCACGCAGCGCGGCCGCGGACGTGGCCTGCGAGGCGGACGAGTCCGCCGACGCGGCCGAGGGACGGGTCGGATCCGGTTCCGTC
>NZ_VIGV01000023.1 GCF_007858445.1 Tsukamurella sputi | reverse complement strand
TACTGTATTTAAAATACGGGGCTATCACCCACTACGGCTCATCTTTCCAGATGATTCTTCTATACAATAAGTTATCACATATCGGCTCTTCCCGGGTCGCTCGCCACTACTGCGGGAATCTCAATTGATTTCTTTTCCTCTGGTTACTTAGATGTTTCAGTTCACCAGGTTCGCTTCCTTAAACCTATAGATTCAGTAAAAGGATGACAGGGTTTTAAGCCTGTGCGGGTTTCCCCATTCGGACATTTCCGGATCAAAGCTTGATTGCCAGCTCCCCGAAACTTTTCGCAGACTTCCACGTCCTTCATCGCCTGTAATCGCCAAGGCATCCGCCATGTACGCTTATTCACTTGACCATATAATAGGGATTAGACTCATTATAATAATGAATCGTCCAAACTATATGACAAATAGCTCTTCAATTCTCCTACGAATGTAACATGATAACGTTTCACTTTAAGTTAACTCATTTTATCAAATTGCCATATTGAACCTTCAACCTTAGATGAACCTTACCTTAGATGAACCTTAGATAAAGATAAACTAAGATCAAAAAACCAATAATGACTTTTCAATGAAATTGAATACATCGTTACTTAAGTGATGCAATCTCTCCCGATCTTCCTTGTTATCTTGCTATCCAATTATCATTCTCATCACGAGAAGAATAATCCAACAACAAAGACCCGAAAGATCTTGGTGATTATCACTCGATTCACATCGATCAATAATCACTGCTGCATCGCTATTACGTTGCACCAACTAATCCAAATTTTTAAAGAACACTCATGACTAATAGTTATATTAGATGAGAGTATAAATAAGATGACTTATCAAACTATATCAATGATTGAAGATCGAAGATCATTAAACAATGATAAATAGACTGACTAATTAATCACATTATTTATCGTCTCTCTAATTTATTTAACTAACCACTACTTAACTCACTATCTAGCGGCGTTAAAC
>NZ_VIGV01000248.1 GCF_007858445.1 Tsukamurella sputi | reverse complement strand
ACCAAGGACGGACCTGGTGGGAAACGAGGACGGGCTTCGTCAAGAACTGGGACGGACCTCGGCAAGAAACACGACGGACTTCGCGGGAAACGAGGACGGACCTCGGCACGAAACGCGACGGACTTCGTCAAGAACTGGGACGGACTTCGACAGGAATCAGGACGGACTTCGGCGGGAAGGGGGCGTTGATAGGGTGCGGCCATGAGTCATGGCTGGATGGTCGCCGCGTACATGGTGGCGGGCGCCCTCGTCCTGGCCCAATGGGCGCGAGCGGTGTGGGGGAGTGGGGCACTTGCCCGCCTCCTGCGGATGCTGGCCGCTCGCCAGGGCATGTCCTCCAATGTCCGTCTGCTGCTGCTGTGCGTCCCACTGATCGGGGCTGTTGCCTTCGTGGTGGGCGCGATGATGTTCCCGGGGATGCCGAAGACGGGTGTCCGGATCGCGGCCTGGCTCCTCGTCGCCCTCGTTGTCGCGACGGTGACGACCTTCGTGTGGTCCCTCGTGGAG
>NZ_VIGV01000247.1 GCF_007858445.1 Tsukamurella sputi | reverse complement strand
TGAGCGCAGAGGATGGAGCTGAGAAGAAGCAGGATAAGCGGGAAGAGAAGCGACAAGCTCCGGGGCATGATCTGAAACTCTATCTCCATGGCGATTTGGGCGCGGGGAAGACCACCTTTTCACGTTACTTTATCCAAGCCTTTGGTGTGACCGGTGCGGTGAAGAGCCCCACCTATACTTTGATCGAGCCTTATGAGATTACTCTCCTGGCAGAGCTTGCATCAGAGAAGGGGCGTGGGAAGTCGGCGTCGAAAACAAATTCAAAAATGGGTCAGGAGCAGAAAGAGGGTGAGAGCGATCATGTAATGACCATCTATCATGCCGATCTTTATCGTTTAGCCTCCCCTTTAGAGCTCTATGATTTAGGATTGCTCGAAGAGCAGGGGATCTGGCTTATTGAGTGGCCGGAGAAGGGGGATGGAGTCTTGCCGCTAGCGGATATTGAGCTCAATTTAATGCGCGAGGGCGAGCAGCTGAGTCTGCGGATGAGTCCACAGAGTCCTCTTG
>NZ_VIGV01000246.1 GCF_007858445.1 Tsukamurella sputi | reverse complement strand
AGTTGTTCCAACCGACTTGTTTTCTGTTTTTTCATTAGCAGAATCAGTTCAATCGACAAGAATTGAAGGGACTCAGGCAACTCTTGATGAAGTTATGGAAGTTGAGGCAACGCATCAAGATGGTAATGTTGATGTTCAGGAAGTTCGTAATTATCGAGATGCTTTAAATTTTGGTGTACAAAAGATAACAGATCAAGATCACCCTATTACAATCTCCTTTATTAAAGAACTGCATAAAATCATATTAAATAACTCTAGAGGCGCAAGTCGTGCTCCAGGAGAGTATAGAAGGGTTCAAAACTGGATCGGTGGTGGAGATATGAGTAGAGCGTCTTATATTCCACCAATCGCATCTAATGTGATGGATTTAATGGGTAACTTAGAAGTTTTTTTAAATGAAACTAATGATGAATTTGACCCCTTAATAATGGCTGGGATAATGCATGCTCAATTTGAAAGTATTCACCCATTTTTAGATGGGAACGGTCGTGTAGGGAGATTATTAATC
>NZ_VIGV01000245.1 GCF_007858445.1 Tsukamurella sputi | reverse complement strand
CCTCGCAACATCAATCAGGCAGAGCAACTTGATAAACTTCTCGATGAGATCAATATGCCGATCGATAAGGTGATCTACTTTGATGTTCCTTTTGAAGTGATCAAAGAGCGTCTTAAAGCACGTGGTCGTTCTGATGATACCGAAGAGACGATTCTTAAACGCCGCAAAGTCTTTGAAGAGGAGACTTTCCCATTAGTCGACTACTTTATCCTTCAAGGCAAGCTTAAAACCATCAATGGTTATGGTGATGTTAATGAGATCTCTCAAGAGATCTTTAAAGTGCTTGATCCATCACTCTAAGCGTCATATCTCTATCTCTTTACTATGCATAAGAGACTGACTTAGCGCGGTAATCCCCTCAGTCAGCTCTTAATAGAAGGGAATAAGATTGTAATAAGGCTACAAGCATCGCTTCGTAGCCTTTTATATCTCTCAAGGTTACATATGAAACGAAATATCTACTGGATCTTAGCGACGGTTCTCTTTATCGCCGTCTTCGCCTACTTCG
>NZ_VIGV01000244.1 GCF_007858445.1 Tsukamurella sputi | reverse complement strand
AAATAGCGCCCGACCTGGCGTTATGCCGCACAACCCCCGGCCTTTACCGCGGTAAAGGCCGGGGGTTGCTGGCGTCTTTACCGCGGTAAAGGCGATCTGGGCGCGTCGATCCAGAAGGCTTTACCGCGGTAAAGGCGAGGAGCTGCGGCCAGCGCGCGGGGTGTGACGGCGCGCGACGAGGGGGCCGAACAGTGTTGCCGGAGCTTCGTGTGGTCGCACACCTGGGGGTGTTCTGGGTTGCCAGTCTGAGTGGCAAGTCTGGCTTCGGGCGGAACGCGCCGCGTGGGGGCTGTGTGCGCGCCGAGGGGGTAGGAAGGACGAGCGCGCCGCCGCGTATGACGATGCAGCCGGTCACGTGCTGCGCCGCGGGGCCGGGAAGTGAGGCTAGTTCCATGTCGCTGTTTGATTATTTTGGGGGGTGTCGATGCGGGGTGCCGCTGCTGCGAATCCCGTCGCTCGGCAGCTGCTCGATCGGTCCGTGCACCGTGCGGAGGTCCGGCGCGCTGCG
>NZ_VIGV01000243.1 GCF_007858445.1 Tsukamurella sputi | reverse complement strand
ACGGAGCGTGGCGATCCAAAATGGCCTGCTTTTGGTGGCAAGTTATTGGATTATCGGGCTATTTAGTGTCGATTTCGCCCTGATTTTAGGGGGCTATACCACCGTTATCTATCTGCTCTCAACCGGTATTATTTATGGGCGATCCCCAAAGTTTTGGCTAATCAGCGCTATTGTCGTGGGTGTTGGGAACTTAGCGCTCTTTAAGTACTTTAACTTTTTTGCGCCACAATTTGTCTATCGACTTTCGGAATGGGGGATCGATCTCTCATTGCCGGTGGCGGAGATTATCTTCCCGATCGGAATCTCGTTCTACACTTTCCACTCTATTAGCTATCTTGTATCGCTCTATGAGCGTGCCGTCGATCAGCGAGAAAGACCGCTCGAGCCACAATCATGGCGAGGTATGGCGCCGATCAGCTTCTTCGATTTTGCACTCTTTCTTGCCTTCTTCCCGAGTGTGATTGCAGGGCCTATCAATCGTGCGAATCGTTTTCTTCCTCAAATTCAA
>NZ_VIGV01000242.1 GCF_007858445.1 Tsukamurella sputi | reverse complement strand
GGAGTTGATCAGCCCGACCAGCTCACGCCCGACCTGCCCGAACAGCACCATCCGGACGACGTCCATCACCTCGGGCGTGGTCACGCGGAAGCCGCCGCGGAACTCGCCCTCCATGCCGAGGCGCTTCAGCATCGCGGTGATCTGCGGGCCGCCGCCGTGCACGACCACGGGGTGCAGGCCGCAGGTGCGCAGGAAGACCATGTCCTGCGCGAAGGAGCGCTTGAGCTCGTCGTCGATCATGGCGTTGCCGCCGTACTTGACCACGACGGTCCTGCCGTGGAAGTCCAGCAACCAGGGCAGCGCCTCGGCGAGGACGCCGGCCTTGTCGAGCGGCGTGAGATCAGGGGCGCTCATGAGGAGTACGCCGAGTTCTCTTCGACGTACGCGTGCGAGAGGTCCGTGGTGCGGATCGTCGCGGTGCCCCGCCCGAGGCCGAGGTCGACGGTGACGTCGATCTCGGGGCCGGAGAGGTCCACGTCGCGGGCCCCGGGGACGCCGCAACCGTGCTC
>NZ_VIGV01000241.1 GCF_007858445.1 Tsukamurella sputi | reverse complement strand
ATAGTGGGTAGCATAGAGTGAGTATTAGAAGTAACAAGCAAAAGATGCAATCGATAGAGAGCAGATAATAAAAGCGTGTGAATAATCATAAACAAAATGATTAGTCATACAATGATGATTTACACTGAATTTAAACTGAGCTTAATCACTATTTAAATCAGCTATAAATAGCTTTTTATAGCCTTTTATACTCTTTTATTGAGCATATCAGTGGCATCAATAGAAGATTTTTGAAGAGTTGCTTGGGATTTTTGCTCTCACTCTTATCGTGATAACGCTATTGACATCATCTATCGAGGCTATCTCTATCTGTATAATTGTCTGGCGCTATCTGTATATCTATGTCGTATGGCTATATGATCTATCGATAAGATCGTTAAGGTTTATAGGTTTATAGGTTTATAGGATCGAAAGTTAATAAGCTTTAATAAGAGTATCGATCATTAATAGGACTAATAGAGTTTAATAGCCTTTAATAGGCTTTAATAGGCTTTAATAGGTTTTAATAT
>NZ_VIGV01000240.1 GCF_007858445.1 Tsukamurella sputi | reverse complement strand
CGACAGCCTGGGACCACGCTCCAGCGATATCCTGCGCTACTGCCTCGGTGCCCTGGCCCTCCGCGACGACGCCTCCTTGGTGATGCTGCCGCTGCTGCTGAGCAATCCCGGCTTCCGACGCTCGATTACGCAGGTAGCCGTCAAGCGCGATCCCATCGGTGCGGGCAGTTTCTGGGCCTGGTTCGACGCCTTGTCGCCGGAAGCCGCCAGCACCGTGACGGCGCCGCTGAGCAACAAGCTGCGGCCCTTGCTCACCCCGACGCTGCGGGCTGTCCTCGGCCAAACCGCACCGCGCTTCAACGTCCGCCAAGTGCTGACCGAGAACAAGATCCTGCTGGTGCCGCTCCAAGTCGGCGTCCTCGGGCACTCCGCTGCGCAGCTGCTCGCCGCTGCGGTGCTGGCCGAACTCTGGCAGGCCATCCGCGAACGCGTGGCCATCCCTGAGGACAGCCGCACGCCGGTGCAGGTGTACATCGACGAGGTGCAGGACTTCCTGCGCCTGCCGACCA
>NZ_VIGV01000239.1 GCF_007858445.1 Tsukamurella sputi | reverse complement strand
TTACAAGCCCTTAAAAGCAATGTTAGATGGCTCTCTCTCCAGCCCGGCGAAAAATATTCTTCTCTACGCAACCTCTAATCGACGTCATCTACTCCCTGAATCGATGCAAGATAATCTCAACCAATATGAGGCGCAAGAAATTCATCCACAAGAAGCAATTGAAGAGAAGATCTCCCTATCAGAGCGATTTGGGCTCTGGATCTCATTCTATCCCCCTTCTCAAAAAGAGTATCTTGCAATGGTAAAGAGCTGGCTCTATCAATTAGCCCCAGATATAACTTATAATGAGGAGATTGAACGCGAAGCACTACAATTTACACAGCGACGTGGCTCACGAAGTGGACGAATCGCCTACCAATTCACCAAAGACTTTGTAGGTCGTTCACAACTTATGACCATAAAAAATACTCAAAAGCATCTAACAACTGATATAGAGTAATCGATCGAAAGATTAAATCGGTATAATAGAAGCTTGTAATCAGTATCAATCCAGACCATCTTAATATGAA
>NZ_VIGV01000022.1 GCF_007858445.1 Tsukamurella sputi | reverse complement strand
GGGTTCCACCTGGGCCTGGCAGCACTGTCCCTACGACGGTGGCTCGGATCTCATGCTCGAGACTGAGGCCGAATGTGACCGGGTCACCGAGTTGTTCGCGGCTTGGCTGCCTGCGTGGTGAATTTTGCGTCGTCCCTATCGCGATGCCTGCGGCAATCAGAGCCGTCGCTGTTTCGCGGCCCGGACGACGCGACAGTTGCTTCTCGGGCTAGTGCCCTCTCCAGGCGCCAGCGCCTGACCGCAATACTCTTGATCGTGCGCCCCAGGGCGAAAGCCGCAGCCTCATCGGTGTTGGCGACGACGATTGCATCGTCCCCGGGGGTCCAACGCCGTCGGACGACGCCGTAGCGTCCAGCCTTCTCTGCAGGTGGACGCCACTGCGCTACCGATAGGCCGGACTCCTTCTTGCGTTCGATACCGAGAACGTCGGGGCTGGGCCAGATGTAGTCTGCGAGTTGAGCGGCAGGGACATTCGTCACCATGACGTTGAATACGTCGTCCCGTGCGTTCCTACGAAGGGTACGGGATCGGTGAGAGGTCGCGTGGATGGCGCCACCGACGAATTCGGCGAGTTCCGCACTCGCAGTGACGAAGGAGACGAACGGTGTACCAGTCTTCGTGAATCCGACCGACCCGTCTCCGTCGATGATTCCCCGGAGGTAATCGCGATGGGAGAACTCGCATGACGGCGGTCCCACGGACGTCGCCTTGCGGCCCGGCGGCATCCGCATCGTGGCGAGCCAGCGGCGGAACTCCTGGTCGAACACACTGAGGCTGAAGCAGGTGTACTGCTTGCCGCCACTGAAGTTCGTTACTCGTGTTCGCGTGCGGATCGTCGTCTTGAGTGGCAAGGCCTCAGTAAGCGCGCGCAAGATGTCAACGTCGCGTTCAGCCAGCTCGATCGTGACGCGCCCCTTGTGGCCGACGTCTCCATGGTGCGTGCCATCAGTGTGCAGCAGGCCGAGGAAATAGGCGATGATCGGATCTGAGGGATCGAGGTCTTCCATGCTCGA
>NZ_VIGV01000238.1 GCF_007858445.1 Tsukamurella sputi | reverse complement strand
CCTAATCCTTTACTCTTACTCTTCTTCTCTTTTTAGCTGATTTTCTAATTTTTTGACTCGCTCAAAAAGATCGCCTAATCGCTTGATTCTAGCGCTATTGTAGCGCCACTCTCTATTTTCTAGTACCGGCGGGATAGAAGAGTAGATCTTTCCTGACTTAAGCGGTTGGCTTACTTGCGTGCCTCCGGTGACAATCACATTATCTTCGATCTTCATGTGACCATTCATCCCAACACCACCACCGATAACCACATTATTACCAATATCTGTTGAACCGGCGATACCGGTATAACCGGCAATAACCGTATTTTCACCAACGATACAATTATGCCCTAACTGAACATGATTATCGATCTTCGTTCCTCGACCAATAACGGTATCCTCAATAGCACCACGATCGATACAACTTCCGGCGCCAATATCCACATCATCCGCTAAGATCACACGCCCTAATTGCGCCACCTTGATATAACCCGATTTTGCCCGAGCAAAGCCAAAGCCTTCAGCGCC
>NZ_VIGV01000237.1 GCF_007858445.1 Tsukamurella sputi | reverse complement strand
GACGTCGCCGCCGGCCACTGGCGCAGCAAGCGCATCGTCCTCGGCGGCGACAAGGTCGGCTTCTCGTTCCACGAGACCGTCATCGAGCCCGGCACCGTCAACGAGTTCCACTACGCCAACCACGTGGAGGCCGTGTGGCTCGTGGAGGGCGAGGGCACGTTGCTCGACCGGGAGACCGGCGTCGAGTACCCGCTCGCGCCCGGCACGATGTACCTGCTCGACGGCAACGAGCGGCACACCGTGACCACCAGGACCCGCATGCGCATGCTGTGCGTCTTCAACCCGCCCGTCGTCGGCACCGAGGTGCACGACGAGAACGGCGTCTACCCCCTGGTCGCCGTCGACTGATCCTCACCTTGAATTGAACACCGTTTCGGACAGAAGACCCGCAGGTCAGAATGTCGGAAACGGTGTTCAATTGCGTCTGGGGCCGATCTAGAGAGCCAGGGCGAAAGCGCACGCGGCGACCACCACCACCGCCGCGACGGCGTCGAGGCGACCCGGCCCCGC
>NZ_VIGV01000236.1 GCF_007858445.1 Tsukamurella sputi | reverse complement strand
GTGACCTTGGACTTTCCTTCCAGGATCATGTCCAGGGCGCCTTTGACCGCATGCGCACCCTGCGAGTAGCCCACGAACGCGAACTTCGTGCTGGGGCAGCGGGTCACGCGGGCATTCGCCCATTCGATGGCCTTGTTCCCGGCGCCCTGGACGGAGTCCGCGTAGCTGGCGGTCTGCCCCGGAGTGGAAGGGCCGGCGCCGCCGAACGACGCCGAGTAGGGAACGTACTTCCGATCGACGAGCGACCCGGCCGTGCGCTTGAGAGGCTTCATGACCTCCGCGAGGAACCCGGTATCGAGGTCCGCCGGCGCGTTCGGCGACGACTGCCCCGTGCCCTGGATGCCGTAGACGGTCAGCGGAGTGCACGGCTCAGCAGCCAGTGCCGTGCCCGCGCCGAGAAGCCCGACCGGGGCGATCGTCACCGTCACGGCCATGAGAACGGCCGCGGAACGGCTCAGCCACCACTGCCCGCTGGTCGAATTGCCCAGCGAACCAGTGCTCTTGCGACGCC
>NZ_VIGV01000235.1 GCF_007858445.1 Tsukamurella sputi | reverse complement strand
GGAAACATCCATGCCCCAGTGCATCGCCCCGCTGCGGGGGCCGAAGGGCGAGGTGATCTGGTAGGTGCCCTGTTTCATGGGCTTGACGGTGCCCTCAGCGGATGGGATCGCGGCCGTGCCGCCGCCTGCGACCGCTGCACCGCCCGGGTTCGACGGTGTGCAGGCGTCATCATCGCTCGCGATGACGGAGATCAGGCCGAAGACCAAGAGAAGGCAGGACAGCGCCGCGCCCACCGCGACACCGATACCACCACCGGGCTTACTGCTCACTGCGCTGTCCTCGTTCGGTGGGTGATCGAGTACTCGTTCTCGCTGCCGGGGATGCCGCCCCAGTCAGCTGAAATACTCAGCCACCCAATATGGTTTGGGCTAGAACTCTGCTTCGGCACCCGTCGTGTGCCTGTTGATCAGCCGCGCTACCTTCAACCGGGCCTCCAGCTCGCGCACGCGGTCACTCTCCGCATCCCGGCCGATCTCCGCTTCGACGCACCACTTCTGCACCGTGCTGGCC
>NZ_VIGV01000234.1 GCF_007858445.1 Tsukamurella sputi | reverse complement strand
TCTCTTTTGAGATATTAGCGGTCAATCTTGATCAGAAACAACCCGGTTTTCCAGAAGAGATATTACCCCAATATTTAGAGAGTATAGGCGTTCCTTACCACATTATTGAGCAGGATACCTATTCTATCGTGACAGAGAAGATCGCCCCTGATAAGACGATGTGTAGTCTCTGTTCCCGTTTACGTCGAGGCTCCCTTTATACCTTTGCTAAGGAGCATGGCTACAATAAAATTGCTCTAGGTCACCATCGTGATGATATTGTTGAGACTCTCTTTATGAATATGTTTTTTGGAGGAACTATGAAAGCAATGCCTCCTAAATTACGTAGTGATGATGCCGATAATATTGTAATTCGGCCATTAAGCTACTGTAGTGAGACGGATATTGCGACCTATGCCGCGATGCGAGAGTTTCCGATTATTCCTTGTAATCTCTGTGGTTCACAAGAAGGATTGCAGCGACAAGAGGTGAGGCGATTGTTGCAACAGTGGGAGCAAGAGGCACCAGGAAGAA
>NZ_VIGV01000233.1 GCF_007858445.1 Tsukamurella sputi | reverse complement strand
TCATAAAATTTCTAGGAGAGTGGCAAGCGCCACAATGTGCTAATCCCTCAACGAGATAAGCTCCTCGATTCCATACTTCAGAACGATTAGGATCATGCGGTGCCAATCGATCTGGAAAGTTAAAGAGTGTCCAAAAGTTCAAAAATGGGCGTACGGGCCAAGCAAATACCCCACTATTTTGAGCATTAGGAATTGCTAAAGGAGGAATACTCATCAAGTAAGCGTAAAGCGCATCGATATCCTCATCAGTCGTAATATGGGTAAAGACGTAAGGCATTGCCGGATAGAGATTTCCACGCTCTTTACCTACCCCATCTTTAAGCGCCCGATGAAAATCTTCTCGCGTATAGTTGCCAATTCCATATCTCTTATCAGGAGTAATATTGGTAGAGTAGATCGTTCCTAATGGTGCCATTGTAATCGGAACACCCCCTGCTCCCATCTCTCCTCCTTCCCGAGTATGACAACCAAAACAATCTCCAGCAAGCGCTAGCTCTCGCCCTTTAGGTATCA
>NZ_VIGV01000232.1 GCF_007858445.1 Tsukamurella sputi | reverse complement strand
TCGCGTCGAAGAGCGCCTTCGGCGGTGCGCCGACCTCCGGGCCCTCCGCCATCCGTACGAATCCCATGAAACGAGGCATATCGATCAGTCCTTCTTCTGTGGTGTGAGCGTGTCTCGTACAGGCGTCGAACGGGACGACCCCGTTTCGACACCATCCCCACAGAAATTCTCCGCCGCCTCGCGGACGGACGGGCCGGATCGGGTCAGAGAGCGGTGAGCACCGGCAGCGGCGGCAGTGCGGCCTCGTACAGCCAGGCCCGCCAGAGGTCGCGCAGCGGCTCCGGGCTGTACTTCGCGACGAGGGTGATGAGGTCCTCGGTCGTGACCGACTGATGCGCGAACTCGGCGGTCCACTCGTGGAGCATCGCGAAGAACGCCGGGTCGCCGAGGGCGACGCGGACCGCGTGCACGGTCAGCGCGCCGCGTTTGTACACCCGGTCGTCGAACATCAGGGCCGGGCCGGGATCGCCGACCACGATGTCGGCGCGCGAGGCCGCGAGCTTCGCGTAGTAG
>NZ_VIGV01000231.1 GCF_007858445.1 Tsukamurella sputi | reverse complement strand
TTCCTCCTCCCGCGTCCGCTGTTGCAGGCCGTGCGGGAGGGCGGACCGTCGGTGCTGCTCATCGACGAGGCCGACAAGGCCGACCTCGAGTTCGAGGGACTGCTGCTGGAGGTCCTCTCGGACTACGCGGTGACGGTGCCGGAACTCGGGACCATCACCGCCGTGCGCAAGCCGCTGGTCTTCCTCACCTCCAACGCGACGCGCGAGTTGTCGGAGGCGCTCAAGCGCCGCTGCCTCTACCTGCACATCGACTTCCCGGACGCCGAGCTCGAACTGTCGATCATCCGTAGCCGGGTGCCCGACCTGCCGACCGAGGTGGCGCAGCAGCTGCTGCGCGTCATCTCGACGCTGCGCGGGCTGGACCTGAAGAAGAAGCCGTCGGTCTCGGAGACGCTCGACTGGTGCCGCACCCTGCTGGCGCTCGGCGTCACGGGCAGCGCCAGCGGCTCCATCGACAAGGCGGCGCTCCGCTCGACGCTCGGCGTGGTGCTCAAGCACCAGGTCGACATCGAG
>NZ_VIGV01000230.1 GCF_007858445.1 Tsukamurella sputi | reverse complement strand
AATTGTGTCTTGCAACTCGATCGATCGAGTCTGCAATGCTCTTTACTTATCTTTCGTCTCAACTAGATCTCAACTGAATCCCAACTAAAATCCCAACTAAAATCTCAATTTGACCTCAATTTGACCTCAATTTGACCTCAATTTGACCTCAATTTGACCTCAACCCGATCTCGATTAAGGCCTATTCGATCATAAAGATGATTCTAAATAGAATGATGCCGAATAAAGGTTAGCAACTAACTTACGCTTATTGCTCCTCAGAGATATCAGCGAGTAAGTGTGTGAGAAAATAAGAAAGTAAGAAAGAAGTAGGTTTATAACATTTTATGACGTTTAATAAAGTAAAATTTACTAAATTGATGATCAGACAACAGATTCAGGCAACAGATCTATTCGCGCCTCTAAAAATTTACGATGATAGCAGCGATAAGATCAATCAACACCACAAAGAGCATCTCAAGGCGCTATAAAATAGTGGTAAATAAAAACCCATCTAATCCCAAGAGATAGATG
>NZ_VIGV01000229.1 GCF_007858445.1 Tsukamurella sputi | reverse complement strand
CGAAAGGACTTCTCGATACCGCGGACCTCGATCGCCGCGGTGGTGGTGATGGTCATGGTGTCTCCTCGGTCGTCTGGTGCGCGCTCAGCGGGCGCGCCGGATCTCGATGTCGCCGAACTTGGCCCGGGCGCGGACGGTGACGTGGTCGCCGATCGGCTCCGCGACGTGGTCGCCGGTGGCGGCCTCGGGGAGCCGCTCGTCGAGGTGGTTGCGGACGCGGCCCTCCTTGGAGGACAGGTCGAGCCAGGCCGGAACCCCTTCCGCCACACCGACGGTGAGCTTGCCGTAGCTGCTCTCGAGGTCGATGACGCCGCCGGAGACCTCGCCGAGGGTGATGGCGCCGTAGGCGGTCTTCGCCGCGACGGATCCGACCGCGCGGTCGATGTCGAGATCGCCGTAGGAGAGGTTCGCCTCGACGCCGCCGAGCGTCTCGCCGACGCCGATGCTCCCGTGCGAGGCCTTGAGCACGGCGTCGCCGGCGACCGACTCGATGCGGATCCGGCCGTGGTCGGCC
>NZ_VIGV01000021.1 GCF_007858445.1 Tsukamurella sputi | reverse complement strand
GTTGAGCGCAGCAACGGCGAGACGGGATTGCATGCGGTCATCGATGCTGTAGCCGACGATCCGCCCCGAGCAGGCATCCTTGATCGCGCAGAGGTAGAGCTTGCCTTCGTCGGTCCAGTGCTCGGTGATATCGGTCAACCACAATTGGTTCGGGGAGTCGGCGGTGAAGTCGCGTTCAACCAGGTCATCGTGCACCGGCGGCCCCGGCTTCTTACCGTTCTTCCCACGTTTCTTACCGAAGCTCGACCACCAGCCGTTGGCGCAGCAGATCCGCCACGCCGTCCTCGCGCTCATCGCCTGACCAGCGTGTTCGGCTTCGTCGGCGAGGAACCGGTACCCGAACTCCGGGTCCTCGCAGTGCGCATCGAACAGGGCGTTCGCCCGCGCGGCCGCGACCCGATCGGCGGTGGTGACCGCCTCCTTGAGCCACCGGTAGTAGGGCTGTCTGGCGAGCTTGAGTACCCGGCACGTCACCGCGACGGGGATTCCGTCGGCGGCGAGCTCCTTCACGAGCGGGTAGAACCTTTTCCCGGCAGGTTCGCCTGCGACAGATACGCCGCGGCCCGGCGCAGGACCTCATTCTCCTGCTCCAACAACCGGATTCGCTTGTTGGCCTCCCGCAACTCCGCCGACTGCCCCGACGTCATCCCAGGCTTGTTGCCGTCATCGATGTCGGCGCGTCGCATCCACTTCTGCAACGTCATCTCATGGATCCCGAAGTCCTTCGCGATCTGCGCGAGCGTCACACCGCTCTCACGATCCCGGGCAACCCGGACCACATCATCACGGAACTCTTTCGGATAAGGCTTAGGCACAGTAGTCATCCTTCCAGGCCGCCCTCCCGGGGCAAGCCAGATCAGATGTCACCTAACCGTGCACCAGTCCCGATCGACGCCGACGCCTCACAGGTCCATGGAGGCAAGTATTCCGAGGCTACAGCGGCTGCACTCTGCGGATTGGTCGCGGGCGCCTAGTTGTTGAGGCCGGGGACGTTGTGAACGCGTAGCCGTTCGATCGGGGTCTGGCCGCCGATGCCGGAATGTGGTCGGTGGTGATTG
>NZ_VIGV01000228.1 GCF_007858445.1 Tsukamurella sputi | reverse complement strand
GGTCGCGTCTCGCGCTTCCGCAGCGAGCCCGCCTACTCCGCCGGCTGACCCGGCGCCAGGAATCCGCCTGGAGCGGAGCTGCCGTGAGCGGTTCCGCCCCAGGCGGATTCGTCTGTCCTGAGCGTTCGTCCCGTTCCATCATGGGCGCATGGCTGATAACCCGAAGATTCCGCATTTCACCGAGAGCGTGCGCCGCGAGCTCTACGACCGACGGGTCGTCGTCCTCGACGGTCCGCTCGACGACGACAACGGCTCCCTGCTCGCGACCCAGATCCTTTCGCTGGCCTCCGCCGGTTCGGCCGACATCGCGCTGTGGATCCATTCGCCGGGCGGTTCCGTCCCGTCGATGCTCGCGATCCGCGACGTCATGCGACTCGTCCCGTGCGACGTCTCCACGCTGGTCCTCGGCATCGCCTACAGCGCGGGCCAGTTCCTGCTCTCCGCCGGCACGCCCGGTAAGCGGCGCGCGCTGCCGCACGCCCGCGTGCTCATGCACCAGGGCTCCGCGGGTATC
>NZ_VIGV01000227.1 GCF_007858445.1 Tsukamurella sputi | reverse complement strand
AAACCACCATTTACATAATATGGAAAAATAAGATTTATTACAATTCCTATTATTACAGATACTATTATATATATCATGGATAAATTTATTCTTGTCCTTCTGTTTTAGTTAAAGGATTTATAAATTTCTTATTTACTTCTAACTCAAATTCAACACAATTATGTTTATTTAATTCATGACCATGATCTTTTTTTGATTTTTTCCCTTCCGACTTTGTAGATACTATTTCTTTTCCCTTAAATAATTCTGGGAAATAAATAGCATTTGACGTCGTATCTTTAACATAAATTCCATATTCTCCATCATCTGGAATAGTAAATTTTATCTCATCTTCTTGGTTTTCTACCCTCTTTTTTATAGGAGCTCCATAATCATTATAGCCCCAGCCAGCTTTAATGTCTTCGGCAGGCAAAATACCTATTTCTAAATCTTTTCCTTTTAAAGACTTTAACTTAATGACTACGGTATCACCTTTTTTCCATTTTTCTCTAGCAAAAGTAGCTACACTTCCTTT
>NZ_VIGV01000226.1 GCF_007858445.1 Tsukamurella sputi | reverse complement strand
GTTACAATACTCCAATTGATAACCATTCTTTTTTGCCCTATCTGTAGGAGGTCAGCAATGTCGATAACGAATAACACACTAGAAACAAAAAAGGGGAGTGAAGAGGCTCCTGTTTTAGTCCTAGGCGTAAGTGAATGGCGTGCCGAAGAGTGTGATCATGAGAATATTGTCAATTGCTTAGAAGATGGGCAGGTGCTCTATTTCCCCTCACTCCCTTTTGTCTTAACAGAAGAGGAACAAGCGCTTTTAGATCCCCGTTTAGTGAGTCCTAAACGTAAAAATATTATGTATCAAGCAGATCAAGGAAGCATTAAAGGGATTGCTGAGAATGCTTCAGCGCAGGAAAAGAGCGCCATTGAAGGGCTTTTAAAACGTTATTCTGAAGCAAGTTACCAACTTCTAACAGATCTTATCCCTCAATATAGAGGGAAACTCCACAGTCCAATGAATACATTGCGACTCAATGCGATCGATGAGTGGAGTGATAGTCACTCTTTTCGAAAAGATGATCGTCG
>NZ_VIGV01000225.1 GCF_007858445.1 Tsukamurella sputi | reverse complement strand
CACGGACATGGATGCCGAGTCCGTCACCGTGCGCGACGCCGAGGGGACCATCGAGCGCATCCCCTCGGTGTGCAAGGTGTGGGCAGCGGGAGTCCAGGGATCCCCGTTGGGACGGGTGTTGGCGGAACGCACGGGAGCACAGTTGGACCGGGCGGGGCGGGTGCAGGTGGGACCCGATCTCACCGTTCCCGATCACCCCGAGACCTTCGTCATCCGGGACCTCATGTCCGTCGAGGGCGTCCCGGGCGTCGCCCAGGGGGCGATCCAGTCTGCGCGTTTCGTGGCCGCCCTCGTCGATGCCCGCCTCAGGGGAGCCGAGCCCGCGGCGTCTCACTTCACCTACACCGACAGGGGGTCCATGGCGACGATCGCCCGGTTCAAGGCGGTCGTGAGTGTGGGGCGGGTGAAGATGACGGGCTTCCCGGCCTGGCTGGCCTGGTGCTTCCTCCACCTGCTCTACATCGTCGGTTTCAAGCAACAGGTGATCACCCTGGTCCACTGGTTCATCAGCTTCCT
>NZ_VIGV01000224.1 GCF_007858445.1 Tsukamurella sputi | reverse complement strand
TCCCTTCTTTTAGTGAAGATCAGATTCATCGAGCCATCTTAGTGGGATCGCTCGACCAGATTGGTGAGTTAGGGGAAGAGAAGTTTTATAGTGGCGCAAATGGCCGTAAATTTAAGATCTTCCCGGGATCGGCGCTCTATCGTAAGCCGCCAAAGTGGATTATGGCTCTGGAGATTGTTGAAACGAGCCAAGTCTTTGCCCGTATGAATGCGGCAATCAATCCTGAATGGCTCGAAAGCTTAGCGCAACATCTCTTAAAGCGTGAATATACCGAGCCTCACTGGAGTAAACAGCAAGGGCAAGCCGCCGCCTATGAGACTGTTCGTCTCTTTAATCTTGCGATTATTAAGAATCGAATTGTCAGCTTTGGCCGTATTAAACCTGAAGTTTCCCGGGAGCTCTTAATTCGTGAAGGACTGGTAGAAGGGGAGATTCAGACTCGAGCGCCTTTCTATCGTATTAACCGAAAGACGATCTTAAAAGTGGCAGAGATGGAAGAGAAGACTCGTCGGCGCG
>NZ_VIGV01000223.1 GCF_007858445.1 Tsukamurella sputi | reverse complement strand
CCTTCGCCGCGATCGGTTACGAATACCCGCCGTACTACATGATGATCACCGAGGCGGCGATGCTGGCGCTCGTGGTCGAGGCGATCCTGCCGCGCGTCCTGGCGAGGCCGGAGGGCCTCCAATGGGTGTTCCTGGCCGTGGCGGCCGTGCTCTCGCTGACCCACTCGGTCGCCACGCTCGTGCGCACCGACCACCTCTCCCTCACCGCGCACTCCGTCGCCACCCTCGTCTCGGCCGCCCTCTTCTGGTCGGTACCCACGACCCTCGATGTGGTCCCCCTGATCCTGGTGGTCGCCATCACCCAGGTCGCGGCCGTGACACCGATCCGGGTGACAGCCGTGCACCTCCTGGCGTACGAGGCCGTGGTCGTGACGGCCGGGGCGCTCGGCGCCATCCACCAGGCCTGGATGATCGCCCTCACCGTCGCCTTCGGTGCGGCCGTCGGTCAGTTGATGCAGAACCAGCTCCTCCTCCTGCGCGCCGAACGTCGAGCCCAGGCCACGCGATCGGCGCTCGA
>NZ_VIGV01000222.1 GCF_007858445.1 Tsukamurella sputi | reverse complement strand
ATCTCGATGCACTCGCGACATTCGAACAGGCGGCGGAACGGCTCGCCGCGATGAACCCCGTGATGCTCTCCTCCACGGAGGTACTCGATGGGCTGCGCCGGCTCGAGCGCGCCGCCCGGAAGGTGCCCAGCAGCCAGCACTGGCTCACCCAGGTCGGTATCGAGCAGGGCCTGCCGGCGCAGCTCGGGTATACCGGTGTCAAGGAGATGCTGGTCGATCAGCTGTACCTCGCCGGCGGGGAAGCGGTCGATCGGATCCGGGGTGCCCGCTCGCGAGCACCCCGGCAGACGCACGGAGTTGCGTCCGAACCCAAGCTCCCGGTACTCGCCGGTGCGCAACGCGACGGACTGATCTCCGAGCGGCACGCGGTCTCGATCGAGAAGGCCCTCGACAAGTGCTCGCACAAGCTCACCATGCCCAAACTTCATGACCTGGAAGACATGCTGGTCACCGCAGCGGTCGGCGGCTGCACCCCGGATGACATCGCGATGCTCGGGCGACGCGCCTACGAGCACATC
>NZ_VIGV01000221.1 GCF_007858445.1 Tsukamurella sputi | reverse complement strand
ATCTATCAGAGCAGAACAATACAACTCCAAGTGGTGATTCACTTTATGCAAAACGTATTCCCATCTATCCGCGAAGTGTTAAGGGGAAATTTAGAACTTTTAAGAGTTCCGTTTTAGCATTAGCGTTTCTTGTATTTTACCTATTACCCTGGGTGCCATGGGATAGAGGTCCGGGGCTGCCAGGACAAGCTGTCGTCTTTGACTTAACGGCAAAGACCTTCTATATCTTTAGTCTTCCTGTTGATATTCAAAATATATTTTGGTTGGCGGGTGTCCTAGCGATCTTTGCGTTCTCACTCTTTTTCGTAACCGCTGTTTTAGGACGGGTGTTCTGTGGCTATTTCTGCTTCCAAACACTCTGGACCGACGCGTTTATTATGATTGAGAGCGTTATCCAAGGTAATCGTAATGCGCGTAAGCGTCTACATGAAGGGCCATGGACTGGAGAAAAATTTAGTAAAATTGGTTTAACTTGGTTAGTTTGGTTAATCTTTGCCGCATGGACCGGTTTTACTTTC
>NZ_VIGV01000220.1 GCF_007858445.1 Tsukamurella sputi | reverse complement strand
CGCCACCGAGCCGAGGAAGGACATGACGAACTCGGTCTCGGGTCGGTCGTAGACGTCCGCGGGAGTGCCGACCTGCTCGATCCGGCCCTTGTTGAGCACGGCGATGCGGTCGGCGATGTCGAGCGCCTCCTGCTGATCGTGCGTCACGATCACGGTGGTCACGTGGACCTCGTCGTGCAGCCGCCGCAGCCAGGACCGCAGCTCGTCGCGGACCTTCGCGTCCAGCGCCCCGAAGGGCTCGTCGAGCAGGAGCACCTGCGGGTCCACCGCCAGGGCGCGGGCGAGCGCCATGCGCTGGCGCTGACCGCCCGACAGCTGCGCCGGGTACCGGGTCTGGAACCCCGTGAGCCCGACGACCTCGAGCAGATCGTCGACCTTGGCCTTGACCTCGGCTGCGGGACGCTTGCGGATCTTGAGTCCGAAGGCGACGTTCTCGCGCACGGTCATGTGCTTGAACGCCGCGTAGTGCTGGAAGACGAAGCCGATGTCGCGCTGCTGCGGGGTCGCGTGCGTGACGTC
>NZ_VIGV01000219.1 GCF_007858445.1 Tsukamurella sputi | reverse complement strand
TGAACCTCAGTTAAAAGCGCTGCGCCTCAAAACAGCGCCTTATCCTCTTTTAGCAACCGATATGCAAGCACAATTTATGGCGATGGCGGCAATCTCAGAGGGAACCTCAACCATTACAGAGATCATCTTTGAAAATCGCTTTATGCATGCCAATGAATTAGCGCGGATGGGGGCAGATATCAAAATCAATAATCGCCTTGCTCTTGTTGAAGGTGTTCCTCGCTTATCGGGAGCTAGTGTAACGGCAACTGATCTACGAGCCTCTGCGGCATTGATTCTTGCGGGACTGGTGGCAGAAGGAACAACAACAATAGGGGCGCTCCATCATCTCGATCGTGGATATGACTCTATTGAAGAGAAGCTGACCAATTTAGGCGCTAAAATTAAGAGAGTGATTATCGACTAAATTGATGCGCTCAAATGATGAGATCGACTAGATTGAGTCGTTTAAGTAGCACATCAATAAAAGTAAAATAGTAAAAGAAACAAAAAAACGATAAAAAGCCTCAAAGATACTACA
>NZ_VIGV01000020.1 GCF_007858445.1 Tsukamurella sputi | reverse complement strand
CGCGCGCATCCGCGCGGTCAGTTCGACCGACACGGTCTGGACCCAGTCGAACGGTTCGTCGAGCGGTAGCTCGTCGAGGACTTCCCGGACGCGCGACCGGATGAGGCCCTCCATCTCGCGCAGGTTCTTCGGTGCGACGACTCCCTGGACGGCGGCGCGCTGCTTGTCGTGCCGCGGCGGGTCCATGGCGATGAACATCGCGATGTCCATGAAGCGGGGCGGCCGACCGATGATGATGAACGGTTCGGCGGAGAACGCGTCGTGGTTCTTGTCGACAGCGATGATGTCGGCATGTCGAGTGACCGACCAGAACGGCCCGAAGGGACTGCGGGGCTGGAAGTGAACGGGCGCCTCATTGCGCACACGCTCGAAGTAGGACCGCCACCTGCCCTGTCGGTAGAGGAATGGGTTGCTCAGATCGATGTCGGTGAGTTCGACTTCCTCGACAGGCGGGATGGGGGTCTCGGTGAAGATCTTTTTGCCGTCGGTTCGGGTGACGATCCGGCGGGCCTTGTCATAGACGTGGGCGCCACGGATTTGTAGATCGATCGGGATCATGGACTGCGCTTTGTCGGCGAGGGCAGTTGAGATGCTCATAGATGTTGCTCTTTCGCTTTAGACGTTCACAACTGGAACTCGGGAAGGCGAACGGTCAGACCGTCCCACTCGTTGTTGGCGGTCATCTGGCAGGCCAGTCGCGAGTTGGCCTCACGTTCGGGGTGCATACTCAACATGCCTTCTTCGACGTCTGTGCTGTGTCCGACGGTGTCGATCCACGCGCTGTCGACGACGACGTGGCACGTTCCGCATGCCGCCTCACCGCCACAGTCGCCATCGATCCCCGGTATCGCCTCGTCGACTGCAATCTGCATCAGTGACCTGCCGGGCGTCACCGGCGCGGGGTAGTCCTCGCCGTCGTGGGTCACGTAAGTGATCGTGGCCATGGCCACCTCCTTGTTCGTGGGTCGTAGAGGTGAGTGTGCACGCGGCAGATGTGCTTGATCCAGGCTCGGACGTCGCGATGTCTTGTTAAATTGGCTCATGTGAGCCTTGTCGAGTTGGGGATACCGCCGCTAGCGTTCGCGCAGCTCCTCGACAGCGGTGCCCTGGGCGCGGCGGAGACGCGAGCGTTCGGACGCATCATGGCCCGCGAGGGCGTCGATCTCGCGGTCGTCATTGCGCGACAGGGCCAAGTGCCTGTCCGGTGGTTTCACGAGGTGTATCCGGCGATGGACGCCCAGCAGGGATTCCGGTTGGGCGTGGCGTTCGCCGAGCACGCCCAGCTGACCTCTTTCGGCCCCCTCAGTTTGCCGCTGGTCAGTGCGGGTTCCGTCCT
>NZ_VIGV01000218.1 GCF_007858445.1 Tsukamurella sputi | reverse complement strand
CGAGGAATCGCATTCACTCTAGCTTGAGCATAGCCCTCATTTCCTAAACGATCTTGTAATGCCTTAACTGTCGCTTCTACTGTTTTCGCACGATAGAGCGAGCCAGGCTTAATATCGACTAAAGAGAGTAACTCCTCTTTATCGACACTCGGATAATTTCCAACAACGGTGAAGTCCCCAAAGTGGTACTTCTTCCCTTCATGGATATCGATATCGAGATAGATGGTATCTTGATTAGGGCTAATGGTAGCACTTGAGTAGTTGACCTCTGCCTTGAGATATCCATTATTGCGATAATATTGCTGAACTTGGTCGAGCTCTTCCTGAATTGTATAAGGATCATAACGATCCCCTGAGGAGAAGATTGTTCTCAAACCTGATTCACGAACGCGCATCTGACGGAGCAACTTACTGTCTGAGATATTCTCATTTCCGGTAAAGTTGATCTTCTTAATCTGCCCTGTACGCCCCTCTGATATCTCAAATTGGAGCTCAGCACGGTTGCGGGGTAACTCAATCA
>NZ_VIGV01000217.1 GCF_007858445.1 Tsukamurella sputi | reverse complement strand
AATCTTCTCGCCTTCAGCTAAACCGGTAAATGCACCCGAAAAATCAACGTCGGTTAATTGACCATCTTTAAAAGTGGCATTACCGCCAAGCACTTTTGCCACATTTTGATTTGCTACATGAAGCTGTGAGCCATTGATGGCATCAAGTGAATCCTGAGCGATCTGTCCTGCCTTCACTCCTGTTAGCGTACGACCTTTTTCATCTGCTTTAGCTATATTAAATACGTCAGCTTCTTGAGCTAGCTTATTATCCACGATGATTTGTGTACCATCATCATTTAACTTAATCAGACCCGCTCTACCAGCAACAACGTTTGAAACGTCATCTTTAATACCGCCAATCACTTCACCAACTGAGCCAGACTCTCCATCTTCACCGATGCCTAAGCCACTGTTGATATCATCAACGACTTTGCTCGTTGCATCAACTCGTTTATCAAGATTTTGAAATCCACCATAGACTGATTCAATCTTCTCGCCTTCAGCTAAACCGGTAAATGCACCTGAGAAGTCAACGCCGG
>NZ_VIGV01000216.1 GCF_007858445.1 Tsukamurella sputi | reverse complement strand
GAGTTCATATCGACGGCGGAGTTTGGCACCTCGATGTCGACTCATCACATCCTGGGGCTGTAGTCGGTCCCAAGGGTATGGCTGTTCGCCATTTAAAGTGGTACGCGAGTTGGGTTCAGAACGTCGTGAGACAGTTCGGTCCCTATCTGCCGTGGGCGTTGGAAATTTGAGAGGAGCTGCTTCTAGTACGAGAGGACCGAAGTGGACGTATCTCTGGTGGTCCGGTTGTCATACCAATGGCATAGCCGGGTAGCTACATACGGACGGGATAACCGCTGAAAGCATCTAAGCGGGAAGCCCACCTCAAGATTAGATTTCCCTAGGGGTGTAACCCCTCTGAAGGTCCGTCGAAGACTACGACGTTGATAGGTTGGGTGTGTAAGTGCAGTAATGCATTGAGCTTACCAATACTAATTGACCGTGAGGCTTGACCATATAATAGGTCTTAGACAATTTTAATACGAGACATGATCGTTTCCAAAGTTGACGCGAATACAACAACTTAAGCAAGTCAATCAAACA
>NZ_VIGV01000215.1 GCF_007858445.1 Tsukamurella sputi | reverse complement strand
CCGTCGACGGCATCCTGCCGCTCCGCATCGGCGAGGATCGGGCTCGGCAGAACATCGAGGCCTGGGTCAACAGCCGGTGGTTCGCGCCGCGCGAGTTCAAGAAGTACCGGGTACTGGGCTCGTTCACGAGCGTCTACCTGTCGTACTACAGCTACGACGCCGAAGTGACGACGGACTACTCGGGTGCGCGCGGCGTCCACCGGACGCGACGCGACCGCGACGGCAACATCGAGACGTACACGGACTGGTGGCCGGTGAGCGGGCGCGTGCACGACAGCATCCGGCAGCTCGCGGAGTCCGCCAACACCGGTCTCGACGGCGACCGCGTGCGCGATCTCGAGCCCTGGCCCACGGAACAGGCCGTGACGTACACGCCCGAGTTCGTGGCGGGCCACCTGGCGCGCACGTACGACGGCGACGCGGCGCAGGTCTTCGAGGCGCAGGCCCGGCCGCGGATCGAGGGCATCATCGAGCACACCGTGCGTCGCGACATCGGCGGCGACGAGCAGCGCATCAGCCGGA
>NZ_VIGV01000214.1 GCF_007858445.1 Tsukamurella sputi | reverse complement strand
GATCGGCAGGGCGAGCACCGCCGTCGCGGCGAGCTCCTTGCGGCTGTTCACCCGCACCTCCGCGCTGCGGCCCGGCAGGACCGCGTCGAGAAAGGCGTCCAGGAGTTCCTCGGCGCCCGCGGAGACCCGATCGAGGGTGCCGCGCAGGACGGCGGAGCGGTAGTTCATCGAATGGTCGAACGCGGTGTCCGCCACGACCAGGGCGTCCACGTGGGTCACCGTCAGCGTGACGGGTGCGCCCGCGGCGACGTGGCGCAGCGCGCCCGCCCCGGTCGATCCGTGCACAACGATGCGGTCCCCTGCCCGGGCGTAGGCGATCGGGATCGACCAGGGCAGGCCGTCGGCCACCGTCGACAGCACGGCGACCATGCCCTCGTCGAGGATCTCGTCGGGCAGGCGCCGGTCGCCGCCCCGCTCGGGGTATCGGGTGAGCTTGTCCATGCCGACCATTCTCGGTCGAATACCGGAGCATCAGAAGGTCCGGAAAGTGTTCAATCGATGATCCACTATTCTGGGGGCGTGCC
>NZ_VIGV01000213.1 GCF_007858445.1 Tsukamurella sputi | reverse complement strand
CAGTGAGCGCACGGTACGCGTTCATTGTGAGTGAAGAAGGCAATTACACGATCACTTTGATGTGTCGCTGTTTGGAGGTGTCGAAGTCGGGGTACCTGGATTGGAAGAGGCGGCCGATGTCTGATACTGAGGTGCGTCGCATTGATCTCACCCACCGTGTTCGGGCAAGTTTCGAGGCGTCGGATGCCACGTATGGGTACCGGCGTATCCACGCCGAGCTCGTGCGGATGGGTGTGGTGGTGTGTGTGGACACGGTGCGCACCATCATGGCCGAGGAGGGCCTGGTGGCAGTCCAGCCGCGCCTGCGGGTGCGCACCACGATCCCCGCAAAGGACATCGATGAGCGTGAGGACCTGGTGGGCCGGGACTTCCACGCGGATGCCCCCGGGCTCAAGTGGGTCGGGGACATCACCTACATTCCGACGTGGGCGGGATTCTGCTATCTGGCGACCGTGTTGGACTGCTGCACGAAGAAAGTGGTGGGGTATGCGATTGCGGACCACATGCGCACCAGTCTCATCCAG
>NZ_VIGV01000212.1 GCF_007858445.1 Tsukamurella sputi | reverse complement strand
ACGAGCGCCGTCAGCGCGCGCAGGGTCAGCATCGAACTGTGCGCGGACCAGCTGCGTGTAGGAATTGGGCCTGCGCTGTTCGTAGACGCGTCGAAGCTCGGCGATACCGATCCGGTAGGCCACGGGGTCGGAGAAGCGGCACACGTCGTAGAGCACGGCAGCCGGTATATGCACGAACGCCGCGCGCGCGTCGAAAAGGATCCGATGGCCGATCTCACCCACGACGATCAGGTCTGCCGGCGCCTGGCATGTCAGATGAAGCTCCACGGAGGGGACGGCACCGGCGAGCATGTCCACCAACCGCAGGACAGCCAGACCACCGTAGGTGACGGCGAGACAATCGGTGCCGGGGCTATCTGTGCGCCCGGCCAGAGCGATCGTCAGTCCAGAGTCTCCGTGCTGGAACTCGGTGCTCAGCGCGGTCGATATCAGGGGCAAGAACCGAAGCAGTTGAACAACTTCGAGGACGGAACCCGCACTGACCAGCGGCAAACTGAGGGGGCCGAAAGAGGTCAGCTGGGCGT
>NZ_VIGV01000211.1 GCF_007858445.1 Tsukamurella sputi | reverse complement strand
GCTTTTGTCTCAAAAGGGGGTAATCCCATTAGAAGCGCTACGCCCCAGATAATAAGCGGATGGAGAATGAGTTTAAAGAAGGTGATATTGAGGCTCAATTTCAGATTGGCACCAAGCCGGTACTTCGCCAAACCCATGCCGAGAACCAAGAGTGAAAGTGGGGCAACCATATCGGAGAACATCTCAATGGTATGGGTCGCAAAGGTGGGGATCGGTACTCGGAGAAAGCTCACTAAGAGCCCGAGCATGATGCCGACTACAATTGGGTTTTTTAGAACGCCACGAAAAGTGAGCAAAAAACCTTTAAGCGAGAGAGAACCATGATCTGCCCACTCAATCGCAACGGAGACTAAGCTCCAGAGTAAAAGCGCATTAAAGGAGATCACAAGTGCCGATACAGCAATCGCTTCACTACCCATAAAGAGCATAATTAGCGGAATTCCGATCATTACATTATTGGAGAAGATTCCCCCCATTCCAAAAACAGCGGCTTCCCGAGCGCTCCGTTTTAAGACCCATTTCAC
>NZ_VIGV01000210.1 GCF_007858445.1 Tsukamurella sputi | reverse complement strand
AAAAAATATAATAAGGCGCTCTTCTATCTAGGATTAATTGAGCTTGAAAAAGGGCATAATAATACCGATCTTGCTCTAGCCCTGCGCTACTTTCTTCTTGCAAGAAGGGATGAACCTAAAGCAATCGCCGAGATTGAAAAATTGGAAGCAGAGATTTTGAAACTACCTCCTACAAAAGAGAATAGCGAATTACATTTTAAAATAGGTTATATGTACGCCAATGACGTTGTTATCGGGACCGATGCAGCAAAAGCAGCTCAATTTTATGAAGTAGCATTAGCAGGAAATCATCAGGCGGCACGATTAGAGCTGGCAAAATTACTAATGAAATCAAGACCGGGAAGCCCCAAAGATCTACCGCGAGCGGTGGCACTTCTGCAAGATCCTTCCATGGAGCAATTTTTACCGGCAGAAGTAACGCTTAAAGAACTTCTTGAAAAGAATCCCGAACTCAATCATTAAATCATTGAATATTGCATAAAATCGAGCGATTCGCTATAATGCCTTATCAACCTAAACGGGGGC
>NZ_VIGV01000209.1 GCF_007858445.1 Tsukamurella sputi | reverse complement strand
CGTTCAAGGTGGACTTCGCCGTCCAGGACGGCGTGCCCTGGACCAACCCCGACGCGCGGCGGTCGAGCACCGTCCACCTGGGCGGCGAGTTCGCGGAGATCGCCACGACCGAGCGGGCCATCGCGGCGGGGCGAATGCCCGAGCGGCCCTTCGTGCTCGTCGGGCAGCAGTACCTCGCCGACCCCTCGCGGAGCGTCGGCGACGTGCACCCCGTCTGGTCCTACGCCCACGTGCCGAGCGGCTACGCCGGCGACGCCACCGAGGCGATCGTCGCCCAGATCGAACGCTTCGCCCCCGGGTTTCGCGACCGCATCGTGGGCACGGCGGTCTGCTCCACCACCGAGATGTCCCGCTACAACGCCAACTTCGTCGGCGGGGACATCAACACCGGCTCCAAGGACCCGCTGCAACTCGTCTTCGGCCCGCGGATCACCCTGCAGCCGTACGACCTCGGTGTCCCCGGCATGTACATCTGCTCCGCCGCGACACCGCCCGGGCCCGCCGCCCACGGCATGTGCGGCCACCA
>NZ_VIGV01000019.1 GCF_007858445.1 Tsukamurella sputi | reverse complement strand
GGCCAGTCAGGTCGTTGGCCCCCTCGAAGATTTCGGGTGGGGGTGGGGTGAGCCACCCCGTGGTGGGGCCGTACGGGCTGTGGGCGGTCGTTCGGGTGGTGGCTGGTGTGCGCACGCGGGGAAGCCCCCGACTGCTGCCCTGGGAGGGTTGAGCGGTCGGGGGCTTCGGGTCACGGGCGCTGGGTGCCGTTGTGGCGGGCAGAGTAGTCCGGGCTGCCCTGGGCGTTCCCATCGGTCCACGGCGGGGCGTTCGGCGCCCCTGGGTGGTGGCGTTGACGCCCGTGAGGTTCTACCGGACCCAGCGGCCGGCGTCGGGGTCACCGCCGGTCATCTGGCTGTGGTCGAGGTCGACTGAGTGGCCGATCTCGGTGAGGGGGACGGCGGTCTCGGCGGGGGTGGAGGCGAGGATCTGTTCCATGCCGGGATCGGCTTCGAGGAGCGCGAGCCAGTGCTTGCGGCGGCCTGGTGTGATCGCACCACGGTTGATGGCGGCGGCGACGAGCCCTTCGCGGCGGTCTGTGTTGGCCTTGGCCTGGATCTTCTGTCCTTCGAGGGCGTCGCGGCGGAGCTTGGCGACCTGGTCGGCGTCGAGGACGGTCAGACCGCGCTTGCGGGCCGCGGCGACGATCGCGGACGGTGCGCCGGCTCCTGCGGCCTCAGCGGTCGCGAGATCGGTGACCGCGGCGAGCACATCGTCACTCGTTGCCGTGTCGTCGAGGCCGAGCACGGCGATGATGGCGCCCCACGTCTCGGGCGTGAGGTCGGCCGGGTCGACGGGCGGGGCCTGGGTGGAGTCGCCGGGGGTGGTGCCGTCGGTGGGGGCGGGGGTACCCGCGTCGGGGGTGGGGGTGCTGGTGGGCATGGGGATCTCCTTAGAGGACGCCGGCGATGTGCTTGACGTGGAAGGGCTTGTTCACGGCGAACGCGGGGACGGCGTAGGCCTGGACGATGGTGCTGCGGGTCTCGTAGTCGGGCCAGCTGGTGACGGTGAGCGCGGTCTCGTATCCGACGACGCCGACTTCGCCCTTCTGCGCGACGTATGCGCCGCCGACGGGGACCTTGATGTTGGAGACGAGCTCGAGGCCGGCGGAGGTGAGGACCGCGGCGAGCTTGTCGCCGTATGCGGTGCGCAGGGCGTGCGCGCTCGAGGGGTGGACGACGAGCACGTCGTGGATGACGCCGAGCTGCTGCAGGTCCGCGGCGAGCTGCGCGGCCGACCAGTCGGCAGTGGGCAGGTGCGCGGACGGGGTGAGCTGGTCGAGTGGGCCGACGGTGACGAGGTCGCCCCAGGAGTGGCCGACGATGCTCGGCTGCTCGGTCACGACGTCGTCGAGCGCGGCCATGAGGACCCGCATGGCCTCGTCGTCGATCTTCTTGGCGATCGTGTTCGCGAGCTGTGTGGTCTGCTGGTCGAGGTAGTCGACGTCGTTGCGGGTGCGGCG
>NZ_VIGV01000208.1 GCF_007858445.1 Tsukamurella sputi | reverse complement strand
AAGCTCCACCGCAACACCAATAGGACGGCGCAACCAAGGCGGCGCTAACTCTGTTAAAAATATTGCAATACCGAAGCTAACCGGCACGGCAATCACTAAGGCAATCACAGAGGTCACAATCGTGCCATAAATGGGGACTAAAGCACCAAACTGATCCATCGGGGCATCCCACTCCTTCGTCCAGAGGAATTTGAGGCCAAACTCCTTGATACTCGGCATAGATGCAATAATTAGGGAGAGCATAATTCCCGTTAAAAGGATCAGGACAAAGATCGCTGCAGCACGAACACTAAAAGCGAAAATCTGATCTGGCAGAGCCGATTGTGGCTTTTTAATACTTTTCATTCAATCTCTTCTTTCACTACTCTCGATGACTCAATTTTTAGATATGGGAAAACCCAACCGAAGTCTCTTCTCATCGATTGGGTATTCTATTTATCGCTTAAGATGATCTCTTTTCATCATTCTCATCATCATTTGTGCATATCATCTTATCGATCGATAAGAGATATGCGCAATTTAACTA
>NZ_VIGV01000207.1 GCF_007858445.1 Tsukamurella sputi | reverse complement strand
GTTGTGAAGATCAAGATCAAGATCAGGAGGCAGAGGGAACGAGATTAAGAAAATGGTCGATTTCCGAAATCATCTTCTCAGCAGTTAAACCATAATCTGCTAGAATCTCTTCCCGCTCGCCATGTTCTGGATAGTAATCTTTAATGCCAAAGTGTTTGATAGGCATAAAAATGCCGTTAGTAGCAAGAAGCTCATTAATCGCTGAACCAGCACCTCCCATAATGGCGCCATCTTCAATTGTGATAATCGCTTTGTGAGATTGTGCTAATTTTAATAGCATCTCCTGATAGAGCGGTTTTACAAAGCGTAGATCGAGGAGTGTTGCCCCAAAATGTTCCGCAACTGCTGTGGATTCTGTAATCAATGGCCCTACATTGATCACTAGGAGATTATCTCCTTTTTTGAGGAGTTGACTCTTCCCGATCTCAATGGTTGCAGTTGGTTGATCACTAATATGGCTTCCAATGCCTTTTCCGCGAGGATAGCGAACAGCCGCCGGCCCTGGATAGTGGTAAGCCGTTGTTAA
>NZ_VIGV01000206.1 GCF_007858445.1 Tsukamurella sputi | reverse complement strand
CTCTTGTCTTCGCCGCATACTTAAAGCCACCATGATAGTGGGGAGCAAAGAGGAAAGTGATGCGCGCTTGATCTAATGCAGTGCGTGCCTCTTCAGGACTCTTATAGAGATCTACTCCTAACGCCTGTAATAGATCAGAGGAACCGGTTAAGCTAGAGACACTACGATTTCCATGTTTTGCAACGATTGCACCACAACTTGCACCCACTAGAGCACTTGCTGTTGAGATATTGACGGTATTAAGGCCATCACCGCCGGTTCCGACAATATCGGCAAAGGGATAATCGGGAGTATCAAAATATTTTGCTTCACTTAAGAAGGCGCTAGCAGCTCCGGCAACTTCAGCAGGAGTTTCACCTCGTAACTTCATCGAGATTAATGCGGCTCCCAAAAGTGCCTCGCTCACTTCACCTCTTGCAATGGCACTAAAGAGTTGATGGCTCTCCTCTTGAGATAATCTCTCACCACTATAGAGTCTTTGAAAAATCGGTTTTAATGAAGTATTCGTTCTATCTGTCATGGTTTT
>NZ_VIGV01000205.1 GCF_007858445.1 Tsukamurella sputi | reverse complement strand
CCGGCTCAGTGAGCGGCTGACGGTGAAGTTCGGGCTGTCGGTGCCGGGAGTCGGGTCGGCGGAGGCGACGGTGGCGCCTCGTGCGCGTGAACCGGAGGGTGAGGGGCCGGTCGATACCTGGGATCTGCAGGACCTGCTGACCGAGGTCCGGGACAAGGTGCGCAAGCAGCGCCCGGGCGGTGTTGTGGTGTTCGTCGACGAGATCCAGCAGGGCGATCCGGCGAGTCTGCGGACGCTGAGCTACACCTGGCAAAATCTCCAGGCTCGGCGCCCGGATCTGCCGGTTGCGTTGTTCGGAGCGGGCCTGCCGACGAGCACGGCGGTGATCAACAAGGCGGTGACGAACGCGGAGCGGTTCGACTACCGCACCCTCGGTGGCCTCAGCGACGACGCCGCGGCGATCGCGTTGGCGGCGCCAGCGCAGCAGCGTGGGGTGCAGTGGACACCGGAGGCCCTGCGGCGGGCTGTCGCTCGGGCTGAGGGCTATCCATACACGGTGCAGCTGATCGGTGAACACACGTGGGCGGC
>NZ_VIGV01000204.1 GCF_007858445.1 Tsukamurella sputi | reverse complement strand
CAAGCAAAAATGCACTCGACCTCTTAGCGACAAATCTTGCCGAGATTGTCGGTGGTTCTGCAGACTTAACACCTTCTAACAATACCTTCTTCAAAGGAAGCCGAGATCTCGATATCACAACCGGTGAAGGAAACTATATCCGCTTCGGAGTACGTGAATTTGGAATGGCGGCGATCATGAACGGTTTAGCGCTCTATGGCGGATTTATCCCTTATGGTGCAACCTTCCTCGTCTTCTCCGACTATGCTCGTAATGCTATCCGGATGAGTGCTCTCATGGAGCAACGAGTTGTCTATATTATGACGCACGACTCCATCGGTCTTGGAGAAGATGGTCCAACGCATCAGCCGGTAGAGCATGTTGAATCATTACGTCTCATCCCTAACCTCTATGTCTGGCGCCCTTGTGATGCTGTTGAAACATTAGTCGCTTGGGCTGATGGCTTAAAAGCTGA
>NZ_VIGV01000203.1 GCF_007858445.1 Tsukamurella sputi | reverse complement strand
CACTGCCTCGGCGCCGCGGCCGCCCGGATGCAGTCGCGCGTGGCCCTCGAGGAACTCCTCGCGCGCATTCCCGGTTTCACGGTCGATATCGGCGGTGTGCGCTGGGCGCCGGGGGCGTACGTGCGCCGCCCGACGGCCGTGCCGATCTCCGTAGGATGACCGCCATGACGTCCGCCGCGAAGAACAGTTGGTCCGAGGCCACCAGGTCCGGCGCGGCGGAGCGCATCCTCGACGCCGCCTCCGGCCTGTTCGCGGAGCACGGTGTCGCCGCGGTCGGCATGGACGACATCGCCCGCGCCGCGGGGTGCTCCCGCGCCACGCTCTACCGGTACTTCGCCAACCGCGAGATGCTGCGATCCGCCTACGTGCTCCGCGAGATGTCCAGGGCTCTCGACCATCTCACGACGAGCGGACCTGCCACGGGGGACGCCTCGGAGCGCCTCGTCGCCGTGATCGAGGCGGCCGTCGCCTACGTGCGCGACCGGCCGGAGCTACTCGCCTGGTTCGCCTCGGAGGATTTCGCCGTGG
>NZ_VIGV01000202.1 GCF_007858445.1 Tsukamurella sputi | reverse complement strand
ATGCGATCGCGGATGATGGTGGGCCGCGCGAGGGCCTGGTCGACGGTGAGTGTGCGGCCGTCGAGCGCGGGGACGAGCGTCGGGTTCTGTACGGGCATAGTCGTTTTCCTTACGCGAGGGGCTTGATTTCGGCGAACTTGCCGGAGGTGGTGGACGAGACGGCGAAGCCGATGACCTTGCCGGTGGTGGCCTTGACGACGGTGCCGGCGGCCCCGACTTCGACGTCGTCGCCTGCGGTGATCGGGCCGCCGGCGATGACGCGGAGGACGCCGCCGCTGTAGGCGACGACGAGGTCGCCGGTCTTGGCGTCGGATCCGGCGACGCCGAGGGTGCGGCCGCCTGCGGTGGCGTGGGCGACGGCGATGTTGCCGTTGCGGGGGCCGGAGACGCCGACGAGGTGGCCGAGGGTGATGTCGGCGGTGGCGCGGCAGGTGATTTCGTCGCCGTCGTCGTAGACGTACGGCTGGTACAGGGTGGTGCTGGGCACGGGGTGCTCCTTCTACTGGTGGTGTGCGCGGCGACGGCGTC
>NZ_VIGV01000201.1 GCF_007858445.1 Tsukamurella sputi | reverse complement strand
TGATCTGCTTGTTGATCAGCGACACGTGCGTCCTCGTTTCGTTCGGGTACCTGTGGGTTCGAGATCGAGATTAGGTCGGACCAATTTATTGGACAAATCGATACACCTTGGATCACCCATCATGAATACCTATCGTCGCTGGCAGGGCGATCATGGTAGCGCAATCACATGAAGGTGATTCTCGTCACGAGCGCCCCCGATGGACGGTTCCGATGCGACTCGGCGAGCATGTCATCGCAGGTCACATGCGGTTCCGCAGCGGACGGGCACCCCGCGTGCGGATCCGGACGGCCGCAGTGTTCCCTCGGCCACACTCGTCGTCCGACCACGGCCCGCCCGACCACGAAAGAACCCCTCCGACCGAAGTCGGAGGGGTTCTTCTCTGTGGAGCTAAGGGGACTCGAACCCCTGACCCCCACACTGCCAGTGTGGTGCGCTACCAGCTGCGCCATAGCCCCGTATTGCGTTGTTCACCTGCGGTTTCCCGCCCGGAGAACATTACAGGAGGCAGCTCACGTGCACCAAATCG
>NZ_VIGV01000200.1 GCF_007858445.1 Tsukamurella sputi | reverse complement strand
CGTGTGGGGCGGAGCAAGCTGGGTCTTCCGGCATAACGAACTCAAGCGCCTCGAATCGACCTTCCGTGACCGGCAAACCGTCACCATTGACGGCGCTGGCCTGTACGCCCAATCCGACGCTCCCACCGACTTCGCAGCTGCGATCCGCAACTGGCACCTCCAGGACCAGTCGTGACCCGTGCGCGAGTCGTTCCTCGCCGGCCTGACGACCGCCTGTGTCGTAGTCGCCGTTCTCTGCTTCGCAGCCGCCCTCGCCGGACTAGTCGCCCTTCCTGGACGCCAGTTCATGCCGACGGGCGTGCAGTTGGCGAAGGCCTGAGCACAGCGGGCCGACACCGAACTGCATGGCGAACGCGGAACCCCTCTGACTGAAAATACGTCACAGTGACAGAATCGCGGATTGCGGGTCCGGGCACGCATCAAACCAGAGAGGTCGGGGCCTGGCAGCACCTGTATGCATCGCACGTAGATCAAACGACCCTCACAGCCGTGTGGACACGCCGGTGGTGGCTACGTCACCAATCTGAGA
>NZ_VIGV01000199.1 GCF_007858445.1 Tsukamurella sputi | reverse complement strand
ACCAAAAAAGATTCCTGCAACACCAAATCGGTAATAATGCGTCACCCAATTGACCTTTACCTTATAGAGATCATCTTCTTGATGATAACGAATATTGTTGAGTATATGCGATGTCCGAGGCATCGGTGTTGAGGCCGCTGATTTTCCTGTTCTAATACGAAAAACTCGATCTTCTAATCCGCCTCTATTTGCATAATACATCAGTGACATCTCTCGCTTAGGATCAGTAGTATAACGATGCTCATCTAACCACTGCGGAATATGAAAAGTGACATTCTCACTATAATAATCAAGATATCGATCCCAATCTTGGTTATCACAGGCTTCTGAAACATCATATAGAAACTGTTCGATCTCTACTTGTGTCTCAATATTAAAATTTTTCTTTTTCATTCAAGTATCTCCCTAAGATTATTTTGTATTCATCATCTGAGTATTTTCTGCTGCTATCTTCTCCTCTAAACCGGCTAATAATTTCTGTTGCCAGGCAGAGTGCTGATTAACATACAATCCCTCTTGGGTGATTTCT
>NZ_VIGV01000001.1 GCF_007858445.1 Tsukamurella sputi | reverse complement strand
CGGTCACGACGTCGTCGAGCGCGGCCATGAGGACCCGCATGGCCTCGTCGTCGATCTTCTTGGCGATCGTGTTCGCGAGCTGTGTGGTCTGCTGGTCGAGGTAGTCGACGTCGTTGCGGGTGCGGCGTTCGTCCTCGATGCGGAACTTGGCGCCCCAGTCCTTGACCTTGGCGAGCTTGACCTCGGGGTCGACGCCCTGCAGCTGCTTGTACTCGCCGCCGGGGGCGCGCTCTTCGAGGTCGCCGTCGAGGTACTGGTCGGTGGCGCGGGTGACGCTGTAGAGGATGCCGCCTCCGGTGACGCCCTGGCCGCCGGCGGGCCGGTAGAAGGCCGGGGCGACCATGAGGTTGTCGGCGAGCGTGGCGATGCGATCGCGGATGATGGTGGGCCGCGCGAGGGCCTGGTCGACGGTGAGTGTGCGGCCGTCGAGCGCGGGGACGAGCGTCGGGTTCTGTACGGGCATAGTCGTTTTCCTTACGCGAGGGGCTTGATCTCGGCGAACTTGCCGGAGGTGGTGGACGAGACGGCGAAGCCGATGACCTTGCCGGTGGTGGCCTTGACGACGGTGCCGCCGGCTCCGACTTCGACGTCGTCGCCTGCGGTGATAGCGCCGCCGGCGATGACGCGGAGGACGCCGCCGCTGTAGGCGACGACGAGGTCGCCGGTCTTGGCGTCGGATCCGGCGACGCCGAGGGTGCGGCCGCCTGGGGTGGCGTGGGCGACGGCGATGTTGCCGTTGCGGGGCCCGGAGACGCCGACGAGGTGCCCGAGGGTGATGTCGGCGGTGGCGCGGCAGGTGATTTCGTCGCCGTCGTCGTAGACGTACGGCTGGTACAGGGTGGTGCTGGGCACGGGGTGCTCCTTCTACTGGTGGTGTGCGCGGCGACGGCGTCGGGCGCGGGCCGCGGCCACACGGCGCGCGGTGGTCTGGGTGCGGCTGGCGGTGACCAGTTCGCGGATCTCGTCGAGGTTCCCCATCGCCGGGGTGGTGGCGCCGAGGAGCGCGAGCCCGTCGAGGACCCACGGCCAGCGGGTGCCGTCGGCGTCGATGTACCCGCGCACTGCCTCGATGGACCGGGACGGGTACGCGGTGGGCATGGCGTCGGCGAGCCATTGGGGTACGCCTGCGAGGTCGCCGACGAGGCAGGCGCCGCCCTCGGTGAGAGCGAGGTTCTCGATCCAGCCGAACGACGGCGCGCCGTCGTTGACGGGGTCGGCGTGGCCGATCTTGAGGACGGGCCGGCGGGCAACGTTCGCGGTGTAGGCGTCGAGCATCGCTGCGAGGTCGGCGGCGGTGAACGCGACAGGCCCGGTGGATGCGTCGAACTGGCCGACGCGGGCCAGCTCGACCCCCGGGATGGTGACGCGGCTACCGGGCGCGGCGTTCGGCGCGGCGAACCACGTCCTGCGCGGGGTAGAGCCAGCGTTCGCCGACGCGGTACGCGGGGACGGTGCCGCGGCGGGCGAGGGCGCGGGCGGCGTGGGGCTTGATCCCGAGAATCCTTGCCGTTTCGGCGCTGTCGAGGAGGTCATGCGGTAACGGTGTGCCAGATCCGCCGCTGTCGATGCTCTTGGTGACGCCCGCGTCACGTGTTGGTGACTCGAATCGGGCTGCCGCGTCACAGATTCGGGCGGTGAGGAGCTGCGCGGGCGGTGACCACGCCGCGTTCATCCGCGACGTGGCCGCCCGGAGCATCCCGGCGAGGAGTGTCACGTCGGCCTCGTCGAGGAGGACGCCGTCGAGGTCAAGGCGTTGCATCGCCAGCCGCCTCACGGACCGTGTGCCGTAGCGGGCTCGACACGCGGAGGTCGCGGCCGAGGTGGTGGACGATCTTCGACACCTGCTGCCGAGTGAAGACTCCCGACAGGCTGCTGCGGATACCCGTGGACTCGTCGACGCGGTGGAACGTGATCTCGATCTTGCCCT
The DNA here is from genome assembly GCF_007858445.1 of Tsukamurella sputi. Classification (GTDB taxonomy): domain Bacteria; phylum Actinomycetota; class Actinomycetes; order Mycobacteriales; family Mycobacteriaceae; genus Tsukamurella; species Tsukamurella sputi. The sequence continues at coordinate 1,057,616 of NZ_VIGV01000001.1, read as the reverse complement.
CGCGGGTCGGCCGCGATTCGATCCTGCAGGTCACTTCGTTGTTGTCGCTCATCGGACGGCCTCCGCTCCGTTCGGCTGCGCGGCAGGTCGCCGGACGGTCGTCTGGGTGGTCTTGCCGGCGCGCTGGGAGCGGATCGCGGCGCGGTGGCGCGCCTTCTTGCCGCGGGCGCGGCCCTTGTGGGTGGGCCACAGGTTCGGCGATTTCACTGGTCGGTCCCTTCGGGTCGGCCGCGGTCTGCGGCGGGGTAGGTCTGGGCGAGCTGCTCGCGCAGGGTGTCGATGCCGGCGTTGTGGACCATCGGGGTGCCGGCGCCGAGCACATGCAGAGCTTCGACGAGGGCAGGCACCGCTTCGAGGAACGTCATGTCGGGGTACGCGGTGTGGAGTTCGGCGAGCACATCGCCTTCGCCGGCGCCTGGCTGGAACGCAGCGAGGACGAACGCGGTCAGCAGGTGGCCGCGGCGGAGGTCGACGGGATGGTCGGTCATGCGGATTCCTTGGTGTAGTTCGGGTCGAGGGACCACTCCGTAGCGATGGAGGCCCCGCGCTTCAGGATGTGTGCGGCCAGGGCGGCGGACTTGATCGCCGAGCGGCCGTAGCGTTCGGAGCCTGCGGTGTAGACCTCCGAGGCCGGTACCCAGCCGCCGCGCTCACGGAGGTAGGTCACAATCCACTCAGGGCACGGCACGTACGTGGATTGCACGCCGTCTCCGATGGCCCATGTGACGCCGTCGGTGCGCTTCTCCGCGATCGCGATCAAGGGGCTCTTGGAGGCGACCTTGCGGAGGTTCTGGATACCCCAGCCGGCGGCCTCACCGAGCGGGTACACCACGGCGCTGTCGGCCGTCATGTGGCCCTCAGCGATGAGTCCACGGACGTGACGTTCGAACCACTCACGACATGTTCGTGGCGGGCCAGGGTGTTCGTCGGGTACGGCGTGTAGAGCCCGCGCCGGAGGTGTTTCGTTCTCCGAAGCGTTCTCCAGAGGACTAACAATTGGGTTTACCCCTGATACCCCTGATACCCGCTGTTCAGAGGGTATTTCGGTAGCATCTGCCACCCCTGCTACGACAGGATCGACCGCGGCGGCGTGACTGGCGGTATCCAGGATGGGCAGCTGCTCGGAAATACCGTCTGAGCTGGGCGTATCAGGGGTATCAGGGTTCTTCTCAATTGTTAGTGCTTTGGAGGGTTCTTCGCCTCGCTGACGGATACCTCGGTACCCCGTCTTCTGCGCTCCCCGTGGCCCGGACTTCGCGGCCTGCAGTCGATAGCCCTGCATCGGTGCGGCCGCGACGAGATCCCGGGCGAACACGTTCCGGCTGCCGGGTGACTCCCCGGCGACCTCGCACCACGCTCGCCACTTGCCGTAGAGCATGTCGGTGGACATCCAGCCGGTCATGTCAGGCTCGAAGCCCTCGTCGAGGAACATCGAGATCGGCGACGCCAGCGCAGTCAGTGCGTCCCGCTCAGCCTTCGATCCGTCGGACTCGGTGAACCGGCCCGCCGCGATCAGACTCTCCAGCCCCGCCAGTGCCCAGTTGAAGATCCCGGGCAGCTCCGCGTGCAACCGGGCCTCGAGCCCCTTGTCCTCCTTGCCCAGGAACGACTGCGTGGTGCGGGCTACGAGGAACCGGGAGGCGATCGCACCGGAGGCGTCACCGAACCGGGGCAGCTCGTTGGACAAGATCATGAACCGCGCGCCGATCTTCCCCGTCCACGCCTCCTTGTACTTCACGTCCACGGTCAAGTTGTCCTCACCCGTGATCGTCAGCAAGCGCTCGACAACCTGGCGTTCACCGCCGCGGCCCACTCGGGCGTCGCCGATGACGGCGAGGGGCTTGCCGATGATCGGGGTGATGCCGAAGTGTGTGCCGATGTCGGCCATCGTCGGCGCTGCCACATGGCGGCGGCCTCCGAGTAGCTCGATGAGGACACGCACGATGGTGCCCTTCCCCGATCGGGGAGGTCCGGGGATCATCATGGCCTTCTGGAAGTCCGTGCGACCGGAGAGGACGTACCCGAACCACTGCTGCAGCATCGTGATCGTCGCGGTGTCGTGCCGCCACACCGAGCCCAGGAACCGCAGCCAGTTCGGTGCCTGCGCGGCGGCGTCGTAGTCGAACGGGATGCTGATGGTGTTGAACATCGCCGGGGTGTGCGCGATGATCTCGCCCGTGGGGATGTGCAGCAGGCCGTTGCGCATGGAGATGTACTCCCGGGCCGGGTGGCGATCTCCGGGGGTGATCCAGGTAGGGGCGTCCCGGTCCTCACGGAGGTAGACCGCTGAGCGCATGGCATCGAGGACGTCACCGACCTTGCGGGTGGACGGCGCCCAGTCGACGATGCCGTCCTTCTTGTGCTCGAACTTCGCGCTACGGAGCGTGTCGTACAGGCTCGCGCGGATCGAAGACTGCGGCACCACCGACCACACACCCGCGTGCCAGGCGTAGAAGTCGCCACGGTGATGCGTGAGGGTCTTGCCCTGCGCGGTGGTGTGCACCTCCTTGATGAACCGGTCCGCGACATCGAGCGGCGCGGACGGCGGCGGCCACATCTTCTCGTCGGTCACGCTGCAGAACTCCTTCGTGCTGGGGGATACAGAAACGGCGCCTGAGCGGCCTCAGCGGCTACGTGCCGGGCGCTCGACGCGGGTGTGGGCGTGGTGTCTCGAACGCCTTCCGCAACGGCCTGGGAGGCGTCGGACAAGGCGTCCTGCCGGACCTCGGTGTGCAAGGCCCACAACAGGGCGGCAACGAGGACGCCGACGAAGCGAACCTGCTCGTCGGGCTCGTCGATCCACTGCGGGCTGAATGCCGGCGGTGGGGCGCTCGGGCAGTTCTCGAGGAACGGTGCGATCCACCGCAACGCGATCGAGAACGACACCTCGCGCGAGCCGGCGCGGGCCGAGCCCGGGGTGGGCAGGAGGTTGTTCTCTGCTGCCCACGCCCGGATGCTCTCGACAGTGACCTTCTCCATTTACGCCGTCTTCCTGGCACACACCGGGCCGATACCACGCACCCGGGATGCCTTAGCGGTCAGTGGTGCACCGCAGCGTGAGCACAGCGGCACCAGGGCCCAGCCGTTGCCCATTGCCTCGAAGATCTGCGCATCGGTCGCGGCTATCCGGCCGGCGGGAAGATCGTCGTCCTCGATCACGGCGACTACACCTCCGCCCGGGTGAGCTTCTCGGCCTCGTCATCGAAGACCTCCATCGCTCGCGTCAAGGCGGCGATGAGGTCTGCGGCCTGCTGCCGCATACCCTGCAGGTCATCGCCGTCGAGGAACTCACGGAGGGTTTCGAGGCTCGGCGTCAGGGCTCGCAGCGTCCACTCAGCGGTGGGCGCGGTGCCGTCGTCGGGCCGGTAGTCGAACCGCTCCGGGACGAGGGACACATCGCCAGCCCGGACCGTCGCGAGGACTTCATGCCGACCGGTGCCGGGATCGACGAGGGGCAGCGACTCGGCCGGCGTACGCACCTTGTCCGGCACCTCGACGGCCACCGTGCTCGGCGTGCCAACCGTCCACGTGGCGTGCCGTGCCTGGTCCTGCAGAGCGGTGGCTCCCGCTTCGATGAGGTGCTGCCCGAAGTAGATCGCGGCCTCCGGGTCCAGCGTCATGTTCCCGTAGTCGCGGCCAGCGCCCCATTGGAAGAACACGTCGTACGACAGGGAGGGTTTCCCGAACCGGCTCTCGTTGTTCGCTGCCCGGGTCAGCGTGAGGTAGGTGTTGGAGTCTTGCGGGCGGTCGTTGACGGAGATTCCGTGCATCCAGCCCGACTCGACGGTGTGGTACCACTCGCCTTCTCCGGTGGTCGGCAGCGCGGGGATCTCGGCGAGCTTCTTGAGCCAGTCCGTATGCGCGTTGTTGGAGATGGGGCGACGGCGCGGTGCGCGTTCTGTATCGTTAGACATGATCGTTTCCTCGCTGGCTGGTGATGGTTCGGTCAGAAGTCCCGGTGCTGGTCTTGGCGGAGCGCACCGGGGCTTTCTGCTGTTGAGGGGTCGGATTTGAGATCGGACCCCGGTCTGTCGGGCGGGTGTAGCGTCGGGGGCCTTCGAACTCATCGGTGCCGAGGCCGGCGTCGGCGTGGTCTTCGAGCCGTCGGTAGCGGTTGTCCACCTCGGCGGCGACTGCGGCAAGCCACAGCGCGGCGAGGAAGCCGAGGAACATCGGGTACGTCATGCTGCGTCACCACCGACGGACTGCGCGTTCTCCCACGCGATGACGTCGGACAGCTTGTAGCGGCAATGGCGCCCGAACTTCGAGAAACGTGGTCCGAAGCCGCGCACAGCCCACGTAGCGAGGGTCTGTACGGGGACGCTGAACCGCTCGGCGACCTCCGCTCGGGTTAGCCAGATTGGCGTGTTCTCGGCACGCGGTTCGGGCTGACGATCCTCTACGGCACGTTCGGCAGCGGCCTCTGCTGCGAGCGCCTCGATCTGGGAAGTGGTGGACATAGGACCTCCTGACACTTATCGGAATCCAGTCAGAACCTGACGGATACTCGTCACGCTACACGACGCTGACGGATTTACAACTATGCTTGACGACATGGCGACAGACTGGGCCTCTGAACAGGCCAAACGTGTGGGCAAGAAGATCAACGATCTCCGAGGGAAGCGGTCGGCGCAGTGGTTGTCAGACCGGACTGACGAGCTGGGCATGCGGGTCGCGCGGACGACGATCAGTGAACTGGAGACCGGGCGACGGAAGCATGTCACGGTCGCGGAGCTATCCATCCTCGCTGCGGCACTAGACACGGCGCCGGTCGCCCTGCTCTACCCGGGTCCATACGACGCTCCCGTCGACGTTCTCCCGCAAGTTAAAGTCACTGAACTGGATGCAGCGCAATGGTTTTCAGGAGTGCGGACCATTAGCTACACACGGGACTTGTACGCAGACGAGGACGCCGCCGAGGCGGCCCGCAGACTCATCCTCGGCGACGGATCCAGCCTCGAAAACGCGATGCAGAACTTGCGACTGCTCCAACGCTGGCGCGACCTGGACGACGCGCGATCGGCCAAACTCCGCGGCCTGCGCGAGCTGATGAGGGCCAAGGATGACCTCAAGGCTCGGAAGGTGGCCGGTGACTCCATCCGCCACAGCGAGGAACTCATCGAGACCCTCGAAAGCGAGCTGCTCGATGGCCGGTAGGCCGCCGCTACGGATCGGCGCTCACGGCAAGATCACCCGCACGCAACTCGCCCCGGGGAAGTGGCGCGCGTACTGCCGATACCGCGGCACCGACGGCGTCACCCGCCCCGTTGAGCGCCGCACGCCCGACGGTGTCGACGACGAGTACGGCAAGGTCGCCGAGGATGCGCTCCTTGATCACCTGCAGCAAGTCGGCAGCCGGAACACCAGCTCGATCACCACCAGCACGCTGGTGCCGGCGCTCCTCGATTCCTACCTCGCTCGTGCGGAGACCTCCGGCGACTACGCGCCCCGCACCATCGACACCTACCGAGACGGCGTCAGGATCCTCAAGCGCGTAGCGGCCGGCGTCCGCGTCGGAGAGCTCGACGCGGCACTCGCGCACGATCTCCTGCAGGGCATCGAGCGGGACCACGGCGCCGCTCGCGCGAAGCAGTGCAAGATGCAGCTCCGCGCGATCATCCAGGACGCGGTCCTGGCGCGTGCGATCCCCACGAACCCGATCAACGACCTGCCGGCGGTCCGTAAGTCCCGGCGCAAGACGAAGCAGACGAAGGGGGCGCGCCCCGTCGACGGTGCCGACCTGCCGCGGCTGCTCAAGCGCGTCCGTACCTCGCACCGCTGCCGCCGCTGGGACCTCGCCGACGTGATCGTCCTCGCTGCGGCGACCGGCGCGCGCACGGGCGAGCTTCTCGCGCTCCGCTGGTCCGACATCGACCTCGAGCAAGCGGCCGTCACGATCGAGGGTCACATCTACCGCGCGACCGGCCAGGGGCTCACCTGGGAGGCCGGGACGAAGGCCGGCACCGGGCGACCGCTCGCCCTCCCGACGTTCGCCGTCGCGATGCTCAAGGCCCGCAGGGAGCGCGAGGGTATGCAGTACGGGTGGCTGTTCCCGTCGGCCGTCGGCACGCTGCGGGATCCGTCGAACGTCGCCGGGCAGTTCCGGGACACTCGGCGGTACCTCGGGCTCGCCGACGACGTGACGCTGTACTCGCTGCGCAAGACGGTTGCGACGGCCGTGGACAGCGCCGGGCTGTCAGCTCGAATTGCCGCTGACCAGCTCGGACACGCGAAGCCGTCGATGACGCAGAACGTCTACATGCAGCGGAACACGATGCACCGTGAGGTTGCCGCCGCACTGGATCGAGCCGCAGGCGTAGCCGCAGAATAAACGCAGAGTCGCCGGTGCCCGGGCAGGTGTTGCCCGGTATTCGTAATGGTCAGAGTGCCCCCGACAGGAATCGAACCTGCGACCTGATCTTTAGGAGAGATCCGCTCTATCCGACTGAGCTACGGGGGCGTGCGGCACGATTCTAGCCACGCGCGGCCCGCCGGGTACATTCGGATGTCCGAGTTCGCGTTCTCACAGGGGGTCCGTCGCGTGCCCAGCGGCATCATCGTCGTCCTGGTCCTCGTCCTGACGGCGCTGGCCGTCGTGCAGTGGCGCGTGGTGCGCCGGTGGCCGTCGCGCCCCGCACGGATCGCGGGCACCGCCGGTGTCGGCCTCGCCGCCGTGCTGACGCCCGCCGCCTTCGTGGGTCTCCTCGCGGGCGCGGGCTACATCGACCCCGACCGGGTGCGCTGGATCAGCGCCGTCGGCCTCACCTGGCTCGCGACGGTCTTCTACCTGCTGCTCACCCTGCTGGTGCTGGGTGTGCTGTGGGTGCTCACCCGTCTTGTCCGGCTCGCCCGGCCCGGGTTCGACGGTGCGCCCCTGCTCCGCGTCGTCGCCGTCGTCGGGGCGGTGGCCGCCGTCGGGACGACGCTGTACGGGCTGGTCGAGGCCGCGACACCGCGGGTCACGCACACGCAGGTGAAGCTCGCGTCGATGCCATCCGTGTTGGGAACGGTCCGGGTCGCTCTGATCACCGACATCCACGCCGGGCCGGTGCGCACCCGGGCGTTCGTGCAGGACGTCGTGGACCGGACCAACGCGGAGCAGCCCGACCTGGTGATCCTCGGCGGCGACCTCATCGACGGCACCGTCGCCCGCATCGGCGACGATCTGACACCGTTGCGGCAGCTCCGCGCCCCGATGGGCGTGCTGGCGGTGACCGGCAACCACGAGTACTACGCCGGCGACGCCGTGAACTGGGTGCAGCGCTGGCGCGACGTGGGAGTGCGGCCGCTGACCAACGGGTCGGTCCGGCTGTGGCGCGACGGCGCGAACGGTGGCGCCGCGATCACGGTGGTCGGCGTGAACGACCGCAAGGGCAGCCCGCCGCTGGCCGCGGACTACGACGCGGCCTTCCACGGCGTGCAGCGGTCGGAGTTCGTGCTCGCCGTGGCGCATGAGCCGCTGCAGGGGCGCGAGTTCGCCGAGCGCGGCGCGGCTCTACAGCTCGCCGGGCACACGCACGGCGGCCAGCTGTGGCCCTTCCGGTACTTCGTCACGCTGCAGCAGCCGGCGGTCGCCGGGCTCGAGCAGGTCGACGGGATGCCCGTCTACACCAGCCGCGGCGCCGGTGCGTGGGGGCCGCCGGTGCGGGTGGCCTCGCCGCCCGAGATCGCCATTCTGGAGCTGAGCGCGGCCTGACCGGCGCATGATCGGGGCATGGCCGGTCGGATGAAGGTGCGCGCGAGTACCGATGTCGGCCCTCTGCGCGTGAGCGTGGCCCCGGCGGCGCGGCGGCGCGCGCCCGCGACGAACGCCTCCCGCCGCGTGCCGGTGTTGACGCTGCCCACCGCCGTTCCCGCGCGGCTGCCTCTGCCCCGCAGGGCGGAGCTGCCGCCGCCCGTCGCGCCCGCGGGCTGGTACCCCGATCCGGCCGGCTCCACGCGGATGCGCTGGTGGGACGGCGCGAAGTGGACCCGACGGTTCGCCGCGCCTCAGGCCGCGAGGGTCACCGCCCGCGTGGCCGATGCGCCGCCGAAACTGCGTCCGGCCCGCCGCGGCCGCGTTCCGAAACTCGGGTTCTTCGACGGTCCGAAGCCGAATCCGGCCTCGGTGCCCCGCAGAACCCGACGTTCGGAACGGGGCTAGGAGTCGCGCGCCTCCTGGGCGCCGCGCGAGGCGAGCTGGTCGGCGAGTTCGTTGCCCTCGTTGCCCGCGTGCCCCTTCACCCAGCGCCAGTCGATCTCGTACTGCGCGGCGGCCTGTTCCAGGCGCTGCCACAGCTCGGCGTTCTTCACGGGCTGCTTGGCGGAGGTCTTCCAGCCGTTGCGCTTCCAGCCGGCGATCCACTTCGTGATGCCGTTCTTCACGTACGAGCTGTCGGTGTACAGCACCACCGGCATCGGCCGCGTGATGGCCTCGAGCGCCGAGATCGCGCCCATCAGCTCCATGCGGTTGTTCGTGGTGTCCTTCTCGGCGCCGTACAGCTCCTTCTGGTGCTCGCCGAAGCGCAGCACCGCGCCCCAGCCTCCGGGCCCGGGATTCCCCAGGCACGCGCCGTCGGTGTAGATCACGATCTCGTCCGCCACGAGGAGCCATCCTAGCGGGGCGGTCTACGGTGAATCCGTGGCGAACAATCACTACCACCACCTGGTCTTCGGCGACGACGCCCTCGAGCGGCAGCGCCGCAACGGCAGCTACGTGGCCTACGGCCGCCAGCTCGAGCGCGACGACGACGGCCCGCAGGCCCTGACCGACCGCGAGCTGCTCATGATCTCGCGCGCCGACCAGTTCTGCCTCGCCACCGTCACCCCGCACGGCTGGCCCTACCTGCAGTACCGCAGCGGCCCGGCGGGATTCGTGCAGCACGACCCGGAGACCGGGCGGCTCGGCTTCATCGACCTGCCGGGCAACAACCAATTCGTCACGCTCGGCAACCTGGCCGAGGACGACCGCCTCGCGATGTTCTTCGTGGACTACCCGCGGCGCGTGCGGCTCAAGGTCTTCGGGCGCGGCACGGTCCGCGAGAGCGAGCAGCGGCGGGTGATCGAGGTGTCCGTCGAGGCCTTCGACTGGAACTGCCAGCGCAGCATCATCCCGCGCTTCGACCGCGAGTACATCAAGCAGCTGGGCGAGGCCTATCAGAAGGTCGCCGCGGAGCGGGAGGCCGAGTTGCAGGCCGAGATCGATCGCCTGCGCGCCCGCGTCGCCGAGTTGGAGGGCTGAGTCACAGCGGCTCGGTGGGGGAGTCGTAGCGCGGGTCGTAGCGGGGGATCGCCTCGGTCTCGGGCTTCGGCGAGACCTTCACCGGGCGCGGCGGGCGCTTGACGATCTGCGTGTGCTGCTCCGAGGGCACCACGGGCCGGGACTCCGGCTGCGGCGGCACGGCCGACGGCCAGTTCCGGTCCCAGTCCGGCTGCGGCCGGCGGCGGGCCACCGGGGCGACCGCCGTCCGGGTCTGCGCCTCGGGCACCGCGTCGGGCGCGGGCGTGGGCGGCGGCAGCGCGACGGGCCGGGCCCAGACCTGCTCGACGGGCGGGAACCGCTGGTCCGACGGTGCGTGGGGCGGTACCGAGGTGCCGGATGCCGGAGCGGCGTGGGGCGGGGGAACAGGCAGGAACGGCGATACCGGCGGGTGCGGTGTCTGCGGCGTGGGTTGCGCGACGGAGCCGGCGGTGGACCGTAGGGCGAGGAGCGGGACGAGGGATCCGAGCACGGCGACTGCGGCGGCGGCCAGGGCGACGAACTGGCCGGGGCCGCCGGTGGTGGTGACGGTGAACTCGGCGGCTCCCACCCGGGTGGTGTTGGTACCGACGGGGACGACGAGGGCATAGCCGGCGACGCCGGCTGCGAAGGCGCCGCACGCCGCAGCGATGAGAGTCAGGGGCCGCCGCAGTCGCACGGGCCCGAACGCGGCGAGTCCACCAGCTACGAGCAGCGCCGCACCGAGCACCACGATCGTCCACCCGGCCCAGGCCGCGTCGGACGAGACGGCCACCGAGCCTTCCCGCTCAATAGCGCCGGCCGCCGGACCCGTCGCGGTGAACGCTACTGATCCGGTGCCGGTGACCTCGGCGTGCACATCGAGATTCTTGCCGAACAGGCTCGCCAGGTCGGGCTTGACGGTGAACCAGGTCAGAAACACCGAGGCGATCAGGCCGGCGGCACCGACGACGGCGAGCACGAGCCCGGCGATGCGCGGCACGGTGCCGGATCGCGGCGTGGCGGGCGTGGAATCGGGCATTGCGGTCCTCCTACGGCGTGATGTCGGCAACGCTAGGACCGGGCGGTTGGCGACCGCTGAAGTCCCGCTGAATCGATGGCTACCGACGGGTACACTGGGCGGATGACACAGCGACGCGTTTTCTGTCCCACGGGGACGGCGGAGTGACCGCGGCGCTACAGGCGACCGACGATCCGAAGGGTCGCGCGAAGACCCGGCGCAGGCTGATCCGCGCGGCGTACCTGGTGTTCGCGCAGCACGGCTACGGCTCGACGAACGTCACGATGGTGTGCGAGGCGGCGGGCTTCACCCGCGGTGCCTTCTACTCGAACTTCACCAGCCTCGAGGAGCTGTTCATCGAGGTCTGGCGCTTCCACGTGCAGTGGATCATGGACGTGATGGCCAAGGTCGTCGACACCTACGTGGTGCAGGGCGCCGACTACGGCAAGCTCATCGAGATGGCGGTCCGCGCGATCCCGGTCAACGAGCGCTGGCAGCGCGTCAACGGCGACTTCGTGGCGCTGTGCACCCGCACCCCCGAGCTCAACCAGACGGTCCGCGACGCGCAGCAGATGCTCCTCGCGAACATGATCCCCACGGTCATGCACGTCCTCGAGGCCGCCGGGCGCCGGGTGACCAAGCCCGAGGCGCTGGGCTACGCCCTGCTCGCGGTGCACGAGGGCACCGCGTCGTACTGCGTGATCGACCCGGACAGTGAGGTTCTCAAGCAGAACCGCATCGACCTGCTCACCGCCACGCTGAACATGTACAGCGAGCCGATCGCGTGACCCGCACCGCGCTGGTCATCGGCATCGGCGCCGGCGACCCGGGGCACATCACGGTGGGCGCGATCGACGCGATGCGGGAGGCGGACGCCCTCTTCGTCCTCGACAAGCCGACCGCGGGCACGCTCACCGGGATCCGGCAGGAGATCGTGGACCGGTACGCGCCCGGTGTCCCCGTCGTCCTCGTCCCCGATCCGCCGCGGGACCGTTCGGCCGAACGCGGCGCCTCCCGGCCCGACGGTGCCTACGCCACCAACGTCGCGGCCTGGCACGACGCCCGCGCCGCCGCGCTGGCGCAGGCGATCGCCGAGCACGTCCCCGGCGGCGGCGCGGCGGGCTTCCTGGTGTGGGGCGACCCGTCGCTCTACGACTCGACGCTGCGGGTGCTCGAGCGGGTGTCCGCGACGATCCCGCTGGCGCCGAGGGTGATCCCCGGGATCACGAGCGTGCAGGCGCTCACGGCCGCGCACGCGATCCTGCTCAACCGGGTGGGCGAGCCGATCCACATCACCACCGGTCGTCGCCTGCACGAGGACGACGGCCGCAACACCGTGGTGATGCTCGACGCCGATTGCACCTTCCGCGAGACCGCCGAGCCGGACGATCACATCTACTGGGGCGCCTACCTCGGCACGCCCGCCGAGATCCTCATCGACGGTCCCGTCGGCGAGGTGGGGGAGCGCATCGCCCGCACCCGCGCCGAGGCGCGCGAGCAGCACGGCTGGATCATGGACGTCTACCTGCTCCGTCGGCCGTAGACTCCCCGCGGCCGCTCGCCGTCAGGCGGTCAAGACGCCGTTGAGCAGGCGGGCCAACCGGGCGCCGCCGAGGCGCAGTTGCTTCTCCAGGACGGGCGTGTACTTCGCGACGTACGCGGAGTCGATCGTGGACGACGCCGGGTACACCGTGACGGCGATGTCGCAGCTCGCCTCGGCCCAGGCCACAGGGTCGGTGCTGCCGGGATCCGGTGCGGGCAGGGCGGCCACCGCGGCCGGCGTGGCGGCGGTGAGCAGGCCCGAGTCCCACAGCGCGTGCAGGTTCGTCGACTTCCCGTTGTAGGTCACGACGGTGCTGTTGCCGCCGCGATCCTTGGCGTAGCCGGTGTGCAAGGGCTGCTCGATGTCGCCGACGAAGTGGACGAGGTACTTCAGGGCGTTCGCACGGTCGGTGCGGGACTTGCTCCGGTCGGCGAGGATCGCGGTCTGATTCCGGATGGCGTCGATGACGTTGCTGCCGCCGTTGCCGTTCACCCCGGCGTTGTACTTGCAGCCGTTCTCGCCCATGTTGATGTAGTGCCAGGGTGCGGTGGCGGCCGATCGCGTGTCGTCCGCCCACGACGCGACGCTCGCGAGGTTCCCGCCGTCGAGGAGGGACGTGGCCTGCGCCGCAGCGGTCGGGGTGAGTTCGGCCTGGGCGACGTCGGCGACGATCCGGTGGCCCTCGACGCCCCACGCGGAGGCGGGCCCGGCGGCGACGGTCGCCGTCCCGGCGACCAGGACGGCGGCGACGGCTCCCACAGCGATTCGTTTCATGGCGTAACGATCTCGCATCGGCGCGTCCGCGGCAATCGGAGCCGCACGGGTTCGCCGATCCGTCACACAGCCTTCACCTCGTGGTCAGGCCGGCCAGGCCTCGAGGCGTTCCCACGTTCCGAAGGCGGGCGCACTCGCTCGCCGGATCACGAGCCCCGTCGTGCCGACGAGGCTGCGCGGGTCGTAGTCCTCGATGTCGCAGCGCGCGGCGCCGGCGTCGACCGGTACGTCGTCGGGGAAGTGCCCGTCGACGATCACCAGCGGCGCGAGGTCGGTGAGGTCGTTGCGGACGCTGGTGCGGGCACCGTCGCTGCGCCGGAAGACGCCGGAGTTCTCTGCGGAGGTCACGATGCTGTCCTACCAGCCTTCCGGGCGGGCGGCAGCGCATGCGACCGAGACGCGCGCGGAGAGCGCGATCAGTTCAGCGCTGCGAGCACCTTCTCGGCCAGCTCCGGGCGGCAGACGACCAGGTCGGGGAGGTACGGGTCGGGGTTGTTGTAGGTGAGCTCGGAGCCGTCGAGGCGCGAGCAGTGCAGCCCCGCGGCCCGCGCGACGCCGACCGGCGCGCACGAGTCCCACTCGTACTGGCCGCCCGCGTGCAGGTACACGTCGACCTGCCCGGTGACGACGGCCATCGTCTTCACGCCCGCGGAGCCGAGCGAGACCGGAGTGAGCCCCAGCTGCTCGGCGACCCGGAACATGCCCGGCGTCGCGCGACTGCGCGACAGCGCGAGATTGCCCGTCAGGGCGCCGGTGGGCGCGGTGACGGTGTCCGAGCGGAACACCCGGCCCATCGCGGGCAGCGAGACGGCGCTGTGCACCGGCCGGCCGTTCTGTGTGAGCGCGACGTGCACCGCGTAGTCCGGGCGGTGCGCCGAGTAGTCGCGGGTGCCGTCCAGGGGATCGATGACCCACACGCGCTCCGCCGACAGGCGCGCCGCGGAATCCTCGGCCTCCTCCGAGAGCACCGCGTCCTGGGGGCGGTACCGGCGCAGGACGCGCGCGATCCAGGCCTGCGCGAGGCGGTCGCCCGTGTCGCCCAGCACCCCGTCGTCGAGCAGGGAACCGTGCCGGATGGCCTGCAGGATCCGCCCGGCACCGTCGGCGATCTCGGCCGCGAGCTCGATGTCGGACAGGGCGCCACCGTCGGAACGGCCGAAGAAGGTCATACCCCCACATTAGATTGGAGCCATGCCGGAGCTTCCCGAGATCACCGCGATCGCGGACTACGTGGGCGCCAAGGCCGTCGGCACGCAGGTCCGGCGGGTCGACGTGGCCGCCCTGTCCGTGCTCAAGACCTACGCGCCGGGCCCGCACGATCTGGTCGGGGCCACCGTCACCGGCACCCGCCGGATCGGCAAGTACTTCATCCTCGACCTGCGCAAGGCCGACGAGGCCCTCGCCCTCGTCGTGCACCTCTCCCGGGCCGGCTGGCTGCGCTGGTCCGACAAGCTCTCGCCGACCCCGCTCAAACCCGGCGGCAAGTCGCCGATCGCGCTCCGCGTGCACGTCGGGCCGGAGGGCGAGGGGTTCGATCTCACCGAGGCGGGCACGCAGAAGCGGCTCGCGGTGTGGATCGTGCACGATCCGCAGGAGATCGAGATGGTCGCGACGCTCGGGCCCGACGCGCTGGCCGTCACCCGCGACGAGTTCGGCGCGATCCTCGCCGGCTCGCGCGCCCAGCTCAAGACCCTGCTGCGCGATCAGCGCACCATCGCCGGCATCGGCAACGCCTACTCCGACGAGATCCTGCACACCGCCAAGCTGTCGCCCTTCGCCGCGGCGAAATCGCTCGACGAGGCGCAGGCCGATGCCCTGTACGCCGCCATGCGATCCGAGCTCGAGGACGCCGTGCAGCGGTCCGTGGGGCAGCACGTGGCCACGCTCAAGGCGGAGAAGCGCTCGGGGATGAAGGTGCACGCCCGCACCGGCAGCCCGTGCCCCGTCTGCGGTGACACGGTGCGCGAGGTCTCCTTCGCGGACCGGTCCTTCCAGTACTGCGCCACCTGCCAGACGGGCGGCAAGGTGCTGGCGGACCGTCGGATGTCCAAACTGCTGAAATGAGCCCAAACCGCCCTGAGGGTAGGCATCACTTTGTGGTCTGCCATAGGCGTGCCTTACCTTCTAGGGATGAACTGGGGTGATGCCGTCCCGAACTTCCTCATCGGCCTGCGTGAAGGTCTGGAAGCGGGACTGATCGTGAGCATCCTGCTCGCCGCCGTGAAGAAGTCGGGCGGTTCGCGGGTGCCGGTGTGGTTGGGCGCGCTCGGCGCGGCCTCGTTGTCGGTGAGTTTCGGCGCGGTGCTGACCTTCACCACGTCGGAACTGTCGGCCACGGCGCGCGAGGTCGTCGCGGGCACGCTGAGCGTGCTCGCGGTGCTGCTCGTGACGATGATGATCTTCTGGATGCGGCGCACCGCGGCGTCCCTGTCCAAGGGGCTGCGCGGCGACGTCGAGACCGCGATGGCGCTCGGCGCGGGTGCGCTGGTGCTCACCGCCTTCTTCGCCGTCGCGCGCGAGGGGCTGGAGACCACGCTGTTCCTGTGGACCGCCGCGCGCGCCTCGGGCGATGCGGTGGGCCCGGCCGTCGGTGCGGCCCTGGGCCTCGCGGTCGCCTTCGGGATCTGTGTACTGCTCTACCGGCAGGCGGTGCGCCTGAACCTGGGCACCTTCTTCCGGTACACGGCGATCCTGCTCATCGTGGTGGCCGCGGGCGTGCTCGCCTATGGCCTCGGTGATCTGCAGAACGCCGGAATCCTCCCCGGCCGCTCGTGGATCGCCTTCGACCTGACGCGCAGTATCAGCACCGACTCGTGGTGGGTCGCGCTGATCGGCGGCATCACCAACCTGGCGCCCAAGATGACGGTGCTCCAGGTGTTCGCGTGGCTCGCCTACCTGGTGATCGTGCTCGGACTGTTCCTCGGCACGAAGCCCGCGCCGGCGACGCCGGAGGAGAAGGGCCGGTTCGAGGCCTGGGCCGCGCGCCTCGCGGGCACGCGCACCGGGCTCGCGGCCGCCGTCGTCGTGCTGGTGCCGCTGCTGGTGGCGGGCCTGATCATCGCGATCCTCCCGGCCAAGCCGGCCGCCGCGGGCGCCGTCACCGTCACGGAGGCCACCTGCGCCAAGGGCTTCACGGGCGCCTCCGCCGGGCAGCAGCGCATCACCGTCACCAACAAGTCCGGCAAGTCCGGCGAGATCACGCTCGTCGACAGCGGCGGCGCCGTCGTCGGCGAGATCGAGACCCTCGGACCGGCCACCACTGCGGACCTGTCGGCGACTCTGGGGGGCGGCGGCTACCAGTTCGTCTGTTACCTCGCCGGCCAGAAGGAGACCCGTTCCGAGCAGTTCACCGTCTCCGGTGGCGGGGCCGACGCGCCGAAGCCCGTCGCGCGGGTCACCAAGGGCGATCTCGACGGCGCGAATGCGAAGTACCAGGACTACGTGCTGACGGTGCTCCCCGCCGTCGAATCGGCGCTCGCCCGCGTCAAGGGCGCGCTCGGTGGCGGCGACACCGCGGGCGCGAAGGCGGCCTGGCTCGACGCGATGACCGCCTGGGAGAAGGTCGGCGCCTCGTACAACAGCTTCGGCGCGGCGGGCACCGCCGTCGCCGGCCTGCCCGACGGCTTCGCCGACGGGGTGCGCGATCCGGAGTTCTCCGGCATCCGGCGGATCGAGCACGGACTGTACGGCGGCGAACCGTCGGCGGCGCTGACGGCACAGGTCGACAAGACCCTGGAGGCGCTGGCCACGGTGCGCAAGGACCTGCGCACCGACGAGATCGCGGGCGATCCGATCACGCTCACCAAGCGTGCGCAGGAGATCCTCGAGGACGCCCTGCGCGATCACCTCACGGGCGTCAGCGACCAGGGCGCGCACGCCGGTTACGCGGCGACCGCCGCCGATGTCGAGGCCACCCGCGCCGTGCTCCGCGTGCTCGAGCCGCTGCTCGCGCCGCGCGTGCCGGACCTGCTGCCCACGGCCCGTCGCGAGCTCGACGACATCGTGAAGGCCCTCGACGCGGTGAAGCGGCCCGACGGTTCCTACCCGCCGCTCGAACAGCCCGCGCTGGCGCTGCGGCAGAAGATCAACGGCACCGTCGGACAGGCTCTCGAGACCCTGTCCGCCGTGCCCAACCTCCTGGAGATCCCCAAGCATGAGCGATAACGATCAGCGTCCGGCGGAGGAGTCCGGAACCGGCCGGCGGAGGTTCCTGCAGGGCGCGGCGGTGGGCGCCGTGGGCGTCGCCGCCGTCGGCGGTGTGCTGGCCGGGGGCGCGCGCAGCGATGCCGCACAGTCCTCCGGTCCGACGGTGCGCGATTCCTACCCGTTCGAGGGCGAGCACCAGTCGGGCATCCTGACGCCGCCGCCGGCGGAGAAGCAGGCGGCGCTCATGGTCGCGGCGTTCGACGTGATCACCGACCGCGCAGGGCTGGAGCGGCTGCTGCGCACCATCACCGACCGTGCGCGGTTCCTCACCGCGGGCGGCACTCCGGCGAACCTCGGCGTGGGGAAGGCGCCGTCGGACAGCGCGGTGCTGGGGCCCGTGGTCCCGGCCGACGGGCTGACGATCACCCTCGGCGTGGGCGCGTCGCTGTTCGACGACCGCTTCGGACTCGGCGGGAAGAAGCCGGCGAAGCTCAAGCCGATGACGGTCTTCCCCAACGACCAGCCCGATCCCGCGCAGATGCACGGCGACCTGGTGCTTCAGTTGTGCGCCAACAACCCCGACACCGTGCACCACGCGCTGCGCGACATCGCCAAGCACACGCGCGGCTCGATGCAGCTGCGGTGGAAGATGCAGGGCTACGGCGCGCCCCCGCGGCCGGAGGGGTCTTCGCGCAACCTGCTGGGCTTCAAGGACGGCAGCGCCAATCCCGTCGGCTCGCAGGCCGAGGAGCTGATCTGGGTGACCGGTGGCGGAGAGCCGGCCTGGGCGCACGGCGGCACGTACTTCGTGGTGCGGCTGATCCGGATGCTGGTCGAGTTCTGGGACCGCGTCTCGATCGCGGAGCAGGAGGGCATGTTCGGCCGCCGGCGCGATTCGGGCGCCCCGCTCGACGGTGCGGCCGAGGCCGACGAGCCCGACTTCGCCGCCGACCCCGAGGGCGACGTGATCCCCATGGACTCGCACATCCGTCTGGCGAACCCGCGTGAGGGCGAGAAGACGGAGAAGCAGCGCCTGGTGCGCCGGTCGTACAACTACGACCTGGGGCTGGACATGAACGGCAACATGGCCTGCGGCCACGTCTTCCTCTGCTTCCAGCAGGACGTGGAGGCGCAGTTCGAGGCGGTGCAGAAGCGCCTGATCGACGAGCCGCTCACCGATTACGTGACCCCCTTCGGCGGCGGCTACTTCTTCGCCGTCCCCGGGGTGCGCGGTGACTCGGATTTCCTGGGCGCCGGCCTGTTCCGGTAGTACGACGACGCCGCCGGACCCAGGGTGAGGGGTCCGGCGGCGTTCGACTTCTCGCGGCCGGTGAGTGCCGCGGCGGCGGGGACTACTTGATGAGCTTGTCCGCGCCGTCGTTCTTGCCCGTCTCCGGGTCGTAATCGCCGAGGATGACATCGCCCTCCGCGGACTCCTTCTCGATCTCCTCCGAGACGGCCTCGGCCTGCGCGAGTGCGGCGTTGCGGCGGGCGATGGTGATCGCGCCGCCGGCGACGGCGCCGCCGAGCGCGACCACGGCGAGCCACGGCTTGTTCAGGCGATCGCCCAGCAGGTGGTCGACGGAGTACTTGCCGGGGCCGGTCAGAGCCAGCGCGGCGGCGGCGACACCGAGGGTGATCGGGTACTCGTTGCCACCGCTCTGCGCTGCGAAGCCCTGCGGGCGGTGCACCTCGGCGGCGACGAGCATCGCGCCCACGCCGCCGGCCGCGGCCAGCGGGGTCGCGGCGCCGAGCGCGAGCGCGGCACCGGCTAGTTCGCCCGCGCCGGCGAGGGCGGCGTTCGGCTTGCCGGGCGCGAAGCCCATCGACTCGAAGCCCTGGCCGGTGGCCTCGAGGCCGTGGCCGCCGAACCACCCGAACAGCTTCTGCGAGCCGTGGTACGCGAGCGCGCCGCCCACGGCCGTGCGCAGGGCGAGAAGTCCGAGGTCACGTGCGGTGTTGTTCTGTCCCATGGGGGTGGTCCCTTCCAGCGGAGGTCGTCGGTTCTGCACGCTACAACCGGACCGCGGTCCCAGTGATTCCGGGGAGTGGCGAATGTGTCCGACGTCACTGCGGGTCGACAGGTGCGGAGCGGTGGTAGTTCCGGACGTGGCGGTAGCTGAGAGCCATCGCGCCGTTCGCGGCGACCGTGTACACCCCGAACGCCACGACGTCGAGCATCGTGGGTCCGCTGTGACGCAGGAACACTCCGGCGGTCAGGACCGCCAGTATCGCGGCGCCGATAGCGGGCCCCGTGGCGACGCGACGCGGCGTAATGAGCGCGACGAACGGCACCCATGTGCCGTCTCGGTTCATCGCGTAGTAGGTGGGTCGGCCGTCGCGCCGGCTTCCTGTTCCGATCGCCTGTGCAACGCATCCCGCCGTCGAGACGACGAAGAGGCCGATGAGGACGGCGGTGGTGGTGGCGCGCGATGCGGGGCTGACTGCCCAGGTCCAGGTGATCGCGGCGGCGTAGGCGGCGTACACCGTCAACGTGGTGTAGACGATCCACGTCGCGGAGCGGCTCCCGGGAGGAGGGCCGTAGTACTGCACCAAGGATCCGAAGGTCACGGGGACAATCTACGGTCTGGAATCCGGCGCGGAGTGATCGATCTGCGCGGCATGTTCGAGATCTGCTATCTACGGGCGACTATTTTTAATCCATGAGGGTGAAATCCGCGGTCGTGCTGTTGGTAGCCGCATTGATCTCGGCGTGTACGCATGACGCCGTTGTTGACTACGGGACCCCGCCCTCGGCATCCTCCACGGCGTCCTCGCTGTTTTCGCCGGCGGCGGATCTGGACCGCGTCCGGGACCTCGTCGTGGGGACCTGGGTGCGCACCGAGTCGCCGTCAGAGATCTGGGATCGATACCTCATCGATGGCACTGCGCAAACTCTGGACTTCTCCGGGCGCGTCCTCGGGTCGCACCGCTGGGAGCTGGTCTCGGTGACCGAATCGGACGGGGTGACCGTGGCTGCGGTGCAGACCGAGGGGGACCCGCGCACCCGCATGCTCATCGGCGCGATCGACTGGACGGCGATGACGCTGACGATCCCGAATCGCGGGACCTCGTACCACTATCTCCGCGTGCAGCCCTCGCTCCTCGCCGGGTGGTACGGCGGCCACGGCCGCGGTCTTACCGTCCGCGCGGACGGCACCGGTACCGGCTATTACCGGACTTTGTGCGACGACGCCGGCGCGAACTGCGCGAGCGATGTCACGTACGACTTCGTGATCAGGCACGAGACCCGCGGCGAGGGTTTCGCCACAGGGACGCAGGTCATCACCGCCGCGCGACCGCCGAGTGCGGTGTCCCTCGTGCCATCGGACGTACTCCGGCTGGACTCCGCTACGGACATCGTCTCGACCTCGGCATCCGGCGAGGGCGCAGCCTTCTGCGGCGCCCGCGCCCGCCCCTCCGCGTGCGGCGCGTAGTCACACCACGAGCTGCCGGTCCAGGTCCGTGCCGCCCGTCGCCCCGCCCGTCGCCGAACGATAGGCCGCACCCACGAGTTCGATCGCGCGCT
Source organism: Tsukamurella sputi (assembly GCF_007858445.1). Lineage (GTDB taxonomy): Bacteria > Actinomycetota > Actinomycetes > Mycobacteriales > Mycobacteriaceae > Tsukamurella > Tsukamurella sputi. Next base: position 1,037,407 of record NZ_VIGV01000001.1, on the reverse strand, counting down.
CGAGTTGGTCGGCCGGCAGCGTGTACGGGACGCGGAGGTTGCGCTCCAGGGCACCGTCGACCCCGAAGGCGGAGCCGGCGGCGATGCGCACGCCGAGCCCCGCGGCGGCGGCCGCGGTGGCCGTCCCGACGGGGCGTGGCAGCGTGACCCACAGGCACAACCCGCCGACGCCGGGGGAGACGGTCGCGCCGGGCAGGTGTTCGGCGACGGCCCGCAGCGCGACGTCCCGGGAGGCCCGCAGCGAGTCGAGCCGCGCCGGCAGGAAGTCGGCGAGGTGGTCGAGGGCGTAGCCGGCGGCGAGCTGCTCGAAGACCGCGCCCGCGAGGTCCATGTCGTAGCGGGCCGCCGTCATCGAATCGGGCGCGGACTCGGTGCGGATCCACCCCACCCGCAGGCCCGCCCAGATGGTCTTGCTCGCCGAGCCCAGCGTGATGATCCGAGCACCCCGAGGGGCGAACGCGGCGACGGGCGGGGGCGCGGGCGCGTCGAGGGCCAGCTCGGCCATCGTCTCGTCGACGACGACGGGCACGCGGTAGCGCGCGGAGATCTCGCAGAGCCGGCGCCGCCCGGCCTCGTCGAGCAGCAGTCCGGTGGGGTTGTGGAAGTCGGGGATGGTGAAGATGATCCGCGGATTCTGCTGTTTGACCACCGCCTCGAGCTGGTCGAGGTCCCAGCCGTGCTCCGGGTGCAGGCCCACGGCGACGGGCCGCGCGTTGTGCCGGCGCAGGGCCAGGATGGTCCCGTGGTGCGTCGGCTGCTCGACGATCACGCGGTCGCCGGGGTGCACCACCGTGTCGAGGACGACGCGCAGCGCGTGCTGCGCTCCGGAGGTGACCAGCACCTGCTCGGAGTCGGTCGGCAGGCCGCGGTCGGTGTACCGGCGCGCGATCGCCTCGCGCAGTGCGCGCACCCCGTCGGGGTAGAGGCCGATGCCCGCGAGGTACGGCGGCGCGCACTCGAGGGCGTGCCGGTAGCCGTCGTGGACGATCTGATCCGGGGCCGACGGTGCCGCGATGTTCAGCCGGATCAGGTCGGCCTCGGGCCCGGTGTCCGAGGGCTCGGCGGGCACGACGTGCGGCAGCGTGAGCACGCTGCGCGCCCCCTGCCGGGACTGCAGGTGACCGCTGTCGCGGAGCTCGGCGTAGGCGGCGGTCACCGTCGTCCTGCTGACCTGGAGGTGGGCGGCGAGGGCGCGCTCGCTCGGCAGTGCGGTCCCGACGGGGACCCGCCCGTCGAGGACGAGCAGGCGCAGGGCTTCGGCGAGCGCGAGGTAGGCGGGGCGCGGACCGTCGGGCTTCCAGGAGCCGAGCTGACGGGTCAGGGCGGCCGCGCCGACAGTGCCAGTTGAGGGGAACACCAGGCCAGTATGTCAGAACTGGCTATGGATCATCAGTCCACTGGGCGTCACAGTGGACGACATGATGATGCGACTCGTGAAGCTCTTCGCCGGACTGTGGCTGTACGGCACCGCGATGGCGGCGATCGTGCGCGCGGGCCTGGGCAACATGCCCTGGGACGTGCTGCACCAGGGGATCGCCCGCCACCTCGGCGTGTCGGTGGGCGCGGTCATCATCGTGGTGGGCCTGCTGGTGCTGCTGGCCTGGATCCCGCTGAAGGAGCGACCGGGCTTCGGCACGATCGCCAACGTCTTCGTGATCGGGATCGCCTTCGACGTCATGTCCCCGTTCTTCCCGGCCTCGCCGGCACTGCTGATCGCAGTACCGATCCTGCTGGCCGGGATCGCGGCGAACGCCTTCGCGACGGTCCTCTACATCGGCGCCGGAATGGGGCCGGGCCCGCGCGACGGCCTCATGACCGGGTTGGTGCGGCGCACGGGCCTGTCGGTGCGTCTCGTGCGCACGTCCATGGAGATCGCCGTGGTCGCGATGGGATTCCTGCTCGGCGGCAATCTGGGATTCGGCACCCTGCTGTACGCGGTGGGGGTCGGCCCCCTGATCCAGATCTTCGCGCGCACGGGTCTCGGCGGCCCGGCGCTGGCCGCCGGCGGCGACGCGCACGGCACCGTCGAAGGCGGCGACGGAACCCACGGTGTGGATAGGGTGGGGGAATGCGGATCCTCATCACCGGAGCCAGCTCCGGTCTCGGCGAAGGCATGGCTCGGACGTATGCGGAGCGCGGCGAGGACGTAGGGCTCCTGGCCCGGCGCCTCGACCGGCTCGAGGCGCTCCGTGCCGAACTCACGCCGCTGCCGGACGCGGGCGCCGTGGAGATCGGCCGGCTGGACGTCACGGACTTCGACGCGGTGCCCGTCGCGATCGCCGACGTCGTCGAGCGGCTCGGTGGTCTCGACCGCGCCATCGTCAATGCCGGCATCGGCAAGGGGGCGCCGCTCGGCACCGGGAAGGCGCACGCCAACCTCGAGACGATCCAGACCAACCTGACCGGCGCGGTGGCGCAGGTCGAGGCGGTGCTCGAGGTCTTCCGCGCGCAGGGCCGTGGCCACCTGGTGCTGATCAGTTCCATCGCGGGACAGCGCGGCATGTCGAAGGCGCAGGCGGCCTACTCCGCGAGCAAAGCCGGGGTCACCGCCTTGGGGGAGGGGCTGCAGGCGGAGTTCGCGGGCAGCGACATCAGGGTCACCGTCATCAAGCCGGGCTTCATCGACACCGACATCAACAAGGACGTGAAGACCTCGATGAAGTCCTCCCTCGACGCCGGTGTGAAGGCGCTGGTCAAGGCGATCGACCGCGAGCCCAAGGAGGCCGCCGTCCCGTCGTGGCCGTGGACGCCGCTGGGCGCGGTGCTGCGCCACGCGCCCGACGAGCTCACTCGCAGGTTGGTCTGACGGCCGCCCCCCACCCGGGCGGGGTAGGGGCTCAGCCCTGAGGCGATTCCGCAGAACCCGGGGGTTCGGCCCGGATGTGCCGTCGCCTCGTCGTCCCTAGCGTTATCGGGGACGAAAGGTGGTGCGAAATGCGCACATTCATCAAGACGGCCACGATCGCCTCCGCAGCCGGAATCGCTCTCATCGTCGCGGCGGCTCCCGCCCACGCCGACCCTGATGTCAGTGATTACGCCCGCGGGAGCATCGGCGAGAGCTGCGCCGGATACCCGACGGGCAAGCTGGCCCTCGAGCGCAGCCAGGGCTTCGTGCTCAGCTGCAACTCGGACGGCACGTGGCAGATCCCGAAGTCCTCGTGATTCCTCCCGAGTGTCGTGGACCTAGCCCGCACCCGGCGTCCGCTCGGCGATGAATCGCCGGGTGACGGCCATGTCGCGCTCGCCCAGCCCGGCGTCCACGATCTCCTGGAACTCCGCCAGCAGCGCGGGGAGCAGCGCCGCCTCCGTGCCGGTGGCGGCCGCGACCTCGGCCCCGGACTTCAGGTCCTTGAGCAGGTACTTCGCCATCCCCGACGGCGCATCGTCGCCGGAGACGAGCTTCTCCTTGCGCGTGTCCAACAGGCGCGAGGCTGCGTAGCCCCCGCCGAGCAGGTCCCACATTGTTCGCAGGTCGATGCCCGATCGGTCGGCCAGCACCGTCGCCTCACCCAGCGCGGCGATCGTCGCGGCTACGACGAGCTGGTTGCAGGCCTTGGCGACCTGCCCGGCCCCCAGCGGTCCGAGCCGCACCGGGGTGCCGCACGGCGCCAGGACCGTCGCGGCCAGGGCGCAGTCCTCCTCGGTGCCGCCCATCATGATCGACAGCGTGCCGGCGATCGCGCCGTCCTCGCCGCCCGAGACGGGCGCGTCGACGACGCGCACGCGGCCGCCGGTCTCCCGGTCCAGACGGTCCGCGAGCGCCCGCACCCCGGGTGCCGACGAGGTCGAGCCGATGAGGAGCAGCAGGGGGCGGTCGCCGTCGAGCAGCCCGCCCGCGAGCACCTCCTCGACCTCGGGCAGGTCCGGCAGCATGAGCAGCACCACGTCGGCGACCGCCACGAGCGCGGCGGCGTCGGCGTGCTGGACGGCACCGTCGGCGACCAGATCGGGACGCGGCCGCCGGGCCGTGATGTGCACGGCGCCGTGCCCGCGCAGCAGGTGCCGCGCCATCGGGGCGCCCATGGCGCCCAGCCCGATCACCCCGACGACGGGGCGCTGCGTCGTCATGCGGTCAGACGGCCCGGCCGCGCTGGGTGCGGTACCAGCGCACCTGCGCATCGGTCGACGAGTCGAGGTCCGCGGCGGGGGCCTCGTCGGACGCGATGACGGGGAGCAGCTCGCCCGCCTGTACCTTGCCCAGCTCGACGCCCCACTGGTCGAAGGCGTTGATGCCCCACACGGCGGCCTCCGTGAAGACCTGGTGCTCGTAGAGCGCGATGAGCTGGCCCACGACCGAGGGCGTGAGCTTCGGCGCGAGGATCGTGGTGGTGGGCCGGTTGCCCGGCATCACCTTGTGCGGCACCACCTTCGGATCGGTTCCCTCGGCGGCGATCTCATCCGCCGTCTTACCGAAGGCGAGCACCTTGGTCTGCGCGAACAGGTTGCTCATGAGCAGGTCCTGCATCGTGCCGACGCCGTCCGTGGTGGGCAGGTCGTCGGTCGACTCCGCGAAGCCGAGGAAGTCCGCCGGGACCAGCCGCGTGCCCTGGTGCAGCAGCTGGAAGAAGGCGTGCTGGCCGTTGGTGCCGGGCTCGCCCCAGAAGATCTCGCCGGTGTCCGCGGTGACGGGAGTCCCGTCGATCCGCACGGACTTGCCGTTGGACTCCATCGTGAGCTGCTGCAGGTACGCGGGGAACCGCGCCAGATCCTGGGAGTAGGGGAGCACGGCGCGGGACTGCGCGCCGAAGAAGTCCGAGTACCAGAGTCCGATGAGGCCCAACATGATCGCCGCGTTCTCCGCGATCGGCGCGGAGGCGAAGTGCTCGTCGACGGCGCGGAAGCCGGCGAGGAACTCGCCGAAGCGCTCGGGGCCGACGGCGATCATCACGGACAGTCCGATCGCGGAGTCCACCGAGTAGCGGCCGCCCACCCAGTCCCAGAAGCCGAACATGTTCGCGGTGTCGATGCCGAAGGCGGCGACCCGGTCGGCGTTGGTCGAGACGGCCACGAAGTGCTTGGCGACCGCCTCCTCGCCGGTGCCCAGGCCGTCGAGCAGCCAGCGCTTGGCGGCGTGGGCGTTGGTCAATGTCTCCTGGGTGCCGAAGGTCTTCGACGCGACGATGAACAGCGTCGTCGCCGGATTCAGGTGCGCCAGCGTCGCCGTCACGTCCGCCGGGTCGACGTTGGAGACGAAATGACAGGTGATGCCGCGCTGCACGTAGGAGCGCAGCGCCTTGTAGACCATCGCGGGCCCCAGGTCGCTGCCGCCGATGCCGATGTTCACGACGTCGGTGATCGGCTCGCCCGTCGCGCCGCGCCAGCGCCGCGAGCGCACCTCCTCGCTGAAGGCGCCCATCTTCTCCAGCACGTCGTGCACGTCGCCGGTCACGTCCTGCCCGTCCACCCGCAGATCCAGGCTCGACGGTGCGCGCAACGCGGTGTGCAGGACGGCGCGGTCCTCGGTGGCGTTGATGTGCTCGCCCGCGAGCATCGCATCGCGGCGGGCGGCCACACCGGCCTCGTCCGCGAGCGCGGCCAACAAGCCCAGCGTTTCGCGGGTGACGCGGTGTTTGGAGTAGTCGATGTACAGGTCGCCGACCCGGAAGACGAACTCCGAGCCGCGCTGCGGATCGGCGGCGAACAGCTCCCGCAGGGAGGTGCCGGCGATCTCACGGTGATGGTCGACGAGGTTCCGCCAGGCGGTGGACGCGGTGATGTCGCTGTCGCTCATGGCGTCAGCCTAGTGTCCTGTCCGCCTCCCGCGGGCGGTTCGCGCACGACGTCACAGCAGGCCCGGGGAGAACGCCGTGCGCGTACGCGCGGCGCGGAGCTAGGGTGGCGGTATGGCAACCGAGCAGCGTATCCGTGACCTCCTCGACCGCATCCCCACCGGGATCTTCGTGAACGGTTCCTTCCGCGATTCGAGTTCGGGCGCAAGCTTTCCGGTGCACGACCCGGCCACCGAGGAGGTGCTGGTCGAGGTCGCCGACGCCACGCCGGAGGACGGCGCCGCGGCGCTGGATGCCGCCGTCGCCGCGGGTCCTGCGTGGGCCGCGACGCCCGCCCGCCAGCGCGCCGAGATCCTGCGCGCCGCCTACGAGGGGCTCATCGCCCGGACGGACGACTTCGCCCTGCTGATGACGCTCGAGATGGGCAAGGCGCTGCCGGAATCGGTGAACGAGGTCCGCTACGGCGCCGAGTTCTTCCGGTGGTTCTCCGAGGAGGCCGTCCGGATCGCCGGCCGGTACACGCCCGCGCCCGCCGGCACCGGCCGGATCCTGGTGAGCAAGGCCCCCGTCGGGCCGTGCCTGGCGATCACGCCCTGGAACTTCCCGCTCGCGATGGGTACCCGCAAGATCGGTCCCGCACTGGCCGCCGGCGCGACGATGCTGGTCAAGCCCGCCGGCCTGACCCCGCTGACGATGCTGCTGCTCGCGGAGGTGCTGCGCGACGCGGGCGTCCCCGACGGCGTGATCTCGGTGCTGCCCACGTCGAGGTCCGGGGCGCTGACGGGGCCGCTGCTCGAGGACCGGCGGCTGCGCAAGCTCACCTTCACCGGGTCGACGGAGGTGGGCGCCGCGCTGATCGCCCAGTCGGCGCCCGGCATCCTGCGCACGTCGATGGAGCTCGGCGGCAACGCGCCGTTCGTGGTCTTCGACGACGCCGACGTCGACCAGGCCGTCGCCCAGGCACTGCTCGCCAAGCTGCGCAACGGCGGCGAGGCGTGCACCGCGGCGAACCGTTTCCACGTGCACGAGTCGGTGGTCGAGGAGTTCACCGCCAAGCTCGTCGACGGGATGGCTCAGTACGTGCTGGGCCCCGGAGTGCAGGAGGGCGTCACGATCGGCCCGCTGGTCTCCGCGGACCAGCAGGCCATCGTCTCCGAGCTGGTGCAGGACGCGGTCGCCAAGGGCGCCTCGCTGCGGCTCGGTGGGGTCGCGCCCGAGGGGCCCGGCCACTTCTTCCCGCCGACGGTGCTCGCCGACGTCCCCGCCGACGCGCGGATCCTCACCGAGGAGGTCTTCGGTCCCGTCGCGCCCATCGTCTCCTTCGCCGACGAGGACGCGGGCGTGGCGGCGGCGAACGCCACCGAGTACGGACTGGCCGCGTACATCTTCACGAAGGATCTCGATCGCGCGCTGCGCGTGGCCGACCGGATCGAGGCGGGCATGGTGGGCGTGAACCGCGGCGTGATCTCCGATCCCGCCGGCCCGTTCGGCGGCGTCAAGGCCTCCGGCTTCGGCCGCGAGGGCGGCAGCGAGGGCATTGAGGAGTACCTGGAGACCCGCTACATCGCCCTGCAGTGACGGACGTCACTCTCAGCTCATTGTGAGTGCAAATCTCGCAGGAGCACGGTGAGCTGTGGCAACGTCGAGGTGTGGTGGAGAAGCAGGCGGGTACCGGCACCCGGGAGAACGTGATCCTGGTGCACTGGCACGACCTGGGCCGACACCTCACCTGTTACGGAGCCGAGGGCGTGGTCAGTCCGAACCTCGACCGCCTCGCCGCCGAGGGCATCCGGTTCACCGACGCCCACGCCACCGCCCCGCTCTGCTCGCCGGCCCGCGGCTCGCTCTTCACCGGCCTGCACCCGCATCGCAACGGTCTCGTCGGGCTGGCGCACCACGGTTTCGAGTACCGCGACCACGTGCGCACCCTGCCCGCGCTGCTCGGTGCGGCGGGCTACCGCAGCGCGCTGTTCGGGATGCAGCACGAGAGTGCCGACCCGACCCGCCTCGGATTCGACACCGTGGACGTCTCGGACTCGCTGTGCGACTACGTCGTCGCGCAGTCGCAGGCCTGGCTGACCGACCACGTCGGCGGCGGCGACGGGCGGCCCTTCTTCCTCACCGCCGGTTTCTTCGAGACGCACCGCCCGTACCCGGCTGACCAGTACACGCCCGCCGATCCCGGCGCGATCGGTGTGCCCGGTTTCCTCCCCGACACCCCGCAGGTGCGTGACGACCTGGCCGGGCTGCACGGCAGCATCACGCAGGCCGATGCGGCGGTCGGGCGGCTGCTCGACACCGTCGACGAGCTGGGGCTGGCCGAGACCACGTGGATCCTGTTCATCACGGACCACGGCCTGGCCTTCCCCCGGGCCAAGTCCACGCTCTACGGCGAGGGCACCGGCGTCGCTTTCATCGTGCGTCCCCCGCGGTCCCTCGGCCTTGCGCCCCGGGTCTACGACGACCTGTTCTCCGGTGTGGACCTGACCCCGACGGTGCTCGACCTGCTCGGCCTGCCGCTGCCGGAGGACGTCGACGGCGAGACCCACGCCGCGGAGCTGCTGGAACCGACGGGCGAGCAGGTGCGGGCCGGGCTGTTCACCCAGAAGACCTATCACGACGCCTACGACCCGATCCGCGCCGTGCGCACCAAGCAGTTCAGCTACATCGAGAACTACGCCGACCGGCCCGCGCTGTTACTGCCGCTGGACATCGCCGACAGCTCGTCCGCCGCCTCGCTCGACCCGTACGAGACCGCCGCGCCCCGCGCCCGGCGCGAGCTCTACGACCTGGTCGTCGACCCCTACGAGCGGCACAACGTGATCGACGAGCCCGCCTACCAGTGGGTGGCCCGCCGGCTCGCCGGGGTGCTGGCGAACTGGCGCGAGGAGACGGGCGACGTGCTGCCGTCCGAGGCCGAGGGGACGGCGATCGCCGAGGCTTTCATGGCCGCCTTCTTCGCGGGCCGCGCCGAGCCCGACGCCGACGAGACCCCGCTGCCCTCGCGTCGTCCGCAGGGCGCCCGCCGCGAGCTGGCCGCCCACGGGTCGGCCGAGCACGTCCCCGGTTCCGACGCCGTCAACGCCTGACCTACACGCGCACCTGCTGGAACTCGGGTGCCACCTCGGCGATCTGCTCGTAGTCGCCGTCGTGATGGACCACGATCGCACCGTGGCGGAGGGCGATCGCGGCGATCATCGTGTCGACGGGGCCGGCGGCGCGAACCTTGCCGGCGTGCCAGAGGCGACGTTGCAACTCCACGGAGACGGCGTGGGTTTCGATGCCGGGGTGGAGCACATCGAGGAACTCCCAATTCAGCGCGTACTCGGAATCCCATTCGCTAGGTGAGCGCGTGGAGCAGAGGGCCTCGAGGAGCTGCGGTGTACATGTTGCAAGAAGATTCCCTCCCGTCGTGAACGACTCCAGCGCGGTGATGGTGATCTCGCCGGTCTGGATTCTCGACCACACGGAGTTGTCGACGATGTGCGGAACGGGGCGCTCGACGGGCGAAGGCGTCACCGCCTCGCCTCCGTGAGGAACTCGGGATCGGCCAGCGCGGCGTAGGGACCGTCCGGATTCGACGCGATCCGTTCGATCATCGCCCGCTGGAGTTTCTGCTTGAGCGCCAGTTACACGAGGCTGACCACCATGTCCTGATTGGATGCGTAGCGCAACTCCTCCCGCGCCCGGTCGAAGCGGCCCTCAGGTGCACGCAAGGAGGTGAGTTTCAGCGGTACGTCGCGGAATTCGGGCAGCGTTACGGACATGTCGCACCTCCGGCGTATATCGAATCTATGGAATCGCGATATCAGAATCGGACACGGTGCGGAATCCGATGTTGCTCGCGGAGGACGACGGGGTGTTGTGGCTCCGGGCAGCCGTGCGATAGCGGTAGCAGTAGGAGTCGTGGCACAGGTGGCTACCGCCGCGGAGCACCCGGGCGGTCCCGCGGTCCGGTCCGGTAGGGGAGTGTTCGGGCGAAACCCGGTAGTAGCGGGCGGAGTACCGGTCGGCGCACCACTCCCACACGTTCCCCACCGCCTGGTACAGGCCGTAGCCGTTGGGTGCGTACGAGCGCGCCGCGACGGTGCCGACCGCACCGTCGGGCTCGGGGAAGTCCCCGACGAAGATGTTGCAGTCCCGTCCCGGTGCGGGGTGCTCATCACCCCAGGGGTAGCGCGCGCCGTCCAGGCCGCCGCGCGCCGCGTACTCCCACTGCGCCTCCGTCGGCAGCGCCCGCCCGGTCCAGGCGCAGTAGGCCAGCACATCCGCGTGCGAGACGTGCACGACGGGATGGTCGTCGAGGGCGACGGTGCCCGGACCGCCGGGCGTGCGGAAGGTCGCGCCCGGCACCGTCAGCCACCACGGGGTGCCCGGCACCGGCACCCCGCTCGACGGATCAGCCACGGACGCGTGGAAGACGGCCGACGAGCCGAAGCGCTCGGCGTCGGTGACGTACCCCGTGGCGTCGGCGAACGCCGCGAACGCGACGACGGTCACCGTCGTCGCGTCGATCTGGAACGCCGGCAGCGCGACGCGGTGCACGGGCAGCTCACCGTCGGCGCGGTAGCCGTCGCCGCGGGCGTCACCCATCGCGAAGGCCCCGGCGGGGATCTGCGCCTGCGCGATCGGGTGCACGCCCGGCGCCGCACCGCCGCCCGGCGCCGCACCGGCGTGCGGCGGCAGGTCCGGGCCCTCGGGCGTGCAGCAGCTCACTCCTCGAGTATTCCCCGTTCCACGAGCAGCGCGATCACCCGCTGCGCGAGCTCGTCGGTGTCGGCGCCGGTGGTGTCGAAGCGCAGGTCGGGATCGTCGGGCTTCTCGTAGGGGCCGTCCACGCCCGTCAGTCCCCGCAGCTCGCCGCGGTCCGCCCGGGCGTACAGGCCCTTCGGATCCCGCTTGCGGCACTCGCTGACGGGTGTGGAGACGTGCACCTCGAGGAAGTCGATGTCGGCCGCCAGGTTCAACTCCCGGGCGATCTCCCGGTCGGAGCGCAGCGGCGAGACCAGGGACGCGATGGCGATCACTCCGGCGTCCGCGAAGAGGCGCGTCAGGTGCCCCACCCGGCGGATGTTCTCGGCGCGGTCGCCGGGGGAGAAGCCCAGATCGTCGGAGATGCCGTGCCGGATGTTGTCGCCGTCGATCAGGTACGCCACGCGTCCCCGCGAGACCAGCGCGCGCTCCAGGGCGACCGCGACCGTCGACTTGCCCGAGGCGGGCAACCCCGTGAACCAGACGGTGGCCCCGCGCTGGCCGGTCTTCGTCCAGCGCTCGGGCCGGCCCAACGAGCTGGGGTGCCAGCGGATGTCGTTGCGGGTGGCCTTGCCGGGGATCACCTCGCGGGCCTCGCTGATCGTTCCCGCGCCGACGGTGTCGTTGCTGGACTCGTCGATGAGGATGAGCGCGCCGGTGTCCCGGTTCTGCACGTACGGGTCCGCCACCACCACCGACGAGGTCCGCAGCGTCACCGTCCCGATGTCGTTGAGAGCCAGCTCGCTGGGGCCGACCTGCTCGATCAGCGTCTCCGGGTCCAGGCGCCGCTCCAGCGACTGCACCGTCGCCCGGACCGTCGATGTGGCGTGCTTGAGCGCGACACGGTCGCCGGCGCGCAGCGGCTTCTCCGCGAGCCAGCAGACCGTGACCTCGAGCTCGCGCGCGTTCACCGGTAGGTGGGCGTCGGCCGCGCCCGAGACCAGCACGTCGCCTCGGCCCACGTCGATGTCGTCGGCCAGCTCCACGGACACCGACAGCGGCGCGACGGCCGTCGTCCGGTCGTCGTCGAGGGTGTCAAGGGCGGTCACCGTGCTCCGGCTGCCCGACGGGAGCACGAGCACCTCGTCGCCCACGGCGAGGGTGCCCGCCGCGATGCGGCCCGCGTACCGGCGCCGGAGCTGCGCGGTGGGCCGGGAGACCCACTGCACGGGGAGCCGCAGCTCGGTGGCCCGCGCCGACGGCGCCCGCAGCTCGACGCCCTCGAGGTAGTCGAGCAGCGTCGGGCCGCCGTACCAGGGGGTGTGCGCCGAGCGGTGCACCACGTTGTCGCCGAGCTTGGCGGCCACCGGGATCGCGGGGATCGTCTCCAGCCCGAGCTGCGTCGCGAGCTCGGCGAGCTCCGCCTCGACCGCGGTGAACCGGTCCGCGGAGAAGTCGACGAGGTCGATCTTGTTGACCGCGGCGATCACGTGCGGCACGCCGAGCAGAGTGGCGATCCGCGCGTGTCGCCGCGTCTGCCGCAGCACGCCCTTCCGCGCGTCCACCAGCAGGATCGCGACGTGCGCGTTGGAGGCGCCGGTGAACATGTTGCGGGTGTAGCGCTCGTGTCCCGGAGTGTCCGCCAGCACGTAGCTGCGGGACTCCGTGGAGAAGAAGCGGTAGGCGACGTCGATCGTGATGCCCTGCTCGCGCTCGGCGCGCAGGCCGTCGGACAGCGCCGCGAGGTCCACCTCATCGCCGTCGGTGACGGCGTCCAAGTGGTCCGTGGGCAGGCTGCCCGTGTCGTGCAGCAGGCGGCCGATGAGCGTCGACTTGCCGTCGTCGACGGAGCCCGCGGTCGCGAGCCGCAGCAGCTGGCGGGTGGTGTTCCTGGTGAGTACCTCGGTCATCAGAAGTACCCCTCCTTCTTCCGGTCCTCCATGGCCGCGGCCGACGTGCGGTCGTCGGCGCGGGTCTCGCCCCGCTCCGAGACGGTGGCGGCGGAGATCTCCTCGATCACGGTGGCGATGTCGGTGGCGCGACTGCGGACCGCGCCGGTGATGGTCAGGTCGCCGACGGTGCGGTAGCGGACCCACTCGCGTCGCGCGGTCTCGCCGTCGCGCGGCTGCGTGAACTCGGAGACGGCGAGCAGGATCCCGTCGCGCTCGAAGACCTCGCGCTCGCTCGCGTAGTAGATCGGCGGGAGTTCGAGGCCCTCGAGCTCGATGTAGCGCCAGATGTCGAGCTCGGTCCAGTTGGACAGCGGGAAGACGCGGACCGATTCGCCCCGCCGGATGCGGCCGTTGTACAGCGACCAGGGTTCGGGGCGCTGGGCCCGTGGATCCCACTGGCCGAACTCGTTGCGGAAGCTGAAGACGCGCTCCTTGGCGCGGGCGCGCTCCTCGTCACGGCGGGCGCCGCCGAACGCGGCGTCGAAGCGGCCGGCCTCGAGGGCGTCCAGCAGGGTCCGCGTCTGCAGCCGGTTGCGCGAGCCGGAGGACTCGGTCGATTCCGCGACGCGCCCCGTGTCGATCGACTCCTGCACCGAGGCGACGATGAGCTCGATGCCGTCGGGGTTCTCGGCGGTGGGCGCCACGCGCCGGTCGCGGAAGTCGATCACCTCGGGGAAGTTGTGGCCCGTGTCGACGTGCAGGATCGGGAAGGGCAACGGCGCGGGCCGGAAGGCCTTCTCCGCCAGCCGCAGCAGGACGATCGAGTCCTTGCCGCCGGAGAACAGCAACACGGGCCGCTCCAACTCGGCGGCGACCTCCCGGATGATGTGCACGGCCTCGGCCTCGAGGACGCGCAGCTCGTCGATAGCGGTCACGGTGCTCATAGCGGGTATCCGTTCTCGGCGGCGTCGGCGCGGTAGCGCTCCGCCCACTCCTTGGAGCGATCGTTGGACTGGGGTTTCAGCGGCGGCGGGGGCGCGAGCTGCGGGTCCTGACCGATCGCGTCCAGGACGCGGGCCGTCGTCTTCTGCGGGTCGGCGATGAGCTCGTGGAAGTCGATCTCGAGCGGCGTGATGCCCTCGAACGCGAACCACGCCCGCCACGACCGCTCCTGCTCGCGGAGGATCCCGGCCAGGTGGGCGATCCCGTCGGCCCGGTAGACGGCGCGCTCGTCGCGCTCGCGGTCGTGATCGGGGTCGTCGCGCCACACCCGGGTCTGTACGGCGCGCCACATGGAGACGGCCTGGGCGACCACGTCGGGCCGATGGACGTGCACGTACAGGGGGTCGGCACCGTCGAACAGGGACCGGATCGCGGTCCGGACCGAACCCGACGCGATCCGCGTGCGGGTCACGAGGACGGGCGTCTGGTTCCACATGAGCTTGCCGCCCCATACCCCGTTGGGCGTCCGGCCCTCGCTCAGCACGTCGTCGCGCCACTGCTCCGGCGTCCGGGGGTCGACGGTGCCGGGATCGATCGGGTCGAGGAGGTCGAGCAGCGACGGATCGTCGACGCCGGCGAACCACTCGCGCGGCTGCGGGGAGAGCGAGCTGGACGGGTAGTACTGGAAGAACTCCTGCGGCCGCCCGGCGACGCCGGTGGCCGCGAGCGACTCCACGAGGAGGGTGCTCCCGCTGCGCTGGCTGGCGCAGACAAGATAGTCGTGAGGGCTGGGCATGCCCGCTAGTCTTGCGGAAACAGGCCCTTCGACCTGGGGTTCGGTGGCACCGTGAACGTGATCCTTGACGGATCGCAGCAGCTGTGGTGCGGCCGTCAGAGGGCCGCGACACCCGTCAGCAGCAGGTCCAGCCCGGCGAGGAACTGGGCGCGGTCGTCGTGGTGGGCCATCGTGGCGGCGATCCGGTGCAGGTACGGGAACTCGTCGCGGTCCAGCAGTTCGATGCGGTCGGCGACGGCGCCCAGCAACTCCTCGCGGCTCCGCCCGCTGCGCGCGAGATCCGAGCGGGCGTTGGCCGCGTTCTGCGCCGCGGCGCCGAGCACGTAGCCGACGATCGCGGTGGCGGCGTCGAACAGGGCCGCCTCCGGCGTCCCCATCGCCAGGACGGCACTGCCGATCCGCTCGCTGAGGAGCAGGTTCGCCGGGCGGCCCGGATCGGCCATCGCCTGCGCGGCGAGCCAGGGATGGGCGTCGATCGTGTCGAACAGCGCGAGCGCCAGTGCGCGGATCGACTCCCGCGGGTCGTCGTCGCCGGGCGCGGCGAGGATCGGGCGCAGGACGGCGTCGGCCGCGGCGGCGAGGAGCTCGTCCTTGCCGGCGACGTGGTGGTAGATCGCGCCGCTCCCGGTGCTCAGCGAGCCCGCGAGGGCGCGGAAGGTCAGTGCGTCGGCGCCGCTCTCGTCGAGCAGCTCGATCGCGGCGTCCACGATGCGGTCGCGGGTGAGGGCGTCGGTGCGGCGGCTACGGGGTGGCACGCCTCCATCTTGACACGAATGGAACTGTGTTCCAAACTGTTATGGAACATCGTTCCAAACATGTGAGGAGATCGCCATGACGACACCCATCGCCATCGTCGGCGCGGGGCTCGGCGGACTCGCCCTGGCCCGCGTGCTGCACATCCACGGCATCGACGCCGTGATCTACGAGGCGGAGCCGACGCCCATGTCGCGCACCCAGGGCGGCCAGCTCGACATCCACGAGGCCGACGGTCAGGCCGCGATCGAGGCGGCCGGGCTGACCGCGGAGTTCCGCGCGCTGATCCACGAGGGCGGCGAGGCGACCCGCGCCCTCGGCCGGGACGGCACCGTCCTGCTCGACCTCCCGGACGACGGGAACGGCGGCCGCCCCGAGGTGCTCCGCGGTGAGCTGCGCCGCCTCCTCATCGACGCGCTGCCGAAGGGCGCGATCCGCTGGGGCGCCAAGGTCGTGGCGGTGCGCGCGCTCGGCGCCGGCCGGCACGAGCTGACGTTCGCCGACGGGACGGTGGTCGCCACCGGCCTGCTCGTCGGGGCCGACGGTGCCTGGTCCAGGGTGCGTGCCCTGGTGACGGACGCGAAGCCCGCGTACTACGGCACCACGTTCGTCGAGACCTACCTGCACGACGTCCCGCGCCGGCATCCGGGCATCGCCGAGCTCGTGGGGGAGGGCGCGATGTTCGCGCTCGCGCCCGGCCGCGGGATCAGCACCCACGCCGAGGCCGGCGGCATCGTGCACACCTACGCCCAGCTGCACGTCGACGAGGCCTGGGCCGACGGGATCGACTGGTCGGCACCGTCGGCGGCCGAACATGTGGTCGCGGAGTACCCGGGCTGGTCGCACGAGGTGCTCCGCCTGATCAGGGAATCCGATACGCCGCTCATACCGCGGCGGCTGTACACACTGCCCGTCGGCCTCCGCTGGGGGCACGTTCCGGGCGTCACGCTGGTCGGCGACGCCGCGCACGTCAGCCCGCCGGCCGGCGAGGGCGCCAACATCGCGCTGTTCGACGGTGCCGAGCTGGCCAGGCACCTCGTCGAGAACCCCGGCGACCCCGAGGCGGCGCTCGTCGCCTACGAGAGTGAGATGTTCGTCCGTGCGGAGCGGTCCGCGGCGTCCGCGGACGAGATGGCGACCATGATGCTGGGCGACGGCGCGCCGAACGCCCTCGTCGAGTTCTTCACGGGGATGCCGGCCCGCGGCTGATCGCGAACTGTCGGGCTAGCGGCCCAGCGGGCCCCGGCCCAGGCGGAGCAGGAGCATCGCGAGGGTGTGGCCCTCGCGGCCGAGCTCGGAGAACCGCTCGAGCACCTTCATCTCGCGCGAGTGCACCAGGCGCGTGCCGCCCGAGGCCATGCGCGTGCGGCCGATGATCTGGGAGACCTCGCTGCGGCGCTTGACCGCGGCCAGGATCTCGGCGTCGAGGCGGTCGATCTCCTCGCGGAGGGCCTGGATCTCCTCGTCGGCGAGCGGCGTCTCGGCGCCGGTGTCGTCCGGTGTGCTCATGGCTTCAAGTTTTCCACAGTCGCGGGACCTACTATCGGGGACCGTGCTCAGTGGCTCCCGACTCCCCGCTCCGCGGCGACGGCTGTGGATCGGCGCGGCGGTCCTCATCGCCCTGCAGCTGCTCGTCCGGGGCTACGTGCTGGCGCGCGGGGGCTTCTACTGGGACGACGTGGCGTTCATCGGCAGGGCATCGCGGCCGCTCGCGGATCTCGGCGCCTGGTTCGTCGACTACGACGGCCACTTCATGCCGGGCACGCTGTTCACCGCGGCGGCGATCACGAAGGTCGCGCCGCTGAGCTGGCCCGTCGCGGCGGGTTCGGTGCTGGTACTGCAGCTGCTGGCCTCGCTGCTCACGCTCCGCGCGCTGGTCGTGATCGCCGGGAGGCGCCCGGCGGTGCTGGTGCCCTTCGTCTTCTTCCTGTTCAGTCCGCTCACCCTGACGGCGATGGCCTGGTGGGCCTCCGGGCTCAACGCGCTGCCGCTGCAGATCGGGCTGGCGGTCGTCGTGGCGGAGACGGTGCGCTTCGTGCGCGGCCGCCGGCGATCCGGCGTGTACGCGGTCCTCGCGCTGCTCGCCTCGCTGTTCTTCTTCGAGAAGGCACTGGTCATCCCGTTCGTCGCGCTCGCGACGGCGTGCCTGCTGCCCTACCTGCGCGGGCGGCCCCGGCCGGTCCGTTCGGTGCTGCGGCGCGGGCGGTGGCTGTGGGCGGCGTTCGCTGTGGTGGTCGTGGCCTGGGTGGTCCTGTGGCTGACGGTCACGGCGTCGCGGCCGGGGACGCACACCGTCTCCTTCACGGCCCGGACGCTGTGGCGATCGGTGAACGCGGTCCTCGCGCCCGCGGCCGTCGGCGGGCCGTGGACCTGGACCCGTACGAACCCCGGACCGCCGCTGGTGGTCACCGGCGTCGTGCTCACCGTCGTGGGATTGCTGGCGATCGCGGTGATCCTCGCCGTCACCCGGGCGTGGGCTCCGCGCGGTCTCGCCGCCTGGGGCGCGGCGGGGCTGTACTTCCTGGGCGTCTCGTCGACGGTGTTCTTCCTGCGCAGCTCCGAGTTCACGTCGCCGCTGCTCCCGCTGTCACTGCGCTACTTCGCGGACTTCGCGTGGGTGCTGACGGTGGCCGGGGCGCTCGTGCTGCGCAGTGGAACCGGTGGGGTCGCGGGGCGCGAGCCGCTGTGGGGCCGCGTGCGGTCGAGAACGGCCGGTGTCGTGGGGGATCGGCGGTTGTGGATGGCGGTGGTGATCGCCTTCGCGCTCAGCGGAACCTTCTCCGCGGTCCGGTTCGCGCCCGTCTGGCGCGACAACCCGACGGGCCCCTACCTGCAGAACCTCCGCGCTGGCGCCGCTGAGTACGCCGGCCGCGAGATGCTCGACCAGGAGATCGACGGCGACGTTCTCAGCCGGTTGTCCGGCCCGAACAACCGGCTCTCGCGGATCCTCGCCACGCAGCCCGCGCACCCGCGCTTCGCCGAGTACGCGGGGGAGGCCACCGTCGCCGACCGGTCCGGGCGGTTCCAGCCCGGCCGGGTCACGCGGGTGCGCAGCCTGCCGCTCGGGCCCTTCCCGTGCGGCACCCGCGTCGACGACGGTGCGCCCGCCGCCCTCGCCTACGAGGGGCCGCTCGCGTTCTGGGACTGGGTCGTGGAGCTGCACTACCTCGCCTCGTCCGACGGTGTCGTTGTCCTGCAGCAGCAGCGCGGCGCCACGCCCGTGCGGGTCGCGGTGCGCAAGGGCGCGCACACCGTCTACGCCCGGGTCACCGGGACGGGCGACGGCCTGATCGCGCGGGCGGAGACGCCGGGGCTCGTCGCGTGTGTGGGGAGCGGTCCCGTCGGGTTGCTGGTTCCGGAGTCGGTGCCACGCTGACCGTGCGACCCTGCTGACCTGCGAACGCGCCTGACCTGCGATTACCCGCACTGTGGATTTAACGGTGCGACATATCAACATGAAATGTCGCAGAGGTTCGTCGAAACCGGACGTAAATCCACGGCGTGGGTTGTATGGTGCGCTGGTCCGATCGCTCGTGATCGGCATCACTCGAGCCGAAGGGTGCTTGCCTCCATGCATGCCGCTGTCCGTCGTTCCGTCCCGCGCCGCTACGCCGGCGCCTCCCTCGCCATGGTGACCGCGGCCGCGATCGCCGTCGCGCCGATCACCGCCTCCGTCGGCGCCGTCACCGTGCCCGCGTCCACCGTCCTCGTGAACCCCGCGAAGCTCGTGAACCTGCAGACGCAGGTGGCGGGCTCCGTCGCCGGGCTGCTGCCGCAGGCCGTCGCGCCCGCGACCGTCGCCACCGCGGCGGCCACGGCTCCCGCCTGGGGCTGGGGCGATGTGACCTTCCTCGCGGACACGCTGCGGGACGCGCTGAAGGCGACCTTCGAGTCCGCAGCCGGGACCGGCGACTACGCCGGCGGCGGCTTCCCGAAGGCGCTGCAGACCGCGCTCGAGGCCATCAAGAACGGCAGTCTGTCCGGCGCGTACAGCCCGATCGGCAGCCAGATCGAATCGACGCTGTTCATCGGGCTGATGAGTGCGCTGTTCCCGATCGCCGACCGGTTCAACCCCAAGCTGGGCAAGCTCGGCGCCGCGCTCGATGCCGCGCTCAACGACGGCAGCATGATCGCGCTCGGCCAGGCGGCGCTCGGCCTTCCGCTGCGCCTCCCGACGGAGCTGCTCAAGGCCGGCGAGGGCATCGTGAAGGCGATCATGACGGGTGACGTCACGAAGGTGGGCGCAGCCGTCGGTGCCGGGGTGAACAACGTGGGCAAGTTCCTCGAGGCCTACGTCACGAACTCCGCGACCGGCCTGATTCCGAACCTGGTGAAGGTCGGCAGTGCGCTCCTCGGCGCCGTGATCCCGTCGCTGCCCGCCTCGTCGTCGGCCAAGGCTCAGGCGGTTTCCACGCAGGCCGCTGTCGCGACGTCCGCCGCGCTCGCGGCATCGCCGTCCGCCGTGCCGTCGTTCCCCGATCTGGGCGAGCTCGCCAAGACATGGGTGGATGTGTTCAAGGGGCTCGGTGAGTCCTACTTCGGCGAGAACGGCATTCCCCGTGTGCTCAAGGCGTACATGAACTCGATTCCCAAGGGGCAGTTCGTTGATCCTTTCCAACTCGCGCACGCGACGCTGATCTCGCCGCTCCTTGGTGTGGGGGCGACGCTCACCGACACCATCGCGAAGTTCACCCCGTTCCTCGGTCCGCTCGGCAAGGGGCTCGACGGCACGCAGGGGCCGCTCATCTCGATGTTCGCGGCCGCGTACGGCACGACGATCAACTTCGGCACCGAGTTCTTCAGGACGATGGAGAACGTCGTCAAGGCGCTCGGATCGGGCGATCCCGTCGCCGCGGCCAAGGCCCTGGCGACCGGCGCGGCCGCGACGTTCAACGCCGGTCTCGACGTCTTCTTCAAGCAGGACGAGTACCTGCCCGGGCTGGTGCCGGCGTTGTTCAATGTCGGCAAGGGCTTCATCGACGGGCTGTCCGGCAAGACGCAGCCGGAGCAGTTCGGCACCGCCTCGACCGCCGCCGCGCCGGTCACCAGCTCGAAGCCGGACGTGCCGGTCAGCGGTTCCGGTGCGGCGGCGACGGACACCGAGCGCACCCGGGGCGGCGCCCCCGTGGTGACCCCGGCGCCGGCCGGGACGCCCGTGTCCACACCGCCGGCAACCGTCGAGGTGCCGGCCAAGGAGGTGTCCACTACTCCGGCGACTGACGCCCCCGCGAAGGATGCTCCGGTGAAGGAGACCCCCGCCGCCGACGCCCCCGCGAAGGATGCACCGGTGAAGGACGCTCCCGCGAAGGATGCACCGGTGAAGGACGCCCCCGCCAAGGATGCGCCGGAGAAGGATTCGTCCGCCTCGGACGCGTCTGCGGGAGGCGCAGCCGCGTAGCCGAGCTTCACCCCGGACTCGAGCCCGGTCCGTTCGCGCACACGCGCGTACGGGTCGGGCTCGACCTGTTGGGGAGAGCGCCCACCGTCTGACCAGCGAGGTTCAGAAACGTGCAGTCCGCATTGAGACAAATAGACGTGTGATGTCGCAAAGCTTCTTCGAAAGCGATCCGAATATCCACGATGTGGGCGTATGTTCCGTTCGTCCGGTTCGATTGTGATCCGGCTCACTCCAGTTGAAGGGTGTTTCTCCATGCTCGCTGCAGACCTTCGTTCCCCTCATCGCCGCTACGCCGCACCCGCGGTCGCCATGGCCGCCGCGGCGGCCGTCGCCGTCGCTCCCGTCGCCACGTCCATGGGCGCGGTGACGGCTCCGTCGCTACCCCCGATCGTCCAGGACCTCGGTGGTGCCGCGAGCGCTGTTGCGAACTGGGCGACGGCGATGGGGCTGAAGTTCGTCACCGATCCGGTCACCGGCCTGACGAAGCTCGTACAGGATCAGCTCGGCAATGCCGGTGTGATCGCCGGCGCGGCCGGCGACGCCGGAAAGGCGTTCTTCACGTACCTCGAAGACAATCTGCTGACCAACCTCCAGCAGATCCAGGCCGATCTCGCCGCGGGGAAGGTGGGCGATGCGTGGACGACCTTCGCGACGACGATCACCGGCGCGATCCTCACGCCCGGAATCAGTCTCCTCCCGGTGATGAGTGTGATCGGCGGTCAGCTCGGGCCGATCGGTGATGGTCTGACGGCCGCACTCGGGCCACTCCTCGGGCTCGCCCTCGGCCCGCTCCAGGCCGGCGTCGAGATCCCCGGCCTGTTGGCCGACGGCGTCGTCGCCGCGCTCAAGGCGCTGAGCACCGGCGGTCCCGCGGCGGCGCTGACCTCGCTCTTCACCACGGCCTCCGCTGTGAACGGCAAGGCGATCAACGCTCTGTTCGGGGAGTACGGTGCGATCCCCAGCTTGGTCAACCTGATTCCGACGGTCCTCGGTGCGATCGCAGGCTCGGACTGGGCCAACGCGGGGCCGTTCACCCTGCCGACGGGGAACACGGTCACCTTCGCCGCCGCGTCGGCATCCACTCTCGCGGCGTCGCCGACCGCGCTGCCGGACTTCGGCGCGATCGGCGGGATCTGGAAGGACACACTGACCCGTATCGTCACCGCTCTGACCGGACCCGACGGTCTGTCCCGGATCGTCACCACGCTGCTCTCCGGCGTGCCCGCCGGCAAGTGGGCGGATTCGTACGAGATCATCCATGGGATCCTCGCCGCGCCGCTGCTGGAGCTCGGTGGAGCGGTGCTGCAGACCGGCGACAAGATCAACCCGATCCTCGGCCCGCTCGGCAAGGGGCTCGACGGTGCCGCGGAGCCCCTGCTGTATCTGACGCTGGGGCTCTACAACACCACCCGGATGCTGCCGTCGACCGCGCTCACCGGCCTCGAGAACGTGGTGAAGGCGCTCGCGACCGGCGATCCCGTCGCCGCGATCAACGCCGCGGTGGCCGGTATCGGGGAGACGCTCAAGGCGGGCAACGACGCGCTGTTCTCGGACAACCCGTTCACCATCGGGCTGCTGCCGGGCCTCCTCGGCGTCGGGACGGGCTTCCTCGACGGCCTGACCGGCAAGGCGGCGGGGCAGGCGGGCGCGTCGCTCGCGGACTCGTCGGCGCAGACCGGCGGCGCATCGACCGCGGAGACCTCGACGGGCGCGACCGCGTCCGACGGTGCGCCCGGGTCGTCCACGGGAGCGAGCTCGCCTGCGTCGCAGGCCCCGTCGGAGACCGCCCCCGCCGAGTCGCCCGCCACGGGTACTCCGGCGACGGATTCTCCGGCCGCCGGAACCCCGGCCGCCGGAACCGCGGCGACCGAATCACCTGCGGCGGAATCGCCCGCCACGGAGGCACCGGCTACGGGGACGCCTGCGGCGGAGACTCCGGCCGCTGAGTCGCCGGCAGCCGAGGCTCCGGCAGCGGAGTCCTCGACGGGTTCCTCGTCGAGCGCCTCGTCGGCGAGCTCCACGGGGTCGGCGGACTCCGCGACCTCCTCGTCGGTGGAGACGGCCGCTGCCGCCTGATCGCACCCGTTCCACCCGAGCGCACCCGGCACGCCGGGTGCGCTCGGTCGTCGTGGGTGCGAGAAGCGCGCGGTGAGCGCCCGCCTGCTATTTTCGGATAGTGAAGAGGGGATTGGGTATCACTGGCCGGGTGCTGGTCACGCTGCTCGGCATCGCGCTGATCCTGCTCGCCAACGGGCTCTTCACCACTGCGCTGTACGGCGCGCCGAAGGGCCCGCATCTGTTCATCGGCACGACCTACGCCGCGGACGGCGTCACCGGCCAGACCCTCAAGGCGGTGCGGGGATACTCGGCGGCGAACATTACACAGACCGGGTACGGCTCGATGGATCCGTGCAACGACGAGGGGACGCATCTCTGCGTGATCGTCGACCTCGTGATCGAGGGGACGTCGGTCGTCCCGTTCGACTTCGACCAGCGGTCGCTGGCGATCGAGATCGGCGGGGCGACGATCGGGGCGGGTGACGCGATCTCGAAGGCCGGACTGCCGGACACGATGATCGACGGTCCGGTCCGCGTCGGGCGCGGGCAGTCGGTGAAGACCTCCGCCCGTGTCGCGTTGCCCCGGCCGGCCGACGGAATGAAGCGCCCGGCCACCATCGTCATCCGTGGACTGGATTCGGGAGTTTCCTGGCGCTACGACATGCCGGTGTGGTGATCGCCCGGCGTCGGAAACCTGTCAGCCGTCCCGTCTAAGCTGGACGGGAGATGAGTAACCCAGCACCGCAGCAGTCCGGACTCCGCCAGCGTCAGCCCTTCTCCCGCGAGAAAGCGCAGGTGGAGAGGAAGGAACGCGGTCAGGAGCTCCTGGAGGGGCTCAACCCGCAGCAGCGGGCGGCGGTGCTGCACGAGGGCTCGCCGCTGCTCATCGTGGCGGGCGCGGGCTCGGGCAAGACGGCGGTGCTCACCCGGCGGATCGCCTATCTGCTGGCCGCCAGGAACATGCATCCCGGTCAGATCCTCGCGATCACCTTCACCAACAAGGCCGCAGCGGAGATGCGCGAGCGCGTCGCCGGGATCATCGGCAACCGCGCGAAGATCATGTGGGTCTCCACGTTCCACTCCACCTGCGTGCGGATCCTCCGGGCGCAAGCCGGCCTGCTGTCGGGCATGAACTCCAACTTCTCGATCTACGACGCGGACGATTCCCGCCGCCTGCTCACCATGATCGTCAAGGACATGGGGCTGGACGCGAAGAAGTTCGCGCCGCGCGCGCTCGCCACCCAGATCAGCAACCTCAAGAACGAGCTGATCGATCCGGAGCAGGCCGCTGCGGACGCGGCGAAGACGGGGGAGCCCTTCGCGGTCACCGTCGCCGAGGTGTACGGCACGTACCAGTCCCGCCTGCGCGGCGCGAACGCCTTCGATTTCGACGATCTCATCGGGGAGACGGTGGCGTTGCTGCAGTCGCACCCCAATGTCGCGCAGTACTACCGCCGCCGGTTCCGGCACGTGATGGTCGACGAGTACCAGGACACCAACCATGCCCAGTACGTGCTGGTCCGTGAGCTGGTGGGCCTGGAGACGGACGCGGACGGCGTGGAGCCCAGTGAGCTGTGCGTGGTGGGTGACGCGGACCAGTCGATCTACGCCTTCCGCGGCGCCACGATCCGCAACATCGAGGAGTTCGAGCGGGACTTCCCCAACGCGGAGACCATCCTGCTGGAGCAGAACTACCGCTCCACCCAGACCATCCTCTCCGCTGCGAACGCCGTCATCTCCCGCAACGCCGGCCGGCGCGAGAAGAAGCTCTGGACCGACCAGGGCGACGGGGACCTGATCACCGGCTACGTCGCCGACAACGAGTACGACGAGGCGAGTTTCGTGGTCTCGGAGATCGACGCCCTGGCCGACAAGGGCGTCAAGTACAGCGACGTGGCCGTCTTCTACCGCACCAACACCGCCGCGCGCGTGTTGGAAGAGGTCTTCATCCGGCACGGCGTGCCCTACAAGGTGGTCGGCGGTGTGCGCTTCTACGAGCGCAAGGAGGTGCGGGATCTGGTCGCGTACCTGCGCGCCATCGACAACCCGAACGACACCGTCAGCCTGCAGCGCATCGTCAACACCCCGCGCCGCGGCATCGGCGATCGCGCCCAGGCCTGCCTCACGGTGCACGCGGAGAACCGCGGGGGCACGTTCAGCAGCGCCATCGAGGACGCGGTCGACGGTGGCGTGGCGATGCTGAATCCGCGCTCGCGCAACGCGATCGCGGCCTTCGCCGGTCTCATGGCGGATCTGCGCCGCACCGCCGCGGACGAGGAGACGGATCTCGGTGACCTGCTCGATGCGGTGGTCGAGAAGACGGGCTATCGGGCCGAGCTGGAGGGCTCGTCGGATCCGCAGGACGGCGCGCGCCTCGAGAACATCGAGGAACTGATCAGCGTCGCGCGGGAGTTCTCCGCGCAGGACTTCACGGACGTCGTCGTCGACGAGGGAGCGCCCGAGCCGGGCTCGCTCGCCGCCTTCCTGGAACGGGTCTCGCTGGTGGCCGACGCCGACCAGGTGCCGGACAACGACGCGGGCGTGGTCACGATGATGACCCTGCACACCGCGAAGGGCCTCGAGTTCCCGGTGGTCTTCGTGACCGGCTGGGAGGACGGGCAGTTCCCGCACATGCGCGCACTGGGCGACGAGTCCGAGCTCGCGGAGGAGCGGCGCCTCGCTTACGTGGGCATCACCCGTGCCCGGGAGCGCCTGTACGTCAGCCGCGCGATGGTGCGTTCCAGCTGGGGCGATCCGATGCAGAACCCGGAGTCGCGGTTCCTCGCGGAGATCCCGCAGCACCTCGTCGACTGGCGCCGGCTGGAGCCGCAGCGCAGTCAGTTCGGGGGCTCGCGCGGCGTCTTCGGGCAGGACCGTTCCTCCTGGGGGAGTCAGGGCCAGGGGCAGTTCGGAGGCCGTGGCCGGTCGTCGGGTTCCGACGGTGGCTGGACGCCCAAGCGGGCGCCCAAGACCTCGCGCCGCGCCAACAAGCTCACGCTCGCCGTGGGTGACCGGGTCTCCCACGATTCCTTCGGCCTCGGCACCGTCACCGCCATCACGGGTGCGGGGCCGATGGAGCGGGCAACGTTCGACTTCGGCTCGTCGGGCACCGTCACCCTGATGACCTTCGGCGGCCTGCCGATGGAGAAGCTCTGACCGCGTCCGGCGCGGCCGGACAGACGAAAGGCGCCCCGGTGATCCGGGGCGCCTTTCGTTGTGCGTATCGGGCCTAGACGCGGATGCCGCGCTCGGCGAGCCAGGCCTGCGGGTCCAGCTTCGCGCCGGCGGGGCTGTGCACCTCGAAGTGCAGGTGCGGGCCGGTGGAGTATCCGTTGTTGCCGACCCAGCTGATCAGGTCGCCCGCCTTGACGGTCTGGCCGGCCTGGACGTTCACGTTGAACATGTGGCCGTAGACCAGCACGGTGCCGTCGGACAGGCGGATCTTGATCCAGATGCCGAAGCCGGAGGCGGGACCCGCGTCGGTGACCACGCCGTCGGCCGCCGCGAACAGCGGGGTACCGAGCGGCGCGGCCAGGTCGAGGCCGCCGTGCATGGCGCCCCAGCGGGTGCCGAAGTTCGAGGTGAGGGTGGCGCCGTTCACGGGGGCGGTCACCTTCGGGCGCATCGAGTCGATGATGCGCTTGTCGTCCGCGTCCTTACGGGCCTTGCCGTCCGCGAGACCGGCGGCGAACTGCTCGGTGTCCTGTGCGGCGGGCAGAGGCGCCTGGCGGCCGGCGTTGAACTCCGGGCCGGAGGGCGGCACGACGGGCTGCTGCGAGGTCGACGGGCCGTCGTTGGTGGCGCTGACCACGGCCGCACCGGCGACGCTGGCGCCCGCAGCGAGGGCGAGGAGTGCGGCGCGACCCTTGAGGGAGTGCGGCGCTGCGGGAACGCGGTGCTTGCCGCCCTTGCGGACGGGGGTGGGGAGGAGCTCGGGAGCGACCTCGGGCGAGTCGAGGAGTGCGGTCTCCTCCAGCTCGGGCGCATCGATCTCGGTGTCCCCGGTGAACAGCACCTCGGGGATCATGAGGTCCTGGGTGACCTCCGAGCTGGAGGGGCGGTAGACCAGGCCCGTGTCGTCCGGCGCGTCCGTCCAGGACTCCGTATAGGCGGCTTCCAGCCGGGACTCGAGCTCATCCAGCGGGATGATCGCGGTGATCGACTCATCATCGAGGACCTGCGTGCCGCCTTGCCAGCGCACGTGGTTCTCGCGACTCCGTGTCATATCTCGCATACTCCAACCGTAAAACCGCACTTCGTGCCACGTGGTGATCCGACGATGTCCTCATCGTGACCGCTTCGTGATCCGCGTCCCGTCGACGATAACGAAATGATTGCGGCGAGACAACCTGTAGGGGGGCGGTTCGCGCGAATGTGTGCTTGGTCACAATGCGATCACAAAGACGCGGATCATGATGATGTCATTGCTGGTCGAGCCGGATCCGATCGGCGTCGGCGTCGTAGTCGTAGAGCTCCGCGTAGCGGCCCCAGTCGATCGCCAGCCGCATCTGGCGCTCCGCGTCCTCCGGTCCGAAGCCGCGGCGCAGCAGGTCGACGAAGAAGCCGAGCCGGGCGGCCCCGTCGTTCGAGGAGCGGAGGGTCCGCAGGACGGTGCGGACCAGCGGTGCGCGGGATGCGGCCTGCTGCGCGAAGACCTCCTTCGCCTCGGTGAGGGGCACCGTCACGAACGTGCGTCCCTCCTCGGTGATGGCGATGTCGTTCCCCTCCACCACGACGAAGCCCAGCATCGCCGCGGCGTCGACCAGCGGCATGATGTCGTCGAGCTCGAAGTTCACGTCCGCCGCGAGATCGGGGAGGTCGGCATGATCGCCGACGGCGTGCACCAGCTCGACGAGGCCCGCGAGCCCGCCGACGGTGGCGTCGGGCAGGGGCCGGCTGACCGGTGTCGCCTCTCCGGGGTCCGGGGCGTGCTCGATCTCGGCGCTCCGGCCCGTGAGGGCGCCGTAGAGCTCGTCGACGATCGCCTCGAACTCCGGGGCCGTCCGGTCACGGGGCCGCGCGAGCGGGATCGACGTCTCGTGCACGATGCGGCCGGGCTTGGAACCGAGGACCACGACGCGGTCGGCGAGCAACACGGCCTCTTCGATGTTGTGGGTGACGATGCAGACGCTCCGCGTCGGGAAGTCGTCCTGGCCCCACAGTTCGATGATCTCGTTGCGCAGGTTCTCGGCGGTGAGCACGTCGAGCGCGGAGAAGGGCTCGTCCATCAGGAGCAGGTCGGGCTCGAGCACGAGTGCCCGGGCGAAACCGACGCGCTGCCGCATGCCGCCGGACAGCTCGCGTGGGTACGCCGATTCGAAACCGTCGAGCCCGATCGTGTCGATGGCGGCGAGCGCCCGTTCGCGCCGGGCGTCCTGCGGGACGTTCCGCGCGATCAGACCCAGCTCCACGTTGTCCTGCACCGTCAGCCACGGCATGAGCGCGAAGGACTGGAAGATCATGGCCGTGCCCGGGTTCGGTCCGGTCAGGGCGGCCCCGTCGGCGTCGACGGTGCCGGACGTGGCGGGGATGAGACCGGCGATGATCCGCAGCAGCGTCGACTTGCCGGATCCCGACCGGCCGAGCAGGGCGACGATCTCCCCGGGCCGGATGGTCAGGTCGATGTCGTCGAGCACGGTGAGCGTCTCGCCGGTGGCGCCCTCGAAGCTCTTGGTGAGCCCGGAGAGGTGGATCAGCGGCCGGTCTCCGGGACGGGTCACGGTGGTCATGGGATGCCTCCTTGTAATAAGGGGTCGAGGGAAGAGGTCTAGAGGGAGTAGCGGCGCTCGGCCAGGCGGTACAGGCGGCGCCACAGGGCGGCGTTGGTGCCGACGACGAACAGGCACATCACGACGATGCCCAGCAGCAGGTGCGAGGTGTGCTCGACGCCGGTCGCGGCGGTGGCCCGCGCGATGTAGTCGCCGAGGCCGTAGGCGTGGTGTTCCTCGCCGTTGAACGAGACGACCTCGGCGACGATCGACGCGTTCCACGCGCCGCCCGCGGCGGTGATGCCGCCGGTCACGTAGCCCGCGAAGACGCCGGGAAGCAGCACGTAGCGCCACTTCATCAGGCGCGGCAGCCGCATGTCGTCGGCGGCCTCGAGCAGGTCCCCCGGAATCGCGCTGGCCGCGGCGATCACGTTGAACAGGATGTACCACTGCGTGCCGAGTGCCATCAGGACGACGCCACCGAAGTCCAGTGGGATGTTCCATGCCACGAAGACGGCCGTGACCAGCGGGAAGAGGAAGTTCGCGGGAAAGCTCGCGAAGATCTGGATGAGCGGTTGCAGCGCGCGGCTCAGGGCCGGGTTCAGGCCGATGATCACGCCGATCGGCACCCATACGACGGTCGCGAAGAGCATCACCACGGCGACGCGGGCCATCGTGGCGAGGCCGAGCAGGAAGACGTGGCCGACCTCGGCGATCCCCGCATCGCGCAGGATCACCTCGACGCAGCGGTAGATCCCGTAACCGAGGACGGTGAGGACGACGGCGGCGAAGGCCAGGTCGCCCAGGCGTCGCCGCGTGGGCGGCTCCACCGTCGTCGTGGCGGACCGTCCGCCGAGCGCGCCGAAGACGCGATCGCAGACGGTGACGACCGGCGACAGCACGCGGCCCGCCGCGGCGCTGGCGTGCGAGCGGCGCAGCAGGGTGAGCACGGCCGACTTCGGCGTGCGTCCGGTCGCGGAGTCCTCCAGCCGGAAGCGCTCCGCCCATGCGGTGAGCGGGCTCCAGAAGAGGAAGTTGACGCCGACGATCACCACGATCATGGCGAGGATCGCCCAGCCGACGCGGCCGAGGTCACCGTCGGCCGAGGCGGAGGCGACGTAGGCGCCGATGCCGGGGAGTGCGTACTCCTTACCCGCCACGGATACCGCCTCCGATGCGGTGAGGAAGAACCAGCCGCCGCCGAAGCTCATCATCGCGTTCCAGACCAGCGGGATCATGCCGCTGGGCACGTCGAGGCGCCAGAAGCGTTGCCACCGCGAGAGTCCGAGGTTCTGCGCCGCCTCGCCGAGCTCGCGCGGCTGGCTGATCAGGCTCTGGTAGAAGGCGAAGGTCATGTTCCAGGCCTGGGAGGTGAAGATCGCGAAGATCGCCGCGCATTCGAGGCCCAGGGTGGAGCCGGGGAACAGCGCGATGAACAGCGTCACCGTGATCGACAGGAAGCCGAGGATCGGCACCGACTGCAGCACGTCGAGGATCGGCATGAGCACCGTCCGCGCCCGTCGCGACCGCGCGGCGAGGGTGGCGTAGACGAAGGTGAACACCAGCGAGGCGGCGAGGGCGAGGAACATGCGCAGCAGCGACCGCGCCGCGTAGTAGGGCAGTTGCGCGGGATCGGTGTCGATGCCGGTCTGCGCCCGGGACAGGTCGACGGGGGCGTTCATCCCCTGCCCGACGCGGATCACCAGCCAGATCAGGGCGGCGGCGCCGAGTACGACGAGGAGGTCGGCCGCGATGCCCGCGCCACGACCGCGCCGGGCGGCCCGGCCGCGCGTCGGGAGCAGGGCGCCGCCGAAGGGAGTGGTGCTCACAGGTCGGCCTCCTCGCGCTCGGTGAGGACGTTCCAGCGCACCGCGGTGACCGACGGTTCCATGCTCAACTGGCTGATCGCCGATTCGAGGGCGCGGTCGTCCCGGCCGTCGGCGGCCAGGGTCGCGCGGACTTCGACGAGGCCGTCGTCGGCGTTGCTACTGCTGATCGACTGGAGGTGGAAGACGGTGCGGCTCAATGCCTGGACGAGCATCACGCGGACGTGGGCCTCGTTCTCGTCGCGGGTGACGGCGACGAACTCGTACCGGCTGGGCGCCTCCTTGCCCGTGTCCGGCGCCTTGTCCACGACGTGGCCCACGGACCGGAGCGCGGTGTTGACGGCGATCACGACGCCGGTGCCGACGGCGGCGGCGAAGTACAGCCCCGACCCGGCGAGGGCGCCCACCGCGGCGGAGCACCACAGGGTGGCGGCGGTGTTGAGGCCGCGCACCGTGAGTCCGTCGCGCAGGATCACGCCGCCGCCGAGGAAGCCGATGCCGGAGACGATCTGCGCCGCGACGCGGGTGGGGTCGCCACCCTCGAAGCCGAAGGCGGACAGCACCACGAACAGTGCGGAGCCGACCGATACCAGTGCGTTGGTGCGCAGGCCGGCCATGCGGGCGCGGTACTGCCGCTCCAGGCCGATCAGGGTGCCGAAACCGACGCCCGCGGCGATCCGCAGCAGGATGTCGAGCTGGGTGATGTTCGAGGTGACGTGCATGGGGTTCTCCCTCGTCGGGACACGCCGATCGCGCCGCGACGACGGGTCGCGGCGTGGCCGTTACGTGTGATGAGCGCTGTCGACGGGCGGCGTCGTGCCACCGGCGGATCGATCGCCGGCGCGGTGGTGCGCTACCCGAATGGGTTGAGGCTCAGCGCTTCCCCGAGATGACGCGGGGAGTGCCGAGCATCGGACTATGACTGTCGTCGGGCATGCGCATCACCTCCTGCGGTCGGAAGAACCACGCGCCGAAGGAGGGGAAGAGGAAGATCCCGCGCCCCTCCACGTCAGACCTTCAGCACTTCGCGGCGTGAACCCGTACCGCAGTACGGGAGCCAATCGGGGTGCACCCTTAATCCGGATGCGCCTGTCCTGACCCGGGGCGTCTCTCGACGTTCGGGGTCGCTGGCCTGTTTCCGCGAAGGAGCCTCAGCGAACGATTGGCGCCTTACGGCAACAAGCATGACACGGGGCCGGGAGTGGGGCAAGCCGAGTAGTGTGGCCCGCCATGGAGGTACCCACGACGAGGGGGAGTGCCGGCGCGGATCCGGAGGCCGGAACCGCGCGCGAGCGGGCCAAGGCCGCGCGCCGTCGCGAATTGCTCGCCGCGGCGGCCGCACTCATGGCGGAGCGGGGCTTCGCGGGTGTCCGCCTCGAGGACATCGGCGCCGCCGCGGGGGTGTCGGGGCCCGCCATGTACCGCCACTTCGCGGGCAAACAGGACGTGCTCGCCGCTCTCCTGGTGGAGATCTCGGAGTACCTGTACGACGGTGGCCGACGAGTCGCGGCCGAGCACGCGGACGATCCGCGGCAGGCGCTGCGGGACCTCGTCGGCTTCCATGTCGATTTCGCCGCCTCGGAGCCGGACCTGATCCGCGTGCAGTACCGCGACCTGTGGTCGCTCGCGCCGGAGTCCGCGCGCCGGGTGCGGCGGCTGCAGCGCCAGTACGTGGAGATCTGGACCGATGCCCTGACCGCGATCGGCGGCGACCCCGTCGACAACCGGGCCGTTGTGCACGCCGTCTTCGGCCTGATCAACGCCGCGCCCAGCCTGCCCGCCCTGCCGCAGCCGCGCCTGCGTGCCCTGCTCCGCGACAAGGCGCTCGCCGCCCTCGGCGTCTGACGGAGCCGTCGGAACGGGTGCGGAAGTGCATCCGCACTCCACGTGCCCGGGCGCACCCCGCACGCCGGGTGCGGTGGAGCGATTGGGGTGCGAACCGTCATCCGCACCCGGTGTGCCCTCGGCCGCGGCGTGGCGTGGGTGACGGCGGCGTGGCTGGGGGACGACGGTGTCGCTCCTCGCGGCGGATCGTCCGGGCGAACCCGCCAATCGGCCGCGCGGAAGCTACCCGCCGGTAAGACTGGACAGAGGTGGCCGGGCTCACATACTCTCGTTTTCAGTTAATGCTCAATAACTCAAAGGAGCGGGCGTGACATTCCGCGAGGAACACGAGGCGAACGTCGCCGAGCTGCGCGAGCGGCTCGACCGGGTGGCGCAGGGCGGCGGTGAGCGGGCCCGCGCCCGGCACGAGGGCCGCGGCAAGCTGATGGTCCGGGAACGGATCCGGAGGCTGCTGGACACGGGTAGCCCGTTCCTCGAGGTGGCCCCGCTGGCCGCGGAGGACATGTACGACGGGAAGGCGCCCTCCGCGGGTGCGGTCGCGGGCATCGGCACCGTCTCCGGCCGCCAGGTGATGATCGTGGCCAACGATGCGACGGTCTCGGGTGGCACCTACTACCCGGTCACCGTGAAGAAGCATCTGCGCGCGCAGGAGATCGCGATGCAGAACCGGCTGCCCTGCGTCTACCTGGTGGACTCGGGCGGCGCGATGCTGCTCAACCAGGACGAGGTCTTCCCCGACCGGGAGCACTTCGGCCGCATCTTCTACAACCAGGCGAACATGAGCGCCGCGGGCATCCCGCAGATCGCGGCCGTGCTCGGCAGCTCCACCGCCGGCGGCGCCTACGTTCCCGCGATGAGCGACGAGACCGTGATCGTCCGCGATCAGGGAACCATCTTCCTCGCCGGTCCGCCGCTGGTGAAGGCCGCGACGGGCGAGGACGTGACCGCGGAGGACCTCGGCGGCGGCCTCATGCACTCCACCAAGTCGGGCGTCACCGACCACCTCGTGGACTCCGACGACGAGGCGCTGGAGAAGGTCCGGCAGATCGTGGGGCGGCTCGGCCCCGTCGGCGAGGTGCAGTGGGACGTGCGCCCGGCCCTGCCCCCGGCCCGTCCGCAGACGGACCTCTACGACGTGGTGCCGACCGATCCGAAGATCGGCTACGACGTGCGGAAGGTCATCGAGATCATCGCCGACGGTGGCGAGTTCGACGAGTTCAAGGAGCTCTTCGGCACCACGCTGGTCACCGCCTTCGCGCGGATCCACGGCCATCCGGTGGGCATCATCGGCAACAACGGCGTGCTGTTCGCGGAGGCCGCCCAGAAGGGCGCGCACTTCATCGAGCTGTGCGACAAGCGCCGCATCCCACTGTTGTTCCTGCAGAACATCACCGGCTTCATGGTGGGCCGCCAGTACGAGGAGGGCGGCATCGCCAAGCACGGCGCCAAGATGGTCACCGCCGTGGCCTGCGCCCGTGTCCCCAAGTTCACCGTGATCGTGGGCGGCTCCTTCGGCGCCGGCAACTACTCGATGTGCGGGCGCGCGTACTCGCCGCGCTTCCTGTGGATGTGGCCCAATGCGCGGATCTCCGTGATGGGCGGCCCGCAGGCCGCGGACACCCTGGGCTCCGTCCGCCGCGAGCAGGAGGGCATGGAGGAGTTCAAGCAGGGCGTGCGCGACCAGTTCGAGCGGCAGTCGCAGGCCTACTACTCCACGGCCCGGCTCTGGGACGACGGGGTCATCGACCCCGCCGACACCCGCACCGTCCTCGGCCTCGCGCTGGAGGCGGCGTCCCGTGCGCCGCTGCCCGAGGTCTCCTACGGCGTCTTCCGGATGTGAGTGAGATGAGCAAGAAGATCGAGAAGGTCCTGATCGCCAACCGCGGCGAGATCGCCTGCCGCGTGATCGATACGCTGCGCACCCTGGGGATCGCCAGCGTCGCGGTGTACTCCGATGCGGACGCCGACGCGCGGCACGTGAAGCTGGCCGACGAGGCCGTACGCCTCGGCCCGGCGGCCGCGACGGAGAGCTACCTGCGCATCGACGCGGTGGTCGAGGCAGCCCGGGTCACCGGTGCCGATGCGGTGCACCCGGGCTACGGATTCCTCTCCGAGAACGCCGCCTTCGCGCGGGCGCTGTCGGAGGCCGGCATCGAATTCCTCGGCCCGCCGGTGGAATCCATCGAGACGATGGGCGACAAGATCACCGCGCGCGCGGCTGTGGTGGAGCGCGACGTCCCCGTGGTGCCGGGCATCAGCCGCCCCGGGCTGACGGACGCCGATCTGATCGATGCCGCGGAGGGCATCGGCTTCCCGGTGCTGATCAAGCCCAGCGCGGGCGGCGGTGGCAAGGGCATGCACCGCGTGGAGAACCCGGCGGACCTCCCGGCCGCGGTCGCCGCCGCGCGCCGCGAGGCGGCCGCGGCCTTCGGCGACGACACGCTGTTCATGGAGCACTTCGTCGACACCCCGCGCCACATCGAGGTGCAGGTGCTCGCGGACAAGCACGGCAACGTAATCCATCTCGGGGAGCGCGAGTGCTCGTTGCAGCGCCGGCACCAGAAGGTGATCGAGGAGGCCCCGTCGGCCCTGCTCGACGAGGCCACGCGCGCCGAGATCGGCCGCGCCGCCTGCGACGCCGCGCGGTCGGTCGGCTACACCGGCGTCGGCACCGTCGAGTTCATCGTCTCGGCGAAGCGTCCCGACCAGTTCTTCTTCATGGAGATGAACACCCGCCTGCAGGTCGAGCACCCCGTCACCGAGTTGGTGACGGGAGTCGACCTGGTGGAGCAGCAGATCCGCGTCGCCAACGGCGAGAAACTGGCGCTGACGCAGCACGACATCGTGCTCACCGGCCACGCCGTCGAGGCCCGCGTCTACGCGGAGGACCCGGCGGCGGGCTTCCTGCCCACCGGCGGCACGGTGACCGCGCTGCGCTACCCGCGCAGCGACCGCCGCGGCCCGGTCCGCGTGGACACCGGCATCGAGGCGGGCAGCGTGGTCGGCAGCGACTACGACCCCATGCTCGCCAAGGTGATCGTGCACGCCGAGGATCGCGAGCAGGCCCTGCGCCGCCTCGATGAGGCCCTCGCCGGGACGCAGCTCACCGGCCTGCGGACCAACGTCGACTTCTGCCGGTTCGTCCTCGCCGACGATGACGTGGTCTCCGGCAGGCTCGACACCGAGCTGCTGGATCGGTTGGCGCCCACGTACACCCGGCCCGAGCCGACGGTGCGCGCCTACGCCGCCGCCGCGCTCACCGCGGTCGCCGCCTCCCGGGGCGAGGGCCCGTGGGGGACCGAGACCGGGTGGCGCATCGGTGGCGCGCAGCCCACCGTCGTGCGGTTCGCCGCGTCGAACGACGAGACCGGCGAGGTTCACGTCTCGGTGCTCGGCGAGACGGTGACCGTCCGCGGTGTCGCCGAGGGCTCGACGCTCGACTGGTCCGGCACCGCCCGCCGAGTGGGGGAGCGCCTGGTGGTGGACGGTTTCTCGACGCCGGTCACCGTCGACCTGATCGGCGGAACCTACTGGGTCAGTGGCGAGGACGGCACGTACGAGCTACCGCTCGCGCGGTCCACCTCGAAGGACCGCGACGGTGCGCACGGCGGTGATGTCGTGAGCCCCATGCCGGGCGCCGTCGTCGCGGTTCCGGTGCAGGACGGCCAGACGGTCACCAAGGGCGAGACCCTGGTGATCATCGAGGCGATGAAGATGGAGCAGCCGCTGGCCGCGCCGCACGACGGAGTCGTGTCGATCGCGGTGCGTGCGGGAGACAAGGTGACCGCGGCCCAGGTGCTCGCGACCGTCACGGTCACGGACACGGAGGAGAACTGACATGGAACTGACCCAGGACTACGCCGACCTGCGGGATACGGTGCGCGACTTCGCGAACCAGGTGGTCGCGCCCGTCGCGGCCAAGCACGACGAGGAGCACTCCTTCCCGTACGAGGTCGTGAAGCAGATGGGCCGGATGGGCTTGTTCGGCCTGCCCTTCCCCGAGGAGTACGGCGGCATGGGCGGCGACTACTTCGCCCTCGCCCTCGCGCTGGAGGAGCTCGGCCGCGTCGACCAGTCGGTGGCGATGACCGTCGAGGCCGGTGTGGGCCTCGGCGCCATGCCGATCTACAAGTTCGGTACCGAGGAGCAGAAGCAGAAGTACCTGCCGAGCCTTGCCGCGGGCGAGAACCTCGCGGGCTTCGGCCTCACCGAGCCGGGCTGCGGCTCGGACGCCTCGGGCACCCAGACCACCGCCAAACTCGACGGCGACGAGTGGGTCATCAACGGCTCCAAGCAGTTCATCACCAACTCGGGCACCGACATCACCAGCCTGGTGACGGTGACCGCGGTGACGGGAACGAAGCCCGACGGGCGCAAGCAGATCTCCACGATCATCGTGCCCAGCGGTACTCCCGGCTTCACCGTGGAGCCCGCATACAACAAGGTGGGCTGGAACGCCTCGGACACGCACCCGCTGAGCTTCTCCGACGTGCGCGTTCCCAAGGAGAACCTTCTGGGCGACGAGGGGCGCGGCTATGCGAACTTCCTCTCCATCCTCGACGAGGGCCGCATCGCTATCGCCGCCGTGGCCACCGGCGCGGCCCAGGGCTGCGTGGACGAGTCGGTGAAGTACGCCAAGGAGCGCAACGCCTTCGGCAAGCCGATCGGCGAGTTCCAGTCCGTCGCCTTCGCCATCGCGCGGATGGAGGCCCGGGCGCACACCTCCCGCGTCGCGTACTACGAGGCGGCGCGGCTCATGCTGGCGGGCAAGCCCTTCAAGAAGGAGGCCGCCATCGCCAAGATGATCTCCTCCGAGGCCGCGATGGACAACGCGCGCATGGCCACTCAGATCCACGGTGGCTACGGCTTCATGAACGAGTACCCAGTCGCCCGGCACTACCGCGATTCGAAGATCCTCGAGATCGGCGAGGGCACTACCGAGGTGCAGCTCATGCTGATCGCCCGCTCGCTGGGACTGCCGGCATGAGTGAGCAGGAGCCCGTGAAGCGGGTCACCCAGCGCGGCCTGTGGTTCGAGGAGTTCGAGGACGGCGTCCTCTACGAGCACCGGCCCGGCGTCACCGTGACCGAGGCCGACAACATGCTGTTCACCAAGCTGACCATGAACACCCAGGCGCTGCATCTCGACGCGCACTGGTCGGCGCAGCAGCCCGGATTCGGTGGGCAGCGCCTGGTGAATTCGATGTACACGCTCTCCACCCTGGTCGGGCTGTCGGTCGCGCAACTCACGCAGGGAACACTGGTGGCGAACCTCGGCTTCTCCGAGATCGCCTTCCCCGCCCCGGTCTTCGCGGGCGACACCCTGTATGCGGAGACGCTGTGCACGGGCAAACGGGAGTCCAAGTCGCGGCCCGGCGAGGGCATCGTCAACCTGCGGCACGTGGCACGGAACCAGGACGGCACCGTCGTCGCGGTGGCCGAGCGCTCGACGCTCGTGCGGCGGGCGCCGGGAGCGGAGCGAGCGGGCCTGATGTCGCAGGCACCGTCGGGGGAGGGCGCGTAGATGTTCCACCACGACGGACGCGATGCCCCGGCCTGGCAGCCGCCCGGCCCCGCCATCCTGTTCTGCCCCGCGGACCGGCCCGAGCGCTACGCGAAGGCCGCCGAGCGCGCCGACGCGGTGATCCTCGACCTCGAGGACGCGGTCACCGCCGATGCGCGGCCGTCGGCGCGGGAGGCGCTGATCGACAACGACCTCGACCCGGCGACGACGATCGTGCGGGTGAACGCCTTCGGCACGTACGACTTCGCCGAAGACATCGAGGCGCTGCGGCGGACGGCCTATCGTGTGGTCATGCTCGCCAAGACCGAGTCGGCGCACCAGTTGGACAAGTTGGCGCAGGTCGACGGCCTGCAGGTGATCGCTCTCATCGAGACGCCGCTCGGCGCTGTGAACGTGGGCGAGATCGCCGCGCATCCCCGCTGCATCGGCCTGATGTGGGGCGCCGAGGACCTGGTTGCCGCGATGGGCGGACGGTCCAGCCGTTTCGCCGACGCGACCTACCGCGACGTCCCCCGGCACGTCCGCTCGGCCACGCGGCTCGCGGCCGCGGCGCACGGCAAGTTCGCCCTCGATGCGGTGCACATCGACATCGCCGACACCGAGGGCCTCGCCGCGGAGGCGGAGGACGCCGTGGCGCTCGGCTTCGCCGCCACCGTCTGCATCCATCCCTCGCAGGCCGCGGTGATCCGCGCCGCCTATCGGCCCACGGACGACGAGATCGCCTGGGCCCGTGAGGTACTCGAGGCGGAGGCCGGGAACAACGGTGTCTACCAGGTGCGGGGTCAGATGATCGACGCCCCGTTGCTCGCCCAGGCCCGCGCGATCGTCGCCCGGGCCGAGTAGTCAGTAGGAGTGAAGAGATGACCACCCCGTCCTACGATCGCGGCGAGGCCGAGCCCGCGCTGCTGACCGCCACGATCGGCGCCCAGCTCGAGATGACGGCCGACAGGTTCGGCGAGCGCACGGCGCTCGTCGACGTGCCCTCGGGCCGCCGCTGGACCTACGCCGAACTGCTCGCCGACTCCCGGGCCTTCGCGGCCGGACTGTTGCGCGCCGGAATCCGCCG
The DNA here is from genome assembly GCF_007858445.1 of Tsukamurella sputi. Taxonomy (GTDB): domain Bacteria; phylum Actinomycetota; class Actinomycetes; order Mycobacteriales; family Mycobacteriaceae; genus Tsukamurella; species Tsukamurella sputi. The sequence goes on along the minus strand of NZ_VIGV01000001.1, from coordinate 999,179 downwards.
TGGTGACCGCGTCGGCGTGTGGGCGCCCAACACGCCGGAGTGGGTGATCGTGCAATTCGGCACGGCGCTGGCCGGCGTGATCCTGGTCAATCTCAACCCCTCCTACCGGCAACGGGAGCTGGAGTACGCGCTGAACCAGTCGGGCATCGTGGCGGTCTACACGATGACCAGCTTCAAGACCTCGGAGTACGCGGCGATGCTGGAGGCCGCCCGGCCGGAGGCGCCGGAGCTGCGCGACGTGGTGGAGTTCGGCACCCCGGCGTGGGACGCCTACCTCGCGGCACCGTCGGAGGAGGAGTCGGACGCCCTCGCGGACCTGGGCGACGAGTTGCGCGCCGACGACCCGATCAACATCCAGTACACGTCTGGCACCACCGGATTCCCCAAGGGCGCCACGCTGACCCACGGGAACATCCTCAACAACGGCTATCTCGTGGGTGAGCTGCTGAACTACACGGAGCAGGACTCGATCTGCATTCCCGTGCCCTTCTACCACTGCTTCGGCATGGTGATGGGCAACCTCGCGGCGATCACGCACGGCGCGGCGATGGTCATCCCCGGGCCGGCGTTCGTTCCGCAGGACGCGCTCGCGGCGGTGGCGCAGGAGAAGTGCACCAGCCTCTACGGCGTGCCCACGATGTTCATCGCGGAGCTCGCGCTCGCCGACTTCGACAGCTACGACCTCTCCAGCCTGCGCACCGGCATCATGGCCGGCTCGCCGTGTCCGGAGGAGGTCATGCGCAAGGTGGTCGACCGGATGGGCATGACCGAGGTGTCGATCTGTTACGGCATGACGGAGACCTCACCGGTCTCCACTCAGACCCGCGTCGACGACGCGCTCGAGCTGCGCGTCGGCACCGTCGGGCGGGTGGGACCGCACCTGGAGATCCAGGTGATCGACCCGATCGACGGCACCGTGATGCCGCGCGGCGAGGTCGGGGAGCTGTGCACCCGTGGCTATTCCGTGATGAAGGGCTATTGGAACAACGAGGAGAAGACGGCCGAGGCGATCGACGCCGACGGCTGGATGCACACGGGTGACCTGGCGACGATGGACGAGGACGGCTACGTGCGGGTGACCGGCCGGATCAAGGACATGGTGATCCGCGGCGGTGAGAACATCTATCCGCGCGAGATCGAGGAGTTCCTCTACAGCCACCCGGACATCCTCGACGCGCAGGTGATCGGCGTGCCCGACGAGAAGTACGGCGAGGAACTGATGGCCTGGATCCAGCTCCGCGAGGGCGTGGAATCCTTCACGGTCGAGGATCTGAAAGCCTTCGCGGACGGGAAGATCGCGCGGCACAAGATCCCCCGCTACGTCCACGTGGTCTCCGCCTTCCCGATGACGGTCTCCGGGAAGATCCGCAAGGTGCAGATGCGGGAAGAGTCCGTGACGCTGCTCGGTCTGGAAGGCTGACGAGGTGCATTCGATCGATCGCTTCGCTGAATCCGTCGGTCTCCCCACGGGGGACTACGACGCCGTCTACCAGTGGTCCGTATCCGAGCCCGAGAAGTTCTGGGGCGCGGTGTGGGACTTCTTCGAGCTCGGAGAACGCACCGGTCCGGTGCTCGTTTCGCGGGAGATGCCGGGCGCGCGCTGGTTCCCCGAGGTGGAACTGAACTACGTCGACCGAGTGCTGCGGTTCGCCTCGCTCCCGGGGGCGGCCATCGTCGGTCTGTCCGACGACGGTGCGCGGGTGGAGATTCCGTGGTCCGAGCTCCCCGCGCGGGTGTCCGCGACCGCGGAACTGCTCCGGTCGCTCGGGGTGGGCGTGGGCGACCGGGTGGCCGCCTATCTGCCCGACGAGCCCTTCGCCGTGATCGCCTTCCTGGCCACCGCGTCGATCGGCGCGGTCTGGTCGGGCTGCGCGCAGGACTACGCGCCGGAGGGCGCTGCGGGGCGCATGGCACAGCTCGAGCCGAACGTCCTGTTCTCTCGCGATGGATACCGGTTCGGGGAGAAGCGGATCGACAAGCGGGCGGACACTGTGGAACTGGCGGGGTTGCTGGGGGTTCCGGCATCGCACGTGATCACCGAGCTGCCCGAGCCGACCGATGCGACGCCCGAGCTGAAGCCGGTGCAGGTGCCCTTCGACCATCCGCTGTGGGTGCTGTTCAGCTCCGGTACGACCGGCAAGCCGAAGGGGATCGTGCAGGGGCACGGTGGTATCCTCGTCGAACACGTGAAGGTACTGGGACTGCACAACGAGATCGGCCCCGGCGACGTCTTCTTCTGGCACACCGCGCTGTCGTGGATGATGTGGAACTACCAGGTGGCCGGGTTGCTCATGGGCGCCACCATCGTCACCTTCTCCGGGCATCCGCTCGCGCCCACGGCGGACCGGCTGTGGCAGGTCTGCGAGGACGAGAAGGTCACCTTCTTCGGCACGAGCCCGGGGCAGCTGCAGGCCTCCCGCAAGGCCGGCCTGAACCCGGGCACCGACCACGACCTGGTGCTCCGGACGATCGGCAGCACGGGCTCGCCGCTCGCGCCCGACCTGTTCACCTGGGTGGACGAGCACGTGGCGGCGGGGCTCCCGGTGAGCTCCGTCTCCGGCGGCACGGACGTGTGCAGCGCCTTCTGCGGCGGCACGGCCTCCGTACCGCACGTGCCCGGTGAGCTGACGGTGCGCTACCTCGGCTGCGCCCTGGAGGCGTGGGCCCCGGATCGCACCCCGCTCATCGGTGAGGTCGGCGAGATGGTGATCACCATGCCCATGCCGTCGATGCCCACGAACTTCTGGAACGACCCGGGGGATGCGAAGTACCGCGCCGCCTACTTCGAGCACGAGTGGACCGACGGGATCGCGCCGAACGTCTGGCGGCACGGCGACTGGGTGGAGCTCACCGACCGCGGATCCATGACGATCCATGGGCGCAGCGATGCGACGTTGAACCGCAACGGTATTCGGATGGGATCCGCCGACATCTACGAGGTGGTGGAGGCCATCCCGGAGATCGCCGAGGCGATGGTCGTCGGCGTGGACGGGCCGGACGCCAAGTACTGGATGCCGCTGTTCCTGACGCTGGTGCCCGGAGCCGAGCTGACCGACGACCTCGTGCAACGCATCCGCACGGACGTACGGACCAGGCTCTCCCCGCGGCACGTGCCCGACGAGGTGATCGAAGCCCCCGGCATCCCGCACACTCGCACCGGCAAGAAGCTCGAGATCCCGGTGACCGGCATGCTCGCGGGCCGGGACGTGAACGTCGACCCGAAGTCCGTCGACGATCCCGCCCTGCTCAGCTGGTACGAGGCGCAGGGGAGTGCGCACGCCTGGTGATGGGGTCTAACGGTACGCCGAGCGCAAGGCCTCCCAGGCCGGCTTCGCGGCGTACCCCTGATCGAGGATGTTGGCGCAGCCGTACCCGGAGAACGTGTCCGGGTAGTCGGTGATCCACGACCGGCGGTCGGTGAAGCCCCACACCGTCATCCCCGTGCAGCGGCTGAGCTCGCCGCACAGTCCGGCCATCGTCGAGTAGACGCGCGCTTGCCGCTGCAGGTCCGCGTCGGTGGCGCGGCCCTTCTCAGTGGGGATGCGCACGTCCAACTCGGTGAAGCGGATATCGAGCCCGAGATCGGTGAACCGCCGCAGGTTCGGGCGCATGTCCTCGGACCTCGGCTGCTGGTCGGCGCCGCCCAGCATGTGCGTTTGAAAGCCGACGCCGTCGAGGATCGGTCGACGCTCGGTCCTGCCGTCGACGATGACTTCCGCAGTCTCGCTGCGGAGCCGGCGTGCCAGCTCGAGGAGAGCGTTCGACTTGTCGCTCACCGTCTCCGCGCTGTGTTCGTTGAGGTACAGCTTCATCGCCGGTGCCGCGCGCCGCGCAGCGCGGAAGGCGTCCACGATGTACTGCTCGCCGGATGTGGTGCGCCACCAGGTGTTCTGCTGCAGTACTCCGCGCTGGTCGAAAGGCTCGTTGACCACCGTGACCGTGCTCGCCCGGTTCGCGTATCGCTGCACGATCGTCCTGACCAGATCGGTCATGAACCGGTGCCGCTCCGCGTCGGGCATCGCTCGCACGTACTCGGGCACGATGCCCCAGACCTGCTGATCGAGGGGGTCCCACACGAGCGAGTGGATCTGGAAGTCCTGGCCGCGAAGCCGCGCGCGATCCGCCACCGCGTCGGCCTCCCGGAAGTCGAAGCGACCCGCCTGCGGCGCGACGGTGTTCGTCATCGTCCCGATCTCCGTGGTGAGCGAACCGAACTCGCGCCCCGCGATCTCCTCGTAGCATCCGTCGCCGGCGGCGAAGGAGGAACGGTACGCCGTGCCGATGGTCTTTCCGTGCGCAGCGGCGAGTTCACGGAGTGGGGGTGACGGGAGCCGGCATGTGCCGTCGGACGAGGGCGCACGACCTGCAGGTTCCGGTGCGTTGCACCCGACGACGGTCAACGTGATGAGTGCGATGATCGGGGCGAGGAACCCTGAGCCGGGCGTCACGTCCGCGAGAGTACCGACGACGGGGCGGCACCGTGGGAAACGGTGCCGCCCCGTGCATGCCGAGCGGGCGTCAGCGGGTGGTGCAGGCCCAGGCCAGGATCGAACCGCCACCGTTGAGCGAGATGGCGTTGCGCTGTGCGGCGTAGAGCGTGGGGCCGCTGCCGCCGTGGAAGCTGCGCGGGTTCTGCGCCACGGCGCCGCAGCTGTTCACGAAGCTCGTGAGGACCTTGCATGCACCGGGGCAGGAGTTCAGCGCGGCGCGTTCCGCGTCGGCGCGGGAGGCGTAGTCCCAGGCGCGACCGTTGGATCCGTTGGACGAGACGGCGATCGCGCCCCAATTGCCCACGGCGTTCGCGGCGGGCGCGGCGACGAGCTGGGCGCCGGAAGCGATGCCGGCGACGGCGAGAGAACTGACGAACGCCTTCTTGGCGATGGTCTTCATGGTGGTGCCTTTCTGCGTCGAGCAGGTTCGGGGAAACAGGTTCGGGGGAGTGGGTCAGCGGGGGATGGACTCGCCGGTCCCGGGGTTGTCGGTGGGTTCGACCGGAGTGACCTTCGGCTTGGTGACGGTGACCTTCTTGCCCCACTGGGAGAACGTGAGGGTGATGGTGCCGTCAGCCGACGGCTTCACCTCGATCCGGACGAGCTGCTTGTCGCCGGATGACTGGATCCAGACGGTGGTCGGGACCGGGACGCTCTTGTCGGGATCCACGCGCGAGCCCGAGACGGCCGCGATCTCGGTGGCGGGGACGGTGCCGGTGATCTTCGTCGTCTCCTGGCCGTTGATCGTCTCGCTACCGGCGGCTTTCGCGCCGCTGATCTTGGTCAGGATGGTGGGGATGCCCTTCTTCTCGTCGAAGAGCGAGGCGACGTCGTAGATGGACTTGCCGTCGCCGTAGTCGACGTACTTGTCGCCCATCAGCGCGGCGTACATCGTGCCGTCGATGAAGGTGAACTTGCCCTCGGACTTCCCGCCGATGTCCACGGTGGCGGTGCCCTCGGCCTGGGTGACGGGTTTGACCTGCAGGTCACCGTCGACCTTGGACAGGGGCATGTTGGGCACCTTGCCGGTCACGTCGACGGTGAAGTGGGTGCTCGTGACCTTCTTCGAGGCCTCGGCAGCGGACGCCAGCAGAGCCGAGGCGTCGACGTTCGACGAGCCGGCCGTCGCGGTGGTCTCGGAGCCGCCGGTCGGGCCGCCCTTGTCGGAGCAGCCGGTGAGGGCGACCGTGAACGCGAGCGCGGTCGATGCCGCGATGAGCACGGGGCGGGAAGTGCGCTTCATGAGGTGGGGTTCTCCTTCATCTCGATTGAGACGAAGGTTGCACCGGCCTGCTTAACCGCCGCTTGCTTCTCGCCAGAGCGGCTTTCGCGGTTCCGTTGCCTGGGCGGATCCCAAAACTTACCGACGGGTAGGTTGCGATGGTTGATAACCGCAGGTCAAGTGAGATACGTCATTGAACAAGGGTCGCCGCCCGAGCGGATTCGCGGAGGCATAGAGTCGAGGCCGGACCCGTGAAGAATGCGGGTGGACCGAGTAACCAGACAGATGGTGAGCTGATGGATCTCTTCGAATACCAAGCGAAGGAACTGTTCGTCAAGCACGGCGTGCCTACCTCGGCCGGCCGCGTGACGGACAATGTCGCCGACGCCCGCGCGATCGCCGAGGAAATCGGCAAGCCGGTGATGGTCAAGGCGCAGGTCAAGGTGGGTGGCCGCGGCAAGGCCGGCGGCGTGAAGTACTCCGCCGACGCCGATGCGGCGCAGGCCAACGCCGAGGCCATCCTGGGCCTGGACATCAAGGGCCACGTCGTCAAGAAGCTGCTGGTGGCCGAGGCGAGCGACATCGCCGAGGAGTACTACATCTCCTTCCTGCTCGACCGCGCGAACCGCACCTACCTGGCCATGTGCTCGGTCGAGGGCGGCGTGGAGATCGAGGTCACCGCCGAGCAGAACCCGGACGCGCTGGCGAAGATCGCGGTGGACGCCACCAAGGGCGTCGACCTGGCCACCGCCCGCGCCATCGCCGAGGCCGGCAAGCTGCCCGCCGAGGTGCTCGACGCTGCGGCCGTGACCATCCAGAAGCTGTGGGAGGTCTTCGTCGCCGAGGACGCCACCCTGGTCGAGGTCAACCCGCTCGTCCGCACCCCGGACGACCAGATCCTCGCGCTGGACGGCAAGGTCAGCCTCGACGAGAACGCCGACTTCCGCCACCCCGATCACGAGGCCTTCGCCGACGCCGGGTCCACCGACCCGCTCGAGCTCAAGGCCAAGGAGAACGACCTCAACTACGTCAAGCTCGACGGTCAGGTCGGCGTCATCGGCAACGGTGCGGGCCTGGTCATGTCGACGCTCGACGTGGTCGCCTACGCCGGTGAGAACCACGGCGGCGTCAAGCCCGCCAACTTCCTCGACATCGGCGGCGGCGCCTCGGCCGAGGTCATGGCCGCCGGCCTCGACGTCATCCTCGGCGACGAGCAGGTCAAGAGCGTCTTCGTCAACGTCTTCGGTGGCATCACCGCGTGCGATGCGGTCGCCAACGGCATCGTCGGCGCCCTGAACACGCTGGGCGACACGGCCTCCAAGCCGCTCGTCGTGCGCCTCGACGGCAACAAGGTCGAGGAGGGCCGGGCGATCCTGGCCGCCGCGAACCACCCGCTGGTGACGCTCGCGCAGACCATGGACGAAGGCGCCGACAAGGCCGCCGAGCTGGCGAACAAGTAAGGGAGACAACAGAAGAATGGCTATCTTCCTGACCAAGGACAACAAGGTCATCGTCCAGGGCATCACCGGCGGCGAGGGCACCAAGCACACCGCGCTGATGCTCAAGGCCGGCACCAACGTCGTGGGCGGCGTGAACGCGCGCAAGGCGGGCACCACCGTCAAGCACGTCGACAAGGACGGCAACGACATCGAGCTCCCCGTCTTCGGGTCCGTGGCCGAGGCCATGGAGAAGACCGGCGCCGACACCTCGATCGCCTTCGTGCCGCCGGCGTTCTCCAAGGACGCCATCGTCGAGGCCATCGACGCCGAGATCCCGCTCCTGGTGGTCATCACCGAGGGCATCCCCGTGCAGGACTCGGCGTACGCCTGGGCCTACAACGTGGAGAAGGGCCAGAAGACCCGGATCATCGGCCCGAACTGCCCCGGCATCATCACCCCGGGCGAGGCCCTCGTCGGCATCACCCCGGCCAACATCACCGGCACCGGCCCCGTCGGCCTCGTCTCGAAGTCGGGCACGCTGACCTACCAGATGATGTACGAGCTGCGCGATTTCGGCTTCTCCACCGCCATCGGCATCGGTGGCGACCCGGTGATCGGCACCACCCACATCGACGCCATCGAGGCGTTCGAGAAGGACCCGAACACCAAGCTCATCGTCATGATCGGCGAGATCGGCGGCGACGCCGAGGAGCGCGCCGCGGCGTACATCCAGGCCAACGTCACCAAGCCCGTCGTGGGCTACGTGGCCGGCTTCACCGCTCCCGAGGGCAAGACCATGGGCCACGCCGGCGCCATCGTCTCCGGCTCCTCGGGCACGGCCGCCGCGAAGAAGGAGGCCCTTGAGGCCGCCGGCGTCAAGGTGGGCAAGACCCCGTCCGAGACCGCCGCTCTCGCCCGCGAGATCCTGCAGTCGCTGTAACCGCAGCACATTCGGTCCACGGCCCCGTCTCCCCTCAGGGAGGCGGGGCCGTCCCGTTTCCCTAGGCCGACGGTGCCGCCCCGTCGAGCCCGGTCCGTTCCACGCCGCGGAAGGCGAGGTAGAGCACCAACGCCGCGGCGGCCACGCCGGCGCCGAGCAGACACGCCCCGGTCCAGCCGGCGACCGGCCACAGCGCCGCCGCTGCCGCGGAACCCAGTGTGCCGCCGAGGAAGAAGGTGCCCATGAACACCGCGTTGATCCGGCCGCGCGCTTCGGGGCGCAGCGAGTAGATCACTGCCTGCGACGAGTTCAGCACCGCCTGCTGCCCGATGCCGAGGACCACCAGCCCGACGATCAGCGCGGGCAGGCCGCCCTTCCCGTCCGCCAGGAGCATCGCCGACCAGGCGATCGGCTGGGCGATCAGGCCCGCCGTGGTGAGCAGCGCGCCGTGACCGCGATCGACGATCCGGCCGATCAGCGGGCCGGACAGGGCGCCCACCGCACCGAGCAGGCCGATCGCGCCGATCGCCGTGGGCGTCCAGCCGAACCGGGGACCCGCGAGCAGGAAGGTGACCGCGGCCCCCTGCACCACGAACGAGGCGAGGGACAGGGCCGCGAGCACGGATCGCAGTCGGAGCGCCGGGAACTCACGGACCAGCGCGACCATCGAGGCCAGGAGGTCCCGGTACCCGCCGGCGGTGAGCCCCGGGCGGCCGGGATCGTGTCGCGGCATCGTCCGGGCGAGCGCCGCCGCGGCGGCCAGCAACGCCGCCGCCAGTACGAAGTACGGAGTGCGCCAACCGAGGGCGTCGGTGAGCAGCCCGGACAGGAAGCGGCTCAGCAGCCCGCCGAGAATCACGCCGCTCATCACCACACCCACGGCGTGCGCCTGCTCGCGCGGCCCCGCCAGTTCCGCGGCGTAGGGCACGATCACCTGCGCCCCGACAGCGGTGATCGCGGCCAGCGCCGACGCCGCGAGGAGCACCGACCCCGAGGGAGCGGCACCGGCCACGACGAGCGCCGCCGCCGTGAGCGTCAGCAGCGTCAGGGCCAGCGGCCGCCGGCGCACGACGTCCGAGACCGGGACCAGGAAGATCAGCCCGGCGGCGTACCCCGCTTGTGCGACGGTCACCAGCAGTCCGGCCGTCGTCTCGGACATCGCGAACCGGTCCCGGAGCACGTCGAGGATCGGGTACGCGACGTACAGGCTCGCAGCGGAGAGCCCCGTGGCTACGGCCATCAGGTGGAGCAGGCCGGCGACGGGGCGGGTGGTCGTGGTCATGTCCCCCAGTCTGGGCGACCACCGATCATGCGTCCAACGTATGATTTCGATGAAATGATCTGATCTGGAGATGATCGATGGAGCTGCAGCAGCTGCGCTACGTGATCGCGGTGTCGGAGACGCTGAACTTCACCCGCGCCGCCGAGCGCTGTCACGTGGTGCAGTCGGCCCTGAGTCATCGCGTCGCGGCGCTGGAGAACGAACTCGGCGCGCGTCTTTTCGACCGCACCAACCGCTCCGTCCGGCTCACCCGGGCCGGCGCGGCCTTCCTCCCGCATGCGCGGGCCGCGCTCGCCGCGACGGAGCGGGCCGCCGACGAGGTGGCCGCCACGCTGGGCGGCGTCCGGGGCGCCGTCACCGTCGGGATGATCCCCACCTTCACCGCCTTCGACGTGGTCGACGTCCTGGCGACCTACCGGGCCGCCTACCCCGACGCCACGGTGCATCTGCGGAGCGGGGCGAGTGAGAACCTGATCGAGGACGTGCGGACGGGCACCGTCGATCTGGCGCTGCTCGGGGTGCCGGAGGGCTTCTCCACCTCGGGCGTGGTCGCCCGCCGGCTCGCCGTGGACCACCTCGTTCTGGTGGTGCCCGAGGCGCAGCGGGTCGACGGTCCGCTCACCCTCGCCGAGACCGCCGATCGACCGTTCGTGGACTACCCCGCGGGCGGCGCCGGCCGCGCGGAGTCGGACCAGGCCTTCGACCGGGCCGGGGTGCGGCGCACCGTCGCTTTCGAGGTGGACCGGTCGGAGACGATGCTCGAGCTGATCGGGGCGGGGCTCTGCGTCGGGATGGCCGCGCGGGAGGTCGTGCCCGACGGTCCCGGGCTCGCTACGGTGCCGCTCCTCGACGGCCCCACCCGCTCACAACTGCTGGTGCATTCGAAGCTGCTGAGCCCCGCAGCCCGCGCACTCTTGACTCTGGTGGACCACCACACACGATGAGTTGAATCGCATCGGCGTCGGAGTCGGTGTATAGGGTGGTGGCGTACTGGCTCCGTGCGGAGCCGCGTCGACCTTCGGGGAGAAGAACATGACCTACTCAGGTGGAGGGTACGGACAGCAGCCGGGCCAGGGGGGCTACGGGCAGCCGGACTACTCGCAGCAGGGCTACGGCCAGCAGGGATTCGGCCAGCCGGGGCAGCAGGGCGGCTACGGCCAGCCCGCGCAGCAGCCGGCCCAGCAGGGCGGCTACGGCCAGCCGGCGCAGCAGGGCTACGGCCAGCAGCCCGACTACTCGCAGCAGGGGTACGGCCAGCAGGGCTACGGCCAGGGCTACCCGCAGCAGCAGGGCTACGGCCAGCAGGGCGGCTACGGCGGCTACCCGCAGGCGCCCGCAGCGCCGTCGAAGCCGCTGGACCTCGCGCTGGTGCTGTCCATCGCCACCGCGGCGCTCGGCGTGATCACCTTCCTGCTGAGCTTCCTGAACTTCGCGGAGATCAAGAGCCCGTACAGCGGCAGCACCATCAGTGCCACCGGCTTCGAGCACCAGGCCCTGATCGCGCTGGCGCTCGCGCTCGGTGCGGGTGTCGCGGCGGGCCTGAGCCTGATCTCCAAGGGCAACACCGGGCGCACCCCTGCGGCGGCGCTCGCCGTCGCGGGCTTCCTGACCCTGCTGTTCGGCATCTTCGCCTGGGACAACATCGCCTACGGCTACTGGATCGCCCTGGTCTTCTCGCTGCTCACCGCGGCCGCCGCGGTCGTGCTGGTGCTCGTCGACGCGGGCATCGTGAAGAACCCGGCCGCCGTGGCCGCCGAGTCGGCGTCCGCAGATGCTGCTACTTCCGCTCCGGCCGCCACCGAGGCGTCGTCGGCGCCGTCGATCCCGGCTGCGCCGGCCGCCGCGCCCGCGCAGCAGGAGCAGCAGGCTCCCCAGTCGCAGGGGCAGTCGCAGTGGCCCTCGTACGGCGGCTACCAGGCGCCGGCCTCGTCGGGCTACCAGGCTTCCACGCCGTCCACCCCCTCGACTCCCGCTGCGCCGGCCACCACGGGCTTCCAGGCTCCCGGCGCACCGTCGAACCCGGGCGCCTCGGCGTCGGGTGACGAGGTGACCACCGCCTTCGGCCAGGCCTCGGCGGCCGGCACGCAGGCCTTCGGCACCCCGTCGACCCCGCAGTACGGCTCGCACTCGGCCGACGACGAGAACAAGCCGCAGGGTCAGTAGTCCCCGCCTGCGGCGCGCCTGAGCCATCATCGACCACTGCGATGTCACAGTGGTGAAGATGAATGAATCAGCGCGCGCCGCCGGGCCGGGCCCGAGCGAGACCCGGCCGCTGTTCGTCATGGCCTTCGGTCCCTCGCTCGTGACCCTCGCGTCCACCCTCGTCGTGGCCGCGCTGGTCCTGGTGACCACGTCGACGGGCTTCGGGGCCATCGCCCCGACCGTCGCCGGACTGTGGCTGGCCGTGCACCAGGTGCCGGTCACCATCAGCGACATCACCCTCGGGGTGCTGCCCCTGGTTCCCACGATCGCGCTGGTCCTGGGCGTGGCACGGGCCGCACGCCGCGCCGGCGGCGAGGGCCGCCCGCTCGCGGACCTGCGCTCCGTGCTGCTGTGCGCCATCGCCGGGCCCGCCCTCTTCACCGCCATCGCGCTGGCTGTCGTCAACGACGCCGCCGGGCGGTACACCATCGGCACGCCGCCGCCGCTCACCGCCTTCCTCGGCACCGTCGCGGTGCATCTGGGCGCCGCCCTCCTGGGCCTCGCCCCCGCGTACTGGCGCGACGCCGCCCGCTTCCTCCGCATCCCCGTCTGGGTCGACGACTGCGCCCGGCTCGCCGGCCGCGCGTTGCTGACCTTCGGCGCGGTGGGCCTGGTCATCGTCCTCGTCCGACTGGCGATCCGCTGGGAGACGGTCTTCGAGCTGGTCCGTTCCGGCAACGACGGCATCGGCATGGTCTCGCTCGTCGTGCTTTCCCTGCTCTACCTCCCCAACGTGGTGATCGGGGCCGCGGCCCTGCCGCTCGGCGTGACTGTCGACCTCGGCCCCCTCTCGATGAGCCTCTTCTCCGCGGTCCCGGGCCGCGCGCCGGGCGTGCCGATCCTCGCCGTGCTGCCGCAGGGCCCGTCGCCCTGGTACCTGCTGCCCCTCCTCGCCGTCCCCGCGTTCGTCGCGGTCCAGGTGGGCCGACGGTGCGCCGCCCGCTCCCTCGACCTCGGGCCGACGGTGACCACCGTCGCCGCGACCGCACTCCTCACCGCCGTGGGCTTCACCGCTGCGGCCTTCCTCGCGGGTGGTGAGCTCGGTGGCTTCGGCTACGCCGGCGCCGACCTGACCCAAGTGTTCCTGTTCACCCTGGGCTGGATCGGACTGGTCGGGGTGCTCGCGGCGCTCGTGCTCCAGCAGGCGGGGGAGTCCCGCGCCGTCCGTGCGGCACGCCGGGCGGAGGAGCAGGCACCGTCGGGCTACACCACCTACGCCGACGAGGCGGACGCCATCGACGACGGCGTCACCGTCGAGATCGACCCCGTGGAGCGCGCGGCGCACGACGATCCGGCGGACCCTGCCGACTCGGCCGAGGAGCCGGCGGACACCGGCGACTTCGACGCCGTCGCCGAGCAGCCCACCGAGGAGGTCCGGCCGGTGACCCGGCCCGAGTCGCGGCAGAACGTCGGACCTGCGGCGACGAAGCGCGAGCGCGACATTGCGGACATCGAGGAGCTCGACAGCTACACCTTCGGGCAGTAGGTCGAAGGCTCGGCGCTAGGCTGTTGCCGAATCGTCCCTCTGCGATGGAGTGCATCCTGACCACGCCCAGCCCCACGGTCGTGCCGCCGTGCGCGCCCGCCCGGATCGTCGTGCTGGCGTCCGGTACCGGTTCGCTGCTCGAGGCGCTGCTCGCCGCCGCGGCGGAGCCGGGCTATCCCGGGGCCGTGGTCGGCGTCGTCGCCGACCGGAGTTGCCGCGCGTTGGAGATCGCCGCGTCCGCCGGTGTCGAGGGCGCCGAGGTGCCCGTCCGGGCGTACGACGACCGCGCCGCGTGGGACGAGGCGCTCACCGCCGCCGTCTCCGAGCTGGAACCGCACCTCGTGGTGGCGGCCGGCTTCATGAAGATCCTCGGCCCCGCCTTCCTCTCCGCGTTCGGGGGCCGCGTCATCAACGCGCACCCCGCGCTCCTGCCCGCCTTCCCGGGCGCCCACGCCGTTCCCGCCGCCCTCGAGCACGGAGTCAAACTCACCGGCTCCACCGTGCATCTCGTGGACGCGGGGCTCGACACCGGACCGATCCTCGCGCAGGAAGCGGTCGCGGTGCAGCCGGGGGACACCGAGGAGACCCTGCACGAACGGATCAAGGTCGTTGAGCGCCGGCTTCTGACAGAGGTCGTCGCCGCAGTCGCCCGCCAGGGCTACAGCACGGATGGACGAAAGGTCACCATTCCATGAGCAGCAACATCCCGATCAAGCGCGCGCTCATCAGCGTGTACGACAAGTCGGGCCTGGTGGAGCTGGCCACCGGCCTGGCCCAGGCGGGCGTCGAGATCGTCTCGACCGGCTCGACCGCGCGCACCATCGCCGATGCCGGCGTCGCCGTGACCCGCGTCGAGGACGTCACGGGCTTCCCCGAGTGCCTCGACGGCCGCGTGAAGACGTTGCACCCGAAGATCCACGCCGGGATCCTCGCCGACACCCGCCTGCCCGAGCACCTCGAGCAGCTGCGCGAGCTGGACGTGAAGAAGTTCGAGCTGGTCGTGGTGAACCTGTACCCGTTCACGGACACCGTCGCCTCCGGCGCCTCCGAGGACGAGTGCATCGAGCAGATCGACATCGGCGGACCGTCGATGGTGCGCGCCGCCGCCAAGAACCACCCGTCGGTGACGGTCGTGGTCTCGCCGTCCGATTACGGTTCCGTGATCGATTCCGCGCGGTTGGGCTTCTCGCTGGAGCAGCGGAAGGAGTTCGCCGCGAAGGCCTTCCGGCACACCGCCGATTACGACGTGGCTGTGGCGTCGTACATGACCTCGGTCGTCGCGCCCGAGCCCGACCAGACCTTCCCGGCGTGGATGGGCGGCACCTGGACCCGTGAGGCCGTGCTCCGCTACGGCGAGAACCCGCATCAGGGCGCCGCGCTGTACGTGGGCGGCGAGAAGTCCGGGCTGGCGCGGGCGGAGCAGCTGCACGGCAAGGAGATGAGCTACAACAACTACACCGACGGTGACGCCGCCTGGCGCGCCGCGTACGACTTCAACGAGCCCGCCGTTGCGATCATCAAGCACGCCAACCCGTGCGGCATCGCCATCGGCAAGGACGTCGCGCAGGCGCACCGCAAGGCGCACGCCTGCGATCCGGTCTCGGCCTACGGCGGCGTGATCGCCGCGAACCGCGAGGTAAGCCTCGAGATGGCCGAGCAGGTCTCGGAGATCTTCACCGAGGTCATCATCGCGCCCGCGTACGCCGACGGTGCCGTCGCGGTGCTGCAGCGCAAGAAGAACATCCGTGTGCTGCTCGCCGAGCCGCCCGTGCTCGGTACCGAGATCAAGCAGATCACCGGCGGCCTGCTGGTGCAGCAGTCGGACGCGATCGACGCCGCGGGCGATTCGCCGGAGGAGTGGACGCTGGCCGCGGGCGAGCCCGCCGACGAGGCCACCCTCGCCGACCTCGAATTCGCCTGGCGCGCGTGCCGCGCGGTGAAGTCGAACGCGATCCTGCTGGCCTCCCGTGGCGCGTCCGTGGGCGTGGGCATGGGGCAGGTCAACCGCGTCGACTCGGCGCAGCTCGCCGTGACCCGCGCGGGCGATCGCGTGCTGGGCTCCGTCGCAGCATCGGACGCCTTCTTCCCGTTCCCCGACGGTCCGCAGATCCTCATCGACGCCGGTGTGAAGGCGATCGTGCAGCCGGGAGGTTCCATCCGCGACAAGGAGGTCGTCGAGGCGGCCGCCGAGGCCGGCGTGACGATGTACTTCACCGGGACGCGGCACTTCTTCCACTGAGTCGGCGCTCCGATCGCGGCTACCCGGCGGGCGGCGGTGTGCGGGCGATCCGGCCCGCGAGCGGGTTGCCCGGTTCCTCGTACAGGACCTCGCAGTAGGTCACCGCGGGTGCGGTGAGGACGAGGCCGGTGGCCGGCGTGCACCGGGCGATGTCGGAGACGCCCTCGATCCGGCGGGTGACCTGCCACGCCAGGAGGTCGCACGGGATCGTGCGCACCCGGCCGCCGCGGTCGTTGCCAGCGGCGTAACAGGCTCCGTCGTGGAGGACGGGGGCGAGGCACATCGCGCCCCAGCCGTACGTGGTGCGGGCGGTCCGTGCGCCCTCGGCGATGCGGACCCGCGCCGGGGTGGTGACGTCCTTGGCGCCATCGGGGCAGGTGACAGCCGTCCGGGTGCTGTGCGCGACGACGACGTAGCCGGCCTGCGCGCTGTCGCACGGCACCGTCGTGGCCCGGGGCGCTCCGTGACCCGCGAGCTGCCCGACGGGGCCGTACGGCACGGCGGCGAGGCAGTCGCCGTCCGTCGCATCGTCGAAGAACGTGCCGGTGGTGCGGCCGTGGTACCAGACCGCGAGCGCGACACCGACGATTGCGATCAGCAGCACCGCCGCGATGCGCCCCGACCTCCCCATGCGGAGATACTCCCACGTCCGGAGGGTGCGGGGTGTTATCAAGGAGTGGAGTGCGCGCCGGTCGGCGCGCCGCGTCCCTCAGGAGTGTGCCGATGTCCGTGCCAGCCGAATACCTCCCGCTGCTCGAGGCGGCGGTCGGGCCGATGCCGGAGAACGCGGAACTGCCGCTGCCGCCGATGGGTCTGTCGGTCGACGAGGAGCGGGAGCAGCGCAAGCGCGACCTGGCGGTCGCCTTCCGGGTGTTCGGGCGGCTGGGCTTCTCCGAGGGCGTCGCCGGGCACATCACCGCCCGCGATCCCGAGGACCCGGGCCTGTTCTGGGTGAACCCGTTCGGCATGAGCTTCAACCAGATCCGGGTCTCGGACCTGATCTGCGTGGACCACAACGGCGTCGTGGTGCACGGGCGCCGACCTGTGAACCGGGCCGCCTTCGTGATCCACGCGCAGGTGCACGAGGCGCGGCCCGATGCGGTGGCCGCCGCCCACGCGCACTCGGTGTACGGCAAGGCCTTCTCCTCGCTGGGCATCCCGCTGGCGCCGCTCACCCAGGACGCCTGCGCCTTCTTCGAGGACCACGGCATCTACGACGACTACGCCGGCGTGGTGAACGAGACCGTCGAGGGCAAGCGGGTCGCCGCGGCGATCGGCGACGCCAAGGCCGCGATCCTCAAGAACCACGGGCTGATCACCGTCGGCGGCTCCGTCTCGTCGGCGGCGTGGTGGTTCGTCACGATGGAGCGCTCCTGCCAGGCGCAGCTCGTCGCCATGGCCGCGGGGGAGCCGCAGCCGATCGACCCCGAGACCGCACGGTTGACGCACTCCCAGGTGGGTGGCGACCTCGCGGGCTGGTTCCAGTTCCGGCCGCTGTGGGAGCAGACCGTCGCCTCCTCGCCCGACGTCTTCGACTGACCGGTCCGACGACTGCGTGAGACGGCGCCGGCTGTGGACCTTCCCATGCCCCTGGAGACGATGTGCTTGCCACTATTGCGGGGCTCGAATCTTCAATGAGGCGATACGTGTGTTGCGCGCCCTGATGTAGCCGGTTGCCTTGGCAAGATACTGCGTGTACGAGGCCGAGTCGGCCGGAAGCGCGGGTGTTGTGAAGTCGTCGAACGGCATCAGGAATCTGACGGACGTGTAGTCCGGACTGACGATGTCCTGGAGGAGGAAGAAGTCGACGAACCCGCGAAAGTCGTTGAAGAGGTCGAAGAATCCGCGGTTCGCTTCGAGCACCGTGGACAGGGGGCTCGCCTGCGCGGCGTAATGACGCCGAACGCACTCGACTGTCAGATCCCAGCGATCGCTGATGCGCGGGTGGAAGCCGCGCATACCGTTGATGGTTCCGGTGCCGTTGATCGTCCGGCTGGGCCAGATCATTCGTCCGCCGATCGTTCCTCTGACGGCCTCGAACTTGTCGATGGCTCGGTACGGGGTCTCCTTGATGATGGATTCCATCCGCCGCCGGCCCACGAAACCGGGAACGCAGATGTCACTCGATAGATCGAAGTCGCCGAGTGGCGAACGATGGCTGAGATAGGGGCGATAGCCCTTGGCGATCAGGTTGAAATTCCCGCCACCCGGGAGCTCGCGGCTCCAGAGGGCCCGGTGGTACTGGCGAAGTGTCGGGCTGAATACATCTGAATCCTTCCCGGGTGGCGTGTCTTCGCTGAAGTCGATCCGCGTGCTCAGAGTCTTCGACTGAGTTCTCCGCCCAAGCATTCCCATTCGCGGATTCTGGCATCGAGGACCGGCTGCGTGCGGCGTTTTGCGAGTTCGATTACGCGGTGTCTGCGGAGGGTTTGGTCAAGAGACGCGGCAGTTCGGCGAGTGGGGTCGGTTTCCTACAATTCCGGTGCGGAAACGACCACATTGAGCGCCGTATGGAACCGGCCGCTGGGCTGGTGCGTCTAATTGACATGTGGAGTGACGCGGCGGATCTCTTCGCGGATAACGACGGAGTGGCGACGCTTGCGCAGCTGCGTGCGGCCGGCGTGACGGACCGGATGATCGCCTCCCGGGTGGACTCGAAAGAGCTGCGTCGCGTCGGGTGCGGCATCTACCGGTCGGCGCTCCATCCGCATTCGGACCGGGTCGGTGTGCGGATTCCAGTCTTGATCTCCGGAGGTGCCGCGGACGGCTGGGCCGCTCTGTACTGGCACGGCTTGACCGAGGCGGTGCCCGAGCGGGTGACGGCCACCGTGCCGCGGGGACGAAGAGTGCGCCAGGCCACCGGTTACCCGCTCGACACCCGCCGGAGGAATCTGGACCCGCTCGACCTGGACAGTGTCGACGGGCTCGCGGTCACTGCGAAGCCTCTCACAGTGTTGGAGGTGTGCGACGCACGGGAGATGGACCGCGCCCTGCAGACAGGCGCGGTGACCGTCGACGGCATGGCGGCCGCAATCGAGCGGAACCTGCGCGCTCGGGGAATGGGGGAGGCGCGGAAGATCTTCGACGTGGCCTCAGGCGACACTGAGTCCGAGGCCGAGCGGCTGTTCGCGGAGTTACTGACCCTGCACGGAATCACCGGTTGGCACCCGCAAATGCCGTTCCACGGCTATGCCATCGACTTCGCATTCCCGCAGTGTCGGCTCGCCGTGGAGATCAATGGCTGGGCCTTCCACCGCTCGCGCAAGCGGTGGATGAGCGATCAGAACAAGTCGAACGCGTTGACGTCGGCGGGATGGTCGGTGCTGAACTACTCCTGGCACCACCTGACGGAGGACCCGGAGGCGGTGATTACCGCAGTCGCCGAGATGATCGGGGACCTGGCTGCGTGAGTGGTCGGTTTTCTGCTCTATCGGTGCGAAGCCGACCGCACGCACAGCGGCGTAGCGAGCGGCTGCTCAGCCGCGGGTGAGGTCGTCGAGGAGGGAGACGGCGGCGCGGGCGTACTCGCCGATCCAGCGATCGTGGATGCGCTTGATGGGGACGGGCGCCAGGGTGAGGTGACGCTCGCGGCCGACCTTGCGGCCGATCACCAGCTCCGCACGCTCGAGGACGCGCAGGTGCTGCAGCACGGTGGTGCGGTCGAGGTCGGGAAAGTGATCGCACAGGTCGCCGGTGGTGCGGGGCGACTCCTTGAGCACGTCGAGCATGCGCCGCCGTGTGCCGTTCGCGAGGGCCTTGAAGACCAGGTCGTCGGCATCGTCGTCGGGTGCTGCCGATCCCGCCGGTTCGACGTCGCCCTTGCGGTCACTGTCAGACATGTTGTAGTTTTATCACATGTCCGAACTCACAGAACTCACCTTCACCGTCTCCGGGTACGTGGCGCGCCCCACTGCACAGGTCTACGAGGCCGTCGCCGATCCGGAGCAGCTCTCCCGGTACTTCACCACCGGCGGCGCACGCGGCCGCCTGGAGTCGAACACCGAGGTCACCTGGGACTTCGCCGACTTCCCCGGCGCCTTCCCAGTCCAGGTCGTCGAGGCGGATCCGCACTCGAAGATCGTGATCCGCTGGGCGGCGCAACACTCGGCGACGGGGGCCGATACCACCGTCACCTTCGAGTTCGCGCCGGTCGACGACGACGCGCGCACGCTGGTGACGATCACCGAATCCGCGTTCACCGCCACCGATGACGGTGCCAAGGCCGCCTTCGGCAACTGCATGGGCTGGACCGGCATGCTCGCCGCGATGAAGGCCTGGGTCGAGCACGGCATCAACCTGCGCGAGGGCTTCTACAAGTAGCCCGGCGTCGACATCCGGCGCTCGCCCTGACAGGGTGAGGGCATGTCGGAGACAGCCGCCCTCGCCCGTCGCGCCTACGAGACCGTCGAGCCCTTCCACGTCGTCGCCTACTTCAACCCCGGCATCCGGGCCGCGTGCAGCGATCTCGGGATCGACCAGCACGCCTTCTACGTCGGCGCCCGCGCGGCACCGATGGGTGAGGCGAACGCCTCGGTCGTGACGGCGGCCTTCTACAACTTCTCGCCCACCGTGATCGACAACGGCTGGTCGCAGGCGCTGCAGGCGGGTCTCGCCGAGATCGACGACCGCCGCTACGCCATGCTCGCCGAGCAGTACGGCACGATCCTCGCGGGCATCGACCCCGCGGAGATCGAGGCTCTGGCGCAGGGCTTCGGCACCGTCGTCGACGGTCTGCCGCTCGAGGGCCGGGCGCTGGCCGCCGCGTGGGGTGGCTCTCCCGTCCCCGACGCGCCGGTGCTCGCGCTCTGGCGCCACATCTCCGTGCTGCGCGAATGGCGCGGCGACAACCACCTCGCCGAGCTCGTGCGGCACGGCCTGACGGGCATCGAGGCCGGCGTCTTCCACGAGGCCGACGTCACCGATCCCGAGATCCGTCGCCGCGTGATGGGCCGGCGCTTCTTCCGCATCACCCGCGGCTGGATCGAGGAGCAGTGGGGTGAGGCCGTCGCCCGGCTCACCGCGCGCGGCCTGGTCGAAGGCGACCCGGAGGAGCACCGTCTGACCCCCGAGGGCATGGCGCTCTACGACGAGATCGAGGCGGGCACCGACGCCGTCAGCGGTGCGGCGTTCGGCGACGCCGCGGCCGGCCTCATCGACCGGATGCGCCCGATCAGCAAGGCCGTGATCGACGCCGGCGTCCTGCCCGGGAGCAAGAAGAGGTAGCCCACCGGTATTCCCGGTTTCGCTGCGGGCGTACTCGCTAGGGCGGGCGCGGCGAATCGGCGTAGCGTTGTCTTCCGTGAGCACCGCACGCGCTGATGTACGCACCGATCCGCCCGCCGAGCTCCCCGCGACGCTCGGCGAACTCAAGGCCTCCGGCCACCTCTACCGCGGGATCAAGGACGAGCTCCGGGGCAACCTGCTCGCCGCGCTGCGCAACGACACCGACCCGTGGGACGGGATCCAGGGCTTCGACGACACCGTCATCCCGCAGCTCGAGCGCGCCCTGCTGGCCGGCCACGACGTGGTGCTGCTCGGCGAGCGCGGGCAGGGCAAGACCCGCCTGATCCGCACCATCGTCGGGCTGCTCGACGAGTGGACCCCTGTGATCGACGGTGCCGAGCTCGGCGAGCACCCGTACCACCCGATCACCCCCGCCTCGATCCGACGGGCCCAGGAGCTGGGTGACGACCTGCCCGTCGCGTGGCGTCACCGGGACGAGCGTTACTCGGAGAAGCTGGCGACGCCGGACACCTCCGTCGGTGATCTGGTCGGCGACGTGGACCCCGTCAAGGTGGCGCAGGGGCGCAGCCTCGGCGACCCGGAGACGATCCACTTCGGCCTCATCCCGCGGGCGCACCGCGGCATCGTCGCCGTCAACGAGCTGCCCGACCTGGCGGAGCGGATCCAGGTCGCGATGCTCAACGTGATGGAGGAGCGCGACATCCAGGTGCGCGGCTACACGCTGCGCCTGCCGCTCGACGTGCTGCTGCTGGCCAGCGCGAACCCCGAGGACTACACCAACCGCGGCCGCATCATCACGCCGCTCAAGGACCGCTTCGGCGCCGAGATCCGCACGCACTACCCGCTCGAACTCGAGGACGAGGTCGCCGTCATCGAGCAGGAGGCCGACGTGGTGGCCTCCGTGCCGCAGTACCTCACCGAGGTGCTGGCCCGGTTCACCCGCGAGCTGCGCGAATCGCCCGCCGTGGACCAGCGGTCCGGCGTCTCCGCCCGGTTCGCCATCGCCGCGCAGGAGACGATCGCGGCGGCTGCGCTGCACCGCGCGGCCGTGGGCGGCGAGGAACTGCCCGTCGCGCGCCCCGTCGACCTGATGACGGTGCCCGACGTGCTGCGCGGCAAGGTCGAGTTCGAGGCCGGCGAGGAGGGCCGCGAGATCGCGACGCTCGTGCACCTGCTGCGTCGCGCCACCGCCGCGACGATCGGCGAGTACCTGCTGGGCGTCGACCTGGGGCCGCTGGTGGAGGCCATCGAGGCCGGCGGGCCCATCGTCACCGGCGACGACGTGACGGCCGCCGAGCTGCTGGAGAACCTGCCCGAGGTGCCGGTGCTCGCCGAGGTTTACCGGCGGCTCGACGCCGACGAGCCCGGCGAGCGGGCCGCTGCCGCCGAGTTCGCGCTGGAGGGCCTGTACCTGGCGCGGCGGATCGGCAAGGAGTCCGACGACGAGGGCCAGACCGTTTATGGCGGATAGGTTCTCGCGCAGGGAGCGCGACCGGACGGGACGGCGCGGGCATCTGGCCCGGTACCGCCGCTACACCGGCGGGCCCGATCCGCTGGCCCCGCCGGTGGACCTGCGGGACGCGCTCGACGAGATCGGCCGCGACGTGATGAGCGGCGTCTCCCCGCGTCGCGCGCTGCAGGAGTACCTGCGCCGCGGTGGCGAGAACCGCCGGGGCCTCGACAAGCTGGCGGAACTGGCGAACCGCCGGCGACAGGAGCTGTTGCAGCGCAACAACCTCGGGAAGACTTTCGAGGACGTGCAGAAGCTGCTCGACGAGGCCGTGCTCGCGGAGCGCAAGGAGCTCGCGCGGGCGCTGGACGACGATGCCCGGTTCCAGGAGATGCGGATCTCGAACCTACCGCCGTCGGCGGCGCAGGCCGTGCGCGAGCTGGGCGACTACCAGTGGCGCTCGCCCGAGGCCGCGCAGAAGTACGAGGAGATCCGCGATCTGCTCGGACGCGAGCTGCTGGACCAGCAGTTCGCCGGGATCAAGCAGGCCCTCGAGGGCGCCACCGACGAGGACCGCGCGGCGATCCAGAAGATGCTCGACGATCTGAACGCCCTGCTGGACAAGCACAACGCCGGTGAGGCCACACAGGACGACTTCGAGGACTTCATGGCCGAGCACGGCCAGTACTTCCCGGAGAATCCGCGGAACATCGAGGAGCTGATCGATGCGCTCGCCCGGCGGTCCGCGGCGGCGCAGCGGCTCTACAACAGCCTCACCCCGGAGCAGCGGGCCGAGCTGGAGGAGCTGTCACAGGCGGCCTTCGGCTCGCCGCAGCTCTCTCAGGCGCTGAGCGACCTCACGGGCAAGCTCATGGACGCCAGGCCCGGCGAGGACTGGTACGGCAGCCAGGAGTTCGAGGGCGGCGAGGGCATGGGCCTCGGCGACGCCACGCAGGCGATGCAGGACATCGCCGATCTGGAGTCCCTCGCCGAGCAGCTCAGTCAGCAGCACAACGGCGCCTCGCTCGACGACATCGACCTCGACGCGCTGCAGCGACAGCTCGGCGATGAGGCCGTCGCGGACGCGCGGACGCTCGCCGAGCTGGAGAAGGCGCTGCGCGATCAGGGGTACTTCTCGCGCGATCCCGACGGTGCGCTCCGGCTCTCGCCCAAGGCGATCCGGCAGCTGGGCCAGTCGATCCTGCGGGACGTCGCGGACCGCCTGACGGCGCGCGGCGGCGAGCGCAACACCGCCCGGGCCGGC
Organism: Tsukamurella sputi; assembly: GCF_007858445.1. Classification (GTDB taxonomy): domain Bacteria; phylum Actinomycetota; class Actinomycetes; order Mycobacteriales; family Mycobacteriaceae; genus Tsukamurella; species Tsukamurella sputi. The sequence goes on along the minus strand of NZ_VIGV01000001.1, from coordinate 975,921 downwards.
GCCACGGGCGAGGCCAAGGGTGCCAGCCGGGAGTGGCGCTTCGGCGACACCGAGCCCTGGGACGCCACCCGCACGGTGCTCAACGGCGTGCTGCGGCAGGCCGCTTCGGGGGAGACCGGCCCGGTGACGCTGGATGCGAAGGACATCGAGGTCACCGAGACGGAGGCACGCAGCCGTGCGGCCGTCGCGCTGCTCGTGGACACCAGCTTCTCCATGGTGATGGAGGGCCGGTGGCTGCCGATGAAGCGGACGGCTCTGGCACTGCACCAACTGATCTCGACCAGGTTCCGCGGGGACGACTTGGCGCTCATCAGCTTCGGGCGGTACGCGCGCACACTCAGCGTGGGCGAGCTGACGGGGTTGGACGGTGTGTACGAGCAGGGCACCAACCTGCACCACGCTCTCGCCCTGGCACAGCAGCACTACCGCGCGCATCCGAATTCGCAGCCGGTGCTGCTCGTCGTCACCGACGGCGAGCCCACCGCGCATCTCGAGCGCAACGGCGAGCCCTTCTTCGACTATCCGCCGCACCCGCGGACGCTGGCGATGACCGTGCGCGGCCTGGATGCCGTTGCGGCGCAGGGCGCGCAGATCACGGTCTTCCAGCTGGGCGACGACCCCGGTCTCACCCGGTTCCTCACCGCGGTGGTGCGCCGCGTGGGCGGGCGGTTGGTCTCGCCGGACCTGGATGGTCTCGGCGCGGCCGTGGTCAGCGATTATCTGGGCAGCCGCAAGCGGCGGTGACTACCGGATGTCGACCTCGACGCCACCCCAGAAGGCGAAGCCCTTCACCACGATCCGTGGGCCGGTGGGGTCGCCCGTCTGCGGGTTCTTGTGCTCGAAGGCACCCATCACGCCGACACCCTCGACGTGCACGTTGGCGCCGCGCGACAGGATGATCTTCACGCCGCCCATCACCGCGTAGGCGTTCAGCGTCACGTCGCCGACGAGGAAGGTGGCCTCGCGCAGGTCCAGGGTCACGCCGCCCCAGAAGGCGGTGGCGGTGTGCTCGGGGCCCACGGCGATCGGTCCGCGCACCTTGGTCTCGGACATCACGGCCCACTTCGTCTCGCCCATTCGCGGAACCCCCGCGGGGGCGGCCGACGGTGCGCGGTAGGCGGGCGCGGACGTCGCAGGAAGGTTCTGCACGGCCGGCAGGTCCACGACGAGGCGGTCGAGATCGGCGAAGGTGCGGGCCGCCACCGCATGCTGCGAGCGCTCCTCGTACTCGGGGAGCGTCAACTGGCCGAGGCCCAGGGCCTCGGAGAGCATCTCGACGACGCGATTGCGGTCATGATCGGACGCTCGGAGGACGTCGCGGCGCAGGGGTTCCAACTCGTCGGACATGCCCCCGACTCTAGGGGATCGCGGCGGCCCGGCGCGCTCGGAAAGCCGGGCGATGGCGGCGGGGGTGCACAGCGCCCCGAAACGACGCCGTCCCCAGGTCGTGGACCTGGGGACGGCGTTTCCGTTGGGGGAGCTCGGAGCGCTGCGTCAGAGCAGGCGGCCGACCACGGGGAGGCGCTTGAGCAGCAGCGCGATGCCCGACGGCTGGCCCTTCTTCGGCGCGGACTTCGCCACGTCCTTCGACGGTGCCTCCGCCTTCACGTCCGCCTTCGCCTTCGGCGCGGCCTTGGTCTCGGTCTTCGCGGCGGGCTTCGAGGACTTCGCGTCGATGGAGGCCGGAGCCTTGCTCTTCGAGGCGGCGTCCTTCTGCGCGGCGATCGGGGTGATCTTGGCCTCCGAGGCCTTGACCGGCGCCTTCTTCGCGGCCGGCTTGCTCGCCGCCGGCTTCGCCGCGGCCTTGGTGGCGGCCGGCTTCGCAGCGGTGGTCTTCGCAGCGGGCTTCGCGGCCGTGGCCTTCGCAGCCGTGGTCTTCGCCGTGGCCTTGGAGGCGGCGGGCTTCGCGGCCGACTTCGCCGGCGCCTTCTTCGCGGGCGCCTTGGTGGCGGTCGTCGCCTTCTTCGCGGCCGGGGTGGCCTTCTTGGCGGGGGCCTTCTTCGCCGGGGCGGCCTTCTCGGCCGCGGGCTTGGCGGCGGCGGGCTTGGCGGCGGCGGGCTTGGCAGCCGCGGTGGCGGCCGGCTTCTCAGCGGCGGGCTTCGCGGCGGGGGTGGCGGCACCGTCGAGGCCCAGAACGGCCCAGGCGTCCTCCCAACCGGCCACGGCGTCCGCGGTCACGGTGAGGTTGGTGTTGGCGGTCAGCGCCTTGCCGGGGTTCTTGCCCTCCCAGCCGGCGGCGAGCTTGGCCACGTGCGCGGCGTAGTCGGCGGCGGAGGCGAGCGCGATGGGCGCACCGTCGGACAGGTCCACGAGGGCCCATGCGGTGACGGGGGCCTTGGCGACGGCCTCGCTCTTGCGGGCCTGCCACGAATCGCCGGTGGTGGCCTTGACGCGGAGCGTCTCGGTGCGGCCGTTCGCGGTCACGGTGACGAGCGTGGTGCTGCCCTTCGTGGTCACCTCTGCCTTGCCCCCGCGGGCCTCGACGGCAGAGACGAACACCTCGACGGCGCGCTGTGCGGCGGTCTGAGCCATGGGTCTCTCCTGGGTTCGGTTCGCGGCGCGCCGTTCAGCGCGCCACTCGTGGCTTCATTAACCCATGAGTAGTTTCGGGAACCCAAGCCGAAACGGACGTCACACGCGTAATGTGACCGGGTCGTTCGTCACAATCATCAGGTGAGAAGGAACGCGATCAGCATGATCGCCGGGATCGACAGCGCCGTTGTGATAAGGCCGGAATCCCTCGCGAGGATCACGCCGCGGTTGTACCGCAGGCCGTAGACCAGCACGTTCTGTGCCGTCGGGAGCGCGGCGGTCACCGTCTGCGCGAAGAGGGCGTGCCCCGTCTGGCCGAACAGGAACCGCGACATCGCCCAGGCCAGCACCGGCATTGCGATCATCTTGAGCACGGTCGCGAGCGCGATGTCCCGACGGGGCGCCTCGCCCTTCTGCATCACCCGCACGCCGCCGAGCGACAGCCCGAAGACGAGCAGCGCCATCGGCACGGAGGCGTCGCCGAGCAGTTTCACCGGACTCATCAGCCAGTCCGGCGGGTGCCAGCGGGTGAGGGAGATCGCGAGGCCGATGAGCGCGCCCACCACGATGGGGTTGAGCAGCGGTGTGACGACGGTCCGCCACAGGGGCTGGGACGGTCCGGGCCGGTCGCGGGACTCGGCGATGTCCAGCATGGTGAGCGCGATCGTCGAGAAGATGAGGATCTGGAACAGCAGTAGCGGCGCCACGTACGAGGTGTCGTGCAGCACGAAGACGGCGATGGGGATGCCGAGGTTCGACGAGTTCACGTAGCTGGACGCGAGCGCACCGATGGTCGCATCGCCCATGGTGCGCCGCCAGAAGACGCGGACGATCACGTAGTAGACGGCCGCGATGGCCAGTGCCGACCCGGCGCTGACCGCGAGCCGCGAGCTGAACAGCACCGTGACGTCGGTGGTGGCCAGCGCGTGCAGCAGGAGGGCGGGCGTGAGCAGGTAGAAGACGAGCAGCGAGAGCTGCTTCTCCGGCGCCTCGCCCAGCACACCGAGCCGGCCCAGAAGCCAGCCCGCCGCGATGATGATCGCGATCACGGCGAAGCCGGCCAGCACGGAAGTCACGGGCAGAAAGGTTACGCGACCGAAGTATCGCCGCCGACGGCTGCAGTGGGTTGCGCCGCGTGGGGGAGGTGGCCGCCGCGTGGGCCGATGCGGACCGACGCACGCGGATGCTCACGATGTGGCGTTCTGCGGCAGTACCGGCCGCGCAGGAGCGGCGGTACTGCCGCAGAAGCCGACTTCGTGAGGTCTATTTCTTCGAGGAGTAGGGGAGCAGCGCCATCTCGCGCGCGTTCTTCACCGCCAGCGCCAGCTTCTTCTGGTCCTGCGGCGAGAGCCGGGTCACCGCGCGCGAGCGCAGCTTCCCGCGTTCGTTGAGGAAGGTGCGCAGGTAGGTGACGTTCTTGTAGTCGAGCGCACCGTCGGGCACCCGGACGAGACCGCGGCGCGGGGCGGGGATGCGAGCGGGTCGACGGGCCATCACCAGCTCGACTTCCGGACGCCGGGCAGCTGACCGTCGTGCGCCAGTTGCCGCACCTTCACCCGGGAGAGCCCGAACTTGCGCAGGTGTCCGCGGGGGCGACCGTCGGCGGAGTCGCGGTTGCGCACCCGGGTGGCCGAGCCGTCGCGGGGCAGCTTCGCCAGCGCGCTGACGGCCGCGGAGCGCTCGTCGGGCGAGGTCGACGGGTGCGCGATGAGCCGCTTGAGCTCGGCCCGCCGCGCCGCGTGGCGGGCCACGAGCACCTTGCGTCGTTCGTTGGCAGCGATCTTCGCCTTCGTGGCCATCAGCGCTCCTCCCGGAAGTCGACGTGCTGGCGGACCACGGGGTCGTACTTGCGCAGCACCATGCGGTCGGGGTCGTTGCGACGGTTCTTCCTGGTCACGTACGTGTAGCCGGTGCCGGCGGTGGACTTGAGTTTGATGATCGGCCGGATCTCGTTGCGGGCCATTTACAGCTTCTCCCCTCGGGACAGGATGTCGGCGACCACGGCGTCGATGCCGCGACGGTCGATGGTCTTGATGCCCTTGGTGGACACCCGGAGCGTCACGGTGCGTCCGAGTGAGGGCACGTAGTAGCGGCGGCGCTGGATGTTCGGGTCCCAGCGGCGGTTCGTGCGCACGTGAGAGTGCGAGACCCGCTTGCCGAAGCCGGGCGCTCGACCCGTGACCTGGCAGTGTGCGGACATGGTTCTCCTTCTTGCGAATGATTGTCGATAAGGTAACGTACTAGAAATGGGAATCATTTCCAATAGAACCCCGGTCCTGCTGCTGACCGGCTTCGGTGGGCAGGAGCGCGCGCTGGAGCTGGCCGAACCCGGCACCGTCGTCGTGCATCACGATCTGTCCGGCCTCAGGGAGGGGCTGGTCGTGCGGTCGGAGGCCACCGTCCGGCCCGACGGCACCGCCGAGGAGCGCGTCGCCCTCCTCGAGCTGGCCCACGGCTGCGTCTCCTGCACTCTGCGCGAGGACCTGCTGCCGCTGCTGCGCACACTGCACCGGCGGGCGAGCGTGCGACGCATCGTCGTGCGGCTGGACCCGATCCTCGAGGCGGACGCGGTGCGGCACGCCATCGAGCACGTGATCGTCGAGATGGTCGGCGCGGTGCCCGGCCCGGCCGCGCGCGACGTCGAGGTGACCGGGACGATCGGCTTCGTCGACGGCGCGACCTGGCTCGACGACACCCTCGGTGAGGAGGAGCTCGGTGAGCGCTTCTCCGTGCCGGACGACGACGAGCGCACCGTCGCGCAGCTCGCCGTCGGGCATGCGCAGAGTGCCGACGCGCTGGTCGTCTCCGGTGACAGCCCCGATCCCGCGCGCCTGCGCGCCGTCCTGCGGCGGCTCGCGCCCGGCGCGCCGACCGTCCGCGAGCGCGTCCCCCTGGACCGCCTCGTGCCCCGTCTGGGGGCGCCGCGCCCGCCGATCGAGCCCTTCGGGCCGCTCCTGCCCGGCTGTCCGCCGCTGGACCCCGACGGTGACGTCCGCCTGATCGAGTTCAGCGCGCGCCGCCCGCTGCACCCAGGCCGGTTCCACGAGGCGATCGACGTGCTGCTCGACGGCGTCGTCCACGCCCGGGGCCGGATGTGGCTCGCCACGCGCTCCGACGAGGCCTTCTGGCTCGAGTGCGCGGGCGCGGGGCTGCGCGTCGGCGCGGCCGGACGGTGGCTCGCCGCCGGCGGCGACGGATCGCCCGAGCGGTGGGCCATGGCGTCCGCGGTCTGGGACGAGGCGTACGGGGACCGTCGGACGGACCTCGTGGTGCTCACCGCCGGGGCCGACCCGACGCGCATCGCGGAGACCCTGCGGTGGGCCGAGCTGACCCCCGACGAGCTGGCCGCCGGGCCGGGGGAGTGGGCGCGCTGGCACGACCCGTTCGGCGCGATGCACGCCGACCCGTGTGAGGACCTGGCCGCGCCCGCATCCGCGAACGCGGCCGATACCGAGATCGATGAGGAGATGTCATGAAGCAGGGAATCCATCCCGAGTACCGCCCGGTCGCCTTCCAGGATTCGTCCACGGGGAAGGTCTTCGTCACCCGGAGCACCGCCACGTCGGCACGGACCGTCGAGGTGGACGGGGTGACGTATCCGCTGATCGTCGTGGACGTCACGAGTGATTCCCACCCCTTGTGGACGGGCAAGCAGCGCGTCGTCGACACGGCCGGGCGGGTGCAGAAGTTCCAGGAGAAGTACGCGCGTTTTGGCGGGCGGGCCTCGGGACGGTAGACTTCAGTGCTTGTGACGTTGGAAGCCTTCTGGGCTCGCGTCGGAAGCTTTTTACGTCAAGACCGATAGGAAGAATCATGGCTGTACCGAAGCGCCGTATGTCGCGGGCGAACACGCATGCTCGTCGCTCGCAGTGGAAGGCGAACAACCCCGAGCTGCAGGCCGTGCAGGTCGGCGGCCGCACCCACCTGGTTCCGCGTCGCCTCGTGCGCGCCGCGAAGCTGGGTCTGGTCGATCTCGACCGCCGCTAAGTAGATCTTTCCCTCAAGAGCGGGTCGGCTGGTGCCGGCCCGCTCTTGAGCTGTATCCGAAGGGGCCCACGTGCTGCTGGCGGTGCTGAACTACGCGGGCATCGCGGTCTTCGCCGCATCCGGCGCGCTGATCGGCGTCCGCAAGCGGCTCGACCTGTTCGGCGTCTGGACGCTGGCCGCGCTCACGGGCGTGGGCGGCGGCGTCGCGCGCGACGTGCTGCTCGGCATCCACCCGCCCGCCTCCTTCCAGGGCTGGGAGAACATCACCACCGCCTCGATCGCCGCGGCGTTCGTCTTCGTCTTCCATCCGCAGTTCGGCCGGCTCCGCAACTCCGTTCTGGTGCTCGACGCGATCGGCATGGGCGTCTTCTCCGCGACCGGCGCGCTCACGGCGCTGCACCACGACGCCTCGCCCTTCGCCGCCGCCCTCATCGGCATCACCACCGCGCTCGGCGGCGGCGTGCTCCGCGACATCCTGGTCAACGAGGTGCCGCTGCTCATCCAGGAGCGCGATCTCTACGCCATTCCCGCGCTGACCGGCGCCGGCGCGACGGTGCTCGCCGCGACCTGGGGCGCGACGGACGCCCGCGCGCTGCTCGTGGGTGCAGTGCTGGCCTCCGGCTTCCGGCTGGTCGCGCTGTGGCAGGACTGGCGGGTGCCCGTGGCCCCCGAAGACGTCGCGGGCAGATTCCTCGGCGCCTGCAAACGCGCGCTGCGTCGCCGCTGAGCGGGGCGTCGGACGCCCCGAGTGCTCGCTCCCAGCGGGGAGCGAGCGTCCCCGCGGTTGCACCAAGGGGGAGGCTCAGTGGCGATGGGGACGTACGGCCCCGGTGGGGAGCGCAGCGGCCGACTTCGCTGTGCGCCTGTGGACAATCGCGTTCCTGTGGATAACTCCCTGTCAGCGGCAATTCGCGGGGCTTGCATTGCGGCAGGCTGACCGTATGAGGGGAATGGTGACGCGAGCGGTGCTGCTCGCCGAGGGGTGGACCGATGTCTCGATCCGCAAGGCGATCGGGGGGAAGGAGCTCCGGCGGTTGTGGCCGGGGGTTTACACCGATCAGCCGCGGGGCAAGCCCTGGGATGAGTACCGGCTGACGGTGCTCGCCGCGGGGCTCGTCGGGGGCCACGGTGTCACCAGCCATCAGAGCGCCGGCGCGATCCATCGACTGGCGATGCTCGATCCCGACTGCGCCCGCGTGCACACTACCGTCAGCGCGAAGCACGGAGGAGGCCTGGTCAGCGCGAACAGGCACGTGCACCCGCGACTCTTGCGTCCCGAGGACAGCGTGGTGATCGACGGACTCATCGTCACATCGCGGACGCGAACGGTGATCGACATCGCGTTGTCCGGCACGTTCGAGCAGGCGGCGGTCGTCGTCAACGGCGCTCGGCGCCGCTACCGCTATCCCACCGCGTCGACTCCGGTCCCGATCCCCGTCGCGGAGCTTCACGCGGCACTCGACTTCCTTTCCGGTGCGGCGAGATCCGCGATCGCGCGCCGGGCGATCGTCGAATCGTCTGAGCTGTGCGAGAGTCCCGGGGAGACTCTCTCGCTGCTACGGATGCGGCAGTGGCGACTCCCGGAACCGCAGCAGCAACGAGCCTTCCGCATCAACGGGCGGACCTACTACGTGGACTTCTTGTGGGGAACTCTCGTCGGCGAGTTCGACGGTGACGACAAGTACGACTCCGACGCCGCCCGGCGGCGATACGAGAAGCGGCGTGACGGTGACTTCGCCACGATCGGCTACACGGTGTGCCACTGGAGTTGGGAGGACCTGCAGGACCGGCCGCGATTTTTCAGAATCCTCACGAACGCGCTGGTCAGATCAGGGCAGCTGTCGTACGTGCCTGCTTTCGCAGGGTGACGGACGGTCACCGTCGAACCGCCCGCGTGGGTGTGTGCTCCCAGCTGGGAGCGAGCATCCCCACTGGTACGACTGCGGGGACGCTCGCGGGCGACGGGGACGTTCGCTCCCGGCGGGGAGCGCGCGCGAAGGGGGCTTTCAGCGAATTCCTACCCGACTTCGGTAAGACTGTGGACTATGCGAATTCTGGTGGTCGACGACGATCGTGCGGTGCGGGAGTCCCTGCGCCGCTCACTGACCTTCAACGGGTACCAGGTGGATACCGCCGTCGACGGGCAGGACGCGCTCGATCACATCGCGAGCAACCGCCCCGACGCGCTGGTCCTCGACTTGAACATGCCGCGCATCGACGGCCTCGAGGTGTGCCGCCGCCTGCGCAGCGCGGGCGACGACCTGCCGATCCTCGTCCTCACGGCCCGCGACGCCGTGAGCGACCGCGTGAGCGGCCTCGACGCGGGCGCCGACGACTACCTGCCGAAGCCCTTCGCCCTGGAGGAACTGCTGGCGCGGATGCGGGCGCTGCTGCGTCGTGCCGCACCGGAGGCGGGCGGCGACAACGAGGTGCTGCGCTTCGAGGATCTCAGCCTCGACCCGGCCACCCGCGAGGTACTCCGCGGAGACCGGAACATCAGTCTCACCCGCACCGAGTTCAGCCTGCTCGAGATGCTCATGGGCAATCCGCGTCGTGTGCTCACCCGTAGCCGCATCCTCGAGGAGGTGTGGGGTTACGACTTCCCGACCTCGGGCAATGCGCTGGAGGTGTACGTCGGCTACCTGCGCCGCAAGACCGAGGCCGACGGTGAGAGCCGCCTGATCCACACCGTGCGGGGCGTGGGTTACGTCCTGCGCGAGACACCCCCGTGACCTCCGGTCCCATTCCCCGGCACGCGCGTCCCGAGGCGCGCGACCGCCGGCCGATGCGGGATCCGAATCCGATCACCCGCAACGTCAGCTTCCGCTGGCGGGTCACGCTGCTGGCCGCGGCCGTCGTGGGCATCACGGTCGCGCTCATGGCGGCGTCAGCGTTCTTCGTGGTCAAGCGGGCCATGTACGCGGACGTCGACAACCGGCTGCACCAGCAGGTGGACTCGGTCGCGCCCGCGATGAGCTCGCCGGTCACGCAGTTCACCACCGTGATGATGATGCTGATGTTCCGGCCGGACATGTCCGTCAACCGGACGATGGTCGTCTACCCCGACGGGACGCCGTACCACTCGGGTCCGTCCGGGCAGGTCCCGATCGGCGAGCCCGAGCGCGAGGTGATCTCGGGCAAGCTCGCCCAGTCGCTGCGGTCCGAGGGCGACACCCGCGTCATGGCGCGCCGCCTCGACAACGGCGTCACGATCATCGTCGCCGAGGACCTCACCCCCACGAAGAACCTGCTCAGCGAGCTGGGCACCGTGCTCGTCGTGGTCGGCGCCTGCGGCATCGTGCTCGCCGCGATCGCCGGCACCGCCGTCGCCAGGGGCGGCCTGAGACCGGTGCAGCGACTCACCGAGGCCGCGGAACGCGTGGCCCGCACCGACGATCTGGCCCCGATCCCCGTGACCGGGCGCGACGAGCTGGCACGCCTGACCTCCAGCTTCAACACCATGCTCAAAGCGCTGGCCGAGTCGCGCGACAGGCAGGCGCGCCTCGTCGCCGACGCCGGCCACGAGCTGCGGACCCCGCTGACCAGCCTGCGCACCAACGTCGAGCTTCTGGTCGCGGCGAACCAGCCCGGCGCGCCGCCCATCCCCGAGGAGGACATGAAGGAGCTCTCCGACGATGTCCTCGCCCAGGTCGAGGAGCTGACCACGCTGGTCGGCGACCTCGTCGACCTGGCTCGGGAGGACGCGCCGGAGGCGGTCAACGAGGAGGTCGACCTCGAGGAGATCCTCCAGAAGGCGGTCGAGCGCGTCGAGCGCCGCCGCCCGACGGTGCGCTTCGACGTCACGAGCGCCCCGTGGTTCGTCTACGGCGACAACGGCGGCCTCGGCCGCGCGGTGGTCAACGTGCTCGACAACGCCGCGAAGTTCTCGCCCGACGGTTCCGTGGTGCGGGTCGAGCTCGCCGAGATCGGGGTCTCGCGCGCCGCGCTCACCGTCGCGGACAGCGGTCCGGGCATTCCCGAGGAGGACCGCGAACTGGTCTTCGAACGCTTCTACCGTTCGATGGCGAGCCGCTCGATGCCGGGCTCGGGGCTGGGGCTGGCCATCGTCAAGCAGGTGGTGGAGCGGCACGGCGGTTCCGTCGCCGTCGGGACGGCCGACGGTGGCGGTGCGCTCGTGCGCCTCGAGATCCCGGGCAGCCCGGTGGCGGGCGGCCGGGCGCCGCAGGTGGTGCAACGGGAACCCCGTCTCCGTCTGCTACGGGGGAAGTGACAATCTGCTCACAGGCACTTCACAGCAGCCGTGTGCAGTGTGGGCGGGGAAGTAGACGAAGGAGGGGGCTCCATGACCGAGGGTCCGCAGAATCCGTATCAGCAGGGCCAGGCGCCGGGCCAGGGCCAGCAGGTGCCGAGCCAGGGCCAGCAGACGCCCGGCCAGGGGCAGCCGGGGCAGGGCCAGTACCGGCCCACCCAGCAGTACTCGAACCCGTACGCGGCGGCGCCCGGCGGCGCACCGTCGGGCTACGCGGTCCCGGGCGGCCTGCCGACGGTGACCACGACTCCGCCCCCGGCGCGCGGGCCGCGAATGGGCGCCCTGGTGGCGATGGGCGTCGCGATCGCGCTGATAGCCTCGCTGCTCTCGGTGACCGGCGCGTACCTCGTGTGGGGATCGAGCGATTCGGCGTCGTCGACGGTGACGGTGTCCGGCGGCGACGCGCCCGCAGTGGTCAAGGGGTCGGTGCAGGACGTGGCGCAGAGCGTGCTGCCCGCGGTGGTCTCGATCGACAACCAGGCAGGGAACTCGGAGTCGTCGGGCTCGGGCGTGGTGGTCACCGCGGACGGCAAGATCGTGACGAACAACCACGTCATCGCCGGTAACGGCAAGCTGACGGTGTCCTTCTCCGACGGCAGCGTGAGCAACGCGGTCGTGGTGGGCGCGGATCCGATCACCGATCTCGCGGTGATCCAGACGGACAAGCACGATGTGAAGCCACTGGCCTTCGCGGACAGCGGGAAGCTGAGCGTCGGCCAGGAGGTCGTGGCCGTCGGCGCCCCGCTGGGGCTGGCCGGCACGGTCACCAGCGGCATCGTCTCGGCCCTGAACCGTCCCGTGGCGACCAGCGGTAAGGATTCGGACCAGGCGACTGTGATCAACTCGGTGCAGACGGATGCGGCGATCAACCCGGGCAACTCGGGCGGCGCGCTGGTGGACATGACAGGGCGCCTCGTCGGCATCAACTCGTCGATCGCGACGCTGGGCAGCTCCCGGACCACGGGCCAGCAGGGCGGCAGCATCGGTCTGGGCTTCGCGATCCCGTCGAACCAGGTGCAGCGGATCTCCAAGGAGCTGATGGAGTCGGGCAAGGCCACGCACGCCGCCGTGGGTATCACGGTGGATCCGCGGGCCTCGGTGAGCCGGCCGGGCGCCCTGGTGGTGGACGTCTCAGCGACGGGCGGCTTCGGCCGCGCCGGGATCCCGAAGGGGGCGCTCGTGACCAAGGTGGACGATCTGCAGATCACCGACGGTTACGGATTGATCGGGGCCGTGCGCGCCTACCCGCCGGGGACTACCGTGACCGTTACCTACCTCGATAGCCAGAGTGCTACGAGTCCGGTGTCCAAACAGGTGACGCTCGACAAGTTGGACAAGTGAGACGAGGAGTGGAGATGACCGCGGAGATGAGCCAGAGCCGGTCGGCGGACGAGTGGCTGGAGGACGAGGCGTTGGACGTGCCGGCACTCGATGATGCGGCCCTCGACGGGGCCGGGGTGATCGGTCGCGCGCTCGTCGTGGTGGTGGACGATCACCTGCAGCCCGGCACCTCCGGTGCGTCCGGGGCCGGCAAGTCCGTGGGCTCACTGGTGACGGAGCTGCTGGAGGAGGCGGGCTTCGAGGTCGACGCCGTGGTCGTGGTCCCCGCCGAGGAGGTGGACGTGCGCAACGCGCTGAACACCGCGGTGATCGGCGGAGTCGACCTGGCGGTCACGATCGGCGGCGTGGGAGTGGGCGCCCGCGATGTGACGCCCGAGGCCACCGAGGAGATCCTCGACAAGAAGCTGCCCGGTATCTGTGAGGCGCTGCGCTCGTCCGGGCTCGCCGCGGGCGCGACCGATGCGGGACTCTCGCGGGGCCTCGCGGGCGTCTCCGGTAGCACCGTGGTGGTGAACCTCGCCAGCTCGCGCGCCGCGATCCGTGACGGCATGGCCACGCTGACCCCGCTCGCGACCCACGTGATCCGGCACATCGCCGGTGGGGACGATCAGGCACGGTGACGCCCACGCCCACGCCCGACCCCGCTCCCCGGAAGTACTCCGCGCGCGATGTCGCGCGGATCTTCGGGGACGTTCTCCCCGCGCAGACCAAGGACGATCTGCCTGACGGCGCCGCACCCGGCTCGGGTGCGGCGTCACCCGTTTCCGGGTCCGACGGTGACCCCACGGAGCGCTGGTACCGCGAGAACCGTCCGCCCCACCACGGCGGCTGAAATTCGTTGGCGGAGCAAACGTGCTGGTAGTGTGACTAATCACACAGGCTCCCCGGTGAAACCATCAGGTTACGGCTCTGGGTTATCTGAGTGAACTCTAAGTAGGAAGCACACCCTAACCGGAGTGCTGGTAGATACCGGTTACCGACGGCTTCGACCTATAAGTGCAGGTGGGCGCATGTGTCGGCGATTTGCTATCGCGATGAATAGGTTCACGAACTCTGCATTTACAAAGATCGAAACCGTTGCGCCGCCAGGAAAGCTGAGGATATGCTCCGCGGGAACCGAAGGTCAGCGAAGACTTCCGGGGAACCGATAGTGATTCTGCGCTGAGACCAAGTGCAGGATTCGGCAGGCGGCTGGGTGAGTCGCCGAGCCGGCGCTCCTACCGGAGCGTCACACCATGATTCCTGGTGAGGGGAACGAATGAGCAAGATGAGCAAGGTCGCAGCACGCGCAGGCGTCGTTGCGGTCTCGGTGGCAGCTGCCGCCTCGATCACTGCCGGAACCGCGAGTGCCGGCCCGCTGCCGAGCGGCCAGAAGGTCGTCGCGGCGCCCGAGGGCTGGTCCGTAGTCCTGAAGTCGTCGAACAACTCCTTCAACATCCAGCCGACGATGGCCACGCCGCAGTCGCGCTCGGTGTGGATCACGTCGACCGGCACGCTGGATGTCAAGGCGCCCGCTGATGCCAAGGACATCCAGGGCAAGTTGGGAGTCGGCGTCGTGTGGGGCTGCCAGTTCACCGGCCAGGTCGGTGGCGGCGTCGACGTGAAGGGGCCGTCTGCGAGCGTTGGTACTAGCGTGGGCGGAAGTCTCGGTAGCGTTTCGCCGTACGTCAACTTCCCGCTCAACCCGGGGCAGACCTCCTCGGTCACGGGCTTCGGTCAGAGTGATCAGCCGGGCAACATCGACGTGATCAAGTTCTCGAAGTCGGGCACCTACAACGTGGTGGTCAAGGACCAGAACGTGGACTCGGGCTTCTGCTCGGGCTACGCACAGGCGCGTGTGGTGACCTGGGTCGAGATCAAGGGCAGCAACCGCGTGCAGGGCTTCCTGTACGGCGCGCCCTTCTCCATGGGCTAAATCGCTCCCTCTGTCTTCCTGACACTCTTGCCCACCCTCGGGTGGCGACATCCTTGAAGGAATCATTTCTGATGAAGAAGCTCGCACTGCGCGGCGCCGCTGTGGCGGCCGTCGCGGGCGTGGCCCTGGGTGCCCTCTCCACGGGCACGGCCAACGCCGACACGTTCCTCAACCTCGACAACCCGACCGTCACGCAGAAGCTGGGCGACGGCTCCGTCACCATCTCTCTCACGGGCCACCATGCCGTGCTCTCGCCCGGCATGGTCGCGCTTCCCACGACCCGCAACGCCTGGGTCTCCGGCACCGTGTCGGTGAAGGTGAACGGCAAGGCCAGCGGCGGCACCATCCAGGCGGGTTACGTCGTCGGATGCCAGGTGCAGGTCGGCGCGGCCAACGTGAAGCTGAGTGGCACGGCAGATTCCGGCGTCGGCCTCGACAGCTCGAAGGGGTTCTCGATGGCTCCGACTGCCACCGCAGGTACCGGCGGCAGCCTGAGTCTTGCCGCTGGTCAGGTCGGAGTGCAGAACCTGACCTTCGATCGCAAGAAGTTCCCGTCGGCAGGTGACGAGATCAAGCCGAACTGGAATCTTCCGAGCAACAGCTACTCGTTCAGCAAGGACAAGGGCTCGTTGTCCTTCCAGGATCAGACCATCGGCGTCGACAACTGCGCCGGCTACGCGCAGGCTAAGTTCTACGCCCTGATCAATGCTCAGGTCGGCAATTCCGAGGGCAATGTGATCCTCTGGGGCAAGCCCTTCACCCTGGGCTGATAGGTCCACAGACCGTGAAGGCGGTGTCCGGTTCGGGCACCGCCTTCGCTGTTCCTAAGAAGTGGCACGAACGTACGGATCGGATACGGCGCCGCCGATCCGTACGAGGATCCGGCGCCGCCACATGCAAGTCCTGCCCTAGGGAGCTGAAGAAGTGAATCGCAAGGCAACCTCCATCGCCGCGCTCGTCGCGGCCGCGGCCATCGCCGCCGTCCCCGTGTCCGGCGCCAACGCCGCGACGTCCACCCCCGCGATCGTCGCCGCCGCGCACCCGGCAGCGACCGCGGCCGTCACCCCGGCCGCCGTCCTCAAGAACGTCGCCGCCTCCGCAGTGGCAGGTGCGCCGGCCGCAGCAGCCGTGCCGCAGGGCGGCGTCGCGCCGATCGTCGTCGTCACCGATCAAGCGGTGCAGGGTGCGGCGAAGTCGGTCGCGGCTCCGACACCCGCTGCTGCCGCATCCGGTGTACCGATCACCATCCCGGCGCTGCCCTCGGCCGTGACCGACATCCTCAACACCGCGGGCCTCCCGCTCGCGGGCGTGTGGCAGGTGGTTCAGGTCGCACAGGGTGTCTACACCATTTGGTACAAGATGCTGACCACGGTGCCGAACGCGATTCTCACCGGCCAGTGGGGTAGCGTTCCGTCGCTGTTCACGAAGGCCATCAACGATTCGCTCACCTGGATCACCACTGGCGCGGGACCGGTCGCGCCGAAGGCTCCGGCGGCTACCGCGGCCATCGCGTCCACGGATGCATCCTCCTCTGTCCTCCCCTCGCTCACCGTGCCGAACATCGTCACCGACGCACTGAACGTCGCCGCGATCCCGGTCGCGGCGGCATGGGGCGCGGTGCAGGTCTTCCAGACCGTGTACTCCGCCGGCTATGGCCTGCTCACGTCGGTTCCCAACGCAGTCCTCACCGGGCAGTGGGGGAGCGTTCCGAAGCTGATCACCGACGCGATCTCCAAGTCGGTGAACGCGGTCGTCGGTTACCCGGGCGCCCAGCTCGCGGCCGCATCGACGGCTGTCGGCAAGCTGCTCGCTGATCTGTCCCCGGCGACCACCGCCGCCACCGTCCCCGCGGCGGCCACGGTGTCGTCGAGCGCCTCGGCGGCGACGCTGCGCTCCTCCACGCCGTCCGTCTCGGATGCTGCGTCGCTCGTGACTCCTGCGGCGGCCGCAGGTGCTGAACTCCCGGCGGCGCCGGTCCAGGCCGCTCGGCCTGCGTCGTCCGCAGCGAGCGCGGTGCCCTCCGCACCGGCGACTCCGTCGGCGCCGTCCACCCCGGCCTCGTCGGTCACGCCTGCGCAGCCCACGGCACCGGCCACGAACACGTCGGCGAGCACCCCGGCGGAGAGCGTAGCCCCCGCGACATCCGAGACCGTGAGCCACCCTGCCGGGTCCGCGCCGGCCAAGTCTGCGACCGCGCCCGCGGCGGAGGCCGCTGCTCCCGCCGCGTCCGCGACCGGCAGCACGGGTAGCGCTTCCGCTCCCTCGGGCTCCACCTCCTCGAGCTCGTCGTCGCGCTCGTCCTCCTCCGCTTCCGCGGCATCGGGCTCGACGTCCTCCGACGCGGCCTCCTCCGGCGGCTCGTCGTCGAACTCGTCGTCTTCGGGCGCCGCTGAGAAGTAACCGAACACCCGGTAGCCACCGACCCGGCGCACAGCGCACGTCTCCTTCGGGAGGCGTGCGCTGTTTGCGTTTTCGCGGGAAGTGGCCGAGTGGTTCGCGCCCCGATGGAATGTGACCTTCCGCACGCCACGGGCGCATTTTCGCAGGTCGTGTCACTGCGTGCAGTGCGCATCCGAACTCGGACATATCCGCCGATTAGGCCGTGTTAAGGTTTGGCTGACCTAAGGGTGCAAAGGGTTGCCTTGCATAATCGAACGTGCGGGTGTGCACCTGAGGGGATCCGTGAGCGAGCGCTCCGGAATCGATCAGGTGAGGTGAGAGTTGCGGAACACTGGGTGGAAGTCGGGCGCGGTCGTGGCGACGATGGTGGTCGGCGCGTCGATCGGTGCGGGTGCGGCGAACGCGGGGCCGCTGCCGAGCGGGCAGAAAGTCGTCGCGGCGCCGGCCGGATGGTCGATCGTCCTGAAATCGGTGGGGAACGCCGCGGCGATCCAGCCGACGATGGCGACGCCGCAGTCGCGGTCCGCCTGGCTCACGACCACCGGTTCGGTCGAGGTGAAGGTGCCCGCGGACGTGAAGGATGTCCAGGGCAAGCTCGGTGTCGGACTGGTCTCAGGATGTCAATTCCCTGGGCAGATCGGCGGCGGCATCGACGTCACAGGACCCAGCGCGGGCGCATCGAGTAAGGGAATTACGGCCAATCTCGGTGGAGTGTCGCCGAGCCTCAGCATTCCGCTGTCGCCGGGTGCGACTTCCAGTGTCACCGGCTACGGGCAGTCCGACCAGCCCAGCGCGCTCGACTCGATCAAGTTCACCAAGGCCGGCACCTACGAGGTCGTGATCAAGGACCAGAACGTCGACATTCCGTTCTGCACGGGCTATGCGCAGGCACGCGTAGTGACCTATGTGGAGATCAAGGGCAGCAACCGGATTCAGGGCTTCCTGTACGGCGCGCCGTTCTCCCTGGGCTGACCCACGTCACGGCCGACGAGCCGCTCTTCACCGCCCCGAGCGCGGAATCCGAACCACGAAGGACGAATTCATGAATCGCACCACCCTGCGCGCCGCTGCCGCCATCGCTGCTACCGGCATCGCCGCCGGCGCCCTCACGACCGCCACTGCCAATGCCGATACCGTGCTCAATCTCGGCACCTCGACCGTCTCCCAGAAAGTAGGCGGAGCAACGGTCACGATCACCCTCTCGGGCCATTCGGCGCGCCTGTCACCCGGCATGGTCGCGTTGCCCACCACGCGCAACGCGTGGGTCTCGGGCATCGTTTCGGCGACGATCGACGGGGCCAAGGCCAACGGCGGATCGATCCAGGCCGGCTACGTCGTCGGCTGTCAAGTAGATGTCGGAGCGGCGAATGTGAAGTTCTCGGGCACGGCCGACAGTGGCGTCGGATTCGACAGCTCGGCTGACAACCCGTTGTCCGTCACGCCCAAGGCCAGCGGGTCGACGGGGGGTTCCCTTTCGCTCAAGGCCGGCTCTGTGGGCACACAGATGCTCACCTACGACCGCTCCAAGTGGCCGTCGCCCGGCGACGAGATCTCGCCGAAGTTCGCGGAACCCGGTACCGGGTTCAAGTTCGCCGGCAAATCGGGCTCGCTGTCGTACAACGATCAGACGATCGGTGTCGACGGCTGTGCCGGCTACGCACAGGCGAAGTTCTTCGCGAAGGTCAAGGCGCAGGTGGGGAACTCGGAGGGCACCGTGATCCTGTGGGGCAAGCCCTTCACGCTTGGCTGACCGCGCGGTGTCACGGCGGTGTGAATTAATCGCTATTCCGTGTTACATGCGTGGTCATGACCGTGATTAGGTGCCCCTTGGGCTGCTAGGTTCAGAGACCTGCCGTTCGACGTCGTCGTGAACGGCTCAGAAAGGACTCGAATGCCTATCAGGACAACGCACGCCGCTGTACTCGCCGCCGCCGGTGCACTCACCGTCGGATTGCTCGCTCCCGCGGCCACCTCCGGTGCGGACACGGTGATCCCCTTGCGTGACACGGTCAAGACGGTCAAGGTGGGCTCCGGCTCCATCACCGTGACGGTCAAGGGGCAGAAGGCGAGGCTGTCGCCCGGCATGGTGGCGCTGCCGACGACGCGCAATGCCTGGGTGACCGGCGCGATCAGTGTCAAGTTGACCGGTGCCGACGCTGATGCCGGAACTATCGAAGCCGGCTACGCGGTCGGCTGCCAGGTGCAGGTCGGCGACGCGAGCGTGGGTGTTAATGGAACCGCAGACTCCGGTGTGGGATTCGACAGTTCGAAGGGGGGCAACCCTCTGTCGGTCTCACCAAGCCTCAGCGCCGAGACGGGCGGGTCGCTCAGCCTCGCAGCCGGACAGGTCGGTGTGCAGTCGTTGACCTTCGACCGCGCCACCTGGCCCAAGCCGGGCGACGAGATCAAACCGCGTGGTGCATCGTTCGACCCCTCGACCAGTTTCGACTTCAAGGGGGGAAGCGGCAGTTTCAACTACGCCGATCAGACGATCGGCGTCGACGGCTGCGGCGGCTACGCGCAGGCTCGCCTGTACGTCATCGTGACGGCACAGATCGGCGACTCGGAGGGGACCGTTCTCGCCTGGGGCGATCGGTTCACCCTGGGATAGGACGCGGAGCGATCCGTGGACACGGCGGCCTCGTTACCTCGGTACGGGGCCACCGTGGCGTCTGTTGCGGAAGGGATCCCCGTTTCGGGCGCCGCTGGGTTATCGGCATCCGCTCCGCCAGGGCTTTCCGCTGGAGGCCGCGTGGGCTGTCGACTCGCTGACGGAGAGGACGCCTCCGACCAAACGAATGCCGGCCTCCCCGCGCGGGGAGGCCGGCATTCGTTTGGTTGTGGTTGTTGTTAGATCTGCGGTTTCTGCGAGGGGAACTGACCCGTCGGCGGCAGAGCGGAGTGCGCGCCGCCCTGCGGCTGCGAGGCCTGGGCCGCGAGCAGGTCGCGGATCTCGACGAGCACGTCGACCTCGTCCTCGGCGGCAGCGTTTCCGGCGCGCTTCTTGAGCGACTCGTACGGCAGGATGAGGATGAAGTAGACGACAGCCGCGACGAGGATGAAGTTGATGCCCGCGGTGATCACGGCACCGAGGTCCACAGTCGTCTTGTCATTGCCGTCCACGATCTGCCAGGCGAGACCCTGCACGTCCTTGGCGCCGCCGATCGAGGCGATGAGCGGCTGCACGATATGTTCCGTGAATGCGGTGACGATCGCGGTGAACGCGGCGCCGACGACAACGGCGACCGCGAGGTCCAGCACGTTGCCCTTGAGGAGGAAGTCTTTGAATCCCTTGAGCATGTTCGTCAGTCCTTCGTGGAGGTGTAACCACAGTTACGTATGTTGTAGTTTCAGACTTATGATAGTCACATGAACAGGTCCCGCGCAGGGGACGCGAGCGTGTCGGTAGGTGTGATCTTGGTGGTGGGCGGTCTCGCCGCCGGTTGGTACGGACTCGAACGTGCGGTGCCCACGCCGCGGACACCGGTGGCGGATCACACCTACCGCGTCGGCGACGACGATGCGGGCGTGGATTTCCGGGCACCGTCGGGCTGGGACAAGATCCCTTCCGGCCAAGCGGATGTCGTGCGCTTCGTCCACCCGAGCGGCAGCTCGCTCTCGGTTCGGCTGACCACGGGAATGACCGATTTCACCACCGCGGCCCCGCGGCGTCTGCGGGCGCTCGAAGCCGGCGGCGTGGACGCGCGGTTCACCGGCGACGTTCGCGGCGAGCAGTTCACCGGTCGCAGCTGCACGGCCTCCGGCGGCGGTAAGTCGGGGGAGTGCGCGGTGGTGGGGCGGTCGTCACTGCTGGTCACGGTGCTCACCCTTCGCGGGCCCGACGGGGCCGTCGCGGACCTGACCGCGCTGGTCCGGTCGATGCGGGAGGCGTGATGCGCGCGCAGCTCACCACGATTTCCTTCTGGGTGTTCGCGGCCGGCCTTCTGATCGGCGGCGTCATCGAGGCTCGTGATCTGTTCCCGCGCTTCGGCGAATCGGGCGAGGCCATCGCCGTCGCACTACCGATTGTGTTGATCGCCGCGGGCCTCGTCGCGCTCCTGATCTGGGCGCTGGACCGATCGCACGCCCAGGTCCGCAGCGCCTGGGGGTGGGCGTTCGCGTGGGGTGCGATCGGCGCGTGCGGTCTCGCGCTGCAGATCAACGGCTACGCCTCGGATGCGGTCAACGACGTCCTCGACGATCCCGGTTCCACCCTGTGGGGTGCGGCGCTCGTGGGTCCGCTCGACGAGGAGGTGATCAAGGGCGCCGGCGTGGCACTGCTGCTCGTGCTCTACCGGGATCGACTGCGCCGCCCGCTGCAGATCTTCGCGGTGGGCGCGTTCGCCGGCCTGGGCTTCCAGGTGGTCGAGAACCTCTCCTACGCCCTCAATTTCGCGATGCGCGACGCCCAATCGGATGCGGTCGGAGCGCTCACCGTGAGCCTGATCCGCGCCTTCTTCGGGTTCCAATCCCACTGGGTGTACACCGGCTTCTTCGCGCTCGGACTGGCGTTGGTGCGCATCCGGCCGCACCTCGCGGCCCTGCCGATCGCGCTCTCCTTCCTCCTGCACTTCTGGTGGAACGCGCCCAACGGCGAACACTCCGTGGGCGTGACACTGCTGCTGATCATGCTCAAGTGCACCGTGACCGTGTCGCTGCTCGCCGGCGCGTGGTGGTGGATGCTCGTGGAACAACGACAGTGGCTTCGGCGCGCCATCCGCACCCCCGAGGCGGCGGCACTGGCCCCGCCCGCCGAGCTCGCCACGCTGCCCACCCGGGCCGAGCGCCGCGCGGGCGAGCAGTACCTGCGGTATTACTACGGGCCCGCCGTCGCCGAGGTCGCGCGGCGGCGCCAGAAGTGGCTGATCCGGGAGCTCACCTACCGCGTCGGCTGATCGTGCCGAAAACCATTTGTCCGAATCGGTCGCAGCGGGAGAGTATTCGGGCATGTTCTCCGCTGCCGTCGATCGCTATTGGCGCACCGTCTTCGACGGCCCGTACGCGGGCGTGCCCTTCCGGTTCGTCGTGAGCCCGGGCCTCGACGACGGACTCCGGCTCGTCACCCTCACCTCGCCCGACGGTTCCGTCGCCGCCGCGACGACGCCCGCCACCGCCGCGGAGATCGGGTGTCCTGCCGACGCCGCGGCGCTGCACGTCGCACTCGCCGCCGCCGGACTGCGGCTGCACGGCGCCGACCACGTCTTCTACCTGCCGGAGGCGAGCCACGCGGACCGTCGGCCCGCACGGCCGGACGTCCGGCGGCTCGGCGAGGGCGACGTCGAGGCGTTCCACCGCTTCGAGGCGAGAGCCACTGCGGAAGACCTCGATGCCGCACTCGTGGATCTCGACGACGACGTCGCCGTCGGCGCGTTCGACGGTGACCGCCTGGTCGCCGTCGGCAGCTCGTACCGGTTCGAAGACTCCGCGCTCTGGGACCTGGGCGTCCTGACGCTGCCCGAGCACCGCGGCAGGGGATACGGGCTCGCCGTCGTGGACGCGTTGAGCCATGCGGCGTTCGAGGCGGGAGGCGAGCCGCAGTACCGCTGCCAGACCGACAACGCTGCGTCGATCGCCCTCGCCGCCCGCGCCGGCTTCGTACGGTTCGCGGACTGGGACCTCGTGCAGAGCTGACCTCACCGGAAGACCACCGACAGTGGCGAACTCAGCGCCGCGGCGGCCACCGCGTGGGCCTCGGACTCCGACATCGCGAGCATCGCCGTACGGGCCTGCTGGCGCGTGGCCTGCGCTGCCGGGGCGACGGCTACCGTCGCTGAACGGGCCAGCACCGCAGGGGAATCATCCTTGCGCTGCGCCACCACGTCCACCACATCGCCCGGCCGGAGCAGGTCCATCGTTGCCGAATCCTGCAGCGAGACCGGCACGAGCCGCGCTCCGGGCCGGATCTGTCCAGCGGTGCGGTCTGTGAGAACCCTCCGGCCCGTGAGGATCTCGCCCGCGCCGACCGGGCCCGTCACCGAACGGCCGACGGCGTCCTCGGCGCTCGCCAGTACGTCCTGCGGCGCGAGTTCCGCCGGGACGGTGCGCACCGCCACGTCCTCCGCCGTGAGCTTGCCGCCCGGACCCAGCTCACGCGCGGCGACGAGGACCTGCGCCTGCGGCCCGTTCGGCCGGCTGGTGAGCGCGACGACGAGTGCCAGTACGGCCAGGGCCGCGGCGGCGGCCCGGCGCGCCGTCAGCGTGCGCGCCCACCCGGGCCGCAGGGCGGCGCGGATCCGTTCCGCGCCGGTCGGTTGCAAGGAGTCCATGCCCGCACGCTACGACGGCGGACCGTCGGACCGAGTGCCGCGCGAGGGCTCCTGTGGATAACCCCGAACCTGTGGATACCCGCCGGTATCAGGCCGACGGGTCCTTGTAGTAGACGATCTGGTGCGTGGTCGCCAGGAGCGTGCCGTTCCGGCTCCAGAGCTGGGCGTACTGGTCGAAGTGACCGTGCCCGAAGCGGGCGCCGCGGGCGGTGCCCAGCAGGTAGTCGTCGGACTGCTGCTCGAGTTCCGCGGGGCTCGCGTGGAAGTACGTCGTCAGCGAGATCGTCCCCGCCGGCAGATAGGTGCCGCGGCGCAGGAAGACGCGGGGGAAGAAGGCGTCCGCGAGCGACGCGAGAGCGGGGTAGTCCAGCGCCCGCGCGGGCTTGTCGCGCAGCCACAGCGTGGTGGTCGACGAGTCCTGCGGACCCTCGAGCTGCAGGCTGCCCTCGACGAAGCGCGTCTCGTAGTTCTTGGCCCACTCGATGAACTCGGGGAAGGGCAGCTCCGGGTAGTCCTCCGGTGCGCCGACCTGCGGGAACTCCAGCTCCGTCGCGGACCAGGTGTCGCGGCGGATGCCGAACACCGCGGTGCCGGAGGCGACGGCACCGTCGCCCTGTTCGATGAGGAAGGTGAAGTGTTGGTTGGTGCGGTTGGTGCGCAGCACGGTGATCGTGATGTCCCACTCGCCGTTGCTGATGGGTGCGGCGTAGTTGATCGTCAGGCTCAGGGGATGCCCCTGGGTATCGGGGTGCGCCTGCAGCGCCGCGACGACCGTGGCGGCGGTGATGCCGCCGAACGGGCCGACCATGTTGTTGTAGGCCGGGTGCGTGTGCGCGCGGAAGACCCCGTCGACCTTCTCGACCACCGTCGCCTGATCGAACGGGTGGGACATCAGCTGGTGGCCTTGTCGACCTTGGCGGCAGTGTCCGACGAGCTCTTCGTCTCCGACTTGGCCGTGGTATCGGCCTTGGAGCTGCGGGAATCGGTGCGGTAGAAGCCGCTGCCCTTGAAGACCACTCCGACGGAGTTGAACAGCTTCCGCAGGGGACCGCCGCAGTTCGGGCACACGGTCAACGGATCGTCGGAGAAGGACTGGACAGCGTCGAAGGCCTCTCCGCACTCCTTGCACTGATACGAATAGGTAGGCACCTGCTGATTCTACCCCTCGGATTAGCACTCCGCTGATTCGAGTGCCAAGCATGTGAGCGGATACGATGACCGCCATGACCGATCTCCCGCGCACGCCGTCGCCGGCCCGGCGGATCGTGGACGCGGCGCGCGAGGTGATCGCCGCGAACGGCATCCCCGGGGTCAGCATGGACCAGGTCGCCAAACAGGCGCACGTCTCCCGCAGCACGCTGTACCGGATCTTCCCCAACCGTGATCAGCTGATCGCGCGCGTGGTGGCCATCGAGATCCGCACGCTGCGTCGCAAGCTCGACAAGACGATCGTCGGGTACACCCCGCAGCAGACCCTCGTCGAGGTGTTCGTGCTGAGTGTCGAGCAGGCCGCCGCCAATCTGGCCGTGTCCAAGGTGCTCGCCGCCGAGCCCGAGTACTTCCTGCGCATCCCCCGCGGCGTCTGGGACCTGCTGATCCAGGGCATCGTGATCCGGCTGCGGAACTCCGGTGCCGAGCAGGACTACGCCGAGCTCTGCTCCGTCACCGATCTCATGCTGCGGATCACCGGCTCACTGCTGTCGAACTCGCCCACCGGCCTGGACGTGGGCGATTCCGACGCGCTGCGTGCCTACGGCGAGAAGTACATCTCCCGCCTCCTGATCTAACCGACGCCGTGAATCCACGGCGCACAGCGTCACGAAGCCGAATCTGGCCTCCTGGCGCTCTCACCCGTGGATTCACAGGAACTCGACGAGCCCCGACGGGGTCAGTGCCGCATGCACGGGCACATCCGTGGGCTCAGAGGGCAGCGCATCCACCAGCTCGTGGTCGTAGACCACCGCGATCAGCCGGGGGCCGGGACGCAGGGAGCGGTCGTAGTAGCCCGCGCCGCGCCCCATGCGCACGCCTGCGCGCGAGACCCCCAACGCGGGCAGCAGCACCGTCGACGCCGAGGCCAGGGCGCCCGCGCCCAGACGCGGCCCCGCGGGCTCGAGCAGCCCGAACGGCCCCGGCGCGAGCTCGCCGGACCAGGCCCAGTCCAGTGGTCCGGGTTCCGGGGGAGTGACGGGCAGCAGCACTCGTCGGTCGAGCGCGACCGCCGGCTCCGAGCCCACCGGCACGTACGCCGCCACCACCGGACCCAGGTCCAACGACGCTGCAACCGAGGTCAAGGCGTCCGCAGCGGCAGCGCGTTCAGCCGCGCTCATCCCCGCGCGACGGCGCCGGAACCATGTGCGCCAGGCCGCCTTGGACGCAGTGCCGGAGGGAGCGTCATCGGAGTCGGACACCACACCATCCTCGCACTGTGATCCGCGCACTCCGATCGTTACCTTCGTGTGACCTAGCCTAAGGTGGGGGAATGACCACCACCCCGTCCATTCCGAAGACCGCGATCGTTCCCGCCGCCGGCCTGGGAACTCGCTTCCTCCCCGCGACGAAGACGGTGCCCAAGGAGCTGCTTCCCGTGGTCGACACCCCCGGCATCGAGCTGGTGGCCGAGGAGGCCGCGGCGGCCGGCGCGGAGCGGCTGTGCATCGTGACCAGCCCGGGCAAGGACGGCGTCGTCGCCCACTTCGTCGAGGACCTCGTGCTCGAGGGCACGCTGGAGAAGCGCGGCAAGACCGCGATGCTCGACAAGGTGCGCCGCGCCCCGAACCTGATCCACGCCGAGGCCGTCATCCAGGAGAAGCCGCTGGGCCTGGGTCACGCCGTGGCCTGCGTCGAGCCCGTCCTCGACGACGACGAGGACGCCGTGAGCGTGCTACTGCCCGACGATCTGGTGCTGCCGATCGGCGTGCTCACCACCATGGCGAAGGTCCGCGAGAAGCGCGGCGGCTCGGTGCTCTGCGCGATCGAGGTCTCCCCGGAGCAGATCAGCAGCTACGGCGCCTTCGATGTGGAGATCGTTCCCGATGCCGCCAATCCCGACGTGCTCAAGGTCAACGGCATGGTCGAGAAGCCCAAGGCCGAGGACGCACCGTCGAACTACGCGGCGGCCGGCCGTTACCTGCTGGACCGGGCCGTCTTCGACGCGCTGCGCCGCATCGACACGGGCGCGGGCGGCGAGATCCAGCTGACCGACGCCATCGCCCTGCTCATCAGTGAGGGGCATCCGGTGCACGTGGTGGTGCACCGCGGAACCCGACACGACCTCGGAAATCCCGGGGGCTACCTCAAGGCTGCGGTTGACTTGGCGTTGGACCGCGACGACTACGGTCCCGACCTGCGCGACTGGCTGCAGGATCGCCTGAACAACTAGGAGGCCCGACGACATGCGCTCCGTGGAGGACCATCTGGCACGGGTGACGGCGGCGGCGGTGGCGCCGCGACCGGTGCGCGTGGGGATCTCCGAGGCGCAGGGCCTGATGTGCGCGGAGGAAGTGGTCGTCGAGAACGCTCTCCCCGCCTTCGACCAGGCCGCGATCGACGGCTACGCGGTCCGCTCCGTCGACGTCGCGAACGCCGGCGGCACCGACGAGGAGACCGGCGAGCAGATCATCGTCAGCCTTCCGGTCGTCGGCGAGGTGCGGGCCGGCAACCGCCAGCCCATCCGCCTGCAGCCCGGCCAGGCCGTCAAGGTCGAGACCGGTGCGCCCCTGCCCACGCTCGCCGACGCCGTCCTCCCCGACAAGTGGACCGACGGTGGCCTGTCCAAGGTCCGCGTCGGACACGCGGTCCGCTCGGGCCAGTACGTGCGCCGCACGGGCGACGACGTCCAGCCGGGCGACGTGGCCGTGCGCCGCGGCACCGTCGTCGGCCCTGCGCAGGTGGGCCTGCTCGCCGCCGTCGGGCGCGACAAGGTCTCCGTGCACCCGCGGCCGCGCGTCGCCGTGATCTCGGTGGGCCGCGAGCTCGTCGACATCGACCGGGAGACCGGCGCCGGCCAGGTCTACGACGTGGCCTCGTACGCGCTGGCGGCCGCCGCGCGCGACTGCGGCGCCGAGGTGCACCGCGTCGGCATCGTCGGCACCGACGGGGTGCGCGAGGCCGTCGAGGCGCAGCTGCAGCGCTCCGAGGTCGTGATCATCACCTCCGCTCTGGGCGGCAGCGCCTCCGAGGACATCACCGCCGCCCTCGTCGAGCTCGGCGACCTCGCGGTGGAGCGGATCGCGATGCACCCCGCGTCGGTGCAAGGCTTCGGCACCCTCGGCCAGGACCAGGTGCCCACCTTCCTGCTGCCGTCCAATCCGATGAGCGCGCTGGTCGCCTTCGAGGTCATGGTCCGGCCGCTCATCCGCATCGCGCTCGGCAAGCGCCAGCCGATGCGCCGCCTGGTCACCGCCAAGAGCGCCGCCTCGCACCAGTCGCCCGCCGGGCGCCGCGAGTACGTGCGCGGTCAGCTCATGCGCGACGAGGACTCCGGCGAGTTCATGGTCGCGCCGATCCCCGACAACGGGTCCCACCTGCTCGTGAGCCTGGCCGAGGCGAACTGCCTCATCGTCGTGGATCCGGAGGTCACCGAGGTGCGCGCGGGCGACGACGTGGTCGTCGCGTTCCTCGCCCAGCGCGGCTGACCGCGGTGTTCGGAGCGAACTGGCAGGTCGAACTCGGGCCGCTCACCACGGCTGCGGGCGTCGTGCGGCTACGGCCCATCCGCGCCCGCGACGGCCGTCAGTGGTCGCGCCTGCGGCTGCTCAACCGTGCGGAGCTGGAGCCGTGGGAACCGTCGGGCGAGGTGAACTGGCAGCGCCGGCACGCCGCGTCGCAGTGGACCCCGCTGTGCGCCTCGCTGCGCTCGCAGGCCCGGGCCGGGACGATCGTGCCGATGGTCATCGAGGTCGACGGTGCCTACGCCGGCCAGATCACCATCGGCAACATCACCCGCGGCCAGCTGCAGAGCGCGTGGGTGGGGTACTGGGTCGACCGGCGCGTCACCGGGCGCGGGGTGGCGACGGTGGCCGTGGCGCTCGCCGTCGACCACTGCTTCGGGACGCTCGGCCTGCATCGCGTGGATGCCACGGTGCGGCCGGAGAACGGCGGATCGCGTGCCGTGCTGCGCAATTCGGGCTTCCGCGAGGAGGGCCTGCTGCGCCGGTACCTGCACGTCGACGGTGCCTGGCGGGACCACCTGCTCGTCGCGATCACGGCCGAGGAGGTCGCCGATTCGATGGTCGCGCGGGTGGTGCGCTCGGGTCGCGCACGCTTCTAGCCGTGTGACTGAAGTGACTGTTTGAGATTTTTGGGGTTTCGCTACGGCGCGTCGGGCGCGCTGATCCATCCTGGTGAAATAGCCTTCAAGGCGACTTACACGGATGTGATCCGTGCACGCTGATTGCCGGAGGGAGCCGACATGATCCCGCAGACACTGCTCTGGGTGGGGCTGATCGTCGCGTGGTTGGTGGTGCTCGTTCCGATGCTCGCCGCGCGGCACCCCAAGGTGAACCAGGTGTCCGATGCGACGCTGAAGACCCGACTGCTGCACCGCGGCGGCTCCGCCACCCGCGCCGTGCGCCGTCGTATCCGCCCCGCGGCCACCGTCGCCGAGGCCCGCGCCGACGAGGCCCCTGCCGACCAGGACCACGACGAGGACGTCGACGGCCGCATCGTGCTCGGCAAGGCAGACGGGGCCGTGGAGGCCGCGCAGCTCGCCGACGAGGAGGCCGAGGCGCACGCCTACGTCGACTCCGACGTCGACGACCTGCACGGATCCAGCCCCATGGACGGCGACACCACCCCGATCCCGACCGTCGAGCGGGCCGCTATGCGCGCGAAGGCGAAGGTCGTGGACCTGGACGATCTCGATGCGCCCGAGGCGAAGCCCGTTGTGAAGGCCGAGAGCGATGCCGCCGCGCCGGAGGCGGAGCCGATCGTCCGGCGCGTGACCGCGCCCGTCGACGAGCCGGTGGCCGAGCCCGTCGCCGAGATCCAGCCGGCCGCGGAGCTCCCGGCCGCGGAGCTCCCAGCCGACGAGGCCCGGGGCGAGGACGCGTCGCGCGACGACGCCGTCGAGTTCGTGGACGAGGACGTCGACGAGGTGCCCGCGGACGAGCAGCTCACCGAGGAGCTCGCCCCCGTCGCCCGGCCCGCGCGCGCCGACGACGACGAGCTCGACGACGACGAGCTCGCCGACGAGTACGCCGATGCCGAGTACTCCGCCGAGGACGGCGAGGCCGAGCCGCGCCGTCGTCGTGGCGGCTACGACCCCGAGAACGACGCCCGCCTCACCGAGGCGCGCTTCCGGTTCCGCCAGCGCGTGACGCTGGTGCTGGGCGTGCTCGCCGTCGTCGCCCTGGGGGCGGGCCTGATGAACGTCCCGTTCGCCTGGTACGGCCTGGGCGCCGTGGTGCTGGCCCTCGTGGTGTACCTGACCTACCTGCGCCGGACGGTGCGCATCGAGTCCGAGATCCGTCGTCGGCGCATGGCCCGGCTCGAGCGTGCGCGGCGTGAGCGCGCCCGCGAGGCCGAGGTGCGCGACGGGGTGCCGGCGCACCTGCGCCGGGGCGGCTGCATCGTCATGGAGATCGATGACGAGGATCCTGCTTTCGACCACCTGCCGCGCTACCGCGCCGAGGAGTTCGACTTCCTCGATCGCCCCGCTGACCTGCGGGAACCCTACGAGCGCAAGGTCGGTTAACAGTTTGCCCGCGGAGCTTGCTAAGGTATTCGAGTTCCGCAAGGGGCTATAGCGCAGTTGGTAGCGCGCCTCGTTCGCATCGAGGAGGTCAGGGGTTCGATTCCCCTTAGCTCCACAGAGGAAACCGCAGATCGGGCGGGGTTCTGAGAAATCAGAACCCCGCCCGATCTCGTTGTCCGGGTGGCGGGTCCGCGTAGGGTGGAGACCGCCGTCGAACCGCCAGGAGGCTCCTCGTGTTCACCAAGAAGGGCGACGCCGCCGTGCTCGCCAAGCTCCGCGCGATGCCCGCCCCGTACGCCGAGATCGGCGAGCGCGTGCACGCCATCATCCGCGAGAACGCCCCCGGGCTCGAGCCGGTCGTGCGGTGGGGCCTGCCGTTCTACGTCGGCGGCGGCGAGGACGTCTGCTACATCAAGCCGGGGGAGACCTACGTGGCCTTCGGCTTCGGCGAGACGGTGAACCCCGCCTTCGAGGACGGCGCCACGATGCATCCGATCGTCTGGAACATCACCGCGCTCGATGCCGAGACCGAGGCGAGGATCGCGGCACTCGTCGCGAAGGCCGTCGCCTGACGGCCCACCGTCGGCGATGACCCCGCTCGACCAACTGTGGCGCTGGGAGGATTCCGGCGGCACCTGGGCCGTATTGAGTCGCTCCGACGATGCGGTCGTCGTGGCGCTGCTGCGCTGCGACGGTGGCGAGATCGTCGATCGCCTCGAATCCGGCGACGCGGCCTGGCGGGAGTACGTCGCCGACGCCTGATTCCGGCGGTTCAGGCCGCGACGATGCTGCGCTTGGCCAGGCCCATCCAGAAGCCGTCAATGGGCTCCTCGGGCGCGGCCTCGGGATCCGTCGCCGCGCCGAGGGTGACGAACAGCGGCGCGAAGTGCTCGATCCGCGGGTGCGCATAGGGCATGCCGGGGGCCTCCTCGCGGAAGCGCATGAGCCCGTCCACGTCACCGTCGGCGAAGCGCTCGTGCGCCCACGCGTCGAACTCGCGGGACCACCCGGGCGCGACGGCGTCGGCGCTCGGGTCCGTGAGGAAGGGCAGGCCGTGGGTGGTGAACCCGGAGCCGATGATCATCACGCCCTCCTCGCGCAGCTCCGCGAATCGGCGGCCGAGGCCGAACAGGGCTTCCGGCTCGAGCGTGGGGAGCGAGACCTGGAGGACGGGGATGTCGGCCTCCGGGTACATCACGGTCAGCGGTACGTACGCGCCGTGATCGAGCCGGCGCCGCTCGTCCCGGTGCACGGGCTGATCGTCGGGTGCCATTGCCGCGATCCGATCCGCCAGCTCCGGCGCGCCGGGGGAGGGGTAGACGGTGCGGTAGTACCGCTCGGGGAAGCCGCCGAAGTCGTAGGTGAGCGGCACTCGGGAATCCGTGGCGCCCACGGTGAGTGGCGCGGCCTCCCAGTGTGCGGAGACCATGAGGATCTGTTCGGGCCGCGGCAGGTCGGCGGCGAGGCGGCGCAGCTGCGAGACCCACCGCTGGTCGTCGACGAGCGGTGGTGCGCCGTGGCTGAGGAACAGCGCGGGCATGGGGGTCATGGCATCCCTTTCGAGCGTGGGAAGCGCGTTACGACCGTTGCGCGGTGGTCATGGCCGTCTCGACGGCTTCCACCAACTGCAGCACGGCGGCCGCCACGTCGGTGCCGGCGGGAGTGAGCCGGTACTCGGTGTGCGGCGGATTGGTGCCGGCGGAGTACCGGGTGACCAGGCCGTCGTCGACGAGTGCGCGCAGCGTCTGCGTGAGCATGCGATCGCTGATGCCCTCCACCTGGCGGCGGATCTCGCCGAAGCGCTGCGGCTCCGAGCTCAACCGTCCCAGGACGAGGGCGCCCCACCGCCCTGTGACGTGCGCGAAGACATCGCGCGAGGGGCAGTTCTTCGCGAAGACGTCGAATTCGGCCATGAGGAAACCTTACACGTACGGATGTATTGCGCTTACGATTTGTATGTGCTTCTATGGTAGCGCACGCTTGAAGCTTCAACAATAGAACGGAGTGGTCCGCATGGCCGCACAGCTCGAGCGGGGCCAAGGCCTCGCATCCACGATCGCCCGGGTGATCCTCGGCGTCATCTTCTTCGCGCACGGCTGGCAGAAGTTCGTCACGTTCGGCATGGACGGCGTCGCCGCCAACTTCGACAAAATGGGTGTCCCGCTTCCCACCCTGTCCGCGTGGTTCGCCGGCATCGTCGAGCTCGTCGGCGGCGCCGCACTGATCATCGGCTTCGCCGTGCCGATCGTCGCGGTGCTCGGCATCATCGACATGCTCGGCGCGATCATCTTCGTGCATTGGGACGCCGGCTTCTTCGCGAGCAACGGCGGCTACGAGCTGCCCCTGGCGCTCATCGCCGGCCTGATCGCCGTGGGCATCGCCTCGCACGGCCCGCTCGCCGCCGATACGCACCTGCTCAACCGTCGTTCGAAGGCGGTGGCGAAGTGAGGATCACCGTCTTCGGCGCCTCCGGTTACTCCGGCGGCCACATCACCACTGAGGCGCTCGCCCGCGGCATCGAGGTCGTCGGCGTCGCCCGCGACATCGCGAAGGTCCCGGCGGGCGCGACCGCCGAGGCCGGCGACGTGACCGACCCGGCCTTCGTCGCCCGCGCCGTCGAGGGCTCCGCCGTGATCGTCTCGGCTCTGCCGACCGCTGCACCGTCGGGCGAGGGCACCGACCTGCCCACCGCCCTGGAGGCACTCGTCACCGCCGCACGCGCCACCGGTGCCCGCCTCGGCGTCGTCGGCGGCGCCGGCAGCCTGCTGGTCGCCGAGGGCGGCCCCAAGCTGGTCGACACCCCGTCGTTCCCCGATGCGGTGAAGCCGATCGCCCAGGAGCACGACCGCGCGCTCGACTACCTGCGCACCGTCGACGACGTGGACTGGTTCTACCTGAGCCCGGCCGCGGCGTACGGCTCCTTCAATCCCGGCGAGAAGCGCGGCGCCTTCCGTACGAGCGGCGACCTGCTGCTCACGGACGCCGACGGAAACTCCGAGATCTCAGGCGAGGACTACGCGATCGCCTTCGTCGACGAGGTGCTCACCCCGGCGCACCACCGCGAGCGGTTCTCGGTCGCGTACTGATCACGGTCCGCGCCGTGCCGTCGTATCCTCGGCTCAAGGGACGAATGCAGGGGGTGTGATGGCGCGGCGCGAACCCGTCTATCAAGTGGTCTTGGTTCTGGCGAAGAGCATCATCGGGGCGCAGGGATTGCGGGTCGACTACCGCGGACTCGAGAACATCCCGGCGTCCGGCGGAGTGCTGCTCGCGGTCAATCACACGTCCTACGTCGATTTCCTCGAGGCGGGGCTCGCCGCCAAGCGCGCCGGTCGCTGGCCGCGCTACATGCTCAAGGCCGAGCTGAAGAAGATCAGGATCATGGCCTTCCTGATCAAGCACTGCGGCGCCATCGGAGTGGACCGTGAGCACGGCGCGGAGAGCTACCACGAGGCCGTCGCGGCGCTCGAAGCCGGTGAGGCGGTGATCGTCTACCCCGAGGCCACCATCAGCCGCAGTTTCGAGCTCAAGGAGTTCAAGTCCGGCGCCGCACGCATGTCCATCGAGGCGAACGTGCCGATCGTCCCCGTCATCGTCTGGGGCACGCAGCGCATCTGGTCCAAGGGCACGCAGCGCCGCATCGGCAGGCACCGCTTCCCCGTCGTCGTGGAGGTCGGTGCGCCGCTGCGGCCCGACGGTGACGACCCCGTCGCCCTGACTGCCCGGTTGCGATCGGCGATGTCGGAGGCGCTCGACCGCGCGCAGCGCGGATTCCCCGCTCCCGCAGGGGAGGACTGGGTACCCGCACGGTTGGGCGGCGCGGCGCCCCCGCCCGACGAGGCGCTCCGGCTCGAAGAGGAGGAGTTCGCGCGCCGGCGGGCCGAGCGTGAGGCGAAACGCCGGGGCGACGACGGCTGAGAAGCCACCTATGGTGTGTGTCACGACCTGTTGGTAGGTTTGCCGGGATCGTTCATGTCCGAGGAGGAGACCATGACGCAGCCGCCGAACTACCCTGGCGACAACCAGGGCGGCTACCCGCAGAACCCGCAGGATCCGCAGCAGGGCGGATACCAGCCGGGGGGACACCCGGAGCAGCCCGGCTACGGCCAGGGCGGTTTCCCGCCGCCGCCCGCCGGTGGCTTCCCGCCCCCGCAGGGCGGCCAGGGCTTCCCGCCTCCGCAAGGCGGCCAGGGCTTCCCGCCGCCGCAGGGCGGCGACTACGGCCAGGGCTTCCCGCCCCCGCAGGGCGGCCAGGGCGGTTTCCCGCCTCCGCCGCAGGGTGGATTCCCGCCCCCGCCCGGTGGCGGCTTCGGCGGCCCGCAGTTCGGTGGCCAGCAGCCCTTCAACATCGGTGACGCCTTCTCCTGGGCCTGGAACAAGTTCAGCAAGAACGCACTTGCTCTCGTCGTCGCCGTCCTGGTGTACGCGCTGGTGGTCTCGGTCGTCGGTGGCGCGCTGGGCTACCTCGTCGCGTCGCTCACCGGCACCACCACGTCGATCGACGGCGGTTTCGCCTACAGCGCGACGGGCGTCGGCGCGATGCTCGGGTTCGCGCTGGTCGGCTTGATCACGCAGGTCCTCTCGTCCATCGTCTTCGCGTCGCTCTACAGCGGGCTGCTCGACATCGCCGACGGCAAGCAGGTGGACATCGGCTCGTTCTTCAAGCCCCGCAACCTCGGCCAGGTCATCATCGCCGGCGTGATCATCGCGGTTGTGACGAACGTCCTGGCGCTCATCCCGATCCTCGGATACGTCGTGGGCATCGTGATCTCGTTCCTGACGGTGTTCGTGATCCCGGTCATCGTGGACCGCGGCCTGCCCGCGATCGAGGGCATCAAGCAGGGCTTCGCGATCATCCAGCGCGACATCGGCAACTCCATCGTCGCGTACATCATCGCGGTCCTCCTCGTGATCGTCGGCGCCTGCCTGTGCGGCATCGGCCTGCTGTTCACCGGCCCGCTGGCCGCGCTGCTGATCACCTACGCCTACCGTCGCCTCTCCGGCGGCCAGGTGGCACCGCCGACCCCGTAGTCGGCCGCTCCACGACGAAGCCCGCTCCACCGCATGGTGGGGCGGGCTTCGCCGTTGCCGGGCTAGGCCAGGAAGTCGAGCACGGCCCGCGCGAACGCGGCGGTGGCCTCCCGGTGCACCGTGTGCCCGCCCCGCAACTCCAGGTACTCGCCGCGCGGCAGGGCGTCGGCGACCAGCCGCAGGTACTCGGGCCGCAGGAAATCGCGCGGCCCGCCGGAGATCACCAGCGTCTCCTGTGGCGTGGTCGACAGTCGCTCCCACCACGCCGGATCGGGCCGGAACTGCGGCGAGACCGAGTCCATCATCGTGCCGTCGAACCGCGAGAGCGCGCCCGGTGTCTGCACCACCTGCTTGATCCCGAGCCACACCCGCCGCGGCGTGAGCGGCAGGTCCATCGACTCCGCGAGCTGCGAGTCCTCCTGCGCGACCGGCGGCATCTCCTCGAGCACCAGGCGGCGCACACCGTCGGGCAGGCGCCACGCGAGCCGCAGCGCGGCCTGGCCGCCGAGGGAGTGCCCGACGACGTCGAACTCCTCGAGGCCCGCGTACCGCGAGACGTGCTCCGCGTCCTGCGCGAGCTCGTCGAGGAGGTACTCGGGGCTGTGATCGCTGCGGCCGTGGCCGCGCTGGTCGTAGGTCACGGTGTCGCGCCCGGCGGCGTTCAGGGCGCGGACGGTGCGCCGCCAGGTGCGGTGATCCGCGGCCATGCCGTGGATGAGCAGGACCGGCGGTCCGGTCGGCTCCGGCACGCGGCGGTGCTGCACCCGCAGCCGCACGTCGCCGGCGGTGATGGTCTCCTCGCGCATCAGTTCATGGTGCCAGCACGGTCAGGCCAGTGCGTAGCTCAGCGCGACGCACACGGCCGTGCCCGCGACGATGCTGAGCACCGCGTTGCGCCGCCACAGGTGCGCCGCGGCTGTGGCCGCGACCCCCGCGATCTGCGGCAGCCCGTGCGCCGGCGCCGCGTAGTCCACCTGCGCCATGCAGTAGACGGCGAGCACCACGACGGCGCCCGCGGGCATCCACCGCCCGAAGTCGGCGAGCAGAGGCGAGTCGCGCAGCGCCGAGGCGAGGCCGAAGGGCGCCAGCCGCAGCGCGAGGGTGACCGCCGCCGCGATCGCGATCCCCGCCAGCAGGTAGCCGGTGCTAGGCATGCGCCGCCTCCTTCGTCCGGCGGGCCAGGACGTGGCGCATCACCAGCAGCCCGGCGAAGCCGCCCATCGCGACGAGCAGCATCGCCCCCGGCGCGACGGCCAGTGCGACCGCGCAGGCGCAGAGCGTGAGAGCGAGCGTCGTGCGGTCCGGGTGCGCGTCCAGCGTGAGGACCACGAACAGCGCGGTCAGCACGAAGTCGACGCCGGGCACATCGCGCAGGAAGGCGCCGCCCGCGAGCCCGCCCACCAGGGACCCGCTCACCCACG
Source organism: Tsukamurella sputi (assembly GCF_007858445.1). Taxonomy (GTDB): domain Bacteria; phylum Actinomycetota; class Actinomycetes; order Mycobacteriales; family Mycobacteriaceae; genus Tsukamurella; species Tsukamurella sputi. The sequence goes on along the minus strand of NZ_VIGV01000001.1, from coordinate 940,061 downwards.
CGACGTGCAGGCCCACCTGGGTGCGCAGGATCATCGGCCCGGTCATCGTGGCCGACGGTGCCGTGCTCACCAGGGCGTAGGCCTCGTCGGTGAGGGCGTAAACGCCGTAGGCCCGCCCGACCCGGCTGCGGATGCGCCCCAGCGGGAAGGTGAGGCCGTAGAACAGGTGGCGCGAGTTCACCAGGAAGGTGGTCGCGGCGATCGCGGCCAGCGGCGTCGCCGCGGCCAGCAGTCCGGCGAGCAGGAACTCCACCGAGCCCGCGTACACCGCCATCGACAGCACCGGCGCGATCCACCACGGCAGGCCGTTGCCCGTGACCACCACACCGAGGCCGATGCCGAGTACGAACAGGCCCAGCTGCACCACGGCGACCTTCGACGGAACTCCCATGGCGACAATTCTATTTCGCACTGTGCGCAATGTGCTTGCGAGAATATTGAGATAGAGCCTGTTTCGAGCAATGATTGATAGATGGATGCCCTGGACCGAGCAATCATCGACGAATTGGTGCGCGACGGTCGGCTCACCAACCAGGAACTCGCGCAGCGCGTGGGCCTCACCCCCGCGCCGTGCCTGCGTCGCGTGCGGCGCCTGGAGGCCGACGGCGTGATCACCGGCTATACCGCCGTCCTCGACCCCGCGGCGCTCGGCCGCGGCTTCGAGGTGCTCATCCACGCGGACCTCTCCGCCAACGACCGCGCCTCCGTCGAGGCCTTCGAGGCGCGCATCGCCTCCTTCGACGAGGTCATCGAGGTGCGCCGCATGTTCGGCCTGCCCGACTACGTGATCCGCGTCCGCGTCGCGGACCTCGACGCCTACGAGAAGTGGGTCACCACGCACCTCATGGGCGATCCGGCGATCGTGCGCGTGGACTCCCGGATGACGATGAAGGTGGTCAAGTGAGCGATCTGAGCATCGCGCAGCGCATCGCCGACGGTGCCTGGCCGGGCGCGACCGTGGAACCCCTGTTGGTCAGCGAGAACGCCACCTTCCGGGTGTGCGGCGGACAGCGGCCCGCGGTGCTGCGGCTGCACCGGCCGGGCTACGTGGGCGACGCGGCCATCGAGTCCGAGCTGGCCTGGATCGCTGCCCTGCGCCGGGACACGACGGTGCCGGTGGTCGAGCCGCTGAGCGGGGTACTGATCGATCCACCGACGGGGCGCCGCGCGGTCCTGTTCGCCGAGCTGCCCGGCGGCCCCGTGCCCGACGAGGCCCTCGACGTCGCGCACTTCGCCGCGCTCGGCGAGATCGCCGGTGCCTTCCACGACCACGCCGAGGCCTGGCGGCGGCCCGCGGCGTTCACGCGGTTCACCTGGGGACTGGCGGAGACGATCGGTCCGCGGCCGCGCTGGGGTTCCTGGCGCGACGGGCTCGCGGTGGGGGAGGCGCACCGTCGGGCGATCGCGCCGGCGGCCGAGCGCGTCGCGGAGCGGGTGGACGCCTTCGGTCGCACCCCTGATCGGTTCGGCCTGATCCACGGCGACCTGCGGGCGGCGAACCTCATCACGCCCGGCGAGGGCTTCACCGTGATCGACTTCGACGACGCCGGATTCGGCTGGCACCTCTTCGAATTCGCGGCGGCCGCGTCCTTCGTGGAGACCGATCCGCGGCTGCCGGAATGGGCAGCGGCGTGGACCGCGGCCTACCGGCGTCGTCGGGCCCTGCCGGATGCGCATGTCGACCTCCTGCCCGACTTCGTGCTGCTGCGCCGCCTGCAGCTGCTCGGCTGGCTGGGCACGCACGGGCACGCACTGGAGGCGGATCCCGGATTCGCCGACGGCACCGTCGAACTGGCCTCCCGGTACCTGGCCGGACGACTACTGTGAGGCCGGTGAGCTTCTCGGAATCGGTCGCCGCGCACGTCGTGCGCTACGGCGGCACCTTCGCGCCCCTGCCCATCGATCGCGCCGCGGGCACGTACGTGTACTCGGGGGAGCGCCGCTGGCTGGACTTCACCTCCGGCCAGATGAGTGCCATTCTGGGACACAGCCATCCGGCGATCGTCGAGACGGTGCAGCGCGAGATCGCGACCCTGGACCACCTGTTCTCGGGCATGCTCTCGCCGCAGGTGGTGACACTCGCCGAGCGGCTCGCCACCACCCTGCCGGAGCCCCTGAGTCACGTGCTGCAGCTGACCACCGGCGCGGAGTCCAACGAGGCCGCGCTGCGGATGGCCAAGCTGTACACGGGCAAGCACGAGATCGTCAGCTTCTCGAAATCCTGGCACGGCATGACGGCGGGCGCCGCGGCGGCCACCTACTCCTCGGGCCACAAGGGCTACGGCCCCACGGCGCCGGGCAACTTCGCGCTGCCCACACCGAACGCCTACCGCTCACGGTTCGTCGACGCAGCAGGCAAGTACGACTGGCAGGCCGAGCTGGACTTCGGCTTCGACCTCATCGACGCGCAGTCCACGGGCTCGCTCGCGGCGTGCCTGGTGGAGCCGATCCTGTCGTCGGGCGGCATCATCGACGTGCCTGTCGGCTATCTCGCGTCGCTCAAGCGCAAGTGCGAGGAGCGGGGCATGCTGCTCATCGTCGACGAGGCGCAGACGGGGCTGTGGCGCACGGGCGCCGCCTACGCCTTCGAGCGCGACGGCATCGTGCCGGACATCCTGACCCTGAGCAAGACGCTCGGCGCGGGCCTGCCCATCGCGGCCGTCGTGACCTCCGCGGAGATCGAGCGGGTGTGCCACGAGCGGGGCTTCCTCTTCTTCACCACGCACGTGAGCGATCCGATGGTGGCCGCGGTCGCCACGACGGTGCTGGACGTGCTGAACGACGGTGTCGCCGCATCCGTCGCGGCGCGGGGTGCGCGACTGCGCGCCGGGCTCGACGAGCTGGCCGCCCGGCACGAGGCCATCGGCGACGTCCGCGGCCGCGGACTGATGCAGGGCATCGAGCTGGTCACCGACCGGGAGACCAAGGAGCCGGCCAACGAGCTGGGCAGGCTGGTCACCGAGCGTTGTTACGAGCGGGGCCTGCACATGAACGTGGTGCAGCTGCCGGGCATGGGCTCGATCTTCCGCATCGCGCCGCCGCTCACCGCCACAGACGCCGAGATCGACGAGGGCCTGGAGATCCTCGACGGGGCGCTGCGGGGGTAGGGGGCGGAGCCCGCAGTTCGTGCCGGAGGGACTCTCCCTCAGAACCGCGTCCGGCGGGACGCGGTCGTCCGATATGCTCCGTTCACCGGTTCGGCCGCGAGCACCACGGCGGTCGTCGTAAGAGGGAATCCGGTGTGAATCCGGAACTGTCCCGCAGCGGTGAGTGGGAACGACGTCGCCATCGAGCACTGGGCCTGCGGCCCGGGAAGCGGCGGCGGAGGAAGACCTCGATCACGAGGAAGCGCCCCGAGTCCGAAGACCTGCCGGTACGTCGGCGCAGGAGCGACGACGCGAACCGTGAGGCCGAGGAGCCGAGAAGAAACATGAATACCGATTCACCCGCGCGGCGGGTGATGCCCCGCGTCCTGGTCGCTCTGCTCGCCGGCTTCGCGATCGCCGTATCCGCCTGCTCCGCACCGGATCGGCCCGGACCTTCGAGCGTCTCCGCGACGCCGCGGATCAGTCTCGTCGACGACGCCGGGCGCACCGTCGAACTCGATGGCCCCGTGCAGCGCGCGGTGGTCGCGAACCGCTACAACAGTGAGCTGATCCGGGCCATGGGAAAGATCGACCGCGTCGTGTCCGTGGACCTGAACACCGCCCAGGACCGTGCCTATTGGCCGATGTTCGACCCGGCGAACGTGATCGGTAAGGGGCAGGACGATCTCAACCTCGAAAAGGTCACGTCCCTCCACCCCGACGTGCTGATCCTGCCCCGCAACTCGAAAGCGGACGAGTACGCGCAGAAGCTGGCGCCGTCGGGGATCAAAGTGCTCGTCGTGACGGGGTGGGACAACGCGAAGCTGCCGGGGCAGATGGATATTCTCGGCAAGGCGTTCGGTGATCGCTCCGCGGCGCAGCGGGTGACCGACTTCTTCCAGCGGACCATCGCGTCCGTGACTGAGCGGGTGGGCTCACAGAACCCGAAGAAGACCGTCTACTGGGAGTACGGGGACCCGTACACCACGGCGATCCCGGGGACCTCGAACGACGGCTGGCACAACATGATCGTCTCCGCGGGCGGGGTCAACGTCTTCGGTGATCCGACGCTGAAGGGCGCCACGGTCGATCCGGAGAAGATCCTTCAGGCGAATCCCGATCTGATCGTCAAGACCACGTCGGGTGGGGCGCTCAAGAACACCGGGCGCTACACACCGCCCGAGGACGGAGAGTTCGCGCGGATCGGTGCGGACATGGTCGCCCGCACCGGATGGCCGCAGCTGAAGGCGGTCCGCGCGGGCGATGTGTACCTGATGACGGGCTTCGCGGGCGGCGGGCTGGGCAAGGCGGTGGGCACCGTGTACCTCGCGAAGTGGCTGTATCCGGAGCAGATGAAGGACATCGACCCCGATCACGTGTTCACCGAATGGCTGGCGACACAGGGGATGCCGTTCGTCGCAGGGCACACCTTCCGCGTGCCCGCGGCTGGATTACCTCGACCGACGCGCCGTCGACCGCGGGCCCCGCGCCGGACGACGTCGCGGCGCTCGCCCGCTGGCGCTGGCGCAAGCGGGCGATCCTCGTGGCAGCGGTACTGGTCACGGTGGCCCTGGCCTGGCTCGGCGTGGTGCACGGCGTCACGGACATCAGCTCGCGGCGCCTGCTCGCGACCGTCCTCCCTGGTGGCGGCTCTCTCGGTCGGCCGCTGGACTGGCTGGAGTGGTCGGCGCTGATCGACCTGCGACTGCCCCGGATCGCGCTCGCCGTCGTGGCCGGGGCAGGGCTCGCCTGGTGCGGCTGCGGGATGCAGATCATCACCGGGAATCCGATGGCGAGTCCGTTCACGACAGGGATCTCGCACGCGGCGGCGTTCGGGGCGGCGCTATCGATCCTGGGGGCCTTCACGATCGGGGGTTCGGCGACCGCCGCGACGATCGCATCGGCGTTCGTCATGGCGTGCCTGTGCTCGCTTCTCGTGGTGGGGATAGCGTCCGCCGCCCGGCTCGGCCCGACCGCCATCGTGCTGTCGGGCATCGCCATCAGCTACCTCTTCGCGGCGCTGTCCGCCGGCATGCAGTACGTGGCCGATGAACGTGCGCTTTCGGCGATCGTCAGTTGGACCTTCGGTGACCTGGGCAGGGGCGACTGGAACCGGATCGGCGTGATCACCGTGGTCGTCGCCCTGGCCGGGGTCCACACCCTCGCCAACGCACGCCGGTTCCAGCGGCTCGCCGCGGGTGACGAGGCGGCGATCGCGCTCGGTGTCCCGGTCCGCCGGCTACGGCTCGAGACGGGGTTCGTGGTCACCGGTGTCGCCGCGACGATCATCAGCGTCACCGGTGTGATCGGCTTCGTCGGTCTGGTGGCGCCGCACATCGCCGGGATGCTCGTGGGCGCCGACGAGAGATACCGGCTCCCGCTCGCGGGAATCGTCGGCGCCGCTGTGGTCCTGGGCGCGGACCTCGCCGGAAGGCTGGTACTGAGCCCCGTGATCGTGCCGGTGGGGATCGTCGTCTCGCTCGTCGGGGTTCCGATGTTCCTCTGGCTGATTCTCCGGGAGGGCCGATGGGCACGGCGGTGAGCGCGGAGCCGACGACATCGGGGCTGCGGATCGAGGGCCTCGTCGCGGCTCACCGTCGTCGTGGTGCCCCGGCGATCAGCGACGTCGACCTGATGGTCGGCCGCGGTGAGATCGTCGGAGTCATCGGCCCGAACGGGTGCGGCAAGTCGACCCTGGTGAAGTCGGTGGTCGGCGTCCTGACACCACGAGCGGGGAGGGTCACGGTCGACGGGACGGACACGACGCGGACGCGACCCGCGCGCCGGGCGAGGCTTCTCGGCTACGTTCCCCAACAGGACACGGTCCAGGCACCTGCCCTGACCGTCGTCGAATCGATCGCGCTCGGGCTGCACACGCGTCCGCGCGGGGCCGATGGATTCGAGCGCGCCGTCACGATCGCGGAGGAACTCGGTCTCGGAGGGTTGTCGCTGCGCCGTGCCACCGAGCTGAGCGGCGGCCAACGACAACGTGTCCTGATCGGCCGTGCGCTCGCGGGCGCGGCCCCCTACCTGCTTCTCGACGAACCCGTGAGCAATCTGGATCTGCGTTATCAGGTGGAGATCATGGATCTGCTGCGCGGGCTCGCCGATACCGGGACGGGGGTGCTCGTCGTGCTGCACGATTTGAACCTGGCAGCGGCCCATTGCGATCGACTCGCCGTGATGTCCGACGGGCGGATCCTGTACGAGGGAGCGGCGGACCGCGTCGTCACCGACGACCTCGTGCGGAGCCTGTACGGGCCGGTCGCCACCGTCGCGGAGATCGACGGCGCCCGGTACGTCCTTCCCCGACGACGGGGAGGGGCGTCATGAGCGGGCTCGAGCGGATCCTCGACGACGTGGACGGACTGGGGCAGCCCTTCCGGATCCGGACGGTCCGGCCCGGCGATGCCGACGGCGATGCGGTCCGCTTCAGCGCCGCGCGTCTCGCTGACGCGACTTCGGGCGAGGCGGTGCGCATGGCGGACCTGCACGCGGACTTCCGTCGCATGCCGCGTGCCCGTCACGCTGCCTCGCTGGTCTTCCAGCGGTACAGCCACCGGGTGTGCGGTGTCGCGGTGGCCGCCTGGTACCGCCATGGCACTGTGCTCGACCTGTCCGCCGGGAACGTCGTGATCCGGTTCGTCGGCGGTACGCCCGACGGAATCGAGCTGCGCGAGGCGCGGACGGTCGACGGGACCGGCGTCGGCGGTGTGCTGCGGACCGTGCTGGACGCGCATCTGGTTCCCGTCGCCCGAGCGCTCAGTGCCGCTCGCGGTCCGGGAATGCCGAACCTCCTCGGCAACGCCGCCGCAGGCTTCGCCGGCGCTTTCCGGACACTGTCCGCGCGCTATCCCGGGGACGACGTGGTCCGCGCTGCCGAGCTCTTCCTCGCCGCGGATCCGCGTCTCGCGCGCGGTGGGACGTTCCGTACGGTGGACGGCCCGCGGGGGCCGCGCCTGCAGTACGACCGTTCGAGTTGTTGCCACTGGTACGCGGCTCCCGACGGCAAGTACTGCTCGTGGTGCTCCCGGCTGACGCCGGACGAGCGCACCGCCCGCTACCTCGAGGCTATGCGCGCAGAGCGGTGAACGCCGCGTCCCGTCCGATCTGCACGGCGCGGGAGATCAGCGGACCGTCGTTCGAGAGCCGCCCGACGGCGGGGCTACCGGACGGGACCCACACCTGCAGCACCTCCGCCGCGCCGGGCACCACGGGGTCCGGCGCGGGCGCAGCCCTGCGCGCGGTGAAGTAGGCGTCCAGGATCCACTGCTCGGCGCGCGAGGAACGCGGCGCCGCATCCGCTTCGACGGTGCGCAGCACCAGCAGGTGCGTCGCGCCCTGCTCGATCGGGGTCGCCAGCGGGACCTTCTCGGCGAGGCCGCCGTCGAGGAACTCGCGGCCCCCGAGCCGCACGGGCGGGCCGGCCAGCAGGGGGAGCGCGGTGGTCGCGCGCAGCGCGGTCCGCAGGGTCGCGGCATCGGTGATGAACGGCGCGAGGTCCGCGACCCGGCGGGTGTGCGCGTCGACAGCCAAGGGATGCAAGCTGATCGGGCTGGCGAGGATCGCGTCGAAGTTCATCGGCGTGACGTCGGAGTAGACGCGTTCCACGAGTCGGCGCGTGTCGACGACGACCCCGCCGCGCAGCACCCGGCGCGGATGCACCACCCGCTCGGCCAGGACGTCCTCCCAGCCCCACGAGGGCAGCCACCGTCGGCCTTCGCCCGAGACGAGCCACGCGGCGTTCAGGCCGCCGCCGGAGGTGCCGTACACCGCGTCGATCGCGGGCAGGAGGCCGAGCTCGTCCACGGCGATCGCCATGCCGGCGGAGTACGCCGAGCGCGAGCCGCCGCCCTCGATGCACACGGCGATCCGCAGACCGTCGGACCGCTGTCCGGGGACGCTGCCCGAGGCGAGTCGAGCCCGCAGGGCATCCAGCATCGTCATCCGACCGGCACCCCGTAGCCGACGAGGCCCGAGGTCTCGGTCAGGCGGTAGGTCCAGGCGCTGATCCCGCCCTCCTGATTGCCGCCGATCGTCGTGACCTCGTCGCCCGACACGGCGACCACGAAGTTGGTGTGCTGGCGCATCACCGGATGCTCCGGCGCGTACAGCACCACATCGCCCGGCACCGGACGATACGCCGTCGCGGACCGGAGCTTTCCGGCCTTCTGGAAGTACTCCGTGAGGGTGTACACGCCGGGAATGCGCCACGTCCCGGAGTTGGGATTGCGCAGCGGCAGTCCGGAATCGCGGAGCACCGTCGAGACGAAGTCCGCGCACCACGGCTCCTCGACACCCTCCGAGAAGGCCGTGCCCGGCCGATTCTCGGCGAACTCCTGTCGCAGATTCTCGATGATGCGAACCCTTGACGGATCGAGGCCCGCCGTGCTGACGGTGGGGAAGACCCTCGGCTTGAGCTCGGTGGGGAGATGCCTGGAGAGCGGCGTCTCGTGCGCCGTCGACAACCAGATCGCACCACCGGCGATCACCACCAGCGCCGCGAACACCGCCGCGATGATGAGTCCGATCCTCCGTAGCCCCATGGATCCACCGTACGCAATGAGCCGGATGCGATCATGGACCGATGAGCCCGCACATCGTGACCTGCACGATCAAGCCGGGGAGCCGCAAGGGGCCCGTCGTCGAGATCGGCGACGACGGTGCGCTGACCCTGTTCGTCCGCGAGCCCGCGACCGAGGGGAAGGCGAACAGGGCGGCCGTCGGCCTGCTCGCCGCCCACCTCGGCGTGCCGAAGTCCCGCGTGCGGTTGATCGCGGGGCAGACGAGCAGGCTCAAGCGGTTCGCCGTCGACGACTGATCGCGCGCCGCTCCGGCGGGCACTCGCAGGTGCCCGCGCGCGGCACGCATGCACCGAGTGGCATGCTGGGGGTGCAGCTGGTCTGCCGCCCGAGGCCTCGGACGCGGCATCGAAGCGCGCGGTGCGCCGCGACGTGAAGAGGGAACCCGGTGGGAATCCGGGACTGTCCCGCAGCGGTGAGCAGGAACGAAAGTCGCGATGACGCACTGGACCCTCGGTCTGGGAAGCAGCGACCGGTAGGAACGAGTACGAGGCCTGCGAGTCCGAATACCTGCCCGCTGTACCGGACGCGCCGCGTCCGGTGGTGTGCCGCCTCGCGGAATGGGCGTGCGACCGCAGGAGGACGAGACGTCGGCAGGCGGGCTCGTCGTCGTGCGTACGTGCGTCCGGACGGGCGGTCACCGCCCGCTACGCACGAAAGGAACGGTCCACCCGTGACCGCACCGAACTTCACCCGCACCGTTCTCGGTGTTCCCCGCATCGGCCCCCGCCGCGAGCTCAAGCGCGCGATCGAGGGCTACTGGAAGGGCTCCGTGAGCCGCGCCGATCTCGAGTCGACCGCCGCAGGCCTGCGGCGCGACGAATGGGCGCGCCTGGTCACGGCCGGCCTGGACTCCGTGCCCACCAACACCTTCAGCTACTACGACCAGATCCTCGACACCGCCGAACTGCTCGGCGCACTGCCGCCCCGCGTCGCTGCGATCGCCGACCCGGTGGACCGCTACTTCGCGGCCGCACGCGGCAACGCCGAGGTCACGCCGCTCGAGATGACCAAGTGGTTCGACACGAACTACCACTACCTCGTCCCCGAGATCTCGGACGCCACCAGCTTCTCGCTGCACCCGGAGAAGGTCCTCGGCGACCTGGCGGAGGCCCTCGCGCAGGGCGTGCCCGCGCGCCCCGTCGTTGTCGGGCCGATCACCTTCCTCGCGCTGTCCAAGGCCGTCGACGGCGCCGGCGATCCGCTGGCCCGCATCGACGAGCTGCTGCCCCTCTACCGGGACCTGCTCGGACGGCTCGCGGCTCAGGGCGCGCAGTGGGTCCAGTTCGACGAGCCCGTACTCGTCAGCGAGGCGGGTCTCGGTCTCGCCGACACCGCGGCGAAGGTCTACGGGGAGCTGGCCGAGGTGGCCGAGCGTCCCGCGATCGCCGTTGCCACGTACTTCGGCTCGCCCGGCCCGTCGCTCGCCGCGCTCGCCGGCACCGCGGTCGAGGCGATCGCCGTCGACCTGGTGACCGACCCGAGCACCGTCGATCTCGTCGCCGGGACGCCGGCGCTCGCCGACAAGCTGCTTCTCGCCGGCGTCGTCGACGGTCGCAACGTCTGGCGCACGGACCTCGAGGCCGCGCTCGCGACGCTCGGTACCCTCACCGGGTCTGCGGCACTGGCCGTGAGCACGTCGTGCTCGCTGCTGCACGTGCCCTACACCGTCTCGGCCGAGACCGCGCCCGAGCCCGCCGGCGCCGAGGGCGTGCGCGCATGGCTCGCGTTCGCCGAGGAGAAGGTCGCCGAGGTCGTCGTCCTGTCCCGCGCGCTCGCCGAGGGGCGCCCTGTGGTGGCCGCCGAATTCGGGCGGAGTGCCGCCGTGCGTGCCGCACGCGCGGCCGATCCACGCCTGCACGACGATGCCGTGCGGGGCCGCCTGAGTGACATCCGTGCGACCGGAACCGGCCGTGCTGTCGCGGCGGAACGCGCTGTCGCACAGCGGGAGCGGCTGGGCCTGCCGCTCCTGCCGACCACGACCATCGGCTCGTATCCGCAGACCGGCGCGATCCGCGTCGCCCGCGCGGACCTGCGCGCCGGCCGGATCGACGAGGCCGAGTACGTGCGCCGCATGCAGGCCGAGATCGCCGACGTGGTGAAGCTGCAGGAGGACCTCGGGATCGACGTGCTGGTGCACGGCGAGCCCGAGCGCAACGACATGGTGCAGTACTTCGCGGAGCGCCTCGACGGCTTCCTCGCCACCGACAACGGCTGGGTGCAGTCCTACGGCACCCGCTGCGTGCGGCCGCCGATCCTCTTCGGCGACGTGCGTCGCGCCGAGCCGATGACGGTCTCGTGGATCACATACGCGCAGACCCTCACCGAGCGGCCGGTCAAGGGCATGCTCACCGGCCCGGTCACGATCCTCGCGTGGTCCTTCGTGCGCGACGACCAGCCGCTCGCCGACTCCGCAGATCAGGTGGCGCTCGCGATCCGCGACGAGACCGTCGATCTGGAGCAGGCGGGAGTGAAGATCATCCAGGTCGACGAGCCCGCCCTGCGTGAGTTGTTGCCGCTGCGTGCCGCGGACCGTCCGGCGTACCTGGACTGGGCCACCGGCTCGTTCCGGCTGTCGACCTCGGGCGTCGAGGACGACACCCAGATCCACACGCACCTGTGCTATTCGGAGTTCGGCGACGTGATCGGCGCCATCGCCGACCTCGACGCGGACGTCACCTCGATCGAGGCGGCCCGCTCGCGCATGGAGATCCTCGACGACTTGAACCAGGCGGGCTTCGCGAACCAGGTCGGGCCGGGCGTCTACGACATCCACTCACCCCGCGTGCCTGCGCAGGACGAGGTCGAGGCGTCGCTCCGCGCGGCGCTGGAAGCCGTTCCTGCGGAGCGCCTCTGGGTGAACCCGGATTGCGGCCTAAAGACGCGTGGCACCGAGGAGACGGTGGCCTCGCTGCGTAACCTCGTCGCGGCGGCCAAGGCGGTCCGCGCGAGCCTCTGAGGCCCCGGTTCCGAGAGGCAGTGGGCGCCTCCGGAACCGGACACCGCCGCCGGGGTAGGCGTCACCTGCCCCGGCGGCACCCTCAGGGGATCAGCTCCGCCGCAACCGGATGTGCAATCCGTCGTCGTGGTGGACCGTCGCGCGGACCTCGAAGACGTCGCTGATCGTCTCGGCGAGGAGGACCTCGTCGGGAGTCCCGTCGGCGACGACGGCGCCGCTGCGCAGGATCACGATCCGATCGCAGAACATCGCCGCCAGGTTCATGTCGTGCAGTGCCATCACCGCGGTGAGGCCGGAGTCCAGGACACGGTCACGGACCAGTCCGAGCAGTCCGAGTTGATGTTTGACGTCCAAATGGTTCGTCGGCTCGTCGAGCACCATCACCTCGGGCTGCTGGACGAACGCGCGGGCGATGTGCACGCGCTGGCGCTCACCGCCGGACAGGGTGTGGTAGCCGGCGTCGAGCAACGGGGTCAGCTCGGTCTCGTCCGCGACCGCGGCCACGATCGCGCGGTCGCTCCTCGACGTGCCGGACCACGCCGCGCGATGCGGAATGCGCCCCAGCTCGATGACGTCCCGGACCGTCGGGTTCTGGTCGGTGTCGGAGGCCTGCTCGACGAAGGCGATCCGCCGCGCCGCTGTGCGGCGGGACATGCCGGCAAGATCCTCGCCGTCGAGTTCGACACGCCCGGAGTCCGGCCGGCGGAGTCCGACGAGTAGCCGTAGCAACGAGGACTTCCCACTGCCGTTCGGACCCAACAGGCCCACCACCTCGCCCGGCCGGGCCTCCAGATCCACGTCGTCGACGATCCGGCGGGCGCCCACGCCCCAGCTCGCGCCCCGCGCGCACAGTGTCATCGGCGTGCCTGCCGAATCATGATGATCAGGAAGGCCGGTACGCCCACCAGCGCGGTCGCGACCCCCACGGGGAGGTCCTGCGGCGCGAGGACCACCCGGCTCACCGCGTCGACCCAGACCAGGAAGATCGCGCCGAGCAGGGCCACCGTCGGCATGCTGACCCGGTGTCGCACGCCGACGAGGGCCCGGGCCACATGGGGGAGCACGAGCCCGACGAATCCGATGGCGCCCGAGGTGCTGACGACGACCGCCGTGATGAGCGCGGTCGTCACCAGGAGCAGCATCCGGGTGCGGCGGATGTTCACGCCGAGCGCTGCGGCCGCGTCTTCGCCGAAGGTGAAGGTGTCGAGCGCGGATGAGTAGTACAGGCAGATGGCCACGCCGAGGAGCACCGCGGCGGCGCACATCGCCACCTCGGTCCAGCTCGCAGAGGCCAGCGATCCGAGCAGCCAGAACAGCACACCGCGGGTCTGCTCCGCGTCGGCCGCGATGTACACGATGAACGAGGTCAGGGCGGCGAAGAGTTGCGTCGCGGCGATACCGGCGAGAACGACGCGGTCGAGCGTCCCACCGGCGAGGCGCGCCATGAGGAGTACCAGGCCGAACGCGAGTAGTGCCCCGAGGAAGGCGCCGCCCGCCAGGCCGACGGTGCCGGTCCCCACGCCGAGCACGACCACCGTGACGGCGCCCATCGAGGCGCCCGACGAGACGCCCAGGACGAACGGGTCGGCGAGCGGGTTCCGCAACAGCGACTGCAGCACCGCCCCGGAGATCGCCAGGCCGGCGCCGCAGAGGGCGGCGAGCAGGGAGCGCGGCAGGCGGAGATCCCAGACGATCCCCTCCCGGATCCGGGACAGGCCCGAATCTCCGCCCAGGACTTTGGCGCGCGCCACCGCGAGGACGTCGCTCGCGCCGACGTCGGAGGGACCGACCACGATCGCCAGGACGATCGATGCGACGAGGACCGCCACTCCCGCGAGCCACAGGACCGGGGCGGCCGTCGCGCGCACGCGGACGGCCACGGGCTCAGCCCGCCAGGCCGAGGCGGCGCAGCCCGTCGGCGGCGTCCTCGATGCCGTAGACGGTGCGGATCGACGGGTTCATCGCGGCACCGGTGATCGCGATGTAGCGCTTGTTCTTCACCGCGTCCATCTCCCGAGTCACGGGGTTCGACTCCAGGTACGCGATCTTCGCGGCGGCGGTCTCCGCCGTCTCGCTCTTGCGGGTCAGGTCGCCGACGAAGATCACCGTCGGATTGCGCTGGGCGACGGCCTCCCAATTGATCTGCGGCCACTCGTCCTTCGTGTCGTCGAAGACGTTCTTGATGCCGAGGGTGTTGGCGATGATGCCCGGTGCACCACAGCATCCGGCGAGGTACGGGGACTCCGCGCTGGCGAACCAGAACATCGCCGAGACGTCCTTGGCCTTCGCCCCGGACTCAGTGGCACCGACCCGGCCCTTGAGGTCGGCGATCAGCTTCTCCCCGGCCGCGGGAACATCGGTGAGGCGAGCGAGCTCCGTGATCTCCCGGTAGATGAGGTCGAGGGTCAGCGGTGTGTCCCGGGTACCGTCGCCGCCGGTGGCCCGCTTGCCCTCGCATTCGGTGGGTGTGAGGTATGTCGGCACGCCGAGTTTCTCGAAGCGCTCGCGCGGTGCCACACCTCCCTGCGCAAGAGTGCTCGTGAAGGACGCCGTGACCAGGTCGGGTTCCTTGCTCAAGACGGATTCGAACGACGGGTAGTTGTCAGCGAGGCGGGGCACTTTCGCATTGGCCGCCTCGAGTGAGGGGAGGACCGGATCGGTCCACGTCCCGGTTCCGACCATCCGGTCGGCGAGACCGAGCGACAGCAGGATCTCAGTGGAACTCTGATTGAGTGAGACGATGCGCTGGGGCTTCTTCTCGACGGCGACGGTCTCCCCGCAGTTCGCGAGTCGAATGGGGTACGCCCCGCCGCCGGTAGTAGACGGATCCGTGGGGGCGTTGTTCTGGCCGCAGGCGGCCAGAACAAGACAGGCGATCGTCATCGCGCCGAGGCGACGCAGCGTCATCATCGGTGAAACCTCCGGTCCGGAGCCCGGAACGCGGGGCCCGCTCACCACCGGGCGGCGGATGCCGCCCGGCGGCCAGCAGGTCTTCGGACTCGAGGGATCGACCGGCGGCGGGCGCCTTCCCGGAGTCGGTACTCCAGTGGCGCAATGCCCGCGCCGTACTCCTTCACCGCTGCGCGTCAGTTCCGGATTCGCACCGGATTCCCCGCCCCGGTCAGGGGCGTGCTGGCACGGATCACCCTAGCGGACCGGCCGGTCACCCCTCGATGACGGCGACGAGATCGCCACCGTCGACCTGGGTGGGGCCGGCGAGGGCTACCCGGCTGACGGTGCCGGCGACGGGGGCGGTGATGGCGGCTTCCATTTTCATGGCTTCGATGGTGGCGATCTGGTCGCCGATCTCGACGGTGGATCCGGTGTGCACGGTGGGTGTGACGACGCCGGCGAACGGCGCGGCGATGTGGCCGGGGTTGGTTTTGTCGGCGCGTTCGGCGGCGGGCACCTCGGCCTGCACCGCGCGGTCACGCACGGAGACGGTGCGTAGTTGGCCGTTGAGGGTGCAGACGAGCGTGCGGTTGCCGTGCTCGTCGGGTTCGCCGACGCCCTCGAGTTTGATGAGCAGTTCGACGCCGGTGGCCAGCTGCACGCGGTGTTCTTCGCCTTGGCGTAGTCCGTAGAGGAATTGGTTGGTGGAGAGTTTGGAGACGTCGCCGAATTCGGCCAGGTGGTCGGTGAACTCGCGCATGGGGCCGGGGAAGAGCAGGCGGCTCAGCGCCGCGCGGCGCTGCTCCGAGCTGCCTGCCAGCTGCTCGGCTTCGTCGGTGGGGACGTCGCTGACCGGGGCGGCGTCGGCGCGGCCCTGCAGGGCGCGGGTGCGCAGCGGCTCGGGCCATCCGCCGGGCGGGGTGCCCAGTTCGCCGCGCAGGAAGCCGATCACCGAGTCGGGGATGTCGTAGCGGCCGGGGTCGGAGGCGAACTCGTCCGCCGAGACGCCGGTGCCGACGAGGGCGAGGGCGAGGTCGCCGACGACCTTCGACGACGGGGTGACCTTGACCAGCCGGCCGAGCATGCGGTCGGCGGCGGCGTAGGCGTTCTCGATGTCCTCGAACCGCTCCGCCAGCCCGAGCGCGCCTGCTTGCTGGCGCAGGTTCGACAGTTGCCCGCCGGGGATCTCGTGGTGGTAGACCCGCCCGGTGGGGGCCCGCAGGCCGGATTCGAACGGGGCGTAGGCGCCGCGGACGGCCTCCCAGTACGGCTCGAGCGCGCACACCTTGTCGAGGTCGATGCCGGTGTCGCGGTCGGTGTGCGCGGTGGCGGCGACGATCGACGACAGGGAGGGCTGGCTCGTCGTGCCGGACAGCGGAGCGGCGGCACCGTCGACGGCGTCCGCGCCGGCGGTCCAGGCGGCGAGGTAGGTGGCCAGTTGCCCGCCCGGGGTGTCGTGGGTGTGCACGTGCACCGGAAGGTCGAACTCGCGGCGCAGCGCGGTCACCAGGGTGGTCGCCGCGGCCGGGCGGAGCAGGCCGGCCATGTCCTTGATCGCGAGGACGTGCGCGCCGGCCTGCACGATCTTCTCGGCGACGTGCAGGTAGTAGTCGAGCGTGTAGAGCTGCTCGCCCGGGTTCGACAGGTCGCCGGTGTAGGACAGGGCGCCCTCGGCGACCGCGGTGCCGGTGGCGAGGACGGCCTCGATCGCCGGGCGCATCTGCTCGACGTCGTTGAGCGCGTCGAAGATCCGGAAGATGTCCACGCCGGTGGCGGCGGCCTCGGCGACGAACGCGTCGGTCACCTGCTGCGGGTACGGGGTGTACCCGACGGTGTTGCGGCCGCGCAGCAGCATCTGCAAGCAGATGTTCGGCATGGCCTCCCGCAGCACGGCGAGGCGCTCCCACGGGTCCTCGTGCAGGAACCGCAACGCCACATCGTAGGTCGCGCCGCCCCACGCCTCCACCGACAGCAGCTGCGGCATCAACCGCGCCTCATACGGGGCGATGGTCGCCAGCGCCGAGGTCCGCACACGGGTGGCCAGCAGCGACTGATGCGCATCCCGGAAGGTGGTGTCGGTGACCGCCAGCGCCGTCTGCGCCCGCAGGTCCGCCGCGAACCCGGCCGGCCCCAGCCGGTCCAGGCGCTGCTTCGAACCCTCCGGGGCGGGCGCCGTGAGATCGAGCGCGGGGACCTTGTCGGAGGCGTACACCTTCGTCGGCCGGGTGCCGTGCGGCTTGTTGACCGTCACGTCCGCGAGGTAGCGCAGGATCTTCGAGGCCGTGTCCTGCGAGCCCCGCGCCGTCAGCAGCTCGGGGCGCTGCTCGATGAACGACGTCGTCACCTCCCCGGCGACGAACGCCGGATCGGACAGCACCGCCTGCAAGTACGGGATGTTCGTCGCGACACCGCGGATGCGGAACTCCGCCAACGCGCGCCGCGCCCGCACGATCGCCGTCGCCCGGTCCCGGCCGCGGGTGGTCAGCTTGACCAACATCGAATCGAAGTGCGGGCTGATCTCCGCACCCACCGACGTGCCGCCGTCGAGGCGGATCCCCGCGCCGCCCGGCGTCCGATACGCCGACACGCGGCCCGTGTCCGGACGGAAGCCGTCCGTCGGGTCCTCCGTGGTGATACGGCACTGCAGCGCCGCACCATTGAGACGAATCGCATCCTGCGTCAGGCCCAACTCGGGCAGCGTGGAACCGGACGCGACCTTGAGCTGCGCCGCGACCAGGTCGACGTCGGTGACCTCCTCGGTCACCGTGTGCTCCACCTGAATCCGCGGGTTCATCTCGATGAAAACATGCCGCCCCTGCGGATCGACGAGGAACTCGACCGTGCCCGCACAGCTGTAACCGATCGCCCTGGCGAAGTTCACCGCATCGGCGCACAGGCGCTCGCGCAGCTCCTCCGAGATGTTCGGCGCCGGCGCCATCTCGATGACCTTCTGATGCCGCCGCTGCAACGAACAGTCCCGCTCGAAGAGGTGGATCACATTCCCCGCGGTGTCGGCGAGGATCTGCACCTCGATGTGCCGCGGATCGATCACCGCCTCCTCGAGGAACACCGTCGGATCACCGAACGCCGATTCCGCCTCCCGCGAAGCGATCTCGATCGCATCCCGCAAGCCGCCGATCTCCGCGACACGGCGCATACCGCGGCCGCCGCCACCCGCGACCGCCTTGACGAAGACCGGGAAGTGCATGTCCTGCGCCGCGGCGAGCAGCTCATCGACATCCGACGACGGCGCCGTCGACGCCAGGACCGGCAAGCCCGCCTCCCGAGCCGCCGCGATCGCCCGCGCCTTATTACCCGTCAGCTCCAACACCTCGGTCGGGGGACCCACGAAGGTGATACCCCGCTCCGCGCACGCCGCCGCCAGATCCGGGTTCTCCGAAAGGAACCCGTAGCCCGGGTACACCGCGTCGGCGCCCGCCTTCTCGGCGATGCGGATGATCTCCGAGACATCGAGGTACGCACGGACCGGATGCCCCTCCACCCCGATCTGATACGCCTCGTCCGCCTTCTGACGGTGCGGAGAATTCCGATCCTCGTACGGATAGACGGCCACCGTTCGCGCGCCGCTCTCCACCGCCGCACGGAATCCGCGGATCGCGATCTCACCACGGTTCGCCACCAGGACTTTATTGAACATGTTGTGCTACCACCGGTCTTCGTGGGACTGGACGACGTACTCTTCCGACGGTCAGGACTGTCTGCTCCGCCGCCGTTGCTGACGATGATATTGACCGCACGGCCGGTGTCACAGGTGATCGCGGGAACGGGATGATCGATGCGTTCCCCGGATCACCGGCGGCGCGGTGGCGGCCCTAGGCCACGACGGGGCGCTGGGCGACGCCGACGTACTCGCTGAGCGGCCTGATGAGGGCGTTGGCCTCGGTCTGCTCGATGATGTGTGCGGTCCACCCGGTGATCCGGGACATCACGAAGATCGGCGTGAAGACCTCGGTGTCGAATCCCAGCAGGTGGTACGCGGGGCCGGTCGGGAAGTCCAGGTTCGGCTTGATCCCCGTCGCGTCGACCATCGTCTTCTCGAGGATGTCGTACATCTCGACGAACCGGCCTCCGTCGGTTCGATTCGCGATCTCGACGAAGGCCTGCTTCATCGTCGGAACCCGCGAATCGCCGTTCTTGTAGACGCGGTGACCGAAGCCCATGACCTTCTCCTTGCGGGAGAGCTTGCCGCGCATCCAGGCCTCGGCGCGCGCCGGATCGCCGATCTCCTCCATGTCGTGCATGACGGCCTCGTTCGCGCCGCCGTGCAGCGGTCCCTTGAGCGCGCCGATCGCGGCGGTGACGGCGCTGTAGATGTCCGACAGGGTGGACGTGACCACGCGCGCGGCGAAGGTCGAGGCGTTGAAGCTGTGCTCGGCGTAGAGGATCAGCGAGACCTCGAAGGCCTTGACCAGCTCCGGCTCCGGCACCTTCCCGAAGCACATGTTGAGGAAGTTCGCCGCGAAGCCGAGGGTGTGATCGGGGGCGATCGGCTCGAGGCCGTGCCGGCGGCGCTGATCGGCGGCGACCACGGTCGGCAGGACGGCGAGCAGCCGCAGCCCCTTGGCCTGGAGTGCGACGGGGTCGCGGTTCCATTCGTCGGTGTCCTCGGCGCCGAGGTAGCTCACCGCGGTGCGCACGACGTCCATCGGGTGGCAGCTCTCGGGCAGCTTCGTGACCAGGCTCAGCAGCGAGCGGTCGGCGCGTCGCGCGGCCCGCTCCCGCTGCGTGAACAGCGAGAGCTGCGGTTCGGTCGGGAGCTCGCCGTTCCACAGCAGGTAGGCGACCTGCTCGAACGAGCAGTGCTCGGCGAGGTCCTGCACCGCGTAGCCGCGGTAGGTCAGCGAGTTGGTCTCGGGGACGACCTTCGACACGGCGGTCGTATCGACGACGACGCCTGCGAGGCCCTTCTTGATGTCGGTCATCACTGGTTCCTGCTCAGATCGAAGTTGAAGATGCCGGAATCGAAGTCGTTGTAACGCTCGTACTGGAGGAGCTCGTACAGGCGGCTGCGGTGCTGCATCCGGTAGAGCAGCTCCTTCTGCGTGCCCTGCGCGGCGATCTCGCGCAGACCCTCCTCCGCTGCGAACATCGCCAGTCGCAGCGTGGTGACCGGGAAGATCACCGCGTCGTAGCCGATCGATTCGAGGGTGTCCGCATCGATCAGGTCGGACTTGCCGAATTCGGTCATGTTCGCCAGCAGCGGGACGTCGACCGCAGCGCGGAAACGCTCGAAATCGGCGGTCGTGTAGAGCGCCTCGGTGAAGATCAGGTCGGCGCCCGCGTCGGCGTAGGCCTTCGCGCGCTCGACGGCGGCGTCGATGCCCTCGATGCCCGCCGCGTCGGTGCGCGCGCAGATGACGAAGTCCTCGTCGCGGCGGGCAGCGACGGCGGCGCGGAGGCGGCGGACGGCCTCGTCGGTGGGGACGACGGCCTTGCCGTCGAGGTGACCGCACCGCTTGGGGTTCACCTGATCCTCCAGGTGCAGGCCCGCGAGGCCGGCGTCCTCGAGGACGGTGACGGTGCGGGCCGCACTCATGGGCTCGCCGAAGCCGGTGTCGGCGTCGACCAGGGTGGGCAGGTCCGTCACTCGGGCGATCTGCTGGGCCCGGGTCGCGACCTCGGTGAGGGTCGTCAGGCCGATGTCGGGGAGGGCGAGATCGGCGGCGACCACGGCGCCGGAGACGTACACGCCCTCGAAGCCGATCTCCTGGATCAGCCTCGCGGTCAACGGATTGAACGCGCCGGGCAGCCGGGCGATCCGATCCGAGGCGAGCGCGGCGCGGAAGGCCTTGCGCTTGTCGTTCGCCGACGCGCGGGCGGCCAGCAGGCCGCCGGTCGAGCTGGTGCCGGTGTCGCCGCCGCTCATCAGAAGAGCCCCGGGTTCAGCTTCGGGGTGCGGGAGAGCACCTCGTCGGAGACCGTGAAGGTGAGCTGGTCGAGCTCTCCGGCCCCGAGGGTGGGGGTGCGCTGCGCGACGTCCAGGAAGCGGTCCTGTTCGGACTTCTCGATGACGCCGTCCGCAAGGATGCGGAACTTCTCGATGTACTGCTCGCGGGCGAACGGGCG
This sequence comes from Tsukamurella sputi, assembly GCF_007858445.1. Classification (GTDB taxonomy): domain Bacteria; phylum Actinomycetota; class Actinomycetes; order Mycobacteriales; family Mycobacteriaceae; genus Tsukamurella; species Tsukamurella sputi. The sequence continues at coordinate 919,455 of NZ_VIGV01000001.1, read as the reverse complement.
GGCGCCGAGCGGGTGTGCGTCGGCCACGGCCAGCTCGTCGACGATGACCTCGCCGCTGCGCAGGGTGATCTCGGCGCGTGCGCCGAAGGCCTTCTCGGCGGGATCGGTCGAGTGGTACCGGCGCGTCCACTCGGGATCCTCGGCGGTCGAGATCTTCTTCCACAGCTCGACGGTGTCGGGTCGCTGCGCGCGCTCGGGGGCGTACGACCGCTCGTGGTGCCAGCCGCCGTCCTGCAGCGCGACGGCGAAGATGTACATCACCGAGTGGTCCAGCGTCTCGCGCGAGGCGTGCGGGTCGAACTTCTGCGGGTCGTTCGAGCCGGTGCCGATCACGTAGTGCGTGTGGTGGCTGGTGTGCAGGACGATCTTCTCGATCTGCTCGAGATCGCCGACGCGCTCACGCATCCGGCGGGCGAGGTCGATCGGCGCCTGGCTCTGATACTCCGCGGAGTGCTCCTTGGTGTACGAGTCAAGGATGGCGCGCTTGGCCTCGCCCGGACCGGGCAGCGGCACCTCGTACGAGGCCTCGGGGCCGCCGAGCAGCCACGCGATCACGCCGTCCTCGCCCTCCCAGATGGGAGACGGTGCGCCCTCGCCGCGCATCGCACGGTCGACGGCCTCGACGGCCATCTTGCCCGCGAACGACGGGGCGTAGGCCTTCCAGCTGGAGATCTCGCCCTTGCGGGACTGGCGCGTCGCGGTGGTGGTGTGCAGCGCCTGCCCGATGGCCTGGTAGATCGTCTCTGCAGGCAGGCCCAGCAGGGTGCCGATGCCGGCAGCCGCCGAGGGGCCGAGATGCGCGACGTGATCGATCTTGTGCTCGTGCAGGCAGATGGCGCGCACCAGGTCGATCTGGATCTCGTAGCCGGTGGCGAGGCCGCGGATCAGGTCGGCGCCGGTCGAGCCCTTGTGCTGGGCGGCCGCGAGGATCGGCGGGATGTTGTCGCCGGGATGGCTGTACTCGGCCGCCAGGAACGTGTCATGGAAGTCGAGCTCGCGGACGGCGGTGCCGTTGGCCCACGCCGCCCACTCGGGGGAGAACCGGCCGGGGACACCGAAGACGGTGGCGCCCGGGCCGTAGGGGTGGGCGAGGGCCTGTGCACGGGCGTTGGCGACGGGTCGGCGGGTGACGGACGCAGCGGCGACCGAGGCGTTGTCGATGATGCGGTTGATCACCATCTCCGTCGTGTCGTCGGGCACCGCGACGGGGTCGGCGGCGACCTGCGCGATCTTCCAGGCGAGGTGCTCCTCGCGGGGGAAGGTCTCGGCTGAGCGACGGGTGCGCACGGTGTGCGTCTGCACGGGAGGGGCTCCTCTACACAGGGGACAAGGTCGATTCACACGCTATGCATCGACCGCGGACTGCGAAACGGCTTGCAGATGTGGATCTCTGCGAAGGATTGTCCGAGCTCTTGCGAAAGTTGTGAAAGCGCCCGGTGCTAGATTCGCCTCATGCAGAGGCTGTACGTGGGAGCGCGCATCAGGCGCCTCCGGGAGGAGCGCGGCCTCACCCAGACGGCGCTGGCGAAGACGCTCGACCTGTCGGTCAGTTACGTCAATCAGCTGGAGAACGACCAGCGTCCCCTCTCGGTCCCGGTGCTCATGCGGCTGAACACGACCTTCGACCTCGACATGACGTTCTTCGCGCCGGAGTCCGACGCCAGGCTCGTCGCCGACCTGCAGGACGCGCTGGCCGAGGTGGGCGGCGCGGGTGAGGTGGGGCCCGCCGAATTGGACGACATCGTCGCGCGTTCGCCGGCGGTCGCGCGCGCCGTCGTCGCGATGCACCGCCAGCTTCGCGGCGCGTCGGAGCAGGTGGAGCGCCTGTCGAGCGGTCTCGCCGGGGGAGCGGGCGGGTCGGTGCCCACCCCGTACGAGGACGTCCGGGACTTCTTCTACGACCGGCGCAACCACGTGGCGTCGCTCGATCTCGCGGCGGAGGAGCTCTTCGACCGTCACGGGCTCACCGTCGGGGGCCTGGACCTGCAGCTGGCCCGGTTGCTGCGCGACGAGCACGGCGTCACCGTCCGGATCGCGGGAGGCGAGCCGGACCGGCCCGGACCGCGCCGCGCCTTCGATCCCGAGACGCGCGTGCTCACGCTGGCGCGCCGGCTGGATCACGGTCAGCGCGCCTTCCAGATCGCCACGCAGATCGGCTTCCTCACGCAGGCCCAGGAGATGGACCGGATCGTGGGCGAGGCGTCGTCCTTGCCGACGCAGTCGCGGGAACTGGCGCGCGTCGGGCTCGCCAACTACTTCGCCGGTGCGCTCGTGCTGCCGTACGAGCGGTTCCTGCGGGCGGCGGAGGAACTCCGGTACGACATCGACCTCCTGTGCGCGCGGTTCGAAGTCGGCTTCGAGACCGTCTGCCACCGATTGTCGACCCTGCAGCGTCCGGGCCGGCGTGGCGTGCCCTTCTTCCTGGTCCGCACCGATCGCGCGGGGAACATCTCGAAACGGCAGTCGGCCACGGCCTTCCACTTCTCCCGCGCGGGCGGAAGCTGTCCGCTCTGGGTGGTGCACGACGCCTTCGCCACGCCCGGGCGGATCCGCACCCAGGTGGCGCAGATGCCCGACGGCCGCAGCTACCTCTGGATCGCCCGGACCACGTCCGAGGCCGCAGGCGGATACCTCGGGCAGGGGCGGGACTTCGCCGTCGGGCTCGGGTGCGACCTCGCGCACGCCGGCCGGCTCGTCTACTCGCGGGGGCTCGCGCTCGACGATCCCGAGTCCTTCGTCCCGATCGGCGCCGGGTGCAAGGTGTGCGACCGTCCGCGCTGCGCGCAACGCGCCTTCCCGCAGTCGGGGCGGCCGATCGCGGTCGACGAGAACCGCGCCGAATCGCTTCCTTACATCTTTGCAGGCGCATCCGGCGCCGACGGGGCATGATGAGTCTCCGGTAGTCGCGCAACAGGGGGAGCCGTGGATGAGTGAGGCAGTCGAGAGCGCGGTCGAGGCCGCGGCCGGGGAATCGGGGCGCGTGCTGGACCGCATCCGTGAATGGTGGTCGCACCGGTACACGTTCACGGGGACCGCGGTGGGCCTGCTCTTCCTCTGGCTCTCCTTCACCCCGTCCCTGCTGCCCCGCGGCCCGCTGTTCCAGAGCCTGGTCAGCGGCGGCTCGGGCGCGATCGGCTACATGTTCGGAGTCTTCGGCGTCTGGCTCGTGCGGTTCATGCGGTCGCAGGACTCCAGCCCGGCCGCGCCGAAGCAGGCGTGGTGGGTCCTCCTGGGGGTGGGGGTGCTCGGCACGTTCGGGATGGTCCTGTACTTCGACATCTGGCAGACCCGGTTGCGCGACATGATGGACGTGGAGTACCTCCGCTTCGTCGACTACCTGGAGATCGGCGTGCTCTCCGTCGTCCTCCTGTACGTCTTCGTCGAGATCGGCAAGGGCGTGCGGACTCTCGTGCGCTGGCTGACGGGCCGCCTGCGCGGCGTCTGTCCTCCCCGTGTCGCGGCGGTGGTCGCGGTGGGTCTCGTGCTGGTGGTGTCGGTCGGGCTCATCAACGGCGTTCTCGTCCGCGGTGCGATGGACGCCATGAACTCCGCGTTTTCGAAGGTCAACCGCGAGGGCGGCAGCGATCGCCCCGCACCGACGAGCGCCTTCCGTTCGGGCGGCCCCGGCTCGATCGTCGAATGGTCGTCGCTGGGCAAGCAGGGGCGGGTCTTCGTCTCCAACGCGCAGACGGTGGAACACCTCTCCGCCTTCAACGGTGCGCCGGCCGTGGAGCCGATCCGGACCTACGCCGGCCTCGGATCCGTCGACTCCGGTGATCCGAACCGCTATCAGGCGATCGCCGAGAAGACGGCGCAGGAGCTGGAACGCACGGGCGGGTTGCGGCGCAAGGTGGTGGCCGTGGCGATGACCACCGGTACCGGCTGGGTCAACGAGGCCGAGGCGGGCGCCCTCGAGTACATGTACAACGGCGATACGGCGATCGTCAGCATGCAGTACTCGTACCTGCCCAGCTGGCTGTCCTTCCTCGTCGACAAGCAGAACGCGCTCGATGCGGGCCAAGCCCTGTTCGAGGCCGTCGACAAGCGGGTCAAGGCTCTGCCGGAGGGACAGCGACCCAAGCTGGTTGTCTTCGGCGAGAGCCTCGGCTCCTTCGGTGGCGAGGCCCCGTTCCTCTCGCTCAACAACCTGCTCGCGCGGACCGACGGTGCGCTGTTCTCCGGTCCCACCTTCAACAACGAGATGTGGGTGCGGTTGACGCAGCAGCGCGACGCGGGTTCACCCGAGTGGCTGCCGGTGTACCAGCAGGGGCGGCACGTGCGGTTCGCCGCCCGCGCGGAGGATCTCGCCGGCCCGACGGGACCGTGGGACGGTCCGCGCGTCGTCTACCTTCAGCACGCCTCGGATCCGATCGGGCGGTGGACACCGGATCTGGCCTTCAGCAAGCCCGATTGGCTGCGGGAGAAGCGGGGGACCGACGTGCTGTCCTCGGTCTCCTGGGTGCCGATCGTGACCTTCTTGCAGGTCTCGGCCGATATGGCCGTCGCGGTGAACGTGCCCGACGGGCACGGCCACTCCTACGTCAAGGCGGCCGCGGACGCATGGGCCGCGATCCTGGAGCCGCCGGGCTGGACGGCGGAGAAGACCGCGAAGCTCCGACCGATCCTCAACAGTCAGACGGGGTACAACGACCCCTCGGAGGCGAAGCCGGCGGGGTAGTCCGCCGGACGGCCCCCGGGGGCGGCGGCTCAGACGGCCCCGTCGAAGCCGTTCTGACGCCAGGCCTCGTAGGCGACGATGGCCGCGCTGTTGGCGAGGTTGAGGGACCGGCGGCCGGAGAGCATGGGTATGCGCAGGGCCTCGGTGATCCGCGGATCGGCGAGGACCTCCGGCGGGAGCCCGGTGGGTTCGGGACCGAACAGGAGGACGTCGCCGGGGACGTAGGCGACCTCGTGGTGGTGACGCGTCGCGTGCGCGGTGTAGGCGTACACCCGCTCCGGCTCGAGCGCGGCCCAGGCGGCGTCGAGGTCGGCGTGCACGCTCACGTGCGCCAGGTCGTGGTAGTCGAGGCCGGCGCGGCGGAGCTTGGGCTCGGAGAGGTCGAAACCGAGGGGTTCGACTAGGTGCAGCTCGCATCCGGTGACGGCGGCGATGCGGATCGCGTTACCGGTGTTGGGGGCGATCCGGGGCTCGAAGAACAGAATGCGGAACACGGATGACGATCCTGTCATCCGTGCTCCGCATCCGTGGGACGAGGGGCGGTCAGCCGACCAGGTCGGAGACCTGCTGCTGCACGTGCTTGGCCGTGCTGCGCAGCTGGAGTGCCGAGACGATCTGCACGATGCCGATCGCGACGGCCCAGATGCCGGCCACCAGGACCAGGACCTCGACCGAGAACGGGTACGAGATCAGGACGGCGCCACCGGCGAGGCTGATGATGCCGAGGAGGACGACCCAGACGCGGCTGGGGAGCTGCTTGTCGGTGATGCCGATCGTGATGGAGGTGACACCGGAGAAGATCCAGCTCACGCCGATCCAGATGCCCAGGATGGCGACCGAGTTGACGACGTCGTCGCGGAAGCAGGAGACGCCCAGGACCAGGGCGAGCGCGCCGCTGATCACGGTGAGCACGCGGTGCTGCGTCTCCCCGAGCAGGCCCGCGATCACCTGGAAGGCGCCGGTGAGGAGGAGGAAGATGCCGAACAGGATGCCGACCACCAGGGTGGTGGGCCCGGGCCACACCGCGATGATGATGCCGAGGACGATGTCGAGGACGCCCAGGAGGAGGATCGTCTGCCAGGTCGCCTTGATGCCCTGCTGGAGGGGATTCGGATTGGTCATGGGGTCAGTATCTGTTGGAATCCGAACAAAAGCGACTCGAAACGACGGAAATCGTCGCGGTGATCCCGGGGCGATAGGATGTGCGCCGTGACGGCGCTTGTACTGGACGGTAAGAAGACCCGCGACGAGCTCTTCGAGAGCTACCGGGAACGGGTGGCAGCGCTCCGCGCCCGCGGCGTCGTTCCCGGGCTGGGCACCGTGCTCGTCGGCGACGATCCGGGTTCGCACTCGTACGTCAAGGGCAAGCACGCGGACTGCGCCAAGGTGGGCATCGAGTCGATCCGCCGGGACCTGCCCGCGGACATCTCGCAGGGCGAGCTCGAGGCCGTGATCGACGATCTCAACGCCGACCCCGCCTGCACGGGCTACATCGTGCAGCTGCCGCTGCCCAAGCACATCGACGAGAACGCGATCCTCGAGCGGATCGACCCGGCCAAGGACGCCGACGGCCTGCACCCGACGAACCTGGGACGCCTCGTGCTCGGCGCGGAGGGGCCGCTGCCCTGCACGCCGCACGGCATCGTGCACCTGTTGCGCCGCTACGACGTTCCGCTCGACGGCGCGCACGTCGTGGTCGTCGGCCGCGGCGTCACCGTCGGGCGGCCCATCGGCCTGCTGCTCACGCGGCGCACCGAGAACGCCACGGTCACCCTGTGCCACACCGGTACCCGCGATCTGGCGGCGGAGGTGCGCCGCGCCGACATCGTGATCGCCGCGGCCGGCGTGCCCGGGCTGATCACGGCCGACATGGTCAAGCCGGGTGCCGCGGTCCTCGACGTGGGCGTCAGTCGCACCGCGGACGGCCTGCGCGGCGACGTCGCGCCCGACGTCGCCGAGGTCGCCGGACACCTCTCCCCGAACCCCGGTGGGGTGGGGCCGCTGACGCGAGCGTTCCTGCTGGGGAACGTGATCGACGCCGCGGAGCGCGATCTCGCCCGTTCGGACCGGGCGTAGTGGCCGGACCCGCGGCCGAACAGTTCCGGCGCGCCAGGATGGTGCGCGCGGTGGTCGCGAACGCGGGTTACGTCGCCGTCGTCGCAGTCCTCGCGACCGGCATGGTGCTGGTCGGCCTGGAGTACTGGCGTCGCGGCCTGTTCGTCTTCGGCGCGGGCACCGGATTCGCGGCGGTGCTGCGCGCCTTCCTGCCCGAGCGCAGGCAAGGCCTGCTGCGGGTACGCAGCCGCTGGTTCGACGTCACGGTGCTCGCACTCGCGGCCGTCGCGATCCTCGTCGTCTCCTGGGGGATCAGCCCGCTCGACACCTAGTAAGCGGATGCATTCGAAACTGGGAGTTTCGATTCGTGTATGTAACGTTTCGGCTTCGGGTACGATGTGTTCAGGTAACGGGTTCGTCGAGCGATCCGATCGGAGGTGCCATGAGGATCTCGTCCTTCGGCGCGTCCGTGGGCTCCGGGCCCGTGCACTGCGTCCTGCTCGACATCGAAGACGGTCACGTCGTCGACCGTCAGGCGCGCACCATCGACCCCGGGCCGTACCGTCTCGGGCGCCGCGGCAATCTGCTCTCCTCGGGCTTCGACCTGCTCGCGAGCCATGCCGACGGTGCCGTCGACGCCTCGGCCGTGACCGTGCGAACACGCCGGGACCTGCTGTCCGTCCGGTTGGGCGCCCGCGGCGGCGTCCGGGGTGCGGGGATCGTGCGCGATGCCGACGCCGCCCTGCGCGGCCTCGGCGAGCGCGGCACGATCTCCCGCTACGACACGGCCCTCGTCGCCGACCTCGCCCCCGACGGGGTGCGCCTGTACACCGTGCGCGACGGTGCGGTCACCTCCGAGCGCAGGACGCACGCCGTCGTCGTCGACGGGCACGGTGTCGCCCCCGTGGATCACGTGGCTGCACTGGTCCGCTCGGCGGTCGCCGGCGCCTCAGCAGCGCCCGAGGCGCTCGCGGTCATCGGTCCCGGTGCACTGAACGAGGTTGTGCGCGAAGCCGTTTCCCGTGTCGCGCGGGAAGCGGGGATCGAGCCCGTGCAGGTCGACGAGCCCGAGACCATCTCCGCGACCGGCGCCGCGCTGCTCGCCGCCGATCGTCGAGCCGCGGGAGCCGCGCCGTCGTCACTGGTCGACAGCGGTATCGGTGTGCTGGGTGGGCACAGCGTCCGCCTCACGGCGGCGATCCTCCCGCTCCTGGTGGTCGCGGCGCTGGCCGGCGCGGTGCTCGCGACCGGCTACGCCACCGGCATCATCGGGCCCGCCGCCCGCAGCACCGAGGAGGTCGTGCCCACCTCGTCCGACACGGTGACCAGTGACGTGCCCGCCTCGCAGGGGCGGATCTCCACCGTGGTCTCGACGACCTCGACGCTGCCGTCGGAGAAGCCGGTCGTGCCCACCGCGGTGCCGCCGGAGCAGGGCCACGGCGACGAGGTGACCCCCACCATGACCACTTTCGCCCCGCCGCCCGTGATCCCCACGACCACTCGCCCGTGGCCGCCGGTGCCCACGACCCCGCCGACCCCGCCGACCTCGGCGACGGCCACGCTACCGACCACGATCCTGCCGTCGATCCCCACGGGAACCCCGTCGGGGACACCCACCGCCACCGTGCCGCCCACCGAGGGCACCGCCACGCACCCGTCACCCACCGCGGAGACGCCGCGAACCGTGCCGGGCAACGGCCTGGTGCCGCCCGCCGCCGGCGCAGCGCCCGACGCGTCCAGCTCGAGCTCGAACCGGGTGAACACCGGCGCGGCGCAGTCGGATCGGGAAACCGCAGAGGTGACGCCCGCCGGCAAGGCGTTGGACTCCCCGTCGGACGTGCCGACCGTCACCGCCCCGGCCCCCTGAGGGACCACCGGCAACCCGCTAGCGTCGCGCGAGATCCATGGTCCGCGCGAGAAGGGCCGCCACGGCGTCGCTTTCGGTGAGGAAGCCGTCGTGGCCGTCGCGGGAACGCACCACTACGAGGTCGTCGCAGCCCGGAAGCAACTCGGCGAGCTCCCGCTGCAGGCGCAACGGGTAGAGCCGGTCGGAATCGATGCCGCCCACCACGATCGGGACCCGGCAACCGCGCAGCGCCGCCTCGACGCCTCCGCGGCCGCGTCCCACGTCGTGATGATTGAGCACGTCGGTCAGTACCACGTAGCTGCCGGCGTCGAACCGGTTCACCAGCTTGTCGGCCTGATGGTCGAGGTACGAGGTGACGGCGTAGCGGCCCCCGGTGAGCGGGTCCTCGTCGCCCTGGGCGTCGTTGCCGAACCGGCTGTCCAGTTCGATCTCGGTGCGGTAGGTGAGGTGCGCGATCCGCCGCGCGATGCCCAGGCCCGCGGCGGGCGTGACCTCCGAGTCGTAGTAGTCGCCGCCCTGCCAGTGCGGGTCCGCTGTGATCGCCGCGATCTGCGTCGTCTGCGTGCCGATCTGATCGGCCGTCGCGCGGGCGCCCACGGCGAGGATCAGCGCCGAGCGGAGGAAGTCGCCGTACATGAGGGCCCACTCGAGGGCCCGGGCGCCGCCCATCGATCCGCCGACGACGGAGGCGATGTCGTGCACGTCGAGGGCGCGCAGCAGTGCGGCCTCGGCCTCGACCTGATCGCGCACCGTGATCACGGGGAAGCGGGAGCCGTACGGGCGCCCGTCCGGGGCGAGCGAGGCCGGCCCCGTCGAACCCGAGCAACCGCCCAGGACGTTCGCGGAGACGACGCACCACTCGTCGGTGTCGACGGCGGCGCCGGGACCGATCAGGCCGTCCCACCACCCGGCGGAGCCGTGATCCGCGTCCGCGGGCCCCGTGACGTGCGAGTCGCCGGTGAGGGCGTGCAGCGCGAGCAGGACGTTGTCGCGGGCGGCGTTGGGCTGTCCCCAGCGCTGGAAGGCCATCGTCACGTCCTCGAGGACGACGCCCGATTCCAGGACCAGCGGGCCCAGCGACAGGGACTGCAGCGCACCGTCGGGCACCCGGGCCCAGTCTCCCGGGGGACTGTCGATGGGGCGTCCCGTGCGGATGCTGATGGTCACCGAACCTCTCCTCGCGCTTGCCACCCGGCGGGCGAGCCGGGAAACCAGGTCATCACCCGGGGCACCCCACCGCGGTGGAGGGTTGCCGGTCAGCAAGCCGGGGCTGTGCGCTGACACTCATGACCTCTGTCTGCATCATAACGGACCGATTTCTCGTGAACGAGGTCACAGCAGCAGGCGGGAAGCGGGGAAGTCCACGGGGCGTTGCACCGTCCCGTGGACTCTTCTACCCGCACCAGGCTCGCGGTCGGCGCCATGGCGCTCGGCGGCTTCGGCATCGGCACCACCGAGTTCGCAGCGATGGGGCTGCTGCCCGACATCGCCGCGGATCTGCGGGTCACCGAGCCGGTCGCCGGGCACGTGATCTCGGCGTACGCGCTCGGTGTGGTCGTCGGGGCGCCCCTGATCGCCGCCGCCTTCGCGCGCGTGCCGCGCCGGGCGCTGCTGATCGCTCTGATGGTGGCCTTCACGGTGGGCAACGCGCTCTCCGTCTTCGCGCCGACGTACGGGACGCTGATGGCGGCCCGGTTCATCGCCGGCCTGCCGCACGGCGCCTTCTTCGGCGTCGCCGCGCTGGTGGCCGCGCACTTGGCCGGCCCCGCGGAACGGGGGAAGGCCGTGGGGCGGGTGCTGATGGGCCTGTCCGTCGCCAACGTGATCGGCGTGCCTCTGGTGACCTGGCTCGGGACCGCGTTGAGCTGGCGGTACGCGATGGCCGTCGTCGTGCTGATCGGTGCGGTCACCGTCGTGGCGCTGCTGGCCTTCCTGCCCGCCGTGCAGATCCCCGTCACCAACCCGATGACGGAGCTCGGCGCACTGGCGCGCCCGCAGGTGTGGTTCGCGCTGCTCACCGGCGTCGTCGGCTTCGGCGGCATGTTCGCCGTGTACACCTACATCTCGACCACGCTGACATCCGTCTCCGGGCTCAGCGCCGCGTCGGTCCCCGTGGTCCTCGCCGCCTACGGCGTGGGCATGGTGATCGGCAACGCGGTGGGCGGTCGCGCGGCGGACGGCTCGGTGACCCGGTCGATCGTCGTCGCGCTCGCTGCGCTCGTCGTGCTGCAGGCACTGTTCTCGCTGTTCGCGCCGCAGCCCTTCGCCGCGGTCACGTTGTTCTTCCTGATCGGGCTCACGGCCTCGGCGCTGGTGCCCGCCCTGCAGACCCGCCTGATGGACGTCGCGGGCGAGGCGCAGACCCTGGCCGCCACGCTCAACCACTCGGCGCTCAACATCGCGAACGCGCTCGGCGCGCTGCTCGGTGGTGCGGTCATCTCCGCCGGTGCCGGGTACACGGCGCCCGCGTTGGTGGGCAGCGGACTCGCGCTGGCCGGGCTCGTGATCTTCGCCGTCGGCGTGCTGGTCGCTCGCCGTGGCGCGGTAACTGTCGGTGTCCCTCGGTAGGGTCGTCGCCATGCGAAGGATCCTCGCCCTGTGCGTCGTCGCGCTACTCGCCGTCTTCGGACTCGTCGCGTGCGGTAAGTCGTCCACCCCCGAGCGCGCGTCTGCTACGTCCGCGTCGTCGGCGGCCACTGCGTCGTCGGTGACGGCGAAGCCCGGCCCCGCCGGCCGTACGTCGTCGTCGAACTCCGCCGTCCCGCAACGCGTCCTCGACACGCTCGCCCGGATCGACGCGGGCACATGGCCGCCCAAGGACGGCTCGGGTACCCAGGGCGGCCGTGACTTCGGCAACTTCGAAGGTCGACTGCCCAAGACCGATTCCCAGGGCAAGGCGGCCAAGTACACCGAGTGGGACGTCAACATCAAGAAGTCGGGCCGCGGCCGCGACGCCGAGCGCATCATCACCGGGGCCGACGGCGGTGCCTGGTACACCCTGGACCACTACGAGACCTTCACGAGGATCCGATGAGCACACTTCCGCAGTTCCTCTCCGCCGGTGCCGGGGCGGCACTGACCGGCACCGACCTGGACGCCGTCAAGCGCAGGGAGCGTCCGCGCGTCCTCGTCGCACGGGGCAGCCGGATGCGCACCAAGGCGGCGCTGCTCGACGAGGTGTCGGCGGTTCTGCAGTTCCCCCTCGACTTCGGCGGCAACTGGGACGCCCTCGCCGACAGCCTCGGGGATCTCGACTGGCTCGGCGGGCCGGAGGCCGTCGTGCTCGGGATCGCCCAGGCCGAACAGGTGCTCGCGGATGAGCCGGATCTGCTCGCCACCTTCGTCGCCGTGCTGGCGGACCGCGAGGTCCGGGTCCTGCTGGCGGTGTCCGAACACGCCGACGGCCCCGGCGTGCGTTCCGTGTGGGCGGGATCGGGCCTGACGGTGGAGGCGCTCGCATGATCATCTCGTCGATCAACGTCAACGGGATCCGCGCTGCCGTGAAGCAGCGCTCGGAGGAGAACCTCGGCATGCTGCCCTGGCTCCGTGCGACCAAGGCCGAGGTGGTGCTGCTGCAGGAGGTGCGTGCCACGCACAAGCAGACGCTGACGGCGCTCGCGCCGGCCCTGGAGGAGGGCTGGCACCTGGCGGCGGCGGAGTCCTCGACGGCGGGGCGCAACGGGGTCGCCGTGCTCTCGCGCCGCGAAGCCGACGCGGTGCGCATCGGCTTCGGCAGCGACGAGTTCGATCATGCGGGCCGGTACATCGAGGCCGACTTCGACGGCCTCACCGTCGGCTCGTTGTACCTCCCGTCGGGCGATGTGGGCACGGAACGGCAGGACGAGAAGGACCGGTTCCGTACCGAGTTCGGCGACTACCTCGCCAAGCTGGGGCGTAAGCGCCGCGAGGTCCTCGTGTGCGGCGACTGGAACATCGGCCACACCGAGCTGGACATCAAGAACTGGAAGGGCAACGTCAAGAACTCGGGGTTCCTGCCCGAGGAGCGGGCCTGGATGAGCGAGTACATCGGCGAGGGGCGCGCGTTCAAGGACGTCGTGCGGGAACTGCATCCCGGCGTGCCCGGGCCCTCCGCCTGGTGGTCGTGGCGCGGCAAGGCTTTCGACAACGACTCCGGCTGGCGGATCGACCTGCAGATCGCCAACAACGCGCTGGCCAAGCGCGCGACCTCCGCGCACGTCGAGCGGGCGGCGGCGTACAACCTGCGCTGGTCCGACCACGCGCCGGTCACCGTCGAGTACACGGACTAGGTCGACGGGGTCCTGCGCGCGGAGTCGCGCTCCGGTTCCCGGACCGGCAGGCCGACTCCGCGAGACGCCGCGGTGACCGGACCACCGGGGCCGGGTGGCGCCGTCGGGCCGGATAGCCGTCGGGCCGGATACTGGGGCGACGTGCCGGACGGCGGTCGATAGACTCGACGACCGTGACCGAAACCGCACCCACCACCCCCGCGAAGCGGCAGCGCGCGCTGTCGGGCATCCAGCCGACCTCGGACTCGTTCCACCTCGGCAACTACCTGGGCGCGGTGCGGCAGTGGGTGCAGCTGCAGGACGAGTTCGAGACCTTCTACTTCATCCCGAACATGCACGGCATCACCACGCCCCACGATCCGAAGGCCCTGCGCGAGCGCACCGTCTTCGCCGCGGCGCAGCTGCTGGCGCTCGGCGTGGACCCGGCCCGGTCGACGATGTTCGTCCAGTCGCAGGTGCCGGAGCACGCCGAGCTGACCTGGGTCCTCAACTGCATCACCGGCTTCGGTGAGGCGAGCCGGATGACGCAGTTCAAGGACAAGTCGGCGAAGAACGGCACCGAGAGCTCCTCGGTCGGCCTGTTCACCTATCCGATCCTCATGGCCGCCGACATCCTGCTCTACCGCCCTCAGCTGGTGCCGGTGGGGGAGGATCAGCGACAGCACCTCGAGCTGACCCGCACCCTGGCGCAGCGTTTCAACACCCGGTTCAAGAAGACCTTCGTCGTGCCCGAGGCGCACATCGTCTCCGACACCGCCAAGATCTACGACCTGCAGAACCCCACCGCCAAGATGAGCAAGTCCGCGGAATCCGATGCCGGCCTGATCAGCATCCTCGACGACCCGAAGGTGATCGCGAAGCGTGTGAAGTCGGCCGTGACCGACACCGAACGCGAGATCCGCTTCGACCGCGAGAACAAGCCCGGCGTGTCGAATCTGCTCACCATCGAGTCGGCGTTCACGGGTACCCCGATCCCGGAGCTCGAGCTGGCCTATGAGGGCAAGGGGTACGGCGATTTGAAGACCCAGGTCGCGGACGTCCTCGTGGAGTTCGCCACGCCGCTGCGCGACCGGGTCAAGGGCTACCTCGACGATCGTGCCGAGTTGGACAAGGTCCTGACCTCCGGCCGGGAGCGGGCGCGCGAGATCGCCTCCCGCACCCTCGCGGACGTCTACGACCGGGTAGGGTTCCTGGCGCCGTGACCGCTGTGCAATAGCGAACAGTAGGAGGACGACTCCCCATGCTCCAGAAGTACCGCGATAAATGGCCGTGGTTCGACCACATCATGGCCGCGGCCATGCGGTACCAGGACAAGAAGGGCGACTACTTCGGCGCCGGGATCACGTACTTCAGCGTCTTCGCGCTGTTCCCGCTGATCATGGTGGCCTTCGCCATCGGCGGCTACATCCTCATCAACGACGCCGATCTGCTCAGGGAGATCAAGGACCAGATCAACTCGGTGATCAGCGAGGAGAGCCTGCGCAAGTCGGTGAGCGATCTGGTCGACCAGGCCATCGCCTCGCGCGGCACCGTCGGTGTCGTGGGCCTCGCGGGCGCGCTCTGGGCCGGCCTGGGCTGGATGGCGAACGTCCGCGCGGGGCTCACCGAGATGTGGGACAGCGAGGTGCCGGAGCAGAACTTCGTCAAGACCAAGTTGGCTGATCTGGGCGCGCTCGCGGGCCTGTTCGTCGCGCTCGTCGCGTGCATCGCCCTCATGGCGGCGGGCAGCAGTCCGCTCACCGGCAAGCTGCTCGACGCGGCCGGACTGGACGACATGCCCGGCCTGCACTTCCTGATCTCGGGCGCCACCCTGCTCGTGACGCTGCTCGCGCTGTGGGTGCTGTGGACCTTCGTGATCGCCCGTCTGCCCCGGGTGCAGTTCCCGTGGCGCAACGCCACCCGGGCGGGTCTCATGGCCGCCGTCGCTTTCATGATCCTCACGCAGGTCGCCACCCTGCTCATCGGGAGCGCGATGAAGGGTCCGGCCGGTGCCACCTTCGGACCGATCCTCGGCATCATGCTGTTCATCTACTTCACCGCCCGGATCGTGCTGTTCGCCACCGCCTGGGCGGCCACCGATCCGCGCAACCAGCGCTACGTGATCCCGGCCGCCCCTGAGCCCGTGGTGATCTCGCCCGTCATCCGCTCCGAGCCCGATGCCGGACGGACGGCGATCGCCGGTGCGGCCGGCCTCGTCGCCGGTTTGGGGCTCGGCTCGTTGCTGCGCCGCAAGCGCTGATCGGGGAGCGGGCGGCTCAGGCGTCCTCGGGCGCCGTCGCCCGGGGCAGCGTGCGCCCGCGGAAGAAGGCCGGACGGGTCACTGCGCACGCGATCATCAGCGGCACACCGAGAACCAGCATGCCGATGCCGATAACGAAGACACCGCCGATGCCGCCGATCACGGTCCGGCCGTAGTCGGGGGCGATCATGTCGACCGCGCTCTGCGCGAAGGCCCAGATCATCGCGACCCCGCCGAGTACCGGGAAGATCAGGCGCAGCACCAGGTTCCGCAGCGATCCACGGAGGGTGCGGCGGAAGTACCACGCGCACGCGAACGCGGTGATGGCGTAGTAGAAGGCGACGGCAAGCCCGAGCGAGCTGATCGAATCCTCCAGGGTGTTGCGGCTCAGCAGCGCCAGCGTGAGATAGAAGGCCAACGCCGACGCGCCCATCACCACGGTGCCGAAGGAGGGCGTCAGGTACTTCGGGTGCACCCGCGCGAACCGGTCCGGGACGGCCTTGTAGATCGCCATCGCGAGCGTTCCGCGGGCGGTGGGCAGCACCGTCGACTGGGTCGAGGACAGCGCCGACAACGCCACCGTCAGGACCAGGAGACCGGCCAGGATCGCGCCCCCGACGGGACGGCCCAGAACGGTGAGCACGTCGTCGTGGTTGTCGGTGTTGCCCAGGCCGAGCCCCGTCGCGCCGAAGCCCGAGTAGGCCTGTACCGCGATCGCGACCAGCACGTAGGTACCCATGAGCACGACCGTCGCGAGCACGGCCGCGCGCCCGGGCGTCGAGGAGGAGTCCTTCGTCTCCTCGCCCACGGCGAGGCAGGCGTCCCAGCCCCAGTACAGGAAGATGCAGAGGATCACGGCGGCGGCGATCTGCGAGGAGCTCAGCCCCGTCGGGTCGAGCCAGTCCCAGCTCGGCCGCACCGCCTGCGGGCCGGCGGTGCCCCGGTAGACGGACCACAGCGCCGCCGCCGCGGCCACGCCGAGCACCGCGAACTGGACGGACATCAGCACGTTCTGCATGCGCTCGGAGACGACGATTCCGCGGTAGGAGACCCAGGTCATCGCCACGATCAGCACGCAGCCGAAGCCCACCACGACCGTCCGGTCGTCGGCCAGATCGTTCAGCCCGACGAACCGCAGCAGGTAGGAGGCGGAGATCTCCGCGACGTTCGCGAGGCAGATGATCGCCGAGACCGCGAGGCCCCAGCCGCCCATCCAGCCGATCCACGGACCGAAGGCCCGGCTGCCCCAGGTGAACGTCGTACCCGCATCGGGGGTGTCCGCGGCGAGTTCCTTGTACGCGACGGCGACCATGAGCATCGGCAGGAAGGCGACCACGAACATCGCGGGCGCCTTGCCCTGCACGTGCCCGACGACGCCGCCGAGTGTCGCCGCGAGGCTGTACGCGGGGGCGGTCGACGACAGGCCGATCGCCATGTTGCTCAGCAGGCCGAGCGAATTCGAGCGCAGTCCCTTGTCGGGGACCACGGACGCCCCGAGCGGTGCGGTCACCACGTCAGCGGCCCCGGTTGGTGCGCATGGCCGCGCCGACCAGCACGGCGATCAGCGCGAGCCCGCCGAGTCCGATGAGGAGCCGGGTGCCGTTACCCATCCCCGACGGTCCGCTCTCCACCACGCGGTCCGCATCGCCGTGATCGGGCCGCTGCGCCGCTCCCTCGGCCTTGACCAGCGTTCCGACGGACGTGCCGCGCAGCGCGACTCCGTAGTCGAGGAGGCGCCGGTACTGGTCCCAGTAGGTGTTGCCGGTCTGCGACAGGCCGAACATCTGGACGATCACGTAGCGGTGTCCGTCCCGGTCGACGGCGCCGACGAAGGTCTTCTTCGCATCGTCGGTGTAGCCGTTCTTGCCCGCGACCGCACCGGGGAAGTCGGTGAGCAGCCGGTTCTCGTTGACGATCGGGTAGGGCGCCACGGACGTCGGCGCCGGCGGCGCGCTCTGCCCGGGCGAGGGTGGCGCCGGCGGTGCCGTGGTCGGCACGGGCGGGTGTCCGGGGAACGTGACCTGCGGCGTCGCGGCGATCCGCACGAACCGCTCGTCCTGCAGCGCGGCGCGGAGGAGGAGCGCCATGTCGTACGGGCTGGAGCTCATCCCCGGGCCGTCGAGGCCGGACGGTGATGCGGTCCGCGTATCGCGCGCGCCGAGGGACGCCGCCAGCGCGTTCATCTTGGTCACGGTCGCCTCGACCCCGCCGAGTTGCCGGGCCAGCGCGTGCGCGGCGTCGTTGCCGGAGGCCAGGAGGAGGCCCTCCAGGAGCTGCTCGACGGTGTAGCGGCCGCCCACGTTCACGCCCGCGCCGTTGCCCTCCTGCGCCGCGTCCTCCGCCGTGCCCTCGACGACTGTGCGCAGGTCGAGATCGCGCAACGCGACCTGCGCGAGCAGTATCTTGATCGTGCTCGCGGGCCGGTACCGCCCGTGCGGGTCCTTCGCGGCGAGCACGGTTCCGTCGGTGACGTCGGCGATCAGCCAGCCGGCGGAGTCGATGCCGGGCGGGACGGGCGGCGCACCGTCGGGCACGACCAGGCCGCAGCCGGCCAGCTTCCCGCCCCCGACGGGCGGATCCGGGACCGGAAGCGGCGCGGGCGTCGGCTGTCCGGGTTTCGGGACCTCGGACGCGTCCACGGCGGGTGGCGGGAGCTGCTTGTGCGGGCAGGTGTCGGTCACCGGCGTCTTGACGGCCGGGACGGGGGTGGGCGACGGTGCGGGGACGGGCGTCGCGGCGGCCGGGGCGGCGAGCGCGCCCAGCAGGCCGGCGGTCGCGAGGACACGTCCCGCAGTGGACAGAGAGCGCGCAATCACCGCGCTCATGCTAGTCGGCTACGGTGGCGGAATGACGGAGCGTTGTTCGAGTTTCACCGACGAGCCGCTCCCCGGTACCGCCACGACCGAGACCGGCTGGTTGTGCATCGAGAACGACTTCGGCTGGGGCCGTGACCCGTTCTCGGGGGAGACTTTCGCACCGGAGGTCGGCGCGTCGATCGACCGGTTCGCCGAGGAGCGCGGCCTCCGGGTGCTGTTGATCCGGCGGCCCGGCCGTGCCGGGGGCGTGCGCGGCAGGATGCGCGTCTACGTCGCCGACTCGGTGCCGGGGCGGTCCTCGTTGCGGATGTTCACCGTGGCCGACTACGCCGAGATACCCGGGCTGTCGGTCGATGATGCCGCCGCGGGCGAGTCCACCGGCCCGATCGCCCTGGTGTGCACGAACGGCAAGCGCGACGTCTGCTGCGCCGTGCTCGGGCGGCCCATCGCCGCGGCACTCGCGGACCAGTACAGCGAGCCGGTGGTGTGGGAGTGCTCGCACACCGGCGGTCACCGCTTCGCGCCCGTCCTCATCGTGCTCCCCAGCGGGAACACCTACGGCCGGGTGACGGATCGGCAGGCGCAGGACGCCCTGGACGCGGCGCGCGCCGGCGTCGTCGCGACCGCGGGCCTGCGCGGCCGCTCGTCGATCCCGCCCGCGGAACAGGCCGCCGAGGTCGCCGTTCGCGAGCTGCTCGGCCGCGTCGGGCCGGACGTCCTGCGCACCGGGTCCGACGGTGACGGCATCGTCACCGTCCGTCACGAGGACGGCCGGGCCTGGCGGATGACGGTGACGTCCGAGGACCTGCCCCCGCGCGTCATGTCCTGTGGCAAGAAGCCGTCGCCGGCGAGGGCCTGGCGCGTCTCGGATCCGATTGCGGACGGGAACTGACCGCAGTACCGGCCAGACTCGTTGTGTGACGGAGACGACGCGTTCGGTTCGCCCGGTTCGACCGATTCATCCGTTCCGAATATTCCATATGGAGTAATCGTGGAGTAGCGTTGCCGTCGAGCGCGCGATCGGAGGTGGACCATGGCGGCGCAACGAGCCCTGACCCCGCTGGCGATCGCCGCGCTGGCCCTGCTCACCGAGCGGGACATGCATCCCTACGAGATGTTCACGACGATGACCGAGCGCCGCGAGGACCTCGTGGTCAAGCTCCGCGCCGGATCGCTCTACCACGCCGTGAACCGGCTGGCGGAGGACGGCATGGTCGTCGGCGTGGGCACGGAGCGCGACGGCAACCGGCCCGAGCGCACCACCTACGCGATCACCTCGGCGGGCCGGGAACGGCTGCAGGGCGCCGTCGAGGAACTGCTCGCCGAACCGGCCGAGGAGTACCCGAGCTTCCCGTTCGCGGTCTCCGAGGCGCACAACCTGGACCGTGACCGCGTGCGGGAGCTGTTCGCCGCGCGGCTGCACCGGCTCGAGGGGCAGGTCGCGGCGATGCGGGCGGGCCACGCCCGCGCGCTGGGCCACGCCGCCGAGATGCACCTGCTCGACCTGGACTACCTGATCGCCATGCGTACCGCCGAGGCCGATTGGCTCCGGCGCACCGTCGAACGACTCGACGACCAGACACTGGAATGGAAGGCGGCCTGTCATGACGAATGACGCCACCACCGGCGCGAAGCCGTACGATCCGGGCGCTCTGCCCGGCCTGCCCTCGGGCTACCGCCCCTGGCCCGCGCTCTGGGCGCTGGTCGTGGGCTTCTTCATGATCCTCGTCGACTCGACGATCGTCTCGGTCGCGACCGACGCGATCTGGATCGACCTCACCAAGGGGTCCGACCTCAACGGCGTCATCTGGGTGACCAGCGGATACCTGCTGGCCTACGTGGTGCCGCTGTTGCTCGCCGGACGCCTCGGCGACATGTACGGGCCGAAGCGGCTCTACCTCGTGGGACTGACGGTCTTCACGCTCTCGTCGGCCTGGTGCGGTCTCTCCGGTTCCATCGGCATGCTGATCGCCGCCCGCGTCGTACAGGGGCTCGGCGCCGCCCTGATGACGCCGCAGACGATGGCCGTCATCACCCGCACCTTCCCGGCGGCCAAGCGCGGCACCGCGATGGCGCTGTGGGGTTCGGTGGCCGGTGTCGCGATCCTCGTCGGCCCGCTGGCCGGCGGCGTGCTCGTGGACCGGCTCGGCTGGGAGTGGGTCTTCTTCGTCAACGTGCCCGTGGGCATCGCGGCCTTCATCGCCGCAGTGATCCTGGTGCCGAACCTGCCCACGCACAAGCACAAGCTGGACTTCCCCGGCATCGTGCTCAGCGCGCTCGGCCTGTTCCTGCTGACCTTCGGTCTGCAGGAGGGGCAGAAGGAGGACTGGTCGGCGGGGATCTGGGCGATGATCCTCGGTGGCCTGATCCTGCTCGTCGTGTTCGTGTGGTGGCAGTCGAAGGCGGCGGAGCCGCTCATGTCGCTGACCCTGTTCAAGGACCGGAACTTCTCCCTGGCCAATGCCGCGATCGCCTGCATGGGCTTCTCCGTGACCGGCATGTCGATCCCGCTGATGCTGTTCGCGCAGAAGTCGATGGGGCTCACGCCCACGCGCTCGGCGCTGCTGCTCATCCCGCTCGCCGTGATCTCCGGTGCGCTGGCGGCACCGTCGGGCAAGCTCGCCGACAAGGTGCACCCCAAGTTCCTCACGGGCTTCGGCTTCGCCGCGAACGCGGCGGCCCTGTTCTGGCTGGCCTTCGTCGCGCACGACACCACGCCCGTCATCGGCATCCTGGCCCCGATCGCGCTCATGGGCGTGGGCAACGCCTTCATCTGGGGCCCGCTCGCCGCGACCGCGAACCGGAACCTGCCGCTGCAACTGGCGGGTGCCGGGTCGGGCGTCTACAACATGACCCGTCAGGTGGGTGCCGTGCTCGGTAGCGCGGCCGTCGGCGTGCTCATGCAGCACCAGATCGAGGAGAAGTTCACCGCCGCGACCGGTCATGCGGCGAGCGGCGGGGGAGCGATGACGACCGGCGGCCTGCCGGCGATGCTGCGCGGCCCGTTCGCCGACGCGATGGGGTCGACGATCCTGCTGCCCGCCGCTGCGCTCGTGGTCGCCTTCGTGGTGGTGCAGTTCTTCGCCACGCCCACGCACCAGAAGGTCGCAGCGACCGAGGTCTCCGCCGAGAAGGTCTGATCTCCGGGAGGCTCACGGACGCGGGGCGAGCAGATCGCCCACACGCGCGACGTGAGCCTTCCAGGCGGCCCCCGTCGGCAGAGTCGACGGGGCCGCCGCGGCGAGCTGGGCGTGGCCGAGGTACACCGCGACCGCGGTGACCGCCGCGCTGCGCGCTGCGGCCTCGTCGTGTCCCGCCGCTCGGTACAGACCGGCGACGTACTCGACACGCCGCTCGGTCACGCGAGCCACCGCCGCCCCGACGCTCGGGTCGTCCACGGCGGAGAGCAGTTTGAGTTCCAGCGGCTCGCCGATACTGCCGAAGACCACCTGCAGCAGGTCGGTGAGCTGCTCAGGTGCTTCCGGGGCCGCGCTGGTGGCGGTGATGACCGCATCGGTGTGGGTCTTCTCCCACGCTTCCAGTGTCCGGTCCAGGAGCGCCCGCCGGTTCGCGAAGTGCCAGTAGAAGCTGCCCTTGGTGGCTCCGAGCCGTTGTGCGAGCGGTTCCACCGCAGCGGCGTCGAGCCCGCCCTCCGCGATGGCCTCCAGCGCCGCCGCGGTCCAGTCGTCCGCCGTGAGTCGCCGGCGGGGGGTGGTTCCGTCCATTTCCGTACGGTACCGTATGGATACCATACGGTACCGTACGGAAGAGGGCGACATGGCTGTCCACATTCACAACGTGCACGAACGCGTTCTCGCGGCGGACCCGGAGCGGGTCGCGCAGCTCCTCGAATCGATCGGCGGCCCCGAAGACCGTCTGTGGCCCGTCCCCGCCTGGGAACCGATGATCCTCGACGGTCCGCCGACTGTCGGCGCCGACGGCGGCCACGGACCGATCCGGTACCGCGTCGTGGAGGCGGAGCCGGGTCGATTGCGGTTCGCGTTCCACTCGATGCCCGGGATCGACGGTCATCACGAGATGGTCGTGGAGTCCACCGGTTCCGGCGCCACCAGGTTGCGACACGTGCTGGATTGTCGGGCTTCGGGGTGGATGCGCCTGGTGGCTCCCGCAGTCATCGAACCGATGCATGACGCGGTGCTGGAGGATCTGCTCGACAACGCCGAGCGTGAAGTCACGGGCACCGTCGTTCGGCCGGCACGATGGTCGCGGTGGGGCAGGCTACTCCGCGCGGCCCGGTCCGCGCCGGTCTCAGCTGTGCGGATACCTGCTGCGGCCGTTCTGGCCGGCCGGGACGGCGCGGAATGGGCGAACGTGCCGGGGGCACTCCTGGATGCGTTCCGGGTGCCCTTGCGCCGCGGCCAGTCCCGCGATCCCCAGTACTGGGCCGATGCGATCTTCCGGGACCCGCCTGCAGGGGTGCGAGCCGCAATGGCCCTGCGGCAGGCTCTGGTCGGGCTCGTCGGGATCGAAAGAGGAACACCGGAGGCGTTCGCCACGCTCGAACGGACCGATTCCGAGGTCCTGCTGGGCGAGGATGCCGGTCATCTTCGGTTCCGGGCATCCGTGCTCGTCGCCGACGATGCCGTGACGGTTTCGACCGTGGCGGCACCGTCGAATACACGTGGACGCGCGTACCTCGTCCCGGTGCGGCTGGTACACCCCTTCGTCGTCCGTGCCATGCTGCGCCACGCGCATCGGCGCGCGGCGCAGCAGGGGCGGGCTGAGCCGGGGGTCAGCTGATCCGGCGGCGGTAGGCGAGCGTCGCGCCGGCGTAGGCGAGCACCAGGATGCCCGTGCACCATGCGAGGGCGGAGACGAGATCGCCGGTGTCGACGGGGCGTTCGGCGAGCAGGGCGGAGATCGTGTTGACGATGGACGTCACCGGCTGGTGCTCGGCGAAGGCGCGCACCGGGCCGGGCATGGTGTCGGTGGGCACGAAGGCGGAGCTGATGAAGGGCAGGAAGATCAGTGGGTAGGAGAAGCCCGTAGCGCCGTCGACCGACTTCGCCGTCAGCCCGACCGCGACTGCGATCCACGTGAGAGCCAAGGTGAACAACGCGAGGATGCCGGCGACGCCGAGCCAGGCGAGCGGTCCGGCGGAGCTGCGGAATCCCATGATCAGCCCCACCCCGATGATGATGACCACTGTGATCGCGTTGGCCACCATCGAGGTGAGGACGTGCGCCCACAGCACCGAGGACCGCGCGATCGGCATGGATTGGAAGCGCTCGAAGATGCCGCCCTGCATATCGTTGAAGAGTCGCAGCGCCGTGTACGCGATGCCGGAAGCGATGGCCATCAACAGGATTCCGGGGAGCAGGTAGTTCACGTAGTTCGTATCGCCGGTGCTGCCCTTGATCGCGCCGCCGAAGACGTAGACGAACAGGAGCATCATGGCGATCGGGGTGATCGCGGTGGTGATGATGGTGTCGACGCTGCGGGTGATCTGCCGCAGTGATCGGCCCAGCAGGGCAACGGTATCGGAGACGGCGTAGGTGGTCATGATCGATCCTCCGTGGTCAGTGCGAGGAAGATCTCCTCGAGTGTGGGCTGCTTCTCGACGTATTCGACCTTCGCCGGCGGCAGCAGCTCCTTGAGTTCGGCGAGGGTTCCGTCGGCGATGATCCGCCCGTCGCGCAGGATCGCGATCCGGTCGGCCAGCTGCTCGGCCTCCTCCAGGTACTGCGTGGTCAGCAGGATGGTGGTGCCGCGGTCGGCGAGCCCCTTGACCACCTCCCAGACGTCGAGTCGCGCCTCCGGATCGAGACCGGTGGTGGGCTCGTCGAGGAAGATCACCGCCGGCGAGCCGATGAGGCTCATCGCGATGTCCAGGCGCCGTCGCATGCCGCCCGAGTAGGTCGCGACTTTGCGTCCGCCGGCGTCGGTGAGACGGAAGCGATCGAGGAGCTCGTCGGCGACGGCGCCGGGGTCGCTCTGGTGCCGCAGTCGCGCGATGAGGACCAGGTTCTCGCGGCCGGTGAGGATCTCGTCGACGGCCGCGAACTGTCCGGTGAGGCTGATGGATTCGCGCACCTGCTGTGCCTGTGTCGTCACGTCGTAGCCGTGCACGACGGCCGCGCCGGCGTCGGGGCGCAACAACGTGGACAGGATGCGGACCAGGGTGGTCTTACCCGCGCCGTTCGCGCCGAGCAGGGCGAAGATGCTGCCGGGCGCGACGTCGAGATCGACGCCGCGGAGTACCGGCAGGTCGCCGTACGACTTCTCGATACCGCGGATCTCGATCGCCGCGGTGGTGGTGATGGTCATGGTGTCTCCTGATCGTGGAGCGCGCTCAGCGGGCGCGCCGGATCTCGATGTCGCCGAACTTGGCCCGGGCGCGGACGGCGACGTGGTCGCCGATGGTGGGATCGGGGAGGCTCTCTTCGAGGTGGTTGCGGACGCGGCCCTCCTTGGAGGACAGGTCGAGCCAGGCCGGAACATCCTCCGCCACACCGACTGTGAGCCTGCCGTAGCTGCTCTCGATGTCGATGACGCCGGCGGAGACCTCGTTCAGGCTGATGGCTCCGTAGGCGGACCTGGCCGCGACGGACCCGGTGGCGCGGTCGATGTCGAGGTCGCCGTAGGAGAGGTTCGCCTCGACGCCGCCGTGCGTCTCGCCGATGCGGATGCTGCCGTAGGAGGCTTTGAGCCGGGCGTCGCCCGCGATCGTCGAGACGCGGATCTGCCCGTGGTCGGCCGTGATCTCGGCGGAACCGCCGATGTCGCCGACGGTGGCGTTGCCGTGCCCGGCGCGCAGCCAGACGTCGCCCGTCGTATCGAGCTCGACGGTGCCCGTCGTCGCCTTGATCCGGGTGGCACCGAGGCGGCCCTCGGTGCGGACGCCGCCGACGGTGCACTCGGCCGTGAACCGGGATCCGGTGGGCAGCTCGACGGTGACGTCCACCGACTCCGTCGCCCCGATCAGGCTCAGGAGGCCGAACTTCGGCTTGGGGCCGATCACGGTGAGCCGAGTGCCGTCGAACTCGACCCGGGTGGCCTCCGCGCCGCGGACGTCCGCCGCCTTGTTCGGGGAACTGGGGGCGACGGTGACGACGGTGTCCGTGCGATCGGTGGCGATCACCTCGATGTCGCCGACCTGCAGGTTGATGGCCAGGTCGATGGGCTCGGGGGTGGGGAAGGCGGGCATGAGAAGGGCCTTTCGTCAGGGTGTGGCCGGCCGACCCCGCGGGGTCGCGGGGTTTCGGCGGGTATTCGGTTGTGGTGTACGAGTGGGGCGGAGGCGGTCAGCGCGCCCAGCCGGCGAAGTCGTCGCCGGTGCGGAGCGCCCGCTGCGCGGTTCGCCGCTTGCGCGGGGCGAGGGCGGCGGCGACGGCCCGGACCAGCCAGGTGTTCACGGAGACGCCCTCGGCCGCCGCGGCTTCGTCGACCTGGGACTTGAGCGCATCGGGCAGGCGCAGCGTGGTGCGCGAGGTGCTGGTGTCGTCGAAATCGACGCCGGGGGAGGAGGGCTCGTCGTCCGGCTCGGCACGGGCCGCGGCGACGACGAACTCCACGTCGCGGCCTCGCAGGCGCAGGTCGACGGAGCCGGGCACCAGATCACGGGTGATCTCGGCGGTCGCGGCGGACAGGGCGTCCAGCAGCACCAGCCGGGTGGTGGCGTCGAGGGTGGCGGCCAGCCGCTCGGCGGTGGCTCGGGCATCGTCGACCCCGTTGTCGCCGGCGTCGACGAAATCGCGCTCGGCGGCCGTGATCAGCTGGCGTTGGAGGTCGGTGACGAAGGGCGTGATGTCCATGACGTCAACTATGACACCATCGTGGTGTCACGTCAATATCGCGAGGTGCGCGCCGGTGGGAAATGGTGTGTCGCCGCAGGTCACGCGCGATCGTCGGCGAGGGCGCTGAGGGTGTCGAGCCGCGTGGAGCGTGCGGCGAGTGTGTTCAGATCGTCCAGCATGGTGTCGAGTCGATCGGGTCCGATCCGGACGGCCCAGGCGTCGCGAACGGCCTGAAAGGCCTCCGCGCTGGCGCGCAGCATCGCTCGTCCGTGCTCGGTCGGGGTGACGAGCCGACGCCGGCCGTCGTCCGGATCCGGTTCGACGGCGGCGTAATCGAGGTCGACGAGGCGTGCGATGGTCTTGGCGGCGGCCTGCTTGGTCACCCCGAGGGCGGTGGCGATCTCGCCGGCGGTCGAGCCCGCGCCGATCGCCTGCATCGCGAAACCGTCCCGCGGACGGGCCTCGGGGTATCCCCGCTCGGCCAGGATGCGGTGCGCCTCGTCGACCGACTCACGGAAGCCGGCCAGGAGGAGGACTGGTAATTCGTATCCGGGCCTCGACATCGGTCCTCCTCTTGTTCGGTCAACCCGGTTGACTGTATCGTGGCGAAAGTAGTCAATCTGGTTGTCTAATGAAGGAGGTGTGCGCATGGCGTTCACGGTGCACACGGTCGAGACCGCGCCGCCCGAGTCCCGGGAGGCGCTCGCGGCGATCCGTGCGAAATTCGGAGGCGTTCCCCGGGCAGCCGCGATCCAGGCGGAGTCGCCGACCCTGCTCAACGGATTCCGCGCGGCGAGTGCGGCGTTCGAGGCGACATCGCTGCCTCCGGAGGTGCGGGAGGCGGTGATCCTCGCGGTGGCACACCGCAACGGCTGCGAGACCTGCGTGCGGATCCATACCGGCGAGCTGTCCCGGATCGGCCGTGCGGACGTCGCACAGGACCTCGACGCGGGCACGCCGCCACGCGACCCCGCCGTCGCGGCGGCGATCGCCTTCGTGGGCCGGCTGTTCGGCGGTGCCGGGCGGGTGGGCGACGCCGAACTGCAGGAGTTCCTGGACGCGGGCTTCACCCGCCGCGACGCGCTGGACATCGTCTTCGGGGTGGGTGTCTACACCGCCTCGACCTTCGCGAACCGCCTCGTCGGTGCCTGATCGGCCCGGGGGCCGTCGAATCCGGCTACTGCGCGAACGGGCCGCCGGACGTGAAGACGAGGTCTCCGAAGCGGGTGCCGATCAGCTGGTGCGTGG
Organism: Tsukamurella sputi; assembly: GCF_007858445.1. GTDB lineage: Bacteria > Actinomycetota > Actinomycetes > Mycobacteriales > Mycobacteriaceae > Tsukamurella > Tsukamurella sputi. The sequence goes on along the minus strand of NZ_VIGV01000001.1, from coordinate 892,527 downwards.
CGGCATCGGGGTGCAGCCCGTCGGGCAGTGGTAGGCGTGCGTTGTCGTCCGGGCCGTACAGGGCGCGTCCGTCGAGCAGGTGCAGGTTCGGATCCTCACCGGACCGGTCCGCGACGATCCGGGCGAGCTCGTCCCGGATGACCGTCAGCGTCAGCTTCCCGGCGCGGACCTCTGCGGGGTCGCCGGTGGCCTCGAACCGCACGCCGCCGCCGTCGGCCGGGACGGGCATGACCGGGCCGGGCGTGTGCTCCTGGATCGGGCACAGGATGGGCGAGACCACGAGCAGCGGCGTGCTGGGATGCCCGTCGCGGATCGTGTCGAGGGCGCCGTGGACCGCCGGCGTGAAGGCGCGCAGGCGCATCACGTCGCCGTTCGCGAGGTTGATGCCGATCTTGAGGCTGATCAGGTCGGCGGCGGCGTCGCGGATGGCACGGGCGACGAACGGATCCAGCAGGGCGCTGCCGCCGAAGCCCAGGTTCACGAGGTCGACGCCGCTCGTGCGCGCCGCGATCGCGGGCCACGTGCCCGTCGGGTGCGTGGCGCCGGAGCCGTGGCTGATCGAACTGCCGTGGTGCAGCCAGCGGCGCCCGCGCGACGGCTGCGGCACCACCGGGGCGTTCGTCCGCAGCGCGATGAGCTCCGTGACCTCGTTGTGCGGCAGCCAGATCTCGACGTCCTTCTCGCCCGGGGCCAGGTCGTCGAAGCGCGCGACGCCCGTGGGCCCCGCGGTGAACTCCGCCTCCTGCGTGACCATGTCGACGACGGTGTCGACGTTGCCCTCCGGCACCGTCGTGCGCCCGGCGGGGAGGCCGTCGATGACGAGGTCGTAGGCACCGTCGGGCAGCGCGGGAAGGCCCGCGTACGCGCGTTTGGTCGGCAGCGTCTCGAGCTCGATGACAGTGGCGGCCGTCCGGAGAACGAGGCGCACCCCCGACGGCTGCGCTTCGGCGGAGGCGAGCCGCGCGTCCGGGATGCGGCGACGGGCCGCGGCGGGAAGCCGGTGGGGGAGGTGGCCGCGCGCCGTCCGCTCGAGGTCCAGATGCCCGCGCAGCAGGGTCGCGTCGATCGGGGTGTCGAGCAGTTCCACGGGCGGCCTCTCCTCGGATGAAGGAACGCCCCGGACCTCGGCTGAGGTCCGGGGCGTTCCGGGCTGCAGTAAAGCTTCTAGCGGCTGAACAGGAGGGCGCGCTTGACCTCCTGGATGGCCTTCGTCACCTGGATGCCGCGGGGGCACGCGTCGGTGCAGTTGAAGGTGGTGCGGCAGCGCCACACGCCGTCGACGCCGTTGAGGATCTCGAGGCGCTCGGCGGCGCCCTCGTCGCGGCTGTCGAAGATGAAGCGGTGCGCGTTCACGATGGCCGCGGGACCGAAGTACGAGCCGTCCATCCAGTACACCGGGCAGCTGGTGGTGCAGCAGGCGCAGAGGATGCACTTGGTGGTGTCGTCGAAGCGCTCACGGTCCGTGGGGGACTGGATGCGCTCGCGGGTCGGCTCGTTGCCCGAGGTCATCAGGAAGGGCTTCACGGCGCGGAAGGCGTCGAAGAAGGGCTCCATGTCCACGACGAGGTCCTTCTCCACGGGCAGGCCGCGGATGGGCTCGACGGTGATGGTGATGTCCTTGCCCTCCTGCAGGAAGTCCTTCATCAGCATCTTGCAGGCGAGGCGGTTGACGCCGTTGATGCGCATGGCGTCCGAGCCGCACACGCCGTGGGCGCACGAGCGACGGAAGGTCAGGGTGCCGTCGAGGTAGCCCTTGATGTACAGGAGCAGGTTCAGGAACCGGTCCGAGGGGAGCGCGGGGACGCGGTAGCTCTGCCAACCGGCCGCGTCGGGATCCTCCGGGTTGAACCGGTAGACCTTGATCGTGACCATCGTGGAGCCGGGGGGAACCGGCGGCTGCACGGACGCGGGGGTGTCAACTGCGGCGGTCATCAGTACTTACGCTCCATCGGCTCGTAGCGGGTCTGCACGACGGGCTTGGTGTCGAGACGGATCCCGGACTCCAGGCCCTCGCCCTCCTTGTACGCCATGGTGTGCACCATGAAGTTGTCGTCGTCCCGGTTCGGGTAGTCCTCGCGGGCGTGGCCGCCGCGGGTCTCCTTGCGGTTGAGGGCGCCGACGACGGTGACCTCGGCCAGCTCGAGCAGGAAGCCGAGCTCGATCGCCTCGAGCAGGTCGCTGTTGAAGCGCTTGCCCTTGTCGGTGACGGTGACGTGCTCGTAGCGCTTCTTGAGGGCGCGGACGTCCTCGAGAGCCTGGGTGAGGGTCTTCTCGGTGCGGAAGACGGCGGCGTTGTTGTCCATCGTCTGCTGCAGCTCGGTGCGGATGGCCATCACGTTCTCGTTGCCGTGATCGCTGAGCATCGCAGCGACCCAGTTCTCCACCATCTCCGCCGGGTTCTCCGGCAGCGGCACGAAATCGTGCGTCTTGGCGTACTCCGCGGCGGCGATGCCGGAGCGGCGGCCGAAGACGTTGATGTCCAGCAGCGAGTTGGTGCCCAGGCGGTTGGCGCCGTGCACCGAGACGCAGGCGCACTCGCCCGCGGCGTACAGGCCGGGGACGACGTGCTCGTTGTCGCGCAGCACCTCACCGTGGATGTTGGTGGGGATGCCGCCCATGACGTAGTGGCACGTCGGGTACACGGGCACGAGCTCGGTGACGGGATCGACGCCGAGGTAGGTGCGCGAGAACTCCATGATGTCCGGCAGCTTCGCCATCAGTGTCTCCTCGGGGATGTGCGTGACATCCAGGAGCACGTAGTCCTTGTTCGGGCCGGCGCCGCGGCCCTCCAGCACCTCGAGCACCATCGAGCGGGCGACGATGTCGCGCGGCGCGAGGTCCTTGATGGTGGGCGCGTAACGCTCCATGAAGCGCTCGCCGTCGACGTTGCGGAGGATGCCGCCCTCGCCGCGGACGCCCTCGGTGATGAGGATGCCCAGGCCCGCGAGGCCCGTCGGGTGGAACTGGTGGAACTCCATGTCCTCCAGGGGCAGGCCCTTGCGGAAGACGATGCCCATGCCGTCACCGGTGAGGGTGTGGGCGTTGGAGGTGGTCTTGTACATGCGGCCCGAGCCGCCGGTGGCGAAGATGATCGCCTTGGCGTGGAAGACGTGGATCTCGCCGGTCGCGAGCTCGTAGGCCACGGCTCCGGTGGCCACGGGCCCGTCCTCGGTCTCGGTCAGGGCGATGTCGAGCACGTAGAACTCGTTGAAGAACTCCACGTCGTGCTTGACGCAGTTCTGGTACAGCGTCTGCAGGATCATGTGACCGGTGCGGTCCGCGGCGTAGCAGGCGCGGCGCACGGGCGCCTTGCCGTGGTCGCGGGTGTGGCCGCCGAAGCGGCGCTGATCGATCTTGCCCTCGGGGGTGCGGTTGAAGGGCAGGCCCATCTTCTCGAGGTCGAGCACCGCGTCGATGGCCTCCTTGGCCATGATCTCCGCGGCGTCCTGGTCGACGATGTAGTCGCCGCCCTTGACCGTGTCGAAGGTGTGCCACTCCCAGTTGTCCTCCTCGACGTTGGCCAGGGAGGCGCACATGCCGCCCTGCGCCGCGCCGGTGTGCGAACGCGTGGGGTAGAGCTTGGTGAGCACCGCGGTGCGGGCACGCGGCCCGGCCTCGATGGCCGCGCGCATACCGGCGCCGCCGGCGCCGATGATCACCACGTCGTAACGATGTTCCTGCATGATGCGGGTGAGTCCTTCCTGGCCGTTACTTGGCGGTGGGCACGGATGCCGGATCGAACGAGAGGAGCGCGTACGAGCCGAGGCCGACCACGAGGATCATCGACAGCACGAGCAGGGTCTTGAGCCAGAACCGGGTGCGGTCCTTGCGGGCGTAGTCGTCGATGATCACGCGCAGGCCGTTGCCGCCGTGCAGCTGCGCGAGCCACAGCATCGTGATGTCCCAGATCTGCCAGAAGGGGCTGGCCCAGCGCTGCGCGACGAAGGCGGCGCTGATCCGGTGCACGCCCTGGCTGTCCAGCGCGAGCATGATGAAGACGTGCCCGAAGACGAGCACGAGGAGGGCGACGCCCGAGAAACGCATGAACAGCCAGGCGTACTTCTCGAAGTTGCCGGACGCCGGACGGTGCGGCGAGCGCGGGTTGTCGAGCGAGGCGGGGCGGTCGTACTGCTTGAGCAGCGTCTTGGCCAGCTTGGGTTCGTTCGCAGTGGTCATGTTGTTCGTCCCCCTCAGCCTGCGTGCGAGATCATGATGTAGAGCAGGCGCGCAGCCATGCCGGCGCCGGTGATGAGGAAGACCGTCCAGACCGCGATCGACATCGCCTTCTGGTACTGCACGCCCTTGCTCCAGAAGTCCACGAGGATCACGCGGACGCCGTTGAGGGCGTGGAACAGGATGGCCATCACGAGGCCGATCTCGAGCAGACCGATGATCGGCGTCTTGTACGTCTTGATGATCGCGTCGTACGCCTCGGGATCGATGCGGATCACCGCGGTGTCGAGGACGTGGACGAACAGGAAGAAGAAGATGGTGACGCCGCTGATGCGGTGCAGCACCCAGTTCAACATGCCCGGATCGCCCTTGTAGAGGGAGACGCGGCGCGGCTCCTCGGCGGCCGCCACCTCGGTACTACTGCTCATCGAGTCCTGCCTTCGACATCGTTTCTTGGATACGGCCGACATCGATCGACGAGAAGGCTGAGCCCTCGCGCCGGCGTCGATCGCGACGTATACCTGAACCCACGCCTTGACCTTAAACCCACCGGAATGTGGAATCGAAACCACGGTCCCGATCCATTGGGGCCGAACAGATTTAGTTAGGTATGCCTGACCGAAATTGATTCGGAATCAACAAGCCTCCGGAAAGGAGTGATCGGCCTTGCCCGATATCGACTGGGAGGCATTGCGGCGCACCGCCGTCGACGCCATGGGGCGGGCCTACGCCCCCTATTCGAAGTACCCCGTGGGGGCGGCAGCGCTCACCGACGACGGACGCGTGGTGTCCGGTTGCAATGTGGAGAATGTCTCATACGGCTTGACCCTCTGTGCAGAATGCGGGCTCGTGAGCGCCCTCCATTCCACGGGCGGTGGGCGCCTGCTCGCCTTCACGTGCACCAACGCCAACGGCGATGTCCTGCTGCCCTGCGGGCGCTGCCGGCAACTGCTGTACGAGCACGGCGGCGGCGATCTCCTGGTAGACCACAGATCCGGCCCGATGCCGCTGAGCCGCCTGCTGCCCGATGCCTTCGGGCCCGACGACATGAACGAGGTGACCCGATGACCGAGGTCTTCGACGCAGTCTCCGTGATCGCGACCAAGCGCGACGGAAAGGCCCTGTCCGACGGCCAGATCGACTGGGTGATCGACAGGTTCACCACCGGCGAGGTCGCCGACTATCAGATGTCCGCGCTCGCGATGGCGATCTTCCTCAACGGCATGGACCGCCGGGAGATCGCCCGCTGGACCGCCGCCATGATCGCCAGCGGTGAGCGGATGGACTTCTCCGGGCTCCGTCGCGACGGCCGCGCCCTGGCCACCACCGACAAGCACTCCACCGGTGGCGTCGGCGACAAGATCACCCTGCCGCTGACCCCGCTCGTCGCGTCCTACGGCGTCGCGGTGCCGCAGCTCTCGGGCCGCGGCCTCGGCCACACCGGCGGCACCCTCGACAAGCTCGAGGCCATCGAAGGCTGGCGCGCCGACCTGACCAACGAGCAGATGTTCGACCAGCTGGAGAAGGTCGGTGGCGTGATCTGCGCCGCCGGCTCGGGCCTCGCGCCCGCCGACAAGAAGCTCTACGCCCTGCGCGATGTGACCAGCACCGTCGAGGCCATCCCTCTGATCGCCAGCTCGATCATGAGCAAGAAGATCGCCGAGGGCACCGCGTCGCTGGTGCTCGACGTCAAGGTGGGCAAGGGCGCCTTCATGAAGACCGCGGAGCAGGCGCGCGAGCTCGCGGAGACCATGGTCGCGCTCGGTCACGACTCGGGCGTGAACACCGTCGCTCTGCTCACCGACATGTCCACCCCGCTCGGCCGCACCGCCGGCAACGGCCTCGAGGTCGCCGAGTCGCTCGAGGTGCTGGCGGGCGGCGGACCGTCGGACGTGGTGGAGCTGACGCTCGCGCTGGCGAGGGAGATGCTCGCTCTCGCGGGCGTCGACGCCGACCCCGCCGAGCATCTCGCGAACGGGCGGGCCATGGACAGCTGGAGGGCGATGATCGCGGCCCAGGGCGGCGATCCCGATGCGCCGCTGCCCGTCGCGCAGCACACCCGCACCGTCGCGGCGCCCGCCTCCGGCGTGCTCACCGAACTGGATGCCATGGGCGTGGGCATCGCCGCGTGGCGTCTCGGCGCGGGCCGCGAGCGGCAGGGCGAGCCCGTGCAGGCCGGGGCCGGCGTCACCTGGCACGCGACCGTCGGTGACACCGTGACGGCGGGCGAGCCGCTGTTCACCCTGCACACTGATACTCCGGAGAAGTTCGACGGTGCCGTCGCCGCACTCGAGGGCGCCGCCGTCATCGGCGAGTCCGCGGCGCCGCGCGGCTCGCTCGTCCTCGACCGGGTGACCGCCGAGGGGTGACGGTCAGGGATTCATGACGCGGACGGGGGCGCCCGCGAGGTAGGCGCGGACGTCCTCGGCCGCGTCGGCGTAGAAGATCCGGTACTGCTGCTCGGTGACGTAGCCGACGTGGCCCGTGAGCACCGAGTTCGGCAGGTCCCGCAGCGGGTCGTCCGTGGCCAGCGGCTCGGAGTCGAAGACGTCGAGGGCGAGGCGGATGTCGCCGCGACGGGCGGCCTCGGCGGCGGCGGGGGTGTCGAGAACGCCTGCGCGCGACGTGTTCACCAAGAGCGCGCCGGGTTTCATCCGCGCGATGTCCGCGGCGCCGACGATGCCGCGTGAGCGCTCCGAGAGCACGTAGTGGATCGTGACCACGTCGGCACGGTCGAACAGTTCCTCCTTGCTCACGACGGTGGCGCCCACCTCCGCCGCGCGGTCGGCGTCGATGTTGCTCGACCACGCGATCACCTCGGCGCGGAAGGCGGTCGCGACCCGGGCGACCCGCCGGCCGAGCCCGCCGAGCCCGACGATGCCGATGGTGCTCTCGTGCAGTTCCTTCCCGACGGTGCTCTGCCACCGGCCGGCGCGGATGTTCGCGTCCTCCTCCGGGACGTGCCGCAGCGCCGCCAGGATCAGCGCCCACGTGTGTTCCGCAGCCGCGGCGGGCCGGTACCCCGTGTGGCACACGGTGATCCCCAATTCGGATGCTGCGGCGACGTCGATCGCCGCATTGCGGCGCCCCGTCGACACCAGGAGCCGCAGGCGGGGCAGGGAGCGCAGCACCTCCGCGGGGAACCGGGTGCGCTCGCGCATCGCGATCACCCCGTCGAAGTCCGCGAGCTGCGTCGCGACATCGGTGAGCGGCTCGGTGAAGACGGTGACGTCGAGCCCGGAGAAGTCGCCGAACCGGCGGGAGACGTCCTGGTAGTCGTCGAGGATCGCGATGCGCATGCCGTCCACGCTAGTGGCCCGGGGTAGTGCTGGCACCACCGCCGATTCTCCCGCTGGGACCAGCGACTGGTCGCCGTCGCGGACCTAGCGTCTACGGCATGATCGAAACCGTGACCCCGTCCCCGGCGCAGCGCGAGCGCGAGAGCGGCGCCCTGGCCGCGCCACTGCGCGAGCCCCTGCACTTCCTCACGACCTCCGCGCCGTGGCGCGCCCTGGCGTACTTCGCCGTGTCGATGGTCCTCGGGTGGGCCGTGTTCTTCCTCTACGCGATGGTGGTGCTGCTGCCCTTCGCGCCGGCATGGTCCTTCGCGCTGGCGAAGCTGGAACGACGCCGCGTCGCCTGGCTCGGCGCGCCGGCGATCGGCGACCCACATCCGCCCGTCTCCGGTGACCTCTCGACCCGCGCGGGGGCGCGCCTCGGCGAGCGCGCCACGTGGCGCGAGGTGGCGTACTCCCTGATCCTGGCGGTCCTCACGCCCGTCGTCTTCATGGGCGCGGTGTTCGGCTGGATCGTCGGTGTCGGGCTGCTCGTCGCGCCCTTCGTCTCCGACGACGTGAACGTCATGGGCGTCGCGGTGCGGGGCATCGTCAGCGAGGCCTTCTTCGGCGCCCTCGGCGCGGTGCTCTGCGCCGTCGCCCTGTACGTGACCTACGCCGTCTCGGTGATGCAGGCCGCGGGCGCGCGGCTGCTGCTCGGCCCCACGGAGGAGGAACTGCGTCGTCGGGTCAGCACACTGGAGGCCTCGCGCGGCGTGCTGGTGCACTCCTTCGAGGGGGAGCGCCGCCGTATCGAGCGCGATCTGCACGACGGGCCGCAGCAGGATCTGGCGAGCCTCTCGCTGCAGCTCGGCGAGCTGCAGCAGAGCCTGTCCACGGAGACCGACGATGCGGTGCGCGCCCAGGTCGTCGAGGCGCAGGCACGGCTCGAGCGGGCCATGGCCGGCCTCCGGGACACCGTGCGCGGTGTGCACCCGCAGGTGCTCGACGATGCCGGGGTCGAGGCCGCGTGCGCCGAGCTCGGCGGCGCTATCCGGGTGGACGTGACCGCCGGCGAGGGCTGGGAGCCCGGCCGGCGTCTGCCCGCCGACATCGAGCAGGCCATGTACTACACCGCCAGCGAGGCTGTCACCAATGCGATCAAGCACGGTGGGGCGGGGCAGGTCTGGATCACCTTCGCGGCGGGCGTGCTCGGGGTCTCCATGACCGTCATGGACGACGGTGCCGGCGGCGCCGACCCGGCGCGCGGCACCGGGCTCGCGGGCCTCGTCGAGCGGGCCGAGGCGATCGGCGCGACGCTCACGATCCTCAGCCCGCCCGGAGGACCCACCACGCTCTACTGGGCGAAGGCGGTGTCGTAGTCTGCGAACGATGCGGATCGTGATCGCCGAAGACTCGGTGCTGCTGGCCGAGGGGCTGCAGCGGATCGTCGAGCGGGCCGGCCACGAGGTGGTCGGTCTGCTCGCCGATGCCGATGCCCTGCGCACCGTGGATCCCGCGAGCGTCGACCTGGTGGTGACGGACGTGCGGATGCCGCCCGGACACGGCGACGACGGGCTGCGGGCGGCGCTGGAACTGCGCGCCGGCCGCGCGGACCTGCCGGTGCTGGTGCTGTCGCAGTACGTCGCCGCCGCGTACGCGCGTCGGCTGCTGGAGTCGGGCGGCGGCGTCGGCTACCTGCTCAAGGAGCGGGTCGGTCGGGTGGACGACTTCCTGCGCGCCCTCGACACCGTGGCCGGCGGGGGAGTGGTGGTCGATCCGGAGGTGGTCTCGAAGATGTTCACCCCGACGGTGCTCGACCGCCTGACTCCCCGCGAGGGCGAGGTGCTCGCGCTGATGGCGGAGGGCCGGAGCAACACCGAGATCGCGGCGGCACTGGTGGTCTCGGACGCCGCGGTCGCCAAGCACGTGGCGAACATCTTCGCCAAGCTGGACCTGCCGCCGGAGGAGGGCAACCGGCGCGTCCGCGCCATCCTCACCTATCTCACGGAGCGGTAGCCGCGTCGGCGGTGCTACGCACCGGTAGCCGGTACGTTGAGCCTATGGCGAATCCCCTCGGCCCGACCCCCATCGACATCCACGCCCTGCGCCGCGCCCCCAAGGTGCTGCTGCACGATCACCTCGACGGTGGGCTGCGGCCCGCGACCGTCCTCGAGCTCGCCGCCGAGACGGGGTACGACGCACTGCCCGCTTCGACCGAACCCGAGCTGGCGGCGTGGTTCCGGGACGCGGCCGATTCGGGTTCGCTCGTGAAGTACCTGGAGACCTTCGAGCACACCGTCGGGGTGATGCAGACGCCCGCAGCGCTGTCGCGGGTGGCCCGCGAGTGCGCTGAGGACCTGGCGGCCGACGGTGTGGTCTACGCCGAGGTGCGGTTCGCGCCCGAGCAGCACACGGAGCGGGGACTGTCGCTCGACGAGGTGATGGAGGCGGTGCTCGAGGGCTTCGCCGCGGGCGAGTCCGCGGCGCGTACCGCCGGCCGGCCGATCGTGGTGCGATGCCTGGTGACCGCCATGCGGCACGCGGCCCGCTCACGGGAGATCGCGGAGCTCACCGTGCGCTGGCGCGACCGCGGCGCCGTCGGTTTCGACATCGCCGGCGCGGAGGCGGGCTTCCCGCCCAGCCGCCACCTCGACGCCTTCGAGTACATGCGGGATCACTCGGCGCCCTTCACCATTCACGCGGGCGAGGCCTTCGGCCTGCCGTCGATCCACGAGGCGCTGGCCTTCTGCGGCTGCGACCGGCTCGGCCACGGCGTGCGGATCGTCGACGACATCACGGGCGTCGAGCCGGGCTCCACGGACTTCTCCGGTGCGCAGCTGGGCCGGGTGGCCGCCCGGGTGCGGGACGCGCGGATCCCGCTCGAGATGTGCCCGAGCTCCAACGTCCAGACGGGTGCGGTGGCCTCGCTGGAGGAGCATCCGTTCAACCTGTTGGCGCAGTTGCGTTTCCGTGTCACGGTGAACACCGACAACCGCCTGATGAGCGACACCACGATGAGCGCGGAGATGCTCAAGCTGGTCGAGACCTTCGGCTACGGCTGGAGCGATCTGCAGCGCTTCACGATCAACGCCATGAAGTCGGCGTTCCTGCCCTTCGACGAGCGGCTCGCGATCATCGACGACGTGATCAAACCGGGCTTCGCGGTGCTCATCGGGTGACGCCCGGCGTCCAGCCCCCGGTACCCCGCGGCCGGTGTGCCGCGGGGTGCGGGGCTACTTGGAGGTGAGCCGGTCCTCGAAATCGTGCTCGAGGGCCCGCCACGCCTCGGCCTCGTTGTCGAACGGGCCCGACGGTGCCAGGCGCCGCGGCTGCGGATCGAGCGCGTAGGAGACGAAGAAGCCCAGCGGGGTGGTGGGACGCAGCGCGTCGCGCACCGACCCGTCACCGGCGAAATCGGCGGAATCGAGCAGCAGTTCCACCGCGAGGTCCAGCTGGTCGCGGTCGATGCGCCGCGGACCGTCGGCGATGTCCTCGCCGATCCCCGGCAGCACGTAGACGTTGTCGTCGTAGACGTCGATCTCCAGCGAGCCGTCGGTCGCGGCCACGCGCACCTCGTCGTAGGTGGAGACGGACGACAGGTCCGTGTCGTCGTCGTCCGCGAGGTAGCGCGCCAGGGCGCCCTCGGAGTCGAAGACGAAGATCTTGCCCTTGCGGCCCAGGAAGACTGGGTTGTCGTCGAGGTAGCAGCGCAGCGTGTAGTACTCGCCGGTGGAGGTGATGATCTTGATGGGGTCGATCCCGACCTGCCCCCAGAAGGAGTCGTCCTCCTCGAACTCCTCGTCGTCCTCGGCGGCGTCCTCGTCCGCGTCGTCCGCCTCGTCGTCGGTGTCGAGGTCGTCGTCCAGGTCGTCGAGGTCGGTGTCGAGCTCGTCGTCGTCGTCGACGGCGAGTGCGGCCGCCCGCTCGGCGGCCGCGGTCAGCTCCTCCTGCGCGGTGGCGGTGGCCGCCGCGTCGACCTCGGGGGTGCTGACGACACCCTCGATAGCGTCGACCACGTCGTCCCACTTGCGGCTGATGATCTGGCCCACCTTGTGCCACATCTCCGCGCCCTCGCGACCCTCGAAGTTGCGAGTGCCGATCCGGACGGTGCCGAGCACGGGGTTGCCGTTGAAGAACTTGGTGACGTCGATCAGCTCGCAGACCTCGCCGATCAGGCTCACGATCTCAAGGGTGTCCTCGAGCTCGGCGATCACCTCGGGCGTGGGCTCCTCGGCCGCCAGTTCGGGCACCGAGATCAGGTCGAATCGGCGGTCGTCGCGCGGGACGAAGGCCTCGGCGGGCAGGGTGGTCAGGGCCTCCCAGGCCGGGTGATCGTCGAGGTCGTTCGCCTTGCCGCTGCGGGCGAAGGCCACCAGCTCGGCGACCGAGGAGAAGCCGTACAGGTCCTCGTCGAGGCCCAGGAAGGCCTCCCATTCGTCCTCCCCGTCACGCCAGCGCGGTGCCCAGAGGGTGTACACCGGGCCGTCGGTGAGGCCGAGTTCGATCGGGACGATGTCAGACGCCATGGCGCCCAGCGTAGTGCACCGGGCCGCCTCCGCGTCGGCTGGAGGATGTCACCGTCGAGGGGCTCAGCCGGTGGGGCGGAAGAAGCCGTGGAACTGCTGCCCGATGTTGTCGGTGCGCACCGCGGATATCTGCACCGGATCGCCCGCCTCGATCATTCTCCCGTCGCCGATCACCATGGCGACGTGTCCGCTCCACACCGCCAGATCGCCGGGGCGCAGATCCGACGCGGAGACGGCCGCACCCACCGCCTGCTGGTCGGCGAGGCGCGGCAGTTCGATGCCCGCCTGCCGGTACGCCCACTGGGTGAATCCGCTGCAGTCGAGCCCGACACCTGGTGTCGTTCCGCCCCACGCGTAGGGCACGCCCAGTTGCGTGAGCGCGGCCTGCACCGCGGCGGCGGCCCTCGCGTTGGGCGCCTTCACGACGGTGCCGTCGGGGAGGCGCACGTCGTAGCCGCCTTTGCCGTCGGCGGTGACCGTCGTCCTGCCGAACCGGCGCGAGGCGGACGCCGTCTGCGCGCCCGAGCCCTTTCCGCCGCCCTTGCCGGAGCCGGTGCGGTTCCCGCTCCCGGTGAGGGCGGAGGTGAGAGCGCCGATCGGCGAGGAACCGCCGCCAGCGGAGCCGGATCCGGACCCGGTGCCCGCACCGCTCGGGGACGTCGCGGTCGGCGTGGCCGCGGCGGTGGTCGATGCGGGCGTGGTGGCCGCGCCGCCGTCGACGGTGCCCGGCGCGCTCGGGGTGCTCTCCGCGAGTCCGGAGACGGTGCCGGTCTCGCCGTCGAGCTCCTCGCGCACGGTGCGCAGCACGTCGAGGGCCTGTTGCAGGTGATCCGCCGCGAGCGTCAGCACCGCGATCAGCCCCGTGGGGTTCAGGAGCGACGGGTCCGCCGCCTCGGCCTTGCTCACGAACGAATCGAGCACGGCCTGCAGCCGCGTGCGGCCACGGCTCACCACGTCGGCCGCCGCCGTGACCGACTGGCGGATCGCGCCGGTGTGCTGCGACAGCGCGCCCGCCGCGGTGCCGCCGTCGCCGAGCGTGGCCTGCGCCGTGGTGGCATCGATCCCGGTCCACTCCCGGCTGACGGTGACCGCGGTCGTCCCCGTCTGTGCGCTCACCCGCGCCAGTTCCGTCTCGATGGCGCGGATCGCGGCGTCGACCCCCGCAGTTGTGAGATCGCCGGAACCGAACGCGTCGAGCAGGGCGCGCAGCGGCGCCGCCAGCGCCGTGACGATGCCGCTCACGGCGCGCCCAGCAGCCCGAGCAGCGCCCCCGCGCCACCCGCGTCGGCGGCGACGGCCGAGGCCACCGTCCGGACGGCGCTCACCGACGCCGATGCGTAGAACGCCGCCAGCCGCGCGACCTCGGCATCGGCCGCCGTGACGGCCCCCAGCAGTTCCGCGAGATAGTCGCCGCCGACGACTCCGAGGACCGGCGTGAGTGCCGCCGCCGAGACCGCGCCCGCCCCCGTGGCGGCGGAGACGGCCGTCGCCAGCGATCCCAGCTCGCTCCCGGCCGCGGTCACCGCGCCCGTCGTCATGTGAAACGGTTCCATCGCAATACCCCCTCATTGATTGGACGCCTCAGGGGTGCGCACGGTTCCCGATACGCTGGCGGCATGCAGATCACCGTGGTCGACCACCCCCTGGCCGCCGTCCGCCTCACCGCGCTCCGCGCGGAGGCCACCGACAACGCCTCCTTCCGCGCAGCGCTCAAGGAGCTCACCCAGATGCTGGTCTACGAGGCCATGCGCGAGGCGGCGGTCGCCGCTGTGAAGGTGACCACCCCGCTGGAGGAGACCGACGGTGCCGCGCTCGCCGCGCCGCCGCTGCTGGTGCCCGTGCTCCGCGCCGGCCTGGGCATGGTCGACCAGGCGCACGCGATGCTCCCCGAGTCGCAGGTGGGCTTCGTCGGGATGGGCCGCAACGAGGAGACCCACGTGCCGGAGCCCTACTTCCAGTCGCTGCCCGCCGATCTCGCCGGCCGCCCCGTGTTCGTGCTCGATCCCATGCTCGCCACCGGCGGTTCGATGGTGGAGACGCTCGGCCTCCTCGCGCAGCGCGGCGCCACCGACGTGACGGCGGTGTGCGTGGTCGCGGCACCGCAGGGCGTGCAGGCGCTCGCCGACTGCGGTCATCCGGTCCGCCTGGTCACGGCCACCGTGGACCGCGGACTCGACGAGAACGCCTACATCCGCCCCGGCCTGGGCGACGCCGGCGATCGCCAGTTCGGCCCGCGCTGGACCTGATCCGGGTCAGGGAGCTGCCCAGAAGCCCGTCGCGGGTTCGGTGAACTCGCCGTTCGCCGCGCTGATCACCAGTCCGGCGGGCGTGATGTTGATCGTGGCGTCGGGTGCCCGCGCGACCCAGCCGGGGCCGGCCGGCAGGACGCCCTCGATGCGCGTCCCGGTGCCGGTGTCGATGCGCCAGCCCGCGTAGTACAGGGCGCCCCCACGGTCGCAGACGACCGCCTGCGAGGCGGCGGTCAAGACCATCATGCGCGCGCTGTCGCCGTCGGCGCAGCGCGCCTGGGTGCCGAGGAAGCCCAGTGCGTCCGTCCCGGGGATCGACGGCGCCGGCACCGTCGATGCGGACGTCGCGGACGACGAGGCCGGGGCGGGTGCGGACGAACCCGACGGTGACGTCGCGGCGGCCCGGGCCGGTGCGGACGGGGTCTCGTTGCTGACGTACGCCGTCGCAGCGACGGCCGCGGCGACCACGATCAGCACCCCGGCCAGCACCGACACGGCGATGACCCGGTTCCGCGCGGGATCGGCCGGGCGTGCGGGTCCAGTCACCCGAGCGCCGCCCACCCGCGCACGGTGTCGGTCACCGCGGCGAGCCGCTGCCGTCCGCGCGCCTGCGCACTGCTGGTGTCGCTCTCGGCCGTCACGGGCTCGATCACCTCCAGGTAGAACTTCGCCTTGGGCTCGGTTCCCGAGGGCCGCACGGTGACCCGGACGCCGTCGCCGCGGAACACCAGCGCGTCCGTCGCGGGGCGAGCCGTGAGCAGATCCTCACAGCCTACGGCGGTGTTTGCAACTTCATCGGGCGGGGAGGTGCGGAGTGCGGTCATGATCGCGGAGATCCGGGCCACGTCGTCGACGCGGAGTGCGTACTGGCTCGTCAGGTACACGCCGTGCCGGCGGTACAGCTCGTCCAGCGCGTCGGGCAGGCCGCGCCCCTGCGCCTTCAGGGCGGCCGCGTAGCCGGCGGCCACGACGGCCGCGGAGATCCCGTCCTTGTCGCGCACCGTCGACGGGTCGACACAGAGGCCGAGGGCCTCCTCGTAGGCGAAGACCAGTCCGTCGCCGGCGCGTACCAGGTTCTTGAAGCCGGTCAGGGTGCGCGCGTAGCGAGCCCCGCGGGCCTCCGCGATCGCGCCGAGCAGCTCCGAACTGACGATCGTGGTGGCGACCAGTGGGTCCGACGGCGCGGCGGTGCTCGACGGTCCGGCGATCGGCTCGTCGAGCAGGTGAGCGCCGAGCAGTGAGCCCGACTCGTCGCCGGTGAGCATCCGCCAGCCGTCGGGGAAGCGGGCACCGAGGGCGCACCGATCCGCGTCCGGATCGAGGGCGACGGCGAGATCGGCGTCGACGCTCTCCGCGAGCGCGAGCAACAGGTCGGAGGCGCCGGGCTCCTCGGGGTTCGGGAAGGTCACCGTCGGGAACTCGCCATCCGGGGCGAACTGCTGTTCCACCACGTGGACGTCGTCGAAGCCGCTGCGGCGCAGGGCCTCCACCGCGACCTCCCCGCCGACGCCGTGCATCGGGGTGAGCGCGATCCGCACCGGCACCGCCGGTGCCGGGCGCAGCGACGAGACCCGGTCCAGGTACGCCGCGACCACCTCGCTCGCGCGGGGATCGGCGGGCACCGTCGCCCTGTCGATCGCCGTGGCGGCGGGTGCCGCGGCGATGAGCCTCTCGATCTCGGCGTCGGCGGGCGAGACCAGCTGGGCGCCGCCGTCGAGGTAGACCTTGTAGCCGTTGTCGGCGGGCGGATTGTGCGAGGCGGTGATCTGCACGCCCGCGACCGCGCCGAGTGCCCTGGTGGCGAACGACACCCACGGCGTGGGCCCCGGCTCCGGCAGAGCCACCACTGCGAACCCCTGCGCAGCGAGCACCTCGGTCGCCGCGGCGAAGAAGGCTTCGGAGCCGCGCCGCGCGTCGCGTCCCACGACCACGGTGCCGCCGCCCAGGCACTTGCCCTTCAGCCACTCGGCCAGCGCCCACGTCGTGCGGGTCACCACCGCCACGTTCATGCCCGACGGTCCGCCGCGCACCGGGCCGCGCAGGCCGGCGGTGCCGAAGGAGAGCGGCGCCGCGAACCGCTCGGCGAGTTCGTCGCCGCTCAGGGCCCCGAGTTCGGCGCGGGTGGCCGGATCGGGGTCGCCCTCGATCCAGGCGAGGGCCTCGGCCGAGAGCTCGGCGCTCATGCGTCCATCGCCTCGATCACGTCGGCGAGGAGGCCGCCCATCCGTGCGGCCGCCTCGCGCCCCGCTTCGAGGACCTCCTCGTGGTTCAGGGGCTCGCCCGTGATGCCCGCGGCGAGGTTGGTGACGAGCGAGATCCCGAGCACCGCTGCGTCCTCCGCGCGGGCCGCGATGGTCTCGTGCACCGTCGACATCCCGACCAGGTCGGCGCCGAGCGTGCGGAGCATGCGGATCTCGGCCGGGGTCTCGTAGTGCGGGCCGGGTAGTCCCGCGTAGACGCCCTCCTTCAGCGAGAGGTCGACCTTCTGCGCCAGCGCGCGCAGTGTCGGCGAGTAGGCGTCCACGAGGTTCACGAACTGCGCGCCGACCAGCGGCGAGCGGGCCGTGAGGTTGAGGTGGTCCTCGATCAACACGGGCTCGCCGACGGACATGCCCTCGCGCAGGCCGCCCGCGGCGTTGGTGAGGATCACCGTGCGCGCGCCCGCCGCGCAGGCGGTGCGCACGGGATGCACCACGCGGGAGAGGTCGTGGCCCTCGTAGGCGTGAGTGCGGCCCAGCAGTACCAGCACCCGCTTGCCGCCGACCGCCACCGCGATCGCCGTGCCCTTGTGTCCGGCCGCGCTGGGCGGGGCGAAGTGGGGCAGATCGGCCATGGGGATCGAGCCGACGGCGGTACCGCGCGCGACGAGTGCGTCGGCCGCGGGCGCCCAGCCGGAGCCGAGCACCACCGCCACGTCGAAGGGGTCACCGCCCGTCGCGGTGGTCAGCGCGGCGGCCCCCTCGCGGGCCGCAGCGGAGGGATCGTCGATACCGGAGTCACGTGCCGCGTGCAGTTGCGCCATGGCCCCAGATGCTAGCCGCTATCGTGATGCCCATGCCTTACGTCACGCGTACCGACGACGTCTTCACACTCTTCCTGGGCGATGAGGGTGTCGAACTCTCGGAGACCAACCCGGAGAACCGGTTCTCGCCCGATTGGGTCGAGGCCGTGCACGCTCGGCTCGACGAGATCGAGGCGCAGGCGGCAGGCGCGCCCGCCGCACTGGTCGTGACCGCGACCGGCAAGTTCTTCTCGAACGGCCTCGATGTCATGTACATCCTGGCGAACGTCGGCGAGCTGCCCGCGTACCTGGACCGTGTGCACACGGTCTTCAGCCGCCTGCTGACCTTCCCGATGACGACGGTGGCCGCGATCAACGGGCACGCCTTCGGCGCCGGCGCGATGCTGGCGCTCTCGTGCGACTTCGCCGTGATGCGCGACGACCGCGGCTTCTTCTGCCTGCCCGAGGTCAGCCTCAAGATGGGCTTCACCGTGGGGATGGCCAGCCTGCTGCGGTCGCGCCTGCCGTACCAGACCGCCATCGAGGCGATGACCACCGGACGCCGCTACGGCGGTGCGGACGCCGTCGCCGCGGGCATCGTCCAATCGGCCGTCTCCGAGGCGGAGCTGCTGCCCACCGCGACCGCCGTGGCCGCGGCGAACGCCGCCGCCGACGGCCCCACGCTGAACAAGATCAAGAACGACCTGCACGCGCCGCTCATCGCGGACCTCGCCGTTCCGACGACCGAAGTCAAGTTCGGCTGACGGTGACCGGTCGCGTCACCTCCGTTCTGGAGTCGCTCACCGGCACCGTCGACCGCGCACGGGGTGACCTGGTCGCGGTCAGTCACGCGGTGCACGCCCGCCCGGAACTGGCCTTCGAGGAGCATCACGCGTCGGCGCTCGTCGCGGACGCGCTGGCGGGGCACGGCTTCGCGGTGGAGAAGGGGATCGCGGAGCTGGAGACGGCGTTCGTCGCCCGGTCCGGCTCCGGACCGCTGCGTGTGGCGGTCTTCGCCGAGTACGACGCGCTGCCCGGGATAGGTCACGCCTGCGGGCACAACATCATCGCGGCTGCCGCGGTCGGAGCGGGCCTCGCGCTCGCCTCCGTCGCGGACGAACTGGGCATCACCGTCGAGGTGTACGGCACCCCCGCCGAGGAGTCCGGGGGCGGCAAGGTCCTCATGCTGCAGCGCGGCGCCTTCGACGGTGTCGCCTGCGCGGGCATGGTCCATCCGGCACCCTTCGACGTGGTGCGTACGCGCACGCTCGCCCTGGCCGATCTGGCGATCCGGTTCACCGGCCGAGAGGCCCACGCCTCCGCGGCACCGTGGGCCGGCCGCAACGCGGGCGACGCCGCGACCGTGGCCCAGGTGGCGCTCGGCCTGCTGCGCCAGCACCTCGAGCCCGGCCAGCAGCTGCACGGCATCGTCAGTGAGGGCGGCAGCGCGCCGAACGTCGTCCCCGCGGCGGCGGAACTGCTCTACTACCTGCGCGCCGACGATGCGGAGTCGCTCGCCCGGCTCGTGGCCCGCGCGGACGACTGCTTCGCCGCGGGCGCGCTCGCCGCCGGCTGCACCCATGAGGTAGCCGAGGTCTCGCCCGCCTACACCGAGCTGCGCAGCGACGACGGCCTCGCTGCCGCGTACCGCTCCGCCGCGGTCGCCATCGGCCGTTCGCCGGTGGCGCCGGAGTACGAGCGACTGGTGCCCCTGGGGAGTACCGACATGGGCAATGTGAGCCACGCTGTACCGTCGATCCATCCGCTGATCGGCCTCGAGACCGGCGGGGCCGTGACCCATCAGCCGGAGTTCACGGCCGCCGCCGCGAGCGAATCCGCCGATCGGGCCGTGTGCGACGGTGCGCTGGCCCTGGCCGCAGCCTTCGCTGCGGTCGCGGAGGACGAGGACGAGCGCGCCCGGTTGCTGACCGCGGCCGCGCGTCGTGGAAGTGATGGAGGCGGACGGTGAGCGGGACTGTGGGCGAGGATCTCTCGAGGGCCGCGTACGTCGACCAGTGGTTGCGGCGCAAGGGCGATTGGCTCCGTGAGTTCCGTCGCGATCTGCACGCGCACCCCGAGCTGTCCTGGCGCGAGCAGCGCACCACCAACGTCGTCTTCGAGGCGCTGACCGCGGCGGGCCTGCATCCGCGCAAGCTCTCCACCACCGGACTGGTGTGCGATCTCGGCCCGGCGACCGGTGATCGGTTGGCCCTGCGGGCCGACATGGACGCCCTACCCATCCACGAGGCCACCGGCCTCGCCTACGAGTCCACCGCCGCGGGCGTCTCCCACGCTTGCGGCCACGATGCGCACACCTCGATCCTGCTCGGCACCGGACTCGTGCTCGCCGAGCTGGACCGCGCCGGCCGGTTGCCCGTGGGCGTGCGGCTGGTCTTCCAGCCCGCCGAGGAGGTCATGCCGGGCGGAGCGCTCTCCGCGGTCCGCGACGAGGTGATGCAGGGCGTCTCCCGCATCTACGCGCTGCACTGCGATCCGCGCGTCGAGGTCGGAAAGATCGGCGTGCGCTCGGGTGCCATCACCTCGGCCGCCGACCACGTCGAGGTGATCCTGCACTCGCCCGGCGGGCACACCTCGCGGCCGCACCTGACGAGCGACCTGATCTACGCCATGGGCACGGTGATCACGGGGCTGCCCGGTGTCCTGTCGCGCCGGGTGGACCCGCGGTCCGGCACGATCATGGTGTGGGGCGCGGCCAACGCCGGATCCGCGCCGAACGCGATCCCGCAGATCGGCGCGTTGCACGGCACCGTCCGCACCGGCGAGCACCCCATCTGGGAGTCCCTGGAGCCGCTGGTCCGCGAGATCATCGGCGAGCTGCTCGCGCCGCTGCGGCTCAAGCACGAGGTGAACTACACCCGGGGCGTCCCGCCCGTCATCAACGACCACCTGGCCGCCACCAGGCTTGCCGACGCGGCGCGCGCCGTCTCGCCCGACGGCGTGGTCGACACCCCGCAGTCCGGCGGCGGTGAGGACTTCTCCTGGTATCTGGAGGAGGCGCCCGGCGCGATGGCTCGGCTCGGCGTGTGGTCCGGCGAGGGCCGTCAGTACGACCTGCACCAACCGGACTTCGTGCTCGACGAGCGCGCACTCGAGATGGGCGTGAAGGTCTTCACGAACGTGGTCTTCGCGTCGGAGCGCTGACCAGGGCGTCGCCGATCGCGCTCCGACGGTAGAGGACTCGCCGCCCGTATCGCGAGCTCTCCACGATGCCGTTGGCGCCCAGGATCTTCAGGCTCTGCGAGACCGCCGACGGCGAGACGCCCAGCGCCGCCGCGAGATCGACGACCGCCGCCGGCTCGGCGAGGGCGGTGAGCAGGTCTGCTTTGGCCGCCCCGATCAGCTTGCGCAGCGCGTCGTCCGCGGCGGGGCGCACGGATTCGGTGAGCGTGGCGGAGCCCCGGGCGGGGTAGCCGACGTGCGGAGCGGTCCGACGGGGATCGTGCGCCACCGTCACTCGGCTGATGAAGACGCTGGGCATGAGGATCAAACCGCGCCCACCCGAGGAGAACCGTCCGGAGCTCTTCGTACAGGCCAGGTCCACGCTGAGTTCTCCGGTGCGGGTCCACTCCACGCGAGGGCTGAGCGACTCGAACAGCCGGGCCGGGCCGCCGGTGGCCAGCTCCCGACCGCGGTGCGTCACATCGGATTCCAGGATCCGTTGCGCGACGGGCCAGACGGGGGCGATGGCGGCGTCGTGGTAGGCGGCAAGAGCATCGGCGATAACGGGCGCGGGGTCGTCGAGGGCCAGGAGCCGCGCCAGTGCGGGCGAGGGCGGCCCGTCCTCGGTGAGCTCGGCCAGCTCGGCGTGCGCGGTCTCCGGCTCAGTGGCGGCGAGATCCGCGAGGTGGACCTCGAACGACGGCCGGCCCGCAGCGGGGGCGGTGATCGGGGTGAGGAAGTCCGGTATCTGCCTGCCGGACGGCGAGACGAGCGCGTCGACGAGCTCGCGGTCGTACCGGTCGATGCGGGCGTCGGCCTCGCGCCGCCAGGCGGTCAGGTGCTGCGCGGTCCCGTGGACGTGGTTCAGGTGAAACAGGCTCAGTGCTGTTTCGTTCAACGGGGACACCACGAATCGCGCGTCGGCGAGATCGCCGACGTCCAGCAGGTAGGTCAACATGTAGGCGCCACCTAATTCATTGGAACCCGTCGCGAGGTTCGTGTGTGCTTGCAGTATGAGCGAATACAGAGAGCACTGGAACCTGGCGGCGGATCCTCCCGCAGCGGCAGTCTACGCCCGCCTGGCGGACATCCACGACCACGTCGACGCGCGGCAGCGGCTCGACCGCCGCCCGCGGCAGGGCGTTCGAGCGCGCGCCGCGGGGTCACTGCGGCGCCTCGCCGCGGCGATCGAGCCCACGCCGACGACCCCCACCTGCCCCGACGCCGCCTGACCATCGTGCGGCGTGCGCGGGCCTACACCGTGAGGATCGCGATCAGCGCTGCACAGACGATCACACAGAAAGCTTCGAAGATCGATCGCAACGCCCAGGGCGCGTCCTTGAGGTCCATGAAATGGATTCCGATGAAGCGCACCTTGACGAAGGCGACCACGAGGATCACTGCGTTCGCCGCCTCCGGCGAGGCCATACCGTGGCCGCTACCGAGCCAGTAGGACACGCCGGTCACCGCGATCAAGCCGAGCCAGACCCAGAAGTAGGGCTGCCGGATCAACGGGGCTTGGTGGACCGTCGCCGCTGTGGCGGTCATCGAGTGCCTCCCGGGAGAGGGGCCCGCAGTGCGCTGTCGGGCCGGATTACGGCCTTCACCGCCTCGCCCCGCTCGACGGCGTCGAGGGCCGCGTTCGCGTCAGCGACATCGAAGCTGTGGGTGATGATGTCGGTCAATGGGATCCGCGCTTCGAGCTCTGCCGCGAGGTGCATGGCCCGGTAGTAGTGCTCGGGCTGGGCGTAGCAGGATCCGACGATGCGGAGGTTCTTGTGCACGACGACCGTCGGGTCTATCGGCACCTGGCCCCGGCCGGACCAGAGCCCGATCAGCAGGTAGGCGCCGTTGTGCCCGGCCAGGTCCACGCCTTCGCCGAACGCCGACAGCACCCCCGCGGCCTCGACGACGAGGCGCGGCCCGCGCTCGCCGCACAGTTCGAGTACGCGGCGCTTGCGCTCCGCCGCGTCGGTGTCGAGCGTCAGCGTGGCGGTGGCGCCGAGCGCGCGGGCGGTCGCGAGCCGGTTCTCGTGCTGATCGATCACGACGATCGTGCCCGCGCCGCGCTGCCGGGCAGCGAGCACCGCGGACAGGCCGATCGGCCCGGCGCCCTGGATCACGACGGTGTCGATGACACCGGACTCTCCTGCCCGGTCGAAGCCCTGCAGGACCGCCGGCAGCGCGCAGCCGAGCGCGATCACCGCCTCCGGCGAGGTACCGTCCGGGATCCGATAGACCGACATCGCGGCGGGCAGGGTCACGTAGTCGGCGTAGCTGCCCCAGCCGGGAAGGTCGGCGTCGTGGAACCAGGCCGACTGCGTGCACGAGGAGAAGTCCTTCTCGACGGTGCAGTAGTAGCACCGTCCGCACGGCGGGATCGGGGACCAGTAGACCGCGTCGCCGACGGCGAGGGAGACCCCGGCCGCGTCGCGTACGACTCCCTCGCCGAGTTGCTCGACGATGCCGACACCCTCGTGCCCGAGCACTACAGGGAACGGGAGGTCGAAGTCGCCGCGGCGCAAGTGCACGTCGGTCCCGCAGACGCCGCCCAGCGCGGTGCGCGCGAGGATCTGTCCCCGGCCGGGCGCGGGGACCTCGATGCTACGGGACTCGACAGGACGGCCGCCCTCGGCGAAGACGGCGATGCGGCTGTTCACGGTGGTGGTCACAGTCGCACCAGCCCGCCGTCGGCCATGATGGTCTGGCCGGTCACGAAGTAGGAGTCCTCGCTCGCGAGGAACAGGATCGTTCCGACGACGTCGTCGGCCTCGCCGACCTTCTTGATGGCCTGGCCCTGCGAAACCGCCTCCTGCAGTTCGGGGGCCACCGCGGAAGTCACGCCGGGCGTGCGGGTGAGCGTGGGTCCCACGGCGTTGACGGTGATACCGAAGGGCGCGACATCGGTCGCCAGGGCGCGGGTGAATCCGATCGCGCCCATCTTGCTGGCGCCGTACGCGCTCAGGCCGGGCACGACGAGCCCGATCGAGTTGGACGTGAGGTTCACGATCCGTCCCCATCCCGCTTCCTTCATGAGCGGCAGGACCGTCTTGGTCATGAGGAACTGGGAGTCGAGGTTCACCGAGAGGACCTTTCGCCAGGTCTCCAGCGTGAGGTCGTCGATGTCGACGAAGGGGTAGATGCCGACGTTGTTGACGAGGATGTCGCACCGGCCGAAGCGCTCGCGGACCTCGTCGCCGATCTGCTGCACGCGTTCGGGGTCGGTGACGTCGGCGACGAGGCCGAGGGCGTCGTCGTGACCGGCGGATGCGAGCTGGTCAAGCGTCTCCGTGGGATCGGTGACGTCGACGGCGACGATGGTGACGCCGCGCTCCGCGAGTTGCCGGCACACGGCTTGGCCGATACCGCGCGCGGCGCCGGTGACGACGGCGACACGTTCGTCGTGAGTTGCTGACATGGGGATTTCTCCGTTCGTGGGTCGAGAACGCTCGGGGGAGCCTGCGACTGATGGGGATCGATGCGGCGGCAGTCCGATCGACGATCGGGCGAGTACGTGTGGCGCCGTTGAAGGAGAACATTAGGAGGCTGCGCAGACCGCGGCGATCCGCACGGCGAAACGATGGGCCACTTCGCGCAACGATTTGCTCACACACCGGATGCACTCCGATTTCCCCTGTTCAGAGCTGTAGCGGCGTGCCAGACTCGGGTGATGAGCACGACGATCGACCCGCTCCGAAGCGGCCTTGCGGCATCGGCCACCCCTCGCTGGAAGGTTGATTCCGCACGGACCGGTGACCTCGACGAGGCTGTGCACACCATCTCGTCCGTGTTCTGCCCCCACGATCTCGTGATCATGGGCCCCCGAGGAGATTTCGAGGTCGAGATTCACGCGCGGTACACGGAGTCGATCACCGTCGCCGAGATCAGCCACGGCACCGAGGTCATCGTCCGCCCCAGCCGAATGCAGTCTCACTACCAGGTCGGCGTACCGATCCGCGGCGGCTCGCTCCTGCAGTGCGGTCACGAGGAGGTCGAGTCCACGCCGAAACGCGCCGTAGTCCTAGCCCTTGACGGCGACGCCAGCATGCACTGGAGCGCCGATTGCGCCCAGCTGGCGGTCGAGATCGGCCGCACCGCCGTGGAGCGCTGCCTCGAGGGGATCCTCGGCTATGCGCCCGACGAAGCCGTCCGCTTCGATGTTCCATTCGACGTGGGCGACGGTGTCGGACGGGACTGGGTGAACGCTGTGACGCTGCTGCGTGACGCTGTGGACCGGGGCGCGCCGGAGCTCGTGCTGCGGCCGCTCGAGGATCTGGTCATCGGCCAGCTGCTCGCGGCCCAGCCCAACAACTTCAGCGGCCGGTTGGCCGGCGAAGCCAGGCCTGCGCGGCCTCGGTTCATCTCGCGTGCCGTGGACCTCATCGAGAGCGATCCGGCATCGCCGCACACCGTCGCGGACCTTGCGCAGGCTGCGGGGACGAGCGTGCGTTCGTTGCAATCCGCGTTCGCCGAGTACCTCGGCCTCAGTCCGATGGAGTACCTTCGCCGAGTACGTCTTTCGCGCGCCCATGCCGATCTGGAACGTGCGACGGCGGCCGACGGCCTCTCCGTGGCGAACATCGCCTACCGCTGGGGATTCGGGCACGTGTCCCGGTTCGCCTCGGTGTACGCCGCGCGGTACGGCCGGTCGCCGTCGCAGACCCTGCGGGGTTGAGTAGGGCTCGCGACGGCGACCGATGGTCATCCCGGTTCGTCGGGCTCAGACCAGCAGGTAGCAGAGCGGGAAGATCACGACCCAGAGCAGGTCGACCATGTGCCAGAAGCAGGCGCCCGATTCGGCCGACGCCATACGGTCCGGTCCGACGACGGTGAGCCGCGCGGTGCGGATCAGGTACATCAGCACCACCATCCCGACCGCGACATGAACCAGGTGGACGCCCGTGAGCACGTAGTAGAGCTGGAAGTAGTCGTCGGAGTACATCGTGTGGCCGTCGGAGAGCTTCGCGGTCCATTCGATCGCCTTGATGCCGACGAAGGCCGCGCCGCACACCAGCGCGATGGTGAACGACCGGGCCGCACTGCGGTCCCTGCTCTTCAGCGCGCGCATGCCGAGCACCACGAAGAGTGAACTCACGAGCAGGACAATAGTGTTCGTCAGTCCCAGCACCTGGATCATCGCGTGCTGCGAGCTGTGGAACACCTCCGGCTGGCGCCGTCGGTAGATCGCGAACAGCCCGAACAGGAGCGCGAACACGACCAGGTCGCCGTAGATGAAGACCCAGATCCCGATCTCGCCGGGGATCCGCTTGACGGAGCCTGATTCCCGTCCGATCGCCGACTTCTCGGCAGGGAAGGCAGGTACGTACCGGTCGATGCTCATCACGCCTCCACCAGATCCTTCGTGACCCGCTCCTGCTGCGCGGGGGTGGACGCGGCTGCAACACCGTTCACCTGACGGTGCATGACCACCGACAGCGTCACCGTGAAGGTCGTGTAGGCGCCGGCGAGGACGTAGAAGGCCATGAGGCCGTCGAAGGCGAACGGGCCGGTCTTGAAGAACGCGAGCATGCCGCCGGGCACCATCAGCAGGGTGCACCACAGACAGAAGTAGCCCACCCAGCGTGGGAAAACGGGTTCGGGGCGCTTGTCGCTGAACACGATGATGGCCAACACCACCATGAAACCGGCGAACGGCGAGTAGGGGTACTCGGCGGCGAACCAGAAGGCGTCGTTGAGCATCTGCGTGATCTGCGGAGAGGTCTCCCCAGCGCGGTAGGCGGCGAAGCCCAGGAGGGTGGGGCACGAGAGCGTGATCAGGAACATCGACGAGCCGAAGATCGTCAGCGTCTGGTTGAGGAAGGGCACCTTGCCCTCCACCTGGCGGGACTGCGCGATCACTACGCCCGCCCAATTGGCCCAGAACGCGATCGACACGATCGCGATGAACGCGGCCATGAGGATTCCCTGCTGGTTGCCCGCGTACACCGCGGCGATCCGCTCCGCCGACCACGAGGGCCGCGGCGGAGGGACCATCCGCGCCAAGAAGAGCAGCGCGATGATGAACGGCACGAGCGCTCCTGGGCCCGACCAGATGAACCACTTCTTCACCGTCGGACTGATCTGATCCGTATTCATGTGAGACACATCCCTTCTCGCGCCACATGGCGCAATCGATCGTGTCCTGAAGTTACGTGGATCACACCGACCCGAGCGATCCGCTGCGCGCGAGCGTCATCCGTTTCCCGCGAGTGTTCGATCGAGCCAAGCCGGCCCCGCCCGAGTGGGCGGGGCCGGCCTGACGGCGCCGGATCAGGCGGGCGCGGGGAGCCGCGTGCGGCCGCGGGTGGCCAGATCCAGTGCGATGTCGACGATCTGGTCCTCCTGTCCGCCGACGAGCCCGCGTCGGCCCACCTCGACGAGGATGCTGCGCACGTCCAGGCAGTAGCGATCCGCGGCGGCCTCGGCGTGCCGCAGGAACGAGGAGTAGACCCCGGCGAAGCCGAGCGTCAACGTCTCCCGGTCCACCCGCACGGGGCGGTCCTGCAGTGGCCGGACGATGTCGTCGGCGGCGTCCTGCAGCGCGAACAGGTCCGCATTGTGCTTCCAGCCCTCGGTCAGGTCGGCCACGGCGATGAAGGGCTCGATCGGGCAGTTGCCCGCGCCCGCACCGTGTCCCGCGAGCGAGGCGTCCACGCGGGTGGCGCCCTCCTCCACGGCGACGACCGAGTTCGCCACGGCCAGCGAGAGATTCTCGTGGGCGTGCACGCCGATCTCCGTCGCCGGGTCGAGTACGTCGCGGTACCGGCGCACGCGCTCCCGGACGCCGTCCATCGTGAGTCGACCGCCGGAGTCGGTGACGTACACGCAGTGCGCGCCATAGCCCTCCATGAGCTTCGCCTGCTCGGCCAAGTGCACGGGGTCGGTCATGTGGCTCATCATGAGGAAGCCGGAGACGTCCATGCCGAGGTCGCGGGCGGTACCGATGTGCTGCGCGGAGACGTCCGCCTCGGTGCAGTGCGTGGCCACGCGGACGGAGCGCACACCCAGGGCGAAGGCGTGCCGCAGGTCCTCGATCGTGCCGATCCCGGGGAGCAGCAGCGTGGTGAGCCGGGCGTGCGTGATGTTCGCCGCCGCGGCCTCGATCCACTCCCAGTCGCTGTGGCTGCCGGGGCCGTAGTTGAGGCTGCCGCCGGCGAGGCCGTCGCCGTGCGCCACCTCGATCGCGTCGACGCCGGCGGCGTCGAGGGCGCGGACGATCCGCCCGACGTCGGCGGGCTCGATGCGGTGCCGGAGGGCGTGCATGCCGTCGCGCAGGGTCACGTCCTGGATGAACAGTTCGGTGGTCATCGGGTGCTCCTTCAGCTCGCGGGGCTGGTCGCCGCGGCGCGATCGGCCGCGATCGCCTCGGCGTAGCGGATCGCCGCCGAGGTCATGATGTCCAGGTTCCCGGCGTAGGCGGGCAGATAGTCCGCCGCGCCCTCGACCTCGAGGAAGACCGAGACCTGGTGGGTGGGGCGGGCGTCGGAGTCCGCGCGCAGCAGCGTGTGCACCGGCTGATCCGCGGGGATCGGCGCGATCTGCACCTGCTGCTTGAGCCGGTACCCGGGTACGTACGCGGAGACCCGCGCAACCATCTCGGCGATCGAGCGCTCGACGTCCTCCGCCGATGCCGCCGACAGGTCGACGAGCGCCAGCACGGTGTCGCGCATCATCAGCGGCGGCTCGGCCGGGTTGAGTACGATGATCGCCTTGCCGCGCTCGGCGCCGCCGACGGATTCGATGGCGTGCGAGGTGGTCTCGGTGAACTCGTCGATGTTGGCGCGGGTGCCGGGACCCGCCGATCTGGAGGCGATCGACGCCACGATCTCGGCGTACGCCACGGGGGCGACGGCCGCGATGGCGGCGACGACGGGGATCGTCGCCTGGCCGCCGCAGGTGACCATGTTGACGTTCTCGGCGCCACGGTGCGCGTCGAGGTTCACCGCGGGGATCACGAACGGGCCCAGCGCCGCCGGCGTCAGGTCGATCAGACGCTTGCCGTACGGCGCGAGCGCCGCGGCGTTCGCCACGTGGGCGTCGGCGGAGGTGGCGTCGAAGACCACGTCGATCTCGTCGAAGCCGGGCAGCTCGATCAGGCCCGCCACGCCGTCCGCGACGGTGTCGATGCCGGCCGCGCGAGCGCGGGCCAGGCCGTCGGACGCGGGGTCGATGCCGACAACGGCGGCGACCTCGAGTGCGGGAGAGCGGGTGGCCTTGATCATCAGGTCGGTGCCGATGTTGCCGGAGCCGACGATGGCGACCTTCACGGGTCGTGGGTCAGTCATGGTGGGGTCTCTCAATCGGAGAAATGGACGGTCACGGAGCCGAGACCGGTGATGGAGGTCGTCCAGGTGCCGGGGCCGGTGACGGGGGCCATCGGGCCGAGGGCGCCCGAGAGCACGACCTGGCCCGCGCGGAGCGGGGTGCCGAGGTCGCGTGCGGCGCCGGCGAGCCACTGCAGCGCGAACAGTGGATCGCCCAGGCACGCCGCACCGGTGCCGGTGGAGACCTCGGTGCTGTCCAGCGACATCGTCATCTCCGCCGCGACGGGCTCGAACTCGTCGAGGGTCCGCCGTTGCTCGCCGAGGACGAACAGCCCACTGGAGCCGTTGTCGGCGACGGTGTCGCCGAAGGTGATGTCCCAGTCCGCGATCCGGCTGTCGACGATCTCGAAGGCCGCGACGGCGTAGTCCACCGCACCTCGCACCTGCGGGAGGTCGAGCGCACCGTCGGACAGGTCCTCCCGCAGGACGAAGGCGATCTCCGCCTCGATGCGGGGCTGCAGCAAGCGGCCCAGGGGGACCGTCGAGCCGTCGTCGACGGCCATGTCCGCCAGCAGCATGCCGAAGTCGGGGCGGTCCACGCCGAGTTGCCGCTGGACGGCGGGGGAGGTGAGGCCGATCTTGCGGCCCACCACCTCCCCGCCGGCCGCGACGCGGCGTTGGAGGATCCGCTCCTGCACCGCGTACGCCGCATGCACGTCGTCCGGACCGATCAGGTCGCGGACGGGCGCGCAGGGGAGGCCGGACGATTCGGCCGCGATCAGCCGGTCGGCGGCCGCGGCGATGTCCTGATCTGAGGCTGTCATGCGGAGAGGAAGGCGCTGACCTGGTCGTAGGTCGCGTCGGCGGCCTCGATCTGCGGGATGTGCCCGGAGCCGGCGATGACGGTGGCGCGGGCGTCCGCGATGCCGGCGACGAAGTCCTCGGCGTACACGGGCGAGATCAGCGCGTCCTTTTCGCCCCACACCACCAGCGTGGGCGCCTGCACGCGGTGGAGCCGCTTGCGCAGGCCCTTGTCGGGCAGCGGCCACAGGAACTTGCCCGTGCAGCCCATGGACCAGACCAGCGCCGCTCCGGCGGCGATGGCCTCCTCCGGGTCGGCCGGTGGGGCGAGCAGCGCAGCGGCGGCCGGGCCGTCGGGCTCGGCGAACAGCAGCGATGGAAGGGAGTCCGCGGGGGCGGTGATCCAGTTGGTCACCGGCGCGTCGTCGCGCCACAGGCCGACGGGGTCGAGCAGGACGAGCTTGCTGAACCGGTCGGGATAGGCGGCGGCCAGCTCGGCGGCGAGCATGCCGCCGAAGGACTGGCCCATGAGCGCGGGCGTGCCGATGTCGAGCTGCCGGATCGCCTGCTCGTAGAGCAGGACCAGCTGCCACAGGTCGTCGACCTTGTGGATGGCGTAGGGGTCCACGGCGGAGGTACCGGGGAACTCCGGCGCGTACACCGTGTAGTCCTGCGAGAGGCGGTCGAGGACCTCGTCCCAGACGAGGCCGGACGCGCCGTGCAGGTACACCAGCGCGGGGCCCTGGCCGGCCACCTTGAAGCGCAGGCGGATATCACCGTTCCAGACGTCGACGACGCGTTCGGTGGTGGGGGCGGTCATACGAGTGCTCCGTTCGTGATGGCGGCCTGATCTGCCGCGGAGAGGGGGACGCCGCCGAGGCGCTCGGGCCACCAGTGGTGGTCGTAGCCCTGGTCGGCCCAGACGTTCTTCAGGCGGGGCATGACCTCCGCCGCGAACAGGTCGATGTTGTCCTTGGCGAGCCCGTGCGGCATGGAGCCGAACTGCAGCATCGCGTGCAGGTTGCCGATGCGGTACTCGCGGGAGGTGGAGATCAGCTGCTCGGCGACGGTGTCGGGCGAGCCGCAGATCACCGAGCCGGCCTCCACCAGCTCCTTGAAGTCGATGGTCTTCATGCGGCCGTAGATGCCGAAGTCGCTCGGGTCGCGCATGATCGCCTCGACGCCGCGGATGTCGATGCCGCCGGGCAGCGCGAGGCGCTCCATCGGGATCGAGCCGAGGCCCTTGCGGAAGAAGTACTCCGCATGCTCGGCGAAGAGCTTCTCCGCCTTGGCGTCCGTCTCGGCCACGCACACCGTCTGCATGAAGCCCAGGCGGTACGGGTTGGCGGGCTTGCCGGCGGCCTCAACGGTCTCCCAGAACCGGTCGAAGATGCGGCGGCCCGCGACCTTCATGCCGAACCAGCCGAAGTAGTTGAAGCCGAACTCGCGCTCCACCGTGAAGGCCATGGTGCGCGGGTTGCCGATGCCGGTGATCCACACGGGCGGCAGCGGATTCTGCTGCATGGGCCGCGGCCATAGGTTGACGGAGCCGTACTGCGAGGTGCGGCCGTTCCAGGCGAAGGGCTCCTTCGCCGACCACGCCTTGAGCACCAGCTCGAGGCTCTCGTCGAACCGCTGGCGGGTCTGCGCCGGCGGCACGCCGTTGTTGATGTTCGCGTCGTAGGCCAGGCCCACGGGGAAGCCGCTGACGAGCCGGCCGCGGGAGATGTTGTCGATCATGGCGAGTTCCTCCGCGGCGCGGAGCGGCTCGAGCGACTTGCCGAGCGAGCGGCCCACGGGGTAGATCGCCGTGTCGATGCCCTCGACCTCGGTCGCGTAGGCGACCGCGGCCTCGATGATGTTCGGGTTCGGCGCCATGTCGTAGCTGCTCTGGCCGTGCTCGGTGACGGCGAGGCCGTCGAAACCGGCGCGCGCGGCGTGCATCAGCTCGTCGAGAGCGGACCGGAAGTCCCGGCCCACCTTCTCCGCATCGGTGTTCTCGAAGTAGGGGGTGGTGACCACGGACTCGTACTTCGTCTCGAAGTCCGCCGCCAGGTCCCGGTACGGGACCTGCTGGAAGTAGTTGACCTTCATCGTGAATCTCCTTGTCGGGGCTGGGTCAGAGGTCGAGAGGTGCGGAGTCGATGCCCGCCTCCGCGAGGGCGTGCAGTGCATGGATCCGGTCCACCCATTCGGGGGCGGGCCGGCCGTCGAAGGCGACGGTGCGGGGCATCTGCAGGAGTTTGAGGCCCGGGCGGCGGAACTCTCCGCGGTGGAAGGTGAGCGGCTCCAGGGGGCGTGCGTCGTGGCAGGTGATCTCGCCGAGGACGAGCACGTGGTCGCCGCCGTCGTAGCTCTGCCAGGGTGCGCACTGCAGCCACGCGGCGCAGCCGAGCAGGCGCGGGGCGCCGTGCGGGTCGAGGTGCCAGGGAACCGTCAGGCCCTCGTTGGGCTTGCCGGCGAAGTGCAGCGCGATGTCGAGTTGGTTCGCCGAGAGGATGTTGATGGCGAAGGGCCGGTCGGGAAGCGCGGTGGCGGCCTTCGCCTGCCGGGCGACCGAGACCAGGCCCAGCGGCGGGTCCATGGACACCGACGTGAATGAGTTCATGGTGGCGCCACGGGGCGTGCCGTCGTCATCGGCATAAGTGACCACCGTGACACCGGTGGAGAATTCGCCGAAGACGCGGCGCAGTTGACGCGGGTCGAGGGTGGTCATGTTCTTCCTCCTTCTGGTGGAGAGGTTTCGGGAACTACGTCACGACGTTGAGGAAGTCGGGATCCAGCTCGCGGTGGGTGTAATTGATGCCCTGAGCGGCCTTGTCCATCGTCCAGGTGACGGTGCGGAAATCGGGGCCCGTGCGGTAGCCGCCGGCGAAGATCTCGTTGCGGTTGCCCGAGGGATCGAAGAAGTAGATCGTCTCGCCGCGGGTGATGCCGTGCCGGGCGGGGCCGAAGTCGATCGGCACCTCCCGCATGGAGAACATGTCGCCGGCGCGGAGCAGCGTGCTCCAGTCGTCCACGTGGTAGGCGAAGTGGTGCAGCTTGCCCTGCTCGCCCTTGACGAAGGCGATGTCGTGGGGCTGTTCGCCGCAGAACATCCACGAGCCGACCAGGTCCTCGTTGTCCTCGCCGCCCACCAGGTGCTCCGCGGCGCGGAAGCCGAGGACGTCGGAGAAGAACCGCTCCAGCAGCGCCGGATCCTCGGTGGTGATCAGCGTGTGGTCGAGGCGGGGTACGCCGATGCCGCGCAGTCCCTCTCGGGGCCACGGGTCGGGGTTCCAGCGGCCGGTGGCGTTGCCGAGGTATTCGACGTCGGCGTACAGCTCGAGCGTGTGGTCGGATGGCAGGGTGATCCTCAGTCCGTCGCCGACGCCCACGTTGTCGCCCCTGCTCATCCGCTCGGTGGTGACGCCGAAGGTCTTGGCGCGCTTCTCGAAGAGGTCGAGATCGGCGGAGGACTCCACCTTGTATCCGAGCTTGACCAGCCCGACGCCGCCCTCCTCGAGGACCACCGAGTGGTGGTCGTGTTCATCCCACGACTTGAGGTACATGCGGCCGGTCTCCTCGGCCACGGTGTCCATGCCGAGTGTGTTGGCGTAGTGCTCCGCAGCGGTGTCCAGATCGGACACTCGCACGTGCACGTAGCCGAGTCGGATGACTCCCATGACTTACTCCTTCTAGTGGTGGGTGGGGCGGAGGGGGCCGAGGACGTCCCGCAGGCGGTCGCCGGCCGCGAGCCGGACGGTGACGGCACCGTCGGGCCGCGCGCGGCACGGCAGGCAGGCCCCGGATCCGGCCTCGTCGACGCCGAGGACGCTGTCCGACACAGCTTCCGGGTAGTACACCGTGCCCTCGACGAGGTGGGCGGTGCACTGCCCGCATCCGCCGCGGCGGCACAGGTACTTCGTGCGGTAGCCGTTGCGCCGGATCGCCTCGACGATCGACTCGCCCGACCGGTGGTCGATGGTGACGTCCTCCGGCAGGATGCGGATCGTCTGTGACTGTGCGGCAGTCGATTCCATGTCATCCTCCTTCGTCGGGAGTTCGTCGGGAGCGGTTCCGGGGAGCAGGTGCTCCGCTGGGCGTGCAACGACTGTAAGGCGGGTCACACGCCGGTTTCGATCCGCCGGACGAAGGCCTCATCCGGAACGCGCAACGAACTGTGTCGGAGGCCACAAAGCCCGTTGACCTCGACTTTTCCTCCATGTCACTGTCGATTCGTCGCGGGGAAACCGCCCGCACCGCATCGCCAGAAGGAGCAGCGAGATGACCACTACGACCTCGCCCGAGATCGGTTCGACCATCGACGTCAACGGCGTCGCCACCAACTATCACGACGCCGGCACCGGCGACCCGGTGCTGCTCATCCACGGCTCCGGGCCCGGTGTATCGGCTTGGGCCAATTGGCGGTTGACGATTCCTGAGCTGTCCAAGCGGCACCGCGTGCTGGCCCCGGACATCGCCGGCTTCGGCTACACCGAGCGGCCCGACGGCACCGTCTACGACTCGGAGGCCTGGCTCGAGCACCTCGTCGGGTTTCTCGATGCCCTCGGCTTGGATCGGGTCTCCGTGGTGGGCAACAGCTTCGGTGGGGCGCTCGCGCTACGGCTCGCCACCCGGTACCCGGATCGCGTGAATCGGCTGGTGCTCATGGGCAGCGTCGGCGTGCTCTTCCCGATCACGCCCGGCCTGGACGCGGTCTGGGGCTACGAACCCTCCGTCGCGAACATGCGCGCACTGCTGGACGTCTTCGCCTTCCATTCCGAGTACGCGACGGATGAGCTGGCCGAGCTGCGCTACCGCGCCTCGGTGCGGCCGGGGGTGCAGGAGGCCTACGCGTCGATGTTCCCGGCGCCTCGTCAGGACAAGGTCCTCGAGATGGCGGTCCCGGAGGCCGAGATCTCGGCGATCGCACAGCCCACGATGATCATCCACGGCCGTGATGACCGGGTGATCCCACTGGCGAACAGCCACCGGCTGCTGGACCTCATCCCGGATTCGCAGCTGCACGTCTTCGCCGAATGCGGGCATTGGGTGCAGATCGAGGCCACGGATCGGTTCAACCTGCTCGTGGACGTCTTCCTCGCGGGCATGCTGTAGGGATGTCCTCGCCCGAGAGCCCGCGCCCCGTGCGGTGGGCGCGCGTGCGCAAGGAGGCGCGTTCGCCGGAGGAGGCCGAGCGTCGCATCAGCGAGATCTTCAGCCCGCACGAGCTGAACGTGACCGGCGCGGGTGAGCTGGACGTGCGGCTGGATGCGCGGATGAGCGAGGACATCACGATCGCCGAGTTGGAGCACGGCACCGCCGTGTCCATCCGGCCCGGCAGGCTGGGCACGTACTACGAGATCAACGTCCCGCTCGCGGGCTCGGTCGTGTCCCGGTACGGGCTCGAGGAACTGACCTCCGCGCCCGGGCTGGCGGCGGTGCTGGGGCCCAACGTCGAATCGGCGATGGAGTGGAGCGAGCAGTGCCGGCAGCTCGCGGTGAAGATCCGCCGGGAGGTCCTGGACCGGACGCTGTCGGCGTACCTGGGCCGCCCGCTCGACGACGCGGTGATCTTCGACCTGGGCTTCTCGGTCGATTCCGGCCCCGGGCACGACTGGCTCCAGGCCGTTCTTCTGCTCCGCGACGCGATCGACCGGGGAGCGCCCGACCTCGTCCTCAAGCCGCTCGAGGAGCTCGTCGTCGCGCAGTTCCTGGCGGCCCAGTCGAGCAACTACTCGGAGCGGCTCCGCGGCGAGGTGCGGGTTCCGCGCCCGCGCACCGTCCGCGTCGTGCTCGAACTGATCGAGGCGCGGCACGCCGATCCGCTCACGGTCTCGGACATGGCCACCGTGGCCGGCGTCAGCGTGCGCGCGCTCCAATTGGCGTTCGCCGAGCACCTCGGCGTCTCGCCGATGGAGCACCTGCGTCGTATCCGGCTCTACCGTGCGCGCCAGGACCTCGTCGAGGCCGTGCCGGGCGACGGGCAGACCGTCGCCGACATCGCCTTCCGGCACGGGCTGGGGCATCTGCCCCGGTTCGCCCAGGCCTACCGTGCCCTGTACGGCGAGGCACCGTCGGAAACCCTCCGACGGTAGCCGGGGATCAGTCCGAGGCGCCGTCCGCGGACGCGCCCGGGCCGGGGCCGACGTTGCGGGATTCGCGCGTGCGGATGTCGAGGACGTACTCCTCGGGGGCGCCGGCGATGTACGCGGCGTCGGCCATGACGCCCAGGTAGCGGGCCGACGGGAGGCCGCCCTCGAAGGCGTCGACCACGTACAGCCAGGCCAGGGTGGAACCGCCGCCGATGAGATCGACGCGGACCTTGAGCTTGACGTGGATGCCCAGCTCGGAGCCCTCCCACCGGTCCAGGGAGAGCTCATCGTCCGGCGTCACGTCGTAGAGCACGACGAAGACCTTGGCGTCCGGGTCGGACGGGTCCTCGGTCACCGTCGCGAGCGCGCCCTCCCAGCCGATGTCCTCACCGGAGAAGGTCAGGCGCCACCCGTGCAGCCACCCCGTACCTGCCATCGGCGAGTGCGGGGCGCGCTCGGCCATCTGGTCGGGGTGCATGTTGGAGCCGTAGGCGGCGTAGATCGGCACATCTGGACTTTACCGCGCCCGTCCACGCCGACGGCTCTGCCCGACGGTGCCCGCGCACGGCGCGGCCCCGGACGATAGCGTTGCACGCATGACGAACATCGTGATCATCGGCGGCGGTCCGGCGGGGTACGAAGCAGCACTGGTGGCGGTGGCGCACGGCGGCGACGTCACGGTGATCGAGTCCGACGGGATCGGCGGCGCCTGCGTCCTGTACGACTGCGTCCCGTCGAAGACCTTCATCGCCTCGACCGGCATCCGCACCGAGACCCGGCGCGCCGTCGACCTGGGGATCGAGCTGCACTTCGAGCGCGTCGAGATCGACGTCGAGCGGATCAACGCGCGCGTCAAGGACCTCGCGACCGCCCAGTCGGCCGACATCCGCGCCCGCCTCGCGGGCGAGGGCGTGCGCATCATCCGCGGCCGCGCGACGCTGGCGCCCACGGCGTCGGGCATGGCCCATCACGAGGTCAACGTGGTGACTCCGTCCGGTGGTGAGCAGTCCTTCGAGGCCGACGTGGTGCTCGTCGCCACCGGTGCCTCGCCCCGCGTCCTGGAGTCCGCGAAGCCCGACGGCGAGAAGATCCTGACCTGGCGTCAGCTGTACGACCTGGAGGAGCTGCCCTCGCACCTGGTCGTGGTCGGTTCCGGCGTCACCGGAGCGGAGTTCGTGCACGCCTACACCGAGCTCGGCATCAAGGTCACCCTGGTCAGCTCGCGCGACCGGGTGCTCCCGCACGAGGACGAGGACGCCGCCCTGGTGCTGGAGGACGCGCTCCTCGATCGCGGTGTCTCGCTGGTCAAGCGCGCCTACGCCGACAAGGTCGAGCGTACGGAGGACGGCATCGTCGTACGCCTGACCGACGGCCGCACCGTGGAGGGCTCGCACTGCCTGATGACGGTCGGCTCCATCCCGAATACCGCGGGCATCGGCCTCGAGGACGTGGGGATCGAGCTGGACAAGGGCGGCTACATCCCCGTCGACCGCGTCTCCCGCACCAAGGTGCCCGGCATCTACGCCGCCGGCGACTGCACGGGCCTGCTGCCGCTGGCCTCGGTCGCGGCGATGCAGGGTCGCGTCGCGATGTACCACGCCCTGGGCGAGGGCGTCTCCCCGGTGAAGCTCAAGACCGTCTCCTCGGCGATCTTCACCCGTCCGGAGATCGCCACAGTCGGCGTCTCGCAGGCCGCGATCGACGACGGCACGTACCAGGCGCGCACCGTCATGCTGCCGCTCGCGACCAACCCGCGCGCCAAGATGTCGGGCCTGCGGCGCGGCTTCGTCAAGATCTTCTGCCGGCCCAACACCGGCCTGGTGATCGGCGGGGTCGTGGTGGCGCCCAACGCCTCCGAGCTGATCCTGCCGCTCACCGTCGCGGTGCAGAACGGGCTGACCGTCGACGACGTGGCGCAGACCTTCTCCGTCTACCCGTCGCTCGCGGGCTCGGTGACCGAGGCGGCGCGCCAGCTGATGCGCCAAGACGACCTGGCATAGCCCCCACTCGTGACCGACCAGGCCCGCGCCGCCGGGGGCGACCAGGACGCCGTCTTCGAGGCGCTGCGCCCGCGCCTGTTCGGCGTGGCCTACCGCGTGCTCGCCTCGGGGCCCGACGCCGAGGACGTGGTGCAGGACGCGTGGCTGCGCTGGCGCGCGGCGGACAGTGCGACGGTGCGCGATCCCGAGGCCTTTCTGGTGGTGACGGTGACGCGGCTCGCGCTGAACCTGGCGCAGTCCGCGCGGATGCGCCGCGAGCAGTACGTGGGCGAGTGGTTCCCCACGCCCGTGGACACGGCCGCCGATCCGGCGCTGGGCGCCGAGCGCGCGGCGGCGCTGGAACTGGCCGTGGTGCACGTGCTGCAGCGCCTCGCCCCGGAGGCGCGCGCGGCCTACGTGCTCCGCGAGGCCTTCGACCACCCGTACGCGCGGATCGCGGAGATCCTGCAGATGCGGGAGCCGGCGGTGCGGAAGCTGGTGAGCCGGGCCCGCACCCAGGTGGTGGGGGAGCGGCGCACCACGACGACGCGCGAGCGGGTGCAGGAGCTCCTCGAGGCCTTCCTCAACGCGGCGAGGGTCGGGGACGTCGCGGGGCTGGAGGCCGTCCTCGTGGCGGACGTGGTCAGTGAGACCGACGGTGGCGGTGCGCGCCGCGCGGCCCGCCGGCCCGTGGTCGGCGGCAACGCCGTGGCGCGGTTCGTCGCGGGCTTCTCGACGCGCTTCCTCGAGGGCATGACGACGCGGATCGTCGAGGCCAACGGACTGCCCGCCGGCGTCCTCGAGCTCGACGGTGCGCCCCTGGCGATCGTCTGCCCCACGGCGGACGAGGACGGATTCACCCGGCTCATGTGGGTCATGAACCCTGCGAAGCTCGCCGATTTCGCCCCGCGGTCACAGGAGCGCGAGCTGTTCGGTCCTTGATGTGGAGGCCCGAGCGGATCGGGCCGCATCGAAAGGACATGAGATGGCGAAGTTCGTGGTGATCGGCGGCACCGGGCTGATCGGATCGAAGGTGGTAGCACTGCTCACCGCAGCCGGTCACGAAGCGGTGGTCGCTGCTCCCAGCACCGGGGTGAACGCGGTCACGGGGGAGGGGCTCGCCGCGGCGCTGGCCGGCGCGGAGGCGGTGGTCGACGTGGCCAATGCGCCGGCGTGGGGCGACGACGAGGTCCTCGCGTTCTTCACCGCCGCGACCACCAACGTGCTCGCTGCCGAGCGGGAGACCGGGGTGCGGCGGCACGTCGCGCTGTCGGTGGTGGGGACGGAACGACTCCTTGCGAGCGGCTACTTCCGCGGGAAGATGAAGCAGGAGGAGCTGATCCGTGCCGGTGGCGTCCCCTTCACGATCGTGCGGGCGACCCAGTTCTTCGAGTTCGTGCCCGGGATCGCCGACGGCGGCACCGTCGGCGACGAGACCCGCCTGCCCGGCGCCGGCATCGCGCCGATCGCCTCCGCCGACGTGGCCGCCGAGGTGGTGCGCGCCGCCCTCGCCGACCCGGTCGACGGCATCGTCGAGGTCACGGGGCCGGACGTTTTCCCGATGGACGAGCTGGTGCGGCGGATGTACGCGCAGCAGGGGGACGGGCGGACCGTCGTGCGGGATCCGGAGGCCACGTACTTCGGCACGCGCCTCGAGGACGGTTCGCTGCTGGCCGGGCCGGACGCCGTGGTCGGCACCGCGCGGTTCTTCGCCTGAGCCTTGGGGCCCGGCCATCGTGGGGAGGCGCGCCGATCGGCCCTCCCCACGATCCGGGCGCTCGACCGGGGGCGAGGGTCTCGAGCGAGAAGTTCACGGAAAGTTACAGAAACACTCAGCAGGTTGTGCGTATCTGTTAGATTTCGTGAGAATTCGTTCCCTGCTCCCCTGGAGGCGTGATGCTCCTCGCCGACAACGCACTCCGACTCAACGTCGGGCTGCTCGACTACACGCTGGTCGCGATCTACTTCGTGTTCGTACTGGGTATCGGCTACCTGGCGCGCACACAGGTCGCCTCCAGCCTCGATTTCTTCCTGTCGGGCAGGCGGCTGCCGGCGTGGGTGACCGGTGTCGCCTTCGTCTCCGCGAACCTCGGCGCGGTCGAGATCATGGGCATGTCGGCCACCGGCGCCCAGATCGGTATGTCGACCTTCCACTACTACTGGATCGGCGCCGTCCCGGCGATGGTCTTCCTCGGCATCGTGATGATGCCCTTCTACTACGGCTCCAAGGTGCGCAGCGTCCCCGAGTTCATGCGCAAGCGCTTCGGCACCGGTGCGCACCTGGTGAATTCGCTGAGCTTCGCCGTGGCCCAGGTACTCATCGCCGGTGTCAACCTCTTCCTCCTCGGCACCGTGATCAACGTGGTCCTCGGCTGGCCGCACTGGGTCTCGCTACTGGTCGCCGCCGCGGTGGTGCTGACGTACACGGTGCTCGGTGGCCTCTCGGCCGCGATCTACAACGAGGTCCTGCAGTTCTTCGTCATCCTGGCCGCGCTGGTGCCGCTCACCGTGATCGGCCTGATCAAGGTGGGCGGGTGGAGCGGCCTCAAGGAGAAGGTGATCGAGACCCGCTCCGACAAGGGCGTCACCGCCACCGTCGCCGATCAGCTGCACACCTGGCCGGGCCAGGCGCTCAGCGGCTTCGAATCGCCCGTCTGGTCGGTCGTCGGCATCGTCTTCGGCCTCGGCTTCGTGCTGTCCTTCGGCTACTGGACCACCAACTTCGTCGAGGTGCAACGGGCCATGGCCTCGGACTCGATGTCGGCGGCGCGGCGCGCGCCCATCATCGGCGCGATCCCGAAGATGTTCATCCCCTTCGTGGTCGTGGTGCCCGGCATGATCTGCGCCGCGGCGATCGGCGACATGATCAACCTCAAGAACAACGGCGCCCCGGACGGTGTCACCTACAACGACGCGCTCCTGCTCATGATGCGCGACATCCTGCCCAACGGCCTTCTTGGCGTGGCCGTCGCGGGCCTGATCGCCTCCTTCATGGCGGGCATGGCCGCCAACGTCTCCGCGTTCAACACCGTCTTCAGCTTCGATCTCTGGCAGCAGTACGTGGTCAAGGATCGCGAGGACTCGTACTACATCCGCGTGGGCCAGGTCGCGACCGTCGTGGCGGTCCTCCTCGCCATCGGCACGGCCACGATCGCCGCGGGCTACTCCAACCTCATGGACTACCTGCAGACGCTGTTCGGCTTCTTCAATGCGCCGCTGTTCGCCACCTTCCTGCTCGGCATGTTCTGGAAGCGGATGACGCCCACGGCCGGTTGGGTGGGCCTGGTCTCGGGCACGCTGGCAGCGATCGGCGTCTTCGTGCTCCAGAAGACCGGCGTGATCGACCTGCCCGGGCAGGGCATGGCCTTCGTCGCCGCGTCCGCGGCCTTCGTGGTGGATATCGTCATCTCCGTGCTGGTCTCCGCCGTGACGAAGCCTAAACCCGACGCCGAGCTGCGGGGCTACGTCTACTCGCTCACCGACAAGGGCACCCTGCGCGGCGAGGACGACAGCGCCGCTCCCTGGTACTCGCGTCCCGTTCCCCTCGGCGCGGCGGTGCTCTCCACCACCGTCGTGCTCGGCCTGATCTTCCACTGACGAGGAGCTGAACCACCATGACCGACGACAACGCGACCACGTCCGCCCCCGCGCCGAAGTCCACGAAGCTGGCGCTCCTGTCCGACATCCGTACCGTGATCGCCACCCTGCTCGGGATCTACGGCGTACTGCTCCTCGTCGCAGGCCTCGTGCCGTCCTTCGCGGAGCTCGGTGCCCGCGAGTTCGAGCACACGCCCGACCGCGTGAACATGGCGGCCGGCAGCGCCGGAAACCTCTGGGTGGGTGGGGCGCTCGTGCTCGTCGCCATCGCCTTCGAGACGTGGGCCGTGATGGGCGTGCGACGTGCTGGCGGCCGATAGGCGCCGGATGATCCTCGAAGCCGCGGTCGCCCACGGCTCCGTCCGGGTGATCGACCTCGCCGCGGAGCTCGGCGTGTCGGAGATGACCATCCGTCGTGACCTCGACCGGCTCGCCGACTCCGGGGAACTCGCCAAGGTCCACGGCGGAGCGGTCGTTCCGGGCGTCCGGCCGGGACGGGGGGTGGAGCCGCGCTCCGCCCTGAAGGCGGTGCGGGACACGGCGGAGAAGCGGGCCATCGCGGTCGTGGCCGCCGGGCTCGTCGAGGACGGCATGACGGTGGCGGTCGGCGCCGGGACCACGACGCTCGAACTGGCCCGCCTCCTGCGCGGGCGCGACGTCTCGGTGGTGACGAACTCGATCTCGATCTTCCACGTGCTCACCGACCCCGACGACGCCGATGCTGACCCGTCGGGAACGTCCGCCGTGCAGCTGACCGGTGGTCAGCGGACGCCCTCGGACGCGCTGGTGGGGCCCGTCGCGAACGCGATGCTCGAGCGCGTGCGGTGCGACCTCGCCTTCCTCGGCTGCCACGGCATCGACCCCGAAGCGGGATTCACCTCGCCCAACATCGGTGAGGCCGAGACGAACCGGAGGCTGATCGGCAGCGCGCGCTCCACCGTGCTGCTCGCCGATCACACCAAGTACGGGGAGATCGGCGCGCACCTGTTCGCGCGGTTCTCCGACGTGGACGGACTCGTCTCGGACGACGGTCTGCGTCGCCCCGTGCGGGAGGCGCTGGCCGCCGCCCTCTCGCTGACCATCGCACCAGGAGGAGCCGCGTGACCCGGAACGTCGCCGAGCCCGTCGCATCCCGCCTCGCGGACGGCCGCGAGATCCTGTTCTTCTCGTCCGGCGGTACGCCGTCGATCGGGGTGGACCGCCGGGATCTGCCGGCCCGCCCGACGGAGCCGGTGACCACCGTCCGGCGCGACCCCACCACCGGCGACTCCGTGATCATCGCCCCCGCGCGACAGGAACGCACGTACAAGCCGCCACGGGCGATGTGCCCGTTGTGTCCCGATCCCGCCGGGCGCTCCAGCGAGATTCCCGCCGAGGACTACGAGGTCGTGGTCTTCGAGAACCGCTTCCCCTCCCTGGCCACTCCCGCCGGCTACCACGCGGCTCCGGCCGACGTCGCGGATGCGCTGCAAGTGGAACAGCCCGGGTTGGGACGGTGCGAGGTGGTCTGCTTCGCCAGCGACCACGACGGCTCGTTCGCCGGGCTCTCGCAGCGGCACGCGCGCCTGGTGATCGACGCCTGGAGCCATCGCACCGCGGAACTGCTGGCGCGCACGGATATCGAGGAGGTGTACTGCTTCGAGAACCGCGGCGAGGAGATCGGCGTGACCCTGCCGCACCCGCACGGCCAGATCTACGGGTACCCGTATCGCACGCGGCGCACCGCCTCCCTGCTCCGCACCGCGGCCGCGCACCGCGCCGTCACCGGTACGGATCTCTTCGAGGACGTGCTGGCCGACGAGATCGCCGACGGTGCCCGCATCCTGGTGCGGACGGAGCACGTGACGGCCTTCGTCCCGTACGCCGCCAAGTGGCCCGTGGAGGCGCACGTCTATCCGCATCGGCACGTGCACAACCTCTCCGAGCTGACCGATGCGGAGGCCGACGATCTGGCGGCCGTGTACCTGGTGCTGCTACGCGCCTTCGACGCGCTGTACGGGGCAGCGCTGCCCTACATCGCCTCCTGGCACCAGTACCGGTCCGGCGCCGACGAGGGGTACCTGCACGCGGAGCTCTTCTCGATCCGCCGCAGCGCCGACAAGCTCAAGTACCTCGCGGGTTCGGAGTCCGGGCGCGACGCCTTCGTCACCGACAAGACGCCCGAGGCCATCGCCCAGGAGCTGCGGCGGGTGATCGGATGACGCTGCGCGCCTACGCCCCCGGGCGGGTGAATCTGATCGGCGAGCACACCGACTACAACGACGGCTTCGCCCTGCCCATCGCACTGCACCTGGGCGCCGTCGCCGAATTCGACGGTGCCGTCTCCGGCGCCACGGTCGAGGTCTCGTCGGCGCAGGAACCCGGCACCGTCGTGATCCCGCTGGACACCACTCCGGGCGGCGTCGGCGGCTGGGCGTCGTACGTGGCCGGATGCGTGTGGGCTCTCCGGCAGCACGGCATCGACGTGCCGCCGGGCGAGCTGCGCCTGTGCTCGGACGTTCCGGTCGGCGCCGGGCTGTCGTCGTCGGC
This sequence comes from Tsukamurella sputi, assembly GCF_007858445.1. Taxonomy (GTDB): domain Bacteria; phylum Actinomycetota; class Actinomycetes; order Mycobacteriales; family Mycobacteriaceae; genus Tsukamurella; species Tsukamurella sputi. The sequence goes on along the minus strand of NZ_VIGV01000001.1, from coordinate 848,873 downwards.
GGCGCTCGAATGCGCGGTGCTGTTGGCACTCGCACCGTCGAGCGGCCTCGGCAGGACGGACCTGGCGCGCATCGCGCAGCGGGCCGAGAACGACTACGTGGGCGCGCCGACGGGCCTGCTCGACCAGATGAGCAGCCTGCACGGCGAGCAGGACACGGCACTCCTGCTCGACTTCCGCACGCTGGCAGTGGAACCCGTGCCACTGCGGTCGGGCGACGACGTACTCGTTGCGATCGACTCGCACTCGCCGCATCAGCACGCGGCGGGGGAGTACCGCCGGCGCCGGGAGGCGTGCGAGCGCGCCGCCGCGGAGCTGGGCGTGCCGTCGTTGCGGGACGCCGCCGATGACGCCTGGGAGGGGCTGGCGGACGACGAGACCCGTCGGCGTGCCCGGCACGTGCTCACGGAGAACCGCCGGGTGCTGGACGCGGCCACGGCGCTGCGCGCCGGCGATCACGCCGGGTTCGGGGCTTTGATGACCGCCTCGCACGCCTCGATGCGCGACGACTTCGAGATCACCATCCCCGCCATCGATCTCATCGCGGACACGGCGGTCGAGCTCGGGGCGTACGGCGCCCGGATGACGGGCGGCGGCTTCGGCGGCACCGTCATCGCCCTCGCCCCGCGCGCCGCGGCCGCACGGATCGCGGACGACCTACCCGCTGCGATCTCGCGGGCAGGTCATCGCACGCCCACGGTGACCACGGTGCGACCGGGCGCGGGCGCGCACCTGCTCGACGGCCGGCGCACGTGAGCTGCTAGAGCACCGTGGCGAGGCGGCGCACCGCCTCCCGCAGCTGCTCCGGGGAGCCGGTGGTGAAGCAGACGCGCAGCGCGTGGCCGAGGTCGCGCTGCACGGCGAAGGCCGCGCCCGGGACGTAGGCGACTCCGGCATCCACCGCCTCGGTGAGCCGGGCCGACGTCTGCGTCCCGTCGGTGAACTCGCCCCAGAGGAACATGCCGCCTTCGGGTGCGGTGAGACGAAGCCGGTCGCCGAAGGTCTCCCGCAACGCCGCATGCAGGGCGAGTGCTCGCTCGGCGTACGCGGCGCGGATCCGCCCGACATGACCGTCGAGCCAGGGCTGATCGGCGAGGAGCTCGGCCGCTATCGACTGCGTCAGGCTCGAACCGCACAGGTCGGCGCCCTGCTTGAGCCGCTCGACCAGGGCGAGCACCGCCGGGTCCCCGTGCATCCACCCCACCCGAAGCGACGGCGCGACGATCTTCGACGCGCTCGACAGGCGCAGCACCCGGTCGGAGAAGGCGGCGACGGGCGGCACCGTCGAACCCGCGAACCGCAGCTCCCCGTACGGATCGTCCTCGATGATCCAGAACCCGAATTCGTCGGCCAGGCACGCGAGTTCGCGTCGCCGCTCCTCACTCAGCGTCGCGCCGCCGGGGTTGTGGAAGTTCGAGACGGTGTGCACGATCCGGACCCGCTCCCGTTCCAGGATCGAACGCAGCTCGTCCACGCGCATCCCGTCGTGGTCCATCGGGACGCCGACGACGCGGGCGCGCGTCGTGTCGAAGGCCTGCAGAGCGCCGATGTAGCCGGGGTCCTCGACGAGCACCACGTCGCCGGGATCGAGGAGCGCCTGCGCCAGGAGGGAGAGCGCCTGCTGCGAGCCGTGGGTGACCAGCACGGCACCCGCGTCGCGCCCCAGTTTCGCCGTCTCGCGCGCGTGCACCACCTCACGGAGAGCGACCACGCCCGGCGTGACGCCGTACTGCAGGGCCGCGGGCGCGGTGAGCGCCGCCTGCGCGGCCCGGGCCACGCGCTCCGTCGGCAACAGCTCGGGGGCGGGGAGCCCGCCGGCGAGGGAGAGCACCCCCGGGCGGTCGACGACGGAGAGCAGGTCGCGGATCGCCGAGCCGCGGACGGCGCGAACGGACTGAGAACCGGTTTCCTGGGGCATGCACGCAGCATCTCAGAGCTGCTCTCACATTTCGAAATGGTGATCTCATTGAGTGGGATTAACCGCGCGGCGATTCGCCCGCTCCGCCCTAGCGGGACGACGTCCGCCTCCGCGTGTCGTGCACTCCCCATGTCCATGGACGTAGGGAGGTGGCCGCCCCGCTAGGGAGCGCGCGGTGGTCGGGGTCAGGCCCAGTTCAGCGTCCGCTCCACCGCGCGATTCCATTCGCCGAACAGGTGCTCGCGCTCCTCGGCGGGCATCGTCGGTAGCCAGCGCGTGTCCTCGGCCCAGTTGGTGCGGATCTCGTCGAGCGTCCACACGCCGGTGGCGTAACCGGCGGCGTAGGCCGCGCCGAGGGCCGTGGTCTCGATGACCCGCGGCCGGATCACGGGCACGTCCAGGATGTCCGCCTGGAACTGCATCAGGGTGTCGTTGACCACCATGCCGCCGTCGACGCGCAGCTCGGTGAGCGGAATGCCGCTGTCGCCGTTCATCGCGTCGATGACCTCGCGCGACTGATAGGCGGTGGCCTCCAGCGCGGCGCGGGCGATGTGCCGCTTGTCCGAGAACCGCGTCAGTCCGACGATGACGCCGCGCGCGTCGGGCCGCCACCGGGGCGCGAACAGCCCGGAGAAGGCGGGCACGACGTACACCCCGCCGTTGTCGGGGACGCCGGTCGCGAGCTCCTCCACCTCGGGAGCGGAGGAGATGATGCCCAGGTTGTCCCGGAGCCACTGCACGAGCGAGCCGCTCACCGCGACCGAGCCCTCCAGCGCGTAGACGGTCGCCTCGTCGCCCAGCTTGTAGCAGACCGTCGTGAGCAGGCCGTGCTCACTGAAGACCGGCCGTTCACCGGTGTTGACCAGCAGGAAGTTGCCGGTGCCGTAGGTGTTCTTCGCGGTGCCCGGATCGAGTGCGGCCTGGCCGAACATCGCGGCCTGCTGGTCGCCCAGGATGCCGGCGATCGGCACGCCGCCGAAGACGCCGCGCTCGCGCACCGTGCCGTAGACCTCGGCGCTGGACCGGATCTCCGGCAGCATCGCCATCGGGATGCCCATCGCCGCGCAGGTGGCCGGATCCCAGGTGCCGTCGGCCAGGTTCATCAGCATGGTGCGCGAGGCGTTGGTGATGTCGGTGACGTGCAGCGGACGTGCCGTGTCGCTCCGGCCGGTCCCCGTGCCGAAGTCGTCGTCCGTGGTGAGGTTCCAGACCAGCCAGGAGTCGATCGTTCCCGCGCACAGCTCACCCCGCTCGGCGCGCTCCCGCGCACCGTCGACGTGGTCGAGGATCCAGGCGATCTTCGGTCCCGAGAAGTAGGTCGACAGGGGCAGTCCGCACGAGGCGCGGAAGCGGTCGCGATCCGGCTCCTCGAGACCGACGGAGGCCAGTTCCTCGCACAGGGCGTCGGTGCGGGTGTCCTGCCAGACGATGGCGTTGTGGATCGGCTCGCCGGTGGCGCGATCCCACACCACGACCGTCTCCCGTTGGTTGGTGATGCCGACCGCGGCGATGTCGCTCGCGGTGAGGTCGGCGCTCGCGAGCGCCTCCGCGCACACGAGGCGCGTGTTGACCCATATCTGCGTGGCGTCGTGCTCCACCCAGCCGCCGCGTGGGAAGATCTGGTCGTGTTCCCGTTGTTCGGAGGCCACGATGGTCCCGCTGCGGTCGAAGATGATGCACCGCGTCGAGCTGGTGCCCTGGTCGATCGCGGCGACGAACTGCGGATCACGAGATGTACGAGAATTAACGGCCACGCCCGAATACTGACATGGTGATCACTGATGAACGCTGCCAACCCTGAAACAGCCACGACGCCGGGTACTTCCGGGGCGGCTTCTGCTGCAGGTGTCGCCACCACCGCGTCGCTGCTCTCGCCGGAGTACCGGTCCCAGGCCTGGGACCGGCTCGGTGCCGAGGAGTACGACGTCGTCGTGATCGGCGGCGGCATCGTGGGCGTGGGTTCCGCGCTCGACGCCGCGACGCGCGGCCTCAAGGTCGCCCTCGTGGAGGCCCGGGACTTCGCGTCCGGCACCAGTTCGCGCAGCTCGAAGATGTTTCACGGCGGCCTGCGCTACCTCGAGCAGCTGGAGTTCGGCCTGGTCCGCGAGGCGCTGCACGAGCGTGAGCTCTCGCTCTCGACGCTCGCTCCCCACCTGGTCAAGCCGCTGCCCTTCCTCGCGCCGCTGACCAAGCGGATCTTCGAGCGGCCCTACATGGCCGCCGGCATGTTCCTCTACGACACCATGGGCGGCGCGAAGTCGGTGCCCGCGCAGAAGCACCTCACCCGCGCCGGTGCGCTGCGGCTCGCCCCCGGCCTCAAGCGCGGAGCCCTGGTCGGCGGCATCCGCTACTTCGACACCGTCGTCGACGACGCGCGGCACACCATGACCGTCGCCCGCACCGCCGCGCACTACGGCGCGGTCGTCCGCACGTCGACGCAGGTCGTCGACTTCCTGCGCGAGGCCGATCGCGTCTCCGGCGTCGTCGTCCGCGACAGCGAGACCGGCGCGACCACCGAGGTCCGCTCCACCGTCGTCATCAACGCCACCGGCGTGTGGACCGACGAGCTGCAGGCGCTCTCGCACCAGAAGGGGCGTTTCCGGGTGCGCGCCAGCAAGGGCGTGCACATCCTCGTCCCGCGCGACCGGATCGTCAGCGACGTCGCGCTGATCCTGCGCACCGAGAAGAGCGTGCTGTTCGTCATCCCGTGGGGCATCCACTGGATCATCGGCACCACCGACACCGACTGGAACCTCGATCTCGCGCACCCCGCCGCGACGGCGACGGACATCGACTACATCCTCGACCACGTCAACAAGGTGCTGATCACCGAGCTGACCCGCGACGACATCACCGGCGTCTACGCGGGCCTGCGGCCGCTCCTGGCGGGCGAGTCGGACGAGACCAGCAAGCTCTCGCGGGAGCACGCCGTCGCGGCCATCGCGCCGGGCCTGGTCACCATCGCCGGCGGCAAGTACACCACCTACCGGGTCATGGCCTCGGACGCCGTCGACGCCGCGGAGGCGTACCTGCCGCACAAGATCCCCGCCTCGTGCACCGAGAAGGTGCCGCTGCTCGGCGCCGACGGCTACTACGCGCTCACCAACCAGACCACGTCGATCGCCCGGGAGCACGACGTACACCCGCACCGTGTGACGCACCTGCTCAACCGCTACGGCTCCCTCATCGGCGACGTACTCGCGTTGGCGGAACAGGACCGCGGCCTGCTGGAGCCGCTGGCCGGTGCCCCGCAGTACCTGCGCGTGGAGGCGCTGTACGCCGCGAAGGCCGAGGGCGCCCTGCACCTGGAGGACGTGCTGGCCCGGCGCACCCGCATCTCCATCGAGTACCCGGATCGCGGCCTGGAGGCCGCCGCCGAGGTCGCGGAGCTGATCGCGCCCGTCCTCGGCTGGTCGGCGGCGGACATCGCGCGGGAGCTCGAGAACTACAGCGCCCGCGTGGCCGCGGAGCTGGAATCGCAGAACATGCCCGACGACGAGACCGCCGACGCCCTGCGCGCCGCGGCGCCCGAGGCCCGCGCCGAGATCCTCGAGCCCGTCCCCGTGCCGGGAGTGGAGAGGGCCGCCCCGCGCGGGTAGGCCGAACGGCCGACCGCGTTCCGGCGGGTGCGTCCGTTCGGCCGATTCCGGGGCGGGCACCGTCGGGAATGGTGATCGGTATGAACCGATACCGATTCCTGGACGTGCTGCGCGGTGTCGCGCTGCTCGGGATCCTGCTGGTCAACGTGCTGGACATGGCGAAGGCGGTGGCCGGGCGCGCGCCGCTCGATCTCCTGGTGCAGAGCCGGTTCGTGCCGATCTTCACGCTGCTGTTCGGCGTCTCGCTGTATCTGATCGCCGACGGTGCCCGGCGGCGCGGCACGGCGGCGTGGCCGGCGCTCGCCCTGCGCATGCTCGCCCTCGGCGCGATCGGCCTCGTGCACGCCCTCGTCTACGACGGCGACATCCTCCGCGAGTACGCGGTCGCGAGCCTGCTCGTGCTGCCGCTCGTGATCTGGGTGCCGCCGCGGATCACCGTGGTCGTGGGCATCGCGCTGGCCGCGGCCGCGTTCACCCTGGGCTCGGGCACCGTCGAGGCGCTGCCGGGCCTGATGCTCGTCGGCGCGGGCGCCGCCGGGCTGGGGGCACCCGCCCTGCTCGAGCGTTCCGCGGCGTCCGCGGCCGGTCTGCTGGTGATCGCCGGGGCCTGCGCGGTACCGCTGCTCGGGGCGTACCTCGACGCGGGCGGGGGAGACCCGCGGTTCTCCGTCGACGGCACCCGTGCGGGCCTGGCGATGGCGATCGCGTACATCGGTGCGCTCGCGCTGCTCTGGCACTGGGGTCCGGCGCGACGCCTGCTCGCCGCCGTCTTCGAGCCGCTCGGCCGGATGTCGCTGACCAACTACGTCACCGCCTCCGCGGTCACGGTCCTCCTGGTGCCCGCGCTCGGCCTCGGCGGTGAGACCACGATCCTGCCGACCACGGTGTACGCGCTGGTCCTCATCGGGACCCAGTCGATCCTCTCGCGGCTGTGGCTCGCCCGATTCCGGTACGGGCCGGTGGAGTGGGTCGTGCGCGCGGCGACCTGGCGCACGCGTCCGCCGATGCGGCGCGGGCAGGCCGATGCGGCCGGGGATCGCGTCCCCGCTCGGCTAGATTCCGTGGCATGAACCGTTCTGGTCCGATCGGCTTCGCGGCCCTGGCCCTGGTGCCCTGGGGTGTCGGAGTCGCGGGTTCGATCGAATCCACGCGGGGACTGGGTGGACCTCGGATGGCCGGGGCGATCACCGTCGAGGCGATCGTCACCGTGGCCGCGCTCGTGGTCGCCTTCGCCCTCCTGCGCAGGCGTCCCGTCGCCATCGCCTGGGCGGGCATCGCCGCGGCATCCCTGGCCGTCGTCGTCGGCGGTCAGCAGGTCGATTCCCCCTACTGGCCGGCGGGCGGGAGCTGGCTGTTCGTGCTGGTGGCCGGGATCGCGGCGAGCCGTGCGGAGACCGCGGCCGACGGTGCCCTGGTCGCCGCCGCCGCGGCCGTCGCGGTGTTCTCGGTCGCGCCCCTCGCGCGGCTCGATCCGGGGCTGTGGGCGGTCGCGCTGCTGGCTGCGGCCGCGACCGCGGTCTCGATCTTCTTCGGTCACCGGCAGCGCGTCGCCGAGCGGAACGTCGTGATCGCGAGAACGGAGGCCAAGGTGACCGAGCGCAGGGCGATGGCGCGCGAGCTGCACGACGTGATCGCGCACGAGGTGACCGGCATCGTGGTCCTCGCGCAGGCGGGGATCGCGGCCGGCGAGGACCGCAGCGGCGTGCTCGCGCGGATCGAGCGCAGCGGCGCCCGCGCGCTGACGGACATCCGCGCGATGGTCGACACGCTGCGCGATCCGGACGCGACGGTACCGCCGCGGGCACCGTCGGCCTCGGGGGCGTCCGGCCTGCGCGCGGCGCTCGAACCCCTCGCGTCGGAGTCCGTGCGGATTGATGTGGCGGCCGAGGTGGACGCCGAGGAGGTCCCCGACCTGGTGCGGCTCGTGGCGCACCGGATCGTCTCCGAGGGTGTCACCAACGCCCGCCGGCATGCGCCGGGCTCGACGGTGCGGGTCACCGTCGGACGGACCGACGGTGACCTCCGGGTGGACGTCGTCGACGACGGCCGCGCCGCAGGCGCGCCGCCCGGTCCGGGACCCGGCGGCGGGACGGGGCTCGCCGGGCTCGCGGAACGGGCGGAGACGGTGGGTGGCACCGTCACGGCGGGTGCGGAGGGCGCCGGCTGGCGGCTCGCCGCGCGACTACCGGTACAGGAGGGCTGAATGACGATCCGCGTGGTGCTGGCCGACGACCAGGAGATGGTGCGTATGGGCTTCGCGATGATTCTCGGAGCCGCGCCCGACGTCGAGATCGTGGGTCAGGCGGCCGACGGTGTCGAGGCGGTGACCGTGATCGCCGAGACCCGGCCCGATGTCGCGCTGCTGGACATCCGGATGCCTCGCCTGGACGGCATCGAGGTGTGCCGGCGCGTGACGGCGGCGGGCACGAGGGCGGTGATGGTGACGACCTTCGGTGAGCCGGAGTACGTCGACGCGGCGCTCGACGCCGGCGCGTCGGGGTTCCTGCTCAAGGACGCGGGCCCCGAGTTGCTGCTCGCGGCGGTGCGCTCGGCCGCGACCGGGGACGCGCTGATCAGCCCGGAGCTGACCGTCGACCTGCTGCGCCGCAGTCGTGGCGCCGGGCGGGGCTCCCCGGAGGCCGCCGATGCGCTCGCCGGGCTGACCGCCCGGGAGCGCGAGGTGGCGCGGTGCGTGGCCCGCGGGCGGACCAATGCGGAGATCGCCGACGAGCTGGTGATCAGCCTGGGCACCGTCAAGACCCACCTCGGGGCGATCACCCGGCGCCTGGACGTGCGGAACCGGGTGGAGATCGCCGCCGCGGTGTGGGCCTCGGGGGAGATGGACTAACGCGCAGCGGCAGCGCTCGCCGGGGCGGACGCGGGCGCGGGCGCGCTGGACGATGCGGACGCGGAGGCCGACGGGGCCGTCGAAGCCGACGGGGCGGCCGCCGGGGTCAGCACGAAGGTCCACGACCGGTTGTTGTCGGGGTCGGTGAGCACCAGCTCGGTGCCGTTGCGCGACCAGATCCGCTCACCCTTGAGCGCCTCGCTGATCGCGGTCTGCGTGCCCTTGGGGTCCGGGCAGTACATCATCGTCGACGCGAGGCCCGCGCCGAAGTCGACCCGGTCCGCGCTGGTCAGCGAGCTTCCCGTGCCGGTGAGGGTGTTGCAGGAGTCGTTGCCCGAGATGTTCGAGCCCTGGACGCGGAACCACGCCCTGGGATCGGACTTCAGACGCCACTGCGCGTCCTTGAGGGAGGGCTTCGACGGGGCCGGGGCGGCCGTCGGCGCAGAGGTGCCGGAGGGCTTCGCCGAGGCGCTGGGGTCGGCGCCGGCGGAGGCGGCGCAACCGGCCGTGAGGACGGCGGCACCCGCGAGGAGAGGCAGTACGAGGGAGGCGGTCTTACGGTTCATGACCGTAATTATGCCGCCTCCCTCGTCACAGAGGAAACTTCAGCAACAACCTCAGGGGGCCTTAGTGGCGTCCACCGGCTCTTTGTCGGCGCCCGCTCGGGCCCGGTGCACGGCGTCCGGGCCGGCGGCCACGGCGTCCTGATCCGCGCTCGCATCCGCGCTAGGCCCCAGGTCCAGCGTGGTCCGCAGCGGCTTGTTCGGCAGCAGCGCCACGGCGATCAGGGTGACGATCGCGCAGGCCGTCGAGACCAGGAAGATGCGACCGGTCGCATCGCCGAACGCGGCGTTGGTGATCTCCACGAACAGCGGGTTGTGCGGGTCGGGGAGGACGCGGTGCTCGATCGCGCCCGCCTTCACCAGCTCGGTGACGCGCGTGGTGAGGACCGCGCCGAGCGCGGAGACGCCGATCGCGCCGCCGAAGGTGCGGAAGAAGGCGACCGAGCTCGACGCCGCGCCGATGTTCTGCACGCTGACGGTGTTCTGTACGGCCAGCACCAGGTTCTGCATCAGTGCGCCGACACCGAAGCCCATGATCGCGATGTACACCTGGACCTGCCAGATCGGCGTGAGGTGGTCGATGGTGCTGAGCAGGGCGAAGCCGATCACCATGACGATCGCGCCGCCCACGACGAACTGCTTCCACTTGCCGAACCGCGTGATCAGCTGACCCGAGGCGACGGAGGAGAAGAGCATGCCGACAACCATCGGAATGGTGAGGACGCCCGCCATCGTCGGGCTGTAGCCCCGCGAGTTCTGGAAGTACAGGCCCAGGAAGGACATGGCGCCGAACATGCCGACGCCGACGGCGATCGAGGCGGTGATCGCCAGCGCGGTGGTGCGCTCGGTGATGATGCTGATCGGGATGATCGGATCCTTGGCGCGCAGCTCGACGAACACCGTCGCGACCAGCAGTGCGATGCCGGTGATCAGGTACACCGCCGACGAGGTGGAGACCCAGCCGTAGTTCTTGCCGGCGAAGGAGACCCAGATCAGCAGGACGGAGACTCCCGAGGTCAGCAGCAGGGCGCCGAGCCAGTCGATGGAGACGTCGTCCTTGCGGGTCGACGACAGGTGCAGCGTGCGCTGGATGAGGATGAGCGCGGCCACGGCCAGCGGAACGCTGACGTAGAAGCACCAGCGCCAGCCGATGTGGTCGGTGATGACGCCGCCCAGGATCGGACCGCCGGCCATCGAGACGCCCATCACGGCTCCCATGTAGCCGGAGTACCGGCCGCGCTCGCGCGGCGGGACGATGCTGCCGATGATGGCGACGACGAGTGCGGTGAGGCCGCCCATGCCGATGCCCTGGATCACGCGGGCCACCATCAGGACCTCGACGTTCGGCGTGGCGCCGGCGAGGACGGAGCCGATCACGAAGATGATGATCGCGGACTGGACCAGGACCTTCTTGTTGAACAGGTCGGCCAGCTTGCCCCAGATGGGGGTGGAGGCGGCGTTCGCCAGCAGGGCGGTGGTGATCACCCAGGAGAACGCGGTCGTGGAGGCGCCGAGGTCGGAGATGATCCGCGGGAGCGCCGTGGACACGACGGTGGTGCTGAGCAGGGCGGTGAACAGGGCGGCGAGCAGGCCCGCCATGACCTCGAGGATCTCCCGGTGGGTCATGGGGGCTGCGGACTGCGGTGGCGTTTCCGCCGTGGTCTCGGACATCGGACCTTCTTTCAAAGATCTAAGCAATAACGTGCAGGGTGCAACTGTAACGTCAGCGAAGATATTCCGCCAAGTCATTACTGTGTGATGCGGCTCGCAGTAGGTGGAACATGTTCTAACGTGACGGCATGGCCTTCACGATCGATCACAGCCGCGAGATCGGGGCGCCGCCGGCCCTCGTCTGGCAGGCGCTCACCGACTTCGCCGCCTACTCGCAGTGGAACCCCTTCGCCGTCGAGGCGAGCTGCGACCTGCGCCCCGGTGGCGCCATCACCATGCGCGTGGCGCTGCGCCCGCCGAACGTGATGACCCAGAAGGAGTACATCGTCTCCGTGGACGAGGGGCGCGGCTTCGCGTACGCCATGAAGCCCGCGCCGGCGGGCCTCCTGCGCAGCATCCGCGAGCAGGACATCGTCGACCTCGGGGACGGACGGTCGCGCTACACCTCGCATTTCCAGCTCGACGGTCCGCTCTCGCCCGTCGTCGGTGCGCTCCTGGGCGCGAATCTGCGCCGCGGTTTCGACGGCAACGTCGACGGACTCGTGCGGCGCGCGGAGTTCCTCGCGCGCTGATCGCGGACCGGACCGGTCGTCAGCCGTCCATCCGGAAGCCGATCTTGAGGGTCACCTGGGTGTGCGCCACGGCGCCGTTCTCGATGTGCCCGCGCGTGGACACCACCTCGAACCACTCCAGGTTCCGCATCGTCTGCGCGGCGCGGTCGACCGCGTTCGCGATGGCCGCGTCGAAACCCTCCGTGGAGGTCCCGACGACTTCGATCACTCGGTACACGTTGTTCGTCATACCTGTTCATGTTCCGCTTCCACGCCGATCGGGGAGGCGGAACGGCGATGTCGCTACTGCGTGCGGACCCGACGGGTGAACCGGGCCGACGCGCGGGCGACCACCTGGCCGGCGGCATCGGTCACCCGGATCACGAACAGGTCCTCCTTCGGGAGCCGCTCGCCGATGCTCGCCTCGGCGCGGAGGGCGTCGCCGAGACGCGTGGGGCGCAGGTAATCGATGTGGATGGCGCTGGCGACGCCGGTGTGCTCGTCGTCGTTCGCGGCGGCCGCGACGGCCGTACCCGCCATTGCGAAGACGAAAGCGCCGTGGGCGGTCTCGTGCGGGTTGAGGTGATCCTCGGTGACCGTCGCCGTCGCGACCGCGCGGCCTCCGCCGTGCCCCGTCACCTCGATGCCGAGGAACTTCGCGTAGCGGTCGATGGGCTGCTGCGGGGTGCTCATCGGTCCATCTTCTCCGATCGCGCGTCGGCCGCCGCGACGGCGTTGCGCATCGCCGCGCGCTCGGCCTCCGGCCAGGGTCCGGAGGAGGCGAGTGGGATCTCGGTCATGAAGCGCCGCTGGGCCTCCGGAATCCGCGTCACGAACAGGTCGGGATCGTTGCCCGCCGTCGCGTACAGGTCCGGGCCGTCGGCGTAGTAGGGATCGATGAGCACTGGGGTGCCGTCGGCGCGGCGCATGACGTTCGACGGGTTCGTGTCCAGCGGCCCGCACCACGGCAACTCGCGGAGTGCGTCCGCGTGGATCCGGGCGACGATCGCCGCCAGCTCGGCGACGGCCTCCTCGCCGGCCGCGATCGACCGGTGGAAGGCCTCCGCCAGCGCCTGCGGAGCCTCGTGGAGACGTTCCATCACCTGCAGGTCGCCGCCGCCCACGAGCCGGCGGTGCGCGTGCAGCGCCGGGACCCGCCCGGTGCCGGCCGCCTCCCGGTACAGCGCGGCGCTGTAGGGCCCGACCGGGTCGAACGGGCTGATCCGCGCGACGAGCGCACCGTCGGGCGATGCCAGGGCGATCGCCCAGTCCCCGGCGCCGCAGCGCGTCCACCCCGCTGCGGCGAACGCCGCCTCGGCGGCGCGGTGGTCGGCGTGGGGCGGCAGGTCGACGGGGAGCGCATCCATGCGCTCAGTGTGCCCGGCGTCGTCAGCGGACGCGAAGGCCTTTCGGGGTGCGGGCGAAGCCCGCGGCGGTCAGCGCCCCGGCCAGCGGGGAGGTGAGGGCGGGGGCACCGTCGACCTTCTCGATGGTGAGGCCCCCGAGCCCCGGGGCGGCGTCCGCGAGGGCGGTGAGTGCGGCGTCCGGCGCGTCGGTGAAGGTGAGCAGCGTACGCCCGCCCCGCTCGACGAAGACGGCGAGCGCACCGTCGACGAGGACGACCACGGCGCCCGCCTTGCGTCCGGGGCGCGCACCGTCGTCGCCGCGGTCCGGCCAGGGGAGCGCCGCGCCGTACGGGTTGGCGGGGTCGGTGGCGGCCAGCACCAGCGCGGAGGTCTCGCCGCGCTGCTCCGCCCTCTCGAGTGCGGACGCCGCGTCGCGCAGTGCGTCGACGGTGCCGCTCCGCGCGAACTGGGCAGCGCCGAGCCGCTCGATGAAATAGCCGCGCCGCGCCTTCCCGGACTCCTCGAACGCGGCGAGGGTGCGGTATACCCGGGCGAATCCGCCCTCGACGTGCTCCGCCATCACCGCGCCGCGGGTCACCACGCCGTACCGCTCCAGGAGCTGCTCGCCGAGCGCGGCGGACTGCTCCGTGGCACTCGCCTCCGCCGGCGCCGGCGGCAGGGACCAGCGCCCGGCGACCATCGGCGGTGCCTGGTCCACCGCCACGCGGTAGCGGGCGCGGGGCGCACGCCGGGGCGTGCGGTGTGCGGTCGCGCGGCGGCCGCCGGAGAGCCTGGCCCGGACCGGTGCGAAGGTGTCGCCCGTGAGCCGTCCCGCCCACACCAGGTCCCACAGCGCATCCGGCGTGGCGCCGGTGAGCTGGCGGTAGAAGTAGGCGCCGCCGCCGCGGACGGCGTCCTCAATCGCCTCGTGCGCCTCGGAGGTGTCGAGCGTTCCGGGCGGCGGCAGCGTCAGCGGCGCGAGATCGGCCGGGTGGAAGGCGATCCAGCCGTCCTGCGCGCCGATCGCTCCGTGCCCGGTCCACACCACCTCGCCGGTGCCGGTGAGCTCGTCGAGCATCGCGGGCGAGTAGTCGGAGACGCGGCGCGGCAGGACCAGGGACTCCCAGGCGGAGGCGGGGATCGGGACGCCCGCCAGCTGGTCGATGACCGCCGCGACGCCGTCGATGCCGCGCAGCGGCGACTTCAGGTGATGCCATCCGGCGAGGAACTCGGCGTAGGCGCGCTCCGACACCGGCTCCACGTCCTGCCGGAGCCGGGCGAGGCTGCGCTGACGGATCCGGCGCAGCACCTCGGCCTCGCAGAACTGGGGCACTCCGTCGACGCCCGTGTCGTCGCCGTCCGGGACGAACCGGCCCTCGATCACGCGGCGGGCCGCGACCAGCTCCGTGAGCGGACGCTGCACCACCGCGACACCCAGGCCGTAGCGCGCGGCGACCTCGGCGGCGGTGAACGGGCCGTGCCGGCGGGCGTACCGCGCGACCAGGTCGCCCACCGGATCCGGCACGGCCGCGGTGAAGGCCGATGCGATGCCGGGCTGCAGTGGGACCCCCAGACCGTCGCGCAGCCGCGCCGCGTCCTCCACGGCGGCGATCCACCCGTCGCCGTACTCGAAGACGCGGCCCGAGGCGAGCAGCTCGTCGACGGCGGCCGGCGCGCCCTCGGAGCGCTCGTCGATCTCGGTGCGGGTGAGCGGGCCCAGCTCGCGGATGAGGTCCGACACCTGTTCGACGGTGCGCGCGCGGTAGCCGGGCGCGGTGCGCTGCAGCTGCGCCGCGATCTCGGCGAGGATCTCGGCGTCGAGCAGCTCGGTGAGCTCGACGCGGCCGAGCAGCTGCGAGAGCACCGCCGGGTCCAGACTGAGGACCGCCGCGCGCCGCTCCGCGAGCGGCGCGTCGCCCTCGTACATGAACGCGCCGACGTAGCTGAACAGGAGTGACGCCGCGAACGGCGACGGCGCAGGAGTCTCCACCTCGGCCAGCCGGACGGCGCGGGAGTCGAGCGCGCGGTGCACGGCGATCAGCTCGGGCACGTCGTAGACGTCCTGCAGGCACTCGCGGACGGCCTCGAGAACGATGGGGAACTGCGGGTAGCCGCGTGCCACCTCGAGCAGTTGGCTGGCGCGCTGGCGCTGCTGCCAGAGCGGGGCGCGCTTGCCCGGGTCGCGACGGGGCAGGAGCAGGGCGCGTGCAGCGCACTCGCGGAACCGGGAGGCGAACAGCGCGCTGGACCCGACGGCCTCGGTGACCAGCGCATCGATCTCGTCGGGCTCGAACCGGAAGAGCTCCGCTCCGGGCGGCGAGTCGTCGGTATCGGGCAGGCGGACGAGGATCCCGTCGTCCGTGGCGGTGACGGCGCCGGACAGGCCGAGGGTGGCGTTCAGGCGCGCGCCGATCGCGAGTGCCCAGGGCGCGTGCACCTTCATGCCGAGCGGCGAGTGCAGGGCGACGCGCCAGTCGCCGAGCTCGTCGCGGAACCGCTCGACGACCAGCGTGCGGTCGGTGGGGAGTACACCGGTGGCCCGCTGCTGCTCGTCGAGGAGGGCGACGAGGTTGTCGGTGGCCCACTCGCCGAGGCCCACCGCCTGCGCGCGTGCGCGCTGCGCCGGGCCGTCGAGCGCGGTGAACTCGCGGGTGAATCGCCCGATCGCGCGGCCCAGCTCCGCCGGGCGGCCCACGGTGTCGCCGATCCAGAAGGGCAGGCGGCCGGGCTGCCCGAAGGCGGGGGAGACCAGGACCCGGTCGTGCGTGATCTCCTCGATCTTCCAGCTGGTCGCGCCGAGGGCGAAGACATCACCCACGCGCGACTCGTAGACCATCTCCTCGTCCAGTTCGCCCACGCGGGAGGCCTTCTCGCCCACCATGAAGACGCCGAACAGGCCGCGGTCGGGAATGGCACCGCCGGAGGTGACGGCGAGGCGGCCCGCACCGGGCCGGCCGGTGAGCGTGCCCGCGTCCCGGTCCCAGACCACTCGTGGGCGCAGCTCGCCGAAGTCCTCCGCGGGGTAGCGGCCGGAGATCAGGTCGAGCACCGCCTCGTACGCCGAATCCGGCAGCGCCGCATAGGGGTGCGCGCGGCGCACCAGAGCGAGCCAGTCGTGCACGTCGAGCTGGTCCATGGCCGCGGCGGCGACGGTCTGCTGGGCCAGCACGTCCAGCGGATTGCGGGGCACCACGAGCTTCTCGATCGCGCCCTCGCGCATGCGCTGCACGGTGACGGTGCTGTGCAGCAGGTCCGTGCGGTGCTTCGGGAAGAAGACGCCGCGGCTGGGTTCGCCCACCTGGTGCCCGGCGCGGCCGACGCGCTGCAGGCCGGCCGCCACCGACGGCGGCGCCTCCACCTGGATCACCAGATCCACCGCGCCCATGTCGATCCCGAGCTCCAGGCTGGACGTGGCGACCACGCAGCGCAACCGGCCCGACTTCAGGTCGTCCTCGATGATCGCGCGCTGCTCCTTGCTCACCGAGCCGTGGTGGGCCCGCGCCAGGACCGCCTCCGCGCCGTGCGTCTGCCCGCTGGCCAACAGTTGGGCCGGCGCACCGCCCGCGACCGCGGGGTTCGGCGGTCCGGCGTGCACACCCGCGGCGAGCTCGTTGATCCGGGCCGTGAGCCGCTCGGCCAGCCTGCGGGAGTTCGCGAAGACGATGGTGGAGCGGTGCTGCTCGATGAGTCCGACGATGGACGATTCGACGTGCGGCCACAGCGACCCCTGCTGCACGGGCTCGTCGGGATCGTCGGACATCACGTCCAGCTCCGTCATGTCCGGCACGGGCACGGTGACGGTGAGCTCGAACTCCTTCTGCGAGGGCGGGCGCACGACAGCCGCAGGGCGGGGCCCGCCCAGGAACGCCGCGACCTCCTGCGCCGGTTCGACGGTGGCCGACAGGCCGATCCGCTGCGCCGGCGCGTCGAGCAGTTCGTCGAGCCGCTCCAGCGAGAGCGCGAGGTGCGTACCGCGCTTGGTGCCGGCCACGGCGTGCACCTCGTCCACGATCACCGTGTGCACGTGCGCCAGGGTCTCGCGGGCCCGGGAGGTGAGCATGAGGAACAGCGACTCGGGCGTGGTGATGAGGATGTCCGGCGGCGTGCGGACGAGCTGCCGCCGCTGCTGCGCGGGGGTGTCACCGGAACGCACGCCGACGGTGACCGCGGGCGCCGGCTCGCCGCGCCGCTCGCGTACCCGGGCGATTCCGGCGAGCGGCGCGCGCAGGTTGCGTTCCACGTCGACCGCCAGCGCCTTGAGCGGCGAGACGTAGAGGACGGAGGTGCCGCGCGCACCGTCGGACTCCGACGGTGCGGGACGGTCCGCGAGCCGGTCGAGAGCCCAGAGGAACGCGGAGAGCGTCTTGCCGGAGCCGGTGGGGGCGACGACGAGGGTGTTGTTCCCCTGCGCGATGGAACGCCAGGCGCCGGCCTGCGCCGCGGTGGGCGCGGCGAAGGACGCGGTGAACCATTCGGCGGTGGCGGGCGTGAACGCCCGGAGGGCGTCCGGCATGGCTTCATCATGGCGTAGAGCACCGACATGTGCGGGTGGCCCGAACTCCCATGGCGACACACCAGTGACTGTTGTTGCCTGTGTGACTACTGTGATTCATGATGATCGGGAGCGCACATCCTAAGGAGCAGGTATGACCACGCACGTCTCGTCGAACAATCACCGTCGCGCCTGGTTCCGGGGTGCCGTCGCCGCGGCGGCCGTCGCGGTGGGGATCAGTGGCGCCATGACCGCGGTCGCCAAGGCCGACCAGCAGGTGGGTCGCTTCCTTGTCAAGGGCCAGATCGAGGTCTCCTATTTCGCCACCGGCGGTGCGCCCACCTGGGGTGTGCCGCTGATCCCTGAGAGCAACGCCGGGCGGGGTGGCAAGTTCCAGACCTTCCAGAATCAGGCCTCGTTCTACTGGCATCCCGGCGCCGACGGCGGCAATGCGCACCAGATCGGTGGCGCCATCCGGGCCAAGTGGGGCGAGAATCGCTGGGAGAACGGCCCGCTCGGCTACCCGATCACCGACGAGTTGCAGTCCCGCGGCACCTTCAACGCCGTGACCGGCGCGATGAACGCCTTCCAGGGCGGCGTGATCTACTGGTCGCCCGCCACCGGCGCCTGGCCGGTGTGGGGCGAGATCCTGGTCAAGTGGAGTGCGGACAAGCGCGAATCGGGCAAGTACGGCTATCCGACCGGGCCGGAGATCCGCACGGGCAGCTCCTTCTCGCAGACCTTCCAGCGCGGTGTGATCACCTGGCCCTGATGGGCGATGGCGTATCGCGAAGCCGTGAGTCGCTGATCACAAAGTGCTGTGCTTCGCAAAGTAATCTGCTGGGATTGCTCGCATGATCAATCGTGGTTGCCGTTTCCTCGCTGCCGGTGCACTCGCTCTCGCGATCGCCGGCGCCGTTCCCGCCGTCAGCTCCGCCGCTCCGCGGGAGGTCACCGTCGAGAAGCTGGCGAGCGTGGTGGATGACGTGCTCCGCGAGCGCCCGCAGTTCAAGGACCTCTGGCAGGTCACCTGCAACGGAGCGCTCGAGGCGACCGTAGGCGCCACCCAGCGCTGCACCGCTGTGAAGATCGGCGGCGCCCGGTTCGCCGTCGACGTCCGAGTCACCGCGGTGCAGCCGACCTCGCTCGACTGGAGCTACCGGATCACGCCGCAGCCGTGACCCGGTAGCCGCCGCCGGCGTCAGCGCAGGTGGCGCGCGGTGGCCGCGGTCAGCTCGTCGAGCAGGCCGGACAGCTCGCCGGCGCGGCGCTCGAGCGGAGTGAAGGCGCCCTCGCCGTCGAAGTCGGTGAACAGGCCGAGGCTGACCTGCGCCCGGGCGTCGACCATCGAGAAGTTCGCGGTGATCTGGCGCCAGTGCTCCACGGCGCGGACGCCGCCGTCGGCGCCGTAGGCCACGAAGCCGACGGTCTTCCCGGCCCACTCGGGGCCGATCGAATCGAAGGCGTTCTTGAAAGCGCCGGGGATCGAGTGGTTGTACTCGGGAGTGACGAAGATGAAACCGTCCTGGGCGTCGACGGCCTGCCCCCAGGCGGTGACCGCCGCGTTGTCGTACTGCCGGTTCGCGGCGCCGGGCACCGTGGCCGAGGTCAGCAGCGGAACGTCGAACTCCTTGAGGTCCAGCACGGTGACCTCGACGCCCTCGCGCGCCTGCGTCGCTTCGGCGACCCACGTGCCGACCTGCTCGGACTTCCGGCCGTCGCGGATGGAGCCCAGGATGATGCCGATCTTCATGCGAATCCTTTCGGGAGGAGTGTTCGCCCGGTCGGGCGTCGACCCCACCGTAACGTAACGGACCGGGGTCCGCTACTGGCTGCTCAGGCGCACGCTCTCGATCGTCGACGCGCTCATCGCCGCGACAGCTCTGGCGCACGACCTGACGCTGGTCACCCGGAACGTCACCGACTTCGAGGGCGTCCCCGTCCGCACGCTGAACCCCTTCACGTAGCGGCACAATGGCGGTCATGAGCGACGACGACGATCCCGTGCTCGCACACGTCGGGCCCCGATTGCGGGCCATCCGGCAGGAGCGCGACATCACCCTCACGGCCGTTGCGGAGGCCACGGGCATTTCGGTGAGCACCCTGTCGCGGCTCGAGGGCGGCACCCGCAAGCCCACGCTGGAGCTGCTGCTGCCCCTCGCCCGCACCTACGGGCTGCCGCTCGACGAGCTCGTCGACGCGCCCGAGACCGGGGACCCGCGGGTGCGGCTGAAACCGGTCCGCCGGGGCGATCGCACCATCGTGCCGCTCACCCGCCGCGCCGGCGGGCTGCGCACCTTCAAGGAGGTCATCCGGCCCCGCCCGGGCGACGGTGCGGCCCCCACGCCGGTCTCGCATCCCGGCTACCACTGGGTCTACGTCCTCGACGGCACCCTGCGCCTGATCCTGGGCGAGAAGGAGATGCTGATCAAGCCCGGCGAGGTGATCGAATTCGACACCCGGCTGCCGCACTGGTTCGGGAGTGCGGATGGGCGCCCCGTCGAGTACCTGGGCATCTACGGCCCGCAGGGCGAGCGGGCGCACCACGTGCTGGGCGACTAGGCGGTCAGTCGGAGTCGAGGCCCGTGGCCTTGCGGAGGTGGCTCACGCCGGGGAGCTTGTTGACACCGCGCTGGACGTCGCTGAGCCGGTTGGTCACGTCGACGAGCGGCGGCAGCACCGCGTCGAGGGTGTTGAGCGCCGGATCCGCGACGGCGGTGAGCCGCTCGACGCGGTCGATGACGTTGTTGGCGCGCTCGATCATGTCGGCCATCGCCAGCATCACCTTCGGCAGCTCCGCGATCAGCTCGATCGTGTCCGGAGGGATGGTGCTGAGTTTGCCGACGCTGGTCACCGTACGGCCGGTGTTGTCCAGGGCGCGACCCGCGGCCGCGCGCACCGAATCGACCAGATCGTTCACCGATTCGGAGATCGAGGGCGGGGTGGGTTCGGGCGCCTTCTTCTTCGCCATGCGTCGATCATGGCGTGCCGGGGCCGCGATCGCGGGGATTTCGCTAGAGGGACGCGCCGAACCGTTCCACCGCGGCGCGCGCGGTGCGCAGTCCCTCGCTGTCGGGACCGTCGACGGTGACCTCGCCGGACGGGTGCAGCACGACCTCGCCGATCGAATCACCGGTCGTGTTCACGCGGACCGCCCAGGCGTAGGCCTCGTCGGCCAGCCAGGCGTCGGGGCGCAGTTCCGTGAGGTACCACGCCCCGACGTTCAGGCCGATCGGGTCCAAGAATCAGGCCTCGTCGGACTTGATCTCGAGCAGGACGGTGCCCTGGGTGACGGCGGTGCCGGGCTCGACGGCGAGGCCGGTCACGATGCCGTCCTTGTGCGCGGCGACCGGGTTCTCCATCTTCATGGCCTCGAGCACCACGACGAGGTCGCCCGCGCTGACCTGCTGGCCGTCCTCGACGGCCACCTTGACGACGGTGCCCTGCATGGGCGCGGTCACCGAGTCGCCGGTGGCGGCGACACCGGCGCCGCGGTCGCGGGTGCGCGGCTTCGGCTTGCGGCGGATCACGCCGGCGCCGCCGGCCGCACCGCCACCGCCCAGCGAGAGCTCGCCCGGCAGCGAGACCTCGACGCGGCGTCCGTCGACGACGACGACCACGTTCTGGCGCGGCAGCGAGTCGTCCTCCTCGATGGCCTGGCCACCGGTGTAGGGCTCGATCGGGTTCTCCCAATCGGTCTCGATCCACTTGGTGTAGACCTCGAAGCCGTTCTCGTCGCCGACGAAGGCCGGGTTCTCGACGATGTGCCGGTGGAACGGGATGACCGTCGCGAGGCCCTCGACCTCGAACTCGGCCAGCGCGCGCCGCGAGCGCTCCAGCGCCTCCTGGCGGGTCGCGCCGGTCACGATGAGCTTGGCCAGCATCGAGTCGAACTGGCCGCCGATGACGTCGCCGGCGTCCACGCCGGAGTCGACGCGCACGCCGGGGCCGGTGGGCTCGCGGTAGACGCTGATCGGTCCGGGGGCGGGCAGGAAGCCGCGGCCGGCGTCCTCGCCGTTGATCCGGAACTCGAAGCTGTGGCCGCGGGGAGTCGGATCCTCCGTGATCGTCAGCTCCTTGCCCTCGGCGATGCGGAACTGCTGGCGCACGAGGTCGATGCCCGCGGTCTCCTCGGTGACCGGGTGCTCGACCTGGAGGCGGGTGTTGACCTCGAGGAAGCTGACGAGGCCGTCGGCGGCGACGAGGAACTCGACGGTGCCGGCGCCGTAGTAGCCCGCCTCGCGGCAGATGTCCTTGGCGGACTGGTGGATGCGGGCGCGCTGCTCGTCGGTGAGGAAGGGCGCGGGCGCCTCCTCGACGAGCTTCTGGAAGCGGCGCTGCAGCGAGCAGTCGCGGGTGCCGGCGACCACGACGTTGCCGTGCTGATCGGCGATGACCTGCGCCTCGACGTGGCGGGCCTTGTCGAGGTAGCGCTCCACGAAGCACTCGCCGCGACCGAAGGCTGCGACGGCCTCACGGGTGGCCGACTCGAACAGCTCGGGGATCTCCTCGACGGTGTACGCGACCTTCATGCCGCGGCCGCCGCCGCCGAAGGCGGCCTTGATCGCGACGGGCACGCCGTACTCCTTGGCGAAGGCGACGACCTCGTCGGCGTCCTTGACCGGGTCCTTGGTGCCGGGCGCCATCGGGGCGTTCGCACGCTCGGCGATGTGACGCGCGGTCACCTTGTCACCCAGGTCGCGGATCGAGGCCGGCGACGGACCGATCCAGGTCAGGCCCGCGTCGATGACGGCCTGCGCGAAGTCGGCGTTCTCGGACAGGAAGCCGTAGCCGGGGTGGATCGCGTCGGCGCCCGACTTCTTCGCGGCGTCGAGGATCTTGTCGAAGACGAGGTAGGACTCGGCCGAGGTCTGCCCGCCCAGGGCGAAGGCCTCGTCGGCGAGGCGCACGAACTTGGCTTCGGCGTCCGGCTCCGCGTACACGGCGACGCTGGTCAGGCCGGCGTCCCGGGCGGCGCGGATGACGCGGACGGCGATCTCACCGCGGTTGGCGATGAGTACCTTCTCGATCTTCTTGTCAGCGTGGGCTGCCACTCAAGTCTCCTCGTTCCATTGCGGCGCGCCGTGAGGTGCGCCGCCATCGTTGTCCCGTCGGGGCTCAAACTCCTGAC
This sequence comes from Tsukamurella sputi, assembly GCF_007858445.1. Lineage (GTDB taxonomy): Bacteria > Actinomycetota > Actinomycetes > Mycobacteriales > Mycobacteriaceae > Tsukamurella > Tsukamurella sputi. The sequence continues at coordinate 826,756 of NZ_VIGV01000001.1, read as the reverse complement.
GAGTGTATGCCTACTCACTTGTGGCGCAGCCGACAGTCCCCTCGCGGGTTCGGTTACCCACGAGTAACCGTCGCATCGCCAATTTCGGTCACCAACGAACGTAGCGCGCCGAGGTACAGCGTGACACTTCGGCGCGCGGTGTCGAAGCCCGGGAACCGCGCCGCGACGTGCAGGCCGGACGGTGTGCGCAGCATCCACAGGTAGACGTCGTCGATCGAGTAGTCGCGTGAGCGCAGCGCCCCGGCTCCGCCGGCGTCGTTGATGTCCGAACCCGGCGCGGAACGCGTGTCCATGAAGGAGACGACGAACCGCGGCGGCGGCGCCTGCGAGCGCCCGGGCTCCTCGGCGAGGACCTCGCCGATGCGCAGGTAGGGCAGCGTGCTGCCGATCTTGGAGTGCTTCCACGCGGCCTGCGCGCGCTGCGCCAGCTCGCCGAAGGTGCGGGTGCCCGTGGTGTCGAGGCGGAAGGGCGCGATGCCGACGAACCAGCCGAGCGCCGCGATCCACTGCTCCGCGTCGCGGGTGTGCCGGGTGACGGCGCACCGGAAGACGGGACCGAACCCCAGATCGGTGTTGATCTTGGCCATGCAGGCCAGCACGCCGGTCACCAGCGAGGCGCCGGACTCCGAGCACACACGGGTGAAGTTGTTCGCGCGGTCGTCGTCCAGCAGGTGGAAGTTCAGCGCCCCCTGCGGCAGGCGGGGCACGCCGTCCGGATCGCGACTCAGGGCCGCGCGGGTCTCGTCGGCGAGCGTCTTCGCGCTGAGCGGCAGCAGCGGCATGGGGAAGGGGTCGGGGCGGAAGCCCGTCTCGCTGAGGTACTCGTCCCACATCTGCGCGGCCGGGTGGCTCGCCCCCGCCCGGTCCGCGGACTGCCGGTCGGTGTCCGAGTAGTTCACGTAGCTGCCGGTGGGCAGCAGGCGCGCCGGCTCGTCGTGCATCGCCTGCCGGTAGAGCTCCCGCAACTCGTAGGGGCTCAGGATCAGTGAGTAGCCGTCCAGCAGGGAGTGATCGGCGGCGAAGAAGAGGGTGAACGAGTCCTCGCGCGAGACCGTCGAGAACATGTAGGCGGGCCATGTCAGCGGCGCCGTCGACCGGTCGAACTCGCCCAGCAGCTGTTCCGCGAGCGGCCCGGTGGACCGGTACGTGCCCACCGTCTTGATCCGCAGGTCGACGGTGTCGGTCTGCGCGCTGCGCCGGCGCGGGCGGCCGTCCTCGAGGAAGACGTGCGTCCGGAGCACCTCGTGCCGGTCGATCCAGGCCCGGAGCGCGGTCCGCAGCCCGGGGATCGACAGGGGCTCGTCGAACTCGACGCCGAGGCCCAGCCAGGACTCGCGTCCGCCGTCGATGTGGCGTCGCCGCAGCACCGCCTGCGCGCCCCTCAGGTGCGCCTCGTGCACGTGCGACGTGGCGCGCGGGTCGTCGCGCCAGCGCGCGGCCGGGCCCGTCGTGGGGATCCAGTTGCGCAGTTCACCCGGGCGCAGTGGGTACGCGTCCAGCTCGGTGAATTGCATGGCGGGGCTTCCGGTGGGCTCAGGCGTCGAGGCGACGCTTGATACGCGCGAGCATCGCCGACATGCCGCGCAGGCGCAGCGGGCTGACGACGGTGTCGAGGCCGAGGGCGTGGTGGAAGTCGTCCGGGACCGCCGCGATCGCCGCGGCGGACTGCCCGTCGAGCCCCTGCGCCAGGATCGACGCGAAGCCGCGCGTGGTGGGCGCCTCCGGCGGCGCGCTGAAGTACAGCCGTACCGCTGCGCGGTCCGTGGCGTCGACGTCGAGGAACAGCGGCGACTGGCACTCGGGCACCGGTTCCATCGCCGCGGCCGTTAGGTGCTCCGGGAGCTCGGGCAGCTCCCGCGAGAACTCGAGCAGCAGCTCCAGCCGGTCCTGCTCGCCGACGCCCGCGAAGTCGTCGACGATCTCCGCGAGCGGCGCGGGAAGGCCGGCCGTCATGCGGAGGCGGAGGCGCCGGGCGCTGCGCAGGGGTCGTCGCCACGGACGATCGGCGCGCGCACGGTGTTGCCCCACTCGGTCCAGGAACCGTCGTAGTTGCGCACGTCGTCGAAGCCGAGGAGGTGCGTGAGCACGAACCAGGTGTGGCTCGAGCGCTCGCCGATGCGGCAGTACGCGGTGACGGGGGCCTTGGGGTCGAGCCCGCCGTAGACCTCGAGGAGGTCGGCGTGGGGGAGGAACCGGCCGTCCTGGCGAGCGGCCTTCGCCCACGGGATGGACACCGCGGTGGGGATGTGGCCGCCGCGCAGCGCCCCCTCCTCCGGGTAGTCGGGCATGTGGGTGCGCTCGCCCGTGTACTCCTGCGGGGAGCGCACGTCGACCAGCGCGCGGCGCCCGATGTCGGCGCGCACCTCGTCGGCGAAGGCGCGGATCGTCGAATCGTCGCGCTCGACCACGGGGTAGTCGCTGCGCGGGTACTCGGGCTGCTCCAGCGAGACGTCTCGGGCGTCGCTGATCCACTTGTCCCGGCCGCCGTCGAGCAGGCGGACGTCCGGGTGGCCGAAGAGGGTGAACACCCACAGGGCGTAGGCGGCCCACCAGTTCGACTTGTCGCCGTAGATCACCACGGTGTCGTCGCGGCTGATGCCCTTGGCGCGCATGAGTTCCGCGAACTGCTCGCCGGAGATGTAGTCGCGCGTCACCGGGTCGTTCAGGTGCAGGTGCCAGTCGACCTTCTGCGCCGTGGGGATGTGCCCGATGTCGTAGAGGAGCACGTCCTCGTCGGACTCGATCACCTTCAGGCCGGGGACACCGAGGTGCCCGCTCAGCCAGTCCGCGGTGACGAGGCGCTCGGGGTGTGCGTAGTCCTGCAGTTCCGCGCTCGGATCGGTCTCGATAGCCACGTCCGCCAGCCTAGCCCCCGGACGGTGCGGGCGCGCCGCGGCGACCCCGGTGGCGCCCCCGCGTGCGGCGTCTCATCGGGTGGCGAGGTCCTGCGCCGCCGCCTCGACGAGGCCGCGCAGATCGGCGGGGGCCGCGAGATTGGTCGCGGTGAACAACGAGGTCTCGTCCCGCGTTCCGGTCCACCCGACGTACAGGTAGGGCGGACGGTCCGCCACGACCCGGCCCGGCAGGGCGGACCACGCCAGCCGGAACCACGTGCGGTCCGCGGGCGTGCCGTCGGGCGCACGGACCGGGGCGGGCAGCTCGCCCACGCCGGCGCAGGTGGTGACGGGGTTCGCAGGGTCGGGCGGTGCGTCGATCAGCGCGGCCAGTGTCCGGCGGGGGAGCAGCGTGATCAGGGGACCGAAGGCGTCGTAGCGCCCCGCGTCCGGGAGTGCGCCCAGGACGCCCTTGACGTCGGCGCGCAGGGCCACGACGCCTTCCAGGGTGTCCGTCGGGTCCACGACCAGTTCCGCGTCGACGATCGCGTTGCCCCGCAGATCGCCCTCCTCACGCCGGTTGACCGACAGCCCGAGCACCGCGCGCCCGTCGGGCCGGACCCAGTCGAGCGCCGCGGCGATCCGGGCGGTGGCCTGGAAGAGCAGGGTCGACTCGGTGCCGCCGGACTCCGCGGCGCGGGCCGCCAGCGGTGCGCGGTCGAGGTGCACGACCGCCCACCGGTCGCGCCCGACGGGGTGGTCGCGGGCGGGTTCCTCGTGCTCCAGGCGACCTCGGGCCAGCCGGGACGCGGCCGCCGCGGCCCGGAAGGCGGACGGCAGCTCGCGGGCCACCAGCGCCGCATCGCGGCGCATCGCGCGCATCGGCGGGGCCGCCTCGCGCGGGTAGGGCAGGTCGCGGGTGGCGCCGAGCGCGGCCTCCGCGACCGCGGTCGCGGTGCCCACCCCGTCGGCGAGGACGTGCGAGACCACCAGGGTGACGGCGGAACCGCCGTCGGTCAGGGGCAGCACCCCGAGGTGCCATCCCGGCCCGGACCACGGATCGATGGGAGCGGCGGCCCGCTCGTCCAGCCACCCGTCGATCGCCTCTCGCGGCCGCGCGACGGTGTCGACGGCGAGGCGCGGCGCCGCGGTGGTCGCCACCCAGCGATCGCGGCCGAAGGGCAACGGGGAATGGGCGATCCGGCGGCCCAACAGGCCCGAGGTGAGCGCCGACCGGAAGCGTTCGAGGCCCGCGAGATCGACGCCGGCGTCGTAGATCCACACCACCTGGATGAGCGCGTTGCGGCCGGTGGCGCGGGTCCCCGACGCGGCGCCCTGATCGACGAAGGCGAGGAGGTCGTCCGTCATGCCGCGACCCCGGTGGCGAGCAGGCCGGCCTCGATCCGGTCGCGGATGCGCCGGACGGTCGCGGGCGGAAGGGTGCCCGGCGCGTGCCGCAGCTCGATCGACAGACGCCCGTCGAAGGTGAGCGCGTGGTGGTGGAGCCCGACCAGCGGGGCGAGCGCCTCGGGCGGCGCTGCCCGCACCAGCGTCCGCACACGCTCGATGTCGACCTCGGAGCTGGTGTGGAAGTCCAGCGCGGTGACGCCCGCCGGGGTCGACGGTGCCGGAACCGCCCCGATGTTGCTCAGCCGCACGGGGACTCCGCCGGTGACGGTGACCGGTGCCGTCCCGGTGAGCGCCGCGACGACGGTGCCGTCGGCGAGGTCGACGCGGAGCCGCTCGAGCACGACCCGCCCGATCTCCTCGGGAGCCGTGTCGCCGCGGACCGCGACGGGCACCGTCGACGAGCCGGCGAAGTTGGTGACCGCGGCGGCCGCGACCGGCGGCTCGGCCCTGGCCCGCAGATCGACCGGGCTGAAGACGGCCATGGGGACGGCCTCGTCGGCGGGGAAGTCCTGCTCCGCGCGTTCCGCCGCGACGATCACCCCGGCGAGCAGGCCGTGGACGCTGAGTCCCGCTTCCTTGGCGCGGCGGCGCAGCGCTTCGGTCGCGGCGGCGTCCAGACGGATCCGCTCGAAGGCGAAATCGCCGCCGTCGACGTCCTCCGCCGTGGGGATCGCGGCCGTGGAGCGCACGGCGACCGTCGCGTGCTCGGCGGGAGCCCCTGCGGCGCCGACGCGTTCCGCCAGGTCCGTCGGCGCGGCCGGCAGGTCCGCGGGTGGCGCGGCCTCAGCACCCGAGTACAGCTCCCAGAGGCGCAGATTGAGGTACAGCGCGTGCGCGCCGTCCGCGACCGCGTGGCTCACGCCGAGAGTCACCCGATGCAGGTCACCGTCCGAGACCAGTTGCAGGGCGGAGACGGCGTTCTCGACGTCGACGCCCAGCCGGACGTCGCCCGGGGCGAAGGGGCGCAGTTCCACCCGGATCGGTGCGGCCTCCTGTTCGGGCGGGGAATCCGGTGCGACGAGGTCGAACCCGAAGGCGTGCGGTTCGATCCGGCCCGCGAGCACGGGGTGCTCGCGGCGCAGCGAGGCGAAGGCGCCGGCCAGGCGGTCCGCCACCACCGGGCCGCGGACCACGAAGCTGCCGCTGGAGGTGGTTCCCGTGAGCACGTACGGGATCTCGAGCGGGGTCAGGGAGCGTCGGGGCATCTCACACCTCCAGTCCGGCGAGGGAGACCACCGCGGCGGTGTCGAAATCGACGGTGTCGGGCGCCACCAGCGGCGCGACGGTCCGCACGTCCACCCCGTCGTCCTCGGCGATCGACTCGATGATCGTCGCGGCGCGGCGGGCGGGGATGTCGCCGAGGTCGATCAGGGAGGAGATGCGCTGCGCCCGGCGGCGGGTCGCCGGATCGAGCAGCAGGTCGAAGGCGGCGTGCAGGCGTTCGGCGGTGACATTGCGCATCGGTAGGCACGCGCCGACGCCGAGGTCCGTGACCCGTGCGCCCCAGAAGGGCTGGTCGGCGAGCACGGGGCAGATCAGGGTGGGGAGGCCCGCCCGGAGCGTGGCGGCCGTGGTCCCGGCCCCGCCGTGGTGGACGGCGGCCGCGCACTGGGGGAGCACCTCCGCGTGCACCACCTCGTCCACGACGCGGATGTGCTCGCCGAGGTCGGCGCCGACGAGATCGCTCCACCCGGCGACGATGAGCCCGCGGCGGCCGCGCTCGGCGCAGACGCGGGCGAAGGTGCGCGCCATGCCGTCCGGGTCCGCGATGCGCATGCTGCCGAAGCCCCAGTAGATCGGGGCGTCGCCGTCGGCGAGCCAGGCCATGAGATCGGCGTCGGTGCGCTTCTGCGCGCCCCGGCGCAGCCAGGCGTCCGAAGGGACCTCGGGGAAGCCCAGCATCGGCCGGGTACGGCTGAACTCGGGGACCAGGTCCGGGGTCAGGGCGGGATCGTAGAGCTGCAGATCGACGATCTCGTGGGCGTCGCGGTTCTTCGCGCGCCGCGACCGGTAGGGCGCCTCGCCCACCGACATCCGGTGGAAGTTCACGGCCGCCCGGACGTGCGTCCAGGTGAACGAGTCGCCGAGGGCCCAGGTCGCGCGCTTGACCATCCGGGGCGAGCGCGAGAGCACGTCGCTGGTCAAGCCCGCGGGGGTGTACTGCGTCATCGGGTAGACGCTGTTGGTGGTCCCGGGGAAGAACCGGTAGCTGATGATGGTCGCGCCGCTGCGCCGCGTGATCGGCAGTGCGAAATCGACCGCGTCCGAATGGGTCAGCACGACATCGGCGTCGCGGCACACGATCTCCGTCTCGCGGGAGATGGTGGCGATGTTGCGGATCAGCCAGCGCCCGTAGGCCCGCATCCGCTCGACCGGCCGGTGGATCACGTCGCGGTAGTCGTCGTCGTAGTCGGGGACACCGTCGTTGAGGCGGTGCGCGTCGAGGCCCGCGGAGCGGATGAGTTCGACCAGCGGGTCCCCCATCGCGGCGATCGTCACATCGTGGCCGCGGGCGCGCAGCGCGAGTCCGATCGCGATCGTCGGCTGGACGTCGCCGCGGCTCCCCATGGCGAGGATGCAGACCTTCATGTCAGTGATGTCCTTTCGACGGGCGGGTGGAACTCGGTTCGGGGCTCGGCCAGGGCGGCGCGGACGGGACGCAGGAGCAGCAGCGTCAGGGGGAGCACGGGTACGGCGACCAGCAGCGGGATCAGCTGGCACGCGACCACGGCGTAGTCGATCGGGAGGCCGAGCGCCGCGGTGATCGAAGCGGTGGTGCTCAGCACCACCGCCACGAGCCACAGCGGGTCGACCGCCCCGAGCGCGCGGGTGCACCGGCGCTCGGTGCGGACCCGGCGGTTCCAGCGCTGCGCCCGGGCACCGTCGCCGCGGACGGTCAGGCGCATCATCAGGGTCGCGACCGCCGGGCGCCGCAGGAGCAGGCCGGCGGCGATCGCGACGGCCATCAGCGCACCGATGGAGGTCTCCACCAGCAGGATGATGCGCGGGCTGCCGGAGATCGCAGCGGCCGTGATCGACGACGCCAGGAGCGTGAGCGTGAACATCTCCAGCGGGTCCACGGACCGTCGGACCAGGGACCGGACGAGGATCCGCAGCGCCACCAGGGTGGTGCCGGCGACCAGCGCGAGGAGCTGGCCGGTGCCCACCAGGTAGCGCAGGCTGAAGTACACGCCCAGCTGGAGCGCGACGTCGACGAGTAGCGCCACCGGCGGCGCCGGCGGCGACTGCGTGTCGGCGAGCGGGACGGTCATGCCGCGGTCCCGATCGACAGCAGCCGGTGCGCGCCGGCCTCGATGCGGTCGAGGAGCCGGCGGCGGACGGCACCGTCGAGCGTGCCGGGGAGTACGCGCAGCTCGACGGAGAGGCGGCCGCCGAAGGTGGAGACGAGGTAGGACGTGCCGATGGGCGAGGCCGGTACCGCCTCGTCGCCGGCTCCGGCGGCGTACTCGCGGATTCCGGCCGCGCTGCGGACGATCTGCGCGTGGAAGTCGAGGACGTCGAGGCCCGCCGGGGTGAGCGGTGCGGGCACCTCGCCGAGGTTGCTGATCAGGACGGGAGGCCCGTGGCGCCGGGTCCGGGGGTCGGGCATGGGGCTCACCGACGTCCGCAGCACGGTGCCGTCGCGGACGTCCGCACGGATCCGGTCGGCGACGGTGCGCGCGATCTCCTCCGTCGGGGCGTCACCGACCGCGACGTAGGAGAAGCCGCAGAGGGCGGTCACCGACCGCAGTGGGATCGGCGGGTCGATCCGGCTGCGGAAGTCGACCGGGGTGAGCAGAGCGACCGCCGAACCCTCCGCGCACTCGGCGAGCTCGGCCCGCGCGATGACCGCGCTCAGCAGGGCGTGCGACGAGACCCCATGGGCGCGAGCCGCGGCGGAGAAGGCGGCGCTCTCGTGCGTGCCGAACCGGATGCGCAGCGCATCGTCGACATCGGGGCCGGGCTCGTCGGGGAAGTGGGCCGGAACCGCCCCGTGCCAGACGGTGCCCGCGAGCCGCTCCTCGTAGTCCAGCTCCGCGGGGAGGTGCCCGCGGGCCGCCATCACCAGGTGCGGCTCCGCAGGGAAGTCGGTGGCGCGCCGGATGATCGGCGTGGCGCCGCTCGCCAGCGCGGTGTACAGCTCGAACAGGCGGGCCGCGATGGCGACGATGCCGGAGCCGTCCGTGGCGGCGTGGCTCGCCCACAGCGTGAGCCGGTAGCGGTCGCGGATCCCGGTGAGCGACAGTGCCGCCAGTTGCTCGGAGCCGACGAACCACGGCGGGGTCTGCTCGTAGCCGGTCCACGGCGCCGTCGTCTCGCGGAAGCCGATCGCGGCGACCACCGAGGCGTCGCCGGGCGCGAAGTGGGGGCGGCCCTTGACGTCGACGATGCGGGCCGCCAGGACGGGGTACTCCTCGAGCAGCGACGTGAACGCCGAGCGCAGTGCGGTTCGGTCGACGGTGCCGCGCAGTTCGAACGAGGTGCCGATGACCTCGCGCGAGGTGGGACGGACGAAGGAGGCCTCGGAGAAGGTGAGGGGGCGGTGGTTCTGCATGTCGGCTCCTGTGCGATCGGTGACGGTCAGGCTGCGGGTGCGCGGCGGGCGGCGGCGTGGACGAGGGCGTCGATGCGGTCCGCGACCGCGGTGCGGGCCTCGGTGGTGGCGGTGCCGCCGAGGGTGATCGCCTCGATCCCGAGGCGGCCGCGGAAGGTCCAGACCTGGTGGATCGTGGCCGACGGTGCCGCGCGACGCGGGCCGGCGGGAACGTGCAGGGCGGTGGAGTCCATCGACAGGACGGGCCGCAGGTCCTCCGCGGTCAGGTCGTCGGGCAGCTCGACGTCGAGCGGCCCGAGGTTGCTGAGCACCACCGGCGGCTCCGGCGTCGCCGAGGACGCCGCCGCGTTGGCGAGGGCGGCGAGTGCACGCCCGCCCCGCACATCGGTGCGCACCGTCTTCGCCAGGGCCGCGCCCACCCGCTCGGGGTCGGCGGCGGTGGTCAGTTCCGGGGCGCTGTAGGAGGCGCCGACGAAGTTGGTGACCTCGGTCGGATCGAGCAGGGGGCGCACCCGGCGCCGCAGGTCGACGAGGGTCATCGCGCCGATCCGGATCGGCGCCGCGGGATCCTCGCCGAGGAAGCCCGCGCGTTCGGCGGCGAGCAGGGTGCCGGAGAGCAGCGCGTTGACGCCGTTCTCCTGCGCGGCCTCCGTGAAGCGCGCGGTGGTCTCCGGCGAGAAACGCAGCGAGATCGTCTCGGGCAGGACGGCCCCGTCGGCCTCCCGCGGGGCGAGGACGGGAGCGCTGCCGTACCACCGCGCACCGTCGAGCCTGGCGCGGCCGGTGCTGACCTTCGGGACGTCGAGCGTGGCGAGGACCCGCTGCGCCGAGCCGGGGAAGGGACGCGGCGCCGCGACGTCCGTCGCGCCCGTGCGGACGAGCGCGGTGTAATGCGACCAGAGCCGGCTCAGGAGCGCGAAGAGGTGCGCACCGTCGGCGAGCGCGTGGCTGACGGCGAGGGCGACGCGGTGCCGATCGCCGACCGACGTGACGTGCAGCCGGGCGAGCGCGTGCGCGGGGTCGACGAGGGGAGCCTCGGGGCCGGTGGTGAGCGCCGCGCCGGCCGTGGGCGAGACGAAGGCGTACCCGTCGCCGGCGGGTGCGACGGCGGCGTCCAGCGCGGGGTGCTCGGCCCGCAGGGCCGCGAAGGCGTCGGCGAGGGCGTCCTGATCGAGCGGGCCGCGCACGGTCAGCTCGAAGGCGCACGTGGTGGGGTGCGGGCCCACGAAGCCGATCTCGGACGAGGCGAGGGGGCGGAGCGTCGTGGTCATGGGATGACGCTAAGTCGACGTCCATTCCTTTCGCGAGACGAACGAGTGGTGGCGCTCGTCACGCTATTGGACCCTTGACCAGGGTTGGGGGAACTCGCCTGAAGGTAATGCTTCGGTGTTCTTGCAGCTCGAACGGCGTACGTGATGGAAACATCGAGTGTGGCGCCGAACTGCGGAAACGTGGTGATCGCCCGCCGTTAACGAGATGATTACACGATCGGTGGGCGAAATCCTGTGAGGTCCACCACGTCCGACATGGTGAAGATCAGGCTCGGTCCGGCCACAGCTCGACGGGGGAGACGCCCAGCCCGTCGAGCAGCTCGCGCGTCAACGGCAGGGAGATGCCGATGACGGAACTCGGATCGCCGTCGATCGCCTCGACGAACCAGCCGCCGAGACCGTCGAGGGTGAAGCCGCCGGCCACCTCGAGGGGCTCGCCGGTCGCGACGTAGGCGTCGATCTCCGCGTCCGACGGTGCGCCGAAGCGCAGCGTCGTGGAGCGGGTGCCGCCGCTCTCCGCGGTGACGACACCGTCGTCGAGCAGGATCGCGCGATGCCCGGTGAGCAAGCGGCCCGTGCGGCCGCGCATCGCGCGCCAGCGCGCCGTGGCGACCTCGGGGGTGTGGGGCTTGCCGACGAGCTCACCGTCGATGGAGAGCATGGAATCGCAGCCGATCACGACCGCGCGCCCGGGCAGCGGGCCGTCGGCGACGATGCGGTCGGCGACGTCCCGCGCTTTGGCGCGGGCGAGGGCGGCGACGGCGTCCTCGTGCAAGACGTCGGGGCCCAGGCCGGCGAGGATCGCATCCTCGTCGACCTGGGAGACCGAGACGAACGGCGACGTGCCGGCGGCCCGCAGCACCGCGAGCCGCGCCGGCGAGGCCGACGCGAGCACGAGACGCACCGGGGCGGTCAAGACCCCTTGGTCCAGAACAGCGGCGTCTGGCTGGTGAAGGCGCGGGGGCCGTTGAAGTACTGCGGGCGCATCCGGTCACGGTTGTCGCCCCACAGCGACTCCGGGGCGGTCGTGCCCGACGGCGTCGAACTCGTGGCCGCGGCGAGCACCGCGACGACGGCGGCGACGTCCGCGTCCGACGGGTTGCCCTTCTCGAACCGGATGGCGGCGCGGAGCTTCTCGACGTCGGCCGAGCTGGCCTCGACCGGCTTCTGCTCGGCGCTCACAGCGGGATGTTCCCGTGCTTCTTGGGCAGGGTGGCGACCACCTTGCGCTCGAGCATGTTCAGTGCCGTGACGATCTGGCCGCGGGTGTGCGAGGGCGGGATCACCGCGTCGACGTAGCCGCGCTCGGCCGCCACGTACGGGTTGACCAGCGTGTCCTCGTACTCCTGCTGCAGCTTCAGGCGCAGCGCGTCGACGTCCTCGCCCTTATCCGCCGCCTCGGCCAGCTCCTTGCGGTAGACGAAGCCGACGGCGCCGCTCGCGCCCATGACGGCGAACTGGGCCGTGGGCCACGCGAGGTTGATGTCGGCGCCCATGTCCTTGCTGCCCATGACGCAGTACGCGCCGCCGTAGGCCTTGCGGGTGACCACGGTGATCTTCGGAACGGTGGCCTCGCCGTAGGCGTAGAGCAGCTTCGCGCCGCGGCGGATGATGCCGTCGTACTCCTGGCCGGTGCCGGGCAGGAATCCGGGCACGTCGACGAGGGTGACGATCGGGATGTTGAAGGCGTCGCAGAAGCGCACGAAGCGCGCGGCCTTCTCCGAGGCGTCGATGTCGAGGCAGCCCGCCAGCTGGGTGGGCTGGTTCGCCACGATGCCCACGCTGCGACCGTCGATGCGGCCGAAGCCCACGATGATGTTCATCGCGCGCTGCGGCTGGATCTCGAGGAATTCGTCGTCGTCGAGGAGACGGCGGATGACCTCGTGCATGTCGTAGGGCTGGTTCGGTGAATCCGGGATCAGCGTGTCCAGCTCGCGGTCCTCGTCGGTGAGGGAGTCCTCGATCGAGCCGGTGAGCGGGTCCGTCGGAACGAAGCGCGGGGCCTCGGCGCGGTTGTTCGACGGCAGGTAGGTCAGCAGCTCGCGCACGTAGTCCAGCGCGTCCTGCTCGCCCGAGGCGACGTAGTGCGCCGTGCCGGACTTGGTCATGTGGGTCTGGGCGCCGCCCAGCTCCTCCTTGGTGACCTCCTCGCCGGTCACGGACTTGATCACGTCCGGGCCGGTGATGAACATCTGGCTCTCGTGATCCACCATCACGACGAAGTCGGTGAGGGCGGGGGAGTAGACGTGGCCGCCGGCGGCCGCGCCCATCACCACGGAGATCTGCGGGATGACGCCCGAGGCCTGCGTGTTGCGGAAGAAGATCTGCGAGTACAGGGCGAGCGAGACGACGCCCTCCTGGATGCGGGCCCCCGCGCCGTCGATGATGCCGACGAGCGGACGGCCGGTCTTGGTGGCCAGATCCATGACCTTGACGATCTTCTCGCCGTAGACCTCGCCGAGGGAGCCGCCGAAGACCGTGGAGTCCTGGCTGAAGACGCAGACCTCGCGCCCGTCGATGGTGCCGTAGCCGGCCACCACACCGTCGCCCACCGGACGGCGCGCGGCCATGCCGAAGTTGGTGGAGCGGTGCTGGGCCAGCTTGTCGAGCTCGACGAAGGAGCCCTCGTCCAGCAGCGCGAGTACGCGCTCGCGGGCGGTGAGCCGGCCCTTCTCGTGCACCTTGTCGATCGCCGCCTGCCCCATCGGGGCCAGCGCCTCCGCGTCCTTCTTGCGGAAGGCCGCCAGCTTGCCGGCGGTGGTGTGGATGCTGGGCTCGGCGTCAGCGTTGTTGCCGGCGCCGGAGGCGCCGTCGGTGGTGGAGGCACTCGTCATAGACCCGACTCTAACCAATAGAGTCGATTCCGAACCGCACTGCCCATAGAAGGAGGTCGTGGTGCTCCCCGATCAGACGGCGATCGCCGCAGCCGTGCGCGGCACGCGCTGGCACCAGGTGTCGGTGGTGCCCAGCACCGGCTCCACCAACGCCGACCTCGCCGACGGCGTCCGCGCCGGCGACGAGCCCGGCCGCGTCCTCATCGCCGACGTCCAGACCGCGGGCCGCGGCCGCCACCTGCGCCCCTGGTCGGCGCCGGCCGGCACGCAGCTGTCCATCTCCGTGACGGTGGGCGTGCCCGCCGCCGCGGCGCCGCGCGCGGGCTGGCTCTCGCTGGTCACCGGCGTCGCCGCGGTCGCCGCCGTGCGCGAGGTGACCGGCGTGCGCGCCGGCCTGAAGTGGCCCAACGACGTGCTGCTCGAGGCCGAGCCGGGGAAGCGGGGCGGGAAGACGGCCGGCATCCTCTCCGAGCTCGCCACCGGCCCCGACGGTGCGCTCGTCGCCGTGATCGGCACGGGCCTGAACACGACGCTCGCCGCCGCCGACGTCCCCGTCGAGACGGCCACGTCGCTGCAGCTCGCGGGCGCCGACGATCCCGACCGCACCGCCCTCGCCATCGCCTACCTGCGCCACCTCGACGCCGGCCTCACCGCGTGGACCGACGATCCCGCCGCGGCCCGCGCGGAGTACCTGGCCGCGTGCGTCACCGTCGGGCAGGCCGTGACCGTCTCGCTCCCCGTCGACGAGGTGCTGCGCGGCACCGCCGTGGACGTGGACGTCGAGGGCCGCATCGTGGTCGAGGACGAGACCGGCTCCCGGCACGTGCTCTCCGCCGGCGACGTGACCCACCTGCGGCCGGCCTGAGACGTGGGATTCCCGGCCAAAGCGCTCATCGACGACGAGCGGATCCTGCTGCACACGCGCCCGCACGCCTCGCGGATGATCGTGCCGGTGCTGGTCCTGTTCGCCGCCTGCGCCGCCGCGGGCGTCGCGCTGGGCCTGCTCAGCCGCGCGCATCTCGACGGTGCGCTGCCCGACTGGCTGCTGCTGGCGATCGTCGTGGTCTGGATCGCGGTGGTGGGGTGGTGGACGGCCCGCCCGTGGGCGGTCTGGCGCGCGACCCACCTCGTGGTCACGGACCTGCGGATCATGTTCCGCTCCGGCATCGTGCGCCGCCGCGGCATCGACATCCCGCTGCGCCGGATCAACTCCGTGCAGTACCACCAGCGGCTCCTCGACCGGATGCTGCGCAGCGGCGTGCTCACCGTCGAATCCGCCGGCGAGGACCCGCTCGACTTCCCGGACGTGCCGCGGATCGCCGCGACGCACGCGCTCCTCGTCGACGCGCTCGACGACGCGGACGACGACCGGGGCCGCGAAGCCCGCTCGGCGGAGTACCCTCGGCGGTCATGACCACGCGGGTGCTCCTGGCCGAGGACGACGAGGCGATCGCATCGCCGCTGGCCCGGGCGTTGTCCCGCGAGGGCTACGAGGTGGACGTCGCCGGCACCGGCACCGAGGCCCTGCGCCGCGCGCTCGACGGGGAGTACGCGCTGCTCATCCTGGACCTCGGGCTCCCCGAGCTGGACGGGCTGGAGGTGTGCCGCGAGGTCCGCGCCGCGCGGCCCGAGCTGGCCGTGCTCATGCTCACCGCCCGCACCGATGAGATGGACTTCGTGGTGGGCCTCGACGCCGGCGCCGATGACTACGTCGGCAAACCCTTCCGGATGTTCGAGCTGATGGCGCGCACCCGCGCCCTCCTGCGGCGCAGCGCTCCGGTGCAGGACGCGCCCGAGGTCGTCGAAGCCGGTGGCATCCGCCTCGATGCCACGGCGCGGCGCGTCACCGTCGACGGCGCCGACGTCTCGCTCGCCAACAAGGAGTTCGAACTGCTCCGCTTCCTCATGGAGCACGCGGGCCGGCTGCTCTCCCGCGAGGAGATCCTCGCCGACGTCTGGGGCGATTCGGACCTGCGCGGCTCGAAGACGCTCGACATGCACATCTCTTGGCTGCGCCGGAAGATCGGCGACGACACCGGCCCGCAGCGCCGGATCGTCACCGTCCGCGGCGTGGGTTTCCGTTTCGACGCGGAGTAGGCGCCATCCGACTCCCGGTCTCGGGCACCTGCTCGGCGGCGCCCCGATCGTGAGTCAGCGGGGCTCGGGTTCCGGTGCGGCCGGTTCGACCTGCGGCTCGTCCGGACCCGCGGCGGGCAGGAACATCGCGAAGGTCGTGGGCCTGCGGCTCTGCAGCTGCAGACGGCCACCGTCGCCCTCGATGAAGGCGCGGGCGAGCGCGAGGCCGACCCCGGTCCCGGCCCCCGCGGAGTAACCCCGCCGGAAGATGCGCTGCGCGTCACCGTCGGAGATGCCGGAGCCCTCGTCGGCGACGGTGACGAGCACGGTGTGCGCGCCGACCGAGCCGAAGGTGACCGTGACCGTGCCGCGCCCGTGGACCAGCGCGTTGTCGATGAGGACCGCCGCCGCCTCGCGGACCCGCGGCGCGGTGGCGCGGGCGGGCAGGGACTCCGGGCCCCCGGCCACGACGGTGAGCCGCCGGCCCGCCCTGGCGAAGGCGGGCTCGAGGTCGGCGAGGAGCGGTGTGAGCTCGGCGCGGACGTCGACCACGCCCTGGGGGGTGCGCTCCGTGCGTGCCATCTGCACCATGTCGCTGACCGACGAGGTGAGCCGGTCGACCTGGTCGAGGGCGGCGCGGGCCTCGGTGACGACCTCGGGGTCGGCGTGCAGGGTGAGCTCGTCGAGGCGGATGTGGATGGCGGTCAGGCGGCTGCGCAGCTGGTGCGACACGTCGCCGACGATCTGCCGCTCCCGCTGCAGGCGGTCGGCGATCTCGACGGTGGCAGCGTCCAGAACGTCGAGGACGCGGTCGAGCTCCTCGATGCCGTGCCGGTTCGAATCGGGCCGGAAGTCGCCGTCTGCGAGCCGCTGCGCGCGGTCGGCGACGTCCTGGACCGGGTCGGCGACGCGGCTCGCGGTGACCGCGGCGACCACGACGCCCGCGGTCACGGACAGCGCCATCACGATGAGCTCGATCGTCAGTGCCCGGAACTGTTCACTGCGCACGCCGGAGTAGTCCTGCTCCAGCCGCAGCACGCCGGCCTCGCCGAGCGAGGTGCCCTCGACCATGGGGTTCTCGAGAGGCTTCTCGGCGCCCACGGTGAGTTCGCGCGGGGCTCCGCTGCGGTCGGTGTAGGTGAGGACCAGGCGACCGCCGGACGGGACGAGCAGGCGCAGGGTGTCGACCGGCGGCTCGCCGCCGTCGCCGGTGCGCTGCTCCTGGACGAGGATCTCCGACGAGGCGCGCTGCAGCCGGTGCTGCAGGTCCGTGCGCGCGGTGTCGTCGAGCCACCGCCAGGTGTAGAACATCAGCGGCAGGCCGAGGAACAGGCCGGTGACCGCGACGACCGCGATGGTCGAACGGAGAATGCGGTGCCGCACGCCCGCAGGGCTCAGCGCTCGCCGGCGGAGGTGGTATCGCCGGTGGCGGGGATGGACTCCTGCTCCGGGGCGTCGCGCAGATCCTCCGGGAAGGCCCAGCGCCGCAGCGCCCAGAACCGGAAGGCCATCTGCAGCAGGTTGCCCACGACGTAGTTGAGCACGAAGTCGACGATGATCAGCGTGGTCGTCGAGTCGACGTCACGCAGGTGGAAGAAGTTGTTCGCGATGAAGATGGGCGCGGCCATGATGAGCACGCCGATGCCCGAGATCACGAAGAACAGCAGCGCCTCGTGGTGCTTCTCACGGCCACCGCGGTGCTTGAAGCTCCACTCGCTGTTGAGGATGTACGAGAGGATCACGGCGCAGACGCCGGAGAAGACCTTCGCGACGGTGGGCTTGTCGCTGAGCACCGTGAGCACCAGGCCGTAGAAGATGGCGAGGTCGAAGACCGCCGTCGTGCTGCCCACGATCGCGAACTTGATCAGCTCGTGGTGCTGCATGACGAGCCCGCGGAGCGGTGCCGGGGTGCGATCCAGAATCGCCTCGATGAAAGCCACGTGCGCCACTCTAACGGAACCGTGAATAGTACCGCGGAGAGTGTGACGCGGTCGGTACCGGGGCGCTGTGTCGTGCCGGGCGCTCGCACGGCACCGCGGACCTGCGATTATGGACGGGTGAGTGATGTTCAATCGCGCCGGTCACGGCCCGTCGTGGCCATGGTCGGCGGAGGTCAGCTGGCCCGGATGACCCATCAGGCCGCGATCGCGCTGGGGCAGTCCCTGCGCGTGCTCGCCGCCTCGCCCGACGAGCCCGCGCCGCAGGTGTGCGCCGACGTGGTGCTCGGCGATCACGATCGGATCGAGGACCTGCGCCGCGTCGCGACCGGCGCGCACGCGCTGACCTTCGACCACGAGGGCGTGCCCACCGAGCACCTCGTCGCCCTGCAGGCCGAGGGCGTCACCGTCAACCCGCCGCCGCAGGCCCTGCTGTACGCGCAGGACAAGCTGGCGATGCGGCACCGTCTGGCCGAGCTCGGAGCGCCCGTGCCGGGCTTCGCCGAGATCACCGCGACGGACGACGTCCGGGCCTTCTGGGACCGGTTCGACGGTGCCGTCGTGCTCAAGGCCGTCCGGGGCGGCTACGACGGCCGCGGCGTGTGGCTGCCCGACTCCCTCGACGAGGCGCTCGCGGTGGCCGACGAGCAGCTCGCGGCCGGCGTTCAGCTGCTCGCCGAGCAGCGGGTCGAGTTGGCGCGCGAGCTCTCGGCGATGGTGGCGCGATCGCCCTTCGGGCAGGGCGCGACCTGGCCCGTCGTGGAGACGGTGCAGCGGAACGGGCAGTGCGCGGTGGTGCTCGCGCCCGCGCCGAACCTCTCCGACGAGGAGGCGTCCTTCGCCGAATCGCTCGCGCTGCGGCTCGCGAACGAGCTGGGCGTGGTCGGCGTGATGGCCGTCGAGCTGTTCCAGACCCCGTCGGGCGAGATGCTGGTCAACGAGCTCGCGATGCGCCCCCACAACTCCGGACACTGGTCGATGAACGGCTGCGTGACCAGCCAGTTCGAGCAGCACCTGCGGGCCGTCCTCGACTATCCGCTCGGTGACACCGCGGCGACCGCGCCGCTGACCGTGATGGCCAACGTGCTGGGCGCACCGTCGGAGCCCGAGATGAGCGTCGACGAGCGCCTGCACCACCTGCTGGCGCGGATGCCCGACGCGCACGTGCACATGTACGGCAAGGAGGGGCGGCCCGACCGCAAGATCGGGCACGTGAACCTCGTAGGCTCCGTCGACGGTGACCGTGGCGACGCCGCGTACGTCGCGGAGCTGCGGGAACGGGCGGAACGCGCGGCGCACTGGATGGCGACCGCGGAGTGGACCGACGGATGGAGCGTTCATGGGTAACGGGACCGGAGCCGGTGCTGATCGGGGGGCCTCCGGCCCCCGGGTCGGCCTGATCATGGGCAGCGACTCGGACTGGCCGACCATGGAGGCCGCCGCCGAGGCGCTGGCCGAGTTCGGTGTCCGGTTCGAGGTGGGCGTGGTCTCCGCGCACCGCACGCCGCAGCGGATGCTGGACTACGCGAAGGGCGCCGCGGACCGCGGCATCGAGGTGATCATCGCCGGCGCCGGCGGCGCCGCGCACCTACCGGGCATGGTGGCCTCCGCCACCCCGCTGCCCGTGATCGGCGTTCCCGTGCCGCTAAAGCACCTCGACGGCATGGACTCGCTGCTCTCCATCGTCCAGATGCCCGCCGGCATCCCCGTGGCGACGGTGTCCGTCGGGGGCGCCCGGAACGCGGGCCTGCTGGCCGTGCGGATCCTCGGCGCCGCCGATCCCGCGCTGCGCTCGCGGATGGCGGCCTTCCAGGCCGACCTCGAGAAGATGGTGCTGGACAAGGACGAGGCGCTGCGACGCAAGCTCCTCGAGGGCTGATCGGGGCTAGTCTGATCCGCATGAGCGGACAGGTGCGGGTGCACAACTTCGCGATCTCGCTGGACGGCTTCGGCACCGGTGCGGATCAGTCGCCGGACGCTCCCTTCGGACACGCCGGCGGATCGCTGATGACCTGGTTCTTCGGCACCCGCCGCGGTGCCGCGATCCACGGGCTGAGCAGCGCCGCGCGCGGCGTCGACGACGCCTTCTCCGAGGCCTGGGACGAGGGCATCGGCGTGGAGATCATGGGGCGCGGCAAGTTCGCGCCGACTCCCGAGGTGCTCGCCGACGAGTCCTGGCGCGGCTGGTGGGGCGAGGAGACACCGTTCACCACCCCGATCATCGTGCTGACCCACCACCCGCGGCCCTCGTTCACCACCGGCGACGGCGTGGAGTTCCGCTTCCTCGACGCCGCACCCGCCGAGGCGGTCGCCGTCGCGCGGGAGATCGCGGGGGACGAGGACATCCGCATCGGCGGCGGACCGTCGACGGTGCGCGAATTCCTCGCCGCCGACCTGATCGATCACCTGCACGTGGTGGAGGTGCCGATCGTGCTCGGCCGCGGCGAGCGGCTGTGGGACGGTCTCGAGGGCGTGCAGGAGCGGTTCGCGATCGAATCCACGGCGAGCCCCAGCGGTGTCGTGCACCGCGTCTTCACCCGACTGCCGCGCTGACCGCCGGGCGGCCGTCGCCGCCGATCGTCACCCGGAACGGCGCGTGCTCGGTGAAATGCGCCGGCAGCAGGAGCAGGCCCTCGTCCGCGCACCGTCGAAGCAGGGCCGCACGGGTGGCCCGCGCAGTACCCGGCTCCGCGTCGCCGCCCTGGACGAGCTCCGGGTGCAGCAGTTGGATCGGGTGGTGGATCGCGTCGCCGGCGAGGATCGCGCCGCATCGGGCGGACCTGATCTCGATCGCGAGGTGGCCGTGCGTGTGGCCGGGCGCGGCGAGCACGACGATCTCGGTGTCGTCGTGCGCGGCGATGACCTCGTCCTCGGCGACCGCGCGCCAGTGGCCGTCGCGGAGGACCGGGCCGACGCTGTCCACATAGGTGCGGGCGAGGTCGGCCAGGACGCCTTCGTGGCCGTCGCCCGCGGCGAGACCGCGCAGCGCGTCCAGGTCCGAGCGCGCGAACAGGTAGACGGCGTTCGGGAACGTCGGTCGCCACTGACCGTCGACGAGGCGGGTGTTCCATCCGCAGTGGTCGGGGTGCAGGTGGGTGCTGATGACGAGGTCGACGTCGTCGGGCTCGACACCCGTGTGCGCGAGGCGGTCGAGGTAGTCGGTGTCGAACATGTGGTGCGCCGCGAGGACGGGGCGCTGCTTGGCGTTCCCGTTGCCGGTGTCGACGACGATCACCGTCGGGCCCAGCCGGATCACGTACGTGTGGATCGCGAGCAGCAGGTCGCCGGTGTCCGGGTCGATGTAGCCGTCGCCGAGGTCGGTGGCGGCGGATTCGGCCAGGCCGTCCTCGATCGCGGGGAACAGTTCGGCCGGCGGGAACGCCCATCGGTCCACCTCCGTCACCTGGTCCACTCGTGCCGCGCCGATGGTCGTCGTGAAGGTCATGCCCCGATTCTCGTTCACACGCCGAAGGATCGCCCGTTGTCCCGGGGAACAACCGCGGGGCCGAATGCTGGTTACGTGCGACTAACTGACCGGGGAGGGGGCATGGATACAATCAGCGCGGACCAAACACGTAGACGCTGATGGAGGCCCCTATGGCTGGCAACCCCGACTTCGACCTGTTCCAGCTCCCCGAGGAGCACGAGGAACTGCGCGCCGCCATCCGGGCGCTCGCCGAGCGCGACATCGCGCCGCACGCCAAGGACGTCGACGAGAAGGAGCGGTTCCCGCAGGAGGCGCTCGACGCGCTGGTCGCCAGCGGCTTCAACGCCATCCACGTGCCCGAGGAGTACGAGGGCCAGGGCGCCGACTCCGTCGCCACCTGCATCGTCATCGAAGAGGTCGCCCGCGTGTGCGGCAGCTCCTCGCTCATCCCCGCCGTCAACAAGCTCGGCACCATGGGCCTGATCCTCAACGGCTCCGAGGAGCTCAAGCAGCACGTGCTGCCCTCGCTCGCGAACGGCGAGGCCATGGCCTCCTACGCCCTGTCCGAGCGCGAGGCCGGCTCCGACGCGGCGTCGATGCGCACCCGCGCCCGCAAGGACGGCGACGACTGGGTCCTCAACGGTTCCAAGTGTTGGATCACCAACGGCGGCAAGTCCACCTGGTACACCGTCATGGCCGTGACCGACCCGGAGAAGGGCGCCAACGGCATCAGTGCCTTCATGGTGCACAAGGACGACCCGGGCTTCTCCGTGACCGGCTACGAGCACAAGCTGGGCATCAAGGGCAGCCCGACGGCCGAGCTGGCCTTCGAGGAGTGCCGCGTCCCCGCGATGCGGATGATCGGCGAGGAGGGCACCGGCTTCAAGACCGCGCTGCAGACCCTCGATCACACCCGCCCGACCATCGGCGCGCAGGCCGTCGGCATCGCGCAGGGCGCCCTCGACGTGGCGATCGAGTACATCAAGGACCGCAAGCAGTTCGGCAAGTCCATCTCCGAGTTCCAGGGCGTGCAGTTCATGGTCGCCGACATGGCGATGCGCCTCGAGGCCGCGCGTCTGATGGTCTACACCGCCGCCGCCCGCGCCGAGCGCGGCGAGAAGAACCTCGGTTTCATCAGCTCCGCGTCGAAGTGCTTCGCCTCCGACGTCGCGATGGACGTCACCACCGACGCCGTCCAGCTGCTCGGCGGCGCCGGTTACACCCGCGACTTCCCGGTCGAGCGCATGATGCGCGACGCCAAGATCACCCAGATCTACGAGGGCACCAACCAGGTCCAGCGCCTGGTCATGAGCCGCCAGCTGCTGCGCTGATCCGGAGCGGGGAGACCCGCGTCGAGCTCACGAAGGCCATCGCCCGCGTCATGCGACGCGCGCGGTGGCCTTTTCCGTGGCGAACTTGTCCATGAGCTTCGCCGGGTCCGGGTGGGACACGTGGATCACCGAGGCGGGGGCCGCGAAGGGCGCGAGCAGGCCGTCGTACAGGTCGTCGACGGTGCGCCACTCCCGCGTGGAGAGCACCCGGTCACCCGCGGCGTATCCGGCCGACGCGGCCAGCGCGGTGGAGCGGGCCATCACGATGTCGACGGCGTCGCCCGCGAGGGCGGTGCCGGCACCGCCGGGCGTGAAGGCGTCCGGGTGCACGCGCACCTCGGTGGTGTAGTCGTCGATGCCCGGCGGCAGGTCGGGCACGGCCAGGCCGAAGGCGTCGAGGCCCACCGCGAGGAGGTCATCGACCCCCTCACGATCTCGGGCCTCCTCGAGGCGGTCGGGCGCGCAGAAGGTGACCGCGCCGGGCTCGCCGAACCGGACCTCGCACCCGGCCCACCACGCGCCGAACAGGATTCCCGCGGTCTGCCAGTGTGCCGGCAGCAGCACGCCGACGGCGTCGCCGGGGCCGAGCCCGTACTGATCGCGGAGCAGGTTGCCGCACTTGGCCGCCCAGTTGCCCAGCGTCACCGCCGAGAGGCCCATCCGGGCGCCGGTGGCATCGTCGTACCAGGTGAAGCGGGGTGCGGCCCCGTCGGACTGGACGATCGGGACGAGCAGCGAGTCGGTCACCGTCAGTCCACGCACGGGACCCCTCCGTCCTGCTGGGCGGTGAAACCCGGCTTGTTGAGCAACGAGCTGATCCGCGCCGCCTCGCTCGGGTCGAGCGACTCGGTCATGCCCGGCGCGAGCGACGTCGTGGTCGCCGCCGAATCGGAGCCGCCCGAGTTGCCCGACGAGCCGGGGCCGCTGTAGCCGTCCTGGATCAACACCTTGACGTGGCCGGACTGGACCGACGTGCTCGCGACCACGGGAAGGCCGCCCAGCAGCGCCGCCACGGCCTTCGCACCCTGGTCGTTCGCCGAGCTCGCGAGGACCGCGCTCCTGCTGCTCGACGACGAATCCGACGACGAGGCGTTGCCCGTGGAGCCCTGCCCGAAGCCCTTTCCGCCGAGGAAGGTCGAGACGTTGCTCGCGAGGCCCGACGTGGTGGTCGCGTTCACCACGTCCACCGTGTACGAGGCGCGGTTCACCGAGGGCACCGCGGGCGCGGAGCTCGTGGTGGCCTTCGGCTTGTCCGGCTTGGACCCGCCGAGCAGCCCCGAGACGTAGGCCTGGACCTGCTTCGGGTCGACCACCACCACGGACTGCTGACCGTCGTCGCTCCAGCCGTCGTCGCGGACGACGGGCACCGTCGAGAACTTGATGTTGCCCGCGGACAGGTTCGCCAGCTCCTTCGCGAAGCCCATCACGTCCCAGTCCTGGTCGAGCGTGACCGAGGTGGTCAGCGCGTTCTGCAGCTGGCTCAGCTTGTTGGGGCTCGTCAGCGTGCCGGTCGAGAGGATCTTGCTGGCCAGCGAGGCCATGAAGACCTGCTGCCGGGTCACGCGGTCCAAGTCGCCGCGGGGCAGGCCGTGCCGCTGGCGGACGAAGCTCAGCGCCTGGGGGCCCTTGAGCGTCTGCTTGCCGGCCTTGAACCGTGCGCCCGAGTACGAGTCGTTCACCGGCTTCTTCAGGCAGACGTCGACGCCGCCGACCGCATCGGTGAGGCGGGAGAAGCCGACGAGGCCGATCTCCGCGTACCGGTCGACCGAGACGCCGGTGAGGTTCGCGACCGTCTCGATGAGCGCCTTGCGGCCCTCCGCGTTGCCCTTCTCGACGGCGTCCTTCTCGCTGGATCCGTTGGCGATGGCCTTATCGCGGGTCACGTTCGCCGCACCGGCGAAGGCGGAGTTGATCTTGCCCTTGCCCTGATCGGGGATGGCCACGTAGGAGTCGCGGGGGATCGAGATCGCGGTGGCCGACTTCCCGTCGTTGGGGATGCGCACCAGGATGATCGTGTCGGTGTTCAGGGTGCCGTCGTCGACGCCGGCGTTGAGCCGGGCCAGTTCCTGCTTCGAGAGGGGATTGCCCTTGGCGTCGGTGCGGGAGTCCGTGCCGACCAGGAGGATGTCGGTGGCACCGTCGGGCTTGGCGCTCAGGCTGGGGCCGCGCTCGATGTCTCCGGCGAACTGCGACCACCAGAACCAGGCCACTCCCGTCACCACCACGACGATGGCGGTGATCAGCGCGATCAGCGCCTTGCCGCTGCGCTGCAACCGCTCGCGCGTGTCGACGGGGAGGTCGGCGGCGCGGGGTACCGACCGGGCGCCGCGCGCCGGCGATCCGTCGCCCGAGCCCTCGTTCTCGGCGCGCACGCTGCGGCGCCGCGTGCGCGCGCGCGGCGCCTCGGCGTGCTGCGCCTCGGCGCGGTCGGCATCGGTGCGCCGTGCGTCGGCGCCGCGGGAATGGCGCGCGCCGCGTCGACTGGGGCTGTCGGACACCCACCACTCCTCAACGTCGGAACGCGGGCCGGCTGCTTCGGCCCGCATGATCACATCTCCATAACGGTACCGACTCGATATGTGAAGACTCCGCAGACGCGGCCGTCACGTACCGTTCGCGGTGTGGATCTGGTGATCACCGGCGCAGCCGGACAGGTGGGATCGGCACTGGTCGCGGCCGCTGCGTCGCGGGGAATCGCGGCCCGCGCGCTGGGCCGCGCAGAGCTCGATGTGACTTCGCCACAGTCCGTCGGGGGGCTCGCGATCGGCCCCTCGACGGTGCTCGTCAACTGCGCCGCGCACACCGCCGTCGACGCCGCCGAGTCCGAGCCCGAGGCCGCCGCGGCGCTGAACACCGTCGCGCCGGGCCTGCTCGCCGCGCGCTGTGCCGCGACCGGGGCGCGGCTGGTCCAGCTCTCCACGGACTACGTCTTCGGGCCCGCCTCGGAGCCGCCGCGGCCGTGGGAGCCGGGCGATCCGACGGGACCGTCGAGCGTGTACGGGCGCACCAAGCTCGACGGCGAGCGCGCAGCGGCCGCCGCGGACCCGCGGACCGTCGTGGTGCGGACCGCGTGGGTGTACACCGGGCGCGCCCCGGGCCCCGACGGGCGGGACGGCTGGGCGCGGGACTTCGTCGGGACCATGGGACGGCTCGCGGACGACGGCGTCGACCCGAAGGTCGTGGACGATCAGACCGGCTCGCCGACCTTCGCGCCCGACCTGGCCGTGGGCCTCCTGGACCTCGCGCTCCTGCTGGCCGCCGAGCCCACGCGGCCCGGCGCGGTGCTGCACGCCGCGGGCGGGGGCGCGGCCACCTGGTTCGACGTCGCGCGCGCCGTCTTCGCGCGGGCCGGGGCCGATCCGGCGCGCGTCTGTCCGTGCACGACGGCGGAGTTCCCGCGGCCCGCGCCGCGCCCGGCCTACTCCGTGCTCTCGCCCGCGGCGTGGTCCGCGTGGGGATTGACGCCGCTGCCGGACTGGCACGACGCACTGGACCGGGCGGTCGGCGCTCCCGGGCCGGCGGACCGGTAACCTGGCCGCGTGCCCGGAACCGACACCTCGACCCCCACGATCGCCGTGGTCACCGTCACCTACTCGCCGGGCGAGCACCTCGAGAACTTCCTGACCAGCATCGGGGGCGCCTTCTCCGGTGCCGCGCCGCGCGTGCTCATGGCCGACAACGGCTCGGTGGACGGCTCGCCCGAGGCCGCCGAGGCGGCCCACCCGGAGGCGGAGCTGCTGCGCACCGGCGCGAACCTCGGCTACGGCGGCGCGATCAACTACGCGGTGGCGCGCCTGCGTGCCGATGCCGCCGGCGGCGGACCGTCGTTCCCCGACCTCCTGCTGATCAGCAATCCCGACGTGGTCTTCGGGCCCGGCTCGATCGACGCCCTCGTCGAGGCGGCGGCCCGGCATCCCGAGGCCGGATCGCTCGGCCCGCTGATCCGCGACCCCGACGGCACCGTCTACCCGTCGGCGCGGAACCTGCCCAGCATCAAGCACGGGATCGGGCACGCGCTGCTCGGCACCGTCTGGAAGTCGAACCCGTGGACGCTGGCCTATCAGCAGTCGCAGGCCGAGGTCGCCGAGCGGACCGCCGGCTGGCTCAGCGGCTCCTGCCTGCTGGTGCGGCCCGAGGCCTTCGCCGCGATCGACGGCTTCGACGACCGCTATTTCATGTACATGGAGGACGTGGACTTCGGCGACCGCCTCGCGCGGGCCGGCTGGAGCAACGTCTACGTCCCGTCGGCGGAGATCGTGCACGCCAAGGGGCACGCGGCCGGGAAGGTGCCGGAGCTGATGCTTCCCGCGCACCACGCGTCCGCGTACCGGTTCTTCGCCGACCGTCATCCCGGTCGGGCGGCCGCGCCCCTGCGCGCGGCGATGAAGGTGGGGCTGGCCGCGCGCTCGCGGATCAGTGTTCTCGCGGCGACGCGGAGACGAAAAGGGGAGAAATGACCTCGGTGGAACAGGACGCCGGTGTGGACCTCGGTGATGTCGAGGCCGTGATCCTGGTGGGCGGCAAGGGCACGCGCCTGCGCCCGCTCACCCTGTCGGCACCCAAGCCGATGCTGCCCACGGCGGGCAAGCCCTTCCTCATCCATCTGCTCTCGCGGATCCGCGACGCGGGCATCCGCCGCGTGGTGCTGGGCACCTCGTTCAAGGCGGAGGTCTTCGAGGAGTACTTCGGCGACGGCTCCGAACTGGGGCTGGAGCTGTCCTACGTGGTCGAGGACGAGCCGCTCGGCACCGGCGGCGGCATCCGCAACGTGCTGCCCGCGCTCAAGGCGGAGAACGTGCTGGTCTTCAACGGCGACGTGCTCGGTGGATCCGACATCCGCGCCGTCGTGCAGACGCACCGCGAGAAGGACGCCGACGTCACGATGCACCTCGTGCGCGTGCCCGACCCGCGCGCCTTCGGCTGCGTCCCGACGGACGCCTCCGGGCGGGTCACCGCGTTCCTCGAGAAGACGCAGGATCCGCCGACCGACCAGATCAACGCCGGCTGCTACGTCTTCAAGCGCTCGGTGATCGAGGAGATCCCCGTCGGCCGGGCGGTCTCCGTCGAACGCGAGGTCTTCCCCGCGCTGCTCAACGGCGGGCGCAAGCTGTACGGCCACGTCGACTACGGCTACTGGCGCGACATGGGTACGCCCGAGGACTTCGTCGCAGGCAGCTCGGACCTGGTGCGCGGCATCGCCCCGTCGGCCGCCCTCGACGGCGCGCGCGGGGAGTGCCTCATCCACCCCGGAGCCTCGGTGGCGCCCGGTGCGCTCGTGATCGGTGGTTCGGTCATCGGTCGCGGCGCGGAGATCGGTGCGGGCGCGCGGCTCGACGGGGCCGTCGTTTTCGACGGTGTCCGCATCGAGGCCGGTGCGATCGTCGAGCGCTCGATCATCGGCTTCGGCGCGCACATCGGCCCGCGCGCCCGTATCCGTGAGGCCGTCATCGGCGACGGTGCCTCCGTCGGCGCCCGGTGCGAGCTGCTGCACGGTGCCCGCGTGTGGCCCGGCGTCGAGCTGCCCGACGGCGGCGTGCGGTTCTCGACGGACGTCTAGGGCTATGACGCAGTACCTGCGGTACGTGGCGATCGGGGACTCGTTCACCGAGGGCGTCGGGGATCCGGACCCGACGGGGACGCACGAGTACCGCGGCTGGTCCGACCGGGTCGCGGAGGTGCTGGCCGCGCGGTCTCCCGATTTCGGGTACGCGAATCTGGCGATCCGCGGCAAGAAGATGGACCAGATCATCGATGAGCAGCTGGATCCGTGCCTCGCGCTCGCGCCGGATCTGGTGACCGTCTACGCGGGCGCGAACGACCTGATCCGGCCGTCGGTGGACGTGGACGCGGTGGTCGCCGCCTACGATTCGCTGCTCGCGCGGCTCGGGGAATCCGGCGCGACCGTCGTGGTGTGGACCGCCGCCGATACGCACGGCGGCGGACTGTTCGGCGCGCTCCGCGGCCGGTTCGCGATCTACAACGAGCTGGTGCGCGAGATCGCCGCGGATCGTGGCCTGCTGCTGCTCGACTACTGGCGGCTCAAGGAGTACCGGGACCTGCGGATGTGGGAGTTCGACCGGATCCACATGTCGCCGCCCGGACACCTGCGCATGGCCATCGAGGTGCTGGACGTCCTGGGTGTGCCGCACGCGCTGCAGGTGCCGGACCTGGGACCCGAGCCGGTGATCACGCCCGCGGAGGACCGTGAGATCAAGCGGCGCTGGCGGCGGGAGTTCGCCTACCCGTGGATCTCCCGACGCGTGCGCGGCATCTCCACCGGCGACGGCCTGCCGCCGAAGTATCCGACGCTGATGCGGCCCGTCGGTGTGGAGCAGGAGCGTTCCGAGCCGTAGCCGCGGCGCCCGCTAGCCTGACGGCGTGGACATCCCGGCCGGACTCGACGAGCAGCGCAGGCTCGGACCGGACTGGGCGGCATGGCTGGACCGGCTGCCGCATCTCGCCGACGATCTACTCGCGCAGTGGCGGCTCACGCCGTCGGGTCGGGTGATGCACGGCTTCACCTCGCTGGTGGTCCCGGTGCGCGGGGCCGATGGCGAGGCCGTCCTCAAGATCACCTTCGACGGTGCCGCAGAGGCCGAGCAGGAGCACCTCGCCCTGCAGTACTGGGGCGGCGACGGGGCCGTACGCCTGCTCCGTGCGGAGCCCGCG
This sequence comes from Tsukamurella sputi, assembly GCF_007858445.1. Lineage (GTDB taxonomy): Bacteria > Actinomycetota > Actinomycetes > Mycobacteriales > Mycobacteriaceae > Tsukamurella > Tsukamurella sputi. The sequence goes on along the minus strand of NZ_VIGV01000001.1, from coordinate 798,412 downwards.
CGGCGCGCGATGCTGCTGGAGAAGCTCGGCGAGCGGGATCTCACGCAGGAGTGGGACCTGCAGGCGTGCGAGACCGTCGCCGGCTTCTATCCGAGGTTGCACGTGCCGGCGCCGGGGCGCCTGCGGCCGCTGACGGACTACCTGGATCGGTGGCTCGGTGCGCTGGAGACGGACCGTCGGGATGTGCCCGTGCCGCCCCGCCTGATCGACCGGGCTCTGGGCGCCAGCCGGGCGTTCGTCGCCGACCCGGAATCGGTGGGCCGGATCGTGCACGGTGACCTGCACTACGAGAACGTCCTCGCGGCCGACCGGGAGCCGTGGTTGGTGATCGACCCGCAACCGATGTCGGGCGACCCGCATTACGAGGTCGCGCCGCTGCTGTGGAACCGGTGGGAGGAGATGTCCGGTTACGTGCGCGAGTCGATCCAGCGGCGGTTCTTCACTGTGGTCGACGCGGCAGGACTCGACGAGGACCGCGCCCGGGACTGGGTGATCGTGCGGATGATCCTCAACGCGCACTGGGCGGTGGAGGACGCGCAACGCATGCATCGTGCGCTGGACGCCGGCGAGCGGAACTGGATCACGCGCTGCGTGACCGTCGCCAAGGCGGTGCAGCGGTAGCGCAGCCGACCTGCAGCTCGCCGGGACTCCGGGCTACTGCTCCGGGACGAAGGCCTTCGCGGCGGCGACGAGGCCGCCGCCGAGCGGCAGGATCACTGGCAGCAGGTTCTCGTCGGCGGCGATGATGCGGGTGGCCTCGCGGGCGGCGAAGGCCTCGTCGTCGTAGGCCTCGGGGTCGGGGATGCGGTAGCCCGCGTCGCCGAGGTTCACCACCACGACCCCGCCCGGGCGGAGCAGGCGCACCGCGTCGATCACGTAGCGCGGATGATCGACCGGCTCGCCGTCGATGAAGATGAGGTCGTAGGCGGCGTCGGCGAGGCGGGGGAGCACGTCGAGGGCGTGGCCGTTGATGAGGCGCGTGCGGTTCGCGGCGACCCCGGCGTGCTGGAAACCGATCCTCGCGGCGGCCTGGAACTCCTGCTCCGAGTCGATCGTGGTGAGCACCGAATCGGGGCGCATGCCCGAGAGCAGCCACAGTCCGCTGATCCCGGCGCCGGTGCCCACCTCGACCACGGACTTCGCGCCGCCGGCGGCGGCGAACACGGACAGCAGCGCGCCGACGGACGGCGACACCGCGTCGACGCCCAGGTCGGCGGCGCGCTCGCGGGCGGCGGACATCGCCTCGTCCTCGACGATGGCGTTCTCGGCGTACGTGACGAGGGCGGATGCGGCGGAGTCAGACACGCGGCAATCGTAGCCCGTCGCCCGCCGGCAACCCCGCCGTGACGCGATCGTTAGCAATCGCGATGCATGCACAGGCAACACTCAGGGAGGAATCAGCGCTCCCACACCGCGGCAGGGAAAGGTATCGGTCAGTGAAGACCACCCGGCGTGCGATCCGCGATCGTGGGAACAAAACGGACGCGCCGGGAGTTCTGACAGGCAAGAGCCACACCGTCCGGTGCTGGCACGAGGAGGAGCGCATGGCCCTGGCCCGCAAGGCCGGACCCCGGCAGGAGTCGCAGCCCGAGGCTGCGTACGCGACGTTCGACGACGAGCGCACTGCTGAACCCGCAGGTACCGCTGCATTCGACGCATCGGGTGACCGCGCCGACATGCCCAGCTGGGACGAGCTCGTCCGCGAGCACGCCGATCGCGTGTACCGCCTCGCCTACCGCCTGTCCGGCAACGCGCAGGACGCCGAGGACCTCACGCAGGACACCTTCATCCGCGTCTTCCGGAGCCTGCAGAACTACGAGCCCGGCACCTTCGAGGGCTGGCTGCACCGCATCACCACCAACCTGTTCCTCGACATGGTCCGCCGCCGCAACCGCATCCGCATGGAGGCGCTGCCCGAGGACTACGAGCGTGTGCCGTCGTCCGACCCGGACCCCGGCCAGATCTACGCGGACGCCAACCTCGGCCCGCAGCTGCAGACCGCGCTCGACGCGCTGGCCCCGGAGTTCCGTGCTGCGGTCGTGCTGGCCGACATCGAGGGCCTCAGCTACGAGGAGGTCGCGGCCACGCTGGGCGTCAAGCTCGGCACGGTCCGCTCCCGCATCCACCGCGGCCGCAAGTCCATCCGTGAGGCCCTGGCGAATCAGGGGCTGACCAGCAGCGCCGCACTGGCGTACTGACCACCGCCCCGGCCCGTCCGGGAACTCCGCAGCGACTCGCGTCGTTGAATCCGTGAGTGCAGGTACTGTGGCTGTAGGCCGCCGTGCGGCATCGGATCCGAGCAGAGGAGGGGAGCGTCGTGGAGCACCTCAGTGGCAGTTTCAAGCGCGCTTTCGCCCGCCGTCCGGGTGAGTTCTCGTCCACCGAGCACCTCGCGTACGAGGCGGTCGTCGCCTTCGTCGACGGCGAGCTCCGGATGAACGCGCATCTGCGCGCCGGAACGCACATCGCCGAGTGCCCCACGTGCGCCGCCGAGGTCGACGCCCAGCGCCAGGTGCGCACCGCGCTGCGCGAGTCGGGTGAGATCACCGTGCCCCATCGTCTGCTCGGCCAGCTCTCGCAGATCCCCAGCGCGTGCCACGGCGCGCAGCCCTTCGAGGGCTTCCCCACGTTCTCGCCGGAATCCTCGCGACGCGACGAGCGCAACAAGCGCGGTCGGCGGCGGAACGCTCGGTAGATTCGAATCCGTGACCTCTGATCCCGACGCCTCGCGTCCGCGCCTGGACCCACGACCCACGTACCGCCCCGCAGTGTCCGAGGGCGAGCAGGTCGTCTTCGGCAGGCCGGACGGGGTCGACGGTGCCTTCGCGCCCGAAGCCGTCCGGCAGTCGGCTCCGCGCGGCCCGCAGCCGCAGGCCGCCGCTCCTGATCCGGTTCTCACCGAGGCCTTCTCCCGGCCCGCCGGCGCCACGGAGGCGCTGCAGCGCGACCCGTACGCGGGCTCGTTGGTCCCTGAACCCGAGCCCGAACCCGCCGATCCGTGGCGGGACACGGATTCGGTCGCCGCGCTCGGTGAGCCCGGCGTCGCCGCACCCGCGACGGCGGAGCCGCAGCCGGATCCGGAGCAGCTGGGAGTCCGCGACGTCCTGTTCGGTCGCCGTGTCTCCGTGCGCGCGCTCGTCGTGCTCGGGGTGATCGCCCTGGTCATCGGCCTGCTCGGCGGGGCGATCGGCCGCATCACCGGCAGTACCGTGCAGCAGTTGACGGATTCGCGCGCGTCGATCCCCGTCGACGACACGAAGGTCACCGATCAGGGCGCGATCGCGGGCATGGTCGCCAAGGTCGGGGCCAGTGTGGTCACGATCGAGGTGCGCACCAAGACCACGGGCGAGACGGGCTCCGGCTCCGTGATCGACGCCCAGCGCGGCTACATCATGACCAACAACCACGTCGTCGAGACGGCGTCCACCAACAAGGACGCCAAGATCGAGGTCGTCTTCTGGAACGGCACGCGCACCCCGGCGCAGCTCGTCGGCACGGATCCGTACACCGACGTCGCCGTCGTCAAGGTCGCCGTGGACGGGCTGCAGCAGATCAGCCGCGGCGATTCCAGCCAGCTCGTCGCGGGCCAGCAGGTCGTCGCGATCGGCTCCCCACTCGGATTGCGGCGCACCGTCACCTCCGGCGTGGTGTCGGCGACGCACCGTCCGGTCCAGGGGCCCGCGAACGGCCCGAATCCGCCGGCGACCTTCGACTCGGTGCAGACCGACGCCGCCATCAACCCCGGCAACTCGGGCGGCCCGCTGCTCGACCTCAAGGGGCGGCAGATCGGCATCAACACCCTCGGCCTGGCACCGTCCGGCGGTTCGATCGGCCTGAACTTCGCCATCGCCGCCGATGTCGCCTTCCCGATCGCCGAGTTGATCATCCGCGGCGACAAGGTGGTCCACGCCGATCTCGGCATCAACGGCCGCGAGGTGAGCAACGAGACCGCGTCCGGTGTGCGCGTGGAGAACGTCAAGAAGGGCGGCGCCGCCGAGAAGGCGGGCATCCGCGAGGGCGACGTGATCACCAAGGTCGGCGACACCGAGGTCGCCGAGGCGGCCGACGTCATCGTCGCGATCCGCGCCACGGGCGTCGGCAAGGAGACGACGGTGACGGTGGCCCGCGACGGCCGGCAGGTCCCGATCAAGGTCACGCCCCAGCCGCTGAGCTGAGCGGCCGCGGGGTGCGCTCGGTACTGAGCCTCCCGTAGCATGACGGGGTGTTCTCGAATCTCGGCATGGGGGAGATCTTCATGCTGGTCGTCGTGGGTCTGGTGATCCTGGGGCCGGAGCGACTCCCGGGTGCGGTCAACTGGTTCTTCACGACGCTGCGGCAGGTGCGCGACTACGCGACCGGTGCCACGCAGCAGCTCAAGGACGACATGGGCGGCGATTTCGACGCCATCCGCGAGCCCCTGCAGCAGATCCAGAACCTGCGCGGTATGACGCCCACCGCCATCGTCACCAAGCACCTGCTCAACGGCGACGACACGGTGATCCGTGAGATGAGCGAGCAGGTGCGGTCCACTGCCGACGCGCTGAACCTGCGCAAGGCCGTGGAGTCCGCGGCCGGGCCCGCGGCGCCCATCGACGCCGCGTCGTCGGAACTCAGCCTCGACAAGCCCCCGACGATGCCGCGGATGCACACGCCGCTCGCCCCCGAGGAGCGCGCCCCCTTCGACCCCGACGCGACGTAGGCCGGCGTCAGTTCGGCAGCCACATCCCGAGGCTGCGGGGTGCGGTCTCGACGAAGCCGAGCTTGCGGTACAGCGGCCGTCCGGCTTCGTCGGCCATCAGCGTGATGTAGGGGTCGGCCGGGGCCGAGGCGCGAATCTCCGCGATGAGCCACTCGAGGACGGCACGCCCGATCCCGCGACCTTGAAAAGCGGGCAGTGTCGCCATATCGGCGATGTGGAAGTACCAGCCTTCGTCGCCGAGTGCGCGGCCCATGGCGACGACCTGGTCGTCGACGACCACGTGACACCAGCGCCAGCTGTTCGCGAGCGCTCCCTCCGCCTGCGCTTCCGTCTTCGGCGACAGACCGGACTCCGCGCGCAATCGGCGGTAGTCGTCGACCGTCGGCGGCTCGGCGACGAGCCGGAAACTCACAGGTGGCGGGTGGTGTCGATGCCCAGCGACATGCCGGCCAGACCGCGCTTGCGGACGGCGAGCTTGTCGGCGATGGCGCGGAGGGCGGCGCCGGTGGGGGAGTCCGGCGCCGAGAGCACGACGGGCGTCCCCGCGTCGCCGGCCTCGCGCAGCTGCGGATCCAGCGGGATCTGCCCGAGCAGTGGCACATCGGCGCCGACGGCGCGGGTGAGCCGGGCCGCGACCTGCTCGCCGCCGCCGGAGCCGAAGACGTCCAGGACGGTCCCGTCGGGCAGAGTCAGGCCGGACATGTTCTCGATGACCCCGGCCACGCGCTGGCGGGTCTGCAGTGCGATGGCGCCGGCCCGCTCGGCGACCTCGGCGGCCGCCGTCTGCGGGGTGGTGACCACCAGGATCTCGGCGCCGGGGATGAGTTGCGCGATGGAGATCGCGACGTCGCCGGTGCCGGGCGGAAGGTCCAGGAGCAGCACGTCGAGGTCGCCCCAGAAGACGTCGGCGAGGAACTGCTGCAGCGCGCGGTGCAGCATCGGGCCGCGCCACACGACGGGGGTGTTGCCCGTGGTGAACATGGCCACCGAGATGACCTTCACGCCGTGCGCCTGCGGCGGCATGATCATCGAATCGACCTGGGTCGGCCGCGCGTCGGTGCCCATCATGCGGGGCACGGAGTGGCCGTAGATGTCGGCGTCGAGCACGCCCACCGACAGCCCGCGGGCCGCGAGCGAGGCCGCGAGGTTCACCGTCACGGAGCTCTTGCCCACGCCGCCCTTGCCCGACGCGACCGCGTACACGCGGGTCAGCGAGCCGGGCTGGGCGAACGGGATCACGGGCTCGGCCTTGTCGCCGCGCACCGTCCTCCGCAGCTCGGCGCGCTGCTCGTCGTTCATCACGTCCAGCTCGACGCGCACCTCGCCGGTCCCGGGCACGTCGGCGACGGCCGTCCGCACGCGGTCCACGATCTGGGTGCGCATGGGGCAGGCGGAGGTGGTCAGGTACACCTCGACGTCCACCGACGAGTCGGCCTGCACCGCGACCGACTTCACCATCCCCAGATCGGTGATCGGCTTGCCGATCTCGGGGTCGTTCACGGTGGCAAGGGCCGACCGGATCGCGTCTTCGGTAACCGCACTCATAGCGCCCTCCATCGTATCCGCAGGCCCCGACGGCCCGAATCCGCCTTACCTCGGGGGACGGGGCACCGTCGGCGAGGACGACGGGACGGGCGTACTCGAGACGGCCGGACGGGCGGGCGGGAGCGGGCGCACGCTCGACGGTGCGGGGCGCGCGCTCGGGGGCACCGGGTTCGACGGTCCGCTCGGTGTGATCGCGAGTGCGCCGCCGGGTCCCACCGGGCCGGGGATGCCCGGAGGCGGCGCTCCGGGCGACGGCGCACCGGGCGTGGACGGTGCGCTCGGTGCGGGTGCGCAGTCCGTCACGGTGGTCGGGGAGGGTGCGCCCGCGGGACCGCGCGCCGCGCTCGACGGTGCGGCCGGGTTCGCCGTGGTGGGCTTCGTGGTCGTCGATGCGGCGGGGAGAGGGCTCGTCGGCGGCGTGGGCTTCCCGGACGGGCCGGGGCGGCTGGACGACGGGGCACCGGGAGCGGCAGAGGCGGACGGCGCACCGTCGGGCACGCCGCAGCCGACGACGACCACCTGGCCGGGCGGCAGCGGCTTCGGCAGCTGCGTGGGAGGGGCGACGGGCGCGGTCATGTCGGGGATGCCGCCGACGGGGATCGCCCGGTCGCGGTACGCCTTCGACCAGGCCACGACGTTGTCGACGTAGGAGTTCGACTGGTTGTACGCGAACACCGCGACCCGCTGCTGTGCCTCCGACTGCAGGCCCGACGCGCTGGAACAGAGGTAGCGGGCCGCGCCGTAGGCGGCGTCGCGGATGTTGTTGACGTCGGCCTTGCCGTCGCCGGAGTTGTCACCGCCGAACAGCGCCCACGTGCTCGAGAGGAATTGCATCGGGCCCAGCGCGCGGGCGAAGCCGGCTCCGTCGCGGATCACGGCGTTGCCGGCCAGCGTCCCGTCGAGGACCGGCCCCTCGATCGGGGTCAGGGTGGTGCCGGCGGCGTCCACGTTGCCGCCGTCGGCGTGGCCCGATTCGATCCGGCCGATCGCGGCGACGAGGTTCCACTCGATGCCGCAGCCGGGTGCCTCGAGTGCCATCCGATCGGCGGCGCCCTGGTAGGCGGCGTAGGCGGCGCCGGGGATGCCGAGCGGCCCGGGCGCGACCTTCACGGCCTCCGGCCGCGGCGGCACCGGCACGTGTCGGACGGCCGGTGCCGGGGCGCCGACGGGGGCCGGCGGGCGCAGGTCGGCCAGGCCGATCGAGGCCTGCGCGACGAGCTCGGGTCCGGCGGAGCGGGGAGCGACGCGGATCGTGGGCCCGGCGGTGTCGGCGCCCACGGCACCGAACAGCAGCGCGGCAGCACCCGCTGCGGCGGTGGCCCCGAGGATCCGCACGATCGTCCCTCCCGGTTACTGACGAGTCAGTTTCGTGGCGGACGTTACTGCGCCGATGCACCGTTGCGGGTGGGACTTGCGTGAATAACAGGCCTGATCTTCAGGAAAGCGCGGCGATCTCGTCGGCGAGATGCTGCGGGGCGTCGTGCACGCCGTGCACGCGCCAGGGCGACACCCACTCCGCCGCGGCCAATGCGGTGTAGACCGCGCCGGTGCGGGTCTGCAGGTCGGAATCGGTCTCGTAGGCGTCGCGCGCGCGGGTGGCATCGCTCGCCTCACGGGAGCGCGCCCGCTCCGCCGCGAGGGTGACTCCCACGTCCAGGTACACCTGCAGATCGGGCACCGGGAGGCCGAACCTCCCGAACTCGAGGTCGCGCACCCAGGCCGCCACGGCACCGTCGGCGCCCTCGTGCAGCCGGGCCGCGCTGTACGCGGCGGAGGACGCGACGTACCGGTCGAGCAGCACCACGTCGTGCGCGGCGAGGGCGGCGCGGATGTCGGGCGCCGCGGCCTGCCGGTCGAAGGCGAAGAGCAGCCCCATCCCGTACACGGACTCGGCGACGTCGCCGTTGCCGCCGCGCAGCGCCTCGGCCGCCAGGTCGGCGAACTGGGTCCCGTAGCGCGGGAAGGCGAGCGCGGTCACCGTGAGGCCACGGCTCGTGAGGCGCTCCGTGACGGCGCGCGTCAGGGTGTTCTTCCCGGCACCGTCGAGGCCTTCGATCGCAACGAGTCGTCCCATGGCCCCCGATCGTATTCACCGGCCGACGGTGTCGTAGAACCGGACATGCCGCGCGAGGTGACAGTATGGAGGGCATGAAACCCCGGATCCTGGTGATCGACGACGATCCCGCGCTGGCGGAGATGCTCACCATCGTCCTGCGCAACGAGGGCTTCGACTCGACGGTGGTGGGCGACGGCACCCAGGCGCTCAGCGCCGCCCGTGAGTTCCGGCCCGATCTGGTGCTGCTCGACCTCATGCTCCCGGGCATGAACGGCATCGACGTGTGCCGCGTGCTGCGCGCCGATTCCTCGGTGCCGATCGTGATGCTCACGGCCAAGGCCGACACGGTCGACGTGGTGCTCGGCCTCGAGTCGGGCGCCGACGACTACGTCATCAAGCCCTTCAAGCCGAAGGAGCTGGTCGCACGCGTGCGGGCCCGGCTCCGGCGCACCGACGACGAGCCCAGCGAGCTGCTCTCGATCGGCAACGTCATCATCGACGTGCCCGCGCACAAGGTGACCCGCGACGGCGAGGTCATCTCGCTCACGCCCACCGAGTTCGACCTGCTGGTGACGATGGCCCGCAAGCCGCGCCAGGTGTTCACTCGCGACGTGCTGCTCGAGCAGGTCTGGGGCTACCGCCATCCGGCGGACACGCGCCTGGTGAACGTCCACATCCAGCGCCTGCGCGCGAAGATCGAGAAGGACCCGGAGAATCCGGAGATCGTCCTCACCCTGCGCGGCGTCGGTTACAAGGCCGGGCCCGCGTGACGGCCACGACGGCATCGTGACCGGCCGGGCCGGGGCGGCCCGGCCGGCGGCCGAGTGGGTCCGTGGCGCGGTGCGCACCTTCCTGGCGGACCCGACGGTGGCTTTGCGCGACGGTGCGCGGTTCACCGGGATGGGCCTGTCCTACGCGGGCCGGGTGTGGCGCCGTTCCCTGCAGCTGCGCGTCGTCACGCAGACGCTCGTCCTGAGCCTCACCGTGCTCCTGCTGCTGGGCTTCGTGCTCACCTCGCAGATCGCGAATCAGCTGATCGAGGCGAAGCTGACCGCGGGCAAGGAGGAGACGGCCCGGGTCAAGCAGAACGTCGAGATCGCGCTCGGCCGCAGTGAACCGCGGACCGAGGGCGTCGAGTCGGTGCTGCGGAGCGTGCGGTCGAGCCTGGTCAGTCAGGGCCTCGACACCGGGCCGACGGCAGCCCGGTCGGGCAATTACGATCCGGTGCTCATAGTCCCGCACGGGGCCGGGCGGCCGCCCACCGTCCTGGGCAGCGAGAGCGAGGTCCCGCAGTCGCTGCAGACCTTCGTCCGCAGCGGGCAGACGGCCTTCCAGCACGCGACGGTCACCGACACCACCGGGCGCTACGGCAAGGTGCTGGTGATCGGTACGCCCGTGCAGTCCGCGATCGCCGGGCTCGAGCTGTACCTCGTCTTCCCCCTCACGCAGGAGGAGAACACCCTCAACCTGATGCAGGGGACCCTCTACACCGGCGGCGCGGTGCTGGTGCTGCTGCTCGCGGCGGTGAGTCTGCTCGTCGCGCGACAGGTGGTGCTCCCGGTGCGGTCGGCGTCGCGGATCGCGGTGCGCTTCGCCGAGGGCAGGCTCAAGGAGCGCATGCCGGTGCGCGGCGAGGACGACATCGCGCGGCTCGCGATGAGCTTCAACGACATGGCCGAATCGCTGTCCAAACAGATCGGCCAGCTGGAGGAGTTCGGCAACCTCCAACGGCAGTTCACCTCCGACGTCTCGCACGAGTTGCGCACGCCGCTGACCACCGTGCGGATGGCGGCCGACATGATCGCCGACTCCGCCGACGACCTCGATCCCGGCCTGCGCCGCACCACCGAGCTGATGCAGAAGGAGCTGGACCGGTTCGAGACCCTGCTCGCCGAGCTGCTGGAGATCTCCCGGCACGACGCGGGCGTCGCCGAGCTGCACGCGGAACGGATCGACATCGAGGTGCCGATCATCTCCGCGATGGCCACCGTCCGGCATCTGGCCGAGCAGTCCGAGACCGAGCTGATCCTGGACATGCCCGACGATCCGGTCATCGTCGAGGCGGACACCCGGCGGGTCGAGCGGGTGCTGCGGAACCTGCTCGCGAACGCCATCGACCACAGCGAGGGGAAGCCGGTCATCCTCACCATGCGCGCCGACGACGAGGCGGTGGCGATCACCGTCCGCGACTACGGTGTGGGCCTGCGTCCGGGCGAGGAGAAGCTGGTCTTCAACCGGTTCTGGCGGTCCGACCCGTCGCGGGTGCGGCGGTCCGGCGGCACGGGCCTCGGCCTGGCGATCAGCATCGAGGACGCGCGCCTGCACCACGGCCGGCTCGAGGCCTGGGGCGAGCCGGGCAGCGGCTCCTGCTTCCGCCTGACGCTGCCCCGCACGCGCGGCGGGAAGGTCACCGTCAGCCCCCTGCCCCTGAAGTCGATGCGGCGCGTGGACGGAGGCTCCGACGATGTCTAGCTCCCTCCGTCTCCCCGTCGTGAAGGCGCTCGCGATCCTGCTCGCGGCGCTCCTCGCGCTCTCCGGCTGCGCGAACATCCCCGAGTCGACGCCGCCGCGCGTGATCGGCGACCTCGGCGGCGAGACCTCGGCGCCCGAGCGCGACGTCTCCCCGCGGCGCGACGCGCAGCCCGAGCTCATCGTCCGCGACTTCCTCAAGGCCAATGCGCTCGCCGACGGCAACTACGCGGCGTCCCGCAAGTTCCTGCTGCAGAACGCGAACTGGCAGGTGCCCAAGCGGGCCGTCGTGGTGAAGGACATCGACGTCCTGCCCACCGAGCGCACGTCGAACTTCATCAAGGCGACCATCCGCGCCCAGTCGACCGGCTACCTCGACGTCGACGGCACCTTCACGCCGGCCACCCAGTCGATCACGCAGAACGTGCAGCTCGTGCAGGCCGACGGGCAGTGGCGGATCCAGGGGCTCAGCGACGTCGGCGACGGGCCGATGCTCGTGATCGACACCGAACAGTTCAAGGCCGTCTACCGTCGCTACCTGCTGTACTTCCCGGACCCGACGGGGCGCACCCTGGTGCCCGACGCGCGCTGGCTCGCCAGCCCGCGCGCGAAGCTCGCCGCCGACCTGCTGATGATGCTGGTCCGGGGCCCTCGGTCCACGCTCAAGGACGCCGTCTTCAATCCCTTCGGCTCCAACGCCGCCGTGCGCGGCGCGGTGACCGACGCGCAGGGCGAGCACCGCGATCCCGGTGTCGGCTTCGCGGGTGTGCGGGTGGACTTCACCGGCCTGCCGCGGATGGAACCCGACGTCGCCCGGCTCGTGGCGGGGCAGGTCGTCTGGAGTCTCGCGGGCGCCGACGTCCAGGGACCGTACGTCATCACCGTCGACGGTTCCGCGCTCGACGACAGGCACCAGTCCGGGTGGAACCCCAACGACGTCGCCTCGATCAGCCCGAACGCATCGTCGGACCTCGCCGTCGGCCTGCACGGCGTGCTCGACGGCCGGTTCGTCAAGGTCGCGGGCGGCCAGGTCACACCCGTCGCCGGCCCGCTGGGCGCCAGCACGTCGATCCGCTCGGTCGGACTGTCGGGGTCGGGCAGGCAGGTGGCCGCGGTGCTCGATGCGGGCGCCCGCGGCGGCCCCGGTACGGCGCTGACGATGGGCCCGTACGGCGGGGTGCCCACGCAGGTGCTCACCGCCGGTTCGATGACGAGGCCCTCGTGGACGCCCGACGACGCCGCCGTCTGGACGGTGCTCGACGGGACGCGGGTGGTGCGGGTCCGGCAGGACCAGTCGACGGGCGAGGTCACCACGGCCGACATCGACTCCCGCGACGTCGCCGCCGCCGTGCCGGGGCCGATCACCGAGCTGCGCCTGTCGCGCGACGGGGTCCGGGTGGCGCTGGTCGTGAGCGGCCGAGTGCTGGTCGGCGTCGTGCAGACGCTGCCGAACGGGCAGACCAGGATCGGTAACGTCGCGCCCGTCGCGACCGACCGTGAGCTGGCCGCCTCGTCGGTCGACTGGCAGACCGGCGACACCATCTACATCGGGCGCAACACCTCCGATTCGCCGGTGCTGCAGGTGCGCTACGACTCCGGTGAGGTCGTCGTGCGACCGAGCCGGAACCTCTCTCCGCCGGTCACGATGGTTGCGGCGTCGGCGAACGCGGTGTACGTGACCGACTCGTCGGGAGTGTGGCAGATCAGCGTCGGTCCCGACAGCGACGAGCAATACTGGAGCCAGGTGGATCGTCTGGCGGGGGGCCGGGCGAACCCGGTGCTGCCGGGGTAGGAGCGCACCTGGAGCGGGGGAGCCGTGCGCGCGGTGCGGAGTCTCGTCGGCGCGGTGGCCGGTGGCGTCGACGACCTCGTCGAACTCGCCGTGCCCCGCACCTGCGGCGGCTGCGGTTTCCCGCGGGTGCGCTGGTGCGCGCGGTGCGAGGCGGCGCTGCACGACGTTCCCGCTCTCATCCGCACCACCGTCGAGGTGGGGACGGATGTCTGGACGCTCGGCAGGTACGACGGTCCGCGGCGCCGCGCGGTCCTGCAGCTCAAGGAGCGGGGCCGGGGAGACCTGGCCGTCCCGCTGGGCCGGGGCCTGGCCCACGCGCTGCTGCGCCTGCGTGCCTGGGGTGAGTTCGACGGTGCGCCACTGGTCCTCGTGCCCGCGCCCACGACGGCGTGGGCGGCGCGGCGCCGCGGCGGCGACGTGGTGACAGCGGTCTGTCGCGCCGCAGCCGGGACCGCCGCACCGGTGTGCCCGATGGTGGTCTCGCCGGTCCTGCGCTCCGTCGGCGCCGCGGAGTCCGTCGGGCTGGGCGCCGCCGCCCGCGCCGCGAACGTGCGCGGTACGGTCCGGCTGCGTGGTCTTCCGGAAACCGGCACCGTGGTGCTGATCGACGACGTGGTGACGACCGGGGCCACGCTCGCCGAGTCCGTCGCCGTCCTGGCCCGACGGGGCGTCCCCGTCGCCGCCGCCGTCACTCTCGCCGCGGCGTGAGCGCGGTGGTCCTCGATCGCGGGTTCGGGGGGACACGGTCGAAGCGCGCATTCTAGGAAGTCATCGCGTGTTCGGGGTGACCGTGATCGAGGTGATGCACCCGGAGGAGCCGATGTTGGACAGGAAGAAATCGACGTACCCGCCCGGGATCGACGCCCGGTGGGCGGTGGGGGACGTGCTGTGGACGTCGTCAGTGAGGGCGGGGGTGACGGTGAACCGTGCGCGAAGCGTCCGCTCGATGTCGACGGCGCACACCTGGCTCTGGGGCGCGATGTCGAACGCGGTGCGGGCCCACGCTCGCGTTGCCGCGTCCTCCCCGACGAAGACGCGGTCGAGCCGCACTCCGTCGGCCCAGGTCTTGCCATCGTCGGCGCCGTACCCGTCGCCCTTCTGCGCGCGGGCGAGGAGTGGGCGGCCGACCAAGGCGGTCGTCGCATCCCGCGTCAGCGGCATGTGCCGGATCGCCCTGTCGACGAAGTGCCAGAACACGTCCTCGATGTTCTCGCCGCCCTCGACCCACAGATACATGACGGTCGTCGTCTCCTGTGGGGACAGCTTCATCGCCTCGACGAGTCCGTCGGTGAGTCCGCGGTACTCCGTCGATCCGGGCTTCGGAGCGGCGTCCTTGTCATCGACGAGTAGGCCTACTCGGACCTTCTCCATCGGCGATGCCGACGATCCGGTGAAGGTCGCGGCGACCACCGTGAGGGCCCCGGCATCGGTGGTGGCGATCGGTGAGATCGTGCCCTGTGCGACCCGCCGGTACGCCTCCGGACCGCGGAAGGGCTCGCCGAACGTCGACGTGGCGATGGTCGTGCTGCGCAGGACCGCATCGGCTTCGGCGAACGTCCGACCGACGAGTTGGGTCGGAGCGAGTGGATAGCTCGCCGTCTGCTCCGTCGAGGGTGCTGGGCCTGTTCCCTCCCCTCCCGTGGTCGCGCATGACGCGAGGAGGACAGCGGTGCCGGCGATCGCCAGCGCTGTTCGACACTGGGGCATGGAAGGTCTCCGAACGCTCACGGTCTGCTCTTTGCAGAAGATAGCATGCACATCAGTGAATAGAGGTGCTCGTTCCTATGTCTGCGACCTGTTCGACGGATGGTGTGCGGCGTGACGCGGCGGTGAACTCACAGTGACCAAATCCTGGCGGGATCGGAGAACCGGGGCTATCTTCGGGGGTACCTTTCCCGGTTCGAGAAAGAGGAGGTGATGTTCCACCTTCCAGGGCGCCCGGCAGTCCGCCCGGCGTTCGAATCTGAGCCCGTCCCCCTGCGCATCTGACCGAGTACGGACTGGTGATCCGCACTGGCGCAGCATGATCGGGCCCGCACGAAAGGTTTCACATGACCCTTCTGTCTCCGCGCGATACGAATCGCACCAGCACGCCCAGCGTCGAGGTCGACCCCTTCCGCGAACCCAGTCACGTGACTGACGAGCGCGACAAGGAATACCTCACCCCCAACGCCCCGGTGGCCATCGACGGCCGCAACGTGGAGGTGCCCGAGCACTTCCGCGTCTACCTGGGGGACAAGCTGGCGCGTCTCGAGAAGTTCCGTTCCACCATCACCCTGTTCGAGGTGAGTCTCTTCCACGAGCCGAATCCGCGGCAGTCCAAGGCCTGCCAGCGGCTGGAACTCACCGTTCGCGGCAAGGGCGGCGTCGCCCGCGCCGAGGCCGCGGCGGAGAACTTCTACGCCGCGTTCGAGACCGCTCTCACCCGGCTGCAGAGCCGCCTGCGCAAGGCCTCGGACCGCAAGAAGGTGCACTACGGCAACCGGACGCCGGTCTCGGTGGCCGAGGCGACGGCACCGTCGGCGCTCCCGGACGCCCCGGCCGACGACTCCGACGGTGACCCGTACGCCCACCTCGTGGAGGATCACCTGCCCGGTCAGGTGGTGCGCATCAAGGACCACCCGGGCACGCCGATGACCGTCGACGATGCCCTCTCGCAGATGGAACTGGTCGGCCACGACTTCTTCCTGTTCTTCGACAAGGAGACCGAGAAGCCCTCCGTCGTGTACCGGCGGAAGGCGTTCGACTACGGCCTCCTCCGCCTGACCTGACGTTTCGCCTACCATGGATCCCGGTCGCGGTGACGCGGCCGGGATTCGTGTGTGCTCGAACTTGACTTGTAACGGATTGAGGTTGCTCAGTGGTTCTCTCCAAGGTGCTGCGGTTCGGCGAAGGCCGGATGGTCAAGCGGCTCGACGGCCTGGCCTCCTACGTGGAGAGCCTGAACGACGAGTACGAGGCGCTCTCCGACGAGAAGCTGCAGGGCAAGACCGAGCTGTTCAAGAAGCGCCTGGAGAAGGGCGAGTCGCTCGACGAGATCCTGCCCGAGGCCTTCGCCACCGCCCGGGAGGCGGCGTGGCGCGTGCTGGGGCAGAAGCCCTACCACGTGCAGATCATGGGCGCGGGCGCGCTGCACGGCGGCGACATCGCCGAGATGAAGACCGGTGAGGGCAAGACCCTGACCTCGGTGATGGCCGCGTACGCCAACGCGCTCACCGGCAAGGGCGTGCACCTGGTCACCACGAACGACTACCTCGCCAAGCGCGACGCGGACTGGATGGGGCGCGTGCACCGCTTCCTCGGGCTCGAGGTGGACTGCATCCTCGCCGGGCAGGACCCGGACCGCCGTCGCCAGGCGTACGCCGCCGACATCACGTACGGCACCAACAACGAGTTCGGCTTCGACTACCTGCGCGACAACATGGCGCACAGCGAGGAGGAGCTGGTCCAGCGCGGCCACAACTACGCGATCGTCGACGAGGTCGACTCGATCCTCATCGACGAGGCCCGCACGCCGCTCATCATCTCCGGCCCGGCCGACGGGTCGAGCAAGTGGTACACCGAGTTCGCCCGGATCGTGCCGCAGATGGAGAAGGACACCCACTACGAGGTGGACATCCGCAAGAAGACGATCGGCGTGAACGAGGCCGGCGTCGAGCTGGTCGAGGATCAGCTCGGCATCGAGAACCTCTACGACGCGCAGAACTCCCTGCTGGTCAGCTACCTGAACAACGCGATCAAGGCCAAGGAGCTCTACGAGCGCGACAAGGACTACATCGTCCGCTCCGGTGAGGTGCTCATCGTCGACGAGTTCACGGGCCGCGTGCTCGCCGGCCGCCGCTTCAACGAGGGCATGCACCAGGCGCTCGAGGCCAAGGAGGGCGTCGAGATCCAGGCCGAGAACCAGACGCTGGCCACCATCACGTTGCAGAACTACTTCCGCCTCTACGACAAGCTCTCCGGCATGACCGGTACGGCCGAGACCGAGGCCGCCGAGCTGCACCAGATCTACAAGCTCGGCGTCATCCCGATCCCGACGAACAAGCCGATGATCCGCAAGGACCAGACCGACCTCATCTACAAGACGGAGGAGGCGAAGTTCGCCGCCATCGTCGAGGACATCGCGGAGCGGCACGAGACGGGCCAGCCGGTCCTGATCGGCACCACCTCGGTCGAGCGTTCCGAATATCTCTCGCGCCAGCTCGAGCGCAAGAAGATCCCGCACACCGTGCTCAACGCCAAGTTCCACGAGCAGGAAGCCGCGATCATCGCCAAGGCCGGCACGCCCGGTGCGGTCACCGTCGCCACCAACATGGCCGGTCGTGGCACCGACGTGGTGCTCGGCGGCAACCCCGACATCATCGCCGACCTCAAGCTCCGCGAGCGGGGCCTCGATCCCGTGACCACGCCGGAGGAGTACGAGGCGGCGTGGGACGAGACCATCGAGCAGGTCAAGAAGGAGTCCAAGGCCGACGCCGAGGCCGTGCGCGAGGCCGGCGGCCTCTACGTCCTGGGTACCGAGCGGCACGAGTCGCGGCGCATCGACAACCAGCTGCGCGGCCGCTCCGGTCGTCAGGGCGATCCGGGCGAGTCCCGCTTCTACCTGAGCCTCGGCGACGAGTTGATGCGGCGCTTCAACGGCGCGCAGATCGAGGCGTGGATGAACCGCGTCAACCTGCCCGACGACGTGCCGATCGACAACAAGTTCGTCTCCCGCGCCATCCGCAGCGCGCAGACGCAGGTCGAGCAGCAGAACTTCGAGATCCGCAAGAACGTCCTCAAGTACGACGACGTGCAGAACGAGCAGCGCAAGGTCATCTACGACGAGCGCCGCAAGATCCTCCGCGGCGAGGACCTGTTCGACCAGGTCAACCACATGACCGACGACGTCGTCTCCGCGTACGTGGACGCCGCGACCTCGACGGGATACGTGGAGGACTGGGACCTCGAGGAGCTGTGGGAGGCGCTGCGCACGCTCTACCCCATCCAGCTCGACTGGAAGCAGGTCGTCGGCGAGGACGAGAACGGCGACCGCGACGAGATCACCAGCGCGGAGCTCAAGGACGTCCTCCTCAAGGACATCCACGCCGCGTACGACGCGCACCAGGAGAACATCGAGAAGGCCGCCGGCGAGGGCACTATGCGCCAGGTCGAGCGGTCGGTGCTGCTGTCGGTCCTCGACCAGAAGTGGCGCGAGCACCTCTACGAGATGGACTACCTCAAGGAGGGCATCGGCCTGCGCCAGATCGCCCAGCGCGATCCCGTGGTCGAGTACCAGCGCGAGGGCTACGACATGTTCAACGGCATGCTCGAGGGCCTCAAGGAGGAGTCGGTCGCGACCCTGTTCAAGGTGCAGGTGCAGGAGCCCGAGGGCGGTGCAGCGGACGGTGCAGCGCCCGCTGCGGTGAGCAGCCCCGTCGCCGAGCCGGATCCGGAGAAGATCACGCTGTCCGGCCCGTCGGAGTCGGGCGATCTCACCGAGATCTCGCAGAACGCCGACGAGCCGCAGGGCACCCGGTCCGAGCGGCGTGCCGCCAAGCGCGAGGCCGACAAGGCCGCGCAGCGGACCTCGACCGCGCGGGCGAAGCACCGGCGGAAGTGACTCGCCCCGTCGGGCGGTGTGGAATGACCTACTCCGCTCGACGGGCCCCGGCGCGACCCCGGCGACGTGCCGCGCCGGGTGGCAGAGCGATCGCCCGCCCGGCGGCGAAGGTCGCGGCGAGCACGAGGAGCACGGACGTCACGGTGAGCACCCAGGTGGAGGGCGTCGTCGAGAATCCGTGGAGATAGGCCGTGCCCACGCCCGCCCCGAGGGCGAGCGCCGCGCCGACCGGCACCACCCAGGACAGCGTGCGGACGGTGGACCCGGTATGCGGGTCTCCGCTGGCGCGCAGCACCAGGTGGACCGCGACGAGGGCGGCGATGTGGGCGAGAACGCCGCCGGCCGCGTAGATCGCGAGGACCGTGCCCGTGGACGACGGGGTGTCCGCTCCGGCGAAGGCCGCCCCGATGAACGCGAGCACCGGCGCCATCCCGACCGCGGCACCGAGGATCCCCGCGGCGACGACGCGGCCGATCCGGTCACCGTCGCGCCCGCGCGGACGGACTCCGATCGCCCACAGCAGTGCGCCGAGCGCCGCGCCCACGACGGAGCCGACCAGGAGCGGCCGGACGTAGGCCGTCGCATCGTTCTGCTCCCCGAAGGAGATGGAGATGCTGTCCGCACCGAACCGGATGCCGTCCTCGCCCAGCCAGGTACCGCCGGCGGTCGCCGCCGTGATCAGGGCGACGACGGCGCCGAACAGGGCGAAACCGAGGACCTGCCGCAGCGCTTCGATGGCTATTTTCCGCCCTTCTTGGCGTACTCGGGAACCCGCGCCTGGCCGGTGCGTTCGCCGATGACGTCCATCAGCCGGTCGGTGGCGCGGCGGATCGAATCCTGATCGTCGAGACTGGCATCGCTGAGGTCCAGCGGCGGCAGCACGTCCACCGCGACGCGGCTCTTCCAGAAGTTCTTCCGGGTGCGATGGTCCGTGCGGGCCAGCGCGATCGGGATGATCGGGGTGCCGGTGGCGAGCGCGACGCGCACGGCGCCGGTCTTGCCCTTGTAGAGCCGGCCGTCGGGGGAGCGGGTGCCCTCCGGGTGGATGCCCCACGCGCCCCCGTCCTCGACGATCTTCGTCGCGGCCTCGAGCGCGGGCGCCGAGACGGAGCCGCCACGGCGGTCCACCGGGATCTGGCCCATACCGGAGAAGAAGACCTTCTTGAACCGTCCCTTGAGGCCGGGTTCGGTGAAGTAGTCCGCCTTGGCGAGGAAGCTCACGGGCCGGCGCGCGCTCTGCACCACGTAGAAGGAGTCCGAGATCGCGAGGTGATTGGCCGCCAGGATCACGGGGCCCGTGCGCGGAATGTTCTCCAGCCCGGTGTATTCGGGGCGCCCCCACACCCACAGCGCGGGGCCGATCAGGAAGTGCCGGGCGACCCGGTAGCGGAATGCGGCACGCAGCGAGCTCAGTGACATGGGGGCATTCTCTCCCGAGGGACCCGTCGCCGGGTTTGCGATTGACCGAAATCCCTCGGATCGACCTCACGCCGCGGTGGTGAAGGCGACCCACCGCCACCGTCCGGCAGCGGCCTCCACCCGGCCCGCCGCCGCGAGCACGCGGTCCCCACGGGTGTAGGTCAGGAAGATCTCCGCGCCCACCTCCGGGACCGGGGCGCGCCGACGGGGCCGCCGGATCAGCTCGCGAGGCGTGCCGACGTGCACGTTCCCCCAACCCGAGACCGTCGTGGTGGGGCCGGTCTCGGCGAGGGTCCGCAGCACGTCGACGACGGTGCCCGTCGCGATCGTCGTGAGGTGCTTGGCCGGTCGGCGGCGGTCGAGCACCTCGAAGACCGGTCGGAGCGTGGACACCACGAAGCGGTGCGCCTCGGGATGCACGGCGGCCACGGGCCCGGGCACGCCGACGGATGCCGGTGCCGCCGGTCCCGCCGGCGACGGTGGTGCGGGCAGCGGCGGTGCGGACCGGGCGGCCCGCACCCGGTGCATCGGCCGTGCCGGTGGTTCCGCGTCGGGTGCGCGCAGCACGACGAAGCCCGGATCCGGTGTGCGGGCCGGGCGGGACCTGGTCCCGTCGGCCGTCGGAATGATCGCCCCCATACTCATTAGACGCATCAGGAAGCCGTTCGGATCCCGTGTACTCGAACCGGCGCGGAGCGGCCGATCCCGTATGCTGGCGCCGACGATCGGTGCGCGGGGAGGTGCAGGTGAAGGGCAGGCTCAGCCAGTCCGATGCGGAGTTCTACGCGTTGGAGAATTCCACGACCCCCACGCACGTCGGGTCGCTCGTGATCCTGCGCCGCCCGGAGGAGGGCCTCGACTACGAGCGATTGCTCGACACCATCGAGGAACGGCTCGCCGAGGTGCCGCGGTACCGGCAGAAGGTGCGGACGGTGCCGCTGGGCATAGCCCGCCCCGTCTGGATCGAGGACCGCGACTTCGACATCACCTATCACGTGCGGGTGTCCGCGCTGCCGCAGCCCGGCAGCGACGACCAACTGCATGATCTGGTGGCGCGACTGAATTCGCGTCCGCTGGATCGTGAGCGGCCGCTCTGGGAGGTCTACCTCATCGAGGGTCTCGCCGACGACCGGCTGGCGGTCTTCTCCAAGACCCACCTCGCGCTCGTCGACGGCCGTGCGAACGTCGACCTGATGCAACTGCTGCTCACCGACAGTCCGCACACGCCGCAGCCGCCCGAGGACCTATGGATGGGGCAGCACGAGCCCAGCGACGGGGAACTGGTGATGGGTGCTGTCGTGGACATGCTCTCGCGTCCCAAGCGCACCGCCGCGATGATCCAGGGCGTCGTGGGCGAGGTCGCCGAATCGATCACCGGGCTGCAGGAGGACGCGGCCAACGTGATCGAGCGCGCGTCCTCGCTGGTCCGGGCCCGCACGTCCGTGGCGCCCGTCCGATCGCTCAACGTCCCCATCTCGCGGAGCCGCCGGTTCGCGGTGGCGCGCATGGACCTCGACGAATTCCGGCGGCTGCGGGCCGCCTTCGGCTGCACCGTCAACGACCTGTTGCTGTCGGTGATCGCAGGCGGCCTGCGCACCTGGCTGATCTCGCGGGGCGAGCCGATCAGCGCCGGCACGGAGGTACGGGTGCTCGAGCCCATCGCCGTCGACGACGTCGGACTCGGCGTGGGGGAGCAGGTGCGGGCCTACATCGTCCGCCTGCCCGTGGCCGAGGGCAACGCGGTGGTACGGATGCGCCAGATCGCGCACGGCGCAGCGGCACAGGTGGATCGGAACCGGCAGGTCGCCGCGCGGGCGCTCGCCACGAGCGGTGGCTTCACACCGACCACCCTGCACGCGCTGGGCGCGCGGACCGCGATGAGCGTCTCGCCGCGGTCCTTCAACACGCTGGTCACCAACGCCCCGGGGCCGCAGTCCCCGGTGTACCTCGCGGGCGTCGAGGTGCAGCAGGTGTACCCGGTGCCGCCGCTCATCGCGAATCAGGTGGTGTCCATCGGCATCACGTCGTACAACGGCACCGTCTACATCGGGCTCAACGCCGATCGCGACGGCATGTGGGACGTGATCTCGATGACCGAGTTCCTGTACGAGGCACTGGACGAGCTCGCCGCGTCCGTGAAAGGGGAGTAGATGACGGTCCGCGTGTACGTACCCAGCACTCTGGCCGGGCTGCAGGTCCTGCAGCGCGACGGTGAGCTGTTCCCCTTGGGCGGCACCGTCTTCGGTGTCACGCCCGCCCTGCGCGAGGCGTACACCTCGGGTGACGACGAGGAGCTCGCCGAGGCCGCCATGCGGCACGCCGCCCGCGCCTCCCTGCGGCTGCTCGCCGTCGACGGTCCGGACGACGCCGAGGCCGGCGGTGAACCGGAACCCGTTCGGCGCGTGGTGATCACCGTCGACGTGCCCGCCGCGAAGGAGCGCCCGGACCTCGACGACGCCGTGCTCAAGGTGACCGAGCCGATCCGCTTGAAGAACGTGCTGGCCGTGCACGTCGACGTCGCCGAGGCGGAGGAGGCGGTCGCCCGCGCGGCGCAGCTGGTCGACGCCGCCGATCTGGGCGACGAGGACGCCGAGCTCGCCGTCGGCGACGCCGAGGACCACGATCTCGCCTGGTACGCCGTGCAGGAACTGCCCTTCCTCCTCGAACTCCTCTGATCGCCTGAGCGCGCGCGGGGCCGGGCGCTACGGTGAAGGTATGACTGCGCGCGCTGCTCGAGTCGCTGCCTCGATCCTCGTCGGGGCGGGCGTCCTGGCATCGGCGCCCGCGGCGTCGGCGGCTCCGGTTCCGCTGGCCGGCACGCACTGGCGGTTCGACGCGCACGGGTTCGCGCGGGCGGCACCGGTGAAGTACACCGGCGCGCCCGCGTACTTCAGCATCAGGGGCGACGGGGCGGGCGGTGACGACGGCTGCAACGTCTTCGGCATGAACGCCGCGGTCCAGGGCGATCGTGTGGTCTTCGGCGGGCTGGTCTCCACGCTGCGGGCCTGTTTCGCGCCCGGCGCGGGTGAGCAGTTCCGTGCGGCCTTCGACGGTCCGCGAACCGTCGCGATCACGGGCGACCGGTTGCGGGTCTCCGACGGTCCGCGCGGCTACTGGGACTTCGTCGCGAACGGCCCGGCGAAGCCCTCGCCCCGCAGCGCCCGATAGGACAACCTCACAGAAATTGTCCCAAGAGGTTACGGCACCGTAGGCTCACCCCCATGAGCAACTCTTTCCGCGCCTTCCGTGATTGGCTCGAGGCCCCGGCCAAGGGCGTCTCCGCCGAGCACCCCCGCGCCAACCTGGTGCGCGGCGCGGTGGCGCGGCTGACCACGCCACTGCTGCCGGACGACTACCTGCACCTGATCAATCCGCTGTGGTCGGCCCGCGAGCTGCGCGGCAAGATCGTCAAGGTGCAGCAGGAGACCGACGAGTCGGTCACGCTCACCATCGAGACCGGCTGGGGCTTCAACACCAAGTACGAGGCCGGCCAGTACGTCGGCATCGGCGTCCTCGTGGACGGCAAGTGGACCTGGCGCTCCTACTCCCTGACCTCCGTGCCGGACATGGGGCACGGCCGCGCCCCGCGCGAGGTCTCGATCACCGTCAAGGCGATGAACGAGGGCTTCCTCTCCAACCACCTCGTCACCGGGGTGCAGGAGGGCACGATCGTGCGTCTGCAGGCACCGTCGGGCGACTTCACGCTCCCGAACCCCCTGCCGCCCAAGGTCCTGTTCCTCACCGCCGGCAGCGGCATCACGCCGGTCATGGCGATGCTGCGCACGCTGGAGCGGCGCGGGATCCCCGCGGCGACCGACATCGTGGCGGTGCACTCCGCCCCGAACGCCGATTCCACGCTGTTCCGCGACGAGCTCGAGGCCTTCGACGCGAATCATGCGAACGTGCACGTCCAGCTGCGCTACACCCGCGACGTGGGGCGCCTGACGCCGGCCAACATCGGTGAGGCCGTCCCGGACTGGCAGGAGCGCCAGACCTGGATCTGCGGCCCCGGAGTCTTCCTCAACGACATGGAGAAGGCCTGGAAGGACCGCGGTATCGAGTCGCGCCTGCACCAGGAACGATTCACCGTCGAGCGCGCGGACGTCTCCGCGAGCGGCGGGGAGGTCACCTTCATCAAGGCGGGGAAGACCACCGACGTCGACGGTGCCACCACCCTCCTCGAGGCGGGCGAGGCCGCCGGCGTGCAGATGCCCTTCGGCTGCCGCATGGGCATCTGCCAGACCTGCGTGGTGCAGCTCGCCGACGGTCAGGTCCGCGACCTGCGCAGCGGTGACCTGCACACCGAGGGCGAGCGGATCCAGACGTGCATCAGCGTGGCAGTGGGTGATTGCAGCCTCGACGTCTAGCGAGGCGTCCGACCTGCGGTTCCGTCACATCCGTTGACAGCCTACGCAGCCGTAACTTACGGTTGCGTAGGTTAGAGACGGACCACTGAAGGGCGGCCCTGCATGGCG
Source organism: Tsukamurella sputi (assembly GCF_007858445.1). Taxonomy (GTDB): domain Bacteria; phylum Actinomycetota; class Actinomycetes; order Mycobacteriales; family Mycobacteriaceae; genus Tsukamurella; species Tsukamurella sputi. The sequence goes on along the minus strand of NZ_VIGV01000001.1, from coordinate 774,355 downwards.
ATCACCGACATCCCCGAGTACGCTCACCTCACCGAGGCCGACGTCGAGACGCTGGGTGCGGAGCTCGACGCCATCCGGCGCGACATCGAGGCGGCGCGCGGCGCCTCGGACGTGCGCTACCTGCAGCGCACCATCGCGGCCCAGCGCGGGCTCGAGGTGGCGGGCCGACTGATGCTCCTCGGCGCGCACAAGCGCGGGTTCTGGTGGGGCTCGGCGGTCTCGCTGGGGCTGGCGAAGATCATCGAGAACATGGAGCTCGGGCACAACATCATGCATGGGCAGTGGGATTGGATGAACGATCCCGAGATCCACTCCACGACGTGGGAGTGGGACAACGCCGGCACCTCGCGCCTGTGGAAGCACACCCACAACTACGTGCACCACAAGTACACGAACGTCCTCGACATGGACGACGATGTGGGTTACAAGACCCTCCGCGTCACGCGCGACCAGCCGTGGACCCCGTTCAACGCGGGCAACATCGTCTACAACTCGCTTCTGATGCTGCTGTTCGAGTACGGGGTGGCCATCCAGCACCTTGAGCTCGGACGCGCCGTGCAGAAGTGGAACAAGCCGTGGTACGACCAGGCGAAGTTCAAGGCCGACGCCGCGGAGGTGGGTCGCAAGATCGGCCGGCAGGTGCTCAAGGACTACGTCGCGGCGCCGCTGGTCGGCGTGCCCTTCGGCGGTAAGCGGGGCTGGCGCAAGGCGCTCACCGCCACCGTCACGGCGAACGTCATCCGCAACGTCTGGACCAACGCCGTCATCTTCTGCGGGCACTTCCCCGACGGTGCCGAGAAGTTCACCGAGCAGGACGTCGACAACGAGACGCAGGCCGAGTGGTACCTGCGCCAGATGCTGGGCAGCGCCAACCTCTCGGGCGGCCCCGTCATCGACTTCCTCTCCGGCAACCTGAGCTACCAGATCGAGCACCACCTGTTCCCGGACCTTCCGTCGAACCGGCTGGCCGAGATCGGCGTCCGCGTCCGCGCCCTGTGCGAGAAGTACGACCTGCCGTACACGATCGGGCCGCTGCACGTGCAGTACTACAAGTCCTGGCGGACCATCGCCAAGCTCTCGCTGCCGGACAAGTACCTGCGCGACACCGCCGACGACGCCCCCGAGACCGCCTCTGAGGCGATGTTCGCGGGCACCGAGTTCGCCGAGCCCCGGGTCGACGCGGCCACCGGCCGGCGCTTCGGCCTCAAGGCCGCGCGAGCGGCCGTTCACGCCCGCCGGGGCCGCCGCTCCTGACCGGGTGGTCCGGCGACCGCCCTGTCGTCGATGGCCCGGTCGGGCCCGGGACTCGTCCCCGGCGGCGGTCGCGGGCATCGCGACTTAGTCGCGCCGTGCCGCGTGCGGCTAGGCTCATCGGGTCCGTACCCGGCGGCCGCGGAGGTGGATCGACGTGACGAAGCGACGCACTTCGCTGGCCGATGTCGCGCGCGCCGCGGGCGTTGGGCTCGCGACGGCGAGTCGGGCGCTCAGCGGCAACGCGGACGTCGCACAGGCCACGCGTGATCGGGTTCTCGATACCGCGAGTTCCCTCGGATACCGGCCCAGTGCGGCGGCGCAGGCACTCCGCACGGGACGATCGAGGACCGTCGCCGTGGCCGTCGGCTCGCCCATCGCCGCCGACGTGCTCGAAGGGGTCCTTCGTGCGTGCACCCGCGCGGGGTACCAGGTCCTACTGCAGGAAGTCGAGGCGCTCGCGGCCGGTACTGGGTCGCATGAGCCCGATCCCGGTCCGGACGGCCGGATCGCCATCACGCCCGACGGTGGCGGCCCCGACGGTTCTCCCGCGGTCACCGTCGGACATGGCACGGTCACGGTGTCGGTCTCCGGACGGCATGCCGACGGTGCCGGCGTCGCCCGGGGCGAGGCAGCAGCGACGGCATTGGTGGCCGCGCTCGGTGCCGGGCTGCGCGCCTGATTCCAGCCTGATCGTCCCGTTTTCAGATGATTTTCGGCGATGTGCTTGACGAGATCCACGCCACAGGTCCAGGATCTACCGGAAACGTTTCCAGTCTCGGAGACGTACTGGATCCCGAAGGGTGGAGTTCCGCCTCATGACCGGTCATGCCTGGTATCTCTTGACGCTACTCGTGGTCGCTGTGGGCGTCCTGATCTTCCTGATCAACGGCCGATTCAAGATGCATCCTTTCCTAGCCCTGATGGTGGTCTCGCTCGCGACCGCCCTCGCCGCTGGAGAGCCCGTGGCGAAGATTCCGGACTCGTTCGCCAAGGGTGCCGGTGGTGTCATGGAGGATGTCGGCATAACCCTGGCGCTCGGCGCGATGCTCGGCCGCCTGCTCTCGGACTCCGGTGCGACGGACCGGATCGCCTCGCTGATCATCGACCGTGGCAACCCGCGGACCATCCCGTGGCTGATGACGGCCGCAGCGTTCGTGATCGGCATCCCGATGTTCTTCGAGATCGGGTTCATCATCATGCTGCCCTTCATCTTCAACGTGGCGGAGCGGCTCAAGCGGGCCTACCCCGAGGCGCCCTCGCCGTACGTCGCGATCGCCACGCCGACCATCGCGGCCCTCGCCACGCTGCACGGAATGGTGCCGCCGCACCCCGGTCCGCTGACGGCAGCGTCGGGCTTGCACGCAGACCTGGGGCGCACGATCGTCGTGGGGCTGATCTGCGCCGTCCCGACGGTGATCGTCGCGGGTCCGGTGTACGGCCGGTGGCTGTCCCGGCGGATGGTGGTCGAGCCAGACCCCGCCTTGGTCGCGCAGTTCACCGACACCGAGCGGGTGGTGCCGTCGGGCGCGGGATCGGGTGTCGCTGTAGGTGAATCCGATGCCGGCCGTCCGGCGCCGTCTTCCTCCGTCGGGGCGGCGGTGGTATGCATCCTGGTCCCGATCCTGTGTATGCTCGCTCACTCGATCGGGCAGGTGTCCTTGGCGAAAGGGGACCCGCTCCTCGACTTCCTGACGATGATCGGCGATCCCGTCATCGCAATGTTGCTCGGGGTCCTGGTCGCGCTGGTCCTGCTCGCCCGGGGGGGTGGTGAGACGGTGCGCCGTGCGCTCGGCGACAGTCTCAAGCCGATCGTCGGGATCCTGCTCATCATCGCCGCCGGCGGCGTGTTCAACGCCGTGCTCAAGGACAGCGGTATCGGCAAGGCGATCGCGACGGCGGCGGAAACGCTCGACGTGAACGTACTGGTGCTCGGATGGGTGCTCGCTCTGCTTCTCTCGCTCACCACCGGATCGGCGACGGTGGGCATCGTCTCGGCCACGGGGATGGTCGCGCCGCTGCTCGCCGGGTACGCCGATCAGTGGATACCGGCGCTCGCCGTCGTGGCGATCGGCGCGGGCTCCATCGGTCTGAACTACGTCAACCACGCCGGGTTCTGGCTGGTGAAGGAGTCTCTAGGGATGGACATCGGGCAGGCGACGAAACTGCACACCGCGGTGCAGACGATCGTCAGCGTGTGCGGCCTGGCGATGGTGCTACTTCTGTCAGTCGTCCTCTAGACCGTGGAGATCCGGCTGGCATGAGCGGTGCGGGCTGCGTCACTCTTGGAACAAGATCGATGACTTTGTTTCATCCCGCTGCTACAGTGGAATCGTTCTGTTCTTAAGGCCGCAGTATGCGGTCATACCGATTGGGGATCGCCTCGTGGCTATCACTGACGTCGCGGAGTACGCGCACCTGACCGACGCCGACATCGAGGCGCTCGGTGCTGAGTTGGACGCGCTGCGCCGAGAGATCGAGGAGAGCCGCGGCGAGGAGGACGCCAAGTACATCCGCCGCGTGATCAAGAGCCAGCGCATCGCCGAGACCGCCGGCCGCGTCTTCGGGCTGGGCGCCGGCATGAAGGGCTGGAAGGGCAAGGCCGCGTGGGCCGCGTCCGCCGCCTGCCTGAGCTACGCGAAGGTGATCGAGAACAACGAGCTCGGCCACAACATCATGCACGGCCAGTGGGACTGGATGAACGATCCGGAGATCCACTCGACCAGCTGGGAGTGGGACAGCGCCTCGGACGGCAAGTTCTGGCGCCACACCCACAACTACATGCACCACAAGTACACCAACGTCACCGACATGGACGACGACATCGGCTACGGCATCCTGCGCGTCACGCGCGATCAGCCGTGGGAGCCGTACATGCTGTTCAACCCGGTGTACAACGTCATCCTGATGATGGGCTTCCAGTACGGCAAGGCCGTGCAGCACCTCGAGCTGATGAACGCCATGAAGGCGGCGCTCAACGGCGGCGAGCAGTACGCGAACTACGACTGGGAGGAGTTCCGCAGCCGGCTCAAGGTGGTGCTGACCAAGATCACGAAGCAGACCGCGAAGGACTACGTCCTGTTCCCCGCGATGGCCGTGCCGTTCACCGGCGCCCGCGGCTACAAGAAGGCGGCCTCGGCCAACCTCGTCGCGAACACGGTCCGCGACGTCTGGGACCACATGACCATCTTCTGCGGCCACTTCCCGGACGACGCCGAGAAGTTCACCATCGAGGACATCGAGAACGAGACCCTCCCCGAGTGGTACCTGCGCCAGATGCTCGGCACCGCGAACTTCGAGGGCAGCAACGCGCTGCACTTCATCACCGGTCACCTGGGCCGCCAGATCGAGCACCACCTGTACCCCGACCTGCCGTCCAACCGGTACAACTACATCAACTCGCGCCTCGTCGAGATCTGCGAGAAGTACGACCTGCCCTACAACAGCGGCCCCATGTGGCGGCAGTACGCCGAGTCCTGGCGCACGATCATCAAGCTGTCGCTGCCGGACCGGTTCCTCAAGGCCACCGTCGACGATGCGCCCGAGACGCACTCGAACAAGCGCTTCTACGACGAGTCGGGCACGTCGACCGTGGTCAAGGGCGAGATCGATGCAGAGGGCAACCGTCGCGGCCTGCGCTCGCACGTCGAGGAGCTGGCGGCCGCGAAGTAACGCGGCCCGCCGGACTGCGCGTAGCCTGAAGACGTGGCTATCACTGATGTCGGCGAATACGCCCATCTCGACGACGCCGACGTCGAGCGGCTCGCTGCCGAACTGGACGCGATCCGCGCCGACATCGAGTCGTCGCGCGGTGATCGGGACGCCCGGTACATCCGGGGCGTGATCCGGGCGCAGCGCGCCTTGGAGGCTGCGGGCCGGCTCACGATCCTCGGCTCCAAGAACCGCTGGTTCTGGGCGGCCGGCGCGGGCATGCTCGGGGTCGCCAAGATCATCGAGAACATGGAGCTCGGGCACAACGTGATGCACGGGCAGTGGGATTGGATGAACGATCCCGAGATCCACTCCACCACGTGGGAGTGGGACATGGCCTGTCCGGGCGCCCACTGGAAGCACTCGCACAACTTCCTGCACCACAAGTACACCAACGTCGTGGGCATGGACCTGGACGTGGGCTACGGCGTGCTCCGCGTGACCCGCGACGAGCAGTGGGAGGCCAAGCGCTCAGCGCAGTTCCTCAACAACCTCTTCCTGGGGCTCACCTTCGAGTGGGGCATCGCCCTGCACGACATCGAGCTCGCGGAGGCGATCGCCGGCAACAAGCCCTGGCCGCAGACCCGCAAGCAGCTGCGTGAGCTGGGCGTCAAGGCCACCCGTCAGCTGGGCAAGGACTTCCTGCTCTACCCGGCGATCAGCAAGGTCGTGGGTGGCTCCTTCGGGCGCACGCTGACCGCGAACCTGACGGCCAACGTGGTCCGGAACATCTGGACCTACGTGGTCATCTTCTGCGGGCACTTCCCCGACGGTGCGGAGAAGTTCACCACCGAGTCGATCGTCGACGAGACGCCCGGCGAGTGGTACCTGCGGCAGATGCTCGGCAGCGCGAACATCTCCGGCGGCCCCGTCATGGATTTCATGACCGGCAACCTGAGCTACCAGATCGAGCACCACATGTTCCCGGACCTGCCGTCGAACCGGCTGGCCGAGATCGCGACCCGGGTGCGCGCGATCTGCGAGAAGTACGACCTCCCCTACACGGAGGGTCCGCTGCTGCGGCAGTACTACCTCAGCCAGCGCACCATCGCCAAGCTCTCGCTGCCGGATCGCTGGCTCCGCGCCACCTCGGACGACGCCCCCGAGACCGCCTCGGAACTGCGTTTCGCCGCCGTCCGCGAGCGCCTGCAGCACGCGCAGGAGGCCGCACAGGACCGCCTGGCGCATGCGCAGGAGGCCGCGCACGACCGGTTCGCGCATGCGCAGGAGAACGCGCACGAGCGACTCGCCCACGCCCGTGAGGCGGCGCACGCCGCGCAGGAGGAGGTCGAGCGCGTGGGTCTGCGGTCGGCGATCGCCGAGGCCGCGCGCCACAAAGTCGAGGAGAAGCGCGCCCGTTCCGAGGCCAAGCGTGCGCGTCGCGCTCGCCGTCGGCGCTCCGGTGTGGCGTAGACTACGTACTTTGGGCAGCCTAAGAAGACTGCCGGGCCGTTCGTTTCGGGAGTGTTGAAAGATGAAGCCCTTGCGTGTCGCGATCGTGGGTTCCGGGCCGTCGGGGTTCTTCGCCGCCGGGAACCTGCTGGAGCAGGAGGACCTCGACGTCCAGGTGGACGTCTTCGACCGCCTGCCCACGCCCTTCGGGCTGGTCCGGTACGGCGTCGCGCCCGATCACCCCGCGATCAAGTCGGTCACCAAGATCTTCGACCGCACGGCGCAGCACGAGAACTTCCGCTACTTCGGCAACGTCGAGATCGCCACCGACATCCAGGCCTCCGAGCTGGCGCAGTGGTACGACGCGGTGATCTATGCGATCGGGGCGTCCGGCGGCCGCCGCCTCGAGGTCGACGGTGCCTGGCTCCCCGGCAATCACCCGTCGAGCGACTTCGTGGGCTGGTACAACGGCCACCCCGACCGCTGCGACCTCGATGTCGATCTGAGCGTCGAGCGCGCCGTCGTCATCGGTAACGGCAACGTCGCGTTGGACGCGGCCCGCATCCTGGTCACCGATACCGACAGGCTGTCCGGCACCGACATGGCCGATCACGCCCTCGAGGCGCTGCACCGCTCGTCGGTGCGTGAGGTCGTCGTGCTGGGCCGGCGCGGCGCCGAGCACGCGGCCTTCACCCCCGCCGAGGTCGCCGAGCTCGGCAAGCTGCCCGGCGTCGACGTGATCGTGGACCCGGCCGACGTCCCCGCCGAGGACAAGGAGCGCGACAAGGCGCGCCCGCCGGTCCAGCGCAACAACCTCAAGCAGCTGCGCAAGCTGGCCGCGCAGGAGCCCACCGGCGCGGACCGCCGGATCGTGCTCAAGTTCCTGCGGTCCGTGGTCGGCATCGGCGGCGACGACCGCGTGCGCACCGTCTCGGTCGCGACCAACGAGCTCGTCGAGGGCGAGGACGGTGCGGTCGAGGCGCAGCCCAGCGGTACCGTGACCGAGCACGATGCGGGCCTGGTCATCCATGCCGTCGGCTACCACGGCACCCCCATTCCGGGCATCCCCTTCGACACCGAGCGGGGCGTCTTCCGCAACGCCGACAGCCGGATCGTCGGATACGACGGTGCGCCGCTGCCGGGCCACTACGTCGTGGGCTGGATCAAGCGCGGACCGTCGGGCGTGATCCCGACGAACCGGGACTGCGCGCGCGACACCGTCTCGGTCCTGCTCGCCGACGTCGCCGAGGGCAGGCTGGCGCGGAGCCACTTCGACGGTGCACAGGTCGAGAAGCTCATCGTCGATCGGGCGCCGAACCTGGTGGAGTACGACGGCTGGATGGCCATCGATGCGCACGAGACCGCCCTCGCCGAGGAGGCCGACCGCCCCCGCGTGAAGCTGACCAGCGTCGACGCGATGATCGACGCCGCACAGGCCGCAGCGGAGTGATCGCGCGCGCCGACTTCGACGATCCCGCCCTCGCGGCCTTCCTCGCCGCGCATCACGCGGACATGGCGCCCACCGCGCCGCCCGAGAGCCAGCACGCGCTGGGCCTCGACGAGCTGCGCGCGCCGCACGTGCGTCTGTGGACGTTGCACGACGACGGGGAGTTGATCGGCACCGTCGCGCTGGCGGAACTGGAACCCGGGCACGAGGAGCTGAAGTCGATGCGCGCCGCGCCGCACGTGCGCGGCCGGGGGATCGGCCGCAGGCTTCTCGGATTCGCGCTCGACGACGCCCGCTCCCGCGGAGTGCGGCGGATCTCGCTGGAGACCGGTAGCCAGGACTTCTTCGCCCCGGCCCGGGCCCTGTATCTCGCGTACGGCTTCGTGCCGTGCCCGCCGTTCGGGAGCTACGTCGACGACCCGAACAGCACCTACCTCACGAAGCCACTGGGAGTACCGTCGGAATCGTGACGCTCCTCGACGTGTTGAAACGAGCAGCGGGAGCACGTGTCTCCCGGCGGAAGGATCTGCGTATGACTGACACCGGCACCATCACCACCGTTCCCGGCCGCGAGACCGCGGTCCTGGCGGGCGGATGTTTCTGGGGGATGCAGGACCTGATCCGCAAGCAGCCCGGCATCGAGTCCACACGCGTGGGCTACACGGGCGGCGTGAACGCGAACGCCACCTACCGCAATCACCCCGGGCACGCGGAGGCCGTCGAGATCGTCTTCGATCCGGAGAAGACCAGCTACCGCGACGTCCTGGAGTTCTTCTTCCAGATCCACGACCCGTCCACCGTCGATCGCCAGGGCAACGACGTCGGCTCGAGCTACCGTTCGGCGATCTTCCCGCTGAGCGCGGAGCAGGAGCGGGTCGCCCGCGACACGATCGCCGATGTCGACGCGTCGGGGCTGTGGCCGGGCAAGGCCGTCACCACGATCGAGGCGGCGGGCCCGTTCTGGCAGGCCGAGCCGGAGCACCAGGACTACCTGGAGAAGTACCCGGACGGCTACACCTGCCACTTCCCGCGTCCGGGCTGGAAGCTCCCGAAGCGCAGTACCGCCCAGTAGCGGGGCCCGCGGGCCGGTGCGACCGGCCCGCCCGGGGCTCAGCCGAGCACGGCGGGGAACGCCGAGAGCTCGGGGAGCGCCTGGGTGCGCCGCGCGAACCGCTGGGCGTTCCGGCGGTACGCGGGGTCGCTCAGGACCTTCGCCGTGGCCGCGGCGATCTCCTCGGCCGATGCCGTGGCCGGATCGAGGGCGATGCCGGCGCCGAGGCGCTCGACCTGCGCGGAATTGCCGGGGTGGTCTCCGAACAGTGGGAGCAGCACCGTCGGGACGCCGGCCTGCAGTGACTCGCGGACCCCGTTGAAACCGCCGTGCGAGACGAAGGCGTCGCAGGTCGACAGCACCGTCTGCTGGTCGACGAAGTCGGTCACGATCACGTTGGCCGGCGGGTTCGGCACCGGATGTGCGCCGACCGCGACCACTGCGCGCACGTCGAGCGAGCCCAGCGCCTGCACGATGCGGTCCAGGAGGACGCCGCCGATGCCGATCCGCGGCGCCACCGAGCCGAGGCTCGCCAGCACCAGCGGCCCGTCGGCGGGGAGATCCGCGATCGCGGCATCCAGCGGGGCGTGCGTCCGTGGGCCCGGACGGAAGCAGTGCACCCCCTCGACGGGCCGCTCGGGCGGGTAGAAGTCGAGCGGCGTCTGCGCGATCCGGGGCCGCCGGGGGAGCGCCGCCACCTCGGGCAGGTCGTGCGCCCGGCGCACCTCGTTGAGGACGGCGACCAGCTCCGGGGCCTGCTCGTCGAGCATCGGCGCCACGTCGAGGACGGCCTCGCGGCAGCCGAGCTTCTCCGCGACGAGGTGGCCGCCGAACTCGGTGTTGTCGCGCAGGACGAGGTCGGGAACGGTGCCGCCGAGCGCGTCGAGCAGCGCGGTCGCCGCGCGGTGCGCGATGACCCCGATGAAGGCGCGCGCGGAGACGAGCACCGACGACGTCGGCAATGCCCCGTCGATCGGCGGCAGCGACGCGGGCGGGACGTAGCCGGTCACCGTGAAGTCGTCGGCGCGCAGCGCCGGATCGGTCACGACCTCGCGCAGCTCGGGCACGCCGCGCAGCGGCAGCGCCTCGAATCCGTACTCGGTGGCCAGGTCCACCCCGGCCTCGGGGACGGCGATCGTCACCCGGTGGCCGGCGGCGCAGGGCCGACGCCGCCGGCAGGACGAACGGGACCAGGTGCGAGTAGCCGGCGATGCCGGTGATCAAGATGTTCACGTAACTAACAATATCGGAGGCGGGGCTCCGACGCGTTCATGCCCAGTCGGGGGTGGACGACAGGTCCGCCAGCAGGCCCCGGACCGCCATCGCCCGACGGTGTGCCGTCCCCTCCAGGCGGTCGAGGGCGCACTCGGGGTCGGCGGGCGGCCCCAGATGCGTGCAGCCGCGGGGGCAGTCCTCCACGGCCTCGCCGAGGTCGGGGAAGGCCGCGACCACGTCGTCGGTCGAGATGTGCGCGAGCCCGAAGCTGCGGATGCCGGGGGTGTCGACCACCCAGCCGCCGTCGGGCAGCCACAGCGCCACGGACTGGGTCGACGTGTGCCGCCCCTTACCCACGCCGGAGACGACGCCGGTGGCGCGGTTGGCGTCGGGGACGAGGCGGTTGACGAGCGTCGACTTGCCGACGCCGCTGTGCCCGATGAGCGCCGTGAGGCGGCCGGTGAGGAGCTCGTGCGCCTCGTCGAGCGGGTCGCCGCGGCCGGCCGCGATCACCGTGAGGTCGAGGTCGGCGAACGCGGCGGTGAACTCCTCCGCGTCGGCGAGATCGCCCTTGGTCAGGCACAGCACCGGCGTCAGGCCGCCCGCGTAGGCGGCGATGAGGGTGCGCTCGACGAAGCCCGTGCGCGGCGGGGGATCGGCGAGCGCGGTCACGATGAGCAGTTGCTGCGCGTTCGCGACGACGATCCGCTCGAACGGGTCGGTGTCGTCGGCGGTGCGGCGCAGCACCGTCTTCCGCTCGTCGACGCGGACGATCCGGGCGAGCGTGTCCTTGCGGCCGGACAGGTCGCCGACGACGCCGACGGAATCGCCCACGACGATGGGGGAGCGGCCCAGTTCGCGGGCCCGCATGGCGGTGATGATCCGGTCGGGGTCGCCGCCCAGGGCGCAGCCCCAGCGCCCGCGGTCCACGGAGACCACCATCGCGGAATCGGCCTCGCTGTGGTCGGGCCGGTTCTTGGTGCGCGGTCGGCTGCCCTTGCCCGGGCGCACCCGGACATCGGTCTCGTCGTATTCGCGCTTACCCAAGGCCCGCTTCTTCGCCGCCGAGCAGCGCGTGCCACAACGCGGGGAAGTCGGGCATGGTCTTCGCGGTGGTGGCGATGTCCTCCACCTGCACGCCCTCGGTGACGAGGCCGAGGATCGCGCCCGCGGTCGCCATGCGGTGATCGGCGTAGCTGTGCCAGACGCCCCCGTGCAGCGTCGCGGGTTCGATGGTGAGCCCGTCCTCGGTCTCGGTGCAGCGCCCGCCGAGCGCGGTGATCTCGGCGGTCAGCGCCGCCAGGCGGTCCGTCTCGTGGCCGCGCAGGTGCGCGATCCCGCGCAGGTGCGAGGGCGAGTCCGCGAGAGCGGCCAGGGCGGCGACGGTGGGCGTGAGCTCGCCGATGTCGCGCAGATCCCAGTCCACACCGTGCAGCTCTCCGGTGCCGCGGGCGGTCAGCGCGCCGTCGGCGATGCTCACCGCGGCCCCCATCGCGGCCAGGATGTCGGCGAACTGCACGCCGGGCTGGGTGGACTGCGGGTTCCAGTGCGGCACGGTGACGGCACCGCCGGTGACCGCGGCCGCGGCGAGGAAGACGGTGGCGTTCGACAGGTCCGGCTCGACGATCCAGTCGTGCGCGCGGAGCCCGCCCGGCGCGACGCGCCAGGTGTTCGCCTCGGAGGTGTCCACGTCGGCGCCCGCGGCGCGCAGCATGTCGACGGTCATCTCGATGTGCGGCATCGACGGGACGGGCTTGCCGTCGTGGTGCACCGTGACGCCCTCGGCGAAGCTCGGGCCGCTGAGGAGCAGGCCGGAGACGAACTGCGAGCTGGCCGATGCGTCGATGGTGACGGCGCCGCCGCGGATCGGACCGTCGCCGTGGACGGTGAAGGGCAGACCGTCGCCGTCGATCCGGGCGCCGAGGCCGCGCAGCGCGTCGAGGACGGTGCCCAGCGGCCGGGTCCGGGCCTGCGGGTCGCCGTCGAAGGCGACGGTGCCGCGCGCGCCGGCCGCGAGCGGCGGGAGGAAGCGCATGACGGTGCCGGCGAGCCCGCAGTCGACTGCGCCGCCGTGCAGTTCGCCGCCGGTCACCGCAACCGTGGTGTCGGTAACGACCTCGACCCGCGCGCCGAGCGCCCCGAGTGCCCTCGCCATGAGGTCGGTGTCGCGACTGCGCAGGGCGTTGGTCAGCGTCGATCGCGATCTCGCCTGCGCGGCAAGGACGTACGCGCGATTGGTGATCGACTTCGAGCCGGGGAGGGCGACGGTGCCCGTCACCGGACCTGCGGCGAAGGGCGCGGGCCATAGCTCCAACTGCTCCACGCGCACATCCTCGCACATGAGGGTCGCCTCACCGCGTGCTACCTTGCTGGGCATAACAGGCCCGTTCATCACCCGCCGGGAGAGAAGAAGATGAAGCGCACATCTGCGTCCGTTGCCATCGCCGCCACCGCCGCTGCCCTGGCGACCGCTGCGGGCGTCCTCGCCCCCGCCGCGTCGGCAGACCCGAAGCCGGCGGAGCCGCCGAAGAACAAGGCCGGAGAGCTCGTGATCGGTTCGGGCAACCTGCCCGACTCGATGGACTTCGGCGGGGCCGTGCTGTCGGGTGCCGCTGCGGGCTGGAACGGCGCGTGGGCGTCGTTGAACGCGGCCAAGGTCGACCCGGCCGACTGCAAGGTGCTCTACGCGGGCCTCCCGATCCCCAAGGGCACCGACACGGCCCAGACCAACGGCTCCTCGCGCGGCGTCATGTGGTCGATGGTCGTCTCGAAGTTCGCGATCGACGTCGCGCCGCTGCGTGCCGCCCTCCCGAAGTGCGCCACGTTCAAGGCGACCAAGGACGGCGTCGTCAGCGAGGTCAGCGTCCGTGAGATCGCCGCGACCGGCATCCCCGGCGGGCTGGGCCTCGAATTCACGCAGAAGAGCAAGCGCGGCAACCAGGTTCAGTACCTGCAGTCGCGGCAGTACACCGGCGTCGTCAACGGCGTGACGATGTCGCTCCGCGGTGGCCGCGAGTCGCGCGATCCGGCGCCCTTCGTCGGTGCCGACGATCAGCTGGCCGTCGACCTGCTGCGCGTGCAGAGCTCCATCCTGAAGAACCCGCCGGAGGCCGCGGCCGCTCCCGCGCCGGCCGCGAGCGCATCGGCCAAGCCAGGTGCGCCCGCTCCGGCGGCGTCGGCGAAGCCCGCTGCCCCCGCCGCCAAGCCCGCGGCCGCGCCGTCGTCGGCGAAGCCCGCGCGCTGATCCCTGAACTAACATTCAGGTAGTCTTCGCGGAGTGGAGACCACCCGGGAGTTCAGCGTCGGCCAGTTGTCCGCGCGCAGCGGCGTGGCGGTGTCCGCGCTGCACTTCTACGAGCGCGAGGGCCTGATCACGGCCCGACGCACCTCCGGCAATCAGCGGCGCTATCCGCGCGAGATGCTGCGCCGGGTGGCGTTCATCCGGATCAGCCACCGCGTGGGGATCCCGCTCGCGACCATCCGCGAGGCCCTGGCCACCCTGCCCGACGGTCGCACGCCCACGAAGTCGGATTGGGAGCGGCTGTCGAGGCACTGGCACGACGATCTGTCGCACCGGATCGACGAGCTCACCCGCCTGCGGGACAACCTCACCGACTGCATCGGTTGCGGTTGCCTCTCCATGGCCTCCTGCGCGCTCGCGAACCCGCACGACGCCCTCGCCACCACCGGCGCCGGCCCGCGCCGCGTCTTCGACGAGTTCCAGGGGTAGGTGAAGACGCAGGTCGGTGCTGCAGCCGGAATCCGTCAGCGCACCGTCGTAGCCTGATGGCATGTGCGGACGCTACGCGGTGACCACGGACCCGGCGCTGTTGGCGGCGGAGATCGACGCCGAGGACGAGACGGAGGGCACGGAACTCGACGTGCCCGGCTACAACGTCGCCCCCACCACGACCATCGTCACCGTCGTCGCCCGGCACTCGCGGGAGGCCCCGGCCGATCCCGCCACCCGGAGGCTGCGCGCGATGCGCTGGGGCCTGTTGCCGCACTGGCAGAAGACGCTGAGCGGTCCACCGCTGTTCAACGCGCGTGCGGAGTCCGTGGACGAGAAGCCGGCGTTCCGCACGGCGATCACGTCCAAGCGCTGCCTCGTCCCCATGGACGGATGGTACGAGTGGCAGCTGCTCGACGATCCGGAGCAGGTCAAGAAGCCCCGCAAGCAGCCCATGTACCTGACGCCGGCCGACGGTACGCGCCTGTACGTCGCGGGCCTGTGGTCCGTCTGGCGTCCCGCCGGTGCGGGTCTCGACGTGCCGCCCACCCTGTCGGCGACGGTGCTCACCACCGATTCCGTCGGACCGCTCCGCGATGTCCACGACCGGATGCCGCTGGTGCTCACCCCGGACGTCTTCGACGAGTGGCTGGACCCGGACGGCCCGGTCGATCCCGCCCTGCTGCGCCCGCCTGCGCAGGAGATCGCCGAGCGCATCGAGATCCGGCCGGTGTCCACGCTGGTCAACGCGGTCAAGAACGACGGCCCGCAGCTGATCGAGCGCACTGAGCCCGGTAGCGAGCCGGGGCAGCTCAGCCTGCTGTAGCGGCGGCGTGCGGCCGGGCGCAGTACGCGGTCAGGTCAGTTGCTGCGTGAGGGGGCCGGTTCCGAACAGCATCACGTTCTCCACGAGGGCGTCCTCGAGCGCGGGGGCGTCGGCCGCGTCGCCGAGGTACACGATCTGGCTCGTTCCGACGATGCCGGGCGCATCGTCCACGACGGCGACGCTCTCGACGGTGAAGAAGTCGGCGCCGCCGCGCCGACTGTGGTCGGCGATCCGTGCGCCGATGTCGATCCGGTCGCCGACCACGGGATGCCGCTCGTAGCGGTACGTCTGCCCGGCGTGCAGGATCCGGGACATGTTGGGGCTGCTGATCGACGCCGCGACGAGGGCGGCCACCGCGTGGAGCATCGGTGCTGCGAGGAGTGTGGCGGGCACCGGCGTGTCCAGGGGAGGTACGCCGAGGCTCTCCCACGGGGTGTGCCAGCACCGCGTCGCTCGGCCGAAGGCCCGCACGCCTTCGGTGGTGACCTCGAAGGCGTTGGGGTACCACGCATCCCATTGAGGGTGAGAGTCGGCAGCCTGCATTCTATCGGTCACGCAGTGTTTGTAGTGGAAACCGTTACCCGAGTTCAACTCGAACGCTGTACGGGAGCCGGATTCGTGGGCAAGGACACACGTCGAGCGGCGACGGCGTGGGCGTACGCGCCGTATCGGGCGTCAGATCATGCGCAGGACCAGTCCGATCGCCGCGACGAAGAAGGCGCCGAGACCGTACGCGTGGAACAGTGCCCCGCGGCCGAGGAGACGGGCGTCGTACCGCCCGGCCCAGTGCTCCTCCTTGCTCCATCCGACCAGCGCGATCACGGAGAAGCCGAGGATGCTCAGCGGCATCAGGACGGACATCCGCTGGGTGGCGGTGGCGAAGCCCGCGAGCATGCCGGCGGCGAAGCACGCCCAGGTGATCCAGTCGGGAAGCCGGATGCGCAGGAGGCCGAGTGCGGGTGTCGCGAACATCGTCACCACGAAGACGATCACCGCGCTCATGGTCGGAACGAAGAAGCTGCCGCCGGAACTCACCTTTACCCCTTCGCGTTCACAGGTGTGTTCCAATGATTATACGGATTGCTAACCGCAATCACAGTCGCGGAGGTGTGACCTCGACGGCGTCCGCACGCCGTGCGGGCGGTTCCCCGTCGGCCCGGGAAACCGCCCGGCTCGGGGTCACCGGATGGTGCGGATCAGCTTCTTGTTGAGGAACTCCTCGATGCCCAGAGGGCCCAGCTCGCGGCCGAAACCGGAGCGCTTCACGCCGCCGAAGGGCAACTCGACCCCCTCGGCGAGCGAGCCGTTGACGAAGACCATGCCGGCCTGGATCCGGTCCGCGACGCGGGCGGCCTGCTCGGGGTCGGTGGTGAAGACGTAGGAGCCGAGGCCGAACGGCGTGTCGTTGGCGAGCTCGACGGCCTCCGCCTCGCCGTCCACCTTGAAGACGGTGGCGACGGGCCCGAACAGCTCCTGGCGGAACGCGGGGTTGTCCTCGGTGACGTTCGTCAGCACGGCCGGCGGGTAGTAGGCACCGTCGCGCTGCCCCTCGATGGTGAGGTCCGCGCCGGCCTCCACGGCCTGGGTGATCTGCTTCTCGAGGTTGATCGCGGCCTGCTCGGAGGACAGCGGAGCGATCCCCTCACCCGCGGACAGGAGCCGCGCGGTGAGCCCGGAGAGGAAGTCGTCGTACAGGTCGGAGGCCACGATGAACCGCTTCGCGGCGTTGCAGGCCTGCCCGGTGTTCTCCAGGCGTGCACCGGCGGCCGCCTCGACGGTGGCGTCCATGTCGTCCGTCGAGAGCACGATGAACGGGTCGGATCCGCCGAGCTCGAGTACGCACTTCTTGAGGTTGCGGCCGGCGACCTCGGCCACCGCGGCGCCCGCTCGCTCCGAACCGGTCAGGGAGACGGCGGCCACGCGCGGATCGGCGATGATATCGGCGGCCTGCTCGTTGGTGGCGCGGATGTTGACGTACGCGCCCGCGGGGAGACCGGCCTCGGTGAAGATCAGCTGCAGCGCTTCGGCCGACTCGGGGCACTGCGGCGCGTGCTTGAGCAGGATCGTGTTGCCCGCGGCCAGGTTCGGGCCCGCGAACCGCGCCACCTGGTAGTACGGGTAGTTCCAGGGCATGATGCCGAACAGGACGCCGATCGGGGAGCGGCGGATCACGGCGCTGCCGCCGCCCTCGAGTACGTCGATCGGCTGATCGGCGAGGAACTTCTCGGCGTTGTCCGCGTAGTACTCGTAGATGGCGGCGGAGAAGTCCACCTCGCCGAGTGAATCCTCCAGCGGCTTGCCCATCTCCCGCTGGATGATGCGGGCGAGCATCTCCCGTCGTTCGGTGTGCAGCTCGGCGACGCGGCGCACGAGCGCGGCCCGCTCCGCGACCGTCGATTCCTGCGGCCACGTCCGCGCGGCCCGCGAGGTGGCGTCGAGCGCCGCCTCGACCTCGGCGGGCTCCGCGGTCGGATAGGTCTGCAGTACCTCGCCGGTGGCGGGATCGGTCACCGCGTACTGGATGTCGGCCATCGTCGGATCTCCTCGTGGGGGACGGGAACGGTTTCCCCTCCCACGATAGGCAGATCGACGCCTCCGCGCGCCCGCTCGGCGGGACCCACCCGCGCCTGGACCTCGGGACCTCCCGCGCGCCCGTGGGGCTACTGCGGCGCGAAGAGCTGCACCTGGTAGCCGTCGGGATCGACGACCCCGGCGTACCGCTGCCCCCACGGGGCGTCGAACGGGTCCATCGCACTCGGGCTCCCCGCGGCGACGAGCTCGGCGTGCACCTCGTCGACGACCGACGGTGAGGAGCACTTCACGCACAGTGTCGCGTTCTGGCCGGGCTGCTTGACCCAGTCCGGTTCCATCGAGCGCACCACCGCGACCGTGTCCCACATCAGGCGCATCCCGCCCGGGAGCGCCGCCTCGACGTGCGGTTCGTGCTCGGCACCGTCGGGGATGTCGAGTCCCAGCCTGCGGTAGAAGGCGAGGGATGCGGCCAGGTCCTCGGTCACCATCCCGATGGCGTCGAAGCGCAGTCGTTCAGTCATGCGGCCACGGTATGTCGCGGCGCGGCCCGAGTCTTGAACGTTTCGGACATACTCGAACCGTGTACAGCGAACGGCCGGCGGCGATCCCCGGAGCGGTCCGGTGGACGTCGGTGGGCGGGGCCGGCACGTCACTGATCCTGCCCGACGGCTGCATGGACGTCATCGTCATCGACGGCGCGCCGATCGTCGCGGGGCCGGATGCCGTCGCGGCCCGCGTGGTCGTGGCCGACGGTGCGCGCCTGGACGGCGTGCGCTTCCCGCCCGGGATGCTGCCGCAGCTGCTCGGGATCGCCGCGGACGAGCTCACCGGTACGCGCGTACTCCTCTCGGAGGTGCTGCCGCGCAGGAGGATCCCGCGTACCGCCGATCCGGAGGCGCTCGCCGCCGCGCTCCTCGACGGAGTGGTCCTGGACCGTCGGATAGCCGGTATCGCAGCGCGGTTGAGCGCCGGCCGCCCCGTCGGCGAGGTCGCGGCGGAGGCGGATCTGGGGTAGCGGGCGCTGCATCGTCTGGCCCGGCGGTCGTTCGGCTACGGTCCGAAGACCCTCGCGCGGATCCAGCGCTTCCAACGCGCAGTCGGGCCGATCCGCGCGGGCCGGGGCCTGGCGGAGGTGGCGGCGTCGTCGGGCTACGCCGATCAGGCGCACCTGACGCGGGAGGTGCGCGCGCTCACCGGAGCCCCGCCGAGCTCCCTGCGCGCGGCTACCAGTTGATCCCCGGCAGCCGGTTGAGGGTCTTGCGGGCGAGGCGCCGCAGGCCCTGGTCGCCGGAGATGCCGAACAGCGGGCTGACCGCCGCGGTGGAGATGTCCTTCGAGAGGTCCTTGGTGGCCGCACGGGTGGCCGCGAGCCGTCCGCGCGGCGTATCCACCTCGGCCACATCGACTTCCAGGACCTTGGCCACACCCTCGTCATCGCCCTCCGGCTCGGGGAAGAGCAGGTAGCCCTGGTGCTGCGCCGCCGCCGCGATCCGCGGCGAGAGGAACTGGCCGAACTGTGCGAGCGTGCCGAGCGGGGTGTCGATGCGGCGCGGCCGCTCGATGATGGCCCGCACCACGATCTGACCGGCCTTCTCCACCGACAGTGCCATGGCGTTGTCGTAGGCGTCGGTGGGCTCGATCATGCGGGTACGGGTGAGCGGCATGTGGATGTTGGTGAAGGTCACGTGGTCCGACATGGTCTCGGCCGCGGTGATGTCGCTGAAGGCCTCGAGCGCGGACTTCGACGCGATGTAGGCCGCGAACCGCGGGCCGCGCACCTGCACGCCGATCGACGAGATGTTGACCACGTGCCCGGACTTGCGGGCGATCATGTGCGGCAAGAGCTCCAGGATCAGGTACACGGCGCCGAAGTAGTTCACTGCCATGGTGCGCTGGTAGTCGTGCGCCCGGTCGACGGAGTTGATCGTCGCGCGGCGGATCGATCGTCCGGCGCTGTTGACCAGCACGTCCACGTGGCCGTGCTCGGCGAGGATCTGGGCGACGGTGGTGCGCACGGCCTCCGGATCGGTCACGTCGCACTGGTAGGCGCGGACGGTGCCCTTCGGCACCCCGGGCATGCCGGGCTCCGCCTCGATGCGCTGCACCGCATCGGCGAGGTCCTCGGCCTTGCGCGCCACGATGTAGACGTCGGCCCCCTTGAGCACCGCCTGTTTCGCCGCCTCCCGGCCGATGCCCGAGGAGCCGCCCGTGAGCAGGATGTGCTTGCCCACGAGGGGGCCGCGCGGATCGTCGCGGCGGTTGCGCGCCGGGTCGAGGTGCTCGGCCCAGTACCGGAACAGGCGCGGCCCGTACGACTTCAGGCGCGGCAGGGCGACCCCGTACCTGCTGAGCGCGCGGTAGGTCGCCTCCGAGTCGAACCGGGTGTTGTAGAAGGGGTGGTCGAGGATCGACGGGGGGATCCCGATCTGCCGCGCGACGGTGTCGCGCAGCGCCCGCACCTCGTTCCGGCGGCCGATGCGTGCGGCGAACTCGCCGAGCGGCGCGCTGGGAACGGGCAGTGTCTTCGGGCCCGAGAATGCGGGCGCGATCGCCTCGTAGATCGTGGCCATGCTCTGGCCCTTGGGGTCCGCCAGGTGGTAGACGGTGCCCGGCGCGGGCGGCGCCGTGACGAGTGCGACGATGCCCGCCGCGACGAAGTCGACCGGCACGATGTTCGTGTAGCCGAGGTTCGCGAAAGGCACGTGCAGGTGGTGCGGGATGGTGCCCATCAGCCGCAGGAACGGGAAGAAGTAGTACGGGCCGTCGATCTTGTCGATCGCGCCCGTCGTCGAATCGCCCACGACGATCGCCGGGCGGTAGATCTGCCACGGCGCACCGGACTCGCGGACGAGGCGCTCGGCCTCGTACTTGGTGCGGTGGTACGGCGTGGGGAAGTGCTGCGCCACGTCGAAGTCGGCCTCCGAGAACCAGCCCTCGTGGTTACCGGCCACCGCCAGCGACGAGACGTGGTGGATCGTCGCGCCGAGCCTTTCCGCCAGCTCCAGGGTGTTGCGCGTGCCCTCCACGTTGGTCAGTTGCTGGATCTCCTCCGACGCCTCCATGTCGTAGACGGCGGCCAGGTGGATCACGTGATCGACGTGCTCCGGGAGATCGCCGGGCGTGATGCCGAGGCCGGGCTGCGTGACGTCGCCCGCGACGGGCACGACCTGCGGCGCCAGCTCGTGGCCGAGGTCCGCGATGAGCCGTTCGAACCGGGGGAGCGAGGAGTCGCGAACCAGCAGGAAGATCGTCGCGTCACGGTCCGCGGCGGCGAGCCGCGCCACGACCGCACGGCCGATGAAGCCCGTCCCGCCGGTGACGAAGTAGCTGGCCATACTGCGAACTTACCCGGTCGGTTCAGGGGGCTGCTATGGGCGCTACCACGGCCGACGTCGCGGCGACCAGGTCCGACGGTGCCAACTCGACCTCGAGGCCCCGTCGGCCCGCCGAGCAGAAGACGGTCCCGAAGCCCAGCGCGGACTCGTCGACGGCGGTCGGCAGGCGCTTGCGCTGCCCGAGCGGGGAGACTCCGCCGAGCACGTACCCGGTGACCCGGCGGACGTCGGCGGGGTCCGCCATCGCCGGCCGGTGCAGGCCGAGCGCGGCCCCCGCGGCCTTGAGGCTGAGCTTGCCGGAGGTCGGCACGATCGCCACCGCGAGCTGCTTCCCGTCCCCTATCACCAGCGTCTTGAACACCCGCGCCGGATCGTGCCCCAGTGCCTCCGCCGCCTCGCCGCCGAAGGATTCCGCGCGGGGGTCGTGGACGTACTCGTGCACCTGGAAGTCGATGCCCGCCGCCTGCAGCGCCGCGATCGCGGGCGTCGCAGCGGCGTTCTTCTTACCCATGACTGCCAGTGAATCATGCGTGCACCGTAAGACGATGTGTCATGCACGAACGGCAGGATCGTCGTAGGAGGTAGCGGCCCTCGCGGCAGATCCGGAGGACCGGCGGAGATCGCTCGGATTCGAGAAGACAGGGATGCGATCCGTGCGTGGTATCCGAGCAGACCCGCCACGTACGCGGACGATCCCGCGCGGGATGCGCGGGAAGCCGCCGCGTATCCCGCGCGCCTGTGCGTACGTGCCGCGTGCGCACCGTCGTGCGTCCTGCGCAGATGGACGCGTGGCGTGCGCGGATACCGCCCGCCGCAGCGATCAGGATCGATGTGGCGGTGAGCACGGCTGTACCGAGCGATCGAAGACGTCCATGGGGCGCACCGCCGACGTTCGCCACGGTTCGGCGCCGCCTCCACTGATCCGGATACGGCGGGAACAAGCCGGCCGACGGCGCTGTTGCAGAGGTCGTGAGTGCAGGTAGCGGCGCAGCGGTCCTCGAACGACCGGTAGCCTTCGACGGTATGACCGACGGGGACATCACGCACGTGGCGGAACTGGACTCGGCCCCGGACGAGGTGACCGAGACGCCGGAGCAGCTCACCGCCCGTTTCGAGGCCGAGGCGCTGCCCCTGCTGGACCAGCTGTACGGCGCCGCGCTGCGGATGACGCGCAATCCCGCCGATGCGGAGGATCTGGTCCAGGAGACCTACGTGAAGGCCTACAGCGCCTTCCGCAGCTTCAAGAAGGGCACCAACCTCAAGGCGTGGATGTACCGCATCCTCACCAACACCTACATCAACGGCTACCGCAAGAAGCAGCGGCAGCCCGCGCAGTACCCCACCGACGAGATCACCGACTGGCAGCTCGCGGCCACGGCGGAGCACAGTTCCACCGGCCTGCGCTCGGCGGAGATCGAGGCGCTGGACGCACTGCCCGACGATGAGATCAAGCAGGCTCTCGCGAAGCTCCCGGAGGAGTTCCGCATGGCGGTGTACTACGCCGACGTGGAGGGATTCCCCTACAAGGAGATCGCCGAGATCATGGGGACGCCCATCGGCACGGTCATGTCGCGGTTGCACCGCGGCCGGCGGCAGCTGCGCGCCGAGCTGGAGGGCGTCGCGCGCGAGCGCGGCTTCCTGCGGGGGCAGGATTCCGACGGTGCCGAGGGCTCCGCCGAGCAGGAGGATGAGAAGTGACGTACTCGTCGGACGGCAACCCGGACCTGGAGCTCGATTGCTCCGCCGTGATGGCGGACATCTGGCTGCTCCTGGACAACGAGTGCGATTCCGAGGCCAAGGAGCGGCTCAAGGCTCATATCGACGGCTGTTCCCAGTGCCTGTCGCACTACGGCATCGAGCAGCAGATCAAGTCGCTGGTCAATCGCAAGTGCGGGGGCGAGCGCGCCCCCGAGGGGCTGCGCGAGCGGCTGACGATCAGCATCCGGCACACCGAGGTGCGCTACCGCTCCGAGTAGCCGCACCGCCGCCGTCCGTACCCGGGACACCACGAGGGCCCGTCGACCATGTCGACGGGCCCTCGTGTGCAAGTGCAGTGAATCCTGATGGCTCAGGAGTTCGGACGCTTGCCGTGGTTGGCGGCGTTCTTCTTGCGCCCGCGCTTCTTACGTCCACGCTTTCCCATGGCGGTCTCCTTCCTGTCCCGAGCTGATTCGCAGTACCGGCTATTGTTTCACGACGGCACCGACGACGACAAAAAGGCGGTCCCATGGCCTCCCTCGCCGACCTCCTGGCGATCCACACCGACCTCCCCGGTCGGGCCGCCCGCCACCTGCAGCGCATCGCGGGCGAGTGGCAGTTGCTGGCCGACCTGTCGTTCGCCGACCTGCGGCTGTGGGTGCGCAACGATCCCGAGGGCGACAGTGCCGATCCGGCGTACATCTGCATCGCGCAGTGCCGGCCCAACACCACCTCCACCGTGTACGACTCGGACGGGGTGGGCGTGGTGGTCCCTCCCTGGGAGGCGCCCACGCTGCACGCCGCGTTCGAGGGGGGCGTCGTGGTCAAGGGGGTGACCCCGGCGTGGACCGGACCCGCGCGAGTGCGCCGCGAGGCCGTACCGGTCCCGTCGAACGGCGAGGTGATCGCCGTCCTGACCCGCGACTTCAACGTCACCCACCCGCGCACCCCCAGCCCCCTCGAGGTGGCGTACACCGAGTGCGCCGACGACTTGTGCACGATGGTCGCCGAGGGAACCTTCCCCGAACCCGAGGAACTGCCCACGGGGGAGGCCGAGCCGCGGGCCGGCGACGGCTTCATCCGCCTCGACGCGGGCGGCCGCGTCGTCTTCGCGAGCCCCAACGCGCAGTCCGCGTACCGGCGGATGGGCGCGCATACGGACCTGGAGAGCAGCGAGCTCGCCGAGGCCACCGCCGAACTCGTCGGCGACAGTTTCGAGTCCGAGGACCTCGCCGCCGCCCTCGACGGTGCGCTGCGCCGCGGCGAGGGCTCGCGGATCGAGCTCACCAAGGGCGGCGTCACCGTCGTCCTGCGCGTCCTGGGGCTGCATCCGGGAGGCAGGCACGACGGTGCCGTGGTCCTGCTCCGCGATGTCACCGAGCTCAAGCGCCGTGACCGCGCCCTGATCTCCAAGGACGCGACGATCCGCGAGATTCACCACCGCGTGAAGAACAATCTGCAGTCGGTCTCCGCGCTCCTGCGGCTGCAGGCGCGCCGCACCCGCAACGACGAGGCGAAGCGCGCGCTACTGGAGTCCGTGCGCCGGGTGGCGTCGATCGCCCTGGTCCACGAGACCCTGTCGATGAGCGTCGACGAGCACGTCGACATCGACGAGGTCATCGACCGGCTCATCCCGATCATGGGCGATGTCACGCCCGCCGGCGGCTCGGCGGCGGTCACCGTCGTCCGACGAGGCGACGTGGGTCTGCTCGACGCGGATCGCGCGATGCCGCTGGTGATGGTGGTCACCGAGCTGATCCAGAACGCGATGGAGCACGCCTACGAGCCGGGGGAGTCGGGCACCATCGAGCTGCTCGCGCACCGGTCCACGCGGCTGCTGGCGGTCACGGTGCGTGACGACGGTGCCGGACTGCCGCCGGGTTTCAGCCTCGGGGGCTCGGACCGGCTGGGCCTGCAGATCGTCCAGACGCTGGTGAAGTCCGAGCTGGGCGGCGAACTGACGCTGACCAGCCGCGAGCGCGGCACCGACGCGCAGCTCCACGTGCCGCTCCAGCCCGCCTGACCGGGGGAGCCGGGCCGTCGGGCCGGGCCTGCCGTACCCCGGACACGCCGAAGGCCCGGTGGCGGGCCACCGGGCCTTCGTGCGAAGCGGACCGTCTCAGACGGCGGTGCGGGTGCGCGTGCGCGCGTTACGACGCTTGAGTGCGCGACGCTCGTCCTCGCTCATGCCGCCCCAGACGCCGGCGTCCTGACCGGACTCGAGGGCCCAGGACAGGCACTCGGCGGTCACCGGGCAGCGGTTGCAGACGAGCTTGGCGTCCGCGATCTGCGCGATGGCCGGACCGCTGTTCCCCACGGGGAAGAACAGCTCGGGATCCTCGTCGCGACAGATGGCCTTATGGCGCCAATCCATGTCAGTACACTCCTTCAGGCGCGCGGGCGCGCCACTCATCGCAGGTGCCTATCCGGCACCGAATTTCCAGGCTGTTAACGCGGGGGGAACCGAACTGTTTCCGCGTTGTTACGTCATGAATATTTCCACGTTCCCGGCAGGAGTCAATAGATTCCGGCTCAGAGGTGGGGGATCTCACAGCGGGGGCGGTGAGGACCCCCTTCCGAGCGGTGGGCTACACTCCAGCCGGTTCAGCGGCGTGCCCGCAAGAATATCCGCATACGCTGCGGCTTTGCAATAGGTTTCTGTACGGTCGTGATGAATCGCTCAAATCCGGCCGTCCTATTGCCTCACCCGGAGTCCGCGGGGAAGCCCCGCGGCGGAGCCGGGAACGATCAGCGCACGCGCGGCAGCGGAGGCAGGTCGGCGACCACGCGGATCCGCTCGGGGGAGTACCAGAACCGGACCTCCGTGCGATCGCCGAGGTGATCCCCGTCGACCTGCGCGGGCACCGGGATCGCGCTGCTCACGCGCAGTTCGGGCAGGTCGTCGTGCCGGACGAGGTGGCGCACCGTCGGCCCCTTGGTGCGACGCGCCGAGAGCATCTGCCGCACCAGCATCAGGTTGGGGATCGTGCGCATCGAGCGCGATGCGAAGACGCCCAGTCCGGTGCCGTAATCGGTCCCCGGGTTGGTGAACACCGCGCGATTGTTGAGGAAGGTCCAGGGGCTCGCGTTCGAGACGAAGGCGAAGTGCACCCCGTCGACGTCCTTCCATGTGCCGGGTTCCTCCCCGGGCAGGTGGACGGTGAGCTGCGGCTCGCGGCGCGCCGCCGAGAAGAAGGTGCGGATGGACGTGCGCACGTACCGCGAGGAGGTGGCGGCCTTGCCCTTGGCGCGCAGCGCCTCCATGTTGGCGATGACCTCGGCGTCCACTCCCATGCCGGCGTTGAACAGGAAGTAGCGCTCGTCGGCGCAGCCCAGGCCAATGGTGCGGAAGCTGCGCCGCGCCAGCAGGTCCGTGAGGTGGACGGTGGCCTCCTCCGGGTCCCGCGGCACGGCCAGGGACCGGGCGAAGACGTTCGCGCTGCCGCCGGGGATCACCGCGACCGCCGGCAGTTCGTCCGCGGGCACCGGCGTGGGACCGTCGGGAAGGCCCTCCCGCCCGAGAACGCCGCAGACCACCTCGTTGACGGTGCCGTCGCCGCCGTGCACGATCACGAGATCGGTGCCGTCCGCGCGGGCCGCGGCGGCGAGTTCGGCCGCATGACCACGGTGTTCGGTCTGTGCCAGGGTGACATCGAGCGTGGACGCCAACGCCATGGCGACGAGGTCTCGGCCCGCTGCCGTGATCGAGGTGGCGTTGGGGTTGGAGATCAACAGGGCGCGCACACAGAGCAGCCTACCCACGACGCCCCGATACCCTGGGGTCGTGACATCGACCAACGGAAGCGGCGGCGACGCCCGCCCGGCCGCCACCCGCTCCCGGACGAAGCGCTCGGGCGACACGCGCACCGCGGCCCCGGGCACCGTCCTGGCGGCGGGGTGGCTCGTCGCGATCGAGGGTGCGGTCGCACTCGTCGTCGGCGTCGTCGAACTCGTCCGCGGCATCGCCGGGACCGCCTCCACGACGACGGGCGCCTACGGGCTGGCCTTCTGGATGATCCCGATGGGCGCCGCGGTGCTCGCGGGCGGCATCGCGCTGCTCCGCGGGAAGCGATGGGGGCGCACCATCGGCGTTCTGACCAATCTCCTGCTCGGATTCACCGGCATCAGCGGCGCGTTCGCGCAGAGCTCGCCGGTGCTCGGCTACCCCCTGCTCGCGCCGGCGGTCGTCGTGCTCGTCCTGCTGTTCAGCCCGCCGACGGTGGCCTGGCTCGAGGGCGAGTACCGCCGGGACTGACGGCGCTCAGCGGCCCGCGTAGTGCGCCGCGGCGTAGCCGGTGAGGCCGAACCGGGTCAGTTGGGGGACGTCGTCGCGGTCGTAGCCGAAGACGGCGGCCGAGGCGGGCAGGATCATCACGTTGCGGCCGAAGGCGAGGGGCTGCCGCAGGAAGCGCGCCGTCAGGACCCGGCCCAGGTGCCCGTGCGCGACGAGGACGACGTCGCCGTCGGCCATCGCGGACCGGGCCCGATCGAGCACGCGATCCACCCGCGCCGTGACCTGCTCCGGTGACTCGCCGCCGGGTGCGCCCGCCGACCAGACCGTCCAGCCCGGATCGTCGACGCGGATCTCCGCGCTGGTGCGGCCCTCGTAGTCGCCGTAGTCCCATTCCGCGAGGTCGGGGTCGACCGCGGTCACCGTGAGCCCGGCGAGCTCCGCGGTGGTGGCGGCGCGGGTGCGCGGACTCACCAGCACCGTCGGACGATCGAGG
This sequence comes from Tsukamurella sputi, assembly GCF_007858445.1. Classification (GTDB taxonomy): domain Bacteria; phylum Actinomycetota; class Actinomycetes; order Mycobacteriales; family Mycobacteriaceae; genus Tsukamurella; species Tsukamurella sputi. Next base: position 747,440 of record NZ_VIGV01000001.1, on the reverse strand, counting down.
GCGAGGTCGTCGAGGACCGGTCCGAGGGCGCGGGCCTGCTCCTCTCCGGTCGCGGTCAGCGGGACGTCGGTGGCGCCGGTGTGGCGTCCGGCGCGCGACCATGCGGTCTCGCCGTGGCGGATGTACACGAGGCGGTGGGGCTGGCTCACCCGTTCATCGTCGCGCATCAGTGGGTACCCTCGCACCATGACCGGTGCCACGCCGTCCGACGGCGCCCCCTACGTGCTCGCCGTCGCCAATCAGAAGGGCGGCGTCGCCAAGACCACGACCGTCGCCAGTCTCGGCGCGGCACTCGTCGAACTCGGTGCCCGCGTGCTCGTCGTCGACCTCGATCCGCAGGGCTGCCTGACCTTCTCGCTGGGCCACAACCCCGACCGCATCGAGCACAGCGTGCACGACGTCCTGTTGGGGGACAAGGGCATCGACGACGTCCTCCTGGAGACCGAGGACGGCGTCACCGTACTGCCCGCCACGCTGGACCTCGCCGGAGCCGAGGCGCTGCTGCTCATGCGCGCGGGCCGTGAGTACGCGCTCAAGCGGGCTCTCGCCGAGGTCGCCGACCGGTTCGACGTGGTGATCATCGACTGCCCGCCCAGCCTCGGCGTGCTCACGCTCAACGGGCTCACCGCCGCGGACGCCGTCGCGATCCCGCTGCAGTGCGAGACGCTCGCGCACCGCGGCGTGGGGCAGCTGCTCAAGACGGTCCGCGACGTCCAGGCCATCACCAACCCGGAGCTGAGCATGCTCGGCGCGATCGCCACCCTCTACGACGCGCGCACCACGCACAGCCGCGACATCCTCTCCGACGTCGCCGATCGCTACGACCTCGCCGTGCTCTCCCCGCCGATCCCGCGCACCGTCCGCTTCGCGGAGGCCAACGCCGCCGGCCGCACGGTGCTCGCGGGCCGGAAGAACAAGGGCGCCACCGCTTACCGCGAGCTGGCGCAGAGCATCAAGGGCCACGTCTCCGACGGTGCACCCCTGGTCACCTGGTCCGCCGAGTAACAGCGGCGGGCGTCAGGCCGCGCGGTAGGCCTGGACCGTCGATCCCCACTGGGCGATCAGGGTGTCGCCGGCCTGCGCGAGCAGCACCGGCCCCTCGGTGTAGCCGGGCTTGTCGACGGGGGTGGAGCGGGTCAGCGCGTGTGTTCGCAGGTCGTAGGCGCTCAGCGACGTGGGGCCGGGCACCACGAGCTGGCCGCCCACCACGGCGCCGGGGCCCAGCGTTCCGGGGATCACCATCGACGCCGTCAGCGACGCCGCATCGACCACCACCGTCGAGGTCCCGGTGTAGAACGAGGCGATACCGGCCTCCGTCACCACGGGCACGGACCGCGGGGCGCCGCCGGGCGAGGTGGTCACGTCCACGGTGCGCGACGCGCGGCCCTGCGGATCGACGGTGACGACCCGCGCGGGTCGACCGTCCTGCGCGGGCACGTAGACGACGGCGCCGGTCGAGGTGGCGGTGATCAGCCGGGCGCGGTCCGCCCCCTCGGGCGCGGCGGCGCCGAGGTCGGCGGCGACCGCGGAGGAGGTCTCCTGCGGCTCGGCCGCCTCCTTGGGGGAGGCTCCGATCACGGTGAGCCGCGGAGCGGCCTCGGTGGGGCAGGTCTCGAGCACGGCGATCGACGATCCCGCGGGGAGCGCGGAGCCGATGGTGCACCCGGAGCGGGGCTGCACGCCCGGGTTCACGGGCACGTCCGGCTTGCCGTACTCGACGGTGCGCACCAGGTCCGAGCGGAAGACGTCCACCCGGGTGGGGCCCTGGGCCACGGCGTAGTTGCCGTCGCCCGTGAGCGTCACGTCGTGGTCCTCGCGGCTGGTGCGGCTGGCTTTCCTCTTCCCCGTCGTGGGATCGAGCGCCATCACCTCGCCGCAGCCGCGCACGTCGCGGTAGAAGGCCAGGGCCAGTCCCGCGTTCTCGATGAGGCCGCAGACGTCGGTTTCGCGCTGGTAGCGCCAGGTGCGCTGCCCCGTGACGGGGTCGTGGCCGGTGACCTCGCCGCCGCGAGCGAGCACCAGACCGCCCGACGCGGCCAGCGTGAGCGCCGGCCGGTCCGACTGTGCGGTCCACGCCGCCCGGAGCGTCGCGGGCAGCTCGACGAGGGTGCCGGGCACGGTCGACGGCGCGGGTGCCGTCTCGCTGACCGACTTGCTCGCCGAACCCGCGTTCCACGCCACGAAGCCCAGGACGACCACCGCGACCAGGATCGCAGCGGAGGCCGCCAGATCGACGCGGGTTCTGCGTTCGGGTTTCACCACGGGCCCGAGCCTACTGGCGACGCGCGCGGGTTCCCGTCAGCTGGCGTTGAAGCCGACCGAGCGGCTCTCGTTCGTACCGATCTCGACGTAGGACACGCGGGCGGCGGGCACCAGGAACCGCTTGCCCTTCTCGTCCGTGAGTTCCAGCAGCTCCGTGCGGCCCGCGAGCGCGTCGCCGACGGCCTTCTTCACGTCGTCCGCCTGGTCCTTGCTCTGCACCACGAGTTCGCGGTTCGAGTCCGCGATACCGATCTTGATCTCCATGCCACGAGGCTATCGGTCCGGGCGGATCGTTGGCGCCGTCGGACCACTGATTTCCGCTGAGGGCAGCGCGCACGCTCCGTCGGCTCAGCTCAGGCCGAGCGTGGCCATCCGCTCCGCGTGCCGGGTCTGCAGCGACTCGAAGAACTGCGCCACGCCCGGCAGGTCGCCGGAGTGCTCGAACAGCAGCGCGGCGAGCTCGTCGCGCGTGGCGAGCACCTCCTGCGCCTGCGTGATCGCTTCGGAGAGCAGCCGCCGCCCCCAGAGGGTGAGTGGCGAGCGCAGGGCCGGGTTGGCGGTGACCGCGGCCCGCACCCGCTCCACCGCGAAGTCCGACTCGCGCGTGTCGGAGAGCACCGCGGCGACGATCGTCGCGGGCTCGCCCGGCAGCGCCCGCGCGACCTCGGAGTAGAAGTCGGCGGCGAGGCCGTCGCCGATGTAGGCCTTGACCAGCGATTCGTTCCAGTTCCGCGGGGTCGTCCGCTCGTGGTAGCGGGTGATCACGGGCACGAACGGCGCGATCGCGGTCGTGACGTCCTGCCCGCGACGGTCCAGTTCCGTCTCCAGCAGCTCGAAGTTGCGCATCTGCGCGGCCGCCATCGACGAGACGGCGATCCGGCCGCGCAGATCCGGCGCCATCCCGGCCTCCTTGGCGAGGCGCTCGAAGGCGGCGAGCTCGCCGTACGCCAGCACCGCGAAGAGGGCCGCGACGCCCGGGTGTTCGGCGCTGTTTCCCCGGTCCTGCGGCTGTTCGCTCATGGTGCACATGCTAGTGCGGGGCGCTCCGCGGGGTACGATGGTCGGTAGCGATCGATTTCGGTCGCCGGTAGTTGTGCGCGCACTCCGCCTCCGTCGCCGAACGGCAGGGGCGTCGAGGCGACGATGACGGCCCGTGAGCGGGCCGGGGATTCATTGGCCGGAACAGTGCGCGCGTGAGACATGAACGCGACGCATTCGCCGCCGATGAAAGGCAGAACCATCACCACTGCGAACAACGACATCCACACCGAGCCCGCCATCGAGGAGGGCATGCCCGACGTCCACGTGATCGGCGACGATCACGTCTCGCCCAGCTTCGCCGAGCTCGGGGTCGACCAGGGCATCGTCGACGCCCTCGCGGGGCGCGGCATCGAGCGCACCTTCGCCATCCAGGAGCTCACCCTCCCGCTCGCGCTCGCCGGCAACGACCTGATCGGCCAGGCCCGCACGGGTATGGGCAAGACCTACGGCTTCGGCGTCCCGCTGCTCAACCGCCTGGTCACCCAGGCCCGCGCCGAGGTCGGCGAGGACGGCCTGCGCGCGCTCGACGGCACGCCGCGCGCCCTCATCATCGTCCCCACCCGCGAGCTGTGCGTGCAGGTCACCGAGGACCTGGAGCGGGCCTCCGACGGCGTCCGGGTGCAGGCGACCAAGGGTGAGCGCGACCTGAGGATCACGTCGATCTACGGCGGCCGCCCGTACGAGGCGCAGATCGAGGCGCTGCAGAAGGGCGTCGACGTGGTCGTCGGCACGCCCGGCCGCCTCCTCGACCTCGCCAACCAGGGCCACCTGGTGCTCGGCAAGATCCAGATCCTCGTGCTCGACGAGGCCGACGAGATGCTCGACCTGGGCTTCCTCCCCGACATCGAGCGCATCCTCACCATGGTGCCCACCGAGCGGCAGACCATGCTGTTCTCGGCCACCATGCCCGGCCCGATCATCACGCTGGCCCGCACCTTCCTCAAGCAGCCCACGCACGTGCGCGCCGAGCACCACGACGATTCCGCCGTGCACGAGCGCACCACGCAGTTCGTCTACCGCGCCCACGCCCTCGACAAGGTCGAGATGGTGGCGAAGATCCTGCAGGCCGAGGGCCGTGGCGCGACCATGATCTTCACCCGCACCAAGCGCACCGCGCAGAAGGTCGCCGACGAGCTGGCGGAGCGCGGCTTCAAGGTCGGGGCCGTGCACGGCGACCTCGGCCAGGTCGCGCGCGAGAAGGCGCTGGGCAAGTTCCGCGACGGGTCCATCGACGTGCTGGTCGCCACCGACGTCGCGGCCCGCGGCATCGACATCGACGACGTCACCCACGTCATCAACTTCCAGTGCCCCGAGGACGACAAGACCTACGTGCACCGCATCGGCCGCACCGGCCGCGCGGGCAAGACCGGCACCGCGGTGACCTTCGTCGACTGGGACGAGCTGCACCGCTGGGAGCTCATCGACAAGGCCCTCGGTCTCGGTAAGCCCGAGCCGGCGGAGACCTACAGCTCCAGCGAGCACCTGTTCACCGATCTGGGCATCGATCCCAAGGTCAAGGGCAGCCTGCCCGGCGTGCGCAAGCGCGCCGAGGGCGAGGTCGTCGAGCGCAGGCCGCGCGAGCGGCGCGAGAGCACGCGCACCCGGACCCGGACGCGCACCCGCGGAGGCAAGCAGGCCGACGGTGCCGCCCCCGCCGCCGACGCGGCCGAGGCCCCCGCGCCGGCCGACGGCGCACCGTCGGAGAGCGGTGCCGAGGGCGACGCCCCGGCCCGCAAGCGCCGCCGTCGTCGCCGCTCCGGTGCGAAGAAGGCCGAGGGCAGCGCCACCGCCGAGGCCTCGGCGGAGTAGGTCCACCGAACGACGGGACGTGACATGCGCGTCCACGTCGGTGGTCGGGTTGCCGGTCGTGTCCCCCGAACGATGGACCCGCCGATAACCGCATGGCGGTCGCGGGGTCCTCGCGTTCCGGGGGACAGTGGTTCCCATGACCTCGACATCGGCCCCGACCGGCACCGCGGCGCCCACGACGCGTCGCATCGCGGCGCTCGACACCGCGCGCGGCATCGCGATCCTCGGCACTTTCGGTACCAACGTGTGGATCTTCACGGAGCCGCGCGGCATGATCGGCTACCTGGAGACGGTGGGCGACGAGTCGCTGCCGATCCGGGTGCTGCAGACCCTCGCGCAGGGCAAGTTCCTCGGCCTGCTCAGCCTCATGTTCGGCGTGGGCCTCGCCATTCAGCAGGCCTCCGCCGCGCGTCATGATCGTCCGTGGCCGGGACGCTACTGGCGCCGCGCTCTGGTGCTCTTCCTCGACGGCCTCGTGCACTTCCTCCTGGTCGCGGAGTTCGACGTGCTCATGGGCTACGCGCTCGTCTCCTTCCTCGTCTCGGCGCTGCTGATCCTGCGGCCGAGGGTCAGGGCGCGGTGGGCGATCGGGGCGATCGCCGTGCACCTGACGGTGGTCGCGCTCGCGGTCGTCGGCATGATGCTGCCGGGCGGTGATGCCGGCCCCGAGCGGTCCGCGGCGAACCCTTACGCCGACGGTTCCTTCCTCGACCTCGTGCTCTTCCGCGTCGACCACGCGCTGCTCTTCCGCGCGGAGACGATCTTCATGATCCCGCTGACGATCGCGATGTTCCTCACGGGCGCACGACTGCTCCAGGCGGGGATCTTTCTGCCCGACGGTGCGGCGCTGCGCCGCCGGCTGCTCGTGGTCGGTGCGATCGCCGCGCCCGTCGATCTCGCGGTGGGCATCGCCGGTGCGCCGCTCGGACTGTCGGGTCCCGCGGTCTTCGTCGGCCGGTACGTCATCGCCCCGCTCGTCGCGTTGGGGCTCCTCGCGCTGGTCGCGGAGTTCTACCAACGCCGCGACGTGGGCAGGGCCGGCGCGGCGCTCGCGAACGTCGGACGGACGGCCCTGAGCTGCTACGTCCTGCAGAACCTGCTTGCCTCGATCCTCTGCTACGGGTGGGGGTTCGGCCTCGCGGCGCGGTACGGCGCCGAACATCGCCTGGCCTTCACCGTCGCGGTGTACGTCGCGGTGATGGCCTGCCTGCTCGCCGCGTCCGCGCTCTGGACCCGACGGTTCTCGCGCGGCCCGATCGAGATGATGATGCACCGGGTGGCATGAGCCGGGGAGGCGGTCGTCCTCCCACGGCGATCCGTGGGAGGACGACCGCCGTCGGACTACGCCTGTGACCTGCGGCTGCGCAGCGCCCAGACGCCCACGCCGACGAGCACGACCACGACGACGGGGATGCCGACCCACAGCCAGGTGTTCGACGAGGAGTCCTTCGACTCACCGGCGGCCTGCGTCGCGGACGGCGAGGCGGGAGCCGCGCTCGACGGTGCGCTCTTGACCCCGGCCGCCTGCGCGCCCTGGTCCGTCGGCGGCGGGGAGTCGACGACGGCGCCGGTGATCTGGTGGAGGAAGACCTTGTCGGTGCGCGGCGCCCCGAAGTCGAAGAGGCCGTCCAGCTTCCCGGACCGCTCGTCCGCCGAATCCGCGATCCGGCCGGTACGCCAGTTGTCCTCGAGGAACTTGGTGATCGAGGCCTGCTCGATGGCGTCGTGGTTCACCACGTTCTTCCGCGCGAACGGCGAGATCAGCAGGAAGGGCTGGCGCGTGCCGGGGCCGCACCGCACGGACTGGCCCGCGAGGGCGGGGGCGGCCGCGTCGGCGCAGATCGACTTGTCGAGCTTCGGATCCTTGCTGCCCGAGAGGATCACGGGAGCCTGGTGGTCGTACCACCCGTCCGAGTCGTCGTACGCGAGGATCACCGCGGTCGATCCCCACTCCTTGGACTGCTGCAGGCGGTTGACGTAGGTCGCGACGAAGGTCTGCTCGTCCAGCGGGTCCGAGTACGCGGCGTGGCCGTCCTGGTACTCGCCGGCCTTGAGGAAGCTCACGGCGGGCAGGTTGCCCGCGCCCAGAGCGGCGTCGAAGTCGGTGAGGTCGTAGTTGTGGTTCGCCGGACCGCCGTGACCCACCTCGGCGACGTTCGCCGGCGCGACGTGGTGCTCGTTGGCCGTCGACTTGTAGTAGGCGAACGGATTGTGGTGCGGGCTGTAGTCGACGGACGCGTTGCCCGCCACGTTCTTGTGCGTCGTGCTGCACAGCGCCCGCGCGTCGCCCGCGGCGGCGGTCGACGGCCGGAAACCGCCCTGGAACCAGCCCCAGGTGACGGACTTCTCGTTCAGCAGATCACCGATGTTCTTGCCCTGCATGGCCGCGAGCGCGTCCTTGCCGGTGCGGTTCTTGTTGGAGCAGTCGTCGTACAGCGGGTCCGGGTCCTCGTACATCGTGCCCACGCCCTGCGCGTTCGGGGCCCCGACGGTGTACTTGTCGGGCGCGACGGTCTTCTTCCCGGTCACGGCGTCGTAGGACTCGACACCGAAGGTCTGGCCGGAGACCAGGTTGATCGCCCCCGGGGTCGACGGCCCGAACTGGGTGGACCAGAAGTTGTCGTTGAGGGTGTAGTTCTGTGCGTAGTTCCAGAGTCCCGCAACGGTGTTGCCGTCGTAGTAGCCCATCACGGAGCCGGGGTGCTCGAACATGCCGGGACCCGACGAGGCGCACTTGTCCTTCGTGGTGAACTCGACGAACTTGTCCATCGCCCCGCCGTTGGCGGCCTCCTGCTCGGCGGTGTACTCGTGGTTCTGGTCGCAGGTCACGGCCTGGCCGGGCGTGAACCGGAAGGGCTTGTACTTGTTCGGGTTCTGCTCGCCGGCGAGGCCCGCACGGGTGAACGTGTTGACGTCCGTGGGCGTTCCCGGGGCGGCCGTGAACCGGGGAGCGTCCAGGCCCGAGCCCTGGAGCTTCTCGCCGGGCGTGTTCGCCGCCACCGGATAGGTGCCGAAGTAGTGATCGAAGGAGATGTTCTCGTTGAAGATCACCACCACGTGTTTGATCGGGGTGGCGGTGTCGCCGGGGTCGGCGAGCACCGACGGTGCGCCGATCGCGCCGGCCGCCAGCGTGATCGCCGCGGCACCGGCCAGCGCCGCGGCGCGAGTCGTGCGGGAGCGGAAGGGAATCACAGTATGCCTCCTGTCGTGGAGCAGTCCGTTCCCGCGTCGCGGGGCGGAAGATAGAAGTAGCCGCCGCCGAACGGGGCGATGTAGTCGGTGAGCGGCTCGCCGCTCAGCCGCTCCTGGACGGCTTCGAACTGAGCCTTCACGTCGCGCTGCAGGCAGGTGAAGATCAGCCCCAGATCGAGGTTGCCGTTCATGTCGATGCCGCCCGCGTAGTTGTAGGCGCGCCGGAAGATGCGGGAGCCCGCGGTCTCCTCGGTGCGTGGGTTGGCGAGTCGGATGTGACTGGTCAGGGGGATCACGTCGCCGCCCGGATCGTCGGCGTACTGCGGCTCGTCGGCGTCGGTGCTGCCGTCGAGCGGCGCCCCGCTGGCGCGGTCGCGGCCGAAGATGTTCTCCTGCTCCGCCAGGGAGATCCGGTCCCAGAACTCGGTGAGCATGCGGATCAGGCGCACCACGAGGAAGGTGCCGCCGCGGGTCCACGGCTGGGCGGCGCCGTCCAGCCAGACCAGCTTCGCGAACTCCTCGGGCCGTACGTTCGAGGTCCCGTCCTTGAAGCCGAAGTGGTTGCGCGGCGCACCGTCCGGCCGGGGTGCGGGCTGCGAGCCGTCCTGCCGCCACCGCGGTGCCAGCCCGCCGCGTCCGGCCCGGCTGAGGTCGCGCAGCGCGTGCAGCACCGTGTCCTGCTCGGCCGCGCGGATCTCCAGCAGCAGGTCGCCGTGGCAGCGAGCGGGGTCGAGGCGGTCGTCGTCGAACTCGCGCATCGGCGCGATCCCCGCGGGGCGGCGGTCGGTGTGCCAGCGGTCGAAGAAGCTCGCGCCGTAGCCGATGTTCACGGTGAGGTCCGCGGCTCCGTCGAGCTCGGGGCCGAGCGTGCCGGAATCGGTGGGCGGTGCCGTGATCGCGGTCGAGACCGGCGTGTGCGGCTGCTTGAGCGCGCGGATGCGGTCCGTGAGGGCGTGCAGCAGGGCGTCGGTCTCGGCGGCGGTGGCCGAGGTGATGTCGAAGGCGGCGTAGGTCGCGTGCCGCTGCTCGACGGGGACGGGCGGCGCGGCGGCACCGTCGCGGGCGCAGGCGCCAAGGCCCACCAGTCCCGCGGCGGCGGTACCGCCCAGGAAGCCGCGCCGCGACGGCCTCACTTCGTCCTCCGGACGTCGGCGATCGCGGCGATCGGGGCGAGCAGTTCGACCAGCCCGCCGAACGCCGTGGTGAGGCGCTGCCGGTCCGCGAGCGGGATCGTGCTCAGCGGAACATCCGGGAACCGGCCCGCGAGGTCGGCGCACACGGCGTCGGCGCGGTCGAGCGCGGTCCGAGTCTCGGCGAGGCGGGCGTACCGCCCCGTCAGCACGGGGTTCAGTGCGTCGAGGACGCGCCGGGTGCCCTCGAGGTTGGCGCGTGCGATGTCGAATCCGGTGTGCGAGCCGGCGTCATCGGCGCCGGTGAGGGTGAACTCGATCGTGTTCTCGGTGATCTCGTGCGCGCGCAGCCCGATCTGCAGCGGGTCCACCGCCAGGGACGGGTAGTCGGCGAGGAGCCCGTCGACGTCGCGCACCAGCGTCCGTTCCAGCGCGGAGGGCACGGACGGCGCCGGCGCCCACAGGGCGGCCTCGATGGCGTGGAAGCCGGTCGCGTCGCCGGTGGTGCGGCGGCCGTTGATCTTCCCGTCCCAGGCGCCGAAGGCGTCGTAGGCCGCGCCGAGTGTCTCGTACAGGCGATGCGCCGCCCGCCAGGCGACGCGTTGGGCGTCGACGCCCTCCGCGGCGGCGAGCGCTGCGACCGCGTCGCGGAGCGCGGGGAGGCGTGCCCCGACCCACTTCTGGTAGTCGAGCGTCGCCGGGGTCAGGTCCTGGGTGGAGGTCGGGACGACCGCGGGGCCTCGCGGAGCGTCGCCCGGAACGCGGAACGCGGGACCGGAGACGGCGTCCGTCTCGGCGAAGTAGCACTCGAACCGGTACTCGCCGGAGCCGAGCGCCACGCGCAACAGCCGGGTGGCCTGCGGCGCGAGGGCGTCGAGTTCCGCGTAGACGGCCCCGTCGGGACCCGCGAGGGCCAGCTCCAGCGATCGCGTGGACGTGTTCGTGACGGCGAAGGTCCGGTTGCCGGCCTCGACGGTGCCGTTCGGCCGCGCGCAGCCGTCGAGCTTCGCGGTCAGTGCGACGGTGCCGGCAGGCCCCGCGTGCCCGCTCGGGGCGCCGTGCGGCTGCGTCAGGAGGTACGTGCCACCGGCCACGGCGACGACCGCAGCGAGAGTGAACGCGGTGGGCGCGACCCACCGCCGGGGAACTGGCACCCGTCGACGCTAGCCAGTGCGATCCGGGCAAATCCGGACATGATGCTGCGGCTTTCGAAGGACTTCATGCACCGTTCACGGGCGCTGGGGGAAGAGCTGACGCGTTCTTGACGATGGCTTGGGAGTCGGCTCGAGGCCGTCAGGTAGTGCGGGCTCAGGTCGTGCGGCGCTGCGCCTGCAGCGGGACCCTGCTCAGCCCGCCCCACAGCAACTCGACGGTGGTCGCCACCGCGTCGTCCTTGGGGATCGGACGGTCGGCGTACAGCCAGTACCGTGCGCTCACCTGGCTGGCGCCGACGAGGCCGACCGCGAGCATGCGGGCGCGGTAGGGGTCGAGGCCGGAGTCCTCGGAGACGAGGTCGTAGACGGCGTCGATGCACGCGTCCACGGCGCCCTCGACGCGCTCCTGGACGACGGGCTCGAGCACGTCCGACTCGAAGATGAGCTTGTAGCCCATGCTGTCGCGGTCGACGAAGTCGAAGAAGGACCGGACGGCACCGATCACGCGCTCGTGGTTGTCGGTGGAGCTGCTCAGCGCTTCGCGCACGCCGGTCACCAGCGCCTCGCTGTGCGCGTTCAGGACCGCGATGTACAGCTCGAGCTTGCCGGGGAAGTGCTGGTACAGGACGGGCTTGCTCACGCCCGCGCGCACCGCGATCTCGTCCATGCCGGCGGAGTGGTAGCCCAGGTCGACGAAGACGCTGCTCGCTGCCTCGAGCAACTGGATGCGCCGCGCGCTGCGCGGCAGCCGGGCGGTGCGGCGCGGCGCAGGATTCGTCCCGCCGCGGGTGTCGCCCGCCGCGGTCGTCGCGCCCAGGTCCGCCATGTGCTCCACCTCATCGTTTCCGGGCCACGCCGTGCGGCCCTGACCCGTGAACAATACTCCCGTCGGGTTCGCCGCCCCCGGCTTGCTCTGGCAAGCTGCCCGGTGTGTCGGCACTCGCACAGGTGAATCGGACCAGCGACGTCTGGCCGGGGGAGTTCCTGACCCTGCGCGGACGCCGGGTGTTCGCGCGCCACGTCGACGCGGCTGCGGCGATCACGGCGCCGCCCGATCGGCGGCCCACGGCGGTGATGATCCACGGCCTCGGCGGTTCGTCGATCAACTGGACCGACCTCGGCCAGGTGCTCGCTCCGGTGGCCGCGTCGTACGCCCTCGACCTGCCCGGTTTCGGGCTCTCCGATCCGCCCGCCGACGGCGACTACTCGATCGAGGAGTTCGCGCACACCGTGATCGCGTACCTCGAGACGCTCGTCGCGGTCCGCGGCGAGGGTGTCCACCTGCTGGGGAACTCCCTCGGCGGCGCGATCGCGGTACGCGTCGCGATGCTCCGGCCCGACCTGCTGCGGTCGCTCACCCTGATCTCACCGGCCTTCCCGGACCTGCGGCCCCGCATCCGCCGGCTGCAGTTCCTCCCGCTGTCGCTGGTGCGGATCCCGGGGGTCGGCCCCGCGGGTTTCCGCCTGATCGCGAGCGCCTACCCGGACCGGCAGGTCGATCAGACCTTTCGCGAGATCCTCGTCGACCCCACGGTGATGGGCCCCGTCCGGAGGCAGCAGGCCGTCGACCAGGCCGCCGCCCGGGCGTCGATGACCTGGGCCCCCGATGCGCTCGCCGCCAGCTTCAACGCGCTGGTGCGGAGCTGGCTCGTCGACCTCGGCGCGGCGCACTGGGCGGCGGCGCGGTCGGTGTCGGTGCCCACCGCGGTCGTCTGGGGTGCGCGGGACCTCCTGGTGAGCGTCGGTGTGGCGCCGAAGGTGGTGCGCCACATCCGCGGCAGCACGCTGACGGTCTTCGAGGACGTCGGGCACGTGGCGCAGATGGAGCGGCCGGCGGAGACCGCGCGGATCGTGGCCGATCTCATCGCCGGGGCGACGCCGCGCGGGTGAGCGCGACGCCGCGCGTGTCGGTTCCACTCCGGCGGCCCCGTTCGTGGAATTGTTGACGACGTGAGTAGTCCTTCGAACCCGAGGCGTCCCCGGCCGGACGGGCGTGCGCCGCTTCGGGCCGAATGGGACCCGATCAACTCGACGGCCGCGACCTCGGGCGACAGCCGCTTCCGACAACCACGCGAGCGGGTCTACGCCAAGCAGGGCCGACTCGGGCGGCTGCTCCGCACCTACGGTTGGCGCGCCTACGCGGTCCCGGTGCTCGCGGTCCTCACCGTCGTGGCGCTGGTGATGACCTTCACCGACACCTTCCGGACGGAGCAGAAGGCCGAGACGTCGACGGAGAACCAGCTCTCCCGCAATCCCACGCCCGGTAAGACCATCGTCGGCGCGCCGTCGAAGACGGTGCCGGGTCCGGTCCCGCAGGCCGGCATGCTCCCCGAGGGAGGCGCGTTCACCGAGAAGGGGCAGGGAATCTGGCACGTCGTGCCCGGGTCCACGCCCCGCGTCGGCAAGAAGGACGAGGGCAAACAGCAGGTCTTCACCTACATGATCGCGGTGGAGGACGGTGTCGACATGAGCGGCCTCGGCGGCGATCCCGCCTTCGCGACCATGATCGACAAGACGCTCGCCGATCCGCGCAGCTGGATCCACGACTCCGCCGTCGCCTTCCAGCGCATCGACAAGGGCACTCCCACCTTCACCATCTCGCTGACCTCGCCCATGACGGTGCGGCAGGCCTGCGGGTACACGATCCAACTCGAGTCGTCCTGCTACAACGGCGAGATCGGGCGGGTCGTGATCAATCTGGCGCGCTGGGTGCGCGGCGCGACGGCCTTCGAGGGGGACCTGACCGGCTACCGGCAGTACGCCATCAACCACGAGGTCGGGCACGCGATCGGCTATCCGCAGCACGTGCCGTGCCCCGCGCAGGGCGGGCTCGCGCCGATCATGATGCAGCAGTCCTTCGGCGTGAAGAACCGCGACATCTTCGACCTGGACAAGTCCGAGGGCTTCGACAACGACCTCACCTGCCGGCCGAACGCCTGGGTCGCTCCCGTCCTCAAGTAGGGCCGGGGAATGGCGCGGAGCGCGCCGTCGTTGAACGGTCCGTGACCGTATTGCCCCCGCTCGTCGAACCCGCCGCCGAACTGACCCGCGACGAGGTCGCGCGGTACTCGCGGCACCTGATCATCCCCGAGATGGGGGTCACGGGGCAGAAACGCCTCAAGAACGCCAAGGTGCTGGTCATCGGTGCAGGCGGGCTGGGCAGCCCGGCGCTGCTGTACCTCGCCGCCGCGGGGGTCGGGACCATCGGCATCGTCGAGTTCGACGAGGTGGACGAGTCCAACCTGCAGCGTCAGGTGATCCACGGCGTATCCGATCTGGGGCGCCCGAAGGGCGAGAGCGCGCGCGATTCGATCGCCGAGATCAATCCTCTCGTCACCGTGAACCTGCACCCGATCCGGCTCGAGCCCGAGAACGCGGTCGAGCTCTTCGAGCAGTACGACCTGATCCTCGACGGGACCGACAACTTCGCCACTCGTTACCTCGTCAACGACGCCGCGGTACTGGCGCACAAGCCCTACGTGTGGGGCTCGATCTTCCGGTTCGAGGGCCAGGTGTCCGTTTTCTGGGAGGACGCGCCGGACGGCCCGAACGGCGAGAAGCAGGGCCTGAACTACCGCGACCTGTACCCGGTCGCGCCGCCTCCCGGGATGGTTCCGTCCTGCGCCGAGGGCGGCGTCCTCGGAATCCTGTGCGCGTCCATCGGCTCGATCATGGGCACCGAGGCGGTCAAGCTGATCACCGGTATCGGCGACTCCCTGCTCGGCCGGCTCATGGTCTACGACGCGCTGGAGATGAGCTACCGCACCCTGTCCATCCGCAAGGACCCCGACGCCCCGCGCATCACGGGGCTCATCGACTACGACGAGTTCTGCGGCGTCGTCTCCGACGAGGCACAGCGCGCCGCCGCCGGCAGCACCATCACGCCCGAGGAACTGGTCGAGATGGGCTCGGCGGGCGTCGACTACGAGCTGGTGGACGTGCGCGAGCCCGTCGAGTGGGAGATCGTGCACCTCGACGGTGCGAAGCTCGTCCCCAAGGGTGACTTCGAGACGGGCGAGGGCCTCACGCAGGTCTCCGCCGATAAGAAGCTGGTCCTGTACTGCAAGACGGGCGTCCGTTCGGCGGAGGTGCTCGCCGCGGTGAAGGGAGCGGGCTACCGCGACGCCGTGCACCTGCAGGGCGGGATCACCGCCTACGCCCGCACGGTGGACCCGTCGCTGCCCGTGTACTGACGGGAGTCAGGTCGCGGCGGGCAACCGGCGCAGTGCCTCGCCGAAGCGCTCGGCGGTGAGCCGGATGTCCTCGGCGGTGTGCGCGGTGCTGAGGAAGATCTTCCCGGACGGCATGAAGACGACCCCGGATTCGAGCATCGCGCCGGCGATCTCGGACCACGTGCCGCCCGTGCCGTGCAGGCTCGTGCCCCGGCCATGGGGGACGAACTGGAGCAGGGAGCCCACCCGGCGCAGGTCGCCGACGGACCCCGCGTCGCTCAGGACCGCGCCGACCTCCGCCTCGAAGAGGGCGGAGCGGTCCTCGAGGATCGAGTACACCTCTGGCGCCGCACAGAGCTCCATGGACGCCGTGACGGCGGCGAGGGCGACCGGGTTGCCGTTGAAGGTCCCGGCGTGCATGACACCGTCGGTCACCAGATCGAGGATGTCGGCGCGGCCGACGACGGCGCTCTGCGTGAATCCGCCGGCGATCGCCTTGCCGAAGACCGACAGATCCGGGGTGACGCCGAAGCGCTCCGCCGCGCCGCCGCGGGCGATCCGGAACCCGGTGATCACCTCGTCGAAGATGAGGACGACGCCGTGCTCGTCGCACAGGGTCCGCAGGGTTTCGAGGAAGCCCGGTGCGGGGTCGGTGACACCGGCGTTGCTCATGATCGGATCGATGAGCACCGCGGCGATGTCGCGCTCCTCGGCGCGCTCGAGCAGCGCGGTCGCCGCGTCGATGTCGTTGAACCGCCCGACGATCAGATCCGCGTAGGCGTTGGGGCTCTGGCCGCGGCTCCCGCCGACCGGGGTCTCGGCGGTGTCGTCGTCGCCGACGCTCGCGTACACGCTGTCGTGCCAGCCGTGGTAGGCCTTGGCGAACTTGACCACGCGATTGCGTCCGGTCGCCGCGCGCGCGAACCGCAGCGCCACCTGGACCGCCTCGGTGCCGGTGTTCGCCCACACCAGCCGCTGAGCGCCCGGGACGGATTCCAGCACGGCCTCCGCCGCCCGGTACTCGAGCGGGTGCCCCATGCCCACCACCTGCATGTCGGCCATCACCCGCTGCACCGATTCGAGCACGTGCGGATGGCTGTGGCCGTGCACCAGCGGGCCCCAGGCCATCACGTAGTCGACGTACCGGTCACCGTCGAGGTCCCAGACGTGGGCGCCGTGCGCCCGGTCCACGAACAGCGGTGTCGGTCGCATCGAGGCGCGCAGCCCGGAGCTGACGCCCCCGGCGAGGCTGTTACGGGTCCGCTCGAAGGCGGCGCGGGAGGATTCGATCGCCATGGTTCTCCTTGTGTGTCGGCCCGGGGGAATCA
Organism: Tsukamurella sputi; assembly: GCF_007858445.1. Lineage (GTDB taxonomy): Bacteria > Actinomycetota > Actinomycetes > Mycobacteriales > Mycobacteriaceae > Tsukamurella > Tsukamurella sputi. The sequence continues at coordinate 731,352 of NZ_VIGV01000001.1, read as the reverse complement.
GCGGTAGCGGATCACGGAGCGGATGCCCTCGCCGCGCTTCATGCCCTCGTAGCCCTCGTTGATCTGCTCGAGCGCGATGACGTCGGTGACCAGCGAGTCCAGGTCCACCCGGCCGTTCATGTAGTGGTCCACCAGGACCGGGAAGTCGACCTCGGCGCGGCTGGAACCGTAGTTCGAGCCGATGAGGCGCCGCTCCTGGTCGGACATGACGAACGGGTCGATCGTGACGGTGACGCCGTCGGCGACCTGCCCGGCGACCACCGTGGTGCCGCCGCGGGCGAGCACCGAGTACGCCGCCTCGATGGTCTGCGGCAGGCCGATCGCCTCGACGGCGACGTCGACGCCGCGGCCCTCGGTGAGTTCGGCGATCCGTGCGGCGAGATCCTCGGTCCGGGTGTTGATCGTCTCGTGCGCGCCGAACTTGCGTGCCTGCTCGAGCTTGTCGTCGGAGATGTCCGCGGCGATGATCGTGCGGGCGCCGACCAGCCGGGCGCCCTGCACGGCGTTGAGACCCACGCCGCCGCAGCCGATGACCAGGACGACGTCGGTGGGGCGGGCGTTCGCCGTGTTGACGACGGCGCCGACGCCGGTGGTCACCGCGCAGCCGACGAGGGCCGACTGTTCGGCGGGCGCGTCCTTGCGGACTCCGATCGCCGCCGCGGACGGCACCATCGTGTACTCGCCGAACGTGCCGAGCCCGGCGAAGCTGAACACCTCGTCACCCCCCGCGGTGCGCACGCGCGTCTTGCCGTCGAAGGAGAGGTGGTTGGCCGAGTGCTCGGCCGCCATGTCGCACAGCACGGGGCGCCCGCTGACGCAGTACCGGCACCGTCCGCACGAGGGCGTCCAGGACAGGATGACGTGGTCGCCCACCTCGACGTTCGTCACGCCCTCGCCGACCGCCTCGATCACGCCGGCGCCCTCGTGGCCGAGGATCATCGGGGTGGGCGCGTCCCACTCGCCCACGAGCACGTGCAGGTCGCTGTGGCACAGGCCGCTAGCGGAGAGTTTGACGAGCACGTCGCCGGGAGGCGGGGTCGACGGGAGCGTCACGCGCTCGATCGTCATGGGCTCGTTCGGTACCCGGAAAACGGCTGCGTTGAATTCGATGGTCATGGTCGTGCTTCCTCGTGTGAAGGGGAGAGGTGTTCCGCCGGCTACGCCGTGGCGTTCCGGATGAGCTTCTTGTTGGCGAATTCCTCGATGCCGTAGCGGCCGAGCTCGCGGCCGAAGCCGGACCGCTTCACGCCGCCGAAGGGAAGTTCGACGGATTCGAGGCTCACGCCGTTGACGAAGACCATGCCCGCCTCGAGCGCCTGCGCGACGCGCTCGGCCTGTGCGGGATCCGTGGTGAACACGTACGAGCCGAGGCCGAACAGCGTCGCATTGGCGAGGTCGACGGCCTCGTCCTCGGACGCGACCCGGTAGACGGTGGCGACGGGGCCGAAGAGCTCCTCGGCGGCGGCCGGCGTGCCGGGCTCGACGCCGGTCAGGACACCGGGCGGGAAGTAGGCGCCGGTGCGCGGGCCGGCGCTGGTCAGCGTCGCGCCCGCGGCGACGGCCCGCTGGACCTGCTGCTCGAGGCGCTCGGCCGCCGCGACGGAGGACAGCGGGGCCAGGCCCTCGGCCTGCGCCAGCGTGCGCGCCGTGAACTTCTCGACGAAGGCGTCGTACAGATCGTCGGCGACGATCATGCGCTTCGCGCCGTTGCACGCCTGACCGGTGTTCTCGAAACGCGCCTCGATCGCGGCGTCGACGCAGGCGTCCAGGTCGTCGGTCGACAGCACGATGAAGGGATCCGAGCCGCCCAGTTCGAGCACGACCTTCTTGAGGTTGCGCCCCGCGACCTCGGCGATGGCGGCGCCGCCGCGCTCCGAGCCGGTGAACGAGACGCCGCGCACCCGGTGGTCGGCGATCGCGTTCGCGATCTGCTCGTGGGTGGCGAAGACGGTGACGTAGCTCCCGTCCGGCCAGCCGGCATCGGCGAAGATCCGCTGCAGCGCGGCGGCCGATTCGGGGCACTGCGGTGCGTGCTTGAGCACGATCGTGTTGCCCAGCACCAGGTTCGGCCCGGCGAACCGCGCGACCTGGTAGTAGGGGTAGTTCCAGGGCATGACGCCGAGCAGCACCCCGATCGCCTCGCGGCGGATCCGGGCGCTGCCGTCTCCCTCGAGGAGCTCGATCGGCTCGTCGGCGAGGAAGGCCTCGGCGTTGTCCGCGTAGTACTCGTAGATCGCGGCGCTGAACTCGACCTCGCCCACGGCCTGGTCGAGGGGCTTGCCCATCTCCCGCTGGATGATCCGGGCGAGCTCGTCCTTGCGCTCGACGTGCAGTGCCGCGACCCGGCGGATCAGGGTCGCGCGATCGGCGAGAGCGCCGTGCCGTGCCGCGCCGTACGCGGTGGCGGCGGCGGCGAGGGCGGCCTCGATCTCGGCGTCGGTGGCGAACGGGACGGACGTCAGCTGATCACCGGTCGACGGGTCGACGACGGCGTACGCGGGTTCGGTCATCTGTCAGCTCCTGGGGTCGCAATCATGCCGGTTAACGAATGTTTGTTAATGTAGCCCGGGTCACACTCGCGGTCAAGGGGATCGCGTCACGGAATCGAGCGATGGTGAGGGGTCGTTATGCGTGAGTCGGTCCCCGTGCGAGGGCGGGGGTACTGTGAGCGCCATGCGTCGCGATGTAGGGATATCCACGCCGGAGGGGGTCCCCTCGGGTCGGGCCACAGCGGTTCCGACGGTGCCGTCCGATGCCGACGTCGCCAGTCTGGGAAGGGTTTTCGATCAGTCGGTGATGCGCGAGCGGATCCTGGCCGCCGCCGTCACCATCGTCGCGACGCAGGGCTTCGCCGCATGCACCGTGCGCGAGGTGGCGGAGGCGGTGGGGATCAAGGCGCCCGGGCTCTACAGCCACTTCCCGTCCAAGGAGGCGATCCTGTCCGAGGCGGTCTCGCGCGTGCTGGCCGACTTCATGGCGACTGCGGCGCTGGTCCCCGCCTCCAGTCCGGAGCAGGAGTTGAAGGCGTCCGTGCGGCAGCACGTCCTCTATCAGTTGGAGAACCAGCTGCTCGCGCGCGTCACCGATGTCATCGTCAACACCGCCTCGGCGGGCCGCGTGGTCTCGCCCGAGGATTACGAGCGCATCCTGGCCGGTCAGCACGCCCACCTCGACCTGGTGGCGCGCCGGGTCTCCGCGTACTCCCCGGAGCTGCCGCCGGACCAGGTCGGCGTCGCGACCCGGGCGATCGTGTCGATGTGTGACGGGGTGGCCGCCTGGTACCGCCCCGACGGGCCTCTCGATCCTGAGGCTCTGGCCGATCTGCACTGGCGGTTCGTCCGGCGCATGCTCGGCTGAGAGGTTCGGTGCCGCGTTCCCGACGCTGACTCCGCCAGGTCTCGGCCGCGCGATGGGTGGCCCGGGTCACATTTTCCATTGACACCCCGGTGTGACCGGGATAACGTTCCGACATCGAGCGAACAATCGTTCGTTAGCAAGTTCGGTTCGACGGCCCGTTCGTCGGATGCACCGAGAAGGAACAGTCATGAGTACGATCACTGATGAGAATCCGTTGCCCGCAGGTGAATCCGGGCGCCTGCACGGCCGGTTGGGGGTTCCCGCCGTCTCGCTGATGATCATCGCCGGCGCCGCGCCCCTGTGCGTGGTGGGCGGGCCCATGGCCCTCGGCCTGTCGCTGGGCAACGGCGCCGGCCTGCCGATGGCCTACCTGGCGACGCTGGCGGTCCTGCTGCTGTTCGTCATCGGGTTCACCACGATGACGCCGTTCGTGCGTTCGGCGGGGGCCTTCTACTCCTACGTCCACGCCGGCCTGGGACGGTTCGCGGGCATTGGGACGGGCTACTTGGCGATGCTGTCGTACACCTGCATCTACATCGGCCTCTACGTGCTCCTCGGCACGGGCGCCGACGCGCTGGTGCAGTCCTACGGAGGCCCGTCGCTCCCGTGGTGGCTCTGGGCGGCAGTCGGATTGGGGCTCATCTCCTTTCTCGGCTACCGCAATGTCGAGGTGTCGGAGAAGGTCCTCGGTGTCCTGTTGGTCGCCGAGGTGGGGCTGATCCTGGTGCTCGACGCGTGGATCGTCTTCCAGGGCGGAGGCCCGGAGGGGCTCTCCCGCGGTGTCGTCTCGTTCAAGGAGATCTTCAGCGGCGCTCCTGGAGTTGCCCTGATCTTCGCGGTGCTGAGCTTCATCGGCATCGAGGCGGCGGCCGTCTTCCGGGACGAGGCCAAGGATCCGGTGCGCACGGTGCGCCGGGCCACGATCATCTCCGTGACCGTGGTGGGCCTGTTCTACGCGTTCACGTCGTGGGCCGTGATCAGCGGCGTCGGCGACAGCAGGATCGTCGCGGCCGCAACGGCCGACCCGGAGGGGCTACTGTCGTCGGTCGCCGTGCAGTACCTCGGCAAGGTCGGCGGCGATCTGGTGATGCCCCTCTACGTCACGAGTACCTTCGCCGCTGCTCTGACCTGGCACAACATCCTCTCGCGCTACACCCTGTCGCTGTCCTCCCGGGATCTGCTGCCGCGCCGTCTGGCCGTGGTGCACCCGAAGCACGGCTCGCCCCACCGCGGCTCGGTCGCTGTCATGGCCGTGGTCGCAGGCGTCGTGGGGCTGGCGATCGTCCTGGGCCTGAACCCGATGACCCAGCTCTACACCTGGACCTCCGGCCTGGGGTCGGTCGGCTACGTCATCCTCCTGGTGCTCACCTGCTCGGCTGTGCTCGCCTTCTTCCGCAACAACGCGCACGGGACCTCCGTCCTGCGCAGGCTCGTCGCGCCGTTGCTCGGGCTGGCCGGGCTGCTGGCCATCCTCGTGGTGATGCTGCTCAACCTGGACCTGCTCGCGGGCGACGACGATGCCGTGTCGACCGTCATCATCGTCCTGCTCGTCGGTGCTCTGGCCCTCGGGCCTATCGTCGGGAAGCTGCGCCCGGGGGCCGGGCGGCAGGAGTAGGCCTTCGCCCGGTTGCTCAGCGGCCCTCGCGGACGCGGAGCAACCGCAGGGCGGTGGCCACCTCGATCAGATTTCCCACCAGGGGGGCGGGGAGCAGCTCGTCGATGCGGGCGAGGCGCCGGTCGATGGTGTTGCGGTGGGTGTAGAGCCGTTCGGCGGTGCTCGTCCGGTTGAGGCCCTCGTCGACATAGGTCAACACGGTCCGGTGCAGGTCCGGGCTCGCGTCCTTCAGGTCGCCGAGGATATCGGCCGCGAACCGGTCCGCCGCGGCGACGTCGGCCGAGAACAGGTCGACGAGGTGGACGTCCTCGTACCGAACGCAGGGGAGCGGCGAATCGAGCCGGGCGAGAAGCCGTTGCGCGGCAACGGCATCCATATGCGTCGCCCGGAAGCCTGCGACGCCGGCGGAGGGCCTGCCGAGCGCGACGCGCACGCCCCGTCGGCGTCCCAGGCGCTCGACGAGGGCATCGACAGTGGGGGCGTGCTTCGCCGGGATCCACAGCCAGAGCGCGGTGGTCCCGGCCACGACGGTGAGCCGGGTGCGGGCCTCGCAGGCCCGCATCACCTGCTCGCTCGCTCGTTCGAGCGCGCCGACGTCCTTCTCGGAGTCCACCCACACGACCGCGCCGATGTGCGGTCCCATGAGCGCGTACCCGAGTTGGGCCTCGGCGCGGGAGGTCGGGATGTCGGCACCCTGTAGCAGCAGTTCGACGGTGGCGTAGCGCTGCAGCTGGGAGCCGCCCGCGAGTTCCTCCCGGATCTGCTGCACATGGTCGGCCAACTCCGTGATCGAATCGTCGACGTACGCGGTGAGCGAGTTCCCGGAGATCTCGATGAGTTCCTGCAACTGTTCCGGGTCGCTGGTGATGGCGAAGCATCCCGACAGCCACCACTTCCACGCGACGCGCTGGGCGGCGCGCCAACTCTGCGTGTCGTCGGTGGTCAGCCCGCGCAGCACGACATCGCGGGCGTAGGTACGGATCTCGTCACCGGCGCCGGGGACGACCCGCGCTCCGGGATCGGCGATGTTGGACGTGAGCCAGACGCGCAGCCGCGTGGTCACGACCCGCGCGTCGGCCTCCGCGAGGGCGGGATCCTCGGCGATCTCCCGATACCGCGGGTCCACCAGGGATGCTGTCGTCAGGTCGTCGATGACCTCGTCCGTTCGGGTCAGCATCGATTCCGCCAGCGCCCGGATCAGTTCTCGCACCGGCTCGGACGCCACCGGCCACAGGTCTTGCGCCGTCATGCTCCGAGTCTGGCGCGTGGCGCGCCGGTCGCGGGGAAGAAACGCCGAGATGCCCCCGACGCGCAATCGGTCGGAGGCATCGGGCGCCGGGCGTGGTGCCCGGCATCGTCGGGTCTGTTACAGGCCCAGGTAGTCGCCGAGTTCGCTGTAGTCGACTTGCCAGAGGCCGGGGGAGCCGAGGGGGTACTGGGAGCGGAAGCCGAGGATGCGCTGGACGCGTTCGGGGAGGGTCTTGACGATGTCGCGGTCAACGAGGAAGGGGTAGGCCTCTTCGCCGACGAGGAATCCGGGGTTGAAGGCGAAGGAGACGGCGCGGCGGTATTCGTCGGTGGTGATGTTGGCGCCGCCGCCGTGGGCGGTTTTGCCGCTGAAGAAGAGGGCGTCGCCGGCGTTCATGATGGCGGGGATGGTCTGTTCGGGGGTGCCGCGGTCGTTGTAGTCGGGCCATTGGTGGCTGCCGGGGATGACGCGGGTGGCGCCGTTGTCCTCGGTGAAGTCGGTGAGTGCGATGAGGAAGTTGAGGGTGATTTCGGGGCCGGCGGGGCCCATGCCGACGAAGGGGTACCAGTTTTCGAGGTCGCGGTGGAGCATCTGGGGGCGGTTGCCGGGGCCGATCTCGATGACCTGGGCGGTGGTCATCCAGTAGGTGCCGGACTCTTCGAGGAAGGTGGCGTCGCAGAGGGCGTGGACCAGGTCGTGGTCGATGATCTCTTCGCGGAAGACGGGGCTGTGGGTGACGAGGTTGGTCAGGCGCTTGGTGTTGGCGCCGTGGAACTCTTGGACGATTTCGAGTTCGTGGGTGCTGCCGGGGTGCAGGGCCTGCAGCGGGGCCTCGATGTCGGCGTTGAATCGGGTGATCTGGTCGGCGGTGAGGAGGCCCTCGATGATGACGCCGCCGTCGCGGGCGACGATCTCGCGGATCTCGGCGACGGGGGTGGTGTTGGCTACTCGTTGGAGGGTGGCATTGACTGCGGTCATGGCGTTTCCTTCTCTCTCGTGACCGATGTGGCGTAGGTCTCATCATTACGACGGTTTCGGGCGGTGACCATGATCACGTCGCATCGACTTGCGCTCCGATGGGGTGCGAATCGCACCTCCGCCCCAGGTAGCGGATGTCCGAGGGCGGCTTGGCGCCGCCTGGGGGCTGGTGTGTGCGAATCCCACCCCCGGCCGGCCGAAGACGATGGTGTTTGGTGTGTCGTCCGACCGGCCGGAACGAGCAGGATGGTGGCGGGGTGTGCGGCGACGTCGAGCGGCGAGTCCCGCGCGCGCCGGGTGGATCGACCGAACCGCGCCGCCGATCGTGATCGGAGAGCACGTCATGCCCCACGACATCGAGAAGATCGCTTCCTACAACGGCGTGGTCCAGCTCCGCGCGGACACCTGGTGGCGCATCGCGGACTTGGCTCGGCGGCGCGCAGCGGCCCCGTCGGGTCCGGCGGCGGAGGAACTGCACCGCGCGCTCGTCGAGCAGCTCGCGTCCACGGACGCCTACGAGCGGTACTTCAGCTACCCGGGACCCGAGGCCGTGGCGCGAGTGCACACTCTGGTCGCCGAGCCGACGGAGGCGAAGGAACTGGCGGAGATCACCGATCGGATCAGTCGTCGCCTCACCGACGGCGACCCGTCGGACGAGCGGCTGGTCGACGGCCGGCCGCGGTTCGACGTACTTGTGCTCGCCGCGACGTCCCCCGGTGACGAGGAGTTCATCCGCACGCAGTTGCCGACGGCCCGGCGCCCCGAGGATCCGTTCCGATACGAGCCCGTCGTGGTGCACAGTGCGACCGACGCCGTGATCGCCGCGCTGGTCAACCCGCAGATCCAGGCCGTGGTCATGCGATCGGACTTCCTCAGTGTGCCCGTCGGGGACACCGTGGTCGCGGACGCGCTCGAGGCGAGCGTCGAGCTGGACGAACTGGACGCGGTAGGTACGGCGGACCGCGTCACGGCCGTCGCCACCGCTTTGCGCGACCTGCGCCCCGAGCTGGACCTCTATCTGCTGGAGAGTGCTGCCGTGGAGATGCTCGCCGCGAGCGTCGGGACCGTCTTCGACGGCGTGTTGCTCGCGCAGGAGGACGTGCTCGACCTGCACCTGACGATCCTGCGCGGAGTCTCGAAGCGCTACCGGGCGCCGTTCTTCCATGCGCTCACCGAGTACGCCCGCAAGCCCACCGGCGTCTTCCACGCGATGCCCATCTCGCGGGGGCACTCCGTGGTCGGGTCGCAGTGGATCGGCGAGATGGCGGACTTCTACGGGCTCAACATCTTCCTCGCGGAGACCTCGTCGACGGCGGGCGGACTCGACTCCTTGCTCGAGCCGCACGGCCCGATTCGGGAGGCGCAGGACCTCGCGGCGCGTGCCTTCGGAGCCGAGCGCACCTATTTCGTGACGAACGGGACCTCCACCGCCAACAAGATCGTCGAGCAGGCGCTGCTGCGCCCCGACGACGTGGTGCTGGTGGACCGCAACTGCCACAAGTCGCACCACTACGCGCAGGTTCTCGCGGGCTCGCGCGTGGCCTATCTGGACAGCTACTCGCTCGACGAGTTCTCCATGTACGGGGCGATCCCGATCCCCGACATCAAGCGCGTGCTCCTGCAGTACCGCGATGCGGGACGGCTCGACGAGGTAACGATGATCTCGCTCACCAACTGCACCTTCGACGGCGTCGTCTACGACGTCGAGCGGGTCATGACCGAGTGCCTGGCGATCAAGCCCGACCTCGTCTTCCTCTGGGACGAGGCGTGGTTCGGGTTCGCCCGGTTCCACCCGATCTACCGCCGCCGCACCGCGATGGCTGCCGCCGCCTCGCTCGCGGCACGGTTCCGCACGCCCGAGTACCGGGCCGAGTACGAGCGGCGGGTCGCGGAGCTGGAGGGGGTGTCCGCGGACGAGCTCGCCGGCGAATCCCTCCTGCCCGATCCGGACGCAGTGCGGATCCGCGTGTATGCGACGCAGTCCACCCACAAGACCCTGACCTCGCTGCGGCAGGGTTCGATGATCCACGTCCATGACGAGGACTTCCGTTCGTCCGCCGCAGCCTTCGGCGAGGCGTACATGACGCACACCTCCACCTCCCCGAACTACCAGATCCTCGCCTCGCTGGACATGGGGCGGCGGCAGGTGGAGCTCGAGGGCTATGAGCGCGTGCAACGGCAGATCGAGCTGGCGATGACCCTGCGGGACACGGTGGCAGGGCATCCCCTGCTGCAGAAGTACTTCCGGGTGCTCGAGGCCGAGGATCTGATCCCCGAGCAGTACCGGGCGTCGGGCGCCGACGGAATGTTGCACGCCGGGCCGCTCGCGATGGACCGCGCCTGGCGCACCGACGAGTTCGTGCTGGATCCGTGCCGGGTCACGATCGAGATCGGCGGCACCGGCATCGACGGCGACACCTTCCGCCACGGGCAGCTGATGGACCGCTGGGGGATCCAGGTCAACAAAACCACGCGGAACACCGTGCTCGCGATGACCAACATCGGCACCACGCGCACCGCGGTCGCGCACCTGGTGCGCGCGCTCGTGGGGATCGCGGAGGAGATCGAGGCGGGGAACGCCCGGCGCGACGAGCGGGAGCTCGCCGCGTTCACCGAGCGGGTCCGCAGCCTGCAGGAGGAGCACCCGCCGCTGCCCGACTTCTCGCGGTTCCACGACGCTTTCCGGGCGTCCGGTGCGGGGGAGCTGCCCGACGGTGACATGCGCCGCGCGTACTTCCTCGCGTACGACGAGGACATGATCGAGTACCTCTCCGCCGCCGAGCTCCGTGCCCGGCTCGACGCCGGCGATGCGGTGGTCTCGGCGAGCTTCGTGACCCCGTACCCGCCGGGGTTCCCGATCCTCGTCCCGGGCCAGGAGGTCAGCCTCGACATCCTCGACTTCATGGATGCCCTGGACACGAAGGAGATCCACGGACTCGACCCGGCGCGCGGCTACCAGGTGCTCAGCGCGGCGGGTCTGGCGCCGAAGGACTGAATCGCGCTGTGGCCTCGGAGGATCTGGGCGCCACGACGAGAACGGGGCGGGGACCACTGGTCCCCGCCCCGTTCGTCACGGTGCGCTCAGCTGATCGCGCGCCGGCTACGACGGCGCAGCTTCCGCCGCGCCAGCGACTTGCTGCCGCTGAAGTAGTCGCCGATCCGGTCCGCGGCCCAGGCGAGCGCGATGACGGGCTCCTGCAGTACGAGCGCCATCGTCCCCGGGTACTTCGGGGCACTCGACCAGATGCCCGCCAGGTCCTCGTGCATCTGATCATCGACGATGTAGTCGGCGATCAGCTTGTGCACGTAGGGCACCTGACAGAGGCCGTGGCCGTTGCAGGACATCGCGTAGTAGACGTTGTCGCCCACCTGCCCGGCGACCGACAGCCAGTCCGAGGTGAAGCCGATCCATCCGCCCCAGGCCTGCGCGATGGAGACGTCGGACAGCGTCGGGAACCGGTCGGAGAGGTCTTTCGCCATGTCCTTGATCAGGCTCGGCGACGGGACCCGTTCCGGGAGCGGGTAGCTCAGGCCGCGCTCCACCCGGCGGACCCCGCACACGATCGTGTTGCGCGCGGTGAGCCGGTAGTGGGTCATCAGCTGATGCTGGGTGATGATCCCGGACCGGCTGGTCCAGTCGAGCTCGGCGAGCCGCTCCGGCGCGATGGGCTCGGTCTCGGCCTCGACGACGTACATCGGCACTGAGAGGTTCTTCGGCGTGATGTCCCACTCGCCCGAGTAGGCGTTGGTCGCGAGCACTACCTTGTTCGCCCGCACGGTGCCGCGCGGGGTGGTCAGCTCGACGATGCCGCCCGTCTGGCGTACGTCGGTCACCGGCGACTGCTCGTAGACCTTCACCGTGGAGTCGAGGACGGCGCGGCGCACGCCCCGGGCGAGCTTGCCGGGGTTCAGTGCCCCGCCCACGTTCTCCCGCATGCCGCCGACGAATCCGGCGGGGAGCCCGAGCTCCTCACTGGTGCCGAGGGTGCCCTGCCCGCCGCAGGCGCGCAGGATGGCCGCCTGGGTGCGCACCCGGAGCATCATCATCGGGGACACGGCGCCCCAGACCAGTCCGTTCGCCTCGTAGTCGCACTCGATCTCGTGCGTCTTCATGAGGTCTTCCATGTATTCGCCGGCGTTCTCCGCGAGCTTCACCATGACCTTGAGCTTGCCCGGGTCGGTCAGGGCGAGCATCCGCAGGTCGCCGCCCGGGGCGCCGGCGATCTGGCCGCCGTTGCGCGAGGCCGAGCCGAAGCCGCAGAACTCGGCCTCCAGGAGGACCACGTCGTCCTTACCGCGCTCGGCGAGGCGCAGGGCCGTCGCCATGCCGCCCATGCCGCCGCCGATCACGGCGATGTCGCAGGTGAGGTCGCCGTCCACGGCGGGCTGCAGGTCGTCCGGCCGGTCGTACCAGCCGGTGAAGTTGAGGTACTTGGTGCCATCGGTCTTCATGCTGTCTTGATCTCCCTCGAGTGGTGGGTGTGACGGTCTGTTGGCCTTGTAGGCGAAAGAGTCTCTGACCGAATGTGTTCGGGTCTTCCCGGTGCCCAGGCGGCTGCTCTCTCCACTGTGACGACCCGCGCCGGGGGATGCCATCGGCATGTCGTGGCGTTTTTGTGCGGAGCGCGGTGCAAGGTGCACCAGGGTGTTCGGCGCGGTCAGGCCGTGGCGCGCGGCCGCGCGAGCGTGCTCAGGGCGAAGAGGCTCAGCTGGCCGAGGCCGGCCTCCTCGGCCTCGTTCATGTTCTCGACTGCGGTCGCGAGCATGCTCGCCTTGTAGCCCTCGCTCTGCATGAGCTGCACTCCGGCGCGGCAGCCCTCGGCGTACACGCTGAGGTACGCGGAGTCGGTCTCGTAGTTCCCGGTGGTGATCGCCTCGACGACGTGCTTCGAGGTGTCCGCGAGCACCTGCGTCATGATCCCGCTGACCGCGCCGAACATCTCGGGGTCCACGCCCTCCAGCAGGGCGTAGGTCGCGCCCTCGATGTAGGCGGTCAGCGCGGAGGTGTAGAACGCGCCGGTCACGGCCGCGTCGAGGACGCTCGCGCCCCTGACCTTCTCCGCGACCAATACGGAGAAGGCGCCGGTCGTCGTGAGCGTCGCCTCGTGCGCCTTCCAGGCGTCCGGCGATCCCGAGAACAGGACCATGCCCTCGGCCGTGCCGATGTGCTCGGGGTGGCAGAGGATCGCACCGTCGAGGTATGCGCCCCCGCGCTCCGCGGCCCAGGCTTCGAACTCCTCCGCCTCCGACGGCGCCGCGGTGCCGAGGTTCACCAGGGTCGTGCCGGTGAGGTCGGTGACGCCGGCGAGCGCGTCTCGTGTGGTGGCGTAGGTCGACGTGCACAACACGACCAGGGGCGCCGCCGCCACCGCATCACTCGCGATCGCCACCGGGTCGACGCCGTGCGCGGCGAGTGCCTCGGACTTCTCGGGGGTGCGGTTCCACGCCGTGGTGCGGAAGCCGCGCGCGGCGAAGTTGCGGGCGAGGGCGGCGCCCATCAGTCCGCAGCCGATCACGGTGACTTCGTGGGAATGGTTGCGCTCGAGCATGGTCAATACCTCGCGGTCGGGATCGTTATGACGTGCATCACTCTCCCGTGGACGGTTGGTGTCGTTCCACAACAGTTCTCAGCGTCTCGAACGGTGAGGGTGGTGCAGGGTGCACCGTGCGATGAATATTCATAACAACTGTTGTGTAAATCATTGGAGGGCGCTAACGTGCTGTGTGTCACACCGACCGAGAACGAATGAAGGAGTGCCCGATGGTCGATCAGGAAGCGATCCGGCAGTTCCGCGAGGACGGGATCACGGTGATCCGCAACTGCCTCGATGAGGCTCAGCTGGCGGCGTGCCGTGAGGCGCTCGACTGGAACATGGCCCATCCCGGCCCGTATCTGTGGCGCGCCTACCAGGGGACCGCCCTGTCGACGCACATCGACAACGCGAACCCGAACGCCAAGCCCAAGCTCGACGCGCTGGTGCAGGAACTGCCCTTCGCGGAGATCTTCCAGCAGCTGTGGGGTTCGGAGCATGTGTGGTACTTCGCGGAGGAGATTTTCGTGAAGGAGGGCGGGAAGAGCGGCCGGGGCCCGTTTCATCAGGACACGGCGAACCTGCCCTGGGCGGGGGCGCATTGGGGCAACGCGTGGATCTCGTTCGAGCACATTCCGGCGGCGAACTCGCTGCAGGTGGTGCGGGGGAGCTGGAACGGCATCGAGTACGACGGTGCCAGCTTCGAGGACGCCGACGATCCCACGGACCCGCTGCACGACGACGGGATCCTGCCGCGGTTGCCGCACATCGACAAGGATCTGGAGGAGGATCCGAACGCATGGGATCTGGTCTCCTACGAGATCAATCCCGGCGACGTGGTCTTCTTGCACCCCAGGTCGATCCACGGCGGTGCGCACGTCGACGAGCAGACGCCGGACCGGCACACACTGGTGCTGAGGTTCTTCGGAGACGACTCCACCTTCCGCGAGCTTCCTCGGACCAATCCGAAGTACGTCCGCAACGGGTCTCTGTTCAAGGAGGAGATGGCGAAGCTCAACCAGGGCGATCCCTTCCGGTCGCCGATCTTCCAGCAGATCGCCTGACGGCCGGGTCGATCCCTACGGGGCTGTATCGTGGCGGTCGTGGTGGATGGTGGTTCCGGCGGTCGCAAGTCGACCCCTCGACGGGGTCGCCCGCCGGGGGATCGCGCCGAGCGGCGGGCCGAGTTGCTGCGCGCCGCGACGTCCATCATCGCCAGCGACGGCTACGGTGCCTGTTCCTTGCGGAAGGTCGCCGAGGCTGCAGGCTGCACCACCGGTGCGGTGACCTACTACTTCAAGAACAAGACCGAGCTGATGGTCGCGATCGCCGAGCGTCGATTCGACTCGTACGCGACTCTGCTCGACCCGGGCACGGAGCGCGCGGGAGTGCGCGCGATGCTCGAGCGCTGGCTGGAACTGACGGTGACGAACCGCGAACAGTGGCCCGTGATGAGTCAATTGGTGACTTCTGCGTGGCAGGAGCCGGCAATCGCGTCGATCGTCCAGGAGCGGTACGGAAAGTTCCGGGCGGATCTTGCGGACATGATCCGCGAGGGCCAGGGGCACGGCACGATTCGCGACGACGTCCCCGCTGATGTTCTGGCGGACAATGTCACGGCGATGGGTGATGGCTGGGCGATGCTGGCCCCGATCGAGCCGGACCGGTTCACGCCCGCGAAGGTCGAGCAGCTGCTCGATGCCGTCGACACCCTGTTGCGCCCCGTCGACGCCGAGTAGGCGTCCGCTTCCCGTCTCGAGCGACCGCCCCTGAGTGATCCACGCTGGGGCGTGCGGTCGGTGCTGTCCGCACCGCCGTGCATACGAATCGTTGCCATGCAGTTCAGCATGCTTTTTCTATTTTTCATAACAACTGTTGCGCAAAAGAAGCCGGACCGCTAGCGTGTCCTGCATCACACCGAAGCGCAGTGAAGGAGAGGACTCGATGATCGATCAGGAAACCATTCGCCAGTTCCGCGAGGACGGAATCACGGTGATCCGCAACTACCTCGACGAGGAGCAGCTGGCGGCGTGCCGTGAGGCTCTCGACTGGAACATGGCCAACCCGGGGCCGAACATCTTCCGGGCCCTCGAGGGCACGTCGCTCGCGACGCACATCGACAACGCCAACCCGAACGCGAAGCCGAAACTCGATGCGCTCGTGCAGAAGATCCCGTTCGCGGAGACCTTCCAGCAGCTGTGGGGTTCGGAGCACGTGTGGTACTTCGCGGAGGAGATCTTCGTGAAGGAGGGTGGCAAGAGCGGCCGGGGGCCGTTCCATCAGGACACGGCGAATCTGCCGTGGGCGGGTGCGCATTGGGGCAATGCGTGGATCTCGTTCGAGCACATTCCGGCGGCGAACTCGTTGCAGGTGGTGCGGGGGAGTTGGAACGGCATCGAGTACGACGGGTCGACCTTCCGCAACCCGGACGATCCGACGGAGCCGCTGCACGATGACGGGATCCTGCCGCGGCTGCCGCACATCGACAAGGACATGGAGGAGGATCCGAACGCCTGGGATCTGGTCTCCTACGAGATCAATCCCGGCGACGTGGTCTTCTTGCACCCCAGGTCGATCCACGGCGGGGCGCACGTCGACGAGCAGACGCCGGATCGGCACACGCTGGTGTTGCGCTTCTTCGGTGACGACTCGACTTTCCGTGAGCTGCCCCGGACGAATCCGGTGTACGCGCGCAACGGCTTCCTCTTCCGTGACGAGATGGCGAAGTTGAACCAGGGCGATCCCTTCCGGTCGCCGATCTTCCAGCAGATCGCCTGACGGCACCCGACGAAAGAGGACCACACCACCATGACGACACGTCAGATCCACAACCCCGGCGACCGCGCGCAGCGCTACTACGACGCGATGCACTTCGCCACCGCGACCCGCGTGGGCGATCTGGTCTGGGTCTCGGGCCAGGTCGGGATCGATCCGGAGACGAGCCTGCCGGCGGAGGGGATCGAGGCGCAGGCGCGCTTCGCCTTCGAAGGGGTCAAGGCCGCGCTCGAGGCGGCGGGGGCGTCGATGGGCGACATCGTCGAACTCCTGACCTTCCATACCGCCCTGGCGCGCGATTCCGCCGTATTCTCGGCGGTCAAGGATGAATTCATCCGTGAGCCCTACCCGTGCTGGAGCGCCGTCGGCGTCACCGAGCTCGCCCGGCCCGAGCTGCTCGTGGAGATCCGCGCCGTCGCACACATCACCGCGGGCTGATCCACCACCGCTCTTCCCTTGCGCCGCCGCTGCGGCCTCGTCTCCACGCCTCACGGCTCGCGTCGTCGACGCCGGCCGCCCCTAATCACTCCTCCGAAGTGAGTCAGTCATGCCCGATTCCCTTGCAGTGACCCCGTCCGAGACCGGCCGCGGTCGCGAGATCCTGGCCCGTATGGACCGTCTCCCCGTCGTCCGTTCGCACATCGTGTGGATCGTGCTCATCGCGATCAACATGATGATCGAGTACTACGACAACGGCCTCAACATCCCCCTCGCCACCGAGTTGCCACGCGATCCGCAGACGGGGGTCGCGCCGGAGGCGGTGGGCAACGTGCTCTCGATCTTCTACGCGGGCATGATCGTGGGCGCCATCGTCGGTGGCCGCCTCGCCGACCGCTTCGGCCGGCGACCGGTTCTCATCTGGGGAACCGTTCTCTACTCGTGCGCGTCACTGATGACGGCGGCGCTGCCGCACTACGAAACACTCCTCGTGTCACGGTTCATCACGGGCATCGGTGTGCAAGCGGTGACCTCGGTGCTGGTGACCTACATGGCTGAGCTCTTCCCGGCCGCTCGACGGGGGCGCTTCGTCGCGGTGTCGACCATCTCGTTCACGGCCACCGCGCCGTTCCTCGCGGGCTTGGCGGCGTTCATCCTCCCCAACAACCCGCCCGGCGCGTGGCGGATCCTGGCGCTGGTCGGCGCGGCCGGCCTGCTGGTGGTACCGGCGGTGCGCCTGCTGATGCCCGAGTCCCCGCGGTGGTTGATCGCGAACGGCCGGACCGACGAGGCCGAGCGCGTGGTGGCACGCCTGGAGGCACAGGCGCTCGCGGGCGGAAAGTCCCTGGCGCCGGTCGTGGTGCCGGACGAGGTGCACGAGGAGAAGATGAGCTTCCGCCGCCTGATGGCGGACAGGGGTCTGCTGAAGATCATCGCGGTGGTCGGATTCGGTTGGTTCGGTGCGACTCTGGGGCTCTATATGCATCAGAACTTCGTGGTCGACATCCTCTACGCGATGCATCTCGCCGAGGGGCGGGACGAGGCCGCCGCCCTCGACAGCTCGTACATGTCGTATCTGATCTGGTCCTGCCTCTACGTGATCACGCCGGTGCTCACGTTCGTCCTGATCGGCCGGTTCGAGCGGAAGACGGTGATCCTCCTCGGATCGCTGTCGGGTGCGGCCGCGATCCTCTGCATGGCGTTCGGCGGGATCACGGTCTACAACGTCGGCGCGACGGTCGCCTTCATCCTCACCGGCGTGGTGTTCTCGACATACTACGCATACATCCCCGAGGTCGTCCCCACGCAGGCCCGCGGCTTCGGGTCCGGCATCATCTTCGGGATCGGTCGCCTCGGGGCGATGGTCACCGGAATCCTCTACACGGCACTGTATTACCCGTCGCCGAAGGGCTTCTTCGGGTGGGACCGGGCGGGCGTCTACATCGTCGCCGCGGCCGCCTACATCGTGTCCGCGCTCGTGGTCGTCGCCTTCGGCCCCAGGACCGCCAACCGCTCGCTCGAGGAGGTCGCACACGACCAGGTCCTCCGATCCGGTACCGCACCCACCCGCACGCCCGCACCCGCTCCGAACCCTGCATGACACTCGCCACGGGGTCGCGTCCGCCGAGCGGCCCCGTCGCACTCACCCTTCCGGCGGAGAAGGAACGAACACCATGACATCAGTCGATGCGACTCTTGAGCGGGTCGCCCGCACCACCCCTGTCGCCGAGATCCTGGAGATCGTCGCGCGTGACGGCGGCGTCATCATCGAGGGGCTCCTCACCGCGGATCAGGTCGCGCGGTTCAACGCCGAGATCGAGGCGCCGCTGCAGGCCCTGGCCGCCGGCAGCACACACGAACTCGCCGCCGTGCAGGAGTTCCACGGCGCCAACACCAAGCGCCTGACCAACCTGGTGACCCACAGCCCCGTCTTCCGCGAGGAGATCATCGATCACGATCTCGTCCACGCACTGTGCGATGCCACGTTCCTCGAGGAATCGGGCACCTACTGGATGACCACAGCCCAGGTCATCGAGATCGGCCCCGGCAATGCGCCGCAGCGGCTGCATCGCGACCTCGGCAACTGGTACCCGTTCGTAGCGATGGGCCCGGCCGGCCCGGAGGTGACGCTCAACTTCCTCATCGCACTCACCGATTTCACCGAGGAGAACGGGGCGACCCGCGTGATACCGGGCAGCAACCGGTGGCCCGACTTCACGGACTACGGCTCCCCGGAGCAGACGATCCCCGCGATCATGAACGCCGGCGACGCGCTGTTCATCAGCGGGAGGACTGTGCACAGCGGCGGCGCGAACGTCACGACGGACGAGTACCGCCGCGCGGTGTCCTTCGCCTTCAACCCCGGCTTCCTGACGGGGGAGGAGGCCTACCCCTTCCTCGTCGACCGCGAGGTGGTCACGACCTTGCCCGAGCGGGTGCAGCGGATCCTCGGCTTCCGCTCGCAGTACCCGACAGGCTCGCCGGGGCTGTGGCAGGTCGACTACCGGGAGCTGGCGGATCACCTCGGGCTGTAGGTAGAGAGGCTGGGGCGGCGGAGATCGTTGCGGCCGGGATGCGCTCTGCATCCCGGCCGTTCGTGTGTCGAACGGTCTCAAAGGCCCGCTATGTCGGATTCGATTCCGGCGGAACAGGTCACGTGCGACTGTCGATGACGAGTCGGGCTCCTTGTGCGACGTGGGCAGCTGCGGCGCTTCGCACCGAATCGGATGGAAATTCGGTGCGAACTGTTGCTGTGATTGTGGTCACGGTAAGACGACAGTGTGGTCCGGGAAACACGAAAGGAGTCCCTACAGTGAAGGACTACATATTCCTCGCGTCGGACGTCTGGTTGATCGTCGTCGGCTTCGTCATCGGCTGGAAGTTCATCCGCAAGTACGACAACTACCTGATCGGCATCGAATCACTCGTCGTCGGAGTATCGGCCACGAACTTCCTGGTCGGGTCGTTGCTCGGCGGCACCGGCGGGACTCCCCTCCAGATCTCGTTCTTCCTCGACGCGTTCTCGCGGTCGTTCGGTTTCACCGTGATCCTCGTGATGGGGCTCATGGCGGTCACGCATCGCTACCGGCCTTCCACGCGGGTCGAGATCGCCGCGTTCGGCATCACGATCATCGCCGCGTTCTTCCTCCGGCACTTCCACGACGACGAGCTCCACGTCGGTGTCGCGACGTTCTACCTCGTGATGAACCTGCTCACGACCGCGTTCCTCACGTACTTCGCCAAGCGGCTGTGGGAAGCCGGTGCTCGCGGGCTGGCGATTGCGGCCGCGCTGGTCACTGCTGCGGCGACGGGGATCGCCCTGACCTACGACTTCTTCCCCTTCTCCTTCGACGACGCGAACCGCACGTACTTCTACACCGCGGCATTGACGGTCTGGGGCGCACAGGGAGCGATCTACTACCTCTCCTACAAGGCCCTGCACGCCCACAGCTCGGCGGAACAGGCGGCACGCGAGCTGAAGGTGGTCGTCGCATGAACGTGTCGACAGCGCAGCAGCCGTCGGGCTCCACGCCGGTCCGAATGCCCGGAGCGACCCCACCCGGGCGGCGGGTGCGTGCCGCGCAGGCAAGGGCCGGGGCGCGGCCGACGGCCGTTCCGCAGAAGAGTCGCTGGCTCGTCATCATCGCGTTCGGGCTCCTCGTAGCCGCGACCCAGGTGCTCGTCGTGAACTACGCTCCGGTGACGAACGACGCCGCGCGCCACTTCGGCGTGTCGGTGGCGTCGGTGGGCTGGCTGTCCCAGGTCTTCCCGCTCGTCTTCTTCCTCCTCGCGATCCCCGCCGGACTCGCGCTCGACCGCTGGTTCCGGCGGGCGCTGGTGCTCGGCGCGATGCTCACCGCGGCAGGCGCGTTCGTCCGGCTGGTCGCCGACGACTACACGTGGACCATGGTCGGGCAGGTCATCGCGGCGGTCGGGCAGCCCTTCATCCTCAATGCCATTCCCAGGCTCGCCGTGGCCTACCTCGCTGCCAAGGATCGGACGACGGGGATCGCCCTCGCTTCGGCGGCCACCTTCCTGGGAATGGTCGTCGGATACCTGCTGGGGGCGTTCCTACCCGGCGTGACCCACGTCCACACCATCACCCTCGTCTCCGCTCTGATCGCGATGGACGCGGCCGGCGCACTCGTCCTGGCAGTCCACTTCTTCAAGCCCCTGGGTGGCGACGAGGCGGTGCCCTCGACCGGCGGCCTCAGGGCCTTCCGGTCGGCGTTGCGCAACCGCTACCTGCGTCGGCTGTGCGCTGTCGTCGCCATCCCGATGGGGACGTTCCTGGCGCTCGCGACCTACGTCCAGCCGTTGCTGGAACCCGCCGGAATCTCCGAGTCCAGCGCAGGTCTCATCCTCTCGTTCACGATGATCGCAGGCGTTGTCGGCAGCGCCATCGTGCCGGTCTGGGCCGAACGCCACCGCAGCGAGGTGAAGGTGATGGCGGTCGGCATCGTGATCACCGCCGGTGCGTGCCTCCATCTCGCCCTGGTGCCGAGCACGGCAATGGCCTACGTGACGCTCATCGGAGTGGGCTTCGTGCTCCTTCCGGCTCTCCCCATCGTGCTGTCGCTGAGCGAGCGTCACGCCGTAGATGCGGAGAGCACGGCGGCCGGGTTGATCTGGATGGCGGGCAATCTGGGCGGAGTCATCGTCGCCACGGTGATCAGCTTGCTCGTCGGTCATCCGGCGATCGCCTTCCTGGCCCTCGCCGGGGCGACTGCCCTCGCGCTGCCGGCTCTCCGACGGTTCGACGCCCTGGAATCGCGCGGTGCGGGAACGAGCGGAACGGACGCCGGTCTGAACGGAGATCTCGCCGTCACCGCCGGGTGACTCCCGCAGCCCCCTGCCACGTGGTCCTGTGCGATTCGCACCGAGTGTGCCGACAAGGCGCTCAGAATTGCGGTGGCTTACGAAATGTATCCGCCGCCATCCTGGCTGCATCTGCTCCGAACGGACGCACGGAGCAGAACTGACATGACAGGCAGTACGGAAGGGCGGGCACCATGGGACAGAGGGACATCGACGGATCGGCAGTGGACGTCGTCGTCATCGGGGCGGGCTTCGCGGGTCTGACCGCGGCGGACCGGCTCGTGGAGCGAGGCGCGACCGTTCTCGTCCTGGAGGGCAGGGACAGGGTCGGAGGCCGGGCGTACTCGGGTGAGGTCGCCGGCGTCACCGTGGACCTCGGGGCGACGTGGGTCGCCGACCGCCACACCGCGGTTCACTCGCTCGTCGGCGAGCTGGGCTGTACGACCACGCCGCAGTACGACAAGGGCGACAATCTGCTGTGGATGGCGGGTCGGCGGCAGACCTACCAGGGGGCGCTTCCGGTCGGCGGCCCGGTCGATGTCGACGACCTGTTCCGCATTCAAGGACGTCTCGAAGAACTCCTCGCGACGATCGATGTCGAGGCGGCGTGGTCGTCACCCGGCGCAGCGGAGCTCGACGCGATCTCGTTCGGGGAATGGCTCGATGAGAACGGGGCCGTGATCAGCACGCGCGAGCTCATGGCCGTCGTTGCGAAGGTGCAGTGGGGATCTGGGACGAGCGATGTCTCGCTCCTGCACGCCCTCCGCTATCTGCGGGCAGCGGGCGGGCTTCTGCACATGCTCTCCGTAGAGGGAGGACAGCAGCAGGATCGGATCGTCGGCGGCTTCCAGGGGATCGCCGTTCGGCTGGCGGAGAAGCTCGGTGATCGCGTCGTCCTGAACGCGGCGGTCCGGAGCATCACGCAGTCCGGCGACGAGGTCGAGGTGCACACCGATCGGGGTGTGGTGCGTGGACGCTACGCGATCTCGACGACCACCCCCGCACACCGCGCGGACATCGACTTCCGGCCCACGCTGCCGGACCGGGCCGTGGGGCTCGTCCACACCTGGCCGATGGGGACGCTCAGCAAGGCGTTCGTCGCCTTCGAGAGGCCCTTCTGGCGGGATCAGCAGTTGTCTGGCGAGGCGATCATCGACACCGGCGCCGTCTTCATCACCTTCGACGTCTCGCCCGAACCGGACGGGCCGGGCATCCTCATGGCGTTCTGCGATCCCCGGAAGTACGACGGCTTCAACGCCGAGGACCGCCGGAGTCGTGTGCTCGATGAACTGGTGCGGTTGTACGGCGAACAGGCCGCGCACCCCATCGACTACATCGATCACTGCTGGGGCACCGAGACCTTCGCGCCGGGAGGCCCGAACCCGTCCGTGGGCCCCTTCGCGACCACCAGCTACGGACCCGCGCTCGCCGAGCCCTTCGAGCGCATCCACTGGGCGGGGAGCGAAACCGCCGGCGAGTGGGCGGGAACCCTGAACGGTGCGGTCCTTACGGGGATCCGTGCCGCCGAGGAGGTCGCGGGCCGACTCGACGGTACGGACCGCGTCCACTCCTGAGCCGTCCCCCGTGAACGTCCGTGCCCGACGTGGCCGGTCGTGGCCCGCCGGCATGTTCCGGAGATCGGAGCACGGGGCGGTCAGGCGGCGATCCCGGCGCGGCGGGCGCGCGCGGACGAGAGGGCGACGACGCCCACCACGATCAACGCGGGAACCACGGCGAGCCAGTAGCCGACGCTGTACAGGCTCGGGATCGCCACGGTCACACCGGAACCGCCGGTCTCCTCGACCACCTCGGCGCTGAGGTCCGCGGTGATCACGGCGGTGCCCAGGGCGAAGCCGACCGCCATGAAGGTTCCGGCGATGCCGGTCGCCATTCCGGCTTTCTCCTCGGGCGTCCCGAGCTGGATGAGAGCGAACCCGGCCGAGTAGCCCATGCTGCAGCCGAGTCCGACGATCGCGGCCCCGACGAGATATTGCCACGGGCTGTGATGCGCCACGGCCATCCAGGCGAGGCCGGCGGCGGTGATCACAGCGCCGACGCTCAGCACCGCAAGCCCACGGCCGTCGTTCGCGGGCCGGTCCACGAGCGCGCCGCCGAGGACGAAAGTCACCGCGAAGGGCAACATCAGCAGGCCGGTCTGGAAGGCGCTGAACCCGAGGCCGTAGGCGTCCGGCACGGGGAGATTGCCCGGCGCGAACTGGACGTAACTGCTCACCAACAGGAGGAAGCAGGCGGTCATGGCGGCGAAGAACAGGATCGACACGCAGGCGAGAATCACCCTCGGCGCCCGCATGACCGCCGCGTCGAACACTGCCGAACTCGACCGGCGTTCGACGAGGAACCACGCGACGCCCCCGACGATTCCGAGGGCGAGCGGGATGAGAGCGCCCGCGCCCCAGGTGAGCCCCTGCGTCAGCGCGAGCAGCAGGGCCGCGACCCATGCGATCATCCACGCCGATCCGACCACGCCGATCCGGCCAACGCGTTCCGCGGGTGGGCGATGTGGAATGCCGAACCAGCAGACGACGGTGGAGACCGCGCATGCCGCGGCGAGGATCGCGTAGAAGCTGCGCAATGAGAGGTACTGCACGATCAGTCCGCCGCCGATCATCCCGAGCACGATGCCGCCGCCGGTGGCGATGACGACGACGGCCACGCCGGTGGCGATGCCGCTCTCACCGAGGTTGCGGCGCAGGAATCCTAGTGGGAGCAGCTGCGCCGCACCGCCGAAACCGATGAGGACCGAGCCGATCAGGATCGCGGCGTAGGAGTTCCCGATCGCCGCTGTCGCGGCGCCGACGGTGAGGAACGCCGACGCGGCCACAGTGGTATTGCGGTCGCCGTACAGGTCCGCCATGCGCGGCAGCACGATGAACCCGGCCCCACCGCTGAGGACCGCGGCGGTGTACAGCCACGTCGTCTCGGCAACCGTCGGCAACGAGAACTGCTGCTGGATCACGGGAAGCAGCGGCGGTAGAACGAAGACGATGGCGTTCGTCAGGACCACCAACAGCGCACCGACGGCGATGAGGAGCGGAGCCTTCCGAGAGGGCGTGGCGGGCGTGGACTCCGTCACGGGTGTTGCGGGGATGCCGGTCATGTTTCGTCTCCGATCCGTTGCCGCGTGGATCAGCGGCACGACTGGAGGATCGACACGATGTGCTCCAATGACGGGCGCGCCGCAGCGGTGATCGCCGCGGTGAGCCCGGGGACGTGCGGCTCGATCGCAGTGAGGACTTGATGCTCGATCTCGCCGATGGAGTCGATCTCCTGCAGGATCGCCGGAGCGCCACCGGGATAGGCGCCGGCCTCCTGGCAGACCATCGCAGTGATCGGATCGACAGGAGCGGGTGCGGGCGCCGGTGCCGCGGAGGCCGTGGCAGGTACGGCCACCGCGCAGGCGGCGGCGACGGCGAGGGCGCAGGTGAAGCGGTTGAGGGTCATGGATCGTCTTTCTTCGAAGGGGGAAGGTGGGCCGCGAGCGGCCCGGAGGTGATGCGCTCGGTCGGACGGCGTCGGGGTCAGGCCGCGCCGCGGATCCGGAGCACTGTCAACGCCGTTGCGACCTCGGTCGGGCGGTCGGCGAAGGGGTGGGGGAGGAGCTCGTCGACGCGGGCGAGGCGCCGGTCGATGGTGTTGCGGTGGGTGTAGAGGCGGTCTGCGGTGCTGGAGCGGTTGAGTCCCTCCTCGACGTAGGCCAGCACCGTCTGGTGGAGGACCGGGCTGGCGTTCTCGAGATCGCCGAGGACGTCCGAGACGAACTGGTCGAGGTGGCCGACGTCGGCGGACATGAGGTCGATCATCTGGACGTCCTCGTACCGGACCGCGCGGAGGGGCGAGCCGAGTCGTGCCAGGAGGCGTTGTGCCGCTGCGGCATCCATGTGCGTCCGCCGGAACCCGTTGATGCCCGACGCCGCGCGGCCCAGCGCCACCCGAGTGTGGGGGTGGCGAGCGAGGAGCTCCTCGAGGTCCGCTGTCGGCGGCACCGTGTTCGCCGGAATCCACAGCCATCGCGCGCAGGTTCCCGCGACGACGGTGAGCCGGCCGCGCGCCCCGCAGGCGCGTATCAACTGCTCACTCGTGGCCTCGAGGGCGCCGACGTTCTTCTCGGAATCCGTCCAGACCACGGCGCCGATGTGCGGACCGGTCAGCGCGTACCCCAGCTGGGCCTCCGCGCGGGCCGGCGCGATGTCCGCACCCTGCAGGAGCAGTTCGACGGTGGCGTAGCGCTGCAGCTGCGCGCCGCCGGCGAACTCCTCGCGGACGGCGTCGACCTGGTGCGCGAGCGCGGCGATGTCGTCATCGACGGAGGTCGTGAGCGAGCAGGCGGAGATCTCCACGAGTGCCCGCAGCTCGTCGGGGTCGCTCGTCGCCAGGAAGCATTCGGCGAGCCACCACCGCCACACGACGTACTGCCCGGTCCGCCACGAGGTGACCTCGTCGGTGGTCAGTCCGCGCAGGACGACGTTGCGGGCGTACGCGCGTGTCTCCTCACTCTCGGCCGCCGGGACCCGCGCGCCGGGCGCGGCGATGTTCGAGGTAAGCCACTTCTTCAGGGTGTGGACCGCGACGCGGTCGCTGGCCTCGGCCAGCACCGGATCCTGGGAGATCTCCCGGTAGAGGGGGTCACGGAGCGATGCCGCCTCCATATCGGCCAGGATCTCGGTGTGTCGGGCGAGCATCGTCTCGGCGACACCCCGGAGGAGCTCCCGGACGCGGTCCGACGGCTCGGGCCAGAGGTCGTCGGGTGCCACGGTCGTTACAGGCCGAGGTAGTCGCCGAGTTCGCTGTAGTCGACTTGCCAGAGGCCGGGGGAGCCGAGGGGGTACTGGGAGCGGAAGCCGAGGATGCGCTGGACGCGTTCGGGGAGGGTCTTGACGATGTCGCGGTCAACGAGGAAGGGGTAGGCCTCTTCGCCGACGAGGAATCCGGGGTTGAAGGCGAAGGAGACGGCGCGGCGGTATTCGTCGGTGGTGATGTTGGCGCCGCCGCCGTGGGCGGTTTTGCCGCTGAAGAAGAGGGCGTCGCCGGCGTTCATGATGGCGGGGATGGTCTGTTCGGGGGTGCCGCGGTCGTTGTAGTCGGGCCATTGGTGGCTGCCGGGGATGACGCGGGTGGCGCCGTTGTCCTCGGTGAAGTCGGTGAGTGCGATGAGGAAGTTGAGGGTGATTTCGGGGCCGGCGGGGCCCATGCCGACGAAGGGGTACCAGTTTTCGAGGTCGCGGTGGAGCATCTGGGGGCGGTTGCCGGGGCCGATCTCGATGACCTGGGCGGTGGTCATCCAGTAGGTGCCGGACTCTTCGAGGAAGGTGGCGTCGCAGAGGGCGTGGACCAGGTCGTGGTCGATGATCTCTTCGCGGAAGACGGGGCTGTGGGTGACGAGGTTGGTCAGGCGCTTGGTGTTGGCGCCGTGGAACTCTTGGACGATTTCGAGTTCGTGGGTGCTGCCGGGGTGCAGGGCCTGCAGCGGGGCCTCGATGTCGGCGTTGAATCGGGTGATCTGGTCGGCGGTGAGGAGGCCCTCGATGATGACGCCGCCGTCGCGGGCGACGATCTCGCGGATCTCGGCGACGGGGGTGGTGTTCGGGACCCGCTGGAGGGACGCGTCGACTGCGGTCATGGTGTTTCCTTCTGCTGGTGACTATCTGAGTGACGGATCACATCGGCTGACCGATGTGGTGTGCATCTCACTATGTCGACCTGTGCGTCCGCGCGGCACTTGCACCTTTGAACCACTTGCGTGGCGGTGGTGTGAGAATTGCACCGGGCAGGACGCCGTGGGCTGTGCAGCGGACAGCGCGAATCAGACAGTCGGCTACGGATCGGGCACGCCGCTCAGTCCCGCGGCGCGCGCGCAGTGGCCAAGTGGGCACCCTTCGACGCTATCCGCGCGACCGGGAGGTCTCCCATGGAGAGGAATCCGCTGGGAGCCTCGACCACGGCAGTCGCGACGTTCACCGCCGCGGCGATCGTGCTCACGAAGGACTCGAAGCCGGCCGGGGAGGACAGCTCGATCACCTGGTCAGATCCCTCGATGCGGTAGTCGTCGCCCGCACCCACCGGGTCGCTTCCGTCGAAGAAGCCGAACATGATCTCGAGGTCGATCACCGCGCGGCCGTCCAATGTGCCGCGGGCGGCGTGGGTGACGGCGGCGATCTCCCCGGGTTCGATGACGATGTGCTCCCCGGTGCGGACGGTCTCGCTGACGATCGCGGGCGAGACGCGGCCGACCTCGATCGCGTCCAGGGGCCACCCGAGGCCGGCACCGAGCGCGCTGATGGCCTGCTCGAAGCCGTAGTGCCCGACCACTTTGCCGACGGCCTGGGCATCGTCGAACTGTGCGGGCGTGAGGCCGAGGCCGAACTTGGAGAGGATCGCGCCGTAGCGCGACATGTTCGTGCGACGGCGGATGACGACCCGCTCGGCGCGCTGGGTGAGGGTGGTCAGCAGCAGCGGGAGGGTGTCCATGAGGACGCCCGGGTTCGCGCCCGTGCCGAGCACGGTGACGCCGTGGGCCTTGGCGGTCTCGTCGAGCCGGCGCGCGATCTCAGGGTGGCTCGACCAGGGGTAGGAGAGCTCCTCGCAGATGCTCATGACGTTGTAACCGCGCTCGAGCAGTGGGACGAGGGTGTCGACGACCAGGTTCAGGTCGGAGGTCGTGGCCACGATCGCGAGGTCGGCCCCGGGGAGGAGCGCGGGATCGTCGACGACGGTGACGGCGCGCGCCTCGAGCCCCGCGAGGGTGCCGAGATCGGCACCGACGACCGCGGGGTTCTTGTCGGCGGCCCCGACCACGGTCACGTCGGTGCGGCGTAGGAGCGATTCGGCCATGGCCAGTCCGGTGGCGCCGAGGCCGACCAGGACGACGGTGTGAGTCACGGTTGATGTCCTTCGTTGTTGTCAGCCGGCCGCGCGAACGCAGGGCCGGATG
This sequence comes from Tsukamurella sputi, assembly GCF_007858445.1. Classification (GTDB taxonomy): domain Bacteria; phylum Actinomycetota; class Actinomycetes; order Mycobacteriales; family Mycobacteriaceae; genus Tsukamurella; species Tsukamurella sputi. Next base: position 703,642 of record NZ_VIGV01000001.1, on the reverse strand, counting down.
TGGCACAGGTCTCACTGTGGCCGGTCGTCGGTCGGTTCGACCACCGCATGTTTCAGCGTCTTGTCCGCGAGCGCGGTGCAGGTTGCACTGCCCGCGCAGGCGGCCCTGCGATCACCTCCGGAGGGGTGAGATTTCCACCGCTGCGCCGATCAAGACGTTGAGATTCGATGTGGTGCGCAACACACCCCGACCGGCAATCTGAGTTGCATCACGAAGCGCTCGGCGCAGGGAAGGAATCGACAAGATGAGCAACACAGCACAGGCCCCGGAGTACTTCGACGTGGTCATCATCGGTGGAGGGATCTCGGGGATCGGAGCCGGGGCGTACATCACCAAGGAGTTCCCGAACAAGTCGATCGCCATGCTCGAGGGGCGCGACTCCATCGGCGGCACGTGGGATCTGTTCAAGTACCCCGGCATCCGCTCCGACTCCGACCTGCACACCTTCGCGTACGAGTTCAAGAGTTGGAAGGACGAGAACGCGATCGCCGACGCCCCGCTGATCCTGAATTATCTCAAGGAGACCGCGGACGAGTACGGCCTCACCGACCGCATCCGCTACCGCCACAAGGTGGTCTCCGCGGCGTGGTCGAGCGATGACGCGCAATGGCTGCTGAGCGTCGACGTGACGGAGGCCGACGGTACCGTCCGGCGGGAGATCATCAAGGCCGGCTGGGTGTTCGGAGCCACCGGCTACTACAAGTACGAGGAGGGTTTCACCCCGGAGTTCGCGGGCCGGGAGGACTTCCAGGGCGACATCATCCACCCGCAGCATTGGCCCGAGGGTTACGACTACTCCGGCAAGAAGGTCGTCGTGATCGGCAGCGGCGCGACCGCGATCACGTTGATCCCGTCGATGCTCAAGGGTGAGGGCGCCGCGAAGCACGTGACCATGCTGCAGCGCACCCCGACCTACATCCTGACCCTGCCCCGCGTTGATGCCTTGAATCTCAAGCTCACCCGCCTGCTCGGCGAGCGAGCTGGCTACCTCGCGACCCGGTGGAAGAACATCTTCATGGACGCCGCCGTGGTTGCGTTCCTCACGAAGCTGCCCAAGACCGCGCGCAAGTACATCCGCAGCGTCAACGTCAAGGAGCTGCCCGCAGGCTTCGATGTGGACAAGCACTTCAACCCGCCCTACAACCCGTGGGAGCAGCGACTGTGCCTCGCCCCCGACGGTGACTTCTTCAAGTCCATCCGGGACGGCGGTGCGTCCGTGGTGACGGACAAGATCGTCCGTTTCACGCGGACGGGCATCGAGCTCGAGTCTGGTGAGCACCTGGAGGCGGACGTCATCGTGACCGCGACCGGCCTGAACCTGCGGCTCTTCGGCGGCATCGACCTGACCGTGGACGGGCGCCCCGTCGACCTGCCCAAGTCCGTCGTCTACCGCGGCATGATGCTCTCCGGCGTGCCGAACTGGATGAATGCGATCGGCTACACCAAGTCGTCGTGGACGCTGAAGATCGCCCTGCTCGGTAAGAGCATCATCGAGATCCTGCGCCACATGGACACCCACGGCTACGACACCGCCGTGCCGCACGCTCCCGCCGGCGTGGGAACCCGGTCCATGCTCGACCTCAACTCGGGCTACATGCAGCGCTCCAAGGACGACCTGCCGCGCCAGGGCGACTCCGTGCCGTGGAAGATGGAGAACGTCTTCATGGACGACCGGAAGATGTACCGCGGCTCCGTGATCGACGACAACCTGAAGTTCAGTTCGCGCCTCGAGCGTGAGCTGGGCGCCCGCTCCGTGGTCGAAGAGGCGCGGGCATGACCGTCACAACACGGGCGACGGGTTCCGCCGGCGTGCCCGCCCCCGTCCAGGTGCCCGCCGCACTGAGCGCCGCCGAGCGCGTGCAGCGCAGCGCGTTCACCGCGCTCCTCGCCGGAGTCCCCACCGGACTGATGCGCAGGCTCGCGCCCCGGGTGGTCAACGCCGACGGCGATGTGATGGCACCCGAGATCGCCCTCCTGCTGAAGCTCACCGCCGATGCGCCGGACTTCAGCGACGGCACCCCGGAGGAGGCGCGCGCCATCGTGGCGAACGACTCGCGGGTCTTCGCCGACGAGGCGCCTGCGGGCGTGCGGGTCGAGCCGGAGATCGTCATGCCGGGCGGCGTGCGCGCCACGCTGTACCGGCCCGCGACACCGTCGAAGGCTCTGGTCCTGTTCCTGCACGGCGGAGGCTTCGTTCTCAGCAGCCGGCAGGACTACGACGTGCCCGTCCGCCTCATCGCGGACGGCGCGGGGGTCAACGTGCTCTCCGTCGAGTACGGCCTGGCGCCCGAATCCCCGTTCCCCGGCCCTGTCGACGACGCGGTCACCGCGTGGCATTACGCCGTGGAGCACGCCGGCGAGTGGGGGATCGACCCGACCCGGATCGTGCTGCTCGGCGACAGCGCCGGCGGTAACCTCTGCGCGGTGCTCGCGAACGACGTGGCGAGCGAGGAGATCCGTCCCTACCTGCAGGTGCTCATGTACCCCGTGGTCGACGCGGTGGGCGAGTACGCCTCGCGGACCGAATTCGCCGGCAACGGTGCGCTGTCCGCGAAGCAGATCGCCTGGCTGACCGATCTGTACCTGCCCGATCGCGCGGACGGGCGCAACCCCCGGGTGTCGCCGATGCTCGCCGACAACCTGTCCGAGGCGCCGCCGACGCTGATCACCGTGGCGGGCTTCGACCCCCTCCGCGACGAGGCGCTGGCCTATGCGGAGCGGCTCGCCGAATCCGGTGTGCCGGTGCGCGTCTTCCGTGAGAGCGGGCTCGTACACGGCTACGTCTCGATGACCCGCATCAGCCCCGCGGCCCGGGCCGCCGTCGACCGCGTGTGTAGTGCGATCCGTGACGCACTCGAGGAGTCCCGATGAGCACCACTCGCATGATTCTGATCCTCCTCGCGGATCTCGCGATGGTCGGAGCCGGTTTCTACTACGGGTACAAGCTGCTCCGCGGCTACCGCAACTTCCTGCTCGGTCTCGAGTGGGTCGTGATGGCGGTCTCCGGGGTCAACGTCCTCCTCCTCGCCGGCCTCTTCACGACGCCCGACGGTGCCCCGGACCACGAGAGCTTCAGCTACCACCTCATGGTGTTCTTCGACGCCTTCTCGAGGTCCTTCGGTATGACCGTGATCCTCGTGATCGGCCTCATGGCGGTGACCCATCGCTACCGGCCGACCTGGTGGGTGGAAGCGGTCGCCATCCTGGCCGGCGTAGCGGCGGGTCTCAACCGCGCTCTCGATGTGCGTCCGGTGGAGATGAGCTGGTCGATCTTCTACCTCATCATGAATCTCGGTGCGGCGCTGTTCGTGTTCATCTACCTCGTACCGAAGTTGTGGCAGGCGGGCGACCGCAGCAGCGCGATCTGGGTGGCGGTGGGTAACGCCCTCGGCGCCTTCGTGGCGATCATCTACGACTTCGTCACTCTCCCGGGTGAGGACTCGGAGCACTCGGTGTTCTACATCGTCTCGCTCTCTATCTGGGCCCTGATGATCGTGACCTTCTCCCGCGGCTACCTCGCCCTGGAGCGGATCAACACGGAGCAGGATGCGCTGAACCCCTCTTCGGAGGGCGACGTCAGTCCACGGGGATCCATCGCTTGACCGCCGCTTCTGGCGCACCCGGACGTCAGCCGGTGTAGCCCCCGCGCTTGCGAGGGCTACACCGGCGAGCTCGTCGCCTGGCGGGATCCGTGCAATGTTCGCAGCACAATCGGAATCGTCGACGTGCTCATTGGTCTTCGAGTCATGTTGCAGTTCAGGCGAATTCGTACCTTCGATCTGAGATGATGATGGAATGGCGCTATCGAAAGCAGAGAAGCAAGAGTTCCTCAGTCAGCCCCACATCGCGGCGTTCTCCGTCGTCGAACCGGGTCGCGGACCGCTGACGGTTCCGGTCTGGTACGACTACAAGCCCGGCGGCCGTCCAACGGTGATCCTCGACCCGAAGTCCCGAAAGATGCGGGCGATCGAGGCCGCCGGCCGATTCACCCTGATGGTCGACACCGTGACGCCTCGTACCATGTACGTCAGCGTCGAAGGGCCTGTCGTTGAAGTGCGGCCGACCCCCTGGAGCGAGTTCGAGTACATGGCAGGGAGATACCTCGAGGGGGAGGCGTTCGAGAGCTACCTGAAGTTCTCGGAGCAACAAGAGATGGTGACCGTGACCCTCGAGCCGGAGCACTGGCTGGGCCTGGACCTGACGAGATAGGCCACTTCGGCCGAGGCGAAACGGGCAGCCTCCCGTCAGTCCAGACTGATGAGCCGTTTGACCAGTTTGCCGGTGGGGGTCCGCGGCAGGCTGTCGACGAAGCGCACCGCGCGGGGCAGCTTGTAGCGGGCCAGCGCCTTTCCCGCGTAGGCGATCAGCTCCTGTGCCAGCTCGTCCGACGGGGTCGTGCCCGGGGCGAGCTGGACGCAGGCGAGCGCTGTCTCACCGAGGTCGTCGTGCGGCACTCCGATCACCGCCACATCGGTCACCGCGGGATGCATGATGAGGGCGTTCTCCGCCTCCTGCGGATAGATGTTCACTCCGCCGGTGATGATCATGAAGTCCTTGCGGTCGGTGAGGTACAAGTAGCCGTCCTCGTCGAGGTAGCCGACATCGCCTGTGGTGGCCCAGTTCTCGTGGTCGGGGTGCTGCGCGGAGCGCGTCTTCTCGGGGGCGTTGTGGTAGGCGAAGGGCATCGCGTCCCGCTCGAAGTAGATGGTGCCGACCTCGCCGGCGGGGAGAACGGCACCGTCGTCACCGCAGATCCGGGCGATGCCCAGCCCGGCGCGACCCACTGAGCCGGGGCGCTCCAAGGCCTCCTGCGGCCCGATGAAGGTCGCGCCCGCGGCCTCGGTGGACGCGTAGTACTCGTGGATCACCGGCCCCCACCAGGCGAGCATCGACTGCTTGACCTCCGCAGGGCACGGCGCGGCGGCGTGGATCGCGACCTTGAGGCTGCTGGTGTCGTAACGGGAACGCGTCTCCTCCGGGAGCTTGAGCATCCGCACGAACATGGTGGGCACCCATTGGCTGTGCGTCACGCGGTACTTGGCGATGAGCGCGAGAGCCTCCTCCGGATCGAACCGGTGCATCATGATCACGGTGCCGCCCACGGACATGGTCACGCCGCAGAAGCGCAGCGGCGCAGCGTGGTAGAGCGGCGCGGGGGAGAGGTAGACGGTGTCGTCGTCCATGCCGTACATCGGGGCGAAGATCGCGGTGTAGGCGTCCGGAACCTCGTCGACCCCGCCCTCCGGCAAGGGGATGCGGATGCCCTTCGGGCGTCCCGTCGTGCCTGAGGAGTAGAGCATGTCCGTGCCGCGGGGCTGCTCCGTGAGCGGGGTGGCATCGGCTTGGGCGAGAACGGTCGCGAAGTCTGCGAATCCGGGAATCGTTCCGCCCCAGGTGATCGCGTGCCCGGGCTCCGCGAGAGCGGGGAGCTGCAACGCCTCGGAGACGGCGTCGGCCACGTCGGCGCCCGCGAACAGGGCCCGGGCTTCGCAGTCCGCCAGGATGTAGTTCACTTCGGTGGGCGTCAGGTGGAAGTTGACCACGGTCACGTACAGGCCGCTGCGGATGGCGGCCGCGTAGGCGGAGAAGATACGCAGATCGTTCCCGGCGACGATCGCGACGGTGTCGCCGCGGCGCAGTCCCAGCCCCCGCAGGTGATGCGCGACCCGCGTCGACTCGTCGTTCAGGCGGGCATGGCTCAGGATCTCGCCGGTGGCGGCGTCGATCGCTGCGGGCTTGCCCGGGGTGGGGTCTGCGAAGGCTCCTGGATACATGGGAGAACCACCTTTAACTTCGAGGTGCTCCCACCGTAACCGGGAGTGGGTCCTGGATCGCCGACTTCGGCACGATTGTCGCATCTATGCAGTTCAGAAGTCCGATTGATTTTCATAACAACTGTTGCGTAAAAAGCGGCCGGCCGCTAACGTGTCCCACGTCACAGTGATGTCGAGGTGAGGGGGGCGACTTCCGATCCTCGACGGGAAGCTGTCCATCACGACCCGCGCCTTCGACGCCGGTCGCCCCTTCCGCTCCTAGTGAAGTGAGTAGCGTCATGTCCGATTCTCTAGCGTCGATGCAATCCGACACTGGCCGTGGTCGCGAGATCCTGGCCCGTATGGACCGACTTCCCGTCGTGCGGTCGCATATCGTGTGGATAGTGTTGATCGCATTCAACATGATGATCGAGTATTACGACAACGGTCTCAATATTCCTCTGGCGACGGAGCTTCCGCGTGATCCGCAGACCGGTGTCGCGCCGGAGGCGGTCGGGAATGTGCTTTCGATCTTCTACGCGGGGATGATCGTGGGGGCGATCGTCGGTGGTCGTCTCGCCGATCGCTACGGCAGGCGTCCGGTTCTGATCTGGGGAACCGTCCTGTATTCGTGTATGTCGTTGATGACCGCCGCGTTGCCGTACTACGAGTACCTGTTGGTCTCACGGTTCGTGACGGGCATCGGTGTGCAGGCGGTGACCTCGGTGTTGGTGACTTACATGGCGGAGCTGTTCCCGGCTGCCAAGCGGGGCAGATTCGTTGCGGTCTCGACCTTCTCCTTCACGGTCACCTCCCCGATCCTGGCTGCGCTGTCGGTGTTCATCCTCCCGGACAACGAACCCGGAGCGTGGCGGATCCTTGCCCTCATCGGTGCTGTCGGCTTGGTGATCGTCCCGGCCGTTCGCATGCTCATGCCCGAATCCCCTCGGTGGTTGATCGCCAACGGCCGGACGGATGAGGCTGAGCGCATCGTCGAGCGCCTGGAGGTGGAAGCGGTCGCAGGAGGTAAGCCCCTCGGTCCGGTCGAGGTCGCCGACGACATGCCTGAGGCGGATCTGACCGTCCGCGGCCTCCTGTCGGACAGGGGCCTGCTCAAGATCGTCGCCGTGGTCGGGTTCGGTTGGTTCGGTGCGACTCTCGGCCTCTACCTGCACCACAACTTCATCGTCACCGTCTTGTACGGGATGCACCTGGCCGAGGGGGCGGACAAGGCCGCCGCGCTCCACAGCTCGTACGTGTCGTACCTGGTGTGGTCCAGCGTGTACGTGGTGACCCCGGTGCTCACCTACATCCTGATCAGTCGCTTCGAGCGGAAGATCGTGATTCTGCTGGGCTCGCTGACCGGAGCGGTCGCGATCTTGGCCACGGCCTTCGGTGGCATCTCGTTGTACAACGTCGGCGCCGCAGTCGGGTTCATCCTCTCCGGTGTGGTCTTCTCCGCGTACTACGCCTACATCCCGGAGGTCGTGCCCACCCGCGCTCGCGGCCTGGGCTCCGGCATCATCTTCGGGATCGGTCGCACCGGTGCCATGGTCACGGGAATCCTGTACACCGCCCTGTATTACCCGTCCCCGAAGGGCGTCTTCGGTTGGGGACGCGAGGGCGCGTTCACCGTTGCCGCAGCCACCTACATCGTCTCCGCGCTCGTCGTCGTCGCGTTCGGACCCAAGACCTCCAACCGCTCGCTCGAAGAGGTCGAGGCGGAGCAGGTGCGAGGGTGACAATGGCTCGGGGACTGTCCGAAGGGCCGAAGGAGGACGATATGGCCACTGAGACCCGCCGCACGACCACGCACTGGGGAACATTCGACTTCACAGTTCGGGACGGACGCGCCCGGTCCACCGCCGCGACCGCCGAGAATCCCGCCGGGCGATCGTTGGCCGAAGGACTGCACGAGACCCTCGATCACCCGCTGCGCATCGTGCGCCCGCACGTCCGCGAGGGATGGCTGCAACGCGGTCCACGATCGGAGGGCAACCGTCGTGGTGGCGAGCCGATGGTCGAGGTCGAGTGGAGTCACGCCTACGAGCTCATCGCCGAAGAACTCGGCCGGGTCCGGAAGGACCACGGCGACGAGGCGATCTTCGGCGGCTCGTACGGCTGGGGCAGTGCGGGGCGCTTCCACCACGCGCAGAGCCAGATCCACCGATTCCTCAATATGGACGGCGGCTACGTCTCGTCGCGCAACAGCTACAGCGTCGGCGCGCAGGAGGTGGTTCTGCCACGTGTCATCGGCGGTCCCGGCATGGGCATGTTCGACTGGAGCCCGCAGTGGTCCGAGATCGCCGCGCACGGCCAACTGTTCCTGGGGTTCGGCGGAGCGCCGTTGAAGAACACTCGCGTGAACCAGGGCGGCATGCTCCGTAGCCGCGCTGCGGAAGCTCAACGGGCCTGTGCCGAGGCCGGCGTGCGGTTCGTCCTGATCAGTCCACTGCGCAGCGATCTGGACCCGGACCTGCGCGCGGAATGGGTTCCGATCAGGCCCGGTACCGACACCGCACTGATGCTGGGCATGGCGCACCACGTGGCACGGAACGGGCTCGAGGACCACGACTTCCTCGAGCGCTGTTGTGCGGGTTACGACCGGTTCCGGGCCTACGTACTCGGCGACGTGGACGGCGTTCCGAAGACGGCCGAGTGGGCCGAGCGGATCACCGGAGTGCCGGCCGCGACCACGCGCGAACTCGCCGATGCCGCCGTGCGTCACCGCACCGTGGTCTCGTTGACCTGGTCGATACAGCGTGCGCAGTACGGCGAGCAACCCTACTGGGCGGGAACGACACTGGCGGCGATGAGCGGCTCGATGGGTCGGCCGGGTGGCGGCTTCGCCGCGGGCCTGAGTATGACCCATGGCCTCGGTCTGTATCGAGGATCGATGGGAGTCGCAAGCCTGCCGCAGGGCCGGAACCCGGTGTCGGCGTACATACCGGTCGCGCGGATCTCCGACATGCTGCTCAACCCCGGTGGCCGCCTTCGGTACGACGGCGAGGTCCTCACCTATCCCGATATCCGACTCGTCTACTGGGCGGGCGGCAACCCCTTTCATCATCAACAGGACATCAACAAGCTTCTGCGAGCATGGAACCGCCCTGAGACCGTCGTCGTGCACGACTCCTGGTGGACGCCCGTCGCGCGGCATGCGGACATCGTCATCCCGGTGGCGACGCCGCTGGAGCGTGACGACATCGCCGGGGGAAGCCGCGACACGACCCTGCTCGCGATGCGGCGCGTCCAGGAACCGCCCGACGGCGTCCCGACGGACTTCCAGGCCTTCGCGGAGGTGGCGCGGCGCAGAGGCTTCGCCGACCGATTCACGGAGGGACTGGACGCGGACGGATGGGTGCGCAGGCTCTTCGCCGAGACCGCCTCGCGTCTCGCCGACCGCGGTGTGGACCTTCCGAGTTACGACGACTTCACGACCTTGCAGGACGGTGTCGAGGTGCCTCTCGTCGGAGGCGACAACGTCTTCGCGAAGCTCCGCGAGGATCCGCAGGCGCACCCGCTCGCCACGCCGTCCGGCCGGATCGAGATCTTCTCCGAGACTGTGGCGGGATTCGGGTACTCGGACTGCCCGGGCCACGCGGCCTGGCAGGAGCCGGACGAGTGGCTCGGTAGCGATTCGGCGCTCGCGGACGAGGGTCTCTTCCATCTCCTCAGCCATCAGCCCCGGGGGCGCCTGCACAGCCAGGTGGATTTCTCCGCCGCGAGCCGGGCGACCAAGATCGGCGGCCGTGAGGTCCTCACGATGCACGTCGACGACGCGCGCAGACTCGGTGTGGCCGCCGGCGACGTGGTCACGGTCAGCAATGAACGCGGCGCCTGTCTCGCCGCGGTGCGGACGACCGACGGCATCCTTCCGAGGGTGGTCGTGATGGCGACGGGCGGCTGGTACGACCCGGAGCGTCCGGGCGAGCCCGGCTCGCTGGATCTGCAGGGCAACCCCAATGTCCTGACGCCCGACATCGGAACGTCACAGCTCGCGCAGGGCAGTTCGGCGCAGACCTGTCTCGTACGGATCGAGCCCCGGCCGGACGCGCCGCCCAGCCGGGCGTACGAGCCACCGCCCATACGTCGTGCATGCGACGGCCTCGACGTGATCGCCGAGGCGCCGGATCAGGCGTGATGATGCTCCGACAGCCAGCCCGCGTAGTCGTTCAGGAGCGCGATCAGCGGCAGGGTGTCGGCCGCGCCGAGCGGCTCACCGCGCAGGGCGGCACGGATGCCCGGAACCCGGGCGGTGATGCGGGAGCGCTCGGAGAGTTCGTGATGGCTCAGGCCGCGTTGCTCGCCGAGGACGATCCGCCGCGGGTGCTCGGCGCGCAGCGACTCCGCGAGCGCGGCGAACTCGTCGCGGTCCAGAGCAGGCAGGTGCACCGAGAAGCTCATGATCGGGCCGGGGTCCGCGTCGTCGCGTTCCGTCGACTCCTCCAGCCAGTCCGCGTACTCCTGGCTCAGATCGTCGAGCGCCTCCTCGTCGTCGAAGGAGAGCCGCCTGCCCTCGATCGCGGCCCGGAGCGCGGAGACCAGCGCTCGGACCGTCTCCGGGTCCGACGACGCGGCGTACCAGCGATGCGCCTCGTGCGGCACGACGATCCGGCCGTGGCGGCTCTGCACGAGGCGGGCGCGGACACCGTCGAACTCGGCGACGGACAGGTCGGGGAACTGGACGGAGACGGTCACGACGGGGCGGGAGTCTGTCACGCCCTCCATTGTCCCGGAGAAGGTTCTAGGGTGGGGGCATGGCCCTCGAAGGTGAATACGCAACCGAGAAGGCCGGCTGGGTCGCGGACCAGCTGGCGAAGATCGACGAGACCGGGACCACGGACTCCGTGGCGGTCGCGGGGATGGCGGTGGTGGTCTTCACCTACCGCGGCCCCAAGTCCGGCAAACTGTACCGCCGCCCGCTGATGCGGGTGGAGCACAACGGGGTGTACGCCGCGTTCGCGTCCAAGGGCGGCGCGCCGGACAACCCCGTCTGGTACTCCGCGCTGCTGTCGAACGACGTGGTCGAGGTCCAGGACGGCACCACCGTGGTGTCCGGGCCCGTGCGCGAGATCCACGGCGCGGAGCGCGAGGAGTGGTGGGCGCGCGGCGTCGCCGCGTACCCGCCCTACGCCGAGTACCAGGAGAAGACGGACCGGCTGATCCCGATCCTCCTGGTCGAACCGGGCCGCGCCTAGCGGCCTCATCGGCCTCGCGCGGGTAGATTTTCTTCTGTGAGCCCCGTCGAGCCCCCCGCGCACGTCCTGTCCACCTTCGGCCTGGACGAGACCGAGCCCATCGCACTCGGTGCGGAGTGGGACGGCGGATGGCGCTGCGGCGAGGTCGTGCTCTCCCTCATCGCGGACCACGCCCGGGCGGCGTGGTCCGCGAAGGTGCGCGAGGACCTCTACGTCGAGGGCATGCGCCTGGCCCGCCCCTTCCGCGCCACCGACGGCCGCTACGTGGTCTCGGGCTGGCGGGCGGACACCTTCATCGCCGGCTCCGCCGAGCCGCGGTTCGACGAGATCATCTCGATGGCGAACCGCCTGCACGAGGTGACGGCCAAGCTGGAGCGGCCGCGGTTCCTCGCGGCTCCTGTCGTCGCGCCGTTCACCGACGTCGACTACTTCGGCTTCGCCGACCGCGCCGCGTGGGAGGACAAGCCGCTCGCGATGGCCCGCAAGCTCGGTGCCCTCGACGAGACCGAGGAGCACCGACGGCGGGCCGTCGAGCTGGTGACCGAGCTCGCGGCCCTGCGGACGCCGGTGGAGTCCGCATCCCAGCTGGTCCACGGCGACCTCGCGAGTTCGGTGCTGTTCGCCGGCGCCGCCGCGCCGGGCATCACCGACTTCACGCCGTACTGGCGCCCCGCGACCTGGGCCGCCGCGGTCGTCGCCGTCGACGGGCTGTCCTGGGGCGGCGCCGATGACGGCCTGCTCATGCGGTGGAGTGACCTGCCGGAATGGCCGCAGATGGTGCTGCGTGCCCTGATCTTCCGCCTGGCCGTGCACGCGGTGCACCCGCGCTCCGAGGCCGAGGCGCTGCCCGGACTCGAGCACATCGTCGAGATCGGCCGGTGGCTGCTCTGAGCGGAGGCCCGGCGGAGCGGCGCATCCTCGTCGCCCACGGCACCCGCTCGGACACCGGCATCGCGACGGTCCGCGCCGTCGCGGACGCCGTCGCCCGGCGGACCGGCCCGGTCGACGTGGCCTTCGTCGACGTGCGGGGGCCGTCACCGTCGGACCTGCTGCGCGGGGACGACCGCCCGACGGTGCTCGTGCCCGCCTTCCTCGCCGCCGGGTACCACGTGCACACCGATGTGCCCCGGCACGTCGCGGCGAGCGGCCACCCCGCGGTGACCGTCACAGCGGCGCTGGGACCGGACCGCGCGCTGGTCGGCGCGCTCATGCGTCGCCTGCGCGAGGCCGGGTGGCTGCCCGGCGACGACGTGGTGCTCGGCGCCACCGGATCATCGGACCCCGCCGCCCGCGCGGACGTCCGGACGATGGCCGGTCATCTCTCCGACGCGGTCGGCCCCCCGGTCCCGGCCGGCTTCCTCGCGGCGGGCACCCCGACGGTGGCCGACGCGCTCGAAGACGTCCGTGCCCCAAGGCGGCGGGTCTTCCTCGCCGCGTACCAGCTGGCCGAGGGGCTGTTCCACACCCGGCTCGCCGAGGCCGGCGCGGACGGGACCGCGGGCCCGCTCGGCACCGCGCCCGAGGTGATCGACCTGCTCGTCGAGCGCTTCGCTCAGAACTAGGCATCGTTCGGCGTGGTTGCTGTTAGCTGCGCGTCAGACTGGTGTGCTGCCACGACTGTGATCCGCTGTAGCCGCAAGCTCTCTCTCACGAAACGCGCGATGTCGGATATTGCAACGTTGGAGGTTCCGACCCAGCCGTTTCTCACCAGTGAAACGAAATCGTCATTGCTGAGCCATCTCTTTAGGTTGTCGTGGGTCACGGCTCTTGCCCCGCGAGGCGTCGCCAACGCGCCTTCCTGATCCAGGATCCGCAAGAGGTTTGATGGGACATACATTCCCCGAGTTAGGTCGGCACCCTTTGATGGCGATGCTAGAGGGTAGGCAAACTTTACGAACGTTGAACCTGGGTACAGGCGGAAGGCTTCGGACGAGTCGGGGATTGCGGTGGTTGCTATTACAGAGTCGAATCGTTTCATTCGGTCGAGCTGGCTTAGGAACCTCTCGTCAACACCTGAGATTCTCGCCGAGTGCTCACTGATGGTCATTCGCTTGTATTGCACTAGGACGAAACTCTGGAAGTCGTGATTAAAATAGATTAAGTCCACTCCGGTTGCAGTTTCGATGCCTGTGGCATTTACGTTGATCACGTCGACCGTGTTGCGTCCATTCGTGAAACGGAAGACATCATGGTCGCGCTGGTCTCCAGTCATTCCGGGGATTGTTCTGAGGTCGTGGTCGATCAAGCTTGGCTCGCTAGGAGAAACCCGGAGCTCTTCGAGGGGGCTAGACCCGGGCAGCGGTGCTGCGGAGATTCTGTCTGGACTCATTCCGCCGAACATCAAGGCAGTCCCAACTGCGTTGGAGTGGTTTTGCGTCACCTCGTTCTGGGTGCGAGTGTCAATCCAATTGGGGGTGGCTCCGACGGGCCATTCGCTCGACTGGGTAAGGTTGCGCAGCTCTGCGCGCAACAACTTGGAAATCCGAGTTCCGAGCTGCGCGCCGCGACGTGCGTTGAGCCTGCTGAAAATCTCCTGCTGGGGGTCGTTGGTCGCTGACTGTAGTTCGGAAATCGGAATGGGCCGTTCTAGGGACTTTATGTTGCTCAGGATCCATGTTGCATCGAGATTTGTTCTGTTACGCGCCGAGTGCAGCCACCCTAGATGTGTGATGAGTGGATGCCTAGTTGGTGTTACTGTGACAATGGCGGCGAGTCGCCCATAGCCGGGGCTAGGGGTTCGACGGTCGACTGCAAAACTGACGTCTGTCAGAGCTGGAAATGACGAAAGATCCAACTCTCCTTCAGCGACTGTTATGAGAAATATGTTCTGTGTGGATCCCGCCATGAGTGGGAGTCTTGCATCTATCAGTGGGGTTCGGGGCCGTCCTTGCGAGAGCGCCGAGCGGTTCGTTCAGACGCGGTAGTCGCGCAGCGGGATCCGGTCGCCGTCGGCGAGCACACCCTCGACTCGCAGCCGGGCGAGCTGCTCCGTCACGATGTGCGCGGCGGGGCGTCCGGTGGCGGGGACGACCCGGTGCCACGGCAGGTCGGAGGCGTCGGTGCGCATCACCCAGCCGACGATCCGCGGCGAACTCAGGCCCACCTCGTCGGCGATGTCGCCGTAAGTGCGCACCCGCCCGGGAGGGATCGCCGCGATCAGCGCCCGCACGGCCTCGACCTGCTCCTCCGTGACCCTGGCCATCGCTACCCGATCAGCCGTCGCGCGTACTCGCCGACCACGGCCGGGATCTCCTGCGCGACCATGTGATCGGACGGGACCGTGACCACCTCGACCCCGTCCGGCATCGCCGCGAGCTGTGCGTCCGTGACGAAGTGCGCGCGCTCGGCGCGCAACAGCACCGTCGGGATCGAGGACGGTGCGCCCACCGCTGGTCGGGCGAGCTCGCCCCACAACGCCGCGATCGCAGCGCAGCTGATGTCCCACTCCCAGCGGCCCGAGTCGCGGCGCACCAGGTGCTCGGCGATCTCGTCGTCGAGCACCGGCTCCGGGACCTGCGCCCATGCCCCGGACCGCTTCTCCTGCTTCGCCTCCTCGGGCGAGGTGAAGTCGAAGAACTCGATGGTCTGCGAGGCGATCGTCCCGCACATCTCGGGATCCAGCTCCTGCGCGGGATCTAGCAGCAGGAGCGCTCGCACCAGATCCGGGCGAGTGGCCGCGAGTCGGCATGCGAGCGCGCCGCCGAGGGAGTGCCCGACCACCGTGACCGGCCCGCCGCCGTGCTGCTCGATCACCTCGACCAGGTCGGCGACGTGCTGTTCGAGGTGCCACGGCGGCGCCCAGGTCGAGCGGGCGTGGCCGCGCAGATCCGGCGCGAGTACGCGCACGCCGGGCAACTCGTCATCGACGAATCGTCGCCAGCGGGCGCCGTGACCGGTGACGCCGTGGATCGCCAGAACGGTGGGTGCGCCGGACGACGCCGGGCCGTACGCGTGCGTGTTGAGCATGCCCCGATCATGCCCTGTGCGGTGCCGTCGCGAGGTTGTCAGTGGGCTGTGATGTGATCGTCGGACATCGGTCGGAGAGGGGGTGCGCGTGAACGCCGGAGCCGGGAGTCGAGGAACCGACGGTGCGGGGAAGCACCGTCGACCGCGGTTGCGCTTGCAGTACACGCCCCCGGAACCACCGCCGGTTCGTGAGTGGGCGGGCCCGATCGCCGCGCTCGCGGCGCCCGCCACCGGTGAACTCCCACTGGACGTGGGCGGCTGGGCGCCGTACCGGATCCGCGGCGGCCCCGGTACCGGGAAGACCTCCGCGCTGGTGGATATCGCAGTCGCGAAGCTCACCGATCCGTTCGTGGAGCCGGAGTCCGTGCTGATCCTCGCCGGGAACAAGCGCGCGGCGGCCGCGCTGCGCCGTGAGCTTTCTGCGCGGGTACTCGCGGGCAGCGAGGGCGTGCACGCCTCCGGCGAGCCGCTGGTGCGCACTGTGCACTCGCTGGCCTTCGCCGTTCTGCGGCTGCAGGCGTCCAGCACCGGGAGCCCGCCGCCGCGGCTGATCACCGGATCCGAGCAGGACGCCGTGGTCCGGGAGCTGCTGCGCGGCAACCTGGAGGACGGCGGGGCGTTCTGGCCGGAGCGCCTGCGTCCCGCGCTCGTCACGAACGGCTTCGCCGGGGCGCTGCGTGATCTCTTCGCCCAGGCCGCGCAGCGCGGGGCCGGCCCCGACGAGATCGAGGAACTCGCGCGCCGGTACAACCGCGGGGAGTGGTTGGCCGCCGCGGAGGCGCTGCGCGAGTACCAGGAGACCACGCTGCTGCGCGGTTCTGTGGGCCTCGCCGGCCCGCAGGCGGTGGCGCCCGCGGTGGACGCGGCGGAGCTCATCGACGCGGCAGTGACGGCGCTGGCCACCGACGACGCCCTGCTCGCTCAGCAGCGGGAGCGCATCCGCTTCCTCCTCGTCGACGACGCGCAGAACCTCGATCCCCTGGCCTCCGCTCTGATCCGGCTCCTCGGCACCGGCACCGAACTCACCGTGATCGCGGGCGATCCCGATCAAGCGGTCAACTCCTTCCGCGGCGCGAGCACGCGCTTCCTGCAGAACCTGGACGTCACGCCGGAGCGGGACGTCCTGCTGGAGCGCAGCTTCCGCTTCGGCGAGGAGATCGCCGGTGCCGTGAACCGCGTCTCCGCGCGCCTGCCCCACCGGTTCGGTGCTGTCGCGCCCGAGCGCCCGCGTCCCGGCGGAGCGTCGGTCCGCCTGTTCTCCACCGCGGCGAAGGAGGCCGATGCGATCGCCGCGATGTTGCGCCGTGAGCACGTCCTCGGCGGCGTGCCCTGGGAGGACATGGCCGTCGTCGTGCGGTCGGTGTCCGCGTCGGTCGCGCCGCTGCGTCGCGCTTTGGCCTACGCCGGCGTCCCGGTCACGGTGCCGGCGGACGACGTACCGCTCGCCCGGCAGCGGGCCGTACACGCGCTGCTCCTCGTGCTGCGCGCCGCCGTCGCACCCGATGGGATCGACCCGGCTGAGGCCGTCGCCCTGCTGTCCGGCCCCGTCGGCGGGGGTGATCCGCTGACGCTGCGCCGGGTGCGTCGCGCGGTGCGGCGCGCCGATCCCGCCGAGGACCGCGGCTCCGCGGAGATCCTCACGGCGGTCCTCACCGGTGCCGCGGAGTTCGCGCCGTACAAGGCCGTGCTCACCGAACTCGAGGCCGAGCCGGTGGAACGCGTGCTCGCCGCCGTGCGGGCGGCGCGTACCGCGGCCGAGCACGGCACCGTCGAGGAGGTCCTCTGGGCGGCGTGGGCCGCCACCGGCCTCGCCGCCCGCTGGGGCGCGCTCGCACTGCGCGGCGGCACACTGGGGGACCAGGCCGACCGCGACCTGGACGCGGTGATGGGGCTGTTCGATTCGGCGGCCGACTTCACCGACACCCTCCCCACCGCCTCCGTGGGCGCCTTCGTCGAATACCTGGAGCAACTGCAGATCCCGCGGTCCGACCGCGCCCGCGGCCGTGGTGGGCAGGCCGCCGTCCCCGGCGTCACGCTGCTGTCGGCGCACAGCACCGTCGGGCGGGAGTGGGAGGTCGTCGCCGTCGCGGGCGTCCAGGAGGGACGCTGGCCCAATCTGCGGCGCCGCGGCGGCCTGCTCGGCACCGATGAGTTGCTCGACGCGCTCGACGGGATGGACCCGTCGGCGCTGCCCACGGTGTCCCGGTCGCTGCCGCTGCTCGCCGAGGAGCGCCGGCTGCTGTTCGTCGCGTGCTCGCGCGCGCGGCGCACGCTGCTCATCACCGCCGTCGACACCGCGGACGGCGACGGCGACCTCGTGCCCTCGCGATTCCTGCAGGGGATCGCACCGTCGGGCGACGAGGACCCGGAGACCTACACACCGGCGGTGGAGAGCGCACCGTCGGCCTCGCTGGATCTGCGGACCCTGGTCGCCGTGCTGCGCACCGCCGTCTGCGATCCCGCGCGTGAGCCGCAGGAACGCGCCCACGCGGCGCGGCAGCTCGCGCGACTCGCGGCCGACCGGGTCCCCGGGGCGCACCCGGACAGTTGGTACGGCATGGCGGGTGCGAGCACCGACGATCCGCTGTGGACGCCCGAGGACGGGCCGGTGGCGCTGTCGCCGTCGAACGTGGAGGCGCTCTCTGCGTGCGCGCTGCGGTGGATGCTCGAGCGCTTCGGCGGCAGCGACGGCGATTCCGCCAAGCAGGCCACCGGCAACCTGGTGCACACCCTGGTGCAGGCCGTCGCGGGACGCATCCCGAAGGACGAGGTGTCCCGCTCGCTCGAGAAGGTGTGGGACCGTGTTGATCTCGAGGCGGACTGGTTCGCGCAGCGGGAGCTGGTGCGCACGGAGGAGATGCTGGAGTCCTTTCGCGCCTGGCTCGCGGGCAGTCGCGGCGAACTCACCGAGGCGGGCGTCGAGATCGGTGTCGACGCGGTGATTCCCGGGGACGTGGGGGCCGGCGGTGAGGAGCCGGACGTGCGGATCCGCGGCCGGATCGACAGACTCGAGCGCGACGCGCTCGGGCGGGCCGTCGTGGTGGACGTGAAGACAGGGCGCACCCTGCCCACGCAGGCGGAGGGACAGGCCCAGGCGCAGCTGCGCACCTACCAGGTCGCGCTCGCCCACGGCGGCATCGACGGGGTGCCGGAGGCTCCCGGCGGCGGCAAGTTGGTGTACGTGGCCAAGGCGCACAACAAGACCGGTGCCACGGTGCGGGAGCAGGACGCGCTAACTCCGGAGGACGTCGACGAGTGGCTCGGCGTGATTCGCGAGGCGGCGCGCCGCACTCGCGGACCGCAGTTCGCCGCCACCCTCAACGCCTCGTGCCAGTACTGCGCGGTGGCGTCCTGCTGTCCCGTCGTCGACAAGGGAAGGGCGGTGACCGATGACTGACGGATTCCCGCACGCCCCGTTGATCTCCGCGGTCGACCTCGCGCACGAACTGGGACAGGCCTTCGCGCCCACCGACGAGCAGCGCGCCGTCATCGAGGCGCCGCTGGGCCCGTGCCTCGTGGTCGCCGGCGCGGGAGCGGGCAAGACGGAGACGATGGCCGGCCGCGTCGTGTGGCTCATCGCCAACCGCTACGTCACCCCGGACCAGGTGCTGGGCCTGACCTTCACCCGCAAGGCAGCGCAGCAGCTGATGATCCGTGTGCGCAAGCGGCTGGCCCGCCTCGCCGGGGCGCCGGTCGTCGACCGGATCGACCCGTCGGGCGAGCTCCGAGCGTCGTTGCGCACCGTCGAGCCCGAGATCAGCACCTACCACGCGTACGCGGGACGCCTGCTCGGCGACTACGGGATGCTCCTGCCCGTGGAGCCCTCGGTGCGCCTGGTGTCCGAGACGGAGCGATGGCAGATCGCGTACGACGTGGTCACCGGTTGGGACGAGGCGCTGGAGCTGGACCGGAACCCGGCGAACCTCACGGAGTGGGTGCTGGGGCTCTCGGGGGCGTTGGCCGATCACCTCGTCACGCCGGATCAGCTGGAGGCCGACGACGACGAGCTCGAGCGGCTCATCGGGCTGCTTCCGCCCGGCCCGCGGCAGCGCGCGGCGCCGAACGCGGCGCTGCTCAAGGCCGCCGAGGTGCAGGAGCAGCGGCGTCGGCTGATCCCACTGGTGCGGGCCGTCGCGGCCGAGATGCGCGCACGCGAAGTGCTCGACTTCGGCAGCCAAATGGGTCTCGCGGCGCAGCTCGCGCTCGCCAATCCCGACGTCGCCGGCTTGGAGCGGGCCCGGTTCGGGGCGGTGCTGCTCGACGAGTACCAGGACACCGGCCACGCCCAGCGCATGTTGCTCGCATCGCTGTTCGGCGGGCCCGCGGGCGCCGCCGCGGTCACGGCGGTGGGCGATCCGATCCAGTCGATCTACGGCTGGCGCGGGGCATCGGCGGCCAACCTGCCGCGCTTCGCCACGGATTTCCCGCAGTCCGACGGCCATCCGGCGCCGCGGCGCGAGCTGCTCACCAGCTGGCGCAACCCGACCAGCGCGCTGAGCCTCGCCAACGCCGTCTCGGAAGATCTGCGCAGCCGCGGCGTCCCCGTCTCGGAGTTGAAGGCGCGGCCCGATGCGCCGCCCGGTGACCTGCGGATCGCCCTGCACTCCACGGTGATCGACGAGCGGGACTGGGTCGCCGACGCGATCGCCGAGCAGTGGCGCGGCCGGATCGACGCGGGGGAGGAGCCGCCCACGGTCGCGGTGCTCGTGCGCCGCAACGCCGACTCCGCGGGGATCGCCGCCGCGCTCGGCGAGCGCGGGGTGCCCGTCGAGGTGGTGGGCCTCGGGGGCCTGCTGCACACGCCCGAGGTGCAGGACGTCGTCGCACTGCTGCGTCTCGCCGTGGAGCCGCTGGCCGGCACCGCGGCGATGCGCCTGCTCACCGGGCCGCGCTGGCAGCTCGGAGCCGCCGACCTGCGGGCGCTGTGGAACCGGGCGCGACGGATCGCGCACACCACCGGTCGCGCCGCGACCGGCGCCGTCGCCACCGCGGATCAGCTCGACGCGGCACTGGACGCGACGCTCCCGTCGGAGAGCCTCGACGCGGCCGGTCTCGGGGACGCGATCGCCGACCCCGGTCCGGAGACGGACTACTCCGCCGCGGGCCTGGCGAAGATCCGCTCCCTCGACCGCGAGGTGCGGCACGTCCGGGAACGACTGGGCCATCCGCTCCCGGAGGTCGTGGCCGAGGCGGAGCGGGTGCTCGGCGTGAGCATCGAGACCCGCATCCGCGCGTCCCGCCAACTCGGCGGCCGCGCGACCGGCCGCGAACACCTCGACGCCTTCGCCGACGTGGTCGTCTCCTACGCCGAGCGCCCGACGGCGACGCTACCGGGGCTCCTGGCCTTCCTCGCGGCGGCGGAGAAGGTGGAGGGCGGCCTGACTCCGGGCGATGTGGAGGTGGCGACCGACCGCGTCCAGGTGCTCACCGTGCACTCGGCGAAGGGCCTCGAGTGGGACGTGGTCGCGGTGCCGCATCTGTCGGAGGGCATCTTCCCGTCGAACCGCGCGCTCCCCACCTGGCTCTCGACGCCGGCCGAGCTGCAGCCGAACCTGCGCGGCGACCTCGCCGAGCCCGGGGAGACCGACGGTGTGCCGCGCCTCGATCTCGACGGGTGCAACAACCGCAAGGACCTCGAGGACGCGCTCGATGCGCACCGCAAGGCCCTCAAGGGCATGAACATGCACGAGGACGAGCGCCTGTTCTACGTCGCCGTCACCCGCACGCAGTCGGTGCTCCTGCTGTCCGGACACTACTGGAGCGAGGACGTGAAGACGCCGAAGGCACCGTCGCGCTTCCTGGTGGCGGCCCGCGACCACGCGCCCGACGCCGTGACCGAGTGGGCCGGCGAGCCGCTCGAGGACACGCCCAATCCGCTCGAGACCGAGCCGGTCCGCCTGCCCTGGCCGCGCGACTTCCTCGGAGCGCATCGCCCGGATGTGGACGCCGGAGCCGAGCTGGTGCTCGCCGAGCTCGCTCGCGGGGCGACCGAGCCGGATCCGGACCAGCCGGATCCGTACGGCTGGGCCGCGGAGGTGACCGCGCTGCTCGCCGAACGCGCCCGGCAGGCACAGGCCGAGCTGGAGGTCGCCGTGCCCCGCGAGGTCTCGGTGAGCCAGTTGGTGGAGCTGCGCCGCAGTCCCGCCACGTTCGCGAGCAGGCTGCGCCGGCCCGTGCCGTTCAAGCCGAATCCGTACGCTCGGCGGGGCACCGCCTTCCACGCGTGGCTCGAGCGTCGCTACGGGGCGTCACGGCTCCTCGACCTCGACGAGCTCCCCGGCGCGGCCGACGGCGACGCCGGGGCCGACGAGAACCTGGCGCTGCTCCAGCGCCGGTTCGAAGAGAGTGAATGGGCCGCGCGCACCCCCGTCGACATCGAGATCCCCTTCGAGATCGCGGCCGCGGGCACTGTCGTGCGCGGTCGTATGGACGCGGTCTTCCGTGATCCGGGCGGCGGGTTCACCGTCGTGGACTGGAAGACGGGTGTACGTCCCACCGAGCCCGCGGACGAGCGGGCCGCCGCCGTCCAGTTGGCCGCCTACCGCCTCGCGTGGGCGCGGCTGCGCGACGTCCCCGTCGACGACGTGCGGGCCGCGTTCTTCTACGTGCGCTCGGGGGAGACGGTCGCACCGTCGGACCTGCTCGACCACGCGGGCCTCGCGAATCTGATCACGAGCGCCGGCGAAGACTAGTCCGCGTCGCCCTTGTCGCGGGCGATCCGCACGGCGGAGACGACCATCGGCAGCTGCAGGGGCAGGCGCGCGTACGCGCCCAGCTTCAGCGGCAGCGGCTTGTCCGACCACTGCTGCGCCATGTGGATGTTCGCGGGGAAAACCGCCACGAACAGCGCCGTCGCGGCGACACCGCCCAAGCGGCGGGTCTTCGGCGCGGCCAGCAGCGCGGCGGTGGTGAGCTCCGCCACGCCCGAGAGCTGCGTGGCGCGGCGGGGCGTGAGACCGAGCGGCAGGTTCGGCGGCACGATCGAGTCGAAGGGCTTCGGCGCGACGAAGTGCAGCGCACCCATTCCGGCGAGGGACAGCGCCATACCGCGCGCGAGCTTGTCGGTTCGACGGGCGGGGCGGTTTGTGGACACCATCTGAAGATTGTGGCAGATTGCTCGTCGGTTCCGCCGGACGTGCTAGACCGGACGGGTAACGACCAGCACTCCTCGCGCCGAATCGTCCAGGTAGGTATGTCCGCACGCACCAAGTTCCGTAGACGGAGCAAGTCCGAACTGACGGACCTCCCCGACCACGCGCTGGTCAGCGTCCTGCGCATCCCCGCGGGTGACTCCACCAACCCGTGGCGGGCGATCGGCGCTCGGGTGCTCGTCGCGCTCGGCGCCCTGTTCCTGGCCGTGCTCATCGTCTACCTCGAGCGCGACGGATACCGCGACTCCGCCATCGAGGCAGGGGTCGACGGCCGGACGCGGATGACCTTCCTCGACTGCCTGTACTACGCCACGGTGTCGCTGTCGACCACCGGATACGGCGACATCACCCCGATCACCCAATCCGCGCGCCTGATCAACGTCCTGCTGATCACCCCGCTCCGGATCCTCTTCCTCATCGTCTTGGTCGGTACCACGCTCCAGGTCCTCACGGAGCGTTCCCGCCAGGCGTTCAAGATCCAACGTTGGAGGGCTGCTGTGCACAACCACACCATCGTCGTGGGCTACGGCACCAAGGGTCGTACCGCGGTGAGCGCGATGATCAACGACGGCATCGAGCCGAGCAAGATCGTCGTCGTCGACACCGATCAGGCCGCGCTCGAGGTCGCCGAGATCGACGGACTGGTGACGGTCCGCGGCGACGCGACGAAGGCCGACGTGCTGCGGCTCGCCGGCGCCCCGCGCGCCGCGTCGATCATCATCGGCGCCAACCGTGACGACGCCGCGGTGATGGTCACGCTCACGGCGCGGGAGCTCGCCCCACGCGCGAAGATCGTCGCGTCGATCCGCGAGTCCGAGAACACCCACCTGCTGCGCCAGTCCGGCGCCGACTCCGTGGTCGTCTCCTCGGAGACCGCCGGCCGCCTCCTCGGCATGGCGACCACCACCCCGTCGGTGGTGGAGATGATCGAGGACCTGCTCTCACCCGGTGACGGCTTCAACATCGCCGAACGCGAGGTCACCCGCGTCGAGGTCGGGCGCTCGCCGCGGCACCTGCCGAACATCGTGCTGGGCGTGGTCCGCAAGGGCAACCTGTACCGCGTCGACTCGCCCGCTGTGTCCGTCGTCGAAGCCGGCGACCGGCTGCTGTTCGTCCGCAACGCGGACACGAAGGTCTAATCCTTCAGAAGCTCGATGATCGGGGCAAGCGCGTCCATGTTGTTGTCGAGCACCGTGATGTAGTTGATCCCGTAGGCGTCTCGCCGCCGACGCAGTTGCTCGGCCATGTCCTGCTCTGTGCCGGTCAATAGGCTGATGTAGTCGTCGGGGCGATCCACCTCACGGCCGAGATGTGGTCTGACCTGCGCGAGAGCATCCGTATCGCGGGGACCGATCAGGGCCTGGACCAGGATGTTCAGGTCTACGGCGTCGGCCCGCTCACTGAGGCTGTGGTGCAGTCGCGCGATCCGTGCCGCTGCATCCGCCTCGGTCGCGAGGGTCAGGTGACCGCTGTTCGAGGTCGCGGCGCTGGTCAGCGCGACGATGTCGGCGTGCTCGGCGGCGACCTCGAGCATGCGGTCGCCCCATCCTGCGATCAGCAGAGGTGGCCCGCCCGCCTGAACCGGGCGGGGGCGGTAGGCATCGGCGGCGAAACAGCGTCGGAGGGTCGAGGCGGTATCCCGCACCTGGTCGACGCGTCGGCGCGCGGTGGGGAAAGTGATGCCGGCCTCGGCGAACTCGGCTTCGACGTAGCCAGCGCCGAGCCCCAGCTCGAGCCGGCCGTCGGTCAGGAGATCGACGGTGGCGACGTCGCGGGCCAGGAGGACAGGGTTGTAGAACGGCGTGTTCAAGACGAAGGTGTTCAGTCGAGGGCGCTCGGTGACCTCCGCAGCCAGGATCACTGCGGGAAACGGCGACAGCATGCCGAGGTGATCGGGAACGCCGATTACGTCGAAGCCGAGCGATTCAGCCCGACGGCACTTGTCGACCCACGACCGCCGCGAGCCGGTGGGCCGGATGTTCACACCGAAACGAAATCGCCTGACCATGAGCCCATATCACCACGAACGGCCTTGCTTCGCGAGGAAGAGCGCACGGAACGAGGTGCGGACAGGAGAGGCGCGCCGTGCGGCCGGCGCTCAGTCGCCCGTCGCCGCCGGACGGTCGGTCGCAGCGTATTGCGACCAGCTCCCGGGATAGAGGCGGCCGCCGGCGAATCCGGCGTTCTCTGCGGTGAGCAGGTCGTGGCACGCGGTGACCCCGGAGCCGCAGTAGGCGATGAAGTCCTCGCCGGGCCGCAGGCCCGCCTTCTCGAACCGGGCGCGGAGGGCGGGGCGGGGGAGCAGCGCACCGTCGACCACGTTCTCCCGGCAGGGCACGCTGACGGCACCCGGGATGTGACCCGCACGCGGGTCGACGGTCTCGTTCTCGCCGCGGAACCGGTCGGCGGGTCGCGCGTCGATGACGGACACGGTTCCGGCGCAGGCCTCGTCGATGGAGGCCAGACGGTCCGCCGGCCACGGCCGCGGCGTGAAGGTCGCGGGAGCGGGTACGACCGTGGCGGTGTCGTCGAGCGGGCCGAGTGGACCGTCGAGCAGCGCCGCCGATTCGCCGAGCGCCCGCAGCAACCAGACCAGGCGCGCGGCCATGACGCCGCCCGCGTCGTCGTAGGCGACGACCGTCGCGCCGTCGCCGATGCCGGCGGCCGAGAGCCCGGCGGCGAAGGCCTCCGGCGTCGGCAGCGGGTGGCGGCCCTCGGCGGGGGAGGCGGGCGAGGCGAGGTATCCGTCGAGGTCGACGTAGACGGCGCCGGGGAGGTGCCCCGCAGCGTAGGCCTCGCGAGTGGACCGGCCGTCGAGGTAGCAGCGGGCGTCGGCGAGGATCACGCCGGGATTGGCCCGCACCCAGGCGGCGTCCACGAACGGTTCGATCATGCGGTCAGCCTACGATGATGAGCGTGGCGAAGCTCAGTCTGACCGTGCCCCCGCTCCTCTCGCGCTATCACGTCGACCGCGCCGACGAACTGCGCGCCGACGACGCCGCGCTCGACGCGGCGTGGGCGACCGCGAAGGTGCTGCGCATCGACCCGCGCGGCCGGTTCGACCTCGACGGCACCGACCTGGTCTTCGCCCGCGGACACGAGGTCGCCCCCTCGCGGCCGGCGGATGCGGTGCTGCTCGGGCGGGTCGACGGGGCGATCGTCTTCGCGCTGCGTGTCGAGAAGTTCGACGGCGCCGACCTGCGGATGCGCGGCCACCTCCTCTCCCCGGTCGACTCCGCGCTGCTCGGCCAGGCCCTCGGCATCCTCAACTGGCACGCCTCCGCCGCGTTCTCGCCGGTCGACGGCGCACCGACGGTTCCCGGAAAAGCGGGCTGGGTCCGCCTCACCGCCGACGGTCGCGAGGAGTTCCCCCGCACCGACGGCGCGATGATCACCCTCGTGCACGACGGTGGCGATCACGTACTGCTGGGGCGTCAGCATCAGTGGCCCGAGCGACTGTTCTCCCTGTTCGCGGGGTTCGTGGAGCCGGGCGAATCGCTGGAGCAGTGCGTCGCGCGGGAGCTGCGCGAGGAGGCGGGCATCGAGGTCGACGAGATCACCTACGTCGCCAGCCAGCCCTGGCCCTTCCCGCGGTCGCTGATGCTGGGTTTCACCGCTCGCGCGTCCCGGGATGCGGTGCTGGACTTCCGCGACGGTGAGATCGCCGAGGCCCGGTGGTTCAGCCGCACGCAGGTCCGCGACGCCTTGGCCGCAGGGGACTGGAGCTCCGACGCCCCCGACGCGCCGCTGCTGCTGCCCAACTCCATCTCCATCGCCCGCGCGATCACCCAGGCCTGGGCAGGAGTGGACTAGGGGTGCCCGCGCGCGTCGCCGTCGAGTTCACCGCGCACTGGATCAATCGGTGGTTCGTGCGGACGGTGTACCGGCCGTGGGTCAGGATCGACGACGATGCGCCGGTACCCGCGTCCTGGCGCGTGGCGACCGACATCCCCGTCGCGCCGGGGGAGCACACCGTCACGACCCTGCTCCGCTGGCGGATGTTCCCCGGCGCCGGGCCTGTCTCCGTGCGCTCGGTGAGAGTGTCCGTCTCCGGCACTGTCGTGGTCCGAGTGTCCAATGGTGCGCTGAACAGCGACCCGTTCATCCCTCGGGTGGTGGAGTAGCGGCTCGATTCCTCCACCCGGATCTCCACCCGCGGGTCGAGGGCTTCCGGTCGTTCGCCTCGTAGTTTTCCTGTCATGAGCTACGTACGAGGATTCCTCCCCTGGATCGTCCTGGCGGCCGCATCGTCGACCGTCGGCTGGCAGTGGGGCGCCGTGTCCGCCCTGGCGGTCACCGTCGGGCTGCTGGTGCAGGACCGGCGCGCCCGGCGAGCGGTCGGCGCGCTCGAACTCGGCGGGGCCGTCTTCTTCATCGCCCTCGCGATGCTCGCCTTCGCCGCGCCGCACTCGCCGTTCGAGGCCTACGACGGTGCGCTCTCGTCGGCGTGGCTCGCGGTGATCGCCGGGATCGGGCTCGCGACGGGCCGCCCGTTCACGATGGCCATCGCGCGTCGGTCGGTCGATGAGGAGACCGCGCAGCATCCGATGTTCCTGCACGTCAACATGGTCATCACGGGGGTGTGGGCGGCTTCCTTCGCGGGCACGGCCCTGCTGGGCGCGGCCTGCGTCGCGATGAGCGAGCCGGAGCCGGTGCGGATCGCGGTACAGGCCCTGGGGTTCGCGTTGCCGGCGGTGTTCACCCGGGCCTACGTCGCGCGGATCGACGAGCGACGGGCGCTGCTCGCGGCGGCCTGAGCCGGGAACGAGAAAGTCCGGTCATCCGCTCCATCGATCCTGGGGACGGGTGACCGGACGATTCCGGGGCGGACGGATCAGACGCCGAGCTTGCGCTTGACGTCGGCGAGCGACGGATTGGTCGCGGTGGTGCCGTCCTCGTACTTCACGGTGGGCACCGTCTGGTTGCCGCCGTTGACGCCCTCCACGAACTGCGCGGCGGCCGGGTCCTCCTCGATGTTGATCTCGGTCCAGGAGATCCCGTTGGCCTTGAGACCCGTCTTGAGGCGGTTGCAGTATCCGCACCACGTGGTGGTGTACATCGTCAGCTGGCTCATGCCATGACTCAACCACGCCGCGCCCGGACTTCTTCCCCCACCCGGACCTGTCGGACCCGGCTGGAATACTCGACGGTGTGATCGAAGCACTGGACCCGGAGCAGCAGGAGGCGGTTCTCGCGCCGCGCGGACCGGTGTGCGTGCTGGCGGGCGCGGGCACGGGCAAGACCCGCACCATCACGCACCGCATCGCACACCAGGTGTCGACGGGGCACGTCGCCGCAGGTCAGGTGCTCGCCGTCACGTTCACCTCGCGCGCGGCGGGGGAGATGCGGGCGCGGCTGCGCGGGCTGGGCATCGGCGGCGGCGACGGTCAGCCGGGCGTGCAGGCCGTCACCTTCCACGCCGCCGCGATGCGGCAACTGCGCTACTTCTGGCCCCGCGCGATCGGCGACACCCGCTGGGAGCTGCTCGACAACAAGTTCCCGATCATCGGTCGTGCGGCCCGTGACTGCGACCTGCGTCCGGAGACCGACACGATCCGCGACCTGCTCAGCGAGATCGACTGGGCGAAAGCCTCGCTGGTTACGCCGGAAACGTATGCGAAGGCCGTCGAGGACGCGGGGCGCACCGCCCCGATGGCGCCCGGAACCGTCGCCGACGTCTACGCGGCGTACGAGCGGCGCAAGACCGACCAGGACGGCAACCGCCTGCTCGACTTCGACGACCTGATCCTGGTCACGGCGGCGATCCTCGAGGACAACCACGTGGTGGCCGAGGAGTTCCGCGACCGGTACCGCAGCTTCGTGGTCGACGAGTACCAGGACGTCACGCCGCTGCAGCAGCAGTTGCTCAACGCCTGGCTCGGGGACCGGGACGACCTCACGGTGGTGGGCGATGCGAACCAGACCATCTACTCCTTCACCGGAGCCACCCCGAACTACCTCCTCGACTTCACACGCCGATTCGAGGACGCCACGATCGTCCGGCTGCAGCGCGACTACCGCTCCACGCCGCAGGTCGTGGCGCTCGCCAACAAGGTGATCGGCGCGGCGCAGGGCCGGGTCGCCGGCACCCGCCTGGAACTCATCGGCCAGCGACCGGACGGGCCCGCCCCGATCTACGCCGAGGTCGACGACGAGCCGGCGGAGGCGAAGCTCGTCGCCAAGCGGATCCGTGAGCTGCTGGCCCGCGGCGTCCCCGCCAGCGAGATCGCCATCCTCTACCGGATCAACGCGCAATCGGCCGTACACGAAGCCGCGCTCACCGAGGCCGGCATCCCGTACCAGGTGCGCGGCGGCAGCGCCTTCTTCGAGCGACCCGAGATCGGTCAGGCCGTCCGCGCGCTGATGGACCGCGCAGGGCAGTTCGGCGGCGTCGCCGGCGACGAGCTGTTGTCCCTGGTCAAGGGCGCGCTGGAGCCGCTGGGCTTCACCGCCGAGGCGCCCGACGGTGCCCGCGCCCTCGAGCGTTGGCAGGCGCTGGGCGCGTTGGTCGAGCTCACCGCGGATCTCGCGAAGGAGCGGCCCGGCCTCACCCTGGCCGAGCTGATCGCCGAGCTGCGCGCCCGCGCCGAGGCCAAGCACCCGCCCACCATGCAGGGCGTGACGCTGTCGTCGCTGCACGCGGCGAAGGGCCTGGAGTGGGACGCGGTCTTCCTCGTCGGCCTCACCGAGGGCTCCGTGCCGATCTCGCAGGCCATCGCCAAGGGCGATCCGGAGCCGATCGAGGAGGAGCGGCGACTGCTGTACGTGGGCGTCACCCGCGCCCGGGAGCACCTGCACCTGTCCTGGGCGCTCGCCCGCAACGAGGGCGGCCGTAAGACCCGCAAGCGCACGCGGTTCCTCGACGTCGTCGCCGGCCAGGCCGACGCCGGGCGGCCCCGGCAGCCCGAAAGCGGGCCCAGCAAGGGGAAACGGCGCAGCTCCGACATCTG
This sequence comes from Tsukamurella sputi, assembly GCF_007858445.1. GTDB lineage: Bacteria > Actinomycetota > Actinomycetes > Mycobacteriales > Mycobacteriaceae > Tsukamurella > Tsukamurella sputi. The sequence continues at coordinate 674,621 of NZ_VIGV01000001.1, read as the reverse complement.
CCGCGTCTGCGGAGGCATTCTCGATACCCGCGAGGAGAAGCTGCGCTCGCGCTGCGAGGACTGCCCGTCGGACCTGAACGACGATCTCGTCGAGGCGCTCAAGATCTGGCGCACCGGCCAGGCGCGCGACCAGCAGGTCCCGCCGTACACGATCTTCTCCAACGCCACCCTGTTCGCGATCGCCGAGCACCTGCCGCGCACCCGCGCCCAGCTGGTGCGGATCAACGGCATCGGTTCCACGAAGATCGACAAGTACGGCGATGAGGTACTCGCTCTTGTGGCCGAGCACGCTCGACCGTATAACCGCAGGTCAAAAATAACTTGTGCGAATAGTTTCATCCGCATACTGTGGTTCTCGACCGCACGGGAAGACGCGCGAGGCACTGCCTCGCCGCCGGAACGTGATTGACCAGCGCGCGAAAGGAGGCAAACGAAATGAACAACGCAATCATCAACGCAAGCAAGCAGTTCACCGCAGCAGAGGGTGGAGTGTTCGCAGCCGTAGCGGTTCGTATCGAGGCCTCCCACGCCCTGCCCGGCATGTCGCCCCGCTTGTGGCGACTGCGCCAGGAGCCGGCAACGCCCGCCGTCGATCACGAACCGCTGACGCGCCCCGTGTGTTCCATGCGACGAGGTTAGGTCTCACGACCCTCCTCTTCACATTCACCACGGGACCCGCCGCCGCGCGGAACCCGTGGATTCGCGGTCTCTCGTCCCCCACGCACCGTCGGGGATCGAGGACCGCCACACGGTTCGCGCACTCACCACAGAACATCCCGTGCGCCTGACCGGGCGCCGCTACCGAGGCCACCTGAACAACAGGTGGAAAGGTGACCAGAAGTGCCGACCATCATGGACGAACGCCCCGTGGACGGGAACGTCCGGAGCATCGATTCCGTCAGTATCAACATCGAGAGCCGCGTGCCCTGCCGCGCAGGCGATCCCGACCTGTGGTTCGCCGAGGCCCCGTCGGACCTCGAGCGGGCCAAGAACCTCTGCGAGACCTGCCCGCTGCAGCGCGCCTGCCTGGCCGCCGCGCTCGAGCGCGGCGAGCCCTGGGGCGTGTGGGGTGGCCAGATCTTCGAGCAGGGCGTCGTGATCGCGCGCAAGCGCCCTCGCGGCCGGCCGCGTAAGAATGCGGCCTGAGCGCAGTGAGCCCCGATCCTTGAAGGATCGGGGCTCACTCGTTTCCGGGGCGGCTGCATGATCGCGCCCCGTCGGCTCCCGTGCGCTGTGACCGGTGACTCGAAGGGGGCCGTCCGGTTGTTCGCGATTCCATTGCTGCGGCGTGGTGACGCGGCGCACAGTTGAGGTGGATCGAATCGGCTCGATGAGAGGACGCCCCATGACGGACCGGACCACGGAGGAGCTGGCGGAGGGCATCGCCCGCTCCCGCGACACCGACTACCTGGACATGGAGGCGCTGCTCTCCGCCGAGGAGAAGGACCTGCTGATCAAGGTCCGTAAGTTCGGCGACAAGGAGCTCCTGCCGATCGTGAACGACTACTGGGAGCGCGGTGAGTTCCCCTTCGAAATCCTGCCGAAGCTGCGCGAGCTGAAGATCGTGGGCGACACCATGACCGGCTACGGCATCACGCCGATGACCGCCGTCGGCCAGGGACTGGTCTCCTACGAGCTCGGTCGCATCGACGGCAGCATCGCGACCTTCCTCGGCGTGCACGTCGGCCTGGCGATGCAGTCGATCTACATCCTCGGATCCGAGGAACAGCGGCAGCGGTGGCTGCCCGCGATGGCGAACCTGGACAAGATCGGCGCCTTCGCGCTCACCGAACCCGATCACGGCTCCGACTCGGTCGCGCTGGAGGCCACCGCCACGCGCGACGGGAGCGACTGGATCCTCAACGGGCTCAAGCGCTGGCCGGGCAACGCGACGTGGTGCGACGTGATCGTCGTCTTCGCGCGTGACACCGACGACGGCAAGGTCAAGGCCTTCGTCGTGGAGAAGGACGACCCCGGCTACAGCGCGACCAAGATCGGCGGCAAGGTCTCGCTGCGCATGGTGCAGAACGCCGACATCGTGCTCGACGAGGTGCGGCTCCCCGACGACCGCCGCCTCGTGAACTGCAACGGCTTCCCCGACGTCTCCAAGGTCCTCATGGGCACCCGCAACGCGGTCGCGTGGTCGTCGACGGGGCACGCGGTGGCCGCCTACGAGATCGCGCTGACCTACGCGCAGCGGCGGACGCAGTTCGGCAAGCCCATCGCGGCCACGCAGAGCGTTCAGAGCAAGCTCGTCGAGATGCTCGGCGATGTGACCGCGATGCAGCTGTACTGCATCCGCCTCGGTCGCCTGCTCGACGAGGGCGCGGTCACCGACACCATGGCGGCGCTCGCCAAGTACTACTGCAGTGTCAAGGCCCGTCACGTCTGCCGGATGGCGCGCGACGTGTTGGGCGGCAACGGGATCACCCTCGACTTCCACGTGATGCGCCACCTCTGTGACATGGAGGCCCTCGTGACCTACGAGGGCACCGCGGAGATCCAGTCGCTGCTCGTGGGGCGTGAGGTCACGGGCAAGAGCGCCTTCGTCTGACCGCTGTCGCGGAATCCCGCGAACACCGCGGCACATCGTGATACACCTCACAGTGCGATCGCACATCGCGATCGGGCCCCGTGGGGCGAGTGAGAGGCGGCACGCGATGTCCATCGACCCCATCCTGATGCCGACGGCGACGTCCCCGATCCGCGACAAGGTGGTGACCGCGAAGGAGGCGGTGCGTCTGGTCCGTGACGGCGACCACCTGGTGCTGGAGGGTTTCGCCGGTCAGGGCTTCGCAGAGGAACTCGTGCTGGCGCTGGAGGAGCGCTTCCTCGCGACGGGGTCGCCCAAGGATCTGTCGCTGGTCTTCACGGTGGCGCAGGGCGACCGTGGCGAGCGGGGCACCGTCCACCTCTGCCACGACGGGATGCTCAAGCGGGCGATGGGCGGCCACTACGGGATGGCCCCGGCGCTCCAGAAGCTCGCGCTCTCCGGCGAGATCGAGGCGTACAACCTGCCGCAGGGCGTGATCGCGCAGCTGCTGCGCGACACCGGCGCGGGCAAGCCCGGCCTGCTCACCCACGTCGGGCTGGGCACCTTCGCCGATCCCCGCCTCGGTGGCGGGAAGGTCAACGACGCCACGACGGAGGACCGCGTGCGGCTGATGGAGATCGACGGCCGCGAGTACCTCTTCTACAAGGCCTTCGACCGTCTCGACGTCGCCTTCCTGCGCGGCACCACCGCGGACCCGAGCGGCAACGTCAGCATGGAGAAGGAGGCGCTCACGCTGGAGGCGTTGGAGACGGCGATCGCGGTGCACAACAAGGGCGGCCTCGTGATCGTGCAGGTCGAGCGCATCGCCGACCGGGGTTCGCTCAACCCGCGGGACGTGAAGATCCCCGGTGCCCTCGTCGACTGCGTGGTCGTCGCGACCACTCCCGAGCACCACACCCAATCCTGGGGCACGCAGTACAACCCCGCGATGAGCGGTGAGATCCGGCAACCCATGAGCTGGATCCGTCCGATGCCGCTCGACCCGCGCAAGGTCACCGCGCGGCGTGCGGCGCTGGAGCTGCGCCCGAACTCGGTGGTGAACCTGGGCATCGGCGTACCCGAGGGAGTCGCGGCCGTCGCGGCGGAGGAGGGGGTGCTCGAGTACCTCACGCTCACCGCCGAGCCCGGCGTCATCGGGGGCATGCCGGCGGGCGGCACCGATTTCGGCTCCGCCATCAACGCGGACGCGATCCTCGCGCAGCCCTCGCAGTTCGACTTCTACGACGGCGGGGGCCTCGATGCCGCCTTCCTCGGCATGGCCCAGGCCGACGGTGGCGGCAACGTCAACGTCAGCCGGTTCGGCCCGCGCCTCGCCGGTGCCGGCGGGTTCATCAACATCAGCCAGAACGCGAAGGCCGTGTACTTCCTGGGTACCTTCCTCGCCCCGTCGCGCACCGAGATCGCCGACGGGGCCGTCGTCACCTCCGACGGTCCGGCGGCGCCGAAGTTCGTGGCGTCGGTCGATCAGCGGACCTTCTCCGGCGAGTACGCCCTCCGGTCCGGGCAGCCGGTCATGTACATCACGGAGCGATGCGTCTTCCGGCTCACCGAACGCGGCATGGAGCTCACCGAGATCGCACCCGGGATCGACCTGCAGCGCGACGTGCTCGACCTACTGGGTTTCGAGCCGATCATGGACACCCCGCCGGCCGTCATGGACCCGCGGATCTTCCGCGACGACGCGATGGGCCTGCGCGAGGACCTGCTTTCGGTGCCGCTGGAGGCCCGGTTCAGCTACGACGAGTCGCGGAACCTGTTCTTCATGAACTTCGAGGGCATCGCCGTACGCACCGAGGAGGAGGTGGCGCGCGCCGCCGACGAGATCGAGCGGCGACTCGCCGAGATCGGCCGACCGGTCAACGTGGTGATCAACTACGACAACTTCGTGCTCGGCCCCGATCTGGTGGACGAGTACGCCGCTCGGGTGCGCCGGATGAGCAAGTACTACGAATCGGTGACCCGCTACACCACCTCGGCGTTCCTCCGACTCAAGCTGGCCGACCATCTCGTCGACCGCGGTCTGGCACCGCACCTGTACGAGAGCCGGACGGAGGCCGTCGCCGCATCGGCACCGAGCGACGGGTAGTCAGCCGACGGCCTGCGTGACGCAGACGAGGTGCCCGTCGGGATCCCGGACGACTGCCATCCGCTCGCCCCACGGGCGCTCTTCGGGCGGGTCCACGACGGCGCCGCCGCGCGCGGTCCACGTTCCGACGACGCCGTCCAGGTCGGGTACGGCGAAGCCCAGGGCGACGGCGGTGTCGCTGGGCGTCGCCGGGCGTTCGTGCAGCATGACCTCGATACCGTCGGCGGTGACGAGCCACGCCAGCTCGCCCGCGGACCGGGTGAGCCGGAGTCCGAGGAGACCCTCGTAGAAGGCGAGGGAAGGGTTCAGGGCGGAGACGGAGACGACGAGGCGGGAGATCGACGCGGTCATGGCCGTGACGCTACGATTATCGACAGGTGCCTGTCAATAAGGAGTTGGGCATGGACCGTCCGCAACTGCTCACGGAGCTGGTCGACGAGGTCTTCCGGCTGAACGCGGCGCTTGTCGCCGAGGGCGACGACCTCGCCGCCGGCATCGGCACGACCGCCGCCGGGTGGCGCGTGCTGGGCCTGCTGGCCGACGGTGCCGCCACCGTCGCCGACATCGCCCGTCAGCGCGGGCTGCGCAGGCAGAGCGTCCGGGAGACCGTCGAACGGCTCGAGCGCGACGGCCTCGTCGCGAGGTCGGCGAACGCTGCGGACCGCAGGGCTCCGCTGGTGGCGCTCACCGACCGGGGGAGCGCCGCCCTGCGTGACATCGAGCCCGCCCGCGCGGACTGGGCGGCCCGACGGTCCGCCGCCGTCGACGGCGAACGACTCGCGGCGGCGCTCGCCGTGCTGCGTGAGCTGCGCGCGGGGAGCCGGCTCGACGGGTGAGCCGGCCGTCGGTCAGTCGTCGCCGTCGAGCAGCGGGATCCAGTGCTCGACGATGGCGCGGTACGGTGCCTCCGCCTCCATCTGCGAGCAGATGCCGACCATGCCGAGCAGGACGCGGAAGAGCATCACGTACTCCGGCGGCAGGGCGAGCTTACGGCCCGTCTGGAACTGCTCGCCGCGCACGTCCGTCGCCGTGTACGCGGCCTTCATCAGCCACTTCCGGGTGAAGTGGAAGCTCTCCGAGCGCAGCGGGTCGACGTACGGCGCGAGGTAGCTGCGGATCTCCTCGGGCGTGATCTCCAGTCGCGGCGGGATGAAGCCCTGGCTGCGGAGCAGCGGGAAGAGTGCCTCGTAGTCCTCGTCGCGGGCGAGCCGCAGGATCTTGCCGACCGCCGGCGGGATGCCGCCCGGGTACTCGGCAACGGCACCGAAGTCCAGGGCGATCAGCCGCCCGTCGGGCGCGATCATGAAGTTGCCGGGGTGCGGGTCGCCGTGCAGCAGGCCGGTGCGGGCCGGTGCGCTCACCTCGAACTCGGTGAGCTTCGACGCGGCGTCGTTCCGCTCCTCCTGGGTGCCGTTGGCGATCACGTCGCGCAGCGGTCGCCCCGTGACCCATTCGCTGATGATCACGGTGGGTGCGCTCGCGAAGACCTTCGGCACCCGGATGTTCGGGTCACCGTCGAAGGCCTTGGCGAACTTGCGCTGGTTCGTCGCCTCGTAGCGGTAGTCGAGCTCCGCCTCCGTGCGATCGGTGAGCTCCTGGACCAGCGACTTCACATCGGCACCCGGGGTCAGCGGCTTGAGCACGGAGCTGAGTCGGCCGAGGGCCTTGAGGTCGGCGCGCAGCGCCTCGTCGGCGCCCGGATACTGGACCTTCACCGCGACCTCGCGGCCGTCGGACCACACGCCGCGGTGCACCTGGCCGATGGACGCGGAAGCGGCGGCCTCGTCGCTGAAGGAGCTGAACCGCTCGCGCCAGCCGGTGCCCAGCTGCTGGTCCAGGACCTTGTGCACGGTGGACGCGGGCATCGGCGGCGCCTCGTTCTGCAGCTTGGCCAGCGCGTCGCGGTAGGGCGCGGCGTACTCCGGGGGCACCGCGGCCTCCATCACGCTCATCGCCTGCCCGAGCTTCATCGCGCCGCCCTTGAGCTGGCCGAGTACCTCGAAGAGCTGCTCCGCGGCCTTCGCCTGCAGCTCCGCGTTGACCTCGTCCTTGTCGGCGCCCGCGAGTCGCTTACCCCAGCCGACGGCGGTGCGGCTGGCCATGCCCAGCGGAAGTCCCGCCAGCTTGGCGGTGCGCTTCGCGCTACCACGGGTGATCTCGGACACCTGGCCCCCTGACGTCAACCGGCAGCCTCGGATGCGGCGGGAGCGGTGACCCCGCATCCGCACCCGGGGTGCATGAACCATCGTCGGACGGCGATCGCGCTGCCCTCGACCTCCAAAGTACAGCCGAGGACGTCCGGCGGGTCCGCCGAGTCCCATCGTTTCGCGCCGACCGCGGCGACCTGATGCGCTGCGATCGCCGCGGTCATCCGGAGGACCTGTGGTGACGCGCGGCCCGCGCGGCCGAACAGCTGGCAGGCCAGCGTCGGCCAGCCCGGATCCGCATCGGCACGGTTCCGGTCGAGGCAGCGCAGGCAGGGGCCGGCGCCCGGGAGGACGAGCGGGCCGATCACGCCCACACCGTCGCGCAGTACGACAGGCAGGTGCGGCACCCGCTCCCGCATCAGCCGTGCGACCAGCACCGGATCGGGGGAGAGGAAGTCGGAGAGCACGACGAGGTCGACGCCGCGCCCGGTCGGGGACCAGCTGCGCGCGGTTCCGGCGCTCACTCGGACCCCGTCGAGGGAGGCGAGTTCCCCGAGGACCGCGTCGGCGACCGGTCCGCGCCCGTGCAGGTGGACGTGCAGCGGTGACCGCGGCGGTTCCGACTCGAGCAGCCCGTGGCCGCGCAGGGCCGCGAGGAGCTCGTCGACGTCGCCCGCCGCCATCCCGAGATCGGCGCACCGGCGCTCGAGTTCGCGCGGTGTGCGGAAGTCCTGCATCCAACGGAGCAGACCGGCGACGGCGTCGGGTGCGAGCCACGGCGGTGGCTGGAGCACCGGGGCGCCGGTGGCCGACGCGCCCAACTGCACCAGCGTGGGTGGGCGCACCACGACGGTGAGAAACGGGTTCAGGCGATGTCGCATGCCCCAGTCGACCACGTGCGACGGCGGGCGCAGTGCCGAAAGGCCCGGTCATCCACAGGGGAGGACCGGGCCTGACCAGGCACTACGAGTGCCCGAGCGATTTACTCCTCGCCGGATTCGCGGCGCATCTGCCGCTCGATCGCGGCGATCGGATCGTCGAGGTCGGAGGTGTCCGCCCCGGACGACTCGCCCAGCAGGCGGTCGATGAAGCCGGCAGGCGCGTCGAGGTCGGAGGCGTCGGGAACGAGATCCGGATGGGCCCAGACACCGTCGCGCTGCTCCATCGAGGTCGCGTTCAGCACGCGCTCCCACAGATCGGCGGCCTCGCGCACCTTGCGGGGCCGTAGCTCCAGGCCCACCAGCGTGGCGAAGGTCTGCTCGGCGGGACCGCCCGAGGCGCGGCGGCGACGCATCGTCTCCCGCAGTGCCGCGGCGCTCGGCAGGCGATCGGCGATCGCCGCGTGCACGACGGTCTCGACCCAGCCCTCGATGAGAGCCAGCAGCGTCTCGAGACGCTCGAGCGCGGCGGTCTGCTCCGGCGTGGCCTTGGGCTGCAGGGCTGCGCCCTGGGCGGCCATCAGCTCCTCGAGCTTCGACGGATCCTGCAGCGAGGTCGGGTCGAGGTTCCTCGAGAGTTCCTCGATGCCCGACATGTCGATGGTGATGCCGCGCGCGTACTGCTCGACGGTGTCGAGCACGCGGGCCCGCAGCCACGGCACGTGCGAGAACAGGCGCTGGTGCGCGGCCTCGCGGGCGGCGAGGAAGACCAGGATCTCCTGGTCCTTCTGCTCCAGGTCCTTGCTGAAGGACTCGATCGCCTCGGGCAGCAGTGCGGCCGTGTCGTCCGGGCCCAGCGGGAGTCCGATGTCGGTGCTGGTGAGCACCTCCTTCGACAGCGAGCCGAGGGCCTGCCCGAGCTGCGTGCCGAAGGACATCGAGCCGAGCTGCGTGAACATGCCCATCATCGGGGCGGCCATCTCGCGCGCCTCCTCGGGCATGCTCTGCATCCACGAGCCGGAGATCTTCTCCGCGACCGGGTTCACCAGGCGCTTCCACGTGGGCAGGGTCTTCTCCTGCCAGTCGACGGGGCTCCACGCCACCGTCTTCTGCGGGCCGGCCGGCAGCACGGTGGCACCGTCGAGCCAGAGCTGGGCGAGGTGCATCGACTCCTCGACGGCCTTGCGCTGGCCCTCGGAGACGGGTTCGTGCTTGCCGAGGGTCTGCCGTGCCAGCTGCGCCGCGACCGCGTAGTTGACCGGCTCGCCGGTACCGCCGCCGGGCGTCGTCATGCCGGTGCCCATGCCGGAGATCATCTGGCCGAGCTGGCTGAGCATGTCGCCCAGCTGCGACATGTCGAAGGGCTGACCGGCGCCGAAGGGCTGGTCCCGTCGGCCTTTGCCGTCGTCACCGCCGTCGTCGCCGGGGGAGAATCCGAAGGGCAGGTCATTCATGACTCCACGGTACTGCCCGCGTCCACCGCGGGCCGCTCCGCACGTCACGCTGTGGGCGAACACGCGGCGACTACGCTGTGGCCCGTGACGGAACGCAGGATCACGACAGCTCTCGCCGCCCTGGTGCCGCTCCTGGTGCTCGTGTTGTTGGGGATGATCGTGACGGTGCCCTACGTCGCCGTCGGTCCGGGCGACACCGCCGACACACTGACCAGCTACGCCGAGCGCGGGGACGACGGCAAGGTCACCGACCGCAGAGTGATCACCATCGACGGCCTGCCCGTGCACCAGCCCGCAGGGCAGTTGCGCTTCACGACCATCGCCGTGACCGACGGTCTCAGCCTGTTCGGCGCGCTCGGCAAGTGGGTCTCCGGCGCGCAGATCGCCCCGCGCGACGCCTACTACCCGCCCGGCGCATCCCGCCAGCAGATCGAGGCGGGCAACCGCGAGCAGTTCACCGGCTCGGAGTCCGCGGCCACCGTCGCGGCGCTGCACTACCTGAAGATCCCCACGGGCATCGGCGTGGTCGGCCTGAGCCAGGGCGGCCCGTCGGAGGGCAAGCTGCGCGAGGGCGACGTCCTCGAGGCCGTCGACGGTGCGCCGGTGACCGCCACCGACCAGGTCGCGAAGGCGCTCGAGGGCAAGAAGAAGGGCGACGTGGTGACCGTCGCGGTCCGGCGGGCCGACGGTGCCGCGCAGGTCCCGGTCGCGCTCGGCGAGTCCGACGGCAAGCCGCGTCTGGGGATCGTGGTGGGGCAGGTGCCCGCCGATCCGAAGATCCACATCGGCTTCGGAGTGCAGCAGGTCGGCGGCCCCTCCGCCGGCCTGATGCTCACGCTCGGCATCATCGATCTGGTCGAGCCGGGCGACCTGACGGGCGGCCGGAACGTCGCCGGCACGGGAGAGGTCACCGCGGACGGCAAGGTCGGTCCGATCGGCGGGATCGAGCACAAGCTGCAGGGCGCCAAGCGCGACGGCGCGTCCGTCTTCCTGGTGCCGGCCGCGAACTGCGACGCCGCGAAGTCCTCGCCCCCGGCGGACCTGCAACTGGTGAAGGTCGACACCGTCGACGGCGCGGTCAAGGCCCTCGCCGACGTGCGTGAGGGGCGTCCGGCCCCGTCCTGCTGACGGCCCGGCCGACCCCGGCCGGGCTCAGTCCTCGTCGAAGGTGGCGAGGAGGCCCTGGATCAGGCCGGGCGCGAGCTGATCCGCGCGGAGCAGCTCGGTGTCCGCGAACGGATCGTCCTCGTCCTCGGGCTGGAGCATGAGCAGCGTGATCCGGTGGCCGTCCCGCAGGACCGCCGCGACCATCCGCGCGGTGCGCCGTTCGGGGTGGTTCTCGGCGGCCGCCCGGCCCGCACGGTCGGCGGCGTCCACGTCCGCGAGATGCGGCTCGAGCGCCCCGTCGAGGTCGGCCTCGGCGTTCGGCGGCAGCACGATGATCTCCTGCACCAGCGCGCACCCGACGACCTCGTCGGGCCAGGTGGTGGTCGCCAGCACGTGGTTGAGCTCGGTGCTGCCGCCCTGCGGGTCGCCGGGCAGCGGCTCCTGCTCGATGACCGTCAGCGAGGCACCGTCGTCGAGGATGTCGGCCCACTCCGGCTGGCTGGTGGCGAGCAGCGACGTCGGGACCAGTCCGAACAGCTGCGGCGGCTGGCCCCAGCCCTGCGGTTCGACGAACTCGATGGCCTCGCGCGCCGCGCGGCCCAGGGCCGCTTCGTCGAATACCTGCTCCGCCTCGTCGTAGCTCACGCGCCCATGATCGCATCCGCGGCGCGCGCGGTACCACGTCGGTGAGCACGCGCGGGTCCCATCTCGGGCAATCCGTACAGTGGACGGCGTGACGACACCTCGTGCCGCGGGCATTCCCTCCCTGTCCCGCCGGGCAAAGATCCTCATCGGTGTGGCCGTGGCGCTACTGGCGCTGCTGCTGATCGGGCCGCGGGTGGTGGACGTGTTCACCGCCTTCCTCTGGTACGGCTCATTGGGCCATGCGGGCGTGCTGAGCACCGTGCTGCTCTCGCGGCTCGGACTGTTCGTGGTGACGGGTCTGGTCCTGGCGCTGTTCACCTTCGCCGGGATGTGGCTGGCCTATCGCGTGCGCCCGGCGTTCCTCCCCTCGCCGACGGACGACCCGGTGGTCCGGTACCGCGCCGTGGTGACCAGCAAGCTCAAGACCTTCGCGATCGTTCCGGCGCTGCTCATCGGGCTCATCGCCGGCATCTTCGGGCAGGCGTCGTGGCAGCAGGTGCTGCTCTTCTTCAACCGGCAGAGCTTCGGGGAGACCGACGCGGAGTTCGGCAAGGACATCGGCTTCTACGCCTTCACGCTGCCCTTCATCGAGTTCATCCTCGGCTTCCTGTTCGCCGGCCTGATCCTGATGTTCCTGGCGAACCTGGTGGCGCACTACGTCTTCGGCGGCATCCGCCTCGCGGGCCGGGAGGGCTCGCTCTCGCGCGGCGCGCGGATCCAACTCGCCGCGATCGCCGGCGTCTTCCTGCTGACCAAGGCCGTCGCCTACTGGTTCGACCGGTACGCGCTCGTGTACTCGAACCGGTCGCCGATCTTCACGGGTGCTAATTACACCGACATCCACGCCATGCTGCCGGCGAAGGCGATCCTCACCGGTATCGCGATCATCTGCGCCGCGGCCTTCTTCTTCGGCATCGTGCTGCGCGACCTGCGCGTGCCCGCGATCGCCACCGTGCTCATGCTCTTCTCGTCCCTCGTGATCGGTGTGGGCTGGCCCGCCGCGGTGCAGACCTTTTCGGTCCGGCCCAACACCGAGCGCGAGCTCGAGTACATCGCGCGCAACCTGGAGGCGACGAAACAGGCCTACGGCCTCGCCGCTATGAAGTACGAGAGGACCGATCCGAAGGTCACCGACGAGGCGCTGCAGACGCTCTCGTCGAAGGACGCTCCGTCGCTGCAGAACGTGCGCCTGCTCGATCCGAACGTGGTCTCCACCGCCTTCTCGATGCTCAACCCGCTGCGCGAGTACTACAAGCTGCCGGATCAGCTGTCCGTCGGCCGGTACGACGTGAACGGCTCGTCGACCAACGTCCTGCTGGCGCCGATCGAGCTGAACCCGGACAAGACCCCGACGGACTGGGCGGCCCGTCATCTGCAGTACACGCACGGCAACGGCGTGATCACCGCTCCCGCGGGGCAGGTCAACGAGGTTGTGAGTGAGGGCAGCCGGGACGCGGTGAACACCGCCGGCGGTCAGCCCGTGTTCACGCGTAATGCGGTGTCCGGCCAGCCGGCGCTGACGCAGCCGCGGATCTACTTCGGCGAGACCATCGGTTCCGATCCCGGGTTCTACTCGATCGTCGGAAGCCGCGGCGAGGCCCGCGAGTACGACGGCGAGGGGGTCACCTCCAAGTACGAGGGTGACGGCGGTGTCGCCATCGGTTCGTGGTTCACGCGCCTCGCGTACGCGATCAAGTTCACCGAGCGGAACATCCTGCTCAACCCGAACATCGGCTCCGAGTCGAAGATCATCTACCAGCGCGATCCGCGTGACCGGATCAAGCAGGTCGCGCCCTTCCTCACGGTCGACACGAAGACCTACCCCGTCGTCGATCCCAAGTCGGGTCGCCTCGTCTGGATCGTCGACGGCTACACCACCCTGCCCAAGTACCCGTACGCGCAGCAGACCTCGCTCTCCGAGGCGACGGGCACCCGCGTGCAGGCAGCGCCGGGACAGCAGACCGAGCGCCGTCAGGTCGACGAGCGGGTCGGGTACATCCGGAACTCGGTGAAGGCCACCGTCGACGCGTACGACGGATCGGTGCACCTGTACCAGGTCGACGACAAGGATCCCGTGCTCAACGCCTGGAAGAACGTCTTCCCGGGCGTCATCGAGGGCGGCGACAAGGTGCCGGCAGAGCTCAAGCAGCACTTCCGCTACCCGCAGGACCTGTTCGAGGTGCAGCGGTACCTCCTGCAGCGCTACCACGTGTCCGATGCGAACACCTTCCGCGAGGAGAGCGACGTGTGGCAGGTCGCCAACGCGCCGAAGGACACGCGTGATCAGGGCGGGATGCAGACGCCCTACTACTCGGTGGCGGCCACCCCGGGCGGCGGTCCCACCCAGTTCCAGCTGTCGACGATCCTCCAGCCCCGTAACCAGCCCTACGTGGCTGCGCAGGTCTCGGTGTCGTCGGGTGGCGAGGACGCCGGGCGGCTGATCGTGCGCAGCATGGCTCGCCGCACGGCCGGGCCCAGCCAGGCCGCCGACCTGATCAAGGCGTCGGAGTCCTACCGCGCCGACAACGCCAACATCAGCGCCCTCAACCCGCAGTTCGGCAATCTCCAGGCGATCGGCCTCGCGAACGGCGGCTTGGCGTACGTCTGGCCGATGTACGCCAAGAGCACCGAGCAGGGCACACCGCCCAAGCTGATCAAGGTGCTCACGCTCAATCCGGTCACCTCCGGTGCGGGTTACAAGCCCACCGTCGCCGCGTCGCTCAGCGAGGCGGGCTTCCGGGGCGTCGACGCCGCTCTCGCCACGGCGGCGACCGGCGTCTCCGGGGCCACCGCGGGGCAGACGGTGCCCGGCGGGCAGCAGCCCGGTCCGAACCAGCCGCCCGCCACCGCCACAGTGCCCGGCACCGAGACGCCCGAGGTGCGGGCCGCGGTGAAGGCCGTCTCCGACGCCTGGGGATCGGTGCTGTCCGCGCAGCGCTCGGGCGATCAGGTCGCGGTCGGCCAGGCCATGAAGCAGCTCGGCGATGCCATCACCAAGTTGCAGCAGGCCGAGTCGAAGGCCCGGGGCGGGAACTGATCTCAGCTCCCGGGCCGGGTCCGACGGAGTCCGACCGGCCCGGGAGACGAGGGTCACGTTCAACTGATTTGCACAACGTGGGCAGCTTCCAGTAACGTTGTGTTCACACCGACGCGGGGTGGAGCAGCTCGGTAGCTCGCTGGGCTCATAACCCAGAGGTCGCAGGTTCAAATCCTGTCCCCGCTACTAGGTCGAAAGGCCCCCGGAGAAATCCGGGGGCCTTTCGCATTTCCGAGGTGCGGCGCGGTCGCCGGTACCGTCGGTGCATGGTCACCGAACTCCAGCGAATGCTCGCGGGTGAGCGCTACCGCGACAGCGATCCCGATCTGGTCGCCATGCGGAAGGCGTGCGGCCGCGTGCTCGATCGGTTCAACGCCACCGCCGCGGATGCGGATCGGGAGCGCTCTGAGATCCTCCAGGAGCTCCTCGGCGGTATCGGTGAGGGTTCCTGGGTCATGCCGCGGTTCCAGTGGACTACGGCGCCCACATCACGATCGGCGCGAACAGCTTCCTCAACTACGACGCGATCCTCATGGACTGCGCGCCGATCGCCATCGGCGACGACTGCTCGATCGGTCCGCGGGTGCAGTTCCTCACGGCGCTGCACCCCGTCGAAGACCACGCCCGCGCGCAGGCTCCGGTCGAGTAGCGCGTACCCGCAGCAGAAGTCCCCGCTCGCTGCGCAGATGCGCGCGGCGAGCGGGGACTTCTACTGGAAATGAGGTGTTCGCTTCCTCAGCAGCTGTAGGAGTTGTCCGCGCCGACGGACTTCACCGTGGGCTTCTTCGCTCCGGTGCAGGTGATCGTGTTGTCGTGGCCGCTCACGTCCACCGAGGCCGCCGAACCGAGCTTGATCGAGTTGCCGCTGCCGATCAGCTTCAGCGAGGTCACGTCGCGGAAGGTCAGTGTGTTGTCGTGACCGTTGACCTCGACGCCCTTGCAGTTCGACGTGAAGACGATCGCGTTGTCGGAGCCGATCAGCGTGACGTCGTCATTGCAGGCCAGGGTACGGACCTGGTCGTGGCCGTTGAGCTCGATCCGGGCGGAGGCCGCAGGAGCGGCGACGGTGCCGGCGAGGGCCGCGGCCACGGCGGCGACGGCGAAACGGGCGAGGGGCTTGTGCATGTCAGTCGTCCTTCTGCAACTTCCGAATCGGGGCGAATCGGACGCTATCAGGGTTCGGATCGGCCTGATCGGGACGATTCCGAACATGTGACGCGATCGGCTGGCGTTCCCTCCGTCCCGGCCTGGTTCCCGTTCGGTCGTCGTCGGCTCCGTAGGCTGACGGCATGGACGTCTGGATCGCCGACCCGATCCGCGATGCGGCCCGCGTTGCGACGCTGCGCTATGCGTGGGCCCGGACTTCCGGTGCGACGACCGAGCCCATGGACGACGGTTTCGTGGACGCGGTCCGCGACTGGTGGATCCGCGACGGGCGCACCGTCTTCCTGGCGGGCGAGTTCTCGCTCACCGGTGGAGGAGCCGCCGCAATGGTGACCCTCCACGAGTACCGCCGGATGCCCATGCCCGGTGCGGATTCGACGGCGTGGGGATACGTGGGCCACCTGTTCGTGCTCCCGGCCGCACGCCGGGAGGGCTACGGCCGGGCACTCGTCGAGGCGGTGCAGCAGGCCGCGCGCGACCGCGGATACCGGCGACTCGTCCTTTCGCCCAGCGACGAATCGGTGCCGCTGTACCGCCGCCGGGGTTTCCGGGCGGCCGACGAGCTCATGGTGTGGGAGCCGGACCCCGGCTCCACGTCGTGAGCGATCGCGGCCCCGTCCCCGCGTCGAGCGCGCGGATCAGGACGGCGCAACCGATCCCGGAGAGCACCATCCCGATGGCGAAGGTCGTCGCGTAGCCCAGCAGATCGCCGGAGACGCCGCCCGCGAGGCCCGCGGCGCCCTGCGCCGCCACCACCGCGCACGCCAGCACGGTGTAGTCCGCCCCGGCGTGGTCGCGTTCGCTGGCGTCCATCATGAGGGTGAACAGTGCGACGGTGGCGGCGCCCCCGAAGACGTGCTCGGTCAGGTTGGCGGCCACCACCATCGGGAAGCCGCCGACGCCGAGGGCGGCGACGATGTACAGCGCGATGGTGACCGTCTGCGCGATGCCCCCGGCCAGCAGGGCGGATCGCCGGCCGTGCCGGAACGCCCACCACCCGCCGAGCGCGGAACCCAGGAGCGCCCCGGCCGAGCTGAGCGCGCCGCTCACGAGCGCGATCTCCTTGAGCGCGAGACCGGTGTCGTGCAGGAACGGTCCGGCGATCGACGAGACCATCGCGTTGCCGAACTTGTACGCCGCCAGCAGGCCGATCAGCGCGAGGGCGCCGGGCCGTCGCAGACGGTGCCACCATGCGCTCGCGAGCCCGCCGGACGCACCGGCGGGTGCCCGCGCCGGAGGCACGGCACCGTCGGGAGCCTCCTCGCGGGCCAGGAGCACGACGGGGACCGTGCACAGCAGGATCAGCCCTCCCAGGGTGAGCAGGAGGACGCGCCAGCCGCTCGCGGCGTAGATCCACAGGAGCCCGCCGCCGCCGGCGATCATGCCCAACCGGTAGGCACCGGTCTGGATCCCGTTCCCGAGGCCGCGCTCGCGCGGGCCGAGGAGCCGGACGGCGAGCCCGTCGGTCGCGATGTCCTGGGTTGCGGAGAGCAGGTTGATGGCTGCGATGGCCACGAAGAGCCACCGCAGCGAGCCTGCCAGATCGGTGGCGGCGAGTGCGAAGGCGACGCCGGCGGAGCCGAGCTGCGTGGCGATGAGCCACTGCCGTCGCGTCCCGATCCGGTCGACCGCGGGCGCCCAGAGGAATTTCAGGCCCCACGGCAGGTACAGGAAGGAGGTGAGACTGATCGCGGTGAGCGAGAGGCCCGCATCGCGGAGCAGAACGGGGATCGCCTGGGTGAAGAAGCCGAACGGGAGCCCCTGAGCGAAGTACAGGCCGGTCAACAGCAGGAGCACGCGCAATGGCACGGGCTGATTCTCGCAGTACGGGACAACGGACGGGTTCGTGGGTGAGGTGCGCGTCCGACGCGAAAACGCCTGTGGCGGCCGATTCACGGGGAATCGACCGCCACAGGCGTCAGTATCGAAGCAGTGTGTGCGACTTAGCCGCGGCCACCGCAGCTCGGCCACGCGCCGATGCCCTGCGTGGCGAGGATGTTCTCGGCCACGCGGATCTGCTCGGCCTTCGAAGCGGTGTGAGGCATGCCCGAGCCGCCGTTGGCGCGCCACGTCGACGGGCTGAACTGCAGGCCGCCGTAGTAGCCGTTGCCCGTGTTGGTCGACCAGTTGCCACCCGACTCGCAGGCTGCGATGGCGTCCCAGTTCACGCTGTCGGCGTTCGCAGCGCCGGTGCCGAAGGCAACGGGAGCGGCGACGATCGCGCCGGTGACGGCCATCATGCCCAGGGTCTTGCGGATGTTCTTCAAGGTGTTCCTTTCGCCGTTGCGCATGCCAGGACACAGCCCGATTGGGGCGGAGGTGTCGGGGAAAGACATGGACCGTGCCTTCTCTGTCGGGCACGGCAGTGGGCTGAGAAAGATCACTCAACCTGCTTCGGTGACGTGGTGCGTCACTGCAGAAGCGGTCCGGCGCCCGAGGGAAGATGCTCTCGCTTCGGCGGCGGGCCCACACATACGCGGTGGTTCGTGGATTCAGTTTTGTTCCCGTGACCGGGTCGAGATGAACACTAGGGGGCTATC
Source organism: Tsukamurella sputi (assembly GCF_007858445.1). Taxonomy (GTDB): domain Bacteria; phylum Actinomycetota; class Actinomycetes; order Mycobacteriales; family Mycobacteriaceae; genus Tsukamurella; species Tsukamurella sputi. The sequence continues at coordinate 657,009 of NZ_VIGV01000001.1, read as the reverse complement.
GGCGCGGTGTCATCCCCGCCGCGAAACGGTCGCGGTTTGATAACGCTTCGGTCACGGCACCCTGTGAAGTCGGTAAGGCCAGGTCATGCGAGGAAACGCTAGCAATAGCTCGCATAGGCAATGACCTGCAGAAAGTGATGACCCTCACATCGAAAATATGGCTTGGGTCACGCGATTTCGCGACCGTGAAGCGCCTCGGGGCCGGGTCTGATTCACTTTCCGCGGGCGCTGCGGTAGCGCGCCAGCGTCACTTCGCGCTCCTCGGCGTGGTCGACGACCCGGGTCGGATAGCCGTGCGCGTATCCCTCTGCGTTCTTCCACGGGCTCAGCGCAGCGGCACCCTCGAGATGGCGCAGTTCGGGCACGTACCGGCGGACGTAGTCGCCGTTCGGATCGAACTTCTCCGCCTGGGCGGTGGGATTAAAGACCCGGAAGTACGGGGCGGCGTCGGTTCCGGTACCCGCCACCCACTGCCAGCCGTGGGCGTTCGAGGCGGGGTCGCCGTCGATCAGCAGATCGAGGAAGTGCGCGGCGCCGTGCGGCCACCACACATGCAGGTCCTTGCTGAGGAAGCTCGCCACCACCATCCGCACGCGGTTGTGCATCCATCCCTCCGCGAGGAGCTGTCGCATACCCGCGTCCACGAGGGGGTAGCCCGTCTCGCCTCGCTGCCATGCGGCGAATTCGTCGCCGGGCTCGGAGTACTCCAGGCCCGCGAGAGCGTCGGTCAGGTCTGTGCGAAGGGTCTGCGGATGATGGTGCAGGACATCGGCGTAGAAGTCGCGCCAGCACACCTCGGAGACGAATTTCGCCGCTCCCTCGCTCGAGTCGAGGCCGGCGAGCAGGGTGCGCGGATGAACGGCGCCCACCTTCAGATAGGGCGAAAGGCGCGATGAGGCGTCGAGGTCGGGTCGATCGCGCTCCTGCGCGTAGCGGTGCAGATCGTCGTCCCGGAACCGCTTCCAGCGCTCGAGCGCGGCTTGCTCGCCCGCCGGGGGGAGGGGCGTTGCGCAGTCGCGCACCAGCTTCTGCAGGGCGGTCCGCGCGGCGGGGTCCTGCTCCGGTGGCGAGGCCCAGCGCACCTGCTCGGGGAGGCGGGCGGGTGCGGGCCAGCGGTGTTCCCGCCACGCCCGCTGGAAGGCGCTGAAAACCCGGTACGGCGTACCGTCGGCCTTCGCGATCCGGCCCGGCGTGACGGCGTACGGAGAACCCGTCTCGATCCAGTCGATCCCGTTGTCGGCCAGAAGGTCACGCACGGAATCGTCGCGCCGGCGGCCCGCCGGTGTCGTCTCGCGGCTCACGTGGACAGCGGTGGCACCCACGGCGCGCGCGACGTCGAGGACCTCCCGGGCGGGCGAACCCGTCCGCAGAGCGAGGCCGCCGTCCAGTTGCTCGTCGAGCGCGAGGGCGTTCGACGCGTACCAGGCGCTGCGCGGACCGTCCCGCAGCAGTGCGGGGTCGACCACCAGCAGCGGGAGGACGGGGCCGTCCGCGGCCGCCGCACTCAGTGCGGGATTGTCGCTCAGGCGGAGGTCGCGCCGGGCCCACCAGATCACCGTCATGGGAGGAACGCTACAGACGTGCGACGGGGCGCCGCCGGACGGCGACGCCCCGTCGAACCTCCTCGGGGCTACTTGAGCTGCGCGCTCGTCAGGTCCAGGTGGCGGCGTGCGATGATCAGCTGCTGGATCTGCTGGGTGCCCTCGAAGATGTCGAGGATCTTCGAATCGCGCGCCCACTTCTCCAGCAGGGTGCGCTCCGAGTAGCCCAGCGCGCCCGCCAGCTCGACGGCCTTGAGGGTCACGTCCGAGCCCACGCGGCCCGCCTTCGCCTTCGCCATCGACGCGTTCATCGAGTTCGGCAGCTTGTTGTCGGCCATCCAGCCGGACTTCAGCGTCAGCTGGTAGGCGGCCTCCCAATCGGATTCGAGGCGGATGAACTCCGCCGCGGCGTGCGGCAGGGTGTTCACGGGCGCGTCGTAGTCGATCACGATGCCCGCGTCCTCGAGCACGGTGCGCAGCTCCTCGAGCGAGGCTCGCGCGCAGCCGATGGCCATGGCGGCCACCAGCGGACGGGTGTTGTCGAAGGTCTGCATGACCCCGGCGAAGCCCTTCTCCACGTTCACCTCGGGGCTGCCGAGGATGTTCTCGAACGGGATGCGGCAGTCCTCGAAGCGGATCTCCGCGGTGTCGGAGGCGCGGATGCCGAGCTTGTGCTCGAGCCGGGCCACGGTGACGCCCGGGTGTTCGCGGGGGACCACGAAGGACTTGATCGCGGCGCGGCCGGCGCTCTTGTCCACGGTCGCCCAGACCACGATGTGGTCGGCGCGCGAGCCGGAGGTGACGAAGATCTTGGTGCCGTTGATGACCCACTCGTCGCCGTCGCGCACGGCCGTCGCCGTGACGGCGGCCGAATCGGAGCCGAAGGAGGGCTCGGTGATGGCCATCGACGCCCAGACCTTGCCGAAGCGCTCGAGCTGCTCGTCGGTGGCGACCGCGGCGATCGCGGCGTTACCGAGGCCCTGGTACGGGAAGGCGAGCATGAGACCGGTATCGCCCCAGCACATCTCGATCGCGTTGATGATCGACTCCATGGTGCCGCCGTTGCGGCTGCCGGCCGTCACGTCGACGGGCTTGGGCTTCTCCTCGCCCTCGCCCTTCTTGCGATCGCCCGAGGCGGCCGACGGTGCCTGGCCGGCGTCGGCCAACCCGTCGTAGAGCGCCGCGATGGTGTCGAGCTCCTTGGGGTATTCGTGCTCGGCCAGGTCGTACTTGCGCGAGATGGGGCGGAAGATCTCGGCCGCGCCCTGGTGCGACATCTCGGCCGACGCCTTCAGCTTCTTGGGGAGTTCCAGATTGATTGCCATGAGGTTCTTTCTTCTGCTCTGAAAGTCGAAGGGGGCCTAGAGGACGACGACGCCCTCGGCGATGCCGACGGCCCGCAGATCGCGGTACCAGCGCTCCACCGGGTGCTCCTTGGTGAAGCCGTGGCCGCCGAGCAACTGCACGCCGTCGAGGCCGATCCGCATGCCCTTGTCCGTCGCGAACTTCCGCGCCAGCGCGGCCTCGCGGCCGAAGGACAGGCCCTGCTCCGCGCGTGAGGCGCCGCGCCAGACCAGCAGCTCGAGGCCCTCGATCTCGGTCGCCATGTCGGCCACGGAGAAGGCCACGGCCTGCCGGTGGGCGATCGGCTCGCCGAAGGCCTCGCGCTCCTTGACGTACGGGGTCACGTAGTCGAGCACCGCGCGGGAGGTGCCGAGCGCCAGCGCCGACCAGCCCAGGCGGGCCAGGCGCACCACGTCGGTGTAGTTCTGCGCCGCGGTGTCCAGGTCCACCTCGCCGAGCAGCGCCGTCGTGGGGACCTTGACGTTGTTCAGGTTCAGGCGGCCCAGCGACGCGGCGCGCAGCCCCATGCTGGGATCGCCCTCCACGATGACGCCGTCGGTACCGGACTCCACGATGAACAGGGCGGGCTTGCCGTCCAGCTCGGCGCCGACCACGAAGAGCTCGGCCGAACCGGCCTGCGGCACCATCGACTTCACGCCGCTGAGCACGTAGCCGCCGGAGGTGCGGGTGGCCTTGGTGGCCAGGGCGAACGGGTTGAACAGGGCACCGGGCTCGGCGATCACCACGGAGGACTGCGGCACGGACTCGCCCGCGTACTCCTTGAGGTAGGTCTGCTGCTGGCCGTCGGAGCCGAACTGCGCGAGCGTCACCGCCACGCCGCTCGGCGCGAGGATCGGCAGCGCCAGTCCCATGTCGCCGTGGGCGAGGGCCGTGGCGACCAGTGCGTTGGTCACGACACCGCGGTCACTGCCGGCGCCGTCCAGTTCCTCCGGCACGTTGATCATCGTGATACCGAGCTCCGTGGCGCGCTCGAGGAGCGACTCGGGCGCCTCGGTCGCCGCGTCCGCGTCGAAGGCGGCGGGGCGGATGATCTCGGCGGCGAAGTCCTTCACCGTGTCGACGATCATCTGCTGCTCGTCGTCCGGGGTCAGGTCGTAGTTCGACTTCGTGCTCGAGGTCAGCCGCTTCGGCTTGCCGGTGCCGGAGACCACCTTGAAGGTCCGGTTGGCCGCGCCGAGCGCCTTGAATCCGGTCTTCGTGCCCTCGTAGGCGACGCGGTTCACCAGGCCCTGGAGGCCGCGGTTCTGCACGAAGGGCGTCTGGACCACCGCCATCAGGGCGCGGATCAGCTGGCCGGTGGGGTTACGCCGGATCGGGTTCTTCCCGATGGCGCTGGTGTCCCGGGGATCGGTTGACGTGCTCATCTCCACCATCTCGTCGTCGTGGGCGACGCAGGTCGAGAGCCGTCTCCCGGACCTCCGCCGCCAACTTACTCATCAGTCAGATGAGACCTTACTCCTCGGTAAGATCGGTGCCAAGAGGTGGAACGAAAGCCGTGTCGCCGTGTCAGGGAGTGAGACGGTCCAGCACCTGGGGATGCAGCACGGGGTTCGCCGCGACGGCCGATCCGGCGTGCGGTCCCGGCGTCCCGTCGGTCCCGGTGAAGACGCCGCCCGCTTCCCGGACCACGATCTCGACCGCGGCGAGGTCCCACAGCGAGACCTCGGGTTCCACGGCGATGTCGACGGCGCCCTCGGCCACCAGGCAGTAGCTCCAGAAATCGCCGTACCCGCGCAGTCGCCAGGCGTCGGCGGCGAGGGAGAGGAAGCGCTCGCGCGAGCCCGCGTCGGGGAAGTACGACAGGTCGGAGAAGGAGATCGACGAGTCGGTGATCTCGCGCACGCCCGAGACCGAGATCCGACGGGGCTCGGCACCGTCGAACGAGACGAACGCGCCGGAGCCGGCGCAGGCGTACCACCGCCGCTTGAGCGCGGGGGCCGAGACCACGCCGACCACGGGCACGCCGTCCTCGAGCAGGGCGATGAGCGTGGACCAGACCGGGACCGCGCGCACGTAGTTCTTCGTGCCGTCGATCGGGTCGACCACCCACTGCCGGCCGGAGAAGGCGGCCTCGCCGCCGAACTCCTCGCCCAGTACCGCGTCGCCGGGGCGCTCCGCGGCGAGCCGCTCGCGGATCAGCGTCTCGGTGGCGAGGTCCGCGTCGGAGACCGGGGTCAGATCCGGCTTGGCGTCCACCTTGAGGTCCAGGGCGCCGAACCGCGCCATGGTCAGCTCGTCGGCGGCGTCCGCGAGGGCGAGGGCCAGGGCCAGGTCGGGGTTCGGGGCGGAAGACGGTGCGCTCGACATGCGAGAACGGTATCGGAATCGCACCACGGGCACGCGACGCTCCCCGTCGGTAATCTGGACATATGGAATGGATCTGGGTGCTCATGCTCGCGGCGGTGCTCGGTGCGCTGGTGGTGATGTGGCAGCGCAACAAACGCGGCACGCTGGGCACCGCGCCGGCCGGTCCCGGCATGGAGGACGGCATGCTCACGCTCAGCGGCGTGAGCCCGCGGCCGGTCGAGCCCGATCAGAAGGGGCAAGCCTTCGTCACGGTCTCCGGCACCGTCGAGGGCCCGAGTACCCCGCCCACGCACGTCTACCGGCGGCTCGTGATCGACTTCGCCGAACGCTGGCCGGAGGTGGGGGACCGGCTGCCCGTGTATTACAAGGTGGGCAAGATCGACAGCTCCTGGCAGCTCGGCAGTCTTACGCCGCCACCGGACTCGTACGGCGGCCCGGGCCAGTATCCTGAGTGACTGTGCAACCTGACGTAGCCGCAGACATCGAGAGCCTCGACACCACCCTCCAGACGGTGGAGAAGGTGATCGACCTCGACGAGCTGCGCCGGCGCGTCGACGAGCTGGAACACAAGGCGTCCGACCCCGAGCTCTGGAACGACCAGGCCAACGCGCAGCAGGTCACCAGCCAGCTCTCGCACGCCCAGGCCGAGCTCCGCCGCGTCACCGACCTGCGGCAGCGGCTCGACGACCTGCCGGTGCTCTACGAGCTAGCCGACGCCGAGGAGGGCGAGGACCGCGCCGCCGCGCTCGAGGACGCCGACGGTGACCGGGCCCAGCTGCGCACCGAGATCGAGGCCATGGAGGTCAAGACCATGCTCTCGGGCGAGTACGACGCCCGTGACGCGCTGGTCAACATCCGTGCCGGCGCCGGCGGCGTCGACGCGGCGGACTGGGCGGAGATGCTCATGCGCATGTACATCCGGTGGGCCGAGAAGCACGGCTACGGCGTCGAGGTCTACGACACGAGCTACGCCGAGGAGGCGGGCCTGAAGTCGGCCACCTTCGCCGTCAAGACGGACTACGCCTACGGCACGCTCTCGGTCGAGATGGGCACCCACCGGCTGGTGCGGATCAGCCCGTTCGACAACCAGGGCCGCCGCCAGACCTCCTTCGCCGAGGTCGAGGTACTTCCCGTGGTGGAGACCACCGACCACATCGACGTCGACGAGAACGAGGTCCGCGTGGACGTCTACCGCTCGTCGGGTCCGGGAGGCCAGTCGGTCAACACCACCGACTCCGCGGTGCGCCTGACGCACATCCCCACGGGCATCGTGGTGACCTGCCAGAACGAGAAGAGCCAGCTGCAGAACAAGGTCTCGGCCATGAAGGTGCTGCAGGCCAAGCTGCTCGAGCGCAAGCGGCAGGAGGAGCGCGCGCAGATGGACGCGCTCAAGACCAACGAGGGCGCGTCCTGGGGCAACCAGATGCGCTCCTACGTGCTGCATCCGTACCAGATGGTCAAGGATCTGCGCACCGAGTACGAGGTGAACAACCCGTCGGCCGTGCTCGACGGTGACCTCGACGGCTTCATCGAGGCCGGCATCCGCTGGCGGATGCGTGGCGATGACGAGTAGCGCGCTGCTCGCGAACTCGATCCTCCCCGATCTCACGGGGTGGCGGTACCTCATGTTCGAGCGGGTGCTGCCCATCGCGTTGTGGACGCTCGCGGCGGTGCTGGCGAACCGCTTCGTCAACTGGTCCTCCGCCCGCGTCACCATGCACATCGACGCGCAGTTCAAGAACAGCGACTCGCTCGTCCGCTCGGAGTCGGCCAAGCACCAGCACGCGCTGATCCAGGTGATCAGCTGGGTCGCGATCGCGGCGATCTATCTGTTCGCCGCGTACCAGGTGGTCAAGGCGCTCGGCGTGCCGATCAACGCGCTCGTCGCGCCCGCGACCGTGATCGGCGCCGCCCTCGGTTTCGGTGCGCAGCGCGTGGTGCAGGACCTGCTGGCGGGCTTCTTCCTCATCACCGAGCGGCAGTACGGTTTCGGTGACGTGGTGAACCTGTCGCTCACCGGCGGCTCGACCGCCGAGGGCACGGTCTCCGACGTGACGCTGCGCGTGACCAAGCTGCGCAACACCGACGGTGAGGTCATCACCGTGCCGAACGGGCAGATCGTCAAGGCCACGAACCTGTCCAAGGACTGGGCGCGGGCGGTGGTGGACATCCCGCTCCCGAAGACGGTCGACATGGGCAAGGTCAATGCGCTGCTGCACCGCGTCGGGGAGCGCGCCTACCACGATCCGAAGATGTCGACGCTGCTCCTGGACGAGCCGAGTCTCATGGGCATCGAGTCGATCGATCTGGACCAGGTGAACCTCCGGATGGTCGCGCGCACGCTGCCCGGCAAGCAGTTCGAGGTGGGGCGCAACCTGCGCGAGCGCATCGTGCGCAGCCTCGCGACCGCGGGCATCGACGTCGCCCCGGTGACCGACACCGTCGAGGACGAGCCGGAGGTGAAGCCGCAGTGACCGAGACCCCGAAGCCCCCGGAGGACGGTGCGGTCGCCGAGCCCGCCGCGCGCACCGAGCCCACGCGCGTCCTCCCGGCCGCCTGGCAGCGGATCCCGAAGACGATCCCGCACACACGGGCGCGCACCAGGACCGTCGTCCTCCTCGTGCTGTTCGTCGGCCTGCTGTGGTGGTACCTCGACCTGTACGCGCAGTTCGTTCCCAAGGAACAGCGCCGTACGGGGCAGGCGCCGGTAGCGACCGCGACCGCGCCGGTGGAGCCCACCTACGAGGTGCCGCGCTCCACGACCACCCGCGCTCGGTCGAGCACGGTCCGGCCCTCCGGCGGCCCGGGGGAGTCCGGCGCACCGTCGTCGACGGTGCCGGGCGGCACGTCGGGCGCACCGTCGGAAAGCTCCGCGAGCGGCAGCACGCCCTCCGGCGGGCTCGTGATCCCAGGAGTGGGAACCTTCCCGCTGCCGACGCCCGGCGGCAGTCCGAGCTCGGCCCCCGCGACCGGCGGCGGCGCACCGACGACGACGGTTCCGCCGGGGTAGTCCGCGGCGTCAGTAGACTGGGCGCTCGTGATCACGCTCGAGAACGTCACGATGATGTACAAGGCGTCGGCCAGGCCGGCGCTCCACGACCTGTCGCTCGAGATCGGCAAGGGGGAGTTCGCCTTCCTGATCGGGCCCTCGGGTTCCGGGAAGTCGACGTTCTTCCGGCTCCTGCTCAAGGAGGACAAGCCGACCAGCGGCGACGTCTACGTGGGCGACTTCCACGTGAACAAGCTCTCCGGCCGGCGCGTGCCGCAACTGCGGCAGTCCCTCGGATGCGTCTTCCAGGACTTCCGGCTGCTGCAGCAGAAGACGGTGGCCGAGAACGTGGCGTTCGCGCTCGAGGTGATCGGCAAGCCGCGCAACGTCATCGACCGGACGGTCCCGCAGGTGCTCGACTACGTGGGCCTGGGGGGCAAGGCGAACCGGATGCCCAGCGAGCTCTCGGGCGGTGAGAAGCAGCGCGTCGCGATCGCGCGTGCCATCGCGAACCGGCCGCTGCTGCTCCTGGCCGACGAGCCCACCGGCAACCTCGATCCCGACACCTCCGCCGAGATCGTCGACGTGCTGGACCGGATCAACCGGGCGGGGACCACCGTGGTCATGGCCACGCACGACCGCCACATCGTGGACTCGATGCGCCGCCGTGTCATCGAGTTCCGCATGGGCGAGATGGTGCGCGACGACGCGACCGGCGTGTACGGGCTGGGACGCTGACGGCCTCGGCCGCAGCCCCGCCCATCGACGACGAACCGAAGGACTGAATTCCCAGTGCGTGCCAGTTTCATCACCAGCGAGGTCTTCACCGGCCTGCGCCGGAACGTGAGCATGACGATCGCCATGATCCTCACCACCGCGATCTCGCTCGGCCTCTTCGGCGGCGGTCTGCTCGTGGTGCGGATGGCCGACAAGAGCCAGGACATCTTCCTGCAGCGCGTCGAGATCCAGGTGTTCGTCGACGACAAGGTGGCCGCGGACGATCCCGACTGCCAGAAGGCCGTGTGCCAGGCGATCGAGTCCAAGATCAAGGCGCAGCCGGGTGTGGACTCGATCGACTACATCTCGCAGGACAAGGCGCTTGAGACCGCGAAGAACAAGACCTTCGCCGGCCAGCCCGAGCTGGCTGAGCTGGTGCGGCCCGGCGTGCTCCCCGCCTCCTTCAAGGTGCGCGTGGGCGACGAGAACAAGTTCGCCGCGGTGATCGACGCGGTGAAGGGCCAGCCCGGCGTGTCCGGCGTGCAGGACCAGCGCGAGCTGGTGGAGCGGGTCTTCTCCGTGCTCGGCGGGGCGCGTAACGCGGCGTTCTTCGTCGCGCTGATCCAGGCCGTGGCCGCGGTGCTGTTGATCGCCAACATGGTGCAGGTGGCCGCGTACACGCGGCGCACCGAGGTCTCGATCATGCGGCTGGTGGGCGCCTCGCGTTGGTACACGCAGCTGCCCTTCCTGCTCGAAGCGGTGATCGGCGCGGTGATCGGTGCGGTCCTCGCGATCGCCGGGTTGTTCGCCGGCAAGGCGCTGTTCTTCGACCGCGCGCTGCGCGAGATGTACGGCGTGAACATCCTCGCGCGGATCACCAACACGGACGTCCTCCTCGTCTCCCCGTGGCTGATCCTCGTGGGTGCGGGCTTCGCCGCGGTCACCGCCTACGTGACTCTGCGCTTCTACGTGCGGGAGTAGCCCCGGGCGAAAGTCGCTTTCCGCGCACCGTCGGGTCCCCGTACGATGGAGTGGTTGTCCGTTGTACAGGTGAATCGGAAGGAAGAAGCGATGGCGAAGGAGAAGGGGCGCTCGGTGATCGCGAGCAACCGCAAGGCGCGCCACAACTACGCCATCCTCGACACCTTCGAGGCCGGCGTGGTGTTGGTCGGGACCGAGGTGAAGGCGCTCCGCGAGGGCAAGGCCTCACTGGTGGACGCCTACGCCACCATCGACGACGGCGAGGTCTGGCTGCGCGGCCTGCACATCCCCGAGTACGGCAACGGCTCGTGGACCAACCACACCCCGCGCCGCACGCGCAAGCTGCTCATGCACCGTCGCGAGATCGACTCGTTGACCGGCAAGATCCGCGAGGGCAATCAGACGCTGGTGCCCCTGTCGATGTACTTCAACGAGGGGCGAGTCAAGGTCGAGCTTGCGCTCGCCAAGGGCAAGCAGGACTACGACAAGCGGCAGGACATCGCCCGCCGGACGGCGGAGCGGGAACTGGTCCGCGAGCTCGGCCGGCGCGTCAAGGGCATGCGCGGCTGACTCGAACCCGACCCCCACGCTCCGTGTCGGATCTTTTCCGACGGTGCCCGGCGTGGCGCGTTGAGATCATCCGTCCGCGGGCGTTCACTTGAGATACGAGTTACTGATGTGACTTGTGGGACTCAAGTGAGGAGCGGATCCATGAGTGTCGAGAACAAGGCCAAGGTCGTTTCGCTGGCGCATCGCGTGGGTGCGGTGCTGCTCACTGTGCTGATGAACATGAACGCCTCCGCCGCCGGCGTGCGCCTGCGCACCGTCTGATAATCACTGGACGGGCGCCGATGCCCGTGCGGTAGTATGGAACTTCCACTCCGCGAGGGGTGGGCTTCCGCTGAGGCGGACGATGAGGGGCCGATCGGTTTCGACTTCGTTTGTTGACGCGGGGGAAGCGTGCCGGTGCAGGCTGGAGACCACCGTAAGCGTCGCAGCAACCCTATAAGCGCCGATTCCAATCAGCGCGACTTCGCTCTCGCTGCCTAAGCAGCCAGGCGAGTCTGTCAGTCCGGGTTCGCCCTCGGCCCGGGTACTGGCATCAGCTAGAGGGATTCACCCCGCGGTGCGGTCGCGGCATCGCGGGGGACATCACACAGCGACTGGGATCGTCATCCCGGCTCGTCCGTGAGACCGGGAGATCCGAGTAGAGACAGAGCGGACTGCGCACGGAGAAGCCCCGTAGAAATGACGGAGGACCCGGGTTCAATTCCCGGCGGCTCCACACTGAAGCGCCCCCGACCACCGGGTCGGGGGCGCTTTCGTATCCGGTGCTACTTCTTCACCTCGCAGGCGATGCCGTCGCCGTCGCGGTCGAGCTTGGCGCTGTAGCCGGGCTGGCCCTTGAGGATCGGCGCCTTGCCGGCCTGGCGCACCTCGGTGCAGTTCTTGTAGACGGGGTCCGCGTTCGAGACGGCGGCCGGGAGGGCGAGCGCGGCCACGGCGAAGGCCGCGGCGGCGGCGCGGATGAGGGAAGCGGGCATGGGGAACTCCTGCAGACCGGGGGAACGGCGACCGCGGGACGGTCCCTCTCCCGCGATCCTTACGGTGTACGCCTTTGCGAAGCCACACCGAATGTCGCATATGGGTAATTAGTCGGGAAACTGAGCATTGGTCACTGTCGGCCGAGGCTCGTCGAAGTGGAACAAGTTCTAAGATTTGCCCGCCCGGCGGGTATCGGTGGGCTACTTTCGGTGACCATGAACCTTCGTTTCGTCGTGCGCCGGGCGATGGTCGCGGCGGCCGGCGTCGCGATCCTGGTCGCGGCTCCGTCGACGGCGGCGCCGCTGCCCGAGAACTTCTCGTTCTTCGGCGGCATACCGTCGGAACTGACGAACCCGAACGGTTCGCTGCCCGGGACCAACGACTACACCTGCAGGCCGAGCGCCCGTCATCCCAACCCTGTCGTGCTCGTGCACGGCACGGGCGGCGGAGCGCAGACCAACTGGGGTGCCTATGCGCCGTTGCTCAAGAACAACGGCTACTGCGTCTTCTCCCTCACCTACGGCGCCGTGCCCGGCGCGCCCTGGCCGGCGAATCAGATCGGCGGGACGCGGCCGCTGGCGACGAGCGCGGAGCAGCTGAAGTCAACGGTGGAACGCGTTCTCGCGGCCACGGGCGCGACGAAGGTCGACCTCATCGGTCACTCCCAGGGCACGCTCATGCCGTCGTACTACGTCAAGATCCTCGGTGGCGCGGACAAGGTCGGGAAGTACGTCTCGCTCGCGCCTCTCTGGCGGGGGACCGGCGGCGACCTCGGCCGGGCCGCGTCGGTCTTCATCCGGGGCCTGAACGTGCCCGACCCCTACTTCCCGATCTTCGAGTCGATCGGCGACATGCTGCCGGGATCGCGCTTCCTCGACAAGATCTGGGCCGGCGGCACGCCCTATGCGCGCGGCGTCGAGTACACCAACATCTCCACCCGGTTCGACGAGCTGGTCCTGCCGTACACGAGCGGGCAGCTCGCCGGCCCGACGGGAACGAAGGTCACCAACATCGTCGTGCAGGACACGTGCAGCCAGGACTTCTCGGACCACCTGGCGATCGCGGGCTCGCGCCGGGCCGCCTACTTCGTGCTCAACGCGCTCGATCCGCAGCATCCGCGTCCGGTGCCCTGCTACGTGGTGCCGCCGTTCACCGGAGCCTGACCGGGGTAGGAATCGCCGTGCGGGTCGCCGCAGTGCTCCTCGGCCCCGTCGTGGTCGACCTGCAGCGTCGCGTGCTCGATGCCGTACTGGTCGTGGAGCATGCCGCTGATCTTCGAGCGCACGGCGTGGCAGTCCGCGCCGGGATCGACGAGGACGTGCGCCGACAACGCGGCCTGGCCCGAGGTGATCTCCCAGACGTGCAGGTCGTGCACCTCGGTGACCGACGGCACGGCGGCCACGTCGCGCCCGATGCGCGCCGGCTCAACCCCCTCGGGAGCCGCTTCGAGGAAGATCCGGCCCGACGCCCTGACCAGTCCCCAACCCGCCTTGAGCATCAGTGCCGCCACGACCAGGGCGGCGATCGCATCGGCTCGCCCCCATCCGGTCGCCCAGATGATCGCACCCGCGATGGCGGTGGCGATGAAGGCGTAGAGGTCGTTGAGGATGTGCTGGTACGCGCCCTCAACGTTGAGGCTGCTGCGATTCGCGCGCCGGATGCACCAGGTGGCGCCGAGGTTCACCACGCACCCGGCGAGCGCGGTGAGGAAGACGAGCCTGCCGTCGACGTCGGGCGGGGAGATCAGGCGCGAGACGCCCTCGTAGACGAAGAACGCCGCGAGGAGCAGGAGGGTGATCCCGTTGGCCTGTGCCGACAGGATCTCCACCCGCTTGAGGCCCCAGGTGTATCCGCCCTTCGCCGGCTTCGCGGCGATCCGGATCGCGACGAGTGCGAGCACGATCGCGGCGGCGTCCGTGAGCATGTGGGCGGCATCGGTGATCAGCGCGAGTGAACTCGCGATGATGCCGATGGTCACCTCGATGGCCATGAAGCCGACGAGCAGCGCGAGCGCGATGCTCAGCCACTTCTTGTCGGCGTCCGCGCTCAGGCCGTGATCGTGCCCCGCGTGGGAGTGCCCGCTCATGTCAGCCCCGATCGTCGTCCGATGAGATCACCGGACGACCATACATTGCAACATGCGCATATATCAATCGGGGTGTGGGGAACGTCAGTCGAGGACGGCGAGCGCGTCGATCTCCACGAGCATCACCTCGTGGGGCAGGTCGACGAAGACCGTGGTCCGGCAGGGGAGCGCGGCACCCTCGGGTACGTTCTCGGCGATGAACGCCCCGTACACCTCGTTCATCGGCGCGAAGTCGTCGCGCGTCGTCAGGTACACGCGGAACATCAGCACGTCGGCGACGGACGCCCCGCCGGCTTCGAGGATCGCCTTGACGTTCTCGAGCGTGCGGCGGGTCTGCTCCTTGACGTCGCCCTCGGCGATGTACTGGTTGGTGGCCGGGTCCATCGGTCCCTGGCCCGAGACCTGCAGCATGTTGCCGCGGCGCACGCCCTGGCTGAAGAAGTGGGCGGGGGCGGGCGCGTCGGTGGTGGAGACGGCGGTCGCGGTCATGATGATTCCTTCGTTCTCGGTGGGTGTTTCGGTGGTTCCCGGGTTCGCCGGGAGGTTCAGCGCGGGCGGTACCCGCAATCGCCGGAGATCGCCGCGCACGTCGTGCGCAGCGGCTCCAGCAGGTTCAGCAGTTCCTCGAAGGGCAGCACCACGTCGGGCACCGATACCGAGACCGCGGCCACGACGGAACCCGAGGCGTCCCGGACCGGCGCCGCGATGCAGTTGATCGACGGCTCGTTCTCCTCGCGATCCACCGCCCAGTCCTGTTCGCGGACCTTCGCGATCTCGTGCAGGTAAGCCTCGGGCTCGATGATCGTGTTCGGCGTGCGCAGGGTGAAGTCGATCCCCTGCACCAGAGGGCGGAGTTCGGTATCGGGAAGTGCCGCGAGCAGTACTTTGCCGACGGCGCTCGAGTTGAGATTGGCCTCCATGCCCACACGCGAGTACATGCGGATGAGGTCGCGCGATTCGAGCTTGTCGATGTAGACCACCGCATCGCCCTCGCGCGCGGCGAGGTGCGTCGTGCGGCCGTACTCGCGATTGAACGCGATCAGATGCGGTGCCGCGATCTCCTTGATGCTCCGCTGTTCCGAGGCGCGCGCCGCAAGGTCGAAGACGCGTGAGCCGAGGTGGTACCGGTGGACGTCGTCGTGATAGGCGAACCGCGCGTCGGTGAGGGGGCGCAACAGGCGCAGCACGGTGGTCTTGTGCACGCCGAGCTCGTCGGCCAGTTCGTCCAGGGAGGCCGGCCCCTCGCCGAGCAGGCGGAGGATCTCGAGTGCGCGGGTGAGGCTCTGGCTCATGGTGTCCGGCTCTCGCGCGGGGGAGGGAGGAGGGCATCGCCCACCCGCACCGCCTCGGGGGCGACGTGCGCCGTGGCCCAGGTGGCGTCGTCGCAGGAGAGGAGCGCCGCCATGGAATCAGCGGGGAGAGTGGCGAAATCGGCGCGCACCGTCAGGGTGGCGGCCGCGCCCGCGTGTCCGCGACGCAGGCACGTACGCAGATCCTCGCCGCGCGCGAGTCCGTGCAGGAAGCCGGCGGCGAAGGAGTCGCCCGCGCCCACGGGCTCGACCACGTCCACTGCGAGAGCGGGCACCGCGATCTGCGCACCGTCCCGGTCGACGGCGACGGCGCGCACCGCGCCGTCCTTCACCACGACGGTGTGCGGCTCGGGCAGAAGTGCGCGTACCCCGTCGGGGGTGCCGGTACTCAGGACCCGCTCGGCCTCGTCGGAGCCGACGAGCACGACGTCGGCGTACCGGGCCAGTTCGACGACGAGCGACGGGTCACCGTCCGGCCAGAGTTGTTCGCGCCAGTTCACGTCGAAGGTGACCGTCCCGGTGACGCCGGTCCGGTCACGGAGCAGGGCGCGCGCAAGCGCGGCGCACGACGGGGACAGGGCGGGCGTGATGCCGCTGGTGTGCACGATGCGCGCTCGCGCCAGCGCGACCGCGACCGCTGGGCGGGTGAGGAATTCGGGGCCCATCGCGGCGGCGGCGCTGCCCGCGCGGCGGTAGGTGCTGGCGGTGACGGGCTCGCCGGCGTCGTCGACGCCCTCGGTCTTGGCGTAGCGGCCGGTGAAGGCTTCATCGTCGACCTCCACCCCGTCGACGTGCACTCCGTGGGCCCGCAGGTGCTCGACGATCCGCCGCCCCTCGGCGTCGCCGCCGACGCGGCTGAGGAACGCCGTGCGCGTGCCCAGCACCGCGGTGCCCGCCGCGACGTTAGCCTCGGCGCCGCCGGCGTGCATCGCGGGCTCCGGTGCGTCGAGGTCCGCCGCGGCGACCAGTGCCAGCGGCTCCCCGAGGCACGCGATCCAAGCTCCAGTCACCCGTCGTGTCCGTCTTTCTCTCTCGTGGTTGTGCAGGTTCTGCGGCAATGCTAGCGTCTGTGACACGCATCACGCAACGGTGATTGCAATATACGCAACATAGCAGATTGGGAAGCATGATGGTCAACGGGAACGGTGCCCGGCCGGTGGAGCTGAGTGTGCTCGACAAGGCGGTGCCCGCGTGGGCGAACGGCATGACAACGGCCGATTTCCTCGCCCGCTCGCCCCGCTTGGCGGAGCTCTCGACGCCCGTGCTCGTGCTCGACCGGGCCGCGATGTCCGGCAACGTCGCCGAGTTCGCGCGCTGGACCGCCGCCCACGGCTTCGACCTCGAGCCCCACGGCAAGACCACCATGGCCCCCGCCCTCTGGCAGGAGCAGCTCGACGCCGGAGCCACGGCGATCACCGTCGCCAACCTGCCGCAGCTACAGGCCGCCGTCGCCACCGGATTCCGGAACCTGCACGTCGCCAACGCGATCGCCGATCCGGCCGGGATCCGCTGGCTGGGCGGGGCGCTCGACGCCGATCCCGCCCTCGAAGTCACCCTGTGGGCGGACGGGCTCGGCACCGTCGACGTGCTCGAGCGGGAGCTCTTCGACGCGACCCGGCAACCCACCGTGCTCGTCGAGCTGGGCGGCCCCGGCGGCCGCACCGGCGCCCGCACCGTCGACGAGGCCCACGCCATCGGTGAGCGCGTCGCCGCCTCCCCGCGCCTGCGCCTCGGCGGCGTCACCGGCTACGAGGGCGCCTTCGCGCACGACACCTCGGCCGCGGCGCTCGGCATCGTCGACGACTACCTGCGCACGCTGGCGGACCTGCACGCGCGCCTGCGCCCGCTGTACCCGGAGGGACGGATCGTCGTCTCCGCCGGGGGCAGCGCCTACTTCGACCGTGTCGCGGCAGTCCTCGGGAGCATCGACGACGCGCGGATCGTGGTCCGTTCCGGGGCGTACATCATCCACGACGACGGCTTCTACCGCGGCATCACGCCGTCGGGACGCGAGGCCGATGCCCCGCGGCTGCGGTCGGCCATGCACGTCTGGGCGCGCGTGATCTCCCGGCCCGAGCCCGGCCTGGCCCTCCTCGACGTGGGTCGTCGCGACGTCTCCTTCGACGAAGGCCTGCCCGAGCCGCAGGTCGCCGCCACGGGCCTCGGCGAGCCCTCGCGCCCGATCGACGCGGAGATCTCCGCCGTCAACGATCAGCACGCCTTCCTCCGTCTGCAGGCCGACGATCCGCTCGCGGTCGGCGATGTCGTCCGGCTCGGACTGAGCCATCCCTGCACCGTCTTCGACAAGTGGCGGGTCATCCCCGTCGTGGCCGACGACGGCGAGAACCCGCAGGTCGTCGACATGATCTCCACCCACTTCTAGAGGCGCGCCATGCACGAGACAGTCATCCGCGCCGCCACCGTCGTCGACGGCACCGAGGCGCCGCGCTACACCGCCGACGTCGCGATCGCCGACGGCGTGATCGCCGCGATCGGCACCGACCTCGGCCCCGCCCGCCGCGTCATCGACGCCGACGGCCTGGTGCTCAGCCCCGGATTCATCGATATGCACGCCCATTCCGACCTGCAGGTCCTGCTCAATCCCGAGCATCCGTCGCGGATCACCCAGGGCGTCACGTGCGAGGTGATCGGCCAGGACGGCCTGAGCTACGCACCCGTCTCCGACGAGACCCTCGCCGTGGTGCGGCGCCAGATCGCCGGCTGGAACACCGATCCGGAGGACTTCGACTTCTCCTGGCGCACCGTCGGCGAGTACCTCGACCGCCTCGACGCAGCCGGCACCGCCACGAACCTCGCCTACCTCGTGCCGCACGGGCTGCTCCGCGCGCTCACCCGGGGCTTCGACGACGGCGTCGCGTCCCCGGACGAGGTGGAGCGCATGCAGGGGATCCTGGCGCAGGGTCTGCGCGAGGGCGCCGTCGGACTGTCCACGGGCCTGACCTACACCCCGGCGATGTACGCAGACGACGCGGAGCTGGCCGCGCTGATGCGCACGACGGGCGAGCTGGGCGGCTACTTCTCGCCGCACCATCGCAGCTACGGCGCGGGTGCGATGGAGGCGTACGCCGAGATGATCGACCTGTCGCGGCGCACCGGCTGCCCCCTGCACCTCGCCCACGCCACCCTCAACTTCGGCCCGAACAAGGGCCGCGCCCCCGAGCTGCTGGCCCTGCTCGACGATGCCCTGGCCGCCGGTGCCGACGTCTCGCTCGACACCTACCCCTATCTGCCCGGCGCCACCACGCTGGCCGCGATCCTGCCCAGTTGGGCCGCGGCGGGCGGCGCCGATGCGACGCTGGATCGGCTGCGTGATCCCGATGCGCTGGCGCGGATCCGGGAGCACCTCGAGCTCACCGGATCCGACGGCTGTCACGGCGTGATCGCGGAGTGGGAGACGATCGAGATCAGCGGCGTCGGCACCGATGCGCTGGCCGGGTACGTGGGCCGGACCGTCGCCCGGATCGCGGCCGACGAGGGCCGCGATCCGTTCGACGTCTGCATCGGCATCCTCCTCGACGATCGGCTCGCGACCGGGATCCTGCAACACGTGGGGCACGAGGAGAACGTCCGCGCCATCATGCGGCATCGGACCCACACCGGTGGCAGCGACGGCCTGCTCGTCGGCGGCAAGCCCCATCCGCGAGCGTGGGGCACCTTCGCCCGCTACCTCGGCCACTACAGCCGCGACCTGGGGCTGATGAGCCTCGAGGAGTGCGTGGGCCACCTCACGGGTCGTCCCGCCCGTCGCCTCCGCCTGGTCCGACGGGGCCTGGTCCGCGAGGGCTACGCCGCCGACCTGGCGCTCTTCGACCCCGACGCGGTGATCGACCGCGCCACCTACGACGCCCCGCGCACGCCCGCCGCGGGCTTCACCCACGTCTTCGTCCGCGGTGTCGCCGCGCTCGACGACGGCACCCTCACCGGCGCGCTCGCGGGCGGCGCGCTGCGACTGACCAACGAAGGGGTCCTCTGACCGTGAACGACGAATCCGGCCTGCTCGACGCACTGGCCGCCGACCGCGCACTCACCGTGGTGCGCGCTCCCGAACTCCCCGACGCCGCGGCGCTGTGTCGCGCGCTCGCCGACGGCGGGATCCGCACCGTCGAACTGACTTTCACCACGCCCGGCGTGCTCGGACACCTCGAACGGGCGGCCTCCGTCGAGGGGACGAACCTCGGCGTGGGCACCGTCCGGTCCGCGGCGCAGGCCCGTGACGCCGTGAACGCCGGAGCCCGGTTCCTCGTGACCCCCGACGTCAACGAGGAGGTCGCGCAGGCCGCCCGGGACCTGGGGGTCCCCGTCTTCCTCGGCGCCCTGACGCCGACCGAGGTCGCCCGCGCGGCCGCGCTCGGCTCGGTGGCGGTGAAGATCTTCCCCGCCCGCGCCTTCGGGCCGGGCTACCTCAAGGATCTGCACGGTCCGTTCCCCGGCCTGCCGCTGCTGCCGTCGGGCGGCGTCAGCGAGGCCAATGCCCGCGAGTTCCTGGGCGCCGGCGCCGTCGCCGTCTGCGCCGGCACGTCCGTCGTGCCCCCTGACACCGTCGCCGCCGGCGACTGGGCCGACATCACCACCCGCGCCGCCCGGTTCGTCGCCGCGCTGTAGTCCCTTCCAGAAACGGAGAACCTCCCCATGTCCTCGGCCATCCACTGGCTGCAGCACGACACCGGGGGTCTGCTGACCCTCGCCGCGGTGTCGATCGCGGTCCTGCTGTTCCTCATCATCAAGGTCAAGCTCGAACCCTTCATCGCGCTGATCATCGTCTCCGTCGGGCTCGCGCTCGTGGCGGGCGTCTCCGTCGAGAAGCTCGTCGGCTCGCCGCAGAAGGGAGCCGCCCAATCGATCCTGGAAACGGGATTCGGCGGCATCCTCGGGCACATCGCACCGATCATCGGCCTCGGCACCGTCCTCGGTGCGATCCTGGAACGCTCCGGCGGTGCCGACGTGCTCACCAGTTGGCTGCTCAAGCTGTTCGGTCCCAAGGGCGCTCCGCTCGCCATGGGCGTCACGGGCCTGATCCTCGGCATCCCGGTGTTCTTCGACATCGGCATCTTCATCCTGGCGCCGCTCGTCTACGTGGCCGCCAAGCGCGGCGGCAAGTCGCTGGTCATGTACGCCCTACCGATGCTGGCGGGCCTGTCCATGACGCACGCCTTCCTGCCGCCGCACCCGGGCCCCGTCGCCGCGGCGGGTCTGCTGCACACCTCGTTGGGCTGGATCATCGTCATGGGCCTCGTCTGCGGCATCCCGGCGTGGTTCGCCTCGGGCGTGGTCTGGGGCACCTGGATCGGTAAGCGTGTGATCGTCGACGTGCCCGAGGAGTTCGTCCCGGAGGAGGAGCACGCCAGCAAGGATCGACCGTCGCTGGCGCTGATCGCGTTCATCATCGCCGTGCCGATGCTGCTGATCCTGGGCGGCACCTTCGGTTCGGTCTGGCTCACGCAGGGCACCAAGCCCTTCTCGATCCTCGTCTTCCTCGGCACGCCGGCCATCGCGCTGACCATCGCCGTGGTGCTCGCCTTCTACCTGCTGGGCATCCGGCGCGGCATCAACGCCAACCAGCTCGCGGAGATGACGGGCGCCGCGCTCAAGCCCATCGGCATGATCCTGCTGGTGGTCGGCGCGGGCGCCCTGTTCGGTGCGGTCCTGCGCGCGACGGGCGTCGGTACGGCGCTCACGGAGTCGATGTCGAACCTGGGGCTGCCGCTGATCGTGACGGCGTACCTCGTCAGCTGCGCGTTGCGCATCGCCCAGGGCTCGGCGACGGTGGCCATCACGGCCACCGCCGGCATCATCGGAGAGACGGTCGCGGCCGGGAACTACTCGCAGGCGCAGATCGCGCTGATCGTCATCGCCATCTCGGCGGGATCGATCATCCTCAGCCACGTCAACGACGGCGGCTTCTGGATCGTCGCGAAGTACTTCAACATGACGGTCAAGCAGACCCTGATGACCTGGTCGGTGCTCGAGACGATCCTGTCGGTGGTGGGCTTCGCGATGGTGCTCATCGTGTGGGCGATCGTCTGAGTCCGGCCGCGGCGCCGTGACGGTCCTCACCGTTCCGGCGCCGCGGCCCGCGCGGTGCGCGGTTTATCCCGCGCGGAACCTGTTCCGGCGTTACGTTGGACGCCCGGGCCGCGCGATCCGCGGCCGCGTTCCGTCAGTGTGAGGTGGACTGAAGATGGCTCATACGCGTGCCGGACTGCCGGCTCTTCCCGCGGACCTGATCGACGTCGAAGCCGTTCGGGCCGCGTACTATTCGGTCGCGCCGGACCCCGGTGATCCGGACCAGCGGGTCGCCTTCGGAACGTCGGGCCACCGCGGGAGCTCGCTCAACGGCAGTTTCAACGACGGGCACATCGCGGCCACCACGCAGGCGATCGTCGAGTACCGGGCGGCGCAGGGGATCCGGGGGCCGCTGTTCCTCGCGAAGGACACGCACCTGCTCTCGGATCCGGCGTGGGAGACGGCGGTCGAGGTGCTCGCCGCGAACGGCGTCGACACCCTCATCGATCACGATGACCGGTACACCCCGACCCCGGCCCTGAGCCACGCGATCCTCACCTTCAACCGGTCCCACTCCGGCGTGGAGGCCGACGGCATCGTCGTCACCCCGTCGCACAACCCACCTGCGGACGGCGGCTTCAAGTACAACCCGCCGTCCGGCGGGCCCGCGGACACCGATGCGACCGGTGTCATCGCCGCCCGCGCCAACGAGATCCTCGAGGGCGGACTCCGCGAGGTCCGCCGCATCCCGCTCGCGCAGGCGCTGGCTTCGGACGCGGTGCAGCGCTTCGACTTCCTCGACTCGTACGTCGGCGACCTGCCCTCGGTCCTGCATCTGGACCGGATCCGAGACGCGGGCGTCCGCATCGGGGCAGACCCGCTGGGTGGCGCCGCCGTCGGCTACTGGGGCGCCATCGGCGATCGCTTCAACCTCGACCTGACCGTGGTGAACCCGACCGTCGACCCGCAGTTCGCATTCATGACGCTCGACACCGACGGCAAGATCCGGATGGACTGCAGCTCGCCGAACGCGATGGCCTCGCTCATCGCGAACAAGGACCAGTACGACATCGCGACCGGCAACGACGCGGACTCGGACCGCCACGGCATCGTCACGCCCGACGGCGGGCTGATGAACCCGAACCACTATCTCGCCGTCGCCATCGACTACCTCTTCGCCTCACGCAACGGTTGGCGCGATGATGCGGCCGTCGGCAAGACGCTGGTGAGCTCGTCGATGATCGACCGCGTGGTCGCCGAGCAGCAGCGGAAGCTGCTCGAGGTCCCCGTCGGATTCAAGTGGTTCGTCCCGGGCCTGCTCGACGGCAG
Source organism: Tsukamurella sputi (assembly GCF_007858445.1). GTDB lineage: Bacteria > Actinomycetota > Actinomycetes > Mycobacteriales > Mycobacteriaceae > Tsukamurella > Tsukamurella sputi. The sequence continues at coordinate 634,815 of NZ_VIGV01000001.1, read as the reverse complement.
CGTCGGATTCGGCGGCGAGGAGTCCGCCGGCGCGTCCTTCCTGCGGCACGACGGCTCGGTGTGGACGACCGACAAGGACGGCATCATCATGGCCCTCCTCGCCTCGGAGATCCTCGCCGTCACCGGGAAGAGCCCGTCGCAGCACTTCGCGGTGCTGGCCGAGCAGTACGGCGTTCCGGCCTATGCGCGCACCGACGCGCCCGCCGGCCGCGAGCAGAAGGCCGTGCTGTCGAAGCTCTCGCCCGACCAGGTGCCCGCCGACGAACTCGCGGGGGAGCCGATCACGGCCAAGCTCACCCGCGCCCCCGGGAACGGTGCGCCGATCGGCGGCCTCAAGGTGACCACGGAGAGCGCCTGGTTCGCCGCGCGCCCGTCGGGCACGGAGGACGTCTACAAGATCTACGCGGAGTCCTTCCGCGGCGCCGAGCATCTCGCCCAGGTGCAGGCCGAGGCGAAAGCCCTCGTCGACGGTGTGCTCGGGGGATAGCGGCCTGACCTGGTAACTCTGCGATTGCCGCTATTGTGGTCGGCGTGAGCAAGGGTAAGAACGCGAAGTACGTTCCCGCGAAGCAGTCCAACACCATGACCTACGTGCTGGGCGGCATCGCCGTCCTGGTCGTGATCGTGGTCGTCATCGGCGGTGTGCTGTTGATGAGCAAGAACGAGGGCACACCCGCCGACAAGGCGCAGGCCGCGATCGACAAGGCCACCCCCGTCTTCGTGCTGGGCAAGGAGGACGCGCCCACGAAGCTGACCTTCTTCGAGGATCCGTACTGCCCCGCCTGCGGCAACATGGAGCGCCAGTACGGCGAGCAGATCACCAAGGCCGTCGAGGACGGCAAGCTGCAGATCAAGTTCTTCATGCTCTCCTTCCTGAACCGCAGCAGCCCGTCGGGCGACTACTCCGACCGCGCCGCCGGTGGCCTGCTCGCCATCGCGAAGTCCTCGCTGCCCGGCGACCAGAAGCAGAAGGCGTGGATGGGCGCGCACACCGCGATGTACGCCAACCAGCCCGAGGAGGGCAAGGGCGACAAGACCAACGCGGAGATCGCGACGGTCCTCGCCGACGGTGCGAAGGCCAAGGGCGTGGAGCTCCCCGCCGACGTGACCGCGGCGATCCGCGACGGCAAGTACTCCGTGGAATCGGCCCAGAACGCCGGCGCCGGCAGCAAGCTGATGCAGGACATCGGAAGCACCGGCACGCCCACCGTCGTGCATAACGGCGACAAGCTCACCGTGCAGGGCGACTGGCTGACCCCGCTCCTCAAGTAAACAGTCGCTGACCAGCCGATTTGGTGCACGCCAACTGGCTCCTGTAATGTTCTCCGGGCGGGAAACCGCAGGTGAACAACCGAATACGGGGCTATGGCGCAGCTGGTAGCGCACCACACTGGCAGTGTGGGGGTCAGGGGTTCGAGTCCCCTTAGCTCCACAGAGAAGAACCCCTTCGGCTTCGGCCGGAGGGGTTCTTTCGTGTTGCCGGTCGGACCGAAAATGACGATGCGATGTGTCCGAGGGAACACCGAGCCCGCCGGCGTCCGCCCGCGCCCTCGATGGGGCCCGAATTACTGGTGTGACCTGCAGTGATAGAACGGGTCCGCGGTGTGTGGGTGTCCATCGATCGCGCTCGTGATGAGAATCACCTCTCTGTGATTGCGCTGCGACACCGCTCCTGCCAGCGACGATAGGTAACTGTGATCGGTGTTCGAGGATGAATCGATTTGTCCGATAAATCGGCCGGACCTAATCTCGATTGCGAACCCACAGGTACCCGAACGAAACGAGGACGCACGTGTCGCTGATCAACAAGCAGATCAAGCCCTTCACCGCTGAGGCATTCAAGGACGGCAACTTCGTCACCGTCTCCGACCAGGACATCGCCGGCAAGTGGGCCGTCTTCTACTTCTACCCGGCCGACTTCACGTTCGTCTGCCCGACCGAGCTCGGCGATCTCGCGGATCACTACGAGGAGCTGCAGGCCCTGGGCGTCGAGGTCTTCTCGGTCTCGACCGACACCCACTTCACGCACAAGGCGTGGCACGCCTCGTCGGACACCATCGCCAAGATCAAGTACGCGATGATCGGCGACCCGAGCCTGCAGATCAGCACCGACTTCGAGGTGCTCCGTGAGGGCCAGGGCCTGGCCGACCGCGGCACCTTCCTCGTTGATCCCGACGGCGTCGTCCAGTTCACCGAGGTCACCGCCGAGGGCATCGGCCGCAACGCCGCCGAGCTCGTCCGCAAGGTCAAGGCCGCCCAGTACGTGCGCTCGCACCCGGGCGAGGTCTGCCCGGCCAAGTGGGAAGAGGGCGCCGAGACCCTCGCTCCCTCGCTGGAGCTCGTCGGCAAGATCTAGTCGCCTCAGCGACGACGGGGCGGGACTCACCTCCCGCCCCGTCGTCGCTGAACCCATCGTTCGCGTCTTCCTGGAGGGAACCGGATCACCATGCTCGAAGCCTCGCTCGCCACTCAGCTCAAGGGCCTGCTCACCAACGTCACGATGCCGGTCGAGCTGGTCTCGACGCTCGACGACGGCCCAAAGTCGGCCGAACTCGCGGAGTTGCTCGACGAGATCGCGGGCATGTCCGATCACATCCATCACGACCGGACCGGTGACGATTCGCGCACCCCGTCGTTCCTGATCCGCCGCGCCGGCACCGACATCGCGGTGCAGTTCGCGGGCATCCCGCTGGGGCACGAGTTCTCTTCCCTGGTGCTCGCGCTCCTCCAGGTGGGCGGTCACCCGTCGAAGGAGGCCGCCGACCTGCTCGAGCAGGTGCGCGACCTCGAGGGTGATTACCACTTCGAGACCTACTTCTCGCTCTCGTGCCAGAACTGCCCCGACGTGGTGCAGGCGCTCAACCTCATGGCGGTCCTCAATGCGCGGATCACTCACACCGCCATCGACGGATCGCTGTTCCAGGACGAGGTCGACAGCCGCCGGGTGATGGCCGTGCCGACCGTCTTCGTCAACGGTGAGCTCTTCGACTCGGGCCGGATGACCCTCGAGCAGATCGTCGGCAAGCTCGACGACGGCGCCGCCGAGCGCACCGCCGCCACGCTGGCCGAGAAGGACCCGTTCGACGTCCTCGTCGTCGGCGGCGGCCCGTCGGGTGCGACCGCCGCGGTCTACGCGGCCCGCAAGGGGATCCGCACGGGCGTCGTCGCCGAGCGCTTCGGCGGCCAGGTGCTCGACACGATGGCGATCGAGAACTTCACCTCGGTCAGCTACACCGAGGGCCCGAAGTTCGCCGCCGAGCTCGAGAACCAGGTCCGTCAGTACGACGTGGACATCATGAACAACCAGCGCGGCGCGAAGCTGACCCGCGACGACGAATCCGGCATGATCTCGGTCGATCTGGTCAGCGGAGCGCAGCTGAGCTCGCGCACCGTGGTGATCTCGACCGGCGCCCGGTGGCGTTCGATGGACGTGCCCGGCGAGGCCGAGTACCGCAACAAGGGCGTCACGTACTGCCCGCACTGCGACGGCCCGCTGTTCAAGGGCAAGCGCGTCGCCGTGATCGGCGGCGGCAATTCGGGTGTCGAGGCCGCGATCGACCTCGCCGGGATCGTCGCCCACGTCACGCTCATCGAATTCGATTCCGAGCTGCGTGCCGATCAGGTGTTGCAGCGCAAGCTCCGCAGCCTGCCCAACGTCGAGGTTCTGGTCAGCTCGATGACCACCGAGGTCGTCGGCGACGGCACCACGGTGACGGGCCTGAACTACAAGAGCCGCACCACCGACGAGGCGCACACGCTGGAGCTCGACGGCGTCTTCGTCCAGATCGGCCTGTTGCCGAACACGGAGTGGCTCGAGGGAACGCTGGAACTGAGCGCGCGCGGCGAGATCGTGGTCGACGAGGCCGGACGTACCTCGCTCCCCGGCGTCTTCGCTGCGGGCGACTGCACCACGGTGCCGTTCAAGCAGATCGTCGTCGCCGCCGGCTCGGGCGCGACCGCGGCGCTGAGCGCCTTCGATCACATCATCCGCACGGACGTGCCGACGGACGCCGCCACGGTCTGACGCGACACGACGACGAGGGGCCGGGCCACGCGGCCCGGCCCCTCGTCGTCGCAACGGCTGCGGTGCGCGACAGCGCACCCCTCCGTGGCCCGCGCGTTCCGCCGATCAGTGGCAGGATCGGACCATGACCGACGACGCCATCCACACCCGGATCGATTCGCTCATCGCGGAGGAGCATGAGCTGCGGAGCAGGCTCGGCGCGGGCGAGATCAGCGAGAGCGAGGAGCACGCGCGGCTGCAGGTCCTCGAGACCCAACTCGACCAGGCCTGGGACCTGCTCCGGCAGCGTCGCGCCCGGCGCGAGTTCGGCGAGAACCCGGATGAGGCCGCCACCCGGTCGGCGAACACCGTGGAGAACTACCGGAACTGACGTCGGGGCGCGATCAGGGAATCGGTACCAGCATCCGGTGCCGTTCGCGCAGCGCGACGGCGACCGGATCGTCGCGGCGCCGCGGGTTGGGGCCGTCACCCGGGCGTGAATCCAGGTCGCGCACCGCCGGAACGAGGCCGCACCGCGGGCACAGACCGGACTCCTCCAGGTCGGTCCCGCAGGTGGCGTGCGCGAAGATCCGCGCGGGGAAGTCGGCGTCGAGGTGGCGGCGCCCCCAGCGGATGAGGCTGAAGAGCGTGGGCCACAGCTCCTCGCCGGCCGGGGTGAGCTGGTACTCGACGGTGCGCCCCACCTTGCGGCGGGTCACCACGCCGGCTCCCACCAGGGTGTCGAGCCGGTCGGTGAGCACGCCGCGGGAGACGTCGAGGTGTTCGAGCAGGTCACTGAAGTGCCGCACGCCGTAGAACAGGTCGCGCAGGATGAGCATCGTCCACCGCTCGCCGATCACCTCGAGCGCCCGCGCCAGATGGCAGGGCTGCGCCTCGTACCCCGTCCCTAGAGCCATAACCCCAGCATAGCGCGAATGAGTCTTGTGATCAGACTCGAAGTGAGCGATGATGAGTCTCATGACAAGACTGGAAACGGGGTACGAGCGGGTTCTCGTCACCGTCGCGGCGAGCACCCTCCTGGCGATGCTCGCCTACGCCGGTCCGCTCGGCAACGCCGTCACGCTCAACGGGGCGCTGCGCGCCGGGCCCGCCGCAGCCACGTGGATCCTCGCGTCGATGAGCGTCGGACTCGCGGCAGCGCTGGTCACGGCAGGTGTCGTCGCAGACCGCATCGGCCACCGCCGGGTCTTCCTGGCCGGCGCCGCCGTCTTCGTCGCGGCGAGCCTCGCGTGCGCGGCGGTCGGCTCGGCGCCGTTGTTCGTGGGCGCCCGGATCCTCGCCGGCGTCGGTGCGGCGGGCATGATCGCTACCGGTCTGGGCCTGGTCGCCGCGGTGAGCGAGCACGACGGGCACCGCGCCCGCACGGCCGTGTGGTGGAGTTCCTCGATGGGCGCGGGGATCGCGCTCGGGCCCGTCCTGACCGGCCTCCTCGACCTGGCGGGCGCGTGGCGCCTCTACTACGTGCTGCTCGCGGCGGGCGGGGCGCTCCTGTGGTGGGCGGCGCGCCGGATTCCCGCGCGCCCACCGCACAACCCGGACCGGCCGCTCGACATCGTGGGCTTCGTCCTGCTCACGGGCGCGCTCGCGGCGGCGGTCGCGGCACTCGTCGAGGCGCGGGCCGGGGCGGGGGGACCGGCGGCGATCCTCGGAGTCGCGGCGGTCCTAATCTCCGCGGCCCTCGTCGTGAGCCAGCGCCGCGGCGCCGCCCGACTCGTCGACCCGGCACTGTTCCGCCGCCAGCGGTTCCTCGCCGCTACCGTCGCGGCGTTCGGTACCGGTATCGGCGTGATCTCCGCGATGTCCGTCGCCGCCACCTTCGTCGTCCGCGGTCTCGGCCTGAGCACGCTGCAGGCGGGCGGCCTGCTCGCGCTGTGGGCGGGCACGAGTGCCGTCGCGGCACTGGGATTCTCGCGCCTGGCGGGGGTTCTGTCGGGCCGCACGCACCTGGTGGGCGGTCTCGCCGGTGTAGCGCTGGGGCTGCTCCTCACCACGGGCCTGTCCGACGGTGCCTCCCCGGTGCGCCTCGTGCCGGGCCTGGTGGTCGCCGGAATCGCCTCGGGGCTGCTCAACACGGGCCTCGCACGCGAGGCGATCGCGAGCGTGCCGGCCGGCGACGCCGCCATGGGGAGCGGCGCGAACAACACTGCGCGCTACGTGGGTTCCGCGCTGGGGATCACGATCGCCGGCCTGCTCGCCGCGGGTGTCGACGCGGTCGCCGGCTGGAACCACATCGCGCTGGCCGCGGCGGGGGTATCCGTCGTGTGCGCCGCTGCGGCCGCCGCCCTCACTCGGGGTGCAGGTGCGCGCGCAGGCGTTCCAGGAACACCGACTGCGCCTTCACCAGTTTCGCCGCGGCATCGTCGAGGCTGAACCAGCCCGCCCGGTCGATCTCCGGGAAGCTCCGCATCCGACCGGACCCGCGGGGCCATTCGAGCTCGAACTCGTTGGAGGAGATCGACGTCGCATCGAAGTCACCCTCCCGGGCGAAGACCGTCACCGTTTTGCCGCCGGACTGTCGCACGGAGCCGAGCGCGACGGCGGGGCCGGACGGCGCGGGGGAGCCGAGCTCTTCCGCGAACTCCCGTTCCGCAGCGGCGAGGGGCTCCTCGTCGGTGTACAGGCCCTTCGGGATCGACCAGCCGTGTGTGTCCTTCCGCGCCCAGAAGGGTCCGCCCATGTGCCCGATGAGTACCTCGATCGCCCCGTCGAGGCGGCGATACAGCAGAAGTCCGGCACTGGTCGTCGTCACTCTTCGCAGCGTAGCCTCGAAGAACGGGAGTTCCACCGGAGGGAGTCGCGATGTCCGAGATCAGGCACGCGAAGGAGCGTGTCCAGCCCGCTGGGGACGCGGTGCGGGTCTCCACAGTGCTGCCCGACGGCGAGGTCCTCGCGATCCCGGTGGAGCCACTCGGTCGGCAGCACGACGCGCAGCGGCTCGCCCGTGCTTCGGTGCGCCCTCCCCACACGGACTGACTCCATCGACGGCCCTGCACGGTCGGCCGTGCGTCAACTGGTCCAACCAGTTGACCAGATATCGGATGGCGTGCCAGACTGCGACGCATGGACGTCACTCCGATCACGCGGACCGCGATCTCCGACGAGGTGCTCGCGCGCATCGTCGACGAGATCCTGTCCGGCCGCCTCGCGCCGGGCGATGCGCTTCCCGCGGAGCGCGACCTGGCCGAACGCTTCGGGGTGAACCGCCATGCTGTCCGCGAGGCGCTCAAGGGCGTACGACAGGCAGGGCTGGTCCACATCGCGCAGGGCGGTAAGACGCGCGTGCTCGATTGGCGCGAGAGCGCCGGGCTGGACGTCCTCAGTGCGGTCGCCGGCGCGGGTGTCGTCCCGCCGCTGCGCGTGCTGCGGGACGTCACCGAGATGCGGCGCACGATCGCCGCCGACGCCGCGCGCCTCTGCGCCGAACGGGCCACTCCGGAGCAGAAGGCGGCGATCGTCGCGCTTGCCGAGGGGTACCCGGACGGCGGGTACGCCGCCGACGCGGCGTTCTGGACCGCGGTCGTCGACGGCTCGGGCAATCTCGCCTACCGCCTCGCGCTCAACACGCTGCTCGCCGGCATGCGGGGAGTGGGGGAGCAGGCCTTCGGCTCCCTCGGGCTCGACGGTGAGCTGCTGGACAGGCAGGCACACCTGGACCTCGCAGCGAGCATTGCGCAGGGCGATGCCGACGCGGCGCACGCCAGGACCTCAACACTGTTGGCGGGCATCGTCTCCGCCCTCGACGCCGCTGCGGCGGACTCCTAGAAAGTCACAGGTACCACCGTGTTCGACCTCATCCGTGCCGCCATACCGGTGTTCGTGCTCTGCCTGGTGCTCGAGTACCTCTCGTTCCGCTTCCTACCGGACGACGACGAACTCGGCTACGACCTGCGTGACTCCCGGACCAGCCTGACGATGGGCATCGGGAACGTGATCATCAACCTCGGGTGGAAGCTCGTCGTGCTCGCCGCCCTCGCGGGCGCGTACCTCCTGGCGCCGGTGCATCTCCCGGCGACGAACCCGCTGACCTGGCTGCTGCTCTTCCTCGCCGACGACCTCGCGTACTACTGGTACCACCGCACCCATCACACCGTGCGGGTGCTGTGGGCGAGCCACGTGGTGCACCATTCGAGCAGGTTCTACAACCTCTCGACGGCGCTGCGACAGACGTGGACGCCCTTCAGCGCGCTGCCCTACTGGATCCCGCTCGCCCTGATCGGGATCCCGCCGTGGATGATCCTGCTGCAGCAATCGGTCAGCCTGCTGTACCAGTTCTTCATCCACACCGAGCGGGTCGGGAAGCTCTGGCGGCCCGTCGAACTCGTGATGAACACACCGTCGCATCATCGCGTGCACCACGGTTCGAACGCCGAGTACCTGGACCGCAACTACGGTGGCATCCTCATCGTCTGGGACCGCCTGTTCGGGACCTTCGAGCCCGAGGGGCAGCGGGTGCGGTTCGGCCTGACGAAGAACATCGACACCCACAACCCGCTGCGCGTGGCGACGCACGAGTACACCGCCATCTGGCGGGACGTCCGTGCGGCGGACTCCTGGCGGGACCGGTGGGGCTACGTGGTGAAGGGGCCGGGCTGGTCGCCGGTTTCCGCAGCCGCCGTCGACTGACGGCGCGTGAGTGCCACGTTGGCCAGGCCCGCGCTCAACACGATCAGGGTGGCGATGAGCGGCGTGCACTGCGCCACGCCGGTGCCGAACCGCTCCGCGAGTTCGCCGTTCACGGCGGAGGCGAGCGACTGGCCGAGGATGATCGCGGAGCCGAGGATCGTCATGACGGTGGCGGAGCGCCCCCGCGGAGATCGGGCGGCACCCAGGCTGAACTCGGTGACCAGCGTGGGGCCGACGCCGATCCCTGCCACCGCGAGGCCTGCGACCAGCCAGGGGAGCGACGGGGCCACGGCGATGAGCGCGGCACCCGCGACCATCGCCAGGGCGAAGGCCACCCATCGAGCAGCGAGCGTGAAAGCGTCGGGCAGGAGGGCGGATCCGAGTGCCAGCGCCGCGGAGCCGACGCCCATCACCCCGTAGAACAGGCCCGCCGATTCGGCGTTGCCCGCATCGCGCATGAAGGCCGTGAGACCGGTCAAGGTCGAGCCGAAGAACAGTCCCACGCCGAAGACTCCGGCGACGACGGTGACCAGTGCGGGGTTGCGCAACTCCCGCGCGGGTGCCTGATCGATGGTGCCGGCGGCGTGCTGCTCAGTCGCGCGGCCCGTGGGGTGCAGGGCGAAGGCTCCCACGAAGAGGACTGTGAGCACTGCCGCTCCCACCATCGGCGCGGCAGGTGACAGGGTGGTCGCCAACAGCCCGACGATGACCGGCCCGAAGACGAAGATCACTTCGTCCGCGGCGGATTCGTACGCCATCATCGAGAGCAGCGTGCGCCCGCGGCGGCCCTCCGGCAGCCTCGTGGTGATCATGGTGACCACCCGGCTACGGGACATCGGCCCGACCTGGGGCGCGCTCGCGCCGACGAGAGCGGCGGCGCAGAGGACGGCCCACCCCGGCAGTGGGCTGAAGACGACCCACGCCATGAGGAGCAGCGCGAGGCTGTTGACGGCACCCGCTGCGAGCACCGCGCGGCGCTGGCCGAACCGGTCCGCGGCCGCCCCGACGAGCGGTCCGACTGCGGCGGAACCGATCCCGACCATCGCCGAGCTGAGGCCGCCGAAGGCCAGCGAGTCCCGGCCCGCCACGACGAGGGTGAGGACGCCGACCACCATCATCGCGAAGGGCAGCCGTGCGACCAGGGCGATGGGGAAGTACGTCGGTCCCGCCACGGACAGCATGGTCGGCCCGGATGTCTCGTCCACCCGGTCGGGCCGCGTGCCGGCGGCTTCGGTGGGGGAGGGTTCGTGGGACATGGTGGCGGTCACCGTCTGGGGCCTTTCCGCGGTCATCGCCGCATCGCTCGACGTGCCGCCTTGGATGCCCGCAGGCCGTGCCAGGTAGATACACGGATGTTCGCTGCGGCAGTGGCCGCAGCCGAAACATCCTATCAATTATCGGCTGCGGTCGTCACTCACGGAGAAGCGGACATCTTGTCGAAGCTAACAAATCCCCTGGTGGGGTGGTGTTGTGTCCGATTGGTCACACCGGATAAGTAAGGCTAGTCTCACTCGACTATGACGAGCCTTACCTTGCATCTCGCGGCGTCCGCTCCGGCCGCCCCTCCGCTGTGGCGCGTTCTCACGCAGGTGGGGTACTTCGGTGCGCTCGCGTTCGCGGGTGGTGCGTTCCTCGCCCTCGCGTATCTCCTCCCGCGGCCCGCCCGGGGCGGCGCCGCGGAGAACAGTCTCCGCGCTCTCCTCGTGCCCATCGCGGCTTTCACCGTGATCGCCGGATACGCGCAGTACGCGGGCCGTATCGCGCGATCGAAGCTCGGGTACTCCTTTGCGGAGTCGCTGTCCCCGGGCCGGTTCGGCGCCTACCTCGACCTGCCCGCGGAGAAGGGGGCCTGGATCTCGGGACCGGTGATGGCGACGATCCAGCTGGGCCTCTTCGTCCTCGCCGCCGCCCTGCTCGTGGTGCTCCGCGGGCTGCGCGGCCGATCGATGGCGGTCACCGCGGGCGTGGGTTTCGCCCTCGTCCTGCTCGCCGCCACCGCACCGAGCCTCACGTCGTCGGTGGTCGGCATGGACGCCGCGGCCAACCGGGTGCTCAAGCTCGCGCACATCCTGGCGTGCGTCATCTGGCTCGGCGGACTCTTCGTGCTCGCGGCGGCGGGCCTGCGTGCCCGCCGCTCCGGGATCGACGGCGCCGGCGCCTTCGAGCGCATGTGGGTGCGGTTCAGTGCCTGGGCGATGGGCGCGGTGATCGCCGTGGGCGTGAGCGGGCTCTGGCTCACCTGGGTGCACGTGGGCTCGTTCGCACAGTTCGTCACCACGCCCTACGGGCGGTACCTCTCGATCAAGCTGATCCTCGTCGCCGCGATGGTCGGCGCGGGCGCCTACAACGTGCGGGTCCTCATCCCCGCCATCAAGCGGGCGCGTCTCGCCGGCGACGACGACACGGTGATCCGCCTCGCCCTCCATCACTTCCCGAAGGTCGTCGCCGCCGAAGCCGTGGCCGGCGTCGGGGTCCTGCTCATCGTTCCGTTCCTGTCCGGATCGGCGCGCAAGCAGGCCGACGGGGCCGCCGCCGGTCCGTTCGACTGGGAGACCTTCGGGATCGGAGCGCTCCTGGTGGCACTGCTGATCGCCGCGTGCACGGCGGCGGTGCGGGTCGGTGAGCGGCGCGCCGTCGCCGCGTGAGCGCTACCGCCCCGGTGCCTGCAGAACGTCGGCGAGTGTGACGAGCTGCAGGTTCCGGGACCGGATGATTTCGGTGAGCTGCCCGTAGACGTGCGTGACCGGCGCGTGGTTCGCGTGCCCGATCACGATCGCCTGCTCCCGGAAGTACTTGCGGGCGCACTCGAGCAGGTACTTCTCGGTGATGAGGCCGGAGTCCGACAGTGAGCCGTACCAGAGGGTCGGGACCGTGTAGCCCAGGTCGGCCGCCACCGCGTCCACGGCGGCGTTCCGATAGCCGAACGGCGGGCGGTAGAAGGGCGTCCCGTCGACCCCGAAGTTCTGGCGGAGGAAGTCCTTGGTGCGCTGCAACTCCCGCGCCACGCCCTGCCCGCCGAGCGAGACCAGGGAGGGATGACTCCAGGTGTGATTGCCCAGCTGCACCTGCCCGGAGTCGACCAGCGGCCGCAGGATGTCCCGGTGCGCCGTCCATCCGTCGAAACTGCCGGTGACGAAGAAGGTCAGGCGGGCTCCCGTATCGCGCGCGAACCGCGCGTACGCGCCCACCACGTCGGCGTCGGCACCGTCGTCGACGGTCAGTGCCAGGTTGCGGCCCGGGCCGGGGAGGTGCGTGATGGGCGCCGAGGGGATCGCGGTGCGGGGCGTGCCCGGAGCCGGCGGACCGAAGGGCTTCGACGGTGTGGGCGGTGCCGGCGGAGCGCTCGACTTCCCGCCGCCGTTCGGGCTCGCGGTCGTCTCGGTCGCGCATCCGCCCAGGGCGCCGACGGTGCCGGCGGCCAGCAGAGCGAGCAGGGCGCGGCGATCGATCCGCGGGTTCACCGGCCGGCCCCGACGTGAACGACCTCGAGCGGGACGGTGCTCGTGTGGACGAAATCCATCGACTCGTAGAGCCGCTGCGCCGGATTGTCGTCCGAGGTGTGCAGGAAGGGCCTCTCGCCGCGCTCGCGGATGCCGTGGGCCACAGCGCGGATCAGGCGTGAGGCGAGGCCGCGGCCGCGCGCCTCGGGCGCGGTGCACACGGCGCTGATCTCGGTCCACCCGGTCGGGTGCATGCGTTCGCCGGCCATGGCGATGAGAGCCCCGTCGGAGTCGCGGATCCCGAGGTACGTGCCCAGGTCGATGGTGTGCGGGAGGAAGGGGCCGGGCTTGGTGCGCTCGACCAGTGCCGTCATCTCGGCGACGTCCTCGCGCGTGAGCCGGACGGCCTCCGGTTCCGGCGCGGTGTCGATCGCGCCGCCGTCGTACTGGACCAGCCCGATCGTCTCGCGCACCGTCCAGCCCGCGGGGAGTGCGCTCGCCCGGTCGCGGAGCAGTGCGATCCTGTCCGGACCGGCGAGCCGGGCGACGTCGGCGTAGTCCTCGCCGGTGAGCTCGCGCGGGTGGCCGAAGAAGACCGAGACGTCCGGCCGGTACCGCTGGATCCTGCCGCTGACCTCGCGGAACCGGGCGTGCGGCCCGGAGAGTGAGGCGTTCACGGGATCGCTCAGGACGCATTTCTCGGTCACCCGTCGATCATTCCAGACGCCTGCGGACTACGCCTGCGCGGCGACCGTCGCCAGGCGCGGCAGCACCGTGTCGCGCCAGCCCGGTCCCATCCGCTCGAAGGCCGCGGCCATCCGCTTGTCGTCCAAGCCGAACCCGCTGTGCTCGAGGAAGACGCGGGTGCCGCGGCCTTCGGCGCGCAGCGTCCAGGTGAGCGTCCATGCGGTGGTGAAGGTGTAGACGAAGCGCCTCGGTGGCTCCGACTCCAGCACCCGGCAGGGCTGCGCGCCGAAACCGGGCATGTCGAGCGTGAACTCGTGCCCTACCTCCGGGGAGATGTCGCCGTCCGCCCACCATCGACGTACCAACTCGGGCTCCGTGAGGGCGCGCCACACCGAGGCCGGTGTCGCAGCCACGAACTGATCGAGTGAGATCGTGCTCATTCCAACTCCTCGGCGACGTCGGCGAGCGCGGACAGCCGTGCGCGCCAGAATTTCTCGAACGGATGCAACCACTCGCCGAGCTCCGCCAGCGGTTCTGCCGTGAGTCGGTAGATCCGGCGGCGGCCGTCGGGGGAGTCCGTCACCAGTCCGGCGTCGCGGAGCACCTTGAGATGCTCCGCGATCGACGGCCGGCTGAGCGCGAACTTCTCGCTGAGCTCCCCCGCGGCGAGCGGGCCCGTCCGCAGGATCTGCAACAACTCGCGCCGGACGGGATTCGCGAGCGCCAGGAAGACGCGGTCGACGTTGTCCGTCTCGGTGGTCACGGCGTCCACGATATGTCGGAGATCTCCGACGTATCAACTCCTCCCGACGCTTCGAGTGATCGAGATGTCGATTCAGTCGAAGCTGACGCCCTCGAAGTCCTCGGGCGTGTACTCGCGGGCCTCCACCAGCACCATCCAGTTGCCCGAGTTGTCGCGCATCAGGGCTTCGACGCCGTACGGGCGCTCCTCGGGAGGCTGGATGAACTCGACGCCCTTGGCCGTCAGTGCCTCGTACGTCGCGCGGCAGTCGTCGACGGCGAGCCCCAGGCCGGGGAGGCCGCCGTCGGCCTGCGCCCGCTGCATCGCGGCGATGAGATCGTCCGAGAGCGGCTTCGACGGGGTCGTGAGGTGGATCTGCAGCTCCGGCTGCGCTGGGTGACAGACGGTGACCCAGCGGAAATCCGGGCCCATGGTGATGTCGTCCTTGGGCTCGAAGCCGAGGATCTCGGTGTAGAACTTCAGGGATTCGTCGAGGTCTTTGACCCACACCGATACGAGCGAGATGTTCTTGATGATCGTCATGTCGTCGACACTAGGCGGGCTCCGCCGGCGGCGGCTTCTCCTCGATTGCGGAGCCGTGCCGCTCCGCCAGACCCGCCATGAAGACGAAGCAGCTCGGGATCCGCGGCGCACCGTCGGACCACCGGGCCCGGAACTGCGTGGGCGACTCGCCCACCAACTCCCGGAACCGGCTGCTGAACGACCCGAGGCTCGTGAAGCCCACGGCCGTGCAGATCTCGGTCACCGTGAGATTGGTGGCGCGCAACAGGTCCTGGGCGCGTTCGACGCGGCGACGGGAGAGGTGTTCGGCGGGGGAGACGCCGTAGGTCGCGACGAAGAGCCGCTGGAAGTGGTACTTGCTGATCCCCGAGATCGCCGCTAGCGCGGCGAGGTCGAGCGGCTCGGAGAAGTTGCGGTCGGCGTGATCCCGCGCCCGCCGCAGGTGGGGAAGCAGGTCGTCTGAGGCGCGCACCGTCACCGGGATCACCTCCGCGCTCGCTCAATGAGTGGAATCCCCGCTGATCCTCTCACCTCGCGCCCTACGATGGGCGGCTATGGACCTCAAGGGCATCGTCACCACACCGCTGCGCGTCGTCTTCTCCACGGCCGACGCCGCGATGTCGGCGGTCGAGGGCGGCGTGGCCGTGACTCGTTTCGCCGTGCAGAACGTCGAGTCGGAGGTGAGCAACGCGCTCCACGTCGACGCGGAGGTCAGCTCCGTCACGCCCATGCAACTGCTGCAACGCCTGGCGCAACTCCTCGAACCGGATCGACCCGTGGGCATCATCCTCTCCCGCGGCGGGCCGCTGGATCGCGTCCTCAAGCCCGGCGGGGTCGTCGACCGGCTCACCGAGCCCGGCGGCATGCTCGAGAAGCTCACCGCCCCGGGCGGGCTCCTCGATCAGGCCACCAAGGAGGACAGCCCCGTCACCCGGCTGACCACGGAAGGGGGCCCGCTGGATCGGCTCACCCGGCCCGGCGGCGTCGTCGACCAGATCACGGAGTCCGAGGGCGTCCTCGAGCGTCTCACCTCCGAGGGCGGCGTGATCGACAAGCTCACCGCGCCCGACGGCGTGCTCGAGAAGCTGATGTCCAAGGACGGTGTGCTGGACAAGCTCACCGAGAAGGGCGGCGTGCTGGACAAACTGGCCGCCAAGGACGGTGTCCTGGACAAGCTCACCGGCCAGGACGGCCTCATCGACAAGCTCACCGAGCCGGGCGGGGTGATCGACCGCGCGATCGCCGACGGCGGCATCGTCGACCAACTGCTCGGCCAGGAGGGCGCCATCGAGCGCGCGATCGCCCCCGGTGGCACGCTGGACGCCGTCTCCCAGCTGCCCGACGTCGTCGCCGAGCTGAATGAGGCCGTCGCGCTCATGACCGCCGCCGTGAACCCCATGAGCGACCTGGTCAACCGCCTGCCCAAGCGCATCCTCAAGGGCAGGGAGGGGCGCGAGCCCCGGCGCGGCGCCGGGTCGTACGACGGTGCCCCGCCCGCCCGCGCCGACGGCGCACCGTCGGACGGGCCCGAGCTGATCTGAGCGCTCCGGGTGACCGGGCGGGGAAGGCCGGGCGAACACCCGGCGAACGCGACGGTGTCACCGCCGCCCTGCGTGTGAATCCCCGTGTAACCCTTGCCGAACTCCGGCTCGGCGCCCTTCCGTGTCGTGTCCTCCCGCGCTTACCTTCGGCGCATGAAGATCACAGTGCTGGGTACGGGGTACCTGGGAGCCACGCACGCGGCGTGCATGGCGGAGCTGGGCCACGAGGTGCTCGGCGTCGACGTCAACCTCAGCAAGATCGCGGCGCTGTCCGAGGGCAAGGTGCCCTTCCACGAGCCCGGGCTCCCCGCCGTGCTCAAGCGGAACATCGAGGCGGGACGCCTGCGTTTCACCGACTCCTACGAGGAGGCGGGCGCGTTCGGCGACGTGCACTTCATCGCGGTGGGCACCCCGCAGCGCAAGGGCGAGTTCGCCGCCGACATGACCTACGTGAACTCCGTGATCGATTCGCTCGTGCCGCACCTGCACCGCGACACCGTGATCTTGGGCAAGTCGACCGTCCCCGTCGGCACCACCGACCTGCTGCGCGCCCGCGCCGCCGAGCTGGTCCCCGCCGGCGTGAGCGTGGAATTCGCCTGGAACCCCGAGTTCCTCCGGGAGGGGCATGCGGTCAAGGACACCCTCGAGCCCGATCGCCTGGTGCTCGGCGTCGAGCCCGGAGGCCGCGCCGAAGAGGTCGCCCGCGAGGTGTACGCGGAGATCCTGGCCCGCGACACCCCGTTCTTCGTCACCGACACCGCGACCGCCGAGCTGGTGAAGATCTCCGCGAACGCCTTCCTGGCCACGAAGATCTCGTTCATCAACGCCGTGGCCGAGGTGTGCGAGGCGGCGGGCGCGGACGTGGTGGCCCTCGCCGACGCGATCGGCGTCGACTCCCGCATCGGCCGCAAGTTCCTCGGCGCCGGCATCGGTTTCGGCGGTGGCTGCCTGCCCAAGGACATCCGCGCCTTCATGGCCCGCTCGGGCGAGCTCGGCGCCGGCCACATGCACGGCCTGCTCCGCGAGGTCGACGCGATCAACATGAGCCGCCGGACCCGCATGGTGGACCTGGCCCGGGAGGCGTGCGGCGGCTCGCTGCTCGGCGCGAAGGTCGCCGTGCTCGGCGCCGCCTTCAAGCCCGACTCGGACGACGTGCGCGACTCGCCGGCGCTCAACATCGCCGGCCAGATCCAGCTGCAGGGCGCCGCGGTCTCGGTGTACGACCCCGAGGCCATGGACAACTCGCGCCGCGTCTTCCCGACGCTGGACTACGCCACCACTGCACTCGAGGCGTGCGAGGGCGCCGACGTGGTGCTGGTGCTCACCGAGTGGAAGCAGTTCCGCGAGCTGGACCCGGCGGTGGTCGCCGCGGTCGTGCGCAACCCCGTGCTGCTCGACGGCCGCAACTGCATGCCGTCGGAGGCCTGGGTCGCCGCCGGCTGGGAGTACCGCGCCTGACGGAGCCGCTGGACAGTTCGAGTGCACACTCGTACACTCGATCTTCGTGAGCACGCTGGTGGAACGACGACGCGCGGAGGTCCGGGCTCTCGCTGAGCTGGGCTGCACCGAGATCGCCGGCTCCGTCGACGGCGTGCACGGCGTGCACCGGGCGATCTCCGACCGGGTCTTCCGCTCCGTCCGGCTCGGTGTCGGCCCCGCGGTCGCGCCGGTGCGCGCGCTGCACGACGGCATCACCGACGGCGTCTACGCGACCATCAGTACCGTGGCGCGCACCGTCGGGCGGGTCGCCGCCGTCGGCGCGGACTGGCCGGGAGAGCGCCCACCGTCGGAGACGCCCCGCGGCGCAGCGCTGATCGGCGTGCTGCTCGGCCTGATCGGTGACGATCTCGAGGCCACGGGGTCTCCGCTCGCTGCCGACCCCGTGACCGTCCGGGTCGACGGGGCCGTCGTCCATCTCGGCGACGGACCCGTGCCCGCGGATCGGCTCGACCCGGGCGAGGTCTTCGACGGCGCCACCGGTCGCGTCGTGGTGCTGCTGCACGGACTCACCGAGACCGAGCACGCGTGGGGCGTCGGTGGCCTGGAGGCCGAGGACTACGGGGTGCGGCTCGCGGTCGATCTGCGCGCCACTCCCGTGTACGTGCGCTACAACAGCGGCCGGCACATCAGCGAGAACGGACGTGATCTCGCGGACCTGCTCGAGGCGCTCGTCGCGGCGTGGCCCGTACCCGTCACGGACCTCGTACTGATCGGGCATTCGATGGGCGGTCTGGTGGCGCGCAGCGCAGCGCATCGCGCCGACGAGGCGGGGATGGCCTGGCCGGCGGCCGTCTCCGCCACCGTCAGCCTGGGGACGCCGCACCTGGGCGCTCCGCTGGAGCAGGCCGCGCACTACGGCAGCGCGGCGCTGGCGGCGGTGCCCGAGACCGCGCCCTTCGGAAGGCTCCTCCGGCGTCGCAGCGCGGGGATCCGCGACCTGCGCGCCGGCTCGATCGTCGACGAGGACTGGCGCGACCGCGATGCCGATGCCCTCGGGGCCGCGGCCGCAGCCGAGGTCCCGCTGCTCGACGGAGCGGAGCACTTCTTCGTCGCCGCCACGTTCACGCGCGACGCGCGCCACCCGCTGGGACGGCTGCTGGGCGACGGCCTGGTGCTACCGGCGAGTGCGGGCGGCCGCGGGAAGGCCCGGCGGATCGGATTCACCGACGACGCCGGAATGCACCTGGGTGGGGCGCACCACTTCACCCTGCTGCAGTCCGACGTCGTCTACGAGCGGATCCGCGCCTGGCTCGATCAGCCCCGCGAGCGCGCGGGGGTCACGGGCGAGTAGTCCGAGGCGTCGCCCTTGAGCGCCACACCCTCCCGGCCGTCGACGCCGACGGGGAGATCTCCCGCGAGGGTGACGCGGTGCAGCAGGCGCTTGTGGTCGCCGTAGTCGTTGATCCCGAAGTGCTGGGTGGAGCGGTTGTCCCAGATCGCCACGTCGCCCGGCTGCCACGCCCAGCGGACGGTGTTGTCGGGGTTCTCGATCCGGCGCTGCAGGAGCGCGAGGATCGGCGCCGAGTCCTGCGTGCTCAGGCCGGCGAAGGACTTCACGAAATGGCCCAGCAGCAGCGAGCGGCGACCCGTCTCCGGGTGCACCCGCACCACGGGATGCTCGGCCTCGAAAATGTTCCGGATGAACTCCTGGTGGTACTCCGCGCGCTGGTAGGTGGCGTTGTGCCCGGCGTAGTCGTAGTCGTTGGTGTGGATCGCACGCAGGTTCTCCGCCAGCGCCTTGAGCGGCGCCGGCAGCCGGTCGTAGGCGCGCGTGGTGGACGCCCACGTCGTGTTCCCGCCGTGCGGCGGCAGCACGACGGGCCGCAGGATCGACGCCTTGGGCACACGATCGACGAAGGAGACATCTGTGTGCCAGCTGTTCGCCGCTCCCTCGATGGGCAGCAGATCGGAGTCGGAGCGGACCGTCGGGTGCGGGGTGGTGGGCACGCCCAGGCGGTGGGCGAGCGCGTGCTGGCCCGCATCGTCGAGGTGGTGCTGGTCGCGGAAGAAGATCACCTCGTGCTCGGCGAGCAGATCGAGAACGGTGTCCGCCGTCGCGTCGTCGAGGTCGCCGCCGAGCCGCACGCCATGCACGATCGCGCCGATGTGCTCGCCCAGCCGGGTCACGGTGATCTCGGGCGCGGTGGTGGTGGGCTCAAGCGTTGCGGTCATGGCGGCCTCCGTCGGTGGTGGTTGCGGTGTGCCCTCAGCTCACTCGATCCGCGCCGACGGTGCCAGGGTTGCGTTCACCGGGACGCAATCCGCTCAGTCCGCCTCCTCCTCGGCCTCCTGCTGCAGTCGGTCGATGTCGTCCGACGGGACGCCGACAGCACCCGGTGTGTACGTGACCGAGTGCAGCGCACCGGAGTACGGGAAGGCGCCGCGGCGCTCGCGCAGCTCCCAGGCCACCGGACCGCGGGCGTCCAACCCGACCGAGATGCCGGTCCACGGCGCCATGCCGATGAGCTGGACGCGGTCGGGGAGGACGGTCGCCTCCGCGCCGTCGATCTCGACGGCGAAGTCCCACCGGAGGTTCGGGCGCACCGATGCGATGACCGAGACGATCCGTCTACCCGGCGGAACAGGGTCCGTGCGGGTCTCCGTGTAGCGGCCGTAGGCGTTGTAACCGAGCACGACGGACCCGCCCTCGGCGTACACGAGGTAGCCGCCGAGGGCGTCCCCGTGCGCGACGAGGACGCCCTCGGCGCCGCCGGTGATGTCGCTGCCGATCTCCACGTCGATGTCGATACGGAAGTCCCGGTACTGCACGAGCTTCGCCGAGCGGTACCGCTCCAGCACGGGGGTGCCGGTGAGCAGGCGCACGGGCGCGGACAGCCGCTGTTCGGCCGGATTGCGGGTGGAGCCGTCGATCACGATCGGGAAGACGGTGTTGCGCCAGGCCTCGTGTTCCCATTCGGCAGCGAGCTCCGCGACGAGGTCGGGGTGTTCGGCGGCGAGGTCGACGGTCTCGGCCGGATCCGACCGGTTGTCGAAGAGCTGCCAGCGCGGCGCCAGTGGATCGTCGCCGCGGCCGTGCAGGCTGAGCAGCTTCCAGCCGTCGCGGTAGTAGCCGCGATGCCCGCGGAACTCCGAGTACTGGCGTATCCGGGCGGAATCCGCGCGGGGGTCCGCCCACGCGGCGCGCTGCGACACCCCGTCGCGCTCCTGCGCGGGTAGGCCGTGCCGATGCGAGGGCGTCGTGACTCCGGCCAGGTCCAGCAGCGTCGGCGCGACGTCGGTGACGAAGGAGAACTGCTCCCGGACGCCCCGGGCGTCGGGCAGGCCGGCGGGCCAGGACAGCACGAAGGGCACGCGCACGCCGCCCGCGAAGGTCTGTCCCTTGTAGAACCGGAAGGGCGTGTTGGACACCTGCCCCCAGCCGCGCGGGTAGTGCACGCCGAGCCGGGCGGTGCCGATGAGCTCCTCGGGGTGATCGACGTCCCCCTCCCAGCCCTCGGGCCCGACGCCGTCGGCGAACTTCACGAACTCGGCGAAGTAGCTGCGCGTGCCCTCCGGCCCACCCTCGGCGGTGCCGCCGTTGTCGGAGGTGAACACGACGATCGTGTTCTCCAGCTCGCCCGACTGCTCGACGGCGTCCAGCAATCGGCCGAGGCTGTCGTCGACGGTGCGCACCATCGCGGCGTAGACCTGCATGTACTTCGCGAAGCGCCGCTGCCGCTCGGGATCGAGCTCGTCCCAGGCAGGCACGTCGTAGCCGGGCTCACTGTTGCGTCGGGCGGGGCGCACGTCCGGGCCGAAGAGCCCCAGCTCCTGCTGGCGGGCGAACCGCTGTTCGCGCACGACGTCCCAGCCGCGCGCGTAGTCGAGGTCGCCGCGGGGCAGATCCTCGTCTTTGACCTGCAGCGGTCCGTGCATCGCGATGTGCGCGAAGTACAGGAAGAAGGGCTTCTCGGCGTCGTGCGCCCGCAGGTCCTTGATCCACGAGACCGCGGTGTCGGTCAGGGCGTCGGTGACGTAGAAGCCCTCGGGGTACTCGGTCACCGGGTCGACGGTGTTGTCCCGCACCAGCTGGTTCGGGTGGAAGAAGGAGTTCAGGCCCTCGAGGGAGCCGTAGTAGTGGTCGAAGCCGCGCTGCAGCGGCCACGACGACCGGTCGGCGTCCGGGCCGAGCCGGGAGTCCTTCGCGAGGTGCCACTTGCCGACCGCGTACGTGGCGTAGCCGGACGCGCGCAGGATCTCCGGCAGGGTGAGCACGTCGTCGGCGAGGCTCAGTCGCAGATTGGGGAAGCCCGGGTCGGAATTCGCGACCGAGCCGTAGCCGGCGCGGTGCGGGTTGAGGCCGGTGAGCAGCGCCGCGCGGGCGGGCGAACACACCGGAGTCGTGTGGTGATTGGTCGACACGACGCCGCGCGAAGCGAGCGCGTCGAGGTACGGCGTCGGAATCTCGGAACCGTACGGACCGATGTCCGAGAAGCCCATGTCGTCGACCAGGACGACGATGATGTTCGGGGCATCGGGCCGGGCACGGGTCTCGACGGGCCAGGCCGGTTCCGACTCGGCCTCGGAGCGGCCGATCCGCCCGGCGAAACCCTCGTACCCGCGGGCGTGATCGGGGATGCTCATGCGGTCGCGATCACCGCCGCCTCCTGCTCCACGCCGAGCGCGTCGAGCAGCCGGCTCCGGAGCTGCGCGAAGCCGGGCTCGCCGGGACGGCGACCGTCACCGTCGCCGAGGGTGCGGTCCACCGACAGGATCCCGTGATCGAGCACGAGGATCCGGTCGGCGAGCGCGATGGCCTCGTCGACGTCGTGGGTGATGAGCAGGACGCCGGGGCGATGCCGGGCGACCAGCCGTTTGAGCAGGTCGTGCATCTTGAGTTTGGTCAGCGCGTCGAGCGCGCCGAAGGGCTCATCGGCGAGGAGCACCGCGGGCTCCCGGACCAGGCTGCGCGCGAGGGCGACGCGCTGCTGCTGCCCGCCGGACAGCTCGCGCGGCCACGCCTTCTCACGCCCCTCGAGGCCGACCTCGCGCAGGAGCGCACGGCCCACCTCCTCGGCGTCGGCGCCGCCCAGGCCCAGGATCACGTTGGCCAGGACGCGGGACCAGGGGAGCAGCCGCGAGTCCTGGAAGACGACGGCGCGCCGCGGATCGACTTCGAGCACACCGGAACCGGGTACCCCGTCGTCGAGGCCCGCGATGGCGCGCAGGAGCGTCGACTTGCCCGAACCGGACCGGCCGAGCAGGGCGACGAATTCGCCGCGGCGGATGGTGAGGTCGACCCCGCGAAGGACCGCCCGGCCGTCGAAGCCGCGCACCAGGTTCCGCGCCTCGATGACGGGAGCGGTGGTGTCCGGCGAAGCGGTGGGTGCGGTCAGCGGGCCAGGGTGCTCTGCCATGAGAGGGCCTTTCGTGCGGAGAAGCGGACGAGGAGGTCGGTGCCGAAACCGAGGAGCGCGTAGACGGCGAGGCCCACGACGATGACGTCGGTGAGGCCGTACAGGCGGGCCTTGTACATGAGGTAGCCGATGCCGTCGGAGGCGCCGACCTGCTCGACGACGACCAGTGCGAGCCACGCCACCGTCGCGCCGAGGCGCAGCCCCGTGAAGAACCCGGGCAGCGCCCCGGGGATCGCGATGTGGCGGACGAACCCGGCGCGGCTCAGGCCCACCGTCTCCGCGAGTTCCACGTACTTGCGGTCGATTCCGCGTAGGTCGGCGTGTGTGTTGAGGTAGACGGGCGTCGCCACGGCGAGGGTGATGAGGACGATCTTCATCTCCTCGCCGATGCCGAACCACACGATGAACAGCGGCAGCAGCGCGAGGGCCGGGATCGCGCGGTAGATCGTCACGGTGCCGTCGATGAGGGCCTCGCCGGGTCGGGTGAGGCCCGAGAGCAGGGCCAGGACCACCGCCAGGGTCACACCGAGGACGCCGCCGACGATCGCGCGCTGCGCGGACGCCCAGATGTTGGACCACAGCGAACCGTCGAGCGCGAGGTGCCACGCGGTGTTCACCACCGTCCACGGCGCGGACAGGACGGTGTCGGGGATGATTCCGGTCGCCGAGCCCGCGGCCCAGAGCGCGATCACCAGGGCGGGGCCCGCGAGGATCCAGGCCCCGATCGGGCGGGAGTCGACGAGTGCCCGACGGGTGGCGGCCCGCGGGAGGAGCTCGTGATCCGGATCGAGGGCGCCGGGGCGCTGCTCCGGAGGTGTGTCGGCGGCGAGGCCGCTGCCGAGGCGGCCGAGGGGAGGTGAGGTCACGGGAAGGCCTTAGGTCGTGGGGGCGGTGGCGAAACGGAAGTCGACGGAACCGTCGGCCGAGATGCGGCCGCCGGGGATCTCGCCGAACGCGGCGAGGGTGTCGATGGTGTCCTGCTGGCGCGCGACGAGCGCGCGGTCGAGGGGGATGGACCGCCAGGAGCCCTGACCCTCGTAGGCGAGACGGCCGACGGCGGCAGGGATCTTGAGCGCGCCCGCGTAGTAGGTGTCGATCCAGCGGTTCTTGTCGGCGTCCACCCACGCCCGTGCGCGGTCGACCGCGGCGGAGAGCTTCTTCAGCGCGGCAGCGCGCGCGGGATCGGCGAGCGCCGACCGCGGTGAGTAGAGGAACATCAGCCCGGACTGCGCGGCCTGGGACGTCGCGTCGGGGAGCACCTGCGCGTCCGGGTGCGCGAGCCGGTACTTGGTGCTGATCGGTTCCATGAGCGGGGCGATGTCGATCTGCCCCGCCCCGAGCGCCTCGCCCACCTCGGTGAGCTGCAGCGGTACCAACTGCACATCGTGCTTGGTCAGGCCCGCGGTGCGGAGCAGACGCAGCACCATGGCCTGGTGCGCGGTGCCCTCCGCGTAGCCGATCTTCCGTCCGCGCAGGTCGGCCGGGCTGCGGAGCGTGACGCCCGGTCGCGCGACGGTGGAGACGCCGCCCCGCTCGAGCTGCCAGGCCTTGATGATGGGGCTGGGGAAGCGGGCGATCTGCGCGTGGATCGGCGGGACGTCGGCGACGATCGCGACCTGTGTGGCATCGGCGCGGAAGGACTCGAGGATCGCGGGCCCGCCCGCGAAGTCGGCGAACTTCACGGGGAAGCCGAGCTTCGCGGCCTCCCCCGAGGCCGTCAGCATCGTCTTGAGGATGGACTGCTGATCGGCGACGGTGATGACGGTGCCCGCGGGAACGCCGTCGGGGATCGGCGCGGACGGGTCGTAGGCGGGCCCCGTCGACTGCGCGCACGCGGCGACGCCGAGGACGGCGACGAGCGCGGTGGTGAGCGCCGCGGCGCGGCGGGGGAGGCGAAAAGGCATGGGGGCCATTGAAGGGGAGCGGGGCCGCCGCCGGAACCGTTGGACGCAGGCTGAGTGTAGGGCGGCACCGATAGAATCGACTCCGTCATGGGCAAGATCGTGCTGTTCTACGTGTTCGCCCCGCTGGCCGACCCGGACGCGATCCGGCTCTGGCAGCGGGCGCTGTGTGAGGCGAACGGTCTCCGCGGCCGGATCATCGTCTCCCGCCACGGGATCAACGTCACCGTGGGCGGGGAGATCCGCGCCGTCAAGCGGTACGTCCGCGCCACGCGGGAGTACCCCGCCTTCAAGACCGCCGACGTCAAGTGGTCGGACGGCGGCGCCGAGGACTTCCCGAAGCTCTCGGTCAAGGTGCGCGACGAGATCGTCACCTTCGGCGTGCCCGACGAGATCGAGGTGGACGGTTCGGGCGTGCGCGGTGGGGGCGTGCACCTGACCCCCGACGAGGTGCACGCCCTGCTCGAGGAGAAGCCCGACGCCGTCTTCTTCGACGGTCGCAACGCCATCGAGGCGGAGATCGGCCGGTTCGCGGGTGCGGTGGTGACGCCGGCCCGCACGACCCGCGACTTCGTGGAGCTCTTGGATTCGGGGGAGTACGACCACCTCAAGGGCCGCCCCGTCATCACCTACTGCACGGGTGGCGTGCGCTGCGAGGTGCTGAGCGCGGTGATGCGCACCCGCGGCTTCGGCGAGGTCTATCAGCTCGACGGCGGCATCGCGCGCTACGGCGAACGGTTCGGCGACCGCGGGCTCTGGGAGGGCTCGATGTACGTCTTCGACCGGCGGATGCGCATCGACTTCTCCGACGGGACCCGGCGGATCGGGCGCTGCACGCAGTGCGGTGCACCCACGTCGAACGTCGCGAACCTCGCGCCGCCGCAGGACCGCGAGCTCGCCGTCCTGTGCGAGGGCTGCGCGCCGTGAGGACCGGCTCGTGAGAGGCGGCCCCGTCCCCGTCGTCGTGGTGGCCGGGTACCTCGGCGCGGGTAAGTCGACGCTGCTCAACCACCTGCTCTCGGGCGCGGGCGACGCGCGGATCGGCGTCGTCGTCAACGACTTCGGTGCGGTGAACATCGACGCGATGCTGGTCTCCGGCGCCACGGGCGGCGGCTCCGTGCGCAGCGTCTCGCTCAGCAACGGCTGTGTGTGCTGCACCGTCGACGACGAGGAACTCGAAGACGTCCTCGGCACGCTCGCGGCGCGCGGCCTCGACCTGATCGTGGTCGAGGCCTCCGGTCTCGCCGAGCCGGCCGCGATGGTGCGGCGGGTGGTGCTGGCGCAGGAGCCGCGGATCGACTACGGCGGACTCGTCTACGTCGCCGATGCCGCGCACCTCGCCGGAACCATGGAGCGGCATCCCTCCTTGCGGCACCACCTGGCGCTCGCCGACCTCGTCGTCCTCAACAAGGTCGACCTCGCCGCCGATCCCGACGCGGCGCGGGAGCTGGTGCGCCGCTACGCGCCGTCCGCCCCGGTGGTGGCGACCGTCGACGCCGTGGTGCCCGTTGAGCTGCTCATCGACGCCGAGGTGCTCGCGCGCCGCGCGGCGGAGCGGCGCGACTCACCGCGTCAACTCACGCTCGATGAGGCCCTGCGCGAACACGCGCATGACGACGGCGGGGCGGAGCACCGGCACGCGCACCTGCACGACGCGTACACCGCGGTGACGGTCGAGACCGGCCCGCTGGACGCCCGGGCCACTGCGGCGCTGCTCGCCGATCCGCCGCTGGGCGTCTTCCGGGCCAAGGGCTTCGTGACCGTCGCGGACGGCACGCGGTTGGAGGTGCACGCGGTGGGTAGGCACGTCCGGACCGCCGTCGAGCGCGGCCGGAGGGGAGGGGCGGCGTCGGTGCTGGTCTTCCTGGGGATCGGGCTCGACGAGGACGCCGTTCGCGCCCGGGTTCAGGGTTGCGTGGCAGATCCTCATGCTCCCGCTGATCCGCAGGCGGTGCTCTCGCTCTTGCGCTACTCGGCTGCAGCACAGTCGGATTCGGCGATCCTCGAGGACTGACGTCCGCTCGAATCGGATAACGTTTCGGTAACGATCGAGGATGGGATTTTCCTAAAGTCTCAATTGATGGTTGACTGTTTCTCGTGTGACTGATGTGACGAAAGTTGCACAAGAGACTTGGAAGGAGAGCGGCGCCACTTCCCCGGCGCCCAGCTACCCATGAAGAAGACCCGTGTTCTCGCAGGCTCGCTCGCGACCGCGGCCGTCGCACTGTTCGGTGCGCCCGGCTTCGCGTCCGCCGACCCCGCCCCCGCAGCTCCGGCACAGCCGCTGTCCGGCAAGACCGTGTTCCTCGACGCCGGTTCCTCCGTCGCTTCGGCCGTCGACCAGGCCCGCAAGGTCGCCGACGGCCGCGGCGGCCAGGTGCCCTGCGTCAACCCCGTGGCGATCGCCTCGAACGGCACGCCCGATCACTCCGTGAACTTCGCCGTGGCCAAGATGGTCGAGGCCGCGCTCAAGACCCAGGGCGCCAAGGTCATCATGTCCCGCGCGGACGACGCCGGCTTCGGCGGTTGCGTCGACCAGCGCGCCACCGCGGCCAACAAGTCCGGCGCCGACCTCGCCGTGAGCATCAACAGCGCGGTGCAGGAGGCCACCCAGCGCGGCTTCCTGCTCGAGACCGCCGCCCCCGGCGCCACCGACCCCAAGGTGACCGCGCAGCAGGCGGTCAGCGATCCGGCCACCACGGTGCTCCGCGACGTCTCCCGTGCGGGCGGCTTCGTTCCCGCCCAGTACCTCGGCGGCCAGGACGGCATCGCGAAGACCACCAATGCCTTCGCGTCGCTGGTCAACATCCCGCTCGTCTACGCCAACCTCGGCAACCTCGCCAACGCGGACGATGCCGCGCTGCTCACCTCCCGGGAGGGGCAGACCCAGTACGCGTCCGTTCTCACGAACGGTGTGATCCAGCAGCTGACCGGCAAGATCAAGCCGGGTGGCGTCGTGGATCAGCCCGTCGCGGCGCAGCCCGTCGCGCCGCAGGTCGATCCGGCTGTGCCGGTCACTCCCGCCGCCCCGGCGGCTCCGGCAGCGAGCCCCGTCGCCCCCGCCGCGGCTCCCGCCGCTGCAGCGCCGGCCGCCCCGGCGGCCACGGTGCCGACGGCACCGGCGCAGACGCCGCTCGTGCCCGCCGTGCCCGGTGCTCCCGCCGCGGCGGCGCCCGTGACCCCGGCCACCGGGACGGCGGCCTCGCCGATCGTCGCCGGCGTGCCGATGCTGCAGGGCGGTGCGCCTCAGGCCGGCACCGCTGTTCCGCAGGCGACGGCGCCCGCGGCGGGCGCGCCGCAGGGCACCTCCGTGACCATTCCCGGTCTCGGCCAGCTCGCACTGCCGCAGCTGCCCACCGTCTCGATCCCCGGGCAGGCCCAGCCGCTGGGTGTGAACACGCTCTTCGAGATGGGGCCCAAGGCCGCTGAGTTCCTCACCAGTGCGCAGGGGACCCAGCTGGTGAACACCCTGATCTCGAGCCCGCAGGCGTTCAACTCCCTGCAGGCCGCGCAGGGGCCGGCCGCCGCCCAGGAGATCCTCAAGGCGATCCTGAGCGCCGGCGCGATCCTGCCGAAGTAGGGATCACACCGCACCGACTTCCGCCGGGGACGTCACGCCCCGGCGGGAAGCGGTAGCGCGGCCCGATCTGGCAAGCTGGCTGATATGGCACTCCGCGATATCGTCCGGCTCGTCCACATGGCCCCGCCGATCAAGGACCTGAAGGGGAAGAAGGTCCTCGTCACCGGCGCGGCCAGCGGGATCGGCCGTGCTACCGCGAATCTTCTCGCGGCGCACGGCGCCGAGCTGGTGTTGACCGACATCAACGCCGAACAGCTCGACGCCGTCACCCGCCACGTCACCGCCCTGGGCGCGAAAGTCATCGCGTCCAGGGCGTTCGACGTTTCCGACTACGACGCGGTACGTGCTTTCGCCGAGGAGGTGCACGCCGCCGCGGGGGCACTGGACGTGGTGATGAACGTCGCCGGAATCGCCGTCTGGGGCACCGTCGAGAACCTCACGCACGAGCAGTGGCGCAAGACCGTGGACGTGAACCTCATGGGCCCGATCCACGTGATCGAGACCTTCGTCCCGCCGATGATCGCCGCCGGGCGCGGTGGCCAACTCGTCAACGTCTCGTCCACGGCCGGCCTCATCGCCCTGCCCTGGCACGCCGCGTACTCCGCGGCCAAGTTCGGCCTCGTCGGCGTCTCGGAGGTGCTCCGGTACGACCTGCGCCGGCACGGCATCGGCGTCTCGGTGGTCGTGCCCGGGGCCGTGGAGACCGGGCTGGTGAAGACCGTCGAGATCAACGGGGTCGATCGCTCGAACCCGAAGGTGAACAAGGGGATCGACGCTTTCCCCAAGGTCACGGCCGAGAAGGCGGCGCAGGCGATCATCGACGGGGTGCTGCGCAACCGGTTCATCGTCTACACGTCGTTCGACACCCGCTTCGGCTACTTCTGGAAGCGTAAGTTCGCGCTGCCCTACGAGATCGCGATGCGCATCGCGAACGACCGGTTCGCGTACCTGGCCAAGATCTCAGAGCGCGGTCAGTAGACGCACGTGCTCGGCCCACACCGCCTCGAGGGCGTCCTGTGAGACGCCGCTCGCGAGTTGGTGGAGCACCCAGGCCGGGCTCAGCGTCGCCATCAGCGCGGCGGCCCACACCTCGGCGTCGGCGGTCCGTCCGGCCTCGACGAGCATCGACCGCACCGTCATCGCGGAGACGCGCCACGGCGGCTCGTCGTAGGGGTCACGCGCGGCCTGTTCGGCGCCGCGCAGCAGGTCCCCGTGGCGCGCGATGAGCTGCATCCGCGCCGCGCCGTACTCGGTGAGGCGGTGCACGGGATCGCCGCCCGGACCCAGCGGGGGCGGGCCGAACATGAAACGCTGCTGCAATTCGGTCTCGTCGTGGTCGAGCAGGGCCTGCAGTAGGCCGGCCCGCGAGCCGAACCGGCGGAAGACGGTGCCCTTGCCCACCCCGGCCGCCTGAGCGACCGCGTCCATGCTCACGGCGTCGACCCCGCGCTCGGCGAACAGCCGCTGCGCCGCGTCGATGAGCAGCTCGCGGTTGCGCGCGGCATCGCGCCGCGGCTCGGCGGGCGGCTGTGCGAGAGGGAGGAGTGGTCCGGTCATCGGGAGGAGCCTACCGTGCGGGTATTGGAGTCACCATGATCCCGGGGAAGAAATCCGGACCGAAGTCCGTTACTTTGTTCCGGGATGCGATCCGGGAGGGTCGCCCGAGAACGCCAGGAGAACTGAGGAATCATGTCGGACATCACCGTGCTCGCCGTCGTCGGATCGCTGCGCAGCGGCTCGCTCAACCGGGAACTGGCCGAAGTGGTCGCCGCGAACGCCCCCGAGGGCGTGCGGGTCGAGATCGCCGAGGGTATCGGGGACGTGCCCTTCTACAACGAGGACATCGACGGCGACGCCGCCCCGGCCACCGCGGCGGCGCTCCGGGACCGGATCGCGGCGGCGGATGCCCTCCTGTTGCTCGCCCCGCCCAACAACGGCACCGTCAGCGCCGTCCTGAAGAACGTCATCGACTGGGGCTCGCGGCCCTACGGTGCGAGCGCACTGTCGGGCAAGCGCGTCGCGCTCGCGGGTGTGGGGCACCGCCTGGACACCACCCTCGCGGATGCCGAGCGGGCCGTGACCATCGCCGGCGGCGAGGTGCCGGAGGGGCTCGTCGAGGAGTTCCCCATCTCCGGTCTCGACGGCAAGTCGGTACGAGAGCACGACGTCGTCGCGCAGCGCGCGGGGGACCTCCTCGAGCGTCTCGTGGCACCCGTCCGATAGGGCCTCGGAGCGGTACTCGGGTGGTGTCGGGCGTGTCCGATCGGCGTGTCGTCGATCCTCGGCGTGTCCTGGGGATTCACGATGAAAAACGGCCGAAAGAGCGTCTTGCGAGCTGGTAATTTCACGAATGTGGTTCGCAAGTGCTTGTGTCGCTTCCCGGTGGGCACCACTAGGTGTAGTGTTCTCTCCACTGCGCGATCCGAAACCCCGCCGGGGCGATCGGAAGGCTCGAGGGTGATCTGAAGTGCCCGGTCGGCTGTCCGAGTTCACGCAGGCAAAGCTCGCTGAAAACTTGTCAGTCGTCAGGTCCATACTGGAGTTCCGAGGCAGCCTCCGTGCTGCCGGGCGCTCAGTCGAACGAAGGGGAGCCACCATGAGCCAGGCCGAGATCACCGTCTACACCAAGCCCGCCTGCGTGCAGTGCAACGCGACCTACAAGGCTCTCGACAAGGCGGGACTCGAGTACCGCGTGGTGGACATCACCGAGGACTCGGACGCCCGTGACTACGTCATGGCTCTCGGCTACCTGCAGGCCCCCGTCGTCGTCGCCGGCGATGCGCACTGGTCGGGTTTCCGCCCGGACCGGGTCAAGGCGCTCGCCGCCGTCGCCGCCACGGCGTAGCGATGGCTTCGCCGCTCGTCGTCTACTTCTCTTCGGTGTCGGAGAACACGCACCGATTCGTGGAGAAGCTGGGTATGCGCGCCCTGCGCATCCCGGTGGCGCGGGCAGCGGAACCGCTCACCGTCGACGAGCCCTTCGTCCTGATCACCCCCACCTACGGCGGGGGGAAGCAGGCCACCGCGGTCTCGGGCGGGGGATACGTCCCCAAGCAGGTGATCCGGTTCCTCAACGACAAGCACAACCGCTCCCTGATCCGCGGCGTGGTCGCGGCGGGGAACACGAATTTCGGCGAAGAGTTCTGCTACGCGGGCGACGTGATCTCCCGCAAATGCCGGGTCCCGTACCTGTACCGCTTCGAACTGATGGGCACCAGCGAGGACGTGGACCGCGTCCGCACCGGCCTCGAAGAGTTTTTCTCCAGCAACAACAGCAAGGAAAGTGCGCACGCATGACCGCCACCCAGGAAGACCTCGTCCCCTCGGCAAGCCAGTCCGGTGTCCACACCGGCCCCGGCCACAGCGAGCTCGATTTCCACGCCCTGAACGCGATGCTCAACCTGTACGACAAGGACGGGCGCATCCAGTTCGACAAGGACCGGGAGGCCGCGCGGCAGTACTTCCTGCAGCACGTCAACCAGAACACGGTCTTCTTCCACAACCTGGACGAGAAGCTCGACTACCTCGTCGAGGAGAACTACTACGAGCCCGAGGTGCTGGACAAGTACAGCCGCGAGTTCGTCAAGGGACTCTTCGACGCGGCCTACGCCAAGAAGTTCCGGTTCCCCACCTTCCTGGGCGCGTTCAAGTACTACACCAGCTACACGCTCAAGACCTTCGACGGCAAGCGCTACCTGGAGCGCTTCGAGGACCGGGTCTGCATGGTCGCGCTGACCCTGGCCGACGGTGACGAGAAGCTCGCCGTCAACCTGGTGGACGAGATCATCGCCGGCCGGTTCCAGCCCGCCACCCCCACGTTCCTCAACTCGGGTAAGAAGCAGCGCGGCGAGCCCGTGTCCTGCTTCCTGCTGCGGATCGAGGACAACATGGAGTCGATCGGTCGCTCCATCAACTCCGCGCTGCAGCTGTCCAAGCGCGGTGGCGGTGTGGCCCTGCTGCTCAGCAACATCCGCGAGCACGGCGCCCCGATCAAGAAGATCGAGAACCAGAGCTCGGGCGTCATCCCGATCATGAAGCTGCTGGAGGACTCGTTCAGCTACGCCAACCAGCTGGGCGCGCGGCAGGGCGCGGGCGCGGTGTACCTGCACGCGCACCACCCGGACATCTACCGCTTCCTCGATACCAAGCGCGAGAACGCGGACGAGAAGATCCGTATCAAGACCCTGTCGCTGGGTGTGGTGATCCCGGACATCACGTTCGAGCTCGCCAAGAACAACGACGACATGTACCTGTTCTCGCCGTACGACGTGGAGCGCGTCTACGGCGTGCCCTTCGCGGACGTCAACGTGACGGACAAGTACCACGAGATGGTCGACGATTCGCGGATCCGCAAGACCAAGATCAACGCGCGCGAGTTCTTCCAGACCCTCGCCGAGCTGCAGTTCGAGTCGGGCTACCCGTACATCATGTACGAGGACACGGTGAACCGCGCGAACCCGATCGCCGGCAAGATCACCCACTCCAACCTGTGCAGCGAGATCCTGCAGGTCTCCACCCCGTCGACCTACAACGACGACCTGTCCTACGCGGAGGTGGGCAAGGACATCTCCTGCAACCTCGGCTCGCTGAACATCGCGAAGACCATGGACAGCCCCGACTTCGGCGCCACCATCGAGACCGCGATCCGCGGACTCACGGCCGTCTCCGATCAGACGGACATCAGCTCCGTCCCGTCGATCGAGTACGGCAACAAGCTGAGCCACGCCATCGGCCTGGGACAGATGAACCTGCACGGCTACCTGGCGCGCGAGCGGGTCTTCTACGGCTCCGACGAGGGTGTCGACTTCACGAACATCTACTTCTACACGGTGCTGTTCCACGCGATCCGCGCGTCGAACCGCATCGCCCGCGAGCGCGGCCAGTCCTTCGGCGGTTTCGAGAACAGCAAGTACGCCTCGGGCGAGTTCTTCGACAAGTACACCGAGCAGGAGTGGAAGCCGGCCACCGACAAGGTCGCCGCGCTCTTCGCCGACGCGGAGATCCACATCCCGACGCAGGACGACTGGCGCGAGCTCAAGGCCGACGTGCAGCAGTACGGCCTGTACAACCAGAACCTGCAGGCGGTGCCGCCCACCGGTTCGATCAGTTACATCAACCACTCCACGAGCTCGATCCACCCCGTCGCGGCGAAGGTTGAGATCCGCAAGGAGGGCAAGATCGGCCGCGTGTACTACCCGGCGCCGTACATGGACAACGACAACCTGGAGTACTACCAGGACGCGTACGAGATCGGCTACGAGAAGATCATCGACACCTACGCCGCCGCCACGCAGCACGTGGATCAGGGCCTGTCGCTGACGCTGTTCTTCAAGGACACCGCCACCACCCGTGACGTGAACCGCGCGCAGATCTACGCCTGGCGCAAGGGCATCAAGACCCTCTACTACATCCGCCTGCGGCAGATGGCGCTCGAAGGCACTGAGGTGGAGGGCTGCGTCAGCTGCATGCTCTAGGAACGACGAACACGAAGCGCCGGTCGGGGACACCCGGACCGGCGCTTCGTCGTTGCGGCGAACGGGCGGTCGTTCACCAGGGGCGACGACCGGCGGGCCCTGCGAAGACGGATAGAATCGCGGTCATGAAACCGTGGCTGATCCGTGGCCTCGCCCTTGCGGCGGTGCAGGTCGTCGTGCGCTCCGCGCTGGCGTGGGGCATCGTGGCCTTCCCGACGCAGGGGACGGCGCAGCGATTCGCCGCAGTCGCGGTCGTGATGGCCGTGGCCATCGTCTTCGGTGGCTACGACGGACTCACCGACGCCAGGGCGAACCCGGTCGCGGAGCAGGGCATCGACCTCGTGGGCCGCTGGTTCAAGGCGGCGCTCTTCGCCGGGGTGGTTTCCGGCGCGGTGTGCTGGGCGGTCGGGACTTGGCTGCTGCCGGGGATCGGACAGGGCTCGTTGCCCTTCGAGCTGGTCATCGGTGCGTGCTTCACCGCGCTGCTCATCGTGATCCCCGCCTCCCTCGGCACCGTCGTCGGGCGACGACTGGCCGCGAAGCGTCCCGCCACCGCCTGATCGGCGGCCCGCTCACAGCGGCGTGATCGAGCTGACCTTCCACGTCCCGTCGAAGCGATCCAACACGAACTTCATCGGCGACTGCATCGTCGCGAAGGGGACGCCCTGCGTCGATACCTGCTGTCGTACGTTGAGCAGCACCTCGGCGTGGTCCTTGCGCGCGAGGGAGACGCCGGCCGTGAGATCGCCGTCATCGACCTTGACCTTCACGTCCTGCAGCGCGCCGGCGGTCTGGGTGATCGCCGTCCGGAGCTTCTTCGCCTCCGTGATCATGCCCGGCGTCAGCACCGCGTCGAGGCGCTTCTCCCACGGGCCGAGGTCGTTCATGTCGATCGTGTAGATGTCCTTCGCGGCCTGCTTCGCGACGGATGTGACCTGCGTCGTCAATCCGGTGTCTACGAAGGCGCGATTGTCCACCGCCGCCGCCCACGGCCGGAGCCACGCGACGAGAGCCGCGACGACCAGGATCGCCACCGCCGCCACGCCGATCGCGATCGGCAGGCGGTTCGCGGAGATCGCACGTCCCGGAACGGCGTCCTTCGGCGCCTCCTCAACGGCCTTCTCCTCGGGCTCGTCGGTGTCCGACACGGCAGCGGTACGTGCCTCGGCTGTGCCGGCCTCGGACGGCACGGGGGTGGCGGGGCGACGCAGCGACGTCCCGCGCGCGACCGGGCGCCGCTTCGCCGCTGCGGATTCCAGGTCGGGGGCTCCTTCCGGGGGGAGCGTGGTTGTGGCCTCGTCGGGGTCGGTGCTCTCCGGCTTCGCATCGTCGGTCACGGTGTGCCTCCTTCGCTCTGCGCCGGCGCGGCAGTCGACGGTGCGGCGGTCGACGGTGCGGGCGTTGCCGTCGCCTCGGGGGCGGCACCGGTCGCGGGCTTCGACGGGTCGGCGGGGCCGATCGCGGCGCGCTCCTGGAGCGGCTGCATCCCCGACGCCTTCCAGGCGCCGTCGACCTTGGCCATCGACATCACGTAGGTCCAGCGGTAGGCGTTGTCCGCCTGCTTCCCGTTCTCGGACTGGCGGACCACGAGGTACACCAGCACCTTCGCGGCGCCGCCGGCCTCGTCGAACTCGATCGGCGCGGCGGAGGCGACCACCGGATCCGTCTGCAGCGCCACGCCCGTGTACTGCTTGAGCATGTCCTCGGTGGACACCCGCTCGCGCTCGTCCCAGTCCTTGCGCAGGTCGCCGGTCATCGCCTCGCCCATGCGGCGCAGCGTGCCGTCGACGTCCTTGGTGTCGATCTTCTGGATGTCGATGACGGCCTGGCGGGCACCGTCGACGGCGGCGTCGCGGGCGGCGGCGCGCTCGTGGTCGGTATGCCGGCCCCACCAGTTCACGCCCACGACGACGGCGACGACCACGGCCACCGCGAGGAGGACGAGGGCCAGGGCGAGGGGCTTGCGGTCGGCGGCGGGCTGCGTCACTTCGGGTGCCCTCCCAGGATCGTGGCGGCGGCCTGGGCGACCGGGCCCAGATCGAGACGGTCCGGCGCGATCACCTTCGGCTTGCCGTCCCAGGGCTGCGGGACGCGCGGATCGGCGTAGCGGGCCCGATCCGCGCTGCGGACGCCGGTGGGATTGCCCTGCGGCACGTCACAGCCGACCTGCGTGTTGAACGGGAACGGATCCCGGTTGATGTCGAAATCCGGGTTCTGCTTCTTGATCGCGTCGATCATCTTCTGCGTCGATTCGTAGCCGACGGTGCACGCCGGAGGGTTGTTCACTTCGAGGACCACACCGTAGTGCAGCAGACCGTCGCCCGGCGAGGTGGCGAAAGCGCCGGACGCGATCATCGGGAACAGGATCAGGATCTGCTTGAGGTTGGGCGCCACGGGGTCGACTGCCGTCAGCTGGGCCGCCAGATCGTGGACGACCTTCGTCACGTCGCCACCGGACTGCTGGACCAGCGCGCTGAGCTGCGTCGCCGACAGGTTGCCGGTCTGGAGCAGCTTGCGCAGGTCGGGATCGCTGTTCGCGAGGGTCGCGGTGACCACCTTGAGGCTGTCCGCCCACTGCCGGATGGCCGAGGACTGCTCGGCCTGCGTCGCGAGTGCGGTGCGGCCGTTGGTGATGAGCGAGAGCGTGGGATCGAGCGTGTCGCTGCCGGTCTGCGCGAGGCGCGACAGCGATTCGACCAGGGCCCGCAGGTTCTGCCCGTTGCCGCCGAGCGCCACCGACAGCTCCGTGACCACCGTCTTGAGCTTCGCCGGATCGACGGACTCGCTGAGCACGGTCACGTGCCCCAGGAAGTCCTCGATCGGCTCCTGGACCCGGGTGTCCCGGATGACGGCGCCGTCCGCCAGCACTGTTTTCGACGGTGTGCCGCCCTCCGGCAGCTTCTTCGGCACGAGGTCGAGATACTGCTCGCCGATCGACGAGCGCTCGGCGACGACGGCCTGGACGTCATCGGGCACCGACGGCCGGCTCTTGTCGAGCTGCAGGTCCACCTGCACGCCGTCGGGGACGAGGTGCAGCTGCCCCACCCGGCCGACGGGCGTGCCGCGGTAGGTGACCTCGGCGTTGGTGAAGATCCCGCCGGAGTCCTTGAGCATGACCTTGACGGTGTAGACGCCGAATCCGAGCATCTTGTCGATGCGGGCGTACTGGGCGCCGACGAAGGCGATGCCGACCACGGCCAGCACGGCGAAGACCAGCAGCTGGCGTCGCTGCAGCTTGGGGATCATCGCGTGCCTCCCTGCGTGGTGGTCGTCGCCCGACCGGAGCCGGGACCGTACTTCGGGGCGACCGGGGTCGGGGGACCGGCACCCGCGCCGAGCGCCTCGAGCTGGTTGATCAGGCGGGTGTCGAGCGAGATGAACAGGTTCATCGAATCGCCCTTGATCGCGTCGACACCGGCGTCCGGGAACGGGAAGGTGGCGATGAAGGGCAGGGCGGTGACGATGTCGTCGGCGGCGCCGGCGAGCGCGCGGAGCGTGGGACGCAGTGACAGCAGGTCCTCGATGAGTTCCTTCTGCGACTTCGACAGCACCTCCGTTCCGACCTTGCCGAGCCGGTCGAGCTGCTTGATCATCTCGATGATCTCGGGCCGCTGCTCGTTGAGGACCGCGGTGCCGCGCGGCAGCTCCGCGAGGATCCGGCTGATCTGCACGGTCTGGCCGGCAGCCCGTTCGGACAGCTTCGCGACCCCGTCGATCGCGGTGGTGATGTCCGAGCGCTGCTTGTTCAGCCCCGCGATGAGGAGGTCGGTCTGCGTGATGAGCGAGCGCACCCGCTGCGGGTTGCTCGTCGCGGTGTTGAGTTCGTCGACGATCGGCTTGAGCTTGCCCACGCCACCGTCGTTGAGCACCAGCGAGAGAACGCCGAGCACCTGCTCGATGGACGCGTTCGTCTTGTTCGCCGCGGCCCGCAGGGTCGCGCCGCTCTGCAGTGCGGCACCGTCGGATCCGCCGGAGGAGACGAGCGTGACGTACTTCTCGCCCAACAGGTTCGACTGCTCGATCGCGGCCCGGCTGTCGGCGGGCACCTTCACCCCGTCGCGCACCTTGACTACGACGTCGGCGGTCCACCCGTCCTCCGCGAGGCCGATCGATTCGACCTTGCCGACCGTGGCACCGCCGATCCGCACGGAGGACTCGGGCACGAGATCCATCACGTTCTCGAACTGCAGGTGGAGCGTCGTCGGGTGCGCGCCGAGCGCGGGGCCGCCGGGCAGCGGCACCGAGTAGATACCGCCACAGGCCGTGAGTAGGACCGAGGTCATCGCCAGCGCGCCGCCGGCCAGGAGCCGCCGCTTCATCGCGCGCCTCCCGTCGCCGGCGGTGCCGCGGGCTTCGCCGAACCGCTCGGAGCCGGCTTCGCCGACGTGCCGGGCGCGACCGAGGTGCTGGGCGCGGCCGCGGTGGTCGACGGGCCCGTACCCGCCGGGGTCGGCGGGAGCACACCGTCGACCGACGGTGCCGTGCGCCCCGGCACCGTGCCGGGCACCGAGCCGCGCTGCAGGTTGGCGCCGGAGAGGATGCCGAGCGGCAGGTTGAGCGAGGGCACCCGCACGCCGTCGGTGATCTGCTTGGCGATGGTGGTGCACTGGGAGAGCAGCGGACCGAGCGTCGTGGTGATCTGCGCGAACTGCGGGTTCCCGGGCATGAGCTTGCCGAGATCGGCGAGCTTGCACGCCGTGCCGAGTGGGTCCTGCAGGTCGGGGAGGTTGGGGCGCAGGGTCAGCGTTCCGGAGTCGGGGTCGTAGGCCTGGTCCAGGTTGCTCGCGGCGACGGGCAGGTAGGAGAGGATCTGCGCCTGTGCGGTCTTCGTATCGTTGAGCACCTTCGTGATCTCGGTGAGACCGTGCACGTTCGAGCTCAGCGCGTCGCGGTTGTCCCGGACGAAGGCGCCCACGTCGCCGAGGGCGGTCGCCAGCAGGTTCAGCGCCTTCGTGAAGTCGTCGCGTTCACCGGCCAGGTACTTGGTGAGGTCCGCGAGCTGGGTGTTGAACGTACGCACCTGCTTGTCGTTCTCGGCCAGCATGGTGACGAAGGTGTTGAGCCCCTTGACGGTCGCCGCGATGTTGTCGCGGGAGTTCGAGAGGGTCGTGCTCGCCTTCGACAGCCCGGCGATGGCATCGGCCATCGCCCGACCGTTGCCCGCGAGGTTCTCGGCGGAGACGTCGAGCAGGTCGGTCAGCGCGCCCTGTTCGCCCGGCTTCGCCTTGTTCGCGCCCTCGGGGCCGAGGGCCTGGGCGAGCGTGCTGATCGACGCGTACACCTGGTCGATCTCGACCGGTGTCATGGTGTGGTCCTGGTTCACGACGGCGCCGCTGCTCGCGGTGGGGCCGTCGGTGTAGACGGGCAGGAGCTGGACGTAGCGGTCCGAGATGACCGACGGGGTGACCTGCGCGGCCCAGAGATCCTTGGGCAGCTTCACCCCCCGATTCACCTGCAGCTGCACCCGGACGCGGTCGCGCTCGGGCGTGACCTCGTCGATCTCGCCGACCTTGACGCCGAGGATCCGCACGTCCGAGCCGGCGTAGATGCCCACACCGCGGTCGAAGTACGCGGTGACGCGGGTGGCGCCCATCGTGCGCACCAACCACCAGCCGCAGCTCGCGATGACGACGACCGCCACTAGCGCGGCCGCGGCGTAGGCGAGCCGACGCGGGGTCAGGCCGAACTTCTCGAGGCTCGTCATTTCTGGCCTCCTGGGAAGGACGTCGAGGGGGCTCCGAACGGGTAGCTGCGCGCCATCACTTCTCGCCCCCGTTGGTCCGCAGATCAGTACGGATCGGAGGGCGGCTGCCGGGGATCACCGGCAGACCGGGCGGCGTGAGGTTGGTGACCACCGACTCCTGCCACCGGCCGTTGCCGAAGACGTTGCTGTAGACCTTGTAGAACGGCGCGAGCAGCGTGATCGTGCTCTCCAGGCCCTTCTTGTTGTCCTGCAGCAACTGCACCACCTGGCGCAACGAGGTGAGCGCCGGACCGATCTGCTTCTCGTTGTCGCGCACGATGCCGGTGAGCGTCGTCGAGAGCGACTGCGTGGTCTCGAGCAGCTGCGTGATGTCGTCCTGGCGCTGGTTCAGGGTGGTGAGCAGCGCTCCCGCGTCGCCGATCAGCTTGCGGAAGTTCTCCGTGCGGTCCGCCAGCAGCTTCGACGTCTTACCGGTCTCGGCCAGCAGGCGCTGCAGGTCCTCGTCGCGCTTGTTGATGGTCTCGGACAACCGCGTGATGCCGGTGAGCGATGCACGCACGTTCGGCGGCGTCTCGCGGAAGGCGTCCGCGAGGGTGTGCATGCTCTGCGCGAGCCGCTTCGTGTCGGTCTTGTCGATGGTGCTGGAGGCGTCGGAGACGGCGGCGACCACGTCGTACGGGGAGGTGGTGTCGGTGATCGTGTGCTTCGGGTCCAGACGGTTCGCGCCGCGGGGGTCCAGGGCCAGGTACTTCTGGCCCAGCACCGTCTTGATCTGGATGCTCGCGGAGGTGTTGTCGCCGAGCCAGACGTCCTTGGCGCGGAACTTCACCCGTGCCTTCGCGGCCTTGAGGTCGAGGTCGACGGACTGGACGGTGCCGACCTTGACGCCGGCCACGCGGACCTCGTTGCTCGGCAGCAGGCCTGCGGCCTCACTGAACAGGGCGGTGTAGGTGGTTCCCGCGCCGATCAGAGGGAGGCGGTCGATGAGGAACGCCGAGGCCGTCGCCATGAGCAGCAGGACGATGCCCATGGCGCCGGTCTGGATCGGGGAGCGCCGCTGACCGCGTCGCCGTTCGCCGGTGGAGGTCGTGGAGGAGTGGGTCATCGCGGATTCCCGTCCCGGTAGCACCGCGTGGCGGTGTTCGTGTACACGGGCTGGTTCACCGACGGGACGTCGATCGCCAGCGAGAGGCGGTCGCCCTTGCCGGTGCCCGCCACCAGGTCGACGCCGCACAGGTAGAACTGGAACCAGCCACCGAAGGAGGCGAGGCGGCCGACGGCCTCGATCTTGCCGGGGAGGAAGTTCAAGGTGTGGGCGACGTCGGCGCTGCGCCCGTTGAGCTTGTCCGTGAGGGCCTTCAGACCGGCGATGTCGTCCTTGATCGCGCCGCGCGTGGGCGTGAGGATCGATTCGGTCACCGTCGTCAGCTGCGCCAGCGAGCCGAGCGACGAGCCGATGGCGCCCCGGTCCTGCGACAGCCCGGTCACGAGCTGCTGGGTGGTGGTCAGCAGGTCGGTGAACTGCTTGTCGCGCTCGTTGATCGTGCCCAACACTGTGGTCAGGTTCGCGATCAGCTCGCCGATCACGCGGTCCTTGTCGGCGATGGTGTTGGTCAGCGACGCGGTGTTCACCAGCAGGTCGTTCACCGTGCCGCCCTGCCCCTGGAAGACGGTGATGATGCGGTTCGCGAGCGTGTTCACGTCGTCGGCGGTCAGCTGCTTGAACAGTGGCCGGAATCCGTTGAACAGGTCGGTGAGGTTCACGGCCGGCCGGGTGCGCTCGATCGGGATCGTGTCGCCCGGCTTGTAGGGCGAGGTGCGCGCGGCGCCGCGCGCGGGTTCGTCATCGGTGGGGCTCTGCAGCAGCTCCAGGTAGCGCTGGCCGACGAGGTTTTTCAGCCGCAGCGCAGCGGTCGCCGTGCCGGGGATGGAGTCGCGGTCGGTGAGGGTGAAGGCCACGTCCGCCTGGCCCCGGTCGTGGATCGTCACGTCCTTGACCTGACCGACGCGGACGCCCGCGATCCGCACGTCGTCGCCGGACTGGACCATCGTCGCGTCGGAGAAGATCGCGTGGTACGCCCGCGAGAACGACAGATCGCTCTGCGCGATCGCCGAGCCGAGGACGCCCGTCGCCGCCGCGGTGATGACGGCGAAGGCGATCAGCTTCAGCAGCGGACCGGTGATGGGTTTCATCGGATCTCCACCTCCTTGCCCGCGAGCGCGGGGACGAACGCCGCGGTCAGCCATTCGGGGACGTCGTTCGCGTCGGTGCCGGACGCCGCGGCGAAGGCGATCCGCGTCGCCCGCGAGTTCTGCGCGGCGACACCGACCGTCGGCATCTGCGACGGTGCCGAGACGTTCGGCTCGGGCAGCTGGAACCGGCCGTCCTGGGGGCCGACGTTGCGCAGCGGCGGCGCGAAGGAACCGCCGGCGTGCGGCCCGCCCTTGTATCCGGGAGTCGGCTTGCCCTTGGCGGCGTTGTAGCAGGCCGGCCCGCGATCGTCGAACCACCGCGGCTCGTCCTGGTTGGGGAGGTAGCGGCCGCGGGAGTTCGCGATGATCATCGAGATCCGGGCGCCCGGCTGGTTCGTGCCCTCGCCGACGATGCGGTTGGCCTCGGGCAGGAGCGTCGCGAAACGCTCGAAGGTGCACCCGAATTCGGGGGAGTAGCGGGCCAGGATGGTCAGCGTCGTGTGCGACTTGTTGGCGACCGTGACCAACTCGGACCGGTTCGCCTCGAGCAGCCCGGCGGTGCGCCCGGCACCGTCGGCCACCGAGGTCCAGAAGGCGTGGAAGGCCTGCCTCCCGGAGACGACGGTCGTGTTCGTGGTGCGGAAGGTGTCGAGCGCGGTGATCAGATCGGGGAGGGCGTCGGCGTAGGTGTCCGTGACCGTGGCGAGCGAGCGCAGCGATGCCTGGAGGTCCGGCATCACGGCGTTGACCCGGGTGAAGATGGTGGTGAACTGCTCGAAGGCGGTGTTCAGGTTCTTCCCGTTGCCCGATAACCCGTTCGCGAGCGCACCCAGCGTGGCGTTGAGGTCCTCCGGCGGCACGGCTCGCAGGAGGGGGAGGAGCTTGTCGAAGAGCTGGTTCAGCTCGGTCGCGTTGCCGGAGGTGTCGGTGCGGATCGTCGCGCCGTCGCGCAGCGCCGACGCAGCGGGGGTGCCGGTGCCGCCCTGCCCGGCCGGAACCTGCAGCGCCACGTAGCGCTGGCCGAACAGGGTCTTGGGCAGGATCCGGGCGGTGACGTCGCCGGGCAGCTGGCGTGCCTGCTCGGGCTTGAGGCCCATGCGGATGACCGTGTGCCCGTCGCGGACGAAGACGTCACGGACCGTGCCCACCTCGACCCCGCGAGCCCGGACCTCGGAGTTCACCGGTAGCGACGCACCGGCGGTGTCGGTGTTCAGCTCGACCCAGGTGAAGGTCTCGAAGCGCTGCTGGTACTTGCCGATGGTGACGACGAGGAACAGGGCGCACACGCCGAAGAAGGCGAGGCCCAGGAGGCGGCGGCGGAGCGTGCGCATCACGCGATCTTCACCGTCGTCGTGGTGCCCCAGATGGCGAGGCTGAGGAAGAAGTCGAGCAGCGCGATCGCGACCAGGGAGGTACGCACGGCGCGGCCCACCGCGACGCCGACGCCCGCGGGGCCGCCCGATGCGTGGTAGCCGTAGTAGCAGTGCACGAGGACCAGCACGAAGGCGAAGACCAGCACCTTGCCGAAGGACCACAGCACGTCGGCCGGTGAGAGGAACAGGTTGAAGTAGTGGTCGTACGTGCCCGTCGATTGGCCCAGCAGTGTGGTGTTGACGAATCTCGTCATCACGTAGGACGAGAGCAGACCCACGATGTACAGCGGGATCACCGCGACGAAGCCCGCGATCACGCGGGTCGCGGTGAGGAAGGCGATCGACGGGATGGCCATGGCCTCGAGAGCGTCGACCTCCTCGGAGATCCGCATGGCGCCGAGCTGCGCGGTGAAGCCGCAGCCGACCGTCGCCGACATCGCCAGCGCCGCGACCAGCGGCGTCAGCTCACGGGTGTTGACGTACGCGGACAGGAAGCCGGTCATCACGGACGCGCCGAGCTGCTGGAGGGCGGCGTTGCCCTGCAGGCCGACGACGACACCGGTGAAGCCGCAGAGCATGAGGACGACGCCCACGGTGCCGGCGATCACGGCCAGCGCGCCGCTGCCGAAGGCGACCTCGGCGAGGACGCGCCCGACCTCCTTGGGGTAGCGGCGCAGCGATTGTGGGATGAAGCCGATCGAGCGCGCGTAGAAGGACATCTGCTCGCCGGCACCGTCGAGCACCTTGAGCGGGGCCTCGACGGCCCGACGGGCCCTGCTGGGGAAGTTCGTCATGGTCTCTACGAGCCCTTCGCCGGGACGATCTGCAGGTACACCGCGGTGAGGATGATGTTCGCGAAGAACAGCAGCAGGAAGGTGATCACCACGGACTGGTTCACGGCGTCGCCGACGCCCTTCGGGCCGCTGCCCGGGTTGAGGCCCTTGTAGGCGGCCACGACGCCGGCGATGAGGCCGAAGACGAGCGCCTTGAGCTCGCCGACCAGCAGGTCCGGGAGCTGAGCCAGCGCGGAGAAGGAGGCGAGGTACGCGCCGGGGGTGCCGTGCTGCAGGACGACGTTGAAGAAGTAGCCGCCCACGACGCCGACCACCGAGACCAGGCCGTTGAGGAAGGCGCTCACCAGCATCATCCCGAGGACGCGGGGCACGACCAGGCGGTGGACGGGGTCGATGCCGAGCACCTCCATCGCCGCGATCTCCTCGCGGACGGTGCGCGCGCCGAGGTCGGCGCACACCGCGCTGCCGGCGGCGCCGGCCACGAGGAGAGCCGTG
Organism: Tsukamurella sputi; assembly: GCF_007858445.1. Classification (GTDB taxonomy): domain Bacteria; phylum Actinomycetota; class Actinomycetes; order Mycobacteriales; family Mycobacteriaceae; genus Tsukamurella; species Tsukamurella sputi. The sequence continues at coordinate 590,865 of NZ_VIGV01000001.1, read as the reverse complement.
ACCACCGGCGCGCCCTGCTGGACGACGGCGAGGACGCTCGCGGCACCGGTGAAGCTCTCGGCGCCGAGCTGGCCGATGAGCGACCCGGTCTGCAGCGAGACGATCGCGCCGAAGGGTACGGCCACCAGTGCCGTCGGCAGGATGGTCACGCTCGCGATGAACCAGGACTGCTCGATGAACTCGCGGAACTGGAAGGGGCGCCGGAAGGTGTTGCGGACGATGCTCGCGAACAGCTGGAAGATCATGCCCACCTGGGTGAGCGCGGAGACGCTGCCCTGCGCGACCTTGGTGACGCCGGATTGAATGATCGACACGGGCCCTCACACTGCTAGCTGCACGGAGGTATCCGGGGAGCCGGACCACCGTGCCCCGAACCTCCTCGGAGCAGGGGTAGACTAGCTCCTGGCGCTGGCGAAACACACCTTCGTTACGCGATGGAATCCCGAATGCGGAGCGCTGCGAGTGGTATCCCGTTCGCGCCGAGTCGCCGGTGTGCGGGATCGCGCCGGCGGCGCAGTCCGCTCGTCCGCCGCAGTCTCGCCCCCATCGATTTCCTTCTGACCTGCCGGATTGTCGAACAGTGTTGCTGCGCAGAGCGATCACTTCCGTCGCCGACCGGGGAAGGACGCGTGTGGTCGTCGCCGCTGAAGGGCGCGACCTGCTTGATGAGATGGGCATCACATTTGTTCTTTACGTGTGAGTAAGATCATCGTTCCGCACGGTCGGGGTGTGATCGCGCTACGCGGGTGGCGGGGTCGGATCTGCCGCCGAAATCCAGTCGATCAAGAGGCTGGCACTCTCGCCCGGAGAGTGCTAAAACTGGAACTGCACAGTTGAAGAGTCGCTCGTCAGAGTGGCGGGCGGCCTGGAGTTCACGGGAGGTGTTTGCTGTGCTGAGGTTCGATCCATTCTCCGAGTTGGATGCTGTGGCCCAGGGGCTTCTCAGTGCGGGCCGGGAAGCGGGATCGCCGCGTTCGCCGCGATTCATGCCGATGGATCTCTACCAGGTGGACGACCACTACGTCCTGACGGCCGATCTGCCCGGCGCGGACCCGGGTTCGATCGACGTGGACGTCGAGAACGGTGTTCTCACCCTCACCGGCCGGCGAACGCCGATGTCCGACACCGGCGTCCGATGGCTGACCAGTGAGCGCTTCGCGGGCGTGTACCGCCGACAGCTCACCCTCGGCGAGAGCATCGACACCGCGGGGATCGCCGCGCGCTACGACAACGGCGTTCTCACGGTGACCATCCCGATCGCCGAGCGCGCCAAACCGCGCCGGATCGTCGTCGAGCAGGGCTCCGACGAACCGCAGTGCGAGCAGCTGGCCGTCGCCTCGAGTACCGCTGTCGACGACGAAGCGCGCACGGACACAACCGGATAGTCCCGGAGCGGCGGCGGGACGACCCGCCCCGCCGCCGCACCCGACGAGGATCGGAGGGCGAGCATGCCGTACACCATCGATCATCACGAGCCGGGGGAGGGCGTGCTCGACGCCGATCCCGCGGATCTCGCCGAACAGTCGCGCGCCGTCGACCTCGACGCCGTGGTCGAGGACTATCCCTGGGTGCGCCGCGACGAGGTGCTGACCATCGGCGGCCGGCGCTTCTTCATCTAGCCGACTGCGACACGGACCACGTTGCGAGGGTCGGGGGCCCCTTGACGGGCTGGTCGGAGCCCCCGACCCGACTTTCTCCTCTCGTTCCGACCGGCCCTGGAGTCCATGAGGGAAGACGACATCATGAGAACTCTGCATCGGCTCTCCGCGACGATCGACGCCGAGCATCCGCTGCCCACTGAGGACGGCGCCCGCGTCGCCGGCACGGTGGAGGTGGTGACCGAGTGCACGCCGACCGGCCGGGCGCACATGCGCTGCCGTGTAGTGGGCGACGACGACTGGCATCGGATCGCAGGCGGGAGCGCCGATCTGGCCGATCCGGCGGACCTGCCGTTCCACCATTCGGTGACGCTGTCCCGGCTGCTGGCCCGACCGCCGCGCCCTACCCCGGTCCGGGAGGACGCGGCAGCGTTCTACTTCTGTGACGACCTCGACGGGCCGCCGTCCGCCGCGGCCTGAAACGTCGGGGCGGGGATGCCTTCTACTGCAGTCGGAATCGCAGGGTGGCGATCACGTCGTCGAGGGCCTCCGTGAGCGCGCGCACGCGGTCGGCGGGACCGGGCGCGGCCAGCGCCCGGTGGCGGTCCGCATCGGAGAGGGGGAGCGCGCGGGCGAGGTAGTAGCTGCGCTCCACCGGGTTCTCGGGGAGCGTGAGCTTCGGCCACGCCCGTGGTCGTGCGCCCTCGCTGCGCGCCAATCGCGCTGCGAGTCGCTCGATCTCGTCGCGCTTGCTCAACAGCGGGATCAGGTCGACGGCGGGTTGTACCTCGTCGGGCCAGGGCTCCGCCTCCGCGAGGGGATAGGGATCGTCGGGGAGCCACCGCGTGACGCGCACGCGCTCCGTACCCCGACAGATGAGGGTGAACTCCCCACCCATCTTCCGGACGTAGCGATCGATCAGGGCGACGGTGCCGACATCGGTGCGGACGTCCCCGCCGCCTACCTCGCTGCCGCGCTCGATCAGCACCACGCCGAACCGGCCGTCCGTCGCGAGGCAGTGCTCCACCATTCGCCGGTACCGGGATTCGAAGACGCGCAGTGGCAGCTCCTCGCCGGGCAGCAGCACGGCGCCGAGCGGGAACATCGGCAGTTCGGTCACCGCTACAGCATGCACCCCGACGGGTGCCGCGCGTCAGCGCACCTGTAGTCCGCCGATCACCGCATCGACCTTGGCGCGGGCCTCCGTGTTCGCCTTGTTGGAACCACCGAGGAAGTAGGACGTCGGCGCCGTGTCGAGGACGATGACCGTGAACCAATCGGTTTCGGCCGGTTTGCCCTGCCGAGGTGCGATATTGATGTTCAGATCCAGCCTCGTGCCGTTGACGCCACCGATGCTCACCTGGGACATCCGGCGGTCGGTCGTATCCCGCGACTTGTCCCCCGTCATCGCGCCGTCGGGGAACCTGCACAGCGAGAAGGCCAATGCCATCGCCATGGTGTCGTGGCTACCCGGCTCCACCCGCAGGCGGCCGACTTCGACCAGATTCATGACGTTGCCGCCGGGCGAGTAGCGGGCGGACGCGGTGGTCGCGGCACCGCGGGAGTATCCCGAGCCCAGGTTCCAGTCCGTGACGAGCTGGGCGGGGAAGGTCAGGGGCGCAGTGCCGAACCGGCCACCGGCGGTCGACGGTGCGCCGACATCGGGTGAGGATATGCACGAGACGCCGTTCGGCTCGGCCTGCGCCGCGCCCGGAGCGATGGTGGTCAGCGACGCTGCCGCGGCGGCCGTGCACGCAGTGACGGCGAGGTTCCGGAAACGCATGTATTCCCCCTGAGGCAGGTTCTGTTTGCGATCGAACATTCGGACGGTATCACTAAAGGGTCTATTTGTCCTCATGAATTCGCGACAGGGTCCGCGCCGCGCGCTGTGCCGCTCGTAGGGTCGTGGCATGACGAAGCAGCTCTGGCTCGACTCCATCGCGGCCGACGGCGCCCGCATCGCCGCCATCGACCCCGCCCACCTGAAACTTCCCGTCCCCAGCTGCCCGGGGTGGACGGTGCGCGACGGCATCGTCCACACCGCGGGCGCGCACCGCTGGGCGACCGCTTTCCTGCAGGCCGGCCCCGATTCGAAGGAGCGGTTCGTCCCCGACGTCTCGGACGCACCCGACGGTGACGCAGTGCTGCAGTGGTACGCGGGGGTCAACGCCGCCCTGCTCGACGAGCTCCGGCGGCACCAGCCCGACGAGCCCGCCCGTGCCTTCGTCGGCCGCACCGTCGCCGCGTTCTGGATGCGGCGGATGACGCAGGAGGTCTCCATCCATCGCTGGGATCTGCAGAACGCGCTTCCCGACGGTGCCGAGCCCCTCCCGGCGTGGACGGCCGCCGACGGCGTCACGGAGCTGACGCAGATGCAGTTCCCGCTGATCGTCGGTAAGAAGGGGCTGCCCGATGCCCTGGTGGGGAAGGTCGTCGTGATCGAGGCCACCGATACGGGCGACCGGTGGACGCTGCGCCTGCGCGCCGATGGCATCGACGTTCTCGACGAGCCCGTTCCCGGCGACGTGACGCTGCGCGGCACCGCGTCGGACCTGGATCTGGTGCTGTGGCGCCGGACCGAGCCGGGCACCGTCGACCTGGAGGGGGACCGGTCCGTGCTCGACGGCCTGCTGGACGTCGTGATCATCTGACGACACGCCGAACTGGCGCAATGCACTAAATCTTGCGCCTCACGGACTTGTCGGCCCCAAGGGGTAGTGTCATGGACGTTGAAATCCAGCTCCGCGAAAACCGAGGTGTCATGTCTGAAACCGCCGCTCACAGCCCCGCCGACGGAGCCCCGCTCAAGCTGGTCAGCCGGGTTTCGGCGATCAACTGGAACCGGGTGCAGGACGAGAAGGACGCCGAGGTCTGGGACCGGTTGACGGGCAACTTCTGGCTGCCCGAGAAGGTGCCGGTCAGCAACGACATCCCGTCGTGGGGCACGCTCACCGACCATGAGAAGCAGCTCACGATGCGGGTCTTCACGGGCCTGACGCTGCTCGACACCATCCAGGGCACCGTCGGCGCCGTCTCTCTGATCCCCGATGCGGTCACGCCGCACGAGGAGGCGGTGTACACCAACATCGCGTTCATGGAGTCGGTGCACGCGAAGAGCTACAGCTCCATCTTCTCCACGCTGTGCAGCACGCGGGAGATCGATGACGCCTTCCGCTGGTCGGAGGAGAACGAGCACCTGCAGTCCAAGGCGCGGATCGTCATGGACTACTACCGCGGTGACGACCCGCTCAAGCGCAAGGTGGCCTCGACGCTGCTCGAGTCCTTCCTGTTCTACAGCGGCTTCTACCTGCCGATGTACTGGTCTTCGCGCGCCAAGCTCACCAACACGGCCGACATGATCCGCCTGATCATCCGCGACGAGGCGGTGCACGGCTACTACATCGGGTACAAGTACCAGCGCGGCCTGGAGACGCAGAGCCCGGAGCGCCGCGAGGAGCTCAAGGACTACACCTTCGACCTGCTCATGGAGCTGTACTCCAACGAGGAGGACTACACCGAGTCGCTGTACGACGAGGTCGGTCTCACCGAGGACGTCAAGAAGTTCCTGCGCTACAACGCCAACAAGGCCCTGATGAACCTGGGCTACGAGGCGCTGTTCCCCAAGGACGCCACCGACGTGAACCCGGCGATCCTGTCGGCTCTTTCCCCGAACGCCGACGAGAACCACGACTTCTTCTCCGGCTCCGGATCGTCGTACGTGATCGGCAAGGCCGTCAACACCGAAGACGAGGACTGGGACTTCTGATCGGGTCGTTCGAAGCGCGACAGCAGGTTTCGCTGAAGACGATCCTGCTGATGGTGGTCGGGCCGGCTGCGTTCGTGGCGCTCGGCGTACTGATCCTGGTGATGCCGGACCCGGGTGCGAAGGGGATCATCGCCGGCGTGCTGTGCGTCGTCTTCTTCGGTGCGTGCCTGGTGATCGGGCCGTGGATGCTGTTCGGGAAGCCGATGATCCTCACCGTTGACGGCGACGGGATCCGTTCGCAGCGGCAGGGTTTCGAATTCGACTGGCCCGCTGTGACGGGGGTGTACGTGGTCACCCAGAAAGCGGGCTTCTCGACGCAGACGCATCTCGCCGTCGACGGGGCGCCGCGGGTCGCGCGGGGGTACATGCGCAAGCTCGGGCAGATCAATGCGAGCCTCGTTCAGATCCCCGCGAGCGCGTCCGCCGGCACGGTGACCTGGGTGGCGGGCACCGCCCCGTCGATCGACGGGGCACTCGCGGCGATCCATGCGTTCGCGCCGCGGGTTCCGATCTTCGACCGACGGTGACCGTGCTCCGTCCGACCAGAGCGGATCTCTGGTGGCTGTTCGGGGCATGTGCACTCGTGTTCGGATTCTTCGCGGTGCCTCCGTGGGGGGTCGGGACCGGATTCGATGAGCGTGCGGCACGGGAGTTCCCGCGGTACCTCCTCGCGGACTCCGCCACCCCGACCCCGGGCCTGCAGGCTCTCGTGGACGACTGGTCGCGCTACCACGCGGTCAAACTCGTGTTCGCAGGCTTGCTGGCGTTGATGGCGGTGCAGCTCGGGCACCGTCTGCTGGCCCTGGCGCCGACGGTGCTGGTACTCGCCAACGTGCAGGGCACCGTGGCACCGTTGTCGTCGGCGCTGTCGCTTCTGGATCCGCACGACCGGTTCCTCGCTCCTGACCTGGCGCGCGGGCTGTACCGGATGCGGATGGATTTGACGGGGAGCCGATCGGCGCCCGTCGACGAGCTGACCCGCGACTTCGCCTGGTACCACGCGGTGTTGGCGGGGATGGCGATCGCGTTGGCCGTTGTTCTGGTGGTCGCGGCCGTCCGTGCGTGGCGCCGGGGGCGCCGGTGGTGGTGTGCAGCGACCGTGGTCGCCGTCGTCGCTTGCGGTGTGCTCACCGCCGCGAACGTCTCCACCGCTCTCGACCCGGTCCGAGGGCTGCTGGACTTCCTCGGCGGTTCCTAGAGCCGACAGGCGGAGGTCAGTAGCCCTCTGCGTCGACCGCGACCCGCGCGGTCGCGGGCGTGCGGGCGTGCGCCGACGCGCACATCGTAGTGCGACAGCGATCACCGACACCGAATATCTCCTCGGCGCTCGCTCGTGCCGCGACCGGCTTCTACTGGATCTGCCCGTATTCGAAGGCCACGCGGGGCAACATCGAGGTCACGATCGACGTGGACGTCGCGTGAGCGGGGCGCGGATACTGATCGAGGATCACGTGGTGAAGGGGGAGCGATGAACCGGAAAGACGTCGATGTCGTCGTGATCGGCGCGGGACCGGTCGGCGAGAACGTCGCCGACCGCACGGTGCAGGGCGGCCTGACGACGGTCATCGTCGAGGCCGAGCTCGTCGGCGGTGAGTGCTCGTACTGGGCGTGCATGCCGTCGAAGGCGCTGTTGCGTCCGGGCCAGGTGCTCGACGCGGCCCGGGCGATTCCCGGCGCGGCGGAGGCGGTCACCGCCGGCCTGGACGTCGCGGAGGTCCTGTCCCGGCGCGACCGCTTCACGAGCGGCTGGTCGGACGCCGGACAGGTGTCGTGGCTCGAAGGCGCAGGCATCGAGCTCGTGCGCGGGCACGGCCGGATCAGCGGCGAACGCGAAGTGACCGTCGTCGGCGGCGACGGCACGCGGACCGTGATCACCGCGCGGCACGCCGTGGTCGTCGCGACCGGATCGGTGGCGAGCGCGCCGCCGATCCCCGGGCTCGCGGAGGCGGGAGCGTGGACGAGCCGCGAGGCCACGAGCGTGCGCACGGTGCCCGACAGCGTCGCCGTGATCGGCGGCGGAGTGGTCGCCACCGAGATGGCGACCGCCTTCGCCGCCCTGGGCAGCGAGGTCACGGTCATCGCGCGGCACGCGCTGCTCAGCGGCATGGAGCCCTTCGCCGCCGAGGCGGTGCTCGAGGGTCTGCGCGAGCGCGGCGTCACCGTCCTCACGGACACGGCGACCGCGCGCGTCGACCGCGACGAGAACAGCGTCACCATCGCCACGAGCGCTGGAACGGTCACTGCCGCGGAGGTGCTGGTGGCCACCGGCCGATCGGCCGCGACCGCGGACATCGGCATGGAGCACGTCGGCCTCACGCCGGGAGACTGGCTGGACGTCGACGACACCCTGCGCGTGACCGGCGTCGACTGGCTCTACGGCGTGGGGGACGTGAACCACCGGGCGCTGCTCACGCACCAGGGCAAGTACCAGGGCCGGGCCGCGGGCGACGTCATCGCCGCCCGCGCGGCGGGGCGTCCCGTCGACGACGGACCGTGGGGCACGCACGTCGCCACCGCGGACCACGCCGCGGTCCCGCACGTGGTGTTCACCGCGCCCGAGGTGGCGTCGGTGGGGCTCACCGCGGCCGGGGCGACGGACGCGGGCCTGACAGTCCGCGTCGTCGACTACGACCTCGGCCGGGTCGCCGGGGCGAGCCTGTCCCGCGACGGCTACACCGGGCGCGCGCGGATGGTGGTCGACGAGGACCGCCAGGTCGTCGTGGGCGCCACCTTCGTCGGCCCCGAAGTCGCTGAGCTCCTGCAGACCGCGACCACGGCGATCGTCGCGGAGATTCCGCTGAGCAGGCTCTGGCACGCCGTGCCGGCGTACCCGACGGTCAGCGAGATCTGGCTGCGGCTGCTCGAGGCGTACGGCCGGCCCGCGTAGTCAGTCCGCGAGGGGGAGATCGTCGCGGTCGGCCCACTCGACGAGGGTGTCGAGGGAGTGCGCGACGTCGTCGACCTCCGCGTGCAGGTCGCCGATCTCGGCGAAGCGCGCGGGCAGGGTGCGGATCGTGAAGTCGTCCGGGTGCACGCCGGGGATCTCGTCCCACGTGACCGGGGCGGACGCGGTGGCGATCGGGGTGCCGCGCAGCGAGTAGGCGCAGGCGATCGTGTGGTCGCGGGCGTTCTGGTTGTAGTCCAGGAACACGGTCGACGGGTCGCGGTCCTTGCGCCACCACGTCGTCGTGACCTCCGACGGTGCCCGGCGCTCCACCTCCCGCGCGAAGGCGAGGGCGCACCGTCGGACCTCCGAGAAGGTCCAGCGGGGCTCGATCCGCACGTAGACGTGCAGGCCCGAGCCGCCCGAGGTCTTGGGGAAACCGCGGATCCCCAACTCGTCCAGCACCTCCCGCACCACACCCGCGACGCGCTGCACGCGGGACCAGGAGCAGTCGGGCATCGGATCGAGGTCGATGCGCCACTCGTCGGGGTGCTCGAGGTCGCCGGCGCGACAGTTCCACGGGTGGAACTCGACCGTCGACATCTGCGCCGCCCAGATCACCGAGCCGAGCTCGGTGACGACCACCTCGTCGGCGGTCCGGCCGAACCGGGGGAAGAAGATCTCCACCGTCTCCAGCCAGTCCGGCGCGCCCGCGGGAATCCGCTTCTGGTGCACCTTCGGACCGTCGACGCCCTTCGGGTAGCGGTGCAGCATCGTCGGGCGATCGCGCAGGGCACGGACGATGCCCGGGCCCACGGCCTCGTAGTACCGGACCACGTCGAGCTTGGTCGCGCCGATCGCCGGGAAGTACACGCGATCCGGGCTGGAGACGCGCACGACGCGCTCGCCGATGGTCAGTTCGATCGGCGCGCCGTGCTCGGAGGGGGCCACGGCGACGAGGTTACGCGCCGAGGATCCTGCTCAGCGGCCGCTTGCGCTTACCCGACGGACGGCCCTTGACGATCCCCGCGGCGACGTCCTCGGCGAACTTCTCGACCGTCTCCTGCGAGTCGGTCTTGTTGGTGCCGATGAAGCCGTTGGGGCCGCGCTTGATCCAGCCCGTGACGTACACGCCGGGCAGGGGCGCACCGTCGTCACCGAGGACCCGGCCGGCCTCGTTCGGCAGCACCGCGCGGCGGTCGTCGAAGGGCAGGCCCGGAACCGGGACGCCCCGGTAGCCGACGGAGGTGAGCACCATGCCGACCGGCAGGTCGACGGCCTCGCCCGTGACCGAGTGCTTGGCGTGCAGCACCAGGCCGTCGTCGGTCGCCTCGATGGACTCCGGCGTGGTCAGGAAGCGCAGGCGGATGCGGCGGGGCACGTCGGACTGCGTCGGAAGCGACTCGAGCAGCGCCAGCTTGTGTCCGATGAGCTCGGATTCGCTGCCGGCCACGATCGTCTCGGCGACGTCGGGATCCGGATGCACGACGACGGTGCGCTCGTCCGCGAGACCGAGGGCCTCGGGAAGGGTGAAGGCGGCGTGTTCGGGGCCGCGGCGGGCGACGATCACGACCTCCTCGACCTTCGACTCGCGCAGCGCGGCGAGCGCGGCGGGGGAGATGGTGGTGCCCTCGAGCTCCTCCGGAGACGCGGTGAGAATGCGGGCCGCATCGAGCGCGACGTTGCCGTTACCGATGATGACGATGCGGTCGTGCGTCAGGTCGACGGCATCGCCCTTGTGCTCGGGGTGACCGTTGTACCAGGCGACGAAGTCGGTCGCGCTGCGGACGTTCAGCAGGTCCTCGCCGGTGATGCCCAGCTTCTTGTCGGTGCTGGCGCCGACGGCGACGACGATCGCGTCGTGCCGGTTGCGCAGCTCCTCGAGGCTGACGTCGGTGCCGACCTCGGTGTTCAGGTGGATCCGGAAGTTCGGATCGGCCGCGACCTTGTCGAACAGGCCCGAGACCTTGCGCGTTCGGGTGTGGTCCGGCGCGACGCCGAACCGAGCCAGGCCGTACGGCGTCGAGAGCTTCTCGTAGACGTCGACGGTGACGCCGGGGTAGCGCAGCAACTCGTCCGCGGCGTACATGGCCGCGGGGCCGCTGCCGATCACGCCCACGCTGATGACGGTCCCGTCGGCGATCGGGAGGATCTTCGGGGGCACCGTGTGCGCCATCGGCGGCCGGCTGCGCTCCTGCGGGTTGGGGCCGCCGAGCGACGAGTTCGCCGGGTCCGCGGCGGCGAGCGAGCGGTTGAGCTCGATGTAGACCTTGTGCTCCTCGGGCAGGCGGTGCGCCGGACCGATCGCGTCGACGGGGCACGCCGTCACGCAAGCGCCGCAGTCGACGCACGTCGTGGGATCCACGTACAGCATCTCGGCCGTCGCGAAGCCCGGCTCGTCGGGCGTCGGGTGGATGCAGTTGACGGGGCACGCGAAGGTGCACGACGCGTCGCTACAGCAGGACTGGGTGATGACGTGGGGCATGAGGAATCTCCTCCGGTGTGATCCGTAACCGGGCCGGGATACGGGTCCGGCTCGGCGGGTGACCGCCGAGCCGGATTGCGGGGTGCTTCGAGACTACTGCGCGGCGTAGGAGGGCTCGCTACGGAACCGCGAGGTCCGCCCGTGGATGCCGAGGACGCGCCACAGCACACGCGCGACCGGATTCATGAGGTTCGTGCGCTCGGCCAGCAGCCGGACGTCGCCGAAGATCTCCTGACGCATGGCCTTCGACTCGGGCGAACGCCAGAAGATGTCCTTCTTCACCTCACGCGGGATGTCGAAGGTGTCCCAGAACTGCTTCGGCGGAACCATGATCGCGCCCAGCAGGATGCGCATCACCAGCGGCATCGCCAGCGACAGCAGGAAGCGGGGGATCGGGCCGCGGGTCGGGATCTTGTGCTCGAGCAGCTGGTGCGCGAAGGAGATGTGCCGGGCCTCCTCGGCGACGTGGATCTGCATCACCGCGGTCATCGCCGGGTGCTGCGTGTCAGCGGAGCGCAGGAACTGCTTCTGCAGGTGGTCGATCGGCTCCTCGCCGGCCAGCACGCCCATGTAGAAGATGTTCGGGAAGGTCGTGGCCGCGAGCGGGATGATCGGCGACAGGCGACGGAACCACCACGCACCACCGGGCACGTCCATGCCCACCCGGTTCACGAACTCCTGGAACATCAGCGTGTGCTGGCACTCCTCCTTCGCCTCGTGCGTGGCGTAGCGGAACTCGGGGGAGTTGTTCGGCTGCACGGCGGTGTACTGCATGATGCCGCGGATCAGGATCGACTCGAACTGCAGGCCGACCTTCGCGACGTTCGCCTGGCGCCACATGCCGATCTCGATCTGCTTCTCGAGCGGCTGCGCCTGGTACCACGGGTGGCGGCCGATGGGATCGAACCGGGGGTTGCAGACCCACCGCGGATCGTCGGGGACGATCGCCAGCTCGGGCGCGTCCCAGTCGATGTCGATGTACGGGTCGAAGTTGCGGTTGACCGACGCCTCCGACAGATCGTGCAGGGTCTGCTCGTACTCCGTCTGACCGGGGAACGAGCGACCGCGCATCCGCGCCATGTGCGTCATCCGGGGCATGTTCAGCAGGGCCATGATTGATCCTTTCCTGGCACCTCTGTCGGCTCGTACCTGCTTGTTTCCGCGTGGATCCTGTGGGAAATCCCACAGGCATCTGTGCTGGTAGAAGCCGCGTATGAGATTCAATCGTCGTCAGACTATCACTTGCGACAAGCATGAATGAAGGGTCTAACGGCAGGAATCCGTGAACAGGTGTACACCGAGCGCTGGGCCAGCGGTTTTACCTGATGGATGTGAGGGGCGTCACGGAGGAACGTTCGCGTTCCGGGTGCGCGTGCGCGGTGTGTCGGGGTGAGGCGGAGCGGCTAAGAGGAGGCCTTGATCGTGTTGCTCACGTCGTGCAGCACGATGCCGGCCGCGACGGGGCCGCCCGCGGAGAACCACGCGGAGTCCTGCACCAGCAACTGCCGCTTGGCCACGACGGCGCGCAGGTCCTTCCAGGCCTTCGAGGTCATGACGGCCATGCCGTGCTCGCGGCCCTTCTCGCCCTCGTAGCCCACGTAGATCAGGTCGCCCTCGGCGGCGGCCAGGTCGCCGTCGGACATCTCGACGGCCTCCGCCTTGCGCTGCAGCTCGGGGCGCACGACCTTGAGGTCCGCGAGGACCTGTGCGGCGAGCGGCGCCGTCCCCAGGGCCAGGGACTTGCCGTCGGCGGTGAACCGCACCAGCGAGACGGTGTTGTGCACCGCGTCGATCTTCACCGACTTCTCGGCCGCATCGCGCTGGTACCTGTCGAGCACCGCCCGTGCCTCGGCGGGCATGCGGACCGCGTCGGCCAGGGCGAGGAAGCTGCGGCGCCAATCGGCCGACGGTGCCGGGATCGTCACGGTCCGGCCCGCCCGGCGGTTCGCCTCGGCGGACTGAGCGGTCCCGAGGGCCACGTCGGCCTGCACCCCGTCGGCGAGCTTCGGGGCCTTCGCGAGGGTGGCGCCGAGGTAGGCGGGAACGTCGCCGGCGACGGCCTTCACCCGGTCCTGCAGGCCCAGGGCGCACAGTCCGTCGAGGAGTGCGGGGTCGGCGACGACGATCGCCGCCGGCGCGGCGGTGCCGGCGACGGGCGCGGCGCAGGCCTCGTCCGGCTTGCGGTCCAGGCCGATGATGTTCGCCGACGCGAGACGCGTGGTGGTGGTGGCGATCGAGGCGAAGGGCTGCTGGATCGGCTCCGAGCCGCCGCACGCGCTGAGGAGGGTGCCGGTGACGACGGTGAGTGCGATCGCGGCACCCGCCCTGATAGTTCCGACCCTGTTCACGACGACTGTCCTCACCTGTAGTTCCGGCCGTGCGCCACGGTAGCAGTAGCGGCCGTTCCGGCCGGCTCCGCGACGCGAGTACGACGCAGAGTAGGACCGCGAAGACAAGCCCGGGGGCGAGGGGCTACGCTTACCCCACAAGGGTGGCGTCCGCCGTGAGCGAACACCGCCCGAAAGACCTGATTGAAGAGGCCTGAAGCCGGTACCGACAGCCGCGGTGCAGGTGGCCCAGGGCAGGAGGATTTGTGACCGCGCAAGCGCATCGTCCGGCAGTCGAGGTGACCGCCGCACGTCCGTACCCGCAGCGGACCGGGCCCAAGGGGTCGTTCATCTACAAGCTGGTGACGACGACCGATCACAAGACGCTGGGCATCATGTACATCGTCACGTGCTTCGCGTTCTTCCTCATCGGTGGCCTGATGGCGCTCCTCATGCGCGCCGAGCTGGCCAACCCGGGCCTGCAGTTCCTCTCCACCGAGCAGTTCAACCAGCTGTTCACCATGCACGGCACCGTGATGCTGCTGCTGTACGCGACCCCGATCGTCATCGGCTTCGCCAACTTCGTGCTGCCGCTGCAGATCGGCGCGCCCGACGTCGCCTTCCCGCGCCTGAACGCCTTCGGTTACTGGCTGTTCGTCTTCGGTGCGCTCATGGTGATCGCCGGCTTCATCACCCCCGGCGGTGCGGCCGACTTCGGTTGGACGGCCTACACGCCGCTGACCGACGCGCTGCACTCGCCCGGTCCCGGTGCCGACCTGTGGATCATGGGGCTCGGCGTGGGTGGTCTCGGCACCATCCTCGGTGCCGTCAACATGGTCACCACCGTGATCTGCATGCGCGCACCCGGCATGACGATGTTCCGCATGCCGATCTTCACCTGGAACATCCTGGTGACCTCGCTGCTGATCCTGCTGGCCTTCCCGCTGCTGACCGCGGCCCTCATGGGCCTCGAGGTCGACCGCCAGTTCGGCGCCCACATCTACGATCCCGCCAACGGCGGCGTCATCCTGTGGCAGCACCTGTTCTGGTTCTTCGGCCACCCCGAGGTCTACATCATCGCGCTGCCCTTCTTCGGCATCGTCTCGGAGATCTTCCCCGTGTTCAGCCGCAAGCCGATCTTCGGCTACAGCGGTCTGGTCCTGGCCACGCTGGCCATCGCGGCCCTGTCGGTCGCGGTGTGGGCGCACCACATGTACGCCACCGGCGCGGTGCTGCTGCCCTTCTTCAGCTTCATGACCTTCTTGATCGCGGTGCCCACCGGCGTGAAGTTCTTCAACTGGATCCTCACCATGTGGAGAGGCCACATAACATTCGAATCGCCGATGCTGTTCTCGATCGGCTTCATCGTGACCTTCCTCTTCGGTGGCCTCACCGGTGTGCTCCTCGCGTCGCCGCCCCTCGACTTCGCGGTGTCCGACACCTACTTCGTGGTCGCGCACTTCCACTACGTGCTCTTCGGCACCATCGTCTTCGCGACGTACGCCGGCATCTACTTCTGGTTCCCGAAGATGACGGGCCGCATGCTCGACGAGGGCCTGGGCCGCTGGCACTTCTGGCTCACCTTCATCGGCTTCCACATGACCTTCCTGGTCCAGCACTGGGTCGGCGCCGAGGGCATGCCGCGTCGCTACGCCGATTACCTCGACACGGACGGCTTCACCACGCTGAACCAGATCTCGACGGTCGGCGCGTTCATCCTGGGCGCATCGACGCTGCCCTTCGTGTGGAACGTCTTCAAGAGCTACCGCTACGGCGAGGTCGTCACGGTCGACGATCCGTGGGGCTTCGGCAACAGCCTCGAGTGGGCCACCAGCTGCCCGCCGCCGCGGCACAACTTCACCGAGCTGCCGCGCATCCGCTCCGAGCGCCCCGCGTTCGAGCTGCACTACCCGCACATGGTCGAGCGCATGCGCACCGAGGCCCACTCGGGTCCCGGCGTGGGTGACAAGCACTCGCAGGAGCGCGGCGACGCGAAGGTGTGATCCGCGGCTCGTGACCCGACCGGAACGGCGTCTCCCACAGGGGAGGCGCCGTTCGGCGTCGGTGCAGGCGGCGACTACGATTTGCCCCGTGCACGATGCGACCTCGGACCCCACGATCCTCATCACCGTGACCGGCGGCGACAAGCCCGGTGTCAGCTCGGTCCTCTTCGGAGTCCTCGCCCGCAACGAGGTCAGCGTCCTCGACGTGGAGCAGACCGTCATCCGCGGGCGCCTCACCCTGGGCGTGCTCGCCGCGGTGCACGGCGACCCCGAACACGTCCAGGAGCTCGTCGAGCAGGCCATGGCCACCGTCGGGATGGACGTCGCGGTGGAGATCACCGCGGAGCAGCCGGCCCGCCCGGCCGTGCCGACGCACGCCGTCGTCCTGCTCGGCGCGCCCGTCAGCGCCCGCGCCCTCTCCGCCCTCACCACCGCACTCGCCGCGCGCGATGTCAACATCGAGTCGATCGCCGGCCTCGCCGACTACCCGGTCACGGCGCTCGAGCTGATGGTGACGGTGCCCGACGGGGCCGACGAGGCCGCGTTCCGTGCGGGTCTCGCGATCGTCGCGAAGGAGCAGGGCGTCGACATCGCCACCTCCCGCGCGGGCATCGCGCGCCGTTCCAAGCGCCTCATCTGCTTCGACGTGGACTCCACCCTGGTGCAGGGCGAGGTCATCGAGATGCTGGCCGCCCGCGCCGGTAAGGAGGCCGAGGTCGCCGCGGTCACCGAGGCGGCGATGCGGGGCGAGCTCGACTTCGAGCAGTCCCTGCACGCCCGCGTGCAGAACCTCGCCGGACTGCCGGCGTCCGTCATCGACGACGTGGCCGCCGGCCTGCAGCTGACCCCGGGCGCGCGCACCACCATCCGCACGCTCAAGCGCCTCGGCTACCGGTGCGGTGTCGTCTCGGGCGGTTTCACCGCCGTCATCGAGCCGCTGGCGCGGGACCTCGAGCTGGATTTCGTGCGTGCCAACACGCTCGAGGTGATCGACGGTGTGCTCACCGGCCGGGTGATCGGCGAGGTCGTCGACCGGCCGGGCAAGGCACGCGCGCTGCAGGAGTTCGCGGAGACCTACGGCGTGCCCGTCGAGGAGACGGTGGCCGTGGGCGACGGTGCCAACGACATCGACATGCTCTCGGCCGCAGGCCTGGGCGTGGCCTTCAACGCCAAGCCCGCGCTGCGCGAGGTCGCCGACGCGGCGCTCTCGCACCCCTACCTCGACGCCGTGCTGTTCGTGCTCGGCGTGACCCGGGACGAGATCGAGGCCGCCGATGCCGTCGACGGGCAGGTCCGCCGCGTACCGATCGAGTACTGAGCGCGTCAGGCCTGCTGGAAGGCGAGCACAGTCGGGCCGGAGACCTTGACCTCGGCGCGTGACGGGAAGACGGTCCGGCTTGTCGTGGCACCATCCGGAGCGGCACCCGGATCGCCCGTCGGCAGGGTGGTGTCCACGATCAGCTCCCAGTCGTGCGTGCACGATTCGGGGCCGCCCAGCACCACGGTGGCCTCGCCGCCCGCGTGCCAGACGATGAGCGCGTCCTTCTCGGCGAGCGCGGCGTCGCGGCCGGGCGCGCGGACGTCCGACCCGTCGACCCAGGCCTGCAGCGTGCGCACCTCCGGCGACTGCCAGTCCTCACCCGGCATCTCGGTCCCGTCGGCGCCGAACCACGCGAGGTCGGGCTCGCCGTCCTTGGTCGCGCGACCGTCGAAGAACTCGTGCTGCCGCAGTACCGGGGCCGCGCGCCGGACCGCCGCGACGCGGGCGACGAAGGCGATCAGGTCGGCGTCGGCGGCGTCCCAGTCCACCGCGAAGGCCTCGGCGGCCGGAGTGCCCTCGGGGACGCAGTAGGCGTTGTTGTTGCCGTACTGGGTGTGCCCCAGCTCGTCGCCGCCGAGCAGCATCGGCGTGCCGGTCGACAGCAGGAGCGTCGCGAGCAGCGCCCGGACGTGCGCCGCGCGGGCCGCGAGGATCGCGGGATCGGTGGTGCCGCCCTCGAAGCCGTGGTTCACGGAGTGGTTGTTGTCGGTGCCGTCCCGGTTGTTCTCGCCGTTGGCCTCGTTGTGCTTGCGCTCGTAGCTGACCAGGTCCCGGGCCGTGAAGCCGTCGTGGGCGGTGATGAAGTTGATCGACGAGAAGGGCGTGCGGCCCTGCGCGCCGAACAGGTCCTGGCTGCCGGAGACCCGGGAGGCCAAGGCGCCCACGGTCGCGCCGCCGGCGAAGAAGTCGCGGACCGTGTCGCGGTAGCGGTCGTTCCACTCGGCCCAGACGGGCGGGAATCCGCCCACCCGGTAGCCCTCGCCCGTGGCGTCCCAGGGCTCCGCGATGAGCTTGCGGGTGCTGAGCACGGGATCCGCGGCGATCGCCGTCAGCAGCGGCGCGCGGTGATCGAAGGGGATCACGGGCCCCTGCGGTCCCGTGCCGGTCCGGCCGCGGCCCAGGACGCTCGCGAGGTCGAAGCGGAAGCCGTCCACCCCGAACTCCCCGGCGAAGTACCGCAGGCTGTCGAGCACCATCCGCACCGCGGCCGGTGAGGCGCAGTCAACGGTGTTGCCGCAGCCCGTGTAATCCAGGTCCTCGCCGTCCTCGAGCAGGTAGTAGCCGGGGGCGTCGAGTCCGCGCCAGGACAGCGACGGACCGGAGACGGACTCCTCGGCGGTGTGGTTGTAGACCACGTCCATCAGCACCTCGAGTCCGGCGGAGTGCAGCGCGGAGACGAGCTGCGCGAACTCCTCGACCTCGTGCCCGGGCCGGGCCGCGTACCGGGGATCCGGGGCGAAGTAGGCCCCCGTCGAATAGCCCCAGTGGTTGCGCATCCCGCGGTCCCGGACGCCCGGCTCGGTGAGGCAGGCCTGCACCGGCAGGAGCTCGACCGCGGTGACGCCGATCCTGCGCAGGTGCTCGATCACCGCCGGCTGGGCGAGGCCCAAGTAGGTGCCGCGCAGTTCCTCGGGCACTCCCGGATGCCGCGCGGTGTAGGAGCCCACGTGCACCTCGCAGATCACCGTCCGGTCCCACGGGATGCCGGGTCCGGGTTCGGGCGCCGGGGGCGCTCCTGTGACGACCGAGAGGGGGATGTCGCCGAGTGAATCCGTCTCCGACGGTCCGCCGTCCTCGCCGTAGGGGAGGAGGGCCGCTCCGTCGCCGAGGGCGCCGTCGAGCCGTCGCGCGTACGGGTCGACGAGCGCCTTGTGCTCGTTGAACCGGAGTCCGCTCTCCGGCTGCCACGGCCCCGTGGCGCGCAGGCAGTACCGCGCGCCCTCTCCGATGCCCGCGACGAATCCGTGGTGCACGCCGGCGGTCTGGGCGGGGAGGCGGAGGCGCTGCTCGCGGCGCGCGCCGGAATCGTCGGTCTCGACGAGGCAGACCCAGACGTCGGTCGCCTGTGGCGCGTGCACGGCGAAGTTCACGCCGCCGGGCTGCGGGACGGCGCCGAGGGGGTGAGCGGCGCCGGGGGTGGGGGAGCGGTGGTCTGTGGACACGGGGACCATCCTGCCAACCGCGACCGGTCCCGTGCGGCAGGATGGTGATGTGTCCGATCCCGCCGCCGTTTCCACCGCGCCCGCCGCCCCCTCCGACGAACCCGACCAGGATCTGTTGATCGACTTCCGCGGCGTGAGCCTGCGGCGCGACGGCCGGACCCTGGTGGGCCCCATCGACTGGCGGGTCGAACTGGACGAGCGCTGGGTCGTGATCGGCCCCAACGGCGCGGGCAAGACCTCGCTCATGCGCCTCGCCTCGGCGCAGGACTTCCCCAGCGCGGGTACCGCGCACATCCTGGGCGAGGTGCTGGGGAAGACCGTCGTGCAGGACCTCACCGCGCGGATCGGCGTGTGCTCGGCGGCCCTGGCCTCGCGGGTGCCCGACGACGAGCTCGTGACCGATCTCGTGGTGTCCGCCGGGTACGCGGTGCTCGGCCGCTGGCGCGAGCGGTACGACGAGGTGGACATCGGCCGCGCCGTCGACGTGCTCGAGTCGATGGGGGCCGAGCACCTGGCGAACCGCCGGTTCGGCACGCTCTCGGAGGGCGAGCGCAAGCGCGTGCTCATCGCCCGGGCGCTCATGACCGACCCGGAGCTGATGCTGCTCGACGAGCCCGCCGCGGGCCTCGACCTCGGCGGCCGCGAGGAGCTCGTCGCCCGGCTCGACACGCTGGCCCACGACCCCGACGCGCCGGCCACGGTGCTGGTGACGCACCACGTCGAGGAGGTGCCGCCCGGCTTCACCCACGCGCTGCTGCTCAAAGAGGGCGGCGTGGTCGCGCAGGGCCTCATCGGCGACGTGCTCACCGCCGAGGTGCTCTCGGAGACCTTCAGCCAGCGCATCCTGCTCGACGAGGTGGACGGCCGGTTCTTCGCCCGACGGGCCTCGCGCCCCGGACGCCGGAGGCTGCAGGCATGAGCGGGCAGGGGGCGGGGCACCGCAGGGATCTCGCCGACGTCCCGATCCGGCCGGCGGCCACCGTACTGCTGCTGCGCACGGCGCCGGAGGGCCTGGAGGTCTTCGTGCAGACGCGGGCGAGCGGCATGGAGTTCGCACCCGATGTGACGGTGTTTCCGGGCGGTGGCATCGAGCCGTCGGACGGCGACGACCTGCGCGTGACCGCGGCGCGGGAGACGCACGAGGAGTGCGGCGTGCGGGTGGATCCCGACGATCTGGTGCCGCTCTCGCGGTGGGTCACCCCGCCCGGCAGGCCGCGCCGGTACGACACGATGTTCTACCTCGCCCCGCTGCCCGCGGGCCAGGAGGCGACGTGCGTGACCACCGAAGCGGTCTCGGCCGGCTGGCACCGGCCGCAGGCCGTGATCGACGCTTGGCTCGCGGGCCGCAACAAGCTCATGGCGCCCACCTATTCGCAGCTGTTCCAGCTGCTGCCCTTCGACACGGTCGAGGACGCGCTGGGCTGGGCAGCGGAGGGTGCGGACCTGACGCCGGTCGCGATCGTCGACGGGATGACGCGTGAGGAGCGGCGCTTCCCGGGGTGGGCGGAGTACGCCGCCGGCTCGACGATCTACTGAGCGGGCCCGGATTTACGTGGACGTCCAACTAATCGGGTCGGCACCCGGTAATCTCTGGGGTCATGACTGAATTCGTGACCCTCGAGACCTCCGACGAGCACCCCGGCATCGGCACCATCCGCCTGAACCGGCCGCCGATGAACGCGATCAACTCGCAGGTGCAGACCGAGCTGCTGCAGCTCGCCGCCGAGGTGAACCGTCGCGACGACATCAAGGCCGTCGTCGTCTACGGCGGACCGAAGGTCTTCGCGGCCGGCGCCGACATCAAGGAGATGCAGGCGATGGGCTACACGGACATGAGCGAGGCCATCGCCCTTCTCCAGAGCGGCCTGTCGGCGATCGCCTCGATCACCAAGCCCACCGTCGCGGCCATCACGGGCTACGCGCTCGGCGGCGGCCTCGAGGTCGCGCTCGGCGCCGATCGCCGCATCGTCGGCGACAATGCCAAGGTGGGCGTGCCCGAGATCCTGCTCGGCGTGATCCCCGGGGGCGGCGGCACCCAGCGCCTCGCGCGCCTGGTGGGCCCGGCGAAGGCCAAGGACATGGTCTTCACCGGCCGGTTCGTCGGCGCCGACGAGGCCCTGCAGATCGGTCTGGTCGACGAGGTCGTCGCACCCGACGAGGTCTACAACGCCGCCCTGAACTGGGCGAAGCAGTTCTCGGGTGCGGCCTCGCAGGCGCTGCGGGCCGCGAAGCAGGCCATCGATCAGGGCCTCGACACCGACCTGAACACGGGCCTCGCCATCGAGCGTCACCTCTTCGCCGGGCTGTTCGCCACCGAGGACCGCACCATCGGCATGACCTCCTTCGTCGAGAACGGGCCGGGCAAGGCGAAGTTCGTCGGCAAGTAGTCCCGCGGCGTCCGCGACGGCCGGCTGCGGCAGAACCTGTTCTCATCACGCGGGTTGGCGGTGATCTGACCGGGCGGTAACCTGACGGGAACAATCTTCTCGAAAGGCCTTCATGACCGACCAGCAGCCGGCTCCCAACCCGCACGCCACGGCGGACGAGGTTGAGGCCGCATTCTCCGATACGAAGCTCGCCCAGGTGCTCTACCACGACTGGGAGGCCGAGACGTACGACGAGAAGTGGCACATCAGCTTCGACGAGCGGTGCATCGATTACGCCCGCGATCGTTTCGAGGCCGCCACCGGCGGGGAGAACGAGAAGCCCTACGGCCGTGCCCTGGAGCTGGGCTGCGGCACCGGCTTCTTCCTGCTCAACCTCATGTCGGCGGGGGTCGCGGAGACCGGCTCGGTCACCGACCTCTCGCCCGGCATGGTGAAGGTGGCGCTGCGCAACGGTGAGGCCCTCGGCCACACCGTCGACGGCCGCGTCGCGGACGCCGAGACCATCCCCTACGAGGACAACACCTTCGACCTGGTCGTCGGCCATGCCGTGCTGCACCACATCCCCGACGTGGAGCAGTCGCTGCGCGAAGTGCTGCGCGTGCTCAAGCCGGGCGGCCGCTTCGTCTTCGCGGGCGAGCCCACCACCATCGGCGACTTCTACGCGCGCTGGCTGGGGCGGATCACCTGGGGCATCACCACTAACGCGACGAAGCTCCCCTTCCTCGCGGACTGGCGCCGGCCGCAGGCCGAGCTCGACGAGTCCTCGCGTGCCGCGGCGCTCGAGGCGGTCGTCGACATCCACACCTTCGATCCGGACCAGATGGAGGCCATGGCGGCGCGCGCCGGCGCCGTCGAGGTCGAGGCCACCACGGACGAGTTCACCGCGGCCTTCCTCGGGTGGCCGGTGCGCACCTTCGAGGCGGCCGTGCCGCCCGAGAAGCTGGGCTTCGGCTGGGCCGGGTTCGCCTTCGGCGGCTGGAAGAAGCTCTCCGCCCTCGACGAGGCCGTGATGCGTCGCGTCGTTCCGCGCAAGTTCTTCTACAACCTGGCCATCACGGGCATCAAGCCCGAGTAGTCCGGGCGGGCGGATTGGACGGGGCGGATCTCGCCTATCTCCGCACGGCCGACGGCGCCGCAGCCGTGGCCGCGGCGGGCCACCTTGCGCTGACGGACGCCTCGCTCCTCGCGGACGTCGCGACGGTGCGCGGCATCGCCGGCGTGCACGCCTCCGCGGTGATAGAGCAGGTGCGGGCGCGTCGTCGCGCGGCCGCCAAACTCGGTGACGTCGACGGCTGGCTGCTCACCGACGAGGCGGTGCAGCAGGCCACGCCGGCGGCGGTCGCCGAGCACCGCGCGCGCCGGCTCGCGTGGCTGTCCGTGCACGACGTGACCTGCTCGATCGGTGCGGAGCTGCGTGCGCTGGTGCCGGTGTGCCCGCGGGTCGTCGGCAGCGACCTCGACCCGCTCCGGGCGCGGATGGCCGCGCACAACGTGCCGCGCGCGATGGTCCACGTCGCCGATGCGCTGGCCCCCACCTCCACCGCGGACGTCGTCATCGCCGATCCCGCGCGCCGGACCGGCGGGAGGCGCATCGTCGACCCCGAGCAGTGCTCGCCCGCGCTCTCGGCCCTGCGCGAGGCCTACGCGGGTCGGTCGCTGGCGGTCAAGACCGCGCCGGGTATCGACTACGACGGCCTGCGCCGCCGGGGCTTCGACGGCGAGGTCGAGATCGTCTCCCTCGACGGTGGCGTCCGCGAGGCGTGCCTGTGGTCCGGTCCCGTCGCCGTCCCGGGCCTCACCCGGGCGACGGTGCTGCGCGGCTCCGGTTCCGGTGGGTACGAGGTGTTCTCGACCGACCCGCACGACGTGGATCCCGAGCCGGCCGGCAAATACCTCATCGAGCCCGACGGGGCCGTCATCCGCGCGGGTCTCGTCCGCCACTACGCGGCGCGGCACGGGCTGTGGCAGCTGGACCCCCAGATCGCCTACCTCACCGGCGACGCGGTGCCCGCCGGGGAGCGGGGCTTCGAGATCCTCGACTCCGCGAAGTTCTCGGAGAAGGCGCTGCGGGCCGAGTTGCGGGCGCGCGACGTGGGGTCCGTCGAGATCCTCACCCGCGGAGCGGGAGTCGACCCCGACGTGCTGCGCAAGAAGCTGAAGCTGGAGGGTTCACAGCCGATGACGGTGGTGATCACGCGGATCGGCAGGTCGGTCACGGCCTTCCTCACCCGCCCGACGCGGTAGGTGCTCAGAGGACGCGCAGCTGCGGGAAGGCGAGCATGTCGTCGAAGATGTTCATCGCCACGGGATCCACGGTCACGGTGGCGGCGTCGCCGGTGAACAGGTCGAGGATCTTCTTCTCCAGGGCCTGGGAGGCGTCGTTCTCGTCGGCGGTCTGCTCCACCAGCCGGTAGCCGAGCGTCGAGTGGAAGGTGTACGCCTCGAACCCCTTCGGCGCCATCTGCAGGAGGTCCTGCATGCGCTGCCGGAAGTCGCGGAGAGTGCGTTCGGTCGCCGCGTCGACGCTCGCGAGTTTCACGCCGAGCCCCTTCGACAGGGGCTGCACGAGGCCGTCGACGCGCATCGTGACCGAGCGGGGCGCGGTGATGTTCGCACGGGTCACGGCGTCGAGGACCGCCAGATGTGCGGCCTGCATGTCCTTGCCCGCCAACCACGCCGGCCACTCCGAGGTGCCGAGCTGGCTCTGGTTCACGCCTTCGAACACGGTCATGTGCATGCTGTTGTGCGGCAGTAGCGCGAAGTGGTCGCGGAACCGGGACTCGCGCACCAGCTGCTGCGCCCGATTCTCGGCGCGGAAGAAGGCCGAGTCCTGCGGGATGGGGCTCACGAAGGTGTTGCCGGTGAATCGCTGGGCATTACCCTCGACGTCCCACTTCTTGCCGGGGCCCGCGGCGAGGGGAGTGCGTCCGTCGACCGAGTAGGGCACCGTGGATGCCTCGGCGGCGGAGGAGGAGTCCCGGCTGCCACATCCTGCGAGCGCGGCACCGGTGCCTACGACGAGCAGGCCGGCCAATGCCGCGCGACGGTCGATCCCCTTATTGCCTGATGCGCTCATGCGATCGCACACTAAGGCGCGGCGGCGAACTCTCGACGGCCGTTGCGTGAAATCTCAGCGGCGCGGTGAATCCGTGCACGACGGCCTGTGTGGGCGTCGCGCGCTCGTCATCGCGGGCGTGCGAGCCCACGGCCCGTGACACGATGGAACCCATGCAGGAAGCGCGCCGGTCGGATGTCGAGATGTTCCACGTCATGGACGTGCTGGCCGCGGCGGCGCGGCGCCGGGAGACCCATGGCGACGTGATCTCGCTGGCGGCGGGTCAGCCGTCCGCCGGGGCGCCGCGGCCCGTGCTCGCGGCCGCGCACGCGGCCCTCGATGCGGGCCCGCTCGGGTACACGGAGTCGATGGGCATCGCCCCGCTGCGGGAGACGATCGCGGCGCACTACAGGCGCACCTACGGCCTCGACGTCCCGCCGGACGCGGTGGCGGTCACCACTGGCTCGTCGGGAGCGTTCACGCTGATCTTCCTCGCGGCGTTCGACGCGGGCGACACCGTCGTGATGGCGCGGCCCGGGTATCCTGCCTACCGGAACACCCTGGCGGCGCTGGGCTGTCGGGTCGTGGAACTCGATTGCGGCGCCGCGACCCGCTACCAGCCGACCGTCGCGATGCTGGAGGCGCTGCCGGAGCCCCCGAAGGGGCTCATCGTCGCGAGCCCCGCGAATCCGACGGGGACGATTCTCGCACCGTCGGACTTGGCGGACCTGGCGCGCTGGTGCGAGGCGCACGGCACGCTGCTCATCTCCGACGAGATCTACCACGGCGTCAGCTACGGTCGCCCCACGGCGTGCGCGTGGGAGAGCTCGCGGGAGCAGGTCGTGATGGGCTCGGTGTCGAAGTACTTCGCGATGACCGGCTGGCGGCTCGGGTGGATGCTGTTGCCCGAGTACCTGCGCCGTCCGGTCGAGCGGCTCACCGCCAACATGACCATCTGCCCGCCCGCGGTCAGCCAGTACGCGGCAGTCGCCGCATTCTCCGAGGAGGCGCGCGACGAGCTCGACGGGCACGTCGCCGGGTACGCCCGGAACCGGGAGATCGTGCTCGCCGGGCTGCGCGCGCTCGGGGTCACCGAGGTCGCGCCGCCCGACGGTGCCTTCTACGCCTACGCCGATATCGGGCACCTCACCGACGACTCACTCGCCTGGTGCGCACGGGTTCTCGACGAGACCGGGGTGGCGATCACCCCGGGCCTGGACTTCGACACGGCCCGGGGCGATCGCTTCATCCGGCTGAGTTTCGCCGGCGCGACCTCCGAGATCGAAGAGGCGCTGGTGCGGTTGGAGACGGTCTTCCGGCGGTAGGGCTCAGGCGGTGAGAGCGCGGCGCAGGGCGGCGATGGCGAGGTCGAAACCCGCCTGGGCGCCGTGGGTCTCGCGCAGCGCGTTGAGCATCATGAAGTCGTGGATGACCCCGCCGATCCGCACGGCGGTCACCTCGTTGCCGGCCTCGCGGAGCTTGGCGGCGTAGGCCTCGCCGCCGTCGCGCAGCACGTCCGCCTCAGCGGTGATCACGGTGGCGGGCGGCAGACCCGTCAGCTGCTCGACGGTCGCGTTCAGGGGCGAGGCGAAGATCTCCGCACGCTGCGCCGTGTCGGTCGTGTACTGGTCCCAGAACCACTGCATCGCGTCGCGGCGCAGGAAGTAGCCCTCGGCGAAGTCGCGGTACGAGGAGGTGTCGAAGTCGGTGTCCACCACCGGGTACAGCAGCACTTGGGCGGCCAGTTCCACATCGCCGCGGGCCTTGGCCTGCAGGGCGAGGACGGCGGCCATGTCCCCGCCGACGGAGTCGCCGGAGACGGCGATCCGGGCGCCGTCGAGGTTCTTCTCAGCGCCCGAGTGCACGATCCACTGCGCGACGGCGTAGTTCTGCTCAATGGCGATCGGGTAGCGCGCCTCGGGGGAGAGGTCGTACTCGGGGAAGACCACGGCGGCGCCGGTTCCGACCGCCAGTTCGCGGACCAGACGGTCGTGCGTGTGGGCGTTGCCGAAGACCCAGCCGGCGCCGTGGATGTAGAGGATCACGGGCAGGACGCCGGTGGCGCCCTGCGGCCGGATGATGCGGGTACGCACCTCGCCGGTGGGGCCGCCGGCCACGGTGATCCACTCCTCGTCGACCTCGGGGAGGGTGACGCCCTCGCCGGACTGCACCTCGTCGACGGTCTTGCGGCCCTCGACGGGGCCGAGGTCGAACAGGTAGGGCGGGTTGGCGGTGGCGTCGGAGAAGGCCTGGGCGGCGGGCTCGAGGATGGTCTTGCTCATGATCTGCTCCTTGTCGGCTTCGCGGAGAACGTTCGTTCTCGCGCTGACTGCTACAGTAGGGGAACGATCGTTCTCTCGTCAAGGGGTGTGGGGAAAATGGATGCGGAGCAGCAGCGCGCGGCGGTGTTGGAGGCCGCGGAGAAGCTCTTCTACGGCAAGGGCATCCAGGCCGTGGGCATGGACGAGATCCGCACCGCCGCCGGTGTCTCGCTCAAGGCGATCTACAAGCTCTTCCCGTCGAAGGACGCCCTCGTCGCCGAGGTGCTGACCATCCGGGACCGGCGCTGGACAGAGGGGCTGCACAAGTACGTCGATGTGGCCGACGGCCCGGAGCAGAAGATCCTCGCAGTCTTCGACTGGCTCGACGAGATGTTCGCCGAGAACGACTTCCGCGGCTGCTCCTTCATCAACATCTACGGCGAGCTCGGCGCCACGTCGCCGACGGTCGCCGACGCAGCGCAGCACAACAAGGCGTGCTACCAGGACGAACTGTCGGCGCTCGTCGCCGACGCGGGGCTGCCCGAGCGCGTGGCGGTGCAGATCGGCCTGCTGACCGAGGGTGCGCTCAGCACCGCCGCCATCCTCGGCCCGGACGGTGTGGTCGACGGTGCCCGCGAGGCTGCGCGGGTCCTCATCGGAGCGCAGCGGACCGCGGCGAGCTGATCAGGCCGGCGCGGTCAGGACGACGGGGCCGTCCTCGGTGATGGCGACGGTGTGCTCGCTGTGCGCGGCGCGGGAACCGTCGGCCGAGCGCAGCGTCCAGCCATCGGCGTCGAAGACGATCTTGTCCGTGGTCGCGCAGAACCACGGTTCCAAGGCGAGCGTCGTGCCGGTCTGCAGGAGCATCCCCTTGCGCGCCTTGCCGGTGTTCGGCACGTGCGGGTCCTCGTGCATCGTCCGGCCGAGGCCGTGCCCGCCGAACTGGGTGTTCACCGGGTAGCCGTACTTCTTCGCGACCTCGCCGATGGACGCCGAGACCGTGCCGAGCCTGGTGCCCGGGCGCATGTGGTCGATCGCGGCGTCGAGCGCGTCCCGCGTGGCCTGGATGAGGCGCGTGTCCTCGTCGCGCGCGGTGCCCACGCTCACGCTGCGCGCGGCGTCGGCGACCCAGCCGTCGATCGACACCGCGATGTCCACCGTGAGCAGGTCGCCGTCCTCGAAGATGTGCTCGTGCGGTAGGCCGTGCAGGCACGCGTCGTTGATGGAGATGCATGTGACGTTGCGGAACGGGCCGCTGCCGAACGATGGCGCGTAGTCCCAGTAGCAGGACTGCGCGCCGCGCTCCTCGATCATCGTGCGGGCGCGGTACTCGAGCTCCATGGCGTTCATGCCGACCTCGGCCATGCCGGTCAGCTCGTCGAGCAGCTCGGCGATGAAGATGCCGGTCGTGCGCATCTTCGCGATCTCGGCGGGGGTCTTGAGCTCCATCATGGTATTAAAATACCACGTTTAGCCGGTGCGGCTGAACCGCTCCGCGGCCAAGTACTCGGCCGCCAGCTCGTCCAGGGGCTCGTCCAGGACCGCCGCCAGCGCGACGACGGTGCCGAACGCGGGCGTCGCCATGCGGCCGGTCTCGATCTTGCGCAGCGTCTCCGGGGAGATGCCCGCCGCCCGGGCGACGTCGTCGAGCTTGCGGGTGCCGCGCGAGGCCCGCAGCCGCGCCCCGAGACGCCGACCCGCGGCGATCTGTTCGGGGGTGAGGGGCTGTCGGACCATACGCTCAGACTAGCGCGCGAGGACGATGTCGAACCTGGCGCGTGACCATGGGCGGCCGCCGAGGTCGCGCCCGGCCGGAACCGGCGCGCCCTCCGGCTGGGGCTCGAAACGCTTGATCAGCGAGTCCTTGACACCGAAGACGCTGTCGCCGACGGCCAACTGCTCGTCGCCCTCGACGAAGATGTGCGTCACGAGGGTGCGGTACCCGGGGGCCGAGACCATGAAGTGCAGGTGTGCTGCGCGCATGGGCGAGCGTCCGGTGGCCGCCAGTAATCGGCCGACGGGGCCGTCGGCCGGGATGGGGTACGGCGTGGGCGTGAGTCCCCAGAACCCGTAGGTGCCGTCCTCACGCGCCTCGAGGCGTGCGCGCGCGGCGGTGCGTTCGTCGTCGTACTGGACGTCGTAGAAGCCGTCCTCGTCGGCCTCCCAGACCTCGATGCGGGCGCCGGGGATCGGCGCACCGTCGGTCCCCGTGACGGTGCCCTCGACCCAGCACGGCTCGCCCGTCGCGCCGCCGGCGATGTCGCCGCCGAACGGGACGGCCGGGGCGTCGTCGACGAAGAAGGGGCCGAAGACCGTGGCCTCGGTGGCGTCGCCGTCGAGCTCGTTGTTGACGGTGACCGTCTGCATGGACGCGCCGAGCACGTCGGAGAGCAGGATGAACTCCTGCCGGCGGTCGTCGGTGATGTGGCCGCACGCGGTGAGGAAGTCGATCGCCGCGGTCCACTCCGCCTCGGTGAGGCGGACCTCGCGGATGAACGAGTGCAGATGCCGCACCAGCGACTGCAGCACCGTCCGCAGGCGCGGGTCCTCGGTGTCGGCGAAGGACTGCAGGACCCGATCGACGAGGGCCTGTTCGGCCGCCGCCTGATCGGTCGTCGATGTCTCGTGCACGGGGGCTCCTCAGGCGTGCTCGGGCGCGGCACCGGACCACGCGGCGGACAGGATGCGTTCAAGATCGGCCGCGGTGACCGGTCGCGGATTCCCGGCCGGCACCAGTGGCAGGATCGCCTCGGCGGCGGGGACGACATCTGCCTCGGACATGCCGAGGTCCCGCAGCGCGCGGGGCGCGTGCACCTCGTCGTACAGGGCCGCGAGGCCCTCGACGGCGGTAGCGGCGCCGAAGGCCGTCGCCAGCCGGGCCTCCGCCTCCGGTGCGGCGGGCGCGTTGAAGGCGAGGACGTGGGGGAGCACCGCGGTGTGCGTCTGCGCGTGCGGGAGGTCGAAGGCTCCGCCGAGGACGTGGCAGATCTTGTGGTGCAGGCCGGATCCCGCGGACGAGAAGGCGGTCGCGGCGAGGTACGCGGCGTAGAGCACCTGCTCGCGCCCGGCGAGGTCGGACGGGTCCGCTGCTACGGTCGGCAGTCCCGCGCGCAGCGCGCGGGCGGACTCCGCCGCGAGCACCCGGTCGATCGGATCGGCCCGCGGGCCCCACATCGCGTCGATGCTGTGCGCCAGCGCGTTCAGCGCCGAGGCGATGCCGATGTCCGGGGGCAGCCCCAGGGTGAGCTCGGCGTCGTAGACGATCGCGCGGGGTGCTACCCGTGCGTCGACGCCCGTGGTCTTGACGCCGTTCTCCGTCAGCCCCCACATCGACGTCGCCTCGGAGCCGGAGTACGTCGTCGGGACGGCGACGATCGGGATCGAGGTGGTGAGGGCGATCGCCTTGGCAAGACCCATCGCCGAGCCGCCGCCGAAGCACAGCAGCAGATCGGCGCGCGCCCCCTCCGCGGCCGCACGGCCGCGCTCGGCGATCTCGACGGGCACGTGCATCGCCACGTCGTGGTGGCGGATCGCCACGGGGAGGCCCGCGGCGATCTCGGCTGCCCGGTCCGCCTCGCGCGGGCTGCAGATCAGCATGATCCGCTCGGCGCCGGCGGTGACGTCGGCGATCGCGTCGCGGGCCGTCCCGGACCCGAACCGGACCGTCTGGGTGAGGCTGTCGTGGGTGAAGTTCATGCGCGGGCCCCTTCGAGTCGTTCGGCGAACCAGTCCGCGGCCACCGCGTTCCGTTCGTCGGCGTGGTTGTAGACGGTGTGTTCTCCGTCGTCCCAGATCCGCAGTGTCGCATCGTCGGCGGCGTCGAGGAAGGGCTGCTGATCGGCCAGCTGCACCAGCGGGTCGGCGCCGCCGTGCAGCACGAGCAGCGGACACGGGATGCTCTCAGCGTTCGGATCGAAGCGCAGGCGAGCGAAGTTCGCGGTGACGGCGTCGTCGTCGGTCGTTCCCAGCATCGCCTTCGCCTGTTCGGAGAAGGTCCGGAAGTCGAGCAGGCGCGGCGCGGCGAAGGCGCCGTTGACGCAGCACGCGGCGACGCCGGGGTGCCGGGCCGCGGTGAGCGCCGCGAACAGGCCCCCGACGCTGTTGCCCCACACCCCGACCGGCCCGTCCGGCGTCGCGAGGTCGACGAAGACGCCGAACGCGGCGGCGACGTCCACATCGAGGTGGACGCCGTGGACGAGCCGCGCATCACCCTGCCCGGGGCCCTCCGCGAGGATCACGGCGAGTCCGCGGGCGAGCAGCGCATCGGCGTAGCGCAGGTAGGTCGCGCCCCATCCGCTCTGGCCGCCGAAGACCACGACGGTGCCGCGCGGCGAGGCGGGGCGCAGGTGCCAGCCGGTCAGGGCGCCCGCGTCGAAGGCCGGCTCCACCCGGTGCATCGGGACCGGCGAATGCGCGGCGGCGCCCGCCACGGCCCCGTCGAACCGCGCGTACAGGGCGCGCTTGCGGTCGGTGTCGAAATTGAAGGCCATCTGCGCGAACAGGAAGCAGGCCGCCGCCGCGCGGTGGCTCTCGTACGCGGTGGTGGTGCGTCCCGCACGGGCAGCGGTCTCGGCCTCGGCCGTCCGCGCCGCGCCGAGTTCCTCGGCGACGTCGTCCCAGGCCCAGCCGGCGTCGGTGCCCGCCCGCAGCGCGAGGACGTCGTCGTACCGCATACCGGCGTCGAGCAGGCGCGTGACGCCCATCGCCCGCCAGTGCGCCTCGTTGGTGGCGCTCACGTCGGCGTTCATCGGGCGACCGCCACGGCCGGTGCGGCGCTCAGCGTCGCCCGGAGGCCGTCCACCAGACGTGGTAGGTCGGTGAGGGCGCCCGCGCCGTACAGGTGGAAGTCGGGCCGCGCGAGGAAGGCCTCGGTGCCGGTGGCCGCGAAGTAGGCGGCGTAGGTGCCCTCCTCGTCGACGACCGAGTGCGCGTGCCCCGGCTCCAGGGTGACGACGGTGCCGCCGAGCTCGGCCAGGAAGGCCAGGCGATCCGGCCCCAGGAGTTCGGTCGCGTCGCCGGTGGACACCAGGGTGAAGCCCCACGGGTGCAGGTCGTCGAACCGTCCCGAGCGCTCGCCGCGGCGCACCACGCCCTGCGGTGCCAACGTGCCGGCGAAGCCCCTCGGTACCCCCGAGTCGTCGGCGTCGATCACGCCGGCGGCGATCGTCGGGAACGGGGGCAGCGGCGGCACCTCGCCGCGCTGGAACGCGGCATCGCGCGCGGCGGCGGCCACCGGGTCCTTGAGGTTCGCCACGCGGCCCAGCTCCACGGCGCAGGCCTGGATCACCTCGACGTGCGGCCGGCGCTCGGTCTCGTAGGTGTCCAGGAGCGCGTCGTCGGCCTTGCCGGAGAGCACCAGGTCGAGCTTCCAGGCCAGCGTGATCGAATCGCGCATGCCCGAACACGCGCCCTGCCCCATGTAGGGCGGCATCGTGTGCGCGGCGTCCCCGGCGAGGAACACCCGGCCCGCGCGCCAGGTGTCGGCTGTGCACGCGGAGAACGTGTAGACGATGTGGCGGAGGATCGTCAGATCCTCGGGACCCAGGTCGTGCTGCGCCCGGAGCCAGCGCCAGGCGAACTCCTCGGTGGCCATCTCCTGGGCGTCGTCCTCGGGGCGGACCGCGACCTCGAACCGTTGGCGGCTCCGGCCGATGGGCATGAACATGTGGGGCTGGTGCGGATCGCAGAACTGCCGGGCGGTGTCGAACCGATCACCCAGGGGGCGGGTGCATTCCGTGTCGATGTTGAGCCACCGATCGTCGACGTGCAGATCGGTGCGGCCGATCCCGAGGATGTGGCGGACCATACTGCCCGCGCCGTCGGCACCAACGACGTACCTGGCGGTCACCGTGCGCTCGGGCGCATCGGCCCACTGCGCGTCCCGGTCACGCGACCAGGGCCGCACCGTCAGCTCCACGTACTCGTCCGACTGCTCCATACCGACCAGGACGGTGCCCTGGTGCACGTCGAGGTTGGGGCGCGTGCGGTTGCGGTCGTCGATAGAGCACTCGATGTGCGGCTGGTACATCGAGTAGTGGGCCGCGAAGCCGCTGGACTCGCCCGACCAGTCGACGGCGATCAGCAGGTCCTCGGCGTGGTTGCGCCACTCGTAGACGGCGGCGGGAGCGGCATCGCGCAGCGCCTCATCGACGTCGCCCGCGGCCTGGATGATGCGCGCGGTCTCGCCGTCGATGTGGGTCAGCCGCGGCATGCCGTAGAGGCTCGGCCACCGCTCGATCACCACCACCCGGTGGCCGGCGCGCGCGAGCATCGACGAGAGGACGAGGCCGGTCGGTCCGTAGCCGACGACGGCGACGTCGTAGTCAGTGGTGGTTGTCGATTCGGTGTTCACGGCTCTCCTTCATCGCGGTACTGGGGCGATGGATGCACGCTACGAAGCTGTGACCGGCGCCACTATCCGCGCGGCGACAGCGCTATCCGATTCGCGCCGGGAAGTGGTGACATGGATCGCAGTTCCGCGCCGAAGGCGGTGTAACCTGCAGGTGAGAGCGCTTTCGAGGCGCCCCGGCGAGGTGGAGGCGATGGCGATGTGGGGTGCGGTCGAGCGCGGTGACAGGGCGCTGTCCGCCCCGCTCGGCCGGTTCGACAGCCTTCGCACCGCCGATGTCGACGCCTTCCGCAGCGCGGCGGGCGGACTGCTCAGCACGCACTCGATCGCGGTGCCGCGGGGCGCCGCCACCGCGTTCGACGGTGCGGTCCGCTCCGCGACGGTCGCCGACCTCGGCGTGGTCTACCTCGAGCAGGGCGCACCGATCGACGTCGACATCCTCGACCGGATCGACTACTACGACCTGATGATCGCCGTGGCCGGGTCCAACCGCCTCGAACTCGTCGGCGCGGGCGGAGGGACGGTGA
The DNA here is from genome assembly GCF_007858445.1 of Tsukamurella sputi. Lineage (GTDB taxonomy): Bacteria > Actinomycetota > Actinomycetes > Mycobacteriales > Mycobacteriaceae > Tsukamurella > Tsukamurella sputi. Next base: position 557,740 of record NZ_VIGV01000001.1, on the reverse strand, counting down.
TCGAGGGTGGTGTCGCTGCCGTCCTCTCGCCCGCGATGCGGGCCCGGATGCGGATGGACGGCGCCTACCGCCAATTGCACCTGCGGCTCGAACGCGCCGCCGTGCAGGAGCGGCTGGAGGCACTCGTCGGCCGGCCCGTCGGCGGCCCCGTCGTCTTCGACGTGGGGATGGACCTCGCCGCGCCGGGGCTCCGCAGCTGGTCGAGCGCTCTGCGCTCGTTGCTGCGCGATCTGGACGACGAAGCCGGGCTCGCGGCCGATCCCGCGATGGCGCGGCACTGGCGGGACCTGCTCATCACGGGTCTGCTGGTCTCCCACCGGCACAACCTGTCGGCGCTGCTGCACGAGCACGACGCGGACCGGGTGCATCCGCGGACCTTCCAGCGCGCGCTCGACCACATCGAGTCTCACCTGCGTGGCCCGCTGTCGGTGCCGGACGTTGCCGCCCACGTCGGCATCAGTGTGCGTTCGCTGCAGCGCGCCTTCCAGGACCGGCTGGAGACCTCGCCCAGCGCGTACATCCTGGGGGAGCGGCTCGACCGGGTCCGCGCGGAGCTCCTGGCTTCCGATTCCGGGCGCACCGTGACCGACACGGCCTACGACTGGGGGTTCACCCACCCCTCGCGGTTCTCCGCCCTGTACCGGCGCCGGTTCGGCGAGACGCCCTCGCGGACCCGCGCGCGAGCCTCAGGGCGGTGACCGCGGGCCGGGTTCAGCGCGCGGCAGTCAGGTCGGCGATGAGATCGGTGACGCGCTCGAGGTGGCGATCCGTCCGATCCGCCAGATGCGCGACGGCCAGCTCGACGCCGCTGCCCGCGCCCGCGAGCGGCACGTACATGATGCCGTCGAGTCGGAGGGCGGTGATCGGCTTGGGCGCCAGCGCGATGCCGAGGCCCGCCGCCACGAGGGTCCCGAGGGTGGAGGTCTCACCGACCTCGTGTCGGATCGCGGGAGCCACACCGCCCTCGCGGAGCAGGGCCATGACCCGGTCGTACATCGCGGACCGCCGGCCCGCGCTGTGGACGATGAACGCTTCGCCGGCCAGGTCGGAGACCCGCAGTCGTTCCCGCTGCGCGAGGGGGTGCTCGGCGGGTAGTGCGACGACCCACGGCTCGCGGCGCACCACCCGGACCGTCAGCGACGGATCCGCGACCGGCGGACGCAGGAGCGCGATGTCGATCTCACCGCCGCGCAATGCCTCGACCTGGTCCGGTACGAGCATCTCGCCGCGGAAGGCGAAGTCGATGCCGGGCAGCTCTTCCGCGAGCCGGCGCGCCAGTGGCGGCAGCAGGCTGTAGGTGGCGGTGCCGACACAGCCGATGGTGACGTGCCCCGTCGCGCCCGCTGCGACCCGCCGCGCGTGCTCGCTCGCGTCGTCGACGGCGGCGAGGATGCCGCGCGCCCGGTCGAGGTAGGCGCGCCCCGCGTCGGTGAGGTCGACCCGGCGGGTGGTGCGGTGCAGCAGTTCCACGCCCAGATCGCTTTCCAGCTGACGGATCTGGTGTGAGAGCGGCGGCTGCGCCATGTGCAGCCGCCGCGCCGCGCGACCGAAGTGGCGTTCCTCGGCGACGGCGACGAAGTACTGCAGCTGACGCAGATTCATATCGGCAGAGTATCAATTGCGCATCATTCCTGTACTTCAGTATCCGGATTGCGCAGCCTACCGTCGATCGCATGGATGCCTACGTCTATGCAGCGGCCCGTACGCCCTTCGGCCGGTTCAACGGCGCCCTCGCCGGCACCCGTCCCGACGACCTGGCCGCGGCGGCGATCCGTGCTGTGCTGGGCCGCGCTCCGGCTCTCGGCGCGGGCGGCGCGATCGACGAGGTCGTGTGGGGCAACGCCAACGGCGCCGGCGAGGACAACCGCAACGTCGGGCGCATGGCCGCCCTGCTCGCAGGAGTCCCGGTCGAGGTGCCCGCCACCACGGTCAACCGGCTGTGCGGTTCCGGGCTCGACGCCGCGCTGATGGGCAGCCGCTCCATCGAGACCGGCGATGCCGACGTCGTGCTCACCGGAGGCGTCGAGTCCATGACCCGAGCGCCGTGGGTGCTGCCCAAGAGCGCCAAGCCCTTTCCCGCCGGCGACGTCACCGCCGTCTCGACCACACTCGGCTGGCGGCTGGTCAACCCCGCCATGCCGACCGAGTGGACCGTCAGCCTCGGCGAGGCCAACGAACAACTCGGCGAGACGTTCTCCGTCTCGCGCGAGCGGCAGGACGAGTTCGCGGCGCGCTCGCACCGTCGGGCCCACGCGGCGTGGGAGGAGGGCTTCTACGGCGACCTGGTGGTCCCCGTCGCCGGCCTCGAGCGCGACGAGAACGTCCGGCCGGGATCCACCGCGGAGACGCTGGGCGCGCTGCGCCCCGCGTTCCGGCCCGACGGGACTATTACCGCCGGCAACGCCAGTCCGCTCAGCGACGGTGCCGCCGCGGTGCTGCTGGGATCGGACGGCGCGGCCGAGACGATCGGGCTCGAGCCCCTCGCCCGGATCGCCGGCCGCGGCGCCACGGCTCTGGAACCGCAGCTGTTCGGGTACGCGCCGGTCGACGCGGCGAACCGGGCCCTCGCCCGGGCCGGGATCGACTGGGGCGATGTCGGCGTGGTCGAACTCAACGAGGCCTTCGCGGTGCAGTCCCTGGTGTGCATCGACGCGTGGGGGATCGACCCCGCGATCGTCAACCCCTACGGCGGCGCGATCGCGCTCGGGCATCCGCTCGGCGCGTCCGGTGGCCGGCTGCTCGGCACGCTGGCGAAGGCCCTGCGCAAGCGCCGCGAGAGGTACGGCGTCGCGGCCATCTGCATCGGCGTCGGGCAGGGCCTCGCCGTCGTCCTGGAGAACACGGAGGAGGGCGCATGAGCAGGGCAGTGGTGTACGACGGTGTCGATGAGGCGGTCGCGGGGATCGAGGACGGTTCGACCGTCCTGATCGGCGGCTTCGGTTTGGCGGGCATGCCCTTCGACCTCATCGACGCCCTGATCCGGCAGGGCGCGACCGACCTCACTGTGGTGTCGAACAACGCGGGCAACGGTGAGGTCGGGGTCGCGGCGCTGCTCGCGTCGGGCCGGGTCCGCAAAGTGGTGTGCTCCTTTCCGCGGCAGAGCGACTCGTACGTCTTCGACGAGCTGTACCGCGCGGGAAAGGTAGATCTGGAAGTGGTTCCCCAGGGCAATCTGGCGGAGCGGCTGCGCGCCGCCGGCGCCGGAATCGGTGGCTTCTACTGCCCGACGGCCGTCGGAACGCCGCTTGCCGAGGGGAAGGAGTCGCGCGAGATCGACGGCCGGACGTACCTGCTCGAGTATCCGATCCGCGGCGACTACGCGCTGATCGCGGCGCATCGTTCCGATCCGTGGGGCAACCTCGTCCACCGCAAGACCGCGCGGAACTTCGGGCCCGTCATGGCGGCCGCAGCTGCGACCACGATCGTGCAGGTCGACGAGGTCGTACCGCTCGGCGCGATCGATCCCGAGGCGGTCGCGACGCCGTCGATCTTCGTCGACCGGATCGTCGCCGTCGACGCCCGGCACTACACCGTGGAGGGAGCACGATGAGCACGCATCGTCTGACGATGGAGGAACTCGCGGCCCGCGTCGCACGCGACATCCCGACGGGGGCCTACGTCAACCTCGGGATCGGGCAGCCCACGAAGGTCGCCGATCATCTCCCCGCGGAGCGCGAGGTCGTACTCCACACCGAGAACGGCATGCTCGGCATGGGGCCCACGGCCACCGGCGATCTCGTCGACCCGGATCTGACGAACGCCGGCAAGGTGCCCGTCACGGAGCTCCCGGGCGCCGCGTACTTCCACCACGCCGACTCCTTCGCGATGATGCGCGGCGGCCACATCGACGTCTGTGTTCTGGGCGCGTACCAGGTCTCGGAGCGCGGGGACCTGGCCAATTGGCACACCGGGCGCGCGGGCGACATCCCCGCGGTCGGCGGCGCGATGGACCTCGCCGTCGGGGCGAAGCAGGTGTACGTGATGATGACGCTGCTGAACAAGTCCGGCGAGTCCAAGCTCGTCCCGAGCTGCACCTACCCGCTCACCGGTCTGGGCTGTGTGAACCGCGTCTACACCGATGTCGGGATCTTCGAGACGGGTCCCGACGGGGTGCGTGTGCTCGAGACCTTCATCGGGATCGACGAACTCCGGGGGCTGCTCCCCGTCGCCCTGCGCTGAACCCGCACGGTCGGGCTCTCGTCCGCCGGTGCGCGGGGGTCAGTTCTTGATGACGCTGTCGCCCGTGCGGCGACCGGAGGTGAAGGCGTACACCGTCCCGTCGTCACCGACGGTGACCAGCTCGCCGTCGGGTCCGATCGAGACCCCGGACGCGGACTTGACCGTGTCCGGCAGGTCGAAGGTGCGCAGCGTGGTGCCGGTGTCCGTCCGGAACTCGATGAGCTGCGACTGCACGGCCGCCCACGAGCGCACCACCGCGTAGCCGACACCGCCGCGGATCTGCGCGGCGGGGGAGACCATCGCGACATCGGTCCGCTTGAAGACCTCGCGCACGCTCGAACCCTCGTCCTGCAGCGCGGTGAACGACGCGCGGCGCAGGCCCGGCGCGGCCGGGATGATCGTCCCGTCGGGCGAGACCGACGGGGGCACGGTGCTCTGGTAGCCGAGGTCGTGCGTCCACTTGGTGGCGCCGGTCTTCGCGTCCAGCGCGGCCAGCTTCTTGTTCCGCAGGTTCACGTACAGGGTCGACCGGTCCGCCGACAGCGCGGGCGAGCCGATCGCCCCGTCGGGCAGGTCCGTGCGCTCCCAGGAGTACCGCAGGTCGTGCCGGTTGCCGCCGTTCTTGTCGTAGTCCACCGCCATCACCTTCGACGGTCCGGAGGCCCCTCCGACGACGACGAACGCGCGCTCGGCCTTCGTGTCGACCGCCGGCGGTCCGGACACCGGGCATCGCGGTCCGTTCGTGGCGCAGTCCTCGATGCCGCCGCCGTTGTCGTTGGCGGAGACCTGCGGGAACAGCCCGATCGCAGCGCCCGCAGCGACACCGTCGTGCGAGTCGACCAGCACCATCTGGCCGAGGTGGGTCACGGCGAGGACGGTGTTGTCGCCCGCGAGCTTGATCCACAGCGGCGTGCCCGCGGTGGGGTAGCGCCAGCGCACCTGGTTGTCCGGGTTGAAGCTGTACAGCCAGCCGGGGACGCCGAGGTAGGTGTATTCGAACTGGTCCACCACGGGGGCCTGCAGATCGGCGCCCGGGGCGTCGCGGCGGCAGTAGGTCTTGCGACCCACAGTGAGCTCGAGGCTGAAGGTGCTGCACCCCGTGTCGGTGCGGGCGGTCACCGACACCACTCCGCGGTTGGAGACGGCGGGCGCGGCGGTGTTGGGGCCGACGAGGGCGCGGTTCCACGCCGGGACCAGCGAGGACGCGGCGTCACGGTCGGCGTAGGAGTTGTTACGCGAGTCCCCGTACATCCCGGGCCAGGCGGCGGAATCGTCGGCGTACACCCAGGTGGTGTCCGGCGAGCACGAGGCCAGGACCGCGGCGGCGGCCACCGTCGCACCCAGCGTGAGTGCGCGCCTACCCAACCGCATGTGTCTCCTCCGCTCGACGTTCTTTTCGCCCCACAGATTAGCGTGGGGGCCGTACCGGACCGGCGGGGCGCACCCGCCGGATAGGCTCCCCTGCATGACGAGCATGTGGAACGCCCCGTACCGATCGCGGTGGCGGCACGCGCGGCAGGCCGATCAGCAGGCGCGATTCCTGACGCCCGCGTCGCTGCGCTGGGTCCTCAAGAACAAGGCCTACACGCCCTGGTACCTGGTGCGGTACGCCCGCCTGCTGAAGTTCCGGCTGGCGAACCCGCACATCGTGCTCAAGGGGATGGTCTTCCTCGGTAAGAACGTCGAGATCCACGCGACGCCCGGTCTCGGCCGTATGGAGATCGGCCGGTGGGTGCACATCGGAGACTCGAACAAGATCCGCTGCCATGAGGGCTCGCTGCGCATCGGCGACAAGTCGGTCTTCGGCCGCGACAACGTGGTCAACTGCTACCTCGACATCGAGTTCGGCCCCGCCTCGCTCGTCGCCGACTGGTGCTACATCTGCGATTTCGACCACAAGATGGACGACATCACCATCCCGATCAAGGACCAGGGCATCATCAAGGGCCCCGTCCGGATCGGTGGAGACACCTGGGTCGGCACCAAGGTCACCGTCACCCGTAATACCCTGATCGGCCACGGCAGCGTACTCGGCGCGCACGCCGTGGTCCGTGGGGAGATCCCCCCGTACTCGATCGCCGTCGGCTCGCCGGCGCGGGTGGTCAAGAACCGCAAGGAGATGTGGGACGCGAGCATCGCCGAGCGCGCCGAACTCGAGCGCGCCCTCGCCGACATCGAGCGCAAGAAGGCGGAGGCCCGCGGGCTGCCGGGGAACGGCTAGGGCTCTCGCGGCGGGGCAGCCCGTCCCGGCGGCGTCATCGGTGCGAACGCGCTCCGATGCACGTCCGCGACGGCCGCACGGTCTTCGGGCGTCTCGTTCCGGACCAGCACGCTCAGCCCTCCGCGGCGTCGACCACCGCGCGGAGACGGGGCGAGACGGGCGCGAAGACGTCGAGGACCCCGATCGCGCGGAGCTGCGGTACGGCCGCGGTCAGTGCCGCGACGAGCTCGTCGGCTTCGGGCGAGCCCTCCCGGGCGGCCTCCAGTGACTGTGCGTTCCGCACGAACGCTGCGACCGTTCCCTTCCGCAGCGGTGTGCCGCCGAAATCGGCGGTGCTCTGGTCGTCGGGCAGCACGTCTTCCGGTCGCACGGTCATGGACTCGACCGTGCCACATCGGACAGCTGTCGTGCAGCGGCGCAGGTCAGACCGGGTTCGTCGGGTCCCGCTCGGGGAGGGGACGCTCGTCGATCACGCGCCGCCCCAGAGGAGTGCGGGGACGGCGCTTCGCGGCGAGGTAGACCTGCGCGGTCTCCTGCGCCACGGCGTCCCAGGTGAGCTCCTCGACCTCGGTGCGCGCGGCGGCGGCCCAGCGGTGTGCCGCGGCGGGATCGTCCAGCACCGCGCGGATCGCCGCGGTCAGAGCGGGCACGTCGGCGGGCTCGACGGACAGGCCCGTCTCGTCGTTGCGGATGAAGTCCGCCAGGCCGCCCGCGGTGGTCGCGATGACGGGGATGCCGGTCGCGGCGCCCTCGAGGGCGACGATGCCGAAGGGCTCGTAGCGCGACGGGATCACCAGCGCGTCCGCCGAGTGCAGCTGCGCGACGAGTTCCTCGTGGTCCAGCGCGCCCGTGAACTCCACGGCGCGCAGCACCCGGTGCTCGCGTGCGACGTCCCGGAGCCACGCGGCCTGCGTGCCGTCGCCGGCCACCGTCAGCGTGGTCCCGGGGTGCGTGCGCCGCACCCGGGCGAGCGCGGCGACGAGGTCCTGGACGCCCTTCTCGTACTCGAGCCGGCCGACGTACAGCAGGCGGGGAGCGCCCCGTCGGCCCGCCCCGGACCCACCGGCGGCGGCGCGGTCGCGGAACGGCCACAGCGACGAGTCGATCCCGTTCGAGATGGTGTGCAGCTGGGCGAGACCCGGACCGAACAGGCGGTTCACCTCGTCGGACATGGACCGTGAGCAGGTGATCACCGCGTCGGCCTCGTTGGCGAGCCACCACTCGGTGGAGTGCACCTGCCGGTTCACCGGCCCGGACACCCAGCCGCTGTGCCGGCCCGCTTCGGTGGCGTGGATGGTGGCGACGAGCGGGGCGTCGAAGGCCTCGGCGAGCCCGACGGCGGCGTGCGCGGCGAGCCAGTCGTGGGCGTGCACCACGTCGGGAACCCAGGGCCGGCCGACGCTCCCGGCGCCGTGCAGTGCGTCCTCGCCGGCGGTGGGGTTGTATCCGGCCAGGCGCAACCCGGCCCGGAGCATGGAGTGCCCCATCGAGAGCACCCATGGCATCATGTCGGTGCCGAAGTCGAGCGCCAGGGGGTCCTCGGCGGCCATGATCACGCGGATACCGTCGACGACGGAGTCCGAGGTCGGGTGGCTGCGCGGGTCGGTGCCCGTGGGCTGGCGCGAGACCACGACCACCTCGTGGCCCTGATCGCGCAGTTGCAGCGCGAGGTGGTGGACGTGCCGGCCGAGTCCGCCGACCACGACCGGCGGGTACTCCCAGGAGACGAGCAGGACACGCATGGCTACAGCCCTCCGACGGGGTCGAGGCGTGCGGGCGGCAGGCGCCGGGCGTCGAGGCCGGGGAACGGATCGTCGGCGAGGCGCCAGGTGCGGGCCAGGGCGACGGCGCGGGCCTCGTCCCCGCGTTCGGCCGCTTCGGCGATCTCCCGCAGTGCGTGGGCGTGCTTGTACGCGCGGTCGCGGGCGTAGTCGGCGGCGGTGTCCTTGGAGACCATGAACGGCCAGTCCGACTGGAGGCACATCAGCGCCTCCTGCAGCACCTGATCGGAGACGACATCGCGGACGCGCCCGGCGCGCTTGTCGAGCACGCGGAGCACCGTCGTGGTGACCTCCTCGTTGAGCTCGACGAACTCGCGCACCTGGGGGCCGTCCCAGACGTGCCAGTCCTTGCCGGAGCCCCACGAGCTGGCGGGGATCTCGCGGGCCTCGCCCACGTATCCGGCCTCCGCCGCGGAGCGCAGGGTGCCGACGTCCACGCCCGCCTCGGGCAGGGCACGGAGGACGCGCTCCAGCCAGATCGGGCCCTCATACCACCAGTGCCCGAAGAGCTCGGTGTCGAAGGCCGCGACCACGAGCGCGTCGCGGCCGATCCGTGCGCTCTCGGACCGGAGGCGCCGGACCACGGTGTCCACGAAGTCGGCGACGTGTTTGTCGATGGCGGCGTCGGCGCGGGCGGGGTCGTACGGTGCCTTGTCGGCCTCGGCCACGTTCTTGCCCGTCACCCGGCTCGGTTTGAGGCCCGTGGCGTGGTCGTGCGCGTAGAAGTCGCGGTAGGAGGCGTGCCCGGGGTAGCCGGACTTGGGCGACCACACCCGGTAGCTCACCGGCAGGTCGCGACCGAAGGCCAGGACCGAGGACTCCCCGACGGGACGGGCGAGGGCCGTGTCGCCACCGAGCGTGGGCCCGTCGACCATGAAATGCGTGACGCCGGCGGCCTCGTACTCCTCTTCCATGCCCGGCTTGTACGCGCACTCGGGCGCCCAGATGCCGGTGCGGGCGGGCGATCCCAGCCGCGCGGCGCCGTAGGCGAGGCCCTCGCGCAACGCGAGCTCCCGCAGGCGGGGATGGAGCAGGGGCTGGAAGGGGTGCGCGAGCGGCCCGCCCAGGAGTTCGACGGTGCCGGCATCGGCCAGTCGGCGCAGGACGGGCGTGCCGCCGTGGCGCCAGCGGGTCTCGAACAGATCGAGCGCGTGGGCGGCGTTGCGGTGTTCGCGCGCGCCGAGTTCCGCCGCGGCAGCGCGACCCGACAGCGCCGCCTCGTGGGCGCGCAGCTGCCAGTTGCCGAGGTAGTGGTGCATGGCCTCGAGGCAGTACGGATCGTCGAGCTGCGCGGCGAGCACCGGGGTGACGCCGAGCGTGAGCTGGTCGGTGCGGCCCTCGTCCGCGAGGCGGTCGAGCATCTCGGCCATGCGCAGGTACGAGGCCGCCCACGACTGGTACAGCCACTCCTCGCCGACGGGCCACGCGCCGTGATGCGCGAGCCAGGGCAGATGGGAGTGCAAGACGAAGGCGATCATCCCGGGCTCGCGCCCGGCGGTCACGGCTTCCTCGCGTAGAAGAACAGGTCGAGGCTGTCGGGCGCGTCGGCGCGCACGTCGAAGTCCGTCGCGGCGACGGCGGCCACGTCGTTCGACAGATCCTCGGGCCAGGGCTCCCCGGCGAGGGAACGCTCGATCTGGGCGTCGATGAAGCTTCCGCCGTGGCGGCGATCGAGCTCGGCGAGCCGCGCGCCGTGGTAGACGCCGAGTTTCTCGGTCACCTCGAGACCGGCCTCCTCCAACAACTCGACGAGCTCGGCGGAGTTGAGTTCGCGGGTGTGGAAGGGATTGAGCGGGGTATCGCGCCCGGGGGAGAAGGTGACCCGATTCGGCGTCGAGATGGCGAGCTCGCCGCCGGGGCGGAGGATGCGCGCCACCTCGCGCAGGAACTGCGGCTGGTCCCAGAGGTGCTCGATCACCTGGAAGTTCACGACGGCGTCCACCGAGGCGTCCTCGAGCGGGAGCTCGGCGAGGTTGCCGTGCAGCATCGTCACCGCGGGGTACGCGGCCCGCACGTGCGCGACGGCGGACTCGTCGTAGTCGAGGGCCGTCACCGTGGCGCCGCCGTCGGCGAGCATCGCGGCGCCGTAACCCTCACCGCTGCCGGCCTCGAAGACCGATTTCCCGGCGTAGCGGTCCACGATCGCGAGATAGGCGATCTCGTGCCGGCGGAACCAGTAGTTCTCCTCGGGGATACCGGGAACGGTTCGCTCGCCGGTCAGGGGCAGCGGGTCACACATTCTTCTCAGCCTAGTCGTCGCGCGGCGTGGGCCATCCCACATGGACAGTTACCTCCCGGTAACTTACTCTGGCGTTAAACAGTGCTGTGAGGCGGTGCTAAGTTCGGCGGGTACCCCTCTGGTGGGGCGCGATTTCCGCACCCGCACGGCAGTGTGAGAATGTGCCCTACGAGTATCCGATCATCGATGGAGGTCGACGAAGACCAATGACGAACGTAGTCGTACTGATCAAGCAGGCTCCCGACCCCGGGTCCGAACGCAAGCTGTCCGATGACTTCACGGTCGACCGGTCGATCGATCCGTGGCTCGAGGAGATCAACGAGCGCGCGGTCGAGGCGGCGCTCCAGATCAAGGAGGCCCACGGCGGCGAGGTCACCGTGCTGACCGTCGGTCCCGCGAGCGCCACCGATGCGATCCGCAAGGCGCTGTCCATGGGTGCCGACAAGGCCGTCCACGTCCAGGACGACGCCATGCACGGTTCGGACGCCATCCAGACCGCGTGGGTCATCGCCCGCGCGCTGGGCACCATCGAGGGTGTCGAGCTGGTCATCGCCGGTAACGAGGCCACCGACGGCCGCGTCGGCGCCGTCCCGGCGATCCTCGCCGAGTACCTGGGCCTGCCGCAGCTGACCCACATGCGCACTCTCAACGTCGACGGTGACTCGCTCACCGGCGAGCGCGAGACCGACGAGGGCGTCTTCGCCCTCGAGGCCTCGCTCCCTGCCATCGTCTCGGTCAACGAGAAGATCAACGAGCCCCGCTTCCCCTCCTTCAAGGGCATCATGGCCGCGAAGAAGAAGGAGATCAACGTGCTCTCCCTCGCGGAGATTGGCGTCGAGCTCGACGAGGTCGGCGGCGCGAACGCCGGCAGCACCGTCACGGGCGTGACCCCGAAGCCGCCGAAGCAGGCGGGCGAGAAGGTCGTGGACGAGGGTGACGGCGGCAGCAAGGTCGCGCAGTTCCTCATCGGCCAGAAGATCATCTGAGACCCTCGAATCCACTCATAAGGAGAGAAGCCGTTATGGCAGACGTACTCGTCCTCGTCGAGCAGGTCGACGGGAAGCTCAAGAAGGTCACGGCCGAGCTGCTGACCGCCGCCAAGGCCCTGGGTGAGCCGGCCGCCGTCGTCGTGGGTGCCCCCGGCACCACCGACGCGATCGCCGATCAGCTCAAGGCCGCCGGTGCCGCCAAGATCTACCGCGCGGAGTCGGCCGAGGCGGCCGAATACCTGGTGACGCCGAAGGTCGGCGTGCTCGCCGAGCTCGCCGAGAGCCAGGGCGCCGCAGCCGTGCTCACCGCCGCCACGTTCGAGGGCAAGGAGGTGGCCGGCCGCGTCGCCGCGCGCCTCGGCTCCGGCCTGGTCGCCGACGTGATCGCCTTCGGTCCGGGTGGTACGGCCACCCACTCGATCTTCGGTGGCGCGTTCACCGTCGAGGCCACCGCCGGTGGCGACACCCCGGTCGCCTCGCTGCGTCCGGGTGCCGTCGAGGCCGACGGTGTCGCCGGCGCCGGTGAGATCGTCGACGTCGCGGTTCCGGCCGAGGCGGAGAACGCCGTGAAGATCACCTCGAAGCAGCCGATCCAGGGCGGCAACCGCCCCGAGCTCACCGAGGCGTCGATCGTCGTCTCCGGTGGTCGTGGTGTCGGTTCGGCCGAGAAGTTCTCGGTCGTCGAGGAGCTCGCCGACTCGCTGGGTGCCGCCGTCGGTGCCTCGCGTGCCGCCGTCGACTCGGGTTACTACCCGGGCCAGTTCCAGGTCGGCCAGACCGGCAAGACCGTGTCGCCGCAGCTGTACATCGCCCTGGGTATCTCGGGCGCCATCCAGCACCGCGCCGGCATGCAGACCTCGAAGACCATCGTGGCCGTCAACAAGGACGAAGAGGCCCCGATCTTCGAGATCGCCGACTACGGCATCGTGGGCGACCTGTTCGACGTCGCCCCGCAGCTCACCGAGGCCGTCAAGGCGCACAAGGGCTGATCGGCAGTACCACTCGACGAGCCCCGTCCGGGATCTCCGGACGGGGCTCGTTCGTGTTCCGCGACGGGTGTTCCTTCCGAATTGTCGCGATCCCCCTCGATATGAGAACTAGAGTTGTTGACGATTCGTGATCACGTCGAGCGGGAGGTCCGGGGTGGGCGCACAGGAGTGGGGGAGCGACGGGACGCGGGGGCGGAACGACGGGGTGACGCCCCGTCCGGGAGTCGACCGTCGAGGATTCCTGGTGGGACTCGGGCTCGTGGCCGGCGCGAGCGTCCTGGCCGCGTGCGGCGGTTCGGGGACCGGAGGCGGACCGTCGTCGGCGGCCCGGCGCCCCTACAGCTCCCTGGCAGGTCCGGACATGTCGGGCGCAGCGCCCGGCGTGCGTGCGCAGGACGACCTGTTCCGCCACGTCAACGGCGCCTGGTACGACGGCTACACGATACCGGCGGACAAGGTCTCCACCGGTGCGACGGAGTCGCTCGGCGACCAGGTGGAGCAGCAGCTCAAGGAGATCGTCGAGTCGATCCGTGATCCCCGGCCGGGAAGCGACGAGGCCAGGATCCGGGACGTCTACACGACCTACATGGACACGGCGGCGATCGAGGCGGCGGGCACGGGGCCGATCCGGCCGATGCTGGCCGCGATCGACGGTGCCGCCGACCGCGCGGCCCTGTTCGAGGTGATGGCCGCGCAGGAGCGGTCCGACAACGGGTGGGGCATCATCGCGAGTGCGATCGGCCCCGACGGTAAGGACTCGACGCGCAACGTCGTGACGATCGCCCCGGGACCGATCGGCCTGCAGCGGGAGCAGTACACCGACCCGCAGCACGAGGAGATCCGTGCGGCGTACCGGGACTACCTGAGCACGACGGCCCGACTCGCGGCCTTCCCCGATCCCGCGGCCGCGGCCACCCGGATCGTCGATCTGGAGCGGGCTCTGGCCGCCGCGATGTGGCCGCTCGAGAGGTACCGCGACCCCACTGCGACGTACAACCCGTACCCGTGGGAGCACCTCGACGGGCTCGCACCCGGCTACGACTGGATCCGCTGGCGCGACCTCCAAGGGATCCGTGCGGACGTCTCGAAGGAGGTCGTGCTCGTCCAGCCCGACTACCTCACCGCTGCCGCGACGATCTGGGCGGACGCCGATCTCGAGGCCCTCAAGGACCGCGCGCGCATGACCGTCGTCCAGACCTACACGGCGGTGCTGCCCAAGGAGTTCCGCGACGCGCAGTTCGCCTTCGCCAAGCTGGTGCAGGGTACGGAGAAGGACACGGAGCGATGGAAGGACGCGCTGGGCTTCGTGAACAGCGCAGTGGGGGAGGCGCTGGGCAGGCTCTATGTGGAGAAGCACTTCTCCGCGGACGCGAAACAGCAGGTGCTCACGCTCGTCGACAACATCAAGGCCGCGTATCGGACCAGCTTCGAGCACTCGCCGTGGATGACGGCGCCCACGCGCGCCGCCGCGGTCGCCAAGCTGGACAAGATCGTCACCAAGATGGGGTATCCGGACACGTGGACGAGTTACGAGCGGCTGAAGACCGATGCATCGTCCGCGGTGGCCAATCACCGCGCGGTGATCGCCTTCGCGAACGACAAGGCACTCGGCGATCTCGGAAAGCCCGTCGACCGCACGGAGTGGAGCATGCTCCCGCAGACCGTCAACGCCCAGTACGACCCGACCAAGAACGAGATCTGTTTCCCCGCGGCGATTCTGCAGAAACCCTTCTACTCGCCGGACAGCACCGCAGCGGTCAACTACGGCGCGATCGGTGCGGTGATCGGCCATGAGATCGGCCATGCCTTCGACGATTCGGGCTCGCGGTACGACGGTGACGGCAACCTGCGGGACTGGTGGGCCCCGGAGGACCGAGCGGAGTTCGACAAGCGCGCGAAAGCGGTGATCGCGCAGTACAACGGGCTCGTGCCGATCGGTCTCGGACCGGGCGACACCGTCAACGGCGAGCTGACGGTCGGCGAGAACCTGGCCGACCTCGGCGGACTCTCGGTGGCGATCAAGGCCTTCCGGATCGCCGTCGCGAATCGGGACCAGGGAACGCAGTTCGCGGACGAGCACGGGGCCGCGGCCGCGGCGTCGTCGTCCGCGGCATCGGCCGCCGCGTCGGACGCCGTCCTGGTGCCGCTGTTCCTGAGCTACTCCCGGAGCTGGCAGGGCAAGTCGCGACCCGAGGCGGCGAGGGAGTTGCTCAAGACCGACACGCACGCGCCCGAGGATCTCCGCGTGACCCAGGTGGTGAAGAACCTCGACACCTTCGCGTCCGCCTTCGGCGTCCGCCCGGGCGATGGGGAGTGGCTCGCGCCGGAGCAGCGCGTCACGCTCTGGTAGTCCGTCGGCGGTCTAGGATCGTGCCGTGAGCAGCGTGTTGATCGTCGACGACCAGCGTCTCATCCGCGACGGACTGCGCATGCTGCTCACGGCCGCGCCCGACTTCACCGTCGCGGGCGAGGCCGCCAACGGCGACGAGGCGGCGCGCGCGTACCGCGAGCTCGAGCCCGATGTCGTGCTCATGGACCTGCGAATGCCGGGTGTCGACGGGGTCCGGGGCATCGAGCAGATCATCGCCGCGGATCCGGCCGCACGCATCGTCGTGCTCACCACCTTCGACGACGACGAGCACATGTACCCCGCGCTCGCCGCGGGAGCCGTCGGCTTCCTGGTCAAGGACATCGCCCCGGAGGCCCTGCTCGACAACCTGCGTCGCGCACTCGACGGGGAGGTCCCGATGTCGCCGGGGCCCGCGCGCCGCGTTCTCGGCGAGGCGCTCCGTGCCCGATCCGCGTCGGCCGCTCCGACGGTGCAGGAGCCCGCGGTGCCGCTCACGGACCGGGAGAACGACGTGCTCTCCCTCGTCGCCGAAGGGCTGGGCAACGCGGCCATCGCCGCCCGGCTGCACGTCGCGGAGTCGACGGTGAAGGCGCACATCGCGAACCTCCGGCAGAAGACCGGCGCCGGTTCGCGGGTCGAGTTGGCGCGCTTCGCCACTCGCGACTGAGCTACTCCGCGCGCGTCGGAACGGACAGTGTGACGATCCACTGGTCGCCCTGCGGGCCCGCCGTGATGCTGCCGCCCGCCAGTTCGGCGCGCTCGGCCATCCCGGTGAGGCCGTAGCCGTGCCCGCGGGTCGCGTGCGCGGGCAGCGGGCTGGCGACACGGGCCTCCCAGGCACCGTCGGCACGCCGCACGCCCACGGAGACGCGAGCGCCCTGGGGCGCGTGCTTCATGACGTTGGTGAGGGCCTCCTGCACGACCCGCACCAGAGTCAGGGCGTCGATCGCGGCGGGCGGTGCGTCCCCGAGATCGATCCGCGCGTCCACGTCGAAACCGGCGTCGACGGTGCGCTCCACGGCGCGCCGGATCTCGCTCTCGGCGTCGTCGATCGTCCGGTCCGCCGCGGGCTCCCGCGCGCGCATCGCGGCCAGCAGCCGGCGGATGTCGGCGAGCGAGTCCGTGGCCGTCTCGTGGATGTCCGAGAGGACCTCGTCGAGCCCGGGATCGATGCCCGCGTAGACGGTCCGCGCCACTCCCACGCGGAGCGAGATGGCCGACATGTGATGCGCCATCAGGTCGTGCAGTTCCCGTGCCAGCGCCGCCCGCTCGTCCCGCCGGGCGTGCAGCGCTTCACGTTCCAGCTCCCGACGCTCGCGTTCCGCCTGGGTGAACCGCTCCCGCATGTACAGCCCGCCCACGACGGGCAGGCCGACGAAGCTGATCGTCTCGGCGAGCACCCGCACGAGCGTGTGCTGCTCGTTGTCGAGCACCGATCCCGTGATGTAACAGGCCGCCCACACCGCGGTCGCCGCGACGATCTGCCACCGCGGGCGTTGCGAGGCGGCGAGCTCGGCGAGGGCGAGCGCCGCGAGGTAGGGGACCAGGCCCGCGGGTCCCCAGGCCTCCACCGACAGCAACCACCCGCAGAGCACCGACAACGCGATCGAGACCGCGAACGGTGCGCGGCTGCCGAGGGCGAAGAGCACCGCGGCGAGCATCGATCCGGCGATGTAGCCCGGCGAGGCGTGGAAGCGCCCGGGGTACACGCTCACCGCGAGGAGTACGGGCACCACCACGAGGGGAGCGACCCGCACGCCGACGGTCCAGCTGGTGCGTGACATGGCAGCACCGTACGGCACCGTCGGGTCCCACCAAAAGCCGTGACCTGCGTGCTTAGCCGTTCCGCAAAAGAATGTCAACCCCCTCCCGGCCAGTCCGGACGGCCGAAACCCCGTCCGAAGGGCGGAGTCGCGGGGCCCCGCCGCCGACGAGGGTTGAAGCCATGATCAACGACCTCACCGAGCGGCCGCGCGCCGTCGCCGGCACACCGCGCCGCACCTTCCTCACCGCCCTCGTCGCCGCACCGCTCGCGGGCACCGCCCTCGTCGGATGCCGCCCCGGCCCGTCGGCCTCCGCGCCCGCGCTTCCCGGCGGCCGGCGCGCGCTGCCGATCCCGCCGCTCGCGCGATCGGTGGTCGGTGCGGACGGGGTGCGGCGCTTCGATCTCACCGCGCAGGCGGGATCGTCGGAGATCATCGCCGGCCGGCGGAGTGCCACATGGGGATTCAACGGGGACGTCCTCGGCCCGACCCTGCGCGCCCGGGGCGGTGAGGCGGTCGCGGTCACCGTCCGGAACCGCCTCGCCGAGGCGACGAGCGTGCACTGGCACGGCATGCACGTCCCGGCCCGCGCTGACGGCGGACCGCACCAGATGATCGAGCCGAACGGCACCTGGCAGGCGGAATGGACGGTGCGGCAGCGGGCCTCGACGCTCTGGTACCACCCGCACCCGCACGGCGTGACCGAGAAGCACGTCTACCGCGGGCTCTCCGGGTTCTTCCTGCTCGACGACGACGCGCAGGACGCTCTCGGCCTGCCGTCCGAGTACGGCGTCGACGACGTCCCCGTCGTGGTGCAGGACCGGAAGTTCACGCCCGACGGTGCGCTCGACGAGAGCGGTGCCGGAACATCGGGTCTGATCGGCCCGACGGTGATCACCAACGGCATCGCCGGTGCCGGCCTCCTCGCCCGCCGCGGCAGGATGCGGCTGCGGCTGCTCAACGGCGCGTCCGCGCGATGCTTCGAGTTCGGCTTCGCCGACGGAAGGCGGTTCGAGATGATCGCCTCCGACGGTGGGCTGCTCGCCGCACCGGTGCCGCTGACCCGGCTGATGCTCAGCCCGGGGGAGCGCGCCGAGATCGTCGTACCGATCGCCGCCGGCGAGCGCGTCATGCTCCGCTCGTATCCGACGACGGTGCGCGGCAGGATGTCCGGCGACACCGCACGCGCGTACGGGCAGGACGACACCCTGGACGTGCTCGAACTCGTCGGGGCCGATCGTCTCGAGAGCGGCGCCGGCCCGGTGCCGCGCACGCTCGCCGGGATCGCGCCGCTCGCAGCGGGGGCCACGACCGCGTCTCCGGCCACCCGCACCTTCGACCTGCAGTGGTACATGATCAACGGCGAGCGGATGGACATGAGCCGCATCGACCTCGCGCCCGTCGTCGACACGACCGAGGTGTGGACGGTGCGCAACAAGGACAACTGGCCCCACAACTTCCACGTCCACGACGTGCAGTTCCAGATCACCTCGTTCAACGGCGCACCGCCACCCGCGGCGCTGAGTGGGTGGAAGGACACCGTCTACCTCGCGCCCGGCGATCACTGCGCGCTCGCGATGCGGTTCACGGACTACACCGATCTGACCCTGCCCTACATGTACCACTGCCACCTGCTGCTCCATGAGGACCGCGGAATGATGGGCCAGTTCGTCGTGGCGGGCAAGGGCCAGACTGCGCCCACCCGCCTCGACATGGCCGGCATGCCCGGGATGGAGATGCCCGGAGCGCCTGCGCCCGCCTCATTCGGCTCGGCGCCGCACGGCGGCCACTGAGCCGAGACCTCCTACACCCCTACGGAACCCCGTGCGGGCACGCGATCCGCGTCCGCAGGAAGGTCGATGACCATGACCACCAGTACCACCACGCTCGCTCCCGATGCGGCGAGTCCTGCCGTCGCTGGCCCGTCGCCGGTGAACCGTCGGCCTGCGGCTCGGATGATCGGACTCGATCTCGCCCGCGCGCTCGCCGTGATCGGCATGTTCTACGCGCACGTCGGGCGCAAACAGGAGTTCGTCCTCCTCGATCCGTCCACGTGGGACGGCATCGTCGTCGGACGATCATCCGCGCTCTTCGTCCTGCTCTCTGGCCTCGGGCTCGGATTGATGACCCGCGGCCGCACCGGTGACGCCGTGGCGGCCCGACGCCGGGAGATCGTCTACCGCGGCGTCTTCCTATTCTTCGTCGGCGGAGTGCTGGTCACCCTCGGCGTGCACATCTCGATCATCCTCGCGACCTACGCCGTCCTGTTCTGGCTCGCGCTCCCGCTGTTCGCACTGAGCGACCGGGCCCTCGTCGCGACGGCCGCGAGCGCGGCGCTCCTCGGTCCGCTCGTGAACGCCGGAGCGATCGCGCTGATCACCCGGTTCGGGGATCCTGACACCGAGTTCGCGAAGCTCATCGCCACCGGTAACTACCCGGTGCTGATCTGGATCGCCTATCTCATCGCCGGCATCGCGGTGGGGCGTCTCGCGCTCGACCGTCGTGCGACCGCCGCCCGCCTGATCGGCGCCGGCACCGCACTGATGCTCGCATACCCGATGGCCTGGGCACTCTCGTCCGCCACCGGAACGGTCTTCGACGGTTTCGGCGGTGTGATCACCGCGGCGGGCCGGCAGGCGGCGGGTGACGCCGAGCGCAGCGCCTGGGGCTGGGTGTGGAGCGATGCCTACCGGTTCGTCGGTGCGCAGCCGCACTCCGGTACGCAGCTCGAGGTCATCGGCAACATCGGGTTCGCGCTCGTGCTGATCGGCGCCTGCCTGCTCCTGGGTGCGCGCGCCCCGCGCCTGCTCGCCCCGGTGGCGCGGGTCGGTCGGATGTCGCTGTCGCTGTACTGCCTTCACATCGTGGCGGTCTTCGTGCTGCTGCACACGGTGCAGGACTCGCGCCAACAGGCATGGCTCGAGACGGACTGGCGCGGCACGGCGATGTGGCTCGCCTTCACGGCGGGCGCCTTCGTCTTCGCAACGGCGTGGTTCCGGCGCCGATCGACGGGGCCGCTGGAGGAGGTCATGCGGCGCCTACCGGGGCATCTCGAGTCCCGGTCCTGACGTTCCCGGCGCCGCCGGCCGAACGCGGGTACGGTGGGAACGGACCGCGTTTCCGCCCGCCGCTCAGCCCGACGGGTGTGAACAGCCCTGAACGACAATCAGATACGCGGAGGTGCCGTACCTTGTCCCAGAACCCCAACTACACCACGTCCGACTCCGGAGCGCCGGCCGGGAGCGACGAACACTCGCTCACGGTCGGCGCCTCCGGTCCCATCGTCCTGCACGATCACTACCTGATCGAGCAGATGGCTCAGTTCAACCGTGAGCGGATCCCCGAACGCCAGCCCCACGCCAAGGGCAGCGGCGCGTTCGGGACCTTCGAGACCACGGCCGACGTCACGGACTTCACCTGCGCGGCCGTCTTCGCCCCGGAGACGAAAACGGAGATGGTGGCGCGCTTCTCGACGGTGGCGGGGGAGCGGGGAAGCCCCGACACCTGGCGCGACCCCCGCGGTTTCGCGCTGAAGTTCTACACCACCGAGGGGGTGTACGACCTGGTCGGGAACAACACCCCGGTGTTCTTCATCAAGGATCCGCTCAAGTTCCAGCACTTCATCCGCTCGCAGAAGCGGCGCGCCGACAACAATCTGCGCGATCACGATATGCAGTGGGATTTCTGGACGTTGTCGCCCGAGTCCGCGCACCAGGTCACCTGGCTCATGGGCGATCGCGGGATCCCGAAGTCGTGGCGGCACATGAACGGCTACGGCTCGCACACCTATCTGTGGGTGAACGCGGAGGGCGTCAAGCACTGGGTGAAGTACCACTTCATCTCCGATCAGGGCGTCGAAACGCTGACACAGGAGGAGGCGGACCGCCTCGCGGGCGCCGACGGCGACGTCCACGTGCGCGACCTCTTCGATGCGATCGCGCGCGGCGAACACCCGAGCTGGACGTTGAAGGTGCAGTTGATGCCCTTCGACGACGCGGCCGACTACCGGTTCAACCCCTTCGACCTCACCAAGGTCTGGCCGCACGCCGACTACCCGCTGCGCGAGGTGGGACGGATGACGCTGCACACCAACCCGACCGACAACCACGCCCAGATCGAGCAGGCGGCCTTCGAGCCCAGCAACCTGGTACCGGGTATCGGTCTGAGTCCGGATCGGATGCTGCTCGGCCGCGTCTTCGCCTACGCGGACGCGCACCGCGCCCGGCTCGGTGCGAACTACAAGCAGATCCCCGTGAACCGTCCGCGCAACGAGGTGCGCAGCTACTCCAAGGACGGGGCGATGCGGATCGATCCGGTCCGTGACCCCGTCTACGCGCCCAACTCGAAGGGCGGCCCGGCCGCCGACTACCCGGGGCAGCCGGAGCCGCAGTGGGCCGCGCAGGGCGAGATCGTGCGCGCCGCGTACGTGGCGCACCGCGAGGACGACGACTGGTCACAGCCGGGAACGCTGGTGCGCGAGGTCCTCGACGACGCGCAGCGGGATCGCCTGGTGTCGAACGTCTCCGGCCATCTCCTCGACGGGGTCAGCGAGCCCGTGCTGGAGCGAGCCTTCGAGTACTGGAAGCGGATCGACGCGGAGATCGGCGAGCGCATCGAACGCGCCGTCCGTGACGCACAGGCGTCATGACAGGGCGGTGAGCGCGAGGTCGAGCAGACCGTCGAGTTCGGCCGCGTCGGGCACCTCGCCCACCATGAGCCACCGGTAGACGGCAGGGCCGATGAGCAGGTCACGCACCTGCTCATCGGTCAGGTTCGAGCGGATCGCCCCTGCGTCCCGGGCACGGGCGATCGTCTCCGCGAGCGCTTCGGCGCGCGGCGCGAGGTAGTGCTCGTGGAGAGCGGCGCGGAGGTCGGGGCGGTGGGCCCCGGTCGCGTGCACCGCGAGCACGGTCCGCGCGGCGGGGGATCGCGCGATCCCGCCGACGAACCCGGTCACCAGTGCTCGCAGATCGGCGACCGGGTCGTCGGTCGACGGTGCCGTCAGGGGAGGCACCGTCGCAGTCAGGGCGCCGACCACCAGCGCATCCCGGTCCGGCCACCGGCGGTAGACGGTGGGACGGCCCACGCCCGCGCGACGCGCGACGGACTCGATCGTGAGGCCCTGGTAGCCGACGGCTTCGAGTTCCGCCAGCACGGCATCGACGATGGCGCGTTCGGCGGCGGCGCTACGCGGTCTTCCGGGGGTGGACGGGGGCACCATCACAGTATAGTTTCGTTACATGACGGAACGTAATGGAGTGCCTGCGGCCGCCACCGCGGGGCTGTTCGTCGCGTGGGCGGCACACGACGCCGAAGAGTGGTTCATGATCGGGCCGTGGGCACGGGAACACGGTCTTCCGGTCTCGGACGGGCTGGCGCGCACTGCGATCGGTGTCATGGGTGTCGTGGTCGGTGCGGCAGCAGTGGACGGCGTGCGGACCGGAGGGAGGTCGGCGACCTATCAGGCGGCACTGCTCGCCTACGGCCTGCACGGATTCACGCATGTGGCCGTTTCGTTAGCGGTGCGGGGCTATTCGCCCGGCGTCGCGACCGTGCCGGTCGCCGTCCTGCCCTTCTGGTTCTGGGTGTCGCACCGGCTCGGGGACGCCGGAGTCCGCCGGTCTTCCCGGACTCTGCTGCCGCGCGCCGCCGCGGTGCTCGCCGGTTCGATGGCGACGGCCTACGGCACTGCCGCGCTCCTCACGGCCTGCGTTCCCGTGCGTAGCCGGATAGCTCGGGCTCGTCAGGTCCGGGCGTAGTCGGCGCCGTCGGAGACGAACTCGGGATGTCCGTAGGTGGCGAGGCGCTGATGGATGAGTCGCGTCAGGTACAGGTCGACGCCGTCGCGCACGAACGGGATGCGGGCTCCGATCTCGGCCGCGATGGTCCGCCCGCCGATGAACGGCGCGGTGAGCGCGACCAGGGCCACGTCGACCGGGGTGAAGTCCACGCCCATGCGGGCGGCGTTCGACGGTCTGCCGTCGCAGAAGGCGATCGCGAACGAGGTCTTGCTCCAGGCCTTCTCCACCCTGCTCGCGGCCTCGTCGAACGGGCCGCGTTCGGGGCGCAGGTAGGCCTCCATGGAGGAGCGGACGAGCGCGCCGCAGGTCTCGTCGTCGAAATCGTCGCGGAGGAGGGCCGCCCGGCCGTTGAAGACCGCGATGATGCCCTGCGGTGTGGTCGGTAGCAGTTCCTCGGGCAGGCCGAGGAGGAAGCAGCGGTAGCGGTTGAACTCGACGATCGCGCGTTCGTGGGCGTCGAAGTCCCGCTTCTCCCGTCGCGCGCGGATCGCGAGGAGGTAGCTGCCGATGGTGCCGGCCGGCATCTGGTCGACCTGGGGGATGGGGATGCCGTAGGTCTCGCGATCCCAGGCGCCGGGCCGCGTCAGCGCGTGGAACCGGACCATCGAGTGCATGAGGCGCACCATCGCGGCGGCCTCGAAGCCCTCGCGGAACCGCTCCAGGGCGCCGGGGAGCGTGGTCACCGCGAAGAAGTTGGCGGTCTCGTTGATCCGGCGCGCGGCGCGCGTTCCCGACAATGCGCCGGTGAGCGCCATCGGCAGCGCCGCGTACGTGTTGAGGAAGGTCGCGAGGAACACCCCGCGGGTGATGAACGGCGCCGTGAGTGCGGAACCGACGCGCGCGAGCCTGGCGCCCTTCTCGACCATGGCCATGTCGACCCAGTCCGGGGTGTCCTCCATCGCGGCGAGGAAGGCGCGCAACTCCTCGGGTGCGTCCGGGACGGCCTCGACGCCCTCGCGGCAGGCGCGGCGCAACATCCCCACCAGCGTCTTAGTGCCGTAGCGCGGTTCGAGCGCGGCGTACGGGTCGGCCACGACATCGCCCAACAGCGTCGTGGTCGCGATGAGCTCGACGGTGCGCTCGTCGTCGAGGGTGGCTGCACGGCGACCGAATCCGGGCTGGAGGGACGATCGGACGTCGGGGTCGGTCGTGTGCCGGAACGGCGCCCGGTCGAAGTCGACGGCGCCGTACAGGTCGGGTTGCAGGGCCGCCTGGGCGCGAACACGTTCCGCGAGCTCCGGGTAGTGCTGCGTCATCACCGCTCCTGACTTTCAGTCTGTAAGTACGACGATGACAGGGTGTAAGTTACCCTGTCAAGGGCAATGACCCGAACGCGTATGAGCGCCACCGAGCGGCGCGAACAGATCCTCGACGTCGCGCACGCCATCGTGGCAGCCGAGGGTTTTCACGCGGCGACTCCCAAGCGCATCGCCGAGGCCTCCGGCGTCACGCGCACGGTGCTCTATCAACAGTTCGGCGATCTCGCGGGGCTGTTCGTTGCTCTGATCGACCGCGAGGCGGACCGCATCGGCGAGCAGTACCTGCGCGCGGTCGCCGAGGTGGCACCCGATTCCGGCAACGATCCCTTCGTCTCGGCCTTCGAAGGCGCGGTGCGCGCCCTCGACGAGAATCCGGAGGGCTGGAGGCTCTTCCTCTTGCCCCCGGAGGGCGCGCCGCCCGCGTTGCACGAGCGCCTCGCCGAATCCCGGGACGCCGTGGTGGCGTTCATGGAGCTCAGCCTGCGCGCGACCTTCCCGGGGGTCGAGGATCCCGAGTATCTGGCGCGTGTGGTGCACGCGACCGCGCGCGAGCTGCTGTGTCTGCGCCTGACGGACCCGGACAACGCCACCGTCGAGCGGCTGACCGGGCTCATTCGGCGCCTGCGCACGTTCGCACCGCCGCCGACGTAGCGGCGAGGCGGCGCGATCGGCGTCTACTCGGGCAACAGCCGGGCGAGGAGACGGCGCAGCGTCGCCGACTCGTCGTCGGAGAGCCGGGACGCGAGGAGTGCGTCCTCCGCGACCCGGATCGCTTCCTTCGTGCTCAGAACGACCCCGGCGCCGTCGTCGGTGGCGGAGACGATCCGCCGGCGCGCGTCGTCGTCCTGTTCCCGGGCGACCAGGCCGCGCGCCTCCAGCTCCGCGAGGTGCTTGCCGAGCCGCGTCGTGTCCCGGCCCGTGCGCCGCGACAGTTCGACCTGTGACGTCGCGCCGCCGCGCAGCAGGGTGGTCAGGATCGCGTACTCCCACATCGACACCCCGGCCTCGCGCAGGATCGGCTCCTCGATGGTGAGGAGGCGGCGCCCCAGGATGCCCACCGATTCGGCCAGGTCGGGGGCGTTCGCGCGCTCCTCCGGTGACATGACGGCTCCATATCGTATACCGCGGTGCACGAAAATGCTCTACCGTGGTGCACGGTAGAGCTTGCACCGTCATCACCGAACCTACTGGGAGGCGTCATGGACACAGCGGATCTGCATCGCGCGACGGAGGAGTTCGCCGCGTTCCTGTCCGAAGCCGCGGAGGCCGACCTCGCAGCGCCGGCGGGGGAGTGCACCGTCGGTCAACTCGCGGGATCGCTGACGGCGCGGGCGCAGGCCCTTGCCGCCGAGATCGACCCGGGGGCACCCGCCGCGCCTGCTCCGCGCTCGTCGGACCGCGACGGCGGTGGATTCGAACGCCCTCTGCGGTACGCCGTCCGGTCGCTGACGAGCGCCGCGGCGGCGGCCCCGTTGGACGAGGCCACACGGGCGGCTCTCACGGATCTGGTGCGCGACGTCGAGGACGGAGCGGCCCTCGTGGGGCGCGCGCTCGGTCTGGCCTGAATCCGCGGTGTCGCGGACGCGGCCGAACCGGACATCGGCGACGGCGGGTCCGATACGGTGAGCGAATGTCTTCGAACACCGAATCTCCCGTGGCGCCCCCGGTGCCCAAGGACGCGGCCACCGTCGTGCTGGTGCGCGACGGCGCGGACGGCATCGAGGTCTTCCTGCAGCGCCGCGTGCAGCAGATGGCCTTCGCCGGAGGCATGACCGTCTTCCCTGGGGGCGGCGTGGACCCCCGCGACGGCGGGGCGGACCTCGCGTGGCGCGGCCCGGAGGCACCCTGGTGGGCGGACCGGTTCGGCGCCACCGAGCGCGACGCCCGCCAGCTGGTGTGCGCGGCGGTGCGCGAGACCTTCGAGGAGTGCGGCGTTCTGCTCGTCTCCGGCGCCGACGGCGGCGCTCCCGACGTCGACGCCCTCGCGCCGGCCCGGCGGCGGCTCGAGGCCAAGGAACTCTCACTCGCCCAGTTCCTCCGCGCGGAGAACCTCGTCCTCCGCGCGGACCTACTGCGCCCGCTCGCGCACTGGATCACCCCGAAGAACGAGAAGCGCCGGTACGACACCCGTTTCTTCCTCGCGGCCCTGCCCGACGGTCAGCAGGCGGACGACCGGACGAGCGAGGTCGAGGAGGCGGGCTGGCGCACCGCGGCGCAGGCGCTCGCGGACTGGTCCGCCGGACGGTGCTTCCTCCTCCCGCCCACCTGGTCCCAGCTGCGGGCGGTGGCCGAGCACGGCACCGTCGCCGATCTGCTGGCCGCCGAGCGGGTGATCGAGCCGGTCGAGCCCGAGCTGCCCCTCGGGGGCGCGATCGACTCGTTGCAGTTCGCCGAGGCCGCCGAGTACGTCGCGTCGATGCCGCCGAACATCCCCCGCCCCGCGCTGTAACACCGTCGCTTCGCCCGCTATTCACCGTCGTTGGGGAAGGGTTCACCGACCCGCGCGGTCGCGGTTCACCGTCCGGTCGTCTGGCGCGCCCACTGTGAGCGCATGGCAACACTGGTCATCGGCCGGAGCCCGGCCTCAGAGACGCTGATCGACGGTGCCGAGTACGAGGTCGTACTCACCACCCGAGCGGACGACATCGACACGGTGCAGCGGTTGCGCTACGAGGTCTTCGGCACCGAGCCGGGGTTCGAGGCCTCGATGGCCGGGGTCGTCGACGGCCGCGACGCCGACCACTTCGACCAGTTCTGCGACCACCTCGTCATCCGGCACAAGCCGAGCGATGCGATCGTGGGTTGCTACCGGATCCTGCCGCCGCCCGGCGCGATCGCCGCCGGCGGACTGTATCTCGCCACCGAGTTCGACCTCGGCGCTCTCGACCACATTCGCCCCGAGACGCTCGAGATGGGCCGGGCCTGCGTTCGCGCCGATCATCGGACCGGTGGCGTGCTGTGCCTGATGTGGGCGGGCCTGCTCGCCTACAGCGATCTGCGCGGCATCCGGTACGCGATGGGCGCCGTCAGCGTCCCGATGCAGTACGAGGGCTACGGCCGCGGCGCGACGGTCCGCGCGGTCCGCGAGCTGGTCGATGCCAAGCACCGCTCGCAGTGGGTCGTGACGCCGCACAACGAGGTCGAGGAGATCACCGCCGAGCCGGCCTCCCGCCGGACCTTTCCGCCGCTCGTCACCGGCTACCTGCGGATGAACGCCGAGATCCTCGGTGCGCCGAGCTTCGACCCGGTCTTCGACGTGGCCGACTTCCCGATGATCATCGACCGCACGCGGTTCAACGTGCGCTATCTCGAACGTCTGCAGCAGGCGGCGGGGAGCCTCTAAGCCATGATCCCCGTCGCGGAACTGCCCCGGCATCCCTGGCAGCAGGTCTCGCCGTGCGACGGTGCCTGCTCCGCCGACGAGCCGCAGGAGACCGCGGCCTGGCTGCGCGCCGTGCGCTGGATCGCGCTCCTGACCGTCCTGGTCCTGGGGCTCCTCGCCCTCGCGATCGCGTACCCCTGCGGCGCCACCGCGCGGCGCGTCGTGATCCGCGGCGGAGCCCGTGGCTTCCTGTGGTCGCTGGGCATGCGGGTGGAACCCGTGGGCAATGTGCCGCTGCGCTCGCTGGTGGTGGCGAACCACCAGTCGCTGCTCGACATCGTCGCCATCGCCTCGATCGCGCCGGCCGCCTTCGTGGCCAAGGCGGACATCTTCGACGTCCGCCCGGTCGCGGTGATCATGCGGGCCTTCGGTGCGATCCCCCTGCGCCGCGAGCGGCTCAGCGAGCTGCCGCGGACCGTCGAGCAGGTCTCGGAGCTGCTCCGACGAGGACGGACGGTCGCGCTCTTCCCGGAGGGCACCACCTACTGCGGGTTCCACCGCGGTGACTTCCGCCCGGCCTTCTTCCAGGCCGCGATCGACGCAGGGGCCGACGTCGTGCCCGTCTCCCTGCGGTACTCGATGCGACTGCCCGGCCCCGCGCGGGGCGCGCGGCAGAGCGCGGTCGCCGCGTACGTCGGGCCCGACACCGAGATCGCCACCCTGTCGCGCGTGATCGGTGCTCGCGGTGTCGCGGTGCGCGTGCACGCGATCGAGGTGATCCCGGCGGGAGCGTGGGCGGCGGCCGGCCGCGGCGCGCTCGCCGCGCGGGCCGAGGCCTCGGTGTTCGCGGACGCGGAGTTCCTCGCGCCGGTCGTGTGGCTGCCGCTCGCTGCCTGAGCACTCGGTCAGGAGTACGTCCGCCGATAGCGGTGCGCGTATTCTGGGGCTGCGATGACTCCCGACCGCGAGAACCCCGTCTACCTCGACCACGCCGCGGACACCCCCATGGTGCCCGAGGCGCTGGCGGCGATGGCCCAGGCCGCCGCGCGCCCGGGCAATGCCTCCTCGCAGCACGGATCCGGCCGCAGGGCGCGCCGGATCCTCGAGGAGTCCCGCGAGTCGATCGCCCGGGAACTGGGCGCCCGTCCCTCCGAGGTCGTCTTCACCGGCGGCGGGACCGAAGCCGTCAACCTCGCCGTGAAGGGCCTGTACTGGGCCCGGCGCGCAGAGAACCCGGCCGCCGTCACGGTGATCGTCTCGTCGATCGAGCACCACGCCGTCCTCGACGCCGTCGAGTGGCTCGGCGAGCACGAGGGTGCGCGCGTCGTCTTGCTCCCCGTCGACCATCGCGGTCTGGTCGACCCCGCAGACCTGCGTGCGGCCCTCGACGAGGCCTCCGGGACCGTCGCGCTGGTCAGCGTGATGTGGGCGAACAACGAGGTGGGCACGCTGCAGCCGATCGCCGAACTGGCCGCGGAGTGCGCCCGGGACGGTGTTCCGATGCACTCCGATGCCACCCAGGCCGCCGGGCACGTGCCCATCGACTTCGACGCCAGCGGCCTCGCCGTGCTCACCAACGCCGCGCACAAGTTCGGCGGGCCGCAGGGCGTGGGCACCATGCTCATCGGCCGGACCGTCGCCTGTGTGCCGCTCTCGCACGGCGGTGGCCACGAGCGAGACCTGCGTTCGGGGACCCCCAACGTGGCCGGTGCGGCCGGGATGGCCGCCGCGCTGTCCGTTGCGGTCGCGCGCATGGACGAGGAGTCGCCGCGCCGTGCCGCGCTGCGCGACCGGCTGCTCGCGGGCGTGCGCGGCCTGGAGGGTGCGATCGCCAACGGCGGCGCGGCGCACGGGATCCCCGCGCTCCCGGGCATCGCGCACGTCTCCTTCGCGGGCTGTGAGGGCGACTCGCTGCTCATGCTGCTCGACGCCCGCGGCATCGAATGCGCCACCGGCTCGGCGTGCAGCGCCGGAGTCGCCCGGGTGAGCCACGTCCTCGAGGCCATGGGCGCCGATCCGGCGACGGCCCGCGGCTCGCTGCGCTTCTCCTTCGGGCCCGAGACCACAGAGTCCGATATCGACGCGGTGCTCGACGCGCTGGGCCAGGTCGTCGATCGCGCCCGCGCCGCGGGCCTCGCCTCCAGCGGGGTCCGCTGATGCGCGTCCTGGCCGCGATGAGCGGCGGCGTCGATTCCGCCGTCGCGGCTGCGCGGGCTGTCGAGGCCGGGCACGACGTCGTGGGCGTGCACCTCGCGCTGTCCGAGGCGCCGGGCACCCTGCGCACGGGCTCACGCGGCTGCTGCTCCAAGGAGGACGCGGGGGATGCCCGTCGCGCCGCGGACGTCCTCGGCATCCCGTTCTACGTGTGGGACTTCGCGGAGCGCTTCCGCGAGGACGTGATCGACGATTTCGTCGCGGCCTACGCGGCGGGGGAGACCCCGAACCCGTGCCTGCGCTGCAACGAGAAGATCAAGTTCTCCGCGCTCGCCGAGCGGGCCTACGCCCTGGGCTTCGACGCCGTCGCGACGGGCCACTACGCGCGCCTGTCCGACGGTGAGCTGCGCCGCGCCGTCGACGTCGACAAGGATCAGTCCTACGTGCTCGCGGTGCTCACGGCCGAGCAGCTGGGCCGCGCCCTGTTCCCGGTGGGCGACACCCCGAAGCCGCAGATCCGCGATGAGGCCGCGCGCCGCGGCCTCGCCGTCGCCGATAAGCCGGACAGTCACGACATCTGCTTCATCCCGTCGGGCGATACCCAGGCCTTCCTTGGCGCCCGCATTGGCGTACGGCCCGGCGCCGTCGTCGACGCCGCCACCGGCGAGCGACTCGGCGAGCACGCCGGCGTGCACGAGTTCACCATCGGTCAGCGCAAGGGCCTGGGCCTGCCGGGCCCGGGGCCCGACGGTGCCCCGCGATATGTGACCTCCATCGACGCGGAGACCGGCGAGGTCCGGGTCGGCAGCGGTGACCAGCTCGACGTCACGCGGATCGTGGCCGACGGTGCGGTCTGGACCTCCGGTGCCGCGCCGGACGGGCCCGTCGACGCGATGGTCCAGGTGCGCGCCCACGGCGGCCTCGCCCCGGTGACGGCGCGCGCCGTCGGCGATCTGCTGGTCCTGGACCTGCACGAGCCGCTCCGCGGCGTCGCGCCCGGCCAAGCGGCGGTGCTGTATGCGCCGGACGCCGAGCTGGGCGACCTGGTGCTCGGCTCGGGCACGATCCGCTCGACCGCGTCGGCAGTGGTGGGCTCGGGGACCGCAGCGAGCGAGCCCGGTGTCGATGCCTGAGACGCTCGCGCCGCTGATCGGCGGGGTGACGGGGATCGGCTCGGTGCCCGGCACCGACCCGCGCGAAGCGGCGGCCACCGTCGTCGGCGAGCTCGAGGTGCCCTTCCTGCCCGAACTGCCGAACCGCGGCCTGGGCGCCGACATGATCGGCCGCGCCGCCGGGCTCCTCGTGGACATCGGCGTGGACGTCTCGTCCACCGGTTACCGCATCGGCGTGCCGGGCGGGCGGGTCGCACGGCTCGTCGGCGACCATCTCGAGCGCGATCTCGACGCCTTCGAGGAGGCCTACGAGGTCGCCCGGCGCCGCGGCGGAGGCCTGGTGAAGACACAGGTCGCCGGGCCGCTGACGCTCGCGGCCGCGGTGGAGTTGCCGAACGGTCACCGTGCGGCCCGCGATCGCGGGGCGATGCGCGACATCGCCGCTTCCCTCGCGGAGGGACTGGTGCGGCACGTCGCCGACCTGCGCCGGCGACTCGGCGCCGACGTGGTGCTGCAGCTCGACGAGCCGTCGATGTGGTCCGTCGTGCACGGGACCGTGCCCGCGCTGACCAAGCTGGACCCGATCCGCGCCGTCCCGGCGCCCGAGGCCGCTGAGCTGCTCGCGTCCGTGATCGACGCCGTCGATGCACCCGTCCTGCTGCACCTGTGTGGACGGATCGAGTGGGATGTGGTGCGCCGCGTCCCCGTCGACGGTGCGCTGGTCGACGCCACCCGCTTGGCGGTTCCCGACTACGAGGGCCTCGGAGAGTTCGTCGAATCACGACCCGTGGTCGGCCTCGGACTGGCCCCGACGGTGCCCGGGCGCAGGTCGCCGGCCGATCTCGCGGCGCCGGCGATCCGGATGTACGACGAGATCGGACTCCCGCGGCGCGCGCTCGCCCAGGCGGTCGTCACTCCGGTGTGCGGTATGGCCGATTCGCCCGGTATTCGCCCGGTTCTGGACGCCTGCAAGGGGATTCGTGCGGTCTTGGCGGAGGCGTCCGCCGTCTAGTCGATACACTTCGGCGATGTTCCCGACCACCGGTCCAGTCGATGGTGCAGACACCGCCTGGCTGCTCGCCGCATTCGCTCTCGTCCTGCTGATGACCCCGGGCCTGGCCCTGTTCTACGGCGGCATGGTGCGCAGCAAGAGCGTGCTCAACATGATGATGATGTGCCTCACCGCGATCCCCGTGGTGTGGCTGTTGTGGGTGGCCTTCGGCTACTCGATGACCTTCGGGCCCGATCGTGGGGGAGTCGTCGGGGATCCCACGACCTTCGCGGGCCTGCGCGGGCTCCTCGGGGCGTTCGGCGCGGACGGCTCGGACTCGGGCGCGACGCCGCTGGTCGGCCACGTGCCCGCGCTGCTCTTCGTGGCGTTCCAGGCGGGCTTCGCCATGGTCACCGTCGCCCTGATCGCGGGTGCGGTCGCGGACCGGATGCGGTTCGTCTCCTGGCTGGCCTTCGCGGCGTTGTGGGCCACGCTGGTGTACTTCCCGGTCGCGCACTGGGTGTTCTCGACGCCGGGGCTGACGGCGGCGCACGGCGGCTGGATCACCGAGCACCTGCGGGCGATCGACTTCGCCGGCGGCACGGCGGTGGAGATCAACTCGGGGGCGTCCGCGCTGGTCATGGCACTGCTCCTCGGGCGCCGCGCGGGCTGGCCGCGGGATCCGATGCGCCCGCACAACTTGCCCTTCGTGATGCTCGGGGCGGGACTGCTGTGGTTCGGCTGGTTCGGTTTCAACGCCGGCTCGACGCTGGCCGCGAACGGCTCGGCAGCCCTGATCACGGCGAACACGCTCGGGGCGGGCGCGATCTCGATGGTCGCATGGCTCGTGGTCGAGAAGGTCCGGCACGGCAAGCCGACCTCGTTCGGTGCGGCGTCCGGCGTCGTCGCGGGACTGGTCGCGATCACCCCCTCCTGCTCGGCGGTGACGCCGATCGGAGCGCTCGCCGTGGGAGCCGCGGCGGGCGCGATCAGCTCGTACGCGATCGAGCTCAAGTACCGCTGGCGCTACGACGACTCCCTCGATGTGGTGGGCGTGCACCTGGTCAGCGGCGTCGTCGGCACCCTCATGATCGGCCTGGTCGGCAGTGCTGCGGCCCCGGCCGGGCGCGACGGCCTGCTGTACGGCGGCGGCCTCGACCAGCTGTGGCGGCAGGCCGTCGCCGTGGTCGTGGTGCTCGGTTACGCGATGGTGGTCACGCTGCTCATCGGCCTGGCGCTCAAGGCGACGATCGGGCTGCGGGCCGATCCGCAGCACGAAGCCGATGGCCTCGACGACGGGCTGCACGCCGAGTCCGCGTACGACTTCCACGTGGTGCGGGGCGGGCGGCTCGAACCCGGTCGTTGATGCGACGGCAAAGGTATCGTGCCGCTATGACCGGTTCACCTCGCGTTGCCCCGCTCATCGTCGCACTGATCGCCGCGGGTGCGCTCGCGGGCTGCTCCTCGAGCTCGGACTCGATCAGCATGGGCGTGACGCCCGCCCCGTCCGCATCGTCGGCGTCCGCGCAACCGTCCACCGCGATACCCGCCCGCGTGCCAGGCACGTACGCCAACGGCGACTGGGTCATCCGGCTCGCGGCCGACGGGACCTGGGAGGAGGACCTCCGCGGGCAGGTCAACGCCTACGGCGGCACGTACACCGTCGACGGCGACCGGGTCGTCCTCCGTGATCGCCGCGGATCCAGTGAGACCGCGACGCTGCAGGGCGACGAGCTGCGGTTGCCCTCGATCGTCCTCACGCGCCGGTAGCGCATTCCGCCCTCAGCGATACCCTCGATATCTCCCCGCGTCTGGAGTAATCATGTAATTAAGTAATCACGACAGATCGAGGAGGTCTCCCATGATGGCAGGACGGGGTCCGCGCACCGAGGTGCCGGACGCGAAGGACGCGGGGGACTGGTTCGCCGGGCGTCTCCCGGAGGGCTGGTTCGACGGTGCGCCGCAGGTCACCGTCGACCGTGACGAGATCGTCGTCGTGGGCGCGCTGCCCGAGGACGGCGAGCAGTCGGCGGCGCAGCGCGAGGGGCGCGCCGCCCGCTTCCGTGAGGACACCCGCGAGCAGCGGATGCGGATCGCCGACGAGGCACAGGAACGTTATCGTCGCCGCGTCTCGTGGGGTGTGCGCACCGGCGACGAGACGATCCTCTACACCCACCAGGCGGTGCCGGTGATGACGAGGTTGCGCCAGCCGGAGCGGTTGGTCCTGGACACGCTGGTCGACGCGGGCGTCGCCCGCTCGCGCGCCGACGCCCTCGCGTGGTGCGTGCGCCTGGTCGGCGAGCACGCCGACGAGTGGCTCGCGCAGCTGCGGCAGGCCATGAAGGATGTCGACGACCTGCGTGAGCGCGGGCCTCAGCTCTGATCGAGGGCCGTGATCGCCCGCTTCGGGGCGATCTGCCGGTAGCTCGCGTCGATGAGCTCGCGCACCTCGTCCCAGTCGACAGTGCCGATCGTGAGGTCGAGCCCGAGCCATCCGGCGGAGGCCATGTACGCGGGCAGGTAGAAGCGCTCGTCCTGTTCCAGGGCTATGCGCTCGGCGGGGTCGGCGATGAACAGCACGCTGGTGTTCCGCTGCTCGTGCGGGCGGCTCTCGGTCTTCTTCGTCCCGCCGCCGTACATCGCGAACATCTTGCCGCAGCGGAAAGTCGGGCGACCGTGGGCGATCTTCTCCGTCGCCTCCGGGAAGGCGAGCGCGATCTCGCGGACGCGGACGAGCACGGGGTCGTCGTCGGCGAACATGATCGGATGCGGCATGCCTCCAACCTAGGGGGAACGCGCACGCCAGTCGATGGAACGTGTTCTACTCAGAGGGTGAGTGAGCAGTCCATCCGCGCCGGCATCGTCCAGTTCACCTCCGATCGAGGGGTGCCGCCGCACCGGCTCGCCCCGCTCGTCGAGGCGGCGGGCTTCGCTTCCTACTTCGTGCCGGAGCACGGCCACATCCCCACGCGCCGCGACGCCGCGCACCCGGGCACCGGCACCGCCGAGCTGCCCGACGACCGCTACCTGCGCACGCTCGACCCGTGGACGTCGCTGGCCGCGGCCGCCGCGGTCACCGAGCGGATCGAGCTGTCCACGGCGGTGGCGCTGCCGGTGCAGTCCGACCCGATCACCCTCGCGAAAACCATCGCCACCGTCGACCACCTGGCGAACGGCCGGGTCACGCTCGGTGTCGGATTCGGCTGGAACCTCGACGAGCTCGCCGACCACGGCGTACCCGCGGGCCGCCGCCGCACCATGCTCCGCGAGTACCTCGAGGCGATGCGCGCGCTCTGGCGTGACGAGGAGGCCGCCTACGACGGCGAATTCGTCTCCTTCGGACCCAGCTGGACCTGGCCGAAGCCCCCCGGTGCCGTGCCCGTCCTGGTCGGCGCCGGGGGCACCGACAAGAACTTCACCTGGATCGCCAAGAACGCCGACGGCTGGATCACCACCCCGCGCGACCGCGGGATCACCGGCGCCGCAACGCGGCTCGCCGAGATCTGGCGCGAGCACGGACGCACCGGCGCGCCCCGCATCGTCGCTCTGGACGGCATGCCCGACGGTGACCGCCTCGCCCGGTGGAACGACGCCGGAGTCACCGACGTGCTCTATCCCGTGGACGACTCGAGCGTCGACGCCGCATCGGCCCACCTCGACAAGCTCGCTACCGCAGTGGGTCCAGCCCTGCGGTGAGCGCGGGGGCGCGCCCGGTGGTGATCTGTTCCGCGAGCAGCTCGCCGGTGAGCGGCCCGAGCGTCAAGCCCCACATCCCGTGCCCGCCACCGACGTAGACGCCGGGCGTCGCGGTGCCGCCGATCAGCGGTAGTCCGTCGGCCGACAGCGGCCGCGAGCCCACCCACTGCTCGTCGATGCCCGACCAGTCGATGCCGCGTAGCAGCGGCCGGACGGCGTCGTTGGTCACCCGGATACGTTTGGGGTTGAGCGGCCTATCGGGATCGGCGAACTCCATGATCCCGGCCACTCGGACTCGGGGGCGGCCGTCGGCGCCGTCGGGCCGCGGGGTGATGGCCGCGCGGGCTGCGGGGAAGTAGGTGGCGCCCCGCAGCGGGGTGTCGATCGGTACCGAGCAGCTGTACCCCCGGCCGGCGAAGAGCGGGATCTTCACGCCGTGCGCGGCGGCCAGTGCGGGCAGCCACGCGCCGGAGCACAGGACGGCCGCGTCGGTCAGCTCGTCCATCCCGGAGCCGATCACGCGGACCCGCGTGCCGTCCGCCCGCACGTCCGTGACGTCAACACGGGTGCGGAGCTCGCCGCCGCCCGCGAGCACGGCGTCGGCGAGGGCTCGGACGTACGCGCCGGGGTCCATGTACCGCTGGCCGCGCAGTCGCACTGCGAGGGCCACGTTCTCGGTCAGGTGCGGCTCGTACTCGCGCGCCGATTCCGGGTCGAGCAGCGTGAGGTCGATCTGCTGGCCGGCCGCGGAGACGCGCGCCAGCTCGTCGAGGATCGCGCCGGCGTCGTGCAGGCTCGCGAAGCCCACGGTCATATCGCGCGCGAGCACCTCGCCCCGGACGCCCGCGGCGATCTGCCGCTCGTAGGAGCCGAAGATGTGGGCATTGAGCTTCGCGTAGGTGCGCATCGACTCGCCCCACTTGTGGGGCGTGCAGTTGAGCGCGAACGCGGCCATGAACCGCGCTACCGCCGGGTCCGTCGAGGGCACCAGCGCGACGGGCGACGACGGTGACAGCAGCGCGCGCGGCCCCTGCTTGAGCAGCGCCGGCTCGGGCAGTGGGATGGTGAACGCCGGGCTGAGCCAGCCCGCGTTGCCCCACGATGCGCCCGCGGCCGGGCCGATCCGGTCGACGACGGTGACCTCGACGCCCCGCTGTTGCAGGGCGAACGCGGTGGACAGGCCGACGATCCCGGCCCCGATGACGATGGCCTTGTGGGCCGTGCTCGAGTTCTTCATGGCACGACTATGGGCCACCGGACGGTCCGATGTGCCCGATTCGGGCTAGCCTGGTGGCGTGACGGATTTCGGCGGGCCTGCGGTGCCGGTGCTGCGCATGTTCGACCGCGATGCGACGATCGAGTTCTACACGCGGTACCTGGGTTTCACGCTCGAGTGGGAGCACCGCTTCGAGCCGGACCTGCCCGCGTACGTCGAGGTCCGGCGCGGCGGCGTGGTGCTGCACCTGTCCGAGCACTTCGGTGACGGCAGCCCGAACTCGGTGGCGTGGATCCCCGTCGCCGACGCCGCGGCGTTGCAGGCGGAGCTCGCCGCGCACCGTCATCCCCGGTCCAGGCCAGGCCTCGATCCCGACGGCCCGGGTGGCCCGACGGTGACCGTCATCGACCCGTCGGGGAACGAGTTGCGCTTCGCGCAGTCGCGGTGACGGCGGAGCGGGATCAGCCGAACGGCCGATGCGATCGCACACCGCGGGTGTGATACTTCGTCGCATGTTCACAGCTGAGACCACCGGAGTCGTCCGTACGGCGTGTGCGGTGACGGCCGCTGCGGCGCTGTTGATGGCCGCCGGGTGCAGCGGTTCGGACGCCAAGGAGACGTCGACGACCTCGTCGTCCACCGCGACCGTGACCTCGCAGGCCTCGACCGGCACCGTCGCGCCCGGTCCCACGCGGCAAGGGACCGCCACCGCGACCGTGGCGCCGAAGCCCACCACCACGACCGGGACGGCAGCGCCGAAGCCGACCGTCTCGCCCGGTTGTTACGACGCGGACGGGCACGGTCCCGACGGCGCGGATCGCCCGTGCCCCACGCCGAAGCCGACCACGCGCACTACGACTCCGATGCCCGGTCCCGCCCCGAACCCGAACGACTGCTCGACCAACCCGCGCCCAGGCTGCGACGGCGGCGCCTCCAACCCCAACCCCGACGGGCCGTAGTCCCGACGGCTCGACCGGACGCGCGGCGGTCTCCGTGTCGGTGTCCTCGACTAATCTGACAGCCATGTCGAAGGAGCTGACCGAGGACGACCGCCGCGCGTGGCAGGAGCTCGCCGAGGAGGTGCGCGGACACCAGTTCCGGTACTACGTGCAGGACGCGCCCGTGCTCTCCGACGGTGAGTTCGACGCGCTGCTGCGCCGCCTGCAGGAGATGGAGGCGGCGTTCCCGGAGCTGGCGGTGGCGGATTCGCCCACCAAACTGGTGGGCGGCGGCTTCTCCACCGAGTTCACGGCGGTGGACCACCTCGAGCGGATGATGAGCCTCGACAACGTCTTCGACGAGGGCGAACTGCGCGACTGGATCGCGCGCGTGCAGAAGGACGTGGGCGGGGAGGTCGTCTTCCTCACCGAGCTCAAGATCGACGGTGTCGCACTCAACCTGGTCTACGAGAACGGCGCGTTGGTGCGTGGGGCGACGCGCGGCGACGGGCGCACCGGCGAGGACGTCACGCTCAACGCGCGCACCCTGCGGGACGTGCCGCACGCGCTCACCCCGTCGGACGAGTTCCCGATTCCCGACCTGCTCGAGGTGCGCGGGGAGGTCTTCTTCCGGCTGGCCGATTTCGAGGAGCTCAACGCCGGCCTCGTCGCCGAGGGCAAACCGCCCTTCGCCAACCCCCGCAACTCCGCGGCGGGGTCGCTGCGCCAGAAGAACCCGCAGATCACCTCGCGCCGCAAACTCGGGATGATCTGCCACGGCCTGGGCCGCATCCAGGGGCAGTGGTCACCGTCGAGCCTGCACGACGCCTACCGCGCCCTCGCCGCGTGGGGCCTGCCGGTCTCGCAGTACACCAAGCAGGTGGTCGGGGCCGATGCGGTGGTCGACCGGGTCTTCTACTGGGGTGAGCACCGGCACGATCCGGAGCACGAGATCGACGGCTTGGTGGTCAAGGTCGACGAGATCGCGCTGCAGCGCAGGCTGGGCGCCACGTCCCGCGCGCCGCGCTGGGCCATCGCCTACAAGTACCCGCCCGAGGAGGTCACCACCAAGCTCCTCGACATCCGGGTCAACGTGGGCCGCACGGGCCGGGTCACGCCGTACGCCTACATGGCGCCGGTGACCGTCGCGGGCTCCACGGTCGAGTTCGCCACGCTGCACAACGCGTCCGAGGTGGAGCGCAAGGGCGTCCTCATCGGTGACACGGTCACCATCCGCAAGGCGGGCGATGTGATCCCCGAGGTCCTCGGTCCCGTCGTGGACCTGCGCGACGGCACGGAACGGCCTTTCGTCATGCCGGTCACGTGCCCGGAATGCGGTGCGACGCTGGCCCCGTCGAAGGAGGGCGATGCAGACATCCGCTGCCCCAACACCGAGACCTGCCCCGCCCAGCTCCGTGAGCGGCTCTTCTACCTCGCGGGCCGCAACTGCTTCGACATCGAAGGGCTGGGCTACGAGGCGGCGTCGGCGCTCACCGCCTCGCCGGTGCTGCACAACGAGGGCGACGTATTCGGGCTCACCGAAGAGGATCTGCTCCAAGTCCCGCTGTT
This sequence comes from Tsukamurella sputi, assembly GCF_007858445.1. Taxonomy (GTDB): domain Bacteria; phylum Actinomycetota; class Actinomycetes; order Mycobacteriales; family Mycobacteriaceae; genus Tsukamurella; species Tsukamurella sputi. The sequence continues at coordinate 519,171 of NZ_VIGV01000001.1, read as the reverse complement.
CACCAACGACGGCGGCACCCTGTCGGCGAACGCGCAGCGGCTCCTCACGAACCTCGGTGTGGCCAAGGACAAGCCGCTCTGGCGCGTGCTCGTGGGTCTGTCCATCCGCCACGTCGGACCATCCGCCGCACGGGCGCTGGCGCAGGAGTTCGGCAGTCTCGACGCGATCGCCGAGGCCGATGTCGAGCGGCTCGCCGAGGTCGACGGTGTCGGCCGCACGATCGCCGAGGCGGTGATCGACTGGTTCACCGTCGACTGGCACCGCGAGATCGTCGAGAAGTGGCGAGCCGCCGGCGTGCGCCTCGAGGACGAGCGGGACGAGTCCGTGCAGCGCACCCTGGAGGGCCTGTCGATCGTGGTCACCGGTTCGCTGCAGAACTTCTCCCGGGACGAGGCCAAGGAGGCGATCCTCGTGCGCGGCGGCAAGGCGGCGGGCAGCGTCTCCAAGAAGACGGCCTTCGTCGTGATCGGGGACGCGCCGGGCTCGAAGGCGGAGAAAGCGGAACAGCTCGGCGTCCCCATCCTCGACGAGGAGGGCTTCGCGAAGCTGCTCGCGGAGGGGCCCGAGGCCGTCGCGCCCGCGCCGGCCGAGGGTGAGGCGGACGCTACCTGACCAGCACCGTCGCCACGATTCCGGCGAGGTAGCCCAGCCGGGCGACCTCGGACGGGCGGAAGTCGGGCCCGCCCGGACGGCCGACGAGCACCACCTTGCCGATGGCGCCCAGCGGCGCGGCGGCGAGCTTGGTGTCCATCTGCTGCCAGGACTGCGGCACCCAGTCGGCCTCGGCATCGAGGGCGACGGGGCCGCTGAGCGGCAGGAAGTCGAGGTGCTCGGGCGGCGTCTCCGGCAGGCCCGAGGAGCCGAAGACCGGCCACTGCGTCTCCGCGGTGTTGCTGAGCACGGCGCACCAACCCACCCGCAGCACACGGGGCACCTGATCCGCCAGCAGCTGCAACTGGTCGTGGCCGGCGGCGGCCACGTGGTCGATGAGCTCCAGCTCCCGGTGCGTGTCCAGGACGTCGGCGTAGGGGCGGATCGAGTCCACCGAGATGCCGTCGAGCGCCTCGGCGGCCGTGATCAGAGTGTCCGGCAGAGACTGCGGGCCCAGATCGACCACGATGTCGTCCACCGCGAAACCGTCGCCGCGCTCCACGACGTCGAGCGAGAGGATGTCGGCACCGACGGAGCCGAGCGCCACGGCGAGCGAGCCGAGGCTGCCGGGGCGGTCGGTGAGGCGGACGCGCAGGAGATAGGACACGCCCCGATTGTGGCACTCGCCGGCGGGCGGCGCAGATCCGGCAGTGGGAGACGCGCCGGGGGAGCAGTATGTTGCGATAGCATCGCCGGCCGCGGTCGGTTGGCGGAAAATCGGATCCGTAGCCGCCGGGGTGGCGGACGACCTCAGGAGGACGGAGCCATCATGACCGGATCAGCTGCAGCACGCTTTCTCGCCGCGATCGCGGCCGTCGGGGCTACGGCGACGCTGCCGGCGGTCGCCGGTGCCGCGCCCGTGGCCGCCCAGACGTCGGTGATTCGCGACTGTCTCAGCCGGCCGGCGACGAAGCCGAGCTCCATCACCCTCGCGTGCGCCGACGCCAACGCGCGCCTGGTCGGGATCGTCTGGGATTCGTGGACCGCCGACATCGCGACCGGCGTCGGCGACCTCGAGGAGAACACCTGCGAGCCCGACTGCGCCCGCGGCGCGCAGGTCAGCCGCCGGGTGGGGATCAGCGTGCACACGCCGGTCGGCACGGGGGCCGACCGCCGATTCACCGTGGTCACCTACGGCACCTCCGGCGCGTGGGGCAACGACTTCCGCGACGCGGACCTGCCTCGCTGATCCGACGTCGGCAAGATCACACCGCCTCGGTTGGTGTCCCGGGACGCCGGCACCGACACTGGTACGCATGCCCCACACCGAAACCCGGGCGGAGGCAGGAGCGGCCCACAAGGCCTCGCTGACCTCCGTCGCCCGACGCATCGCCCCCGGCCGCGAACACGAATTCCTGGCCTGGACCGACGCGGGAATCGCACTGGCCCGTACCTATCGCGGCTTCCTGGGCGGCGGGTGGGTCCGTGCCGCGGACGATCCCGAGCTGTACTTCGTGATCTACCGCTTCGCCTCCGACGAGGAACTCGCCGAATGGCAGGGCTCCCGGGTGCGCAAGCATTGGCTCGAGCGGTGCGAGGGCCTCGCCGTCGAGACCGCCACGCACCGCCTGTCCGGGATCGAGGGCTGGTTCTCCCCGCAGCCCGACGGTGCCGGCCCCGTCGCGGCCCCCGTGGCGAAGGTCCCGCCGCGGTGGAAGCAGGCCGTCGCCATCTGGCTCGGCTTCTTCCCGCTCTCGCTGCTGATCAACTTCCTGGTGCTGCCGCACCTGACGGTCCTGCCGGCGCACGGCTGGGGCTTGGTCGGCCGAACCCTGATCGCGACGCTCATCAACACCCCGCTGATGGTCTTCCTCGTACTGCCGTGGGTCACCGCGCGGATCAAGCCCTGGCTGGAACGGCGCTCCCTGACCTGAGCAAGAACGGTCAAGCGCGGGCGGTGCCGGGCGGTCGATACTGATCACCATGTCCGCATCCGCCGATCCGCTGCGCCGCCTCCTCGAGGCCGTGCTCGCCGACCCGCACGACAGCCTTGACGCCATGGCCGCCGGCGCGCACAGCTCGACCTTCCACTTCGCGCGGCAGGTCCGCGCGGGCGCGGGCGAATCGCCCGTCGCCCTGCGGCGGCGGGTCCTGCTGGAGCGGTCCGCGTGGCAACTGCAACGCGGTTCGACGGTGACCGATGCCGCCTTCGCCGCCGGCTACGAGTCCGTCGAGGGCTTCATTCGCGCGTTCGCACGGGCCTACGGCCACTCGCCCTCACAGCTGCCGGACACCGTCGGGCACTGGTTGCCCGCGCCCAACGGCCTGCACTTCCACTCCCCGACGGTGCTGTACGTCGACTCCGGTGAGGGACACGAGGATTCGACCGGCGATGTGCTGGCGCTGCAGATCCAGCACGACGCGGCGGACATCGCGGCCCTGCTCGACGCGGTCGCTGCGCTCCCGGGCGAGGAGTACCGAAGGGTCCGGCTGCCGGGGTCGCGGCCGCGGCACTGGGACGGGCCGGACGAGTCGCTGTCCCAGGTCCTCTGGCACCTCGTGCACAGCACGGCGCCGTGGTGCGCGACGATCGCCGGCGAGCCGTCGCCCGAGCTCGACCCCGACGACGATCCGGCGGCCCTCGCGCGGGCCCACGCGCAGAACTCGCCGCGGTGGCTCGGCCTGGTCCGGGACATCGAGCGGCGCGGCGCCTGGGGCGACCGGGTGATCGACGCCCTGTGCGAGCCGCCCGAGTCCTTCCTGCTCTCGCAGATCGTCGCGCACGAGCTGACCTTCTCGGCGCACCGGCGGCTCCTGGCGCGCTGGATGCTCGCCGACGCCGGCCTCGCCCTCGACACCCCCGAACTCGACCCCGACCCCATCATCTGGCACCGGAGAATAACGGGAGGAACACAGTGACATCTCCAAAGACCGTCTACTCGTACTACACGGCCTCGACGCTCGACGGCTTCCTCGCCGACGAGAACGACAGCCTGGACTGGCTGCTGGATCAGCCGATCGACGAGGGCGGGCCGATGAACATCGAGGAGTACATGACGTCGGTCGGAGCGATCGTCATGGGGCTACACCACCTACCAGTGGGTCGTCGACCGGGTCCGGGCCGGCGACGAGCCGTGGTACTACGCCGACTACCCGGTGTTCGTCTTCACCCACCGGGAGCTGGAACCCATTCACCCGGGTGTGCGTTTCGTGGCGGGCGCCCCGGCGGAGCTCCGCGCGACGCTGGAGGCGGCCGCGGGGGAGAAGGGCGTCTGGGTCGTGGGCGGCGGCGACCTCGCCGCGCAGTTCGCCGAGACGGGCATGCTCGACGAGGTGATGATCAGCTACGCGCCCACCACCGTCGGGTCGGGCCGGCCGCTCTTCCCCCGCGCCTTCGACTTCGAACTCGTCGAGTGGGCGCGGAACAAGGCCTTCCTGTGCGGCCGCTACCGGGTGGTGGGGCCGCGCGCGTGAACGCCGCATAGGATCGGGGACATGTCTGCCATCTCCCGGGACGAGGTCGCCCATCTGGCGCGCCTGTCGCGCCTCGCCGTCACCGACGAAGAGCTCGACGTCTTCGCCACGCAGCTCGATTCGATCCTCGAGCACGTCAAGGTGGTGACCGAGGTCGGCTCCGATACCAGCACGGCCGATGTCGCGCCGCTGACGCTGCCGGTGGGCAACGTGAACGTGAACCGGGGCGACAGCCCCGTCGGCAGCCTCACTCCGGAGGAGGCGCTCTCGGGCGCCCCGAACCGCGAGGGTGACCGCTTCGCCGTGCCGCGCATCCTGGGGGAGGAGTGACCGTGACCGATCTGCGTGCATCGAACGAGATCACCGGCGCCACCGCCGCCGACCTGGCCGCGAAGATCGCCGCCGGCGACCTGAGCTCCGTCGAGGTGACCCAGGCGCATCTGGACCGGATCGCCGAGGTCGACGGTGACCTGGGCGCCTTCCTGCACGTCGGCGCCGACGCGGCCCTCGCCGCGGCGCGCACCGTCGACGAGGCCCGGGCCCGCGGCGAGCAGCCCGCGTCCGCGCTGGCCGGCGTCCCGATCGCGCTCAAGGACGTCTTCACCACCACCGACGCGCCCACCACCTGCGGATCCAAGATCCTCGAAGGCTGGACCGCGCCGTACGACGCGACGGTGACCGCGAAGCTGCGCGCCGCGGGTATCCCGATCCTCGGTAAGACCAACATGGACGAGTTCGCCATGGGCTCGTCGACGGAGAACTCGGCGTACGGCGTGACCCGCAACCCGTGGGCGGCCGACCGCACCCCGGGCGGCTCCGGCGGTGGCAGCGCCGCGGCGCTGGCCTCCTACGAGGCGCCGCTCGCGATCGGCACCGACACCGGCGGTTCGATCCGGCAGCCCGCGTCGCTGACCGCCACCGTCGGCGTGCGCCCCACCTACGGCGCGGTGTCGCGCTACGGCCTCGTCGCCTGCGCTTCGTCGTTGGACCAGGGCGGGCCGTGCGCGCGCACCGTCCTCGACACCGCCCTGCTGCACGAGGTCATCGCCGGGCACGACCCGCGCGATTCCACCTCGCTCGACGCCGCGGTGCCCGACGTGGTCGCCGCCGCCCGCGCGGGCGCCACCGGGGACCTCACGGGCGTCCGGGTGGGCCTGGTGAAGGAGTTCGGCGCCGACGGCACCGAGCCCGGCGTCCAGGCGTCCTTCGAGAAGGCCGTGCAGCAGCTGCGCGACCTGGGAGCCGAGACCGTCGAGGTGTCGCTGCCGACCCTGCAGTACTCGCTGGCCGCGTACTACCTGATCCTCCCGTCCGAGGTCTCCTCGAACCTCGCCCGCTTCGATGCCATGCGCTACGGCCTGCGTACCGGCGACGACGGCACGCACTCGGCCGAGGAGGTCATGGCCCTCACGCGGGAGGCGGGCTTCGGCCCGGAGGTCAAGCGGCGCATCATGATCGGCACCTACGCGCTGAGCTCCGGCTACTACGACGCGTACTACGGCAGTGCGCAGAAGGTCCGCACTCTGCTGGCCGACGACTTCGCGCGCGCGTACGAGAGCGTGGACGTGATCGTCTCGCCCACCACGCCCACCACGGCGTTCAAGCTGGGGGAGAAGGTCGGGGATCCGCTGGCGATGTACCTGTTCGACCTGTTCACGCTGCCGACGAACCTCGCCGGTCACTGCGGCATGTCCGTGCCCTCGGGCCTGTCCACGGACGACGGGCTCCCCGTCGGCCTGCAGATCCTGGCGCCCGCGCAGGCCGATGATCGTCTGTACCGGGTGGGTGCGGCGTACGAGGCGGCTCGCGGCCCCGTCGCCTGACGGTTCCAGCTGCCCCGGGCCGGACGGCGGTCAGGACGCCGGGTGCAGGTGGGTGGTGATGCCCAGCATGTTCCAGGTGTTGATCGTGCCGACGGCGATGAGCAGATCGGTGCGGCGCTCCTCGCCGAGCAGGCGGCCGGCCTCGTCCCACAGCGCGTCGTCGACCGCGTCGATGCCGGCGGTGAGGCGTTCGACGAAGGCCAGTGCCACCCGCTGGGTCTCATCGAAGAAGGGGCTCTCCTCCCACGCCGCGACACCGTAGATCGTGCGGGTGGGCGTGCCGAGCCGCTCGAGGTCGCGGGAATGCTTGTCGACGCAGAAGGCGCAGCCGTTGATCTGGGACGCGCGCAGCTTGACGATGTCGTACAGGGCCGCCCCGAGGGAGCGGGCCAGGCGTGAATCCAGGGCGACGAGGGCCTTGTACGTCTCGGGCGACGAGGTGGCTCCGGGCGTGCGGTTCATGATGCTTCCTCTCGAATTCGGATATTAGGTGTCCAGGTTTAGGGGTTGGTGCTCCCGTCGCGCGGGGAGGGCGTGTCAGGTGCCGCCGAAGTGGCGCCGCGCGGCGTCTCCGACACGTCGTGGGGTCGACTCGGCCAGATCGGCGATCGAGGTCGCGGCCAGCTCGCGCCGCCATGCGAGCTCCGCGCTGCGCATCGCGTGGGCGATGCCGCACGGCTTCGCGAACTCGCTCCGCGGGTTTTCGGCGTTCATGCCTCGTCGGCGGATCTCGGTGCAGGAGAAGGCTTCGGTGCCGCCCTCGATCGCCGCGACGACGTCCATGAGCGTGATCCGCGATGCGGCACGGGCCAGGCGGATTCCACCCCGGCGTCCCGGAAGCGATTCGGTGATCCCGGCACGGGCGAGCGCCTGCAACTGCTTGCCGAGGTACGCCGCCGGAAGGTCGTAGGACTCCGCGAGGCGCGGAGCGGACACCGGCGTCAGGTCGTCCGCCTCCAGCCAGTGCAACAGCACGCACACGTGCGCCGCCCATTCGACGCCCTCGCTCATCCGCACGACCGCCTCCTAACCTGGATACAACGTATCCGGTTAAGCGGCGGTGGGCAACTCCTCGCGGCTGACCAGGTCCGCGACCAGCTCCGCGCCCTGCCGCTCGTCGTAGCGGTGCCCGAGACCGGGCGGCGGCGCCGTCGCGCCCAGGAGGTCGACGGTGGCCTGGACGAAGCCGAGCCCGGGGAACCACGGCGGCCGGGGCGTGGGCCGGCCGACGGCGGCCGCTGTCCGGGCGGGCGGCGCGATCAGCAGGCGTGGTGACCAGATCCCCACGGGATCGGAGGCGTTGAGCTGTGCGGGTCCCGCGATCGCGACCCCGGCCGGCGTTCCCACCTGCAGCGTCGCCGCGAGTGGCGCGCCGAGCTCCGTCGCCCGCTGCTGCGCGGCGATCACTCCCACCGTTCCCAGGCTCTGCCCGTACACCCGGACCCGGGTCGACGGTGCCCGCCGATGCAGCTCGTCGATCAGCGCTGCGGTGCTCGCGGCGGCCGCGTCCCTATGCAGGACGAAGGACTGCCAGCTCGGCATCTCGGTGTACTGCACGGCCACGATCGCGCTGTCGCCGTGCAACGCCTCCTCGACGCCGCGGACGAAATGCGGATCGACCCAGCCGGATCCCGTCGGGACGGCGACCACCACGGCCCGTCGGGCGAGGCCGCCCGCCGCGATGAGCCGATCCACGGCGACCGCGGCGCGGGCGGTGGGGGAATCGCCGTCGCCGAGCGAGGCGTACGCCCGGATCCCCGGTGCGGCGGAATCGATGCTCATGAAGCGCTGTGCGTAGGAGGCCGTGTCGGCGGACCCGGCCGCGGCGGGCCAGGCGAACCCGGCCAGCGCGAGCGTGGCGGCGATCCCCACGCACGCCGTCCGGAGGCGCACGGTCCGCAGCGCGGCAACGGCGAACGGCACCGTCGCGACGACGCCGGCGAGCACCGCGAACGTCGGCGGGTCCACCGGATCCGCGCCGGCGGCAGCCCGGAGACGGTTCTGCCATAGGACCCACCCCACCAGCGCGGCGGCGCCGAGGTATGCCGCGAACCGGTATCCGCCCGCAGCGGGCTCGCGGTTCCGGACGACGGCCCACCCGATCAGTCCGCCGACCGCACCGAAGAGCAGGCACACGACGATCTGCACGGTGGCCGTGCGCGGCAATTGATTCGGGAACAGCGCGACGGCCACCCCCACCGCGTAGCCGTTGAGCACGCCCGCCCGGGGGCGCGGCAGCGCGATCACAGCCGGCCCCCGGCGGTGAGCCAGCTCGTCGTGATCTCGCGGACCGACTCGGCGCGCGGCGGACCGTCGTGCTGGCGCCAGGTGTTGGCGCGCACCGCGAGCACCGCGATCCCGGCGACCTCGGTGCAGCGTCGCCGCTGGTCGAGCGGGCGTGCGGTGCAGGTGTCGGCCATCCGCGCGAACAGGGTGTCGTCGAGCAGATGACGGGCCCATCCGCCCAGCGGGCGCCCGCGCGCGTCGGCGTGCCGCAGCAGGTCGTAGCCGAGGTCGTGGGCCTTGCACGGGGCGTCGAACTCCGCGGGCAGCGGCACCACCGACGAGCACTCGCCGTGCGGGTTGATCGCGTAGCCCGGCCCGGCCGCGGCCGCGTAGGCGAATCCGGACGGGATCGAACGGATCTGATCGGCGACGCCGACATCCGCGGCGGTGATCGCGCGGACCGCCGCGGCCGTGGCCGCATCCTCGGCGGGTGCGGAGTTCTCGGCGGAGGCGGGCAGCGAGATGCCGAAGGACAGGGGGACGGCCAGGACGGCTGCGGCGGCGAGCATGCGGCGGTTCATGACAGCGACGCTAGGAACGCCGGACGGGCGACCGGATCGGCTGCGCGAGGGGTTCGATATCACCCGAACGGGTGAGGACGCCGGGCGCCGGCCACCCCTAGCGTTCAGTGTCATGAGGACCACCACGAGGCTCGAACGACTCGGCAGCGCGACGGTGCGCGCCGGCCGCTACCTGGATCGGCAGAGCGCCCTGCACATCAAGGCGCCCGACGGTGCGCTGCACGCCACGCCGCTGGGGATCTTCCTGTCGCGGAAGGTCAACTGGCTGTTCCTGGTGGTCGCGCTCATCATGTGGGCGGTGGCATGGCCCACCCTGAACGAGCAGTTCTCGGTCCCCGCGGCCCTGCTGCCGATCATCAGCGGACTGTCGGTGCTGCCCATCGCCATCGCCTGGGCGCACCCGCGTGCCGCGTGGGGGATCGTCGCCGCGACAGCCGCGGTCTTCCCGCTCCTGTGGTTCGACGCGAAACAGGACTGGCAGTGGAACTGGCAGGTCTCACTGATCATGGCGATGCTGATCACCAGCTGGATCGCCTTCCTCAAGTGCTCGCCGCTCGATGCGATCGCGATCGCCGCTGCCTCGTCGGTGCTGTTCTGGATCAACGCTCAGGACGGCACCGGCGGCGGGTGGGTCGCCGGGATCCTGGTGTCGCTGGTGATCATCCTGCTGCTGCGCCTCGCACTGCAGTCCCGCAACCGCCTCGAGGAGCAGACCGAGGTCAGCGAGCTCGAGCGCGGCCGCCGCGCCATCCTGGAGGAGCGCACCCGCATCGCGCGCGACCTGCACGACATCGTCGCGCACCGGATGTCGCTCGTCGTGGTCCAGGCGCAGACCGCGCAGTACCGCGTCCCCGACGTCTCCGAGCGCGCCCGCGCCGAGTTCGACGGGATCGCCGTCTCCGCCCGTGAGGCCCTCAACGAGGTCCGCGCGTTGCTCGGCGTGCTCCGGCTCGACGACGCCTCCGCCGAGCTCGCTCCCGCCCCGGGCCTCGGCGGGGTCGACGAGCTCATCGACGGTGCCCGGGCGGCTGGAGTCACCGTCGAGTACCTGCCCCTGCCCGACCCGTCGGCGATCGGCGAGACCACCGCACTCGTCGCCTACCGCATCGTGCAGGAGTCCATCGCCAACGCCACCCGGCACGCACAGGGCGCGGCGATCACCGTCGCGCTCACCCTCGACGCGGGCACGCTGAACCTGAGCATCGAGAACGGGCCGCGCACCTCCGACGCGGACCTCGGCGGTCCCGGCCTGGGCCAGGGCATTCCGGGGATGGCGGAGCGGGCGCGCACCGTCGGAGGCTCACTGTCGGCGACGCCGACGGCGGGCGGTGGCTTCGCGGTCCGTGCCGCGCTCCCGGCCCGTCCCGACGGTGCCACCGCCTAGGCTGGGGTCGTGCCCATCACCGTCTTCATCGCCGACGACCAGGCCATGGTCCGGCAGGGCTTCGGCGCCCTGCTGGGCGCCCAACCCGACATCTCCGTGATCGGGGACGCCCCCGACGGCAAGGCCGCCGTCGCCGAGGTCGCGCGTCTGTTGCCCGACGTGGTGCTCATGGACGTGCGCATGCCCGAGATGAACGGGCTGGAGGCGGCCGCCGAGATCCTGCGTCGACACGACGGGGTGCGGGTGCTCATGCTCACCACCTTCGACATCGACGACTACGTCTACGAGGCGCTGCGCGTCGGGGCGTCCGGGTTCATGCTCAAGGACGCGCCGGCCGAGGAACTGGTGCGCGCCGTCCGGGTGGTACACGAGGGACAGTCGCTGCTCGCGCCGTCGGTCACCCGACGGATGATCGCCGAGGTCACGGCGGCGCGGGCGCACCGGCGGACTCCGCCGCCCGAACTGAAGACCCTGACCCCCCGCGAGCGCGAGGTGCTCGAGGCCGTGGCCGCGGGCCGCTCCAACGCCGAGATCGCGGCGGCGCTGTTCGTCTCCGACCAGACCGTGAAGACGCACGTCAGCAAGGTCCTGCAGAAACTCGGCCTGCGCGACCGGGCGCAGGCCGTCGTCTACGCCTACGAGACCGGAGTCGTCACGCCCGGATGACCTGACGAGTTGTCCTGACGGGTCAGGGGTCCACGCGGCAAGATCGTCGGCATGAGTCTGCGTATCGGAGTGCTGACCGGTGGTGGTGATTGTCCGGGGTTGAACGCGGTGATTCGGGCGGTGGTGCGGACGAGTGATTCGCGGTACGGGTCGGCGGTGGTGGGTTTTCAGGATGGTTGGCGTGGGTTGTTGGAGGACCGGCGGGTGCAGTTGTCCAACGATGATCGCAATGATCGGTTGTTGACCAAGGGCGGGACGATGTTGGGGACGGCGCGGACGCATCCTGATGTGTTGCGGGCGGGTTTGGATCGGATCAGGCGGACTCTTGATGACAATGGGATCGATGTGCTCATTCCGATCGGTGGGGAGGGCACGTTGACGGCGGCGTCGTGGTTGGCGGAGGAGGGTGTGCCCGTCGTGGGGGTGCCGAAGACGATCGACAATGACATCGACTGCACGGATGTGACGTTCGGCTTCGACACGGCGTTGACGATCGCGACGGATGCGATCGATCGGTTGCATTCGACGGCGGAGTCGCACCAGCGGGTGATGATCGTGGAGGTGATGGGTCGGCATGCGGGGTGGATCGCGTTGAACTCGGGGTTGGCGTCGGGGGCGCATATGGTGCTGATTCCGGAGGTGCCCTTCGATGTGGAGGAGGTGTGCCGGTTGATCAAGCGGCGGTTCCAGCGGGGGCATTCGAGTTTCATCGTGGTCGTCGCGGAGGGCGCGAAGCCTGCGGAGGGGTCGATGGAGCTGCGTGTGGGTGGTACCGATGAGTTCGGGCATGAGCGGTTCACGGGTGTGGCGCATCAGTTGGGGGTGGAGATCGAGAAGCGGATCAACAAGGAGGTCCGTACGACGGTGCTCGGGCATGTGCAGCGTGGTGGTACGCCGACGCCGGCGGATCGGGTGCTCGCCACGCGCTACGGTGTCAACGCCGCTGATGCGGCGCATGCCGGCAAGGTCGGGCAGATGGTCTCGCTGCGTGGTACGCAGATCGGGTTGGTCCCGCTCGCGGATGCGGTCAAGCAGCTCAAACGGGTGCCCCGGGAGCGCTACGACGACGCCGCCGAGTTCTTCGGCTGACCCGACGAGGTGCGGTCGGGCCGGGTGATTGGCGGGCCTGAAGCGAGCCTTAAGAGCGGTGGTGCACGATTCCGGGCATGAATCCGAATCCTCCCTCGAACCCGGGCGGTCACCCGGGCCAGGATCCCTCCGATCCGAACCAGCAGACGCAGCTCCGCCCCACCTGGCAGTCGGGCGAGCACCTCCAGCAGGGCGGCGCACCGTCGTACCAGCCGAACCCTGACTCGTACCCGCAGTACCCGGCCGCCCACCAGGGCTACCAGGGCGCGTACGGCCCGGCCGGGGCGCAGGCTCCCGGCGTCCCCCCGTTCCCGCCCGGTCCCGGCGCCCCGAAGAAGCCGCGCCCCGCCTGGCTGATCCCCGCGCTCATCGGCGGCGGCGCCGTCGTCCTCGTGATCGCGCTGATCGCCGGGATAGCGATCGTCAAGAGCATCGGTGGCGGGAGCGGTGACACCGGTTCGCCCGGCGGCACCGTCAAGGCCTACTTCGCCGCCCTGCAGGCCGGCGACGCCACGAAGGCGCTGAGCTACGGCAAGGAGGCACCCGCCTCCACCGAGCTGCTCACCGACGAGGTGCTGCGCAAGCAGCGCGACCTGGCGCCCATCAAGGACCTAAAGATCGTGAGCGAGACCAGCGGCTACAGCGGGTCGGTGCATCTGACGGTGACGATCGGAGAGGTCGCGTACGACGAGGAGCTCAACCTGGAGAAGGTGGGCGACGACTGGAAGCTCGCCACTGCCGCGGTGCAGCTCAAGCCGTACTCCGCGTACGACTCCGACAAGAAGAACGTGACCGTCCTCGGCAAGCCCCTCCCGGCCTCCGGCGTGGTCTACGTCTTCCCGGGCGCTCTCGACCTGGGCTCCGTCAACAAGAACCTGGCGCCGCAGCGGGAGAAGATCAGCGTCGGTGACAACAAGGGCCAGGCGTCGGTGAAGGGTCTGTCCCGCTTCAGCGCAGGCAGCTCCTTCAGCATCGCCTTCGGGCTCAGCGACGCCGCCAAGGCCTCCGCGCGCCAGCAGATCGCCGCGAAGTACGCCGAGTGCGCCGCATCGAAGGACCGCTTCCCGGCCGGTTGCCCGCAGTCCGATTACTCGGGCGAGAACGGCAGTTACACCTGGACCGCGCCGAACGCGCAGGACATCGACCTGAGCGACACTGTCCGCGACGGCCAGCTCCGCTTCAGCGACAACCGGCCCTGGACCTTCACCGCGACCGCGCGCGACGGTCGCCCGCTCACCGGGTCCGATACGGGCCTCGTGTACGGAACGATCACCGTGACCGCGGACGCGGTGGCCGTCTCGGTCCGCTGACCGGCGTCCGATTAGGCTGAGGGCATGAGTGCCGAGCTTGCCGAACACGATCTTCCCGAGTACGCGGACGTCGTCGCCCGCTACCAGCCCGTCATGGGCATGGAGGTCCACGTCGAGCTCGGCACCGCCACCAAGATGTTCTGCGGCTGCCGCACCGAGTTCGGCGCCGAGCCCAACACGCAGGTGTGCCCCACGTGCCTCGGCATGCCGGGCGCGCTGCCGGTCGTCAACGAGGCGGCGGTGCGCTCGGCCATCCGCATCGGCCTGGCCCTGAACTGCTCGATCCGTCCGAGCTCGGTGTTCGCGCGGAAGAACTACTTCTACCCGGACCAGCCGAAGAACTACCAGATCAGCCAGTACGACGACCCGATCGCGTACGACGGCTACCTCGACGTCCCGCTCGAGGACGGCACCACCTGGCGGGTCGAGATCGAGCGCGCCCACATGGAGGAGGACACGGGCAAGTCGACGCACGTCGGCTCCGCCACCGGCCGCATCCACGGCGCCTCCCACTCGCTCCTCGACTTCAACCGCGCCGGCGTGCCGCTCGTGGAGATCGTCACGCGCCCCATCGAGGGTGCGGGGGAGCGGGCCCCCGAGATCGCCCGCGCGTACGTGACCGCGCTGCGCGACCTGCTCGCCTCGCTCGACGTCTCCGACGTCCGGATGGACCAGGGCTCGATGCGCTGCGACTCCAACGTCTCGCTCCAGCCCATCGGCTCCTCCGAGTTCGGTACCCGCACGGAGACCAAGAACGTCAACTCCCTGCGGTCCGTCGAGGTCGCGGTGCGGTACGAGATGCGGCGCCAGGCGGCCGTTCTCGACGCCGGCGGCACCGTCGTCCTCGAGACCCGGCACTTCCAGGAGGGCGACGGCACCACCACCGCCGGCCGCCCCAAGGAGACCGCCGACGACTACCGCTACTTCCCCGATCCGGACCTAGGCCCCGTCGCGCCGCCGGCCGAGCTCGTCGAGGAGCTCCGGGGCACCATCCCCGAGCTGCCGTGGTTGCGGCGCGCCCGGATCCAGGCCGACTGGAACCTCTCCGACGAGGTCATGCGCGACCTCGTGAACCTCGGCGCGATCGACAGGATCATCGCCACCGTCGACGCGGGCGCCACGCCCGACGCCGCGCGGTCGTGGTGGGGCAGCTTCCTGCCGCAGCAGGCCAACACCCGCTCCGTCGAACTGTCGGAGCTGGCGATCTCGCCGGCCCAGGTCGCCCGGGTCATCGCCCTGGTGGACGAGGGCAAGCTTACGAGCAAGCTGGCGCAGCAGGTCATCGTCGGCGTGCTGGACGGGGAGGGCGAGCCCGACGAGGTCGTCGCCGCGCGCGGCCTCGAGGTGGTCCGCGACGACGGTGCGCTGCAGAAGGCCGTCGACGAGGCGCTCGCCGCCAACCCCGACATCGTCGAGAAGATCAAGTCCGGCAAGGTGCAGGCCGCGGGCAAGATCGTGGGCGACGTCATGAAGGCCACCCGCGGACAGGCCGACGCCGCCCGCGTCCGGGAGCTAGTCCTCGCCGCCTGCGAGTGACGCGGGTCCGGCCTCGCCCGGCGAGCGGAGCTCGGTGACCACGGCCTCCCCGTGTGCCGCGCGCTTGGCCCGGTACATCGCCTCGTCGGCCTCGGCGAGGAGGAGCTCCACCCCGTCCCGGTCGTCGACGCGGACCGTGCCGAGCGCCACGCCGATGCTCGCGGTGACCGCGGCGCCCTCCACGACGGTCACCTTCCCGATCTCCCGCTGGAGGGTGTCCGCGATCGACGCGTGATCCACGGCGAGCGCGCCGGCGAGCGCGACCGCGAACTCGTCGCCGCCGATCCGGGCGACGACGGCCGTGGGCACCACGTCGCGCAGCACGGCGGCCACCCGCACCAGGACCGCGTCGCCCGTGTCGTGCCCGAGGGCGTCGTTGACCGTCTTGAAGTCGTTCACGTCGACCACCATGACCGCCACCGGGACCCGCCGCCGGCCGGCGGCGTGCTGCAGGATGCCGCGGTGGCACCCGCGGCGGAATCCGCGCCGGTTGAGCACGCCGGTCAGCGGATCGGAGTCCGAATCGGCGGCGTCCTGGGACAGGAAGGCGATGCCGATCTGGACGCAGGCGGGTACGCCCACCGTCACGACGGCCAGCATCGCGAACTTGATGGCGGTCATCACCCAGCCGTACTCGACGACCAGCGGCGGGACGAAGAGCACGAGCGCCCCCGCCGAGACGGCGGACTGCGCGACCAGGTGCAGCGGAGAGAGCATGAACGCCGTGAACGTGGCGACGAGGGCGATCGCGCTCAGGCCCGCCACCCCGGCCATGAGCTCGACATCCGCCCAGGAGACCGCGACGATCGACATCGTCGAGGTCAGGACGAAGGCCCCTGCGCAGCGCTCGCTCGGAACTGCTCCCACCTGCCAGCGGACCGCCCAGAACAACCCCACCGCGGCACCCGCGGCCCGGATCAGCCGGGCGGTGTCGGGCGAGGTCGAGACGGAGCCTCCCATGTCGACGAACAGGAGCGCGGCGGACATCGCGCCGAGCAGCAGCGCGCACACGCTGACGACGGACCGGAATCCGCGGAGCAGTGTGCGGTTGGTGAAGTACTCGATCCGCTCGCGGTAATCCGGGCCGCCCCGCCACCACGTGGTGCCGACGTATCCGACCCAGTGGGACAGAGCCGCGACGGCACCCGCCGCTTCGTCGTCGAGGTACGGCGATTTCTTCACCGTGGCTCCTGCCGACCGTTCGATCATTCGATGAGAGATCGTGAAGCGCGGGACTTCGTTACAGAGGACCCGTGTGGGTCAATCGTCGCTGGTGGTGGCCTCGCCACCCGGCATCGGGATCAGCACGACGCGGTCGTCCGTGGGGGCCTGCGGTGCGGGTTTGTTGGTGGTCACGCCCTGCGGCAGGTCCTTCGGGCCGATCGCGAGCCGTCCGAAGACGCCGTACTTCGCGCGGTCGAGAACCTGGATCGGCTCCCCGTCGGCCGTGGTCGGGCCCTCCGGCAGCTTGAGCATCTCGACCTTGCCCGTGCGCGATTCGCTGACGAAGACCGCGCCAGTGACCACTGCGCAGCCCGCGAGGCCGGGGCGATCAGGCCAGCTCCACACCACGGAGGCGGGTGAGTTCGGGGTCAGCACGCGCAGGCGGTCCTGTGTGATGCCCTGGTCGGCGATGAAGACCGGTCCGCCGCGCGGGAGGCCGCACAGCGACTGCCGCACACCTCCGTCGGTGGCGAGCACCTTGGGGCGGACGGGGGAGACCGTGCCCGGCGAGGGGAGTAGGAGCACCTTCCCGGCGAGGGACGCCGGGTCGCGCGCGGCGTTCGCATCGCCCGCGTTCCCGGTGGCGACGATGAGGTCCCGGCCCGAGAACAGGAGCGACCCCGCGTTACCGGTCGCGCCCTTGGGGATGCCGGACAGGATCACCTTCGGCTCGTCGCCCGGCGTCACCCGCACCACTCGGTTGTCGGTCGGGGTGCTGACGTAGGCGTAGAACAACCGGTCCTGGTCGTACGACGGGGACAGTGCGATCGCCGTGAGCCCGCCGTCGCCCGACGTGTCCACCCCGACCCGCAACACCTCCCTATTGGGGAGGTCAGTCGTGGTGTACATGATCGCGCCACCGCGTTCGGCGACGTAGGCGTGCTCGAAATCGCCGGTCGGAATGAGGTCGGTGGGCTCGGTGAGGCACGTGGCCAGCACCAGAGGGTTCTGATCGATGCACGGTCCGGGCGCCTTGGGGGCCGCGCTCGGCATGGCGGGACCGGTGGGCTTCGTCGTCGTCACCGCGCCCGTGGGCGGGCCGGTGAAGGGGGCCGCCTCGCTGCCGGAGAAGTCGGCGCACCCCGCGAGCAGGGCCGCGACCACCGCGACCACGACGGTGCGCCGCGCGCCGGAACGCGCGCGCCGGGTCCCCACATCCATGCCGCCACACTACCGATCGGGCCGGGGCCGCGGTTCGCTCCCGGCCCGCGGCGCGTTCGCACTCTAGGGTGGATTCCGTGAGTGACAAGGACGGAATCGAGAACGAGACCAGCGAGGGCGCGGCCGAGTCACCTTTTGACTTCCGGTCCACGGGTGAGTTGCCGCGGTTCGGCGAGCGGCATCCCACGGGCGGGTTCGTCCTGGACCCCCATGACGACTCGGACACCGGCATCGGTCCGGTGCTGCCGCGCTACCGCGACGAACCCGCGGGCGCGGCGGACGCCACGTCGGTGACCACGCCCACCTCGGCACCGCCCGCCCCCACGCCGGCCGCCTCCACGCCGGCCGCCTCCACGCCGCCGGCGTCCGCGGCGGGGACGGCACCGTCGAGCGGGGACGGCCCGGCGTCGTCGGTGCCGGACACGAGCGATCTGGCGGCGGCCATCGCCGCGGCGAACGCGGCCACGGCCGCGATCTCCACGTCCGGTACTCCGGACGCCGCGACGGAGCGCGCCGACCTGTCGAGCGACGAGCGCGACGAGTTCGGCAAGCGCTACAACCGCCGACGGGGCCGTGAGCGCGCCGCGCAGGCGCGGGCCGAGGCCGAGGGCATTCCGCTGGAGTCCGCGGCCACCGAGCCGATCGCACCGCCGCCCGGACGCCGGTTCGGCAAGCCCGTCGGGGACGTCTCCGCCGAGTTGGAGGAGGCCCGCAAGGCCGCGCGGCGTGGCAGTACCGACCTCGGGCTGCTCGTACTGCGCGTGGCGGTCGGCGTGATCCTCGCGGCGCACGGCATCCAGAAGCTGTTCGGCATCTGGGGCGGCCCGGGGATCGATGGTTTCGCCCGGTACCTGCAGAACGGCAACGACCCGTCACTCGGCTTCCAGCGGTTCACCAAGGTCATCTCGATCGCCACCGGTGTCGTCGAGCTGGGCGGTGGTGCGATGCTGATCCTGGGCCTGCTCACCCCGATCGCGGCCGCCGGCGCGGTGGGCGTGATGCTCTCCGCCACCCTGTTCAAGCTGACGACGGTGGGGAACGGCTTCGTCTTCTTCACCCAGGACAAGGGCGTCGAGTTCGAGCTGCTGCTGCTGTTCGCCGCGGTGGCGATCATCCTGACCGGCCCGGGCAAGCTCTCGCTCGACTTCAACCGGGGCTGGGCACGCAGGCCGCACGTCGGCTCGTTCGTCTGGCTGGTCGTCGCGGTGGCCGCGGCGGTCACCGTCTGGATCCTGCTCAACGGAGCGAATCCGCTGGTCAAGCGATAGTCGTACGCACGCCGAACGCCCGGCCTCCCGCGAGGGAGCGCCGGGCGTTCGTGCGTGACGGGCCTACGGCACCTGCCGGACCGCACCCTTGTCGGCCGAGGTCGCCAGGGCCGCGTACGCGCGCAGCGCCGTGGTGACGGTGCGCTGCCGGTCCTTGGGCTGCCACGGGCGCTCCGAGGCCTCCATCTTGGCGCGGCGGCGCGCGAGCTCGTCGTCGTCGACGAGGACCTTCAGCGTGCGGGAGTGGACGTCGATGAGGATCTCGTCGCCGTCCTCGACGAGGCCGATGTCGCCGCCCGACGCCGCCTCGGGAGAGGCGTGGCCGATGACGAGGCCCGACGACCCGCCGGAGAACCGGCCGTCGGTCACCAGGCCGCAGAACTTGCCCATCCCGGTGCCCTTCATGAAGGCGGTCGGGTGCAGCATCTCCTGCATGCCGGGGCCGCCGGCGGGACCTTCGTAGCGGATCACGAGGACCTCGCCCTTCTGCAGTTCCTTCGACAGGATCGCGTGGACGGCGTCCTCCTGGCTCTCGACGACGCGCGCCGGGCCCTGGAACTGCCACAGCGACTCGTCGACGCCGGCCGTCTTGAGGATCGCTCCGTTGCGGGCGATGTTGCCGCGCAGGACGCACAGACCGCCCTCGACGGTGTAGGCGTGCTCCTTGTCGCGGATGCAGCCGTCCGCGGCGTCGGTGTCGAGCGATTCCCAGCGGTTCGACGTGGAGAAGGGCTCGGTGGTCCGGACCCCGCCGGGAGCGGCGTGGAACAGCTCGATCGCCGCGTCGGTGGCGGTGCCCCCGCGGATGTCCCAATCGGCGAGGTAGGCCTCGAGCGACGGCGAATGCACCGGGCGGACGTTCGTGTTGAGTAGCCCGGCGCGGTTCAGCTCGCCCAGGATGGCGGGGATGCCGCCGGCCCGGTGCACGTGCTCCATGTAGTACTTCGGCGAGTTCGGCGCCACCTTCGCCAGGCACGGCACGTTCCGCGAGATGCGGTCGATGTCGTGCAGGTCGAAGGCGATCTCGCCCTCCTGCGCCGCAGCCAGGATGTGCAGCACCGTGTTCGTCGAGCCACCCATCGCGACGTCGAGCGCCATCGCGTTCTCGAAGGCCTCGCGGGTGGCGACGTTGCGGGGGAGCACCGATTCGTCGTCGTTCTGGTAGTACTGCTTCGCGATGTCGACGATCAGCTCACCGGCACGGGTGAACAGGTCGCGGCGGGCCGTCTGGGTGGCCAGCGTCGATCCGTTGCCGGGCAGCGACAGGCCGAGCGCCTCGGTGAGGCAGTTCATCGAGTTCGCGGTGAACATGCCCGAACACGAGCCGCACGTCGGGCATGCGGAGCGCTCCACCTCGAGCAGTTCGGTGTCGCTGACGTTGCTGTCGGCGGACGCCGAGATCGCGTCGATCAGGTCGGTGCCGGGCCGCACGACGCCGTTGATGACCACCGAGGTGCCGGCCTCCATGGGGCCGCCGGAGACGAAGACGGTGGGGATGTTCAGGCGCATCGCGGCGTTGAGCATGCCGGGGGTGATCTTGTCGCAGTTCGAGATGCAGACCAGCGCGTCGGCGGTGTGCGCGTTCACCATGTACTCGACCGAGTCGGCGATGATCTCGCGACTCGGCAGCGAGTAGAGCATGCCGCCGTGGCCCATCGCGATGCCGTCGTCCACGGCGATCGTGTGGAACTCCTTCGCGACGCCGCCCGCCGCGACGACAGCTTCCGCGACGATCTCGCCGACGTTCTTCAGGTGCACGTGTCCGGGCACGAACTGCGTGTAGGAGTTGGCGATCGCGATGATCGGCTTGCCGAAGTCGTCGTCGGTCATTCCGGTGGCGCGCCAGAGGGCGCGGGCCCCGGCGGCTTCTCGTCCGACGGTGGTGGTGCGTGAGCGGAGCGGTGGCATGTGCTTCTCGCCTCGGATCTTCGTATCGTGCGGGCTGGTGGAGGAGACGGGCTCCCCGTGAACGGGGAAAGGCCCGTCCTGCGGGATTTATTCCGCGGTGACGTCGGGGATCCGGCCGCCCGAGGCGACCGCGACGCGGGGGAGCTGGCTGATGGTGACGGCGGGTAGTCGCACCTCGGAACCGTCGGTGCGGACTGCGTACACCGCACCGTTGCGTCCGATTCTAATGCCTGCGATGTCGTCCCATCCGATCGTGGTCGCGCCCAGGACCCGGACGGACCGCACACCGTCGGGGCCGATCACGGTGCGGACCCGCAGAACCCACAGCGCGAGCAGGACCGGCACGATCAGGAGGGCCCAGCCGAGGATCGCCGCGCCGGCACCCGCGGACGCGCCGTCGACGGAGCGGCCCAGGGTCCAGGGCCCGACGATGGGGGCGAGGCAGACGGCGAACAGTGCGACGCCGAGCAGTGCGATGCGCGGGTGCTTGAAGACGACGCGGTCGCCGGCGGCGATCGGCACGGCGGTGTCCGACGTGTGGTCGGTGGTCACGGTGCGGGTGGTGCCGGTCGTGCTCGACTGCTTCGCGGGACGCTCGCTCATAACACGCATTGTCGCACGCGGCACGCGAATCCCAATATCTGAGACGAGGTGGCTCACTGGTTTGACGCGACTGCACACCAGCGCCTAGTTTCACTGGTGTGAAACACAGCTACCAGCTCCTCGTAATCGGTCGGCGCGTCGTCGCCTGAACCGGTTGCAGCCGTTTCACACCAGCATCGACGCGCTACCCTCGCTCAGCTACCGCTGACGGGGGTTTTTTGTTGCCCGAATAGTCCTCGGACAACGCCGCCCGCCGATACGTCCCTAGAGCAGAGCACCGCATGAGTGGTGAGAAGGTCACATCGTGAGCGCACCTACAGCTCGGCCCCACCCAGGGCAGAAGCCCGGGGCCCGTAAGCCCGGCGCCGGGATCCCCGGCGCGCATTCCGCCGCCTCGAAGCAGCACGTCGTCAACGACGTCGCGCACAGCGTCCTCGATGGCGCCCGCGTCGTGGCCCCCGAGCGCGTCACCGGCGCGCAGTCGGTGGTCCGTTCGCTCGAGGAGATCGGCGTGGACACGGTCTTCGGCATTCCGGGCGGATGCATCCTTCCGGTCTACGACCCGCTCCTCGATTCGAAGAAGGTCCGCCACGTCCTCGTGCGGCACGAGCAGGGCGCCGGCCACGCCGCCACCGGTTACGCGCAGGCCACCGGCAAGGTCGGCGTGTGCATGGCCACCTCCGGCCCGGGCGCGACCAACCTCGTGACGCCGCTGGCCGACGCGCAGATGGACTCGGTGCCGATCGTCGCGATCACCGGCCAGGTCGGCCGCCCGCTGATCGGCACGGATGCCTTCCAGGAGGCCGACATCTCGGGCATCACGATGCCCGTCACCAAGCACAACTTCCTGGTCTACGACGCGGCCGACATCCCGCGCGTCATCGCCGAGGCCTTCTACCTGGCGCAGAGCGGCCGCCCCGGCGCCGTGCTCGTCGACATCCCGAAGGACGTGCTCCAGGAGGACACCGTCTTCTCGTGGCCGCCGCAGATCGACCTGCCCGGCTACCGTCCCGTCACCAAGCCGCACGGCAAGCAGATCCGTGAGGCCGCGCGCCTGATCGCGGCGGCGAAGTCGCCGGTGCTCTACGTCGGTGGCGGTGTGCTCAAGGCGGAGGCGTCGGAGGAACTGCTCAAGCTGGCCGAGCTGACCGGCATCCCGGTCGTGACCACGCTGATGGCCCGCGGCGTCTTCCCCGACAGCCATCAGCAGCACATGGGCATGCCCGGCATGCACGGCACCGTCGGCGCCGTGGCCGCGCTGCAGCGCTCCGACCTGCTGGTCACGTTGGGGGCACGCTTCGACGACCGCGTCACCGGCAAGCTGGACTCCTTCGCGCCGGACGCCAAGGTCATCCACGCCGACATCGATCCGGCGGAGATCGGCAAGAACCGCTTCGCGGACGTCCCGATCGTGGGCGACTGCAAGGAGGTCATCACCGAGCTGATCGCCGCGATCTCCGAGGATCGCGCAACCATCGCGGCCCCGGACCTCAGCGTGTGGTGGGAGTACCTGGACGGGATCCGCAAGACCTACCCGCTGGCCTACAAGCCGGAGTCCGACGGTGCGCTGAGCCCCGAGTACGTGATCGAGCGCCTCGGCGCCGCGGCCGGTCCCGATGCGATCTACTGCGCGGGCGTCGGCCAGCACCAGATGTGGGCCGCGCAGTTCATCAAGTACGAGAAGCCGCGCACCTGGCTGAACTCGGGCGGTCTCGGAACCATGGGCTACGCGGTCCCCGCGGCCCTCGGTGCCAAGATGGGCGCGCCGGAGAAGGAGGTCTGGGCGATCGACGGTGACGGCTGCTTCCAGATGACCAATCAGGAGCTCGCCACCGCCGCCATCGAGGGTGCTCCCATCAAGGTCGCCGTCATCAACAACGGCAACCTGGGCATGGTCCGCCAGTGGCAGACGCTGTTCTACGAGCAGCGCTACTCCAGCACCGACCTGTCGACGCACTCGATGCGGATCCCCGACTTCGTCAAGCTCGGCGAGGCCATGGGGTGCGTGTCCTTCCGGTGCGAGCGCGAGGAGGACGTCGACGCCGTGATCGCGCAGGCGCGGGAGATCAACGACCGTCCGGTGGTGATCGACTTCATCGTGGGCGCCGACGCCCAGGTGTGGCCGATGGTCGCCGCGGGCACGAGCAACGACGAGATCATGGCGGCACGGGACATCCGTCCGCTGTTCGACGAGGACGACGCGGCCGACGAGCCGGCCGTCATCCACGCCGCGATGGAGCGTTCGGAGGAGCAGAAGTGAGCACCACGCACACGCTGAGCGTCCTGGTCGAGGACCGGCCGGGCGTGCTCGCCCGCGTCTCGTCCCTGTTCTCCCGCCGTGGCTTCAACATCGAATCCCTCGCGGTGGGCGGCACCGAGCTCAAGGGCGTCAGCCGGATGACGATCGTCGTGACGGTCGACGAGCTGCCCCTCGAGCAGGTCACGAAACAGCTGAACAAGCTGGTCTCGGTCCTCAAGATCGTCGAACAGGATTCGGCGTCGTCCGTGGCCCGCGAGCTCATGCTCATCAAGGTGCGCGCGGACGCGACCACGCGCGGCCAGGTCACCGACACCGTCGACCTGTTCCGTGCCAAGATCGTTGACGTCTCGCCCGACTCGGTGACCATCGAGGCCACCGGTACGCCGGACAAGCTCGACGCGCTGCTCGCGGTCCTGGATCCCTTCGGGATCCGTGAGATCGCGCAGTCCGGCGTGATCGCGCTGGGACGCGGTCCCAAGTCGATCACCGCGACCCGCTAACTTAACTACTGCAAAAAACCAGAAGGGACACCGAACCACAGTGGCAATCGAACTGTTCTACGACGAGGACGCCGACCTCTCCATCATCCAGGGCAAGAAGGTCGCGGTCATCGGCTACGGCTCGCAGGGCCACGCGCACTCGCTGAGCCTGCGCGATTCCGGCGTCGACGTGCGGATCGGCCTCAAGGAGGGCTCGAAGTCGCGGGCCAAGGCCGAGGAGCAGGGCCTGACCGTGGGCACGCCCGCCGAGGTCTCCGAGTGGGCCGACGTGATCATGCTGCTCGCGCCCGACACCGCGCAGGCCGAGATCTTCAAGACGGACATCGAGCCCAACCTCAAGGACGGCGACGCGCTGTTCTTCGGGCACGGCCTGAACATCCACTTCAAGCTGATCGAGGCCCCGGCCAACGTCACCGTCGCGATGGTCGCCCCGAAGGGCCCCGGCCACCTGGTGCGCCGCCAGTTCGTCGACGGCAAGGGTGTTCCCGCCCTCATCGCCGTGGACCAGGATCCGACCGGAGGCGGCCAGGCGCTCGCCCTGAGCTACGCCGCCGCGATCGGTGGCGCCCGCGCCGGCGTCATCAAGACCACCTTCAAGGAGGAGACCGAGACGGACCTCTTCGGTGAGCAGGCCGTGCTCTGCGGCGGCACCGAGGAGCTCGTCAAGGTCGGCTTCGAGGTGCTCGTCGAGGCGGGCTACGCCCCCGAGATGGCCTACTTCGAGTGCCTCCACGAGCTCAAGCTCATCGTGGACCTCATGTACGAGGGCGGCATCGCACGCATGAACTACTCGGTGTCCGACACCGCGGAGTTCGGCGGCTACCTCTCGGGCCCGCGCGTCATCGACGCCGACACGAAGAAGCGCATGCAGGACATCCTCACGGACATCCAGGACGGCACCTTCGTCAAGCGTCTCGTCGCGAACGTCGAGGGCGGCAACAAGGAGCTCGAGGCTCTTCGCAAGGAGAACGCCGAGCACCCGATCGAGGTCACCGGCAAGAAGCTGCGCGACCTGATGAGCTGGGTCGATCGCCCGATCACCGAGACCGCCTAGGTCCTCACCGCATCACCGCAGAGCCCCGTCGGACCGGTGTCCGACGGGGCTCTTGCGTGTCCGGAGGCGACGACGTACCGTACTGAACATGTTCAGTGAACCTGTTCAATCACGGGCGGAGGCCAAGGCTGGAACTCGGGCGCGCGTCCTCGCCGCGGCGGATGCACTGTTCCGCGCGGACGGCTACGCGGCGACGACGGTGCGTCGGATCGCCGCCGAGGCGGGCGTCAGCGTCGGCACGGTGATGGGCGTGGGGGACAAGGATGCGCTCCTCATCGCCATCATCGACGACTGGATCGCGGCGGTGCACGCCCGGCGTGAGCCCTCCGCGGTGCTGCCGCGACTGACCCCGGGCGAGGCGACCGCGCGACTGATGGCGCTCGTCGCGCCCTTCGTGGCGTACTTCAACGCGGACGGTGACCTCTCCCGCGAGTACGCGGCCGTTCTCGCGCGCGGCAAGCATCGCTCGCGGACCTTCGGCGACCTCGGCGACGAGTTGCGGGCCGACTTCGAGCAGGTCTTCGCCGCCGCGGGGAGCGCTGATCCCGGCGCCGCGGCCCGCACCCTCTACTTCGTCTACATCGGCCTGCTGTTCGCCACCTCGGGCGGTGCGATCACGCGGGAGACCGCGGCGGAGCGTCTCGTCGACGCTATCGGACAGATTCTGGGAGAAGGGGTTTCGCAATGACCACAGGTTTCATCGACACACCGCACTGGCCCTGGCTCACCGTCGCGCTCGCCGCCGTCCTGCTGGGCGACGCGCTGCTGTCGATGCGTCCGCCCGCCTTCATCCGGGACTGCCTCGACGGTGTCCGGTTCCCGCGCGACTGGTGGTGGATCCTCGTCGTGATCAAACTGGTCGCGGTGGCGGGGCTCCTGGCCGGGCTCCACTACCCGGGTGTCGGCGCCGCGGCCAACGTCGGCGTGATCGCCTACTTCGTCTGTGCCGCGGTGGCGCACGTGCGGGCGCGGTTCCTGGGTTCGACGTTCTGGGTGAACTGCCTGGGCATGCTCGGCTTCGCCGTCGTTGTGCTGATCCTGTCCTACCTCTAGTCCGGCGCCGAAGAAACCAGCACTGCTGATTGATAGTGATAGAGTGCTTCGAAACGGCTATCACGACGACGATGGCCGCGGACGGAAGCGAGACGTGGATGCGACTGGCCCTCACGCACATGGGACGCACTCAGGGGATCCCGTTCCCCGGGCAGGCGGAGTACGAGCAGACCCTGACCGACCTCTCCGAAGCCTCGGTCCGGCGCAACTTCGACCCGTACATCGACATCGACTGGGACGCGCCCGAGCTGGCGATCGTCCCGGATGATCCGCGGTGGGTCTGCGACTCCCGGTTCGATCCGATCGGCCGCCACCCGTGGTACCAGGCGCAGCCGCTGGCGAAGCAGATCGAGATCGGCATGTGGCGCCAGGCGAACGTCGCGAAGGTGGGCCTGCAGTTCGAGTCGATGCTGATCCGCGGGATCATGCAGTACACGGCGGCCCTGCCGAACAACTCGCCGGAGTTCCGCTACGCCACGCACGAGGCGAAGGAGGAGTGCCAGCACACGCTGATGTTCCAGGAGTTCGTGAACCGCGTGGGCATGGACGTGCCGGGCGGCAGCGCCTTCCTGCGCCGCATCTCGCCGATCGTGCCGCTCTTCGCGACCATGACGCCGCTGTACTTCTACATGATGGTCCTCGGCGGCGAGGAGCCGATCGATCATCTGCAGAAGCAGTTCCTGCGGTCGGGTTCGGAGCAGCACCCGGCGATGAGCTCGATCATGCAGATCCACGTTGCGGAGGAGGCGCGCCACATCGGCTTCGCGCATCAGCTGCTCGAGCACCGTATCCCCACCCGCGGCCGGTTCCCGCGGCTCGTGCTCTCCCTCATGCTGCCGATCACCATGCGGGTCATGGTCACCATGATCATGATGCCGCCCAAGCAGTTCTGGGACACCTTCGACATCCCGCGGTCGGTGAAGAAGGACATCTTCTGGCGCTCGCCCGAGTCGCAGCAGATGAAGCGCGACGTCTTCGGCGACGTCCGGATGATGGCCGAGAAGTGCGGCCTGATGAACCCGCTCAGCAAGCTCATGTGGCGGATCTGCGGCATCGATGGACGGGTCTCCCGGTTCCGCAGCGAGCCGGCGTACGCCGCGCAGTAGCCTCCGGTGCGCAGCTGCGACGATGCTGTGACCTGACGCAGAGCCCCTCGCGACAGCGCCCTCCTACGTTCGTTCACGTCGGCATTCACCGAATGCCGTGCACGGGAACGACCGAAGGAGAACGCATGTCGAAGATCACCACACCGCGCCACGTGCTCGCAGTGCTCGCCCTCAGCGGCGCGATCCTCGCCCCGGCGGTGGGGGTCGCGCAGGCCGAGCCGAGCCCCGCGCCCGGGCCGCCCGTCCGCGACGCCGCCTTCTGGGATCGCTACGACCAGTGGTCGGTGACGTTCGCCCAGTGCCTTGCGGCCAAGGGCGTGACCGATCCCGGCTACGACCGGGCGAGCGGGTGGAGCGGCGGCGCGCAGACGCCCACGGCGAAGCGCGCCGCGCAGGAGTGCGAGTCGATCGTCGGACTGCCGCCGACGATCACGGAGAAGTAGCCCGATTCGCCCTCCTCGGACCGGCCGCGACTACAGCTTCGCGAGTGCGCGGCTCGCGGCGTGGAAGCCGCACATGCCGTGCGCGGCCGGTCCGGGCGGGGTCGCGGCCGAGCAGATGTACATGCCGGGTACGCCCAGGTCGTAGGGCTGCAGGGTGATGCGCGGGCCGAAGACGAGCTGGAGCGGGTCCTTGGAGCCGGTGTTGATGTCGCCGCCCATGAAGTTCGCGTTGTAGCGCGACATCTCGGTCGTCGAGCACACCGCGGTGCCGACGATCCGCTCCCGGAAGCCGGGCGCGAAGCGTTCGATCTGGGCGATGATCGCCTTGGCGGCGTCGCCCGCGAAGCCGTTCGGGACGTGGGCGTAGGACCAGACGGGGTGCACATCGCCCACGCTGCGGCTCGGGTCGGCGAGGTACTGCTGTCCGACGAGCACGAAAGGGCGGTCGGGCATCCGGCCGGCGGCGATGGTCCTCTCGGACGCGGCGATCTCGGAGAAGTCGCCGCCCAGGTGGACGGTGCTCGACCGCCGCGCGTCCGGATTGGTCCAGGGCACACCGCCCTCGACGGCGAAGTCCACCTTGAACGCGCCGGGCCCGTACCGGAATCGGGTGAAGGCGCGGCGCACACGCGCCGGCAGTCGTGCGCCGAGGATCGTCGCCACCTGGTGCGGGTCGAGGTCGAAGAGCGTCACGTCGGCAGAGGGGAGATTCGCCGCCGTCACCCGCGCACCGGTCTCCACCCTGCCACCCAGATCCTCGAACTCGGCGAGCAGCGCCGCGGCGATGGCTCCGGATCCACCCTCGGCGACCTGCCACCCGAAGCGATGGCCGGCGGTCAGCATGCCCTTGCCGATCGCGGAGCTCATCGGCTCGTGCAACGGCCGGAAGGTGTGCGCCGCAACGCCGCCCCAGAGTCCGCGTGCCTGGGGCGTGCGGAAGGCGCGCGCCAGGGCCGCCGCGGGGAGCGGAGTCGGTGCTCCGAATCCGGCCAGTGCCAGCGGATGCCGCGGGACGCGGAGCAGAGGGCCCAGCATCGACGGGCCGATCTTGTCGAAGTTCCGCACGGGCCGCTCGAACAGCGCGCGCCACGCGGCACCGTCGGCCCCGAGGCCCGCGGCGGTGTCGGCGACGGAGCGCCGCAGCACCCCAGCGGAGCCGTCGTCGAGCGGGTGCACGCACTCGATGTCCGCGGACCGCCAGCGCAGCCCGCGCCGCTCCAGGTCGATCGTCGCGAGGAACGGCGAGCCCACCGCCATCGGGTGGATGGCCGCGCAGTGATCGTGGACGAGCCCGGGGACGATCGCCTCGAAGGACCGCAGCCCGCCGCCGACGGTGTCGCCCGCCTCGAGCAGAGTCGTCTCCACGCCCGCGCGGGCCAGGGTGATGGCGGCGGCGAGCCCGTTGGGGCCGCCGCCGATCACGGTGCCGGTGGTCATAGGGACGAGCCTACGGGGAATCGGACGGGGTCGGAGGTCCAGGTGATCGTGCTCGGGACGGGACCGTCGGGCAGCCAGGGCTGGCTGCTCACGCAGTCGGTCACGTTCCAGCGGCCGCGGGCGATCACGCCGAGCGCGGCGTCGATGATCTTGAAGTCCTGAGTCATCCGCGTCACCGGCTGGGACTCGGCCCAGACCACGATCACCTCGCCCGGTTCGAACCGCGCCTGCTCCTGGACCGCGGCGATCAGCCGCTCGTCGTGCAGGTGCCCGTCGCCGAAGTTGAAGCCGATCAGCGTGTTGCAGACCAGCTCGCCCTCCCGCAGCGTGCGCTGTTCCACGTCGGGCACGTGCCGGAGCATCATCGAGAACAGGCCGCGGCCGTTGCTGTGCAGTGCTCGCCAGCCGAGCCCCTTCTCCAGCAGCACCTCCGCCCACTGCCGCTCGATCCCGAAGGCCACGAACTGGTCGACGGTGTTGTGCACGGGGCGCTGGACGCGGTCGAGCTTCGCCTCGGCGCCGGGCGCGAAGGCCCACATGCCCGTGGCCCAGTTCCCGGCGTACTGCCGCAGCGAGGGCAGGAAGGAGACCTTGTCCGGGCGCAGATTGCCGAGCACGGGGAAGAAGGCCAGCGCCGCCACCGTCGGCAGCACCAGCCACGCCGGCGACATGTCGAGCACCGAGAAGCCGTCCTGCGCGGGGAAGCCGACGAACAGGAAGACGGCGGTGTAGGCGAACAGCAGGTTCCACTCCAGCGGCACGGCCAGCGGGAAGGTGGAGATGATGAACAGGTGGTAGCACACCATGAAGACGGCGCAGACCACGGTGAGCGTCCGGTTCACGGAGAACAGCAGGACCAGTGGTGCGGCGATCTCGACGAACGTGCCGAGTCCCTCCGCCATGAACCGCGACAGCTTCGAGGGCAGCAGATCGTGCGGCGCATCGCGGTAGTGGGCGCGGCGCAATCCCTTGAAGGGCATGCACGGCGAGTTGGAGACCATCACGGGGATGACCATGATGAAGTGCCGCCCGATCTTCGACAGTCCGGCGCCCACCCAGACCGCGACGATGAGGAGCTTGAGGCCCACGATCATCGTGGCGAAGGACAGCAGCGGGAACAGGGCGAACATGATCATGGCGGGCAGGTACTGCTCGCCGCGCGCACCGAGGAAGATCGTCTTGTCCCGCAGTCCGATCAGGATCAACAGCGCGATCGGCGCGATCATGGACCACGGCGGCAGCAACGGCGACGGGGAGTCGCCCACCGAGCCGCCCGGCAGCGCGATGCCCACCACCAGGCTGAGCAACAGGCCGAGGTACAGCGCCACGTCGATCCCGGTGCGGCGGGTGCCCGCTGTGAGCGGGACCCAGGCGTACGGGCGCAGCCGGATCGTGCCGGTGCGCGCCCAGAACCGGATCCCGCCGGTCATCGGCTTGATCTTGAAGGTCAGCGGTCCCCACGCACCGGCGATGCCGATGGCCTCGAGGAGCGTCGTCCACAGCACCAGCTTCTGGTAGACGACGGGCTGGTTCCACCACTGCCCGACCTCCCAGAAGTGCAGGCCCGACGTGGCGGTCGCGGCGAGCACGCCGCCGCAGGCGAACAGCACCATCAGCTTGACGATGTACACGAGGTAGATGCCCCAGGCGCTGCCGAAACCGTTGTCCACCCAGTGCTGGGTCGCGTACTTCACGCGCTCCCGGATGGGTCGGGCGAGGAACTCCTCCGGGTCGACGGGAGGAAAGGCGGGTTGCAGGAATCCCATGTCGGTCTTCTCCGTTCGGTGGTCAGAGGGCGGCGTCGAGGCGACGCAGGGCGGGCTTGTCGATCTTGCCGACGGGGTTCTTCGGCAGGGTGTCGGCGACGGTCACGGCGACGGGCTGCTTGAACTTGGCGAGGTGCGCGGCGGTGTGCGCCAGAACGGCGTCCGGGTCGACGGTGGCGGGGGCGACGTACAGCACGGGGACCTCGCCGTACTTGGCGTCCGGCTGCCCGATCACGGCGGCCTCGGCGACCCCGTCGAGCCCGTAGACGACGGACTCGATCTCCTTGGGGTAGATGTTCTCCCCGCCGCGGATGATCATGTCCTTGGCGCGGTCCACGAGCGTCAGGTAGCCGTCGGCGTCGAGTACGCCCACGTCGCCGGTGCGCAGCCACCCGTCCACCACGGTCTTCGCCGTCTCCTCGGGACGGTTCAGGTAGCCGCGCATGATGTTCGGCCCGGCGAGCATCACCTCCCCGGCCTCGCCGACGGGGACCTCGGCGCCCGCGCCGTCGACGATCTTCAGTCGCTGGCCGGGGAGCGGGAGGCCCACGGTGCCGACCTTCTTCACGCCGTGCAGGGGGTTGACGGTGGCGGCGCACGTGCACTCCGACAGGCCGTATCCCTCGACGAGCGGGAACCCGTAGCGGGCCTCGAAGCCCTGCAGCAGTTCCCGGCTGGCCGGCGCGGCGCCGCAGATCGCGAAGCGCATCCGCGAGGTGTCCGGGCGCACCTCGGGCGGCAGGCCCAGCAGCATCGTGTAGATCGTGGGGACCGCCGAGAAGTAGGTGGCACCGGTCGACTCGAGACGGTCGAAGAAGGTGCGCGGATCGAACCGGGAGACGATCGTGATGCGGCCGCCGCCGCGCAACGGGTTGAGCGTCGAGACGACGATCGCGTTGACGTGGAACAGGGGCAGGATCAGCAGGCTGTGTTCGTCGGCGGTGAAGTCGAAGGCCGCGCTGGACATCTCGCACATCGCCGTCAGGTTCGCGTGGTCGAGCATGACGCCCTTGGGCTTACCGGTGGTTCCGGAGGTGTAGATCAGGAGCGCGAGATCCTCGGCGGCGGAGGCGGGCTCGGCGTCGTCGGGGGAGGCCGAGAGCAGCTGCTCCGGGGTGAGGGTCACGGCACCGTCGAATTCGACGCCGTCCGCCGAGATCACGACGCGGGCCGCGGAGTCGGTCACCTGGAAGCCCGCTTCCGCGGGGGTGAGGTACGGATTGATCGGTGTGGCGGCGGCGCCGAGGCGCCAGCTCGCGAACAGCGCGACCACCAGTACCGCGGTGTTGGGCAGGCGGACCGCGACCACATCGCCGCGGCCGACGCCGGCGGCGCGCAGAGCGGACGCCGCCCGGCGTACCGCGTCGAGGAAGGCCGTGTTGTCGAAAGCCAGGTCGTCGTCGGCGACGGCGGGGGCGGCGGGTGCCTCGGCGGCACGGGTGTCGGGCAGGGTGGCGAAGGTCTGCGTGGTGCTCAACGGGGATCTCCTCGTGTGGTGGGTGGAAGAACCGTACGACAGGTGTGACGGCGGTCACCCCGTCTCGCCGCGACCAAGTTCGCCGTCGGCTTCGTCTTCCGGAGACGAAAGAACCTCTCTGATCGGACGAGAGTGCGGCATATCCTGAGTCCGTGGAACGAAGACAGTCGTCGCGCGCGATGGACGACCCGATCGCCGTCGCCGTGCTCGGCAGCCTCGGCGATCTGGACCGGCGCGCGCTCGCGGACCGGATGACCGGTGTGATCCTCGCCGAGATCCCCGACCTGCGGGGCGACGCCGCGATCGAGCGGGCGCTCGCCGCGAGCGTCGCCGGCAACGTGGAGACCGTGCTGCACGCCATGCTCCTCGGCATCGACCCCGGCGGCGTCGAGGCCCCGCTCGCCGCCATGGAGTACCCGCGGCTGCTGGCGCAGCGCGGTCTCCCGCTCACCGCACTGGTCCGGGCCTACCGCCTGGGGCAGGGCGTCATGGTCGGCGAGATGCACGACGTGGTGCGCGGAACGGATCTCGACGCGGAGGGCAAACTCTCGGCGTCGGGCTGGATCACGCAGTGGTCCTTCGCGTACTCCGACACCGTGATCGAGGCCGTCATCACGGCCTACCAGCGGGAGCGCGATCGCTGGATGCAGGGCAGATCGAGCGCGCGGGTGGCCCGCGCCAGGGAACTGCTCGCGGGAACCGAGGCCGTCGACGTCGACGAGGCCTCCGCTTCCATCGGCTATCCGCTGCGCCGCCACCACCTCGCGCTCATCGCCTCGTTGCCGGACGTCCGTGACGGCGACGATCTGGTCGACCGCCTCGAGGCCTACGTCCGGGAGCTGGCCGCCGCCGTCGGTCCCGTCGAGGCGCCCCTGTTCGTCGCCGCCGATCAGCGCACGGTCTGGGGGTGGCTCCCCGTCGCCGACCCCGGGCTCGCGGTGGAGCGCGCTCGCGAGCACGTGCGGGCCTCGTCGTCCGACGGTGCGCTGGTCGTCTTCGGCAGCGTCCGTCCGGGCCTCGACGGCTTCCGCCGCTCGCATCGGGAGGCCGTGGCCGTGCGGCGCTCCGTGGGGGACGAGGCCGCCGCAGGCCGTGCGCGGTTCGCGGGGGATCCGGGGGTGATGGTCGCTGCCCTCATGGGCACGGACCCGGCGGCAGCGCAGGCCTGGGCGCGCGACGTCCTCGGCGATCTGGCCGCCGACACCGAGTCCGACGCCCGCCTGAGGGAGACGCTCGCGGTGTTCCTGCGGCACGGCGGCGGCTACAAGGCGGCGGCGCACGAGCTGAGCATGCATCCGAACTCCGTGAAGTACCGGGTGCAGCGCGCCGTCGAACGCCGGGGACGCGAGATCGCCGCCGACAGGCTCGACCTGGAGGTCGCGTTGCTCGTCTTCCGACCCGCCCGGGCAGGGCGCATCCGCAGGTCACTAAGCTGAGCGGGCAACCGGCACCGTGAATGAGGAGCGCAAGTGACCCGTCCCGTGGTATTGATCGCCGACAAGCTGGCACCGTCGACAGTGGAGGCGCTCGGTGACGGCGTCGAGGTGAAGTGGGTCGACGGCCCCGATCGCCCGGCCCTGCTCGCCGCGGTGCCCGAGGCCGACGCCCTGCTCGTCCGCTCGGCCACCACCGTCGACGCGGAGGTCCTCGCGGCCGCCACCAAGCTGAAGATCGTCGCCCGCGCGGGCGTCGGCCTGGACAACGTGGACGTGCCCGCCGCCACTGAGCGCGGCGTCCTCGTGGTGAACGCGCCCACGTCGAACATCCACACCGCCGCCGAGCACGCCGTCGCGCTGATGCTGGCCACCGCCCGGCAGATCCCCGCCGCGGACAAGACCCTCCGCGAGCACACCTGGAAGCGCAGCGCCTTCAACGGCGTCGAGATCCTCGGCAAGACCGTGGGCGTCGTCGGCATGGGCCGGATCGGCCAGCTCGTCGCCCAGCGACTCGCCGCCTTCGAGACCAAGATCATCGCGTACGACCCCTACGTGAGCCCGGCCCGCGCCGCGCAGCTCGGCATCGAGCTGGTCAGCCTCGACGAGCTCGTCGAGCGCGCCGACCTCATCACGGTCCACCTGCCGAAGACCCCGGAGACCAAGGGCCTCATCGGCCGCGAGCTCCTGGCGAAGGCCAAGAAGGGCGTCATCATCGTCAACGCCGCCCGCGGCGGCCTCGTCGACGAGCAGGCCCTGGCGGACGCGATCACCTCGGGCCACGTCTTCGGCGCCGGCCTCGACGTCTTCGAGACCGAGCCCTGCACCGACAGCCCGCTGTTCGAGCTGCCGCAGGTCGTCGTGACCCCGCACCTCGGCGCCTCCACCTCGGAGGCGCAGGACCGCGCCGGCACCGACGTGGCCAAGAGCGTGCGCCTGGCCCTTGCCGGCGAGTTCGTCCCGGACGCCGTCAACGTCAAGGGCGGCGCCGTCGACGAGGAGGTCGCGCCCTGGCTCGAGCTCACCCGCAAGCTGGGCGTGCTGCTGGGCGGCCTGCCCGGGCAGCTGCCCGAGAAGATCGGCGTCACCGTCCGCGGCGAGCTGGCCAGCGAGAACGTAGACATCCTGCAGCTCTCGGCGCTGCGCGGCCTGTTCTCCGCCGTCATCGAGGACGCGGTCACCTTCGTCAACGCCCCCGCGCTGGCGGAGGAGCGCGGCGTCACCGTCGAGCTGGAGAAGGTCTCGGAGAGCCCCAACCACCGCAGCCTCGTCGACGTGCGCGCCGTGTACGGCGACGGCACCGTCGCCAACGTCTCGGGCACTCTGTCCGGCCTGGGCCGCGTCGAGAAGGTCACCAACATCAACGGCCGCAACTTCGATCTGCGCGCCGAGGGCCTGAACCTGTTCATCGCCTACGGCGATCAGCCGGGCTCGCTCGGCAAGATCGGCACGCTCCTCGGCGACGCCGGGATCGACATCCAGGCCGCCGCGCTCAGCCAGGACGCGGAGGGCGACGGGGCGACCGTGCTGCTGCGCGTCAGCCAGGCGGTGCCCGCCGAGGTGCAGCAGGCGATCGGCGAGGCCGTGTCGGCCACCACCATCGCGCAGGTGGACCTCTCGTGAAGCTCGCGGTGATCGGCGGGGACGGCATCGGCCCCGAGGTGACGGACGAGGCGCTCAAGGTGCTGCGTGCGGTGGTCGGCGAGATCGAGACCACCGACTACGACCTGGGTGCGCGCCGCTACGAGCGCAACGGCGAACTGCTCACCGACGAGGACCTGGCGTCCTTGCGCGAGCACGACGCGATCCTGCTCGGTGCCATCGGCGATCCGCGCAAGGTCCCGCCGGGCGTGCTCGAGCGCGGTCTGCTGCTGAAGATGCGCTTCGCGCTGGATCACCACGTGAACCTGCGCCCGTCGAAGCTCTTCCCGGGTGTCGAGTCGCCCCTGAAGAACCCGGGCGAGATCGACTTCGTCGTGGTCCGCGAGGGCACCGAGGGCGCGTACACCGGCAACGGCGGCGCGATCCGCGTGGGCACGCCGCAGGAGGTCGCCAACGAGACCTCGGTCAACACCCGGTTCGGCGCGGAGCGCGTGGTGCGCTTCGCCTTCCAGCTGGCGCAGTCCCGCCGCAAGAAGCTGACGCTGGTGCACAAGACCAACGTGCTCGTCTTCGGCGGCTCGCTGTGGCAGCGCACCGTCGACGAGGTGGCCTCCGAGTTCCCCGACGTCGCCGTGGATTACAGCCACATCGACGCGGCCACGATCTACCTGGTGACGGACCCGTCGCGGTTCGACGTCATCGTGACCGACAACCTCTTCGGTGACATCCTCACCGACGAGGCCGGCGCGATCTCCGGCGGCATCGGCCTCGCCGCGTCGGGCAACATCGACGCGACGGGCACCAACCCGTCGATGTTCGAGCCCGTGCACGGCAGCGCGCCCGACATCGTCGGCCAAGGCGTCGCGGACCCCACCGCGGCGATCCTGTCCGCCGCGATGCTGCTGCGCCACCTCGGTAACGAGGAGGGCGCTCGGCGGATCGAGGACGCGGTGACCGCGGACCTCGCCGCCCGCGGCGACACACCCGTCCGCACCACGGAGGTCGGCGACCGCATCGCCGCCGCCCTCAGCGCATAGCCCTTCGCCGCCCCCGCACTCCGGCTTAACAGCGTTAGCAGCAGACGTTTCCCCAGGAAGCGCTCTGGGCTAACGCTGTTAAGTCATTTCCGGGGCGACGACGGTGCCGCCTCCCGCGGTTCGGGGGCCTTCGCGTCGGAGGGCACCAGGGGATAGGCGAGCAGCGGGGCCAGGGCGACGATGGCGAAGGCGGCACCGAAGCTCGTCGCGTGGATGAGGGCGCCGAGGATCGGGCCGGCGGCGGTGGTGGCGACGAACTGCCCGGTGTTCTGGATCCCCAGAGCCCGGCCGCTGAAGAACGGTCCCGCCTTCTCGGCGATGGCGGTGAACGCCAGTCCGTTGTCGGCGACGGTGACCACCGAGGCGACCAGGAAGACCACCACCGCCACGGGGGAGCCGATCGCTGCGAGCGCGCCGAGAGCGCCCATCGAGGCCGCGGCGGCGAGGGCGATCCACTTGATCGGCGACGTGCGCGATCCCAACCGGTCCGACCACGCCCCGGCCGCGATGCGCCCGAGGGCGCCGAAGAGCTGGCTCGCGGAGACCAGCAGCCCCGCGGTGGCGGGGGCCCAGTGCAGCCCCACGATCAGCCACGTGATGCCCCACGTCCAGATCGCGCCCTGCGGCAGCACCAGTAGCAGCGAGACGGCGTGGATCCGGGCCAGGAACGAGTCCTCGCGGTACGGATTCGCGCGCGCCTCGGTCGCGGCGGGGCCGGACCCCGGCCGCGGCGGGTCGACGATGAACGCCCACACCAGGACCAGCGAGAGCGCCGCGACGGCGAGCGGCACGACCATCGCCGCCGTCAGGCCGGCGCGACTCGCGAGCAAGGGCATCGTCAGCGACAGCAGGGCGATGCCGAGCGGCTGGGAAGTCTGCCGGATCCCCATCGCGGTGCCGCGGCTCGACGCGGGGAACCAGCCGACCACGATCCGGCCGCTCGCACCGTTGCCGCTCGCCGCCATCGCGGAGGCGGCGAACAGGCCCGCCGCCGAGACCGGCAGGGGCGCGTGCGTCGCGAAGGCGGCGACGGTGCCGGCCAGCGCGACGGTGGCGCCGGCCATGCTGATCAGCAGTACCCGGCGCTCGCCGTAGCGGTCGATGAGCGCGCCCCACAGGATCGTGGTGAGCAGGAGACCCGCCGGGGCGGCGGCCGCGAAGAGCCCCGCGCGCTGCACCGGGAGGCCGTCGCGGATGAGCTGCGGGATGAGGAACGCGGTGCAGTTCACGGCGGCGGTCGTGGTGATCGCGGCGGTCATGGACACCACGAGGATCCACCAGCGGCGGGCGGCTGACATCTCCATATCGAATCCCAATCAGTGGAACGATGTGACTACATTGTGGGACGAAGCCTAGCTGATCGAAGTATCCACGTCGACCGGTAGGCTCGCCCTATGCGCCTTGCACGAATCGCCAGCAGTGACGGGGTCGCGTTCGCGGCCATCGAGGGTGACCCGGAGGACGGTGCCCGGGCCCGCGAGATCTCCGAGCATCCCTTCGGGACACCGGAGTTCACCGGCCGCAGCTGGGCACTCGACGACGTGCGCCTGCTCGCCCCGATCCTCGCCAGCAAGGTGGTGTGCATCGGCAAGAACTACGCCGCGCACGCCGCGGAGATGGGCGGCGAGGCGCCGAAGGATCCGGTGATCTTCATCAAGCCCAACACCTCGATCATCGGCCCGCTCGCGCCGATCAAGCTGCCCCGCAGCTCGCAGCAGGTGGACTACGAGGGCGAGCTCGCGATCGTGATCGGCCAGCCCTGTCGCGACGTGCCCGCCGCCAAGGCCAAGGACGTGATCCTGGGCTACACCGTCGCCAACGACGTCACCGCGCGCGATCAGCAGCGCCACGACGGGCAGTGGACCCGCGGCAAGGGCTACGACACCTTCTGCCCGCTGGGCCCCTGGATCGAGACCGAGTTCGACCCGTCGGACGCGCGGATCTACACCGAGCTCGACGGCGTGATCAAGCAGGACTCGCGGACCTCGCTGATGATCCACTCGGTCGGCGACATCGTCGAGTGGATCTCGTCGGTCATGACGCTGCTCCCCGGTGACGTCATCCTCACCGGCACCCCCGAGGGCGTCGGCCCGTTCACCGCCGGACAGCACGTCGCCGTCACCGTCGAGGGCATCGGCACGCTGACCAGCCTCGCCGAGGACCGCTGATTCAGGCGCGGTCGATCACGCGCACCGTCGCACCGGGGAGGCGGCGTACGGGATGCCGCGGTGGGCGGCCACGCCGTTCATGACGACGCCGGCCACTGTTCCTGATTCGGTCCGGACGATCGCTGTGCCCATCACAGCTCAAGGCTAGGCCGTCCGCGCCGCGTGCGACGGATCAGTCGGCCTTGACGGCGAGCACGGGGATCGGCGAGTTCAGGATCAGGCGCTGGCTGACGCTGCCGAGGACGGCCTTGCTCACGAGGGACCGCCGGCGGACGGCGATCACCAGGCGTGTCGCGCCGCGCTCATCGATCTCGTCGAGCACGGCGTCGACGGGGTCGCGGTCGCCGCGTCCCGTCCGCTCGACGACGGTGATCGGTACCTCTTCGTCGAAACCCGAGACGTCGAGCTTGGCGATGCCGAGGTTGACGGCCACGAGATCTGTGCCGAGGGCCTTCGCCTCCTCGACGCCGGCGCGCAGGGCGACGGGGCCTTCGGTGGTGCCGGGGACCGCGACGATGATGGTCATGATGCTCCTCGTGTCGAGAACGATCCGGTCAGCGGAAGTCGCCGCGGGAGAAGGACTCCTCCAAGTCCTCCAGGGAGCGGCCGCTGGTGTTGGGCAGGGTCTTGTAGATCAGGAAACAGAACAGCGCGCAGACGACGAAGAACGTGCCGTACGTACCGACGATGCCACCGACCTTGATGAGTGTGGGGAAGATCTGCCCGACGAGTGCGTTCGTCAGCCAGAGGACGAGCACGGACAGGCCCATGCCGAAGCCGCGCAGGCGCAGCGGGAAGAGCTCGGACAGGCACACCCACACCGGCACGTTGAGCGCCGTCTGCATGGCGAGCACGAACAGTGCGACGAAGATCAGGACGGCGTAGGCCTGCACCTTGCCCTCCGGCAGGATCAGTGCCGAGAGCACCGTGAGACCGTGGCAGACGGTCACACCGATCATGCCCAGGATGATGAGTCTGCGGCGGGGGATCCGGTCGATGAGGAGGAACAGGCAGACCGCGCTCCCGATGACCGCGGAGACCCCCATGAAGATGTTCGCGATCGGGGCCGCGCTGTTGCTGAAGCCGGCGGTCTTGAGCATCTCGGTGCCGTAGTACATCACGGAGTTGATCCCGGTGAGCTGCTGCGCGATCGCCAGGATGACGGCGGCCAGCATGATGCGGCGCACCCAGGGGATCGCCAGGTCGGCCCAGCCGCCGGTCTGGGCGGCCTCCTCCTCGCGGGCCAGCTCCTCGACCTCCGCCATCTCGGCGCGCGCACGGTCCTCGGTGCGGACCTGCATCAACACGGCGAGCGCCTCGGCGTCGCGCCCCTTCGAGATGTACCAGCGGGGCGATTCCGGCATCCGCAGCATGCCGAGGAAGAGGAACACGGCCGGCACGGCACACACCGCGAGCATGATCCGCCACACCCCGGGGTGTCCGTCGGGGTTGGCGTCGCTGAGCGGGGGCCATACCCGGGCGATGATCGCGTTGATCACGAAGGCCAGGAGCTGGCCGACGACGATGGCCAGCTCGTTGCGTCCGCC
This sequence comes from Tsukamurella sputi, assembly GCF_007858445.1. GTDB lineage: Bacteria > Actinomycetota > Actinomycetes > Mycobacteriales > Mycobacteriaceae > Tsukamurella > Tsukamurella sputi. The sequence goes on along the minus strand of NZ_VIGV01000001.1, from coordinate 479,443 downwards.
GAGGGTGCCGCGTCTCTCCGTCGGCGCCAGCTCGGACAGGTACACGGGGACGACGACCGACGCCCCGCCGACCGCGAGTCCGAGGACGAATCGGGCCGGCAGCATCATCGCCAGATCGTTCGCGAGGACCGCTCCGAGCGTGCCGACGAAGAAGACGACCGCGAGGATGATCATCGTCCTGCGGCGCCCTATGGCGTCGGCGAGCCGGCCACATACGAGCGCGCCCAGCGCGGCTCCGACGAGCAGCGTGCTCACCACGAGGCCTTCGGTCGTGGTGGTGAGCCCGAGGTCGTGCTTCATCGGTTCCAGTGCGCCGTTGAGCACCCCGGTGTCGTAGCCGAAGAGCAGGCCCCCGAAGGTGGCGACGACGGCGACGAGGTCCATTCGTCGCTGGTGGGGGCCCGGTCTGAGGGGTGGCAGTGCCGTTCCGCCCGCCGGCGTGCTGGTGCTTCCGTGCGTCATTGTCGGAGTCCTTCCCGCTGTCCGCGTGAGGTACATCACAACAGAGCTCCGAGGTCTTTGGCAAGTAGTTGCGCGAGATTGAAAGAATGTCAGGACATGAATGATGGGCGTGTGGCATTCTGAAGTCGTTCGCAGGACGGCACACGACGGAGGTGGCGCACGATGCACGACGAGACGCAGCAGGATCCGACCCGGGTGCGGGTCGCGGTGATCGGTATGGGCTGGATGGGTCGGGTGCATGCGCAGGCGTACGCCCGTGTGCCGCATCACTACCCGGACGGCCCGGCGGTGCCGGTGCTGGCGGCGGTGGCCGACGACGTCCCGGGGCGCGCCGAGACCTTCGCCGCCCGGTTCGGCGCGGGCGCGGCCCACACCGACTGGCGCTCCGTCCTGGAGGATCCGACGATCGACGCCGTCTCGGTGACCGTGCCGAACTTCCTGCACCGTGAGATCGGCGTCGCCGTGCTCGACGCCGGCAAGCACCTCTGGATCGAGAAGCCCGTCGGGCTGACCGAGGCCGACGCCGCCGCGGTCGCCGAGGCGGCTGTGCGGAACGACCGCCGCACCGCCGTCGGCTTCAACTACCGCAACGCGCCCGCGGTGCAGGCCGCTCGAGCGATGATCGCCGACGGCCGCCTCGGCGCCGTCACGCACGCGCGGTTCCGGTTCTTCAGCGACTACGCCGCGCATCCCGACGGTGCTCTGACCTGGCGCTACCAGCGCGACCGCGGCGGCAACGGCGTCCTCGGCGACCTGGGTTCGCACGGGATCGACCTGGTCACGTACCTGCTCGGCGATGTCGACGCCCTGGTCGCGGACACGGCGGTCTTCATCCCCGAGCGTTCGGAGCCCACCGGCGCCACCTCGGGGCATCAGCTCGCCACCTCCGGCGTGCGCGGCCCCGTCGAGAACGAGGACTACCTGTCGGCCCAGCTGCGCTTGGCCTCCGGCGCGCGGTGCGTGCTCGAGGCGAGCCGGGTCGCGGTGGGGGAGCAGAACTCCTACGGCTTCGAGATCCACGGGACGTCCGGCATGGTGCGCTGGGACTACCGCCGCATGGGCGAGCTCGAGGCGGCGCTCGGCACGGACTTCCAGGACCAGCCCGTGTCGACGGTGCACGTCGGGCCCGGCAGCGGCGACTTCGCCGCGTTCCAGCCCGGTGCGGCGAACCCCATGGGCTACGACGACCTCAAGGTCATCGAAGCGCAGCACTTCCTGCGTTCCATCGTCACCGGTGTCCCGGAAGGGGCCACCGTGGAGGACGCGGTGCGCAGCGCCCGCGCGCTCGACGCGATGACCCGCTCGGTCGTCGACGGGCGCTGGGTCGCGCTGGCGTAGACACTCGCACGCCACGGTGCCGACGGTCCGCGGACCGTCGGCACCGTGGGTTCGTCAGCCCGCGAGCGAGGCCGTGAGGGCGGCGTCCGCGGCCAGGAGGACCTCTGCCGCGACGGCGACGCCCTCCTCGCGCCCGAGCTCGGTGTCCTCGTGTTCGATGTTGACGCGCATGTCGGGGTCCACGTCGTGGAGGGCGCCAAGGAACTCGGTCCAGTAGGCGGTGTCGTGGCCCTTGCCGAGTGCGACGAAGTCCCACGCCGCCCGCTTCGGCCACTCGTTCGCCCATTCGTCGCCGCCGAGGTTGGTCCGTGCCTCGTCGGCTCCGAGGCGGCGGAAGGAGTTGTCCAGCACGCCGTTCAGCGCCGCGTACTCCGGGTTGACGCGCACGTCCTTCGCGGCGGCGTGCACCACGAGTTCGCCGAGGTGCCGGACGACGGCCACGGGGTCCATCTGCTGCCAGAACAGGTGCGAGGCGTCGAGCTCCACGCCGAGATGGGTGGACCCCGTCCGCTCGACCAGCTCGTGCACGGAGGCGCTGTTGAAGACGATGTTCTGCGGGTGCAGTTCGAGGGCCACCTTCACGCCGTGGTCCGCGGCCAAGCGGTCGGTCTCGCGCCAGAAGTCGGCGGCGATCTCCCACTGGTGGTCCAGCACGTCCAGCGCTGCGGAGTTCCACGCGTTGACCACCCAGTTCGGGTGTGTCGCACCGGTGTCGCCGCCGGGCAGTCCGGACATGGTGACCACGCGGTCCTGGCCGAGGCGGGCCGCGAGCCGGATCGAGCGGCGGATGTCGTCGGCGTGGCGCCCGCCGATCGCGCGGTTCGGGTGCAGCGGGTTGCCGTTGCAGTTGAGCCCGGCGATGCTCACGCCGGTGCCCTCGAACGTCCCGAGGTAGTCGTCGCGGGCGGTGTCGCTGACGAGGATGCCGGCGATGTCCGGAACGTGTACGGGCGGCAGGAAGCCGCCGGTGTTGAGTTCGATGCCGGTGAGGCCGACGTCGGCGATCGCGCGGAGCGCGTCGGGGAGCGGACGGTCGTGGTAGACGGCGTTGTACAGGCCGAGTTTCATGGGGGTCTCCGTCGGGATGTCAGGGCTGGGGGAGGAGGGCGGTCACGTCCACGGGCGCCCCACCGGCCACGGCGGACCGCGCGACGGCGTCGATGAGCTCCATGTTGTGCAGGCCGTCGGCGAAATCTGCATTGCGCGGCAGTGACTCGTCGGCGGGCAGTCCGGCGACCTCCTCGAGGAAGGCGCGGGCCTGGAAGACGAAGCCGTCGTTCTGGCCGATCCCGACACCGGGTGCGTCCATGGCGAGGCCGCCGCGCCAGTACGGGTGGTCGGGGCCGAGCGTCACCGTCCGCGGCCCGCCGAGCGCCTGGTCGTCGTCGGCGAACACGACCCGGACCTGCCCGGGGTGACGGAAGTCGAACGCGGCCGAACCGCGCTCGCAGAAGACCTCGACCTTCAGTGTGTTCGGATGCCCCGCCGCGACGCGGGAGACCTGCAGGGCGCCCGTCCCGCCGCCGGCGAAGTCCACGAAGAAGCCCGCCACGTCGTCGTTCTCGACGGTGTCCCGCTCGTCGCTCACCGCGCCGTGCTCGTGGCCGATCACCCGGCCGAGCGGCTTCGGCCGGGTCGCGAACGCGGTGTGCAGCGTCGCGCCGCGGACCGTGGCGACGGGACCGCCGAAGAGCTCCGCGACGTAGGTCAGGTGGCTGCCCACGTCGGCGAGGGCACCCGAGCCCGCGGGTCCCTTGAACCGCCAGCTGATGGGGCCATCCGGGTCGCAGGCGTAGTCGGTCCAGTACGCGCCGTCGACGTTGATGAGGCGGCCGAGGCGGCCGCTGCGCACCAGTTCTCCGAGCAGGGCGATGCCCGGCGATCGCAGGTAGGTCAGTCCGATGCGGCCCAGGACACCGTGCTCGGCCGCGGCCTCCGCGGCGAAGGTCATGGCGCGGGCGTCCTCGAGCGTGTCCGACAGCGGCTTCTCGCACAGAACGTGCTTCCCCGCGGCCAGCAGGGATTCGACGACCTCCCGATGGAGCGCGTTCGCGACGACGACGCTCACCACGTCGATGTCGGCGGCGGCGGCGATCGCCTGCCACGAGGTGTCGTGCCGTTCGAAGCCGAAGCGCCGGGCGGTGTCCTGCGCCAGCGGCTCGTACGCGTCCGCGATCGAGACCAGCCGCACGTCCGGCAGCCCGGGGCCGTAGACGGCGGTGGCGGATCGATAGCCGGCTGCGTGTGCCTTGCCCGCCATGCCGGCGCCGATCACCGCGACGCCGATGCTGTTGCTGCTCATATCCCTCCTTCAGGGGTTGCCGTGCGCTCCGTCGCGGCCTAGCGTCGATGGTAGTTGGAGCGCTCCAACAATCATGAATAATGTTCGTATGTCCTGTCAAGAGGGAGTGTGATGGCGGGTAAACGGCCGACGATCTACGACGTCGCGACGCGAGCGGGGGTGTCGAAGTCCCTGGTCTCGCTCGTCCTGCAGGGGTCGCCGCGAGTCGGAGAGGGCTCGCGTCGCGCCGTCGAGGAGGCGATCGCCGACCTCGGGTACCGCCCCAGCAGGGCGGCGGCGAATCTCGCCGCGCGCCGCACGCGCACCGTCGGGGTGCTGATCGACGACTACACGAACCTGTGGTTCGTGGACCTCGTGCGCGGCCTGCACGCGGCGCTGGGGCCGGCCGGCTACCGGCTGGCCGTCGTCGACGTCGCCACCGCGGACCAGGCCGAGGACCCGGTCGAATCCATGCTCGCGATGCGGGTGGACGGTCTCGTTCTCGGCATGGACCCTCCGCGATCGTTGGTCGCGCGCGACGACGCCGCACTGCCGCCGGTCGTGGTCGCGGGCACGCGGGCGATGCGGGACGCGCGGTTCGACGCGGTGGCCAACGACGACGCGGAAGGAGCGCGCCTGGTGGCGCGACACCTGGTGGAACTGGGGCATCGCACCGTCGGGCAGGTGTGCGCCGGCGGCGGGGCGGGCGACGTCCGGCGCGCCGCCTTCGCCGCCGAGATATCCCGTCTGGGCGCGACCGTGGTCGACGCCTCCTGGCGCGGCGGGGCGTCGGACGAGGCCGGGTTCCGCGCCGCCGCCGAGCTGTTCGCCGCGGATCCGGGGATCACCGCGGTGTTCGCGGCGAACGACGTGATGGCCGTCGGCGTGCTCGGGGCGGCGCGTGAGCACGCCTTGGAGGTCCCGCGCGATCTCTCCGTCGTCGGTTACGACGACACCTCGCTGGCCTCGACGCGACTGGTCGGGCTGACGACGGTCGACGACCGCAGCTTCGAGGTCGGGGACCGAGCGGGCGCCCTGTTGCGCGACAGGATGGCGATGGACGCCGGGGGCGCGACGATGCGTGACCGCGAGTGTCGTGTTCTCGCACCGCGGCTGGTCGTCCGGAGCACCACCGCGCCGCCCGGCTGAATCGCCGGCTCGCGGCAATGTGCGTATGTCTGAACAAACACTAGGCAAGCGCTGTGATCTGTACTACATTCAGCTCAGCGAGTGGGTCGTCTCACTCGGTGAGGTCGAAGGGACACAGCAATGAAGAAGACCACGCAGCGGCCGCGGAGGCTCCGTACTCTGCTCGCCGCGACCGCGGCCGGCACGGCCGCGCTGATCACGGTGGTGGGGTGCTCGAGCACGGGCGGCGCGCCGCGCGACAGCGGCGACGGCGGTGCCGGCGTCGGCTCGGCGGGCACGAAGCGCCTGACCATCGCCATGGTCACGCACCAGCAGCCCGGCGACACCTTCTGGGACCTCATCCGCAAGGGGGCGGAGATGGCGGCGAAGAAGGACAACGTCACCCTCCGCTACTCCAACGACCCGCAGGCCCCGAACCAGGCGAACCTCGTGCAGGCGGCGATCGACAGCAAGGTCGACGGGATCGCGCTCACCCTCTCCACGCCGAACGCCTTCCAGGCCGTCGTGCAGAACGCGCAGAAGGCGGGGATTCCGGTCTCCGCGTTCAACGCCGGCTACAACGACTACGCCCGCATGGGGATCCAGCAGTACTTCGGCCAAGACGAGACCACCGCGGGCGTCGCTGTCGGCGAGCGCCTCGCGAAGGAGGGTGCCAAGAAGGCTATCTGCATCATCCAGCAGCAAGGCCAGGTCCAGCTCGAATCGCGCTGTGCGGGCGTGCGGACCGGCCTCGCGGGCGGCACCGTCGAGAATCTCAACGTCAACGGCGAGGACATGACCGACGTGCAGTCCAAGGTCAACGCCAAGCTGCAGCAGGACCCGAGCATCGACACCGTCGTGGCGCTGGGCGCGCCCTTCGCGCTGACGGCCACCAAGGCGGTCGAGAGTGCCGGTGCCAAGCCCCGGATCGTCACCTTCGACACCAACGCAGCCCTGGTCGGCGCGATCCAGAACGGCAAGGTCGCGTGGGCCGTCGACCAGCAGCCCTACCTCCAGGGCTACCTCGCCATCGATTCGCTCTGGCTGCAGATCATCAACGGCAACACCATCGGCGGCGGCCAGGCGGTGTTCACCGGCCCGGCGTTCATCGATAAGACGAATGTCGACAAGGTCGCCGAGCTCGCCAAGGGCGGTACCCGCTGATGACCACCGACGAGGCTCTTGATCTGAGCACGCACACGCCCGTCACCGACGAGCGCGTCAAGAAGCAGAAGCCGCTGCAGCGGTTGATCCTGCGCCCCGAGGTGGGTGCGCTGATCGGCGCGATCGCGATCCTGATCTTCTTCCTCATCGTCGCGCCGCCCTTCCACAGCCCGGAGGCCTTCGCCACCGTCCTCTACGCCAGCTCCACGATCGGCATCATGGCCTGCGGGGTCGCCGTGCTCATGATCGGCGGCGAGTTCGATCTGTCGACCGGTGTGGCCGTGACCTTCTCGTCCCTCGCGGCGTCGATGCTCGCCTACAACCTGCACCTGAACACCTGGGTGGGATCACTCCTCGCCCTGGGGCTGTCGCTCGCGGTCGGTGCCTTCAACGGCTACATGGTGATGCGCACCAGGATCCCCAGCTTCCTCATCACGCTGGCGACCTTCCTCATGCTCACCGGCATCAACCTCGCGGTGACCAAGATGGTCACCGGTCAGGTCGCCACCCCGACGATCGCGGACATGCAGGGCTTCCCGTCGGCGCAGGCCGTCTTCTCGTCGACGATCCATGTCTTCGGGGTCGGGCTCAAGGTCACGGTCCTCTGGTGGGTGCTGTTCACGGTCGTCGCCACGTACGTCCTCATGCGCACGCGCGTCGGGAACTGGATCTTCGCCGTCGGCGGCAACCAGGATTCCGCACGCGCCGTGGGCGTCCCGGTCACCAAGGTCAAGATCGGTCTGTTCATGTTCGTGGCCTTCTGCGCCTGGTTCGTCGGGCAGCACCTGCTGTACGCCTACGACACCGTCCAGTCCGGCCAGGGCGTCGGCAACGAATTCCTCTACATCATCGGTGCCGTCATCGGCGGCTGCCTGCTCACCGGCGGCTACGGCACCGCGGTGGGCGCGATGATCGGCGCGTTCATCTTCGGCATGGTCAACCAGTGCATCGTCTACGCCGGCTGGAACCCCGACTGGTTCAAGTTCTTCCTCGGCATCATGCTGCTGTTCGCCGTGATCGCCAACAACGCATTCCGCAACTTCGCCGCGAAGAGGTGACCCTATGACCACGGACGACATTTCGGCCGAGAGCCCCGAGACCGGCGACGACAAGGTCGCGCTGATCGAGTTCAAGGACGTCGGCAAGCAGTACGGCAACATCATCGCGCTCAAGGGGATCAACCTCCGGGTCTTCCCCGGCGAGGTCACGTGCGTGCTCGGCGACAACGGTGCCGGCAAGTCGACGCTCATCAAGACGATGGCGGGCCTGCACAAGCCGAGCGAGGGCGAGGTCCTCGTCGACGGCGTGGCGACGACGCTCGACTCGCCGAAGGACGCGCTCGAGAAGGGGATCGCCACCGTCTACCAGGACCTCGCTGTCGTGGGCCTGATGCCGGTGTGGCGCAACTTCTTCCTGGGGCAGGAACTGCGCTCCGGTTTCCTCAAGAGCCTGGACGTGCAGACCATGCGCGCCACCACGAAGGAGGAGCTGTTCAAGATGGGCATCGACCTGCCCGACGTGGACGCTCCGATCAGCTCGCTGTCGGGCGGCCAGCGGCAGTGCGTCGCCATCGCGCGGGCGATCTACTTCGGCGCACGCGTGCTGATCCTCGACGAGCCGACCGCGGCCCTCGGGGTCAAGCAGTCGGGCATGGTGCTGCGATACATCACTGCGGCCCGGGACCAGGGCTTCGGCGTCGTCTTCATCACCCACAACCCGCACCACGCCTACATGGTGGGCGACCATTTCGTCCTGCTCAACCGCGGACGCCAGAAGCTCGACTGCACCTACGACGAGATCAGTCTCGACGAGCTGACCTCGCAGATGGCGGGCGGCGACGAGCTCGAGACGCTCAGCCACGAACTGCGCAGGTGAGCGAGTGACGGCGACGCTCCTCGAACGCTTCGGTCGCCGGCTGCGGGTCGCGATGGTCGGCGGTGGGATCGGCAGCTACATCGGCGAGACCCACGCCATCGCGCTCCGCACCGACGGGGTGTGGGACCTCGTGGCGGGAGCCTTCTCCCGCACGTCGGCGACGAACGCGGCCACCGGGCGGTCGTGGCTCGTGGCACCCGATCGCACCTACGCCGACCACCGCGCCCTCATCGCGGGGGAGTCGGCGCGGGCGGACCGGGTGGACGCGGTCATCGTCGCGACCCGGCCGTCGAGTCACGCCGAGATCGCGTGCGACCTCCTGGCCGCGGGTTTCCACGTGATCTGTGAGAAGCCGCTCACCGATACCGCCGCAGACGCCCGACGGGTCGCGGCGGCGGTGGCCGGCTCGGGACGCCGCCTCATGCTCACCCATTGCTACAGCGGCTATCCCATGGTCCGGCAGGCCAGGGAGATGGTCGCCCGGGGCGACCTCGGCCGGATCACCCTGGTCGAGATCAGGTTCGCCGGTGGGATGTACGCGGCGACCACACCGCACGGCTCGTGGCGCGTGGACGGCACGGAGGGCGGGGTCACCGCGCTGACCGCCGACCTCGGGACGCACGCCGTGCATCTCGCGGAGTTCGTCGCCGGCCGCCGCATCACGACGGTTCACGCCGACCTCGCCCGCGTCGATCCGGGGCACGTGGCCTTCGACAACGCCTACCTGACCCTCGATTTCGAGGGCGGCGCCCGCGGGCGGTGCTGGGCGACCTCGCAGGCCGCGGGGGCGACCCACGGGCTCGCGATCACCGTCCACGGCGACCGCGGCAGCCTTTCCTGGAACCACGACACCCCGGAGACGCTGTGCTGGCGTGCGGACGGCGAGTCCGACCGCCTCCTCACCAAGGCGGGTCCCGGGGCCACGCCGGCCGCACTCGCGGCAGCGCGGTTCACGGCCGGACACCCGGACGGATACGCGCTCGCCTTCGCGAATCTCTACCGCGACTTCGCGTTCGCGCTGTTCGCCGATGGGGTGGGGGAGGACGCCGCCCCCTACCTCGCCGACCTCCCCGACGTCGCCGACGGTGTCCGCACTCTCGCGGTCGTCGAGGCCGCCGTCCGGTCCGACGAGACCGGACGCCCCGCCGCCGTCGACATCTGACCACTCCGACCCGAATCGAGAGAGTATGACCGAGCCGATCCGCGTGGCCCTCGTGGGCTGCGGCAACATCGCCCTGGGCTTCCACATCCCCGCCTATCTCGCGGCCGACGACCGGTTCCGCATCGTCGGCATCGCCGATCCGACTCCGGAGCGGCTCGAGCTGGGCCGCGTCGCCGCGGGACTCGCGCCGGAGCAGGTGCACGCGGACGTCGCCGAGCTGCTCGCCCGTGACGACGTCGACGCGCTCGACCTGTGCACCCCGCAGCACCTGCACCGGGACGTCGCGATCGCTGCGGCGCGCGCGGGCAAGCACGTGCTGTGCGAGAAGCCGATCGCCGCCGTCCCGGCGGACGCGGAGGCCATGCGGGCCGCCGCCGCGGAGGCGGGGACGGTGCTGGCCGTGGTCGCCAACTACCTCTTCTTCCCGGAGATTGTGGCGCTCAAGGCGATCATCGACTCGGGCGAGCTCGGCGAGATCCGGACGGCGCGCGTCGACATGCTGGGGGTCCTGGACCTGCCCGGCGCGGCGGGTTACCGGCCGACGTGGCGCCACGATCCCGCGCAGGCGGGTGGGGGAGTCCTGGTCGACATGCTGCACGGCGTGTACCTCGCCGAGGCGCTCCTCGGCGCGCGTGCGGAACGGGTCTCCGCGTTCGTGGACAGCGCGACCGATGGCGACGCCGTCGACGGAATCGCGTTGTGCCGCCTCGAGGCCGGCCGTCGCGTCGCGCTGGTGAACATCGGCTGGGGCATGGGCCAGGGAGGGCTCGCGGTCGAGGGCGATCGCGGCCGAGCCGTGGCGCACTACCGTGCGGACGGGACCATGCCGTGGGCGCCGTTCGAATCCCTCACCGTCACCACGGAGTCCGGGACGCGCACCGTCGACCTCGCGACGGGAGCCGAACTGGAGCCGCTCATCGCCGCCTCGATGCGGGAGACAGTGCTCGACTTCGCCGATGCGGTCGCCGGCGGCCGCGCCCCCGTCGTCGATGCCGCAGTCGCCCGGCACATCCTCGAGATCACGGTCGCCGCGTACGCGTCGGGCGCCCTCGGCGCGACGGTGCCGCTCCCGCTCGACGGTGCGCTCTTCGCCTCGGGCGTCGCGGGCCTCGCCGCCATCGGGGTGCCCGAGGACTCCTTCGTGCGCCGCCGCGGGCTGTTCGGGCTCTCGGTTCCGGCTTCGTCCGGGATCGGGGGCTGACGTGCAGATCGGACTGCTCACCGACAGCCTCTCGGACCTGACCCGCGCCGAGGCGCTCGACACCGCGGTGGACCTCGGTGTCGAGACCGTCGAGATCGGCTTGGGCGGCGTGCACGGCGGGTGGTCGCCCGCCCCGCACGCCGACCTGGTGGAACTCTGCAGCGACGGTGGCGCGCGTGCGGCCCTGGCCCGCGACGTCGCCTCGCGCGGCCTGCGACTCGAGGCCTTCAACGCCGCCGGAAACCCGCTGCACCCCCGGCACGGGGAGCGCGACGCCGCTGTCCTGCGCGGCGCGCTCCAGCTCGCGCAGGAGTTCGAGATCGGCACCGTCGTCACGATGTCAGGCCTTCCCGGCTATCCGGGGGACACCGTGCCGCCGTGGATCACGACCGTCTGGCCGCCCGAGAATCTGGAACTGCTGGACTACCAGTGGGAGCGGGCGATCGAGTGGTGGGGACCGATCGCCGATGAGGCCCGCGCCCGGGGCGTGCGGATCGCCGTCGAGATGCACGCCAACCAGCTCGTCTACAACGTGCCCGGCCTCCTTCGGCTGCGCGCCGCCGTGGGTGATGTGGTGGGCGCGAACTTCGATCCCAGCCACCTCCTCTGGATGGGAGCCGACCCGCTCGCCGCGATCCGCGCCCTGGACGGCGCGATCCATCATGTCCACGCGAAGGACACCCGCATCGAGGACCGCGCCGCGGTCGCCTCGCGGCTCGAGACCGTCCCGAACCCGCGCACCGAGGAGCGGGCGTGGAACTACGTCGCGGTCGGCACCGGGCACCCCGACGGCGTCGACTTCTGGGTGCGGTTCATCGCGAACCTGCGCCTCGCGGGATACGACGGTCCGCTGTCCATCGAGAACGAGGACTACACGCTCGGCCAGCGCGAATCCGTGGCGCTGGCCGTCGAGATGCTGCGCGGCGCGCAGAAACTGGAGGAGGTGCGATGAGCAGGACCCGGATCGCGGTGCTGGGTTGCGGCCGGATCGGGCGGGTGCACGCCGATTCCGTCGCGGTGAGCGACCGCGCCGAGCTGACGTGGGTCTTCGACCCGATCGAGGCGGCCGCACGGGAGGTCGGGGAGCGCTACGGCGCGGCGTGGGCGACCGACGTGGAGGACGTCCTCGCGGCCGGCGATGTGGACGCCGTCGTGGTGGCCTCGCCCACGCCGACGCACGTGGACCTGCTCAGCCGAGCGGTGCGCACCGGCCGGACCGCGCTGTGCGAGAAGCCCATCGACCTCGACATCGCCCGGGTCGACGCCTGCCGCGCCGATCTCGGCGACCTCACCGACAGGGTGATGCTCGGCTTCAACCGGCGGTTCGACGCCTCCTTCGCCGAGGTCCGCCGTCGCGTCGACGCGGGCGAGGTCGGCCCGCTGGAGCAGCTCACCATCGTCAGCCGCGATCCCGCGCCGCCGCCGGCGGACTACGTCGCCTCGTCGGGCGGGCTGTTCCGGGACATGATGATCCACGATCTCGACCTCGCCCGGTTCTTCCTCGGCGAGGTGGTGGCGGTGTCGGCCCTGGGATCGAACCTGGTCTCCGCGGAGATCCGCGCTGCCGGCGATGTCGACGGCGCCATGGTGGTGCTGCGCGGCGCCGGCGGGCAGCTGGCGACCATCACCAACTCCCGGCGCTGCGCCTACGGCTACGACCAGCGGCTGGAGGCCTTCGGCGCGTTGGGCGCGCTCACCGCGGCCAATCAGCACGCGACCTCCGTGAACTTCTCGGGGGCGGCGTACACCGGTGCCGCGGGACCGGCCCTGAACTTCTTCCTGGATCGCTACACGCCGGCCTACCGTGCCGAGCTCGACGCCTTCGTGACGATGACCGAGACCGGCGGCGTCGCGTCGCCCGGGTTCGACGACGGTCGGGCCGCGCTGCTGCTCGCCGACGCCGCTGCCGAGTCGCTCCGCACCGGAGCCGTGGTGGAGGTCCGCGCGTGACGGTGCGCTGGGGCCTGCTGTCGACGTCGGGGATCGGCCGGGTCGCCGCCCGCGCGATCGCTGCGGCCGACGGTGCCGAGCTCGTCGCCGTCGCCGGGCGCGAGCCCGATCGCGCCGCGGCGTACGCCGCCGAGGTCGGGGCGCCCGTCGCGTACGGGAGCTACGAGGAGCTGCTCGCCGACAGCGGCATCGACGCGGTCTACGTGCCGCTGCCGATCACACTCCACGGTGAGTGGGCGATCCGGGCCCTGGAGGCGGGCAAGCACGTGCTGTGCGAGAAGCCGCTCACCCTGGACCCGGATGAGGCGACGGCTGTCTTCGACGCCGCGGAGCGTGCGGGGCGGCTTGCGATAGAGGGCTTCATGTGGCGGCTGCACCCGCAGACGCTGCTGGTCCGTCGACTGCTCGCGGAGGGCGCGGTCGGTGAGCTCGCGCTCGTCCGCGCCGCGCTCAGCGTGAGTGCCCCGCCCGGCGACATCCGGCGCACGACCGACCTCGGCGGCGGCGCGCTGGCGGACCTCGGAGGCTATTGCGTCAGTGCGGTCCGCCTGTTCGGCGGCGAACCGTCGACCGTGCGCGCCGTGCGGGTCGCCGACCCCACCGGGACGGGCGCGGGCCACGATCTGCGAGCCTCCGCGATTCTCGAACTCGATTCCGGCGCGATGGGGCTCATCGACGTGGGCCTGGACCTGGAGCGACGCGATCAGCTCGAGCTCGTCGGCACCTCGGGGCGGATCGTCGTCGACGACCCGTGGCTGTGCCGGTCGGGCACCATCGAATTGATCCGTGGGGAGCGGTCCGAGAGCCCGCCCGCGGACCCGAGCGGAGCCTTCCGGCTCACCGCAGCGGGCCCGGACAACGAGGACGCCTACCGGATCGAGTTCGAGGCCGCGAGCGCGGCGTTCGCCGGAGAGGCGAGCCCGGCGTTCGGCCGCGCCGACGCGATCGCGCAGGCCCGTGCTCTCGCGGCCGCGCGGCGTTCCGCCGCGGAGGGCGCCACGGTCCGCCTGTAAGGCGCCCGCCCCTGCCCGACGGTGCCGTCACCGGCGGGCAGTGGCGTGCTCACCGGCGGATGCGGGAAGCCTCAACGCCCCGGCCAGCGGGATCAGGAGCAGTGCCGCGAAGGGCACGAAGGCGAGCCGGTAGCCGGACGCCACCGCATCGACGCCCGCGACACCGGTGCCGAGGCGCACCGCCGCCGCGGCGGCCGCGACCCCGAGCGCGGTGCCGACCTGCTGCAGTGTCGCCGACAGGCTGTTCGCAGCCGACAGCAGATCGCGGGGTACGTCGGCGAACATGACGGTGTTGTAGGCGCTGAAACCGATGGACCGCACCATCCCGGAGAAGACGAGGAGCGCGGCGATGACCGGCGCCGGTGTCGCCTCGTGCACCCGGGCGAACGCGAGAAGTATCGCCGCGCCCGCGACGATCGACCACACCAGGGTGCGCCGGAAGCCGAGCAGCCGGATGATCGGCGAGGTGAGCGGCTTGATCCCGACGTTGCCGACGAACACCGCCGTCACCATCGCCCCCGCGGTCGCCGCGCTCCATCCGAACCCCGCCTGGAAGAGCAACACGAACAGGAAGGGCGCGCCGGTGATCACCGCGCGGTAGACCGATCCGCTCAGGTTGCCGGCGCGGAACGTCGGGATCCGCATGACGGCGAGGTCGAACAGCGGATCGGCGCGGCGGCCCATGCCCCGCGCGGCGGCGACCGCGAGTGCGACGGCCGCGCCCAGCAGTCCGGCCACCTCCCAGGGGCGCCCGCCCTGGAGCAGCTCGATGCCACCCGTCAGGCACACCACCGCGCCCGCCGTGAGCAGGTAGCCCCAGCGGTCGAGCGGAGTGCGGATCCGTTCCTCGCGCCGAGGGAGGAGGAACGCTCCGCCGATCGCCAGCGCCACCCCGATCGGCACGTTGAGCACGAAGATCCATCGCCACCCCAGGGCGTCGGTGATGACGCCCCCGAGGAACGGGGCGATCACCGGCGCGATGAGTGACGGCCACGTCAGGTACGCCATCGCGGAGAGGAGGTCGGTGGGGCGCACCGCCCGCAGCACCGCGATCCGGCCGACGGGGATCATCAGGGCTCCGCCGATCCCCTGCGCGACGCGGAAGAGGGTCAACCACAGCAGGTCCGGCGTGAGCGCGCACGCGACGGACGCGACGGTGAACGCCGCGACGGACCACAGGAACACGCGGCGATCCCCGTACCGCTCGGCGGCCCACCCCGCCACGGGGATCGCGACCGCCACCGCCAGGAGATAGCCGACGATCGCGGGGCTGACTCCCGCCGGAGTGATCCCGAAGTCGCGGGCGATCGCCGGCGCGGCGGTCTGCAACACGGTGCCGTCGAGGTTCTCGAGGAACAGCGCGCCCGCCACCAGGAGCGCGAGGGGGCGGCTGAAGCTCGTGACCTCCTGCGGACGGAGGCGCAGTCCGATACGCGACATGTCCATATGTTCGGTCAAATATGTCTGAGGTGCAAGTTCTCAGTCGTACGCACCGCAGACCTGCTGGTCCCAGTCGATCACCGAGCCGGTGACCACGCCGCTGCGGTCCGAGAGTAGGAAGACCACTGCTGCGGCCGCGTCCTCGGCGGATGCGAGGCGACCCGCGGGCAGGTCGCGCCCGGCCTGCTCCGCCCAGTCGTCGGGAGCGTCGTGGAACCGCTTCTGCACCTGGGCCTCGCCCTCCGTCTCGGTCCAGCCGATGTTGAGGCCGTTGATCCGGATCCGGTCGAAGCGGTGGGCGTGGGCCGCGTTCTTCGTGAGCCCGATCAGCCCCGCCTTCGCGGCGACGTACGGCGCCAGGTAGGGCTGACCGCCGTGCGCCGACATCGAGATGATGTTGACGACGGTGCCGGGGGCGCGGCGTGCTCGCATGTCGCGCACCGCAGCGGCCATGGTGAAGAAGGGCGCGCGGAGGTTGATCGCGATGTGCTCGTCGAAGAGCTCGGGCGTGGTCTCGGTCAAGGTGCCGCGAGACGTGAGTCCCGCCGCGTTGCACAGGCAGTCGACCCGGCCGAGGGTCTCGACCACCGCTTCGACCGAACCCGTCGCCTGCGCGGGATCGGCGACGTCGGCCTGAACGAACATCGCCTCAGTCCCCTCCGCGGCCAGGTCGGACCGCAGGGCCTCCCCGACCGCGGCATCCCTTCCGGAGAAGGCGACGCGGGCTCCGGCCGCGGCGGCCGCGCGGACGACGGCGGCGCCCACGCCCCGGCTTCCGCCCGATACGAAGACGACCCTGTCCGCGAGATCGGCGGGCCGCCCGGTCACGGGCGGTGCCGCTCGTCGAGGGCGGCCAGTTCGGCCGCGAAAGCCTCCGGGTCCAGGCCGGACGCCAGCGCGCGGCGGGTCAGTTCCGCCTGCGTCTCGCCGTGCATGCCGCCGAGCGGTTGGTCCCGGTCCAGGTTCGACGGGAAGGCGTACCCCTCGGCCGAGGCGGCGACGAGGTTCTCCACGGCGCGAGCGTCTCCGGTGGCGGCGAACCCCTGCAGCTCGGGGTAGACGGTGCGGAGGATCGCGGATCGGTCCACGGCGTCCATCGCGCGCCCGAACGCCGAGCTGATCTGCAGCAGGTTGGCCATCCGGCGGATGCCCGCCGATCGGTTCGAGCCCGCGGCGTGGAACAGCGCCGGGTTGAAGAAGACGGCGTCGCCTGCGCGCAGCGGCAGCTGAACGTGGTTCGCCTCGAAGTAGTCCCGGAACTCCGGGAGGTTGAAGGCGAGGTATCCGGGCTCGTAGCGCTGGGAGTACGGCAGATACAGGGTGGGACCCGATGAGATCGGCATATCCACCTGTGCGACAGCGCCCTGCAGGGTGAGCGCGGGGGAGAGCAGGTGCGTGTGCCGTGGGAAACGCCGCGCCGTCTCCGGCTCCATGAATCCGAGGTGGTAGTCGCGGTGCGGGGACTGCGCCGCCCCGCCGGGGTTCACCACGTTGATCGCGGACGTCACCTGGTACATCGGGCCCAGCCACGCGGTCGCGACCAGCGCGAGCACGTCGTTGGCGTAGTAGCGGGCGAACGAAGCGGGATCGCGGAGCGCGTGCTTGCTCAGGGCGTTCCAGATCCGGTCGTTCGCGCCCGGCGCGGCGAAGTGGTCGCCGCCGCCGGAGCCGTTCGCGCGCTGTTCGGCGATCATGGCGGTGAACAGTGCTGTCGACTCGTCGAGGCCGTGCCGGTGGTCGAAGGCACCGTCGAAGACGACGATGCCCGGGCCGGTCAGGAGCGCGCGCGCCAGCTCGCCGGACAGCTGCTCGCGCTTGTCCGGATCGGCCGCGGCCTCCGTGGCCGCAGCGCCGTAGAACAGGACCCCGCGCACCGCCCGGTCCGCGTAGGGGTACGAGGCCAGGTCGGTCTCGAACTCGAGCTGCGCCGTGAACTCCTCGAGGCGGCAGTCGGCCTCGCTGATCCGGCCCGTGTGGTTCGATGCCCCGGCCCGGGCCGGGAAGGTGGTGGACATATCGCTTTTCCTGACGTCGATGCGAAGCGGGAGTGGGGAATCGGTGTCCGCCCCCGGATTCATCGTGGCAAGCTGTCGGGTTCCGGATAGCCCGGAAAACCCTCAAGAATCCCTCAGCACGAGGAGGCCCGCGGTGGCGCACTCCCATCCGATCCGCGAGATCGCGCAGCAGGCGGGCGTCAGCGAGGCCACTGTCGACCGCGTGCTCCACGGCCGCGTCGGGGTGCGCGAGGGAACGGCGGCACAGGTCCGGCAGGCGATCGCCGATCTCGACCGGCAGCGCTCGCAACTGCGGCTGTCGGGTCGCCGGTTCATGCTCGATCTGGTCATGGAGACTCCGCGCCGGTTCTCGGACCTGACCCGCGTCGCGCTGGAGGCCGAGCTGCCCACCCTGCGCCCGGCGGTCTTCCGCGCCCGCTACCACGTGCGGGAGGCGTGGCAGCCGGATGAGCTGGTCGCGGAGCTCGACGGCATCGCGCGCCGCGGGAGCCACGGCGTCGTCCTCAAGGCTCCGGACACACCCGCGGTCGCGGCGGCGATCGCGCGCCTGACCGCGCGCCGCATCCCCGTCGTCACCGTGGTCACCGACGTTCCGCAGAGCGCCCGGATCGCGTACGTGGGCATGGACAACCGCGCCGCGGGCGTGACCGCGGCGCACCTCGTCGCCCAGTGGGTGGGGGAGTCGCGCGGAGCCCTGCTCGTCGTCACCAGCGGCCGTCTCTTCCGGGGCGAGGAGGAACGGGAGACGGGGTTCCGCAGCGAGATCCACCGGACCGACCCGGCGCGGCGGATCGTCGGCATCGTCGATACGGGCGGCCTCGATGCGGTGTGCCACCGGGAGGTCGCCGCGGTGCTCGCGAGCGACCCGGACATCGTCGCGGTCTACTCGCCGGGTGGCGGCAACCGGGGGATCATCGCGGCGTTCGATGAGGTGGGGAGGAGGTATCGCGGCTACATCGCCCACGATCTCGCCGAATCGAACCGCGAACTGTTGCTGGCGGGTCGGATCTCGGCGGTGCTGCACCACGACCTGCGGGCGGACCTGCGCGGCGCCGCCCACGCGATCATGGCCTTCCACGGCGCGATCGACGGTCCGCACCGGCCGCGGCCGACCGCGATCCAGATCGTCGTGCCGCCCAATCTCGCGGCGGTGGACGGCTAGCGGCTGAACACCGAGACGTCGAAGAAGTACCGCGATGCGCGGTAGACGTGCCGTCCCAACTCGATGGCGGTGCCGGACTCGTTGAAGGCGACGCGCTGCATGGTGAGCACGGCGCCGCCCGCCGGCTCGTCGAGGAGGCGCGACTCCTCCTCGTCGGAGATGCGGGCACCGATCCGCTGCTGCGCCTGGGCGATCGTGATGCCGCGCCCGCGCAGGCACTGGTACAGGCCCTTGCTCTGGAGCTCGTCGGGCGCGGGTGCGAGCTCGGCGGGGATGTAGTTGGTGAGGATCGCGAGCGGCACGTCGTCCGCGCTGCGCAGACGCCGGATCGAGACCACCTGTGCGTCGTGCTCGATGCCCAGCTCGTCCGCGATCTCCTCGTCCGGCCGGCCGAGGCGGTAGTCGAGCAGCTCCGTCGACGGGGTCTGCCCCGCGGCGATCAGGTCCTCGTAGAGGCTGGTGAGCTCCACGGCGCGGTGCACCTCGTTGCGCACCACCTGGGTGCCGACGCCGCGCTTGCGGACCAGCAGGCCCTTGTCCACGAGTGCCTGGATCGCCTGGCGGGCGGTGGGTCGGGAGAGGGTGAGCCGCTTGGCGAGGTCGATCTCGTTCTCGATCCGGTCGCCGGGCACGAGCTCGCCGTTCAGGATCGAGCGCTCAAGGGCCTGCGCCAGCTGGTAGTACAGCGGCACGGGGCTGGTGCGGTCCAGTTCGACCGAGACCGGGGCAGGTGACATGCGGTGCAGTCTAGTGCACCGATGCCGGAAATGCGGGCGCTGATCACCGTTTGTTCGTACAATCGCCCCTTGCGAATCCACCGCGCCTATGTCCGCACATACCATGGGCATGTCATTCCGCTCTGCGTGGGCACGCGGCTGCCGCGACAGCTCAAACAGGTGGATCGGCGCAGCTAGAAGGCTATTGAAGATTGTCGCCTCCTTCTGTTAGATTGACAGGACAAACGAGCGGGAGTGATCCACGTCTCGTCCGGGACCAGGCTAAGGAGGGCCTCCCACATGACTGACGCCGGTACCCACGGTGCCCCGTTCGACCTGATCACGATCGGGCGGGTGGGGGTCGACATCTATCCCCTGCAGGACGGTGTCGGGCTCGACCGGGTCGAGACCTTCGGCAAGTACCTCGGCGGGAGCGCGACCAACGTCGCGGTGGCCGCCGCACGCCACGGCCGCCGGTCCGCGGTCATCACCGCGACCGGCGCGGATCCGTTCGGGCGCTTCGTCCATCAGGAACTCGTGCGGCTCGGCGTCGACGACCGGTACGTCGGCGAGGTCCGCGGCCTGAACACCCCCGTCACCTTCTGTGAGATCTTCCCGCCGGACGACTTCCCGCTGTACTTCTACCGCGATCCGATCGCGCCGGACCTCATGCTCGACGACGATGCGCTCGACCTCGACGCGATCCGCTCCGCGAAGATCTTCTGGGCCACCGTCACCGGCCTCTCGCGTGAGCCGAGCCGTTCCGTGCACCACACCGCGTGGAACGCCCGCGGCCGAGCTTCGCTGACCGTGCTCGATCTCGACTACCGCCCGATGTTCTGGGAATCGGCGGAGGTTGCGAGCCAAGAGGTGGGCAAGGCCCTCGAGCACGTCACCGTCGCCATCGGCAATCGTGAGGAGTGCGAGGTCGCGGTCGGCGAAACAGTTCCCGACCGGGCCGCCGACGCGCTGCTGGAGCGCGGCGTCGAGCTCGCCGTCGTCAAGCAGGGCCCCAAGGGTGTCCTGGCGAAGACCCGCGACGAGCGCGTCGAGGTCGCGCCGCACTTCGTGGAGGTGATCAACGGGCTCGGCGCCGGAGACGGCTTCGGCGGCGCCGTCTGCCACGGCCTCCTCGCGGGCTGGCCGCTCGAGCGAGTCCTGCGCTTCGCCAACGTCGCGGGCGCCATCGTCGCCTCGCGCCGCGAATGCTCGACCGCCATGCCCACCACCGCCGAGGTGGAGACCGTCATCGAGGAACGAGGCGCCGACCATGTCTGATCCCATCGCCATCACGGCCGGCCCGCTCGGCGCAGCCGACTTCGAACGCCTGCGCACCGCCCGGCACGAGACCCCCGACGCCATCGCCGAGGTGCTCGACGCGCGCATCCGCCGTCCGCTCGTCCGGGGCGATCGCAGGCTGCTCATCGTCGCCGCGGACCATCCCGCCCGTGGCGCGCTGGGGGTCGGCTCCGACGCCATGGCCATGGCGGACCGGTACGAGTTGCTGCAGCGGATGGCGCTCGCGCTCTCCCGGCCCGGCGTCGACGGCGTGCTCGGCACCCCGGACGTCATCGAGGACCTCGCGCTGCTCGGCCTGCTCGACGACAAGATCGTGGTCGGCTCCATGAACCGAGGTGGCCTCCGCGGCGCGGCCTTCGAGATGGACGACAGGTACACGTCCTACGACGTGCCCGCGATGCGCCGCGCCGGCCTGGATTTCGGCAAGCTCCTCGTGCGCGTCGACCTCGACGATCCCGCCACCGTCGTCACGCTCGAGGCCACAGCGCGCGCGGTCGACGCCGCGGCCGCCGCGAAGCTGCCGATCATGCTGGAGCCCTTCATGAGCCGGCGCACCGACGGCAAGGTCGGCAACGACCTGTCCACCGAGGCGGTCATCAACTCGGTCGCCATCGCCTCCGGCCTCGGCAACACCTCCGCCTACAGCTGGCTCAAGCTCCCCGTGGTCGACGACATGGAGCGCGTGATGGCGGCGACCACGCTCCCCACGCTGCTCCTCGGCGGCGACCCGGGCGGCGACCCCGCCGCCGTCTACGCCTCGTGGGCCAAGGCCCTCGCCCTGCCCGGCGTGCACGGCCTCGTCGTCGGCCGGACGCTGCTCTACCCCCGCGACGGCGACGTGACCGCCGCCGTCGACACCGCCGCCGGCCTCGTGCACGGCGCCTGACCACCCGCACCCACCTCCGCGAAGGAGCCGCTCCATGACCACCACCGAGACCCTCACCGTCGTCCCGCACTGGATCGACGGCGCCGAGTACCCGTCCACCAGCGGCCGCACAGCCGACGTCTACGACCCCGCGCTCGGCGTCGTGACCAAGCGCGTCGCGCTCGCCGACCGAGCCGAGATCGACGCCGCCGTGGCCTCTGCCAAGCGGGCCTCGGAGGGCTGGGGAGACCTTTCCCTCGCCAAGCGCCAGGCCGTACTGTTCGCGTTCCGCGAGCTCCTCAACGCCCGCAAGGGCGAGCTCGCCGAGATCATCACGAGCGAACACGGCAAGGTGGTCTCCGACGCGCTCGGCGAGATCAGCCGCGGCCAGGAGGTCGTCGAGTTCGCCTGCGGGATGGCGGATCACCTCAAGGGCGAGTACAGCGAGCAGGTCTCCAGCGGGGTGGACGTCTACTCCACCCGGCAGCCCCTGGGCGTGGTCGCCGTGATCAGCCCGTTCAACTTCCCCGCGATGGTGCCCGCCTGGTTCTTCCCGATCGCGATCGCGGCCGGCAACGCCGTGGTGCTCAAGCCCAGCGAGAAGGACCCGTCGGCCGCGATCTGGATCGCTGAGCTGTGGCGCGAGGCCGGCCTGCCCGAGGGCGTCTTCACCGTGCTCAACGGCGACAAGGAGGCCGTCGACGGTCTGCTGACCCACCCCGACGTGGCGGCAGTCTCCTTCGTCGGCTCCACACCGATCGCCCGCTACGTCTACGAGACCGCCACCGCGCACGGCAAGCGGGTGCAGGCCCTCGGCGGCGCCAAGAACCACATGCTGGTGCTGCCCGATGCCGACCTCGCCCTGACCGCCGACGCCGCCATCAACGCCGGATTCGGGTCGGCCGGCGAACGGTGCATGGCCATCTCGGTCGTGGTCGCCGTCGAGCCCGTCGCCGACGCCCTCATCGAGGAGATCACGAGCCGCATGGCCGGGCTGCGGATCGGCGACGGCCGTCGCGGCTGCGACATGGGCCCGCTCGTCACGCAGGCGCACCGCGACAAGGTCGCCTCCTACATCGACGTCGCCGTCGAGGACGGCGCGGACGTCGTGGTCGACGGCCGCGACGTGAACCCCGACGGCGACGCAGGAGGCTTCTGGCTCGGCCCGACGCTGATCGACAAGGTGCCGACCACCTCTCGCGTGTACACCGAGGAGATCTTCGGTCCCGTGCTCGCGATCGTCCGCGTCGCGAGCTACGAGGAGGGCGTCGACCTGATCAACGCCGGCGCCTTCGGCAACGGCACCGCGATCTTCACCAACGACGGCGGCGCGGCGCGCCGGTTCCAGAAGGACATCCGCGTCGGCATGGTGGGCATCAACGTGCCGATCCCGGTTCCCGTGGCCACCTTCAGCTTCGGCGGTTGGAAGGACTCGATGTTCGGCGACACCAAGGCGCACGGGGCCGAGGGCGTGAAGTTCTTCACCCAGCTCAAGGCCATCACCAGCCGCTGGCTCGATCCCAGCCACGGCGGCGTCGACCTGGGATTCCCGCAGAACCACTGACGCGAACGGATATCGGCAGCAACATCGTCCGTGAGGACGGACGAAGGAGAGGACGGCGATGGCGACGACGCCCAACGAATGGTTCCACGCCCGCGGCGTATTGGCGCGGGACGGGTGGGAGTCGGTGGTCGACGGGTCTCTCCCCGGCTGGGCGCACACGGGGATCCGCGTGGCGGACCTCGGGGAGGATCCGATCGTGCTGCCCGGCGGTGACATCGAGCGCATCGTCGTGCCCCTGTCGGGCGGCGTCGTGGTCGAGCTCGACGCGGCTGCCGCCGCGGGTTTCGACGGTGGCCCCGTCGTCGCGCTCGCCGGCCGCGCGTCCGTCTTCGACGGCCCCACCGACGTGCTGTACGTCGGCGCTGGTGGGGGATTCGCCGTCCGCGGGCCCGCCCGCGTGGCGATCGCGGAGGCCCCCACGTCACAGCGCCGCCCCACGCGGTACATCGCCGGGGCGGAGGTGCCCGTCGAAGTGCGCGGTGCCGGCCGGGACACCCGGCAGGTGCACAACTTCGGCACGCCGGGCGCGCTGGACGCGGCCGCGCTCATCGTGTGCGAGGTGATCACGCCGGGCGGCAACTGGAGCAGCCATCCCGCCCACAAGCACGACGAACACGTCGCCGGCCACGAGTCCCGGCTCGAGGAGATCTACTACTTCGAGACGGCGCCCGCTCGCGGCCTGCCCGCCGGGGCCGTGCCCGACACCGCCGACGCCTTCGGAAGCTTCGTCACCTACTCGTCGGCGGCGGGGGAGATCGACACCAACGCGCTCGTCCGCACTGGCGACATCGCCCTCGTGCCCTTCGGCTACCACGGGCCCGCGATGGCCGCCCCCGAGTACGACCTCTATTACCTCAATGTCATGGCCGGCCCCGACCCCGAGCGGGTGTGGCTGATCAGCGACGACCCGCGCCAGGCCTGGCTGCGGGACACCTGGCCGGCACAGGCCACCGACCCGCGGCTGCCCTACACCGCCGCACCGACCGAAGGAGACGAGCGATGAGCACCCGGCGGATGACCGTGGGCCAGGCCCTCATCGAGTTCCTGGCGCACCAGTGGACCGTGGACGAGACGGTGCACGCCGACGGCACCGTGAGCACCGTGCGTGAGCGCACCGTCCCCGCGACCTTCGGCATCTTCGGCCACGGCAACGTCGCCGGCGTGGGCCAGGCCCTCCTGCAGTACGCGACCACCGACGCCGGGCTCATGCCCTACCACCAGGCCCGCAACGAGCAGGCCATGGTGCACCAGGCCGTCGGCTACGCCCGCATGCACCGCCGGCGCGGCACCTACGCGTGCACCGCCTCCGTGGGCCCGGGCGCCGCGAACATGCTGACGGGCGCCGCGCTCGCGACCGCCAACCGCCTTCCCGCCCTGCTCCTGGTCTCCGACACCTTCGCCACCCGCGTCGCCGATCCGGTGCTGCAGCAGCTCGAGCACCCGCACGACATCGGGCTGCAGGTCTCCGACGCCTTCCGTCCGCTGTCGAAGTTCTTCGACCGGGTGCAGCGGCCGGAGCAACTGTTCTCCATCGCCCTCGCCGCGATGCGGGTACTCACGGACCCCGCGGAGACCGGCGCCGTCACCATCGCCCTGCCGGAGGACGTCCAGGCCGAGGCCGTCGACGTGCCCGAGGAGTTCCTCGCCGATCGCGAGTGGCACCTCCGCCGGCCCCTGCCCGAGCGCGGCCCGCTGGCTCGCGCCGTCGCGGCGATCCGGGACGCGAAGCGCCCCCTCATCGTCGCCGGCGGCGGCGTGCTCTACGCGGGTGCGGAGGACGAGCTGCGACGGTTCGCGGAAGCCACGTCGATCCCCGTCGGCACCACGCAGGCCGGCGGAGGTGTGCTGGCCTGGGATCACCCGCTGAACGTCGGCGGGGTCGGTGCCACCGGCAGCGCGGCGGCGAACGCGATCGCCGCGCAGGCGGATGTGATCATCGGGATCGGTACCCGATACAGTGATTTCACCACCGCCAGCCGCACCGCCTTCCAGGACGCCGGCGTGCGCTTCGTCAACCTCAACGTCGCGTCCTTCGACGCCTACAAGCACGGTTCCCAGCTGCCGCTCATCGCCGACGCGCGGGAGGGGCTCGCGGCGCTGCGCGTGGAGCTCGCCGACTACCGCGTGCCGGCGGAATCCGTCGCCGCGGCCGCAGCGGTCAAGGCGGAGTGGGACGCGCTGGTCGACACGGCTCTCGCGCCCACCGGCGCGGACCTGCCGGGCCAGCCCGAGGTGATCGGCGCGGTACACGCGGCGATGGACCCCGCCGACGTGATCGTGCAGGCGGCGGGCTCGCTGCCCGGCGACCTGCAGAAGCTGTGGCGCGTGCGGGATCCGCTCGGCTACCACGTCGAATACGCCTTCTCCTGCATGGGATACGAGATCGCCGGCGGCCTCGGCGCCAAGCGTGGGCTGCTCGCCCTCGGCGACGACCGCGACGTCGTGGTCATGGTCGGCGACGGTTCGTATCTCATGCTCAACAGCGAACTCGTGACCGCCGTCGCGGAGGGGATCAAGCTCATCGTCGTCATCGTCGAGAACCAGGGCTACGCCTCGATCGGCCACCTCTCGGAGACCGTCGGTTCGCAGCGCTTCGGCACCCGCTACCGGACGGCCGACGAGTCCGTTGGCGTCCCCGCACCGGATCTCGAGCGCGGCGAGTTCCTGCCCGTCGACCTGGCGGCCAACGCTCGCAGCTACGGAGCGCGGGTCGTCGACATCGCGCCCGGCCCGGACTCGGTCGCGCAGCTCACCGACGCGGTGCGTGCTGCCAAGGCGGCGTCGTGGCCCACCGTCATCCAGATCCACAACGACCCGCATCTCTACGCCCCCGAGGGCAACGGCTGGTGGGACGTCCCGGTCGCCGCGGTGTCCACGATCGACAGCACCGCCACCGCCCGCGCCGAGTACCTGGACCAGCAGAAGGCGCAGCGGCCCCTGCTGGGCTGAGCCCTCGCCCCATCATCTTCCACGATCCGACCTAAGGACCACCGTCATGACCGACACCCTGGGCACGACCGCCTCCACCGCCGCGCACACCGAAGGCCTCCGCATCGGCACCGCCCCCGATTCGTGGGGCGTCTGGTTCGCCGACCACCCGCGGCAGACGCCCTGGGACCGCTTCCTCGACGAGGTCGCCGAGGCCGGCTACCACTACATCGAACTGGGCCCGTACGGCTACCTGCCCACAGATCCGGAGCGCCTGCGTGACGAGCTCGGCAAGCGCGATCTCGAGCTGTCGGGCGGCACCATCTTCACCGGCTTCCACAAGGGGGCCGACCAGTGGGACCGCGCCTGGCAGCAGGTGAGCGACGTCGCCACCCTCGTCGGAGCCCTGGGAGCGGAGCACATCGTCGTCATCCCCGACCTCTGGCGCTCCGATCTGACGGGGGAGGCACTCGAGGCCCGCACGCTGGACGACGAGCAGTGGAAGGCCCTGGCCGCCGGCCACGATCGGCTCGGCAAGGCCCTGGCGGAGGAATACGGGACCAAGCAGCAGTTCCACTCGCACGCCGACAGCCACGTCGGTACCACCGGCGAGGTGGAGCGGCTCCTCGCCGAGACGGACCCGCGTTACCTCAACCTCTGCCTCGACACCGGTCACTTCGCGTACTACGGCGGTGACAACGTGGCCCTCATGCAGCGCCACCCCGAGCGCATCGGCTACCTGCACCTCAAGCAGATCGATCCGACCTTGATCTGGGAGGTGCTCAAGAACGACACGCCGTTCGCCGACGCGGCCTCCGCCATTATGGTCGAGCCGCCGAACGGGATCCCGGACTTCGCCCCGGTCATCGAGGCGGCGCTGCGGATCAACCCGGACCTGTTCGCGATCGTCGAGCAGGACATGCCCGGCTGCGACATCGACCTCCCCGCGGGCATCGCCACCCGCACCCGGCAGCACATCTTCGGCTGCCACCCGCTCACCCGCACCCGCTGACCCGACCTGCAAGGAGACACCACATCATGACCAACGACCTCCGCGTCGCCGTGGTCGGCGCCGGCAAGATGGGCGCCGACCACGTGGGACGCATCGCCGCCACCATCTCCGGGGCGACGGTCTCCGCGGTGGTGGAGCCCGACGAAGCGCGCCGGACCGCCGCCCTCGGGCTCGCCCCGGGGGCGGCCGGATTCGCGACCCTGGACGAGGCGCTGGGGTCCGGCACCGTCGACGCGGTCCTGATCGCCACCCCGGGACAGTTCCACGAGGAGGCGCTGCTGAAGGTCCTCGCGGCCGGCCTGCCCGTGCTCTGCGAGAAACCGCTCACCCAGGACCCCGAGTCGTCGTGGCGCATCGTCGAGGCCGAGATGGCCGGCGGCCGGAAGCTGATCCAGGTCGGCTTCATGCGCCGCTTCGACCGTGAGTACGAGGAGCTGCGGAAGGTGGTGGCGGCCAAGCCCGCCGGCGAGCTCGTCATGCTGCACGCCCGACACCGCAACGCCTCCGTGCCCGACAGCTACGTGCAGACCATGCTCATCAACGACTCCGTGGTGCACGAGTTCGACGTCGTGCCGTGGCTCGCGGGCGGCGTCGTCACCTCCGTCGAGGTGAAGTACCCGCGCCGCAACTCGCGGAGCCCCGAGCACCTGCGCGAGCCGATCCTGGTACTGATCGAGCTCGACAACGGGGTCCTCGTCGACGTCGAGATGAACGTCTCCATCGAATTCGGCTACCAGGTCGAGACCGAGGCCGTTTTCGAGCGCGGCGTCGCCCGGATCGGCGAGCCCGCGGGCCTGCAGCTGTGGCAGCAGGGCCGGTTCTCGGTCGCCGACCACGTCGACTTCACCACCCGGTTCCGCGAGGCCTACGACCGTCAGGTGCAGGCGTGGGTCGACGCCGCGAAGGCGGGCACCATCGCCGGGCCGTCGGCCTTCGACGGCTACAAGGTGGCGGTGTGCTGCGCCGCCGGAGTGAAGGCCCTGGAGACGGCCGGCCCCGTGCCCGTCGGGCTCCCCGAGATGCCGGCGTTCTACGCCGAGCGCGCCTAGGGGGCACCGTGGTCCGCATCGCTCTCGACCCCACGCCCTACCACTCGACGCACGACTTCGAGGACTTCTTCGACGTGGCCGCCAAGGCCGGCTACGAGTGGATCCAGTTGACACCGCACGCCGACTTCATCCCGTTCTTCGCGCACCCGCGCGTGGACCGGGCCCAGCTCGCGCGGGTGCGCAAGCGCGCCGCGGACGCGGGTGTCGGGATCACGTCCCTGCTTCCCGTGCAACGCATCTCGTGGCCCGACGAGCCGCAGCGCGAGGCCGCGGTGCGGAACTTCCGGCGCATCATCGCCATCGCCGCCGAGCTCGAGGTCCCCGTGATCAACACCGAGTTCAGCGGCCGACCCGAGCGTGCGGAGGAATCCGAGTCGGGCTTCTTCCGGAGCATGGAGGAGCTCGTCCCGCTCCTCGAGCGCGAGGGCGTCACGCTCAACATCGACCCGCACCCCGACGACTTCGTCGAGGACGGGCTCGAGGCCTGGCGGATCATCCGCGGGCTGGACACCGGCGCCGTCGGCTTCGTCTACGTGGGCAGCCACACCTTCCACTACGGCGACCGCGCGGCCTCGCTGATCCCGCAGCTGGGGGACCGGCTCGGCGCCGTCTACGCTGCCGACACCTTCGACCACCACCGGTCCCACGGCCTGCGGTACATCACCAACCCGCCGGGCAACGCCGTCCGCGTGCACCAGCACCTCACGATCGGCGACGGTGACGTCGACTGGGACGAGCTCTTCGGCACGCTCGGCGCCGCGGGCTTCCTCGCCCGCGAGGACGCGATCATCTGCTCCAACGTCTTCGCCGAGGACGAGCGCGCCGACGAGGTCTCCGCGCTCCAGCTCGAGAAGATCCGCGCGCTGGTCGCGGCGCACGCGTGAACGGGTGCGCCGCGCGCGGCGACTACCCTGGACGTCGTGACTGAGTCTTCCGCCGCACCGTCGAACGCCGCCGCCCCCGGGACCGTCCGGGTGCGCTTCTGCCCGTCGCCCACCGGCACGCCGCACGTCGGAATGGTGCGCACCGCGCTGTTCAACTTCGCCCACGCGCGACACACGGGCGGCACCTTCGTCTTCCGCATCGAGGACACGGACGCCGCTCGCGACAGCGAGGAGAGCTACGCCGCGATCCTCGAGTCGCTGCGCTGGCTCGGGCTGGACTGGGACGAGGGTCCCGAGGTGGGCGGCCCGTACGGCCCGTACCGCCAGTCCGAGCGCAAGGGCCTGCACCTGGACGTCGTGCGGCGCCTCGTCGAGGGCGGCTTCGCCTACGAGGCCTTCTCGACGCCCGAGGAGGTCGAGGCGCGCCACATCGCGGCGGGCCGCAACCCGAAGCTGGGCTACGACAACTTCGACCGTGACCTCACCGGCGAGCAGAAGGCCGCGTACCTGGCGGAGGGGCGCAGCCCCGTCGTGCGCCTGCGCATGCCCGATCACGACTTCACCTGGAACGACATGGTGCGCGGCGAGACCACCTTCGCGGCGGGCAGCGTCCCCGACTTCGCACTGACCCGCGCCAACGGCGACCCGCTCTACACCCTGGTCAACCCCGTCGACGACGCCATGATGAAGATCACGCACGTGCTGCGCGGCGAGGACCTGCTCAGCTCCACGCCGCGGCAGATCGCGCTGTACGAGGCACTGGTGGAGATCGGCGTCGCGGAGCGCACCCCCGAGTTCGGGCACCTGCCCTTCGTGATGGGGGAGGGCAACAAGAAGCTCTCCAAGCGCGATCCCGAGTCGAACCTCTTCCATCACCGCGACCGCGGCTTCCTCCCCGAGGGACTGCTCAACTACCTCGCGCTGCTGGGCTGGGGCATCTCGCCCGACAACGACGTCTTCAGCCTCGACGAGATGATCGCGGCCTTCGATGTGCACCGGGTGAACTCGAACCCCGCGCGCTTCGACCAGAAGAAGGCCGATGCCATCAACGCCGAGCACATCCGCCTGCTCACACCGCAGGATTTCGAGGCCCGCCTGCGTGCCTTCCTCGTCGAGCGGGGCTACGTCGACGGTGCCCGGCTGGGCCCGGAGTTCGCGACCGCCGCGGAGCTGGTGCAGACCCGCATCGTCGTGCTCTCGGACGCCTGGGACCTGCTGAAGTTCCTCTACGTCGACGAGGCCGACTTCGTCGTCGATCCGGCGGCCGCGGCCAAGAACATCAAGGCCGACGCCGGGCAGGTGCTCGACGAGAGCATCGCTGTTCTCGGCGGGCTCACGGACTGGACCACCGAGTCCATCGAGGGCGCCCTCAAGGGCCGGCTCATCGACGAGCTGGAGCTCAAGCCGCGCAAGGCCTACGCGCCGATCCGGGTGGGTGTCACGGGCTCGCCGATCAGTCCGCCGCTGTTCGAGTCGCTGGAGCTCCTCGGGCGCGAGCGCACCCTGGCGCGTCTGGCCTCGGCCCGCGCCCTGGTGCCGGTCGACGGTGACGCGCCGCAGTAGGGGATGACCTGGCGATTTGGCGTTCTCAGTGCGGCTGGGTAAGCTGGATCGCGGCTCAAAACGAGGTCGGAAACGTCCTCGGAGAGAGTCATTGGCCTATGGTGTAATTGGCAACACAGCTGATTCTGGTTCAGCCATTCTAGGTTCGAGTCCTGGTAGGCCAGCGTGACAGCGCCCTCCGCGTGCGGAGGGCGCAGTCCTAGCCCCCGTCGTCTAGCGGCCTAGGACGCCGCCCTCTCACGGCGGTAGCGTGGGTTCGAATCCCATCGGGGGTACGTTCCGGTGCAGGTGTGCTACCTTCATCGGACTGCTGCGGCGCTTCGGCGTGGCAGCACCTGTTCTAGCCCCCGTCGTCTAGCGGCCTAGGACGCCGCCCTCTCACGGCGGTAGCGTGGGTTCGAATCCCATCGGGGGTACAACGGAAGGCCCGGATCATGCGATCCGGGCCTTCGTCGTTCGCGGAGTCAGAGCTGGTCGATCACGTCGAAGTCGCAGCCCTCCGCGCGCGCGAGGTACATCCGCTGGCGCGTGTGGCCGTCGCGGAGCGCCATGTCGCCGCGGGCGCCCTCGTAGTGCACGCCGCCCACGCCGGCCATGATGTCGCGCACGTCCGTGCTGCGCACCGTCGACAAGAGGGACTCCAGCAGGAGCATGCCCTCGAAGCAGGATTCGCCCATCGATGTCGGCGTGCATGCGTCCGGGCCGAACCGGCCGAAGTAGCGGGCGCCGAACTCCATCGACTCCGAGGTCACCACGGAGTCGAAGTACCCCGCGGAGGCGAACAGGTCGCGGGTCGCGTCCGGCCCGGAGGCCATGAGCATGTGCTCGTCCATGAGCGGCGAGTAGCGCGTGAAGGTACCGTCGAGCCCCGCTGCGGCGAAGGCCCGGTTGAACTCGACGGCGTCCTGCCCGAGCAGCAGCATCAGCACACCGTCGGCGTCGGAGCGTGCGATGTCGGTGATCACGGACGAGAAGTCCTGGGTGCCGACGGGGACGAAGCGCGCGCCGACGAGGTCGTCGCCGAGGCCCCGCGCGAAGCGGACGCAGGCCTTCGCGCTCGCGCGCGCCCACAGGTAGTCGCTGCCCACGATCCACCACCGGCGCAGTCCGCGCTCACGTCGCAGCCATTCGAGGGCCGGGCGGATCTGGTCCTCGGGCGTCTCGCCCGTGAGGAAGACGCCGGCCGTCGATTCGCCGCCCTCGTACAGGGCCGTGTAGACGTACGGGACCCGCAGATCCAGTCGCGCGGAGAGGGCGCGACGTACGTCCGAGGTGTGCCAGCCGACGATGGCGTCGATCTCGCCGGCGGCCAGGAGGGATTCGACCTCGCGGGTCACGTTCGCCACGCCGGTGGCGGAGTCGATGGGGCGCACCGCCAGCTCGCGGCCCAGGATCCCGCCGCGCGCGTTGATGTCATCGGCGGCGAGCGTCGTGCAACTCAGGCACGACGGGCCGAACAGCCCTGCCGGGCCACGTCGGGGGTACAGCAGCCCAACGGTGTACTCGCTCATGGACGTCCGCTCGTCTGAAGTCCTGCACTACGGACCGGGTGTGCGGCCGAGCTTACGCGGACGGCGCCCGCATCCGTGCCGGAACGCGATACAGTGATCGTGGATTGCGATGACACAGTCGAAGATCGGGGCGGTGATGGACGGGAGCGCGGACCTGCGGGAGGCGCCGGCGCGCACCGCTTTCGCGGCCGTCTGCGAGGCCGACGATCTGGTCATGAACGTCCTCACTCCTGCGCTCGCCGAGCAGGATCTCACCGTCGAGCACTTCCGGGCCCTTCGCCTCCTGGCCGGGGTGGAGGGCGCCACCGTGGGTGAGCTGGCCGCGCGGACCGGCACCACCCCGTCGTCCACCACGCGCCTCGTGGACCGCCTCGTTGAGCGCAATCTCGCGTACCGTCGGCCGGCCCCGGGGGACCGGCGCAGCGTTCTTCTGACGCTGTCCGACACGGGCCGCGAGGTGTGGGAAGCCCTGGTCCTGCGGCTCTCGTAGCGGCTCTCACCAGCACTTTCATCCATTCCGCTGCGCGCACCGGACTGCCCGCGAATACTACCGATCAGAGATAGTGCCGAATCGGTAATAAATCGGGAGTCGCGATGACCACACTCGGATTGTTGTTCGTCGGAGCCGTTCTGTTCGTCAACGGGGCCTGGTTCCTGGGGGCGATCTCGGCCCGGGAGGCGGGTGTCTTCAACCTCTTCGTCGGGGCCATGCAAGTCGTCCTCCCGACCCTCGCGGTGGTCGCGGCCGACGGGAATCTCTCCGGTGTCTTCGGTGCCGGCTCGAGCTACCTGTTCGGTTTCACCTACTTGTTCGTCGGCGTCAACAACCTGATGGGCAACGACGGTCGCGGCCTCGGCTGGTACTCGATCTTCGTGGCCGCCATGGCGATCGTCTTCGGCTCCTTCTCCTTCGCCGCCGACCCCGTCTTCGGTGTCATCTGGTTCGTCTGGGCCGTGATGTGGCTGCTGTTCTTCCTCATCCTGGCCTGCGGCATGACCGCGCTGATGCCCTTCACGGGCTGGCTGATCCTGATCGGCTCGCACCTGACCTGCACGATCCCCGCGCTGCTGTCCTGGCGCGGGAACTGGCCCACCAGCACTTCCGCCGCGCTGTGGGCCGCGGCGATCGCCCTCGCGCTCCTGGTGCTCAGCGCCGTCGCCGCGAAGGCGAAGCCGAAGCTCCCGATGCCCACGCCCGAAGCCGTTTGACCCTGCACCACACGGAAATCAACGAAAGGTTCCATCATGCGTCACGGAGACATCTCCTCCAGTCCGGACACCGTCGGCGTCGCCGTCGTCAACTACAAGATGCCCCGCCTGCACACGCGGGAGGAGGTCATCGAGAACTGCCACAAGATCGCCGAGATGGTCGTCGGTATGAAGGCCGGCCTGCCCGGTATGGACCTCGTCGTCTTCCCCGAGTACTCCACACAGGGCATCATGTACGACCCCGACGAGATGTACGCGACCGCCGCGGCCATCCCCGGCGAGGAGACGAAGATCTTCTCCGACGCGTGCCGCAAGGCGGGTACGTGGGGCGTCTTCTCGATCACCGGCGAGCAGCACGAGGATCATCCGAACAAGCCGCCGTACAACACGCTGATCCTCATCAACGACCAGGGCGAGATCGTGCAGAAGTACCGCAAGATCATCCCGTGGGCGCCGATCGAGGGCTGGTACCCCGGCAGCTCGACGTACGTCGTGGACGGTCCCAAGGGGCTCAAGGTCTCGCTCATCGTCTGCGACGACGGCAACTACCCGGAGATCTGGCGCGACTGCGCGATGAAGGGCGCCGAGCTGGTGGTCCGCTGCCAGGGGTACATGTACCCGGCGAAGGAGCAGCAGGTGCTCATGGCCAAGGCCATGGCGTGGGCCAACAACGTCTACGTCGCGGTCGCGAACGCCGCCGGATTCGACGGTGTCTACTCGTACTTCGGTCACTCGGCGATCATCGGCTTCGACGGCCGCACGCTCGGTGAGACGGGTGAGGAGGAGTACGGCATCCAGTACGCGCAGCTCTCCGTCTCCACGATCCGCGACGCCCGGAAGCACGACCAGTCGCAGAACCACCTTTTCAAGATCCTCCACCGCGGTTACACGGGTATCCACGCCGCGGGCGAGGGCGACAAGGGTGTCGCCGAGTGCCCCTTCGACTTCTACAAGCTGTGGGTGACCGACGCCGAGGCCGCCCGGGAGCAGGTCGAATCGTTCACGCGCGACACCATCGGCGTCGCCGAATGCCCCGTCGGCACCATCCCCACCGAGAAGACCCGCGAGGCGTAACCGTGCCCTTCATCACCGATCGCCTGGCCGCCGAAGGGGTCGACGTCGGCGGCCGGGCGTCCGGCCCCTCGGGATCCCGGCCCACCGACGCCGAGTTCGCCAAGGCCGCCGTCGGGCGGGTCGACGCGGCGCGGATCCTGGCGCAGCTGCGCGCCAACGTCTTCGGTCAGGACCACGCGATCGAGTCGATCTTCAAGACTCTGTCCGTGGTGCAGGCCGGCCTCACCGACAAGACGCGGCCGCTCGCGAGCCATTTGCTGGTGGGGCCCACCGGCACCGGGAAGACGGAGATCGTGCGCCAGCTCGCCTCCGCGCTGCGCACCGGGCCGGACGATTTCTGCCAGGTGGACATGTCGGCCATGGCGCAGGAGCATTACGCCGCCTCCTTCGCGGGAGCGCCGCCCGGCTACTCCGGTTCCAAGGAGGGGCTGAGCGTCTTCGACCGCGACCGGATCGAGGGCACCGTCTCCATGCCGGGGATCGTGCTGTTCGACGAGGTCGAGAAGGCGCACACGACGGTGCTGCGGGCGCTGCTGCACGTGCTCGATCGCGGGCAGCTGACGCTCGCGAACGGCCAGCAGCGCTACGACTTCCGCAACTGCCTGGTGTTCATGACCTCCAACCTCGGCAGCCGCGAGCTGCGGGCCGAACAGGAGCGTCCGTGGCACCGCGCCGGGCGGTCCGTGTCGCGGCTGCTGCCCGCGCCGGCGGGGGAGCGGGTCGACCGCATCCTCGAGGGACGACTGGACCGGATCTCGGAGCAGTCGATCGCCCGGTTCTTCGACCCCGAGTTCCTCAACCGCATCGACGAAGTGACGCTCTTCGAGGAACTCTCGGGGGACACGGCCGTCGAAGTGGCACGGCACGAGCTGGACATGTTCGCGGATCGCGCCCGCAAGCGCGGTGTGGACCTGAGCATCGACGACTCCGTCGCGGTGCACCTGGTCGAGACCGGATTCGACCCGGTCTACGGCGCGCGATCCGTGCGCCGCGCGATCCGGCACGACGTGTGGCCCCTGGTCGCCGAGGCCGTCATCGCCCATCGCGCGGCGCGGATGGCGGACACGGCCAGCCGGGTGTCGGCGGTACTCGCCGTGGACGGCGGTGCGGTGCGGTGCCGGGTGGGTGGCGAGGGCTAGCGCCTCAGATCCGGCGCTGCAGCGCCTCGGCCGCCTGCAGGAGGTCCGCCGCCCAGCGCGCGCCGGGGCGGCGGCCCATGCGGTCGATCGGGCCGGAGACGGAGATGGCGGCGATGACCTCGCCGCGCGGATTGCGGACGGGCGCGGAGACACTGGCCACGCCCGATTCGCGCTCCCCGGCGCTCTGCGCCCAGCCGCGCTTGCGCACCTCGGCCAG
Organism: Tsukamurella sputi; assembly: GCF_007858445.1. Taxonomy (GTDB): domain Bacteria; phylum Actinomycetota; class Actinomycetes; order Mycobacteriales; family Mycobacteriaceae; genus Tsukamurella; species Tsukamurella sputi. The sequence continues at coordinate 444,222 of NZ_VIGV01000001.1, read as the reverse complement.
GGAGCGGTCGCTGAAGAAGGAGTCCGTCCGCGGCTCGGCCCACGCGGCGAGCACCTTCGCGCCCGATCCCGCCGTCATCGGCAGGCGCGAGCCCACGGGTACCGTGTCCCGCAGGCCCGACGGCGGTTCGGCGGCCGCCACGCACACGCGGTGGTCGCCCTCCCGGCGGTAGAGCTGGACCGATTCGCCCGTGATCTCACGGAGCCGGGGCAGCACCATCGCCGCCGTGTCGACCAGTGCATCGGCCGTGCTGGCGGCGAGCTCCCGCAGTGCCGATCCCGGCCGCCACAGCCCGTCGCCGTCCCGGGTCAGCAGTCCGTGCAGCTCCAGGCCCACGGCCAGACGGTGCGCCGTCGCGCGCGGCAGTCCGGTGCGTCCACACAGGTCGGCCAGCGTGGCTGGCTCCTCCGCGGCGGCGCGCAGCACGGCGACGGACTTGTCGAGCACGCCGATGCCGCTCACCGGGGTGAGACTTTCGGGGGCGTCCGTCGGTGCGGTATCCTTTCCCATAGTTCGATACTAGGCTCTCGCATGGTGGGATTCAACGCGCAGCCCGCGTCCGCCGGCGGAGCGAAGATCATGAAGCAGGTGGGAATCATGCAGCCGCGCACAATGGCCGAGAAGGTCTGGGATCAGCACGTCGTCGTCAAGGGGGAGGGCGAGGGCGCCTCGCGCGAGCCCGACCTCATCTACATCGACCTGCACCTCGTGCACGAGGTGACCAGCCCGCAGGCCTTCGACGGCCTGCGCCTGGCCGGACGGCCGGTGCGCCGCCCCGATCTCACCATCGCCACCGAGGACCACAACGTGCCGACGGACACGTTAGTGCAGCCCATCGCCGATGAGATCTCCCGCACGCAGGTGGAGACGCTGCGCCGCAACTGCGCCGAGTTCGGGGTCCGCCTGCACTCCATGGGCGACGGCGAGCAGGGCATCGTCCACGTCATGGGCCCCCAGCTCGGACTCACCCAGCCGGGCATGACGGTGGTCTGCGGTGACAGTCACACCTCGACCCACGGCGCCTTCGGTGCGATCGCCATGGGCATCGGCACCTCCGAGGTCGAGCACGTGCTGGCCACGCAGACGCTGCCGCTCAAGCCCTTCAAGACCATGGCCATCAACGTCTCGGGCGAACTGCAGCCCGGCGTGACGTCCAAGGATCTGATCCTGGCGATCATCGCGAAGATCGGCACCGGCGGCGGCCAGGGCTACGTCCTGGAGTACCGGGGCAGTGCCATCGAGAAGCTCTCGATGGAGGCGCGGATGACCATCTGCAACATGTCGATCGAGGCGGGCGCGCGCGCCGGCCTGATCGCTCCCGATCAGATCACCTACGACTACCTCGAGGGCCGCGAGCATGCGCCCAAGGGGGCCGAGTGGGATGCGGCGATCCAGGCGTGGGACGCCCTGCGCACCGACGAGGGTGCGGTCTTCGACGCAGAGGTCGACATCGACGGCAGCGCGCTCACCCCGTTCGTCACGTGGGGCACGAACCCCGGCCAGGGCGCCCCGCTGAGCGCCTCGGTGCCCGACCCGGAGTCCTTCGGCTCGGACGGGGATAAGGAGACCGCCGCCAAGGCGCTGCAGTACATGGGACTCGAGGCGGGCACCCCGCTGCGCGACATCGCCGTCGACGCCGTCTTCGTCGGTTCGTGCACCAACGGCCGGATCGAGGACCTGCGCGCCGTCGCCGAGGTACTGCGCGGCCGCAAGGTCGCCGATGGCGTGCGGATGCTCGTCGTCCCCGGATCGATGCGCGTGCGTGCCCAAGCCGAGGAGGAAGGGCTGGGACAGGTCTTCCTCGACGCCGGCGCCGAGTGGCGCCAGGCCGGTTGCTCGATGTGCCTCGGCATGAATCCCGATCAGCTCGCCGCGGGCGAGCGCTCCGCGTCCACCTCGAACCGGAACTTCGAGGGACGGCAGGGCAAGGGCAGCCGTACGCACCTGGTCTCGCCGGCCGTCGCCGCCGCGACGGCCGTGCGTGGCACCCTCTCGGCCCCGGCCGATCTGGACCCCGTCGCCGGCGCGTAGCCGCCACCGCAGCACAAGGAGAGAACAGATGGAAGCCATCGTCACCCACACCGGCATCGGCGTGCCGCTGCGCCGCACCAATGTCGACACCGACCAGATCATCCCCGCCGTCTACCTCAAGCGCGTGACCCGCACCGGTTTCGAGGACGGCCTGTTCGCGGCCTGGCGCACCGATCCGAGCTTCATTCTCAACAACGCTCCCTACGACCGGGGTTCGGTGCTCGTCGCGGGGCCGGACTTCGGGACCGGCAGCTCGCGCGAGCACGCGGTGTGGGCCCTCATGGACTTCGGGTTCCGGGTCGTCATCTCGTCGCGCTTCGCCGACATCTTCCGGGGCAACGCCGGCAAGGCCGGGCTCGTCGCCGCACTCGTCGAGCAGGAGAACGTGGAACTGCTCTGGAAGGCGCTTGAGAACGAGCCCGGACTCGAGATCACCGTTGACCTCGAGGACCGGACGGTGACCGCCGGCGACTTGGTAGTCCCGTTCACGATCGACGATCCGGTCCGACACCGCCTGATGGCGGGTCTGGACGACATCGGCATCACTCTGCAGCAGTCCGATGCGATCGCGGCGTTCGAAAGCCGCAGGCCCGCATACAAACCCGTGACTCTGTAGCGCGAAAAACCACCTGTGGCGGCACCGGATCGAACCGGTGCCGCCACTTGTCATTCCGACACACCTTCGATCAAAACTGGCGTGGCTCTTGGATTGAATGCAATTGTGCGTTTACGGTGTCCCTAGTTGGCTCAGCGGTGAGCCTCCGACCAACAGAGGAAAGTCGTCCATGAACAAGGCAGAACTGATCGAAGCGCTCACCGAGAAGTTGGGCACCGACCGCCGCACCGCCGGCGACGCCGTCGAGGCGATCGTGGACACGATCGTCCGGGCCGTCCACGCCGGTGACTCCGTCACCATCACGGGCTTCGGCGTCTTCGAGCAGCGCAAGCGCGCTGCCCGTGTCGCCCGTAACCCCCGCACCGGCGAGACCGTGAAGGTCAAGCCCACCTCCGTCCCCGCGTTCCGTCCCGGCGCGCAGTTCAAGGCCGTGATCTCGGGTTCGGCGAAGCTGCCGGCCTCGGGTCCCGCGGTGCGCCGCAGCTCGGCCACCACGGCGGCGCCCGCCAAGAAGGCTGCGGCGAAGAAGGCTCCGGCCAAGGCGGCCAAGGCGACCGCCACCAAGGCCGCGGCGAAGAAGGCTCCGGCCAAGGCGACCAAGGCCGCTCCCGCCAAGAAGGCCGCCACGAAGGCGCCCGCGAAGAAGGCCGCGACCAAGGCTCCTGCCAAGAAGGCCGCGACCAAGGCGCCCGCCAAGAAGGCCGCGACCAAGGCTCCTGCCAAGAAGGCCGCGACCAAGGCTCCTGCCAAGAAGGCCGCGACCAAGGCGCCCGCGAAGAAGGCCGCGACCAAGGCTCCTGCCAAGAAGGCCGCCACCAAGGCGCCCGCCAAGAAGGCTCCGGCCAAGAAGGCGCCCGCCAAGAAGGCCGCGAAGAAGTAACCCGTTCCCCGGAGCGGCCCCGCTGCCCCTGGAAGCCTCAGTGCTCCAGGGGCAGCGGGCTGTCGATGTGGTCCATCGTGAGCAGGCGCCCGCCGGCCGTGGTGAGGACCCAGACGCTCGCCTTCCGATTGCGCGCGGGGGGCAGGCGCACGTCGTCGGCCCCGGCCCACCAGGCCGTGAGATCCGGGATCACGCCACCCTGACTGCAGACCACGGGTACCGTGCCCGATTCCTCGCCGGTCCGCGCGATCTCACGGATCCGGCGGTGCGCCGCTGCCGGATCGCGCGCGTACGCCGTCTCCGAGACCGTCGGCTCCTCCACCAGGGGCAGGCCCGTTTCGGCCGCCAGCGGCTCCAGTGTCTGCATGCACCGCACCGGCGGCGCCGACAGTAGGCGGCCGGGCCCGAAGACGCTCAGCAGGTCGACCAGGGCCTCCGCCTGGGCCCGCCCGTTCCGGTCCAGCGGTCGCGCGAGATCGTCGCCCTGGTAGCCCTGCTTGCGTCCGGCCTTGGCGTGCCGGACGATCAGCATCGTCGCAGTGGAGCGCGGTTGCTTCCCGAAGGCACGCAGGATCCGCTTGTCGATCGGATAGGTCAGCAGCGCGACGGCGGCTTCCACCGGCAGCCAGCGGAGTTCGTCGGTCTCCTCGTTCGGAGCGAAGACCCCGGAACCGGCCAGCGCCGACCAGTAGCCGACGCGCTTTCGGACGCTCCCATCGCCGGGTCCGTGACGCTTGCGTCGCGGCACGTCGTAGGACACCTGTCCCACCGCCCGCACGAATCGCGCGGAGAAGCCGGTCTCCTCGACCACCTCGCGCAGACCCGCCACCACGGGATTCTCGTCGGCCTCCACGTGGCCCTTCGGCAGGGACCAGTCGTCGTAGCGCGGTCGGTGCACCACCGCGACCTCCGGGCCGTCCACGGCGGAGCGCCAGAGCACACCGCCGGAGGCGCGGACGACCGCGCCCTCGCCTCCGCCGCTCACCGCTGGCTCGCGCGGTGCGCGCGCATGAGCTCCCGCTGGTGATCCCGGACGGTCTCACCGGGCACGGGGGAGGCGTTCCAGTTCCCGTCGGCGTCGAGCACCCAGCAGCGGGTGGCGGGATCGAGTGCGGAGTCGAACATCTCGCCCAGCTGGCGCGTCAGCCGTCGGTCCTTCACCTGCGCCATCACCTCGACGCGGCGGTCCAGGTTGCGGTGCATCATGTCGGCACTGCCGATCCAGAACTCGTCCGCACCGCGGAAGTGCAGGATCCGCGAGTGCTCGAGGAACTGCCCCAGGATCGAGCGGACCGTGATGTTCTCGCTCACCCCGGGCACACCCGGCCGGAGCGCGCAGATGCCGCGCACCACGACCTCGACCGGCACGCCGGCCTGGCTCGCGCGGTAGAGCGCGTCGATGATCTGCTCGTCCACGACCGCGTTCGCCTTGAGCTGTACGCCCGACGGCTTGCCCGCGCGGTGCAGCTCGATCTCGCGGTCGATCCGCTCGACGATGCCCGACCGGATGCCGTGCGGCGCGACCATCAGGTTGCGGTACTCCTCCTTGCGGGAGTAGCCCGTCAGCCGGTTGAACAGGTCCGTCAGGTCCGCACCCAGATCGGGATCGGCGGTGAACAGACCGACGTCCTCGTACAGGCGCGCAGTCTTCGGGTTGTAGTTGCCCGTGCCGATGTGGCAGTAGCGGCGGATCGTCGAGCCCTCGCGCCGGACCACCAGGCAAGTCTTGCAGTGGGTCTTCAGGCCGACCAGGCCGTAGACCACGTGCACGCCGGCCTGTTCCAGCTTCCGGGCCCACTTGATGTTCGCCTGCTCGTCGAACCGCGCCTTGATCTCGACCAGCGCCACGACCTGCTTGCCGGCCTCCGCCGCATCGATCAGTGCGTCCACGATCGGCGAGTCGCCGGAGGTGCGGTACAGCGTCTGCTTGATCGCCAGCACGTGGGGATCGGCGGCGGCCTGCTCGATGAACCGCTGGACGCTGGTCGAGAAGGAGTCGTACGGATGGTGCACCAGTACGTCGCCCTCGCGCAGCGTGGAGAAGACGCTCTTCGGCGTCTCCCGTTCGCCGAACGCCGGGTGCGTGACCGGGACGAAGGGCTTCTCCTTCAGGTCCGGCCGGTCCACGCCGTACAGCTCGAACATGCAGTTGAGGTCCAGCAGGCCCGGCACCGTGATGACATCGGCGGGGTCCACGTCCATCTCGCGCAGCAGCAGTTCGAGCATGTGCTCCGACATGTCCTCCGCCACTTCGAGGCGCACGGGGGAGCCGAAGCGGCGGCGGGCCAGCTCCCGCTCGAGGGCCTGCAGGAGGTCCTCGTCACGGTCCTCCTCCACCTCGAAATCGGCGTTGCGCGTGATCCGGAAGACGTGGTGCTCGGACACCGTCATCCCGGGGAACAGGACGTCGAGGTGCGCGGAGATCAGGTCCTCGAGGGGGAGTACGGCGTGGTCCATGCGCTCGCTCCGGACGGAGACCATGCGGGCCACGTTGTCCGGCACCTTGACGCGGGCGAAATGCTCGCCGCCCGTGGCGGTGTCGACGACGGCTACGGCCAGGTTCAGCGAGAGGCCGGAGATGTACGGGAACGGGTGCGCCGGATCCACCGCGAGCGGGGTGAGCACGGGGAAGACCTGCGTGTGGAAGTACGCAGTGAGACTCTCGCGCTCCTCCGGGGTGAGATCGGCCCAGCTGACCACCGAGATGCCCTGGGCCGCCAGCTCGGGACGCACCGCGTCGCTGAAGACCAGTGCGTGCTTGTGCGAGAGCTCCTGCGTGCGCTGCGAGATCAGGCGCAACTGCTCACGGGGCGAGAGCCCGTCGGCCGAGCGCACCGACAGGCCCATCTGGTCGCGCCGCTTGAGTCCCGCGACGCGAACCATGAAGAACTCGTCCAGGTTCGAGGCGAAGATCGCCAGGAACTTCGCGCGTTCGAGCAGCGGCAGCGAGGCGTCCTCCGCCATCGCGAGCACGCGGGCGTTGAAGTCGAGCCAGCTGAGTTCGCGGTTCAAGTACCGGTCCGCCGGCAGGTCACTGGTCACCTCGGCGGGTGCGGCGGGCGGTGCGGTCGGGATCGCCGTGGTTCTGCCCGCGGGCGGGACGACGGCGTCGGCGCCCGCGGTGCTCGGTGCGGGCGCAGATTCGGCGGTGGGGGCGTCAGGCTCGGTCGTCACCGCTCCATTCTGGCTTATCGGGCCCGCGGTTTCGACGTGACGGTCCGATCCGCCGCAGCGAGGGCCGCCGCGGTGTGCTCGCCCAACCGTAGCGCCGCCGCGAGGTCCCGCGGAGTGTCCACGTCGGTACGCAGACCCGGCCACGGTCCGGCGTGCCGGGTCGCGCCGCCGGACTGGTGCGCCGCGGCCGAGCCGGGGCCGAATGCGGGCGCCAGCTCGGTGCCCCGGGGCGCGTACAGGGCGGCCGTGCCGGTGCCGCCGTGGTCGGGTACGAATCCCCGTCGGCCGGTCGTGGCGGCGAGGAAGGCTCCGAGCTCGTCGGCGGTGATACCGGGAAGGTCCGCCTGCAGCGCCAGGACCGCGACGGCCGGGCCGTGCTCGGCCCGCGCCGCGCGGGCGCCCGCGGAGAGCGCCGCGTTCAATCCGCCCGGCTCGGGTTCGCCGACGGTCCGCGCCCCGACGGACTCCGCCGCCGCCCGCACCGCGGGATCCGGCGAGACGACGTGGACCGCGATCACACCCGGGGTCGCGGCGGCCGCCGCGAGCGTGTCGAGCAGCATCGCGAGGACCAACCCGGGAACCGCCTCCCGCCGGTCGTCCCCGGGAGCGGCGAACCGCGACTTGGCGGCATCGAGCGACTTCACGGCGGTCACCACGGCGACGGCGGGGGGTGCGGCGTCCCCGTGCGGTGAGCTCATGCGCACCAATGTAGGCGTGCCGAACCGACCCTGCCGCCTCCGGGCGGGCGATAGGCTCACCGGGACGCTCACGGATCCGGTGGGCGAGTGCGATCGAGGGAGGGGACCGGATGGTCGACGTTGCGGTGATGGGGGCGGGGTCGTTCGGTACCGCGATGGCGAAGGTCTTCGCGGAGGCCACCCGCCCGGAACCGCACCGGGTCCGGATGTGGTGCCGCCGCCAGGAGGTCGCGGACCAGATCAACCGGACCCGGATCAACGCGCAGTACCTTCCGGAGGGCGTGCTCCCCGAGAACCTCTCCGCGACACACGATCCGGAGGAGGCCATGCGCGGCGCCGGCCTCGTCGTGCTGGCCGTCCCCTCGCAGTCGCTGCGTGCCAACCTGCGCGACTGGGGCCACCTGATCCCGCCCGACGTCACGGTCGTCAACCTCGCCAAGGGCATCGAGATCGGCACCCTGGACCGGATGAGTGAGGTCGTCGTCGATGCGGCGGGCATCGACCGGGACCGCCTCGCCGTCCTCACCGGGCCCAACTTCGCCAAGGAGATCGCGAAGGGGCAGCCCACCCTCGCCGTCGTCGCGTCCGACAACCCGGACCGCGCTTCGCGCGCCCAGTACCTCGTGCGCACCGACTACTTCCGCCCGTACACCAGCGACGACGTGGTCGGCTGCGAGATCGGTGGCGCCACCAAGAACGTGATCGCCCTGGTCTGCGGCATCGCCTCCGGCATCAACCTGGGAGAGAACTCGCGCGCCGCGATCATCACCCGTGGTCTCGCGGAGACCCTGCGCCTCGGCACCGCCCTCGGTGCCCAGCCCCTGACGCTGGCCGGACTCGCCGGCGTGGGCGACCTCGTCGCCACGTGCAGTTCGCCGCAGTCCCGCAACTTCAGCTTCGGCGCGCGCCTGGGCCAGGGCATGACCGTCGAGCAGGCGCAGGCCGCCGCGCACGGCCAGGTCGCCGAGGGCGCCAAGTCGTGCATCTCCATCGCCGACCTGGCCCGCCGGGTGGGCGTCGAGATGCCGCTCACCGAGGCGGTGCGCGCGGTCTGTTACGACGGGGTGCCCGTCTCGCGCGCCATGGACGACCTGCTCAACCGCGACGTGGGCGGCGAGTGGCGCCCCAAGGACGCCGAGTAGCCGCGCGGTAACCGCGTGGCCCTCCCCACGGCCGCCACGTAAGGTGGGCGACCGTGACGGAGCGAATCAGGGTGGCAGTGGTCTTCGGCGGGCGCAGCAGCGAGCACGCGGTCTCGTGCGTATCGGCGGGCAGCATCCTCGCCCATCTCGATCCGGAGCGCTTCCAGGTCATCCCCGTCGGGATCACCCGGGCCGGCGCATGGGTGCTCTCCGACGGTGACGCCGACGCCCTGCGATTCGCGGACCGCAGCCTGCCCAGCGTCCCCGAGGGACCGACCGACCTCGCCTTCCTCCCGGGCGCCGAACTCGTATCCGTCGACGCCGATGCCGCGGGATCGGTGCTCGGCGCCGTCGACGTCGTCTTCCCCGTGCTGCACGGCCCGTACGGCGAGGACGGCACCCTCCAGGGACTCCTCGAGATGGTCGGCGTGCCCTATGTCGGCGCGGGCGTGCTGGCCTCCGCGGCGGGCATGGACAAGGAGTTCGCGAAGAAGCTGCTCGCCGCCGACGGCCTGCCGGTGGGCGATTTCCACGTGCTCCGCCAGCGCGACACCGAGGTGCCGTCCGACGTGCTGCACCGCCTGGGTCTGCCCCTGTTCGTCAAGCCCGCCCGCGGCGGCTCGTCGATCGGCATCACCCGGGTCACCGACCTCACCGAGCTGCCCGCCGCGATCGCGGAGGCGCGCCGGTGGGACCCCAAGGTCATCATCGAGGCCGCGGTCATCGGCCGCGAGGTGGAGATCGGCGTCCTCGAGCGGCCCGACGGCAGCGTCGCAGCGTCGGCGATCGCCGAGATCGAGATGGCTGCGGACGCGGAGCACTCCTTCTACGACTTCGAGACCAAGTACCTCGACGACCGCGCGCAGTACACGGTGCCCGCGAACCTCACGGAGGACGAGGCGGCCGTGATCCGCGACCTCGCGGTCCGCGCCTTCCACGCCTTTGACTGCCAGGGCCTGTCCCGTGTGGACTTCTTCCAGACCCCCGACGGCCCGGTGATCAACGAGGTCAACACCATGCCGGGCTTCACCTCGACCTCGATGTACCCGCGCATGTGGGCCGAGTCCGGCGTCGACTACGCCGAGCTGCTGACTCTGCTCATCGACACCGCCCTGGCCCGGGGCACCGGGCTCCGCTAGGACGCCGCGGGCTACTTCCCGAGGTCGAGCGAGGCCGCCTGCAGGTGCTCGCGGATCGCGTCGGAGGTGGCCTGCACCGCGGACGTCCCGGCACCGTCGGGAACCCAGAGGGTGACGTACGGGCGGTGGTCGACGGCGGTCCAGTAACTCCCTCCGTCGGGGGCGGGGGCGCCCGACGGGGTGGCCTGCAGCCACTGCACGCCGTTGATGATCTGCAGCTTGGCGGTGGCGGTCAGTTCCGCCGGGCGCTCGGTGCCGCAGCGCACCTCGACCGCGCCGGCCTTGTCGCGGGTCCAGCGCGCGAAACCGGCGGGCTCGGCGTCGCCGGTGCGGCGGTACCCGTCGAGGTCGGCGGGGAGGGCGCCGAGCATCGTGCCGCACGCGGCGTCGCCCGCGGACGGTGCCGCGACGGACTTCAGGTGCCCCGCCGCTGCGGCGTCCCGCGCGTCGCCCTGCTTCTGCTGGGCGAGCACGAGGAAGACGACGAAGCAGGCCAGCACCGCGACCGGCAGCGCCACCGCCGTGGCGAGGAATGCGGGACTGCGGCGTTCCCGGCCGCTCGGCTCGGTGGTGCCGCCGGTGGTCTTGAAGTCTTCATCGCTCACGTCCGATACGGTAGCCGCGATGACATCGTCAGATCCGGAGAGCCCTGCGCGGCCCCGTGTGCGTACCGTGGCGGAGCTGGGGGAGGACGGCGTGATCGCGCTGGCCACCTCGGGCGTGGGGCCGGACCCGCGGGTCCCGGTGGGCCCGGGTGACGACGCGGCCGTGGTCGCGGCGCCCGACGGTCGGATGGTGATCTCCTCCGACGCGATCGTCGAGGGGCGGCACTTCCGGTTCGATCTGACGACGCCCGAGCACGTCGGCCGGCGCGCGATCGCCCAGAACGCCGCGGACATCGCCGCGATGGGCGCCGTGTGCACGGCCTTCACCGTGACTCTCGGCTGCCCGCCGGCGACGGGGGAGGACGTGGTCGCGGCGATCGCGCGCGGCACCACCCGCGGTGCCGCGGAGGCGGGCGGCGCCGTGGCGGGCGGCGACGTGGTGCGCACCGAGCAGGTGCTGCTCGCGGTCACCGTGCTCGGCGACCTGCAGGGCCGGGAACCCGTGCTGCTGTCCGGGGCGCGGCCCGGCGACGTGGTCGCCGTCTGCGGCACGCTCGGGCACTCCGCGGCGGGCCTCGACGTGCTGCTCGCGGGTCTCGACGGCTTCGAACCGCTGGTCGAGATCTACCGGTGTCCCGTCCCGCCGCTCGCGGCCGGGCCGCAGGCCGCCGAGGCGGGTGCCACCGCGCTGACCGACGTCTCCGACGGGCTGCTCCGGGACGCCCGTGCGCTCGCGAAGGCCTCCGGCGTCCGCATCGAGCTCGACGGTGCGCTCCTCGCCCCCGATGCCGACCTGCTCGCGTGCGCAGCCGCGCTCGGCACCGACGCCGAGCGGTGGGTGCGCACGGGCGGTGAGGACCACGCCCTCCTCGCGACCTTTCCCGCCGACGCCGGTCCTCCGGCCGGCTGGCGGGCGATCGGCGCCGTCGTCGCTCCGGGCCCCCTGCCCGCGGGCGCCGTCACCGTCGACGGTGAGGCGGGACCCGCCGCGGGCGGCTGGAACACCTTCACCCAGGACACCGAGGAGACCGGGCGATGACGGCGAGACCACTGACGGACAGCGTCGAGGCGGGGTGGGCGCAGGCCCTGGCCCCGGTCGCCGACGAGATCGCGGCGCTGGGCGACTTCCTCCGCGCCGAGAACGCCTCAGGCGCGGGCTACCTGCCCGCCGGAGCGAACGTGCTGCGCGCCTTCCGGCAGCCGTTCGCCGACGTGCGGGTGTTGATCGTCGGCCAGGATCCGTACCCCACGCCGGGCCACGCCGTGGGACTGTCCTTCTCCGTCGATCCGTCGGTGCGGCCCATCCCGCGGAGTCTGCAGAACATCTACAAGGAGTACTGCGAGGACCTGGGCCTGCCCATGCCGGCGAACGGCGATCTGTCGCCGTGGACCGATCAGGGTGTCCTGCTGCTGAACCGGGTGCTGACGGTGCGCCCCGGCACGACCGCATCGCACCGCGGGAAGGGCTGGGAGAAGGTCACCGAGTGCGCGATCGACGCGCTGGTCGCGCGCGACGCACCGCTCGTCGCGATCCTGTGGGGCCGGGACGCCGCCTCGCTCGGTCCACGCCTGGGCGATACGCCGCGGATCGAGTCGGTGCATCCCTCGCCGCTGTCCGCCTCGCGCGGATTCTTCGGTTCGCGGCCCTTCTCCCGTGCGAACGAGGCGCTGGTGGGGCTCGGTGCGGAGCCGGTGGACTGGCGCCTTCCGCATCTGGCCGCGGCGCTCTGACCTCGAGCGTCGTCGGCATCGGCGGTGGTGCGGGCGAGGCTCGGGTACGCCGAAGGCCCGCGACCTCGGGGAGGTCACGGGCCTTCGGTGAAGCTTCTCGCGTACTAGCCGCGAACGACCTTGCCGGCCTTGATGCACGAGGTGCACGCGTTCAGCCGACGCGTCTGACCGGGCGCGACCTGGGCACGCACGGTCTGGATGTTCGGGTTCCACCGGCGGTTGGTACGCCGGTGCGAGTGCGAGACCGACTTACCGAAGCCGGGGCCCTTGTCGCAGACGTCGCAGACGGCAGCCATAGTCGTGTACTCCTCGTATCGTTGAAATCTGTGCTTCGCCTCGCCGGTCGAGACATGTCCATGACACGCCCGGACGCGAGGCAACCCTGCAAGCATAGCGGAGGCCGCCGACGGAGCCAAACCGCTCCGGGCGCCCTTCCCGCGCGGGCGCTCCCACTAGGCTGGCGGGCGTGACGGGACCGATTGCGGAGGACGGCCGCGTGGTGGTGGCCTGGCTGCGGCGCGCGGTACTCGGACTCGAGCGCGCCGTCGACGAGATCAACACCCTCAACGTCTTCCCGGTGGCCGACGCCGATACCGGCACGAACATGCTGGTCACCCTCCGCGCGGCGGCGCGTTCGGCCGAGGAGGCCGACCGCACCGAAGGACCGCACGCGGTGGCCCGCGCGACCGTCGCGGGTGCGGTGGCCGGGGCGCGCGGCAACTCGGGTGTCATCGTCTCGCAGATCATGCGCGGCGTCGCCGCGCAGCTCGGTCCCGATGCCGATCTCTCCGCCGAGGGCCTCGCGACGGGTCTGCGGAACGCCACGGGCCTCGTGACCACTGCCGTCGCGGATCCCATCGAGGGCACCATCCTGTCCGTGTTACGGGCCGCGGCCGATGGCGCCGGCGCCGCACTCGCGGGCGGCGGCGACCTGGCCGCCTGTGCCCGGGCCTGCGCCGACGCCGCGTTCGACGCCCTGTTGCGCACCCGGGACCAGCTGGCGGACAACGCCGCGGCCGGGGTCGTCGACGCCGGTGGACGCGGCCTGCTGGTCCTCCTGGACGCGCTCGTCGAGGTCACCGCGGGCGGGGCGCCCGAACGCCCCCGGTTCGGGCGGCAGATCGCACCGCACGTGCAGGTCCACGTCGACACCGGGCACGGTCACCCGCACGATCACGCCCACGACGATCCGCCCCGCGGACCCCACGCCGACTACGAGGTCATGTACCTCCTTCCCGACGCCACCGAGGCGGCGGCGACACGGCTGCGCGGCGAGCTGCAGACCTTCGGCGACTCCGTCGTGGTGGTCGCCGCGGCGGACCCGGACCCCGTCGCCACCTGGTCGGTGCACACGCACACCACCGAGCCGGGGCGTGCCATCCAGGCCGGCCTCACGCACGGCAAGCTGCGGAGCATCGCGGTGAACGTCCTGCAGGAGACGGGGCACACCGAGACGCCGCTGCAGGCGCTGCTGGACGCGCCGCGGGCGATCGTGGCGCTGGTCTCCGGCGACGGCGCCGCGGAGCTGTTCGCGAGCGCGGGCGCGGAGGTCATCCGCTGCGATCGCGGAATGACCCACGCCGAACTGCTGGCGGCACTGCACCGGTTCGAGGGGCGCGAGGTGCTGCTCATGCCCAACGGGGCGCTGCCCACCCCGGAGCTGCTGGCGGTGGCCGCACGATCGCGCGAATCGGGCGTGCTGGTGACGCTGCTACCGACCTCGTCGATGGTGCAGGCGATCGCGGCGCTCGCGGTGCACGAGCCGAACGGGCACGCGGCCGACGACACCTACTCGATGGCGGAGGCGGCCGCGGGGGCACGGTGCGGCTCCGTCGTCGCGGTCACCGAGGACGCCCTCACGATCCTCGGCCCGTGCGGTCCGGGGGACTACCTCGGCATGGTCGGCGGTGAGGTCGTGGTCCTCGAGGAGGATCAGTACTCCGCGGGCGAGGCCCTGGCCGAGCTGTTGCTCGCGACGGGCGGCGACATGGTGACGGTGCTGCTGGGGGAGGCCGGCGACAGCGACTTCCCCGACCGGGTCAGTGCCGCCCTGCGACCGGACCGACCGGAGGTCGAGGTCGTCGGCTACATCGGCGGCCAGGCCGCCAGCGTGATGGAGATCGGCGTCGAATGAGCTCTGCGCGCACGCTCACGCTGCAGACCCCACTGGTCGAGGCGGTCGATCCCGAGATCGCCGAGGCGGCGACCGCCGAGCTCGGGCTGGTCACCGTCGGGGACCTGCTGCGGCACTTCCCGTTCCGGTACGAGGGCGGCGCCGTCGAGGACGACGGGACCCGGCGGACCGAGCCCCGCATCGGCGACGACATCGTCGTCATCGGGACCGTCACGGCGATCACGCCCCCGAAGCCGCATCACCGCGGCAAGAAGATGTTCCGGGTTCAGGTGGTCAACAAGGTCCGCGCCTACGAGGTGACCTTCTTCAACTACCTGCCCAAACCGATCCAGCCCGACAGGCAGCTGCTGCTGATCGGCCGGCTCGGCGAGTTCAACGGCAAGCTGCAGCTGACCCACCCCGAGTGGCTGGTCCTGCCCGATACGAGCATCACCTCGGCGGAGGCGCTCGCGGCCAACGAGGCGGGATCGACCAAGGCGGGGTCGAAACGCCTCAAATTCGCGGACCTGAGCCTGCTGATGCAGCCGACGGTGCCGATCTATCACGGCACCAAGAACATGCCGACGTGGCTGATCCTCTCGCTGGTGGACAGCGTCCTCAAACGACTGGCGCCCGTGCCGGAGTCGCTCCCTGCAGGGTTCCTCGCGACGCACGCCCTGATGGGCCTCGACGACGCGGTGCGCGCCGCGCACAAGCCCGACGGTCGGGCGCAGGCCGACCGCGCACGGCGCAGGCTCGCCTTCGACGAGGCCGTGGCCATCGAGAGTGCGCTCGCCCGCCGGGCGCACGACGTCGGCGTCGTGGGCGCCCCGCCCCTGCACGCGCCCGACGGTGCGCTGCAGGCCGGACTCCGGGATCGACTCCCGTTCTCGCTCACCACGGGCCAGGAGGAGGTGCTCGCCGAGATCCTCGGCGACATGGCCCGCGACCACCCGATGACCCGGCTCCTGCAGGGCGAGGTGGGCTCCGGCAAGACCCTCGTCGCGCTGCTGGCGATGCTCGCCGCGGTGGACGCGGGCCACCAGGCGGTTCTCCTGGCCCCGACGGAGGTGCTGGCGACCCAGCACCTGCTGTCGATCACGAAGATGCTCGGCGATCTCGCCGAAGCCGGGCAGCTCGGCGCCGCCGACGCCGCCACCACGGTGACGCTCCTGACCGGCTCGATGACGGTCAAGCAGCGGCGCGCGGCGCTGCTGCGCATCGTCACCGGCGAGGCCGGCATCGTGATCGGAACGCACGCCCTCCTGGAGGACACCGTCGAGTTCTTCCGGCTCGGCCTGGTCGTGGTCGACGAGCAGCACCGCTTCGGCGTGGAGCAGCGCGACCGCCTGCGGCGCAAGGGCACCGGGACCTCTGACGACGACACTCCCGACGAATCCATGCCGCACCTGCTGGTGATGACGGCGACGCCCATCCCGCGCACCGTCGCGCTGGCGCAGTTCGGCGACATGACCACGTCGGTCCTGCGGGAGCTTCCGCGTGGGCGGCAGCCGATCCAGACCTCGGTGGTCCCCGAGGACCGCGAGGCCTGGGTCGCGCGGGCGTGGGCGCGCGTCGACGAGGAGGTCCGCTCGGGCCGGCAGGTGTACGTCGTGTGCCCGAGGATCGGGGACGACGCGACCGGCGAGCAGGCCAAGGCCGGTTTCACCGACGAGGACTACGACTTCGACCGCGTCGCGGAACCCGCGCCGAAGGCCGCGGGGCGGGGCGCGGCCCGCCCCGAGCCCGCCGAGGAGGAGGACGCGAAGCGGAAGACGGTGTCGGCGATCGAGATGTACGACGAGCTCGCCGCGGGCCCGCTCGGCGAGCACCGGATCGCCCTGCTGCACGGCCGCCTGCCCGCCGAGGAGAAGTCCGAGATCATGGCGGCCTTCGCCGCCGGCGAGATCGACGTACTGGTGGCCACCACCGTGATCGAGGTCGGCGTGGACGTCGCGAACGCCACCACCATGGTGGTCCGGGACGCCGACCGCTTCGGCATCAGCCAGCTGCACCAACTGCGCGGCCGCGTCGGCCGCGGCGGGTTGCCCGGCCTGTGCCTGCTGATCACCGCGACCGGCTCGGAACGCACGCTGGAGCGATTGCACAAGGTCGCCGAGACGGTGGACGGCTTCGCGCTCGCCCAGCTCGATCTCGAGTACCGCGGATTCGGCGACATCCTCGGCGTCGACCAGTCCGGTCTCGCCCGGCGCCTGAGCTTCCTGGATCTCGCGCACGACGGCGACGTGCTGCACGCAGCCCGTGACCTCGCCTACGAGATCGTCGGCGAGGACCCGGAACTGGAGCGGCACCCGGCGCTGCGGGCGATGAACGAGGTCGTCCTGGGCGGCGATCGCGGGGACTACCTCGACAAGGCGTAAGTCCTGCCCGAGCCCGGCCTGCGATGATCGCCACCTGTGCGCAGCATCCGATCACGATCGGTCCTGCCTCCCGCCGGAGTAGTCCGACAGAACCCGGGGGACGGAGGCGGGTGCACCGTCGGTCACGGCGACGGCGACGGTGCGCCCGGTGAAGCACGTGGTCCCGTCGCGCACGCCGCACCAGTCGAAGGTCACGGACGTCGTTCCGGTGGCGGCCACCTCGATGCGGACGTCGATCTCGTCGCCGTAGAAGGCCGGCGCGAGGTAGTCGATCTCGACGCGCCGGCGGGGGAACTCCGGCCGCAGACCGAGGGCGCGGAGCAGTCCGTGCTCGGCTCGCTCCGCCCAG
Source organism: Tsukamurella sputi (assembly GCF_007858445.1). Lineage (GTDB taxonomy): Bacteria > Actinomycetota > Actinomycetes > Mycobacteriales > Mycobacteriaceae > Tsukamurella > Tsukamurella sputi. The sequence goes on along the minus strand of NZ_VIGV01000001.1, from coordinate 427,363 downwards.
AGCTGGATCGTCGCGGCGTGTGCGGCACCGCCCATGTCGGTGTCGGCGTACTCCACGCGAACCCGTTCGGTGTGGTGGTGCGGGGAGCTCACGCGGCCGCCGGCACCGTCGACCGCGCCGCCCGGCTGGTGCCGAGCGAGGCCACCACTACCGCGCCGAGGAGGGCGGGTACCGCGAACGCGGTGATCTGCCAGCCGTATCCGGCGCCCGCACCGATGATCCACGCACCGTACGTCGGTCCGGCGATGGCACCGAGCCTGCCCACCCCGAGTGCGAGCCCGACGCCCGCCGAACGGCACGACGCCGGGTAGTGGGCGGCTACGTAGGCGTTCAACAGGATCTGCGTGCCGGTGGTGCCCGCCCCGGCGACGAGGACCAGCGCGTAGGCGATGGCTGTGGACGGCTGCGCCGCCAGCGCGAGCAGCGCGGCCCCCGCGCCGAGGAAGAACGCCGCGGTCACACCCCGGATGCCGAACCGGTCCGCGAGGGCGCCACCGGCGAGTGTGCCCGCCAGTGCCCCGATGTTGAGGATGAGTAGGAACGAGAGCGCTGCGGCGAGCCCGTAGCCCGCGTTCTGCATCAACTTGGGCAGCCAGGCCGCGACACCGAAGACCAGGAGCAGGCACAGTGCCATCGCGATCCAGAAACCGACGGTGATCCGCACACCGCCCGCGCGGAAGACCTGTGCCGTGCGTGCGACAGGCCCCGCGGGCGCGGTGTCGTCGGACCCGGCCGCGCGTGTGTCCGTCGGGAAGTACCGCCACAGCAGTGGCAGCAGGGCGACGGCGGGGATCGCCCCGGCCCAGAACATCGCCCGGAAGCCGAACGCGGGCACCAACCACAGCGACAGCACCCCGGCGAGGATCCCGCCCACGCATGTTCCGGCGAAGCCGATGGTGACCATCCGGTTGCGGAGCGCCGCGGGCGTCGCCTCGACGATCGCCGCGGCCGCCGTGGGCATGAGCATCCCGGCGCCGAGGCCGATCCCGAACCTGCCCGCCGCGAAGAACTCGTAGCCGGGGGTGAGGGCGCAGGCCAGCATGGCGGCGGAGAACACCGCGACCGCGCCGAGCAGCGTGGTGCGCCGGCCGAGCCGGTCTCCGAATGCCGCCGCCGCGAGCGCGCCGATGAGCATGCCCAGCGGCGCGATCGACCCCAACCAACCGACCTGGGCCGTGTCGAGCCCCCACGGCGCGTACTTCAGCAAGGACGGGACGACGAGCCCGTACATCAGGATGTCGTAGCCCTCGAGAATCAACGCGAACAGGCACAGGCCCGTGACGACCCGCGTCCTCACGCGCCGAACCGTTCCGCGAGCCAGCCGCCGATCTCCGCCGCCGCCAGGCTCGCGCCGGTGGGCGCGCCCTCTCGGATCGGTCCGCCGAAATGCGTTCCGGCCACGCGCCGGTGGCCCACGTCGGAGGTACCGAAGGCAGCGACCATCGCCGTCGCGTCGTCGGGGAAGCACGCGGCGTCCCCGGTGAGTTCGACGAAGAGGGTGGGCGCGTGCACACCCGGGGCGCAGCGCAGGAAATCGGCCTTCGTGGTGTTCGCCGACCACGTGGACAACCACGCCTCGGGGGTCACGAGGCGACAGAATCCGACGAGGCCGTAGTCGGTGAGGTCGGGGCGCCGGCCGAAGAGGGAGCCGTACGGACGCTCGTTGGGGTCGAGCGAGAGATCCATGAACCGCAGGTCGGCATCCGTGCGGTAGACGGTCAGGACGCGCGGGGCCACCGACGCCCGACGGTCCGCCGGATCCTGTGTGGCCGTGAACCGCGCCCGCGCCCCGTCGGCCAGCGCGACCCGGGCGCGGGCCTCGTCGTCGATCCTCGCTATGCGGGCGGCCTGGGCCGCGCGGTAACGCCGGACGAACTCGGGGGAGTAGCTCGACGAGGTTCCCGGCGCCGCGAAACCGTTGGCGGGGGAGAACGGATCGAGCTCCGGGTCCACCGACAGCGGGTCCGACTCGTCCGACACGGACGGATCGATGAGGCGCTGCAGCAGCGCTCCCTGCCCCGGGTGCGGCGCCATGAAGACCGCAGCGTCCGGCACCGGCATGTCCGCCGCGGCCAGGTCCACGGGGCGGCCGGACGGGGTCGTGCGCAGCCTGTCCTCGGGGGCGAGGCCGGCCTGCTCGTGATAGAACGCGAACAATGTGCCGCCACCGGAATGCCCCAGGGTGACCCGGTTCTCGAATCCCTGATCCCGCAGGAAGACCTGGCCCGCCGCGGCGTCCAGCAGGGCCTGCTCATGGATCAGGTTCAGGTCGTTGTTCGTGGACCGTGTGCCCTGCGTCCACACCGCGAACCCACGGGCCAAAAGCTCCGGCACGAGCACGTGGTGGCTCAGGTCCTGCCGGGGATGCATCAGCGAGACGACGGTCCGAGCTCCGGGGAGCCTGCGGAGGATGCCGTACACCTTCGCGCCGTCGGCCGTGGCGAGTTCGTGTGCCGAGGTGATCGTGCCCGTGGGGATCTCCGCCGATTCGATGTACCTTCCCGCACCGAGGCGGGCCTCCGCAGCCGGCGTGCTCATCGCTGCTCCAGACGCATGGCGTCCTTGTCCCACTGCGTGATCCGCGCATCGAGAAGGTCGGCGACAGTGCTGTACCAGACGGCGTGGCGGCAGCCGGTGGCCCGTCGGTCGATGACGATCGCGCCGGGCGCACTGACCTTGAAGTACGGACCGATCTTCTCGACGGAGACGGTCTCGGCGGTGGCCGCGACCTCCACGACGGGTCGGTTCTCGGGGACGTCGAGGACGAGGACGGAGGTCATCGCGCCACCTCCTCGGCACGCTCGGCCTCGACCGCGCCGGCGGGCTGTGCGTCCTGCCAGGACTGTGCCCGTTCGACGATGAGTTCCGCCTTGCGGACGAGCAGGGCGTCCATCGACGGATGCGGACCGGACACCACGTCGACGAGGGCGTCGATGGTGATGTTCGCGTCCAGGTCCTCCTGCGGCGTCACCGGTCGCATCGCGCGGGTGATCTCGATCATGTAGCCGTTGGGGTCGTGCGTGTAGATCGACTCGATGGTCTCGTGCTGGATCTGCATCTCGACGGGCCATTCGCTCGCGTCGAGGCGGCGCCGGTACTCCATGAGGTGCTCCTCGCTCTCGACATGGATCGCGAGGTGACGGCTGCGGATGAACCAGATCGGCACGTCCGCGGCGAACTTCGAGTAGGAATCGCCCTGCGGCCCACCGTCGAACTCCTCCAGGCCGAAGTAGTAGAAGAAGGCGAGCCGGTCCTCGTTGCCGATGTCGAAGAAGAAGTGGATGAAGTCGGGGTGCTGGTCCGGACCCCAGCCCGCGGCGCAGATCGAATGCACCACGGGGAAGCCAAGGGTGTCACGGTAGAACCGCACGGTCCCGGCCGGATCGAAGGTCGGGTAGGCGACGTGGTCGACGCCCTGAACCAGGTGCTGATCCTCGGACATGGTGGTCTCCTCTCGGTACGGGTCAGACGGTGACGGGGAGGTCGGCGCGCAGCAGGCTGCCGGCGCCGTCGATCGCGACAGGGAGGCCCAGGCCGCGCAGGATGCTGTACGCACCGGCGGTGGCTGCGGAGAGTGCAGGCAGGCCGAACTCGTCCTCGGCGGCCTGCACCAGGCTCAGCGACGGCATCTGCACACAGCAGCTGACGACGAGGGCGTCGACGCCGGTGAGGTCGAGCGAGCGGGCGGCCTCCATCACCCGGTCGCCGGGGATGCAGCCGACCTCGTTGTTGTCGGCCACTTCGAGCGCGCGCCAGTCGGTGACCGCGATGCCTTCGGCTTCGATGTACTCCACGACCTGCTGTGCGAGCGGATTCATGTAGGGCATCACGAGCGCGACCCGGGTGGCGTCCAGCGCACGAAGGCCTTCGATGAGGGCACCGGCACTGGAGCGGACGCGTGCCTCCGAGCCGCCGGTGGCGAGCTGCTCGGCGACGGCGGCCTCGACGCGCTGATGCTCGCCCGGTCCGCCGGCCATGATCGCGACGAGGCAGGCGTAGAGGATCACCTCGGGCGAGGCATCGCCGATCTCCAGGACGCAGCGTTCACGCTGCGCGTTCATCGCCGCCAGACCTTCCGGCGAGACGGTGTGCATCCGCATCCGGGTGGAGTGGAACGAGAAATCCGCCTCCGGATGTCGCCGCAGGATGGCCGGCATCTCGGTCTCGACGGTGACGTTGCTGCTCGGTACGACGAGCCCGATCCGGTGAGTGGTCATGGGGGTCCTTTCAGAGGCCTGGATTATCTTGCGCCTATGACGAGTATTCGACTTGAGTGTCGACGCGTCAAGCGCATGTGGGGATTTCGAGTGGTCGGCGACACCCTCTTGACTTTCTCTGCGTCAGCGTCGAATAATCGTCACGACAGTCAGGCGAGTGATCCCGGTCACGCAGAGAGTCAGTCCGAAGGAGAGTAGGAACCCATGGGATACGTAATCGGAGTGGACGTCGGCGGAACGTTCACTGACGCCGTCCTGGACGACGGCAACGGCATGGTCGTCGCGGGTAAGGCACCGTCGACCCCGCCCGACTACTCGGGTGGCGTGATGGACGTGCTCGAGGTGCTCGCGGAGCAGCTGGGGCAGTCGGTCGAGGACATGCTGGCGAACACTCACCACATCGCGCACGGCACGACGTCGTCGCTGAACGCACTCGTGATGAACAAGGTGCCGGACATCGGCTTCCTCACCACCAAGGGCCACCGCGACTCGATCTACATCATGAACGTGGAGGGCCGGTACCTCGGCCGTGCTCCGGAGGAGCTGCAGGATCCCATCGGTCAGAGCAAGTCCCACGGCCTCGTCCGCAAGCGCCACGCGCTCGAAGTGACCGAGCGCGTCGACCGCGACGGTCGCGTCGTGGTGCCGCTGAACGAGGATGAGGTGCGCGCGGCGGTGCGCACCCTGATCGACGACGGCATCACGGCCATCGCGGTCTCGCTGCTGTGGTCCTTCCGCAATCCCGCGCACGAGCAGCGCATCCGCGAGATCGCGCACGAGATCGACCCGACGCTGTTCGTGGCGATCTCTAGCGAGGTCTCGCCCCGCATCCGCGAGTTCGCCCGTAACGCCACGACCATCATGAGCACCCAGATCGGCCCGGGCCTGCGTGACTACCTCGGTGAGCTCGAGGGCAGGCTGCGCGAGAAGAAGCTCGCCGGCCCGCTGCTCGTGATGCAGAGCAACGGTGGCGCCGTCGCTGCGGCCGAGGCGCCGGGCAATGCCATCTCGACCGTCGGCTCGGTCCTCACCGGCGGCGTCGTCGGCGCGGTCTCGCTCGGCGAGCAGCTCGGCCACCGCAACATCATCGCCACCGACGCCGGGGGCACCACCTTCCTGGCCGGCCTCGTCGTCGACGGTGAGCCCGTCCGGTCGTCGACCACCATCATCAACCACCACCCGATCAACGTGCCCACCCTCGAGGTGCATGCGATCGGCTCGGGTGGCGGCGCGATCGCCTGGCTCGACGCGGGGGGCAACCTCCAGATCGGCCCGCACAGCGCCCAGGCCGTCCCCGGACCCGCCTGCTACGGCGCCGGCGGCACCGAACCCACCAACACCGATGCCAACCTGGTGCTCGGGATCATCCCGGAGCGCGGCCTTCTCGGCGGGCGGCGCGCGCTGGACGTGAGCCTCGCCCGCGAGGCGATCCGCACCCGGATCGCCGAGCCTCTGGGCCTGACGGTCGAGGAAGCGGCCGCTGCCATCTACGAGGTGCAGAACGCCCAGACTGGGGACCTGTTGCGCAAGACCGTCGTCGAGGCGGGCCACGACCCCCGCGACTTCATCGTCTACGCCTTCGGCGGTTCCGGCCCCGCGCACTGCGGCCTCTACGCGCAGGAGATCGGCGCCACCGACGTGGTGGTCCCGCTCGGCCAGGTCGCGTCCGCCTTCTCGGCCTACGGCCTGGCGTCCTCGGACATCGTCCTGGCCAAGGAGATGTCTGACCCCGCGGCGCTGCCGCTGGATCCGCAGCGCGTGCAGCGCAACTTCGAGCAGCTCGAGGAGCAGGTCCGGACGATGCTCGACCGCCAGGGGCTGCACTTCTCGTCGGTCGAGATCGAGCGCGAGATCGACATGCGCTACTCGATGCAGCTGGCCGAGGTCGCGACCCCGATCCCGAGCGGCGACCTCACCGCGCAGGACCTCGCCGAGGCGTCGGACAAGTTCGAGGCCAAGTACGCCGATCTCTACGGGGCGGGTTCGGGCTTCCGCGAGGCGGGGATCCAGGCCATCACCTACCGCGTCCGTGGCACCGGTGTACTGCCCTTCTCACCGACCCTGCCGCCCATGGAGGAGGCCGCCTCGGCCGACGCCTCGGAGGCGCTCACCGGCACGCGGAAGGTGTGCCTCGGCGCCAGCCGCGGCTACGTCGACACCGACATCTACGACTACACCAGGCTCCGCGCCGGGCACGTGCTGCGCGGTCCCGCGGTGATCGAGGTCCCGACCACCACAGTGGTCGTGCCGCACGACACCACCGGGACCATCGACAAGCTCGGCAACCTGCACATCGCCGTCGACCGGCCCGAGACCACGGTCGCGCCCGCCGGCTCCATCGACGCTGCCCTCGTGGGCGCCTGAACTCCAGGAGAGAGAACATGACCGCACCGATCCCCGGCTCGGAGATCTTCTCCAGCCGCCCCTCGACCCCGAGGCCCTCGGCCGCGCCGTCGGCGCCCACGTCGAGTTGCACACCGTCACTCAGGAGCAGATCGACGCCGTCGACCCGCTCACCTACGAGGTCATCCGGCACCGTCTCTGGTCCGTCACGGACGAGATGGGGGAGGCGCTCAAGCGCATGTCCGGTTCGCCGATCGTCACCGACGCCAACGACTTCGACTTCGCCGTGAGCGACGAGGTCGGCCAGGAGGTCCAGGTGGGCCTCTACAACACGATGCTCGTGGGCGCCGTCGACCTGGCGATCTACTGGACCCTGCAGAACCGCGCCGACAACCCCGGCATCGCCGATGGCGACATGTTCCTCTGCAACGACCCGTGGGTCGGCGGCGGCCTGCACCAGAGCGACGTGATCGTCTACCAGCCGGTCTTCCACGAGGGCAAGCTCTTCGCGTGGACGAGCGCCATCTGTCACGAGCCCGACCTGGGTGGCTCCGGCCTCGGCTCCTTCGACCCGTCGGCCAAGGACGTCTTCTCCGAGTCACTGCCGACCCCGCCCATCAAGGTGGTCCGCGATCACGTGCTGCAGCGCGACGTGGCCGACGCCTGGACCCGCCGCTCGCGCGTCCCGATGCTCGTCGGGCTCGACCTGCGCGCCAAGATCGGCGCCAACACCGTCGGCCGCAACCGACTGCTGGCCGTGATCGAGCAGTACGGCGCCGATACGGTCAAGGCCGTCATGAAGCGCATGATGAACGACGCCGAGGCACGTCTGCGCACCAAGCTGCAGGGCCTACCGGACGGGACCTGGAAGGCCACCGGCTACCAGGACCAGGCGTCCGCGGGCGACCGTGGCCTGCACAAGATCACGGTGGCGATGACCAAGGCCGACGACAAGCTGGTCTTCGACTTCACCGGCACGGACAAGCAGACCGGCGTCATCAACTGCACCTACGCGGGCATGCGCGGTGGCGTCATGCTGGCGCTGCTGCCGATCCTCGCGGGCGACATCCCGTGGTCCGCGGGCGGTCTGATGCGCTGCTTCGATCTGGTCTCGGAGGAGGGCACGATCAACAACGCGACCTTCCCCGCGGCCGTGAGCCGTGGGCCGATCGGCCCCGCGTGGCTCACCGGCAACCTCATCGCGGAGTGCCTGGCCCAGATGCTGGATCAGAACATCGAACTGGGCAAGAACGTGCAGGCCTCGTGCTGCGGCACCTGGGACACCGCCGTCGTCGCGGGCCTCGACGAGCGCGGCGAGCAGCCGGTGCCCTTCCTCAACATCATGATGGAGCCGATGGCCGGCGGCTACGGCGCCCGTCCGGTGGCCGACGGCATGGACACCGGCGGCCTGTTCTGCATCCCGATGGGCCGCATCCCCGATACGGAGATGACCGAGTTCCTCTACCCGCTGCTGACCCTGTGGCGCCGCGAGGAGCCGGATTCGGGCGGTCCCGGGCGCATGCGCGGCGGCGTGAGCGCCTCGCTCGCGGTCACCCCGTACGGCTCGAGCGTCCCGATGGGACTCGTCTTCGCCTCCGCCGGTAAGGCCGTGGCGCAGAACGGTGGCCTCGCCGGGGGCCTTCCCGGCAACACCGGCCTTGAGATCCTGGCGCGCGACTCGCGCATCCAGGAGCTGCTCGCGGCGGGCGAGCTGCCCGGTGGGCTGGCGGATCTCGGCGGTACCCAGGAGACCGGCGCCTGCTACGCGGAGAGCTACCTCGCGCCGGGCGAGGTGCTCTACATGCACTGGCAGGGCGGCGGCGGTTACGGTGATCCGCTGCGCCGCGAGCCCGCGTCGGTGGCGCGGGACGTGGTGAACGGCAAGGTCACCGACGACGGTGCCCGGGTCAACTACGGCGTCGTGGTCAGCGCGGGCGAGGTCGACGAGGCCGCCACTGCGGAACTGCGGGCCGCGATGTTGACCGAGCGCCGCGAGCGCTCCGAGGTGCCGGAGTCGCAGGACGCCACCGTCGACCTGCGCGCCGCGCGGCGCATCGACGACAACCTGGCCGAGGTCACCATCGGCGAGGCGCGCGTCGTCGCCTGCGCCCACTGCGGCCGCCTGCTGGGCGACACCAAGTCCGGCAAGCTCTCGCTGGCCCGCTACGAGGGCCCGTCGAGCGCGGCGGGGCCGCAGGTCACCTCGGACCCGTCGGAGTACGTCGACGGTGAGGTCGTCTTCCGCCAACAGTGCTGCCCCGGTTGCTGGTCCGCCGTGTACTCGGGCATCGTCCCCGCGGACCACCCCGACCATGTCGGAGAACTGACGGCGCTGCTGCCGGCCGCACCCACCCGCTGAGCGGACGATCGAGAGACGAGGAGACAACGATGACACCGCACGACTGGGACGGGCGGCTGGTCCGCTACCCCGCCGAGCGGGCCGCGGCGTACCGCGCCAGCGGTGCGTGGAGCGCGGAGCCGACGACAGCACGGCTGCACGAATCCGCAGTGGCGCACGCGGACCGGATCGCGCTCATCACCGCGGACGCCGAGTACACCTACCGCGAGCTCGATGAGCGGACCGACCGCATCGCAGCCGGGCTCGCCGCCCTCGGGCTGCGACCCGGAGATCCGGTGATCTTCCAGGTGAACAACCGGGACGCGACGGTCCTCGCCTGGTACGGCGTGCTGAAGGCGGGGCTGATCCCGGTGGCGACGCTCGCGCAGCACCGCCGGCACGAGATCGGTCACATCAGCGAGAAGGTCGGCGCGGCTGCCCACCTCGTCGAGGCGGGGCTGTCGTTCGACCTCGTGGCCTTCGCCCGCGAGATCGCGGACGGTCACCCCACGCTGCGGCACATCCTCACCATTGGAGCGACGGCGGCGGAGCCGGGGACCACGCGCATCGAGGACCTCGGTGCCGAGATCGGCCCCGCCGAGGCGCGCGCTCTGGTCGAGTCGATCGAGGCGGGGATCGATCCGGAGGACGTCGCGGTCTTCCAGCTCTCCGGCGGCACCACCGGTGTGCCGAAGGTGATCCCGCGGATCCACGCCGAGTACTGGAACAACGGCCGGTACTACGCCGGGGTGTTCGGGTGGACCCGGGACAGCCGGATCGCGCACCTGATCCCGGTGATCCACAACGCCGGCATCTCCTGCGCGGTCCACGCCGCGCACTCCGTCGGCGCCACGTTGGTCCTGGGCACACCCGATGCGGTCGCGTCGTTCCCGCTGCTCGAGCGCAGCGGCGTCACCGACGTCCTGATCGGGCACGGCCACTACCAGCCCGCAGGCTCGGCCGCCTTCGACCCGGTCCTGAAGACCGTGCGGCGCACGGTCCTCTCCGGGGCGAAGGTCCCGCCCGAGCTGTTCGCCAAGCTCGACGACGGCGATCGGCACTGGGCCGGGCAGATGTTCGGCATGTCCGAGGGCATGTTCCTCGTCACCCCGCTCGACGCGCCGGCCGCGGCTCGGGCGGCCACCGTCGGCCTGCCCATCGCACCCGAGGACGAGATCCGGATCCTCGATCGGAACGGCGAGACCGAGGTCGAGCCGGGCGCCGTCGGCGAGCTGTGTTGCCGTGGCCCGTACACGATTCCCGGCTACTTCGGAGCGCCCGAGCACAACGCGACCGCCTTCACCTCCGACGGCTTCTACCGGACGGGCGATCTGGCGGCGCGCCGCGAGATCGAGGGCCGGCGCTACGTGGCGATCGAGGGCCGGATCAAGGACCTCATCAACCGCGGCGGCGAGAAGGTCAACGCCGAGGAGGTGGAGCTGCTGCTGCTCCGCCACGAGGGCATCGCCGCCGCCGCAGTGGTGGCCATGCCCGACGAGCGACTCGGGGAGAAGGCCTGTGCCTTCCTCGTCTCCGCGACGGGCGAGGAACTGACGATGGCCGAGGTACAGGCCCATATGGACGGCCTTGGAGTCGCCAAGTTCAAGTGGCCCGAGCGGCTGGTCTGGGTGCCGGCGCTGCCGCAGACCAACGTCGGCAAGGTCAACAAGAAGGTCATGCGCGCGGACATCGTCCAGCTACTGGCGTCCGAGGCGCGAGAAGGAGCCCTGCAATGAATCTCTCCACCATCGCCGTTCTCGGCGGCGGCCCCGGCGGTCTCTACGCCGCGCGGCTGCTCAAGCTCAGTCACCCCGACGCCGAGGTCACGGTGTACGAGCAGGGCGTGCCCGATAAGACCTTCGGCTTCGGCGTGGGGCTCGCGTCGCGAACCCAGCGCAACCTCCGGGAGGCCGACGAGGCGTCGCTCACCGCCATCGTCGACGCCGCGCATCCGCACGAGATGTCGATGCGAGTGGGCGACGATGCGGTGCGCCTGGCGCACGGCGAGCTGCTGGGCATCGGCCGGGCGACGCTCCTGGCGGTGCTGCAACGCTTCGCCCAGGACGCGGGCGTGATCCTGAAATTCGGCGAGAGACGCTCCGCCACGGACCTCGAGGCGGACCTCATCGTTGCAGCGGACGGCATCTCCAGCGCCACTCGCGCCGAACATGAGGATAAGTTCGGGCCGTCGGTCGTCTTCGGTGACGGTCTGTACCTCTGGGCCGGCACCGACTACCGACTCCCCGCGGCGGTCTTCACGCCGGTGGAGACCGAGTACGGGACGTTCGTCGCGCACGCCTACCCGTACGCGGAGGACCGCAGCACCTTCCTCATCGAGACGGACGAGGAGACGTGGAAGCGGGCCGGATTCGACGTCACCACCGAGCAGACGCCGACCACCGAGAACGACGAGGTCTCGCTGAAATTCCTCGAGGAGGCGTTCCGGGACAGCCTCGACGGGCATCGTCTGATCGGCAACCGCACCAGGTGGACGCGGTTCCGTACGGTGCGGTGCGCCTCGTGGCACACCGGCAACGTCGTGCTGCTCGGCGACGCCGCGCATACCGCGCACTACTCCATCGGCTCCGGGACCAAGCTGGCGATGGAGGACGCGATAGCCCTGGACAGGGCGCTGCTCGCGGCCGACGACCTCGAATCGGCACTGGTCGCCTACGAGAAGGAGCGCCGCCCGGCGGTGCACTACCTGCAGACGATCGCGGAGCGTTCCATGGCGTGGTGGGACGCCTTCCCCGAGCGGACGTCGATGCCGGTGCCGCAGCTGCTCATCGCCTACATGACCCGCGCGGGCAAGGTCTCCCTCGAGCGCTTCGCCGCATCCGCCCCGCAGGTCGTTCCGGCGGGCCTCGCGACGTACGCCGGTGTGGCCGTCGAGGACGTTCCCGAGCCGGCCGCGGTGACCGATTGGGTGTTCAGTCGGCCGCTGCCCGAGCTCGGATTCGACCGCCGGGTGGTGGGTCCCGAGGAGCGAACCGCAGACGGGGTCGTTCCGGTCACCGTCGACATCCGGCCGTGGAGCGAGGAGGCGGACCGCCTGCTCGCCGGGCTGCCGGGGGATCGGACGATCTGGCTGTCCGGAGCTGACGACCGTGAGGCGGTCCTCGACCGGCTCGACCTGGGCGAACGGATCCGCCGGGCGACCGGCGCACTCGTCGTCGCGGACGTGCCCGGGGACCTGCGAGACCTCGCCGCCGCGGCGCTCGTCAGCGAGCGTGTCGACCTCGTCGCGATGGCGGACTGAGGGCTAGGGTTGGGTCCCATGGCCACGGAGAAGGCAGCGGAGCCCGCGCCTGAACTGACGTCGGCGCCCGCGCCGGCGAAGCGTCGCGGGCGGCCAAGCGTACGACGCGAACTGGTCGAGCGGGAGATCAAGGAGAACGCCGCCCGCCTGTTCGCGGAGCGCGGCGTCGCCGGTACCACGCTGCAGGACATCGCCGATGCCACGGGGCTCACGCGGCAGGCCGTCTACCACTACGTCGCCAACAAGGACGAGCTCTTCGCCCAGCTGGTGAGCGAGGTCGCCGAGGGACCGGCACAACTGTTGCACGAGATCAACACGATCGTGGAGCTCGACCCGGCGGCGAAGCTCTACCGGATGGCGGAATCACTGGCGCTCAACCAGATGGCCTCGCCCGATCGGTTCCGACTCTTGATCCGCTCCGAGGCCGATCTGCCGGAGAGCCTCGCCGACGGTTACCGCACGAGCCGCCGTCGCGTCCTGCGCGAGCTCACCGCGGTGATCGACGCGGGCATCGCCAGCGGGCAGTTCCGTGACGTCGACGCCCGCACGGCGGCGCTCGGCATCGTCGGCATGCTCAACTGGATCGCCTGGTGGTACCGCGACGGGAACGACGAGGCGGCCACCGCCGCTCAGCTCGCGGACATGGCGGTGCAGGCCGTTCGTGCTGAAGGGGCCGCGCGGCCCGCGGAACCCGGTCCGCTCGGTGCGATCTCCGACCTGCGCCGGGACCTCGATCGGCTCGAACGATTGATGCGGTCCGAGCAGGACTGACGGCGGGCAGTCGGGCTCAGCGCGCGACGACGGCGGCCAGCTGCCGACCCCAGAACTCCACGACCTGCTCGCGGCGCGCCGCATCGTCGGACAGCAGGTCGGCGAGGCCCAGCCCGCGCGCCAGATCCAGCGTGGCCTGGACGGCTCGTCGGGCCTCGTCGTCGTCCCGGTCCACGCCGAGCAGCCGCATGGCCAGGGCGAAGACCTCGCGGGAGTGCTTGTTCTCGAAGGGCAGCATGCGTTCCCGCAGCGCGTCGTCGCTCGCGGCCGCGGTCCAGACGTGCAGCGCGGCCTTGAACAGGTCGTCCGTGTAGTACTCGACGATCAGCCGCGCCACCGCGTACGGGCGGTCAGGCCCCTCGGGGACCGCTGCGCCCGCCTGCGCGACCTGCGCGAGCCGCTGCTCGCCCATGTACTCCAGCGCGGCACTGATCAGGTCCTCCCGCGTGGGGAAGTGGTGCTGCGCGGCGCCGCGCGAGACCCCCGCCTGCCGCGCCACACTGCCCACCGTGGTGGCGGTCCAGCCGCGCGCAGCGAGCGACGCGATGGTGGTCTCCAGCAACCGCTGCCGGGTCTCCCGGCTGCGGGACTGCTGGGGTGCGCGAATGGGCGGGCGGAGGGGAGTCATCGGATGCAGCCTATTCCGCCGGTACCGGTTCAGCCCAGCTCGGCGCGCGCTTCTGCAGGAACGCGGTGATCCCCTCGACGGACTCGGCGGAACCGAACAGCCGCGCCGACTGCTCCCCGAGTGCGTCCGCCCGCTCGTCGAAGGAACGCAGGACGTCGTGCCACAGGATCTGTTTCGTCTCCCGCAGGCCCTGCGGGCTGCACAGCTGCAGCTCGGCGAGCTGCTCGGCGACAGCCGCCGCCGGGTCCGCCACCGCCGCGGTGATCAGGCCGTAGCCGGCGGCCTCGGCACCGTCGAACTTGCGGCCCGTGAGCAGCAGGGTCGACGCGACCCGGGAGGGGAGGTGGGGGAGCAGCACCAGCGAGACCATCGCCGGTGCGACGCCGATCCGCGTCTCCGTGACGGCGAAGGACGCGGCGGGACCGGCGAAGACGAAGTCGCACGAGCCGATCAGCCCGAATCCGCCGGCGCGCACGTGCCCGTCGACCTGGGCGATCACCGGCTTCGGGCACTCGATGATGCCGCGCATCGCGCCGATCATGGCGAGCGTGCGCGACTTCGGGTCCGATCCGGCCCCGTTGGCGGCCGCCTCCTTGAGGTCCGCACCCGCGCAGAAGGTGGTGCCGGTGTGCGTGAGCACCACGGCCCGGGCGGCGTCGTCCGCGGCCGCCCGCTCCAGCCCGGCGCTCAGGTCGGCGAGGAGCCGCTGCGAGATCGCGTTCCGGTTGTGCGGGCTGTCGATCGTGAGATACGCAGCGCCGCCCTTGTTCTCGTACCGGACCAGCGGTTCGGTCATACGGACTCCTAGTAGCTCTTGGGCAGGCCGAGCGAGTGCTCGGAGATGAAGTTGAGCACCATTTCGCGGCTGACCGGCGCGATGCGGAACAGCCGTGAGGCCACCAGCATCTGCGCGAGGCCGTACTCGGTGGTGAGGCCATTGCCGCCGAGCGAGTGGATCGCGCGGTCGACGGCCTTGGCCCCCGCCTCGCCGCCCGCGAACTTCGCCATGTTCGCGGCCTCGGCCGCGGCGAACTCCTGGCCGGCGTCGTAGAGCGTCGCCGCCTTCTGCAGCATGAGCTTCGCCAGCTCCGTCTCGACCTTGAGCTCGGCGAGCGGGTGGGCGATGGCCTGGTGCGCGCCGATCGGGACCTTGAAGACGGTGCGGTCCTTGGCGTACGCCACCGCGCGGTCGATCGCGTAGCGGGCCGAGCCGACCGAGCCGGCGGCGGCCATGATGCGCTCCGGGTTGAGTCCGGCGAAGAGCTGCGCGATGGCGGCGTCGGGCTCGCCGACGAGCGCCTCGGCGGGCAGCCGCACATCGTCGAAGAACAGCGTCCACTGCGACTCCGGCAGCCCCACCTCCATGGGGATCTTGGTCTTCTGCAGGCCGGGCGCATCGGTGGGCATGAGGAAGAGTGCGGGCCGCAGCTTGCCGGTCTTCGCGTCCTCGCTGCGGGAGACCACGAGGATGACGTCGGCGAGCTCGATGCCGGAAATGAAGGTCTTCTGGCCGGAGATGATCCAGTCGTCGCCGTCGCGGCGGGCGGTGGTGGTGATGCGGTGGCTGTTGCTACCCGCGTCGGGCTCGGTGATCGCGAAGGCGGCGATGGTCTCGCCCGAGGCGATGCCGGGCAGCCAGCGCTGCTTCTGCTCCTCCGTGCCGAACTTGGAGATGATGGTGCCGTTGATGGCGGGGGAGACGACCAGCATGAGCAGGGACGAGCCGACCGCTGCGAGCTCCTCGCCGACGATGCCCAGCTCGTACATCCCGGCACCGCCGCCGCCGTACTGCTCGGCGATGTTCACGCCGATCAGGCCGAGATCGCCTGCGGCCTTCCACAGCTCGGTGGGCCCCTCGCCCGCCGCGATCTTCTCGCGCATGTATTCGGGGCCGAACTGCTTACCCAGATCCGAGACCGTCTTGCGGAGCGCCTGGCGCTCCTCGGACTCGATGACGTCCATGGAGATGCTCATGAGATTCCTACTCCGTCTCTTCCAGCACGGCGACGACCGCGCCGGCATCGATGTTCTGGCCCACTTCGACCGGGATGGAGGCGATGACGCCGTCGGCGGGGGCGGAGATGGCGTGTTCCATCTTCATGGCCTCCATCCACAGCACCGGCTGTCCGGCGGTGACGGAATCGCCCGCCTGCGCGCCGATCCGGGTGATGACGCCGGGCATCGGCGCGAGCAGCGAGCCCGCGGCGGCCGCGGCGTCCGCCGAGGGCAGGGGGTCGACGAGCGTCAGCGTGGCGGCGCCGCGCGCGGTCTCGACCTCGATCACGGTCCGGTCGGCGGGGTACGCGGTCACGACGACGGTGCGGCGCAGGCCGTCCCGCTCGACGGCGACCGTGGCCGAGTCACCGTCGTCGTCGATCGACCGGACGATCGCACTGTCCGCGGTGAACTCCTGCTCGTCCGGCGTGCGGAACTCGGGCACGAGGGAGCGCGCTCCGATGTTGCGCCAGCCGGGCGCCACGTGCGGCAGCGGGCTCGCCGCGGCGGCGCGCCGGTCCAGGACGGCGCCAGCGGCGCTCGCCGCCTGCGCCAGATCCGCCTCGTCGAGCAGCGGCGCGGCAAGGCGCTCGAGGCGTTCCCCCGTGAGGAAGTCGGTGGCGAAGTCGCCGGCCTTGAAATCGGCATCGGCGAGGACCCGCACCAGGAGGTCACGGTTCGTGGTCAGGCCGTGGATGACGGCCCTGCGCAGTGCCGCCTCGGTGATCGCGAGGGCCTGCGCGCGGGTCGGGGCGTAGCCGATGACCTTGGCCAGCATCGGGTCGTAGAAGACCTCCACGACGCTGTCGCGGGGCGCCAGCGCGCTGTCGAGCCGGATGCCGGGACGGTCCGGGCCGGAGAACTCGCTGACCACGCCGGGCACCTCGAAGCGGTGCACGGTGCCCGCGGCCGGGCGCCAGTCGTTGGCGGGATCCTCTGCGTATAGGCGGGCCTCGATGGCCCAGCCACGGGTGGCGGGCGGCTCGGCCGACGGCAGCGGAAGGCCCGCGGCCACGTCGAACTGCAGGCCGACCAGGTCGAGGCCGGTGGTGGCCTCGGTGACCGGGTGCTCCACCTGCAGGCGCGTGTTCACCTCGAGGAAAAAGAATTCGCCGTCGTCCGTCGCGAGGAACTCGACGGTGCCCGCGCCGGTGTAGCCGATGGCCTTGGCCGCGTTGGCCGCCGCCTCGTACAGGGCGGTGCGCATCGCCGGGTGGCGCTCCACCAGCGGCGACGGGGCCTCCTCGAGGACCTTCTGGTGGCGGCGCTGGATCGAGCACTCGCGCTCGCCCACCGCCCAGACGGTGCCGTGCGCATCCGCCATGACCTGGACCTCGATGTGTCGGCCGCGCTCGAGGTAGCGCTCGCAGAAGACGGTGCCGTCGCCGAACGCGGACTTGGCCTCCCGCTCGGCGGCCTCCAGGTTCTCCTGCAGCTCGGCGCGCGTGCGCACCACACGCATTCCGCGGCCGCCGCCGCCGGCGGAGGCCTTCACCAGAACCGGGAAGTCGCTGTCGGACACCTGGTCCGGGGTGAGGTTCGTCAGCATCGGGACGCCCGCCTCGGCGAGGCGCGCCTTCGCCGCGACCTTGGAGCCCATCGCGGTGATCGCCTCGGGCTCCGGGCCGATCCACACGATCCCCGCCGCTTGGACCGCGGCGGCGAAATCGGCGTTCTCGGAGAGGAAGCCGTAGCCGGGGTGGATCGCCTGGGCGCCGGTGGCCTTCGCCGCGGCGATGATTTTCTCGCCCTGCAGGTAGGTGTCGGCGGGGGACTCGCCGGGCAGCCGCACGGCCTCGTCGGCCTCCGCGACGTGCGGAGCGTTCGCGTCGGGATCGGAGTAGACGGCCACGGCGCGCAGGCCGCGCGCGTGGGCGGCGGCGATGACGCGGCGGGCGATCTCGCCGCGATTGGCGATGAGAACGGAATCGAATGTCGTCATGGGTTCCTCACATCCGGAAGACGCCGAAGGCGTCGGTGCCGTGGACGGGGCCGTTGTGGATGGCCGAGAGGGCCATGCCCAGCACCGTGCGGGTGTCGCGGGGATCGATGATGCCGTCGTCGTAGAGCATCCCGGACATGAAAGCCGGCAGGGACTCCTTGTCGATCTGGGTCTCGATCGCGGTGCGCATGCCGTCGACGAAGGCGGGGTCCATCGCCTGGCCGCGGGAGGCGGCCGACGCGGCGGCGACCTCGGTGACCACATCGGCGAGCTGCTTGGCTCCCATGACCGCGGAACGTGCACTGGGCCAGGAGAACAGGAACCGCGGGTTGAAAGCGCGGCCGGCCATGCCGTAGTGCCCGGCACCGTAGGAGGCTCCGGCGATCAGCGAGAGGTGCGGCACCTCCGAGTTGGAGACCGCGTTGATCATCATCGAGCCGTGCTTGATCATGCCGCCGCGCTCGTACTCCGCACCCACCATGTAGCCGGTGGTGTTGTGGATGAACAGCAGGGGCGTGTCGTACCGGTTGGCCATCTGGATGAACTGCGTGGCCTTCTGCGCCTCCTCCGAGAACAGCACCCCGCGGGCGTTGGCGAGGATACCGATCGGGTAGCCGTGCAGGCTCGCCCAGCCGGTGGTCAGCGACCCGCCGTACAGCGGCTTGAATTCGTCGTAGTCGGAGTCGTCCACGATGTGCGCGATGATCTCGCGCGGATCGAACGGGATCTTCAGATCGCCGGGCACGATGTCGAGCAGGCCCTCCGCGTCGTAGCGCGGGGGCTTGACCAGAGCCGACGGTGCCGGACCCTGCTTGCGCCAGTTGAGCCGCTTGACGATCGAGCGGGCGATGCGGGCGGCGTCCAGCTCGTCGTTGGCCAGGTAGTCGCCGAGGCCCGAGGTGCGCGAGTGCATCTCGGCGCCGCCGAGGGTCTCGTCGTCGGAGATCTCGCCGGTGGCGGCCTTCACCAGGGGCGGACCGGCGAGGAAGACCTTGGAGCGCTCCTTGATCATCACCACGTGATCGCTCATGCCGGGGATGTACGCGCCGCCGGCCGTGGAGTTGCCGTAGACCACCGAGATGGTGGGGATGCCCGCCTTGGACAGCTGCGTCAGGTTGCGGAACATCGCACCGCCGGGGACGAAGACCTCCTTCTGCGTGGGCAGATCGGCACCGCCGGATTCGACGAGGGAGAGCACCGGGAGCCGGTTCTCCTTGGCGATGTCGTTGAGGCGCAGTGACTTGCGCAGGGTCCACGGGTTCGACGTGCCGCCCTTGACGGTCGGGTCGTTCGCGACGACCATCACCTCGACCCCCTCGACCACGCCGATACCGCCGACGAGGGAGGCGCCCACCTGGAAATCGCTGCCCCACGCGGCGAGCGGCATCAGCTCGAGGAAGGGCGAGGCGGGGTCGAGCACGCTGTCGATGCGTTCACGCGCGGTGAGCTTGCCGCGCCTGCGGTGCCGCTCGACGTACTTCTCGCCGCCGCCGGCGAGGGCCTTGTCGAATTCGGCGGTGAGGTCGGCCAGCTTGCCGAGCATGGTCTCGCGGTAGTCGCCCGCGTCGGGCGAGGGGGTGCTGCGGAGCACCGTCATCGGACGTGTCCTTCCGTCTCTACTTGTAGCCCAGGCGGTTCGCCGCCAGGGTGGTGAGGATCTGGGTGGTGCCGCCGCCGATGCCGAGGATCCGGACGTCGCGGTACTGGCGAGAGACCTCGTACTCGGCCATGTAGCCGTGCCCGCCGAACAGCTGCACGGCTTCGTTCGCGACCCACTCGGCCGTCTCGACGGCGGTGTTCTTCGCGAAGCAGGCCTGGGGCACGTACTCGGCCGCTGCGGCCGGACCGCCCGCCTCCAGGGCCTCCGTGTACAGGTCCGCCACGTGCCGGCTGTAGACGCGGGCCACCTCGGTGCGCCGGCGCATCTCGGTGACCGTGTTCTGCACGGCCTGGCGCTTGATCAGCGGCTGTCCGAAGGTCTCCCGGGTACGGACCCAGTCGAGCGTGAGATCCAGGCAGCGCTGCGCGTGCGAGTACGCCTGCACGGCGAGCGCGAGACGCTCGGTGACGAAGGCCGCACCGATCATGAGGAAGCCGCTGTTCTCGGGACCGATGAGGTTCTCGGCCGGGACGCGGACATCGGTGAAGGACAGTTCGGCCGTGTCCGAGGCGAGCCAGCCCATCTTCTTCAGGGGCGCGCTGACCTCGAATCCCTCGAGGTCCTTGGGGATCACGATGAGGCTGATCCCACCTGCGCCGTCGCCGCCGGTGCGGACCGCGGTGACCACCCAGTCGGCGCGGACGCCCGAGGTGATGAAGGTCTTGGCGCCGTTGACGATGTAGTGGTCGCCGTCGCGGCGGGCCGTGGTCGTCAGGTGGCCGAGGTCCGAGCCGCCGCCGGGCTCGGTGAGGCCGAGCGAGCTGATCTTCTCGCCGGCGAGCACGGGAGCCACCCACTTCGCCTTCTGCTCGTCGGTACCCGCGAGGACGATGTGCGGCACCGAGATGCCGCAGGTGAACAGCGACGCGAACAGGCCTCCGGAGCCGCCCGCCTCGTGCATCGCCTCGCACACGATGAGCGCATCGCGCGGATCTCCGCCGCCGCCGCCGACCGACTCGGGGAAGGAGACGCCCAGCAGGCCCAGATCACCGGCCTTCTTGTGCAACTCGCGGGGGAGCAGCCCCTCGGCCTCCCACTGGTCCTGGTACGGGAGGATCTCGCGTTCGGTGAACGCGGTCACCGTCTTGCGCAGGGCGAGCCGCTCGTCGGACTCCCACAGGCCGGTCATGCGATCTCCTTCGTGGTGGTGTGGCTGGCGGGCAGCAGGTCGACGGGCAGGTCGACGTAGCGGCCGCGGAGCCACTCGCCGACGCCCTTGGCCTGCGGGTCGAACCGGTAGCCGTGCGCGACGCCCTTGCCGAGCAGGTCCTCGATGACGAAGTTGAGGGCCTTGAGGTTGGGCAGTTCATAGCGGCGGACGGGAAGCTCCGCCGCCTCCGGAAGGAGTTCGCGCAGAGCCTGTTCGGTCAGATTACTGCGGAGCCA
Organism: Tsukamurella sputi; assembly: GCF_007858445.1. GTDB lineage: Bacteria > Actinomycetota > Actinomycetes > Mycobacteriales > Mycobacteriaceae > Tsukamurella > Tsukamurella sputi. Next base: position 406,824 of record NZ_VIGV01000001.1, on the reverse strand, counting down.
TTCGTAGGCCTCGTCGGACTCCGCCCACACGCCGACGTTCGCGCTGCCGCCCTTGTCGCCGCTGCGGGCGCCGAAGACTGTGCCCAGGGGTACGCGGGCCGTCGGGCCGCCGGGGGCCTGCGGTGCGCCTCCGGGCTGCGACGGGTCGGCCGGAAGGTCCTGCGTGACTGTCGGCGGCGCGATCTCCACGACGGTGCCGTCCGGCCGGTGCGCGCGGTGCGGGACGTCGTCGTTGGGAACGTAGACGGCCTGGTAGACGCCGTAGGGGCCGCCGCTCGACGGCGGCGCCGTCGGGGAGGCGCCGGGGTAGGTGGCGAGCGCGAGCTCGACGGCGGCGGAGCTGAAGGCCCGGCCGACGCGGTTCGGGTCGGCGTCCCACGCGACGGCCGTGAGGCTCGCCGTGGCGGCGGCCTCCGTGGCGGCGTCGGGGTGATCGGTGCGGGCCAGGCGGAACTGCAGGTCCGACGGTGCCGGGTCGAGCCCGTTCCGCAGCTGCGCCTCGAGGAGCGCGGCCTTGCGCTCGATCTCGATCCCCGTGAGCAGGAAGGTGACCTCGTTGCGGAAGCCTCCCAGTGTGGTGGTCGCGACCTTCGTCGTGGTGGGGGGCGCCTCGCCGCGGACCCCGGTGACGGTGACGCGGTCCGGGCCGTCCTGGACCAGTGTCATCGAGTCCAGGCGCAGCGTCACATCGGGATTCGCGTAGCGCTGGCCGGTGACCTCGTACAGGAGCTGTGCGGTGACGGTACCGACCTCGACGACGCCGCCGGTTCCCGGCTGCTTGGTGATGGCGAACGAGCCGTCCGCGGCGACCTCGGCGATGGGGAAGCCGGGGTGCAGGAGCTGTTCGATCGGATGGCGGTCGAAGAAGGCGTAGTTGCCGCCCGTGGCCTGCGTTCCGCACTCGATGATGTGGCCCGCGGCGACGGCGCCGGCGAGGGCGTCGAAGTCGGTGCGCTCCCAGCCGAACTCGGCGATCGCGGGCGCGACGATCACGGAGGCGTCGGTCACCCGGCCGGTGATGACGATGTCGGCCCCGGCGCGCAGGCACTCGGCGATGCCGAAGGCGCCCAGATAGGCGTTGGCGGTCACCGCGTTCGGCACGCCGAGCTCGGCGGATCGCGCGATGAGATCGTCACCATCGACCCAGCCGACTTTGAGGTCGGTACCGGACTCGGCGACCGCCTTCTCGACGGCGGCGGCCAGGCCGCCGGGATTGAGGCCGCCGGCGTTGACGACCACCTTGGTGCCGCGCTCGGCGAGGGTCGTCAGGTGCGGGGTGAGGTGCCGGAGGAAGGTCTTGGCGTAGCCGAGATCGGCGTCCTTGAGCCGGTCTCGACCGAGGATGAGCATGGTGAGCTCGGCCAGGTAGTCGCCGGTGATGTAGTCGACGCGGGGGCCTGCGAGCATCTCGCCGAGAGCTGCGGCGCGGTCGCCGTAGAAGCCGGAGATGTTGGCGATCCGGATCGTGCGGGTCATTGCAGATCTCTCCTAGTTCGAGTGGGGCGCGCGGCCGCTGCCGGGTGCGCCGGCGAAGCACTGGGCGATGGTCAGCCAGTGCGCGGCGTCGGCGCCGGTCGCGACGAGATCGGTGTCGGCGACGTTGATGCGCTGGGTCGCGAGGCGGCAGAAGTCCTCGAGCGAGCCGTTCACGTGCTGGGCGGCGTCACCCGGACCGAAGCAGACCTCGGAGCCGTCGGCGGCGACGAGGAAGACGTCGAAGGGCTCGGCGGGCGGCGTCTCGCCGTTCACCGTGTACGCGAAGTCGCGGGTCTTGTAGGCGATCTTGGCGACGTGGGGGAGCGCGTCAGGGGTGTCGAGTTCCGCCCCCGCGGCGTCCGCGATGTCCAGGCCGTGGGCCCAGGTCTCCATCAGGCGGGCGTTGGCCATCGTGGCGGGGCGCATGGGCGGGCCGAACCAGGGGAGCTGCGTGCCCGGGTCGGCCTCCCGGAGGGCGACGGCGAGCGCTCCGCGGGCGCGATCCCAGCGGGCGCGCAGGTCGGGATCGGCCGCGAGCTCGGCCGCACCGGCGTCGACGAAGCCCATCGGGTCCTTCATCGCCTCCTGCAGGATCGCGGTGAAACCGTCGGGGTCCGTGGCGGCGACCAGCGAGACCTCGTCGGTCCAGGCCAGGTGGGCGACCTGGTGGGCGACGGTCCACCCCTCGGCGGGAGTGGCGATCGACCAGTCGGGGAGCGAATCCGCGAGTGCGGCGACGGCGGCCGAGGTGGACTCGAGCGCGTCGAAGACGGGGACTGAGGTGGTCACGCCCACACTCTGGCAGGCGAGGGACAAAAAAACAAGCAGCAATGCTTGTTTGTCGGGGTCGGAGTGGTCGCCGGGTCCGATGACGGCGCGCGGGCGTCAGTCGCAGGTCTTCACGGCCTGGTCGATCACCGCGGCGGAGGAGCGGTCGACCGACAGGCCGTACTCGCGGGCGATGAAGGAGAACTGGCGCGAGTACTGGCAGTGGAAGCGCTCGTTGGCCGGCATCCACCGGCCCGGCGGAGAGTCCCGCTTGTTCTCGTTGGCCGGACCGTCCACCGCGACCAGGTTGCGCGGATCGTTGGCGAAGGCGGTGCGCTTCGCGTCGTCCCACGACCAGGCGCCCATGTCCCACGCGTAGGCCAGCGCGATCACGTGATCGATCTGGACCTTGGCGGAGGTCTTCGCCCCGCGCTCGAAGCGCATGGTGGTGCCGCTGTACGGGTCGACCAGGGTGCCCGTCGCCACGGCGTTCGGGCAGCCCGACGTGCGGACGTAGGTCTTGTCCCTCAGATCCCGGTCGAGCACGTCGTTGCGGGTGTCGCAGCCGTTGTGGCCGAGCGGTGCCGACTGGTCATCGGTCCACGCCTGGCCGAACGCCGCCCGCCGATAGGGCTGCGGGGCGCGCTCCCGTGCGGCGACGATCCGGACTCCCGCGAGCGGCGCACCGTCGGACGCGGTTCCGGACGGCGCGGCAGGACCGGAGGAGGGCTCCGCGGCCGACCGATCGCGGAGCACTCCGACGGCCACGAAGACCGCGGTCGCGACGACCAGGATCAACGAGATCCACGCCTGCCGGGACAGGCTGCGGGCACTTCTCCGGCGGGACACGAGCGCAACCTAACACCGCGCACTGACGATTCCTGCCGCCCCGTATTCTCGGATCATGAGCACGCCCACCGCCCAGGACGCCGAACTGCAGACCGCGACCACCGCGGTCGAGGAGGCGGCCCGCGCCGCCCGCGCCGCCTCGAAACAGCTGATCACGCTGACCACGGAGCAGAAGAACGCCGCGCTGCACGCCGCCGCTGACGCGCTGCTGGCCGCCAAGGACCGGATCCTCGCCGCCAACAGCGAGGACGTCGAGCGGGCCCGTACCGCCGTCACCGAGGAGTCGCTGATCGACCGGCTCGCCCTCAACGCCGCCCGTATCGACGGCATCGCGTCCGGCCTGCGCCAGGTCGCCGGGCTGCCGGACCCCGTCGGGAACGTGCTACGCGGATCCACGCTGCCCAACGGCCTGGAGCTCCGTCAGGTCGCCGTGCCGCTCGGCGTGGTCGGCATCGTCTACGAGGCGCGGCCGAACGTCACCGTCGACGCGTTCGGCCTGACGCTCAAGTCCGGCAACGCGGTCCTGCTGCGCGGCTCCGGCTCGGCCGCGTCGTCGAACGCGGCACTCGTCGAGATCCTGCGCGAGTCCCTGGCGGCGTCGGGCATCACGCCCGACGCCGTCGCACTGCTCTCCGCCGAGTCCCGCGCCAGCGTCACCGCCCTGATCCGGGCGCGCGGCCTCGTCGACGTCGTCATCCCGCGCGGCGGCGCCGGGCTCATCGCGGCCGTGGTGCGCGATGCGACCGTGCCCACCATCGAGACGGGCACCGGCAACTGCCACGTCTACGTCCACGCCGATGCCGACCTCGACATGGCCGAGCGGATCGTGATCAACGCCAAGACCCGGCGGCCCAGTGTGTGCAACACAGCGGAGACGATCCTCGTCGACGCCGCGCTGCGCGAGAGCTTCCTGCCCAGGCTGCTGAGCACCTTCCAGGCCGAGGGCGTGATCGTGCACGGCGACGAGGCCTCGATGGTGCCTGCGACCGAAGAGGACTGGGCCGACGAGTACCTCAGCCTGGACGTCGCGGTGAAGATCGTCGACGGGATGGACGAGGCGATCGAGCACATCGACCGCTACGGCACCGGGCACACCGAGGCGATCGTCACCGGCGACCTCGCCGCGGCCCGGGCCTTCACCACCCGCGTCGACGCGGCCGCCGTGATGGTCAACGCGTCCACCGCGTTCACCGACGGCGAGCAGTTCGGCTTCGGCGCCGAGATCGGCATCTCCACCCAGAAGCTGCACGCGCGCGGCCCGATGGGGCTGCCGGAACTCACCTCCACCAAGTGGATCGCCTGGGGCGACGGACACGTTCGTCCCCGGTAATCCCGACCCGGCCGGACCGCGGTGCCGTCGGGGGTAGGTTGTCGCCATGGCTATCAACGAGTCCCTCGAATTCGACATCGACGCCCCGGTCACGCTGGTCCTCGACACGCTCGCCGACGTCGAGGCCCTGCCGGATTGGTCGTCGGCGCACAGCAACGTCAAGGTCATCGAGCGCGACGCGAACGGCCGGCCCAGCGTGGTCGACGCCTCCGTCGGGCTCATGATGTTCAGCGACAACCTGACCTTCGACTACGTCTTCACCGACGTCAGCTGCAAGTGGGACACCCGCAACGAGGGCACCGCCGTCCGCAGCCAGGGCGGCATCTACGAGCTCTCGCCCAAGGGCGACGACCAGACGCACGTCAAGGTCACGATGTACCTCGACCCCAAGGTCAAGGCCCCGGGCTTCGTGGTGAAGAAGGGCATCAAGCTCGCCATGGACATCATCAAGAACGGCCTGACCAAAGAGGTCATGAAGCGCAAGAACGCCTGACTTCGGGGACGGGCTCGCCCGTCGGCGGCCGGGAGAGCCCGGCTACATTGTTGCAATGGCAATCAATGAGAAGGTCGAGTTCGAGATCGACGCGCCGGCGGCGCTCGCCTACGCGACGCTGCTGGACGTCGAATCCCTGCCCGCGTGGTCGTCCTCGCACAAGAGCGTGACGGTCGTCGAACGCGACGCCGCGGGCAACCCGAGCGTCGTCGAGGTGGAGGCCGGCATGGTCGGCATCAGCGACAGCATGCGGTTCCGGTACGAGTTCACGCCGGAGACGCGCGTCGCGTGGCAGTCCGACGGTGAGGGCATGGCCGTGCGCTCGCAGGGCGGGTACTACCAGCTCACGCCCCTCGGCGACGACAAGGTGCACGTCCTGTGCGATATGAACATCGACCTCAAGATCAAGCTGCCCGGCTTCGTCGTGAAGAAGGGTGTGAAGATGTCTGCAGAGATCGCGTCGAAGGGCTTCACGAAGGAGGTCCTCAAACGGAAGGCAGCACTCTGAGTACTCTCGCCGCCACCCCGGCTCCCACGGCCCTGTTCACCAGCGTCGACGACGTGGCCGCCGCTCTCCGCGAGACGGGCTACATCCCGTCCGTGGCGACGGCCACCGCCGTCTTCCTCGCCGACAAGCTCGGCAAGCCGCTCCTCGTCGAAGGCCCCGCGGGCGTCGGGAAGACCGAACTGGCCCGCGCGTGTGCGCAGGCCCGCGAGGCGCGGTTCGTGCGCCTGCAGTGCTACGAGGGCATCGACGAGGCGCGCGCACTCTACGAGTGGAACCACGCCAAGCAGATCCTGCGGATCCAGTCCGCAGGCTCCGCCGGTGCGAGTGGGGACTGGGACGAGACCAAGGAGGACGTCTTCTCCGAGGAGTTCCTCCTCCCGCGCCCGCTGCTGCAGGCCGTCCGCGAGGACGGGCCGTCGGTGCTGCTCATCGACGAGGCCGACAAGGCGGACCTCGAGTTCGAGGGGCTGCTGCTCGAGGTGCTGTCCGATTACGCGGTCACGGTGCCGGAGTTGGGGACCATCACCGCCGTGCGCAAGCCGCTGGTCTTCCTCACCTCCAACGCGACTCGAGAGCTGTCGGAGGCCCTCAAGCGCCGCTGCCTCTACCTGCACATCGACTTCCCCGACGCCGAGCTGGAACTGTCGATCATCCGCAGCCGCGTCCCCGACCTGCCGACGGAGGTCGCGCAGCAGCTGCTCCGCGTCATCTCGACACTGCGCGGTCTGGACCTGAAGAAGAAGCCCTCGGTCTCGGAGACGCTCGACTGGTGCCGCACCCTGCTCGCGCTCGGCGTCACCGGCAGCGCCAGCGGTTCCATCGACAAGGCGGCGCTCCGTTCGACGCTCGGCGTGGTGCTCAAGCACCAGATCGACATCGAGACCGCCGCCACGGCGCTGGGCCTGTAGATGACGACCGCCGGCACCCCGCTCGATCAGCATCTGCACGCCTTCGTGCGGACGCTGCGCGAGCGGGGCATGGCCATCGGCCCCGGCGAGGCGATCACCGCCGCCGAGGTGCTGACGGTGCTCGACCTCACCGATCGCAGCCAGCTCCGCGAGGGGCTGGCCGCCGTGCTGCTGCGCGAACAGATGCACCGCAAGACCTTCGACGTCATCTTCGACCTGTACTTCCCCGTCCGCGGGGGCTTCGGTGCCGACGGCGACGCCGGAGGCACCGGCCAAGGCGGACCGGGCGGCTGCTCCGGGGTGCCCGGAGACGCACCGGACCAGGTCGACCCCCTGAAGATGCCCGCGGCCGATACACCGCCCGATCCCGACGCGGTGCGCGAGGCGCTGCGCCAGGAGGCCGTCGCCGCCCTCGTGGCAGGCGGAGACCACGACGGCATCGCCAGCCAGATCGTCGAGCAGCTCGGCGAGTACCAGTCGGCCACCGGCACTGCCTTCTCCTCGTACCAGGCGCTCAAAGCGCTCAACCCGCAGACGCTCATCGCCGCCATCGCGAACGGCCTTCTCGCCGCCGCGGGCGAGGACGGCGCCGCGCCCGGCAGCTTCGAGTACGAGTCCGCCCGCCGCGTCGCGCGGTCCAGGGTCGCGGGGCTCACCGAACGGGTGCAGGAGCTCACCTCCGTCGCCATGGCGGCGCGACGGGGACCCGAGGCCGTCGCGCAGTACGCCGCGCCGCAGCTGCCCGAGAACGTGGCCTTCTTCGCCGCCACCCGCACCGAGCTGCATCGCATGGAGCAGACGGTGCGGCCGCTCGCCCGCCAGCTCTCGACGCGGCTGCTGGTGCGCCGCCGCCGGGCCCGTCGCGGCCCCATCGACCTGCGGCGCACACTGCGCAAGTCGATGTCGACGGGCGGCGTGCCGATCGATCTGGCGCACCGTCGACCCCGGCCCACCAAGCCCGAGCTCGTGCTGCTGTGCGACCTGTCCGGCTCCGTCGCGGGCTTCTCCAACTTCACGCTGCTGCTCACGCACGCGCTCAGCGCCGAGTTCTCCAAGATCCGGGTCTTCGGCTTCGTCGACTCGGTGGACGAGATCACCGACTACATCGACCCGTCGCGCACGTTGACGGTGGACACCGTGGTCGACATGTTCGACCGGGTGATCCGCGAGACCGATGTCGCGCGCTTCGGCGGCTCCGACTACGGCAACGTGCTACGCACCTTCGTCCGCGACTTCCCGGATGCGGTGACCCACCGCGGGACGCTCCTGATCCTCGGCGACGCCCGCTCGAACCACACCGATCCGGCACTGGCGGAGCTCGACGAGCTCGTCGACAAGGCACGCCACGCCTTCTGGCTCAACCCCGAGCGGAGAGCGTCGTGGGGGACGGGCGACTCCGTGGCGGACAAGTACGGGCGGCTCATCGACATGTACGAGTGCCGCACCGCGGGGCAGCTGGCCGAGGTCATCGGGCGCCTGCTGCCCGTCTGACCCGCGGGCGGGGTGCATAGGATGGACCGTTATGCGTGAGTCCAGCACCGCCGGGCGTCGCCGCGTGGGCGTCATGGGTGGGACCTTCGACCCGATCCACCACGGCCACCTCGTGGCCGCGAGTGAGGTCGCGGACCGGTTCGACCTCGACGAGGTGATCTTCGTCCCGACCGGTCGACCCTGGCAGAAGAGCGAAGTCACGCCCGCCGAGGACCGGTACCTGATGACGGTGATCGCGACCGCCTCGAACCCGCGCTTCTCCGTGAGCCGCGTGGACATCGACCGCGGCGGCGACACCTACACCGTGGACACGCTGCGCGATCTGCACCGGCAGAACCCCGACACCGATCTGTACTTCATCACCGGGGCCGATGCGCTCGCGTCGATCCTCAGCTGGCAGGACTGGGAGGAGCTGTTCGGGCTCGCGACCTTCGTCGGCGTCTCCCGCCCCGGCTACCAATTGGGCGCGGATCACCTGACGAACGTGCCGAAGGATAGATTGTTCCTCGTGGAGGTGCCCGCGCTGGCCATCTCGTCGACCGAATGTCGCGCGCGTGCCGACGCCGGACGGCCCGTCTGGTACCTGGTGCCCGACGGCGTGGTGCAGTACATCGCCAAGCGCGCTCTGTACCAGAGCCGCCCGGCACCGGACAAGACCGTGAACCCAGGAGGATCATGACCGCATCCGATCAGGCCCGTACCCTCGCCGCGATCGCGGCCCGTGCGGCCGACGACAAGCTCGCGAGCGACGTGGTCGTGCTCGACGTCTCGGAGCAGCTGGTGCTGACCGAGGCCTTCGTCATCGCCTCGGCGAGCAACGAGCGGCAGGTGAACGCCATCGTCGAGGAGGTCGAGGACCAGCTCCGCGAGGCCGGCGTCAAGCCCACCCGGCGCGAGGGCGCCCGCGAGGGGCGCTGGGCCCTGCTGGACTTCCTCGACATCGTGGTGCACGTCTTCCACGAGGAGGAGCGCGAGTACTACGCCCTCGAGAAGCTGTGGAAGGACTGCCCGCACATCGAGGTCGAGGGCCTCGGCGAGCATGCGCGCAGCGAGGACTCCGAGGGTGCCGACGGGGACCGCGAGGGCGCCTGATGCACGTGGAGGACGGTCTCGACTCGTCGGTCGAGCGCCTGACCCCGACGGTGCGCCGCCTCGTCCTGCTGCGGCACGGCCAGACCGCGTCGAACGCCGAGGGCCGGATGCAGGGGCAGCTCGACACCGACCTCACGGACCTGGGCCGACGGCAGGCCGCCGCGGCCGCCGACGCGCTCGGCGACCGCGATCCCATCGCGATCGTCAGCTCGGACCTGCGCCGCGCTCGTGACACGGCCGAGGCCCTGGCCGCGGTGACCGGCGGCACCGTCGAGACCGACGTCCGGCTGCGCGAGACCATGCTGGGCGACTGGCAGGGGATGACCCACGGCGAGGTGGACGCCTACATGCCCGGCGCGCGGCTGCGCTGGCGCGACGCCCCCGAGTGGGCGCCGCCCGGCGGCGAGGCCCGCGTGGACGTGGCGGCGCGCTCGTACCCGCTGGTCGACGAGCTGATCGAGCGGCTGCCGGAGTGGGGTGAGTCGGAGCGACCCGTCGTGCTCGTGGCGCACGGCGGCCTCGTCGCCGCGCTGACGGCCCGGCTCCTGGACTTGCCCGTCACCTCCTGGCCGATCCTCGGCGGTCTCGGCAACTGCAGCTGGGTGCAGCTCTCCGGGCACGGCGACGTGCCGCGCTGGCGGCTCGACGTCTGGAACGCCTCGTCGGACGTGGCACCCGAGGTCCAGTGAGCGACGGACCGGCCGGCACCCTCCTGGTGCTCAGCGATTCCCTGGGCTTCTACGGGCCCGAGGGGGCACTGCCGACGTCCGATCCGCGGATCTGGCCCAACCTCGTCGCCGCCGAGCTCGGTCTGCGCTGCGAGCAGTTCGCCCGCGTCGGCTGGACCACGCGCGACGGCTGGTGGTGCGTCACGCAGGACCCACGGGTCTGGGCGGCCGTGCCCACCGTCGAGGCCGTCGTGCTGGCGCTCGGGGGCATGGATTCGCTGCCCTCTCCGCTGCCGACGGCGCTGCGTGAGCAGATCCGCTACCTGCGGCCCGCTTCCCTGCGCGCGCGAGTCCGGGACGGCTACGCCGTGATGCAGAAGATGTTCTCGCACGTGGGCTGGCCGATGGCGCTACCGCCGAAGGTCACCGTCGACTATCTCGCGAAGACCTACGACTCTCTCCACTCCCTGCGCCCCGAGGCGCCCGTCGCGGTGCTCGCACCGCCCACGCACCGCGCGCTGGCGTACTCCTTCGCGCACCCCGGGTGGGCTAGTACCGAATCCGCCATGCGGGAGTGGTCCGACGAGGCCGGCGTGCCGATGGTTCCCCTGCGTGACCTGTGCGAGTGGTCGTTCGACCTGGGGATCAATAACATCGACGGGATCCATTGGTCGTTCGAGATGCACGAGCAGGTCGCGCAGCGCGTGCTGCGAGCTCTGCGTGGTGCGGAGGAGGGTGTGCGATGAGCGTCGTTGTCGTGACCGACGCCTCGGCCGCCATCGCGCCCGAACGGGCCGCCGACCTGGGCATCCGCATCCTTCCGCTGCACGTACTGTCGGGCGACGGCGAGTACGTCGACCGTGGCACGGGGTATCAGGCCGACCGCTTCGTCAAGGAGGGCGTCACCACGTCCGGGCCGTCCGTCGGCGAGGTCCGCGAGGTGCTCTCCGCCGCGGCCGCAGAGGCCGACGGCGACGGGGTCGTCGTGATCACGATGAGCTCGCACCTCAGCTCCACGTACTCGACATCGGTCGCGCAGGCGGCCCTGATCGATCCGGGCATCAGGGTGATCGATTCGCGCAGCATCGACATGGCGATGGGCTTCGGCGTGCTCGAGGCGGCCAGGCTCGCCGCCGACGGTGCCACCGCGGACCGGGTCGCCGACGCCGCGCAGCAGGTGCTCGACGGTGCCGAGGGTTTCTTCTGCGTCGCGACGCTCGATCATCTGCGGGCAGGCGGCCGCGTGAGCGCCCTCGCCGCGCTGCTCGGCGGAGCGCTGCAGATCGTGCCGGTGCTGCGTCTGCAGGACGGACGGATCGTCTCCGAGCGCAAGACCCGGACCGTCTCCCGCGCGCGGGATCAGCTCGCGGCGCTTGCTTCCCAGCATCTCGGTGACCGGCCCTCGAGGGTCGCGGTGCATCACGTCGAAGCGCCCGACGCCGCAGCCCACGTGGCGGAGCTGGTGAAGAAGGAGTTCCCGCAGCTTCAGGAGCTCGTGATCGGACCGTTCGGCGGCACCATCGCGGCGCACCTCGGGCCGGGCGCCGTAGGCGTCGCGGTCGCTCCGGCGCTGGTCACGGACGCGGACCAGGCCTAGCACAACCGTCCGACCGAACAGGCCGCTGCTGGGCCTTCCTCCACAGGTCCGGGGTTATCCACAGGCGGCCCGGATCCCCGTTCCGGACGGGCTTTCCGACGGTGCCGTCGACCTAGGGTTCGACGCATGAACGGGGAACGTGAGGCGACGCCCGGGGTCGGTGTCGCGGATGAGCAGATCTTCGCCCGCCCGGCCTGGCTGGAGGACTTCACGCCCGACGACGCCCGCGGCACGCACCCGACCGGTGGGACCGGCGTCGCCCGGGGCGGATGGCGGGCCGACCGGGACGACGGTGCGGACGACGATCCTGCGCCTGGCCGCCGGGTGCGCACGGAGGACGACGACTTCTGGGACGATCCGGAACCCACCGGGTGGCGGTCTACCATCGACCGGGTGCGGACGACGCCCCGCGCCGCCGTCGCCCTGGTCGTGGTGGGCGTGATCGCCGCCGTGGTCGCGGCGGTGGTGGTGTTCGGACCGTCGGGCGAGGGCGGGTCGGGCGCCTATCCGGTGGTCGACTTCGCGGGATCCTCGGCGTCGGTCACGCCGTCGACAGCCGCTGGGGCGTCGGCGGCCGGCGCCTCGCGGTCCGCGGGCGCATCGGCGACGACGGCGCCGTCGGAACTCGTGGTCGCGGTCGTCGGGCTGGTGCGGGCGCCCGGCCTGCATCGGCTGCGGCCGGGCGCCCGCGTCGCCGACGCCTTGACCGCGGCCCGCGGCGCGCTCGGCGGAGCCGACACGGCGAACCTGAACCTGGCGCAGCCCCTCCGCGACGGTGACCAGGTGGTGGTGGGCGCCGTGGACCCGAAGGCGGGGATCACGCTGCGCAGCGGGGTCACGTCGGGGGCCGCGGCGGGGCGTGCGCCGTCCGGTGCGCCCGGGGGAGCCGCGGCCGAGGGAACGGGCGCTGCGTCCGGCGCGGTGAACATCAACACGGCGAGTGCCTCCGAGTTGGATCGGCTGCCCGGGGTCGGCGCGGCCACGGCCGCCGCGATCATCGCGTACCGGGACAAGAACGGCCCCTTCCGCTCGGTCGACGACCTCGGCAAGGTCAGCGGGATCGGCGACGCGAAGCTCGCGAAGATCAAGCCGATGGCCACGGTGTGACGTGCAAGAGCGGCTCGACCTGCGGTTGCTGCCCGCGGCGCTCGTCTGCTGGGCGGCAGCAGCGGTAGCGCTGGTGTCCGCGGCTGCGGCCTGGTGGACGACGGCGATCCTGGCAGCACTGGCCGCCGGTGCCGCGATCCTGCGGCGACGGAACACGCGGCCGCTGGTCCAGACGCTCTGCCTGGTGGCCGTCGCCGCCGCCGGGCTGGGCGCGGGCGTCGCGGCCTCGGTCGCGGTGCGGGTGCACGACAGGGAGCGCGCCGCGATCGCGGACTTCGAGGGCGCCGGCCGGGTCGAGGTGTTGCTGGAGATCGACGAGTGGCCCCGGCAGCGCTCCGGGGATCCCGGCGGGCACCTGGACGCGTCCCAGGTCCTCGTGGCCGCGACTGCGATGGCGGTGCGCACCGACACGGTGATCGCGGCGCGCGGGGGCGTCCTGCTGCTCGGCGCGACGCACGATCTCGGAGGGCTCGTCCCGGGCGAGCGGGTCTCGATCCGCGCGACGGTGCTGCGGAGCACGCGGCCGGGACTGGTGGCCGCTGTCGTCATCGGGTCGGGGGAGCCGACGGTGGTCGGGCGGGCACCGCCGTACTTCCGGGCCGCGGCATCGGTCCGGCGGGCGCTCGGCGCGGTCGCGGCCGATTCGCTCCCCACCCACGCGGCGGGTCTGCTGCCTGCGCTGGTCCTCGGCGACGAGTCCGCGACCCTGCCGACGGTGCGCGCGGACTTCCAGGACTCCGGGCTCACTCACCTCACCGCGGTCAGCGGCGCGAACTTCGCGATCATCGCGCTGTGCGTGCTGGGGCTGTGCTCCGTGGCGGGTCTGCCTCTGGCCGCCCGTGCCGCAGTGACGACCGTGGCGATCGTCGCCTTCGTCGGGCTCGTGGGGCCGACGGGCTCCGTGGTCCGGGCGGCGGTGATGGGCCTGGTCGGAGTGGCGGCGCTGGCGCTGCGGCGCGGGCGACAACCTATGGTCGCGCTGTTCGCGGCGATCGTCGTGCTCATGCTGGTACGTCCGGCGTTGGCCCGTGACATCGGCTTCGCCCTGTCGGTGGTCGCCACCGCCGGACTCGTCCTGTGGTCACCGGTGCTTCGCGATCGGCTGGTACTGGCTCGGGTACCGGATACCCTCGCGAGCCTGCTGGCGGTGACCGTGGTCGCGCAGGTGGTGACGCTGCCGCTGGTCGTGGCGTTCTCGGGGCGGGTGCCCGTGGGCGGGATCGTGGCGAATCTGCTGGCGGGGCCGGTGATCCCGGTGATCACCGTGGTGGGCACGCTCGCCGCGGTGGCCGCGCCGATCGTCGCACCCGTCGCGGCGCTCGCGGCGCGGGCCACCGGACCTGAGCTGTGGTGGGTGATCTCGTGCGCGCGGTGGTGCGCGCGACTCGGTGTGGTCGAGGTACCGGGCGGTGCGGCCACGGGTGTCGTGCTCGTCGTGGCGTGCGTCGTCGTCGGTAGGGTCTGGAAGTATGGGGGTCGTGGTGGACAGCGCGCGCGTACACGTGGTGGTGGGGACCGAGGGCCTCCTGGTGGAGCGGGCGGTCGCGACGATCGTCGAGTCGGCGCGCGCGGCGGCGGGCGACGGCGGCATGGGGTTGCCGGGCGGCGCGGGTGATGCGGTGCCGGTCACCCGGATCCGTGCGGGCGACGTCGACCAGTCGGAGCTCGTCGAGCTGCTGAGTCCGTCGCTGTTCGCGGAGGAGCGGATCGTCGTCCTCGAATCCGCGGGAGAGGCTGGCAAGGCGCCCGTGGACCTCATCGTCGAGGCGGCGAAGAACCCGCCCGACGGCATCACCCTGGTGATCGAGCACAGTGGCGGTGGCCGCGCGAAGTCGATGGTCGCAGCGCTCAAGAAGGCCGGCGCGACCATGGTCGAGGTGCCCACCATCACCTCGGCGCGCGACCGCGCGGACTTCGCGAAGTCCGAGTTCCGGGCGCAGAAGGTGCGCGTCTCCGACGAACTCGTGGATTTGCTCGTGGACTCCGTGGGCAAGGACCTGCGCGAGCTCGCCGCGGCCATCGCGCAGCTGGTGGCCGATACGGGCGGCCGCGTGGACCTCGCCGCTGTGCACCGGTACTACGCGGGCCGCGCCGAGGTCACCGGCTTCGAGATCGCCGACAAGGCCGTCGCGGGGCAGGTCGCCGCCGCGCTCGAGGCCCTGCGATGGGCGCAGCACCGGGGGACCCCGCACGTTCTGATCGCCGACGCCCTCGCGGACGCCGTGCACTCGGTCGCGCGGATCCGTGGTCTGGGCCGCACCCCCGATCAGTACCGGGACGCGGGGGAGCTGGGCATGGCGCCGTGGAAGGTGAAGAAGATGACGCAGGTGGCGCGGCGGTGGCGGGCCGAGAACGTCGCGGGCGCGTTGCAGGCGGTGGCCGCGGCCAACGCCGACGTCAAGGGCCAGGCGGCCGATCCCGATTACGCCTTGGAGATCGCGGTCCGTAAGGTCGCCACACTCGCAGGCTGAGGTCGCCAGCCGCGCGGGCCCATCAGGGACTCCGGGGTGACCCGGATACGCGAAAACCGCGCCGAACCAGTCCCGGCCCGCGTGGTGCCGGTGGGTGGTGCGGCGCGGTGATACGCGCGTCTAGCGGAAGATCAGAGCTTGTTCAGCGCCAGCGAGAGGGCCGACTTCTTGTTGGCGGCCTGGTTGGCGTGGATGACGCCCTTGCTGGCGGCCTTGTCGAGCTGACGGCTGGTGCTCACGAGCAGCTCGCCGGCCTTGGCCTTGTCCCCGGCCTCGATGGCCTCGCGGAAGTGGCGGATGGCGGTACGCAGCGACGACTTCGCCGACTGGTTGCGCAGGCGGTTGCGCTCGTTGGTCTTGATCCGCTTGATCTGGGACTTGATGTTGGCCACGCGTTCAAACTCTCTTGTCTCGATAGGGGCAGCCGGTACTGACTGCCGACGTACCAGGTTACCAGCGGCCCGGATACAACCCAAATCGCGACACCGCCTGCGGGAACGGCGCCTGGCCGACACCTTGCCACGCCGTGAACGAGTCCGCTGCCGAAACCGCGCCGGTGCGGCACGATGGCCGGGTGACCCCGCAGAAACAGGCCAAGTCCGCGACCCGGAAGCAGGCCGCCCCCCGATTGTCCGACGAGGCGCCCCTCTTCGGGGGCTACGACGACGCGCCGTCGTTCGGGCGGGCGTTCGACGAGATGTTCGCCGACGACGGCACCGTCCGCGCCCCGTACAAGCGGATCTTCGGCGCGCTCTCGTCGGCGGACGAATCGGACCTGGCGGCCCGCGTCGATGCGCTCGGCTCGGCGTTCATCGATCAGGGCATCACGTTCTCGCTGGAGGGTCGCGAGCGGCCCTTCCCGCTGGACCTGGTGCCCCGCGTGATCGCGGCCGCCGAGTGGAACCGCCTGGAGAAGGGCATCAAGCAGCGGGTTCAGGCGCTGGAGATGTTCCTGGACGACATCTACTCCGAGCAGGAGATCCTGCGCGACGGCGTGGTCCCCAAGCGGCTGGTCACCTCGTGCGCGCACTTCCACCGCCAGGCCGCGGGCATCCGCCCGCCCAACGGGGTGCGCATCCACGTGGCCGGGATCGACCTGATCCGGGACGCCGAGGGCACCTTCCGCGTTCTGGAGGACAACCTGCGGTCCCCGTCGGGCGTGAGCTACGTGATGGAGAACCGCCGGACCATGGCGCAGGTCTTCCCGGACCTGTTCCAGCGGCATCGCGTGCGCGCCGTCGCCGACTACAGCTCCCACCTGCTGCGTGCGCTGCGGCGCAGCGCGGCGTCGAACGAGGCCGACCCGACGGTGGTGGTTCTCACACCCGGTATGGCGAACTCGGCCTATTTCGAACACTCCCTGCTGGCGCGGCAGATGGGTGTCGAGCTGGTGGAGGGGCGCGACCTGTTCTGTCGCGACAACGTGGTCTACATGCGCACCACGAGCGGCGAGCAGCAGGTGGACGTGATCTACCGCCGCATCGACGACGAGTTCCTCGACCCGATGCAGTTCCTCCCGAACTCGGTGCTGGGGGTCGCGGGCCTGCTCAACGCGGCCCGCGCCGGCAACGTGGTGATCAGCTCCGCGGTGGGCAACGGTGTCGCCGACGACAAGCTGACCTACACCTACGTGCCCGACATCATCGACTACTACCTCGGCGAGAAGCCCCTGCTGCAGAACGTCGACACCCTGCGCTGCTGGCTCGACGAGGAGCGCGAGGAGGTGCTCGACCGGATCGACGAGCTGGTGATCAAGCCCGTCGAGGGATCCGGCGGCTACGGCATCGTCTTCGGTCCCGACGCGAGCGAGAAGGAGCTCGCGACGATGCGCCGCAAGGTCACGGCGGATCCGCGCGGCTGGATAGCGCAGCCCGTCATGCAGCTCTCGACGGTGCCGACGAAGATCGGCGAGCAGGCACGGCCGCGGCACGTCGACCTGCGTCCCTTCGCGGTCAACGACGGCGACGACGTGTGGGTGCTGCCCGGCGGACTGACCCGCGTCGCGCTGCCCGAGGGCTCCCTCGTCGTGAACTCCAGTCAGGGCGGCGGCTCGAAGGACACCTGGGTGCTCGCCGCCCGCTCCTCGGCCGCGGAGGCGGAACTCGAGGGCGTGGAGGTGGTCCCGAGCCGCGACCTGGCCGAACAGCAGCAGGTGGAGCTCGGCCCCGAACTCAGTTCGCAGGACCAACAGCAACAGCAGGCACGTCAGGAGGCGCTCCATGCTCGCCCGTAACGCCGAGGCGCTGTACTGGATCGGCCGTTACGCCGAACGCGCCGACGACACCGCCCGCATGCTCGACGTGACCGTCCACCAGTTCCTGGAGGACGCCACGATCGACGAGGACCGGGCCTCCCGCCAGCTCGTCCGCGTCCTCGGCATCCCCGAGCCGCCCGCCGACCAGCCCCTGGACCTGCGCTCGGTGACCGAGGTCGTGGCCTACAACCGGGATCCGGGCAGCGGCTCGATCGCTGCCAGTGTCGCCTCCGCGCGCGAGAACGCCCGCGGTGCCCGCGAGGTGACGAGCTCCGAGATGTGGGAGTGCCTCAACGCCACCTACAACGGCCTCGCCGAGCGCGAGCGCGCCGCGCGGCGACTGGGGCCCCACGAGTTCCTCAACTACATCAAGAACCGTGCCGCGATGTTCGCCGGCCTCACCGACTCGACCCTCTCGCGCGACGAGGGCTACCAGTTCATGCTGCTGGGCCGCTCGATCGAGCGGATGGACATGGCCGTTCGGCTGCTGCTCTCCCGCGCCGGCGACCGGGCGAACGCCCCGACCTGGGTCACGGTGCTCCGCGCCACGGGGGCCCACGATACCTACCTGCGAACGCACCGCGGCGTGCTCGACGCCACCCGGGTCGTCGAGTTCATCCTGGTCGACCGGCTGTTCCCGCGGTCGGTGATCCACGCGCTCACCACCGCGGAGGACTGCTTGAACGCGATCGAGGGCGGCCGTGAGGGCCGGCTCGGCACCCGCACCGAGGCGCAGCGCCTGCTGGGCCGCGCCCGTGGTGAGCTCGAGTTCCTCGCCCCGGGTGAGCTCCTCGACGACCTGCAGCGGCGCCTGCTCGCGCTGCAGGAACTGGGCCAGGCGGCCGGCGAGGCCATCACCGCCCGGTACTTCCACGTGACTCCCTACGTCGCCTGGACCGACGCCCGCGCCCGCGGCGACATCGACACCATCCTGGAGGGGGAGCTGTGAGCTGGCGTCTTCGAGTCGTGCACTCCACCGGTTTCGGCTACAACGCGCCGGTCACCTCGTCGTACAACGAGGCCCGGTTGACCCCGCGCAGCGACCAGCGGCAGAACGTGATCCTCAACCGCGTCGAGACGGTGCCCGCGACGCGTGCGTACCGGTACACCGACTACTGGGGCACCGCGGTGACCGCGTTCGACCTGCACGCCCCGCACACCGCTCTCGAGGTGACGGGCGCCTCGGTCGTGGAAACGGAGGCCGCCGACGATTCGGGCGAGGTCGTCACCTGGGACGAGCTCGCGACGGACCGCGTGCGGGACCGCTTCGACGAATTGCTCAGCTTCACCGACTACGTGCCCAAGCAGCGCAAGCTCGCCGCGCAGGCCAAGAAGCTGGTCAAGGATCTCGAGCCCGACGAGGCCGTGCTCGCGGTGTGCCGCTGGGTGCACGAGGAGCTCGACTACGTGCCCGGCACCACCGGCGTGCATTCGTCGGCGATCGACGCCTGGGACGAACGCAAGGGCGTCTGCCAGGACTACGCGCACCTGACCCTGCTCCTGCTGCGCAGCGTCGGTGTCCCGGCGCGCTACGTCTCGGGGTACCTGCACCCGCAGCGTGACGCGGAGGTCGGTTCGACGGTGGCGGGGGAGTCGCACGCCTGGATCGAGGCGTGGACGGGCCAGTGGCGCGGGTACGACCCGACGAACGACGTGCCGATCGGCGAGCGGCACGTGTCCGTGGGCGTGGGGCGCGACTACGCCGACGTGCCTCCGCTGCGCGGTGTGATCGCCGGCGGCGGCGCCTCGGATCTCGACGTGGTCGTCGAGATCACCCGCCTCGCATGACCGTTCACCGCGCATGACCGACGACACTCCGCTGCGGATCGCCGTCCGCGGGGCGCGGGTGCACAACCTGCGGTCCCTCGACGTCGACGTGCCCCTGCGTCGGCTGGTAGCGATCGCGGGTGTGTCCGGCAGCGGCAAGTCCTCCCTGGCCATGGGCGTGCTCTACGCCGAGGGATCGCGCCGCTACCTGGAGGCGCTGTCCACGTACACGCGCCGCCGCATGGCGCAGGCGCCGCGGGCCGCCGTCGACTCCGTGCAGCACGTCCCCGCCGCGCTCGCGCTGCGGCAGCGGCCGGGTGTGCCCGGCGTGCGCAGTACCTTCGGCACCAGCACCGAGCTGCTGAACGTGCTGCGGCTCATGTTCTCCCGGCTCGCCTCGCACCGTTGCCCGAACGGCCACTACCTCGACCCGACGATCGACGTGGCCATCGGCCTCGACCTCACCTGCGCCGTGTGCGGGGCCGTCTTCGCCCCGCCCGGCGCGGAGGCCCTCGCCTTCAACTCCGACGGTGCCTGCCCCACCTGCTCGGGGACCGGCACCGTCCGCGAGATCGACGGGGCCGCACTCGTGCCCGACCCTACGAAGACCATCGCCGACGGCGCCGTCGCGTCGTGGTCGATGTTCGGCTTCGCGTTCATGCCGCAGGTCGTCGAGGACCTCGGCGTGCGGATCGACGTGCCCTACGAGGATCTCACCGTCGCCGAACGCGAGATCGTGCTGCACGGCCCCGCCGAGAAGCGCAAGGTTGCGGTCTCCAGCAAGAACGGCAAGCTGTTCGAGGTCAACTTCACCTATCGCAACGCCTATGCCGCGGTGCAGGAGGCGCTGGACAAGGCGACCACCGAGGCGGGACTCGGCCGGATCACCAGGTTCGTGCACGCGGGGGTGTGCCCCGACTGCGGTGGAACGAGATTGAGGCCGCAGGCCCGTGCGCCGCGCATCGGTGATCTCGGCCTCGCCGACGTCTCCGCGATGACGCTCGACGAGGTCGTGGCGTGGGCGCCCGGCACCGTCGACATGCTCCCGTCCGACATGCGGGAGATGGCCGCGATCCTCGTCGACACTCTGGAGTCGATCGCGCGGCGGCTCCTGGAGTTGGGGCTCGGATACCTGGGCCTGGATCGAGCGGGATCCAGTCTCTCGACCGGCGAACGGCAGCGCGTCCAGCTCGCGCGTGCGGTCCGCAATCGCACGACCGGCGTGCTGTACGTGCTCGACGAACCCTCGGTGGGGTTGCACCCCGCGAACGTCGAGGGTCTGCTCGGTGTGGTGCGGGACCTGTTGCGGGACGGCAACTCCGTCGTCCTCGTGGATCACGATCTGGACGTGTTGCGCGAGGCCGAGCATCTCATCGAGATCGGACCCGGCTCGGGGGCCGAGGGCGGCACGCTCATCGCGCAGGGCACCGTCGGCGAGATCGAGGACGATGCCGCATCGGTCCTCGGCCCCTACCTGGCCGGCCGCGAGCCCATCCGCACCCGGCCGCGTACGCCCGACGCGGAGGTCTTCGCGCACGGGCGGATCCACCTGGAGACCGCCCCGATCCACACTGTGCGCGCGCTCGCCGTCGATCTCCCCGTCGGCCGGATGACCGCGGTGACAGGCGTCTCGGGGTCGGGCAAGTCGACACTGGTCCTCGAGGGGCTCGTGCCCGCGCTGGCCGCGGCGGCCGCCGGCGAGATCCTGCCCGCGCACGTCACGGCGCTCGACGCACCGGGCCTCGGCCGCGTGAACCTGGTGGACGCCACGCCCATCGGCGTGAACGTCCGCTCGACCGTCGCGACCTACAGCGGCGTCCTCGACGACCTGCGGCGCGAGTACGCGAAGACCGCAGCGGCGAAGGCAGCGGGGCTGAAGGCCGGCGCGTTCTCGTACAACACGGGCGCCCTGCGCTGCCCGCGGTGCGACGGCACCGGCCAGGTCTCGCTCGACGTGCAGTTCCTGCCCGACGTCGACATCGAATGCCCGGCCTGCCTGGGCCGTCGGTACGCCCCCGAGGCGTCGGCGGTGCGCTGGCCCGAGGGTCCGGACGCTGCGGGGCGCGCGCTCCCGGACCTGTTGGCGCTCAGCGTGCGCGAGGCGGCCGAGGTGGTGCCGGTGCCGCGGATCGCGAAGAAGCTGCGCACCCTCGCCGATCTCGGCCTGGGCTACCTCACCCTCGGCGAAGCCACCCCTGCGCTCTCGGGCGGTGAGGCGCAGCGACTCAAGCTGGCGGGCGAGCTGGGCCGGGATCAGTCCGATGCGGTCTTCGTCCTCGACGAGCCCTCCGTCGGCCTGCATCCGAAGGACATCCGGGTGCTGTTGGAGGTACTGCAGCGGCTCGTCGAGCGGGGCGCCACGGTCGTGGTCGTCGAGCACGACCTGGACATGATCGCGAACGCCGACCACGTCATCGACCTGGGGCCGGGCGGCGGGGCCGCGGGCGGAACCGTCGTCGCGGAGGGCACGCCCGACGATGTGGCAGCGGCACCGGAGAGCGTGACGGGCCGGTACCTGCGCGCCCACCTGCAGGGCATCCGGCTCAGGTGAGCGGGATGCCCTTCGTCTCGGGCATGAGGTACACGGCCGCCGCCGTGGCTCCGCACAGCACCATGATGTAGACGCTGGCCATCCAGCCCACGCCGAGGTTGTTGACCAGCTGGTTGAAGTAGGGTGCCGTGCCGCCGAACACCGCGACGGACACGGAGTAGGCGAATCCGATGCCCTGCGTGCGGATCCGGGTCGGGAAGATCTCGGACATCGTCGAGGACAGAATGGCACCGGGCGCCGCGACGATGACCAGGGCCACCGCGGACGCGGCGAGCAGGGTCCACCCGCTGGAACCGATGAACGCCATGAGCGGGAACTGCAGCACGATCATCGCGCCGGCGAACCCGAGGATGACGGGCCGGCGGCCGATGCGGTCGGACAGCCTGCCCCAGAAGGGGAGCGTGCACAGCGCGATCACCTGGGCCGCGACCGTCGCCCAGTACGCGGCCTGCGGCGCCATGCCCTGCCGGCTGATCGCGTACGTCGAGGCGTACGAGGTCCACGTGTAGTGCGCGGCCGTGATGCCGGAGGTCATCGCGACGACGAGCAGGACGGACTTGACGAGGGTCCTGCGGTCGACGGGTTCGCGGGCCGCGGCGGACGCGTCCTCCTCGAAGACCTCGCTCTCCTCCATGCTGCGGCGCAGCCACAGGGCTGCGACGGCGAGCAGCGCGCCGAGCAGGAACGGGATGCGCCAGCCCCACTCCGCGACATCGCCCTTCGGCAGGACGGTGGTGACGACGCCGCCGACGGTGTACGCCACGACGGAGCCGCCGAAGATCGCGGCGAAGACGACGCTGCCCCAGAGTCCGCGGCGGTCGTTCGGTGCGATCTCCGCGACATAGGTGTTGGCCGTGGCCGATTCGCCGCCGTGCGCGAAGCCCTGGGCGATGCGGCAGAGCAGCAGGCCGAGGGAGGCGCCGACGCCGATGGTGTCGTAGGAGGGCATCAGGCCGATGATCAGACTGCCGGTTGCCATCGTCAGCATCGTGGTGATGAGGACGAACTTACGGCCCTTGCGATCCGCGATGCGGCCGAAGACGATGCCGCCGAGCGGGCGCATGAGGAAGCCGACGGCGAAGACGCCGAGAGTGGAGAGCAGGGCGGAGACGGGATCCGACTTGTCGAACATCGCTGCGGCGATGAACGGCGCGAACACCGCGTAGGCGCTCCACTCGTACCACTCCATGACGTTGCCGACGGAGCTCGCCAGGAGTGATCTGCGCTTGCCCGCGACGCCGGACGGCGCGACGCCGGACGGCGCGGCGGCGTAGGCCGAGCGGGGGAGCACGGGGTCCTGGGTCATCGGTCGCTCCTCGAGGAGTCGCGCAGGTCGGCGCGTCGGATCTTTCCGGTGGGGGTCTTCGGCAGCTGTCGGACGATGTGCACGGCCCGCGGCGCCTTGTAGGCGGCGAGGTGCTCACGGCTGAAGGCGATCAGCTCCTCGCCGCTCGCCTCCCGCCCGTCCTGCAACGCGACGTAGGCGACGACGGTCTCGCCGCGGTACTCGTCGGGTTCGCCCACGACGGCGGCCTCGAGGACCGCGGGGTGGGCGCACAGGGCGTCCTCGACCTCCCGCGGCCAGACCTTGTAGCCGGACGAGTTGATCTGGTCCTTGAGCCGGTCGACGAGGTAGACCCAGCCGTCGGTGTCGATGATCGCCACGTCGCCGGTGCGGAGCCGGCCGTCGGGCATCGTCGACGCCGTCGCGTCCGGGTTGTTCCAGTAGCCCGGAACGATCTGCGGGCCGGACAGCTCCAGTTCGCCCTGCTCACCGGCGGGGAGCGGCGCACCGTCGGTCCCGATGACCCGCGCCGTGACGCCGGGCAGGGCCCGCCCGATGGACAGGGTGCCGCTGGGCCCGTGGACGGGTGCGCGCTCGCCCGGCGGCACTGCGATGACCGCGGAGGTGGTCTCGGTCATGCCGTAGCCGTTGTGGATGTACGGGCCGAAACGCTCTTCGAACCGCGTCACAGTGGCCGGAGGGATCGGGGCACCGCCCGAGTAGAGCCGCTTCGCGCTGCGGAAGTGCTCGGCGGATGCGCCGGGAACCTGCGACATCGCGTTGTAGGCGGTGATGGAGCCGATCGTGTAGGTCACGCCGTGCTCGACGAAGGCGTCGAGAGCGACCGCGGGCTGGAAGCGCCCGGTGAGGGCCAGGACCGTGTCGCTGAGCAGCGCGAGCGCGGCGTTGACGACCGCGCCGGTGATGTGGAAGAGGGGAGCCATCCCGAAGACGACGTCGCCGGGGCCCAGCCCCGCCCATTCCCGGAAGGACGAGGTGACGGCGAGGACGTTGCCGTGGGTGTTCATGGCGCCCTTGGGCGGCCCCGTCGTCCCGGAGGTGTAGGTCAGCAGCGCGAGCTCGTCCGCCGTGATGTCCACGGGCTCGGGCCTGCGTCCCCGGTACCGCCGGACGAGGTCGACCAGGTCACCGTCGGGCGCGGGGACGGCGCGGTCAGCGCTCGGGAAGGCCCGGGGGTCGTTGCGGGTCTGGTAGTCGAGCGCGGACGTGCTCAGGTGCCAGCGCACGCCGCTCCCGGCCAGGTCCTCGCTCATCCCGGCGGCGTCCGAGTCGGCGCACACGACACCGATCGCCCCGGCGTCGTCGATGAGATGCCGCAGCTCGGGGCCGCGGTACATCGGGTTGAGCACCAGCGCCGTCGCGCCGAGTTTCCACAGTGCGAGCAGCAGCACCGCGTACTGGGGGACGTTCTGCAGGTGGATCCCCACCCGGTCGCCGCGGCCCGTGCCCAGGTCGGCGAGCGCGACGGCGAGGGCGTCGGATTCGGCGTCGAGCTCCCGTGCCGTGAGGTGCCCGTCGAAGTACGCGATGGCCGGCGCGTCGGGGTGACGGGCGACGCGCGCCCGCCACGCGGTGACCAAGGACTGTTCGAGGTCCATGCGGTGTGATCCCTCCGTAGAAAAGTATGTCACGCAACCGACCGAGCGATCGCTCGGTGCTATAGTGGCGGGCGTCACATCGGAATGTCAAGCCCGGGCTTGCGGGCGTCGTCGCCCGCCGGGGAAGGGGGTAGGGCATCATCGCGAGTGTTATGACTGATACCGAATCCGGCTGGCGTGCGTTCGCTGTGGATCCCCTGCCCCAGCTGCTGCGGGGCGCGTTGGCGCACTTCGTCGCGCAGGGCTACAACGGCACCACGATCCGGCAGCTCGCGGCGAGCGCCGACCTCTCCGTGCCCGGCCTGTACCACCATTACGCGTCGAAACAGGATCTCCTTGTCGGCATCGTCGACGCGGCCATGGCGGATCTGTGGTGGCGCAGCGAGTCCGCCCTGCGTGAGGCGGGCGACGACCTGCTCCGACGTCTGGACATGCTCATCGAATGCCTCGTGCTGTTCCACGCGAACAGGCGTGAGCTCGCCTTCATCGCGGTCAGCGAGATGCGGAGCCTGGAGCCGGAGGCGTACGCGCGGTACATCGCCAACCGTGACCGTCAGCAAAAGCTCATGGACGACGTCGTCGAGGAGGGGGTGGTGAGCGGCGTCTTCACCACCCCGTTCCCGCACGAGGTGAGTCGGGCCGTGGTCACGATGTGTACCGGTGTGGCGCAGTGGTTCCGGCACTCCGGAGCCCTCACCCCGGAGGAGCTGGCGGAGCGCTACCGCGTGATGGCGCGGATGGCGGTGGGCGCCCCGCTCGGCTGAACAGGGGGCACTGTCCTCACACTCGGGCGAGCCCGACTTCGGCGCACGCCACCGGGAAGGCATCCGCGCCGAGCCCGTCTATCGGACCGACCACTCCGGCTGCGCGCCCCAGTCCCCGGGACAGACGGTCCGCAGCCATCGCCATCAGATCGGCCGTCACGGTGTAGGGCGACGGGCCGTCCACCTCGACCTGCGCGAGTATCTCTCCCGATCGGGACCTCGCGACCGCGACGGCAAGCCCGCGTGTCCGGGCGCGCTCGGCCGCGTCGGGACCGCCCGCGGGACCGACGAACCGGGGCAGGGCCGTGTCCAGAGCCCGCCGGCCGAGCGGGTGACGCGAGAGCGTCGTCGCGACCAGCGACATCGCCTGCATCGGCCGGGCCAGCTCGGGGAACCAACCGTTGAAGACCCGGATCTCGCGCACCTGCGGGTAGGTGAAGGGAAGCTGCAGCACCTCGGTGCCGGTGGCGAGGATCCCCGCGCGTCGACGCCCGCGGACGGGGAAGGAGACCACGTCCTGAGCTGCGCGGCGATCGACGAGGGCGCCGTTGTGGAGCACGGCGACGGGAAGGCTCATGCCGTCGATGACGGTCTTGCGGGTGCCCTGGCTCAATCCGTTGCGCAGGGAGCCGGTGGCGAAGTACCCGATGTCGACCGAGTGGGCGTCCGGCCCCGCCTCGTCCAGCGCAAGCGCACCCGCGAGGACGCCGGGGACGTAGTCGTAGCCGAACGCGGGCAGCATGACCGAGCCGGTGGTGCGGGCCTGCGCATCGTGTCTGCGGTGCAGCTCGCGGACGAAGCCGACCTCGCCGGTGGAGTCCACGTAGTGCGCGCCGACCCGGGCGGCGGCCTCGGCGGCGACCCACCCGACCCGCTCGAAGGGGCCGACGCCGGTCACGAGCACGTCGCCCGCGCCGACGAGGGCGCGCACGCTGTCGGGATCGGAGACGTCCGCCACGTGATAGTCGAGGCCGCCGTGGCTGTCCGCG
Organism: Tsukamurella sputi; assembly: GCF_007858445.1. Taxonomy (GTDB): domain Bacteria; phylum Actinomycetota; class Actinomycetes; order Mycobacteriales; family Mycobacteriaceae; genus Tsukamurella; species Tsukamurella sputi. Next base: position 380,837 of record NZ_VIGV01000001.1, on the reverse strand, counting down.
AGCGCGGCGAGTTTGGCCTCGGACCGGGCGGAGATGATGGGGCGCAACCCGCGCGCGACGAGCGCCTCGACGGCCAGGCCGCCCGCGTAGCCGGTGGCGCCGAAGACGACGATCCTGGGGCGATTCTCACTCACGGCAATACCTTTCCGCTTCGAGTCAGCGTGCGCCGACGGACTTCCAGATGCGGAGCGCCGCGGTGATCGCGGGCGTCCACGCCTTCCACGGAACGCCGGCGGGCGGGTAGAAGCTCAGGCGGGACTGGTGCGCGATGGTCTGCGCCTCGGTGTACTTCAGGAGACCGTCGACGCCGTGGCGGCGTCCGAGGCCCGAATCGCCCATGCCGCCCATCGGGGAGTCGATGCTGCCCCAGGCCGCGGCGAAGGCGTCGTTGATGTTGACGGTGCCGGTGTGCAGCCGGGCTGCGACGGCGCCCGCGCGGCGCGCATCGCGGCCCCACACGCTGCTGTTCAGGCCGTAGACGGTGTCGTTGGCGCGCGCGATCGCCTCCTCGTCATCGGCCACGGTGTAGATCGACACGACGGGGCCGAAGGTCTCGTGGGCGTACAGGGTCATGTCCGGGGTGACGCCGGTGAGGATCGTCGGCTCGTGGAACAGCGGACCGAGGTCGGGGCGCGCGTGGCCACCGGCGAGCACGGTGGCGCCTTTGGCAACTGCGTCGGCGATGTGCTCGGTGACGGTCCGCAGCTGCTTCTCCGTGGTGAGGCTGCCCACGTCCTTGCTGAAGTCGTAGGCCGCGCCGATCTCGAGGTGCTTCGTCCGCTGGACGAACTTCGCGACGAACTCGTCGCGGACCGCCTCGGCGACGTAGATCCGCTCCACCGAGACGCACAGCTGACCGGCGGACGGGAAGGCCGCGGCGACCGCACCTGAGGCGGCGCGGTCCAGGTCGGCATCGTCTAGCACGAGCATGGCGTTCTTCCCGCCCAGCTCCAGCGAGGCCCCGATCAGGCGCTCCCCGGCGTCGCGGGCGATCTGTCGCCCCGTGGCGGTCGAACCCGTGAACATCATGTAGTCCGCGCCCGCCATCAGCGCGTCGCCGATCGAGCTGCCGCGGCCGACGACCATCTGCCAGACGTCGGCGGGGAGCCCTGCCTCACGCATGAGATCCAGGGCCCAGAGGGCCGTGAGGGCTGTTTGCGTATCGGGCTTCTGGACCACCGCGTTGCCGGCCATGAGGGCCGCGATCGCGTCGGTCGCGGCCATCGACAGCGGGTAGTTCCACGGCGAGATGATCGCCACAACGCCCTTGGGGTAGTGCAGCTCGGTGGTGCGGGTGAGCAGGGGGAGCGCGCCGTTGCGGCGGTGCGGTGCGAGTGCCTTCGGTCCGGTGCGGGCGTAGTAGCGGGCAGCGATCGCGGCGTCGGCGATTTCGAGGTAGGCGTCGCGGCGGGTCTTGCCGTTCTCGGCCTGCATGAGGTCGAGGCCGGTCGCCTGGCGCTCAAGCACCAGGTCGTGGAAGCGCAGAAGGACCTTCGCGCGATCGTCCGCGGACGTCGCGGCCCACCCGACCTGGGCTTTCCGGGCGCGGGCGTAGGCGTCCTCGATATCGGCCGGGCCGGCGACGGGCAGCTCGGCCAGTGGCGCTCCAGTGTAGGGGGCGGCGGTGACCGTGCGGGCCGCGTCGGCCGCGGCGCTCACGTGCCCGGCCAGACGGTGCAGCAGGGCGGCGGTCAGGGAGGCCGGCGGGGCGGTGGTTGATGCCGTCGTGACTGTCATGGTTTCCGGCTCCTCGCCGCTCGATGTATGCAATGCTCACATGAGAGTAGGGTCGATATGTAAGCACTGTCAACACGGTGTGGTCTTTTTGTGGGAGCGTTGACGAGGACCGGCCCGTCGCCCTAATGTAAGCAATGTTCACATAGTGAGCGCGGGCTCGCAGAAGCCGAGTTCGGCTACGCCATAAGGAGGCATCGCCCATGTCCAAGCGCATTCTCAACGTCGTCACCAATGTCGGTCACTACGATGATCCGTCGCACAAGACCGGCCTGTGGCTCTCCGAGCTCACCCACGCTTGGCACGTCTTCGAGGACGCCGGCTTCGAACAGGTTCTCGTGAGCCCCTCGGGCGGTGCGTCGCCGCTGGAGCCGCGGTCGCTGAAGTTTCCCAACTACGACAAGACGGCGAAGGCCTGGCACGCCGACCCCGAGCGGATGAAGCTGCTGGAGAACACGCTCGGTCCCGATGAGATCGACTCCGCCGATTTCGACGCGATCTACTTCACCGGCGGCCACGCTGTGATGTACGACTTCCCGGGCAGCGAAGGGCTGCAGAGGATCACGCGCGAGATCTACGAGCGCGGCGACATCGTCTCCTCGGTCTGTCACGGCTACTGCGGGCTGCTCGACACCAGGCTGTCGAACGGCGAGTACCTCATCAAGGGGCGTGCGATGACCGGCTTCGCCTGGCAGGAAGAGGTGCTCGCCCGCGTCGACAAGCTCGTTCCGTACAACGCCGAGGAGCGCTGCAAGGAGCGCGGCGCGCTGTACCGGAAGGGCAAGCTGCCGTTCACGTCCTACACGGTGGTCGACGGGAACCTCATCACCGGCCAGAATCCGGGCTCCGCCAAGGAGACCGCGCAGAAGGTTGCGGCGGCACTGGGATGACCGTCGACCTCACCGACGCTCAGCGGGACACCGTCCGCGGCGCACTCGCGCGATTGGATCTGCGGGCGGGCGGCGCGGTGGCGGACAACCTCTTCTACACGGTCGGTCTCATCCGCATCTGTGGCGGCGTCGAGGACGCCGCGGCGGTCGACCGGGGCGGGGCGGGCAAGGTGCACCGGCACGGACAACGCCGCGCCGAGGCGACGATCGCCCCGTTCCGGCAGTGGATGGTCGACGGTGCCGACAGTGCGGCCACCCGCGCCTCGATCGCGCCGATCGTGACGATGCACGGCCACTACGGCGCCTCCTACGCGATGTCCAATCGCACGTTCGTGCGGGCCACGGCCCTGTTCACGATCCTCTTCGACGAGATCCTCGCGGCCGTAGGGATTCGCGGCTATTTCAGCGACGCGGAGAAGGCGGCGTTCGTCGCTCACTGGCGGTCCATCGGCACGCAGATGGGCGCGAGCGACCTGCCCGAGACCTGGGCGGGGATGCGGGCCGCGAACGCCGCCTACGAGGCGGATCCCACGGTGTTCCGGCTGACGGATTCCTCGGCGCGCTGCGCGGAGGCGCTCACGGACCAGTTCATCGCCCGGTGGCTGCCGCGGCCTTTGTGGCCACTGGGCCGTCTCGTCCTGAACTCGCTCCAGCCCGACCACGTGCTCGCGGCGACCGGGCTGCGCCGCCCGCCGAGGCTCGCCCGCACCGTGGCCCGCACAGCCGTGGGCCTGTTCGTGCGCACGCAGCTGCGAGGGCGCTGAGTCGCCGACTGACTCAGGTCCAGCCGTAGTCGTCTCGCAGACGCTGCGCGACCGACTCGAAACGCCGTCTATCCAGGACGGCGCCCTCGCGGCGGATGCCGTCCTCAGGGACGTCGAGCACCCGGTCGAGCCGCACCCAGGAGGGGCGCTGTTCCGCGTCCCACGGCCCGGAGCCGATGCCGACCCAATTCGGATCGCCCATGTGACGTTCCTGGCTGGACAACATCAACCCCAGCAGGCTGTTCACGGAACGCCCGACGACCAGCACCGGCCGGTCCTTGCCCTGGCCCGCGTTCGGCCCCGTCGTCTCCTCGAACTCCACCCACGTCCACACGACCTCCCCGGGATCGGCCTGGCCGTCGAGCTGGGGCGCGTAGAAGACACCGCGCGCCATCAGCGCGGTGGGCGTGAAGGTGCGGGTCACGGGCCTGCCGGGCGTGAACTCCTTGGGTTCGGGCGGCGCCTCCAGGCCGAGCGCCTGGTTCACCGTCTGCGTCACCACCTGGGTGATCGCCTCGCGGCCCGCCCGGACCGGAGGACTGTTCACGACCTGCGCCGCGAGCCGGGGGCCGTGCTCGCGCGCGAGCTTGGCCGCCACGGCCGCGAAACGGGTGAAGTCGTTCGCCATGGATCCAGGATAGGCCCGCGCCACGACGTGTCGCTCGCGCGACGAATTCCGTCGGCCCCGCTCGTATGTACCTGTGACGACCGACCCGAGCACAGGAGAACACCATGACCACTTCCACCGGTACCGATCTGTACGACGCCACCGTCGCCGAACGCACCCGGATGGCCGCGTTGCTCGACGGCCTGGCACCCGAACAGTGGGCCGCCGATTCCCTGTGCGCGGGCTGGCGCGTCCGCGAGGTGGTCGCCCATCTGAACATGACCGACACCCAGACCCAGGAGCAGTTCGGGGCGGCGCTCGCCGCCGCGGGTGGTGACGTGAACATCGCCGTCGACCGCACCGCACGCGCTGACGCGGCCCGCTACGCCGACGCCGAACTGCTGGCGATCCAGAAGGCTCGCGTGGCGAGCCGCTGGACGCCCGGACCCGGAGCCCTGCAGGGGGCGCTCGCTCACGAGGTCATCCACGGCCTCGACATCACGGTCCCGCTCGGCCTGCCCGGGCCCGCGCCGGAGGTGCTCGCTGCGACGGTCGCCGGATCGACTCCCGAGGGGCTCGCCTTCTTCGGCGTCGACCTCGCCGGGCTGCGGCTCACGGCCGACGACTCCGATCTCGTCCTCGGTGACGGCCCCACAGATGTCCCGCTCCCGACGCTCACCGTCGTGCTGATCGCGACCGGCCGACACCCGGTCCCGCCCCGCACGGTCGTGGGATGATCGCCCGGTGGCGATGATCGACGAGGGAGTCCTCGGTGACCTGCGCCCCGAGCTGGTCCGCTACTGCTACCGGATGATCGGCGACGGTGCCGGCGCCGAGGACGCCGCGCAGGAGGTGCTCCTGCGGCTGTGGCGCGCACGGGACGGCTACGACCCCGCCCGCGCCAGCGTACGGACCTGGGCGTACGCGATCGCGTCGCGCTACTGCATCGATCTTCTCCGCGGCGCCGCGCGCAGGGCGTTGCCCACCGACCTGTCCGAGCGGGGCGGGGCCGGCGAGCAGGCCTTCGCCGAGCTGACGCCGGGGAGTTGGGTGACGCCGCTGCCCGACACCGCGGAATCCGATCCCGCGGCGGCCGCCGAGCGGCACGAGACCATCCGGATGGCCTTCGTCGCGGCGCTGCAGCACCTCACGCCGCCCCAGCGCGCCGTGCTCGTCTTGCGCGACGTGTACCGGCACAGCGCACTCGAGACCGCGTCGATCCTGGGGATCAGCGCGGCGGCTGCGCACTCCTCGCTGCAGCGCGCCCGGAAGGTGCTCGCCGGAGCGGCGCCCGCCTCGTCGGACGTCGCCGCCGGTGCGGTGGACCCACGTCTGCTCGACGGCTTCGTGCGCGCCTTCGAGCGGCACGACGCCGCCGGCCTGGCCGCGCTCTTGGCGGAGGACGTGGTCTTCTCCATGCCGCCCGTCGCCTTCTGGCTCCGCGGCGCGGAGGACTACGCGGCGATGTTCGCCGGAGGCGACGCCTGCGTCGGGCACCGTCTCGTTCCGACGACCGCGAACGGCGCACCCGCGTTCGGCCAGTACGCACCGGGCAACGGCAAGGGGATGGTCCCGTTCGCTCTGGTCGTCGTCGAATCCGACGGTGACCGCATCACCCGGGTGACCACGTGCCTGGACCAGGCGGACCGGTTCGAGGCTTTCGGTCTCCCGGCCCGCCTGGCCGGGCGCTGACCCGGCGCGCAGCGGTCAGCGGCTCGTCGCCACCAGCTCGGCGCAGCGTTCGCCCACGAGCATCACGGTGATGTTCGGGTTCACCGTGGTGTGCTCCGGGAAGACCGACGCATCGGCCACCCGCAGGCCCGCAGTGCCCTTGACCCGCAGCTCCGGATCGAGCGGCGACATCGGGTCGTCGACCGCGCCCATGCGCACCGTGCCCGCCGGGTGGTAGACGGTGTTGTGCGTGCGCCGGATGTAGTCGGCCAGCTCGGCATCGGTCTGTGCGCCGGGGCCCGGGTACAGCTCACGCTCGATCCAGTCCTTCAGCGGGCCCGCCTCGGCGATCTCCCGAGCCTTCCGGATCCCGGCGATCATGACCTTGAGGTCGTGTCCCTCGGGATCGGTGAAATACCTCGGATCGACCTTCGGCTTGTCCCGGAAGTCCCGGGTCCGCAGCCGGACGGTGCCGCGCGAGCGCGCGTGCGTGACGTTCGGCGTGAGGCAGAAGGTGTTCTCGGCCGTGGGGTAGCCCTGCCGCAGCGTGTGCATGTCGAAGGGCACGCTGCCGTAGTGCATCATCAGGTCCGGCCGGTCCAGGCCGTACTCGGTAGGCGTGAAGATCCCGATCTCCCACCACTGCGTGGACTCGCGCACCATCGGCCGTGAGGTCTCGAACCCGATCACGCCCTCCGGGTGGTCCTGCAGGTGCGCACCCACGCCGGGGGAGTCGACGAGCACCTCGACGCCGGTCTCCCGCAGGTGATCCGCGGGGCCGATCCCCGAGAGCATCAGCAGCTTCGGCGAGTCGATCGCACCCGCGCTCACGATCACCTCGCGTCGCGCCTCGACGAAGGTGGTGCGCCCGAAGGCGTTATCGGTGATGTCCACACCGGTGGCCCGCGGCTGATCGCCGGAGGTGTCGAAGACGACCCGCTTGGCCCACGCGCCGGTGCGGATCGTGAGGTTCTCCCGGTCGAGGATCGGGTGGAGGTAGCTCACCGACGAGGAGGAGCGCGTGCCGTCGGCGCGACGGTTGATCTGGAAGAAGTTGGCGCCGTTGATCACCGTGGTCCCGGAGTTGAACTCCGCGCGGGGGATGCCCACCTCCGCACACGCGTCGAGCAGAGCGACGCCGCACGGATCGTTCGGCGGCACGGTCATGATGTGCACCGGCCCGGATCGTCCGTGGTGGTCGCCGGGGGCGTCGTTGGTCTCGATCGTCGGGTACAGGCGATACACCGAATCCGCGCCCCAGCCGGCGGCGCCGTGGTCCTGCTCCCAGGAATCCAGGTCCTCGCGGGGCGCCCAGAACGCGATGCAGCTGTTGTGAGAGCTGCAGCCGCCCAGCACCTTCGCGCGCGCGTGCCGCATGAACGAGTTGCCGTTCTCCTGCGGCTCGATCGGATAGTCCCAGTCGTAGCCCGATTCCAGGAGCTCCATCCAGCGGTCCAGTCGCAGGATGGCCTCGTCGCCCACGTCCGACGGTCCCGCCTCCAGCAGGCAGACAGTCACCGTCGGGTCCTCGGAGAGGCGGGCGGCGACGGCGGCCCCGGCGGACCCGGCGCCCACCACCACGTAATCGAAGGTCTCGTTGGTCACTTCGCGTCCTTCCGCTCGGCGAACCATCCGGTGACGGACGGCCGCAGGTTCTCGTAGACGTGCTTGGCCTCCAGGTACTCGCCGAGGCCCGTGGGCCCGAGCTCTCGCCCGATGCCCGAGGCGCCGAAACCACCCCACTCGGCTTGGGGGAGGTACGGGCCGAAGTCGTTGATCCAGACGGTGCCGTGCCGCAGCCGGCGTGCCACACGCTTGGCCCGTCCGCCGTCGGCGGACCAGACCGCGCCCGCCAGGCCGTATTCGGTGTCGTTGGCGATCGCCACGGCTTCGTCCTCCGTGGTGAAGGTCTCGACGGTGACGGTCGGCCCGAAGGCCTCGTCGTGCACGCACGCCATCGACGGATCGCAGCGGTCCAGCACCGTCGGCAGGTAGAAGTACCCGGCGTCGAGCGATCCCGAACCCTGATCGCCCGTCGCGAAGGCGCCGCCCGTGCGGACGACCGCGCCGTCCTCACGCGCCTTCCCGACGTACGCGTGCACCTTGTCGCGGTGCGCCGCGGAGATGAGGGGCCCGGTCTCGGTGCCCTCGGCGAACGGGAGTCCCTGGCGGATCCCCTCGGCGCGGCGAACCAACTCGTCGACGAAGACGTCGTGCACGGACTCCTCGATCACGAGCCGTGCACCTGCCGAGCACACCTGCCCGGAGTGCAGGAAGGCCGCGTTGAGGGCGTTGTCGACGGCGGCGGCCAGGCCGTCCGGCGTGGCGCACGCGTCGGCGAAGACCACGTTGGGGTTCTTGCCGCCCAGCTCGAGCGCGACCTTCTTGACGGTGCCGGCGGCGTTGCCGGCGATGACACGACCGGTCACGAGGCCCCCGGTGAAGGAGACCAGATCCACGTCCGGGTGGGTGGAGAGCGGCGCGCCCGCCTGCGCGCCGGCGCCGAGCACGAGGTTGGCCACGCCGTCCGGCAGGCCGACCTCCTGGAGCACCTTCATCAGCAGGATCGACGTGTGCGGCGTCAGCTCGGAGGGCTTGAGCACGAAGGTGTCTCCGGCGGCCAACGCCGGCGCGACCTTCCACGCCGCCTGCAGCAGCGGGTAGTTCCAGGGCGTGATCATCCCGCACACGCCCACGGGCTCGTACACGATCTGCGAGGCGACATCGGCCGAGCCGGCGTCGACGATGCGGCCGCTCTCCTGCCCGGCGAGTTTGCCGAAGTAGCGGAAGCAGGCGGCGATGTCGGCCATGTCGAGCTCGGACTCGTACAGGCGCTTGCCGGTGTCGAGCGTCTCCGCGCGGGCGAACTCGTCGCGGCGGCGGTCGATCCCGTCCGCGACGCGCAGCAACAGGTCGCCGCGCTCGGCGGCGGGGACGTGCGGCCACGGGCCGGTGTCGAAGGCGCGGCGTGCCGCGGCGATCGCGGCCTCGGTGTCGGCCGGGGTCGCCTCGTCGACGATGCCGACCTCGGTGCCGTCGGCGGGGCAGACGATGGTGCGGGTGCCGCCGCCCTCGCTGTGGCGCCAGGCGCCGTCGATGAACAGGGTGGGGTCGCTCATGCGGGTGTCCCTTCGGGTTCGGTGGACGCTTCAGGATCGGGATCGGTTCGGGTGCCGGCCGGTTCGTCGTGGCCGTCGTGGTGATCGGAGGCGGCTCGCCGCAGGTGCAGATAGCCGAGGTGCCGCTCGTACTGGTCGAGGATGTCGCCGATGATCTGCTCCCGGGTGTAGCCGTTGAGCGTGTACCCCTGCGAGCCCTCGGCGAGGTAGACCTCGCAGCGGAAGTAGCGGTCGGCGGAGCGCTGCGCCAGGACCGCGTAGCTCGGGGCCGGAGCGGAGACGGGCCAGACGCAGTACTCGAAGTCCGGTTCGCTCGCCAGGTCGACGGTGAGCGTGGGCGATGGCAGGGACTCGCTGCGCCCGGACTCGTCGATCGTGGCTGAGATGCCTTCTGCGGCGAATTCCGCTGCGACGTCGCGCATCGCGGGACCGACCGTGTTCTCCAGGAACTTCAGCGTGGCGTTGCGGCTCGGGTAGTGGACCGTTGCCAGCAGCCGCCTGCGCCAGCTGCCCGGCTCACTGCTGCCGCGTCCGGCGGCCAGGGACTTGGGCAGCGCCGTCCGGTAGCTGTCGAGCTTGAACGACTCGGTGTGCAGGGCGCGCAGGAGTGCGAGGCCGACCAGTGCCAGCACGAAGGAGAAGGGCAGGCCCATGATGATGGTGGCCTTCTGCAGCGTCACGATGGAGCCGTCGTTGCCCGCGAAGAGCATCGCGAGCGTGAGCAGTCCGATCGCGAAGGACCAGAAGATGCGTGTGCTCCGTGCGCAGTCCGCCATCGGATCCTCGAGCTTACTGGTGAAGTTGCCCATCACCAGCGACCCGGAATCGGCACTGGTGACGTAGAACAGCAGGCCCGTGATGGTGGCCACGGCCAACAGCAGTGGCGCACCGGGGTACTTCTCGAGTAGCGAGTAGAAGCCCACCTCGGGCATCGACGCCGTGGCCTCCGCGAAGTCCTTGTCGCCCCGGGCGACCTCGAGCGCACTGTTACCGAACACCGAGATCCACAGCAGGATGAAGCTGAACGGCACCACCAGCACGCCGAAGACGAACTGCCGCAGGGTGCGGCCGCGCGAGATCCTGGCGAGGAACAGGCCGACGAAGGGCGCCCACGCCACCCACCAGGCCCAGAAGAAGAGCGTCCACGAGTCGAGCCAGCCCCGCGGATCGCTGCCGGCGGTCTCCGGATCGATCTGGCCCCACGCGAACGTGTTCATGGTGCGATCGAGGAACGTCGACAGGTAGTCGCCCGTGTTCTGCACCAGGCCGTTGAGGAGGAAGTCGGAGCGACCCGCCACGAGGATGTAGACGAGCAGCGCGATCGCGAGGATCACGTTGAGCTCGCTGAGCCGCCGGATGCCCTTGTCGACGCCGGAGGTCGCCGAGATCGTGGCCACGATCACCGACAGCACGATGAGGCCGATCTGCGCGGCCTTGCCCTGCGGGACGCCGAACAACTCGTGCAGGCCGTAGTTGAGCTGGACGATGCCGATGCCCAGTGACGTGGCGATGCCGAAGATGGTGCCCAGCACGGCGGCCACGTCGACGGCGTCGCCGAGCCGGCCGTGGACGCGCTTGCCCAGGATCGGGTACAGCGCCGCGCGGATGGTGAGCGGGAGGTTGTGGCGGAACGCGAAGTACGCGAGGGCGCCGCCCATCAGGGCGTACATCGCCCACCCGGTGATGCCGTAGTGGAAGACGGTCCAGGTGACGGCCTCACGCGCGGCGTGGTTGTTCTCGCCGGCACCCTCCGGGGGCTTGAGGTAGTGGCTCACGGGCTCGGCGACGGAGAAGAACATCAGGTCGATGCCGATGCCCGCCGCGAACAGCATCGAGGTCCAGGTGAAGAGGCTGTACTCGGGGCGTGACTCCTCGGGGCCGAGGCGGTAGGTGCCGTAGCGACTCAGGCCGATGAAGACCACGACACCGACGATCGCGGTCGCGAGGAGGAAGTACCACCAGCCGAACCAGGTGGTGATGAACGTGACGACGCCGCTGATCACGCTCTCCGCGGTCTCGGGAGAGGCGAGTGCCCAGAGGGCGAAGGCCAGGACCGAGCCTGCGGCGGCGATGAAGACTCGGCGGTTCAAGGAGCTCGTGGGTGTCGATGTGGCTTCTACTGGTTTCGATGTTCGTGAGGATTCAGAATCACTCATGTCGTTCGACGTTACCGTGACAGTGGTCGAACCGGACGAACTCGGTGATCAGCCGTGCCTGCGGAGCAGTGATCCTTCCGGGCATGAGAAACTGAAGGGTGACGTGTGCCGGACCCCCGGCCAGCCGCCCGAGGAGTGAGACCGATTCCCAGCTTCGCCGACACCACCTTCACGGACCCCACGAGGATCCGGAACTTCTGCATCATCGCGCACATCGACCACGGCAAGTCGACCCTGGCCGACCGGATGCTGCAGCTCACGGGTGTGGTCGAGGAGCGTGCCATGCGGGCGCAGTACCTCGACCGCATGGACATCGAGCGCGAGCGCGGCATCACCATCAAGGCGCAGAACGTGCGCCTGCCGTGGAAGGTCGGCGACACCGATTACGTCCTGCACTTGATCGACACGCCCGGCCACGTCGACTTCACCTACGAGGTCTCCCGCGCGCTCGAGGCCTGCGAGGGCGCGGTGCTGCTGGTGGACGCCGCGCAGGGCATCGAGGCGCAGACCCTCGCCAACCTGTACCTGGCGATGGACAAGGACCTGGAGATCATCCCGGTCCTCAACAAGATCGACCTGCCCGCCGCCGACCCGGACCGCTACGCCGAGGAGATCGCCCACATCATCGGCTGCGAGCCGGACGATGTGCTGCGCGTCTCCGGCAAGACCGGCGCGGGTGTCGACGCCCTCCTCGACCGTGTGATCGAGCGGGTCCCGGCCCCCGTCGGCGATGCCGACGCGCCCGCCCGCGCCATGATCTTCGACTCGGTCTACGACACCTACCGCGGCGTCGTGACCTACATCCGCGTGGTGGACGGCAAGATCGTCCCGCGCGAGAAGATCAAGATGATGTCGACCGGCGCGACCCACGAGCTGCTCGAGGTGGGCATCGTCTCGCCCGAGCCGAAGGCCACGAAGGGCCTCGGCGTCGGCGAGGTGGGCTACCTGATCACCGGCGTCAAGGACGTGCGCCAGTCGAAGGTCGGCGACACCGTCACCTCGGCTCGCAACGGTGCCGAGGAGGCCCTCACGGGCTACCAGGAGCCGCGCCCGATGGTCTACTCGGGTCTGTACCCCGTGGACGGCTCGGACTACCCGGCCCTGCGCGAGGCCCTCGACAAGCTGCAGCTCAACGATGCCGCGCTCACCTACGAGCCCGAGACCTCGGTGGCGCTCGGCTTCGGCTTCCGCTGCGGCTTCCTCGGGCTGCTGCACATGGAGATCACCCGCGAGCGACTGCAGCGCGAGTTCGGCCTCGACCTGATCTCCACCTCGCCCAACGTGGTCTACCGCGTCGTCGGCGAGGACGGTAAGGAGCAGACCGTCACCAACCCGTCGGACTGGCCGGACGGGAAGCTGCGCGAGACCTACGAGCCGATCACCAAGACCACGATCATCGCGCCCAGCGAGTTCGTCGGCACCATCATGGAGCTGTGCCAGGCACGGCGCGGCGAGCTCGGGGGCATGGACTACCTGTCCGAGAGCCGCGTGGAGCTGCGCTACACACTGCCGATGGCCGAGATCATCTTCGACTTCTTCGACTCCCTCAAGTCCCGCACCCGTGGCTACGCCTCGCTCGACTACGAGGAGTCGGGCGAGCAGCAGTCCGATCTGGTCAAGGTCGACATCCTGCTGCAGGGCGAGGCCGTGGACGCCTTCAGCGCGATCGTGCACCGCGACGGCGCGCAGGCGTACGGCAACAAGATGACGGTCAAGCTCAAGGAGCTGATCCCGCGCCAGCAGTTCGAGGTGCCGGTGCAGGCCGCGATCGGCTCGAAGATCATCGCCCGCGAGAACATCCGCGCCATCCGCAAGGACGTGCTCGCCAAGTGCTACGGCGGCGACATCAGCCGTAAGCGCAAGCTGCTCGAGAAGCAGAAGGAGGGCAAGAAGCGCATGAAGACGATCGGCCGGGTCGACGTGCCGCAGGAGGCCTTCGTCGCCGCGCTCTCGTCCGACGCCTCGGCGGACAAGCCGAAGGGCAAGTAATGTCCCGACGGTGACCGACGCACCGTCCGGTGGCGCGCCGCGGGTCCGCGAGGACCTGTCGCGCTACGCCCTGCTCTCGATCGTGACCTCGCTGGTCGTGATCGGCCTGAAGATTCTCGCGTGGCGCCTGACGGGCTCCGTCGGCCTGCTCTCCGACGCCGCGGAGTCCTCGGTCAACGTGGTGGCCGCGATCGCCGCGTTCGTCGCGCTCAAGGTGGTCGCGAAGCCGGCCGACCACGACCACAACTTCGGGCACACCAAGGCCGAGTACTTCTCGGCGGTGCTCGAGGGCGTGATGATCGTCGTGGCCGCGGTGGTCATCCTGGTCTCCGCTGTCGATCGACTGTTCAATCCACGGGAACTCGAACAGGTCGGGCTGGGCCTCGCGATCTCGGTCGCGGCAACGGTGCTCAACGGCCTGGTCGGGCTCTACCTGATCCGCGTGGGGCGCCGGCACCGGTCGCTGGCGCTGCAGGCCGACGGTAAGCACCTGCTCACTGATGTGTGGACCACCGTCGGGGTGATCGTGGGCGTGCTGCTGGTGGCGCTCACCGGCTGGTTGCCGCTCGACCCGCTGATCGCCATCGCCGTCGCGGTGAACATCCTGGTCGTGGGGGCGCGCCTGGTGTGGCAGTCGGGCGCCGGCCTGATGGACGCAGCGCTGCCGCCCGACGAGCGGGCGCAGATCGACGCGGTGCTCGACCGCCATCGGGCCCGGGGCATCGACTTCCACGACGTCCGGACCCGCGAGTCCGGGCACGAGAGGTTCCTCCAGCTGCACATGCTGGTGCCGGGGGACTGGACCGTGCAGCGTGCGCACGATGTGACGGAGGAGGTCGAGGTCGATCTCGACACCCTCTTCGAGGACCTGCGGATCACCGTGCACATCGAGCCCATCGACGATCCTCGCGCCTACGAGGATTGGCGTCTGGACTGACTCCTCAGGCGAGTGTCGCCTCCAGCCCGAGGAACCGTCCGTAGGCGCGCGCGGGCCCGGCGAGGCGCTTGCGCGTCGCCACGGTGATCGTGGTGAACGGCTCGAGTTCGACGGTGACCTTCTTCGCCGTCGCCTTCCGGCTCCACGTGCCCACGATCTCGCCGTCGACGACGACCATCGGCTTGAAGACGCCGTTGCGTCCGGGGATGATCCGCGTGAGGTACTCCTCGTCGAGCTGCGGTGCGCGAGAGCCGTATCCGATGATGTACTCGTCGAATCCGGGCAGCAGGAGGGGCGTCGCGAGCGCCTCGTCGACCTGTGCGTCCGTGATGTCGACGGTGCCGGGCGTGACCAGGTACCGGGTGCCCGCGATCGTCTCGGTTCCGACGGACCCGCCCGCGGCTTCGATGCCCTCATCGACCGCGCCCATCGGCAGGTACGCCCACTTGCCGATGTCCTGGCGCGTGACGGGGCCGCGGGCGGCGACGAATCGCGAAACCATCTCGCCCAGAGCGTGGTCCGGCTCGTGGCGGTCGGCGATCCACTCGTCGGCGAGCGCGAAGGCGTCGGTCTTCGAGGTGGGGTCGGCGAAGACGATCGCCATGAGCTCCGTGAGGTCGCGCAAGATGTGGCCGGTCTGCGCGTTGTCCAGCGGGAGGCCGGCATCCGCGCACGCCGCGACCAGCTCGGGGCGAGTCATCGACCGGCCGTCCGCGAGCTGCGCCCGGATCACCTTCTCGGCGTCGGCCATCATCGGCTCCGTGATGCCGAGCCGGGGTCTCCGCTTGGCCGCGTCGGCGCGGGACCGCACGGTGAGTGCCGCGCTGAGCCAGTGCAGATCCTCGGGCGCGGTGATCTGCAGGGTGCCGCGCATGGGGCGGTTGCGGGTGAGGCGTCGCTCCGCGAGATCGGCGAGCACCCGGGCGTCGTCGGGGTGCTCCGACGCGCGCAACGAGAGCGCGAACCGCGCGGCAGCAGCGTCCTGCGCCTGGATCGCGAGCATGCCCCGGGCCGCGTCCTGCGCCGTGCGCCAGTCCTGCACGCCCGGAACCAGGCCCTGCGCGCGGAGGCGGAGTGCGCGGAGGAGGCGGACCTCGGGATCGGCGGATGCGGTGGTGCCCATGGCGGAATCCTGCCACGGGCGTAGCCTCGTCTGTGTGTGGAACACCTGGCTGACGCGCACCCTGGCCATCGATCTGCCGATCCTCGGCGCCCCGATGGGCGGGCGCGCCGGAGGCGAACTCGCAGGGCAGGTGACCGCCGCGGGTGGCCTGGGCATGATCGGTGCCGCGCGGTACGCCACGCCCGAGTGGATCGACGAGCAACTGCGGGTGATCCGTGCCGCCGCGGGGGAAGCCGCACCGCTCGCCTTCGGCCTGCAGACCTGGTCGCTGGCGGACAGTCCTGAACTTCTCGATTCCGTGCTCGCGGCGAAGCCGAAGCTGGTCTCGCTCTCCTTCGGTGATCCGGCGCCCTTCGTGCAGCGGTGCAAGGACGCCGGCGCCGTGGTGATCTCCCAGATCAATTCCGTCGAGGACCTGCGCGAAGTGGAGGCGGCGGGAGTCGATGCCGTGGTCGCCCAGGGCGGCGAGGCGGGCGGGCACACCGGCCGGATCGCGACGCTGCCACTGTTGCAGGAGGTACTGCGCGCCACGGAGCTTCCGGTGCTCGCGGCGGGCGGGATCGGCACCGGTGCCGGCCTCGCCGCAGTCCTCGCCGCGGGAGCTCAGGGCGCGTTGATCGGCACCGCGCTGCTCGCTTCGCCGGAGACCGTGGGCCCCGACTACGCGATCCCGGCATTGCTCAAGGCGCGCAGCGCCGACACCGTGTACACCGACGTCTTCGACAAGGCCCGGCACCAGCCCTGGCCCACCCGGTGGTTCGGCCGGGCGCTCACCAACGACTTCACCGAGCGGTGGCACGACGGCGACGGCGTGGTTTCGTCCACCGGGACGGAGGAGGCGATCAGCGCCGCGTACGACGGTGCGATGCCCGAGATCGGCGTGGTCTACGCGGGCCAGGCGGCGGGCCTGGTCGATGCGGTGCGGCCCGCCCGCGAGGTGGTCGAGTCCATCGCCGCCGAGGCCGCGGCGCGGCTGCGCGCCGTTGCGGGAGTGCTCGACTGATGGCCGGCCTCGTCGCACCGAAGATCCTGCCGTTGCGCCTGAACGACCTGGAGGACGGCGTCACCGACGAGCTCGTGCCCGGGGACGTGCACGATCGGCAGCGGTTCGCCGAGCCGACCGTCAAGGGTCGCGACCTGAGCGGGATCACCTTCAGTGAGTGCGAACTCACGGGCTGGGAGGTGCGCGACGCGGTTTTCACCGATTCGTCGTTCCTCGAGACCCGCATCGCGTCGCTGTTCGCCACGGGCTTCCGCGCATCCCGCTCGACCTTCCGTCAGGTGGAGGTCGACGATGCCCGGATCGGCGCCGTCGAACTCATGGACTCGAAGCTGCGGTCCGTGGTCTTCACCGACGTCCGGCTGGGCTTCGTGAACCTGCGCGGCGCCGGCCTCACGGACGTCATCTTCCGCGGCTGCATGCTCGACGGGATCGACGCCGCCGACGCGACCCTGACGCGGGTCGCGTTCGAGGACTGCCGCGCAGGTGAGCTGGACGTGACTCGCGCGAAGCTGCAGCACGTCGACCTGCGGGGGCTACAGGTCGAGCGGATCCGCGGCGTCGAGGGAATCGCCGGTGCCACCATGTCGCACCTGCAGGTGGTCGGCCTCGCAGAGGTCTTCGCCGCGCACCTGGGCATCAACATCACGGACTGACCGATCACCAGACCGGAGCGGCGAGCCATGCGCCGACCTTCCACCCGACCACGGTGAAGGCGAAACCGACGAACGGCCAGCCGATGGTGGTCCTCCCTTCGTCGAGCGCGCGGCCGTACCCGACGAGTGCGATGAGCACGCCGAGCCCCGCGCTGCCGGTGGCGACGGCGATGCCGACCCGGGGCCACCCCGTCGACGCGCAGTCGCCCCAGGCGCACGGGTCGGACGCCATCGCGAATGCGAGCGAGGCCCACAGGATCGCGATGAGGTCCGCGACGCCCAGTGCGCAGAGGAGAAGCGCACCGAGGATCGGATCGAGGACCGGTCGGTCGGGCCGGTTCACAGTGCTACCACGCGGATCGCTCATGGGATCCAGCTTCGCCGGGCGGCGACCGCGGGAGATCCGTGGAACTACTCAGATCTCGCCCGCAATCTCCCCGTCTTCGCGGGGAAGGCGAGCGGGCGAGGAAGGTAGGTTCGGGGAGTGACCGTCGACGCCGTTCTCGCACCCAGCACCCTGCCCTTCTCCCTGCCCGACTTCGCCGCGTTCGCGGACGTCGACTACGAGCAGGCGTTCGCCGAGGGGTTCGCCCGGCACCGTCGGGAGATTTCGGCGATCGCCGCGAATCCCGAGCCCGCCACGTTCGCGAATACGGTCGAGGCGATGGAGCGCGCCGGACAGGAGCTGGGGCGCGTCGCCGCCGTCTTCTTCTCGCTGACGTCGACGGACCGGACCGATGCGCTCGAGGCGGCGCAGGCCGCGATCTCGCCGCAGTGGTCGGCGCACTTCGACGCGATCCTCATGGACGCAGCGCTGTTCGGGCGGATCGATGCGCTGTACGGCCGACGCGCCGACCTCGGCCTCGATGCCGAGCAGCTGCGGTTGCTCGAGCGCTACCACCTCCGCTTCACGCGCGCAGGTGCCGGGCTCGACGCCGAGGCGCAGGACCGGCTCAAGGCCGTCAACACCGAGCTCGCCGAGCTCACCACCGAGTTCTCCCGGCGCACGCTCGCCGAGACCAATGCCTCGGCGGTGCCCTTCGCGACCGAGTCCGAGCTCGCCGGATTGGACGACGACACCGTCGCGGCCGCTCGTGCCGCCGCCGAGGCCGCGGGACGCAAGGGGTACCTGTTGGCGCTCGGGTACCCGCTCAACCAGCCCAACCTCGCACGACTGACGGACCGGGAGTCGCGGCGGAAGGTGTACGAGGCGTCGTCGGCCCGCAACACCCGCGGCGATGAGAACGACACCCGTGAGCTGATCGCCCGGGTCGCGGGCCTGCGCGCCGAGCGGGCGGCCCTCTTCGGTTATCCGCACCACGCCGCCTATCAGATCGCCGACCAGACCGCCGGCACCGCGGAGGCGGCGTTGGACATGCTGCGCGAGCTGGCCGTACCCGCCGCGCGCAACGCCGCCGCCGAACGTGCCGAGCTGGAAGAGATTGCGGGGCACGAGATCGAGGCCTGGGATTGGCCCTTCTACGCCCGGATCGCCGAGCAACGAGCGCAATCCGTTGAGGACGCTTCCGGACCGGCACTGAACGAGTACCTGGAGCTGGACGCCGTGGTGAACAAGGGCGTCTTCGAGGCGGCTTCCCGCATGTACGGGCTGGGATTCAGCGAGCGGACCGACCTCGCCCTGCACCATCCGGACGCGCGGGCGTGGCAGGTCACGGGCCCCGACGGTGCGCCGCTGGGCCTGTTCATCGGGGACTACTTCGCGCGCCCGAGCAAGCGCGGCGGGGCGTGGATGACGAGCTTCGTCGATCAGTCCGGTCTCCTCGACGCGCAGCCGGTGATCATCAACGTCTGCAACTTCGTGAAGCCGCCTGCGGGGCGTCCCGCGCTGCTGAGCCGCGACGAGGTGACCACCGTCTTCCATGAGTTCGGGCACGCGCTGCACGGCCTGCTCTCGGAGGTGACCTACCCGTACTTCTCGGGCACCAGCGTGCCGCGCGACTTCGTCGAGTTCCCTTCGCAGTTCAACGAGATGTTCGCGGCGTGGCCCACGATCCTCGACGGCTACGCCCGGCACCACCGGACGGGGGAGCCGCTGCCGGCGGGATTGCGGCAGTCGGTGCTCGAGCCCGGCACGCGGGGTGAGGGTTTCGGCACCGTCGAGTACCTGGCGGCGGCTGTGATCGACCTGGCCTGGCACACGATCGCGCCGGGCACCGTCGTCGCGGACGTCGAGGCCTTCGAGGCCGCAGCGCTGGCGGACGTGGGGCTGGACGTGGCCGGCGTGCCGCCGCGGTACCGCGGACCGTTCTTCAACCACATCTTCTCGGGCGGGTACAGCGCCGGCTACTACAGCTACATCTGGTCGGAGGTGCTCGACGCCGACGCCTCGGCGTGGTTCACCGCGCACGACGGTCCGACGCGCGAAAACGGCGAGAAGCTTCGCGCCGCAGTGCTCTCCCGCGGTGGCAGTGTGGACGCGTCCCAGGCCTACCGCGACTTCCGCGGAGCCGATCCCGACATCACGCCGCTGCTGGAGCGGCGGGGGCTCACGGCGTAGCGATGCGGGACGCCGCCTCCGACCGGTACTTCCGCGCCCTCGACGAGATCGTGCGCGACTCGGAGGTGATCATCGACCGCCCGCGTGGTTCCGCGCATCCCCGGCATTCGGAGATCGTCTATCCGTTCGACTACGGATACCTCGCCGGAACCACCGGCGGCGACGGCGAAGGGATCGATGTCTTCGTCGGCTCGGCCACCGGTGCGGGCGTCGTCGCGGTCGCGCTGACCGCTGACCCGCGCAAGGGCGACGCAGAGATCAAGGTGCTGCTGGATTGTGCTGTACGAGAGGTCGAGCGCATCCGGGTGTTTCTCCGGGATGCGCTCGACCTCGGCGGTCACATCGTGACGCGTGCGGCCGAGCACGGGCAGAGCGTCGACGGGACGTGATCGCGACGGTGGGTGTCAGGAGACGATGACGCCCCACTGGTTCGTCCGGCTGTCCCGCTCGGCCTGGGCGCGGTGGACGTCGCGGGCGCGGAAATCCAGGCCGTCCCGGTCGCTGGTCAGCCAGACGAGAAAGACGATGAACGCGATCAATGCCAGCACGCTGAGCATCTCGACCTCCTGAGCTCGAAGAGTCATGGTTGATAGGAACGATCCTTCAATCTATCGCTCTGGATCCGGTGCGTCGAGGTGATTCCGGCCACGCTAGCGGCGGATGCGCAACGTCACGATCTGGAAGGGGCGCAGCGTCAGTCGTACGTCGCCAGCGGGCTCAGGATCGGCGACTGGGCGCTCCAGCAGGTCCGTGCGCACCAGCGACGTGTACTCGAAGTCGGCGTGCAGGGAGGCGGCCGCACGCGTGCCGCGGGACTCGTAGAGGCGCACGATCACATCGCCACTGCCATCCGCCGCCAGCTTGACCGCTTCCACGATCACGCCGGGATGATCGAGCACGACGAGAGGCGCGACGGTGCTCGCGGTGCCGGCCACTGTTCGCGGAGCGAGGTTACGGCGGTAGCCCTCCTCGACGGCATCGCCGATCGTCGCGCCGGGGCGCACCGAGACGGCGAGGCGGTGGAAGCCCTGATCTGTCTCGGGATCGGGGTACCGGGGGGCGCGGAGCAGTGACAGCCGCACGACGGTGCCGGCGCCGGATTCACCGGCGCGGCGGGTGATGTCGTGGCCGTACGTGGAATCGTTCGCGATGGCCACGCCGTAATCGGGCTCGCCGACGTGCACCCAGCGGTGCGCGCAGATCTCGAACTTCGCTGCGTCCCAGGACGTGTTCGCGTGCGTCGGCCGGAAGACGTGGCCGAACTGGGTCTCAGCGGCACTGCGGTCCGCGTGCACGTCGAGGGGGAAGGCCAGCTTGAGCAGCTTCTGCCGCTCGTGCCAGTCGATCTCGTTGACGATGTCGACGGCGGGCGATCCGGCGAGCAGACTGATCCGCTGCGTGATCGTCGAATCGCCGAACCTGCGGCGCACCACCACGGCGTCGTCCTCCACGGACACGGAATCCGCGTCGACCAGGTCGGCCACGTCGCGGCGGTAGAACGAGTCGATGTCCCAGGCCTCCCAGTGATTCGGGATGTCGCGATGCAGCTGGAGCAGATTGCCGGGTGCCGCCAGGGCCTCTCGCCCGGTAGCGGCATCGACCAGGGAGACGAGGAGGCCGCGCGCGTCGATCAGTGCGGAGACGATGCCGTTGTCGAGCCGGAATCCGCCGCCCTCGGCCACCGGGGCGATCGGCGCGCCGGGCTCGATCACGGCCGCGCCCAACGCGGGGACCCCGTCGCGGGCGTGTGGCGCGGCGTTGAAGACGAGTTGCCGGGAAGCAGTGCCCGCGGCGCGCGGTACCGCGTCGGCCGCGCCGCCGATTCCGGCCAGGGCGCTCAGGGCGCCGCCGATGATGCCCTCCAATCGCCGGGCGATCGCCGCGTAGTTCCGTTCGGCGTCCTGGTGCACCCACGCGATGGAGCTACCGGGGAGGATGTCGTGGAACTGCTGGAGCAGCACCAGATGCCAGATCTCCTCGAGCTCCTCGGCCGGGTAGTCGAATCCGGTGCGCACGGCGGCCGTCGCCGCCCACAGCTCGGCCTCGCGCAGCAGGTGCTCGCTGCGGCGATTGCCCTGCTTGGTGTTCGCCTGCGAGGTGTACGTGCCGCGGTGGAACTCCAGATACAGCTCGCCGACCCAGCGCGGTGGCGCGGTGGCGCTTCCGTCCGGCCCGTACTCCGCCCGCGCCGCCTCGAAGAACTCCACGGGCGTGCCGACGGTGACCGTCGGCGAACCGTCCAGCGATGTCGTGCGCGTGGCTGCGGCGAGCATCTCCCGGGTGGGGCCGCCGCCACCGTCGCCCCAGCCGAAGGGGACGAGCGAGCGGGTGCCGATGCCCTGCTCGCGGTAGTTCTTCTGGGCCCGCGCGAGATCCGCGCCCGACAGATCCGAGTTGTACTTGTCGACGGGCGGGAAGTGCGTGAACAACGCCGTGCCGTCGATGCCCTCCCACAGGAAGGAGGAGTGCGGCATCCGGTTGGTCTGGTTCCAGGACAGCTTCTGCGTGAGGAAGTACTGCGATCCCGCGGCGGCGACGATCTGCGGCATCGCCGCGGAGTAGCCGAAGGAATCGGGCAGCCACGCCTCCGGGGTGTCGATCCCGAACTCGTGCAGGAAGAACTGCTTCCCGGCGACGAACTGTCGCGCCATCGCCTCACCGCCCGGCATGTTGGTGTCGGCCTCCACCCACATGCCGCCGACCGGAACGAACCGTCCCGCCGCGACGTGGTCCTTGATCCGCGCGAACAGCTCCGGGTGGCGGTCGCGCACCCAGGCGAACTGCTGCGCCGAGGAGCAGGCGAAACGGAACGACGGATCGCGGTCCATCAGGTCGACGACGTTCGCGAAGGTGCGGGCGCACTTGCGCGCCGTCTCGCGGACCGGCCACAGCCATGCGGAATCGATGTGCGCGTGGCCGACCGCGGTGATCCGGTGCGCCGATGCGGAGGCCGGGGCGGCCAGTGCGGGGGCCAGGGCCGCCCGGCCCGCGCCGGCGGTCGCGGCGATGTCGTGCGGATCCACCGCGTCGAGCATCCGCTCCAGCGCGCGCAGCACCTCGTGGCGCCGAGGCAGGTCGAAGGGCAGTTCGTGCATGAGGCCGTTCAGCGTCCAGATGTCCTGTTGGAGCTCCCACACCGTCAGGTCACGCAGGGCCAGGTCGATCGTCCCCAGCCGGTACAGCGGACCGTCGCCCGCGGTCTCGCGGTCACCCAGGTGCGTGGGGGAGACGAAATCGCCGCCGAGATCGGGGTTCGCGGCGGCCTCGATGTACAGGTCCAGGGGCTCGGCCGGATTCAGGGGTACGTAGGCGTTGAACGGCGAGATCCCCTTCACGACGGTGCCGTCCGCGCGGTACACGAGGCCCTCGGCGTTGAACCCGGGGCCGCCGGTGAAGCCCAGCTCGACCCGCAGCTCCAGGGCGTGCCCGGCACCGTCGGGCCCGGTGAGACCGGACCAGTCCTGCGGGGCCGAGCCAGTGACGTGCAGCCACGTCGTTGACCACGGCGGGCCCCACGGCATGCCGGCGGAGATCGGCTCGAAGTCCTGTGCCACCGCCTCCGCGAAGGGCACGGGTTCACCCGGGGCCGCCCAGGCGGTCACCGTGACCGGCGCGGAATGCGAGTACACCGCCCCGTCCAGGAACTCCCTAGTGAACCTGTCGAGCCGCTCTTCGGTCAGCCGCCGATCGTCGTGCATGACTGCACGCTACGGCCTCAGGGCGTGTGATGTGCGGGGAGGAAGGCGGACGCATCGTGCCCCGATTCCTCGGCGCGGATCACGTGCACCACCGCGTTGATCAGCGCCAGGTGAGTGAAGGCCTGCGGGAAGTTGCCGAGGTGCTTGCCCGACTTCGGGTCGATCTCCTCCGCGTAGAGCTTGAGCGGGGAGGAGTACGCCAGGAGCCGCTCGCACAGCGCCCGCGCGCGGGTCACCTCGCCGATCTCCACCAGCGCCGAGACCAGCCAGAACGAACAGATCGTGAACGTGCCCTCCTCGCCGGAGAGGCCGTCGTCGGTCTCCTCGACGCGGTACCGGAGCACCAGGCCGTCCTCGGTGAGCTCGTCCGCAATGGCGAGCACCGTCGCGCGGACCCGCGGATCGTCCGACGGCAGGAAGCGCAGCAGCGGCACCAGGAGCAAGGAGGCGTCGAGCGCCGGGGCGCCGTAGCGCTGCGTGAAGACGCCGCGCTCGTCGACCCCGTGCTCGAGGATGTCGGCCTTGATCACCTCGGCCTTCTCCGCCCACTCCCGGGCGTAGTCGTCCTCGCCGTGCATCACCGCGAGCTTGGCCCCGCGGTCGAGGGCGACCCAGCACATGACCTTCGAGCTGGTGAAGTGCTGCGGCTCGCCGCGCACCTCCCAGATGCCGCGGTCCGGTTCGCGCCAGTGCTTGAGCGCCTCCTCGACCTGCTCCTTGAGCACCGGCCACAGCGTCTCCGGGATCCTCTCCGAGGACTTGGTGTTCAGGTACACCGAGTCCAGCATGGTGCCCCAGATGTCGTGCTGCCGCTGGTCGAAGGCCCCGTTCCCGATCCGGACGGGCCGCGCACCGTCGTATCCCGAGAGGTGCCCGAGTTCCTCCTCGATGAGCGTGCGTTCCCCGCCGACCCCGTACATGACCTGCAGGGGATGGCGCTCGCCGTTGTTCGCGCCCGAGACGTCGGCGATGAAGGAGAAGAAGTCCTCGGCCTCCCGGTCGAGGCCCAGTGTGTACAGGCCCCACAGCGCGAACGTGGAGTCGCGCACCCATGCGTACCGGTAGTCCCAGTTCCGGACGCCGCCCGGCGTCTCCGGGAGCGACGTGGTGGACGCCGCGAGCAGCGCACCCGTCGGGGAGTAGGTCAGGCCCTTGAGAGTGAGCGCCGACCGCTGCAGGTAGGTGCGCCACGGGTGGTCCGGGAACTGGCCGCGGTTGATCCACTGGCGCCAGGACTCGGCGGTGGCCCACATCTTCTGTGCGGCCTCGGGGAAGGTCTGCGGCACGGGGTGCTTGCTCCATGAGAGCGCGACGAAGACCTCGTCGCCCTCCTTGAGCCGGGTGTGTGCGCGGGCCTCCCGGCCCTCGAGCCCCAGCCGCATGTTCGTCGTGAGCTTCAGCTCGGGGCTCGCCCCGAAATCGGTGCGCGCCGTGGCCACGGCCTCGCCGTAGCCGTCGCCCGAGTACGCCCACTCGGCACCGGCGCGGTTGTAGTCGAAGGCCGGCTCACAGTTGAGCTGCAGTTCCACCGTGCCCGAGACGCAGCGAGCCGTGCGGAGCAGGATGTGCTCCGCGTCCCAGTCCGTCGGGGTCCGACGGTGCGTGCGCGACCGGGTGTGCGTGTCGTGCCAGGGCCCCATCACTAGGGCGTCCCGGACGATCAGCCAGCCGGTCGAGGTCTGCCACGTGGTCTCCAGCATCAGGCTGCCGGGGAGGTAGCGGCGGTCGACGGGGACCCGCACGCCGTAGGGGCCGAGCCGGAAGGAACCGGCACCACGATCGAGGATCGCGCCGAAGACGCTGGGGGAGTCCGGGCGGGGGATGCACATCCACTCGACGCTGCCGTCCCGCGCGATCAGGCAGGTGTTCTCGCAGTCGGAGAGGAAGGCGTAGTCGTGGATCGGCGGGAAGACTCCGTCACCCGCGGACGGGGTGTCCGTGATCAGCGTTTCGGGGCCGGGGGCATCGGAGGCCGGGGCGTCGTTCTTCGATGGCATGCACACCATGATGAAGCACGGCGAGGGGTTCGCGCACGGCGGTCGCTAGGCTGGCCGGGTGCATACGATCGCGCAGTGGTGGGACTCGGTGGAGCTGTGGCTCACGGGTCTGCCCTTCGTTCTGCAGGTCAGCCTGGTGATGGTTGTGCTCGCAGTGATCGCAATGCTGGTGGTGCGCGTACTCAGTGCCCTCATCGATCGCGTCGCCGACGCGCTGGACTCCCGCCTCGCGCGGGCGCACCGCCCCGAAGCCGCAGGTCACGGGGCTGCAGAAGGGAATGACGACAGTGTCTGAAGCAGGCGGCGGGTGGCGTTCGTGGGTGCCCAAGTCGAAAGTGACGCTCGCGTTGATAGCGCTGCTGGTGCTGCTCGTGGTCGCGTGGGCACTGCTGCGCTGATCGCTCTTCGTAGGATTCTCGCCTGACCGAAGTCCCGAGCAGAACGGCGAGATGTGATTCGACCCAGCCCCCGCGGCCGTGCAGTGAGCATCGTCGCGGTCGCCCTGGCCGTGCTGCTCACGGCGTGTGGGGGCGGCTCCACCGACGACCCGCACGGCGTGGACATCTCCAGCGGCGACAAGCGCGTGAACCTGGTCGCCTTCGCGGCGCCCAAGCCCGCTTTCGACGTCGCCATCCCGTTGTTCCGTCAGAGCAACCCCGACGTGGGCTTCTCGCAGTCCTACGGCGCCTCCGGCGACCAGTCCCGCAAGGTCGCGCGGCACGTACCCGCCGATGTGGTGAACATGTCCGTCGCGCCCGATGTGACGCGCATCGTCAAGGCCGGACTCATCGACAAGGACTGGGACAAGGCGTACCCACGCAAGTCGGTGCCGTTCACCTCACTCGTCGCCGTCGTGGTCCGCCCCGGCAACCCCAAGGGCATCCACGACTGGGCCGACCTGCTCAAGCCCGGCGTCGAGGTGGTCACGCCGAACCCGGCCAGCTCCGGATCGGCGAAGTGGAACCTGCTCGCCCCGTACGCCGCGCTGTCGAACGGTGGCCAGGACCCCGCGAAGGGGCTGGCCTTCGTCAAAGAACTCATCCGTGACCACACCACGGTGAGCCCCGGCTCGGGCCGCGACGCCACCTCCGCCTTCGAATCCGGGCAGGGAGACGTGCTGCTCAGCTACGAGAGCGAAGCGGTGCTGCTGCAGCGGCAGAGCGAGAAGGACGGCAAGCGCAAGCCCGAGTACTTCATCCCGCCGCAGTCCTTCCGGATCGACCTGCCCGTGGCCGTCGTGAACACCGCGCAGTCGCCGGAGGCCGCCAAGCGGTTCGTCGGCTTCCTGTTCTCGCCCGAGGCGCAGCGCGCGATCCCGGCCTCCGGTTTCCGTGCCGGCGATCCCGCGATCGCCGAGGAGACCGCGCACCTGTTCCCCGCGCAGCCGCAGCGACTCTGGACGATCGACGAGCTCGGCGCGGTGCTCGGCAAGGGCACGGCCGCGAAGAACAACGGCAAGGACCTCACCGGCTGGGCCGCCGTGGACGCCGCCCTCTTCGGCGACAAGGGATCCATCGCCGCCGCCTACAAGAGTGGGGGCAAGTGATGCGTCGCCTCATCAACCCGCTGCGGATCGGCGTCGCGTGGCTGTGGATCTCGCTGATCGTCCTGCTGCCCATCGCCGCGATCACCACCAAGGCCTTCGACCACGGCTGGTCGGGCTTCTGGGACGCGCTGACCGCGAAGAACGCCGTCTCCACGCTCGTCATCACCGTGTGGGTCTCACTGCTGGTGACCGTGATCAACGTGGTCATGGGCACCGTCATCGCCTGGGTGCTGGTGCGCGACGACTTCCCGGGCAAGGGCATCGTCAACGCTCTGATCGACCTGCCCTTCGCTCTGCCGACCATCGTCGCGTCGATCGTGCTGCTCTCGCTGTACGGCCCGGACAGCCCCATCGGGCTGACGCTCAACGCCACGCAGCCGGCGATCGTCATCGCGCTCGCCTTCGTGACCCTGCCCTTCGTGGTGCGACAGGTGCAGCCTGTGCTCATCGAACTCGACCGCGAGGTCGAGGAGGCCGCGGCGTCGCTGGGCGCGCCGAACCGGGTCATCGTCGCGAAGATCATCATCCCCACGCTGTTGCCGGCCATCCTGTCGGGCGCCGGCCTCGCCTTCACCCGCGCGATCGGCGAGTTCGGCTCGGTCGTGCTCGTCGGCGGCAACATCCCGGGTGAGACCCAGGTGGCCTCGCAGTACATCCAGCAGCAGTTGGAGGTCGACAACCAGGTAGCGGCTTCCGCCGTCTCGGTGGCGCTGCTGGCCATCGCCTTCGTCCTGCTGGCCGTGATGCGGTTCGTCGGGGCGAGGACCGCCAAGCGGGAGGAGAACGCGGAATGAACCTCTCCAAGAAGACGGTGCTGAGCCTGCGATCAGTGGCGCTGCTGTACCTCCTGGTGCTGCTGGTACTGCCGATCGGCGTGATCCTCTACCGCTCGTTCGAGCGCGGCTTCGGCGAGTTCTGGGCCTGGATCACCACCCCGGCGGCCATCTCGGCGCTGCAGCTCTCTGTGCTCATCGTCGCGATCGTCGTGCCGCTGAACGTGATCTTCGGTGTCCTCGTGGCGCTGGCCCTGGCGCGGGGGAGGTTCCGGGGCAAGTCCGCGCTGCAGGCCGCGGTCGATCTGCCCTTCGCCGTCTCACCCGTGGTCGTGGGCGTCGCGCTGATCATGCTGTGGGGCGTCGGCGGCTGGTTCGGCGGCATCGAATCGCTCGGCTTCCGGATCATCTTCGGGCTCCCGGGCATGGTGCTCGCCACGACCTTCGTGACGCTGCCCTTCGTGGTCCGCGAGGTGGAGCCGGTGCTGCACGAGATCGGGCAGGACCAGGAGCAGGCCGCCGCGACCCTCGGCGCGAGCGCTTGGCAGACCTTCTGGCGGATCACGCTGCCCGCCATCCGCTGGGGCCTGACCTACGGCGTGGTGCTCACCATCGCGCGTGCGCTCGGCGAGTACGGCGCCGTGCTCATGGTCTCGTCGAACTTCCCGGGCATCTCGCAGACGCTCACGCTGCTGGTGAGCTCGCGCAACCACGACGACTACAACACCTTCGGGGCGTACGCCGCCGCGACACTGCTCATGCTGCTGGCGCTCGTCGCGCTGGTGGTGATGTCCTTGCTCGAAGCGACCCGCAGGAGGAATCGCGATGACGATTAACGTGGTGGGAGCCAACAAGCGCTACGGCGACTTCGCGGCCCTGGACGATGTCTCCCTGGAGATTCCCGACGGCTCGCTGACCGCGCTGCTCGGGCCCTCCGGTTCGGGCAAGTCGACGCTGCTCCGCTCGATCGCCGGCCTCGACCGGCTCGACTCGGGCCTCGTCGAGATCAACGGTGTCGACGTGACGTACGCGACGCCGCAGCAGCGCGACATCGGCTTCGTCTTCCAGCACTACGCGGCGTTCAAGCACATGACGGTGCGCGAGAACGTCGCCTTCGGGCTGAAGATCCGTAAGCGGCCGGCGGCGGAGGTCAAGGCCAAGGTCGACGATCTGCTCGAGGTCGTCGGGCTCACGGGGTTCCAGACCCGGTACCCGGCGCAGCTGTCGGGCGGCCAGCGGCAGCGCATGGCGCTCGCGCGCGCGCTCGCGGTGGACCCGCAGGTTCTGCTGCTCGACGAGCCCTTCGGCGCGCTCGACGCGAAGGTCCGCGACGAGCTGCGGGCCTGGCTGCGGCGCCTGCACGACGAGGTGCACGTGACCACGGTCATCGTGACCCACGACCAGCAGGAGGCGCTCGACATCGCCGACCGCATCGCCGTGCTCAACAAGGGCCGGATCGAGCAGGTCGGCACTCCCGCGGACGTCTACGACCGGCCCGAGTCCGAGTTCGTCATGTCCTTCCTCGGCTCGGTGGCGAAGCTCAACGGTGTGCTGGTGCGTCCGCACGACATCCGCGTGGGCCGGACCCCCGAGCTGGCCCGGCAGGGGGAGCAGACCTCCGAGGAGGCGGGCGTCCTGCGCGCCGAGGTCGAGCGCGTCGTCTACCTCGGCTTCGAGGTCCGCGTCGAGCTGAAGAACGCCGCGACGGGGGAGCGCTTCCACGCGCAGATCACCCGCGGCGACGCCACTGCGCTGGACCTCGCGGACGGAGATGCCGTCTACGTGCGCGCCACGCACGTCCCGGAGATCGCCGCCGCGAAGTAGCGTCGGGCGGGATCCCGTCGATGTACGGTCGTGAACATGAGGGCGCGGCATGAAGAACCGCGGGAGTCGCACGGTACGGAACTGCGGGCGCGGGACATCGATCGGCTGTGGGCCATGGCCCGTCTCGACGAGGCCTTCACCGATGGCCAGCTGACGGCCGACGAGCACCTCGACCGACTGGCCGCGGCGCGCTCAGCAGTCACAGTGCGGGAATTGGACGTCTCCCTGCACGACCTCCAACTCCCCGTCGTGCAGCCGCGGCGCGGCGTGCACCGAGCGCGGACGGCGGTCGTCGCCGCCGCGCTCCTCGCAGCGATCGCGATCGTGGCTGGGGCGTTCGTGTGGACCTCCGAGCGCGGAAACGACCGGCCGGCGGCCACGGTGCTGTCGCCCGAGACCGACCGCCTCGTCGGTGGGCCCGTCTTCGCCGCGGCGGGTCTCGACGAGGTGGTGTGGGCGATCCGCGCGAAGTTCGGCACCACGGTGATCGAGGGAGTGCACTTCTACCGCGACAAGGCGGTGGTGAGCATTCCCGAGGCCGTGTCCCCGACGGGCTCCGCCCGGTACACCTATTCGCTCGGCGGCGCCTTCCACGAGCGTGAGGTTTACGGCGGCCTGGCGGTCTCGTCGGACCCGAACCTTCGCGTGGACGTGGCGAAGCTCGACACCCGGCGCCTCGCGGCGCTGATCGCCGCGGCCCCGGAGCAGCTCGGGCTCACGTCCGGGACGCTCCCGCGCACCGTTCCCTTCCGGGTCACCGTCGGCGGTGATGACGGCGGGCAGGTGTGGGTCGGCGTGAACAGCAACGGTCTCGATTCCCACCTGGTCGCGGGGCTGGACGGGAAGATCCTCGGCGTGCACCGCTGCGGGTGGGGATGCTGAAATCCGGTTGTGCGCGCCGGTAACGTTGGCGGTATGACCGATTCGAACGGTATCGATTTCCAGCGTGTGCGCACCCCGGAGCAGTACGCGGGATTCCAGGAGTGCGCTTCCATCGGGTTCCAGCACCGGATGGAGAACGCCGATGCGTGGACGGAGGCGATCCTCGCCGATCTCGAGGCACTCGACCACCGTGTCGCCGTCGCGGACCGCCGGACCGTGGGGACCTTCCTGTCCTTCGATCAGCGGATCACCGCGGTCGGTGGTGCGACGGTGCCCGTCCGCGCCGTCTCGGCGGTCACTGTGCTGCCGACCCATCGCCGCCGTGGCATCCTCGGGACGCACATGCGTGAGTGCCTCTCCGACGCGCTCGCCGACGGCGCGGCCGCGGCGACACTGATCGCCGCGGAGTACGCCATCTACGGCCGGTACGGCTTCGGCCAGAGCACCGAGGTCGTCGACTACCGGATATCGGTCGACCGCAGCAACCTGCCGGCGCGACGGTCGGGCGAGCTGCGGTACGTCGCAGGCGAGGACTACCTGGCCGCCGCCGACCGGATCCGCGAGCGCGTGAACATCCCCGGCCGCGTCTCACGTCTCGAGATGAACGGCCGGCAGGCCGCGGGCCTGCTCGGCAAGAGCGACGACAAACAGCGTCTCGTCCTGCGTCGCGACGGGGACGTCGCGGGCGTGCTGACCTACACCGTCGCGAACAAGTGGACCGACTCCCGGCCCGACTCGACCGTGACCATCGTCGAACTGCTCGGCGTGGACGCGGCCGCCGAACGCGAGCTGTGGGCGTTCGCCATGAGCATCGACTGGGTCACCGCCGTCGTCGCGCCGCAGCGCGCGCTCGACGACATCGTGACCACCGTCCCCGACGATCCGCGGATCGTCCAGGTGTCGAACCGCTGTGACATGCTGTGGCTCAGGCCCTTCGACGTACCCGCCCTGTTCGCGTCGCGCACCTACGCCGCCCCGGGCCGCCTCGTCCTCGACGTCACCGACCCCGGGTTCGACGGTGCCGGCCCCGGCCCCGCGCACGGGCGGTTCCTGATCACGTCCGACGGTGGCGCGGGGCAGTGCGTCCCGACGGACGAGCCCGCGGATCTCGCCCTCGACGTCACCGACCTCGGTCGGCTGTGGCTCTCCGACGAGCCCGTCGCGCGTCGGGTGGCCGTCGGTTCGGTGCGCGAGCTGAACGACGGGGCCGCGGCCCGCGCCGACCTCATGCTGTTCAGCCCCCGCCGACCGTGGGGAGTCGAGCACTTCTGACGTAACGACGACGCCGGCCGCACCCCCCGGGGAACGGGAGTGCGGCCGGCGGACCGTCGAACTGTTCAGACCAGGTGCGCCAGGGCGTCCCCGACCAACCCGGCGGCGAGGGTGTTGCCGCCGGCGGGATCGATGAGCAGGAACGAGCCCATCTCGCGGTTCTTGTCGTAGTCGTCGGCGACGATCGGCTCCGCGGTCTGCACGGAGATACGGCCGATCTGGTTCAGCTCCAACGTGGTTCCCTCGCCGACGGTGAGGTTCTGCTCGTCGAACACCGCGTCCAGCCCGCCGACGATGGCCTGCGTGGTCTTCGTGCCGTGCTTGAGCAGCAGGCGGGCGCCGATGCGCAGCGGCTTCTCGGCCAGCCAGCACACCGTCGCCTCGAACTGCTGCCGCGGCTCGGGGGCGTCGGCAGCGGAGACGATGACGTCACCGCGCGAGACGTCCACGTCGTCGGCGAGGATCACCGTGACCGAGCGACCGGTGTGCGCCGAAGCGAGCTCGCCGTCCGGGGTGTCGATGCGCTCGACGCGGCTGCGGGTGCCGGCAGGGAGAACCAGCACCTCGTCGCCCACGTCGACGGTGCCCGCGGCCACCTGCCCGGCGTACCCGCGGTAATCGGGGTACTCGGGCGTGCGCGGCCGGATCACGTACTGCACCGGGAAGCGGAAACCGATCGGCTTCGTGTCCGGGTCGGTCGGGATCGACTCGAGGTGCTCGATGAGCGACGGGCCGTCGTAGTACGGCGTCTTCTCGGATCGCGACGCCACGTTGTCGCCGTGCAGCGCGGACACGGGGATCGCGTGCACGGCGTCGTCGGCCCAGCCCAGCGAGCCGGTGAGCGCCCGGAACTCGGCGGAGATCTCCTGGAAGACCGTTGCGGGATCCTCCACGAGGTCGATCTTGTTCACCGCGAGCACCAGGCGCGGGACGCCCAGCAGCGAGAGCACGGCGGCGTGCCGGCGGGTCTGCTCGATGACGCCCTTGCGCGCGTCGGTCAGCAGGATCACGACCTGGGCCGTGGACGCGCCCGAGACCGTGTTGCGGGTGTACTGCACGTGCCCGGGGGTGTCGGCCAGGATGAACGACCGGTTGGGCGTCGCGAAGTAGCGGTAGGCCACGTCGATGGTGATGCCCTGCTCGCGCTCGGCGCGCAGGCCGTCCACCAGCAGAGACAGGTCGGGCGTGTCGAGCCCCTTGTCGACAGATGCGCGAGTGACGGCGTCGATCTGGTCGGCGAGGACCGACTTGGTGTCGTACAACAGTCGCCCGACGAGAGTGGACTTGCCGTCGTCGACGGAGCCGGCCGTGGCCAGGCGCAGCAGTGCGGGAGCCTGCGACATCAGAAGTAGCCTTCCTTCTTGCGGTCCTCCATGGCGGCCTCCGAGACGCGATCGTCGCCGCGGGTGGCGCCGCGCTCGGTGAGCCGCGACGCCGCGACCTCGGCCATGATCTGCTCGTTCGTCGACGCGGTGGACTCGATCGCGCCCGTGGTGGACCCGTCGCCGACGGTGCGGTAGCGCACCGACAGGGTCCGCACCTCCTCGCCCTCGCGCGGGCCGCCCCACACGCCGGACGTCATGAGCATCCCGTCGCGGTTGTAGACCTCACGCTCGTGGGCGTAGTAGATCGACGCCAGCTCGATGTCCTCGCGGGCGATGTACCGCCAGATGTCCAGCTCGGTGAAGTTGCTGATGGGGAACACGCGGACGTGCTCGCCCGGTGCGTGCCGGCCGTTGTAGAGGTTCCACAGCTCCGGGCGCTGTCGCTTCGGATCCCACTGGCCGAAGGCGTTGCGCAGCGAGAAGATGCGCTCCTTGGCGCGGGCGCGCTCCTCGTCGCGGCGGCCGCCGCCGAAGACGGCGTCGAACCGGTTCTCGGAGATCGCGTCCAGCAGGGGCACCGTCTGCAGCGGGTTGCGGATGCCGTCGGCGCGCTCCTCCAGCCGGCCGTCGGCGAGGTAGTCCTCGACCTTCGCCACGTGCAGGCGGAGGTTGTACTTCTCGACCATCTTGTCGCGGAACTCGAGCACCTCGGGCAGGTTGTGGCCCGTGTCGACGTGCAGCAGCGCGAAGGGCAGCGGCGCCGGCCAGAAGGCCTTCACCGCGAGGTGCAGCAGCACCGTCGAGTCCTTGCCGCCCGAGAAGAGGATGACGGGGCGCTCGAACTCGCCCGCGACTTCGCGGAAGATGTGGACGGCCTCGGACTCGAGGGCGTCGAGCGTGCTGAAATCGCTGGTGGCGGGGGCCGTGGGTTCGATGATGGTCATGAGGCGTGCAATCCGCATTCTGTCTTGGTCGAGCCGGCCCAGCGGCCGCTTCGAGGGTCGGAACCGGGGGCGGGCTTGTTGGTGCAGGGCTGGCAGCCGATCGACGGGTAGCCCTCGTCGACCAGCGGGTTCACGAGGATGCCGTTCTCCTCGATGAACTGCTGCATCTGCTCGTCGGACCAGTCGACGATCGGGTTGACCTTGAGCAGTCCGAAGCCCTCGTCGAAGGAGATGAACGGGGCGTTCGCGCGGGTGGGCGACTCGACGCGGCGGATGCCGGTGACCCATGCGCGGTAGCCCTTGAGCGACTCGCGCAGCGGCACCACCTTGCGCAGGTTGCAGCACTGCGCGGGGTCGCTGGCGAACAGGTCCTTGCCGACGGTCGCGTCCTGCTCGCCGACGCTCTGGGCGGGCGTCACGTTGAGCAGTTCCACCTCGTAGATCGACTCAACGGCGTCGCGCATGCCGATCGTCTCGGGGAAGTGGTAGCCGGTGTCGAGGAAGAGCACCTTCGGGCGGTCCTGGACCTGCTTGGCGAGGTGCACGAGCACCCCGTCCTGCATGTTGGACGCGACGACGAAGTCCTCGCCGAAGGTGTCCAGTGTCCAGCGCAGCAGGGTGAGCGCGTCGGCGCCCTCCAGTTCCTTGGCCGCGTGCTCCGCGAGCGCGCGGAGCTCGTCCGCGTCGCGTCCGGTCAGGGGGTTCGACGGTGCGGTCATCGCAGATCCTCTTCCGCGGCGCGGAGCGTCCACTGCGCGAACCGCTCGTCGGGCTCGCGCTGTGCCACGAAGTTCCGCACCACTCGTTCGATGTAATCCCCGAGCTCCGTCGACAGCACCTTGTGCTGGCGCAGCTTGCGGCCGAACCCGCTGTCGAGACCGAGGCTTCCACCCAGGTGAACCTGGAAGCCCTCGACTTGATTCCCCTCGTGGTCGTCCACGAGCTGGCCCTTGAAGCCGATGTCGGCGATCTGGGAGCGGCCGCACGAGTTGGGGCAGCCGTTGATGTTCACCGTGATCGGCACGTCGAGCTGGGCGTTGATGTCCGCCAGTCGCTGCTCCAGGTCGGGGACGAGCACCTGCGAGCGCTTGCGGGTCTCCACGAAGGAGAGCTTGCAGAACTCGATGCCGCTGCACGCGATGAGGTTGCGGCGCCAGATCGACGGGCGGCCCTGCAGGCCGAGCGGCGCCAACTCGTTGATGAGCGAGTCGACCTGGTCGTCGGGGACGTCGAGGATGATCAGCTTCTGGTACGGCGTGAAGGACGCGCGATCGGTGCCGATCCGCTCCATCGCGTCCGCGACCCCGCTCAGCACCGTGCCCGAGACACGGCCGGCGATCGGGGAGAAGCCGACGGCGTTGAGGCCGTTGCGCAGCTTCTGCACACCGATGTGATCGATGGGGCGCTCGGGCTGCTCGGGGGCGGGTCCGTCGATCAGCGTGCGACCGAGGTACTCGTCCTCGAGCACCTGACGGAACTTCTCGATGCCCCAGTCCTTGACCAGGAACTTCAGCCGCGCCTTCGACCGGAGTCGACGGTACCCGTAGTCGCGGAAGATCGAGACCACGCCCTCCCAGACGTCGGGCACCTCGTCGAGCGGGATCCACGCGCCGACGCGCTGCGCCAGCATCGGGTTCGTCGACAGGCCGCCGCCGACCCACAGGTCCAGGCCCGGGCCGTGCTCGGGGTGCACCACGCCCACGAAGGCCACGTCGTTGATCTCGTGCACCACGTCCTGCTGGCCCGAGATGGCGGTCTTGAACTTGCGCGGCAGGTTCGAGTACTTCGG
Source organism: Tsukamurella sputi (assembly GCF_007858445.1). GTDB lineage: Bacteria > Actinomycetota > Actinomycetes > Mycobacteriales > Mycobacteriaceae > Tsukamurella > Tsukamurella sputi. The sequence continues at coordinate 345,623 of NZ_VIGV01000001.1, read as the reverse complement.
GTCGCCGATGTAGCGGCGCACGATCTCGTCGATCGCGGGCGACGGGTCCAGGACCTCGCCGAAGGACTCGCCGGCCAGCGGGGAACCGAGCACCACGCGCGGGCAGTCGCCGCACGCCTCGGTGGTCTTGAGGCCGACGGCCTCGAGGCGCTTCCAGATCTCCGGGACGTTCTCGATCTCGATCCAGTGGAACTGAACGTTCTCACGGTCCGAGAGGTCGGCGGTGTCCCGGCCGAACTCGGTGGACAGCTCGCCGAGCGTGCGCATCTGCGCGGCGTCGAGCTTCCCGCCGTCGCACCGCACGCGCATCATGAAGTAGGGAGCCTCGAGCAGGTCGATGTTCTCGTCGCCCGTGTACGTGCCGTCGTAGCCCTGCTCGCGCTGCGTGTACAGACCCCACCAGCGCATCCGGCCGCGCAGATCCGCCTTGTCGATCGACTCGAAGCCCTGCTTGGAGTAGATGTTCTCGATCCGGGCACGCACGTTGAGCGGGTTGTCGTCGCGCTTGGTCTGCTCGTTCGCGTTGAGCGGCGTGCGGTATCCGAGCTTCCACTGGCCCTCCGACTTCCGCTTGACCGGGCGCGTGCGCGCCGGCCGCGTGGCTGCGGCGTCAGGGGAGGGGACAGGGGCGTCGGTGAGCGACGTCATGGAGACTCCTGGGATTCATGGGATGGCGCGCCAGGGCTGGTGGCGCTCAGGGGCGGCGCGGGAGAACGCGCCGAGAATCAGGCCTGACAGCCGCTGCTGCAGACCCGCAGGTAATCGATGTGCCGGCGCGACGCCAGCAGCTCACCCTGTCCATCCATCGAGATCATTGTGCCACCGGATGGGCGCAGAAGTGGAATCGGGTTTCGCTCACCGATGAGCGGAATCGAACGCCCGGAGCCCGGCCGGAGGGCGGGCCCCGGGCTCCACGCCTGCCAAACTGGACGGGTGACCGCCCCGCATCCGGCCGACGCCGTTCCCGCCCTGCCCTCCCTGGAGGGCGCGGCCACGCCGTTCGGTCTCTACCTGCACGTTCCCTTCTGCGCGACGCGCTGCGGGTACTGCGATTTCAACACCTACACCGCGGGCGAGCTCGGCGCGTCCACCTCGCCGCAGGCCTGGGCGGACGCGATCGACGGCGAGCTCGCGCTCGCCCGCCGCGTCGTCGGGGACGTGCCGGTGTCGACGGTCTTCGTCGGGGGCGGCACACCGTCGCTCCTGGGCGGCGACGGGCTCGCGGCCCTGCTGGACACGGCCCGTCGACATTTCCGCTTCGCCGACGACGCGGAGGTGACCACCGAGTCCAACCCCGAGTCCACCTCGCCGGAGTTCTTCGCCCGGCTGCGGGAGGCCGGCTTCACGCGGATCTCGCTGGGCATGCAGTCGGCCGCCGCGCACGTGCTCAAGGTGCTCGACCGCACCCACACGCCGGGACGGGCGGTGGCCGCGGCGAAGGAGGCCCGCGCGGCCGGCTTCGAGCACGTGAACCTGGATCTCATCTACGGCACGCCGGGGGAGTCCGACGACGACCTGACGGCGTCGCTGGACGCGGTGCTCGACGCCGGCGTCGACCACGTCTCGGCCTACGCGCTCATCGTCGAGGACGGCACCGCGCTGGCCCGCCGGATCCGCCGGGGCGAGCTGCCCGACACCGACGACGACGTGCTCGCCCATCGCTACGAGATGCTCGACGGTGCGCTCCGGGCAGCGGGATTCGACTGGTACGAGGTGTCGAACTGGGCCCGGTCGGAGGCCGGACGGTGCCGGCACAACGAGCTGTACTGGGAGGGCGCGAACTGGTGGGGCGCAGGCCCCGGCGCGCACGGCCACGTCGCGGGCACGCGGGTCTGGAACGTCAAGCACCCGGCGCGCTACGCGGAGGCGGTCGCGGGCGGCGCGCTGCCGATCGCGGGCCACGAGGTGCTCACCGCGGAGGACCGGCACGTCGAGGACGTCATGCTGCGCGTGCGCATGCGCTCCGGCATCCCGCTCGCGGTGCTCCGGCCCGACGAGGCGTCCCGGGCCGAGGAGGAGGTCACCGTCGGGAATCTGGAACGGGTGGGTGATGCCTACGCGCTCACCGATGCCGGGCGGCTGCTCGCCGACGGCGTGGTGCGCCGCCTGCTCGCCTGAGTCCGCCCGGTCGGTTCAGGACAGCTTCCAGACCACGGTCACGGTCACCGTCAGCGACTGTTCACCGGTCTCGATCGGGACCGGAGCGGCGGCGACGCCGGGCGCGGAATCCGGGGTGTACTGGCGGGTCGTGGTCGGGCGGACGGGTGCGCCCTCGGTGACCGTCCGGACTTCGCCGAGCCTGCCGCCGGAGAGCTTCGCGTACTGCTCGGCCCGGCTCTTCGCCTCGGCGAAGGCCTTGTCGCGGGCCGTGGCCTTGAGTGCAGAGTCGTTCTCGATGTCGAAGCCGACGGAGCTGATCCGCGTGGCGTCGCCGCCGGCGGTCGCGAGATCGCCGAGCAGCTTCGAGGCGGTGTCCAGCTTGCGGACCTTCACGGAGAGCGATTGCGTGGCCTCGTACCCGGTGATCCTGCGGTCGGTGCCGTAGCGGGGATTGACGCGCACGTTCGCGGTGGCGACGTCCTTCTTGTCGACGCCGTTCGAGCCCGCTGCGTCGATCACCTTCTGCGCGCTCGTCGAGGCGTCGTTGAGCGCGGTGGTGACATCGCCGGCCTGGTGCTGCACGGCGAGCTCGACGGTGAGCACATCAGGTTTGCCGGAGGACTGGCCGGTGCCCACGGCCGTGATCTCGCGCGGCGAATCGTTGTTCGTGCTCGACGACCCGCAGGCGGTCACCGATACCGCGGTCGCGATCACCGCCAGGAGCGCGATGCCCGTCGTGCGCCAGTTCCGTGCTGTGCTGGATGTGGAGTTCGCCATGATCCCAGCGTGGCAGCGGTGCCATCCTGCCGCAGCGGATCGCTCGTTACGGCAACAGAGGGACGGTTACACCAACTCCCATTCGACGGTGACCCGCGCGGTGACCCGCCGCTCCCCGGCCTCCATCGCGGGGCCGGCCGCCGGGGCCGCGGCGAGGCTCTTGGCGGCGAAGTGCACGTCCGCGTGCGGGCTCGCCCCGGGATCGTCGACGATGCTCAGCACGGCGCCGAGCGTGTCCCCGGTCAGGTGCGCGTACTGCTCGGCCTTCGCCTTCGCGTGGGCGAAAGCGGCCTCGCGCGCCGCCGCGGCGGGCGCGTCACCGTCGGACAGGGCGAAGACGACGGACTGGATCCGTGCCGCGTCACCCGCCGCCGTCGCGGCGGCCTGCAGGACCCGTGCCGCGTCGTCGACGTCGCGGATGGTCAGCACGAGCGACTCCGACGCGGCGTAGCCCTCGAGGCGCCGGTCCTCCCACGGACCCGTCTCCACCGCCTGCAGGCCCACGTCCGACGTGGCGACGTCGGCATCCGCGACGCCCGCGGCGCGCACTGCGGCGACGACGGCGCGGGCGGCGTCACCGGAGCCGGCGAAGGCCGTCGCCACGTCGCCCGCGCGGAACTCGACCCCGATCCGGGCGATCACGACGTCGGGCGTCGCAGCGGCGGCGCCGGACCCGGTCTGGCGGATGGTGCGCGTCATGAGGGAGTCCTCTCAGTCCTGGCGGGCGTGCTTGCCGTGCCTCCCCGAGGATGCCGGACGCGGCGGCGTGCCGGGCGGCAGCGCGTGCACCCGGCAGTGCAGCACCTCGCGTCCGCGCAGCGCGGACCGCACGGCGCGGTGCAGGCCGTCCTCGAGGTACAGATCGCCGTTCCACTCGACGGCGTGCGGGAACAGATCGCCGTAGAAGGTCGAATCCTCGGACAGCAGCCGGTCCAGCGCCAGCACGGTGGTGGTGGTGATGATGGAGTTCAGGCGGACCTGCTGCGGTGGGATCCGCGACCAGTCGCGGGCGGTGAGGCCGTGATCCGGGTACGGCTTGCCGTCGAGTACTCCCTTGAAGATCACGGCTCGACTCTATCCCGCGTAAACTGGCGGCCCGAAGATCACGAGCGGAAGGGGGCGCGATGTCGAGCACGGAGGACCGGCGTTTCGAGGTGCTCCGCGCGATCGTGGCCGACTACGTCGAGACGCACGAGCCCGTCGGCTCGAAGGCGCTGGTCGATCGGCACCACCTCGGCGTCTCCAGCGCGACGGTCCGCAACGACATGGCGGTCCTCGAGGCCGAGGGCTACATCACGCAGCAGCACACCAGCTCGGGGCGCATCCCCACGGAGAAGGGCTACCGGCAGTTCGTCGACCGGATCGCGCAGATCAAGCCGTTGTCGGCGGCCGAGCGTCGGGCGATCCTGCAGTTCCTCGAGACCGGCGTGGACCTGGACGACGTACTGCAGCGCTCCGTGCGTCTGTTGGCGCAGCTCACCCGGCAGGTCGCGGTCATCCAGTACCCGGTGATCAGCTCCGCGCGCGTCCGCCACCTCGAGGTCGTCGCGCTGGCGCCCACCCGCCTGCTGCTGGTGGTGATCCTCGATTCGGGCCGCGTCGAGCAGCGGCTTGTGGAGCTCGGCGAGCCGGCGTCCGACGAGGACCTCTCGCGCCTGCGCGAGCTCTTCGGCGCCGCGGTGCACGGCAAACTCATCCCCGATGCGTCGGTGGGTGTCGCCGACCTGGCGCCGCTCGCGCCCCGCGATCTGCGCGATGCGGTGATCCGGGTGTCGACGGTGCTGGTCGAGACGCTCGTCGAGCGTGCCGACGACCGGCTGGTCCTCGGTGGCACCGCGAACCTGACCCGGAACGCGGCGGACTTCGACGCGGTGTCCGGCTCGCTGCGCAGCGTGCTGGAGACGCTGGAGGAGCAGGTGGTGGTGCTCAAGCTGCTCACCGCCCGGCAGCAGCCAGGAACGGTTTCGGTGGCGATCGGCTCGGAGACCCAGGACGAGAACCTGCGCGGCGCGTCGGTGATCTCCACCGGCTACGGCGCGCCCGGCGCGATCTTCGGCGGTGTCGGCGTGCTGGGACCGACCCGGATGGACTACCCCGGCACGATCGCCTCCGTCGCCGCGGTCGCCCGGTACGTCGGCGAGGTGCTGGGAGAGCGCTGATGCCCGTCCGCGCATGATTACCGACGGGTGACCAGCGCGAATGGTCCGAATCGGCCCTGTGGTGGAATCATGGGTTGAGCGCGGTCCGAGCAGGTCCGCTGAATGTCGTCCATACGTGAGGGGGATTCGCCGCAGTGGCACGTGATTACTACCGCATCCTCGGAGTCGATTCGAAGGCTTCCGATCAGGAGATCAAGCGTGCGTATCGCAAGCTGGCCCGCGAGCTGCACCCCGATGTGAACCCGGACGAGGCCGCGCAGGAGAAGTTCCGCGACGTCTCGGACGCGTACGAGGTGCTCAGCGACCCGGAGAAGCGGCGCATCGTCGACATGGGCGGCGATCCGCTCGACAGCTCGCCCGGCGCGGGCTTCGGCGGCGCCGGCGGCTTCGGTGGAGGCTTCTCCGGTGGTCTCGGCGACGTCTTCGAAGCCTTCTTCGGCGGCGGCATGGGCGGCGGTGGCCGCGGCCCGCGCGGCCGTGTGCGCGAGGGCAACGACGCGCTGATCCGCATGGAGCTGGACCTCGACGAGTGCGCGAACGGCGTGAGCCGTGAGCTCACCGTCGACACCGCGATCCTCTGCGACAAGTGCCACGGTTCGGGGACCGAGGGCGACAGCAAGCCGTCGACGTGCCCCACCTGCCGCGGCGCGGGCGAGGTGCAGTCGGTGCAGCGGTCCTTCCTCGGTCAGGTCATGACCTCGCGCCCCTGCCCCACCTGTTCGGGCGTCGGCGAGATCATCGAGAACCCCTGCGGCAAGTGCAGCGGCGACGGTCGCGTGCGCACCCGCCGCAACCTCACCGTGAAGATCCCGGCCGGCGTGGGCGACGGGATGCGCGTGCGCCTGGCCGGCCAGGGCGAGGTCGGCCCCGGCGGCGGCCCCGCCGGTGATCTGTACGTCGAGGTCACCGAGCGGGAGCACGAGTTCCTCACCCGCGACGGCAGCACGCTGCACGTCACGGCGCGTGTGCCGATGTTCGACGCGGCGCTGGGCGCCGAGGTCACCGTGCCCACGGTCATCGACGGTGAGCTGACCGTCGAGGTGGCGCCGGGGACTCAGACAGGCGATACCAAGGTGCTGCGCGGTCACGGCATGCCGCAGGTGAACTCGCAGGTGCGCGGCAACCTCGTCGTGCACTTCGACGTCGCCGTGCCCACCCGTCTGGACAAGAAGCAGGCCGACAAGTTGCGCGAGCTCAAGGCGCTGTTCCCCGGCGAGGGCCCGCACGCGGCGCGACGGGGCGGCCCGGACCAGGGCGGCGGCATCTTCTCCCGCCTGCGCGACACCTTCGCCGGACGGTAGTCGCAGGTGGCGGCCACCGTCTTCCTCGCGGAGTCGCTGCCCGCGCCGGGGGAGGAGTACCTCCTCGCGGGTGACGAGGGTCGGCACGCCGCGGCCGTGCGGCGCGTGCGGACGGGCGAGGAACTCGTCCTGTCCGACGGTGCGGGCGGCTTCGCCCGGTGCTCCGCGGTCGTGGTGGGCAAGGCGGACGTGACCGTGCGGTGCACCGAGACCTGGACGGTGCCGCCGGCCTCGCCGCGGGTGGTGCTGGTGCAGGCGCTGCCCAAGTCCGAGCGCTCCGAGCTGGCGGTGGAACTCGCCACGGAGGCCGGTATCGACGCGATCGTGCCGTGGCAGGCCTCCCGCTGCGTCTCGCGCTGGGACGGGGCGAAGGGCAAGGCCGAGAAGGGCGTCGCGCGGTGGCGTGCTGTGGCGCGATCGGCCGCGAAACAGGCTCGGCGAGCGTATGTTCCGGAGATCCACGATCTGGTGACCACTCGGGAACTCGTTCCATTACTCACCAGTATGGATGCGAATGTAGTTGTCTTGCACGAGGGTTCGGCGGTCCCGCTGGGCGAGGTTGACTTCTCAGTAACCGAAACCATCGTTATCGTGGTGGGGCCGGAGGGCGGAATCAGCCCCGAGGAACTGGAAGCCCTGGTCGGGATGGGTGCGCAGCCCGCGCTCCTCGGCCCGACGGTGCTGCGGACGTCGACCGCCGCCGCCGTCGCGCTGGGCGCTCTGGGAGTAATGACCGACAGATGGTCCGGCACACCGCCGGACTGATGGCCGAACCGGCAGGACGCCGGCTCGGCGGGGTGGCTCAGGAGGGCTCGGACACGATGGCGCGTCGCATCTTCTACGGCAGCGAGGACTCGCAGCACGGCCACTTCTATCCGGGCGATGCGGACAAGCCGCTGATCACCCTGGTGCACGGCGGCTACTGGCGGAACCTGTACTCGATGTCGATGGAGTCGAAGGTCGCCAAGGACCTCAACGATCGCGGCTACCCGGTGTGGAACATCGAGTACCGCCGGGTCGGCGAGCCCGGCGTGGTCTGGCCGATCCTCGGCGACGACGTGCTGGCCGCGATCGACTACGGCACCGCGAAGCTCGCCAAGAACGCCGGGCACATAGTCGCGGCGCACAGCGCCGGCGCCACCCTCGCGGTCTGGGCCGCCGCGCAGCGCCCTGATCTGCTGGGCGTCATCTCCCGCGGCGGCGTGCTGGACCTCATCGAGCGGGGCGACGGCGATCAGTCGATGCGTCTGCTCTTCGACCTCGCGCCCAACGCCAACCAGCGCCTGATCAAGCGCACCTTCGCGCAGGCCAGTCCGGTGGCGGCGATGCCCTTCACGACGCGCGTGCGCGCGCTGCACGGCCGCCTGGACGAGCAGGTGCCCTACCAGCTCTCCGAGTGGTTCCTGTCGCAGGCGCAGGAGAACGGCATGGATGCCACGCTCACGATGATCGAGGGGGAGGGGCACGACGACTTCCTCGAGCCCGGCTCCGAGGGGCACGCGGCCACCGTCGCGGCGATCGAGGAACTCTCCGCGCGGTGACGCCTGCCGCGGCAGGATCCGCCGCCGGCGAAACCCACGGGCCTTCCGGGGGCGAGCGGTACTAAACTGGGCGTATCCGCACCGTCAGGCGCGGTGACCGCCGAGACAAGGATTGACGCACCGCGTGCCAGACCCCACCAGTTCCGACAGCCCCGCTCAGGCAGTGACGCCGGCGCGGTCCACCGTCGAGATCCCCATCGAGCTGACCTTCGGGCTCCTCGGCCCCGCGGACGCCAACCTCCGTGCGCTGGAGGGTGCCCTCGCCGCCGACATCCACGCGCGCGGCAACGTGATCACCCTGTCCGGCAGCCCTGCCGACGTGGCGCTCGCCGAGCGCGTCCTCGCCGAGCTGCTCGCCGCCGTGCGCAGCGGCGTGGCGGTGAGCCCGGAGGAGGTGCGACGCTCCATCGGCATGATGACCGACGGTTCCGGCGAGTCGCCCGCCGAGGTGCTCACGCTGGACATCATCTCGCGCCGCGGCAAGACCGTGCGCCCGAAGACGGTCAACCAGAAGAAGTACGTGGACGCGATCGACGCGCACACCATCGTCTTCGGCATCGGCCCCGCGGGCACCGGCAAGACCTACCTCGCGATGGCCAAGGCCGTGCAGGCGCTGCAGTCCAAGCAGGTCAGCCGCATCATCCTGACCCGTCCCGCCGTCGAGGCGGGGGAGCGGCTGGGCTTCCTGCCGGGCACCCTGAACGAGAAGATCGATCCGTACCTGCGCCCGCTGTACGACGCGCTGCACGACATGATGGACCCCGAGGCGATCCCGAAGTTGATGGAGGCCGGGGTCATCGAGGTCGCGCCGCTCGCGTTCATGCGCGGCCGTACCCTCAACGACGCCTTCGTCATCCTCGACGAGGCGCAGAACACCACCGCCGAGCAGATGAAGATGTTCCTCACCCGGCTCGGCTTCGGCTCGAAGATCGTGGTCACGGGCGACACCTCGCAGGTGGACCTGCCGGGCGGTGCGACCAGCGGTCTGCGCGCCGCGGTGGGCATCCTGCGCGGCATCGACGACATCCACATCGCAGAGCTCACCAGCTCGGACGTGGTCCGGCACCGCCTGGTCGCCGAGATCGTCGACGCCTACTCCCAGTTCGAGGAACAGCTCGAAGCCACCAAGCGCCCGCAGCTGGGCGCGCGACGCATCCCGGGACGCCGATGAGCATCGAATTCGCCAACGAGTCGGGCTTCGACGTCGACGAGGCCGAGATCGTCGCCGTGGCGGGGTTCGCCATCGCCGCGATGGACGTGCACCCGGGCGCCGAGTTGAACATGCTCGCCGTCGACCTCGACACCATGGCCGACCTGCACGTGAAGTGGATGGACCTGCCCGGCCCCACGGACGTGATGAGCTTCCCGATGGACGAGCTCACGCCCGGCGGCCGGCCGGACATGGTGGACGCGGGCCCGGCGACGCTCGGCGACATCGTGCTGTGCCCTCAGTTCGCCGCGGAGCAGGCGGCCGCCGCGGGCCACTCCACCGGACACGAGATGAACGTGCTCACCGTGCACGGCGTGCTGCACCTGCTGGGCTTCGACCACGCCGAGCCGGACGAGGAGCGGGAGATGTTCGCGCTCCAGGAGAGCATCCTCGCGGAGTTCTACGCGCAGCAGCGCGAGCAGGAGCGTCGTGCCCGGCAGGCCGCGCGCGACGACAAGCTGCTCGGCCGCACGGGTTTCCTGGGGCGGCGGGACTGACGCGTGTTCTCGTCGATCCTGCTGGCCGTCGGCGTCGTCGCACTGGTCCTGCTGGGCGGCCTGTTCGCGGCGGTCGACTCGGCCCTGCTCACGGTCTCGCCCGCCCGCGTCGAGGATCTGGTCGAGGAGGGCCGCCCGGGCGCGAAGCGCCTGCAGCGCGTCCTGGTCAACCGTCCTCTCTACGTCAACCTCGTCGTGCTGCTCCGCACCGCGTGCGAGGTGCTGTCGACGGTGCTCGTCTTCGTCGTCCTCGACCGCTACCTGCCCACCGTCTGGACGGCCGTGGTGACCGCTGCCGTCATGACGGTGGTGAGCTACGTGCTGATCGGGGTCGGCCCCCGCACCCTCGGTCGCCAGCACGCCTACACGCTGGGCTGCTCGACCGCGGTCGTGCTGCAGGCGATCGCGCTCCTGATGGGGCCGATCACGCGGTTGCTCATCCTGCTCGGTAACGCGATCACCCCCGGCCGCGGCTACCGCAACGGCCCGTTCGCCACGGAGGTCGAGCTGCGGGAGCTCGTCGATCTCGCGCAGCAGCGCGGCGTGGTGGACGAGGACGAGGGCAAGATGATCCAGTCCGTCTTCGAGCTCGGCGACACCGCCGCCCGCGAGGTCATGGTGCCGCGCCCCGAGATCGTGTGGATCGAGGCCGACAAGTCGGTCTCGCAGGCCACCCGCCTCGCGGTCCGTTCGGGCCACTCCCGCATCCCCGTCATCGGGGAGAACGTCGACGACGTGCGGGGCGTCGTCTACCTCAAGGACCTCGTCGCCCTGCCCGACGGTGCCGACCGGCACGCCATCGAGGTCGGGCGGATGGCGCGTCCCGCCGTCTTCGTGCCCGACTCGAAGCCGGTCGACGCGCTGCTGCGCGAGATGCAGCACACCAACAACCACATGGCGATCCTGGTGAACGAGTACGGCTCGATCGCCGGCCTGGTGACCATCGAGGACGTGTTGGAGGAGATCGTCGGCGAGATCACCGACGAGTACGACGCGGGCGAGATCGCGCCCGTCGAGGAACTCGGCGACGGGCTCTTCCGGGTGTCCGCCCGCCTGGACCTGGAGACGCTCGGCGAGCTGTTCGACAAGGAGATCGAGGAGGACGAGGTCGACACCGTCGGAGGCCTGCTCGGACTGGCGCTCGGCCGGGTTCCGCTTCCGGGCTCGGAGGCGCGCGTGCACGGCCTACTGCTCGAGGCTGAGGGCGCGACGAACCGCCGCGGCCGGGTGCGGATCTCGACGGTCCTCGTGCGCAGCGCGGAGGCCGAGGACGGCGCACCGTCGGAGGACGGCGCCGGAACGTCGAACGATGAGAAGGAGAGCGCGTGACCGAGACCTCCGATGAGGACCGCAAGCTCGTGACGCTGGCGCGGGGCGCGATGGCGCGTGCCGGTGCCGGGCACGGCGCCGCGGTGCGGGACCTGGACGGCCGCACGTACGCGGGCGCTCCTGTCGCTCTGGCGTCCCTGGCGCTGACGGGTCTACAGGTGGCCGTCGCGACGGCTCTGAGTTCCGGCGCGGAGGGCTTCGAGGCCGCCGTCCTGGTGGGTTCCGCCGACGGTGCCGATCCCGGCGTCGCGGCCCTGCACGAGGTGTCGCCGACGGCACCGGTCCTGTTGTTCGACGCACGCGGAGAGGCCCTGACGTGACCGAAGAGACCCAGACGCACGGCCACGACGACGCGGACTTCCGGTCCGGCTTCGTGTGCTTCGTGGGGCGGCCCAACACGGGCAAGTCCACGCTGACCAACGCGCTCGTGGGGACGAAGGTCGCGATCACCAGCTCGCGCCCGCAGACCACGCGTTCGACGATCCGCGGCATCGTCAACCGGCCCGATTGCCAGCTGGTACTGGTGGACACCCCCGGCCTGCACCGCCCCCGCACGCTGCTGGGCCAGCGCCTCAACGATCTGGTGCGCGACACCTACTCCGAGGTCGACTTGATCTGCCTGACGATTCCGGCGGACGAGAAGATCGGTCCCGGCGACAAGTACATCCTCGAGCAGGTGCGGCACATGGCGCCGCGCACGCCGCTGATGGGGGTGGTCACCAAGATCGACAAGGTGGGGCGCGACAAGGTCGCCGAGCAGTTGCTGGCCGTCTCCTCGTTCCTGGGCGAGGGCTGCGATGTGATCCCGGTGTCGGCGGCGTCCGGCGAGCAGGTCGAGGACCTGGTGCGGCTCATCGCGTCGAAGATGAAGCCCGGGCCGGCGTTCTACCCCGACGGCGAGATCACCGACACCGACGACGACACCATGATGGCCGAGCTCATCCGCGAGGCCGCGCTCGAGGGTGTGCGCGACGAGCTGCCGCACTCGCTGGCCGTCGTGATCGAGGAGGTGCTCGAGCGGGAGAAGACGGAGGCGCAGGAGAAATCCGGCAAGCCCGCGATGCTCGAGGTGCACGCCCTGCTCTACGTGGAGCGCCCCTCACAGAAGGCGATCATCATCGGTAAGGGCGGCTCGCGCCTGAAGTCGGTGGGTACCGCGGCGCGCGGGGAGATCGAGAAGCTCCTGGGGCGCAAGGTGTACCTGTCGCTGCACGTGAAGGTCGCGAAGGACTGGCAGCGCGACCCGAAACAGCTGGGACGGCTCGGCTTCTAGAGTTCGGCCGCTACCGGCCCAGCATCCGCTGCCACCAGCTGCGACGCCTGTTCCGGTACTTCTCCGGATCGGGCAGGGGGCCCGGATCGTCGGCCCGGCCCTCGACGAAGTCGATCATCCGTTGGGGCACGGGTTCCTTGAAGTTTCGTAGACCGGTGATGACCACGCGGATGATCGCGCGCTGAATCTCGGGCCTCTGTGGTCGCGGCCCCTGATCGAGGTGCTCGGTGGCAGTCATTGCCAGCCTCCGTCCCATCGTGCTCATGTCCAGTATCGCCTCGGTAGCGCGTGAGCGCCAAGTGCATGGCGATGTTTCGCTCAGTGCTGGTCGCTAGCGCGGAATCGATCAAGTCATCGATCACGGCCCAGCCGTCGCGGCTCTGCTCGATGTCCATCGTGTATGTGGCTCCCAACGCCCTCTCGTACCGCGTCCACCACTCCTTGCGATTGTCCGCCAGCCGCTTCCGGCCGATCGTCACGATCGCGATGATGGCGGCTGCGGTGCCGACGATGATCGTGGCCCATCCCGGTGTCATGACCTCTCCGCCCGAAGAAATCCGATGCTGCTGACATCGTGCAGCGGACCGCTGACAGGTTTCAGGAGTGCTCGTCGACGAGTGCGGCGAGCGGGATCTCCTCCAGTTCGGAATAGCCCGTGCCGCGCCACCGGAACAGGCCGGAGCCGGTCGCGACAAGCAGCTCATCGCCGTGCCGGGCGACGGACACCTGCGTGGAGTGGATCGGTGCGACCGCGACCGGTTCGAGCGTGTCCCCGTCCAGGCGGACCAGCAGCCAGAACTGCTCCTCGCTCCGGTACTCGCACGGTCCTTCGAGCGGCCACCAGCCGTCGTCGCCGGTGCCGTCGGTCGGGTGACAGACGACGAACAGGTCGTCCCCGACCGTCCGCATGCTCCAGCCGCGCCCCGGGGTGCGGGGGCTGCGCGCGACCGTGAGGTCGGGGCGCACGTCGAGAGCCGTCGGGTTGCCGAACATGCCCCCGGTGAAGACACGCGGCGGCCCACCGCCGAACCCGTCCGCGTTGGGACCGACTTCGTCGAGCACGGGCCCGACGGTGACCTCGCCTACTTCGTCCACGCGCACCAGGCGGTGGGTGCGGTTCTCCGGCTCCATCTCGCCGTTGCACGTGAGCAGGAGGAAGCCGAACTCAGTGCCGACACCCCACTCCGGGCCGTCGCCCGTGTAGAGGAGCTCGCCGAGTCCGGCGCCGCCGGCACCGATCCGATACAGCCGCACGATGTTCCGATCCTCGCGTAGGGCGATCAGTGCGGTGTCACCGCCGTCGATGACGGAGGCGACCGGCGAGGTCGATACGCGAGTGACGGCCCCGTCGGCGATGCGGAACACCCCGTCCGACCTGAACGCCCAGCACGCACCCGCGGCGGCCCACATTGTCGGGATCTCGTACTCCTCCTTCGGCGTTACCGCGCCGGGCAGGAGGTGCTCCGTCGGTTCGTCCTCGCCGGAGAGGTCGTACTCCACCACAAGCGGAAGCTCGCGATCGATCACCCACACCCGATCGCCGTCGACCGCAACGGCATCGGGGCACACCCGCGGCCGTGGTGTCGCGGGCGGGACATCCGCGAGATCGAGATCGACGATCGCCGCCCACTCCTCCCTCGCGCCGCCGTCCTCCGCGGTCATCTCCGACGGTCCGCCGAACCATCGCGGGCATTCTTCGACGTCGCGATACCGGTAGGTCCCGGGCACGGCGGCGTACCGCCCGCGCTCCTCGTCGAGGTGCATGAGGACCGATTCGATCTGTACGCGGAGGATCCGACCGCGCACGCGGACCGGTCGCCCGCCGTAGACGTAGTCGGCGTAGACGGTGCCGCGAACGCGCACCGGTCCCGAGGTCGGGCGCGACGCGCCCCAGAACACCTCCCAGCCGATACCGCGCAGCCGCGTCGGCCATCGCATCCGCCTCTCGTCGCCGCGGCCGGTGACGGACGGCGCACCGTCGGGAACCGCGATGCCGGTGAGCTCGCTGACGCCGGCGTCGCTGGCGTCGACGACGTCCTCCTCGCGGAAGGCGATGGCGTAGTCGCCGATCCCGCCCACGACGGGCGGGGGTGGGGATCCGTCGCCCAGCATCCAACTGGCGATGCTCACCCGGAGGGGCAATGCCGCGCTGGGCGCCTCGAACGGGGTGCTCACGCCTGTTCCGGCGTGGCGACCTTTCCCGATGAATCCGTCATAGCTGATCTCCTCGTGACGTTCGGACATCAGTGTGCCAGACGGGCGGCGGCGCGGCGGGGCCGTATCCGTCGGTGCGAAGTGGGATGATGGAGGGTATGAGGTCGTACCGGGACAGCGCTGTGGTGCTGCGGCAGCACAAGCTGGGGGAGGCCGACTACATCCTCACGCTGCTGACCCGGGAGAACGGCCTGGTGCGCGCGGTCGCGAAGGGCGTGCGCAGGCCGCGGTCGCGGTTCGGAGCCCGGCTGGAGCTGTTCGCCCATGTGGACCTGCAGCTGCACCCCGGCCGCAACTTGGACATGGTGACGCAGGTGCACTCGATCGCCGCCTACTCGGGCGATCTGGCGGGCGACTACGGGCGCTACACCACGGCCTGCGCGGTGATCGAGACCGCGGAGCGGCTGGCGGGCGAGGAGCGGGCCCCGGCGATGGAGCTGCACCGGCTCACCGTCGGTGCGCTGCGCGCCATCGCGGCCGGCGTGCGCGACCGCGATCTGGTGCTGATCTCCTTCCTGCTGCGCGCCATGGAGTCGGCGGGCTGGGCGCCCGCCCTGACGATCTGCGCCCGCTGCGGCGACGAGGGGCCGCACCGCGCCTTCCACGTGGCCGCGGGCGGCGCCGTCTGCGTGCACTGCCGCCCGTCGGGCTCGGCGGTGCCGGGGCAGGGCGTACTGGACCTGATGGCGGCTCTCGCCCGGGCCGATTTCGACTTCGCCGAGACCACCGGCGAGCGGGTGCGCAGGCAGGCGAACGGGCTCGCCGCGGCGCACCTACAGTGGCATGTGGGACGGCAGCTGCGCTCGCTGCCCATGATCGAGCGGCACGCGCCGCACAGCCCGGCCCTGGCGGCCGGTGAGAGGGAGGTCGACGGTGCCGGGACTGCGGCGGGGTAGGTCGAAGACGCCACCGGCACCGGTCACGGTCCGGCCGCCGGATCCGCACCCCTCGGGCGCCACGCCCCCGGAGATCCCCGCGGAACTCGTGCCGAACCACGTCGCGCTGGTCATGGACGGCAACGGCCGCTGGGCCAAGGAGCGGGGCATGGCCCGCACCGAGGGCCACAAGCGCGGCGAGGCCGTGCTCATGGACACCGTCTGCGGCTGCATCGAGATCGGCGTGAAGCAGCTCTCCGCGTACGCCTTCTCCACCGAGAACTGGTCGCGCAGCCCGGAGGAGGTGCGCTTCCTCATGGGGTTCAACCGCGACGTGATCCGCCGCCGCCGCGACGAGATGCACGAGATGGGTGTCCGCGTGAAGTGGGCCGGCCGTCGTCCGCGCCTGTGGGCCAGCGTGATCAAGGAGCTCGAGGTCGCCGAGGAACTCACCAAGAACAACACCGTCATGACGCTCACGATGTGCGTGAACTACGGCGGCCGGGCCGAGATCGTCGATGCCGCACGGGAGATCGCGCGCCGGGCCGCGGCGGGGGAGATCAACCCGGACCGCATCACCGAGCAGTCCTTCCAGCAGTACCTGTACCAGCCCGACATGCCGGACGTGGACCTGTTCCTGCGGCCGTCGGGGGAGAAGCGGAGCTCGAACTTCCTGCTCTGGGAGAGCGCCTACGCCGAGTACGTCTACCAGGACACGCTCTTCCCCGACTTCGACCGGCGGAACCTGTGGGAGGCGTGCCTCGAGTACGCCAAGCGCGACCGGCGGTTCGGGGGCGCCGAGTGACCGCGCAGGATCCGCGCTTGGATGCGTTGCGCTCGCGCCTCGAATCCGCGTTGTCCGACGGGGTCGCGCTGCGCCGGGACGCGAACCGGGCGGTGCTGGTCGACTTCGGCGAGACCCCCGCGTCGGTGCAGGTCTTCGAGCTCGCCCAGGACGTCGACGTGTACTCGCTGACCCAGGTGGTCGCGTGGGACCTCCCACTCAGCGAGGATCTCCGCGCGGACGTCCGCGCGGCGGGGGAGGCGGTGCAGTTCGGCTCGCTCCGCCTGATGGAGCGCGAGGTCTCGGCGGATCTGGTGCTGCACTACTCGTTCCCCGCCGGAACCCTGTCCGACCGCGCCCTGCGCGAGTTCGTGCTGTTCGTGCTCGCGCAGGGCGTCGACGCCCGGAGGCGCCTGGTCGCCGAGTAGTTCCGGATCAGGGACGCAGCAGTACCTTGCCGACGCGGCCGGGGCGTCCGCTGGCCGTTGCGGCGGAGGAGATCTCGTCCAGTGGGTAGACACCGTCGACGGGCAGCGCGAGGGTGCCGGCAGCGACGCCGCGCACGACTTCGCCCATCAGCTCGGCGCGCTTGGCCGGAGCCATCTCCTGGCTCACGGTGCGACCCCAGAAGCCCTTGACCACGATCTCCTTGAAGATCGCGACGTTGACCGGGATCTCCAACATCGCGCCCTCGCCCGGGTTGGTGGCGCTCATCGCACCGAAGGAGACGAGGGTGCCGCGCTGGCCGAGGAGCAGCGCCAGCTGGGTGCTCGCCGGGCCACCGATCGAGTCGACGGCGGCCGCGTAGCCGGCCTCGCCCGCGAGCTCCTTGGCGCGGGCGCGCCAGCCCTCGGTGTCGGTGGAGATCACGTTCGTCACGCCGAAGGTCGCGAGCTCGTCGATCGCGGCTGACCGCCGGACCAGGCCCGTGACGTTGATTCCCCGGGCGGTCGCGAGCTGCGCCAGCATGCGCCCGACCATGCCGTTGGCGGTGTTCTGCACGATCCACTGCCCGGGCTGGACGTTCAAGAAATCGAGCAGGCTGATCGCACTGAAGGGCATGGAGAAGAGCTGTGCGGCGGCCTCATCGGAGATCTCCTCCGGAACGGGGAGGAGCCCCGCGGCGCCGGCCACGAAGTACTCCGCCCAGGTGCCGAACGCGGATCCGGTGGCGACGCGCTGGCCGACGGTGAATCCCTCGACCCCCTCGCCCAGGGCGTCGATCACGCCGACGGCCTCGGAGCCGGCCGCGGCGGGCATCGTTGGCTTGTATCCGTAGTCGCCCTTGACGGTCCACAGGTCGTGGTTGTGGATCGGCGAGAGCAGGGTGCGGATGCGGACCTGGCCCGGCCGGGGCTCGGGCAGTGGAACGTCGCGGACGGACAGGACGCTCGCCGGGTCGCCGAACTGATCCTGGATCAGTGCACGCATGGATGTCTCCTTGTCAGTGGGTGTTTCGAGGTGGTCAGTCGTCGGCGACGGTCACGGTGACGTCGATGTTGCCGCGCACGGCGTTCGAGTACGGGCAGACCTGGTGCGCGGCGTCCGCGAGGGCCTGAGCCGCGTCGTGCTCGACCTCGGGGATGACGACCTCGAGTGCGACGGTGAGTCCGAATCCGCCGGAACCGTTGGGGCCGATGCCGACTCGAGCGCCCACGCTCGAGTCGCCGAGTGCGACCTTCTGCGAGCGCGCGACCATCTGCAGAGCCGAGTGGAAGCACGCGGCGTAGCCGGCGGCGAACAGCTGCTCCGGGTTGGCGCCGTCGCCCGAGCCGCCCATTTCCTTCGGGATGGCCAGCTGCAGATCGACGCGTCCGTCGTCGGTGCGGGTGCGGCCGTCACGGCCCGCGCCGGTGGCGATCGCCTCGGCGGTGTACACGGTGCTCATGTGATGCTCCTCCTGGAACGGTGGTGGGTCAGGTGTGCGCTGCACAGAAACGGTTCGCCAGGTCGCGGAGCGCGATCGCGTCCTCGATGGGCAGGTTGAAGCCCTCGTAGACCCGGCGGCGGGCGGCGTCGACGGCGGGCCGCAGCGCGCGCCCGGCGTCGGTGACGTGGACCGTGACCAGGCGTTCGTCGGCCTGGTCACGTCGGCGCTCGAGGAGTCCCGCGCCCTCGAGTCGTCGGATCAACGGCGAGAGGGTGCCGCTGTCGAGGCGGAGTCGCTCGCCCAGCGCGGAGACGGTCACGCCGTCGCGCTCCCACAGTGCGAGCAGGGTGACGTACTGGGTGTACGTGAGTCCCAACGCCGTCAGCTCCTCGCGGTAGGCGTTCGCCGCTACGCGGGCCGCCGAGTACAGGGCGAAGCACAGTTGCTCGTCGAGGGTCTGGTTCGCGTCCACTCCATAAGGGTGGCACGCAACTAGATTGTGCACAACTGAAAAACCTCTGACTGGACGAACAGGTCGGTGCTGTCCACCTGCGGCTTTACATCAGAGCGGAAAGTGTCCAAGAAGCGCTTGACAAATCGAGCGAGTGTGTCAAATACTGATCTAGAGCGTATGACCTCAGTCACAGCCCCTCGCCGGGGCGAACCGATCAAGGAGGGCACTGTGAAGGGCCTGGCTTACATCGACGCGGACGGCAACGACGCCGTCTGGACAGACCATAAGAAGCGGATGTGGTTGTGGGGGCTGTTCGTCCCCACCGCGCTGTTCTTCGCCGTGGGGCTGATGATGCTGCTCGGCATCGGCCGCACGCCACTGATGTACCTGGCTCCGGTCCTGTGGTGGATCGGGCCGCTGCTGTTGTACGTGATCCTTCCGATCGTCGACATCAAGGCCGGCGACGACGGCGAGAACCCGCCGGAGGAGGTGATGGAGGCGCTGGAGAACTCCCGCTACTACAAGTGGCTCACCTACATCTTCCTGCCGTGCCACCTCGCCTCCCTGGTCGCGATGTGCTACTTCATCACCGCCGATGACCTGAGCTGGCTCGGTGGCGTCTACGCCGACGGTGGCGGCCTGAGCCTGATCAGCAAGATCGGTGTCACGTTGAGCCTCGGTGTGGTCACCGGCATCGCCATCAACACGGGCCACGAGCTGGGTCACAAGAAGCCCGAGAACGAGCGCTGGATCGCCAAGATCACCCTCGCGCCGGCCATGTACGGCCACTTCTTCATCGAGCACAACCGCGGGCACCACGTGCGGGTCGCCACCCCTGAGGATCCGGCCAGCGGCCGCTTCGGTGAGACCTTCTGGGAGTTCCTGCCCCGCAGCGTCTGGGGCAGCCTCAAGTCCTCGTGGAATCTGGAGAAGACCCGCCTCGAGCGGCTCGGCAAGAGCCCGTGGACGCTGAAGAACGACGTGCTCAACGCCTGGCTCATGACCGTCGTCCTGTTCGCCGCGCTCACCATCGGCTTCGGCTGGGAGGTCCTGCCCTTCCTGATCATCCAGGGCGTCTACGGCTTCAGCCTGCTGGAGTCGGTGAACTACCTCGAGCACTACGGACTGCTCCGTCAGAAGCTCGCCTCCGGCCGCTACGAGCGCTGCGCGCCCAAGCACTCCTGGAACTCGGACCGCATCGTGACCAACGTCTTCCTGTACCACCTGCAGCGGCACAGCGACCATCACGCCAACCCCACCCGCCGCTACCAGACGCTCCGGTCGTTCGAGGAGGCACCGTCGTTGCCCCAGGGCTACGCCACGCTGATCGGCGTCACCTACTTCCCCTTCGCCTGGCGCCGGCTCATGGACCAGCGCGTCCTCGATCACTACGACGGCGACATCACGAAGGTCAACATCCACCCCCGCGTCCGCGACAAGGTGCTCGCCAAGTACGGCGCGACGACTACCGGAGAGCAGGCCGCAGCATGAGCTCGTACCGGTGCCCCATCTGCGACTACGTCTACGACGAAGCGGTCGGCGCGCCCCGCGAGGGGTGGCCCGCCGGGACCGCCTGGAGCAACATCCCCGACGACTGGAACTGCCCGGACTGCGGCGTCCGCGACAAGATCGACTTCGAGCCGGTCTGACCCCGAAACCCCCACGAACGCAAAGGAATCATCATGAGTGACGCACCCTTCAAGCTGTTCCGCTGTCTGCAGTGCGGCTTCGAGTACGACGAGGCCGAGGGCTGGCCCGAGGACGGCATCGAGCCCGGCACCCGCTGGGACGACATCCCCGACGACTGGTCCTGCCCCGACTGCGGCGCCGCCAAGGCCGATTTCGAGATGGTCGAGGTGTCGCGGGCATGACGAACGGCGTGGTGATCGTCGGCACGGGCGTCGCGGGCGCCACCGCGGCCCTGGCGCTGCGGACCGGCGGATTCGACGGGGACGTCACCCTCATCGGGCGCGACCCCCACCTTCCGTACCGGCGGCCCACGCTGTCGAAGGACGTCCTCCTCAAGGGCACGCCCGTCGAGAAGGCACTCCTCAAGCCGGCGGCGCACTGGGACGACATCGGCGTCACGGTCCGCACCGGGGTCACCGTGACCGGTGGCGAGACCGCGACCCGCACGGTGGAGCTGTCCGACGGTGCCTCCCTCACCTACGGCTCGCTCGTCCTCGCGACCGGCGGCATCGCCCGGGAGCTGCCGGGCCTGCCGCCCGCGCCCCGCGTGAAGTATCTGCGCGACTTCGCCGACGCGACTGGCCTGCGCGACGAGCTCGGCCGGGCGGGCAGCGTGATCGTCCTCGGCGCCGGGCTCATCGGCTCGGAGGTGGCCTCGGCGGCCGCCGAGCTGGGGGCGACGGTCACCGTCGTCGAACCGGCGCCCCTGCCGCTGGTGCGCGTCGTGCCACCGTCCATCGGGCGGCGGCTCGCCGGACTGCAGCGCGATGCCGGCGTCGACCTGCTGCTCGGCGTCCGGCCGGGGCAGATCACCGTCGAGCCCGACCAGGTCTCGGTCGCCGTCCCGGGCGGCGGCGCGCTCGTGGCCGACCTGGTGGTCGTCGCGGTCGGCTCGAGCCCCGACACCGGGCTCGCCGAGCGTCTGGCCCTGCGGGTGGACGACGGTATCCTGGTGGACGAGCAGTACCGCACGTCCGCCGAGGGCGTTCACGCCGTCGGCGACTGCGCACGGGTGCCCCATCCGCTGGAGGGCGGCACCTACCGGGCCGAGAACTGGTCGGCGGCACAGGACCAGGGCGCCGCGGTCGCGCAGGTGCTCCTCGGCGGGACGCCCGCCCCCACTGTCCCGTGGGGTTGGTCGAACCAGTTCGGGGCGGTGCTGCAGTTCGCGGGATGGCCCGCGGCGGACGACGAGCTGGAGGTGGACGGCGCCATGGACGCAGCGAGTAGTGATCCGTTCTTCGCGCGCTGCCACCGCGACGGTTCCCTCACCGGCGCAGTCGCGATGGGCCGGCCCAAGGAGCTGCGCGCTGTCCGCGGCGAGCTGTCCGAGCGGATCTCGGCGGCGGTCGCGCGATGACGGTCCTCGTCGGGCGTGATACCGATGCCGCGCCCAAGCAATCGGTGCGGGATCAGGCGCTCGACGCGGTCAGTGGTTTCCTCCGCGGACGCGAGTGGTCGGCGGTGACGATGGCCGCCGTCGCCCGCGAAGCCGGGGTGAGCCGGCAGACCCTCTACAACGAGTTCGGTTCGCGTAAGGGCATGGCCGTCGCCTACGTGACCCGCTTCGTCGACGGTCTACTCGCCTACGTGCAGGAGCGGATCGACGCCAATCCCGGCCAGATCGATGCGGCGGTCGAGGACGCGATGCGGGGCGTCTTCCAGATCGGTATGGGCGACCCCGTCGTCATCAACATCGTGGGCCCGAACCCGCACCGCGACCTCATGGGGATCGTGACGATCGACGGCACCCCGATCCTGCAGCGCGCCACCGAGGGGCTGGCCGAGATCCTCGCGATGAGCTGGGCGCAGGTGCGCCGCGCGGAGGCGCAGGTCGCGGCGGGAGTGCTGGTGCGACTCGCGTTCAGCCACCTCACCATGCCGATCGAGGGACCCGACGAGGCCGCGCGCGAGGTGGCCGCCGTGCTCTCGCCGTTCCTCACCCGGGCCGTCCGCGCCTGAACCCGCTCAGCCGTCACCGCCGGCCGGTCAGGCGGCGGAACAATCGGCGCAGCGGCCGAAGATCTCCAGCGTGTGGGTCACATCGGTGAAGCCGTGCGCCGCCGCGGTCCGTGCCGACCAGGCCTCCACCGCACGGTCCGTCACCTCGACGGTGCGCCCGCACTCGCGGCAGACCAGGTGGTGATGGTGCTCGTCGGAGCACAGCCGGAACAGGGCCTCGCCACTGTCGGTTCGGAGCGTGTCCACGGCGCCGGCGTCCGCCATCGCCTGCAGGTTCCGGTAGACCGTCGTCAGGCCGATCGATTCGCCGTCCGAGCGCAGCTGCTCGTGCAGTTCCTGCGCCGACTTGAACTCCGACACCGAGCGCAGCGCCTGCGTGATGGCGCCGCGCTGTTTGGTCGCCCGGATGCCGGTGCCCTTCGCCGCATGTGTGGTCACCGTCAGGCCCCCGGACGCTCGGTGGCGTGGGCGACCGCGTCGACCACGATGTGCGCGAGATGATCGTCCACCAGCCGGTAGACGATCTCCCGGCCGTTGCGCTCGCCGCGCACGACCCCTGCCGACTTGAGCACCCGGAGGTGTTGGCTGACCAGCGGCTGGGTCACGCCCAGTGCGTCCACCAGCTGGTGCACGCACAGCTCGGAGTGCATGAGCTCGAGCACGATGGAGATCCGGACCGGCGCCGCGAGGGCGCGCAGCAGGTCTCCCGTCGCTGTCAGCACCTCGGGATCGGGTTGCGTGCGCGGCGGGTCCTCGGGATCGACGGGGCAGTCGGTGACGACGTCGGTGGGAATGGGAGACCTCCTGTTATCAACAATCATTTTCATATGCGGAATCGGCCACGTCAAGTGACCGGGGCGGGAGGCGTCCCATGGCACCGTGCGCCGCGGCGTGAACGGTAGAGTCGGTGCGTACGTTTTTCCTTCTCACAACCCGTCGGAGATGAAGCGCGCCGTGGCCAAAGCAACCAAAGTCGATACCGTCGCCAACCTGTGCAAGCGCAGGGGGCTGGTCTTCCAGTCGGGTGAGATCTACGGCGGCACGAAGTCGGCCTGGGACTACGGGCCTCTGGGCGTGGAGCTCAAGGAGAACATCAAGAAGCAGTGGTGGCGGAACATGATCACCACGCGCGACGATGTGGTGGGCCTGGACAGCGCCATCATCCTCCCGCGCGAGGTGTGGGTGGCCTCGGGGCACGTCTCGGTCTTCAACGATCCGCTGGTCGAGTGCCTGAACTGCCACAAGCGGCACCGTCAGGACCACCTGCAGGAGGCATACGCCGAGAAGCGCGCCGCCAAGGGCGAGGAGATCAACCCCGACGACGTGCCGATGACGGAGATCGTCTGCCCGGACTGCGGCACCAAGGGGCAGTGGACCGAGCCCCGCGACTTCAACATGATGCTCAAGACCTACCTCGGCCCCATCGAGTCGGAGGAGGGCATGCACTACCTGCGGCCCGAGACCGCGCAGGGCATCTTCGTCAACTTCAAGAACGTGATGACGACGGCCCGCAAGAAGCCGCCGTTCGGCATCGGCCAGATCGGTAAGAGCTTCCGCAACGAGATCACGCCGGGCAACTTCATCTTCCGGACCCGCGAGTTCGAGCAGATGGAGATGGAGTTCTTCGTCAAGCCGGGCGAGGACGACGCCTGGCACCAGTACTGGATCGACTACCGCCTCAAGTGGTACACCGATCTGGGCATCGACCCGGAGAACCTGCGCCTGTTCACGCATCCGCAGGAGAAGCTGAGCCACTACTCCAAGGGCACCGTCGACATCGAGTACCGGTTCGAGTTCGCCGGCAGTGAGTGGGGCGAGCTGGAGGGCATCGCCAACCGCACCGACTTCGACCTGGGCACCCACCAGGAGCACTCGCGCCAGTCGCTCGAGTACCTCGACCAGCAGACCGGTGAGAAGTACGTCCCGTACGTGATCGAGCCCGCGGCCGGCCTCACTCGCTCGCTGATGGCCTTCCTCGTGGACGCCTACACCGAGGAGGAGGTGCCGAAGGCGGGCGGCGGCACCGACACCCGCGTGGTGCTCAAGCTGGACCGGCGCCTCGCGCCGGTGAAGGTCGCGGTGCTGCCGCTCTCGCGCGACGAGAAGCTCTCGCCGAAGGCGCGCGAGCTCTCGGCGCAGCTGCGCCAGTTCTGGAACGTGGACTTCGACGACGCCCAGGGCATCGGCAAGCGCTACCGCCGCCAGGACGAGATCGGTACCCCGTTCTGCATCACCGTCGACTTCGACACGCTCGAGGACGAGTCCGTGACCGTCCGTGAGCGCGACACCATGGAGCAGGAGCGGGTTCCGCTGGCCGAGGTCCAGCAGTACCTGGCCGCGCGCCTCGCCGGCTGCTGATCCCCCGAGGACGAGAGAACGCCCATCCCGCGCTCGCGGGGTGGGCGTTCGTCGTTCCTAGCTGCAGGTGATCTCGACGCGGAACTTCTTGGTGCTCATGTCCGCCGCGCGCGCCTCGCCGGTGATGGTGTACCGGTTACCCGCCTTCGACGCCTTGGCTGAACCGACCTGCCCCACAGGCGTGTTCAGCACCGTCATCACGTTGCCGCCGGTCGCGATGAAGAGGCTGTTCACCTTGGGCGGGTTGCCCTCGGTGAGCATCGCGCCGATGCCACGGGCCGTCTGCACGCTGCCCGAGCCCACGGTGATGCCGTCGCCGTTGCGCGAGCATCCGGCGTTGACGTACTCGGCGGCGCTCTCGGCCTTGCCGTCGATCTCGACCACGGTGCTGGAGTCGGTGTTGGGGGAGGTGCACGCCGCGAGTGCCACCAGGGTGCAGCCCGCGAGGGCGACTGCCGCTTTCTTCATGGGCACACCGTACCGGGGGATCGCCGCCGGACGGTGCGCTGCTGTACCCGGTCACGGCGTTCTCCTGTGGGATACTCGACCCATGACGAACGGCAAGGTGGTCCACTTCGACACGCAGCGCGGCTTCGGCTTCCTCGCGCCGGACGCGGGGGGCGAGGACGTCTTCCTCCACGTGAACGACATCGGCTTCGACGAGTCGGCGCTGCGGCCCGGCACGGCGGTGACCTTCGACATCGAGAAGGGCGACAAGGGACTCAAGGCCGTGAACGTGGAGGTCGTGGGTGGCGCGCCCGCGGCATCGTCGGGACCCCGCCGGGACAACCGCGACCACCGGGACAACCGCGGCGACCGGGACAACCGCGGGGACCGGCGCGAGCACGCGCCCCGTCGGGATGCGGCACCGCGCGCGGCGGCGGGCGCCCTCGACATGCAGTCCTTCGTCGACGAGCTCACCGAGCTGCTGCTCGACTCCTCGGATGATCTGACCGCCGGCCAGATCATCGAGATCCGCCAGCGCATCGCGGATTTCGCCTTCTCGCGCGGTTGGGTCACCGAGTAGGTGCCACTGCTGCCCGGGCCCGCCGCCTACCAGGCGGGCGATGTCGAACGCCTCGTCGCCGAGCCGCCCAAGACCGCGGGCCTCGAAGCGGATTCGGAACCCACGCTGTTCTCCGGCCCCCAATGGGAGGCCCTGCGCTGGGAGGGGCACAGCTCCGCCTTCGCGCGGGACCGCGCGCGGGTGCTGCACAGCGCCGCGCTGCGCCGCCTCGCGGACAAGACCCAGGTCGTGGGCCCGCGCGAGGGTGACACCCCGCGCACGCGGCTCACCCATTCGCTGGAGGTCAGCCAGATCGGCCGGGGCATCGCCCTCGGTATCGGGTGCGATCCGGACCTGGTGGATCTCGCGGGGCTGGCGCACGACATCGGGCATCCGCCGTACGGCCACAACGGCGAGCGGGCGCTCGACGAGGTGGCCCGCGACATCGGCGGCTTCGAGGGCAACGCGCAGAACCTGCGCATCCTCACCCGGCTCGAACCGAAGGTGCTGAACGCTGCGGGGGAGTCGGTGGGGCTCAACCTCACTCGCGCAGCGCTCGACGCGGCCACGAAGTACCCGTGGTTGCGCCGCGAGCCCGGCGGCAAGTTCGGCGTCTACGACGACGACGCGCACATCCTCGAATGGATGCGCGGCGGC
Organism: Tsukamurella sputi; assembly: GCF_007858445.1. Classification (GTDB taxonomy): domain Bacteria; phylum Actinomycetota; class Actinomycetes; order Mycobacteriales; family Mycobacteriaceae; genus Tsukamurella; species Tsukamurella sputi. The sequence continues at coordinate 319,567 of NZ_VIGV01000001.1, read as the reverse complement.
GAGGACGGTCCGCACGGGACCCGGCAGTGCCTCGAATCGCAGGTCATGGACTGGTCCGACGACGTCGCCTACTCGGTGCACGACGTGGAGGACGGTGTCCTCTCGGGCCGGCTCGACCTCCGTGCGCTCTCCTCGCGGGAGGAGGTGCGCAGCCTCTCCGGATTCGGGGCGAACAGCTTCCGCGGGGCCGAGGCCGCCGAGCTCGAGGAGGCCGGGGCGCGTCTCGCCTCCTTCGAGGTCGTGGCCGCGGCAGCCGAATACGACGGTGGACTCGCCACGTCCGTCGCCCTCAAGCGGATGACGAGCGAGCTGGTGGGGCGGTTCGCCTCCGCAGCGATCGATGCCACCCGCGCGGCCACCGCGAACGAGCCCGTCTGCCGGTACGAAGCCGACGTCGAGGTGCCGCGCTCCGTGCGCGCCGAGGTGATCCTCCTGAAAACGATGGCGCTGCAGTACATCTACTCGAATCAGATGCACCTGGCCATACAGCAGGGGCAGCGCGACCGCATCCTGCGTGTGGCGGACTACCTGATGGGCGCGTCACCGTCGAACATCGACCCGCTGTACTCCCCGGCCTACCTCGCCGCGGACTCCGACGCCGCGCGCCTGCGCGTGGTGGTCGACCAGATCGCGTCGATGACGGAGACACGGTTGGAGCGTTTGGACCAGAAGGTTCTCGAGGGCTGAACGTGCAAGTTGCATACTCGACATGACACCAACAACCTTGCACGCAATGGGCAAGTAGACTCGTCGCGTGGTCGGCAGAATCCCGGAGCGTGACATCGCGGCGATCCGCGACCGTGCGCGCATCGAGGACGTCGTCGGCGAATACGTGGCGCTGCGCCCCGCCGGCGTGGGGTCCATGAAGGGCCTGTGCCCGTTCCACGACGAGAAGACCCCCAGCTTCCACGTGCGGCCCACGCAGGGCTTCTTCCACTGCTTCGGCTGCGGCGAGGGCGGCGACGTCATCTCCTTCCTGCAGAAGATCGAGCACGTCCCCTTCGTCGAAGCGGTCGAACAGCTCGCCGACAAGGTCGGCATCCAGATCACCTACGAGGGCGGCGGCCCGGGCCCGAAGCAGGACCGCGGGACGCGGATGCGTCTCGTGGCCGCGAACGCAGCCGCGCAGAAGTTCTACGCCGAGCAACTCCGCACACCCGAGGCGGAGACGGCCCGCAAGTACCTCACCGATCGCGAGTTCACCGAGGAGGACGCGCAGTTCTACGGCTGTGGGTACGCCCCGTCGGGCTGGGACACGATGACGAAGGCCCTGCTGCGCCAGGGTTTCGACGTCAAAGAGCTCGAGGCCGCAGGCCTGTCGAAGCAGGGGCAGCGCGGCCCGATCGACCGCTTCCACCGGCGGCTGCTGTGGCCCATCAAGAATCTCGGCGGCGACGTGATCGGCTTCGGCGCGCGCAAGCTCTTCGACGACGACAACCTGGGCAAGTACATGAACACGCCCGAGACCCTGCTCTACAAGAAGTCCCAGGTGCTCTTCGGACTCGACCACGCGAAGAAGCACATCGCCAAGGGGCATCAGGTGGTGGTGGTCGAGGGCTACACCGACGTGATGGCGATGCACGCCGCCGGCGTCGAGACCGCCGTGGCCTCGTGCGGTACCGCCTTCGGCGAGGACCACGTCTCGCTGGTGCGCCGGCTGATGATGGACGACAGCTACTTCCGCGGCGAGGTCATCTACACCTTCGACGGTGACGAGGCCGGTCGCGCCGCGGCGATGAAGGCCTTCGACGGCGACCAGAAGATCGCCGGGCAGACCTTCGTCGCCGTCGCGCCCGACGGGATGGACCCGTGCGAGCTGCGGCAGAAGCACGGCGACGAGGCGGTGCGCGACCTCATCGCCCAGCGCGTGCCGATGTTCGAGTTCGCGGTGAAGACGCTGATCACCGAGTTCGACCTGGACACCGCCGAGGGCCGCGTGCACGCCCTGCGCCGGTCGGTGCCCGTCGTCGCGCGGATCAAGGACATGGCGCTGCGGGACGAGTACGCCCGTCAGCTCGCCGGCTGGGTCGGCTGGGACGACGTGACGCAGGTGCTGCGCCGCGTGCGCGAGGAGTCCGCCCGGATCCGGCGCGGCGAGGGACGCCCCGGGCCGGGCGCGCCGGCACCGTCGACCAACAGGTTCCGCGAGCCCGCCCCCGCCGCCCCGGCGCCCGAGCCCAGGCCGACGGGGCCGCAGCGCCCCAACCCGGCCGACCCGGTGCTGTGGGTGCAGCGCGAGGTGCTCAAGGCCGCGCTGCAGGTGCCGTCGCTGGCGGGCATGGTCTTCGACGCGCTCTCCGACGACATGTTCACCGACCCCGCCTACCGCGCGGTGCGGCTCGCGATCGAGTCCGCCGGCGGCATCGCGGCGGGCCTGGGCGGTCCGGAATGGGTCGACACGGTGGTGCGCCACGTCGACGGCCCCGTGCTGGAACCGCTCGTCACCGAGCTGGCGGTGGAGCCCATGCAGGTGGCGGGCGATCCGTCGCCGAGGTACGTGGAATCGGTGATGGCGCGGCTGCAGGAGGTGTGGGTCGGAGCGCAGGTGGCCGACCTGAAGTCGAAGCTGCGCCGCATGTCGCCCAGCGCCGACGACGACTACAACCGTCTGTTCGGCGACCTCGTCGCCCTCGAGAGCTACCGGCAGAGCCTGCTCAAGATGGCCGTGGGCGACTCGGGCTTCTGACCCGGCCCGGAGGCGATCGGTCCGGGGTGATCAGTCCAGGTCGGTCTTGGGGGAGTAGATCACCGTCTGTGCGTCGATCTCGCGCATCGTGCGCATCTTCGGATCGGGGTTGAGCTGCTCGGCGAGCTTGCGCCGCCCGATCTCGACGGCCTTCTTGGTCGCGGGGCTCGTCGCGATGGCCTTCGCGGTGCGGTTGATCTGCTCGTACCGGCGGCGTCCGGCCTTGGTGCCCAGGACGTAGCCCGCACCTGCAGCGATAACCAGTCGGATCATGCCGCCACTGTACCGGCAGCGGCCCCGCTCCGGTGGGCGGTCCCCGGCCGATAGGCTCGGAGCATGAGCTCGTACCCGCCCGCGCAGACGACCGCAGAGTTCGAGGCGAACATCGCCGAGGTGATGCGCCGCATCGACGCCGCGGCCGCCCGGGCGGGGCGGTCACCGTCGGACGTGCGGCTGCTTCCCGTCAGCAAGACGGTGCCGCAGGAGCGGCTGCGTCTCGCCGTCGCCGCCGGGTGCCGCGAGCTGGGGGAGAACAAGGTGCAGGAGGCCAAGCGCAAGAGCGCCGAGATGGCCGATCTGGACGTCTCCTGGGCCGTGATCGGGCACCTGCAGACCAACAAGGCGAAGGACGTCGCGGCCGTCGCTGCGGAGTTCCAGGCGCTCGACAGTGTGCGGGTGGCGGAGGCGCTGGACCGTCGGCTGCAGGCACTGGGGCGCGGGCTGGATGTGTACGTGCAGGTCAACACGTCGGACGAGGAGCAGAAGTACGGTCTGCCGCCCGCCGAGGTGCCCGCCTTCCTCGACGCGCTGCCCGCCTTCTCGTCGCTGCGGGTGCGCGGGTTCATGACGCTCGCGGAGTTCTCCTCCGACGAGGAGCGCGTGCGCGCCTGCTTCCGGCGCCTCCGTGACGTCCGGGACCGGTCGCTGCAGTCCTGGCCCGAGGCGGGGGAGCTGTCGATGGGCATGTCGGGTGATTACGAGGTCGCCGTCGAGGAGGGCTCGACCTGCGTGCGCGTGGGCCAGGCGATCTTCGGCTCGCGCGCGCTGCCCGACAGCCACTACTGGCCCGAGGGGCAGTAATCTTCCCCTCGTGCTCTCCGACGACGAGGATCGCCAGTTCACGCCCGCCGACATCGCGGAGCTGCTCGCCGTCGTCGTGGCTCTCGGCCTGCTGTTCTGGCTGCTCGACTCCGTGAACCCGTGGCTGCGGTATCCCGCCATTCTGGTGGGCTCCGTCGCGGTGCTCGCGTGCTGGCGCGCCGCACGCCGGCGGTTCGACGACCGCAGCGGTCGGCGCGAGCGCAGGATCGAGCCGCTGCGCATCGTGGAGACCTCTCCGGGAGCACGGTCGCTGATCCTGGTCGCGGGCGGAACACCGTCGGACCAGGCGGTACAGGAGCTCGGGCACGAGCCGAACGGCTACTTCTGGCAGGGCGTCGCGGAGCGGATCCTGCCGGACGGCATGACCGAGGTCATCGACTTCGACAGTGAGTCCGGAATGTTCTGCGCCCGCAGCGCCGATCCCGACACCCTCCTGGTGCTCGGGACGGCGATGGCGGCAGTGGTGAACGACCCCGCACGACTGCGTGAGGTGGTGGCGGCAGCCAAGGCCGACGGCTTCGTCTTCGACGACTGAGCCGTCCGACGAGTCCGGGGCGGGAGACGACTCCGCCCCGGCAGGAGCGGACTCCTACCGGGGCGGTGACGGGTTCGGGTTCTAGGCCTCGACGCGGACGTCGGCGCGGGCCGGGATCACCACGGGGTGCACGCCGGACATGCGCTCGAGCACGCGGACCACCTGGCACGAGTAGCCGTACTCGTTGTCGTACCAGACGTAGAGCACGAGGTCCTTGCCGTCGGCGATGGTCGCGAGACCGTCGACGATGCCGGCGCGGTGCGAGCCGACGAAGTCCGTCGAGACCACCTCGGGCGACTCGATGTAGTCGACCTGCTGGCGCAGCTTCGAGTGCAGCGAGACGCGACGCAGGTAGTCGTTGACCTCGTCCTTGCTGGTCGGCTTCTCGAGGGTAATGTTGAGGATCGCCAGCGAGACGTCGGGCGTGGGAACGCGGATCGACGAGCCGGTGAGCTTGCCCTCGAGCTGCGGCAGCGCCTTCGAGACGGCCTTGGCGGCACCGGTCTCGGTGATCACCATGTTCAGCACCGCCGAGCGGCCGCGACGGTCGCCCTTGTGGAGGTTGTCGATCAGGTTCTGATCGTTGGTGAACGAGTGCACGGTCTCGACGTGGCCGCGCTGGATGCCGTAGGCCTCGTCCAGAGCAGCGAGCACCGGGGTGATCGCGTTCGTGGTGCACGACGCGGCCGAGAGGATGGTGTCCTCATCGGTGATGGTGCTGTCGTTGATGCCGTGCACGATGTTCTTCAGGGGCGCCTTGCCGGGCGCGGTGAGCAGCACGCGCGCGGCGCCCTTGCTCTTGAGATGCAGGCCGAGGCCCTCCGCGTCGCGCCACTTGCCGGTGTTGTCGACGATCAGCGCGTCCTTGATGCCGTACGCGGTGTAGTCGATGGTCGACGGGTCGTCCGAGTAGATGACCTGGATGCGCGTGCCGTTGGCGATGATCACGTCGTTCTCGGCGTCGATCGACACCGAGCCGGCGAAGGGGCCGTGCACCGAGTCGCGGGCCAGCAGGCTGGCGCGCTTCTCGAGGTCGTTCTTCACGCTGCGGCGCACGACGATGGCGCGCAGGCGCAGGCCGTGGCCGTTGCCGGCGTGGCTGATCAGGATGCGGGCCAGGAGACGGCCGATACGGCCGAAGCCGTAGAGCACCACGTCGGCGCCGTCACCGTCGGAGACGGGCACGTTGCGCTTGGCGATCTCGGCGCGCAGGAGCTCCTGCACGGCCTCGTCGGACTCGAGGTCCGCGGCGAGGACCGCGAGGCGCGCGATGTCGATCGACGCGGGCTCGGGCTCGATCGCGAGCAGGCCGCGCAGCACCTTCTCCGTCTGCGAGAGCGTGAGGGCCTGGTGGCCGAGCTCCTCGGCGCGCTCGTGCGCCGAGATCACCGCGGATGTGGACAGGTTGATCAGGCGGTGCCCGTGGATCGACGACACCACGCCGTGCTGGCGGTACAGCCGGCCGATCATGGGGATCAGGCGCTCGGCCTGCTCCTCACGGGCGACCCAGGCGTCGCGGTGGCTGTCGTACGCGCCGCGATGCCCATCGGCAGTCGCGGAGTTCGACGGGGACTCGGGCTCCAGCTGTTGCGTCACGTCAGACATTATGCAATGCGCCGGTCGCGTGGTGGGCCACCGGGGCGCAGCTGAGTGCGGGCAACGACTCCGTCGCGAAAGACCTGCTCACGGTGGGCGTTGTCGCGGAACCGGTTCACTCGTGTCGCGCTGTGTTTCGCTCGATCCTTTCGACGACGTCCTCAGGGTTGGTGTCCGCCGTGTCGACCGCGACGGTGTGCCCGCCGTTCCGTCGGAAGCGCTCGGCCTCCCGATGCTCTTGCGCCGCGAGGAGTCGTTGTCGCGCCGGGTTTGCACCGAGGATCTCGTCGCCGGGGAGACGGCCGGTGCTCTCCCGTGATCGCAGGCCGATCCGGGTGCCGAGAGCGTCGGGGGAGGCATCGAGCAGGACCGTGGTCACGCCGTCGAGGTGGGCGTCGAGGATGAGTTCGGGGTCGCGCGTCACGACGATCAGGTCCTCGGCTCCGGCATCCTGGTATCCGCGGGTCAGCGCGACATACGCGGCGGTGTGCACGGTCCGGTCGTATCCGGGACCGTGAAAGCCCAGCTGTCCGACGTCGATGAATGCGGTCGCGCGGCCCGCCGCCCATCGCCGTCGGACCAGTTCCCAGCCGATCGTCGACTTTCCGACAGCGGTGGCGCCGTAGAGCACCGTCGTCGGCAGGGGAGCGGCGCCGGCCGTCGGCTGCACTATCCAGGTGCTAGGGCTGACCGCACAGTGCTGCGCGATCAGGCTCCGGGCGAGCTCGTCGACGCCGAGTTCGGTGGTATCGACGGTGTCCGCCGCACTCCGGTCGTACTGCCGTGCCACCTCTTCGAGATCGTCGAGAGTGTCAGGCGGCGAACCCCGGTCCAGATATCGACGACGGAGCTCGGGCCAGTCGCAGCGCAGCCGGAGGTGCGTCAGGTCGATGGCCGACGGTGCGCCGCCGGATCCGAATCGCGGTGCGCCGGTGTCGGGGTCGACGATCCCCGAGATGATCATCTGGCGGAGTCCGCTCGCGCGGAGCGCGTCGATCAGTCGGTGGGCGTTCTCGGCCTTCACGACGTGGGGTGCGGTGCCGGTGAGCCGGTCGAACGGTCCGAGCAGCCCCAGCTGATCGATGTCGACGTACGCGGCATTGCCACCGGCTTCGGTGAGCAGTTCGAAGACGCGCCATCCTGTGGTGGTCTTGCCCGTGCCGGGTGCGCCGCTGATCCACAGCAGCGGTGTCGCCGAGGGAGTGGTGCTCACTGGCCCAACGTATCCGGCGCTGCAAGCGATTTGTCGCGTCGAGATTGCTCGGTGGGGCAGGTGGGGCTCGAACCCACGACCAGCGGATTATGAGTCCGCGGCTCTAACCGACTGAGCTACTGCCCCGTCGCCGACCGTCTGCGCTGCTCGCGCACGCAGCGCCGATTAACGGCTCTGACCAGCGCGAATACAGTAGCACTAGGCGCCTTCGTCGGAGGCACCGACCCGCCATCCAGGTGTTGCGATCACAGTTGGTACCTAACCTTGTTGTTGCAGGTGTGGTTCAATTGCCTTTGATGGGCGGAAGTGGCTGGAGTGATTCAGGTGCCTCCGACGATGCTTCAAGACAGCGAGCACCTCGAGGAGTCCGCCATGACCAGGAGAAGCTGGTCCGTTCGTAGCACGATCGCCGCTGTCGTCACGGCGCTGACGATGACGGCTTGCGCCGCCATGGCGACCGCCGACACCACCGTCGCTCCCTCCGGGATGACCGTCGTGCCGTCGAATGCCGGAGGGCAGGTCTCGGACTGGCGTGCCGGCACCGTCGTGAAGCTCTGGAGCAACGGAGCGGTGTCGATCCCCGTCGCCACCACGGCCTCCGGGGGCAAGCTCGAGGTCCGTGCGCGCGGGGAGATCTGCCGCGGCGCGCCCGTGATGGCGGTCAAACGCGGAGGCGTCACGCTCGCGACGCTGACTCTGGCGTCGGGGTGGAACACCTACTCGGTCGCACTCGGGCCGCAGGTCGGGGCGATTCCGGTGACTCTCGAATTCATCAACGACTACCGGTGGTGGTTCTGCGACCGGAACCTCTACATCGCCAGCGTCGCGGTGCGCGATGGTGCGTCCACTCCCACGGTCACCCCGACGCCCACGACGACCGTGCCCACGACCGCGGTTCCGACCACTGCCGTGCCGACCACCACGACGGTCCCGACGACGGCGGTCCCGACCACCACGACGATCCCGACTACTGCGGTCCCCACGACGATCCCGACTACCGCGGTCCCGACGACGGCCGTGCCGCCCACCGGTTGTCCGGTGAATCAGTTCCAGGCGCGGTACTTCAACAACACGACTGCGACCGGTACGCCGGTCGCGGTGCAGTGCGAGAACGCGCCCGGCGGTTCGTTCACCGGTTCGCCGCTCGCAGGCGTGAACGCCGACAACTTCTCGGTCGACTACAACGGTGTCATCGAGTTCCCGCAGACCGCGACGTACATCGCGTCCACGAGAGTCGGCAATGTCGGCGCGCGCGTCTGGCTCGACGACGCGCTCGTCTTCGACCAGCCGACCCCGCAGTGGGGGACCACCAACGTTCCGAGGGCGGTCACCGTCGGTCAGCATCGGGTGCGCGCGACGTACGTCAACACGTCGGGGATCGCGCACTTCGGCGTCTCCTTCCCCCGTGCGACGCCGGGCGCACCGTCGGCCAACGGCAACTACTTCGCCGCCGACTCCTTCTGGAACCAGCCCGTGCCGCCGAACGCCACCGTCGACCCGCGCAGCGGCGGGTGGATCTCCGCACTCGACGCCGGCAGCAACGGGATATCCGTCAACAGTCGGGACTGGTCCACGACCGTCTACAACGCGCCCGCCGGTACCCCGACTGCCGAGGTCCTGGTGACGAATGCCGGTCGACGCCTCACGATCCCGTACCAGTCGGCGTACCGGCCCACGCAGGACGGCGACGCGCACCTCGCCGTGATCGACGACGCGACCGGTTGCCTCTACGAATTCCAGGGCTTCAATCCGTTGCTCCGCACGGCGAACGCCGCGGCGAGTTACCGCGTCTCCACCGGGTCGGGCGGGCACGTCGCGGGGCCCGAACACGCGGGCGGCGAGTTCTCCTATCTGGCGGGCATGATCACTCCGCAGGACGTGCAGAAGGGGGTGATCGATCACGCGCTGCGGTACGCGATGCTGGGCAGCTCACCGAATTACGTGTACCCGGGCACGCGATCCGACGGCACCGTACTCGGCGGCGTGCCGCAGGGGATGCGTCTACAACTCGATCCGAATCTCGACCTGTCCGCGTTCGGGCTCACGCCGTTCCAGCTCATGGTCGCCCGCGCCCTCCAGATGTACGGCGGATTCAACGCCGACCACTCCTCGGTATTCACTTTGTACGCGCGCAGTCCGCTCGACGGAACGACGTACGCGCAGCCGATCCAGCCTCTTCCGGACGCGCTGATCCAACACCTCCGATTCCTGGCACCCACGATCTCCTCGACCGAGATCTACCTCGACCGCGCCGACGATCCCGGCTGTTATCAGCAGCGTTGATGCCGGGCCATGCATCTGGTCGGCGCGTCGTGCGCCGAACCGTCTCGCAATTCCAGAACTCGTTCTAACGTGTGATGTGCATCACTCGAATCGGACATGGGGGTAGGGATGCTCGACCACTACGACGTGCGCAGCGGTGAGTTCACGCTGGGTATTCGTCCGCCGGCGGGTCGGCGGGCGAGCCTGGGTATCTGGCGCGTGATCAAGACGCTGCTGAATTCCGCCGCGGAGCTCGATGTCTACGTGTGCGCGGCGCGGCACGGCGCCCACCCGGAACGTTGGGCACCGTCGTAGCGCGGGAGACACCCGGCTAGTCTCGGTCGCATGGCCGACGATGCACGCCAGCTGCCGGACCGCCAGTCGGGCGCCGCCGAACCCCGCAAGGGTCGGAAACTGCTGGCCAAGGGTGCTGAAGCGGCGCATCGCGCGAATCGCAGCCAGGCGATGACCGGCCTCGTGCGCGCCGCGCGTGAGAACCTCCCCGGCGGCCCCAAGAAGGACCTGTTCCAGCCCGACGCGGAATCGACCGAGCGGCTCGCGAGCCTGCTCGACCGGATCGTCGGCGACGAGCCGACCGTGACGCGCGAGCTCGGCAACCTCGCCACCGCCACGTGGCAGGCGATGATCAGCCGTCGCGACCGCGACTACCTCCCGCCGAAGCCGATCACGATCCTCTTCACCGACCTCGTCGCGTTCTCCACCTGGGCGCTCGATCGCACCGACGATGAGATCGTGCGGCTGCTGCACGCCGTCAACCGGACCACCTCCGAGATCGTCGCGCGGCACGGCGGTGTGGTGGTCAAGACGATGGGCGACGGTGCCCTGGTCGCGTTCGACGGCGAGACCGCGATCGAGGCCGCGTGCGAGGTGATCGAGGCCGTCGGAGCGCTCGACGTCGCGGAGGGCTACCGGCCGACGCTCCGCGCGGGCCTGCACACCGGCACCCCGCGACGGGTCAAGGGCGATCTGATCGGCGTCGACGTGAACATCGCCGCCCGCGTGGCGGAGGCGGCGAACGGGGGAGAGGTGCTGGCCTCCGAGACCGTCTTCACAGTCGCCGATAAGCAGCGCTACCAGGTGCGACCCAGGAAGTTCAAAGCCAAGGGGGCGCCGCAGAAGCTCCAGGTCTTCTCCGTGCGCCCGCGGTATTGAACCTCCGGGATTTCCCTGAACTTCTCGAAATACCCGTCCCGGGCTGTAACGAACCGTGGCATGGTCGCTATAGAGCGTGTGACTTGATTCCTAGAGTCCAGCGGTGGCCTTCGTGCCCCGTCTCAATTTCCAAGGATGGGAACCAGATGAATACGAAGAAGATCGGAGCCGCGTCCTTCGCCGTCGTGGCCGCCGCAGGTCTCCTCGCCGGTTGCGGAAAGTCGACCGAGGGTGACAGCCCTGTCGCATTCCAGGCCGTCACCGGCGACCAGTTCACCGCGAACCCGGGTGCCTTCCAGACCGACGGTATCGCCGCTCCGCCGAAGGGCGTGACGATGGTGGGCAACACCGTCGCGGCCCAGGCCGTCGCGAACTCCGGCCTGCCGCAGGGCACCATCACCTCGACGTCGAACAACACGACCGTCTACTACCCGCCGGCTCCGCAGATCCCCGGCGTGCGCGTCGCGCCGCAGCCTGCGCCCCCCGCGCCGATGGTGCGCCCGGCCAACTACCGGCCGTGGGCGTACACGCAGCAGGAGATCGAGATCTACCAGCAGATCTGTGAGACGGGTAGCTGGAAGCAGACGTCGACCACCCCCGGTGGCCGCGTGAGCACCGAGGTCCAGACCCAGACCTGCTACACCCTCTACGGACGCCAGCTCGGCGTGAAGCCGTGGCAGCCCGGCCAGCCGAAGCCGTGGGTTCGCCCCGACTACCCGAAGCCGTGGTTCTCGGCCGACTTCAAGGTCGACGTGCCGGTCTTCTGGGTCTACCCCAAGGACTGGACGCAGCCGAAGCCCCAGCCCATCGTCTCCGTGTCGATCAGCCTCAACCTGGGCAACAACCCCTACCGTCGCGTGAATCCGGCGTGGGACCAGCCGTACTACCCCGTGTGGGCGGTCACCCCGGGTCGCGTGGTCGAGGTCCGTGACCAGGCTCGCGTCGTGGCCCCGATCTACACCACGACCACCACCACGACGACGACCACGACCACCACCACGACGGCGCCCGTCTTCCCGGGCACCGTTCTCGCGCCGCTGCCGACCTCGGCGACGGTGGTCCCCGTGACCGCCGTGCCCGGCGCCAAGGTGACGGGCAACGTCAACCTCGACGCCAACGTGACCGTCCCGACCGCGGCCGCCCTCAAGGGTGCGACCATCCAGGCCGGAACCACCGCGTCGCTGAATGAGGCGATCGGTACGTCGGTCGAGGCGACCGTCGCGAAGCCCAGCTCCGACAACGCCAACCGCGTGACCGTCCAGGGCAACGCCGGCGCGACCGTCACCGGTGGTGCGGGTTCGACGGTGACCGGCGGCGCCGGTGCCAACGTGACCGGCGGTGCCGGTGCCGGTGGCGCGACCGTCTCCGGTGGTGCCGGTGCGACGGTGACCGGCGGTGCCGGTGCGGCGACCTCCACCACCAAGCCGGCGGCGCGTCCGACGGCCCCGGCGGAGGCGACGACCAAGGCCGAGACCACCACGCAGGCGCCTGCTACCAAGCCGGAGCCCACCACGCAGGCCCCGGAGCCGACCACCACGGCGCCGGCCACGACGACCACGACCGCAGCAGCCGCGACCCCGCAGGCCGCGACCCGGACGCAGGCGAAGGAGTCGACGGTGGCCAAGCCGGCGACCAAGCCCACGTGCACCCCTGCCGAGGCCGAGGCGGGTACCTGCTCCACCGGTTCGTAACCGGTCACTGAACACGCCCACGGGGAGGTCCTCGGTGCGCCACTGGCGCTCCGGAGGCCTCCCCGAGGTCGTTCCTCAGGCCGCCGATCCGTGTGCTGACGGTGCCGATGAAAAGGCGCTCTGACCAGGCGATTGGCATCCGTGGGCGCCTATGCGCTAGAGTCTCTTCTCGGTCAAAGTTCAATCCCCCATAGCTCAATTGGCAGAGCATTCGACTGTTAATCGAAGGGTTACTGGTTCGAGTCCAGTTGGGGGAGCAAGTTTTACAGAGGCGGAGTCCACGGACTCCGCCTCTTCTCGTTTCATCACTCCGCGGCGCGACGACGACGCCCCGGTCGCCGCCTGCGGCACAGCGCTGCGACCTCGCCCGCCGACGCGGCAGCGAGAGCGCCAAGGAGGGCGATATCGATTCGCCGGACGCGCTGCAACTCCGCGCTGAGGTCGCCCGCCTGTGCCAGGAGGAGGAACGATCCCACCGATACCGACCCCATAGCGATCGCAGGCTTCCGGTAACGGTCATCGACGGCGCCCGCGAGCAGAGCCGCCCCGAGGAGCCCGAAGAAGGTCGCGCGGTGGCGCAGGAGGAGCTCGGTGTCGTCGTCCGCCACGGTGACGCCGTACGCGCGTTCGACGCCGGTGCGGGAGAAAGCGACGGTGGCAGGGAGCAGGTGCGCGACGCCGACGGCGGCCAGGAGGGCGCGTTCGGGACGGTGCGTGTTCATGGTGGAATCCTTCGACGGTCGGTTCGTGGTCCTTCTAGCATCGGTGGGATGACCTCCCCGGCACTTCCGGAAACGTGCGCAGTTCCGGGCGTCCTGTGGGTCTCGCCCGCGTCGGCGGTGTACCTGGGGCCGGCGCTCGGGCTCGCAGCGCATTCGACGTCCGTGCACTGCCTCGTCGTCGGGGTCGACGGCCCGGTCGAGGTCCACGTCGGAAGCGAACGGCTGACAGCGCGCACAGTGCTCGTGCCACCGCGTACCGTGCACCGCGTGGTGGCGGATCCCGGCACGCGGATCCTCTTCTGTTACAGCGATGCCACCGCCTCTCGCGCGCGCGACCTGGCCGCTCTCATGTCCGGGTCGGGTCCGTTCGGGACGCACCACCGGGCCGAGGCCGAGCTCCTGCGGCTCTGCCAGGACGGTGCGCCCGACGGTGCGCCCGACGGTGCGGCCGTCGTCGCAACGGCGTTCGGCGCGTCCACGCCGCCCGCGCCGCGGATACAGCGCACCATCGAGCGGGTGCGTGCCGACCCCGTGGGCTGCTCTGCGACGACCCTGGCGCGGGCGGAGCACGTCTCGACGCCGTACCTGCTCCGCCTGTTCGGCGGGGAGACCGGGACCAGCTTCCGGCGGTACCGCCTGTGGGTGCGGATGTTGCGCGCCGCCGAATCCGTCGCGGACGGCGCGGGCCTCACCCGCGCGGCGGCGGACGTCGGCTTCGCGTCGTCATCGCACTTCAGTGACTCGTTCCTGGCGATGTTCGGGCTCAGCGCGACCGCGCTCTTCGCCACCGGTGCGAGGCTCGTCATCGCTGATTCGCCCGCTGGGTGGCGCTGAATCTGTTGGGCATACTCCCGGGCCGGCGCGATACTGAGTGTCATGGCGACCCAGTACGAGCACATCACCGAGCGACTGCAGGATTTCATCGCGAGCCAGCAGATGTACTTCGTTGGCACTGCGGCCCCCGACGGGCGGGTCAACGTCTCCCCGAAGGGACTCGACTCACTGCGAGTGCTGGGGGAGAACCGCGTGATCTGGCTGAACGGCACGGGCAGCGGCAACGAAACCGCTGCGCACCTGCTGCGGAATCCTCGCATCACCGTGATGTTCTGCGCCTTCGAGGGGAAACCGCTCATCCTCCGGCTGTACGGCACTGCTCGCGCCGTTCACGAGGGGGATCAGGAGTGGGACGAGCTCATTGCGCACTTCCCGCCAATGCTCGGCGCGCGCAACATCTTCGACGTCGCAGTCGACCTGGTACAGACTTCCTGCGGCTTCGGAGTGCCCCTCTACGAATACGAGGGACAGCGGACGCTGATGGACTCGTGGGCGGAGAACAAGGGGGAGGACGGCCTCCTCCGGTACCACCGTGAGCGCAACACCCTCAGCATCGACGGCTTCCCGACGGGGATGCCCGTGCGGTAGGAATGACGAACGGCCCGGACGGATGCCCGGGCCGTTCGAATCGATGGATCTGTCAGGCCGCCTTGTCTGTGCCTGCGCCCGTAGTTCCGGCGTCACCGGACCCGGTACTGGTACTGGTGGCGGACGGCGTCGACGTGGAGTCGGTCGCCCGCGGCGCCGTGGCGGGTTCCGGCGCGGTCGGTGCGGGTGCGGCGGACTCGGGCGCGGAGGGGTTCGCTGGAACGTCGGGCTTCGACGCCCCGGGGGCGGGCTCGGCCGCCGGAGCGGGTGTCGGCGCCTCGACGACGGGTGCCGGCGCAGTATCGGCCTTCACCGGCGCAGTCTTGTCGCCGCCCTTCGAACCCTGCAGACGAGCCAGCAGATCGGGCAGCGGCTCCCCGCCCTTCTCGAGGCTGTGGTCGCCGGTGGTGTTCTCGGCGATCACGGTCGACGGGGTACCGGTGCTGTCGTCGCCCTGGCTCGGTGTGGAGAACGCAGCGGCTCGTGCGGCGGTGTTCGTCCCGGCGCTCGCCGGTGCGCCGGGCAGGTTGCCGGTCTGTTCGGACAGTGTCTTCGACAGGTCGAGAAGCTGCGACGCGGAGTTGTTGACGAACGGGCCGTACTGGCTCGTGGCGAAGTCGGACAGCGGTTTGAGCGTGACGGCCGAGACTGCCTGGTAGACGGGCCCGAACGCAGTCATCACGGGCTTGATGAAGGCATCGATACCGAGGAGCTGGGTGAGCGAGCTGACGCCGAGCGGCGAGGTGACACCCGTGATGATCTGGCTGAGCGGATCGGTGGGCAGCAGTCCATCGGGAATCAGGCCCGCGCTGGAGTTCGGGCCGGTCTGAGTGCCGAGCTGCAGCAGGTTGTCCGAGAACAGCTTGACCCCGAAGAGTGACGGCGAGGTGAGTCCCACGCCCTCCACGCCGAAGTTGAAGCCGCCCAGACCGTAGAGGATCGGCAGTGGGACCCCCAGCGGGTTCTGCAGCAACAGCAGGTTCTGGCCGTTGTTGACGTTGATTCCGTTCGTGCCGACGTAGTTGCCGGTCGTCACGTTGATGTTGGTGAAACCGACCGGCAGGATCGTGTTGACGTTCGTCATCGTGAGACCGATGGGGGAGTAGACGCCGTTCTGCGTGGGCAGCAGCACGTTCGCGCCGAGGACTCCCGCCTTGGCGAGGCCGAGTGGGAGCTCCACACCGGCCGCACCGATCGGCACTGAGACCACCGTCTCCGAGCCGCCGAGCCAGCCGGGGATCTTCAGTGCGGCAGTGGGAGCCGCGCCCCAGAAGCCCGCCTTGCTGCCGAGGGGGAAGGTGTAGTTGCCGTCGGCCTGCGGGATCCACACCGTCCCTGACGGGAGGCTCCCAGCAGGAAGCAAGGTGAACGGAAGTCCGCCGCCGGGGACCGGTATCGGCAGGCCTCCGATGTTCACCGTCGATGGCAGTGTGATGGTCAGACCATCCGGAGTTGTGATGAAGGTGTTGAGGAAGTTGGTCTGGCCGGCCATTCCTAGCAGCGGCCACGCGTACTTGCTCGTGTACTTGCTCTGGGTCGCTTCGAGTCCAAGGATGATCGAACTCAGCGGGGGGAGGCCCGCCACGGCGTCGCCGACTATCGGTGTCGCCAGAACAGTGTCGATCAGTTCCGCGGCTCCGTTGAATAGGCCACCTCCAGGCATGGACGTGGGGAGGATCTTCGACAGATCGAGCTGCGCCCCGCCGGGCAACACCACATTCGGCACAACGCCGGGTACACCTGTCGGAAGATTCAGGCTTCCCAGGTTCCGCAGCACTGTTGGCAGGTTCGAGATCTTGGTGACGTCGACCTTGCTGTATGACGAGCCGAAGGTCGGGAGGAGCCCGCCAGTGGAACCGGCGATCGGGTTCCACACGCTCCCGGCGCTGTTGGTGACGTTGTTCGAGGCGTTGAGGAAGTTGTCGAGGGCGTGCGAGTAGTCGCTGATCGCCTTGCTGTAGTCGGGCGCACTTGTAGCTGCCTGTGCCGGGGCTCCCATCAGGCTGATGCTGGCGGTGGCGCCGACGGCGCTCGCAGCGATGGCGGTTCGTTTGGCTGCTAGCTTCGACGCCTTGCGATGCTTCGCGCTCATAGTGGGAGGTCCTCTCGGGCAAAATACACACGCGCTGTCCGCGTCCAATCGAGAGACTAGGTCCGTAGTGACCACGATCATGTCGAAATGTGCAGCAGCAAAGATGCGGCGTGTCGGGACGATTGCGGATCGCATGATCAATACCGAGCCTAAATTCAAACCGCATGGCGCGGTAGGCTGTTCGTCGCGATGGAAAGGATGTTCATGAGCCTCGCGGAACTGGCGGAATGGCCCGTCGGAAATGCTGCCGGAGCACTGCTCCGAACGGATGAGGGGCGCACCGTCGACGCGTACGGTGACGTCGATCGCGTGTACGAATTGGCTTCGGTCACTAAGCTTCTCGTCGCCTATGGGGTTCTCGTGGCGATCGAGGAGGAGGCGATCGCGCTGCGGCAGCCGGCCGGGCCGGAGGGCAGCACCGTCGAACACCTGCTGGCGCACGCGTCGGGCGTGGCCTTCGATTCCGCGACTGTGCAAGCCGCGCCGGCCACCCAACGTATATACAGCTCTTACGGTTACGAATTGCTGGCGGATCTGGTGGAGCGCGAGTCCGGGATCGCCTTCCCCGAGTACCTCGACGAGGCGGTCTTCGCTCCGCTCGGCATGACGCGCACGGTGTTGGACGGGCCGGCGGGGCACGGCGCCCGCTCGACGGTGGCGGACCTGTCGCGCTTCGCGGCGGAGGTGGCCGCGCCCACCCTGCTGGACCCCGGCACAGTCGACCGCGCCCGTGCGGTCCACTTCTCCGGCCTGCCGGGGTTCGTGCCCGGCTACGGCAAGTTCGCCAACAACACGTGGGGTCTCGGCTTCGAGGTGAAGGGTGACAAGCGCACGCACTGGACGGGCACGCGGAACTCGCCGCGCACCGTCGGGCACTTCGGCCAAGCGGGGACGTATCTGTGGTTCGACCCGGACCTGCAGCTGGCGGCGGTGGTGCTGACGGACCGCCCGTTCGGGGCGTGGGCGAAGCCGCTGTGGTCGGAGTTCAACGATCGGCTGATTTCTCAGGAACTTCAAGGCGTGTAACTGGCGCAACACGCGCATCATGGTGCACAATGGCTTCATAACTACATCGATGTGATAAAGCAGCAGCTGGTAGCTCCGCTCGTTCTCGACAGGTGGCTTGGGGAAGACGTCCTCGTCGAAACGAAGAAGGTGGCAACCATGCAGCAGCTGAGTCAGTTTGCAGAGGTGACGACGGGAGTCGTCTGGATTCACGCCGCACCTGCTGCTCTGTGCCCGCACGTGGAGTGGGCACTGTCGAGGACCCTCGACGCCCGGGCCACGCTCAAGTGGTCCGCGCAGGAGGCCGTCCCCGGCATGCAGCGTGCCGTCGTCGACTGGGTGGGCCCGGTCGGCAGCGGTGCGCGGATGGCGAACACCCTGAGGGAGTGGAACTCCCTCAGGTTCGAGGTCACCGAGGACCCCTCCGAGGGGGTCGACGGTGAGCGGTTCTGCTATGCCCCGGGGCTGGGGCTGTGGCGCGGCACCATGAGCGCGTCCGGCGACACCCTGCTGGGCGAGGCGCAGCTGCGCTCGATCATGCTCGAACAGGGTCCGGAGGGCATTCAGACGGCCCTCGACTCGCTCCTGGGCAACGCCTGGGACGAGGCGCTCGAGCCCTTCCGCATGGGCGGCCAGGGCGCCGAGGTCACGTGGCTCTCGCAGGCCGTCAGCTGACGCGTCTCGCTTAGACCTGCCTGAAACCCGGCCCTGGCGGGCGAGCGCGGCACCTGTGCGGTGACGGCGCCCCGCCGGGACCGGGATACCCGGACAACGAGAACTCGTCAGACCGATCTGCCACCATCGGGACATGGCACTCACCGCGTCCGAGAAACAGGAATTCTTCGCTCGACCCCACGTCGCCGCGTTCGCCGTCGCCGAACCAGGAAGAGGGCCTTTGACGGTGCCCGTCTGGTACGACTACGAGCCCGGCGGGAAGCCGTGGATCACCATCGCACCCGATTCCCGCAAGGCCACAGTGCTCGCCGCCGCGGGAAGATTCTCGCTGATGGTCGACACTGTCGAGCCGCGCACGATGTACGTCAGCGTGGAAGGCCCGGTCGCCGAGTCGCGACGGTCGACCGACGCGGAGATCCGCGCCATGGCCGCCCGGTATCTTGCGGGCGCCGAGCTCGACAAGTACCTCGAGTTCGCCTTCGGGCAGCTGGGGGAGCACCTCACCGTGGTCCTCGAGCCCGAGCACTGGTTGGGGGCCGACCTGACGATCTAGTCGTCGCGCAACGCGAAACCGGCCGCCGGGGGAATCCCCGACGACCGGCCTCTGGAAAAAACGTCAGTACTTGCCGAACGCCAGCGCCACGTTGTGGCCGCCGAACCCGAAGGAGTTGTTCAGCGCATAGGTGATCTCGCTCGTGCGAGCGGATCCGTGCACCACGTCGAGCTCGATCTCCGGATCCTGATTCTCCAGGTTCAGGGTGGGCGGGATGATCCCGTCCCGGATCGAGAGGACCGTCAGCGCGGCTTCCAGCGCGCCGACGGCACCGATGGAGTGCCCCAGGGCGCCCTTGGGTGCGTAGATCGCCGCGTCGGTGCCGACGACCGCGTTGATGGCCTTCGCCTCCGCGGTGTCGCCGACCGGGGTCGCCGTGGCGTGCGCGTTGATGAAGTCGATGTCGGCGCGGGTCAGGCCCGCGGTCTCCATCGCTCGCTTCATCGCGCGGGCGGCGCCGCCACCCTCCACATCGGGGGAGACCATGTGGTAGCCGTCCGAGGTGATGCCGGCGCCGAGGAGTCGGGCGATCGGCTTCGCGCCGCGCGCCAGTGCGTGCTCCTCGGTCTCGATGATCATGAGTGCCTGGGCCTCGCCGAAGACGAAGCCGTCGCGGTCCTTGTCGAACGGCCGAGAGGCCGCCTGCGGATCGTCGTTGCGGGTCGACAGTGCGCGCATCATCGCGAAGGATGCGATGGGCGGCGAGTCGATCCGGCCTTCGACGCCGCCGCAGACCGCGATGTCGGCATCGCCGAGCACGATCTGGCGCCAGGCGTGCGCGATGGCCTCGTTGCCCGTCGAACAGGCCGAGACGGGCGCGATGGCGCCCGCGCGGGCCCCGATCTCCAGTGCCGAGACCGCGCACGCGCCGTTCGGCATGGACATCTGCACGGCGAACGGCGAGACCTTGCGCACGCCGGAGTCGCGAAGCGCGTCCACGGCCTGCACCATCGTCTCGCCGCCGCCGAGCCCGGTGCCGACGACCGCCGCGAGGCGAGTCGGATCGACATCCGGGCGTCCGGCCTTGTCCCACAGCCGCTTGGTCATCACATGGGAGACCTGCTCGACGTAGGACATGCGCCGCTTCGACACGTGCTGCTTGCTGATGTCCCCGGCGTGCTGGCGGTCGGGCCGCTCCGGCACCTCGTCCGACGGGTCCGACAGCAACTGGCCGCCGAACCGCACCGGAAGATCGGGGATCTTCACGCCGATGAAATCGCCCTCGAGCGGACGGATGCCGCTCTTGCCGGCGAGGAGTCCCTGCCAGGTGGAGTCGGTATCGACACCGATCGACGTGGTCAGCTCGATGGCAGTCACGACGACACTGGGGAACTCACCCCCCAGCGTCGAGAAATTCCTCAGCGATGACAAGGGCTTACTTGCCCTTCTCGGCCTCGTACTTGCCCTTGAGCTCGGCGGCGAGCTCGGTGTTCTCGGCCTCGAGCTTCTGGATGTACGCGACGGCGTCGCCGACGGTCTTCAGGCCCGCGAGGTCCTCGTCCGGCACCTTGACGCCGTACTTGTCCTCGAGCTGCACGGCGATCTCGACCATCGAGAGCGAGTCGATGTCCAGGTCGTCGATGAACGCCTTGTCCAGGGTGACCTCGGAAGGCTCGATGCCGGTGACCTCTTCGATGATCTCGGCGATGGCGGCGACGATTTCGTCCTGGCTGGTGGCCACAGTGGGTCCCTTTCCTTGTGTGACCCGACCCGCGATTTCGCGGAGCCGGGAGTCTATCGGTGCGACGACGGCGTCGCGGGGTGCGACGGTGCCGAGCGGCCCCGTCGGTGGTTCGAAGGCTACTGCGCGGGAGCGAGCAGCTCGGTCAGATCGGCCGGGGTCTTGACGGCGACCTGCGGCACGCCCTTGAGCTCGCGCTTGGCGATGCCCACGAGGGCGCCGGCCGGGGGGAGCTCCACGACCATCGAGACCTCGGCCTCGCGCATCGTGGCGGTGCACAGGTCCCAGCGGACCGGGCGGGTGACCTGCGCGACGATGGCCGCGAGGGCCTCGGCGCCGGAGGTCACGGGCTTGCCGTCGCGGTTCGACAGCAGCGTGAGCTGCGGGTCCCGCGGGACGATGCTCTGCGCGGCGGCCGCGACGGCCTCCTGCGCGGGAGCCATGAACTCGGTGTGGAAGGCGCCGGCCACGGCGAGCGGGCGCAGGCGCGCCTTCTCGGGGGCGTTGTCGGCCAGCTTCGCCAGGTTCTCGACGGTGCCCGCGGCCACGATCTGCCCGGAGGCGTTCATGTTGGCCGGGATCAGGTCGAAGGACTCGAGGGTGGCGAGCACGTCCGCCTCGTCGCCACCGAGCACGGCGGTCATCGAGGTGGGGACGAGCGCGCACGCGGCGGCCATGGCGCGGCCGCGGATGGCGGCCAGGCGCACGGCCTCGTCGGCGGTGATGACACCGGCGACAGCGGCGGCGGCGAGCTCACCGACGGAGTGTCCGGCGACGATGGTGTCGGCGGGCTGCGCACCCATCTGCTCGAAGGCGAGCAGAGCGGCGGCGACCACGAGGGGCTGCGTCACGGCGGTGTCCGTGATCTCGTCGGCCTCGGCGATGGTGCCGAGGCGGACCAGGTCGAGATCGGCGATCTCGGACCATGCGCGGAGGCGCTCCACGGCAGAAGGCTGATCGAGCCATGCGGTCAGCATGCCGGGCTTCTGGGAACCCTGTCCGGGTGCGAGCAGTGCAATCACGTGTTCCAGGAAACACCCCGCGAACCTGAAAAGAAGGTGTTGGAGCCTGAGAACCTGCCCCAGGTAATTTGTGGGGTTTCCACAAAAGTGCTGCTCAGCGAGTCCTGGCTGTTACCAGAGTGTTATGTGTGACTGGATTAGGTCAGAGAGATGTCTGTGATTCGCGTCATAGCGGCGGGGGTGAAGCGGTCCGGATTGGCCGCCGCAAGACGCCCGATGGTGGCTGCTACCCGCAGCACGAAGGCATCCCGCGGGTCCTGCGGATCGCGCCCCGTGATCTCAGCGATCTTCTTCAGGCGGTACCGCACGGTGTTGGGGTGGACGAACAACTCGCGGGCGCACGACTCGACCGCGCCGCCCGAGTCCAGGTAGGCGTCCAGCGTGTCGGACAGAGCCGACCCCGCCTCCTCGAGCGGCTTGACGAGTAGTTCGTAGAGGGTGCGGCCGGCGTGCGTGTCGCCGATCAGCGCACGTTCCGGTAGCAGCTCCCAGCTGTGCACCGGCCGGGGCGCGCCCGGCCAGCCCGCGACGGCGTTGACGCCGGCGATCGCCTCGACCGCGGACGCGTGCGCGTCCTCCAGCGTGGGCGTGGTGTGCCCGATCACGACGGGACCGTCGGAGAAGTGCGGCATGAGCGAGTCCGCGAACGGGTCGCCGGACGTGACGCCGCCGCTGACGATGACCACCAATTTGGTGCCTTGTACAACGGCGAGGGCAGACCGGCCGTGCGAGCGGGCCGTGTCGTGCACCGACCCCGCAACCGAGACGTTCTGGTCCGGCGGGGGATTACCGACGATGACGGTGGCCGACGCCACCGGGTCCCAGTTGAGCGCCGCGGCCCGGGAGAGGAGGTTGGCGCCGGTGTCGCCGCGGACCACCGCGTCGACCACCAGCGCCTCCATCCGCGAGTCCCAGGCACCTCGGGCCTCGGCGGCCGAGGCGTAGATCGACGCGGCGCCGAAACCGATCTCGCGGCCGTAGCGCAGCACCGCCTCGGTGAGCGCGATCAGCTGGTCCTCGTTGCGCGCGAGCAGTGGCAGCCAGCGCTCGAAGAACTCCATCGCGACGCGGACCATCTCCACGGTCTGCAGGAGCGAGACCTTGCGGGCCAGGTCCTGCGGCACCGTCTGGAAGGAGGCGACGGTGTATTCGACGTTGCTCGGGTTCTCGATCCACTCCGCGAAGTTGACCACCGCGGTCTGGACCACCAGCTGGATCGACGCCCGCTGACTGGCCTCCAGGTCCGCGAAGTACGGGAGCTGCTCCTCCATGGAGCGCACCGCCTCCGTCGCGACGCGCCCCGAGTACTGGCGGATCCGGGCGAGGATCGCCTCGGGGAGTACATCGCGAGGCTCGGGGCGCTTCCGATTGAAGCTCCCCTTCCCCGGCTTCCCGGGGAGGGGGAACGAGCCCGTATCAGCGGTCATGGAGTCCTAGGCTACGCCGGGGTCCGAGGTCTGCTTCGGGGCGGCGAGCACGTCGTCGATCCGGTACCGCTTCGCGGCCTCCGCGGGGACCGAGAAATCGACTGCCCCGTCGCGTGCGAGGCCCAGGAGAACGCCCACGACGATCGACTCCGCGTCGACGTTGAAGTACCGCCGCGCCGCCGGACGTGTGTCCGAGAAGCCGAAGCCGTCGGTGCCCAGGGTGATGTACGTACCGGGCACCCACTGGCGGATGAGGTCCTGCGTGCCGCGCATGAAGTCGGACGCAGCGATCGTCGGGCCCTCGGTACCGCCGAGCACCTTGGTCACGTGCGGCGTGCGGAACTCCTCGCCGGGCGCGCGGAGCGCCGCCTTCTCGGACTCGATGCCGTCGCGCGACAGCTCGACCCAGCTGGTCACCGAGAACACCGAGGCGGAGACGCCCCACTCCTCGGCGAGCAGTTCCTGGGCCCGGAGCGCGTCGGGCATCGTGACGCCGGAGGCGAGGATGTTCGCCTTCTTCTCGTGCGCGCTGTCCGCGGGCTTGAACAGGTACATGCCCTTGAGCAGACCCTCGACGTCCAGGTTCTCCGGCTCGGCAGGCTGGTGGATCGGCTCGTTGTAGACGGTGATGTAGTAGTAGATGTTCTCCGGGTTCTCCCCGTACATCCGCCGCAGGCCATCGATCACGATGTGCGCGAGCTCGTACGCGAACGCGGGGTCGTAGGCGACGACCGCCGGGTTGGTCGACGCGAGCACGTGGCTGTGGCCGTCGGCGTGCTGCAGGCCCTCACCGGTCAGGGTGGTGCGGCCGGCGGTGGCGCCGAGCACGAAGCCGCGGGCCATCTGGTCGGCCGCGGCCCACAGGCCGTCGCCCGTGCGCTGGAAGCCGAACATCGAGTAGAAGATGTACAGCGGGATCATCGGGACGTCGTGCGTGGCGTAGGACGTTCCGACCGCGGTGAACGACGCCGTCGAGCCGGCCTCGTTGATGCCCTCGTGCAGGATGACGCCCTGCGGGTTCTCCTTGTAGGCGAGCATCAGCTGCGCGTCGACCGCCGTGTAGGTCTGGCCGAGGCGGTTGTAGATCTTCAGCGTGGGGAACCAGCTGTCCATGCCGAAGGTGCGCGCCTCGTCGGGGATGATCGGCACGATGCGCGGCCCGACCTCCGGATCGCGCAGCAGTTCCTTGAAGATGCGGACGACGGCCTGCGTCGTCGCCACCTGCTGCTTGCCCGAGCCCTTGAGCATCACCTTCACCGCGTCGATGCCGGGAGTCTTGAGCACCTGTGCCTGCGTGCGCCGCGAGGGAACGAAGCCGCCCAGCTGCTTGCGCCGATCCAGCATGTACTGGATCTCCTTCGACTCCGGTCCCGGGTTGTAGTACGGCGGGAGGTAGGGGTCCTTCTCGAGCTCCGCGTCGGAGATCGGGATGCGCAGGTGATCGCGGAAGCCCTTGAGATCGTCCAGCGTGAGCTTCTTCATCTGGTGCGTGGCGTTGCGGCCCTCGAAGTTGTGGCCGAGGCCGAAGCCCTTGACGGTGTGCGCCAGGATGACCGTCGGCTGGCCCTTGTGCTCCATGGCCGACTTGTAGGCCGCGTACAGCTTGCGGTAGTCGTGGCCACCGCGGCGCAGACCCCAGATCTGTTCGTCGGTCATGTCCTTGACCAGCTCCTTGGTCCGCGGGTCGCGGCCGAAGAAGTGCTCGCGGACGAAGGCGCCGTCGTTCGCCTTGAAGGTCTGGTAGTCGCCGTCGGGCGTGGTGTTCATGATGTTCACCAGCGCGCCGTCGCGATCCTTGTGCAGCAGCTCGTCCCACTCGCGACCCCAGATCACCTTGATCACGTTCCAGCCGGCGCCGCGGAAGAAGGACTCGAGCTCCTGGATGATCTTGCCGTTGCCGCGCACCGGCCCGTCGAGGCGCTGCAGGTTGCAGTTGACCACGAAGGTCAGGTTGTCCAGGCCCTCGGTCGCGGCGATCTGGATCTGGCCGCGCGATTCGGGCTCGTCCATCTCGCCGTCGCCGAGGAACGCCCAGACGTGCTGGTCGGAGGTGTCCTTGATGCCGCGGTCGTGCAGGTAGTGGTTGAACCGCGCCTGCTGGATGGCGTTCATCGGGCCGAGGCCCATGGACACCGTCGGGAACTCCCAGAAGTTCGTCAGCAGCCGGGGGTGCGGGTAGGACGGCAGGCCCTTGCCCTTGTCCTCGTGCGACTTCTCCTGGCGGAAGCCGTCCAGGCGCTCCGCGGGGATGCGGCCCTCCAGGAAGGCGCGCGCGTAGATGCCGGGGGAGGCGTGGCCCTGGATGAACACCTGGTCGCCGCCGCCGGGGTGGTCCTTACCGCGGAAGAAGTGGTTGAAGCCCACCTCGTACAGCGATGCCGCGCCCGCGTAGGTGGAGATGTGCCCGCCGACGCCGACCCCGGGGCGCTGCGCCCGGTGCACCATGATCGCCGCGTTCCAACGGATGTAGGCGCGGTAGCGCCGCTCGATCTCCTCGTCGCCCGGGAACCAGGGCTCGAGATCCGTGGGGATGGTGTTGACGTAATCGGTCGAGGTCAGCGACGGGATGGAGACGCGCTTCTCACTGGCGCGCTCGAGCAGGCGCAGCATCAGGTACCGGGCGCGGGCGGGACCGTGCGTGGCGATCAGGTCGTCGAAGGACTCGATCCACTCGCCCGTCTCGTCCGGATCGATGTCCGGGAGGTAGGAGGCCACCCCCTCGCGGATCACGCGGACGCGGTCAGGACGGCCGTCGTTCGACGGTGCGGGGCCCTGTCCTGGGGCGGGTGCCGGGGTGGTGGCGATCGAGTCTGTCACTGGTGCTCCTCACGGGTCGCGAAGGCGGTGCTGGGTATGCCAGGGGTGTGCGGTGTGTCGCAGATCCCATCCTGCCGCATACGAAAGCTACTCGACAGTCGTATTCCGCGTGGTGGAATTCACCAGGTCCGCAGCGCGAGTTCGGCGTACCCTGTTGCGCCGGGGCGCAGGTGCCGTAAGTTGGCACCGAACAGTGGTATGCGGGTGGCATCGGGTCGTCCGCGCGAACGCGAGGAGGCTCCCACCGGTGTCCACGAATGGGTCATTCGCCCAGAAGATGGGCCTGCAGCCCGGCAACATCGTGCAGGAGATCGGTTGGGACGAAGACACCGACGACGATCTGCGGCTGGCCATCGAGGAGCTCATCGGCGCGGAGATGCTCGACGAGGACACCGATGAGGTGGTCGACGTGGTCGTGCTGTGGTGGCGCGACGACGACGGCGATCTCGTCGACACCCTGATGGACGCGATCACCCCGCTGTCCGACGACGGCTACGTGTGGGTGCTCAGCCCCAAGACCGGCCAGCCGGGACACGTGCAGCCCAGCGAGATCGCCGAAGCGGCGCCGACGGCCGGGCTCACGCAGACCTCGTCGACGAACCTCGGATCGTGGATCGGCTCCCGCCTGGTGCAGCCGAAGTCCGGCCGCGTGGCCAAGAGGTGACCTCGGTCCGGCCCGAAGGTCCGCTGCCCGTCGGTGCGGTCGCGCCCGCGTTCACCCTGCGCGACCAGAACAACCGCCCCGTCTCCCTGGAGACGTACCGAGGGCGCAAGAACGTCCTGCTCGTCTTCTTCCCGCTGGCCTTCACCGGTACCTGCGAGAGCGAGCTGGGCGGCATCCGCGATTCGCTGCCGTCCTTCGAGAACGACGATGCCGCCGTCCTCGCCGTGTCCGTCGGGCCGCCGCCCACGCACAAGGTCTGGTCCGGTTCGCAGGGCTATCTGTTCCCGATCCTGTCCGACTTCTGGCCGCACGGCGAGGTGTCGGGCGCGTACGGGGTGCTCAACGAGCGCAACGGCTACCCCAACCGCGGCACCTTCGTGATCGACCGCGAGGGCGTGGTCCGGTTCTCCGAGATGAACGAGCCCGGGGTCCCGCGCGATCAGTCGCTTTGGGAAGACGCCCTCGCTGCGCTATCTTCGACCGGCAAGCGCGTGTAGCTCAGTTGGTTAGAGTTCCGGTCTTACACACCGGCTGTCGGGGGTTCGAGTCCCTCCGCGCGCACCAGGCACAGTACTGAGCGTCGGGCGCACGCCATGCACGATGCTAATGTTCGGCCATGACTGACAAGAAGATGTCGGGTTCGCCCTGGCCGGTTGTGGTGGTCTTCGCTGTCGTCGCCGTTTTCATCCTCGGGCTGAACGCCTGGGGTGCGGGGCGCGAGGCCGGGTTCGGCCTTCTCGTTCTCGCCGGGTGCGTGTTGATCGGCTGCGAGCGCATCGCCGTCGCGATCAGGCAGCGCGACCGCGACTGACCGGAGGTGCGCTGGACGACGGTGCCGGAAAAGGAGATGCGACCGAGTCGCGCAGGGCGATAGGCTGCAGGCAACCGTGACCGGCCGAAGGAGGTGAGACCCGTGAACGTTTCTCGCATGTGGGTGCTCCCTCCGTTCTCACGGTCGACCTAGGTGTCACCACCAGGAGCGCCGCACGCAGGCATTCCTGAAAGGCAACACCATGAACGTTTCTTCTCTCACTCTGCGGAGGTCGGACGACGGCGACTGGCTCGCGGTCGATGCCGACGACCGCATCATCGGACGCGGCGGACCGTCGCGGCGAGCCGGTTTCATCAGCATCGACGCTTGGAGCGCAGCGGCTTTCGATCTACTGGCCGCGACGCTCCTCGCCGAGCTGTCGCCTCCGCTGCGTACGCTCGTGGCGGACGGTGACGGCGACCAGCTCGCGGCGTGGCAGCGCCACGGCTTCGTCCCGCACAAGCGCGAGACGCTGTACCGAATACCGCTCGATCCGCCTCCCGCTGTGACCCCGCCCGGGGCGTGGCGGGTGCGATCCGCGCCCGGCGTCGAGCCCTTCCTCGCGGCTCAGGCGGATCCGGCGGACGGCGCCGCCGTCGCCGTGATCGAGCGGGCCGGCGGCTGTGCGGTCGAGACCACCGTCGAGCTGGTGCGGCCATGACGAAGACGGCGCGCGGCATCGAGGCCGCCGGCACCGTCGTGGAGGGACTCCGGAACGCGACGTTCCGCGTCGAGCTCGACAACGGGCACGTCGTACTCGCGCATATCAGCGGGAAGATCCGGAAGAACTACATCAAGATCGTTCCGCTCGACCGAGTACTCGTGGAGATCAGCCCCTACGACCTGACCCGCGGGCGGATCATCTTCCGCTACCGCGGCTGACGGGCGGCCGGATCGGTCAGGAATCGAGAAGCGCACCGAAAGCGCAGCTCATAGCGTTGCAGGCATGACAACCTCGCTCTCCGCCCCGATCCGGTCCCTCACCCTGGAGGTGGCCGACCCGGCCGCAGCCCGGGATTTCTACGACACCGCCTTCGGCCCCGACCACGGCCTGCGGTTCAGGGCCTCCACGGAACCGTCCACCGGTTTCCGCGGCTTCGTGATCTCGCTGGTCGTGGCCGAGCCGGCCGTGGTCGACTCCTTCGTCGCGCCCGCGATCGCAGCGGGCGCGACGGAGATCAAACCCGCGAAGAAGTCCTTCTGGGGCTACGGCGGCGTCTTCCGTGCGCCCGACGGCACGCTCTGGAAGGTCGCGTCGTCGTCGAAGAAGAACACCGGCGCGCCGCTGCGGACCATCGACGACACGGTGCTGCTGCTCGGGGTCGACGACGTCGCCGCGACCAAAGCCTTCTACGTCGAGCACGGGCTCTCCGTGGCGAAGAGCTTCGGCCGCAAGTACGTCGAGTTCGACGCCGAACCCGGTGCTGTGAAGCTCGCGCTGTACGGGCGTAAGGCCGCCGCGAAGGACGCGGGAGTTCCGCTGGAGGGCAGTGGCTCTCACCGGATCAGGGTCGACGGCGATCTCGGCTCGCTCGTCGATCCCGACGGCTTCGTCTGGCAGTGAGCGCGCGGACGGGCGGGCGCTAGGCCGCCCGGCCGGGTGCCTGCTGGCGGACCGGCGGCACGTACGGGCCCTCGGCGTTGACGACGAAGAACCGATTGTTCGCGTCCACCGTGACGCGGTAGATCAGCGCGGGGCGCGGGTCGTTGATGTAGACGGTCGCGTTCCCGCGTTGCATCACGCGCACTTCGCATTCCACCAGGTACAGCGAACCGCGCTGGCTGATCAGCTTCTCCGACCGACTGTTCCCCACGCCGTTCTCTGCGTGCTGCGCCACGGAGGCGGCGTAGGAGCAGGCCACCGACTTCGCGAGATCGGCGTCTGTCTGCGGTGCGGCGCCGGCGGCGGTGGGAGCGGCGAGGGAGAGGGCGACCGCGGCGGTGGTGGCGGCGAGGAACCGTGTCTTGATCATGCTGCACAGTAACATGCAAAACGCAAAGAATATGCTGATTGCAAACAGGTGTGCGTCTAGGCGAACCGGGTAGCGTCGACATCCGTGAACCGCACCACCGAACTGGCTCTCGGCATCGTCGCCGACGAGGTCTTCGGCGACCCCCGCCGCTACCACCCGGTCGCGGGCTTCGGCACCGTCGCACTCGCGCTCGAGCGACGGATGTACGCCCCGGCGAAGCTGCGCGGCGCGGCGTACACCGCGGTCCTGGTGGGTGGCGCGGCGGCGCTGGGGTATGCGCTGCGGAGGGTGCCCGGCGCTACGGCGGTCGGCACCTGGGCGGTGGTCGGGGGAGCGGGACTGCGGTCGGTCGGATCCACGCTCGGGGCCGACCTGGAGCGCGGGGATCTGACCGCCGCGCGCGCCCTGCTCCCCAGCCTGTGCGGGCGCGACCCGTCGGTGCTCGACGCCGCAGGGCTCGCGCGGGCGGCTACCGAGTCGGTCGCCGAGAACACGTCGGACGCCGCGGTGGCGCCGCTCTTCTGGGGCGCCGTCGCGGGCCTGCCGGGCCTACTGGCGTACCGCGCGGCGAACACGCTGGATGCGATGGTCGGCTACCGGAATGAGCGGTACGGCGAATTCGGCTGGGCATCGGCGCGACTCGACGACGTCCTCAACTACGTCCCGGCCCGGCTCGCGGGTGCGGTCACCGTCGCCCTGGCGCCGACGGTCGGCGGAGCACCGTCGGACGCTCTCCGTGCCTGGCGTGAGGATGCGGCGAAACACCCCAGTCCCAACGCCGGGGTCGCGGAGGCGACCGCCGCGGGAGCGCTCGGCCTGCAGCTGGGTGGGCGCACGCAGTACGCGCATGGCGTGGAGCTGCGCCCGACGCTGGGCCGTGGCCGCGCACCCGAGCCGCGCGATCTGGCGCGGGCCGCGCGCCTGTCGCGCGCCGTGGAACTGGGCGCGCTCGCCGCTACTGTCCTTTGCGTCCGTACCGGTCGGCGAGCCGTGCGGCGCGGGCGGCCTCGGGGCTGACCTCCGGCGCCTCCTCCGTCGCTTGCGGCGTCTGCGGATCCGCGTTGCCCGCGTCGAAGACGGCCTTGTCCTCGCGCCGGCGTCGTACCTCGGACCACACGAAGTAGCCGATCGCGAGGGGCGCCATGATCCCGAAGGCGAGCCACTGCAGGCCGTAGGAGAGATACGGGCCGGCGTCGAGCATCGGCAGCGGGATCGGATCGAGTCCGCCGGGCTGGTCCTCGTCGAGGGTCAGGTAGCCGGGCGCCAGAGTGATCGACTGCGCCGGGCCGATCGCCGACGGGTCTATCGCGAAGACCTGCAGGAATCCGGCCTCGGTCCGCGGCCCACGGGCCGGATCGGTCTTCTCCGGGGCACGCACGCGGGCCTGGAGCGTGACCGTTCCCGACGGCGGCGGCGCGAACTCCGGCACCACGCCGCCGGTGGGCGTCTTCACGAAGCCCCGGTCGACGAGATAGGTTGCGCCGTCGTTCGCCGCGAACGGCACCAGCACCTCGTAGGCCGGCTTGCCGTCCTGATTCCGCAGCCGGGCGAGGGACTGCTTGTCGGTGAGGTACTGCCCGGTGAGCACCACCCGCCGCCACTCGGCGTCCTTCGGCACGTCGGTGCGGCCGCCCAGCAACTGCGCCGCCGGCACCGGCTCGGCGTTCACGGAGTCGGCGATCTGCTGGTTGCGGTGGCTGGTGGACGAGTTCTTCCCCAGCTGCCACGGTGCCAGCACCGACCAGCACAGCGCGGTGAAGGCCAGCGCCGCGATGGCGAGGGCGATCCACCGCGGCTGGAAGATCACCTTGATCCAGCTAGGCAATGTTCTCTCGCGTCCACTCGAGGAGCCCGGGTATCGCGCCCTCGACCTCGGTCAGCGTCGCTCGGAAGTCGTCGTGATCGCCGTAGTACGGGTCGGGCACGCTCTCGTGCGCGGCATCCGGATCGAAGCTGCGCAGCAGCCGGATCCGGTCCGCGGGCACGCCGCGTCGCCGTAGCGGCGCGACGTGTGAGCGGTGCAGCGCGACCACGAGATCGGCCGCGAGGTGATCGTCGGTCAGCTCAGCGGCGGTGTGCGCGGTGGGGTAGCCGGCCTCCGCGAGCACGTCCTGCGCGCGCGAGTCCGCCGGGCTGCCCTCGTGCCAGCCGTCGGTGCCGGCGCTGGTGACGCGCACCGCCTCGGCCAGTCCGGCATCGGCCACGGCCTGCTCGTAGACGATCTTGGCGATCGGCGAACGGCAGATGTTGCCGGTGCACACGAACGTGACATGCAGCGGAGTACTCACCCCTCCATCTTGCCCGACGCTGCTCGACGCTCGAATCGCCACTGGTGCGGCGACGAGTGGATCGGTATGCTGAGGACTACGCCCGAGCTTTCGCTCGTGGACAGCGGCCCCGCAGCCATCCGGACGGTTGGTGAGCGGGGTTTCGTGTCAACGCACAGTGACGTTCGCTTCGACGACCGCAGCGATCCTTCGCGCTGAGTCGCCGCCGCGTGCTATCGACCATGCGATGGCGTCGGGAATCCAGAGCATCGGTTCAGACGCCGGACGCACGTGGAGGTACTCGAGTCCGCTCCGGGTAGCACGGGTTGCGCGAAACAGCGTTCGGCGGTCTGCCGCGACCAGGCTGTCATCCTGTTCGATGATCAACCGAGCGACCGATTGTGCATCGAGATCCGCCACCACCGCACGAAGGGCGCGCTCTCTAGCGGCTCGAGCGTCTCGGATACCGCGAGCATCGAAGGCGGTGGCTGCGACAGGCATCCCGGCGATCGCAGCTGCGATCGAACGCCGCCGCGAGGGCGACTCCTTGGCGAAATGTATGCGTCGTTGACCCCTCATACGAAGAGCGTTGAGCTCCTTGCGGAGCGTCGGCAGCGTGGACGGAGCGACGACCACGACCACCACGATGAGCCCGGACCCCTTCGTCTCGTCCATGAACGCGTGCATGTCGCGTTCATACCGGAGACGTCCGACGGATCTACGCTGGCAGCCATGAAGCTGGCAGA
Organism: Tsukamurella sputi; assembly: GCF_007858445.1. Classification (GTDB taxonomy): domain Bacteria; phylum Actinomycetota; class Actinomycetes; order Mycobacteriales; family Mycobacteriaceae; genus Tsukamurella; species Tsukamurella sputi. The sequence continues at coordinate 287,433 of NZ_VIGV01000001.1, read as the reverse complement.
GGTCATCGCAGTGCTCGATCAGGCGTATCCGCCCCGGCTGGCGGAGGGGTGGGACAGCGTCGGGCTGGTATGCGGAGACCCGGCTTCCGAGGTCGCGCGCGTGCTGGTCTGCGTGGACGTCACGACCGATGTGGTCGACGCCGCGCTCGCCCGTGGCGCCCAGCTCGTCATCGCGCACCACCCGCTCCTGCTGCGCGGCGTCGACACCGTCGCGGCGAGCACGCCGAAGGGTGCGCTGATCCACCGGCTCATCCGCGGCGGGTGCGCGCTGTTCACCGCGCACACCAACGCCGATCGCGCTCGGGGCGGCGTCAACGACGCCCTTGCGGCGGCGCTCGGGGTGGAGGTCATCGGGCCCGTCGAGTACCTGGACGCGCCGCTGCAGCTGGACCGGTGGGGCGTGATGGTGCCGCCCGCGCAGGCGGACGAGGTGCTCGCGGCGATGTTCGAGGCGGGCGCGGGGGAGGTCGGGGAGTACTCCGAGTGCGCCTGGCGGGTCGACGGTGTCGGCCAGTTCCGGCCGGGCGATGACGCGAATCCCGCGATCGGCAGCGCCCGCGAGCTCACCACTGTGGACGAGACGCGGATCGAGCTCGTCGCCGCAACCGCCCACCGCGAGCGCGTGGCCCGTGCGCTCCGCCACGCGCATCCCTACGAGGTGCCGGCGCACGACATCGTCGAACTGGTCGGCGGCGAGCGGGAATGGGGCCTGGGCCGCATCGGAACCCTGTCGGAGCCGCTGACGTTGGAGGCGTTCACCGCCCACGTCGCCGACGCCCTCGGCGCGCCGGCGCGCGCGGCCGGGAACCCGGAGGCGATCGTGCGGACCGTCGCGGTCTGCGGGGGAGCGGGGGACTCGCTGCTCGGTGCCGTCGCGCGCCTCGGCGTCGACGCCTATGTCACCGGTGATCTGCGGCATCACCCCGTGGACGAGCACCTGCGCGTCGGCGGGCCCGCCGTCGTGGACGCCGGGCACTGGGGCACCGAGTTCCCCTGGTGCGCCACGGTCGCCGAGCTGCTCTGGCCCTACCTCGACGTCGCGGTCCACGACACCCCCACGGATCCGTTCACGGTGCGGGCCGCTCCGGGGGCGGATGCGTAGAGTGGCGCAGATGAACGCTGATCCGGCTGCTCAACGCATCCTGCTGGACCTCGCCGAGGTCGACGCGGAGATCGCCCGCCTGGCGCACCGCGCCACCCACCTTCCCGAGGACGCCGAGATCGCCGAACTCGAGAAGCGCGCGACCACCGAGCGCGACGAGTCGGTGCGGGTGTCGATCCTGGTGGAGGACCTGGACCGCGACATCACCAAGCTCGAGAAGGAGGTCGAGCAGACCCGCCTCCGCGAGCAGAAGGACCGCGAGCTGCTGGCCTCCGGTGCGGTTCCGGCGAAGCAGCTGACCGAGATCGAACACGAGCTGCGCGGCCTGGAGCGCCGCCAGTCCGTCCTGGAGGACGAGGAGCTCGAACTCATGGAGAAGCGCGAGGCCGTCGCGCTCGACCAGCAGCGCGCCGAGGCCGTCGTGAACGCGACGAGCGAGGAGATCGCCGCGGTGGCGCGCCGACGGGAGGAGGCCGTCAAGGACATCGACGTCGCGAGGGCCCGCACGGCTGCCACGCGCGAGGACACCGTCGGAAAGCTCCCGCAGGACCTGTACGCGGAGTACGAGCGATGCCGGAAGAACTCCGGTACGGGGGCCGGGCTCCTGCAGGCCCGACGGTGCGGAGCCTGCCGCCTCGAGCTCGACCGCGGCTTCCTGGACGGGGTGGCGCGCACGCCGGCAGACGAGGTCGTGCACTGCGACGAGTGCGGCGCGATCCTGGTGCGCACCTTCGAGTCCGGCCTGCCGCAGGGCAAGCCCGAAGAATGACCCGGGCGCAGGGTGGCGCGACGCAGCGCGGCGGCTGGACGACCTCGGAGCACGAACCGACCCGCCTGATCCTGTTGCGGCACGGCCAGACGCCCGCTTCGGTGGAGCGGCTGTACTCGGGCCGTGGTAACCCGTCGCTCACCGATCTGGGGCGCGAGCAGGCGGCGGCCGCCGCGGAACTGCTGCGCGGCACGGAGATCGACGTGATCCTCTCCTCGCCGCTGGATCGTGCCCGGCAGACGGCCGACGCCGTGAACGCCGATCGCGGCCTCACCGTCGCGGTGGAGGACGGCCTGATCGAGACGGATTTCGGCGACTGGGAGGGACTGTCCTTCGGCGAGGCCCGGGCCCGCGATCCCGAGCTCCACGGCCGGTGGCTGGGTGATACCTCCGTCGCCCCGCCGGGCGGCGAGAGCTTCGACGAGGTGCACCTGCGCGTCGCCGCGCTCCTGGACCGGGTCACCACCGAATACGGGGGCCGCACAGTGCTCCTGGTCTCGCACGTCACGCCGATCAAGACGGCCCTGCGCATCGCCCTCGACGTGGGGCCGCAGCTGCTGTACCGGCTGCACCTCGACCTGGCGTCGATCTCGATCGCCGACTTCTACCCCGACGGCGGCGCGTCGGTCCGCCAGGTCAACCGCACGGCCGCACTCTGACCGCCTCGCCACGGGGTATCCTGGTCGGCGCGGACGAGCTGACCGGGCGGCCGCGACGTTGGGAACGGCTGGGTGACCAGTACGCCCGCGTCGAGGAAAGTCCGGACTCCACAGGGCAGGGTGGTTGCTAACGGCAACCCGGGGTGACCCGCGGGACAGTGCCACAGAGAACAGACCGCCCGGGCTCCGGCCCGGGTAAGGGTGAAACGGTGCGGTAAGAGCGCACCAGCGCGGCGGGTGACCGTCGCGGCTCGGTAAACCCCACCCGGAGCAAGGTCGAAGGCGCCACCGTCGTGGTGGCGCTGCGCACGTGCATGAGGGCTGCTCGCCCGAGCGTGCGGGTGGACCGCTCGAGGCACCCGGCGACGGTGTGTCCAGATGGATGGTCGCCACCCCGGCGCAGAGATGCGGCGGGGGACAGGATCCGGCTTACACGTCAGCTCGTCCGCCCCGAATCGCCCGATTCATCAGGGTGCCGCCGCCTCGTACCGGCGCTAGCCTGATCCGATGGATCTGTCCTTGCTCTCCTGCGGCGCCCGCGGGCACGTCACGTACGCGCCCGACGAGGCCGACCTGCGCGAGCGCGTCCACGCCGAGACCCCCGAGGGGCAGGCGTGGCGCTGCCTCCGCTGCGACGACTTCGTCGTCGGCGAACCGCACGGCTCCGGGCCGGCGGCGCACGCACCGTCGGTCCCGCGAGGCCGGGCCCTGCGCGACGAACTGATCATGCGCTTCCTCGCCGTCGAGCGGGTCGTCCGCGGCCTGATCTTCCTCGCCGGCGGCGTGGTGGTGTGGCAGTTCCGGGACTCTCGGGTGCACCTGCGTGAGGTCTTCCAGGAGAAGCTGCCGATCCTCAGTCAACTGGGCTTCAACGTGGGCGATTCGCGGATCGTCAGCACGATCGACAAGGCGCTCGGGCTCTCCGGCACCGCGCTGGCGTGGATCGCCGTCGGCCTGGTTGCGTACGCCGTGATCGAACTCGTCGAGGCCGTCGGGCTGTGGCTCGGCGCCCGGTGGGGAGAGTACTTCGCGGTGATCGCGACCTCGGCGTTCCTGCCCCTCGAGATCTACGAGATCACCGAGAAGGTCACGGTACTGCGCGCGGGCGCGCTCGTCATCAACATCGCCGCGGTGGTCTGGCTGGTCTGGAGCAAGCGCCTGTTCGGCGTCAACGGCGGTGCGAAGGCCTACCGCGCGGAGCGCGAATCGGAGAGCGTCCTGACGGTGCGCCGCGCCGGCGAGTAGTTTGCAGAGGTGACCGAACCGACCGCCCGCGACGCCGTCATCGCCCTCCTGCGGGAGCTACCCGACTCGACCGTCGAGACGATCGCCCCGGGTGCGCTCGCGGCCGACGGGAAGACCCCGGTGCCCGAGATCGCCTGGGGCGATACCTTCGTCTACTTCACGCCCGACGGCGAACCCGGCGTCATGCCCTACCTCACCGTCATCACCAAGAACTACCCCGACGACGAGCGCTCCGACCTGGACCGGCCAGGCGCCTTCCGGCTCAACGCCACTGTGGGGCGCGAGGCCTTCGCCGAGCTGATCGGCTACCCGCCCGCGGAGCACGCGGCCCACGCGGGCGAGTGGGACTACGCCGCCGACGACGCCGTGATCCCGCATCCGCTCTACGCCAAGCTGGGCTGGGTCTCGATGGTGAACCCCGTCGCCGACGGAGACGTGGTCGGGCTGATCGAGCGCGCCCACCGCCACGTGCAAAATTCGTAGAACTTGTCGGTGCACCGCACTACCGTTGCCCCATGACACACGGTGAGAGCGGTGACTGGGCCATCGAGGCGATCGGCCTGGTGAAACGATTCGGCGATTTCACGGCGGTGGACGGCGTCAGTTTCCGCGTCCCCCGGGGCTCGGTCCTCGGGCTCCTCGGGCCCAACGGTGCGGGCAAAACGACCACTGTCCGGATGATGACCACGCTGTCGCCGCCCACGGAGGGCACTGCGCGCATCGCGGGGTACGACGTACGGGAGAACCCCATCGAGGTGCGCCGCAACATGGGGCTCACCGGCCAGGCCGCCACGGTGGATGAGATCCTCACCGGCCGCGAGAACCTGGCCATGATCGGCGGGTTGTACGGCATCCCGCGCGCCGCGCTGAAGCGGCGCAGCGCGGAGCTGCTCGAACAGTTCTCGCTGACCACGGCCGCAGACAAGCAGGTGAAGGCCTATTCGGGCGGCATGCGCCGGCGGCTGGATCTGGCGGTCAGCCTGCTCACCGCGCCGCCGGTGCTCTTCCTCGACGAGCCCACGACCGGTCTGGATCCGCGCGCCCGCTCCGAGCTCTGGGACGTGCTGCGCATGCTCGTGTCCAACGGCACCACGCTGCTCCTCACCACGCAGTACCTTGAGGAGGCGGATCAGCTGGCGGACGAGATCATCGTCATCGACAAGGGGCGGATCATCGCCCAGGGCACTCCGCTCCAGCTCAAGGAGCGCGCCGGCGCGGCCAGCCTCGTGCTCACGGTCTCGGCCGCCGCCGATCTCCCGCGGGCGCGGGACACCCTGGCGCAGCTCGGCAGCGAGGTCTTCGTCGACGAGGGGGCGCGCCAGGTCAGCAGCCCGGCGAACGGCCTGGCCGACCTGAACCGGGCCGTCGAGCTGCTCGCGGAGAGCGGCATCGAGGTCGACGATCTCGGCCTCTCGCGGCCCAGCCTCGACGATGTCTTCCTCTCCCTCACCGGGCGCCGGGCCGAGACCGACGCGACGGACTCCGAGGAGGTCTCCGCATGACCGCCACCACCTCGGCCGTCGGCGTCGGCGGCGTCGAGACGCATCAGACCAGTCTCTGGAAGCAGTCCTGGATCATGGTTCGGCGCAGCATGATCCACACCAAGCGCATGCCGGAGATGCTGTCGGACGTCACCATCCAGCCGATCATGTTCACGGTGCTGTTCGCGTTCGTCTTCGGATCGGCGATCCCCACGGAGGGCGTGTCCTACCGCGAGTACCTGCTCCCCGGCATCCTGGGGCAGACCATGGTCTTCACCTGCTTCGTGGTGGCCGGCGGCCTGACGACCGACCTCGAGAAGGGCGTGATCGACCGCTTCCGTTCGCTGCCGATCAGCCGTGCCTCGGTGCTCATCGGTCGCAGTATCGCGAGCCTCCTGCACTCCTCGATCGGCATCGTCGTCATGTGCCTCACCGGCCTCGCCATCGGCTGGCGGATCCGCACGAACCCGGTGGACGCGGTGCTGGGCTTCCTCGTGCTCCTGATGTTCGGCTTCGCCATGATCTGGTTCGGGATCCTCGTGGGCTGCATGATGCAGTCCATCGAGGCCGTCAACGGATTCATGTTCGCCACGATGTTCCCGATCACCTTCCTCTCCAACGCCTTCGTACCCACCGCGGGGATGGCGCCGTGGCTCCGGGCGGTGGCGGAGTGGAATCCCGTGTCCTCGATGGTCCAGGCGATGCGAGAACTGTGGGGGAACGATCTTCCCCTGCGGGAGGGTGCGCCCTGGTCACTGCAGCATCCGGTGCTCGCCACCGTGCTCTGGTCGGTCGCGCTCACGGCGGTGTTCGCGCCGCTGGCGGTGCGGGCCTTCAACAAGCGCACCGTCGACTAGGCTCGGGCGGGTGATCGGAGAACCCCTGCCCCCGCGCATCACCGAGCCGCAACGTCGCGCCGAACTGCTCGAGTCCGGCGCCATCTACACCGCTCAGCGGTCCGTCCGGGGCGACGCCGTCAGCCCGGACCGTCGTCTCAAGTTCGACGGTGTCGCCCGCTACCTGCAGGACACGGGACAGGACCACCTCCGCCACGTGGACTACGAGGACGTTCACCCGTACTGGGTGGTGCGGCGCACCGTCATCGAGATCCTCGAGGGCGGCGAGCAGCCCGACATCCTCAGCGTCGAGCGGTGGGGGTCGAAGATGGGCTCGCGCTGGTGCAATGTGCGCATCGGCATCGACGGCCAGAAGGGCACTCGGATCGAGACCGAGGCCTTCTGGATCAACTTCAACATCGACACGCTGACCCCGTCGGCGCTGAGCGAGACCTTCCTGAGCACGTTCGGCGCCGCGGCGGAGCCCGGCGTCCTGCGCTGGAAGCAGTGGCTCGATCCCACACCGCACCCGGACGCCGTCGAGGTGCCCTTCCTGCTGCGCGCCGCCGATCTGGACATCATCCAGCACGTCAACAACGCCGTGTACTGGACGGCGCTCGAGGAGGTGCTGGCCACGCAGCCCGATCTGCGCGAGCGGCTCCCGCTGCGCGGCGTCGTCGAGCACAACTCGGCGCTGCAGTTGGAGGACGAGCCGCGGCTGCTGGCCCACCGTGACGGCGACGTGCTGTACGCGTGGCTCGTGGCGGGGGAGCGCACCGCGGCGGCCATGAGCGTCGAGGCGCTGGCGGAGTAGCCGTGACCGGTATCCCGATGCGCGGACCCGTCCCGTCCAGCGCGGTCGACTTCGGGTCGGTCCGCACCGAGTTCGAATTGGTCGAGGACTTCCCGGCCGCCGCCGCGGCCGAGGCGCAGGCGGTTTCCGACCGCTGCGCGCAGGGGCGCGAGGACCGTCGCGACATCGAGTTCGTCACCATCGATCCGCCCGGCGCGAAAGACCTCGACCAGGCCGTGCACATCGCCGCCGAGGGCGCGGGTTATCTGGTGCACTACGCGATCGCCGACGTCGGCGCGCTCGTCGTTCCGGGCGGCGCGCTCGAAGCGGAGACGCGCAAGCGGGGCCAGACGCTCTACCTGCCCGACGGTTCCGTGCCGCTGCATCCGCGTTCCCTGTCCGAGGGCGCCGGATCGCTGCTCCCGGAGCAGGACCGCCCGGCGGCGCTGTGGGAGATCCACCTCGATGCGCGCGGCGAGGTGGTCTCCGCGACGGTGCGCCGCGCCGTCGTCCGCTCCCGTGCTCAGCTGGACTACGAGGGGGTCCAGGCGGACTTCGATGCGGGGCGGGTGCACCCGAGCATCGCTCTGCTGCCGGAGGTCGGGGCGCTGCGGGCCGCCTGGGGCCGTGCGCACGGCGCGATCGACCTGCGCCTGCCCGCTCAGGAGGCCGTCGAGGGGGCCGACGGCTGGACCCTGCGGATCGAGCCGCGCACCGACTTCGACGCCCACAATGCGCAGATCTCACTGCTCACCGGCGTGTGCGCGGCCGCGATCATGCTGAAGGCGGGGATGGGGCTGTTGCGCACGCTGCCCACCGCGCCCGACGGTGCCGTCGCCGACCTGCGGCGTACCGCGGCGGCGCTGGGGCAGGACTGGCCGCAGCAGGTCGGTGTGGGCGACTTCCTCGCCGGCCTCGATGTGAGCACGCCGCAGGGACTGGCCGTCATGAGCGACGCGGCGCGGCTGCTTCGCGGATCCGGCTACGCGGCGTTCGGTACCGCGCAGGCGCCGGAGCCACCTGCGGACCGCGGACACGCGGGGGTAGGCGCACCGTACGCCCACGTCACCGCGCCGCTGCGGCGACTGGCGGACCGCTACGCCACCGAGGTGTGCCTCGCCGCGTGCGCGGGCACCCCGGTGCCGGCCTGGGCGTCGGACGCACTGGACGACGTCGCCGAGACGATGCGCCGCACCAACTCCCTGGCGAACAAGGTCGATCGCGCCTGCATCGACCTCACTGAGGCCGTGATCCTGGCTGACCGGGTGGGCGAGAGTTTCTCGGCCGTCACGATGCGCGCGGATCAGGTCCTGATCGACGAGCCCGCCGTGATCGCGCCCTGCAGCGGAGCGCCACCCGAGGGGCGTTGCGTGACGGTCCGCCTCGAGACCGCCGATGTGACCTCGCGAAAGGTGTCCTTCGTGTACGAGAAGGCGCTAGCGTGAGCACATGAGCCGTCGCCTCGTCCTCATTCCCGCCGCCGTCGCCCTGCTCGCACCGCTCGCCCCTGCTCTCGCGGCGCCGGCAACGGCGGCCCCGGAGTGTGCCGACTACACCTTCATCGGGGCCGCGGGTTCCGGAGAGGGCCGTGAGGCTGGCGGTCTGGGCGCGATGGTCAACACCGCGGCCCAGGCCTTCGCCGGCCGCGTCCGGGCGGCGGGGAAGACGGTCGCCATCCGCCCGATCTACTACCCGGCGGCGCCGGTGCCCACCGGGCTGGACAAGCTCGGCGGCTTCCTCGCCAGCATGAACACCGGCGCAGCGAACACCCAGGGCGATGTCGAGATCGTCGTCAAGGCGTGCCCGTCGACGAAGATCGTGATGGCGGGCTACTCCCAGGGCGCGGCCGCCGTCCACCGCGCGCTGCAGCGGCTGGGCGATCGCCCGCAGTTCACCGCTGCTGCGCTCATCGCCGATCCGGACCGCATCCCGAACGACACCACCCGCTACCTCGGCACCGCGCCGCGCTCGCAGGGGATGGCGCAGGCCTCGGCGCTGGTCAGCGGCGCCAATCCGGCGCCTCTGGCCCCGCGTGTGGGAGGCCGGACCCTGACGATCTGCACCACGGGTGATCCGGTGTGCCACTGGACCGGTGACCTCGGCACCACGGTGGCGAACTCGCACAACTCGTACTCGGGCACGGACATCGGCAATCGCCTGGCGGGCATCGCCGGCTTGTAGGGGCCGGCCGGCCGCGGTACGGGACCTAGCAAGCGATCAGCGCAGCGCGCGGAGCATCCCCGGTAGGGCGGCGCGTGCCTGGCCGGCGCGGATCTCCTCGATCGCGTCGATGCGTCCCAGCCGGAAGGCGATCGCGGGATCAGTCGTCTCGGCCGCGAGATCGGCCACGGCATCGCGGGCGATCGTCGCATCCTGGAACTCGCCGAGTCGCGTCTGCACCTTCGACAGCCCCTTGACCTCGGACCGCAGGTCGCCGCGGACCACCGGGTCCACCACCGCCGAGGCGTAGCGCAGCCGTTTGGCGTGTTTGCGGATCGCGTGCACGTCATCGTCCGTGCACGACGGGTCCGCCAGCAGCACCGTCGACTGTCGGGCGAAGGAGCGGATCCGCTTGTCCAGCAGCGGCGCCAGGCTCTTCAGTGCCGGCTGATCCGCCCGTTCGCGCAGCGGGGGATCGGCGATGAAGGCGTCGATCGCGTCCAGGAGCACGAAGTACCGGTCCGAGTTCAGAGCCAGCTCCACGCGGCCCCAGCCCCGCGCCTCGGCGGCGTGCTGGCGATGCGCGAGAGCGGCGCCCGCGCCGCCGAGTTCGCCGTCCGCATCGAAGTCCTCGAACCGCTGCGCGAGAACCTCGGCGTCGCGAACCGCGCCCAGGATCGACGCCAGCAGCTTGAGCTCCGAGCTCAGCGCGGCGCGCGCGGGTCCCTCGAAGAAACCGGAGAACTCGGTCAGCACGCTGCGCAGCTGTCGCGTGGCGATCCGCATCTGGTGCACCGCATCGTCGCCGCGGGCCCGCACCCGCGGGTCCTCGCGCAGCAGCTTGTCGCGGTAGGCGGCGAGCGCCGCGGTGAGCAGTTGGCCCGCGGTCGCGTGCGAGATCTTCTTGGGTAGGTCGACGGGCGGCCGGGCGGCCTCGGTGTCGATCGCGCGCGCCAGCTTCGACGCCGCGTCCGGTCGCTCGCCGCCCGCCGCCCGCAACACCTTGTCGACGGCGATCGCCGTCTTACGGCCCAGCGAGGTGTCCGGCACCTCGAACTCCCACTCGCGCCAGTTCTTCTCCGGCCCGTCGGGGAGCAGGGACACCGAATGCACGTGATCGTCGACGAACTCGCCGAGGAGCTCCCCGTCGACCGCGTGGCAGTACGTCGTGTGCCGCTCGTTCTCGATGATGGCGATGGGGGCGAGGACGCGCCCGCGCACGAGTGCGCGGACGCGCTCCACCAGCTCTGCCGGCACCTCCGCCGAGGCGCCCTCCGGCGCGTCGGCGTCGTCGCCCAGCGGCACCGTCACCTCGCGGCGGTCGGCACCGTCGGGTAGCTTGAGGTGCCACCCGTCGTCCTTGCCGCCCGTCCGGCGGCGCAGCGTGATCCGGTTGGCGGCGAGGTCCAGGGCGTCGGTGTCGTAGTACACCGCGACCAGGTGGAAGACCTCGTCGGTCGAGACGCGGTCGACGCCGGGAACGCCCACCAGTGAGGGGGCCGCAGTCTCCGGCCCGACCTCGTACTTCGTCTCGATCTCACGCTGCTCGGCCATTGCTCAGTCCTTCGCGAATCGGTCGGTGGCCTCGATGAGCGCCGATCGGATGCCCGGCTCGAACGCCGAGTGGCCCGCGTCGGGGACCATGACCAGCTCCGCCGTGGGCCACGCGCGGTGCAGGTCCCACGCGCTGCGCGCGGGGCACACCACGTCGTAGCGGCCCTGCACGATCACACCGGGGATGTCCGCGATGCGGTCGATGTCCCGCAGGAGCTGCCCCTCGTCGAGGAAGCCGGCGTTGACGAAGTAGTGGTTCTCGATCTGCGCGAAGGGGATCGCGAACCGCGGGTCGTCGGCGTCGGCCGAGCTCTCCGGCGTGTTGATCAGGTGGCTGGTGCTGCGCTCCCACATCGACCAGGCCTTGGCGGCGCGGAGCGCCACCGCCTCGTCGTCGGAGTGCAGGAGACGGTGGTACGCCGCGATCTTGTCGGCCGACGGTGCCCGATCCGCCTCGTCGAGCGGGGCGAGGTAGCCCTCCCAGTTGTCCGGGTAGACGTGCGAGGCGCCGTCGTTGTAGTACCAGTCCAGCTCACTGCGGCGCAGCAGGAAGATGCCGCGCAGCACCAGCTCCGTCACCCGGTCGGGATGGGCCTGCGCGTACGCCAGGCCCAGCGTGGAGCCCCAGGAGCCGCCGAAGACCTGCCATCGATCGATGCCCAGGTGTTCGCGGATCCGCTCGATGTCGGCGATCAGGTGCGCGGTGGTGTTCACCGCCAGCCGGTCGGCGAGCGAATCATTCTCTCCGGTGGACGGATCCGCGATGTGCGGCTTCGACTGCCCGCAGCCGCGCTGATCGAAGACGACGATCCGGTACGCCGCCGGATCGAAGAACCGCCGGCAGTCGGGCGAGGTGCCGCCGCCGGGGCCGCCGTGGATGAAGACCACGGGCTTGCCCTCGGGGTTGCCGCTCTGCTCGAGGTAGACGAGCTGACCATCGCCCACGTCCAGCAGCTCGGTGCTGTAGGCCTCGATCTCAGGGTAGAACTCGCGCATCAGAATCCGTGCTCCGGTCCGGGGAACTCGCCTGAGGCGACCTCCGCCACGTACTCCTGGGCGCCGCGCAGCAGCTCGTCGCCGATGTTCGCGTACTTCTTGACGAACCGTGCGGTCCGGCCCCGGTTGAGGCCGGAGAAGTCCTGCCACACCAGGACCTGGCCGTCACACTGATTGCCCGCGCCGATCCCGATGGTGGGGATCGAGATCTCCTTCGTGACCTGAGCAGCCACGTCGGAGGGAACCATCTCCAGCACTACGGAGAAGGCGCCCGCGGCGTCCACGGCCTTCGCGTCGAGCCGGATCTTGTCCGCCGCCTCGTCGCCGCGGCCCTGGACCCGGTTGCCGCCCAGCGAGTTCACCGATTGCGGCGTGAAACCGATGTGCGCCATCACCGGGATGCCGCGGCGCTGCAGGAACTCGATGGTGGGTGCCATGTGCACGCCGCCCTCCAGCTTCACGGCCTCGGCGCCCGCCTTCATCAGCGTGGCGGCGTTCCGGTACGCCTGCTCGGGTGACTCCTCGTAGGTGGCGAAGGGCATGTCGGCCACCACGAGCGCGTACTTCGTGCCGCGGCGCACCGCGGCCACCATCGCGGCCATCACGTCCAGCTCCATCGGCAGCGTGGAGTCGAACCCGTACACGGTGTTCGCTGCGCTGTCGCCGATCAGCAGGGCGGTCACGCCGGCCTCGTCGAAGATCGAGGCGGTCATGAAGTCGTAGCTGGTGAGCATCGCCCACTTCTCGCCGCGCTCCTTGAGCTCGGCCAAGTGGTGGATGCGCACCTTCTTGCGCGGCGCCTTCTGCGCCGCAGGATCCGGTTCGGATCCGCTTCCGTAGACGGGCGTTTCGCTCATCCTCGTCGCTCCATTCCTTCCGTCCCAGCCGGTCTCTCCGGTCCGGGCAGTCGTGGTGGGATCGGATCCCTCCCGGCGTCAGGCCGGGTCGTGCCAGCGGTTCGTGATCGGCATCCTGCGGTCGCGGCCGAAGGCCTTCGGCGTGATCTTCGGGCCCAGCGGGTACTGGCGCCGCTTGTACTCTGCGCGGTCCACCAGGCGGGCGACCTTGCGGATGAGCTCCGGCTCGTAACCGGCCTCGGCGATCTCCGCGACGCCCTGATCCTGCTCCACGTAGCGGCGCAGGATGTCGTCGAGCACGTCGTAGTCGGGCAGCGAATCGCTGTCCTTCTGCCCGGGCCGCAGCTCGGCCGACGGCTCCTTGGTGATGGAGTTCTCGGGGATCGGCGGCGTCTCGCCGCGTTCGACGGCGACCTCGTTGCGCCACCGCGCCAGCTTCCACACGAGTGACTTCTCGACGTCGCGAATCGGGGCGTAGGCGCCGACGGCATCGCCGTAGATCGTGGAGTAGCCCACGGCCAGTTCGCTCTTGTTGCCCGTCGCGAGCACGAGGTGGCCGTCCAGGTTGGACAGTGACATCAGCGTCATACCGCGGCAGCGGGCCTGGATGTTCTCCTCGGCGAGGCCGGTCAGGTGCAGCTGGCCGACGAAGGACTCCACCATGCGCTCGATCGGCTCGAACCGGAAGTGGATACCCATGCGTCGGGCCTGGTCGGCCGCATCGTCCTTGGAGTGGTCCGAGCTGTACTTCGAGGGCATGCCCACGCCGTAGACGTTGTCGGCGCCCACCGCGTCGGCGGCGATCACCGCGACGAGGGCGGAGTCGATGCCGCCCGACATCCCCAGCCCGACGGTGCGTCCACCCACCTTGTGCACGTAGTCGCGTGTGCCGGTCACCAGTGCCGCCCAGGTCTGGGCGAGGTCGTCGAGCTCGTTCCAGCCGGTCACGATCTGCACCAGGTCGACGGGGCGGGCCGGCAGAGGCACCTCCTCGACCTGCCAGCCCTCGACCGTCGCAGCGCGCGCGTGACCGCGAGGCTCGATGTCCGTGTACTGGGTGGCCTCGACGAACTGGGGACCCATGGCGGGCGCACCGTCGAGCCCGAAGACGAACGAGTCACCGTCGAAGACGAGCTCGTCCTGCCCTCCGACGAGGTTGACGTAGACGATCGGCGCGCCGGCCTCGGCGATGCGGGCGGCCACCACCTCGCGGCGCTGCGCGGGCTTGCCGACCTCGAAGGGGCTGGCGTTGAGGCACAGGACGGCGTCCACGCCGAGTGCGCCCAGGCCGGCTACGGGACCGTCGGGCCACCAGACGTCCTCGCAGATCGCCAGGCCGAGCCGGACCCCGTCGACGTCGAGGACGACCAGCCGGTCGCCCGGGGTGAACCAGCGCTTCTCGTCGAAGACCCCGTAGTTGGGGAGGAAGTGCTTGTCGTACCGCGCGACGAGCCGGCCGCCGTGCAGCACGCCGGCGGCGTTGCGGGCGCCGCCCGTCGGATTCGTACTGGTCTCAGGGGCGTCGGGATCGCGGTCCAGGAAGCCGACGATCACGATCAGGTCGCCGCACCCGGCCGCGTCCAGGGAACGGGCCAGCTCGTCCACGGCCTTGCGGGAGTCGACCGCGAAGGACCGGCGCAGCAGGAGGTCCTCGACCGGGTAGCCGGTGAGGGCCATCTCGCCGAAGACGGCGACCTGTGCGCCGCTCTGCGCGGCGTCCCTGGCTGCTGCGGTGATCCGACTGGCATTCGCGTCCAGATCACCCACGACGGGGTTGATCTGGCACGCCGCGACACGAAGAGGCGTCATGGCTCAACCCTAGCGTCCCGGGAACCGGGCGCGGCGCGTGGCAGGATCGGAAGGATGAAGGCAGGTAAGCCCCTCCTGACCGCGGTCGCGGTCCTGTCCGCGACCGTCCTCACGGGATGCTCGGTCCAGATAGGGGGTACCGCGGAGCCCGCGGGGGTATCCGGCCCGACCGGCACGCGGACGTCGACGACGCAGGCGGCGCCGGGCGTGCCCGCGGCAGTGCAGAAGTACTACGGGCAGCGCCTTTCCTGGGGATCGTGCGCCGAGATGGCGAAGGCCGACGACATCACCGAGTACGACAAGAACAAGCTGCAGTGCGCGCGGCTGACCGTGCCGATCGACTACAACGATCCGAGCGCCGGGGAGACCACCCTCGCCGTCGCACGGGTGAAGGCGACCGGACAGCGGCAGGGCTCGCTCCTGATGAATCCCGGCGGGCCCGGCGGCTCGGGCGTGCAGCAGGTGGCGGGGAAGTCGATGGAGGCCGACAAGGTCGAGATCGCGCGCACCTTCGACCTCGTCGGCTGGGACCCGCGTGGCGTGGGCGCCAGCGCGCCGGCGGTGAAGTGTTTCAGCGACCGGCAGCGCGACGAGAACCGGCTCTCGACGCTGGCCTTCGACAACTCGCCGGCGGGCATCGCCAAGCAGGAGGCGTTCAACAAGTCGCAGGCCGATCTGTGCGCCGAGAAGATGGGCAAGAACTTCCTCGCGCACGTCGGTACGGCCGACACCGTCCGCGACCTGGACGTGCTGCGCGCCGTCCTCGGCGATCAGAAGCTCACCTATCTCGGTTACAGCTACGGCACCTTCATCGGCGCCATCTACGCCGAGACCTTCCCCGAGCGCGTCCGGGCCATGGTCCTCGACGGCGCCGTGGATCCCGCGCTGGACTCGATCACCTCGAACGTGCAGCAGATGGCGGGCTTCCAGACCGTCTTCGACGACTGGGCCAAGGACTGCGCGAAGTACCCGACGTGCCCCGTGGGCACCGATCCGTCGAAGGCGACCGAGCGGTACCAGCAGCTCACCCGGCCGCTCATCGACCGGACGGTGCGCGGCCAGGGCGGGCGACAGCTGAGTTACAACGACGCCACCACCGCCACGATCCAGGCGATGTACGCGCAGCAGCTGTGGGAGCCGTTGCGCCGGGCCCTTGCCAATCTGCAGAAGGGTGACGGCTCGCTCCTGCAGCGGATCGCCGATCTGTACCTCAACCGAGACGAGCAGGGCCGGTACTCGCCGATGATGGATGCGAACACGGCGATCAACTGCGTCGACGGCCCCGCCGTCACCGAGCCCGCGGACCTGTCGCGGCTCGACTCCGAGATCCGCAAGGCCGCTCCCTTCCTCGACGACGGCCGCGGCACCGGGCGCGCCGCCAAGGGCAGCTGCGCCTACTGGGCGGCCGCGCCGACCCTCAAGCCGCACGAGGTACACGCGGTGGGTGCGCCCAAGCTGGTGGTCGTCTCGACCACGCACGATCCGGCGACGCCGTACCAGAACGGCGTGAACCTGGCGAAGCAGCTCGGCGCCTCGCTGATCAGCTTCGAGGGCAGCCAGCACACGATCTCGCTCGAGGGCAACGCCTGCGTCGACGGTGCGGTGACGTCGTACCTGCGTGATCTCACCGACCCGGCCGCGGGCCTGCGCTGCGCGGGCTGATCAGTTCGCTGCGAGCACCCTGATCGCGAAGATCAGGGTGTCGCCGGGCGCCACGCCCGCGCGCGGCTCACCCTTGGGGTAGCCGTCCGCAGCGGTCACCGAGGTCACGACGGAGGCACCGACCCGCTGCCCGACGAGCGCCGTCCGGAATCCGGTCACGACGTCCGGCAGCGCGAGCTCGGCCGAGGTCGCGCGGGCGAAGGCATCGTCGAAGACGGCGCCGGTGCGTCCGTTGACGCCCTGGTAGCAGACGGTGACCACGGACTTCTCCGTGATTGCGGCGCCGGATCCCGCGTGCGCGGTGATCGTCCGGGACGTGTCCACCCGGAACGGAGCGGAGACCGTGATCCGTGGGGCGGTGGCGTCCGTCGCAGCGACCACCTCGGCGCTACCGGTGACGCCGCCGAGAGTGGCGGTCTGCGCGTTCGCGGCGGGCATCGCGGAGGGGCAGACGTCGATCGGCCGGGCCCTGCTACTCGGGGCCGGGCCGTCGGAGCCGACGCCGCACGCCGCGAGGGGCAGGGCGCACGCCGCGGCGGTGGCGACGGTGAGGCGCGCGAACGGAGCATCCACGCCGCGCACGCTACTTCGTCGTCCGATCAGGGGATGCGAAACGGCCGGAACGGAGGGGATGCACGGGACCGCCGTGTCGCCTGCGGGTTGTAACACGCAGTTAACACCTCCTCGCTTAGGGTCGAGCCATGGATCGGCAGCAGGAGTTCGTGCTTCGCACCATCGAGGAACGGGACATCCGCTTCGTGCGGCTGTGGTTCACCGACGTGCTCGGTTTCCTCAAGTCCGTGGCGATCGCCCCCGCGGAGCTGGAGGGTGCCTTCACCGAGGGCATCGGCTTCGACGGCAGCTCGATCGAGGGCTTCTCCCGGGTCTCCGAGGCGGATACCGTCGCGAAGCCCGATCCGTCCACCTTCCAGGTGCTTCCGTGGCTGAGCAACGACGGGGAGATGCACTCGGTCCGCATGTTCTGCGACATCGCCATGCCCGACGGGACGCCGTCGTGGGGCGACAGCCGGCACGTGCTGCGGCGACAGCTCAATCGCGCCGCGGACCTCGGATTCTCCTGCTACGTGCACCCGGAGATCGAGTTCTACCTCCTCAAGAAGGAGATGGGTCCCAGCGGTCTGCCGGTGCCGGCCGACACCGGCGGGTACTTCGATCAGGCCGTGCACGAATCCGCCCCGAACTTCCGGCGCAGCGCGATCGAGGCGCTCGAGGCCATGGGCATCTCCGTCGAGTTCAGCCACCACGAGGCGGGGCCGGGCCAGCAGGAGATCGACCTCCGCTACGCCGACGCCCTGTCGATGGCCGACAACGTGATGACCTTCCGCTACCTCGTCAAGGAGGTGGCGATGTCCGAGGGCGTGAAGGCGTCCTTCATGCCGAAGCCCTTCAGCAGCCACCCGGGTTCCGGCATGCACACCCACATGAGTCTGTTCGAGGGCGATTCCAACGCCTTCCACGACCCGGACGACGAGCTGCAGCTCTCCGCCACCGGCAAGGCCTTCATCGCCGGCATCCTGCACCACGCGCCGGAGATCTCCGCCGTCACCAACCAGTGGGTGAACTCCTACAAGCGCCTGGTGACCGGCGACGAGGCGCCGACCGCGGCCACCTGGGGCGCGGCCAACCGGTCCGCGATGGTCCGCGTGCCGCTGTACACGCCCAACAAGGCGAGCAGCCGGCGCATCGAGGTCCGGTCGCCCGACTCGGCGTGCAACCCGTACCTCGCCTTCGCGGTCCTCTGCGCGGCCGGTCTCGCCGGCATCAAGGGCGGGTACGATCTGCCCGAGGCCGCGGAGGACGACGTGCGGCAGATGACGGCCCGCGAGCGTCGCTCCATGGGCTTCCGCGACCTCCCGTCCGGCCTCGACGACGCGCTGGTGCTCATGGAGAAGAGCGAGCTCGTGGCGGAGACGCTGGGGGAGCACGTCTTCGAGTACTTCCTGCGGAACAAGTGGGCCGAGTGGAACGACTACCGTTCGGTGGTCACCCCGTTCGAGCTCGACCGCTTCCTGTCGCTGTAGGGGGGCCGACGGTGCCGCCGACCAGTCGCGAGGTCCGTCGCCCGAGTGCGGGCCGTTTGGGCCTGCTCGACCCGAACGCCGAGGCGGATCTCGAGTCGTTGGGATGGGCGAACACCGAGTGCGCCGACGTGCTGTGGGCGCTGTCGCGTGCCGCGGACCCGGACTGGACGCTGCGTGCCCTGGTCCGGTTGCGCGAGTCCACCGGAGGCGAGTGGGAGGAGATCGGCCGGCTCATTCGCTCCGACACCACCTTCCGCGGCCGCCTGTTCGGACTCCTCGGAGCGTCGGACGCGCTGGGGGACCACCTCATCAGCCACCCCGCATCGTGGCGGCTGCTGCTGGACACCGCCCCGCTCAAGTCCCGGGACGACCTGATCGCGGCGATGCTCGCCACCGTCGACGCGGTGAAGGTGCCGGGCCGGCGCGACGACGACCTGCTCTTCCGT
The DNA here is from genome assembly GCF_007858445.1 of Tsukamurella sputi. Lineage (GTDB taxonomy): Bacteria > Actinomycetota > Actinomycetes > Mycobacteriales > Mycobacteriaceae > Tsukamurella > Tsukamurella sputi. The sequence continues at coordinate 269,022 of NZ_VIGV01000001.1, read as the reverse complement.
GCCGCCGTCACCGGTGGTGCGGCGATCGCCGCCCTGCGCGACGGCTATCGCGACCTCGTCATGGTGCTCGCCGCCCGTGACCTCGCCGAACTGGTCGAGAACGAGCCCACGCTGCCCTTCTCGCTCGTCGGCTCCCACCTCGCGGACCTGGCGGACGCGGCGCTCACCGCGGCGCTCGCCGTCGCCGTCGCCACCGTGTACCCGGATAGTGATCCTGAGGGGCGCCTCGCCGTGATCGCGATGGGCAAATGCGGTGCGCGGGAGCTGAACTACGTCTCCGATGTGGACGTGATCTTCGTGGCGGAGCCGGCCGACGGACCGTCGGCGCGACTCGCGGGCGAGATGATGCGGATCGGTTCCGCGGCCTTCTTCGACGTGGACGCGGCGCTGCGCCCCGAGGGCAAGGCCGGCAGCCTCACGCGCACGCTGGAATCCCATGTGGCGTACTACAAGCGGTGGGCCAAGACCTGGGAGTTCCAGGCGCTCCTCAAGGCGCGCCCCCAGACGGGCGACATGGCACTGGGGTACGACTACCTCGCCGCGGTGAGCCCGATGGTGTGGGAGGCGGCGGAGCGCGAGGACTTCGTGCAGGACGTGCAGGAGATGCGCCGCCGCGTGGAGGAGAACATCGCGCCCGAGCTGCGCGAGCGCGAACTCAAGCTGGGGCGGGGCGGCCTGCGCGACGTCGAGTTCGCGGTGCAGCTGCTGCAACTGGTGCACGGTCGCACCGACGAATCGCTGCGGGAGCTGAGCACCGTCGACGCCCTGGAGGCGCTCACCGTGGGCGGCTACGTGGGCCGCGACGACGGGGCCAACTTCACCGCCTCGTACGAGTTCCTCCGCGGCCTGGAACACCGCCTGCAGCTGCGCCGGATGGAACGCACGCATCTGCTGCCGCCGTCGGATCACGAGGAGGCCTGGCGCTGGCTCGCGCGGGCCGCGCACATCCGGCCCGACGGCGACCGTGATGCCGCGGGCGTGCTGCGCGCGGAGCTCAAGCGGCAGTCGGCGCGCGTGCGCCGGTTGCACACCAAGCTGTTCTACCGTCCGCTGCTGGACTCGATCGCGAACCTCGACGCGGACGCGGTCAGCCTGACCGATGACGCGATCGTCGCGCGACTGGGGGCGCTCGGTTTCCACCAGCCGCAGCACGCCCTGGCGCACTTGAAGGCGATGGCGGACTCCTCCCGTCGTGGCCGCATCCAGACGATCCTCCTCCCCACGCTTCTCGAATGGCTCAGCGAGACACCGAACCCCGACGCCGGCCTGCTGAACTACCGCAAGCTGTCCGAGGACCTGCGCGACGTGGAGTGGTATCTGCGCGTGCTGCGCGACGAGTCCGTGGTGGCGCAGCGGCTGATGACGGTGCTCGGTTCCTCGACCTTCGTGGCGGAGCTGCTGGCCCGTTCGCCGGAGGTGATCCGTCTGTACGCCGACGGCGCCGCCGGCCCGAAGCTCACCGAGCCCTCGCCCCGCGAGGTCTACAACGGGATGCTCGCGGCGGTCAGCCGCGCTCACCATCGGGATCGAGCGATCGCGGTGGCGCGGGCCATGCGCCGCAGCGAGATCGCGCGCGTCGCCTCGGCCGACATCCTCGGCATGATGACGGTACCGGAGGTATGCGCGGCGCTGTCCTCCGTGTGGGGCGCCGCGCTCGACGCGGCCCTCGTCTCCGAAGTCGCCACCTCCGTCGTCGAGCGGGAATCCAGCCGCAGTGCGTACCCTCCGGGCGCGCCGGCGCGGATCGCCGTCATCGGCATGGGCCGGCTCGGTGGCCAGGAGATCGGTTACGGTTCCGATGCCGACGTGCTGTTCGTCTGCGTGCCGAACGAGGGCTACGAGGAGTCCGACGCCGTCCGGTGGGCCAACCTGGTCGCGGACGCAGTCCGGACGCGGCTCGGCGCGCCGTCGGTCGATCCCGGTCTGGAGGTCGACACCGGGCTGCGGCCCGAGGGCCGCAACGGTCCCGTGGTGCGCACCCTGGCGGCCTACCGCGCGTACTACCACCAGTGGGCGCAGCCCTGGGAGGTGCAGGCGCTGCTCCGCGCCACGCACGTCGCCGGGGACGAGGACATCGCCCGCGAGTTCCTGCACATGGTGGACGAGATCCGGTACCCCGAGGGCGGCGTCTCGCCCGCGACCGTGAACGAGTTGCGGCGCATCAAGGCCCGTGTGGACTCCGAGCGGTTGCCGCGCGGCGCCGACCCCGCCACGCACACCAAACTGGGCCGTGGCGGGCTCTCCGACGTCGAGTGGACGGTGCAGCTCGAGCAGCTGCGGCACGCCAGCGCCGTCCCGGCTCTGCGCAACACATCCACCCTCGAATCGCTCGACGCCATCGGCTCCGCCGAACTGGAACCGGAGGCCGACGTGGAGCTCCTGCGCGAGGCCTGGCTCACCGCCACGCGCGCCCGCAACGCGCTGTTCCTGGTGCGGGGCAAGCCCGTCGATCAGCTGCCCGGCCCCGGCGCGGTGCTGTCCAACGTCGCCTACGTGGCCGGCTGGCGCGGTGCCTCGCTGGACTTCCTGGAGAACTATCTGCGCACCACGCGACGCGCGCGGGCCGTCGTCGACAGGGTGTTCTGGGGCGAGTAACGGTTCGCCCGGCAGAATGTCGGCATGAGGATCTTCATCCGGACGGCCGCGAGCATCGTCGGCACCGTCGCACTGATCGCGGCGCTGGCGACGATCGGGCTGCATTTCTGGCCCGGCGATCAGAAGGTCACGGTGGCCGCCGCGGCGATGGTGCCCGTGCTCCTGGTCGCCACGGTGGCTATCGCCCTGGTCTGCCTGCTGTACGCGCGGGCCTTCGTGCGACTGGTGCTCGTGATCGCGGTGGCCGCCGCCGGGATCTGGGTGCAGGCGCCCCTGTGGCGGGGCGAGGCCGCGCCCTCCGGCGCCACGCTGACGGTGCTCACGGCCAACATCCAGGTCGGGCGCGGCGACGTCACCGAACTCGCGAAGCTGGTCCGCGACAACGCCGTCGACGTCCTCGCGGTCGAGGAGGTGACGCCGGAGGCCGCCGCACGGATCGCCGCATCCACCATCGCCTCAGACCTGCCGCACTCCTTCGTGCGCCCTGCGCAGCTCGCGTACGGCACGGCCCTCTACAGTCGCCACCCGTTGTCCAGCACGGCCACGGTGCCGGGGTTCGCGCTCGCCACGCTGACCGCCGTCGCGTCCGTGCCCGGCCGGGGTGACGTCCAACTGTTCGCCGTGCACCCCGTGCCGCCGCTCGCGCCGTCGGACTGGGCGGACGAGCTGAAGAAGATCGAGGCCCTGCTCCAGGGCGTCCCCGAGCCGCGGCCCGTGATCGCGCTCGGCGACTACAACGCGACCTACGACCACGTGCAGTTCCGGCGTCTGCTCACGGGTGGCTACCGCGATGCGGGACAGCTCGCCGGTGCGGGGTTCACCCCCACCTATCCCACCGACAAGCCCTATCCCGCGCTGGTGGGCATCGATCACGTCCTGCTCCGCGGCCTCGGCGCCGCTGACGTGACGGCGCACGAGATCCAGGGCGCCGACCACCTCGCGCTTCTCGCCCGCGTGGGTTGACGGCGGTACGGCGGGCTAGGACACGCGCAGTTCCAGGCACTGCTCCACGCCGAACAGTCGCAGTGTGCGCCGCGCGCCCGCGGGGATCTCCTCGAGGATGTCGGCGGTGGCCACGATCCGGGGCTCGGTCGCGGTCAGCGTCGAGCCCTGGCGCAGCAGGTCGACGGTGCCCGCGGCCCGGACGTTGCGGACCCAGTCGGTAACGGGACCGTACGGGAGGGCGATGATCAGGGCGCCGCGGTCGGTGGCGAAGGCGTCGACGGGCGTCTCGTACGCCGTGCCGCTGCGACGGCCCATGTGCCGCACCACCGTGCGCGTCGAATCGGGTGACTCGGCGTCCCGCACGGCGCGCGGATTGGTGAAGTCCCGGTTGATCCGGCGCACGACGTCGAGGATCGGGCGGACCCGGAACCGAATGCCCGCGAGGATCACGGCGATTGCCGCGAGCGGTACGAGCACCACGGCTCCGACGACGACGGACAGTACGCGCATGACGCCTCCTGGTTGTAATGCTCCCAGTCTCGTCACGCGGTGCCGGTGGCGCCTCCGGTGAATCCCTGAAATCCGGTCAGGCGCCGGGCGCACGGATCGGTAGTCCGAGCGCGGGACGGCGCCGATGTCCACGGACTAGTTCGCCGAGAGGATCTTGATGGCGAAGATGAGGGTGTCACCCGGCTGGATGCCGGCCGAGGGTTGTCCCGTGACGTAGCCGTCCATCGGAGCGATCGCCACACCCACCGACGTGCCGACCTTCTGGCCCGCGATGGCCTTCTTGAAGCCGGGGATCACGCCGTCCAGCGAGAAGGAGGCGGGTTTGCCGCGGTCGTACGTGCTGTCGAAGCGCTCGCCCGTGCGGCCGTTCACGCCGAGGTAGCAGACCGAGACGGTCGCGGTATCGGCGACGATGGCACCGTCGCCGGGAGGTGTGAAGGCCTGGACGTGCGTCTGCGCGACCGTGAAGGGCTTCTCGACGGTGATCTGCGGCGAAGCGGTGTCGGTGGGACCGGTGACGACGATCGAGCCGCTCTGGCCCTGGTAGGTCCAGTCGGGGGAGTTCGCCGTGCTGGGCGCTCCCGTGGGGCACGCGGCGGAGGCCTCCGGATTGTTGCAGGCGGTGAGCGATCCCGCCGCGAGGACGACGGAGACGGCGACGAGAGTCGGTCGGAGGGCACGCATGCTCACGAACCTACCGTCTGTCGGCAGGCGGCCGGCACGGCGGCGCCGAGTCGGCCTCGTCCTTCCTGGCTACGTTGGTGGGATGATCATCTGGCTCAACGGTGGGTTCGGTGCCGGGAAGACGACCTTGGCGGCGGAACTGCACCGTCGGATCCCGCAGGCCGTGGTCCTCGACCCCGAGGACGTCGGGGCGATGCTGTGGAAGTGGTTGCCGCGCAATGACGACTTCCAGGATCTGGCCAGTTGGCGTGAACTGGTCGTCGCCAGTGCGGCATCGCTGCGTCGACACCATGCCGCGGTGCTGATCGTGCCGATGACACTGCTGCGGGATGCGTATCGGGAGGAGATCCTCGGCGGACTGGAGGCGGCTGGCGAGCGAGTGCTCCACGTCTTCCTCGACGCCGCGCCGGAGGTCATCCGTGATCGATTGGAAGCACGGGCGGTCAGCCTCGGCTTCGGCCCTGATGCCGCCGACTGGGCTCTGGCTCGGCTGGACCCGGGAGCGGCGTCGAGGCAACCGCCGGGCACCGTCGTCCTGCGTTCGGACCGCAACGGTCCCTCGGCTCTCGCTGACGCCGTCGTGGCGGCGATCCCACACTGAACGAGGAACGGCCCCGCACTTGAGCAGGTGCGGGGCCGAACCGGTCGACGCTCAGTCGATCACACGTCGTAGTAGAGCTCGAACTCGTACGGGTGCGGGCGCAGGTTGACCGGGGCGATCTCGTTCTCGCGCTTGTAGGAGATCCACTCCTCGATCAGGTCCTCGGTGAAGACGCCGCCGGCGGTGAGGTACTCGTGGTCCTCCTCGAGGCGGTTGATGACGTCCGCGAGCTGCGTGGGGGCCTGCGGAATGCCCTTGGCCTCCTCGGGCGGCAGCTCGTAGAGGTCCTTGTCGACCGGGGCGTGCGGCTCGATCTTGTTCTTGATGCCGTCCAGGCCCGCCATCATCATGGCGGCGAAGGCCAGGTACGGGTTGCCCGAGCTGTCGGGGCAACGGAACTCGATGCGCTTGGCCTTGGGGTTGTTGCCCGTGATCGGGATACGCACGCAGGCCGAACGGTTGCGCTGGCTGTACACCAGGTTGATCGGGGCCTCGTAGCCCGGCACCAGGCGCTTGTACGAGTTGATCGTCGGGTTCGTGAAGGCGAGCAGCGACGGGGCGTGGTGCAGGATGCCGCCGATGTACCAGCGCGCCAGGTCCGACAGACCGCCGTAGCCGGCCTCGTCGTAGAACAGCGGCTTGCCGTCCTTCCACAGCGACTGGTGGGCGTGCATGCCCGAGCCGTTGTCACCGAACAGCGGCTTCGGCATGAACGTGACGGTCTTGCCCTCCTGCCACGCGGTGTTCTTCACGATGTACTTGAACAGCTGGACGTCGTCGGCGGCGTGCAGCAGCGTGTCGAACTTGTAGTTGATCTCGGCCTGGCCGCCGGTGCCCACCTCGTGGTGTCCGCGCTCGAGCGTGAAGCCGGCGTTCTGCAGGTTGGTCGAGATCTTGTCGCGCAGGTCCACGTAGTGGTCGTACGGCGCGACGGGGAAGTAGCCGCCCTTGGTCTTGACCTTGTAGCCGCGGTTCGGGGAGCCGTCCTCCTCGACGGGGCGGCCGGTGTTCCACGAGCCCGAGATCGAGTCGACCTCGTAGAAGGAGCCGTTGATCGACGAGTCGTAGGAGACCGAGTCGAAGATGTAGAACTCGGCCTCGGCACCGAAGAAGCAGGTGTCGGCGATACCGGTGCTGAGCAGGTACTCCTCGGCCTTGCGCGCGATGTTGCGCGGGTCGCGCGAGTAGGCCTCACGGGTGAAGGGGTCGTGCACGAAGAACGAGACGTTCATGGTCTTCGCGGCGCGGAAGGGATCGATGCGCGCGGTCGTGACGTCGGGAAGGAGCATCATGTCCGACTCGTCGATCGACTGGAAGCCGCGGATCGACGAGCCGTCGAACGCCAGGCCGTCCTCGAAGACGCTCTCGTCGAACGCCGACGCCGGGATCGAGAAGTGCTGCATCGTGCCCGGGAGATCGCAGAAGCGGATGTCGACGTACTCGACGTTCTCCTTCTTCAGGTAGTCGAGAAGTTCCTCTTTGGTAGTGAACACCTGTTACTTGCTCCTTCGTCGTCCGGCGGTGGACTTCACGGTCGTACCGTTCGCACCACCACCGAGGTTACGAGAATGAACGTTATGGACGAGGTGTTGCCCGAGAACTAACGGAATGTTTCAACGGTGTTACACATCGCGCGCCTCCGCGGAGCAGATCGGACACCGTCCCACGTACCCTGAAGGTCATGCGTCGAGAAACGGGTTCATGGCTGTCCGGTGCCTCTGCGGCTCTGCCGGAGGGCTCCCACGGTGACTACCGGGGCCAGCAGCTGGGCCTGCCGCGCGACGGTGCCGGGTCGGTCGCGAGGTCCGGTCGCCGTGTGATCGGCCTGTTCCTCGACTGGCTGCCGTCCGCGCTGATCGCGGTGGCGATCTCCGGCCCGAGCAAGGTCTTCGCGGGGGAGCCCACGTCCTACGACACGCTGGCCCTGGGCATCTGGTTCGTCGTCGGCGTGCTGTCGGTGACGCTGTTCGGCTTCACTCCGGGGCAGTACTTCGCAGGCATCCGCGTCGCCCGGATCGAGAACCCGCAGATGCGGGTGGGATTCATCCGTGCCCTGGCCCGCAACCTGCTGATCGTCTTCATCGTGCCGCCGCTCATCCAGGACGTGGACGGCCGCGGGATGCAGGACCGCGCCACTGGCACCATCGTCGTGAGGTCCCGCTAGCACCCCGTCGAACCGGCCCGCGCGGGCGACGCGCCAGAACGGACTCGGGGCCCGCAGTGCGCGGGCCCCGAGGCGTTGGTCAGTTCGAACCGGTCTTGCGCCGGACGGTGCGTTGCACGCTCCGCATCTTGGCGCCCTGCGGCAGCGGTCCGCGCGGCATCTGCGCGCCACCACTGCGGTTCGAGAGGGCCGCGAGGCGCCCCTCGAGCTCGTCGATCTTCTTGCCGTTGATGTTCGACGGGAGCTTGTTCAGCGAGCGCTGCAGCTTCCGGAGCGGCACCTGGCCCTCGCCGTTGCCGACGGTGAACTCGTAGATCGGGGTCTGGCCCACGACGCGAGCCGTCTTCTTCTTCTCCTGCGCGAGGAGGCCCTTGATCCGGCCCTCGTTGCCCTCGGCGACGAGGATCACGCCCGGCTTGCCGATGACGCGGTGCACCGCGTCGGCATGGGTCGTGCGCGCGACGGCCTGGGTCACGCGCCACGAGCCGCGCATGTTGTCGAGCGCCCAGCCGGCCGCGCCGACCTGGCCCTCGTTCTTGGTGTACACGCTGCGCTCGAGGCGACGGGTGAAGACGATGAACGCGCCCAGCGCGCCCAGCAACACGCCGAGGATGAGGAACATCCACCACGGCTGCCCGATCAGGACTCCGAGGCCGATCGACAGCACGATCGCGCCGACGAACACCCCGATCATGATCGGTACCAGCGCCTTGTCTTCCTTGCGCTGCATCTGGAACGCCTGCCACATCTGCTTGCGACGTTCCTTCGAAGCGGCCCTGCGTACCCGCTTCGCCTCGGCCTTCTGCGCCTTCAGCTTGTCGGCCGCTGCCTTGTCCTGTGCCATGTCTCCCAGCTTAATGTTCTACTTCGCGGCGGCGGCCATGCGGCTCAGAACCGACGTGGCCTCCTGTGCGGCATCGCCCTCGGCGGTCAGGTGCGCCATGTTCTCCGGGATCGGGCGGCCGTGGTGCGCCATCGCCTTCGCGTAGAGCTTGCCCGCGCGGTACGACGAGCGGACGAGCGGCCCGGCCATGACACCGGCGAAGCCCATCTCCTCGGCGGCGGCGGTGTGCTCGACGAACTCCTCGGGCTTGACCCATCGCTCGACGGGGTGGTGCCGCGGCGAGGGGCGCAGGTACTGCGTGATGGTGATGATGTCGCAGCCCGCGTCGTGCAGGTCGCGCATCGCCTCCGTGACCTCCTCGGGTGTCTCGCCCATACCGAGGATGAGGTTCGACTTGGTGACCAGGCCGAAGTCGCGCGCCTGGCGGATCACGTCGAGCGAACGCTCGTAACGGAAGGCGGGGCGGATGCGCTTGAAGATGCGCGGCACCGTCTCCAGGTTGTGCGCCAGCACCTCGGGGCGCGACTCGAAGACCTCGGCCAGCAGCTCCGGCTTGGCGTGGAAGTCGGGGATCAGGTTCTCGACGCCCGTGTTCGGGTTCAGTGCGTGGATCTGGCGCACCGTCTCGGCGTACAGCCACACGCCCTCGTCGGGCAGGTCATCCCTGGCGACACCGGTGATGGTGGAGTAACGCAGGCCCATCGCCTGGACCGACTCGGCGACGCGCCGCGGCTCGTCACGGTCGAGCTCCGCGGGCTTGCCCGTGTCGATCTGGCAGAAGTCGCACCGGCGGGTGCACTGCTCGCCGCCGATGAGGAAGGTGGCCTCGCGGTCCTCCCAGCACTCGTAGATGTTGGGACAGCCCGCCTCCTCGCACACCGTGTGGAGGCCCTCACGCTTGACGAGGCCCTTGAGCTCGGTGAATTCAGGGCCCATCTTCGCGCGCGTGCGGATCCAGTTCGGCTTGCGCTCGATCGGGGTCTGTGCGTTACGGACCTCGAGGCGGAGTAGCTTGCGGGGGTTCTCCGGGGTACTCACCCCGTTCATGCTACGCCCGCTGCCGAGGCCCGACGGTGTCGCGGGTCACGCCTGCTCGCCCGCGATTGTTCGACCATCTAACCTGAGCCCGGTAGGAGGTGCGGGCATGACGCAGGGGAGGACCCCGTGGGGCACCTTCGTCGTGCTCTACCTCGTCTTCTTCCTCATGGGCGCCGAGATGAACCTCGTCGCGCCGCTCCTTCCCGACATCGCGCGCTCCTTCGGTGCGTCGACCGGCGCTGCCGGCAACGTGGTGACCGCCTACGTCCTCTGCTACGCGGTGACCGGTCCGCTCTTCGGCCGGATCTCGGACCGGCTTCCGCGCCGGTACGCGATCGCCGCCGGCATGGCGGTGTTCGCCGTGGCGGACCTCCTCAGTTACGTCGCGCCGTCGCTCGGGCTACTCGTCGCGGCGCGTGCCCTGTCCGGGCTCGGTGCGGCCCTCGGCGCGCCGTCGATCTGGGCGTACCTCGCGGAACGCGCCGTGCCCGCGCAGCGAGGTCGGGCCGTCTCGCTGGGTGCCGCCGCGTACGCGGGCGGGCAGGTGCTGGGCGTCCCGCTGGGTGCGCTGCTCGCCACCGGCCTCGGGTGGCGCGCGCCGTATCTGCTGATCGGAGTACCCATGGTCGCGGTCGCCGCGGTGATGGCCGTGCGCCTGCCGTCCGGTGACCCCGCCGATTCCGGCGCAGAGCGGGGAGGCCTGTTCGCACCCTGGCGTGATCGGCGGATAGCGCTCGCTTTCACGTCGTCTCTGCTCCTGCAGGCGGGCCGGTTGGGCGCGTACACCTACGTCGGCGTTCTGCTCTCGCAACGCTTCGGCTACGGCCTGACCGCGTTGGGCCTCGTCGGACTGGTGGTGGGAATCGGGTCGATGGCCGGTTCGGTGGGGACCGGCATCGTCGTCGATCGTTCGGCCCGCCGGGGCGTGCATCCGGCCTGGGTGCCCGCGTGCGCGGCGCTCGTCGTCGCCGCCGGAGTCGCTGTGGCCACGACGGCCACGGTCCCCGCTGTCACGATCGCCGCCATCGCGGTGTGGTGCGCCGGCGGCGGAGCGTTCTTCTCCGCGCAGCAGACCTACCTCTCCGCTGCGGACCCCGGCAACCGCGCCGCCGTGCTCGGCTGGAACAACGCCTCCACCAATGCCGGGATCGCGACGGGCACCTCGGTGCTCGGCGCGCTCGGGGTCGGCGGCCCGTGGTTCGCCGTCACGGCGACCGGGTTCGCCTTCGGTGCGGCGCTCCTGTGCCTCGCCTCCGTCCGACTCGGGGGCGCGGCCACCCCGCGCCGGCCCGCTCCGAACTGACCGTCAGGGCTTCGACGGCCACCACACGCGGTCGCCGAGGGCGGTGATCGCAGCGGGCACGAAGACGGTGCGCACCACCACGATGTCGATCAGCAGGCCGATGCCGATCGTCGAACCGATCTGGAGCAGGTTGATCACGCTGCCACTCATGAGCGCGAACATGGTGATCGCGAAGACCAGTCCGGCGGTGGTGATCACGCTGCCCGTGGTGCCGAAGGCGCGGAGCACACCCCGCACTGTCGAATCGCCCGCGGCCTCCTCGCGGATCCGGTCGGCGAACAGCATGCTGTAGTCCGCGCCCACGGCGACCAGTGCCATGAACGCGATCGGCAGCACCGACCAGTCGACGGGGATGCCGAGGCCGTGCTGCCAGAGCAGCACCGAGGCACCCGCGGCCGCCGCGAAGGAGAGCACCACCGTGGCGACCATGAGCAGCGGCGCGATCACCGATCGGAGCAGCACCAGCAGCACGAGGAAGACGCCGATCACCGCGACCAGGCCGAACAGCAGGAAGTCACGCAGCACCTGGTCGCGCATCTGTGCCGAGATCGACGCCAGGCCGAAGCCGTCCATCGTCGCGTCCTTGAGGACCGTTCCCTGCGCCGCAGCCCGGGCCGCGGCCGGGATCGACGCTGCGGTGTTGAGCGCCTCATCGGAGTACGGATTGATGTTCCAGACCACGAGCATCCGGGCCGACTTGCCGTCGGGCGACATCAGGACCCGCGAGCCGTCGACGAACCGGTCCGACTGCAGGCCCTGCGTCGGCAGGTAGAAGCCGCGGCCCGGGCCGTCGGCGGTACCGGCGCTGAGGCCCGTGAGGTAGTCGGTGGCGGTACCCAGCCCGGCCTGCAAGCGGCCCGTCATCTCGACGACCTGGTCGGTACCGGTCTTGACCTGGCCCAGGCCCGTGCTCAGCTGCGCGAGCCCGGTGCTGAGCTGGGAGACACCGGAATTGAGCTCGGCCAGCTGCGCTTTGACCTGCTCCGGGCTGAGCCCGCCGAGACCCTTGAGGAGCCCCTGCAGCCGGGCCAGGGCATCGTCGGCCTGCGCGAGCGCGGTGCTCGCCCGGTCGGTCGTCCCCGCCGGCAGCGGGACCGCGGCGGTCGCCGCCCGGACCGCCGTGGACGCGGCGCCGCCCGTCGTCCGGTCGAGCTGGGCGAAGGCCTCGTGCGATGCGCGGCAGTTCGCGTCGGCGGAGCACGCGGGGGAGATCGGTCCCACCAGTGGCCCGAGAACGGTGCTGATCCCGGAGGTCGCGGCCGATTGCTGTTGCTGTGCGGTGCGGACGGCGTCCGCCGCGACGGTCAGGGTGGTGACGGCACTGCGGAGCAGGCGGGTCGCGCCGTCCACGTCGACGGTGCCGCCGCTCGCGGTGGCGAGGGCCTGTTGCGCCGCGGTGAGCGCGTCGAGGACGCCGGACACGAGACCGGTCACCCGTTGCGTGCCCGCGACGAGCTCCGGCACCCGGCGTGACGCCTCGCCGGCCCCGGCGTTGAGCTGGTCCACGCCGGAGGCGAGGGCCTTGAGCTGCGGGGAGGCGTCCTTGAGCTGGCGGTTCGCATCGCCGAGGCCGTTCGCCACCTGCTGCGTCTGGTAGCCGACCGCCGACTCCGGGATGGGCTTGCCGTCGGGCCGGGTGATCGAGCGGACGTACGCGACCTGCGGCAGATTGCCCACACCGATCGCGATGGCTTCGAGCGCAGCGAGGTCGTGGGTGTTGCGCATGTCGTGATCGGCGCGGATCAGGAGGAACTCGGGGACCGCCTCGTTGACGCCCCAGTGCCGCATCACGGTCTCGTAGCCGTTGCGGGAGTCGGTGGCCCGCAGCTGCATCCGGTTCTCGTCGAAGCCGATCACCATGCTGGGCAGCGCCGCCGCGGCGGCGAGCAGCACCACGAGCGCGGCCGCCGAGAGTGGCACGGCGCGGCGCATCACCTTCGCACCGGTGCGCCGCCAGCGCTTCTCGGTGCCGGGCCGGGGTTCGACCCAGCCGCGGGCGCCGAGGTAGCGCAGCAGCGCCGGCGGGAGCGTCAGCGCGATCAGACATGTGACGACGATCGAGATCGTCGTGGGCAGGCCGGCGGTGACGAAGATGCCGACCTTGCAGAAGATCATGGCGCCGCTCGCCACGGCGATGGTCAGGGCGGAGGCCACGATGATCCGGCCGACGCGGGTCGACGCGGCGACCGCGGCCTCGTCGGACGGGGCCCCGGCGCGGCGCGCCTCGTGGAACCCGGCGACGGCGAAGATCGCGTAGTCGGTGGCGGCGCCCAGCGCCATCGCGGTCATGATCGCGATGGAGAAGTTGGACACGGGGATCACCTCGTGCTCGCCGAGGAGCGAGACGATGGGCCGGGCGACGGCGAGCGAGAGCCCGATGGTCAGCAGCGGTACGAGCGCGGCGCCGACGGAGCGGTAGGTCACGAGCAGCAGCGCCATGATGAGCGCCACCGAGACCGCCGTGATGACCAGGAGGGAGGAGTCGATCGCGGTGAACAGGTCCGAGAGCGTGGGCGCGGTGCCCGTGAATTCGACGGTGGTGCCGGTGGGCGCGGGGATCGAGCGGATCGTCTCCCGGATCGCCTCCGTGCTCGACTGCGCGCGCGTGGAGCCGATGTCGCCGACCTCGGCGACGAGCAGATTGATGGCCTTGCCGTCGGGACTGAGGCCCACCTCGCGGGCCGCGGGTCTGCCGAAGGTGTCGATGACGTAGGCGACGTGCTCCTTATCGGCCTGAAGCGCCGTCGTGAGGGCCCGGTAGTACTCCTCCTGCGCCGGGCCGATCCGGTCCTGCGCGGCGACGATGACATTGCCCTGGGCGGTGGACGACGGGGTGCCGAACTCCTGCGCCATGGCGCGCAGGCCGTCGACGCCGGGCAGGTCGCCCGGGATGAAGGGCGCAGAGTGCTTGTGCACGGTCTGCTCGAGCTGGGGGACCGCCACGGTGAGGACGCCTGCGAGCGCGAGCCAGAACAGCAGGACCCACGCGGCGTGCCGGACGCACCAGCGCCCGAGGCGCGTGGTGAACGAGGTTCTCGAGGGCTGATCGGACATGGCTTGCCTCTCCCGACGGAGTCCTTCGAAGATCGGACCCGGTGAGAGAAATGTCTCGGGATGCAGCCGGGACTTGGTCCAAATTTCGAACTAGACTTGGTTGCTGAGGACGCTAACCCAACGGGGTGTGAGGGACAACGGGGTAGCGTCCGTGACGTTCGACGGATTCCGGGGGAGGTGTGATGTGAGTCACGATGAGGCGATCGGCGACGACGCCACCGAACCGCTGCCCGGCCGACGGGTCCGCGGATCGGAGACGGGGCGTCCGATGATGGCCGCGCTCGACCTGTTCGGCCGCCGCTACGCGGTGCGGATCGTCTGGGAGCTGCGGTTCGGCAGGTCGCGCTTCTCGGACCTGCGCAACGACATCCAGGGGATCTCGTCGAGCACGCTCTCGCAGCGGCTCTCCGAGCTGCTGGCGGCGAAGATCGTCGCGCAGGCCTCCGACGGGTCGTACCGGCTCACCAATCAGGGGCGTGCGCTCCTGCTGGCCCTCGGGCCGCTGGAGCTGTGGGCGCAGACCTGGGCCCGCGCTGTGGGGGAGGACAGGACCGGCGACGACCGGTCCTGACGATCAGGCGTGTTCGGCGGCGTGCAGGGTCGCGTCGGTGACGGGCAGGTCACCGTCGAGCGCGCGCTGCACGGCGTCCACGACCGCCTCGCGCACCTCACCGACGGTGACATCGCGGCCCAGCTCGGAGCTCAGCGTGGTCACGCCCGCGTCGGGGATGCCGCAGGGGATGATCGCGTCGAAGCCGCCGAGGGTGTTGTCGCAGTTGAGCGCGAAGCCGTGGAGGGTGACGCCGCGGGCCACGCGGATGCCGATCGCGGCGACCTTGCGCTCGGGGCGCACACCGTCGGCGGGGAACCAGACGCCCGAGCGTCCGTCGACCCGGCCGACCGACAGACCGAGCCCCCGGCAGACCTCGATGAGGGCCTGCTCGATCCGGCGCACGTAGTCCACCACGTCCATCGCCGAGCCGAGCTTGATGATCGGGTAGCCGACGAGCTGGCCCGGGCCGTGCCAGGTGATCTTGCCGCCGCGATCGACGTCGATGACGGTGCTGCCGTCCTTCGGTAGGTCCTGCGGCTCGGTGCGCTTGCCCGCGGTGAACGTGGGCGGGTGCTCGAGGAGGAGCAGGCGGTCGCCGATGGTGCCGTCGGCGCGCTGGTTCGCGAGGTCGTGCTGGAGGTCGAAGGCCTCCTGGTAACCGACGGTGCCGAGGTCCTCGACGACGATCGGAGCGGAGTCTGCGCGGGCGGAGCGAGCGGGCATGGTCTCGACGCTACGCCTCGTCGGCCATGGCCGTGGCGAGTGCCGCGGGAAGTGTGGTGTGCGCGAACCGGAATCCGCTCTCGCGGAGCACCACGGGCACGGCGCGCTGCGAGGTGAGCAGGCCCTCGTCGGCGATCTCCCCGACGGCCGCGCGCAGCGCGAACCGCGGCACCACCCACCGGGCGGGGCGGCTCACCTCCCGTCCCAGCGCCTCGCTGAAGGCCTGCTGTCGCACCGGCGTGGGCGCGACGATGTTGACCGGCCCGGCGATCGTGCCGTCGAAGGCCCCGTCCAGCACGTGCAGCACCGCGCGAGCGGCGTCGTCGCGGGAGATCCAGGACATCCACTGGTGGCCACTGCCGAGACGCCCACCCAGGCCCAGCCGGTACACCCGGCGCAGCACCGGCAGCAGGCCTCCCGCGGCGGAGAGGACGTGACCGAAGCGCAGGTGGGCGACGGCGGCATCGGCGGCCGCCGCTGGGGCGGCGGCGGCCTCCCACTCCGTGCACAGGCTCGCAAGGAAGCCGGACCCCGCCGGAGTGCTGGACGGGCCGTCGACGCACTCGGTCTCGCCCGCATCGCCGTACACGCCGATCGCGCTCGCTCCGAGGAAGACGGGCACGCCGCCGCGCGCGGCGGCGTCGGCGAGCGCGGCAGTGGGTTCGATCCGGGAGTCGCGCAGTTCCTGCTTCACGGCGCCCGTCCACCGGCGTCCCGCGATGGGAGATCCGTTGAGGACGATGACCGCATCGAAACCGGTGAGGTCGGGGACGTCACCGCGGGCGGGATCCCAGGGCAGGCCGGGACCGGAATCCCCCCGAACGAGCGGAACGACGGTGTCGCCCCGCCGGGTCAGGGCTCGTGACAGCGCGCTGCCGATGAGCCCGGACGATCCGGCCAGGGCGACCCGTCGTTCCATGTCCGTGCGGTGGCTACAGGCCGAGATCGGCCTCGAACGCACCCTCCTCGAGGCGGTGCTTGACCGTCGTGAGGAAGCGGCCCGCGTCGGCACCGTCGATGAGGCGGTGGTCGTAGGTCAGGGGCAGGAAGGCCATCGGGTGGATGCCGATGGACTCGGTGCCCGCGGCGTCCTTGACCACGACGGGGCGCTTGACGATCGCGCCCGTGCCCAGCATCGCCGCCTGCGGCGGGACCAGGATCGGGGTGTCGAAGAGCGCGCCCTCGCTACCGATGTTGGTGATGGTGAAGGTGCCGCCGGACAGCTCGTCGGGCTTGAGGCCGCTGTTACGGGTGCGCTCCGCCAGGTCGACGATGGCGCGGGCCAGGCCTGCCAGCGACAGGTCGTCGGCGTTCTTGATCACCGGCGAGAGCAGACCCTGCGGGGTGTCGACCGCGATGCCCAGGTTCACGCCACCGTGGTAGGTGATCTCCTTGAAGTCGTCGCTGATCGAGGCGTTGACGTTCGGGTGCACCTTGAGCGCCTCGATGACCGCCTTCGCGATGAAGGGCAGGTACGTGAGGTTGACGCCCTCGTTGGCCTTGAACGAGGCCTTCGCCTGCGCGCGGAGCGCCACGATCTTGCTGAAGTCGACCTCGAAGACCTGGGTGAGCTGCGCCGAACCCTGCAGCGACTCCCGGGTGACCTTCGCCGTGATCTGGCGGATGCGGTTCGTCTTCTGCGAGGTGCCGCGGAGCGCGGCCAGCTCGGGCCGGGCGCCCTTGGGGGCCGACGGTGCCGCCGGCGCGGCGGCCGCGGGGGCGGCAGCGGCCGGAGCCGCAGCGGCGGGTGCCTTGGCGGCCTCGGCCGCGGCGAGCACGTCCTGCTTGCGGATGCGGCCACCGACGCCGGTGCCCTTGACCGAGTTCAGGTCGACGTTGTTCTCCGCGGCCAGCTTGCGCACCAGCGGGGTCACGTACGGGGTCGAGTCCGACGACGACGCGGCCGGTGCAGCGGGAGCAGCAGGGGCCGGGGCAGGTGCGGCAGGGGCTGCGGCGGCCGGAGCCGGGGTCGGCTCGGGAGCCGGGGCCGCCGGCGCGGCGGGGGCCGGGGTCGGCTCGGGAGCCGCGGCGGGCTCGGGAGCCGCGGCGGGCTCGGGAGCCGCGGCGGGCTCGGGAGCCGCGGCGGGCTCGGGAGCCGCGGCGGGCTCGGGAGCCGCGGCGGGCTCGGGAGCGGGAGCCGGAGCCGCGGGGGCGGCGGCAGCGGGAGCGCCGGAACCGACGATGGCGAGCACACCGCCGACCGCGATCACATCGTCCTCGTCGGCCTTGATCTCCAGCAGGGTCCCGGCGACCGGCGACGGGATCTCGGTGTCGACCTTGTCGGTCGAGACCTCGAGCAGCGGCTCGTCGACGGCGATCTCGTCGCCGACGCTCTTGAGCCAGCGGGTGACGGTGCCCTCGGTGACCGACTCGCCGAGTTCGGGCATCTTCACCTCGGTGCCCGAGGCGGGAGCCGACGGTGCGGCGGGTGCAGCGGGCTCCGCCGGAGCAGCGGGCTCCGCCGGGGCGGCGGCGGGGGCCGGCTCGGGCTCGGGGGCGGCTTCGGCGGCGGGGGCGGGAGTCGAAGCGGCAGGGGCGGACTCGCCCGCCTCACCGATGGTGGCGAGGTCGCCACCGACCTCGACCACGTCGTCCTCCTGGGCCAGGATCTTCAGCAGCACGCCCGATGCCGGAGCGGGAATCTCGGTGTCGACCTTGTCGGTGGAGACCTCGAGCAAGGGCTCGTCGACGGTGACGGTGTCGCCCTCCTGCTTGAGCCACCGGGTGACGGTGCCTTCGGTGACGCTCTCGCCGAGTGCCGGCATCTGGACGGAGAAGGCCATTTCCTCTGACTCCTCAGGTTCGGTTATCTGCTGTGATACGAGCTGAACGCGGGCTTCGGCTGGTGGCCTCCACCGACACCTGACCCTACCCTCAGGGCTCGGGTCCGCGCGGCGGTTGGGGGCTTACTCGCCGGTAACTCCCAGCGGGCGGGACGTCAGCCGCGCTGCGCGATGTCGCGGAGGACCGCGAGCATCGTGCGAACCGGCACGCCCGTGCCACCCTTGGTGATGTATCCGAAGGGCCCGCCGGTGTTGAACGCCGGACCCGCCACGTCGATGTGGGCCCACTGCACCCCGTCGGCCACGAACTCCTTGAGGTACACGCCGGCGGTGAGCATGCCGCCCCATCGGTGCGGACTCACGTTGGCCAGATCCGCGACGCGCGAATTGATGTCGGCGCGCAGCTCCTCCGGGAAGGGCATGGCCCAGCCGTTCTCGCCGATCGACTGCGAGAGCTCCGCGACGCGATCGCGGAAGGCGTCCGTGCCCATCACGCCCGGAGTGCGGGTGCCGAGGGCCACCATCTGCGCGCCGGTGAGCGTCGCGGTGTCGATCAGGTAGTCCGGCCGGTCCTCGCAGGCGCGGACGATGGCGTCGGCGAGGATCAGCCGACCCTCGGCGTCGGTGTTGATCACCTCGACGGTGATGCCGCCCTTCTCCGCGCCGGGGTACTGGGTGAGCACGTCGCCCGGGCGCTGCGCGGTGTGCGAGGGCATGTTCTCCGCCATCGGCACGGTCGCGGTCACGTCGACGGGCAGGCCCAGCTGTGCGGCCAGGATCACGGTCGCGATGACCGCCGCGGCCCCGCCCATGTCCGAGGTCATCTGCTCCATGCCCGCGGCCGGCTTGATGGAGATGCCGCCGGTGTCGAAGGTGATGCCCTTGCCGACCAGCGCGATGTGCTTGGCCCCGTCGACCCCGGAGACGTGCCGCAGGCGCACGAGGCGCGGCGGGCGCGAGCTGCCCTTGCCGACCCCGACGATGCCGCCGTAGCCGTTCGCCTCCAGGTACCCCTCGTCGAAGACCTCCACCTCCAGGCCCGCGGCGGTGCCCAGGCGCTGCGCGCGATCGGCGAACTCGCCGGGGGAGAGGACGTTCGGCGGGGTGTTGACGAAGTCGCGGGCGAGCGCGACCGCCGCGGCGGTCAGCCGGGCCTGCTCGACGGTGCCGCGCGCCTCGTCGGCGAGGGCCTCCGAGGCGGGCGCGGACAGCAGCGCCAGGGCGCCCAGCGTCTCCTTCTTCGGGGCGGAGGTGGTGCGGAACTCCGCGTACCGGTAGGCGCCGAGGAAGGCGCCCTCGACGGTGGCCGCCAGGTCGATCGACGACAGGGTGGTGGCCGCCGTCGCTGTGCCCTCGAGCGCCCGTGCCGCGACACCGGCGGCCCGCCGGACCGCCTCCGCCGTCACCTTCTCCTCGGCGCCCAGGCCGACGCCGAGCACCGTCGCCGCACCCACGCCCGTCCCGGCGGGGGTGGCGATGCGGACGGCCTCGCCCGCCTTGCCCTCAGCCCCCAGCAGGGTGAGGGCTTCGACGATCGGGCCGCGCGCCGCATCGGGGACGCCGCCGTCGAGCGCGATCGCCGGCCCGTCCTCCGCCGCGGAGGAGAAGACGCCCACGATCAGCGCGTCGGTCGCGGCCCCGAGGTCGTCGGTCAGCGTGAAGGCGGGTCCGGTGAACGGCGTGCTCAAGGGGTTTCCTCTCGTCGGGGCGGCGGATGTGCTTGCCTGTACGGATGTTACGCCTGGGACAGCAGGGCGCGCCGCCGCCCGGGGCCGCAGGGTACGCCGCGGTGATGCCCGCCCCCGTCGTCGTCCACTTGATGGAGACCCTCGCGCGGGAGGGCTTCCCCGTGGCGGAGTGGGCCGAGCGGTCCGGCATCCGGCGTGCCGTCCCGGCCGCCGACCTCGAACTCGCCTTCCCCCAGGTGGTGCGCTTCCTCCTGGAGGCGGTCCGGGCGCTGCCCGGGCGGCCCCTCGGGCTGGAGGCGGGCGCGCGCCCACTGCTGCAGTCCTTCGGCATGCTCGGCGTCGCGGTGCAGACGGCCGACGACGTCGAAGGCGCCGTGGCCGCCGGGCTGCAGTACCACCAGGCCGCGGGCAGCCTCGTGGACTTCGCGATCGACGCGGACGACGACAGTGTCCGGCTCACCGTCGTCCCCCGGACGGCCGACGCGGAGATCCTTCCCTTCCTGTGCGAGGAGACCCTGCTGAGCGCCACGACCCTGCTGCGCTCGGCGCTCGGCGACGAGCACTGGGCGCCGTCGGCGGTCGCGGTGCCGTACCCCGCTCCGCCGTACGCCGACGCGTACGGCGCGCGGTTCGGGTGCCCCGTGCGCTTCGACGCCGACGTCGGCGCGATGACGGTGCCGCGCGACCTGCTGACGAGGCCCCTGCCGCGGCGCGAGCCCGCGGTGCACGCGGCCGCACTCGCCGCGTGCCGGGCGATCGGCGGCGCGGCGGAGGCGCGCGACCTCGACCACGTCTGGGCCGTCGAGCAGCTGCTGCTGGCGGACCTCCGCCGTCCACTCTCGATGGCGGGCGTCGCCCGCCAACTGAACACCGGCGAGCGGACCCTGCGCCGCCAGCTCGCGGAGGCGGGCGAATCCTTCCGCTCCATCCACGCGCGGGTGCGGCGCGAGCGCGCCGAACACCTGCTCCGGGCCACCGAGACGCCGCTGCGGACCGTCGCGGAGGCGGTCGGATTCGCCGACGTCCGAGACTTCCGGCGTGCCTTCGTGCACTGGACGGGCCGGACCCCGGGGGAGGTGCGGGCGGATTCCGCAGCGCGGGGCGGGGCGATCCCGGCCGCGGACGGGGGATCTGCGGTCACGCCGCGCTGAACCGGTCCCGCCGCACGTACGATCGATGCTCATGACGGGGAACGGCACGGGCGAGACCACGACCGGAGCGGGCGAGCTGGATCTGGCGGCGGCGCCGTCGTCGTCCGACCGCGACTGGGAGATCGACCCGGCCGGGTACTGGGCGACCATCGACGCCGCCACGCACGGCCTGGACGCGCCGATCCTCGCCGCCGACCTCACCGCCCTGCGCTACAACGTCGCCGACATGCTGCGCCGCGCCGCGGGCAAGCCCATCCGCGTGGCCTCGAAGTCGATCCGATCGCGGCCCGTGCTGGACGCGCTGCTGCGCGTGCCGGGGTACGCGGGCGTCCTCGCCTACGACGTCGCGGAGGCGCACTGGCTCGCCGCGGACGGCGTCGACCACACCGGTACCGCCCGCCCCGGATGCACCGACGTGGTGGTGGCGTACCCGAGCGCGGACCTCGGCGCGATCGCCGCGCTCGCGGCCGACCCCGCGGCGGCGATGCGCGTGACGCTGATGATCGACGACGCCGAACAACTCGACATCATCGACGCCGCGGTTCCGCCGAGCCGGCGCCCGGAGCTGCGCGTCTGCATCGACGTCGACGCCTCGTACCACGCGCCCGCCGTCGGGGCGATCGGTGCGCGCCGCTCGCCCGTCCGCACGCGGGCGGAGGCCTCGGTGCTCGCCGCGACGGTGGCCGGCCGCAAGGGATTCCGGCTGGTCGGGGTCATGACCTACGACGCCCAGATCGCCGGCGTGGGCGACCTCAGCATCCGCCGGCCCGGCGCGGGCGCGCTGCTGCGCACGATGCAGCGCGCGTCCTGGGACGAGCTCGTGAGCCGCCGTCTCGAGATCCTCACGGACCTGCGCCGCATCGCCGATCTGGAGTTCGTCAACGGCGGCGGCACCGGCTCCTTGGAGCGCAACGCCGAGGATCCCAACGTCACCGACATCGCGGCGGGCAGCGGCCTCTACGGCCCGCACCTGTTCGACGGCTACTCGCATTTCCGCCCGGCACCCGCGATGGGCTTCGGCCTCGCCGTGGTGCGCCGCCCCGACGAGAAGACCGTGACCTGCCACGGGGGCGGCTGGATAGCTTCCGGCGCCGCGGGATCCGACCGCCTGCCGCTGCCGGTCTGGCCGGAGGGCATGAAGCTGACCGGGCGCGAGGGCGCCGGCGAGGTGCAGACCCCGGTGACGGGGGAGCACGCCGGGCGGATCTCCCTGGGCGACCGGGTCTGGTTCCGGCACACCAAGGCCGGGGAGCCGGCCGAGCACGCCGACGACCTGGTGATCGTTTCCGACGGTGCCGTGCACGCCACGGTCCCGACCTACCGCGGCGAGGGGAAGTGCTTCCTGTGAACAAGTGGATCCCGGGGCTCGATCAGCTGACCGGCTCGGTGGGCGAGTGGCGGAACTGGGGGCGCACCGCGTCGGCCTTCCCGTCCTACGTCTCGCGGCCGGGGAGCATCGAGGACGTGGTGCGCACCGTCGAACGCGCCCGCGAGCGCGGCGGCACCGTCAAGGCCGTGGGAGCCGGGCACTCCTTCACGCCGATCGCGGCACCGCGCGATGTCGCGCTCGCCCCCGACCACCAGGGCGGGCTCGTCACCGTCGACGTCGACGCGAAGCGCGTGACGCTGCGCGCCGGGACGCACCTGTACGAGGTCCCGGCGCTGCTCGAGCCCTACGGACTCGCCATGGCGAACCTGGGCGACATCGACCGGCAGACCATCGCCGGAGCCATCTCGACGGGCACGCACGGCACGGGCCTCGGCTTCGGCGGCATCGCCACCCAGGTGGTCGGCGCGACCCTGGTCTCCGGGACCGGAGAGGTCGTCACCGTCGGCGAGAAGGACCCGCGGCTGAAGGCCGTCGCCCTGGGACTCGGCGCTCTCGGGATCCTGGTCGAGGTGACGCTGCAGTGCGTCGACCGTTTCGTCCTCGAAGCCACCGAGGCGCCGCTGTCGCTGGCGGGGACGGTGGACGGTTTCGTCGAGCGCGTGCGCGGCGTGGACCATTTCGAGTTCTTCTGGTTCCCCGGAACCGACGGCACCCTCACCAAGACGCAGACGCGGCGGCCGGGTGACCACAAGCGCAAGCCGATCAGCGCGGTGCAGAGGTTCGTCGACGACAAGGTCGTGGGTACCGGCGCGCTGCTCGCCGTGTGCGAGGCGGGACGCGCGATCCCGTCGCTGACGCCGCGGCTGGTCTCGCTCGCCACGTCGATGCTCTCGGAGCACACGGAGATCGACTACTCGACCAACGTGCTCACGACCGACCGGGCCGTGCGCTTCCGCGAGACCGAATGGGCGGTGCCGCTGGAGAACACCATGGCCGCCTTCGCCGAGCTCAAGGCCGCGACCGAGAAGCACGACTGGAACCTCACCTTCCCGATCGAGGTACGGGTCGCCGCGGCCGATGACCTGATGCTCTCGACCGCGTCCGGGCGGCAGTCGGGGTACATCGCCGCGCACCGGTACGTGCGCGACAAGCCCAGCGACTACTTCGCCGAGGTCGAACGGATCATGATCGAACACGGCGGCCGGCCGCACTGGGGCAAGATGCACACCCGCACCGCCGAGTTCTTCCGCGGCGCGTACCCGCGGTTCGACGACTTCCTGGCCGTGCGCGACGAACTCGACCCGGACCGCGTCTTCGCCAACGACCACCTGGACGCGGTGCTGGGGCGGTAGCGGACACCGTCGGGCCCGCCTGCCAGGATGTCGCGCATGACGATGCGCGAGCGGTTCACCTGGACCGAGGTGGACGGGACCGACGTGGTGGGGCCGGGCGAGCGGCTGAGCATGCCCAAGACGCTCGGCATCGGTGTGCAGCACGTGGTGGCGATGTTCGGCTCCACCTTTCTGGTGCCCGTGCTCACCGGGTTCCCGCCGGCCACCACCTTGCTCTTCTCGGGCATCGGGACGCTGCTGTTCCTGGTGGTCACCGGGAACCGGCTGCCCAGCTACCTGGGATCGAGCTTCGCGGTGATCGCTCCGATCACCGCGGCCACCGCGTCGCAGGGCATGGGCTCCGCGCTGGGCGGCATCGTCGCCGTGGGCGTGCTGCTGATGCTGATCGGCGGCGTGGTGCACCTTGTCGGGACGGCGTGGATCGAGAAGCTGATGCCGCCGGTAGTGACGGGCGCGATCGTCGCGCTGATCGGTCTCAACCTGGCGCCGGCCGCGAAGGCGAACTACGAGAAGGCCGCTGTCACAGCGACCATCACGCTGGTCTGCCTGATCGCCTCGCTCGCGCTGTTCAAGGGGATGCTGGGGCGGCTCGCGATCTTCACCTCGGTGCTGATCGGCTACGCGGTCGCGTCGATCCGGGGTGAG
Source organism: Tsukamurella sputi (assembly GCF_007858445.1). GTDB lineage: Bacteria > Actinomycetota > Actinomycetes > Mycobacteriales > Mycobacteriaceae > Tsukamurella > Tsukamurella sputi. The sequence goes on along the minus strand of NZ_VIGV01000001.1, from coordinate 245,059 downwards.
GTGGATACGTCGCGCATCGCCGCCGCGTCGTGGGTGGGCCTGCCGGAGTTCCACGCCCCGTCGTTCTCCTGGGCGGTACTGCCGATGTTCCTGCCCGTCGTGCTGGTGCTCGTCGCCGAGAACGTGGGGCACGTCCGGTCCGTCGCGCAGATGACGGGGGAGGACTACGACCCGGTGATGGGCCGGGCGCTGTTCGCCGACGGGCTGGCGACGACGCTCGCCGGCGCCGGCGGCGGCTCGGCGACGACCACCTACGCCGAGAACATCGGCGTGATGGCGGCTACCCGCGTCTACTCGACGGCCGCGTACTGGGTGGCCGGTGTCGCCGCGATCCTGCTCGGCATGTCGCCGAAGGTGGGCGCGGTGATCGCCTCGATCCCGCCGGGCGTGCTGGGCGGCATCACGACGGCCCTGTACGGCCTCGTCGGCATCCTGGGCGTGCGGATCTGGGTGCAGGCCCGCGTCGACTTCTCTCAGCCCATCAATCAGCTCACGGCGGCCGTGCCCCTCATCATCGGCATCGCCGATTTCACCTGGTCGGTCGGGGACGTGACCTTCACCGGCATCGCGCTCGGGTCGGTCGCCGCGATCGTGATCTATCAGGGGATGCGCCTGTTGGGCCGATCGGGGAGTGCGGCCCTGGACTAGAGTGCCGGGCATGAGCGAGACGTTGATCGAGGGACCCCTGAACGCCGTGCACACCGAGCTGGGGGCGGCGTTCGCTCCGTTCGGTGGCTGGTCGATGCCCGTCAAGTACGCGGGCACCGTGGGCGAGCACACCGCCGTGCGCGAGGCCGTGGGCATCTTCGACGTCAGCCACCTCGGCAAGGCCACCGTGGCGGGGCCCGGCGCTGCGGACTTCGTCAACCGCGTGCTCTCGGCCGACCTCGGTAAGATCCATCCCGGCAAGGCGCAGTACACGCTGTGCACCAACGAGTCCGGCGGCGTCATCGACGATCTCATCGTCTACTACGTCTCCGACGACGAGCTCTTCCTGGTGCCCAACGCCGCGAACACCGCCGCCGTCGTGGCGCACCTCGTGGCGCGCGCACCCGAGGGGATCACGGTGACCGATCAGCACCGCGACTACGCCGTGCTCGCGGTGCAGGGGCCGAAGTCGGCCGAGGTGCTGCAGGCCGTCGGGCTGCCCACCGACATGGAGTACATGGCCTACGAGGACGCAGTGCTTTCCGGGCCGGCCGGAGTTCCTGTGCGTGTGTGCCGCACCGGCTACACCGGCGAGCACGGCTACGAGCTCATCCCCGCGTGGGCCGATGCCGAGACCGTCTTCCGCGCCCTGCTGCCCGAGATCACCTCCCGCGGTGGCCAGCCCGCCGGCCTCGGCGCCCGCGACACCCTGCGCACCGAGATGGGCTACCCCCTGCACGGGCACGAGCTCACTGTCGACATCACCCCCGTGCAGGCGCGCGCGGGCTGGGCCGTCGGCTGGAAGAAGCCGGAGTTCGTGGGCCGCGAGGCGCTGCTGGCCGAGAAGGAGGCCGGTCCCGCCCGGCGGCTCTGGGGGCTCAAGGCGACCGGCAAGGGCGTGCTGCGCGCCGATCTGACGGTCCTCTCCGCCGACGGTGCGCCGATCGGCACCACCACGTCGGGCACCTTCAGCCCCACGTTGAAAACGGGAATCGCCCTGGCACTCATCGATTCCGCCGCGGGCGTGGAGAAGGGCACCGTCGTCACCGTGGACGTGCGCGGGCGCGCGATCGAGTGCGAGGTCGTGCTGCCGCCCTTCGTCGAGGCGAACACGAAGTAGCTCTGCAGGCGTCCCGGAAAAATACTCGGGGTTCCTACTGATTGGTACGGCCCGCGCGGGTGGGCGCGGGTCGTAGAATCATCTCCCATGACAACTGGCACGGCCTTCACCCTCACCCGCAACGACCACCCCCGCTCTGCGGCTGAGCGCTCCGAGATCCTGGCGAACCCGGGATTCGGCAGGTACTTCACCGACCACATGGTCTCGCTCCGCTGGAACGAGGCGAACGGCTGGCACGCCCCGGAGGTGCTGCCCTACGGGCCCATTCCGATGGAGCCGTCCGCGTCGGTGCTGCACTACGCGCAGGAGATCTTCGAGGGCCTCAAGGCCTACCGCCAGCCCGACGGTTCCATCGCCACGTTCCGGCCCGAGGCCAACGCCGCGCGCTTCCAGCGCTCCGCCGAGCGTCTCGCGATCCCGCCGCTGCCCGAGGACGTCTTCGTGGACTCGCTCAAGGAGCTCGTGGCCGTGGACGGCGAGTGGGTGCCCGCCGCCGGTGGTGAAGAGGCTCTGTACTTCCGGCCCTTCATCTTCGCGGACGAGGAGACCCTCGGGGTCAAGCCGTCGAACAGCTACCGCTTCCTGGTGATCGCCTCGCCCGCCGGCGCCTACTTCGCGGGCGGCGTGAAGCCGGTCTCGGTGTGGCTCTCCCGCGAGTACGTGCGTGCGGCTCCCGGCGGCACGGGATTCGCGAAGTGCGGCGGCAACTACGCGGCTTCCCTCGTCGCGCAGGCCCAGGCCGCGCAGCAGGGCTGCGATCAGGTCGTGTGGCTCGACGCCCTCGAGCACGAGGCGATCGAGGAGATGGGCGGCATGAACCTGTTCTTCGTGCTCGGCTCCGGCTCCTCGGCGCGCATCGTCACGCCCGAGCTGACGGGTTCGCTGCTGCCCGGCGTGACCCGTGACTCGCTGCTACAGCTGGCGCGCGACGCCGGTTTCGAGACCGAGGCCCGCCGGTTCACCGTCACCGAGCTGAAGGAGGGCGTCGCGTCCGGCGCCATCACCGAGGTCTTCGCGTGCGGCACCGCCGCCGTGATCACGCCCGTCGGCCGGGTCAAGGGTGCGTCGGAGGACTTCACGATCGGCGACGGCCAGCCCGGCGAGATCACCATGGCGCTGCGCGAGACGCTCACCGGTATCCAGCGCGGCACCGTGCCGGACACCCACGGCTGGATGGAGACGCTGGGCTGAGTCCCAGACCTCACGCGAGCGGCCCGCACCGGATCCGGTGCGGGCCGCTCGCGTTCGACACGGCGGTGCGCTCCACGCATCCCCTGTGACACATCTTTCGAAGCGTTCTGCGACGGAATCGGTGGCGGCTGTCGCAGAACGCTTGGAAAGATGTTGGGCTATGCGGTGACGTGCTGGGCCGAGTGGCCGATGGCGGCCTCCTCGTTCAGCATGCGCATGAACTTCGCCTGGCTGGCGTCGCCGCGGCGGGCGGCGCGTTCGCGGCCGCCGGTCAGCTGGATGAACAGCGACTCGGCGAGGTGGTACGGGATGCGCAGGGCCGGGTACCAGGGGAGGGTCGACGGGACGCCCAGCTCCTTCATCGCGGCCCTGCCCAGGTAGGCGGTGGCGATCGACAGGTGCTGTGAGCGGGCGATCCGGCGCCGCAGTCCGCGCAGGTGGCGGTAGTTCCAGATCATCGGGTCGTCGGCCATGGGCTGGGCGAGCGCCCGGCTGGTCTCGTCGGGCGTCGAGAGGGCGCGCGAGGTCTGGAACAGGATGCGCAGGCTGTCGCGGAAGCTGTGCGGCAGGAAGTCGTCGTGCACGCCCATCAGGCGGCCGACGTATCGCGTCAGGTGCGCTGCCGCCTCGTACTCCCGGGGGCTCGCGACCATGCCGATCCCGGTCCCCGTGGCAACGGGCGCGATCAGTGCGCCGACGAGCGTCGCCGCCATGTCGGTCTGGTTGATCGGCAGGCCGTAGGTCTCCGCGTCCCAGTCGGGAAGTGCTGTCACGTGCCGGCGCACCATCGAGTGGATGAACCGGACGTGCAGCGTGGAGCGGTACCCCGCGCCGCCCGGCCGCAGACCGTCCGGCACGATCACGTCGAGCGCCCACTGCGAGGTCTCCGCGAACCGCTTGTTCGAGCCCTTCTCGAGCGCACCGGTGCGCAACAGCGTCTGATTGAAGCCCGAGAAGAGGTAGCCGCCCATCAGGGCCACATCGCGCGCGATGGAGAAGCCGTCGGCGCCGCCGCTGCGCATGAGCTGCCCGCCCAGGAGGATCTGGTCCCAGTCCACCCAATCCGGGGCGGTCTCCATGTCCTCGAAGAACTCCCGGAGCTGCGACGGTGCCTCGGGTACCGACGCGATGCCCTCGTTCAGGGCCCGGTCGAACATCGGCTTGCGGATGTCCCGGTCCTCGTAGATCCAGTCGACGAGCTCGTCCATCGGAGCGTCCCCGACGGTGAGCAGCTCGCCGAACCGGCGGAACTCGGCCTCGGTGGGCTCCGGGAGGCGCAGGGCCATGCTCACCATCCGGATGCCCGGCGGCACTCTGCGCGGGCGTGCGGGGTGCCGCGCGGGGATCGATCGCGGGGAATCGAGAGTGGTCACACCACTGTTCCTACCCCCGACAACGCCCGTTGTCGAGTCCCTGGTGGCACCTGTTTCGGCTAGCGGCGAGCCCGCCACAGCGCGTCCAACTCGTCGAGCACCGGCTCGACCGCGTTGTAGAGCAACCAGGTGTCGGGCGCGGCGTACATGTTCGCGGCCGATGCGACCGCGGGGATCCGCCCGTAGGCGCCCAGGTAGGCCTCGTACGCGGAGTCGGTGAACGCCTGGCCCTCCGGCGTGAAGGCGCTCACGTCCAGCTGACCTGCGAGGTGTGTTTCCGCGTAGGCGCCCGGCGTCATGGCGCGCTCGTCGAGCAGGTGCAGCGTGCCGTCGGGCACCTGGCCGTCGACGCCGTGCTCCAGATGCGTTCCGGTGACCAGTTCCCGGGCCCGCGCCCAGGCGTAATACATCCCGATGTGCGTGCTCCCCGCCTCCTCGGGCAGGTCCGACTCGGCGATGGTGTCGGAGTGCCATTCGGCATCGTCGTAGGTCATGCGGCGAGTCTGCGAGAGCGACCTTGGCGGGCGCTTGGGCCGCGGTAGTCGCAGGACGTCCGGAGCAGGATTCAGGAGACGCAGACGCCGATCAGGGCGACGACGGTGGAGATCTCGATGCCGAAGCCCAGGACGTCGCCGCTCACCCCGCCGAATCGGCGCACGCAGTGGCGCATCGTCAGGGTGGCGAGGAGGAGCGCGACGGCGACCGCCAGCGGGCCCTGCCAGGGGAGCCCGGGTACGGCCGGAACCGCCACGGCGAGCGAGAGTATCGCCCACACGGCCTGCGGGATCGGTCCCTGGGTGCCGGCCGTCAGCGCGCCGAAGCCGTCGGGGTTCGACGGTGACCAGCCCCGTCGGCACCCGAGGACGGCCGCCACCCGGGACGCGCCCACCGCGAGCCCGATCGCGAGCCACGCACCGCGGTCCGCGAGACCGCCGATGGCCGCGGACTCCGCGATGAGCAGGAGTACGAGCGCGGCCGCGCCGAACGGACCGACGGTGCCCTGGCGCATGATCTCCCGCGCGCGCTCGGGCGGCCCGTAGCTACCGAGGCCGTCCACGCAGTCCGCGAAGCCGTCCAGGTGCATGCCGCGCGTCAGCAGCGCCGCGGCACCGACGGCGAGCGCGCCGACGAGCACCGTCGGTAATCCTGCGGCGTGCGCCGACCACGCCACCGCGCCGACCAGTGCGCCGACGAGCGCGCCTGCGAGGGGCACGAGGGCGATGATGCGCGCACCGTCGGCCCGGGTGACCGGGCTCGGCTGCAGTGAGCCGGGCACGGGCAGCACCGTCATCCAGGCGACGGTCGCGACCAGGTGCTTCACACCTGCGACACCCCGGCGGATTCGAACGTGGCCATCTCGCCGAGCACGGCGACGGCCGACCGGACCAGCGGGAGCGCGAGGGCGGCGCCGCTGCCCTCGCCGAGACGCAGGCCCAGGTCCAACAGCGGCTCGAGGTCGAGGCGCCTCAGCGCGAGGGAGTGGGCGGGCTCCGGACTGCGGTGCCCGGCGACCCACCAGCCGACCGCACCCGGGGCGAGGTCGTTGGCCACCAGGGCCGCGGCCGTCACGACGACGCCGTCGAGGATCACCGGCGTGCGCCGCACCGCGGCCTGCGCCAGGAAGCCGGCCATCGCCGCCAGGTCGGCCCCGGCGACGGTGCGCAAGAGCGCCTTCGGGTTGCCGGTGTGCGGGCGCGCCCGATACATGGCGTCACGGACGGCGGCCGCCTTGCGCATCCAGGCGTTGTCGTCGATACCGGTGCCGCGGCCCACCACGAGCACCGGCTCGGTCTCCGTGAGCGCGCCGACCAGGACGGCCGCGGGGGTGGTGTTGCCGATGCCCATGTCGCCGACGATGAGCAGGTCCGCGCCGGAGTCGACCTCCTCGTCGGCGATGCGGCGGCCGGCCGCGATCGCGGCGATCGTCTCCTCGTCGGACATCGCGTCGGTGGTCGCGATGTCGCCCGACGAACGGCGGATCTTGTTGCGGCTCAGCTCCTCGCGGGTGTCACCCGCGACGGCGATGTCCTCGATGCGGACCGACGCCCCGGCCTGCGCGGCCAGCACGTTGATCGCTGCGCCCCCGGCCGCGAAGTTCGCGACCATCTGCGCCGTGACCTCCGGGGGGTACGCCGAGACGCCGCCCGATGCGACGCCGTGGTCACCGGCGAAGACGACGATCCGCGCACGCTCGAACTGCCGCGGAGGACACACGCCCTGGCACGCCGCGACCCACTCGCCGAGCTGCTCCATCCGGCCCAGCGAGCCGGCCGGCTTGGTCAGCTCGAGCTGTCGGTCGCGGGCCGCGCGGGCGACGAAGGGGTCGGGTGGGGAGAGCTGCGGGAAGGCCAGCGGGTCGGCGCCCGGCTCGAACGGCGGGAGCACGATCGGGGGTGCCGGGGGAACGTCGGGCACCTCCTTGACCAGGCTCGCCGGGGCGGAAGCGGGGGCGGCCGTGCCCGGGAGGGGCGCACCGTCGAGCAGGACGGGGATCCCCGCGACGACGAGCTCGACCCGGTCCGCGATCGCCGCGAGCCGTGCGTTGAGCGAGCCCAACAGGTCCTGGAAGACGCGGCCCGCGTGCGTCGCGGGAACGATCGACAGGCCCACCTCCGGGCTGACGAGCACGAGCTCGCCCGCGTAGGCGGCCGCCGCGGCGACGAGACCGTCGAGGTCGGGGGTCACGCTCTCGGGGGTCTCCCACCCCGCCGCGTCCAGACGGGCGGCGAGCCAGCCGCCGAGGTCGTCGACCAACGTCGGGGCCGAGCCCTCGGACAGGACCGCGCGCAGATCCTGCGTCTCGACGGTCGACCACGACGTGGGGCGGCGATCGCGATGCGCGGCGACGCGCGCGGCGAGGTCGGGGTCGCCGTCGGGCCGGGGTGCCGTGGCGACGTACCGGACCAGGGGGCCGGCACCGGCGATCAGCTGTTCCGCGCGGGCGGACTTCCCGGAGCGGACCCCGCCCAGAACGAGGGTGAGCGCCACGGGCTAGACCGCGTCGCCGGGCTTGACCCGCGGCCGCGGGATCCGCATGCGGCGCAGCTGGGTGGTGCGCATGAAGGCGTACCAGCCGAGGCGGAAGCCGGTCTCGGTGGTGTCGGGCCAGCGCTCGCGGACGCGGTTGTTGACGCGGCGGCCGGTGAGGATCCCCTCGATCGCCATCACGGCGATCATGACCAGCAGGAGCAGCATGGGTACGCCCGCCAGCTGCGGCATGTTGACGGTGACGAACATGAACACCATCACCGCGACGGCGAGCGGAATGAACATGGTGGAGACGTGGCGCTTCGCATCGACCAGGTCGCGCACGTAGGCCTTCACCGGGCCCTGGTCACGGGCGGGAAGGTAGCGCTCGTCGCCCTGCATCATGAGCTCGCGGCGCTCGTTCGCCTGCGTGCGCCGTTCGGCGGCGGCCGCCTTGCGCTCCTCCTTGCTCATGGAGTTGCGCAGTTCCTTCTTGCGGGCGCGCGCCTCGGCCCGCGTCATCGGAGCGGGGGTGACGGGGCCGCGCTTGCGGCCCTGGGCCTCGCGACGGCTGGGCGTGGGCCGGCCCTTGCCCGGGGTCTGCGTGGGCTTCGCGAGCGACGTCGTCGCGGCCTCGTCGGCGGTATCGGCGGCCGTGGAGTCCGGCGCATCGGAGGTCGAATCGTCGGCCTTCTGCCAGGGGAGTTTCACGTCGTCCAGGGTATTCGATCGCGCCGGGTGCGCGACGACGCGGGTGGACCGGGACTCCCGGGAATGCGCGACGGGGGAGTACCGTTGAAGCAGACACCGACGCGCGTGTGTGAGGAGAACCTATGACTACTGCTGAGACCGAGACCACCGGTGTGGTGCTGACCGATGCGGCCGCCTCGAAGGCGAAGGCGCTGCTGGAGCAGGAGGGTCGCGACGACCTGTCGCTGCGCATCGAGGTGCAGCCGGGCGGATGTGCCGGCCTGCGGTACCAGCTCTACTTCGACGATCGCACTCTCGACGGTGACGTCGTCTCCGAGTTCGGTGGCGTGAACCTGTCCGTCGACCGTATGAGCGTTCCGTTCCTGATCGGCGCGAAGATCGACTTCGTCGACACGATCGAGAAGCAGGGTTTCACCATCGATAACCCCAATGCCACGGGCTCCTGCGCCTGCGGCGACTCGTTCAACTGACGCCCTGAGCGTCGCGCAGAACCCTCTCGCGGGTAGGCTGACCAGGAAGGTTTGCCGCACCACGAGGGGGTTCTGCCGTGTCGATCGCCGTTTCCGGCTCCATCGCCACTGATCATCTGATGCGTTTCGAGGGGAAGTTCTCCGAGCAGCTGCTCGCCGAGCACCTCGAGCACGTGTCGTTGAGCTTCCTCGTCGAGGAGCTCGTGCTGCAGCGCGGTGGTGTGGGCGCGAACATCAGCTTCGGCATGGCGCGGCTCGGCCGCCGGCCCGTGCTCGTGGGCGCCGTGGGCAAGGACTTCGACGAGGGCTACCGGTCCTGGCTCGAGGACGCCGGGGTCGACACCCGCGCGGTCCGCGTCTCGCAGACCGCGCACACCGCGCGCTTCCAGTGCACCACCGACTCGGAGATGGCGCAGATCGCCTCGTTCTACTCCGGAGCGATGGCCGAGTCGCGGGAGATCGCGATCGCAGACGTCGTCGGCACCGTCGGGGACCTGGAGCTCGTCGTGATCGGCGCGAACGATCCCGCCGCGATGGCGCTGCACAGCAGCCAGTGCCGGGAGGCCGGCATCCCGTTCGCCGCCGATCCGTCGCAGCAGCTCGCCCGCCTGAACGGCGAGGAGGCCCGCGCACTGGTGGAGGGTGCCAAGTTCCTCTTCACCAACGAGTACGAGTGGGGTCTGCTGCAGCAGAAGACGGGCGTCAGTGCCGACCGGCTCACCGCGATGGTCGAGGTGCGGGTGACCACGCTCGCCGAGAAGGGGGCCGAGATCGTCGTCAACGGCGCGGACGGCACCGTCGAGCGGATCCACGTGGACGTCGTGCCCGATCGCGGGCGCGTCGACCCCACCGGCGTCGGTGACGCCTTCCGGGCGGGCTTCCTGGTCGGCCTCGATGCGGGCCTGTCCTACGAGCGTGCCGGTCAGCTCGGTTCCTACGTGGCGGTCAAGGTGCTCGAGACCGTCGGGCCGCAGGCGTGGGACTACGACGCCGACGATGCGCGGGAACGTCTCACCGAGGCCTACGGCGTCGACGCGGCCGGCGAGATCCTCGCCGCGCTGTAGGTCACATTCCTGATTACCGACGAGTAACCTACGGTATCGTAGGTTGCATGACGGTCGCCGGGGTTCCTGAGGTCAAGCCGCGACTGCGGGGCGTGATCCACCAGTTCGGAGCGCTCGGCGCGGTGCTGCTGGGCATCCCGCTCGTGGTGGCGGGCTTGCTGCACTCCGCGGCCGCGGGGTTCGCGCTGCTGGTGTACGCGGTCACCGTGTTCGGCGTCTTCGGCGTCAGTGCCGCCTATCACCGCGGTCGGTGGACCGATGCGCAGCGGATCTGGATGAAACGTGCCGATCACTGCATGATCTTCGTCTTCATCGCGGGCAGCTACACGCCGATCGCGGTGATCGCACTTCCCTCGTCGGTCGCGCGATGGGTGCTCGCCGTCGTCTGGGGCGGGGCGCTGGCCGGTGTCGCGCTCAAGCTGCTGTGGCCGCACGCACCCCGCTGGGTGGGCGTCCCCCTCTACATCGCGCTCGGCTGGGTGGTCGTCGCGGTCGCCGGTGATCTGGTGCACGGCGCCGGCGTCGCCGCCGCGATCCTGCTCGCGATCGGAGGCGTGCTGTACAGCGGGGGAGCGGTGCTCTACGCCACCCGCTGGCCGAACCCCTGGCCGGGCGTCTTCGGGCACCACGAGTTCTTCCACGCCGCCACCGTGATCGCGGCGCTGTGTCACTACGCCGCGATGTGGATCATCCTGTTGCGCTGAGCTACAGGCGCACCGGGTAGACGGGCTCCTCGATGGCGGGGTGGATGCGGTCCTCGACGAAGATGCCGTGCCAGACCATGAACACCAGGACGGTCCAGATCCGTCGGGAATGATCGGTGCCGCCCGGCCAGCCCTCGGGGGCCTTCGCCTTGTGCTGGTCGAGCATGGCGAGCACCGCGCGCCGGTCGATCCACTCGTCGGTCTGCGACTGCTCGATGGTCTGCCGTGCCCAGTCGTAGAGCTCCGGGCCGGCCAGCCAGTGGCGCAGCGGCACGGGGAAGCCGAGCTTCTTCCGGTGCAGCACGTGCGGCGGGATGATCTCCTCGAGCGCGCGTCGCAGCGCGTACTTCGAGGTTCCCCCGGCCAGCTTCAGCGAGGCGGGGATGCTCTCCGCCACGCGGAAGACCTCCTTGTCGAGGAAGGGCACGCGCAGCTCGAGCGAATTGGCCATCGTCATCTTGTCGGCCTTGACCAGGATGTCGCCGCGGAGCCAGGTGAACTGGTCCAGATGCTGCATCCGCTCGACGGGGCCCCAGCCCTGCGTCTTCGCGTAGATCGGCGCGGTGACGTCGGTGTGCGTCCAGTCCTCGCGGAAGCCGGGCAGCACCGAGCGCAGCTGCGCGTCGTTGAACGAGCGGGCGTTGCCGTAGTAGCGCTCCTCGAGCGGCAGCGAGCCGCGCTGCAGCAGGGACTTGCCACGCTTGCCCTCGGGCATGCGGTCGCCGACCTTCCCGGCGGTGCGCCGGGCCCAGGCGGGCAGCCTGTCGAAGGGCGCGAGCGAGAGCGGCTCCTTGTAGATGGTGTAGCCACCGAACAGCTCGTCCGCGCCCTCGCCCGACAGCACCACCTTGACGTGCTTGCGGGCCTCCTTGGCCAGGTAGTACAGGGGGACGAGCGACGGATCGGCCACCGGATCGTCCAGGTACCAGACGATGGCCGGGATCGCGTCGCGGAACTCCTCGGGGGAGACCGTCTTGATGACGTGGCGCGCGCCGATCGCCTCGGCCGACTCCGCGGCCACGTCGACCTCGCTGTAGCCCTCGCGCTGGAATCCGGTGGTGATGGTGATCAGATCCGGGTTGTGCTGGATGGCGAGCGCCGCGACGGCCGTCGAGTCGATGCCGCCCGAGAGGAAGGATCCGACGGTGACGTCCGCGCGCATGTGCATCTTCACGGAATCACGCAGGGCGTCCGCGATGTCCCGGTAGATCGCCTTCGCTTCCGCGGACTCCAGGCCACCGGTCACCTGCTTCACCGGGAAGCGGGGCTCGAAGTAGCGCTTGCCGACGACCTGGTCGCCGGGGGAGAGGGTGGCGTAGCAACCCGACTCGAGCCGGCGGATGCCCAGGTGCAGGGATTCGGGCTCGGGCACGTACTGGAGCACCGTGTAGTGCTGCACGGCGCGGGCGTCCAGACCCGGCTGCAGTCCGGCCTCGTCGGCCAGCGCGAGCACGGACTTCTTCTCACTGGAGAAGACGGTGCCCCGGGAACCGGTCGCCACGTAGAGGGGCTTGATGCCGAACGGATCGCGGGCCAGGGTCAGCTCGCGCTTCTCCGTGTCCCACAGCGCGAAGGCGAACATGCCGCGCAACTGCGCGAGCACACCGTCGATGCCCCAGTGGTGGAACCCGGCGACGATCGGCTCGCCGTCGCCCTCGGTGCGGAACTCGACGCCGAACTCCTCGGTGAGGCGCGTGCGCAGCTCGAGGTAGTTGTAGATCTCGCCGTTGAAGGTGAGCGCGTACCGGTCCGGGTTCTCCGGCGGCCCCCAGCGCAGCGGCTGATGGGCGTGCTCGATGTCGATGAAGGCGAGGCGGTTGAAGCTGAGCGCCAGGTCCTCGTCGTGCCAGGAGCGGCCGAACTCGTCCGGGCCGCGGTGCCGCATGCACCGGCCGGCGGCGGTCACCGCGTCGACGACGTCGCCCGCGCGCTGATCTGAAGACAGGAATCCCAGGAGGCCACACACGGTTGACCAGTATGCCGGAACGAGCGCCTTCACCTGGAACGGCGCAGGCCCGTGCCCCGGGCATGCGAAACGACGCGCCATTTGCCGACCCCGCAGCGTGTACCCCGCCCCGTTGGTCTACGCTGCGTAGTACAAGGGGAACGCGCAGCCCCGGCCGTGAGTTCCCGGACGGGGAGACGGTCCGGAGCGGGCCCCGTAGCACTGACCGTGTTTCAGCAGGAAGGCGCGACATTGGCACCCGGAAGTAACGCCCACGGTGGGGCCGCGTCCTGGCGTAAGCGCCTGGTTCTGGCCGCCGGGCTCGTCGCTGGCATGTTCGCTCTGGCGGGCTGCTCGGCCGACGAGGTGATGCGTTTCGGTTGGCCCGAGGGTGTGACCCCCGAGGCCCGTGACATGACCCAGCTGTGGAGCTGGTCCGTCGTGGCCGCCCTGATCATGGGCGTCCTGGTGTGGGCCCTCACGTTCTGGACCATCACGTTCCACCGGAAGAAGGCGGACTCGCCCGATTTCCCGCGGCAGACCGCGTACAACGTGCCGCTCGAGCTGCTCTACACCGCGGTTCCGTTCCTCATCATCGCCGTGCTCTTCTACTTCACCGTGGTCGTGCAGACCAAGGTCGAGAAGCTCGAGGACAACCCTGCCGTCACCGTCGACGTGACCGCCTTCCAGTGGAACTGGCGCTTCGCCTACCGCGAGGTCACGCTGGCCGACGGCAGCAAGCTCAAGCTCGAGCGGGAGAACCCGTACGGCAAGCAGCCCGACATCGCGAAGCTCAATGAAGAGGCCGCGAAGATGAAGGAGGAGGGCGAGGTTCACAAGCAGGCCGAGCGCGGCCCGAACCACGGCCGCTTCCAGGAGATCCGCGACTACCTGAAGTTCAGCACCGTCGAGGTGCAGGGCTCCTCGGCCGAGATCCCCGTGCTCGTGCTGCCGTCCGGCAAGGACGCGAAGGGCAACGACATCCGGATCCAGTTCGATCTGGCCTCCGCCGACGTCGTGCACTCGTTCTACGTCCCGCAGTTCGCCTTCAAGCGCGACGTGATGCCGAACCCCGTGCAGAACCACACGCAGAACAAGTTCCAGGTCTCCAGCATCGACCGTGAGGGCGCCTTCGTCGGCCGTTGTGCCGAGATGTGCGGCGACTACCACTCGATGATGAACTTCGAGATCCGCGCGGTCTCGATGGACAAGTTCACCAAGTACATCCAGGCCCGTCAGGCCGGTAAGGACAACGCCGCCGCGCTCGAGTCGATCGGTGAGGTGGGCGTCTCCACGAGCACCTTCCCGTTCGACACCCGCCGTACCGGTCGCGCCCCGTCGGGCGAGAGCACCAAGCCCGTCAACGCAGAAGGGGTGAAGTAACCCAATGAAGGTCGAAGCGAAACTCTTCGAGTTCCTCACCGCGTTCTTCTTCCTCGCCGGCATCCTCTACACGGTGGTCACCGCCATCTGGGGTCCGGGCTACGGCTACGGCGCCGTGGAGTGGGTCGGCGTCGTCGGCATGTTCCTGACCGGCGGCCTGACGCTGATCATCGGCACGTACTTCCGGTTCGTCTCGAACCGTGTGGACACCCGCCCCGAGGACTACGAGGACGCCGAGGTCTCCGACGGTGCCGGTGAGCTGGGCTTCTTCAGCCCGCACTCCTGGTGGCCCATCCTGCTCTCGGCGTCGGTCGCCGTCGTCGGCATCTCCGTCGCCCTGCAGCTGTACTGGCTGTGGTTCTTCGGCGGCCTGCTCGTCGTGGGCGCCGCGTGGGGTCTCGTCTTCGAGTACCACAAGGGTCCCGAGAAGCACTGACAATCGTCTCACAGCGACGCCCGCCCCGGTTCTGAGAAACTCAGTTCACCGGGGCGGGCGTCGCTCTTTCGTCGGTGTTCACCACGACGCCTCCAGCCGGACGTCCGGGCCTGGTTACATGCACCCATGACGCAGGCCAGAGCGGGGCTGTCCGTACGCAAGCTCACCGCCGACGAGGTGCGTGGCCGGGGCGGCACCGTCACCACGCCCAAGGCCAAGTTCGACTTCACCGCGGCCGAGCCGGACGCCTACGGCGGCGGTGACTACGGCACCGTCGGCCACATCGGCGTCGTCGACGTGCCTGAGCGCGCCTACCTCGCCGTCGATACGCACGGCAGCCCTCGCACCTCCGACGACTTCCGGGCGGCTGCAGAGGCCCTGTACGCGGCCGCGTACGGCGTCAAGGTGCGCAACAAGGCACTGTCACGGCGCGGTACTCCGGGAACGGACGACGCGGTGCGCAGCGACTTCAGCATGCCCCCGCTCGAGCGGCTCCGCGGCGACGTGACGCCGCACGACACCGACGGTGCCCGGTGGACCCTGCTGCTGCGCCGGCCCGCCTGGATCGACGACGCCGAGGTCGGTGACGTCCTCGAGCAGCTCGAGGTCAGTAGGGGAGTGAGTCTCGCCCGGGTGCGCTGCGTGGAGCTGCCGGCCTCGTCGTACCTGCAGACGCGCGTCGACGGTCGCTGGTCGGCCGCCCTGACGCCCACCGCGAAGGCATTCGACGTCCAGCTGCGCGAGCGCGGGCTGAGTGCCGTCGACGGGGCCTGGCACGAGGTCTGCCTCGGTGAGCCCGGTGCGCCCGTCGGGCAGAGCAGCTACCTGATGCGCCTGCGCCTCGCCTGACCCGGGCACGGCACTCGGTGCCGCCGCTTCGCCCGGTTCGACGGTGTCCGTCACCCCTGACCCGTAGTCACGCACACGTGCCGTCCACTCGCGCGTGGCGTCCACTCGCGCGTGGCGTACGCGCACGTGGCGCGCCCGTGCGGACGTGGGGCGTGCGCACAGGCGCGTAGCTTCCGCGGATACCTGCGGGGCGTGCGCACTCCCGCGTGGTGTGCGCAGACCGGGCGTGACCGCCCAGGCGCGTCGACGGCGGACCGTCGGACCCGGAAACGACTGCGGCCCCTCCCCGGGGTAGGGGAGGGGCCGCAGTGGCGTTGCGTCAGGAGCTAGTCGACGTCGATCTTGCCGCCGTTGTCCTGGACCTTCTTGAGGGCCTCGAGCGCCTTGAGCTCGCCGGCGTGATCGCGCTCGGCGTTCCCGCGCTGCTCGTCGGCCGGGTCGGCCCGGAGGAACGAACCCGTGCCGGGCTTGCCGGCAGCACCGAGCTGGTTGGCCTTGGTCGGCACCGCGGCGCCCTCGTACTCGAGGGGGACGGCGTGACCGTGCTCGTCGACCGGGCCGAGCGGCTGATGGAGCTCGATGAACTCACCGTTCGGGCGCCGGACGATGACGCCGGTCTCGATGCCGTGCTCCAGCACCGCGCGATCGGCGCGCTGCAGGCCGATGCAGAAGCGGTAGGTCAGCCAGTAGGCGACCGGGGGCGCCACCACGAGACCGATGCGGAAGAGCCACGTGGTCGCGTTCAGCGAGATGTGGAACTTCAGCGCGATGATGTCGTTCACGCAGGCCAGCGTCAGCAGGATGTAGAACGTCAGCGCCATGGCACCGATCGCGGTCCGCACCGGCACGTCACGGGGACGCTGCAGGATGTTGTGGTGCGCGTCGTCGCCGGTCAGCTTCTTCTCGAGCCACGGGTAGATGAACATCATCGTGATGATGAGGCCGACGATCAGCGCGACGAAGGCGGCACCGGGGACCGTGTGGCCCCAGAAGTACAGCTCCCACGCGGGCCACAGTCGGGCCAGGCCGTCCGTCCACATCATGTAGATGTCGGGCTGCGAACCCGCCGAGACCTTCGCCGGATCGTACGGGCCGATCACCCACACCGGGTTGATCGTGAAGATGCCGGCCATCAGGGCGATGATGCCGAAGGTGGCGGCGAAGTACGAGCCGGCCTTCACTGCGAAGACGGGGAGGATGCGCACACCCACCACGTTCTCCTCGGTACGGCCGGGGCCGGCGAACTGGGTGTGCTTCTGGTACCAGACCAGCGCCAGGTGACCCGCGATGAGCGCGAGGATGATGCCGGGGAAGAGCAGGATGTGCAGCACGTACAGGCGGGGGATGAGCAGCTCGCCGGGGAAGTCCCCGCCGAACAGCGCCCAGTGCACCCAGGTGCCCACGACCGGCAGGCCGACCACGATGCCGGACATCGCGGCGCGGACGCCGGTGCCGGAGAGCAGGTCGTCCGGGATCGAGTATCCGAAGAAGCCCTCGAACATCGCCAGCAGCAGCAGGGCGCAGCCGATGACCCAGTTGGCCTCGCGCGGGCGCCGGAACGCACCGGTGAAGAAGATGCGGGCCATGTGGATGATGATCGACGCGGCGAACATCAGTGCCGCCCAGTGGTGGATCTGGCGGACGAACAGGCCGCCGCGCACCTCGAACGAGATGTCCAGGGTGGTGGCGTAGGCGCGCGACATGGCGACGCCGTGCAGCGGCTCGTACGCGCCCTCGTAGTGGACCTCCGCCATCGACGGGTCGAAGAACAGAGTGAGGTAGACACCCGACAGCAGGAGGATCACGAAGCTGTAGAGCGCGACCTCGCCCAGCATGAACGACCAGTGCGTGGGGAAGACCTTGTTGATCTGGCGGCGGATTCCGGCAGCGAGGTGGTAACGCGAGTCCACCTCGTTGGCCTGCTGTCCGACGCGCTCGCCGAGTGTCGTCATCAGTGCGTCGCCTCCCAGAAGGCCGGTCCGACCTGTTCGATGAAGTCGCCGGCGGCGACCATGTAGCCCTGCTCGTTGACCGAGATCGGCAGCTGCGCGAGCGCGCGGGCGGCGGGGCCGAAGATCGGCTTGCCGTACTCGAGCGCGTTGAACTGCGACTGGTGGCAGGGGCAGAGGATGCGGTTGGTCTGCTGCTCGTACAGCGACGTGGGGCAGCCGAAGTGGCTGCAGACCTTGGTGTAGGCCCAGTAATCGCCGTAGTTGAAGCTCTCCTGGCCCTGCCGCTTGATGGCGCGGACGCCGTCCTCCGGGCGCAGGCGGATCAGCATGACGGGGTTGCGGATGCCCTTGAGGCCGTGGAGCAGCTTGAGGCGCGACTCCTCGGTCTCGCCGAAGCCGTCCGAGGCACGCCACGGGAAGACCGTCATCATGCCGCCGGCGTCGAGATCCTCGGCCTTGACGAGCTTGACCTTGTACGGGTCACCCACGTCGCTGCGCAGGAAGACGGGCTCGTGGTTGAGCTCGTTGGAGAAATCGTTCTCGAGCGAGTTCCAGTACGGCGACCAGCCGGTGTGCCAGAGAGGCGAGGCCTCACGCTTGGCCCACGGGTTCTTGACCAGGCCGCCGATGAAGCCCGCGGCCGCGCCCAGACCGAGCACGCCCACGCCGAACCCGGCGGACGCCAGGATCATCTTGCGGCGGGGGAGGGTGGAGGACTCCAGCGCGTCCTTGAACTGCGCCGCGGTGGTCATCTTGTCCAGCTTGGACGAGCCGCCCGCGTCGTGCCGCTGCTGGACGGCGATCTCCTCGGGGATGAACTTCTTCGTGTACTGCACGACGCCGGCGAAGACGCAGAGCAGCGCGAAGCCGAAGGTGATGCCGAGCATCGGGGTGTACAGCGTGTACCACCAGTAGTGCTCGTCATCGATGCCCTGGTACTTCCACGGCCAGAACAGGAAGACGCCGAGCAGGGCGGCGCCGAACAGGCCGGCGAGCACGAACCACAGTGCGACGGTGCGCTCGGCGCGCTTCTCCGCGCGGGTGCCCGGCACGGGGAAGCGGGGCTCGCGGTAGACCAGCTCGACACCGTCGAGGTTGGTTCCGAGCTTGACCAGTTCGTCCTGCGAGAGGTTGTCCAGTTCGTCGTCCGACGGGACGTTGTTCAACGGCTTGGCGCTCAATTCCTACTCCCAACCCACATCGCGGCGCCGACGACGGCGACGATCCCGACGAACCACATCACCATGCCCTCGGCCGCGGGGCCGAACCCGCCGAGGCCGTTGCCACCGGGCGACTGCGTCTCGCCGGCGTTCTTGATGAAGCCGATGATGTTCTTCTTCTCCTCGGGCGACAGTGCGCGGTCCGAGAACTTGGGCATGTTCTGCGGGCCGGTCAGCATCGCGGCGTAGATCTCCTGCTCGTTGGCGGGATCCAGCGGCGGCGCGAACTTACCGCCGGACAGGGCGCCGCCCCGGCCGGTGAAGTTGTGGCACGAGGCGCAGTTCAGGCGGAAGAGCTCGGCGCCGGCGCCGAGGTTCTTGCCGCGCAGCGAGGCCTGCGCGATCACGCGATCGCCGTTCTCGTTCCGCTTGATCGAGCCATCGGCGTTGTACTCCCACACGATCGACGGTCCGCCGCCGATCGACTGGATGTACGCGCCCATGGCGTCGATCTGCTTCGCGTCGAACTTGGCGGGCTTGCGCACGATCTGCGACGAGTTGATGGTCGCGGGCATGCGGCCCGAATGCACCTGGAAGTACACCGCGGAGTCACCGACGCCGACGAGGCTGGGACCGCGGTCCTTGACGCCCTCGAGGCTGGCGCCGTGGCAGCTGATGCACGAGGTCTCGTACAGGCGCTTGCCGGTCTGCACCTGCGCGGCGTCGAAGTCGTCCGCGATGGCGACCTGCGGGGTGGGGCTGGCGATGGTGGCGACACCACCGGCTGCGAGCAGGCCTCCGACCAGCAGTGCGGCACTCGCGAACTTGCGGCGGAGCTTGCGCTGCTTCCGGGCCTTCTGGGCCGAGACGACGGGCGCGCGCCCGGCACCGTCGGGCTCGCCTCCCTCGCCGGCGGGCTCAAAGTTGGCTGAACTCATCTGCTATCCCTCTGTGATGGCGACTGAGATAAACGTCTTTAGCGAATGATGTAAATGACGGCGAAGAGGCCGATCCACACCACGTCGACGAAGTGCCAGTAGTAGCTGACGACGATCGCCGAGGTCGCCTGGGCGGGCGTGAACTTCGAGGCGCGGCTGCGGGCCAGGATGAAGATGAAGGCCACGAGGCCACCCATCACGTGCAGGCCGTGGAAGCCGGTGGCCATGTAGAAGACCGAGCCGTACACCGACGAGCTGAGGGTCAGGCCCTCGCCGATCAGCGTGTAGTACTCATGCAGCTGGCCGGCGATGAACGCGGCGCCCATGATCAGCGAGATCAAGTACCAGATGCGGAACTTGAAGACGTCGCCCTTCTCGGCGGCGAACACGCCCAGCTGGCAGGTGACCGACGAGGCGATCAGCACGATGGTCGGCGGCAGGGCCGCGGCCAGGCTGATGTTCACATCGGCGGGGGGCCATCCGTTCTCCCCAGCACCGGCTCGCGCCACGAAGTACATGGCGAAGAGCCCGGCGAAGAACATGAGCTCGCTCGACAGCCAGACGATGGTCCCGACGCTGACCATGTTGGGCCGGTTGAGTGAGTGCACGCGCTGGGTGATGGCTGTAGCTGAGGTCGGTGCGGCGCTAGTCACCTCGCAAGTATGACCGGTCGTAGTATCGAATGCCTACCCGGGTCGCAGATTGGGCGCGTCGAATATCGCGGGCGGGCCGAAGGCCTCCCGCGGGAAGGATCGAAACACCACGTCAACGACCTGATCGGCATCGGCAGATAAGGCGGACCTTGCCCTACGACCTCAACGGCAGACCCGAGCAGCGGACCCGTCTGGGCCGTCTGCTGAACCGCCTCTCCGCACGCACCGTCGAAGAGTTAACGCCCGGGCACCCCGATTTGGTTCCCGTGGCCCAATCCGCCGACGACGCGGCCGCGTCGTCGGCGGTCCTGGACGCGTCCGCGAGCTTCGACCCCGAGGCGCAGAGCGTGCTGCTGCACGTGCTCGAGGTGCCGCCCGGCGAAGTCGACGAGGTGCTGCGGCTCGTCGCGCAGGACAGGTACGAGCGGATGCCCGACGGTGCCGCGCCCGCCGGCGGGCCCGCGGAGGGGCTGGAGACGGTGGTCGTGGCGCGCGTGCAGCAGGTCGACGCGCTGCACGTCTCGCAGGAGCGTTCACGGATGGCGGGCGTCACCGCCCGGCACGGCGGCCGGGCCGTGTTGTGGCAGGTGCTGCAGATTTCTCCTTGACCGTCCCGATTACAGTGGCGGCCATGGATTGGCCGACGGTTCTCACCGAGCTCACCTCCCAGCGCGATCTGAGCGCGGAGCAGGCGCGGTGGGCGATGTCAGAGATCATGAGCGACGCGGCCACCCCGTCGCAGATCTCGGCGTTCGGCGTGGCCATGAAGATGAAGGGACCGTCGCCGGTCGAGGTCCGGGCGCTGGCCGATGTGATGCTGTCGCTGACGACCCGCGTGCCCTTCGACGCCCGCGCCGTGGACATCGTCGGCACGGGCGGCGACCGGTCGCACTCGGTGAACATCTCGACCATGAGCTCGATCGTCGTCGCGGCGGCGGGCGTCCCCGTGCTCAAACACGGCAATCGGGCGGCGTCGTCGAAGTCGGGCGGTGCGGACTGCCTCGAGGCGCTCGGGGTGGCCATCGGCCTGAACGCCGACGGCGTCGCGCGCACCACCACCGAGTTGGGCATCGGCTTCTGCCTCGCCTCCGTCTTCCACTCGGGCCTGCGCTTCGCCGGCGCCACCCGCAAGGAGATCGGCATCCCGACGGTCTTCAACGTGCTCGGACCGCTGACCAACCCGGGGCGGCCGACGGCCGGCCTCATCGGCTGCGCCTTCGCGGACCTCGCCCCGGTCGTCGCGCAGGCCTTCGCCGATCGCGGCGGCCAGGACCACGTGATCGTCGTCCGCGGAGACG
The DNA here is from genome assembly GCF_007858445.1 of Tsukamurella sputi. Taxonomy (GTDB): domain Bacteria; phylum Actinomycetota; class Actinomycetes; order Mycobacteriales; family Mycobacteriaceae; genus Tsukamurella; species Tsukamurella sputi. The sequence continues at coordinate 224,197 of NZ_VIGV01000001.1, read as the reverse complement.
ACGGTCTCGACGAGCTCACCACCACCTCGACGTCGACGGTCTGGCGCGTCCAGGAGGACGGGGTGGGTGTCGAATCCGTCGATCCGCGCGAGCTCGGACTCGCGCGCGTCGCGCTCGAGGATCTGCGGGGCGGCGACGCGACGGTCAACGCCGCGATCGCCCGCGCCTTCCTGGCCGGCGAGTCCGGTCCGGTCCGTGATGCGGTGCTGCTGAACTCGGCCGGCGCCGTCGCGGCGTACGAGGGCCTGGTGGCGGGGGAGACGGTGCAGGACGCGCTCGCCGCGCACCTGCCGCGGGTCGCGGAGGCTGTGGACTCGGGTGCCGCGGCGGGGCTGCTCGACCGGTGGGTCGCGCTGTCGCAGGAGATCGCGGGATCGTGAGCGACGCGGGGCTCGAGCGGATGCGCGCCGACGCCGCAGCCCGCGGCCTGACGGTGACCGTGCGCGCGCGTCCCGCCGCCCGCAGTCTCGAGGAGGCCGCGGCGCTGATGGAACTGCCACCGTCGCAGCTGGTGAAGTCCCTGGTCGTGCGCCGGGGCGAGGGCGATTACCTGTTCGCGCTGGTGCCGGGTGACCGGTCGATCGCCTGGCCGAAACTGCGGGCGGTCGTCGGCGTGAACCGGCTCGCGATGCCGCCGGCCGATGAGGCGCTCGAGGCGACGGGCTACGAGCGGGGCACGATCACGCCCGTCGGGGCGCTCGGCGACTGGCCGGTGTACGCCGACGAGCGGATCGTCGGAGCGAGGGTGGCCCTGGGTTCCGGCGCGCACGGGTACAGCGCGATCGTCGACGCGGACGCGCTGATCGCGGCGTACGGCGCGACCGTCGCCGACATCTCCGACTGAGTGCCCGCGAACACAACGCACAAAATTCCATTCCGCGGAATTCCGTGTTCCACGGGCCTAACCTGGACGGCGTGAGTAAGCGCACCGTCTCCCCGCAGATCGCTCGTTCCTGGCTCCTCGTGCCGGCCTCCCATCCCGAGTCCTTCGCCGTGGCGCAGGCCAGTGAGGCCGACGCCGTGATCATCGACCTCGAGGACGCCGTCGCCGCCAAGGACAAGGAACAGGCGCGGGCGGACACCGTCGAATGGTTGTCGACGGGCCATCGCGCCTGGGTGCGCATCAACGACGCGGCGAGCGAGTACTGGAGCGCCGACTGCGCCGCGCTCAAGCAGTGCGCCGGGCTCGAGGGCGTGATGCTGGCGAAGTCCGAGGGATCGAGCCATCTCGACGACACCGCGGACCGGTTGCCCGACGGGACGCGGATCCTCGCGCTCGTCGAAACGGCCCGCGGCATGCAGAACGTGGAGCGGATCGCGTCGGCACCGTCGACCTTCCGGATCGCCTTCGGTACCGGTGACTTCAAGCGCGACACCGCCGTCGGTGAGGACCCGATCGCCCTGGCCTACGCGCGCTCGCAGCTGGTCATCGCCTCGCGGGCGGCCCGATTGCCCGCGCCCATCGACGGCCCGACGCTGAACATCGCCCACCTGCCCACCGGTACCTCCCTGGCCAAGGAGATGGGCATGTCCGGCAAGCTGTGCCTGACTCCCGAGCACGCCGGTGTCATCAACGCCGGTCTCAGCCCCAGCGAGTCGGAGGTGGCCTGGGCACACGGCTTCATCGACGCCTTCGAGAAGTCCGGCGGCAAGATCACCGACGGTTCGGACCTGCCGCGCCTGGCCCGCGCCCAGAAGATCGTGCAGCAGGCCGTCGACTTCGGTATCGAGGTCGAGGCCGCGGAGGTCAGCCACAGCGGCTACTGAGATTCGCGCCTACTCTCGACGGCATGGGCCTGTTCGGGAGGAAGAAGTCGGTCGAGGACCAGCCGGATCCGTACCTGGACCTGCTGACGATCCGCGACGCCGATCGGTTGCGGTCGCTCACCCGGACGGTGCTGGCCGAGAAGGGGTTCGAGGCGCAGGTCCTCGGCGATCACCTCCGGACGGCCGACGGGTGCACGCTGGGTCTCGACAACCTGATGCGGAAGGTCCGCGGGGTCGACGGTGCGCAGTGGGACCCGGTGGTGCGGGAGCATCTGGCGGCGCTGCTGCGGCCCGGCGACGGCGAGCCGACCGACGAGGAGCTGCGTGCGCGCGTGATCGCGCGGCTGCTCGACGTGACCGCAGGTGACCCGCGCTTGACCTTCGACTACGCGCCGCAGTGGCAGCCCGGGGTGGCGGAGGTGCTCGCCGTCGACTACCCGGACCGGGTCAGCATGCTGGGCGACGGTTCCGTTCGGAACCTGGCGCCGCTCGGTCCCTGGTACGACCGGGCGCGTGGGAACCTGTTCCGCGAACTCACCGAGACCGCCGCGGTGCGCATCGAGACCGTGGAGCACGACGGGCACCGGATCCGGTGCGCCCTCAGCGAATCCGTCTACACGGCCAGCGGCGCTCTACTGCTGTCCGAGCTGCTGCCGCGATGGGTGCCGGGCATCGACCTGCGCGGTGGCGTGCTGTTCGGCGTGCCCTTCCGCAATCAGCTGGCCTTCGCGGCCTGCTCGGACGCGGCGAGTGCTCTGGGCGGCCTCATGCTGCTGCCGGTGTTCACCGCCAACGGCTACTCCGACGGGGTGGGCCCGGTGTCGCCGAACGTCTACTACTGGCGCGACGGCGCTGTGACGCAGATCAGCAGCATCGCCGACGACGCGCTGAACGTCACCCCGCCGCCGGAGCTGCTGGAGATCATCAACCGCGAGTAGGCGCTCAGTTCCCGATGTCGAAACCCGCGTCGACGTCCGCCGAGGCGTACTCGCGGAAGGCGATGTGGGTGGAGGTGTTCACCACCCCGTCGAGGCGGTTGATCTTCTCGGTGACGACCTCGGCGATCTGATCGTGCTCGCGCACCCGCACCTTGGCGACCAGGTCGATGTCACCCGCGCAGGAGTACACCTCGGTCACGCCTTCGATGTTCGCGACGGCCTGCGCGGTCTCGGGGATGCGGTGCACGTCGGCGCTGATGAGGACGATCGCAGTGATCACGTACGCGGCCTTTCGGTTGCCTTCCGCTCACGCGGCATGCGTGGCCTCCTCACTGTATTGCCTCGTGGCCCCGCGCGGATGCGCTGCCGCCGCTCGGGCGTCGCGACCCGCTTCGGACGCGCGCTCGGCCCACTCGGACCACCGCCCCGCGCCGTGGAGCGGCTCGCCCCACGTGCCCTGGACGTCCACGATGCGGGTTCCCGGGCGCAGCGCCCAGCGGCGGAGCAACGCCGCCTCCTCGGGGCTGGCCCCGTGCAGCGAGTCGGCCGGGAAGAGGGTGTCGGGGACGTCGGGCGCCGCCAGCGGATCTCCGCCGGCCTCGTACACCGATTCCGCGGCCGAGCGCAGGCGGTCGAAGACCGGCATCGGCGGCACCCCACGCGGCGCGACGCCCGCGGCTGCGAGACGACCGTGCCGCACGATCGACAGCTCCCAGCCCCCGCGGCCGTCGGGGTGCGCGATCGACAACTCCGGTACCTCCGCGAAGGCGACCAGTGCGTGCGAGCGGGCCACCGCGTCCACCAGTCGGGCGGTCCGGTCGCGCAGCCGCGCCGCGGACTCGAAGAACTCGCGTTCCGCGAGCGCCGCGAGCCGGGATTCCAGTGCGTCGAAGACCTCCGAGGAGCGGCCGGTGAGGGCGGCCGCCGTCAGCTCGGCGCGCGGGCGGTACAGCGCGGCGGGTTCGGGTGCGGCGACAGAGGCGTGGCACCCGCCGAGGGGACGCGCACCGTCGGGCCCCAGGGCGCACGTGTGGACCGCCCCGGCCCGGAGGCGGGTGGTGCACGTGCGCAGCCCGCACGCCTCGGCGAGCAGATCGGCCAGATCCGCGGCATCGGTCCGCGAACGCACCGGTCCGATGCAGGGCGCGCCCGGCGGCGCCGCGCGGCGCACCGCGAGTCGGGGAAAGGCCTCCGTCGTCAGGTGGATCCACCAGCCGCGCTTGGGGTACTTCGATCGACGGTTGTACGGGGGAGTGTGCGCCGCGATGAGCCGCAGCTCCCGCGCCGCGGCCTCCAACGCGTGCGCGCACTCGACGTGGTCCACCCGCTCCGCGAGCCCCACCATCTCTTTGATGCGGCCCCGCGTCTCCCCGGAGGTGAAGTAGTTGCGCACCCGGCGGCGCAGGTTGCCCGACGTGCCCACGTAGAGGACCTCGTTCCCCGGACCGCGGAAGAGGTAGACGCCCGGCCGCTCCGGTAGCGGATCCGCGAGAGAACGTTTGGCGCGCTGCTGCGGTGTGACCGAGGGCAGGTGGCCGCGCAGCTCGCCCAGGGTGTGGATGCCCTGGTTGCCCACCCGCGCGATCAACCCGTGCAGCACTTCGACGGTGGCCCGGGCGTCGTCGAGTGCCCGGTGGTTGGGCGTGGTCTCGGTGCGGAACAGCCGTGCGAGCTCGCTGAGCTTCACCGACGGGGCCTCGTCCCGGGTGAGGACCCGCCGTGCCAGCTGGACGGTGCACAGCGATGCGGGCTTGGGCCAGGGAGTGCCGGTCTGTGCGGAGGCTGCCTTGAGGAAGCCCAGGTCGAACCGGGCGTTGTGCGCCACCAGGACGGCGCCGTGCGCGAACTCGAGGAACGAGGGGAGCACCGACTCGATCCGGGGTGCGCCGGTGACCATTGCGGTGGTGATGCCGGTGAGGTGGGTGATGTGCGGCGAGATCCCGCAGCCGGGATCGACCAGCGTGGCGAACTCGCCGAGGACCTCCCCGCCGCGCACCTTCACGGCGCCGATCTCGGTGATCGCGTCACCGCCTTTGGGGGAGCCCCCGGTGGTCTCCAGGTCGACCACGACGAAGGTCACCTCTCGCAGGGGCGGATCGACGGTGCCCGTCTCACAATCGTCCAGGCTGAGCTGCATGGCGCGACCGTAGAACACCCCACCGACAGGTTTCCGCCGTCCGAACGGGCGCGCGAAACTTGTCGGTCGTCACACCTAGCGTCGCCGGTATCGAGACCGACAACGAAGGGATGCCGCCATGGCACTGCACGTCGATTGCTCCACCTGCCCCGCCAAGCCCCGCGCCTGTGGCGACTGCTCCGTGGGCTTCCTTCTCGGCCCGGTGGTCGTCGCCGCGCCCGCGCCCGCTGATGCACCGACGCCGGCAGGGGTCACGGGTGACTCGATGGTCACGGCGGATCCGGGCCTGAGTGACGCGATCGCGGCATTCGCGAACGAAGGAATGTTGCCTCGCCTGCGCGTAGTCTCTGACCAGGCGAAACGAGCGGGCTGAACGGGCCTGGCCGCAGGTTCTCGCCTCGACACCGGCGCGTCCGGCTAGACAGGCGCGTTTCCGTTTCGTAATCTTTCTGAGACCTTGCGGAGGTGCCCGGGGCGAAAGCCGCCCCGTCTCCCTCGGTCACCGCCTAAGAGGCCGCGAGGCCTCACCGGGGACCCACACGCGTTATCCGGGGTGAATCGCCGGAGGCTCAGGCCTCCGGGGTAGGGCATCTTCCTCGCCCGAACCCGTCAGCTAACTCGGTCGGCGGTCGGGAAGAAAACTAGGAGAATCGCTTCGTGGCGAAACACCGAATTCAGCCGCAGCCCAGCCGGGGTGCCACCGCCGCTCGTGGTGCCCTCGCAGCAGGCGCCGTGACCATCGGTACCCTCGCGGTCCCCGCCGCCGCTTTCGCAGCGCCTGCCCCCGCTGCGCCGGCGCCTGTCTCGCCGCAGGCGAAGCCCGCCCCTGCGCCCGCCGCGAACCCCGCGGTGAAGGCCGATCCGGCGGCGAAGCCCGCGCAGACGATCGCCTCTCGCAACACCACCGCGCGCCCGAACGTCGTGAGCGACGTCGCCATCGCCCCGAAGCCGGGCGTCACCTCCGTCGCCGGCGTGCAGCCCGGCGGTGCGAAGGCGAAGGTCGTGCAGGCCGCCCTGTCGCGTACCGGCCTGCCCTACTCGTACGGCTCGGCCGGCCCGAACTCGTTCGACTGCTCCGGCCTCGTGTACTGGTCCATGAAGCAGGCGGGCATCTCCGTGCCGCGCGACAGCTACGGCCAGCTCGGCGGAGGCCGCTCGGTCCCGATCTCCGACCTGCAGCCGGGCGACATCGTGATCTACAACGGTGGCAGCCACGCCGCGCTGTACATCGGCAACGGCAAGGTCGTCCACTCGGTGAACTACGGCATCCCCGTCAAGGTGAGCCCGCTCAACGAGATGTCGGTGTACTCCGCCCGTCGTTACTGACGTAACCTGGCAACGGTTGCGTTCGCAATCGTGCTCCAGCTTCGGAAGGACCCGCTCGGCCGTGTCATCGACCTTCTCCCATCGATCCCTCGCGCACCGCGCCACCGCAGCGTCGGCCGCGCTGGCTCTCGTCGCAGGGCTGACCGTGGCCGGCAGCGCCACCGCGGATCCCGACACGGCCGATGCCGCACTGAAGCAGTACCAGGCGCTGTCCGAGCAGGCCTCCGGCACCAATGAGGCGGCCAAGGCGGCACAGGAGGAGGCCGAGAAGGCCACGGCCGCCAAGCGCGCCGCTGATGCGACGCTCGTGGCCGCGAAGCGCGAGGTCGCCGCCGTGCAGGCGCGGAAGGCGGCGCTGCAGCCGCAGATCGACGCCGTGGTGGTCGCGAACTACAAGGGATCGCGCACCAACCGCACCTACGCGTTGCTCGTGAGCGACTCGCCGCAGCAGATGCTCGACCAGATGTCGACGCTCGACTTCATCAACCGCGATGTCGTCGCCACCGTCGACGCCTACAAGAAGTCGAAGGCCGCCGCCGATTCGGCCGCCACCAGGGCCTCGGACGCCGCCAAGTCCGCGGAGACGACGCGGACCGAGGCGGAGCGTAAAGCGGCGGAGCTCAAGGAGAAGAAGTCGCGTCTCGCTCAGGAGATCGCGCGCATCAAGTCCATCTACGACCGGCTCACCGGGGCGCAGCGCCAGACGCTCATCGGCCCGCCCACGCCGTTCGACCCGAGCAAGGTGCCCGCGGGCAGCACGGCCGAACTCGCCGCGGTGCGCGCAGCGCTCACTCGTGTCGGCAGCCCGTACGCGTGGGGCGGTACCGGCCCCGGCCAGTTCGACTGCTCCGGCCTCATGGTCTGGGCGTACCAGCAGTCCGGTAAGTCCCTGCCGCGCACCTCGCAGGCCCAGCTCAGCGGCGGGCGCCCCGTCTCCCGCGGCGAGCTCCAGCCGGGCGACCTCATCGTCTACTACTCGGCCGCCACGCACGTCGGCATGTACGTGGGCGACGGGAAGGTCGTGCACGCCTCCACCTTCGGCGTTCCCGTGCAGGTCGTGCCGATCGACGCGGCGGGCCCGTACAACTCGGCGGTCCGCTACTAGCTAGGCTTGGGCACCATGCCGCGCACGCTGCTGGTCACCAACGACTTCCCGCCCCGTCCCGGCGGCATCCAGACCTATCTCCAAGCGTTCGTGCGGCAGCTGCCCGCCGATGAGCTCGTCGTCTACGCATCACGCTGGCGCGGCAGCGACGAGTACGACGCCGCGCAGCCCTTCGAGGTGGTCCGACACCCGACGACGTTGCTGCTGCCCACCCCCGACGCACTGTCCCGCGCTCGGGACCTGGTGCGCTCCCGCGACATCGAGACCGTCTGGTTCGGCGCCGCCGCGCCGCTCGCTCTGCTCGGTGCCCCGCTCAAGGATGCGGGCGCGGTGCGCACCGTCGCTTCCACCCACGGTCACGAGGTGGGATGGTCCATGCTGCCGCCCTCGCGTGCCTGCCTGCGCCGCATCGGCGAGACCACGGACGTGACCACCTACGTCAGCAAGTACACCCGGGGCAGGTTCGCGGCGGCGTTCGGCCCGCGCGCCGCGCTGGAGCACCTTCCGCCCGGCGTCGACACCGACGTCTTCAAGCCCGACGAGGCCGCACGTGCCGAGCTGCGGGCGCGGTACGGACTCGGCGCCGACGAACCCGTCGTGCTGTGCCTCTCGCGGCTGGTGCCGCGGAAGGGGCAGGACATGCTGATCCGCGCTCTGCCGCGGATCCGCGCGCGGGTGCCGGGGGCGAAGCTGGTGATCGTGGGCGGTGGTCCCTACGCCGAGACACTGCACAAACTGGTGCGGCAGGTCGGTGTCGAGGATCAGGTGAACTTCACCGGGACCGTTCCGTTCGACGAGCTCGCGGCGCACCACAACCTGGGCGATGTCTTCGCCATGCCCTGCCGTACTCGTGGCGCGGGCCTGGACGTGGAAGGGCTCGGCATCGTCTTCCTCGAGGCTTCGGCGACCGGCAAGCCCGTGGTGGCCGGTGACTCCGGAGGTGCGCCCGAGACGGTCTGGGAGGGGGAATCGGGGCACGTCGTGCCCGGACGCGATGTGGAGGCGATCGCGGATGCCGTGGCCGGTGTGCTGGCGGATCCCGATCGTGCCGCGGCGATGGGTGCCCGCGGACGTGAGCTCGTGGCCGAGCACTTCGACTGGCGCCGTCTCGGCCATCGCCTCCAGACCCTCCTCAGCCCGTACTGAGCGGAAAGCACCGCCCGATCGTGTAGTCGCCGAGCATGGGCGAAGACCTGTTATTCAGTATGGCGTATGTTCAATGTATGAAACGGGCATTGCGTTCGGGAGTAGTGGTGCTCGCCGCGGTCGCGGCGGTGAGTTGCTCCGGAGATCGTGAGCCGTCGATCGTGGTCGAAGCGGTGACCCGTGCGGAGTCGACGTGCGCGAGGTCGGAGGTGCCGATCGCCGCGTACGGCAATGGCGCGTACGGCAGCAGCCGCCACACGTGGACGAGCGGGGTCACTTCGGTGCAGGTGCGGCAGGCCTTCGTCGAGGCGGCAGGGGAGGCACGGATCGCTGTTCCCGGCGCTGAAGAACTCGACAAGGTGACGCTGAGGATCAGCGATGCGGTGCTCGACACGCTCCCGCAACGTACGTCCACGCTCGCGATCACATCCTCCTTCGGAGAGGAGATCTTTGCGTACGTCGTGCGCTGCGAGTACCGCGTGGGTATGCGGCGGGGCGACACCCGGTTCACACTCACGATCAAGGGGGCAGCGGGCCGGTGGGAGTTCCGCTCGTTTCCCATCGACGAGTCCGGACGGCCGAAGTAGGCGGCCCAGCGGCGCCGTCGGGGGGGCGGAAGAACAGAACCGCCGCACCGGAAGTCCGGTGCGGCGGTTCGATGTCCGGGCCTACTGGGCGTAGATCTCGGCGATGTCGTCCGCGTACTTCTTCGAGACGACGTTGCGCTTGACCTTCATCGTGGGCGTCATCTCGCCGGTCTCCTCGGAGAAGTCCTCCGGCAGGATGCGCACCTTCTTGATGGCTTCGGCCTTGGAGACGGTGTCGTTGGCGGCGGCGACGGCCTTGTTGATCTCGGCGACCAGGTCGGGATCGTTGCGCAGGTCGGCGACGGTGGCGGACTCGGGCTTGCCGTTCGCCGCCTTCCACTGCGGGAAGGCCTCCGGATCGATGGTGACGAGCGCGGCGATGAAGGGCTGCGCGTCGCCGACGACCATGGCCTGCGAGATCAGCGGGTTGCTGCGCAGCGCGTCCTCCAGGCCGGCGGGGGAGACGTTCTTGCCACCGGCGGTGACGATGAGCTCCTTCTTGCGGCCGGTGATCGACAGGAAGCCGTCATCGTCGATCGAGCCCAGGTCGCCGGTGTGGAACCAGCCGTCCTCGATCGCGCTCTTCGTGGCCTCCTCGTTGCCCCAGTAACCGCGGAAGACCACGGAGCCCTTGAGCAGGATCTCGCCGTCCTCGGCGATCTTCGCGGCCTGCCCGGCCAGGGGCCGCCCGACGGTACCGATCTTCTGCGCGCCCGCCACGTTCACGGTGATGGCCGCGGTGGTCTCGGTGAGGCCGTAGCCCTCCATGACCGTGACGCCGACGCCGCGGAAGAAGTGGCCGAGGCGCGCGCCCAGGGGAGCGCCGCCCGAGATCGCGACCTTGCAGTTCCCGCCCAGGGCCGCCTTGAGCTTGCCGTAGACGAGCTTGTCGAACAGCGTGTGCTTGGCCTTGAGGATGAGGCCGGCGCCGCCGGTGTCCTGCGCCTGGCTGTACTCGATGGCGGTCTGCACGGCCGCGTCGAAGATCTTGCCCTTGCCGCCGTCCACGGCGCTCTGCTGTGCGGAGGCGAAGACCTTCTCGAAGACGCGCGGCACCGACAGGATCAGCGTCGGCTGGAAGACGGAGAACTGGGGCACCAGGTTCTTGGTGTCGTTGAAGTGACCGACCACGGCGCCGCCCTTGAAGCAGGCGATGTTGACGGCGCGGGCCAGCACGTGCGCCAGCGGCAGGAACATCACGTTGGAGCCGCCGCGGATGGCGTCGCCGAAGGGCGAAGCGAGGATCGCCTCGGCCTCGCTCATGAGGTTCGAGTGCATGAGCTCGCAGCCCTTGGGCCGGCCCGTGGTACCCGAGGTGTAGATCAGCGTGGCGAGGTCGTCGGCCTTGACGCCGGCGCGGCCCGCGTGCACCTGCTCGTCGGTCACGTCGGCGCCCTCGGCGGTGAGCGTCTCGACGGCGCCCTTCTCGCCCTCCTTCGCCTCGATCTGCAGGACCCGCTGCACCTTGTGGAGGCTCGTGAGCTCGGCGACCTCGGCGGCCTGCTTCGGCCCTTCGATGATCATCAGCACGGCGTCGGAGTCCTCGAGGATCCAGTCGATCTGCCCGGCGGAGCTGGTCTCGTAGACCGGCACGGTGACGGCGCCGACCGCCCAGATGGCGAAGTCGATGACGGGCCACTCGTAGCGCGTCGAGGACACCAGCGCGACGCGGTCACCCGGCTGCACTCCCTGCGCGATGAGCCCCTTGGCGACCCCGAGGATCTCCTGCTCGTACTGCTTGGAGGTCACCGGCTCCCAGGTTCCCGCGACCAGGCGCTTGACCCGGACGCTGTCCGGGTCCGTGCGAGCCACGTCGAAGACGACGTCGACCGTCGAGGCCGAGGGGTCGATGGTGTAGTTGGCGGGAACACTGATCTCGCGCACGAATCCTCCGGGTCGCAAACGACGGTTTTGTGGTGAACCTTACACCGCTGCACACGGCCCCTTCCGGCCCGAACCGACCCGGCACCGTCCGCCCCGCGACCGGATGTGTGAAGCTTAGGAGGTGAGCACCATCCAAGTGGCCGACGTCGCCTTCGTCGCCGCCCACCCGAGTGCCGTGGCCGCCGCGATGGCGGGCGCGCAGCGGTGGCGCGGTTGGTTCCCCGACCTGCGCCTGACCGTCACCGAGGACCGGGGTGAGCTCGGCATCCGGTGGAAGGTCGACGGTGCCGCGACCGGGACCTCGGAGTTCTGGATCGAGCCGCACCTCGACGGCAGCCTGCTGCACTACTTCCTGCACGCGGAACCGGCGCGGCCGATGACGCCCGAGCAGATCGTCGCGGACGTGCGCGAGCGCCGGGTCCGCGGCCACGACGTGATGTTCGACGTGAAGTTCACCGCCGAGGCCGGCCGGATCCTGGGCGGCCCCGCCGCCGGGGAGGTGGAGCGTGTCTGACGCGGACCGCACCCGCGAATCGATCGTCATCGCGGCGCCGCCGGAGGCGATCATGGCGGCGATCTCCGGCTTCGACCGCTACCCCGAATGGGTGTCCGCCGCGCGTGAGGTCACCGTCCTGGAGACCACACCCGACGGGATGCCGCGCCGGGTGCGCTTCGTCCTGGAGGAGGGCTTCCTCCGCGACACCTACGAGCTCGAGTACCGCTGGGCGCCCGGCGGCCGGTCCGTGGAGTGGGACCTCGCGGCGAGCACGTTGCAGAGCACGCAGCACGGCCGCTACGACCTGACCCCGTCGGCGGACGGATCCGGGACCACCGTCACCTACACGCTCGAGGTCACCCTGCAGATCCCGATGCTCGGGATGCTCCGCCGCAAGGCGGAGAAGGCGATCACCGACACCGCCCTCAAGGAGCTCAAGCGCCACGTCGAGGGCGAGTCGGCGGCCGAATCCTGATGTCCGGGGAAGGCTCCGCGACCCGCCTCCTGCTGGTCTCGGGAGCCGGGGGATCGGGCCGCACCACCGTGGCCACGGCGCTCGCGTCGCGCGCGGCGGAGCGCGGGCGCGCGCTGCTGGTCACCGTCGGGCGGACCGTCGACCCGCTACTGGCGGACGGCACCGGGGCCTTCGACCACGTCCACTTCAACCCGGTCGAACTGCTCGCGCAGTGGTGGGGGAGCCTGTCTGCGACGGTGCGCGCCGGGCGCGGTCTCGGGGGCGAGAGCGGCGACACCGCGGGCGGTTTCGATCCCTTCGCCCTCGAACCGCCCGAGCTGACCGGCCTCGCCGACGCGGAGCACATCCTCGTTCTCCGCGCGGTGCGCGGACACGTCGAGTCGGGGGAGTACCGCACCGTCGTCGTCGACGGCCCCGCGTTCGACGGGCTCCTCTCGCTGCTGACGGCGCCCGCATCGCTCGCGGCGTACCTCGAGCGGGTCTGGCCGCGGCACGTGCGGCTGTCGGGCCCCGCGTCCGGTCCGGCCGCAGGCGCGCTGGCCGCGCTGCTCCTGGCCGAGCCGCTCGCCGGGCTCGCGGATCAGCTCGCGGCCTTCGTCGCCGATCGGACCGTCCTCGAACTGGTCCACGTCGCGACGGGGGACGCCGGGCGCCCGGCCCTCGCCCGCGCGGAACTCGCCGCGCTCGAGGTGCTCGGCCTACGGCCCGTGGCGCTGGTCCTCAACCGGATGATCGACGTCGACGACCGCTTCGCACTCGACCTGCCGCATCCGGCGGTCCGCCTGGTGCGGGCGCGGGTCGCGGCGCAGGACGACGCCCGCGAGGCCCTCGCGGAGGTGGCGACGGTGCTCGACCGCCCCGTCATCGAGGCCGCCGAGGCGGCCGAGCCGATCCGCACCCCCGCCGCCGCAGCCGCACTGACCTGGGACGCCGCTGCGATCCTCGACGCAGCCCCCGTGGCGGTGCCGGTTCCCGCCGTCCGGTCGACGGGCGGGGCTGGACTCGATGCGCGGTACGAATGGTCGATCACGCTGCCGCTGGTGGATCCCTCCACGATCGGTCTCGGCCGCGTCGAGGAGGACGTCGTCGTCGAAGCGCAGGGTGTTCGACGCCGGATGCGGCTACCGTCGGTGCTGCGCCGCTGCGTCGTTGCGGGCGCCACGTACGAGGATGGGGAGTTGCGCGTGAGTTTCGTCCCCGACCCGGAGGTGTGGCCCCGTGGCTGATCCCACCCCCGATCCCTCCGAGGAGTTCCTCGCGTCCGCGGCCCGGCTGTTCGAGACGGCCCGCCCGTGGATCGCCGCCGCGCTGGCCGAGCACTCCGCGCACCCCGACGGTGACCCCGGCGCCTGCCGCCTGTGCGCCCTCGGCGGCGCCGTCGCGCGGCACATCGAGCCCTTCGCCGCGGAGGCGTCGAAGTCCTTCGGGCACTTCGCCGACGAGGTTCTCGCCGACGTGCTCCGGCTCGCCGAGGAACTGCTCGGCAGCGCCCGGATCGCCGCGGCGGCCGTCGCGGCCGACTACCTCTCGACCGTGGGAGCAACCCCGCCCGAGGAGCCGGATACGGCCGGTCCCGACGAGCCCGCGCAGCCCGCGTCCTCGTCGCAGGCCGCCGGCTACGAGCGCATCGACATCCGCCTGGGCGGCACCGATTCCGGCGCCGGGGGCGGAGCCGACGGGCCGCACGAGGAGGATCCGTACGCATGACGCTGACGATCGGCATCGACATCGGCGGCACCTCGGTCCGCGCCGGCGTCGTGACCGCGGACGGGACCGTGATCGACACGGCGCGAGCGGAGACGCCCCGCAGCGCCGCGGCCCTCGAACGGTGCCTGGACCGGGTGGTACAGGAGCTGCGGGTCGAACACGACGTGCGCGCCGTCGGCCTGGCCGTCGCGGGCTTCCTGGACCCGTCACGGCAGGTCGTCGCCTTCGCGCCGCACCTCCCGTGGCGCGAGGCCAAGGTCCCGTCGGAGATGGCCGCGCGCATCGGGCTGCCGGTGGTGATGGAGCACGACGCGAACTCGGCGGCGTGGGCGGAGTTCGTGCACGGCGCCGCCCGGCAGGCGCACGTCACCTGCGTCGTCGCACTCGGTACCGGGATCGGGGCGGGGCTGCTCATCGACGGCGCGCTCTACCGCGGCGCCTTCGGGGTCGCGCCGGAGCTCGGCCACCTGCAGGTCGTGCCCGACGGTCGGCCGTGCGAGTGCGGGAAGGCGGGCTGCTGGGAGCGCTACTGCAGCGGGACGGCTCTGGTGGAGACCGCCATCGACCTGATGGGCGGTTCCGGTTCGCGCGGCGTGCAACTCGCGCGGGAGCTCGCCGACGATCCGGGATCGCTGACGGGCCGCAAGGTGGCCGCGGCCGCGGAGGCCGGCGATCCGGTGGCGCAGGAAGCGGTGGGGGAGCTGGCCCGGTGGCTCGGCGTCGGCCTGGCGATGGTATGCGATGTCTTCGATCCCGACCTGATCGTGCTGTCCGGCGGGGTCGGCGCGTCGTCGCGCCTGTTCCTCGACGATGCCCGCGAGCACTACGCGCGGCAGCTGACCGGCGGGAAGTACCGGCGCAAGGCCCGGATCCGGGCCACGGAGCTCGGCGAGCGTGCCGGCATGCTCGGGGCCGCCGCGCTCGCGCGGGACGCCGTCAGCCGGTGACGACGGACGGGCATTGCGATCACGGACGATCCTAAATCTCGTCTTCCGATCGATGACACCGTAGGGTTCACGCGTGACTGCACCCAGAACGGCCCGGAGCCTGCGGCTTCTCGCCGTGATTCCGCTGCTCGGCCTCCTCCTCGCGCTCGTGTCCCCGGTGGGCATGGCCGCCGCCGCGCCCGATGCCGGCAAGTGCGCCCCTCCCGGTGAGGCTTCCGCGTCGGCCGCGCCCCTCAACCTCGCCGCGGCGGGCAACCAGGACGTCGACAAGTACACGACGCCGGGCGTGGTGCCGCTCGAGTCGATCAACCGCGACGCGCTCGGGCTGATCAAGCCGGGCACGATCACCGTCGGGACCCTGGGTGACGCGCCGCCGAGCATCTGCCTGAACCAGGCGACGGGCCAGTACACCGGCTTCGACAACGAGCTGCTCAAGGCGATCGCGCAGAAGCTCGGCCTGAAGATCGAGTTCTCGGGCACCGAGTTCTCCGGCCTGCTCTCGGCCGTGGCCACCAAGCGCTACGACGTGGGCTCGTCGTCGATCACCACGACGGACGCGCGCCGCCAGACGGTGGCCTTCACCAACGGCTACGACTTCGGCTACTTCTCGCTGGTGGTCAAGTCCGGCTCGCCGATCAAGGGCTTCGACAACCTCACCGCCGGCAACCGCATCGGCGTGGTGCAGGGCACGGTCCAGGACGAGTACGTCAAGAACGTGCTGAAGCTGGAGCCGGTCAAGTACCCGGACTACGCCACCGCCTACGCGAACCTGCGCTCGGGGCAGATCGACGCGTGGATCGCACCGTCGGCCCAGGCGGACGGGCAGGTCAAGCCCAGCGACGGCACGGCCATCGTCGAGAACACCTTCTCGGTCAACAACTACGTGGGCTGGGCCGTGGCGAAGGGCAACCAGCCGCTGGTCGACGCCCTCAACACCGGCCTCGACGCGATCATCGCCGACGGCACCTACGCCAAGCTCTACACGGACTGGGCGCCGCGCGAGATGCCGAAGGGCTGGAAGCCGGGGTCGAAGGCGGCTCCCGAGCCGCAGCTGCCCGACTTCGCGGCGATCGCCAAGGCGAATGCGAAGGACAAGCCCGCGCAGGGCGCCGCGGAGCAGAAGGGCGCCCTCGCCCAGCTGAGCGACACCTTCTTCAACTGGAGCCTGTACCGCGAGGCCTTCCCGTACCTGCTCAAGACGGGTCTGCCGAACACACTGATCCTGGCGATCGTCTCGGGCCTGATCGGCACTGTGATCGGTCTGCTGCTGGCCGTGGCGGGCATCTCCCGCACGCGCTGGCTGCGCTGGCCCGCCCGGGTGTACACCGACGTCTTCCGCGGCCTGCCCGCGGTGGTCGTGATCCTGCTCTTCGGCCTCGGAATCGGGCCGATCGTCAAGGACATCACCGGCAACAACCCGTACTGGCTCGGCGCGATCGCCCTCGGCCTGCTGGCCGCGGCGTACATCGGCGAGATCTTCCGCTCCGGCATCCAGTCCGTCGAGGCGGGGCAGATGGAGGCCTCGCGCGCGATCGGCTTCAGCTACCGCCAGTCCATGTCGCTGGTGATCATCCCGCAGGGCGTGCGCCGGGTGCTCCCGGCGCTGATGAACCAGTTCATCTCGCTGATCAAGGACAGCTCGCTGATCTACTTCCTCGGCCTGCTGGCGTCGCAGCGCGAGCTGTTCGCCGTCGGTCGTGACCTCAACGCCAACACTGGCAACCTCTCGCCGCTCGTGGCCGCGGGCCTGTTCTACCTGGTCCTGACGGTGCCGCTGACCCACCTCGTGAACTACATCGACACGCGCCTGCGCTCGGGAAAGCGGGAGCAGACCCCCGTCGAACTCGACCTCGCCGCGGAGAAGGGCTGACCCACAGTGACTGAGAACTCCACTCCCTCCGAGCCCCAGGCCGAGGCGGGGACGACCACGACCAAGCCCGCCGTGCCCGGGAAGACGCCGATCGTGCCCGTCTCGCTCGAGGGCAAGGGCCTGCACCTCGCGTTCGGCTCCAACCACGTGCTGCGGGGCGTCGACATCGATGTTCCCGCCGGCACCACGACGACGGTGATCGGCCCCTCCGGGTCCGGTAAGTCGACGCTGCTGCGCGTGCTGAACCGGCTGCACGAGCCCCAGTCGGGCGACATCCTGCTCGACGGCCGGTCCGTCCTGAAGGACGACCCGGACGAGCTGCGCCGCCGCATCGGCATGGTCTTCCAGCAGTTCAACCTGTTCCCGCACAAGACGGTGGCGGAGAACGTCGCGCTGGGTCCGCGCAAGCTCCGGGGCCTGAGCGCCGACGAGGCGCGTGAGCTCGCGCTCGCCGAGCTCGAGGTCGTCGGCCTGCGGGAGAAGGCCGATGCGCGACCGTCGAGCCTGTCCGGCGGCCAGCAGCAGCGCGTCGCCATCGCGCGAGCCTTGGCCATGCGCCCGCAGGTGATGTTCTTCGACGAGGCCACGTCCGCTCTCGACCCGGAGCTCGTCAAGGGCATCCTCGCCCTCATGACCGAGTGCTCGGCCGAGGGGATGACGATGGTGGTGGTGACCCACGAGATGGGCTACGCCCGCACCGTCTCCGACGCCGTCGTCTTCATGGACGCCGGCAAGGTGGTCGAGGCCGGCAAGCCGGAGAAGCTGTTCGAGGACGCCGAGAGCGACCGCCTGCGCACCTTCCTCTCGCAGGTGCTCTGACCCGCGCCCGGCGGGCATCGTCGGTAGAGTGTGATGCAGCACGACGGGCTTCGTAAGTGAGAGCTGGGCGACATGTGGTGGATGGTCTTCAAGTGGGTCCTGATCGGACCGGTGTTGCGACTGTTGGGGCGGCCGCGGGTCGTCGGCGTGGAGAACCTGCCCGAGGACGGGCCGGCGATCCTGGCGAGCAACCACCTGGCGGTGATGGACTCGTTCTTCCTGCCGCTCATGGTGCCGCGGCCCATCAAGTTCCTGGCGAAGAGCGAGTACTTCACCGGTAGGGGTGCCAAGGGCGCCTTCAAGAAGTGGTTCTTCTCGTCCGTGGGCTGCATCCCCATCGTCCGGGGCAGCGCGAGCGCGGCGCAGGACGCGCTCAACGCCGGTGTCGGCGCGCTCAACGACGGCCAGCTCCTGGGGCTCTACCCCGAGGGCACCCGCAGCCCCGACGGGCGTCTGTACAAGGGCAAGACGGGCATGGCCAGGATGGCGCTGGAGACCGGCGCGCCGATCATCCCCGTCGCGATGGTCGACACCGAGAAGTTCAACCCGCCCGGCTCCACCCTGCCGCACCCGACGAAGGTGCAGATCCGCATCGGGAAGCCGCTGGACTTCTCCCGGTTCGAGGGGATGTCCGGCAACCGGTTCATCGAGCGCGCCATCACCGACGAGGTGATGTACGAGCTGATGAAGCTCTCCGGCCAGGCGTACGTGGACGTCTACGCGCAGGACGTGAAGGACGGCGTGGTCGTGCCGGGCGAGGAGCGCGAGGCCGGCGCCGCGTAACCTGACTGCCCATGCGCTATTTCTATGACCTGGAATTCATCGAGGACGGCAGAGTCATAGATCTGGTCTCCATCGGCATCGTAGGGGAGGACGGGCGCGAGTTCTACGCGGTCTCCACCGAGTTCGATCCGGAGCGGGCTGGGCCGTGGGTGCGCGCCAACGTGCTGCCCAAGCTTCCGCCGCCCGCGAGCAAGGCGTGGCAGTCCCGGGCCTCGATCCGCGACGGTGTGCTCGATTTCCTCACCGCCGGCCCCGGCGACATCGAGCTGTGGGCGTGGGTGGCGGCCTACGATCACGTGGCGCTGTGCCAGCTCTGGGGCCCGATGACGGCGCTGCCACGATCCATGCCGCGGTTCACCCGCGAGCTCAAGCAGCTGTGGGACGAGCGCGGGCGCCCGTACCTGCCCGCGGCCCCCGCGGACGCCCACGACGCCCTCGCGGACGCCCGGCACAACCTCGCGAAGTACCGGGCGATCATGACCGCGTAATCTTGCTCACGTGGCAGTGAACTGGACCGTCGACGTCCCCATCGATACCCTCCCCAAGCTCCCGGCCCTGCCGGGTGACCTGCGTGAGCGCCTCGACGACGCGCTGGCCAAGCCGGCGTTGCAGCAGCCGAGCTGGCCCCGGGAGCAGGCGGACGCGATGCGCACCGTCCTGGAGTCGGTGCCGCCGATCACCGTGGCCCCCGAGATCCAGTCGCTGCAGGAGCAGCTGGCCGAGGTCGCACTGGGCCGCGCCTTCCTGCTGCAGGGCGGCGACTGCGCCGAGACCTTCGTCGACAACACCGAGCCGCACATCGCCGCGAACATCCGCACCCTGCTGCAGATGGCCGTCGCCCTGACCTACGGCGCATCGATGCCGGTGGTCAAGGTCGCACGCATCGCCGGCCAGTACGCCAAGCCGCGCTCCTCGGACACCGACGCCCTGGGCCTGACCAGCTACCGCGGCGACATGGTCAACGGCTTCCCGCCGGAGGAGGCCGTCCGCAAGCACGATCCGTCGCGCCTGATCCGTGCCTACGCCAATGCGAGCGCCGCCATGAACCTGGTGCGCGCGGTGACCGGCTCCGGCATGGCCGACCTGCACAAGGTGCACGAGTGGAACCGCGAGTTCGTCGCGAATTCGCCCGCGGGCGCCCGGTACGAGGCGCTCGCGGCCGAGATCGACGGCGGCCTGCGGTTCATGGCCGCGTGCGGTGTGGAGGACCGGAACCTCAAGTCCGCCACCATCTACTCCAGCCACGAGGCGCTGGTGCTCGACTACGAGCGCGGTCTCCTGCGGCTGGCCGACAACCCGGACGACCCCGAGGCGCAGCAGGTGCTCTACAACCTGTCGGCGCATTTCCTCTGGATCGGGGAGCGCACCCGCCAGCTCGACGGCGCGCACATCGCCTTCATGGAGCTGATCAACAACCCGATCGGCGTCAAGATCGGCCCGACGACCACGCCCGAGCAGGCGGTGGAGTACGTCGAGCGGCTGGACCCGCACAACAAGCCGGGCCGCCTGACCCTGATCTCGCGCATGGGCAACGGCAACGTGCGCACCGCCCTGCCGCCGATCGTCGAGGCCGTCGAGGCCACGGGCCACAAGGTGATCTGGCAGTGCGACCCGATGCACGGCAATACGCACGAGTCCTCGACGGGCTACAAGACCCGCCACTTCGACCGCATCGTCGACGAGGTCCAGGGCTTCTTCGAGGTGCACCGCGCCATCGGCTCGCACCCCGGTGGCGTGCACGTGGAGCTCACCGGTGAGAACGTCACCGAGTGCCTCGGCGGCGCGCAGGACATCTCCGACGCCGACCTCGCCGGCCGCTACGAGACCGCGTGCGATCCGCGCCTGAACACGCAGCAGAGCCTCGAGCTGGCCTTCCTGGTCGCGGAGATGCTGCGCGGCTGACGATTCCGTTGCCGGCTACACGGTGTAGCGGATCTCCGTGACACCGGGATCGGTGGCCGCCGCAGCGTCGGGGGACGCCGTGCTCTCCGGCGATGCGCACGGCGCGACGCGCAGCGTCTCACCCTTCGCGACCGCCATCCGGATGTCGGAGACCTCGCGCTGTGACCACGGCTCGCGCCGGAAGAACATGTCGTCGAGGCCCTTGACGAACCATGACGCCGAGAAGGCGAGGATTCCCACCACCTCAGCCACCCACAGCGGGCCGAGGTGCAGCGGGAGGACCGCACGCGTCGCCGAGGCGAGCGCGCACAGTCCGCTGACGACGACGATCGTCACCGCGCACCCCAGGTGCACGCGCCAGTCGGCGCCGTTGGACACCCGGGCCAGCAGTCGACGCCACGCGCTGCTCCCGGGGCCGGCCACCGCGGGCCGCAGGAACGGATTCCGGCGGTCGTGCAGCGCCGTTGTGACGCACATCAGCACGAACATCGCGAAGACCACGAGGGCGGAGACCGTATGGACCAGGGCCGTCCGGTCTTCGCCGAGTGCGTTCTGGAGTGCGGTGAGCACCGGAGGCGCCGCGCCGGCGCCGCACTCGCCGACGGGGATCGGACCCGGCAGGCGGGTGGGGAAGGCGGCCACACCGATCGCCGCGATGCCAGCGATAGAGCTCATCACGTTCGCGGCGGACCGTCGATCGCGTTTGTAGGAGATCAAGAGGAATCCGACGATGCCGAGGCCGATCACGAAGATGTCCCGCGCGCCCGAGTGGTAATAGGCGCTGAGCGAATCCCGTACGCGGACGCAGTACTCGCCGGACGTCGCGAAGTCCACCACGATGAGCGCGACCGGGAGCAGCATGCCCACGGCGCCGCCGTTGAATCGGATGGTCAGCAGCGAGCGCACCGAGTTCGATTCCTCGATCGCGCGCCGGTCCTCGGCGGGCATGGTGTCGAGCGCGCACCGTGGGCGTGCTCCCGGGTTCATCTGTGCCATAGCGCGTCCATCCGGCTGGTCGGGTTGCGTGGAGGCTAACAAGGCCCGGTGACAGGTGGCGGTCCTTCCGGTGACGCGCGGCGCAATCCCGGCATTCCCCGGACCCGGCACGGGAGCCCTGGGACGATGCTGTGCATGGGTGCCTACGCAGACGAGTACCGCCGCAGCATGACCGATCCCGAGGGTTTCTGGGCCGAGCAGGCCGCCGCGATCGACTGGATCGTGCCGCCGTCGCAGATCCTCGACGAATCGGACGCCCCGCTCTACCGCTGGTTCCCCGGTGCGGAGCTCAACACCTGCGCCAACGCGGTCGACCGGCACGTGGCGGCGGGCCGAGGGAATCAGCCGGCGGTGATCCACGACTCCGCGATCACGGGTGAGGTGCACACGCTCACCTACGCGCAGCTGCTGGAGCGGGTCGCGAACTTCGCCGGCGTGCTGGCGGCCCTCGGCGTGACCAAGGGCGACCGCGTGGTGGTCTACCTGCCGATGATCACCGAGGCCGTGGTCGCGATGCTGGCGTGCGCGAGGATCGGGGCGGTGCACTCGGTGGTCTTCGGCGGCTTCGCGGCGCCGGAACTCGCGGCGCGCCTGGACGACGCACGGCCGAAGGTCATCGTCACCGCGTCGTGCGGGCTCGAGGGCGCCAAGGTGCTGCCGTACCTGCCGATCGTCCACGCCGCCGTGGACGCCGCGACGGCGAAACCCGACGCCGTCGTGGTGTGGCAGCGGCCCCAGCTCACAGCGGAACTCGGCCCGCTCGATCACGACTGGGCCGCGGCGGAAGCCGCAGCGCGGCCGGCGGATCCGGTCGCGGTCGCGGCCACCGACCCGCTGTACATCCTCTACACGTCCGGCACCACGGGGAAGCCGAAGGGCGTGGTGCGCGACAACGGCGGTCACGCCGTCGCCCTGAGCTACTCGATGCGCGCGATCTACGACGCGCACCCGGGAGAGGTGTGGTGGACGGCGTCCGACGTCGGGTGGGTCGTCGGCCACAGCTACATCGTCTACGCGCCGCTGCTGATCGGCGCCACCACCGTCGTCTACGAGGGCAAGCCCGTCGGCACCCCCGACGCCGGCGCCTTCTGGCGCGTGATCGAACGCCACGGCGTGCGCAATCTCTTCACCGCGCCGACGGCGTTGCGCGCGATCCGCAAGGAGGACCCGGACGCCGAGTTCCTCACGCGCTCCGACGTCTCCGGCCTGCGTACCCTGTTCATGGCGGGGGAGCGGCTGGATCCCGACACCTACGAGTGGGCGTCCGCGAAGCTGGGTGTACCGGTGATCGACCACTGGTGGCAGACCGAGACCGGCTGGCCCATCGCGGCGAACCTGCGCGGCGTCGAGCCGATGCCGGTCAAGCCCGGCAGCGCCACCGTCCCGGTGCCCGGCTACGGGGTGCGCATCGTCGACGACGCCGGGCGGGACGTGCCCTCGGGTACCGAAGGCGCGGTGGTGATCTCGCTGCCGCTGCCGCCCGGCACACTGCCCACGCTGTGGGGCGACGACCAGCGGTACATCGACTCCTACCTGTCGGCGTTCGCCGGCAACTACCTCACGGGCGACGGCGGCTACCTCGACGAAGGCGGCTACCTGTTCGTCATGGGGCGCACGGACGACGTGATCAACGTCGCGGGCCACCGGCTCTCGACCGGCGCGCTGGAGGCCGCGATCGCCGGACACCCCGCCGTCGCCGAGTGCGCCGTGATCGGCGTGGCGGATCAGCTCAAGGGACAGCTGCCGCGCGCGCTGGTGGCGCTCAAGGCCGGCGTCGACTGGGACCACGACATCGTGCGCGCGGAGATCGTGCAGCGGGTGCGTGAGAACATCGGCGCCGTCGCAGCGCTCAAGGAGGTCGCGATCGTCGCGGCCCTGCCGAAGACCCGCTCCGGCAAGATCCTCCGGCGCAGCATGCGCGCCATCGCCGAGGGGCGCGACGAGGCGGTCCCGTCGACCATCGAGAACCCGGCGGTCCTCGACGACCTGCGCGGCGTGCTGCGCGGCTGAGTCAGCGCTGCAGCATCGGGGCGCTGCGGTAGCTCCACAGGCCGATCGTGCTGAGCGCGTCACGGTAGATGCTGCGCAGCTCGTCGGCCGACGGGACGGCCAGGTCGGCGAGCGGCTTGTCCACGGCCGCCACGGAACTCACGGTGAAGGTCGCGGGCAGGTTCTCCCGCGCGGCCAGCGTCAGGTCGACGGTGCCGCGCCGCACGTGGCTCGCGGAGCTGATCAGGATCGCGTGATCGACCCGCTTCGTGGCCAGTACGTAGGAGCTGTACAGCGCGTTCTCGACGGTGGTGCGGGCGAAGTTCTCGTCCGTGATCCGTGCCGCGTCCACGCCGCGCTGGACGAGCCAGTTCTTCATCAGCGCGCCCTCGGTGTTGCCTGCCTGCTCGACGCCGCCGGTCACGACGATCGGCGCGTCCGGCAGGGCCCGGGCCACCTCGAGGGTCTTCTCCAGGCGCTGGACGAGCGGTGCGTCCATCGTGCCGTCCTTCTTCAACGCGTAGCCGAGCACCACGACGCCCGTGTTCGGCGGCGCGGTCTGCGGTGACGAGTCCGTGAGGGTGGATCCGACCGCCTGATCGACGGCGGCGAACAGGGCCTTCACCTCGGGCACGCGGTCGGGCGCGCTCCGGCGCAGCTGCTCGACCTCGGCGGCGGATCCGGCGGCGTCGCCGAGGAAGCGGTTCCAGACCGCGAGGTAGGTGTGCGCATCGTCGTCGTCCGGCGCGACGTCGAGCACCTTGCGGTACAGCTCCAGCGCACCGGGAACGTTCTTCTGCGCGATCCGCGCCGATGCCGCGCTGAAGAGCAGGTCGGCGCGGTACGGGGCGAGGGCGGAGGCCGCCAGGAGCTTCTGCTCGACCACCGCCATGTTGTCGACGGTCTTGTCCGTGTTGCCCGCGGTGGAGACGCGGGTGGGTGAGTCGAAGGCCTGCTTCGCCTCCGCGAGCAGCGACGCCACCTGGCCGGCGACGCCGCGGGCCGCGGCCGACGAGGATGGCGCCGACGACGGCGGTGCGCCGTCGGAGGAGGAGTTCGCGGTGCAGCCCGCGAGGGTGATCGTGCCGATCGCGGCGAGGGCGGCGACGCGGTTCCAGGCGGAGGTCCGGTTCATGCGGCACAGGCTATCCCGCAGGACGACGGTGCGCCGGGGGATCAGTGCTTCGACGGCCCCGAGGGGATCACGGCAGTGCTGTGACGGTCACCGTCGAGCCGGCCTGGACGCGCGAGCCGCCGCCCGGGTCCTGCCAGATGACCTGCGATTTGTCCGAGGCGAAGATGCCGTTGACCTTGACCTGCAGGCCGGCGTCGCGGAGCACGGAACGCGCCTGGCCGACGTTCATCCCGGTCACCGACGGCACCGTCACCCGCGAGGCCATCGTGACCGTGACCCGGGTGTTCGCGGGGTCCACGCGGCCTCCCGGCGACGGACTGGTCGAGGTGACCACCGATCCCGAGCCGGTCTCGCCCGTGAGCTCGGCGACGAGCCCCGCGCGCTGCAGCTGCTGCTGTGCCTCGGCGGAGGTCTTCCCGATGACGTCGGGCACCGTCAGCGCGTTGGATACCAGGAGCGTGACACTGCCGCCCTTGTTCACCTGGCCCGATGGGTCGGTGCCGAAGACCTTCCCGGCCTCGGTTCCGGCGTCGAACTGCTGCTTGGTCTCCTTCACCGTGAGGCCCGCCGAGCGCAGCAGCGTCGTCGCCTCGTCGGGGGACTTGCCGCGGACGTCGGGGATGTCGACGGGCTGATTGCCGGCGGAGGCGACCACCGTCACCGTCGAACCGACGGCGACGCGCGTACCCGGGGTGGGGGAGAGCCCGATGACGCCGCCCTGCGCGATGTCACGGCTGAACTGCGCGGGGCCGCGCTTGGGCTGCAGGCCGCTTTCGCGCAGGAGCTTCTCGACGTTCTCCGGGCTGTCGCCGGGACGGAACTGGGGCACCGTCGGCCGCCCACGCGAGTACTTGATGGTGACGGTGCCGAACCTGCTGATCCGGCTGCCCGCCGCCGGGTCCAGGCCGGTGATCGTGTCCTCGGTGACGTCGTTGCTGTACGTGCCGTCCAGCGCCACGTCGAGGCCCGCGTCCTTGATCGTCTTCTCCGCGGCGGCGCGGTCCATCCCCGTGACATTGGGCACC
This sequence comes from Tsukamurella sputi, assembly GCF_007858445.1. Lineage (GTDB taxonomy): Bacteria > Actinomycetota > Actinomycetes > Mycobacteriales > Mycobacteriaceae > Tsukamurella > Tsukamurella sputi. The sequence goes on along the minus strand of NZ_VIGV01000001.1, from coordinate 199,163 downwards.
GAGGTGTACTGGCCCGACGCCAGCCACCAGCCGCCGAAGGCCAGGAGCAGGGAGATCGCCGCGATGATCGCGACGATGATCCAGGACCTGGCCCGGTTCTTCTTCGGGGGGATCCACTGCGGCTCCGCGCCCTCCGAGGGCAGCGGCTCGTGCATGGTCTCGGCGCGGGTGTGCTGCAGCCCGGTCGGGGGCGGCGCGGGCTGCGCGAGTGTGGGCGCGGGCGCGACCGGCGCCACAGGGGGGACGCCGGGCACGGGCTGTCCGGGCATGAGCGCGCCCGTGGGCTCGGCCGCGGCCGGGATCAGTGGCTCGCCGCGCTGCGCGTACATCGCCGCGGCCGCGCGCTGCTCCGCGCTGGACTGCGGCGCGGGGACCGTGAACGGGGGGAGGTCGAGCTCGTCGGCCATCGCGCTGAGCGCCTCCGCCATGGCGAAGCCGTCGGCGTAGCGCTGCGCCGGGTCGCGGTGCGTGGCGCGGGCGACGAACTCGTCGAACTCCGGCGGCACCCCGGCGATCGCCGCGCTCGGCGGCGGGACGTCGTTGTGCAGGCGCTGGTAGGCCAGCGAGATCGCGGTGTCGCCGGTGAAGGGCACCTGGCCCGTCAGCAGCTCGTAGACCAGGATGCCGCTCGAGTAGACGTCGGAGCGGGGGTCGGCGTTGCCGGACTCGACCTGCTCGGGGGAGAGGTACGCCGCCGTGCCGAGGATCACCGACGAACTCGTCACGGACGCCGCCGCGATCGCGCGGACGAGACCGAAGTCGGCGACCTTGACCTCGCCACCGTCGGAGATGAGCACGTTCTCGGGCTTCACGTCGCGATGCACGAGGCCGGCGCGGTGGGCGGTGCCCAGAGCGGTGAGGACGGGGCCCATCACCGCGGCGACGGCGTGCGGCGGCATCGGGCCGCGCTCGCCCAGCAGTTCGCGCAGCGTGCCGCCCGTGACCAGCTCCATGACGAGGAAGGCCAGCTCACCGTCGACGCCCTGGTCGTAGACGGCGACGAGGCCGGGGTCCTTGAGCTTGGCGACGGCGCGGGCTTCGAACTCGAACCGGGAGACGAACTGCGCATCGGCGGCGTACTTCGGGTCCATCACCTTGATGGCGATGGGCCGGTCGAGTCGCAGGTCGAGGCCCATGTAGACGGTGGACATGCCGCCACGCGCGATCACCGCATCGATGCGGTAGCGGCCCTCGATGCGGGCACCGATCAGCCGGTCACGCGGGGTGTTCACCTTCTCCGGGTCCTCTCGATGTGGGCGGTGTCGACAGTTCAGCCTAGCGACCCCGGGGGTGGAAGGGCCGAATCCGCACGCTGGGTACAGTGTGACGGTGAGCTCCGTCCCGCATCTCAGCGACGATCTGCTGCCCGAAGGCACCGCTACGTACAACCTCGCGACCGTGTCCAAGGGACTCGGCGTGTCGCAGTCGAAGGTCCTGCAACTGCTGCGCGACCGTCAACTGCTCGCGGTGCGGCGCGGTGGCGAGCTGCACATCCCGCGGCTGTTCTTCGGGGAGGTCGACGGGCGCTTCTCCATCGCCAAGCACTTCACCGGCCTGCTCGTGGTGCTGCACGACGGCGGCTTCCACGACGACGAGATCCTGCGCTGGCTGTTCGCGCCGCAGGAGGACCTGGACGGCTGCCCCGCCGAGCTGCTGCACACCGATTCCGCGCGCGAGATGATCCGCCGCGCGCAGTCGATGGCGTTCTAGGCGCGCTCAGACCGGGGCGGGCTCCAGGCCGAGTCTCGGCCGCACCTTCAGCGGGTCCGGGCTGAGCAGCGACCATCCGGCCAGCGCGCCCAGCGCCACGGCCAAGGCGACGTTCCACAGCGAATAGAGGCCGATCGAGCCCGTGGGCATGAAGACGATCATGAGCCACACGGACAGCCCCGCGATGATCGCCAGCGTGCGTCGCGACCAGGTGAACGCGCCCGCGACGGCCAGTGGCCACGTGTAGTACCAGGGCAGCGACGCGGGGGAGAGCACGCACACCGCGAGCAAGCTGAACATGATCCCCATGACGTTGCGCCGCTCGTCCTGCCGGAACCGCCACCACAGCGCGACCAGCGTGAGCACGAGTACGGCGATGCCCAGGGCGCGCGTTACGACGAGGATCGGTGCCAGGTGCAGGTCGGTGAAGGGGGAGACGACGAGCGCGATGATCTGGGCCGTCGCCGTCGGTAGTGAGATGTAGTTGATGATCTTCAGCGAGCCCGCCAGCGCGCTGAGCCATCCGAGGCCGACACCAGCGATGAGCGAGAAGGCACCCGCGAGGGCCACGAAGATCGCGACGGCGGACGATCCCACCTTCACGAAGGCCAGCGGTGCCGATTCGGCCGGGTGGGCGGAGCGCCGCTGATGGAACCAGATCCAGACCGCGAAGGGCAGCGCGAGCGCGGCCGTGCTCTTCACAGCGAAGCCGATGACGATGACGATGACGCCGATCGCGGGTCGGCGATCCAGCACCAGCGCGATCCCGGTCACCATTAGCCCGACCATGAGCGCCTCGTTGTGCACGCCGCCCACCAGGTGCACGATCACCAGCGGGTTGAGCACCGCGAACCACAGCGAGACCGCCGGCTTCGCGCCGAAGTGCCGGGCCAGCTTCGTCACGCCCCACACCGACAGTGCGATGCCCGGCAGCATGGCCAGGCGCAGCGCGATGACGCCGGCGAGGACGTTGTCGCCGCACAGCTGGGTGATCCACTTCGCGATGAGGATGAACAGCGGACCGTAGGGCGCGGTGGTCGTGGTCCAGATGCCGCTCACGTCGTCGAGGAGCCCGTTCGGATTGACGACGGGGCCGTCGACGTAGGGATCGAAGCCGTCGCGCAGCAGGGCGCCCTGGGCGAGGTACGAGTACGCGTCGCGCGAGTACAGGGGCACGGCCACCAGCAGCGGCGCGATCCACAGGGCGACGGTGCCCGCGACCTGCGGGACCTCGAGCCGCCCGGCGAGCGCGCCGCGCCCCAGCCGGACCCACGCGATCACGAGCAGCGCGATCCCCGTCCAGAACAGGATCGAGCTGAGCACCAGCCCGTGCCCGAAGCGCAGCCACGACAGGTGGGTCGCCTCGAGGGTGGTGTCGTGCACGCGGATCGCGCCCGCGCCGAAACTGCCCAGCGTGGTCAGGGCGGCGCCGAGCAGCCCGAGCAGGGCGGGGCGCCCCTCGGGTGAGCGCAGGAACGTGCTGTAGCCGCGCAGCGCGGACTGAACTGATCCGGACATCCCCGCCAGTCTAGTGAAGCCCTCGGCGTCATCCCGCGCTTCGGTCGCGGGTCAGCGCGCCCAGCAGATCCCACGTGCGTCGCTGGTCCTCCGGGCCGCCGAGATCGGTCTGGGTGGCGTAGAGCTCGGTCGCGCCCGCGTCGACGTAGCGGCGCAGCCCCCGCGTGACGGTCTCCTCGTCGCCGATGAGGGCGAGCTCGAGCGGATGCGCGATGCCCTCCGCCGCGAACACCGACCGGTAGGACGGCACCGTCGTGTAGAAGTCGAGCGCCGGGCGTACGGCTTCGCGCACCCGGTCGGCGTCGTCGGTGACCACGACCACGACGCCCGCTACCACCCGGCGGGGCGCACCGCCCGAGCCCTGCAGGAGGCCGGGGACGACGCGCTCCGCGATCGTCCGCGGGCCCGTGAGGAAGGGGATCGACCCGTCCGCGAGCTCGCCCGCTGCGCGGAGCGCCTGCTCGCCGAGTGCGGCCACCAGCAGGCCGAAGCCGCCCCCGCCCGCGATCGCCGACGGTGCCGCCGTCCGTGCGGTCAGCTGGTCGCCGGCGTGGTCGACGACGCCCGTCGTCCGGTAGTCGTCCAGGACGGCGAGCGCCTCCCGGAGGTGACCGATCGGCCGTTCGGCACTCACGCCGAAGGTGCGCCGGTCCCGATCCGGTCCCGCGACCCCGACACCGAGCGTGAACCGGCCGCCGCTCGCGGCGTTCGCGGTCTGCGCCTGGGCGCCGAGCACGAGCGGGTGCCGCGGCCCGAGCGGTACCACCGAGGTGCCCACCCGCAGCCCGGGGACCTGCGCCCCGACGACGGCCGCGAGCGTCGTCGCGTCGTGGTCCTGGCGCTGCCCGAACCACACCGCGGGGACGCCGAGCCCGTGCACGGTGCGCGCCTGATCGACGATGTCGGCGACGTGGTTGTCGGCCCGCGGGCGCTGCCACAGCGCGACGCCGACGTCGACGGGGAGCCTGGAGACCATGCCCGAAGCGTGCTCCCCGTGGGCGACCGGCGCCAGGGTTGCGCCCTCGGTGATCGTGGCTCTACAGCCCCGCGTACACCGCCACCGGCCCGCCCTCGAGGACGTGCACGGCGACGGGGGTCTCGAAGATCTCGGTGAGCAGCTCGCCGGTCATGATCTCCGACGGTGCGCCCGACGCCGCGATGGTGCCGTTCTTCAGCGCCACGATGCGGTCCGCGTAGGCGGCCGCGAAGTTGAGGTCGTGCACCACCAGGATGATCGTCTTGCCCAGCTCGTCGGCGGCGCGGCGCAGGCGGCGCATCATGCCCACCTGGTGCCGCATGTCGAGGTTGTTGAGGGGCTCGTCGAGCAGGATCACGTCGGTGTCCTGGGCCAGTGTCATCGCGACGTAGGCGCGCTGCCGCTGCCCGCCCGAGAGTTCGTCGAGGAATCGGTCGGACAGCTCCGTCAGGCCCAGGAAGCCCAGGGCTTCGTCGACGTGCCGCTCGTCGTCCGCGGTCATCCGCCCCCGGCTGTGCGGGAACCGGCCGAAGGCGACGAGGTCGCGCACCGTCAAGCGGGCGTTGACGCCGTTCTCCTGCCGGAGGATCGCGAGCTTGCGGGCCACCTCGGTGGGCTTCATCGTGCCGATGTCGGTGCCCTCGAGCAGCGCCGTGCCGGAGTCCGGGGTGAGCAGCCGGCCCAGGATGGTGAGCAGCGTGGACTTGCCGGCGCCGTTCGGGCCGACGAGCGCCGTGACGCCGCCCCGGGAGAACTCCCCGGAGACGGGGCCCAGAACGACGGTCTCGGCGTACTTCTTCGTCAGATCCGTGAAGGCGAGCGCGGAGACGGTGTCCGTCGAGGCGGTGACGTCTTTCAGGCTGTTGTTCACATGGTCCCCTTCCGGCGGAACAGCATGGCGAGGAACAGGATTCCGCCGACGAACTCGATGATCACCGTGAGCATCCCGTTGGCGTAGAAGATGTTGTGCAGGATGAACTGCCCGCCGGCGAGCATGATCACGCCGATCAGGAAGGCCATCGGCAATGTCGCGCGGTGCCGCCAGTCGCCCGCCAGCTGGTAGGCCAGCGTGGCGATGATGAAGCCGAAGAACATCATCGGACCCACCAGGGCGGTGCTCACCGAGACCAGGACGGCGATGAGCACCAGGGCCAGCGTCAGCTCGTACCGGTGCCGTACGCCGAGTGCCACCGCGGGATCGCGGCCGAGCAGCAGCACGTCGAGCACGCGGCGCCGCTGCCAGACGATCACGCCGACGATCACGCAGGCGGCTCCGGCGATCGGCAGCAGATCCGCGTTCACCGCCGTCAGGCGGCCGTACAGCTTGATCGAGAGCGCGTCGAAATCGGTGGGGGAGAGCAGGCGCTGCAGGAACTCGGAGATCGACCGGAAGGCGAGGCCCAGCACCACGCCCGCGAGGAGGAGCAGGAACATGCTCCCGAACCGGCCGGAGAAGAGCCAGCCGTACAGCACCGCGGCGAAGAGCACCATGGTCACGGTCTGGGCCAGGAACTGCGGCACCGAATCCCCGTTGTCCACGAATCGGCTGCCCACCACGGAGACGCCCACCGTCTGGATCAGTACGTACAGCCAGTTGAGGCCGATGATCTCCGGCGTCAAGATCCGGTTGTGCGTCACGGTGTGGAAGAGCACCGTCGAGATCGCCCCGGCGAACGCGGCGATGAGGATCGCGGTGGCGGTGCGGACACGCCGCTCGAAGGACAGGCCGAACTGGAAGTCCCAGCGCAGGACGTCGTCCGCGCCGGTGCGCATCAGCAGGTAGAGCGCAAGGCTCACGGCCGCGAGCGTTCCCGCGATGGCGAGTCGGGCGCGCCAGCCCACGCGCGTAGTGCGGCCGTCGATGGACGGCGCCGAGGCCATTTCAGAGAGCGACACGGTTCCTCCTCGAGAGCACGATGGTGAGGAAGGTGATGGTGCCGATCACGCCCATGATCACCGAGACGGGGATCTCCATGGGCCGCACCACCACCCGGCCGATCAGATCGCAGCCCACGATGAGCACGGTGGCCAGCACCGCGACCCACGGCAGTCCGCTGCGCACGTCGTCGCCGCGCAGCGCGCTGATCAGGTTCGGCACCACCAGGCCGAGGAACGGGATGAATCCGACGACCACGCTGGTGACACCGGTCGCCAGGGCGACCATGGTGACGCCGACGCCCATCGTCAGGCCGTAGCGCAGGCCCAGCGAGGTCGCGACGTCCTTGCCCAATCCGGCGATGGTGAAGTAGTTCGCGAACACGTAGGTGGCCACCGCGATGATCGCGACCGCCCACAGCGGCTCGTAGAAGCCACGCACGATGTGCGCGAAACCGCCCGAACGCCAGGAGGTCACGGCCTGCAGCAGGTTGGCGCCGATCGCCAGGTAGGTGGTGATGGCGCTGACCACGGCGCCCAGCATGAGGCCCACCAGGGGCACGATGGCCGAGCGGCGGGCGCGGATCCGGGAGAGGAATCCGAGGAAGATCATGGTGCCCACGAAGGCGGTCGCGGTGGCGAACAGCATCCGCACCAACGGCGAGGCGCCGGGCAGGTAGAGCATGCACAGCAGCACGCCCAGCCCTGCCCATTCGGCGGTCCCGGCCGTCGTCGGCTCCACGAACCGGTTCTGGGTCAATCGCTGCATGATGACGCCGGAGAAGCTCATCGCGAGGCCGGCGAAGACCAGTGCGGCCGTGCGGGGCACGCGGGAGATGAAGAACATGCGCCACATCTCGTCGTCGCCGGACAAGAGGCCCGCGAGTGTGATGCGGTACTCGCCGGTCAGCAGCGAGGCGCACAGCAGGGCCACGCAGGCGACGGCGAGGAGGGGCAGAGCGACGCGACCCAGGCGGGTCCCCTTCCGGGAACCCGCCCGGGCGGGAGCGTCAGTGGCGGTGGCCGTCACTTCTTGGCGGCGATGGCCTCAGCGAGCTTGGCGTAGTTCTCGCCGTAGTCCTGGATGCCCTCGCGGATGTAGAAGTCGTTGTCCAGGTAGAAGATGCGGTCCTTCTGCTGGAACTCGACTCCTGCGAAGGCCTGCTGCGCCTTGAAGGTCTCGGCGGCGGTCTGCGGCTTGCTGCCGTCGGTCGGCGGGACCGCGGCGTCGCGGTCCATCACGATGACCCACTGCGGGTTGGCCTGGGCGATCGCCTCGGGCGTGAGGCCCGAGTTCTGGTGGTGATCGCCCGCGCTGCCCGCGAAGACGTCCTTGAGGTTCAGCGGGGCGACGAAGGGCTGCATGCGCTTGGCGCCGTTGTCGATCTTGCCGCCATTGACGATCGACAGGAAGACGGTCTGGCCGGTGGCCTGGGCCTTGGCCGCGTCGAGCTTCTTGTCGAAGTCGGCGACGATCTGCTTGGCCTGCTCGTCCTTGCCGAAGATCTTGCCCAGCGTGATCGTGGAATCGCGCATGGTCTCGACACGGCCCTTGGGCGCGCTGTCCTCGGCGGCGATGTCGATGAAGGCGGCGCCGGTCTTCTCGGCGATCTTCTTGATGTCGCCCTCGGCCTTGGCGAAGCGGTAGCCGCCGATGATCAGGTCGGGCTTGACGTCCTCGAGCACGTCCAGCTTCGGCTCCGCGTGGGTACCCGTGTCCTTGATGTCCGCGTTGTTGATCCAGTCACCCAGGACGCTCTTGGCGAACAGGCCCTTGGGGATCGCGACGGGGGTGACGCCCATGGCCTTGACGGTCTCGGCGCTGGTGTTGTCGAGCACCACGACCCGCTTCGGGTTCTTGGGGACCTGGACCTCGCCCTTGTTGGTGCTGACGGTGATCTTCTCGCCGGCGGCGGGCTTGTCCTCGTCGGAGCCGGTGGTCGAGCAGCCGGCGAAGACGAGGCCGGTCGCCATCAGCGCCGCCGCGACGGGAGCGGCCTTGCGGAAGCGGGTGAACATGCGGGGTGACTCCATTCTCGTTCTTGCTTCAAGACGGACACCGTAAGCCAACAGTAAAGAGGCTTAGGTAAACGGAACCATACCCAGAAGTGGCTAGGTTTGCCTAACTCAGGCGATCGCGATCACGCCGAGCGGTCGACCAGGACCGCCGCGAGCCGTGCCAGGACGGGCCGCGCACCGTCGGCGATGGGCGCCTCGGCGATGGCGGATGTGGCCCGGGCCGTCAGCTCCTCCACCCGCGCCTGCATGGCCGACGGTGCCCCGGTGGTGCGGAGAGCGGCGCGGGCGCGCTCGACGCCGGCGTCGTCGAGATCGGTGCCGACCAGCGCGCGCAGCTCGTCCGCGGCATCGCCGCCGGTCGCGAGGGCGTGCGCCAGCATGGGCGTGTGCTTGCCGGAGCGCAGGTCGTCGCCCGACGGCTTGCCCGTGATCGCGGGATCGCCGAAGGCGCCCAGGAGGTCGTCGCGCAGTTGGAAGGCCACGCCGAGGTCCACCCCGATGCCGCGCAGGGCGGCGATCGCCTCGTCGGACGCCCCGGCCAGCGCCGCGCCCACGTGCAGCGGCCGCTCGACGGTGTAGCCGGCCGTCTTGAAACGGACGACGCGCTCCGCCGCCGCCTCGGACTCATCGCGCGAGGCCTCGCTCACGATGTCGAGCAGCTGGCCGCCCAGGACCTCGGTGCGCATCGCGGCCCAGGCGCGTGCGGCGCGCAGGTAGCGCTCCGGTGCCAGCCCGGCGCCGAGGAACATGTCGTCGGCCCAGGCCAGGGCGAGGTCGCCGAGGAGGATCGCCGTCGCCTCGCCGAACTTCTCCGACGAGCCCGACCAGCCCCGCTCCGCGTGCAGCTGCGCGAATTCGCGGTGCGTGGTGGGGAAGCCGCGACGGGTCAGCGAGGCGTCGATGATGTCGTCGTGGATCAGCGCGCACGCCTGGACGAACTCGAGCGAGGAACAGGCCCGCAGGGCGGCCCGGGCGACGTCCCCGTCGGCCTCGCCGCCGCCCGCCAGCCACCCCGTCCACGCGAACGCCGGCCTAATACGCTTACCGCCGCGCAAAATGAAGCGCTCCAGTCCCGCAGTGGCCTCGGAGAACACCGGGCCGACGGGTTCGACCAGGTCACGGCGCTCCTCGAGGAAGGATTCGAGCGCCGGTTGCACGGCCGCCGCGATGTCCGTGAGGGAGGTCTGGGGCGGGGCGACGGGCAGCGTCATACCGGCAAACCTATTCTGAAAGCGTGACCGAACAAAGCCGGACCGTACTCGACCGCCTCGACGCCGTGCGCGCGAGCGGCCGAATGCCGTTCTCGGTGGAGTTCATGCCGCCGCGCGACGCCGACGGCGAGGCCCGGCTGTGGCGCGCGGTGCGCACCTTCGAGCGGATGGACCCGGCCTTCGTCTCGATGACCTACGGCGCGGGCGGCTCGACCCGCGATCGCACCGTCCGCGTCACGGGCGAGATCGCCGCGTCGACCACCCTGCTGCCGGTGGCGCACCTGACCGCGGTGAACCACAGCATCTCGGAGCTGCGCGCGCTCATGGGTGCGTACGCCGACCAGGACGTGCGCAACGTGCTCGTGCTGCGCGGCGATCCGCCCGGCGATCCGCTGGGCCGCTGGGTGCGCCATCCCCAGGGGCTCAAGTACGCCTGTGAGGTCGTCGAGCTGGTGCGCGAGCTGGGCGACTTCCACGTGGGCGTCGCGTCCTTCCCCGAGGGCCACCACCGCTCGCCGAACCGCGAATCCGACATCCGCTACTTCGCGAACAAGCTGCGGGCCGGCGCGGACTACTCCATCACGCAGATGTTCTTCGACGTCGACGACTACCTGCGCCTGCGCGACGACGTCGCCGCGTTCGACCCGGAGCAGGGCGCCAAGCCGCTGATCCCGGGCATCATGCCGATCACCTCGCTGAAGTCGGTCTCGCGCATGGCGGAGCTGTCGAACGCGAAGATCCCCGACGCGATGCGCAACGAGCTGCGCGCCGCCGCCGGCGACGGCCCGGAGGAGGACCGCGCGGCCGTGCGCGCCGTCGGCATCGAGATCGCGACCCGGATGGGGGAGCGGCTCATCGCCGAGGGCGCCCCGGCGCTGCACTTCTGCACCCTGAACTTCGCCAAGGCGACGTCCGAGGTGCTCGAGAACCTCGGGATGCTGCCGGTCGGCGTCTAGCCCGGGGCGCGTCCCGCCGCGAAGGCCGCGATCGTCTCGACCATCGTGTCCAGGCCCGGCTGTTCGAGTGGGTAATGGCCCGCGTTCTCGAGCAGCACCGTCGTCACGGGGACGCGGTTGATCCGGTCCAGGAAGGGCGCCGAGAGCTCGAGCGGCGTCCACCTGTCCGCGGCCGGCTGCGTGAGGAGGACCGGGCAGGTGTCGAAGTCCTCGGGCGCGACCGCGGGCCGGAAGTTCAGGTAGGAATCGAGGAAGGCCACCGTCACGCTGTTACCGGCCGAGGTGCGGTCGGCGTAGCAGGCGCGTTTGGCCGCCGGGTCGTTGACCAGGGCCCGCATCTTGCTGACCAGCCTCATCGGCACCTTGGCGGTCCGCAGCGGCGTGCGGGCGAGCGCCTTCATCACGGGCGCTCCGAGGCTGCCGGTGACGGGGTCGAAGGCCGTCTCGCGTCGCACCGCCGGGGACTGCTGGTCCAGGAAGGTCATCCCGACGATCCCGCTGACCCGGCGATTGATGGACGCGACGTGGTAGGTCTCCATGCCACCCGCCGACAGTCCGTAGAGGACCACGGGCCGGTCGTCCTTCGCGAGTTCGGCGTCCACGAGGTCGGAGCCGATGCGCACCCAGTCGTCGTAGACGACCGGGGCACCGGGCGCGACCTCGGTGAGGCCGTAGCCGGGCATGTCGATCGCCACGGTCTCGAAGCCGCGTTCCGCGAGCGGCCGGCCGAGGATCGTCGACATCTGGCGGCCGTTGGTGCCCACGCCGTGGAGCAGGATCACCTTCACCGCTGCAGCGGGGTTCCGGTAGACGTCGAGGTGGATGCGATGGCCGCGGTGCTCCCACCACTGTTCGTCGGGCTCGGTGTCCGGCGTCAGCCGGTACGACGCGGGGAGGAACTCCTGGATGGTCCGCCACGCGGACTGTTCGGCGTAGTTCACGGACGTCCCGTCTATCGGTTCAGCTTCTGGCGCAACCACTGCGGCAGTTCGACGAGCGACTCCGGCTCGGCGCTCTCCTGGCCGGGCTTCGGGCTGCGGTCGCGCCGTACGTAGGCGATCCCGGTCACGACGGCGGCGGCCAGGAGCGAGACCAGCGCCGTGATCCACGCCCAGGTCGTGAACGAGGCGATCGACGGATCCGCGTACTCGGCCTCAGCGGTGAGCGCCGCGGAGGTGCCGGCGTTGAGCGTCCACGTCACGAGGTCGTCGGCCTCCTGCTGGCCGTTGGTGGCGGTCACCGGGCCGGGGAACTGCAGCGAGACCACGATCACGGCCGAGTTCGGCGACAGGGCGGAGAGGTCTGCGGTGCCGGAGAGGACCACCGTTCCGCCGGTGCGCTGCACCCGCATCTTGATCGACGCCGCCGAGGTGTCGAAGGCCTGGGAGACCACGTCGCCGACCTGATTGAACTGGCCGAAGGTGATCGTCTCGAAGATCATCTGCGTGCCGACTTTGCCGTTCGAGTCGTACGCCTTGACCTCCGCGAGGCCCTTCAGCTCGCCGGGTGCCGCGATCTGCGGTCCCTGCGGGTTCGACGCGGGTGTCTGGGCCGCCACGATCTTGCCGGACATGCGGTCGCCGGCGCCGGGACCCGAGCACGCCGCGGGGGCGGCGACCAGCAGCAGGACCGCCAACGCCGCGAGCATCCTTCGGAGAGTCACGGTCGCCATCGTGCCAGGTGTCCCAGGTCGCGGGCGAGCAGCCGCGCCGCGATCCGCCCGCTCGATCCGTTCACGCCGCCGCCCGGGTGCATCGACGCGCCCGCCAGCGCGAGTCCGGGCGCACCCGGGACCCGCCCGCCCGCGAGCTCGGGGACCGGCCTGAAGAGCAGCATGTTGTGCAGCGCCATCTCGACGTGCATGACGTTCCCGCCGAGCAGGCCCAGTTCGGATTCCAACGTCGCCGGGGTCTGTACGAAGCGATGCTCGATCGACTCCGCGAAGCCGGGCGCCCAGAGCCCCGTCTCCGCGACGATCCGGTCCGCCTCCCGCTCCGCGGCATCCGCCCACGCGCCCTCCGCGAGCGCGTACGGGTACCACTGCGCCCACAGGGTCGTGGTGTGCCGGCCGGGCGGCGCGATCGACGGGTCCAGGCCGGAGAAGGTCATCGCCAGCACGGCGGGCCGGCGGGGCGCGTCCCCGGCCAGCATGTCGCCGCGGGCGCGCGCGAGGTGGCCGCGGTCCGCCGTGAGCAGGCCGAGTCCGGCCTGCTCGGCCAGGGGCACCCCGTCGAAGGCCGGCGGGGCCGTGGTGCCCAGCCGCAGCACCATGCCCACACCCGGCCCGACCTGGATGCTCCGGCGCCAGCCGGACAGGCGCGCGGCGTCGTAGCCACCGCGTTCCAGGAGGTCCAGCGTGGTCAGGACGTGGCATCCGGCGAGCACGGTGCGGGCCCGGACGGTGCGGTCACCGTCGGGCGCGGCGACGGTGACCTCCCACCCTCGGCCGGACCGGCGCAGGGCCGTCACGGGCGTCTCCAGCTCGACAGTGCCCCCGTCGGCCGTCAGGCGGCCGATCAGGGCGCGGGTGAGCGCGCCGCTGCCGCCGACGGCGCGGCCGGGCGGGAGCGTGTGCATGAGGGCGGCGAAGCCGATCATGGGTGCGGTGCCGGGTTCGCTCATCGCGGGGCCCGACTGCGCGCCGAACCAGGCCAGGGCGGCCTTGAGGCGTTCGTCGTCGAAGTACTCGTCGAGCAGCTGATCACCCGAGGCGAGGTAGGTGCGCGACATCTGCGTGATGCTCGCGCGCCCTTTGGTGGGCCAGAAGGCGCGGCCGAGCCGCGGTGCGCTGGGGGAGGAGCCGAACGCGGCCATGGTGGCCCGCGCGCGGGGCGTCCAGTCCGCCACGAAGCGACGGTACGCCGCCGCCTCCCGCGGCCCGCAGGCCGCGGCGATGGATTCCGCAGTGGCGTCCAGGTCCTGCCGGAAGACGATCGGCGGTGCGGTGGTGCCCGGCGGGCCGGGCGCGAAGGCCCAGGGATCGCAGTCCAGGTAGCGCAGGCCGTGCGCCGCGAGGTCGAGCTCCTCGGCGATGCCGGTGTGCCGGAACATCAGGTGCGCCGACGAGCCGCGATCGATCCGGTAGCCCGGGAACCGTTCGACGGTGCTCACCGCCCCGCCCGGCACGGTGTCGGCCTCGAAGACCGCCACGGAGCGGCCTTGGGCCGTCAGGTACGCCGCGCCGACCAGCGCGTTGTGGCCCGAGCCGACGACGGCCACGTCGACCTCGGTGATCACGGCGCGATCCGGTTCACGGCGCCGGCGGGGCGAAGGGGAGGTCGCGGCCGAGGACGGCGAACGGGCGCGGATCGCCGGAGAAGCGGAAGTCGCGCAGCACGTCGTAGAAGCCGGTGCGGCGGTACAGGCGCCAGGCCCGGTTCTGTTCGGCGGCGACCTCCGGCGTGGAGAGCAGCACGCGCGGCTCGGGGCGGCCCGCCAGGAGAGCGCCCAGGAGGGCCGAACCCACGCCGTGCCCCTGGGCCGCGGGATGCACGTGCAACTCGGTGAGCTCGAAGTAGTCGGCGGCCACCGCGTCGATCTCCGGCTGGGAGAGCCCGCGCCGGCCCAGCCCCACGCGCAGTTGCCGGTTCCACCACTGATCGCCTGCGCCGCTGTAGCCGTAGGCGATGCCCACCAGGTGGTCGACCATCCGGCCGTCCTCGGTGGGCAGCGCCTGCACGGCGCCGAAGGCGGCGTAGCCGGGCCGGTTGAGGTGCTCGCGCCACATCGGCAGCCGGTGCGACTCCGTACCCGCGGGGTAGTCCATGGCGGCCACGTAGATCTGCAGGGCGGCGGGCAGCCACAGGGTGGCGTCCTGCGGGGACAGGACGTGGATCCGCGGTTGCTGCGCGGGCACTGCGGTCACGGACTTCCTCTCCCTTGACGTCTCGGACACTCACGCTATATTAGAAGTGATCGAATGATTGTTCGATCGCGGACCATCGGATTGGTGCACACGTTCTGGCGCCGGGGCTTCGGTCGCCGATCCCGGTCCGGCGGGCGGGACTGCCGCGGAACGAGGGAAGCGTTACGTGTCAGTCCCGTCCGATACAACACGGAGTAACAGCGCAGAAGTTCCACGGAGCAGGAGGAAGGTCATGGTCGAATCGAAGGCACGGATCGATCACGTCGGTTCCCGTCGTCGCATGGGCGAGTCGGGCGCGGCGCGCATCCTCGACCGTGCGGATCAGTTCCTGGCCCGTGCCGGCGGTTCGCCCGCCCCGGCCGATCAGTACCGCGAGATCTATCACGCCGCCCTGCGCGGTGCGGCCGCGCTGCTCGCCGAGCGGGAGACCGGCGTGCGTCGCCCCACGCGCAACGCCTGGCTGCGGCTCGCGAAGGCCGCGCCGGGGTACGCGGAATGGGTCGCGTACTTCACCGCGGTGTCCGGCGTGGTGGCCGCGCTGGAGACCACGGCCCGCACCGTCGGGGCGGACGAGGTCGAGGTCCTGCACTCGCGCGTGCAGACCTTCCTGAATTCCGTCGAGTCGGACCTGAGCCGCGCCGCCTGATTTCTCACAGCGAACGCTCATTCTTCGGTGGATGGTGGTCGTCGGGTCGTGAGCCTCGTATCATGAAGGGAGGAGTTGGACCCCATGAGTGCTGAAGGAGGGGAACGTGCCACTCTCCGAGCACGAGCAGCGCATGCTCGATCAGATCGAGAGCGCGCTCTACGCCGAGGATCCGAAGTTCGCGTCGAACGTGCGCGGCGGCCGGTTCGCCGGTGCGACGGGTAGGCGTCGCGTCATCGCCGCGATCGGCTTCGCGGTCGGATTGATGCTGCTCATCGCAGGAATGTTGCTGGGTAAGGTCGAGTACACCGTGATCGTCGGCCTCATCGGTTTCCTGCTGATGTTCGGGTCCGTGGTCTACGCACTGTGGTCGGGGCCCACGGCCAAGGGTCCGCGTGGCACCGTCGAGGATGACGGGTCGGTCCGCGCCCCGTCGGGTCGCCGGCGGTCCGCCGGCGACGTCCGTGCCTCCGGACAGTCCTTCGTCGCCCGTATGGAGGAGCGCTTCCGCCGCCGCTTCCCGTGAACCTGAGCGCCTGAAAGAGCCGCCGACCTGATGGTCGGCGGCTCTTTTCGTTGCGCTGTGAGCGAAATCGCCGGGGTCTCGCGACCTCGCCCGCTGTGAATCCACGGCTCAACTGAACAGGAGGTCAGATGTGGCCTCGTGTGCGTCTCAGCCGTGGATTCGCAGCGGCCTGCGCGAGGTGCTCGCTGCGAGCCGGCCGCCTACCCGCAGCGCGTGATACCTGCTGCGTCCCACCGCTGCGACCACGCCGTTTCCCGGGCTCCCCACTTCACCCCACTGAGATTCCCCACATCTCCCCACCGTGTGCCCAGCTGGTGTCAATCCAGTCCCAGTCGTCACCCCAGTCGCGCTGATCGCGACGCTTGACCGCGGGTGTGACGAAGTTCGCCACGCCGGTGCGTTTCGCGCCCCCCACTTCGCACCACGCGTTTGACCTGCCACAACTCTGAGAAAACGCCGCGAAACGCGCGGCGATGTGGTTGAAAGTGGAGAACAGTGGGGTAATGTGGGGCGCACTGGAGAAAGACGCGATAGTCTGAAGTCTCGATCCAGTGACAACCCCTCGGGGTAGGCGGGAGGTGACCGTGATGTTCACGGGTACCTACACGCCGAAGCTCGACGACAAGGGACGGCTCACCCTCCCCGCGAAGTACCGCGAGGAACTGGCGGGTGGGCTGACGATCACGAAAGGACAGGATCGAAGCCTCACGGTGTACCCGAAGGCGGAGTTCGAGCGCATCGCCGAGAAGGCGGATGCCATCGAATGGACCGACCCAGCGGGACGCGCCTTCTACCGCAACTTCTTCGCCAGCTCGGACGATCAGCGGCCCGATTCTCAAGGTCGGATCTCGCTCTCGGCCGATCACCGGCGCTACGCAGGCCTGACCAAGGAGTGCGTCGTCGTCGGATCGCGGAGGTTCCTGGAGATCTGGGACGCGGAGGCGTGGGACGCCTACCAGGCACAGCACGAAGACGACTACGCACAGCCGCAGTCCGAATCGCTCAAGGCGATCTTCTGACAACCGCGCTCTCGCGCGGCCCGGTCGAGGTGGACCGAGGCCTGCGCCCGAACCGGCCCTGACGTACTTCCCCAACGCCAGGTACGGGTCGGGCGGGGACCCCGTTCCATCCGCCAGAACCCACCGAACGCCACCGTGTGCCCTGGAGGAGCCATGTCCGACGAGTTCTTCGGCCACGTGCCGGTCCTCGCGACCCGCGTGCGCGAGCTCCTCGCCCCGGCCCTGCAGCACGACGGCGCCGTCTACGTGGACGCCACGCTCGGCGCGGGCGGGCACTCCGAGCTCATCCTCGAATCCTTTCCGCAGGCCCGTGTCGTCGGCCTCGATCGCGACACCGATGCGCACGAGATCGCCGGCGCGCGACTGGCCCGTTTCGGTGACCGCTTCATCCCCGTCCACACCCGCTACGACGGCATGGCCGACGCCCTCGACGAGCTGGGCCTCTCGCGGGCGGCCGGGGGGCCGGGCGTCGACGCGATCCTGTTCGACCTCGGGGTCTCGTCCATGCAGCTCGACCGGCCCGAGCGCGGCTTCGCCTACTCCGTCGACGCGCCGCTCGACATGCGGATGAACGCCGAGGACCCGCTGACCGCGGCCGACGTGCTCAACACCTACTCCCACGGCGATCTCGCACGGATCCTGCAGCGTTACGGCGACGAGCGCTTCGCCGGCAAGATCGCCTCGGCGGTCCTCAAGGAGCGCGAGAAGGAGCCCTTCACCACCAGCGGGCGACTCGTGGAACTCCTCTACGCGACGATCCCCGCGCCGGCCCGGCGCACGGGAGGGCATCCCGCCAAGCGCACCTTCCAGGCCCTGCGCATCGAGGTCAACGCCGAGCTTGCCTCGCTGGAGGCCGCGGTCCCGCAGGGACTCGATGCGCTCGCCCCCGACGGCCGGATCGTCTTCCTGAGCTATCAGTCGCTCGAGGACCGCATCGTCAAGGCCGCGCTCACCGAGCGCACGCGGTCGACCACGCCCGCCGGGCTCCCCGTCGAACTGCCCGGCACCGGCGCGACCTTCGAACTGCTCACCCGCGGTGCCGAGCGCGCCACCGACGACGAGATCGCGGAGAACCAGCGGGCGGCCCCCGTGCGCATGCGCGCGGCACGTCGTCTCGAGAACCCCACCGACCGGACCCGCAGCACGAGGAGCGCGCGATGACCGCACCGAACGTGACCCAGGCACCGTCGACTCCGGACACCCGGACCCGGCGGGCTCCGGCGCGCCGCGACGACCGCGACACCTCGCGGCCCCGGTCGAGCTCCGCGCAGCGCGCCCTGGAACGCCGGCAGAAGCGCCTGGAGCAGCAGCGTGCCGTCCTCGACGCGGGCGGCACCCTGCGGGAGACCCCGGCCGAGCGCGCGCTGCGGCGCCACCGCGACGCCGCAGAATCCACCGGGATCCTGTCCCGGTTGCCCCGGCCCGCGGGCGTGGTGCGCCGCGTTCCCTTCGTGCTGGCCCTGATCGCGCTGGTCTGCGCGGGCCTGGGCCTGACCCTGTGGCTGTCCACCGGGAGCGCCGAGAACTCCTACGACCTCCGCAAGCGGGAGGCCGTGAACACCTCCCTCTCCGAGCAGAAGGCGGCGCTCGAGCGCGACGTGAAGTCGGGGGAGAGCGCACCCGGCCTCGCCGAGCGCGCGACGGCCCTCGGCATGATCCCGGCCGGCACGGTCCCGGTGCTCGTCGGCAAGGAGGGCGGCGCGGTGGTCGTCGTCGGCAAGCCCGCACCCGCGACCGGCGCCGCCAAGCCCCCGCTGAATCCGCCGGCCCAGCGCACGAGTGATCCGAGCGGCGCCACGTCCAACGGATCCGGCACGCCGGTCGCCGGGAATCCCGGGCCCGCGCCTGCGGGCGGGGAACAATTGGTCACCATGAACCCCGGCAGCCCGACCGTCGTGAACGCGCCGACGACCGTACCGTCGCCGGCCGCTCAGAGCCCCGCCCCGAGCCCGGCGCAGAACCCGGCCGCGGCACCGACCCCGAGCCCGGCGCCGCAGGCACCGGTGCAGGGGACGCCCCGGTGACCCGCGCCCAGCGCCAGCCGACGAAGACCCGGCCGACCGCGCGCTCCGGCTCGGCCCGCACGGCCGCACCGAAGCCCGGACCGCAGTCGGCCCGCGCCCGCGTCAAGGGCGGACGGGTGCCGGAGGTGTCCACCGCCTTCACCGGCCGCGCCCGGCTCGGCGGCTGGGTGATCGTGGCGGTCTTCGCCGTCATCGCGATGTGGCTCGGCGTGGTCCAGTTCGTGCAGGCGCCGTCGCTCTCCGCGAAGGCCGAGAGCCAGCGCCAGGTCAAGGAGGTGTTGCCGGCCGTGCGCGGATCGATCACCGACCGCTCCGGGCAGCCGATCGCCTTCACCATGGAGGCGAAGTCGCTGACCATGCAGCCCGTGATCGTGCGCAAGCAGATCCAGGAGAAGTACGACAAGGCGGTCGAGGCGAAGAAGGAGAACCCGAAGTCCGACGATCCCGTCACCGTCGACGACCGGCTGCAGCAGATCGCCAAGAAGATCGTCTCCGTCCTCGGAGACTCCGTGAACGAGCAGAAGCTGCTCGAGCAGATGCGCGGCAACGACACCTTCGTCTACCTGGCCCGGGGAGTGGACCCCGCCAAGGCGTCCGCGATCACCGACGAGTACGAGGAGGTCGGCGCCGAGCGACAGTCGATCCGCAACTACCCGGGCGGCTCGCTCGCGGCGAACATCGTGGGTACCACCGGCTTCGAGGGACAGGGCCTCATCGGTCTCGAGTCCTCCCTCGATTCGATCCTCGCCGGCACCGACGGCTCGCGGACCTACGACCGCGGCTCCGACAACGCCGTCATCCCCGGCAGCACCCGCGATGTCCATCCCGCCGCGAACGGTGCGCGCATCGTGCTGACCCTCGACAACGACGTCCAGTTCTTCGTGCAGCAGGCCGTCGCGCAGGCGAAGGCCAAGTCCGGCGCGAAGAGCGTGCAGGCGGTGGTGCTCGATTCCAAGACCGGCCAGGTGCTCGCGATGGGCGTGGACAACACCTTCAACCCGTCGCTCGGGATGAACAATCAGGCGGCCTCGGCGCGCACCGGCAACCTCGCCGTGACCACGCCCTTCGAGCCCGGCTCGGTGAACAAGCTGATCACCGCCGTGGCCGCGATCGACGGCGGGAAGACCAAGCCCGACGAGGTGCTGCAGGTCCCCGGCCAGATCCGGATGGCGGGCGTCACCGTCAAGGACGCGTGGGCGCACGGCACCGAGCCGTACACCACCACCGGCGTCTTCGGTAAGTCGTCCAACGTCGGCACCCTGATGCTCGCGCAGCGCGTCGGTGAGGACGCCTTCGCCGACTACGTGAACCGCTTCGGTCTCGGCCAGGCGACCGGCGTCGGCCTGCCCGGCGAATCCGGGGGCGCGGTCCCCGCGCGCAACCAGTGGTCCGGCGGCACGTTCGCCAATCTGCCGATCGGCCAGGGCCTGTCGATGACGGTGCTCCAGATGGCGGGGATGTACCAGGCGCTCGCCAACGACGGGGTGCGGATCCCGCCGCGCATCATCAAGGAGGTCGACGGTGCCGCCGACCCCGCCTCCGGCGCCGAGCCGGTCCGGGTGATGAGCCCCGAGACCGCCCGCACCGTGCTGGACATGTTCCGCGCCGCGCTGCAGAAGGACCCCATGGGCTACCAGCAGGGCACCGGCGCGCCCGGTGCGGTCGAGGGCTACCAGATCAGCGGTAAGACCGGCACCGCGCAGCAGGTCGATCCGGTGACGAAGGCGTACTCGAACTCGCTGTACAACATCACCTTCGCGGGCGTCGCCCCGACGAACGACCCGCGCTTCGTGATCGGCCTGATGATGGACGCGCCCACCCGGAGCTCCGACGGCACCGGCGGGCAGTCCGCGGCGCCGCTGTTCCACGACATCGCCTCGTTCCTGCTGCAGAAGTACGGCGTCCCGCTCTCGCCGCCCGCGCAACCGTTGACGCTGGTGGCCGGGAAGTAGTTAACCGACGGGTAGGATCTACCGGTGCCCGAATCGACTCTCACACGTCCAGCTCATTCCCGCGGAGCCACGCCGGCCGAGGTCGTAGCGCAGGTCGCGGGCGTCACCCTCGCCGGCGCGGACGCCGCCGGCGTCCTGCTGACGGGGGCGACGGTGCGCGCTCAGGACGCGCGCCCGGGCGACCTCTTCTGCGCCGTCCCCGGCACCGCCACGCACGGCGCACGCTTCGCCGCCGGCGCGATCGAGGCGGGGGCCGTGGCGGTCCTCACCGACGCCGACGGTGCCGCGCTCCTCGCCGAGGACGGCCTCGACGTCCCCGTCCTGCTGCACGCCGACCCGCGCTCGGTCCTCGGCCCCGTCGCTGCCGTCGTCTACGGCGCACCGTCGACGCGGATGACGCTCGTCGGCATCACCGGCACGTCCGGCAAGACCACCACCAGCTACCTGGTCGAGGCGGCGCTCGCGGCGGGCGGCAACCCGACGGGGTTGATCGGCACCGTCGGGACCCGGATCGCGGGGGTGGACGTCCCGAGCTCGCTCACCACGCCCGAGGGCACCGCGCTGCAGGGGCTGTTCGCGTCCATGGTGGAGCGCGGCGTGACCGCGACGGTCATGGAGGTCAGCTCGCACGCCCTGTCGCAGAACCGCGCGGGCGGCAGCCGGTTCGCGGTGGGCGCGTTCACCAATCTCAGCCAGGACCACCTGGACTACCACCCCACGATGGAGGACTACTTCGCTGCGAAGTCGTTGCTCTTCATCGGGCCGGAGGCCTGTGAGCGCGCGGTGATCTGCGTCGACGACGAGTGGGGCCACCGCATGGCCGAGCTGCGTCGCGCAGCCGGGCTGCCGCTGGTCACCGTCGCCACCACGGGGCCGGCCGACTGGACCGCCGGCGAGGTCGCGGCGCACTCCGACGGCACCCAGCGGTTCACCCTCAGCGGCCCGGACGGGCAGAGCTACTCCGCCGTCGTCGGCCTGCCCGGCGCCTACAACGTCGCCAACGCCGCGCTGGCGCTGGTCATCGCCCAGGAGGCCGGCGTGCCGCTGGCCGACGCGATCCGCGGGATCGGCGCCGTCGCCGTGCCCGGCCGGGTGCAGCGCATCGACCGCGGCCAGGACTTCCTCGCCGTCGTGGACTACGCGCACAAGCCCGCCGCGCTCGACGCCGTGATCGCGACGCTGCGCGGGCAGACCGCCGGCCGCATCGTCGTCGTCGTGGGCGCGGGTGGCGACCGCGACCGCGGCAAGCGGCCGCTCATGGGCGAGGCCGCGGCGCGCGCCGCCGAGCTGGTGATCGTCACCGACGACAACCCGCGCACCGAGGATCCGGCCGCGATCCGCGCCGCCGTGCTCGCGGGTGCGCGCGCCGTCGTCGGCGGCGGCGAGGTGCGCGAGGTGGGCGACCGGCGCGCCGCCATCGTCGAGGCCGTGAATTGGGCCCGCACCGGCGACGTGGTGCTCGTCGCCGGCAAGGGGCACGAGGCCGGCCAGGAGATCGACGGCGTCAAGCACCCCTTCGACGATCGTGACGAGGTGGCGGCCGCGCTCGAGGCGCGTGCCGCGGGGGAGGCCCGCGCATGATCGAACTCACTCTGCGCGAGGTCGCCGCCGTCGTCGGCGGCACCCTGCACGACGTGCCGGACCCGGAGGTGAAGGTCACCGGCACCGTCGAATTCGACTCCCGCGAGATCGGCCCCGGCGGCCTGTTCCTCGCGCTGCCCGGCGCCCGCGTCGACGGGCACGACTTCGCAGCGACGGCGATCGAGAAGGGTGCGGTCGCGGTGCTCGGCGCCCGGCCCGTCGGTGTCCCGGCGATCGTCGTCCCCGTCTCCGGTGAGACGGACAACCGCGTGATGGCCCTCGAGAACGACACCGACGGCGCGGGCGCCGCGGTGCTGAAGGCGCTCGGCGACCTGGCCGCGCACTGCACGAAGGCCCTCGCCGCCGCCGGGCTGACGGTCGTCGGCGTCACGGGCTCCGCGGGGAAGACGTCGACCAAGGACCTCATCGCCGCCGTGCTGCGGCCGCTCGGCGAGACCGTGGCGCCGCCCGGCTCCTTCAACAACGAGATCGGCCACCCCTGGACCGCGCTGCGCGCCACCGCGTCGACGAAGTTCCTGGTGCTGGAGATGTCGGCCCGCGGCGAGGGGCACATCGCCGCGCTGGCGAAGGTCGCGCCGCCCCGGATCGGCGTGGAGCTCAACGTCGGTACCGCCCACCTCGGCGAGTTCGGCTCCCGCGAGGCCATCGCCCGCGCGAAGGGAGAGCTGGTCGAGGCGCTGCCGGCGGACGGGCTCGCGATCCTCAACGCGGACGACGCGGCCGTGGCCGCCATGGCGTCGAGGACCGCGGCGCGGGTGGTCTTCTACGGCACGGGCGGCACGGGCGGCGAATCCGGTGCCGCAGGGGCCGAGGTGGCCGCGGTCGACGTGCGCATCGACGGGCAGGCCCGCGCCTCCTTCACCCTGCGCACCCCGTCGGGCGAGGCGCCCGTCGCGCTCAAGGTGCACGGCGAACACCAGGTGCACAACGCGTTGGCCGCAGCGGCCGTCGGCCTGGAATGCGGCGCGAGCGTCGCCCAGGTGGCCGAGGCGCTGTCGGCCGCGGGGGCCGCGTCCCCGCGCAGGATGGACGTGTTCACCACCGACGGCGGGGTCACCGTCGTCAACGACACCTACAACGCCAACCCCGACGCGATGCGCGCCGCGCTCCGCAGCCTGGTGCTCATGTCCGAGCACGACGAGGCGGGGGAGCGCCTACCCGGCCGTGAGCGCCGGCGGACCTTCGCGGTACTGGGCGAGATGGGCGAGCTCGGCGACGACTCGATCCTCGAACACGACCGGCTCGGCCGCTTCCTCGTGCGGCTCGACATCACCTCGACCATCTGCGTCGGCACCTCGCGCGCGGTGCACGCGCTCTGGCAGGGCGCCGTGATGGAGGGCTCGTGGGGCAGTGAGGCCGTGCGGGTGGACACGCGCGAGGAGGCCGTCGAGCGGCTGCGCGCCGAGCTGGCGCCGGGCGACCTCGTTTTGGTCAAGGCGTCGAAGTCCGAGAAGATGTGGGAGGTCGCCGAGCACCTGGGCACGGCCGGCCCGCGCACCGATGAACACCGAGTCGATGAACACGAGAACGGGGAGTCACCGAAGTGATCCAGATCCTGTTCGCGGGCGGCATCTCGCTGGCCGTGGCGATCCTGCTCACACCCGTCCTGATCCGGGTCTTCTCCCGGCAGGGCTTCGGTCAGGAGATCCGCGTCGAGGGGCCGCAGAGCCACCAGAAGAAGCGCGGCACCCCGTCGATGGGCGGCGTCGCGATCGTCGTGGCGCTGTGGGCGGGTTACCTGGGCGCGCACCTGCTCGGCTGGAACTCCGGCCCGGGACCCAGCGCCTCGGGCCTGCTGGTCCTCGGCCTCGCGACCTCGCTGGCGATCGTCGGCTTCCTCGACGACTTCATCAAGGTGCGCAAGCAGCGCAACCTGGGCCTGAACAAGACCGCGAAGACCGTCGGGCAGACGATCGCGGCGGTGATCTTCGGCGTGCTGGTGCTGCAGTTCCCCAACGCGAACGGCGTGCGCCCGGCCAGCCAGTTCCTCAGCTACACGCGCGACATCAACACGCTGTGGATGTACTCCTTCGTCTTCGTGATCTTCTGCTGGTTCGTCGTCTCCGCCTGGTCGAACGCCGTGAACTTCACCGACGGCCTCGACGGCCTCGCGGCCGGCTCCATGGCGATGGTCCTCGGCAGCTACGTGCTCATCAGCTTCTGGCAGTTCCGCTACGCCTGCGAGACGAAGCAGGTCGCCGGCTGCTACGACGTGCGCGATCCGCTCGACCTCGCGCTCATCGCGGTCGCCGCGGGCGGCGCCTGCCTCGGCTTCCTGTGGTCGAACGCCGCGCCCGCCAAGATCTTCATGGGTGACACCGGTTCGCTGATGCTGGGCGGCCTGCTCGCCGGCCTGTCGATCACCACCCGCACCGAGCTGCTCGCCGTCGTGCTGGGCGCCCTGTTCGTGGCCGAGATGGTCTCGGTGGTCGTCCAGATCGCGGTCTTCCGCTCGACGGGACGCCGCGTCTTCCGGATGGCGCCCTTCCACCACCACTTCGAGCTCTCCGGGTGGGCGGAGACCACGGTCATCATCCGGTTCTGGCTGCTCACCGCCATCGCCTGCGGCCTGGGCCTCGTGCTCTTCTACGCCGAGTTCCTCGGCTCCGGCGCGGTCGGCTAGATGGCGACGATCCCCGGCCCCGGCGCGCACGTCCTCGTCGCGGGCGGGGGTGTGACCGGTCCCGCCGTCGCCCGGGCCCTGCTCCGGCTCGGGGCCACCGTCACCGTCGCCGACGGGAAGCCCGCCGCTCGGGAGAAGATCGCGGGCGAGATGCCGGGCATCGTCGTCGCCGATCTCGACGGGCACGACCCGTCCGGCTACGACCTGGTCGTCGTCGCCCCGGGCTTCCGGCCCACCGCCCCGGTCGTGGTCGCGGCGCAGGCCGCGGGCGTCGAGGTGATCGGCGACGTCGAGCTGGCCTGGCGGATCGACCGCGCCGGCGCCTTCGGGGCGCCGCGCGACTGGCTCGTGGTGACCGGCACCAACGGCAAGACCACGACCACGCAGATGCTCGAATCCATCCTGCTCCGGGCCGGAGCGCGGGCTGTGGCCTGCGGCAACATCGGCCGCCCGGTGATCGACGCGATCGGCGACGACGCCGACCCGCGCGTGCTCGCCGTCGAGATGTCCTCTTTCCAGCTGCACTGGGCCCCGTCGGTCCGGCCGCGCGCCGGCGTCGTGCTCAACGTCGCGGAGGACCACCTCGACTGGCACGGCTCGATGGCCGCGTACACGGCCGACAAGGCGCGGGCGCTGTCCGGTGAACTCGCCGTGATCGGCCTCGACGATCCGGTGGCGTCGGGCCTGCGAGGGGCCATCACCGTCGGCTTCACCGCCGGGGAGCCCGGCGCGGGGGAGTACGGCGTGCGCGAGGGCATCCTCGTCGACGCGGCGGGGGCCCCGATCCTGCCCGCCGACCGGGTCTCGCCGCGCGGACCGGCCGGGATCGCGGACGCCCTCGCGGCGACCGCCCTGGCGCAGGCCGTCGGCGTGACGGCGGCGCAAGCAGGCGAGGCGCTCGCCGCGTTCCGGGTGGGCGCGCACCGCGCGGAGCCGGTCGCGCAGGTCCGTGGCGTCACCTACATCGACGATTCCAAGGCCACCAACCCGCACGCGGCACTGAACTCGATCGAGGCGCACGAGCGGGTGGTGTGGGTCGCGGGCGGTCAGCTCAAGGGCGCTGACGTCGACCCGCTGGTGCAGCGCGTGGCGTCCCGGCTCGTGGGCGCGGTGCTGTTGGGCGTGGACCGGGACGAAATCGCGGGTTCACTCGCGCGACACGCGCCCGATGTCCCCGTGGTTCGGGTGTCTTCGGGCGACGATGTTCCTGTGTCTCCTGTGACTAATGATGCAAGCCGTTCTGTAGGGACGTCTGGTGCAGTCGATGTTCGAGTGTCCGGCGATGCGGATGCGGTGATGGCGACGGTCGTCGGCGAAGCCGCCCGCCTCGCCGACGCCGCGCTCCCGGCCACCCCGTCCGCATCGGGCCCGGTCCCGGCGCCCGTCGTGCTGCTGGCGCCCGCGGCGGCCTCGCTCGACATGTTCCGCTCGTACGGTCACCGCGGCGATGCCTTCGCCGCCTCCGCCCGCGCCCTCGGGGACGCATCGTGAGCCGCGCCGGCAAGGCCGCCACCAGCTCCGACACCGACACCGACATCGCACCCGGCGGTATCAACGCCCCCGAGAGCACCGAGTTCGACGCGCAGCCCCAGGACACCGGCGCATCGACCGGCGGTGCCGGCGTGGGATCCCGCGGGGCGGCCGCCGCCTCCGCGGCGCGCTCGGGCGCCGACGTCGCCCGGAGCGGCGCCTCCCTGCTGCGGAACGCCGCCGTGGGGCTCGTGACGGCGCTGCGCCGGCCGCTCGCCTCCTTCCACCTGGTGCTCGGGCTGACCGCCGTACTCACGGTCATGGGCCTGATCATGGTGCTCTCGGCGTCCTCGGTGGAGGACATCAGCGCCACGGGATCGCCCTACGACAAGTTCACCAGCCAGCTGATCTACGTCGGCCTCGGTGTGGTCGCCTTCATCGTCGCCCTGTACCTGCGGCCCGCGCTGCTGCGCCGGGTCGCCCTCGGCGGCGTGCTCGTCTCGATCGCGCTGCTCGCCGCGGTGCTCGTGCCCGGCGTCGGGTCGAAGGTCGGCGGCGCGCGCCGCTGGATCGACCTGGGCGGCTTCACCCTGCAGCCCTCGGAGATCGCCAAGGTCGCGCTGATCCTCTGGGGTGCGCACCTGCTGGCGGACCGTGGCCGCAGGGGCAACCTCAAGGAACTGCTGCTGCCGCTCGGTCCGGTGGTCGTGCTCATGGCCGCGCTGGTCGTCGCCGAGCCGAACCAGTCGACCGCCATGATCATCGTCGCGATCGGCGCCATGCTCCTGTACTACGCGGGGCTGTCGTCGAAGCTGATCGCCTCGCTCATCGTGGTCTTCACCCTGCTCGGCGTCTTCTTCGCGCTGGCGGAGGGCTACCGCTCGGCGCGCGTGCAGGCGTGGCTCGGCCGCACCGACGACGCCCTGGGCGCCAACTACCAGTCGAACCAGGCGCGGTACTCGCTCGCCGACGGTGGGCTGTTCGGTGTCGGCCTGGGCAACTCCACCGCCAAGTGGAGCTACCTGCCCAACGCGCACAACGACTTCATCTTCGCCATCATCGGCGAGGAGCTGGGCTACCTCGGGGCGGGCGTCGTCATCCTCATGTTCGGCATCCTGACCTGGGTGGGCATGCGGATCGCGGGCCGGGTGGCCGATCCCTTCCTGCGGCTCATGGCGGCCACCATCACGACCCTGATCGCGCTGCAGGCGATCATCAACATGGGCTACGTCGTGGGCCTGCTGCCCGTCACGGGCATTCAGCTGCCGTTGCTCTCCGCCGGCGGCAACTCCGTCATCCTCGTGCTGTTCATGATGGGGCTGCTCGCGAACGCCGCCCGGCACGAGCCCGAGGCCATCGCCGCGCTCGCCGGCGGCCGGGAGAGCCGGGCCGGGCGACTGCTGCGCCTGCCGAAGCCCCTGCCGTACGTCCCGCCGCGCCCCGACCGCCCGTCGGGCCGCGGAGCCGCGCCGCGCCAGCCCCGCCCGATGCCCGCGCGACGTGGGCCTTCGCGGCCGGCGGCCCCGTCACCGTACGATCGACACCCGTACGGTGACGAGAATCTGACCCGGCGCCAGGCACCGCGGCGCGAGCTCCCGCCGATGCGCTCGCAGGGGCGCACGTCGGAGCCGTGGCGGGGCCAGCGCGCCGGATCGCAGCGGACCGCGCCGCAGCAGCGGCGCCGAGGACAGGAAAAGGGCAGACGGGCGTGGTGAGTTCCTCTCGATCGGTTTCGGTGGTGGTGGCCGGTGGCGGCACCGCAGGACACATCGAACCCGCGCTCGCGGTGGCCGACGCCGTCCGGGCACTGCAGCCCGACGCCGCGGTCACCGCTCTCGGCACGCCGAAGGGCCTCGAGGGCCGCCTGGTGCCCGAGCGCGGCTACCCGCTCGAGATGATCCCGCCGGTACCGCTGCCGCGGAAGCCCGGCAAGGATCTCGCGAAGCTGCCCTTCACTCTCACCGGCGCGGTGCGCCGGACCCGGAAGGTGCTCCGGGAGACCGGTGCGGACGTGGTCGTCGGCTTCGGCGGCTACGTCGCGCTGCCCGCCTACCTCGCGGCCCGGAGCATGGGCCTGCCCATCGTGATCCACGAGGCCAACGCCAGTGCAGGAGTCGCCAACAAGGTCGGCGCCAAGCTGGCCACGAAGGTCTTCGCCGCCGTCCCGGGCTCGGGCGTCGCCGCTGAGGTGGTCGGCATCCCCGTGCGCGGCGCGATCACCGGGCTCGACCGCGCGGCCCTGCGCGCCGAGGCCCGGGCGCACTTCGGGCTCCCGGCCGACGGGCCCGTCGTCCTCGTCTTCGGCGGCAGCCAGGGCGCGGTCCGCCTCAACGACGGTGTCGTCGGCGCCGCCCGGGACTTCGCCGACGCCGGCATCGGCGTGCTGCACGCCTACGGACCCAAGAACTCCGTGCACGTCGACGTGCCCGGATACGTCGCAGTGCCCTACCTGTCGCGGATGGACCTCGCGTACGCGGCCGCCGACCTGGCCGTCTGCCGCTCCGGCGCGATGACGGTGGCCGAGGTCGCGGCCGTCGGGCTGCCCGCGGTCTACGTTCCCCTGGCGCACGGCAACGGCGAGCAGGCGCTCAACGCGCGGCCGGTCGTCGCCGCGGGTGGCGGACTCCTCGTCGACGACGCCGACTTCACGGCGGACCTGGTGCGCGAGAGCGTGATCCCGCTCGCGACCGACGCGGAGCGGCTCGCCGCGATGAGCGCCGCGGCCGGCGGCACCGGGCACCGCGACGCGGCGGGCACCGTCGCCGCCGCGGCCCTCGCACTGGCACAGGAGAGGCGGAAGTCGTGACCGACTCGACCGGAGCGCTGCCCGAACGGCTGCAGCGCGTCCACATGGTGGGCATCGGGGGTGCCGGCATGTCGGGCATCGCGCGGATCCTGCTCTCTCGCGGCGGCCAGGTGTCGGGCTCCGACGCCAAGGAGTCCCGCGGCGTCATCGCCCTGCGCGCCCGCGGCGCCCAGGTGCAGGTCGGTCACAGCCCCGAGGCGCTCGACCTGCTGCCCGGTGGCCCGACGGTGGTCGTGACCACCCACGCGGCGATCCCCAAGGACAATCCCGAGCTGGTCGAGGCGCAGCGCCGGGGGATCCCCGTGATCCTGCGGCCCGAGGTGCTGGCCGATCTCATGGACGGCTACCGGACCCTGCTCGTCAGCGGCACCCACGGCAAGACCTCCACCACGTCGATGGCGGTCGTGGGCCTGCAGCACTGCGGCGCCAATCCCTCCTTCGCGGTGGGCGGCGAGCTCAACGAGTCGGGCACCAACGCCTTCCACGGCACGGGTGAGGTCTTCGTCGCGGAGGCCGACGAGTCCGACGGCTCGCTGCTGCAGTACTCGCCCGATGTCGTCGTCGTGACCAACGTCGAGGCGGACCACCTGGACTTCTTCGGATCCGAGGAGAAGTACGTCGCGGTCTTCGACGCCTTCACCGAGCGGATCCGGCCCGGCGGGACGCTCGTCGTCTGCGTCGACGATCCCGGCTCGGCCGCACTCGCGCAGCGCACCTGGGCGACGCTGCGGGACCGTGGTGTCCGCGTCCTCGGTTACGGCGAGGGCGGCCGCCGCGACGACCTCGCGCCCGACGTGCCCCTGACGGCGCAGCTGATCGACTACAAGCCCCGCGCCACGGGCGGCATGCTCAAGGTGCGCTTCACCGACGAGGAGGGCGTCGCCACCGAGCGCGCGCTGATGCTCTCGGTCCCGGGCAAGCACATGGCGCTCAACGCGGTGGCGGCGACGCTCGCGGTGGCGGCGACGGGCTTCCCGATCGCGAAGGCGATCGCGGGCATCGAGGCCTTCGGCGGGGTGCACCGCCGGTTCCAGCTGCGCGGTACGGAGCAGGGCGTGCGCGTCTTCGACGATTACGCGCACCACCCGACCGAGGTGCGCGCCGTGCTCACCGCCGCCGCCGAGATGGTGACCAAGCAGGCCGAACCGGGGCGCGTGATCGTCGCCTTCCAGCCCCACCTGTACTCGCGCACCGAGCAGTTCGCCGCCGAGTTCGCGGAGGCCCTGAGCCTGGCCGACGAGGTGGTGGTGCTCGACGTCTACGGTGCGCGCGAGGATCCGCTGCCCGGCATCACGGGGGAGCGGATCGCCGAGAAGGTGACCGCGTCGAGCCGCTACGTGCCCGTGCAGTCCGAGGTGGCGGGGGTCGTCGCCGGCCTCGCGCGGCCGGGCGACGTCGTGATCACGATGGGCGCCGGCGATGTGACGATGCAGGCGCCCACGATCCTCGACGCACTGGCGCAGCGGGGCGCCGAGGCGGGCGCGTGAGTGCTCCCGCGACGCGTAGGCGTGTCCCGGGTCTGCGGCGCCTGCTGCTGATCCTGCTCGCGCTGATCGTCGTGGGCGGGCTCGCCGTCGGCGCGTACTTCTCGCCGGTGCTCTCGGCGCGCGACGTCTCCGTGACCGGCGCGACGAACGCTCCGGCCGACGAGGTCGCGAAGGTGGTGGAACCGCTCAAGGGGCGGCCGCTGCTGCAGATCACGTCGGCGCAGCGCGATTCCTACGCGGCGAGGGTGATCACGGTGAGTCCGTGGATCGATCGCGCCACCGTGACGGTGAAGTACCCGTCGACGCTCGTCGTGCAGGTCGTCGAGCGCGAGGTGGTGGCGTACGCGCAGCGGCCCGCGGGCATCGTCCTGGTCGACGCCAAGGGCGTGCCGTTCATCAAGGTGGGGGAGCCGCCGATCCTCACGCCCAAGCTCGTGGTCAACGACCCGAAGCCGGACGATCCGTCGACGACTGCGTCGATCGCGGTGCTCAAGTCCCTTCCGCCGGACCTGCACGGGCAGATCGTCGAGATCGGCGCCGATTCCCCGGCCAACGTGCGGTTCGTCCTGCGCGACAAGCGCGTCGTCTACTGGGGCGACGACTCCCGGGCCGAGGCCAAGACCGCGGCGCTGCGGATGGTGCTCACCCGTCCCGGCAAGGAGTTCACCGTCATCAATCCGGACATGCCGACCACCCGCTGAGTGTGGTCTTCCGCTCACCGAGAACGTTTTTCCCCGACACGCCCACGTGGTTACGAGTCAAGTGCCGTACGGCCCTCTACCTTGGTTTCAGACCAGCTACTTGACATAACTTTAAGCCTTCTGTTGAGGTTTAGGGTTCGTCTCGAAGCACAGACTTCACATCCATGGGAAGGCGAAACATGACCGCCGCGCACAACTACCTCGCCGTCATCAAGGTCGTCGGCATCGGCGGCGGCGGCGTCAACGCCGTCAACCGCATGATCGAACAGGGGCTCAAGGGCGTCGAGTTCATCGCGATCAACACCGACGCGCAAGCGCTCATCATGAGCGACGCCGACGTCAAGCTCGATGTGGGTCGTGACTCCACGCGCGGCCTCGGAGCCGGCGCCGATCCCGAGGTCGGCCGCAAGGCCGCCGAGGACGCGAAGGACGAGATCGAAGAGCTCCTCAAGGGTGCCGACATGGTCTTCGTCACCGCGGGCGAGGGCGGTGGCACCGGTACCGGTGGCGCCCCCGTCGTCGCGAGCATCGCCCGCAAGCTCGGCGCCCTCACCGTGGGCGTGGTGACCCGCCCGTTCACGTTCGAGGGTGCTCGCCGCGGTAAGCAGGCCGAGCAGGGCATCACGTCGCTGCGCGAGTCCTGCGACACGCTCATCGTGATCCCGAACGACCGCCTGCTGCAGCTGGGCGACGTGAGCGTCTCCGCGCTCGACGCCTTCAAGAGCGCCGATGAGGTCCTCCTCAACGGCGTGCAGGGCATCACGGACCTGATCACCACTCCGGGCCTGATCAACGTCGACTTCGCCGACGTCAAGAGCGTGATGTCCGGCGCCGGCAGCGCCCTCATGGGCATCGGCTCGGCGCGCGGTGAGGGGCGCGCGCTCAAGGCGGCCGAGGCCGCGGTGAACTCGCCGCTGCTGGAGACCTCGATGGAGGGCGCGCACGGCGTGCTCATGTCGATCGCGGGCGGCAGCGACCTGGGCCTGTTCGAGATCAACGAGGCCGCTTCGCTGGTGCAGGGCGCCTCGCACGAGGACGCGAACATCATCTTCGGCACCGTGATCGACGACAACCTCGGCGACGAGGTGCGGATCACCGTCATCGCCGCGGGCTTCGACGGCGGCGCGCCGGCGCGCCGCCCCGTCACCCGGATCGGCGGCCAGCACACCGCCCCCGAGCCCGCGGCCGCCGCCGCGGAGCCGGAGGACGCCCGCCGCGGCAACCCCTTCGGCGCCCGCCCCGCGCGCGCCAACGATCCGTTCTCGGCGGGTCCTGCGGGCCGCGAGACCCGGTCGGACGACGACTTCGACCTCGACGTCCCGTCCTTCCTGCAGAACCGCCGCTGACGATTGCTACGACGACGGCGCTCCCGGCTCTGCCGGGGGCGCCGTCAGTAGTCTTGTGACATGACTGAACCCGCGAACGCTCCTGTCTCTGCGGCCCGTGTCCGGCGGGTGACCACCACCCGCGCGGGCGGCGCCTCGCAGGCCCCGTACGACTCCTTCAACCTCGGCGACCACGTCGGCGACGATCCCGCTGCCGTCGCGGCGAACCGGGAGCGCCTCGAGCGCGAGATCGGCGTCGAGCCCGGCCATGTGGTCTGGATGGAGCAGATCCACAGCCGCAACGTCACCGTCGTCGACGGTCCGCGTGCGGAGCCCGTGGAGGCCACCGACGCCCTCGTGACCGCCGTGCCGGGCCTCGCGCTCGCGGTGCTCACCGCGGACTGCGTCCCGATCCTGCTCTCCGACGACGAGGCGGGCGTGCTCGCCGCCGTGCACGCGGGCCGGGTGGGGGCGCGGATCGGGATCGTGCCTGCCGTGATCGACACCATGCGCGAGCTGGGCGCGCGTCCCGAGCGCATCGGCGCCTTCCTCGGCCCCGCGGCGAGCGGCGCCAAGTACGAGGTGCCCGCCGCGATGGCCGCCGACGTCGAGCAGCACCTGCCCGGCAGCCGGTGCCGGACGGAGAAGGGGACCGACGGGCTCGACCTGCGCGCGGGCATCCGGCGCCAGCTGCAGGATCTGGGTGTCGCGGCCGTCGCGCAGGACCCGCGGTGCACGATCAGCGACGCCACGTTGTTCTCCCATCGCCGGGGTGCGCCGACGGGCCGGCTCGCCTCCGTGATCTGGATCGACACGACGAAATGACATCGATGGGATTCGTGCGCGTGTCGGAACCACGATTCGCGGGTGCAGCCCACTAATCTCACTTCCATAACGACAGTCACAACCGTCACACCAGCCCATGCAGGCGCCGAGGAAGGGCAAAGATGAGCACTCTGCACAAGGTCAAGGCGTACTTCGGGATGGTTCCGCTGGATGCCTACGACGACGGATACGTCGACGAGGGCACCCCGCAGCCGCGCGGCCGCCGCAGCCTCGACGACGATTTCGACGACTACCGCTCCGACTACCGTGGCGACCGCGGCTACGCGTACGACGGCCGGCGCGCCGACGAGTACGACTCGTACCAGCCCGCCTACGAGGACGGCTACGCCGCCCGTGGCGTCGGCTACGACGACCGCTACGAGCGCGACTACCGCGAGCCCGCTCGGACCTCGCTGCCGCGCCTGGAGCCGCTGCGGGACGCCTCGCGCCCCGTCGCACCGTCCACCCGTGGTGCGCTGGCGATGGACACCCGCGCCGACGTGCTGAGCCAGGAGAACCCGATGTCGCGCATCACCACCCTGCGTCCCACCTCGTACGAGGAGGCGCGCACGATCGGTGAGCGGTTCCGCGAGGGCATCCCGGTGATCATGGACCTGACCGCGATGGACAACGCGGACGCCAAGCGTCTCGTCGACTTCGCCGCCGGCCTGACCTTCGCGCTGCACGGCTCCTTCGATCGCATCACCACGAAGGTCTTCATGCTGGCCACGGCCGATATCGACGTGACCGAGGAGGACCGCGCCCGCATCGCGGAGACCGGTTTCTACAACCGCTGACGGATTCGGGCAGACTGTACCGGTGCAAGCATTCTGGCTCGTCGTCTACGTCCTCCTCTCGATCTTCTGGTTCCTCCTGATCGTCCGGCTCGTGGTCGAGGTCGTGAAGTCCTTCGCGCGGGAGTGGTTCCCGAAGGGGATCGTCGCGATCCTCCTCGAAGGAGTGTTCACCGTCACGGATCCGCCGTTGAAGGCGCTCCGGAAGATCATTCCGACGGTGCCGCTCGGACCGGTCCGGCTCGATCTCGCGTTCATCGTGCTGTTCCTGCTGGTAGCGGTCGCGCAGTCGGTCGTGAGCCGTCTCGCCGTGTAACGCCGGGCGGGGTTCCGAACGAGTCATCAATCGGACATTTCATTGCGTGATTGTTGGGTGATGAGGAACAAACGGGTCTGGTGTGACAGGATGTGCACTAGTTACAGTGTTGGTCCGAGTGACTTGAGATCTGTCGAGCAGCCGAATTGAGGGGAAACGACCTATGAAGCTGACACCCGCCGACGTGCGGAACGTGGCGTTCAGCAAGCCGCCTATCGGAAAGCGCGGCTACAACGAGGACGAGGTGGATCAGTTCCTCGATCTGGTCGAGACCGAGCTCGCTCGGCTGATCGACGAGAACAACGATCTGCAGCAGCGCAACACCGAGCTGGAGCGCGAGCTCAGCGAGGCCCGCGCCGGCGGCGGCGAGCAGCCGTCCGCCGACAGCACCGTCGCCTTCGCGTCGCCGACGCCGAACGCGCCGGCCCTGGCCGAGACAGCGGCTCCGGCCGCCGCCGCGGCGCCGGCGACCACCGAGGAGGCGCACGTGCGCGCCGCCAAGGTCCTCGGCCTCGCGCAGGAGACCGCCGACCGCCTGACGAACAACTCGCGTTCCGAGGCCGAGAAGCTGGTCTCCGACGCTCGCGCCCAGTCGGAGGCCATGGTCGCCGACGCGCGCCAGAAGGCCGACGCCATGCTGGCCGACGCCCGTCAGCGCTCCGACGCGCTGCTGGCCGACGCCCAGACCCGGTCGGAGAACCAGCTCCGCCAGGCGCAGGAGCGCTCCGACGCGCTGCAGGCCGAGGCCGAGTCGAAGCACACCGAGATCATGACCACCATCAACCAGCAGCGCACCGTGCTGGAGGGTCGGATCGAGCAGCTCAAGACCTACGAGCGCGAGTACCGCACCCGCCTCAAGACCTACCTCGAGGGTCAGCTCGAGGAGCTGCAGTCGCTGCGCAGCGCCGCCCCGGTCGATCACGGCCAGGGTCGCGGTGGCGACTTCAACGATCCCGGCAACGCCGCCGGCGGCAACCAGCAGTACAAGTAGCCGCTGGTACCGGCTGGTACTAGGGCGGAGTTCTCATGCTGTTAGCGGCACTGGGGGCGACGGTCATCGGGTTCATCCTGCTGATCGTCGCCCTCGTCACGGCCAATCTGTGGCTCGCGATCGCCTGCGTGGTGGTCTCGGTGGTGGGCGTCGGTCTCCTGCTGGGCGACGTCCTCACCTACCGGCGCGGCGAGCGCGACAAGGCCGACGGTGACCGCGCCGCCGCGTGGAGTCCGGGGGACCGGTCGGACGACGAGTCCGACGAGGACGACGCCCCGGCCGCGAAGACGGCGGCGGCCACGGCCTCGGAGGGTGAGCCCGCCGAGGCCGCCTCGGAGTCGCCGGACGACGACGCGGCCCGGGAGGCCGGCACCGTCGGGCACGAGGAGTTCGGGCGTCACGACTCTCCGGACGACGACGCCCGTCCGACGACCCAGTTCGCGATGGGCCCGCTCGGCGGCCCGACGGGGTGGGAGCACGAGTCGCCCGCGGACACGGACGACGAGGCCACCCGCGGGCTGTTCGCGCCCGGGAAGTACGACCCGGACATGACCGACCAGATCCCGCAGATCCGGATCGATCAGGCGTGGGGTGCGGAGTGGACCCCGCCGAAGCCGCCCGAGTCGGACGATCCCGACCAGAAATGACCTTGCACTGAGCGCTATCCTTGGGACAGCACTGCGTTGATCCGGCCATCACCGGGGAGCATCCGGAAGAACGGGCCCGCCTGCGGGTCCCAGTAGAACCGGACGGGTGGGCCCGTCACAGCCCGGTTCAAGTGGCGTCGCCCCGGGACACCGGGAGGCGCAAGCGGGGTGGTACCGCGGAGTCCGGCTACAGGGCCGGGCGTCGTCCCCGTGCTGGTAGTAGACGGCACGAGGAGTCACCGTGAGTGAGAAGCGCCCCTATCCGCTGGTCGATATGACCCGCGACGACGACGGCCCCGCCCGGACGGGCGCACCGTCGTTCCCCGATCTCGAGGAACGCGTGCTCGCGTACTGGGCCGAGAACGACACCTTCCGCAGGTCGATCGCGAACCGCTCCCAGTCGGAGGAGTTCGTCTTCTACGACGGCCCGCCCTTCGCCAACGGCCTGCCGCACTACGGCCACCTCCTGACCGGCTACGTCAAGGACCTGGTCCCGCGCTACCAGACGATGCGCGGCAAGAAGGTCGACCGCCGCTTCGGCTGGGACACCCACGGCCTGCCCGCCGAGCTCGAGGCCGAGCGCCAGCTGGGGATCAAGGACAAGTCCGAGATCGAGACCATGGGCGTGGAGAAGTTCAACGACTACTGCCGCTCCTCCGTGCTGCGCTACACCGAGGAGTGGCGCCAGTACGTCACCCGCCAGGCGCGTTGGGTGGACTTCGACAACGACTACAAGACGCTCGACCTGGACTTCATGGAGTCCGTCATGTGGGCGTTCAAGACCCTCCACGAGAAGGGCCTGATCTACCAGGGCTACCGCGTGCTGCCGTACTCCTGGTACGAGCAGACGCCGCTGTCGAACCAGGAGAGCAAGCTCGACGACGCCTACAAGATGCGGCAGGACCCGGCGGTCACCGTCGGGATGCCACTCAAGACCAAGGGCACCCCGCTGGAGGCGCTCGACGGTGTCGAGGCTCTCATCTGGACCACCACGCCCTGGACGCTGCCCTCGAACCTCGCGATCGCGGTGCACCCCGACCTGGACTACGTGCACGTGGTGGGTCAGGACGGGAAGGAGTACCTGCTGGCCGAGGCGCGCCTGGGCCAGTACGCCCGCGAGCTGGGCGAGTCGCCGGAGGTCAAGGGTCGGTACAAGGGCCGCGACCTGGAGTTCGCCGCCTACGAGCCGCCCTTCGACTTCTTCGCCGGCCACCCGAAGTCGCACGTCACGCTGCTCGCCGACTACGTGACCACCGATTCCGGTACCGGCGTGGTGCACCTCGCGCCCGCCTTCGGTGAGGAGGACA
The DNA here is from genome assembly GCF_007858445.1 of Tsukamurella sputi. GTDB lineage: Bacteria > Actinomycetota > Actinomycetes > Mycobacteriales > Mycobacteriaceae > Tsukamurella > Tsukamurella sputi. The sequence continues at coordinate 161,972 of NZ_VIGV01000001.1, read as the reverse complement.
TGGACCTCGCCACGGGCAAGTACGGCATCGAGGTCGTGCAGCCGCTCGATCCGGGCGGCAAGTTCACCTCGGCGGTCCCGCCGTACGAGGGCCTGCAGGTTTTCGACGCCAACCCCGTCATCGCCAAGGACCTCAAGGCCAAGGGCCGGCTGCTGCGGCACGAGACGATCGAGCACAGCTACCCGCACTCGTGGCGTTCGGGCCAGCCGCTGATCTACATGGCCGTGCCCTCGTGGTTCGTCGAGGTCACCAAGATCATCCCGCGCATGCTGGAGCTCAACCAGGACATCACCTGGAACCCGGCGCACATCCGCGACGGCCAGTTCGGCAAGTGGGTCGAGGGCGCGCGCGACTGGAACATCAGCCGCAACCGCTACTGGGGCGCCCCCATCCCGGTGTGGGTCTCCGACGATCCCGCGTACCCGCGCGTCGACGTGTACGGCTCGCTGGACGAGCTCGAGCGCGATTTCGGCGTGCGCCCGACCAACCTGCACCGCCCGTACATCGACGAGCTGACCCGGCCGAACCCCGATGACCCGACCGGGCAGTCGACCATGCGCCGCGTTCCCGAGGTGCTGGACTGCTGGTTCGAATCGGGCTCCATGCCCTTCGCGCAGGTCCACTACCCGTTCGAGAACCAGGAGTGGTTCGACAGCCACTTCCCGGGCGACTTCATCGTCGAGTACAACGGGCAGACCAAGGGCTGGTTCTACAACCTGCACGTGCTGGCGACGGCGCTGTTCGATTCCGCCGCCTTCCGCACCGTCGCGGCGCACGGCATCGTGCTGGGCCACGACGGCCTCAAGATGTCCAAGTCCAAGCGGAACTACCCGGACGTCAACGAGGTCTTCAACCGCGACGGATCCGATGCCATGCGCTGGTTCCTCATGGCCTCGCCCATCCTGCGCGGCGGCAACCTCGTGGTGACCGAGCAGGGCATCCGCGACGGCGTGCGGCAGACGCTGCTGCCTCTGTGGAACGCCTACTCCTTCCTGCAGCTGTACGCGGAGAAGCCGGCGACTTGGCGCACCGACTCGCAGGACGTGCTGGACCGGTACATCCTCGCGAAGCTCGCACAGACGCGGGATGCGATGACCGAGGCGCTCGACACCTGCAACATCGCCGATGCCTGCGAGGAGCTGCGGCTCTTCGTCGACGCGCTGACCAACTGGTACGTGCGTCGCTCGCGCGCGCGCTTCTGGGACGGCTCCGACGCGGGTGCCTTCGACACTCTCTACACGGTGCTGGAGACCACCTGCCGGCTCGCGGCGCCGTTGCTCCCGATGGCCACCGAGGCCATGTGGCGCGGCCTCACGGGCGGGGAGTCGGTGCACCTGACCGACTGGCCGTCGGCGTCCGAACTCCCCGCCGATCCCGAGCTCGTGGCGACGATGGACGAGGTCCGCGACGTCTGCTCGGTGGCGTCCTCGGTCCGCAAGGCGAACAAGCTGCGCGTGCGGCTGCCGCTGCACACGCTCACCGTCGCCGGACCGGGTGCGGAGAAGCTCGCGCCGTTCGCGTCGATCATCGCCGACGAGGTGAACGTCAAGGACGTGCAGGTCTCGCCGGATGCGGATCGGTACGGCAAGGTCGAGATCGCGGTCAACGCCCGCGCCGCCGGCCCGCGCCTCGGCAAGGACGTGCAGACCGTGATCAAGGCGGTGAAGTCCGGGGATTACGAGGTCGTCGACGGTGCCGTCGTCGCCGCCGGTATCGCCCTGCAGGACGGCGAGTACACCCGCAAGCTGGTGGCCGCGGCGCCGGACTCCACCGCGGAGCTGCCCGACGGTGCCGGACTCGTCGTGCTCGACCTCACCGTGGACGCCGAGCTCGAGGCCGAGGGCTGGGCCAAGGACCGCATCCGCGAGATCCAGGAGGCACGGCGCGCTGCCGGGCTCGACGTGAGTGACCGGATCGCGCTGGTTCTGGACGTGCCGGCGGAGCACCTCGCGGCCGCGCAGGCGCACAAGGATCTGATCGCGGGCGAGGTGCTCGCCACCTCGCTGGAGTTCGCCCCGCTCGTCGGGGACGCCGACGCGGTCGACCTGGGTGACGGCGTCCGGGCCCGCCTGACGCGCGCCTGAGCGTTGTCGCGCCGTGGCTGAAGCGGGGCCGAGCGCGGCGGAGCGGAGCGCACGCTGGGTGCTCCACTTCGACATGGACGCGTTCTTCGCGTCCTGTGAGCAGTTGACCCGGCCCACCCTGCGCGGGCGCCCCGTGCTGGTAGGTGGGCTCGGCGGCCGCGGCGTGGTCGCCGGCTGCTCGTACGAGGCGCGGGTCTTCGGCGCGCGCTCGGCGATGCCGATGCACCAGGCGCGCCGCCTCGTGGGCGCCTCGGCGGTGGTGCTGCCGCCGCGCGGGGCGCTGTACGGCACTGTCAGCCGACGGGTCTTCGCGACGGTGCGCGGACTCATCCCCGTCGTCGAGACGCTGTCCTTCGACGAGGCCTTCGGCGAGCCCGCCGAGCTCGCCGGGGCGTCGTCGACGGAGGTGGTGGCCTTCGCGGAGGAGCTGCGCGCACGGATCATGGCGGAGACGGGGCTCGTCGCCTCCGTCGGCGCGGGGGCGGGCAAGCAGGCCGCGAAGATCGCCTCCGGCCTCGCCAAGCCCGACGGGGTGTCCGTCATCCCGCCGGCGGCGCAGGAGTCGATGCTGTACCCGCTGCCCGTCCGGAAGCTGTGGGGCATCGGCCCGGTGGCGGGGGAGCGGCTGTCCCGCTTGGGGATCGATACCATCGGGCAGTTCGCGGCGATGAGCGAGGTCGAGGTGGTCTCCGTCCTCGGCGTCACGCTGGGGCCGGCGCTGCACCGGCTCGCACGGGGCGAGGACGACCGGCCGGTGGCGGTGAACGGCGAGGCGAAGTCGATCAGCGCCGAGCACACCCTCGAGACCGACGTGACCACGATGAACGCGCTGCGCCGCGAGATCGACCGCAGTGCCGAGCACGCGCTGCGGCGGCTGCGCCGGGACGGGCGTGGTGCGCGCACCGTGGTGCTCAAGCTCAAGCGGTCCGACATGTCCCTGCTCACCCGGTCCGCGACGCTCCCGTCCGCCACCACCGACGGTGCCGTGCTCACCGCGACCGCGCAGCGCCTCGCGCTCGATCCGATGGAGATCGGCGGCCTGCGACTCGTCGGCGTGGGCTTCTCCGGGCTGAGCAGCGTGGAGCAGTTCACCCTGTTCGGTGAGGAGCCCGCGGTGGCTCCCGAAGCCGACGTCTCCGAGAGCGAGGCCGCCGCCGCGTCGGCCGAGGTCGAGGTGCCCGCCGTGGGCTGGCGTCCGGGCATGGACGTGCGGCACCCCGAGTTCGGGCACGGCTGGGTGCAGGGAGCGGGGCACGGCGTGCTCAGCGTGCGTTTCGAGACCCGCACGTCCGGTCCGGGGCGCATGCGCAGCTTCAAGGCCGACGATCCGGATCTGCGCGAGGCCGACCCCCTCGACTCCCTCGACTGGCCCGCCGAGCACCTGCGGTCCGGCGAGGACGACGAGGACGACTGACGGGTTCAGCCGAAGCGGTGGAGCACGCTCCGCACGGCCTGGACAGTGGTGGTCCGGTCGAAGGTCTGCACGAAGTCGAACGTTCGCTCCAGATCCGGTCCGTTGTCGTGGCGGTCCCTGGCCGCGATGAGCGCACTGAAGTGCGGCCCCACGACGGCGACGGTCCACTCGTCGACCAGCGGGTCGCCGGGAGCCAAGGGTGCCCGATGCACGTTGCCCTCGCTGGCGGCCACGATCTCGGTCCCGTACACCCCTGCGAAGCCCGTCACCTCGGACAATGCGTTCCACCGCGCCGCGGTGGACTGCGTGAAGTGTCGCGAGTGCTGGAAGGTGCCGATCGCGACCATCGGCCATGCCATGCCGGTGGCCTGCGCTTCGAGGGCCTTGCTCATCTCGATCAGCAACGACTTGGTGCCGCGCCGCGGTGCCGTGTCGCGCGTCGCGAGCGCGAACGGTGTCGTCTCTTCGACGTCGGGCGTGGTCCAGACGGGTGCGGCGGGCAGCGGGACGAGATCCTCGGCGAGCAGCGTCTCCGCCGGCAGTGCGGGGTACAACTCGCCGATGCCGAAGGTGGCGCCGATCGTCTCCGCGGTGGCGCGGGTGGCCTCGTCGTTCACGCCCTCGGCGATGATCGTGCAGTGGGAGCGCTCCGCGTGCGCGGCCAACGCGTGCACGATGCGTGCCGTCTCGGCGGACGTCGGCGCGTGGAGGAGCGTCGGTGTGACCACGATGACGTCGGGTTCGATGAGGGCCAGGAAGGCCAGCGCGTGATCGGCGTCGTCGCCGATCTCGAGACAGATGGTGTTGCCGCGTTCCCGCGCGGTGCCGAGCGCTCGGAGCATTCCGTGCGGCGCCTCCCCGAACAGGTGCGCGGACACCGAGGCGAGGATCCGGGTACTCGGGGCGGGCGGGAGAGTGGATCCGGTGTCCGTGAGGTAGGGCGCGTCGAAGGCGGCCATCACGGGTAGCTCCCCGACGAGCGCGCGGAGCTGCGGATCGGTGATGCAGTCGGCCTTGATGCGGTCGAGATCGTGCTTCTCGTCCATGAGGCGCGCGACGCGGCGGAGCTCCTGTGCGGAATGCAGGGCTCCCGCATTCGCTGCGCGCAGCTGGAGTTCGACGGCGGCGAGTGCGCCGTCGGTGAGGCGGCGGACCGGGGCGAGCGTCACGTCAAGCTCGATTCCGGCGACCGGCCGGGCGGGCCGCTGGAGGATGCTCGTCATTAGAGGAGTTAATCACATGTTTCGGGCAAATGTGGAGGCGAGTGAGCACGACCATCATGGTGGCCCGAATTCGTGGATGTTCCAAGCCTGCGCGGGGGTGGTTATGAAATTGGTACCTGAATAACGAAAAGGTAACAGCGTCATGGGAGGTGATGTTGAAGTCTTTGGGGTGCATAGGTATTGGCCAAAGTACGGTATGTGGTGCAATTGCATATCAATCCGGTTCCGCTGGATTCTTCGGATTTTCGACGATGCACGGGTGGCGGGATGTGTGTCCGGACGCCTAGCGTTCGATTCACTGTCGACCTGAGGAGCCGGTATGGAAACCGATCAGCTTTTTGCGCACTGGCTCGAGGGGCCCGAGGCTCGGAGGATCTCTGCTCAGCTCGAGGGGTGCGGGATCGGTGAGCGGCTGTGGGCCTTCGCGGAGGCGTACCGCCGGTCGCGCCCCGAGGTGCAGTGGTCCGTCCCCGAGGCGGACCGGGGCGTTCGTGAGGGGCAGCGCGTCGCCGCGATGTGACCGGTGAGCCCGTACCGGTACTGCGGCCGCAGCAATCAGGCCGCGGCGCGCAGGTCGGTGGGCATCTGGAGGTTCCACGGCTCGTCGGCATCGTGTTCGGAGAGAAGGTCTTCGAGGATCGGTGGGCCGTGGGGACCATCGAGGATCGCGGCGATGTCGTCGTGGATGGAGTCGACGCACTCGCCGTACCGCACACGGAGTTCCTCGCCGCGCCAGAGGTTCTGGAGCTCGGCACAGCGCACGCGCCACCGTTCGAGTGCGTGCCGGTAGAGCTCGTCTGCGTGGTGCTGGTGATTGACGCGGTGCTGCTGTGACGGGTCGGCTGTGCGACGCCACCCGGTGCGGCCCGCATAGTCGCCGACGCGGACGGTGATGGTGTCCCAACCGCGACGGGCGTCCTCGGTCCGCGGCGTGACCTTGCCGTGGTGGGCGTCGCACGCGAGCGTGAGGCAGGTGATGTCGGTGGCGCCGCCGTCGGCCCACTCTGTGATGTGGTGCACCTGGCAGCGGGTGGCGGGCGCCTCGCACCCCGGCGCGGTGCACCCCTTCTCGGAGCCGTACAGCGCGATCCGCTGGTCCGCGGAAGCGAGCCGTTTCTCCCGGCCCAGGAACAGCGGCCGCGACTGGAGATCCAGGACGAGCACGTACCGCGGGTTCGCGCCCATCATGCGGAGGGCGTCCTCCACGGGCATGCGCCCGCCGGTGGCCGTGGTCGCGATTCCGGTCTCGGACTCCAGCTGATCGATGGTGAGAGTGATGATGGGGACGCAGGTGACACCCCGTTGCTGCCCGAGGGCGCCGGAGTTGATCGCCGCCGCCAGTGCTGTGACCAGCGCGTCGTGGTTGCGTTGGGCGGTGGTCCGCCGGTCGCGTTTCGCGGCGGCCCGGACCGCGTCCTGATCGGTGAGGTCAACGGGATCGTCCGCGTCGGCGGGATTGTTCACACCCGGACGTGCGAGCTTCTCGAGGATCGTGTCCAGCAGTGCACGTCCCTCGGGGGACAGGTCACCGCCGAACGGCGTCATCAGATCGTCGTCCTGCCGCCCCACGCTGAGTCCGCGAGCGCGGGCGATCACGTCGGAATCCGGTTCGGCCCCATCGGGATCGAGGTGGGCGAGCGCGCGAGCGCCGATGACGGCCAGGTCCTCGGGTGTGACATCCGCCGCGGCTGTGACCAGAACATCCTCGAGGACCGCGGCCTGGTCGGGACGGATCGTCCTGCGGCACTTCGCGAAGACGCGCTCGATCGTGAGGGCGTGCCTATCCGAGATCACCCCGTCCCGCTGCGCCTCGGCGACGAGCGCGTACCGCGGCTCGGGGCACACCCCGTGCCCGTGTTGCGGAACACGGTCGCGAGCGCCGTGGATCCGGTCGCGTGCCTCGCCGCTCGCGAGGCGCAGGCGCTGCACCAGTAACTCCTTCATGCCGGTGTAGCCGAGCTGCCCCGGCAGCCCCTGCTCCGTGGCGACCTGGGCGAGGAGGTGCCGGCTGAACGGAAGCCTCCGCGACGCGGTCTCCAGTCGCTCCAGAGAGGCGAGAACGTCCTGGGGATCCAGCATCACCGGATCCACCTGCGCGAGCCGTTCGGCCGCCTGTTCGAACGCGGTGAGCGCGTCGAGATACTCGACCGCTGTGCAGGTAGTCGTGCTCATCGCGCCCCTCCTTCTGTCTCGATTCTACGCGCTCCTGCTGCGATCGCAAGATCGATTCGAAGAAATGTTCTACCTTTGAGGGGTGGTGGAGCGGGGTGCCTGCCGACGCGGGTCATCCCCTGTCGTCGGTCAGCAACTCGCGCAGTCGCTCGAGATCGGCGCGCACCGTCGCGCAGTCCCGCTCGAAGTCGGCCTCGGTCGCGCCGAGTCGCCGGACGGTGAACAGGATCTCAGCCCCGTCGGGATGCACGAGGACGCGCAACGGATTGTTCACGACGGTGCCGTCGGGAAGTGTCACATCGTGATCGAGTACGCCTAACGGATTGTCCGGGGCGAACCGCACCCGGACTTCACCCATCGGCGAGTCGGTGAGCAGATCGTCGCCGTCGGTCCGTACCCCGGTCGCGAGCCCCGCCGCCTAGCGGACGAGGTTGCGAGGATCGCGTGCGAACGCGTACACCTCTGCCGCGGGGCGGGGGATCACGACGCTGATGTGGCGGGACTCCTCGGTCATGGCGCCACGTTACCGAGGTGCGGCGTCGTATTCCGCGAACACGGTGCGCAGTAGACCGAGCGCAGTCTCCTTCTCGCCGGGCTCCTGGTAATAGCCGTTGGCGACCTGCTCGGCGATCAGTGACTCCGGCGTGAACTCCTGTCCGAATCGGTATGCGGCGAGCGCGTAGTCGAAGCCGACGTCGAAGGCGAAGCCGTCGCTCGTGAAGAGGGGGATGTCGTGGGTGGTGCAATATTCGATCAGGCCCGGCGCGACATGCCATTGCGCACCGTCGAACCAGAAGACGCCGCTGGCGTGGGGAAGTGACGCTCCCTCGTTGTCGCTGACGTTGAGGAACTCGTAGTTCTCCGGCTGATTCGCGACCATGGCGACGAGGTCCTCGGGGACGCCGCCGAACACGGCGCGTTGTTCTGCGAAGTCGCCGTCATAGAAGTTGAGGGTGCTCTCGTGCTCGTAGGTGAGCAGGAGTACGCGACCGTCGGCGGCGAAGAACCAGCCGGCCGCTTGCCCCCCGCCGTCGTTCCAGGCGAAGCGTTTCCCGCCGGGCACCTCGACCGGCTCGATGTCGTTCCAGGTGTCGACGATCGCCGCCCGCCGGCGGACCTCGGTGATCGACGTGCGCTGCAGTTCCTCCCACGTGCTCATGGTGTCATCGTGCCACATGTAGAGGAACGGCAACTTCTGCTGCAACAGCGTGTATCGATGGGGAATCGGTTCGCACAGCGCGGGGCACGGGCACCAGGATCCGGTTCGTCGAGATGGACCGGCGCAGGCCGCTTGCGGAGGTCGACGACGTGCCCGACGCCTCTGGAGGCGCCGAACCGCGACGACTGGGTTGCGGTTTCCGGTTCTGATCGATGTGCGCCGCGATGGGGCGGTGCACGGCGCGTCGGAACGTCGGGGGCACAATCCGAAGCGATGACGCACGCGGAGGGCGACGACGGGAGAACACCGATGGCGGCGGCACTCGACGGGATCGTGGTCGCGGACTTCAGCAGGGTTCTCGCCGGCCCGCTCGCCACGGTGATGCTGGCGGACCTCGGCGCGGACGTGATCAAGGTGGAGCGACCCGGCGCGGGTGACGACACGCGCCGCTGGGGGCCGCCGTGGACGGCCGCGACGAGCGCCTACTTCGAGGCGGCGAACCGGTCCAAACGCAGCATCGAACTCGACCTCGACGACCCCGGCGACCGCGGAGTCGCACGGGATCTGATCCGCCGCGCCGACGTCCTGGTCGAGAACTTCCGCACCGGCACCCTCGACGCGAAGGGCTTCGGCCCCGACGACCTGGCCGCGCTCAATCCGCGGCTGATCCACTGCTCCGTCACGGGATTCGGTTCCGGGGAGGGCGCCGCGCTGCCCGGCTACGACTTCCTCGTCCAGGCGGTCGGCGGGCTCATGAGCATCACCGGCGCCGCGGACGGCGACCCCATGAAGGCGGGAGTCGCCCTGGTCGACGTGCTCACTGCCAAGGACGCGGTGTCCGGCATCCTCGCCGCGCTCTACGAGCGCGAGCGATCCGGGCGCGGGCAGCGCGTCGAGGTGAATCTGCTTTCGTCGCTGCTGGGTTCGCTCGCGAACCAGGGCGCGAACTTCCTCGCGACGGGGGAGTCGCCGTCGAGGCAGGGCAACACGCATCCGTCGATCGCGCCGTACGAGACGCTGCGCTGCCGGGACGGGCTGCTCGCCGTCGCGTGCGGCAACGACGGGCAGTTCGCGCGCCTCGCCGCCACCGTCGGGCTGCCCGGGCTGGACGAGGATCCGCGTTTCGCGACCAACCCCGAGCGGGTCCGGCACCGCCCCGAGCTGGTCCGCCTCCTGGAGGAGGCTCTCGCCACGGAGACGGCGCGGACGTGGGTCGACAGGCTCACCGAGGCCGGCGTGCCCGCCGGCACCGTCGGCGACATCGGCTCGGGTTTCGCGCTCGCGGAGCGGCTCGGTCTCGATCCGCGGGTCCCGGTCGGCGACGGGGCGATCGACCAGGTGCGCAACCCGATCCGCTTCTCCCGCACCCCGGTGACCGACTATCGGCGGCCACCCGCGCTCGGCGAGCACAACGACGCCGTGCGTGCCGATCTCGCCGCCGAGGACTGAGGGCTACCGCCCCAGGTAAGCCCCGATCCACCGCGGCCCGACGCCGGCGGCCAGGAGTGCCAGCAGCACGATCCTCGCCTGCCCCGGCCGCAGTCGCCGCGACAGCAGCGCCCCGGCGGCGACGAGGTCGGCCGCGCCGCCGCCTCCGCCGTACGCGGCGTCCACCGCGCCGGAGGCGATCCGGGTGGACACGACGACCACCACGCCCGCATCCAGGGCGCGGCGCACCGCGTCCGCGAGGGCGACGGTGGTGTTGCCGCTGCCCGTGCCCGCGAGCACGATCCCGCGCGCCCCGGCCGCGACGGCGGCGTCGACCAGGGCACCATCGGCCCCGGGGTAGGAGGCCACGACGTCGACCCGGACGCCGGCGATCGGCGCGGGCTTGGTGAGCAGCCGGTGCGGCGCCGTACCTCGCAGCTCGGCGACCGGGATGCCGCCCGTGAAGGGCTGCGGCGCGGTGGTCGACACCTTCGCGAGCCCGCGCACCGTCTGCAACTCGCCGGCGAAGGACAGCAGTACACCGAGCCCTCGGTGCGCCGGATCGGCCGCGGCCGCGATCGCCTCGGCGAGGTTCGACGGCCCGTCGGTGACGGGCGAGTCGGCGGGGTGCTGAGCGCCGGTGAAGACCACCGGCCGGGGATCCGCGTGCGTGAGGTCGACGAGGAGGGAGGTCTCCTCCATCGTGTCCGTGCCGTGGGTCACCACCACGCCGGCCACGTCGGGAGAGGCGAGGGCGTCGGCGACGGCGTCGCGGATCAGATCCAGCTGATCGAGGGTCAGGGCGGAGGAGTCCACGGCGGTCACATCGCGCACCGTCACCCGGACCCCGGGGACGCCGCCCGCGGCGTCGACCAGGTCGGCGCCGGCGTCGGCGGGGACCGCGGCACCGGCGTCGTCGTGACGGCTGGCGATGGTGCCGCCGGTCGCGAGCACGATCACTTCAGGCATGCGAGCAGCATCGCACGCCGGGCGCGGGTTGCGGTGGCGCACGGTGCCACGTTTGGCATAGTGGAGGCGGCGGAGCAGGGGCCGGACGGAGGTGGATTTGTCGATGCGCGCACGGGTACTCATGGCCCCTGCGGTCGTGCTCGTGGGCCTGGCCTGCGGCGCGTGCAGCGGCCAGGACGCCGCATCGCCTTCCGGCGAACCCTCGGCCGCCTCGGTCCAGGTGACGGAGGCCCCGTCGTCCACGCCGGACCGCGCGCCCTCGACGCAGCAGCTCGAGGAGATGCTGAACCGGGCGGTCGATCCGCGGGTACCGCTCGAGGAGAAGGTCAGGCTGGTCCAGGGGGCGACCCCGGCCGACGGTCCGCTGTTCGACGAGCTGGTGAAGCTGCGTAAGGACAATCCGCAGGTCAGCTGGCACATCGGCCGGCCGGTACTGGAGCAGCCGGGGCTCGCGAAGGCCCAGTTCTCGGTCCTCATGGGCGGAACCAACCAGCTGGCCTACGCCTCGCTGGCCTTCGACGAGGGCAGCTGGAAGCTGCAGAAGTCGTACGCCTGCCAGATGATCATCCAGGTCGGGCGCGACTCGCCCTCCTGCCACTGACGCCCGTCGCCGCTACGCCGGGCCGAAGCGGTAGATACTGCCCGTCTTCTGCGTGAGCTTGCGGGCGGGATCGTCGCCCACCAGGGTGCGGCCGCCCTCCAGCTGCACCCCGCCCATCCCGAAGGCGCGTGCCGGATCGACCTCGATGGTCCCGTTGCCCTCGGAGGTGTAGCTCTCGATCGTCAGGGTGGTGTCGCTCCCGGGCACGCGGAAGACGGAGTCGTCGGGCGACTCGTCGACCTTCGCCGTGAGTTCGGGCCGCTCGACGCTGCCGCCCAGCGTGACCCGCATCGTCTGGGTGAGAGCGCTGTCGGCGCGGATCGCGCGGGTCACCGTCCAGGTGGCCCCGGTGCCGACCGGTTCGGCGGGGAGGGGGACCAGCCGCAGGAAGGTCTGCAGGAGCGCCTGCTCGAACGTGCTCTGCGCCTCGGTGGACACGCCGGGAGGCGCCGCCAGGGTGAAGGAGCGCACCTCGCCGCCGGCGGTCAGACGCACCCGCGCGACCGACCCCTCCTCGACCGTCAGCGCCTGGGTCGTCGCGGGATCGGTCGACCGCGGCGCCCCGAAGTACAGGTACACGTCGAGCGGATCGGCGCACGCGGGCTGCGCCGTGAGCGGCAGCGTCACATCGCGGTTGCCGCCCGAGGGCTGATCGCCCGCGACCTGGGAGACCTGGAGCGAGTTCGTGAACAGCGCGTACTCGGCCACCGCTGTGGGCCGGACCGTCACCGCTCGCGTCGGTCCGGACCCGGGATCGTCGAGCACGACCTTCGCCTGCGGCACGTCGACGGTGACCGCGTGGCCGGGCAGCGCAGGCGGCGTGACGAGGCAGCCGGCCGTCGCGGCCGGCGCCGCCACCGACTGCCGGGCGGTTGCCGATCCCGACGCCCCGGCGTTGGTGGAGTCACCGCCGCCGCACCCCGCGAGGGTCGCGCCGAGCGCCACCGTCGACACCGCCACCACCGGGACCAGCCGCAACCGCTTGCCATGCACACCGCCACCGTAGTGGATGATGGAGTCATGGATTCCCCCGCAAGCGCACGGCCGACCTGGTATCGGAGCCCGCGCATTCTCCTGGCGGTGGTCGCGATCGCGGTCTTCCTCATCGACCTGGCGGCCAAGACCACGGTGGTCCGGCACATGAGCCTGGGCGAGAGGATCCACGTGCTCGGCCCGTTCAGCCTGTACTTCGTGAAGAACCCCGGCGCGGCCTTCTCCATGGCCACCGGATACACGTGGGTTCTCACGCTGATCGCGGTGGGCGTCGTGGTGTGGATCTTCCGGATGGGGTCCAAGCTCACCTCGCTGCCCTGGGCACTCGGGCTCGGCCTGGTGCTCGGCGGCGCGCTCGGCAACCTCGCCGACCGCCTCTTCCGTGCGCCCGGCGTCTTCCGCGGGCACGTCATCGACTTCCTCTCCGTCGGCGACTGGTTCCCCGTCTTCAACACGGCTGACTCCGCGATCACCGTCGCCGCCGTGCTGCTGGTCGCACTCACGCTGTTCGGCCGCGACCCGTACGAGGGCTTCGGCGACAAGCGCACGCGAACCACCTCGGGGGCGTCCGGTGCCGCCGGCCGCACGACCACCGGATCGGAGGCCACCGATGCGTGAGTCGCGCACGATGCCCGTCCCCGACGGGCTCGACGGCCTGCGGGTCGACGCGGGCGTCGCCCGCCTGCTGGGGCTGTCCCGCACCGTCGTCTCCGAGTTGGCGGCCGAGGGATCCGTGACGCTGGACGGGGTCGCGGTCGGCAAGTCCGACAAGCTGCAGGCCGGGGCGTTGCTCGATGTGACGCTGCCCGAGCCCGCGCGCCCGCTGGAGATCGTCGCCGAGCCGGTGCCGGGGATGAACGTCCTCTACTCCGACGACGACATCGTCGTCGTCGACAAGCCCGTCGGCGTCGCCGCGCACGCCTCCGTCGGCTGGACCGGCCCGACGGTGATCGGCGGCCTCGCCGCCGCCGGCTTCCGCATCTCCACCTCGGGGGCGCCCGAGCGGCAGGGCATCGTGCACCGCCTCGACGTGGGCACCTCCGGCGTCATGGCCGTCGCCGTCTCGGAGCGCGCCTACACGGTGCTCAAGCGGGCGTTCAAGCAGCGCACCGTCGACAAGCGGTACCACGCGCTTGTGCAGGGCCACCCGGACCCGATGTCGGGCACCATCGACGCGCCGATCGGGCGGCACCGCAGCTCCGACTGGAAGTTCGCGGTCACCAAGGACGGAAAGCCGTCGATCACGCACTACGACACGATCGAGGCCTTCCAGGCCGCGACGCTGCTGGACGTGCACCTGGAGACCGGTCGTACGCACCAGATCCGTGTCCACTTCGCGGCGCTGCACCACCCGTGCTGCGGAGACCAGACCTACGGCAGTGATCCGGTGCTCGCGAAGCGGCTCGGCCTCGACCGTCAGTGGCTGCACGCCCGGACGCTCGGCTTCACGCACCCCACGAAGGGGGAGTACGTGGAGTTCACCTCGCCCTACCCCGACGACCTGCAGCACGCCCTGGACGTCCTGCGCGACGCGTGAGCCGCACGGGGACCGCCCGCGGGGCAGCGGGCTGGGGCGCGCTGCTCGTCGTCGCTCTGGGCCTGGCCTTCTGGCTCGGATCCGCGACACCGACCCCGTCGGTGCGGCCCGACGGTGACCGCCTCGGCCCCCAGTCCGGCCAGGCCGTCGCGGAGTACCTCGGGCAGGCCCGGGCGTCCCTGGCCGCCGCTCCCGCGGGCGAGCGGCGATGGGCCCTGATCTCCCCGGCCGCGGAGTGGACGCCCGACGAGGTGTGGGCACGGGCCGCCGGACTCGACCGGGTGGGCCGGGTGCTGGTGCGGGTGCGCATCCCCGGAGTCGCGACCCCGACGGCGACGGTGCCCCCCGGCCAGAGCGCGGAGGGCGTCCGGGCCGTGAACGAGCTCGCCGCGCTGGCGATGCCGGGCCTCGTCGCGCCTGGCGCGCGGGGTGAAGCGATTGCGCGGGTCACGGCATCGCGGCTGCGCGCCGCCGGGGTTCCGGCGGTGGTCGGCGTCGTGGTGTGGGGCACGGGCGACGCACTGCGCGCCGTCGCCGGGCGCCCCGGCGTCCGGTCCGTCCAGGTCCTCCCGCGCGACGGCGCCCGCTTCGGCGTCTCCGCGCTGCTCCCGTCCTACACCGAGACCGCGACCCCCGACCCCGATGACCGGCCGGTTCCAGCCCGATAGATTGCCCCGAGCCGAGAGGTATCTCACGATGTGAGAAACCTCTCCGGGATCGCGGAGTGATTACGCGCCATCGCGAACTAGCGTCGATGGCATGGGAACCGTGCATCGCAGCAGTGGATTCATCGCCCTTCCGGCGCAGGTGTTGTGGGACGCGCTGGTCGATCTCGAGCGGTTGCCGCGCTGGCAGCCCTTCGTGGTCTCGGCGGTGCTGCGCGACCCCGTCGCCCTCGGCGCTCGCCTCGACTGGACGCCGGAACTGCGCGCGTCGTGGATCCACCGCCGTTTCGCGCCGCCGGCCACCGTCGTGGAGTTCGAGCCGGAGCGCGCGCTCGCGATCGCGCAGGAGGAGCCGGCGGGGAACACCACGCTGCGCTGGACCCTCCGCCCGGTCGACCGCGGCACCGTCGTCGAGCAGGCCGTGACGGCCGACGGTCCGTCGGCGCCGCTCTTCGACCGCATGGTCGCCCGGCGGTTCGCCGCCGACGCCGATACGGCTCTGGCGCGACTGGCGATGCTGGCGGGCCCGCCGCGCGCCGCCGAACCGCTGAACGTCGTGATCGCCGGCGGCACCGGTGCGCTCGGTCGCCGTGTAGCGGCGGACCTCGTCCGGCGCGGGCACGACGTCACGATCCTGACGCGATCGATCCGTGCCGACGTCCCGTATCCGCAGGTCACCTGGGACGGCCGCACCGTCGGGGCGTGGTCGGCGGTGCTCGACGGGCCGAACACGGCGGTGATCAACCTCGCGGGCAAGCTGGTCGACTGCCGCCCGACCGCGGCGAACATCGCCGCGCTCACCTCCAGCCGCGTGGACGCCACACGCGCACTCGTCGAGGCGGCGCGCGGCCGCGGCGTCCGCCGCTGGGTACAGGCGAGCACCACAGCGATCTGGAGCGATGCGGGGGAGCGGTGGTGCACCGAGGACACCCCGCTCCCGGACCCGGGCCTCCCACAGATGACCGGCGTCGCTCGCCCCTGGGAGGAGGCCTCGGCCGACGCCGAGACCGCGCACCGCACGGTCCTGCGCACGTCGATCGTGCTCGACACCGACTCACCCGCGATGGCGAAGATGGTCGGCGTCACCCGGGCCTTCCTGGGCGGCAGCCTGGGCGACGGTCGCCAGTGGTTCAGCTGGATCCACCGCGACGACTGGCTCGCGGTGGTCCGGGCCGGCCTCGGCATCGAACCCGGCGTCGACCTGCCCGACGGGGTGGTCGTGGCCGCCGCGCCGAGCCCTGTCCGCAACGCCGACCTGATGGCGGCGCTGCGTCGCCACCTGCATCGTCCGTTCGCCCCGCCGACGCCCGCACCCGTGCTCGCACTCGGCGCGATCGGCATGCGGAGCGATCCCGCGCTCGGCCTCACGGGGCGGCATGCCACGTCGACGGTGCTGCCCGCCGCGGGCTTCCGGTTCGCGCACCCGACCCTGGACGGCGCGCTGGCCGACCTCCTCGGCTGATCCGGTCCGCGTCCGCAATCGACCGATTCGCGCGAGGCGAACGGAAAACCGATTGTGAGTGCGCACTCACTTCTGTAGTCTCAACATCGTGCCCGCGGCTAACGAAACCCGATCCCGCGCGCCGCACCTGCCACCCGACGAGCGGCGCGCGGCGCTGATCGCCGCTACCCGGGACGCGCTGCTGGAGTACGGCGCCGTGCCCACCACCAAGCAGATCGCGCAGCACGCGGGGGTCGCCGAGGGCACGATCTTCCGGGTCTTCGACTCCAAGGAGGATCTGCTCGACGCGGTGATGCTCGAGTCCTTCGATCCGGACGAACTTCTCGCCGAGATCGACGCCATCGACCCGGCTCTACCGCTGCGGACACGCCTCTACCGGTTCACCGAACTCGTCCAGGGGCGGTTCCAGCGGATCTTCGGCCTCATGGACGCCCTCGGGCTCGTCGCCCCGCCGCACGTGCGGGACCGGGACGCGCACCGTCGGGCGAAGGACGGCGGACCGGCGATCATGGCCCGGCTCCGCGGCGTGATCGGCGACGACGCCGATCAGCTGCGGGTCCCGCCGGAGGAGGCGATCCACCTCCTGCGGCTGCTCACCTTCTCGGGCAGCCACCCGCACATCAGCGAGGGCGCGATCCTCGCGCCCGAGCGCATCGTCGACGTTCTGCTCGACGGCATCGCCGCCCCGCACAGCGGCCCCGCCTCCGGCTCCGTCGGCCCAGCCCCCTCCGAGCGAAGGACCAGCCCCCAGTGACCCTGCTCAGACTCGTCGCCGCGCACCTGCGGTCCTATCGTCCCTGGCTGTGGGCCGTCGCGGCCTTCCAGCTGGTCAGCGTCGTCGCCAACCTCGTGCTGCCGAGCATCAACGCCAAGATCATCGACCTCGGTGTCACACCGGGGGACACCGGCTACATCTGGCGGATGGGCGGCATCATGCTCGTGATCACGCTGTTCCAGGTGATCGCCGCCGGCGGCGCGACGTACTTCGCGGCGCGCAGCGCCATGGCCTTCGGCCGCGACACCCGCCGCTCCCTCTTCGGGCGGGTCCGCACGTTCTCCGGCCGTGAGGTGTCCGGCTTCGGTGCCGCCTCGCTCATCACCCGCACCACCAACGACGTGCAGCAGGTGCAGCTCCTCGTGCTCATGACCTTGTCGATGATGATCCAGGCGCCGTTCATGGCCGTCGGCGGCGTCTTCATGGCGCTGCGCGAGGAGCCCGGCCTCGCCTGGCTCATGGTGGTCGCGGTCCCGGTCCTGGGCGCCGTGCTCGGTGCGGTGATCGCCAAGATGATCCCGGGCTTCCGGGCGGTGCAGACCCGGCTGGACTCGGTCAACAAGGTGCTGCGCGAACAACTCACGGGCGTCCGCGTGATCCGCGCCTTCGTCCGCGAGCCGGTCGAGCGCGAGCGGTTCGACGGCGCCAACACGGCCCTCACCGACGCCTCCGTCCGTGTGATGCGGCTGATGGCCGTCATGTTCCCGTGGGTGATGCTGGTGCTCAACCTCTCCACCGTCGCGGTGTGGTGGTTCGGCGCGCACCTGATCGCCGCCGGCACGGCGCAGATCGGCTCGGTCACCGCCTACATGCAGTACATGATGCAGATCCTCATGTCGGTCATGATGGCCACCTTCATGGTGATGATGATCCCGCGCGCCTCCGTGGCCGCCGAGCGCATCAGTGACGTGCTCGCCACCACCTCCACCGTCGCGCCGCCCGTGGACCCGGATCCGTTGCCCGCCATCACCGGTGTCGTCGAACTGGACGACGTCACCATGTGTTACCCGGGCGCGGCGAAGCCGGTGCTGCAGAACGTGAACCTGTCGGCGCGGCCCGGGCAGACGATCGCGATCATCGGATCCACGGGATCCGGGAAGTCGACGCTGATCAACCTCCTGGCGCGCCTGTTCGACGCCACCGGCGGGGCCGTGCGGTACGACGGTGTCGACGTGAAGGACCTGCGCGCCGACGCGCTGTGGGGCCACATCGGACTGGTGCCGCAGCGCGGATACCTGTTCAGCGGCACCGTCGCCGGCAATCTGCGCTTCGGCAATCCCGACGCTACCGACGAGGAGCTCGCCGAGGCGTTGCGCATCGCGCAGGCCGCGGACTTCGTCGCCGAGCTCGGCGGCCTCGACGCGCCGATCGCGCAGGGCGGCACCAACGTCTCCGGCGGGCAGCGCCAGCGGCTCGCGATCGCCCGGGCGCTCGTCGCCAAGCCCGCGGTCTACCTGTTCGACGACAGCTTCTCCGCGCTGGATCTCGCGACCGACGCGAAGCTGCGCGCCGCCCTGCGGCCCTACACCCGGGAGGCCACCGTCTTCATCGTCGGCCAGCGCATCTCGACGATCGCGAGCGCCGATCAGATCCTGGTTCTCGAGGACGGCGAGGTGGTCGGCCACGGCACCCACACCGAGCTGCTCGAGACCTGTCCCACCTATCAGGAGATCGCCGGCAGCCAGGCGACGGCGGGGAGCGCAGCATGACCGGACCCGGAGCACGCGCCGCCGCCGCGGCGACGGCGGGTTCGCCCGCCCAGAAGCCGATGACCTTCTGGCCCTCGCTGAAACGGCTGCTGGGCCGGCTGCGGGAACAGCGCTCGGCGATGACGGCGGCGGTGCTGCTGTCGATCGGCTCGGTCACGGCCGCGGTGATCGCGCCGAAGGTCGTGGGCTCCGCGGTCGACGCGATCTACGACGGCTTCCGCTCGCAGCTGCAGCACGGCCCCGGCATCGACTTCCACCGGGTGGGCACCATTCTCACCTGGGTGATCGCGCTCTTCGTCGCCAGCGGTGTGTTGCAGTACGCGCAGGGCTTCTTGCTCAACGGTGCGGTGCAGCGGGTCATGTACTCCCTGCGCCGCGAGGTCGAGGAGAAGCTGAATCGCCTTCCTCTGAGTTACTTCGACAAGCAGCCCCGCGGCGAACTGCTCTCCCGTGTGACCAACGACATCGACAACCTCGGCCAGTCGCTGACGCAGGCGCTGAGTCAGCTGATCGTCTCCGCGTTCACCGTGATCGGCGTGCTCGTCATGATGCTCGTCGTCTCGCCGCTGCTCACGGCCGTCGCGGTCGTCGTGATCCCGCTCATCGTGATCTTCGCGGGCCAGATCATGAAGCGCAGCCAGAAGCACTTCGTCGCGCAGTGGAAGTCGACGGGCGCGCTCAACGCGCAGGTCGAGGAAGCGTTCACCGGGCATGATCTGGTGACCGTCTACGGCCGGGGCGATGCGCTGCAGGAGCGCTTCGGCGCGGAGAACGACGCGCTCATGGAGGCGAGCTACAAGGCGCAGTTCCTCTCGGGTCTCGTGATGCCGATCAGCATGTTCGTCGGCAACCTCCAGTACGTGGCGGTGTGCGTGGTGGGCGGCCTGCGCGTCGCGGCGGGCGGCATGAGCCTGGGCGATGTGATCGCCTTCATCCAGTACTCGCGCCAGTTCACCCAGCCCGTCACGCAGATGGCGTCGATGGTGAACATGCTGCAGTCGGGTGTCGCCTCCGCTGAGCGCGTCTTCGCGATCCTCGACGCGGACGAGCAGTCGCAGGACCGGCCCGGCGCGCTGCCGGAGCCGACCCGGGGCCGTGTCGCCTTCGAGGACGTCTCCTTCGGCTACACGAGCGACGAGCCGCTCATCGAGGGCCTGAACCTCGTGGCCGAGCCGGGCCGCACCGTCGCGGTCGTGGGGCACACCGGTGCGGGCAAGACCACCCTGGTCAACCTGATCATGCGGTTCTACGAGCTCTCCGGCGGCCGGATCACGATCGACGGTGTCGACATCGCCGGCGTCGAGCGAGCCGACCTGCGCCGGCGCATGGGCATGGTGCTGCAGGACACGTGGCTCTTCGAGGGCACCATCATGGAGAACATCCGGTACGGGCGCCTCGACGCGACCGACGAGGAGGTCTACGCCGCCGCGCGCGCGACCTTCGTCGACCGTTTCGCGCACTCCCTGCCGGACGGCTACGACACCGTGCTCGACGACGAGTCCGGCAGCGTTTCGGCGGGCGAGCGGCAGCTCATCACCATCGCCCGGGCGTTCCTCGCCGAACCCGCGATCCTCATCCTCGACGAGGCCACCAGCTCGGTGGACACGCGCACCGAGGTGCTGCTGCAGCGCGCGATGCACGCCCTGCGGGCCGATCGCACCAGCTTCGTCATCGCGCACCGGCTGTCGACCATCCGCGATGCCGACGTCATCGTGGTGATGGATCACGGCCGGATCGTCGAGCAGGGGTCGCACGAGGAGTTGCTCGCGGCGGGTGGTCACTACGCCGGCCTGTACCGGGCGCAGTTCGAGGGCGTGGAGATCTGACGGGTCGACGACGGGCTCGTCGCCGGGATCGCGGCCGGGGGCGGGTTACGCTGGTGCTCGACGGACCGAACGGTGAGGGGCAGAAGCAGCGGACATGAGTGACGAACTCGCACCCGGGACGGTGATCGGCGGTTATCGGATCGAGCGGCGCCTGGGATCCGGGGGCATGGGGTCGGTCTACCTCGCCAAGCACCCGGAGCTTCCCCGGTACGACGCGCTCAAGGTCCTGGGCGCCGGGTACTCGGGCGACGAGGCCTTCCGCAAGCGCTTCCTGCGCGAGGCGGAACTGGCCGCGCGGCTCGATCACCCGAACGTCGTCACGATCTACAACCGCGGTACCGAGGGGCAGCGGTTGTGGATCGCCATGCAGTACGTCCAGGGCGACGACTGCGCGGTGCTGCTCAAGCGCAGCCCGTCGGGCCTGGAGCCGGCCACGGCCGTCGAGATCATCTCCCAGATCGGTCGCGGATTGGACCGCGCGCACCGCGCCGGCCTGTTGCACCGCGACATCAAGCCGGCCAACATCCTGGTGTCGGCGGGCGACGACGGCGACGATGCGGACGAGCGTCGTGCGCTGCTCACCGACTTCGGCGTCGCGAAGGGCGGCGAGGACACGTCCCAGCTCACCGCCGTCGGGACCGTTCTCGCGACGCTGGCGTACGCCTCGCCGGAGCAGCTGTGCGGTGAGGAGCTGGACTCGCGCTCCGACCAGTACTCGCTCGCGGCGACGTTCTTCCACCTGGTCACGGGGAAGGTGCCGTACACCGGTGCCAGCACCGATGCGGTGATCGACGCCCACTTCAACGCGCCCCCGCCGCGGATCTCGCAGATCCGGGAGGGCGTGCCGCCCGCCGTCGACGCGGTGGTGGCACGCGGACTCGCGAAGACCCCGGCGGAGCGCTTCGCGACCTGCAAGGAGTTCGCGATCGCGCTCAAATCGGCGATGGAGGCCCCGGTGTCGCGGCCCGCGCCGCGGCCGGTACCGCGCCCTGCGCCGCCCGGCTACGCACCGGGCCCGGGACACCCGTCCGGGCCCCAGCGCCCCGCGGCAGGTGCACACCCCGCAGCCGGCCCCCGCCCGTCCACGCCGATGCAGCGGTCCGTCGCGCCGGGCATCCGGGGGCAGGCGAACCGGCCCCCGTACCCGGCGTCGCGGCCGCAGCGGCCGGTCTCACCGCAGCCGTTGTACGGGGCGAGTACGGGAGCCCGGTCCGGTGCGATGCCGGCGCCGCCGGCCGTGCCGTCCGGTGCGATGCCGCGGCCGTCCGCCGGGCGGACCGAGCCCGCGAAGGCCCCCGCGGAGAGCGGGATGGGGCCACTCGTGCTGGTGCTCGTGGGAGTGGCGGTGGTCGCGTTACTGGTGTTGATCCTGGCCATCGCCTTCGGCTGACGATCGGCCGGACGTGTCGGTGGCAGCGCCTACACTGCGTAATGACAGCGATGAGATTCTTCACCGGAGGTGAGTAGCGCGTGAGCGGCTCGTTCGTGCATCTGCACAATCACACCGAGTACTCGATGCTCGACGGTGCCGCCAAGGTGGATCCGCTGTTCGCCGAGGCCAAGCGCCTGGGCATGACGGCGGTGGGCATGTCCGACCACGGCAACATGTTCGGCGCGTCGGACTTCTACAACACGGCGAAGAAGTACGACATCACCCCGATCATCGGGATCGAGGCGTACATCGCGCCGGAGTCGCGGTTCAACACCAAGCGGGTCCGGTGGGGCGACCCCTCGCAGAAGGGCGACGACGTCTCGGGTTCCGGCGCGTACACCCACATGACGATGGTGGCGGAGAACGCCACCGGACTGCGGAACCTGTTCAAGCTCAGCTCGCTGGCGTCGATCGAGGGCCAGCTGGGCAAGTGGTCCCGCATGGACGCGGAGATCATCGCGGAGCACGCCGAGGGCATCATCGCCACCACGGGCTGTCCGTCGGGCGAGGTGCAGACCCGCCTGCGGCTCGGGCACGAGCGGGAGGCGCTGGAGGCCGCCGCGAAGTGGCAGGAGATCTTCGGCAAGGAGAACTTCTACCTCGAGCTCATGGACCACGGCATCGATATCGAGCGCCGCGTCCGCGAGGGGCTGCTCACCATCGGCCGCCAGCTCGGGATCAAGCCGCTGGCCACGAACGACTGCCACTACGTCACCAAGGACAAGGCGGAGTCGCACGGCGCGCTCCTGTGCATCCAGACCGGCAAGACGCTGTCGGACCCCACGCGTTTCCAGTTCGACGGTGACGGCTACTACCTCAAGTCCGCGCAGGAGATGCGGGAGCTCTGGGACTCTCAGGTGCCCGGCGCGTGCGATTCCACGGTGGAGATCGGGGAGCGCGTCCAGTCCTACGCCGAGGTCTGGGAGCACAAGGACCGCATGCCCCGGTTCCCCGTGCCGGAGAACCACACGCAGGAGTCCTTCCTCGAGTCCGAGGTGATGGACGGCCTGAACCGCCGGTTCCCCGACGGTCCGCCCGCGGACTACGTCGAGCGGGCGAAGTACGAGCTCTCGGTGATCAACGAGATGGGCTTCCCGGCGTACTTCCTCGTCGTCGGTGACCTGATCGCGCACGCACACGAGGTCGGCATCCGCGTGGGGCCCGGCCGTGGTTCCGCGGCCGGCTCGCTCGTGGCCTGGGCGCTGGGCATCACCAACATCGATCCGATCCCGCACGGTCTGCTGTTCGAGCGGTTCCTCAACCCCGAGCGCGTCTCGATGCCCGATATCGACATCGACTTCGATGATCGTCGCCGCGGCGAGATGATCACGTACGCCTCGGAGAAGTGGGGCTCGGACAAGGTGGCCCAGGTCATCACGTTCGGCACCATCAAGACGAAGGCCGCCATCAAGGACTCGGCCCGCGTCATCTACGGCCAGCCCGGCTACTCCATCGCGGACCGGATCACCAAGGCGCTGCCGCCGCCCATCATGGCCAAGGACATCTCGGTCAAGGGAATCACCGATCCGGAGCACGAGCGGTACAAGGAGGCCGTCGAGGTCCGGCAGCTGATCGAGACGGATCCGGACGTCAAGAAGATCTACGACATGGCGCTCGGGCTCGAGGGCCTGATCCGCAACGCCGGCGTGCACGCCTGCGCGGTGATCATGTCCTGTGATCCGCTCACCGACGCGATCCCGGTGTGGAAGCGCGCACAGGATGGCGCGATCATCACCGGCTGGGACTACCCGTCGTGCGAGGCCATCGGCCTGCTGAAGATGGACTTCCTGGGCCTGCGCAACCTCACGGTCATCGGTGACGCGCTGGGCAACATCAAGCACAACCGCGGCATCGAGCTGGACATGGACCAGCTCCCGCTCGATGACGAGACCACCTACGAGCTGCTGCAGCGCGGCAACACGCTCGGCGTCTTCCAGCTCGACGGTGGCCCCATGCGCGATCTGCTGCGGCGCATGCAGCCCACCAAGTTCGAGGACATCGTGGCCGTCGGCGCGCTGTACCGGCCCGGCCCGATGGGCATGAACGCCCACAACGACTACGCGGATCGCAAGAACGGCCGGCAGCAGGTCAAGCCGATCCACCCGGAGCTCGAGGAGCCGCTGAAGGACATCCTCGCGGACACGTTCGGCCTGATCGTGTTCCAGGAGCAGATCATGCAGATCGCGCAGAAGGTCGCCGGGTACAGCCTCGGCCAGGCCGACATTCTGCGGCGCGCGATGGGTAAGAAGAAGAAAGAGGTCCTCGACGAGGCCTACGGCGGCTTCCAGCAGGGCATGCTCGACAACGGCTTCTCCCAGGCCGCGATCACCGCACTGTGGGAGACGGTTCTGCCCTTCGCCGGCTACGCGTTCAACAAGTCGCACGCCGCCGCGTACGGTCTCGTCTCGTACTGGACGGCCTACCTCAAGGCGAACTACCCGGCCGAGTACATGGCCGCGCTGCTCACCTCGGTCGGTGACGACAAGGACAAGGCCGCCATCTACCTCGGCGACTGCCGGCGCCTCGGCATCACCGTCCTTCCGCCGGACGTCAACGAGTCCTTCCACGCCTTCACCTCGGTCGGCGAGGACATCCGCTTCGGCTTGGGGTCGGTGCGCAACGTGGGCGAGGGCGTGGTCGCGTCCATCGTGAGCACGCGCGAGGAGAAGGGGAACTTCACGTCCTTCTCGGACTACCTCGCCAAGATCGAGGTCGCGGCATGCTCCAAGAAGGTCACCGAATCCCTCATCAAGGCGGGCGGTTTCGACTCGCTCGACCACCCGCGCAAGGGCCTGTTGCTGGTGCACGCCGACGCGATCGAGTCGGTGCTGTCCACCAAGAAGGCCGAAGCCGTTGGCCAGTTCGACCTCTTCGGCTCCATGGGCGAGGAGGAGGGCGCGGCCGGGCCGATCGACGACGTCTTCACCATCAAGGTCCCCGAGGAGGAGTGGGACGGCAAGCACAAGCTCGCCCTCGAGCGGGAGATGCTGGGCCTGTACGTCTCGGCGCACCCGCTCGACGGTGTCGAGCACGTGATCGCCGCGCAGACCGACACGGCGATCCCGGCCATCGTGGAGGGTGACGTCAAGGACGGCACCCAGGTCACCGTCGGCGGCATCCTGCAGTCGGTGAACCGTCGCGTGAACAAGAACGGCGCCCCCTTCGCGTCGGCGCAGATCGAGGACCTCTCCGGTGGTATCGAGGTGTTCTTCTTCCCGCAGGCCTACGCGGCGTACGGCGCCGAGGTCGTCGAGGACGCGGTGGTGCTGATCAAGGCCCGCGTGAACTTCCGGGACGACAAGGTCACGCTGATCGCGAACGACATCGCGCCCATCGACCTGTCCCAGATCGGCGTCGCGAAGCCGCTGTCGCTCACGATGCAGACCCGGGTGTGCACACAGGACAAGGTCTCCGCGCTCAAGCAGGTTCTGCAGCGTCACCCCGGTGTCTCGGACGTGCACGTCAAGCTCGTCAGCGGCGACAAGGCCACCACACTGCGGCTCGACGACACCCTCCGGGTGAACCCGTCGTCGTCGCTGATGGGGGATTTGAAGGCCCTGCTCGGCCCGAACTGCCTCGCGTGAGCGGGGCGGCCTCCGGGCCGTCGACGAAAACGCGCCGCTGAGGAGGTCCTCAGCGGCGCGTTCTCGTTCGTGCGATCAGGTGCGCGAGTGCACCGCACGGGCCGCCCACCAAACGGTGACGCCGACGCCGGCGGCGATGAGCACCGCGGGGGCGAGCGAGGCGCCGCCCGTCGCGAGAGTGAGCAGGACGCCGAGGGCCAGGACCACCAACGCGGCGACCAGGGCTTCCGCCTTGTAGCGGGGCCACGCGACACCGAAGACGTCGACGGTGGACCGCCGCGCTGCGGCGCGGTTGGCGGAAGTCGAAGATCCGGTGATGGTGGTCATGGTCTTCACCATAGCCTGTGACAAATGTTTCGGCTACCCGAACTCACGCTCGGGCTGGTCGGTCTGGGATGATGGGACGCGTGTTGCGCTGGATAACCGCTGGAGAATCGCACGGCCCCGCCCTCGTGGCCCTCGTGGAGGGCATGGTCGCGGGCGTCGAGGTCACGTCGTCGGACATCGCCGCCCAGTTGGCGCGTCGGCGCCTGGGGTACGGCCGTGGTGCGCGCATGAAGTTCGAGGCCGACAAGGTGACCATCCTGGGCGGTGTCCGGCACGGGCGTACCCAGGCCGGTCCGGTGGCCATCGAGATCGGCAACACCGAGTGGCCCAAGTGGGAGCAGGTCATGTCGGCCGATCCCGTCGATCAGGACCTGCTCGACGGGATGGCGCGCAATGCGCCGCTCACGCGCCCGCGACCCGGCCACGCGGATTACTCGGGCATGCTCAAGTACGGCTTCGACGACGCCCGGCCCGTCCTCGAGCGCGCGAGCGCCCGCGAGACCGCGGCGCGCGTCGCGGCCGGCACCGTCGCCCGCAACTTCCTGCGGCAGGCCTTCGGTGCCGAGGTCGTCAGCCACGTCATCTCCATCGGTGCGTCGGAGCCGTACGTGGGCCCGACCCCGTCGGGTGCGGACCTGGAGCGGATCGACTCCTCTCCGGTGCGCGCCTTCGACGAGGCCGCCGAGAAGTCGATGATCGCCGAGATCGAGGCCGCCAAGAAGGACGGCGACACCCTCGGCGGCGTCGTCGAGGTCGTCGTCACGGGTCTGCCCGTGGGCATCGGTTCGGTGGCCTCGGGCGAGAGCCGCCTGGACGCGCGCCTCGCGTCAGCCCTGATGGGGATCCAGGCGATCAAGGGCGTCGAGGTGGGCGACGGCTTCGAGACGGCCCGGCGCCGCGGCAGCGCCGCGCACGACGAGATGCTGCCCGACAAGGGCGGCGTACTCCGCTCGACGAACCGCGCGGGCGGCGTCGAGGGGGGCATGACCAACGGTGAGGAACTGCGCGTGCGTGCGGCGATGAAGCCGATCTCGACGGTCCCGCGCGCGCTGCGCACCATCGACATGCAGACCGGCACCGAGGCCGTCGCGATCCACCAGCGCAGCGACGTCTGCGCAGTGCCCGCCGCGGGTGTGGTGGCCGAGGCGATGGTGGCGCTCGTCGTCGCGCAGGCGGCACTCGAGAAGTTCGGCGGCGACAGCCTCGCCGAGACCCGCAGCAACATTGAGCGGTACTCCGAGCAGGTGGCGGCGCGGTTGCAGCGGGTGACGCCCGAGGCGATCTGATGGCCGTCGCGCCCGGCCGGGAGCCGGGGCCCGCGGCGATCCTGATCGGCCCGCCCGGGGCGGGGAAGACGACCATCGGTCGGCGCTTGGCCCGGGCCCTGCGCGTCGATTTCCTCGACGTCGACGAGGAGATCGAGCGCCGCGAGGGGCGGTCCATCCCGCAGATCTTCGCCGGCGACGGCGAGCCCGCCTTCCGGGCGATCGAGGAGGAGGTCGTCGCGGACGTGGTCGCGCACCATCCGGGCGTCGTCTCGCTCGGCGGCGGCGCGGTGCTCTCGGAGACCACCCGGACACTGCTGCGCCGGCACCAGGTCGTCTACCTCGAGCTGACCGAGGAGGAGGGGATCCGCCGCACGGTCGGCTCGTCGCGTCCGCTCCTCAAGGGCGACGATCCGGCGGCCGCGTACCGTGCGCTCATGGCGCGACGCACGCCGATCTACCGCGAACTCGCGACGATCCGCGTCTCCACCGTGGGGCGCGCTCCCTCGTCCGTCGTCCGACAGGTGCAGCGCCGCCTGAAGGACACCGCTCCCGGCCGGGAGCGCCGCGGTCCCTGGCCGAAGCTGCCCGCCGTCCTGCGTACGTCCACCAAGAATCGATCGGAGTAGTAGATGAGCGAGAACCCGGTGAAGGTCCGCGTCAACGCCGCGGACCCCTACGACGTGGTGATCGGCCGCGGACTGCTCGACGAGACCGTCGCGGCGGCGGGGGAGGCCACC
Source organism: Tsukamurella sputi (assembly GCF_007858445.1). GTDB lineage: Bacteria > Actinomycetota > Actinomycetes > Mycobacteriales > Mycobacteriaceae > Tsukamurella > Tsukamurella sputi. The sequence continues at coordinate 134,607 of NZ_VIGV01000001.1, read as the reverse complement.
AAGGCCGCGATCTTCTACCAGCCGACTCTCGGCGAGACCGCCGAGGCGCTCCGGCAAGCGCTGGCCGACAAGGGGATCGACGCGCACCGCATCGAGCTACCCGACGCCGAGGCCGGTAAGGATCTGCAGGTCGCCGGGTTCTGCTGGGAGGTGCTCGGCCGCATCGGCCTGAGCCGCCAGGACGTGATCTACAGTCTGGGCGGAGGCGCCGCGACCGACGTCACCGGCTTCGTGGCCGCCACGTGGATGCGCGGCGTGCCGGTCGTGCACATCCCCACCACGCTGCTCGCGATGGTCGACGCGGCCGTGGGCGGCAAGACCGGCATCAACACCGACGCAGGCAAGAACCTGGTGGGTTCCTTCCACGAGCCGCGCGCCGTGATCGTCGATCTCGTGACGCTGGAGACGGTGCCGCGCAACGAGATCGTGGCCGGGATGGCCGAGGTCATCAAGACCGGCTTCATCGCCGATCCGGTGATCCTCGAGCTGATCGAGAAGGATCCCCAGGCCGCGCTCGATCCGACCGGCGACGTGTTGCCCGAGCTGGTGCGCCGCTCCATCGAGGTCAAGGCGAAGGTCGTCTCCGCCGATCTCAAGGAGTCGTCACTGCGCGAGATCCTCAACTACGGCCACACGTTGGCCCACGCGCTCGAGCGCCGCGAGCGCTACCGCTGGCGCCACGGCGCCGCCGTCTCCGTCGGCCTGATCTACGCCGCCGAGCTCGGCCGCCTCGCCGGGCGCCTCGACGACGACACCGCCGATCGGCACCGTCGGGTCCTCGAGTCCGTGGGGCTTCCCACGAGCTACGACGCCGACGCCTTCGGGCAGCTCCTCGAGTACATGGGTAAGGACAAGAAGAACCGCGCAGGGATGTTGCGATTCGTGGTGCTCGACGGTCTGGCGCGCCCCGGCCGGCTCGAAGCGCCGGACCCCTCGCTGCTGGTGGCCGCCTACTCCGCCGTCGCCAAGGAGGGCACGCAGCCCACGGGTTCCGTGCTCCTGTAGGCCTACAGTCCGAGCAGGTCGGCGATGCGGTCGAGGGTGTAGTCGAACATCGCGTCCGCGGGCTCGAGCGTGTTCGCGAACTGGCCGAACAGCTCGAAGCTCACGGCGCCGAAGAGCTGGGTCCAGGCCAGGAGACCGAGCGCGAGCTGCGCGGGCTCGGCGTCCGGTGCCACCGCCTCGGCGACGGCGCGGAGCTGCTCCGCGTACACCCCCGACGGTGCGGGCGCATCGCCGCGCCCGCATGCGGCGATCCGGGCCAGCACGCCCGACGTACGGATCGCGGCGGCGGTCGTCTCCGCGGGGGCGTGGTAGCCGGGCACGGGCGACCCGTAGAGCAGCGTGTACTCGTGCGGGTTCGCTCGCGCCCAGTCACGGACCGCGTGTCCTGCCGCGCGCCACCGTTCCCGAGGGCCGCCGGCCGCCGCATCGGCGGCCTCCACCGCGTCGCCGAGCGCGGAGTAGGCGTCCGTGATCAGCGCGGTGAGCAGGGCGTCGCGGCTGGGGAAGTATCGGTACACCGCGGATGACGCGAGGCCGAGGTCGCGCGCCACAGCGCGGAGGGAGAGCGCCGCCGCGCCGACCTCGCGGAGCTGGTCCCGGGCGCTGCGGGTGATCTCGGCGGTCAGTTCGGCGCGCGCACGTTCTCGGGCGGTCAGAGAGGCGTTCATCGGTCGATCATCGCACCGATCCGAAACGAGAGCACTGCTCTTGACAATCGCGTGTCGTGAGGTTAGCATGGATCTGAAACAAGAGCACTGCTCACACTCGGAGGATCTCATGACCGCAGCCGCCGCCGACCGCGTCCGTCCCGGCCGCACCGCCACCGCGTTCAACAACACCGTCGCATGGCTCGCCCGCCGTGGCGTCTCCGTCTACGGCAGCCGCGAGCTCGCGGTGCGCGGGCGTACGTCGGGGGAGTGGCGCACCGTCCCCGTCAACGTCCTCGTGGTCGACGGTGCCGAGTACCTCGTCGCCGCGCGCGGTGTCACCCAGTGGGTCCGGAACATGCGCGCCGCCGGCGGGGGTGAGCTGCGGCTCGGTCGCGCCGTCGAGTCGTTCAGCGCGACCGAGGTGATCGATCCGGGTGCGAAGGTTCCGGTGCTCCGCGCCTATCTGCGGAAGTGGGCCTGGGAGGTCGGCGCCTTCTTCCCGGGGCTCAGTGCTGAGAGCTCGGACGCCGAGCTCGCGGCCGCGGCGACCCGCTACCCGGTGTTCACGGTCGAGCGGCGCTGACCTGCCGGCCTCGATCCCGCCCGCTCGGTGGTCGCGTGGAACGAGGCGGTCGAACGTGCGGCGGAAGCGGGCGACCGCACCGGGGCCGTCGACGGCCGTTGTGGTGTGCCGTGACACGGCCGGCTGCATCCCGGGTCCGAGCGGGACCGGCGCCGTGGTGAGCGCGCCATGACGATGCCGTTCCTCGGCGGAACACGCGGCCTTCCCCTGTCTTTCGAAACACGTTCGGAACCCACCGGTAGCAACGTCCATGGTCGCCCGATCGTCGGCCCCGCCTCCCGCCCATCGGTGAGGGGCGGGGCCGGCGTCGTTCTCGGAGTCGACGGGGTTGCACTCGGAGCGAGTCGGTGACTGAATGCGATTCAAAGAATCGAGCGAATCGACATTCGATGTGACCGTCATCTAACAATGTATCAGTGTACGGAATTGGTCCGAATTTTCGTTGTGCAACCTCGAGGAATGTGCAATCGCAGAGTTCTGTGCGCAGAATGGCTTTGTTGGAGCCTCGAATGGCTGCGGTGGCCGATTGTTGATGCGATCGCGAAGCCATGACTGGACAGGATTGCGAGCTTGATGCCTGTCATAGGGATCGCAACCGGCGTCCGAGTTAGCCGCCGAGCGGCGCACAATCGAACGAAGGATTCGGTTGAGCCGCCTAGGAATTCGTCTGAGAATGGTTGTAACGTTGCCGCGTCACCGCGAGATACGTCGGCTGAGTCAATTCGAATTCGAGTCTCCAGTTCTTCAGGAAGCGGGGAAGTTGGTGGTGATTCTTCGTCGCCGCGTCGGTGTCGGCTCGCCGCAACCGGCGACCGGCTCTGCGGCATTGGTACGACCGGTCGCGCATCAGGCGCGGCATATTCACCGCGTTCGGCTCGCCGACACCGTGGTCATCACGGCCGCCGTTCTACTGGCCCAGGTGCTCCGCTTCGGGGGAGATCTGTTCGCGCAATTCGAGCAGACGCCGGTGCCGATCGTCGTCTTCTCCGCAGGACTCGTCCTGCTCTGGAAGATCGCGTTGCACCTGTCGCAGGCGGACGACGAGCGCGTCATCGGTTCCGCTGTGGCCGAGTACAACAGCGTGCTGACAGGCAGTCTCGGTCTGGTCGGCTGCCTCGCGCTCGTGGGCATGGTCACCAACTTCGTCTTCGCCCGCGGATTCTGGGCCCTGGCTTTCGGACTGGGAGTCGTGGGTCTGCTCGCGTCCCGGACGGTGTGGCGGCGCAGGGTGTGCGCCGAGCGCCGCTCCGGGCGCCTCGTCACGTCCCTGCTGGTTCTCGGCGACACGGCCTCCGCGCGGAGGTTTCTCGCCTCGGTGCGGGCGAATCCCGATCGCGGATACCGCGTGGAGGGCGTGGTCCTCTCGGATGCCGTCGACCGCGCGCCCTACCGGGACGACATGCCGGTCGTCTTCCCCGACCTCGAGGCCGGACTGGCGGCGCTGCGCGGTCGGGAGCAACGGGCAGTGGCGCTGACTGCGATCGACGCGCTCGAAGTCGCCGCGATGCGCGAGTTGACGTGGCGGCTCGACGAATTGCAGATCGACCTCATGGTGGCGCCGGGGCTGCTGACGATCGCTGGACCACGCGTCACCTTCCGCTCCGACACCGGTCTGCCGCTGATGCACATCGAGCGCCCGCGGTACGTGCGCGCGACGACCGCGATGAAGCGCTCGTTCGACCTCCTGGTCGGCGCCGGTCTGCTCGTCGCCTTCGCGCCGGTGCTCATAGCGGTGGCCCTGGCCATCAAGATCGGTGACGGTGGACCCGTCTTCTACCGGGCGGAACGGATGGGGCTGGCGGACAGGCCGTTCGGCATGTGGAAGTTCCGCACCATGGTGGTCGGTGCGGACCGGATGCTCGCCGAGCTCGCCGACCGCAACGAGGCGGCGGGCGTGCTGTTCAAGATTCGCGATGATCCGCGCGTCACGCGGGTGGGGAGAATGCTGCGCCGCTACAGCATCGATGAACTGCCGCAGTTGTTCAACGTCCTCGGCGGCACGATGAGCCTGGTCGGGCCTCGCCCGCCGCTGCTCTCGGAGGTCGCAGCCTACGACGCCATCACCACGAAACGGATGCTGGTGCGACCCGGGATGACGGGCCTGTGGCAGGTCTCGGGACGTAGCAACCTCTCCTGGGAGGAGACCGTGCACCTCGACCTGAGCTACGTCGAGAACTGGTCCCTCGCAGCCGATCTCCAGATCCTCTGGCGCACGTTCCGCGCCGTTCGCGACCACCACGGCGCCTACTGATCGCCACCCCCTTCCACCTCCGCTTCCCGAGTAAGGACCACAATCCCATGGCGAAGACCGCTCTCATCACCGGCATCACAGGCCAGGACGGCTCGTACCTGGCCGAGCTCCTGCTCGCGAAGGGCTACGAGGTGCACGGAATCATCCGCCGCGCATCCACGTTCAACACCGCCCGGATCGATCACCTCTACGAGGACTCGCACGAGAAGGACGCTCGGATGTTCCTGCACTACGGGGACCTGAGCGACGGCGCCCGACTGGTGACGCTGCTCTCCGACGTGGCTCCGAGCGAGGTGTACAACCTGGCCGCGCAGTCGCACGTGCGGGTCAGCTTCGACGAGCCGGAGCACACCGGCGACACCACCGGGATCGGCTCGACCCGTCTGCTCGAGGCGGTCCGCATGTCGAAGATCGACTGCCGCTACTACCAGGCCTCCACGTCCGAGATGTTCGGTGCCACACCGCCCCCGCAGAACGAGGAGACCGTGTTCTACCCGCGATCGCCCTATGGTGCCGCCAAGGTCTACTCGTACTGGATGACCCGGAACTACCGCGAGGCCTACGACATGTTCGCGGTCAACGGGATTCTGTTCAACCACGAGTCCCCGCGGCGCGGAGAGACCTTCGTGACGCGCAAGATCACCCGCGCGGTCGCTCGCATCAAGGCGGGACTCGAGGAGCACCTGTACATGGGCAACCTCGACGCGATCCGGGACTGGGGCTACGCACCCGAGTACGTGGAGGGGATGTGGCGGATGCTGCAGGTGGATGAGCCGAACGATTTCGTCCTCGCGACCGGTGTCAAGTGCACGGTCCGTCAGTTCCTCGAGACCGCCTTCGAGCACGCGGGTCTCGACTGGGAGCGCCACGTCCGCTTCGACGAGCGCTACCTCCGCCCCACCGAGGTCGACGCGCTGATCGGCGACGCCTCCCGGGCCGCGGAACTCCTCGACTGGAAGGCGCAGGTGCACGCGCAGGAGCTCGCCAGGATCATGGTCGACGCCGACATCGCAGCGCTCGAGTGCGCCGGCCGCCCGTGGATCGACCGACCCGTCGTCTCGGGGGCCTCCGCATGACCGGCGGGTTCGTTCCCGGGCCGCTTGATCGGGACGCGCTCGTGTACGTCGCCGGACATCGGGGACTGGTCGGATCGTCGATCGTCCGCGCACTCGTCCGTGCCGGTCACACCAATGTCGTCGGGTACACGAGCACGCAACTGGATCTGCGTGACCGGAACGCCACGATGGACTTCCTGGCGGATGCACGGCCGCAGACGGTCATCCTCGCAGCGGCTCGTGTCGGAGGTATCGCCGCGAACAACGCCGAGCCCGTGGAATTCCTGTCCGACAACCTGCGCATCCAGACCAACGTCATGGACGGAGCCCTCGCGGCACGAGTGCCGCGCCTGCTGTTCCTCGGATCGTCGTGCATCTACCCCAAGTTCGCCGAGCAGCCGATCCGGGAGGACTCGCTTCTCACAGGGACGCTCGAACCCACCAATGACGCCTACGCCATCGCCAAGATCGCCGGCATCATCGGCGTGCAGTCGGTCCGACGGGAGTACGGCCTTCCCTGGATCTCGGCGATGCCGACGAACCTCTACGGACCCGGCGACAACTTCGACCCACAGGGCAGCCATCTGCTCCCCGCACTGATCCGCAGGTACCGCGAGGCCGTCGAGACCGGAGCGGACCACGTCGTGAACTGGGGGAGTGGTACCCCGCGCCGGGAGCTGCTGCACGTCGACGACATGGCGGCCGCCTGCTTGCACCTCCTCGCGAACTACGACGGCGCCGCCCAGGTCAACGTCGGCACCGGCGTCGACCACACGATCGCCGAGATCGCAGCGATGGTGGCGCGAGCGACGGGATACACGGGGTCCACGCGGTGGGACTCCACCAAGCCGGACGGTACGCCGCGGAAGCTGCTCGATGTCCGCTCGCTGGCAGCCCTGGGATGGCGGAGCAGCATCTCGCTGCGGAGCGGTATCGACGAGACCGTCGCGTGGTACGTCGCCAACCGGAAACTGGCGCGGGCCTGACCATGCGGATCACCATCATCGGGCTGAACTTCGCCCCCGAAGTCACGGGAATCGCGCCTTATACGACTGCGATCGCGGAGGGGCTCGCCGCCCGGGGACACGAGGTCGAGGTGCTCGCGGGCCTGCCGCACTACCCCGGGTGGCGGGAGGTCCCCGGGTACCGGGGCCGACCCGTCGAGCGTCTCGGTCGTGCCACGGTCCGGCGCATCGAGCACTACGTCCCGCACGGGCATGCGATGCGCACCAGACTTCGGATGGAACTGAGCTTCGCTCGTCTGGTGGCGGCGCGGCGGTGGGACTCTCCGGACGTCGTGCTCACAGTCAGCCCGTCGCTCCTGGCCGCGGGAGCGGTGGTCGCCGCGGCCCGCGTGCGGGGCGTTCCGAGCGTTGTCGTGGTGCAGGACCTGTACGGCAAGGGCGCGGACGAGACCGGTGCCCTGAGCGCGGCGGCCGGAGCACTCACCCGGCTGGAGGGGAGGATCCTCTCGGCGGCGTCGCGGGTGGTCGTGATCCACGACCGGTTCGCGTCGACGGTGGGCGCCCTCGGGATCCCGGCCCATCGGATCAGCACGATTCGCAACTGGACGCATGTTCCCGACGTGGGCCGGGTCGACGTCGCCTCGATCCGCGCCCGACTGGGCTGGAGCGCAGAGGAGATCGTCGTCCTGCACACGGGGAACATGGGATTGAAGCAGGGGCTGGAGAACGTCGTCGAGGCGGCTCGGATCGCGGACGCCCGGGGCCTACGGGTGCGGTTCAGCCTTGTCGGCGGAGGGAATCAACACGATCGACTGGTAGCGGCAGCAACGGGTGTCGCGGCGATAGAGTTCCGGGACCCGTTGCCGCCGAACGATTTCCTGTGCGCACTGCGAGCCGCCGATGTGCTCCTCGTCAACGAACGCCCGGGCATCGCGGAGATGGCGGTCCCCAGCAAGTTAACCTCGTACTTCGCCAGTGGGCGCCCGGTCGTGGCGGCAACCGATGCCGGCAGCACGACGGCGGCGGAGATGCACGAGGCGGGTGCGGGAACGGTCGTCCCGCCCGGGCAGCCGCAAACCCTCCTCGACGCGTGCCTGGCGTTGGCGTCGGACGTCGACCGCGCAGCGGCGTGCGGTGCGGCGGCCAGGGAGTTCGCAGCGCAGCGACTGGGCTCCGCGCGTGCGATCGCCGAGTACGAGGACGTCTGCCGATCGGTGATCGGGGCTCGGAGGTCCGTCCATGCCTGAAACCGTTCGCGTCGGCGAGTTGGACCGCCGGTTCGCCGGTGCGCCCATCGTGTGCGTCGTCGGACCGGTGCTCGGCACGGAATCGATGCTGTTGCCCCGTCTGACCGCCATGTACGGGTCGGGTCCGCAGACTCGGGTCGGAGTGCTTCCGGACCGCTCTCGACGGCGCTGGCTCCGTGTCGAACCCGACCGGTCGTGGATCATCCGGGATCCCGACTTCGACCCCGAGGAGATCGGTGCGGCGGTGCGGCGGCTGCACGCGCGGGCCGACGCTCCGCCCATCCAGGTCGGGATCGCGCGCGAGCACCTCCTGATCCGCGTCGATCACGGAGTCGGAGACATGGGGCTCGTGTTCGAGATCGTGGCGGCGCTCTCACAGGCGGGCGGCCCGACGGACACCGGCTTCGTGGACCCGGCTCCGCGTTTCGGTCTCCGCGGGGCCCTCCCGCGCATCGTCTCCCGGCAGATCCTTCGAGATCCGGTGGGTACCGTTCGCTCCGTCGGCGCTCTCCTCGGCGAGCGACGCCGCCGGCCTGGGACCGCCGACGTATCCGGCCCGCTCCCGAGCGACGTCGTCGCGGCGCATTCCGTGTTCCTGCGGTCGGACGCCGGTTACCTCGACGCACTCGCCGGTGCACGCGGAACCCGTGCGAGGACCGTGTCAGTGAGTGCCCTGCTCGCGCAGGCGTTCGCGGAGGAGATGGCGGCACTCGCACCGGGACTCGCCGATGTTCACGTCGTCGTCAGCCTCCGGAACCGCCTCGCCGGTGATCGCGCCACGGCGGGCAACTTCACCGCGGTCGTGACCGTGCCCGTCCACCCGCCGACCGGATTCGCGGCTCGCTTCGACGCGATGGTGCGTTCGGCGGAGGTCCCGCTCAAGCTTGCCCTGTCGATCCTGTCGCACTCCGTCACCCGCCGCGACGAGACCGCGACCGCCCTGCGCCCCTCGGTCTCGGTGTCGAACCTGACCAGGGCGGCGACGGCGGCCCGGATCGGATGGGCGGGTGCGCCCGCTGAGCGGACCTGCGCCGTGGGAGCGCCGCTCAGCGATCGGCGATCGCTCGCCGTCGTACTCACGCAGGTGGGTGCGCAGGTTGCGGCCACGGCCCATTTCGACGCGACCGTGTACGAGCCGATCCTCGTCGAGCGGGCGGTCGCGCGCGCGTTGTCCGCAGAGCGGTGGGGCCGATGAGAATCCTCCAGATCGCGACCCTCTTCAGTCCCGACGGCGCGTACGGCGGGCCCACGAGGGTGGCCGTCAACCAGTGCCGAGCGCTTCGCGCGCGCGGCCACGACGTGATCCTTGCCGGTGGCGCGGAGGGGTACGCCACGCGCCCCACGGATGTCGACGGCGTGCCGGCTCGGCTGTACCCCGCCCGGCGAGTACTTCCCGGTGCAGGTTTCGCGGGCCTCGCGGCGCCGGGGATCCTCCGACTGCTGGCACGTGCGCGTGCGGAGTTCGACGTGGTGCACGTGCACCTCGCGCGAGACCTGATCACCCTGCCGGCTCTGCGTCTGGCACAGGTCACGGGCATGCCGACCGTCGCGCAGACGCACGGCATGATCGATCGGAGCGAGAATCCGCTCGCAGCGCCCCTCGACCGAACGCTCACCGGGCCGGCGCTCCGGGCGGCGGGCGCGGTCCTGCATCTGACCGATACGGAACGCCGCGACCTGGCCGCCGCGATCCCGGGCGAGCTGGCGTTCTTGGAGATGCCGAACGGGGTGCCGGAGCCCCGTACCGGTGTCCGTGCCGCGATGCCGCCCGAGGTCCTGTTCCTCGCGCGCCTGCACGAGCGCAAGCGCCCCGAACTCTTCGTAGACATCGCTCGGGAGCTGGCAGCTACTGGTGCGGACGCGGTGTTCACGGTGGCGGGGCCCGACGGCGGCCGGCGATCCGCGGTCGTCGCCGCCGCCGGATCCGTGGTTCGCGTCGAGGGCGCCGTCGATCCGCAAGAGGTCTCGGATCGACTCGCTCGTGCGTCCGTCTACGTGTTGCCGTCCGTCGACGAGCCGTACCCGATGGCCGTGCTCGAGGCGATGGCCGTCGGCCGTCCCGTCGTGATCACCGAGAGTTGTGGCCTGGCCCCGGTCGTCCGTGCCGGCGGTTGCGGCATCGTCGTGGACGAGTCGAGGGAAGGACTGCGCGCGGGCGTCACGGCCATGCTCCGCGATCCCGCCGTGGCCACGGCCATGGGTGCCAGGGGCGCGATCATCGCCCGCGAGCGCTTCGGCATGGTGACGATCGCCGAGCGTCTGGAGGCGATCTACGACCGGGTCCGCGACGCGCAGACGGACGAGTCGGTGGTACGACGATGAAGCCGCCTTCGGTCCTTGTGTGCCTCGTGATCGCCGTCGGGGTTCTCCTCGGCGCGTCGGCCGGCGTGGCCGTCGATCGATTCGGCACGCGGGAGTACGAGGCCACCGCCTACGTCGTCACCTCTGCGAATGACGTGACCTCCGATCCGAGTTCGGTGTTCCAGAGCTCGTACGGCGTGTGGCGGATCCCCGAGTACGACGCGATCGTGCGCTCGAAGAGCTTCCTCACCCGCGTGGTCGCCGACAAACACCTCGGTGTCTCGCCCGACGAACTCGCCGCGCGCATCCATACGGGCACCGCCGCGAAGAAGACCGCGGTGCTGACCATCAGTGCGGTCGACGGTTCCGCATTGATCGCCGCGGCGCTGGCGAACTCCGTCGCGGAGTCGCTCGCCGAAGTGATCGGAGAACGAGAACACGGCGTGGACGTGCGCGCCACCGTCGCGGCCGCCGCCGTACCGCCCGAGCGCCCGGACGCCTTGCCCCCGTCGCTCACCGTGGCGCAGTACACCCTCGCCGGAGCGGTCATCGCCTGGGCACTGGGACTTCCGATCATCCGAACAAGGAGGACACATCGTGGCACTCGTACTTCGTAAGCCCGAGGACCGGTCGGGGTTGGTGGCCCTGATCGTATGGCTGCTGCCCGGCTCGCGACTGAAGACCCGACTGCTCAATGCGCTCGGCAACGACATCCACGCCGATGTGACGATCGGTCCTAACGTCGTCGTCGCGTGCGGTCCGCTCCGCGTGGCGCAGGGGGCTCGAGTGGGTTCCTTGAACACGTTCCGCAACATGGCAGAGGTGCGGGTCGGAGCCGGATGCTTCTTCGGGAACCTCAACTCCGTGACCGCGCATCCGGACTTCCAGCAGGATCACCCGTGGGCCGGAAGGCTCATCCTCGATCCCGAATCGGGAGTGACCAGTAGGCACTACCTCGATTGCTCCGGCGAGATCCGGATCCACCGGATGGGCGCGATCGGTGGCGTGCAGTCGATCCTGCAGTCGCACGAGATCGACCTGCGCCGCAACGAGCCGAGCATCGGGCGGATCTCCATCGGCGAGTACGGATTGACGGCGACCCGAGCGCTGGTGCTCAAGGACGCGCACGTCCCCCCACGATCCGTACTCGCCGCGGGTGGGGTGCTGATGCGCGGTGACACCGGAGGAAAGGAAGGGGTGTATGCGGGCAATCCCGCGCGATTCGTCAAGGAATTGCGGGATGCGAAGTGGATGAGCCGCACTGAGTTGGACACGCCCGTACGCCGGGCGGCAGCGGCCCGGTCGGACGCGACCGCCGAGGTGGCGGACTGAGCATGGTCCTCCTCCTCGCGGCCGCGGCGGCGCTCCTCCTCGTAGGAGCGCTTCTGCCGTGGTCCACCCTGTGGCTTCCGCCCGGCGCGCAACGCCGGGCGGCGGTGATGACGGTGCTCCTCACCGCGTGGCCCGTGTCGTGGACCTTCCTGTTCGGTCCACTGCTCTTCGGCGGTGCGGCACCGTCCTACTACCCCGTGATCTGGTACGGCCCGGCCATGGCGGCGGGGGTGACGATACTGGTGCAGAATCTGAACTCGCCGCACGCGCGCCCTGTTCGGGCGTCGGTCCTGATGGCCGCCGTCAGCGTGCTCACCCTGCTGTCGGTCGTGCTCGCTCCGAAGAACTCCAGCGACATCATCCGGTGGGGCATGGCCGCCGTGCTCCTGTCGGCCGCATTGATATCGGCCGAGCGCGTTCCGGCGCAGGCGATCATGGTCGGATGCCGGATCGCCCTGGTGTGGACGGCGGTGTCCGTACTGGTGGCCGTCGTGGTGAACCCGGCCGTGATCAGCGAATGCCGAGCGGACAAGTGCGGTATCGCCGGGCGCGTCCTCACTTCGCCGTTCGCCGGGAACGGGAACATCCTGGGCCTGTACGCCGCCATGCTCCTACCGTTCGCGCTGCACCGCGCAGGTGTCGTCCGCGCCGTTCTCACTGTGGTCGGCGTCCTGAGCATCTGCGAGCTCGCCGGATCCCGCTCCGCGTTGATCGGCGTCGCGGTGGCCACAGCCGGGTACGTCGCGCTCGCGGCGAGTGCTTCGCAGCGCACCCGGTCGGCGATCGTGGGGGTGGGCCTCCTCGGTTGTCTCGCAGGGTCACTGGTGCCCGCGCTGATGGTGTACGGGAACGAGGCGTTCACGTTCCGCGGAACGCTGTGGAATCGAGCGAAGGAGTTCATCGTCGATCACCCGGTCTTCGGATCCGGACCGACGGCGTGGGAGAAGTTCGGACTGACCTCGGTCGATGACGCGAACTACTCGCCACACAACATCTGGCTGGACACGACGGTGTCGGTCGGGCTCTGGGGGGTCGCCGTGATGGCCGCCGCGATGGTGCTGCACCTGTGGCGCAGCGACGCCGACGATCGTGCTGCGATCGGCCTGTACCTCTGCACATTGCTGGGGATCGGTGCACTGGAGTCGCTGTTCGTCCCCTACTTCCTCGGGATCGCGCCGTTCGTCGCGGTGCTGCCTCTGCTCGTCGGCGGCGGTCCGGTCCCGGCTCATGGCCCCGCTCCACCGATCGGGGAACCCTCCGATCGCGACATCGAACGACTGATACCGGCAGCCACGACCGTGGCGGCCACGACACCGGGAGACCCATGGACATGATGATCAACCTCGTCCGCCGCAGGATCGTGTTGATCCTGCTCTGCGCCGTGATCGGCGCGGCGGTCGCGGCTGCACTCGCACTCACCGGCGAGCAGTCCTACCGGGCGACCGCGAGGCTCTTCGTCGCCACGTCCGCACAGGACGTTGCCACCGCGAGTCAGGGCGACCTGGCGGCCAAGTCGCGAGTGCGCACGTACGCCGCTCTGGCCACCAGTGAGGACGTCCTGCGCCAGGCCGCGAAACGGGTCACGACCGGCACCACCGCCTCGGACCTCGGTTCGGCGGTCGTGGTGTCCAACCCACCGGACACCGTGCTACTCGACATCTCCGCAACCGCGGGCGATCCGGCCGTGGCGGCGGCGAAGGCGCAGGCCCTCGCCGATCAGATGGTCGCCACGGCGACTCTCGTCGAGAAGCCCATCAGATCCGGTCCGCCGTCGATCGGACTCGTGCTGCTCCAGCCTGCGGCGAGCGGGGTCACGACGGTGCCGAAGTTCGATCCGGTGACCTTCGGTCTCTACGCCGGAGGCGGTCTCCTCGGCGGGTTGGTCCTCGCTCTCCTGATCCCCGAACGATTCCGACTCCCGCGGCGGAAGCGGCGATGAGTGGCCCCGAGGCCGGTCCCCGCCGGCCCGACGTGTTCCGAGATCTGGCGAGCTTCGACGGATCCGGGATCGATCGCGGCCGCTCGGTGATGGTGCGGTGCCTGTGGCTCGCGGTGTCGGGAACCGTACTCATGCGCTGGTGGTTCCCCAATCGGGCACGGATAGCGGTCCTCCGCGCGTTCGGTGCCGTGATCGGCGACGGATGCATCGTGCGGCACCGGGTCCGGATCGAACTCCCGTGGTTCCTCGAACTCGGTGATCACACCTGGGTCGGCGAAGGCGTCTGGATCATCGACAAGGCTCCCGTCCGGATCGGATCGCACGTGTGCATCTCCCAGGGGGCGGTGCTCTGCGCGGCGAGTCACGATCCACGGCGTCCCGACTTCCCCGAGGTCGATCGCCCCGTGACGATCGGCGACGGTGCGTGGGTCGCGCTGGGTGCCACCGTCCTCTCCGGCGTCACCGTCGGTACCAATGCCGTGGTCAGGGCCGGTGAGGTCGCGGCTCGGGACATCCCTGCCGTCCGTCCCGCGGCGACTCGCATGAAAGGTGAAGACGATGACCGATGAGGAAGGCCGGACGGCTCCGACGATCTCGGTACTCATGCCCGCGTACAACCCCGGACGCTTCCTCGAGGCGGCGATCCGGAGCGCCGTGGACCAGCTGGGTCCCCACGACGAGCTCGTCGTGCAGGATGCGAACTCGGATGACGGCTCCGTCGCGGTGTTCGCCGCATGGGCCGCCGCCGACCCCCGCGTCCGGGTGGTCCACGAGAAGGACGATGGGCAGAGCGATGCGCTCAACCGGTGCCTGGCGCGGGCACGGGGACAGTGGTGCGTGTGGCTCAACGCCGATGATGTCCTCGTCGGGGGAGCGCTCGACGCCGTGCGCGCAGCCGTCTCGAACCGGCAGGAACTCGACCTGGTGGTCGGGGCGAATCAGATACTCCGTGCCGAGGGCGACGTGGTCGACGACTATCCAGGCCATGAGCTGACCCGGTCGCACCTGGTCGGCAAGGGGTGCGCCGCGTTCTCCGGGTCGATCGCGATGCGTACGGAATTCCTGCGACAGGTGGGCGGATTCGACGCCCGGTTGAACACGATGATGGACCTGGAACTGCAACTGCGGATGGCCGACGCTCACCCGCGGCAGGTCGTGCTCGACCGGGTCATCGGAGCGCTGCGATTCCACGAGGTGTCGAAGTCGGCGAATCTGTGGCGGGAGTTCGTGTCGGAGAGCCACGAGGTGCGTATGGCGCACGCCGATACGCCGACGCTCAAAGCGTCCGCCCTGTTGTGCACGGGGATGCATCTGGCGGCGGTCCCGATCTTCCGCCTGCGGCTCTCTCCGGCATATCGCGCGGTGCGCAAGTCGGTGGTTCGGCGCTGACGTGGGACGACATTCGGCGCCGCCGAAGCGGAGCGTGTTGGGGTCGGCGATCGGGAGGGTGACTGCGCGATTCCTGAGTTCGCTCGCCCTCGGTGCCTGCCTCATCCTCCTCGCGCGCGGCACCGATCCGCACTCGCTCGGGATATTCATGACCGCCTACGCGGTCGCGTTGATCGTGGGCGTCGCCGTCGGATTCGGCGCGCCGACCAGAGTTCTCCGTGCGCCCGTGGAGGTGCACGGCACGGCGGCTGCGCTCTATCGTGTGCACACCGGCGTGGTGTGCGTCGTCCTCGGTGCGGGCTCGATCGGAGCCCTCGCGATCTCCGGGATCGCCGCCGCGGGAGTGGTCTTCGCCTGGGGCGACACGCTCCTGAACTACGCGCAGGCGCACCTCGTCGCGATGGGCCGGGATCTCGCTGGGAACCTGCTGATCCTGGTGCATCGGCTCGTACCGCTGCTCGTCGCCGCGGTGTGCCTGCTGGCGTGGGGACGCGTGCCGTTCGTCGTGTTCGGTACGGCATCGCTGATCCCGGTCCTCCTCGGGGTCGTCGTGCCCCGCAAGCGCTCCGAACGGTCGCCCGGCGTCGGAAGCAGGGCGGTGTTCGGTCGAGGGTGGACCGGCTACCTCGGCTTCACGGGCGCGGCCATGATCAGCCAGCTCCAGGTGCCGGTGCTCGGTGCTGCCGGTGGTCCCGCGATGACCGCACCGTTCGCCCTCGCGGCCCGCGTCACCGGACCGATCACGCTCGTCACCGCGTCGCTCACGCAGGTGCTGGTCCCGGAACTGGCACGCAGCTGCGCTGATCCGGTGCGATTCCGGCGCATCTTCCGAACGATCGTGATCGGCTGCGCGATCTACCTCGTCGTCATCGTGTCGTTGTGCTGGCCCGCCGCCCGGGTCGTCACGGCGTTGGCGGGGCCCCAGTACCGCGACGCGACGGTTCTCGTGGCCGCGTGCATCGTCGCGGCGGGATTGAGCGCCAACAGTCAGGGCTTGAACGTCAAATTGCTCGCTCTCGGCCGGCCGCACCGGGCGACCGTCGCGATCCTGGTCGGCAACGTGGTCGGACTGGTGGTGCTCTACGCCACCGGAAGGACTGCAGAACTGCGATCGGTCGCATGGGCGCCGATCGTCACGGAAGTCGTGGTGCTGGCGTTGATGTCGCTGGCGGTCACGCAGGCAATGCCGGACCCGATCAGGGCCGGCGGAGGAGAGGAACCGCCGAATGTACAGCGTATGGAGGCTCGTGCGAACGACCTCGGTCGTACTGATGGTCACGTTGATGAGCGGATGCGCGACGCAGTTCGTCGACCCGGTGTCGTCGGTGCCGGTGTCCGCGGCGCCGGCGTGGCAGGGGGTCCGAGTCGCCATCGTGGGTGACAGCTTCACGGCGGGCACTCAGTTCGGTGGGCAGGGGGAGTCGAACTGGGTCGCGCGGACCAGGTCACGACTGCAGCGCGAGAACGCCGCGATCGACCTCGCCGTGTCCGCGTACGGGGGACAGGGCTATCTCGCACGTGGGGAGGGCGGCCACACCTTCGGTGACAGTGAGAAGGCCGTCGTCGACGCCGACACGGTCGCGATGGTCGTCTTCGGGGGCTCGAACGACATCAATGCCAAGGGCGACTTGACCAAGGCGGTCCAGGAGCTGTGCGCGACCGCGAAATCGACCGCGCGTGACATCAAGATCCTGCTCGTCACGCCCGCATGGCCGAGTTCGGCCGCCGGGGTCGTGGCGGTGGCCGACAACGCCGCAGCGCTCAAGAACGCGGCACGCGGTTGCCCTGCGGAGGTGTTCGATCCCGTCGCCGAGAAGTGGTTCCCCGAATTGGACAAGCGGCGCAAGGACTTCATCGGGACCGACGGGATCCACCCGACCGACGCCGCGCACGAGGTCTTCGCGGATCGGATCTACCCGTGGATCAAGAAGTTCGGGAAGTAATGAAGACCTCGAAGCAGGAGAAGGGAATAATGACCATGATGATCATCGCTCGATTGATCGCGGCCGTCATCCTGGTCGTCACCGGGATGTCGGCGAGTCCTGTGCCGGCTCGTGCGGCCGTGTGGATCCCGGTGGGTGTGGCCACCGTCTGCACTCTGCAGCCCGGATGCAATCCTTACGACGAGGCGAACAAGACGGCGGCCGTCGGCGGCAGACTGACGAGGATCCCGGTCCCGTGGAATCTCGTCCAGCCGTACTCGGCGGCGTCGTACGACTGGAGTCGCGTCGATGCCGCGGTGTCCGGCGCTCGGAACGCCGGACTGATGGTCCTCCTGGTCCTGTACGGACCCGCGCCGGTGTGGGCGCAGGCTCCCGGCGTGAATCCGGCGGGAACCGGGAATCCACCCGCCGACCCGCGGACCTTCGGAACCTTCGCCCAGGCGACCGCGCAGAGGTATGCGCCGCAGGTGAGCGCCTTCGAGGTGTGGAACGAGCCGAACCTCCCGCACTACCTGCAGCCACCCACGGCCGCGACGTACGTGCCCCTCCTCAAGGCGGCCTACGAAGGAATCCGTGCGGCGGGTGCCCAGCAGCCCGTCGTCTCCGGCGGCACGTCGAGCTCGCAGGACGGTACTCCGGATGTCACCTTCCTGCGTGACGTCTACGCGGCGGGTGGGAAGCCGTACTTCGACGCAGTGGGTGTGCACCCGTACACCTTTCCCAACCCGATCACGAGCAGCGGATCGGGCGTCCTGATCAACGGATACCAGATCATGCAGGCGAACGGTGATGCCGCGAAGAAGATGTGGATCACCGAGTACGGCCAACCGACGGGCAGCAGCGCGGTAGCCGTGCCGGAGCAGCAGCAGGCCCAGATCATCGTCGATGCGATTCAGCGGACCCAACAGCTGAGCTGGGTCGGCGTCTTCGTCGTCTTCAACACCCGCGACCTGAGTGCCGACCCGTCCGTGATGGATGCCAACTTCGGACTGTTCCGCTACGACGGGAGCCCGAAGCAGTCCGCTTTCGCCCTGCGGTCCCTCCTGGTGGGCTGAATCGCGCGTCCCGGAGCCTTCGCACGCCCGGTGCGGGCCGCATCAGCCCGCAGGGCGGGCACCGGTCGGACAGGTCGATCGCGGTGCGCGATTCGACATCCGTTCGAAGAGCCACGCGGTCAGGTCGTCCAGATCCGTCGGCGCGTAGTGCCCGCCGGCGCGCTCACGGTGCTCGACCGGGACGCCCGCGGCGCACAGCCGGGAAACGGCGGCCGAGGTCCAGCGCGGTGAGATCAGCTCGTCGCCCGTGCCGTTGATGACGAGGGTCGGAATCGACGGGTTCGGGCGCTGTGGCAACTCGTTGTCGCGCAGATACTGCAGGAAGCGCTCGCTCGCCCGCACGCTCTCAGCGGTCCCATCGGGTCGCACGTCGGCGGGGCCGATCGACGGTCCCGATGGATCGATCCAGGGCTTCGGTGCTGTTCCGGCGCACCCCTTGGTGAACTCGTCGGCGTGCGCGAGAAGGGTGCCGTGCAGCACGTCCGAGGTCTTCATGTCGGGGTAGGAGGCCTGCGCGCCGGAGACGAGTTGCGGCAGGATCGAGTACTGCGCGCCGTTGAGAGTGCCGTCGGCGATCAGCGGCGCGAACTGCAGCGACAGAGCCGGAACGGCCATCGCGTTCGCGACGATCCGCAGCTCCGGTGCCGCGGTGGGGGCGAGCTCCGCAGCCGCCTCGGTCGCGCGGCCGCCCTGCGAGATGCCCAGCAGGAGAGTCCGATCCGAGAGCGGCGCTCCCGTTCGCCGAGCCGCACGTACCGCGCCGAGTAGGTCGTTCCCGTGGCTGCGTGCGTTCAGGTACGGGTGACGTCCCGCTGAGCCCAGCCCGAGGTAGTCCGGCATCACCACCGCGGCACGCAGTTCCTTCAACGCCGCCAGGACGACGGGGAGGTTCTGGAACATCCCCTCGTCGAGCGTCGGTGCGCACTGGGGGCGAACGCCCGTGGTGCCGTGTCCGAAGGCGACGACCGGCCATCCACCGGCGGGGGGAGTGCCGGTGGGCAGATACACGCCGCCCGTTGCGGCGACCGGCGCACCGTCGGGCCCGATCGTCGTGTACGTGATGTCCGTCGCGGAGGAGGTGGCCTCCCGGAGGCTCTTGCTCGCGTGCGCGGCCGGCCGAGCGTCCACGAGACTTCCCAGCGCCTGCTGATCGGCGCCGAGCGCGACGGATGGAAAGCTCCGGTCGGGGGTGGGGCCGCTCGGATCGCTGCACGACAGGGAGACCGCCGCCACCAGAACGCAGATCGAACCGCGGAGAATGCGTTGCACACCATCAGAGTAGGGACTGGGAGGCGGTAGCGTCGAAGCCGTGGACGAGACACGGAACTACGACCAGGATTCGGCGGTGCTGCAGGTGCGGACCGGCGTCGCGGGTCGCTCGGCGCGCCTGGGGCATCGGTTGACGCTGCGGGCCGGGGCGTGGAAGGCCGTCGCGACGGTCGAGGACGGCGTACCGACCGGTCTGACGGTCACCGTCGAGGCGGCATCGCTCGACGTCGTATCGGGGGAGGGTGGCCTCACGCCGCTCAGCGCACCGGAGCGGGTCGTGGCGCGCAGCAACGCGCACAAGTCGCTCAAGGTTGCGAAGTTCCCGACGATCGACTTCCGCTCGACGTCGATCGAACCCACTGCGGACGGGTTCTCCGTGCGTGGCGAGCTCACGATCTGCGGGACCTCGGCACCCTGCCACTTCGCGCTCACCTACGACGACGGCGATCCCGCGCCGGGGCTGACGGCGGTCGTCCCCGTGCGGCAGACCGATTTCGGCATCAAACCCTTCTCGCTGATGATGGGCACACTGCAGGTCGCGGACGAGGTCACCGTCGAGGCGCACGCGATACCGTGAGGGTCATGCCCACCGCAGTGAACGACCACGCCCGCCGCCGTGACACCCTCCGCGCCGCGCTCGCGAGCCACGATCCCGCGCTGGACGCGCTCCTGGTCACCGACCTCGACAACGTGCGCTACCTCGCGGGCTTCACGGGGTCCAACGGGGCCGTGCTCGTCGCGGCCGACCCGGCTCACGACGCCATCGCCACCGACGGCCGCTACCTCACCCAGGTCGCCGAGCAGTCGAGCGACCTGCCCGCGGTGATCGAGCGCGACGTCGCCAAGGCGCTGCTCACCCGTGCCGGGGAGTCGGGGATCGGCACCGTCGGCTTCGAGGCCGTAGCGCTCAGCTACGCCGACCACGCCCGGCTGACCGGGACGGGGCCCGCCCTGGTGCCCACCACCCGCGCCGTGGAGGCGCTGCGCGAGGTGAAGGACGAGGGCGAGATCGCGCTGCTGCGTCGCGCCTGTGCGATCAGCGACGAGGCCCTCGCCGCCCTGGTGGCGGAGGGCGCCGTCCGGCCCGGCGCCACCGAGTCGCAGGTCGCCCGCCGCCTCGAGAACCTGATGTACGAGTTCGGTGCCGAGGCGGTCGCCTTCGAGACCATCGTCGCGGCCGGTGCGAACTCGGCGATCCCGCACCACCGGCCCACCGGCACCGTCCTGGCGGCCGGCGACTTCGTCAAGATCGATTTCGGGGCGCGCTATCGCGGCTACCACGCGGATGAGACCCGCACGTTCGTCCTCGGCGAGCCGGCCGCCTGGCAGCGGGAGATCTACGACGTGGTGCGCGCCGCCCAGACCGCCGGCCGGGAGGCTCTCGTACCCGGCCGGGACGTGCGGGACATCGACGCTGCGGCCCGCGCGGTGATCGAGGCCGCGGGGTACGGCGAGCAGTTCCTGCACGGGCTCGGGCACGGCGTCGGCGTGCAGATCCACGAAGCCCCGACGCTGGGCAAACTCGGCAGCGGTACACTGTCCGACGGTGCTGTGGTCACCGTGGAGCCGGGTGTGTACCTCCCGGGTCGTGGTGGAGTCCGCATCGAGGACACCCTCGTGGTCCGTGCGGACGGGCCGGAACTGCTGACGCGCACCACCAAAGACTTGATCGCACTCTAGGAGAATCGACACACCGTGGCATCGACTGCTGATTTCAAGAACGGCCTGGTCCTCAACCAGGAGGGCCAGTTGTGGCAGATCATCGAGTTCCAGCACGTGAAGCCGGGCAAGGGCCCCGCCTTCGTGCGCACGAAGCTCAAGAACGTCGTCTCCGGCAAGACGGTCGACAAGACCTTCAACGCCGGCGTCAAGGTCGAGGTCGCCACCGTCGACCGCCGTGACTTCAGCTACCTGTACCACGACGGTTCCGACTACGTCTTCATGGACGGCGAGACCTACGACCAGATCAACCTGGACGAGGCCAAGGTCGGCGACGGCGCGAAGTTCCTGCTCGAGAACATGCAGGTCCAGGTCTCGATGCACGAGGGGGAGGCGCTCTTCGTCGAGCTCCCCATCTCGGCCGAGTACGTGGTCCAGCACACCGATCCGGGCCTGCAGGGCGACCGCTCGACCGGCGGCACCAAGCCCGCCACGCTGGAGACCGGCGCCGAGATCAACGTTCCGCTGTTCATCAACACCGGGGACAAGCTCAAGGTCGACACCCGTGACGGCAGCTACCTGGGGCGCGTGAACTCCTAAGTGCCCGAGCAGTCTGACAACCGGCGCCCGAAGAAGTCGGGCGCCCGACACCGGGCGCGCAAGCGCGCCGTCGACCTGCTGTTCGAGGCGGAGGCGCGCGGCGTCACCGATCTCGACGGCCTATTGGCGGAGCGCCGGCAGCTCGCCGCCGACGACGCGGCGGTCGCGCCCGTCTCCGAGTACACCGCGACGCTGGTCACCGGCGTCGGCCTCGACGGCGACCAGATCGATTCCGTGATCTCCTCGCACCTGACCGGCTGGACGCTCACGCGCCTGCCGGCGGTCGATCGCGCGATCATGCGCATCGCGGTCTGGGAGCTGTTCAACGCTGTCGACGTGCCCCCGGCGGTCGTGGTCGACGAGGCCGTCGAGCTCGCCAAGGAACTCTCGACCGACGAGTCGCCGACGTACCTCAACGGCGTGCTGGGCAAGGTCGCCACGCTGGCGCCGCAGGTCCGGGCCGCCGCGGCGGCGCAGCCCGCCGAGCGCCCGGAGTAGCCGCTCAGCTCTTCAGGCGCTCCGCCAGGGCGCGGGCGTTGCGCAGCGCGAGCGCCTGCACCACACCGATGGGGTGCACGCCGCTCGCGGTCGGCAGCATCGAGGCGTCGGCGATCACCACGTTCGGCACGTCCCACAGCGCGCCCTCGGGGTTCGCCGCCCCGCGGCGTTCGGACGAGGCCATGCGCGCGGTGCTCATCGGCTCCTGCGAGCCCAGTGCGATCTCGCCGACGCCGTAGCCGGCCGCGTGCGAGCGTTCGAGGAACCGCTCGACGGAGCGGTCGCCCGGCACGTGGTCGCCGCCCCGCTGCTGGCCGGTGAAGATCCGCCGGGCCCCCGCCGCCTCGAGGATGCGGACGGCGGTGTCCACACCGGTGCGCAGGTGCGCCCGGTCGGCCTCCGCCAGGTCGTAACGCACCGAGGGCTCGCCGGAGGCGTCCATGACGACCTCCCCGGCGCCGCGATCGCGCAGCACCGCACGCACGATCGACAGGTGCGGGAACTGCCGCATCACGTTGAGGTGTTCCACGGGGTTGCGCCACGGCACGAAGCTGGACGCCAGCGCGGGCGTCAACGGGACGGTCTCGTAGCGCACGCCGAAGCCCTTGCCGTCCAGGTTCGCGTGCGCCTCGCAGAGCCGGGTCGACGGCGCGCCCTGCCACGGTTCGACCGACTCGGCGAACAGACCGACCGCCGTCGCCGAAGGGTGCAGGTGCAGGTGCTTGCCGACGTGCGGGCCGCCGATGCCCGAACGGGCCAGCAGGGCCGGCGTCTGGAAACCGCCGGCCGCGACCACGACGGCGCTGCAGCGCACCGTCAACCACGAGCCGCCGGACGTGCGCGCGATGACCGTCCGGGCGCGGCCGCCCTGCGTCTCGATGGACCGGGCCTGCGCGCCCGTCACGATCCGCGCGCCCTTCTTCTCGGCGTCGCGCAGCCAGGTTCGGCCGGCGTTCTGCTTCGCGGCGACGCGGCTCGCAGGCCCCCAACGGCCCTCGGTCTCGACGTCGTCCGCCAGGCCGACGGCGCTCACGGGCAGGTCGAGCGCGCGGCACCCCGTCTCGAGGATCACGTCGCGCGCCGACGGGACGCCGGCCCCGTCGGAGACGCCCGAGCGCTGCCACACCTCGGCCAGCGCGGCGTCCAGGTCGGGGCCGGTCTCGATACCGCGCGCGGCCCAATCCGCGCGCACCTCCTCGGGCGGTACGAAGTAGCCGCCGTGCGAGACGGCCGTTCCGCCGCCGAGGCACCGTGCCGTCAGCAGGTAGGACTGCGCGTTCTCGGTCCAGAACGGACCGGGCGAGTACAACTGCGCGAGGTTGTCGAGATCGGAATCGCCCACCTCGGAGGGGACGAGATGGTCGCCGTGCTCCAGGACGAGGACATCGAGGCCCGCTTCGGCCAGTGCCGCCGCGGCGACCGACCCGCCCGCGCCGGAGCCGATCACCACGACGTCGCACGCCGTCGAGGCGTCGATCTCGTAGCGGGTGGGGGACAGCGGACGCTGCGCGCGCAGGGCCCGGGCACGCGGCCTCTTGAGCGGCGTCTGGCGCGGGTAGCCGATCGCCGCCATCAGTTCGGCGCCCGGGCCGTGCTCGCCGTCGGCACCTCCCGCGGCGTAGTAGGCGAGCAGCGCGATGTTGCGCAGGCGTTTGAAGAGCATCCGCTTCTGGACGAACCGCGAGCGCGAGAGGTCCACCAGGACGCGCTCCCGGTCGGCGATCGGGAGATCGGCGAACCGCTGGCCGCGGGTGCCCAGCACGGTGGTGCAGAAGACGCGGTTGTCGAAGAGCGACAGGGACTGCGACAGGGTCACGCCGTCGCTGTCGCGCGGACTCCGATCGGCATAGGAAACGGCGAGGTCACCGGCCCGGAGATCGCTCGCGGACGGGATCGCCACACCGTCTCCGGGGGCGAAGGCGTCGACGATGGCGGACAGCGTGGTGCGTTGCCTGGTCGACAATTCCATGACCTGAACGTACTGGTATGCTTCGTGCTGCATCAAGGCATCCTTTTCAGTCCGTCCAGAGAGGCGGAGCGAGCCGTCCGGAGAGGCGGAGAAGGAGGTCACGTGGCTCGGGAACTCATGTCCGCGGCCGATGTCACCCGTACGGTGGCGCGGATCGCGCATCAGATCATCGAGAAGACGGCCTTAGACACCGTGCCGGCGGGTGACGGAGCGGATCCCGCTCATCCCCGCGTCGTCATCTTCGGCATTCCCACGCGCGGAGCGGTTCTCGCCGCCCGGCTGGCCGCCGACATCGAGGAGTTCTCCGGCGTCGCTGTGCCCGTCGGCCACCTCGACATCACGCTCTACCGCGACGATCTGCGGCACAAGCCCCACCGGCCCCTCGAGCGCACCACGGTGCCGCCGCAGGGCGTCGACGGTGCGCTGGTCATCCTCGTCGACGACGTCCTGTACTCGGGGCGGACGGTGCGCGCCGCCCTCGACTCGCTCCGCGACATCGGCCGGCCCGCCGCGGTGCAGCTCGCGGTCCTCGTGGACCGCGGCCACCGCCAGTTGCCGATCCGCGCCGACTACGTGGGCAAGAACATCCCGACCTCCCGCCAGGAGGACGTGCAGGTCCGGCTGCAGGAGAAGGACGGCGAGGACGCCGTGGTGATCTCCGAGCTGCCGGCCCCCGATTCGACGAAGGGCGGCGACCAGTGACCCGGCACCTGCTCTCCGCCGCGGACCTGAGCCGCGCCGAGGCCGAGGAGATCCTCGACGAGGCGGACCGGCTCCAGCAGGCGCTGCTCGGCCGCGAGGTCAAGAAGCTGCCCACTCTCCGCGGCCGCACCGTGATGACCGTCTTCTACGAGAACTCCACCCGCACCCGCGTCTCCTTCGAGGTGGCGGGCAAGTGGATGAGCGCCGACGTGATCAACGTCTCCGCGTCCGGCAGCTCCGTCGCCAAGGGCGAGTCGCTGCGCGACACCGCGCTCACGCTGCACGCCGCCGGAGCCGACGCGCTGATCGTCCGGCACCCGGCGTCCGGCGCGGCGCAGCAGATCGCCGCGTGGACCAACTCCGCGGCGGCGCTCGGCGGCCTGCCCGGCCCCGTCGTGATCAACGCCGGCGACGGCATGCACGAGCACCCCACCCAAGCGCTGCTCGACGCGCTCACCCTGCGCCAGCGGCTCGGCGGAATCGAGGGCCGGCGGGTCGTCATCGTCGGCGACGTGCTGCACAGCCGGGTCGCCCGGTCGAACGCGCTGCTGCTGTCGACGCTCGGCGCCGAGGTCGTCCTCGTCGCTCCGCGCACGTTGCTGCCGGTGGGCGTCGAGACCTGGCCGGTCACCGTCTCCGATTCGCTCGAGGCCGAGCTGCCCGGCGCCGACGCGGTGATGATGCTGCGCGTGCAGGCCGAGCGCATGAACGGCGGCTTCTTCCCGAGCGAGCGCGAGTACTCGGTGCGCTTCGGCCTGGGGCCCCAGCGCGCCGCCCTGCTGCCGGACCACGCCGTCGTGCTGCACCCCGGACCGATGCTGCGCGGCATGGAGATCGGCTACTCGGTGGCCGACTCCGCACAGGCCGCGATCCTCCAGCAGGTCAACAACGGCGTGCACGTCCGCATGGCGGTGCTCTTTCACCTCCTCGCGAAGGAAGGAAGCCCCGAATGAGCTTGCTGCTGAAGAACGTCCGTCCCTACGGCGAGGGCGAACCGGTCGATGTCGCGACGGCCGGCGGCGAGATCACCGCCATCGGAGCGGACCTCGTCCCGGCCGAGGGTGCGGAGGTGATCGACGGTGGCGGCAGGGTTCTGCTGCCCGGCTTCGTCGACCTGCACACGCACCTGCGCGAACCGGGGCGTGAGGACACCGAGACCATCGAGTCGGGTTCCGCCGCGGCGGCACTCGGCGGGTACACCGCGGTCTTCGCGATGGCCAACACCAGCCCGGTGGCCGACTCCGCCGTCGTCACCGACCACGTCCACCGGCGCGGCCAGGAGGTCGGCCTCGTCGACGTGCACCCCGTCGGAGCCGTCACCGTGGGCCTCAAGGGTGAGAAGCTCGCGGAGATGGGCATGATGGCCGCCGGCACGGGCCGGGTGCGCGTGTTCTCCGACGACGGGGTCTGCGTGGCCGACCCGCTGCTCATGCGCCGCGCGCTCGAGTACTCCGCCTCGCTGGGCGTGGTCATCGCGCAGCACGCGGAGGAGCCGAGGCTGACGAAGGGCGCCGTGGCGCACGAGGGCCCCGAGGCCGCGCGCCTGGGCCTCACGGGATGGCCGCGCGCCGCCGAGGAGGCGATCGTCGCCCGCGACGCCCTGCTCGCCCGCGATGCCGGCGCTCGCGTGCACATCTGCCACGCCTCGACGGCGGGCACCGTCGAACTGCTCACGTGGGCCAAGGGCCAGGGCATCGCGATCACCGCCGAGGTGACCCCGCACCACCTGCTGCTCGACGACTCGCGGCTGCAGACCTACGACGCCGTGAACCGGGTGAACCCGCCGCTGCGCGAGGCGTCCGACGTGGCCGCGCTGCGGAAGGCGCTGCGGGACGGTGTGATCGACTGTGTCGCCACCGACCACGCCCCGCACGCGGACCAGGACAAGTGCTGCGAATTCGCCGCGGCCCGGCCCGGCATGCTCGGGCTGGAGACGGCGCTGGCGATCGTCGCGCGGGTCTCGGTCGAGACGGGTGACATGACCTGGCGCGATGTCGCCCGGGTGATGAGCGAGAAGCCCGCGCAGATCGCCCGGCTCGACGATCAGGGCCGACCGATCGGCGTGGGCGAGCCCGCGAACCTGACGCTGATCGACCCCGACCTGGGCTGGACCGTGCGCGCCGACGAGCTCGCGAGCCGCTCGCGCAACACGCCCTTCGCCGAGCTCGACTTCCGGGCCAAGCCGGTGCTGACGGTGCTCCGCGGGCGTGTGACCGCCCGCGACGGTGTCGCCTCCGAGCCGGGGACCGGGGGGCGGGCGTGAGCGTCAGCGACTTCGCCACGCTCCTGCTGGTGCTCGTGGTGCTCGCCGGCCTGTTCTCTCTCATGGCGCTCGGCTGGCGCCGCCGCGGGCAGCGCCAGGCCGCCTCGGTGGGGGAGATCCCCAGTACGCCCGAGCAACTCAGCGAGCTGGTCTTCGGCCCGGTGTCCGGCGTCTACGTCGGCAGCACCGTGGCTCCGCACTGGCAGGACCGGGTGGCAGTGGGGGACTGGGGCTACCGGGCCACGGTGAACCTGAGCCGCTATGCGGACGGCTACCTGATGGAGCGCGGGCGCGGTAACCCGATGTGGATCGCCGACGAGCACCTCGTCGAGGTGCGCCGGGCCTCCAAACTGGCGGGCAAGGTGATGCCCGGTGACGGACTGCTGGTGCTCCGCTGGGAGCTGCCCACCGGCACCGTCGTGGACACGGGATTCCGGGCCGACGACAAGACGACGTATCGAAAACTGATGGACGTGAGGGAAAGTTAGATGGCTGCCGACAACAAAGCACTGCTGGTTCTCGAGGACGGAACCGTGCACCGCGGGGTCGAGTTCGGCGCCGTCGGGCAGACCCTCGGCGAGGCGGTCTTCTGCACCGCGATGACCGGGTACCAGGAGACGCTCACCGACCCGTCGTACGCGCGGCAGATCGTGGTGGCGACGGCCCCGCAGATCGGCAACACCGGCTGGAACGACGAGGACGACGAGAGCCGCGGCGACAAGATCTGGGTCGCCGGCTACGCCGTGCGCAACCCCACCCGGCGGGTGAGCAACTGGCGCGCCAAGGGATCGCTGGAGGGTGAGCTCGTGGAGCAGGACGTCGTCGGCATCGCCGGCATCGACACCCGCGCGCTGGTGCGTCGCCTGCGCGACCACGGCTCCATGCGCGCCGGCGTCTTCTCCGGCGAGGCGCTCGCGCCCGAGACCGAGCTCCTGGACCGCGTGCGCGCGCAACCGTCGATGAAGGGGCAGAACCTGATCGGCGAGGTCTCGACGACCGAGTCCTACACCATCGAGCCCCAGGGTGAGCCGCGCTTCACCGTGGTCGCCGTCGACCTCGGCATCAAGACCAACACCCCGCGCATGTTCGCCGAGCGCGGCATGCGGGTGCACGTCGTGCCCTCGACCATCACCCTCGACGAGGTGCGCTCGTTCAACCCGGACGGCTTCTTCCTCTCCAACGGCCCGGGCGACCCGGCCACCGCCGAGCACGAAGTGGAGTTGACCCGTGGTGTGCTCGACGCCGGGCTGCCCCTGTTCGGCATCTGCCTCGGTAACCAGCTGCTGGGCCGCGCTTTCGGCCTGCAGACCTACAAGATGAAGTTCGGCCACCGTGGCATCAACATCCCGGTCGTGGAGCACACCACCGGCCGGATCTCGATCACCGCGCAGAACCACGGCTTCGCGCTCGAGGGCGAGCGCGGCGCCGAGTTCGACACGCCCTTCGGCCGCGGCCGGGTCAGCCACGTCTGCGCCAACGACGGAGTGGTGGAGGGGGTCGAGCTGCTCGACGGCCGCGCCTTCTCCGTCCAGTACCACCCGGAGGCCGCGGCGGGACCGCACGACGCCGCCTACCTCTTCGACAAGTTCGCGACTGTTATGGGAGACAAGTAATGCCACGGCGCACCGATATCCAGCACGTCCTGGTGATCGGCTCGGGCCCGATCGTGATCGGCCAGGCCTGCGAGTTCGACTACTCCGGCACCCAGGCCTGCCGCGTGCTCCGCGCCGAGGGCCTGCGCGTCTCGCTGGTGAACTCCAACCCGGCGACGATCATGACCGACCCCGAGTTCGCGGACGCCACCTACATCGAGCCCATCACCCCGGAGTACATCGAGAAGGTCATCGTCGCCGAGCGTGACAAGGGCTTCCCGATCGACGCCGTGCTCGCGACCCTGGGTGGCCAGACGGCCCTCAACGCGGCCGTCGGCCTGCACGAGCAGGGCATCCTGGACAAGTACGGCATCAGCCTGATCGGTGCCGATTTCGACGCCATCCAGCGCGGCGAGGACCGGCAGAAGTTCAAGGACATCGTCGCCAAGATCGGCGGCGAATCGGCCCGCTCCAAGGTCTGTTTCACCCTGGACGAGTGCAAGGAGACCGTCGCCGACCTCGGTTACCCCGTCGTGGTGCGGCCCTCCTTCACCATGGGCGGCCTCGGCTCCGGCATGGCCTACGACGAGACCGACCTGATCCGCATCGCCGGTGCCGGCCTGGCCGCCTCACCGACGGCGAACGTGCTCATCGAGGAGTCGATCCTCGGCTGGAAGGAGTACGAGCTCGAGCTGATGCGCGACGGCCGGGACAACGTGGTGGTCGTCTGCTCCATCGAGAACGTCGACCCGGTCGGCGTGCACACGGGTGATTCGGTCACCGTCGCGCCCGCGATGACCCTCACCGACCGCGAGTACCAGGTCATGCGCGACCAGTCGATCGCCATCCTCCGCGAGGTCGGCGTGGACACCGGCGGCTGCAACATCCAGTTCGCGCAGAACCCCCGTGACGGCCGCCTCGTCACCATCGAGATGAACCCGCGCGTCTCGCGCTCGTCGGCGCTCGCTTCCAAGGCGACCGGCTTCCCGATCGCCAAGATCGCCGCGAAGCTCGCCGTGGGCTACACCCTCGACGAGATCCTCAACGACATCACGGGCGAGACCCCGGCGTGCTTCGAGCCGACGCTCGACTACGTCGTGGTCAAGGCCCCGCGCTTCGCCTTCGAGAAGTTCCCCGGTGCCGATGACACCCTCACCACCACGATGAAGTCGGTGGGCGAGGCGATGAGCCTCGGCCGCAGTTTCGCCGAGGCCTTCGGCAAGGTGATGCGCTCGCTCGAGACCAAGCGCCACGGCTTCTGGACGGGCGCGCCCGTCGAGGGCACGCTCCAGGAGCTGCTCGAGGAGATCAAAGTTCCCAAGGACGGCCGCTTCTACCTGATCGGCCGCGCCTTCGAGTTGGGCGCCACGGTCGAGCAGGTCTTCGACTCGACCGCGATCGACCCCTGGTTCCTGGAGGAGATCAAGGCCGTCATCGACCTGGGGACGCGCGTCCGCGACGCGGATCTGACGCCGGACCTGGTGCGGTTGGCCAAGACCCACGGCTTCTCCGACCTGCAGATCGCCGAGCTGCGCGGTATCGGTGAGGACGAGGTCCGCGCCTACCGGCACGAGCACGACGTCCGGCCCGTGTACAAGACCGTCGACACCTGCGCCGCCGAGTTCGAGGCGAAGACCCCGTACCACTACAGCAGCTACGAGCTGGACCCGTCGGCCACCAGCGAGGTCGCCCCGCAGACCGAGCGGCCCAAGGTGCTCATCCTCGGCTCGGGCCCCAACCGCATCGGCCAGGGCATCGAGTTCGACTACTCGTGCGTCCACGCCGCGCTCACGCTGAGCGAGGCGGGCTACGAGACGGTGATGATCAACTGCAACCCGGAGACGGTCTCGACCGACTACGACACCGCCGACCGGCTCTACTTCGAGCCCCTGACCTTCGAGGACGTCCTCGAGGTCTACCACTCGGAGCAGCGCTCCGGCGAGGGCGGTCCGGGCGTCGTCGGCGTCATCGTGCAGCTCGGCGGGCAGACCCCGCTGGGCCTGGCCGCGCGGCTCAAGGCGGCGGGCCTGCCCATCGTCGGCACGTCGCCCGAGGCCATCGACCTGGCCGAGGACCGCGGCGAGTTCGGTCGCGTGCTCACCGAGGCGGGGCTCCCGGCACCGAAGTTCGGGACCGCCACCACGGCCGACGGTGCGCGCGAGGTCGCCTCCGGCATCGGCTACCCGGTGCTCGTGCGCCCCTCGTACGTGCTCGGCGGCCGCGGCATGGAGATCGTCTACGACGAGCGGGCCCTGCTCGACTACATCTCCCGCGCCACGGAGCTCGCGCCGGACCGCCCGGTCCTGGTGGACCGCTTCCTCGAGGACGCGGTGGAGATCGACGTGGACGCCCTGTGCGACGCCACCGGCGAGGTCTTCATCGGCGGCATCATGGAGCACATCGAGGAGGCCGGTATCCACTCCGGCGATTCGGCGTGCACGCTGCCGCCCACCACGCTCGGCCGCGCCGACATCGACGCGGTGCGCACCGCCACCGAGGCGCTCGCCCGCGGCATCGGCGTCCACGGCCTGATGAACGTGCAGTACGCGCTCAAGGACGACGTGCTCTACGTCCTCGAGGCGAACCCCCGCGCCTCGCGCACCGTGCCCTTCGTCTCGAAGGCCACCGCGGTGCAGCTCGCGAAGGCCTGCGCCCGGGTCATGCTGGGGCAGACCATCGCCGAGCTGCGCGAGCAGCAGATCCTGCCCGCCGAGGGCGACGGCTCGCAGATGCCGATCGACGCACCGGTATCGGTGAAGGAGGCGGTGCTGCCCTTCAATCGGTTCCGCCGCGCGGACGGCACCGGCGTCGACTCGCTGCTCTCGCCCGAGATGAAGTCGACCGGCGAGGTGATGGGCGTCGACCGCGACTTCGGCACGGCCTTCGCCAAGTCGCAGACCGCGATCAGCGGCTCGCTGCCGGCCACCGGCAAGGTCTTCGTCTCGGTCGCCAACAAGGACAAGCGCGCCCTGATCTTCCCGGTCAAGCGCCTCGCCGATCTCGGTTTCACCATCGTGGCGACGGAGGGCACGGCGGACGTGCTGCGGCGCAACGGCGTCCAGGCCGAGACCGTGCTCAAGCACTCCGACGTGATCCCCGAGGGTGAGCAGTCCATCGTCGAGAAGATCAAGGCGGGCGAGATCGGCCTGATCATCAACACCCCGTACGGCAACGCCGGTCCGCGTGTGGACGGCTACGAGATCCGCACCGCCGCGGTCCAGGCCTCCGTGCCGTGCGTGACCACGGTGCAGGGCGCCTCGGCCGCGGTGCAGGGCATCGAGGCCGCGCTCCGGGGCGGCATCGGGGTCAAGAGCCTGCAGGACATGCACGCGGCGCTGGTGAACCGGTGACCCTCGCGGGCACCTTCGGCCGGAGGGTCACCGATGCCGTCGCGGCGCGCGGCCGGCTGGTCGTGGGCATCGACCCGCACCCGCCGTTGCTCGCCGCCTGGGGGCTGTCCGACGACGCCGCCGGCGTCCGGGAGTTCGGCCTGCGGTGCGCCGAGGCCTTCGCGGGTGAGATCGGATTCATCAAGCCGCAGGTGGCCTTCTTCGAGCAGTTCGGCTCGGCGGGGCTGGCCGCGCTCGAAGAGGTGCAGGCGGCGTGCCGCGACGCCGGCGCCGTGGTGATCGCCGACGCCAAGCGCGGCGACATCGGTTCCACGATGGCGGGCTACGCCCGCGCCTGGCTGGGTGATTCCGCACTGGCGGCCGACGCGGTCACCCTGTCGCCGTACCTGGGCTACGGCTCACTGTGGCCCGCCATCGACGCGGCCCGTGCCGCCGGGCGCGGCGTCTTCGTCCTCGCCCGCACCTCCAACCCCGAGGGCGCGCAGGTGCAGGCCGACGGGGTCGGGCAGCGCATCGTCGACGACGCCCGGGCGGACAACGCCGACGGGACCGGCACCGTCGGCCTCGTGGTGGGTGCCACGCGCGAGCACGGGCTGGACCTGGACGGCTTGAACGGGCCGATCCTGGCACCGGGGCTCGGGGCGCAGGGCGCCACCCCGTCGGACCTCGCCGCGATCTTCGGCACCGGCGCGACCGTGCTGCCCAACTCCTCGCGACAGGTGCTCGGTGCGGGCCCGGATGCGGGCGCGCTGCGGTCCGCGGCGCTGTCCGTGCGGGACGAGGTCGAGCGCGCGCTCGGCTGATCCGTCCTCGGCGGATCCCGTCCTGGCTCGGACCGGCGGCGCTATCGTCGATGGCGTGAACGTCGATGTGACACCGCTGCCCGGCATCGGAGTACGGAAGGACTTCGAGCTCGTCACCGGTAGGCGCGTGGGGGTCGTGGCGCACCGCGACGGCACCGTCGAACTGTTCCTCTCGGAACGCGACGACCCCGACGCGTGCGCCGCGCAGGTACCCCTCTCCAGTGAGGAGGCGGGCGTGCTCGCCAACCTCCTGGGCGCGCCGCAGCTGGTCAACCAGCTCCGCGCCGAACAGCGCGAGCTCGAGGGCATCAACACCCGGCAACTGCCGATCGTCGCGGGCTCGCCGTACGACGGGCGCACCCTGGGGGAGACGCAGATGCGCACGCGGACCAAGGTCTCGCTGGTCGCGGTCATGCGAGCGGGCGAGGTGCAGCCCTCGCCCGGCCCCGAATTCGTCTTCACCGCGGGCGACCTCCTGGTGGTCGTCGGTACCGCCCAGGGCATCGAGGCCGCCGCGCAGATCCTGTCGAACGGGTGACGCTCCACCTCGACGAGAACACCGTCGCGCTGATCGAGCTCGGCGCCGTCTTCTTCGTCCTGGGCTTCCTCGGCCGCGCCGCGAGCCGGTTCGGCATCTCGCCGATCCCGCTCTACCTCATCGGCGGTCTCGCCTTCGGCGTCGGCGGGGTGATCCCGCTCGGTGAGGCGTCCGACTTCAGCCACACCGCCGGGGAGATCGGCGTCGTCCTGCTGCTGCTCATGCTGGGTCTCGAGTACACCGCCACCGAGCTCATCACGGGACTGCGGCAGTCCTGGCTGGCCGGTGTGCTCGACATCGTGCTCAACGCCACCCCCGGCGTCGTGGTGGCGCTGATCCTGGGCTGGGGGCCGACGGGGGCGCTGGTGCTCGCGGGTGTCACCTACATCTCCTCGTCGGGCATCGCGGCGAAAGTACTCAGCGATCTCGGGCGCCTCGGTAACCGCGAGACGCCCGTCGTGCTGTCGGTGCTGGTCTTCGAGGACCTCGCGATGGCGGTCTACCTCCCGATCCTGACCGCCATCCTCGCGGGCCTGGGCCTCGCCGGTGAGGTCTCGGCGGTGACCATCGCGGTGGTGGTCGTCAGCGTCGTGCTGATCTCGGCAGTGAAGTACGGGCACCGCGTCTCCGCGCTCGTCTACAGCGACGACCGCGAGGTCTTCCTGCTCAAGCTGATCGGGGCGGCGCTGCTGGTCGCCGGCGTGGCGTCCGCGCTGCAGGTGTCGGCGGCGGTGGGGGCCTTCCTCCTGGGCATCGCGATCTCGGGCTCGATCGCGCACGAGGCGACGCGGCTGCTCGAGCCCCTGCGCGACCTCTTCGCCGCCCTGTTCTTCGTGGTCTTCGGGCTGAACACGGACCCGCGCGCGATCCCGCCCGTGCTCGGGTGGGCGGTCGTGCTCGCGGTCGTGACGACGGTGACCAAGCTCGCCACGGGCTGGTGGGCCGCGCGCCGCGTGGGCGTCAAGCGGATGGGCCGGGCGCGCGCCGGAGCGGCACTGGTGGCGCGTGGTGAGTTCTCGATCGTCATCGCCGGGCTGGCCGTGACGGCGGGCGCCGTGGACGGGCGGGTGGCCGCGCTGGCGACCACGTACGTGCTGATCATGGCCGTCCTCGGACCGATCATCGCCCGCGTCGTGGAACCCGCCGTGCGGGCGGGGGAACGCGCGGTCCGCAGCGTACGGACCGGAGCGGACGCGTCGGTGGGATGAGTGCGCCGGGACGCCCGACACGCCCGGACGCGATCGCGGGTCCAGGTATTTTCCCAGGTCACATGAGTTTCACCCGTCACATCGCGGGATCCCGTCCGGTTCGGTCCTACCTATCTGAAAGCATTGTGGTGCAACGGTTCTCGATTGCAACATGAGTGTCGGAACGGGCGCTCGACCGGGGTGCCCCGCCGTCGCCTACATCACCGCCAAACCGCAGGTGAGAGGGGGGTGGGGTTCCCATCCCGAGCGAAACGTGGGTACCGTCGCAGGAGTCGCACGTTCGCGGCAAAGACCTAAGAACATCGAAGACGGAGGAATCGTGGCCCTTCCCCAGTTGACCGACGAGCAGCGTGCCGCTGCTCTGGAGAAGGCAGCTGCCGCTCGCCGCGCCCGCGCTGAACTGAAGAACCGACTCAAGGGTGGCACCACCACCCTGCAGCAGGTGCTGAAGGACGCGGAGTCCGACGAGGTCATCGGCAAGATGAAGGTCTCGGCGCTGCTCGAGGCCCTGCCCAAGGTTGGCAAGGTCAAGGCTCAGGAGCTGATGACCGAGCTGGAGATCGCCCCCACCCGCCGCGTGCGTGGTCTGGGCGACCGGCAGCGCAAGGCGCTGCTCGAGAAGTTCTCCGCCTGACACTCAGTGTCCGGAGAAGTTCCCGCGGGCCGGAGGGGCCGACTGGTTGTACTGGTCGGCCCCTCCGCCGTCGGTAAGTCATCAGTGGTCGGCCGGCTCCGCTCGGAGGTGCCCGACCTGTTCTTCTCGGTCTCCGCCACCACGCGCGATCCGCGCCCCGGTGAGGTGGACGGCCGGGACTACCACTTCGTCGGCGAGAGCGGATTCGACCGTCTCATCGCCGACGGCGACCTGCTCGAATGGGCCGAGATTCACGGCGGGCTGCAGCGATCCGGCACGCCGGCGCGCCCCGTCTTCGAGGCGCTCGAAGCCGGGCGCCCGGTCCTGGTGGAGGTCGACCTGGCCGGTGCCGCCAGCGTGAAGGCGGCGCTGCCGGAGGCCGTGACGGTCTTCCTCAGCCCGCCGAGCTGGGACGAGCTGGAGCGCAGGCTCCGCGGCCGCGGCACGGAGAGCGCGGAGAAGATCGAGCGCCGGCTCGAGACCGCGCGGGCCGAAATGGCGACCCGGGACGACTACGACGCGGTGATCGTCAACGACGACTTGGACCGCGCGGTGTCGGACTTGGTATCCTTGCTGGTCGGCGCCGGCGACCAGCGGGCGTAGTCCGGTCCCGCACCGCGCGTAGACTGGGCACAAGAGCGAATTTCGTGAAGTTCGATAACGTAGGAGACGCGTGAGCACCACCACTGAGACCGTGTACGACCAGCCGCTCGGCATCACCAACCCGCCGATCGACGAGCTGCTCGAGCGCACCTCCTCGAAGTACGCCCTCGTGATCTACGCGGCCAAGCGCGCGCGTCAGATCAACGACTACTACAACAGCCTCTCGGACGGCATCCTCGAGTACGTGGGCCCGCTGGTCGAGCCCGGCCTGCACGAGAAGCCGCTGTCGATCGCGATGCGCGAGATCCACGAGGATCTCCTGGAGCACACCGAGGGCGAGTGAGCTGACAGCCCCATGATCATCGTCGGCGTCGGCGGCGGCATCGCCGCCTACAAGGCGTGCGCACTGGTCCGGCATTTCACTGAGCGCGGGTACGAGGTGCGGGTCATCCCCACCGAGTCCGCGCTCAAGTTCGTGGGCGCGGCCACGTTCGAGGCGCTGTCCGGCAACCCCGTGCAGACGGGGGTGTTCGAATCGGTTCCCGAGGTGCCGCACGTGCGCCTGGGGCAGAACGCCGACCTCGTGGTGATCGCACCCGCCACCGCTGATCTCATGGCGCGAGCAGCACAGGGTCGCGCGGACGATCTGCTGACGGGCACACTCCTCACCGCACGCTGCCCGGTGGTCTTCGCGCCGGCCATGCACACCGAGATGTGGGAGCACCCGGCCACCCGCGCCAATGTCGCCACCCTGCGCGAGCGCGGCGCCGTCGTCATCGAGCCGGCGTCCGGCCGGCTCACCGGCAAGGACACCGGGGCTGGTCGCCTCCCCGAGCCCGACGAGATCGGCGCCCTCGCCGACGTCCTGCTCGAACACCCGGGGGCGTTGAACCGCGACCTCGAGGGCCGGAAGGTCGTCGTCTCCGCGGGCGGCACCAAGGAGGCCCTGGATCCGGTCCGCTACCTCACCAACCGCAGCTCGGGGAAGCAGGGCTACGCCCTGGCCCGGCTCGCCGCGCAGCGCGGCGCCGATGTCACGCTCGTGGCGGGGAACACCGTCGGCCTCGCCGATCCCTCGGCGGTCGACGTGGTGCGCATCGCCTCCGCCCTGGATCTGCAGGCGGCCATGACCGAGCACGCCGCCGACGCCGACCTGGTCATCATGGCCGCGGCGGTGGCCGATTACCGGCCCGCCGACGTGGCCACCACCAAGCTCAAGAAGGGCACGGACGGTCGGAGCGAGGCGCTGGAATCGATCACCATGATCGAAAACCCCGATGTGCTCGCCGGCCTCGTCGCCGCGCGTCGGGCCGGTGCCCTGCGCGCGGACGCGGTGATCGTCGGTTTCGCCGCCGAGACGGGGGACGAGGGCGGTTCCGTCCTCGACTACGGACGGGCCAAGCTGCGTCGCAAGGGATGTGACCTGCTGGTCCTCAACGCCGTCGGCGACGGCCGCGCCTTCGAGGTGGACGAGAACTCCGGCTGGCTGCTCGGGGCGGACGGCGGCGAGACCGCCCTGCCCCTCGGCTCGAAGTCGGCCATGGCGGCGCGCATACTGGATGCCGCTGCCACTCGGGTGCACGCCGCCCGCTAGCTTTTCCTAGTTCGCCATTGCAAAACGAGAGGACGTCCGAAGTGGTTTCCGGTTTCGCCAGTTCCGCCCATCGCCTGTTCACCAGCGAGTCGGTCACCGAGGGCCACCCGGACAAGATCTGTGACGCGATCTCGGACTCGATCCTCGATGCGCTGCTCGCGGAGGACCCGACGTCGCGCGTCGCCGTGGAGACGCTGGTCACCACGGGGCAGGTGCACGTCGCGGGCGAGGTGACCACCTCCGCCTACGCGGACATCCCGCACATCGTGCGCGACAAGGTCCTTGAGATCGGCTACGACAGCTCGGCCAAGGGCTTCGACGGCAACTCCTGCGGCGTGAACATCGCGATCGGAGCGCAGAGCCCCGAGATCGCGCAGGGCGTGGACCGCGCCTACGAGCACCGCGTCGACGGCGGCGAGGACGAGATCGACGCGCAGGGCGCGGGCGATCAGGGCTTGATGTTCGGCTACGCCTGCTCGGACACGCCCGAGCTGATGCCGCTGCCCATCTCGCTGGCGCACCGCCTCTCGCGCCGCCTGACCGAGGTCCGTAAGAACGGCACGCTGCCCTACCTGCGTCCGGACGGCAAGACGCAGGTGACCATCGAGTACGCGGGGGAGCAGCCCGTCCGGCTCGACACCGTGGTCATCTCCAGCCAGCACGCCGCCGACATCGACATCGACGGCATGCTCGCTCCGGACCTGCGCGCGCACGTGCTGGACACCGTGATCACCGACCTGAACCTGCCCAGCCTCGACACCTCCGACGTGCGGCTGCTGGTGAACCCCACCGGCAAGTTCGTGCTCGGTGGGCCGATGGGCGACGCGGGCCTCACGGGCCGCAAGATCATCGTCGACACCTACGGCGGCATGGCCCGCCACGGCGGCGGCGCGTTCTCCGGCAAGGACCCGTCGAAGGTGGACCGCTCGGCCGCGTACGCGATGCGCTGGGTGGCGAAGAACGCCGTCGCCGCGGGCCTCGCGGAACGGATCGAGGTCCAGGTGGCCTACGCGATCGGCAAGGCGGCCCCCGTCGGCCTGTTCGTCGAGACCTTCGGCACCGAGCAGCTCGATCCGATCAAGATCCAGCAGGCCATCGCCCAGGTCTTCGACCTGCGGCCGCGCGCGATCATCAACGATCTGGACCTGTTGCGCCCGATCTACGCGCCCACCGCCGCGTACGGCCACTTCGGCCGCACCGACATCGACCTGCCGTGGGAGCGCACCGACCGCGTGGACGCCCTGCGCTCCGCGGCCGGCCTCTGACAGCCGTCTCCACCGGTGTGACCGCACCCGGCCCCGCCGAGGCCGCGCAAGCCGACGTCGAACTCCCGATCGCCAGGATCCTGCCGCTGTTGCAGGTCAGCCACCTCGATCGGGAGTTCGACTATCTCGTGCCGCCCGAGCTGGCCGAGCAGGCGCAGCCGGGCGTGCGGGTCCGCGTCCGGTTCTCGGGCCGGCTCGTGGACGGCTACCTGCTCGAGCGGCTCCCGCGCACCGAACACGAGGGGAAGCTCGCGCCCCTGCAGCGGGTCGTCTCCGCGCTCCCCGTCCTCACCGAACCCGTCCTCCGGCTGGTCACCGAGGTCGCCGCGAGGTACGCCGGAACCCGCGCCGACGTGCTGCGGCTCGCCATCCCACCGCGGCACGCCCGCGTCGAGAAGGCCCTGCTGGAACAGGAGGCCGGCGCCGCCGAGCCCCCGGAGGCGCCCGCCGCGGCCCTCGCCGAGTACACCCACGGCGCGCAGTTCGCCGCCGCCGCGGTCGCGGGCCGGGCGCCGCGGGCCGTGTGGCAGGCGCTCCCCGGCGAGGACTGGGCCGCCCGCCTCGCGGAGCTGGCGGGCACCGTCGTCGCGGCGGGCCGTACGGCACTGCTCATCGTCCCGGACCAGAGCGACCTCGACCGGCTCGCGGCGGCCTGCGCGCACCTCGACCCCGCGGTCCTGGCCGCGGGGCTCGGGCCGTCGGCGCGCTACCGGCGGTGGCTCCTGGCGCTGCTCGGCCGTACGCGCGTGGTGATCGGCACTCGCAGCGCCGCCTTCGCGCCGCTCCCCGATCTGGGCCTCATCGCCCTCTGGGACGACGGGGACGAGTCGCTCGTCGAGCCCCGTGCGCCGTACCCGCACACGCGGGAGGTGCTCGCGTTACGGGCGCACCAGGAGGGCGCGGCGCTGGTCATCGGCGGCTTCGCCCGCACGCCCGAGTCGCAGGCGCTCGTCGAGGCGGGATGGGCCGCGGAGATCACGGCTCCCCGAGATCTGGTGCGCAGCCGCTCACCCCGGATCGCCGGCACCGCGGATTCGGACGTGGCCCTGGCCCGCGACCCACTGGCCCGCTCCGCGCGCCTGCCGGCGGCGGCCTTCGCGGCGGCGCGGGCGGCCCTCGACGCCGACCGTCCCGTGCTGGTGCAGGTCCCGCGCCGCGGCTACGCGCCGGCCCTGTCCTGCGAGCGCTGCCGCACCCCCGCGCGCTGCCGGCGCTGCCACGGCCCGCTCGAGCAGGCCGACGGCGGCGTACTGCGGTGCCGCTGGTGCGCTCACACCGATGCCGGGTACCGGTGCCCCGCCTGCGGCGGGACCACGATGCGTGCCGTGATCATCGGCGCGATGCGCACCGCCGAGGAGCTCGGCCGGGCCTTCCCGGGGGCCGCCGTTACGGTTTCCGGGGGTTCGACGGTGCTCACCGAGGCACCCGGCGGCCGGCGCATCGTGGTCGCGACGCCGGGCGCGGAGCCCGTGGTGGTGGGCGGTTACGGCGCGGCCCTGCTGCTCGACGGATGGCTGTTGCTGGGCCGGGCCGATCTGCGGGCGGCGGAGGAGACGCTGCGCCGCTGGATGAACGCGACCGCGCTGGTCGCCGCCGACGGGACCGTCGTCTGCGGCGCGGACGCGGGGATCCGCGCGGTGCAGGCGCTGATCAGGTGGGACGCCGCCGGATTCGCCGCCGCCGAACTCGCCGAACGGGCCGAGGTCGGATTCCCGCCGGCCACGCACCTCGCGGCGCTCGACGGCGCGGACACGGACATCCGTGCGGTCGCGGACGCCGCGGACCTACCCGGTGGGGCCGAGGTCCTCGGCCCCGTCGACCTGCCGCCCGGGGTGCGGATCCCGGGCGCGCCCGATACGGGGCCGCCTCCGCAGCGGCTGCTGGTGCGGGTCGCGCGGCGCGACGGGCGAGCGCTCGCGCAGGCCCTGTTCCACGCGCAGGTGGGCAGGAGCCTGCGGCGGGAGGGCGATCCCGTGCGGATCCAGATCGATCCGCTGCGGATCGGATAGCGCCGGTCGGCTACCGCGCGCTGAGGCGGGCCTCCACCGCGCTGATCGACAGGGCGAGCATGTACTCGAACTCCGCGTCCGCGTCGAACCGCGCGAGCTCGGGAGCCACCGCCTGCACCGAGGGGAGACCGCAGGCGGCGAGGGAGGCCTCGCGCCGCGCGATCGCCTCGGCATCCGTCATCCCGAAGGTGGGCGCCGCTTCGAACTCGCGCAGCAGTGTGCCGATCAGCGCTGCGAGTTGCGATCGCATCAGGTGCACGGCCTCGCTCGGCGCGAATCCGGCCGTCAGCAGGACGTCGAGGATCGACTGCGTCGGCGCCAGCGCGGCGACCGACTGCACCTGGCGGGTCAGCACGAGCGTCGCCGCGCGGGGGTGGGCCTGCGCGGCGGTGCGGAAGGCCCGGGCGACGCCGGCGAGGTCGGCCCGGAGATCGCCGGTGGGCACGTGCACGTCGATGGACCGGAGCAGGTGCTCCGTGACCGCGTCGAGCAGATCGTCCTTGTCCTGGACGTGGTTGTACAGGCTCTTCGCGTCGACGGACAGGTGGCGGGCGATGGACCGCATGCTGACCTCGGCGACCCCGTCCCGGTCGATCAGCGCGAGCGCCGCCTCCACGACCGCGGCGCGGGTCAGCTTGGGCGCGCCCAGAGCGGGGCGGCCGCGTCGGGGGCGCGGAGTGGTCATGAACCCCATCATCCCCTACCTTCGGCACCGGAAATTATCCACAATGTGGGTATGCTGGGCGGCATGATCGCCCACGACTCCCGGTTCGTGATGCCGCCCGAGTCCGTCCTGCGCGCCCGTGAGCGGCTCGTCCTCGACCACTTCCGGGACGAGGTGCGCCAGAACTGGGACGCGACGCTGTCGACCTTCCCGCACCCGCACTACGAGCTCATCGCGCAGATGACCGTGCACGACGGGGACGGCGAGGTACGGGACTACTACACGGACACGCGCACGGCCTTCCCGGACCAGGACCACGAGTTGATCGCCCTGCGGCACAGCGCGGACGCCGTCATCGTCGAGTTCTGGCTGCTCGGGACTCAGCGCGGTCCGCTCGGATCCATCCCGCCCACCGGTGGGCGGCACCGCACGCGGATGACCGCCTACTTCGTCTTCGACGAGCAGGAGAACCTGATCGCGGAGCGGATCTACTTCGACCAGCTGACCATCCTCCGGCAGCTCATCGCCGGCCTGAACCCGCGCAGTCCGAAGGGGCTCCTCACCCTGGGGCGGGTCCTCGTCGGCGCGCTCCGCATGTCGGGCCGTGAGCCGGACCCCCGACTCACGGCGACGTCACCGCCCGACCTCGACTGACGACTCCGGCCCGGGCAGCCTCCGGCGCCGGTTCTACCCTCGACGCATGACTGCGACGGGGTGGCGGGCCGGCTGGGCCAAGACGGACATCACGGGGGAGCCGTGGGGTGTGGGGCTCATGGGCTACGGCATGCCGGGCCAGCGCGGCCGAGGGCTGCTCACGCGCCAGTGGGCCCGGGCGTTCGTCATCGCCGCCGGTGCCGAGCGGATCGCCTTCGTGGTGGCCGACATCGGGATGTTCTTCCAGGCCTCCGTGGACGAGATCACCGACCGGCTCTCCGTGGCCACCGGCGGCCGCCTCTGCGCCGAGAACGTCGTGCTCACCGCGACGCACACCCACTGCGGACCGGGTGGCCACGGCCGGCACGCGCTGTACAACATCACGACGCTCGGCCGGCACCGGCGCACCTTCGACCGGCTCGTCGACGGGGTGGTGCGCGCCGTGCTCGACGCCGAGGCGGCCCTCGCGCCCGCGGACCTCTCGCTCGCGCGCGGTGAGCTGCACGACGCTTCCGTCAACCGCAGCGCGAGCTCCTTCGACCGCAACGCCGACCGGGACAGGCTGCCGGGGCGCATCGACCCCGCCGTGACCGTCCTCCGGTTCGAGCGCGACGGGGAGTTGCGGGCGGCGATCGACTGGTTCGCCGTGCACTGCACCTCGATGGGCAACGGCAACCGCCTGATCAGTTCCGACAACAAGGGCTGGGCCGCCGCCGCGTGGGAGCGCGCGCAGCCGCCGGGATTTGTCGGCGCCTTCGCGCAGACCAACTCGGGGGACATGTCGCCCAATCTGGGCGGCAGCGCCGGCCACGGCCCCACCGACGACGAGCGGGACAACACCGCCGAGATCGGCCGGCGCCAGCTCACGCAGGCGCGGCGTTTGGCCGCCGCGCCGGGCCGCGCCCTGGCGCCGACCGTCGCACACCGGCTCACCTACCTCGATCTCGGGGCGGCGCAGACACCGTCGGGCCCCACAGGGCGGGCCGTGCTCGGCGCCGCCTTCGCGGCGGGTACCTCCGACGGGCTCGGTTCACCGGCGTTCCACCAGGGCCTCGGCAACCGGGTCGGGGCGATCAGCCGGTTCCTGTACCGACGCCGGCCGGTGCTGGCCGCGCAGCACGCGCCCAAGGAGATGCTGTTGCCCGCGGGCGCGATGGGCTGGGTGCAGGAACGGCTCCCGGTGCAGCTGGTGCGGATCGGTGCGCTGCACCTGCTCTGCCTGCCCGTGGAGGTCACCGTCACCGCCGGCGCCCGGCTGCGCGATGCCGTGGCGGACGCGGCCGGTATCGACGCCGCGGACGTGCTGGTCCAGGGCTACGCCAACGGCTACGCCCACTACCTGACCACACCGGAGGAGTACGACGCGCAGCGGTACGAGGCCGGGAGCACCGTCTTCGGCCGCAACGAGCTCGCGGCCTTCACCGAGACGGCGCGCCGCCTCGCCGCGGACCTCGCCGCCGGCCGGCCGACGGAGCGCGGCACGCCCCCGCCGCGGCAGCGGCCCGGGCGGTTCGGGTCACCGTCGGGCTCGACGGTGCTGAGCCGTCCCCGCCCGGTCCGCGTGGCGACGGTGCGCACCGCCGGGCCGGACGGAGCGGTCGTCGTCGGATTCGAGTGCCCGCACCCGAACCGCGTGATCCCGGACAGTTACGTGCGGGTGGAGCGGCGCGACGGCGACGCGTGGCTCCTCGTGGCCGACGACGATGCGCCGTCGACCGAACTCTCCTGGGAGCGGCGCCGCGGGGCCTTCACGGCCACCGTCGCGGTGCGCGACCTGCCCGTGGGGACGTACCGCGTGGGCTACGCACAGGAGCGGCCCGGCCACTACGCGTGGACCGGGCCGCTCCTGGTGCGGTGACGGGGTTCTAGACGACGCCCAGGGCCAGCATCGCGTTGGCGACACGGATGAAGCCCGCGATGTTCGCGCCGGTCACGTAGTCGCCGGGGCTGCCGTACTCGTCGGCGGTCTCCAGGCAGCGGTCGTGGATGCCGCGCATGATGTCGGCCAGACGGTCCTCGGTGTAGTCGAAGGACCACGAATCACGCGAGGCGTTCTGCTGCATCTCCAGGGCGCTGGTGGCGACGCCGCCGGCGTTCGCGGCCTTGCCCGGGGCGAAGGCGACCTTCGCCTCGGCGAAGAGCTTCACGGCGTCCGGGGTGCACGGCATGTTCGCGCCCTCGGCGACGTAGGTCGTGCCGTTCTTGATGAGCCGGTCGGCGGCGTCGCCGTCGAGCTCGTTCTGCGTCGCGCAGGGGAGCGCGATGTCGCACGGCACGTCCCAGACGGATCCGCCGGGCACGAAGATCGCGCCGCGCTCGGCGGCGTAGACGTCGATCCGCTCGCGGCGGCGCTCCTTGACGTCCTTGAGCAGCTCCAGGTCGATGCCCTTCTCGTCCACCACGTAGCCCGAGGAGTCGGAACAGGCCACGACGGTGCCGCCGAGCTGCTCGACCTTCTCCGTCGCGTACACGGCGAC
Source organism: Tsukamurella sputi (assembly GCF_007858445.1). Taxonomy (GTDB): domain Bacteria; phylum Actinomycetota; class Actinomycetes; order Mycobacteriales; family Mycobacteriaceae; genus Tsukamurella; species Tsukamurella sputi. The sequence continues at coordinate 90,541 of NZ_VIGV01000001.1, read as the reverse complement.
GTTGCCCGAGCCGGAGACCACGACGCGCTTGCCGTCGAAGGACTGGCCCTGCGTCTTGAGCATCTCGTTCAGGAAGAAGACCGCGCCGTAGCCCGTGGCCTCGGTGCGAACCTGCGAGCCGCCCCAGGTCAGGCCCTTGCCGGTGAGCACGCCGGACTCGTAGCGGTTGGTGATGCGCTTGTACTGGCCGAACAGGTAGCCGATCTCGCGGCCGCCCACGCCGATGTCGCCCGCGGGGACGTCGGTGTACTCGCCGATGTGGCGGTAGAGCTCCGTCATGAAGGACTGGCAGAAGCGCATGATCTCGCCGTCGCTGCGCCCCTTGGGGTCGAAGTCCGAGCCGCCCTTGCCGCCGCCGATGGGCAGGCCGGTGAGCGAGTTCTTGAAGATCTGCTCGAAGCCCAGGAACTTGACGATGCCCAGGTACACCGACGGGTGGAATCGCAGGCCGCCCTTGAACGGGCCGAGGGCCGAGTTGAACTCGACGCGGAAGCCGCGGTTGAGCTGGACGTTGCCGTTGTCGTCCTGCCACGGCACGCGGAAGATGATCTGGCGCTCCGGCTCGCAGAGCCGGCGGATCACGGCCGCATCGACGTACTCGGGGTGCTTGGTGACCACCGGGGCGAGGCACTCGAGCACCTCCTTCGCCGCCTGGTGGAACTCGGTCTCACCCGGATTGCGGTGCAGCACTTCACTGTACAGCCCGTCCAAGGTGGTTTCTGCGTGCGCCATCACACGATCCCTTCCGTCCGGCCCTACCATCCGCCTCGTCGTCGAGGAACGGATCACCGCCCCCCGCGTGGCCGGAACTCGTCGATGTAACCCAGGATCGCCTTCTGGACCACGGGCCAGTAGCGGTTCTGGGACTGCGAGGGGAGGTAGATGTTGTGGCCCGCGCCGGGCAGCAGCACGGTCTCGCCCCGGCCGCCCTTGGCCTGCAGGGCGGCGACGAAGGCCTCGCATCCGGTGGGCCGGACGATGCGGTCCGCCGTGCCGTTGAAGCACGTGACCGGGACCTTCGGGTTGATGTTCTGGATGGGATCGGCGACCGCGAACTGCTGCGGGAACTCGTCGGGCAGGCCCAGGAACAGCCGGGTGTTGACGTTGCCGTCGGCCACCGCGCGGCGCATGTCCAGCACGCCGCCCATGGAGACGACGGCCGCCGGGGTCACGGCGGGGACGCTGCCCATGGCGCCGGGCGTCAGTATCGACCGGGCGGAGGCCCACACCGCGAGCTGGCCACCCGCCGAGTGTCCGGCGACGACGACGTCGTTCAGGTCCAGGTTCGGCGCGTACTGCGCCTTCACGGTCTGCAGGAAGTCGATCGCGGCGGCGGTGTCGGTGAGGGTGGTCGGGTAGCCGCCGCCCGCGCCGATCCGCCGGTACTCGACGTTCCAGACCGCGACGCCGTGGGAGACCAGCGACCGCGCCATCTCCGACATCGACGACGCCGCCGACGGTGTGCGCCAGCCGCCCCCGTGCAGCAGCACCACGACGGGGATCTGCGCGGGCAGCTCGATCGTGGTGCGGGCGCTGAGCGGGCCGCCCGAGGGGTTCTGCTGGAGCGCCGGGTTGGCCGGCAGGTACAGCTCGCCGTAGTTCTGCTCGGGATCGGGGAAACCGTCCGGAACGGCGTAGACGATGCGCCGTGGCTCCGTGACCGGGAACTTGCCCACGAGCGAGGCGGGATTGACCGGCGGGTAGGACGCGGACGGCGCCGCGGGTGCCGACGACGAGGGAGCACCCGACCCACCCTGCGCGGTGGTGGTGCACGCCGTGCCGAAGAGCACGGAAAGGCATACGGCGGCGCCGATCAGCGGCCGCCGGGCGCGCGCGAGCTGCACGTCGACCCTCTCTCGCCCGGCGGGGCGGTTTATGGCGTTTCCGTCGGAATCCTAAGGCAACCCTGGGTCGAACTCCTAGCGCGGGCGCGCGGTTGTGACCGGAGCGCCTGCCGCCGCGACCGGTCGGGGCTGGATAATGGGGGAATGAGCGTGCTCCCCATTCGCATCTATCCCGACCCCGTCCTGCGCACTCCTGCGGACGAGGTGACGGTCTTCGACGCCGACCTCGCGCGGCTGGTCGACGACATGATCGACACGATGCACCACCACAACGGCGCGGGGCTGGCCGCGCCGCAGGTCGGCGTGAGCAAGCGGGTCTTCGTCTACGGCTGCGGCGGCCAGGAGGGGCACATCGTCAACCCGGTGTGGCGCGCCGTCGGCGAGGAGATGCAGACGGGCGCCGAGGGCTGCCTGTCCATCCCCGAGGTCCGCGGGCAGTGCACACGGCACATGAACGTGGTCGCGGAGGGCGTGGACGTCACCGGCGCGCCGGTCGTCGTCGAGGGCACCGAGATCCTCGCCCGCTGCATCCAGCACGAGACCGATCACCTGGACGGCGTGCTGTACCTGAGTCGCCTCGACCCCGAGGAGCGCAAGGCGGTGATGCGCGCGATCCGCAGCTCGCCGTGGTTCACCGATCCGGCGGCCACGCTGGGCGCGGGGGCGGCCGGGGGCCGCGGCTGATGCGGCTGCTGTTCGCGGGGACACCCGAGCCCGCCGTGCCGGCGCTGCGCGCGCTGCTGGACTCCGAGCACGAGGTGGTCGGCGTGCTCACCCGGCCCGACGCCCGCTCCGGTCGCGGCCGCGGCGTCCGGCGCTCGCCGGTCGGCCTCATCGCGGACGAGGCGGGGATCCCGGTGCTCACGCCCGCGACGCTGCGCGACCCCGAGGCCCGGGCCGCGATCGTCGATCTGGCGCCCGATTGCTGCCCGGTGGTCGCGTACGGCGGGATGATCCCGCCCGATCTCCTCGACGTCCCGGCGCACGGCTGGATCAATGTGCACTTCTCCCTGCTGCCCGCGTGGCGCGGCGCCGCGCCGGTCCAGGCCGCGCTGGCTGCCGGGGACGAGGTGACCGGCGCGTCGACGTTCCGCATCGAGGAGGGCCTCGACACGGGCCCGGTGTTCGGGGTGCTCACCGAGCGGATCCGGCCCGACGACACCGCGACGGCGCTCCTCGCGCGGCTCGCCGAGCACGGCGCGGAGCTGCTCACGCGCACCGTCGACGGAGTGGCGGCCGGCGCGCTGCAGGCTCGGCCCCAGTCGCCGGACGGGGTCTCGCACGCCGCCAAGGTCACCGTCGACGGTGCCCGGGTGCGGTTCGACCGTCCGGCCGGTGCGGTGGACCGGCACATCCGCGCGATGACCGATGCGCCCGGCGCGTGGGTGCCGTTCGGTGCGGCGCGGCTCAAGCTCGGCCCCGCCGTGGTCGATGCGGAGGCGGAGGCCCTCGCGCCCGGTGAGCTGCGGGTGAGCAAGCGCGCGGTCCACGTGGGCACCGCCACGGCGCCCCTGCGGCTCGGCACCGTGCAGCCGCCCGGCAAGAAACCCATGCCCGCCGCCGACTGGGCGCGCGGCGCCCGTGTCGAATCCGGCGCGATTCTCGGAGGCGACCAGTGACCGACCCCGCCCGCAGCGCCGCGCTGCAGACCCTCGCCGCCGTACGTGAGCGCGGCGCGTACGCGAACCTCGTGCTTCCCGGCCTGCTGCGGGACAAGCGGCTCAAGGGGCGCGACGCCGCCTTCGCGACCGAACTCACCTACGGTGCCTGCCGGGCGCAGGGCCTGCTCGACGCGGTGATCGAGGACGCCTCGGGGCGGCCGGTCGCCGAGATCGACGGTCCCGTGCTGGACGCGCTGCGGCTCGGCGTCTACCAGTTGCTCCGCACCCGGGTGGGCGCGCACGCCGCCGTCTCCGAGACGGTGGACGCGGTGAAGGAGACCTCGGGTCGCGGCGCGTCCGGGTTCGCCAACGCGGTGCTGCGCAAGGTCTCGCGGGACGACGAGGACACCTGGGTCGCCCGGGTCGCGCCGTCGGCCGCCGACGACCTGCTCGGACACCTCGCGATGCAGTACGCGCATCCGCGCTGGATCGCCGAGGCCTTCTGGGAGTCCCTCCGCGCCAACGGCATCAACTCGATGGGGCAGCTGCAGGCTCTGCTCGCCTCCGACGACGCCCGGCCGCCGGTGCACCTCGTCGCGCGGCCGGGGGAGATCTCGGCGGACGAGCTGGCGCTCATCGTGGAGGGCGAGACCGGCCGGCTCTCGCCCTACGCGGTGTACCTGCCCAGCGGCGATCCCGGTGCGCTCGAACCCGTCCGCGACGGCCTCGCGGGCGTGCAGGACGAGGGCAGCCAACTCGTCGCACGGGCCGCAGCGGTCGCGCCGCTCGAGGGCGACGACGCCGGCCGGTGGCTCGACCTGTGTGCCGGTCCGGGTGGCAAGGCGGCCCTGCTGGGCTCGCTCGCCGCGATCGACGGTGCCCGCGTCGACGCCGTGGAGCCGGCCGAGCACCGCGCCGAGCTGGTCCGGAAGGCTGTCAAGGGGCTGCCCGTGGACGTGCACGTCGCGGACGGCCGCCGGTCCGGGCTGGAGCCGGGCTACGACCGCGTGCTGGTGGACGCGCCGTGCTCGGGTATCGGAGCGCTGCGCCGCCGGCCCGAGGCGCGCTGGCGCAAGCAGCCGTCCGATGTCACCGAGCTCGCGGTGCTGCAGCGGGAACTGCTGACCGCGGCCGCCGCGCTCACGCGTCCCGGTGGCGTGGTGCTCTACGCGACCTGTTCGCCGCACGTCGCGGAGACGGTGGGCATCGTCGGCGATGACGAGCTGCTGGCGGGCGCCGGGCTGGAGCAGATCGACACCCGCCCCCTGGTCCCGGAAACGGAGCTGCCGCTGGGGGACGGGCCGCACGTGCAGCTGTGGCCGCACCTGCACGGCACCGACGGGATGTTCTTCCAGGCGCTCCGCAAGAGCTGAGACGACGAAACGGCCCGCCTCCGAGTGCCGGAGGCGGGCCGTTCGCGTGTGCCGCGGTGAGGGCGTCAGCCCTTGAGGACGCCGCCCTTCGTGAACTCCTGGGTGAGGACGCCGCCGGGGCCCGGCTTGGCGTCGCCCTTCGGGTATCCCATCCCGAAGGCGCCGCCGCCCTTGACCCACTGGTCCTTGATCTTGCCGGAGACGACGTGCGCGCCGGCCTCGGGCGACCAGACGATCGAGCCGTTCTGGAAGTCGTTGTAGGCGCCCGCGACCGAGCCTGCGGTGGGGCCCCCGACGGAGAGCTCGCTCATGAGCGGGAAGCCGAGCTTGCCGGTCGGGCCGCCCTCCTTGAGGTACAGGTCACGGATGGCGCCGGTGACGCCGGCCGCCTTGCCGCCGTTGACCTTGGGGTTCCAGTAGATGGTGCCCTTGGTGAACTCCTGCACCTTGGAGCCGCCCGCCACATCCTTCTCGACGCCGAGGGGCTGGCCGTACTTCTTCTGGCCGCCGTCCTTGGTGAAGGTGTCGTTGATCGCGCCGGTGACGGCGAACTTCAGCGGCTCGTCCGGGGTGCTGTCGGCGGCCGCGGGGGCCGCGGCGGCGCTCTGCCCGGCGAGGAGCTGTCCGAGCAGCTTCTGCGCGCTCGGGTCGCTGCCGAACATCTTGACCAGCGTCGCCACGTCGGTGGTGGGCAGCTGGCCGGTCGCGAGGATCTGCTGCACGCCGGGGATCTTCGCCAGCTCGGTCAGGGCGGGCTGCGCCGAGGCCGGCACCGCGTTCGCGGTGGAGACGAGCGGGGTGCTCGCCGCGGCGGGGACGGCGGCGGGATCGGCGGCAGCAGCGGCGGGGGCTGCGGCCGCGGGAGCAGCGGCCGCAGGAGCAGCGGCGGCGGGTGCGGCCGGTGCCGGGGGAGCGACGGGGACCGCCGGCACGGCGGGGTCGGCCAGGGCGGGGCCTGCGGCGAAGACGGTGGCCGCGGCGACCGCCACGAACGTGGTCACGGTGGTGCGTGCGATCCGCATGACGACCTCTCAACAATCGACGGCACGAGTGTTACCCGTGTGATTAATGAGGCTCATGTTACAAGAGTGACAAATGAAACACAACGACGTCGCGGTGCGCGTGTGTGAATCCGCGGCCGCACCCGATCGGCGAAGCGGTTCCGGCTCCTCTGCCCGCGATCCCGCGCAGTCACGGGACGTAGAATCCGTCGCATGCCTTCGCCGATGATCGCGCCGTCCATCCTCTCCGCCGACTTCGCCCGGCTCGGGGCCGAAGTCGAGGCCGTGGGTGGGCCGGAGGGCGCCGATTGGGTGCACGTCGACGTGATGGACAACCACTTCGTGCCGAACCTCACCCTGGGCCTGCCCGTCGTGCAGAGCCTGCTGAAGGCCACGGCCATCCCGCTCGACTGCCACCTCATGATCGACGACCCCGCGCGTTGGGCTCCGCCCTACGCGGAGGCCGGCGCGTACAACGTGACCTTCCACGCCGAGGCGTCGGACGATCCGGTCGCCGTCGCGAAGGACATCCGCGCCGCGGGCGGCAAGGCGGGCCTCGCGATCAAGCCCGGCACCGCCTTCGAGCCCTACATCGAGATCCTCAAGAGCTTCGACACCCTGCTGGTGATGAGCGTCGAGCCGGGCTTCGGCGGCCAGTCCTTCATCGCCGATGTGCTGGACAAGGCGCGGCAGGCGCGCCGCCTCGTCGATTCCGGTGAGCTGCGGCTGCTGGTCGAGATCGACGGCGGCATCAATGCGGACACCATCGAGCAGGCGGCCGCCGCGGGCGTCGACTGCTTCGTCGCCGGATCCGCCGTCTACAACGCCGCCGACCCCGCCGACGCCCTGCGCAAGCTCCGCGCTCAGGCGGCGGCCACCGCACGGGTGTGAACCTGCCCGTGGACATCGACGCCGCGCTCGCGCTGGCCGTCGAGGAATCGGTCGCGGCACGCGGGGTGAGCACCCCGAACCCGCCGGTGGGCGCCGTGATCCTGGGCGCCGACGGCACCGTCGTCGGGCGGGGCCGCACCGCGCCCGCGGGCGGCCCGCACGCCGAGGTCGTGGCCTTGGCGCAGGCCGGGGAGGCAGCGCGCGGGGGCACCGCCGTCGTCACCCTCGAGCCGTGCGACCACACCGGGCGCACCGGACCGTGCACACAGGCGCTGATCGCCGCCGGTATCGCCCGGGTCGCGTACGCGGCCGCAGACCCGAACCCGCTCGCCGCGGGCGGCGCGCACACCCTGCGCACGGCCGGTGTCCAGGTGGAGCACCTCGACACCGAGCCGTGGCCGCTCACGGAGTGGCTGTTCCGGCAACGCCACGGCCGCCCGATGGTCACCGTCAAGATCGCGGCCACCGTCGACGGCCGGATCGCCGCCCCCGACGGCACGAGCCAGTGGATCACCGGCCCCGCGGCGCGCCAGCGCGCGCACGCCGAGCGAGGCCAGCTCGACGCGATCATCGTGGGCACGGGCACCGTGGTCGCCGACGATCCCGCCCTCACCGCCCGCCGCCCCGACGGCTCCCTCCATCCGCACCAGCCGACGCGGATCGTCCTGGGGGACAGGTCGATTCCTGCCCGGGCCGCGGTGCTCACCGGCCCGGGCGAAGCGATCCACGTGCGCTCGCACCGCCCCGAGGACGCCCTCGCGGCTGCGGGGGACGCGGTCAACGTGCAGGTCGAGGGCGGCTCGCGCGTGATCGGCGCCTTCCTCGCCGCCGGCCTCGTCGACCGGGTGCAGGCCTACATCGCGCCGGTCCTCCTCGGCGCCGGACTCTCCGCGCTCACCGTCCCCGGTGTCGGCACGCTCGGCGACGCGCTCCGGCTGCGGATCGACACCGTCGAACGCCTCGGCGACGACGTCCTGCTCACGCTGCTGCGCTGACCCGCGGACCTTGCCTTCCGTTCGGCGTGAACCCAACACTTGGGGCCGCGGCGAACGAGTGCTACCTTCGGAAGCGGAAGTTCTCAGGGCGGGGTGCGATTCCCCACCGGCGGTGATGGACTCCGGGCGATCCCGGCGTTCGAGCCCGCGAGCGCCCCACCGCGAGGTGGGGGTCAGCAGATTCCGGTGCGATCCCGGAGCCGACGGTCATAGTCCGGATGAAAGAGAACTACGCGGGTCGTTCCCGCGTCGTCGTGCCGCCCTGAGGCCGAAGTGGCAGGAGCGGCGGATGTTCACCGGCATCGTCGAAGAGCTGGGCGTGATCACCGCCCGCGAGGACCTCCCGGATGCGGCCCGATTCACGGTCCAGGGCGATCTCGTCACCTCCGATGCGAAACACGGCGATTCGATCGCGGTCAACGGCGTCTGCCTCACGGTCGTCACGGTCGAGGGCCGTGCCTTCACCGCCGACGTCATGGAGGAATCGCTCCGGCGCAGCTCGCTGAGCAAGCTCGGCCCGGGTGACCGCGTCAACCTCGAGCGGGCCGCCGCCGTCAACTCCCGCCTCGGCGGGCACATCGTCCAGGGCCACGTCGACGGTACCGGCCACGTCCTGAGCCTCAGCCCGTCCGAGCACTGGACAGTCGTGCGCCTCGCCCTGCCGGATCAGCTGGCCCGGTACGTCGTGGAGAAGGGCTCCATCACCATCGACGGGGTCTCGCTCACCGTCTCCGCGCTCGGGCAGGGGGTGACCGGCGACGACGCGCAGCACTGGTTCGAGGTCTCGCTCATCCCCACCACCCTCGACCTCACCAACCTGGGCGGGGCCGAGCCCGGCACCGTCGTCAACCTCGAAGTGGACATCGTCGCCAAGTACGTCGAGCGCCTGACCGGATTCGCCGGGCGCGAGGAGGAGAAGTAGCCATGACCAGGTTCGATTCGATCGAGCGTGCGATCGAGGACATCGCGGCCGGTAAGGCCGTCGTCGTGGTCGACGACGAGGACCGCGAGAACGAGGGTGACCTCATCTTCGCCGCCGAGAAGGCGACGCCCGAGCTGGTGGCGTTCATGGTGCGCTACACCTCGGGCTACCTGTGCGTGCCGCTCGACGGCGCCACCTGCGACAAGCTCGGCCTCCCGCCGATGTACTCGACCAACCAGGACAAGCACGGCACGGCCTACACCGTGACCGTCGACGCCAAGGCGGGCGTGGGCACCGGGATCTCCGCCGCCGACCGCGCGACCACCATGCTCAAGCTGGCCGATCCGTCCTCCACCGTCGACGACTTCACCCGCCCCGGCCACGTCGTGCCGCTGCGGGCCAAGGAGGGCGGCGTCCTGCGCCGTCCCGGCCACACCGAGGCCGCCGTCGACCTCGCCACCATGGCCGGGCTGGCCCCGGCCGGCGTGATCTGCGAGATCGTCTCGGAGAAGGATCCGGGCGGGATGGCCAAGTCCGACGAGCTGCGGGTCTTCGCCGACGATCACGGGCTCGCGATGATCTCCATCGCCGACATGATCGCGTGGCGCCGCAAGCACGAGAAGCACGTCGTGCAGGTCGCCTCCGCGCGGATCCCCACCCGCTACGGCGACTTCCAGGCCGTCGGTTACACCTCGGTCCACGACGACGTCGAGCACGTGGCGCTGGTCAAGGGCGACATCACCGCCGACGGCGGCGCCGACGTCCTGGTCCGCGTGCACAGCGAGTGCCTCACGGGCGACGTCTTCGGCTCGCTGCGCTGCGATTGCGGCCCGCAGCTCGACGCCGCGATGGAGATGGTGGCGCAGGAGGGGCGCGGCGTCGTGCTCTACATGCGCGGCCACGAGGGCCGCGGCATCGGGCTCATGCACAAGCTGCAGGCCTACCAGCTGCAGGACGGGGGAGCCGACACCGTCGACGCGAACCTCCAGCTCGGCCTGCCCGCGGACGCCCGCGACTACGGCCTCGGCGCGCAGATCCTCGTCGACCTCGGCATCACCTCGATGCGGCTGCTCACCAACAACCCGGCCAAGCGCGTCGGGCTCGACGGCTACGGCCTGCAGATCACCGAGCGGGTGCCCATGCCGCTGCGCGCGAACGCCGAGAACATCCACTACCTGCGCACCAAGCGCGACCGCATGGGTCACGACCTGCGCGACCTCGACCACTTCGACCAGGGAGGTACCGCGTGAGCGGCGCTGGAATCCCCGACATCACCCTCGACGGCGCCGCCGACCTGAAGCTGGCCATCGTCGCGTCGCGCTGGCACGACACCGTCTGCGAGGCGCTCCTCGCCGGTGCCGTCCGCACCGCCGAGGCGGCGGGCGTCACGCACGTGACGATCGAGAGGGTGGCGGGCGCCGTCGAACTGCCCGTCGTGGCGCAGGAGCTCACCCGCAGCCACGACGCCGTCGTCGCGCTGGGTGTCGTGATCCGCGGCGGCACCCCGCACTTCGAGTACGTCTGTGATGCGCTGACCGCGGGCCTGCTGCGCGTCTCGCTCGACGCGGGGGTGCCCGTCGGCAACGGCGTGCTGACCACGAACACCGAGGCGGAGGCCCTCGATCGTGCGGGCCTGCCCGGCTCGGCGGAGGACAAGGGCGAACAGGCCGCGTCCGCGGCCCTCGACACCGCGCTCACGCTGCGCAAGCTCCGGGCCGCCCGATGAGCCGCGTCGCCCTCGTGCAGGCCACCTGGCACCGGAACATCGTGGACCGGGCCCGTGACGGCTTCGTCGACGAGTGGCGGAACCTGGGCCACGACGGCGCGGAGGTCGATCTCTTCGAGGTGCCCGGCGCGTACGAGATCCCGCTGACGGCCAAGCGGCTCGCGACCAGCGGGCGGTACGCCGCGATCGTCGCCGCGGGGCTGGTCGTCGACGGCGGCATCTACCGCCACGAGTTCGTCGCGACCGCCGTCATCGACGGCCTGATGCGCGTGCAGCTCGACACCGACGTCCCCGTGTTCTCCGTCGTCCTCACCCCGCACCACTTCCACGAGCACGACGACCACGTCGCCTACTTCGAGCGACACTTCGTGGGCAAGGGTGCCGAGGCCGCCCGCGCCGTCGACGCCACGCTCGCGGTGCACGCCGCGCTCCCGACCGCCTAGCCGCGGACGTGCACGGCGACCCGCGGTCCGGTTTCCGTAGAATGGCCGCGTGATGACCGACGCCACCACGCAGCCCGTGCTCGAAGTGACCCCGCGCAAGATCAAGATCTACGCCTGGTCGCTGGCGGTGGTGCTGGTCCTCGGCCACGTCTTCGTCGCCTGGCTGCTCAAGGCCGGCGGTGACTCCGGGATCGCCTTCAAGACCGGTGATCAGGCGGGCATGGTGGCGATCGGCGTGATCCTGGCGTGCGGCGCCCTGCTCTTCACGCGCCCGCGACTGCGCGTCGGCCCCGACGGGGTGACGGTGCGCAACCTCCTGAACGAGAACACCTACCCGTGGGACATCGTCGAGGGCTTCTCGTTCCCCGAGGGCGCGCAGTTCGCGCATCTCGAACTCCCGCGCGACGAGTTCGTCGCGATCTGGGCGATCCAGGCCCGCGACGGCGAACTCGCGGTGCAGTCCTTGGACCGTGCCCGCGAGATCGCCGCCGCGTACCAGGGCTGAGCGCTACTTGATCGTGCCGCCCCGGCCGTGGAGCAGGGTCATCAGCTGGGTGAGCTGACCCTCCTGCGCCGCGGTCCGCGCGAAGCTGGTCAGGTTCAGTAGCGGGGTGAAACGCTTGCGGGCGATGCCCTTCGCGTAGGTGAACTCGCGGAGGCCGTCGGGCCCGTGGATGCGGCCGAAGCCGGACTCGCCGACGCCGCCGAAGGGGAGGTTCGGCACGCCCGCGAAGGTGATGATGCCGTTCACCGCGGCCATGCCGGACCGGATCCTGTCGGCCAGCTCCATGCCGCGGGCCTTGGAGAAGACGGTCGCGGCCAAGCCGTACTTGGTGGCGTTCGCCAGCTCGACGGCCTCGTCCATGGTGTCCACCTTGGCGACGGTGACCGTGGGGCCGAAGGTCTCCTGCGTCACCGCGATCGAGTCCTCCGGGACGTCGACGAGCACCGTCGGCTGGACGAAGCGATCGCCGACCGCGTCGATGCCGCCCACCAGAGCGCGGCCGCCGCGGGCGAGGGCGTCCTCGATGTGCGCCTTGATGATCGGCAGCTGGCTCGGCATGGTGATGGGGCCGATCTTGGAGTCGTCCGAGTCGTTCGCGGTGACCTCACGGGCCTTGGCGACGAGCTTCTCCAGGAACGGGTCGTAGACGTCCTTGTGCACGTAGACGCGCTCCACGCCCACGCAGGTCTGGCCGGCGTTGGCGAAGGCGCCCCAGGCGGCGGCGTCGGCGGCGGCGTCCAGATCGGCATCGCGGTCCACGAGGAAGGCGTCCTTGCCGCCGGCCTCGATCACCACGGGGGTCAGCGTCTCGGCGCACGCGGCCATGACCTTCTTGCCGGTGTTCGTCGAGCCGGTGAACGCGACCTTGTTCACGCCCGAGGTGCACAGCGCGTTGCCGGTCTCGCCGAGACCGGTGACCGTCTGCAGCACGGGGCGGCCGACGGCCTCCTCGAAGGTGCGGGCCAGCCACACGCCCACGCCCGGGGTGTACTCCGAGGGCTTGAAGACCACGGCGTTGCCGGCCGCCAGCGCGTAGGCGATCGAGCCCATCGGGGTGAAGACGGGGTAGTTCCACGGACCGATGACGCCGACCACGCCGAGCGGGTGGTAGCGCACCGTCGCCGACTGGTTCGCCATGACCAGGCCCGAGCCGACCCGGCGGGGCCCGAGGACCTTCTTCGCGTGCGAGGCGGCGTACGAGAGGTGATCGATGCCGAGCGCGGCCTCGAGCAGCGCATCGCCGTGCGGCTTGCCCGTCTCGTCGTGCACGATCTGCGCCAGCTGGTTGATGCGGCGCGTGATCACGCCCTTCCACGTGTTCAACGCCTGCTTACGCCCCTCGAAGCCGATCTCCTGCCACCAGTCGGCCTGCTCGCGGGCGCGCGCGACGACGGCGTGCACGTGGTCGGCGGAGTGGATCGGGTAGGTCTCGACGACGTCGCCGGTGCGCGGGTCGAGGGAATCGAAGGTCTTCTGCTGTGCTGCGGTCATGCTGACTTCCTGATCTCGTCGGCCGCCTTCTCGGCGATCATGATGGTGGGGGCGTTCGTGTTGCCGCGGGTGATCATCGGCATGACCGATGCATCGACGACGCGCAGGCCCTCCGTGCCGCGGACGCGCAGCTGCGGGTCCACCACGGAGTCCTCGCCGGAGCCCATCGCGCAGGTGCCGACGGGGTGGAACAGGGTCTGGGCGTACGCGCGGATCAGCGCCAGAAAGTCGTCGTCCGACGGATCCTCGGGCACGTGCCAGGGCTTGCCCAGGTTGCGCGCGAGGGGACCCTGGCGGCAGAGCTCGAAACCGGCCCGGGTGCCGGCGAGCAGCGCGTCGAGGTCCGCCGACTGATCGAAGTAGTTCGGCTCCAGGGACGGATGCCAGTCGGGATTCGCCGAGCGCAGCCGCACCTGGCCGCGGCTGGCGACGTTGACCAGGGTGGGCCCGCAGATGAAGCCGCGCTTCGTGGGCTCGTGCAACATGTTGTCGTAGAAGCCCGACCCCATGACGTGGTACTGCAGGTCCGGGTGCTCGAGATCGTCGCGGGAGCGGAAGAAGCCGCCCGCCTCGCCGCCGTTCGACGCCAGCGGACCGTTGCCGAAGATCTTCCAACGCAGGAGGTTCTGCAGGTTCTGCGCCTCCATGAGGTCGCTGACGCCGTGAGTGTCGAAGATGATCGGCACGATCGGGTGATCGTGCAGGTTGGCACCCACACCGGCGAGGGACACCCGGGTGTCGATGCCGAACTCGGCCAGGTGCTCGGCCGGGCCGATCCCGGAGAGCATCAGGAGCTGCGGCGAGTTGATCGCGCCCCCGGAGAGGATCACCTCGCGGCGGGCCTTCACGGTGTGCTCCGCGCCCTGCTGCTTGAAGGTCACGCCCGCGGCGCGGTCACCGTCGAATTCGATCCGCCGGGCGGCGGCGCCCACCGCCACCGTGAGGTTCGCCCGCGATCGCGCCGGTTCGATGTAGGCCTTGTCGGTGGACCAACGCCGGCCGCCCTTGCAGGTGACCTGGTACAGGCCGGCGCCGTCCTGGACCGCGCCGTTGAAGTCGTCGTTCCGCTTCAGGCCCGAGCTGACCGCGCTCTCCACCCAGGCGTTGACCAGGGGGTGCGTGTACACCCGGTCCTCGACGTTGAGCGGGCCGCGCGTGCCGTGGAACTCGTCGCGGCGGGCGGTGTTGCCCTCGGCCTTGATGAAGTACGGGAGCACGTCGTCGTAGGACCACCCCTGCGCGCCGTACTCGGACTCCCAGGCGTCGAAATCCGCGCGGTTGCCGCGGATGTAGATCATCGCGTTCATCGACGAGCAGCCGCCGAGCGCCTTCATCCTCGGCCAGTACGTGGGGCGATCGTCCAGGTGCTTCTGCGGGGTCGTGGTGTAGTTCCAGTCCCATTTCGTCTTGAACAGTGCGGAGAAGGCGAGCGGGATGTGGATCTCGTCCGCGTCCGCCTCACCGCCCGCCTCGAGGAGCAGGACGTTCACGCCCGGATCCTCCGACAGTCGCGCCGCCATGACGGCGCCCGCGCTGCCGGCTCCCACCACGATGTAGTCGTACTCGTCCGCCGGCAATGCCGCTCCTCGCGTCGTTCCAGTGCTTGGACACGAAGTTACTCGGAAGTCTCGTGATCGTGAAGGGATTCGGCAGGTTCGACGGGGCCGATCGCGACCGTTAGGCGACCGCGGGTGCGAGGCGCTTGATCAACGGCGTCAGGGCGACCACGACGAAGCCGATGCCGATCGCCGTTCCGCCGAGGACCAGGAAGTACGGCGCCTCGTCGTTCTGGTCGTAGAACGTGGCGAGGCGCCCGGCGAGGGCGCTGCCGAGGCTGATCGAGAGGTAGTTCAGTGCCACCATCTGCGTGGAGAAGGCCCTGGGCGCGAGCTTGGTCGAGACGCTGAGGCCGACGGGGGAGATGCAGAGCTCCGCCAGCGCGAACATCAGCATGATGCCGAGCAGCCCGACCAGCGGTGCGGTGTTCGTCCCGGCGGGCATCAGGAGGAAGGCCAGGAAGGCGACGCCGATCCCGACGGTGCCGATCGCGAACTTGATCGGGGTGCTGGGCTGGCGCGGGCCGAGCTTGGTCCAGAGTGCCGCGAAGACGGGCGCGAAGATCAGGATGAACACCGGATCGACGGACTGGATCCACGAGGCGGGGAACTGCCAGCCTCCGAGGGATCGGTCGAGGCGCTCGTCGGCGTAGACGGCGACGAACGTGAACATCTGCTGGAACAGCGCCCAGAACGCGGCCTGGGAGAGGAACAGCGGGATGAAGGCCTTCACGCCGTTGCGCTCGGTACCGTCGACTCGGCTGCTGCGGAGGAGGAAGACGAAGTAGGCCAGAGAGATCACGGCGACGGTGATGATCACCGCGTCGACGAGGTTCGCAGCGGTGATCACCCCGGCCAGGATCAGGGCGACGACGATGCCGAGTGCGACCACGCCACCCGCGACGACGCGTTGGATGTCTCCCCG
The DNA here is from genome assembly GCF_007858445.1 of Tsukamurella sputi. GTDB lineage: Bacteria > Actinomycetota > Actinomycetes > Mycobacteriales > Mycobacteriaceae > Tsukamurella > Tsukamurella sputi. The sequence goes on along the minus strand of NZ_VIGV01000001.1, from coordinate 75,268 downwards.
CGACGCCGGGTTCGGTACTTCCTGGCTGATCCGTGGCAGCATGTTTCTCGTCAGCGTGTACTGGATGAGGCCGAGCGCCATCCCGACCGCCGCGAGGCCGAATCCCCAATGGAATCCCGCGTGGTCCTGCAGGTAGCCGGTCAGCAGCGGTCCGACGAAGGCCCCCAGATTGACGCCCATGTAGTAGACGGAGAAACCGGCGTCGCGCCGGGTGTCGCCGGCCGGATACAGATCCCCGACCACCTTGGTGGCGTTGCCCTTCACTCCGCCGGAGCCGACGGCCACGAGCACGAGGCCGATCGCCACCCCGGCCGCACCGGGGATCGCGGCGAGGGCGATGTGCCCGGCCATCACCAGGCAGGCGGAGTAGAAGAGCGTGCGCTCCGCGCCGAGGAGCCGGTCGGAGACCCACGCCCCGGCGATCGTCGAGAGGTAGACGAAGCCGCCGTATGCGCCCACGATCCCGAGCGAGGTGGACTTGTCGAAGCCCAGGCCGCCGTCGGAGACCGAGTAGTACAGGTAGTAGGCGAGGATCGCCTGCATGCCGTAGAAGGAGAACCGCTCCCACATCTCGACGCCGAAGAGGTTCACCAGCGGCAGCGGGTGCCCGAAGAAGCGGGTGTCGGGTTTGTAACCGGGGGTGGTGGTCATTCGTTGATGTAACCACGTGCGGGCCGCCCGGCACGACAGCTCAGCGCAGCAGGTTGGTCCTGGCCACTTGTTCGCGCAGGAAGTGGAACTGCGTGTCGAGGCTCGCCTGCAGGTCGCGCAGCTCGTCCGCGTGGTGCTGCAGGCGGAGCGCGTCCGCCTCGTTGCCGACGGCATCGCGGTACAGCTGATCCAGCAGTTCACGATGCGCGCCTGTGCTGGTGCGGTCCAGGAGGTTCAGGTCGTGCAGCAGACGCTCGACGGGGCGGAGCTCACCGAGGTACTCGGCCAGCGCGGCCACGTGGTCGCGGAGCGCGTTCTCGGCCATCCGGGCGGCGTGCGTGTACTCGTCGATGTGTTCCGCAAGAGCCTGCGTGACCGGGGATTCGCCCGACGGCCGCGGAGTATCGGTGCGCATGCGCCACACCCGGTAGGCGCGGTGGCTGATGTCCTGCAGGGTGGCGTCGAGGTTGATGCGGACGCGATGCTGATCGAGGATCGGGTTGTTCCACGCGGGGGAGCGCCGGATCTCCTCGGTGACCAGCACCGCGAGGCCCAACAGCCGGGCCTCGACCCGGGTGGCGCCCGGTTCGGCGTCCGGGTTCCATGCGGGTGTGCGCTCGGCCTGGAAGGGCCACGGGTTCGCGGCGAGGCGGGCCTGTTCGCGCGCGGCGAGCTGCTTCTTGTGTCGTGTCAGCTGCCAGGCGCGGAAGCCCGCGAGGCCGCCGCCGACGAGAAGCAGGGCGATCAGGCCTGCGCCGATCGCCGCCTGCCCCGTGACGAAGACCGCGATCACGCCGAAGATCCACACCCACGCGGGAACGCCCCAGGCGGCGCGACGCTGAGGGATCGACGCAAGGTACGCCGGGTTGTTGCTCGCGGTGTAGCGGCGGAAGGCATCGTCGACGGTGCTCGGCCGCAGGCCCTGCAGGTACGACGATGCGTCGCGTGCCGCGATCTGGGCCTGCTCCCGCCCCACCGGTACCAGCTCTGCGGAGTGCACCACTCGCGCCGCGATCTCCTGAGGAACTGTTTCCGCCATCGTGAACCCCCTCGTGCTAGCTCCGAATGTACCGCCGTTGCCGGCGTTCGTGCCGCCGCGTGCTGCCATGAGCCCGTGAGTCCGGCGCGGTCCAACCGGGCCAACGCTCCGGGCTCGCCGGCATCCCTTGCACGCATCGAGTCGGTGCTCCGGCCACCGGTGAAACCGGTGGCTCGAACACCGGTCGTTTCGCGGTCAGCGAGCGCTTCGACGCGGAGATCGACCTCGCCGTCCCGCCTGTCGGAAGTCCGACGAAAGTGGACCGCGCACCGTCGGACATGCGGTACGCATGCCCTATGACCGAGCGGATCCTGCCCCTGATGTCCACGATGCAAGACGAGCACCTGTCGCTGGCGACGCTGCTCCGCCATGCCACGACCTGGTACGCGGACGCTGCCGAGGTGGCCACCTGGACGCCCGAGAAGACCACCCGGATGAGCTTCGGCGAGATGGGACGCGAAGCCGCCCGTCTCGCCAACGCGCTCAAGGACCTCGGCGTGGTCCCGGGCGACCGCGTGGGCACGTTCCAGTGGAACAACAACGAGCACATGATCGCCTACGTCGCGATCCCGGCGATGGGCAGCGTGCTGCACACGATCAACATCCGGCTCTTCCCGGACCAGATCACCTACATCGCCAACCACGCCGCCGACCGCGTGATCATCACCGACGGCAGCCTGATTCCGCAGCTCAATGCAGCGATCGGTGGCATGACCACGATCGAGCACGTCATCGTGGTGGACGGGAACAAGGACGAGGTGGAAGCACCGTCGGGCGTGCGGTTGCACGACTACCGCGACCTGCTGGACGCGCAGAGCGACGAGTACGACTGGCCGGAGATCGACGAGAGGGCTGCCGCCGCTGCCTGCTACACGTCCGGCACCACGGGTGACCCCAAGGGCGTCATGTACAGCCACCGCAGCATCTGGCTGCACTCGACCGCCGTCTGCGCGAGCTACGGCCTCGGGATGGGGCCGAACGACACCGTGCTGCCGATCGTGCCGATGTTCCACGCCATGAGCTGGGGCACGCCCTTCGGTGCCCTGATGTCCGGCGCCTCCCTGATCCTCCCGGACCGCTACCTGCAGCCCGAGCCGATGGTCCGGCTCCTCGCGGAGGAGAAGCCGACCATCTCCGCCGCCGTGCCGGCCGTGTGGATCGGCATCGTCAACCACCTGGAAAAGCACCCGCAGGACATCACCCACCTGCGGCACATCGCGTGCGGCGGCTCCGCGGTCCCGCTGAGCCTGGCGAAGGCGCTGGACCGCCACGGCGTGCAGATCGTGCAGGCGTGGGGAATGACGGAGACCTCTCCGCTCGCCAGCATCGCGTGGCCGCCCCGCGGCGTCACGGGCGAGGACGCGTGGGCCTACCGGAACACGCAGGGGAGGTTCCTCCCGGGCGTGCAGGGGCGCCTCGTCGACGACCTCGGCCAGGTGGTGCCGGCCGATGGCGAGACACAGGGCGAGGTGCAGGTCCGCGGCCCCTGGGTGACCGGCAGCTACTACAGTCCGGAGGGGGCCGAGCCCGTCGGAGCCGACAAGTTCGGGGGCGGCTGGCTCCGGACCGGGGACATCGGCAAACTGACCGCCGACGGCTACGTCACCCTCGTGGACCGCTCGAAGGACGTGATCAAGTCGGGCGGCGAGTGGATCAGTTCCGTCGAGCTCGAGAACGAGGTCATGGCGCACCCGGCGGTGCTCGAGGCGGTGGCGATCGGCGTGCCAGATCCGAAATGGGACGAGCGTCCCCTGGTCGCGGTCGTGCTGCAGCCGGGCGCCGAGGTCACCGTCGCTCAACTGCGCGAACACCTCGCAGGGAAGTTCGCGAAGTGGCAGATCCCCGACAACTGGGCGTTCATCGCGGAGGTCCCGAAGACGTCCGTGGGCAAGTTCGACAAGAAGGTTCTCCGCGCTCAGCACGCCGCGGGTGACCTGTCCGTCGTGAACGAATAGAGACTCGCACGGGCGTGTCAGAACACCGTGGGTTGACACGATGATGCATTCTGAAAGGCATGCCTGAGCAGTCGCACGATCCGCGCTGGGTCGACGCTGCCAATTGGGCGGCGGCCGGCGGCTTCGGCGTGGGCGCGATCGCCGAGCGCGAGGGCGTGACGCGGATCGACGCGATGCTGGCGATCGCCGACGAGTGGAACCGGGCGCCGCACCTGTTCACCGCGCCTCCCGCAGCCGCGCCGCCGGTGGGCGTCGAGCAGTGTCCGGACTGCGGCATCTGGTTCTCGGACGTCGAGGCGCACCGGGGCGTGCACCGTCGGGGGCGGCAGCGGCGGGAGGCGGCGACACGGGAGCACGCGCCCCGCCGTCGACGCGAAGCGGTCCGGACGGTCGGTCGACCGGCACGCCCCCGCGCCGCGCGCAGGGACGCGGACGGGCCGCAGGAGCCGTTGTCATCGGGCCGCGGGGTACCGCTGACCGAACTCCCGGCCGGCGCGCCGTGGGGCACGTGGGCCGAAGCCGCCAACTGGGCCGCGGCGAACGGCTACGGCCCGAGCCGCCTGGCCGACCGGGTGGGGACCGACGCCGCGTCGGTCACGGTCGCGATCATCGACGCCTGGAGTCACGATCCCGCCTCGTTCACCGTGCCCGCCGCCGTCCGAGCGCCGGGCGGCGCGCTGAAGCAGTGCCCCGCGTGCGGGCTGTGGTTCGCGAGCGTCGACAACCACGTCGCAGCGCACGGCCGGATCAGTGGCCGGCGGCGCGGGGCCTCCCGCGCGCAGTCGCGCTGGGGCGCCCGGTCGGAACACGACGGGCACGCGGCGCCCCGTACGGCCTTCGAGCACGCCATGGAGAGCGAGGGCCTACTCGACCACTACCTGGAGCTGCGCCGGTGCGTCCTCGAGCATCTCAGCCCGCCGCAGTTCCGCACCCGGATCGACGGCACCGCGCAGCGGGTCGCGGAGATCCTGGAGCGGGTGTCGGCGCACGCGGAGTACATCGACGCCCTGGGGGATCTGGTGCTCTCGCGTTACGGGCTGCTCCACGACGACGGCGACCGCGTGCAGTGCCACCTCTGCGGTCTCTGGATGGCAATGATCTCGCCCCACCTCGGTGTCCATGGGCTGGTGCCCGCCGAGTACCGCCTCGCGTTCGGTCTCGCGGTCGACGATCCCCTCGTCTCGCGCAGCATCAAGGACGCGGCGCACAGCGAGGGACCCGAACCGACAGGAGACCTCCAGGTGGAGGCATGCCGGCTTCCAGCCGGCACTGCGAGGGTCGGTTCATGACCACAATGAAGAAGTTGATCGGAACAGCACTCCTCGGCGCCGCGGTGATCGGCGGCGTCGGCTCCGTCGGGGCGGGCATCGCCTCGGCCGACCCGGCGCGTCCCGCCGTCGGTCAGAACGACCACCGCTCCGACGACCGGGACCGCGGTCGCCGGGCCGACGTCACCCGGACAGCGCGGACCCAGGGCGAGGACCCGAACTGGCGACCGGGCCCCGTCCTCCATCAGGGCGGCTGGCATCAGCCCGTGTGGGACGCGGGCCGGCACCACTGGGGCTTCTGGCTCGGCCCCGTCTGGATCCCCGTCGGCTGACCCGGAACCGTCCCACCACCGAACATGTCGGCCACCCGTCCTAATCTGGACGGGTGGCCGATCCGCAGAGTTACCGTCCCGCGCCGGGCAGCATCCCCACGCAGCCCGGCGTGTACAAGTTCCGGGACAAGCACGGCCGGGTCATCTACGTCGGTAAGGCCAAGTCGCTGCGCAGCCGGCTGAACTCCTACTTCGCCGATGTCTACGGCCTGCACCCCCGCACCTACCAGATGGTCACCACTGCGGCGTCCGTCGAGTGGACGGTGGTCGGCACCGAGGTGGAGGCGCTGCAGCTCGAGTACAACTGGATCAAGGAGTTCGATCCGCAGTTCAACGTCCGCTACCGGGACGACAAGACCTACCCGATGCTCGCGGTCACGCTGAACGAGGAGTACCCGCGGCTGTACGTCTACCGCGGGCCGCGGCGCAAGGGCGTGCGCTACTTCGGCCCGTACAGCCACGCGTGGGCCATCCGCGAGACACTCGACCTGCTCCTGCGTGTCTTCCCCGCGCGGACGTGCTCGGCCGGGGTGTTCAAGCGGCACAACCAGATGGGCCGCCCGTGCCTGCTCGGCTACATCGACAAATGCTCGGCGCCGTGCGTCGGGAAGGTCACCGCGGAGCAGCACCGCGACATCGTGCTCGACTTCTGCGACTTCCTCGCCGGCAAGACCGACAACCTCATCAAACAGCTCGAGACCGACATGCTCGCCGCCAGCGAGGAATTGGACTTCGAGCGCGCCGCCCGGCTGCGGGACGACGTCTCGGCGCTGCGCAAGGCCGTCGAGAAGCAGGCCGTGGTGCTCGGCGACGGAACGGACGCGGACGTCATCGCGTTCACCTCCGACGATCTCGAGGCGGCCGTCCAGATCTTCCACGTCCGGGGCGGGCGCGTGCGCGGCCAGCGCGGCTGGGTCGTCGAGAAGCCGGGCGACGCGGAGGGCAGCGAGAACGCCGACTTCATCGAGCAGTTCCTCACCCAGTTCTACGGCGAGGAGGCCGAACGCGCGAAGCAGTCGGGCGAGGGGGCCGTGAACCCGGTACCGCGCGAGGTGCTCGTCCCCGTGCTGCCCGACGACGCCGACGAGGTGCAGGACTGGCTCGAGGAGCTCCGCGGCGGCAAGGTCTCGCTGCGCGTACCGCAGCGCGGCGACAAGCGGACCCTCATGGAGACCGTGGAGCGGAACGCCGCGGACGCGCTGCACCAGCACAAGCTCAAGCGCTCCGGCGACCTCACGGCGCGGTCCGCGGCCCTCCAGGGCCTGCAGGACGCGCTGGATCTCGACGAGGCGCCGCTGCGCATCGAGTGCGTCGACATCAGCCACATCCAGGGCTCCGACGTGGTGGCCTCGCTCGTCGTCTTCGAGGACGGGCTGGCGAAGAAGTCCGACTACCGCCACTACGGGATCAAGGAGGCCGCCGGCGACGGGCACAGCGACGACGTCGCGTCGATCGCCGAGGTCACCCGCCGGCGCTTCCTGCGGCACAGGGCCGATGCGCGCCAGGACGTCGTGGTCGAGGAGGCCTCGGCCGGCGGCGGGGCGGACGTCGCCGCCGCGGACAACGGGGGAGACCTCGCCCCGGAGGCCGCCATCGATCCGCAGACGGGTCGTCCCCGCCGGTTCGCGTACCCGCCCAACCTCTACGTCGTCGACGGTGGCGCGCCGCAGGCCGCGGCCGCCCAGGAGGTGCTCGACGAGCTCGGCGTGACCGACGTGGCCGTGATCGGCCTCGCCAAACGGCTCGAGGAGGTGTGGGTCCCCGGCGACGAGGATCCCGTGATCCTGCCGCGCAATTCGGACGCGCTCTTCCTGCTGCAGCGGGTCCGCGACGAGGCGCACCGGTTCGCCATCTCCTTCCACCGGAGCAAGCGCTCGAAGCGGATGACCGCCAGTGCCCTGGACGCGATCCCCGGTCTCGGGGACACGCGGAAGGCGGCGCTGCTGCAGCACTTCGGCTCGGTCGCGAAGCTGCGCGGCGCCAGCCTGGAGGAGATCGTCGAGGTCCCCGGGATCGGCCTGACCACCGCCCGCACCGTGCTCGACGGCCTGCGTACCGACGGCGCGTGAACGCGGCGGACGTGGTGGCGCAGGTCGCCCCGGTACTGGTCTTCCTGCTCGCTATCACCGTCGTCGCCGAGATCGCCCAGCTGTCCGGGGTGTTCGACGCGATGGGCGTGCTCGCGGCCCGGCTGGGCCGCGGCAGCGTCGTCCTGATGTGGCTGGGCGTCGTGGCCCTCGCCTGCGCGGCGACGATCGTCCTCAGCCTGGACACCACCGCGGTGCTCCTAACGCCCGTGGTACTCGCGGCGGCCTCGCGACTGGGACTGGCCCCCTTGCCCTTCGCGATGACCACGGTGTGGCTGGCGAACACCGCGTCGCTGCTGCTGCCGGTCTCCAACTTGACCAACCTGCTCGCCGTCTACCACCTCGACGGTGGAGTCCGTGCCTACCTCGCCCTGTCCTGGCGGCCCGCGTTGGTCGCGATCGCGGTGACGGTCGTGGTGCTGTGGCTCCTGCATCGCAAGGATCTGCGCGGACGGTACGCGGTGCCGGAGTTCGCGCCCGCGGCGGACCGCGTCCTGTTCGCAGTGGCGACGATCGTCTGCCTAGCACTGGGCCCGGCCTTCGCGGTCGGCGTTCCGCCCGCCGTCGCCGCGACCGTCGCCGCGGTCGTTCTGGGGGTCGCCGTCGCGGTCCGTGCGCCGCACCGGCTCAGGGAGATCGAGGTGCCGTGGCGCATGGTCCTGATCCTCACGGTGGTCTTCGCCGCGGTGCAGGTGGCCTTGGCAGCCGGCCTCGAGGGGGTGCTGCGGGACGTCGCGGGGGCGGGAATGGCACCGTCGGACCTGGTGCGGCTCGCGGGAATCGGCGCGCTCGCCGCGAACGGCGTCAACAACCTGCCCGCCTATCTGGCGCTCGAACCCGTCGCCGCCGGCGAGCCGGTCCGGCTCATGGCGCTGCTGATCGGCGTGGGAGTGGCCCCGATCGTGACGCTGTGGGCATCGCTCGCGACGCTGCTCTGGCGGGAGCGATGCCTGCGCGGGGGCGTGCGGATCGATGTCCGGCGGTTCGCCGCGCACGGCCTGATCCTGGCGATCCCGGCAACCGTGGCAGCGGTGCTGGTGCTGTGAGTCAGCGGTACACGAGCAGCGGCACCGATGATGGATCGACGTTGTCGGTTGAGGACGGACCTTCGTAGCAGAATCCGAGCCGATCCAGGATGGCGTGCTCGGTGACCCAGCCGAACCCGTCCTCCTCGGGATCGAGGCCTCGCTCGAACGGGAGCGGATCGCCCTCGTCGACGATGGCCTCACCGTCGACGCCGCCGTACGACCGGACCACCTCGTCGTCGCGCCAGAACGCGAACACGCCCATGTTCACCACGGAGTGCAGGATGAACGCGTCCACGTCGTGGGTCCTGAGGATCGGGTAGCCCCAGTCGGGGACGGCCTCCATGACCCACTCGGTGGACACGTCGTCGTACGCGGCGATGATCAGGTCGCCGTACACGGCGACGGCGATCTCACCGTCGCGCGGATAGACCTCCCTCGACAGATCGCCGGTGCGGTGGAAACGGCGCCGCCTACCCCAGGATCGCGTGCCGAGGATCTGCGTCGCCAGCGCGTCGGATGCCGCGACGTCCAGCGGCGGCAGGTCCCGCAGCAGTGCCGCCGGGTCTGTCCCCGCCGGGCACCCCACGATGAAATTGCACTTCATTCCCATACGCCCGACGGTAGGCGGGTGTCCTTGGCCGAAGCTTGGCGCCGGCTGTCCGGCCGCCGGGATCAGCTGCCGCCCAGCACCACTCCCTCGCGGCGCGGATCGACGCCGCCGGCGTAGACGTCGCCCTGTTTGACGATCGCGGACAGTCCCGAGACCTGCGGTGCGAGGTTCAGCTGATGTCCCAGTGCCCGGAGGTCCTCGACGACCTTGCGCCCCTCGTCGGTGCTCAACACGGGGTGCGCGCTGTCGACGTTCGTCTTCGGGGAGTTCGCCGCACCGAAGTTCGCCATCCCGACCGCCTGCTGCGGGTTCAACTTCCAGTCGGTCAGGCCGACGATGGTCTTGATGACGAACTGGATGATGACAGCGCCGCCGGGGGAGCCGAGCGCGCCGATCGCGTCACCGCGCGCGCCGTCGGATCCCCGTGCGAACAGGATCGTGGGCGACATCGAGCTGCGGGGCCGCTTGCCCGGCTGCACGCGGTTCGCCACCGGGAGACCCGCGGAATCGGCGGGCTCGGCGGAGAAGTCGGTGAGCTGGTTGTTGAGCAGGAAACCGTCCACCATGTGGTAGGAGCCGAAGGCGGACTCCACGGTGGTGGTCATCGACGCGACGTTGCCGTGCTTGTCGAGGATCGTGATGTGGCTCGTACCGTGCTCGGGCGGCGTGGTCACGCCCGGTGTGGCGGTGGGGAACTCACCCGGCTTCGCGGTGCCCATCGACTTGCCCCTGTCGATCAGCTTCGCCCGGCCCGCGAGGTATGCGGGATCCACGAGCGCTGCGGGGGAGCCGCCGGGAAGAGGGATGAAATCGGGGTCGGCGATGTACTTGTCCCGGTCGGCGTAGGCGAGCCGCTCCGCCTCGGAGATCAGGTGGATCGCCTCGGCCGTCGGGATTCCCCCGTCGGGCCCAGCATCGCCGCCGTGCACCGCGTCCGGGCCCAGCTTCGACAGATCGAAGGAGTTCAGGATGCCGAGCGCCTGCGCCACGGTGATGCCGCCCGAGGACGGCGCGGGCATACCGCACAGCTCTCGGTCGCGGTACGGCGTGCACACGGCCTCACGGGTCTTGACGGAGTACTTCGCGAGATCCTCGACGGTCATGGTGCCCGCCGTACGACCGCCGGTGGTGTCGCGGACCGAGGCGACGATCGCCTCGGCGATCGGGCCGGTGTAGAAGGCCTTCGCGCCCTCGGAGGCGATGGCGCCCAGTGTTTTCGCGTACGCGGGGTTGGTCAGCTTGACGCCCGCCTTCTTCGGCGCACCGTCGGGCTCGAGGAAGTAGCCCTTGAGATCGGCGTCGTTGGCGAAGTTCTTGGCCTCGTCGGCGATGGCCCCGGCGAGCCGCGGGCTGATCGCGAAGCCGTCGTCGGCGATCTTCACCGCGGGGTCGAAGAGCTCGCGCCAGGTCTTGCCTCCGTGCTCGCCGTGGACGGCCTCGAGCAGTCGCAGCGCGCCGGGCACGCCGACGGCGCGGCCGGAGGAGCGGGCGTCGGGCTTGGGCGCCGTGCGGTCCTCGGGCGAGATCCAGCGCAGGTAGTTCTCGTCGGCGCTCGCGGGCGCCGTCTCCCGGCCGTCGTAGGCCTGCACCTTCTTCGACTTCGCGTCGTAGTACAACAGGAAGGCGCCGCCGGCGATGCCCGAGGATTGCGGCTCGACGAGTCCGAGCACGGTCTGCGCGGCGACGAGCGCATCGGCGGCCGTACCGCCCTGGGCGAGGACCTCACACGCGGCCTTCGTGGCGATCGGGTTCGCGGTCGCCGCGGCGTAGTCCTTGGTGTGCGTGACGGGCAGGCCGGAGCGGTATCCGGACGCACCCTCGGGGTTCGTGCTGATGTCGCGCGGCCCCGACGGCGACGCGGAGGACGAAGGCGTGAACATGGTGCCGGTGGGGCTGGTCGCGTCGCAGCCGCCGGCCGCCACGTTCACCGTCGACGACGGCCCGCCGCTGTTGCCCGACGTCCCGCACCCCGCGAGGGCGAGGGGGATCACGAATGCGGCCGCGGCCGCCGACCTGATACGGAACATGTGGTCCTCCACGTCGATCGGATCATCGAAACCTAACACCGGCCCGTGAGCCGCGCGAAGGGTTCGGCCGACCTCAGCGGAACGAGGCGTCGGGCACCGTCGGCGGGCACGCGCCGCCCGGAGCGGTGACCAACTCGAAGTGCCACCACTCGTTGTCGAACGTGCGGCAGAGGCCCCAGCGGTTGCCGTTGGCCTGCAGCCAGGCCGCGCCCTGCCACGGGCCGACGTCGACCGCCGCGCCGCTGACGTGGGTGGATTCGGCGGGTGGTAGTACCCACCGTCGCGCCGCCGCGGGGGAGCCGTACCGCGCGATCCCGTCCTCCCACAGCCACTGCTGCTCGGACCACGAGCGCTTGCCGGACGTGATGCTGAGCACCACCCCGTTCGCGGCGGCGGCCCGGTACGCCGACGAGTACGCCTCCGCCAGGGCCGGTTCGAGCCCGGCGGTGCCCGGCGCCGTCTCCGCCGAGGCCGCCGGGGCGACCAGCGCGGACGCGGCGACGGCGAGGGTTGCAGCGGTCAGGACGACGGTGCGGGGAACGGACACACCGGACGACTCTAGGCGGTGCTCGGATGCTGCGGGGCGCCCTGCCCAGAGCCCCGCGGGAACCGTCGGCGATGGCTACCCTGAAGCGGTACCGACGAGCGAGGAGGAGGGGCCGTGCGCCCGACCGGGAATCCGGACAGCGGAGCCGACGAACGGACCGTCGGCGAACACCGCAGCGACGGTCCGATGGACGTGCTCCTCGTGACCGGCCTGTCCGGCGCGGGGCGCGGCACCGCGGCCAAGGTGCTCGAGGATCTCGGCTGGTACGTCGCCGACAATCTGCCGCCCGCCCTCATCAGCAACATGGTGGACATCTCGCTCGCCGACGAGTCGCGGATCCACCGCCTGTGCATCGTGACCGACGTGCGCAGCCGCACCTTCACCGGTGACTTCGCGAACATCCGCCGGGAGCTGGCGGAGAAGGACATCGAGCCGCGGGTGCTCTTCCTCGACGCCTCCGACGAGACGCTGATCCGCCGGTTCGAACAGGTGCGGCGCAAACATCCGTTGCAGGGCAGCGGCACGCTCGCCGAGGGCATCGCCGCTGAACGCCGGATCCTGCAGCCCATCCGCTCGACCGCGGACCTGGTGCTGGACACCTCGGCGCTCTCGGTCGCGCGGCTGCGCGAGACGATCGAGAACTCCTTCCGCACTCTGCGATCCGGCACGATCACCGTGACCGTGGAGTCCTTCGGCTTCAAGAACGGGATCCTGCTCGACGCCGACATGGTGCTCGACGTGCGCTTCCTCCCGAACCCCTTCTGGGTGCCGGAACTCCGGCCGCTCAACGGCCTCACCGCGGAGGTCTCCGGGTACGTGCTGGGGCAGCCGGGCGCGTCGGACTTCCTCGACACCTACGCGCAACTGCTGGACCCGCTCCTCGCGGGCTACCGGCGCGAGGGTAAGACGTACCTCACCGTCGGGATCGGTTGCACGGGCGGCAAGCACCGCAGCGTCGCCATGACCGAGGAGCTGGTGCGCCGGCTCGAGGGTCGGCCGGGCATCGAAGTCCGTGCCGCGCATCGGGATCTGGGGCTCGAATGAGGCGGTTGAAGCTCGCCTCGCTCGGAGGCGGCCACGGGTTGTTCGCGACGCTGCGCGCCGGACGCGCCCTGGAGGCGGAGATCACGGCCATCGTCACCGTCGCCGATGACGGCGGCTCGTCGGGCCGGTTGCGCAACGAACTCGGCATCATCCCGCCGGGGGACCTGCGCATGGCGCTCGCCGCCCTCATGCCCGACGACGATCGCGGCGAGTTCTGGGCGGGAATCCTGCAGCACCGCTTCGGTGGTGGCGGTGCGATGGCGGGGCATCCCGTCGGGAATCTGCTGCTGGCCGGCCTGTGCGAGGTGCTCGGGGACCCCGTCGACGCGCTCGATGCGATCGTCGACCGGTTCGGCGTGCAGGGCCGCGTGCTGCCGATGGTGCCGGGGCCCTTGCGGATCGAGGCCGACGTGACCGGGCTCGAGGACGATCCCCGGCTCTCCCGGGTGATCCGCGGTCAGGTCGCCGTGGCGGTCACGCCGGGGCAGGTGCGTCGGGTCCGGTTGCTTCCCGCCCATCCTCGCGCCTGCGTGGACGCGGTCGAGGCGATCATGAACGCCGACGTGGTGACCCTGGGGCCGGGGTCGTGGTTCAGCTCCGTCATCCCGCACGTGCTGGTGCCCGAGCAGGTGGATGCGCTGCGCCGCACTCCCGCGCGGCGGGTCCTGATCCTCAACCTCGCACCGGAGCCGGAGGAGACGGGTGGGTACTCGCCCGAGCGGCACCTGCACGTGCTCGCCGCGCACGCCGACGGACTCCGCTTCGATGATGTCATCGTCGACGCCCGGACCGTGCCGCCCGGCACCGAGCGCGAGCACCTCGTCCGCGCTACCGCGCTCCTGGGTGCGACGCCCCATTTCGTGGATGTCGGCGTGCCCGGCACCCACCAGCACGACCCCGAGGCACTGGCAGCCGCGATCGAGAAAGTGGCCTACAGTGAACTCTCGGACCGCGAATAGGCAACCTTTCCCGTTTCCCGCCCGATGTAGTCGATGTATCCCTAGGAGGGGCCCGCTGTGGCGCTGACATCCCAGGTCAAGGACGAGCTGAGCAGGCTCTCCATCACCCAGGTGAGCGCTCGCCGCGCCGAGGTCGCCTCATTGCTCCGGTTCGCCGGCGGGCTGCACATCCAGGGCGGGCGCGTGATCGTGGAGGCCGAGGTCGACACGGGTATCACGGCCCGGCGGCTTCGCAAGGAGATCCTCGACCTGTACGGCTACAACTCGGACGTGCACGTGCTCAGTGCGGGCGGGCTGCGCAAGGCCGCCCGGTACATCGTCCGCGTGGTCAAGGACGGCGAGGCGCTGGCGCGCCAGACGGGCCTGCTCGACATGCGCGGCCGCCCGGTCGTCGGGCTGCCCTCGCAGATCGTCGGCGGCTCGGTGCACGACGCGGAGGCGGCGTGGCGCGGAGCCTTCCTGGCGCACGGCTCGCTCACCGAACCCGGACGTTCCAGCGCGCTCGAGGTCTCCTGCCCGGGGCCGGAGGTGGCCCTCGCGCTCGTCGGGTGCGCGCGCAGGCTCGGTGTCACCGCGAAGGCGCGCGAGGTCCGCGGGGCGGATCGCGTGGTCGTCCGCGACGGAGAGGCGATCGGCGCGTTGCTGACCCGCATGGGCGCCAACGACACCCGTCTCGTCTGGGAGGAGCGCCGCATGCGGCGCGAGGTCCGGGCCACTGCGAACCGTCTGGCCAACTTCGACGACGCCAACCTCCGCCGCTCCGCGCGAGCCGCGGTCGCGGCCGCCGCGCGCGTCGAGCGGGCGCTCGAGATCCTCGGCCCCGACGTCCCCGATCACCTGGCTCAGGCGGGCTCGCTGCGAGTGCAGCACCGTCAGGCCTCGCTCGAGGAACTCGGCCAGCTCGCCGACCCGCCCATGACCAAGGACGCGGTCGCCGGCCGGATCCGGCGCCTGCTCTCCATGGCGGACAAGCGTGCCGCCGCCGACGGTGTCCCGGACACCGAGTCCGCCGTCACCGCGGACATGCTCGACGAGGGCTGACGAGCGCCCGCGCTGCACGCGAAAGCCGAGTAACCGGGCATGATCGGCGGCACATGCAGAACTGGTCATAACCAAGCGGACGGGGTGTTCCGGAGCTACCGTTGACGGGCAGGCATTCCTGACTCGAAGGAGCACTACTGTGACTGTTCGCGTAGGTGTCAACGGATTCGGTCGGATCGGCCGCAACTTCTTCCGGGCGGTGGCGGCCCAGAAAGCGCTCGGCACCACCGATGTCGAGATCGTCGCGGTCAACGACCTGACCGATAACGCGACGTTGGCCCACCTCCTCAAGTTCGACTCCATCCTGGGACGCCTCGACGAGGACGTGGTCGCCGACGGCGACACCATCCGCGTGGGCGATCAGGTGATCAAGGCTCTGGAGGTCCGCGAGGGCCCCTCGGCCCTGCCGTGGGGCGACCTCGGCGTGGACGTCGTCATCGAATCGACGGGCATCTTCACGGCTCGTGACAAGGCGCAGGGGCACCTCGATTCGGGAGCCAAGAAGGTCATCGTCTCGGCGCCCGCGTCCGGTGCCGATCTCACCGTCGTGATGGGCGTGAACGACGACAAGTACGACGGCAGCCAGCACGTCATCTCCAACGCCTCGTGCACCACGAACTGTCTCGGTCCGCTGGCGAAGGTCGTCAACGACGAGTTCGGCATCGTCAAGGGCTTGATGACCACGGTCCACGCGTACACGCAGGACCAGAACCTGCAGGACGGTCCGCACAAGGATCCGCGCCGGGCGCGCGCCGCCGCGATCAACGTGGTGCCCACGTCGACGGGTGCGGCCAAGGCCATCGGCCTGGTACTGCCCGAGTTGGACGGCAAGCTCGACGGCTACGCGCTGCGGGTGCCGATCCCCACGGGTTCGGTCACCGACCTCACGGTGCAGCTCGCGAAGAAGGCCACCGTCGACGAGATCAACGCCGCGATGAAGGCCGCCGCCGAGGGCGGGCTGAAGGGCATCCTCAAGTACTACGACGCCCCGATCGTCTCGTCCGACATCGTGACCGACCCGCACAGCTCGCTCTTCGACGCCGGACTGACCAAGGTGATCGACGATCAGGCTAAGGTCGTGTCCTGGTATGACAACGAATGGGGCTACAGCAACCGCCTCGTCGACGTGACTGATCTGGTAGGTAAATCGCTCTGATGACCGTTTCCACTCTTTCCGACCTGCTGTCCGAGGGCGTCGAGGGACGCACCGTCCTGGTCCGCAGCGACCTGAACGTGCCGCTCGACGATGCCGGCGTCATCACCGACGCCGGTCGCATCATCGCCTCGGTGCCCACGCTCAAGGCTCTCGCCGAAGCCGGCGCCAAGGTGATCGTGGCCGCGCACCTCGGCCGCCCGAAGGGCGAGCCCGACCCGAAGTTCTCGCTCGCGCCCGTCGCGAAGGAGCTGAGGGAGCGCCTGGGCCGCAACGTCCAGCTCGCGGGCGACGTCGTGGGCCAGGACGCCCTCGCGCGCGCCGAGGGCCTCACCGACGGTGACGTCCTGCTCCTCGAGAACGTCCGCTTCGACGCCCGCGAGACCAGCAAGGACGACGCCGAGCGTGAGGCGCTCGCCCGCGACCTCGCCGAGCTCGTCGACGTCTCCTCGCACGTCGGTGAGGGCGCCTTCGTCTCCGACGGTTTCGGCGTCGTGCACCGCAAGCAGGCGTCGGTCTTCGATGTGGCGAAGCTGCTCCCGGCCTACGCCGGCGGCCTCGTCGACGCGGAGGTGCGGGTGCTCGCGCAGCTGACCGAGAACCCGTCGCGGCCCTACGCCGTGGTTCTCGGCGGCTCGAAGGTCTCCGACAAGCTGGGCGTGATCCGCGCGCTGGCGCCGAAGGTCGACACGCTCGTCATCGGCGGCGGTATGGCCTTCACCTTCCTCGCGGCGCAGGGCTACTCGGTGGGCACCTCGCTGCTGCAGGAGGATCAGATCGAGACCTGCAAGCAGTTGCTCGAGGAGTTCGGCGACGTGCTGCACCTGCCCGTCGACGTGGTGGTCGCGGACGCCTTCGCCGCCGATGCCGCGTCGAAGACGGTCGCGGCCGACGCCATCGAGGACGGCTGGATGGGCCTCGACATCGGTCCCGAGTCGGCGCAGCGCTTCGGTGCCGTGCTCACGCAGGCCAAGACGGTGTTCTGGAACGGCCCCATGGGTGTCTTCGAGTTCCCGGCCTTCGCCGCGGGCACCAAGGCCGTCGCCGAGTCCGTCATCAAGGCCACGTCGAACGGGGCTTTCACCGTGGTCGGCGGCGGCGACTCGGCCGCGGCTGTGCGCACGCTGGGCCTCGACGAGGACGGTTTCAGCCACATCTCCACGGGCGGCGGGGCATCCTTGGAGTACCTCGAGGGCAAGGAGCTCCCGGGCCTGAAGGTGCTCGAAAGGGGTGACGCATGAGCCGTAAGCCGCTCATCGCCGGCAACTGGAAGATGAACCTCAACCACCTCGAGGCGATCGCGGTGGTGCAGAAGCTGGCCTTCGCACTGCCGGACAAGTACTTCGCGCACGTCGATGTCACGGTGATCCCGCCGTTCACCGACCTGCGGTCGGTGCAGACGGCCGTCGACGGTGACGACCTCAAGATCACCTACGGCGCGCAGGACCTCTCGCCGCACGACTCCGGCGCCTACACCGGCGACATCTCGGGCGCCTTCCTCGCCAAGCTGGGCTGCACCTTCGTGGTGGTCGGGCACAGCGAACGCCGCACGATCCACGGTGAGACGAACGAGACCGTGCTCGCCAAGACCAAGGCGGCGCTGCGGCACGGCCTGACGCCGATCGTCTGCATCGGCGAGGGACTCGACATCCGGGAGCAGGGCACCCAGGTCGAGTACAACGTCGAGCAGCTCAAGGGCTCGCTGTCCGGGCTCAGCGCCGAGGACCTGTCCAAGACGGTCATCGCCTACGAGCCCGTGTGGGCCATCGGCACCGGCAAGGTGGCCACCCCGCAGGACGCGCAGGAGGTGTGCGCCGCGGTGCGCGCCACCATCGCGGAGCTCGGGGGTGCCGAGGTCGCGGCGGGGATCCGGGTGCTGTACGGCGGCTCGGTGTCCAGTAAGAACGTGGGCGAGCTCGTCGCGCAGCCCGATGTCGACGGTGGTCTCGTGGGCGGCGCGTCGCTCAAGCCCGACGAGTTCGCCGCGCTCAGCGCGATCGCGGCCGGCGGGCCGCTGTAAGAACGGAGTGGCCGGCCGGGCCGCTGTAGGAACGGAGTGGCCGGCCGGGCCGCTGTAGGTACGGCGCGCCCGAACGCCCTTGAACGACCGACGTCGACCGGAAGGTACACTGGATCCTCGTGGAAACATTGCAGCTGGTGCTGAAGATCGCCATCCTCGTGCTGAGCCTGCTGCTGGTGGTGCTCGTGCTGCTCCACCGCGGTAAGGGCGGCGGCCTGTCGTCGCTGTTCGGCGGTGGCGTGCAGTCGTCGCTCTCGGGTTCGTCGGTGGTGGAGAAGAACCTCGACCGGGTGACGATCTTCGTCGGCATCATCTGGGCGGTGTGCATCATCGGCGTGACGCTCAGCATCAAGCTGACGTCCTAGACGTCGCTCTCAGACGCAACGAGGCGCCTCGAACCCACAGGGTTCGGGGCGCCTTCGTCGTTGCCGGGGACCGCCGGTCAAACGCCCATATGAGCGGCGACCTCGAAATCTGAGCAGGGGGCAGGGGATACTGCCCAGCATGACCAGTGAGCCAGCGCGCGCCGCCACCGAACCCCTCCGCGACGACATTCGGCTGCTCGGCGGGATCCTCGGCGACACCGTCCGCGAACAGGCGGGACCGCAGATCTTCGACCTCGTCGAACGGGCCAGGCAGGAGTCCTTCGCCGTCCGCCGCTCCGAACTCGACCGCGAGCAACTCGCGGCGCTCTTCGCCGATGTGCCCACCGCGGAGGCGATCCCCGTGATCCGCGCCTTCTCGCACTTCGCCCTGCTCGCGAATCTCGCCGAGGACCTGCACCGCGAGCGCCGCCGAGCGATCCACATCCGGGCCGGTGAACCGCCCCAGGCGTCGTCGCTGGCCCACACGTACGAGCTGTTGGAGGGCGCGGAGCTCGACGGTGCCGACGTGGCCGCCGCCCTGCGCCACGCGCTGGTCGTGCCGGTGATCACCGCCCATCCGACCGAGACCCGCCGGCGCACCGTCTTCGACACCCAGCACCGGATCACCGAGCTCATGCGCTACCGCGACCGCACCCAGCTCGACGCGCGCGAGGAGGAACAGGTGCAGGTCGCGCTCCGGCGCCAGATCCTGACGCTGTGGGACACGGCTCTGGTGCGGCTCGAGCGGCTGCGCATCCAGGACGAGATCGAGAACGGCCTGCGCTACTTCGACGCCGCCTTCCTGCGGGTGATGCCCGCGATCAACCGCGAGACCCGGACCCGGCTCCGCGCGCTGTACCCGGGCACCCCGTTGCTGCCCGAGCCGATCGTCCGGCCGGGCTCGTGGATCGGCGGCGACCGGGACGGCAATCCGTACGTCACCGCCGACGTGGTCACCATGGCCACCCGCCGCGCGGCGGCCACCGCGCTCGGGCACTACCTCGACGAGCTCCTGCAGCTCGAGCGGGAACTCGCCCTGAGTTCCCGCCTCACCACGGTCTCCGACGATCTGCTCGCGCTCGCCGCGTGGGACGACTCGCCCAAGCGGGCCGACGAGCCCTACCGGCGCGCCCTCCACGGCATCCGGGGCCGCCTCACCGCGACCGCCGACGCCCTGCTCGACGAGCCTCTGGACGCGCGCACGGACATCGGGGCGCGGGCCTACGGCGCACCGTCGGAACTGCTGGCGGATCTCGGCGTGGTGGACGCCTCGCTGCGCGCGGGCGGCGACGGCCTGATCGCCGACGACCGGCTCCAGGATCTGCGCGAGGCCGTGAACACCTTCGGGTTCCACCTCTCCGGGCTCGACATGCGGCAGAACTCCGACGTGCACGAGGAGACGATCGCGGAGCTCTTCGCGTGGGCCGGCGTGCATCCCGCCTACGCCTCGCTCGACGAGGACGAGCGCGTGCGCCTCCTGAGCGACGAACTGCGGCTGCGCCGCCCGCTCGTCGGACCGGGCGCCGACTTCTCCGAACAGACCACCAAGGAACTCGGCGTCGTCCGCGCCGCGGCGCACGCGGTGCAGTCACTGGGCGCCGGGGCGATCCCGAACTACATCATCTCCATGTGCACGTCGGTCTCGGACCTGCTCGAGGCGGCGGTGCTGCTCAAGGAGGCGGGCCTGCTGCGGCCGGACACCGACGGCGCGGCGCAGTGCCCGGTGAACATCGTGCCGCTCTTCGAGACCATCGAGGACCTCCAGCAGGGCGCGGCCACCATGCGCGCCGCGCTGGCGGTGCCGGTCTACCGCTCGTTGGTGGACGGCAAGGGCGGCCTGCAGGAGATCATGCTGGGCTACAGCGACTCCAACAAGGACGGCGGCTATCTCGCCGCCAACTGGGCGCTGTACCGGGCGGAACTCGATCTGGTCGCGATGGCGCGTGAGGCGGGAATCACCCTGCGGCTCTTCCACGGTCGCGGCGGCACCGTGGGTCGCGGCGGCGGGCCCAGCTACGACGCGATCCTCGCGCAGCCGCCGGGAGCGGTCCGAGGCTCGCTCCGGCTCACCGAACAGGGCGAGATCATCGCGGCGAAGTACGCCGAGCCGGCGCTGGCCGTCCGCAACCTGGAATCGCTCGTAGCGGCGACGCTGGAATCCTCGTTGCTCGACGTCGAGGGCCTCGGCGACGACGCCGACGAGGCCTACGCCGTGCTCGACGAGCTGGCGGCGCTCGCCCGTGAGGCGTACGGCGACCTCGTGCACCGCACCGACGGATTCGTCGAGTACTTCACCACCTCCACCCCGGTGGCGGAGATCGGCGCGCTGAACATCGGTTCGCGGCCCAGCTCCCGCAAGCAGACGGCGAAGATCTCCGATCTGCGGGCCATCCCGTGGGTCATGGCGTGGTCGCTCTCGAGGGTCATGCTGCCCGGCTTCTACGGCACGGGTTCGGCCGTCGAGACGTGGATCGGGGGAGACCCGGCCCGGCTGCAGCAGCTCCGTGAGCTGTACCGGCGCTGGCCCTTCTTCCGCAGCGTGCTCTCCAACATGGCTCAGGTGCTGGCCAAATCGGATCTGGGACTGGCCGCGCGATACGCGGACCTCGTCCCGGACCCGGCGCTGCGGGAGCGCGTCTTCGGGAAGATCGCGGACGAGCACCGGCGGACGACCGAGATGTACTTCGCGATCACCGAGACCGACGACCTGCTGGCCGACAACCACGCGCTCAAGCGCTCGGTGTTCAACCGGTTCCCGTACCTCGAGCCGCTCAATCACCTGCAGGTGGAGCTGCTGCGCAGATACCGATCCGGCGACGAGGATCCGCTGGTGCAGCGCGGCATCCTGTTGACGATGAACGGCCTCGCCACGGCGCTGCGCAACTCCGGCTAGTTTCCGCCCCAGGGCGGAGGACGTGGCGGGCGCGCAGCGGTAACGTCGGCCGCATGACTGACACGGTGGTGCGGGACGAACAGGCGACGGTGTTGACCTTCCTCGCGGACATGGCCGACGGTCGCGCCGAGGAGGCCGTGGCCGCCTTCGACGAGAACGTGGTCTACACGAACGTGGGACTTCCGACCCTGCGCGGGAAGAGGCGCGCCGGTAGCGTGATCCGGCTGCTCGCGCGGCCCGGCCTCGGTTTCGGCGTCGAGGTCACCTCGATCGCCTCCGACGGCGCCCTCGTCCTCACCGAGCGCATCGACGAGCTGCGGGTGGGCCCGCTGCACGTGCGGTTCTGGGTGTGCGGCCGGTTCGACGTGCGCGACGGCCGGATCGTGCTCTGGCGCGACTACTTCGACAACGTCGACGTCTTCAAGGGGATCGTGCGCGGCGTGCTGGCGCTCGCCGTCCCCACCGCACAGCGGACGATGACGCCGCTGCAGCGCTGACTCACGGGTTGTAGGCGTTGCTCCCCGAGACGGCGTGGGTGTCGGAGATCAGCTTGGCGGCGCAGTGGTCGCGGTCGAAGTTCTGCGCCAGACACCAGGCGAGTGCCGGCGCCGCATCGTCCCAGCTCGTCCCGGCGTAGACCGCGATCCAGTACTGCCGGTTGTGATCGTAGACGGACCAGTCGGCGCTCGACAGCACTCGGACGTTGCCGAACCGCTGGTCGAAGTACGAGATCTCGCCGAGGATGTCGGCCTCGTACCAGGTCCTTCCGAGATCGGGCACCCCTGACCATTTCGACGAGAGCTGCGCCACCCAGCGGTTGTTGAGCGTCGCGAGGACCACGGGCCGATCCGCCGCGGCGCGGGCCTGCAGCGCTGCGAGGGGGTTCGGGGCGGCGGTGGTCGTCGTGGTCGGCGGCGCGTCCGTGCTGCTCTGCGCGGTCGCCGGTGCGGTCACGGTGGCCGTAGCAGTGGCGGTGGACGCTCCGGTCTGCGCGGCGGGGGCGGTCTTCCGGTCGGAGAGGGCGACGTACCCGAGCACGGCCGTCGCGCCCACGAGCAGGGCCGCCACCACCGACAGGATCGGGACCGCCCGACTCCTCCCCGGCGGCGGCGCTTGCTGGTAGGCGGGGGCCGGCGGATACGACGGCGCGGCGGGGTACGACGGTGCCGACGGGTACGAGCCCTGCGCCGGCGCGGGGTGCGAGGGCTGCGAGACGACGGTGGGGTGGGAATCCGCCGGGGGCTGCGGCTGCGAGATCACGGTGGGGTCCGACGGCTCGGCGAGCGGCCGGATCAGGGTCTGGTCGTACGCCGGGGAGGGCAACGGCACGTCGACGCTGTGGCCGCTGAGCGCCTCCCGCGCCGCGTGGGCCAACTCGCCGCAGCTGCTGAACCTGTCCGCCGGGTCCTTCGCCATGCCACGCGCCACCACGGTGTCCATCGCAGCCGGGACCGGTGCCTCGGCGCTCGGCCGGGGGATGGCGGCGGTGAGGTGCTGCTTGAGCATCGCGCCCAGGCTCTCGCCGCGGTACGGGGCGTGCCCGGTCAGCGCCTCGAACAGGACGCAGGTCAGCGAGTAGACGTCGCTCGCGACGGTGGCCGAGTCACCGTCGAACCGCTCGGGCGCCGCGTAGGCCTGCGAGCCCACGAACAGCCCGGCCGAGGTCATGCGGGACTGGGTGTCCGCGACCGCCAGTCCGAAGTCGAGCAGGTACGGGAACCCGGACTCGGTGAGTTCGATGTTGGCGGGTTTGACGTCCCGGTGCACGAGACCCTTCGCGTGCGCCGCGTCCAGCGCGCCCGCCACTTGCTCGACGACGGTGACCGCCCGCTCGGGCGGCAGCGGACCGTCGTGCAGGACCTCCGCGAGATTGCGCCCCTCGACCAGGCGCATGTCGATGAACAGCACGCCGTCGATCTCGCCGAAGTCGTGGATGGGGATGACGTGCGGGTCCGCGAGCCGCGCCACCGTCTGCGATTCGCGGGCGAAGCGCTCCCGGAACTGCGGATCCTCCGCGGCCGACGTGTGCAGCAGCTTCAGCGCGACGTCGCGGTCGCGCTGCGCGTCGTGCGCCAGGTACACCTCGCCCATCCCGCCGCGGCCGAGCAGACGCCCGATCTCGTACGGTCCCAGCGTGGAACCGCTGCGTGTGCCCTCCGTCATGAGCGTCCTCCCGCTGGGTGCTGCGCTGATCGTAGCGGGGTGGACCGACGGAAACGGCCATGATGAAGTAGTCTGCGGAAGACGACGGCGCCCGGGTGACATCCGAACGGATGTCACCCGGGCACCGGGGATCTCACGCGCTCAGAGAGTGCGCGCGATGATCTCCTTCATGATCTCGTTGGTGCCGGCGTAGATCATCTGGACGCGGTTGTCGACCCAGAAGCGCGCCGCCGGGTACTCGGCCATGTAGCCGTAGCCGCCGAACAGCTGCAGGCACTCGGACGCGACCTCCTGGGCGCGATCCGAGGTCCACCACTTCGCCATGGCGACGGTCGGGATGTCGAGCTCGCCCTTGACGTGCTTCTCGATGCAGTCGTCGACGAAGACCCGCGCGATGGTGGTCTCGGTCAGCGCCTCGGCGAGCTTGAACTTGGTGTTCTGGAATCCGAAGATGGGGCGGCCGAAGGCCTCGCGCTCCTTCGTGTAGCGCAAGGTCTCCTCGAAGATGACCTCCATGCCGGCGACGCAGGCCTGGCCGATGATGAGGCGCTCCTGCGGCAGCTGCTGCATGAGCTGGTAGAAGCCCTGCCCCTCCTGCGTGCCCAGCAGGTTCTCGACCGGGACGTGGACGTCGTCGAAGAAGAGCTCCGAGGTGTCCTGGCCCTTCTGGCCGATCTTGTTGAGGATGTTGCCCTTGCGGAAGCCCTCGCGGTCGGCCTCGACCAGGATCAGCGAGATGCCGGAGGCGCCCTCGTCGGGGTTGGTCTTGCAGACCAGGACCACGATGTCGGCCTGCTGGCCGTTGGTGATGAAGGTCTTGCTGCCGTTGATGACGTACTCGTCGCCGGTCTTGATGGCGCGCGTCTTGACGTTCTGCAGGTCCGAGCCGGTGCCGGGCTCCGTCATCGCGATGGCGCCGACGGCCTCGCCGGAGGCCATCTTGGGCAGCCAGGTCTTCTTCTGCTCCTCGGTGCCGTAGGCGAGGATGTAGTGCGCGACGATGCCGTTGTGCAGCGAGACGCCCCAGCTGGTGTCGAAGGCCTGCGCCTGCGCGGCGATGAGCACCGACTCGTGGCGGAAGTCGCCGCCACCGCCGCCGTACTCCTCGGGGATCGACAGGCACAGCAGGCCCAGCTCGCCGGCCTTGTTCCACAGATCGCGATCGACGTGGTGCTGCTCGGCGAACTTCTCGATGTTGGGGGTGAGCTCCTTGGCCAGGAACTTGTCCGCGAGGTCGCGGAGGGCGTCGAGCTCCTCGTTCATCCAGCTCGAGCGGCGGCGTGCGGCCATGGGGTGACCACCTTTCTGCAGGGGTTCTGCGGGCTTGTTGAGCACCACTTAATCAGAACCGTCTCGACGAAAACAAGCACGCATGACTGATTACTCGTTAACGTGCTGGTCAGCGCCGACCATCGGCGCGGCATCGGCGTGCCCTCACTATCATCGGAATCGTGCAGACGATCGCGCGGACGGGTGGGGCCGTGCGTCGGGTTGCGCGGTACGAGGCGCGGGTGCTGCGGCGGATCATGATCGGGCTCGTCCTGAACCTCGTGTTGGCCGTGGCGTGGCTGGTCGTCGACCCGCTCGAGTACACGGACCGGTCCGAGGTCCCCGTGATCGTGGTGTACTTCGTGACCTTCATCCTCGCCGACTCGGTCACGACGAACATGCTGAGCGACCAGGTCGCGCCAGGATCCGTCGGTGCCGGAGACCGGGCCGCGCCGACCGGCTTCCGGGAGGGGCTGGCGGTCCTCGTCGCGCGGAACCTCACCCTGCTCCTCGCGCTGGGCGGCCCGGTCTTCCTGGTGACCGCGGTGCTGGTCCCGATCAGCGGGCACGCGGGTGCGACACCGGCGGCGATCGCCTCCGAGATCCTGCAGATCTGCGTGTGGCTCGGGCTCAGCTCGATCGTCGCCGCGCTCTTCCCCGTCGTCATCGCGAGCCCGTTGACATGGTGGCGGGAGCGGCGTGACCTCCGTGCCACGGCCTGGAGGCTGTTCTCGGTCGCGGTGCCCTACATGCTGCTCTGGGTGCTCGTTCCGGCGCAGGGGCGGCGCAGCCACCTGCCGGGCGTCGGGTCGGTGCACCGGCGGGCGCCCGGAGTACAGCCCTTCGCGCACGTGCACCAGGCCGTCGGGGCGGTCGCGACGGGCGTGGTCGTCTGGGCCGTGTGCATGGTGATCGGCGCCGCGGTGGTGAACCGGCGTCAATGGCGCCCGCGGGCCTGACAGGTCTTCTGAGCTGCGAGGACAGATTGTCGGAACCGAACGCCCCGCCGGTGCGTCTACCAACAACGATCGGGGGACGAAGTTGGAGACGACACCGCAGTTCTGGTCGGACGCCGCGGGGGCGGAGAAGACGTTCGAGCAGGCACACGAGGTCCGTGAGCGATTGGCCCGAGTATCGGGCACGGGGACGGCCGCACGTGGGGACGTGCGGGTCACCGTCGGAATGGGGGGACGGCTCACGGGGGTGGTGATCGCAGGACGCGCTGAGGAGCTCTCGGGGGAGGCTCTGAGCGCGGAGATCATGACGGCGGCCTCCCTGGCCGACAAGGCCGCGGCCAGGGAGGTCCACTCGATCGCCACCGAGTTCTATCCGGATCTGGACTTCTGGGAGCAGTACACCGGGGGAGGCGCACCGTGATCGACGATCTGAGTCTGGATCCGGTCGCGATGGAGGCGCACGCGGCGAGGCTCGATCGCATCGCGAGCCGTGTGAATGCGGTGGCGAGCGCGGCGTCGCTGCGCGTGGGGGACGGCGACTACGGTGCGGCGTTCGGGTGGTTCGCGTCGGTCGTCAACGACATGCTGGCCGCGACCGAGGAATCGATCAAGACGCACAGCACGGACATCGCGAAGAACGTGTCCGGGTGTCGTAAGACGATCGACGCGTACCAGGTGACGGACGGTGCGGGTGCGACCGGCGTGAACCGGGCGGGCGGCGCATGAGCGGCGACGGTCCGCTCTCGATGATCGGAAGCGCGGTCGCCGGCGTCCCGATCGCCGAGCAGGGGGGGACCTCGTTACCGCGGCCGCGGACGCCCTCGACGGTGAAGCGAGCGGGGGCAGCGTCCTCGCCGCGATCGTGGGAGGCGCCTCGGAAGTCGCCGCGGTCGTGGAGGACCCGATCGGCTACTTCGCCGCGTCGGGCGTCGGATGGGTGATCGAGCACGTCCCTTTCCTGAAGGACGCCCTGGATGCGGTCTCGGGGAATCCGGAAGAGATCGAGCGAGTCGGCGAGGAATGGAAGTCGAAGGTCGGCGAGGCGCTCGTCTCCGTCGGTGAGGACGTGCGCAGCGCCGCCTCCGTCACCACCGACAGCTGGGAGTCGAGTGCGGGCGACGCGTACCGCAAGGCCACGGAGTCGCTCTCCACGATCAGCGACGCCCTGAGCGCGGCCGCGGCGAAGAGCGCGGGCGGGCTCGCCGCGGCGGGGTCCTTCGTTCTGGAGGTGCGCAACACGATCCGCGACGAATTGTCCAAGCTCTGCGTCTGGGTCGTCGCCACGGTGGCCGCGGGCGCGGCGGCGTCGGTGCCCACGGCGGGCGCGTCGGTCGTCACCGCGACGAACACCGTCCTGTACCGCGCGGCGATGACGGCGCAGAAGTTCTCGCGGCTTCTCCAGAAACTGGGCGCCAAGCTCAAGACCGTCGCGACCAAGATGTCCGACCTCACGTCCGCGACACGGTCGCTGCGCGCGGCGACGAACGGCGTGAATTGGCAGCCGGCCGTGAACGCGGCCACATCGATCGCCGGCGGATCGCCGGTCACGACATCCGCGCGGGAGTGGGCGGTCACGGGAATCGGCAGTGGGCTGAAGATCGCCGGCGACGGCTGGGCCGCCGGTGCCGCGGCGACACCGACGTCGGCCTGATACGGCAGGATGGCGGGGTGGGCACCGCTGAAGCACGTGATCTGGTCATCCTCGACGTTCCCGCCGAGGCGCGGGACGCGCATGCGCGGCTCCTCGGCACGGAAGCCGCGGCGCGGTACACCGCGGGCGGGATCGATGTGGCCGTCGGCGCACCGTCGTGGGCCGAGGGGCCGGGGCTGCTCGTGGCCGCGGACGACGCCGCCGCGGCGGCGACGCTCGTCGAACGACGCGGCCTGCCCCTTACCGCGGTCGAGGCCGGGTTCGTCGGTGCGGCGGCCGGACTCGCGCTGGGATTCGCCGCACCGGCGGAACCCGGTACCGAGCCCCGCGCGGAGATCACCGGCGTGGACCACGTGGTGCTGACCTCGCCGAACCGCGACCGGATCATCGCGACCCTCAGTGGCCGCCTCGACTTCGACCTCCGGCTGGACCGCGTGCAGTCCTGGGGCGTGCACCAGCTCTTCTTCCGGCGTGGCGATCTCCTCGTCGAGGTGATCCTGCAGGAGGGCGACGGTGTCGACCCCACCGGCCCGGACGCGCTGTGGGGTCTCGCCTGGCGCACGGTCGACGCGGATGCGACGCACGCCCGCCTGACCGACCACGGGATCACGATGGGCGACGTGCGGCGCGGCGCCAAGCCGGGTACCCGCGTCGCGACGGTCAAGGACCCCGCACTGGGGGTCCCGACGATCGTGATCGAGCAGCGATGACGCTCGTCGTGCGGCGACTCGTGCGCTCGGACTGGACCTGGATCGAGGAATGGTTCCGAGACGCCGAGCTGAACGCGGAACTCGGCCCCCTCGACCTGGAGTGGCTCGACCACGTGCTCAGCGAGCACGATGGCGTCGAGCTCGTGGTCGAGGAGTCGGGCAGCCCCGTGGCGTTGGTCGGGTGTGTCTGGGGCGATGACGAGAACGATCACGCCATCACCGATTTCGCCGTCGATCCCCGACGCCGCCGAACGGGCCTCGGTGCGAGCGCGCTGTCCGCGGTCCTGGCGTGGAAAGGGCACCCCGCCGCTCGCGACGGTGGCCGGTGGACGACCTACGTGATGGAGGACAATCGTCGCGCGCACGCCTTCTTCACCGCGCAGGGGTGGACGGATCGCGGCGTCGACGAGGGCATGCACGTCTTCGTCGCCCCGTCCCCTGACCGGGTGCGGTGAGCCCCGGACCGTTACGGCAGCTGCGAGGCGGCGGCACCATCGAGGTACCAGACGGTCTCCTGCGCGCCGTGCGCGCCGGCACAGGGCCAGTCCTCCGGCGAGGCGCCGCCGACGCCGGCCGCGACGGCCTCCGCCTTGTCGGCACCCGAGACGAGGAACCAGACCCGCCGCGCAGCGGCGACCGCCGGCAGCGTGAGCGTCAGACGCCGCGGCGGCGGCTTGGGGGAGTTCTGCACCGAGACCACGGTGGCGTCCAGCTCGCGGACCGCGTCGGTGTGCGGGAACAGCGAGTTGATGTGGCCCTCGCCGCCCATGCCCAGCAGGTGCACGTCGAACCGGGGCACGGTGCCCACGCCGGCCGTCACCGCATTGCCGCGGGCGGCGGCGTTGTCCGCGAGGCGCTTCGCGTAGACCCGGGCCGCCAGCTCGCCATCGCCGCTGAACTCGTCGGAGGCGGGGTAGCGGTAGACGTTCGCGTCGGGGATCGGCACGTGGGAGAGCAGGGCGTCCTCCGCCTGCAGCACGTTGCGGTCGGGGTCGTCGCCGGCGACGAACCGCTCGTCGCCGAAGAAGACGTCGACCCGCGACCAGTCGATCACCTTCTCGCGCAGGGCCGCCGACAGTGCGTTGCCGTTGGTGCCGCCGGTCAGGACGATCGAGGCGAAGCCCCGTTCCGCCTGCGCCTGCTCGATGACCGCGACCACGTCGTCCGCGGCCGCCGCGACCAGGGCAGCGGCATCGTCGAACCGGCGGACGGTCGGATTGGGTGCGGTCATCAGGGCATCTCCGATCGGTCCACGTCGGACACGCCGCCCAACGCCGTGTAGTAGATGTCGTCGTCGTCGAGCCGGCGCAGTTCCTCCGCCAGGCAGTCGGCCACGTCCCGTCGGCGGATCGCCACGCGGCCGTCGGGCTGGCCCGGCCGCACCAGGACGGCCGTCGAGTTCTGGTCGAACTCCAGGCGCAGCGGCCCGCTCGCGCGATCGAGCTGCACCTCGAAGCTGCCGGCGCGGCGCCGCACGGGCACGTCGAGCTGCGCGCGCAGCCAGCCGGCGAGCAGGTCGATGCCGGGACTGTTCGACGGTCCCGTCACCACCGCGGAGGTGATCGCCTCGAACGGCGGCTGGTCGAGCGCGGACGCCAGGAGCGCCCGCCACGGGGTGATCCGCGACCACGCGAGATCCGAATCACCCGGTGCGAAACCGTCGCGGCGACGTGCCAGCACCGACACCGAATCGTCGGTGGCGGTCGCGTCGGTGATCCGTCGGGACGCCAGTGCGCCCACCTTGTCGGCGGACGGCACCGCGGGCGCCGCGCCGGGCCACCAGGCGACGACCGGGGTGTCCGGCAGCAGGAAGGGCACGATCACCGAGGCGCCGTGATCGGCCAGCTCGCCGAACAGGCGCAACACGACGACCTCGGACGCGCCCGCATCGCCGCCCACGCGGATCTGCGCGTCGAGGCGGGTACGCTCGGCGCGAGGACCGCGCGCCACCACGATCACGCGGCACGGGTGCTCGCGCGACGCGGCGTTGGTCGCCTCGATCGCGCTCTCGGTGGGCTCGCCCTCCTCGGCCGAGATGATGAGGGTCAGGACGCGGCCCAGGGTGACGGCGCCGCCCGACTCGCGCAGGCGGACCAGTTGCTTCGAGACGTCCTGCGTGGAGGTGTCCGGCAGATCGAGAATCATGGTCGGCGCCACGTCCTTCCGGTCCGTTCCAGCATCGCGTCGGCCGATGCCGGACCCCACGACCCGGACTCGTACTCCTCGGGCCTGCCGCCCTCGGCCCACAGGGCGAGCACGGGGTCGAGGATCTTCCAGGACAGCTCGACCTCGGCGTTCACGGGGAACAGTGAGGGCTCGCCGAGCAGCACGTCGAGGATCAGCCGCTCGTACGCCTCGGGTGAGCTCACCGTGAAGGCCTCGCCGTAGCTGAAGTCCATGTTGACGTCGCGGACCTCCATGGAGCTGCCCGGCACCTTGGAGCCGAACCGGAGCGTCACGCCCTCGTCGGGCTGCACCCGGATGACCAGCGCGTTCTGGCCCAGTTCCTCGGTCATGGTGTCGTCGAAGGGCAGGTGCGGGGCGCGCTTGAACATCAGCGCGATCTCCGTGACGCGCCGGCCGAGCCGCTTGCCGGTGCGCAGGTAGAAGGGCACGCCGGCCCACCGCCGCGAGGCGATCTCGACGGTGATCGCGGCGTAGGTCTCCGTCGTGGAGGTCTCGCTGAAGCCCTCCTCCTGGAGCAGGCCCACGACTTTCTCGCTGCCCTGCCAGCCCGGACCGTACTGGCCGCGCGCCGAGGTCTCGGCGAGCGGCTCGACGGGGGAGGTCGCCGAGAGCACCTTGATCTTCTCGGCCTGCAGCTCCGCCGGATGGAAGCTCGTCGGCTCCTCCATCGCGATCAGCGCCATGAGCTGGAGCAGGTGGTTCTGGATCACGTCGCGGGCGGCACCGATGCCGTCGTAGTAGCCGGCGCGGCCGCCGAGGCCGATGTCCTCGGCCATCGTGATCTGCACGCTGTCCACGTAGTGGCTGTTCCACGTCGGCTCGAAGAGCTGGTTCGCGAAGCGCAGCGCGAGGATGTTCTGCACCGTCTCCTTGCCGAGGTAGTGGTCGATCCGGAAGACCGACTGCTCGGGGAAGACGTCGTTCACGACGGCGTTGAGCTTCTGCGCCGACTCGAGATCGTGCCCGAAGGGCTTCTCGATCACCACGCGCCGCCAGCCCTGGGACTGGTCCGCGAGGCCCGAGCGCTTGAGCTGCTCGCACACCGTCGGGAAGGCGTCCGGCGGGATCGACAGGTAGAAGGCGGTGTTCCCGCCCGTCCCGCGAGCGCGATCGAGCTCCTCGAGCGCGGCGGAGAGCCGATCGAAGGAGTCGTCGTCGTCGAAGGCGCCCTGCACGAACCGGATGCCCTCCGCGAGGCGCGCCCAGACGTCCTCACGGAACTCGGTGCGCGAGTGCGCCTTCGCAGCCTCTCGCACCGTCGCCGCGAAGTCCTCATCGGTCCACGGACGACGGCCGAAGCCCACCAGCGAGAAGCCGGGCGGGAGCAGCCCGCGGTTGGCCAGGTCGTACACGGCGGGCATCAGCTTGCGCCGCGAGAGGTCGCCGGTGACGCCGAAGATCACCAGGGACGAGGGCCCCGCGATCCTCGGAAGCCGACGATCGCGGGGATCCCTGAGCGGGTTCGTCCAGGTCACCGGGAGTTAGGCCTCGGCCGCGAGCTGCTCGGCCGTCGCGTCGAGCAGCTTCTGCCAGGCCTGCTCGAACTTCTCCACACCCTCGGTCTCGAGCAGCTCGAAGACCTGGGCGAGGTCGACGCCCACGCCCTGCAGGTCACCGAAGACCTGCGCCGAGTCCTCGGCGCGGCCGAGGATCGTGCCGTCGACGACCTCGCCGTGGTCGGCGAACGCCTCCATGGTGGCGCCCGGCATCGTGTTGACCGTGTTCGGCGCGATGAGGCCGGCGACGTACAGAGTGTCCGGGTAGTCGGGGTTCTTCACGCCCGTCGACGCCCACAGCGGCCGCTGGACGTTGGCGCCCTCGATCGCGGCGAAGCGGGCGGCGCCGAAGATCTCCTCGTAGGCCGCGTAGGCCAGGCGCGCGTTCGCCAGGCCCGCCTTGCCCCGCAGCGCGAGCGCCGCGTCGGTGCCGATGGCCTCGAGCCGCTTGTCGATCTCGGTGTCCACGCGGGAGACGAAGAACGACGCCACCGAGTAGATGTCCGCCACGTTCTTCCCGGCCGCGACCGCCGCCTCGATGCCCTCGAGGTAGGCGTCCATGACCTGCCGGTGCCGCTCGACCGAGAAGATCAGCGTCACGTTCACCGAGATGCCCTCGGCGATGACGCGGGTGATCGCGGGGAGGCCCGCCAGGGTCGCGGGGATCTTTATCAGCACGTTCGGGCGGTCGACGATGCGGTGCAGCTCGATCGCCTGGGCGACAGTGCCGTCCGTGTCGTGCGCGAGGCGGGGATCGACCTCGATCGAGACGCGTCCGTCGACGCCGCCCGTCTTCTCGAAGACGGGGGCGAGCACGTCGCACGCCGCGCGTACGTCGTCGGTGGTGACGGTGCGGATCGTCTCATCCACGTCGGCGCCGCGGGCCTTGAGCTCGGCCACCTGGGGCGCGTACTCGGTGCCCTTGGACAGGGCGGCCTGGAAGATCGCCGGATTGGTGGTGACGCCGGTGACGGAATCGGTCTCGGTGAGCTCCTTGAGCCTGCCGGACGCGATCAGGCCGCGCGACAGATCGTCGAGCCAGACGGAGACGCCGGCTTCGTACAGGGCTGCGAGATTCGGGTTCTGAGCCATGGTGTGGTTATCCCTTCAGGTTGGCGAGGGACTGTTCGGCCTTCTGGGCCACGTTCTCGCCGGTGAATCCGTACTTGGCGAACAGGACCTTGTCGGAGGCGGACTCGCCGAAGTGCTCGAGCGAGACGACCTCGCCGAAGCCGCCGACGATGCGCCACCACGACTGGGCGATGCCCGCCTCGACCGCGACGCGCGCCTTCACGGAGGGCGGCAGCACGCTGTCCTGGTACGCCTGGTCCTGGGCGTGGAACCACTCGACCGAGGGCATGGAGACGACGCGCGCCTTGATGCCCTTCGCGGCGAGGAGTCCCGCGGCCTGCACCGCGAGCTGGACCTCCGAGCCGGTGCCGATGAGGAGCACGTCGGGGGAGCCACCGTCGGCCTCCTGCAGGACGTAACCGCCGCGGGCGACGCCCTCCGACGACGTGCCCTCGAGGATCGGCACGCCCTGGCGGGTGAGGATCAGGCCGGTGGGGCCGTTGCCGCCCGTGCGCTCGAGCGTCGCCTTCCACGCCGCCACGGTCTCGTTGGCGTCCGCGGGGCGCACGACGTTGAGGCCGGGGATGGCGCGCAGCGCCGCGAGGTGCTCGACGGGCTGGTGCGTGGGGCCGTCCTCGCCGAGCCCGATCGAGTCGTGCGTCCAGACGTAGATCGGGTCGATGTCCATAAGGGCCGCGAGGCGGACGGCGGGGCGCATGTAGTCCGCGAACTGCAGGAACGTGCCCGCGTAGGGGCGGGTCTTGCCGTGCAGCACGATGCCGTTGAGGATCGAGCCCATGGCGTGCTCGCGGATGCCGAAGTGCAGCGTCCGGCCGTAGGGCTGCGCGTTCCAGTCGTCGGTCGAGATCGACGTCGGGCCGAAGGAGTCCGCGCCCTTGATCGTGGTGTTGTTCGAGCCGGCGAGGTCGGCGGAGCCGCCCCACAGCTCGGGCAGCGTCTGGCCGGCAGCCGCGAGGAAGGCGCCCGACGCGGCGCGGGTCGCGATCGCCTTGTCCTCGACGCTCCAGGTGGGCAGTTCGGCGTCCCAGCCCGCGGGCAGCGCCCCGGCCTCGAGCCGGTCCAGCAGCGCCTTGCGCTCGGGGTTCGCGGCGGCCCAGGCGTCGAAGCGCGCGTTCCAGGCCTCGTGCTCGGCGCCGCCGCGCTTGATCAGCTCACGCGAGTGGGCGATCACCTCGGGAGCCACGTCGAAGTCCTTCGCGGGGTCGAAGCCCAGGATCTCCTTGACGGCGGCGACCTCGTCGGCGCCCAGAGCGGAGCCGTGTACGCCGCCCGTGTTCATCTTGTTCGGGGCGGGGAAGCCGATGACGGTGCGCAGGATGATGATCGACGGCTTGTCGGTCACGGCCTTGGCCGCCGCGACGGCCTCCTCGATCCCGGTGACGTTCTCGCCGCCCTCGACGTACTGCACGTGCCAGCCGTAGGCCTCGTAGCGCTTGGCCACGTCCTCGGACAGCGCGATGTCGGTGTTGTGCTCGATCGAGATCTTGTTGTCGTCGTAGAAGACGACGAGGTTGCCCAGCTGCTGCGTCCCGGCGAGCGAGCTCGCCTCGGACGTGACGCCCTCCTCGATGTCGCCGTCGGAGGCGATGACGTAGACGAAGTGGTCGAACGGACTCGTGCCCGGTGCGGCCTCGGGATCGAACAGGCCGCGCTCGTAGCGCGAGGCCATCGCCATGCCCACGGCCGACGCGAGGCCCTGGCCCAGCGGGCCGGTGGTGATCTCGACGCCCTTGGTGTGGCCGTACTCCGGATGGCCCGGGGTCAGCGAGCCCTCGGTGCGCAGGGCCTCGATGTCCTTGAGCTCCAGGCCGAAGCCGCCCAAGTACAGCTGCAGGTACAGGGTGAGGCTGGAGTGACCGCAGGACAGCACGAAACGGTCGCGGCCGATCCAGTGCGTGTCCGACGGGTCGTGGACCATGACCTTCTGGAACAGCGTGTAGGCCAGGGGAGCGAGGCTCATGGCGGTGCCGGGGTGGCCGTTGCCGACCTTCTGCACCGCGTCGGCCGCCAGCACCCGGGCGGTGTCCACCGCGCGCGTGTCGAGATCGGTCCAGTCTGCGGGATGGTGCGGCGTGGTGAGGGCGTGGATCTCGGCGGTGCTGGTCACGGCTGGCGGACTCTCCTGGTCGTGGGGGCGTGCGTGCTCAAGTGTGAACCCTACTCGGCGCCGATGCACGGTCTGCGGAAACTACCGGGTAGGTCTCCGGGCGGGCGGCGCGCAGATTCGCGGTGACGAACCCGATTCGGCGACGCGGAGCCGGAGGACTACCATGGGTCGTAGTAGAAGGGGTCGGCGCCGGTCGCGGACCCGCGGCGGGGCGCGAGTCCCGGCGCCCGCGGTCGGTCAGCCCCGGCCGCGGAGAAGATGAGTCCGGCTGCGCCCGGACCCGTGAAGAAGAGAGTGCGGCACAGATGGTTTTCAAGGGCGGGCACGGGACGAACACCCCAGACGCTCGCTCGGCAGCCGCACCGGTGCCCGCCACGTTCGCGGGTCGCGTGCTGCAGACCGTGCTCGCGTACATCGCTCTCACCAAGCCCAAGGTGATCGAGCTGCTGCTCGTCGCGACCATTCCTGTGATGCTGCTCGCGGACCGCGGTCACGTGAACCTCCCGCTCATCCTGTCGACGCTGTTCGGCGGCTGGCTGGGGGCCGCATCGGCGAACACGCTGAACATGGTCGCGGACGCCGACATCGACCAGAAGATGAAGCGCACCGAGCGGCGCCCGCTCGCGCGGCACGCGGTGCCCGTCCGGCACGCCCTGATTTTCGGCATCGTCCTGGCCGTGGCGTCCTTCGCCTGGCTGTGGTGGCGCGCCAACCTGCTGTCCGCGGTGCTGGTGCTGGTCACGATCGCGTTCTACCTGTTCGTCTACACGATGCTGCTCAAGCGCCGCACCTCGCAGAACGTCGTGTGGGGCGGCGCGGCGGGGTGCATGCCCACGCTCGTCGGCTGGGCGGCCGCCACGGGCACCGTCGAGTGGCCGGCGATCGTGCTGTTCCTCGTGATCTTCTTCTGGACTCCTCCGCACACGTGGGCGCTCGCGATGCGCTACAAGGAGGACTACAAGGCCGCCGGCGTGCCGATGCTGCCCGTCGTCGCGCCCGAGACCGTCGTCGCGCGACAGATGGTCTGGTACACCTGGGCCACCGTGATCACCACGCTGGTGCTGATCCCGGCCGCGGGCCTGGTCTACGCCATCGCCGCTGTGCTGTGCGGCGGCTGGTTCCTCTACGCGGTGCACAAGCTGTACACGCAGACCAAGGCCGGCCAGGAGATCAAGCCGCTGAAGGTCTTCCTGCAGTCGAACAACTACCTGGCGCTGCTGTTCTGCGCGCTGTCGGTGGACTCGATCCTCAACTACAGCACCGTCTGGCAGCTGCTCGGACACTAGCCTGATCGGCATGGACGCGCGCCTCTGGGAACTGATCTTCGCCGAACGCGCGGCGCTCGCCGACGATCTGGTCGACTTCACCGAGGAACAGTGGCGCGCCCCGTCGCTCTGCGAGGGCCTGACGGTGCGCGAGGTGCTGGCACACCTGACCGCGGGCGCCTCGGACAATCCCGTCGTCTGGTTCGCGGGAGTGCTCCGCAACCGGTTCGACTTCGACGCCAACGTGGCCCAGCGTCTGGCCAAGCGCCTCGGCGAGGATGCGGCCGATACCCTGCGGCGTTTCCGCGCGGTCGAGACCAGCAGGACGAAGGCGCCGGTGCCGGTCGTGGCGATGCTCGGCGAGTCCGTTGTCCACGCCGAGGACATCCGTCGGCCGACGGGCCTGCGTCGCGACTACCCCGTCGAGGCGCTCACACGGCTCGCGCGCTACTACTCGGGATCCGATCTGATGGTGCCGTCCGCGTCGCGCGCCCGCGGGTTGCGGCTCCGCGCGACCGACGGTGACTTCACGACGGGTTCCGGCCCCGAGGTCGCGGGGTCCACGCTGGCGCTGGTCATGGCGCTGACCGGGAGGGATGCGTACGTGCCGGAGCTGTCCGGCGACGGCCTCGCGGAGTTCGCGGCCCGCTGATCGCCGCGGACCGTCAGGCGATGTGCAGTGCCGCTTCGACGGTCGCGCGCACACGCCGATGCACCTCGTCGGTGGACGAGGCGTCGAACTTCCCGTCGAGGTGCAGGAAGGCGAGACCGTGGACCAGCGCCCACACGGCGGTGGCGGTGTCCTCGGACTCGGCGTCGGGCAGCGTGCTGCGGATCAGGGCCGTCAGATAGGCCTTGATCGCCTCGACGGCCTCGACCCGATCCGGGTCGGTGCCGCAGGGCTCGGCGAACATGGCCCGGAACAGTCCGGTCCGCTGCAGCGCGAAGTCGACGTAGGCGATCGCGATGTCGGCGAGGTCCTCGGGGCCCGACGGTGCCGGCGCGGCAGCAGTCAGTGCGGCGGCGAGATCGCGGTAGCCGACGGCGGCGACCGCGGAGATCAGCGCGCCTCGGTCGGGGAAGTGCCGGTAGGGGGCGGCGGTGGAGACGCCCGCCCGCCGGGCCACGGCGCGCAGCGACAGGTCGTTGGCGCCGCCCTCCTCGTCGAGGATCTCGACGGCGGCGCTGACCAGGGCGCCGGGCAGGTCGCCGTGGTGGTAGGTCGTGGTCATGGGTTCACTCTACAACATCGTGTTGACACCGCTTACATGTCTGGCTAGTGTGAGCGCTGTTCACATGATGTGAGCGCCGCTCACATCGCGTCTTCGGAAGGCTACGCCATGCCCGACCTGTTCTCACCACTCACGCTCCGCTCCGGTGCGGTGCTACCCAACCGCGTCGCGAAGGCGGCGATGGAGGAGGGGATCGCCGGCGCCGAGCAGGCACCCGACGGTCGCACCGTCGAGCTGTACCGGCGTTGGGGCGCGGGCGGAACGGGCCTGCTCATCACCGGCAACGTGATGGTGCACGCCGAAGCGCTCACCGGCCCCGGCGCGATCGTGCTCGACGCGCGCTCGCCGCTGCAGCCCTTCCGGGCGTGGGCCGACGCCGCCAAGGAGAACGGCGCGAGCGTCTGGATGCAGATCAGCCACCCGGGCCGGCAGATCCAGAAGGACATGCCCGGTGTCGTGTGGGCGCCGTCCGCCAAGCCCGTCGACCTGGGCAGTGCCCTGTCGAACCGGTTCGCGACCCCCGTCGCCATGACCGTCCCGCAGATCCGCGCCACCATCGCCCGCTTCGCGACCACCGCCCGCCGCGCCGAGGAAGCCGGATTCGACGGTGTCGAGGTGCACGCCGCCCACGGCTACCTGCTCTCCCAGTTTCTCTCGCCGCTGGTCAACACCCGCACCGACGAGTGGGGCGGCAGCCTCGAGAACCGCGCGCGCCTGCTCCTCGAGATCGTCCGCGCGATCCGCGCCGAGGTCGCGCCCGATTTCGCAGTGGCGGTCAAGCTCAACTCCGCCGACTTCCAGCGCGGTGGCTTCGACGCCACCGACGCCCAGGCCGTGATCGCGATGCTGGCCCCGCTCGGTGTCGACCTCGTGGAGGTCTCCGGCGGCAGCTACGAGAGCCCGGCGATGACCGGCCGCGCCACGGGACAGGCCGACGCGGGCGCCACGCGGCCCGCGGCCGACGGCCGCCCGGGCGACGCCCGCAGCGTGGCCCGCGAGGCCTACTTCCTCGAGCTCGCCGCCGACCTCGCCGTTTCCAGCGAGATCCCGCTCATGCTGACGGGCGGCATCACCCGGCGCGAGACCGCCGAGGCGGTGCTCGCGGAGAACGTCGCCGTCGTGGGCATCGGCACCGCGCTCTCCGTCACCCCCGACCTGCCGGCCCGCTGGCGGGCGGGGAACGGCACCGTCGGGGCATTGCGGCCCGTGACCTGGAAGAACAAGCCCCTCGCGTCGATGACCTCCATGGCGCAGGTGCGCTACCAGTTGCGGCGCATGGCCGTGGGGAAGGAGCCGCGCCCCGGTGTGCTTCCCGCGCTCGCACTGGTGCGCGACCTGGTCGTCGTGCGCCGCGCCCTGGGCCGCTACCGCCGCTGGCTCGCGGACCGCCCGGCCGACGGGGCCGCACTCACGGCGGTCGGCGTCGCGTCAGGGGAGTAGCGCCACCGAGCCCGTGGTGCGGCGGGCCTGCAGGTCCGTGTGGGCGCGCCCGGCCTCGGCCAGCGGGTAGGTCGCGCCGACGGTGAATCGCAGCGAGCCGTCCCGCAGGCCGTCGAGCACCGCGGTGCTGCGCCGGGCGAAGTCCTCGGGCGTCGCGACGTGGTGCGCCAGCGTGGGACGCTGAACGAACAGCGAGCCGAGCGGGTTGAGTCGCTGCAGGTCGAAGGGCGGCACCGGGCCCGACGCTGCGCCGAAGAGCACGACGATGCCCTTGTGCCGGGTCGCGAGCAGCGAGGCCTCGAAGGTGTCCTTACCGACGCCGTCGTACACGGCGGCCACGCCGACGCCGTCGGTCAGCTCCCGCACGCGGGCCGCGATTTCCTCGTCGTAGCGCAGGATCTGCCAGGCTCCGGCCTCTCGCGAGAGCCGCTCCTTCTCGTCGGTCGAGACCGTGGTGATGACGCGCGCGCCGAGGGCCGTCGCCATCTGGGTCAGCAGCAGGCCGGTGCCGCCCGCGCCGGCGTGGACGAGCACGGTGTCGCCCGGGCGCACAGGGTGCGAGTCGTGTGTGAGGTAGTGGGCGGTCATGCCCTGCAGCAGGACGGACGCCGCGACCTCGGGCGCGACACCGTCGGGCACGAGGACGGTGCGGTCCGCCGGGACTGCGACGAGCTCGGCGTACGACCCGGGGCCGTCGCACCAGGCCACCACGTCGCCGACCGCGCGGTCCGTGACGCCCTCGCCGAGTGCGACGACCGTGCCGGAGCCCTCGCTGCCCGGGATGTACGGCAGCGCAGTGGGATACATGCCCTCGCGGAAGTACGTGTCGATGAAGTTCACGCCGACCGCGGAGGTTCGCACCAGCACCTGGCCGGGCCCCGGCGCCGGGTCGGGGGCCTCGCCGTAGACGAGGACGTCGGGGCCGCCGTGTTCGGTCACTGTGATCGCGCGCATGATTCATCTCTACCCCACGCGGTGTGGCAGGGTCGACGTCGGCCGCGCATTCCGGCCGTCCGTCCCCAGCACCGAGGAGTCCCATCCGTGCG
The DNA here is from genome assembly GCF_007858445.1 of Tsukamurella sputi. Lineage (GTDB taxonomy): Bacteria > Actinomycetota > Actinomycetes > Mycobacteriales > Mycobacteriaceae > Tsukamurella > Tsukamurella sputi. The sequence goes on along the minus strand of NZ_VIGV01000001.1, from coordinate 35,635 downwards.
TTCGCTCGTGTACTACGTCGCCGTCTCGCTGGACGGCCGGATCGCCGGCCCGCAGGGCCAGTACGACTTCTACCCCGTCGACGAGGAGTACTCGCGGCAGATGAACGAGGAGTGGGGCGACGGCCTGCCCACCGGGCTGCACGAGGCCCTGGGCATCACGCCCCCGCTCACCAAGTGGGACACCGTCGTCATGGGCACCACCACCTACCGCATCGGCGCCGACGTGGGCGTGAAGGATCCCTACTCGCACCTGCGAACCATCGTCTACTCGCGGTCGCTGCAGCCCGGGGACTTCCCGGAGGTCGAGATCGTCGCCGACGATCCCGTCGAGCACGTGCGCGCCCTCAAGCAGGAGGAGGGCGGCGACATCTGGCTGTGCGGTGGCGGTGCGCTCGCCGCGACGCTCGCGCCCGAAGTCGACAAGCTGGCGCTGAAGATCAATCCGGTGACCGCGGGCGACGGGGTGCCGCTCTTCGCCGGCGGCTTCGCACCGCAGCAGTGGAAGCTGGTCTCGCACCGCGCGTTCGACATCGGCGTGATCCTGGCGCAGTACGAGCGCGCCTGAGCCGCGCCCGCGGGCGGGAGTGGCGAGGGTGGACTACCGGGACGACGCCCGGTAGCCCGCCATCCGCTCGTGGTGGCCGGGCGCCGTGGTGGCCTTGCTGACCAGCTCGCGGTCCCACTCGGAGGTGTCCAGACCGGCCTTCTCGGCCGCGTCCTTGGCCTGTGCGGGGTTCGCGACGATCTGATCGCCCATCACGCCGTCGCCGCCGACGAGGGTGATGCGCACGCCCTCCTCGCCCATGTTCTGCAGCACGGCGGTCGCACCGTCGTGCTTGGCGGCGAAGCCCTTCAGGCGGGAGACGACGTTGCCGGGTGCCTGATCAGTCATGCCGCCAGCTTATCCGGCGCGACGTCCGAGCCGCGCAGCACCCGCGCGGACATCAGGCGGTAGAGGATCGCGGTCTCGGCTATCACCGACATCGCGCCCGCGACGTGCAGCACCACGAGCAGCGCGGGCACGCCGGTGAAGTACTGGACCACGCCGATGAGCGACTGCGCCGCGACCACGACGAACAGGATCCGCAGCCGGCGCCGGACCGCCTCGCTCGACGGACCGCGGGCGATGAGCACGGCCGCCGCCACCAGGATCGCGACGTAGGCCGCCACCAGCAGGCCGTGGGTCAGCGACAGCGCGGGGATCGACACGTCGAGCCGATCGATGGCCTTCGGGTTGGTGCGATCGCCCGCGTGCGGCCCCGCAGCGGTCACGACCACGCCGGCCGCGAGCACGAAGGACATGACCACGGCGGACACGGCGACGAGCCGCCGCGCACCGGCGGGCGCCGAATCGACCTCGACGCCGTCGTCGGGCTCGCCGACCTTCGCGTACAGCGTCGCGGCGATCCAGACCATGGCGCAGGAGACCAGCATGTGGGCGCCGACGACCCACCAGCGCAGGCCCGTGAGCACGGTGATGCCGCCCAGGATGCCCTGCGCGAAGGTGGAGAAGGGCAGGATCCAGGCGTAGACCAGGATCTCGCGGCGACGCCGCGCCCGGGTCACGGCGAGGACGATCGCGATCGACGTGGTGACCACGATCCACACCGCGATCTGCCGGTTGCCGAACTCGATGGCCTGATGCCACCACGGGACCTCGTCCTGCGGGATCGGCAGCAGCGAATCGTCGAAGCACTTGGGCCAGGTGGGGCACCCGAGACCGGAGCCGGTCACCCGCACCACAGATCCCGTGACGGCGATCAGCGCCTGGGAGAGCAGCGCGGCCAGCGCGAACCGCTGCTGCGCCTTCACGCTGGGGAGCGGCAGGCGGTCGACGAGGCGCAGGAAGAGCTGGTACACGCCGATCATCGTACGTGGGGCGCCAGCGGCTACTACGAGCTGTAGTGGCTAACCGGTGAAACGGAACAGCCGCACGGCCGCGGCGGAGCCGACGACCCCCCACGCGGCGAGCACCGCCAGGCCGAGCCAGTCGACGGCGCCGGAGGCCGCTGCACGGGTCAGCGCCTCGGTCAGCGCGCCCGACGGGGACAGTCGCGCGATCACCAGCACGGCGTCCGGCACGTGCTCGCGGACCACGACGAGCGAGGCGATCGCGCCCATGACGAACCACAACAGGTTCGCCAGCGCGAGCACGACCTCGGCCTTGAGCGTGCCGCCGAGCAGCAGGCCGAGCGAGGCGAAGGCGAAGACCCCGAGCGCGAGGATCGGCGCCCACAGCACCAGCCCGACGGGGTCCGGACGCCAGCCCAGGGCGAGCCCGATACCGCCGATGATCACGGCCTGCAGGATCACCACCAGCACCACGGCGAGGGTCTTGCCGCCGATGACGCCCCAGCGGGGCAGCGGGGTCGCGCCGAGCCGCTTGAGCGCGCCGTACCGCCGGTCGAAGCCGACGGCGATCGCCTGGCCGGTGAACGCCGTCGACATCACGGCCACTGCCATGACGGCCGGGACGAGGGCGTCGATCCGTGTCGCATCGCCGCCGATGGGCAGGAGGGCGAAGCCGATGAGCAGGGCGACCGGGATGAACATGGTGAGCAGCAGTTGCTCGCCGTTGCGCAGCAGGAGGGTGAGCTCCATCCGGGTCTGCGCCGTCAGCATCGCCGAGGGGCGGGCCGCCTCGGGGTTCGGCAGGAAGGTGCCGGGGGCGAATCGGGGCTCGGTTCGGGTCACGTCATCCCCTCAGGTCGCGGCCGGTCAGATCGAGGAAGACGTCCTGCAGGGTCCGCGTCCCCACCCGCAGGTCGGTGATCTGCGCATCGGCGTCGGCGCAGAACGCGGCCACGTCGGCCACCATGCGCGGCGTGACCTCCGCTCCGCGGATCAGGTAGCCACCGTCGGTCACCGAGACCGTGTGCGCCGTCCCCAGCCGGACGGCGAGGGCCTCGGTGTCCAGGCCCGACGGTGCCGTCAGGCGCAGTTCGTGCTCCGCGCCGCGGCGAGTGAGTTCCTCCGGCGTGCCGGTGGCCACCGCACGGCCCCGGTCGACGATGACGACCTGGTCGGCGAGCGCCTCGGCCTCGTCGAGCAGGTGCGTGGTGAGCAGGACGGTGACGCCGTCGCGGCGCAGCGCGGCGACGAGATCCCAGACCAGCAGGCGCGCCTGCGCGTCGAGACCCGCTGTCGGCTCGTCGAGGAAGACCAGTTCGGGGCGGCCGACCAGCGCGCACGCCAACGAGAGGCGCTGCTGCTGGCCGCCGGACAGGCGGCGGTAGCCGACGTTCACGACGTCGGTGAGGCCGAGAGTGGAGAGCAGCCAGTCGGGGTCGAGCGGGTTCGCGGCGTAGGCGGCCACGAGCCGCAGCATCTCGCCGGTCTTCGCGCCCGGGTAAGCCCCGCCGCCCTGCAGCATGACGCCGATCCGCGGCTTGAGGCGCGTGGCATCGGCCACCGGATCCAGTCCCAGGACCTCGATGGTCCCGGAGTCGGGGGAGTCGAAGCCCTCGCACAGTTCGACGGTGGTCGTCTTGCCGGCGCCGTTCGGGCCGAGCAGGGCGAGAACGCTGCCGTGCTCGACGGTGAGATCGAGTCCGTCGACGGCGACGACGTCGCCGAATCGCTTGGTGACGGAGGTCGCGGACAGTGCGGGCACGGGAAGTCAGACTACTCGGCCGCTGCGACGGCGCCGTTCGCGGTGGCGGGGGAGTTCGAAGGCCAGGTAGACGGCCAGCGCGACGATGACCACCGTCGACATCCCGGCCTTGGCGATCACGTAGGGCTCGATCTCGCCGCCGTTGGGCATGAGCATCACGGAGATCACGCTCGAGACGATCACGGCTGCCAGGCGGAATCCGGGGGCGGTGGCCCACGCCGCGAGCGGGACGATGGCCCAGAGCAGGTACCAGGGCTGGACGACGGGGAACAGCAGCACCAGCGCCGCCAACGAGATGCCCAGCGAGCCCACGGGGTGGATCCGGCCGGAGAGGGTCGCGATGAGCATGCGCAGCACGATCACCGCAGCGAGCGCGGCGGCGATGGGACGGGTGATCGCGAGGATCGCCGTCGTGTGGTCGCCGAGTCCGAGTAGCACGCCCACCTGGCCGGCCCCCAGGCCCAGCACCGTCGGGATGGACAGCCACGAGCGGACCTTGTTGGCCGTGCCCAGGGTGCCCGCGTCGAGCCAGCCGTAGCCGAGGCCGGTCGTCTGGCAGACCGCGACCACCACGATCACCAGGACTATCACCAGGAATCCCGCGGAGGTCGCCAGCGCGACCATGGTGCGGCCGGCGTTCGGCCTCCATTCGGCGAGCGCCGTCCGCCAGTCCTTCAGCCGTCCGCCGATGTTGGGGAAGCTCCCGCCGAGGCGGCGCGCGAGGGCCATGCCGATGAAGCCCAGGGCCAGGACCGAGGTGATCTTGATCAGTCCCGACAGGGCGATCATCGCGGCGCCCGCGGTGAGGAGGCCGCCCGCCCGCGTAGGTGTGAAACCGCGCAGGAAGGGCAGGCCGGAGTCGATCGCGCGCAGCGCCCACTCCATGCCCACCAGCATCATGCCGAGCATCAGGGCCTCGTTGTGGATGCCCGCGATGAGATGGAAGATCACCAGCGGATTCGCTGCGCCGAGCCAGAGCGCGGCCACCTCGTTGACGCCGCAGCGGCGGGCCAGCCGGGGGAGCGCCCACACGATCATCGCTACGCCGACGAGGGCGAGCACTCGGTGCAGGACCACGCCCGCGACCACGTTCTCGCCGGTGAGCCAGGTGATACCGCGACCCATGTAGAGGAACAGCGGCCCGTACGGGGCCGGGGTGTCGCGCCAGATGTTGGGCACCGAGCGGGTGAAGACGTGGTCGATGCCCAGCGCCGCGGCGGGCCCGATCTTGTACGGGTCCAGGCCGCGCGCCGTGATCTCCGACTGCGCCAGGTACGAGTAGACGTCCTTGCTGAACATCGGCGGCGCGAACAGGAAGGGCAGCACCCACAACGCGAGGATCCGGTCGAAGCCGCGGCGCGTGAGCCGGCGCGGCGGCGCGGGCTCGGCGTGCGCGTTCGGGTTGAGGTAGCCGATGGTGTACCGGCGCAGCAGCACCCACGCGATCATCAGCATCGCGGTGCCGACCATGGTCACCGTGAGCGCCGTGGACTGCATCCGGAACATCAGCCCGATCAGCCGGCGTCCGGCGATGGGGTTCTGCACCACGGGGAACGAGCCCACGCCCAGCGCACCGAAGGCGATGAGCACGGCGCCGACGCCGCCGAAGGTCGCGATCCTCCGGACGGTCCGCTTCTCCTGCGGGTTCAGGTCCGGGTACTGCTGCTCGTCGGTGTGCAGGCGGTTCACGGTGCCGCCAGGGCCCTCCGTGGAGGTGTTCGACGGTGCGCCCCCGGGCCTGGTCAGGCCCAGGTAGTCCGCGAACGTGCGCACGGGGGCGGGGACGGAGGGGGTAGCGCGCACGTCCGCAAGCGTAGACGGTGCGTCTCGCGATGACGCCCCGGTCCGGGGTCCGGCGTCAGTCCGCGTTCTGGTCGATCATCGTCGAGCCCGGCGTGCGCGCGGCCTGGCGGCGCAGGAGCTCCGCGCGGGTCCCGGTGTCCGTCGCGGCGTCGACGACCGTCTGCGCGAGCGCCGTCGCGGCGTCCAGGACCGCGGCGTCGGCGGACGGCGTCCGTGCGCCTGCGGCGAACTCGATCGTGTGCGGGGGACCGGCGGCGTCCGGGATGGTGATGATCGGGTGGATGCTGGGCACCACGCGGCTCACGTTGCCCATGTCCGTCGATCCGCCCTGGCCGTGCGCGGGCGGCGCGATCGTGCGCCCGAGCGCCGTGATGTTCGCGTTCCAGGCCTTCGCGAGCGGGAGATCGGGCGTGATCGAGAGGTACCGGGGTTCGGCGCGGCGCTGCTCCCACCCGCAGCCGGTCGCGATCGCGGCGCCCTCGAAGCACGCCAGCATGCGGCGCTTGACGTCCAGCATCTGTTCCAGGTCGGCCGAGCGGACCTCGGCGGACAGGACGGCCTCGGCGGGCACGATGTTGGTGACCCGGCCCGCGGCATTGCTCACGACCGACAGGCGCATGCCGTCCGGGACGTGCTGCCGCAACAAGGCGACGGCGGTCTGGGCCAGCACGGCGGCGGACTCGGCGTTGATCGCCTCGCCGGGAGCGGCGGCCGCGTGCGCGGCGCGGCCGCGGAAGACCACGTCGAACCGGTCGACGCACTGCATGGTGACGGCCTCCGCGGGGACCTCGGTGTCGCCGTTGATCGGGTGCACCATCGCCGAGAGGGTCGCGGATTCGAAGGCGCCGGCGCGCAGGAGCTCGACCTTGCCGCCGCCGTGCTCCTCGGCGGGGGTGCCGAGCACCGTGAGCGTGATGTCGAGAGCGTCGGTGAGCGGCGCGAGAGCCAGCGCGGCACCGGTCGTGATCGCGGCGATCACATTGTGTCCGCACGCGTGGCCGAGCCCGGGCAGCGCGTCGTACTCCGCGCACAGCACGGCGTTGACGGGCCCGGTGCCCACCACCGCGGTGAAGGCCGTCTCGATGCCGTACGCACCCCGCTCGACGGCGAATCCGCGGCCCTCGAAGAGGTCGGCGAGGACGCCGGCCGATCGGGTCTCCTCGAAGGAGAGCTCGGGGTGGTCGTGGAGGTCGTGCGAGAGGTCGATCAGGGTGCTGCGCTCGGCGGCCACGGTGTCCGCTGCGGCCGCGCGGAGGTCGGCTCCGGTGGTGATCGTCATGGGGAGTGGTCCTTTCGGGCGTGTCCGGGTCAGTGCCACAGGCCGAGAGCGAACTCGGCGATGACGGTGGCGAGGAGGAAGGAGGCGATGATGGCGACGGTGCCGACGGGGACGATCCGCCAGCCGATCCGGCGCAGCGCGGGGAGGTTCTGCGCCATCGCGAGGCCGCCGAAGGTCAGTACGACGCAGCACAGCGAGAGAAAGCTGATCGACGCACCGGCCCGTACGACGATCTGTTGGACCGGCGACCACGGGCTGGACAACGCGGTGCCGATCAGGCTGGCCCAGATGATCATCGGGATCCGGTCGCGTGCGGCCCTGCCCAGTCCGATCGCCGCCATCGTGACGACGGCGACCAGCGTGTAACCGAGCAGGATCTGCGGGTCGAATCGGTTCGCCGCGACGGTGGCGGTGACAATGCCGAGGACGAGGATGATCGGCATCGCGACCTTGAGCGGGACGTTCACGGCGACGTCGGTCGATTCGGCCTGGATGGGGGCACCAGCCTCGCGGGCGGCGGCCACCTCGGCGGCGACCTTCGCCGCGTGGTCGGGGCGCTTGCGGGTCAGGAGGCGGTAGACCTTGTCGGCCAGCGGGAGGGCGATCCACACGCCGACGTAGGTGCCCAGGATCATCGTGATCATGTTCGACGTGGTGGCGAGCGCCTTGACCTGATCGGCCATCTCGGGATGCGCGGAGGTGATCGCGGCGAGGCCGGCGGCCATCATCGAGGTGGAGCCCACGCCGACTCCCATGGCCAGGGCCTGCGGGTCGAAGACGTTCAACGAGGTCACCGTCGATGCCGCGAGCGCGACGACGACGGCGCCGAACATCGTCCCGAAGACGTACATCGACATCACGCCCCGGTACTCCTCCGAATCCGTCCCGTACTTGCCGCCGACGATCGCGAAGCTCGCCTCGCGGTCGATCGCGAAGGTGGCGCCGACGGTCGCCCGGCCCATGCGCAGCAGCACCGCGATCGGCAGCGCCAGGGCGATGGTGCCGAACAGGTGCCCGACTTCCTGCAGCAGCAGGGCGGGGCCGGCCTTCGCCAGTGTGGGGAGGTTCGGTCCGATGGTGAAGCCCAACAGCGTGACCAGCATCGCGACGGCGGTGGCCATCAGACGGTCGGAGACCTTCCACATCCGGGGCGTGAACGGGGCGAGTCGCTGCGCGGAGACGAGCGCGCCCGCGATCAGGCCCCACACCATGGGATAGACGGTCATCTTCGCGAATCCGAGGCTGATGGTCCACGGCCCGATGAACTGGAAGACCGCAGTGATGATTAGGGCCGCGAGGGTGGGGAGCCACAGGTCCCGCGCGGTGAACCCGGTGCGCGGCTCGGACGGGATCGTGGTGCTCGGCTGTGCCTGTGCCATGGATGTTCTTTCAGGTGGGGCTGAAGGGTGGAGACGATGTTCCGGGGTTCGGACGAATCCGATCCATGTACGCAGGAAAGCCGTGAAAATAGGCTTATGAACGCAGGTTCACCGGTGGTCGGTCCGATTTCGAGCGCGGAAGTGATCCAGGGCACGGTCCCGGATCGCGACGGCCTGAGCACCGAGGACCTGCGCCTTGTCCACGCGCTCCAGGTCGTTCCCCGTGCCCCGTGGTCGCGGATCGGTGCGGTCCTGGGGTGCGATCCGGTCACCGCGGCGCGGCGTTGGGCGCGCCTGCGCGAGGACGGGTACGCGTGGGTCACGGCGTACCGCTTCACCCGTCGCACGGTGGTCGCGCTGGTCGAGTTGTCGTGTGCGCCCGGCCGGACCCTCGAAGTCGCGCGCGACCTGGCGGGCGACGTCGAGGCGATCACGATCGACGTCACGGCGGGCGGGCGTGACTTGGTGATCACGGTCGCGGTCGAGGGGGACGACCGTCTGGGCGAGTACCTCCTCGATCGTCTCGGTGCCGTGCAGGGCGTGATGAGCTCGCGCACCCACGTCGTCACGTCGATCGCCTCCGATGCCAGGTCGTGGCGGCTACGGATGCTCGGTGAGCCGGAGCTGGCCGCGCTGGAGGCGATACCGCGTCCGTCGGGCCGACAGCGGGCGGCGCTGTCGGGGGAGGAGTTCGACGGGGTGCTCGCGGCGCTCGCCGCCGACGGCCGGATCCGCGCCACCGACCTCGCCGCGCGTGCCGGGATCGGCGTCGACCGGGCGCGCGCGTCGCTCAATACCGTCCTGGCTGCGGAGGGGATCGTGGTCCGCACGGAGGTGGCGCGGCGCTACTCGGAACGTCCGGTCTACGCGTGGTTCTTCCTGCGCTCGCCGGCGCGGTCGACCGACCGCGTGCTGCGCCGGCTCGCGACGCTGCGGGACGTGCGGCTCCTCGCAACGTCGATCGGGACGTCCAACATCGTGCTTGCCATGTGGCTGGCGGGCCTCGACGACGTCGCGCGGGTCGAGGCCGTGATCGAACAGTCGGACGCCGACGTAGCGATCGTCGACCGATCGCTGGTCCTGCGCACCATCAAGCACCTCGGACGACGGCTCACGCCCGACGGTCGATCGGTCGGCGAGGGCTCAGCTTAGCCTGACCTTGCTGGAAGTGCCGGGCGAATTAAGAAACAATCGTGTTGTGAAAAACGAGCAGCACGAAGCGCAGCGTGACGGGGACACCCGTGACGCCGTGGTCGGGCTGCTCATGAACCGGGGCCAGGCCACCGCGGCCGATATCGGCGAGGCCCTGGGGATCACGACCACCGCCGTCCGCCGCCACCTCGACAATCTGCTCGAGGCGGGCGACGTGACGGTGGCGCCACCGTCGGGCCTGGGCGGCCGTGGGCGGGGACGTCCCGCGAAGAAGTTCCTGCTCACGCCCTCCGGGCGGCGCCGCCTCGGCCAGGGGTACGACGCCCTGGCGGTCGACGCACTGCGTGCCCTGCGCGAGGTCGGCGGCGAGGAGGCGGTGCGCACCTTCGCGCGGCGCCGGGCCGAGCAGGCCATCGGTGCGGTCACCGTCGACCCCGAGTCCACGGACCCGGTGAACGGTGCCCGTAGGATCGCGGCGGCCCTCTCGGACGCCGGATTCTCCGCCGATGCCCGGGAAGTGGGCAACGGCGTCCAGATCTGCCAGCACCACTGCCCGGTGTCGGAGGTCGCAGCCGAGTTCCCCGAACTGTGCGAGGCCGAAATTTCGGCGATCGAGCAGGCGTTGGGAACTCATGTACAGCGTCTGGCCACCATCGCCAATGGTGACCGCGCATGCACCACCCACGTGCCCCTCGAGCGCGTGGTCCGCAAGCAACCCGCTAAGGAGCTTCGATGACAACGGTCGAGAACGGCCCGCTGTCCCAGGAGGAGACCATTGCGTCCCTGGGAACCTACGGCTACGGCTGGCACGATTCCGACGCCGCCGGCGCCTCGGCGCAGCGCGGCCTCTCCGAGGCCGTGGTCGCCGACATCTCCGCGAAGAAGAACGAGTCGGAGTGGATGCTGAACCAGCGCCTCAAGGCTCTGAGCATCTTCGAGAAGAAGCCGATGCCCTCCTGGGGCAGTGACCTCGACGGCATCGACTTCGACAACATCAAGTACTTCGTGCGCTCCTCGGAGAAGCAGGCCGAGTCCTGGGAGGACCTGCCCGAGGACATCAAGAACACCTACGACAAGCTCGGCATCCCCGAGGCGGAGAAGCAGCGCCTCGTCGCCGGCGTGGCCGCGCAGTACGAGTCCGAGGTCGTCTACCACTCGATCCGCGCCGACCTGGAGGAGAAGGGTGTCATCTTCATGGACACCGACACCGGTCTGCGTGAGCACCCGGAGCTCTTCGAGGAGTACTTCGGCTCGGTGATCCCCGCGGGCGACAACAAGTTCTCCGCGCTGAACACGGCCGTGTGGTCGGGCGGCTCGTTCATCTACGTGCCCAAGGGCGTCCACGTGGACATCCCGCTGCAGGCCTACTTCCGGATCAACACCGAGAACATGGGCCAGTTCGAGCGCACGCTGATCATCGTCGACGAGGACGCCTACGTGCACTACGTCGAGGGCTGCACCGCGCCGATCTACAAGTCGGACTCGCTGCACTCCGCGGTCGTCGAGATCATCGTCAAGAAGGGCGGCCGGTGCCGCTACACGACCATCCAGAACTGGTCGAACAACGTCTACAACCTGGTCACCAAGCGCGCCAAGGCCGAGGCCGGCGCCACCATGGAGTGGATCGACGGCAACATCGGCTCCAAGGTCACCATGAAGTACCCGGCCGTGTGGATGATGGGCGAGCACGCCAAGGGCGAGGTGCTCTCCGTGGCCTTCGCCGGCGAGGGCCAGCACCAGGACACGGGCTCGAAGATGGTGCACTTCGCGCCGAACACCTCGAGCAACATCGTCAGCAAGTCGGTCGCCCGCGGCGGCGGCCGGGCCAGCTACCGCGGCCTGATCCAGATCAACAAGGGCGCGCACGGCAGCAAGTCCACCGTCAAGTGCGATGCGCTGCTGGTCGACACCATCTCCCGCTCGGACACGTACCCGTACGTGGACATCCGTGAGGACGACGTGACGATGGGCCACGAGGCCACCGTCTCCAAGGTCTCGGACGATCAGCTCTTCTACCTGATGAGCCGCGGCCTCACGGAGGACGAGGCCATGGCCATGGTGGTGCGCGGCTTCGTCGAGCCCATCGCCAAGGAGCTGCCGATGGAGTACGCGCTCGAGCTGAACCGCCTGATCGAGCTTCAGATGGAAGGGTCCGTGGGCTAGTGAGCAACACTCTCAACGAGGCGGTCGAGGCACACCCGGTCGCCAACAAGGGCGAGCTGTTCACGTCCTTCGACGCGGCGGCCTTCGAGATCCCCAGCCACCGCGACGAGGCGTGGCGGTTCACCCCGCTGCGGCGCCTGCGGGGCCTGCACGACGGGTCCGCGCAGGCCGACGGTGCCGTGACCGCCACCGTCGACGCGACGCCGAGCGGCGTGTCCTTCGAGACCGTCGCCAAGGGCGACGAGCGTCTCGGCCAGGGCGGCGTCCCGTTCGACCGGGTCGCGGCGCAGGCTTTCACCTCGATGACCGAGGCCGCGGTGGTGACCGTCGCCAAGGAGGCCGAGGTCGCCGAGCCGATCTTCGTCCGCATCGCCGGGCCGGGCGAGGGGAAGACCGCGTTCTCGCACGTCCAGGTCCGCCTCGAGCGGCACGCCCGCGCCGTGGTCGTCCTCGACCACACCGGCTCGGGCACCGTCGCCGAGAACGTCGAGGTCATCCTGGGCGACGGTGCGTCGCTGCAGATCATCGACGCGCAGGACTTCGCCGACGACGCGGTCTGGGTCACCCAGCACCACGTCCGGGTCGGGCGCGACGCACACGTCCGGCACTTCGCCGTGCAGCTCGGCGGCGAGCTGGTCCGCATGACCCCGCGCGTGCAGTTCGACGCCCCCGGCGGCAACGCCGAGCTCTTCGGCCTGTACTTCGCCGACGCCGGGCAGCACCTCGAGCAGCGCCTGCTGGTCGATCACTCGGTGCCCAACTGCAAGTCCAACGTGATCTACAAGGGCGCGCTGCAGGGCGACCCGTCCTCGAAGCTGCCCGATGCGCACACCGTGTGGGTGGGCGACGTGCTGATCCGCGCCGAGGCCGAGGGCACCGACACCTTCGAGCTCAACCGCAACCTGGTGCTCACCGACGGTGCCCGCGCCGACTCGGTGCCCAACCTGGAGATCGAGACCGGCGAGATCGAGGGCGCGGGCCACGCCAGCGCCACCGGCCGGTTCGACGACGAGCAGCTGTTCTACCTGCGCTCGCGCGGCATCCCCGAGGACGAGGCCCGCCGCCTGGTCGTGCGCGGCTTCTTCCAGGAGCTGATCGACCGGATCTCCGTCCCCGAGCTGCGCGAGCGGCTCGCCGCGGCCATCGAACACGAACTCGCCACCGCCGGCGTCTGATACCCGAAGAAGGAACTCAAGTTGTCTACTCTGGAAATCCGCGATCTGCACGTCAACGTCGTGCAGGCGGACGAGAACGCCGAGCCGATCCAGATCCTCAAGGGCGTCGACCTGACGATCAAGTCGGGCGAGACCCACGCGATCATGGGTCCCAACGGCTCCGGCAAGTCCACGCTGAGCTACGCCATCGCAGGCCACCCCAAGTACGAGGTGACCCAGGGCTCGATCACCCTCGACGGCGAGGACGTTCTCGCGATGACCGTCGATGAGCGCGCCCGCGCCGGCCTGTTCCTGGCCATGCAGTACCCCGTCGAGGTGCCCGGCGTCTCCATGTCGAACTTCCTGCGCTCGGCCGCCACCGCGGTCCGCGGTGAGGCCCCCAAGCTGCGGCACTGGGTCAAGGAGGTCAAGGAGGCGATGGGCGAGCTGTCCATCGACGCGCAGTTCGGCGAGCGCTCGGTCAACGAGGGCTTCTCGGGCGGCGAGAAGAAGCGCCACGAGATCCTGCAGCTGGGCCTGCTCAAGCCGAAGTTCGCCATCCTCGACGAGACCGACTCCGGCCTCGACGTCGACGCGCTGCGCGTCGTCTCCGAGGGCGTCAACCGCTACGCCGAGCGTGAGCACGGCGGCGTTCTGCTCATCACGCACTACACCCGCATCCTGCGCTACATCCACCCCGAGTTCGTGCACGTCTTCGTGAACGGCCGGATCGTGGAGTCGGGCGGCTCCGAGCTGGCCGACGAGCTGGAGGAGAACGGCTACGTGAAGTTCACCGAGGCCGTCGGAGCATGACCGCCTCGGTGAAGTCCGCCCTGGACATCGACGCGATCCGCGCCGACTTCCCGATCCTGTCCCGCACGGTCCGTGACGACAAGCCGCTGGTCTACCTGGATTCCGGCGCCACGTCCCAGCGGCCGCGCCCGGTGCTCGACGCGGAGTGGGAGTTCCTCACCACGCACAACGCCGCCGTGCACCGCGGCGCGCACCAGCTGGCCGAGGAGGCGACCGACGCCTACGAGGACGCGCGCGCCGCGATCGCCGAGTTCGTGCGGGTCTCGCCCGACGAGCTGGTGTTCACCAAGAACGCCACTGAATCGCTGAACCTGGTGTCCTACACCCTCGGCGACGACCGCTCGGCCGGAGTCCTCGGCGGGCACCGCCTGCGCGAAGGCGACACCGTCGTCGTCACCGAGCTCGAGCACCACGCGAACCTCGTGCCCTGGCAGGAGCTCTGCCGGCGTACCGGCGCCACGCTCAAGTGGTACGGCGTCACCGACGAGGGACGGATCGATCTCGACTCGCTCGAGCTCGACGACTCGGTGAAGATCGTCGCCTTCACGCACGCCTCCAACGTGACCGGTGCGATCGCGCCGGTGCCGGAGCTGGTCGCGCGCGCCCGTGCGGTCGGCGCCCTGGTCGTACTCGACGCGTGCCAGTCCGTGCCGCACAGCCCCGTCGACTTCGCCGATCTCGACGTGGACTTCGCGGCCTTCTCGGGCCACAAGATGTACGGCCCGTCCGGCGTCGGCGTGCTCTACGGCAAGCGCGAGCTGCTCGCGCAGCTGCCGCCGTTCATCACCGGCGGCTCGATGATCGAGACCGTCACGCTGGAGGGCTCGACGTACGCCGCGCCGCCGCAGCGCTTCGAGGCGGGCGTCCCGATGACCTCGCAGGTCGTGGGGCTCGGCGCGGCCGTGAAGTACCTGGGCGGGCTCGGCATGGCCGACGTCGCGGCGCACGAGCACGCGCTCGTCGGTGCGGCGCTGGACCGGCTCGACGCCATCGACGGCCTGCGCATCGTCGGCCCGACCGAGAACCGGGATCGGGGGAGTGCCGTGTCCTTCGTGGTCGACGGGATCCATGCCCACGACCTCGGACAGGTGCTCGACGATGAGGGCGTCGCCATCCGCGTCGGCCACCACTGCGCGTGGCCGCTGCACCGCCGGTTCGGCGTCGCCGCGACGGCGCGCGCCTCCTTCGGCGTCTACAACACGTTCGCCGAGGTGGATGCGCTCGCCGCGGCGATCGTCAAGGCCCAGAAGTTCTTCGGGGTGATCTGATGCGCATGGAGCAGATGTACCAGGACGTGATCCTGGATCACTACAAGCACCCGCACGGCCGTGGGCTGCGCGAGCCCTTCGAGGCGGAGGTGCACCACGTCAATCCGACGTGCGGCGACGAGGTGACCCTGCGGGTGCACCTGTCCGACGATCACGAGACCGTCGTGGACGTCTCGTACGACGGTCAGGGCTGCTCCATCTCCCAGGCGTCGACCTCGGTGCTCACCGACCAGGTGATCGGTGAGCCCGTCGGCGAGGCCCTGAAGATGCTGCAGTCGTACACCGAAATGCTGCAGTCACGGGGGCAGGTCGAGGGCGACGAGGACCTCATCGGCGACGGCATCGCCTTCGCCGGTGTCTCGAAGTACCCCGCGCGTGTGAAGTGCGCGCTGCTCGGCTGGATGGCGTTCAAGGACGCGCTGTCCCAGATCATCGACTCGGAGGAGAAGACGGCATGAGCGAGAACACTGCTGAGGCCGCCGGCACCGCGGCCGACCCGGCGCAGGCCGGCGACAACCCGCTGAACCTGCCCACCCTGTTCGACGTCGAGGAGGCCATGCGTGACGTGGTCGACCCCGAGCTGGGCATCAACGTGGTCGACCTCGGCCTGGTCTACGACCTGAAGGTCGAGGACGACGCCTCGGTGCTCATCGACATGACCCTCACGTCGGCGGCCTGCCCGCTGCAGGACGTCATCGAGGATCAGACCCGGGCGGCACTCGTCTCGTCGGGCCTGGCGACCGACGCCAAGATCAACTGGGTCTGGCTCCCGCCGTGGGGCCCGGACAAGATCACCGACGACGGTCGCGAGCAGTTGCGTGCCCTGGGCTTCACAGTCTGACAGATTCGGCTGGCCGCCTGAGCTGCTTCATCGCAGTTCAGGCGGCTTTTCGTTGTGCGGTCGACGTAGTGATGCAGGGCTGCCAGCGAGTCCGGCTGACCGATGACCAGGGCGCTCAGCGTTCGGACTTCTCCTCGTCGCGCGCCGGCTCCTGGGCCGTTCCGTACTCGCTCGCGGCCCAGGAGGCGAGCAGCTGCATGCGTTCTGCGGACGGCGAGCTCGGTTCGGCGGCGTAGACCGTGATCGACAGGCCGGGTTCGGATTCCATCTCCATGCCCTCGTAGGAGAGCGTCATCTCTCCGACGACGTCGTGGTGGAAGGTCTTGAACCCGGTGCCGTGGTGGCGGACGTTGTGCGAGCCCCAGCGGGCGCGGAAGTCTGTGCTGCGGGTGGACAACTCGCCGATGAGGTCGTGGAGTTCCTTGTTGTGCGGGTCGCGGCCGGCCTCGGTGCGCAGGATCGCGACGGTGACGCCGGCGAACATGTCCCAGTCGGGATAGAAGTCGTGGGCGCGCTCGTCGAGGAATGTGAACCGGGCGATGTTCGGCGGCTGGCCCTGGATCCCGCCGGGCATGTCGTAGACGTCCTTGTAGAACGCCCGCGCCAGCGTGTTGGCCGCGAGGATGTCCATCCGCCCGTTGCGCACGAACGCCGGGCCGCCGGTGACGGCGTCGAGCATCCATTGCAGGCTCTGGTGGGGCTTCCAGCTCTTCGGGTTCCGCCGCCGCGGCGGCCGGGCGACGGGGCTGGCGGCGTGGGCGAGGTCGAACAGGTGCGCCCGCTCGGCGTCGTCCAGGCGCAGCGCCTTCGAGATCGCGTCGAGGATCTCCGGGGACGCGCCGCTGATCGCGCCGCGCTCGAGCTTGGTGTAGTACTCGACGCTGACCCCGGCCAGGGTGGCGACTTCGGTGCGGCGCAGGCCGGCGACCCGCCGGTTGGTGCCGGCGGGCAGGCCCACCTGGTCGGGCGTGACCCGGGCGCGTCGCGAGGTGAGGAACTCGCGCACCTCTGCTCGGTTGTCCATGCCACAACCGTAGGCCGCGGTACGTGGGTAAGGGAGACCCTCGCGGTACCCCTATCGAGCGGGGCTCCCGCCCGCGCGAGAACCGGGCGAGCATGGGTGCACGTCGGCGGGGGAGCCCGCCGCGAACGGCCCGACCGGATCCCGGTCACCTGCCGGCCCCAGAACCCGTTGAAGGAGAGACCGCCCATGCGTGGTGTCGTCATGCACGCCCCCGGAGACGTCCGCGTCCAGGATCGCCCGGACCCCATCATCGAACAGCCCACCGACGCGGTCATCCGCGTCACCGCCTCCTGCATCTGCGGCTCCGACCTGTGGCCCTACCGCGGCGCGGAGCCGGTGCACGACGCCCCGATGGGCCACGAGTACATCGGCGTCGTCGAGCAGGTCGGCGGGGACGTCAAGGACATCCAGGTCGGCGACTACGTCGTCGGCTCGTTCGTCGCCTCCGACAACACCTGCGAGATCTGCCGGGCCGGGTTCCAGTCCCGCTGCGTCCACCAGGTGATGATGGGCGCGATCGGCACCCAGGCCGAGAAGGCCCGCATCCCGCTGGCCGACGGCACCCTGGTCAAGGTCCCGGGCGAACCCACCGAAGCCCAGGCGCGCAGCCTGCTCGCCGCCTCCGACGTGCTCGGCACCGGCTGGTTCGCCGCCGTTGCCGCCGAGGCCGGACCGGGCAAGACCGTCGCCGTCGTCGGCGACGGAGCCGTCGGCCTGCTCGGGATCCTCGCCGCCAAGCGCCTCGGCGCGGAGCGGATCATCGCCATGTCCCGCCACGCCGAGCGCCAGACGCTCGCCCGCACGTTCGGCGCGACCGACGTCGTCGAGGAGCGCGGAGAAGCCGGGATCGCGAAGATCAAGGAGCTGACCGACGGCTACGGCGCGCACTCCACGATCGAAGCCGTCGGCACCCAGGAATCCATGACCCAGGCGATCGGCGCGACTCGCCCCGGCGGCCACGTCGGCTACGTCGGCGTCTCTCACGGTGTCGAGCTCGACGGACTCGACCTGTTCTTCGCCACGGTCAACCTGCTCGGCGGCCCCGCACCCGTGCGCCGCTTCCTGCCGGAGCTCATCGACCTGATCATGCGCGACCAGATCGACCCGGGCGTCGTCTTCGACCTCGAGCTGCCCCTCGAGGACGCGGCCGAGGGCTACAAGGCGATGGACGAGCGCCGCGCCACCAAGGTGCTCCTCACCGTCTGACGTGCACCCGAGCACCCCGCCGGCCGCGTTCCGGGGCGCTCACCCATGACCACGAACGAAAGACCGCCGTGACTTCCACAGACACCGCCCGCAAGGCAGGACCCGCCCTCGCGACGCTGCTCCTGCTGCTGACCGTCTTCGGTCCCATCTCGATGGACCTGTATCTCCCCGTACTCCCGGCGCTGACCTCAGAGCTCAGCTCGACGACCTCGGCCGCCCAGTTCACCCTCACCGCCTGCCTCATCGGCCTGGCCGCCGGGCAGATGATCGCCGGACCCTTGTCCGACCGGTTCGGCCGCAAGCTCCCGCTGATGGTGGGCCTCGTCGCTTACATCGCGGCCTCTGTGCTGTGCGCGATCAGCCCGTCGATCGAGACGCTCATCATCGCCCGTCTCGTCCAGGGCCTGGCCGGAGCGGTCGGCATCGTCATCTCCCAGGCCGCAGGCCGCGACGTGTACTCCGGTAGCGCGCTCATCCGCTTCTACGGCAAGGTCACCGTCCTCGGCGGCCTCGCCGCGATCATCGGCCCCTTCCTCGGCGGCCAGCTCGCCCGCTTCACCGACTGGCGCGGAATCTTCCTCTTCCTCGCCGGCCTCGGCGCGCTGATAATGGCCGCCACCCTCGCGATCTACCGGGAGACCCTCCCGAAGGAGATGCGCACCAGCGGTGGCATGAAGCAGTCCGGGCGCGACTTCCGCAAGCTCTTCTCCGACAAGCTCTTCGTCGGCGCGGTGCTGATCTGCGGGCTCACGCACGCGGCGCTGTTCGCCTACTTGTCCGGGGCGACCTACATCCTCCAGGACGGCTACGGGCTGTCCCCGCAGGGCTACGCGATGGCCTTCGGCGCGAACTCCGCCGGGTACATGATCTTCGGCTGGATCGGAGGCCGCACCGCCGACCGCTGGTCCGAGCGCGGCACCCTCGGCCTCGGCGTCCTCATCACCGGCCTCGGATCCCTCGGCCTGCTCTATACCGGCCTGGTGGGCGCGCCGCTCGTCGTCGTTCTGGTCTCGCTGTTCGTCCTCGCCTCCGGCGTCGCATTCGCCGCACCGCCGGCGGCATCCTTGGCGCTGGCCGGCTACCCCGAGCTGGCCGGCACCGCCTCCTCGGTCCTGGGCTGCGCCCGCTTCGGCCTCGGCGGCATCGCCGCGCCCCTGGTGGGCCTGGGCGGCGCGACCGCCGTGCTCCCGCTGGGCATCGTCACCGTCTCCTGCGTCTTCCTCTCGCTGCTCGCACTGGTAGTACTCGTCGGACACCCGTCAGTGCACCGGTCGGCGGTGACCGACGCCCCAGACCTCGCCGAGGTCTCAACCCAGGTCTGATCTGCGGGACGGAGGGCGTCGGTCGCGCTGAGGTGCCGGCCGGCGGAAGCGGTCCCGCGAATTCAGTTGTCGACGGTGGAAGCCGACGTCAACATCGGGACTATGACAATCGACTGGAACGCAGAGATCCGTGCCCAAATCGAGGACCATTGGACCAGGCAGCTGCGGCCCCACTTAGCCGGCCTGACCGACGACGAGTACCTCTGGGAACCCGTCGAGGGCATGTGGACAGTCCGGCCCGCTGACGGCGGGTTCGTCGCCGACTTCGCCATCCCGCCGCCGGAGCCGGCGCCTGTCACCACTATCGGGTGGAGGTTGGGACACCTGATCTTCCTCCTCGACAGCGGCCTGGAGCGTTTCGGGCATCCAGCGGTCGATTTCGCCACGTACCGATACCCCGAGACCGCGGAACGAGCACTGCATCGGCTTGACGATGCCTACCGGGCATGGAGCCACGGTGTCGAAGAGTTGAGCGTCGACGATCTCGCAGCTGCTGCCGGCACGCCGGGCGACGCCCTCGCCGATTGGTCGACGCTCTCGATCGTTTTGCACACCCAACGGGAACTGATCCACCACGGTGCCGAGATCACGCTTCTGCGCGATTTGTTCCGCGCTCGGCCACTGGGTGATTGCCCGTGATGATGACCGCTCGGGGCGCGGCCCAGAATCCTCAGTGTGCCACTGGACGGTTGGCGCTGAGACCGGATCGGGAGGGTCTGCCTCCGGTGGATGGACCCGCGGGCGTGGGTTCGTCGGATCGAGTCAGTAACGCGATAGACGTAGTGTTCGACACTAAGGATAGTGGTAGCGATCACGCCGCGAACACCGCGACGACTACCGCGCTCGTCCGAGGGGCGGGAGGCCTTCGGACCCGATGACCGGACCGGATCTGTAGAGCCGTGGATCTCGCTCCGAACGCACTGTCCGCAGACACCACCCGCTCACGCGAGGAGTTCGCCATGTCCTTGTTCCGTTCCGCCAAACACGCTCTGACCGCTGTCGCGGCGGGTTCCGCCGTCGTCGCCACGACCTTCTCGCTCTCCGCCGGCGTCGTTCACGCCGCCGGCGGGGACGCATTGGTGTGTACCAGTGAAGGTGTCTCGGTCAATGCTTCCGACCGTGACGGCCGCAACGGGGGATATCCGGTCGCGGGCCACACCTGGCTGTCGACCACCGCTGATGCATCGCGGTACAACGCCGGAATCTTCACGGTGATGCCGAAGACCTCGGGGACCCTCACCTGGCAGAACCTGAGGAGCGGCGCACACGGGACCCTGACCAGTGGTGACGGGTGGTTCTCGAACATCGACACCGGCTCGGGACCCGTCCGTGTGACCGCCGATACGACGGTCAAGTGGGGCTGGGGGTACCTGAACACGGCGCACGCGAGTTGCACCGGTACCTACAACCGGTAGCGCCCGCGCGAAGGGGCGCAGTGCCTAGTAGGCGTGTTCGCGTGTCGCACTCGTTCGTCGGCTCCGGACACGCCGGGCCAAGAGCGCGAGTGCTCCGATCTCCAGCACAACGGTGATCGCGCCTGCGGTGATCGTGGTGGGGGTCAGCCTGGCTGTCATGAACAGGGTGTGGGCCACGCCGATGCCTCCGGCGAGCCAGATCCGGTGCAGATCGTCGAACCCGGGGTCAGCTGCGAAGCGAAGGAGGAGCGCCGCGGCGACCACGGCGACGAACGCGGCGAGTGCCAGCAGGATCGGATGGGGGAGCAGGCCGCTGAGTGCTGGTCCGGTGTCTTTGCGGAGTCCGGGTGGCATGAGCAGGAACAGGAATGCGGCGCACGCGATCCCGGAGACGAGACCCACTCGGGCGCAGGTTGCGGGCAGCGGCGTGACAGCGGGGAGCGCAACTCGGGGAAGCACTGCGAGAGCGACGGCGGCGAGGGCGGCGACGGCCACGGTGAAGACGATCACCGTGCCGACGGAGGAGTTGTAGCCGGGATCCTCTTGTACGGAGATGGTGAGGCGCACCACCGCCACGCCGAGGATCGCGGTGATCCCGACGCCGATCATGCCGCCGGTCCTGAGGAACGGCCGAGCTCGGTGCTGCGGGAAGATGACACCGACGAGCATGATCGGCACAAGCACGCTGAAGACGGTGTGCACGCCGACCTGGGCCTCCCAGTAGGTGAGGTTGAGGCCTCCTACTCGCCAGCCCCACTCGCCGGCTCCGTACATGGTGGGGCTGGTCAGGGCCTGGAGTCCGAGGCCGTCTTCGGCGAGCTCGTAGGCGAGGCCGAGGGTGATCAGGCTCGGCCAGCCGCCGCCGACGCGCACCACCGCCTCGCGGATGAGCAGGACCCCGGCTCCATAGATCAGGACGAGTATCGGTAGCGCCAGCCATGTCGCCGGAACGGCGACGGCGGTGAACGTGAGTTCCGCGCACAACGGTGCGAGAAGAGCGAGTGTCCAGGCTGCTTTCAGACGTCCCTGCCCGGCGAGGTTCATGGTGCCTCCCTTGCGGTCGTGGTGGTCGTGGCGGCATCGAACAAGGTCTGCAGCTCCGACTTGTACGGTTCTGCTTCTCCGCTCTGAGCGACGTGGCTGAGCGCGGCGTCGAGTGCCCCCCTGATCGCGCGGGCCATCACGGCCACGTCGAAGTCGCGGAACTGGCCTTGCGCTTGACCGTCTTCGAGTAGGCGGGCGAGATCGCGCATCTCGAGTCCGTGGCGTTCGTGCCTCGCTCGTTGAACGCCTTCGTCGCCCGCAGCTGCGCCGAATATCGCCGTCAGCGCGGCCATCTCCATCGAATGGGTGAGATAGAGGTCGACGCTGCCACCGATGAACTCCCGCAGCGCTTCCCGGGGGGTCGCGGCCTGGGCGATGCGGGGCAGCAGCATCGTGCCTGCGAGGTCGTACACGTGATTGATGACCTCGTCGATCAGCTCGGCCCGGCTCGTGAAGTGGTACGTGAGGACCCCCCGGCTCACGCCCGCGCGTTCGGCGATGCGCACCGTCGAAGCGCGTGCCAGTCCCTCCTCGGCGATCACCTCGATCGCGCACGCCACGAGTTGTGCTCGACGCGCGGTCTGGATGAACGAGGCTGCCTCATGGCGGTTGGTATCTGACATGGTGGCACAGAAGTTAACAGCCCTGTTTAAAAATGTCGAGGTCTGCTCATCGGACGCCGCACCGGGTGGGGTCGACGCTCAGCGGGCCGCGGTCCAGCGTGCCGCGGTGACACCGGGGACCAGGCCGAGCGCGTCGACGGCCTCGGTGAACCGGGCGTCCGTCCCTCCGCGCACGGTCACGTCGACGGAGATCCGGGCCCCGGTCGCATCGTCCGTGGTCCGCACCGCACTGACGGCGAACCGCCGGTCGCGGAACTCCTCGAACAGGCGGTCGCGGACCGCGCTCTCCTCGCGGAGCGAACAGTCCACCTCGACCAGGTACTCGGAGGCGACGCCGAGGGGGTTGGCGCCGCGCCGCCCGATCGCCCGGCTCAGCCAACGCAACGAGATGTTGCAGCTGACCACGGCCACGGTCCCCAGGACCGCCACCGCGAACATGCCCGCCGCGCAGAGGCAGCCGATGGCCGCGGACGACCAGAGCGTCGCCGCCGTGTTGAGTCCGAGGACGGTGGCGCCCTGCTTGAGGATCACTCCGCCGCAGAGGAATCCGATGCCGGTGACGACCTGCGCCGCCACACGCCGAGGGTCGCCCGAGGATCCGGCGAAGCTCATCGCGCCGAACACGACGAACAGGGCGGATCCGAGGGAGACGAGCGCGTTGGTCTGGAGTTCCGCGTTGAACGCCGCCCACTGGCGCTCGACACCGATCGCGATGCCGAAGAGGAGCGCGGCGACCAGCCGGAGCAGTATCTCGGCCAGGGAAATGTCGGTCATGCGGAGATGATAGGGCCGATCGTCGCCACGTCCTTCGCGAACCAGTGGTGGGCGTAGGGATTGTCGTTGTACCGCTCCACCTCGCGGTACCCGAGCTTCCGGTACAGGCCGATCGCCTCGGTGAGGTTGCCGTTCGTGTCGAGCCGCAGGGTCCGCACGCCCGCGGCCCGTGCGCGCTCTTCCAACTCGGACATGATCCGCCGCCCGAGCCCCAATCCGCGCACCGACGGTGCGGCCCAGACGCGCTTGACCTCGGCGTGGCCGTCCTCCTGGTAGGTGAGTGCGCCGCATCCGACCGTCTCGCCGCGCAGCGTCGCCACGAGCAGGAGTCCGGCCGGAGGGGTGATCGACGGATCGGCGACGGCGCCGCCGATGTCGGGATCGAAACCGTCGGGGAACCGGTCCGCGAGTTCGGCGTAGTAGGCGAGGGCGGCGAACCGCGCCTCGGGCGAGTCGGGGCGGGCATCGTCGATCCGCACCAGCGAGGCGAGCAGCAGTCGCTCCACCTCCTGCATCGCCGTGACGAGCCGTGCTCGTTGCCCCTCCGACAGCGGGTCCAGCAGGGCGCGGGCGGCGTCCTCGGAGCGTGCCTCCAGCTCGTCGTACTCCGCGGCGCCCTCGGAGGTGACCCGCGCGGTCCGGACCCGACCGTCACCGTCGGCCCCGACGACGGTGACCAGCCCGTCGGACTCCAATGCGCGGAGCAGGCGGCTGAGGTAGCCCGAATCGAGATCCATGCGCTCCCGCAGGTCGCGGACGTCGACGCCGCCGGGTGACCGCCCGATCTCCCAGAGCAGTCGCGCCTGCCCGAGGGGCCGGTCCCGCGCGAGGTAGCGGTCCTGCAGCACGCCGAGCCGCTGCGTGACCGCCCGGTTGAAACGCCGGACGCCGCTTACCTGCTCCTTCATATCTCTGACTTTAGTCAGAGGAATGCGCGGCGGCAACGTCAGACCGTGGCCATCAGCATCTCCTCGCCGTGGGCCGGGGCGAGCCCGTCGGTCCGGCCGGAGAAATACCTGTCGGTGGCGTTCTCGGTGGAGACCGTCTCCACGGTGGAGAAGCCCGCGGCTCGGGCGAGATCCGCTGCTTCGCGGGCGGTGTAGAAGGACAGGAACGGAGTGCCGTTGCGCTCGGCGCCGGCCATGCTGACCTCGCGGGCGCGGCGGTCCGCGCCGGACAGCGATTCCGTGGGCGGCTGATAGGTCAGCGCGAATACGGTGCCGGGTGCGAGTCCGACGACGGTGTCGAGAGTGGCGGAGGTCGCCGCGCGGGTCAGGTACATCGACACCCCGAGGGAGGAGACGACGGCGGGGCGGAGGTCGTCGAACCCCAGCGCGCGGAGGCGGGTGAGCCAGTCCCCGTCGGACTCGAAGTCGACGGGGACGAATCGCTGCCGGTCCGCGAGCAGGCCGAGTGTCGCGAGACGAGTGCGCTTCCACTGCTGAGGGCCCGGCTCGTCGACCTCGAAGACGGTGGCTGCCGAGTCCGGGTGGCGCTGGGCGAAGGTGTCCAGGCCGGCGCCGAGCAGCACGTACTGACCGACACCACTGCTCAGGACGAGGTCCTCGACGATCCGCGAGCGGGTCGCCACCCAGGCGCGCATCCCGCGCGTGAAGTCGGGGTCCATGTCGCCGCGGTCGCGCCAGTCCGGTGCCGGCGCGAGGAGGTCGAGGCCGATCGTGTCGGTGAGGACGGGGGAGCGATCGAGCTCGGCGTGCAGAGCACGCCACAGTGCGGTGCGGGCGGCGGTGTCCTCGGGGGCGATGGTGTTCATCGCGGTCCCGGCGCTTGGACCACCCACGTGCGGCCGTCCGGATCGCGGAGCGTCGCCTCGCGGGCCCCGTAGTGGGTGTCGGCGAAGGGTGCGTCGAATCCGGCCTCGTCGTCGATGCGCACCACCGGGGAGATCTCCGTCGGTTCGGACGCGGGGACCTCGGCGACGAAGATCGACGGTCCCTCCGGGGCGGTGAGCTGGCCCGAGTTGTGATCGGTCTCGAAGTCGATGGTGAAGCCGAGACCGGTCAGGAACTTGGCGGTGGCACCCCAGTTGTGGGTGGTGATGTAGAAGGCGTCGACGCCGGATGTGGACATGTCGCTACTCCTCGGTGGCGGGATCGGGGGAATGGGCGGCGAGGTACTCGGTCAGAGCGGCGGCCGACAGTGCCGACAGCGACTGCTCGGTCTCCAACGCGTGCAACTTGATCCGCTTGATCAATGCGGCCGGCAGGTACACGTTGAACTGCTTCACCTCGTCTCCCATGGCTAGCATGCTAGCAAGCTAGCCGGAGTGGCGCCAGGGTCTGTTTGCCGGACTCGCCGCGCAAGGGTGTGCGACGGCAATAGCCTGGGCCGCATGTTCGTGAATCTGGGTGTGCTCGACTTCCTGAACCGTGCCGAGATCGTCTATCCCGACCGCGTCGGCATGGTCGACGAGCCGGATCAGCCGGCACTGTCGTGGGGCGAGAAGACCTACGCCGAGATGGCGGCCCTCGCCCGCGGGCAGGCCGCCCGGCTCGACGAGCTCGGCGTCCCCGTCGGCGGACGCGTCGCGATCGTCTCGCAGAACGCCGCGCGGCTGCTGACCTCGTTCTTCGGCGTCTCCGGCTGGGGCCGGATCCTGGTGCCGATCAACTTCCGCCTCGCGCCCGCCGAGGTCGAGTACATCGTCGAGGATTCCGGCGCCGAGGTGCTGCTGCTCGATCCGGAGGTCGAGCACCTCGCCGAGACCGTCCGCGCGAAGCGCGTCTTCGTGCTCGGCCGCGACGACGAGCGGATCTTCGGCAGCGCGGCCGCGCCCGTGCCGTGGGCCGGTGACGAGAACGCCACCGCCACCATCAACTACACCTCGGGCACCACCGCGCGGCCCAAGGGCGTGCAGCTCACGCACCGGAACCTGTGGCTCAACGCCACGGTGTTCGGCCTGCACGTGGCCCTCACCGACAACGACGTCCTGCTGCACACCCTGCCGATGTTCCATGCCAACGGCTGGGGGATGCCGTTCGCCGCCACCGGGATCGGGATCAAGCACGTGGTCCTGCGCAAGGTCGACGGTGCCGAGATCCTCCGCCGCGTCCGCGACCACGGTGTGACGATCATGTGTGCCGCGCCCGCGGTGGTGACCGCGGCGCTCGACGCCGCGGCCGAGTGGGACGGGCCGATCCCGGGCAGTGGCACGGTGCGCGTCATCTGCGCGGGCGCCCCGCCGCCCACGCGGGTGATCCACCGCGTGCGGTTCGAGCTGGGCTGGGAGTTCATCCAGATCTACGGCCTCACCGAGACCTCGCCGCTGCTCACCGTGAACCGTGAGCGTGCCGAGTGGGCCGGCGACGACCCGATGGAGGTCGCCCGCAGGCTCGGCCGCGCGGGCACCCCGGCCCTCGGCGTGGAGCTCGCGATCGACGAGGACGGCGAGATCCTCACCCGCACCAATCATGCGCTCACCGCGTACTGGAACAAGCCCGTCGAGACCGCCGCGGCCCTCGAGGGCGACTGGTTCCACACCGGCGATCGCGGCACGTTCGACGACGGTTACCTGACGATCGCCGACCGTAAGAAGGACGTGATCATCTCCGGTGGTGAGAACGTCACGTCGATCGAGGTCGAGGACGCGCTGGCGCTGCATCCCGCCGTCCGCGAGGTGGCCGTCATCGGTATCCCCGACGAGAAGTGGGGAGAGCTGGTCACCGCGATCGTCGTGGCCGACGGTGTGACCGCCGAGGAGCTGATCGCCCACACCCGCGAGCACCTCGCCGGCTACAAGTGCCCCAAGCGGATCGACTTCGTCGACTCCCTGCCCCGCACCGCGACCGGCAAGATCCAGAAGTTCGTGCTGCGCGCCCCGTTCTGGGACGCCTTGGAGCGCAAGGTGAACTGATTCAGGCGTGCCAGGCCGCCGCGCCGACGTTGTCGATCATCCGCTGCAACGACCGGACTGTGGTGATGAACTCCTCGTCGCTGAGGCCGTCCCGGATCTTCGCGAGGGCGGCACGGACGTCGGGCCAGGTCTCGTCGCGCCGCTGCTGCCCGGCCGCGCTGACGGTGAGGACATCGCCGGTCTCCTCGAGCAGTCCGGTCGCGACGAGGCGGGTCACGTCGGGTCGTAGCGCGTCATCGGTGTCGACGAAGCCGCGGTGGAACTCGACCACCTCGTCGAGCGGCACACCGTCGGGCCGGGCGGCGATGTAGTTCAACGCCCACCACTGCGGCTGGGTGAGGCCGTGCCGTTCGAGGGTGGCGCGGATGTGGGTCACCACGGCGCGCCCGGCCATGCTGGCCCAGTAGCCGATCGGTTGGGTGAGGATGCGGTCGTCCGTATAGGTCTCCATGGGCTCGACGCTAATTCCTCGATCATGGTTGAGGTCAAGGCTTTCGTCGGGGGTTCGCGCACCGTCGGACCGCGCGGGTGGGAGGATGGACCCCAGTATGTAGAACATGTTCTATTGGTGGAGGTTGCCGGTGTTCGAGTGGTCCGACGAAGACCTGATGGTGCGCGACGCCCTGCGGGCGTTCATCGACAAGGAGGTCCGGCCGCACGTCGACGAGCTGGAGTCGGGCGCGCTCCCGCCCTACGACATCACCCGCAAGATGCTGCAGACCTTCGGTATCGACCAGGTCAACCGCGAGAACCTCGAGGCGGAGCTGGCGGCGGAGGAGGCCGGCGAGAAGCCGAAGGGGGGCGGGTCGAGCACGCTCAGCTCGTCGATGTTCCTCATCCTCAACGTCGAGATGGCGGGCGTGAGCCTGGGCCTCATCGGCTCGATGGGCGTGAGCATGGGGCTGACGGTCTCCACCATCAAGTCCCGCGGCACCCTCGCGCAGAAGAAGCGCTGGCTGCCCGAGCTGGTCACGATGGAGAAGGTCGGCGCGTGGGCGATCACCGAGCCCGACAGCGGCTCGGACGCCCTCGGTGGCATGAAGACGACGGTCCGTCGCGACGGCGCCGGCGGTTACATCCTCAAGGGGCAGAAGACCTTCATCACCAACGGCCCGCACGCCGACACGATCGTGGTCTTCGCCAAGCTCGACGAGGGCGACGGTACGCCGATCCGCGACCGCAAGGTGCTCACCTTCGTGCTCGACACCGGCATGGAGGGGCTGACCCAGGGCAAGGCCTTCAAGAAGATGGGCATGATGAGCTCGCCCACCGGCGAGCTCTTCTTCGACGACGTGCGCGTCGGCGCGGACCGGCTCCTCGGCGAGACGGAGGAGACCCCCGGTGGCGGTGGCGCCTCCGCCAAGGCCGGCTTCACGGCCGAGCGCATCGGGATCGCGGCGCTCGCGCTCGGCATCATCAACGAGGCGCAGCGGCTGTCGATCGACTACGCCCGCTCGCGCACGCTGTGGGGCCAGGAGATCGGAAAGTTCCAGCTCATCCAGCTCAAGCTCGCCGAGATGGAGGTGGCGCGGATCAACGTGCAGAACATGCTGTTCACCGCGATCGAGGCGTCGCGCGCCGGTAAGCCGCCCACGCTGGCGCAGGCCTCGGCGATGAAGCTCTACAGCTCGCGCGCTGCGACGGAGGTGGCGATGGAGGCCGTCCAGCTCTTCGGAGGCAACGGCTACATGGCCGAGTACCGCGTGGAGCAACTCGCCCGCGATGCGAAGTCGCTGATGATCTATGCGGGCAGCAACGAGATCCAGGTGACCCACGTCGCGAAGGGACTGCTCCGCGGCGAATAGCCACCGAACGACCGCGACACGGAACCGGCCGGCCTCCCGCGGGGGAGGCCGGCCGGTTCGCGTATCCGCGTCGGACGATCAGGGGATGGTGATGACCTGGCCGACGTTGATGAGATCGGGGTTCTCGATGTTGTTCAGCTGCGCGATCTCGGTGTAGCGGTTGCCGTCGCCCAGGTACTGCTCGGCGATGGCCCACAGGGTGTCGCCCGAAGCAACGGTGTGGGTGCGCGGCGCGGGAGCGGCCGGCGCCTCGGCGGCGACGGGCTCGGGCTCCGGGGCGGCCTGACGGGCCGGCGCCGGCGCGTCGGTGGCGGTGTTGGAGGCCCACTTGTCGGCGTCGCCCGCGTACACGACGAGGTTGCGGTCGTCCTGCAGGACGATGCGGTCGGCACCGGTGCCCTCGGTGTTGGTCGACCAGACGCCCTCGCCGGCGCCGTTGTAGAGCACGAAGTTGCCGTCGGTCTGGAAGTTGGCCCGCTCGACGCCCTTGCCGTCGGTGCCGCTGGCCCACACCACGGTGCCGGCGCCCTCGGTGAGCACGAGGTTGCCATCGCTCTGCAGGGTCAGCGTGTAGCCGCCGTTGAGGGAGTCGAGAGTCTCTCCGAGGCCGAGCTGGTTACCTGCGCGAAGCACGTCGGTCATGTGTATCCCCTTAGTAGATGTACTCGGTGTACATGTGGCGCGCGGATGCACGCCCGAGTAGACAATAGCGATCCCATCCGACATTTTGGCGAATGGGAATCATGGAGTCGGCAAATTCGTTGGGGAGGGTATGGCGACAGTTGAATTGACCGCAGACAAGTTCGATCAGACCGTGACCGGCAACGATATCGTGCTGGTGGACTTCTGGGCCTCCTGGTGCGGGCCCTGCCGGGCCTTCGCGCCGACCTTTGAGAAGGCATCGGACGCACACCCCGACGTGGTTTTCGCGAAGGTGGACACCGAGGCCGAGCAGAGCCTCGCCGCCGCGGCCAACATCCGCTCGATCCCCACGCTGATGGTCTTCAAGAAGGGCAACCTCGTCTACAACGAGGCCGGGGCGCTGCCGCCGGCGGCCCTGGAGGACCTCATCGGCCAGGCCCGCTCGCTCGAGATCGAGCAGGCCGACTTCAGCGCCGCGGGCGAGAACCCGGCGGAGTAACAGCACGCGCCAGGCGCCGGCGCAGCCCCCACGGCGCCGCCGCGAACGCCGCAGCCATCGCTGCGGCGTTCGTCGTCGTCGTGGGCCGACCGGAGAGGAAGGCGCGTATGTGCCGATCGGGGAGCCCGAAGAAGACCTCGAAGAACGCGCGTTGTTCGTGTGCGGACATTCCCAACAGCGCGCGCAGCGCGGCCGCCCGGAGGCGGTGCGCCGCGACCGCGTCGGGCCCGACGGGGTTGCGGCCCGCGTGCAGCGCCGCCACCGCGTCGTCGGCGAAGGCCAGCGATCCCGCCACGGAGTAGCCCGTCGCCGGATGGAGCGTGGTGCCGCGCACGCCCAGCCCGCACCAGCCGCGCCCGCGGCGGGGACCGGGGGACAGCAGTGGGAAGTCGACCTGCTCATACAGTGCACCGGCCGCGATGCCGCGGTCGGCCAGCCGGGCGCGGAGCCGCGCCTGCAATTCGTCGACGGCCGGCGCGGGCGCGCCCGCGAGGCAGGTCTCCTCGAGCAGCAGGGCGTCCTCGGAGACCCGAACGGCGTAGAGGAACGACGCCGGCGCCGAGTCCGGCACGCCCGGCGCCGGTCGCCAGTCCATCCACAGCTCGTCGTGCGAACCCACGGGGACCAGCACCCCGGCCGCCGTCTGCCGGGGCGCGCCGCTCGAGGCCGACGGTCCGCGCGCGTCGACGACGAACGCGTCGTCGTGCCCGTCTCGCCCCGCCCGTTCCGCCCGGACGTCCACCCCGTCGAGGGGCAGCGCGTCCTGCAGCGCGTCCACGTCGAGCACCGCGTAGTCGCGGCGCAGCGCGTGCCGGGTCCGCGCGATCACCGCCGGCGACGAGACCGCGGCGACGACCCCGTCGGAGAGCCAATCCGGCAGCTCGTCGGCCCAGAGCCCGAGTGTGCGCCGCCACCGCGCGTCGGGCGCGGGATCGAAGGCCCGCACGGTCAGGCCCGCGGCGGCCGCCCGGTGCGCGAGCGCACGCCCCGCCGGGCCGAGCCCGAGAACGACGAGATCCGGACCGCCGCTCATAGGGCTGCCCCGAGCAGCGCGAGCTGGGTGCGGTTCGCGCAGTCCAGCCGCGTCATCAGCGCGGAGACGTAGCCCTTCACCGTGGACTCGGCGAGGAACAGTCGCGCCGCGATCTCCGCGTTCGAGGCGCCCGTCGCCAGCTCCCGCAGGACGTCGCGGTCGCGCTCGCTCAGGTCGTCGATCCTGGGATCGCGGCGCGGGCGGTCGTCGGCGAGGCGCACGAGTCGGGCCAGTGCATCGGGGGAGAGCAGCGACCCCCCGGCGGCCGCGGTCCGCACGGCGGACGCCAGCAGCCCCGGTTCGGCCGTCTTCACCACGAAGCCCGCGGCACCCGCCGCCAGGCCGTCGACCAGGACCGCATCGGTATCCAGGGTGGTGATCAGAACGACCGCGACCGGCGGTTCCAGCTCGCGCAACGCGCGGGTCGCAACGATCCCGTCGACGCCGGGCATCCGCACATCGAGCAGCGCGACCTGTGGCGCGTGCGCGATGCCGGCCTCGACCGCCGCGGCCCCGTCGGCGGCGGTCGCCACCACGTCGAGGTCGACTTCGGCGGACAGCACCGACCGCAGGTACTCCCGTACGAGCGGGTCGTCGTCGGCCACCAGCACGCGCACCGTCATCGGGCGGCCGCCGGGAAGTCGGCCTGCAGGGTCCAGCCACCGTCGGGCGAGGGACCGTGCCGCAGCGTCCCGCCGACGAGCTCGGTGCGTGCCGCCAGGCCCCGCAGGCCCGTGCCGCTACCGGTCGACGCCAGGTCGGCATCGGCGTGCGACGACGGATTGTGCACGCGGACGCCGCGCGCGGTCACCTCGACGTCGACCGGCGCCCCCGCGGCGTGCTTGCGCGCGTTCGCCAGGCCCTCTTCGAGCACCCGCGCAAGGCAATCCGCCGTCGCGCGGGGGAGCGGCTCCGCGACCGCGCCCGACAGGTCGACGCGCTGCCCGGCGTCGCGGGCCCGGCCGACCGCCGCACCGAGGGTCCCGGCGACCTCGGAGGCCGTGACGAGCCCGCCGAGGTCCAACGGCGCCGACGGCGCGTCGGCGGTCTGCAGTCCGACCACCACGCGCCGCAGGTCGGCGAGCGCGGCCTGTGCGTCCTCCTCGATGCCGGGCTGCCCGGAGGTGCGCGCGGCGAGCACGATCCGCGTGAGCCGAGCGGTGGCCAGATCGTGGAGCTCGGCGGCCAACGCCAGCCGTTCGTCGGCCCTCGCCTGGCGCGCGGCGAACGCCCGGCGCTCCCGCTGGGCCGCACGCAGCCGCAGCGCCAGTCCGAACGTGGTGCCGCCGAGCACCGGCGCCAGCGAGCCGAGTGCGCCCCACACGGAATGCGAGGACGCGGCGACGGCCGCGGCGAAGACGGCGAACGGGAGGAAGGCGATCACGGCCTCGCGGCGGTCCCGCACCGTCTGCGCGGCCGCGGAGGAGACGAGCGAGGCGGCGACCGCGACCCAGATCGCGGCGCCCGAAGAGGTGGCCTCGGACCACGGGCCGAGGACGAGGACGCAGCCGGTCGCCGCGACGACCGGGGCCGCGAGGACCGGGCGCAACACCCCGACGGCGACGGACGCGACGAACATCGCCGCCGCCCCCGACCACAGGCCCGCGCCGCGCAGGGCCGGGAAGAGGGCGATCACCAGCGCGACGGTGCCGGCCGCGGTCACCCCGAGAAGCGCGGCCTGGGCGGCGCGCGTGCGGGGTCCGGGGTCGAGGGGCATGGACTCATCGTAAGGACGGCCCCGACGGTGCCGATACCTCCTTTCGTCGGTCGACGTGCCGCCGAACGGCGCTACCGCGCGGGCGGCGGTGTGCGCGAGGGTCGACGGCATGACATCGCAGGTCACCCCCGAAACCCGAGCCGAAGCCGTCACGGCCGGCGGCCCACCGCCCGTCGCGCGGCTGCCGCTGGCCCTGATCGGCACCGTCGTGCTCGCCGTGATGCTGATCGGTAGCCGCAACTACGGCCATTTCTTCGACGAGGCCTACTTCGTCGTCGCCGGACGGGACCACCCGGCCGCGGGCTACTTCGACCAGCCGCCCTTGGTGCCGCTGCTCGCCGCGGGCCTCGACCGGATCGCGCACGGGAACCTCGTGGTGCTGCGGCTTCCCGCGACGCTCGCCGTCGTCGCGATCACCCTGCTCGCCGGACTGATCGCCCGCGAGCTCGGCGGGCGGGCGTGGGCGCAGGCCTTCGCCGCCGCGGCCGTCGCGATGTCGTTGGTGAGCGCCGTCGGCCACTGGCTCGCGACGTACTCGCTCGACCCGCTGTGGTGGACCGTCATCGTCTATCTACTGGTCCGGTGGGTGCGCACCCGCGATGACCGGCTCCTGCTCCTCGCCGGGGTCGTGACCGCGCTGTCCCTCCTGACGAAGTTCCTGGTGCCCGCGTTGTGGATCGCCGTGGTGGTCGCTGCCCTCGCGTGCGGGCCCCGTCGGCTGCTCACCCGGCCGGCACTGTGGGCCGGAGGCGCGGTCGCGGTGGCCGCGATCGTCCCCACGCTGTGGTGGCAGGCCGGCCACGACTGGGCGTACACCCGGATGGGCGCCGTGGTCCGCGCGGAATGGCCGGGCGGCGCGGGCTTCGCGCTGGTCGGGCTGTTCGGGGCGGGACTCCTCCTCGGCCTGCCCCTGCTGCTCGCCGGTGTCGTGGCGCTGCTGCGCACGCGGGACCTGCGTCCGTACCGCTTCCTCGGTGTCGCACTGGTGCTGGTCGTCGTCACGATCGTCGTGACCCACGGTCGCGCCTACTACCTGGCCTCGGTCTACGCGCTCCCGATGGCGGCGGGCGCCGTCGTCGTCGAGCGGTGGGTCGCGCGGCGCGGACGGCGTGCGCACGGGATCCTCCGGGCGGTCGCCGTCCTGGCCCTCCTCGGGTCGGCGGCGAGCTGGGTCGCGAGCGCGCCCGTGTGGTCGCCGGCGATGGCGGAACGGATCGGCACGCCGCCGCTGCGCGCGCCGGCGACGATGCTCATCGACGGCGACACCCTGCTCCAGCGGCTGTCGGACACCGTCGTCGCCGCGTACCGGACCCTCCCGCCGGCCCAACTCGACGGCGCCGTCATCGTCGCCGAGAGCTATCCGTTCGCCGCCGCCGTCGACTACTTCGGCCGCGACGAGGGGCTGCCCCGCGCGTACAGCGGTCACCGGGCGTACTACTACTTCGGACGCCCGCCGGACGACGCCCGCTCGGTGGTGTGGATCGGCGAGCCGTCCCCGGTGCTCGACGCTGCCTTCGCGCACCGTCGCGCGGTGCCCGCACCCGGCGACCACGGCGATCCGGTGGTGCAGTTCTACACCGGGCGCACCGTCGCCTGGCCCGAGCTGTGGGAGCGGCTGCGCTCGCAGTGACGTCCCGTCCGCCCTGTCAGTAGGGTGACGGGCGTGATCCTCGCGAGCATTCCGAGCCCCGCCCAGGGCGTGTGGCACCTCGGGCCCATCCCGATCCGCGCGTACGCGCTGTGCATCATCGTCGGCATCATCGTCGCCTGCTGGTGGGGCGACCGTCGCTGGGTGGCGCGCGGCGGCAAGCCCGGCCAGGTCGTCGACGTGGCCGTGTGGGCCGTGCCCTTCGGCCTCATCGGTGGCCGGCTGTACCACGTGATGACCGATTTCAGCACCTACTTCGGCCCCGGCGGCGGCGGCATCGGCGCGGTCTTCCGCATCTGGGACGGCGGTCTCGGCATCTGGGGTGCGGTCGCTCTCGGCGGCGTCGGAGCGGCGATCGGATGCCGGCAGATGGGCATCAAGCTGGGGCCCTTCGCCGACGCGATCGCGCCCGCGATCATCGTCGCGCAGGCGATCGGCCGGCTCGGCAACTGGTTCAACCAGGAGCTCTACGGCGGCCCGACGACGCTGCCCTGGGGCCTAGAGATCTTCGAGCGCGCCAACGACGTGGGCCAGCGCGGGCCCGACGTGCTCGACGGGCACAGCACGGGCGTCGTGCTCGCCGTGGTGCAGCCGACCTTCCTGTACGAACTGATCTGGAACCTGCTGGTCGCGGGCTTCCTCGTGATCGTCGACCGGCGGTTCCGCATCGGCCACGGCCGCCTGTTCGCGCTGTACGTGGCGGGCTACTGCCTGGGCCGCTTCTTCATCGAGCTGATGCGCGACGACCACGCGACGCTGATCTTCGGCGTGCGCATCAACGTCTTCACCGCGGCGCTCGTCTTCGCCGGCGCCGTGGCGTACTTCCTCCTCGCCCCGAAGGGACGGGAGGACTCGGTCCTGCTCGACCAGCCGGAGCCGGCGCCGTCGAAAGCAGCCGCCGAGCAGGACGGATCGACCGAGTCCGCCGAGTCCGACGGTGACGCGGAGGCTGATGTTCGTCAGATGGATACCGGCGGGTTGCCGGGAGACTCCACATCGCGGAATAAGGAGGACTAACGTGGACACCGTGACTCGTCGAACCAAGATCGTCTGCACCCTGGGCCCTGCTGTCGGAACCGATGAGAAGGTCCTTGCTCTCGTGGAGGAGGGCATGGATGTTGCGCGCCTGAATTTCAGCCACGGCGAGCACGCCGATCATGCGGTGAATTACAGCCGCGTCCGTGCCGCCTCGGATAGGACTGGTCGGGCGGTGGGCATCCTCGCGGACTTGCAGGGCCCGAAGATCCGTCTGGGCCGTTTCGCGGGCGATGGCCGCACCGTGTGGGAGACGGGGGAGACGGTGCGGATCACCGTCGAGGACGTGGTCGGTACCCATGATCGTGTGTCGACCACGTACAAGGAGTTGGCGCAGGACGCTCGCCCGGGTGATCGGCTGTTGGTCGACGACGGCAAGGTCGGCCTGCGGGTCGTTTCGGTGGACGGCGATGACGTGGTCTGCGAGGTCACTGAGGGCGGTCCGGTCTCGAACAACAAGGGTGTTTCGTTGCCGGGGATGAATGTCTCGGTGCCGGCGTTGTCGGAGA
>NZ_VIGV01000018.1 GCF_007858445.1 Tsukamurella sputi | reverse complement strand
TGGCTATGTCAAGTTGATCTGGCCCCGGTAGGGCGGTTTCATTCGGCCCCACCTGAGTGGGGCCCTGAGCCGCTAGAGTCCGGGGTGTGGATGGGCGGCCGCGGGTGCGCAGTGTGGTTGCGCCGACTGGTTGGGATCGCGAGTCGGTGCGTGCGTATGCCGAGTTCGTGATCGCGCGTGATGATCAGCTCGGTGATCAGGTATCGGTCCGGGTGAAGATTAAAGACGGGGAGCCACTGCCGAACCTGACGACCCGGTGGACCGTGGTTTATGTCACTCACCAGAACCGGGCCTTGCGCCGGCATCTGTCGGTAGTCAAGGACGAACGCCGCGCTTAGCCCGCGGTAGCTGCTGCTTCGGTGTGAGCCAGGCGGTAGCTGTGAGTGCCGGTTTCGATGATGGTGCCGCGGTAGGTGAGCCGGTCGACGATCGCGGCGCAGAGTCGTGGGTCGGTGAAGGTGTCTGTCCAGCCGGAGAAGGACTGGTTGGAAGCGATCGCGACGCTGTTCTTCTCTTCGCGTTCGGTGAGGACTTGGAAGAGCAGTTCGGCGCCGCGGCGATCGAGTTCCATGTAGCCGAGCTCGTCGATGATGAGCAGGTCAACGCGGCCGTAGCGGTTGATGGTCTTCGCGAGCTGCTTCTCGTCAGCGGCCTCGACCAGCTCGTTCACTAGTTTGGTGGCGAGGGTGTAGCGGACTCTAAAGCCTTGCTCGGCGGCAGCGGTTCCCAATCCGATCAGCAGATGGGATTTGCCGGTTCCGGAGTCGCCGATGAGGCAGAGCGGCAGTCCGTGGCGGATCCAGTCGCCGGTGGCGAGCTGGTGGATGGTGGCGGGTTCGATGTCGGGGTTGGCGTCGAAGTCGAAGTCCGCCAGCCACTTCTCCCGCGGGAACCCCGCGGCTTTGACGCGGCGAACAGTGGAGCGGCGGTCCCGGTCGTCGACTTCGGCGAGCAGGAGTTCGGCGAGGAACCCCTGGTAGGACAATTGCTGCTTGGCGGCGGCGGTGAGGTGCTGGTCGATCATCGACCGCACTGTCGGCAGGCGTAGGCGCCGGCAGGCCTGGTCAACGGCGGCGAGGGCGGCTTCTTCGGTGAGGCCGCCCCGGCGGCGCAACGACGGGGCCAGCGCATTCGTCTGGTTCTTATTGGCGGTTGCGGTCATAGCCGGGTGGGCCTTTCAATCGGTGGTGGGTCCAGCGACTCAATCGGTGGTGGGTCCAGCGACGCAGGTAGCGCGTCGGAGGCAGTGCGTCGCCGGTGCTGCGGGAGCAGGCGGTCGTAGGCCGTAACGCTGGGCAGCGGTCGCCGGTCGGGTGGCAGGCCGGCGATCACCGCCGCGGGGTCTGCGAGCCGTCGTTGGGTGAGGCTGACAACTCGTTGCTCGCGTCGTTCGGCATGGCGATCGAGATGACGGCCAGCGTTGGCCCCACCTGTCTGGTCGGCAGCGACCGAGGCGTGCGCGAGCAGGCGGGCTTCGGCGCGGCGAGCCTCAACGGCGACGACCTCGGCGCTCACCGCCCCGACCCGCAATGCAGCATCGATGCCGGCGATCACCGCCGCGGCGGGCAGGCTGCGGTGCAGCAGCAGGACGTCGATCAGCTCGCTGGTGCCGTCGGTGTCGCCGTTGACTCGTCGGGCGGCGGCCCAGAACGCATCATGGCTGGCGGTGAACACCCCGGCAGCGCGGGCCTGCGCCAACGCCGTTGATCCCGGCAGGGCACCGGGTTTGAACTTGAGCACCTCGAGGTAGTGGTCGAGGTCGATCTTCGCGGTGCCGCGGCCGGCGACCCGTGGATGCCGCGCGACCAGGGTCCGGCCGTCGTAGACCAGCAGCTGGGAGGCTTGTAGTGAGACGCGGACTCGGCGGCCGATCAGGTGCGCCGGCACCGAATACTTCACCATCCGAACGGTGATCATCGCCGACCGATCGACCCGTGGTGTGAGGATCAGGCCCGGGTCGAAATCCTCCACCGGCAGCGGCGCGAGCGCTGCTCGGTCGTGCTCGTAGTCCTGGCCGATGGTGCGCAGTCGTCCGTCGATCCGGCGGCCCTCGTCGCGGTCCTCCCAGGCTTTGATCTGCTCGTTGAGCTCATCGAGGGACTCGACCTGCGGCATTGGGGTCAGCCGGTTGCGGCGGAACCATCCGACCTCGCCTTCAACGCCGCCCTTCTCGTGCGCCCCGGCGATGCCGGGCTGGCAGTAGAACGGATCGAATCCGTAGTGCGAGTGAAACAACGTCCACCGCGGGTTCTCCTGTCGCCGCCGGTCTCCGCCCTGCAGGACCGCGACCACCGCCGAGGTGAGATTGTCGTAGCGGATATGCCGGGTCGGGACCCCGCCGAGCTCGCGGAACGCCTCGACGTGCCCTTCGAGGAACGCTTCCTGCCCGCCGGTCGGATAGACCCGGTGAATGGCCTTGCCCGAGTGCGAGAGCCGGTAGACGAACATGTGGCACTTGGTCTTCACCCCGCCCAGGATCACCCAGACCTCGCCGAAGTCGACCTCCGCCTCCGCGCCCGGGGCGTGGTCCTGGGCGATGAACACCTCCGTCCGGCGGCCGGCCTCCACCTCGATCTGCGCCCGCCGGACCCGCACGTAGTCCCGCACCGTCGAATACGACAACTCGACCGCATCGTGCTCGATCGCCAGGCGTTCCCGGATCCGCGTCGCGGTGTGCCGCTGCTTACGCGGAGCATCCAGATCCGACCGCAACATCTCATCAATCGCCGCCTTGAACCGGTCCAACCGCGGCGACGACCGCTCCGGCGTCTTCCGCGGCGGCGGCTCCGCCGATGACAACGCCTGCCGCACCGTCCTCCGGTGCACGCCATGCTTGCGAGCCAACGCCCGGATACTCATGCCCTCGACCCGGGCGTCCCGCCGGATCTGCGCGAACAGCTCCACCTTCGATCCCATCATTGGCCACCACCTGCTTCGGCTCGGAAACGATGTTCACGAGCAACCATCAGGTGGGGCCAGATCAAACCGTCGCAACACCACCGGCGAGTCGCAAACGGGGCCAGGTCTAGCCGTCGAGCCGGGGCCTCTTCAAGCTGTCATAGCCA
>NZ_VIGV01000198.1 GCF_007858445.1 Tsukamurella sputi | reverse complement strand
CAAGATGAGAATAATAAAACAAAAGATGTGCAAGAGAAATATACGCAACAAGAGAAGAGACTTATCAGAAATTACACAATGGTGGCCGGTGGTTCGATTGAGCATTTCTATCCGCAAAATCCCAAAAATGAGAAGCGCTTAGATCAGCAATCTACAGATGAAAATGGTAAAGAACGGGGGACGGAGAATAATAACGAAAAACCGGCAATCCGCACTGTTGATCGTTTTGGGAATCTTTTCCTCATTTCCCGTAATCAAAACTCTAAAATTGGGAATGATCTGCCGGGTGCGAAGATTGATCATTACCACAAGAGAGATATTGATAATCAGAAAATTGTGAGCCTAAAACTCTATCGAATGATCAAGTTAATAAACAGCAAGCAGAAAGATCCCAATAATCGAAAGCAATATATTGAGCTGATGAATGAACATAAAGATGCGATGATTGAGTTATTCGTATCGGCATCAAAAAAAGAGGAATCGACAGCTAAATGATAGAAAACACCCTAAAGTAATCATTAATGATCAA
>NZ_VIGV01000197.1 GCF_007858445.1 Tsukamurella sputi | reverse complement strand
GCCTTCGCCTCGCGCAATCCGATCCTGGAGCGGTGGCGGGACGTGGCGACCGAGGGGATCGAGGAACTCCCCGCCGGCGGCCCGGCCGCCGAGCGTCTGTCGGTGATGCGCGACTTCTTCGAGTTCATGATCACCGAACTCCCCGAGGTGATGGAACGCTGGCGCCGCATCCGGCTCGACAAGCACGGGTACTGAAGCGCGACACGTCAGCGGGATCCGGGCAACACGGACTCGTGGTGATGCAGCCGGGTGCGCCGGAACGATCGGCGCGATACTGGAGGCCGTCACATCGTCCCGCACGAAGGAGTTGCACCATGTCCGCACCCACCCCGCCCGGCGGCACCTTCGACCTCGGCGGCGACCTGACGGTCACGCGATTCGGATACGGCGCCATGCAGCTCGCGGGGCCGCACGTCTTCGGTCCGCCCGCCGACCGCGAGGCGGCGATCGAGGTACTGCACGACGTGATCGACCTCGGCATCACGCACATCGACACCAGCGACTACTACGGCCCGTTCGTCACCAACGA
>NZ_VIGV01000196.1 GCF_007858445.1 Tsukamurella sputi | reverse complement strand
CACCGGCGTGGTCGTGGTCGTGGGCTCCGAGGGCAAGGGGCTCTCGCGGCTGGTGCGGGAGAACTGCGATTCGATCCTGTCGATCCCGATCGCCTCGTCGGTGGAGTCGCTCAACGCCTCGGTCGCGGCGGGCGTCGTCCTCGCCGAGTTCGCCCGACAGCGACGTCAGTAAATTTCGTCTGCGGTAGAATGAACGAATGACCTCACTCGAGGAGCGTCGGGAGACTCGGCGTCGCCAGATGCTGGACGCGGGCATCGCGCTCCTCGGCGACCCTGAGGCCGGGGCGCTCGGCGTGCGGGCCGTCTGTCGCACCACCGGCATCACCGAGCGCTACTTCTACGAGGCCTTCGGCACTCGGGACGGCTTCGCGCACGCCGTCTACGCCGATGTCCTCAGCCGCGCCCAGGACGCGCTGGTCCGCGGCGTCCGCGAGGCCGCCGAGGGCATCCCGCAGGGCGCGGCGCCCGATGCGCTCGCGGTCGCACAGGGCGCGGTCAGCGGATTAG
The DNA here is from genome assembly GCF_007858445.1 of Tsukamurella sputi. Classification (GTDB taxonomy): domain Bacteria; phylum Actinomycetota; class Actinomycetes; order Mycobacteriales; family Mycobacteriaceae; genus Tsukamurella; species Tsukamurella sputi. The sequence continues at coordinate 24 of NZ_VIGV01000196.1, read as the reverse complement.
TCGAGTTCGTCGTCGACCCGCCGG
>NZ_VIGV01000195.1 GCF_007858445.1 Tsukamurella sputi | reverse complement strand
GAGTCCTATCAAGGATTGATTATTGGGCATTGGTTATTAGGCACTTATTATTGAACACTTAAAAGATACAATTTATCACGCGCATCATCAGGAACAACTTCACTACTGAGCGCCTCTTCATAGGCGATCTTTGCATCTTCTATCTCACCTAATGCACTGTAGATATCTCCCTCAAGCACCTTACGTAGACCTAAAAATTCCGAAGATTGTATCGCTTTTAGAGTCTGAAGTGCCTGCTGATCCTCTCCTTGATCAAATTGCACAATCGCAAGTCGATAGTTGATCAGATCTTTTAATCCAAGATCTTTAATATCTGTCGCTAGAGCTGATTTTAATAGCGTCTCTGCACCTTGATAATCACCGGCACCATGTGCTTCTTTTGCTAAAAGAAGTGCAGAAAAGAGCTGATAGACACCCTCATTTTCAGCAATTAAAGCGGCACTCTTCGTGGCATCTATGGGACCTGTATCAAAAGTCGTTAAGAAAGAATCATAACGATCAAACGCCTCGTTGAGCTTCTGAACTTTATGA
>NZ_VIGV01000194.1 GCF_007858445.1 Tsukamurella sputi | reverse complement strand
CAAGCTTTCCATATGTTCCGTCGTCAGATGCATCAAGATTATCGCAAACCATTAATCGTGATGTCACCGAAGAGCTTACTACGTCACCGTCAAGCGGTAAGTACTTTAGAAGAGCTTGCGACCGGTACATTCCGTTCAGTCCTTTCTGAGATTGATGCGATCGATGCAACGAAGGTTGAACGCATTGTGATCAGTGTTGGTAAGATCTATTACGATGCAAGAGATCGTAGAGAAGCGGCTAATGATGACAAGACTGCGATTATCCGTCTGGAAGAGATCTATCCATTCCCAACCGCTGCTTTAGCTGCGGAGTTGGCGAAATATCCAAATGCAAAAGAGGTCATCTTCTTGCAGGATGAACCAAGAAATCAGGGTTATGCAACATTTGTTTATCCTTATCTCACTGAGATGTTAGGGGATAAACATGCCTTACGATTTGTAACTCGTCCAGCAGCAGCGGCACCTGCTGTAGGTTATAGTCATGTTCATGCAGCGCAGGAGAAAGCACTTCTTGATGCAATTTTTCCGCTAG
>NZ_VIGV01000193.1 GCF_007858445.1 Tsukamurella sputi | reverse complement strand
TCGCCGGTGGCGACGGACGTGGTGATGCCGTGCTCGCGGAACAGTGCGGCGAGGCGGTGTCGTAGCCCGCTGGTGGACCAGGGCTGGGTGCGGCCGGCGATGGCGCTGGACCGGGCGCCAGGGAAGAGGTGCTCGGCGTCGGGGCCGTAGGTGTCGCGGACGCGGGTCTGCTGGTCGCGGATGATCTCGGCGAGGCTTTCGGGGACTGGAAGCCGCCGCCAGGCGCTGGTTTTGGTCATCCAGTATTCGATCCAGTGGCCCTGCTCACTGTGTTGGAGGCAGTCGATCGGGAGGGCGACGAGTTCGGATATGCGGCACCCCGCCCATCGTGTGGTGGCGATCATCGCCCGGAGAGTGGGATCGGTGTCCGGGTTGTCGCCGATCAGGGTGTCGATGCGTTCGATGACATCGGGTGGAAAGGGCCTCGGTCGGCGGGTCTTGCGGTGGACGTTCCCGCCGCGGCGCAGGAAGATCGCTGCTCCCAGGTCGTCGACGAGTCCGCAGTCGCGCAGTGTTTCGAGCCGGTAGGCCGC
>NZ_VIGV01000192.1 GCF_007858445.1 Tsukamurella sputi | reverse complement strand
TGCGCCTGGTCCTCCGGACGGCCGCCACCGTCATCGAGCTCGAGGCGCTGCCGACCAAGCGCGCGTACGCCGGCCTCCCCGCGCTGCCCGACGGTGCCTACGACCTCCTCGTCGACGGCCTCCCCGCCGGGCGCACGACGGTGCCGGAGGGCAACGTCGACACCGTCGTCGACATGGTCACGCAAGAGGCGGAATTCACGGAAGGGCCGTCGGGCGTCGCTCGCTTCACCGGCCTGCCCGCGGGCCGGAAGGACGTCGAGATCTGGCTCCCCCATAACGAGATCACCGAGCTGATCGCGCTGCGCACGGACGCCCCGGTGGCGCCGCAGGCGCCGCGCGAGCGCCGCTGGCTGCATCACGGCAGCTCGATCAGCCACGGCTCGGGCGCCGCTCACCCGACAGGCACCTGGCCCGCGATCGCCGCGCAAGCGGGCGGGGTCGACCTCGTGAACCTCGGCTTCGGCGGCAGCGCCCTGCTGGACCCGTTCGTCGCCCGCGCCATCCGCGACACCGTCGCCGACCTGATCAGCCTC
>NZ_VIGV01000191.1 GCF_007858445.1 Tsukamurella sputi | reverse complement strand
GAAGCCTGACTGAAAATCTGCCTCTTTTGCCGTAATCTCAGCAGGGCTAATCTCCCCTTTCGCAATTTCACGAAGTGCAATAACGGTCGATTTCGATGCACGACTGCGGCTGACAGTAGGCTCTGCACCGCGCTCTAATTGTCTTGCTCTCTTTGCTGCAACTGTGACTAACTGAAAACGGTTATCAACCTTCTCTAAACAATCTTGTACTGTTACGCGTGCCATAAACTTATCTCCTAACTAACACTGTCTAATGTCTAATGTCTAATGTCTAATTATTAATATTTCATATTAAATACGAATATACAGATTTTTAATACAGATATAACGGATATAGCGTGTATAACAAATATAAAATCTCTGTAAATCGAATCAATCTAGCTGATACTGCATCGAACTCCCGATATGCCCTATCTGCTCCTACCTGACCTCTTATCTGATCTTTTATCTGATCCTGATATTAAGATGAACCAATGCCGGACTCTCTCATCGAGAGGCGCATATTATCACTCATCGTCCCGATTTTAAAATATC
>NZ_VIGV01000190.1 GCF_007858445.1 Tsukamurella sputi | reverse complement strand
CGACCGACCACCAAGGAGACCACGGACTACTGGCGCGTCTGCCTGGCCGAGGACGGTGTGCGGATGACGACCCTACCGACGCCGAACGACCTTGCTCATCTCCGTCCGATGCTCATCGGGGTCGGCGGGACCATGTACCAAGGAGCGGTTGATGTCCGCGGCGTGACCGTGTTGGCCGGAACTACCAACCGCGACGGGGGCCCCGCCGATCTCGACGGCTTCTGGCAGGTCCTCCGCGCCCAGATCGCGAAGGTGGAACGCCAGCCGTGATCATCCGACGGTCCGCCGCAGCCTGCGCGCTGACGCTGGCCATGACCGCTGCGGTTCCGGCGGCCGGCTCCGCGGCACCCGTCGATCCCTCCCGAGCGATCCTGACGGCGGCCGAGTTCCCGATCGGCACCGGGTCGTCCTACCGGGTCACGCACACCGTCAACCGGGCGCCGACCAGAGCATCCGGCCTCACGGACGACGGGTGCGAGTCGGCCGGCGCACGGATGATGGCCGCCGCGGCGGGGTCGCGGTCGACCGAGGCGA
>NZ_VIGV01000189.1 GCF_007858445.1 Tsukamurella sputi | reverse complement strand
CAGTAGAGCTGCTTCTTGGAGCATTAGGGGCTTGTAAAACAATGGTCTTTAATGCTTATGCTGCTCAAAAGAAGATCCCTTATGAATCTTGTCATATTGAGGTAGAAGGGGATTTTGATTCAGCCGGTTATATGGGCGATCCAACGGTTCCAATCGGTTTTAGTGAAATTCGTACTATCTATCATCACTCTACTTCAGCGGATCGAGCGACGATTGATGCAATGATTGCACATGTAGAGCACCATTGTCCTGTTGCTGCGACGATCGATGTGGCGCCTAAAAAGAGTGTTGTTGTCAATCTGTGTAAAGATTCATGATCTCATGATCAGTTGATTCTAAAAATGTCATAAAATGTCTGTAACTTCTTGAAAAGATTTTAAAAAAAGAGGTACATTTTATCACCTTAATATCGATTTTAAAGATAGAATCGGCAAGAATGTTACCGGTTACCTAAGTGAAGGTGGAGTCTGATTACATTGATTTATCAGTGGTCTAGATACTCTTCTTTATCCCTATTGACCTGTTTTTTATCGACA
>NZ_VIGV01000017.1 GCF_007858445.1 Tsukamurella sputi | reverse complement strand
TCCTGTATCTAATTTTAGTCCGGCGGTGTCCTACTCTCCCACACCCTCACGAGTGCAGTACCATCGGCGCTGGAGGGCTTAGCTTCCGGGTTCGGAATGGAGCCGGGCGTTTCCCCTCCGCTATGGCCGCCGTAACACTGCGAAACAACACACATGTGCTGTCTCAGACATTGCATAGTGGACGCGAACCAGAACATGTCTGGTTTCTGTTTTTGTTACACGCTTTTCATTCTGTGAGCCATCAGTGCTCGTTTTGGCGAATGTTATGTGTGTGGTAAGCCCTCGACCGATTAGTACCAGTCACCTACACGCATTACTGCGCTTCCAGTTCTGGCCTATCAACCCCATAGTCTGTAGGGGGTCTTACCCACTCAAGGTGGTGAGAATCCTAATCTTGGAACAGGCTTCCCGCTTAGATGCTTTCAGCGGTTATCCCTTCCGAACGTAGCCAACCAGCCGTGCTCCTGGTGGAACAACTGGCACACCAGAGGTTCGTCCGTCCCGGTCCTCTCGTACTAGGGACAGCCTTCCTCAAGATTCTAACGCGCGCGGCGGATAGAGACCGAACTGTCTCACGACGTTCTAAACCCAGCTCGCGTGCCGCTTTAATGGGCGAACAGCCCAACCCTTGGGACCTACTCCAGCCCCAGGATGCGACGAGCCGACATCGAGGTGCCAAACCATCCCGTCGATATGGACTCTTGGGGAAGATCAGCCTGTTATCCCCGGGGTACCTTTTATCCGTTGAGCGACACCGCTTCCACTTGCCGGTGCCGGATCACTAGTCCCGACTTTCGTCCCTGCTCGACCTGTCAGTCTCACAGTCAAGCTCCCTTGTGCACTTGCACTCAACACCTGATTGCCAACCAGGCTGAGGGAACCTTTGGGCGCCTCCGTTACATTTTGGGAGGCAACCGCCCCAGTTAAACTACCCACCAGGCACTGTCCCTGAACCAGATCATGGTCCGAGGTTGAGGTATCCAATACGATCAGAGTGGTATTTCAACAACGACTCCACGAACACTGGCGTGCCCGCTTCACAGTCTCCCACCTATCCTACACAAACCGAACCGAACACCAATACCAAGCTATAGTGAAGGTCCCGGGGTCTTTTCGTCCTGCCGCGCGTAACGAGCATCTTTACTCGTACTGCAATTTCGCCGAGTCTGTGGTTGAGACAGCAGAGAAGTCGTTACGCCATTCGTGCAGGTCGGAACTTACCCGACAAGGAATTTCGCTACCTTAGGATGGTTATAGTTACCACCGCCGTTTACTGGGGCTTAAATTCTCAGCTTCGCCTTACGGCTAACCGGTCCTCTTAACCTTCCAGCACCGGGCAGGCGTCAGTCCATATACATCGTCTTACGACTTCGCATGGACCTGTGTTTTTAGTAAACAGTCGCTTCTCTCTGGTCTCTGCGACCCCCCACAGCTCACGGAGTAAATCCGGTCACCATGCGAGGTCCCCCTTCTCCCGAAGTTACGGGGGCATTTTGCCGAGTTCCTTAACCACAGTTCTCTCGATCTCCTTGGTATTCTCTACCTGACCACCTGTGTTGGTTTGGGGTACGGGCCACATCAGATCTCGCTAGAGGCTTTTCTCGGCAGCATAGGATCATGGAATTCGCCGCAACGGCTACGCATCACCTCTCAGGCTGTATGAGATCCGGATTTGCCTAGATCTCGCCCTACAGGCTTACACCAGTACAACCACTGACTGGCCCCACTACCTTCCTGCGTCACCCCATCGCTTGACTACTACCAGCCGAGGTCCCGTGCATCCACCACACGCCACCCGAAGGTGATCCAGCGGCTTCAGGACGGTTAGTACAACTGATTCATCATGGGCGATCTGACACGGGTACGGGAATATCAACCCGTTGTCCATCGACTACGCCTGTCGGCCTCGCCTTAGGTCCCGACTCACCCTGGGAGGATTAACCTAGCCCAGGAACCCTTGGTCATCCGGAGGACACGTTTCTCACGTGTCATTCGCTACTCATGCCTGCATTCTCACTCGCACAGCCTCCACAACTAGGTCACCCTGCTGCTTCTACGGCTGCACGACGCTCCCCTACCCACCCACACCAAAGTGTGAGTGCCGCGGCTTCGGCGGTGTACTTGAGCCCCGCTACATTGTCGGCGCCCAGCCACTAGACCAGTGAGCTATTACGCACTCTTTCAAGGGTGGCTGCTTCTAAGCCAACCTCCTGGTTGTCTTCGCGACCGGACATCCTTTTCCACTTAGTACACGCTTAGGGGCCTTAGCCGGCGATCTGGGCTGTTTCCCTCTCGACTACGAAGCTTATCCCCCGCAGTCTCACTGCCACGTTCTCACTTACCGGCATTCGGAGTTTGGCTGACGTCAGTAACCTGTGAGGGCCCATCGGCCATCCAGTAGCTCTACCTCCGGCAAGAAACACGTGACGCTGCACCTAAATGCATTTCGGGGAGAACCAGCTATCACGGAGTTTGATTGGCCTTTCACCCCTACCCACAGCTCATCCCCTCAGTTTTCAACCTAAGTGGGTTCGGGCCTCCACAACATCTTACTGCTGCTTCACCCTGGCCATGGGTAGATCACTCCGCTTCGGGTCCAGACCCGGCGACTCAAACGCCCTATTCGGACTCGCTTTCGCTACGGCTACCCCACGACGGGTTAACCTCGCCACCGAGCACTGACTCGCAGGCTCATTCTTCAAAAGGCACGCCATCACCCCACAACGAGGGCTCTGACGGATTGTAAGCACACGGTTTCAGGTACTATTTCACTCCCCTCCCGGGGTACTTTTCACCTTTCCCTCACGGTACTTGTCCGCTATCGGTCGCAAGGTAGTATTTAGGCTTACCGAGTGGTCTCGGCAGATTCACAGCGAATTTCACGGGCTCGCTGCTACTCGGGTATCCATCAAGACAGGCACCACGTTTTCAGTTACGGGACTCTCACCCTCTCCGGCGGGCCGTTCCAGGCCACTTCACCTAACATGACACTTTCTTACTGTCCTCCAGCCAGGTAGAGCTGAAAAGATGAACCCCACAACACCACACACACAACCCCTACCCGGTATCACATGTGCATGGTTTAGCCTCATCCGCTTTCGCTCGCCACTACTCACGGAATCACTATTGTTTTCTCTTCCTGAGGGTACTGAGATGTTTCACTTCCCCTCGTTCCCTCCACACCGTCTATATATTCAACGGCGGGTAACACCACATGACTGGTGCTGGGTTTCCCCATTCGGAAATCCTCGGATCACAGCTCGGTTGACAGCTCCCCGAGGCATATCGCAGCCTCCCACGTCCTTCATCGGCTCCTTGCGCCAAGGCATCCACCGTGCGCCCTTAGACACTTACAACACACAAAACACACACCAAACCCGAGACAACCCGAAAGCCATCACAAACCTGATGCGCCCTTCATGACGTCAAGCGCCAAAAAAACACAACAAAATGCTTACACAGAAACATGTAAAATTACAGAAACATAACACGGACAACCCACACAAACGTGCGAGAAGCCATGTTGATGCTCGCGTCCACTATACAATTCTCAAACAACACACACCACCACACCGCCACCAGACAGAACCACCCCGGGGCCCGAAAGCCCCCAGCCGATCCCTACGCCGGCGCAGACACGCAGCAGCACACAGAGAAGACGTATCCTCTCAGACACCCAACAGTGTGCCGACGAAACCCCACCAACCGGACGAACCGGCGAAGTAGGCGATAAGAATTACCGTGTCAGTGTTCCACCCAATAATATGAGCGACCGCCAAACCACGATCGGGTTTGATACGGCACTTAAAGCTCCTTAGAAAGGAGGTGATCCAGCCGCACCTTCCGGTACGGCTACCTTGTTACGACTTCGTCCCAATCGCCAATCCCACCTTCGACAGCTCCCTCCCACAAGGGGTTAGGCCACCGGCTTCGGGTGTTACCGACTTTCATGACGTGACGGGCGGTGTGTACAAGGCCCGGGAACGTATTCACCGCAGCGTTGCTGATCTGCGATTACTAGCGACTCCGACTTCATGGGGTCGAGTTGCAGACCCCAATCCGAACTGAGACGCGCTTTAAGGGATTCGCTCCACCTCACGGTATCGCAGCCCTCTGTACGCGCCATTGTAGCATGTGTGAAGCCCTGGACATAAGGGGCATGATGACTTGACGTCATCCCCACCTTCCTCCGAGTTGACCCCGGCAGTCTCTCACGAGTCCCCACCATTACGTGCTGGCAACATGAGACAAGGGTTGCGCTCGTTGCGGGACTTAACCCAACATCTCACGACACGAGCTGACGACAGCCATGCACCACCTGTATAGAAGGCACAAGGCAAACCGAATCTCTCCGGCGATCCTCTATATGTCAAACCCAGGTAAGGTTCTTCGCGTTGCATCGAATTAATCCACATGCTCCGCCGCTTGTGCGGGCCCCCGTCAATTCCTTTGAGTTTTAGCCTTGCGGCCGTACTCCCCAGGCGGGGTACTTAATGCGTTAGCTACGGCACGGATCCCGTGGAAGGAAACCCACACCTAGTACCCACCGTTTACGGCGTGGACTACCAGGGTATCTAATCCTGTTCGCTACCCACGCTTTCGCTCCTCAGCGTCAGTTACTGCCCAGAGACCCGCCTTCGCCACCGGTGTTCCTCCTGATATCTGCGCATTCCACCGCTACACCAGGAATTCCAGTCTCCCCTACAGTACTCAAGTCTGCCCGTATCGCCTGCAGGCCCGAGGTTAAGCCTCGGGTTTTCACAGACGACGTGACAAACCGCCTACGAGCTCTTTACGCCCAGTAAATCCGGACAACGCTCGCACCCTACGTATTACCGCGGCTGCTGGCACGTAGTTGGCCGGTGCTTCTTCTGTAGGTACCGTCACTTGCGCTTCGTCCCTACTGAAAGAGGTTTACAACCCGAAGGCCGTCATCCCTCACGCGGCGTCGCTGCATCAGGCTTTCGCCCATTGTGCAATATTCCCCACTGCTGCCTCCCGTAGGAGTCTGGGCCGTGTCTCAGTCCCAGTGTGGCCGGTCGCCCTCTCAGGCCGGCTACCCGTCGTCGCCTTGGTAGGCCATTACCCCACCAACAAGCTGATAGGCCGCGGGCCCATCCTGTACCGCAAAAGCTTTCCACCAACCCCCATGCAGGAGAAGGTCATATCCGGTATTAGACCCAGTTTCCCAGGCTTATCCCGAAGTACAGGGCAGGTCACCCACGTGTTACTCACCCGTTCGCCACTCGTGTACCCCCGAA
>NZ_VIGV01000188.1 GCF_007858445.1 Tsukamurella sputi | reverse complement strand
ACTGAAGATGATCTGAATCCCTTTCGATTTTAGTATCGTAAGAATCTCCTGAAGTGCCGGAGAGAGTGCATTATTATCATTGAGACTGGTGCCATCAAGGTCTAGAAAAATCGCTTTAAAGCTCATGAAAGATCCTTTTGTCGAGTGAAATGCATAAAAGAGAACTTGTAGAGTATAGAGTGATAGCGTGAAGGCGACAAGCGGTGATCAGATGATCTCTTTTATCCCTTTTCATTTCATCCTAGATCTAAATCTTGATCTAAATCGATTAATAGCGCTTTTAAGTTGGGCTTTTAATGATCGATATTATCGCTATATACTTGAAACTAATTTCTCATTTTAGTGCTAAATAGATTATAATAAGGCGGTAATAAAGCCGATCGATACTAGTCGGTAGCAGGCTTTATGTTACTATAGAGTCGGTTTCTTGTAGCGAGGAGCTCTGATAAAATAGAGAACTCATCATATAACGACGATAAGAACTAAAAAAGTGAGAACTAAAATGGCAAAAATGCAATCCCTTCAAGACCCGTTCC
>NZ_VIGV01000187.1 GCF_007858445.1 Tsukamurella sputi | reverse complement strand
AGATTGTCACATGATCCCACACGTTACGAACAGTGTTCGCCGTCATGTTCGCCAGCGCCGACCGCCTAAACCCCGCGCTCCCGGCAATGGGAACGGCCATCGCCGGAAAGAGCACGTAGTCCTTGGCGGTCTGCTTGGCAATCTTGGTGAGTACGACCTTCAGCCGGTTGCGGAACTCGGGCCAGTCGTGCTCTCTGTACTGCGCGCCGCCGTTGAGTGCTGCTTTGAGCGCGTTCATCAGCTCCAAGTGCTGAACGGCCTTGCCGTACTGGAAGCCGAGCATCAGAATCACGTTGTACACCGGGTTGAACAGCATGTACGGCTCCCACGGCTGATCGCGCGTGACGCGCAGGATGCCGTAGCCGATGTCGTCGTCGAGATCGGTGACGTTGGTGTACTTGTGGTGCATGTAGTTGTGGGTGTGCCGCCAGAAGGAGCTATCGCACGCGGAGTCCCATTCCCAGGTGGTCGAGTGGATCTCCGGATCGTTCATCCAGTCCCACTGGCCGTGCATGATGTTGTGGCCGAGCTCGTTG
>NZ_VIGV01000186.1 GCF_007858445.1 Tsukamurella sputi | reverse complement strand
CGCTCCTCGCGCTCGTACGGTTCGGCACGGGCATCGACGTAGCCCCGGATTTCCGGATCCCCGGGCTGACCAAGGCCAACGACTTCGTCATCGTCCAGAACGCCACCCGGGAGGGACTCGACCGCCCGCAGGGCAGCGCCGGGCACCCGTTGGAGCTGAGCGCGATCCTGACGGTCCTCATTCCCCTCGCCGCGGCACTGTGCCTCAACGCGCGCGCCCGGGGCGCATCGGCGCTGCCCTGGGCGGTGTGCTTGGTGATCCTCGTCGTGGGCGACCTGGTCACCGTCTCGCGATCCGCCGTCGTCGGGACCATCGCCGCTGTCGTGGTGATGTGCTGGCGCTGGCCGATCCGGCGGCTCGCCGGTCTGGTGGTGGGATGTGCGGTCGTCGCTCTCGTGGGCATAGCGGCCCAGATCAACGTCGTCTCCGCGTTGGTCCAGACCTTCGCGGGGTCCGGTACCGACTCGTCGATCAAGTACCGGCAGGTGGGGATCGAGTACGTGACCGCGCACGTGAAGGAGCACCTATGGGTCGGCC
>NZ_VIGV01000185.1 GCF_007858445.1 Tsukamurella sputi | reverse complement strand
CTGCTTCGTGAGTCGCTCGCGCTGATCGATCGGGTCAGTGAGCTCCGTGTAGGCGGTGCCGAGTTCGGCGCCGAAGCCGACCAGGTCCCACTGCTCGGTCAGGCGCGGGTCGTCACGGTGCTTGCGGGCCAGCGGCGAGACCTCGATGGGGAAGTCGCAGTAGAAGGTCGGGAAATCGGTCTGCTTCTCGACCAGCGCTTCGTACAGCTCCATCACGAGCTTGCCCGCGGTCGCCCCGCGCGGTACGGCCACGTGATGGCGAGCGCACACCGCGGCCACCTCGTCGAGTGGGGAGGCCGACGTCAGCTCGGTCCCCGTCGCCTTCGAGACCGCGGAATGTACCGTCACGACGGGCCACTCGGCGGTCAGGTCCACCTCGCGGGTACCTCCGGCGCCGTCGGGCCGCACGGCCACCGGGCGGCCGTTCACCGCCAGCGCCGCGGCCAGGATCACCTCGCGCGTGAGCGTCCGCATCGTCGTGTAATCGCCGTACGCCTCGTAGGCCTCGAGCGCGGTGAACTCCGGGTTGTGCGTCGC
>NZ_VIGV01000184.1 GCF_007858445.1 Tsukamurella sputi | reverse complement strand
CCATGCGGCGGCCTCGTCGGCGAAGCCGCCGTACAGGATGAAATTGGCGTGCGAGTCGATGACGTCGTAGCCCAGCTCCGCCAGCCGTGCTGCGATGCGGTCGCGCTCGGCGGACAGGTGAGCGACGGAGGCCAACGTCTCGGCGCGATGGTCGATCGCCGCGATCGCCGCGGCCTGGGTGAACACCGACAGGTGGTACGGCAAGCGCACGAGCTGGATGGCATCCACGATCGCCGGCGCCGCCACGAGGTAACCGACCCGTCCGCCCGCGAAGGCGAAGGCCTTGCTCATCGTGCGGCTCACGATCAACTTCTCGCCGAAGCGATCCAGCAGTCGCACCGCGGACGGTCCTGCGCTGAACTCCCCGTATGCCTCGTCGACGATGACGATCCCGGGTGCGGCCTCGATCAAGCGGATCAGCTCGTCCTCGGGGATGAGGTGCCCCGTCGGATTGTTCGGATTCGTGAGGAACAGTACGTCGGGACGGAGTTCATCGATCGCGCCCACGGCGTAGTCCGTGTCGAGTGCGAAGTCCTCC
>NZ_VIGV01000183.1 GCF_007858445.1 Tsukamurella sputi | reverse complement strand
GAAACCGGCCTCCTGGTGCTGGCAGGCGACGTCGACGCGTTCGCCGGGGCCACCGAGGAACTGCTCGCCGACGACGACCGCCGGATCGAGATGGGGCGGCTGGCGGCAGCGCGAGTCCGGGAGCGGTTCACGACGGAGGTCATGGCCGATCACCTGGCTCGAATGCTGCGGGCGATGTGATCTCCCCGATCGTGGCGGCGCGGAGCCGCGCCAGCGCCGGAGGGCCCTGGATCAGGTAGCGGCGGGCCAGGCGCCGAGGCTCCTGCTGCAGCCGGTAGAGCCATTCGAGGCCACTCCGCTGCCACCGCTCGGGGGCACGCTCGACGGTCCCGGCCACGAAGTCGGCGGCCGCGCCGAAGGGCAGGAGGACTGCCGCGCTGGAGCGTGTCCCCCAATCGTCGATCCACTGCTCCTGACGGGGTTTGCCGAGGCCGACCACGAGCACCGTCGGCGCTGCCGACCGGATCTCGTCCGCGATGCGCGCCCCGGAGACCGGGTCGTCGAGCTCGGCACGCTCTGGGGACCAGTACCCCGCGAC
>NZ_VIGV01000182.1 GCF_007858445.1 Tsukamurella sputi | reverse complement strand
TCGACGAGCGGGACCTCAAGGCCAACGACCTGCGGGCGTCGCTGCTGCGCTACGTCACCCGCGCCGACGTCGAGGTCGCGCAGCCGATGCCGGCCGACGTCCCGACCGATCGCCGGGTCGAGCCCTTCGACAACATCTTCGAGCAGCAGGTCTTCGCACGGCTGCGCGACATGGGCTACCACGTGAACCCCAAGGTCGTGGTGAACAACCGCTCCATCGATCTCGTGGTGACCGGCGAGCAGGGCAAGCTCGCGGTGGAGTGCGACAGCGCGGACTTCGCCTCGACACCGGAGCAGGCCCGGTCCGACATCGAGCGGGAACGGGAGCTGCGACGGTGCGGCTGGGAGTTCGTCCGCGTCCGGGAGTCCGTCTTCGCGACGGACGCCGACGCCGCGATGTCCGTCGTGGTGCAGGCGCTGGACCGCCGCGGCGTGCACCCGCTGACCCTGCAGCGCGCGCTCACCGTCGGCGAGCGCGCCGACGACGGTTCCGTGGAGCTGTGGGAGCCCGTCGGCCTCGACATCGACACGGAGTAGTCC
>NZ_VIGV01000181.1 GCF_007858445.1 Tsukamurella sputi | reverse complement strand
GGGCGAGCGGTGGGGGCTTGGCGTGATCGGCCCGGAGGTCGTGGTCGACGGCGACGCGGAGGCGGTCGTCATCGCCGCACCCGACGGCGAGGGCGGGTACATCGAGCTGTCGTCGCTGACCCCGCACGACGAAGCGGCGCTCGGCGCCTGGCTGGCGGACGAGGCACAGCCCAAGGCCGCGCACGAGGCCAAGTGGGCCATGCACGCGCTCGCGAGCCGCGGCTGGACCCTCGGTGGTCTGACGTCGGACACGGCGATCGCCGCCTACCTCGTGCGACCGGGCCAGCGGACCTTCAACCTCGACGACCTCTCGGTGCGGTACCTGCACCGGGAGCTGCGGGTCGAGGCGGCCGGTGACGATGCACAACTGTCCCTTCTGGACGACCCGGACGATTCCGCGGGGGAGAAGGCGCAGCAGGCGATCCTGCGGGCACGCGCCGTCGCCGACCTCGCCGCCGCGCTCGACGACGAGCTGGACAACATCGAGTCGCGCCCGCTGCTCGCGGAGATGGAGCTTCCCTTGCTCCGCGTCCTCGACG
>NZ_VIGV01000180.1 GCF_007858445.1 Tsukamurella sputi | reverse complement strand
GTCATAATAAGATAGATAATAAATCCACCCAATAGATAGGCCAATAGAATTGCCGGCCCTACTAGTGCAATCGATTCTGCCGAGCCATAAAATAACCCCGTTCCAATTGCACCCCCTAAAGCGATCATCTGAATATGACGATTCTTTAGCCCCCGTTTTAACTTTATCTCTTCCTTTCCTGCTACTTGGCTCATGACCTTCTCTCTTAAATCGATGCTCAATGTTAAGTGCCACCATCTCCTAAATCAAAAATGGGGCGAAATCTAAGGTAGTATATCAACTTTACCCCAGCGGGGTATAAGCTTCTTCCCGGCATCGAGATGATTGATCTGCTTAGATTAAAGCATCAGCTATCGGCTCTTTAAATTCTCTCTCGCTTTGATAAGATTTTATCGTGTAAATAACCTATATTGAGAGATAGAGTAGTACTTTCTACGAAAAAGAAGTATAAAAGTCTCTTCAAGCTCATTGGATAATTAATTGGATAATACGCATTGAATAATGCGTAATTAGATAACAAGCAATAGAATAAAAGTATTA
>NZ_VIGV01000179.1 GCF_007858445.1 Tsukamurella sputi | reverse complement strand
CATGATGATGTACCCGGCCTGCGCCTCGGCGTGGCCCGGTTCCACGATCAGGTCGACCGACATCGCCGGGTCGCCGTACGGTTCCGAGAGCAGCAGGCGCCGCAGCCCATCGCCCTCGTCCTGCAGGTACCGGGCCTTCTCGCGCACCGTCGCCCCGGGGATCGGACCGATCCCGGCGACGACGATCCGGCTGACGTCGCCGCCCGACTGGGTGTCGATCAGCTCGAGCGAGCACTCACGCCGCAGCATGGGGCGCCCCCACCCGGTCCCAATGCCGGTCGGGGACGACCACGAGGTTCCCCACGTACGACTTCGCCATGAACTCCCGCTGGGCCTCCCGCAGCCGCGACAGTCGGTACGTGCCGTGCAGCAGCGGGCGGATCGCGCCCGATTCGATGTACCCGAGCAGCCTGCGGAAGGCCGTGCGCGTGCCCTGCGACGAACCGTGCAACTCGAGCTGCTTCAGGTACATCGTCCGCAGATCGAGCTGCACCACGGCGCCGCCGATCGCGCCCGCGGTGGTGTAGCGCCCCTCGGGGC
>NZ_VIGV01000178.1 GCF_007858445.1 Tsukamurella sputi | reverse complement strand
AGTGCTGCTAACTCCTCAAAAGGCGCCATAATATCGGCTACACGCAGAAGTAAGCGACGCCCCAATTTACCTCCGGGATGAGAGAAGGCAAAATCTTCCGAGGTAAATCCTCGCATCTCTAGCAGCGTTACTGCCAAAGCATCTCCCATCGCCAGTGCTGCTGTGGTACTCGCGGTCGGGGCTAAATTGAGCGGACAAGCCTCTTTTTCAACCTGCACCAAGAGATGGTAATCTGCCGATCGAGCTAATGTCGAATGCTGATTCCCTGTCATTGCAACTAATGGAATGTTTCTCCGTGAAAGAATCGGCAAAATCGCAATGATCTCATCGGTCTCGCCGGAATTTGAGAGCGCAAGAACCACATCATCTTCGGTAATCATTCCAAGATCGCCATGACTTGCTTCTGCCGGATGAAGAAAGAAAGAGGGCGTTCCTGTACTTGCCATCGTTGCCGCAATTTTATTTCCAATATGCCCTGACTTACCCATTCCTGTCACAACAATGCGACCCTGACACTCCTTCAAGCGTTCACAGATCTGACGAAA
>NZ_VIGV01000177.1 GCF_007858445.1 Tsukamurella sputi | reverse complement strand
GCGGCACTTAACCACTTTAAGTCTAGCTTAGGATTTTCCTTAACAAATGCACAGAGTCGAGTCATAAGCGAAATTGAAAATGATATCCAATCCCACTCGCCCATGATGCGATTAGTTCAAGGAGATGTCGGCTCTGGTAAAACAGTTGTTGCGGCAAGTGCCCTGATCCATGCTGCTAAAGCGGGATTTCAGGCAGTCTTTATGGCACCCACAGAGCTATTAGCAGAACAACATGCGATCAACTTAGAAAAGTGGCTCACGCCACTTGGGATCAATACCACGCTCTTAACCGGAAAGTTAACAGAGAAACAGAAAAGAGAGCGCATCAAACAGATTGCATCAGGGGAGATCTCTGTCATTATTGGAACCCATGCACTCTTTCAAGAAAGCGTTAGTTATCATGCACTCAATCTTGTTGTGATTGATGAACAGCATCGCTTTGGTGTTGAACAGCGTTTAATGTTACAAAAAAAAGCACCAGAAGGCTTCACGCCACATCAACTGATGATGACAGCGACACCTATTCCACGAACGTTGGCGATGACAC
>NZ_VIGV01000176.1 GCF_007858445.1 Tsukamurella sputi | reverse complement strand
GCGTCAACCCGCCCAGTTGGTCGTTGTCAACGGAGCTCTTCTTCTACCTCTGCTGCCCGTTCGTCTACGTGCTGATCCGCCGGCTTCCCGACCGTGCGCTGTGGCCCGCCCTCGCGGCAGCGGTCGGGGCCGTCGGGGTGAGTGTGGCGCTCGCGTACGTCCTGTTCCCCTCGTCGCCGCACACGCCCGACGATCTGCCGTTGTCCGAACTGCAGTACTGGTTCGGCTACGTCTTCCCTCCGTCGCGCCTGTTCGATTTCGTCGCCGGCCTGGTGCTGGGGACGATCCTCGTCCGCGGCCGGTGGCGGCAGGTGCCGATCGCAGTGGTGCTCGCGGCCTTCCCGGCGTTCTACGCGCTCTCGTACGCGACCCCGTACCTGGTCGGCGTCCGGCTCACCATGCTCGTGCCGGTCGTGCTGCTGATCGGCACCGTCGCACATGGTGATCTCAAGGGGCGCTCGAGCCTCCTGCGCGGCCGGCGAATGCAGTGGTTGGGGGAGATCTCGTTCGGCTTCTATCTCGTGCACGCCCTCGTCCTGGTCGAGGGA
>NZ_VIGV01000175.1 GCF_007858445.1 Tsukamurella sputi | reverse complement strand
GCGTGGGCCAATATCAACGGTGCCGGTGGGTTCGTCGATGGGGTGAGCCATTAGAACGAACGCGGTCCGGCTCCATGAGGGGGCCGGACCGCATTGAGTCGATCGCTACTTCTTGTCGACGCTTCCGCTGCACGACGCGGACGCACCGGTGCCGCTGGCGGTATTCTCGATGATGACCTTTCCGTCGACGATGACCTGACAGGTGATTTTCCCCGTGTCGTTCATGCCGTTCGTCGCGGACAGGCTGACGGTCTTTGCGAATCCTGTGACCTGCGTCTTCTTCTCCCAAGGGAGTGCGACATCGTTGTCTTGCGTGATGTTATCGTTGAACGTGTAGGTGATCAGCGCGCCGGTAGAAGGGCCCGTGACCTTGTAGGTGACATCGACGACCGACTTCGATTCCTTGTCTACCTCGTCGACAGCTTTACCGACCACAGCCATGCAACCGCCGAAAAGGGCAACGATCAGAATGAAGATTCCGAGGAGGACCCAGGGCCACTTCTTGCGCTTCTTGGGTGGTTGCTGGGGCGGGTAGGGCTGGCCGGCGTA
>NZ_VIGV01000174.1 GCF_007858445.1 Tsukamurella sputi | reverse complement strand
TTCGTTTTTTATTTTGTATTTTTCATTTTAAATTTTATAACTACTTCTCTTATCATCTCTTATCGAAATAGTTATATCTTATATATAACATACCCTGATATATAACCATATAAATATATATAACCATATAAAAAACCCTAGATAAGAATATCTAGGGTTTTATCGTTACTTGATAATGTACTGCTTTAAAGATAAATCTTGAAACCAGTACTTATCCGATTAGTAGTAACGGATTCTACGGTTAGATTCGCGCATTATACGTTTGTAATGGCGTTTCTGAGCCGCAGCCTTCTTACGCTTTCTTTCAGCGGTCGGTTTTTCATAGTACTCACGTGCACGCACCTCAGATACGATACCTGCTTTTTCGCAAGCACGTCTAAAACGACGCATAGCAACGTCAAATGGTTCATTCTCACGAATTTTGACGGAAGGCATTGAACATCACCTCAATTAATAATAGGTTAAAATAAATTGTTCTTATACGAAATGTATTAAGAACACCAATTCACTAGTATAACCCCAACGACCGATAATATCAATGATGATCTC
>NZ_VIGV01000173.1 GCF_007858445.1 Tsukamurella sputi | reverse complement strand
GCGTACTTCTCGGCTAGCTTGCGCGTCGCGGCGCGGTGCGGCTCCATGATGCAGGCCAGGCGTCGTAGGATGGTGAACGGCAGGAGCACCCCGCCAGACTGATGTGGTTGAGACACCCCGCGGGGTGGATCCGCGATCCCCCACACGAAGTTGCCCAGCTTACGCACATCGCCCCCTGCCCGTCATTCCGCAACGTACCGTTACAGTGCGGGCCGTACCCGCCTTCAGGGCTTGAGGGTAGCCACCGTCCAACAACTGCGACCCCCAACCTGGCGAACCGCTGAACGACACGAACCGATGTCCCCGGAATGTAGCGTTCGACGGGTGACGGCGACGCTGTGCATGGACTTGGACACCGGTCTCGTCGACTTTCCATCCGGGATCGCGCGATCGATCCGGAGGTTCGGAACCGGTATGGGCGCCACTGTGACAACGCCGTTGGAATCCTCGCCGTGATAGAGCCTGGACGGACAAGGTGCTCTGGATTCGCCGCAATCGCGGACGTGTGCCCGAACCTCGGGCTTACCAGCGACTCATCCTGTCGCACCAC
>NZ_VIGV01000172.1 GCF_007858445.1 Tsukamurella sputi | reverse complement strand
CTCGTGCTCACCACGTTCCGCGACGACGACCTGCTGTCCGAGGCTCTCCGAGCGGGAGCGTCCGGCTTCGTCCTCAAGGACTCACCCGCGGAGGAGCTCATCCGCGCCGTGCGCCTCGTCGCGGCCGGGGAAGCGGTCCTCGACCCCGCCGTCACCGGCCGCGTACTCGAGACCTACCGGACCGCCGTACCGGCGGTCGCGGCAGCGTCGGGCGAACAGGCGCGGCTGACCTCCCGGGAGGTGGACGTGCTCGCGCTCGTGGGGCGCGGGTTGTCGAACGACGACATCGCGGCCGAGCTCGTGATCTCGATCGTCACCGTGAAGAGCCACATCGGCTCGATCTTCACCAAGCTCGGCGTGCGCAACCGCGCGGAGGCGATAGTCTTCGCGTTCGATCACGGCATCGTCCGCCCGGGCGGCTGACGGCCCGCAGGGGCGGGGCCAGGTCTTCGCCCCCGATCACGGCATCGTCCGGCCGGGCGGCTGACGGACCGGAGGGGCGGGGCCAGGTCTTCGCGTTCGATCACGGCTGCGTCCGCCCGGGCGGCTGC
>NZ_VIGV01000171.1 GCF_007858445.1 Tsukamurella sputi | reverse complement strand
CTGCGACCACTCAAGGTGGCGCAATGTGGTTGTTATTAGTTGTTCTGTTCTTGCTTGTATTGGCTGTAATTTTTGTGATTGTCTTTATTGAGCGTGGTCAGCGCCGTATTACAATTCAATATGCAAGAAGACAGCAAGGTAGAATGATGACGGTTGGTAATCAAACTAACCACCTGCCATTAAAACTCAATATGTCGGGAGTTATACCGGCAATCTTCGGTTCTGCGTTCCTATCCTTTGTTTATACCATTAGTACTGGTTTGAGCAAGGTAAATGTGCCGGAATTGACTGACGCGGATACAGGGCTTTGGGGGAGCTTTAGCTATTATGTATCCTTGACACTTAATAAGCTCGGATTTTACGGAGTGAAGTATTTCTCTATAGGGCAGCCAGCATATATGATATTATTTGCGGCTCTCATAATCTTCTTCTGTTTCTTCTATACTGCATTGCAGTTCAACTCTAAAGAGACAGCTGAAAACTTAAAGAGAAATGGTGGTTTTATACCTGGCATTCGCCCTGGAATTCATACATCGCAATATTTAGATAGA
>NZ_VIGV01000170.1 GCF_007858445.1 Tsukamurella sputi | reverse complement strand
TTCTCCTTCTCATAGAAGCGAATGGTCTCTACCGGCACGCGACTTAAGGTCGCTAACTCACCAATTAAATAGGTCTTATTCCCTTGTAAAGCCCGCTTTTTCATATTTTTTCTCCTTATCTCGATTGTTCCTTTCTATTCTACATCAATTGCTTGACCCTATAGTAACTATAGGGTGTTTAATAGCGTTCTCATAAGAATCTTTCATAACTTGAGGGAAGGTATAAAAATGGTAGGTAGAGTGAATGCTGAGAGTTGTTGCGCAGTAGCTAAGGAGAATCGAGAAGATGAGCGCATCATCGATTGCCATGATGCTCAGCATCATGATTGTGTTGCCGACTCAAAAGAGGGGGCAGATTGTCTCGATGCGCATGAACATCCAAAAGGAGAGAGTTGTTGCACATTGCCAACGCAAGAGTATGAGCCGATAGAGAGTGCCATTCCTGCGGGATATCGGCAAGATATTCTCTATGTGAAAGAGATGGATTGTCCGATGGAATCGAAGCTAATAGAGCGTGCTTTAGCCTCTTTTTCGGAGATAGATTCTTTAAA
>NZ_VIGV01000169.1 GCF_007858445.1 Tsukamurella sputi | reverse complement strand
GTCTCCGGGGCGAAGACGGCCGCGCAGGTGAACTCCGAGACGTCGGCCGTGGTCTCGAAGGTCCCGAAGGCACCGCTGCCCTTGGCGTGGGGCTGGCGCTCGGGGATCCGTTCGCGGTTGAACTGCGCCATCTGCTCGATGAGGTAGTGATCGTGCAGGACGATGGGCCCGGCGTCACCGACGGTCAGCGAGTGCTCGTCGCTGCCGGCCGGTGCACCGGAGTCGGACGTGGTGTAGTTCGGGTTCTCGGACAAGGTTCGACACCTCCGCGTATTTGATTGTCGTTCAGGGCTGTTCACACCCGTCGGGCTGAACGACGGGCGGAAACGCGGTGCGGTTCCCACCGTACCCGCGTTCCGCCGGCGGCGCCGGGCCCGTCAGGACCTGGCCTCGAGGCGGCCCGGGAGGCGCCGCATGACCTCCTCCAACGGACCCGTCGGGCGATGGCGGAACCACGCCGTTGCGAAGCCGAAGGCGCCCACCGTGAACGCGAGCCACATCGCGGTGCCGCGCCAGTCCGTCTCGAGCCACGCCTGCTGGCGCGAGTCCTGC
>NZ_VIGV01000016.1 GCF_007858445.1 Tsukamurella sputi | reverse complement strand
GGGCTTCCCCGCGTGCGCACACCAGCCACCACCCGAACGACCGCCCACAGCCCGTACGGCCCCACCACGGGGTGGCTCACCCCACCCCCACCCGAAATCTTCGAGGGGGCCAACGACCTGACTGGCCTGGTAGTCAGGGATCTTTTTTTACAGGGCGGCCAGAGCTACGGCGATTCCGTCCCTGACCTGCCGCTTTGGCGGCTCCGACAACATGGTTCCGGCCCCTTTTCCCGCCGCCGGGAAGATGATCGGCCGGCACTGTCCTGTCGCGTCCACGCGGCAGGTGTATCGCGCCCGACTCTGAGGAGCGCGACATCTCTCCGTGACTCTTGGTGAGTGTTGGTGACCCGTAGTGTTAGAGCGTCGGTTAGTATCGCGAGACGTGTCCAAGTTTGGATGCGGCTAGATGCAGGAGGGGCTGCGATGAACACGACTCGTTCCACCGGCGAAGAGATTCGAGGCGTCTTCGAGGCGCTCGGGCTCGCGAGTGACGATGATCGAGCCAGCTTTGCTGATCCGACGCCGCGGCACCGTCGGCGGCTGGACATCGTGGTGGGTTCGTCGTCAAACCCGTTCAAGCGGTAATGCCGACCTGGGGAAATGTTCAGGCCGAGATTCAATCCGCGCCGAACCAGTGGGACCTTGTACGCCGTAGGTACCTGAAGGATCTCCACGCCCTCACGGGCCGGAATGTCATTGTCTACTACTCGGGGTGGCTTCAGAAGTCGCATCTGCTTAGCGACGGGCTACCAGTAGGTGTAACGGACAACGACAAAGACGGGTTCATGGCCACTGTGCATGAACTCGACCGGTCGAAGGGGCTCGATCTATTCCTGCATACGCCAGGCGGTGATGTGGCGGCGACGGAGTCGCTGGTCGACTATCTTCGCGCAATGTTTGGGACCGATATCCGGGCCATCGTCCCGCAGCTGGCAATGTCCGCAGGAACAATGATCTCACTCGCCTGTCGCGAGGTAGTCATGGGCAAGCACTCAAGCCTCGGTCCCATTGATCCGCAGCTTGGTGGAACGCCGGCGCACGGGATTGTCGAAGAGTTCAAGCAGGCGAAACGGGAGATATCGGACGACCCCACCACTATTCCTGTGTGGCAGCCGATCATCGCAAAGTACAGTCCGACCCTGGTCGGTGAATGCGAGAAGGCGATCGACTGGGCCAACAAGATGGTCAAGAGCTGGCTGGTTAGCGGGATGTTTGAGGGACTCTCTGATGGGGCGGATCGCGCCGATAGTATCCTCGCTGAGCTCGCCGACCACTCGTTGACCCTTTCGCACTCGCGCCACATTTCGGCGGAGCGCGCGAGAGAGCTCGGAGTTGAGGTCGTGTCGCTCGAAGATGATCAGGAATTGCAGGAGGCGGTTCTCACGGTCCATCATGCGTGCGTCCAGACACTGACGGCTACGCCGGCTTTTAAGATCATCGAGAATCACAACGGGATTAGTTACATAGCTGGAGTGAACACGGTCTCCTGACCTGGCGCGCCCACGGGCACAGAACGGACACCAAGTCAGCCACCGGTCCGAAGTTGCCCGCTCGATGATCCTCACCATCTGAAGATGGTCCGCCTGCCCACATTCTGCCCACACTTGGTGCTGAAACAGGGTGGTACAGGGTGATACGAGCTGAACCATATTGCCTGTTCAGAGGCATAGGGGGCCTGTGAACTGCGGAGCCAATCGCCTTTGCAAGGCGAGGGTCAGGGGTTCGAATCCCCTAGCCTCCACCATGTGATGAGTCGCGACATGAGTCACGAGGAAGCCCCCGGCCATCGGCCGGGGGGGCTTTCTGCGTGTTGCGCCAGTAGGCCTTGTCGGGCTGGATGTCGTTTGATGCGATGACTTCGCCGGTGTCGAGGTGGATGACGGTGATGGTGTGGTCGTCGGCTACGGCGATGCCGCGTTTGCCGGCATGTTCGATTCCGATGCCGAGGTGACGCATCCTGCCGGCGTGGCGGAAGCTCATAGGTCGATGATCTTCTCGTGTACCGCTTCTGGTGTAGCTCGGTCGCCGGGAGCGCGGTTCGACGGCATTGAGGCCGTCGGTGCGGTAGCGGGCGAGCAGGCGGTGGAGCTGGCGGCGTGAGTAGCCGTACTGGCGGGCAGTGTCGGTGACCGAGAGCTGGTGGGAGACGACCTTCATCACTGCGACGCGTGCACGGGACATGCACGGTCACTCTCGCCTCCGCGGCAGGGGTGCGACGAATGTCCCGACTCATCAGCGACGTATCACCTGTGACAGATGTCGTGAACCCAGAAACCCTAGCCTCCACCATAGGGTCACTACTAGAACCCAGGGCTGAATGAACGACCTGGAGCAGGATCCCTTCTCCTCCCTTCATTCGGGCAGTGCCTGAAGTGCCCTGGGTTTCATTCCGGCCCGGTTGGTAGAGCCAGGGTGGGTCGGCTCTCGTACTTGTAGTGTGCCTCTGTTTCGACGGGGGTGCGATACCCGAGGGCTTCGGGCAGGCGTTCGTGGTTGAACCAGTGCACCCATTCCATTGTTGCGAGCTCGAGTTGCTCGACGGTTTTCCAGGGGCCGCGGCGGATCAGTTCGGCTTTGTAGGCGGCGTTGACGGCTTCGGCGAGGGCATTGTCGTAGCTGTCGCCGCGGGATCCGACCGAGGCGGTGATGCCGAGTTCGGCGAGCCGATCGGTGTAGATCACGCTGAGGTATTGGCTGCCGCGGTCGCTGTGGTGGATGAGGTCACGCAGGTCTGCGCCATCGGTCTGCCAGATCGCGTAGTTGAACGCTTCGAGGGGAAGATCGGCGGTCCGCATGGTCGGTGTGACGGCCCATCCGACGATCTTGCGGGTGCAGACGTCGGTGACGAACGCGGTGTAGGCCATCGATTGCCAGGTCCGGGTGTAAGTGATGTCGACGACCCACAACCGGTTCGGGGCGCTCGCGTGGAAGTGGCGTTCAACGAGATCGGCGGGGCGTTGTTGAGTGGGGTCGGGGTGGGTGGTGAACACCTTCCGTCCTCGCTGAACGCCTTGCAAACCAGCAGCTTTCATCAATCTCGCGGTTCTGTCGCGGCCGATGTCCCATCCGGTTCGGCGCATCGCGGCGTGCATCTTGCGTACCCCGTAGACGGAGAAGTTGTCCCGATGGATCCGCCGCAATTCGTCGATCAGTTCCCGGTCCATCAGAGCGCGATCGGATGGCGGCCGGGTCCTGGCGGCGCGGTAGCCGCGGGAGGTGAGAAACCCCGCATCCGTCGCACGCAGGGTGCGGCAGATGAGCTCGACCCCGAACCGATGCCGATACCGGTCGATGTATCGGATCATCGCTGGGCGGGACGGTCGAGCTCCGCGGCGAAAAACGCCGACGCCGTCTTCAAGATCTCATTCGCCCTGCGCAGCTCGGCGTTCTCGCGTTTGAGCCGGCGGATCTCCTCATCCCCGGCGGAGGTCACGCCCGTGCGCTGACCGGTGTCGATCTGACGTTTGCGCACCCAGCGGGTCAATCCCTGCTGACTGCAGCCGCGCTGGGCGGCGACCTTCTGGATCGCCCCGTACTCGGTCACCTGCGGGTTGTCCTCCCGCGCCTCGGCGACCATCCGGACACCCCGATCACGGAACTCCTGCGGATATTGACGTGGCATGGCTTCGATCCTCTCCGATAGAGGTCGGAACGGAACCCCGAACACTTCACCTAGTGTTGCGCTACACCCTTGGATCCACCGGTGCTAACAACGCCACTTACACCGAAAATCTGACACTCCCATTCACCGCGGACGGCCCGGGATGGCTCAGCGTTACGTGTGCCGGAACTCGCTCGGAGAGCGGCCGGTCCATCGCTTGAAAGCGTGTGAGAAGTTGGTGAGGTCGCTGTATCCGAGATCTGTGGCGATCTCGCTCACCGACATTGATTGGTCGAGTAGCTGCAGCATCGCGCGCTCGCGCAGGAATGACTGGTGCAACTCGCGAAAGGTGGTCCCCTCTTCGGCGAGGCGGCGCTTGAGCGTGCTGGCGGATATCGACAGCTCATGTGCGACCCAATGGCTACCTCGCTGTCCGGAATGCTGCTCCAACAGTCGTCTCACCTTCTCTGAGAACGACGTTGTTCTGCTCCGCTGGTCGAGAGTTCGTTGCAGATCGACGATGGCGAGTCGATAAGCGAGGGGATCGGAGAACCGGCAGACCTCGTTGAGCGTGTCTGCGGGGATATAGAGAAAGGACGTTGGAGCGTCAAAGCACAGGCGCCCGGCCAGCACGTCCTTATGGTGGGTCAGAGAGGTCGGCGCTGGCCAGCTCAGGTGGAGTGTGACCGTCGGCATGTCGCCGGCGAGCATGGCAAGCAGCCGCAGGAGCACTGACCCGCTGTAGGCAACGACCAGGCAGTCCAGGGCCAGGTCGCTTGTATGCGCGGTGAGCCCGACAGTGAGGCCGTGGTCACTCGGATGGAACTGTGGGCTGAGTGCTGTCGAGATCAACGGCAAGTAGGTGAGCAGCTCTACGATCTCGGCTACCGAGCCTGCGCTGACCAGCGGAAAACTCAACGGGCCGAAGGACGTCAATTGGGCCTGTTCAGCGAATGTGAAGCCGAGCAGGGTTGCCTGGTCGACGTCGAGTTCGGGGTAGACCTCCCGAAACCACCGGATCGGGGCCTGGACGTCATGCTGGATCAGCATCGCCTCGTTGGTTCCTTCGCGAGCCATGATGTTGCGAAGCCGCGCTGCAGCGTCTGAGTCGAGTGCTTGGCTCTCGAGCAGTTGCACGAACATGAGCGGAGGCACGCCCTCGTCATTGAGGTTCACCATAGTCCCTTTGAGCTGAATTCACAAGTTTCTGACTCCGTCGAACATGGTCGCAGCGCCCATCCTCGACAACACTTTGACCAAGTTCCCGCTGAGGACAACGTATCAGGAGTTGGCTATGGCATTTGTCACCTTTGTCTCCCACGACGGCGAGAAGCACGAAGCGCCCTTCGAGGAAGGGCAGTCGCTGATGCAGGTCGCGACCAACAACGCGGTCCCCGGAATCAACGGCGACTGTGGAGGCGAAGCCGCCTGTGGCACCTGTCATGTGATCGTCGATTCGCAATGGTCCGAGCAGGTCGGCCTCTCCGGATCCGATGAGGAGGAGATGCTCGCGATGAACCCAGAGCGCCAGCCGACCTCTCGGCTGTCCTGCCAGATGGTGGCCTGCGCGGAGTGGGACGGCTTGATCGTCCAACTACCCGAATTCCAGATGTGACGACGAGAGACAGAGTAAGACCTGATGAAGATTCCTGAAGTGATTACCACCAGAGTTCAGTCGACCATCCCGATGGATCTGCAGATCCGGGGCGCGCATCTGTATGACAAGACCCGGCGATGGGTGACCGGGACGAACGGAGAGAAGCTCTTCGTCGAGAGTCCTGTCCCGCCGGTCGAGGACGTCGAGCTCGCCGACATCGACCTCAGCAACCCTTTTCTCTATCGCCAGGGGCGCTGGCAGTCCTACTTCGAGCGCTTGCGCAACGAGGCGCCAGTCCACTATCAGCCCAACAGTTCGTTCGGTCCGTTCTGGTCTGTCACGCGGCATGCCGACATCGTGGCCGTGGACAAGAACCACGAGCTCTTCTCCGCCGAGCCGTTCATTGTCATCGGGGCCCCGCCTCGCTTCCTCGATATCGCGATGTTCATCGCGATGGATCCGCCACGGCATGACGCGCAGCGGGCCGCTGTCCAAGGCGTGGTCGCGCCGAAGAACCTGCGTGAGATGGAGGGGCTGATTCGATCGCGTGTGCAGGAGGTGCTGGACGACCTGCCTGTGGATCAGCCGTTCGACTGGGTGCAGAACGTCTCGATCGAGTTGACCGCTCGGATGCTCGCGACTCTCCTGGACTTTCCGTACGAGCAGCGTCGCAAGCTCGTCTACTGGTCAGACCTTGCGACCTCGCTGGAGCAGGCTAACGGCGGGCCCTCGGACAACGACGAGGTGTTCCCCGGCATGCGCGACATGGCGCGAGGTCTCAGCGCTCTCTGGCACGACAAGGCAGCCCGGACAGCGGCCGGGGAGGAACCTGGCTTCGATCTGATCACCATGTTGCAGAGCAACGAGAGCACCAAGGACCTGATCGACCGCCCGATGGAATTCTTGGGCAACCTTGTGTTGCTGATCGTCGGAGGCAACGACACGACCCGGAACTCGATGAGCGGCGGTGTTCTTGCGCTGAACCGCTTCCCCGATCAGTTCGAGAAGCTGAAGGCGAACCCCGACTTGATTCCCAACATGGGCTCGGAGATCATCCGGTGGCAAACCCCGCTGGCGTATATGCGCCGGGTCGCCAAGGCCGATACCATTCTGAACGGGCAATTCATCCGCAAGGGCGACAAGGTAGTGATGTGGTACGCCTCGGGCAACCGTGACGAGCGCGTGTTCGAACGGCCGGATGAGTTCATCATCGACCGGGCCAACGCCCGCAACCACATCTCGTTCGGCTTCGGCGTCCACCGCTGCATGGGCAACCGGCTGGCCGAGCTCCAGCTGCGGATCCTGTGGGAGGAGTTGCTTACCCGTTTCGACAACATCGAGGTCGTCGGGGAGCCAGAGTACGTGCAGTCCAATTTCGTCAGGGGGATCAGTAAAATGATGGTCCGCCTCACCCCGAAGTCCAGCGCATGACTTCGCAGCGGGCCCTCATCGTTGGGGCCGGCCATGCCGGGGTCCAGCTCGCGGCCAGTCTCCGCCAGGAAGGGTGGACCGGTGAGATCGTCCTCATCGGCGAGGAGTCGGCGCTGCCCTATCAACGCCCGCCGCTGTCGAAGGCTTACCTGGCGGGGAAGAGCACGCTCGACGAACTTGCGATCCGCAGCGCCGAATTCTACAGCAAGCAGGGAATCCAACTCCTGGACGCGACCGTGGAGGCGATCGACCGCTCGGCCGGTCACCTTGCACTGAGCGCCGGCGACACGCTGCCCTACGACAAGCTCGCGCTGTGCACTGGGGCCAGCCCTCGACGGCTTTCCATCCCGGGTGCCGACCTGGTCGGCGTCTACTACCTACGCACCGCTGCGGACGTCGAGATGATCCGAGAGGTCACCAGCCCCGGGTGCCGGGCCGTGATCGTCGGCGGCGGCTACATCGGACTGGAGACGGCCGCTTCGTTGCGTGCGCTGGGTCTGGAGGTCACAGTGCTTGAGGCGGCCGAGCGCGTCCTCGAACGGGTCACCGCTCCCGAGGTATCGGCGTTCTTCGAACGGATCCACCGGGAGGAGGGCGTGAACATCAGGACGGGCGCGCTGGTCGAGGCTCTGTCCGGTGACGGCAGGGTCCGCGAGGTATTCCTGTCAGGTGGCGAATCAATTCCCGCCGACCTCGTCATTGTCGGCATCGGCGTTGAGCCGAACACCGAGCTCGCCGCCGCCGCGGGTCTGGTCGTCGACAACGGCGTCGTGATCGACGACCAGGCCCGGACCAGTGACCCCGACATCGTGGCCGCCGGGGACTGCGCCAGCCACGACATGGCCCGTTACGGCCGTCGCATACGCCTGGAGTCCGTGCCGAGTGCGGGTGAGCAGGCCAAGGTGGCCGCCGCGACCTTCTGCGGCAAGCCCAAGATGATCGCGGCGCTTCCGTGGTTCTGGTCGGATCAATACGATCTCAAGCTCCAGATCGCCGGTCTCAACACCGAGTACGACGAAGTCGTCTGCAGCGGCGACCCGATCCGGGACCGCGCCTTCGCCTGCTTCTACCTCCGTGCCGGCGAGCTCATTGCTGCCGACTGCGTCAACCGGCCCCGGGACTTCGTGTTCAGCAAGCGGGTCATCGCGCAACGACTCCCCGTCGGCCGGGCCGAACTGGTGCTCGCCGGCTCGACCTGAACTGACTGGTCCCTGGGGTCGACGGCGGTAGGAAGACATCGAGTGCGGCCCCACATTTTCAGAAAGGAACGTCAGTGACGAATATCATCCAGCTCCCGCTGGCGAAGGGTCGTGAGCGGCTCTCATCGGTACTCCTGGCGCCGCTGCCGAGTCGAGTCGACGCGACCCTGCTTGGGGTCAGCGACCATTGGCCTGTGCGTGAGCTCACCCCGCCCCCGGCGGGGTCGGGCCTCGAGCCGGTCCGGGGGACCGCGGGCCTGCCTTTGCTCGGTCACACCCTGGACTACATCAGGTTCGGCTCCAACTTCACCCGGGCCAGGTACCAACGCTTCGGACCGGTCTGGTGGATGGGCGCCTTCGGTACGAGAATCGTGATGGTGGCCGGCGCGGATGCCACCCAGGAGGCGCTGACGACCAAGGCGAAGTCGTTCTCCCAGGACGGGTGGACCTATCTCATCGATGCCTTCTTTCACCGGGGCCTGATGCTGATGAGCTTCGACGAGCACAGGATGCATCGGCGGATCATGCAGGAAGCGTTCACCCGCGACCGGCTCGCCGGCTATGTCGACCAGCTCGGCCCGACGCTGGAGACCAGCATCCCCGGGTGGACAGCGGGCCGGTCCACGCGCATCTACCCACTGCTGAAGGCCTTGACTCTCGACGTCGCAACGGGGGTCTTCATGGCAGGTCGGGGCAGGAGCGAGGACATCGACGCCATCAACGACGCCTTCGTGGCCACCGTGCGCGCAGCCAGCTCGATCATCCATTTCCCGCTGCCCGGTACTCGGTGGCGCGCCGGAGTCCGTGGGCGCACGCTCCTGGAGAACTACTTCACCCGGCATCTGCCGACGGCTCGAAGTGGCCAGGGAGACGACCTCTTCACGGGGTTGTGCCATGCGCGCACGGCCGACGGTGAGGCGTTCAACGATGAGGACGTCGTCAACCACATGATCTTCTTGATGATGGCGGCCCACGACACCTCGACCATTACCACCACAGCTGCCGCCTACTTCCTCGCCAAGCACCCAGCCTGGCAGGAACGGGCTCGGGCCGAGTCCGACCGACTCGGTGAACGCCGCCCCGACATCGACGACCTGGACTCGCTGGCGACTCTCGACCTGGTGATCAAGGAGACGCTGCGCCTCGTAGCGCCCGTGCCGATCGTGATGCGCAAAACGATCGAGAACGTGGAGATTGCCGGACGCCACATCCCGGCGGACACCCTGGTGGCCGTGGCTCCTGCGGTGAACCACTTCGACGAGTCGTGCTGGACCGGCCCCGATACCTTCGACCCCGACCGTTTCAGCGAGCCGCGCCGGGAGGACCAGAATCACCGTTTCGGGTGGATCCCCTTCGGAGGAGGGGTGCACAAGTGCATTGGTCTGCACTTCGGCACTCTCGAGGTCAAGGCGATCCTGCACTACATGCTGCGCACGTACACCTGGTCGGTCCCGGACCAGTATGAAGTGAGATGGGACAACACTTCGCTCCCCATCCCTGTCGACGGGTTGCCGATCACCCTGGAGCGCAGATGAATCAGGCACCGGTGGCGTCGTTGGTGGCGACCGACTTCCTCGACATCGAACACGCGTCCGTCCGGGCATTCACCGCCGCCGCGATTGGGGATGCGAGCACCGACCGGGACAAGGCCAATCGCCTCTTCACCACCGTCCGTGACCAGATCTGGTACGACCCCTACACAGTGTCGGACGATCCCGCCCACTATCGAGCCAGCTTCGTCCTCGAGGCCGGGCGTGCCTATTGCGTCCCGAAGGCGGTGCTCTTGACCGCGGTGTGCCGTGCGGCAGGGATTCCGGCGCTGCTGGGCTTCGCTGATGTCCGCAATCACCTGCAGACCGAAGCGCTGCGAGCGCTCATGGGCGGCACAGACCTGTTCGTCTATCACGGTTACAGCCTTCTCTACATCGACGGCCGGTGGTTGAAGGCGACACCTGCGTTCAACACCGAGTTGTGTGCGCGTTTCAGTGTGCCGCCGGTGGAATTCGACGGCGATCGCGACGCCCTCCTGCACGCCTTCACCGCCGACGGAGCCCAGCATATGGAGTACGTCCGCGAGCGCGGCATCTTCGACGACCTGCCTTTGAACGCGATCCTGACCGAGCTTCGGCATACCTATGGACCGGTGATGTTCAAACGCGCTGACGTGATCGCTGACGCTTTCACCGACACACCCACCAGACGCACCCCACCCAACGGGCTCTCCCGCGGGTTCGACTCACTCCTGGAGGACCGATGAGCACGGCGACCACAGCGGACGCCTTGGCCGTGTGTAGCCCAGCCGACGGCCGGCGGATCGCAACCGTCCCCGTGGATGATCGTGAGACCGTGAACCGCATCGCGGCTGACCTCCGCCGCGCCCAGGCAGGGTGGGCCGAAGCTGGCCCGCGGCAACGCGCAAGATGGTTGCATCGCTGGCGGGACTGGATCCTGGCTCACACCGACGAGCTCACCGACCTGTTGCAAGCCGAAACGGGCAAAGTGCGCCCAGACGCTCTCGTGGAGACGACCGCGTCGTGCGAATTCATCACCTACTACGCCGACAATGCCGAGAGGTTTCTCGCTGGCGAGCAGGTCAGGCCCTCGAGTCTGTTGAGTCTGCCGAAGCGGCTGTCCAAGACCTACCACCCGTACCCTGTTGTCGGGCTCATCACGCCCTGGAACTTCCCGATCACCCTCTTCCTCATGGATGCAGCACCCGCGTTGGCTGCCGGGTGCGCGGTCCTGGCGAAGTCCTCGGAAGCGACGCCACTGACGTGTGCGCGGGTCGTCGAAGGCTGGCACGAGATCGGCGCCCCCCCGGTCCTGGCCCATGTTGTGGGTGCCGGCGAAGCGGGTGCGTCGGTGGTGGACGCAGCTGACTTCGTGCAGTTCACCGGCTCGACAGCCACCGGGCGCGCGGTCGCGATCCGCTGTGCCGAGCACCTGAAGCCGGTGAGCCTGGAGCTGGGCGGTAAGGATCCGGCGATAGTGCTGGAGGACGCCGACCTTGCTCGCGCGGTCGAGGGGATCGCGTGGGGCGGTCTGTTCAACGCAGGGCAGGTCTGCATCTCCGTTGAGCGGGTGTATGTGGTAGCTGAGATCTACGACGAGTTCGTGGCTCGGCTGACGCAAAGGGTGCGGTCCCTCGCCCACGGTGCAGCGGCAGGTGACGACGTGGGTGCGATGGTCACTGCGAGGCAGGTCGAGATCGCCGATCGCCACGTCAACGAGGCGGTGGCGGCGGGTGCACGGGTCTTGGTCGGCGGAACCCGGAGCGCGGCCGGGAACTACTACGCTCCTACCGTCCTGGTCGGCGTCGACCACACGATGACTTGCATGACCGAGGAGACCTTCGGACCCACGATCCCGGTGATGCTGGTCGCGGATGAAGACGAGGCCGTCCGCTTGGCCAACGACTCGGTGTACGGCCTGTCCGCGACGGTGTGGACCCGCGATCACGCTCGTGCGCAGCGCATCGCGAAACGCCTGGACGCGGGCGCTGTCAACATCAACGACGTCTTCAGTAACCTCTTCGCCACCACACTGCCGCACAGTGGATGGAAGGCATCAGGTATCGGTGCGCGGCTCGGCGGCGCCTATGGGCTGCACAAGTACTGCCGGGTCCAGGCGGTGACGGAGCCGCGGATCCCTGTCCTGACACGGGAACTCACGTGGTACCCGTACACCTCTCGGCGTGCGGCCATCGCCGAAAGAGTATTGCGCGCGGCAGCCGGCCGCGGCCTGTGGCAACGCCTCGGCCTGAACAAGGAGAACAGCAAGTGACGACGCACAACCCCCGCAATGCCGCCAAGACCGTGGCAATCACGGGCGGAGCCCGCGGTATCGGATACCAGACCGCGAAGGAGTTGATCCGACGAGGCCACCGCGTCGCTATTGGCGACGTCGACGAGGCCCGTGCAAAGGAGGCCGCCGTTGATCTCGGGGTGAAGGTCGTCGCCCACTTGGATGTCACCGACCCTGACTCGTTCCGCGATTTTCTCGACCTGGTCGAGGGGGACCTCGGCCCGCTCGACGTACTGATCAACAACGCGGGCATCATGCCCACCGGGCACGCCCACGAGGAAGACGACGCGGTAACCCGGCGGCAGGTCGAGATCAACGTCCTGGGAGTTGTCTTCGGCACCAAGCTCGCCCTTCAACGGATGCTGCCGCGGCGTGCTGGGCACATCATCAACACCGCATCACTGGCCGGTGAGCTCGCCGTACCCGGTCTGGCGACCTATTGCGGCACCAAGTTCGCGGTCATCGGATTCACCGAGGCAGCACGACAAGAATACCGCAAGTCCGGGGTCCAACTGTCCACGGTCCGGCCCACGTTCACCAACACCGAACTTGTCGCTGGGACGGCTGGGGCCAAGGGAATGCGCAACGCCGAGCCCGAGGAGATCGCCCGAGCGACAGCCGATTTGATCGAGAACCCGCGTCCCTTCGTGCGCGTCACCCGCCTCGCCGGCGGCATGGTCGCCGCGATGAAGTTCGTCCCCGGTTGGCTGGCCACCTGGCTCGGCTCGGCCCTGGGCTCGGACTCGGTGTTCCTGGACGACGTCGACATGAGGACCCGCCAGGCCTACCTGGACAGAATCCGGAACAACTGATCATGTCTTCGAACCCCGTCGTGCGCCCATCCACCGAAGAGGAACTCACATGCCCCGCAGGACCCTGATCGAGGACTACCCGCATCGGATGGGGGGGCATTGCGGTTCTGGTGCGATGCGGGATCTTCTGCACTGGCATGGTTTGGGGTGGGATGGACCGCCCGATGAAGGCCTCGTGTTCGCGCTCGGTGGCGCGCTAGGGCTGACCTACCTCCGGTCGAGCGACCTCGTTCCGCCGCTGTACCTGGTGGGACGAGGCGCCGACTTCGAAGTCGACCTACCTCGTCGGCTCGGCGGACAGGTCCACGTTCTCACCACCGATGATCCCCGCGAGGGGTGGCTGTGGGTTCTCGACGAGATTGACGCAGGCAGACCCAGCCTGGTGTGGGGCGACATCGGCGAGCTGCCGTACCTGCGGGTCCAGCTACGGATGAGTCGCCACGACATCGTGGTGATTGGCTATGATGAGGCCAAGGGGATTGCCGTTGTCGTAGACAATGACCGCGCCGAGGTGCAGGAGGTCCCGCTCGAAGCCCTGGCTCGGGCGCGGTCCTCGACGTCGTTCCCGCAACCGACGCGCCACTGCACGTATCGCATCACCTGGCCGGGCGCGCTGCCGGATGTGGCGGGAGTGGCGGCAGAGGCATTTCGCCAGTCCGCGGCCAGCATGCGGCGCCCGTCGCGGCCGGGGATTGTCGATCTCACGACAGCGGTGCCCGGGGCTGAGGGCTTAGCCGCGGTCGCGCAGCTGGCAGCCGACGTCCAGACCTGGGTCGACCTTCCGGCAGACGACCTCGAGATCCTCTTGTTCAGCCTGAGCGCTTTCATTGAGAAGGCAGGCACCGGTGGCGGGCTGTTTCGTCGATTGCTCGCCGATGGCTGCGCGGATGTCGCACGTCTGACCGGTGACCTTGCCACCGCAGACCTCGCCGTCGTCGCCAGCCGTTGCGCACAGGCATGGACCGACATTGCACGCGCCGGGATCCAGTGCGACGTTGATGTGCGAGCCCGCGCGGGCGGGATGGCCTTGGCGGCCAGCCGACTGCCAGAACTCGAGTTGGACCTGGTCGAGTCCTTGGAGTCTGCTTCAAGCTCGCTTTCGGCTGCAGATCGCTGACAGCCCACTCTCCCTGGACGCTCGATCCCGGATCGTGTCGGTTCGACGGCAACTCTCTCAATAAGGAATGTTATGCAGAGCACGATGATGACCGTCCCGTTGACAACTGCGGCGATTCTGCGCCACGGCTCGAGTGTGCATGGCTCGTCGACCGTGCGGACCTTACAGCCCGACGGGAGCATAAAGGTCGCCTCGTTCGCCGAGATCGGACGGCGGTCCGCCCAGTTGGCCAACGCGTTGCGCGGTTGTGGGATCACAGGCGATGAGCGTGTCGCGACCTTTATGTGGAACAACCAGGAACATGTGGAGGTCTATTGTGCGGTGCCCTCGATGGGCGCGGTATTGCACACTCTCAATCTACGCCTCGCCTCAGATCAACTCGTCTACGTAGGCAACCACGCCGAGGACCGGGTCGTGATTCTCGATGGAAGCCTGGTCCCGCTGCTGGCCCCCGTGCTGCCGCAGATCACCAGCGTGCACACCGTCGTCGTGACCGGCGGGGTAGACCTCACCCCGCTGCACCGTGACGGGCTCACAGTCGTGGGTTACGAGGAGTTCATCTCCGCCCAACCCGAGACGTTCGACTGGCCCGACCTCGATGAGCAGTCAGCAGCCGCCATGTGCTACACCTCTGGTACCACCGGAACCCCCAAAGGTGTCGCCTATAGCCACCGGTCGACCTACCTGCACTCGATGGCGGCCTGCGCCGCCGACGGACTGCGAGTCGGCTGTGACGACCGGATCCTCGCCATTGTGCCGATGTTCCATGCCAACGCCTGGGGACTGGTCTATGCCGCCCTCATGGCCGGTGCCGACCTGCTCATGCCTGACCGGTTCCTGCAGGCCGAGCCGCTGGTACGGCTCATCGATGCCCAGAAGCCAACCGTCGCAGGCGCGGTCCCGACAATCTGGAACGACGTGCTGAACTTCGTGGAGGCCAACCCCGATTACGACATTTCCTCTCTCGGCCTGGTTGCCTGCGGTGGCTCCGCCGTGCCCGTTCACCTGATGGAGGTCTTCGAGGAGAAGTACGGCGTGCAGGTCGTCCAGGCGTGGGGAATGACCGAGACCTCGCCGCTGGCCGCCGTCGCGCGTCCGCCGGCATCGCTCGACGCGCAGGAGCGGTGGCGCCTGCGAGCTACCCAGGGCCGTCCGGTTCCTGGTGTGGAGTTGCGGATTGTCGGCGACGCGGGCAATGCGCTCCCGCACGACGGAGAAGCCGTCGGTGAGCTGCAGGTGCGCGGACCTTGGATCACCGGCTCGTACATCGGCGGAGAGGATGACGGGGAGAAGTTTCAGGACGGTTGGTTGCGCACCGGCGACGTCGGTCGGATCGATGAACGGAGCTTCGTGACGCTGACCGACCGCACCAAGGACGTGATCAAGTCTGGTGGGGAGTGGATCTCCTCGGTCGAGCTCGAGCTGCTGCTCGCCGGACACCCCTATGTGCTCGAGGCATCTGTGATCGGGGTGCCGGACGAGAAGTGGCAGGAACGGCCTCTCGCGGTGATCGTCGTACGTGACGGTCGTGCGCCCACACCTGCTCATCTGCGTGACTTCCTCGTTGGCAAGGTCGCCAAATGGTGGTTGCCTGAGCGTTGGTGCTTTGTCGACGAGGTGCCCAAGACCTCGGTCGGCAAGTTCGACAAGAAGCGCCTGCGCTCCCTGTATGCTGACGGAGAGCTTGCCGTCATTGAAATCTAGGAATCTTCTCCTGCCGGAGATCTGGGAGGCAACTCCCGGCTCCGTGTTGGATCTGGCCCAAACTTTCTGTCGGCAGCACGTGAAGGATGGCCACCCTCGAACCCACAGCCGTCAGATGGTCCGGTTTGGGGGATCTGTCACGAAGTTGGTGATTCGGTAGGGTGAATTGGTCACTCGCTCAGAAGGATTCGTTTGCGCAGTGGGTCGCTCTTCTCGCGGCCGGGCATTCGGCGTTTGAGCATCTTGGTGCGGGGGACGTGGCCTGCGGCGGAGGCCTCGCACGAACGAGTGCAGCGCCAGCTGGTCGTCGACGTCGACTGTGGCCATCCACCGTTCGAGATCCCGACCGCGCCGCTCGCCCATGATCTCGGCGAACGCGCGGACGTGCCCGGCCAGCGCGGCCGGTCGCGGACTGAATGCCAGGATCGAATCCAGGCGCGGCCGGTGTCCGGCAGCGAGGGGTGTTGGGGTTGGTCATGATCCAGCTGATGACTTCGCGGACGATCGGTGGCTGGGCGGCGCGACCGGGAGGTGGGTGAGAGCGAGGAAAGGCTGCAGGTAGTCGCGCACCAACATCTCGCTGCCTTGGTAGCTGTGGGCCGTGATCTCCTCGAACGGCCACATTGTGTTGGGTACACGCCACATTCCACCGCCGATGCAGCTCGGGTTTGTATGCCTCGAGAATACGGACTCGGTACCCGAGGCAATTGTTGACCGGCAGTTCATCAGGCGCCTCGCGCGGGCAAAGCGGCGTGTGGTACCGCGAGACAGACCCAGCTCGCGGCTGATCGCAAGGATGTTAGTCCCCTCGGCCAGCACTGGGCGTGACCCGGCTCCCGAGTGGGTTTCGGCGGCAACCACAGCGGCATCAGGCCGGTCCTGTGGTTCGGGAGCGATGATCGCGGCGGGCAGGGCCGCCCGGTGGCGTGCCACGGCGCCATCGACCGCCCCGCCGCGATGTGCCAGATGTGCTACCGAGCGGCGACTTGCAGCGCGTCCGGTGCTCCGCCGCCGCGCCTTCTGCGTAAGCGCCGATGCGGTCACGATAGAAGATCTCAACGCCCGGATGGACCCGCAACCAGGCCGTAGGAGTGTGGCGGTCCCGTCTTCCAATACCTCGATCGGACGGTCGGTCTGCATGGCGGTCCGGAGTCGTCCCATAACGGTGCCCGCGACGGAAGACAAAGTCGTCCACGCCCAACACCCACGGAACCGGGTGTCAACGCTCCCTCGCCGAGGCGTACACCCGCGCCTTTCTCACGATCTCCGTCGTGATGGTCATCGTTGCCACCGCGTCGGTCGCCCTACCCAGAGTCGCACTGCGGAATGCGGCCCGATCAACGACGGCGATGTGACGTTCTGCGAACTCGAGACCGTGGAGCCCTGCTGTCGCCGCAGAGAGCAGACCGCAGGACTGACGCCAGCGTCACTCAGCGTCCCCGAGTTCGGTACCGGCCACCGACTCGTTGTCCAGACTCTCGGGAGCACGGGTGATGGTGTCAACGGCGGGTGAAAACTGATCAGCAGACGACGGCTGAACTGCTCAGTGTCGAAGGGACTCGCGGGATCGTCGAACCAGACCAGTGACTGATCACCGACACGCGGCCACCGGGTCACCCCCGTGATCCGGTGCGCGATGCCGTCGTAGTCAAAGGCCCCCGAGGGGCTGGCGGGGCCGGGACGGCGCATGTAGGTCAGGGCGTCAAGATCCCACAAGTGCGTAGATCCCTGGGACGCGACCACCCACTTGCCGCGCATACCGCCCGCGAGCTCATCCACGTTCTCGGACGGTGGATCGTTGACGTCAGGGGGCTGCCGGACATCCGGCTCATCCGTCATGGGGACTCCTCGTATTCGGGGGCGGGCTCGCTGTCCCGAACGCTAGATGGTGTTCATCTGGTGCCCCTACCGGGCGTGCCCATGATTGGGCCGGGGGTTTCGCGTGCCGTCTTGGGCGGATCTACTCGGCGGGCTCGAGGACGCGAGGATGGATCAGTTCGATCCGCGGGACGTGGATGTCGGCGCCACCGAGGACCCGCACCCGGGGCCACTCGCCGTCGACCATCGTCAGGCCGACCTGGGCGGGGGTGAGGCCGTCCTCGGTGGGGATCAGGCACACCTCGCCGGGGCCGGCCTTGCATCCGGGACAACCGGTCTTGACCTCGATGGCGATTCGCGACTTCTCGAGCTCGAGCTTCTCGTCGTCGGTGGCGTGACGCCAGCACCCGAAACCTTCTTGGTGGCCGACTCCGGCCTGGTACAGCGGCCGCATCTGGCACGGTTTCCCGTTCGTCTTCGGCCGCAGGCACTTCTGCTTGAGGCTGCGGTCGAGGTCGTCCTTCTTTGCCTTGATCCGCTCGGCGTTGAGAGCCATCTGCGTCAGATAGTCGGCGGTGTTGTCGCCGGCCGCCTCGTACAGGGCGAACACCTGTCGCGGGGACTGGGGGCCTGTCCAGCGCCGGCTGTCCGCCCCGTACACGGCGACCGGCAGCTTGCGTGCGACGATGCCGATCGCGACCTCGATGTAGTGTGCCAGATCGGTGTGCGTGTTGCCCACCCGTTCTGGATGGATCGCGATGCCGTACTCGGTCTCGATCCGTGCGGCTTCGCGGTTGAAGCCGTCGACGGCGAGCTCCACCTGCCGCAATGCCGTCATCAGCGGTGTGTGATCCAGCGGTGCGGGTTCGGGCTTGTGGCGGGGGGTGCGGTTGCGATCTGATCTTCGTGACATTGGTGCAAGCGTGCCAGTAACCGGTTTGGAGGTTGCTCGACGGTGGCGCACTGCTTTGTAGGTGCGGTGTGCGAAATGCGCGCGCGAAATACCAGGGGCATCCCCTCGAACCCAAACGGACAGACCATGCCGGGCCGCTCATACCGCGGTGTGTGGCTATGTCAAGTTGATCTGGCCCCGGTAGGGCGGTTTCATTCGGCCCCACCTGAGTGGGGCCCTGAGCCGCTAGAGTCCGGGGTGTGGATGGGCGGCCGCGGGTGCGCAGTGTGGTTGCGCC
>NZ_VIGV01000168.1 GCF_007858445.1 Tsukamurella sputi | reverse complement strand
CGGGGAGATCGCCAGCGCCGCACGGGCGATCCGGCTCAGCCCCAGACCGATCTGCACCAGGCCGGCGGCGACGGTGATCGCGGTGGTGACCTTCCAGCCGAAGGTCGCGATGAGCTCCGCCACCACCACCGTGAGGCCGGCGGCCGGTCCGCTCACGAGCAGCGGAGAGCCGCCCAGGAGGCCGCCCACGATGCCGCCGATCACGCCCGCGATGAGGCCCGCCATGAGCGGGGCGCCCGAGGCCAGCGCGATCCCGAGGGACAGCGGCAGCGCGACGAGGAAGACGACGATCGACGACGGCCCGTCGAAACGCGCGATGTCTCTGAGTTTCTCCTGCATGGGCACCACTGTGGCGGCGTGGTGTGGCCGCTCCGCCGCGGCGTCGTGAAGGTTCCGTGAAGGTGCGATCAGGGCGCGGGGAGTGTGAAGGCGAAGACGGCGCCGCGGCCCGGTCCGTCGGATTCGACCCACATGTGCCCGTCGTGCGCGGTCACGATGGCGCGACTGATGGTGAGCCCCACCCCGCTGCCGCCGTGGTCGCGATCGCGCGCG
>NZ_VIGV01000167.1 GCF_007858445.1 Tsukamurella sputi | reverse complement strand
GGTGTGCCAGGCATGCCAGGCGGCCTCAGCGAGCGCGGCGGCATCGTCGACCTGTTGCTGTGTGGAGCCGGCGGTCAGTGCGTTCAGCGCATCTTCGAGTGCGAGCATCGCGTCTTGGTATGCGCGGGTCTCGGGCACGTTCCCGTCCCGGAGCACGGGCATCTCCAGGAAGTACTCGGCTCGGTTGAGCCGGTACTGGCCCCAGGCCTGCTTGAGTCCGTCGAACGCGGCCTGCACGTCGGCGATGGATGCCCGCGGGCGCGTGCGCTTCTCCTCCGCGCTGAGCTTGTCGAGGAGGATCTCTTGAGCCGTCTCGCGAACGAAGTCGATCCATGCATCGGAGACCGCCGGGACGGGCAGGCCGCGTCCGCCGGCCTCCACGGTAAGGGCCAATCCAGTCAATGCGGCGATGAGCCACACCCCAGGCTCAGCGGTGCCGCCGACGAGGTACATGCCGCCGCACGTGATTGTGCCGATCGCGAGCAGTGCCGCCAGAGCGCGCCACACGTACCCGATGCGGCGTTGCGCCGGCGTGCACGCCTGTGGCGCGAA
>NZ_VIGV01000166.1 GCF_007858445.1 Tsukamurella sputi | reverse complement strand
AGCAGGGCAGGCAGTAGCCCTGCTCGGCCTCCTCCGCGGTGAGCGCGTCCTCGACGTACGTCCCGCCGTCGTAGGTCCCGGATTCGCAGCGGGCCTTGCACGTTCCGCAGGCCCCGTCGCGACAGTCGAGCGGGATGTTGATCCGCTGCCGGTACGACGCGTCCGCCACGGTCTGCCCCGGGTCGACGGAGATGAACCGGGTCACCCCGTCCTCGAAGGCCAGCGCCACCTGATGCACCATGATGAGATCCCTTCCGCCCGAATCAGACGTGGTAGATGTCGACGACGTGGTGGATGTAGTCGTTCTTGAGCACCACGGTCTTACGGCGGAAGAGCGGCCGCTCCCCCGAGAAGTCCAGCGTCGCCAGCGTGGTGCTGTAGTACGGGTCGACGGTGTCGTACCGGAAGTACATGGTGTGCCAGTTGAACCGGACGTCCACCAGGTCGCCGCGGCGCTCGATCACCTCGACGTTGCTGATGTTGTGGCTCGTCCGCGGCTCGGGCAGTGAGGTGGCGGAGGAGCGCTCGGTACGGATCCGGAAGACGCGGTCCG
>NZ_VIGV01000165.1 GCF_007858445.1 Tsukamurella sputi | reverse complement strand
CACCAGCATCGTTCGCGGAATCGGCCGGGACGACAGGGAGGCAGTAGGGCGAACCAGCGGCTCGTCCGCCTGGCCGGCTACTCCCCCTCGACCACCGGCGCCGGCAACCCGTCGATCAGCTCCCCCGGGGTGATCTCCAACCCCTCGGCAATCTTCAGGATGTTATGTAACGTGACGTTTCGCCTGCCACGCTCTACCTGCCCCAAGTACGTCCAGTGCACGCCGATCCGTTCGGCTGCCTTCTCCTGGCTGAGCGCCAGTTCCGTCCGCCTGGCGGCCACCCGTCGCCCGAATTCCCGCGTGGCGGGCGTAACGGTCGACTTGGACGGCGGGGGCACCCACTAACCCCACCTGTCACAACCCTGTGAATCCAGAGACTATGAATCCCTAGACTTTGAATCCTGGTACTGTTCTAGCGACCGCACCGGGTGCCACGGGCACCGGGCGCGGCCATTGACCTGCAGAAACCGGGAAAGGGGGTGGGTGACATGCGCGGAGGCGGTGAGTTCGTGGGTGGCGGCGAGTAGGCCCCACGTCACAGAAGAATCAGATC
>NZ_VIGV01000164.1 GCF_007858445.1 Tsukamurella sputi | reverse complement strand
GATTTTTGATTGGCAGCAACCGGTGACGATAGAGAGCCTCTGCCCCTGTTGCCAACAGCGAGGAAATCTCCGCCCCCATATTGTTTGGTTTGGGGAGATGCCGCTAGAGATGGAACGAATCTATAAAGCGTTAGAAAATGCAGATCTCTTTCTCTCCATCGGTACCTCGGGAAATGTCTATCCCGCAGCTGGCTTTGTTGAACTTGCGAAAATGGTGGGGCCGCATAGCGTTGAACTCAACCTTGAACCGACAAAAGGAGCAACCCTCTTTGATGAGGCTTATTATGGTCCCGCTTCTAAAATTGTTCCCCAATATTGTGATAAGATCGGCTAAAAAAGGAGGATTTGAGAAAAGAGCTTAAGGACTCTGCGAGAGTAAGGTTGAGAGATTAGAGGTGATTTAAGCTATTCTTTGGGTAATTTTCACCCATAATCTGCGTAAATTTCAATATTTTGTCACGGAAAATTTTAGTACACTGAAATTTCACGTTGAAAATATCAATGAAAATTACAAACACCTGACTCACTTTAAGGAGCCAAGATGTATCAGAAAA
>NZ_VIGV01000163.1 GCF_007858445.1 Tsukamurella sputi | reverse complement strand
GCATAACAGATCTCTTCGATGGCTAAAAACTTATTAACCACAAAGTAGGCAATGCCTCGACGACGCAGTAGACGCTTACTATTTTCAACAAATTTTACCGTCAACTCTTTAGAAGTTCCAAAGCCTTGATGAAATGGGGGATTACAGATAATGCGATCAAAGCTACGATCCTCTAAAGCAGAACCACAATCATCGAGCGTTACAAGCGCCTCTATCCCCATATTCTCAAGATTATAGGCGGCAAGCTGAACAGCCGCGACATTACAATCGGTTGCTACTAACTGCTCGATCTTACTATTTTTTCCTACCGATGCCGCAAGATAACCATATCCACACCCTAGATCTAAAACCTTTCCTTCTAAAGCAAAAGGATCACTATTGAGTGTTTCAGCTAAAAAACGACTCCCTTCATCGATCTTTTTATAACCATAAATTCCCGGCTTACTGACAAAGGTGAGCGCTTGCGCCTCATCCTGAATCTCTAAAAATTGACGATACTCTGCCCCATTTAGATCGAGACTTTTATCTGCTTCCTTAACAATACGCGCATAACGC
>NZ_VIGV01000162.1 GCF_007858445.1 Tsukamurella sputi | reverse complement strand
AAATGGCTCGCCCGCGACTGCGACATCCTCATCGTCGACGAGCCCACTCGCGGCATCGACGTCGGAGCCAAGGACGAGATCTACCGGCTCCTCGAGCAACTGGCGGAGTCGGGCAAGGCGATCATGGTCATCTCCAGTGACCTGCCCGAAGTGCTGCGCCTGTCCCACCGCATCGCGGTGATGGGGGAGGGACGCCTCGCCACCGTTCTCGACAGCGACGAAGCAACCCAGGAGACGATCATGGAGAACGCCACCCGCTTCCACGAGACGGCGGTGAAGTGATGACCGCGACCTTCGCGCCGCCCACGCCCGACCGCGACAGCAGCGGCGGATTCGCGCTGACGTCGTGGATCCGCGGCCAGATGCAGCAGTTCCTCGCCTTCGTCAGCCTCATCGTGATCGTGGTCTTCTTCTCGTTCGCGAGTCCGAACTTCCTGACCGCCGGCAATCTCACGGGCATTCTCGTCGCCTCGGTGACCATCGGCCTGCTGGCGCTCGGCACCACGATCGTCATCATCACCGGCGGCATCGACCTGTCGATCGGCACGGCGATGAT
>NZ_VIGV01000161.1 GCF_007858445.1 Tsukamurella sputi | reverse complement strand
AGCTGTTAACTCTTGATAGGTTGCTAGCAGGATAGAGTATTATAAGTGTTGCGACTCTATTGAAAGTTAAAGTTAAAGTTAAAGCTAAAGTTTAAAATTAAAGTTTAAAGGCAAAGTTAAAGGGAAGCGTAATGCTTCCCTTTTTATAATCTATCCTCTATCAGAGAGGCAAAGTATAAGTCCTAATTGCGATTATTCTCTGCGTAGACCCTTGTGGTGTATATTGTTGTGGATCTGCTCGATTTTGACACTAGTAGGCACCAAATTGGGCTTCTTTAAGAATCTGCAGAGGGTCAACTTTAGGAGTCTCCTCTTCAGAGGTCACCGCAATAACGGTCAGTTGGTCATTATCGCGCTTTAATCGCTGCCAGGTATAAAGTTTTTGTGGCACAGTAATGGTGTAGTAGATCTCCTCTGGTTGCGGGAGAATCTCAAGTATCTCTACTGTTGCTCCAGCAGGTGCATCAGCGATCAATCTTTCACTATATCGTTCAAGGGAATCTTTCGCTTCCTCTTCTGTTAAGTGGCTACCTGTTACCATTACTGTCATGTCGTG
>NZ_VIGV01000160.1 GCF_007858445.1 Tsukamurella sputi | reverse complement strand
CCATCACGAACAACGGCCGGGTTGCTCTCGCTGTCGTGGGCGAAGCGGACCAGCACGCCGCCCGCGGACGCCTTCCGCGCCTTCGCGTCCAGCCCGTGAGGCTCCGGGTGCGCGTGATGGACCACCACGGCAAGCCCGTCCAGGTGGCACTTCTCCCGGACCTGTCGGGCCAAGTACAAGGCCTTCTCGACGGCCTGGCCCGCCGCGCTGGCCTCCGGGTCCTCGTCGGAGAGACGATCCGACTCGAAGAACTCGCTGTACCACTGCACGGCGCCATCGCTGTCGCAGATCGCGAAGGAGTTCGCCTCCGCGTCGCCGGCGGTGAACAGGTGCAGGACCGGCTCGCCCGCGGTCACGGACTCGAGGTGCGCCACGCGCTCGTTGTGCTCGCGCGTGCGCATCGCGGGGAAGTCGATGTCGAGCTGCTTGTCGAGCTCGGCGATGATCTTCGGCCAGACACCCTTGGCCTTCTTCATCACCTCCGACGTCCGGATCAGCTCAACGATCGTCTCCGACGTCTCGGCCGATCGAAGTTCGTCGATGTGCTCGGAGACGAA
>NZ_VIGV01000159.1 GCF_007858445.1 Tsukamurella sputi | reverse complement strand
CTACACGTTCACGATCGACCTCGCTGCACCGAACATCGACTTCAAGCTGGCCCTGGGCTACGTCCCGTTCGTGCCGCTTCCCGACGTCTTCTTCACGGAGGGCAAGGAGAAGTTCGGCCAGAATCCGGTGGGCAACGGACCGTACAAGCTGAAGCAATGGCGGCACAACGTCCAGCTCGAGACCGTCCGCTTCGATGAGTACAAGGGTCCCAAGCCGAAGAACGGCGGGCTCACCTTCGTCATGTACGAGTCGTACGACCCTGCCTACGTCGATCTGACCTCGGGGAACCTGGACGCGCTCGACACCATCCCCAA
Source organism: Tsukamurella sputi (assembly GCF_007858445.1). GTDB lineage: Bacteria > Actinomycetota > Actinomycetes > Mycobacteriales > Mycobacteriaceae > Tsukamurella > Tsukamurella sputi. The sequence continues at coordinate 245 of NZ_VIGV01000159.1, read as the reverse complement.
CAGCGCGCTGCGCTCCTTCCAGAAGACGCTGGGCAAGAAGGCCATCGTGCGCCCGACCGCGCAGACGCAGTCCTTCGTGATCCCGCAGTTCCTGGAGCACTTCGGGAACGACGAGGAGGGGCGCCTGCGTCGCCAGGCCATCTCCATGTCGATCGATCGGCAGCAGATCATCGACGTGGTCTTCCAGGGCTTCCGGAACCCGTCGGTCGAGTTCACGGCTCGATCGATCCCGGGGTGGAGCGGGG
>NZ_VIGV01000015.1 GCF_007858445.1 Tsukamurella sputi | reverse complement strand
GGCGCAACCACACTGCGCACCCGCGGCCGCCCATCCACACCCCGGACTCTAGCGGCTCAGGGCCCCACTCAGGTGGGGCCGAATGAAACCGCCCTACCGGGGCCAGATCAACTTGACATAGCCACCACGACAGGAGCGCGGACGCCGCGCCCATGGTCACGGTGACCGCCAACAGACCCGATGCCGCCTGGCCCGGCGTGGCCCCCATCGCGCGCAGGCCCGCCAGCACCACGGCGAACGCCGACGTGTAGCCGACCAGAGCGGTCACGACGCCCGCACCCACCGGCACCATCGTTCCGTTCTCAGAACGTTCCATGAACAGAACGTAGCATGGTGCCATGCCCTCCCCCGACGTCGGCGGCCGACTCCGCGAGCTGCGCACCGAGCGCGGCCTCAGCCTGTCCGAACTCGCCCGGCGGGCGGGCGTCGGCAAGGGCTCACTGTCGGAGATCGAGGCGGGCGGCCGCAACCCGACGGTCGAGACGCTCTACGCCCTGTGCCAGCCGCTCGACGTACCGCTCACAGCCCTCGTCGGCGAGACCCCCGGCGTGCACAGCGTCGCGGACGGCGGCATGCGCACCGCGCTCCTATCCGTGCGTCACCTGCCGAGCGTCACCGTCGAGGTCTTCCGCCTGGAGTTCCCGCCGGGATCCGACCACGTCTCCCCCGGGCACGGTCCGGCGGTGCGCGAGCACCTCACAGTGGTCGACGGTGCACTCACCGTCGGTCCGGTGGGCGGCGAGACGACCGTGCAGCAGGGGGATTCGCGCAGCTGGACCAGCGATTGCCCGCACCGCTTCGCCACCGTCGACGGCGCGGAGGCCGTCGTGGTGATCACCACGCCGCGCTAGAAGGCCTTCGCGCCCGAGGCGCTCACGACCATGCCGTGCCCGGTGGTGCGGTGCGTGAAGGCGGTGCCGTACTCGTTCGCGACGATGAACCAGCCACGGGCGGTGTAGGTCTTGTAGTCCAGGGTGACCGGATCGATCGCGCCGAGATTGCCCAGCACGTAGGAGAGGCCGCCGTCACTGGTGACGTTGACGCCGTTCGCCTCCTCGCCCGCATCGGTGCGCGGACGAGGCTGATCGAAGACCAGCTGGCAGCCGGCACTCGTCTCGCTGACCTGGCACCGCGTCCGTCCGCTGCGGGTCTGGATGAAGGTGAAGCCGTTCCCGTTGTCGGGGAGCACGATGGCCGTCGCCGCGGCACTCGACGGCCGCGCACTCGTCGTGCCGGCCGGGGCGGCGGTCGTGGTGCCGGGCGCAGCGGGGGCGGGCGTCGCGATCCCCGGTCCCACGCCACCCTTGATCACGGTCACGCCGGCGCCGTTGCCGGACACCGTCGCGGAGCACCCGACGAGAAGCATCGAGCAGCCGGCTACCACCGCCAGTACGGCCCGTGCGCGCATCCGGAACCTCCACTCGTCGCCACTTCTGCAACAAGAGTAGACTTCAATCCCTTCTGACGCACGAGCTACCTCCACGAGCTCTCGCTGCGAGCCCGACCGTGTAGTCCCGGGCGCCGGCGGCCACCGCGGCGTGGACCGCCCGCGCGATCCGCGCGCCCCACTCCGAGCGCGGTCCTCCGAAGAGTTCCTCCCCCGCGCCGGGCACCGCTACCGGCGCAACGACGCACACCGCGTCCGATGCCGTCCCCGTCCCCGGATAGCCCTCTTCCAGGAGCGCCTGCGTCTTCGCTTCGGTCACCGTCATCACGGCGTTGACCAGCGCACCGTCGGACATCGGGACCGGCACCGCCACCTGGATGTTGATCGTCCCCGGTCGCGGAAGCCGCGCAGGGGCGAGCTCGGGATCCGCGACGCCCGGCGGCGCCGCAGCCCACGTCGGCACGCGCAGCCCGACGGTGGCGGCGACCTCGACGCCGTTCTCCGCCCGCAGTACCGTCCGGTCCACCGCGGCGGCCGTGAGCATGCCGACCCCACGGCCGGCCAGGTCCTGGGCGGCGGCGAGCTCACCGAGGTGCGCCACCGGGTCCATCCGCGAGTACCCGCCCGGCACCTGCGCGTTGATCACCCAGGCGACGGGGCCGATCCCGCCGCCGACCATCGCGGAGGAGATCCCCCGCACGCCCGCCCCGAGCCGCCACACGGTGGTCGCCAGCGCGTGCGCCCCGTCCTCGTCGCGGTGCACCATCTCGAGATTCATCGCAGCAGTCCCAGCATCGGCCGTCCGTCGGGGCCGACCTGGACGTGCACCCGCGCACCGAAGTGCTCGCCGATCAGATCCGCCGTGAGGACATCCCGCGGTGTGCCGGCCGCGACGACCCGGCCGGCGGACAGCAGCGCCAGGCCGTCCGCGTACTGCCCGGCCAGAGTGAGGTCGTGGATGGTGGTGACGACCGTCAGGCCGTCGTCGCGCCGCAGCTCGTCGATCAGATCCAGCACCTGTTGCTGGTGGCCGATGTCGAGAGCCGTCGTCGGCTCGTCGAGCAGGAGGAGCCTCGCCTGCTGCGCCAGCGCCCGTGCCAGCACCACCCGCTGTCGCTCACCGCCGGAGAGGTGGGCGATGTCGCGGTCGGCGAACGCCTCCAGCCCGAGCCGCCCGAGCACGTCGCGCACGACGCGCCGGTCCGTCGCGCTCTCGCGACCGAGGTACGGGATGTACGGCGACCTGCCGAGAAGCGCGTAGTCGAAGACCGTCATCCCCTCGGGCAGTTGCGGCGACTGCGGCGCGTAGGCCATCGTCCGGGCGCGCTCGCGGGGTGCTCGGCGGCGCGGGTCGGCACCGTCGACCGTGATCGTGCCCCCGCTCCGCACCAGGCCCAGGACGGCCCGCAGGAGCGTCGACTTCCCCGCGCCGTTCGGCCCGACGACCGCCGTCCACGTGCCCGACGGTGCGGTCATCGTGACGTCGTGCAGCACGGGGCGGCCGTCGAGCGCCACGTCCACGCCGGAGATCTCCACAGTCATACGCCGCCCCGCCCGCGCATCGATCGCAGCACGACGACGAAGAAGGGTCCGCCGACGAACGCGGTGACCACGCCGAGCGGAAGCTCGCCCGGCGCGACCGCGGTCCGGGCGAGCACGTCGGCGAGCACGAGGAAGGCGGCACCCCCCAGTAACGACAGCGGCAGCACCGCGCGGTACGACGCTCCGGCGAGCCTCCGCACCACGTGCGGCACCACGATGCCCACGAACCCGATGAGCCCTCCGACCGCGACGGCGGCGGCGGTCGCCAAAGACGCCGCGGCCAGCACCAGGATCCGGACCCGGCGGGCCGACAGGCCGAGCGCCGTGGCCTCCTCATCGCCCACGCCGAGCACGTCGAGCAGCCGGCCGTGCAGCAGGAGCACCACCACCGAGACCGCGGCGTAGGGCAGCACCGCCCACAGCCGCGGGCCGTCTGCGGACGCGACGCCGCCCAGCACCCACGAGTAGATCTGCCGCAACTCCTGCGCGTCGCGCTGCATGAGGAAGGTCTGCACCGCGCTGAGGAAGGCCGAGACCGCCACACCCGCGAGGAGCAGGGTTGCCGTCCCGTGCCCACCGGCGACGCTGCCGAGCGCGTACGCGAGGGCGACGCCCGCGAGGGCGCCGACGAACGCGGCGATGGGCACCGTCGTCGTGGGATCCCCGGGGAGCAGCACGATGGTCGCGGTCGCGCCGACCCCGGCGCCGGCGGCCGCGCCGAGAAGGTACGGGTCGGCCAGTGGATTGCGGAACACCCCCTGGTACCCCGCGCCCGCGATCGCGAGCAGGCCGCCGACCAGTGCAGCGGCGAGCACGCGGGGCAGCCGGATCTCGAGCAACAGATTCGCCTGCAGGCGGGTGAGCCCCGAGTCGACGTGCACGCCCGGCAGCCGATCGAGCAGTCCCACCAGGACTGCGCGCACGGGCAGCTCGACCGCTCCCACGAGCAGCCCGACGGTCATCGCCCCGAGGAGAAGGACCACCGCGACGACCAGCGGCACCGGCCGTAGCCCCGTCGCACGCGGCAGAGCGCGCTCTCGCACCGGCGAGTTCACCTGCCCGCCGGGACCTTCTGCGCCGCCGCGGCGACGGCCGCTCCGACCGCGCGGTAGAAGTCGGGGAGTCGCGGGCCCCAGCGCGAGGGCACATCGGCGGGCAGCGCCACGACGGTGCCGTCCCGGACCGCCCGGAGGTCGCGCCACCCGGGGCGGCCCGCGACCACGTCCGCATTCTGGCCGCAGCACTGAGCGTCCGCGAGGAAGACGAGGGCGGGATCCGACTGCAGCAGCGTCTCCCTGGAGAGCTGCGGGTACCCCGAGCCGGTCCTGTCCGCGGCATCCGCGACGTTCTGCAGCCCGAAGGCGGCGTAGACCTTGCCGATGAAGGTCGACGACGTCACGGTGTACAGCTGCGGGTCGAGTTCGTGGAAATAGGTCAGCGGAGCGGCGGGCCGCGGGGCGTTGCGCACGGTCTCGTCGATCGCGGCCCGCATCGCCGCGACGACCGACTTCGCCTGCTCCACCCGGCCCGTCGCAGCGCCGAGGTCGGCGATCTGGTCGTAGGCGTCGTCGAGGTCCTTGGCGGCGGGCTCGACGAGCACCGGGATCCGCACCTTCTGCAACGCCGCGACGATGCCGTCCTGATCGTCGGAGACGATCACCAGGTCCGGGGAGTATCCGATGACTGCTTCGGCGTTCGGCTTGAATCCCGACAACGCGGTCCGCGGCGCGTCGGCCGGATAGGTCGACTGGTCGTCCACGGCCACGACCTGCTTCCCCGCACCGATCGCGAACAGCGTTTCCGTGTGCGTGGGCGCCAGCGAGACGATCCGCTGCGGCGTCGCGGGGATCGCGACCCGGCCGTTCGCAGCCTCGACGGTGACCGTTCGTTCCTGCGGATTCCCGTCACCCTGGCCGCCGCAGCCCGCGACGAGCAGCGTCAGAGTCGCCAGCATCGCGATGAGCGGTCCCGCGCCGTGCACGCGCATCGATCCTCCTCCGGTTCGTCGGCCCAGTCTCGCAGAGTCGGTATCGTCGCGATCGTGAACCTGTTGCTGCTGTCGCTCAACGCGGGCGCCCTCCCCGACTTCCTCCGCCGCCACACCGGCCGGGAGCCGCATGCCCTCCGCATCGGATTCATCGACGACGCGGGCGCTCCCTACGCGGATCAGCCGTTCGGTTCCTTCGAGTGGACCCAGCTGACGGACCTCGGCTTCCGCCTCACGCGGATGACCGCCGGGAAGTACCGGAACGCGGCCGATTTCGAGTCGGATCTCGGGACGGTGGATGCGGTGTACCTCTCGGGCGGTCACACCTTCGTCCTCCTCGGCGCCCTGCAGAGCAACGGCACCGGTGAGGTGCTCACGGCCCGCGTCCGGGCGGGGCTCCCGTACATCGGACTCAGCGCCGGGTCCGTCGTGGCGGGGCCGAACATCGAGCCGGTCGCGCCGCTCGACGACCCCGCCGACGCGCCGGGCGTCACGGACTACACGGGGTTGGGCCTGGTCGACACCGTCGTCATCCCGCACGCCGACGGTGCCCTCCCGCCGTACCCCCCGTCGCTCATCGACGAGGTGGTGCGGACCTACGGCGAGCGCTTCCCGCTGACCCGCGTCAACGACGATCAGGCCCTGCTCGTCGAGGACGGCGTCGCCACCCTCATCCCCTCCGCGATCACGTAGGGCGTCGCGCCGGTGGGCGCATCACAGCACTGCGTTCCCGCCTCGACCCGGCTTTGCAGACGCTACGATCGACGCATGACCGGCATGCTCTCCGACGTAATGCCCTCGGTCTGTTCCGCTTTCGGCCTCACCGCGGAGAATCCGCTCGGTCTGACGGTCGAACGCGATGTCGTCCTGCTGCTCATCGACGGACTCGGCGCCGAGCTGCTGCGCCAGCACGCCGACGAGGCGCCCACGCTCGCCGCGCACGTGCGCACCACCCTCGACGCGGGCTTCCCCGCCACCACTGCGACGAGCCTGTCGAGCCTGGCCCTGGGCGCGCCGTGCGCCGCGCACGGCATCGTCGGGTACAGCTTCGGCGTACCCGACGAGCACGGCCGGCGCCTGTTCAACTCCCTGCGCTGGACGATCGACGGAGCGAGCGGGCCCGACGCGCGGGCGTCGCACCCGCCGCGCGAGCTGCAGCGCCGCCGCAGTCGCCTGGAGGACCTGGCCGATGCGGGGGTCGAGATCCACTACGTGGTGCCCGCCTATCAGGAGACCTCCGGTCTGACCCGGGCATCGTTCCGCGCCGCCGGCGTCCTGCATGCCGCCGCGAACCTCGACGAGGTCCGCGAGGGCGTCCTCGCCGTGGCGCGGCACGGCACCGCAGCGCGGCGGTTCGCCTACGCCTACACGGGGCTCCTCGACGCGGCGGGGCACGTCCACGGCCCCGGCTCCCCGGAATGGCTCGGGGTACTGCGCGCCGTGGACGCTATGTTCGCCGAGATCCTCTCCGACCTTCCGCCGACCTGCACCGTGGTGGCCACGGGTGACCACGGGATGATCGAGGCCGAGTCGCTGGTGAACCTCGACGCACTGCCCGAACTCCACCGGGGCGTGCGGATCATCGCCGGGGAGGCTCGGGTACGGCACGTGTACCTGGCGCGGGGGCATCACGTGGACGACGTGCTGGCCCGCTGGTCCGAGGCACTGGGACAGCACGCGCGGGTGGCGAGCCGGGAACAGGCGCTCGACGAGCGGTGGTTCGGAGCGCCCCCGCCCAACCCGGTGATCGCGCATCGGATCGGCCACGTGCTCGCAGTCGCGCAGGACCGTTCGGTGCTCGTCACTCCGAGCCAGGAGCCGATGGAGTCGAAGATGCTCGGTCATCACGGGGCGTGGACCGTCGACGAGCAGGCCGTCCCGCTCATCTCCACCGCCGGGTGACCGGACGCGGAGCGCCGCGCCCCTGTCCGATTCTCCCGGCTCGGTCCCGTAGGATACCGAACCAAGTCGACGACAGCTCGGGGTGAAGACGCTCAGCCCTGCAACAACACACCAGGGTGGTGCCCACCATCGAAACGAAGAAGCCGCCGCAGGTCGCCGCGCCCGAGTCGGCACCGGCGAAACCGAAGCGCGAACAGACCGCCGACCTCACCCGAGTCCTGCTGTTCCTCGGCGTCGTGGTCGCGCACTGCGTCACCACCATCAACTACACCCCGGACGTGATCCGCCAGACCGGCGCGGTCTCCGCCGCGCTGCACCTGACCCGGTACGGCTTCGTCGCGGTGACACTCTTCGTGCTGGTACTCAGCATGCGCGGCCGGACGATGACCGCCCGCGAGTTCTGGCGCAAGCGATTCGGGTTGATCGTGGTGCCCTACCTGGTGTGGACGCTCGTCTACTCGGTGACCGATCACCTGCTCACGGACGGCGATCCCTTCCCCTCCGTCGGGCGGTGGCTCGGCGACCTCGCGCGGACGACGCTGACCGGCGATGCGAAGTACCAGTTGTACTTCCTCCTGATCTCGATGCAGATCTACCTGTTCTTCCCCGCGCTGCAGGCCCTCTCCCGCACGGTGGCGGGACATCCGTGGGCTGTCCTGCTGACGGCGGGCGCCATCCAGCTGGGCTTCTTCGCCTTCTACCAGTACTTCCCGCAGCCTCCGGGCCAGCCGTGGGAGACGATCTTCAACCACATGTGGAAGCTGCTCCCCATGTACGTGCTGTTCGTGGCGATGGGGATGCTCGCCGCGCAGCACCACACCGCGGTCAGCGCGTGGCTGCGCTCCCACGCCTTGCGTCTGGTCGCGGTGTGCCTCGCCGCCGGCGCGTTCAGCCTCGTGATGTATCTGCGGGCGACGGAGCCCGGCGTCGTGCCCGACGCCGCAACCGCTGCCTGGAATCCGCTCTACCTGCCCTGGTACGTCGCGGCCACGATCCTGCTGTGGCTCGCCGCGATGATGTGGGACGACCTGCGCGCCTCGGGCCGGCCGGTGGGCGAGCGCGCCGTCTCCTACGCGACGGTGCGCGCCTTCGGCGTCTTCGCAGTCCATCCGCTCATGCTCGACATCCTCGGCAAGCTCGGCTTCTTCGACCTGCTCGGCACCTGGTTCCCCGCCTCGGCCGTCCTGCGCACCGCCACGCTCGCGGTGGTCGTGCTGGCGATGTCGCTGCTGTTCGTCGACCTGATCCTGCGCACGCCCATCAGCCGGTGGGTCGTGGCGCGTGATCGGATCTGACCCGGCTCAGTACCAGGAGGTCGGCGCGGGCTGCGGCTGGTGCTGCCAGAGGGCGTCCGTCGGGACGGCGACCGCTCCGGTCTGCCAACGTCGGAGAGCCTCGTCGCGGAGCACCTGGTCGAAGTGCTCATTCCGCATCCGCTGATCGACGTAGAGCAGCGTCTGGACCCCCGCCAGGAAGGGCACAGTCAGGAACTGGCCGATCGCCGCACCGACGCTCGCCAGGGCGAGGCCCGCCACCGTCGAACCGGCGATGTTCTCGACCCCGCCACTGCCGCTGAGAATGGTGCCGGTGGCGGTGAACGGAATCGTCACGACGGTGGTCACGACGCCGCTGATGACGTAGGTGAGAACCAGTACGCCGAGGACGCGCCAGAAGCCGGGCCGTTGCAGTGCGTATCCGCGCTGCAACGCGGTGATCGGCCCGACGCGCTCGAGGACCACCGCCGGGAATGCGAGCGAGATCGTCGGCAGGACTGCGAGGTAGCCGACGAGCAGCACGCCGAACAGCAGCAGCGCGACGAGGATCGCCACCACCGGCCCCGCGTCGGTCGTCACCGCGATGAGGACGATGAGTGCCATCACCAGCAGGATGGGCACCAGGAAGATCACGAACTGCAGCAGGCTCAGTCCGATGAGCGGGAGGATCCGCGGGCCGATCGCGCGCATGGCACCCGCCGGGCCCGTCCGCTCCCCCATCACCGACCGCGCGACGGCGATCGTCAGGACACCGGAGAGGAAGAGGGACGCGACGGCGGCGATGAGCCCGACGCCGACACTCACGCCCATCGCCCCGAGCATCCCGCTCAGGAACTCGTCCGAATCGGAATCGGAGTTCACCTCGACACGGGTCAGCGGGATCTGCGCCAGGAAGGTGATCAGCTGCGCGATCACCACGAATGCAGCCGTGAGGCCCACCATGACGCCGGGATTGGCGCGGATCGCCGCGAACGCCCCGTTGTACAGCCCGCCCAGGTCGAGCGGCCGCAGGGGCACGGTCCCTACCTTGACATCCGGCGCGCCCCATCCGGGCCCGGGCTGCGGGTATCCCTGCGGGACCTGGCCGTAGGGCTGACCCCACTGGCCGCCTGCCGGATACGGCGGCGGTCCGAGCTGCTGGTAGCCGTACTGCGGGTAACCCGATTCCGGGTAGCCGGGCTGCGGAGCGCCGTAGTAGGGCGTTCCCCCTTGCCCGTTCTGACCGTAGCTGGGCTGATTGCCGCTTCCGTCGGGGTTCACACCCCACATCCTGCATTGCCGATGCACTCAGTACAACTTCGCCCGGCACGTTTCCGTACGATGTGACACGACTCGGATCTCCTCCCGACTGCGGACGGCGGCGCGCATGATTATCGTGACCGGAGCGACGGGCGTCATCGGGCGCCGTGTCACCGAGCATCTCGTCGCCCACGAGGTGGCCGTCCGTGCGACGAGTCGCACCCCTGCCACCGTCGGCCTCCCCGTCGGCGTCGACGTGGTCTCCTCAGCGACTCCGGCAGACGAGGTGCTGGACGGATGCTCGGCGCTGATGATCATCGCGCCCGCACTGGGTGAGCGCGCGGAGGAACGGCTCGCCGCGATCGTCGCGGCGGCGAACGCCGCGGGCGCCCACCGACTGGTGCACCTGTCGACCGCGTCGGTGACGGATCCCCGGAGCGCGACGGGAGCGCATCATCGCTGCCTCGAGGCGGTCGTGGAAGGGTTTTCGGGAGTCGGGCACGTGCTGCGGCCTGTTCCGTTCGCGATGAACACCGCGCACTGGTGGGGTCCGACGGTGCGAGCCGCACGGTTCGCGGAGGCCCCGTACCTCGACGTGCCGATGGTCCCCGTCGACGAGCGGGACGTCGCTGACATGGCCGCCGCACTGCTGCTGGGTACGCGCGAGCCCGGCGGCCCGCTGCATGTGACCGGCCCCGAGGTGCTCAGTTCGCGACAGCAACTCGCCGTCATCGCCGGCGAGCTCGGCACGCCGATCGACGTCCGTCCGATCGAGCCCGACGAAGTCCGGCGACGCCTCACGGCGGCTGGTGTCCCTCTTCCGGCCGTCGACTCGCTCCTGCGATCGTTCGAGGTCGCGGCCGAGCACCCTGCCCGGCCGACCGGTACAGCGCAGCGGGTCCTGGGGCGACCTGCGCGCGACTACGCGAGCTGGGTCCGCGATCACCGCAGCGCTTTCACCTGAGGCTCACCGCCACTCAGCGCTGCCAGCGCTCGCACCGCACGAAACCCCGGCGGCTGCCCTCGCGGGCGCCTCGCCCCCTGAGATGACGACAGGCCCTGGCCGGAATCCCATTCCGGCCAGGGCCTGTCCAACTGAGCGGGCGACGGGAATCGAACCCGCGTAGCTAGTTTGGAAGACTAGGGCTCTACCATTGAGCTACGCCCGCGTACGTCTGTCGACGCTCGCAACATGCTACGGCATGGGTTCGCACGGGCGGAAATCACCCACCCGGGAACTGTGCCGAACAGTTCGGCGGGCACCGAACCTTTCCAGCTCCAGGCTGGAGACATGCCTTCCGCACGACGGCGCACCGTCGCCCTCCTCGCCCTGTCCGTGGCGTTCGGACTGATCCAGTTCGACGCCACCGTCGTCAACGTCGTCCTGGGGTCGATGACCCGCGACCTGGGCGGCGGCCTCGGACTCGCGCAGTGGGCGGTCGACGGATACGCGATCCCGTTCGCGGCGCTGATGCTGCTCGCGGGCCCTGCGGCGGACCGTTTCGGGCGAAGGAAGGTCTGCGTCCTCGGCTTCTCGCTGTTCGCACTGGCCACCGCGGCGTGCGCGCTCGCTCCCGGCTGGTCAGCGCTGATCGCCGCACGTGTGCTGCAGGGCGTGGCGGCGGCGATGATCCTGCCCAGTTCGCTGGCGATGATCGGAGAGTTGTATCCCGGCGCCGCGGAGCGCGCCCGCGCGCTCGGAGTGTGGGGCGGAATCGCCAGTGCGGGCTTCGCCGCCGGACCGCCGATCGGCGGACTGCTGGGCGCGAGCACCGGCTGGCGCGCCGTGTTCTGGGTGGGCACGCCGATCGCGATCCTGGCCGGCGTCGCCGTGCTCGTCACGGTGCCGAACTCACTCCGACACTCCCGTCCGCTCGATGTGGGTGGCGCGGCAGTGGGCGCCGTCGCCCTCGGCCTCGGTACCGCCGCGCTGATCGAACTCGGCCAGGGGCGCGCCGGGCTCGCGCTGGCGCTCCTCGTCGCGACGGCCGCCGCGACCTGGGGCTTCCTCGCGGCACAGCGCACCGCGGCCGCACCGATGATCCCGCGCGGCATGCTGGCGCCGGGGCCGTTCCGCGGCGCGGTGGTGACCGGGCTGGTCTTCAACTTCGCGCTCTACGGCGCGCTGCTCGTCGTCGGCCTGGCGCTCCAGGACGTCCACGGCTTCTCCGTCCTGCGGACCGGCACGGCGATCCTGCCGATGACCGTCGTGGTCGCGGTCGGCTCCATCGCCAGCGGCTTCGTCACCGCGCGGACCGGGCCCCGGGCGCCGATGGTCGCAGGCTTCACGAGCGCGGCCTTCGGGGCCGCTGTCGTCGCCGTTGGGGCGGCGCACCCCACCGCCGTCGTCATCGGGATGGGACTGGTCGGCCTCGCCTCCCTCGCGATGCCCGCCATGACCGCGGTCGCACTCAGCGCGGCCCCCACCGAACACGCGGGCCTGGCGGGAGCGGTACTCAACTGCGCCCGCCAGGCGGGTGGTGCGCTCGGCGTCGCCGGATTCGGGGCGGTCTACAACGCCATCGGGCGGACGTCGACGGCGCTCGCGCTGACCTTCGCCGCGGTCGCGGCCATACTCGTGGTCGGGGTGGTCACCAGCGTCGGCGCCACCGCCTCGGACCGGAAGGAGGCGCGCTGCGATGTCGGGTGATGCGGATCTGGCCGGGATCGGGGAACTCTTCGCCGATCGCACCCGCAGCCGAATCCTGTTGTCGCTGCTGGGCGGGCGCGAACTCGCGGCCGGGGTCCTCGCCGACGAGGCGGGGGTCTCCCGGCCGACCGCGAGCGGCCACCTCCGCAGACTGGTCGACGGTGGGCTGCTCGCCGTCCGCTCCGAGGGCCGCCACCGCTGGTACCGGATCGCCGGACCCGAGGTCGCCGACCTCGTCGAGCGGCTCGCCGCCTTCGCCCCGCCCCAGCCCGTCAGCTCGCTGAAAGCCACCACGCGCGCGCAGCGGCTGCGCACCGCCCGCACCTGTTACGACCACTTCGCCGGCCGGCTCGGAGTCGCGATCATGGGCTCACTCCTCGACCACGGCCGGATCACGGGCGGCGACGGTCTCTTCCACGACGACGGTGAGGACCGTCCCGCGTCCGCCGGGCGGGAACTGGACTACCGCCTCACCGATGACGGGCGCGCGTTCCTCACGGACCTCGGGGTCGCGCTTCCCGACGGTGCCGGCCGCCCTCTCGTCCGGTACTGCATCGACTGGACGGAGACGCGCCACCACCTCGCGGGCGGTGCCGGACGGGCGCTGTGCGATCGCTTCTTCGCCGTGGGCTGGGCGGAGCGCCTCCCCACCTACCGCGCCGTCCGGGTGACACCGGCGGGCGAGCGGGTGCTGGTGCGCCGCTTCGCGATCGACTGGCCCGCCTGACCGCTATCGGAACAGCGTCGCCGCCATCGCGACGGTGACCGCCACGAGCAGACCGACGTACCAGCGCGCGTGCGCGCGATCGGACAGGCGCGGGCCACGGCGGCGCAGCACCACGATCACGGGCAGGGATCCGACCAGGAGGGCGAGGGCGGCGCGCACGTCCACGGCGCCCACGAATCCCGGCCCCGCACCGGCGGGCCGCCCCCCGGACAAGAGCAGGAAGACGGCCGTGGCCGGCAGCGCCACGGCGAGGGTCAGCGGGTTCGCCAGCGCCGTCGCCACCGCCATGGGATGGCCCGCGCGGCGCATCATGGGCACCGTCACCACGCTGCCGCCCACGCCGAGGAACGCCGCGACCGCCCCGATCGGAAGCCCCGCCACCGCGGGTATGGGCCGCGCCCCGTCGACGACGGGCTCCAGGAAGCCGGGCCGGACGGTGACCGAGGCGATGGTCAGCAGCAGGTACACGACGAATCCCACCGCGATGACGTCGCCGGGCACGTGACGGGCGGCCACGGCCCCGACGACGCCGCCCGCGGCGAGGAGCAGTGGCAGGCGGCTGCCGCGCATTTCCGCGAGCAGATCGCGCCGCGTCGATGCCGTCGCCGTCGCGGCGCCGACCACCATGAGAACCGACGAGGTCGCGACCGCGACCCGGGCGGCGTCGCCGCCGAGGTGGGCGTCTGCCCAGATCAGCACCGGCACGGCGACGAAGCCGCCGCCGAACCCGAACATCGCCGTCGTGACGCCCGAGGCGACTCCGACCAGTATCAGGATGACCATTGCACTCACTCCTCCGATTCCACCGGAGCGCTCGGGCTACCGGCAATCGATAGTGAGTCGATCTCCTTCGATTCTCGGTAGCCTCGAACCGTGCGGAACATCCCTGTCGACGATCTCGACGACCTCCCCCGTGACGTCCTCCCGATCGGCACCGACTACCCCGACGGGCATCGCCAGGAGCCGCACACCCACCGCCGGGCGCAGTTCCTCTACGCCGCCACGGGCGTGATGGAGGTCGACACCACGGACGGCGCGTGGACGGTGCCGACCGATCGCGCCGTTCTCGTCCCGCCCGGGGTGCAGCACGGCGTCCGCTACGCCGGCGTCAGCACGCGCAGTCTCTACATCGAGCCGACAGCGGTGCCCTGGTGGCCCGCGCGTTGCACCGTCGTCGAGGTCACGCCCCTGCTCCGTGAACTCCTCCTCGCGGCCGTCGACATCGAGGCCGACCGCGACGAGAGCGGTCGCGACGCCGCGATCACCGCATTGCTCCTGCACGAGATCACGGCACTGACACCGCTACCCCTGCACGTTCCGCTGCCGACCGATCCGGAGCTGCGCGAGCTCTGCCGTGCGTACCTCGCCGCGCCGGACGTCGCCGTGGACAACGCGGCGTGGGCGGCCCGCTGCGGCCGCAGCGAACGCGCCTTCACCAGTCGCTTCCGCGCCGCGACGGGCTCCAGTCCCGCCGTCTGGCGGCGCCGGGCCCGACTCCTCGCGGCTCTCCCCCTGCTCCGCACCGCAACGGTGACGGAGACCGCGGGCCGCCTCGGCTACTCGACCCCGGCGGCCTTCACCGCCGCATTCACGGCCGAGTTCGGCACGCCCCCGTCGCGGATCCCGAAGGCATAGGGTCTCCCCCATGACCGAACCACTCCTGATCGAGCGCGACGGCTCCGTCGTCACCTGGACGCTGAACGACCCCGCCGCACGCAACCCCGTCTCGGACGAGGCGATGATCGCGGCGATCGAGCGCGCCGTCGACGAGGTGAACCGCGACGACGGGGTGCGCGTGGCGATCCTGACGGGAGCCGGTTCGGCGTTCAGCTCCGGCGGCAACGTCAAGCACATGCGCGACAAGGAGGGCATGTTCGGCGGCACTGCGGCGCAGCAGCGCCAGGGCTATCGGCAGGGGATCCAGCGCATCCCGCGGGCGCTGTACCACTGCGAGGTCCCGACGGTGGCCGCGGTCAACGGCCCCGCGATCGGCGCGGGCTGCGACCTCGCGATGATGTGCGACCTGCGGGTGGCGTCCACGAAGGCCGTCTTCGCGGAGAGCTTCGTCAAGGTGGGACTCATCCCGGGCGACGGCGGCGCATGGCTGCTCCCGCGCATCGTCGGGATGGCGCGGGCCACCGAGATGGCCTTCACCGGCGACGCGGTGGACGCGCGGACCGCGCTCGACTGGGGCATGGTCTCCAGCGTCGTCGAGCCCGACGAGCTGCTCGCCGCGGCCCGTGCGCTCGCGGACCGCGTCGCGGCCAACCCGCCGCAGGCGCTGCGCATGACCAAACGCCTGCTGCGCGAGGGGCAGCACCAGAGCCTGGACGCGCTGCTCGAGCTCTCCGCGGCCATGCAGACGATCGCCCACTCCACGGCCGACCATCACGAGGCCGTCGCCGCCATGCTGGACAAGCGCCCGCCGCGATTCACCGGGGCGTGACGGGGGAGCCCTCCCGCTTCGACCGAGCCGGCAGCGCCGGCGCCATCACCCACAGCACGCGGGCGCCGTCGACACCGGCGGCGAAGGTGTGCGGCCGGCCGGGATCGAAGGTCATCGCGTCGCCGACGGCCAGCTCGACCTCCGGCTCCGGCGGGAAGGCCAGGCGCAGGAGGCCGCGCTGCACGAGCACGAAGGAGACCTCGGCGGGCAGAGCATATGCCTCGTCGCCGCTGCCGCCGCCCGGCTCGATCTCGCTGAGCAGCACCTGGACCCGCTGCTCCCCCGACGGGGTGAGCAGGAACTCCGCGAGACCATCGCCGCCGAACCGCACCGGCGGATACGCGTCGGCGCGCACCACCGAGCCGGCCGCGCCACCGTCGAACAGCGAGCCGACGGGGACGTCGAGCACCTCGCACGTCCGGACGAGGACCGCCATCGACGGCGCCGCGAGGCCGCGCTCCACTTTCGACAGGTACCCCTTGGTGACCCCGACGTGCTCTGCGACGTCCGCGAGCGTCAGGCGTCGGGCGCGACGGGCGGCCTTGAGCGCGGCGCCCACCTGATCCGGCACGGGGAGAACGGCATCCGCACCCGGGACAATCACATCCAACAGATGTTTCCTTTCAGGAAACTCGAGTTGACAAGTCGGTCGATGTCCCACACTATGTGATCCTGCCCACAAAAGCAGCCCCTGCGAGAGGATCCATTCGTGCCTGAAGACGAACAGCCCCAGTCCTGCCCCCGGGGACCGGTCGATGCGAGCCTCATCCCGCGCTACTGCGGCCCCGCCACCTTCGCCCGCCTCCCCCGCCTCGACGAGGTCGACTCCGCCGCCGTCGCGGTGCTCGGCATCCCCTTCGACTCCGGCGTGAGCTAC
This sequence comes from Tsukamurella sputi, assembly GCF_007858445.1. Lineage (GTDB taxonomy): Bacteria > Actinomycetota > Actinomycetes > Mycobacteriales > Mycobacteriaceae > Tsukamurella > Tsukamurella sputi. The sequence goes on along the minus strand of NZ_VIGV01000015.1, from coordinate 62,038 downwards.
CGCCCCGGCGCACGGTTCGGCCCCGGGCACATCCGGGCCTCGTCGAAGCTGCTGCGGCCCTACAACCCCGCGCTCGACGTCTCCCCGTTCGCCGTGCACCAGGTCGCCGACGCCGGCGACCTGGCGGTGAACCCGTTCGACATCGTCGAAGCACTCGGTACCGTGCAGACGGAGATCACGCGCCTGCGCGGCGCGGGCTCCAAGGTGCTCACGCTCGGCGGCGATCACACGCTCGCCCTGCCGATCCTGCGCGCCGTCGCCGCCGACAGCGGGCCGGTCGCGGTCCTGCACTTCGACGCCCACCTCGACACCTGGGACACCTACTTCGGAGCGCCGTACACGCACGGCACCCCGTTCCGCCGGGCCAGCGAGGAGGGCCTGATCGACCTGGAGCGGTCCATGCACATCGGCATCCGCGGCCCGCTGTACGGCGAGCAGGATCTCACCGCCGACGGCGTGCTGGGGTTCCAGGTGATCCGGTCGGACGACTACGAGAACGACGGACTCGACAGCGTCATCGAGCGCATGCGCCGGCGCCTCGCCGGGCCCGACGGTGCCGGCGGCCCCGTCTACGTCTCCGTCGACATCGACGTCCTGGACCCGGCGCACGCGCCCGGCACCGGCACGCCCGAGGCCGGCGGCATGACGAGCCGGGAGCTGCTGAACACGATCCGCGCGCTGGTGGGCACCGACGTGGTGGGCGCAGACGTCGTGGAAGTCGCGCCGCCCTACGACCACGCGGAACTCACCGGCATCGCGGCCGCCCACGTGGCCTACGAGCTGCTGTCCGTGCTCGCGGTGAACGCCCGGTGAACCCCTTCGCCGCGGGTCTGATCGCCCGCAAGCCCGTCGACCGCATCCTGGCCGACAGCGCCGCTGAACACGAGGGACCCCAACTCAAGCGATCGATGGGGCTGGGTCACCTGACCGCGCTCTCCATCGGCGCCTCCCTCGGCACAGGCATCTTCGTGATCCTCGGGGAGGCCACCCCCAAGGCCGGACCCGCTGTGATCGTCGCGTTCATCCTCGCCGCGGTCACCGCGCTCTTCTCCGCGCTCTCGTACGCCGAGATGGCGGGCACCATTCCCGTCTCGGGCAGCTCGTACTCCTACGCCTACGCGACCATCGGCGAGTTCTTCGCGTGGGTCTGCGGCTGGTGTCTGCTCCTCGAGTACGGCGTCTCCGTGGCCGCCGTCGCCGTCGGGTGGGGCCAGTACATCAACGAGCTCCTCCGCACCCTGTTCAACGTCGAACTGCCGACAGCCCTCGCCGCGCCGCCGGGCGACGGCGGCATCGTGAACATCCCGAGCATGGTGATCGTGGCGCTCGCGTGCCTCGTGCTCATCGGCGGTGCCACGGAGAGCGCGCGACTGAACACCGCGATGGTCATCCTGAAGGTCTGCGTCCTGGTGTTCTTCTGCGCCATCGCCTTCACCGCGTTCAAGTCGGGCAACCTGAGCCCGTTCATGCCCTTCGGCGTCGACGGGATGACGGCGGCCGCCGCGATGGTCTTCTTCTCCTACATCGGTTTCGACGCCGCGTCCACCGCCGGCAACGAGGCGAAGAACCCCACGCGGGACCTCCCGCGCGCGATCATCCTCTCCCTCGCCATCATCACTGTGCTGTACTGCCTGGTCGCCCTCGCCGCAGTCGGTGCGATGCCCTGGCAGGAGTTCGGTGGCACCGAGGCTTCGCTCGCGAAGATCCTGACCGACGTCACGGGAAGCACCTGGCCCGCCGTGATCCTCTCGGTCGGCGCGGTCATCGCGATCGCGAGCGTGGTGCTCGCGGTCATGTACGGCCAGACTCGCATCCTCTACACGATGGGCAGCGACGGACTGGTGCCGCGCGTCTTCGCCAAGGTCAACCCGCGCACCTTCGTACCGGTCCGGAACATCGTGATCGTCAGCGTGATCATCGCCGTGCTCGCGGGCTTCGTTCCCCTCGGCGAACTCGCGAACGCCACGTCGATCGGTTCGCTGTTCGCTTTCGCCCTGGTCAACGTGGGTGTGATCGTGTTGCGGTTCAACCGGCCGGACCTGCCCCGGAGTTTCAAGACGCCGCTCTTCCCGCTCATCCCGGTGCTGGGGATCGGCTTCTGCGTGTACCTCATGCTGCAGCTCGAACCCGCAACCTGGGCGGCGTTCGGCATCTGGTCCGCGGTCGGGCTGGTGGTCTACTTCGCCTACGGCTACAGCCACTCGCGGCTGCGGGGCACCGACCTCTCGAAGGCACCGCGATGACGGTCACCGTCGGGATGTACCAGGGTCCGGAGGGACTCGGTCCGGAGCCGGACGTCGCGCGGAACCTGACGGCGATCGACGACGCCGCGGCCCGCGCCGCGGCCGCCGGCGCGCAGCTCCTCGTGACGCCCGAGCTGTCGGTGACGGGCTACGACATCGGTGCGGCAACGACGGAACTCGCGCGCCCCCGCGGCGGCGAGTACCACGACGCGATCGCCGCCATCGCCCGCCGCCACCGCGTCACCGTCGTCGCCGGGTACCCGGAGCGGGACGGGGATCGGGTCTTCAACGCCGCCACCGTCATCGGTCCCGACGGTGCCGAGCTCGCGCACTACCGCAAGTCCCACCTGTTCGGCGACCTCGACCGCGCCGTCTTCGCGCCGGGCGGCGAGCTGCCCGTGACCTTCGCCCTCGGCGGCCTGACCTGCGGGCTGCTCATCTGCTACGACGTGGAGTTCCCCGAGGCGGTGCGCGCCCACGCGGACGCCGGCACCGATCTGCTCCTGATCCCGACCGGTCTCATGGAACCCTTCGGCAGGATCGCCGAGCAGGTGGTGCCGGTGCGCGCCTTCGAGAGCCAGCTCTACATCGCCTACACCAACCATTGTGGCCGCGAGACCTCGCTCGAGTACTGCGGTCTGAGCACCGCGGCCGGACCCGACGGTGAGGTCCTGGCCCGCGCCGGCCGCGCCGAGGAACTCCTGACCTTCACCGCCGATGTCGAGGCCCTGCGCGAGGCCCGCATCGCCAACACCTACCTGCGCGACCGGCGCAGCGACCTGTACTGAGCACCACCACCCGAGGAGCCCGCATGACTCAACCCGCCATGCCCGCCCACGGCCCGTCCGGATCGGACGCGCCCCTGACCATGTTCGGCCCGGACTTCCCGTTCGCCTACGACGACTGGGTCACCCACCCCGACGGCCTCGGCTCCGTCCCCGAGGCCGCGCGCGGCACCGAGGTCGCCGTGATCGGCGCGGGCCTCGCCGGCCTCACGGCGGCCTACGAGCTGGCCAGGATCGGCCTCAAACCCGTGGTCTACGAGGCCGACCGGATCGGCGGGCGGATGCGCAGCGAGCGCTTCGAGGGCTACGACGACGACCTCGTCGCGGAGATGGGCGCCATGCGCTTCCCGCCCTCATCGACCACCCTGCAGCACTATCTGGACCTCGCCGGACTGCGGACGGAGGCCTTCCCCAACCCGCTGGCGGAGGCGACGCCCAGCACCGTCATCGACCTCAAGGGCCGCAGTCACTACGCGCGCACGGCCGCCGACCTGCCGCCGGAGTTCGCGGAGGTGGCCCGTGCCTGGGACGCCACGCTGGCCGACTACGCCGACGCCGCCGAGTTGCAGGACGCGATCCGCGCGCGCGACGCGGGCCGCATCCGGGCCGTGTGGTCGAGGCTCGTGGAGGAACTGGACGATCAGACCTTCTACGGCTTCCTCACCGCGTCGAAGCACTTCCGATCCTTCGCGCACCGGGAGCTGTTCGGACAGGTCGGCTTCGGCACCGGCGGCTGGGACACCGACTACCCCAATTCGATGCTGGAGATCCTCCGCGTCACCTGCACCGCCGCGGACGATCACCACCGCGGCATCGTCGGGGGCTCGGACCGGCTGCCCAGGCATCTCTGGGAGGGCCCGTTCGACGGTGTCCGGTCCGTGCGAGACCTCAACGGCGGCACTCATCGTCCTGCGGTGACGGCGATCCGCCGGACGGCCGGCCCCGGTGGCGCGCCCCGGTACACGCTGGTCGACGCCGGCGGCGAGACCCGCACGTACCCCGCCGCGATCTTCACCGGCCAGGCGTGGATGCTGCTCAACACCATCGACTGCGACGACGACCTGCTCCCCATCGACCACTGGACCGCGGTCGAGCGCACGCACTACATGGGCAGCTCCAAGGTCTTCGCGCTCGTCGACCGCCCGTTCTGGCGCGATGTGGACCCCGCGACGGGCCGCGACACGATGTCGATGACCCTCACCGACCGGATGAGCCGCGGCACCTACCTGCTCGACCACGGCCCCGACCGGCCGGGCGTGATCTGCCTGTCCTACACCTGGTCCGACGACTCGCTCAAGGTCCTGCCGCTGGACGTGAACGCGCGACTGGACCTGATGCTCAAGTCGCTCGGCGAGATCTACCCGGGCGTGGACATCCGCAGTCACATCATCGCCACGCCGAAGACCGTCTCCTGGGAGACGGAGCGGTACTTCATGGGCGCCTTCAAAGCGAACCTGCCCGGGCACTACCGGTATCAGGAGCGGCTCTACACCCACTTCATGCAGGAACGGCTCGACCCTCGGCACCGCGGTTTCTTCCTCGCCGGCGACGACATCTCGTGGACCGCGGGGTGGGCCGAGGGCGCGCTGCAGACAGCGCTGAACGCGGTGTGGGGGGTGGTGCACCACCTGGGCGGGAGCGCACCGTCGACCAACCCCGGGCCGGGTGACGTCTTCACCGACATCGCCCCGATCCGGCTCGGCGACGAGCGCGGTACGCGAGCCTAGGCGCCCCGACGCGGCGGCCGGGTCTGGGCGCTCAGTTCCGGGCGAGCGCGGTCACCAGGCCGCCGGCTCCCGGAATCATGGTGACGTTGCGGTGCTTCGGCTGTTCCGCGGGCGCGTCGGTCATCGCCAGGTCGACCCGCTTGAGGATCTGGGTGACCACCACGCGCAACTCCGCCATCGCCAGCCCGGATCCGAGGCACCGCCGGTTGCCCCCGCCGAAGGGCATCAGCTTCTGCGGCGAGGGCTTGACGCCGAGGAACCGCTCGGGGTCGAAGGCGTACGGACGCGGGTAGAGGTCCTCGCGGTGGTGCAGAAGGAGGATCGAGATCAGCGCGATCACTCCGCGGTCCACGATGTAGGGACCGAACCGCCAGTCCGACAGCAGCTCCCGCGCGACCACCGGCACCACCGGGCGGCTGCGCATCGACTCGTTGATCAGCGCCTCGAGGTAGGCCTCGTCATCCTCGCGGGCGGCGAGCACGGCGCGACGGTAGACCTCGGGATTGCGGGTGAGACGCTCGAAGGTCCACGCCACCGAGTTCGACGTGGTCTCGTGCCCCGCGAGCACCAGGGTGAGCAGCTCGTCCCGGATCTCGCTGTCGCCCAGGGGCGCACCGTCGTCGCCGCGCGCCGCCATGAGCACCGTCAGGATGTCGGAGCGGCCCCCGCCGTCCGGCCCGTCGGCGCCCTCGCGACGCCGCTCGGCGATCACGGCGTAGATCGCCGCGTCGAGGGGACGGAGCACCATCTTCAGCACGCCGCGCGGTTCCCGGCTGCGTGCGTTCACGAGTTGGACCGCGGTCGCGAGTGGGTGCGTGGACAGGTGCAGCAGCCGGATCATCGACGACCGCACCGCGCGCTCGGCTCTGGTGGCGCCGGACTCGTCGTCGATGCCGAAGACCGCCGACATGATCACGTCCAGCGTGATCTGCTGGCCGATGTCCGCCAGCGCCACCGGCTCCCCCGGCTGCCACTCGTCGATCCGGCGCTCGGTGGCCGCGTCGATGCGCTGTTGATATTCCGCCACGGCGCGGCCGTGGAACTGCGGCAGCAGCAGGCCGCGCTGCTGCTTGTGCCGCGGGCCGACGGCCGTGAGCACCGAGTCCGGCCCCACGATGGGCCGCAGCGGCGAGAACCGGGTAGCCGACGGCGCACCCTCGGGCCGCGACATCAGCGAGGCGATGTGCGCGGGATTGGAGACCATGACGATCCGGCCCGGACCGCCCATGAACTCGGACCGGAAGACGTCGCCGTAGCGGTCGACCGCACGGAAGATCACGTCGCCCTCGCGCAACGTGTAGGTCAGCGATGCGCGCAGCGGCCCCATCGGCAGCGCGGGTGCGGAGCACAGGTCGGCGGCGCCCTCCTCGTCGACGGGGCCGGCATCGTCGGAGGTCCCGCCGCTGATGCCGGCCCGACCGGGCTCGCGGAGGTGCCAGGCCGCTTCCGGAATCGAGAGGGTACGCGCGACGGTGCCGCCCAGCCCACTGCCGATGCCGGATCGGACGGCGCGTGTGATCGTGGTCATATCGTCCTCCTACGTCGATTGTGCACGTCGCGCACGACGCGCGGGCGGTCGAACCGGATCGTCAGGGAACGACGGTGCCGAACGGCCCGGTCCGGTGGTCGCGTTCGGCCATCGCACGGTGGATGTCGCGCGCGGCGTAGTCGAGGCCGTCACGGTCGTGGGTGAGCCACGCGAGGGCGACGACGAACGCTGCGATGACGAGAACGGTGATCATGGCCTTCTCCTTCTCCCGGCGCTCGGTGTGTGTTCCGAGTCGGTTCCCACGCTACGAAGCAGGACCGCGCAGGTCAGCGTGCCCAGGACGGGAATCGGCGTCCGCCCGGGGTCGGGTGTCCGCCTCCGCCCCAGGGTGGACGACCGGAGCCGTGGGCGGGACTACCATCGGGCTCATGCGCTGGCTGCGGTGGTTGGAGGCGCGCTACGCGCGCGCATTCACCGCGATCGGCTACGAATACCCGCCGTACTACATGGTGATCACCGAGGCGGCGATGCTGGCGCTCGTGGTCGAGGCGATCGTGCCGCGCATCCTGGCGCGTCCGGACGGCCTCCAGTGGGTCTTCCTCGCGGTGGCGGCCGTCCTGTCGCTGGTCCACTCCTTCGCCACGCTCGTCCGCACCGATCACCTCTCGCTCACCGCGCACTCCGTCACGGTCCTCATCGCCGCCGGGCTGTTCTGGACGGTGCCCACGTCGCTCGACGTGGTTCCCCTGATCCTGGTACTCGCCATCACGCAGGTCGCCGCCGTGACGCCGATCAAGGTCACGGCCGTGCACCTCGTGGTGTACGAAGCCGTGGTGGTCAGCGCGGGTGTGCTCGGCGCCGTCCACCAGGCGTGGATGATCGCCCTCACCGTCGCCTTCGGCGCCGCCGTCGGCCGGCTGATGCAGAACCAGCTCCTGCTGCTGCGCGCCGAACGGCGGGCGCAGGCCAGCAGAGCCGCGCTCGAGCGGGCGGCCATCGCCGGCGATGTGCACGACGTCGTGGCGCACTCGCTCGCCGTCGTGCTGCTGAACGTGACGGCGGCCCGCCGGGCACTCGAGTCGGACGACGACCGGCAGGAGGCCGTGGACGCCCTGCGCGACGCGGAGACCCAGGGGCGCACCGCCATGAAGGACATCCGCTCGACCATCGAGTTGCTGCGCTCCGACGTCGCCGGGTCGGCCCAACCCGGTCTCTCCGACATCCCCGAACTGGTCGCGTCGTTCGAGCGGGCAGGGCTCGCAGTGACCCTGGACCAGCGCGCGACGGCGGCCGGCATGAGCGATTCCGCGGGGCTCGCAGCCTACCGAGTGGTGCAGGAATCACTCGCGAACGCGGTCAAACACGCTCCAGGCGCACAGGTCTGCGTGAGCATCACGTCGGCGCCGGGCCGCGTGCTGGGCGTCCGGGTCTCCTGCCCCGTGCCCGACGGTGCGCGGCGCGCCCCCGGCGGGACGGGACTGGACGGGATGCGCGCGCGGGTCGAGAGCGTGGGCGGCCGCCTGACGACCGGCCCCATCGACGGGATCTGGCTGGTGGAAGCGGAATTCCCCGTCTCCACCCCCACCGAGGCGATCACCGAGGGAGAGCCGTCGTGACCGAACCGCCCATCCGCCTGCTGCTCGTGGACGACCAGGACCTGGTCCGCCTGGGCCTGCGCCGGATCCTGCGCCGCCGCGACGGATTCGACGTGGTGAGCGAGTGCGCCGACGGCGACGAGGTGGCCGCCGCCGTCGCCGAGACCTCCCCCGACGTGGTGCTCATGGACCTGCGGATGAAGCGGATGAGCGGGATGGAGGCCACGCGGGCACTCACGGCGTCCGCCTCGGCCCCGCCCGTCCTGGTGCTCACCACCTTCCGCGACGACGATCTCCTGTCGGAGGCGCTGCGGGCCGGCGCCTCGGGATTCGTCCTCAAGGACTCGCCCGCGGAGGAGCTGATCCGCGCCGTCCGCCTCGTGGCGGCCGGCGAGGCCGTACTCGATCCGGCGGTCACCGGTCGGGTACTCGAGACCTACCGCGCCGCAGCACCGCCGGCACCGTCGGGCGATTCGGCGCGACTCACCTCCCGGGAGGTGGACGTGCTCGCCCTCGTCGGCCGCGGGCTCTCCAACGACGACATCGCCGCGGAACTGGTGATCTCGATCGTCACGGTGAAGAGCCACATCGGCTCGATCTTCACCAAGCTGGGCGTGCGCAACCGTGCGGAGGCGATCGTCTTCGCGTTCGATCACGGCATCGTCCGGCCGGGCGGCTGACGGACCGGAGGGGCGGGGCCAGGTCTTCGCCCCCGATCACGGCATCGTCCGGCCGGGCGGCTGACGGACCGCGCGAGCGTCACTGCCGCTCGATGAACACCGGCTTCTCCTTGTTGGCGGCCGCGGTGCGCGCGATGACGTGGTTCTTGCCGCGGATCAGGCCCAGCTGCAGCGCCTGCTCGACGGGGAAGGAGAGCCGCGAGCCGCTGTACCAGGTGTTCTCGAACAGGGCCTTCGACGCGGCGACCGCGTCGGGCGAACGCTCCTTGAGCTTCTCCACGAGCTCCAGCGCGTCCTTCATCGGATCGGCCGAAACGCCGGTGACGATGCCCCAGTCGAGCGCCTGCTTCGCCGTGAACATCTCGCCCGTCATGGTGAGGCGCTTCGCCACGTCGATGGTGGTGAGCTGCGCGATGGACGCGGAGATCGACATGTCGGGGATCAGGCCCCACTTCGCCTCGAGGATCGAGAAGTCGGCCTCGGTGGAGGCGTAACGGAAGTCCGCGCCGAGCGCGATCTGCAGGCCACCGCCGTAGCAGTGGCCGTGCACCACGGCGATGACGGGCGCGGGCACGCTGCGCCACGCCCACCCGGCGGCCTGGAAGTTGTTGGCCGCGGAGATGCGCTTCGGCACGAAGTTCATCAGCAGGCGACGCTGCTCCTTGCCCGCGGAGGCGAAATCGAGACCCGAGCTGAACGAGCTGCCCTCACCGGAGAGGATCACGGCACGCAGAGAGCGGTCGTTCTTGGCGCGGTCGGCGGCCCTCGCCAGGTCGTCGATCATGTCCAGAGTGAGGCCGTTGTGCTTCTCAGGTCGGTTGATCCGCACGTGGGCGACCTCGTCGCGCACCTCGTAGTCGATGTTCGACATCCGCTTCTCCTCGTTTCGCGTCGCCTTGGCCGTCACCTGCAACCCTAGCCGCCGCGTCGGTCCCCGTATGCGAAGCCGCGGCTGAAGTAAAGTGGCGCCCATGGCGGTGACGTTGCACATCACGGGGGAACCCGAGTCGGACGCGGTGCTCTCGGAGCACCCGTTCGCGCTGCTCGCGGGCATGCTCCTCGATCAGCAGTTCCCCATGGAACGCGCGTTCGCGGGTCCCTGGAAGGTCCTCGACCGATTCGGCAGCATCGACCCGCGTGACATCGCGGTCGCCGATCCGGTCCGGTTCGAGGAGCTGTGCACCACTCCTCCGGCGATCCACCGGTACGGCCGTGCCATGGCGGCGCGCCTGCAGGCCCTCGCGCAGATCGTCGTCGACGAGTACGACGGGCACGCCGAGCGGATCTGGACCGAGGCCTCGTCGGGCGCCGACCTGGTGAAGCGGATCGAGGCGCTCCCCGGTTTCGGCGCGCAGAAGGCGAAGATCTTCGCGGCGCTCGTCGGCAAACAGCTCGGCGTCAAACCGCGCGGCTGGGCCACCGCCGTCGGCGACTACGGCAAGGCCGGCTACCGCTCTGTCGCGGATGTGGTCGACGGGGAGTCGCTGCAGAAGGTGCGCGCCTACAAGAAGGAGATGAAGGCGGCCGGGAAGAAGGCTGGGGCATGACCGGACCGGGCCCGTACGACGGCCAGCACCCGCCTCAGCCGGGCCAGGCCTACTCGCAGGCGATCCCGCTGCCCACGCCGCCCCGCGGCCCCGCCGCCCCCGGCCCCGTGCCCGGGCCGCCGCCTCCCCCGAAGAAGCCCAACTCGACGCGCAACGTGATCGTGGCGGTGGTGGCGGTCGCGTCGGTCGTCGCGCTCGTCGCCGCGATCGTCGTGGCCGCCCTGCTCAGCGATTCGAACGGCGCCGAGCCCGGCAAGGACACCGCGTCCGTCTCCGCCGGGGCGGGCGCCCTCTTCCGCATCAACGACTGCCTCTACGACGTCCCCGAGGCGCCGAAGGTCGGCAACTGCGACGACGGCGGCTCGCCCTACAAGGTGACCCAGGTGATGCCCGCCGGCGAGAAGTGCCCCGAGAAGCAGACCTCCATCGCGAAGGGCCGCTGGTACTGCCTCACGCCGAACCTGAACGTGAACTACTGCTACAGCGCCCCGGTCCCCGGCACGTGGATCAAGGCCGCAGCACAGTGCGGCGCGCCCGGGACCATCACCGTGGTCTCCGTGGTGGGCGGCCTCAAGGACTCCGGCCGCTGCTCGGGTGAATGGGACCGCAGCTACTTCTTCGACGACCCCGTGTACACCGTCTGCGCGAAGTCCTACACGTAGCCGCGCGCCCCGACGACCCCGCCGGGCCGCAGGGCCGGCACGGTCGTTGAACTAAGCTGGTCGAGTGCCCGTCACCGTGCCCCACGACCTCCCCGCCAGGGCCGTCCTGGCCGCGGAGCAGGTCTTCGTCATGTCCGACGACCGAGCGGGACATCAGGACATCCGCCCCATAAGGATCGCCATCCTCAACCTGATGCCGATGAAGGTCACCACCGAGACCCAGCTGCTGCGCCTGCTCAGCAACAGTCCGCTGCAGATCGAACCGACCCTGCTACGCGTGGCGAGCCACGTCTCCCGGACGACCGCGTCGGAGCACCTCGACTCGTTCTACTCCACCTTCGACGAGGTGGCCGATCGGCATTTCGACGGCCTGATCATCACCGGCGCACCGATCGAGCGTCTGGATTTCGAGGACGTGGACTACTGGCCGGAGATGACCCGGATCCTCGACTGGACGCGGTCCAACGTGCAGTCCACCCTGCACGTGTGCTGGGGCGCGCAGGCAGCGCTCTACCACCACTACGGCATCGGCAAACACGAACTGCCGCAGAAGCTCTCGGGCATCTTCCCCCACCGGCTCACCGCCGCGCGATCGCCCGTCGTCACCGGATTCGACGACGAGTTCCTGGCTCCGCACTCGCGGCACACGGACGTCGCCGCGGCGGACATCGAGGCCACCGGCCTGGTCGACGTGCTGGCCGTCAGCGACGAGGCCGGCGTCTACCTCGCCGCCAGCCGGGACGGGCGGCAGGTCTACGTGACGGGCCACCCGGAGTACGACGCGGACACCCTCGCCCTCGAGTACGCGCGGGACAGCGAGCAGGGCCTCCCCGTTGCGCCGCCCGCGCACTACTTCCCGAGCGACCCCGCCGCGCCTCCTGCCAACCGGTGGCGCGGCCACGGCAACCTGCTCTACAGCAACTGGCTGAACTACTGCGTCTACCAGGAGACGCCGTTCGACCCGAGCTGCGGGTAACGGCTCAGTTCCCCGTCTTCCCGCCGTCCTCCGCGGGCGTCGCGGACGACTCGCCCACCTCGACCGGGGTGACGACGACCGCGGGCGGCACCGCGACCGCCGGAGCGGTGACGATGCGTGCGGGGCGCGGCTGCCTCGGCTGGGCCGCCTTCGCGACCTCGTTCGCCGTGCGCAGCGCGAACTTCGGCAGGCTCGACAGGAGGTCCGTCACCGGTTCGGCGACGGTGTTCGCCGCGCCGACCACGGTCTCGATGTCACTGATCCGCTGATTCATCGCGGACACCGTGGGGGTGAGCCGGTTGAGGGCGTCCGTCATCGCGGCCAACTGCGCGACGACACCGTCCTCCGCGGTGAGCACGTCGACGATGCCCCCGTCACGGGTCGCGCGGTCCAGCGGACCGTCGGGCCGGATGATCCGGTCGACGGATCCCCCCTCGTTGAACAGGTCCGCCACGCGATCGGCCGCGCCGCCCGGGCCCACCACGCGGTGGATGGCGCCGTCGTCACCGAGCAGATCCGAGACGCGGTGCACGATCGAGGGCACACGCTGGGCGGCGGTGATCAGATTCTCGTGCCGGGTCCCGTCACCCGACCCCGGATCGATCCGGTCCGCGGCCATGGCGACGACATCGCGCGCGAGGCCGACCGAGGTCTCGGCGGCGGCGAGCCCCAGGCCCGCTGCGGCCAGCCCCACGCGGGCGGGGGCGAGCAGTGCTTTCGGAAACTCCATGGATCCAGCGTAGCGCCGATCCGCGATCACGGAATCAGGAGATTCCCTGAGGTCACACGCCGGGTGTGGGACTCACGACGTAGGTGACGTCACCGTCGTCGGACGAGATCCCGACCGTGTAGCCGTGGCCGCGGTAGACGGCCCCGATCCGCCCGGCGTCCAGCGGGACGCCGGGCGCGACGGGAACCAGCCCCGCGGCGAGGAGGGCACGAGCAGCGGCGACGGTGTCCCGGGCCTCGACGGTGACCCGCCACATCGGGTGTCCCACCTCGATCGTCTCGGCCTTGCGCACCTCGCCGACGATCGGCACCTCGGCGGCGGGGAAGGTGGCCGGCAGCGCGACCCGGCCGGGCGGCGGGCCGCTGCACCCGGCGAGGAGCAGTGCGGAGACGAGAAGGGCGGCACCGGTTCCGGCGCCGCCCTTCGTCATCGTCCTGATCGAGGTCAGAGCGAGATCCTGCCCTCTGCGAGCGCGCGGATGATCTCCTTCTCGCGGCGTCCGCGCTTGAAGCGGGAGACCACGACGAGAGCCACCACCACGGCGACGCCCGCAGCCGCCGCCAGCACCGGGGGCTTGGTCACGGTGGCGACCACCGACTGCTGCGCCTGCTCGGCGAGCTTGCGGGGATCCGCGCGCTCCCCCAGCTGATCCAGCGTCGCCGCCAGCTGCTCCCGGGCGCGCTCGATGTCGCGCTCGATGCTCTCGGTGTCACGTGCCACTTCGCTCTTCCTCCGGGTCAGCCCGCCTGCAGATACTTCCCCGACTCTAGACCAGCCGCGGCGGTTGCACCGCTCCGCGGGGCCCGGGCGGGGCGATCCGGCGCCGCCGGAGCCGCGAAGGTCGCCTGGACCTGCAACCACTGCGCCAGGATCTGGCAGCCGGTCAGCTCGTAGTCCTCGTGCCGCAGCCGGGCCAGCGGCTCCGTCGCGTAGGCGGTGTGCCGATCGCCGCGCAGGTTGTAGTCGCGGCCGCGGTAATTGACGCGGGGCAGGTAGCCCAGGATCTCCCGGCCGGCGGTGCGCAGCCGGTCGATGTCCCGGCGCCACTGCCGGGAACCGAAGGCGGTACGGGTCGCGTTCTGGAAGCGGTGACCGAGGTACTCGCCCGCGGCGCGCGGCGCCCACGTCGCGAGATCGCGCAGCGTGAGGTAGGCGGTCGCGTCCGCGATGTCGCGCACGAAGGAGTCGACGCTCGCGTTGCAGATCACGTCCTGCGGGTGCGAGATCCACTGCACCGGCAGCCCCTCGGGCACCGACGGCCCGTCGCCCGCCACACCGGAGCCGCACAGCGCCGGATCGCTGCCGTGCGGCCGTTCGGGGTCCGAGATCAATCCGACGGCGAGCACAGGCGCCAGCTCGGGACCGCCGACGACGGAGTCCATCACGCCGAGCACGCGGCGCACCACCGTGCAGCCCTGGGAGTAGCCGATGAGGACGACGGGCCCGTCGACCTCGGTCATCGCGGTGAGCAGGCGCTCGACGCCGATGGAGACGGACTCCGCGAAGGAGATGCCGTCGCGCACCGGAACCGGCCCGTACGAGGCGGGATAGCCCACCCACCGGCCGACGAAGCGTTCGTCGAGGTCCGCCACGACGTGGCTGAGCATGCCGGTGACCTCGGTGCGGGGATCGTCGATCCAGGATTCGCCCGTGCCCCCGACGGCGAGCACGGTGATCCGGGCCCGGCCGGCGTCCGCCGGTCGTCGGGCCGCCCTGCTGTGGACGGTCAGCGTGTTCATGTCCGCGACTTAACCGGGCGCACGTGTGAACGAGCTGAAATCCATGTTAAGAAACCGGTGCTGTGTCGGAGCTAACAGGCTCGTCAGCTCTGACAGGTGGGGCACCAGTAGAGGTTCCGCGCCTCCATGACCTCGGTCCGCACGGGCGTTCCGCAGACCCGGCACGGATCGCCGGCACGCCGGTAGACGTAGGTCCGGGGCCGGTCCTCGGCGTACGACGGTGCGCCGTGGTCGTGTTCCGACCGCACCACGTGCATGCGTCCGCGCTCGACGCCGATCGGCATGAGGGCCACCAGGTCGGCCCAGATCCCGTCGAACTCGGTGCGGGAGACGTCACGGCCCTCGCGGTGCGGGTCGATGCCCGCGCGGAAGAGGACCTCGGCACGGTAGACGTTCCCGACCCCGGCCATGACCTTCTGGTCCATCAGCAGCGCGCCGATCGGGCGGCGCGACCGCGCGATGCGCCGCCACGCGTCCTCGGGATCGGAGTCGGCCCGCAGCGGGTCGGGCCCGAGGCGCGCCAGCACCCCGTCGACCTGCTCCTCCGTGACGAGCTCGCACGCCGTGGGGCCGCGCAGGTCGGTCCCGCCGCGCGGCCCGACGATGCGCATCCGGACCTGGCCCACCGGCGCGGGCGGGACACCGTCGAGCAGGCCGAAGTCGGTGAAGGCGCCGTACAGGCCCAGGTGGATGTGCACGATCGCACCGCCCGAGTACCGGTGCCACAGGTGCTTGCCCCAGGAGTCGGCGCGCTCGAAGACGCGGCCGTCGAGCCGCTTCGCCTCCGGCGCGAACCTGCCCTGCGGGCTCGAGACGGACACGCCCTCGCCCGCGAACAGTGCGTCGTGGGCGAGGGCGAGTCGGCGGAGGGTGTGTCCCTCCGGCACGGGTCTAAGCCTCCGGCGTACCGGGCACGGCGGGGGCGACGCCCGTGCGCTCGTACTCCGAGAGGATGTCGATGCGGCGCTGGTGGCGCTCCTCGTCCGACCACGGGGTCGACAGGAAGGCGTCGACGATCGCGAGCGCCTCCTCCTTGCTGTGCATGCGACCACCGATGCCGATGAGCTGCGCGTTGTTGTGCTGGCGTGCGAGCTGTGCCGTCTCGACGCTCCAGGCGAGGGCACAGCGGGCGCCGGGCACCTTGTTCGCCGCGATCTGCTCGCCGTTGCCGCTGCCGCCGAGCACGATGCCGAGGCTGCCCGGGTCGGCGACGACCCGCTTGGCCGCATCGATGCAGAACGCGGGGTAGTCGTCGAGGGCGTCGTAGGTGTGGGCGCCGCAGTCGACGACCTCGTGGCCGCCCGCCGTCAGGTGCTCGATGATCTGGGACTTCAGTTCGAATCCGGCGTGGTCGCCGCCGAGGTAAACGCGCATGGGACAAGTCTGACACGCGCCGCGCGAGCATCTGAAGGCGGCACAGCCTACATTCGATGGCATGGATGACAGCACCGAGCAGACACCGGGCCAGGAGCCGCAGGGCGACTCCTCCCCCACCGAGTCCGCCCGCAGCGGAGCCTTCAGCACCGGGCCAGACGAGACCACGATGCCGAGCACCGGCTTCTTCCCGGTCGTGCAGCCGGAGGACACCGTCGCCGCGCAGGCCCCGTCGCCCTCCGACGCCGCGACCTCCGCCATCCCGGCCACGGACTTCCCGACCGAGCAGCATCTGTCGGGGGCGCACCACGCACTCCCCGAGCTCGGCGCTCACGACGCGTCGGTCACGGCGGGCCTCGGTGGTTCCGGGCAGCCCGGCGGTCCGCAGTTCCCCACCGGCCACTTCCAGGGGGCGCACTTCCCCTCCGGACACTTCCCCGGCGGCCCCGCGGGGCCGGGTGCCCCGGTGCTGCAGCCTCCGGCCTACGCCGGTGCTCCCCGGCGCCATCCGTGGGAGATCCCGCTGCTGGTCGTCGTGATCCTGGTGACCGTGCTCATCTACGGCGGTTCACTCGTGCTGGCCGCGCTGGGCGTCGTCAACCAGTACATGCTGATCGCCCTGGTCGCGCCGATCCTCATCTGGGTGGTCCGAGGCCTGACCTGGGCATCGCCGCGCGTCCAGGGCGTGCAGATGACGCCCACGCAGTTCCCCGAGGGGTACCGGATGGTGCGCGAGGCGGCCGCGCGGTACGGCATGCGCGAAGTCCCCGACGCCTTCGTCGTGATCGGGAACGGCCAGATCAACGCCTTCGCGTCCGGGCACGGTTTCCGTCGCTTCGTGGTGGTCTACAGCGATCTGTTCGAGATCGGCGGCGAGGCGCGCGATCCGGACGCCCTCGCCTACATCATCGGCCACGAGGTGGGGCACATCGCCGCCGGCCACGTCTCGTACTGGCGCCAGATCGCCTCGTTCGCAATGGGCTACCTCCCGGTGATCGGCGCCGCGCTGTCGCGTTCGCAGGAGTACACCGCCGACAACTACGGCTACTTCAACCAGCCCTCGGGCACTCCCGGCGGCATGGGCGTCCTCGGCGCGGGCAAGTACCTCGGCAAGGAGGTCGACTTCGACCAGCTGGCCGACCGCGCGTCCACGGACAAGGGCTTCTTCACCTGGCTGGTGAACCTCACCGCATCGCACCCCGTCCTCACCTGGCGTGCGGCCGCGCTGCGCAACCGCACGAAGGCCGGCTCGCTGTGGTTCGCGCCCAGCGGACCGATGCGCGGCGTGGGCGGCGGCGCCGTGGTGCCGGCGGGCCCGATGCCCACGTACACCCAGCAGGAGGTGCTGGCCCCCGCGCCCGGCGCGGCGCCGCAGGCTCCCGTCGCGCACGGGTTCCTCGCCCACGGCCCGTCAGCCACGTATCCGCCCGCACAGCCCGGCCACTCGGGTCAGCCCGCGCAGCAGGCGCACCCGGGCCAGCAGCATCAGCAGGGCGGCCAGGCCCAGAGCTATCCGGAGGGCGGCTACTACGCGCAGCGCCACCAGCTCTCGCAGGACGAGAGCGGCGCACAGCCCGGCCCGAACTCCGACGACCGGCCCGGAACCCCGGGTACGCCGCCGAACGGCCCCACCGGCTCCTGAGCCTCCGTACAGAAGAACCCCGCCGATCCGTCGGCGGGGTTCTCTCCGTGTGGGCTCAGTCGAACGAGGGCTCCTCGTTGCGGGAACGCTTGAGCTCGTAGAAGTGCGGATAGCTCGCGAGCAGCACCGCGCCGTCCCAGACGCGCCCGGCGTCGTCGCCGCGCGGGATGCGGGAGAGCACGGGACCGAAGAAGGCGGTGCCGTTGACGTGGATGGTCGGGGTTCCCACGTCGTCACCCACCTTGTCCATGCCTGCGTGGTGGCTCTCGCGCAGCGCCGCGTCGAAGTCGGTGCTGTTCGCGGCGGCCGCGAGGTCCGACTCCAGGCCGGTCTCGGCGAGCGATTCGGCGATCACGACGGCGAGATCCTTGTTCTGCTGGTTGTGGATCCGAGTGCCCATGGCGGTGTACAGCTTCGGCAGCACCTCGTCACCGTGGCGCTGCGCGGCGGCGATGAGCACGCGCACGGGACCCCACGCCGTCTTCATCAGCTCCTGATAGATCTCGGGCAGGTTCTCCCGGCCCTCGTTGAGGACGGCGAGGCTCATCACGTGGAACTGCACGTCGATGTCGCGCACCTGCTCGACCTCGAGGATCCAGCGCGAGGTGATCCAACACCACGGGCACAGCGGGTCGAACCAGAATTCGACGCGATCCTTGGCGATGGACGGGGCGGTCTCGGTCACTGCGGCTCCTGCTCGTGGGACGGGGCGTTCGATGTAGATCCTGCTCCTGACTGCAACGCCGCGCACGGCGATCTGCTTCCCGCGCGGGCGCGACGCACCGGCGGGTGGCATTGTGGGACGGGTCGAGCCGGTCCGCCCGGCACCGTGTCCTCGAGCCAATGAAGGAGCGTCACCTTTGTCCGCGCCCAATCTCACCCGGGTCCAGGCCGCTGAGCGCGCCGCGATCGTCGCCGTCTCGCGCTACGCCATCGACCTCGACCTCACCGACGGGGCGGACGCCCCCGGCGAGAAGACCTTCGGGTCGACCACGACGATCACCTTCACGGCGACGCCGGGCGCGGAGACCTTCATCGACCTCATCGCGAGCGGCATCACCGCGACGCTCAACGGCCGCCCCGTCGACACCTCGGGCTACACCGAGGAGGGCGGGCTCGCCCTGCACGGCCTCGCCGCCGAGAACGAGCTCGTGATCTCCGGCCGGTTCTTCTACTCCAACACCGGCGAGGGCCTGCACCGGTTCGTCGACCCGACCGACTCCGCGGTGTACCTGTACTCCCAGTTCGAGACGGCGGACGCCAAGCGCATGTTCGCGTGCTTCGATCAGCCGGATCTCAAGGCCGTCTTCGACGTAAGCGTCACGGCACCGTCGTCCTGGACCGTGGTGACGGGCGGCGCGGAGGCGACCCGCGAGCCGCTGCCGACCGGTGCGCACCGCTGGACCTTCGTCACGACGGAGCCGATGTCGACCTACCTGGTGGCACTCATCGCCGGGCCGTACGCGGTGTGGAAGGACGCCTACGCCGACGAGCACGGCACGATCGACCTGCGCCTGTTCTGCCGCGCGAGCCTCGCGGAGCACATGGACGCCGAGCGCCTCTTCACCGAGACCAAACAGGGTTTCGGCTTCTACCACAAGAACTTCGGCATTCCCTACGCCTTCGGTAAGTACGACCAGCTGTTCGTGCCGGAGTTCAACGCGGGTGCCATGGAGAACGCCGGCGCCGTCACCTTCCTCGAGGACTACGTCTTCCGTTCGAAGGTCACGCGCTACCTCTACGAGCGGCGCTGCGAGACGGTACTGCACGAGATGGCGCACATGTGGTTCGGTGACCTGGTCACCATGCGCTGGTGGGACGACCTGTGGCTGAACGAGTCCTTCGCGACCTTCGCCTCCGTCCTCAGCCAGGCCGAGGCCACCGAGTACACCTCCGCGTGGACCACCTTCGCGAACGTCGAGAAGTCGTGGGCCTACCGGCAGGACCAGCTCCCGTCGACGCACCCCGTGGCCGCCGACATCCCCGACCTGCAGGCCGTGGAGGTCAACTTCGACGGGATCACCTACGCCAAGGGCGCATCCGTGCTCAAGCAGCTCGTGGCCTACGTGGGGCTCGAGCCCTTCCTGGCCGGCCTGCGCACGTACTTCGTCGAGCACAAGTTCGGCAACGCCACCTTCGACGACCTCCTGCGCGCACTGGAGGCCTCGTCGGGCCGCGACCTGTCCGACTGGGGTGCCCAGTGGCTCAAGACCACCGGCATCAACATCCTGCGGCCGGACTTCGAGGTCGACGAGGCCGGGAACTTCACCCGCTTCACCATCATCCAGGAGGGCGCGCAGCCCGGCGCGGGCGAGCTCCGCACGCATCGCCTGGCCGTGGGCGTCTACGCCGATCAGGACGGCAAGCTGGTGCGCACGCAGCGCGTCGAGCTGGACGTCGCGGGTGAGCGCACCGACGTGCCCGAACTCGTCGGCGCGCACCGCGGTGAGCTGGTGCTCATCAACGACGACGACCTCACCTACTGCTCGGTGCGGCTGGACCCGGTCTCGCTCGCGACGGTCACGAACCGGATCGCCGACATCGCCGAGTCGCTCCCCCGCACCCTGGGCTGGTCCGCCGCGTGGGAGATGACGCGCCAGGCGGAGATGAAGGCCAGGGACTTCGTCGAGCTGGTGCTCGGCGGCATCGGCGCCGAGACCGAGGTGGGTGTGGTGCAGCGCGTCGTGCTGCAGGCGCAGACGGCCGTCGAGTCCTACGCCGATCCGGCGTGGGCCGCCGCCGAGGGCCGCGAGCGGCTCGCGTCGGGCCTGCTGCGCCTGGCCCGCGAGGCCGAGGCCGGCTCCGACTTCCAGCTCGCCTTCGTCAACGCCCTGGCGGCGTCGGCACTGGGTCGCACCGAGGTCGAGGCCCTGCGCGCGCTGTACGACGGTGCCGAGCCCGCCACCGTCGGCCTGGACGGGCTCACCGTCGACACCGATCTGCGGTGGCGCCTGCTGACGGCCCTGGCCCGCGCCGGTGCCGCCGGCGCCGAGGAGATCGACGCCGAGGTGCTGCGCGACCCGACCGCCGCCGGTGAGCGTTCCGCGGCCGCCGCGCTGGCCGCGCGGCCGGACGGCCGGATCAAGGAGGAGGCGTGGGAGAAGGTCTTCGGCGACGACTCGCTGTCCAACACGCTGACCCGCGCGATCTCCGCCGGCATCGCCCAGCCGGGCCAGGGCGAGCTGCTGGCACCGTTCACGGCGCGGTACTTCGCGTCGATCGACGAGGTGTGGGGCCGTCGCTCCTCCGAGGTCGCGCAGACCGTCGTCGTGGGCCTGTACCCGTCGTGGGACATCTCCGACGAGGCCGTGGCCGCCGCGGACGCGTGGCTCGCGGGCGAGCACCCGTCGGCACTGCGCCGCCTGGTCCTCGAGGGCCGCGCGGGCATCGTCCGTTCGCTCGCGGCACGCGCCTTCGACCGGGGCTGACCCGGCACGACGCGGCCCCGGGATCGATTCGATCCCGGGGCCGCGTCGTCTCGTCGGTCAGCTGATGAACGGGTGACCGCTCGCCGTGCGGCCCGGGTCGTCCTGGATCACGTCCCAGTGCTCGACGATCTTGCCGTTCGCGACGCGGAAGATGTCCGCGACCGCCTGCGCCTTGCCGTCGTAGACCGACTTCGCGTACACGACCACGACATCGCCGTCCGCCACGACGCGCACGATGGAGGTGCTGTACTTCGGGTCCTTCACGACGGGTCCGAGTGCGGCGACGAAGGCGTCCCGGCCGTCGGCGACGCCCGGATTGTGCTGGATGTAGTGGTCGCCGATGTAGCGCTGCGCTGCGCCGGCGATGTCGCGCTGCACGAAGCCCTCGGTGTAGAACGCGGTGACCACCTCCTTCGGCGTCGACGGGGCTGCGCTCGCCTGCGCGGCGACGCCGAGCACGAGCGCGCCGACGGTGAGCACTGCGGCGACGGCGTTGCGGATCGTCCGGTTGAGGTTCATACCGTGTCCATTCATTGAAACTTCAATACTTTGATTCGATCAGAACACGATCGGGCGCCGTGCACAACGTGATGACCATCGCCGTACGCTGCACGAATGGACGCGCACCACATCCCGGAGACCGCCGAAGCGCTCATGCGCTCCCGATTCGCCGCCTTCCGGGACGGCGACGCGGCCTGGCTCCTCGCGTCGTGGCACCCGAGCACCCGCCCGGCGGATCTCGAGCTCGACGAGGACGTGCGCTGGCGCGGCCTGCAGATCGTCGACACCGTCGACGGGGCCGAGACCGACGAGAACAGCGTCGTGGAGTTCCGGGCGACCTATCTCGTCGACGGGGAGCTCGGGGTGCTGCACGAGCGGTCCCGATTCGTGCGCGAGGGCGGACGGTGGTTCTACGTCGACGGGGACATTCTCGACTGAGCGCGCCTCGATACCACCCCATACCGGCGCAAACCGTCCGCCGTTCCGCACCCCACGCCTCATAGTTAGGGGATCTTGTTAGCGTGAAGAAATGGACAGGACGCGAACAGAATCGGGCGAACTGCACATAGCCGGCTGGGGCGCGGAGAGCGTTCGCTCGTCGCGCCGCCGCACCCTGGCGAGACTCTTCCGGCGGAAGCCCCCGCTCACCGAGGAGTCCATCACCGTCGTCGATCAGCCGATGCTCAAGCGGGCGATCACCGCGGCGGCGCTGGGCAACATGATGGAGTGGTTCGACTTCGGCGTGTACGCCTACCTCGCCACCACGCTCGGCAAGGTCTTCTTCGAGGGTCTCTCCCACACCGGTCAGCTGCTCGCGACCTTCGCCACCTTCGCCGCGGCGTTCTTCGTGCGGCCGCTGGGCGGCATCGTCTTCGGGTTGATGGGCGATCGCGTCGGCCGGCAGAAGGTCCTCGCCGCCACCATGATCATGATGTCGATCGGCACCTTCGCCGTCGGCATCATCCCGTCGTACGCCGCGATCGGGGTATGGGCGCCGATCCTGCTCCTGTGCGCACGCCTCGTGCAGGGCTTCTCCACCGGCGGCGAGTACGGCGGCGCAACCACCTTCATCGCCGAGTACTCGCCCGACAAGCGCCGCGGCTTCCTGGGCAGCTGGCTCGATTTCGGCACCTTCATCGGCTACTCCTGCGCCTCCCTGCTGGTCACGATCCTCAACGCGACGCTCTCGGAGGCCGACATGCTCTCCTGGGGCTGGCGCATCCCGTTCTTCATCGCCGGCCCGATGGGGCTGATCGGCCTGTACCTGCGACTCAAGCTCGAGGACACGCCCGCCTTCCAGGCGCAGTTGGACGCGCACGAGAGCGCGCTCAAGGCCGTGGAGACGCCGCAGCACGAGCTCCTCACGATCGTCACCAAGCTCTGGCGACCGCTGCTGGTGTGCATGGGCCTGGTGATCCTCTACAACGTCACGAACTACATGATCACCGCGTACCTGCCCACCTATCTGACCGAGGTGGCGCACCGCAGCCAGCTCACGTCGGACATGCTGGTGCTGCTCGCGATGCTGGTCGTGGTGGTGCTGATCCTGCTCATGGGTCACCTCAGCGATATCGTGGGCCGCAGGGCGATCTTCGCCACCGCCGCGATCGTGCAGATCGTGATCGCGGTGCCCGCCTTCTGGCTGCTGCGCCACGGCTCCCTCTGGGGCCCGATCGTCGCCTGCATCGTCTTCGGCGCCGTGCTGGCCTGCTTCGCCGCCCCCACCGCCTCGACCCTGCCGGCGCTGTTCCCCACCGCAGTCCGGTACGGCGCGCTCGGCCTGGGCTTCAACGTGGCGGTCTCGGCGTTCGGCGGCACGACTCCGCTGATCACCTCGGCGCTCGTGGATGCCACGAAGAACGACCTGGTCCCCGGTTTCTACCTCATCATCAGCGGCATCGTCGGCCTGATCGCCGTCGTCGCCATGCGGGAGACGGCGACACAACCCCTGCTCGGATCCGCACCGCAGGTGGACACCCCGGAGGAGGCCACCGAGCTGTACGCCGAGGCGCGCGAGTTCGCGAGCACGGAGCTCTAGCGGCGACGCGGCCGCGTCGCCGCCGCGATGATCCCGACCACCGCGCACATGGTGACGCCGCTCGAGAGGACGAGTCGGAGGGCCTGCGGGAACCCCTGGTAGAGACCGGGCCCGAGGATCGGCAGCAGTCCCGCGGTCAGGCCGGCGACGGCGGCGACGAAGATCCGGTCGTCCGCGAGGTCCAGCGAGCCGAGCATCCGCAGGCCGGTCACCACGATCATCGCGAAGACGTAGGCCGCGGTGCCGCCGATCACGGGACCGGGCAGTGAGGCGATGAGGGTGCCCATTGGGGCGAAGAAGGCCATCGCCACGAGCAGCAGTCCGGCGGCGGCGGTGACGTATCTGCTGCGCACCCCGGTGGCGCGAACGATGCCGATGTTCTCACCACTCGTGATCATCGTCTGCCCACCGAACAGGCCCGCGAGCAGCGAGGTGATCGCGTCGGTCCGGATCACGCGGCCCACCGTTCGGCCCGTGTCGATCTGCGCGCCCACGACCTGGGCGTTGAGCACTGTCTGGCCGGTGGCCTCCGCCATCGACACGATCCCGAAGATCAGCAGCGGGACGGCCGCGAGCAGGTCGAACCGGGGCGTGCCGAACGGGAACGGCTCGGGCAGTTGCAGCAGGCCCGCGGCGTGGCGCAGGGTCAGGTGCCCGGTCGCGGCGGCCAGTGCGGTGCCCACGGCCATCCCGAGCAGCACCGAGCCGCGCCGCCAGCCCGCGGGCAGGACCCGCTGCAGCAATACGGTGGCCCCGATCGTCGCCGCGGCCAGGCCGATCGCGGCCGTGCCCGGCTTTCCCGCGTCACCCGCGATCAGTCCGGCCGCCACCTTCACCAGGTTGACCCCGATCACCACGATCATCGTCGCGATCACGACCGGCGGGACGAACCGCACGATCCGCCCCGCGAACGGCGCCAGGACGAGACCGAGCGCGGCGGTCAGCAGCACCGCGCCGGTCGCCGTCGCCGGACCCGACGCTGTGGCGATCTGCAGGAACAGCACCACCGCGGCCCCGCCGGGCAGCATCACGAACGGCAGCCGCGCGCCCAGGCCGGCCCAGCCCGGTAGGCCCACGGACTGCAGGATCGTGCCGACACCGCAGGCGAGGAGCGTTGCGCACAGCAGCGCGCGAACCGTCGCCTCCGGTAGGTGCAGCGTGCCGCCGATCAGGAAGACGGTCGCGATCGGGCCGGCGATCATCACCACGACGTGCTGCGCCGCCATCGGCAGTGTCAGCCGCCAGCCGAGGCGCTCATCGACCGGGGACGGTCCGGACACCACGGCATCGTCGACGGTGCTCTCCGCGGGCGTCACGCGAGTCCCCAGGCCCGGACCTGCTCCGCCGGGTACCGGTAGGCGCGGAAGACCGCGTTGCCAACGGCGGGGAACACCTCGCGCGTGGCCGGATCGGGGTAGGCGGAGAACTGCGGGACCACGAACTCCCACACCACCCGGCCCTCGGCCGTGACCTCGAACAGCCGGCCGAACGCCGCTTCGGTGATCAGGGTGTTGCCGTTCCACAGTCGCTGCGCGCCTCCCATGAAGGGCGTGAAGAAGGCCTCGCGCGGGCTGTCGGCGTACTGCCAGACGATCGAGCCGTCCGCGGGATCGACCTCGATCACGCGGCTGTAGGTCACGGACTCCCCGTGCCGGAAGGTTCCGTTGTCGAAGACCAGGAGCCCGCCGTTCTCGAGCGGCGTGACGTGGTGCTGCTGCGCCACGGTCTCCGGGCCTGCGACGGTGCGGACGCCGCCCGTCGCACGGTCGATCACGACGACCGCGGACACGCTGCGCAAGCTGGCGACCACGGCGTCGTCCCCGAGCGGCTGCACGCTGTTGATCAGCGGCCAGTGCTCGCGCCAGTAGTGCGGCTGCAGCGGGAAGTCGCGGACGTCGAGGTGGTCGAAGGCGTTCCAGGACCACAGCAGCTCACCGTCGGGCCCGACCTCCTTGATGGTGTCGGCGTAGACGGTCGGCGTCCCGTCCGATCCGGCGGCCTCGGTACCGGGGTGGCCGCCGCGGACCGCGCGTGCGCGGTTACCGGTGAGCGGTTCGAGCGCGGCGTAGAGGATGCGGCCGTCGTCGAGATGGTGCGCGTCGTGGTGCTGCAACGGGTCGACGACCTCGGAGAGCAGGTTCCCGTCGCGGTCGTAGCGAGCCATCGAGCCGCCGCTGTACTTGCGCCACATGTCGAACAATGCCGGCGCTTCCCCGCTACCGACGAGGTTCCCGTTGTAGGCGAGGCTGCCGTCGGCGAGGAGTCGCGCGTGCCGGCCGGGGCGGTGCGGCAGGTTCCACCGGTGCACCTCGGTGCCTTCCTCGTCCACCAGATGGACCGTTCCGTCGCCGCTCAGCGGCGCGTACAGCGTGTAGCCGCCGGCCGATCGCTCGGCGTCCCGGCCGATGAGGCCGGCACCACGTCGCTTGAGAGTGTTCTGTTCCACGGGTCACCTCATAGGATCAAGGGGCAGGAGTGCTGAATATTCAGCCGCAGCGGTGTTGCGGCGGAGTCACTGAATATTCAATAACGGCGAAGTTTCAGTACGCCAGCTCTCGCCGGGGTTTCGCTCGACGTGATGCCAATCCTGGTCACCGAGGGCAGGCACGTGAGCGGGAAGCAGGGAGGGACATGACGGAGCAGCGGGGCCGAACGGTCGATTCGGAGCAGCTGGGCGGGGTGATCCGCGCGGCCCGTGCCGAGCAGGGATTGACCCTCGCCGCGGTCTCGGCGCGCACCGGACTCTCCCCGTCGTTCCTGAGTCAGCTGGAGAACGGCCGGACCAACACCAGTCTCCGGTCGCTGCAGTCGATCGCCGACGCCCTGTCCACGACCGCGACCGACCTGTTGGCCCGGGCCGACGCAGACGACGCTGCGGTCTGCCGCGCCGGTGACCCCGCGCTGATCGTCGGCGAGGGCGCACCGTCGGACGACACCGTACGGGTGCGGTCACTGGTCCACGGTCGCCGCGCCCTGCGGGCACTCGAATTCACGGGCCGCGCCGACGACGACCGCGACTTCCGCCACCCGCACGACGAGATCATGTACGTGGTCGCGGGAACCGCGGTGGTGACCGTCGGGGAACCGCCCGAGGTGGAGGAGCTGCACCCGGGCGACAGCCTCTACATCACCGCGGGCCTCCTGCACCGCTGGCGCGGGCTCACCGACGATACGAAGGTGGTCCTGATGACCGTCGCCGAAGACCGGAGGATCAACCGCGGCCGATGAGACGCCGCCCGCCGAACGACGGATGAGAACGACGGAGCCCCGGACCGCCACGAGGGCGATCCGGGGCTCCGGGTCGTGCGGGCTACGCCGTCGGCGGCTTCACGGCCGAGGCCATGACGCGCAGCGCCGCGATGAGGCCGTCGATGAGGTCGCCGGCCTGGAAGGGCGGGATCGCGGCGGTGACGCCGAGCTGCGCGACCTTGTCGCCCAGACGGTCGGCCACACCGCTGCCGGTGAGGACCACGATGTCGCGCGTGTTCGGCGAGACGGCGATGAGCGCCGCGTACTCGGGCTCGGGAGCCTGACGGAGCACCGCCTCGGCACCGGCGTGCGCATCGTCACCCAGGTCGCCGATGTACACGGAGAACCGGGCGCCGGCGTCGCGCGTGGCGCGGATCAGGGCCTCGTCGAGGCCGATGAGCTCCTCACGCGAGAACGGCGGATTGGCGGGGCTGTCGCTCGCCTGGCGTGCGGCGGAGATCCGGCCGCTCGACGTGATGGCCGTACCGATGGGCAGCTCGCCCTGCGGAACGGCGATGGTCTGCGCGTGATCACCACTTGCCACGAGCGGCACCCCCGATCAGGTTCTCGTTGTCATGGTCGCCGTGATGGGCGCCGTGCGGGCCCACCGGAGCCTCGTCGACCGCGCTGAACAGCATGGGCTCGCGGGTCCACGGCTCGCCGAGCTTGTACTCGCCCGGCTGCTGGTACTTCTCGTTGCGGCCGGTGGCCATCGAGATGACACACAGGACGACGATCACGATCGTCGCCACGACGGTGATCCCACCGACGATGTTGAGCAAGCTCACTGTGGGCCCCTTTCCTGTCTGCGCCAACGCCCGAGACGCGCTGGTCGATCAGTGAACAACTTAGCCTATGCCGCATCCAGGTCGAGATACCGACTCCACATCGGGTCGACCTCCTTGAGCGTGGACAGCAGCCGCCAGTGACGCCCCTGGGGCGCCCGCGGCTCGGTGCGCAGCGTCCAGCCGATTTCGGACAGCAGCCGATCGGCCTTGCGATGGTTGCAGGAGGCGCAGCACGCGACACAGTTCTCCCATCCGTGGCCGCCGCCGCGGGACCGGGGCTGCACGTGGTCGATGGTGTCGGCCTTGCCGCCGCAGTAGCCGCAGCGGAAGCGATCGCGGTGCATCAGCGCCGCCCGCGTCATCGGCACCTGGGCCCGGTAAGGCACCCGGACGTACGTCCGCAACCGGATCACCGACGGCACAGACAGCGAACGGTCCGCTGAATGCACCAGCGGACCGTTCGGATCGTCGTGGACCACGTCGGCCCTGTCCCTCAGCATCAGGACTATCGCCCTGCGCATCGATATCGCGGTGAGCGGCTCGTACGTGGCGTTGAGCAGCAGCACTCGGCGCTTGCCCCAGACAGCGCCGGCGGCGGAAGAGGAGTCGTCGGCGAACGTCGTGGTCGCGGATCGACCCGCGCCGTGCGATCGCTTCATCGACACTCCTCACCCTCGCGCGGCCCCACCGGGACGGCCGGGGCCCTTTCGCCTCTAGTAGTGCACCACGGACTCGAGCGGTCCGCACGGTGATTTCCGCGCATTTCCCGAGGCGAATCGGCGGATAGCCGGTGAACGCGAGGTGACCTACTCCGTGACGACGGTGTTGCGGCCCGCCGCCTTCGCGCGGTACAGCCGACGGTCCGCCTCACGGAGCAGGATCTCGGGATCGGTGGTCGCGGCGTCGAGGGAGACGCCGCCGATGCTGACGGAGACGGGTCGGGCACCGTCGTGGGTGAGGCCGAGCGCGAGTACCTCGCGGCGCACCGATTCGAGCACCTCCGCGAGGTCGACGTCGCCGAGCAGGAGCAGCGCGAGCTCGTCGCCGCCGTACCGTGCGGCGATCTCGCCGCGCCGGGCCGGGATCCGGGCGAGGACGCCCGCGAAGTCGCGCAGGGCCACGTCGCCGGCCGTGGCTGTCGTTGTAGGTCTTGAAGCCGTCCACGTCGATGAGCGCGAGGTGGACCATGCCGCCGTCCTGGGCCGCCGCGCTCCACGCCGCGTCGAGCGCGCGCCCGAGCCCGCGCCGGTTCGCGATACCGGTGAGCTCGTCGACCTCGGCGAGCCTGCCGAGCTCCTGCGCCGCGTCCTCGAGCGCGCGGCGCTCGGTGCGCTCATCCGTGATGTCGGTCTGGCTGCCGATGATCCGCACGATCGTGCCGTCGCCGGCGCGCTCGATGATCCGCCCCCGGGCGCGGACCCACATGTACTCACCGGAGCGGGTTCGGATCCGGTGCTCGCAGTGGTACTCGGCGGTCTCGCCGCGCATGTGGCGGTTCATCGCGCGCAGCGCGGTCTCGAGGTCGTCGGGGTGCACGCGACGCTCCCACTCGAGGGTCGTGTCCCCGATCTCGTCGTCGGAGTAGCCGAGCATGCGCTTCCAGCGCGGCGAGTAGTAGACCTCGTGGGCCGCGATGTCCCAGTCCCAGATGCCCTCCCCGACGGTGTCGAGCGCGAACTGCCAGCGCGCCTCCGCGCGCAGCAGCCGGGCCTCGATCAGCCGTGTCGTCGTGACGTCGCGCGAGATGCCGACGAGGCCGATCACCCGACCCGCCTCGTCGCGGTAGGGCGCTTTGAGCGAGCGGACGGTGACCCGGCGACCGTCGACCTCGGCGGACTCGTCGATCTCCTGGGCGACCCCCGTATCCATCACCGCGCGGTCCGTCTCCATGATGCGCGCCGCCGCGACCGGATCCATGAAGTCGGCGTCGGTACCGCCGAGCACCTCACCGAGTGGCCGGTCCCCCGCCTGCAAGACCCGCTGCGCGGCGCGGTTGAGGAAGATGAACCGCCCGTCGCGGTCCTTGACGTACACCGAGTCCGGCGCCGCGTCCGCAATGGCCTGGAGCGTGCGGATGGTGATGTGGTCGCCGACGCCGCGCGGCAGCGATCCCGCCGCGCCCTCCTGCAGCGCCCGCAAGCGCGCGATCTCCTCGGCGGTGCTGCGGGTGTCGGTGTCATCGCGCGAGACGCCGATGAGCCCCACGACCCGGCCCGAGGCATCGCGGTACGGCGACTTGGTGGACTGGAACCGGCGTGCCCGTCCGTCGACGGTCGTCCACTCCTCGAGCTCGCGGGGGACGCCGCTGCGCATGATCGCGCGGTCGGCCTCGCGCAACTCGGCCGCGGCCGCCGCGTCGAACATCTGCCTGTCGTCCCTGCCGACGAACTCGTCGGCTCGCACGTCGTAGAGCCGCGCGACCACGTCGTTGACGTAGACGTACCGGCCGGCGAGGTCCTTGACGTAGATCAGGTCGGTGGCGGACTCGGCGATCGCCTGGAACATCGACAGGGCGCTCCGCGTCCGCTCGAGCTCCTGCGTGAGGTCCTCGACGCGGTCCCGCTCCCGACGGAGTGCCTCGTCCACACCGCCCGCCGTCCCGTCGCTCACCCGGTCGACCATAGTTCGGACGGGGCGGCGCCGCCGCCGGGGTCCCCGCCGCGTCGTGGGAGAATGGACCGGTGAGCACGCCGGACCAGCAGAGCTTCTACGACGCCGTCGGCGGCGCGGACACCTTCGCGGAGTTGATCCACCGCTTCTACCAGGAGGTCGCGCACGACGATGTGCTGCGCCCCCTGTACCCCGAGGAGGATCTGGGTCCCGCCGAGGTGCGGCTGCGGATGTTCTTCGAGCAGTACTGGGGCGGACCGCGCACCTACTCGGAGCAACGCGGGCATCCGCGGCTGCGGATGCGGCACGTGCCCTTCCGGATCACCGAGCTCGAGCGCGACGCCTGGCTGCGGTGCATGGATGTGGCGATCGCCTCGATCGACGACGCGCGGATGAGCCCCGACCGCAAGCAACAGCTCAGGGCCTACTGTGAGATGGCCGCACAGATGCTCGTGAACACCCCCATGGGCGCTTGAACAGGAGTGAGATGACGCCACCCGTCCACACGCCCCGCTACACCGACGCACCGTGGTGGAAGGACGCGATCTTCTACCAGGTGTATCCGCGGTCGTTCTCCGATGCGAACGGCGACGGCGTCGGAGATCTGCGCGGGGTGATCGACCGCCTCGGCTACCTCGAGCTGCTCGGTGTGGACGCCCTGTGGCTGTCTCCGGTGATGCGCTCGCCGATGGCCGATCACGGCTACGACGTCTCGGATCCGCGCGACATCGACCCGCTGTTCGGCACCCTCGCCGATATGGACGAGCTGATCGCGGCGGCGCACGCCCACCGCATCCGCGTCACCATGGACCTGGTGCCGAACCACACGTCCGATCAGCACCCCTGGTTCCAGGCCGCGTTGGCCGCGGGTCCGGGCAGCCCGGAGCGCGCCCGGTACGTCTTCCGCGACGGCCGCGGCCCCAACGGCGACGAGCCGCCGAACAACTGGCCCAGCATCTTCGGCGGTCCGGCCTGGCATCGGGTGACCGAGGCCGACGGCACGCCCGGGCAGTGGTACCTGCACATCTTCGCACCGGAGCAGCCAGACCTGAACTGGGACAACGAGGACGTCTTCCAGGACCTGGCGCAGACCCTGCGCTTCTGGCTCAATCGCGGCGTCGACGGTTTCCGCATCGACGTGGCGCACGGCATGGCGAAGCCCGCGGGCCTGCCGGACATGGACCTGGCAAACAACCAGATCATGGACAACGACGAGAACGACCTGCGCTTCAACAACGCCGGGGTGCACGCCATCCACCGGCGCATCCGCCAGGTGATGGACGAATTCCCCGGTCGCGTCACCGTCGGTGAGATCTGGGTCAAGGACAACGACCGGTTCGCCGAGTACATCCGGCCCGACGAACTGCATCTGGGGTTCAACTTCCGGCTCGCCGAGGCGCACTGGGACGCACGGGAGATCCGCGAGGCGATCGACAACTCGCTGATCGCGGTGGAGTCGGTGAACGGCATCCCCACGTGGACGCTCTCCAACCACGACGTGCCGCGTGAGGTCACGCGATTCGGCGGCGGCGCGGCGGGCATCGCCCGCGCGCGGGCGATGATCCTGGTGGAGCTGGCACTGCCGGGCACCGTCTTCCTCTACAACGGGTCCGAGCTGGGCCTGCCCAACGTCGACCTTCCCGACGAGGTGCTGCAGGACCCGACGTGGGAGCGCTCCGGGCACACCGAGCGCGGCCGCGACGGGTGCCGGGTGCCCCTGCCGTGGCAGGGCGCACTGCCGCCCTACGGCTTCTCGACGAATCCGGACACCTGGCTGCCCATGCCGGACGACTGGAAGGACCTCACCGCCGAGGCCGAGCTCGAGGACCTCGATTCGACGCTCACGCTGTACCGCACGGCGATCGAGCTCCGCCGCATGCGCCCGGAGTTCCGCGGCGACGCGATCGAATGGTACGGCGCCCCGCGGCCGGGGCTTCTCGCCTTCCGGCGCGTCGGTGGGAACCTGACGTGCGTGCTCAACGCCTCGGACCGGCCCGTCGAACTGCCCGGTGACGAGGTGATCCTGTCGAGCGCCACCCTGGTCGACGGCAAGCTGCCGCCGGATGCGGCATGCTGGCTGGCCTGAGCGCCGGCCCGAATCCGTCGCACGGGCCCGCTCAGGCCCCGATCCGCTCCCGGGAGGTGCGGCCCCGTCGGGCTAAGGGCTGCGACCCGACGGCCGCGGCGAGGCCGACCGGCGCGGACAGGTCCGCGTAGATCGACTCGTGCGCCCCGGCGGGCACGCGGTAGGTCTCATGCCAGATGCCGACGGTCGAACGTCCCTGACCGTGGGCCATCTTGTAGAACTCCAACCAGGCCGGCCGGTGCGTGAAGTCGGTCGAGTGCGAATAGCTCTCGAGCTCGGCGAAGCTGCGCCAGTACTGCACCAGCAGGGGCCCGCCCGGCGCGATCGCCTTGAATCCACCCAGGTACCCCAGGGCGCCGCCGCGCTCGCGGTCACGCTCGATCTCGGACAGCATCCGGCGCAGCGATCGCGCGACGAACGCGGACTGCCCCAGCCTCCAGGTCCGCCGGGGGCGCATGCCCAGCAGGAAGACGACCAGATCACCGTCGTGGGTGTCGGTCTGAAGATCGTGGTTCATGGGTCCCTCTCCGCCGGATCTTAATTGGATAGTGCCGCTACCCATATTGGAGAGTTTTACTATCCATGTCAAGATCGATACATGCGTTTGTCCGAGTTGTCCGCTGAGACGGGCGTCAGTACGGCGTCGCTGAAGTACTACCTGCGCGAGTCGCTCCTGCGCCCCGGCGAGACGATCACCCGCACGCAGGCCGAGTACGGCCCCGCGCACGTCGACCGTGTGCGCCTCATCCGCGCGCTCGTCGAGTCCGGCGGCCTGTCGCTGGCCCGGGTCCGCAGCGTCCTTGACGCCCTCGACAGCCCGACGGTGCCGCGCACGGAACTGCTCGGGGTCGCACAGGAGGCGCTCACGGAGGGCACGGATTTCGACGAGGACCCGGACTGGACCGCCGCCGCGGCCGCGTTCATCGAGCATCGCGGCTGGCGGATCCAGGACGGCGACGTGCTGCTCCCCCAGCTCGGAGCCCAGCTCAAGGCGCTGACGGAGACCTGCGACGTGGGCACCACCGCGACCCTCGACGGGTGGGCGGACGCGGCGGAGCGGATCGCCGCCACCGATCTCGAGACCCTCACCGGCGACGACGCGCAGGCACTGCGTACCGCGATCGTCGGGACCGTGCTGTCCGACCGGGTCCTGCAGACCCTGCGCCGCCTCGCACAGCAGAACCGCACGGCAATGCTCTTCGCCGCCCGGGCCGGGGCGGCGCAGGGCGAGGGGGCGCTGTCCGAGACCACGCGCGCCGGGGCCGCAGCCCCGGACGACTCAGACCAGTAGCCCCGGACCGGATTCGCGCCGCTGGTACAGCGAGCCGAACCGGGCGTCGATCCGGACCCACGTCGCGGACGCGGAGATCCGGACGGGCTCGTCGGCACCGTCGGCGGCGAAGCCCATGGCCTCCAGGGCGAACGCGGTGCGCAGGCTGATCGGCACCGTGGTGTCCCCGGAGGCCACGCTGACCACCTCGGAGTCCAGCAGCGAGGCCGGCGGACCCGCCGGGCCGCCGGCCTCCCGGCCGACCTCGACGCCCCGGGCCGCGACGGCACGCAGCGCCTGCGCGGGCACGTCGTCGAGGTGCTCGAAACCGGTCGCGGGCGGCAGTGCCCCGCGCCACGCCGAGTCCAGGGCGAAGCCCACGTCCACGTAACCGCCCTCGTCCGACGGTGCCAGGCGCAGCGAGTCCAGGACGGACGCCGCACCGCACACGAGCGACTCCGGTGCGACGGCCCCGCTGAGCACTCGCACCGCCAGGACCCCGAATCCGGTCCTGCCCCAGACCTCGACGTGCGCCTCATCGCGGCGACGCACGCGGATCACCGCCGAGTCGTCGGTGCGGAGCAGCCGGGTGACGAAGGCCGCGAGATTCGAGCGCGGCCCCGCGCCCGCCACCGTCAAACGTCGATCGCTCACCGGGAGAAGGACTTCACGTAGTCGCGCTGCTCCCCCGACAGGCGCCGGACGCGCTGCTCCCCCACATCGAAGGCCGCCAGCCGGACCTGCGCGATCACCGCCGGGGCGGTGTCGAGCGCGGCGCCGGCGGGACGCACCTCGTGGTGCACCACGAAGTCCGCCGCCCGTACCGCGGAGGTCCACAGTGTGATCTGCAGCGGCGAATCCTGGTGCCGCAGTTGCCCGCGGTACTCCACCTCGAGCTTGGCCAGCAGCAGCCCGTCGAGCAGGTCGCGGGTGGGGGCGTCGGGCGCGAAGAGCAGCGGGATGCGCGCCTCCTCCAGCAGCGTCACCATCCGGGCGTTGTTGATGTGCTGGTAGACGTCCATATCGGACCAGCGCACGTCCACCGGCACCGTCAGGACGGGAGCGCCGTCGGCGTTCACGGAGCGCACGCCCGTCACGCCCGCGGCGGTGAAGCTGTAATCGGTCACGTCCTCAACGCTAGCCGACCACCGCCGGGCGCCGCCGTCCCCGCACCCCGCGAGCTAGCCCACGTGCCGCAGCAGCGACCGCAGCGCGCGGGTCGCGACCGACAGTCGCGACTCGTCGTTCGCGCCGACCGCCGCGCCGTCCACAGGATCGAGGATCTCGGCGAGCAGCGCGCCGACCCGCTCGAGCCGCTGCGCGTGGTGCGATGCCCAGTCCCCGATCTTCTGCGTTGCGGGCTCATCGGGCTCGGTGAAGTTGAGCACCTCGACGGTGAGCGCGCGCAGCGCCCCGTAGAGGTCGTCGCGCAGGGCCAGTCGCGCCATCTCGCTCCACCGGTCCCCGCGCGGCAGCTCCGCGACCGCGCCGAGCATCCTGTCGACCCGCAGATGCTGCATGAGCGCGAAGTACAGGCGGCCCACCTCGTCGTCCTCGCGCTCGGTGATGTCGGCGATGTCCACCACGTCCAGCAGGCTGAACCGGTACAGGGCGCGGCTGACGGCGTACGCCAGATCATCGGGAACCCCCGCCTCGCGGGCGTGATCCGCGGCGCGGCAGGCGTGCGCGTCGTACTGGATATCCCAGTCCGGCATCGCGGCCGTCATCGCCGCGATGCGGTCCGCGTACCGGTTGACCTCGGCGCCGATCGCGATCGGCTGCGGCCGGTTGGTGAGCATCCAGCGCGCGCCCCGGTCGAGCACACGACGGCTCTCCGCGAGCAGTGCGGCCGACTCCGCGGCCGAGGTCGGCAGTGCCCTGATCGCCGCCCACGTCTCGGGAAGCCCGAACACCCGGCTCACGGCCACGAAAGCACGCACGGCGTCGGGCGCCGCAGCCCCGGTCTCCTCCTGCAGCCGGTAGACGAAGCTCACGCCCGCGTTGTCGACGAGCTCGTTCACCGCCTGGGTGGTGACGATCTCCCGGCGCAGCGGATGCTGGAAGACGGCCTCCGCGGCGCGCTCGCGCAGGTGGTCGGGGAAGTAGTCCGGCAGCCGCGCCGCGAGCACGTCGTTGTCGGGTAGGTCGCTGGCGAGCACGTCGTCCTTGACCGCCAGCTTGACGTGCGCCATGAGGTTGCATAGCTCCGGCGAGCTCAGGCCCAGGCCGGCGGCCTGCAGGCGATCCGTCTCCTTGCGCGTCGGGAGCGCCTCCAGGCGGAGGTCGACGCCGCGGTTGCGGGACAGGTCCGCGAGGATCCGCGCGTGCACGTCCACCATCTTCGGCGCCAGCGAGCGTTCCACGGACAGTGCGGTGTTCTGCGAGACGTTGTCCGCGAGCACGAGTCGCGAGACATCGTCCGTCATCGAGACGAGCAGATCGTGCCGCTCGGCCTCGGGGATCGCGCCCGCGGCGATCTGCCGGTCCAACAGGATCTTGATGTTGACCTCGTGGTCGGAGCAGTCCACGCCGGCCGAGTTGTCCATCGCGTCGGTGTTGATCCGGCCGCCGCTGCGGTCGAACTCGATCCGCCCGAGGGCGGTGACACCCAGGTTGCCGCCCTCGCCGACGACCTTGGCGCGCACCTGGTTGCCGTCCACGCGGATCGCGTCGTTGGCGCGGTCGCCCACGTCACCGTTGCCCTCCGACGAGGCCTTGATGTACGTCCCGATGCCGCCGTTCCACAGCAGGTCGACGGGGGCCAGCAGCACCGCCCGCATGAGCTCGGGCGGGGTCATCTCGGTGATCCCGTCGGCGAGGCCGAGCGCGGCGCGGACCTGCGGGCTGATCGGCACCGACTTCGCGTCGCGGCTGTAGACGCCTCCGCCCTCGCTGATCTTGCTGCTGTCGTAGTCCTTCCACGACGACCGTGGCAGGTCGAACAGGCGCCGGCGCTCCGCGAAGCCGACGGCCGCATCGGGGTTCGGGTCGAGGAAGATGTCGCGGTGGTCGAACGCCGCGACCAGGCGGATGTGCTCGGAGAGCAGCATGCCGTTGCCGAAGACGTCGCCGCTCATGTCGCCCACGCCGACCGTCGTGAAGTCCTCGGCCTGGGTGTCGATGCCCATCTCGCGGAAGTGCATCTTCACGGACTCCCACGCGCCGCGGGCCGTGATGCCCATGCCCTTGTGGTCGTAGCCCTCCGAGCCGCCGGAGGCGAAGGCGTCGCCGAGCCAGAAGCCGTAGCCCGCTGCCACGTCGTTGGCGATGTCGGAGAACGAGGCGGTGCCCTTGTCGGCGGCCACCACGAGGTAGGTGTCGTCGGCGTCGCGGCGCACCACGCGCTCGGGCGGGAGCACCGCGCCGTCGGGACCGAGGTTGTCGGTCACGTCGAGCAGGCCCGAGATGAACATGCGGTAGCAGGCGACGCCTTCGGCGCGCTGCGCGTCGCGGTCGGCAGCGGCGTCGCCCGTGAGCGCGGGCGGTTGCTTGACCACGAAGCCGCCCTTGGCCCCCACCGGCACGATGACGGCGTTCTTCACCGCCTGCGCCTTGACCAGGCCGAGGACCTCGGTGCGGAAGTCCTCCCGGCGATCCGACCAGCGCAGACCGCCGCGCGCGACCATGCCGAAGCGCAGGTGCACGCCCTCGACCCGGGGCGAGTAGACGAAGATCTCGAAGCGCGGACGCGGCTTCGGCGCCTCCGGGATGCGGCCCGGTTCGAGCTTGATCGAGATGACCGGCTTGTCGGCGTAGAAGTTCGTGCGCACGGCCGCCTGCACGACGTGCAGGTACGCGCGGAGGATCCGGTCCGCATCGAGGCTGGTGACCGCCGCGAACGCGGACTCCAGGTCGGCCTCCGCGGTGGCGGCGGCGTCCGCATCGGCGGAGATCGGATCGAAAGTCGCGGTCCACAGCCGCACCAGCGCGAGCACGGCGTCGCGGTGCTCCAGGAGCACCTGCGCCATGTGCCCGGGGCTGTACGGAAAACCGCACTGGCGCAGGTACTGGCCGA
Source organism: Tsukamurella sputi (assembly GCF_007858445.1). GTDB lineage: Bacteria > Actinomycetota > Actinomycetes > Mycobacteriales > Mycobacteriaceae > Tsukamurella > Tsukamurella sputi. The sequence continues at coordinate 24,864 of NZ_VIGV01000015.1, read as the reverse complement.
TGGCACGCAGCAGCGCGACGCGGCGCCAGTCCAGCCCGAAGGCGAAGATCAGCTCGTTGAACCGATCGACCTCGGCATCTCCGCGCCAGACCGCCGCGGCGCCGCCGCTGGCCAGGCCGCGCAGCGTCGCCAGGTGCGCAGGCAGGTCCGCCTCGGAGACGCCCTCGGCGGCGGTCGCCCGCAGCACCGGCGAGACCCGCAGGCCGAAGTCGTAGACCGAGCACACCACGCCGTCGGGCCGGCGCACGGTGTACGGCCGCTCGTCGAGCACGTCCACGCCGAGGGACTGCAGCACCGGCAGCACCTCCGAGAGCGTGACCTGCCCGCCCGTCATGTACATCGTGAAGCCGAGGTTGGCGCCGCGTCCCTCCGGCGGGTCGTAGAAGACGAGATCGGTGCCCTCGGCGGGCAGTGCGGCGATGCGCCGGATGTCGAGGAGCGCGACCTCGGGGGTCTGGTCCTCCTTGTAGTTCGGCGAGATGCCCGGCAGGTACGCCGCGAGGGTCGCCGTGTCGGCGCCCGCTGCGGCGGCCGCGGAGAGGACGTCCTCGTCCCAGGTACGGCTCACGTCGCCGAGCCGGGCCCGGATGCGCGCCTCGTCCTCGGCGTGGAAGACCGGCACTGCGGCCTCGTCGCGCGGGAGCAGAACGAACTGGATGCGCGCGATGGCCGATTCGGTGACACGGGCGGTGAAGCGGTCCACCCGCATCCCCGTCTCCGATTCGAGGACGTCGATGAGAACGCCGCGGGCGCGCGAGGTGTAGCGGTCGCGTGGCAGGTACACCAGCGCCGTGGCGAACCGGGCGAGCCGGTCGGTGCGGAGGAACAGCGCGAGGTCCTCGTCGCCCAGGTTGCGCAGGCCACCGAAGACCCGGGCCAACTCGTCCTCGTCGGCCACGACCAGGCGCAGCCGTGGGAAGGTCTGGATGTACTCGAGCAGGCGCTGGTTCGCGGGGTCGGCGCGGTCGACGCCGATGCGGGCGAGGACCCGCTCGATCTTCGCCCCCACCATCGGGATGCCGAAGACGTTGTGGTGCAGGCCCAGCACGGTCAGCGCCATGGCGTACAGCTGAGCGGGGCCGCCGTCCGACGGCGAGACCGCCAGGAGGCTCGGCGAACCCGCCGCGTCGCCCACGGGCTGCGCGAGTTCGACGATGGAGATGTTCCCCGGTTCGGGCGTCGGGATGGCGTCGATCACGGCCTGGAGCTTGGCGTCGGGCTCGGCCAGGACGCCGGTGCCGACACCGTCGACCCGGGTCCCGAGGACGCGCGCGTTGTCCTCCGAGAGCCAGGTCAAGAAGTCCGACGGTGACTTTCCGGGCGGCTGCGCGGCCACAACGGATGAGGCACCGGTGAAGACGGACGGATCGATCGCGGACTGCGCCACGGGCGTGCTCCTCCTGCGGGGATCGTGACAGCGGCACGCCAAAATGCGGGGTCAGCACGCGGCGCCGTTGCCAAGGTGTGACGGAGCCAGTGAGCTCCGGGCACCACACTACGTCCGGGGTGGGGGCTACGGGCGAGTAATGAACGACGACGCCCCCGGCGCTGGGCCGGGGGCGTCGTCGTTCGCGGGAGCGGGGACTCAGTCGCGGGTGAGCTTGCGGTGCGTCACCGCGTGCGGGCGCGCCGCCTCGGCGCCCAGACGCTCGACCTTGTTCGCCTCGTAGGCCTCGAAGTTGCCCTCGAACCAGAACCACTGGCCCTCTTCGACGTTGCCCTCCCACGCCAGGATGTGGGTGCAGGTGCGATCCAGGAACCAGCGGTCGTGGGAGATCACCACGGCGCAGCCGGGGAACTGCTCCAGTGCGTTCTCCAGGCTCGAGAGAGTCTCGACGTCGAGGTCGTTGGTCGGCTCGTCGAGGAGGATCAGGTTGCCGCCCTCCTTGAGGGTGAGCGCCAGGTTCAGGCGGTTGCGCTCACCGCCCGAGAGCACCTCCGAGGGCTTCTGCTGGTCCGGGCCCTTGAAGCCGAAGGCGCTCACGTAGGCGCGGGCCGGCATCTCGTTCTGACCGACGGTGATGTAGTCGAGGCCGTCGGAGACCACCTGGAAGACGGTCTTCTTCGGGTCGATGTTGGCGCGGTTCTGGTCGACGTAGCTCAGCTTGACCGTCTCGCCCACCTTGACGTCGCCCGAATCCGGGGACTCCAGGCCGACGATGGTCTTGAACAGCGTGGTCTTGCCGACGCCGTTGGGGCCGATCACGCCGACGATGCCGTTGCGCGGCAGCGTGAAGCTCAGGTCCTTGATCAGGACTCGCCCGTCGAAGCCCTTGTCCAGGTTCTTCACCTCGACGACCACGTTGCCCAGCCGCGGCGGCGTGGGGATCTGGATCTCCTCGAAATCGAGCTTGCGGTGCTTCTCGGCCTCCGCGGCCATCTCGTCGTAGCGCTCGAGACGGGCCTTGTTCTTGGTCTGCCGGGCCTTGGCACCGGAACGGACCCAGGCGAGCTCCTCCTTAAGGCGCTTCTGCAGCTTCTGATCCTTCTTCCCCTGCACCTCGAGCCGCTCGGCCTTCTTCTCCAGGTACGTGGAGTAGTTGCCCTCGTACGGGTGCAGCTTGCCGCGGTCGACCTCGCAGATCCACTGCGCGACATGGTCGAGGAAGTACCGGTCGTGGGTCACGGCCAGGACGGCGCCCGGGTAGCTCGCGAGGTGCTGCTCGAGCCACAGGACGGACTCGGCGTCCAGGTGGTTGGTGGGCTCGTCGAGGAGCAGCAGGTCGGGCTTGCTGAGCAGCAGCTTGCACAGCGCCACGCGGCGCTTCTCACCGCCGGAGAGGTGCTCGACGGTCGAGTCGCCCGGCGGGCAGCGCAGCGCGTCCATCGCCTGCTCGATCTGCGAGTCCACATCCCAGGCGTCGACGGCGTCCAGCTGCTCCTGCAGCTTGCCCATCTCCTCCATCAGCTCGTCGCTGTAGTCGGTGGCCATGAGCTCGGCGACCTCGTTGTACCGACGGAGGTTGACCATCGTCTGGCCGAGGCCGTCCTCGACGTTCTCCTTGACCGTCTTGCTCTCGTCGAGCTGGGGCTCCTGCATCAGGATGCCGACGGTGGCCTCCGGGTCCAGGAAGGCCTCGCCGTTCGACGGCTGGTCCAGGCCGGCCATGATCTTGAGGATCGACGACTTGCCCGCGCCGTTCGGACCGACGACGCCGATCTTGGCGCCGGGGTAGAACGACATCGTCACGTCGTCGAGAATGACCTTGTCGCCGTGCGCCTTACGCACCTTCTTCATCGTGTAGATGAACTCACTCACCGCAATACCTCCGTGACCTGGTGTTAATCCGCCTCGTGCGGGCTGCGGGTTACTGATCTGCTACTGCGCTGCTCCGCGACCTGTCCATAAGTTGACCCTCGGAGCGCTGCCACGCTCACGAGGGCCACAAGCAGAACGGATCTCCCCGTCATGCCCATTGACCCCAGTCTACCCACCGCCGGTTCTGCGGCCCGCCTGGCATTGCGCAGATTCCTCGGCGCGCTCGCCTTCGTTGTAGGTACCTACGCCGCCCTCTACGCGTTCGTATGGCTCGCCTGGGCGTGGTTCGCATGAACCTCCCCCTCTCCCCCACGCCGACCACCATCACCGGAAGGAACCACCGCATGTCTATCGAAATCTCCTCCGCCGCCGACTCCCAGCTTCACGACGCCCTCGACGCCCTCCTCCCGCAGCCGTACAACCTCACACAGGAACAGATCGCCACCATCCGCGAGCAGGTGACCACATGGCTGGACGATGCGTGCGCACGACTGACGCGCGAACTCCGCATCGAGCGCGACGGAGTAAAAGTCGCTCACTTCGGCGACGGTATCGTGCAAATCCTGATCGACGACACCCACGAGATATACGGCGTTCCGGTGCAGACTTTGCGCACCCTTGTCGAGGTTGGCGGGGAACTTCTGGCGATGTTGGACACCCCGAGCTAAATCCAGCTTCACCGCCCCGATGGTCCACGCGCCGGCTCGACTCCGGCGAGGGGCACAAGCGAGCGAGCCGAAAACGAGCGCCAGCCAGGCACCAGGTAATGTCAACGCGGTGGCGTCGAACAGCAAGCCGGCATCCGAAGTTTCAGTCGGAGACAGGGTTTGGCGGCACGGACGTTACTGGCTAGTAACCGGAACAACCTCACTCAGTGGAGCGATCGCCCGCCTTCACCTGTTCAACAGCCGAACCGGCGAGTCCGTCACTTGGGACCATCCCAGCGGTTTCGATGTGGCAGTCAAAGTGGCGAAACGCACGCCGCGACCGTAAGTCGTTTCAGGAGCTACTTGTACAGTTCACCGCATGGCACGAAAAGTAGTAGTCACCCTTACTGATGACATCGACGACACCCTCTCGGCAGACGAGACGGTGACCTTCGCAATCGACGGCGTTGAGTACGAGATCGACCTGAGCAAGAAGAATGCTGACAAGCTCCGCAAGGCCGTGGCCCCGTTCGTAGAGGCCGGCAGGAAGGTCAGCAGCCGCAAGCCGCGCGCCCGCACCAGCTCCAGCAGCAGCACGCCTCTGGATCGCAAGCAGTCGAACGCGATTCGGCAGTGGGCGCGGGAGAATGGGCATACGGTGTCGGATCGTGGGCGTATCGCTCAGCCGGTGATTGACGCGTACAACGCCCGGTAGCGTCGGGAGATCCCGATAACGACGAAAAAGCCCCCGCCGAGGCAATCACACCAAGGCGGGGGCTAAATCGTTCTACAGGCCAATCAGAGGCCTCTACAGCCTTCAGATTCGCTAACCTGGTTGTTTGCGTCGGTCACCCGAATGGACGCGGACGCTCCCGAGGGCCTTCGGGATCGGGGCCGATACCGCCGCCGTCGTTCTTAGGGCTGAACAGGTCCACACCGGCTACACTCGCATCGACCTTCCCCAGCGCCCGGGCTGCCTCTGCGTACAGCTCCGAAGCTGGCCGGTCCTCGATATGAAGATCGAGCTGGCCGGACCGCTGCGCAAACGCGACATGGCCCTTGCGGTAGCGCCTGTACGCAAGACCGTCGAGCGCCGCCCCTTCCGATGGGATCGCGTTCGCATTCAGCAGTGCACGCTCATCGCGGCGCAGTTGCTCCCACTCCGCCGCAAGAGATCGGAACTCGCGGTACTGGTCCACGAGACCCACCGAGATCGCGTCGTCCGCAGTGAGGTGAGCGCACGTCCCTCGCAGCGCCTCGTGACGCTGATGGAGCGCCAGGCGTTCGGCGTCGATCCGATTCGCCGCCTCCTCGCCGTGCACTGCCAGGCCGTCTCGCAGCTCCCGCAGGCGAACACTGACGAGTCGATCACCCACCGCACGGATACGCGCCGGGTCGGGTTCCGATGCCTCGCGGATGACGTCCTTGATCTTCAACTCGGTGGCGCGGAAGTTGGAGACCTGCGCCACCTCGCCCAAGAACGCGCGCAAAGCGTTAAATTCGTCCTTCTCGCGCTTCATGTCGAAGCCCAATCCGTCGAGCGCGTTGATGGCATTTCGGGCTTCTTGGAAGTCCTGCGCGCTGACTTCGATAACAGCCCGCTGCTGCATCATGTTCGGATCTGACATATTGTTCTCCTATTAGCCAATCTTCCCAGCGAGGAAATCTTCCATACGCTGGCGCTCATCAAGTTCACGCTGCAACTCAGCGATATGATTCTGTATATCTATCAGCTCACGGTGCTTATCGATAAGCTGCCCAGCGGGTCCACGCGGTTTCGCAGAACGGTACTGCTCAAGCTTGCTGACACCGAGGGCGTTGAAGATCCCACGCAATGCCGTAGAAAGCTGCCTCAATTCCGGGATCATCGGGTTACAAATCGTGTCACCCCTGGCGTTGACCACAGTCAAGGGCGCGCCGTCGAGAGCGTCGTTAATCCTGGCGGTCTGGTCGACAATCCTGCAAGCCTCCAGCACAAGCGCCAAATTCACATCATCGACGGTGTACATGGCGCTGAGAGCCACATACAGCGACTTTCCAGCCTCGCCCATGGTATCGGTTGGGTCCATCTACGTGAGCCTCCAGATCGGCGCACACCACGTATCGCTAATGCGCACAATAAAGCCGTCGCGTTCCAGCTCTGCCGCCGCGCGGAAAGCAGACGACCGCGACATACCGCTGATCCGACCCACATCCGCGAAGTCAGTCGCCGGTGTCACTTGATCCACAGCGATAGTCGCAAGCCCCAAATACAGGCGCACAGCATTCGCAGTCAAGGTCGACCGCACCACATTCTTCAATCTGTCATTCATCATCACTACTTCCTAGAGTGTCAAAACCATGAAGCGATCCGCCCCAGGTCCCAATTTCGAAAACCCGATTCGAACGCCAAATTCACGCTGGTCACGAGTTTCAAGCCTTTAGGGCCGATTCTTCACGCGGGTGCATGGGCCGCTATGCCGAGGGGTGGTCCGGCGAGATTCGAAGGGGTCACCCCGCCACCCCCTTGGGGCACAACAGCTTTCGCTCGAACAAGCTTGCGCGGAAAGTGTGATTGGAGTACATTCGAAGTTGCTTCTTCCACTCAAGCTCGGAGGCCGATCTCATGCGCATCATCATTGCTCTCGCCATTGTTGCGGTCGGGTTTCTATTGGTTCCCGATTCGACGTCGTTCCTACTCGGTTGCGTAGTCGGAGCTGGAGCGTTGTTAGTCGCGCTCATCGGTGCTGGCGATCGGCGTGAAGCCGCCATTGTTGCTGCCACCAGGGGTCGCTGCAAGGGTGAGCTGGTGGCGTATGCGGAAGGTATGGCCGCTCAGAAGTCGGCGTCCCACTCTTCCTGATAAGACGGTCTAGTTCGTGGCTTTCGTAGACCGATGAACCACTGTTCCTCTGCGGCGAGAAGGTGTTGTTCTTCCGCCGCGATTGCGTTGTTGGCGAGTTCGTCGGGGTCGAATCTAGGCAATGCGTGTCCAGCCCTCTTCGATGGCGTCAAGACGATCATGCAATGTGTCGAGGAGTTCTCTGAGTTCGCGGAGTTCGAGAGTCATCTTCGAGTAACTTGAGTAGAGACAAACGCGTTTACTATCCTTTGCGAGTCCGACTCGTAGCAAGGGTAGGTGTGTGAGTGGCGGTCTGGACTGGCCTCCATAAGGGTTGGTCAGTTGCATGGAGTCTCACTCTGTGTGCTGTATGCGGTAGTTGGTGTTTCCGCGCGATTGATCAGCGCCTCAAGAAGGTCTTGAAGCTCGTCGTGGTCGAGTCGGAGGGTGTAGTCGCCGGATGCGATGCGGTAGCCGTGAAGGTGCGTGGTGAAGGTGCGGTTGTATTCGCCGTCTGCTAACGCTTGGATGAGTTCCTGGAGTCGTGGGGTGCTGATCCAGAGGTAGCCGTGCCGGCCTCTGATACGGTGCTGATTGCCGACGGTGCGGAGTTGGAGGCGTCGTCGCTGACTTTGTGTCATGTCACCACGTCCTTCCGCTGCGAGCTGGTGTGCTAACTGCCGGTGTCTCGGGTGCGTGGAGCTGGTCGATAGCTGCCTTTAATGTCGGCCATGAGCTACCCGGGAAATAGACGGTAACGCCATCTTGTGTGAGGGCGATTCGTCCGCTGGCTGTGAGGGCGACAGCGATGGGCTCAGTGTCCGTCTGCACGAGGTAACTGAAGGTCATTGCGTGTTTTCGATCCTGCTTAGAAGTTTCGTAATGTCTGCAAGGTCTGACTTTCGCCATGAGTGAGTACTCTTGAGGTCACCGCGTGTCCACCCAATGGTTGCGCATCGGTATCGATTGCGAATCACCTTCGCCTTATCGGAACGAACGACAATCCCGGTGATCGTGTACGTTTCACACCGTTTCGCAGTCGGCCAATGTTCGGCGTCAACATCGCTGAGAATGGTGCCGCTTGCGGTGCCTATTGTGAGGGCGTGAACATGTCGTGAAATGTGCGGGAGTAGTGGCCTGTATTCGGGTTCAAAGTGGATTCCGCAAGCGCACGCGATACTGATTCCGTCGTGGGCACACTCGGCATTAGTTGCGCGCTGCGGGTTGTTGAACGCGGATTGGCGGTCTAGACGTTCCTGCGCGGTCGGCTCTGTGCGATAAGCGGGTGGCACGAGGGTCGCTCCGTCGACTAGCCAGATTCTCCATCCGATCACTGGATTGCTGCGAGTTGATCGACGATCGTTGCGAGCTGCGGGACACTGTTGGGCAAGATGCCCAGAACGCGCGGGCAGCCAGTGATTCCAGGCAGCACCGGCACCGCGAACCGGGACATTAGGACCGCTTGGAGACGTTCTGGGGCGATCATCCCGGTGATGGTGTATCGGTCGGTGCGGTATTCGTGATCGCCGTAGAGCTGGATAGGTACCGCGCCGGGAAGGATTGTGTCACCTGGTGTTCCTGATGTGAGAACTACGTCGTCTTGCATCGCCACATATCCGCCGAGTAGCACCCACGGATCATTCATGAAATGGATTCCGCACTTGCAGTTCTCGCTAATCCCGCCGTGCGCGCATTCGACGTGTGTTGTCGGGGCTGATACGCCTTGGATTGGTCCTTCGAGTTGGCGGACGGGGGAGCTCAGTTGTCCGGTTTCGTCGACGTTCCAGAGTCGCCATGCGTGAGTCATCGTGTCAGGCCTTCGTTTTGGTGCCAAGCGATACCGGCTGGAGTGGCGATATAGCCAAAGTCTGTGTGCACCACGAGGTTGCGCATGCGGAGCCATCCAAGGGCCGTTGCCGTGGTGATCTCCGAGATGCCGAGTTGCGCGGCGAGCACGTCGAGGTGTTCTGGTCGGATCGCGATGAGCGGGATGAGTTCTCGGCAGTGATCGCGGCGTTCAGTCATTAGCGGCCTCTGCGAGATCGACGAGGGCGTCGGCAACCTCGATGGCCTCAGCGTGGTCCACGATGATCCTGTTGTGTCCCTGGCTGATGTTTAAGCGATGGCGGTCAAGGCGGGTGATGGTGATTGCGGCTGTCACTGGGCTAGCTCCGTGAGGTGTGCCCGTCCGGCCTCGGTGATTACGTATCGCCCCCGGAATGGGCGTCGGACGAACCCGAGTCGCACGAACATTGTCGTTGCCTGGTCGACGGTGGCGGCAGAGAGTCCCGTCGCGGACTGCAATACGGTTTTGGTCACCGGCTGATCGGCTTCGGCGAGCACGTCGAGCAAATGGAAACTGCTCAGCGTGCGTGGATGATCAATGCTCATTGTTCTTCTTTCGGGTAGCAGTAAGGCCGCCAGGATGGATTCTGACGGCCTCGGGGTTCGGTTTGAGGTGATTGCGTGGGCGGCGTATGTTTGCGCCTGTGCGTTTACGCGAAGGGGCGGGAATGGCCTTCTAAGATGATTCTAGTCAACTGCTGCGCTTCGTCTCGGCTCATACGTACCGATGACGTTCCCTGCTGGACATACACATTCGTATCGGTGAGACGGACTCGGATCGCGGTCAGGCCAGGGGTCGCAATATCGACGGTCGGCATCTAGTGGTTTCCTTTCAGGCAGACGTAAGCGAGGCGCACCAAGTGCTCCAGAGGCTCGTTGGATAGAGGGAGGTCATGGGCCAGGCCGTGGCGCTCCACGACATCGATCAAGTCCCAGAAAGCCCCGTCCCAGTCCAGGGGCGAGGGTACGAACTTGCCGCGACGGGTCACCGCCTCTACGAAACGCTCGATGTGCACGCCGCGAACGCGGGCGGGGGCTTCGGCAGGAAGCGACCATTCATCGATCGGCATCACCCCGCGCGTTGGGCGTGGCCCCGGCGAAGCCACGGGGGCCGACGCCGGTTCTTCTTCATGATTCTTCTTAATAGCTTCCTCCGGGCTATTAAGAACATATTGGGGGGACACGGGTGTGTGCGCATTACCGGACACGGGTGTGTGCGCTTTGGAGGACACGGTGGTGTCCGGGGTAGTGGACACGGTGGTGTCCTCTACTTGGACACGGCGGTGTCCGGACACGGTGGTGTCCCCTTTCGGCCCACGGCGAGCATTCTGCTTGACCGCCAAAGCAATCCGCCCCGCATCAACGGAGCCGAGGTGATACTCGCTTGCGCGCCCCGCCGCACCCTTGCGTTGCATCACGAGAAGACCCGCGTCGCAGGCGAACTTCAGGTGCGCCCGAACGTGACGCTCGGCAATGCCGGTCTCGGCTGCGAGCGTCGGTATCGATGCTCGTATCCCGCCGCCGTCTGCGCGGGCGTGATTCCACGCAGCAACAAGTACTCGCCACCTGTTGTCGCCCCCGAGGCCGCAGGCGACCACTTCGCGCATGAAGTCGAACTTGGTTGTCTCAGCCACGATCCACTTCCGCCGCCTCAACTCGGTCGAACACGGTCGTGAACACGAAGTCAGCCGCGGGAACGTATTGCTGCGCTCCGAGGATGCGAGCAAGCTTGCGCATGAAGTCGTCCGACTGTTCGACGGTGACGGCCACCTGATGACGGGTCAATTTTGCCGGCTCGGGCGCGCTTCGGAATATGGGCATGAATGTAGACATGGCGACCTTTCTTGGCCTCTGGGAAATCGCGAGAGGGCCGCAACCTGGTTCGCCTGCGACCCCGCAAAATTGGAAATGGCCTCGGTGTGTTCACGAGGCCACGAGAGAATACGGTTGTTAAACCGTATCCCTACTAGCATAACACGGTCGACTGTAAGAGCTATTGAATAGCAACAGCGCGTGCGGTTGCAGGCGTCAACCAGCCTGCATATGGTGTTGTGCATGCCCGATGACAACAGTGCGCCCGTCGACCTCAAGGCCACGCTCAGCGAAATCGCTACCAAAGCTAAGAAGAATCCTGACGTCGCACGCTCCGACCTCCAAGCGGTCGTCTACCAAGCGATCGCCGACGATGACGAGCACGCCGAGAAGCTCGGTATCGACGCCGACAAGCTCCGAGGACTCCTCGGGGACGCCAACCACGATTTGGTACTCACCGGGGGATGCCGGCACCGTCATCAAGAACCTTCTCGCCGCACTGACCTCTGCTCCCGAACCTGCTGACAGCAGCCCCGAGAATGACGAACACAGCGACGAGGACACCGACGAGAAGTAGCGAATCCCCACGAGGTGCGGCTGATTCGGCGCACACTGAGCCATGCACATCTCCGACGACGACTTCGACCAAGCCGCCCGACTTGTACTACACCGAGCTAAAAGACGGACGTCGAAACCGACCACGACAAGCGATCTCATCGACGCCCTCATAGAGCGCGATAGGGAACAAGTCCTCACCCGCCTGGACATCGCAGAACTTGACGACTGCATAGCATGGACGGCGGAATCAGACCCCGAGATCACGGTGGCAGACCTACTGAACCGCCTTAGCTCACGTCATGCGCCGAACGCCTACATCGACAACGGAGGCGAGTGGCGATGCATCGTTCACTCTGAATCGAGCGGCGGAACCGTACGTCTGTGGCCTGCGATCGATAGCCCGACGACTAACCCCCTCGATCTCGAACCGACTGCCACCGTGCGTGTCCTGTGGCGACTCGGCCAGAACCCGGAGTTCCCGCCGAGCAAGACCGGCACCGACGTGGCCGAGGCTACTAGCGACGTCACCGTGGATGCCGCCATCGCCCTCACGACACAACGATCCGCTGAGCTGAACCGCCGACTCAAGTAGACCGTCCCGTCACGAATCGCGGCCCGTACCAGACCACGTCATCGATCTCGCGAAGCCGCGTGGCGTTGCGCCTCTGCTCTTGCGTTCGGAAGTCGGAACCATTTTCCGAACTCCGAGGACGCGATACGGCTATCGCCCCTGCATCCAGGCGTGCACGTCTGACTCCAGGTAGCGGTAGTCGCCGTGACGCCCCTGCCGGCAGGACTTGAGCCCCTTGCGTCCGCGGGTGGCCTTGTACTGCCTCGCGGCGTTGTGAATGGTCTTCTCGTGATACCCGGTGAGTGCGCAGACCTCCCGCGTCGTCAGGTACCGATCCATGCACGCCCCCTGCTCTGCTACGGCCACGATCCCCGTCAGCATGCAGGCCCGGCGGCGGCCCGTCAAGCCCACAATTTGTCGAATTGACCAGTATGGCAACAGCTTCCATACGAGTCGTGCACGCGTGCACGACCTTTACGTCCTGGAGAGAGCTGGTCAAGTCGTTCGCCAAGCTGCAGGACATGCGTATTGGAAAGAAACTCGTTTGAGTTTTCTCCCTCCAGGAAGAGAAAGTCGGAGACGCGTCTCCGACCTCTTCTTCTGTCGCCATGGGGCAGAATCCGCCAACGTCTGATACCTCGGTCACCTGGTCGATCACCTCAGCAGATGGGCCGTCTCCCACCGCCGAAGCCCCTCAAACGGATACCGATACGCCCGCCCGATCTTCACACACGGGATGCGCCCCGCCTTCGCCATGCCGAGAACGGTCGCAGGATTGACCTGCCAACGACCAGCCACCTGCTCCGTCGTCAAGAACTCCAAAGCTGTTCCCCTTGTGCTCAACTCGGCTCAACTGCCGATGAGGAGAACGCTATACCCAGCTACGCCCTCCAGCCGTCCGCACAACGTTTTGCGGACTGTTACGTTCGCGAACACGCCTATACGGAGCGAGGAAACCGCAGGACACGCCGTGGGTGCGACACGCCGACGCTGACTGCTCCAGGCGGCGGGTATCGGGCTGAGACCGGCTAACGGCGTGCGGACAAAATTGTCAGGCGACAATCTTTCCACCCCTCCGTGAACTGTTCAGCTCTTCCAGGTCGTCGGTGGTGAACCCTGGTGGGAGTTTCGGCTTGGTGTATGTCTTGCCGTCCTGCCCGAGCACAGGTGGACAATTTTGTCCACCTGTTTCAGGTGGCTCAGTTTGAGCCAGGTCCGATCCTCTCCAGGGTGGTGCGGAAAGATCCGCACCTGCATCTCGCTCAGCCTGGGGCACGGCGCTCGCTCAGGTGACACATGTGTGTCAGCGATTCGCTTGGAAAGACTCTCACGTAAGAGCTCTTTCACACTAGGCGAATAGTCTCACGCGGTCACGACAAGTCAAGCGCATCAACGGCGGCCCTCGTAGCCTCATGCTCTCCCGGCCACAGATGCGAATACACTTCCAACGTAATCGTCGGTGACGAATGCCCCAACAACTCCGACACAGCCACCGGCGATCGCCCAGCCTCAATCAACGCGCTGGCATAGAAGTGCCGCAACGACTTCAGACTGTGCCCCTCAACGCCCGCGTTCTTCGCAGCACGCCGCCACAACGCCCCCAGCCGCGGCGTCGAGTACATCCGACCAAGCTCCGTCAAGAACAACGGCTCCCCCGCCGTCCCGTCCTCTACGCGCGACCGCAGCAGCTCAATCGTTGCCTGCCCCAGCGGCACCACCCGCCGAGCCTGCGGTGTTTTGGGAGCCTTCCACCCCCACTCGCCGTAGTGTCCGTCGGCCTGCTCAGTGATCCGAACAACCCCCTTGTCCAGGTCAACTGATCGCACTCGAAGGCCGCATACTTCCCCCGGCCTCAGGCCGGTCAGCGCCATCATCCTGATCATCGTCCGAACCGGTTCCTCTGCTGCCCCTGCCACAGCACGGACTTCCGCCGCCGTGATCAGCTCGTGCGGCTCGACGGTTATCGACGCACCCGGTACCCGTCGGACTCCCTTCACAGGGTTCCGGGGAATGTGCCCCTTCGAGACAGCTTCGTTGAAGATTGTGGAGAGGATCGACATCAGTGTGTTGACGGTGGTCCTCGCGAGTGGCTTTCCGTCTGCCCAGGGGCGGCCCGCGACGAGCGTGTCTCGCCATCTAGACACGTCCTCCGGGCGGACTGTGTCGAGGGGCTTCCACTCCAGCTCCCCAAGATTCTCCAGGAGGTGCTTGCGGGTGGCCTTCGCACCGCTCGTAGCGGCGTCGGCCATGTGACATTCCACACCTTTTCGTACGGGGTCGCGGTCAGGTCTTCCGGTCAGGTCGCTCTTCGCGGCTTCCCGCTCTCGAATCCATGCCTTGGCCGCCCGCTCGGTGGTGAAGCTCCTGGCTGTCTGCTTGCCGGCGAGGGAGACGCGTGCGACGTATCGGACGTTCCCGTTGCGTTCCGTGCGACTGATTGAACCCATGGAGGGAGTGTAGTAACGGTTCCTGTCTGGTTACTACCCTCCGTTGCGATCGGTTGCGGCCAACCGTCGTCGAATCAGGAGACGAGCCTTGCCGACAACTGTCCTGAACTGGCGTTTAATGCCCGCCTATTGACGTTCGGACTGCGGGCTGATAGGACTAAGCGAGGAGCTGCATCGTGTAAATGAATTCAGCCACAGTCCCTGCCTGCTCTCACGCGAAAACGACCCACCGGTGTGCCGGGGGCAAACGAGTCCAGCCTACCCATCGGCGCGCCCAGCGCACGACCCGAGGCGAAGCGCGTCGATCGTGGCGGTCCGCTGTACCACGACTTGAACAACCTATGTAACTAATACCACCTCGCCGCGCAGCCTTACGCGGCCGCCGGGATGACTTACCGTACTCGCACAGTTATGCTGCACAGCCGAGGGCGTGCGAATCAACTTTGTCGAACTGAGTATTCTGAGATGCGTGACTTTGCGTGCGCGAGACGGCCACGAAACGGATCAATCACCCGTCGTGCGGACGCGACGCCGCGCCAAGCGTGAAACATGCGCGCCTTAAGGACCGACATCCACGATGAGGACGAGGCCCGGTGAGGAATCCGCCGACGCCCACGAGGGGAATTCAAGGGAGTGCAGCGGTGAACTACGGGGCAGTCGACACCAACGGACATCGGGGAAGGCCTGAGCGCGAGCCGATCGCGATCGTCGGCATCGGCTGCCGACTGCCGGGCGGGGTCAGATCGGCGGCCGACTTCTGGGACCTGCTGGACGAGGGGCGCGACGCGATCGTCGACATCCCGGCGGACCGGTGGAGCCGCGCGCGGTACTACGAGGCCGAGCGCACGCCCGGCAAGAGCCGGGTACAGCGCGGCGGATTCCTGACCGACCCGATCGACGACTTCGACCCCGCGTTCTTCGGCATCTCCCCCATCGAGGCCACCTCGATGGACCCGCAGCAGCGACTGCTACTGGAAGTGGCGTGGGAGTCGATCGAGGATGCGGGTCTGCGCGCCGAGGACCTCGAGGGTTCCGCCACCAGCGTGTTCACCGGCGGATTCACGCTCGACTACAGCCAGATGCAGTTCTCCCAGGGCGTGAGCGAGGCGCCCACGGTCGCCGCGCACACGGCCACCGGCGTGGTGATGACGATGCTGTCCAACCGCATCTCCCACGCCTTCGACCTACTCGGCCCGAGCATGTCCGTGGACACCGCCTGCAGCTCGTCCCTCGTCGCGGTGCACCTCGCGTGCCAGTCCATCTGGAACGGCGAGAGCACGCTCGCGCTCGCCGGCGGCGTCAACCTGATGCTCAGCCCCAACTTCACCATCGCCGCCTCGACCGGCGGCTTCCTCTCCCCCACCAGCACCTCCCGCGCCTTCGACGCCGCCGCGAACGGCTACGTCCGGGGCGAGGGGGCCGCGCTCGTCGTGCTCAAGCCGCTCGCGCGGGCCCTCGCCGACGGTGACCGCGTCTACGCGACCGTGCTCGGCACGGGCGTCAGCCAGGACGGCCGTACCAACGGCATCACCGTGCCCAACGGCGCGAGTCAGAAGCGCGCGATCGAGGCAGCGCTGGCCGCTGCGGGCGTCGCGCCCGACGAGGTCGACTTCGTCGAGGCCCACGGGACCGGTACGCCCGTCGGCGACCCGATCGAGGCGAACGCCCTCGGCGAGGTCTACCGCGGCGCACGCACCTCCGACGAGCCACTGCTCATCGGCTCGGCGAAGACCAACCTGGGCCACCTCGAGGCGGCCGCCGGCGTCGTCGGCCTCATCAAATCTGCTCTCGCCCTGACACATCGGCGGTTGCCGCGCCACCTCAACCTCACCGAGCTCAACCCCGCGATCGATCTGGATGAACTGCGGGTGCGCATCGCGACCGAACCGGCCGCCCTCCGGCCCGACGGCCCGCTGCGCGCCGGAGTGAACTCCTTCGGCTTCGGCGGCACCAACGCCCACGCGATCCTCGAGTCGGCGCCCGCACTCGTCGCGGCGCCCACCGAGTCCGGTGACGCCGACGATTCCCGCCACGACGGCATCGCCCGAGTCCTGCCGCTCGCCGCGCGGAGCGAACCCGCGCTGGCGGCCCTCGCCGCCGAGTACGGTCCCCTGCTCGACGGTGGCGTGACCCCGCTCGCGGGCGCGCTGGCCCACCGCCGCAGCGCGCACCGGCAGGCCCGGCTCGCGGTGATCGCCGGTCCCGGACAGCGCACTGCGGATGCGCTCGCGGCGGCCGCCGCCGAGGTCCCCCACCCGCGCGTCGTCACCGGCAATGCCCTCGCGAGCGCCCGGCCGCTCGCCTTCGTCTACACCGGGATGGGCCCGCAGTGGTGGGGCATGGCCCGCGGCCTGCTGCAGCACAACAGCGTCTTCCGCGCCGCGATCGAGCGCTGCGATACGGCCATCACGCCGCTCATCGGGTGGTCCCTCACCGAACAGCTGCTCGCCGACGAGGACACCTCCAGGATGGGCGAGTCGGTGGTCGCGCAGATCGCGAATTTCGGGGTCCAGTACGGCCTCACGCGGCTGTGGGAGTCGTTCGGCGTCCGGCCCGACCTCATCGTCGGGCACAGCGCCGGCGAGGTCGCCGCGGCGCTGGCCGCGGGCGCACTGTCCTTCGACGATGCGATCACCGTGATCGTCCACCGCGCCCGGCTGCAGCACACAGCGAGCGGCCGAGGCCGCCTGCTGGCCGTGGCGCTCGCCGAGGCGGACGCGCGCGACCTGCCCGAATTCGCCGACGGCACCGTCGAACTCGCGGCGATCAACAGCCCCGGTTCCGTCGCGCTCGTCGGCGCGGTGCCCGTCCTGGAGGCGATCGCGGCGCGGCTCGAGGCCGACGGTGTCTTCGCCCGGCTCGTGCCCGGCGACGTGCCCTATCACAGCTCCGACATGGACCCCGTCGAGGCGGAGGTCCGCAGCACTCTCGCCGGGCTGACCCCCACCGCGCCGCGCGTCCCGCTCTACTCGACGGTGACCGGTGCCTGCGTCGCGGAGGACGGCTCGCAGCCGCACGACGCCGAGTACTGGTGGCGCAACATCCGCCGCCCCGTGCTCTTCGGCGCGGCGGCCGACGCCATGCTCGATGACGGTGCCGTGACCTTCCTGGAGATCGGGCCCACCGCCGTTCTCGGCCGCGCGATCGGCGAGAGCGCCGCCGCGCGGGAGATCGCCACCGCCTCGGTCGCCTCGCTGCGCCGCGACGGTCACGATTGCGATTCCTTCGCCACCGCCCTGGCGGAGCTGTGGGTCCGCGGGATCGACGTCGACTTCGCACCGCTCGCACCCCGCGGCCCGATGAGCCGGCTCCCCGCCTACCCGTGGCAGACCTCGAAGTACTGGTCGGAGGGCGCATCCGGGCGCCGCGAGCGACTCGCGGACACCGTCGAACCGTACCTCGGCAACCGCACCGACGGAGCTCTGCCCGCATGGCGGCGCCTCCTCGACGGCACCGCGCCGACATCGCTGGGCGATCACGTCGTGCACGGTGCGACGCTGTTCCCCGGCGCGGGATTCATCGAGATCGCGGCGGAGGTCGCCCGCGACGAGTACGGCGCGACGGCGTGCACGCTGCTCGACGTCGCCTTCGAATCCGCCCTGCTGCACCGCGGCGGCGGCACGTACCTGGTCGACACGAGCCTCGACGCCGATTCGGGCCGCATCTCGATCCACGGCCGACTTCCCGAGGCGAGCCGCTGGGTGCGGCACGCGGCCGCGACGCTGCGCCCCGCACCGGCGGTCGACCGGCGCGTCGACGTCACCGTCGATCCCGCGCTCGCGCCCGTGGGCGAGGACGAGCTGTACGAGCGTTTCGCCCGGGCGGGCTTCACGTACGGGCCCGCCTTCCGCCTCCTGCACGACGTCCGGATCGGCGACGGCGCCGCCACCGCTCGGATCCGCCCCGTCGCCGGCGAGAGCGTGGCCGACCGGGCGCCGATCGTGGAACCGAGCGTCCTCGACGCCGCGTTCCAGCTGCTGCTCCCCCTCGCCTTCCAGCGCAACGACACGGCCCGGATGATCCCCGTCGGGGCCGATCGCGTCGTGATCCATGACCGGCCGCAGGGCGACCTGCTCGTCCGCGCCACGGCCGGCCCCGGCTCCGCGGACGACACGCGGATCGGCGGCGATGTGACGATCACCGATGCGGACGGGCGGGTCCTCGTCGAGGTCGAGGGATTCACCGTGGTCGTGCAGGACGATTCGGCCGCGCCGCAGCGCGTGGGCACCGACTGGGTGTACGAGCAGGCGTGGGAGCCTCAGCCCACCGACGCCGGCGATCGTGCGCCCGCCGACGGGACCTGGCTCCTCCTGGCCGACGGGACCGGCGTGGCCGATCGCCTGGCCGATCGCCTCACCGCCGCCGGTGGTACGCCCGTCCTGATCCCGGCCGGCCCGCTGTCCGACGGGGCCCTGCCGCCCGCCGACCGCGAGGCGCTCGCGACGGTTCTCGACCGCGTGGTCCCCGACGAGGGGCTGCGCGGCATCGTCCACCTGTACTCGCTCGACCACACCGAGCGCGCGGCGGGCGACGCTCTGCGGTGGACGGCGCACGACGCGGTGCTCGGAATCGTGCACCTCGCTGCGGAACTGGACCGCCGCGGCGTCGCCGCGCCGACCTTCGTCGTGACCTCCGGCGCCCAACCCATCGCCGGCGCGATGTCCGAGGGCGGGCTCGTCCAGTCGTCGATCCTCGGCGTCGGTCGCGTGCTGCATCACGAGCTCATGGGCCTGCAGTCACGCCTGGTCGACCTGGATCCCGCCGATCCGCGCAGCATCGATCAACTCGCCGACGAGCTGACCGTCCAGGGCTCCGAGGAGGACCAGGTCGCCTTCCGGGGAGGCGAACGCCTCGTCGCCCGGCTGCACCCGTCGGCGCGGTCCGGCGGGCGGATCCCCGCCCGGATGCGTTCCGACGGTGCGTACCTGGTCACCGGCGGCCTCGGCGCCCTGGGGCGCCTCGTCCTGGTCTCCCTCGCCGAGCGCGGCGCGGGCCACATCGTGGTCACCTCGCGTTCGGGCCTGCCCCCGCGCGAGCAGTGGGACGACCTCGGCGATGCCGCCCAGCGGGAGGCGGTCGCCGGTGTGCGCGCCGCCGAGGCCGCGGGCGCGACGGTGCACGTGCTCGCCGTCGACGTGACCGATCCGGGGGCTCTGCGCTCCGCCCTCGACGACCTGCGCGCCGCGGGGCTCCCGCCACTGCACGGCGTGATCCACTCCGCCGGTGCCGTCGAGGATCAGATCCTGGTGCGGATGACGGAGGAGCAGGTCGATCGTGTGGTCCGGCCGAAGGTACTGGGCGCGTGGGCGCTCCACGAGGCCACTGCCGACGCGCCGTTGGACTTCTTCGTCCTGTTCTCGTCGATCTCGGCGGTCATCCCGTCTCCCGGCCAGGGGAACTACGCGGCGGGTAACGCCTTCCTGGACTCGCTCGCCCACTTCCGGCGGGCGCGGAACCTGCCCGCCCTCTCGATCAACTGGGGGCCGTGGGACGCCGGCATGATCGCCAGCCTGGGACTGCGAGAGTTGTACGGGCAGCGCGGCATCGACCTCATCGACCCGGAGACCGGCATGACGCTCCTGGGCGAGTTCCTCGGCTCGAGCGAGGTGCAGCAGGGGGTCGTCTCGGCGCACTGGCCCACCGTGATCGCGAACTACGCGCTCACCCCCGTCCTGGTCGCACACCTCGGCCGTGGGGCCGACGACGGGGCCGAGGCGGGCGAGTCGGTGCTCGAGCGCCTCGCCGCCGCGGCCCCCGAGGACCGCGCCGACATCGCGGAGGGCGGGGTCCGGGCCACCGTCTCCCAGGTGCTGCGCATGGCCGAGGAGCACATCCCCGGCGACGAGCCGCTCGGCCGCCTCGGCGTGGACTCGATGCTCGCCACCGAACTGCGCATCCGCCTGGAACAGCAGTTCGGGGCGGCTCCGTCGATCGCCTTCCTCCTGGACGGCGCGACGACGGTGGCCGCCATCGCCGAGGAGCTCCTACCCGCGCTCGACATCCCCACGGAGGACGCCGAGGTCGACGACCTCGCGGCTCTTCTCGCCGATCTGGACGACGACGCCGTCGCCGCCCTGCTGACCGACGCCGAGACCACCGGCACCACCACGGAGGCCCACGTTGAGTGACATCGAGACCCGCCTGGCGGCGCTGAGTCCGGCGCAGCGGCGCGCGCTCCTGGCCAAGCTCGGGAAGGCTCCGGCGGTCCCTGCGGCGGACGGCATCACGGCCCGGGTCCGCGAGGGCGAGGCGACGCGGCTGTCCGCCACGCAGCAGGACATGTGGTTCCTCGAGCAGTTCCACCCCGGGACCACGATGCACGTGATGTCCGGCGTGGCACGGCTGCCGATCGACGTTCCGGTCGACGTCTTCACCGACTGCCTGGCCGAGGTGATCGCGCGGCACCCCGTGCTGCGCACCCGCTTCGAGGACCGGGACGGCGAGCCCGTGGCCCGGGTACTGCCGGCGCGCCGCCCGGCGGTGACCTTCCTCGACGGCATCGCCGTGGACCGGATGCACCGGACCTTCGAGAAGGACGCGCGGACTCCCTTCGACATCGCCTCCGAGCCGCTGCTGCGGGCCACCCTCGCACGCACCGACACCGGTGAGAGCTGGGTGCAGCTCACGCTGCACCACATGGTCGCCGACGGCTACTCCACCGGCATCCTGTTCGCCGAGCTGGGCCGGCTCGCGACCGGCCGGCTGGTGGGCCAGCTGCAGACCCTCCCGGACGTTCCCTTCCAGTACGCCGACGTGGCGTTGTGGCAGGAGGAGCGCGCGGAGGCGGGCGCCGACGCGGACGAGATCGCCTACTGGACCGAGCTTCTCGCGGGCGCACCCACCGCGCTGAACCTCCCCGCGGACCACCCGCGGCCGGACCGGCAAGGATACCGCGGCACCCGCACCACCTTCGAGCTCACCGCAGATCAGGCCGCCGCGGTGCGCACCTTCAGCGCGGAGCGCGGCGTCACCCCGTTCGTGACGGTGCTCAGTGCCTACGCGATCGTCCTGAGCCGCTGGGCCGCTCAGGACGGCGTGGTGATCGGGGTGCCGGTGGCGCAGCGCTCGCAGCCGGGCACCGAACGGGTCATCGGTCCCTTCCTCAACACTCTCGCGCTTCCGGTGGCGGTGGGCGAGGGCGAGACCACCGGGGCCCTGCTGAGCCGGATCAATGCGACGGTGCGCGAGGGCTTCCGGCACCAGGACGCGCGGATCGACCGCGTGCTGTCGGCGCTCGACGTGCCGCGGGATCCCTCGCGGCCCCCGCTGTTCCAGGCGATCCTCAACGTGCAGGAGGACCGCAGCGACCCGCAGATGCAGCTGCACGACCTGTACAACGGCTGCGCCAAGTTCGACGTGCTGCTGGGCATCACCACCACGCCCACCACCATGACCGGCGCGCTCGACGTGGCCGCGGACCTGTTCGACCAGGAGAGCGCCGATGCGCTGATCGACGGCTTCCTCGCCGTTCTCGACGCGCTGGTCTCCCCCGGCGGCACCGCGCCGGACCGGGAGATCGCGACGCTGCCGCTGACCAGGGTCGCGCAGGCGCTCGCGCCTCCGACGCCGCAGGACGTCGGCACCGTCGCCCTGGACGACTTCGTGCTGGCCGCGGCCGGGGCCGCCGCGGACCGGACGGCGATCATCGCCGGCGGCGAGGAGATCACCTACGCCGAGCTGACGCGCCGCGTGGACCGCCTCGCCGCGCGGATCGGCGAACGCCTCGATGCCCCGCCGGAGACGCCGATCGGCCTGTTGCTGCCCCGTTCCGCCGAGGTCGTCGTCGCCATGCTCGCGACGCTGCGCGCCGGGTACTCCTTCGTCCCGCTCGATCCGGCGTATCCCGCCGAGCGGCTCGAGTTCATCTGCGCCGACGCGGGGATCCCCGCCCTGATCACCACAGCGGAACACCTCGCCGAGGTGCCGGGCCTCGACCTGCCGTGGATCGACATCGCCGCGGACGCGAACGATCTCGCTCCCGTCGCCGACCGGGGCCCCGTCGCAGATCCCGCCGAGCGGGTCGGGTACATGTTGTACACGTCGGGCTCGACGGGCCGCCCCAAGGGCGTGCGCGTCTCGCACCGCAACGTCGTGACCTTCCTCGCGGCGATGCGCGACGAGCCCGGCGCGGCATCGTCGGACACGCTCCTGGCCGTCACCAGCCCGTCGTTCGACATCGCCGTCCTGGAGCTCCTGCTACCCCTGGTCGCCGGGGCGCGCGTGGTGATCGCCGACGCCGAGGAGGCCCGTGACGGCGACCGCCTCGCGCGGATGCTCGACGAGCACGGAGTGACGATCATGCAGGCCACCCCGACCACCTGGCATCTGCTGCTGGACGCGGGCTGGTCCGGCACGCCTGGCCTGCGCGCGTTGTGCGGCGGCGAGGCCATGCCGGCGGTGCTGGCGGGCCGGCTGCTCCCCCGCGTCGCCGAGCTGTGGAACATGTACGGCCCCACCGAGACCACCATCTGGTCGACGGTGCACCGGGTCACCCAGGACGACGTCGACCGCGGCGCCGTCCCGATCGGCCACCCGATCGCGGGGACGGGCATCGTAATCACGGATCCGGCCCACTCGCCGGTGCCCGCCGGCGTCTTCGGCGAGCTCTGCATCGTCGGCGACGGCGTGACGCTGGGCTACCACGAGCGCCCCGAGCTGACGGCGGACCGGTTCGTCGAGCTCCCCGGCGCCGGCATCCGCGCCTACCGGACCGGCGACCTCGTGCGGCGCTTCCGGGACGGCCGGATCGAGTTCGGCGGTCGCATCGACACCCAGGTCAAGGTCCGCGGCTTCCGGGTCGAGCTGGGCGAGATCGAGAGCGCCCTCGAGTCGGCACTGCCCGGCGTGCGCGCGATCGCCGCCGTCGACGCCGACGGTGCGGCGATCACCGCGTACCTGGAGAGCACTGCCGAACGCCTCGGCGACACGCACACGCTGCTGGAGGGCCTGCGGCACACGCTGGCGCCGTACATGGTCCCGAGCGCGTTCGTCCTCGTCGACGCGTTCCCGCTCACCCCGAACCGGAAGATCGACCGGAAGGCGATCGCGGCCTCGGGCGGTGCGCCGCTGCAGCTCACGGCGTCCGGCGGCGCCGAGTTCGTCGCCGCGCGCACCGGCCTCGAGCGCGACCTCACGGCGATCTGGACCGATCTCCTGGGGCTGACCTCGACCCCGGGCGTGCGGGACGACTTCTTTCTGCTGGGCGGCCACTCGCTGCTCGCGACGAAGCTGGTCTTCCGGGTCCGGGAGAAGCTCGGCATGGTGGTTCCGCTGCCGGTGCTGTTCGCCGGCGAGCTCACCATCGAGCGGCTGGCGCACATCCTTGAGAACGGTGACGGGACCTTCGGGAGCCCCCTGGTACTCGCCGACGAGGTCGTCCTCCCCGAGGAGATCCGGCCCGCGCCGGGCGCTCCGGTGCGCAGCGCGGCGGATCCGCGCGACCTGTTCGTCACCGGCGCCACCGGCTTCGTCGGGTCCTTCCTGGTGGCGGAGCTGCTCGCCACGTCGTCTGCCACCCTGCACTGCCTCGTGCGGGCGGCCACCGTCGACGAGGGCATGCAGCGCATCCGTGCGTCCCTCACCGGCTACGGCATCTGGGACGAGTCCTTCACCGAGCGGATCGTCCCCGTTCCCGGTGACCTGACGCGCGACCGGCTCGGCCTGAGCGAAGCCACGTGGTCGTCTCTCGCGGGTACCGTCGACGGCATCATGCACTGCGGCGCCGATGTCAACTTCCTCCGTCCGTATCAGAGCCTCAAGTCCGCCAATGTCGACGGCACCATCCACGTGCTCGCCCTGGCCTGCGACGGCCCCGTCAAACCCGTGCACTTCGTCTCGACGACGTACGTCTTCTCGCGGTTCTCCTATCCGCAGGACACGGTCTTCTCCGAGGAGGACCGCAAGCCGATCCAGAACCCGGAGTTCACCTTCGGGTACACCCAGTCGAAGTGGGTCGGCGAGCAATTGATCTTCGAGGCCCGCTCGCGGGGCGTGCCGACCTTCGTCTACCGCACCGGCCGCGTCGCCGGTCACAGCGCCACCGGCGCGTGCCAGTTCTCCGACTTCCTGTGGCAGACCATCCGCCTCGGAGTGGCCATGGGCGCAGCTCCGACGATGGACATGTCGACCGACATCACCCCGGTCGACTACGTGGTGCGGGCGATCGCGCATCTCTCGCAGCAACAGGCGCTCTCGGGCCGCACCTTCCACGTCGTCTCGTCGGAGACCGTCGCGGTCCCCGACCTGGTGCGGTGGATGGCCGACTTCGGCTACGCGGGCGAGGAGCTGCCCTTCGCGCAGTGGTGCGAACGCGCGGCCGACCTGGCCGAGCGCGAGGGCGACGAGACCGCCGCGGCGCTCGCGCCGTTCCTGTCTGCCACGCCGCTCGACAAGATGCCCGATGCCACCTTCGACACCGCGAACGTGCGGGAGGGCCTGGCGGGCACCGACATCGCCTGCCCGCCGATCGACGGAGCCCTCCTGCGCCGGTACTTCGACTGGTTCATCGAGAGCGGTTACTTCCCCGGACCCACGCCCACCGAACCCCTGCGAGGCGCCGCGTCATGACCGAACCGACATCCCACGGTCCCGGCCAGCGGGCGACGCCCGCGTCGTTGCGGCAACGCCGCCGCCGCACACCCGTTCCGCCGGGCGGCGCCCCGCACCTGAACACGGCGCAGCGGATCCGGGCGTCGCGTCCCGCACTGCCCGCGTCCCGCCCGCTGCCCGTCGCGCGCCCGGCCCTGCCCGCGCCCCGGGCCCTGCCGACTGCCCGCACGGCCCCGGCCCCGGCCCCGGCGGCCACGCCGAGTCGGCCCCCGGCCCCGGCGGCCACGCCGAGTCGGCCCCCGGCCGCGGCGCAGGCCGCGGCCCCGACGGCCGTCGCTGCGCCGGTGCAGCCGCCG
>NZ_VIGV01000158.1 GCF_007858445.1 Tsukamurella sputi | reverse complement strand
GCCGGGGGCGGCCGGTGGTCCCGTACTGGAGCGCCATCGTCAGCGTCCCGTCCCGCACCAGTTCCGCGAGGTAGCGGCGCGCGGTGGCGGGTGAGACCCCGACGTCGGAGGCGATGTCGTCGGCGAGCATCGGTTCTCCGGACCCCCGCAGCGCCTCGACGATCCGGCGTTCCGTCACCGAACCGCCGTCGTCGCGGCGCGGGGCGGGACGCTCGCTGCGCAGCACCGAGGACGCGGCGTCGACCTGTTCCTGGGTGACCTCCGCGGAACCGAGGATCCGGCGGTACGCGGTGTAGGCGCCCAGCCTGCGTGCCAACTCCGTGGCGGGGAAGGGCTTGATCAGGTACTGCAGCGCGCCCGCCGCGAGTCCCGCGCGGACGCTGGCGGCATCGTCGGCGGCACCGAGGATGAAGGCGTCGCACCGCAGCTCCCGCACCAGGTCGATGCCCGAGCCGTCGGGGAGGTAGACGTCCACCAGCGCGAGGTCGACCCGCTCGCGCTCGAGGATCGCCCGCGCCTCGGAGACCGTGCGCGCGGAGCCGACCGTGGTGAGTCCGACC
>NZ_VIGV01000157.1 GCF_007858445.1 Tsukamurella sputi | reverse complement strand
CGCTGAGCGTCGACCTCGGATTCCGTGGCGGGTACCAGCATGACGGCGATGATCGGGAGGCCGATCAGGAGGAACAGCATCGTCAATTGGGTGACAGCGGCCGACCCGATCGGGCGGGCGAGTAGTGCTGAGAAGCCGAGGCCGACGCCGCAGTAGGCCAGGAAGAGGAGCGCGATCACGACGACGCCGAGGAGTGACGACCACAGAGGGTAGTTCGCGGCGACGATCGACCACACGATGTAGGGGCTCGACACCAGTAACAACATGCACGAGGCGATCCACGCACCCAGGAGCTTCCCTGTGGCGAGCTGCGCGCCGCTGGCGGGCGTCGCCTGCACGACGGCGAGAGTTGCGTCCTTGCGGTCGCCGTTGATCGATGTCGCGGTCATCGTCGGGGCGATCACCAGCCCGAGGAAGCCGACGAAACCGAATAGGATCAGGTAGAGATTCTCGCTCCAGTCCTGGTACGGCGTGCGGCCGCCCGTCGTCAGGGCAAACCACAGCGATCCGAAGACCACGGCGGACACCACGAGGAAGAACGCGCCCAGCAGGAGGCGCCAGC
>NZ_VIGV01000156.1 GCF_007858445.1 Tsukamurella sputi | reverse complement strand
GCAGGAATGGGATATGTTGGTTGTGCAACGATCGAAGAGATGAATAATAAACCACGCTTTGTAGAGATTACTAGCGCCGGGATGAATGAGTCTCACGTTCATGACGTAACGATCACAAAAGAAGCGCCAAACTATTCTCGCTAATATTAATATATTTATGCTTATGTTTATGCGTAATTAAAGATTATAGATGTTCTCTATATTCGCTATTGAAGGCTATTGAGATCTATTGAACATGGTTGAGAGTTTTAATTATTGAGAAATTATTGAAAAGTTATTGAAATGATTGTTCAATTAGTGACTATTTTAGTTGGGTAATTTCTCTAAAATAGTGGATAATAGAGGCATTGACTAGTTTGCTATTTTGCGCTAAAAATCTCGGGGAGAGATCCTCGAGATTTTCTAGTTTTAAAAAAGATGTAGAAATAGAAGATGCATCAGTATCAAAATAGCAGTTTTCCGTTTTAAGACTTATTTTAAGACTTATTTTAAGACTTACTTTAAATTTAGATGCGATTGAGTATATGGAGATAATTTTAGGTAAGCTTAGATAAATCTGGAC
>NZ_VIGV01000155.1 GCF_007858445.1 Tsukamurella sputi | reverse complement strand
CCGGTCAGCGGGCGCGAGATCGCCTGGCTCACGGCCTGTCCGCCGGCCACGCCTGGCTGACCGGTGCCGGTGCCGGGCAGAAGCATCGTCACCAGCCCGAGCGGGTTTCCCGACAGGCCGGCACCGACGGCACTCATGATGCGGTCGGGCGTGATCGTCAGCGGCGCCGTGTTCGACGCGGCGCCTCCGCCGAGCATTCCCACGCGGAACACCGCCGAGAGCATCTGTCCCAGAGGAGGCATCGGATTGCGCGGGTCGGATGCCCACTCGATGCGTTCGGCGATCGTCTGCTTCGGCGCGTAGCTCGTCACGTTCCCACCGGGGATGTCCTCGGTGACGATCGGGACGATCGCTTTGATGGTCGTCGACGCGATCGCGTTCGCGATCGTCTGCATCGACCGAATCGGGTCTCCCTGGTCGAACTGCATCTGCCCAGCGACGTTGGTTACCGCGCGGATAAGGGGAGAGTCGGCAGGGATATCGCATGCGGGATCACCGGCAGCGCAGAACGACGCGTACCGGCCCGCGATCCGCGTGAGGTCGACGTTGCGATCCTTGGTCG
>NZ_VIGV01000154.1 GCF_007858445.1 Tsukamurella sputi | reverse complement strand
TTCCCCCTGAGAGATAGAGTGCCCCTAAGGCTCCAAAGCCTGCTAAGGGAACAGAGAGAAGAATGATAAAAGGATCAATCCACGACTCAAATTGCGCTGCTAAAACGAGATAGATAAAGAGCAATGCCATCACAAAGATAAAGAGCATCGAAGAACCGGACTCCAAAAATTCTCTAGAGGAGCCCTGGTAATCGAGCATTGCATCGAGGATTACTTCTCGGATAATCTCCTCCACTAGAGCAATTCCCTCCCCTTGCGAAACGCCTGATTGCAGGTTCGCAGAGATGGTCACTGATCGGAGTTTATTAAAATGGCGTAAATTTTGTGGCGCAATGGTCTCTGTTACAGTGACAATATTGGAAAGGGGCACCATCTCACCATATTTTGAGCGAACATAGATCCCCTCAAGATCTTTTGTCTGACTCCGTTTTTGAGGATCAACTTGCACCATAACATCATACTGCTCTGCCCCCTCTTTAAAACGTGTGACATTACGCCCTCCTAAGGCAGATTCCAACGTTCTTCCTACAACTGAGACATCGATCCCTAAAAGCGCAAGCTTC
>NZ_VIGV01000153.1 GCF_007858445.1 Tsukamurella sputi | reverse complement strand
ACCCGCGCCGCCGCACCGAGGCCGCGTGACCAACCCATCGCCCCAAGGAGAACACGCCATGACCGATATCGGCGCACCCGCCCCGGGATTCGACGAACATGCCGTCCCGCGCGCCCGGCAGGACGAGCATCCCGGTGATCCCGACGGTGTCGACCCCCTGGCTCCCGGCGGATTCGGACGGTGGATCGCGGGCCATCCGCTGGTGCTGCTCTACGCGAACGTCCCCGCCCTCATCATGCCGACGCTGCACCCCAAGATCGCACACGTCCTCAGTGAGAAGGACCGCGCGCTCAACGGGAGCGAGGGGCTGCCCGATCTGCAGGCCACGTCGCGCCGCTTGATCAGCACGTACGAGATGGTCATGGGGATCGTCTTCGCGGGCCCCGAGGCGGACGACGTCGCGCACGGACTGTACGAACTGCACCGACCGATCGCAGGATCGATGCCGGACGACTCGCCCTATCACGCGTGGAACAAGGACGTCTGGAACTGGACGTGGGGTTCGATCCTCAAGGGGGGCATCGATATCGCGGATGACTTCGGGCTGTTCCGCACGGGCGAGG
>NZ_VIGV01000152.1 GCF_007858445.1 Tsukamurella sputi | reverse complement strand
AAATGAGACCAATGCAGATGCAATCTCTCACGGAGCAACAGGTAAGGGGAATGACCAAGTTCGTTTCGAATTAGGTGCATATGCGCTTAAACCTGGTGTAAAAGTGATTGCGCCATGGCGTGAGTGGGATCTTATGTCACGTGAGAAATTACTCGACTATGCTGAAAAACACAATATTGAGATCGATCGCGGTGGTAAGAAATCACCCTACTCTATGGATGCAAACTTGCTCCATATCTCCTATGAAGGATTGATGTTAGAAGATCCATGGACAGAGCCAGAAGCTGATATGTGGCGCTGGACAGTCTCTCCTGAAGAAGCTCCTGATAAGCCAACCTATGTAGAGTTAACTTATCGTCACGGCGATATCGTTGCAATCGATGGTGTTGAAACTTCACCGGCAACAGTGATGGAGAAGCTCAACAAACTCGCAGGTGAAAATGGTATCGGTCGTGTTGATATTGTAGAGAACCGCTATGTTGGAATGAAAGCTCGAGGTTGTTATGAAACACCTGCGGGTACAGTGATGTTAAAAGCACATCGCGCGATTGAGTCTATTACTCT
>NZ_VIGV01000151.1 GCF_007858445.1 Tsukamurella sputi | reverse complement strand
GCGGTGGTTCGTGGATTCAGTTTTGTTCCCGTGACCGGGTCGAGATGAACACTAGGGGGCTATCGGCGCGGTGTCATCCTCGCCGCGAGAGGGTCGCGGTTTGATAACGCTTCGGTCACGATCGGCTGTGAGGACCGTAAGGCCAGGTCATCCGCGCGATCGCTAGCAATAGCTCGCATAGGCAATGACCTGCAGGAAGTGACGGCAATCACAGGCGGCATGTGGCTCGGGTCACCCGAGTGAAGGTTACGGAACGGTGTACGCGATGTCGGCCCGTAGCACCGGACCGGACGACGAACGCGGCGGCGACGGCTGCGCTGCCGTCGCCGCCGCCGTTCTGCGGGGCTCTCGTGGGGCTCCTAGACGGGACTCCCCACCGCGTCCTCGTCGCGCGGCTGCGCGACCACGCGATCGGGGCGCGCGGTGTCCCCTCCGGCCCCCTCCGCGAAGCGCTCCAGCACCGCGTCGCGGTACGCCGGGAAGCGGCCGTCGGCGACCGCCTGCCGCGCGCCCGCGGTCACCGCGGCCAGGAACCGCCGGTTGTGCCGGGTCACCGCCTGGACGGC
>NZ_VIGV01000150.1 GCF_007858445.1 Tsukamurella sputi | reverse complement strand
TTTGAGAATGGTTTCTACCTTGATGGAGGAATACGTTATGGCCGAAGCCGTAATAAATTTAACTCTAAAGATTTAGCTCATGTAGTAACGAAGGAGATAGCGAGTTATAAGATATCAAGCCCCTATTGGGGAGCGCATCTTTCTTTGGGGTATCAGATAGCTGTTGCAGAGCGACAACAATTAGATGTAAGAAAAGGGAGCGTTGTTTACACTTCCTGTTTAAAATAAAAATCTAAAACTTCATAAGGCGTTGAGCCATTTAATCCCTTATGAGGTTTTACCGTGTTATAGAAATTTAAAAATCTTTTGAGTTTTGATTTTCGATCATTACTATTTAAAAACTCTTCTTTTTCATGCCACATTTCCATTAATGTACGGATGACCCGTTCAGCTTTACCATTCTTTGTGGTCTTGCTGGTCGTGTAAATTTCTGATTAATATGATTCAATCTACACAGGTTAACAAAGGCATGATCTATCGTTCCCTTATATTCTCGTCCATTATCAGAGTAGACGCAATCAACAGTATAAGGGCATTGGGCAAGAATATCTTCCTGAAGAAATGTTGCCG
>NZ_VIGV01000149.1 GCF_007858445.1 Tsukamurella sputi | reverse complement strand
ACCTGGATCTGACACACATGAGCAACGAAGCAATGCAGTCGCGGTGGAACGCCGCCGTGATGGACACCTACGGCACCCCTCCCATCGCGCTGGTCTCGGGGCGCGGCGCGGCGGTGACCGACGCCGACGGCAAGGAGTACGTCGACCTGCTCGGGGGCATCGCCGTCAACGCGCTCGGCCACGCCCATCCGAAGATCATCGAGGCGGTGACGCATCAGGTCTCGACCCTGGGACACGTCTCCAATCTGTACATCAGCGAGCCCGTCGTGCGCCTCGCCGAACGCCTCACCGAGGCCGTGGGCGTACCGGGCACCCGCGTCTTCTTCAGCAACTCGGGCGCCGAGGCCAACGAGGCCGCGATCAAGATCGGCCGGCGCACGGGTCGCACCCGGATGGTGGCCGCCGACGGCGCCTTCCACGGCCGGACCATGGGCTCGCTCGCGCTCACCGGCCAGCCCGCTAAGCGGGAGCCCTTCGCGCCCCTCATCGAGTCGGTCACCCACGTGCCCTACGGCGACGCCGCGGCCCTGCGCGCCGCCGCCGAGGGAGCGGCCGCGATCTTCCTGGAGC
>NZ_VIGV01000014.1 GCF_007858445.1 Tsukamurella sputi | reverse complement strand
CGGCTGCACCGGCGGAGAAGAAGGACGCGAAGCCCGCGGTCGGCCTCGGCCTGGCCGGCGGCGGCAAGCGCCCGGGCGGACCGAAGAAGCCCGGCGGCGCCAAGCCCGCCGCTGCACCCGCTGCGGCAGCTCCCTCTGCCCCCGCGGCCGAGGCACCGGCCGCCGAAGCACCGGCGGCACCCGCGAAGCCCGCCGTGGGCCTCGGGCTGGCCGGTGGCGCGAAGCGTCCGGGAGCGAAGAAGCCGGGCGCGCCCAAGCCCGCGGCGGCTGCTCCGGCGGCCCCTGCAGCCGACGCCGCACCCGCGGCCGAGGCACCGGCGGCTCCCGCCGCGCCCGCGAAGCCCGCAGTCGGGCTGGGTATCGCCGGCGGCGCCAAGCGCCCCGGTGCGAAAAAGCCCGGCGCGCCCAAGCCCGCGCCGGCCGCTCCGGCGGCACCGGCAGCGGAGACCCCTGCGGCACCGGCAGCGGAGACCCCTGCGGCTCCGGCGGCCGAGGCCCCCGCGGCCGAGGCTCCGGCGGAGGCGCCTGCCGCACCGTCGGCCCCCGCACAGGACCGCACCCTGACGACCGCGGGCGAGTCCAAGGCCGCCGGCTTCGGCATCGCCGCGGGCGCCAAGCGCCCCGGCGCGAAGAAGCCGGGCGCTCCGAAACCAGCGCCTGTGACGGATTCGGCCCCCGCGCCGGCTGAGACGCCGGTCACACCCGAGCCGGCGGTCGAGGCCGCAGCGGAGGCTCCCGCGGCGGCGCCGGAGCCGGCACCGTCGGCCCCGGAAACCCCCGCCGACCAGCCGAAGGCACCGTCGGGCGGCACCGACCGCACGGTGACGACGGCGGGTGAATCGAAGGCGAAGGGCTTCGGGATCGCGGCGGGCGCGAAGCGCCCCGGCGGCCGGAAGTGATCGAAGCTCCCTGAGTGGCTATCACTTCTGCGGCAGGATGTATGCGTGCCTGAGTACGTGAGTTACGAGGAGTTCGGGCGGCGGTTCTTCGAGATCGCCGTGAACGAGGAGCGTGTGGGCTCCGCGTTCGCCGACATCGCCGGCGGCGACTTCACCGTGGGCCCGATCCCGTCGGGACCCGGTGGAGTGGCCAAGGTGTGGGCGCAGGTGGAGATCGACGAGCCTCAGCTCACCCGCCAGGTGGGCGAGCTCATCACGTTCACGGTGAAGATCCCGCTGCGCATAGGCCTGCTCATCGACCTCAAAGTGGACCGGATCCGCTACGACGTGGCCGGCCTGATCACGCTGCCACTGACGGTGCGCGCCGCCGCGCCGCTGGAACTGCGCATCGAGGTCGATCCGCCCAAGCCCAAGGACGTCTGGGTCGACGTGGAGTCGCGGACCATCCGCGGCTCGATCGTGCGCGTCGTCGCCAGCGTCGACTCCGAGATCCGACGGTTCATCGCGCAGTACGTGGCCGAGGAGATCGACAAGCCCGAGGTCAAGAAAGCTCGGATCATCAACGTCTCCGAGGAACTGGGGCGCGCCTTCCACAACCTCGGCGACGACGAGGATCCGCAGGCCCCGCCCGCGGCCCCGCAGGTACCGCCTGCGGCGCCCACTGCGGAGTCCGAAGTGCTGGAACCGACCGAGATCCTGCCACCGCGCGACTAGCTCCAGAAACCGGCCGATTCGCGCCTCGGGGCGTCACATATCGATCGTCGGCGAGTATTCGGCCGGTTTCGCGACGGGTCAGCCCGCGCCCCCGTCGACGATCCGCTGGATCGCGGCGCCGTACGTCGCGATCAGCTCGTCCTGCGACGGCTGGACGAACAGCGGCGCCGCGATCAGGTACCGCAGGAGAGCCAGCCCGAACATCGTGCTGGCGACCACCCGTGCCGTCTCGATCCCGATCCCCGCGTTCGTGGTCAGCGTCGGGATCATCACCGACGACAGGAACTCGCCGAAGGTGTTCGCGGCGCCCTCATCCGCGTTGATCGCGGCGCGCAACAGGGCGCGGAAGGCGTCGGAGGTGTCGGGCCCCTCCCAGACCGTGAGCGCCGCCCGAGCCAGCCGCTCCCCCACGCCCTCGACCGGGCCCTCGAGCGCGTCGGTGAAGATCTCCTCCGGGTCGACCGGCATGCTCATCACACCCCGGAACAGGCCCTTCTTGTTGCCGTAGTAGTACGACACCAGAGCCACATCGACGCCCGCGCGGGCCGCGATGGCGCGGATCGTCGCGCGGTCGTATCCCACCTCGGCGAAGAGCTCGCGCGCCGCCTCGAGGATGTCCGCCTTCGCGGTGCTGGAACCCGCACGTCTGCCCGTCGCCATGCCGACGATCCTATCAGGATTTCAACATGTGTTGACTTCTGGGGCGCCGCGGTCGTACCGTCGTTTCATCACACGTTGAATTACCTTGGAGGCTCTCATGCGCACGTCGCACGCCAAGCTGGCCGCGGTCTTCACCGCGCTGGCGATCGCCATTCCCCTCATCGTCCTACTGTTCACCGGCCCCGCGTCGCACGGCAAACCGCACGACCTGCCGATCGGCGTCGTCGGGCCACAGGCGGCCGTCACGCAGGTCCAGGAACGCCTGAACTCGCAGCAGCCGGGCGGTTTCACCGTCCACGCCTACGGCTCCGAGGCCGCCCTCGAGCAGGCCGCGAAGGACCGCGAGGTCTACGGCGGCCTGGTACCCGGAGGCCCCGGCACCGAATCGACGGCCGTCGTCGCCAGCGGCGCCTCGCCCGCCGTCGCACCGATGCTCACCCAGATGGCCACCGCGCTCGCCCAGGGCCGGCAGGTGCGGACCGTCGAGGTCGCGCCGCTGTCGGTGGACGATCCGCGCGGTGCCGGCTTCGGCTCCATCGTGATGCCGGTCTTCCTCTCCGGCATGGTGCTGGCCCTGGCGACCGTGATGATCGGCGGCCACCCGAAGATCGTCGCCGCCGCGTTGCCGATCGGCGCCGCGATCATCGGCGGCGCCGCCGTGGGCGCCGCGATGTGGATCGGCGTGCTGCCCGGCGGATTCTGGGGGCAGTGGCTCGCGATGAGCGCGGGCATGCTCGCCATCGGTGCGACGGTCGCCGGCCTGGTCTCGTTGTTCGGCACCCGCGGCATCGCGCCCGCCGCACTGCTGTTCATGCTGATCGGGATGCCGCTGGCGGGGATCGCGATGCCGCCGGAGTTCCTGCCGCACGTCTGGGCGGTCCTCGGCCAGAGCCTGCCGATCGGTGCCACGGGCACGGCCCTGCGCAGCGCGGCCTTCTTCGCCGACGGTGGCCTCATCGGCGCGGGAGCGGGAGCGGCCTTCGCGGTACTCGGCGCGTGGATCGTCGTGGGCTACGCGCTGCTCGTGATCGGCGCGGCCAAGCACCGTGCGGAACACGACGCACCGTCGGGAAACGGCGAGGTGAGCGAAAAGGATTTGCTGCAGCCTGCGACGATATAGCCCATGAGCCGACCGCATGTGCCCCACATCCGCACCGAACTCAAGCCGCTCGAGCAGTCCGCCAAGCTGCAGAACGTGCTGTACGAGATCCGTGGACCCGTGGTGGCACAGGCGGCTCGGCTCGAGGCCCAGGGGCACCGCATCCTCAAGCTCAACATCGGCAACCCCGCGACCTTCGGCTTCGAGGCGCCGGACTCCATCGTGCGCGACATGATCCACGCGCTGCCCACCTCGCAGGGCTACAGCGAGTCGCAGGGCATCGCCTCCGCCCGACGGGCCGTGGTGACCCGCTACGAGGAGGTCCAGGACTTCCCGTACTTCGACATCGGCGACGTCTACCTCGGCAACGGCGTCTCCGAGCTGATCACGATGACGCTGCAGGCGCTGCTCAACAACGGCGACGAGGTGCTCATCCCCGCGCCCGACTACCCGCTGTGGACGGCCATGACCAGCCTGTCCGGTGGCACCCCCGTGCACTACCTGTGCGACGAGGAGAACGGCTGGAATCCCTCGGTGGAGGACATCGAGGCGAAGATCACACCGCGCACCAAGGCGATCGTGGTGATCAACCCGAACAATCCCACCGGCGCCGTCTACTCCCGCGAGACGCTGCAGCAGATCGTCGAGGTGGCGCGCAAGCACTCGCTGCTCGTGCTGGCCGACGAGATCTACGACCGCATCCTCTACGACGGTGCGCAGCACATCTCCATCGCCGAACTCGCCCCGGACCTGCTGGTATGCACGTTCAACGGCCTCTCCAAGGCCTACCGCGTCTGCGGTTACCGCGCCGGGTGGATGGTGCTCACCGGCCCGAAGGACCACGCGTCCGGCTTCATCGAGGGGCTGACCCTGCTGGCGTCGACACGCCTGTGCCCCAACGTCCCTGCGCAGCACGCGATCCAGGTGGCGCTCGGCGGCTACCAGTCGATCAACGACCTGATCCTGCCCGGCGGGCGGCTGCTGGAGCAGCGCGACGTGGCCTTCGAGAAGCTCAACGCGATCGACGGCGTCAGCTGCGTCAAGCCGAAGGGCGCCCTCTACGCCTTCCCCAAGCTGGACCCCGACGTCCACGAGATCCGCGACGACGAGCAGATGGTGCTCGACCTGCTCAACCAGGAGAAGATCCTGCTGGTCCAGGGCACCGGCTTCAACTGGCCCACGCCCGACCACCTCCGCGTTGTGACGCTCCCCTGGGCCCGTGACCTGGCCGAGGCCCTCGACCGGTTCGGCAACTTCCTGAGTTCGTACAAGCAGAAGTAGGGTGGCGGCGTGACAGCCGACCACGACGATCACGAACACGACGATCACGATGCCGCCGCGGCGCACGTGCACAGCCATTCGCTGAGCAACATCTCGCTCGGCAAGTGGGCGTCGCGCGTCGTCATCGGCCTACTGGGCCTGATCGGGGTCTTCGTCGTGGCCGGCGTCGTGCTGCTGTGGCCCTCGCAGATCCGCGTCAGCGTCCCGTCGGGTCCGCAGACGCCGACACTCGCGAAGGGCGAGGTCTCCGAACAGCTCGTCGGCGACTGCAACTTCTCCCCGTCCGGGAACGGCCAGCTCAGCGATACCGAGCCGCATCCGGTGCTCAATCCCGACGGTGGCTGCCTCAACAGCTCGGTGCGCATCACGTCGGGCCCCGACGCGGGCAAGTGGACCGTCTTCTCCATCGGCACGCAGCGGATGAACGTCTCCGCCGTGCCCGGCAAGACCTCGCCGGACGCGGCACCGTCGGGCGTCGACGTCTCGCGACCGGCCACGCCCGGCACCGGCCAGCCCGACCTCTCGCCCGGTACGAAGATCATGATGAGCTGGAACGGCGGCGGCGTGGCGGGCTCACCGTCGAACTACGCCTTCTACGACTACGCGCGCGGCGTCTCGCTGTGGGTGTGGGGCCTGGTCTTCGCGGCCGTCGTGATCGCGGTGGCGCAGTGGCGCGGCCTGCGGGCCCTGCTGGGCCTGGCTCTGTCGGGCGTGGTGATCGTCTTCTTCGCGCTGCCGTCCATCCTCGACGGGCATTCGGCCGTCTGGGTGGCTCTGGTCGCGTCCGCAGTGATCCTGTACCTGGTGCTGTACCTCGCGCACGGCGTCTCGCTGCGGACGTCGGCGGCCCTGTTGGGCACGCTGTGCTCGCTGGCGGTGTGCGCCGCGCTGGCCTGGCTCGCGACGATCACCACCCAGGTCACGGGCCTGAGCAGTGAGGACACCACGAATCTCCAGGCCTACGCGTCCACGGTCTCGACGTCCGGGGTGCTGCTCGCGGGCTTCGTCATCGGCGCACTGGGCGTGCTCAACGACGTGACGATCACCCAGTCGTCGGCGACCTTCGAGCTGGCGAAGCTGTCGCCGAAGTCCTCGCGTCGCCGCACCTTCCTCTCGGCCATGCGCGTGGGCCGCGACCACATCGCGTCAACGGTCTACACGCTGGTCTTCGCGTACGTCGGCACGGCGCTGCCGCTGCTCCTGCTGTTCTCCATCGCGGGCCGCCCGCTGGGGCAGGTGCTCACATCGGATTCCGTGGCGATCGAGCTGGTGCGCGCCTTCGTCGGCGGCATCGGCCTGGCCCTGTCCGTGCCGCTGACCACCGCGATCGCCACCCTGCTGGCGAAACCGAAGCGCGTGGCCGTGAGCCCCGAAGCCGCGAAGCGCTACACACAGAGCCATCCCGACGCCGATCCGGAGAACATCCCCGTGCGGCCCCGTCGGACCGCCAAGGCCGCGGTCGCGGCCGTGCAGGCCCCCGAGGACGCGGCGCCCGCTCCCGTGGCGCCGCCGACCGGGCAGCTCCCCGTCGCGCCGCCGACCGGGCAGTTCCCGGTCGCGCCGCGTCCGGCGACGCCCCGGCCCGCGGCGAACGCCGGCTCGGGATCCGAGGCCGGATCGGCTCGTCCGGCACCGACGCAGCCGTCCGCACCGCGACCCGGTCGCCGCCGCCTGCCGGACGAGCCGACCCCCGCGCCCCCGCGGCCGCAGCCGCGTCCGCCGGTGCTGCCCGACCCGCCCGCGCAGGATCCCGCGCCGCGGCGCGGCCGCCATTCGGCCGACTGAGCCGGGACGTCAGCTCTGGAAGTTCAGGTACGCCTTCGACGGTGTCGGGCCGCGCTGGCCCTGGTACTTCGAGCCCACCGACGAGCTGCCGTAAGGGTTCTCCGCCGGGCTGGTGAGCCGGAACAGGCACAGCTGGCCGATCTTCATGCCCGGCCACAGCGTGATCGGCAGGTTCGCGACGTTCGACAGCTCCAGCGTGATGTGGCCGGAGAAGCCGGGGTCGATGAAGCCGGCGGTCGAGTGCGTCAGCAGGCCCAGGCGGCCGAGGGAGGACTTGCCCTCCAGGCGGCCGGCCAGATCGTCGGGCAGCGAGCACACCTCGAGGGTGGAGCCGAGCACGAACTCGCCGGGGTGCAGCACGAAGGGCTCGCCCTCGGCGGGCTCGACGAGCGTGGTCAGCTCGTCCTGCCGCTGCTTGGGGTCGATGTGCGTGTACCGGGTGTTGTTGAAGACCCGGAACAGACCGTCGAGCCGCACGTCCACGCTGGACGGCTGCACCATCTGCGGGTCGAACGGATCGATCCCCAGGCGGCCGGATTCCACGTGGGCGCGGATGTCACGATCGGAGAGCAGCACGGGTTCAGCGTAAAGGCACGACGGTGGTGCGCAACCGCGCACCCCGGATCGGGGATACTGCTCTTCCGTGACCGACACTCCGCTCCGCCGCGGCCTCACCGCGCGCCACATCCGGTTCATCGCGCTCGGCTCGGCAATCGGCACCGGCCTCTTCTACGGATCCGCGGCGGCGATCCAGGCGGCGGGGCCCGCCGTGCTGCTCGCCTACGTCATCGGCGGCGTGGTGATCTACCTGGTGCTGCGCGCGCTCGGCGAGATGGCGGTGCGGCGGCCCCAGGGCTCGTTCGGCGACTACGCCTCGTCCGCGCTCGGCCCGCAGGCCGGCTTCATGACGGGCTGGATGTACGTCTTCGAGATGGTCTTCGTGTGCATCGCCGACGTCACCGCGTTCGCCGTGTACATGGGTATGTGGTTCCCGCACGTGCCGAAGTGGATCTGGGTGCTCGCGGTGATCTTCTTCATCGCCGCCCTGAACCTGATGCGGGTGCGGGTCTTCGGCGAGGTCGAGTTCTGGCTGACGATCGTCAAGATCGCCGCCATCGTCGCGATGATCGCGGGCGGCGTCGCGGTGCTGATCTTCGGCTTCGGCATGCACGACACGTCGCAGGGCGTGAGCAGCCTGTGGTCGCACGGCGGCTTCTTCGCCACGGGCCTCGGCGGCTGGCTCAGCTGCTTCGTGCTGGTCGTCTTCGCGTTCGGCGGGTCGGAGATCATCGGCCTCACCGCGGCCGAGGCGCAGGACCCCGAGCGGACCATCCCCAAGGCCATCAACACGGTGCCGGTGCGGATCGGCCTGTTCTACGTGCTGGCACTGGCGGTGATCATGGCCGTGATCCCGTGGGACCGGATCAACAGCGATTCCAGCCCGTTCGTGCAGATCTTCCAGGCACTCGGCGTCGAACCCGCGGCACACGTGCTCAACGTCGTGGTGATCACCGCCGCCCTCTCGGCGATCAACAGCGACATCTTCGGCGCCGGCCGCATGATGTTCGGCATGGCCCAGCGGGGCCAGGCGCCCGCGATCATGCGACGGACCACGGCGAACGGTGTCCCCTGGATGACGGTGGTCATCATGACCGTCGCGCTGCTCGTGGGCGTCCTGCTCAACTACCTGATCCCCGAGAACGTCTTCGTGGTGATCGCGTCCATCGCCACCTTCGCGACGGTCTTCGTGTGGCTGATGATCCTGTTCTCGCAGTACCGCCAGCGCACCGCGATGCCCGCCGATGAGGTCGCCCTGCTGCGCTTCCCCGTCCCGATGTGGCCCTTCGGACAGCTCTTCGCCATCGCCTTCCTGCTGTTCGTGACGGTGTTGATGGCCTTCGAGCACGACACCCTCGTCGCGCTGGTGGTGGGCTTCGTCTGGCTCGGCGCCCTCGCCGTCGCCTATCGCCTGTGGGTGGCCCCACGCGCGTCCGTGCCGTCCTGACCCGTCCTCGGGCCCGACGGTGCGCGTGCTAATGTTGCCGTTACGCGCGGCTCCGTCGTCCGACGGTGCCGCTGCTGCCGATGTAGTTCAATGGTAGAACTCCTGCTTCCCAAGCAGGTAGCGCGGGTTCGATTCCCGTCATCGGCTCCATACGAAATCCCCCTGCGCAGCAGGGGGATTTCGTGTTTTCACAAGGCGTTCCGCGCCGTCGGTGACTACTCGCCCGGGTGCCCGTCGAAGAACGGACGCACCTCGACCCGCCCGCCGTGCAACAGCACCGGAGCGCCCTTGGCGTGCTCGACCGCGGCGTCGAGCGATCCCGCGGCGATCTTGAGGTAACCGCGTACCACGTCTCCCTCGTCGACCAGCGGACCAGCCGTGACCCGCCCGTCGGCGTGGATCACTCGACCGTCGGTCTGCAGCGCACCGCTCGCATCGAGCAGCCAACCATCCCGCCGACCCTCGGCCCAGAGTTCCTCCCACCTGCGGTTGAACCCCTGAACCTCCTCGGTCGACAAGGTGTCGAACGTATCCCTGTGGCTCCGAAAGACCGCCAAATACTCCGCCATGCACATGCTCCTCAACTCGGGGTGGACGCGACGTCCCGCCGCAGGATCAGGCTAGGAACTGAACCATCGTTGAGGTCAAGCGGCGGATCAGCTGACTCCGACCACCGCGGCGTCAGGCATCGACCGGCTCGACCGTCTCGCTCCGCACCTTCTGGTCGGCGTACAGCAGCGCATTGGTGACGATGAGGAAGGGCAGTACCGCGACCTGCCCGACGACCCAGCCGACGTTCCCGAACAGGAGACTCTCGAGGGTCTGCGAGGCCACGTCCGCGTCGGGTCGCGAGGCGATCGACGCGATGGTGAACGGAAGCCCGACGATGGTCGAGACCACACTGACCAGGACGTACGTGCAGATCACCCGGCCGAGCAGGCGCCAGTAGCCGCGCCGCTGCAGCGCGAACGCGCTCCACAGCGCGTCGACGGGCCGCAGCTTCTCGATCACCAGCATGGGCCCGGCGATCGCGAGCGTCGGCAGTGCCGCGACCACGACGAGCGCGGCGAGCACGAACAGCGCCGTCGTCGTCTGTCGCGCGACCTCGGGACCGGAGCGCACGGCGAGCGCGATGGACGCCGCGGCCGCGAGAACGACCGGCACGACCACCACCACCGCGTCGAGGAGTCCCAGTCCGAGCGCGGCGATGAGCCGCGGCCTGGCGCGGCGCCAGGCGGCGCGCAGCGACGTCCGCTCGCCGGCGAGATAGCGGTGCGCCGCGACGGTGCCGGTGGCGGTCACCGCGACGCTGACCAGCATCCAGACCAGCGTGACCAGGATCGTCCCCGCCGGGTAGAAGCCGAGCGTCACGAGTACCTGCCGGATGTCTCGGTCCGCGGCCGGCGCCCAGCGCGGGTCGTTGATCAGCGGCAACCGGGCGAGCACACCGAGCACCGCGATGACGGAGATGAGGACCGCCACGATCCCGACGGTGGGTCCCGGGTTGGCCCGCAGGACCGCGAGGGAGGACCGGTAGATGCTGCCCAGCCCCCGCGGCGGCCCGGCGTTCAGTCCTTGTCCTCGGGGTTCTCGGACGGATTGCGGGCGTCGAGCTCCTTGGCGCGGCGGCGCTGCTGTTCGGCGCGCTCGCGGCACTGCCGGAGGAACTCGTCATCGTCGTCCGGGTACTGGGCGATGTGCCGGCCGGGGCGCTCGTATTCGGGGAAGCCCGTGGTGCGCGACGGTCCGCCGTTCGAGACGGCGCCGACGGGCCGCCCCAGCAGGAACCAGATCAACGACCCCGCCAGCGGGATCAGGATGACGATGATCAGCCACCCGCCCTTGGGCAGGTGGCGCACCCGGTACTCGTCCGAGACGATCACGTCGATGAGTGCGGCCACCCACAGCAGCATCACGATCGCACCGAAGTACGGCATCTTGAACCCCCACCCTTAGGAAAACGGATAGCCGATGCTACCGCGAACCCCCTGACCGAATCGACCTATTGTGGCAGCGTGAGTGATCTCAGCTGGCCGGCGGCCCGTCTCCTCAGTATCGGCAAGCGCTCCGGCGCCGTTCGCGGCCACCTCGAGCTGACCGAAACCCACCTGCGGTTCCGTCCGGCGGGTCTCGCCGCGAAGGTCGACGGCACGCCCTTCGCGGTCCAGCTCAAGCACGTCGCGGGCGCAGGAATCGTCGAGGACGTGGTCGGGCTGTTCAAGCGGACCCGACGGCGCCTGTGCGTCACCCTCGGCGACGGCTCGGAGCAGTTCTTCGAGGTGGGCAGGCCCGACGAGGTCGCGGAGGCAGTCCGCAGCCGCCTCGGGGCCGGCGCGTGATCGGCGTCATCGGCGGGACCGGTCTGTACCGGTTCCTGCCGGGCGGGAGCCGGCAGCGCATCGTCGACACTCCGTACGGACGGCCGAGCGCGCCGATCACCGTCGGCGAGGTCGCCGGGCGCGAGGTCGCCTTCCTCCCCCGGCACGGCCGCGGCCACGAGTTCTCGCCGCACACGGTGCCGTATCGGGCCAACCTCTGGGCACTGCGCAGCCTCGGGGTGCGGAAAGTGCTGGCGCCGTGCGCCGTCGGGAGCCTGGATCCTGCCGCGGGGCCCGGCACGATCGCGATCCCGGAACAGCTCGTCGACCGGACGAGCGGCCGGGCGTCGACCTATTTCGACGGCGGCGGCGTGCACGTGAGCTTCGCCGATCCCTACTGCCCCACGCTGCGGGCGGCCGCGGCGCCGCACGTGGACCGTGCCTCGTCGACCATGGTCGTCATCGAGGGACCGCGCTTCTCGACCCGCGCCGAGAGCCGCTGGTACGCGGCGCAGGGCTGGGATCTGGTGAACATGACCGGCCTGCCGGAGGCGGCGCTGGCCCGCGAGCTGAAGCTCTGCTACGCGTCGATCGCGCTGGTCACCGACCTGGATGCGGGCATCGAGGCCGGCACGGGTGTGCGCACCGAGGACGTGCTGGCCGAGTTCTCCCGCAACCTTCCGCGGCTGACCGACGTGCTCACGGAGACCATCGCCGCGACCGACCCCGCCGCGCCCTGCGACTGCGCCGCGGGCGACCACGATCTGCCGGCGGGACTGGACCCGGTCCGGATCTAACCCTCGGTGAGGATCTTCGCCCGCGCGGCGGCGCGTTCGTCGGCGTCGATCACGCCGCGTTCCGCAAGGTCGGCCTGCACCTGCAGATCGGTCTCCAGGCGCGGAATGCAGAATCCGCATGATCTGATTCAGATCATGCGGATTCCGATGCCGGTATCTACGCCGAGCCGAGGTAGCGCTCGGTGTCGCGCTGCAGCCACTTGACGATCAGGCCGGCGGGAAGGGCGCTCAGGCCGATCACCCGGTCACCGCCGATCGGCTCGATGAGCAGGGTCCAGGTGAAGACCGAGCCGCCGTCGGGGTGCGCCTCGACGCGGTACTTCTCCGCCATCCGCGCCAGGCCGGGAGCGGTGGCGGACTGCACGTAGAAGGCCTTCTCGCACAGCGTCTCCGACTCCTCCCAGGAGTAGAAGATCTCGTCGGCGCTGATGCCCGGGCCGAGGTGCACCCGGCGGGTCGAGCCGGCGGCGAAGGGCCGCGGGCTGGTCCACTCGATCTTCCGGATCCCCTTGCACCAGTGCAGGGGACGGTCCGAGGTCAGCTCACCCCACACCCAGTCGACGGGGCGCGCGGAGCGCACCGAGAACTCGTACACACCGGGACGCCCGGCCTGCAGTTCGGCGGAGAGGACGGGCTTGAGAGCGGGCATGTCGGGCTCCTGGGTTCTTGCGGGTCAGACGGTGTGCGCGTCCGCGACGTTCAGCGCCTCGTCGATGATCGCGAGACCCTCACGGGCCTCCTCGGCGGAGACGTTGCACGGCGGCACGACGTGGATGCGGTTGTAGTTGGCGAAGGGCAACAGGCCGCCCTTCTTCAGGGCGGCGACGGTCTCGTTCATCGCGGGGCTGCTGCCACCGTAGGGCGCGAGCGGCTCGCGGGTCTCCTTGTCGCGCACCAGCTCGATGGCGAAGAAGACGCCCTCACCGCGCACGTCGCCGACGGACGGGTGCTTGGCCTTGAACTCCTCGAGCGTGGGGCGGATGATCTCGTCGCCAATCGTCGCGGCGTTCTCGACCATGCCCTCCTCGGCCATGGCGCCTATCGTCGCGACCGCCGAGGCTGTGGCCAGCGGGTGGCCCGAGTAGGTCAGGCCGCCCGGGTAGGGCTTGTCGGCGAAGGTCGCGGCGATCTCGGCGCCGATGGCCACACCGCCGAGGGGCACGTAGCCGCTGTTGACGCCCTTGGCGAAGGTGAGCAGGTCGGGCACGACGGGGCCGGCGGCGGTGGCGCCGTGCTCGATCGCGAACCACTTGCCCGTGCGGCCGAAGCCGGACATGACCTCGTCGGCGATCATGACGATCCCGTACTTGGTGCACAGCTCGCGGACGCCGGCCATGTAACCGGGCGGCGGGACCATGATGCCGGGCGTGCCGGGGATCGCCTCGAGGATGATCGCGGCGATGGTCGCCGGGCCCTCGAGCACGATGGTGCGCTCCAGGTGCTCGAGCGCGCGCTGCGACTCCTGCTCCTCGGTCTCCGCGTAGAAGGACGACCGGTAGAGGAACGGACCGTCGAAGTGGGCGACGGACTCGCCGCCGAAGTCGCTCGCGAAGCGGCGGGTGTCGCCGGTGACGTTGATCGCCAGCTCGGTGCCGCCGTGGTAGCTGCGGTAGCGGCTGAGCACCTTGCGGCGCCCGGTGTGCACGCGGGCCATGCGGATGGCGTGCTCCACGGCATCGGCGCCGCCGTTGGTGAAGAAGACCTTGTCCAGGTCGCCCGGGGTGCGCTCGGCGATGAGCCGTGCGGCCTCGCTGCGGGACTCGTTGACGTGCTGGGGCGCGATGGTGCAGATCTTCGCGGCCTGCTCCGCGATGGCCGCGACGACCTTCGGGTGCTGGTGGCCGATGTTGGTGTTGACCATCTGCGAGCTGAAATCGAGAAGCTTGCGCCCCTCGCCGTCCCACACGTACGAGCCCTCGGAGGCGAGGATCGTCATCGGGGTGATCTGCGCCTGGGCCGACCACGAATGGAAGACATGTGCGCGGTCGAGCTCGTAGGCGCGGGCCCCGGCGGCGATCGCGTCGTCGATGGCCCGGCCGTCGGGCAGCGTGTTCGTCATAGCTGTTACTCCAAGAAATGTCTGCGGCAATGCCGGCTGGCGATATCCGCTGGTA
This sequence comes from Tsukamurella sputi, assembly GCF_007858445.1. Classification (GTDB taxonomy): domain Bacteria; phylum Actinomycetota; class Actinomycetes; order Mycobacteriales; family Mycobacteriaceae; genus Tsukamurella; species Tsukamurella sputi. Next base: position 75,513 of record NZ_VIGV01000014.1, on the reverse strand, counting down.
TGCGCTGCTCACCTGGTCACGTCACGGTGACTGCAACGATACCCGGCGGCCCGGCGGCTATCACGGTCCGGTGACCGCCCCGGAGCACGCTGTTCAGGCGAGCGCGTCGGCGATGTCGCGCGCCGTCGACCGCGCGAGTTCGACGTACATCGGCACGCGCTCGGGTGTCATCAGCGCCACCGGGCCGCGCAGACCGAGAGCGAATCGACAGGTCCCGTCGGGACGCAGGACCGGCAGCCCGATGGTGCGGAAGCCCACGTCCAATTCCTCGTCGTTGAAGGCGTAGCCCCGCCTCCTGGTCCGGTCCAGTTCGGCCGCGAGCTCGTCGGGGCCGGTCACCGAACGATCCGTGCCACCCTCGTACGGCAGCAGGTCGATGAGGTCTTCCGTGGTCTCGCCCCAGACGAGCAGCGCCTTGCCCAGAGCGCTGGCGTGCACGGGAAGCCGGATGCCCTGCAGCCGATCGCCGTCCGCCTCGCGCCAGCGGCTGGTAGCCACCAGGACCGCGTCCCCCGCCTGTCGGATCGCGATCGACGCGTTCGCTCCCACCGTCGTGGCGAGCAACTCGAGATGCGGCTCCGCGCGGTAGGCCCCGTACTGCCGGTGCGCCAGCTGCCCGAACTCGGTGAGCGCGCCCCCCACGCGGTACCGGCTGCCGTCCTTGTCGAGGAAGCCGGCGGCGACGAGGCTGCCCATCAGGCGGTGGGTGGTGCTCACCGCGAGGCCGCACCGGCGCGCGACCTCCGAGACGCCCAGCGCGTCGCCGTCGCGGAAGCAGCCGAGGATCTCGAACGCCCGCGCGACGGTCTGCACCCCTGAATTCTCCACGCCGCCACCCTAGCGGCCTCCCACCGCATTTTCCATAGAGCGGGAAACTTGTTCCCCTCGCGCGGGAAATCGGTGTCAAACATTCCGATCATCGGAAGGCAATGTCTACGCGCGGCGGCCGGCGCGGCCTAGATTCACCAGTCATCCATTCCCCTTCGTGAGGAGTTCGACCATGACCGCCAACCGGTTCCGCGCCGGCGCCACCGCCCTCGGCATCGCCGCCCTCGTGGCCGTCGGGACGACCGCGTGCGGCAGCTCGTCCCCGGCACCGGCCGCGGGCGACTTCGTCCTCAAGGTCACCGCCCCGCAGAACGCCGGCGCGCTCGCCGTCGGCAAGCGCGACCACGTCTTCGACGACGCGCTCAAGCCGCTGGGCGCCCGCGTCGAATGGGTGGAAGCGCCGCCCGCGTTCAGCGCCAACCTCAAGCTCTTCAACGCCGGCCAGCTCGATGTCTCGGAGGGCGCGTACAGCCCGGTGGTCGGGGCACTGTCGAAGAACGTGCCGGTCCGCATCGTCGCCGTGGCGCACAACGAGGACCGCACCCGCAGCGGCATCATCGTCCGGCCCGACTCCGGCATCCGCTCGGTCGCCGACCTGCCCGGCAGGCGCGTCGCCGTGAACGCCGCCGCCAAGGGCGACTACATCACGCTGAAGGCGCTGCAGCAGGCCAAGATCCCCGTCGACCGGGTCGAGCGGGTGGCCCTGCAGCCGTCCGACGCGACCGCGGCGTTCTCCACCGGCAAGGTGGACGCCTGGGCGTCCTTCAACGACCCGTACGAGGAGGCCAGGGCGCGCGGCGGCGTCGAGATCGCCACCGAGGAGTCCATCGACTCGCGCGATCACACGATCCTCGCCTTCCGCACCGCGGTCCTGGACGCCCGGCCGGACGTCGCCGCCGCCTTCCTCACCGCGCTTCAGGGGCTCAAGGAGCGCCAGCGCAAGGACCCGGCCGCCTTCCAGAACGTCTTCGACCAGGCGGGACCGCGCGCCGTGACCGGGGATCGACTGGCCCGCGCCATCGCGTCCGACCGGGTGGTCGGCGTGCCGCGCTACCCGACGGCCGAGGACGAGGCCGACCTGCAGTCGGTGATCGACCTGTTCGCCGACAACGCCGTGATCAGCCGCCGTGTCCCCGCCTCCGATGTGCTGTACCCGCTGCAGAGCAAGGCTGCTGCGTACAGCGCGACCGCCGGCAAGGGTCGCTGACATGGCCGTTCTCGACCTCCGGCGCCAGGCGTCGACGGTGCCCGACGCGCTGATGGTGCCCGACGTCCGCAGCAGTCGGCCGCGCTCCCGCGCCCTGTCGATCGCCCTGCGGTTCCTCGTTCCCGTGCTGCTGGTGCTCGCATGGTGGGCGGGATCCGCCTCGGGGGCGCTCCGTCCCGAGGTTCTCGCCTCTCCCGGCCAGGTCGGCTCCGCCTTCGTCGAGCTGGCGCGCACCGGGCAACTACTGGACTTCAGCGTCGCCTCCTTCCGCCGCGCCGCGGCGGGCGTCCTGCTCGGAGTGGGCGTGGGACTGACATTGGGAGTGCTGTCCGGATTGTCGGCGCTCGGCGAGGAACTCGTCGACTCGACGATGCAGATCGTCCGCGCGGTCCCCTTCCTCGCGCTGGTGCCGCTGTTCATCGCCTGGTTCGGCATCGACGATGCCTTCAAGGTCCTGCTCATCGCGGTCGCCACCGTCGCGCCGATGTACGCCTACACCTACCTCGGCGTGCGCAACATCGACCGCAAGACCGTCGAGGCGGCCCGCGAGTTCGGGCTCACCGGCCCGCGGCTGGTCGCCGAGGTGGTGATCCCCGCTGCACTCCCGGCGATCCTCATGGCGCTGCGGATCTGCCTGGCGATCAGCATCACCGGCCTCATCGCCGCCGAGCAGGTGGGCACCAAGGAGGGCATCGGCTACCTGGTGACCCTCGCGCAGGAGTACAACCGCACGGACTACATGGTCCTGTGCGTCGTGCTCTACGGTGCCCTCGGCCTGATCTTCGACGCGATCGTCCGCGTCGCGGAGCGGTACGGGACGCCGTGGCGGCGACAGGTGGCCTTCCGATGAGCGCGCCCGCCCGGTCCCACGAATCCGCCCTGCCCCCACTCGCCGAGCGCAGCCCCTCACCGGCCACGGCCGCCGACCGCCGCGCGGGCGAACCCGTGGCGGTCCGGTTGACCGGAGTGCGGAAGACCTTCGGCGACAAGACCGTCCTCGGCGGCATCGACCTCACCGTGCACCGCGGCGAGTTCGTGGTGCTGCTCGGCCCCAGCGGCACCGGCAAGACCACGCTGCTGCGCCTGCTGAGCGGGCAGCTCGCGCCCGACGAGGGCACCGTCGAGGTTCCGGCCGCCCGTACATCCGTCTATCAGGAGCCCCGGCTCATCCCCAACAAGCGTGTGCTGCGCAACGTCACCATCGGCCAGCCGCGCGGACGCGACACCGACGAGCGGGCGCTCGCCGCGCTCCGCGAGGTGAACCTCGGAGAGAAGGCCCGACAGTGGCCCGCCACCCTCTCCGGCGGCGAGGCCCAGCGCGTCGCGCTGGCCCGGGCGCTGGTGCGCGAGCCGCGACTGCTCCTCCTCGACGAACCCTTCGCCGCGCTGGACGCCCTCACGCGGCTCCAGATGCAGGACCTGGTGGGCGATCTCGTGGCGCGGCACCGCCCCGCGGTCCTCATGGTCACGCACGACGTCGACGAGGCCGTCCGCCTCGCCGATCGCGTGATCGTGCTGCACGGCGGCACGTTCGTCCTGGACGAGGACATCGACCTGGTCCGCCCGCGCGACCGGGCCGACCCCGGGGCGCTCGACTACCGAACCCGCCTGCTCTCCCACCTCGGGGTGGGACGCGGGCACACACCGACACCCCGAGGAGAGGCCACGCCATGACCAGCACGCTCACCGACACCCTCTGGTACACCCGCTGCCCCGTCCCCACCGCCAGCGGCATCGCGCACGCCCGTGGCTGGCTGGCGGATGCCGCGGTCGACGCCGGGCTCTCACTGAAGGTGCTGCAGGACAGCGCCCCGGATGTCGCCGCGCGGCACTTCGACCACGACCTCCCCGGCCTGATCCGCGAGGGCGGCAACGTCCCCGCCCTCGCCGCCCGCGCGGCGGGTTCTCCGACCCGCCTCCTGGGCCTCACCTGGATCGACGAGGCGCAGGCGATCGTCGTCCGGCCCGACTCAGCCGTCGCCGACGCGGCGGACCTCCGCGGCGCCCGCCTCGCCCTGCCGACGTGGGCGGCCGACCGGGCTCGAAGCTTCCCCCGCGCGATGGCCCTGCACGGCTTCCGGAACGCGCTGCGCCTCGCCGGGCTCGACCTCTCCGACGCCCGCCTCGTCGAGGTACCCGCGCAGGACGATCCGCGGGTCGTCGGCGCAGCCCGCGTCACCACCTGGGGCGTCGACCGGCTGCTCGCCGGCGACGTGGATGCGGTGTACGTCAAGGGCGCCCGTGCGCGCGACGTGGCTCGCGAGCACGGGCTGCGCACCGTCGTCGACCTGGATGCCACCGCGGATCGCGCGGCACGTGTGAACAACGGCACGCCGCGCCCGATCACCGTGCACCAGGCACTGCTCGACGAACGTCCCGACCTGGTCACGGAGTTCCTGGTGCGCTCGCTGCGTGCCGCGGACTGGGCCACGGAGCACCCGGGCGAGGCCCGCTCGGTGCTGCAGCGCGAGACCGGCTCCGCGGCCGAGGGTGCCGCCGCCGCGTACCCCGACCACGTGATCGCCGGCCTGCACCCGTCGCTCGCGGAGGACCGGATCGAGTTGCTCGCGCGCCAGCAGCAGTTCCTGCTCGCGCACGGATTCCTCGACGCCGACTTCGACCTCGACTCCTGGGTCGCGGCCGAGCCCCTCACCCGCGCTCAGCAGATCGTCGCCCAGCGTGCCGAGGTCGCTCGATGACCGGGATCGACTGGCGGTTGTCGGTCCGCGGCGACTCGCGGCGCGCGGGAACACCGGCTGCCCGCACCGGGTTCCGCGACCTTCTCGACACCGTCGACGCCGCCGAGCTGGCCGGGATCGACGGGATCCTGGTCCCGCACGATCCGTCCGGTGACGAGTCCTGGGTGGTGGCCGGCGCCGCCCTCCGCGCGACACGGCACGTCCGGGTGACGGCGGAGTTCTCCCCCGCCTTCGGCAGCCCCGTGTACGCCGCCAAGGTCTCGGCGACCCTGCAGCGGCTCTCCCGCGGCCGGTTCGGGTGGCGCCTGCGGGCGACGCCTGCGGCCGAGGAGTACCGCCGCGCCGCGGAGTTCCTGGAGGTCGCGCGCGGCGTGTGGAACAGCGAGCCGGTCGGCGGCAACGGCTTCGAGGGAACGGGTTTCGACTACGACGGGGAGTACTTCCACGTCGCCGACGGAGGCTTCCGCGGCATCCTGTCCGGCCTGCCCTTTCCGCGCGTGGAGATCGCGGGCGACGACGGCGCCGCCCTCGCCCTGTCCGCTCGGCTCGGCGACGTGCACGTCTTCGCCGAACGGCGGGACGCGCCGCTCGGCGACCGGCTCATCGCCCTGCGATCCGCGGCCGCCGCCACGGGGCGGACCGTGGGTGTCGCGCTGGAGATCCCGGTCATCGCCCGCGAGAGCGACGACGAGGCGTGGCAGCGCGCCGAAAGGCTCATCCGGCAGGCGGGTGCGGTACCTGACCCCGCGGACCGGCTCGACCACGCACGGTGGGCGGGTTTCCGCGCCGCGGGCTTCGACGACGAGATCGGCCTCGTCGGATCGTATTCGACGGTGGCCGCTCGCCTGCGGGAGTACGCCGCCGCGGGCGTCGACTCGGTGATCCTCACGGGCCGTCCGCACATCGAGGAGATCCACCGCGTCGGCGAACACCTGCTCCACCTCACCGACCCGTCCGCGCGCCTGCCGCGCGCGTCCCGTTCCGAGGAGGTACCGGCATGAGCGTCGACTTCTACTGGCGCATCGGCATGGAGGGCGATCACGCCTCCCTGCGCGAACCGCGCCGCTACAACCGCGGCGAGGCCCAGGGCATCGGCCCCGGCAACATCGCGCCGGCCATCCGCGGCGGCGAGCCGGACGACTACGCCTACATCGATCACGCCGCGGCCGTGGTGCGCGCGTCGGAGCGGGCGGGTTTCGTCGGCGGCCTGCTGCCGAGCTTCCCCGTCACCGAGGACCCGTGGGCCTTCGCCTCAGCGCTGGCTCCCGAGTCCGACACCTACCGCTTCATGGTCGCCTTCCAACCCGGATTCCTGCATCCGGTCCAGGCCGCCCGGATGTCGGCGACCCTGCAGCGCGCCACCGGCGGTCGCCTCGTCTACAACATCATCAGCGGAGGCGGTGGCCGCCCGCAGCTGTGGTGGGGCGACAAGGTCGATCACGACGACCGGTACGCCCGCACCAGTGAGTTCCTCGACGTGCTGCGCGGGGTGTGGCGGGGCGAGCCCTTCCACCACGACGGCCGGTTCTACCGCACCGACGGCGCCACCCTGCCGTCTCTGCTCGCGGATCAGCCCTTCCCCGAGGTCTACTTCTCCGGATCGTCGGGCGCCGCCGTGGCCGCCGCGGGGCGGCACGCCGACTACTACCTCTCCTGGCTCGAGCCGTTCGCCGACCTGCGCGCCAAGTTCGACGGGGTGCGCGCGCACTCGGAGAAGCTGGGCCGCACACCGAAGTTCGCGGTGCGGATCGACGTTGTGGCCCGGCACACCGAGGAGGCCGCATGGGCCGAGATCGAGAAGGGGTGGGCCTTCGTCGATCGCGGCGCCGCCGATCGTGCGGCCCAGGGCGACTCCGTCGGCGCCGCCCGCATCGCGGGCTGGGTGCCCACCACGATCACGGGGTATCGCGATCTGGAGGTGCAACCGAACGTCTGGTGCGGCTTCAGCCTGATCCGCGGCGGCCCGGCGTTCGGGCTCGTCGGCAGCTACGAGCAGGTCGCCGAACGGCTCGACGAGCTGCGCGCGCTGGGCGTCGACGCCTTCATCCTGGCCGGCAACCCGCACCTCGAGGAGGCCTACCGGGTCGGTGAAGAGGTGCTCCCCCTGCTGCGGAACAGCGTTCCCACCGATCTGCGCGCGACCGCCCTGCGCGCCGGATGACCACCACCGAAAGGACCGTCATGACCACCGTTCTTCCCCTCGACGAGACCGCACTCGGCTTCGTCGACGCCACCACCCGCGACGCGCAGAAGGCGTTCCGCGTCTTCCGCGAGACCGGCACCGTCTCCGCCAACGGCACCGTCAACTTCGTCGAGCGGATCCCCGGCACCGACGCGGCCGTCGCCCTGAACGAGCCGGGACCGTGGGCCGAGGATCCGGTCGCGCGGCCGGTCGTCGCGACCTTCGACGGCGACGTCGTGCTCGGCGACGGCGGAGCGGGATTCGTCACGTCCTACGCCGACCTCTTCCGGGCGCACCCCGAGATCACGTCGGTCGTGCATGTGCACACCCCGTGGCTCGGCGGCTTCGCCCAGACCCACCGGCCCCTTCCGATCCGCTACGCCGCGTCGCAGCGGCTCACACTCTCCCGCTCGATCCCACCGCACATCGACCGCACCATCGGGGCCGGCGAGTTCATCCTCGGCGAGCTGGAGCGGGATCCGCATCTGGTGGCGATCTTCGAGGCCAACGGCGGCGTCAACGTGATCGGCCGCGACGGCCTGCTCGCGCTCGCGAAGTTCGTCGTGCTGCTCGAGGAGGGCGCTCAGTACCAGGCGATCGGCGAGGCGGTCGGCGGCACGCAGGAGTTCGATCCGAGCAACCTCGTCGCGCAGTGGGGCCGCAGCGGCCTCCTCGACAGCGCCCGCGCGCACGGCCTCGTCTGACCCGGAAACCCAAGGAGCACAACACCATGACGCTGCGCGTCGGTTACTTCCCGCACAACAACTCCCTGTTCGTCCTGCGGCACCGCGGCATCCTCGAACGGTCGATCCCCGACGTCGAGTGGGTCGACCTGCGCGACCTGCCGGAGCCGCCGGCCGTCGACCCGCGGACCGGCCTGCCGACGCTGCACTCGGACTGGCTCTTCGCCGACGGCGGCTACGACGTGATCGGCACCGGCTTCACGCCGCCGATCACGGCGCTCGGCGCCGGGCACGACGTGGTCTACCTCGGCATCTCGGGGCCGCGCGTCGAGAACGGGCGGATCGTCGCCCTCGCCGGCCGCGGCATCGCAGGCCCCGCCGACCTGCGCGGCAAGCGGGTGGGCGTGGCGCACGGGTCCTGGCAGACCACCCTGGTGCTGTTCGCCCTCGACGACGCCGGGCTGACCTGGGCCGACATCGAGCCCGTGGACGTCGACGTGCATGCCGGCGGCGAGGCGCTGCTCGCCGGCGACATCGACGCGTGGGTGGGCGCCTATCCGGGCCTCGCGGCGGTGGAGTCGCGGGCGGAGTTGGTGACGCTCGTGGACACGGCGTCGGTGTTCAGCCACCCGTCGCTGTGGTTCACCTCCCGCCGGCTCGCGGAGGAGCGGCCGGACGCGGTCCGGGCGGTCCTCGCCGCGCTCGCCGAGTCCGACGCCTGGGTCACCGCGAACCCGCGGGAGGCCGCCGCGTACTTCGCCGACGACGCGGCTGCGCGGGGCCTGCCCGCCGATCTCGATGCCTGGGAGGCGGCGGTGCGCGGGCGCCCGTTCGGCGTCGGCCCCGTCACGGAGGACTTCCTCGACGAGCAGCAGCGCGCCGCCGATCTGTTCGTCGCCGGCGGCCTGCTGCCGCGGCGAGTCGACGTCCGCGGCGCCGTCGTGCCGTGGATCGGCGAGGCGGCAGGAGCTGTCGCCGTCGGATAGCTTTGCAGTATGAGTGGGACGAGCACGGAACGACAGGCCGGCGGAGTCACCGGGTTCACCGACAATCCCGTCAACGCGGCGATGGCCCGCGTGCTCGACGACGTGCGGCGCGAGGACCATCCGGGCGCCGTCGCCGACTACATCCCGCAGTTGGCGACGGCCGATCCGGAGGCCTTCGGGGTGGCCTCGGTGTCCGTGCACGGGCACAGCTACGGAGCCGGCGACTACCGCGTCCCCTTCACCATCCAGTCGATGAGCAAGCCCTTCGTCTACGCGCTGGCTCTGGAGGCGCTCGGGGTGGAGGCGGTGTGCGCGCGGATCGGTGTCGAGCCGAGCGGCGAGGCCTTCAACGGCATCAGCTTCGATCCGTCGGGCCGCCCGGAGAACCCGCTCATCAACGCGGGCGCGATCGTCTCGACCTCGCTGATCCCGGGGGTCGACGGTGCTGAACGCTTCGCCACGATCCGGGACGGCCTGTCGCGCTTCGCCGGTCGCGAACTGGAGCTCGACGAGGCCGTCTACCGCTCGGAGTCGGAGACCGGCTTCCGCAACCTGGCCCTCGCCGCGCTCGCCCGCTCGACGGACGCGTTGCGCGTGCCGATCGAGGACGCGCTGGACCCCTACTTCCGGCAGTGCTCGCTGCTGGTCGACGCGCACGACGTGGCGGTGATGGGCGGCACCCTCGCGAACGGCGGCGTCAACCCCGTCACGGGCGAGCGAGTGGTGAGCACGGCGGTCGCGCAGCACGTTCTCTCGGTGATGACGGGCTGCGGCATGTACGACCGGTCCGGGGCCTGGATGGTGTCGGTGGGCATCCCGGCGAAGTCCGGGGTCGGCGGCGGCATCGTCGCCGCGACGCCGGGCGAGTACGGGATCTGCGTCTTCAGCCCACCGCTCGACGAGGCCGGCAATTCCAGCCGCGGCGTCGCGGTGCTGCAGCGGATGAGCAGCGAATTCGGCCTGCACCTGCTGAGCCGCTCGATGAACCCGGTGAGTGCCGTCGCCGCCGTCACGACCGATCCCGCCACCGGCCACGTCGTGCTGCGGCTGCGCGGCGAGGTGGACTTCGTGGCCGTCGAAGAGGTGGTGCACGAGGCGCTGAGCCTCGGTCATGCGCAGAGCGGCAGCACCATCGTCCTCGACCTCACCGACGTCACCCGGATCTCGACGGTGTCCGCCTACCTCCTCAACCAGCTCGCCTCCGACGTGGGTTACGGCGTGCGCGTGATCGTGCAGGATCCGTCGAGCCTGTGTGCAGCGCGGCCATGAGTGGTGACCACGCCGAGCGCGTGAAGATTCTCGAGTACTGGTGGATGTTGGAGTTGTTCAATCCACAGTCCATCCCGAAGCCGACTCCGCGTGCCACCCGTCCGGAGAGTCAGCAGGTGATCGCATGGACCCCTGGTGAGGACCTTCCCTGGGACCGGCTCCCGAACCCCGCACCCGGGCGTGACGGCAAGCCCAGGACGTGGCGGCACACGCTCTACCTCGGGGTGTACCGGCTCGCGGACACCTACGAGGCGCTGCACCGGGCATTCGCCGAGGATCCCGACGCGGGCGACGATCGCCCGGGAGGCGCGAACGCCTGCGCGGGGATCCTCGTCGACGGCGACGGACGATTCGTGGCGAGCACTGCGATCCTCTCGTCGGCGGCATGGGCGGTCGGCAGAGTTCAGGATCCCGGCCCGTGGTCCCCCGAGCGGCTTCGCGGCTTCGAGACGGCCCAGGCCGACTTCGTCGAAACGGTGGACGGATTCGAAAGTCGTCGTCGTGACTCCGCGGGCGCAGACTTCCCTGTCCGCGCCGATGCGCGGGCGCTGATCGATCTGGTGACGCTGGCTCACGAGAGCGCAGGGATCACCGAGGCCCCGACGATCGCGACATCGGAGATCGTCATCTCGAGCGTCGTCGTGGCGGCCGACAGGGCCGGAGACGGCGATGACATCGATTTCCTGAACAGCTTCTTCCTCGACGACCTGAGTGCGGCGCGCGACCGTGCCCACGCAGGCGATCTGGGTGCGGCCCTGTCCACGTACCTCATCGGCGACGAAGCAGTCGCAACCGGTGACCGGGTCGACGTGGTCGCGGCCCCCACCGCCGTCGACGCCGGCGTCTCGGTCGACCGCCTACCGCTGGGACGGTGGCCGTCGAACCCCGAACATCCCCTCGCCCTCAGCCAGCAGTTCGCGGTGAATCTGGCGCTCAACGAGCTCGGGCCCGCGGAAGGTCTACTCGGCGTCAACGGACCACCCGGCACGGGCAAGACCACCATGCTGCGCGACGTCCTCGCGGGCAACGTCGTCGAACGTGCCCGGCGGCTGGCCGCTCTGCGTGCTCCCGGCGACGCGTTCACCGAGGTCCGACACACGTGGACGACGCAGGCCTTCACGCACCGGGTCCGACAGCTCCGACCCGAGCTCACCGGTTTCGAGATGGTCATCGCCTCGAGCAACAACTCCGCAGTGGAGAACGTCAGCACCGAGATCCCCGCGCGCGACGCCATCGACACTCTCTGGCGGACGGACGCCGACTACTTCGCTTCGATAGCCACGGAGGTTCTCCGCGCGACCGCGAAGGCGCCGGACGATTCACCCGAAGCATGGGGCTTGGTGGCCGCCCGACTCGGCAACAAGTCGAACCGGTCGGCCTTCCACACCGCCTTCTGGTTCGGCGACGGTGCTCGGCAATCGCAGGAGAACGCCCCGGACTCGATACCCCGGATGCTGACACGCCTCAAACGATGGCGAGACGGAGTCGACACACCTCGACCATGGGCCACCGCTCGGGCAGCGTTCGCGGCCGCGGAGAAGCGCGTAACGGACATGATCACGGAACGCCTGGCGGCCCAGCAGCGGCGTGAACGCCTCACTCTCGCCGCAGCCGGGATTCCCGCGGCCGAGAATCGGCTTCGCCTCAGTCTGGAGCCGATCGCCGCAGTCGAGCGCGACCTCGCCAAGCAGCAGTTGGTGGTCGCACAGTGCCGGACTTCCATGGACCTCGCGGACGACGCGCATCGCCGTCACCTGCAGCGCAAGCCTGGGACAACGGAAACACTCTTCTCGTGGGGGCGCGTACTCAAGTCGTGGCGCGCACAGGAGGTACCCCTGGCCCACACCCTGAGCAACGCACACCGGGCACTGACGGATGCGCAGGAACGCGCGCAACGGATCAGCCTCGTGCTGACCGGCCTCCGAAGCGAGGCCACCGCCGCAGAACATGATCTCGGCGGATTGCGCCGGACCGTCCGCGACCTCGAAATCGAGTGCACCCGCGATCAGGAGCGATACGGGGCCGCATATCCGACACCCATACCGCCTGACAGTGCCTCGAAGGAGCTGTCCGACGAGCGAGAAAGGCGTGCGCCGTGGCTCGATTCCGAAATCGATACCGCACGGTCGGAGCTCTTCCTGGCCGCCCTTCGATTGCACGAGGACTTCCTCGCCAACACTGCGAAGGAGATGGTCGGCAGTCTGTCAGCCGCGTGCGAGGTGATGGTGAAGGGCCTGCCGCACAACGTGAAGGACAGAGAGGCGAAGGCGCGAGCGGCGTGGCAGTTGCTGTTCCTGGTGGTGCCGATGGTATCCACGACCTTCGCCTCCGTCGGGCGGATGTTCTCCGATCTCGGCCGGGAATCGATAGGTTGGTTGCTCGTCGACGAGGCAGGCCAAGCTTGCCCACAACATGCGGTCGGCGCGATCTGGCGTGCGCGACGCGTGGTCGCGGTCGGCGATCCTTTACAGCTGCCTCCGGTGGTGACGATGCCGCCGAAGGCGCAACGTGACATCGCCGCGGCGTACTCGGTCTCGGAGATCTGGATCCCACCGCGCGCATCGGTGCAGACCCTCGCCGATCGGGTCGCCGTCTACGGCACCACGATCAACCAGGGCCAAGATCCCGTGTGGGTGAGCGCTCCGCTACGTGTCCACCGCCGTTGTGACAACCCGATGTTCGAGCTGTGCAACCGGATCGCCTACGGCGGGATCATGGTCAATGGGGTTCAGCGGAGAAAGGGTGATCCCGACGATCGATTCGAGACCGTCGACGAGGACAAGCGGCCCGTCATCGCCCACAGCTACTGGGCAGACGCTCCGGAGATCACTCCGGGAACGCACCTCCAGCAGAACCAGATCAATAAACTCGTGCGAGCTCTGAACTACCTCGGGGACGTCGGAGTTCCTCCCGAGGAGATCATCGCGATCTCGCCGTTCCGGGCCGTCGCTGATCACCTCGCCGCCATGAGCAACGATTACCCCGGTCTCCGCGCTGGAACCATCCATACAGCCCAGGGACGAGAGGCTCCGGTGGTAATTCTTGTCCTCGGCGGCGATCCCGCCAAGGAGGGCGCTAAGGCGTGGGCCGCGTCCAGCGTCAACCTCGTCAATGTCGCAGCGAGCAGGGCGCAGCGGCGCCTCTACGTGATCGGCGACCGCGAAGCGTGGGCACGGCACAACTACTTCCAGCAGCTGTCTGCAGCATTGAACTAAGCTTCGTCCAAGCCTCTGACGACCGTCCCACCCCGTCACATCATTCGATTCGCCATTGCGGTCGCGAAAACTTGTCAGTGGGTCGGATTAGCATCAGAACATGGAAGAAGTCGTTGCAGTAGAGGAGTATCCGCCTCCCGAGGACGGCGTTGCCGATCGGCTGCGCTCGAGTGAAATCGCCCGATGTCGGTTGATGTTCGAGCAGTACCGGTTGGCGGCGGATCTGCTGCGGGAGCGGGTGTGCGAACGGATCGCGTCCGGCCTGCCGCAGGATCGGTGGCGGCAGGGCGTCGCCGCGGAGATCGGACTGGCGTTGCACATGTCGCCGCACACGGCCGCTCGGTTCCTGGCGCAGGCGGTGGAGCTGACCAAGCACATGCCGCACACCCGGGCACGGTTGCGCGACGGTGACCTGGCCCCGGAGGCGATCCCGATCCTGGTGGCGGGCCTGTCGCATCTGGACGTCTCGGATCGGGAGCGGGCGGACGAGCTGCTGTGCGCCGACCCCGCCACCCTGGCCGGGTGCGGGCCGGGCCGGATCTCGGACCTGGTGAAGAAGCTCGCCTACGAGCTCGACGCCCAGGCGACCCTCGACCGCAACGCCGCGGCGGAGAAGGACCGCACCGTCACCATCCGCCCCCTACCGGACGGGATGGCGCGGGTGTCGCTGCTGCTACCCGTCGCGCAAGGGGTGGGTGTGTACGCGGCGCTACGCAAACACGCCGCCACCCTGAGCGGCGTCGGAGAGGACCTGCGCACCCGCGGCCAGATCATGGCCGACACCGCCTTCGCCCGGATCACCGGCCGCGAAGCCGCAACCGGACAGCCGGTCACGGTGAACCTGACCATCGCCGCGACCGTGCTCCTCGGGGATCAGCCCGGCACCGGGCACCTCGACGGCGGCGGCACCATGCCCGCGGAGATCGCCCGCAACCTCGTCGGCAAAGCGACCACAGCCGGTCTCGCCTGGGTCACACGGCTCTACATCGCCCCGGAGTCCGGTGCAGTGGTGGCGATGGACTCGCGGCAACGCTGCTTCCCCGACGGACTCGCGGAGATGATCCGCGCCCGGGACCGGTACTGCCGCACCCCGTACTGCGACGCACCGATCGCCCACACCGACCACGTCGTCCCCCATGCCGCGGGAGGTCCCACCGCGTTCGACAACGGCCAAGGCCTCTGCGCAGCATGCAACTACGCCAAAGAAGCCGCCGGCTGGCGCAGCACCGTCATCCCCGACCCGAGCGGGCGGCACACCGTCGAAACCCGAACTCCCACCGGACATGTGCACCGATCCACCGCCCCGAGACAGGCCGCTTAGGCGCGGGCGGACGACCCGATCACCGCGCGGTGACCACGACGCGGTGCCACCCGGTGGCACCGTCGGGGGCGGGCGGCGCGGTCACGTCCGTCTGCCCGATCCCGCTCGCGTCGGTGGCGCGGACCTCCAGGGAGTGCTCGCCGCGCTCGAGCGGGATCGAGAGGCTCCACTGCCGCCAGGTGTCCGGGCCGACGGTGTCGGCGAGGCGCGCGGGGATCCACGGGCCCGAATCGACACGGACCTCGACCCGGCCGATCCCGGTGTGCTGCGCCCAGGCGACCCCGGCCACCGTCACCGCGCCGGCGGAGACCGATCCGCGCGGAACATCGATGCGCGACTGCACCTTGACCGGACCGAGCGCCGACCAGCCCCGCGGCGTCCAGTAACCCTGGTCCGCGGCGAACGTGGTGACCTTGAGCGAGGTCACCCACTTGGTCGCCGAGACGTATCCGTAGAGGCCGGGGACCACGAGCCGGGCGGGGAAACCATGAACCACGGGGAGCGGCTCGCCGTTCATTCCGATGGCGAGCAACGACGCGCGGGCGGGATCGCGCAGCACAGTGAGCGGTGTGCCCGCGGTGAAGCCGTCGCTGCTGCGTGAGAGCACCATGTCGGCGCCGGCCCGCGGCCGCGCCCGATCCAGCAGTGCCCGGATCGGGTAGCCGCGCCACAGAGCGTTCCCGATGAGATCACCGCCCACCTCGTTACTGACGCACGCCAGCGTCGCGTAGTGATCCTCCAGCGGCAGCGCGAGGAGGTCGTTCCAGGTGAGGGTGAACGGCTCGTCCACCATGCCGTGCACTTCCAACGTCCAGTCGGCCGGATCGATCTGCGGTACACGCAGAGCGGTGTCGATGCGGTAGAAGTCCGCCGCGGGCGTGACATAGGGCGTGAGCCGGTCGATCCCCAGATCGGCGCCGGCGGGCACCGGATCCGCGGGCGCCGCCGGCGATGGCAGGCGCAGGGTCTCGCGGGCCGCCTTCACCGCGGCCGCGCCCGCCGAGAGCAAGCGCGCTCCGGCGAGGGCCAGCACCGTCGTACCGGCGGCCGCGCCGGCGACGACGAGGAAGCCCCTCCGGTCCAGAGTGGTGGCGACGACTCCGTCGTCCGACGACCCGGGCCGCAGCCGCCGTATCGCGAGACGCAGTACGAGGAGCGCCGTTCCGATGCCCACAAGACTCGGAGCGGCCCACAGCGGCGTCGCCTCGTACCGCGCGAGCGCCGTCCACGTTCCGACGATCCCGACCAGTCCGAAAAGCACCGACCCCCAGGGCGGCCGCCGGAGTTCGAGGAGGCCCGCGATCGCGGCCCCCAGCGCGAGGACCACTCCCATCGAACCGAGCAGAACCGCCTTGTCAGCGGTGCCGAAGGATTCGACGGCGAAGTCCTTGAGCCACGGTGGCGCGGCGTCGATGACCGCCGCACCGCCCGCGAACAGCGTGCTCGCTCCCGGCGCGGCGACGGCGGCGACGAGTTCCGCGACCGCCAGCCCGGCCGCGCCGGCGAGGACACCCGCCAGCGCGGCGGCCCCTCCCGGCGCACCCCGCTCGGCCGGACTCGCGGACTCCTCGGTCATGGATCCAGCGTGGCACGCGCGAGCCCGGTCCGGGAGGTCCGTCGCAACACCTCACGGATCCGTAAGAACTCCCCGGGTGCCGGCGTCACCCGCCCGGTAGTCTTCGGCAATATGGGTTGGAACATTAATATTTTGCATATCGGGCCGACGAGGCAGGGCTCCGATGGACTGCTCCGGCTGAGCGACGAACATCGCGTCGACCCGATCGGGGACCACGACGAGCGGGCATGGGCACACATCTCCGACGCTGGAATCACCGTCATCTCGCGCAGCTTCTTCGCCCCGGACAGGATCGAGATGTTGGCCGGGCCGGGCACGGCCGTCACCCATCTCGTCATCGGCAGCACCGGCGGCGCCTATGTGCTGGAGGCGTACCGCGACGGCTCACTCGTCCGGCGTCTCATTGAGATCGATACCGGCGAAGGAAATGAGGACATGGGCGAGCCGCTCCCCGGTGAGGATTCGGTCGAGGAGACGCACGGGGAGGACAAATTCTTCGCACTCTTCAAGGCCGTCACCGGTGTCGACAACCTCGACTTCCTCGGGTACGCGGAACTCACGCTTGTGGCCTCACCGGAACTGGTCGAGCGTTTCTGACACAGAGCCTCCGGAGGAACGAGGGCCGCCGCGGCCTTCCGGCCGCGACGGCCCCGTCGGTCCAGCTACTCCTGCGTCAGCTGCGCGAGTCGACGACGGTGTAGGTCCCGTCGGCGTACTCGGCACGGATGAGCTTCTTGTCGAACTTGCCGACCGAGGTCTTGGGCACCTCGGCGACGAAGGCCCACCGCTCGGGGATCTGCCACTTGGGCAGCAGGTCCGCGAGGAAGGCGCGCTGCTTCTCGACGTCCGCGTCGGCGGCGTCCTTGACCACGGCGAGCACGAAGGGACGCTCGTCCCACTTCTCGTCGGGCACACCGACGACGGCTGCCTCGGCGATGGTGGGGTTGCTCATGACCGTGTTCTCGAGCTCGACGGAGCTGATCCACTCACCGCCGGTCTTGATCATGTCCTTGGTGCGGTCGCGGATGGTCATGAAGCCGTCCGGGCTGATCGAGGCCACGTCGCCGGTGCGAAGCCAGCCGTCGTGGAACTTCGACTCGTCGGAGACATTGCCCTCGGGCGAGTAGTACGCACCCGTGATCCACGGTCCGCGCACCTCGAGTTCGCCGGATGCCTCACCGTCCCAGGGCTGTTCGTTGCCCTCGTCGTCGATGAGGCGAGCCTGCACCGACGCGGGGAACCGCCCCTGCGTGACGCGGTAGGCGAACTCCTCGGTCTCGTCCTCGATGCCGAAGGGCGGCCGCGAGACCGAGCCCAGCGGCGAGGTCTCCGTCATACCCCAGGCGTGGACGATCCGGGTGCCGAGCTTGTCGAAGGTGCGGATCATCGACGGGGGCACCGCGGCACCGCCGACGACGACCTCGCGCAGGTGCGAGATGTCCTGCGGCTTGGCGGCGAGTTGCGCGGCGACGCCGGCCCAGATGGTTGGCACGGCGGCGGCGAAGGTGGCCTTCGTGGCGTCGAGGATCTGCAGCAGCGGCTCGGGCTGCAGGAAGCGGTCGGGCATGATCAGCGTGATGCCGCCCATCATCGCGGCGTAGGGCAGGCCCCAGCTCATGACGTGGAACATCGGGACGATGGCGAGCACGGAATCGGCGTTGCCCAGCGCCATGCCCGAGGACGAGTTCACCTGCATCGAGTGCAGCCAGATGCTGCGGTGGCTGTAGACGACGCCCTTGGGATCGCCCGTGGTGCCGGAGGTGTAGCACATGACGGCCGCGTCGCGCTCCGCGATCTCGGGCCAGGCGAAGGTGGTGGGCTCGCCGGCGATCAGCTCGTCGAAGGAGTGCACCGTGATGCCCTCGGGCGCCTCGAGCGCCTGCTTCGGGCCGTTCGCCACGATGACGTGCTGCACGTTCGGGGTGGCCGCGAGGTACTTGCCGAGCAGCGGCGCGACGGAGGCGTCGACGAGGATCACCTTGTCGTCGGCCTGGTTGATGATGAACACGGCCTGCTCCGGCGAGAGGCGCAGGTTGAGGGTGTGCAGCACGGCGCCCATGGCGGGCACCGCGGCGTACGCGACCTGGTGCTCGTTGTTGTTCCACATGAACGTGGCGACGCGATCGCCCCGCTGCACGCCCAGCTTGGTCAGTGCGTGGGCCAGCTGCGAGGCCTTGTCCCCGACCTCGGCGAAGGTGAGGTCGCGCAGGCCCTCACCGGTCCACGTCGTGATCTTGGCCTCGGGGAAAACACGCCGGCTGTACTCGACGAGACGGGCGATCGTCAGCTCGCCGTCCTGCATGGTGGTCGCAATCACGTTGGTGGAGACTCCTTCTCGGATGGGAAATGCAGCCGGTGGCACTACTGGCTGGTGATCTGGTTGACCAATCGCACGACCGACCTCGGGGCGAATTTACTCGAATTGGACAACAGCGTGGTCAGGGTTCCGACGGAATAGTGGATCCGCGGCAGGAACGGGAGCTTGATCCGCGGGTGCACCGAGTTCCACACCTGCTCCGCGACCTCCTCCGGCGTGATGTTCACGCCGAGCGTCTGCGTGCTCTTCGCGTCCGTCTCCGCGAGCGCCGTCTTCGCCCACAGGGGCCAGATCGCGACGACGCGGATCCCGTGCTTCTCCCACTCCAGCTCCAATGCCTCGGTGAATCCGGAGACGTAGAACTTGGCGGCGCTGTACGTGGCGATGCCGGGCTGGCCGTAGATCGCCGACGCCGAACTGATGTTCACCAGGTGCGCGCCCGGCTGCTGCTTGAGGTAGGGCAGCGCGGCCTTGGCGCCGTACGTGACGCCGAGGGCGTCGATGTCGATCTGCAGCTTGATCTGCTGCGGCGTGATCTCGTCGAGGTCGCCGCCGAACAGCACGCCCGCGTTGTTGTCGAGCACCGTCAGGCCGCCGCCCGTGTGCTGCGTGAAATCGGCGAGCGCCGCCTCCCACTGGTCGTAGTCGGTCACGTCGAGCGCGCCGGTCACGATCTCCGGATGCTCCGCCTTCAGTTCCTCCAGCGCGGCGGCGTTGACGTCGTAGACGCCCACCGTCCATCCCTCGGAGAGGAAACGCAGAGCAGTCGCCCGGCCGATGCCCGAGGCACCGCCGGAGATGAAGATCGATGGCATGCCGTCCAACCTACCCGCTGGTCAGGCCGCGGTAAACCCTCTACTGAACAGCACTCAATTGGTCAGGAGGCCCCGTCGACCATGCGGGCGACGACGGCGAGCAGACCCTGCATCTGCGCGTCGGTGGCGCGACGGCGGCCGCCGCTGAGGGCGGCGTCGTAGTACAGGCCGTCACCGAGGAGGAGCACCGCGCGGGCCGTGGCCTCGTCGGGCACCTCGTGCTGCACCGTCGTGAGGAAGCGCTCCTGCATCGACCGGATCGCACGTTCTGCGCGGTCGTTCGCCGCCTGGCTCAGCCGGAGCACGGCCACGATCGCCCGATCGAGCGGGGAATCGTCGTAGTTGGAGGTGCGCACGTAGTAGGCGACGGCCCCCTCGGGCGCGGCGGCCATCAGTTCGACGTCGGCGTCGACCAATTCGTCCAGCCAGTCGCACAGTCCGTCGACCAGGGCCTTCTTCGAGCCGAAGTGGTAGAGCAGTCCGCCCTTGCTGACGCCGGCCTCCGCGGCGACGGCCTCGAGGGTGGCCGCGCGTTCGCCGTGCTCGATGAGGATCTTCACGAAGGCGTCGAGCAGCTTGGCGCGGGCGGCGGGAGGGGGCGGCACATCTCGCATCGTAGGGGTGATCGCCGTCTCTCGTTTCTATACCGTCCAGCTGGTACAGTAACGCGGTACTCGAAACCACGACATCGCAGGAAGTGCCGCCATGACCACCACACTCACCACCACGACCGCGTCCCCGCGCGCCACGGTGCGCGATTGGGGTGCGCTCGCGGTCCTCATGCTCCCCGTGCTCCTGGTCTCGATCGACGGCACCGTGCTCGGCTTCGCCCTGCCCTCGATCGCCGCCACGCTCGGACCCACCGCGGCGCAGCAGCTGTGGATCATCGACGTCTATCCGCTGGTGCTCGCCGGCCTGCTCGTCTCGATGGGCAGCCTGGGTGACCGCTGGGGCCGGCGCCGTCTCCTCCTCCTGGGCGCCACCGGCTTCGCCGCGATGTCCGTCGTCGCCGCCTACGCCCCCACCGCGGCGGCACTCATAGCCGCCCGCGCGGGCCTGGGATTCTTCGGCGCGATGCTGATGCCGTCCACACTGTCGTTGCTGCGCAACATCTTCACCGATCCCCAGCAGCGACGGCTCGCGATCGCGGTGTGGGCCTCGTGCTTCGCCGCCGGCGCCGCGCTCGGCCCCATCGTGGGCGGCTTCCTGTTGGAGCACTTCTGGTGGGGCTCGGTCTTCCTCATGGCAGTGCCCGTGCTGATCCCGCTGCTCGCGCTCGCGCCGATCTTCGTCCCCGAGTCACGCGACCCGAAGCCGGGCCGCATCGACCCGACGTCGATCGTGCTCTCACTGCTCGCGCTCACGCCGATCGTCTACGCCGTGAAGACCTTGGCCAAGGGCGGCGACCAGGTCGTCGTCGCGGCGTCGCTGGCCGTCGGCGCGACGGCCACCGGCCTGTTCCTGCGCCGGCAACTGCGCCGCCCGGACCCGATGCTCGACGTGCGCCTGTTCGCCGATCGTCGCTTCTCCGGCGCCGTCGCGGTGAACCTGCTCAGCGTCTTCTCGCTGGTCGGCTTCATGTTCTTCGTCTCGCAGCACCTCCAGCTGGTGGTCGGGATGAGCCCGATGGACGCCGGCTGGGCGCTGGTGCCCGGGCTGATCACGATGATGGTCGCGGGCCTGTACGTGGTGCGGGTCGTGCGGTGGATCGCCCCGTCGACCGTGGTGGTGGGCGGCATGCTGGTCTCCGCCGCCGCGTACGCCGTGGTGATGGCCTTCGCCTCGCCGGACTCGACGCTCGCCGTGCTCATCGCCTTCGCGATGCTCGGCGTGGGCATCGGCGCCGCCGAGACGCTGTCGAACGACCTCATCGTCTCGTCGGTACCGGCGGAGAAGGCGGGTGCGGCCTCGGCCGTATCCGAGACCGCGTACGAGCTCGGCTCCGTGCTGGGCACGGCCGTGCTCGGCTCGATCCTGGCCGGCGCGTACGCCGCGAAGCTCGTGCTCCCCGCGGGGCTGAGCGACGACCAGGGCGCCGCGGCGTCCGAGACGCTGGCCGGCGCGCACCACGTGGCCACGCAACTACCCGCGGAGACGGCCGACGCACTGGTCCGGGCCGCCGGTCAGGCCTTCGACGCCGGTGTCTCGGTGACCTCCGCGATCGGCGTCGTGCTCATGCTGGCAGCGGCCTGGATCGCGCACCGCACGCTGCGCGCACCGTCGTCATCGGTCGCGACCACCGTCGCGCAGTAGTCCCGCAGTCGCCGCGCCGCGGCGCTGGCCGCGTCCGCGTGACCGGTGAGTGTCGCGGCCGCGCGCTCGGCGAAGTCCGCCGACGCGGTCGTGCCGGGACTCCCACGCCAGTGTGCGGCCCGGTCGAGGAAGGCCTCCGCGACGGCGTCCCAGCGCGCGGCGGCGCGCAGCAGGGCGTCCGGATCCACAGCGTCACCGGGCACGGGCGCCCACCCCCGCGAGGACGTCACCGAAGGCCTGCAGGCTCCGCGAGCCCTCGTCGAAGTAGCCGGAGTGCGCCCCCGGGTCGAACCCGGGAGCACCCGCCGGCAGTGCGATCGCCCCGAACGCCCGGGACGCCGGATCCACCCCCAACCCGATATCCGCGCCGAGCAGTCGTGGGAGGCGGGTGGCGCCGTGGGTGAGCGGGACGCGCGGCACGGGATCGTCGGGATCGCGCGCGACGTAGACGGGCATCCCCAGCTCCTTCGCGGAGCGCACCGGGCCGGCGCCCGGCGAACCGAGGAGCACCATCGCGTCGACCGTGCCCACGAGTGCGCCGCGGGCACCCGCAGTGGCCGCCGTGGTGGACCCGTAACTGTGCCCGAAGACGACGAGACGCCGGTCGTCGCGGAGCGCGGCGATGTCGCGCAGATCCTCCTGCAGTTCGGCCGCGCCGCGCTCGGCGTTCGCCCTGCCCAGCACCGCGGCCGATCCGCGCCCCGACGGGGCGTCGTAGCCGATCCAGGCCACCGTCGCCGTGGTGGCGGCCGGATCGGCGCGACGGGCCGCCGACAGCAGGTTCTCCGCGTTCCGCGTGACCGCACCGACGGAGGCGAGCGTGGTGCCCATCCCCGGCACCACCACGCCCACATTGCGCGCGGAGTCGAGATCGCCGATGGCGACCACGGCGATCCCGTCGCCGCCGTACGCCAGCGGGTCGTACTCGAAGAGCTGCACCGTCTCCCCCGCCGCCTCCAGTTCGGCGATCCGCGTGGCCAGCGACTCCAACGCCGCCAGGCGCGCCGCCACCGCACGCGTGCGGGAACGCGCCCGCAGTTCCTGCAGATCCGCGGCCAGGAGACGACGGTTCTCCCGGTCCCGCGCAGCCGCCGACCTCACCTTCCGGACGGGCATCGACGGTGCGCCGCCGAGCGGCGCACCGGAGAACGGCACCGCGACGGCCAACTCGATCGCGGCGAGACGTGCGGCGAGTTCGCCTCCACCGCTGAGGATCTCCGCTGCGGCGCGGTCCAGCGCCGCGTCGAGCTCCTCCATCGCGCCGGCCTCGAGCCGCGCCCACCGTCCGTACGCGTCGGCGGCCGCGCCGCGCCATACCGTCTCGTCGATGACCACCATGGCGTGACGCTAAGCCGCGGCCCCACCGATCTCGCCCCGTCGACGGCACCGGGGCGCCCGTTCCTCCACAGGACCGCGGTCCTCCACAGGCACCCGCAGGAGGCACCGCGGGAGGCGCCCGCGCCACCGTCGAAGCACTACTCTGGACGCATGCGCATCGGTGCCCACGTCCGCAGTGACACCCACCCCATCGAGACGGCCGAACAGCTCGGGGTGGACGTGATCCAGATGTTCGTCTCGGACCCGCAGAGCTGGAAGAAACCGGAGCCGCACCCGCAGACGCAGGCGCTCAAGGATTCACCGCTCGAGATCGTGGTGCACTCGGCGTACGTGATCAACGTCGCGAGCCTGAACAACCGCCTCCGGATGCCGAGCCGCAAGGCCGTCGAACAACAGGCCGCGGCCGCCGCCGATCTGGGCGCCTTCGGCCTCGTCGTACACGGTGGGCATCTGCGCGACGGGGAGGACCTGCAGGCGGGGATCGACAACTGGCGCAAGCTCTTCACCCGCCAGGAGGAGAAGGGCGGCTTCGGCGTGCCGATCCTCATCGAGAACACCGCGGGCGGCGACGGGGCGATCGCGCGGCAGCTCGAGACCATCGACCGGCTGTGGGACGCCGTGGGCGATCAGGGCGCCGGGTTCTGCCTCGACACCTGCCACGCCTGGGCGGGCGGCGAGGAGCTGATGGGCATCGTCGAACGCGTCCTGGCGATCACCGGCCGGATCGACCTGGTGCACCTGAACAACTCGCGCGACGAGTTCGACTCCGCCCGCGACCGGCACGCCAACCTGCAGGACGGCACCATCGACCCCGATCTGCTGGCAGACGTGGCCCGTGCAGCCGGGGCACCGATCATCCTCGAAACCCCGTCGGAGGGCCTCGCGGACGACGTGGCCTACCTCAAGGAGGCCCTGCTGTGAGCACCGCCGCGGACTGGGACGACCGCTACCGCGCGACCGAACTGGTGTGGGGAACACCACCCGACCCGTGGATCGTCGAGCAGGTGACGGTGCTGCCGCCCGGCCGCGCCCTCGACGTGGGCGCCGGCGAGGGCCGCCACGCGCTGTGGCTCGCGACGCGCGCATGGGACGTCACCGCGGTCGACTACTCGCGCGTCGGTCTCGACAAGGCGGCCACCGTGGCCGCCCGTTCGCCGCGCACCGTCCGCGCCCGGCTGCACTGGACCCCGCTCGACATCACCGTCGACGAGATCCCCGATCAGCCCTACGACCTGGCCGTCTGGGCCTACGTGCACCCCGATCCGCAGGAGCGGGCCGGGGCGATCGCCAAGGTCGCGCACGCGCTCGCCCCCGGCGGACTGCTCCTGCTGCTGGCGCACGAGAAGGCGGACTCGCACCCCGGACTGCCGACCTTCGGCGCCGCCGAGCTCTCCGCGGCCCTGCCCGAGGACATGGTGGTCGAGCACGTGGAATGGCGCGAGAGTGATCCGTACCACGGCACCGGCACTGACCTGGCTGTTCGCGCACGTCGGAGACGGAACGAGGCGATCGCACCGTAGGGGCGCTTGCACTTGTTCGCACGCGGTCCGCGCGTTATCCTATGCATATTACCGAGCGGTAACTTACCGGCAGGTAACAGTCCGACAGCCTGATCTGAGAAGGTGGAACAGCCCCATGGGCCATTACAAGAGCAACGTCCGCGACATCGAGTTCAACCTCTTCGAGGATCTCGGCGTCGGCGAGGTGCTGGCTTCCGGTGCGTACGGCGACCTCGACGAGGACACCGCCAAGGAGATGCTGCGCGAGGCGGCCCGTCAGGCCGAGGGCCCCATCGCCGAGTCCTTCGCCGAGGCCGACCGCAACCCGCCGGTCTTCGACCCCGCCACCCACGAGGTGAAGATCAACGAGGCCTTCAAGAAGTCGCAGGCGCAGTTCGCCGACGGCGGCTGGGCCTACCTGGGCCTGAACGACGAGCTCGGCGGCACCGACGTGCCCCGCTCGCTGTACTGGGGCATCGGCGAGATGTTCCTCGGCGCCAACCCGCCCGTCTTCATGTTCGCCGCGGGCCCCGGCTTCGCGCAGATCCTCTTCGACGAGGGCACCGACGAGCAGAAGAAGTGGGCGAAGATCGCCGCCGAGCGCAACTGGAACGCCACCATGGTGCTCACCGAGCCGGACGCCGGCTCGGACGTGGGCGCCGGCCGCACCAAGGCCATCAAGCAGGAGGACGGCTCCTGGCACATCGAGGGCGTGAAGCGCTTCATCACCTCCGCGGTGATGGACGGCATGTTCGAGTCGACCTTCCACCTCGTGCTCGCCCGCCCCGAGGGCGGCGCGCCCGGCACCAAGGGCCTGGGCCTGTACTTCGTGCCGAAGCACCACTTCGACGAGGAGGGCAACCTCGGCGAGGAGAACGGTGTCTACGTCACCGGCGTCGAGCACAAGATGGGCATCAAGACCTCCACCACGTGTGAGGTCACCTTCGGCGGCCACGGCAAGCCGGCCAAGGGCTGGCTCGTGGGCGAGGAGATCAAGGGCATCGCGCAGATGTTCAAGGTCATCGAGCACGCCCGCATGATGGTCGGCACCAAGGCCATCGGCACCCTCTCCACCGGTTACCTCAACGCGCTCGACTACGCCAAGCAGCGCGTCCAGGGTGCCGACCTGACCCAGATGGCGGACAAGACCGCGCCGCGCGTGACCATCACGCACCACCCGGACGTGCGCCGCTCGCTGCTCACGCAGAAGGCCTACGCCGAGGGCCTGCGCGCCGTGTACCTGTACACCGCCGCGCACCAGGACGTCCGCACCGCGACCCCCGTCTCGGGCGCCGACGAGGAGATGGCCTACAAGGTCAACGACCTGCTGCTCCCGATCGTCAAGGGCGTCGGCTCCGAGCGCGCCTTCACGCTGCTCGGCCAGGAGTCGCTGCAGACCTTCGGCGGCTCGGGCTTCCTGCAGGACTACCCGATCGAGCAGTATGTCCGCGACTCGAAGATCGACTCGCTGTACGAGGGCACCACCGCCATCCAGGCGCAGGACTTCTTCTTCCGCAAGATCCTCCGCGACCGTGGCGCCGCCCTGGGCCACGTGGCCGGCCAGATCACCGCCTTCATCGAGGCCAACGCGGGCGGCCCCTTCGCCGCGTCGGTGGCGCAGCTCAAGACCGCCGCCGAGGACGTGCAGGCCATGGCCGCCACGCTCACCGGCTTCGCGCTCGCCTCGCAGCAGGAGCCCAAGGAGCTGTACAAGGTGGGCCTCGGCTCGGTGCGCTTCCTCATGGCCTTCGGCGACCTGATGATCGGCTGGCGCCTGCTGCACCAGGCCGTCATCGCGCAGGCCAAGCTGGACGGCGGCGCCACCGGTGCCGACAAGTCCTTCTACGAGGGCAAGGTGGGCGTCGCGACGTTCTTCGCCGCGAACATGCTGCCGCTGCTGTCGTCCGTCAAGGACGTCATCGCCGCCGTCGACAACCAGGCGATGGAGCTCGACGAGGCCGCGTTCTGATCGCCGTCTCGTAGCAACGAGCATTCGAGGGCGCTCCGACCACCCGGTCGGGGCGCCCTCGCCCGTTCCCGGGCCCGACGGTGCGCGCGGCACCGTCGGGCCCACCCCCGTAGGATCGACAACCGACCTGCGCCGACGACCTCCGGAGTGCCCCGCATGGACGATGACCAGCCGAACGACGTACAGCTCGTGGCGGTGAATCTCGGCGTCGACGGGGAGCACGGACCGCTGTTCCGGGGCATCGACCTGCAGTTCGGCCCCGGCCTGCACGCGGTGCAGATGCCCGCGGGGCGCGACCAGGACGCGCTGCTGCTCACTCTCGCGGGCCGGCTCAAGCCGAACCACGGCACCGTCGACGCCCTGGGGGCCACCACGCCCGGCGCGATCCGGAAGAAGTGCGCCATCGCCGCCTTCGAGGACATCGACGACCTCGACGAGTCGGTCACCGTCGAGACCGTGCTCGCCGAGCAGCGCCGCTGGCTGGCGCCCTGGTACTCGATGGTGCCGCTCAGCGCCGGCAGCCTCGAGATGGATCAGGTCTTCGGCCCCGTCGACCGGCCGGCCCCGAAGACCCGCATCGTCGAACTGAGCGACCTGCAGCTCTTCCTCCTACGGATCACCCTGGCCCTGCTGGGGAACCGCCCGATCCTCGTCGTCGGCGATCTCGAGCAGGTCCGCGACAACCCCGGCCGCGCCGAGGCCGTCCAGCGGCTCGGCGCGATCGCCGAGCGCTACACCGTGATCGTCGGGGTCACCAACCCCCTCGGCGGCACCGCCCCGCTGCACACCCTGCACGACCGACGCGCCCTGACCCGGAAGGACTGATTCTCATGTCCGAGAAGAAGAGCCGCCTCATTCCCATCGCCGCGGGCCTCGCCTTCGGCTCCGAGATCAAGCGCTTCGGCCGCAGCCGGCTGACCCGCGCCGCCATGGTCGTGCTGATGCTGCTGCCGCTGGTCTACGGCGCGCTGTACCTGTGGGCGTTCTGGGATCCCTTCGGCAATGTCAACAAGATGCCCGTGGCGCTCGTCAACGCGGACAAGGGCACCGAGGTCAAGGGCCAGAAGATCAACGCCGGCGCGGAGGTCGAGAAGTCGCTCGCCGACGACAAGAGCCTCGACTGGCACATCGTCTCCCCCGCCGAGGCCCAGCAGGGCGTCAAGGACGGCACCTACTACTTCATGCTGGAGCTGCCGGAGAACTTCTCCTCCGCCATCGCCTCCCCGATGACCGGCAAGCCCGAGAAGGCGCAGCTGCGGGCGATCTACAACGACGCCAACAACTACATCAGCTCCACCATCGGCCAGACCGCGATGTCGCAGGTGCTCAACGCCGTCTCCACCCGGGTCTCGGGGCAGGCGGTCAACCAGGTGCTGTCCATGATGATCACCGCCGGCTCCGGGATCGAACAGGCCGCCGACGGGGCCGGGAAACTGCACGACGGTCTGGTGACCGCAAACGACGGTGCCGAACAACTCGCGACGGGCCTCGGGACCGCGAAGACCGGTTCCGCGCAGCTGCGCGCGGGCTCGCAGAAGCTGTCCGACGGTATCACCCAGGCCACCGATCCCCTGCTCGCCGTGACGAAGGCACTGTCGGGGCTGGGCGGGAACACCGCGCAGATCCAGCAGAGCGCCGCCGCGCTGGCCGACGCGGCCGACAAGGCCGGCGTCTTCATCACGACGCAGGACACCGCGCTCGCGGGGATCGACGCCGCGATCGCGCAGCTGACCACCAGCCCCGACCCGGCGGCACGGCAGGCCGCCGAGGGCCTGCGCGCCGTGCGGGCTCAGCTGGCCCAGGCCGCCGTACCGGCAGCGGCGAAGCAGCAGGTGGTGGCGGCCTCGTCGGCCGCCGCGACGCTCACCGAGCAGCTGCGCACGCCGGGGAGCCCGCTGCAGACGGTGCTGGCCCAGGTCGGCGCGACCGGCGGCGATCTCACCGCGAAGCTGACCGAACTCCGTTCCGGCGCGCAGCAACTCGCCGCCGGCAACGCCACGCTCGACGACGGCATCACGAAGCTCTCCGACGGTGCCACGAAGCTCTCCGCGGGCACCGTGCAATTGCGCGACGGCAGCCAGGAGCTCTCGACCAAGCTGCGTGAGGGCGCCGGCGCCGTGCCGAAGTGGTCGCAGGAGCAGACGACCCAGGTGGCGCAGACCATCGGCGGGCCCGTCCAATTGGCCACGCAGCACGAGAACCGCGCCCCGAACTTCGGCACCGGCATGGCGCCCTTCTTCCTCACGCTGGCGCTGTTCTTCGGCGCGCTGGTGCTGTGGATGGTCTTCCGTCCGCTGCAGAACCGCGCCATCGCCGCCGAGGTGCTGGCCATCCGCGTGGTGATGGCCAGCTACCTCCCGGCCGCCGCGATCGGCCTGTGCCAGGCGGTGATCCTGTACTGCGTGGTGCGCTTCGGGCTCGGGCTCGAGGTGGCGCACCCGGTGGCGATGGTGTTCTTCATGATGGGCGTCTCCCTGGCGTTCATCGCCTTCACCCAGGCGGTGAACGCCTTCGTCGGACCCGCGGTCGGCCGCGTGCTGATCATGGCCCTGCTGATGCTGCAGCTGGTGAGTTCCGGCGGCATGTATCCGGTCGAGACCACGGCGAGACCCTTCCAGATCCTGCACAAGTACGACCCGATGACCTACGGCGTCAACGGTCTTCGGCAGCTGGTCCTGGGCGGTATCGATCACCGACTGTGGGTCGCGATCGGGGTTCTGCTGTTCATCTGGCTGGCGTCGATCACGGTGTCGTGCCTGTCGGCGCGCCGGAACCGACTGTGGAACCTGGACCGGCTCATCCCCGCGATCAAGATCTGACGCACCATCGCTCCCGCTCCGCGCTCCGGTCACGTCCCCGCCCTCACCGGGCTGCGGGCCGTGGCGGCGTTCGGGGTCTGCGTCACGCACGCCGCGTTCTGGGGCGGTGACTTCACGGCGGACTGGCGCGGCGCCGCGTACGCGCGGCTCGAGACCGCCGTCCCGGTGTTCTTCGCGCTGTCCGGATTCCTCCTGGTGCGGCCGTGGGTCCGTGCGCGCCTCGGCCCCGGCGCGCTGCCCGACGTGCGTCGGTACGCCGTCGCTCGGACCTGGCGGATCCTGCCCGCGTACTGGGCGGTGGTCACCGTCGTGTACGCGCTCTACCTGTGGCGGCCCGACGGTTCGCCGCACGGCCAGGGCTGGGCGGGATACCTGCGACACCTGACCTTCACGCAGATCTACGGCGTCGGCCACGTGCACACCGGGCTCACCCAGATGTGGTCGATGTGCGTCGAGGTCGTGTTCTACCTGGCCCTGCCGCTGCTGGGCCTGTGGCTGGTGCGTGCGCCGCGGGTCTGGGTCGTGCCGGTGGCGATGGTGGCGCTGTCGGTCGCCTGGCTGCTGCTGGTGATCGCGACGGAGGTCTTCGGCAAGACGGCGCGGTCCTGGCCGCCGGGGTACGCGGCCGCCTTCGCCGCGGGCATCACGGTAGCGCTGCTCGTCGATCGGGTGCGGCTGCCGCGGTGGCCCCTGCTGCTGGCCGCCGCGGCAGCCTACGGGGTACTGCTCACGCCGCTCGCGGGGCCGATCGACCTCCGCCTGCCCACGCCCGCGCAGGGCGTGACGAAATTCCTGCTCGAGGCGCTGATCGGCGGGCTGCTCGTCGCGGCGTTCGCGACCGGGCCGTCGCGAGTGCTGGGCTCGCGGCCGATGGTCTGGCTCGGCACGATCAGCTACGAGTTCTTCCTGATCCACGTCATCGTGATGGAGGTGGTGGTGCTGGACGTCTTCGGCTGGTCGCTGTTCACCGGATCGACGTGGCCGATCGTCGCCGTGACCACCGCGGTCACCGTCGTGCTGGCATGGGCGCTGCACGGCATGGTGGAGCGGTTGCGCGCGGCCGTCAGCGGAGGAGGGTGGAGGTGGTCGCGTCGATGAGGGGGCGGCGCTGGGCGGAGGGCGCGTCCCACAGCTTGCCGGTCAGCGCCTCCAGGGCCGCGACCTTGGGCTCCAGTTCCCCGAGAGCCTTCGTCCGCTCCTCGCCCGACAGCTGGGCAGCGGCGATGATGCGGTCGTCGAGGGCGAAGACCGCGTCGTCGAGGGCGGCGAGATCGGATTCCGGGCCGTCGATCGCGGAGTCCTGCGGCGGCGGGACGGCGGGCGCGAAAGCACCGCGATGCACGTCGGCGATGGCGTAGCGGGTGCGCTGATGCAGCAGCGCCTCGGTGGAGGTGGCGTTCGCCCACTCGGCGGGCGCGCGACCGGGGCGGCCGGGGATGAGATCCGTGGAGTTGGCGAAGTCCTTGATGCGCTTGTTGGAGTCGCGCAGGAACCAGAGCACGCCGATGAGCAGGAGCACTGCCACCACCGCGACCACGACGACGATCACGACGCCCACGCTCATGCGCTCCTCCTCGAGATCCGGGTGCGACGCTGTTCGATGATGAGGCAGCGGTCCTCGACGTAGAGCAGCCCCGCGGATTCGGCGATCTCCCGCGCCTCCGCGGACCGGATCCCCAGTTGCAGCCACAGTGCGGTGGCACCGGCCGCGACGGCCTGCCGGGCGATCTCAGGCGTCTGCTCCGAGGGACGGAAGACGTCGACCAGGCCCACCTGCTCGGGGACGTCGGCGAGTGAGCGGTACACCGGCTGGCCGAGGATCTCCTCCGCATGCGGGTTGACCGGGATGATGCGCCAGCCCCGGTTCTGCATGTACGCGGGCACGTCGTGCGCCGCCTTCGCCGGATCGGCGCTGGCCCCGACCACCGTGATGGTGTCGTAGTCGCGCAGGATCCTCTCGATCAGATCATCCGTCGCGCTCATGACCTCAGTGTAGGACGGCCGCAACGACGTCGGGCCGTCCACGTGCGTTCACAGCACCTGGACGGCCCGATGTGCCGTGGGGAATCAGCCCTCGATGATGGCGGTGATGCCCTGCCCGCCGGCGGCGCAGATGGAGATCAGCGCGCGACCGCCGCCGTTCTCCTTGATCTGCTTCGCGGCCGAGGCCACGATGCGGCCGCCGGTCGCGGCGAAGGGGTGGCCGGCCGCGAGCGACGAGCCGTTGACGTTCAGCTTCGCGCGGTCGATCGAGCCGAGCGGCTTGTCGAGGCCGAGGCGGTCCTTGCAGTACTCGGGCGATTCCCAGGCCTGCAGCGTCGCCAGCACGACGGAGGCGAAGGCCTCGTGGATCTCGTAGAAGTCGAAGTCCTGCAGCGTGAGGCCGTTGCGCGCCAGCAGCTTCGGCACCGCGTAGGTCGGCGCCATGAGCAGGCCGTCCTTGCCGCCGACGTAATCCACGGCCGAGTACTCGACGTCCTTGAGGTAGGCGAGCACGGGCAGGCCGCGCTCGGCCGCCCACTCGTCGGAGGACAGCAGCACCGTCGACGCGCCGTCCGTGAGGGGCGTGGAGTTGCCGGCCGTCATGGTCGCGTCGCCCAGCGAGACGCCGAAGACGGGCTTGAGCGTGGCGAGCTTCTCGACCGTCGAGCCGGGCCGCAGGTTGTCGTCGCGGGTGAGCCCGAGGTACGGGGTGATCAGGTCCTCGAAGAAACCGCGATCGTAGGCGGCGGCCATGTTCTTGTGGCTGAGGTAGGCCAGCTCGTCCTGCTCAGCGCGCGAGACGCCGAACTCCTTGGACGTGATGGCGGCGTGCTCGCCCATCGACATGCCGGTGCGCGGCTCGCCGTTGCGCGGGATGTCGATGCCGAGGTTGCCGGGGAGCTTGCCGACCAGCTTGAGGCGGTCGACGGTGCTCGACGCGCGGTTGAGCTCGAGCATCACCTTGCGCATGCCCTCGGAGACGCCGATCGGGGCGTCGGAGGTGGTGTCGACGCCGCCGCCCACGGCCGCCTCGTAGCGGCCGAGCTGGATGCCCTGGGCCGCGGCGTTGATCGCCTGCAGGCCGGTGGCGCAGGCCTGCTGCACGTCGAACGCCGGGGTGTACGGGCTCAGCGGGCTGCCGAGCACCGACTCGCGGATCAGGTTGAAGTCGCGGCTGTGCTTGAGCACCGCGCCGCCGACCACGGCACCGAGCTGCTCGCCCTGCAGATTGAAGCGGCTCACGAGACCATTGAGCGCAGCGGTGAACATGTCCTGATTGCTCGCCTTGGCGTACGCGCGATCCGAGCGGGCGAACGGGATGCGGTTGCCACCGAGGATGGCGACCGGGCGGGTTTCGATGTTGGCCACGGGTTTCTCCCTGGAATCGAGGGTTGCTACTACCGAGTATTCTTACTCTGAAGTAAGTTGCTTGTCGATAGCCTATCGGAACCCCACACGGATGAGGTACCCCACATGCCTGATGCACCCAGCACGGACTTCTACGCGGCCTTCGTGAAGTCGGGCCCCGGCTCCTTCCTGGCCAGCCGGCTCGGACTGCCGCAGCCGCCGGTCCTCCGCCGCTACCAGGCCGGCAAGCCCGCTCTCGGCGGCCCCGTCCTCCTTGGCGGCAAGGGACGCCTCGTCGAGCCCGTGCGCGAGCTGCTCGCGGACTACGACCTCGTCGTCAACAACGGCGGCGCCCGCGGCGCCGAGAAGCTGGGCGGCGCGGTCTTCGACGCCACCGGCATCACCTCGATCGACGAGCTCGTCGGCCTGTTCGAGTTCTTCGGCCCGCAGATGCGCTCGCTCGGCAACAGCGCCCGTCTCGTGGTGCTCGGCACCACCCCCGAGCTGATCGAGGACCTCGACGAGCACATCGTCCAGCGCGCCCTCGAGGGCTTCACGCGCTCCGTCGCCAAGGAGCTGCGCGACGGTGCCACCGCCCAGCTCGTCTACGTGCATCCGGGCGCCGCCACCGGCGCGTCGGGCCTGGCCTCGACGCTGCGCTTCCTGCTGTCGGGCAAGTCGGCCTACGTCGACGCGCAGGTCATCCGCGTCACCGACAAGGACGCGACCGCGCCCGCCGACTGGGACAAGCCGCTCGCCGGCAAGGTCGCCCTGGTCACCGGCGCCGCGCGCGGCATCGGCGCCACCATCGCCGAGGTCCTCTCGCGCGACGGTGCGCACGTCATCGCCGCCGACATCCCCGCCGCCGGCGAGGCCCTCTCGGAGGTCGCGAACAAGGTCGGCGGCACCGCGCTGCCCCTCGACGTGACCTCCGCGGACGCGGGCAAGAAGATCGCCGAGCTGGTCAAGTCCCGCCACAGCGGCCTCGACATCATCGTCAACAACGCCGGCATCACCCGCGACAAGCTGCTCGCCAACATGGACGAGGGCCGCTGGAACTCGGTCATGGCCGTCAACCTCAAGGCGCCGAAGCAGCTGGTCGACGACCTGCTCGCCGAGGACGCTCTGAACGAGGGCGGCGCCGTCGTCGACGTCTCGTCGATCGCCGGCATCGCGGGTAACCGCGGCCAGACCAACTACGGCGCGACCAAGGCCGGCGTGATCGGCCTCGTCGACGCGTACACCCCGGTGCTCGCGAAGAAGAACATCACCATCAACGCCGTCGCGCCCGGGTTCATCGAGACCGCCATGACCGCGGCGATCCCGCTGGCCACGCGCCAGGCCGGCCGCCTCATGAACTCGCTGCAGCAGGGCGGCCAGACCGTCGACGTCGCGGAGACCATCGCCTACTTCGCCGCGCCGGCCTCGGCGGCGGTGACGGGCAACGTCGTGCGCGTCTGCGGTCAGAGCCTGCTGGGGGCCTGATCATGGCCGATAACGTGACCGTGCTGCAGGCACCGCCGTCGAGCCTGTCGGTGCTCACGCGCGGACTGCGCGGCATCCTGCCCGTGGTCGGCAAGCAGGGCCCGCTGAAGCCGGAGACCGCGCTGCCCTCCCGCTCCGTGGAGCTGACGGTGACCGTCGACCCCGCGCGTGTCGGCGAGTACTGCGAGGTCGTGGGACTGAAGAACACCGGCGAGGTGCCGGTGATGTACCTCTACGTGCTCTCCTTCCCGCTGATCATGGACCTGTTCCTGGCGGACGACTTCCCCGCCGCGGCCGTGGGTTCCGTACACGTGGAGAACACGATCACGCGGCGCCGCCGCGTGGTGCCGGGTGAGTCGCTGACGCTGCGCACGTCGGTGGGCAACCTGCGGGAGCACCGCAAGGGCATGCTCCTCGACTTCACGACGGAGTTCACCGATGCGTCCGGTGCGTCGGTCGCCTCCGAGGTGTCGACGATGCTCATCCAGCAGCGCACGTCGCTGTCGGGTGAGCCGTCCGGGCCCGCGCCGAAGGAGGGCCGCCCCGGCGCCCCCGACGCGCTGCTGTCCGTGAACGGCTCGCTGATCCGGCAGTACGCCGGCGTCAGCGGCGACCGGAACCCGATCCACATGTCGCCGATCGGCGGCAAGGCCTTCGGCTTCCCGTCGTCGATCGCGCACGGCGCGTGGACCGCCGCCGCGATGCTGCGCGTCGTCGAGGGGCACGTCCCCGACGCGGTGGTGCACCACGTGCGGTTCGGCAAGCCGGTGATCCTGCCCGCACGCATCGGCCTGTACGTCGCGCGCGACGAGGCCACCGGCGGCACCGAGATCATCGCGAAGGATCTCAAGAAGGGCTTCCCGCACGTGACGGCCACCGTCACGCCGCTGTAAGTCCTGTTCTCCGACGGTGCCCGCCCGGCTTCGGCCGCGGCGGGCATCGTCGTCTCGGGACGGCACATCGAGTGGAGCGTCCAGCCGCGGCGGGCCGGGCGGTAATCGTTCACGAGCCATGCGTCCCGCGCATGGCTGTCTTGTCCCCGTTCAAGCGACTTTTCGATCGTCGAGCGACGCGCCGCGCGCGCGGCCACCGGTCAGCTGCGCAAGTCGTCACCATCCAGGTAGGCGCGCAACGCGTCCCGCCGAGCCGCAATGCACTCCACGCAACGGCACATGCGCTCCCACTCGTCCTCGACCGCACGCCGCGCATCGGGATCGAGGTGTTCTGCGGAAATTCCGCCCGCACCGGACGCCGCAGCAAGGACGTCGGCGACGAGGCGCGTGGGAATCCCCGCCGAGACGAGATCCCGCACCTCCTCAGCCCGCCCGATCAGATCGTGGGAGTAGTCCCGATAGCCGTTCGCGGCCCGGTCGGGCACAACGAGACCGACGTCCTCGAAATGCCGCAGACTCCGCTCGCTGATTCCCGTCAACGCCGCGAACTCACCGATCCGCACGAACACCCCCTCGTTCTTGACATTGACGCTAGCGGGAATGTTCGAGCATCGCTCGTATGACGATCACCGCGATTCACGACCGCGTCCTCGGCGACGACAATGGGACTCCGATCCTCCTCATCCACGGATTCACCGTCGACCACCGGATCCTCCTCCCGATCGACGACCTGTTCGCGCGCTCGCCCCACTCGTGGCGACGCCACTACATCGACCTGCCCGGCTTCGGGCGCAGCCCTGCCGGCCCCGACATCGACGGCGTCGATGCTGTCGCTGCGGCCGTCACGCAATACGTCGATCACCATTTCGGGAGCGATCCGTTCGCGGTCGTCGGGAACTCACTGGGCGGCGCACTCGCCCGCCACGTCGCGTGTTCGACGCCCGACCGCGTCCTCGGCCTGTGCCTTCTCGTACCGTCGGTGGCCCCACTCACTGAACGCACGCTCCCGGTGCGCACCCGATTCGACGTGGACGAGACACTGCTGGACGCTCTGAACACTGACGACCGCGCGATGTACGAGGACATGGCCGTCGATCTGACCACCTCGAACTGGGAACGGTACCGACGCGCAGTGTTACCCGGCCTCCGTTCCTACGATCGTGCGGCGGCTGCGCGAATCCGGAGCGACTTCACCCTGGCGGTGCCGCCCGAGTCACGGCTGACCGCCCCGCTGGCGGCCCCGTCACTGCTGGTCACAGCGCGGCAGGATTCCGTCGTCGGCTACATCGACCAACTTCGACTCCTCCGGCATTACGACCGGATGACGACGACGATCGTCGACCGCGCGGGCCACAACGCACACATCGACAGGCCTACGCTCGTACGGGCCGCCGTCGCCGATTGGGTCGACCGGATGGTCAGCGAGGGCGTTCCGCGGCGCTTGGCCGGCGCTCCGCCACAGAGCTGAGCACAGCCTCCGCGACGATACGGCAACACGTATTCTCGATTCATGTCGACAGATCGCCGGGCGACGACGCAGCACGACCTGACCATCGCGGGGTACGTACTGGCTGTTTTCGTGGTCATTGACGTCGCGATGTGGTTGTGGGGGACGACGTTTCCGGGTGATATGGCGCTACTGGCGCTGTCGTTCGCGGGTGGAGCGTTCCTGCTCCTGGGCTGGCTCGCCCACCTCGCTGTATGGGCGTTCGCGGTCCGGCGGTTCGCGTGGCAGTTGCTGATCATCCCGCTCATCGGGGTTCTCGCGATCGGGCTGCGATTCACGGGCGCCGTCCCCGACGCCCGCTGGGGCTACGACGAGCCGCGGCTGCGGGCCGCGGCGGAGCGGATGCTCGCGGACCCGGAGGCCGAGATCTTCGACTACGAGTCGAGGTCGATCGGCACGCAGGAGGTCTACTCCGCGTCGAAGCGGGACGGGGTGGTGAGGTTCCACATCGCGGGCCCGTCGATCAGCACCACGCAGCTGGCGTACCACCCCGTGGGAGCCACGCCGGCCGACGCGACACGGACGCGCATCACCCACCTGTCCGGCCGATGGTGGCTGGAACTCTCCGATTGAGGCGCGAGCCGTGCGCGAGGCGCATGGCTCATCAGCCTCAGCGCCCGCGCCGAACCTACTCCGGCCGCTCGCCGCGGATGCCGCCCCAGAGGAACGAGGTCATGATCTCGACGGCGCGGTCGAGCTCGACCTTCCCGGTGGCCAGACGGTCCGCGATCGCCTCGCCGGAGCCGACGAGGGCGACGGCGTAGAGCTCGAAGTCCGTGTCCTCCGGCGCGTACTTGGCCGCCTCGCGGAGCAGCACCGCCGTCATCTCGACGACCCGCTCCCGGCTGTTCTCGGACAGCGCGGCGAACGCGGCCTGACCCGTGGTCTCCCGGTACATCACGCGCCAGGCGTCGCGGTTCTCGTCGACGTACTTGAGGAAGCCCGCGATCACGGACCGCAACCGCTGCAGCGGCGGCAGGGTGGGGCTGGCGTCGAACTCGATGCTCCGCATGAACTTGCCGGCCTCGCGGGTCACGCACGCCGCGAAGAGTTCGTCCTTGGAGCCGTAGTACAGGTACAGCATCGGCTTGCTGATCTGCGCCTCGCGGGCCACCGCGTCCATCGACGTCTCGTAGAAGCCGTTGCGCGAGAACACCTTGATGGCGGCGTCCAGCATCTGCTGCTCGCGCACCGCGCGCGGCAAACGCTTCGTACCACCGGCCATCGGCGTCCTCCTTACTCTCGAGTCAGATCCTAGCCCACAAGGTTACTCATAAGTAAGTTACGGCGAATCGCCCGGACATCAGCAGCTTACGGCGTGCTTCGCGCGCGCCACGCGCAGCACCGAATCGTCGAGCTGCTTCGCCGGGATCCGCTTCGCCTTCACCGCGGCCTCCACCGCGTCGAGCGCCGCGCCCAGCTGGTCCGTCGAGATCCACAGTGCCACATCGGCACCCGCCTCGAGCGCTTTCGTGACCGCCTGCGGAACGCTGAACTCGTTCGTGATGGCCTTCATGCCCGACAAGTCGTCGGTGAAGATCGGCCCGTCGAAGCGCTTCGCGCCGTACCCGGCACCGTCGCGCAGGAGACGCATCGTCGCGGGACTCAGGCTCGTGGGCAAGCCCGGCTCGGTCAGCCCCGGCACCGTCAGGTGGCCCACCATCACACCCGCGTCGCCGGCGTCCACCGCCGCACGGAAGGGGATCAGGTCCTTCTGCTTGAGCTGGTTCAGGGGCGGCACGCTCACGCCGCCCTGATGCGAATCGCCCGACGAGCTGCCGTGCCCCGGGAAGTGCTTGAACACCGGATAGACGCCGCCGTCACGCAGCCCCGCGGCGAAGGCCTGCGAGTACTTCACCACCACCGCGGGATCGTCCGAGTACGAGCGGTCGCCGATCACGGAGTCGGCGGGCTGCGCGGAGACGTCCGCATCGGGCGCGAAGTCGACGGTGATCCCCATCGACTTCATGAGCCTGCCGACCCGCTCGCCCTCGGCCCGCGCCTGGGCGACGGTCATCGTCTTCGCGAGCTGCCGCGCCGAGACCAGGTTCGCGCCCGGCACGCGGGAGACGCGGCCGCCCTCCTCGTCGACGGAGACCATCGCCGGCACCTTCCCCGCCTTCGCCACGGCCTGCAGCGTGCCGCCGGAGAAGACCGAGCGGTCGGTCCAGCTGCCGATGAACACCCCGCCCACGCCCTGCTGCACGGCGCGACGGGCGTCGGCGGCGTCCTTCACGCCCACCATGAGCAGCTGCCCCGCCTTCTCCCGCATCGAGAGCTTCGCTAGCAAGTCCGTGCCGCAGGTCGCCGGGCGTCCAGGACCCGACGACGGTGCCGCCGACGCGGTCGACGAGGGGGCCTGCGCGACGGTCGCCGTCGTCGGCGCCGCGTCCGGCGTCGACGGGCCGCACGCGGCGACCGTGGCCGCCGCGATCGTCAGGATCGTGAGGTTCCGAAACTTCTGCATCGCGCCCCAGTCTGTCAGACCGCTCCGGCGCGAGGGACTTCGTCCTGATTCCTCCCCGTTTCTGCAGGTCTAGGAGTATCTCCGGGGTGCCGAACCGGGTGCGGCGGACGTACCGTGCACCGGTGAGTGTCGCGATTCCCGCTTCGGCCTGGCTGCACGACTGGCGCGTCGACGTGCTCGGTGTCGCGGCTGTGGTGCTGGCCGCCGCCTACCTGTGGGCCGCGCGCGGACGCGCCGTGCCGCTCGCTCGACGGGTCGCCTTCGTCGCCATCGGCTGCCTCACGGCCGTGGCGATCTCGTGCGGCCCGATCACGGACTATGCGCCCCGCCTGTTCTGGGTGCGCGCACTGCAGATCACCCTCCTGCTGTACGTCGTCCCGCTCGGGCTGGCGGCGGGGACGCCGGTCACCGTCTTCGGTGCCCGACTCTCCCCCGCCCGACGGTCCGCCGCGCTGCGCGCGCTGCGCAGCCCCGCGGCACGGGTGCTCGGGCACCCGGCGATCGGCTCGGGCCTGCTGCTGGTGACGCCGTGGCTGCTGCTGTTCACGGGGTGGAACCTCGCCGCGATGCGCAGCCCCGCCCTCGACCTGCTCACCCGGTGCCTGCTGGTGACCGCCGGTTTCGTCTACTTCTACACCCGGATCCAGGCCGATCCGGTGCCGCGCCGGTACCCGCAGGGCCTGTCACTGCTGATCACGCTCGTCGAATCGCTCGCCGACGGGATCCTGGGGATCGTCGTCTGGCTCGGGCCTCTGCTCTACACCGCGCACTACGCGGCGCTGGGGCTCGACGAGGACCGGATGCGACTGTCGCAGACCGTCGGAGCGGGGATGCTGTGGCTGCTGGCGGACCTGTTCGGCCTGCCCTTCCTGGTGATCCTCATGTTCGCGCTGCGCCGCGAGGACGCGGCCCGGCAGGTGCGTGAGGACGCCGCCGAGGACGCCCGCGAGGGTGCGCGGGCCGACAGCAACGACGCGACCGGGGGCGCACCGTCGACCGGGCTGTGGTGGGAGTCGGATCCCGAGCTCGCCCACCGGTACCGCCGCTGACACGCCCGAACTTGCATCTTGCAACCGAGTCGGATCGGCGTAACCTGGAGGCATCAGGTAACCGTGAAGATCGAGGTGATCCGCATGAGTGTCCCCGTCAAGGTTCTGATCGCGTACGACGGTTCCGAGTCCTCCCAGCGCGCCGTCAAGTACGCCAGCAAGGTGCTCGCGCAGGGCCGGGACGCCGAGGCGATCGTCGTCACCGCCTGGGAGTCCACGATCCACCAGGCCGCGCGGCTGTCCGCGATGTCGGGCGTGGCCGGCGCCGGCGCGGCCGAGACCGCGCTGACCCGCGAGAGCGACGTGGTGCACGCCGAGGCCAAGAAGACCAACGAGCAGGGCGTCGAGCTGGCGGCCGCGGCCGGGTTCACCGCACACGGCGAGCTGATCGAGGTCTCCACCACCGTCTGGACCGCGATCATCTCCGCGTCGGACACCTTCGACGTAGACGTGATCGTCTCCGGCAGTCGCGGGATCTCGGGCGTCAAGGCGCTGTGGCACTCGTCGGTCTCGGAGCACGTGCTCCGCGGCTGCAAGCGGCCGGTCATGATCGTGCCGTCGGGCTGCGCCGAGCTCGACCTGTAGACTCTCCGGCATGGACCGCACCTCGATCATCGCCAGCGCCACCGCCGCGCTCGCCGGCATCGTCGTCGCCGTGGCCCTCGCACTGGTGAGCGGCGCGGCCGTCGCGCAGACGTCGCCGACCACCGATGTCAACACCGTGTCGAAGGACAAGGGCTTCCTGCAGGGCTCGTCGAACTACGGCGAGCGCGACGACTCGGGTGCCAACAAGTAACCCGCAGCTCCCTGACGAACCCCTGACCCGCCGCGCAGGCGCGTGGGCGTTCGTCGCCCTGCTCGCACTGAGTTTCCTCAGCGCCCCCGGCAAGATCGTCGCCGATACCAAGCTCGATCTCACGGCGAATCCGATCGGCTTCCTCTCCCGCGCGGCGAACGTCTGGTCCAGCCAGTCCCCGCTCGGCCAGGTGCAGAACCAGGCCTACGGC
Source organism: Tsukamurella sputi (assembly GCF_007858445.1). Lineage (GTDB taxonomy): Bacteria > Actinomycetota > Actinomycetes > Mycobacteriales > Mycobacteriaceae > Tsukamurella > Tsukamurella sputi. The sequence continues at coordinate 34,799 of NZ_VIGV01000014.1, read as the reverse complement.
TACTTCTTCCCGCACGGCGCCTTCTTCGCGCTCGGACAGTTCCTGCACGTCCCGCCGTGGATCACGCAGCGCCTGTGGTGGGCGCTGCTGCTGTTCGCCGGCTTCTGGGGGATCATCCGCCTCACCGAGGCGCTGCGCACCGGCTCGCGCGGCAGCCGCATCGTGGCGGCCGCCGCGTTCGTGCTGGCCCCGCAGGTGCTCACGACACTGGGCGCGATCAGCTCCGAGACCGCACCCGTGATGCTGGCGCCGTGGGTGCTGCTGCCGCTGGTGCAGATGCTGCAGGGGCACGACGCCCCGCTGCGCAATCTCGCGGCCCGGTCAGCGGTCGCCGTCGCGCTGATGGGCGCGGTGAACGCCGTGGCCACGGGCATCGCGTGCGCGGTCGCCGCGCTGTGGTGGCTGCTGCACGCGCGCGTCGGCCGGGGTACCCGACGGTTCTGGACGTTCAGCGCCTGGTGGGCGGTGTGCGTCGCGCTGGCCACCACCTGGTGGATCGTGCCGCTGCTCATCATGGGCCGCGTCAGCCCGCCCTTCCTCGAGTTCATCGAGTCCTCCCGCGCCACCACGCAGTGGGCCTCGCTGCCGGAGGTACTGCGCGGCACCACGTCGTGGAGCCCGTTCATCTCCGACGAGCGCGCCGCGGGCGCCATGCTCACCACCTCCCCCGCGGCCGTGGTCGTCACGGGCCTCGTCGCGTGCGCCGGGATCGCGGGGCTCACCATGCGGCGCATGCCCAAGCGCGGAGTCTGGGCGACGGTGCTGCTCGTCGGGCTGGCGGGGATCGGCGCGGGGTACGCGAGCGGCCTCGGCTCCCCGTTCGCCGAGCCCGTCCGGGTCTTCTTGGACAGCGTCGGCACGCCCCTGCGCAACGTCTACAAGATCGAGCCCTTCCTCCGGTTGCCGCTGGTCCTGGGCCTAGCGCACCTGCTGGCCCGGGCGCCACTGCCCGGCACCGTCGACCTGCGGCGCGTGCGGCGGGCGCTGGCGCACCCCGAGAACGACCGGTTGGCCGCCGGGGCGCTCGCCGTCGTCGTGGTGCTGGCGCTCGCGGGCGGCATGGCGTGGACGGGCAAGCTCGCGCCCCGCGGGCCCTACGACAGGATCCCCGACTACTGGTCGGAGGCGGCGGGCTGGCTGTCCGCCCACGCGGCGGGAACGGCCCCCGGCCAGGCCCGCGCCGAGCGCGCCCTGGTGGTGCCGGGCGCCCCGTTCGGAGCGCAGCTGTGGGGCCTCACCCGCGACGAGCCGCTGCAGCCCCTCGCCGAGACGCCGTGGGCCGTGCGCGACGCCATCCCGCTGAACCCGCCCGGCGCCATCCGCGCGCTCGATTCGGTGCAGCGGCTCTTCAGCGCCGGCACGCCGTCGGCGGGCCTGGCCGCGACGCTGCGCCGCCAGGGCATCTCCTACCTCGTGCTGCGTGCCGATCTGGACCCCGGCACGTCGCGCTCCGCCCGGCCCGCGCTGGCGCGGTCCGCGATCGAGGGCTCGCCCGGGATCAGCGAGGTCGCGCGCTTCGGCCCCGACGTCGCGCCGCCGACGGTCGAGAAGGTGGTCGTCGACTCGGGGCTGCGGCCGCCGCTGCCCGCCATCACCATCTACCGGGTCGACGGTGCCGTCCCCACCGGCCCGTACGTCGCCGACCTGGCGTCGATGCCACGTATCGCGGGCGGCCCGGAGTCGCTGCTCGGGCTGCAGGCCGACGCCGCGACGTCGGGGCGCCGCGAGCTCGGGGCGGCTCTGCTCGCCTCGGACGCCGCTGCCGCGGGCCTGCCCGACGGTCCGCTCACCGTCACCGACACGCCCAAACGGCGCGAGACCGACTACGGGCGGGTCGACGATCACAGCTCCGCGATCCGCACCGCGAGCGAACCGCGCCGCACGCTCAACCGGCTGCCCGACTACCCCGCGGCGGGCCTCGTCGACGGGACGTGGGAGGGCGCGACGGTCTCCGCATCCAGCTCCGCGGCCGACGCGACGCAGTTGGGCACCGTCCTCCCCGGCGCGGGCCCGGCCGCCGCGGTGGACGGCGACAAGAACACCGCGTGGGTCTCCTCCGGCCTCGACCACGCGATCAACCAGTGGCTGCAGTTCACGCTGCCCGAGCCCCGTGCGGACCTCGCGATGACGGTGACCGTCGGGCGGGCGCTGGGGCCGGCGGTCACGCGCCTGCTGATCACCACCGAGGCCGGCACCGTCTACTCCGACCCCGTCACGGCGGGCACGCCGATCACGCTGGTCGCGCCGTCGGAGCCCACGCGCTGGGTGCGGATCACCGCCGCGGAGACCGCGGACCGCACCTGGGGCAACCAGTTCGCGATCACCGAGGCGCAACTCACCGACGCGCGCAGCGGGCAGGCGATCCCGGCCCGGCACGACGTCGCACTCCCGGCGTCCGGGCCCGCGCAGCGCTGGGTCTTCGGCCAGGACACCATGGGCCGCTCCGGCTGCGTCGTCACGCCCGACGAGCACGGCGGCCCCGGACCGGTGCAGTGCGCCGACATCGCCATCGGCCCGGAGGAGCCGGGGCAGCTGCGGCGCACCGTCGACGGCCCCGGTTCCCCGGCGGTGACCGCCGCGTTGACGGTCCGGTCGCGGCCCGGACAGGCCCTCTCCGCGCTCCTCGCCGATCCGGCGGCGCCGTCGGCGTTCGCGGAGTCCGCGGTCGGCGACGGGCGGGCCAGCTCCGCCGCGGCCGTCGACGGCGACCCGAACACCGTGTGGTCGGCGCCCCAGTCGGTCACCGAGCCCACGTCGCCGAAGCCGGTACTGCGGCTGCGTCTGCCGTCGCCGCAGGTCGTGAGCGGTCTGACGCTGCGCCTACCGCGCGGCGAGGCGCCCGCGCACCCCACGCGGATCGGCGTCGACCTGGGCACGGGACGGCAGGTGCGCGAGGTCCCCGAAGGCTCCGGTTCCGGTGAGGTGACCGTCAAGGTCGACCCGGCGGTGACGGACTCGATCTCGATCTCCCTGCTCGACTGGGACGAGCGGATCAACATCAACGACTTCGGCTTCCCGGAGAAGATGGCGCCCGGCCTGGCCGAGGTGCGAGCCGTCGGCCCCGACGGGACGCCCGTCCCCGGCTCGGAACCCGCCCCCGCGGACCGTCCGGTCGTGGTGCCGTGCGAGGCCGGCCCGACGGTGCGCGTCGGCGACCGGGTGCTGCGGTTCCGCATCGAGGCGGGGGCACGGGAACTGCGCGACGGCGCGCCCGTCCGCGCGATCGCCTGCGATCCCGCGCCGGTGGCCCTTCCCGCCGGGCGGCAGCAGGTCGTGGCGTCGCCGGGGGCGGCCTTCAGCGTCGACACGGTGACCCTGGACGCCCCCGGTTCCGACGGCGCCGGCCCGCGCGACGAGGGCGTGAAGATCCAGAGCTGGACCCCGGACCGCCGGGTCGTGACAGTCAGTGACGCGGGTGCCGACCAGGTGCTGGTCGTTCCCGAGAGCCGCAACTCCGGGTGGTCCGCCACCGGGCCCGACGGTGCGCCCCTGCGCGCCGTCACCGTCAACGGCTGGCAGCAGGGCTGGGTGGTGCCGAAGGGCACCGAGGGTGCCGTCACCCTCCGTTTCGGACTCAACGCCCCGTATCGGATCGGCCTGTTCGGCGGCCTTTCCCTGCTCGTGATCCTCGCCGCTCTCGCGCTCGTCTCCGGTTCCCGGCCGCGAACGCCGGGTGAGCCGGTGCGTGCATGGCAGCCGGGCGTCCTCGCCGGGCTGGGCGTGGGCGCGGTGGCCTTCGTGCTGAGCGGCTGGCCGGGCCTCGCCCTGTGGGCGGCGACGGGCCTCGCGACCTGGATCGTCTCCGGGCTGCACGTCTCCGCGGACCGTCGGGCGGCGTTGCGGGTGTTCGGCGCCTCCGGTTTCGTGCTGGCGGGGATGCTTCTACTCGCGACGGGCCCGTGGCACGCCGAGGCCGGCTATGTGGGCCACGGCCCCTGGCCGCAGGGCCTCGCTCTGACGGGCGTGCTCCTGATGGCGTGGTCGACGGTGCCGCCCGCCCGGTTCCCGCGTCGCCGCGGCAGTGGCGGGCCGGGGGCCGGCGAGGCCGCGACTGAGGTGCTGCGGCTACCGGGGTGCCGGTAGGTAGATCGGGGACTCGTCGAACCAGCGACGGGCTTCGTCGTTCCGCCACAACAGGATCGGCACCGCGATCGTTGCAACGAGCCCGATGCACGTGAGGGCGAAGACACACGCCGAGACGGTCGCCAGCGTCCGACCGCCGCGGCCGCGCAGCAGCCGGATTCCCGCGACCACGCCGAGGATCACCGCGGTCCACACGATCGCCGCCACCGTGAGGTCCGCCGCCACTTGTGCCGACGAGACCGCCGGGGGTCGGTTCGGGTTCGAGTTCGATCCGAGGAAGCCGAGCAGGGTCAGGGCGCTCAGGACGAGGAGGATGACCGCCGCGGCGACGACGGACGACGGCGTCGAGCGGACCGGCGGCGCGGCGAAGCCGAACTCGTACACACCGTCCTCGTCCATGAACATCCGTGCCGAGAACCACACGGGGTGGCCGTGAACCGCCATGACACCCCTGAGCTGCTCGAACAACGGCGCGAGTTCCGCGGCCGCGGCACCACCGACATCCGGTCGACCGTCCACCCGCAGGAAGAGCGAGCCGACTCCGCCCGTGACGGATGCCGTGTACACGACCTCGACATCCGACCAGCCGCGGCGGCTCGACTCGACCCGACCGAACAGCACATCCGCGATCTGCTGCTCCACGGCCCCCACCATCTGCACCACCGGATCCCCCTCTCCTCGTTCGACGTTCACAGAACGTAGTGACCCGAGAGGCGTTGAAACTATGGTTTGTGATGGAAAACACCCACCCAGGTTGGGTGTTCCTCGTCGCGCAGGGGCGCAGCGAACTACCCCACCGGCGCGACGGGCTCCGGCGGCTCGATCCGGGCCGGCGCAGCCTCGGCGGGCTGAGCCACCGCGGACCGTCGGGCCTCGCGACGGGCCAGCCAGCGGCGGGCGGGCTCCTCGATCCAGGCGTAGCTCAGTGCTGCGACCGCGACGGAGAAGACGAACGTCAGGAGCGTCACCTTCACCATGTTCCCGTGGAAGGGAACGATGGCGAACAGCGGGAAGACCGCTTTGAGCACCACGAGGTGCCAGATGAAGATGCCGTACGACCAGCGGCCCAGCGCCAGCATCGGCCCCGAGCCGAGCCGGCCCGACGGTGCGCCCGCGGGCGCGAGCACCAGGGGCGCCAGCAGCAGGAAGCCGAGCACCCCGCCCAGCCCCATCCGTACGGCGAACTGCCACGCGGCGGGGGTGTCGAGGGTCACCGGGCCGCCGAGCGGTGTGCAGACCACCGCGAAGACCACGAGCGCCGCGGGCCAGCAGACCCGCCGTCGCGCCCACCGGCGGACGATCCCGAACCGGGAGGCGGGCGCGCTCACGATCTCGGCGAGGATGATGCCCGCCACGAACCACGGCACGTACGAGGGCAGCCAGTTGTGGTGGTTCACCCCCGCGGGCAACGGCAGGGCGGCGCCCACCCACACCCAGCTCAGAGATACCGCCGCGACGGCGAGCACCAGCGGCACCCGCCACCGCGCCGACGGCCCGCGCAACCGCACCAGGGCCAGCGCGGCGAGCGGGAGCAGCAGGTAGAAGAGCATCTCCACTGACAACGACCACATCTGCGTGAGGCCGTCGGTGAGCGAATAGGGCACGAAGACCTGCGTCAGCGTGAGGTTGGCGAGCCACGTCGAGCCCGACGGGGCCGTCGGCCGGGGCAGCAGCGCCAGCGCGACGACCGCGACCACGAGGTACGCGGGCATGATGCGCACGAAACGGGATCGGTAGTACCGCCCCGTCGACGGACCGGAGGTCGACGACCATGCGGACCGGGCGTGCGCGCGCCACAGCAGGAATCCGGAGAGCCCGAAGAAGAGGGCAACGGCCATGTCGAACCGGCCCCACACCCGTCCCATCACCGAATCACCCACCTGACCTGTTTGGAAGGCGGTGTGGGTGAGCATCACGGCGACGGCCGCGCACGCGCGCATGCCCTCGAGTGCGGGCACGAATCCGGTCGCACCCGCAGGCTTTGCAGATGCGAATTCGCTGGTCCCGACGGTGTTCATCGCCCACCGAATCTACCCGGGAATCCGGCTTGCCCCGCGCGCGAGGGCCGTGCCACCCCGGTACCACCTGTAGGCTCGGGTACTTGGAAGGGAGCGCGCGACCGCGTGCCCCTGCGGCGTGTGCGAACGACGCACGCGCTCCACAAGAGATGTGAGGAGACACTTCGATGGCGGTAGGCCGTAGCCGGCTGGCACGCGTTATCGGTCCGATCCTGATCTTTTTGGGCGCGCTGCTGATCACGGCCGCGATCGCCGGACCGGCGTACGTCGCGGGCAAGCTGACGACGATTCCGCTGGACATCGACACCACGACGGTGGCGAAGTCCGAGAAGGCCGCGGACTCCCAGGCGGACGCCGACTTCCCCGCGAAGTCGCTCGACCTGTGCTCGATCGGTAAGGGCAAGGCCGTGGTCAACGACGTCTCCGTGCAGACGCAGACCCGGACGCTGGTGACCACCCCGTCGGACAAGTCGACGATGACGGTGCAGTCCGGCATGTCGATGGTCGTGCCGTCGATCAAGACGAAGGGCGAGCCGCGGCACCCCGAGCTCACCGGCGCGGTGAAGAACGAGCGCCCGTGCGACGACGGCCTGGTGCAGGCCTGGCTGGACCGCGTCTCCCTGGACCGCGAGACGGGCAAGCCCACCGGCAAGACCTCCGAGGCCACCTACTCGCCCGGTGAGAGCACCCCGGCCGTGAAGATCGCCGACCGCAAGGGCCTGCAGTACCGCTTCCCGGCGGGTACCACGCAGGACGGCAAGTACGAGTTCTTCGACCTGATCACCCGCAGCAACGTGGGCCTGAAGTTCGTCGAGGAGAAGGAGGTCAGCGGCACCAAGACGCTGCACTTCCAGGGCCAGCAGAGCTGGGTCGATCTGTCGACCATCCGTGAGGGCAACGACCCGACGCTCGGCACCGTGCTCACGATGCCCGCGAGCTGGTGGGGCATCGGCGGCGTCGATCCCAAGGACGACATCACGCTGAACCGCTGGGCGAAGACGGACGTGGACCTGTGGGTCGACCCGACCTCGGGCATCATCGTCGACCAGTCGCTGCACTACACGCAGCAGTTCCGCCTGCCGGGCCAGGTGGCCCCGAACACCCCGAAGCCGGTCCGCGACTTCAAGCTCGACGTCTTCGACGCCAAGCAGCGCTGGGTCGACGCGACGGTCCGCTCGCAGGCGGAGGCCGCGAAGTCGGCGCAGAACAAGATCGCGGTCGCGAAGTACGTGGTCCCCGTCGCGGGCGGCGTGCTCGGCGTCATCGCCCTGGGCCTGGGCGTCTTCGCCCTGCTCCTGGGCCGGAAGGCGGCTCCGGCAGGCGGTCCCGGCACCGGTGGCCGTGCGGTCGCCACGGGCGGCCGCGACGATGCGGCGCCCACGGCCCCGCTCGACGAAGATCCGGTCACGGCCCCGAACCTCGACGAGGAGCCCGCGACCGAGGCGTTCAGCGCTCAGCCGCAGCCCGACGAGGCCCGGACCGAGGCGATCGACTTCCGCAAGCGCGACGAGCGCTGACGGTCACGACCGCACCGACCACCATCACCGCCGCGAGCGCACACAGCGCCGCGGCGGTGATCATTTCGGTGGGGGTGCGCGGCACGACGAGCAGGATCGCCGCCTCGACGGCGACCACGGCCCAGGCGAACAGCGCCATCCCCGTGCGTTCGACGGCGATGGCGTACAGCAGTAGGCCCTGGAGCAGCGCCAGCAGCGCGCCCTGGGCCGCGAACAACCACAGCAGCCCCTGCACCGGCCGGTAGTCCTCGCCGGCGAGCACCGTCGCCAGGGGGGCACAGACCGCCGCCCCGGCCACGCAGGCGAGCCCCAGGCCCGTCAGGAGGGTCACGACGGTGCGCAGGGCCCCGCGGGCGCGGTCCGGCGTGGCCAGCTGCGGGTAGAAGACGACGCCCACGGCCTGCGGCAGCCAGAAGGCGACCTTCGCCGCGACCGCCCCGAGCGCGTAGGTCCCGGCGGCGGCGGCGCCGAGCACGGGGCGAGAGAGCAGCAGGTCGAGCGAGGCGAAGACCACCAGCACCAGTTGCACGGAGCTGGCGCCGAGCACGGCGCGCACGCCCGCGTCGGGGCCCGCCGCGTGCCCCGACGGGTCTCCGGCGAGCGCCCGCCCGACCGCGGCCGCGACGAGGGCGCCCACCGTCGTACCGAGGAGCGCCGGCCCCGGGCCCAGCAACAGCCCGGGAACGGTGAAGGCGAGCTTGCCGACCCCTGCGACAGCGAGCAGGGCCGCGAGCCTGCCGAAGCGCCGCTCCCCCTGCAGGAGCCCCTGCTCGACGGCGAGCAGCACCAGCGCGGGCGCCGCGGCGAGCGCCGCGGCGGCCGTGATCGGACGGGTGTGCAGCCCGACGGCCGCCAGCGGCACCGCGACCAGGGCGAGCAGGCCCGAGCCCACCGCGATCCGCCGGCCGAGTGCCCGCATCTGCGCGGCACCGGCCCCACGGACGACCTGCCGCGCGACGACGGTCTGCAGCGCGAGCGCGGGCACCGCGAGGATGAGGGAGAGCTGCAGGAGCGAGGCGAACTCGCCGTAGCCCGACGGTCCCAGCCAGCGACTCGCCGGCAGATGCACGAGGTACGAGCACAGGTTCGCCAGAAGCGAGCCGATCGTCACCCACGCCAGACCACTCACCCGGCCATTGTGTCAGTAGGGTGACGGTGATGAGATCGCGCGACCTGGCCCTCGCCGCCTGGTCCGGTGTGCTCGCCGTCGTCGTCCTCGGCCCGCTGACGGCGTCGCTCGGCGGGGGCCGGTACCTGCTGCTCCGCGACGCCGTCTCCACGCCCCGCTCGTACCTCACCGACACGGCGCTCGGCCTCGGCGAGAACGCCGCCCGCGCCACCCCGCAGGACTGGGTGATCGCGCTCGGCTCGCAGGTGGTCGACGGTGGCGCGCTGGTCACCGCTCTACTTCTGGTCGCGATGGTGGCGGCGGGATGGGGCTTCGGGCGCTGCGCTCTCGCGGTACTCGAGGCCGTCGGCCGGCCCGCGCGGCTGGGCGCCGGTCTCGCCGCGGCGACGGTGGGGCTGTGGAACCCGTTCGTCGCGGAGCGGCTGCTGCAGGGGCACTGGAGCCTGCTGGCGGGGTACGCGGCGATCGGCTGGGCGGTGGTCGTCGGCCTGCGGATGCAGGGACAGGCGCAGCTCGGGGGCTTCGCCGCGTGCCTGGCCGCGGGCGGCCTGACGCCGACAGGCGCCGTCTTCGCGCTGATCGCGGGCCTGGTCGCGGCGCCCCGGCGGTGGGCCTGGCAGCTGGGGCTGTTCGTCTGCGCGGCGGCGCCGTGGCTGTACCCGTCGCTGGTCTCGGGCAGCGGCGTGCGCGCCGACCCGGCGAGCGTCGCCGTCTTCGCGGCCCGGGCCGAGCCGGGTCTCGGCACGCTCGGCTCACTGCTGGGGCTCGGGGGCATCTGGAACCGGCAGGCCGTGCCCGACGGTGCGCCCTGGCTCTGGACCGCCCTCGCCCTCGCACTGCTGGTGGGCGGGCTCCTCGTGGTGCGCGCGCAGCTGCTCTCCCCTCCCCTGGGACGGTTGGCGCTGCTCGCGCTGTGCGCGGTGGTGCTGCCCGCGCTGGCGGCGACCGGCCCGGGCACGGCGCTGCTCGAGGCGGTGGTGCAGGCGATTCCGGGCAGCGGGCTGCTCCGCGACGGGCAGAAGTGGGTCGCCCTCGCCGTGCCCTTCTTCGCGACGTGCGCCGCGGCGCTGGTGGCCGCTCTGCCCGCCGCCGCGCGGGCGGCGGGCGCCGTGGTGGCGGTCGTCCTGCCGATCGCGGTGCTGCCGGGCCTCGCCTGGGGGGTGGGCGGCGCGCTCGCACCGGTCACCTACCCGGCGGCGTGGCGGACCGTCGCCGATGCCGTGCCCGCGGACCGCGGGTCGGTCGCCGTACTGCCGCCCGGGATGTTCCGGACGTACCCGTACGGGCCCGACGCGCCCGTGCTCGACCCCGCGCCGCGGATGCTCCGGGCGCCCGTCCTGCAGACGGGTGAACTCCGCGTCGGCGCGAAGACCGTCGATCGCGTTCCGGGCGTCGCGTCCGATGCGGAGGATGCGCTGGCCGCCGGCGGCGACGCACTCGCGGGACGGCTCGCGGAACTCGGTGTCGGCTGGGTCCTCGTCGAGGCCGTGGCCGACCGCGGCGAGACCGTCTTCCCGACGGTGCCCCTCCCCGGCCTCACCCTCACGATCGACACACCTGCGCTGCGGCTCTACCGTGTGCCCGGCGCGGTCGCGACGGCCTCGGTACCGCGCACCGAACGGGCGGGGGCATGGGCGGCGCACGCACTGTGGGCGGCGCTCCTGATGGGCGGTGCAGTAGTGGCCGTTTCCGTACGGCGTCCGTGAAAAAGGCTGAACATTTGCATCTCGAACAACAACAAAACCTCTGTTGCCCGGCTATGTAATTAGCACTGCACATAATGCGGCATGGGGCGCCGGATGGGAACCCCTGGCGATTGTCGGGTTTATCACTGAGCTTCCGTCTTTTGCTCCGCTATGGAGTTCGGGATCATGTTCTTCATGATTTCGGGTTTCTCAGAACAGTGGCAGTGCCCGGCGGGAGAGTGGACCGTCTGGGCTCCGGACGCGAACACCAAGGCGGCCATGCGCACCGCACCTGACCTGGGCGTGTGCACCTCCTTCGTCCAGGCCGACCACCTGCGCAGCGGCATCGACGGTGAGGCCTGCACCCGACGTCTCGTGTTCACCACATTCACGATTCACGATGTATTCGACGCGACCACAGCCGAATCCGTCTTCCTCGATTTCGTCCGCGCACACGGCGTTTTCCACACCGCATTCCCCGTTTCGACGAACCTCAATCCGCGCGGCCGCACGCTTTCTCCGGAGCGCATCGAGATCGCCGTGGAAGCCACGTCGGAATCGCACCCCGGCGTGACCGTGAAGGACTACCTCATGGAGAACGTGCCGGAGCTGCACGAGTGGGCGGCGTTCGCCTTCGCCGTGACCGGTGTGGAGAACGCACGCCCCGGCGCCGCGGACCCGCACTTCCAGGTGGTGGTCTGCTCTGACCACCTCTACACCGACGGCGTCTCGCAGGCGGTGTCCTTCTTCGAACTCCTGTCGCGGTACACCGCGGCGCGCAGCGGCACCGAGTTCACGCCGGTACCGGTCCGCGCGCACAGCGAGTTCACCCGCGAACAGCGCACCCTCGCGGCCACCCTCACGCCGACCCACCCCGACGTCGTGCAGTGGCGCGAGACGCTCCGCCGCTCGGGCGGCATGCCCCGCTTCCCGCTACCGCTGGGCCTCGCCGACGGCGAGGCGGCGCCGGGCCGCATCGCGGTGCACGCCTCCTTCATCGACGCCGATCGCACGGCCCGCTTCAGCGCGGCCGCCAAGCGCGCCGGCGCGAACATGAGCAGCGCGCTGCTCGCGGTGCTGGGGCAGGTGCACCGGGCCCTCACCGGCGACGATCTGTTCACCATGCTCATCCCGCGCGCCGACCGCTCCGCCACCGGCGACGCGATGGCCGTCGGCTGGTACGTGACCCTGGTCCCCGTACAGTTCTCCGCCGCCGGCACCTTCGACGAGGTGGCCCGCAACGCGCACGCGGCGGTCTCGGTCGCGAAGCAGCTCGATCGCACCCCCGTCTTCCCCGTCATCGACCTGCTCGCGGACGACCCGGAGTTCCCGGTCGAGCACGGTTTCACGGCGCCGATGCTCTCCTACATCGACGTGACCCGCGTACCGGGTGCGGAACTGGCGCGGCACCACGACTTCTCGGTGTTCGCGAACGCCACCCCGTCGCGCGAGGTCTTCATGTGGATCAACCGCGACGAGGCCGGCCTCGACTTCAACGCCATGCACCCGGACACCACCGCGGCCACCCGGTCCGTCGACACCGTCTTCCGGTTGCTGCGCGACCGCATCATCGAGGTCGCCGACCGCAGCCCCGCTCTCATCCCGGCGTAGGGGCTCCGAGGACGCGCCGCTCGGGGCGCAGGCTCCCGGGGTAGCCGCCCACGCGGGCGACGAGTTCGGCCTGCATCTCCTCGCGGGTGACATCGCGCCGCCGCACCGTGTGCGGCGGCGCGACGCCGAAGGTGATGGAGGGGATCGCCGGGTCGAGTGCCACCGCCGTCACGACGAGGTCGGCACGCACAGCCGGGTCGCCCAGGTCCGACGGTGCCGCCCCCTCGGGAACGGCGACGAGAGTCGGCGTCGCCATCCCCGCCGGCTGGAGGCCCTTGGGGTAGCCGAGAACCCGCTCGGCATCGGCGACGGTCCACCCCACGAGCTCCTCCGAGCGGACCGCCCCTCCGGCCGAGCGACGTTGAATCCACATCGTGAACGCGCCGGCCACCGCGACCATCACCACCACAGACATGCGCAACCGGTCCCCGCTTGCGATCACCGCGCGCAGCGCCACCACGATGAACACGAAAGACACGACGCAGAACCCCGTCCGCTGGCGGAGCGATGACGTGGATTCCAGGCACATCAGCAGAACCGAAGCGGCCATCGCTGCGGCGAGTCCCGTCTCCGCCGAGCTCGCCAGCATTCCGGCACTGGCAGCGACGAGAACGGGTGGCACGTACAGGGCGCCGCCCACCCGCGGTCCGATCGACACTCTGATCACGCCGAAATGCTACATCTCGAATCTTTCGTCGCCCGTCGCATCGGAGTGCTGGGACGCTCGAGGCGGAGGTCGGCGGGGAAGCCGCCGACGCGGGCGTTGAGTTCCTGCTGCAGCCCGGCCCTGATCCGACGGTCCACCCGCGGCGCGAAGGCGACCGGCGCGACGCCGAAGGCGATCCACCGGCCTGCGGGATCGACGGAGACGGCCGTGACCACCAGTCGGGCCCGACGGCGCGGGTCGGCACCGTCGGGCGAAGGACCGTAGGGCACGGCGACCACGACGGGCACGCCGAGGCCGCCCGGCTGCAGGTTGCGCGGGTATCCGAGCAGCCGTTCCGCCTGCGGCACCGTACGGCCGACGAGTTCCTCGGTGCGGATGCGGCCGCCGGAACCCTCGCGGCGCGCCAGCGGGACCAGCGCGCCCAGGATGAGCGTCGCGAGCGCGCCGAAGACCACCCAGAAAGTGCGACCCTCCAGGTGGGCGATCACGACGGAGACGGCGGCGAGGCCGCAGGCCAGGACGTGCACGGCGACCTGGAGGCGGAGGGAACCCGCCGTCGTCACCAGGCCGACGGCGAGGACGGCTACGACGAGGGCCGCGATGCCCCACCGGCGCGTCACCAGCGCCTCGACGAGGCAGGCACCGAAGACGAGCAGGTAGGCGATCCACCATCTGCTCGCCGGCGGCCCCATCAGGACTCTGGTCATGCAAAGAAGATACAACCAGGGTGTGTCTTCGTGTCGCGGGTCAGTGACCCCGGCGGATCCATTCCTCGAGATGCGGAGACTCGGCGCCCAGTGTGGTGCCGTCGCCGTGGCCCGTGTTCACCGTGGTCTCGGGCGGCAGCGCGAACAGGCGGTCGCGGATGGACTCGATGATCACCGAGAAATCGCTGTAGGAGCGCCCGGTGGCACCGGGCCCGCCCGCGAACAGGGTGTCGCCGCTGAACAGCTGCCCCGCCTCCGGGAGGTACAGGCACACCGATCCCGGCGAGTGACCGGGCGCGTGGATCACCTGGATCTCGGTGCCGCCGACGGCGATCCGGCTGCTGTCGGCGAGATCCTCGTGGCCGACGCCCGGGTGGGTCATGTCCCACAGCACGTCGTCGCCGGGGTGCAGGAGGATCGGTGCGTCGAGCCGCTCGGAGAGCTCGGGGGCGACGGTCACGTGGTCGTTGTGCCCGTGGGTGCACACGATTCCGCGGACCTTCCGGCCCGCGACGGCGTCGACGATCGGGTCGGCGGAGTGGGCGGCGTCGACGATCACGACCTCGCTGTCATCGCCGACCAGCCAGACGTTGTTGTCGACGTCCCAGGTACCGCCGTCCAGACTGAATTCACCCGACGTGACAACGCGTTCCACGCGCAGCGTCACAGGACCACCACCGAGCGCAGCACCTCGCCGCGGTGCATCGTCGCGAAGGCGTTCTCCACCTCGTCGAGCCCGATGCGCTCGGTGACGAACTTCTCGAGCGGCAGGCGGCCCTGGCGGTAGAGGTCCACCAGCTGCGGGAAGTCCCGCTCGGGCAGGCAGTCGCCGTACCAGGAGGACTTGAGAGCCCCACCGCGGGAGAAGAAGTCGATGAGCGGCATGTCGAGGGTCATGTCCGGCGTGGGCACGCCCACGAGGACCACGGTGCCCGCGAGGTCGCGGGCGTAGAAGGCCTGCTTCCAGGTCTCGGGGCGGCCGACGGCGTCGATCACCACGTCCGTACCGAAGCCGTCGGTGATCTCCTGGATCGCCTCCACCGCATCGGTTTCCGCGGCGTTGACGGTGTGCGTGGCCCCCAGGTCGCGCGCCCACTCCAGCTTCTTCGGGTCCCGGTCGACGGCGATGATGGTGCGCGCACCCACCAGGCGCGAGCCCGCGATGGCCGCGTCTCCCACACCGCCGCAACCGATCACGGCGACGGTATCGCCGCGGGAGACGCCGCCCGTGTTCACGGCGGCGCCGAGCCCGGCCATCACGCCGCAGCCCAGGAGGCCCGCAACGGCCGGATCGGCCTCGGGATCGACCTTGGTGCACTGCCCCTGGTGGACCAGCGTCTTCTCGGCGAAGGCGCCGATGCCGAGCGCGGGCGAGAGCTCCGTGCCGTCCTCGAGCGTCATCTTCTGCGTGGCGTTGAAGGTGTCGAAGCAGTACTGCGGCTTCCCGCGCCTGCACGCGCGGCACTGCCCGCACACGGCGCGCCAGTTGAGCACGACGAAATCGCCGGGAACGACGTGATCGACTCCCTCACCGACGGTTTCGACGATGCCCGCGGCCTCGTGACCGAGCAGGAACGGGAACTCGTCGTTGATCCCTCCCTCGCGGTAGTGCAGGTCGGTGTGGCAGACGCCGCACGCCTGCACCGCGACCACCACCTCACCGGGACCGGGGTCCGGGATCACGATCGGGACCACTTCGACGGGCTCACCCTTGGCGCGGGCGACGATTCCTCTGACGATCTGCGACATCAGTGCACCTTATCCATCCAGTCGGCGGGCACGCGCCCCTCGGGGCCGGGCACGGCCTGCTCGACCGGGCGGTTCTGCGGGTCCGCGAGCCGCGGACCGTCGTAGTAGTCCTCGGAAACGTAGTCCCAGAACCAGGTCTCGCCGGGCTCGTAGCTCTGCACGATCGGGTGCCCGGACTCCCGCGCGTGCGCGCTGGCGTGCTGCGACGGCGAGGAGTCGCAGCAGCCCACGTGGCCGCACTTCGCGCAGCGACGCAGGTGCACCCACCACCCGCCGGTGGCGTCGCAGTCCACGCAGCCGGGGCCGCTGGGCGGCACGGAGGCGTCGATCGGGTCTGTCGGATCGCTCATGGCTGTCCCTCTCCCTCGATGCCCGGCTCGTCCGGGATCGCGATGTCCTCGCGCTGCGGCCCGTCGATGGGCAGTTTCACGGTGAACACCGTCTCCCCCGGCTCGGAGCGCACCGCCAGATCGCCCTGGTGTTTGTTGACGACGATGCGCCACGAGATGTCCAGCCCCAGACCGGTCCCCTCGCCGACACCCTTCGTCGTGAAGAAGGGCTCGAAGATGCGGGGCAGCACGTCGGCGGGGATGCCGGAGCCGGTGTCGCCGACCTCGACGACCACCGATTCCTCCTTGCGGTACGCGCGCAGCGTCAGGGTGCCGTGGCCGTCCATGGCCTGCACGGCGTTGTCGATGAGGTTGGTCCACACCTGGTTCAGCTCGGCGCCGTAGCCCTTGATATCGGGCAGGTCCGGCTCGTAGTCGCGGACGACGGTGACCTCGCCCAGCTTGCGGCTGAGCATGACGACGGTGCTGTCGAGCAGCTCGCGCACGTCGAGCACCTGGAAGGGCGCCCGGTCCATCTGCGAGTACTGCTTGGCTGCCTGGACGAGCGTGGAGACCCGGTTCGTCGAGTCGGTGATCTCGTTCATCAACAGCTCGGTCTCGACGGTGTAGTACAGCCAGCGCAGCGCGCCCGAGAGCACGGGGCCGTCGTCGAGCGAGCCCGCGACCCGGTCGAGGAAGTCGGTCTGCAGCCCCGCGGCCACGAAGACGGGCGCGAGCACGTGGCCGTCGCCGATGTCGTGGTCCTCGAGCCAGTCCATGAGCTCGTCCTCGCGGTCCGAGGCCTCCAGCGGGCCGAGATCGGGGGCGCTGGCTACGGCCTCGACGGCCTCCTCCTGGAACTTGACCAGATCGACGAGGCGGGTGCGGTCGAGCTTGCCGCTGGCGATGCCCGCCAGCTTGTGCCGCATGCCGCCGACGCGGGTGCGCAGCTCCGCCACCGCGCGGGTGGCCGCGCCGGCGGGGTTGTTCAACTCGTGGGTGAGACCGGCCGAGAGCGAGCCCAGGGCCAGCAGGCGCTCGCGCTGCTCGACAATCTGGCGGCTCCGCTGGCCGCCGTAGAAGACGCCCTCCAGCAGGTGCACCGCCATCGGGAACCACTCGTGCATGGCCTCGTTGAAATCCTCGGCGGGCAGCATGAAGAACTGCGCCTGCGTCACCGCGCGCATCGACGCGTTGTACTGCTTCTGCGCCGGCCCGCCCTTGCCGAGGAAGGCCGACCACGCGCCGGCGTAGGCGCCGCGCTGATCGGAGCGGGTGGTCTCGACCTCCGCGTCACCGACCTTCTGCGACAGGGCGATCGTCCCGTGCAGCAGGACGTACAACCAGTCGGCGGAGTCGCCCGTCGAGTACACGGGTCCGGCGGGGAAGGTCTCCACGTGGCCCCGCTCGCACAGCCACTCCAGCTGCTCGTCGCTGAGCTTCTCGAACAGGAACAGGGTGCGCAGTTCGTCGACGAAGCACGGGTCATGAGTGCTCACGAGTCAACTCCTTCCAGATAGCGGTGGACGAACATCACGGCCATCGCGCCCTCGCCCACCGCGGAGGCGACGCGCTTCGCCGATTCGGAGCGCACGTCGCCGGCGACGAAGATGCCGGGCACGCTCGACTCCAGGTGGAACGGTGGGCGATCCAATTCCCATCCCCGCGGGGCGGCACCGTCGACCGTGAGGTCCGGGCCGGTCACCAGGAAGCCCCGCCCGTCCCGCGCCACGACGCCGTCGAGCCAGTCCGTCCGCGGCTCGGCGCCGATGAAGACGAACAGGAAGTCGGCGGGAACCTGCTCCGTCTCGCCCGACTGGGTGTCGCGCAGCGTGAGCTGCGTGAGGTGGTCGTCGCCGTGCGCCTCGATCACCTGCGTGTGCGGCCGCACGTGCACGTTCTCGATCGCGTTGAGTTGCTGGATCAGGTAGTACGACATGGACTCCTCGAGCGAGGGCCCGCGCACCAGAAGGGTCACCGAGCGCGCCCCCTTCGACAGGTACGCGGCCGCCTGGCCCGCGGAGTTCGCGCCGCCCACGATGTACACGTTCTGCCCAGCGCAGGCCGGCGCCTCGGTCATCGCCGAGCCGTAGAAGATGCCGGCGCCGGTGAGCCGGTCCATCCCCGGCGCGTCCAGCTGCCGGTAGGCGACGCCCGTCGCGAGGATGACGGTGTGCGCGCCCACGACGGTGCCGTCGGAGAACCGCACGCGCCGCCCGGAGCCCGTCACCTCCAGCCCCACGACGTCTGCGGCGGTGATCATCTCGGCGCCGAACTTGGTGGCCTGCCGCCGCGCCCGGTCCGTGAGCTGGGTGCCCGAGACACCGTCGGGGAAGCCGAGGTAGTTCTCGATGCGCGAGCTCTGCCCCGCCTGCCCGCCCGTGGCGGACCGTTCGACGAGCACCGTGCGCAGGCCCTCCGATGCGCCGTACACGGCGGCGCCGAGGCCCGCGGGACCGGCGCCCACGACCACCAGGTCGTAGAACTCCTCCGCCGGGGTGGTGTTCAGCCCCACGTGCGCCGCGAGTTCGCTGTCCGACGGGGCGCACAGCGCGGTCCCGTCGGCGGCGGCGACGAGCGGAAGCTCCTGCCCGTCGCTGCCCGCGGCGGCCAGCAGCCGCTGCCCCTCCGGCGACTCGGCCGTGTACCACCGGTACGGGATCTGGTTGCGGGCCAGGAACTCCCGCACCTCCGAGGAGCGGGCCGACCAGCGGTGGCCCACGACCTTCGTCTCCGGCACGGGGCGGTGGTCGCTGCACAGCCAGGCCTCCAGCTGCGCGTCGATGACGGGGTAGAGCTTCTCCTCCGGCGGGTCCCAGGGCTTGAGGAGGTAGTGGTCGAGGTCGACCACGTTGATCGCCTCGATCGCGGCACCGGTGTCCGCGTAGGCGGTGAGGAGCAGGCGGCGGGCGCCCGGGTAGACGTCCATCGCCGCCTCGAGGAACTCCAGGCCCGTCATCTGGGGCATGCGGTAGTCCGCGAGGATCGCGGCCACCAGGTCACCGCGGAGCTTGAGCTCCTTGAGCGCTTCGAGGGCCTGTTCTCCGCTCTCCGCCCGCACGATCCGGTACTCGTCGCCGTACTTGCGCCGCAGGTCACGGGCCACCGCGCGGGACACGCTGGGATCGTCGTCGACGGTCAGGATCGCGGGGCGCCTCTTCTCGGATTCAGCCACCGTTTCAGATTACGGCGGTGGCGGCCTCCGCGTCGGCGAGTGCAGCTGTGAGCGAACGCATCGGATCCGGTCCGTAGGAAACCCGCTGGACGGTGCCCTCCGGCGTGCCGACCGACCAGCGGGTCATCCACCGGTCGTGCAGCCCCTCCGGTTGCGCGATCCGGACCTCCCGATCGCCGCGGGCGGTGCGGACCGTCATCGCCGCGATCGGCGCAGTGATCTCGCCCTTGTGTCGCCGCCGGTCGCGGAGGTCGAGCACGAAGAGCACGAGGATCCCCACAGCGAGGACTACCACCGTCATGACACGCCAGGCCGGCCACGGCCCGAAGTCGAGCCACATCAGGGTCATCGCGGGAACGAGGAGCACCGCGCCGGCCAGGAAATAGCGCGCGCTGGGAGCGCTCATCGCCGGTTCCATACCGGTCGCGGTGCGCCACGACTGGCCCATCCACGAGCCGAGCACCAGGATCGCCGCCAGGATCGCACCGCGGGCGACCTGTTGGCTGAGCGGTCCGTCGTACGACCAGGGGGTCAAGATGAACGCCGTGAGGAGAGTCAGCCATAGGACCAGCAGGACACCGGCGCCGACTCGCAGCACTTCTACCGGGACCGTCCGGGTCTCGGTATCAGCAGGCTTGCTCATCACGCCTCCTCCGGGCCCGGCGCAGTGCGTAGACGCCCACGCCGATCTCGCCGGCGCCGAGGACCGCCATCGCCACGGCGAGGATCGTGCGGAAGTCCGGCCACGCCGACCAGTCCCGGATCGGCGCCGCCACCAGCACCAACGGCCCCGAGACCGATGAAGTACCACGCCGTCTTCGGCGTCACCTCGCGCCGCCTCATCACGAGTTCACAGTAACGGATACCGGTCGGGGCCTCGTCGAGCGCGGTGCAGTCCGCTCCTCCCCCACCGGACGTCGGCCCTCACCTGGTGTCGTCCCCCGCGCGACGCCGATCCGCCCACCCCACGTTCGCACCCCCACCAGAAGCCGCGCTTGCGGTGAGGGAGCGACTGACCCCCGCGCGACATTCGCTCCCCCACCCACGTGCCCGCGCCCGGCGTCAGGTCACCGCGCGGCTCAGACCAGCCCGCCGACACGCTCCCCGGCGATCGATGCGGACAGCACGCGGGAGACACCGTCGGCGGTGGCGGGCCAGGAGAACTCGCCCGCCCGTTCCTGCGCCTTCGCGCCCAGCTCCTCGCGCAGCAGCGCGTCCGTGAGCAGCACGTACACCGATTCGGTGAGCCCGGCGAGGTCGCGCACCAGGAGGCCGGTGGCACCGTCGACCACGGAATCGGTGAGCCCACGCGAACCGACGTACCCCACGGTGGGCACCCCGTGCTGCGCGGCCTCGATCACGGTGATTCCCCAGCCCTCTTTGCGCGAGGGCATGACGTGCACCCACGCCCGCGAGAGCAGGCGATGTTTGCGCTGCTCGGTCACGTGGCCGTGGAAGGTCACCCGATCGAGGACGCCGAGCTTCGCGGCGTGCGCGTAGAGCTCGGAGTCCCACCAGCCGCTGCCGATGACGTCGAGGTGCAGGTCCGGTACGCGGCGGCGCAGGCGGGCGAGCACGTCGAGCGCGTCCTCGATCTGCTTGTGCGGCACCAGGCGCGAGAGCACCACCATCCGCGGCGATGCCGAGCGCACGTCCGCGACGCCGGGGGCCACACCGTCGATCCCGTTGCGCACCACGGCCACCCGCTCCGGCCCCACGCCGAGTAGCGCCAGCTCCTCCGCCGAGGGCAGCGAGACCGTGAGGTACTGCGACCGTCGGTGCACCCAGGGCGAGAGCCGCGATTCGATGAACCAGCCGATCCGTGCGACGAGCCGCCCCGCGACGGGCCACTGCTCGCGATGGCAGTGGTGCACGAGCACCGTGACGGGCACGCCCGCGACGAGCCGTGCGAAGAAGGGGATGCCGTTCTGCGTGTCGATCACCGCGTCGGGACGGATGCCGCGCAACGGGCCGCGACCGAAGCGCGCGAGCACGATCGCGAGCAGCGCCAGGGGGTAGACGGTGAAGCGGCCGCCGCCGCGGGAGATGCGCACGCCGTGCACGGTCTCGGAGCGAGCGGCGCCGGGGTACATCGCGGTGCGCAGCGTGACCCGCACGCCGCGGGCGGCCAGCTCCTGCCCGACGCGCTCGAGGTACAGCTCGCTACCGCCGCCCTGCGGGTGGCGGGTGTCACGCCAACAC
Source organism: Tsukamurella sputi (assembly GCF_007858445.1). Taxonomy (GTDB): domain Bacteria; phylum Actinomycetota; class Actinomycetes; order Mycobacteriales; family Mycobacteriaceae; genus Tsukamurella; species Tsukamurella sputi. Next base: position 13,927 of record NZ_VIGV01000014.1, on the reverse strand, counting down.
AGCAGGAGGACTTCACGCACGGCTTCTAGGGTACCGTCCGGTGGCGTGTACCCCACGTCCCCAAGAACCTGGCGGACTACGACGAAACGCCTCCGGCGCCGCGCCACGCTGCGCCGGTCGGTGGGGCTGCTGTCCGACTTCCGCTTCGAGCAGTCCGAGCCGGCCCGGTTCTACGGCTCGCTCGCGCGCGACACCGTCGAGCTGACCGGTGACCTGTTCGGCGACCTCGACGGCGCGCTCGTGCTCGACGTGGGCGGCGGCCCGGGCTACTTCGAGGACGCCTTCGCCGAGCACGGCGCCGTCTACGTCCCCGTCGAGCCCGACCCCTCCGAGGCGCACGCCGCCGGCATCACCGCATCGCGGGGCCTGCGGGGCTCGGGCCTCGCGCTCCCCATCGCCGACGATGCCGTCGACATCTGCCTCTCCTCCAACGTCGCCGAGCACGTGCGGGACTGGGAGACGATGGGCGAGGAGATGCTGCGCGTCACCCGGCCCGGCGGGATGGTGATCCTCAGCTACACGCTCTGGTACGGCCCGTTCGGCGGCCACGAGATGGGGCAGACGCACTACCTCGGCGGCGAGCGCGCGGCCCGCATGTACACCCGCAAGCACGGGCACCCGCCGAAGAACCTCTACGGCACATCACTGTTCAAGGTGCTCGCGTCCGACGGGCTGCGCTGGGCCCGCCGGGTCGACGGCGCCGACCTCGTCGCCGCCTTCCCCCGGTACCACCCCTCGTGGGCGTGGTGGATGGTCCGGGTGCCGGGCCTGCGGGAGCTGCTCGTCTCGAACCTGGTGCTCGTCTTCCGCAAGCGCTGATCACCGCCTCCGCAGACGACTCCGGCCCCCACCGCGGATGCGCGGTGGGGGCCGGAGTCGGCTGGGATCAGGCCGCGTCGGCGGTGGCCCCGGCCTTCGCGCCGGCATCAGCGGCGATGCCGGCGTCGGTGCTCGCGGCCGACTTCGCCCCGTCGGTCGACGTCGAAGCGGCCTTGGGGGCCTCCTCGGTCTTCGGATCCGACGTCGCCACGTCGGTCGGCGTCGGATCGGTCTTCGGAGCCTCGGCCTTCGGGTCCGACTTCACCGCTTCGGTCGGCGACTTCACCGCTTCGGTCGGCCTCGGATCGGTCTTCACGGCGGTGTCCGCCTTCGGGGCGGTCGTCACCACGTCATCGGCACGGTGCTTACCGACGTAGCCGGCCTCCTTCTCCTTCGCCGCGGCCTCGGCGTCGGCCTTGGCAGCCGCCTCGGCGCCGGCCTTCGCCTTCGCCGCAGCAGCGTCGGCGTCGGAGGCCGCGACCTGCGGACCGACCGCCGTGGGCGCCGGCAGGGACGAGACCGCGGGCTTCGTGGCGTCCTCGGCCGGCGCGGCAGCGGCCGCCGGGGCGGCCGCAGCGAGCTTCGTGGCCGCATCGGTACCCGCGAGGCCCTCGAGCCCCTTGGTCACCTTCCCGAACAGATCCGTCAGGCCGCCACCGTTGATGACGGAGGTCGCGAGCGTGATCGGCAGCGAGATCACGGTGGAGATCAGCGAGAACACCGGCTGCAGCAGGCTCAGGCCGAGGTTGACGACGGGCGCCACGATGTTGGTCGTCACAAAGGAGATCGGGCCGGCGACGATCGGGCCGACGAGCGGGATGTTCGCGATGAGGTTCGGGATGAGCTGCGCGCCGCCGTTGACCACGCCGCCGACGATGCCGGTGAGCAGCTCGGGGAGCTTGGCGATCCCGCCCGGGGTGCCCAGGCTCGCGACCACCAGCGAGACGACGCGGCCGATCAGCTGGCCGTCCATGATGCCGAGCAGCTTGTCGTCGGGAAGGCCGCCCACGATCGCCTTGAGCTTGTCGGTGGGAATGGACCCGACCAGAGCGATGAGCTTCTCGGTGGGCAGCCCGGCGACGATCGGGCCCAGCTTCTCCACCGGGATGCCGTTGACGAGCTGCGCCAGGGTCTTGTCGTCGAGGCCCGAGACCACGGTGATCAGCTTCTCGACGGGGATCTGCTTGACGAGCGCGGTCAGCTTGTCGGCAGGCAGGCCGGCGACGACGGGGCCGAGCTTCTCCACCGGGATGAGGCCGACGATCTCGCCGAGCTTCTTCTGGTCGAAGCCGGAGACCACGGCCGCCAGCTTCTCGGTGGGGATGTAGCCCACGAGCTGCGAGAGCTTGTCGGTGGGGAGCGCCGCGACGGCGGGGCCGATCTTCGCGGGGTCGACGGTGCCGATGACCTCCGTGAGCACCGAGGTCGGGAGGCCCTCGACGAGCTTGGCGATGGTGGCCGGCGGCAGACCGGCCACCACGGTGCTCAGCTTCTCGACGGGGATCTGCTTGACCAGCTCGGTCAGTTTGTCGGCCGGAAGGCTCGCGACCACCGGGCCGAGGACGTCGTTCGGCAGGCCGCCGACGAGGTCCTTGAGCTTCTGCTGATCCAGGCCCGCAACGATGGTGACGAGCCGGTCCGTCGGCAGCGCGCCGACGATCTTGCCCAGTGTCGCGTCGTCGAGGCTCTTGACCACCTCGATGAGCTTCGCCTCGGGGATCGCCTTGACCACGGCGTTGAGCTTGTCCTGCGACAGTCCCGCGACGATGGTGTTGAGCTTGTTCTGCGGCAGGCCGTTGACGATGGCGGTGAGCTTCTTCTCGTCCATCGCGTTCATGATCGCGACGACCTTCTCCGGCGGCATCGCCTCGAGGATCTTGGCGGTCTTGTCGGCCGGCATGTTGCCCATGATCGCGGCCACCTTGCTCGGCTCGATCTGCGCCATGATCCGAGCGATGCGCGCGGGGTCGGCATTGGACAGCTCGCTGACCAGCACCGAGTCCGGGAGCAGGTCGATCAGGCCGACGGTGCTGACCTCCATCCGCAGCGGCGCCGCAGCGGCCGGCAAGGCGAGGATCTGTGCGGGCTTCGGGACGGAGAAGTCCATGGCGGGCACGGTGGCGAGGGTCAGCGACCCCGCCAGGACGGTGGCCGCCATCGCCTTCGTGACCACCCCCGTCCGGTTCCAGCTGAACGGGGCGCTCTCGCGCATGAGGGCGCTGTCGCGCAGAACTGCTTCACGCATGGGTCTTCTCCTGAGAGGTGGGTCGTGACGGCCCGCGCACGAAGGGGGTGGAGTGCACGGACGGGCTGGAGAAACACCCCATAGTCAAACGAACTTCGGTTGCCTTCAGCCATCGCGAAGGCTAATGACCGGGCGCGACTACCCGTCGGTAGTTTCGCCGTTCCGAGACTCAACCGTGACCGATTCGTGATGCGCGTCACACTGTGTCAAAATCCGCAGGTCAGACCAGATATTGCGAACGGCGCGTCAGTCCGAATAACACCGATTTGCGCGATCGCACCGGGAAGCTCAGGTCCACCGGGACCGCGCCCTGTTCGCACACCCACGAAGTGAACGACGTGACCTGTACCACTTCGACACACCGTCACAGGTTCACTGCAGCGCAGCGGGCGGGCGTACGCCCGACAGTTTCGCGGGGTTGCGCACCACGTACACGCCGGTGACGGCGGCACCGTCGACCTCCACGCACAGCACCAGGTCGACGGAACCGTCGAAGGCGACGACCATGGCCGGCATACCGTTGTAGACGGTGAACCGCACGCCCATCTCCCCCATCGCGGTGCCCTTGCGGAAGAGCCCCGCAGCGAGGCGCGCGACCCGATCGGCACCGAGCACGGGGCGTCGCGCCGCCGAGACCACACCACCACCGTCGCCGAGGAAGACCACCTCGGGCGCGAGCACGTCCATCAGGGCCTGGACGTCGCCCGTCGCCGCCGCGAGGAGGAAGCGCTCCGCGACGCCCTGCGCCTCGGCAGGGTCCGCGATCGTGTGGGGCCGTCGCGCGCGCACGTGCCCACGCGCGCGGTGCGCGGTCTGGCGCACCGTCGCCTCGCTCTTGCCGACGGCCTCGGCGATCTCGGGGTACCCGAAGTCGAAGACCTCGCGCAGCACGAAGACCGCGCGTTCCGTGGGCGTGAGCGACTCGAGCACCAGCAGCATCGCCGTGGTTACCGCCTCCCCCGTCAGGACGTGCTCGGCGGGGCCGTCGCCCGACGGTGCCTCCAGCGGCTCCGGCAGCCATGGCCCCACGTACTCCTCCCGCCGTCGGGACGCCGCCCGCAGCGCGTTGAGGGCCTGCCGGGTCACGATCCGTGCGAGGTACGCCCGCGGATTGCCGACGGTGCCGAGATCCACGTCGCGCCACCGCAGATAGCTCTCCTGCAGCACGTCCTCCGCGTCGGCGACGCTGCCCAGGATCTCGTATGCCACCGAGAACAGCAGCGGGCGGTGCTCGGCGAACAGGCCCTCGGCGCTCGTCATCGCGGTGCGGGGAGCCAGGCGTAGCGAGCGGTCCGGGCGGCGCCCTTCGCCATCCGGCAAACCTGCTCCTTGACCAGCGCAGCGGAGCGGCCCCCGAACCGGATCCGGGTCGGGGTGTCGTCGCGCCGCGCGGCCTGAATGACGGCGCTCCGCCGGCCGATCGACACGTTCTGCCCGGTGTAGCCCATCGAGTACGCCCTCATCGGCGTCCCCTCCAGCTCGCGTGCGAGGTTGTCGGCGCCGTGCGCCCCCTGCGGCAGCGCGGTCTGGCAGCTCAGCCGCTGGCCGGGGACGGACGCACCGTCGCCCACCGCCAGGATCCTCGGATCGCCGACGCTCCGCAGGAACTCGTCGACCAGCACGCGGCCGGCATCGTCCACGGCGAGGCCGCTGCGCGCGGCCAGGTCGCTGACCTGGTTCGCCACTGCCCACAGGACGAGGTCGGCACCGTCGTCCTCGGTGTAGCGGCCGCGCTCGACGACGACGCCCAGTTTCTCGAGCTCGCGCCGCACCCGTGCTCGCGCGCCGGGCCCGAGCGAGGCTCCGACCTCGCCCTCGCTGAGCAGCCGGACCCGCAGGCCCGGAAGGGATTCCGCCACCTCGGCGGCGGTCTCGATGCCCGTCAGGCCGCCGCCCACGACGGTGACGGCCGCCCCGTCGGACAGGCCGGCGAGCGCCTGCCGCGCCGACTCCGCGGTCTCGATCGTGCCCACCGCGTAGGCGCCCGACGGTGCGGTCGGCGCCCCGCCCGCGGCGTAGATCGCGCGGTCGAACGGGAGGGACGTGGCGTCGGCGAGCAGCAGCGTGCCGTCGCCGATCTTGTCCACCGCGCCCACGACGAGCCGGATCCGCGGGTCGAGCATCCCGGTCAACGGCGTCAGGGCCGTGCCGCTGCCGGCGATGTGCTCGTGCAACCGCACCCGCTCGACGAAGTCGGCGCGCGGGTTGACCACGACCACCTCGACGTCCGCCGCCTTCTTCACCAGCCGATTCGCGGCGATGGTGCCCGCATAGCCCGCGCCGATCACGACGACCTTCATGATTGCCTCCTCATGCGAAATCCGAGTCTTCCGCACATAGGACACCGGTCGCGACCGATCTGTGACAGCTGCCGACGAGCGATTCCCGAAAATCGGGTTCAACGGGGCACCGCGGCAGGATTCGGGTCCGGTGGCTCATAGAACCCGACTCTCGGAATCCACTCACCCTTCCGCGATGGCGGCGAGCGGGGGTGTTCGGGCGGCACGGATGGCGGGCAGGATCGCCGCGCCCACGCCGACGAAGGCGGAGGCCACCAGCATCACGATCACCGTGGACCACGGCACCACCACCGAGCCGAGCCCCTCGTCGCGCAGCGCGTGCACCAGGGAGACTCCCAGCAGCACGCCGAGCACGAGCCCGAGTACGGCCCCGAAGACCGCGATCAGCATGGACTCCAGGTAGATCGAGCGCCGCACCTGGGAGCGGATGAGGCCGATCGCGCGGAGCATGCCGATCTCGCGGCGCCGCTCCACCACCGACAGCGCGAGGGTGTTGACGATGCCGAGGATCGCGATGACCACCGCGAGCCCGAGGAGCCCGTAGAGCACGCCCATGAGCGCCGTGATCGCCTGCCCCGCCTGGTCCTTGAGGTCCTGCTGATCATCGACGTTGACCACGAGCAGCGGCTTGACCGCCTCACGCAGGCGCTCCTTGAGGTCGCTCACCGACGTGCCCTCGGCCGCGTTGATGAACACCGACTGCGGTGTGACCAGAGGGGCCGTGGCGCCGCTCGCGGGCGGGTAGAGCGTGTTCATGTCGGTGGCCGTGATCACGGGGCCGGACAGAGAACCGCCGGTGGCGGAGTAGATCCCGGTCACGGTGAGCTGCGCCTTCGCGGTGCCGACCGCCGACATCGGCTCGACCGTCGAGCCCACGTCCCAGCCGCGTTCGCGCGCCGTGCGGTCATCGACGAGTAGCCCGCCGGGCTTGACCTTCAGCTCGCCCGACGTGCGGGTGAGGTTGAACGCCGTCGTGACGTCGCCGTCGATGGCGAGAGCGCTGAGCCGGTCGCCGCCCACGCGCATCGGTACGCCGTACAGGATGGTCTTGGCGCCGATGCCCGGCACGTCCTTGATCGCGGTGAGCGCGGCCGGCGGCATGCCCAGCGACGGGGCCTGCAGCATCAGGTCGGAGCGGACGCCCTTGTCGACCTGCGCGTCGATCGACTTCTGCATGGAGGCGCCGAGAGTGCCGATGACCCCGACCAGCGCCACGCCGATCACCAGCGCGAACGCGGTGGCGGTGGTGCGCTGAGGGTTCCGCATCACGTTGGTGCGGCCGAGCCGTCCCGCGGGGCCGAAGGGTGCGGCGATGATCTTGCCGACGCCGCCGAGCAGGGGCGCGACCAGCGCGGGGCCGCCGATGACGATGGCGAGGATCAAGCCGAAGCCCGCGATGCCGACCTCGATCGCGGCGGTGGAGCCGACCTCGGTGGTGGCCACGAAGAGCAACGCCAGGGAGCACAGCAGCAGCGCCGCACCGACCGCGCCGCGCACCATGACCGACTGCGCCGAGCCGCCGTCCTGCGCGCGCATGGCCGCGACGGGCGGGACGCGCGAGGCCCGCACGGCCGGGATCAGCGCGGAGATCACCGTGACCACGGTGCCGACCACCATCACGGTGATCACCACGGACGGGCTCACGGCGAGACCGCCGTCGGGGAAGCCCGCGCCGGCGGCCTTCACGCCCGCCCGCAACAGCACCGCGAGGCCGATGCCCACGGCGAGGCCGAGCGCGCTGCCGACCACGCCCACGACGAGTGCCTCCAGCACCACGGAGTTGCGCACCTGGTTGCGTCCCGCCCCGATGGCGCGGAGCAGTGCGAGCTCGGACACTCGCTGCGCGACCAGCATCGAGAAGGTGTTGTAGATGATGAAGACGCCGACGAGCAGGCCGATGAGGCCGAAGGCGACGAGGAAGTAGTTGAGGAAGCTCAGGCCCTGGTTGATGGTGTCCTCGAACTGCTTGCGCACCTCGGCGCCGGTCTGCACGTTCAGATTCGGCAGGCGCTCGGCGAGGGCGTCGCGCAGCTGCTGCGGAGACGTGCCGGACGCTGCGCCCACCTCGATGTACGGCGCGGTGGCCCCGTCGCCGAAGAGCTTCTGCGCCTCGTCCTTCGCGAACAGCGCCCCCAGGTAGCCGCCCGAGTCGGTGGAGATCGTGTAGAGCCCCACGATCGTCACGTCGATCGGGCCGGGCGAGTGCGGCGCGACGATGGTGGTCTTCGCACCGACCGGGAGCTTCAGTCGCTCGGACGCGGATTCGTTGAGCACCATCTCGTTCGGCGCCGACGGAGCGCGGCCCGACGTGATCTTCAGGCCGTCCGGATCGAGGTTCTCCCCCGGCGGGAGGTAGGCGCCGCCCACCTGGGGTGCGCCGGTGGGCGAGACGACCTCGCCGTCGCCGTCCCGCAGGGCGATGGTGCCGGTGATCGCGGGAACCACGACGCGCACGCCCGGCACCGTCTTCACCTGGTCCACGACGGACAGCGGCACACCCGGGCCCGACGGTCCGAATCCACCCTGTCCCTTGGCGTTCTCGGGCGAGATGCGCGCGTCGACCCCGACGGCGATCTTGTCGGAGATCCCGTCGAAGGCCTTCGAGAGCGTGCCGGTGAAGACCATCGACCCCGCGATGAAGGACGTGCCGAGCAGCACCGAGAGCACCGTCAGGACCAGACGACCCTTGTGCGCCAGGAGGTTCCGCAGCGCCACCCGGCGCATCGGGTTCGCCATCAGCGGGCGACGAGCTCGTCGAGGTGGATCATCTTCTCGAGCACCCGTTCCGCGGTCGGGCGGCGCATCTCGTCCACGATGCGACCGTCGGCGAGGAAGACCACGCGGTCCGCGTAGGAGGCGGCGCGCGGATCGTGCGTCACGATGACCACGGTCTGGCGGAAATCGTCGACCGCCGCGCGCAGGATCGACAGCACCTCGGCACCGGACCGCGAATCCAGGTTGCCCGTGGGCTCGTCGCCGAAGATGATCTCCGGCCGCCCGACCAGCGCACGGGCGCAGGCGACGCGCTGCTGCTGGCCGCCGGACAGCTCGGTGGGACGGTGACCGAGCCGTGGCCGCAGTCCCAGCCGGTCGATCACCGCGTCGAGCCACTGCTGATCGGGCTTGCGCCCCGCGATGTCGAGCGGCAGCGTGATGTTCTCGATCGCCGTGAGCGTGGGCACCAGGTTGAAGCTCTGGAAGACGAACCCGATCCGGTCGCGCCGCAGTTGCGTGATCTGCTTGTCGTTCAGCGAGGTCAGCTCGGTGCCGCCCACCTGTACCGAGCCGCCCGAGGCGGCGTCGAGTCCGGCGAGGCAGTGCATGAGCGTCGACTTGCCCGATCCCGACGGCCCCATGATCGCGGTGAACTCCCCCGCCCGGAAGTCCACGGTGACCCCGGCGAGCGCGTGCACTGCGTTGTCACCCTCGCCGTAGACCTTCGTGACCTCGACGGCCCGCGCGGCCACCGTCTCGGGCGTGGGCGGCGGCGCGGGGGCGAACGGAGTCTGTGCCATGTCACCGAGAATGCCAGAATCTCGTCACCTGCGGCATCAGGGTGCTCCCCGACCATGAAACGGACACCCCGGGTGCGCAACGAGGGCGTCCGTCATGATGGACCGATGCGCCTCGAACCCCGCATCCTCACGCAACTCTCCGGCGTGCTCGACCTGCGCGACGGAAAGTTCTTCGGCAGCTGCTTCGGTCACCGCGTCCCCGACGACCTGCTGGCCGCCGTCACCGTGCACGGCGCCGCGACCAACCGCGCCACCGCGGGCTTCGCGTCGCCGTCGCGCACCCAGGCGGCGATGCCCGTCGACATGGAGCACTGGGATGCGGTGCCGCCCGAGGACGGCCAGTGGGACACGGTGCTGCGCACGCAGCTCTGCGTGGACACCTCCGGCTCGGTCGAGTGGTTCTCGCCCGGCGCCGACGGCCCCGGCGAGGTGCTCGAGTTCCCCATGGCGCGCGGCTTCTACGAGGTCGAGGCCGCAGCGCGGCACGCCGGCGAGGGCGACGACCACTGGCGGCTGCGGTTCTGGTCGTCGCCCGAATACGGCCCTGACCTGGCCGAGATCCGCGAGATCGCCGAACTCGCCCGCTGACCGCGCCCGACCCCGCTAGTGTGATCGCAACATCGGGGTCTGGGGGGACCACATGGGCACATCCGCGCTCCGCGCATTCCAGGCGGGCGTCGCAGCACTGGGGATCGGCGTCGGCGAGTTCGAGGCGACGCCCCGCGACACCGCGCTCGCGCGCCGGGCGTTCGAGGCCGCCACCACTGCGGACCCGGGCATGGCCGACGCCTGGCTCGGTCGCGCCGCGGCGGGCGAGAACACCGCGGAGGTGCTCGCCGCGCTGCACCGCACTGCCGACGGGATCGGGGCCGCGGCACGCCGCGTCGGGCTACCGCCGGGTGCGCTGAGCGGTGTCTTCGCCACCGGCCTGTACGTCGACCATCCGCTGCGCGACGCCGCCACCGCGCACGTCGCCTACGCGGCCCGGCTGCTCGCCGACGGTGCGCCCGAGGAGGCCGACGACGTCCTCGACGCCGCGCCGCGGTGCCCCGTCGAGCGGTACCAGCGCGCCGTCACCGCGGCCCGGACGCGGCGCTGGCAGGACGCCCTGACCGCCCTCGACGGGCACGGCGGTTGGGACGATGCGGTCCTCGCCGCCGCGGCCGCCACCATCGCCGGCTCGGCCGCCGCGCAGCTCGGCCGGTTCGCCGAGGCCGTGCGCCTGCTGACCGGCGCGGCCGACGGGCCCGTGCCCGGCGCCGCGGCTGCGGCCCGGTACTGCCACGCGCTGGTGCTGCGCGAGCAGGGCGACGAGGAGCGCGCCCGGGAGCTGCTCGAACGGGCGGCACCGTCGTACCCGCCCGCCGAGGCGGCGCTGCGCGACCCGGGCCACCGCCTGGTACTCGACCTTCCCGATGCGGCCGGCCCGACCACCGAACCGGCGCCCGCGGGCGAGGACCTGCTGGCGGAGGCCGCCGCGGAGCTGGAGCGACAGGTGGGGCTGCGCGAAGTGAAGGAGCAGGTCACCCGCCTGCGCACCACGATGCAGTTGGCCAAGGTGCGAGCGGACCGCGGACTGACCAGCGGCAGCCGCTCGCTGCACCTCGCCTTCACGGGACCGCCCGGCACGGGCAAGACGACGGTGGCGCGCATCGTCGCGCGGATGTACCGCGGCCTGGGGCTGCTCGCCACCGACACCGTGGTCGAATGCAGCCGTCGCGATCTGGTGGGCCAGTACCTCGGCGCGACAGCACAGAGGACGAGCGCGGTGATCGATTCCGCGCTGGACGGTGTCCTGTTCATCGACGAGGCCTACACACTGGTCCAGGAGGGCCTGACGGGCGGCGACGCCTTCGGGCAGGAGGCGATCGACACGCTGCTCGCCCGGATGGAGAACGACCGCGACCGGCTGGTGGTGATCATCGCGGGCTACGACACCGAGATCGACCGCTTCCTGGACTCGAACGAGGGCCTGGCCTCGCGATTCGCGCGGCGCATCCGGTTCCCCGGCTACAGCCCGGGCGAGCTCGCCGAGATCGGTGCGGCGATGGCCCGCTCGCGCGACGCCCTGCTCACGGGCGAGGCGGCCGCCGTCCTGGAGACCTGCTGCGCCGGCGTGGCCGACCGGCTGGACCGGCTCGGCAACGGCCGGTTCGTGCGCAACGTGATCGAGGCCGCCGAGGAGGAGCGCGAGCTGCGGCTGATGGACTCGGGACTGGACCTGGCCGGCGTCGACGAGGCCGTGCTCATGCGGATCGAGGCCGCCGATATGGCGCGGGCGCTCGACGGGGTGCTCGGTGCCGCTGTCTAGCGGGAGTCGGCGACGTTCGCGGCGTAGTCGTCGCTGTGCGAGGGTCCGGTGCCGGTCATCATGACCTCGTCGGCCAGCCGGTTGGCCGCGTCGAGGTCGATGCCGGTCTCCCGCTGGCTGTGCACCAGGAAGATCTCGGCGTCGAGTGCCTGCTCGCCGTGCGCGTAGACCATGCACTCGACGACGATCAGATCGGTCTCGGCCTTGACGATGTGCGAGGTCAGTCGCACCCCCAGGCTCAGAACGTCGCCCACATGGAGCGGACGCAGGTACGTGAAGGACTGACCCGCGTGCATGATCGACGAGAGGTTGCAGTTCGGAATCGCCTTGCCCACCACGGCGGACGCCGCCTGCAGCATCGGGGCGCCGAGCAGCGTCGCCGGCACGGCCACGTCGTCCGGGAGCCGGCGGCTCACCGCGTAGGGGACGTCCCAGCTCCGCGTCGCACGGGCGAAGGATCGCACCGTCTCCGCACCGATCTCGTACGCATCGGGGAACCACAGGTCCCATTCGTCGGCGACGGCCACGTCAGTTCTCCTCGAGTGATCGCCCCCGGCGCGAGATTCGAGGGGGACGCATCACAATAGCGGGTGCGCGCGTGCGATCTCAAACCCTGCGCAGCCCCGGTGACAACGGGGCGTGTCACACGGCCCGGGCTTCGGTGACAGGACGCGCGTCGCGCACTAGCGTCGAGGCCATGTGGCGGACCAACTCGCTGCGCGTCGCTGTCGTCGGCGCCGGCATCGGCGGACTGGCGGTGGCCTCCGGGCTGCAGCGCGCCGGCGCCGAGGTCATCGTCCTCGAACAGGCCGCCCGGTTCCTCCCCCGCGGCTCCGGCCTGTCGCTGTTCGCGAACGGTTTCGCCGCACTGCGCTCGCTCGGGCTGGAGGAACGGGTGCGGGAGATCGTCGCCGACGGTCCGCCGTCCGTCCCGTACGGCACGCGCCGCGCCGACGGCACCCGCCTCGCCGTCATCTCTCCGGCCACCGTTGCCGAGCTGCGCGTGGTGGACCGCACCGAACTGCACCGGGCTCTGCTGCACGGGCTGGCGCCCGACACCGTGCGGCCCGGCATCCGGGTGGAGGGACACAGCCGCGAGACGCTGGACCTGGGACCGAGCGGCCTGCTCGAGGACTGGCACGTGCTGATCGGCGCCGACGGCATCCGCAGCCGCGTGCGCGGCAGCCACGCCGGAGATCCGGGCGCCGCCTACTGCGGCTACGGGGCCTGGAGGGGCATCACCGACACCCCCGTCGACCTGCCCGACGGTGGCGAGACGCTGGGGCGGGGCGAGCGCTTCGGGTACGTCCCACTGCGCGACGGCCGGGTGTACTGGTTCGCCGTCCGCCCCGCACCCGAGGAGGACCTGCCGGAGCCGGGTGAGCTGCTCGAGCGCTACGGCGACTGGCACGCGCCGATCCCCCAGGTGCTGGCCGCGACCGACCCGAATCGCATCGGTTACCAACCCGTCGAACGGCTGGCACACCCCTTGCGTACCTACGCGCGCGGACCGGCCGCGCTCATCGGCGACGCCGCGCACGCGATGCCGCCCACCCTGGGCCAGGGAGCGAATCTCGCGCTGGAGGACGCGGCGGTGCTCGTCTCGCTGCTCCGGCCGCTCGCGCGCGACCCCGATCCGCGCGACATCCCGTCGAAGCTCGCCGCCTACGACAAGGCTCGCCGGCCGCGCACCCAGGCCCTCGCGCGCCAGGCGCACCTGCTCGGCGCGGCGCTGCAGTGGCCGACGCCCGCCGTCGTCGCCGGCCGGAACCTCGCGCTGCGCGCCGCCCCGAACATGCTGGCGGACATGGTCTTCCGGCGCGCCCAGCGCTGGTCACCGCCGGACTGAGACCGGCTCCCGTCGTACCCGCGCGCCGGGCGCGGGCACGACGGCGCGGTTCACAGCAGCGGGATCGCGTCGAGGAGGGAACCGATCAGGCCGCCGCCGGAGGACTCGCCCGAGCCGGAACCCGTCGATGCGCCCGGGACGGACACCGAGGCCCCAGCGTCCGTGCCCGTCGTGACTCCGACGGATCCCGAACCGGTGCCCGAGCCCGAGCCGCCGCCAGTCCCGGAGCCGCCGGTCCCCGAGCCGCTCGCGCCGGTGGACGCGGATCCGCCCGAACCGGTCGAGGTTGCGCCGCCGCCGGTGGTGGTGGCTGTGCCCTCCGCCCGGGCCCCGGTCGATCCGGTACCCACCGGCGACGCGGACGTCTCACGGTCCGCTCCGGGCGACGACGCGCTCGCCGCGTCGCTGCCGCCCGCCGCCTGGATCCTCGCATCCGCATCGGGCGCGTCCGCACCCGTCGCGCCCGAGCCGTTCGCAGCGCCCGCACCGGGGCTGTCGGCGGCGCCGGTACCGGCACGAGCCGCGGGACCGTCGCCGGCGGGTGCGCCCTGCGCGCCGACCGCCTGCGGCGACGCACTCCGGGGAGCGATTCCCTGCGGCGCCGCGCGACCTGCGGCGCCCGCATCCGCGCCGGCACCGCGCGCGCCCGCTCCGGTCGCACCCGGCTGTCCCGCGCCCCCGGGCTGTCCCGTGTCAGGTCGTCCGGCAGCGCCCTGGGTACCGCCGCCCTGCGTCGCGGCGCCCTGCGGGCCGCCACCCTGAATCGAAGCCGGCTGCGCACCGCCGGGCCCGCCCGCGCGTCCGGTCGCGCCCGGCGCGCTCGCGCCGCCCGGGGCCGCGCCGTTCGGGGCCGTAGCGGCACGCTGGGCGCCGGCGCCACCCGCGGCC
>NZ_VIGV01000148.1 GCF_007858445.1 Tsukamurella sputi | reverse complement strand
GTCGAACACCGGCACGACCGACACCGCCGCTGCATCGGCGAACGCCTCCGACACCGACGCTCCCGCGCTCGTCAAGGCCGCCTCCGAGGCGTCGAAGAACGTCACCAGCGTCCACTTCCTCGTCAAGGTCGACGGCAAGGTGCCCAACATGCCGATCACCAAGGTCGACGGTGACCTCCAGGTCAAGCCGACGACGCAGGCGACCGGCACCGCGACGATCGACATCGGCGGCCAGTCCGAGGGCAGGTTCGTCTACACGGACGGCACCATGTACGCCTCGCTCCTCGGTGCCAACTACGTCGACTACGGCGACGGCGCCTCCATCTACGACGTGTCCGCCCTGTTCGATCCCACCAAGGGGATCCCCAACGTCCTCGCCAAGATGACCGGCGTCAAGGCCGCCGGCACCGAGACCATCGACGGCCAGGAGACCACCAAGGTCACCGGCACCGTGCCCGCCACCGAGATCGCCGCGATCTCCGGCTCGCGCGTCGATCCCGAGAAGAGCGTGCCCGTCCCCACCACCGCGTGGATCCAGAAGTCGGGCGACAAGCAGGTCGTGCGCCTCGA
>NZ_VIGV01000147.1 GCF_007858445.1 Tsukamurella sputi | reverse complement strand
TAATGTCTCATGCCAAATGAAGTGGGAGAGTAGGGCGCCAAATACGGCATTAAGGTAGTAAAAAGGCGCCAATATAGAGGCATCAGTTAAAGCATTAGCGCGCGTTACCCAAATTTGCCCAAGTGAACCAAAGAGTCCCATCAATAAGACAACGCCCCAAACCGCAAGTGATGAGGGAAGTGTAAATTCGGTAAAGAGCGCTAAACCTAAAGCGGAGACAATTCCGGTTAAAGAGAAGTAGAAGACAATTTCTGCTCCTTTAGCAGCGCGGCTTACTCGCTTAATCGCGACCATCGCCATCGCCACAAAGACGCCTGCAATAATAGGAAGAAGTGAGAGGACGGTAAATTGTGGTTTATCTACATCTGCTAACATCCAAACGCCAGCAAGCGCTAAGAAAAAGCTCGGTATTAAGACCCAAGTAAGGCGCTCTTTCAGCCAGATAAAAGCTAAAAGGGGAACAAATAGCGGTGTTAGTGAGCGCAACACCGTGGCATCAGAGAGGGGAAGTATCTTTAGGGAGATAAAGATTAAAATCATTCCGATCTGTCCCGATAGCGACCGAATCGC
>NZ_VIGV01000146.1 GCF_007858445.1 Tsukamurella sputi | reverse complement strand
ACCGTGGCGAGGAACCCGATGACGATCGCGATCGCACATGCCGGCCCGAGAGTGGAGAAGACGCTCAGTTTTCCGAACACCATCGCCAGGAACGCCAGGGCGACGGTTGCGGCGGAGGCGAGGATGACGCGCCCGATCGTAGCGGTGGCGTCGATGAGCGCAGGTGCGTGCTCGGCGCCCGACCGTAATCGCTCGTGGTAGCGGCTGATGAAGAAGACCGTGTAGTCGACGCCGGCACCGAGCAGGATCACCGTCATGAACGCGACGGTGAACTGTGAAACGGGCATTCCGAACTCGCCCAACGCTGACACCACACCGCGACCCACCCCGAGGCTGATCCCGATCACCAGCAGGGGTACGAGCGCGGTGAACAGCGACCGGTAGACCACCAGCAGGATGAACGCGATCAGCAGAACCGTGGCCATGGTGATCACCACAAGGTCCTTTTCGGCCGTGACGATCTGATCGCTGAAGGTGGCGGTGGGCCCGGTGACGTGTACGGTTGTACCGGTGCCGGAGAACGAATGATAGGCGAGGTCGCGCACGGAATCCAAGGCGCGAGTCGCGGCG
>NZ_VIGV01000145.1 GCF_007858445.1 Tsukamurella sputi | reverse complement strand
CGACCAGCCGTGCGCCAGTCGCGTCAGCGCAACCATCACCGGGTTCGCCTCGGCCTGCGAGAAGAGTGCCGTCACCCAGATCGCCTCCATATCCTCGATCGATCCCTGCGTTCCACGCTATCGCGGTAACAGCCGAAATCTGCGCAGAAACACCGTGTGAACTGCGACTTTCTGCCCGACGCGGTTATCTCCATCCGAAACGCAAGTGACTGATGTGACGTCCGTCTCGCTCGCGAGAGCGAGGCGAGACGGTTTGGCCAATTCTGCAGGTCACGGCGTGTTGTCTTGCTGAGAACTGTACCACGTTAGGCAAGATTCCATGCAAGTAATTACATCGATGGGAGACAGATCGTGACGGCACTCATGGACGACGACATCAACCCGCTCGACGCGGGAGCGGTTTCTCGGAAGGAGGCGCAGCGGATCCTGCGCCCGGTGACGATCGGCGTCGGCGCGCTGCTGCTGGCCGCGGTCGATCACTGGAACACGCTGACCGCGGGGCAGCCGGCGCACTTGCGGACGGTGCTGCAGCCGCTGCTGCGGGGTAGTCACGTTGCGGCGTTTGTCTCC
>NZ_VIGV01000144.1 GCF_007858445.1 Tsukamurella sputi | reverse complement strand
CCAGGTCGCGCCCGGTCGCGGCGCGGGCCAGGCGCACGGCCGCCGTGGTCGCGTCGGAGCCGTTCTTGGCGAACTTGACCATGTCCGCCGTCGGGACGAGCTCCAGGAAGTCCTCGACGGCCGCGAGCTCCAGCTCGGTGGGCCGGGTGAAGTTGACCCCGTCCCGGATGGCCTCCGCGACCGCGTCGACCACGGGGCGGTAGCCGTGGCCGAGGGTCACGGACCGCAGGCCCATGCCGTACTCGATGTACTCGTTCCCGTCGACGTCCCACACCCTGGCGCCCGCACCGCGCGCCAGGACGGGTGTCAGATGCTCCGGGTACTGGTCGGATCCCCGGGCGTAGGTGTGTGCCCCGCCGGGCACCGTCTCGTGCAGCCGCGCCTGCAGGCGCGCCGAGCGGCTCAGGTCGCGACGATCGCTCACGCGGACGTCCTCTCGGGTCGCGGGTCACAGGTCAGCCGGTGCGCCAGTTCGGGATACCGCCCCGCGACCTCGGCCCGCAGGTCCGGCACCGTGAGGAAGACGGTATCCGGCCGGGCGGCGATCAGCTCGTCGGGCGAGATGATCGGG
>NZ_VIGV01000143.1 GCF_007858445.1 Tsukamurella sputi | reverse complement strand
CCTGGCGACCGCCGGTGATGAATGTCTTGGCGCCGTTGACAATATAGACCTCCCCAGCGCGTCGGGCCGTCGTGCGGATGCCGGCGAGATCGGAGCCGGTATCCGGTTCGGTCATGGCGATGGCGGTCATTGTTTCGCCGCTGGCGAATCCCGGGAGCCACCGCTTCTTCTGCTCGGCGTTCGCGAATCGCTGCAGGTAGGGGTACACAAGGTCGAGGTGCGTGCGCAGCGATCCCAAGGCAAGCCCCGCAGCGGCGGCTTCTTCGTTGAGGACCGCGTTGAACTTGTACGATTCGATACCCGAACCGCCGAATTCCTTGGGTACCTGCATCCCCAAGAAGCCGAGTTCTCCCATCTGGAGGAAGAATTCGGGATCGACAAAGCCCTGACGTTCCCAGGTCGCGTACTTCGGCAGCGCCTCTCGCTCGAGGAATCGCCGGACGGCAGACCGGAATTCCTCATGCTCTGCTGTATAGACCATGCGCTCCATTCAAAATCTCCTAGATTTTCCACTCTCGAGTCCTGTGACGGCTGGGCGAAAGAGTGCCAGAGGCTAGGAACCGTGCTTCCAA
>NZ_VIGV01000142.1 GCF_007858445.1 Tsukamurella sputi | reverse complement strand
GGATGTTGTCTTCCTTGTCCTTGTCGATCACCGACAGCAGGTTGTCGAGGTGCCGGCGACGACGGTTCCATTCACCGGTGGCCTCCGTGGCGTCCTTAATGTGGATCAGCGCGTCAGGCTCATCGTCATCGCCGACTGTGTTGATGAGGAACGCCGGCCCGTGCTGGAGAGCAGACACGATCGCACTGTCGGTTTCGGATGACAGGTGATTGTCGTCCCACACATCGTCGCCGCCGATGCTCGCCAGGTCGCCGTCAGGCCACACAAACCCCTCGAGGTTGCATCGGCGCGAGAGCGCGTCGACCGCCTTGCCGGTCCAACCGAGGACCAGGCCCAGGTTGTAGTACTGCGGCGGGATCAGGGTGCCGACTTGCCGGATGGACCGCTTGTTCTCGTAGTACGACGTCCTCAGCATGTTACTTATACGCAGGTCGTCGATCTGCTTTAAAAGGCCGTTGACGAGACTGTTTTCGTCGACAGTGAGCCCAGGGATCCGCACGTTCGTCTGGCCCATCTACGTCACCCCAGCCCGCCGGCCGGTCGAAGCGACCCGGCCAGTACTTGCGGAACGAC
>NZ_VIGV01000141.1 GCF_007858445.1 Tsukamurella sputi | reverse complement strand
CAAACTTGATACTTCTCTAAACTTCATAGATTCTTACATATTTTTATGGGATAGTATCATTATATATATTGGATAGATTTAAATTTCTACCTTATTAAGGAGAAGGTTCTATGATGAAGTTGATTGGCGCAGATCCCTATTTTGTCGGTATCGTTGGTTTTGGTGTTGTTTTTATGATCGTCATGTTAGGTTGGTTAACATGGTTCTTTATGAAAAAAGCGAAAGAAGAGAGAGAGAATAAAGATAAACAATCCTAATAACTATATCGATCTTCTGGCACCATAATCACCCATAGATCATATTTAGCTGATTGTTTTCTAACAATCGCCTGTTTTCAAAAATTTTTCAAAAAACTTAAAAACTTTAAAAATATTTTCACAAATATTTCTAAAGTTATATCTAAATATAATAAACACCCTAAGAGTAATAACCTACTTTTGGGGTGTTTTTTTAATTACGACTCTTGTCACTGATCAATCGATCGCTCAATATAATAAATAACAATAACGGCGAGCGATATCCCTTCAGTCAATCCTGATCAATTCTGATCACGTTTCTTTTCTGCTTTCAATGA
>NZ_VIGV01000140.1 GCF_007858445.1 Tsukamurella sputi | reverse complement strand
GATATATGGGATAATTAGATCGCCGGCAATGGGAATAGCTCCCTTGCCGGCGAGTGTTTTTTGGAAATATACGATAGTGAGATCCGGTAGCGTTCAGCCTCTTCTCTTTTGATGAATAATTTGATGAACGATTCTTAAGAAGGTTTATTGAGCGGCGGGAGCCGACTATTTCGTTCTTTTCGCCATTGCATGCCCGCCATTTGGTGCTTTCAGCACCGCGGATGATATCTAAAGTAGCGATATTTGCCGGCATGCAAACTGTGGAAGGATGTAGCGGTCATCTCCGGTAACTCATCAACATTTATAAAGATAAAAACTATTCGGGCAATCGAACGATTGCCCCCTGCCGGCGCATGATTTATGGAAGAGCGCGATAGTGAGATCCGGCAGCGTTCAGCTTATATTATTTCAACAAATAAGAAGATCTTCTTTCGCCGTAGATTAGGGTTACCAACCCCCTGTTGCGCCACCGCCACCGCTTCGACCGCCACCTCCGCTTCGGCCTCCGCTACTTCGGCTACTTCCGCCACTTGATCGCCCTCCACCGCGATAACCACCACCCATACCGCCACCC
>NZ_VIGV01000139.1 GCF_007858445.1 Tsukamurella sputi | reverse complement strand
CTCGACGACGGGCGGGTCGGCTTCGCGGCCCTCGACGTCTTCGCCACCGAGCCGCTGCCGCAGGAGAGCCCGCTGTGGGGTCATCCGAAGGTGCTCGCCAGTCCGCACACGGCGGCGCTGAGCCGGCAGGAGGGCACCCGCATCGCCCGCCTCTTCGCCCGCAACGCCACCGCCCTGCTCGACGGTGCGCCGATGGCGAACGTCGTCGACACGGTGGAGTTCTACTGATGCCCGACGAGACGCGCGCCCCCGCGCCCGCGGTCACCCGCGCCATCGGGATCCTCGCCCTGCTCGCGGAGTCGGAGAGCCCCGCCCTGAGCCTGAGCGACCTGGCCCGCGGCCTCGGCATCGCCAAGTCCTCGTGCGCCAACCTCTGCCAGGCCCTCGAGGACGGCGACATGATCCGCCGCGTGCCCGGCGGCTTCTCCCTGGGCCGGCGCACCGCGGAGATCGGCGGCGCGTACGCGCTGCAGTTCAACCAGGTCCGCGAGTTCTTCCCCGTCATCTCCGCGTCGCCCGTGCTGCGCCGCGAGCTGGTCCAGATCGCGATGCTCGACGGTGCCCAGGCCCTCTAC
>NZ_VIGV01000013.1 GCF_007858445.1 Tsukamurella sputi | reverse complement strand
TCGGCGCAACCACACTGCGCACCCGCGGCCGCCCATCCACACCCCGGACTCTAGCGGCTCAGGGCCCCACTCAGGTGGGGCCGAATGAAACCGCCCTACCGGGGCCAGATCAACTTGACATAGCCACACCCCCACCGGCGCACCGCCACTGACAACACCGACGACCCCCAAACCCGCAGTCGCAGCGCTACCCGGCACCGCCGCTACCAAACCCACCCCGACAGTCCCCGTCACGGGCGAGGCAACCGCACCGGCCAAATCCGCAGCGCCTGCAGCGTCGGCAGTTGGGCCGGACTACAAACCCTTCACCACCAAACCCGCTGCGGTGGCGGCAGCAACGCCCGAAAAGATCACCACCGACGCGGCGAAGACCATCGACACACCTACCACGGGGGACAAGGCATTCACCGAGATGCCCGCAGCGGACCGGGCGGGCACGGACGCGGCGAAGGTACCGGATACCCCAACCACAGGTGACAAGACGTTCACCCTGACGCCTGCTGCAGATGGCGCAGGCAGGGCCATTGACGGACCGAGCACTGGCGGTACACGCCCTACCGACAGCTCGCTACTAGTGCCTGGATCGCCCATCGACCCTCGCTTCCGAACCATTAACGGCGAAATTCGGAGCTTCCTCGCCGATGGAACGCACGTCAACGGAGACCTGTTCAACCCCGCCACCTGGAATGCCGAGAAGTTTTCAGCGCCACAACTGCTGAGAGATTCCTGTCTGACGGAACCTTGAACATGCATGCGGGTACCCGATTCGAAAAAGTCGTGGAACCATCTTTCAAGGAAAAGGGGGCTCAACTCACAAGTCTACATAAACGACGTCAAACGAGGCGAAGGCTTCTATCGAATCGTAGACTACTATGGAAGGCGCATTGCCACGATTTCTCAGAAACATACCAACGCTCTGGGGAATCCAGGACAGTTCACGGGATACATTAAAGAGTTCGATGAAAAGTATCCCGCGGGCGCTACCGTTAAGGGCGTTCCTACCAGCCGAAATCGCGAGATTGTTGGGCGGGAGCTGGACGGCACCCGAATCCTGCTCATCCAACCGCAAAAAGGGATAACAGTCGAACAGGCAATTTTTGCCGCGAAGCGAGATATCTATATCGCAGACCCGATGGGGCGGGTGTATAATGAATTGGAAATGGGTGCATCCATGCGCCCAGGGGTACGTGATGCAATTGACATTCGCCCTTGGGTTGAGCGCAACAAGCAGGAAGGTAAGTAGTGGAGTACTTACAATTGGGGCACCCGCGATTGATGAATCGATCGCTTGTTAGCTACGAGTACGGGTTAAGGTGGAGTAATCGATTCGAGGAGGTGGTTGAACCCCACACCGAAGAGTATGCGCGTAGGTTCTTCGAGACCGTGGGGCCGCCGGGACGGGTGCAGGCAATAGCCGCTGCGCCTGCCTTGCGGAAGGATCAGCCTCTCTTTACCGTCACATTTTCCAGCCGACACCCAGACTGGAAGAGTAACGTCTTTACTGTTGATGTGTTGAATGCCGGCGGAAGCCCGCTGGAGCACTTCACCTTTTTGCCTCACGGCGAGAATGAAGTATTCCTCTTCACGTATCGACAGAACGATTATGCGGATGCTGCCACGAAGACGATGTATACCCATTCCGATCGGCAACGAACGTGGACTTTTCAGGCGGATGGCACTTCAAGCTTCGACGAGTTTGTGGCGGATTCCGACGAACCTGTCGCTGATCAGGACTGGGCCAGGGATTTTCCACTGGACAGACTGATTTTTGAGCAGCCTTCGTTCGGTGATTGGGAGTCACTTGTGGACGTAGGTCCGCTGCCAGGCGTATCAGACTACGCTGGCATAAAGTTCACGTAGATATTACTCAACAGAGCGGCAGGCGCATGATCTATCGCGAGGAGGCGAGATGAACGGCGAATTTCTGCACGTCCGATGGCACGGTGGCGCTTCGAATGATCCGACTTTCTGCGGTGAACTAGAGTTTTCGGACAAACTACTCTGGAAGACCCGCTGCAGTCAGCCGCAGGGCTTGGACCGTGGTGTTTAGCAACAGAGACAGGGGTGCTCCTGATATCCAATGACTATCTTACTGTTGATGGACCCGTAGAGGCGCTCGTCGCACGGGTTCAATCCACGGTTTCGCGACTAATGCTCGGGTCTGCTGGTGGTCAATACGACTTTCGCCAGTATCGTGGGGGTGTCCTTACCCGGCACCTTCGCGAAGGCGTGTCAGTTGAAGTGTCGATTGGTGAGCCTCTGCCGTATGAAAAGCAGCTTACGGAACTCTGGTGGGCAGAACAGCTGCTAGCTGAGGAACGTCTGGTGAACCTCTTCCTAGACGAAACGCAGATCAAGACGCCGTTCCTAGGTGGTGGTGTCACCTTCACGAAGCTTGCGACACCGAACCTCATACCAGCTCACTGAACCGCCCCGGGGAGTCCGGAGACTCTGGTATGCCCCGGGTTCCGTGGAGTCGAAGGTTCGTGGATTCCCATGCCACGGTGATGCGGTTGCGTTCGAACTCTGTCGGTGTCAGCCATCCAAGCTGGCTGTGACGAAGTTTTCGGTTGTGTCAGATCTCGAGGTACTCGAACATCGCGTTGCTCAGCTCGATCCGCGTGGTCCACTTCTTTCGATCGAGTAGCTCGACCTGCATGCGTGACCAGAAGCTCTCGATCATCGAGTTGTCGTAGCAGTCGTCGATGCTACCCCATCGACGCGAGCAGTCCGGACTCCTTAGCGCGTCTGGTGAAGGCCCACGATCCGAATTGAACGCCCCGGTCCGAATGAATGATAGCGCCCGGCTCGTGGTTTCGGTCGAGGCGGCCGTCAATCGCCATGCCCAGGGCGTTCGTGACCAACGCTGCTGTCTGTGACGCGTCGATTGACCAGCCGACGACCCGCTGATCTCGCACTCGGACGCGACAAACTTTAGCACTGCAAGCGACACCATTTTGGACGCTTGCCGCAGTGTCCTGCAGACTAAACTTGACGAAGACGGGGCGCCGCTGCCTTCAGTCGGCGCGATTTTGACATGAAGTAGCAAGGAGATTACGGTGCGTGACCGCGAAGTGGTGGTTGGTAGTCATGCCGTTCTAACTGATAGTTCGGTCGCCATTTTTGAAGAGTTTGAGGGGCGCATCGCCAGAACGCTTCGGCTAATGGTAGCGACGAACTACGGCGCGCGCCAGAAGGGCTTATTGCCTGGCGTTTGCTTGCGATTGTGAAGCTCGCGCGTGCTCGCGGACTCGCTATCCGCGTATCGTCGCCATATCTACCTGAAGTGTCAACCGAGTTGACTAATTAGTCGACGGCCCGCAGCGTAATCTAAGATTGCGCCGGATGGAAGTTGTGTGGACCGCATCCAAGTCGGGCAACCTGATCGGGACCGGACTGGGACGGGACTGCGGACCGTCGGGGACGGTACCGGGACGCGAGCGGCCCATCGTGAGGACATGGCTCATGCACTCACGAAATCGGCTGCGGCGCTGGTGGTGTTGATCGCGATGGCGGCGGTGATCGCGGCGTGCTCGGAGACGCTCCCGGGGATACCGGACGGGGCGGGCGCGGGCACCGTCGGGCAGCTGGGGGAGGCGGACGGCGTGGTCCTGGACCGGGTGGCCGTTGATGCGGATGTGCCGGCGGTGACGAAGCTCGACCCCCGCCTGCGGAAGGCGGTGCAGAAGGCGGCGCGGGCCGCCGAGCGCGAGGGGGTGACGATATACCTCACCTCGGGCTGGCGTTCGCCGCGGTACCAGCAGTACCTCTACGACGACGCCGTGCGGCGCGACGGGGCGAGAGCGGCGGCGCGGCTGGTCGCGAGCCCGACGGAGTCGGAACACGTGACGGGGGACGCCGTCGACATCGGTCCGACGGACGCGGCGTACTGGATGGACCGCTACTCGGAACGATTCGGCCTGTGCCGGACGTACGCGAACGAGGTCTGGCACTACGAGCTACGGACCGGGGCGTCGTGCCCTGAGATGGTCTCCGACGCCTCCGCGCGGCAGCGGTGAACCGCCGCGCGGAGCGGCGGACTAGGAGCTGACGCCGAGGCGGTTGAGCAGGTCGGCGTCGATACCGTCGAGCTCGCGGGCGATCGCCTGGTGCGCCGGGCGGCGCCGCGCGGGCGGCATCGACTCGGACGCCGTGATCGCGGTACCCAGGTCGTCGAGGCGCTGTGCGACGGCGGTGGTGAAGGACTTGGTCTCCGCATCGGGATGCGTGGCCGCCAGCTGATCCAGCGAGCGCCGGGCCGCCGCGACCCGCGCCGACAGGCCGCCGCCGTAGCCGGCGAACGCTGCGACCTCGTCGACCGGCACGCCGAGGCGCGAGGCCTTCGCCGCATCGAGCTGGTTCCGGCCGGCCTGCGCCGCCCGGTAGGCGATCGGCACCACGACGGGCGCGAGCAGGCGCGCGGTCGAGATGTAGCGCTTGAGCCGCGCCTCGGAGAGCAGCTTGCCCTCGACGGCCGCGCGGGCGTTCGTCTCGGCGATCTTCAGGTTGGCCGCATCGGCCTTGCCCTGGGCCTTCGCTACGATCTTGGAGCGCTGCAGATCGGCCTTCAGCGCCTTGCGCTCGCTCTTCGAGGCGTTCTTCACGACGCGCTTGGCATCACGATCCGCGTTCTTGGCGGCGAGCTTCGCCTCGAGGCGCGCCTTGGACTTGAGCGCCTTGGCCTGCGCGCGACGTTCCGCGCGGGAGGACTTCGTCTTCTTGCCGAACAAACCCATCAGTGCACGTCCTTGTAGGTCAGTACTGCCGTCCGCTACAGCATTGCACAGCGCGGCTCCGCGGGTTGTCGGTGCCGCCCGCCATACTGCTAGTGAAGTGAACATCGACGAGGCAACGACGACGAATCCGGTGAGCGCGCGGTCGCTCACCGGATGCCGGCACCGCTTGGCGCTCGAGGCGCGCGCACCGCAGGGCGATCCCGATCCCGGTATGGAGCTGCGGGTCGAGGCGGCGGCGGTTTTCCGCGCGTCCATCCGGGACGGGCTGCGTGGGCTGACGATCATCGAACCGGGCGAGGGCGCAGTGCGCCGCACCCTCGCCGCGATGGAGAACGGTGCCGACCGCATCTGGAACGCCGTGCTCCCCACCGCGCACGACCGTCGCGGCCACAGCGAGCTCCTGATCCGCCTCGCCGACGGCTACATCCCCGTCATCGTGGTCAACCACAAGACCTGCGACCCGGGCGCCGGCGCGATCACGTCGCCGCTGGACCGCTGGGAACCCCGCGAGGACGAGACGGTCCGCTCCCGGCAGCACCGCGGCGACCAGATGCGCCTGGCCCACCTCACGCGCATGCTCCAGGACACGGGCTTCGCGTCCCGCACGCAGCTCGGCGGGAGCATCGGGATCGACGGTGCGCGCATCGTCGTGCACGAGATCGGACCGCTTCTGCCCGCCTACGACGAGCGGTTCGCGGACCGTCGGGCGGTGCTCGCCGGAGCCGTTCCGACCGAGCCGGTGCGCGTCGCGGAGTGCCGACGGTGCCCCTGGTGGTCGCAGTGCGCGCAGACGTTGACGCTGGCGCGCGACGTGAGCCTCGTGGCCGACGGCCGCTCAGCGCCCGGCCTGCGCGCCGCGGGCATCGTCACCGTCGACCAGCTGGCGGAATACGCGGGGCAGCAGCCCGAGGACGTGCCCGTCCCGATCGCAGACCTACGGGCCATGGCGCGGGCCTGGCGCGAGGGGCAGGTGCTCGTGCGCCGGCGGCCCGAGGTGAAGGTGCGGCGGGCCGACGTCGAGGTGGACGTCGACATGGAGAGCTACCAGGAGTACGGCGCGTACCTCTGGGGCACCTGGCTGCGGAGCGACGGCGTCGAGGTCGGGTACCGGCCGTTCGTCACCTGGGACCCCGTGCCCACGCGCGATGAGGCGCGCTCCTTCGCCGAGTTCTGGGCGTACCTGATGGACCGGCGCGCGGAGGCGCACGCCGCCGGCAAGACCTTCGCTGCGTACTGCTACTCGCAGAACGCGGAGAACAAGTGGCTGCTGGCCTCCGCGGACCGGTTCGCCGGCGAGCCCGGCATCCCCGCACGGCGGGCGGTGGAGGAGTTCATCGCCTCACCGGAGTGGGTCGACATGTTCGACGCCGTCGGCGACGCCTTCCTCTCCCTCGAGGGGCGCGGCCTGAAGAAGGTCGCTCCCGTCGCCGGATTCCATTGGCGTGACGCCGAAGCCGGGGGCGAGGCGTCGATGCTGTGGTACCGCGTGGGCGTCGGCATCGACCCGGGTTTCGCGGACGCGGACCGCGCGGCGCAGCGGCAGCGGATCCTCGAGTACAACGAGGACGACGTGAAGGCGACGGCCGCGCTCCGCGCGTTCATGTCGAGCGAGAAGGTGCTCGCACTGCCCGTCGTGGGCGGCTGATCGCCTACTTCGCCATGAACTTCTGCATGTCGGAGAGGATCCGCTCCGCGGCGACGGTGGAGGCGTTGACGAACCACGGGTCGACGTCGACCTCGAACGCCCGCCCGCGCTCGACGACCGGCAGCTTCTTCCACAGCGCCGCCTCCGTCATGTCGCGCGAGGCCTTCGGGAAGGAGTAGAACAGCCAGTCCGCGTCGAGCAGGCCCACCTCCTCCGGCGAGAGCGCGCGGCTGGCGGCATCGGAGAACTGCTGCGCCGCTGGCCGAGTGAGGCCGGAGTCCGCGCCGACGATGCTCGCCAGGGCGAGCGTGCCGAAGTACAGGTACTGATCGCCGCGCGCCCGGACCAGAGAGATGGTCGCGGAGTCGCCCCGCGTCTTCGCCCAGGCGCGGGCGCGGCCCTCGTAGTCGGACAGGAGCTGCTCGCCCGCCTTCCTCCGCTTGGAGCGCCTCGGCCACGGTCGCGAGGTCCTTCTTGAACGACTCGGAGCCGCCGGCGGTCTGGACGGTGGGTGCCATCCGGGCGAGCTGGTCGTTGAGGGACTTGTAGGCCCTTCTGTTGGACAGGATCAGGTCGGGCTTCAGCGCCGCGATCTTCTCCGGGTCGGGATTCATCCGCTCGCCGACGATCCGGATGGCGTCGAGGTCGTACTTGTCGCCGAACGCGTCGCGGATGTACTGCGGGATACCCGTGCTGTTGGTGGCCTCCGGGACCACGACCGCGAGGCCGACCGGCACCGTCCCCAGCGCCAGGCAGTAGTCGAGGTGTCCGGTCGAGAGCGCGACCACGCGCTTCGGCCCGTCGTCGGACTTCTGCGCGGACGAGCCGTCCGGCCCGCAGGCGGACAGCGCGGCAGCGGCGCCGAGCCCGCCGGCGCCGAGGAGCAGCGACCGTCGGCTGATCGGACGACGGCTCGGGATGAGAGGACTCGAGAAGGTCATTGCCTTAGGTTAGGCTAAGGATGCTTCGTCCGATTTCGGGGCCCGTCCATCAGGGGCCGTGCATCGTGGATTCGTCCGGTGCGGTGCGGACCGCTACGCCTGGGCCTGGCGCATATGGGCACGTCGCAGAGCGTCGGCGAAGCTGCCGCTGCCGAGGAGCGCAACGCCGCCGAGGATCGCGATCATCGCGGGGGAGAGCTGCCGCGCCGTCTCCGCGGCGACGGGCGCGACGCGCTGCGCGGAGGTGTACGCCGCTGCGAAGACGGTCGTGTCGCCACTGCGGCCCGAACTCTGCTCGGACGCACCGCGATCGTCGTTCGACGATGCCGGGGCAGCGGGGGCCGGCGCGGCCGGTTTCGGTGCGGGCGCGGGAGCGGCCGGAGCGGGCGCGGGGAGTGCGGGCCCGGAGACGATCGGGGGGACGATCGGTGCCACCACGACGGGCGCCACCGGCGCTGCGGGAGCGGGCGCCGCTGGGGCCGGAGCCGACGGGGCGTCATTCCCCCGTGCCGAACGGTCGCCCTCGGCGGTGTCGTGGTCGATGATCGACGGAGTCCCGGTGGACGGGCTGCCGGTGCCCACGCCGGAGCCGGCCGTACCGCCGGAGCTGGTCGACGCCGAGCCGGATGTCACCGGCGGGGTGGCGCCTCCGGTGGAGCCGCCCGTCGTTCCTCCGGTGGAGCCGCTGGTGGAACCTCCGCCGAAAATGCCGCCGAGGATGCCGCCGAGGATGCCTCCCCCGTGGCCGTGGTCCTTGCCCTTATCCTTGTCGTCCTTCTCGTCGTCCTTGCCGGTATCGGGCTTCGTGCCGGTGCCGGTGCCGGGCTTGTCGTCGGACCCCGCCCCCGGCTTGTCGGTCGCCGAGCCGCTGCTGGACCCGCCGTTACTGGACCCGCCGTTGCCGGACCCGGAGTTGCCGCCGGTTGCGCTGGTGCCGCCGTGGCGGTCGGACGTCCGGCTGCCGCTTCCGGTGCCGGCGGAGCTGCCGCTCGCGGAGTCGGAACCCGACGACGACGATCCCGAACTGGACGACCCGGAACCCGTCGAATCGGACGTGCTCGGGTCGGCCCAGACCGGCGCGGAGGCGATGGCTCCGATCGCGAGCGCGGTGATTCCGGCGGCGCGCAGGCGGCGGGAGAGATGAGTCGGACGAGACACAACACACCCCTTCCGAACTTCTGACACGGCTGTGGGTAAGAATACAGTATGCGCGCGCGAGATTGATAGTCGACCACGAAGAGGTCGTGCTCCATGATGAAGTGCGCTATAGTGTGATCGAAGCTTGTGGACTCGCAACATCGTGTGTTCGCCGGTGGAAGATCGTGCCGGAGATAGAGAGGGATGGCACAAAGTGGATACAGGTAATAAGTACGACAGCGACGCTCTGGTGGGCCAGGGCCTGTTCGCGAGTCGGCTCGAGGAGCTGTTCCGCACGGTGCCCGGCCCCAACGGCCGTGCGTTCACCGCGAAGGCGATCGCACAGCGTTCGACCGCGCTGGGCTTCCGCCTGGGCGAGTCGTACCTGAGCCAGCTCCGTTCGGGCAAGGCGAAGTCGCCGTCCTTCCGCACCGTCGAGGGCATCTCCGCCGCCTTCGGTGTGGACGTGCACTACTTCCTCGAGGACGAGGCCGCCCAGCGCACCCGCGACCAGATCCACCTCATGCGGCTGCAGGCCGATACCAAGGTGCAGATGGCCGCGTTCCGCCTGGCAGGACTGTCGCCGGACTCGGTGAACATGGTCAACGAGCTCATCAAGGTGTTGCGCGTGCAGCAGGGCTTGCCCGCCGACCCGCCGGAACTTCCCGTAGACTCGCGCGAAACCGAGGGACTGTAACCTTCTCCGGCTGACACGCCGGCCCCGCGGCCCGTCCGGCCGCCGGGGCGGCGTTTCCCGGTGTGCGCGGCGTCCCTCTACGACTGTGGTGGAGGTGGCTCGTGCGTTCCGTCAAAGCACTCCGCCGCCTTTGTGAGAACGAGGTTCGCAGCCTCGATCTCGACCTTCCCTTCGACGCGGTGCAGCTGTGCGAGAAGTACGGCAAGCGCCGCGGCCGGGACATCCTGGTGATCTCGCAGCCGCTGCCCGTCGGGATGCCGAACGGGTTGTGGCTGGTCGGTGACGATGCGGACTACTTCTTCTACCAGGCGAACACGTCGCGCACGCATCGCGATCAGATCATCATTCACGAGTTCGGGCATCTGATCGCGGGCCACCAGAACGCCGGCCCCACCGTGACGCCGCCCGACTCCGCGGAGATGACCTCGCCGGAGGCCGATGCCGCACTGCACCGCACCTGTTACGACGACGAGAACGAGTGGGAGGCCGAGATGATCGCCTCCATCATTCTCGGCTGGGCGTCGGAGGCGGGAGCCCTCGCCGGTCGCACCGCCAAGCACGACAGCCTGCGCGGGATCCAGCGCGCCCTGGGAGGTCATTCCCGGTGGCTGTGAAGCTCGTGAACGTGTTCGGCGTCGCGTTCTTCACTCTGGTGTTGTGCTGGCGCGTCGACCGGCTGTACCGCGCGAAGGCAGGGATCCAAGCGGTCGCGGTGACCGTCGCGATCGCCGCTCTGACTCTGGCCGTACTGCTGCTCGGCTCGCCGCTCGCCGTCACCATCGACGGGGTGCTGTGGCGGGGAGCCTCGCGACTGGGCGGCTACGCCTCGCTGGCGCTGGGAGTCGCCGCGCTGGCGGTGGCCTTCTTCTACGGGCCCACGGAATCCGCGCGACAACGTCGCGCCGGTATGGAGGCGATTCCCCTCATCGCCGCGGTGATCGGCCTGTCCGTCGCGATGACGGTGACGCCGCCATCGCTGCGCGACGCCACGCTGGACACGCTCACGGTGCAGGAGCTGGGGTTCGCCGTCTTCTTCGTGATCGCGGGCGGGTACCTCATGTACGGGCTCGCCGACTGCGTGCTCTCACTGACGCGCCTGATGCCCTTCGCCGACGGCTACCTCGTGACCTCGCTGCGTCTGATGGCGACGGGGCTCGCGATCACCGCGGTCGGTTCACTGGCGCAGGTCGCCTTCGTGCTCACCAGTGCCGGACACGTCGCATCCCTGCCGATGCTGCTGTCCCTGTCGCAGGCGTGCACCGCGGGCGGCATCCTGCTGTTCGTGATCGGGCTGAGCTATCCCGGCGTGCGTGGCTTCTTCGTGCAGATGGAGTACCGGAAGAGGCACCGTCGGGACTACCGGCGGCTCGAGCCGCTGTGGACGCTGCTCACCACCGCGGTGCCGGAGGTCGTGCTCGACGCGGGCAAGGCCCGTCGCGACCCGCACCTGCGCTTCCAACGCCGCGTCGTCGAGATCCGCGACGTGCTGGTGCAGCTCAGCCCCTACCTCCCCGAGGACTTCGGCGACGGTGTGCCCGAGGAGAACGTGCACAACCTGCTCGTGGCCATCGACCTGCGCAACGAGGCCGGGGCGGCCCCTGCACCGTCGAGCATGGTGCTTCCGCCCGAAGGCACGTCCATCGACGACGACGCCGCCCCGCTCCTCGTCCTGTCGGACGCGGTCGGGGCGACGCCGGCGGAAGAACTGCAGATCTAGCGCGGAGCCATCCGCAGCGCGCCGTCCATGCGGATCGTCTCGCCGTTGATGTAGTCGTGCTCGGAGAGGAAGTAGGCCAGCTGCGCGTACTCGGCGGGCTCGCCCAGGCGCGACGGGAACGGGATCCCCGCCTCGAGGGTCTTCTTGAACTCCGGGGTCACGCCGGCGAGCATCGGCGTGTTGATGGTGCCGGGTGCGATGGTGTTCACGCGGATGCCGAACTGCGCCAGGTCACGTGCCGCGGTGATGGTCATCGCGTGCACGCCGCCCTTGGACGCGGTGTAGGCGATCTGGCCGATCTGACCCTCGAAGGCCGCGACGGAGGCGGTGTTGACGATGAGGCCGCGCGAGCCCTGCTCGTCGGCGGCCTCCTGCTTGGACATCTGGTCGGCGGCCAGGCGCATCACGTTGAACGTGCCCACCAGGTTGATGTTGATGACCGTCTGGAACAGGTCCAGCGCGTGCGGGCCGTTCTTGGACAGGATGCGGCCGGCCCAGCCGACGCCGGCGCAGTTGACGGCCACGCGCAGCGGTCCGGCCTTGACGGCCTCGGCGATGGCGGCGAGGACCTCGTCCTCCTTGGTCACGTCGGTGGCGATGAGGTGCACGTTGTCGACGGGGGTGGCCTTGTCGATCGACGGCTGCAGGTCGAGGCCGAAGACGGTGGCGCCGGCATCGGCGAAACGCTTGGCGGTGGCGGCACCCAGGCCGGATGCGCCACCGGTGACGATGACGGAGGAGCCGGAGACGTCCATGGCTGATTCCCTTCTGTAGTGGAGCGCACTCGCCGGTGGGCGGCGCGACCCACCTCACAGTAGTGAACGGCTGTTCTTCAGGATGCGGGGGTGTCCGACAGCTCGCCGTGTGGGGCCGGGGCGGCGGACCGTCGGGCCGTGTAGGCCCTGCGGACCGCGATCAGCCCGATGACGGTGACCGCCGCCGTCAGGCCCAGCACGACAGCGATCGCGGTGCCACTGGTCAGGCCGAGGATCGCGTCGACCAGCATCCAGATCGCGAAGCCGAAGAAGAGCAGCGTGGCGACCACGTGCACGGCACGCTCGGGGATCCGGTGCCCGAACAGGGCGCCGACGACGATCGCCATGCCGCCCGCGAGAACCATGCCCACCGTCGAGCCGATCCAGATGCCGAGGGCGTTGTGGTTGGTGGCCAGGGTGATCGTCGCGAGCATGGTGCGGTCGCCCAGCTCGGCGAGGACGAACGCGGACGTCACGGCGAGGAAGACGGCCCAGTTCGAGCGGGCGGCGGTGGCGCCGTCGGGCTGCTCCTCGTCGTCGGGCCCCTCGCCGCACCAGGTCCAGAAGGCGAAAGCGAGCATCGTGAGCGCGGCACCCACGGCGAGAACATGGGTGGGCAGCGCGGCGCCGACGGTCGCGCCGATGACCACCGACGCGGCCTGGATCAGCGCGGTCGCGACGGTGATACCCGCGAGCACGGTGGCCCAGTGGTGCTTGATCGCGAACGTCAGGGCCATGAGCTGGGACTTGTCGCCGAGCTCGGCGAGGAAGACGACCAGGAAGCCGACTATCAGGGCGTTGAGCACGTGGAACCTCCGAAAGACCTGTGCCACACGGAATCCGCGTTCGCGAACCGCGCAAGTGGCACAAAGGTCTCGCCCACCGACTCGCGGTTCCCGCGGCCGGGCGCCATCGGGACGCCAGTATGTCGACCGCGCGATTGGGGGCTACTCCCCTTCGTGCAAACCCCACGCTAGTCGTAGCGTCTCGGAATGGCAAGCAGGGCAAGAGTTTTAGAACCCTGATGGGGTTCTTCAGTGCTCCGGTGCGCTGGTTTCGGCTTCCCGTATCCGACGGTGCCGGGTGGCCCCGGCTTGTCGAGGTATCAGCGGCGGTGGGCCAGGACCTGTGCCATGGGGAACCGGTAGTTCGTGTCGCGGTAGACGATCCGCCAGGCCTCGTCGAAGCCCGCGTCGGCGAGCGCGCGGGCGAACTCGTCCGGATGCCACCGCCACGCGGGCGCGACGGCGTGGTCGAAGGCGAGCGGCGGACCGGCGTCGTCGGACGCCTGGAAGGCGACGAGGACGGGCGTGCCGGGCACCACCCGGTCGGCCCAGAGGCGTATCGACGCGTCGACCTCCGCGGGTTCCGCGTGGATCAGGCTGAAGCGGGCCAGGATCGCCGCGATCGGACCGTCGGGGACGGACGCGAGGGAGGCGTCACCGTCGACGAACGGGAACTCCGGGTGGAGCCGACGGGCGTGCGTGAGCATGCCGGCGCTCGGGTCGATGCCGAGCACGTCGAGCCCGCGCGCCGCGAGGTCCGCGGCGACGTGGCCGGTCCCGCAGCCGACGTCCAGCGTGCGGCCCGGCCGCCCGGCGGCTTCCTCCGCGAAAGCCGCCGCCGCGTGCCGCTCGATCGGGAACTGATAGGGATCGGGGAAGGTCTCCGCGTAGAGATCGGCCATCGCGTCGTACCCGGGCTGCGTCATACCGACAGTCTGACCGCCGGGTCCGACACGAACGGATCAGTTGGCCGGGTCCGTGCCGCCGACGTCGGTGATCTGCCAGTTCCGCTTCTTGTCGAGGGTGACCGTGTAGGTCGTGAGTACGTCGCGGCCGTTCGGGGCCTGCACGTTGGTGGCGTGCACGGTGACGAAGCACTTCGCCAGCCACACGTCGTCGCCGAGCGGGGTGACCTCGGCACCACTGAGGCGGGCCGTGGACACCCACTTCAGGGGCTGGAGCAGTTGGCTCATCGCGCCCTCGGTCGAGCGGAGCTTCGCGGCGAGCTCGGGTGCGGTGCCGCGGGTGAGCCGCGCCTGCCAGGGCCCGAGGTCGCGGTAGTCGAAGGTGGCCGCGCCCACGGCGTACTCCTGGCACGCGATGCGGCGGGCGGTCGCCTCGTCGCCCGGGGCCGGCGCGGCGTGGGCGATGACGGGGGCGGTGAGCGCCATCGAGGCGGTGGCGAGGGCGACTGCGGAAGTGCGACGGAACACGAGTTACCTTTCGGATCGCATTGTTTGCACTTAGGTTATCGAATGCGCTCGGTGAGTTCCGCACCGTCGACCAGTGCCGTCCGTCACGGACCGCATGCCTCTCGATACGACGAAACCCCGTCGGCGCGGGTGCGCTGGACGGGGTTCCGAGGCTGAGAAGAGGGGTGGATCAGGCCTTCGCGGCGGCGTAGCGCGCGGCCACGTCGTCCCAGTTCACGACGTTCCACCAGGCCTTGACGTAATCGGCCTTGACGTTCTTGTACTGCAGGTAGAAGGCGTGCTCCCACATGTCGAGCATGAGCAGCGGGGTCAGGTTGATCGAGATGTTGCCCTGCTGATCGGTGAGCTGCTGGATCACGAGGCGGCCCGCGATGTGGTCGTAGGCCAGCACGGACCAGCCGGAGCCCTGGAGCGTCATCGCGACGGCGGTGAAGTGCGCCTGGAACTTGTCGAAGTCACCGAACTGCTCGTCGATGGCTGCGGCCAGGTCGCCCACCGGCTTGTCGCCACCGTTGGGGGACAGGTTCTTCCAGAAGATCGAGTGGTTGGTGTGGCCACCGAGGTGGAAGGCGAGGTTCTTGCTGAGCAGCGGCGCCTTGGTGGCGATCGAGCCGTCCTCGCGGGCCTCCGCGAGCTGCTCGAGGGCCTGGTTGGCGCCGGCGACGTACGCGGCGTGGTGCTTGCTGTGGTGCAGCTCCATGATCTCGCCCGAGATGTGGGGCGCGAGCGCGCTGTAGTCGTAGTCGAGGTCCGGCAGAGTGTAGACGGCCACGTCTTTCCCTTCGATTGCGGAAGCGATCGCTTCCTGGTTGGTCCTTCGTACGCTTCCAGCCTTTCTTATCTGGAATGGTTCCGCAATAAGGGCGGCGGAAAGCGCATGAAGTGCGGTTGAGGTTCTGCGGGTTCCCGGACCGGGATATCCGCGCCCTCGTCGAGGATGCGGGGCACCCGGCGCGGATCCGGGGCGGGATGTCAGCCCAGGACGAGGATGAGCACGAGGGCGGCGACGAGAACGGCCACCGTCAGCAGAGTGCGGGTGAGCGAGCGCGAGAAGTACACGGTGCAGGCACTCCGGGTCGCGGCATCGGGGCCCGTCGCGAGGGAGTGGGTGTGCTTGACCGACATCGCGCTGCCTTCCGTCTCTTGCAACTGTGAACCCTGTCACAGGTGTGGTGTGGAACACTGTAGCGGACCTACATGGTGGTAGGAAATCGTTCCGCTGGACCGAGCGCGCACGCGGCCCGTCAAGCGCGATAGCCGGAAATGCCTGATGTTTGTTGTTCATTCAAGCGGATGTGACGTACTAGACCGCTGGATTGATTTACGGCGTCCACCTGCGTCGCGGTGCGATCGCCCGATAGAAACGCGAACGGTTTCTATCGCAAACGCTTGGAATCAGCGATCCGGGGCGGGATCATGGTGGACATGACCGGATCAATCCTCCGAGTGCGCACACAGCACTCGAACATTGGTCGGGCGGGCCGCATCCGCACACTCGTCGGCGGCCGCCAGACCCGCGCCGACATCATCGTGTCGATGACGCTTCTCGTCGTCTCCTTCACGGCCACCGTCGTGAACCTCGCGCTCGCCGTGCGCGCACTGCCCTCGTTCCGCGACTGTGCGGCCATGGCGTGCACCTACACCCGTGACTTCGACGTCTTGGCCATCGCCTTCCTCACCTCCCTGCTGGTGGGCACCACCTTCGGGGTGCACGCCGTGCTCAACCTGCTCAACCGGCGCAACGCATGGGGGTACGCGGTGCTCGACGCGCTGGTCTCGCTCGGCTGTCTGTTCGGCGGTCTCGCCTTCCTCTCCGCGCTCTGATCCGTGATCCGCACCGCGCGACCGGCGCTAACCTGGGCTGCATGACCACGACCGCCCCGTCGGGCAGCGCACGCCTGCGGGCCGCGGCGTGGCCGCTCGCCGCGGCGGCGGGCACCGGCGCCGTGGTCCTCGCCCTGCACCTGCGCGACCCCCACGTGCAGAACAGCTGGGGAGTCTGCCCGCTCTTCGCCGCCACCGGTCTCTACTGCCCGGGGTGCGGGGGTCTCCGCGCAGTCAACGACGTGACCAACGGCGACTTCCTCGCCGCTCTCGGCTCGAACGCGCTGATCTACCCGGCCGGCGCGGTGCTGATCTGGCTCTGGCTGGGCTGGTTGGGCGCGAAGGTCGGCTTCTCCGTTCCCGCCCTGCCGCAGAACAAGTACCTGTGGATCACCGTCGGACTGCTGGTGGTGGTGTGGGCGGTCGTCAGGAACGTCCCCGGTTCCCCGCTCGCGCCCTGACCTGCGACGACCCCATCCGTCGGAGCGGCCCGCTACCGTCGGGGCCATGAGTCCCCTCGTGACCGATCTGCAGGACGCGGCGAAGGCCGCCAGTCACCGCGTGCGCGCCGCCCTCGGGCAGGCCGGGGGAGTGGTCCCCGTCGTGCGCCTGGAGGGCCCCATCGCGGCGCCCGCGATGTCGGGCGGACTCGGCCGTGGCGCCCTCAACCTGGCCGGGGTCGAGTCGGTGCTCCGCCGGGCCTTCGAGACCGACGACGCCGTCGCCGTGGCCCTGGCGCTCAACAGCCCCGGCGGCTCGCCGGCCCAGTCCGAGCTCATCGCCGCCAGGATCCGGCAGCTCGCCGAGAAGCACGAGCTCCCGGTGCTCGCCTTCTGCGAGGACGTGGCCGCGTCGGGCGGGTACTGGCTGGCGTGCGCCGCCGACGAGATCTTCGTGACCACCACCTCCGTGGTCGGCTCGATCGGGGTCATCTCCGCGAGCTTCGGCGCCAAGGAGCTGATCGGCAAGGTCGGCCTCGAGCGGCGGGTCTTCACCGAGGGCGACGCGAAGCACCGCCTGGACATGTTCGAGGACGTCCGCGAGGGCGACGTCGAATGGCTGCACGGCATCCAGGGCGACATCCACGGCGCCTTCCGGGAATGGGTCACCAGCCGTCGCGGCGATCGTCTCGGTGAGGATCCGGCGTTGTTCACGGGCGAGGTGTGGATCGGTCGCAAGGCCGTCGACCTCGGTCTGGCCGACGGTATCGGCACCCTGCGCGGCGTGCTCGACGAGCGTTTCCCCGACGCGGAGGTCGAGACGATGCACACCCCGAAGCCCCTCCTGGCGAGGCTGCTGGGCGGCGGCACCGCGGTCGACGGTGCCGGGCTCGCGGCATCGCTCACCACCGGTGTCCTCGAGGGGGCGTTCGCGGGGCTGCAGCGCCGCGGCCTGTGGGCGAATTTCGGGGCTTGACATGCTCGATCCACAGGGGCCGGAATCCGCGCTGGTGAAGCGTTCACAACACAACCCTCAAGCTGTGGATGAGCCTGTGGAAACTGTGGATGAATCTCCGGAGGCCCGCCGTGCGCGTGGTTCACTGGTGCCATGACGGAGTACCCCGCGGACGGTCCGATCCCCGTCGACGCGCTGCCCGCCGACCTGACGGCGGAACCGGGCATCACCGTGCTCGACGTGCGCGGACAGGATGAGTGGGACCTCGGACACGCGCCCGGTGCGGTGCACCTGCCGCTGCCCGACCTGCCGGTGCGGTTCGAGGAGATCGACCTCGACGCCCAGGTGTACGTCATCTGTCGTGGAGGCGGCCGTTCCGAACAGGCCGTCCGCTACCTCGAGACCGTGGGGATCGAGGCCGTCGCCGTGGACGGCGGGATGGTCGCGTGGGCGTCCGCCGAGCGGCCCGTCGTGCGGCCGGACGGCAGCCCGGGGGCCGTCTGATGCATCCGAACCCCGCCCGCACCGCGCCACCCCGTACCCGGCTGCGCTGGCTCGCGCGGCGCCCGCCCGAGACGCTGCCCCCGCCGCGCCGCGCACCGTCGGACCCGAAGCCCACGCCGCGCTACCCCGTGGCCCCCCGCTGGGGCCTGCGGCAGGACTTCAGCCCGGCCGCGCCCCCGGCACCGACCACCGCTGAGGCCGCGGCCGACGCGACGCCCTTCGTCCTGCGCCTGACCACCGGCATCGTCTTCGCCGCCGCGATCGTGGAGGGCCTCGCGTACCTGCTGTTGGTGGTCAACCGCGCCGGGCCGGTGCCCGGGTGGCTCGCTGTGATCGCCACCGTCGCGGTGTTCGCGGTGGGCTGGCTGGCCGTGTTCGCGGTGCTCGCGCTCGTCGTGGTGCTCACGCTGTGGCTGCAGACCGCGCGGGCCCGCGCGTACGCCGCGCTCGGCACCCGCGAGCCGCGGCCACGCTGGCAGCTGTACGCCTACTGCCTGGTGCCGGTGGTGAACCTGGCCGCTGCGCCGGTGCTCGTGCTGGAGCTGGCCGACGCGCAGAAGCGGGCGGCCGGGCTCGCGACGGATCGTCGCGCGATGTTCATCCGGCGGTGGTGGGTCGCGTGGTTCGCGCTGACTATCGTCACGATCGCGTGCACGGCGTACTCGCGCGCGGCGGGCGGTCTGCAGCACGGCGCCGACGCGATGGTCTACACGGCGCTGACCTACCTGCTGGCCGGTGTGTTCCTGCTGGCCACGGCGCGGTTGTTGCGCATGATCGACGGTGGGCCGGCGGCCCGGGAGCAGGAGGACGGGACGCGATGGTTGGCGGCGTAGCGGGGATCGTTGCCCACCGGGGCGCCAGCGGCGAGTTCCCCGAGCACACGATGAGCGCCTTCGAGGCGGCCGTGGCGGAGGGGGCGGACGCGATCGAATGCGATGTGCGCCTGACCAAGGACCAGCACCTCGTCTGCCTGCACGACCGCACCGTCGAGCGGACGTCGGACGGCACCGGCGCCGTCTCCGAGCTCGACCTCGCGGACCTCAGGGCGATGGATTTCGGCTCGTGGAAGAGGCCTGGCCATCCCGAGCCCGTGGTCACACTCGACGAGCTGATCGAGCTGGCCCGCACGGCGGGCCGCAAGCTCTTCGTCGAGACCAAGCATCCCGTCCGCTTCGGCGGCATGGTGGAGCAGAAGCTGCTCGCGGCCCTGCAGCGCCACGGACTGGCGAAGCCGGCGGACCTCGCCGACGCGCCGGTCACCGTCATCTCCTTCTCCGGTTCCGCGGTCTGGCGCGTGCGCCGCAACGCGCCCGGCGTCCCCGCGGTCCTGCTCGGCGAGGCCTCGCGGCTGCTCGGCGGCGGCGCCGCCACCGCGGTCCGCGCGCAGGGCATCGGGCCGTCCGTGGAATCGCTGCGCGAGCGGCCGGACACCGTCGCCAAGGCCCGTGCCGCGGGCCGCTTCACCTACTGCTGGACCGTCGATTCCGAGGCCGACGTGGCCCTGTGCAACGGCCTGGGTGTGCAGTGGATCGCCACCAACCACCCGGCCCGCACGCGGTCCTGGCTGCGGGGATAGGCTGCCCGGCATGGGTAGACGCGAACGCAATGCCACTCCCCGCGAGGGATCGAACCGTGCCGAGAAGGTGGCCGCCCAGCGCGCCCGCGCCGAGGCCTCGGCCGCCGCGAGCAGCCGCCCCTTCGAGGGCCTGGCCGCCGAGTGCGACATCGTCGCGCTGCGGAACTTCGTGCCCAGTGCCACCGCTCCGCTGAAGGTGGCCGGTGCGAACCGGGAGATCCGGCTCGCGACAGTGCTCCCGGGCGCAGCGCAGGCGCTGGTCCGCGAGGAGGCCGGCGGTGTGATCGGCTACGCGGCCCTGCAGACCGCGACCCGCCCACTGGAGCCCGGCGCCGCGCTCGCGGGCGCCGCCCGGTTCGCCGCCGACGCCGCGGTGGGCGAGGCGCTGTCGGAGGAGTCCGACGGTGCGCTGCTCGAGGTCCTCGACGCCGCCGCGACGCTCGAGGTCACGGTGCACAAGGACTTCGACTGGTGGCTCGCGGGCGACGCCGACGCGCAGACCCGCCAGCTCGTCGAGCACGCCAACTCGCTGATCACGCCCGCGGCGCGCCTGGACCTGGGCGCCGACGGGATCGGCGCACCCTGGTGGGCCGACACCGGCTCCAAGGCGCACCTGCGCTGGGTGCACCCCGCGCCCGAGGACGATCTGATGGCCGCGCTGGCGCGCGTGCACGCCGCCGGCGGCCTCTCCGTCGGCGAGGGCTCGCGGTTCGCCGGCTCCTTCCGCTCCGACGGCCTGCTCGTGCCGGTCTTCGATCTCGACCGCGAGTCGCACCCCGATGAGTGGGTCGCGGGCACCGTCGAGCTGGCGAAGCGCCTGGCTGAGGCCCTGGCCGACGACTCCGAGCTCACCGCGGCGCAGCGGCGTTCCCGCGACGGCCTGCGCGGCCGCCAGGTCTCGCTGTAGGACTCCGGACGGGCCGGCGGCGACGCCGGCCCGTGGTCCGCTCGCCGGGTCAGCCGTGGAAGCGGTCGCCGAGGGCGCCGCGGAGGTACGCGAGGATCGTCTGCTTGACGTCGTAGGTCTCGGCGCTCGGGTCCAGCGCGCCGAGCGCCCGCGCCAGTCGTGGGCGATCGATGACGTGCTGCGGGATCTCCCGCTCGTACCACGCGCTCGAGGTGGGACGGGCGTCCCGCATCGCCTGATTGGTCCGCACCGTGACCTCGCCGATCGTGAGCCGCCAGAGGCCCAGGAGCAGGTGCAGGGATTCGTCCTCGGGGATGCCGATCTCGTCGGTGGTGCGCAGGAACTCGTCGAAGGACCACGCCGAGTAGGCGTCGATGATCTCGTCGGCCGAGAGCACGTCGATCACCCAGGGGTGCCGCGTCAGGTGGTCCACCACGATGAGGGGCAGCTGCACCAGCCGCTCGTGCGGGTCCGTCGCGAGTTCGGGGATGGGCGTGTTCCACGACTGATGCTCGAGGACGGCGCCCAGGAGGTCGTTCTTCGAATCGAAGTAGTGGTAGATGCCCATGGCGCTGATGTCCAGGCGCGCGGCGAGGGTGCGCATCGAGAACTTCAGCGGCCCGTCGGTGGTGAGGATGTCTGCGGCGGCGGCCACCACCTGCTCGCGATTCACCTTCGGCGGGCGGCCGATGCGGCCGCGTTCAGTCATGGCGCCACCTTAACCGGTTCCCGGCGGCGTGCTCAGGAGGCGAGCGGGAACGGGCTGATCCGCCGCGAGCAGGCCGAAGAACTCATCCGTGTTCTTCCCCCACGCCAGGGAGTCGCCGTCGCTGGTGTACTCACTGCCCGCCGTCGGGGTGGTCGTGGTGACGGTGGTCCCGCTCATCGCCCACGCGAGTCGTGCCAGGTCCCACAGGTGGGTGTCCTTGTCGACCTTGAGCGCGTCGACCACCGCGTTGGACAGCCCCCACAGCTCGAAGGGGTTGAGCAGCGTCGTCGGCGACGTGGCCTCCTTGAACAGCGCCGACATGAACTCGCGCTGGTGCACCACCCGGTCGAGGTCCGCGTTGGGGGTGGCGCGGGTGCGCACGTAACCGAGGGCCTGCGCACCGTCGAGCGTCTGGCAGCCCGCTGTGATCCGCAGCCCGGCCTTGGGATCGTTGATCGGCGCCTTCGGGCACATCTCGACCCCGCCGATCGCGTCGACCATGTTCGCGAAGCCACCGAAGCCGATCTCGGCGTAGTGGTCGATGTGCACGCCCGAGGCCTGCTCCAGGGTCCGCACGAGCAGCTGCGCGCCGCCCGCATCGCCGCCGCCGGAGGTGCTGCCGAGGAAGTACGCGGCGTTGATCTTGTGGCTGCCCTGCCCGGGGACCTTCACGAACAGGTCGCGGGGGATGGAGACCAGCGTCGCGTCGCCGGACGTCGGGATGTGCACCAGCATGATCGTGTCCGTGCGGGCACCGCCGAGGTCGCCGCCCGTGGCCAGGGCCTTCTGCTGCGCCGGGGTCAGGCCCTCGCGGGCGTCGGTACCCACGAGCAGCCAGTTCGTGCCGGGGGTGTCGGCGATCCGGCCGGTGTACGCCGTGAGCGCGTCGATCCGCTGGAGCTTGCCGTCGAAGTAGATCGTTCCCGCCACGGTGCCCACGAGGATCAGCACGAGGAAGACGCCGAGCCAGCGGAAGGGGTGCAGCTTGCGCTTGCGGCGCACCTTCTTCGGCGCGGGCGCCTGCGGCGGGGCCGCGGCGGACCGTCGGCCCAGATCCCGGTCCCGGCCCCGGCTCCGCGGGGGACGTGGGGGCGGCGGGACGCGGCCGTCGCTGCTGCCCCGGGCTCCGACGGTGCGCTTGATCTCGCTCGCGGGGACCGGCTCCGGCTCCTGGCGGGGAGCCCAGTTCTGCGGGCGCGGCTGCTCCGGCCCGGCCTGCTGAGGCCGCTCGACGCGGGTGGCGCGAGGCTGCTGCGGCGCGGGCTGCTGCGGCGGCACGGGCCGGCGCGGCGGCTGAGCGGGGCGCTGCGGGGGCGGTCCGGGCTGCCGGCCCTGTCGCGGGACGCCCTGCGGGTGCCGGGGCGCGCGCGAGCGCGGGTCGCCCTCGGGGACCTGCGACCAGGCGAGGTTCGGCTCGCGCCGGTCCTGCCCGCGCGGTCGTTCGTCGTTCACGTCGTCCGACTGTACGGGCCGCATCTGAGAATCAGGTGGTGTTCATGGGGCGGGTCACAGGACGGCCCGGGAGTGGGTCAGGCGAGGAAACCGAGGTGCGGGCGCAGCAGCGCGTAGCCGACGAAGGCCACGACGTCGAGTAGGAAGTGCGCGATGACCAGCGGCCACAGCCGCCGCCAGCGGTCGTAGGCGGCGCCGAAGATCACGCCCATCACCAGGTTGCCCAGGCCCGCTCCGAAGCCCTGGTAGAGGTGGTACGAGCCGCGCAGCACGGCCGACGCCGCGATGGAACCGGGCCGACCGACGCCCAGCTGCCGGAGCCGGGTCATGAGGTAGCCCACGACCACCACCTCCTCGGCGACCGCGTTCCCCGCCGCGAGGAGCACGTACGTGAGGATCCGCCACCACTGCACCTCGCCCGACGCGGGCACGACGTTCGCCGTGACCTCCAGCGCGCGTCCCGCCGCGTACAGCGCCAGCCCGGGGATGCCGATGAGCGCCGCGAGGCCGGTGCCCAGCCCGATGTCGCGCAGCAGTTCCCGCCGCGGACGGCGCAGCGCGAAGCCGATGTCGGCGAACCCGATCCCCGACCGGGCGAGCAGGTACAGCGCGAGCGCCGCCCAACCGAAGAGCTGTACCGCGCCGAGCACCTGCAGCAGGAAGTCGATCACCGCGTGCGGGCTGCGGACAGGGTTGAGCGTCACCGTCGTACTACCGACGCCCGCGCCCAGCTGGTAACCGATCAGGCGCACCATCGAATACAGCCCCGACCAGGCGAAAGTGACCAGCAGCACGATCGCGACCTCGGCGCGCAGCGAGCGGCGCTCGACGGTCGGCACGGGCTCGGGGGCGTTCACCGGGTCACCCTAACCGGGCACCGTTACGATTGCCCGGTCCTGCAGCGAGTGAAGGGTCACGACGTGTCCGCTCCCACCGAGCCCCAGTTGGGGCCCATCGACAAGTTCTTCCGCATCTCCGAGCGCGGTTCGACGGTGCCGCGCGAGCTCCGCGGCGGTCTCGTCACCTTCTTCACGATGGCCTACATCGTGGTGCTCAACCCGATCATCATCGGCGGCGTCGTCGGGCAGAGCAAGAACGTCGACGTGCTCGGGCACGTGCTGCCCACCGCGCAGGTCGCGGCCGTGACGGCCCTCGCCGCGGGCATCATGTGCATCGCCTTCGGTGCGATCGTCAACTATCCCTTCGGCATCGCCGCCGGCCTCGGTGTCAACAGCCTCCTGGCCGTGAGCGTCGCGCCACAGGTCACCTGGCCCGAGGCCATGGGCCTCGTGGTGATCGACGGCATCATCATCGTGCTGCTCGGCGTCACCGGCTTCCGGACCGCGGTCTTCCGCGCGATCCCCGCCGAGCTCAAGGCCGCGATCGCCGCGGGCATCGGCTGCTTCATCGCGTTCATCGGCTTCGTGGACGCGGGCTTCGTGCGGCGCATCCCGGACGCCGCCGGTACGACGGTGCCCGTCGGCCTCGGCATCGGCAACTCCGTCGCCGCCTGGCCCACGGCGGTCTTCGTCTTCGGCGTCCTGCTCATCGGTGTGCTCGTGGTCCGCAAGGTGCCGGGCGCGATCCTGCTCGGCATCGTCATCACCACCATCGTCGCGCTGATCGTGCAAAAGGTGGCCGGCCTCGGCCCGTCGTTCAAGGACCCGCACGGCTGGAGCCTCAACATCCCCGAGCTCCCGTCGAGCCTCGGCGGCCTGCCCGACCTGTCGCTGGTCGGCGAGGTGGACGTCTTCGGCGCCTTCACCCGCATCGGCGTGCTGGCGGCGTCGGTGCTGGTCTTCGCGCTGGTGCTGTCGAACTTCTTCGACGCCATGGGCACCATCACCGGTCTCACCAAGGAGGCCGGGCTGATGAAGGAGGACGGTTCCGTGCCGAACATCGGCAAGGCGCTGGCCGTCGAGGGCGCGGGCGCGATCGTGGGCGGCGGCGCCTCGGCCTCGTCGAACACCGTCTTCGTGGAGTCCGCGTCGGGCATCGCCGAGGGCGCGCGCACGGGCCTGGCGAACATCGTGACGGGCGTGCTCTTCCTCGCCGCGATGTTCTTCACCCCGCTCTACGAGGTGGTCCCGTCCGAGGCCGCCGCTCCCGCGCTGGTCGTTGTGGGCGCCATGATGCTGGGCCAGCTCAAGGACATCGACTGGAGCAAGTTCTCCGTGGTCCTGCCCGTCTTCCTCACCGTGGTCTCGATGCCCTTCACCTACTCGATCGCCAACGGCATCGGCATCGGCTTCATCACCTGGGTGGTGATGGCCGTCGCGCGTGGGAAGGCCAAGGAGGTGCACCCGCTGCTGTGGATCGTCTCCGGGCTGTTCCTGGTGTACTTCGCCAAGGCGCCGATCGAGACGCTGTTCGGGATCTGACGGGCCCTATCGCCCGTCGCCCTCGCCCGACGGTGGCTGCTCGTCGAGGCCGGGGGCGCGGCCGCCGTGCGCCTTCTCGGTGGCCTTGGCGTCCTTCTCCATCTGCTTGGCGAGTGCTTTGGCCTGCTTCTCGACGGCCTTGCGCTCCTTCTTCTTGGCGCGCTTGCGGCGCTGCACCTCGAGGAAGATCGCGAGGGCGATCGCGGCGACGACGCCGATGACGACGCCGATCAGGGTGGCCCAGCGGAATCCCGCCGCGTTCTGGTCGATCTTGGTGCGCGCGTAGCTCGCGCCGCTCCCGGTGCCGATGGCGACGGCGAGCGTCATGAGGTTCGGCACGGCGGCGATCACGGCGATGAGACCGAGGACGGTCGCGATCTTCGGATGGCTGGCCGCGCGCCTGGCGGCGAACCAGAGGATCAGGAGCGGGAGTCCGGCACAGAGGAAGCCGATGCCGAGCCCGAACGCAGTGCCCTTGAGGGTGCCGCCGTCGGTGCCGACCCAGCCGACCAGCATGTCCGCCCACTTGCGCGGCAGGTAGGCGGCCAGCGCGAAGTAGGCGCCGATGAGCACCAGGACGAGGATGGCGGCGACGATCGCACGCCGCAGCCACTTCTTGGCCGCCTCGCCGGCGCGGGTGGCGGCCTCGCCGGCTTTGGTCTTCGCGCGCTCCGCCACCTCATCGGC
This sequence comes from Tsukamurella sputi, assembly GCF_007858445.1. GTDB lineage: Bacteria > Actinomycetota > Actinomycetes > Mycobacteriales > Mycobacteriaceae > Tsukamurella > Tsukamurella sputi. The sequence goes on along the minus strand of NZ_VIGV01000013.1, from coordinate 70,063 downwards.
GTGGGTCTTGGCTCGGGTGGCCGCGTCGTCGACGTGGCTCTTCGTGCGTGCGGCGAAGTCGGGCTTCGGCGTGCTTTCAGGCTGGTCAGGCGAGGGATCGTCCGGTGTGGCGCTCATCTGGACAATCTAGCCCGTTCTTTGCCTCCGCACATCATGTACGGTTGTACATGTACAAACGTCCATTAGGAGGCTGTGGTGACAGGAACTCCCCGCCGTCGCGATCCGGCGCGCCGGCGCCGCGAGATCATCGCGGCCGCCGCGGCCATCGTCGTCGAATCGGGCCCGGACGCGCTCACGCACCGGAAGGTCGCCGCCCGCGCCGGGGTGCCCCTCGGGTCGACCACGCAGTACTTCGCCACGCTCGACGATCTGCGGTCGGCCGCGCTCCGATCGTTGGTCGAGGAGGCGGAGGTCTGGCTCGACGAGCTCGAGGAGGTCTTCGTCCGCGAGGGGGCCTCGCCGGCGGCGTACACCGCCGCGCTCGTGCGCTACCTGAGCGATCCGAAGCTGGTCGGCGGCGACTTCGCGGTGACCTGCGCCGCGCCGCTGCACCCGGACCTCCGCGAGCTGAGCGTCCACTGGGCCGCGGACTTCGCGGCCACCCTGGAGCGCTACGTCACGCCCGAAAGCGCCCGTGCTGTGGCGATCTTCACCGACGGCGCGACCATGAACGCCGTGCTCGCCGAGCAGCCCGCCGATCCGGCGTTGCTCGAAGGCGCGATCACCGCGCTCTGGAACCCCCGACAGGAGACGACGCCATGACCGACCTCTCGACTGCGCCCGCGATGTCCGCGACCCGGCGCTGGGCCGCGGCGCTGCTCCTCTCGGCGAGCCTGCTCGTCATCACCGTGGACATGACGATCCTCAACATCGCGGTCCCGGATCTGGCCGCCGATCTGCGACCCACTGCGGCGCAGCAGCTCTGGATCATCGACGTCTACTCGCTGGTGCTCGCCGGACTGCTGGTCTCCACCAGCTCGTTGGGTGACAGGTTCGGCCGCAAGCGCATGCTGCTCCTCGGCTACGTCGTCTTCGGCCTCGCCTCGGCGCTGGTCATGTGGGCGGAGACGCCCGCTCAGGTGATCGCGCTCCGGGCGGCGCTGGGCGTGGGCGGCGCGATGATCATGCCCACCACGCTCACCATGTTGCGGGTGATCTTCACCGATCCGGCGGAGCGGGCGAAGGCGCTCGGCCTGTGGGCCGCGGTCTCCGGCGTCGGGGCCGCGGTGGGTCCGATCGTGGGCGGCGTTCTCCTGGAGCACTTCTCATGGCGCGCCGCGTTCATGGTGAACGTGCCCGTGATGGTGCTCGTGCTGATCGTCGGGTTCTTCCTGCTGCCCGAGTCGACGGTGCCTTCGCCGGGTGCGTGGGACTGGCTCGGTGCGCTCATGTCGATCACCGGGATGGTCGCGCTGGTGTGGTCGATCAAGCGGTTCGCGAAGGACCACACCCTGCTGTCGGTCCCGGGGCTGGTGGCCGTGCTCGTCGCCGTCGTGGTGCTCGGGCTGTTCGTCCGACGGTCCCTGCGCCGGGAACATCCGCTGCTCGACGTGCGGCTGTTCCGGCGCCGGCAGTTCTCCGCCGGGATCCTGGCGGCACTCGGCGTCATGTTCGCGATGGCCGCCGCGCTGCTGCTGCTCGCGCAGTGGATGCAGCTGGTGGCGGGCTACGGGCCGATCGAGACGGGCGTCCGGCTGTTGCCCGTCGCCGTGGCCGCGGTGGTGGCCTCGCTCGCCGCGCCGTGGTTGGCCGGTGTCCTGAACGCCCGCGTCGTCCTCGCGGGTGGACTGGTGGCGGCGTCGGTCGGCATGGTTCTGCTCGCGGTGCCCGCGCACCTGGACTACGCCGGCCTGCTGGCGCCGCTCGTCCTCGTGGGACTCGGCATGGGCGCGATGACGGTGGCCTCCGCGATGATCATGTCCGGGACACCGGAGGAGACGGCGGGCAACGCCGCCGCACTCGAGGAGACCTCGTACGACCTGGGCAACGTGCTCGGCGTCGCGATCCTCGGCAGCGTCGCGGCGATGCTCTACACCGCCGACGCCGACTTCGGTGCGATCCCCGGCGTGGACGCGGCCGTCGCGGACGCCGCGGGTGAATCCCTCGGCGCCGCCATGGCGATCGCGCAGGAGGCGGGCCTGCCCGGGCTCGCCGAGCACGCGGCCACCGGCTTCACCGCGTCACTGCAGACCACCGGCCTGGTCGGTGGCGTGATCCTGTTCGCCGTCGCGGTAGGGGTGTACGCGATGACCCCGAAGGGGACCGACATCACGGTGCAGGCGCACTGACGGCGGCCGTGCTCAGCCAGCGCGGAGACCGTTGAGGAAGGGGCAGCCCAGCAGGATGCGGATGCCGCGCTGCAGGGCGGCCATGTCGTGGGCGGGCTGCTGGAAGTTCAGGCGCACGTCGACGTCGGAGAGCTCATGATGCTCGGCGCGCAGGCGGATGCCGAAGCGGTCGATGCCCAGCAGTCGGATGCGGTGGTTGCGCAGTTTCCCGGGCAGGCGGCGGGCGAGCTGCCCGACCATCTCCGGATGATCGGCCTCGACGTGCGCGAGCCATGCCGTCTCGTAGCCGGCGAACGGGTCGGGTTCGGCGGCCGCCAGCTCGTCGCCGGTCACGGACGAGGCGCCGGCGGCGTCCGCGAGCACGGCCGTCTCGATCGGCATGGTCACCAGCCGGGATCCGTTGCCCACGTCGAGCAGCGCCTCGAGCGGATTGTCGACGGCCACGCGGGCGGCGAGGGCGGCACCGTCGGCCACCTCGGACAGCCGGCCCGAGAGCCAGACCAGGGAGCGGGTCCGTTCGCGCAGCGGGAGCGGCGAGATGTCGTTGATCTCGACCATGGCGCGCACGCCCTCGAGCCAGGGCGCGTCGTCGGCGACGGCGACCACCAGGCGATCGCCCAGCACGTGGTGCAGCGCGAGTGTGATCGGCTCGTAGCCGTCGGCCGCGAGGACCGCGGCATGGGGGACGGCCGCGATGGTGCGGACGCGCTCGGCCGGTGTCGGCTCGGCGATGGTCGGGGCGCTCATGACGACTCCTCTCGCTCAGTGATGGTCATGAAGGTAACCCTAACCTAATGCGGCGGGCAACCCAGAGCAAGAGTTAGGGTCAAGATGATGGCGATCGAACTGGAGTTGCTGGCGCCTCCGCGCGAGCCGATGTCCCTGGTCGACGGGCTGGCTGTGGCGGCACCGTCGGGCCGCAAGAGTTGTAGCTACGCGCCCGGCGATCCGACGGCGCTCGCGGAGTTCCTCGTGCACGGCGTGCACGAGGACGGGCCCGGTTTCGAGATCGCGGTGGCGGACGCCGATCAGGCCGTGGCGGTACTGTGCGCCACGGTGGTGGCCCTGACCGGCGACGACATCCCCGCGGCGCTCGCGGCCCCCGACGAGGCGCGCCTCGCCGCGCTCAATCCGATGGCGCAGGACGCCGTCCGCGAGCGCCTGCGACACCTCGTGACGCCCGACCCCCAGGCGGTCACGGACCGCCTGCACGCCCTGGGCCTGAAGTAGCTCAGGAGACCTGCTCGGCGGGGACCGTCCATGCGGTCCGGCAGACCTCCTGGGTGGGGGAGTCACTGCCGCGATCGAACCAGGCCTGCGCGGTCTCGGGCAGGGCCGACGTCGCCTCGGGGGTTCCTCCGGGACGTCGCCACGAGCGCGCCTGGGCGGACGCCTGTGCGACATCGGCACGCGCGATCCCGTGGTCGACGAGCCTCCGGATCGTCGCGCCCGCGAGGCACAGGGTCTGCAGGTGGCGGCGGCGCTGATGATCGAGGCCGACGGGGCTCGACTCGCCGGCCAGCCTGATCAGGGCGGACATGTCGGCCGACTGCCCGGCGCGCGTCTCGGCGCGTTCGGCGACGGAGATCGCCAGCCACACGAGCAGGGGGCCGGCCTGGCTGCCGGCGCCGCGGATCGCGGCGTCGTAGTTGAGGTCGAGGTCGTCGCCGCACGTGCCGATCGAGGTCACGGGCTTGCCGGTGAAGCAGCCCGGCCCGGGGGAGAGGTTGTCCGGTGCGCTGAACACGAGGACTCGGCCTCGGCGCAGTCCCCAGACCGCGGCGAGGCAATCGGTGCCCGTGCGGGCGAAGGCCTCCACGGCCTCCCGGGTGGCCTGCAGTGGCGGCAGGGAGCAGTTCGGCGAGGTGAGTGCGGTGGTGAACAGGCCGCTGGCGGTGAGCTGTTCGATGCTCGGCGCGGCCGGCGGGGCGCCCGGTCCGGCGCCGATCGGCGAGGCGAACCCGGGCGCGCTCGGCTTGGAGACCGCGGCCCAGCCCACGGCGCCCGCGATGAGGGCCACGGCGATGATGAGGGTGATCCAGCCGGCGCGGCCGAGCCGGCGCCTCCGCTTCACGTCGCCGGTCCCGTACAGGCCGCCGCCCGCGTACGGGCTGCCGGTGGGCAGGCGGTTCGAGCGCCACGGGCTCGGCCCCGTCGGTGCCGGTCCGGAGCTGATCCGGTCCAGCGGATTCTCGTCGTACGACATCCCCGTCCCCATTCCTACAAAGATCGGAATGACTGTACTAAATCGCCGCGCGGGCACCCTGCGGCGGCGCTCCCGCTAGGCTCGTGTCGTGACACGCATCGCCTACTTCGGCCCCGAGGGGACGTTCACCGAGATGGCGCTGCTGCAGTGCCAGGACCTCGCCGCACGCGGCGCCATGACGGTGCCCGGGTTCGAGCTCGTGGGTGCCGAGCGGATCAGCGCCCCCAGCCAGGTGGCCGCCCTCGAGATGGTCTCCGACGGTGGCGCCGACCTCGCGTGCGTGCCCATCGAATCGTCCGTCGAGGGGCCGGTGACGCCGACCCTGGATGCCCTGGGATTCGGTGCGCCGCTGCAGATCTTCGCCGAGACCGATCTGGCTGTCGCCTTCTCGATCGCGTCGCGGAAGACCTTGTCCGAGGCCCGCACCGTCGGCGCGTATCCGGTGGCCGCAGCGCAGGTCCGCGCATGGCTCGCCGCGAACATGCCGCAGGCGCAGGTGGTTCCGGCCGCCTCCAACGCCGCCGCCGCGCTCGACGTGGCCGAGGGGCGGGTCGACGCCGGCGTCACCACGGCGCTGGCCGCACGGATGTACGCGGTGTCGGAGGTCGCCACCGGTGTGGCCGACGTCGCCGATGCCCGCACTCGGTTCGTGTTGTGCGGCAAGCCGGGTCCGGCACCGGAGCGCACGGGATCCGATTGCACCGCCGTGGTGATCGACGTGCCCAGTCGCCCGGGATCTCTGGCCCTCGCCATGGCCGAGTTCGCCTTGCGCGGCGTCGATCTGACCCGGATCGAATCACGACCGAAGCGAACGGTCTTCGGCAGCTACGTCTTCCACTTCGACTGCGTCGGCCACATCGACGATCCCGCGGTGGGCGAGGCGCTGCGTGCCCTGCACCGCGTGTGCGACGACCTCCGCTTCCTCGGATCGTGGCCGCGCCCGGGCGGGCCCGGCACGGCCCCCGTCGACCCCGGCGATTCCGAGACCTGGTTCGACGGTCTGCGCAGGGGGGAACGATGACGGGCCTGCTGCACCTGGTCCGGCACGGCCAGACCACCGCGAACGTCGCGCGGGGCCTCGACACCCGGCCGCCCGGCGCGCCGCTCACGCCCGAGGGCGTCGAGCAGGCGCGCAGGTTCGGCGCCGATCGCCCCGACGCCGCTCCCGCGGCGCTGCTCAGCTCGGTCGCCCGCCGGGCGCAGCAGACCGCGGGACACATCGCCGACGCCTGGGGCGTGCGGCCCTCTGTGATCGACGGGGTCCACGAGGTGCAGGCCGGTGACCTCGAGGGTTTCAGCGACGAGGCCTCCATCGAGGTCTTCCAGGATGTCGTGCGCCGCTGGTACTCCGGCGAGCCGACCGCCGCGATGCCCGGCGGCGAGAGCGCCGAGGGCCTGCTCGCGCGGTACCTGCCCGCGGTGGACGCGATCCGCGCCGAGCATCTGCCGCACGGCGACGTGTACCTCGTCAGCCACGGGGCGGCCATCCGGCTCGTCGGATTCCATCTGTCCGGGGTCGACGGTGCGTACGCGCACAAGCATCACCTGCCGAACACGGGCGAGATCGTGCTCCGCCCCGTCGACGCCGGCTGGGAGCTCGTGAGCTGGGCCGACGCCCCGTCGCACCTGGACCCGATGGGGTAGTCCGGGATTCAGAGCTCGCGGAGCGCGTAGAACTCGTCCCGGCGGAGAGGGGCGGCGGCGGTGGCCACGGCACGCCCCACGTCCACGAAGTCGGTATCGAGTGGGGCGATCGTGACGCGGATGTGTTCGGTCTCCGGCGTTCCGACGACGAAGGGCGCACCCGGGGCCACGCGGATGCCTTCTGCGGCCAGGTGGATCAGGGCCCGGCGTTCGTCGTCCACCGGGATCCAGAGGTTGAGCCCCTCCGCGGTAGCGACGGCGGCGTCGATCCCCGCGAGCGCGGGCACGAGGGCGTCACGGCGGCGGGCGTACTCCTCGCGCGCGCGGGCCACAGTGCGCTCGGCCGTCGAGTCGGAGAGCAGGTCGTAGAGCAGACGCTGGAGGATCCGCGGGGTCCACCCGGGGCCGAGCGCGCGCCGCGAGACCACCCGGTTGATCACTGCGGCGGGCCCGGACATCGCGGCGATGCGGAGGTCCGGACCGTGTGACTTGGAGAAGCTTCGGATGTGCAGCACCCGCTCTGGCATCCACTGGCCGAGGCTGAGATCGCCTGCGGAGACGACTGAACCGGAATGATCGTCCTCGATGACCATGCAACGCGAGTCCCCGCGCAGCAGGCCGACGAGTTCCTCCGCCCGGCTCCGTGACATCGACCGACCGGTGGGGTTCTGTGCTCGCGGCTGGATGATCGCTGCGGACGGTCCCTGCTCCAGGGCGCGCGCGAAGTCGTCCGGCCGGATCCCCTCCTCGTCCAGCCTCACTGGTAGGGCGTGCAGGCCGTTGACCTCGAGAAGGTCGAGGAACTGGGGAAACGTCGGGTTCTCCACGATGACCCGATCGCCGTAGCGGGTGACGGCGTCGAGCGCCCGAACCACCGCGTCGAGCGCGCCGTCGACGATGGTCAGAGCCTCGGAGGAGGTGGGCCATGTGTCGCTCAGCAGGGCGCCGAGCTCCGGGACCACCGGATGCTCATGGTAGTTCGTGGTCTCCGCTCGTCGTGCCACGGCGGAGAGGGATTGTGCGATCTCGGGCAGGAGCAGGGGGTCGGGCGCGCCGAGGGACAGATCCCACCGCACGTCGCTGCCCGGGCCGGCCATCGTCGCGGTCCGCGTCGCTGCGGCGGGTCTGCGTGCGGCGCCGTCGGCGACGAACGTGCCACTGCGGCCACGGGATACGACCAGGCCGGAGCGGGCCAGCGCCTGCCAACCGTGGCTGACGGTGGCCGGGGAGACGCTCAGTTGCCGAGACAGGGCGCGCACGGTGGGTAGCCGGTCGCCGGGGAGCAACTCGCCGGCGTTGATCATCCTGGCGATGGCACCGGCGATCCCGGCCGGCGACGGATCGTCGATGCGCAGGGTGGGGGTATCGCGAATCTGATCGAGCGCTGATTCATCCATCTTGCCTCCACGAACGCCGCGGTGCGGCACACTCTTTTACGTAACCTCACGCAGCTGAAATATTAGAGAAATGTTCAAACAATAGAATAACAGAAGCAGTCGAGACGGATCGGAGGACACGATGACGGTGATCAGGGCGGCCATCACTCAGGCCACATGGACCGGCGACGAAGCGTCGATGGTGGACAAGCACGAGGCGCTGGCGCGGCAGGCCGCGGCGGACGGCGCACAGATCGTCTGCTTCCAGGAGTTGTTCCATGGCCCCTACTTCGGCATCGTCGAGGATGCCAAGTACTACGAGTACGCCCAGCAGGTGCCGGGTCCGCTGACCGAGCGGTTCGGCGCCCTCGCTCGGGAACTCGGGGTGGTCATCGTGCTCCCCGTGTACGAGGAGGAGATGCCCGGCCTGTACTACAACACCGCCGCCGTTCTCGATGCCGACGGCACCTACCTCGGCAAGTACCGCAAGCACCACATCCCGAACCTGGATCGTTTCTGGGAGAAGTTCTACTTCCGCCCGGGCAATCTCGGATATCCGGTGTTCGACACCGCCGTAGGCAAGGTCGGCGTGTACATCTGCTACGACCGGCACTTCCCGGAGGGCTGGCGCGAGCTGGGCCTGGGCGGCGCCGAACTGGTCTTCAACCCGTCGGCGACCAAGCCCGGGCTGTCGAACCGACTGTGGGAGCTGGAGCAGCCGGCCGCGGCCGCGGCCAACCAGTACTTCGTGGCGGCGAACAACCGGATCGGCACGGAGACGGACGAATTCGGCGATCTCGCCGTGACCTTCTACGGGACATCCTACTTCGTCGACCCGCGCGGCAACCTGGTCGGCGACGCGGGCTCGACGGATACCGAGGAGATCGTGATCCGTGACCTCGACCTCGGACTGGTCCGCGCGGTGCGCAACGACTGGCAGTTCTATCGTGACCGCCGGCCGGACTCCTACACCGCCATCCCGGCCCGGTAGGCGCCGCCATGTCGACGACTTTCATCTCCGGCGGCACCGTGGTCTCGGCCACCGGCCGCGGAGCGGCGGACGTGTTGATCGACGGGGAGCGCATCGTCGCCCTCCTCGAGCCGGGCACCACCGTGCTGGGCAGTGACCTCGCGGCCACGGCGGACACGGTGATCGACGCCACCGGCAAGTACGTGATCCCCGGCGGGATCGATGCGCACACGCACATGTCCATGCCCTTCGGCGGCACCAATGCCTCGGACACGTTCGAGACCGGTACGCGTGCGGCGGCGTGGGGCGGAACCACCACCATCGTCGACTTCGCGGTGCAGAAGTTCGGTGAGCGGCTGGAGGACTCGCTCGCTACCTGGCACGCGATGGCCGGCGGGGAATGCGCCGTGGATTACGCCTTCCACCAGATCGTCGGCGACGTCAACTCGGCGTCGCTGTCGGCGATCCGAGGCCTGCAGGACGAGGGCATCACGAGCTTCAAGCTGTTCATGGCCTACCCGGGTGTGTTCTACAGCGACGACGCGCAGATCCTGCGGGCCATGCAGGTGTCCGCCGATACCGGTCTCCTGACGATGATGCACGCCGAGAACGGCCCTGCGATCGACGTGCTCGTGGAGCAGCTCCTCGCGCAGGGCAAGACCGATCCGTACTATCACGGCGTCGCGCGCGCCTGGCAGCTCGAGGAGGAGGCCACGCACCGCGCGATCATGCTCGCGCAGTTGACCGGGGCGCCCCTGTACGTGGTGCACGTCTCGGCGAAGCAGGCTGTGGCACAACTCGCCGCGGCGCGGGATCAGGGCCAGAACGTGTACGGGGAGACCTGTCCGCAGTACCTCTACCTCTCGCTCGAGGATCAGCTCGGCGCACCCGGGTTCGAGGGCGCGAAATGGGTCTGCTCCACGCCCCTGCGTTCCAAGCACGAGCACCACCAGGACGAGGTCTGGCAGGCACTACGCACCAATGACCTGCAGATGGTGTCCACCGATCACTGTCCCTTCTGCATGAAGGGCCAGAAGGACATGGGGATCGGTGACTTCTCCAAGATTCCCAATGGCATCGGATCGGTGGAACACCGGATGGATCTGATGTACCAGGGCGTCGTGTCGGGCAAGATCACCCTGGAACGCTGGGTGGAGATCACTTCGACGACGCCGGCCCGGATGTTCGGTATGTACGGCCGCAAGGGGGTGCTCGCCCCGGGCGCCGATGCCGACATCGTGGTCTACGACCCGAACGGACACACGTCCATCGGACTCGAGAAGACGCACCACATGAACCTCGACTACTCCGCCTGGGAGGGGTTCGAGATCGACGGCCACGTGGACACCGTGCTCTCCCGCGGCAAGGTGATCGTCGACGACGGCCAGTACCTCGGCCGCAAGGGCGACGGCCGGTTCGTCCATCGCGCACTCAGCCAGTACCTCATCTAGGAGCTGACCATGGATTTCGGCGTCGTACTACAGTGCCACCCACCCGCCGCGCGCACCATCGCACTGACGAAACTGGCCGAGTCGCACGGCTTCAACCACGTGTGGACGTTCGACTCGCACCTGCTGTGGCAGGAGCCCTACGTGTTGTACTCGCAGATGCTCGCCGAAACTCGACGGGTCACCGTGGGCCCCATGGTCACCAACCCCGCGACCCGGGACTGGACCGTCACCGCGTCGCTCTACGCGACGCTCAACGAGATGTTCGGCAACCGGACCGTCTGCGGCATCGGGCGCGGCGATTCGGCGGTGCGAGTGACGAACGGGAAGCCCACCACCCTGGCGACGCTGCGCGAATCCATCCACGTGATCCGCGAGCTCGCGAACTCCCGACCGGTGGAGTACCGCGGTTCGACACTGCAGTTCCCCTGGAGCGTCGGGTCGGTACTGGAGATGTGGGTGGCGGCGTACGGCCCGAAGGCACTGGCCCTGACGGGCGAGGTGGCCGACGGGTTCATCCTGCAGCTGGCGGACCTGGACATCGCCGCGTGGATGATCGACGCGGTGAAGTCCGCTGCGTCCGACGCCGGGCGTGATCCCGAAACGGTGAAGATCTGCGTCGCCGCCCCGATGTACATCGGGGACGATCTCGCCCACCAGCGCGATCAGTGCCGATGGTTCGGCGGCATGGTCGGAAACCACGTGGCCGACATCGTCGCTCGGTACGGCGCCACCGGTGGCGCGGTGCCCGCCGCGCTGACCGACTACATCGCAAAACGCAGCGGATACGACTACAACCAGCACGGACAGGCGGGCAATACCCACGCCGATTTCGTGTCCGATGAGGTCATCGACAGGTTCTGCCTACTGGGCTCTGTGGCCGATCACCTCACCAAGATCGAGGCGCTGCAGAAGCTCGGTGTGCACCAGTTCGCCGGCTACCTGCAGCACGACCAGAAGGAGGAGACGATGCGCCAGTACGGCGAACACATCATCCCTGCCGTCAACCGCACCATCACCGCGAAGAAGGACGGCTGACGTGGCCACCGACACTGCGGACCTGGATCGTCGCGCGTACGAGCTGGATCGCGACTTCGTCTTCCACTCGTGGTCGGCGCAGGCCGCGCTCGACCCGATGGTGATCAGCGGCGCGCTCGGTACCCGGGTGTGGGATGGTTCCGGGCGCAGCTACCTCGACTTCTCCAGTCAGCTGGTCAACGTCAACATCGGGCACCAGCACCCGAAGATGCTGCGCGCGATCGCCGATCAAGCGGCGCAGTTGTGCACGGTAGGGCCGTCCGTCGCCAATCTGGCGCGCGGTGAGGCGGCTCGCAGGATCGTCGGGCTGGCGCCCGAGGGCTTTACCAAGGTCTTCTTCACCAATGGCGGCGCGGATGCGGTGGAGAACGCGATCCGCATGGCGCGCTTGCACACCGGGCGCACCAAGGTTCTCAGTGCCTACCGTTCCTATCACGGCAACACCGGATCGGCCGTCGTGGCGACCGGTGACTGGCGACGCCTGCCGAACGAGTACGCGAACGGCCACGCGCACTTCCACGGTCCGTACCTGTACCGTTCCGAGTTCTGGGCGCAGACGCCGGAGCAGGAGTGCGAGCGTGCGCTCGCGCACCTGGAGCGTACGGTCGTCGTCGAGGGCCCGAACAGTGTGGCGGCGATCCTCTTGGAGTCCGTACCCGGCACTGCCGGAGTGCTCGTGCCGCCGCCCGGATATCTGGCGGGCGTGCGGGAGATCGCCGACCGCCACGGCATCCTGCTCATCCTCGACGAGGTGATGGCCGGCTTCGGCCGGACCGGCGCGTGGTTCGCGCACACCCGGCACGGGGTGCGGCCGGACCTCATCACTTTCGCCAAGGGCGTCAACTCCGGGTATGTGCCGGTCGGTGGCGTCGTGATCGGCGAGGCCATTGCGAAGACCTTCGACGACCGGGTCTTCCCCGGCGGCCTCACGTACAGCGGCCACCCGCTGGCGTGCGCGTCCATCGTGGCGGCGCTCGATGCGATGGTCGAGGAGGGAGTCGTCGAGAACGCTGCCCGCATCGGTCGAGACGTGCTCGGCCCCGCGCTGCGCGCCCTTGCCGACGACTGCCCGTTGATCGGTGAAGTGCGCGGTGAGGGCGTCTTCTGGGCCCTCGAACTCGTTGAGGACCGCACCACCCGTGCGCCGCTACGTACCGACCGGCTGGCCCGGATCAAGGCCGGCCTGATCGCCGGCGGGCTCCTGCCGATGGTGGCCGACAACCGGATCCATGTGGTCCCGCCGTGCACCGTCACGGATTCCGAGGTCGCCGAGGCGATCGCGATCTACCGCTCCGTCCTGATGGGAGAACACCGATGACCGTCACTATCCTTGATCACCTCGTCGCCGGTCGGCCGTGGGCCGGCGCCTCGACCCGCACCGCGCCCGTGTACGACCCGGCCCTCGGTGTGGTCAGCACCGAGGTGCGGCTCGCGTCCGCCGCCGACGTCGACGCTGTCGTGGCGCAAGCCCGGGCCGCCCAGGTGGATTGGGGCGAGGCATCGGTCGCCCGCCGCTTGGACGTGCTGTTCCGGTTCCGCGAGCTCCTCACCACCCGTCGCGACGAGCTGGCGCAGATCCTTACCGCCGAGCACGGCAAGGTGCTCGCCGACGCCGCGGGCGAGATCGCCCGCGGGATCGAGGTTGTCGACTTCGCGCTCACCATGCCGCACCTGAACAAGGGCGAGTTCACCCAGAACGCGTCCACCGGCGTCGATGTGTACTCGGTGCGCGAACCGCTCGGGGTGGTCGGCATCATCAGTCCGTTCAACTTCCCGGCCATGGTGCCGCTGTGGTTCTTCCCGCTCGCCATCGCCGCCGGGAACGCCGTGGTGCTCAAGCCGAGCGAGAAGGATCCGTCGGCCTCGAACTGGTTGGCCGCTCTGCTGCACGAGGCCGGCTTGCCGCCCGGGGTGATGAACGTGGTGCACGGCGACAAGGAGGCCGTCGATGCGCTGCTGGTGCACCCCGGTGTGGCGGCGATCTCGTTTGTCGGCTCCACTCCCATCGCGCAGTACGTGTACCAGCAGGCGACCGCGGCGGGGAAGCGAGTACAGGCGCTCGGCGGCGCCAAGAACCACATGCTCGTGCTGCCGGACGCCGATCTGGACCTTGCCGCCGACGCCGCGGTGAACGCCGGATTCGGCAGTGCGGGTGAGCGGTGCATGGCGGTATCCGCACTCCTGGTAGTCGATTCGGTGGCCGACGCACTGATCGAGCGGATCCGCACACGCATGGCGGCCCTGCGCACGGGCGACGGCCGACGGGGGTGCGACATGGGTCCCCTGATCACCGCCGCGCACCGCGACCGCGTGTCCGGATACATCGACGTGGCCGCCGCCGATGGCGCCACCGTCGTCGTCGACGGGCGCGGCGGCGAGTTCGACGGTGCTGCCGACGGCTTCTGGCTCGGCCCCACCCTGCTCGACCGGGTCCCGCTCGACTCCGCTGCCTACCGCGACGAGATCTTCGGCCCGGTGCTGTCGGTGATCCGGGTGTCCGGGTTCGCCGAAGCGATCGACATCATCAACGCCTCGCCCTACGGCAACGGCACCGCGATCTTCACCAATGACGGCGGCGCCGCCCGCCGCTTCCAACGCCAGGTCCAAGTGGGCATGATCGGGATCAACGTCCCGATCCCGGTTCCCGTGGCCTACTACAGCTTCGGCGGTTGGAAAGCGTCGATGTTCGGTGACTCGAAGGCCTACGGCGCTGCCGGCTATGCCTTCTTCACCCGCGAGAAGGCCGTCACCTCGCGCTGGCTGGATCCCAGCCACGGCGGCATCAACCTCGGCTTCCCCCAGAACGACTGACCGAACGACAGGGGCCCGTCATGTCCGAGAAGGTAACCGCGCCCGCCGGTTCGGCACTGTTGAACGCCGATCTCGCACCCACCACCAAGGAGAACGCGACCTGGAAGTCGTGGGACCTGTTCTGCCTGTGGATGACCTCGGCGCACAGCCTGGGCAGCTACGGATTCGCCGTCGGCATGCTGGCGCTCGGTCTGAGCGGTTGGCAGACCGTGGCAGCGTTGTTCGCCGGCGTGCTCATGCTGTGGGCCGGGTCGAACCTGATCGGCGTGGCCGGGCAGAAGGTCGGCGTGCCCTTCCCCGTGTTCGCCCGCGCCACCTTCGGCATCTTCGGCGCCAACATTCCCGCGCTGCTGCGCGGCCTGGTCGCCGTGTTCTGGTACGGCATCCAGACCTACCTCGCGGCGCTCGCAGTGATCGCGCTCATCGTGCGGATCTGGCCCGCCGCCGAGGCGTGGACGCACGGAGGCTTCCTCGGACAGAGCCCGCTCGGATGGATCGTGTTCATGAGCCTGTGGGTGGCGCAGCTGCTGATCCTGTCCTACGGCATGGACATCGTCCGCCGGGTCTCGGACTTCGCGGGGCCGGTGGTGTGGATCGGGATGTTCGCGCTCGCGCTGTGGATGCTGAACAAGGCGGACTGGAGCATCGACTGGAACGCTCGTACCGGATCCCCGCTCTCCGGGCCCAGCACCGTAGCGGCGTTCGTGGCCGTCGCTTTCCTCATGGTGGCATTCATGGCCGGACCTCTCGTGAACTACGCCGACTTCGCCCGGCTGTCGCCCTCTACGCGCGCCATCCGGCGCGGGAACGCGCTCGGGATCCCGCTCAACGAGACCGCCTTCGTGTTGATCTCCCTGGTGATCTCGCTGTGCTCGCTGAAGGTCTTCGGCGACAGCTCGAAGGATCCGGTGGCGCTGGTATCGGAGATCGACTCCGACGTCGTCGTCGTGATCGCCGCGCTCCTGTTCGCGATCGCCACCGTGGGGATCAACGTGGTGCTGAACTTCGTCTCGCCGTCCTACGACATCAGCAACGTTGCACCCAAGTACATCTCCTTCCGGACCGGCGGGATCATCACCGCCGTGCTGTCCATCGTCGTGCTGCCGTGGAAGGTGTGGGGCAGCGAGACCGCGGTGGTGTACTTCCTCGGCGGTGTGGGGGCGCTGATGGGACCGGTGTTCGGCATCCTGGTGGTGGACTACTACCTGATCCGCAGACAGGGCACGCGGATCGCCGACCTGTACTCCACCCGCCCCGACGGCTCCTACTACTTCGTTCGCGGCGTCAATCCCGCAGCGGTGGCGGCCCTGGTGATCTCCGGGGCGGTGGCGGTGGTGATCGCCCTCGTACCGAGCTCGCAGTACGTGACGGCGCTGAGCTGGCCGATCGGAGCGGCCCTCGGCGCGGTGCTCGTCCTCGTGCTGACACCGTTCCTGGGCGGTAGCGGCCGGACCCCGGACCCGGAGACGGTGGCTGCCCCGCCGCAACCGCCTCGGGAGCCCGAGGACGATGCGGGAGCGCCGGCGCAGGGAACGCCGGCGTGAGCCGACGCCCCGTCGCACCTGGACCCGATGGGGTAGTGGTCAGCTGAAGGCGGCCTCGATCGCGATGGCGGCCGCGGCGGCGAAACCGTTCTCCCGGTCCTCGGGCGGCATCGCCTCCTCCCGGAACATGTGATCGGTCACCGTCAGGACGGTGAGTGCCTCGCGCCCCTCCGCTGCGGCGACGGCGTAGAGGGCGGCGGTCTCCATGTCGACCCCGAGGACGCCGTGATCGCGCAGGCCCTCGTGCAGGCCCGGGCGGGCCAGGTAGAAGTGGTCCGAGGAGTACACGGACCCGATCCGGGCCGGTGTGCCCGCCCGCTCGGCGGCGTCCGCCGCGGCGCGGAGCAGGGGGTAGGACGCCGCCGGCGCGAACCGCACGCCGGGGATGCGCGGGTCGTTGATCGCGGAATCGGTGTGCGCGGCGGTCGCGATGATCACGTCGCCGAGGGCCATGTCGTCCTGGTACCCGCCCGACGTGCCCACCCGGATGATCCGCCGCACGCCGTACTCGCGGAACAGCTCCGTCGCGTAGATGGTCATGGTGGGCAGGCCCATGCCGGAGCCCATGACCGAGATCGCCCGCCCACCGACGGTGCCGGTGTAGGCCTCCATGCCGCGCACCTCGTTGACCAGACGGGCATCGTCGAACAGCGTCTCCGCGATGCGGCGGGCGCGCCGCGGGTCGCCCGGCATGAGGACGGCGGGCGCGTAGTCACCGGGGGCGGCGGAGTTGTGCGGAGTCGGCATGGTGCTCCTATCGAAAAGTGTTCAGGCCCAGACCGGGTCGTGGAGTCGGTGGCGGCGGTTCCGGAGGTTGGAACCCGTCCGGTCAGGCCCAGCCCAGGTCGTGGAGTCGGTGGTCGTCTATTCCGAAGTGATGGCCGATCTCGTGCAGCACGGTCACGCGGATCTCGTGACGCAGCTGCTCCTCGGTGTCGCAGATGTCCATCAGCGCCTCGCGGTAGATGGTGATGGTGTCGGGCAGGGTGCCCACGTAGTTCCAGTCCCGCTCGGTGAGCGCGATGCCCTCGTAGAGGCCGAGCAGCGTGGGCTCCTCCTCGTTGCGGTCGCGCACCAGCACGACCACGTTGTCCATGGCCTTGGCGAGCTCGGGCGGGACGTCGTCGAGGGCGTCGGACACCCACTCCTGGAAGGCGCGCCGGGAGACGTGCACGGCTTACCGGCCGGGAGTGGGAGCCGGGGCGGGCGCGCCGGGCAGGGTCGGCATGACGGGCTTCTTGCCGTCGATGAGCAGGTCGGGGGACTTCGCGGAGCCGGTGATCGGGGTGAACGTCCGCCCGTCCTTCGACGAGGCGAGGAAGCAGATCACCGATCGCGAGCCCGCGGTCCAGGACGGCTGCGAGAGCGTGTTCCACGCCAGTTGCAGACCGGACTTGCGGAATCCGTCCTGCGAGCCGAACCACCCCGTCGTCCGCGACGGGCAGATCCGCTCCAGGTAGTCCTTCTGCTGCCGCTCGGTGGGCCACGAGGCGTCGGGGAAGGCCTGGCGCATGTCGATCACGGCGGTCACCTCGATGCCGTGCGGCTGCGCGCAGCCGACGGGGCCGGTGAACTGCCCGCGGTTGTCGAGGCCGATGCAGGTGCCCGGCGGCCAGGTCAGCGACTTGTCCTGGTTCACGACCCTGCCCTGGACCTCCTGCGGCTCGCCGGCCCCGTCGGACACCTGGATGCCGCAGCGCATCGTCCGATCGCCGGACTCCCAGGCCTTCTCGCCGGGCGCGAGCAGACCCATCTGGAACCGGCCCTTCGGATCGAGCCGGGTACCGAGGTACTCCGTGACGACCGGCGGGCAGAGCTGATCGCGCTGCGCCTCGATCACCGATTGGGAGGGATAGGGCGCGTTCTCCGGCAGGGTGCGCGCCGGCTCGCCGGCCACCTCGAACTTGTGCGGCTGGAGGCAGTCGACGGGGGCCATGACCGTGGGGTCCTTGTCCCAGGTCAGGCAGGTTCCGGGCTTGGAGCGGGCGAGCGTGGTGCCCGCGGCCGCGAGCCGGGGCGCCTTCTCCTCGTTCTTGGGCTCGAAGGCGCCGGTGAAGTACAGGCCCGCGCCGATCGCGAGCGCACCCACGATCACCGCGGCCAGAACGACGCGCACGGGCAGGGCTCCGGCGCGGCCGGTCTTCTCGGCGGGCGCGGGCTGGGTATCGGTGTCATCGGCCATCACCTCCCATCATGCCTGGCCCGGGCTGCGACGGGCGCGCGGATATCGATTGGGGTGGCGCGACGGTGCCGTAATAGGCTGGTCGGGTGATCGACGTCAAGCTGGTACGCGAGAACCCCGACCGTGTGCGCGCCTCGCAGCGCTCCCGTGGAGAGGACCCGGCGCTGGTCGACGCCCTGCTGTCCGCGGACGCGGACCGTCGGGCTGCGGTCCTGGCGGCCGACACCCTGCGGGCCGAGCACAAGGCATCGTCGAAGTCGATCGGCAAGGCGGCGCCCGAGGACCGCAAGGCCCTGGTGGCCGCGGCCGCCGAGCTGGCCGCGAAGGTCAAGGAGGCCGAGGCCGCCCAGGCCCGCGCCGACGAGGTCTTCGACGAGGTGGCGCGCAAGATCGGCAATGTCATCATCGACGGTGTGCCGGCCGGCGGCGAGGACGACTTCGTCGTCCTCGAGCACGTGGGCGAGATCCCGGAGATCGAGAACCCCAAGGACCACCTGGAGCTCGCCGAGGGGCTCGGCCTGCTCGACATGGAGCGTGGTGCGAAGGTATCGGGCTCGCGGTTCTACTTCATGAAGGGCCACGGCGCGCTGTTCCAGATGGCTCTGCTGCAGCTCGCCGTGCAGAAGGCCGTGGCGAACGGCTTCACACTGATGATCCCGCCCGTGCTGGTCAAGCCCGAGGTC
This sequence comes from Tsukamurella sputi, assembly GCF_007858445.1. Taxonomy (GTDB): domain Bacteria; phylum Actinomycetota; class Actinomycetes; order Mycobacteriales; family Mycobacteriaceae; genus Tsukamurella; species Tsukamurella sputi. Next base: position 51,873 of record NZ_VIGV01000013.1, on the reverse strand, counting down.
ATGGCGGGCACCGGCTTCCTCGGCGCGCACGCCGACGAGATCTACCGCCTCGAGGCCGACGACCTGTACCTCGTGGGCACCTCGGAGGTGCCCCTGGCCGGCTACCACATGGACGAGATCCTCGACCTGTCGAACGGTCCCGTCCGCTACGCCGCGCAGTCGAGCTGCTTCCGGCGCGAGGCCGGCTCGTACGGCAAGGACACCCGCGGCATCATCCGCGTGCACCAGTTCGACAAGATCGAGATGTTCGTCTACTGCAAGCCGGAGGACGCGGAGGCCGAGCACCAGCGCCTCCTGAACTGGGAGAAGGAGATGCTCGCGGCCGTCGAGGTGCCCTACCGGGTGATCGACGTCGCGGCGGGCGACCTCGGTTCGTCGGCGGCGCGCAAGTTCGACAGTGAGGCCTGGGTGCCGTCGCAGGGCCGCTACCGCGAACTCACGTCGACCTCGAACTGCACCACCTTCCAGGCGCGGCGGCTCGGTATCCGCTACCGCGACGAGGACGGCCGGCCGCAGATCGCCGCGACCCTCAACGGCACCCTGGCCACCACGCGCTGGCTCGTCGCGATCTGGGAGAACCACCAGCAGCCCGACGGATCCGTGCGCGTCCCCGCAGCGCTGCAGCCGTTCATCGGCACGGATGTGCTCCGGCCGTAGGAATGGCCGCACATCGGCGGCACCGACGGCAGCTTGATGTGAATGAATGTTCACAAACTCTTGCGATCGCGTGTGACGTGGTTCACGATAGGTTCATGACTGATTTCTATCGCATGCGGCGGCGGACGCCGGAGACCCTGGACGATCTCGTGACCCTGGCCGGACTGTCGAACAACGCTGCCAACGTGGTGATGCAGCTGGCGATCCCCGGCGTCGGGCACGGCGTGCAGGAGAGCCGGGTGGCCTCGGGAAGGGTCGTCGACCGGCCGTTCAAGCGGGCGCGGACGACGACGCAGTACCTCGCCGTCGCGCTGTACGGCTCCGAGCGGGACCGGTCGGCGTACCGTCGGGCGATCGCGGCGGTGCACGCGCACGTCCACTCCACCGAGAAGAGCCCGGTCCGGTACAGCGGCAACGCCCGCAAGCTGCAGCTCTGGGTGGCCGCGTGCCTGTTCTACTACTACATCGACCAGTACCAGCTGCTCTACGGGGCGCTGGACGAGCCGACCCTCGACCGCCTGACCGCCGACGCCGTCACGCTGGCCACCGGCGTGAACCTGACCGCCGAGGAGTGGCCGGCCACCTGGGCCGAGTTCACCGCGTACTGGGAGTCCTCGCTCGACGACGTCGCGATCGCGCAGCCCGTGCGTGACTACCTCGAGGACCTCGCGACGCTCGACTTCATCAAGGAGCCGATGGGGCCCGTCGGCGTGGTCCTCGCCGGGCTGCTGGGCCGACCGTTCCGGTTCTTCACCCGCGGCACGGTCCATCCGCGCATCCGCGAGGCGATGGGCTGGACCTGGTCGGACGCCGAGCAGCGCCGCCTCGAACTCCTCATGCGTGTGGTGCGCGTGGCCGACCGCTTCTACCCCGCGAGCCTGCTCTACCGCGGCCACCTCGTCGACCTGCGCGCCCGCCTCGCCCTGGGGCTCGACCCCCTCGGCCGCACGCGACTCGACGAGGGTGCCCGAGCAGCCTGATCAGACCTCGATCTGCTCCGCGAGCTTGGTGAGGCGGAAGCGGGCCATCGCGAGGTTGGCACGCGAACGGTCGAGGACCAGGTAGAGGAACAGATCGTCGGAACCCTGATTGATCGGGCGCACGATCTGGTACTGCGAGCCCAGGGTGATCAGGATGTCCTCGATGTGATCGTCGAGGTCCAGATCGCCGAGGGTGCGGCCCATGGCCTGCACCAGCGCCGAATTCCCTGCCGCCGCGATCTCGAGGTTGAAGTCGGCGGGATCGCCGGCCGTCGCGAGCGCCATGCCGCTCTGCGCGTCGACGAGCGCGACGCCCAGCGCACCGTCGATGTTCATGGCTTCGTTCAGGGACTCGTTGAATTCGGTCATGTCGCCGGGTTCCTTCCCTTCGTGCGGAGACTGCGCGTTCTGGAGATTCTGCAACGTCTCCGCGTCGACGTAGGTCTCATCGATCTGCGTGTACGGGAACGGGTCGATGGCGAGAGGCTCCGGCAGGGTCGGCGCGGCCTGCTCGGTGGGTGCTTCCGAGACGGGCGCGTCGGCGACGGATGCCGCGGTGGCGGTCTCCGGGGCGGTCTCGGTGGCGAGATCCCCGGCCGACGGTGCGTCGGCGGCGACCGCCGCGGTCGTCTCCGCGGTCGCTTCAGCGTTCTCGGCGGCGACGTCCCGGGCCTCGCCGTTATCCTCGCCGTCCTCCTCGGCGTGCTCCGCCAGGATCTCGTCGGCGGACTGCTGCGCCGGGACCTCGATGGGCTCGTCGGCCGGCACGTCGAAGGGCACGTCGGTCGCCGGCTCGGGCGCTGCCGTCTCGGCCGTCGGGGCCGCGTGCGCCTCGACGTCCACCACCTCGACATCGATGTACGACTCGTCGGGCTCGTCCAGCGTCTCGGTCGCCGGCTCGTGATGCTCCGCGAACGTCGCCTCCAGCGTCTCACCGTCCGCATGCGCCGACTGCGGTGCGGCATCGGACCACAGGTCCTCCGTGCGGCCCTCGGCGCGCGGCTCGAAGCGCGGCGGCGCGAACTGGTCGACGCCGCCGTCGAAGGCGGTGGCGGACGTGTTCGACGCGGTCTGCGGCCCCGTCGACGCGCTGTAGCCGAACCCGCCGACCACACCCGCCTCGAACGTGTCCGACGCGGGCTGCACCCCCTGGAAGGTCTCCGAGGTCAGCGGGTCGGTCAGGGGATCGGGCTTGGTCCGCGGCGCGTCGGGTGCGGGGCTGCCGGGCTGCGGGAACGACGGTGCCGCGAGGCCGGCCAGCGGGTCCGACGATCCCGGGCCCGGAGTGCCCGGGGCGGCCGGCGGCGCGCCGGCAGCGGCCCGGGCGGCCTCCTTCGCCGCGACCTGCACCTCGGGCGGCGGGATCACCCGCGGCCGGCGCGGAGCCTGCGGCGCCGCTCCCTGCGGAGCCTGCCCCGGAGGCGGGCCCTGCGGCGCACCGGCCGGGGGCACCGTCGGGGGAGCGGGCGGTGCGGCGGGCGCCGGACGCGAACCCATGCCCGTGTCGTGCACGCCGTAGTAGTCCTCGACGCGCTGCCGGTTGTTGCGCGGACGCCGTGGCCCGCTCACGACAGCTTCTTCGCTCGCAGCTCGTGGCCGCTCGACGTCAGGCAGCGGCCCGACTCGAGATCCCACTGCCAGCCGTGCAGGTTGCAGGTGAGCTTGCCGCCGTCGACCACGCCGAACTTCGACAGGTCCGCCTTGAGGTGCGGGCAGCGGCGCTGCACCTCCCAGCCGTCCAGCTCGGTGGATGCGGTGTCGTCGTGCGCCTCGGAGAACCAGCCGTCGGCGTAGGCGATCCGCTCGTCCGTGAGGCACTTGAAGAAGGTGTAGAGGAACTCGTTGTACCCGCCGATGCGCCACGTGGTGAAGCGCGTCGACAGGAAGATCGTGTTCACCCAGTCCGGCTCGTCGTCGCGCAGCACGGTGCGCACCAGCTCGGCGGCGATGCGGAAGCCGTACCGGTACTTGCCGTCGCCCTCCTGCGGCGCGCGCACGATGCGCTGCGGGAAGTCGAGCACCACGGTCTCCACGGAGCCGTCGGCCGAGGCCATCTCCAGCCCGACCGGATAGCCGATACCATCGCTGATCAGCGCGGACGCCTGCATGATCGGCTCGAACTTGGCCTTGAGGGCGGGGAGGAGCGGCGCACCGTCGTCCTTGGCCCAGGTGGCCTTCTCGGCCTCCAGGACCGGGGCCTGCCGCTCCGCGAAGGCGTCCAGGTAGGCCGTCTTGTTCTCGAAGATGTCCATCACCTCGGCCTCGGGGACCGGGTGCGTGAGCGAGACGAGCTCCTTGCCGCGGAACTCGCCGACGGTGCCGGGGATCATCAGCAGGCCCCCGTCGTTGCCGTTCTTGCGCATCTCCTCGAGGAAGGTGATCTGGTCCGGGAAGATGTTCGACGGGTCGCCGCCGATCGTCTCGCGGTCCACCCGGCTCTCGTCGTTGAGGTAGCGCAGCTCGGGGTCGAGGAAGGCGGGCGGGCCCGCCGACGGCACGACCCAGGTGCCGGCCACCTGGTCGACGTAGCTGCGGGCGCGGTCCATGCCGCGCTGGCGCTTCTGCTCGGCGAAGCGGCGCTTGGAGCCCTTCGGCATGTCGTAGACCATCGGGTACCAGATGGCGCCCGAGTACTGCAGCAGGTGCACGTCGACGCCGCCGAACTCGTCGAGCACCTCCATGTCGACGGGGCGGGCGTCGTTCATGTTGAACAGCACCGTCTCACCGTCGGAGACGACGAGGCCCGAGTCGCCGATGGGGCCGTCGGCGGGGGCGCGCAGCGCGATGATCATCACGTCCAGGTCGCCCTTGGGGCCGCTGATCGTGTGCTTCACCGAGTCCTGCGTCTCGAAGAACTTCGTGAAGCCCAGCTTCTCCAGCTCGCGCCGCAGGTCCGGCACGGGGTAGTCGGGCAGCAGGACGGTGGCGTCCTTGCTGACGTTCTCCGCGAGGTTGCGCGCGTCGAAGTGGTCCCGGTGCAGGTGGGAGACGTAGAGGTAGTCGACGTCGCCGAGCGCCTTCCAGTCCAGCTGCGTGTTGTCCGGGAAGGGGAACCACGACGCGAAGTACGCGGGGTTCACCCACGGATCACACAGGATGGTGCCTGCGGCGGTGGAGACGTGGAAACCCGCGTGCCCGACGCTGGTGACCTGCACAGTGGAGCCTTTCGCCTGTGTTCGTTACCGCTACAGCCTAATGGGCGCCCGAGCGCCCGGCTGACACACCGCGGACTCGGGTCCGCGGCTACGCTGGCGGTGTGGAACCCGTCTACGGAACGATTCTCGAAGTTGCCCGCGGTATGTGGGCCTTCCAAGGCATCAAGTTCACCGAGGTGGACTTCCATAAGTTCCCCCGTTCGGGCGGGGCTGTGGTCGCCATCAACCACACCGGCTACCTGGACTTCCCCTTCGCCGGGAAGCCCGCGTACGCGGCCGGTCGCCGCAAGGTGCGTTTCATGGCGAAGAAGGAGGTCTTCGACAACTCCAAGTCGGGGCCCATCATGCGTGCGCTCAAGCACATCCCCGTCGACCGTGAGGCGGGCGCGTCGGCGTACCAGGCGGCCGTCGATGCGCTCAAGGCCGGCGAGCTCGTGGGTGTCTACCCCGAGGCCACGCACAGCCGCAGCTTCGAGCTCAAGGGCTTCAAGTCCGGCGCCGCGCGCATGGCCATCGAGGCGAACGTGCCGATCGTCCCCGTCGTGGTGTGGGGCGCCCAGCAGATCTGGACCAAGGGCCTGCCCAAGAAGCTCGGCCGGAACAAGTTCCGCATCCTCATCGGCGTGTGCGATCCGCTCGACCCCGTCGGGCCGCCCGACGAGCTGACCGCGCGGCTCAAGGAGTCGATGCAGGCCATGCTGCTGCAGCTGCAGGATCTGTACGGCCCGCACCCGCAGGGCGAGCCCTGGGTGCCCGCGCGCCTCGGCGGCAGCGCGCCCACGCTGGAGGAGGCCGACGCAATGGACGCGGCCGATCTCGACGAGCGTCGTCGCGCCCGGGAGGACCGGCAGGCCGACGGTGCCTGACGGCGCCCCGGGCCTCGACGAGCTCGGGTCGGCGCCGCTGCTCGTCGCGAGCGACGTCGACGGCACGCTCGTCGACGATCACGAGCGGCTCACGCTGCGCACCCACGTCGCCGTGAACGCGGTGCGCGCTGCCGGCGGACACTTCGTGCTCGCCACGGGGCGCCCGCCGCGCGCCGTCGACCCGATCGCCGCGCAGCTGGACTTCGCGCCGCTCGCGGTGTGCGCGAACGGTGCGGTGCTCTACGACACCGGGTCGGGCCGGGTGGTCTCGGCGGCGCTGATGTCGCCGGAGCTGCTGGGGACCGTCGCCGAACTCGTCCGCCGGTACCTGCCCGGCGCGGGCTTCGCCGCGGAGCGGGTAGCACAGGGTGAGCACGACTCCGCGACGCCGCGGTTCGCCGCATCCACCGGGTACCAGCACGCCTGGCTCGAGCCCGACACCGTGACCGCCGCCGACGCCGAGGTGCTCGCGCATCCGGCGGTGAAACTGCTGGTCCGGCAGCCGGGGATGACCTCCGACGAGATGCACGCCCGCATCGCGCCGCACCTGAACGGCCTGGCCGATGTCACCTACGCCACGAACAACGGGCTCATCGAGTTCCACGTCCCCGGCGTCACCAAGGCCACGGGGATACGGCTGGCGATCGAGCACCTGGGGCTGACCGACGACGTCCGCACCGCCGCCTTCGGCGACATGCCCAATGACGCCGAGATGCTCCGCTGGGCCAGCATGGGCGTGGCCATGGGCAACGCCCACCCGCTCGCCCGCGGCGCCGCGAACGTGGTGACCGCCACCAACCTGGACGACGGTGTCGCCCGGGTGCTGGAGCGCTGGTTCTAGCTCCGGCACATCTTTTCAAGCGTTCTGCGACGGATCCGGGCCATGTCGTCGCAGAACGCTTGAAAAGATGTCGCCGGAGGATCCGTTCACCGCGCTGGTGCGTCCAATGGGTATGGGGATCCGCACGCGCCAACTGGTGCAGGTGCTGTCGCCGTACGAAGTTCGTGCGCAGTATCAGCAGGTGATCCGCGGTGTCCGAATACCCGCCGATCGGCCGGTGACCTTCCGCGACCGACTCGACGCCGTCCTCCTGCTGTACCCCGACGCCGTCTTCTGCGGGTGGACTGCGGCCGCGCTGCACGGCGCCGCCTACTGTGCGGATCGCCCCGTCGAGATCTGGCTGCCGAACCCTCGCCGTCGCCAGGGGGTGGTCATCCGCGGGGGCACGATGCCGCGCGAGGACGTGCTCGTCGTCCACGGCATCAGGATGACGAGTGGCGTTCGCACTTTCGTCGACATCGCGCGATTCACCGACGGCGACGATGCCGTCGTCGGAGCGGACCAGTGCCTCCGGGTGCGCGACGATGGACGATCCGTGACGACGGTGCGCGACGTCGGCGACTATCTCGATTCTCACGCGCACCTGCACCGATCCCGGCGGGTACGCGCAGTGCTCGCCGAGGCGGACGGTGGGGCGGAATCTCCTCCGGAGACCGTCACCCGGCTCCTACTGCACCGTGACGGACTCACCATGTTCCGGACGCAGGTCGCGATCGACCGCGGTTCCTACCGCCTGGATCTGGGCTCCGAAGAGTTCAAGGTCGCCGTCGAGTACGACGGCCGTGACCACGCCGACCCCGATCAGCAGGCGCTCGACGCGGCGCGGCGGAACACCCTGCGCCACGATCACGGCTGGGAAGTCATCGTCGTCACCAAGAAGATCCTCGCCGAAAGCGCTCACGACCTTCTCCGCCAAGTGCGATCCGCCCTTCGTGACCGCGGGAGGGCGGCTGCATGAACATCTTTCGAAGCGTTCTGCGATGGATCCGGGCCATCTTGTCGCAGAACGGTTCGAAAGATGTGGTCCTTCGCTCTGCGGTGCCGCCCGCACCTCTCGACATGTGACGCATGTGACGACTGTTGCTCACGTGACGATTGTTGCAGATGGTGTTAGTCTCGACCTCACGTTGAGCTTTGCCCGTTCGGGCACGGCTCACCTGTCGAGCTAAGGAGAAGCCATGCCCGTGTGGATCGACGGCGGTCCTCGTCGCCGCCGCGGACGGCGCACCGTCGCGCTCGCACTGCTTCCGGCCCTGGCCGTGGGCGGTGCCGCCGCGCTGCTCAGCACCACGAACATCGTCGGCGATCCGGAGCTGGCCGCCGGCAGCGACGTGACCTTCACCGGACAGGGCAACGGCCACGGCCGCGGCCTGGGCCAGTGGGGCGCGTTCGGCTACGCGAAGTCCGGCTGGAAGGCCGAGCAGATCGTCGCGCACTACTACGGCGGCTCCCAGCTCGCCCGCGCCGACGTGAACCTGCCCGTCCGCGTGCAGTTGACCACCCAGAAGACCGCCAACGTGCTGGCCCCGGCCGGTGCGAAGATCGGCGACCAGCCGGTGGCGGCGGGCCAGGCCGTCCGCCTCGAGGGCGGCAACGCCGTCATCACGACCGGCTGCGGTGGCCCCGTCATCAAGACGATCCCCGCCGGCGACGACACCGTCATCGCCCCGCTCAACGCGCAGGCGGGCCGCCCCGCGGGTGAGCTCCTGAAGTTCTGCGGCACGAACGCCACCTACCGCGGCGGCATCGCGGCCAAGGACGGCAAGGTCTTCAACGTGGTCAACATCGAGGACTACCTCCGCGGTGTGGTCCCCGTCGAGAGCAAGGTCGAGTGGGCCGATCAGGGCGGCTACGAGGCCCTGCGGGCCCAGGCCATCGCCGCCCGCTCCTACGCGCTGGCCGAGGGCTCCAAGCGCGGTGACCGCTACAACGACACCCAGGATTCCCAGGTCTACGGTGGCGCCGGCAAGGAGGACCCGCGTACCGACAAGGCCGTCGCGAGCACCGCGGGCCTGGTCATGGCGAAGAACGGCTACGCCGTGCCGACCGAGTTCTCCAGCTCGACGGGCGGCTGGACCGCCGGTGGCGAGTTCACCGCGGTCAAGGACGACGGCGACGTCGTCTCACCGTTCAAGAACTGGACCCAGAAGGTCCCCGCCGCGAAGATCTCGCAGGAGTTCGGCGTGGGCGAGCTGAAGTCGGTCCGCGTCCTCAAGGTGCAGTCGGCGCAGTCCGGCCGCGTCGAGGCGGTCGAGATCGTCGGCGCGAACCGCACCGTCACGGCGAAGGGCGACGAGGTCCGCAAGAAGCTGGGCCTGCGCTCCGACTGGTTCACGATCGACGGCCAGGCCCCGGCGTCGGCGCCCGCGCCCGGCGCCCCGAGCGCCCCGGGTGCGGCCTCCGCACCGTCGACCGCGACCCAGGCCCCGGTGCCCGGACGCGTGGTGGACCGGCCGATCGTCGCGGCTCCCGTCGACCCGTTCAACCCGGTCCCGACCGCGCCCAATGCAGCGCAGACCGCCCCGGAAGCGACCACCGCGACGGCCACCGCGCCGGCTGCCGGTGCCGTCGCGGCTGCTCCCGCGGCACCCGCCGCCCCCGCGGCTCCCGCCGTCCCGACGGTGCCCGGTGCAGCTCCCGCCGTGGCCGCTGCCGGTTCTCCCGCGGCGCCCGTCGCGCCCGCCGCCCCGGCTGCGCCTGCGGCTCCCACCGCGCCCGCAGCGCCGGGGATCCCCGGCATCCCCGCGCCTCCGGCCGCATCCGCCGCGGCACCGGTCACGCAGGCCGTCACCGGGAAGGCCGCCATCGAGGCCGCGTACGCCGCCGCGGGCGGCGAGAAGGGCACGCTGGGCCGCGCCGTCGCGAACCCGATCACCTTCCCGGACGGCTCGACGCTGCAGTCGTACCAGAACGGCACCATCTACTACACGAAGGCGAACGGCGCCCAGGTCGTTCCGTCCGGTGTCTCCGCACCTGCGACGCTGCTCAACTGGGCCACCGCCTTCGCCTCGGGCGGCGCTCCGAGTCTGCCGCCGCTGCCGCTGCTCAACCTGATCCCCGGCTGGGGCGACGTGCTCGGCATCAATCCGGCGGCGGGTTCGGCGCCGACCGGTGTGCCGGCCGTGCCCGTGACCCCGGGCGACACCGCTGCCGCGGCCCCGTCGGCCACCTCCGGTGCTCCCGCGGCCCCGTCCGCCCCGGCGGCGCCCGCAGCCCCGTCCGCTCCTGCGGCGCCTGCCGCCCCGTCGACTCCGGCGGCACCCGTGACCCCGGCGGGATCGACCCCGCTCGCGGTCCCGACGGTGCCGAACGCTCCTGCTTGATCACAGGGCCGGGCCGGGTGGCGTCATCCACGCCGCCCGGCCGGTACCCTGAACGTCCGTGGCAACCTCTTCTCCCCAGTCCTATGACCTGATCGTGGTGGGCTCCGGCTTCTTCGGCCTGACAGTCGCCGAGCGCACGGCCGCTGAGCTGGGAAAGCGGGTGCTGATCGTCGAGCGCCGCCCGCACCTCGGCGGCAACGCGTACTCGGAGGCCGAGCCCGAGACCGGCATCGAGATCCACAAGTACGGCGCGCACCTGTTCCACACGTCCAACGAGCGGGTGTGGGAGTACGTCAACAGGTTCACCGACTTCACCGGCTACCAGCACCGCGTCTTCGCGATGCACAACGGCCAGGCCTACCAGTTCCCGCTGGGCCTGGGCCTGGTCAGCCAGTTCTTCGGCCGCTACTTCACGCCCGACGAGGCGAAGGCGCTGATCCAGGAGCAGGCCGCGGAGTTCGACTCCAAGGAGGCGCAGAACTTCGAGGAGAAGGCGATCTCGCTGATCGGCCGTCCCCTGTACGAGGCCTTCATCAAGCACTACACGGCCAAGCAGTGGGAGACCGACCCGAAGAACCTGCCCGCGGGCAACATCACGCGCCTGCCCGTGCGCTACACCTTCGACAACCGGTACTTCAACGACACCTATGAGGGCCTGCCCGTCGACGGGTACACGGCGTGGCTCGAGAACATGGCCGCGTCGGACCTCATCGACGTGCGCCTGGACACCGACTGGTTCGACGTCCGCGACGAGGTCCGCGCCGCCAGCCCCGACGCCCCCGTCGTCTACACCGGCCCGCTCGACCGGTACTTCGACTACTCCGCGGGCCGCCTCGGCTGGCGCACCCTCGACTTCGAGACCGAGGTGCTCCCGACGGGAGACTTCCAGGGCACCCCGGTCATGAACTACAACGACGCCGACGTGCAGTACACGCGCATCCACGAGTTCCGCCACTTCCACCCGGAGCGCAAGGACTACCCGACCGACAAGACGGTCATCATGCGCGAGTACGGCCGCTTCGCGAACGACGACGACGAGCCCTACTACCCGATCAACACCCCGTCGGACCGCGAGATGCTCGCGGCCTACCGGGAGCTGGCCAAGCGGGAGGCGGCGGAGCGCAAGGTGCTCTTCGGCGGCCGGCTCGGCACCTACCAGTACCTCGACATGCACATGGCGATCGCCAGTGCGCTGTCGATGTTCGACAACACCCTGCGTCCGCATCTCGAAACCGGTGCCGCGCTCACCGAGGAGACCGCATCGTGACCGATCAGGCCAAGACCCTGCTGCAGCGCGTCATCCTGCCGCGCCCGGGCGAACCGCTCGACGTGCGCTCGCTGTACATCGAGGAGGCCGAGACCAACTCGCGCCGCTCGCACGCGCCCACCCGCACGTCGCTGAACATCGCGGGTGAGTCCGAGGTCAGCTTCGCCACCTACTTCAACGCCTTCCCGGCGTCCTACTGGCGCCGCTGGACGGTCCTGAAGGACGTGGTGCTGCGGATCGAGCTCAAGGGCACCGCCCGCGTGGACCTCTACCGCTCCAAGGTCGACGGTGCGCGCATCGCCCTGGGCGGCGGCTTGGTCCAGACCGACGCTACCGGCTACGGCGTCGCCGAATTCGGCACCGACCTCGGCCCGTTCGAGGACGGCGGCTGGATCTGGTTCGACGTCACCGCCGACAGCGACACCGAGATCATCTCCGCCGGCTGGTACGCCACCGTCGGCGAGGAGGGCCTGCCGGCCAAGCGCGTCACCGTCGGCATCCCCACCTTCAACCGGCCCGACGACGCCGTCGCCGCGATCGCGGCGCTGACCAGCGATCCGCTGGTCGACGAGGTGATCGACGCCGTGCTCATGCCCGACCAGGGCAACAAGAAGGTCATCGACCACCCGGACTTCGAGGCCGCGATCGCGCCGCTCGGCGATCGCTACCGCCGTTTCGAGCAGGGCAACCTCGGCGGTTCCGGCGGCTACGGCCGGATCATGTACGAGGCGCTGCGCCTGACCGACAGCCCGTACGTGCTGTACATGGACGACGACATCGCCATCGAGCCCGATTCGATCCTGCGCGCGCTGGCCTTCGCCCGCTTCGCGAAGTCCCCGATGCTCGTCGGTGGGCAGATGCTCAACCTGCAGGACCGCAGCCACCTGCACTGCATGGGCGAGGTCATCGACCGCAACTCCTTCATGTGGACTGCGGCGCCCTTCGTCGAGTACGACCACGACTTCTCGAAGTACCCGCTGAAGGACAAGGACTACAGCAAGAACCTGCATCGGCGCATCGACGTCGACGGCAACGGCTGGTGGATGTGCCTCATCCCGCGCGTCGCCGCCGAGGAGATCGGCCTGCCGATGCCCCTGTTCATCAAGTGGGACGACTGGGACTACGGCCTGCGCGCCGCCCGCGCCGGCTACCCCACGGCGACGGTGCCCGGCATCGCGATCTGGCACATGGCCTGGTCCGACAAGGACGACGCGATCGATTGGCAGGCCTACTTCCACCTGCGCAACCGGCTCGTCGTCGCCGCGATCCACCACGAGGGCAGCCCTCGCGGCATCATGACCAGCTCCATCAAGGCGCTCATGAAGCACCTGCTGTGCCTCGAGTACTCGACGGTCGCGATCCAGATCGAGGCGATGCGCGACTTCCTGCGCGGCCCCGAGGGCCTGTACGAGTTGCTGCCCACCGCGCTGCCGAAGGTCGCCGCGATGCGCAAGGAGTACCCGGACGCCGTGGTGCTGCCCAGCGCCACCGAGCTGCCGCGGACCTCCGGCCAGGCCACCGCCTTCGGCACGAGGATCCCGCTGAATCCGATCGCCAAGGTCACCACGCTGGCCAAGGCCGTGCGCAACAACCTGCGCCCGGCGGACCCGCGCAATCACGAGGTCCCGCAGGCCAACTACCCGCCGCTCGAGGCGCGTTGGTTCAGCCTGGGCCGGGTCGACGGGGTCACGGTCACCACCGCCGACGGCCGCGGCGTGGTCTACCGCCAGCGCGACCGGGAGAAGATGTTCGCGCTGATGCGCGAGAGCCTGGCCGTGCACCGCGAGGTGGATCGGCGGTTCGCCGAGATGCAGCAGCGCTACCGTGCGGCCTACACGGATCTGACCAGCCGCGAGGCGTGGTCGAAGATCTTCGAGCCCGAGCTGTCGGCGCCGGGAGCGGAGCGAGCGGGCGGGATCGACGCCGCATCCGAGAAGGAGACGACGAAGTGAGCAACGCCCCGGAGCAGGCCCTGAGCCCCGAGGAGATGATCCTCGTGGGCGTGCAGGCGCAGCTGGCCGGTCGCCCCGGCGTCCTGCCCGCCGCGCGCGGCCTCAGCCACTTCGGCGAGCACTCCCTCGGCTGGCTCGGTCTCGCCGCGCTCGGTGCGGTGCTGCAGCCGAAGCGCCGGACGGAGTACGTCACCGCCGGCGTCGGTGCGTTCGTCGCGCACGCCGCGTCGGTCGTGATCAAGCGGATCGTGCGGCGCAAGCGTCCGGACCACCCGTACATCACCGTCGGCGTCGGCACGCCCAGCAAGCTGAGCTTCCCCTCCTCGCACGCCACCAGCTCGACGGCCGGAGCGATCCTCCTGGGCCGCGCCTCGGGCGTCCCCGGCGGTGCCGTGCTGGCGCCCGCCGCGATCGTCCCGCCGATGCTCACCTCCCGCATGGTGCTGGGCGTGCACTACCCGACGGACGTCGCCGCCGGTGCCGCGATCGGTGCGGCGACCGCGCTGGCCGCGATCGAGGGTGAGAGACTGTGGGTCGATCGAGCGGCGCGGCGCGGCTCGAAGAACCGGACGAAGGGATGCAGCAGCTGATGAGCGAGGAGCCGATCGAGCACGGCGAGCCGAAGGCACCGTCGAACCTCGCCACCGGACTGATCAAGGCGATCCGGCCCCGGCAGTGGGTCAAGAACGTCCTCGTCGTGGTGGCGCCGCTGGCCGCCGGCCGGGACCAGCTGGAGTTCGTCAAGTTCGGCAACGTCGGGATCGCGTTCATCGCGTTCTGCCTGGCAGCGTCGTCGATCTACCTGATCAACGACGCCCTCGACGTCGAGGCCGACCGCGCGCACCCGACCAAGCGCTACCGTCCGATCGCCGCCGGCGTGGTGCCGGTGAACCTGGCCTACGTGCTGTCCCTGCTGTTCGGTGCGGGCGCCATCGCGGTCTCCTTCCTCGCGAACTGGCAGTTGGCCGTGGTGATCGCGGTGTACATCGTGATCCAGCTGGGGTACTGCTTCGGTCTCAAGCACCAGGCGGTGCTCGACATCTGCATCGTCAGCTCGGGCTTCCTGCTGCGCGCCGTCGCCGGTGGCGTGGCCGCCGAGCTGCCCAAGGGCCTGTCGCAGTGGTTCCTGCTGGTGATGGCCTTCGGCTCGCTGTTCATGGCCGCGGGCAAGCGCTACGCGGAGCTGCAGCTCGCCGAGCGCACGGGCGCGAAGATCCGCAAGTCGCTGGAGTACTACACCACCACCTACCTGCGCTTCGTGTGGACGCTGGCCGCCACCGCGGTGGTGCTCTGCTACGGACTGTGGGCGTTCGACAAGACCGCGCATCCGAACAACATCTGGTACTCGGTGTCGATGGTGCCCTTCACCATCGCCATCCTCCGCTACGCCGTCGACGTCGACGGCGGCGAGGCCGGTGAGCCGGAGGAGATCGCCCTGGGTGACCGCGTGCTGCAGGTGCTCGCGATCGCGTGGATTGGAACCGTCGTTGCCGCGGTCTACTTCGCCTGACGCCACGGCCGGCGAGAGCGCCGGCACGTCCTCGTCGCACTTCTCCGCACCCCGGGTCAGCTTCTGGCTCGGGGTGGCGGCGTGCGCGGTCCTGTTCGGGTACGGCGCGTGGGAGCGGCGGTGGATCGCCGACGACGGCCTGATCGTGCTGCGAACCGTCCGGAACCTGCTGGCCGGGAACGGCCCCGTCTTCAACGCGGGCGAGCGCGTGGAGGTCAACACCTCCGCCGCCTGGACCTACCTGATCTGGTTCTTCTCCTGGATCAGCGGCGTGCAGACCGAGTACGTCGTGCTCACCGTCGCGCTGGTGCTTTCCGTCGCCGCGATCCCGCTCGCGATGCTCGGCACGGCGCGCCTGTACCGCGGCGGACCCGGCTGGGCGCGGCTGCGCGGCTCCGGCCTGCTGCTCCTGCCCGCCGGCGGACTGGTCTACATGGCGCTGCCCCCGGCGCGCGACTTCGCGACCTCGGGCCTCGAGGTCTCGCTCACCATCTTCTGGGTGGCGCTGCTGTGGTACCTGGCGATCTGCTGGTCGCAGGCCGATCGTGATCCCGCTCCGGGCCGCGACCGGACGCGCTACTGGATCCTCACGTGCAGCACGGCCTTCGTCGCCGGCCTGTCCTGGTTGGTGCGCCCGGAGATGGCCGTCGTCGGCGGCCTGGTGCTGATCGTCATGTTCGCCGCTCCCGTCGGGCTCAAGCTGCGTCTCGCGCTGACCGCCGCCGCCGGGCTGCTGCCCGTCGGGTACCAGATCTTCCGGATGGGCTACTACGGCCTGCCGGTCCCGAACACGGCTGTCGCGAAGGACGCCAGCGGCTCCAAGTGGGGCCAGGGCTTCACCTATCTGCTCAACCTCGTCGAGCCCTACTCGCTGTGGCTGCCGGTGCTGGCACTGCTCATCGCGATGCCGCTGATCCTGCTCCCCGCACGCGGCGCCCGCACCCCGCTGACCGGCGGTTTCCGCCTGCCGCGCGGCGGCATCACGGGCCTGCG
Source organism: Tsukamurella sputi (assembly GCF_007858445.1). GTDB lineage: Bacteria > Actinomycetota > Actinomycetes > Mycobacteriales > Mycobacteriaceae > Tsukamurella > Tsukamurella sputi. The sequence continues at coordinate 36,329 of NZ_VIGV01000013.1, read as the reverse complement.
CGACCAGCTGCAGCGCCCCGCCGTGATCGTGGCAGTGATGTTCCTCGGCGGCGTCATCGAGACGCTGTACTGGCTGCGTCAGGGCGGCGACTTCATGTCGGGCCGCGTGCTCCTCGCGCCCCTGTTCCTGCTGCTCCTGCCGGTGATGGTGATCCCGCTGCGGATCCCGTCGCGCCGCCCCGAGGATTCGACGGTCCGCGGCATCGCCCGCCTCGCGACCGGCACCGCGGGCGCCGCGGTGGCCGCCGTGCTGTGGGTGCTGGTGATCGGCTGGGCCCTGCACGCCACGACCTTCCGCGGCCAGCCCGACGGCACCGCGATCGGCACCACCGGCATCGTCGACGAGCGGGCCTTCTACTCGCTGCAGACGGGCCACGCGCACCCGCTCACCGCGGACGACTACCTCGACTACCCGCGCATGAAGTCGTTGCAGGAGATCCTGCGCACCACCCCGCGCGGCGGCGTCTACCTGCCGTCCTTCGACTACGACTGGTGGTTCATCGATCCGCTGCCGTACCCCCGGCCGGACGATGTGCCGCTGCGGCAGACGGTCTTCTTCACCAACCTCGGCATGACCGGCATGAACCTGCCGCTGGACGTGCGCGTATGGGATCAGATCGGCCTCGCGTGGCCGATGGCCTCGCACACGGCGCGGCTCGAGGACGGCCGCATCGGGCACGACAAGGAGATGTTCCCGGACTGGGCCGTCGCGGAGGCGAAGGCCTACCCGAAGCGTCCCGCGCTGCCGCCGTTCATCGACCCGGACTGGGTGAACCAATCGCGAGTCGCGTTGACCTGCCCGCAGATCCAGCAGCTGCAGGACTCGTATGCCGCGCCGCTCACCTTCGACCTGTTCAAGCGCAATCTCAAGCTCTCGCTCGCGAACATGAAGCTGCGCATCGACCGGGTGCCGGAGTACACGCTGCGCATGTGCCGCCTGGACGTGCCGCCGCCGCTCACCGACGACCAGAAGTCGATGCCGAAGCCCTGATGGACCTCGACGGGACGCTGCGGGAGATCGCCGACTGCTCGGTGCTCTCCGACGCGGATGCCGTCGCCGGGTACGCCGTCGATTGGACCGGCCGCTGGCGGGGCGGGCCCGCGCTCGTCGCGCGCCCGCGCACCGTGGAGGCCGTCGCCGCCGTGCTCGCCGCGTGCGCCCGGGCGGGCGTGCCGGTGGTGCCGCAGGGCGGCAACACGGGTCTGGTCGCCGGGTCGGTCCCGCCCGCCGGGGCGGTCGTGCTGTCCCTGACCGGGCTCGACGCGATCGGTTCCGTGGTCGACGGTGTCGTCACCGCCGGTGCCGGCGTCACGCTCGCCGCACTCGAATCCTTCGCGGCCGCACGCGGCCTGACCTGCGGCCTGTCGCTCGCCTCGGGGGAGTCCGCCACCGTCGGCGGCGCGGCCGCCACGAATGCAGGGGGAGCGGAGGTGCTGCGCTACGGCACCGCGCGCGCCCGCATCGCCGGGCTGCGGGCCGTCCTGTCCGACGGTGCCGTCCTCGACCGCTGCCGCCCGCCCGCGAAGGACAACACCGGCTACGACCTCGTCGACCAGCTCATCGGCTCCGAGGGCACCCTCGCCGTCATCACCGACGTCACCTGGCGCCTCGACCCGGCCCCCGGCGAGCGCACGGTGCTCGCGCTCGCCTTTCCGTCCGTGAGCGAAGCCGTCGCGGCCGTGCCCGTGCTGCGGGGCCTCCCGGGTCTCCTCGCCCTCGAGTGGTCCGACGGTGCCGCCGTCGCCCGCGTCGCCGCGCATCTGGACGCGCCCGCGCCGCTCCCGACGGACGGCTGCTGGGTGTTCGCCGAGTTCGACGGTGCGCCCGAGGCGGCGGGTGTCGTCGCCGGACTGCTGCCCGACGACCGGATCGCCGTCGGTGCCGGACCGGAGGATCGAGTCAGGTTGTGGCGCTACCGCGCCCGCACGACGGAGGCGGTGAACGCGGCCGGGGTGCCCGTGAAGCTGGACGTCGGTGTGCCGCTGGAGGAGTTCGCGGCCGCTCGCGCGGCCATCGTCGATGCGGTGGCCGCTGTCTCGCCGGACGTCGAGCCCGTGCTCTTCGGGCACCTGGCGGAGGGCAACCTGCACGTGAACCTCCTCGCCCGCGCCGGCGACAGGATCCCAGAGGGCCTGGCGGAGGAGTTGGAATCGGCTGTGCTGGAGCAGGTCCTGACCTTCGGTGGCACCGTCAGCGCCGAGCACGGCATCGGCCGCGCCAAGCGCGCCTGGCTGGCCCGGCAGCGCGGCGACGGCCAGGTCGCGCTCATGCGTCGCCTCAAGTCCGCGTGGGACCCGTCGGGACTGCTCAACCCCGGCGTCCTGTTCGAGCGTGAGGACCGGTGATCCGTCATTCAGCGATGACCCTAAAAATACTGCGGCGACATCCCACCTACAGAGTTGGAAGCCGCGTACTGAGCTGCGAGAGCAACCCTCACCATCAGGTGCAGGTGACTGTTTGTGTCAGTCTCCGGTATCCGGGACGGTTCACCTTTGTTGGACAGTGCCCGCTTACCTGTTCTGTTCGGGGCGGGTGAGGAAGATCGGTTTGCCGAAGGTGGTGAGGGTGTCGTCGGTGGCGTCGGTGCTGATGGCGACGGTGGCGTAGGTGCGGACTTGGACGCCGCCGATGCAGTTGTCGACGGCGATGCGGATGTCGCGGGACATGACCTGGGCGTTGGGGCCGACGACGGCTTTCTTGGCGTAGGGGATGTCTTTGGTGGTGCCGGGTTTGAGGATGCCGGAGATGTTGCCGGTTTCGGTGACGGTGTCGGACAGGGTGCCGGAGAGGCTGCCGGTTCCGGTGCCGGAGACGCTGCCGCCGCCGGAGCCGCCGTTGGAGCCGCCTTGGCCTTGTCCGGTGACGGTGCCGGACGCGGTGACGGTCGGGGTGATCGACGCGGTCGTGGCGTTCGACAGTGACCCACCAACGGTCAAGCTATCGGCGGTCACGGCGCAGCCGACTTGGACTCCTGTTGTGAGAGTTGCCGACTTGATTCGACTGGTGGGCTTGCGTTTCGGGTCGTTGGGGTGTTCGGCTTCGATCTTGGCCTCGCCGCCCACGGAGCTGAAGCCCTCGAAGCTCTGGGGCGATCGGTTCAGCGGTGGAACGGAGTCGAGCTTCTCCCCGAACTTGGAGACGGTGACTTTCCAGCCGTCGCGGGTGATCAGTTCGCGGCTGGTGTCGGCGAATTCGCCGTCGCGGATCTGCCCGGGGATGGGCACCCGCATCCGCGGTGCGGGCGGCGGGGTCACCGCGGCCGGCGCGGCGGGCTTCACGTCCGCCGCGGCGGGGGCCGGCTTGGGTGCCGGTGCCGGGGCGGCAACAGCGGGGCCGGCGGCGAGCGTGGCCGCTGCGGCGGCGGCGCAGAGCGCGACGAGTGTCTTCGATGCCGCAGACGTGCGGGTGCGTGCGGTGTTCATGTCCGAGAAGTCTCCCCTGGTGAAGTCAATCAACGATGTCACATCATTAACATTGGTCTCAATAGCACTATACGTCACATAGTTTGACAACCCAACGAGCTACAGCCATCCGGGAAAGGCAGGATTTTAGCTGGTCAGCATGCCTGCGATGCCGCCGGCGATGACAGCGATGACGATGAGGCCGATGACGGTGGCCATGATCAGCCGGTGTGCTGTCAGTTGCCGCTGCGCGGCGGCGTGGGAGGCGTTCCAGAACGGCAGGGCCGGGCTGGGGATGTGCTGGGCGGTCGCGCCGCCGCCGAACCGGTACGGCTGTGCTTGCTCGGGGGCGGCGATGGCGCCGATGGGCAGGGTGTGTAGGTGGCGGCCGCACACGGTTAGTTGCTGCCAGGTGTAGAGACTTTGAGGGTTGGGGGCGGCTTTCCAGCGGGCGGCATCAGCGAGGAGCGCGGTGCGTGCGGCAAGGGCGGGGCGGTACTGCTCGATCAGCGGCGCGGCCCGGCCCCAGAGGACTGGGAGTTTCGGGTCGACCCATCGCATCAGACCGTTCGACGAGGGTTCGGATGTGGCGCTCTCGGTGGTGGTCAGGCCAGCCGCGGACAGGAGGTCAGCGGCGTCGGCAGGAAGCGCCGAGGTCGGCACGTCGGTAGCGACAGCGGCGTTGGTAGCGGGGTCTATGCCGGTTAGTTGCAGGATCGCGGTCGTGAGCTCCTCTCCGGCCGAGGCGCCATCCTGCGCCGTTCCTGCCGTGGCGGCGATCGTGAGCGCGGTGTCCGGGTCGGGGTGGGCGAGGAGGTACTCGGCGGCGTCGATCCGGGCTTGTAGGTCGAGCGGTGCCGCGGTGGTGCTGGAGTGTCGTGCTGCGATGAATTGGCGGTACCAGTCGCGGATCGTCCGCAGCGCCACCGGGCTCCGAGATCCCGGTGCTGTCTTGCCGTTGTCGCGGGCGCGGACGGTGAGCCAGAGCAGGACCGGTGCGATGGTGTCGAACTGGTCGGGCAGGTGACGTCCGGAGCACCAGTTCGAGAGCTTCTGCACGCTCACCCGATCACGACCAGCGGCGTTCGCTGCCGCGGCGGTCGCAGTCAAGGTCGGCCCGCCGGCCGCGGCGAGCAGGTCCCGCAGCGCCACTCCGAAGTCCTGCGCGGTTCCGCCGGTCGCCGCCCTTCGGGGCTCGGCCGGTGGTGGCGGTGGTGGCGTCGCAGTCATCAGCGCATGGGTGGCCGGATGGCTTGCCACAACGCGGTCACGCCGGCCACGGTGAAATGGCTGGCGATCATCATCGCGAGCACGAAGGCGAGGAACACCCACGGCGTCCCCACCGTCTCACCCCACGCGTTCAGGTGGGAGACGGTGAACGCGCAGCCGATCAACAGTGCAACGCCGAACAACAGGCCGATCAGCTTGATCGCCATCGCCCGCTGCTCCGCCGTCGAATCCCCGCTCGCACCGGTAGCGGCCGGTGGACTCACTCCCTCGTCAGACATCGTGCAACCTCCATACCCAACCCGATCTAGTGAACCGATCATTGTCGTCACCGAATACGGCACGAACGTTACACGGAGGTTGATTCGCACGCGTCACGACACCGGAATGCCGTCTTTGTCCGAATTACAAACCTTCCTCAGAGGTCTGTAATTTACAGAGCCTGGTCTGTAAATCGGTCATTTTTGTGGCGTCTAGCTGCGACTATGCGATTCAGTGTCAGTTTGGGGGTTGACAAACCGTGCTGGTGTGGTTGATTGCCGGGCATCACGCGACAACTCGTCGCATCCAACCCGTGCAGATCCCAGATTCGAGGAGCTTGTCGATGCCCGACAACCCCAACACCACTCCTGCCGGCGGCCCGGCAGGTGGAGGCTTCAGCAGGCCGCCGCGGCCGACCCCGCTCCCCGCCGGCGGGCCCCGGCACACCCGCAGCGCCGATGACACCGCGCAGCTGCCGGTTCAACGACCCAAGCCAGCTTCGGCCGGATCGGGAGAGCAGCGACCGCGTCTGTTGCAGCAGCGCCTGCAGGGCGTGTTTCTGACGATCATCGGTATCACCGGGATCGTCGGCGGCGTCCTGTTCTCGATCGAGGCGCCTCGGTTCACCCCGGTGCCGGTGGTGTTCCTGACCTTCTGGCTCGTCATGGTCATCGTCGGCCGGATCCTGTTCACCGGCCTGAACAAACTCCGTGCCGCCGGTGTCACCGCCGCGCCCGCGCCTCATCAGGTGCGTGCCGCTGCCGCCGTCGCCGCGATCGTCGTCGCTGTCGGGATGATGGGCTTCGCCGCCACCAGCGCCGGCAGCGGTGTCGCGCAGGCAGCACCGTGCCCGGGCGGAGGCCCCGCCACCTGCGGACCGGACCCGAACGGTCCCACGCTCACGTTCACGCCGCCGCCCGCGCAGACCAACGCGCCGGGAGGGCAGCAAGGCGGTCAGCAGGGCGGGCAGGACAACAACGGGATCGCGACCTCGCCCGCTCAGGGCGGCAACAACGGCCCCGGCATCCAAGCCCAAACACCCGAGTTCGGCACCCCCGGCCAGCAGGCCCCAAACATCCCCGGCAACGAACAACCCGGCCAGGGCGGCCAGCAGCAGCCGGCACAGGGACAGCAGACCGGGCAGCAGAACCCCGTGCAAACCACTGCCCCTGGTCAGCCGCAACAGACTGAACAGCCCACGCAGTCCGGTCAGCAGCCGTCCCAGTCGACGGTCACCGTCACCCAAACCCAGTCCCAGTGCCCCGCCCCCGGCGCAGCCGGCGCACCCGGAGCGGGGGGCCCCGGCGGCGGGGCACCCGGCGGTGACGGCGGCACCACCGGCGGACCCGACGGCGACAACAAGGACGGAGCACCCTCCTGGGCCTACCTCGTCGCCGAGGCGACCGGAGTAATGGCAGGACGGCGCCGCAACACAGGCGGCGCACCGACACCCTCCGCAGACGCGCCGACTGACGCAGCCTCGCTCGTCGACGACGCGGCGGACCAGACGCCCGTCGGCGAGCAGCCGACCACCTCCACCCCGGACGCCGGGTCAGCAGACACCACAGACGAGTCGAACGGAGCCGATCCCGCACCTGAGCAACAGCCATCAGACGGAAACATCACCAAGGATCTTCCCGAAGACGACTCAACGAGCGTGTACCACGCTGGTTACGACTCAACAGGGATGTACATCCCATCGCCAGGCGAGGCCGGACCATTCACCCCAGCGCAGCAAGCAGCACAACAACAGCTCCCGGACCTCAGTGATCCCTTCCCCACACCACCTCAAGCGCCGACGCAACCTGAAGTCCCGACGGATCCTCCCCCCGTCCTAACGCCCACCCCCAATCCGCTAGGCCTGGTGGATCCCACACTGCCTGCGCTCGAGCCCGGAAACGGGTTGGTCTACGGACCTCCGAGCAATCCGAATCTCCTCGCGAGAGTGCCCGGCCCTGCTCCGGACCGGTCTGCGTCACAGACTTGGACTCCGTCTCCAGACGTCGACGGCGCCATAGTTGGAGGCGGATTCAGCGGTTCCTCCAAGGGGCTCGGTCGAGCATCCGAGATCCGTACTAATCCAGGTGCCCATGTGCCAGCCGCAGAAGCTTCCGCGTCAAGGACTATCGGTACAGCAGCGGGCAGGGCCGCAAGGGTAATTGGCCCTGCCGGCAACCTCATTACTGTCGGCGTTGGCGTAAACAATCTAGTTAACAATAATGCCCCTATTCCTGAAACTTTGGGTAGCATTGGTGGCACGCTCGCGGGTGCTTCGTACGGAGCATCCCTTGGTGCTCAGATCGGTATCGTGGGGGGCCGATCGGAGTGTTTGCGGGAGCGGCGGTCGGGGCGGCCGTAGGGGGACTGCTCGGTGATACAGGTGGGCAGGCGGTTGGGCGAGGCCTGAGAAACGCATGGAAGGGACTGTTCGGATGACCTCGAACCAGGAGAACAGTGAGCTTCAGAGTGAAGCGGCAGATGCACGCGGAAAGCTTCTTATCGGTCAGAGGGTCACTGTGTCAGGCAAGCCTGTTATTATTCCAGATGCCTTTGTCCCGCCTGAGTTCGCCCGAGACGGATTCGCTGCAAATATTGACTTCGGGATTAAAGCATCGCAGTGGACACCGAATTCGCTTGTGGAAAACGAAGTTCAGGCCATCTCGAAGGAGATGTGCGAAGGCGGCGGACTGCGCGACTTTAGGATCGTACAGCTTCCGAAGCGGAGGAATTCGACCACCTGGGTGGCCGCCATCGAGGGAACGTACTCTTATGGCGCGTGGACACTAGCTTTCCTTGAGGTCTTGATACTGATCTCCGAGACACCTCTCGAAGCGGACAGTAACGGAGAGTTTCTTGTCCACGTAACCGGCACGCACATCTTATCGGATGGCATGGCGAGATCTGCAATTCGATCCGCTATGTCGAGTATTTGTATCGATGGAGCCCCCATGTTATCTTCCTTGCAATCATGACACTTAGATTGGCGACCGCTATTGCAGTAGGGTCCCCGGTTGCAGTCGGTCTGATCGGGTTCTTCGTTCTGACGATGCTGCAGCCCGAGTCCGATCCTGGCCAGCAGTCCAAGCAACGGCGGTGGTACTGGGCTTGCTGGGCAGCGTGCACCCTCTTCCTGCCACTATGCATATATGTGGCGAAGCCGGAGGTGAATCTCGGGGCCGTGTTGGCGACGGCGTTCCTCCCCGCTTTACTGTTTATAGTCAACGGAGTGATGCGTACAAGTTACGTGCTTATTCCACTAACGGGAGGCAGAACAATTGGGCCGGTGTGGCCGAACAATCTTTAGCACCGCCGCCCCGTACGCATCGATTCGATCGATGGGCTCGAATCGTAGCTTATAGAAAGGAACGTTGCGCGTTCGATCGTTCATGAGGGCCCCTGCGAGTGCCTTTTCTCCCAGGTAGCGGGTGTAACGCGTCCAATGCCCGCAACATTGTCAAGTACTAGGTCGTTTGCGACGCGCACGGTGGCGCCGGGGGTGCGGCGGTCGCCGGCGCACCGCCAAGGGGAGTGGGCTGACGGTGACCATGATCAGCCGGTGTGTGGTGAGTTGTCGTTCGGCAGCGGTGTGGGAGGCGTCCCAGAACGGCAGAGCTGGGCTGGGAATGTTCTCGGCGGTGGCCCCGTCGCCGAATCGGTATGTCCGCGGAGCGGGCAAGGCCGCGGGGCGCGCGCTACTGCCGGGGGTCGCTGTGGTGGCGACGATGGCTGAGGGGAGGGTGTGTAGGTGCCGGCCGCATGCGGTAACTACCCCCGCAGCTTCGGTGGCCTCTGGGTTTGAGGCTCAGCTGCAGCAATCAGCCAAGGATTCAGCACGCAGGGCTGCGACTCCGGGGATATTCTCACCCCGAACCGGCTCGCGATGCTGCGTTACGCGCCGAAGAAGCTGCGCTCGGTCGCACTGCCAAAAACGCTGTTCCTATTCCCAAGGTTGGCGGCGCTCTCCTAACTGCCGCCGGAGCGATATACGATGTGAGTAGCGGAACGAGGACCGTCGCAGATGCCGCAGGGAATACCGCCGCCGCGACAGTCGGCGGCATCGCCGGCGCAGCGCTACTTGCCCCAATCCCCGGAGGCGCCTTCCTATGAGCGATGATTGGATCCTATGCCGGCGGGCTAATCTGGGACAACAAGGACGCAATCATCAACGGCGCTGTTAACGGCACCGGAAAGGTCATCGACGGCGTGAAGAGTGGGTGGAAGAAGCTCTTCGGGTAACATTGAGGTCGCGTCCAAGGATCCCCAGTTTGAGACATAATGGATACAAATCTTCTCACGATGTGCGTGCTGGCAGCCGTCAGCTTCGCCTCCGCATGGGCCGTTTGGGGCTCACCTACCTCAACCTCTGCGCTGCGGCGTGTGTGCGCTCTGCCATTTCTGATTCTCACGGCCGTCCTTTTTCCAATATTCGGCGGACGGCTTCTCGACGGGCTCCTCTTTCTTGCGGCCGCAATTATCGTAAGGCTTAGGTTTATGCCGGTCGACGACATCAAGTCCCTATTCACGGCAATCGATCGACCATCAGGGCGTCTGCGCCCCGCGAGACAGGAGAGGATGATTGATGATTCTACGGAAAGTCGAGTGCTTCACTTCACGTCGCGGCGGTGAGGCTCAATGATAAGCTTACCAGCTCCTTACTCTCTAATCATCTTGTCATTCCAGCAGTCTTAGTGTTGCTACTTGCGATCACGCTGCGTTCATTGCCAATGACAGCAAGCCTGTCGCTATGGGGCGGTGTTGCGGCGTGCGCTCTTTTCGCTTCGGCAGCCTTCGCTGTCTTCTACTCAAGCGATTTAAGGGAGGGTGCTCTTGGATTTATCGCGCCAGCACCGTTGGATATTGTCGTGGTCGTAGCTGGTCAAGAGGCGGTTAGAAGGATCACCCTCCGACGAGTCGGGCACTAATTCGTCTTTTCGGGCAGTTCGATCGGTGTTGCGCAGTCGATCGTTTATGAGACACCCTGCGGCTGACCTGTCTGCCCAGGTCGATGGTGTAACGCGACTCGTATCTGCAACAATGTCACGCACTTCTTCGTTGGCGACAAGTCATGACCACGCGAGTCGGATGCGGACGGATCTCGATTAGGCGCCATTACTTCTGAAGCGCAGAAGCTAGTCCGCCGATCATCCGTGTTGTCAGCCGGTATGCCCTTGGCCACTACGACGTACGGCGCGGTGTCGTAGGACCGAAGACGTCGTCCGACGACCAGTTCGAGCAGGTGCTGGGTGACCTGCGCGGTCGGCGACTACGACAAAATCGCGGAGCGGTGCCGCACAGACCTCGCCCGAGCCGTGATCGCCATGTCTCAGAGTCGGTGCCGGTCCAGGAACTCCTCGATCGCTGATGCGAAGACCTGGTTGTCGTCGCCCGCCACCATGTGCCCGGCTCCACTGACATCGGCGACCTCCGCATGCGGCACGCGCTGCAGCATCTTCTCGACGCCCTCGTCACTCACCACGTCGGACTTCCCGCCGCGCACGATCAGCGTGGGGATCGTGACCCCAGCGGCTGCGGCTCCGAGGCGGTCCTTGTCCTGGATGCGGGCCTCGCCCCGATCGTCACCGCGGATGAACGCGGGGTCCCAGTGCCAGTACCAGCGGCCATCGGCCCGCTGCCGGACGTTCTTCTTGAGCCCTTCGAGGTTGCGTGCGCGCTTGCGGGTGGGGTTGTACGCGGCGACGGCGTCGGCGACCTCGTCGAGCGTGGCGAAACCGTCGGTGTGCGCGGACAGGAACTCGGTGACCCGGTCGATCCCCTTCGGTTCGACGTCCACGACCACGTCGACCAGGGCGAGGGCCGAGGCGATGCCGGGATTCTCGCCGACCGCGCACAGGCTGGTGATCCCGCCGAGTGAGGCCCCGATCAGTACCGGAGGCGGACCGTCGACGGTGCGCAGGACGCCGAGCAGGTCCCCGACGAAGTCTCCCAGCGCGTACGAGCCGTCCGGCGCCCAGGCCGTGTCGCCGTGGCCGCGCGCGTCGAGCGTGAGGACCGTGTACCCGCGTCCGGCCAGCGCCGCGGCGGTGCGGTCCCAGGAGTGCCGGGTCTGGCCGCCGCCGTGCAGCAGCACGAGCGTGGTCCCTCCGTCACCCCAGCGGTCGCCCGCGATCGACAGCCCGTTCACGCTCAGCGTGAAGGGCGTACCCACGGCGTCCGCCATGCCATCACCTCGTCCGACGTCGAAAACTCCGATCACGAAGTCGTATCACGTCCGTGCGTCAAGGGTGCCGGGAGTGATGACCACAACTCCCGCCACCGGTTGCAGGCCCACCGGAGCTCGTATGTAGTGAGGCGAGCAATCGAGTTCGCCGGATCGACAACGACGTCGGGAGTGGTAGTCCGTGGTACGTGCACTGTGGCCGTTCATCATCGGAAGTGTGGCGCTCGGTCTCGACGCCTACGTGATCGCGGGGCTGCTCCCCACCATCGCGAGCGACCTGCACACGACGCAATCGCTCGTCGGACTCGGCGTCACGGCGTTCACCGGCGCGTACGCGATCGCCGGGCCGCTGCTCGCGGGGCACGCCGGGCGCGACTCCGGCAGGTACCTCGCGGTCGCGCTGACCGTCTTCGCCGCGGGCAACCTGCTGACGGTGTTCGCCCCGACGATCGCCGTCTTCATCGTCGCCCGCGTGATCGCCGGCGCCGCCGCCGGCGTGTACTCGCCGTTGTCGTCCGCCGTCGCGGCGCACCTGGTGGCACCGGAGCGGCGGGGCCGCGCGCTCAGTCTCGTCCTCGCCGGGATGGCGACGGGCAGCGTCTTCGGCGTCCCGCTCGGCCTGTTCGTCGCGCAGCGGGTGGACTGGCGCGCGACGATCGGGATCATCACGGCGCTCGGCGTGATCGCGCTGCTCGGCGTCCGGTTCCGCGGTGGCGAGCCGCTCCCGCGCATCGAGGCGCCCGGCCTGGGCGCCCGCCTGCGCTCGTTGACGGCGACGCCCACGCTGCTGACCGTGCTCGTCACGCTGTTCACCGGCATCGGCTCGCTCGGCCTGTACACCTACATCAGCCCGCTGTTGTCCACGTCGTCGCTGTCCGAGCACCTGACCCTGTCCATCTGGATCTGGGGAATCGGCGGCGCGGTGGGTGTCTTCGCCATCGGGCGGATCGTGGACGCGCTCAAGAACACGCTCGCGATCACCGCGGCGATCACCGCCGCCCTGGCCCTCGTCCTCCTCGTCATCGGACTGGAGCCCGCCGCGGTGATCCTCGCCGCCGGCCTGTTCCTGTGGGGCGCGCTGGGCTGGTCCTCGCTCGCGCCGCAGCAGCACACCCTGCTCGCCGCGGCCCGCGAGAACGGCGCCACGGCGGTCGCCGCGAACGCCTCCGCGAACTACCTCGGCTCGGCGATCGGTTCCGCCGTCGGCGCACTGCTCGTCGCCGGCGGGACGGCCGGTGGCTCCCTCGCGCTGCTCGCGGCGTGTCCGCTCCTCCTCGCGTTCCTGATCCAGCTCGTCCGGATCCGCATCGCTCGCGGTGCCGCCGCGGAGCAGCCCGCGCCGGTCGCCTGACGCTCCGCACCATCCCTCTCGGCCCACCCACCGCACCACCACTTCGACGAAAGTGAGTACCGGCGTGTCTTCTTCCCTGCTCGAGACCCAGAACCGCTACGAGAACGTCGCCCGCAGCAGACTCGACCGGCTGCGCGCCGTCGGCGAGTACCGCACGTTCGCGAACATCAACCGGCGCGCCGGAGCCTTCCCCGCCGCGGCGGTCGGCGCCGACGGTGCCGGCGACCCGGACGTGGTGGTCTGGTGCAGCAACGACTACCTCGCGATGGCGCAGCACCCGGAGGTCATCGCCGCGGCGCAGGGCGCTCTCGCCGAGTACGGCGTCGGCGCCGGGGGCTCGCGGAACATCGGGGGCACCAATCGGGAGACCGTCGCGCTGGAGTCGGTGCTGGGCACGTGGTTCGACAAGGAGCGCGCCCTCGTCTTCCCCACCGGATACGGCTCGAACGACGCCACCATCGAGGCGCTGAGCCTCGTCTACCCGGAGCTGGAGATCTTCAGCGACGAGCTCAACCACGCCTCGATCATCGCCGGGGTGCGCCGGAACCGGAACGCGCGTCACGTCTTCCGGCACAACGACGTCGACGACCTGCGCGCCCAACTCGCCGTGGCCGACCCGTTGGTGCCGAAGCTCGTGGTCTTCGAGTCGGTGTACTCGATGGACGGCGACATCGCGCCGATCGCCGAGATCCTGGCCGTCGCCAAGGAGTACGGTGCGCTCGTCTTCCTCGACGAGGTGCACGCGATCGGCATGTACGGGCCGCAGGGCCGGGGCATCGCCGCCTCGCTGGGTCTGCTCGACGAGATCGACATCGTGCAGGGCACACTCGCCAAGTCGATCGGCGTGATCGGCGGCTTCATCGCGGGTAAGGACTGGCTGATCGATGCGATCCGTTCCTTCGCGCCGGGATTCATCTTCACCACCGCGCTCCCGCCCGCGACGTGTGTCGCCGCCCGTCGCAGCGTCGAGATCGTCCGTGACGCCGACGATCTGCGGGCCGATCTGCAGGCGAAGACCGAGCTGTTGCGGCAGCGGTTCCGCGCGCACGGCATCACCGTCATGCCGGCCTCGACCACCCACATCCTGCCGGTGCGGATCGGCGACGCCCTGCTGTGCACCGCCGCAGCGCGGAAGCTGTTCGACGAGTACCGGATCTACGTGCAGCCGATCAACCCGCCCACCGTGCCCGCGGGCACGAGCCGGTTCCGCATCAACGTCACGCCGGCGCACTCCTACGAGCACATCGAGCACCTCGCGACCTCGCTCGGCGCCGTCTTCCGCGACCTGGGTATCGGATGACCGCCGCGGCGTCGCTCGCCGTCCGCGCCGCCGCGCCGGGCGACGCGGACGCGTTGGTCGCGCTGCGCGAGCAGCTGTTCGCCTCGGACCCGCAGGCGCACTGGGCGGAGGGTGGCGGCGACTGGCGGCCGCGCTACCGGGAGCAGCTCGACGAGGAGTTCCGGAACGCTGACGCGGGCGTGCGCACGTGGGCGGGGACCGTCGACGGCGCCGTCGTGGGGACGCTGACGGCGATCGTCGACCGGCGGCTTGCGGGCCCCGCGAACCCGACGGGCCGGACCGGGTGGATCCAGGGCGTGTACGTCGCCCCGGCGGCGCGTGGCCGCGGCCTCGCCGCGCGTCTCACGGCCGCGGCTGAGGAGTGGCTGCGGGAGCGGGGCGCGCGCACCGTCGTGCTGGCGTCCACGCCCGCGGCGGAGGACCTCTACCGCGGCCGGGAGTACGTGGAGGACCGCGAGACCCACTTCCGGAAGGACCTGCGATGACCCGGGCGGACCTGTTCGGCACCGGCTACGAGGGCACCCGCCTGCGGGAGTCCCTCCATGCGGCGGCGCGCCTCGCGGGTGACGGTGAGCCCGTCGAGGTCCGCGAGTACGGCCGCGAGGACGCGGCCCGGCTCGCCGCGCTGACGCCGGCGGAACGCGCGGAGGCCTTCCGGGGCGCGCGCTTCCTGATCAACGCCACGAACGACGATCAACACGAGTCGATCCTCGAGCTCCTCAGCGCGGCACCGGGGTTCGTGGTCGCCGAGAAGCCGCTCGTCGCGCCGCACCAGGGCGTCGCGGAGTCCTGGTCGCGGGCCTGGGGTGATCGGGACGGCTTCGCCCTCAACACCGTCGAGCGGTACTCGGCGGCCGTGGACCACGTGCGAGCGCGGATCGCGGCTGCGGACCTGCGGATCGCGCGGATCAACTTCGTCTGGGCCAAGAACAGGTTCGACGATCCGCGCCCCACCGTGGGCGTGGTCTCCGAGGTGATCCACCCGCTCGACCTCGCGATCCACCTGCTCGGCGGCAGCGCGACCGACGTCCGGCTCCGATCGGCGAGTGTCGTCGAATCCGACTACGCCGCAGCGGGCACCGTTCTCCCCGAGACTGTCCAGGTGTCCTTCGAGCTGGGCGGTGCGGTGGTCACCGGGTACTCCAGCTTCGCTCACCCGAGCCGCTCCCGGGTCTTCGAGATCACCGCCGTCGGTCGGGGCGGAGAACGGGAGTACTTCGAGATCCGGTTCGACGATCCGGCCTGGGACCACGACCGCGTCCGGCACTGGTCCACCGCCGGTAGCGCCCCGCCGGCGGTCCTCGATCTCACACCGCCGGCCGACGGGAGCCCCGCGGGCACCGCGAAGCTCGTGCGGTTCTGGCTCGACCTGTTCGACGGCAGGTTCGGCCGGCGGTACACCCGGTACCCCGAGGCCGTCGCGTTGCAGGACCTCCTGGTCGCGATCTCGGAGGCCGGACGGTCCGCCGTCGACTACGGCGGGGGCCCGGCGCGATCCGTGCTCGACCGCCTCGACCCGGAGAGGTTGGGGTAGGTGGGATTCACCGGACGCTGCATCGGTGTCCACGAGTTCGGCGGCCCCGAGGTGCTCAGCGTCTTCGACGACGTCAAGTCCGCGGCCGCCCCGGAGCGCGTGGTACTGCGCACCCGTTACTGCGGCGTGAACCCCGTGGACGTGAGCTTCCGCGTCGGCCGCATGCGCGGCTACGCCGGTGATCCGACGCCCGGCCTGGTCCTGGGCATGGAGTGCGCCGGCGAGGTGGTCGACTCCCGCGACCCCGGCCTGCCCGTGGGCGCGCTCGTCAACGCCCTCACCCTTCCGGGCGAGGGGCCGCACGCCGGGAGCTACGCCGAGTACGTCGAGGTCGACGCGCGCCGTGCGGCTCTCGTGCCCTTCGGTCTCGCGGCCGACGCCGCGGCGGTCATCCCGCTCAACGGCGTCACCGCGTCGTCGATCGTGGACGAGCTCGCGCCGGGCGGCACCGTCGCCGTCACCGGGGCCGCGGGCGCCCTCGGGCGCTTCCTGGTCGCCGCCGCGAGCGGTGCCGGGCTGACCACGATCGCCATCGCCCGCGCGGCGGACACCGCCCTGTTGCTCAGGCTCGGGGCCGACCGGGTGCTCGACACCGCCACGCTCGGGTCCGACGGTGCGCCGCCGGTGGACGCCGTCGTCGACGCCGCGAGCCTGGGACCGGGCTTGACCGACTGGTTCGCCCCGGTGGACACGATCGTGAAGGTGCGCGCCGACGCCGAGTACACGCTGCCGCACCGGCGTCTCATCGAGGCCAACGTCCGCCGGGCGACCGACGTCGCGGGGCGGATCGCCGTGTGGAACCGCCGGGTCCGGCACCGGCCGGAGATCGTCGGACCGATCGAGCGGTTCGTCCCGGACGAGGTGGCCGCCGCGCAGGAGCGGCTCGCCACGCGGCACCGACGGGGCCGCGTCGTCCTGCGCTGGCGGGAGTGCGGTCCCGTCGGGCGGCCCGGTGGGTCGCGCTCGTCACAGCTCACCCTGGCGCGGCACCGGGACGGCGAATGACACGCGTGTAACACTGGTCCCATGTCATCGCTGGGCCGAATCGGAACGTTGCTCGTGGCCGGGGCCGTGGCGGCCGGAACCGCCGTGGCGGCACCGTCGGCCCTGAACCCCGCACCCGCGCACGCCGACCCGGCGCCCGCGAAGTCCCGGATCACGGACGTCCAGTGGCAGGGCGATCACCAGGTGGACCTGTCGGTGTACTCCGCGGCGATGAACGACACGGTGAAGGTGCAGCTGCTGCTCGCGCGCGACTGGCACGCCGATCCGAAGGCGAAGTTCCCCACGCTGTACCTGCTCGACGGGATGCGGGCGCGCGAGGACCGCAACGGTTGGCTGCTGGAGACGAACGTCGCGGACTTCTACCGTGACAAGAACGTCACGGTCGTGCTGCCCGTCGGCGGGCAGTCCAGCTGGTACACGGACTGGAAGCGCCCCGACAACGGGAAGAACTACCAGTGGGAGAGCTTCCTGGCCAAGGAGCTCCCGCCGTTGCTGCAGCAGGGCTGGCGCACCACCGACGCCCGCGCCGCCGCGGGCGTCTCGATGGGCGGCACCGCCGCGTTCACGCTGGCCGCGCGCAACAAGGGCCTGTACCGGTTCGCCGGCTCCTACTCGGGCATCCTCTCGACGAGCACGCCCGGCACTCCCGAGTCGATCGCGATCGCCATGCGCGACGCGGGTGGCTTCAACGCCGACGCGATGTACGGCCCGCCGACGGATCCCGCCTGGGCGCAGCATGATCCGCTGAAGTTGGCGGAGAAGCTGCGCGGCATCAGCCTGTACTTCAGTTCGGGCAACGGCTCGGGTGGCACCGGCGCGCCGACGGATCTGCAGGCGATGGCCCTCGAGGTGCTCTCGCGCTCGTCGAACCAGGCCTTCGCGATCGAACTCAATCGGCTCGGCATCCCCGCGAACGCCCTGTACCGCCCGTCGGGCAACCACAGCTGGCCCTACTGGCAGTTCGAGAACGGCCAGGCCTGGCCGCAGGTGCAGTCGGCGCTCGGCGTCGCCAACCCGAAGCCCTGCGCCGTCGGGGGCGCGATCGCCGAGGCCGCACCGAAGGCACCGGCCCTCGGGTCGTGCGTCACCGTCGAGTACGCGGTGCCCGGCGGGCGGGCGCAGGACTTCCGCGGCGGCCAGATCTTCTGGTCCGCGGATACCGGCGCACAGGTGGTCGGCGGCGCGATCGGCGGCGCGTACCTGGGTACGGGCGGCCCCGGCGGTCCGCTCGGCTACCCGATCGGCGGCGAGCAGGCCCTGCCCGATAAGAAGGGCCGCTACCAGCAGTTCCAGCGCGGCACCGTGTACTGGTCCGCCCAGACCGGCGCGCGCGCCGTGCGCGGGGCGATCCGTGACAAGTACGCCGCGCTGAACTACGAGCGCTCGCCGCTGGGCCTGCCGCTCGGCGACGAGACGAAGCTCCCCGCCGGTGCCTTCCAGCGCTTCCAGGGAGGCCAGGTGTACTGGTCGCCGAAGACCCCGGCGACGGTCGTGAACAACGGGCCGATCTTCGTCGAATGGGGGCGGCAGGGCTACGAGGGCGGCCGCCTCGGCTACCCCGTCGCCGATGCGACGCCGATCCCCGGCGGTTTCGAGCAGCGCTTCGAGCACGGTGTGATCGCACTGGTCAACGGGGTTGCTACCGCACGCTGACGCCCGCCCGGGGGTTGCGCTTCCGCGCTGCCGGTAGCCTGGGCAGCGCCTACGTGCGGGACGTCACTTTCAAGGAGAGAAGACATGGCTGGACTTCGGGGAGCCCTCGCGGCCGCAGTGATGACGGGCGGCGTGCTGTTCGGTGCCGTCGCGTGCGGCGGCAGTTCGACGGTGGACGCGCCCACCACCCTGGTGGAGGGCGGCGGAACGTCGCTCCCGGCCACCGCCCCCGGATCGGCCACGGCGCCGTCGGGCTACCCGGGCGGGAGCTCGGTCGCGAACACGGCGCTCACCCAGAAGGACAAGGACTTCATCACGAAGGTCCGCGCGGACGGCGTGAAGGCCCCCGATGACGTGGTGATCAACGCCGCGCAGTTCGCGTGCGAGTACGACAAGTCGGGCCGCGACGCCAAGAACCTCGAGCCCTTCGTCGTGGGCATCCTCGGCCCGTACGACGGTGACGCCGCGTCCGGCAATGCGAAGAAGTTCATCACGGAGGCGCGGGCCTCGTACTGCAAGAAGTGATCCCGTGACGCATCAGGAGCCGGGGAAGTCCGGCGGTGGGCGCAGGTTCTCGCCGCTGACGATGGTCGTGGTCGTCGTCGTGGTCATCGCGCTGATCCTGCTGGCGATTCTGATCGGCACGTGGCTCCGGCCAGGACCCTCGCTGCCGCCGACCTCGCCGGGAGGCTCGTCGTCGAGCACCTCGGCGACCGCGGCGCGGCCCACCTCGCAGCCGGCGGACTGCCCGGACGTGCAGGTGATCTCGGTGCCGGGCACGCTGGAGTCGTCGTCGAAGGACGACCCCTACCGGCCGACGTTCAACCCGAACTCGCTGATGCTCAAGATCACCGCGCCGCTGGCGCAGGCCTTCCCCGCGGCGCGGGCGGACGTCTGGACCACGCCGTACGTGGCGCAGCTGTCGAACCCCGTCGCCATCCCGCCGGACGGGCAGGTCTCGTACGAGAAGTCCCGCACCGAGGGCTACGACAAGTCGGTCGCCCAGATCAAGAAGGTCTACGACAAGTGCAAGCTCACCGGCTTCGTGCTGATGGGCTTCTCGCAGGGCGCGGTCATCGCGGGCGACATCGCCGGCGAGATCGGCGCGGGGAGGGGAGTGATCCCCGCGGAGAACGTGCTCGGCGTCGGGCTGATCTCCGACCCGCGGCGCGAGCCCGGTGACGCCCGGACCGCGGGCCCCAACCCGCCCGGCGTGGGAGTCGAGGTCGCGTACGGCGGCTTCAGCTTCGGCAGCCTGTCACTGCGCGGCAAGCGCGAGGGCGGCTTCGGAGCGGTCAAGGACCGCGCCGTCTCGCTGTGCGGCAACAACGATCCGATCTGCAACCAGCCCAAGGACATCTTCCAGGCGGGCAACATCGCGACCACGCTGCCGGAACTGCAGAAGGTGCTCACCGGCAACTCGCACGCGCTCTACGCCACGACCACCGATTGGGCGGCGAACGGACAGACCGCCACGCAGTGGCTGCAGAACTGGGCGCGCGGCGTGATCGACAAGGCGCCTAAGCCTCCCCACAGCTAGCCCTGGTATCCACATAGGAATGGCAGGCACGAAGAGTCAGGGAGCGCGGAAGGCCGGACGGGTCTTCGGCATCGCGGTGATCATCGCCGCGATCATCGCGATCATCGTCGTCATCACCCTCATCATCACGATGATCCGCAAGCCCGAGCCGACCCCGCCCGGGCCGCCCACGGGCACGCAGAGCGCCGATTGCCCGGACGTGCAGGTGATCTCCTTCCCCGGTACCTGGGAGTCCTCGGCGACCGACTCGCCCGAGGCGCCGAAGTTCAACCCGCGATCGCTCATGCTGCAGGTCACCAACCCCCTGCAGAAGCGGTACAACGGCGCGCGCGCGAACATCTGGACGGTGAACTACGCCGCGCAGTTCCACAACCCGATCGCGGTCCCGCCGGACGGCCAGATGACCTACCAGGCATCGCGCCAGCAGGGCACCGACCGTGCGGTCGCGCAGATCACCAAGGTCAAGGAGCACTGCCCGCGCACCGGTTTCGTCCTCATGGGCTTCTCTCAGGGTGCGACCATCGCCGGCAACATCGCCGCGCAGATCGGTGCCGGCAAGGGCCCGATCGCCGCGGATCGCCTGCTGGGCGTGGGCCTGATCTCCGACAGCCGCCGCGTCCAGGGGCAGGGCAAGGCGATCGGCGTCGACCCCGAGGGCGAGGGCGTGGAGGTCACCTTCTCCGGCTTCAGCTTCTCGGGCGTCGATCTGCAGGGCAAGCGCGACGGTGGCTTCGGTTCCGTCAACGATCGCGTCGTCACCATCTGCGGCTCCAACGACCCCATCTGCAACCAGCCCAAGGGTGGGCTGCTGGGCCTCGCGACGGGGCTGCCGCAGGTGATCTCCACCATCACGCAGAACTCGCACGCCGCGTACGGCACCACCGCCAACTGGTCGCTCGACGGCAAGACCGCCACCCAGTGGCTCACCGGCTGGGCCACCGGCGTCATCGACAAGGCCCCGAAGACCAAGTAGCGCGGCCCGTGCTGTGAATCCACGGCTGACAACGGTACGAGGCAGGATCTGACTTCGTATCGCGCTGAGCCGTGGATTCACGGGCGGGTCCGGAATCGCGGGCCGGCCGAAGCACCGTCGGGCAGCGGTTAGGCTGTGCGCAACGTTTCGACCGCACCACAGCCGACCAGGAGTACCCACACGTGACCACTGAGCACCGCAAGTTCCGGTTCGCGGCGGGCGGCGCCGGTAATGCCGACGAGGGCGGCGCGCGCAAGTTCGTCAAGCTGGCGCAAGAGGCCGAGGAGCTGGGCTTCGACACTTTCGCCATCCCGGACCGCCTGGACGCGCAGGTGGGGCCGCTGGCGGCGCTCGGCGCGCTCGCCGTGAGCACGTCCACGATCCGACTGGCCACGTCGATGCTCGCGATGCCCTTCCGGCACCCCGCTGTGCTGGCGAAGGAGCTGACCACCATCGACGTGCTGTCCAAGGGCCGGCTCGAGATCGGCCTGGGCCTCGGCGCCTTCAAGGACGACTTCGACCAGTCGGGGATCGAGTTCGAGGCGCCGTCGCGCCGGCTGCAGCGCCTGGACGAGGGCCTGACGGTGCTCGACGCCCTGCTCCGCGGCCAGGAGGCCGAGTTCGAGGGTGAGGTCTTCCAGGTCAAGGAGCTCAAGGGCTACCCGCGGCCCCGGCAGGGCCCGCGCCCGCCCATCGCGATCGGCGCCGGTGCGCGCCGGACGCTGGAGCTGGCAGCGCGCCGCGCCGACGTGGTCTCCATCAATCCGCGCAGCTCGGCCGAGGGCAAGCTCAAGATCTCGGACATGTCCATGGACGCCGTGAAGAACAAGGTCGAGATCGTGAAGGCCGCCGCGGGTGATCGCTTCGCGGACCTCGAGCTGTCCTGGAGCATCGCGACCATCGTCGTCACCGACGACCGCGAGCAGGTCGCCGACTTCGCGCTCAAGGCCATCGAGCGGGGCCTCTCGGCCAACATCGAGGTCGACAAGGAGGTGACGATCGACGACGTGCTGGGTTCGCCCTACCTCGCGATCGGCACCTTCGACGAGATCGCCGACCAGGTCCGCGCCACCCGCGAGGCGACCGGCATGTCCTACGTCGGCGTCGTGCCCACCCAGATGGAGGCGTTCGCACCCGTCCTCGAGCAGCTCAAGGGCGAGTGACCCCACCTCACCTTTTTCGCCCGGCCGCTACCGCGCGGTACGATAGTCGGGTTTGCGGATTTTCACAGCATGTGAACGCCCCGAACGGGTGAAACATGTTGCGGATATCAAGCACTATGAGGTGGCGCACAGGCCCGCAACGGGATGTGGCCGTCACACGATGTACCACTGTCTGCGGGACCCGCCCGGGTCTGGCACCGAGGAGCGATGCATGAACAACGAGTTTGACCAGTTTCTGGACGAAGACGGCAACATCTTCTTCCGCCCCGGAACCACGCTGGTCGACTTCGTCGAGCGCAACGCACGGGAGCGTGCCGACACCCTCGCGTACCGCTTCATCGACTACAGCCGCGAGCGTGACGGCGTCGTCCACGAGCTGACCTGGTCGCAGTTCGGCGCCCGCCTGCGCGCCATCGGCGCCCGCCTGCAGCACATCACCAAGCGTGAGGACCGCGTCGCGATCCTGGCCCCGCAGGGCCTCGACTACGTGACCGCCTTCTTCGGCGCGCTGTACGCCGGCAACATCGCGGTGCCGCTGTTCAGCCCGGACGAGCCCGGCCACACCGACCGCCTGCGCATCGTGCTCGAGGACTGCAAGCCGACGGCGATCCTCACCTCCTCGGGTTCCGCCGAGGCCTGCCGCAACTTCTTCCGCCACCTCCCGGCCAAGGAGCGCCCGCGCATCATCGCCGTGGACGCCATCCCGGACTCGGTCGGCTCCACGCTCAAGCCCTTCCCGATCTACCGCGACACCATCGCGTACCTGCAGTACACCTCGGGTTCCACGCGTAACCCGGCCGGCGTGCAGATCACCTACGAGGCCGTCGGCACGAACGTGATCCAGATGATCCACGCGCTGGACCTCAACGAGAACTCCCGCGGCGTCACCTGGCTGCCGATGTTCCACGACATGGGCCTGCTCACGGTGATCCTGCCCGCGCTCGGCGGCAAGTTCATCACCATCATGAGCCCGTCGGCCTTCGTGCGCCGCCCCGGCCGCTGGATCAACGAGCTCGCCGCCGTCGAGGACGGTGCCGAGACCTTCGCCGCCGCCCCGAACTTCGCCTATGAGCACGCCGCCGCCCGCGGCCTGCCCAAGGAGGGCGAGACCCTCGACCTGTCGAACGTCAAGGGCCTGATCAACGGCTCGGAGCCGGTCACCGTCTCGTCGATGAAGAAGTTCAACGAGGCCTTCGCGCCCTACGGCCTCTCGCCGAAGGCGATCAAGCCCTGCTTCGGCATGGCCGAGGCCACGCTGTTCGTCTCCTCGACCCCCGTCGAGAACGAGGCCCGCGTGGTCTACGTCGACCGCGACCAGCTGGCCGCCGGCACCTTCGTCGTCTCCGAGGAGGGGGCCGAGGGCGCGGTCCCGCAGGTCTCCTGTGGCGACATCGCGCTGAGCCAGTGGGCCTGCATCGTCGACCCGGAGACCGGCAAGGAGGTCCCG
The DNA here is from genome assembly GCF_007858445.1 of Tsukamurella sputi. Taxonomy (GTDB): domain Bacteria; phylum Actinomycetota; class Actinomycetes; order Mycobacteriales; family Mycobacteriaceae; genus Tsukamurella; species Tsukamurella sputi. The sequence goes on along the minus strand of NZ_VIGV01000013.1, from coordinate 13,295 downwards.
GACGATTCCGTCGGCGAGATCTGGCTGCACGGTATGAACATCGGCTCGGGCTACTGGCAGCGCGACGAGGAGTCCCGCGAGACCTTCCAGAACTACCTGACCCCCCTCTCCGAGGGCAGCCACTCCGAGGGCGTGAAGAACCTCGAGAAGGCCAAGTGGATGCGCACCGGCGACTTCGGCGTCTACCACGGCGGCGAGCTGTACATCACGGGCCGCGTCAAGGACCTCGTGATCGTCGACGGCCGCAACCACTACCCGCAGGACCTGGAGTTCACGGCGCAGGAGTCGAACACCAAGTACATCCGCACCGGCTACGTGGCGGCGTTCTCGGTGCCGGCCAATGAGCTCCCGGCGGCGGTCTTCGAGAACGCCCACTCGGGCCTGACCTTCGACCCGAACGATCAGAGCGAGCAGCTGGTCATCGTCGCCGAGCTCGCCGCCGGCGGCGCCAAGCAGGACCAGCAGGCGCTGGCCGACGGGATCCGGTCCGCGATCGGCGCGGCGCACGGCGTGCTCGCGCGCGACGTGCTGCTCGTCCCCGGCGGCTCGCTGCCGCGCACCAGCTCGGGCAAGATCGCCCGCCGCGCGGGCCGCGCCGCCTACATCGACGGCACGCTCCGTGGCGGTTGCACCCAGACGGCGTTCCCCGACGCCGACGCGAACAACGTCCAGTAGCGCCCACCGGCGCCGGACACCACAACTTCATCACACGCGACTGCGCAACCCACGGTCTCGACGCGAAGGGTAGAAACACCATGGCTGAGAACGAGTACACCCCCCATGAAGGCCCGACCGGCAAGGCCCGCGAGGATCTGAGCCTCGAGGAGCTGCGCGCCTGGATGCGGCAGTGGATCGCCGACGCCACCAAGCAGCCGCTGGAGAACATCACCGACGACAAGTCGCTCGACGAGTTCGGCCTGGGCTCGCGCGACGCGGTCTCGATGGCCAGCGATATCGAGGACTTCACCGGTGTTCAGCTGACGGCCACCGTCGCCTTCCAGCACCCGACGATCGCCCTGCTCAGCCAGCGCATCATCGACGGTGACCCGGTGGTCTCCGACGACGACCTCGCGGCCGAGGCGGCCCAGTACGACCGCGGCGAGGAGTTCGAGGCGAACCGCGGCACGCACGACGTGGCCGTTGTCGGTCTCGCGACCCGCTTCCCCAAGGCCGGCGAGACCCCCGAGTCGACGTGGGAGTTCCTCATCGGGAACGGCGACGCCACCACGGATCTCCCCGAGGACCGCTGGCTCGAGTTCAAGCAGGACCCGCGCCTGAAGGCCGTCCTCGACGAGGCCAACACCTTCGGCGGCTACCTCGACGACGTGGCCTCCTTCGACGCCGAGTTCTTCCAGATGACCCCGCGCGAGGTCGAGATGGTCGACCCGCAGCAGCGGCTCGCGCTCGAGCTCACCTGGGAGGCGCTGGAGCAGGCCAACATCCCCGCCAGCTCGGTGAAGGGCACTCGCACGGGCGTGTGGATGGGCAGCTCCGCCAACGACTACCAGATGCTGGCCGTCGCCGACCCGACGAAGGCGAATCCGTACGCGCTCACCGGCACCTCGACGTCGATCGTCGCGAACCGGGTCTCCTACTTCTACGACTTCCACGGCCCGTCGGTCACCGTGGACACCGCGTGCTCGTCGTCGCTCGTCGCGATCCACCAGGCCATCCGCAGCCTGCGGGACGGCGAGACCGACATGGCCGTGGCCGGCGGCGTCAACATGCTCATCGTCCCCGCGGCGACGCTCGGCTTCGACAGCATCGGCGCGCAGGCGCCCGACGGCAAGATCAAGGCCTTCAGCTCCGACGCGAACGGCATGATCCGCGCCGAGGGCGGCGGCGTCGTGCTGCTCAAGCGCCTCGCCGACGCCGAGCGCGACGGCGACGAGATCCTCGGCGTGATCGCGGGTTCCGCGATCACCTCCGACGGCAAGTCCAACGGCATCTTCGCGCCGAACCCGGAGGCGCAGGTGATGAACCTGCGCGACGCCTACATCGACGCCGGCATCGACCCGCGCACCGTCGACTACCTCGAGGCGCACGGCACCGGCACGATCCTGGGCGATCCGCTCGAGGCCGACGCCATCGGGCGCGTCCTCGGGCGCGGCCGCGACGCCGAGAAGCCGCTGCTGCTGGGCTCGGCCAAGACCAACTTCGGGCACCTCGAGGCCGCCGCGGGCATCGCCGGTGTCGCGAAGGTGTTGCTGGGCATGCGCAACGGCCAGATCCCCGCCTCCCTGAACTTCGCGGGCCCCAACCCGTACATCCAGTTCGAGGCGAACCGCCTGCTCATGGCGGCGCGGAACACCGAGTGGCCCAAGTACTCCGGCGCGAAGCTCGCCGGCGTCACGGGCAACGGCTTCGGCGGCACCAACGCCCACGTGGTGATCAAGGAGTACATCGCTCCCGAGATCGTGGAAGGCGCTGCGGGCGAGGCCGATTCCTCCCAGGGGAACGCGGCGCCCGCGTTCTACCCCGCCACCGTCGACGGTGCCGCGGTCCCGCTCGTGCTCACCGCCTACGTCCCGTCGCGCCGGCGGGCCGCCGCCGCCGAGCTGGTCGAGTGGCTCGAGTCCGACGAGGCGAAGCAGTACACGATCGCCGAGATCGGCCGCACGCTCGCCAGCCGCAATCACGGCCGCGTCCGGTCGGTGGTCCTGGCCAAGGATCTCGACGAGGCGATCAAGGGCTTCCGCGCCATCGCCGACGGCAAGAACGCCCCGAACGTCATCTCCGCCAACCAGCCCGACGCGGCGGGCCCGGCGTTCATCTTCTCGGGCTTCGGCAGCCATCACCGCAAGATGGCCAAGCAGCTCTACACCGAGAACCCCGTCTTCAAGCACTACTTCGACGAGGTCAACGAGCTCATCATCGACGAGTCGGGCAACGACTACGCCGACATGATCACCGATGACGAGCAGACCTTCCACATCGAGACCGGCCAGGTGGGCATCTTCGCCATCCAGGTCGCGCTCGTCGGCCTGTTCCGCCATTACGGCATCGAACCCGGTGTGGTGCTGCCGCATTCGATGGGCGAGGCCACCTCGGCCTGGGTCACCGGCGGTCTCTCGCTCGAGGATGCGGTGCGCGTCATCTGTCAGCGTTCGCGCCTCATGGGCGAGGGCGAGGAGATGCTGCCCGAGGAGATGGAGCGCTTCATGGCGCTCGTCGAGTACAGCGCCGAGGACATCGAGACCGTGCTCGGCGACTACGAGGGCCTGGAGATCTGCGTCTACGCGGCTCCCGCGCACACCGTGCTCGGCGGCCCCGGCAAGGTCATCGACAAGATCGTCGCCGAGACCGAGGCCAAGGGGCTCATGGCGCGGAAGCTGGTGACCCGCGGCGCTTCCCACACCTCGCAGATGGATCCGCTGCTCGGCGAGCTGCAGGCCGAGCTCATGGGCATCGAGCCGCACGCGCTGCAGTACCCGATGTACTCCACCGTGAACAAGGACGAGTTCTACAAGGCCGGCCACGCGCCGGTGCACGACGTGGACTACTGGATCAAGGGCCTGCGCCACAGCGTCTGGTTCACCCAGGCCGTGGAGAAGGCCGTCGAGGCCGGTTACCGCACCTTCATCGAGTTCTCCCCGAACCCCATCACGCTGATCTCCGTCGCCGCCGTCACCTTCGGCTCGGGCATCCAGGACGCCGCGCTGGTGCAGACGCTCAAGCGCAAGGAGGACGAGCCCGGCACGATCATGACCGCGCTCGCCACCGTCTTCGCGCGCGGTCACCACGTGGACGTCGCGGCGCTCTTCGGCCCCGGCCGGTACGCGCCGGTGCCGCGGACGAGGTTCCAGCGCAAGCACATCTGGATCCAGACCAAGCTGCCCGACGGTGGTTCGGGCGTCGTGCCCGGCAGCCACGTCGCGCTGCCCGACGGCCGGCACGTCTGGCAGCTGGACGCCGCCGCGCTGACTCTGGGCGATCAGACCACGGTCTCGCTGGTCGATCTCGCCAAGCACGCAGCGGTCCAGGTCCTCGACGGTGCCGCGGTCACCGCCGCCGTCGAGCACGGCGAGCCGAAGGACGGGCTCACGCTCACCACGACGCTGACCCCGCATCCCGGTGGTGCGTCGATCCAGGTGCACGAGAACACCGGTAAGGGCTTCCGGCTGCTGCTGGACGCGGTCGTGGTCGGCGGCGAGGCCTCCGGCACCGCAGCCGCGCCGCTCATCACCAAGGCCGCTCCTGCGGTGGAGGAGATGGACGAGCTGGACGAATCGGAGCCGGAAATCACCGTCTCCGAGGAGACCGAGGCACCGGCCCCCGAGGGCAGCGTCGAGCGCTGGTCGCCCGAATCGGGTGAGACGGTGGAGCACCGTCTGGGCCTGATCATCGCGGAGACCATGGGCTTCGAGATCGAGGACCTGCCCAAGGAGATCCCGCTGATCGACCTCGGCATGGACTCGCTGCTCGCCATGCGCATCAAGAACCGGGCCGAGTACGAGTTCGACATCCCGCCGATCCAGATCCAGGCGGTGCGCGACGCGTCCTTCAACGACGTGGTGCAGTTCGTGGAGTACGCGGTCGAGCACCGTGACCAGGTGGACGCGCTGGCCGAGCACCAGTCCGGCACCGGCGAACTCGCCGACGCCGGCCAGCTGGCCGAGATGATGAAGGCCGCCAAGGCGGAGGCAGCGGCGAAGGCCGAGGCCGCCACCCCGCCCGCGGAGAGCCCGGCCGAGCCGGCTGCCGCGCCCGCCGAGGCACCGTCGGAGGAGAAGGTCGACACCCCGGACCTGCTCGACGGCGCGGCCATCGCCGAGGCCGTGGGCGACGGCGTGCCCCCGCGCGACGCCGCGGAGCGCCTGACCTTCGCGACCTACGCGATCGTCGTCGGGAAGTCGCCGGGCGGCGTCTTCAACGAGCTCGACGTGCTGCCCGAGGACGTGGCAGAGAAGCTGACGGCGCGCCTGTCCGAGCGGGCCGGCGGTGAGATCGACATCGAGGACGTCATCGACTCGAAGAACATCGAGGAGATGGCCACCTACGTGGGCGCCGTCATGAATGAGGCCACGCCGGTGGACGGCTTCGTCCGTACGCTGCGCAAGCCGGAGAACACGGATCGCAAGCCGCTGTTCCTGTTCCACCCCGCGGGCGGCAACACCACCGCCTACGAGGCGCTGCTGCGCAAGCTCCCGGAGGATTTGCCGATCTACGGTTTCGAGCGCATCGAGGGCGAGATCGAGGAGCGGGTGGCCGCGTACCTGCCCAAGCTCAAGGAGATCCAGCCGGAGGGGCCGTACCGGCTCGCGGGCTGGAGCCTCGGCGGCGCCTTCGCGTACGGCCTGGCGCGCGCGCTCGAGGACGAGGGGCAGGAGGTCGAGTACATCGGCCTGCTCGACGTGGTGGCGCCGACGGTGCCGCTCACCGACGAGCCCGCCGAGAAGCGGGCCCGCCTGGAGCGCTGGGAGAAGTTCGCCCGCAAGAACTACGACATCGGCGACGAGATCGAGCTGCCGATGGACCGGCTCGCGGCGGCGGACGACGACGGCCAGTTCAGGATCATCATGGAGCTGGTGCAGCTCTCCGACAAGAAGATCCCGACGTCGATGATCGAGCACCAGCGCACGTCCTTCGTGGACAACCGCATGCTGATCAAGGTCAACCCCGCCGACTACGGCCGGTTCGGGGGCACGGTCACGCTCTACCGCGCGGACCGCATGCACGACGGGGCGATCGAGCTGGAGCCGAACTTCGCCGACATCGCGCCGGACGGCGGGTGGGCGCCGGTGGTCGAGGACCTGCGGATCGTCAAGATCGGCGGCGATCACCTGCAGCTCATCGACGAGCCGTACATCGGCAGGATCGCGGTGCACATGACGGACGAGCTCAACCGGGCCGACGGCGGTCGGTGAGCTCCGGGCAGGGGATAGGGTGGCAGACGTGACGGACGTATCGGACCAGGTGGATCTCAGCACCACCGCCGGCAAGCTCGACGACCTGTACCGCCGCCTCGAGGCGGCGAAGGACCCCGGCAGCGAGCGGGCCAAGGCCCGCCGCGACGCGAAGGGCCTGCCCAGTGCGCGTGCCCGCATGCGCATGCTGTTCGACGAGGGCACCTTCGTGGAGCTCGATCAGCTCGCTAAGTCGCCGGGCGACGACAAGATCAAGGACGGCGTGGTCATCGGCTACGGCCTCGTCAACGGCCGGAAGGTCGCGGCCTTCAGCCACGACCAGACGGTGGGTGCGGGCACCGTCGGCGAGATGTTCGGCCGCAAGATGGTCAAGCTCTACGACTTCGCGGCCGCCGCCGGCCTGCCCGTGGTCGGCATCAACGACTCGGGCGGCGCCCGGATCCAGGACGCCGCCACGTCGATCGCCTGGTACGCCGAGCTCGGCCGGCACCAGGACGGCCTGTGCGGCCAGGTCCCGCAGATCTCGATGATCCTCGGCACCTGTGTCGGTGGCGCCGTCTACGCGCCGGCCAACACCGACGTGCTCGTCGGCGTGCAGGACAACACCTACATGTTCGTCACCGGCCCCGAGGTGATCCGTCCGACCACGGGCGAGACCACCTCCGCGGAGGATCTCGGCGGCGCGATCAAGCAGGCCCAGTGGGGCAACCTGCACCACATCGCGGTCGACGAGCAGGCAGCCTTCGACTGGGTCAAGCGCTACCTGTCCTTCATGCCGGACTCGGTGCACCAGCGTCCGCCGCTGATCAACCCGGGCCTGGAGCCCGAGATCACCGAGTCGGACCTCTCGCTCGAGTCGATCATCCCGGACTCCGACACCGCCGGGTACGACATCCACGACGTGATCCTGCGCGTCTTCGACGACGGTGACTTCCTCGAGTACGCGGAGCTGTGGGCGCCGAACATCGTGACCGGCTTCGCCCGCGTCGACGGCCAGCCCGTGGGCGTCGTCGCCAACCAGCCGATGCACATGGCCGGCACGCTCGACACGCAGGCCTCGGAGAAGGCCGCGCGGTTCGTGCGCCTGTGCAACTCCTTCAACATCCCGCTCGTCTTCCTCGTCGACGTGCCCGGCATCCTCCCCGGTGTGGAGGAGGAGAAGATCGGCACCATCCGCCGGTCGGGCAAGTTCATCTTCAGCTACGTCGAGGCGGCCGTTCCGAAGGTCACCATCATCCTGCGCAAGTCCTACGGCGGCGCGTGGGCGGTGATGGGCTCCAAGCAGCTGGGTGCCGACTTCGTCTTCGCCTGGCCGACGGCGCGCCTGGCCGTGATGGGTGCCGAGGGCGCCGCCGCGATCATCAAGCGGCGCGAGATCGAGGAGGCCGGCGAGAACGGCCCCGCGATCCGGCAGGCCTTCATCGACTTCTACAACCAGTTCATGGCGACGCCGTGGCTGGCGGCGGAGCGCGGCTACATCGACGGCGTGATCGAGCCCAAGGAGACGCGCCTGCTGATCCGCAAGTCGATCGCGCAGTTGCGTGACAAGGAACTGCAGCGCGTGCCGCGCCGCACCTACCTCATGCCCATGTAAATGGTGTCGCTGCAGAGCTTTCCGGAGATCACCGGCTCGGTGCTGACCGATCCGGACGTGATGGCGGCGTACGCCGTCGACCACTGCTCCCCGGTGCACGGCGCGGTCCCGCTCGCGGTGGTGCTCGCGGAGACCACCGAGGACGTGGCCGCCGCTGCGGGCTGGTGCTACGCCAACGACGTGGTGATCGTGCCGCGCGGCGCGGGCAGCGGCCTGGCGGGCGGCGCCAGCGCCATTGAGGGCTGCGTGATCATCTCGCTCGCGAAGATGAACGCGGTCAAGGAGATCAACGTCGCGGACCAGTACGCGATCGCCGAGGCGGGCGTGATCAACGCCGACCTCGATCGCGCGGTCCGCGAGCACGGGCTCATGTACCCGCCGGATCCGTCGTCCTTCGAGATCTGCTCCATCGGCGGCAATGTCGCGACCAACGCCGGCGGCCTGCGCTGCGTCATGTACGGCGTCACCCGCGAGTACGTCCTCGGGCTCACCGTCGTACTGCCCGACGGGCGGATCATCACGACCGGCCGTCGCACCGTCAAGGGCGTCACCGGTTACGACCTGACCCAGCTGCTGTGCGGCAGCGAGGGCACCCTGGGCATCGTCACCGAGGTCACCGTCAAACTCCGTCCCGCGCCGGTGATCCCACCGACCACGGTCGCGGCGTCGTTCCCGGACGTGGTGAGCGCGGCGGCCGCCGTCGCCGCGGTCGTGGGGACCGGTGTCGTGCCCGCGCTGATGGAGCTCATGGACCGCCGCACGCTGGAGTGTGTCGAGGACCTGCGGCCCTTCGGTCTCGAGGACGAGACCCGCGCCATGCTCATCGGGCAGGGGAGCACGCCCGAGGACGCCGCCGTGCTGGCCCGCGAGTTCGAGGCCGCCGGCGCGCACTACACGGTGGTCTCCGACGATCCGGTCGAGGCCGCGGAGCTGCTGGCCGTTCGTCGCGCGGCCTTCCACGCCTACGAGCATGCGGGCAACATCTTCTCGGAGGACGTGGGCGTTCCCCGCTCGCAGCTGCCGGAGATGTTCGCCCGGATCGAGGCGATCTCCGCGAAGTACGACGTCGACATCCCCACCTGCGCGCACGCCGGCGACGGCAACCTGCACCCCACGCTGATCTACCCGCGCGGCGAGCGCGAGGTGCCCCAGGCCATCTGGGACGCCGCCGACGAGGTCTTCCAGGCCGCCCTCGAGCTGGGCGGCACCCTCACGGGCGAGCACGGCGTCGGCGTCCTCAAGGCGCGCTGGGTGGGCGAGGAGCTCTCCGACGACGTCCTCGAGCTGCACCGCGGCATCAAGGCCGTCTGGGACCCGAAGAACCTCCTCAACCCCGGCCGCGGCTTCTAGCGGACGCCGGGACCCAGCGACTCGACGAAGACGGCGGCGACGGCCTCGAGGCCGCGCTGGTCGTCGTCGGTGAACCGCGCGAGGCGCTCGCTGTCGAGGTCGAAGACGCCGATCAGCTCGCCGTCGCGCACGAGGGGTACGACGAGCTCGGAGTTGGTGGCGCCGTCGCAGGCGATGTGATCGGCCACGGCGTGCGCGTCGTCCACCCGCTGCGTCGCGCGCGTACGCGCCGCCGCGCCGCAGACGCCCCGGTCCAGGGGGATGCGGATGCACGCCGGCAGGCCCTGGAACGGGCCGACGACGAGTTCGGCACCGTCGAAGAAGTAGAAGCCCACCCAGTTGAGGTCCGGCACCGTCGCCTTCACGAGGGCCGAGAGGTTCGCGGCGTTGGCGACGCGATCGGTTTCACCGTCGACGAGGGCCCGGGCGTAGGCGGCGAGCTCGGCGTAGCGCTCGGCGGGGACGTCGGAGAGTTCGGGGAGCGAGAACGACACGCCCCGACGGTACCGGGCTTCGACGGTGCGCCGACACCCTCCGGGGAGGCCTGATTCTGGGCGTAGGCTGAGAGCCGTGACCACGTCGGAATCGGCATGATCCGGACCGAAAAACAGCTCGTGTACAGCGCTGAGCTGGAGGATCGAACAGGCTTCACTCGGCGGTGTAACGCCCCCGCGCGCCACTCCGACTAAGAGTTTGTCAGGAACTGAGATCTCGCATACAGTGCCTGGCGAGCACTGATCCGCTCGCGTTGCTCTGCCACGGGGTCTTCCTGTGGTACCGACGGGGCCGGTACGCCGGACCCGCGCAAGCGGTGCACGCGCCCACCGGGCGAAAGTTTACGAGGAAGAGAGTCTCGAATGCGTATGCGCAACGGCTGGGCCAAGAAGGCCACCGCCGCCGCGGTCACCGTGGCTGCCATTCCGGCACTGACGATCGCCGGCACGGGCGCCGCGAATGCGTGGGGTCCCGGTAGCGCCAAGAACCCGCCGAAGGGCTTCAAGCAGGCCTTCGTCAACGGCGCCGGTATGCCGAACGTGAAGGTCCGCAGCTGGGCGTCCACCACCACCGACCCCAAGAAGGCCCCCACCGTCGTCCTGCTCGACGGTCTGCGCGCCACCTGGGACGTCTCGGGCTGGGAGCGCGACTCCAACGTGGCCTTCCTGTCGCAGAAGGGCATCAACGTCGTGACGCCCGTCGGCGGCACCTCGAGCTGGTACACCGACTGGCAGGCGCCGTCGTCGACGAACCGCCAGCCCTACCGCTACACCTGGGCCTCGTTCCTCAAGAACAGCCTGCCGCAGTACATCCGCAGCCTCGGCTTCAGCGACAACGTCTCGCTGGTCGGCCTGTCGATGTCCGGTAGCGCCGCGATCATCAACACCGTCGAGTCGAACGGCTACTACAAGCGCGCCGCGTCGCTCTCCGGCCTCAACAACATCTCGGCCCCCGGCATCCCGATCGCCGTCGGCATCGCGTCGCTGGACTCCAGCGGCTACAACGCCGGTCTCGACATGTGGGGCGGCCCGTTCGACTCGCGGTGGGCCAAGAACGACCCCACCGTGCAGGTGAACCGCCTGAAGAACATCCCGCTGTGGATCTCGGCCGGTAACGGCGTCTTCGGCAAGTACACCCCGAACCCGGGCCCGGCCGACGTCATCCAGGGCGTGCCGCTCGAGTGGCTCGCGCTGTCGCAGTCGCGCTCGTTCCAGGGTGCGGCGCAGCGTGCCGGCCTGACCAACGTGCACTACGACTTCCCGCCGGCCGGCACCCACACCTGGGGCTACTGGCAGGACCAGGTGTGGCAGATGCAGCGCACCGGTTGGTTCTCGAAGTAATCCTTCGGGGCATCACGAACAGATCACATGACAGGCGGCCTCGTTCGGACGGACGGGGCCGCTTGTCGTATTGTGAGGTGGATGACTTTCCTGAGGAAACCGGGAGCGTCTGTAACGCCTTACCCTGTGATTTCGATGAGATCCAGGGAGAGCGTCACTCATGTGATTGATGTGAATCATGTGACATGTGTGACGAACGATGTTAGAGTGACGGCTGTGACAAGGCTGGTCGAGATCGACCACCCGTCCGGTCCACCAGCTACTGCGCGGAGACTCCGCGTGAATAAGGAGAGGTCAGCAATGCGAGCAGCCTGGGGTAAGCGAGCGGGAGCGGCGGTTCTCACCGCGGCCATGGTGCCCGCCCTCGCCGGTATGGGTGCCGGTGTCGCCGGTGCCTGGGGTCCGGGGTCGGCGAAGAACCCGCCCAAGGGCTTCAAGTCCGAGAAGGTCGACGGAGCCGGCATGCCGGCCGTCACGGTCCGTTCGTGGGCCTCGACCACGACCGATCCGGCGAAGGCCCCGACCGTCGTGCTTCTCGACGGTCTGCGCGCCACGCAGGACGTCTCCGGCTGGGAGCGCGACTCGAACGTCGCCTTCCTGTCCGAGAAGGGCGTCAACGTCGTCATGCCCGTCGGCGGTACGGCCAGCTTCTACACGAACTGGGCCAACTCCTCCAAGCAGGGCAACGGCACCTACAAGCCCACCTGGGGCAACTTCCTCGCGACCAGCCTGCCGAACTACATCAAGTCGCGCGGCTTCTCGAGCAACCTGTCGCTCGTCGGCATCTCGATGGGTGGCGGCGCCGCCCTCATCAACGCCGCGAACAACCCGGGCGTGTACAAGCGCGCCGCTGCGCTGTCGGGCTTCCTGAACACCTCGGCCCCCGGCATGCCGGTCGCCGTGGGTGTCGCGATGCTGGACGCGGGCGGCTACAACGTCCTCGACATGTGGGGCGGCCCGTTCGACGCCAACTGGGCGAAGAACGACCCGACCGTGCAGGCCGGCCGCATGAAGGGCCTGAAGCTGTGGATCACCGCGTCGACCGGTGAGCCCGGCAAGTACACCCCGAACCCGTCGCCCGCCGACATCGTTCAGGGCGTGCCGCTGGAGATCCTGGCCAAGTCGCAGTCGGAGGCCTTCAAGGCCGCCGCCGACAAGGCCGGCGTGAGCGCTCACTACGACTTCTCGTCGGTGGGCACGCACACCTGGGGCTACTGGAGCGATCAGGTGTGGCAGATGCAGCGCACCGGCTGGTTCAACAGCTGATACGCGCTTCGTGATCGCAAGGAAGGCCCCGGGCACATGCCCGGGGCCTTCCGGCGTATCGGTACCCTTTCACCGAACCCACACGAGAGAGTCGAGGTTGCAGCCCTCATGACCCCGCCGGCCCCGCTCACCCCCTCCGCCGACGCCGACGAACCCGTCGGCTTCCGCATCGACCCCGTGCTCGCGCGCAGCTGGCTGCTCGTCAACGCCGCGCAGCCCGAGCGTTTCGATGCGGCGGCCCGCTCGCGCGCGGACATCGTGGTGCTGGACATCGAGGACGCCGTCGCGCCCAAGGACAAGACGGCCGCGCGCGACAACGTCGTGGACTGGCTGAACCGCGAGGTCGACGGGAAGCCGAACGACGGCTGGGTCCGCGTCAACGGCTTCGGCACCCAGTGGTGGGCCGACGACCTCGAGGCGCTGCGCGGGGCGAAGCACCTCGGCGGCGTGATGCTCGCGATGGTCGAGTCGATGGACCACGTGACCGAGACCGCCAAGCGGCTGCCGGACACGCTCATCGTGGCGCTGGTCGAGACCGCGCGCGGGCTGGAGCGGATCAGCGAGATCGCGTCCGCCAAGGGGACCTTCCGCCTCGCCTTCGGCATCGGCGACTTCCGCCGCGACACCGGCTTCGGCGGTGACCCGACGACGCTGGCCTACGCCCGCTCGCGGTTCACCATCGCCGCCAAGGCCGCGCATCTGCCCGGCGCGATCGACGGGCCGACCGTCGGCTCCAAGGGCCTGTTGCTGACGGAGGCGACCGCGGTCTCCGCCGAGTTCGGCATGACCGGCAAGATCTGCCTCACTCCCGACCAGTGCCACCCGGTCAACGAGGGGCTGAGCCCGTCGCCGGAGGACATCCGCTGGTCGCGCGAGTTCTTCGCGGACTTCGATCGCGACGGCGGCGAGATCCGCAACGGCTCCGATCTGCCGCGCATCGCACGCGCCACGAAGATCCTCGACCTGGCGCGCGCCTACGGCATCGTCGTGGCCGACGGGCTGGAGGGCGAGCACGCTCCGGCACCGTCGGACACCTTCCACTACTGACCCGACGACGAAGCCCCCTACCGCGCTCCTGGGCGGTAGGGGGCTTCGTCGCGCTGGGATCAGGCCTGGCGCAGGGCCTCGATGTCGAGCGTGAGGGTGATCTTGTCGCCGATCACCTTGCCGCCGGTCTCGAGCGGCATGTCGATGGTGATGCCGAAGTCCTGGCGGGTGATGACGGTGCTGGCCTCGAACGCGGCGACCTCGCCCTGGTGGCTATGTCAAGTTGATCTGGCCCCGGTAGGGCGGTTTCATTCGGCCCCACCTGAGTGGGGCCCTGAGCCGCTAGAGTCCGGGGTGTGGATGGGCGGCCGCGGGTGCGCAGTGTGGTTGCGCCGA
>NZ_VIGV01000138.1 GCF_007858445.1 Tsukamurella sputi | reverse complement strand
TGTGCTCCTTCCGATCTAGATCTACTGCATTGACTAACTCCGATTGATCTACCTCGCTCTGTTCGAGAGGGATTTCATCAGCTTGTGCTGTCCATAGAAGTGTTGAGGTTGCTGCCATCACAAGCGCAAGACGCAACCGTTGGGAGAGTATATTTCGACGCATGAATACCGATTCCTTCATTAATTCATAAACTAAAAGAGAATAAAACAGAATAAAGTGCCCTCAATCTCATCATAAGTGTTGAGGTAAAAGTAGATTATCGCCGCTTAGATATAAATCATTATCATTGTGATTGCTATCAGCATGCGCTAACTTTTCACTAATAGGAATTATTATCATTCTTGTTGGTAATGTCAATGGCAATGATAATTATTTTCAATTGCATTTGAGAATTGAATAAGAAGTAAACAAAATCATATCTCTACTTTCTGAGAAATTGCGCTCTTTTTTTTACATTTATCGATGATGCGTTATGATATAGGGCAATGAAATAGCGAAAGTTATCTTAAATTTTCCTCTGATCGGGTGACCTCTTACCAGTTCTTGCTATCTCTTTCTACTTTTTCACAGCTGA
>NZ_VIGV01000137.1 GCF_007858445.1 Tsukamurella sputi | reverse complement strand
GTCCAGGCGGTCACGTTCGGTGAGGGTGAGGATCTTGCCCACGGGACCGTGCTCCGCCGACAGCGTGAGCATCCGCTCGTCGTTGACGCTGTTGACCCGATCCACGACGGCCCGCACGGTGTCCTCGTCGACGATCGGCACCGCCCATCCGTTCCACGGCCTGTCGAACGCGATCGCGCCGAACACGTGGTCGTCGCCGTCGATGTCGAACCTCTTGCGGGGGAACGGCTGGTAGTGAACGGTGGTGTACCAGTTGGTGCCAGCCTCGAAGTACACACCGAGCGGGTCGAGCTGGCTCTGCAGCTCTTCGCGCAGGGCGTACCCGCCAGGGCTCTCGTCCCAGTTGAACACGGTCGCCGCCGGATCGCCGTCGTGGACGATCACCAGCAGGGACTCCGTCCCGTACGTCTCGCCGCGCTCGCGCCACTGCTTGGCCGAGTAGAACTGGCCTCCCGCGTTGTTCGCGAGGTCCTTGTCCATCAGGAAGTCCCGGATGATCTCCGCGGCTCGTTGTCCGTTGATGCTCAGTCCCTCGGGCGTCGCCCAGCCGGTCGTAGTCATCATTTGCGCTGTCCTCCT
>NZ_VIGV01000136.1 GCF_007858445.1 Tsukamurella sputi | reverse complement strand
GGCGCACGCACGAACGACAGCGCGATGAAATCCACACCCAACTCCAGCGCGAACTCCAGATCGGCGATGTCCTTCTCCGACAACGCCGGCACCGAGACGTTCATCCCGGGCAACGAAACACCCTTGTTGTTCGAGACCGGACCGCCCTCAGTGACCTCGCAGACCACATCGTCGCCATCCACCGAGAGGACCTTCAAGCCGACCTTGCCATCGTCGACCAACAACCGATCACCCGGGCGGGCATCCTGCGCGAGCTCCTTATAGGTGGTCGAGACCCGATCATGCGTGCCGACCACATCCTCAACGGTGATCCGCACCGTCTCACCGGTCTCCCACACCGTCCGCCCATCACCGGCGAAACGACCCAACCGGATCTTCGGACCCTGCAGATCCGCCAGGATCCCCACCGCCCGACCAGTCCTATCCGAGGCGGCCCGGACGCGGTTGTAATTCACCGCATGATCGGCGTGCTCGCCGTGGCTGAAATTCAGGCGCGCGACATCCATCCCCGCCTCAACGAGAGCGAGGACCTTCTCATCAGTTCCGACAGCAGGGCCCAGAGTGCAGACGATCTTGGTTC
>NZ_VIGV01000135.1 GCF_007858445.1 Tsukamurella sputi | reverse complement strand
AATTTGAATAATCGTCATTAGCTAAAAAAACAAGACATAGAAAAGAATCTGGCACAATAATATGACTTTCCCCTAGATTCTTTATTGTAATAACCGCATTCTCAGGAGCAACTGTATCTAGCGCCAGATGAAAGTAGGCTTTTTCTTTGTCAGTAGTGATAGATTTATATGCTCGATAAATACTATCAGTGCTCAATGTAATAACAGACAGAAATGCAATTAACAGAGCTATTGTTGTATTGCTTAACGAAAGAAATCTTCTCCAGTCCTGATATGTCTTGCAATATTTACAGAGCCTTGCAGATTTATTTATTTTCTCACCACAGTCGATGCACTGTTTCATTTGTACTACTCCACAACATTTATTCGTTTGATTATAAGTCTTCTTACATTAATTAGACAGGACAGTAAAAACATTAGATGAAATCACTCCTAAAAATCTTTATAAAGCATAAAATTCGCATTTAAAACCTTTTCACTGAGACTTTACCACCAATAAACCTTTCGGCGCTTAAAACGGCTTTTAAATGCGTTTTGCGTTTTTACTCAAAAGCCTTCGATAAATGTGCGTGAACGGCATCT
>NZ_VIGV01000134.1 GCF_007858445.1 Tsukamurella sputi | reverse complement strand
CCAGTCATCGGTCGGCTTGAGCAGGGCGACGAGGATCTGATCGTTGTCGTTGATCGTCGTCACGAGGCTGCCGACCGAGGTGATCGCCTGGCTGACGTTGTCGTTCTGCCGGCCCAGGTCGACCACCGTCTGCGAGACCGTCTTGACCAGGCCCGAGAGCTTCTGCGGATCGGCCGGCAGGTTGGTGTTGATCCGGCTGAAGGTGTCCTGCAGCTGCATCAGGCTGCCGCTGCCGAGGAAGTTCGCCAGGTCGGCGAGAATGTCCTCGATCTGCGTCGGCGGCTTGGTCTGCGTGGTGGGCAGTGTGTCGCCCGCCTTCAGCGGCGTACCCGGCTTGCCCGGCGTGGTCTTGAGGGCCACGTACGTGTCGCCGAGGATCGTGTCCTGCTGCAGCGTCGCGGTGACCGTGTTCGGCACCTTCACGCTGTTGTTGATCTTCACGTCGACGACGGCCTTGCCCTCCTCGAGGGTGACCTTCTGCAGGCGGCCGGAGACGACACCGTCGAAGACGACCCGCGCGCGGTCGGGCAGGTTCAGCACGTTCGTGAAATCGAGGTGCACGACGTAGCCGTCGCCGCCGCC
>NZ_VIGV01000133.1 GCF_007858445.1 Tsukamurella sputi | reverse complement strand
GTAGGGAGCAGTGGTTAGGCGTTGGCTATTATTTTTGGACAGATAGTGATTATTATGCGCATCAATGGGGTAAGCATGGATATAACAATCAATACTGTATCAATAAGTTTTCTATTGAAATTACAGAGGATCGGTTATTAGATTTAGTAGGTAATACTCGAGATCAAATATTGTTTCAGCAATTTATAGAAGGATTGTTGACAAAAATAGAAATTATTATTGGTAATTGTCATTCATCTAGTGAGCAAAAATCTTTAAATAAAAAATTACAGAAAGTGAAAGATGGTATTTTATCGACAATATTTTACATTGCTCGAAAATATGAGTTAATTGATTATTGGGTTATAAAAGCTTCTGATAATGCTAGTCATCAGTCTTCGAAATATCACTTTAGAAAGAAGAGGCAAGAACATCTCATTTTACCGACGAGGCAGCAGATGGTAGTCTATGAGGAAGCAAGGAGTTATATACTTCATGAAAAGTGGGTATTCCCAAAAGGAGAAGAGTAGACATGGGATTTTATTTGGATAGATTAGATCTAAACCTTGATAATATTGAGGAATTTTTAGATGATTTTATTGAA
>NZ_VIGV01000132.1 GCF_007858445.1 Tsukamurella sputi | reverse complement strand
CGCTCACGGCGATGGTCGCCGGGTGCTTGCCACTGAGGGTGCTCAGCCCGATGGGTGATTGGATGGTGTCGATGGTCGCGGCGTCGTGCCCGGACTCGGCGAGCATCGTGCGGAAGCGAGCCCACTTGGCCGAGGAACCGATCAGCCCGACGCTGCCCAGGCCGGGTGTGCGCAGGACCTGATCGCAGAGGCTGAAGTCCTCGGCGTGGTCGTGGGTCATGATCAGGACGTGGGCGCCCGGCGGCAGGTCCTCGAGGATCTCCTCGGGAAGCACCGAATGGTGCAGGTGCACCGTCGCCTCGCCGGGCTCCAGAGCGCGCGCCGCCTCGATCTGCTCGGGGCGCGAATCCGTGAGGTGGAGCTCGATGTCGTGGCGGGACAGGATGCGCGCGAGTTCGAGGCCCACGTGTCCGACCCCGAAGATCGCGACCGCCGGTACCACCGGGAGCGGCTCGAACAAGAGAACCACCTCGCCTCCACAGCATTGCCGCCCGTGTCGATTCCGGGCCTTGTCGTTCAGTCGCAGGGTGAGGGTCTCCGGCACGGAGATCGCTTCCGCGAGCAGCTCGCGCGCCCGATCGAC
>NZ_VIGV01000131.1 GCF_007858445.1 Tsukamurella sputi | reverse complement strand
ATGATAGACTAAAAAGGAGCAATATACCTATGTTTTGCCCATGTTGCTACCGATCAGCTAGGAGACATGGATCGTCATAATAGAGAGATAAGTTGCTGATAAATTAGAGCCTGGAGGTCAATATGAGTTATCAAGTGGTGGGGTACCCATTCTGCCCCTTTGTGCAGAGAGTCCTTATTGCATTAAATGAGAAAGCGGTTGATTTTGAGTCGATCTGGCTCGATCCGCATGCTGAATTACCTGAGTGGTTTAAAGAGTGGTCTCCTTTAGGAAAAGTGCCGGTTATGAAGGTGACAACAGGAGAGGTTCTCTTCGAATCGATGGCTATTGTGGAGTATATCGAAGAGCTACATAAGGTTCCTTCAATCTATGCTACATTGCCGGCAAAGAGAGCTATTCAGCGCGCCTGGGCGGGTGTTGCAGGCGAGCTATATGGTCCGCAATATATGAGTATGGGGGGTAAGAGTGAAGCTGAAGTTGAGCAACATTTTGCTACAATGAAAGCGACCCTAGAAGTGCTCGAAGAGCGCTGTGGGCGTAGCTATTTTAGTGGAGAGACGATGACCGCGGTGGATATCGTTTTAGCACC
>NZ_VIGV01000130.1 GCF_007858445.1 Tsukamurella sputi | reverse complement strand
AGGCATAAAGTAGCGGACCTCTAACCCCATTTTAGCGAAATATTGGTCCGTTAAAGAGCGCTCACCCTGCTGATACTCCACCCCTAAAATAGGATGCTCATTATCAGTACGAGTGTAGGTTCTGCTCCCGGCAACACTTAGACAGATCACCGGCGCTTTACTAAAGTTTTGTCGATAGAGATCAGACTGTAAAAAGTATTGGAAAAGCTTGCCATGCAATTCGCCAAATTGATCAGGAAGAGAGAACTCCGCACGATCTCGATTATGATTTAATAAAAGAACGCTAAAATCATAATCTCGCACATAGGAGGAGAAGTTATTCCCCACAATCCCTTCAATTCGCTTACCTGTCTTATGATCGATTATTATGGTCTGCAAGATCTCAATCATCGGAAATTGTCTTCCATCTCCCTTAATATCGATATCGACAGAGATAATCTCCACCTCAACCGTATAGCGATCTCCCTTAGGATTATCCCAATTTGCTAAGCTATTGAAGCGGTTATTGATCATATTCAAGGTATTACGCAGATTCTCTTGGCGACTCTCACCGCGCGCTAAATTGGCAAAGTTTGTCGTTAAACGAGTA
>NZ_VIGV01000129.1 GCF_007858445.1 Tsukamurella sputi | reverse complement strand
GTTGATGAACATACCGGTCGAACTCTAGCGGGTCGTCGCTGGTCTGATGGATTGCATCAGGCGATCGAAGTAAAAGAGGGTGTTGAGGTGAAGCCAGAGAATCAGACGCTCGCTTCCATCACTTTCCAGAACTATTTCCGAATTTATGAAAAACTTGCCGGTATGACCGGAACGGCCGATACTGAAGCGCCAGAGTTTTTAGAGATCTATGGTCTTGAAGTTGTTGTTATCCCAACACATAAGCCTGTTCAGCGAAAAGATTATGGGGATCTTATCTATCTCACACAAAAAGAGAAGTATGAGGCTATTATCAAAGATATTCTCGACTGCTATGAGCGCAAACAACCTGTATTGGTTGGAACGGCTTCAGTTGAGGTTTCAGAATTGATCTCTGATCTTCTCAAAAAGCAGAATATTCCTCATGAAGTGTTAAATGCTAAGCAGCATGAGCGTGAAGCATATGTTGTCGGTAGAGCGGGTGTTCCTGGCGCAATTACTATTGCTACCAATATGGCCGGTCGTGGTACCGATATTGTATTAGGGGGGAATGTTAAATTAGAAGAGCAACTCTTCTTAGAATCTAACCCAAA
>NZ_VIGV01000012.1 GCF_007858445.1 Tsukamurella sputi | reverse complement strand
GCCATAGCGGAGGGGAAACGCCCGGCTCCATTCCGAACCCGGAAGCTAAGCCCTCCAGCGCCGATGGTACTGCACTCGTGAGGGTGTGGGAGAGTAGGACACCGCCGGACTAAAATTAGATACAGGATGAAGGCCCTTGGGGATCGTGTCGAACACATACGTGTTCCACTCCTCAGGGGCCTTCGTCATGTCCAAGTACAGTAATAGCGTGTGTCGCCTCGGGGGCGACGGGAAGTGGGTGCACCGTGGCTGAGTCGAACGGCGACCGCCGGCAGCGTGCCGGATTCACCAATCCCGCCGAGTGGGCGGACCGTGGGAACGGCGGAGATTCGTCACGTGGCGCCGGCCGCAGCAGCGACCGGCCCGCTCGGGGGGACGACCGCCGCGGCGGCGAGCGCTCCGGTGGCGGTCAGCGCGGTGGCTTCCAGGGCCGCGGCGGCGACCGCCGTTCCGAGGGCGGACGCGGCGAGCGCCGCGACGTTGGTGGCAACCGCTCGAGCGACACCCGGGGCGGAGACCGGCGCGAGAGCCGCGGTGGCGATGCGCGCGGCGGCGATCGCCGGGAATTCCGCAGCAATGACCGTGGCGGGGACTCCCGCGGCGGCGACCGACGCGACTTCCGGAGCAACGGCTCTCGGGGAAGCGGATCGCGCGGTGGAGAACGCCGTGACTTCGGTGGCCGTCCGTCGGGTGATCGCCGGCCCTCCGGTTCCGACGACCGCCGTTTCGGCGGTTCGGGCGACCGCCGCACCGGCGGTGGTTCCGCGGACCGTCGAGGAGGGGGCCCGGGTGGCGACCGCCGGAGCGGTGGAGATCGCCGTGGCGGCGGCTACTCCGGATCCCGTAACGGCTCGCGTCCCCAGGGAGGACGTCCCGGTGGCTTCCAGCGCGACGATCAGCGCTCGGATCGCCCGCGGACCCGCGCCGGCGAGCCGTCGATCCCCAAGGACGTCGATCCCAAGGAACTCGACCCGGCGATCCGGCGCGACCTGCTGAGCCTCGACAAGAACAACGCCGAGCTCGTCTCCTCGCACCTCGTGCTGTCAGGACGACTGCTCGACACCGACCCCGCCGCCGCGCTCGCGCACGCCCGCGCTGCGCGGGAACGTGCCGGACGGATCGCCGCGGTGCGCGAGGCCTGCGGCATCGCCGCCTACATGAACGGCGAGTGGTCCGAGGCGCTCAGCGAGCTCCGCGCAGCCAAGCGGATGGGTGGCACCGTCAACCTGCTCCCGATGATCGCGGACAGCGAGCGGGGCCTCGGCCGGCCCGAGAAGGCGATCGAGACGGCCCGCGGCGACGAGGCTGCGCAGCTGACCGGCGACGACCGGACCGAGCTGCGCATGGTCGAGGCAGGTGCCCGCATGGACCTGGGCGAGTACGACAAGGCCGTGGTCACCCTGCAGGCGGAGGACCTCGATCCGTCCCGCCGCGGCTTCTACGCCGCCCGCCTGTTCTACGTCTACGCGGAGGCCCTTCTCGGGGCCGAGCGCCGCGCGGACGCCCTGACCTGGTTCCTCAACGCCGCCGCGGCGGACGAGGAGGAGTTCACGGACGCCGAGGAGCGGGTCGCCGAACTCTCCGCGGAGGACGCCGCTGAGCCGGCCTCGGACGATTCGGCCGAATGACGTCGCTCGCCGAGGCCTACGATCGTCTGCTCGTCGACCTCGACGGCACCGCGTACGCGGGTGCCGTCGCGATCCCCGGTGCGGCCGACGCGCTGGCGGGGCTCCCCGTCACCTATGTGACCAACAACGCCGGCCGCGGACCGTCGGACGTGGCGCAGCACCTGCGCGACCTCGGCTTCGAGGCGCCGGACGACACCGTCGTCACCAGTGCCCAGGCCGGCGCCGGCCTGCTCGCGTCCCTCGTCCCCGCCGGCACCCCGGTGCTCGTGGTCGGGGCCCCGGCCCTCCGCGCCGAAGTGCAGGCCCGTGGCCTCGTGGTCGTCGAGACCGCGGAGGAGGCACGCGCCGTCATCCAGGGGCACAGCCCCGAGACCGGCTGGGCGCGCCTCTCCGAGGCGGCGCTCGCGATCCGCGCCGGTGCGGTGTGGGTCGCCACCAACACCGACGCCACCCTCCCGACCGAACGCGGGCTGCTCGTCGGCAACGGCTCCATGGTCGCCGCGGTCCGCAACGCCACGGAGCGAGAGCCCCGCGTCGCGGGTAAGCCCTTCGCCCCGATCTTCGTCGATGCGATGCGCGCCGCCGGGGCGACCACGGCCCTGGTCGTCGGTGACCGCCTCGACACGGACATCGAGGGCGGCAACGCTTTCGGCGCCGATACCTACCTCGTCCTGACCGGCGTCAACGACGTCGCGGACGTCGTGGCCGCGCCCGACCTCCACCAGCCCACCTACGTCGCCGACACCTTGACCGGCCTCCGCGGAGCGCGCGAGGACGCGCTGCCCGGTCCACGCGACGGATGGACCGCCGCCGTCGACGGGGACGACCTGATCGTCACCGGTGCTCCCGGCGCGGATCCTGCGGCCGCGAAGTACGTGGCGATCGCCGCCGCCCGGGAACTCTCCGAGGAGCGCCGGGCGGGCCTGCGCCTGACCATCCGATAGCGTGGACACCGTGGAGTCAGCAGCGATGCGCGGCGGCGATCCGGCCGACGTCCGGACGGCCGTCGAGGACCTGATGCACCGCGTCGACGAACTCGACGCGGCGCCCGTCGTCGATCCCGGGGCCGTCGCCGGCGTCGGGGAGCTGGCCACCCTCGGCCGCCAGGCCGCCCTGTTCGAGCAGGCGCACCAGCTGCTGGTCGACGCTCTGGACACCGTGGATCGGGCCTGACCGCGATGGCACGCAGAGTGCGGCTCGACGCCGAATTGGTCCGTCGCGGCATGGCGCGGTCGCGGGAGCACGCCCGCGAGCTCATCGAAGCCGGACGAGTGACCGTCAACAAACAGGTCGCCCGCAAGGCCGCGAACCAGATCGATCCCGCGGACCCGGTCCACGTGACCGCGGTCGCCGGCGAGATCGAGTGGGCCTCCCGTGGCGCGCACAAACTCATCGGTGCGCTCGACGCCTTCCCCGATGTGACCGTCGCAGGCCGGCGCTGTCTGGACGCCGGAGCGTCGACGGGCGGCTTCACCGACGTGCTGCTGCACCGCGGCGCGGAGCGGGTGTACGCCGTCGACGTGGGCTACGGCGAGCTCGTCTGGCGACTGCGCGACGACGATCGCGTGTCCGTCATGGACCGCACGAACGTCCGCACGCTCGAGGCCTCGATGCTCGACGGCCCCGTCGACCTGGTGGTCGGTGACCTGTCCTTCATCTCCCTGGCTCTGGTGCTCCCCGCACTGGCCCGCTGCACCGCGCCCGGCGCGGACCTGCTTCCCATGGTCAAACCGCAGTTCGAGGTGGGCAAGGGCAACGTCGGGTCCGGCGGCGTCGTCCGCGACCCCGCGCTGCGGGCGAGCGCCGTCCGCGGCGTCGCGGAGGCCGCCGCGGCCTCCGGGCTCGCCACGCGCGGCGTGACCTTCAGCCCGCTGCCCGGCCCGTCCGGGAACGTGGAGTACTTCCTGCACCTGCGTCGTGAGGAGGGGCCCGTCGCCCTCCCCGATGACGTGGACGACATGATCAACACGGCCGTGACGGAAGGACCGCAGTGACGACGGCAGGGAACATCCAGGGGGATCGGACCTTTCTCGTCGTGGTGCACACGCTCCGCAGCGACGTGGACCGCACCGTCGAGGACATCCGGCGGCGGCTCGACGACGCCGGCGTGCGGATGAAGCTCGAGAGCGACGTCCGCGAGGCACCCGACGACGCGGCGGTCGGCTGCGAGGTGGTCGTCGTCCTCGGCGGCGACGGCGGATTCCTGCGCGGTGCCGAGCTCGCGCGCCGCGCCGACGTCCCCATCATCGGGATCAACCTCGGGCACGTCGGCTTCCTCGCCGAGTCCGAGGTGGACACCGTGCCGGAGACCATCGACGACCTGGTGCACCACCGCTACACCGTGCATCCACGGATGACGCTCGACGTCGAGATCCACGACGGCGACCGCCTCGTCTCGCAGGGTTGGGCGCTCAACGAGGTCTCCGTGGAGAACCGGTCCCGGCAGGGCCTGCTCGAGCTGGTGACCGAGGTCGACGGGCGCCCGGTCTCACGGTTCGCGTGCGACGGCCTGCTGGTCGCGACGCCCACGGGATCCACCGCCTATGCGTTCTCCGCGGGCGGGCCGGTGATGTGGCCGGACCTGGAGGCCCTGCTCATCGTGCCCAGTAATGCGCACGCGCTGTTCGCGCGACCCATGGTCACGAGCCCGCGGTCGGTGATCGCGATCGAGGTCGAGGGCAGCCGGCACGAGGCGATCGCCTTCTGCGACGGTCGCCGCACACTCGAGGTGCCCGAGCGCGGACGCATCGAGATCCGGCGCGGCGACGAGCCGGTGCGGTTCATCAAGCTGGGGGCGGGCCCGTTCACGGACCGCCTGGTGACGAAGTTCCAACTGCCGATCAGCGGCTGGCGCGGCCGCCGCGACGGCGCAGGGGGGTAGGGAAGTGCTCGAAGAGATCCGGATCTCATCGCTCGGTGTCATCGAGCAGGCGGCGGCGGAGTTCGCGCCGGGCCTCACGGTGCTCACCGGCGAGACCGGCGCGGGCAAGACGATGGTCGTGACCAGCCTGCACCTGTTGGCGGGCGCGCGCGCCGATCCCGGCCGCATCCGCGCCGGCGCCGACAAGGCCGTGGTCGAGGGCCGGTTCTCCCTGGCGGGTGCCAGCTCGGCCGACCTCGTGCGGGCGACGGTCGACGGCGCCGGTGGCGAGCTCGACGAGGACGCCGTGATCGCGGTCCGCAGCGTCGCCGCCGACGGACGCTCGCGGGCCTACCTCGGCGGTCGCAGCGTTCCGGTCGGCACACTGTCGGAGTTCGCGGGCCCACTGCTGACGGTGCACGGACAGAACGACCAGCTGCGCCTGCTCCGGCCGGAGCGGCAGCGCGACCTCCTCGACGCCTTCGCCGGCTCCCCGGCGGCCAAGGCCCTGCGCGCCTACCAGGGCGTGCGAGAGGAATGGCTCGCCGCGCGGGCCGAGCTGGCCGACCGGACCACGCGTTCGCGCGAACTCGCCCTCGAGCAGGACCACCTCACCGCCTCGCTCGCCGAGATCGACGGCGTGGCACCGGTGTCCGGCGAGGACGTTGACACCGTCGAGAAGATCAAGCGCCTCTCCGACCTCGACACGTTGCGCGAGGCCGCGGACACCTCGTACGCCGCGCTCACGGGGGCCGGCTACGGCAGCGACGGCGAGGGCGCGGGTTCCGTGCTCGACCTGCTGGGCACCGTCCGTGCGGCACTGTCCGGTTCGGACGACGCCGCGCTGCGTGCGCTCGCCGAGCGGGTCGAGGAGGCCGCCACCGTCGCCGGCGACGTCGCGACCGAGCTCGGGACCTACCTGACGGACCTGCCCAGCGACCCGTCGGAGCTGGAATCGCTCCTGCTGCGCCAGTCGGAGCTCAAGACGCTGACCCGCAAGTACGCGCCCGACATCGACGGCGTGATCGCCTGGGCCGACGAGGCCCGGTCCCGGCTGGAGGGGATCGACACCTCGGCCGAAGGGCTTGCGGCGCTGCAGGCCCGCGTCACAGCGCTCGACGCGGACCTCGCCACCGCCGCCGCCGCGCTGACCGCGGCGCGGGTGAGGGCCGCCGGCTCCCTCGGTAAGAAGGTCACGGGGGAGGTGCGCAAGCTCGCCATGGGCGGGGCGTCGATCACCGTCGACGTCGCGCCGGACGCGGTGGCTCCCGATGCCGACGGTGCCACGGTCGTCGTCGACGGTGCGCCTCGTCGCGCCGGTGCGCACGGGACGGACGTGGTCGAGTTCCGGCTCGTCGCGCACGACGGCGCGAATCCGCTGCCGATCGGCAAGTCCGCGTCGGGCGGCGAGCTCTCCCGCGTGATGCTCGCGCTGGAGGTGGTGCTCGCAGCCACCGAGTCCGGGCTCACCATGGTCTTCGACGAGGTCGACGCCGGCGTCGGTGGCAAGGCCGCCGTCGAGATCGGCCGACGGCTCGCGGCGCTGGCGCAGCGGCACCAGGTGATCGTCGTGACGCACCTGCCGCAGGTGGCCGCGTTCGCGGACACGCACCTCACCGTCGGGAAGCAGACCGGCAAGGGCTCGGTGACGTCCACACTGACCGCACTGTCGCGCGAGGAGCGGATCGCCGAACTGGCGCGCATGCTCGCCGGGCTGGGCGACTCCGACACGGGTCGTGCGCACGCGGAGGAGCTGCTCGAGGCCGCAGACAGTGACAAGGTCGCGCAGTCGGGGGCCCACGCCGGCACGGCTTGGCGCGACGTGTGCGATTGAAGTACTTCAAAGTTTCCAGTGTTGTCGGCGCGCCTCCCGTGACTTGTGTGACTCACGGGGCAGTATGTGCGGCATGAAGCTCACTGGCCTGCTGTCCCGCAACACGTCGAACCTGCCCGGCGTCACCGGCACCGCCCGGGTCGACAAGGACACCACGCGTCTGCTCGGCCGGATCGGCCGCGGCGACATCGTGGTGTGCGACGAGCTGGACCTCGACCGCACCACCGCCGACCTCATGGTCGAGGCCGGGGTCGCTGCCGTGGTCAACGCGTCGCCGTTCATCTCCGGGCGGTACCCGAACCTCGGACCCGAGGTGCTCGCCGCCGCCGGCATCGAACTGGTCGACGACGCGGGCAAGGAGGTCTTCACCCGGGTCAAGGACGGCGCGAAGATCCGCGTGCACGAGGGCGTCGTCTACACCGGCGAGCGCGAGCTGGCCCAGGGCGAGCGACTCACCGACACCGACGTGACCTCGCGCATGCTGGCCGCACGCTCCGGCGTCGTGGATCACCTGGAGGCCTTCGCGGGCAACACCGTCGAGTTCATCCGCGTCGAGTCGCCGCTGCTCATCGACGGCGTCGGCATCCCCGACGTCGAGGTGAACCTCAACGACCGGCACGTGCTCGTCGTCTCCGACGGCGCCGACCACGTCGAGGACCTCAAGCGCCTCAAGCCCTTCATCAAGGAGTACGCGCCGGTCCTCATCGGCGTGAACCGCGGAGCCGATGCGCTGGTGAAGGCCGGTTACCGGCCCGACCTCATCGTCGGTGATCCGGAGATGATCACCACCAACACGTTGCGGTCGGGCGCGCAGGTCGTGCTGCCCGCCGCGCCCGACGGGCACGCGCCCGGCCTCGAGCGCATCCAGGACCTCGGCATCGGTGCCATGACCTTCCCGGCCACCGGCTCCGCCGCCGACCTCGCGCTGATCATCGCCGATCACCACGGCGCCTCGCTGATCGTCTCCGTCGGCCACTCCGCCTCGCTGGAGGAGTTCTTCGACGCCGGTCGCCGCGAGTCGAACCCGTCGACCTTCCTCACCCGCCTCAAGGTGGGCACCAAGCTCGTGGACGGCAAGGCCGTCGCCACCCTGTACCGCAGCCGCGGGCACGGCGGCGCGATCGCCGTGTTCATCCTCGCCGCACTGGTCGCCGTCGTCGCAGCGGTGCTGGTCTCCAACCAGGGCCACGACCTGCTGCAGTGGGTCATCGACCAGTGGAACCGCTTCGCGCTCTGGGTCCAGGGCCAGTTCCGGGCACTCTAGGTGCCGGGCCCGACGCGCCGGCTCCGTTCGCCGGGCGCCCGCCGGCCCGCGCTGTTCTGGGCGGCGGTGCTGCTGGCCTTCGCGGTCGGCGTCGCGCTGGGCGGGGGAGTCCTCGCCAGGTTCACCACCGACGGTGACCTGAAGGAGCTTCGCTCGCAGGTGGATCAGCTGGAGCGTGACAACGGCGCGCTCACCGATCGGGCCCGCGCCGCCGACGGCTACGCCGACGCGGCCGCACCGTCGACCCTGGGCCGCAGCCTCGCGGGCATCCCGGTCCTCGTGGTCACCGCGCCCTCCGCGGACCGCGGCGACGTCGCACAGATCAGCCGCCGGATCACCCAGGCCGGCGGCACCGTCGCCGGCACCCTGACGCTCAAGGACGCGCTCTACGCCGAGGACAAGGCGGAGCGCCTGCGCGGCGTCGTCGACAACGCGGTCCCGACCGGCGTCACGCTCGACACCGGGCTGGTCGACCCGCGCGCACGCGCCGGCGACCTGCTCGGCGCGGTCCTCCTCTCGCAGGGCGCCGTCAAGCCACCGTCGAACGGGCGGACCGATGCCCTCGCAGCACTGAAGCAGGCGGGCTTCGTCGATTTCTCCGGTCCGACGGTGCCCGGCGCGCGCACCGCAGTGATAGTGACGGGCGGAACAGTGCCCGGCGAGCGCGCGGGCGAGGGGCAGGGGATCGGCCGCCTCGCAGCGGGGCTCTCGCGGCACGGCGACGGTGCCGTCCTCACCGGTCGCACCGGATCGTCGCAGGGTGCGGGCCCGATCGTCGTCGTCCGGCAGGACAAGGGCCTCGCCGAGAAGCTGGCCACCGTCGACGACACCGATACCGTCGTCGGGCAGGTCTCGACCGCTCTGGCGCTCGGCCAGGCGACGCGCGGCGACGTCCGGGCGTACGGAACGGGCGTTCGCTGACGAGTTGGTGATAGGCTGAAGTCCCGTAGTAGAAGCAGGTTTGTCCGCTCGAATACGGGAGTCTCGTTGCCCTCTCCTCGCGTTGGCGCGCGTGTCGCCACGAAGCATATTTTCGTCTCCGGGGGCGTTGCGTCCTCCCTGGGTAAGGGCCTGACGGCCTCCAGTTTGGGACAGCTCCTCACGGCGCGCGGCCTGCGCGTCACGATGCAGAAGCTCGATCCGTACCTCAACGTGGATCCGGGCACCATGAACCCGTTCCAGCACGGCGAGGTCTTCGTCACCGAGGACGGCGCCGAGACCGACCTGGACGTCGGTCACTACGAGCGCTTCCTCGACCGGGACCTCTCGGGCATCGCCAACGTCACCACCGGACAGGTGTACTCGACGGTGATCGCCAAGGAGCGCCGCGGCGAGTACCTCGGCGACACCGTGCAGGTGATTCCGCACATCACCGACGAGATCAAGGCCCGCATCCTCGCGATGCAGGCGCCCGACTCCGAGGGCATCGTCCCCGACGTCGTGATCACCGAGATCGGCGGCACCGTCGGCGACATCGAGTCCCAGCCCTTCCTCGAGGCCGCCCGCCAGGTGCGCCACGACGTGGGCCGCGACAACGTCTTCTTCCTGCACGTCTCGCTGGTCCCGTACCTCGCGGCGTCCGGCGAGCTCAAGACCAAGCCAACCCAGCACTCCGTCGCCGCGCTGCGCAGCATCGGCATCACGCCCGACGCGCTGATCCTGCGCTGCGACCGCGACGTGCCCGAGGGCCAGCGCAACAAGATCGCGCTGATGTGCGACGTCGACATCGACGGCGTCATCTCCTGCCCCGACGCCGGTTCGATCTACGACGTGCCGAAGGTGCTGCACCGCAACCAGCTCGACGCGTACGTGGTGCGCAAGCTGGGCCTGCCCTTCCGCGACGTCGACTGGACCGTGTGGGGCGACCTGCTCAAGCGCGTCCACGAGTCCCGCGAGTCGGTGAACATCGCCCTCGTCGGCAAGTACATCGACCTCCCCGACGCCTATCTGTCGGTGACCGAGGCGCTGCGCGCCGGCGGCTTCGCCAACTGGGCCAAGGTGCAGATCAGCTGGGTCCCGTCCGACGAGTGCGCCACCGAGGCCGGCGCCTCCGCGGCGCTGCGCGATGTGGACGGCATCCTGATCCCCGGCGGCTTCGGCATCCGCGGCATCGAGGGCAAGCTCGGCGCGATCAGCTACGCCCGCAAGCGCGGCGTGCCGCTGCTGGGCCTGTGCCTGGGCCTGCAGTGCATCGTGATCGAGGCGGCCCGGTCGGTCGGGCTCGAGGGCGCCAGCTCGACGGAGTTCGACGACGACACGAAGCACCCCGTCATCTCGACGATGGCGGATCAGGAGCAGGCCGTCGCCGGCGAGGCCGATCTGGGCGGCACCATGCGCCTCGGCGCGTACCCGGCCTCGCTCGAGCGCGGTTCGATCGTGGCGGCCGCGTACGGTGCGACCGAGGTCTCCGAGCGGCACCGTCACCGCTTCGAGGTCAACAACGCCTACCGGGACAAGATCGCGGAGTCGGGCCTGAAATTCTCCGGCGTCTCGCCGGACGGGCACCTCGTCGAATTCGTCGAGTACCCCAAGGACGTACACCCGTTCCTGGTCGGTACCCAGGCGCACCCCGAGCTCAAGTCCCGTCCGACCCGCCCGCACCCGCTGTTCGCGGCGTTCGTGGGCGCGGCGCTGAAGTACCGCAACGAGCTCGAACTGCCGGTCGGCGTCCCCGCCGCGGCGGACGAGGTACCGTCGGAGGATGACCTCGCAGATGACTGAGCAGCTCGCACCGCTCGGGTCCGTGCAGACGCACGACTTCCAGGCGCTCAGCAGTGAGACGGTCTTCGAAGGAGCGATCTTTGCGGTCCGGCGCGACGAGGTGACCATGCCCGGCGGCGGCACCGCCGTCCGGGACGTCGTGGAGCACGACGGTGCCGTCGCCATCGTCGCGATGAACGACGACGGCGCGATCGCCATGGTCAACCAGTACCGCCACCCCATGGGTCGGCGACTGCTGGAGATCCCCGCGGGCCTCCTCGACCACACCGGGGAGGAGGAGCCCGTCTGCGCCGCGCAGCGCGAGCTCGCGGAGGAGACGGGGCTCGGCGCCCGCGACTGGCACGTGCTCGTGGACCTCGCCCCGTCGCCCGGCTTCACCGACGAGATGGTGCGCGTCTTCCTGGCGACCGACCTGCGCTACTGCGAGATGGCCGAGCAGGAGGACGAGGAGCTCGACATGACCGTCGAGTGGATCCCGATGCCGGACGCCGTCCGCATGGTGCTGTCCGGGGAGATCGTGAATTCGACGTCGGTGAGCGCGATCCTCGCCGCCACGATGGTGACCGACGACGACACGCCGCTGCGCTGCTCCGATGCGCCGTGGCCCGGCCGGCCGACGGCCCTCGCGGCGCGCAAGGGCCGTCCCGTGGAGGACGGGCGGTAGCTGTGTCGGTCGTGCGGCCCGCGGGTCGGCTCGAGGATCAGCTGCGCACGTACGTCGACCACCTCACCGTGGAGCGCGGTGCCGCTGCGAACACGCTCAGTAGTTACCGCCGCGACCTCGCGCGGTACCGCGAGTACCTCGCGGGGCTCGGCGTCGACGACCTGGCGTCAGTGACCGAGGGGCAAGTCAGCGGCTTCCTGGTGGCCCTGCGATCCGGCTCCGGGGAGCATCGTCCGCTGGCCGCGAGCTCCGCCGCCCGATCGCTGATCGCGGTGCGCGGCCTGCACCGGTTCGCCGCGGCCGAGGGGATGACGCCGGCCGACGTGGCGCGGGACGTGCGGCCGCCCGCGCCGGCGAAGCGGCTCCCGAAGGCGCTGCCCGTCGATCAGGTGATCGCCCTGCTCGAGGCGGCCGGCGGGGATTCGGACGCCGACACCCCGTCGCGCCTGCGCGATCGCGCGATGCTGGAGCTGCTGTACTCGTGCGGCGCCCGGATCTCGGAGGTGACCGCCCTCGACGTCGACGACATCGACGCCGAGTCACGGTCCGTGGTGCTGCAGGGCAAGGGCGGCAAGCAGCGGGTGGTGCCGATCGGCCGCCCGGCGCTCGCGGCCCTGGACGCCTACCTCGTGCGCGGGCGCCCCGCGTTGGTGAAGCGGTCGAACCCCGCGCTCTTCCTCAACGTCCGGGGCGGGCGCCTGTCGCGCCAGTCGGCCTGGCAGGTGCTGTCCGCGGCCGCTGAGCGGGCGGGGATCGACACCGCCACGACGCACGTTTCCCCGCACACGTTGCGGCACTCCTTCGCCACGCACCTGCTGGAGGGCGGTGCCGACGTGCGCGTCGTACAGGAACTGCTCGGTCACGCCTCGGTGACGACGACGCAGGTGTACACGCTGGTGACCGTCAGCGCGCTGCGCGAGGTGTACGCCCAGGCGCATCCGCGGGCGCTGGGCTGACGCGGGCCGCAGGAGGGCAGCGACACCGGAGTCGAGCTGCCGGACAGCGTCATGACCGCGATCGACGCGGGGCTGCGGCGCGTCGTGGATCTGTGACCCGCGTGCCGATGCGGCGTGCAGTCGTGCGGGCGCATTAGGGTGGTGGCGGAGCAAGAAGGAGGTGGGCCAGTGGCGTCAGCGCCCGATGCGGAGAACCCGGGCCTGGACCTGGGGGAGCTGGAGCACCACCACGCCCCGAAGCCCACGGCGGAGGACGGCCTCGACGCCACGGGCAGGCCGCCCGTCGAGTTCCCGGAGCCCACGCCGAAGACCACCCACGGGCCCGCCCGGGTCATCGCGGTGTGCAACCAGAAGGGCGGCGTCGGCAAGACGACGACCACCATCAACCTCGGCGCCTCGCTGGCCTCCTACGGCCGTCGTGTGCTGCTCGTCGACCTCGACCCGCAGGGCGCGCTCTCCGCCGGCCTCGGCGTCGCGCACCACGAGCTGGAACTCACGGTGCACAACCTGCTCATGGAGTCGCGCATCTCCGCCGACGACGTGCTGCTGCGCACCCGGGTCGACGGTCTCGACCTGCTGCCGTCGAACATCGACCTCTCGGCGGCCGAGATCCAGCTGGTCAACGAGGTGGGCCGCGAGCAGACGCTCGGCCGCGCCCTGTACCCGGTGCTGGACCGCTACGACTACATCCTCATCGACTGCCAGCCCTCGCTGGGGCTGCTGACGGTCAACGCGCTCGCCTGCGCGGATCAGGTGCTCATCCCCATGGAGTGCGAGTACTTCGCGTTGCGCGGCCTCGCGCTGCTCACCGACACCGTCGACAAGGTCAAGGACCGGCTCAATCCGAGGCTCGACCTCGCGGGCATCGTGGTCACCATGTTCGACGCCCGCACGCTGCACTCGCGCGACGTGATGGCCCGCGTCGTCGAGGTCTTCGGCGACGCCGTGTACCACTCGGTGATCTCGCGCACCGTGCGCTTCCCGGAGACCTCCGTCGCGGGCGAGCCGATCACGTCGTGGGCGCCGAAGTCGTCCGGCGCCAACGCCTATCGCGCCCTCGCGCGCGAGGTGATCGCGCAGGAGAAGTGACTCCCACGCAGACCGGACCCGCCGAGCCGATCGACACCGTCGAACCGTTCGAACCCGCGCCCGAGGCGGCGAGTGCGGAGGAGGCACCGTCGGGCTTCACGGTGAAGCTCGTCAACTTCGAGGGCCCCTTCGACCTGCTCCTGCAGCTGATCGGCGGACGCCGCCTGGACGTCACCGAGGTGGCGTTGCACGTGGTGACCGACGAGTTCATCGCCTACACCAAGCAGCTCGGCGCGGAGGCGGACCTCGACCAGACCACCGAGTTCCTCGTCGTGGCGGCGACGCTGCTCGATCTCAAGGCCGCGCGGCTGCTGCCCGCGGGCGAGGTCGAGGACGACGAGGACCTCGCGCTGCTCGAGGCCCGCGATCTGCTCTTCGCCCGGCTGCTGCAGTACCGCGCCTACAAGCAGGTGGCCGAGCTGATGGCCCAGCTGGAAGCGAAGGCGAACCGTCGCTACCCCCGGGCCGTCGGCCTCGAGGCCCGCTTCGAGGACCTCGTGCCGCCGGTGCAGTTGGGCGTGACTCCCGAGCAGTTCGCGCTGATCGCCGCGGCGGCGTTCACCCCCAAGGTCAAGCCGACGGTCGGCCTCGGACACCTGCACGTGCCGAAGGTCTCCGTGCCGGAGCAGGCCCGGCTCATCGCGTCCCGGCTGCGGGAGCGCCCCGACCACTGGTCCGGGTTCGCCGAGCTCGTCGCGGACTGCGACTCCGGGATCGCGGTGATCGCCCGGTTCCTCGCGCTGCTGGAGCTGTACCGCGAGCGCGCGGTGCTCTTCGACCAGCCCGAGGCGCTCGGCGATCTCAAGGTGCGCTGGTCGGGCGAGAACGAGAATCTCGTGGTCGGGGGCACCCGCGACGAGTACGACGACACCCCTCTCGAGGAGGACGAATGAGCGAAGCACCCGAGGACTTCGCCCTGGTCGAGGGCATGGAGCCCGACGAGCTGAGGTCGGCGCTCGAGGCGCTGCTGCTGGTCGTGGACGCGCCGGCGACAGCGGAGCAGCTCGGTTCCGCGCTGGAGGAGCCGGAGGAGCGCATCACCGCCGATCTGCGTGCCTGGGCGGGCGAGCTGTCCGCGCGGCGTTCCGGCATGGAGCTGCGCGAGTCCGCGGAGGGCTGGCGGCTCTACAGCCGCACCGAGTACGCGCCCTACGTCGAGCGGCTGCTGCTCGACGGGGTGCGCTCCAAGCTGACCCGTGCCGCGTTGGAGACCCTCGCGGTGATCGCCTACAAGCAGCCCGTGAGCCGCTCCCAGGTGAGCGCGGTCCGCGGTGTCAACGTCGACGGCGTGATGCGCACGCTCGCCGCCCGCGGCCTGATCGCCGAGGCCGGAACCGACTCCGGCGCCACGACCTACGCGACCACCGAGCTGTTCCTCGAGCGCCTCGGCCTCGGCTCGCTCGACGAGCTGCCGCCCCTGGCGCCGCTGCTGCCCGAGGTCGACGTCATCGAGGACCTCAGCTCCCACCTCGACGAGGAGCCGCGGTTCGCGAAGCTCGGCCGCAAGAGCGCCGACGTGATCGGATTCGATCCCGATGCCTGATCTCTCCGACGTCCTCCGCGAAGCCTTCCCGCTCGGCTCCGTCGGCCCGACGGTGCGCCGCTGGTGGCCGCTGGTGCTCACCGGGGTCGCGGCGGGCCTCACCGGGTGGGCCGCGACCGCGACGTGGTTCGGGCTGACCATCGGGCGGGTCGGCGTGCCCTACGGTTTCACCGGCACCGGCCGGACCGTCCTCACCGGCGCCGATCCGGTCCAGGGCGCCACCACCGACGGCGTGATCCCCTGGGGCTACGCCACCGCCGGGCTGGCGATCGCCGCGCTGATCCTGGTGATCGTCGCCACGGCGCGTCCGGCCTTCGCCACCCGCGGCCGCGCGATCGCGAGCGGACTGCTCGGGCTCGCGGCGGTCCTGTCGATCCTGGTGTGGATCTTCCCCGCGATGATGATGAGCGGGCTCGACGAGCTGACCGGCGGCAAGGACGGCGGCGACCCGCTGTTCTTCCCGCCCAAGGGCGGGCTCGTGAGCACCATCGTGATCACCTCGGTGGGCGCGACGGTGCTGTTCATGGGGCGCAGGAACCGGCCGCTGAGCGCGGCCCGCGCCGCGCCGCGCTGACGAATACCGCTTTCGGCCGCGACCTGCGATCATGGAGGGATCATGAACAGACCCGCTCGCCGTGATGGCACACCGGACAGAAATCGAACCAGCAAGCCCAAGCAGCCGTCGAAACAGGGTGGCGTCCCGCGGCTGTCGAACGCCAAGCCCGCCCGCACCCAGAACGTCGCGGCCCGGAAGGCGGACCGCGCACCGTCGGACGGCGTGCCCGGCACCGGCGCCGCGACCGGCCCCGAGGGCGAGGGCATCCGCCTGCAGAAGGTGCTCGCGCAGTCGGGTGTCGCCTCGCGCCGCGTCGCCGAGGAGATGATCGCCGACGGCCGCGTCGAGGTCGACGGCGAGATCGTGATGGAGCAGGGCCGCCGCGTCGACCCGAACGTCGCGGTGGTCCGTGTGGACGGCGTGCGCGTCGTGGTCAACGAGAACCTGGTGCACCTCGCGCTGAACAAGCCCCGCGGCTGGCAGTCGACGATGAGCGACGACATGGGCCGGCCCTGCGTGGGCGACATCGTCGCCGAGCGCGTCGCCGCCGGTCAGCGCCTCTTCCACGTCGGTCGCCTCGACGCCGACACCGAGGGCCTGCTGCTGGTCACCAACGACGGCGAGCTCGCGCACCGGCTCATGCACCCCTCCTACGAGGTGCCCAAGACCTACCTCGCGTGGGTGCAGGGCGAGGTGCCGCGGCGCCTCGGCAATACGCTTCGGGGCGGCGTCGAGCTCGAGGACGGCCCCGTGAAGGCCGACAAGTTCTCGGTGCTGGAGGCGTCCGAGGGGCGGTCGATGGTGCGGATCGTGCTGCACGAGGGCCGCAAGCACATCGTCCGGCGGCTGCTGGCCGAGGTCGGGCATCCCGTCGAGCGTCTGGTGCGCACCCACGTCGGGTCCGTGGCGCTGGGCGATCAGCGTCCGGGTTCCCTGCGGGTGCTCGGCCGTGACGACGTGACGGCGCTCTACAAGGCGGTGGGACTGTGACCCTCGTGATCGCCATGGACGGCCCCTCGGGGACCGGCAAGTCGACGGTGGCCCGGCGCATCGCCGAGAACCTCGGCGCGCGCTATCTGGACACCGGTGCGATGTACCGCGCCGCCACGGTGTGGGCGCTCGATCAGGAGGTGGATCTCACGGATCCGGCGGCGATCGCCGCCGCGACCGCGGACCTCCCGCTCGCGATGGGCTGCGATCCGCTGTCCGAACAGGTCGAGCTCGACGAGATCTCGGTCACCCGCCGCATCCGCGAGGACGACGTGACCGCCGCGGTCTCGGCCGTCTCCGCGGTGCCCGAGGTGCGCGAGCAGCTCGTGGAGTACCAGCGGGCCATCGCGGCCGACGACGATTCGCCGATCGTGGTGGAGGGCCGGGACATCGGCACCGTCGTCTTTCCCGACGCGCCGGTGAAGATCTACCTGACCGCGTCGGCGGAGGCGCGAGCGCGGCGCCGGCACGCGCAGAACCTGGAGCTGGGCCTGCCCAGCGAGTACGAGACGGTGCTGGCCTCGGTGCAGCGCCGCGACGGGCTGGATTCGACGCGGAAGGTCTCCCCGCTGCGGCCGGCCGACGACGCGATCGAGCTGGACTCGTCGGAGATGAACCTGGACGAGACCGTCGCCGCGGTGGCCGAGGTGGCCGACCGCGTGCTGAAGGAGACCGCACGATGAGTGACAACGAGTTCGAGTACGCCGGCGACGACGGTGTGTGGGAGGACGAGGGCGACTTCGCCGAGTACGAGGGCGATTTCAGCGACCTCGAGGCGGAGGCCGCGCAGGTGGCCGCGAAGCTGCCGACCGTCGCCATCGTCGGGCGCCCCAACGTGGGCAAGTCCACGCTGGTCAACAGGATCCTGGGCCGGCGCGAGGCCGTCGTGGAGGACATCCCCGGCGTGACCCGTGACCGGATCAGCTACGAGGCCAACTGGGCCGGCCGACGGTTCCTGGTGCAGGACACCGGCGGCTGGGAGCCGGACGCCAAGGGCATGCAGCAGTCGATCGCCGCGCAGGCGGAGGTCGCCATGCGCACCGCCGACGCGATCGTCGTGGTCGTCGACGCCACCGTGGGCGCCACCGCGACCGACGAGGCCGTCGCCCGCGTGCTGCGCCGGTCGAAGGCCCCCGTCATCCTGGCGGCGAACAAGGTCGACGATCAGCGCACCGAGGCCGAGGCCGCGTCGCTGTGGTCGCTGGGGCTCGGTGAGCCGCACACCATCTCGGCCGCGCACGGCCGCGGAACGGGCGACCTGCTGGACGTCATCCTGGAGAAGCTGCCGGAGACGCCCCGCGAGGGCACCGGCGGCACGGGCCCGCGCCGCATCGCGCTGATCGGCAAGCCGAACGTGGGCAAGAGCTCGCTGCTCAACAAGCTCACCGGCGAGAACCGGTCCGTCGTGGACAACGTCGCGGGCACCACCGTCGATCCCGTGGACTCGCTCGTCGAGCTCGGCGGGAAGACGTGGAAGTTCATCGACACCGCCGGCCTGCGCAAGAAGGTCAACCAGGCCAGTGGCCACGAGTTCTACGCCTCGCTGCGTACCAAGGGCGCGATCGAGGCCGCCGAGGTCGCGATCGTGCTGATCGACGCCTCGCAGCCGATCACCGAGCAGGACCTGCGGGTGCTGTCGATGGTGATCGAGTCGGGCCGTGCGCTGGTGATCGCCTACAACAAGTGGGACCTGGTCGACGAAGACCGCCGATACCAGCTGGAGAAGGAGATCGACCGCGAGCTGGTGCAGATCCCGTGGGCGCTGCGGGTGAACATCTCGGCGCAGACCGGCCGCGCACTGCAGAAGCTCGTGCCCGCCATCGAGACCTCGCTCGAGTCCTGGGACAAGCGCATTCCGACCGGCCGCCTCAACAACTGGCTGCGCGAGGTCATGGCCGCGACCCCGCCACCCCTGCGCGGCGGGAAGCTGCCGAAGGTGCTGTTCGCGACGCAGGCGGCCACGCGGCCGCCGACCTTCGTCCTGTTCAGCTCGGGCTTCCTGGAGGCGGGATATCGCCGGTTCCTCGAGCGCCGGCTGCGCGAGGAGTTCGGCTTCGAGGGTTCGCCCGTGCGGGTGAACGTCCGGGTCCGCGAGAAGCGCGCGAAGAAGTAGCGCCATGACGGCGGTGGAGGTACCGGCCGCCCCCGTCCCGCGCCGCCAGGTGGTGGCGTGGTGCACGTGGGACTGGGGGAGCGCCGCGTTCAACGCGGTGATGACCACGTTCATCTTCACCGTGTACCTCACCGGCGCCGTCGGCGAGGACCTGCCCGGGTCGATCAGCGCCACCAGCTGGCTGTCGTGGGCGATGGCGGCGGCGGGCATCGTCGTCGCCCTGTCGGCACCGGTGCTCGGCGGGCGCTCCGACGCGGCGGGGCGGCGCAAGTTCTCCCTGGCCGTGTGGAGCGCGGTGGTGACCGTCTGCACGGCGGGCTGCTTCTTCGTGCGCGACGAGTACCAGTACCTGTGGCTCGGGTTGGTCCTGCTGGCCGTGGGCACTGCGGCGTTCGAGCTGGCGAACGTCCCGTACTACGCGATGCTGCGACAGGTCTCGACGCCCGCGACGATCGGCCGGGTCTCCGGGATCGGTTGGGCGTGCGGCTACTTCGGCGGCATCGTGCTACTGCTGGTCTGCAACTTCGGCTTCATCGCCGGCGACGGTCCGACCCGTGGCTTCCTGAACGTGCCCACCGAGGGCGGCTTGAACATCCGTCTGGTGGCGCTCTTCGCGGCGGTCTGGTTCGCGGTATCCGCGTTGCCCGTGCTGTTCCTGGTGCCCGAGTTGCCCGCGGATCCGTCCGCCGCGCCTCACCGCGGCGTGCTGGGTGCGTACCGAGACCTCTTCGCGACGATCTCGTCACTGTGGCGCGAGGACCGGAACGTGGTGTGGTTCCTGGTCTCGTCCGCCGTCTTCCGCGACGGGCTCGCGGCGACGTTCACCTTCGGCGCCGTGCTCGCGCACAGCGTCTACGGGATGAGCGCGTCGACGGTGCTGATCTTCGGCGTGGCGGCCAATGTCGTGGCCGCACTGGGCGCGGTGGTCGCCGGCCGGTTCGACGACCGGATCGGTCCGAAGCCGGTGATCGTGACGTGCCTCGTCGGGATGCTGATCGCGGGCACGGTGCTGCTCGTCGTGGACGGGCAGACGATGTTCTGGATCTTCGGATTGATGCTCACGGTCTTCGTGGGCCCGGCGCAGTCCTCGGCGCGCAGCATGCTCGCCCGGATGACGGTGCCCGGCCGGGAGGGCCAGATGTTCGGGCTGTACCAGACCACGGGGCGCGCCGCCTCGTTCCTCGGTCCCGCTCTGTTCGGACTCTTCGTGTGGGCCTTCGGTACCGACCGGGCGGGTATCGGCGGGATCATCGTTGTCCTGGCGCTCGGCCTGTTCCTGTTCGCGCAGGTGCGTCCCGCCCGGGACCGCGCGCTGGCCTGATAGCGGCCTACAGCTCGTGCTCGCGGTCGGGGAGGCGCGGCGTCGGGCAGGGAAGAGCCGGCGTGCGGTGGGGGAATCGGCGCCGCGTGGGGGACGGCTACGCCGTCAGCGCGGCGCGGCGGTGGTCGAAGCGGGCGCCGACGGTGTGGCCGGCTTCGCGGGAGCCCCGGGCTTCGCGGGCGCACTCGGCTTCGCGGCGTCAGTGCCGGGCGGGAGGACGGCGGCGACGGCCGGGTAGTCGACCGACAGGCGCAGGTTGAGCACCGGGCCGTTCGGGGTGTTCGGCATCGCCTTGCGCACGTTGTCCATCAGCTGTCCGAGCTGGATGCCCACGCCGGTGGCGCTGCCGTTCGGGAAGGCCGCGAGGATGGGCTGGAGCAGGCTCACCAGCATCGGCGACGCGGTCTTGAGGCCTTCGATCGCCTCCGGGGTGAGGATCGCTTCCAGCGCTGCCGCGAAGCCCGTGCGCTTGTTGTTGATGGCGTCGAGCATCGCGATGACCCGCTTCGAATCGCCGTTGTGCAGCGGCGCGAAATCGAGTGCCGACTTGAACGCGGGAATCATCGCCCCGAGCGCGGGATCGGCCGCCTTGACCGCGGCCACCACCGTCGGGAACGTCTCGGCCGTGGACAGGCGCTGCGTGTCCTGTACCGCCTGTGCGACGCTGCCGAGCGCGGTGAGCAGCGGCAGCATCGCCTTCGACGTCGAATCGACGTTCAGCAGGACCTGGCTCATGTGCGGGCGCAGGGCGTCGTCGTTCACGTCGCCGAGCGTGGTGATCATGTTGGAGACCGTGTTGTCGGTGATCCGTCGCGTCGGGGCGAGCTCCGCGCCGTTCTGCAGGGCGCCGCCACCGTCGTGCGGCGTCAGGATCACCTCGGAGACGCCGAACAGGTTACCGGCGGAGAAGGCCGCCTCGACGTTGTTGGTGAGGCTGCGCCCCTGGGGGCCGTCGATCCGCAGCGTCACGCCCTGCTGGGCGTTGCCGAGGGCGCGGATCGCGGAGACGGTGCCGACCTCGACCCCCTGGATCCGCACCTTCGCGCCCTCGACGATGCCGGCGGCCACCGTCGGGGTGCGGAGGGTGACGGTGAAGACGTCCTGCGGGCGCAGTGCCTGCACGCCCCAGACCAGGAGGCCGATCAGCACCATGCAGAGAGTGAACGCCACACCCCGACGACGCAGCTGGGCGTGTGTCGGGGAGAAGCCGGGCACCGGTGCGAGATCCACGAATAGACAAATTATCCGTAGTTGTCTGAAATCAGTGCTCCGGCAGGGCTGTTTGTGCGCACACTCACGTGTCGACGCGCAGTGTGACGGCAGCCACTCGCGGCGTTCTCGGGCCGCCCGGAGTCGTCAGTCGATCTGTCCGATCGCCTCGCGTTTCTCCGCCTGGAAGGTGTCCTCCGCGCGACCGCGCGCCCAGTAGCCGGAGATCGAGATGCGCTCGCGCGGTACCTCGAGTTCGCGCAGGACCTTGCGGATCGCCTTGATCGATTCGCGCTCGCCGTGGGCGAAGACGTGAGCGGTGGCGCGGTCCGCGGGCCAGTCCGCGACGGCGACCTGGCGGGCGAGGAAGTCGACGTCCGCCGTGTCCGGGTTGACGGCCCACCGCACGTCGACGCCCGACGGTGCGGTCAGGTCGATGCGGTCACCGTCGGTCTCGACCTCGATGATCGCGGCCCCGCGTGCATCGTCGGGGAGCGCCTCGAGCGCGGAGGCGATCGCCGGCGCTGCGGAGAGGTCGCCGGCGAGGAGGTGCCATGCGGCGTCCGGGTCGGGGGTGTAGGCGCCGCCCGGACCCATGATGCTGAGGGTGTCGCCCGGTTGGGCGCGCTGCGCCCACGGGCCGGCCAGTCCTTCGTCGCCGTGGACCACGAAGTCGATCGCGATCCTGCGGGCGGCACGGTCGAAGGAGCGCACGGTGTAGGTGCGCTTCGATTCGCCGAAGGCCAGCTTGACGTACGCGTCGGTGCTGGGGAGGCCGTTCCCGGAGGGATCGCCGAAGTCGGCGAGCGATTCGCCCTCGGCGACGACGCGCACCAGGTGGGCGCCGATCGATTCGGTGCGCACGACGGTGGCCTCGTACGTCGGACGCGGACGGCGTGTGGGGGTATCGGTACGCGGTTCAGTCACGCTCTCCACCGTACGCCTTGCAAATTAGGGTGGCCTAATCG
The DNA here is from genome assembly GCF_007858445.1 of Tsukamurella sputi. Lineage (GTDB taxonomy): Bacteria > Actinomycetota > Actinomycetes > Mycobacteriales > Mycobacteriaceae > Tsukamurella > Tsukamurella sputi. Next base: position 87,086 of record NZ_VIGV01000012.1, on the reverse strand, counting down.
TCGTTCGGTGTCGGTTTTGCGACTGGGAAACCGCCTGCACGGGGCTGTGCGGGACTAGCATTTCCCACCATGACTGCAGATGTTCCGAACGGCAAGGATCTTCGCAAGAAGGTCGCCCGGTCCGCCCAATCGGCGTTCACCTCGGACGGGCGTGATCCCGTCGGCATCATCCGCGAACAGAACAGCACCCGCATCCAGGAGCTGGTCCCCGTGCGCATCGCGCGCATGCTGCACTCGCCGTTCTCCTTCTACCGCGGCGGTGCGGCTCTGATGGCGCACGACCTCGCCGGTGAGGCCGATACCGGTGTCACCGTCATGAGCTGCGGTGACGCGCACATCTCCAACTTCGGTCTGTTCGCCTCGCCGGAGCGTCGGCAGCTCTTCGACGTCAACGACTTCGATGAGGCCGGCAACGCTCCCTGGGAGTGGGACGTCAAGCGCCTCGCGGCGAGCGTGATGATCGCGGCCCGCGAGAACGGCTACTCCGAGGACCAGGCTCGCAGTGCCGTGGTGGGCGCTGCCGGCACGTACCGCACCGTGCTCGCTCGGCTGGTGGAGCAGGGCGCCGTGGACCGCTACTACCTGTCCGTCGACGTCGACCAGCTGACCGCGCAGGCCGCCGCGGATCAGCCGCTCAAGGAGCTGATCGAGCAGACCGCCAAGAAGGCGCGCAAACGCACGTCGGCGCGCATGGTCGAGAAGATCACCGCAGCCGATGCCGACGGCGAGCCGCACATCGTGGCCGACCCGCCCACGCTGGTGCCCGCACCGCCGAAGCTCGTCGAGGGCTTCGAGGGTCTGTACGAGCGCTACCTCGACAGCATCCGCGCCGACGCCGCCGCCCTGCTCGGGCAGTTCAGGGTGCTCGACTGGGCGCTGCGGGTCGTCGGGGTGGGCAGTGTCGGCACCCGCTGCTTCATCGTCCTGCTGGGCCGGGACGTCCCCGGCGGCACCACCGAGACGCTCTTCCTCCAGGTGAAGGAGGCCACGCAGTCCGTCCTGCAGACGTACGGCAGGCGCGGCCCGTCGGCGATGCCGCCGCGCGCGCCGTCGAGTGGGGCTCAGGCCTGGCGGGTGGTGGCCGGTCAGCAGATCCTCCAGGCCCAGTCGGACTCCTTCCTCGGCTACACGCCGACGGTGCAGGGCCGGGACTTCTACTGGCGTCAGTTCCGCGACATGAAGGGCTCGGTCGCCCCCGAACTTCTCACGCACGATCAGTTCGAGCGCTACGGCCAGGCGTGCGCCGGCGTGCTCGCCCGAGCGCACTCGCAGTCGCCCGGAGCGGCCGTCGCGGCGGCCTACATGGGCAAGTCCACCGAGTTCGACGAGGCGATCGGCGGGTTCGCCGCCGCCTACGCCGATCAGAACGAAAAGGACTACGCCGCAGTGCAGGCCGCGGTCAAGGCGGGCGTTCTGCCGTGCGCCGAGGTGGGCGTCTGACGGTCTTAGCGCGACCTTGACGGTGCGGGGTCTTCCACCGGTGTCCGTGTCCACGTAGACCAGTAGGCGTGACTCTGATGGACGTTCTGCCCTCACTCGCCCGCGCCGGCGTCGCCCGGTCCTTCGACCCCACGATCTGGCCCGAGGGCACCGCGATGGACGGCGATGACGTCCTCATAGCGGGGACCCCGGCGGCCGACCTGGCCGACGGCGCACCGTCGGCCTACCCGGTGGTCGTGAGCCGCATCAGCCGGCTGGTGCGGTCGGGTCCCGTCGTCCTGTGCGACGTCGCGGGGCGCCTCCCGCTGCACGCGAGCCTCGCCGACGTGGCGTGGCCGGGCGCGCGCCTGGCCGGGGCCCGGATGCGACAGCTCCTGGTCCGTGGGGTCGACGGTGCCCGCCTCGCCGCCCGTGTGGAGGTCCCCGTCGACGTGCCCGTGGACGCCCCGATCGCGCTCGCGCTCACGCTCCCGCACGGCCTCGCGACCCCCGGCGCCCACGACTGGTGGCCGGCCGCGTGCGCGCATCGTCGCCTCGACCGGCTGGCCTGAGCGCGTTCGGAGGAGCCGTCCGCGTCCCGCGCGCGAACCCGTCGATTAGGCTCGGCCCGTGCACAATTTCCGCGACGTGGCAGGTGTGGACGGCTATGCGGCCGACGGTGGTCGGATGCGGCGGGGCCTGCTGTTCCGCTCCAGTGTCCTCGACGCCGATTCGATCGATCCGGCCCGTCTCGCGGACGCCCGCCTCGCGGACGTCTTCGATCTCCGGATGACGGCGGAGGTCACGCCGAAGCCGGATGTCGTGCCCGACGGTGCGCGGTACGTGCGCCTGAACGTGATCGGCGACGACGTCGAGCTCGGGGCGCTGGACCCGCGCTCCCTCGCGGACGCGGCCCGCGCCAAGGACCTGCTCACGGACGTCTACCGCATGTTCGTCACCGAGGAGAACGCCCGCGCCCAGTTCGCGGCGCTGGTGCGGGCCGTCGCCGATGAGGAGCGCGCCCAGCTCTTCCACTGCAGCGCGGGCAAGGACCGCACGGGGTGGGCCGCGGCGATCGTGCAGCGGATCCTCGGTGTCTCCTCCGACGACGTGATGGACGACTACCTGCTCACCAATCAGTACTCGGCCGGCGTGATCGACAAGATCGCCGCCGGCGCGGCCGCCGAGCGGGGCGAGGCGATCGGGGAGGCGGCCAGGGTGCTCGCCGGCGTCTTCCCCGAGGCGCTGACCGCGGCCTTCGACGCGGCCGATGCCCGGTACGGCGATTTCGACGGTTACGTCCGCACGGGGCTCGGCATCGACGACGTGGTGATCGAGCGACTGCGGGCGAAGCTCGTCGGTTAGCCGAGCCTGGTGCCTTTCGGGCGGAGACGTCCGTCGGCCTGAGTGAATCCGGCCGCATCGACCGCGCACGTCAGACCGCCGTCCTTGAGTGCGGTGCACGAGACGCCGTGCACCGACAGGCGCGCACCCTCCGGCAGCGTGCGCGGGCGTTCCTGGAGCGTCAGTTTGTCGAGGTAGCGCCAGCCGCGGGAGGTCACCTCGATGGCCTCGGGTCGCACGCTGCGGTTCTTCACGGTGATCCGGGTACCGGCGGGGGCGGAGACGCCGCAGCGCAGCGTGGCCGAGTCCGACTGGATCGTGCAGGCGCGCTTGCTGCCGTCGTACAGGTACGTGAACGCGTAGTCGCCGCCGTCCGAGCGGTAGGGATCGGCGTCGACCGCGGGCTCCGCCGCCGCGGGCACCGCGACGATGCACGCGCCGACGACCATCGCCGACGCCAGGAGAGCGCGCTTCATACCCGCCACTGTAGCGCGCATGTACTGCTGCGAACAGGCGTGATGTCCGGTCGGGCGCACGATGCGCGCCGTGTTCGCATCGACGTGCGGGCATTGCCCCGTGCGAACGCCCTCCTTCGGGCGCGTGGGCAGGCGATTTCTCCTCCGCGCGACGCATGGGGTAATCTCCTACAGCACCGCGAGAGCGGCCACGGGCTGTGGCGCAGCTTGGTAGCGCACTTGACTGGGGGTCAAGTGGTCGCAGGTTCAAATCCTGTCAGCCCGACTGGAAAGTCCCGAGACACACAGTGTCTCGGGACTTTCTGGTTTCCAGGACTCCGGCTCCTCGCCGGCACGGAATCCTGTTCCCTCGTGCGTGGTTGTTCCCTCCATGGGTGAACGAGGCGAAAGCAGGAACGCACTCTGGGTGTCGGCGCACCCCCGATCGGATTCGCTGACCGCGACGCTGCGCGACGTCGGCGTGGCCCGCCTGCGCGCCGACGGATGGTCGGTCGACGTCGCGGACCTGTACGCCGAGGGCTTCGACCCCGTCCTCGTCGAAGAAGGGGGTGCGGACGTCCGCGCCGAACAGCGTAGGCTCCTCGCCGCCGATCTGGTGGTGCTGCAGTTCCCGCTCTGGTGGTACGGGCCGCCGGCGATGCTCAAGGGCTGGATCGACCGGGTCTTCGAGCGGGGCTTCGCCTACGACGTGCCGGATCCCACGTCGGGCCGCAACCGCAAGTACGGCGACGGGGGATTGGCCGGCCGTCGCGCACTGGCCGTCGTCACCGCCGGCGACCGGGCCGGATCCATCTCGCCGCGGGGGATCAGCGGCGATGTGGAGGACCTGTTCTGGACGCTCCTGCACGGCACCTTCTGGTACACCGGCATGGCAGCGCTCGCGCCGCACCTGATCACCGACGTGCACGGCATCGATGCCGAGGAGGTCCACAGGCTCGGCGCGGCGCTGGCCGAACGGCTCGGCACCGTCGATGTGGAGGAACCCATCCCATACCTGCCGATGACCGACGACTTCTACGACCACTCGATCGCGCTGCACCCGAGCGTCGCCGCGGGACTCACCGGTGCCGCGGCGCACCGCCGCCCCTCATAGACCGTGGACGACGGCGAACGGATCGGTATCGGGGTCGGTCCGGTAGTCGAGTTCGGCCATGGTCGCGGCGGCCTCCGCCGGTGCATCGCCGTGCAGCGACCTGATCAGGGCGACGGTCATGTCCATGCCCGCGGCGACGCCGGACGAGGTCCAGCGATCGCGGTCCTCCACCCATCGGGCGTGGGGGACCCAGTCCACGGCGTCGCCGAAGGTCTCCGCCCAGCGGAAGGCCATCTTGTTCGACGTGGCCCGATAGCCGTCGAGGAGGCCCGCGGCGGCCAGCAGTGCGGAGCCGGTGCAGACGGAGGTGGCCAGCGCGGCGGACCCACCGTGCTCGCTCAGCCAGCCGAGGAACGCGGCGTCGGTGATGATCTCGCGGGTAGCGAGGCCGCCGGGTACGAGGATGATGTCCGGCGCGGGCGCCGAGGCGTAGGTGTGGTCCGCGTTGACCGTGACTCCCTGGGAGCTGCGCACCGGCGCGTGGTCCGGCGCGAGGAAGCTCACCGCGAAGTGCTCCGGGAGGAGACCGAACAGTTCGACGGGTCCGAAGACGTCGAGCAGCTCGAAGCCGTCGAAGAGGACGATCTGCACGGATCGGAGGCTCATGCCCCGACGGTACGGGAGCCGTGGGCGGGCGGCCCGGCCGCGCGCCGGGCATGATGGGCGCATGAGTCTTTCCGACAAGGTCACGGAGCTCGGAGCCTGGGGGCTGGAGAACGGCCACCGCGCCCTGCTCGCACTCACGGGCGGGCGGTTCCCCAAGCGCGTCCTCGGTATGCAGACGCTCGAGCTGCACACGATCGGCCGCAAGTCCGGCCAGCGCCGCTCGACGATGCTCACCGCGCCGATCTACGGCACGGATCGCATCGTCGTGGTCGCGTCCAAGGGCGGTCACTCCGACAACCCGGACTGGTTCAAGAACCTGGCCGCCAATCCCGACGTGGAGGTCACCGTCGACGAGGTCACCAGCCCGTGGACCGCGAAGGCCGCGACGCCCGATGAGAAGGCCCGGCTCTGGCCGCAGATCACGAAGGCCTACAGCGGATACGACGGCTACCAGAAGCGCACCGACCGGGACATTCCCGTGGTCGTCCTCACCCCGCGCTAGCGGATACGCGATTCATCCCCCGGAATCCGGCCCCCGGACTACGGTTCCGGGCATGACGAATCAGCGCGTGAGGAAGCTCGCGACCGCACTCGTGCTGCCCGCGGCACTGCTCCTCGGCGCCGCGGGCTGTTCGCAGTCCACCGGCGGCGAGCCCGTAGCGGAAGGAACGTCCACGGCGGCCGCTGGACAGTCCGGCGGTCCGTCGACCTCCGCGAAGGCCGGAGCCTGTGCGCCCGTCACCGGCCGGATCCTCACGCTGCCGACCAAGGCCGCCGGCGAGCCGGTGCTGGGCCTGCCGCAGCCCTCGGGGTGGGACCGCGAGACCTCGCAGGACTCCGACGTGATCCGCGGCGCCATCGTCAACAAGAAACTGGTCACCGACGCGTTCGCCGCGAACGCGGTGATCACGCTGGAGAACGCCAAGGGCATGACGCCGCAACAGGCGCTCGACTCCCAGGTGGACTCGCTGCGCAAGGGCCTCAAGGTGACGGGGCTCAAGCCCGTTCCCGGCACGCTCTGCGGATACCCGAGCACCTCCGTCACCTATGTCATGCCCGGGAGCACGCCGAACCACACGTCGACGACGCTGGCGGTCTCGGTCCCCGACGGCGCGAACCTCTGGTCGATCACCGTCACCGTGCAGTCGAAGATGCCCGATGACGCGACCTACCGCCGCGATTCGCAGGCGATCCTGACGGGCCTGCAGATCACGAAGTGAACGAGGGGTCCCGCCCGATGAAGGCCATCAACGCGGTCACCTCGTCGGTGCCGTCGGGGACCGGGATCGGCGCGCCGAACTGACCGGACTCCTGCAGCATCGGTCCCATCGACTCCAGCCCGCCGTGCAGTGCCTTCGCGAATCCCGGATCGAGGTCGGGCGTGATGCCGTTGGAGCGGGCCAAGTCCCACGTGTGCATGAAGACGTCCGCGGTGTAGAACTGATCGATCAGTACGTCCAGCGGCTTCTCCCCGAACATCTGCGTGCTGAGCACGCGCGAGGCGTCCGGTGCGTCCAGCAGGGCCTGCACCGCCTCGGTCAGCTGGCCGAAGGCGGCCGCGGGCTCCGCCGCATCGGACGGGGCGCCGGGCAGCTCCACACCGTTCATCGCGAGGAAGCCGGGGAGCCATTCGATGAGGTGGCCGACCACGTCGCGCGCCTTCCACTCCGCGACCGGCGTCTGCGCGTCCCAGTCGGTGATCGAGCCGGCGACGTCGGCGAAGGTGGCGGCCGCGGCGCGGTGCCGGTCGGCGGGGGAGAGCGTGCTGAGTTCGGTCATGGCGCCACTGTCGCACGGGCCACCGACGCGCGCGTGCCCTAGCGTGAGATCCGTGACCGAACATCTCAGCATCCCCACCGCAGCGGGATCCTTCGACGCCATCGCCGCCGGGCCCGAGGACGGGCGCCCCGTGCTGCTCCTGCACGGATTCCCCGAGGCCGCTATCGCCTGGCGGTACCAGGTCGCGGCGCTGGGGGAGCGCGGCTTCCGCGCCGTCGCCGTGGATCAACGCGGCTATTCGCCGGGCGTGCGGCCGGAGCGCCCCGCCGAGTACGGCATCACACCGCTCGTCGGCGACGTGATCGCGATCGCCGACGCCCTGGGGTGGGCGACGCTCGACCTCGTCGGCCACGACTGGGGCGGCGCCGTCGCGTGGTGGGTCGCCACCGACCACCCCGACCGGCTGCGGTCGCTCGCCGTCGTCTCCACGCCGCACCCCGCAGCGCTCGCGACCGCGCTGAAGACCGATGAGGACCAGGCGAACCGGTCCCGCTACATGACCGAGTGGCGCAACTCGCCCGCGACGGAGAGGGCCATGCTCGCCGACGACGCCCGCGCCCTGCGCCAGATCTTCGGACGCGAGGTGCCGCGCGACTCCGTCGACGACTACGTCCAGCGGCTCCAGGAACCGGGGGCGCTGACGGCCGCCCTCAACTGGTACCGCAGCGGCCGGCCGCCGGCGGCGCTCGGCACCGTCGACGTGCCCGTCCTGTACGTCTGGCCCACCGATGACGTGGCCTTCGGTGACGTCGCGGCCCTCGGGACCGCCGCGTACTGCACCGGGCCCTACCGGTTCGAGATGCTCGAGGACGTCTCGCACTGGGCTCCCGAGCAGGCGCCCGAGGCGATCACCGGACTGCTGCTCGAACACCTCGACGCGACCTGAGTCGCGGAGCGGGCGCTACCCCGGGAGGATCTCCGGATTGTGACGCACGGGGCAGTTCAGTGACGCCGCGACGTAGCACTGCTCGCCCGCCTCGTGATGCAGGGAGAGCGCGAGATCGAGGTCGGTGCCCGGCGCCACCGTCACCCGCGGCGCCAGCACGATCTCCGTGAACCGCCCACCCGCGCCGGGCGTTTCGACCATCGTGCCGGTCGCGGCATCCACGTAGTCGAGCACCGTCACACCGCGCAGCGAGCACAGGGCGAGATACGAGAGCATGTGGCAGTTCGCCGCGGCCGCGACGAGGAGCTGTTCGGGGTTCCACAGCGACGGGTCGCCGCGGAAGTGCGGATCGGCCGAGGCCGCGATGGAGGCCGCCGCGGCGGAGCTCAGTCGGTGTTCGCGCGGGTAGGAGCGGTAATCCGCCGTTCCCTCGGGCGAGGACCACTCGACGTCGACCGAGTAAGTGTGCGTGTTCACCCCGCAATCCTCCTCCCATGTGTATGTAATGGGGAGCATGTTGCACACGCGAAGGAAGTCCACCACCATCCGGGTCGTCAGCGCGCTGGCGGCCGTGAGCCTCGTCGCGGCCGGCTGCGGCACGTCGGGCGACGACGCCGCACCGTCGAGCACGGCTGCCGGGTCGTCCTCGAAGGCCGGGCCGAGCAGCGTCGCCCGTCCGGCTCCCGCCGGCGGTGCGGACGACGCCGGGGCCACCGAGAAGGCGCGCGCGCTGGCGGACGCCGTCACGCTCGACGGTGCGATCAAGCACCTGGAGGCCTTCCAGGACATCGCGAACCGCAACGGCGGAAACCGAGCGCTGGGCTCGCCGGGCTACCTGCAGAGCCTCGAGTACGCCGAGAAGGTGCTCCGCGACGCGGGCTACAACCCCGTCCGTCAGGAGTTCACGCAGGCGAGTTGGACGTCCTCCAAGGCGGAGGTGCAGTCGGCGGGTGCGCCGGTGAAGGCGACGGCGCTGCAGTACTCCGGTGCCACGGAGGGCGCCGTCACCGCGAAGGCCGTCGTCACGGGAACGCAGGGCTGTTCGGCCGCCGATCTGGAGAAGGTCACCGCCGGCACGATCGCGGTCGTGCAGCGGGGCAAGTGCACGTTCGGCGAGAAGTACAAGGCGGCCGCCGCGAAGGGCGTCAAGGCCCTCGTCATCACCAACAACGCCGCAGGCGACTGGAAGGGTGGCACCCTCGGCCTCGACGACGGCGCCTCCATCGCGGTCGTGGGTGTCGCGCAGGACGCGGCGATCACCGACGGACAGGACCTCACGCTGACCGTCGACGCGAAGACGGAGAAGGCGAAGACCTGGAACGTCATCGCGGAGACCGCCAAGGGTGACGATGCGAACGTCCAGATGGTGGGCGCGCACCTCGACAGCGTCGCCGAGGGGCCCGGCATCAACGACAACGGCACGGGCTCGGCGGCCGTCCTCGAGACCGCGATCAAGCTCGGCGCGAACGCCGACGTCAAGAACAAGATCCGCTTCGCGCTCTGGGGTGCGGAGGAGGAGGGCCTCGTCGGTTCGGAGCACTACGTCTCGCAGCTGAGTGCGGAGCAGGCGTCGAAGATCAAGCGCTACCTCAACTTCGACATGCTCGGCTCGCCCAACGGCGGGTACTTCACCTTCGACGGTGACGGTTCCTCCAAGCTCGAAGGCGGTGCGGGCCCCGCCGGCTCCGGCGTGATCGAACAGGTCTTCCGGAACTACTTCGCGTGGCGGGGCGTCCCGGTCGAGGCTTCCGCCTTCGACGGCCGTTCGGACTACGGCCCCTTCAAGGAGGTCGGTATCGCGGCCGGCGGTATGGACACCGGTGCGGACGCCAAGAAGACGGAGGAACAGCAGCGTCAGTGGGGCGGCACGGTCGGCGACATCTTCGACCCGAACTACCACAGCCCGCGCGACACGATCGAGAACGTCAACCGCGAGATGTACCGCGTCTCGCTCGGTTCGGTGGGCTTCGCCACGGCGTACTTCGCGGCGCTCTGAACCGGGCGGAGCCGCACCGGTAGTCTCGACTGCGCAAGCGGTCGAGCGTCGAGTGCGGAGGTCACGTGGGCAGGTTCAGCAACAAGGTGTGGAAGGTGCTCGGCGCGCAGAGCACGCGGAACCAGTCCCGGTCCGTCGCGCTGATCGAGGCGTCCGCCGCCTTCGACGAGTGGGCGCACGGGCTCTCCGATGCGGAGTACCCCGACGCCGCGCTCGCGCTGGACGTCTACGACGCCAAGTCGGAGGATCGCGCGAAGTTCATCGCCATCGCCCGTGAGGCCGCGGACCGGGCGCTGGGCCTGCGCCCCTTCGACGTTCAGCTGCAGGGCGCCGACCGCCTCCTCGAGGGCGATGTGATCGAGATGGCCACCGGCGAGGGCAAGACCCTCGCCGGGGCCGTCGCCGCCGCGGGCATGGCGCTGGCCGGCCGCAGTGTGCACGTGATCTCGCCGAACGACTACCTCGCCCGGCGTGACGCCGAGTGGATGAAGCCCTTCTTCGACCTGCTCGACGTGACCGTGGGGTACGTCGCGGAATCGTCCACCCGCGAGGAGCGGCGCGCCGCCTACGCCAAGGACGTGGTCTACGGCTCGGTCAACGAGATCGGCTTCGACGTGCTCCGCGACCAGCTCGCCACCCGCGCCGAGGACCTCCTCGCCCCGAAGCCCGATGTCGCGATCGTCGACGAGGCGGACTCGGTGCTGGTGGACGAGGCGCTCATCCCGCTGGTCCTGGCCGGATCCGTCAAGGGCGACGTGCCGCAGGCAGCGATCATGGAGGTCGTTGCCCGGCTGCGCGAGGGCAAGCACTACGAGATCGATTCGGACGGCAAGTCCGCCTTCCTCACCGACGACGGCGCGAAGCTGATCGAGGAGGAGCTCGGCGGCATCGATCTGTACTCCGATGCGCACGTCGGCTCGACGCTGCCGCAGGTGAACATCGCGCTGCACGCCTATGCGCTCGTCGAGCGCGACGTGCACTACATCGTGCGCGACGGCCAGGTGAAGCTGATCAACTCCTCCCGCGGGCGCGTCGCCGAGCTGCAGCGCTGGCCCGACGGTCTGCAGGCGGCCGTCGAGGCGAAGGAGGGGCTCTCGCAGACCGACTCCGGTGAGGTCATCGACACCATCACGGTGCAGGCACTGTTGCAGAGGTACGCGCTGGTGTGCGGCATGACCGGCACCGCGATCGCCGCCGGCGAGCAGCTGCGCCAGTTCTACGACCTGGGCGTCTCCCAGATCCCGCCGAACACGCCGACCATCCGCGTGGACCAGCCGATGCGGGTCTACGACAACAAGGGCAACAAGGTCGCGGGCATCGTCGACTACGTCCGCGAGGTGCACGAGACCGGCCAGCCGGTGCTCATCGGCACGCACGACGTGGCGGAGTCGGAGGAGCTCGCGCACATGCTGAAGATCTCCGGGGTGATCGCGACGGTGCTCAACGCGAAGAACGACGCCGACGAGGCGCGGATCATCGCCGACGCCGGCACCAGGGGCGCCGTCACCGTCTCGACGCAGATGGCGGGCCGCGGCACCGACATCAAGCTCGGCGGCCACGACGCCGGCGACGACAGCCCCGAGCACGACGAGGTGGCCGCGCTCGGCGGTCTGGCCGTCGTGGGCACGGGCCTGCACGATACGGAGCGTCTGGACCAGCAGCTGCGCGGCCGGGCCGGCCGACAGGGCGATCCGGGCACGTCGGTGATCTTCGCGTCGGTCGAGGATCCGATCGTCGAACGGCACCTGCCGCTGGGCCGTCCGCCCGGCGGCGCGGACCCCGAGACCGGGGAGTTCCCCCGCCGGGGCAAGGCCGCGGACATGCTGGAATCCGCGCAGCGCGTGGCCGAGGGCGGCATGCTCGAGACGCACGCCAACACGTGGCGGTACAACCAGCTGGTCAACCAGCAGCGCGACCTGGTGATGGCCCGCAGGCACACCCTGCTCACCACCGACCGGCCGCTCGCGGACTTCGCCGAGTACGAGCCCGAACGGCTCGCGCAGCTGCGTGAGGCCGGCCTGTCCGACGAGGTGCTCGAGCAGGCCGCGCGGGAGGCCTTCCTGTTCCACCTCGACCGCGGGTGGGCCGAGCACCTGGCCTTCGTCTCCGAGGTGCAGACCACGATCCACCTGCGGGCCCTGGGCCGGCAGTCGCCGCTCGACGAGTTCCACAGGCTCGTCATCGAGGAGTTCCGCAAGCTGCCCGACGAGGCCGTGCGCCGCGCCCGCGAGACCCTGCGTGAGGCCGAGATCACCGCCGACGGCATCGACCTCGACGGTGCCGATCTCGGTCGCAACACGCTGACCTGGACCTACATGGTCCACGACAACCCGTTCGCCACGAAGGGCATGGCGAACATGTTCGGAATGATCTGAGCGGGACGTGAGCGCACCGTCGGCCCCGGAACGGCGAGCGAGCCCCCTGAACGTGCCCAACGCGCTCAGTGTGCTGCGTCTGCTCGGGGTGCCGCTGTTCCTCTGGCTGCTCCTGGTGCGGCACAGCGACGCATGGGCGCTGGTGGTCCTCATGGTGTCCGGGTTCACGGACTGGCTCGACGGCAAGCTCGCCCGGCTGCTCAACCAGCAGACGCGGCTGGGGGAGTTGCTGGACCCCGCCGCGGACCGGCTCTACATGATCGCGATCCCGATCGCCTTCGGCATCCGCGGGATCCTGCCCTGGTGGGTGATCGGCTTGCTCATCGGCCGCGAAGTCGTGCTCGCCGGTACGGTGCCCTTCCTGCGCAGTCGCGGCCTGACGGCACTGCCCACGCTGTACCTCGGCAAGGCCGCGACCATGGCCCTGATGTACGCCTTGCCGATGCTGCTCGCGGGCACCTTCGACAACGGGCTCGGTGCGGTCATGCATCCGCTGGGCTGGGCGTTCCTGATCTGGGGCCTGGGCATGTACTGGTGGACCCTGGTGCTGTACTGGTGGCAGACGGTGCTCGTGGTGCGTGACCTGCCCCGGGTGCGGTAACCCGGGGGTGTGTTGCTCAATCCTCGTGCCGCCCACTAAGTTGTAATCCGCTGCGCGGCCCCGCACAGCCCTCGCGAAAGGACGTCCCCGTTGAGTGCCAGCTTCCCCGGAGAACTGCTGTACACCCCCGATCACGAGTGGCTGCTGAAGAAGAGCGAGACGGTGGTGCGGATCGGGATCACCGATTTCGCGCAGGATCAGCTGGGTGACGTGGTCTTCGTGCAGCTGCCCGAGGACGACGCCGAGGTCGCTTCGGGCGATTCGTTCGCGGAGGTCGAGTCCACCAAGAGCGTCTCCGACATCTACGCGCCGCTGGCGGGCACCGTCGTGGCGATCAACGGTGAGCTCGACTCGAGCCCCGACCTGATCAACTCGGACCCCTACGGAGAGGGCTGGATCGTGGAGATCGAGGCCGCGTCTCCCGAGGACCTGGAGACCGCGCTGGGCGAGCTGCTCGACGCGGACGCCTACAAGACCCTCACCGCCGAAGCGTAGAACGCCTTTCCTTAGAACGGCTTTAGAGCCGCCGAATCCGGCCGCCTCCGAGGCGCCCGGCACGGTACCGTGGACGGTACGTCCATCAGGTGTCGTGAACTACAGACCTGTGCAGTAATCACTGACGAAGGAGCGATGTGAGCGAGAACGACAAGGGCAACGAATCGGCCCCCGTTGAGACCACTTCGGTGTTCCGCGCCGACATCATCCGCGAGATGGACGCCTCCGGCGGGTCCGAGAGCGATGCGCCCGTCCAGGGCCTCGAGAACCTCCCGGCCGGCGCGGCCCTGCTCGTGGTCAAGCGCGGCCCGAACGCGGGTTCCCGCTTCCTGCTGGACCAGGAGACCACCTCCGCCGGGCGCCACCCGGACAGCGACATCTTCCTCGACGACGTCACCGTCTCGCGCCGGCACGCGGAGTTCCGCTCGGTCGAGGGCGGCTTCACCGTGGTCGACGTGGGCAGCCTCAACGGCACGTACGTCAACCGCGAGCCGGTGGATGCCTCTCCGCTCGCCCACGGCGATGAGGTCCAGATCGGCAAGTTCCGGCTGGTCTTCTTCGTCCCGGCGGCCGGCTGACCCCTGTGACGGCCCCACGCCAGGAATCGGCGGCCCCGAGCGCGATGTCGATCGGGGCCGTCCTCGAACGTCTTCGTGACGAGTTCCCGGACGTGACCATCTCCAAGATCCGATTCCTCGAGTCGGAGGGGTTGGTCACGCCCGACCGCTCCCCGTCGGGGTACCGGCGGTTCTCGCCGAAGGATTGTGAGCGGCTCAAGTACGTGCTCACCGCGCAGCGCGACTACTACCTGCCGCTGAAGATCATCAAGGAGCAGCTGGACGCCCACGATCGGGGCGAGGCCGTCGAGGGCCCAGCTCCGCGCGCACCCCGCGCCCTCGCGGCGGTGTCGTCGAAGACGGCGCCCGCCACCGACTTCTCCGCGCGCCGGCAGACCCGGATCAGCCGCGCGGACCTGCTCGCCCGTTCGGGTGCCGACGAGGCCTTCCTCCGAGAGTTGGAGCGCTCGGCGCTCCTCACCTCCGGCAAGGCGGGCTTCTTCGACGAGGACGCGGTGGCACTGGTACAGGCCGCCAAGGCCCTCGCCGAGTACGGGCTCGAGGCCCGGCACCTGCGCGCCTTCAAGACCTCGGCCGACCGCGAGGCCGGGCTCATCGCGCAGATCGCCAATCCCGTCGCGCGCGGCGGCGACGCGGGTGCGGCCGAGCGCGCCGCCGAGCTGGTGCGTGAGCTGGCGGCCCTCTCGGTCACCTTCCATACCCAGTTGGTGAAGGCCGCTGTGAAGGACGCCGTGCGCTGAGCCTGCCGGAGTCCACGCTCCTGCGGTGTCCGCGGTTCGCGGGCGCACCCGCGCCGGTAAGCTGAAGGCATGATCGAGATGACCGTCGCGGGCATCCGGATGGACCCGCCGCAGAACGATCCGGTGCTGCTCCTGCGCGAAGTCTCCGGTCCCCGGTACCTGCCCATCTGGATCGGGCAGGGCGAGGCCACCGCGATCGCCATCAAGCTGCAGGGCGTCGAACCGCGCCGGCCGCTGACCCACGACCTCATCGCCGATCTGCTCGAGACTCTGGGACGTTCCCTCACCGAGGTGCGCATCACGGGGCTGCAGGAGGGCACCTTCTACGCCGATCTCGTGCTCGACGGTGACGAGACGGTCTCAGCCCGTCCGTCGGACTCCATCGCGATGGCGGTGCGGCTGGAGGTGCCGATCTTCGCCGACGAGGAGGTGCTCGCCGAGGCCGGTCTGCTCCTTCCGGACGAGGAGATCGATTCGCAGGCAACCGAATCCGATGAGGAACCGCCCGCCGACGAGGAGGTCGAGGCGTTCAAGGAGTTCCTCGACTCGATCTCCGCGGACGACTTCAAGGCGCCCGGAGATTCCTGATCCGGTCGCGGCGGGGAGGTCACGATTCGATCTCGACCTCAACTTCAACTTGAGGGTATCGGTGTGTCGCGTTGATTCGGCGCCCTCCGCGCCATAGCGTTCACGCCGAACACCGCGAAATGGCACCGAGGGAATTACACCGACGGCCTCCACGCGGCAGGCGTACTCTGAGAGTGCGCACGGACCTCATGAGGGAGACGGCAGTGACCGATCAGGACGGCACCGGGCAGAACGCGCCGCAGGCGGATTCCGCCGCGGGCACTCAGGGTTCGCTCGAGGACATCGCTCCGGGCCTGTTCCCGAACGACACCATCCCGGACGAGCTGCTCGGCTACCGCGGCCCCAGCGCCTGCCAGATCGCCGGCATCACCTACCGCCAGCTCGACTACTGGGCGCGTACGTCGCTGGTCGTCCCGTCGATCCGTAGCGCGGGTGGATCCGGCACGCAGCGCCTCTACTCCTTCAAGGACGTGCTGGTGCTGAAGATCGTCAAGCGCCTGCTCGACACCGGCATCTCGCTGCAGAACATCCGCGTGGCCGTCGATCACCTCCGCCAGCGCGGTGTCGAGGACCTCGCCCGGATCACCCTGTTCTCCGACGGCACCACCGTCTACGAGTGCACCAGCGCCGAGGAGGTCGTCGACCTGCTGCAGCACGGCCAGGGCGTCTTCGGCATCGCGGTCTCCGGCGCGATGCGCGAGCTCACCGGTACCATCGCCGACTTCCCCGGCGAGCGCGCCGACGGTGTCGCCGCCGAGGCCGCCCCCGAGGACGAGCTGGCCTCGCGCCGTCGTAACCGCGCCCGCGCCACCGGGTAGCCACCTCCCCGTAATTCGTTCGACGCGCTACGGGTTCGTCGTCTAGTTTGGGTGATATGGCCCATATTGCGATGTTCTCGATCCCCGCCCCAGGGCACGTCCTGCCCGCCCTGGACCTGCTTGCCGAGCTCGTGCGCCGCGGACACCGCGTCACCTACGCCAACGATCCGTCCATGCGAACGGTCATCGAGGCGACCGGGGCCGAG
The DNA here is from genome assembly GCF_007858445.1 of Tsukamurella sputi. Lineage (GTDB taxonomy): Bacteria > Actinomycetota > Actinomycetes > Mycobacteriales > Mycobacteriaceae > Tsukamurella > Tsukamurella sputi. Next base: position 71,086 of record NZ_VIGV01000012.1, on the reverse strand, counting down.
CTCAAGCCCTACCGCTCGGTCATCCCCGCGATCGGCGAAGCGGCCTCCGAGGGGGACGACGAGGCCTTCGCCGGCGACGTGATCGACCAGCTCACCGTCTTCGCCGACGAGTACGAGAATCAACTGCCGCAGTGGTTCGCGCTCTACGAGGACGACCGCCCCGACCTGATCCTCTACGACATCGCCGGCGCGATGAGCGTCGTGCTCGCCCGCACCTGGGGCGTCCCGGCGCTGCAGATCTCACCGACTTACGTCGCCTGGCGGGGCTACGAGGAGGACATGGCGGACTTCTACGACGGGCTGCGCGCCGATCCGCGCGGCGTCGAGATGCTCGCGCGCCAGGACCGGCTCGTCGCCTCCTACGGCATCGACGAACCGTGCCTGGACCTGCTGGGCAAGCCGGAACGGTCGCTCGTGCTCATCGCGCCCTCGATGCAGCCGAACAGCGAGAAGGTCGATCGCACCGTCTACACCTTCACCGGTCCGGCGCGACGCCTGCCGGATCCGGCACCGTCGGGGGAGCGGGACGACCGGACCACCCTCCTGGTCTCCTTCGGCTCCGCCTTCACCGATCAGCCCGCGACCTATCGCGCGGCGTGCGACCTCGCCGCGGCGCGACCCGACTGGCGGGTGATCCTGCAGGTCGGGGGACGCACCGATCCGTCGACGGTGACCGCCTCCGACGGCTCGGTACCGCCGAACGTCGAGGTTCATCCCTGGATCGATCAGGTCGCGGTGCTGGAGGAGACCGACGTCTTCGTCACCCACGCGGGCATGGGCGGCAGCAGCGAGGCGATGCTGACCGGCACGCCCGTCGTGACCGCGCCGCAGGCCGCGGACCAGTTCGAGAACGCGACGATGCTCGCCGCCGCGGGGATCGCGGTGCCGGCGCCGGAGGAGCTGTCCGGTGCATCGCTGGGGGAGCCGTGCGACGCCGCGCTCGCGCTGACGGGCCGAGCGCAGGAACTGTCGGCCGAGCTCGCCGAGCTGGGCGGATTGGACGCCGCGGTGGCGGTCGTGGAGTCCCGACTCCCCGCCTGACGTCACCGTACGGGCGTCCTGCTGAAATGCGTTAGAATCACCGTGCGTCGCAACACCGCGTGGGAGAGCCCAGCGGGCACCGTCGAGCACGGGGCCCACGGGCGCCGAAGGAGCAACACCTCTCCGTCAATCTCTCAGGCACCAGGACCACGTGGGTTGGGCGCCTCTGGAGCCGCCGGCGACTGAGGGAGAGGGCACCCGGCCCGGAGGTCCCCAGTGTCCGACAGCAACTTCCCCGCGCGCCACATCGGTCCCGACGCGAGCGAGCTCGAGCAGATCCTGCGCGTCATCGGCGTCGACAGCCTCGACGACCTGGCCCGCGCCGCCGTTCCGTCGGCGATCCTCGACCCCGAGGCCGACAACGGGCTGGGGGCGCTCCCGGCCCCGATCGATGAGCACGAGGCCCTCGCGGAGCTGCGCGTCCTCGCGGACCGCAACACGGTGGACCGCACCATGATCGGCCTCGGCTACTACGACACGCTGACCCCGCCGGTGCTGCTGCGCAACATCATCGAGAACCCCGCCTGGTACACGGCCTACACGCCGTACCAGCCCGAGATCAGCCAGGGCCGACTCGAGGCGCTGCTCAACTTCCAGACCATGGTCTCCGACCTCACCGGCATGGAGATCGCCAACAGCTCCATGCTCGACGAGGCGACGGCCGCCGCCGAGGCCATGACGCTGCTGCGCCGCGCCGGCAAGTCCAAGAGTCCGCGGCTCATCGTCGACCTCGACGTCTTCCCGCAGACCCTCGCCGTGATCGAGACCCGCGCGGAGCCGCTGGGCATCGAGGTCGTCTCCGCGGACCTCGCGTCCGGCCTGCCCGAGGGTGACTTCTTCGGCGTCATCCTGCAGACCCCCGGAGCTTCGGGGCGCATCCCGGACGTGAAGTCCGTCATCGATGTGGCGCACGAGCGCGGCGCACTGGTCGCGGTCGGCGCCGACCTGCTCGCCATGACGCTGCTGACGCCTCCCGGCGAGGAGGGCGCCGACGCCTGCTTCGGCACCACGCAGCGCTTCGGCGTCCCGCTCGGCTTCGGCGGCCCGCACGCCGGCTACCTCGCCGTGCACAGCAAGCACGCCCGGCAGATCCCCGGCCGCCTCGTGGGCGTCTCGGTCGACGCGGACGGCAATCTCGCCTACCGCCTCGCGCTGCAGACCCGCGAGCAGCACATCCGCCGCGAGAAGGCCACGTCGAACATCTGCACCGCGCAGGTGCTTCTGGCCGTGCTCGCCGCGATGTACGCCAGCTACCACGGCCCCGAGGGGCTCAAGGCCATCGCGCTGCGGGTGCACGCCCGGGCCTCGGAGCTGGCCGCCGCGCTGGGTGACGCGGTCGTCCACGACACCTTCTTCGACACCGTTCTCGTGAACGTGCCCGGTCGCGCCGACGACGTGATCGCCGCCGCCAAGGCCGCCGGCTACAACCTGTGGCGCGCCGACGACGACCACGTCTCGGTCGCCTTCGACGAGACCTCGACAGCGGCCGACGTGGCCGCCGTGATCGCGGCCTTCGGCGCGCAGCCGGTGGAGGCGGCACCGTCGGACATCGCGAACCGCACCTCCGAGTACCTGACGCACCCCGCTTTCCACAGCTACCGCACCGAAACGGCGATGCTGCGCTACCTGCGCAAGTTGGCGGACAAGGACATCGCGCTGGACCGCTCGATGATCCCGCTGGGCTCCTGCACCATGAAGCTCAACGCGACGGCCGAGATGGAGTCCATCACCTGGCCCGAGTTCTCCCGCCTGCATCCGTTCGCGCCCGCCGCGGACACCGAGGGCATCCGGGCGCTGATCAGCCAGCTCGAGGAGTGGCTCGTCGCGATCACCGGCTACGACAACGTCTCGCTGCAGCCGAACGCGGGCTCGCAGGGCGAGTACGCGGGCCTACTGGCGATCCGCAACTACCACCTCTCGCGCGGCGACGCGCACCGCACCGTCTGCCTGATCCCGTCGTCGGCGCACGGGACGAACGCGGCATCGGCCGTGATGGCGGGCCTGCGCGTGGTGGTCGTCGCCTCCCGCGAGTCGGGCGACGTGGACACCGCGGACCTCAAGGAGAAGATCGCCAAGCACGCCGACGAGCTGGCCGCGATCATGATCACCTACCCCTCCACGCACGGCGTGTACGAGCACGAGGTCCGGGAGATCTGCGGGGCCGTGCACGAGGCCGGCGGTCAGGTCTACGTCGACGGTGCCAACATGAACGCCCTGGTCGGCCTGGCCCGGCCCGGCAAGTTCGGCGGCGACGTCTCGCACCTGAACCTGCACAAGACCTTCTGCATCCCGCACGGCGGCGGCGGCCCCGGCGTGGGCCCGATCGGCGTTCGCAGCCACCTCGCGCCCTTCCTGCCCGGCCACCCGCTCGAGCCCTCGCTCGGCACCGGCCCGACGATCTCCGCGGCCCCCTTCGGCAGCGCCTCGATCCTGCCGATCACCTGGGCCTACATTCGGATGATGGGCGCCTCCGGCCTGCGGAGGGCGACGCTGACCGCGATCGCCTCCGCCAACTACATCGCCGCGCGCCTGAACGACTCGTTCCCGGTGCTCTACACGGGCGAGAACGGTCGCGTCGCGCACGAGTGCATCCTCGACGTGCGCGGCATCTCGAAGGAGACCGGCGTCTCCATCGACGATGTGGCCAAGCGCCTCGCCGACTACGGCTTCCACGCCCCGACGATGAGCTTCCCCGTGGCGGGCACGCTCATGGTCGAGCCCACGGAGAGCGAGTCGCTCGGCGAGATCGACGAGTTCTGCGACGCGATGATCGCGATCCGCGGCGAGATCGACCGGGTCGCATCGGGGGAGTGGCCGGTGGAGGACAACCCGCTGCGCGGCGCCCCGCACACCGCCGAGTGCCTGGTCACCGAATGGGACCACCCGTACTCCCGCGAGGTCGCGGTGTACCCGCAGGGCCTGCCGTCCGGCGGTGCGCGCGCCAAGGTGTGGCCGTCCGTCCGTCGGATCGACGGTGTCTACGGCGACCGCAACCTGGTCTGCTCCTGCCCGCCGATCGAGGCCTTCGCGGAGTAGCGCTCTCGGTCCTCGGGACGAGCGGTTCGTCGGAGAGCGTGCTGTAACGACGTCACTGCGGACTTCGATAGTCTAAACTTTCGATCATGGGTCGATCGGGGTGGTGGGACTCGTATCTCGCGGGCACGCTGGTCGTGCTGGCGCCGACGCTGCTCGTCGTCGGCGCCTTCGCGTGGACGACCCGCAAGGAACGACTTCAGCTCCGGCCGTCCGACGTCGTCCTCGGATACGGGGTCGGCCTCGTCATCAGCTTGTTGCTGGTCTTCGTCGTCGATCCGCAGACCTCGTTCGGCCACGCGGCGTGCACCATGACACTCAACGTGATCGCCGTGGGGATCATGGTGCCGCGGAGCTACTTCCGAACTCGCCGTTGGCGTCGCGAGGACGCCGACGGGCGTCGTTCGGCGCGCGCGGCGATCCCGCCGGCGGCGCGGGAGCACTTCGCCTCCGACGACTTCCAGCGTGAACTCGCCGGGATCACCGAGGCGTACCCGCCGACGCCCGAGACGGCGTCGGACGTCATCGCCTACTGGGTGTTCCGAGCCCTGGATTCGGGCGAGTACGTCGAGTGGTCGCGGTTGATCTTCTACGCGACCGCGGTCAAAGGGTGGTGCGTGGCCACGCCGACGCTCTCGGGGACCATTCCCTGGCTCGTGGCACCGTTCCAATCCAGTGGGGACAAGCAGTGGGACCCGTCTGTCGATCGCGACTTCCGTCAGTACGGCGGCGCGACCCTCACCGCACGCTTCGGCGTGGCGGTGCCGGCATGATGCACTTCGGCGGTCTGGCAGTCGGGTTCGCGATCGTCTTCATGGTTCTCATTCCGCTGTCGACGAACCTCGCCCGCACGTATCCCGGTCGTACAACGTGGCGGGACTGGATACTCGGCATCGTCGTGACTCTGGTGTGGATGGTTCTCGTCACCTCGGCGAGTGATGCTGTATGGCCCGACCTTCCGCCGTTCGTCGACGCGGTGATATCCGGTGTCGGCGTGGCGCCCGTCGCATTCGTCCCCGAGATCATCGCCGCGATGAGACGTCGGCGCCGTCCTGCCCCGGTGAGCGTGACACGGAGCCCGACCTCGCTACGGGCGGCACGAGTCCCGGTCGCGCGCTTCTCCGAGACGGTGCACGCGCACTTCGCGAACCCGACGATCCGCGCTCGATACGTGATCGCCGCATACCGCCGCGGCATGATCCCGGCCGAGTACGTCCCGGGACTCGCCGCTAGCCTCGCACCTCTGCTGTCCGATGGTGCCTGGGCGGACCTCGCCGCGGTGAGCGGTGACGGGCTGGACGCCGCCGTCGCTCGTGCTGCGCACTCCATCGGCTACGCGCCGACGCCGGACGAGGAGCTGGCGGAAGCGGTGGAGCGGTTGATCTACACCGCACTGTGCAGCACGGATCCCGGTCTGCGACTGGCCACCGTCGAATTCTTGGCGCCACCCGCGCAGCCAGTGCGTACGTTGCTCGCGAAGGACGATCCACGTCTGTACTGTCTCGCGGAGCAGGCCAGCGGGCTGCGCGCCGAGATCGCCGACGTCTTCAACACCCGGTACGCCCCGCCGCTCCCCGAGGGGGTTGGGCAGAGGTTCGAGGACCCGATGGTGCGCGCTCGACACCTCATCGCCGCGTATCGGCACGAGCTGATCCGATCGGGCGCCGTGCCGGGCGCCGCGGCAGCGTTCTTCGTCGGCCTCCCGGGAGCGGGGGAGGCCTGGACGGAGCTGGCGATGGCGTCGAACGATGCATGTCACTCCGACATCGACCCGATCATGGAGCGTGCGGCCGCCGAGATCGACTACGACGAGGATGAGCGCGACGAGGCGATCGCGATCGTCGAGATGGCGGCGTACCGTGCGATCGTCGACGATGACGTTCTCGAGCAAGGAAAGCCGTTGTGGGACAAGGGATACGAGAGGATGGTGCCGGAGGTGTTCCGGGAGTTCCTCGCTGTGTACGGCATCTACGGCTTCGACGTCCCCGAACAGACGGCCAGGATTCGCGCCGATCTGGCGGTGTACCTGAACGATCGATACGAATGACCCGGCCCGGTTTGTTCGGCGTTGGCGTAGGAATTGTGGCGACAATGTTCGAACATATGTATGATTGAAACATGGCATTGCCGACCGCTCTGCGTGATCTACCGGGGGATTTGATTCCCCCGGGGCTCGCGGGCGCGGAGGGCCGGGAACGTGTGCTCGCTGAGGTGCTGTTCGAACAACGACGGGCCGAGAGTGCCGGATACTGCCGCACGATGACGGCGGTGTACGCATTGCACCGAGCGATGTACGCCGACGATGAGGCCGAGTGTCTGGCGCAGTCGGCGACTTTCGTAGATGCGGTACAGGCCCGGCGGCAGCTGACTGCGGCGGGAACGGCGCTGGAGGCGCAGGTCTCGACGTCGCTGCGCCTGGGGCCTGCGGCGGCGCGTCTGGCGATCGAGACGGCGGTCGGATTCGTGGAGCGGCTGCCGAAGGTGTTCGCGCTGATCGGGCAGAACGTGATCTCGCCCAAGGCGGGGGAGGCGGCGCTGCGGCGTTCGCACGCGCTCGATGAGGTGCAGGTGCGGCGTTTCGACGAACTGTTGGCCGATCGCTTGACCGTCGATTTCGAGGTACTCTCGCTGCCCGCACTGCGGGAGGCGGCGGATCTGATCGTCGATCAGATCGATGCGGAGGCGGCGGAGCGGCGGCGACGGGCGGCGATCGAGGATCGTCGCGTGACGTTTCGGCCGGAAGAGGACGGCATGGCGGCGGTGTTCGCGTTGCTGCCCGCCGAGGACGGAATGGAAGTACAGGCGCGCGTGGACCACATCGCGGGGACGGTGTGCGACGCGGATCCGAGGACGCTGCCGCAGCGCCGCGCGGACGGATGGGTTCAGCTGACCCGGGGCTTCAGCACGCTCGGCTGTCAGTGCGAGGTGCCGAATTGCCGGTACCGGGAGGCCCGGTTCCACGGAGAGTCGGATGCGGATGGCGTCATCACCCGGTTCGTGACGTTGATCAACGTGGTCATCAACGAGCGGGACATGGCGCCGACGGGTGGGCAGTCCGGCGGTGCTGCGGCAGAGAGCAAGCGGCGGGGGCCGACGTATCTGGTCGGGTTCGGGCCGATCACGCTGGAGCACGCGTTGGAGCTCGCGAGACGTGAAGATGCGCGGGTCCGCCCGTTCGGACAACGGCTCGAAGAACTCGAGAGGTCGGAACCGCCGGTCGATCGTGTGGGCCTCTGCGACCGTGACCCGCGCGGTTGTCTGGATGTCACAAGGCTGTGGGCGGAGATCGTCGTGCTGCTTGAAGGGCACTCCGGGCCGGGTGACGGTTGGTCGTTCGACGGCCCGGCCGATCCGCCCGATGGTGGCCCGGACGGTCCGGGCGATGGTGGCCCGGCCGGTCCGCCCGATGGTGGCCCACCGGGCGGGCTACCGCGTGCTTCCGGTGTCGACCCCGAGACGACGGCCGATCCGACGTGCGGGAGGGATGGCACGTGTCCGGATCCGATGAGTGCCGATGAATCAGGTCGCGCTGGGCGGGCGCCGGTGGTGACCGCACGGGGCAGTACCGGCTACAGGCCGTCGGCGGACCTGCGTCGGTACCTGCGCCTGGTGTTCCCGCGCTGCGTCTTCCCGTACTGCACGCGGCCGGCATCGCGAGCGCAGCTCGACCATCGACGCGAGTTCGACCACCGTGATCCCGCGCTGGGCGGCGAGACATCGGCCGATGAACTCCAGCCGCTCTGTGTGGCGCACCACCAGCTCAAGACCGCGGGCGAGTGGATTGACGCACGGCTGTCGGACGGGCGGATCCTCTGGACCTCTCCGGACGGCCGACGCTACATCGTCGATCCCAGCGGCACGGTGTTGGCACTGTTCCCCGACCTGAAGCGCGTCCGCTGGATCGTCCCCGAGCGGGCGGCAATCTCGAAGCAGGACGCCGCACATCCGGGCGGACGGACCCGGCTGCAGCGCGAGCACGCACGACGCGAGCGGCTGCGGCAGCGGAACGTCGCGGCGATGCAGGCCGAATTGGACCGGGCGAAGACCCCGATCAGCACGCTCGAGGAAAACCTCGCCGCTGCACTCGGCGCTCCGCAGGCTAGGCCGGTGCCGACGTGCGACGGGCCTCCACCGTACTGATCACGAACCGCCTCCAGCCCACAGCTCTCTGACCTGCACGACTGCAACTACAGTTTCTCGAAGATCAGCGTCGCCTGGATGCGGTCGCCGCCGGCGAAACCTTTGTCGCCCCACGACGAGGTGGTGATCGTGTGCAGCCGATATCCCAGCGCGGCCTACCGGTTGGTCGCACCGTCGAGTGCGGTGAGAGATCGGGAGGCTTTCCGCGCAGCACGCAGTGCCCGCTCGATCCCGAGCCGATATACCCTTCGGGTGGCGCCGGCGAGGGCTATCAGCGGCGGTTGACGGTGTCCGCGAGGGCGATGACGGCGGCGTTGGACGCGGGCGCCAGCGGCTCGACAGTGCCGAAGGCGACGGACGGGGTCGTCGCGGGGGCGGGGCGGCCGATCACCCGGAAGCCCGCCTCCGTCAGCGGCTTCGCGTTCTCGCCCTGCGTGATGAAGGCGACGAAGTCCGCGGCAGCACGGTCATGGGCGTCCGAGGTCTCCTCGCGATCGAGCACCGCGGCGGGGAAGGTCGCCGACGCGGTGGGACCGGCCGGGTACACCGCGACCGGCGCCGCGGCATCGCGGCCCCGGGCGAACGCCGCGAGCTGCTGCTCGGTGACCGGCACGGCCCGCACCGCATCGCCCGGCTTGGTCAGCGCCTCGAGCGCCGCGCCGGTGGTCGTCGACTTCGGGGCGTCCTTGGCCCACCGGGCGAGGGAGCCGGCGACGACGGGACTCTTCGCTGCGTCCTCGGACAGCGCGGCACCCGCGGTGCGGCCCACCGCGGCCGCGACGGATTGCGCGGCGAGGTAGGTGCCGTCGGCGTCGGCCCCCGTCGGCAGAGCGATCCGCAGCTGCTCCTGCCGCGCGGGGAGGTCGAGCCAGCGCACCCCGTCGAAGGCCTGTCGCGCGGAGCCGCGCACCGCCAGGACGACCGGCGACGACGCGATCGACGTGGGCTGCCCCGACAGCTCGGCGGGTTTGGCGGCCGCGAGTCGCGCCGTCCACACCGTGCTCTCCGGTATCCAGAGCGAGGGCACCGGGCCCAGCTTCGGATCCCACGTGCCGGTCAGCGCCTCCAGCGCGACGGGCGAATCGATCCCCGTCACCTCGATCTTGGCGCAGTAGTCCGCGGAAACGGTGCCACCGGCGTTGAAGCTCTCCGCGATCCGCCGCAGTGGGCCCACCAGCGCGGGCGCTGCCGCGACCTGCACGGCGAGGTCGCCGCGCACACACGAGGCGGCCGCATCCCGGCCCTCCTGTTCGGAGCGGCCCGACAGCCAGACCATCGCCCCGGCGACCGCCGCCACAACGATGACCGCGACGACCGCGGCGATCAGCCAGCGTGCGATGCCGCGGGAACCGGTTCCAGAACGATGTGATCCCATCGAGAGCAACCTACCCGAAGACGCCGCGCGGGGGCATAGGAGACACCTGAGCGTTTGCGCTGGTGAAACGCTTCGCGCCGCCCACGAACCTGGTCACGTCGTCGCCCGTCATGACGGTGCCCGGGAAGGGGTCGCCCGCGAGCCTGCGGGCGAGGCCGTGCTGCAGCAGTTCGGGAACCGCGCCGGCCACCACCACGAGGTTCCCGAACCGTCGTCCCTTGAGCACGCCCGGCTCCGCGGCGACGGCGACCTCGCCGAAGACCCCCGCCACCGTGGCCGTCACGGACCGGGCGAAGGCGAGCGGCGCACCGTCGGCGATGTTGAGCGCGACGACCGCGCCGGGCGCGAGCAGTGGCAGCAGGGAGGCGAAGAACTCGGACGTCGTGAGCGCCGCCGGGGTGCGCGCCCCGGCGAAGACGTCGATCACGAGCACGTCGACGGTGCCGTGCATGCCCGGGGGCAGCACGGCGGCGGCCTGCGCGGCGTCGGCGCAGCGGATCTTGATCTGCTCGCGCCTCGGCAGCGGCGCCGCCGCCCGGACCGCGTCGATGAGCGCACGATCCACCTCGAGCACCTGCTGCCGCGAACCGGGCCGGGTATGCGCGATGTACCGGGGCAGGGTGAAGCCGCCGCCGCCCAGGTGCACCGCCGTGACCGGGGCGCCCTCCGGGCGGGCGAGGTCGATCACGTGCCCGATACGGCGGACGTACTCGAAGACGAGGTTGGTCGGATCTCCGGTGTCGACGTAGCTCTGCGGCGTGCCGTCGAGGAGCACCGTGAACGCGCCGGGCCGGTCGCGATCTGCGTCGATCACGACCGGCCCGGCATCCGAATCGGTTGCGCTGCTCAGCTGTTCGCGGCCTTGAACTCGCGACGGCGGGCGTGCAGGATCGGCTCGGTGTAGCCGTTCGGCTGCGTGCCGCCGAGCAGGATCAGGTCCTTCGCGGCCTGGAAGGCGATGTTCGAGTCGAAGTCCGGCGCCAGCGGGCGGTAGTCGGGATCGCCCGCGTTCTGCTGGTCGACGACCGGCGCCATGCGCTTGAGCGCCTCGATCACCTCGTCCTCGGTGACCACGCCGTGGCGGAGCCAGTTGGCGAGCAGCTGCGAGGAGATGCGCAGCGTCGCGCGGTCCTCCATGAGCGCCACGTCGTGGATGTCCGGCACCTTGGAGCAGCCGACGCCGGCGTCGATCCAGCGGACCACGTAGCCGAGGATCGACTGCGCGCTCTCGTCCAGCTCCTCACGCTTCTCCTCCTCCGACCAGTTCGCGTTCTTCGCGAGCGGGATCGTGAGGATGTCATCGACCGACGCGGGGTCGCGCTTGGCGATCTCGTTCTGCACCTCGAAGACGTCCACCAGGTGGTAGTGCAGGGCGTGCAGGGTCGCGGCGGTCGGCGAGGGCACCCACGCGGTGGTGGCGCCGGCCTTGGGCTGCGCGATCTTCTGCTCGAGCATGGCGGCCATCAGGTCCGGCATGGCCCACATGCCCTTGCCGACCTGCGCCTTGTGCTGCAGGCCCGCGTGCAGGCCGATGTCGACGTTGCTGTCCTCGTACGCGGGGTACCAGGTCTGGCCCTTGAGCTGGCCCTTGCGGACGATGGGGCCCGCGACCATCGACGTGTGGATCTCGTCGCCGGTGCGGTCGAGGAAGCCGGTGTTGATGAACACCACGCGGTCGTTCGCGGCCGCGATGCAGGCCTTGAGGTTCACCGACGTGCGGCGCTCCTCGTCCATGATGCCGACCTTGAGGGTCAGCGCGGGCAGGCCCAGCAGCTGCTCGACGCGGGCGAAGATCTCCGCGGCGAACGCGACCTCCTCCGGGCCGTGCATCTTGGGCTTGACGATGTACACCGAGCCGGTGCGCGAGTTGCGGATATCGCCCGACAGGCCGTGGATCGCGATGAGCGAGGTCACGATGCCGTCGAGGATGCCCTCGCCGATCTCCTCACCGTCCAGCAGGATCGCGTCGGTCGTCATGAGGTGGCCGACGTTGCGCACGAACAGCAGCGAACGGCCGTGCAGCACCAGCTCCGAGCCGTCGACGGCGGTGTACACGCGGTCGGGGTTCAGCGTGCGGGTGAAGGTCCTGCCGCCCTTGCTGACCTCCTCGGCGAGGTCGCCCTTGTTCAGGCCCAGCCAGTTGCGGTACCCGACGACCTTGTCGTCGGCGTCGACCGCCGCGACCGAGTCCTCGAAGTCCATGATCGTGGTGACCGCGGACTCCACGAGCACGTCCTTGATGCCGGCGCGGTCGGTGGAGCCGATCGGCGATGCGGCGTCGATCTGGATCTCCAGGTGGAGGCCGTTGTGGCGCAGCAGGATGCCCGACGGTGCGTCCTTCTCACCGGTGTAGCCGACGAAGGCCGCGGGATCGGCCAGGGCGCAGGTCTTCTCGCCCTCGGCGATCACGAGCGTGCCGTCGCCCACCGTCAGGCCGGTGACGTCCGCCCAGGAACCGGACTCGAGCGGCACGGCCTTGTCGAGGAAGTCCTTGGCGAAGGCGATCACCTTGTCGCCGCGGACCTTGTTGTAGCCCTTGCCCTTCTCCGCGCCGTCGGCCTCGGAGATGGCGTCGGTGCCGTAGAGGGCGTCGTACAGCGAGCCCCATCGCGCGTTCGCGGCGTTGATCGCGAAGCGGGCGTTGAGGATCGGCACCACCAGCTGTGGGCCGGCGGTCGAGGTGATCTCGGTGTCCACGTTCGACGTGGTGATCTCGCGGTCCTCGGGGACCGGCACCAGGTAGCCGATATCGGTGAGGAACTGCTTGTACGCGGGGAAGTCCGTGATCTCGCCGGGGTGCGCGGCGTGGTACTCGTCGATCTTGGCCTGCAGCTCGTCGCGCGTGGCGAGCAGCGCCTTGTTCTTCGGCACCAGATCGCCGATGAGCTTCGCCGCGCCGTCCCAGAAGGCGGCCTGGTCTACACCCGTGCCCGGAAGCGCCTCGTTGTTGATGAAATCGTAGAGGACCGTTGCGACCTCGAGGCCTGCGACGGATGTCCGGGCGGTGTCAACCATGGTTGTACTTCAACCCCTTCGTAACTGCGGATAGGTAGCCCTCAGGTTACTCCGCGCGTGATCGACGCCGACGCCGGGACCACCTGGCCGAAGTCCAGTTTCACCAGCTGGTCGGCGCGGTCGAAGTACCGGTCGTCGTGGGTGATCACCACCACCGTCTTCCCGCGCGCCCGCAGGTCCGGGATGATCCGGTCGTAGAAGACCTCGCGGAACCGCGGATCCTGGTCCGCGGCCCACTCGTCGAAGAGGTACACGGGCCGGTCCTCGAGCAGTGCGGTGAGCAGTGCGAGGCGCTTGCGCTGCCCCGTCGACAACGCGAGCGTCGACAGCTTCCCGTCGCGCACCGTCACCGCGTGCGCCAGTTCGAGGTCGTGCAGCAGGCCCCGGACCCGGTCGTCCAGGTCGTCGGCCGCGAGGCCCAGGTAGTCGTCGAAGAGGTGGAAATCGGCGAAGACCGCGGTCGTGTGCTGCCGGAACCATTCCGTGTTGTGCGGCCCGACGACCTCGCCGGGCGTGCCGTCCGCGGCGGTGCCGACCCGGATCTCGCCGATCCGCGGCGCGTACAGCCCGCTGATCAGCTTCGCCAGCGTGGACTTGCCGCTGCCGTTACCGCCGACCACGAAGGTGACCTCTCCCGGGCGGAGTGTCAGGTCGACGGGGCCGAGCCGGAAGCCGTGCGGGACGCCGGGCATGCCCGGGGGCGGTGCCTGCGGGGGATGCGGCGGCGGACCGCCGGGCGCCCCGGGTCCGCCGGGGCCGCCGTGCGGCGGGTGCTGGCCGGGTGCTCCGTGGCCGGGCGGGGGTTCGGGCAGGTACTCGTAGCCCACGCCCCGCAGTTCGACGGTGCCGTCGGACAGCGGCCGGTCGTCGTACGGGAGCGCGGATTCGTCGCGCGGGGTCTCCAGCGACAGGTCGAGGCCGCGGATCTTGGCGAGTGCGACGTCGCCCCGCAGCAGGTCGGGGATGCGGTGCATGAGGCTCTGCATGGGCATCGACAGGAAGGTCGTGACCAGCACGTAGCCGATCATCGTCTCCCGTGGCAGCTCCAGGGCACGGGCCAGCACGAACAGGATGAGCACCATGGTGCCCAGCTGCAGCACCTGGCCGAGGGCCTGGCCACCGGCGAACCGGGTACCCGCCGCGACGTGCTTGCCGCGCAGGTCCTCAGCGGTGCCGAGCAGCTTGCGGTCCAGGAAGTCGGCCCGCCGGCCGCGGTGCAGTTTGAGCTCCTTGATCCCGTGCGTGACCTCCTGGAAGGAGCCGATCAGCGCGTCGTCGAGCTCGCGGGCCCGGCGGTAGGTCTCCCGGACCCGGCGCAGCACCGTCTCCACACACGCGATGCCGATGAGCGTGCCCGCCACGGACACCGCGAACAGCGGGCCGGAGACCGTCGCGAGGTAGGTCAGCGCGCCGATGATCGTGGCCAGGTCGATGCACAGCCCCGGAATGCCGGAGACCGCCATCGACAGCGAGCGCACGTCCTCGGTCAGCGTCGCGAGCAGGCGGTGGTCGCCGAGCCGCTCGATGTGCTCGAGCGGCGCGGCCAGCACGCGCTGCGAGAGCCGCGCCCGCAGGCGGTAGACGGCCGCCTGGGCGAGGTGCAGCAGGATCAGCTGCGAGGCGACGCCCGCGACCACCACGACCACCGCGGTGACGATGAACCGGGTAGGACTGACCTCCGGCTGCGCGCCGGGCGCCACCAGCCCGTTGATGAGCGTGAGCAGGTACGCGTTCGCCGCGCCGGCGACGAGGCCCGCGACCACCGCTGCGGCGATGGCCGCAGGCGAGATCGAGACCAGGAACTTGAGGAGCTTCATGAGCGGCTCATTCGCCGGTGATGACGTCGAACAGGAAGCCCTCCACCGTCACCCCGGGGGCGAAGGAGAAGGCCATGCCCGTGCTCGGCGCGTCGGAGACGGCACCGTCGGTCTGGGCGAGCAGGCGCTCGAGGACGAACAGCAGCGAGACGCTGAGCATGTTCCCGTGCTCGGCGAGCACGTCCCAGCTGATCCGGGAGGCCTCGTCGGGCAGGCCCAGCGCGGCGGCGGCGGACTCGATGATCTTCGGGCCGCCCGGGTGGATCGCCCAGTGCGCGATCGACTCGCGGCCGAGCCCGTTGCGCTGCAGCACCTCGTCGACCACCGGTGCCACGCCGCTCACGATGTAGTGGGGGAGCGACTCCGCGAGCTCGCACGTGATGCCGTTGGCGTTGACTCCGAGGACGATCCCGTCCTCGGCACCGTCGAGCAGGTGGCTGAAGGTGTCGCGCACGACGATCCGGCCCGCGGGCAGGGGATGTCCGACCTCGCTGGCGCCGATCACCGCCGCGCCGCAGCCGTCGGCGAAGAGGCTGGAGATCACCACGTCGTTCGGGTCACCGGAGAAGACGGCGTTCACCGAGCTGAGCTCCAGGCAGATCATGAGTGACTTGCGATCGGGGTGGGCCCGCACGTAATCGGTCGAGACCCGGAGCGCGTTCATCGCGGCGGCGCAGCCCATGAAGTTGATGACCACGCGGCTCGTGCCCGGCGCGAGACCGAGCGCGCGGATCACGGCCACGTCCACGCCGGGCGCGAGGAAGCCGGTGCTGGTGACGAAGACCAGCTGGCCGACGTCCGCGGGGTCGAGGTCGCCCAGTGCGCGACGGGCCGTGTCGATCGCGAGCGGCGCGGCGTGCTCGTAGAACAGGTCCATGCGCTCGCGGACCGTGTCGGGGCGGGCGCTGAACTCCGCGAACTCGGGCGTCAGCGGGTCGATCGCCAGGTGGCGCTCGGCGACCCGCGTCTTGGCGTACACGCGACGGATGCGCTCGGCCTGCTTCGGATCCTCGAAGCGGGCGGCAACACGGTCGGCGGACTCCGCCTGGTCGTAGGCCTGCGCGGGCGAGCCCGTCGCGAGCGATTCGATCACCGCGACCGAGGTGGGCGGCGCCGGCGGCGCGCCCAACCAGGCCTGCTCGGGAACGACGGGGGTCTGTTCCTGCGTGTTCATGGTGATCTCCTTACACCGTGCCGATGCCGGTGAAACCGGCGACGACGTACGAGCCCGAGGTCTTGAGCGCCTGGGGCGAGAAGTGCTCGCGGAAGAAGCCGTGGCCCTGTTCCTGGGCGGGCCGCGACTTCTGGCCGAGGAAGGTGTTGACCTGATCGGGGAGCCGGTCGAAGAGGAAGCTGCGCCGCGGCAGCCACTCGACGCCGAACTTCGCGGCCTCCTCCGCCATCAGGTCCTCGGTGGCGATGTTCGCGTAGCCGCTGCGCTGGTAGGGCAGCACGTGGTGCACGCGATGGCTGGACAGCCCGGCCGAGAGGAAGCAGTCCACGTAGCGGTTGCCCGAGATCTTCAGGTCGTAGGCCTGGTTGAGCTGGTTGATCGCCCAGTCCTCGGTCTCGACCTCGGGCAGGTCGTCGACGTCCGTCTCGAAGTCGTGGCTCGCGACCACGAGGAAGGTACTCACCCACAGCACGGCCACGAACTGCGCGATCCACGCCCAGACGTCGCCGAGGAACAGGAACAGGAAGAACTCGCCGATGAGCAGTGCGCGCATGGCGAACGCCCCGATGAAGTGGGGGAGCGCACCGCGCAGCGAGCCGTACATGTCGGCCACGCCGACCTGCCTAGTGAGCTTGACGATCTCGACCAGGCGCATTGTCATGCCCGTGGCGGTGTGGCCGAACTTGTGCAGCGTGTGGATGGGGATCCGGTACCAGCGCGGAATGTCCATCATCATGGTGAAGACGTTCTTCTTGATGTCCACCTCGCTCTGCGTGTGCGGGTGGTGCAGCAGCGCGTGGCCGTCCGCGGTCACGAAGGACAGCGCGACGTAGTTGATGTCGAACGCGTTGACCAGGACCTTGGTCGCGCCCTTCTGCGCGCGGTGGATCGCGTAGTGCCCGAAACCGGCGAGGGAGCTGCGCAGCATCACCATGAGGATCACGAACAGCCAGATCGGCATCCACGCCGGGACGCTGAGCCGGGTCGCGATCACCGCGACGTAGGCGACGGCGAGCGCCGCGGCGGTGATGTTGAACCACCGGTCCATGCGCTTCATCCGAGCCTTCATCGCGGGGTCGCGCAGCCGTGCCTTCACGGCGTGCAGCAGGTCCTGCGGATCGTCGAAACGGTAGCGCGGGGTGTCGCGCCAACTGTCGAATCCGTCCTTGAAGAGGAAGGCGGGCGCATTGTTCTTGGGGTGCACGTCCTCGACGCGGGCGTCACGGTCGAGCGCGAACCGTTCCAGCATCTTCTCGATCTTCTCGGGATTCGCGTGATACGACCCGATGATCGACGTGATGTCACGATTCTTGGACCGCCCGATGAAGAATTCTCCGCCGGGATGCTTGTTGATCCATTCCGAAAGATCGTAGGCGCGGCCCTTGTAAACCCATACGTTCGACAACTGCGGTCCGCCACCGGGACCGGGTTCGCGCCCGAGATCGCGGGGGCCGGGGTCGCCGCCCTCGGTGTCGAAATCACGGCCGCGAGGGCCGGCGGGGCGCCGTCCGGGGTCGCGCTGGTCGGAGCCGGAAGCACCGTCACGACCTGCGCCGCCGCCGCGTCCCGGGTCCGTGCCGCGCTCGAGATCGCGGGGGCCGGGATCGGCCGTGCCGCGCTCGGCGGGAGCCGGCGGCGGGGTGGGGTTGATCGACACTTCTCGTTCCTCCTGAACACTGCCGGATCCGGCGGTTGTGTAGACCGTCTCCGGTCACGCTAATGGATCGCTGAAGGTGCGCTTGCCGCTACCTTCCAGTGTCCGATTTGCCGTGAAACGGCGGGGAAGAATGCTTCGATAGGAGCGGGCATTCATGCATACTTCATCGTGAGGGCGGGACTTCCGCCCTTTCATTCGGCCCCGGGCGGCTCCGCCCGGACAGATTCCAGGGGGGAACCCATGAACCTCAAGGCATCGCGGGCGGCTGTCGCGCTGCTCGCTGCCGGTGCACTCGTGCTCACCGGCTGCTCGGACAAGAAGTCGGACGACACCTCGTCGGGCACGACCACGACCGCGTCCGCCGCCAGCGGCGCGTCGGGCGCCCCGTCGGCCGCCCCGTCGGTCGACGCGAGCGGCCTGCCCACCGTCGAGATCGTCAAGGACGCGGCGCTCGCCACGCGCGAGACCTACTCCGAGCACCTGACGCTCGCCGTCGACAAGGGCATCCAGGGGCTCCCGGTGACCAGCGTCAACGGCGACATCATCTCGTTCAAGGACACCAAGCGCGTCGCCGCGCAGGGTGACGCGAACGTCCGCGTCAACGACAACTACGTGCAGACCAAGTTCGTCGTGATCGACGGGGTGCTCTACGCCAACCTCGGCGGCGCCAAGTACCAGCCGATGGGCAAGACGGGTGAGAAGGGCGTCTACGACCCGGCGATCATCCTCGACCTGGAGAAGGGCCTCGCCAAGATCCTCGACTCCGTCCAGAACCCGAAGGTCGAGGGCAAGGACACCGTCAACGGACTCAAGGCCGTCAAGGTCAGCGGCACCGTCGCCACCCAGGTGCTCGACCCGCTGCTGCCGCAGATCACCGACATCGCCGCTCGCGGCAATGCCGGGAACTCGCTGCCCATCACGCTGTGGATCGTCTTCGATTCCTCGGCGAACCCGATGCCGAAGCCGAACGTCACGCGGATGGAGGTCAAGCTGAAGGAGCTGCCCATCACGCTGAACCTCACCGAGTTCGGCAAGGACGTGAAGATCACCAAGCCCGCCACGTAGGCGGCACCCGCGGGGCACGAGGGCCCGCCGGACTCGGGGGGAGTCCGGCGGGCCCTCGTCGTCGATGCCCTCCGCGGAGCGGACCGATGCCCTACTGCCCGGTGGTCACGGCCAGAGGTTCGGGTTCAGATCGGTTCCGTAGCCGCCGTACCGCGGGCGGCGTTCCAGGTGCATGTGCGGCCCGGTGGTGTTCCCGGTGTTGCCCGAGTAGCCGATCAGCTGGTTCGTCGCGACGGCCTGACCGTCCGTCACCAGGACCTTCGACAGGTGGCAGTACCCCCAGTCCGAACCGTCCACGTTGTCGTTGATCAGGATCATCGTCCCGTACGAGGGACCCCAGTTCGCCCGCCCGGTGCGTACATCTCCGCCGATGGTGGCGTACACGGGAGTGCCCACGCCACAGCCGATGTCGACTCCGGTGTGGTAGCCGGCCGCCCATGGTCCCGGCTTGCGCCACGCCGCGGTGATCGGATGCGCCGCGGGATCGCGGACGGGCCGCACGTACGACGCCGCCTGCACCGATGGTGCGAGGGCGGCGGCTCCGGCGACGGTGAGCCCGGCGACTGCTGCGCCGCGGAGGAACATCCGCCGGGTGAGCTCGGGTGATGCGAGGTGATCTGTCATGACTCTTCTCCCTGAAAGTCCATGAACGGGACACGACCGTGAGCGACGCTCACGGTCACGGGGAGTATGTCATCGCATCGCTGTCTTCGCCGGGCGGATCAGAACCCCTTCGAGCGCAGGTACTTTCCCAGCGTCTCGACGCTGGCCGGCGTGCGCGGACCCTCGACCCAGCCGGCGTACGGGATGACCACGAAGTTGCCCTCGCGCACCGCGGTCGTGTTCGCCATGAGCGGCTGGGACTTCAGCTGCGCGATCTTCGCGTCCGGCGTGTTCTCCGGGCCGACGCCGTAGTCGACGATCGCGATCACCTGCGGATCGCGCTGGGCCGCGGCCTCCCAGGACGCCGAGGTCCACGAGTCGTCGAGATCCGCGAAGACGTTCGTCCCGCCCGCATTGTCGATGATCGCCTGCGGGGTGCCCGTGCGGCCCGACGTGAACGGATCGGGGGAGGCGCTGTCGAAGAGGAAGACGCGCGCTTTCTCGCCCGACGGTGCGCCGCCGCGCACCGCGTCGATGCGGGCGCGGTAGTCGGCGACGAGTTTCGCGGCGCGCTCCTCGATGCCGAACAGGGTGCCGAGGTCGGTGAGATCGCGGAACAGGGCGTCGAGCGGCGGCATGATCCCGCGTCGCGTACTCCCGGTCTGCCGGCACGCCTCGGTCAGCTGGTAGGGCACCGCGCCGATCTGCCGGATCCAGTCCGGCGTGACGCCCGTGGTCTCCTTGAAGCCGTAGTTCCAGCCGGCGAAGACGAAGTCCGGACGGGCCGCCTGGATCGTCTCCCGGGTGAACGCGGTGCCCAGGCTCGGTGCGCGATCGAAGTCCGCCTTCCACGGCGAGGTGTTGTAGTCGACGTGCTTGCCGTCGTACGTGGTGTAGCCGACGACGCGGTCGGTCAGGCCCAGGGCGAACAGGATCTCGGCGGTGCCGGTGTCGTTGACCACCACGCGGTTCGGCGTGTGCGGGACAGTCAGCGGCGCGCCGCAGTTGGTGACGGTCGCGGCCTTGCCGCTCGACGATGCCGGGGCGGCCTCCTCGACGGTCGCGCCGCACCCGGCGAGCAGGACGCCGCTCAGGAGCAGCAGGGGGAGTCGTTTCATGTCATGGTCCTTCGTCGAAGATCACCTGGGGGACCCCCAGGCGGGGGTGCGGGACGATGTGCGCCCCGATGTCGAAGTAGCGCCGGATGGTCGCGGGCGTGAGGATGTCCGACGGTGTGCCCGAGCAGGCCAGCGCGCCGTCCGAGAGCACGTACAGCCGGTCGCAGTACTGCGCCGCCAGGTTCAGGTCGTGCAGTACGGCGATCACCGTCACGCCCAGACCGCGCGCCGCGCTCAGCACGGCGAACTGGTGCCGCACGTCGAGATGGTTGGTGGGCTCGTCGAGCACGAGGATCCGCGGCTCCTGCGCGAAGGCCCGTGCGATGAGGACGCGTTGCGCCTCGCCGCCCGACAGCGTCCCGAAGTCGCGGTCCGCGAGATCGGTGGCGCCGGCGGCGGTGAGCGCACCGTCGACCGCCCGGCGGTGCGCCGACAGCGGGACCCCGCGCCGGCGGTGCGGCACGCGGCCGGTCTCGACGATCTCGCGCGCCGTGAAGCCGATGTCGAAGGGCGCGTGCTGCATCACGGCGGCCACATTGCGCGCGTTCTCGGCCAGGCTCACCGCGGTGACGTCGATGCCGTCGACCGTCACGGTCCCGGACGACGGCGTGAGCACCCGGTACACGCAGCGCAGGAGAGTGGACTTGCCGCTGCCGTTGGCGCCGACGACGCCGATGAACTCGCCGGTGGCGGCGGTGAGGCTGATGTCCTCGACGATCCGGGTGCCGCCCAGTTCGACGGTGACGCCGCTGTATTCGACCCGCACCTACGCGCCCCCGACGGTGCGGCGCCGCATGAGCGCGATGAACAGCGGGACGCCGACCGCCGCGGTGATCGCGCCGAGCGGAAGCTCCTGCGGCGGCACGACGGTGCGGGCGGCGATGTCGGCCAGCACCAGGAAGAGCGCGCCGACGGCGGGCGCGATCACCAGGACGCGCCGGTGGTCCGCACCCACCAGCAGTCGAGCGACGTGGGGCACCACCAGCCCGACGAAACCGATAGCGCCGGACACCGAGACGATGATCCCGGTCATCGCGGCGGTGAGCACGAACAGCGCCGAGCGGTAGCCGGACGCGGACAGCCCCACGGAGATCGCGACCTCGTCGCCGAGAGCGAGGGCGTTGAGCTTGCGCGCACCGTAGCGCAGCACGATCAGCCCGATCAGCACCGTCACCGCGAGCAGCGCCGTGGTGCGCCAGGTCGAGGGGGACAGGCTCCCGAACAGCCAGAACATCACGGTGCGCGCGGCGTCGCCGCGCGGGGCGAGGAAGACGAGCACCGTCGTCACCGCCGAGAAGCCGTACGCGAGCGCGGTCCCCGTCAGGACGAGCCGCAGCGGCGTCAGGCCGCCGCCCCGGTAGGCGATGAGGTACACCAGGGCCGTCGCGCCCAGTGCGCCGAGGAAGGCGGCGGTCGGCAGCGCGTACAGGCCGAGCGTGCCGAAGACGCCGAACAGGGCCACCGTCGTCGCCCCGACGGACGCGCCCGAGGAGATCCCGAGCACGTACGGGTCCGCGAGCGCGTTGCGCACCATCGCCTGCACCGCGACGCCGATCGCGCTGAGTCCCGCGCCCACGATCGCGGCGCTGAGTACTCGGGGGATCCGGGAATCGGCGACGATCCGGTAGTGGGTGGCGTGCTCGGCGTCGACGGTGCCGCCGGTGAGGAAGGCCCACACGTAGCCCGTCGAGTCCCGCCACGGGATGCGCACGGTGCCCAGCAGGACGCCCAGCCACATGGCGGCGATCAGAGCGATCAGCAAGCAGATCAGCAGTACTGCCACACGGCGCGACGAGACGACTCGCACTCCGCGACTCCCCTCGGGTCGGTGAGCACCGCCCGGCTCCGGGCGGTCGCGAGGGCAGGTATCGGGCTCGCACGCGCCTGCGCGCACTCACCGTTGCGGGGCAGCCCCGGATTCGCACCGGGTTCCCTCTTGCGCCGCGCGCTCGCGCACACGGACCTTCGCTGGGAGGGAAGTCTAGGCGGGGGAGTCGGGCATACCGGCACGGGGTTCGCCGGTGCCGGGCCAGGCGCGGACCGTCTCGAGGAGCCGCGCGCGGATCGGCGCGGCCCGCTCGGCGAGCACCGCCTGCCGCCGCACGTATTCGCGGCGGCCGTCGGCGGTCTCGATCGCGATGGGTGCGAAGCCGTGCGCCGCGAGGTCGTAGGGACTGGCGCGCATGTCGAGCTCGCGGGCCTCGCGCGCCAGATCGAAGGCGTCCGCCACCAGCTCCGACGGTGCGCCGGGCGTCAGCTTGAAGGCCCATTTGTAGAGGTCCATGCCGGCGTGCAGGCAGCCGGGCTGTTCGGAGGCGACCTGCGACTCCCGGGTCAGGCGCGTCGCGTTGCGGGGCGCGGCCTCGGGGGTGAAGAAGCGGAAGGCGTCGTAGTGGGTGCAGCGCAGGCTCCCCGCGCGCACCACCTCGTCGGTGCCCTCCGCGCCCAGGCGCAGCGGCACCGGGTGGCGCGCCTGATCCGCCTCGGCGAAGACCATCGCCCACTCGTGCAGCCCGAAGCACCCGAAGACGGGGGCGCGCGCGGCAGTCGCGGCAAGGAGGCGTTCGACGTAGGCCGCGGTTCCGGCGCGCTTGGCGAGAGTCGCCGGGTCCGTTCGCACCCGCGTGCCGTCGACGAGATAGCCGCGCATGCCACTGAACTCCGCCGCCGCACGCCGACCGTCGAGTTCGACGCCCAGACCGGGGTGCCAGCGCAACAGGTGCGCGGGCCGGTGCCCGTAGTACGTGAACAGGAAGTCCCAGACGGGGTGCTTCTCGCCGCGCGCGGCCCGGCGGCGGTGCGCGTCGACGAACGGGGTCAGGCGGTCCCGGTGGGCGGCCGCGCGGGCCTCCCACTCGGCGTCCGAGAGGACGGTGCTGCTCACACCC
Source organism: Tsukamurella sputi (assembly GCF_007858445.1). Lineage (GTDB taxonomy): Bacteria > Actinomycetota > Actinomycetes > Mycobacteriales > Mycobacteriaceae > Tsukamurella > Tsukamurella sputi. The sequence continues at coordinate 48,160 of NZ_VIGV01000012.1, read as the reverse complement.
GGTGCGTCCCGTCGCGCACGGTGCCGACGAACTCCTCGACCACGTCCTCGAGGGCGACGATGCCGATGGTGCGGCCGTGATCGTCGGCGACGGCGGCGAGGTGCCCGCCGAGGCGGCGCAGGTGGCCCGCGGCCTGGTCGAGCGACAGCGCACCGTCGACCACGGGCAGGGGGCGCACGCGGTTCGCGCCGATCACCGTGTCCGGCCCGACTGCCGCGTCCATGATGTCCGGCAGCACGTCCTTGACGTGCAGGTACCCGGTGAACGCACCCGAGCTGCTGCGGACGGGGTAGCGGGAGTACCCGGTCTCCGCGACGGCGGACTCGATGTCACCGAGCGTCGGACCCCAGATGCCGTTCGTCCCCTGCACCGCCTGCAGCCCGCGGATCTCCGTCAGCGGGATCGCCACATCGGCGACGGTCCGCCGCGAGGTCTGCAGGGCGCGTGTGAGCCGCACCCGCTCCTCGGCGTCGATCAGGCCCTCGTCGTGCGATTCGGCGATGAGCTCGCTCAGCTCGCCCGCCGAGACGGTGCTGTCGAGCTCGTCGCGCGGCTCGACGCCGCCGATGCGGAGCACCAGCATCGCCAGCCAGTTGTAGACCGCGATGAGCGGGCGCACCAGCCGCACGAAGGCGACGTGGGGCGGCACCAGCAGCATCGCCGCGGCCTCGGGACCGGCCAGCGCGATGTTCTTCGGCACCATTTCGCCCAACAGGATGTGCAGCACCACCACGAGGCCGAGGGAGACGGTGAAGGAGATCGGGTGCAGCAGCGCGTCGGGGACGTGCGCCCAGGCGAGTGGCTTCTCGAGCAGGCGCGCGATCGCGGGCTCGCCGACCTTACCGAGCAGGATCGAGCAGATCGTGATGCCGAGCTGGCAGCCGGCCAGCATCAGTGAGAGGTTCTCCGAGGCCTTGATCACGGCCTTCGCGCTCGAGCGGCCCTGTTCCACGAGGGCCTCGAGGCGGTCGCGTCGGGCCGCGATCAGTGCGAACTCGGCGGCGACGAAGAAGGCGTTCGCGGCCAGCAACAGCACCGTCAGCGCGACGCTCAGGAGGTCATTCATGGGTCACCTCCACCAGGTCGACGCGGCGGCCGTCCATCCGGGCGACCCGCGCCGACCACTGCGGCGTCCCGCCGTCCTCGTCGAGGGACGGGTGGTTCGGCAGGGGCACGCGGTCGCCGACCGCGGGGATCCGTCCCAGGAGGAACATCACCAGGCCGCCGAGCGTGTCGTAATCGCCCTCGGGGGCGCGGTATCCCGTGTCGCGTTCGAGCTCGTCGACGCGCAGGAGCCCGGCGCACAGGTAGCCGTTCTCGGTGCGCTGCACGTCGACGGGCTCGTTCTCGTCGTGCTCGTCGCGCACGTCGCCGACGATCTCCTCGATCAGGTCCTCGACGGTGACGATCCCGGCGGAGCCGCCGTACTCGTCGACCACGAGCGCCATCTGCAGGCCGTTGGCGCGCAGCTGCTCCATGAGCGCGTCGCCGTCGAGCGTCGTCGGCACCACGGGGGCCGGGGTGGCGATGGCGGCCACCGCGACCGTCGCGCGACGCTCCGCGGGCACCGTCAGCGCCTGTTTGACGTGCACCAGCCCGACGGTGTCGTCCAGGTCGCCACGGACCACGGGGAAGCGGGAATGGCCGGACTCGATCGAGAGCGCGATCAGATCGGCGACGGTCGCATCGGCCTCGAGTGAGTCGATCCGCTGTCGCGGCGTCATCAGCTCCTCCGCGGTGAGCTCGCCGAACTCGAGGCTGCGGCCCACGAGCTCGGCCGTCATCTCGTCGATCGCTCCCTGCGCCGCGGAGTTGCGCACCAGCGCGCTGAGCTCCTGCGCCGAGCGCGCCGAGCTGAGCTCCTCCGCCGGCTCGATGCCGAGCCGCCGGACCAGGGCGTTCGCGGACCGGTTGAGGAAGGAGATCGCGAACCGGAAGGTCGACGAGAACAGCGACTGCGCGCCCGCCGTGAGCCGCGCGGTCTGCAGCGGCCGGGCGATCGCGAGGTTCTTCGGCGCCAACTCGCCGAGCACCATCGACAGCGAGGTCGCGATGATCAGCGCCAGCACCAGGGTGAGAGCGGTGGACACGACGTCCGGCATGCCCGTCCACTCCAGCGCCGGGCGCAGGAACTTCGAGAGCACCGGTTCGGCGAGGTAACCGGTCACCAGCGTGGTGATGGTGATGCCGAGCTGGGCACCGGAGAGCTGGAAGGACAGGGTGCGGTGCGCGTTCTGCACCTGCTTCGACCGGCGGTCGCCGCGATCGCGGACGTCGGCGTCGACCGTCGACTTCTCCAGCGCGGTCAGCGAGAACTCGGCGGCGACGAACAGCGCCGTGCCCACCGTGAGCGCGAGGAAACCGACGATGGCGCCGACGGTGATCAGCGCGCTAGCCATCGACGGGCACCGTCCGTTCCGGCGTCGGCGGAGTCTGTCGTCGGCGGCGTTTGCCCGGTCTTCGGACCTTCATGTTCCTTCTCAGCAGTGGGGGATCGCGTGAACGCAGTGTAGCGGGGCGCGTGCGCCCCGGCCGGTCACCAGCCGCCGGGCAGCGGTCGGCCCTCGGCGAAGCCCGCGGCGCTCTGCACGCCGACGGTGGCGAGACCGTGGAACTCCGGCACGGTGCGCGCGCCCGCGTAGGTGAACGAGCTGCGCACGCCCGAGGTGATCCGGTCGATCAGGTCCTCGACGCTCGGGGCCTCCGGGTCGACGCGGATCCGCGAGCTGGAGATGCCCTCCTCGAACAGCGATTTGCGGGCCCGGTCGAAGGCTCCCTCGCCGGCGGTGCGCGCGGCGACCGCGCGCTTGGAGGCCATGCCGAAGCTCTCCTTGTAGGCGGAGCCGTCGGTGGCGTACTTCATGTCGCCGGGGGACTCGTAGGTGCCGGCGAACCACGAGCCGACCATGACGTTGGAGGCACCGGCGGCCAGGGCCAGTGCGACGTCGCGCGGATGGCGGACGCCACCGTCGGCCCAGACGTGCGCGCCCAGCTCACGGGCCGCCGCGGCGCAGTCGAGCACGGCACTGAACTGAGGGCGTCCGACGCCGGTCATCATGCGGGTGGTGCACATGGCGCCGGGGCCCACGCCCACCTTGACGATGGTCGCGCCGGCGTTGACGAGGTCGCGGGCGCCGGCGGCGGCCACCACGTTGCCCGCCGCGAGCGGCAGCCCGAGGTCGAGGGCGGCGACGGCCTCGAGTGCGTCGAACATCTTGGCCTGGTGGCCGTGCGCGGTGTCCACGACCAGCACGTCGGCGCCGGCCTCGGCGAGCGCCCGGGCCTTGGCCGCCACGTCGCCGTTGATCCCGACCGCGGCGGCGATCCGGAGCTTGCCGGCGGCGTCGACCGCGGGGGTGTAGATGCCCGCGCGGACGGTGCCGGTGCGGGTGAGGACGCCGTGCAGGCGGTCGTCCGTGTCGACGAGGACCGCGAGATCGGAGTGGTCCTTCTCGAGCATGTCGAAGACGGCCTCGGGCGCGGTGCCGGCGGCGGCGCACACGAAGGAGGTGGCCATGACGTCGCGCAGCCGGGCGAACCGGTCGACGCCCTCGCACGCGCCGGAGGTCACCAGGCCGACGGGGCGGTTCTCGGCGTCGATGATCACGACCGCGCCGTGGGCGCGCTTGGGCAGCAGCGCGACGGCGTCGCTCACCGAGTCCTCGGCGCCGAGCGTGACCGGGGTATCGGCGACGAGGTCGCGGCTCTTGACGTAGGAGATCGTGTCGGCCGCGGCCTGCAGCGGCAGGTCCTGCGGCAGGACGACGATGCCGCCGCGGCGCGCGACGGTCTCCGCCATCCGGCGGCCGGCGACGGCCGTCATGTTGGCCACGACGAGGGGGATGGTGGTGCCCGTGCCGTCGTCCGACGAGAGGTCCACGTCGAATCGGGAGGTCACGTCCGACCGGTTGGGGACGAGGAAGACGTCGTCGTAGGTCAGGTCGTACTGCGGGCGGCTATCAGGAAGGAACTGCACGTGGGGTCATGCTAGCCCACGTGCGGCCGAAATCGAGCATCCTGCCCGCAGGATCACGGGCGCAGCGGCCGCCCGTACTGGTCGCGCACGCTGCCGGTGAGGATCATGATGCCGTCGATCAACGCCCAGATCGCGACGCCCAGGATGACGAAGATGCCGACGATCACGATGGCGAGGATGTAACCGATGATGGTCAGGCTCAGCTGGATCGCGGCGGTCTTGTTGTCGCCCAGGTAGAACCTGCCCACGCCGAACTGACCGAGGAAGATCTGCAGGAGACCCGCGGCCAGCTTCGACTTGTCCGAGAGCGGCTCACCGGTCTTGGGGTCGCGGCCGTAGGGGGCGCTGGGATCGGCGCCGACCACCTGTCCGTACTGGAACTGGTACGCCGGCTGCGGCTGGCCGGGATAGGGCTGCTGGCCGTACGGCTGCTGCGGGTACTGCTGGCCGTACGGCTGCTGGCCGGGATAGGCCTGCTGGCCGTACTGGCCCGGGTAACCCTGCTGGGCGTACGGATCGTTCGACTGGCCGTACGGCTGCTGCGGATCGGTCATAATGGTCCTCCTCGGTGTCCCCCCTGGCGCGCCCAGACTAGCCGGGGTGTCGTCAGTGGGTGAAGAGGCGGTAGATCTCGGTGAGCCAGGGGACCGCCACCGCGACCGTCGGGACCACGAGGATCAGGCCCGCCAGCAGGTAGACAGCGGCGCTGAAGAGTGTGCTGGCGGGCGGCATCGAGAGCCGCTCGACGCGAACGACGGTGCCGGTCGCACCCACGGCGAGCGCGCCGCGCGGAGCCGGGCTCTGCGCGCACGTGACCAGGGCGTTGGCGAGGGGGACCGGGCCGGCGGCGGCCACCGCCTCGTCGTCGGCGAGTAGCTCGACCAGCAGCTTGACCGAATCGAGCGCGGCCGACGAGCGCACGAACTTGGGGAAGGCGTGATGGACGGCTGTGAACGCCTCCAACACCAGATCGTGCCGTGAGCGCAGATGCGCCCGCTCGTGCGCGAGCACGGCGGTGAGCTCCTCGTGGCTGAGTTGGTTGAGGGTGCCGACGCTGAGCACCACACGCTGCCGCAGGCCGGGGAGGCAGTAGGCGAGCGGTTGGTCGACGCCGAGGACTCGCAGGTCGGCGGCGGAGACGGGATGGTTCTCGTCGACCGCCTGGGACAGGATGTCGACGACGGTGCGGTGCCGCGCCCGCCGGCGCCGGGTGCGGATCGCGAGGCGGACGGTGGAGGTGATGAGCCGGGCGCCGACCAGCAGGGTGAGCGCGAAGGCGACGACGGCGACGGCCCACGGGACCACGCCGAGCTGGCGGATCTCGTCGATCGGGTTGGTGGTGGGCCGCCCGTCGGCGCCGGGGACGAGCAGCCAACTCGCGATCACCAGTCCGGCGCTGAAGGCGGAGAGCACGGCGGCGAGGGCGATCGCCTGCCACAGCACGAGCGCGGCGCGCGGGGCGCGCAGCGGCCAGGAGGCGCGGGAGAGCCCGGTGGGCACCGGCCCCGCCAGCAGCAGGGCCAGCGCTCCGAAGATGAAGGCCGCCATGGTGACGAGCCTACTTGCCGATCAGGACTCGGCGCGACGCGCGGCCTCGCCGCCCTCGAGCTTGGCCAGCGCGCGACGCAGGGCATCGGCCTCGTCGGCCCCGACGCGCTCGACGAAGTGGACGAGCGCCGCCTCGCGCGAACTCTCGGCCTGGGCGAGCGCGTCGAACATCAGGTCGGCGACGAGTTCCTCGCGGCCGAAGCTCGCGGCATAACGGTGGGCGCGATCGGTACGGATCTGGCTGACCAGCTTCTTCTTCGCGAGCCGCTGCAGGACGGTCATCACCGTGGTGTAGGCGAGTTCGCGGTCGGCGGCCAGCGACTCGTGCACCTGTCGCACGGTCTGCGGTTCCGTGGACGCCCAGAGATGGTCCATGACCGCGCGTTCGAGATCTCCCAATGCCGCCATTGCTCCGATTCTACTCGGCATGGTCCGCATCGCTACGACGGCCTGTCGTAATCCATGCCACATCAATGAGGGCTTGCTAAGTTAGGGGAGCCTGTCCTAGAGTGAGTCTCGTCGCCGAGAGCGACACAGGAACCACATCGGACCGTGACGCGAACTGAGGGCTGCAGTAATCCGCCGGTCTGTGCCACGGCGGGTGCGGGGGATGGCTGAGCCCCCGCACCCGCCGACTTCTTTCTCCGCTCCCTGTCGGGCGTGGGTGATCAGTCCTTCGGCATCACGATCCAGAGCAGCAGGTACAGCAGGAACTGCGGGCCCGGCAGAAGGCACGAGAGCACGAAGAGCACGCGCACGAGCGTGACGTCGATGCCGAAGTAGCGGGCGATGCCCGCGCACACGCCGCCCATCCAGTTGTTCTGGAGGTCGCGGGCGAAGCGCTTCTGCGGGGCGGGGGTGTACGGGGTCTGGGTGAAGGGCGAGTTCTCGGTCATGTCTCCACAGTGCCCGCGAAGGGCGGTCCCGCGCATCGGGGTCTACCCCCACCCGGCCCGGATCTTCCGGCCCGGGGAACGGCCGGACGGGGCGCCGTCCTACTGTGGGGCCATGACGCAACCGACACCCGGACAGCAGCAGGTCATCGACGGGATCCTCGCCGGCGGCACCGCCGGATTCGACTCGATCCTCGGCCTGCAGTACACCGCGATCTCGCCCGACGGTGTGGAGGCGACGCTCACGTTGCGTCCCGAGCTGCACCAGCCCTTCGGCATCACCCACGGCGGCGTCTACTGCGCGATCGTGGAGTCCGTCGCCAGCGTCTCCGGCGTGGTCTGGCTCGGCGGCGCCGGGCACGTCGTCGGCGTCAACAACAACACCGACTTCCTGCGGGCCCTCTCCAGTGGCGTCCTGTCCATCCGCTCCACCCCGATCCACCGCGGCCGCCGGCAGCAGCTGTGGCTCGTCGAGATCGACTCCGAGGACGGCAAGGCCGTCGCCCGCGGCCAGGTGCGGCTGCAGAACATCGAGTCCTAGCCGTCCCCTGATACGCGCCGAGCGCGCCACCCGGACAGGGTGGCGCGCTCGTTCTGCGTGCGGGGTGGGAGGCCGTCAGCCCGCCTTCTCGGCGTCCTTCGACGGTGCCGCACCCGGGGCCTGCACCGCCGGCCCCGCCTTCGGCTCCGACTTGGGCAGCGCCCGCGGGGAGCTGGTGTGGACCGGCGGGATGGCCTTCTTGTCCCCGGTCTGCAGCGCGTCGAGCGCGGTGCGCGCGTAGACCTGCTGCTCGGTGATCGTCATCTGGCCGCGCTTGTTGGTGAGGAAGGTGATCGCCCAGGAGGTCAGCGTGATGACGCGGTTCTGGTAGCCCACGATGTACCACAGGTGCAGGGCGAGCCAGCCGAGCCAGGCGAGGAAGCCGCCGAACTCGAGCTTTCCGACCTTCGCCACCGCGCTGGCGCGCGAGACGGTGGCCATCGAGCCCTTGTCGAAGTACTTGAAGGGCTTGCGCTCGGCGGGGGACTGGCCCTCGAGGCCGGCCTTGATCGCCTTGGCGGCGTAGGTCGCGCCCTGGATGGCGCCCTGCGCCATGCCCGGCACGCCGTCGACCAGCATCATGTCGCCGACGACGAAGACGTTCGGGTTGCCCGGGATGGTGAGGTCGGGGAGCACCTTCACGCGACCGGCGCGGTCGGTCTCCGCACCGGACTGCTCGGCGAGGATCGCGCCGAGCTTGCTGGCGGCGACGCCCGCGGACCACACCTTGCACTGCGCCTCGATGCGGCGCTCGGTGCCGTCCTTCTCCTTGACGACCAGGCCGTCGGCGTCCACGTCGACCACCATGGCGTTGAGCTGGATCTCGACGCCCATCTTCTCCAGCCGCTTGGCCGCCATCGTGCCCAGCTTCTCGCCCATGGGCGGGAGCACGGCGGGCGCGGCGTCGAGGAGGATGACGCGCGCCTCAGTGGGATCGATGTTGCGGAAGGCGCCCTTGAGGGTGTTGTCCGACATCTCCGCGATCTGCCCGGCCAGCTCGACGCCCGTCGGGCCGGCGCCGATCACCACGAAGGTGAGCAGGCGCATGCGCTCCTCGTGATCGTGCGAGAGCTCGGCCTGCTCGAAGGCGCCCAGGATGCGGCCACGCAGCTCGAGCGCGTCGTCGATGGTCTTCATGCCCGGCGCGAACTCGGCGAACTGGTCGTTGCCGAAGTACGACTGATCGGCCCCGGCGGCCACGATGAGGCTGTCGAACGGGGTGACCGTCTCGCGCTCGAGCAGGTGGCTCGTGACCGTCCGGTTCTCGAGGTCGATGTGGGAGACCTCGCCCAGCAGCACCTCCGCGTTGCGCTGCTTGCGCAGGATCATGCGGGTGGCGGGGGCGATCTCGCCCTCGGACAGGATGCCCGTCGCGACCTGGTACAGCAGCGGCTGGAACAGGTGGTGGGTCGTCTTCGCGATCATCGTCACGTCGACGTCCGTGCGCTTGAGGGCGCGGGTGCCGAACAGGCCGCCGAACCCCGATCCGATGACGACCACCTTGTGGCGGTGCGATCCGTCGCTCATTACTCTCGTCGCTCCTGGTTGTGCGTCGAAGCCGGGATCCCCGGCGTGTGCAGTCCTACCGTAGTCGCCTGCTCAACTCTCGTCGCGCCGCCCGCCCGAACTGGTGGCCCTGCGCTCCCGGTACGCGGCCACGTGGGTGCGATTGCCGCAGTTCCCCTCGGTGCAGAACCGCCGGGACCGGTTCTTGGACAGGTCCACGAGAACTCGGTCACAGTCGTCGGCCGCGCAGGTCTTGAGCCGGTCGACGTTGCCGCTGCGGACAAGGTCGACCAGGGCCATTGCGAACTCGGCGCGCATCCGCACGGGGATCGGCGCGTCGTCCGGCGTGAAGTGCAGATGCCAGTCCCAGCTGCCGTGGCGGGTGAGCCGCGGTTGCTGCGGTGTGGCGGCGAGCATGTCGTTGACGATCGCCGCGACGCGATCGGGATGACCGGCCGACCAGGCGAGCGCGAGTTCCGTGCGGAGGGTGTGCACCGGGTCGAGGTCCTCGGTCGAGGCGCTGCTCCACCCGGTGAACTCGTGCCGGCGCAGGTAGTCCTTGAGCGCGCCGACGGTGTCGAGGGTCTCGGTCTGTCCGTAGTCGGAGTTGACCAGGTCGGCCGCCATGACCAGCGAGGGCTCGGTGTCATGTGCGAATTTCATTTGACTCCTTACGTGGCGCGCCGCTACTGTCACCAGTGTAAATCAATTCACTCCTTACGGATCGCGCATAGTCGGAGGTGACGCATGGGTCGGGGTATCGCAATCGCACTGTTGTCGGGGTTCGCCTTCGCGATGTCGGGCCCGTTCGGCAAGCCGCTGCTCGAAGCGGGCTGGAGCCCCGCGGGTGTCGTGTTGGTCCGGATCTGGATCGCCGCGCTGGTGACCGGCGTCCCGATGTTGCTCTTCGCGCGGGAGCGGCTGGCCACGCTGCGCCGCGCGCCCTTCACCGTGCTGGCGTACGGCCTGCTGGCCGTGGTCGGTGTGCAGCTGGCGTACTTCAACGCCATCGCCCACATGTCGGTCACCGTCGCGCTGCTCATCGAGTTCTCGGCGCCGCTGCTGGTGCTGGTGTACCTGTGGGCGCGGTTCGGGCAGCGCCCGACGGTGCGGACGGTGCTCGGTGCGGCGCTCGCCGTGGCGGGGCTCGTGGCCGTCGTGGGCGCCGCGTCGGGCGGCGCGGTCGTCACGCCCGTCGGGCTGGCGTGGGCGTTCCTCTCGCTGGTCGGCCTTGCGGCGTACTTCCTGCTCGCGGAGGACGGGACCAAGGCCGATGCGATCGACGTGGCGAGCGCGCAGAAGCCCGGCGTCGACCAGCTCGCGCTGGCCGTGGGCGGCCTGTTCGTCGGAGCGCTCGTACTGTCCGCGACGTCGCTGGCCGGGATCACCCCGGTCCGGGTTTCGACGCAGTCCGTGGTGCTCGGCGGTCTCGGGACGGTGCCGTGGTGGGTCCCCGCCGTGGTGATCGGCGCGATCGCCACCGGCCTGGCGTACGTCGCGGGCATCCTCGCCATCAACATGGTGGGTCCGACGCTGGCCTCCTTCCTCGGCTTCTCCGAGGTGATCGCGTCGGGCGTCGTGGCCTGGCTGATGCTGGGGGAGGCTCTCACGCCGGTGCAGATCGGCGGTGCGGTCGCGATCGTCGCGGGCGTGATCGCCGTCAAGCGGGGCGAGCAGCGCGGAGCGCGTGAGGTCGCGCCGCGAGACGTGCCAGCCAGTCCGCACGATGGAGCTCGTACTCCACCCGCGCGTACGGCGTGAGATCGGCCTCGGCCTCGTCGCCGAGGTCCACCTCGCCCTGGAGCGATTCCCAGTCCAGCATGGCGACGTCCAGCTGGCGCATGCCGAGTCCCGCGAGCACGCGGCGCGAGGCGAGGTTCGACCACGCGGTGGAGGCGTAGACGCGTCCCGTCAGCCCGTGCTCGAAGGCGTGGCCCACGAGCGCGTGTGCCGCCTCCGCGCAGAATCCGCGCCGACGATGGGCGTCCGCGACCGCGTAGCTCAACTCCAGTCCGCGGGCGCGGCTGTGCCGCGAGGAGCGCAGCGCGATCCGGCCCAGGGTGCGACGGCTGTGCCGGTCGACGATGTGGAAACGGCCGTCGGAATCGCCCGTGGCGCCGGTGGCCGGCGAGAGGTGCAGGCGTGCCGTCTCTATGTGCATGTGCAAATCACCCCTCACAGCGCCCAGCGTAACCGCTGCGCCGGGGCGCGTGGCGCACTTCGCGCGGGTGTCGCGACGGTCGAGCCGTTCCGGCTGCCATACTGTCGGGCGTGACGTACCGAATCGCTCTTGCCACCTCCGCGGCGCAGCCGGACACCGACGACCGCGGCCAGGAGATCCTCTCCGCCCTGCGTGCTGCCGGTCACGAGGCCGAGGCGGCCGTGTGGACCGATTCCGCCGTCGACTGGGAGCAGTTCGACGCGGTCGTGATCGCCGGCGCCTGGGACTACGCGCAGCGCTACGACGACTTCCTCGCCTGGGCCTGGCGCGCGGCCGCGCAGACCCTCGTGCTCAACCCCGAGCCGCTGGTCCGCTGGTACGCCGACAAGCGCTACCTGCGCGACTACGAGTCCGAGGGCATCCCGATCGTTCCCACCCAGTTCATCACCGTGCACGACGCGACGCTGGACCACGACTACCTCGGCACCGAGCACGTCGTGCGCCCGTCGATCAGCGGCGGCCTGGCGGAGTCCTTCCGCTTCGGCCCCGGTGACGACGACGCGAGCCGCGCCAAGCTCGACGAGATCAAGGCCAGCGGCAGCAGCGTCATGGTCTTCCCGTACTCGGTCGAGGCCGGTGGCGTATCGCTGGTCTACATCGGGGGCGAGTTCAGCCACGCCTTCGGGCGCGATCTCGCTGCCGAGCTGACCGCCGAGTCCACCGACGGCCGCCCCGCCGAGGTCGTGCTGGACGCGGAGCCCACCGACGCCGAGCGCGCGGTCGCCGAGGCGGCGCTCAAGCCGATCGACCCCGCGAACCCGCCGCTCTACGTGCGCGTCGACCTCGTCCGCACCCCGGGCGGCGATCCCGTCCTCCTCGAGGTCCAGGTCGTCCAGCCCGATCTTCATCTCGAGCGCCTCGACGGCGGCGCGGAGAAGTTCGCTCAGGCAGTGATCGCGCGTGTCGCTGCCGAGAAGGCCTGACCCGCCCTTTCTCTCCCGCTGAAGCCCTCACCCGAATGTCGGGTGGGGGCTTTCTCGTCGTCAGGGGTTGCCATAGGAACTATCGCGATATATCGTGAACGCATCGGGTTGCGAAACATGCGACCCCCTACCGAAAGGAGTGCCACCATGCGTAGGCACACACACGATGAGCGCTTCGACGCGCGGTTCCGCAACAGCGGCTTCCCGTCCGACTGCGAGCCCGGCGAGGGCCGCGGCGAGCCCCGTGGACGCGGGCGGGGCCGCGGTTTCGGCCCCGGTCCCGGATTCGGTCCCGGCGGCTTCGGCGCCGAGGGCTTCGGTCCCGGCGGCCCCGGTTTCGGCCCGGGCGGCTTCGGTCCCGGTGGGCCCGGTGGCCGTGGCGGTCACGGTGGCCGCGGACGTGGTCGCGGACGCCGCGGCGTCCAGCGCGGCGACGTCCGGATCGCGGTCCTGCGTCTGCTCGAGACCGAGCCGATGCACGGCTACCAGATCGTCTCCTCGATCGAGGAGCGCACGGCCGGGGCGTGGAAGCCCAGCCCGGGCGCCATCTACCCCACGCTCAGCCAGCTCGAGGACGAGGGGCTGATCACCATCGAGCGCGAGAACGGCCGCAAGGTCGCGACGCTCACCGACGCGGGCCGCGAATACATCGAGACCGCCCTGGCAGATGCGCCCGACCCGTTCGCCGGCTTCGACGGTGGCTCGGCCGAACGCGGCCACCTTCGCGAGACGTTGCGCGAGCTGCACGAGGTCACCCGCCGCGTCGCGCGGACCGGGGACCCCGTTCAGACGGCCGCGGTGGACACGATCCTCGGCGACGCGATCAAGCAGGTCTACCTGCTGCTCGCCGGGGTCGATCGCACGCCGCCGTCGACCGTCACCGACGCGGCGGACCCGGACGAGCAGTAGCCGCTCGCCGCGAGCGCGCCGGATCGGGCCGCAGGCGGACCGCGTCCCCGGGGCGCAGATCCCGGTAGCGCTCCGCGGGTAGTTCCGCGACGACCGTCGCGCCGTCGTCGACGAGGGCCGTGACGCGGCAGTGCCCGCCGGCCACCGTCACCTCGACGACCCGGCCCGCGATCCCGTCCACGGTTCCGCCGTCGTCCACCGCGACGTCCACCGCGTCCGGCGGGAAGACCCGCACACCTTCGCCGTCCGGCAGCAGGTTCATGCCTGCCAGCCGGGCGGCGAAGGCCGTTGCGGGGGAGAGCAGCAGGTCGGCGGCTCCGCGGTGGTCGCTGATCCGCCCGTCCTCGAGGACGGCGGCCTCGTCGGCGAGGGCCACCACGTCGGCGGCGTCGTGGGTGACGAGGACGCAGGTCCGGTCCTGGAGCAGCGCGCGCAGCAGGGTGCGGACCTCCGCCCGCGCCGCGACGTCGAGCGCGGACAGCGGCTCGTCGAGGAGGAGCACCTCGGGCTCGGCGGCCAGCGCCCGCGCGAGGGCCACGCGCTGTGCCTGCCCGCCGCTCAACTCGTCCGGGCGGCGGTCCGCCAGGTGATCGGCGCCCACGGCGGCGAGCCAGTGGTCGGCCGCGGCGCCCGCAGCCCGACGGTTCGCGCCCGCGCTGCGGGAGGCGAAGGCGACGTTGGCGCGCACGCGCAGGTGCGGGAACAGTCGCGCCGTCTGGCCCAGGAGCGCCACCCGGCGGCGGTGCGCCGGTACCCAGGTCGCGCCGTCGAAGACCGCCCGGCCCGCGACGGCGATGCGCCCGGTATCCGGGCGGACGAGGCCCGCGACGGCGGCCGCCACCGTCGACTTCCCCGTGCCGTTGGGGCCGAGCAGCGCGAGCGTGGCCCCCGCGGGTACGGCGAAGGTCGCGTCCACGCCGCGCGCGCCGACGGTGACGTCGACCTCGAGGCCGGGGGCCGCCACCCCGATCATCTCCGCCATGCCCGGACGCCGTAGACGCACGAGACGATGACCGCCGCAGCGGCGAGCAGCACCAGCGAGAGCGCCACCGCGGCCTGCGGATCCGTTTCGTTACGCAGGTAGATCTCGAGCGGCAGGGTGCGCGTGGTCCCGGCCAGCGAGCCCGCGAAGGTGAGGGTCGCCCCGAACTCGCCCAGCGCCCGCGCGAAGGTCAGCACCACGCCAGACGCGATCGAGGGCAGTACCAGCGGCAGCGTGATGCGGCGCAGCACCACCGACGGCGGGGCGCCGAGCGTCGCGGCCGTGTGCTCGAAATCGGTACCGAGCGTGCGCAGCGCGCCCTCGACGGCCAGCACCAGGAACGGGAGCGCCACGAAGGCCTGCGCCAGCACCACGGCCACCGTCGTGAAGGCGATGTGCCCGCCGAGCCCGCCGTACTGCCCGATGAGGCCGCGGCGGCCGAAGGCGTAGAGCAGTGCGATGCCGCCGACCACGGGCGGTAGGACCAGCGGGAGCAGCACCAGCGGCCGGAGGACGCCGACGAACCGGGATCGGCTGCGCGCGAGGATCACCCCGAGCGGGACGCCGAGCACGATGCAGACCAGCGTCGCCGCGAAGGAGGTCTGCAACGACAGGACGAGCGCGGTGCGCGAATCCTCCGAGGTGACCAGCTCGCCGAACCGCGGCCAGTCCACCTTCGCGACGATCGCGACGAGCGGGACCACCACGAACAGGGCTCCCAGGCCGGCGGGAACCACGATCCAGCGGGGGAAGGTGCGGATGGCGTCGGGGGCGGAACGTGCGCGCGGGGTCAGCTCGGTGCCCCGAATCCGGCGTCGGCGAGGGCCGCCCGGCCTTCGGGGCCGCGCACGAAGTCCACGAACCGCTGCGCGCCGGACGCGTTCTTCGCGCCGGTCAGCGGTGCGATCGGATAGACGTTGACGGCACCGTCGGCCTGCGGGAAGTCGACGGAGGCCACGGCGCCGCCCGTGCCCTTGACGTCGGTCCGGTAGACGAGGCCCGCGTCCGCCTGCCCGTGCCGGACCTTGGCGAGAACGCTGGAGACGGCGTCCTCCTCGCTCACGGGTGCGAGCGCCACGCCCGCCGCCGCGGTGACCTTCGCGGTCGCCGCGCCGCACGGGACGGGCTTCGCGCACACCACGACCGAGACGCCGGGCCTGGTCAGGTCCGCGAGCGAGGCGATGCCCTTGGGATTGCCGGGCGCGGTCGCGATGGTGAGCACGTTCGTCGCGAAGGGCTCGGCCTTCGCGACGAGGCCGGCGGCGCGGGCGCGATCCATCGTCGGGGTGTCGGCGGTGGCGAGGACGTCGGCGGGCGCGCCCTGGGTGAGCTGGGTGAGCAGGCCGGAGGAGCCGCCGAAGGAGAATTTCACGACGGTGCCCGGGTTCCGGGCCCCGAACTGCGCGCCGAGCTTCTCGAAGGTCGCCTGCAGGCTTGCCGCGGCGTAGACGACGACGGTGCCGGACGCGGCCGATGGCGACGACGACGGGGATCCGCCGTCGGGCGAATTCGAGGTGGAGCAGGCGGCCATGCCCGCAGCCAGTGCCATCGCAATCAGTGCTCGTGTGGCGCGCATCGCATCTCCCGGTGCCGGAACGGTCGAGGGTCGTGGTCGACAATATCCGCATGGCGAGTCATGAGGTGTCGGTCCCGCTGCGGTGGTCCGACATGGACGCACTGCAGCACATCAACAACGTCGCGATGATGCGCCTCCTCGAGGAGGCCCGCATCCGATTCCTCACCGAGCAGGTGACACGGCCGGGGGACACCCGGGTGACGATGTTCGTCGCGCATCACGAGATCGATTACCTCGCGCCGCTGCTGTACTCGCCGGAGCCCGTGCGGATCGTGCTGAGCGTCACGCGGATCGGCCGGTCGGGTTTCGACCTCGGCTACGAGGTGTTCGGGGCCGACGGTGCCGCCGCCGCGATCGCCGAGACGTCGATGGTGGTCGTCGACGAGTCGGGTCGCCCCGCGTCGATCCCCGCCGAGCTGCGTACTCAGCTGGTCGAGCTGGTCGGCGAGCCGATCCCGTTCCGCCGCCGGCGTACGAACGCCTAACGGACCATCGCCGCGAGGTAGCGCCGCGTCATCGTCGCCTGCAGGAGCCGGGCGACCGGCGCGCCGAGCCGCGTGAACCACCGGCCCGGCCGGGAGAACGCGCCGATCACCGCGACCACTGCGTCGTCGGGTCGCAACTCGACGGAGAACAACTCCTCGCCGCTCTCGGGGTGCCCCGGCAGCGTGCCGTAGGCGAACCCGGCGCGGGTGGGCTCGTCGACGACGTAGACCACGCGGCACGGGATCCGGATCGGGCCGAACAGCGGCGTGGACATCACCAGGACGGTGCCGGCCTCCGCCCGAGGCGTGCTCGACCGCACGCGCAGTCCCGCACCGCGCTGCATGCCGTACGTCAGGATCGCCTCGCGTACGGCGGCGAAGTCGTCCGCGCCGTGGCCGACGACCCGCTCCGCGCGGATGCCGTGCGCATCGGCGGGCGGCCTTCCGCGTGTCGCCCCGACCTCCGCGTAGGTGAAGGGCGCGTCCGCGAGCGCCGCGAGGTCCGTCATGTGCCCGACGGTACGCCCTCCCGGGCGGCGAGCCGCGCCGCCGCGACCGCGCCGATCACGCCCGCCGCGACCACCGCGACCCCGTGACCACCGGTCAGCGTGACGGACTCGTGCAGCACGACGGCGCCGAGCGCGGCCGCGCACAGCGGCTCGGCGAGCGTGATCGCGGGCAAGGACGCCGAGATCGGCGCGGGCTGGAAGGCTCGCTGCTGCAGGTACATCGCGCCGAGTCCGGCGAGCACCAGGACGTACAGCCGCCAGTCGGTGAGCAGCCGCACGGAGTTCGCGACCACGTCCGCGTGCTCGTACGACGTGAGCACCGGCTTGGTCAGCACCGTCGCCACGCCGAAGAGCACGCCCGAGGCGACGCCGAAGGACAGGGCCCGCGCCGGGCCGGGCAGCGACCGCACGAGCCCGATGCCGGTCGTGACCGCCGCGACCGCACCCACGACGAGGAGCGCCGGCAACCAGTCGGCGCCGGGAGCGTCGGCGACCCCGTCCGTCGGCCGGCCCGCGATGAGGAAGACCGCCAGCGCGACCGCGAGGACCACCGCGTAGGTCCACTCGCGCGCGGTGACGCGCGTGTGATTGAGGAGTGCCGAGACCGGCAGCGCGAACAGCAGGGCGGCGACGATCAGCGGCTGCACCACGAGTACCGGGCCCAGCGCGAGCGCCCAAGCCTGGAAGGCGTAACCGCCGAGGTCGCCCACGAGGCCGAGCCACCAGCGGGGTCTGCGGATCAACTGCGCGATGAGCGGTGCGCCGTCGGCGACGCTCGCCGCCTCGGCCTGTTGCGCGGCGGAACCGCACGCGAAGAGGAAGGCGGCGATGAGGGCGAGGGCGACCGAGGCCGAGGTGGCGGACACGGGTGAAATCTACGCTCGCGCGCGAGGGCCGCGGCGGCACAGGCTAGGTTCGACAGCAGCAACCCCCGTGAAGGAGGACGACGTGGCGAAGGTCGAGAGCAGGGTCGAGGTGGCGCTGCCGCCGGACGAGGCGTGGGCCGAGGCGGCCGACCTGGAGACCCTTCCGCAGTGGGTGACCCTGCACGACGGCTGGCGCGGGCCGTTACCCGAACTCGCGAAGGGCGCGAAGATCGCCTGCGTCGTCAAGGTCAAGAACTTCCGCAATCGGGTGGACTGGACCATCACCGAGTACGACCCGCCGCGCGCCCTGGTGCTCGACGGCAAGGGTGTCGCGGGCACCAAGTACAAGCTCACCGTCACGATCGCGCCTGCGGGCGACGGCTCGACGATCTCGCTGCGGGCCGACCTGGGCGGTGCACCCCTGTTCGGTCCCATCGGCGCGACGGTGGCCCGGGCGCTCAAGGGCGACATCGCCGAGTCACTGGCGACCTTCAAGCGGATGTTCGAGCAGTAGCGGGCGCAGTGCGGTAACAGCGGGAGGCGGAGGGAGAGCGGCGTGGAGCTGACGGATCTGGTCGGTGCGGCGGTCCGCGGTGGCCTGAGCTGGGGCTCCGACGCGCTCGCCCGGTTGCGGCAACGGTCCGGCATCGACGGTCCCCGGCCGTGCGATGCGCTGATCCTCGACGTCGACGACACCCTGGTCGACACCGATTCCGCGCTGCGCACCGCCGCCCGGGCCGCGGCTCTGGAGGTGTGGCCGACGACGAGCGCCGCGGTCCGCGAGGGCTTCGCGGAGCTCTTCCTCACCGATCCCGACGGGGTCTTCGGCCGGTACACGGCGGGAGAGCTGCGGTTCCACGAGATGCGCAAGGCCCGCATCGCCGTTGCCGCCGAGCGCTCCGGGCTGCTGTGGGAGGCGCGACGGTACCGCCGCTTCTGCAGCGGCTTCGACCCGGCTTTCGCCGCGGCGCAACAGCTCTTCCCCGATGCGATGCCCGCCGTCGTGGCGGCGGAGCGCTGGGGGATCACGGTGGTGCTCCTGACGAACTCGTCCTCACCCGCGACCCGGATGAAGCTGCAGGTGCTCGGCGTCGCGGACCGGTTCGAGCACGTCGTGACCACCGACACCCTCGGTATCGGCAAGCCCGATCCGAGCGTCTTCCTGCACGCCTGCGAGCTCGGCGGTGCCGCTCCGGAGGCGGCCGTCGCGGTGGGCGACAACTACGCCAACGACGTGGCCGCCGCCCGCGCGGCGGGACTGCGCGGACTGTGGCTCGACCGGTCCGGCCGGGGCACGGCGGGGGAGCCACCGGCGATCCGCTCACTCGCCGAACTGCCGGCGGCGCTGACCCGGGCGGTGTGACTCGTCAGCGGCCCGTGTTAGAACTGCGGCCATGCTGACCGTGCACCGCTCCGAACGCGGCGACGTCCTCCTGGACGCCCTCGCCGAGGTCCTCGCGGTGCCCGGCGCCGATCCCTTCGTCCCGGAGTCGATCGCCGTCCCCGCGCGCGGGGTGGAGCGCTGGATCATCCAGGGCCTCGCCTCCCGGCTGGGGATCGCCGCGAACATCGACTTCCCCACGCCGGCGTCGCTCGCAGCCGAGGCGGTCGGCGCCGCGTCGGGAATCGCGCCGGACGCGGATCCCTGGCGCGGTGAACGACTCGTCTGGCTGGTGCTCACCGCCGTGGACGCGATGGCCTTCGAGCCGGGCGGCGCGGTACTGGCCCGGCACCTGGGCGTCACCCGGCCGGGAGGCTGGGCCGAGCAGCCCGGCCATCGCCCGCGCCGGCGGTACCCGACGGCCGAGCTGCTCGCGGGCCTGCTGCGCTCCTACGGCGCGAATCGCCCCGGCATGCTGGCCGACTGGGCCGCGGGAAGGGACACCGACGGCCTGGGCGGCGAGCTGCCCGAGGACCTCCGCTGGCAGGCGGAGCTGTTCCGGCGCGTCCGAGACCTGGCGGGCGTGCCGAGCCCCGCGGAGCGCCTCGACGAGGCGTGCGCGCGCCTGCGGGAGGAGCCGGGCATCGTCGGGGTGCCCGGCCGGCTGTCGGTGTACGGTCCCACGCGCCTGCCGACCGATCAGATCGCGGTTCTCGACGCCCTCGCCGCGGGGCGGGAGGTGCACCTGTGGCTCCCGCATCCGAGCCCTGCCCTGTGGACCGCCCGCGCGGTCGGTGCGGTCGCGACCGGCGGGCCGGTGCCGCGGACCGCGGAGGTCCCGGGGCCCAACCCACTGCTCGCCTCACTGGGCCGGGAGGCCCGGGAACTGCAGCAGCGGATCGCGCCGCTCGCGGACGCGGACGAGCACCACGCCGCGCCCCCGCGCCCGAAGACGCTGCTCGGCGCCCTGCAGGCGTCGGTCGCAGCCGACGCGCCGCCGGCGCCGCAGCACACCGCCGACGGTTCGATCGAGTTCCACGCCTGCCACGGCCCGGCCCGCATGATCGAGGTGCTGCGGGAGCGCCTCGTGCGGCTCTTCGAGGACGACCCGACCCTGCAGCCGCGGGACGTCATCGTCTCCTGCCCGGACATCGACACCTACGCCCCGCTGATCCGGTCCGCCTTCGGGCAGGCCGCCGCGGGACCGGAGGGTGGACCCGAGGAGTCCGCATCGGATCAGGTCCACCCGGCGCAGCGGCTGCGCGTGCGGCTCGCGGACCGCGCGCTGCGGTTCACCAATCCGTTGCTCGACGTCCTGGTCACCGCGCTGGAGATTGCCGACGGACGCGCCACCGTGGCACAGGTCCTCGATCTCGCGGCGAGTGAGCCGGTGCGGCGCCGGTACCGGTTCGGCGACGCGGAGATCGAGCGACTGCGCGCCTGGGCCGGTCCGTCGGGCGCCCGCTGGGGTCTCGACGCCGCGGGCCGCGAACGCTACAAGCTCGGGGGATTCCCGCAGAACACCCTTGCCACCGCGCTCGACCGCATCGTGCTCGGGGTGGTGGCCGACGAGTCCGAAGGGGAGTGGCTCGGCCTCGGCCTGCCGCTCGACGACGTCGATTCCACCGACATCGACCTCGTGGGCCGGTTCGCCGAGTTCCTCGGCGTGCTCACCCGCGCGAGCGCCGACAGTCGTGGCCGGCGCTCGGCCCGGGACTGGGCCGAATCGCTGCAGCGCCTGCTCGGCGAGGTGGGAGCGGTACCCGCGGCGGATTCCTGGCAGGTCACGCAGGCGGGCCGGGAGATCACTGCGGCGCTGCGCGACGGCGCCGACCGGGACCTCACGCTCACCGAGGTGCGGGCGATGCTGGGCACCCGCCTGGCGGCGAAGCCCACCCGTGCGAACTTCCGCACCGGCGAGCTCACCGTGTGCACCCTGGTACCGATGCGGTCGGTCCCGCACCGCGTCGTGGTGCTGCTGGGGCTCGACGACGAGGTCTTCCCGCGCTCGACCCGCTATTCCGGCGACGACGTGCTCGGCCGCACCCCGTGCGTCGGGGAGCGGGACCCCCGCGCCGAGGACCGGCAGCTCTTCCTCGACGCCGTGACCAGCGCGACGGACCGGCTGCTGGTCTTCTACACCGGCGCCGATCCGGTGAAGGGCACGCGTCGGCCGCCCGCCGTTCCGGCGTCCGAGTTGCGGGACGCGGCGCAGGCCCTGCTCCTGGACCCCGCGGCCCCGGGGCTGGAGTTCCGGCATCCGTTGCAGCCCTTCGACCCCGTCAACTTCGACCCCGCCGCGTTCGGCACCGGCATTCCGTTCTCCTTCGACCCCGCGGCGTACGCCGGGGCCGAGGCCGCGCTGCGCGAACCCGCCCCGGTGACGCCGTTCCTCACGGCGCCGCTCGCCGCCTCCGCCGTCGAGGACGTCGACCTCGACGCCCTCGTCCGGTTCTGCGAGCACCCCGTCAAGGCCTTCCTGCGGCAACGCCTCGGGTTCACCGTCCCGGACGCCGACGACGAACTCGCCGAGGCCCTGACGATCGCCCCGGACGGCCTGCAGAAGTGGGACATCGGGGAGCGGATGCTGGCATCCGCGCTGGCGGGTGTGCCGCCGGAGAGGTTCGCGGCCGCCGAGGTCCGTCGCGGCACGCTGCCGCCCTTCGCGCTCGGATCCGCGGTCCTGAGCGATATCGGCGCCACCGTGGCCGAGCTCTCCCGGGTCGCCGGTCCGCTGATGACGGGCGCGGCGACCACCGTCGACGTCACCGTCGACCTCGGGGACGGGCGCCGGCTCGTCGGTTCGGTGCCGGCCGTCCGGCCCGACGAGGTGGTGCGCGCGTCCTTCTCCCGGCTCGCCCCGAAACACCGGGTGGCGGCCTGGGTCGCGCTGCTCGCCCTCGCCGGCGCCGGGCACGACGGGGTGTCCGCCGTCGCCGTCGGGCGGGCGAGGTTCCGCGGCGTGCTCACCTCGCGGCTGCGCGTGCCGCCCGATCCCGTCGGAGTGCTGCGGACCCTCGTCGACCTGCGGGACCGCGGGCTGCGCGAACCCCTGCCCCTGTTCCCGTCGGCGTCGGCGGTGTACGTCGAGCGCGGCACGGCGGGCGCTCCGGCCCAGCAGGCGCTCGAGGCGGCGCGATCGGAGTTCGAGGGTGACTACGGCGACGGCAAGGACCGGTCCATCCGGTACGCGCTGGGGGAGAACGCCTTCGACGACGCGCTCGGCCCGCCGCAGGGCGGCGAGGCGGAGTTCTCCCGCGCCGGCACCCGGTTCGGCGCCCTGGCCGCGCGGCTGTGGGTCCCGATCCTCGCCCACGAGGAGATGATCTGATGAGCGCCCGTGAACCCGTCCTGGGCGCCGCGCCCTTCGACCTGGTCGGACCGCTGCCCGCGGGGGCGACCACCACGGTGCTCGAGGCGAGCGCCGGCACCGGCAAGACCTACGCCATCGTCGGGCTGCTCACGCGGTACGTCGCCGAGGGCGTCGCGGAGCTGGGGGAGATGCTGCTCATCACCTTCTCCCGCGCCGCCACCCAGGAACTGCGCGAGCGCGCGCGGGCCCGTTTGCTCTCGGCCGAGCGTGCGCTGCGCGATCCCGCGGGGGCGGCCGCGTCGGAGGACGAGCTCGTGCGGCACCTCGCGTCCGGCTCTGCCGGCGAGGTCGCGGCACGACACCGCCGACTGGTGACCGCGCTCTCCGATTTCGACGCCGCGACCATCACCACGACGCACGGGTTCTGCCAGCGGATGCTCGACGCGCTGGGCCTCGCGGGGGATCTGGAGCCCGGCGCCGTCTTCGTCGAGGACGTCGACGATCTCGTCCAGGAGGTCGCGGAGGACGTCTACCTCGGAATGTTCGCGGGCCGCGAGCGCGCGCCCTTCTCCCTCGCCGACGCCCGGATCTACGCCCGCACCGTGGTCGCGAACCCGCGCGCGGCCATCACGCCCGACGATGCCGAGCCCGGCTCGGAGACGGCGCTCCGGGTCGACTACGCGCGCGCCGTCCGCGGGGAGGTGTTCCGCCGCAAGCGGATGGGACGGCTGCGCGACTTCGACGACCTACAGGGTCTGCTGCACGACGCGCTCACCGATCGCGACCACGGCCACCGCGCCCGCGCGCGCCTGCGGGCCCTGTACTCGGTGGTCCTGGTCGACGAGTTCCAGGACACCGATCCGGTGCAGTGGGCCGTCCTGCACGACGCCTTCCACGGGGCGAGCACGCTGGTGCTCGTCGGCGACCCGAAGCAGGCGATCTACGCCTTCCGCGGCGCGGAGGTCACCAGCTATCTCAGGGCGGTCAGTCTCGAGGAGACGGTCAAGCGGGAGCTGGACGTCAACCGCCGGACCGACGCGCCCCTGGTGAAGGCTCTGCAGCACCTCTACGGCGATGTCGCGCTGGGCGATCCGCAGATCGTGGCCGGCTCCGTGGAGGCCTCCCGCGCGACGTCCCGGCTCCCGGGAGGAGCCCCGCTGCGGTTGCGGCACCTGGGCTCGAACGGACTGGGGCCGAAGACGCAGTCGGGTACTCCGTATGTGCGCAACGTGCGGCCCGCCGTGCTCCGCGACGCCGCCGCCGACATCACCCGCACCCTGGTCGCGGGGGAGGAACTGGAGACGGAGTCCGGTGAACGACGGGAGCTGCGTCCGGGCGACATCGCCGTCCTGGTCCGCAAGAACGCCCACGTCGCGGAGCTGCAGTCGCTGCTGCAGGAGTACGGGGTCCCGGCCGTCGCGGCGGGCGGCGCGAGCGTCTTCACCACGGCTGCGGCCGTCGACTGGCTGCGGGTGCTGCAGGCCCTGGAGAACCCGGGCCGCAGCGACCGCGCCCGGCTCGCGGCGCTCACGCCGCTGTTCGAGTTCACCGCCCGCGACCTGGACGAGCGCGGCGACGAGCTGGTCTCCGCGATCAGCGGACGGCT
This sequence comes from Tsukamurella sputi, assembly GCF_007858445.1. Lineage (GTDB taxonomy): Bacteria > Actinomycetota > Actinomycetes > Mycobacteriales > Mycobacteriaceae > Tsukamurella > Tsukamurella sputi. The sequence goes on along the minus strand of NZ_VIGV01000012.1, from coordinate 24,925 downwards.
GCGCACCCTGGCGGGGATCTTCGCCCGGGCGGGCTTCGCCGCGATGTTCGACGCGCTCGCCACCCGCTCGCGGTTCGACGAGCGCCTGCTCGGTCACGTCGGCGGCGAGCGGGTGCTCACCGACCTGCGGCACGTCGCCGAACTCGTCCAGCACGCCACGGTGACGCTCGGCCTCGGGCTGGGCGCCGCCACGCGCTGGCTCGCCGACCGGATCGCGGATCCGGGCCTCGGCGGCACCGCCGATCCCGCGCGAAGGCTGGCCACCGACACCGCCGCGGTCCAGCTCATGACCGTCCACGCCAGCAAGGGCCTCCAGTTCCCGATCGTCTACCTCCCGTTCGGCTGGGACGACGGATCCTTCGGCGGTAAAAAGACTTTCGTCTTCCACGACGACAACGGCGATCGCCTCATCGACGTGGGCGGCGAGTACGCGCCGGGCTACGCCGAGCGGTACGCCGTCTCGCAACGGGAGGCGGCGGGCGAGGAGCTGCGGCTGTTCTACGTCGGCGCCACCCGGGCGCAATCGCGTCTCGTCCTGTGGTGGGCCCCCGGAACCACCACCCGCAGCTCTCCACTGCACCGGCTGGTGTTCTCGGAGGTCGGCGGCGGGCGGATCCCCGCGGACCGGGCGCCCATCCCGCGCGATGCCGATGTGGCCCCGCGACTGCGGGAATGGGCCGCGCCGATCGAGGCATCGGTGTCGATCGAGGCCGTCGACCTTCCCGTCCTCGAGCCCGAGCACTGGCGGCCCTCCGACCGGACTTATCCCGCGCTCGAGCTCGGGCGCGCGAGCCGCCGGATCGACCCCACCTGGCGGCGCACCAGCTACTCGGCGCTCGTCGCCGACGCGGCGCACGGCCCGGCCGAGATCACGCCCGACACCGGGAGTGAGCCGGAGGAACCGATCACCGACGACGAACCGGACGAGGAGCCGATGAGCGCGCCGACGGAGGCGGGTGGCGCACCGTCGTCGCTGATGAACGGCCTGTCGGGCGGCGCGGTCTTCGGCACCCTGGTGCACGAGATCCTCGAGCACGTCGACACCGGCGCGCCGGATCTCGCCGCGGAGGTACTCACGCGCTGCCGGGAGGCCGCGGAGTACGGCGCCACCCCGGACGATCCGGCGGAGGTGGCCGCGGCACTGCTGGCCGTGCTGCGAACACCGCTCGGCACCGGCGATCTCGCCCACCTCACGCTCGCGGAGATCGCGCCCGGGGATCACCTCGCGGAGCTCGATTTCGAACTGCCGCTCGGCTCGGACGGGGGCGCGGCCACGTTGGCGACGATCGCGGATCTCCTCGACCGGCACCTGCCGGCGGACGATCCGCTGGCCACGTACGCGGAGCGGCTGCGGGAGGTCCCCGGCGCCGCGCTGCGCGGCTACCTCACCGGCAGCATCGACTCCGTGCTCCGGGTCGAGACCGCGCAGGGGCCCCGGTTCACCGTGGTCGACTACAAGACGAACCGGCTCGCGCGGGGCGATCTCACCACCGCGGACTACACACCGGAGGCGATGGCGCGGGAGATGATCTCGTCGCACTACGTGCTGCAGGCCCTGCTGTACTCCGTGGCCCTGCACCGGTTCCTGACCTGGCGGGTGCCGGGGTACGCGCCGCAGACGCACCTCGGCGTGATCCAGTACCACTTCGTGCGCGCGATGATCGGGCCGGACGGCCCGCCGGGCGCGGGCGTCTTCGAGTGGCATCCGCCCGCCGACCTCGTGGTCGCGGTGTCGGACGCGCTGGCGGGAGGAGCGTCGTGACATCCCTGCTGGAGATCTTCGCCGAGGCCGGCGTCCTCGGGCCGGCGGACGTGCACGTCGCGGCCACGCTGGGGCGGCTCGGCGGTGAGTCCGACGAGGCGGTCCTACTCGCGGCGGCGCTCGCCACCCGCGCCGTACGGCTCGGGTCCGTGTGCCTCGAACTCACCCGACTGCGGGACGTCGCCGTCGACGGCGACGGCGAGGTCGATGTCGCCGCGCTGCCCTGGCCCGACGACGAGGCCGTCCGCGCCGGGCTGCGCCGCAGCCCGCTCGTCGTCGGCGCCGCGTCCGGGCCGCTGCGGCCGCTGCGGCTCGTCGGCGACGAACTGCTGTACCTCGATCGGTACCACCGGCAGGAGGAGACGGTCCGCTCGATCCTCGACGCCCGCGGGGGCGCTGCACCCGGCGTGGACGCCGCGCGGCTGCGCGAGGGTCTGCGGGCGCGTTTTCCCGAACCCGGGCCCGACCGCCAGCGACTCGCGGCCGCGGCCTCGGTGCTCGGGCAGACGACGGTGCTCGCCGGAGGCCCGGGCACCGGCAAGACCTACACGGTCGCGCGGATCCTGGCGCTGCTCTTCGATCAGCACGGCCCGGACCTGCGGGTGGGGCTGGCCGCGCCCACCGGGCGCGCCGCGGCCCAGCTCGCGGGCGAGGTCCGCGCGCAGGGTGAGACGCTCGGCCTGCCGCGGGAGATCCCGGCGCAGACGATCCACCGCATGCTCGGCTTCAAGCCGGGCAACGCGAGCCGGTTCCGGCACGACGCGAGCAACCACCTGCCCTACGACGTGGTGGTGGTCGACGAGACCTCCATGGTCTCGCTGACCATCATGTGCCGGTTGCTGGAGGCGCTGCGGCCCGAAGCGCGGTTGATCCTGGTCGGCGACCCCGACCAGCTGGCCTCGGTCGACGCGGGAGCGGTGCTCGGCGATCTCGTCGCCCGCGGCGTGACGACCGCGCCGTCGCCCGAGCTTCAGGCGCTGCTGGCGGACGAGGCCGCACGCACGGGGGAACAGGAGACGCCGCTGGACGGCGCCGAGCTCTCGGACGCCGCGCGCGGTGTGGTGCGGCTGCGGCGGGGGCGCCGGTTCGCGGGCGCGCTCGGCGATCTGGCTGACGCGGTGCGCCGCGGTGACGCGGACCGCGTCGTCGAACTGGCGCGCGCGGGCGGCGACGGCGCGATCGAGTGGTGCGAGGCCGACGATCTCGACGGCCTGCGTGCCGACGTCGAGCGCACGAGCGCCGTGACCGTGGCTGCGGCGCAGCGCGGCCTCGCCGCGGAGGCCGCCGCCGGCGTCCAGCTGCACCGCGTCCTGTGCGCGCACTCGGAGGGGCCGTCGGGTGTGACCCGGTGGGCGCAGCTCGCCGAGGAATGGGCGGGGATCCGCGGTGGTGCCGGCTGGTACGCCGGTCAGCCCCTGCTGGTGACGGCCAACGACTACGACACGAAGGTCTACAACGGCGACGTGGGCGTTGTCATCGCGCACGAGGGCGATCCGGCGGATCTGCGGGCCGCGTTCGCCCGCGGTGGCGACGTCGCGCTGCTGTACCCGAACCAACTGGTCGCGGTGCGCACCGTCTACGCCATGACGATCCACCGCAGCCAGGGTAGCCAGTACGAGGCGGTATCGGTGGTGATCCCGCCCGCCGATTCGAGGCTGCTCACCCGTGAGCTGCTCTACACCGCCATCACCCGCGCCCGGCGGCGCGTTCGGCTGGTCGGCGGCGAGGAGGCGCTGCGCGCGGGAGTCGAGCGCCAGGTGTTGCGAGCGAGCGGCCTCCGGGGTGACGCTGGGGTATGAGCGCGAGCAGGCGGGTCCTGATCCAGGGTGCCGGTGCGGTGGCCGCGGGGGCGGGAGCCCTGCTCTCGGGCACCGGGGCCGACGTGCGGGCCGCATCCCGCCGCGACGGTGCCCTCCTCACCGCAGTCAGCCCTTCGGGCGCTGTGCGGACCGTGCCGGTGGTGCCGTACGCGGACGTCGAGCCGGGCACCGTCGACCTACTGATCCTGACCTCCGCGCCGGGAGAGCTGGACGATGTCACGGTCACTGCGCTGGCCTCGGCGCGGCCGACGGTCGTCGGCGTCACGAGCCCCGTCATCGGCGATGCGGCGATCGCCCAGCGGATCTTCCCCGAGGCCGATGTCGTCACGCTCGCACCGGGGCTGCTGTCCTTCGCGACCTCCCGGGGAATCGAGACCCGCGCCGAGTACTGGGTGCCGCCGTTGATGCCCGCACTGTCGGCGGTCGCGGTGGAGGGGGCTCCGCGGGACCTGCCCCAGCGCCTCGCCGCCGAGTACCCGACGGTGATCGGGCGGGCGCCCGCGAAGGCCGCCGCAGCCGTGGGAGTGCTCATGGTGCCCTACGCGGCGGAGCTGGCGATCGTCGGCGGTGACTGGCCCACGTTCCTGCGTCGGCTGCGCCGCCCGGGCAGGGCGATGGCGGAGGCGATGCGCGCCGACGTCGGGCTGCCGGCGTTCGCGCCTCCCCCGGTCGTGGTCCGTGCGGTGCTGCGGCGGTTCTGCCGGACGGCGCCCTTCGACTTCCCCAAGTTCGCGGGCAACCACTTCGTCCGGCACGCGGAGCAGAGCCTGCGCATCCTCGACGCGTGGCGCGCCATGACGCCGCGCGCCACGCCCGCGCTGGATTCGCTGCGCGCGGATCTCGCCGGGGTGCTCTAGGGCTGTACGAGCAGGCGGATCGGGTTGCCCTCGTGGCGTTCGAGCCGCTCGATACCGGCGGCGATGTCCTCCAGCGGCACGATGCCGCTGATCGAGCGGGACAGGTCCAGGCGTCCCAGCGAGACCAGTGTCGCGAGGGTTTCGATGTCGACGTTCTTGTAGCCGAGGTGGCCGAGTACCTGCTTCTTGGTGAGCCCGAGCATCGTCGTGGACCCGACGGTCGGTTCCTGATCGCTCATCCCGACGGAGACCAGGCGCCCGCCGACGGTGAGGTGGCTCAGCGCCTGCTCGAAGGTCGCCTTGAGGCCGACGGCGTCGAAGGCCACGTCGAGTCCGCGGCCGCCGGTCACTTCCACGATCTTCGCCCCGAGGTCCTCGTCGCGGGAGTCGAAGGCGTGGTCCGCGCCGAGGTCCAGGGCGCGCTCGAGCACCTCGGGGTTGATGTCGATCGCGATGATCGGCGCCGCGCCGACGAGGCGCGCCAGCTGCACGACGTGGGTGCCGACGCCGCCGAGGCCCCAGACCCCGACGGACTCGCCGACGCCGACCTTCCCGGTCCGCACCACCGCGCCGTAGGGCGTGGACACCGCGTCCGCGAGGATCGCGGCCTGCTCCAGCGGGACGTTGTCCGGGACGCGCGTGAGCCCGGCCGCCTGGGCGACGGTGTACTCGGCCCAGGCGCCGTCGTAGGCGAAGGCCATGATCTTGACCTGCGTGCAGTCGGCGAAGTTGCCGCGCCGGCAGTTCGGACACGTGGTGCACGGCCGGCCCGCGGCGACGATCACCCGGTCGCCCTCGGACCACCCCGTCACGCCGGGGCCCAGCTTCGCGATGGTCCCCGAGGCCTCGTGGCCCTGGGTGACCTCCGGAAGCATCGCCGGGAACGTCCCGTTGATGAGGCTCAGGTCCGAGTGACAGATGCCGCAGAAGGCGACCTTCACCAGCACCTCGCCGGGGCCGGGCTCGGGGATCGGCACGTCCTCGACGGTGATGGTCTTCGTGTCGGCGTGGAATCGCTGCGCGCGCATCGTCGGTGTCATGAGTCCATCATCCGGCGTAGACGGGCGTCGCGAAGACGAACAGCGCCATGAAGGCCAGGTTGATGAAGTAGGCCGCCTCCACCAGGCTGACGGTGATGAAGAACGGCTGGAGCAGCCGGGACGCGGCCTCGGGCTGCCGCGCGATGCCCTCCACCAGCTTGGCTCCGGCGGTGCCGTTGCCGATGCCGGCGCCGATCGCGCCGCCGGCCATGATGAGCCCGCCGCCCGCGAGCGCTCCGGCGGTGATGATCGCGTTGACGAGGTTCTGATCAGCCATGACTCGACTCCTGACTCGGGTGGAACAGGTCGGTGATCGCCGCGGCGGCGCGGGCCGCGCCGTCCTCGGCGCGGAGGGTCGCGCCCAGGCGTTCGGCCACCTGTCGGTGCTGCCCGACGGTGCGCAGTGCCTCCGTCAGCGGGGCGGTGGTCAGTGCGTGGCGGGGGAGCGGCGCGGTACCCGCTCCGAGGCGGTGCAGCCGCTGGGCCCAGAAGGGCTGGTCCATGATCCCGGGAACCGGGACCGACGGGACGCCGGAGTGGAGAGCCGCCGCGGTCGTCCCGGCCCCGCAGTGGTGGACCACGGCGGCGCACCGGGGGAACAGGAGGGAGTGCGGCACGTCGTCGACGACGAGCACGTGCTCACCGACCGGCTCGAGCCCGGCCCATCCGCGCTGGACGACGGCGCGTACCCCGGCGGCCGCGGTGGCCTCGGCGAGGATCCGCGAGATCCTCGCGCCGTTCGCCGTCGCGGTACTGCCGAGGGTGACGGCGACGGGCGGCGGACCGTCGGCGAGGAAGGTCTCCAGTTCGGGTCCGAGAGTGCCCACCGGCTCGGGGCGGAGGTAACCGGTCACGCGCAGGTGCGCGGGCCAGTCGGCCGGGCGGGGCAGGACGTGCTCGCTGAACGGGTAGAGGACCGGCCAGGCGCGGGTGCGCTCCGCACGGGAGGCCTTCGCCGGCAGTCCGAGGTCGCGGCGCAACTCGGCGATCACGGGCGCATAGACGCGATCGGCGAAGCCGCCGGCCCACCAGACGAATCTGTTGCCGAGCCGTCCGTAGGAGCGCACGCCGAGGGCGGGCGGGCTGAACTCGCCGGTGGGGGACGCGGGCTGGAACATCACGCCCGCGCTGGGCACGCCGAGCGCGGCGGCGACCTGCCGGCCGAGGAGCGCGCCGACGGGGCCTTCCAGCAGCAGCAGGTCGCTACCCTCCGCAGCCCGCGCCATCGCCTGTCCGACGCCGCGCAGTCCTTCGCGCATCTCGTGGAGGGACTCCTTCGATGGGCGCATCGCGGCTCCGTCGACGAGTGCCTGCGAGGCCGGCGAGGCGAGCGTCTCGGCGCGGGTGTCCTTCGGTAGGGGCGCGTACTCGACGCCGGCGGCGGTGACCTCCGTGCGGTACGGCTCCTGAGCGGCGAGGACGACGTCGGCACCGTCGGACCGCAGTCGTCGGGCGAGGCCGGTGAGCGGCACCACGTCGCCGCGCGTGCCGAAGGCCAGGATCGCGGCCCTCATGCGAGGACTCCTCGGGTGAAGATGTCGACCAGGGTCTCGCCGTAGGCGATCGGGTCGTACGTCACGCCGATCGCGGACAGTCGGGCGAGGTCGGTCGCGGCGCCGTCGAGGGCGCCGCGGAGCGCGGAGCCGGCGCGGATCGGGTCGAGATCGGCCCGGAACTCTCCGCTGGAGACGCCGAGGGCGAAGATCGCCGCGGGGTCCAGGAGCGCGAGATCGCCCTGCGGTGGGTTCGTCGCGGTGTCCTCGGTGACGGCCTCGTCGAAGCGGCGGCCGTCAGCGGAGCGATAGGTGGTGGCGATCTCGCGCAGGGCGATCGTCTCGGCGCGGTGCTCGGCGAGGAACGTCGCATTGCTGCGGATGTAGGCCGCGAGCTTGTCGGTGGCCGTGTCGGCCGCCGCGATCGCCGGGACGATGTGACCGGCCGCCGTGGCGAAGACCGCGACGGTGACGGCGGCGACGAGTTCGTCCTTGGTCCGGAAGTGGTAGAGGGCGACGGACTTCGCGATGCCGACGTGGTCGGCGATCTTCGCGACCGACGCCGCCGGGTAGCCGTGCTCGGCGATCACGGCGATGGCCGCGTCGACGAGCTGGGCCCGGCGCTGCTCGGAGGTGAACGTATCTCTAGACCGCATGGTCTAAATATAGACCGTGCGGTCTAGAGATGTCGAGCGTGCATGGTTCGCGCGTACTTTCACGCTGTGAAAGGGGCCACAGGATTGGGCGCGGCGGGGTGCGGGCTGCGATTCTTCTGTGAGAGACGATCGGTGGAGTTCTATCGCGGCGGAGGAGGCGGCATGACGACGGTCCTGGTTCTCGCGGTCCTCGCCGCGCTGGTCACCGGCGGGATCGGCGTCGCGGTCGCGCGACCGGGCCGACGGGCGGCGCTGCCGAGCCGGGCTCTCGTGCTCGTCCTCGCGGGGCTCGTGGTCGGCGAGCTCGTGTCGATGCTGGCGCTGAACGGCGCGATCGAGGACGGGCTGCGCACGGACGCCGAGAGTTCTGCGACGACCGCGCCCGCGGTGCGTGCGGCCCAGGCGGACCTCGACGCCGCCGTGGCGGACCGCACCGCCCTCGACACCGCGGTCGCGGAGGCGTCCACCCGTCGTGACCAGGCGCTCGTCGTCGCGCGCTGCGAGTACCGTCCCGGTCCCGCCTGTCCGCAGACGTCGATCACGGGAGTCCCGGGACAGGGGCCGGAGACCAGTTCCGCCAACCAACGACTGGCGGCCGCCCAGACCGACCTCGACCGTGCGACCGCCGCCCGGGCCAAGGACGCACCCGGCCGCGACGCGCGCGTCGCGGCGGCGAGAGCCGAGGTCACCGTCGCGCGGGACGACGCCGTCGCGGGCGCCGACGACGGGATCGGTGCGCGCTGGGTCGCGCTCAACGGCGTCACGGCGCATTCGCTGCCCTCGGCCGGGCTCCGGGGCGCGATCGACCTCGTGTGCGCGGTGCTGGCGCTGCTGCCTCTGCTCCTGCGGCTGTGGCGCGGCGACACCGCCCGCGACATCCGCCGTCGGCAGGAACTCGAGAGCGAGCGACTGGCCGCCGCCGCGCAGCTCGCCATCGACCGTCGGGAGCAGGAACGGCGCGTGGAACTCGCGCTGGCGCACGACTCGCCCGCGCTGGACTCTCTCACTCGGGTCCTCCCCGCGATCGGTGGAGGTGTGGCCGAGGGGGCCGCCGCGCTGGAGGCCTCCGGGTTCGAGCCGGTGGCGGTCAGCGCCCGCCGGTACGTCCGTCCTGCGCCGTCGTCCGAGGGAGTCCCCGTCCCGGACGACGACTTCCTGCCGATCGCTGCCGCCGCGGAGGCGGCGAGCCTGATCACGGCGGGGCAGCCCGTCGGCGATGAGACCCCGACCGGACCGATCCCCGTCCCCGGCCGCACGCCGGCGGGCGAGCCCGTCATCGACGAGACCCGCGAGCCCGCCGAGGAGGCGCCCGTGCCCGACGAGACCACCCCGCACCTGCCGGCCACCGTCGCCGACACCGCACCAGCGGTCCCGCCACGGGAGGTCCTGCGCAAGCCGAACCCGTTCGTGCCGCCCGTCCTCGACGAGGCCGCGCGCACGATCGCCGGCTTCGTGCGGCCCCTGATGCCGCCGCTCGTCGCCCGCGTCCTGCCGGGCGGGGAGACCCGCACGGTGCAGCAGTCCTACGAGGAGGTCGAGGAGGTCACCTTCTCGATGCGGCGCACCCGCACGGTGACCGTGGGGACCGTCGAGCAGACCGTCCCGGTACCGTCGTCCGACGGTGCGGTGCCCGCACCCGCACCCGCACCCGCACCGGCGCGCGATGCGGCGGCCGGCCCGGTGCGCCGCGCGGACGAGCCTCTCGACGTCGCGCACGAGCCAGTCGGCGAGCTACCCGGCGAGGGCCCGCGCGAGCTCGGCCAGCCGCGCGAGCTCCCCGGGAGGCAGTGACCGGACCGCCGCGGGCGCCGGGTCCTCCACCGAGGCCATCGCGTCGACGACCGCCCGTCCCGCGGCGGTGATGGTCACGACCTTCGCGCGACGGTCCTCCGGCGAGACGGTGCGCCGCGCGTGGCCCCGCGCCTCGAGATCGTTGACGGCGACGGTGGCGGCGGGCGGGTCCATGTCGGCGAGCGCAGCCACCTCCTTGAGGGTGAGTGGACCGTAGCGGTCGAGCCGCTTGAGCACCCGCAGCCTGCTGAAGGGCAGGCCGGTGCGCTCGGCGACCGCCCGGCGCCAGTCCGAGCGGCTGTCGATCACGGCGTGCACGAGCAGACTCCACACCTCGTCCGGGCTGTCAACGGACATCCGCGGACTCCTTCGTCTCGAGCAGCGGTGCGATCCGGGCGCGTGAGCGCTCGGCCCGAGCGCCCGTCGAGAACACCGCGAGCGCGGCGATGACGACCGCGAAGCCGGCGACGGTCCACCACAGCGCGGCGCGCGCCACCAGGCCGCAGAGCGCCACGCCGAGGCTGATGCCCAGCTGCCGGCTCGTACTCGCGACGGCGGCCGCGGCGCCCGCCCGGTCCAGTGGCATGCCGCTCACGGCGGAGTTCGTGATGGGTGCGTTGACCAGGCCGAAGCCGATGCCGAAGGCTGCGAAGACGATGCCGAGTTCGATCAGAGGAGTGGCCGCGTCGACCGTGGTCAGTGCCACGGCGGCGCCGGTCATGAGGGTGCCCGCGCCGAGCAGCGACGGGCGCGGCCCGTACCGCGCGACGAGCCGGCCCGATGTGGGGGAGGCGAGCAGGACGCACACGGCCATCGGTAGGAACATCAGGCCGGTCTGTACAGCGGAGAAGTGCCGGACGGTCTGCAGGTACAGCGACATGGTGAACAGGAAGGCGCCGAATCCGGCGAACGCGCAGACCGCGGTGAGCGTGGCCGCCGAGAACGGGATGCTGCGGAAGAAGCGCAGGTCGATGAACGGCGACGGGTGCCGGCGCTCGTGCGCGAGGAAGCAGGCGAGCGCCGCGGCGGCGAGGGCGAGCATCAGCGGTTCGCGCTCGATGAGACCGAAGACGGCGGTGAACATGACCGCGATCGCGAGGATCTGGCCGAGAGGATCGATACTCCGCGGGACGGCGGCCTTCGACTCCGGCACGACCGCGTAGGTCAGCCCGAGCGCGACCGCGCAGATCGGTAGGTTCACCCAGAACACCGACTGCCAGCCGAGCGAGTCGATGAGGATGCCGCCGACGAGCGGTCCGACCGCGGTCGACACACCGACGACGGCGCCCCACACGCCGATCGCCCGGGCCCGTTCCGCGGCATCGGTGAAGACGGCGGTGACGATCGACAGGGCGACCGGGGTCAGCATCGAGCCGCCGACGGCCTGGATCCCGCGGGCGGCGATGAGCACGTCGACGGTCGGCGCCAGGCTGCAGAGCAGGGAGCCCGCGGCGAAGACGGTCAGCCCGATGCGGAAGACGCGGCGCCGACCGAAGCGGTCGGCGGTGGCGCCGGAGAGGACCAGCAGGCTCGCGAGCGTCAGCGTGTAGATGTCCACGACCCATTGCAGGTGCGTCGTCGACGCGTGCATCTGCCGCCCGATCTCCGGGAGGGCGACGTTGACGATGGTCACGTCCATGGAGGAGATGAGCAGGCTGAGGCTGCACGCCACGAGGATCAGCGCGCGTCGCCGCGGCCCGGGCGCCGAAACAGTTGTCAACACACAAGCATTGTATGACTACAACTAATAAGATCGGGGACGAGCTCGGTGACGTACACCTCGTACGCATTCTTTGCTATACTGCAATCAGGAGATCCGAGCGCAGAGGAGGCGCCCGTGGTTACCGTTTTCGCAGTCTGTGCCGTGGTCGGGGTCCTGGTCCTGATCGCTTCACTGGTCCTGGGGGATTTCGAGATCGGGGGAGTCGAGGTCGGCAGTTCCGACGCCGGCCTGCCCTGGCTCAGTGCGCCCGCCCTGGCCGCCGCCGTCGGCGTCTTCGGAGTGGTCGGCTGGCCGCTGTCGTCCGGGACGTCCCTGCCGATGCCCGTGATCATCGGCGTGGCAGCCGGGTCCGGCGTCGCCGCGTACGCCCTGCTCATGGTCGTGCTCCGAGCCATGCGCCGCGCGCAGACGGGGACCGTCGCAGGTCTGCGCGCCGCCGTCGGCACGATCGGCGAACTCAGTATGGAGATCCCCGCCGGCGGCTGGGGGCAGGTGCGCTATCTCGACTCGGACTCGGTGCGCGCCGTCACCACCGCGATCCTCGTGGACCCGGACGCCGACGCCCGCGCCGGCGAACAGGTGCTGATCGTCGACGTCGAGGGCGACCGGCTCGTGGTGCAACCGCTGCGCACCCAGGACTGACATCCGCGCGCTCTCGTCGGCGCGCCGCAGAACCATCGAAAAGGAATAGGGAGGGAACGCCATGACCGTATCGATCCTGCTCGCGGCCGGTGCCGCGGTGATCGTGATCCTGTTGGCGCTGTGGATCTTCTTCCACAACTACATCAAGTCTCCGCCGGATCAGGTGGCCATCTTCACCGGCCGCGGCGAGATGAAGGTCGTCCGCGGCGGGGCGCGGTTCAAGGTCCCGGGGCTCGAGCGCGTCGACTACATGCCGCTGCGCCCGTTCGAGGTGCGCATCGCGCTGAGCAACGCCCGCAGCATCGACGGTGTGCCCGTCGAACTGCAGGCCGTCGGCCTGGTGCGCATCGGCACCACCGACGAGATGACCCGCACCGCCGCCCAGCGGTTCCTCACCGCGAACATGGCGGAGCTGGAGAACCAGATCAACGAGATCCTGGCGGGCAGCCTCCGCGGCATCGCCGCGACGATGACCGTCGAGCACCTCAACAGCAACCGCGAGGCGCTGGCGCGCGGTGTCGTCGACGAGGCCGGGGGTGACCTCGCGCGCATCGGCATGGAGGTGGACATCCTCAAGATCGCCGGCATCGAGGACCGCAACGGCTACCTCGAATCGCTGGGCCAGAAGCGCATCGCCGAGGTCAAGCGCGACGCCGACATCGGCAAGGCGGAGGCCGAGCGCGACTCGCTGATCCGCTCCGCCGACGCCCGCCGCGCGGGCGAGATCGCCCAGACAGAGGCCGAGACCGCGATCGCCGAGGCCCAGCAGAGCCGCGACGTGCGCATCGCCCAGCTGCGCGCCCAGACCGAAGCGCAGAACGCCGAGGCCGATCAGGCCGGCCCCCTCGCGAAGGCGAAGTCGGAGAAGGCCGTGGGCATCGCGCTGGAGGAGGCCGAGGCGGCCCGCATCGAGGCGCGTACCGAGGTCGAGCGCAAGCGTCGCGCGCAGGCCGAGGCCGCGCTCGAGGCCGACGTGATAGCGCCCGCAGAGGCGCAGCGGCAGGCCGCCATCACCCGCGCCGAGGGCGAGCGCCAGTCGGCGATCCTCACCGCGGAGGCACGGGCCAACTCGACCCGGCTCGAAGGTGAGTCCGCCGCGGACGCCCGCAAGTCCGCCGCGGCGGCCGTCGAGGCCGAGCTCCGCGCCGACGCGGCCGGCAAGCTCGCGCAGGCGGAGGTGCACGCCGAATCGATCCGGCTTGAGGGCGAGTCGAAGGCCTCGGCGCGCAAGTCCGCGGCGGAGGCCCTTGAGGCTGAGCTGCGCGCCGACGCGGCGGGCAAGCAGGCCCAGGCCGAGGCGTTCAATCAGTACAACTCGGACGCCGCGCGCCTGCTGCTCGTCCCGCAGGTCCTGTCGACGATCGAGGGCGCGGTCCGCGCCCAGTCGGAGGCCACGGCCGCGATCGACAGCATCAACATCATCGGCGGCGGACAGAACGACGCCACCGGTGGGCTGCTGGGGCTGTCGGCGCAGTCGATCGCGTCGATCGTCGCGGCGCTGCGCGTCCAGGGCATCGACCTCTCCAAGCTCCTCGACGGCGGCGCTCCCGCCGCTGCGGAGCCGGTGGTCGCGACCCCCATCGACGACGAGTAGCGAACCGCGATGCTGCCCGGCGACGCCGAGGCGTTGCGCCTTGCGGTGGGCCTGCTGGAGGAACGACTCCGGCGGTTGCCCGCCGCGGGGCTGCGCGGTTCCGAGCTGTTCGTGCTCGCCACCGTCGAGGCGCTCGGGCCCGAGGCCTTCCCGACGGCGATCGGCGACCGGCTGGACATGAAGCGCTCGAACGTCTCCGCCGGCATTGCGGACCTGCGGCGCCGTGGATTCCTCGAAGGCGACGCCGACGGTTCCGACGGGCGGCGGCGGCCCGTGACCCTCACGGACCGCGGCCGGGAGGCGCTGCACGCCCGCGACGCCGCGCAGGACGCCTGGCTCGTCGAGACCGGGAGCGCGCAGCTCACCACGGAGGAGACCGGGCTGATCCGCGCCGCGCTGCCCCTGCTCCTGCGACTGGCGGCGGGGTGAGAATCACGCCGAGCACAACCCTGGTCGGCGCACCGACCGCGGATTAGCCTCGATCTCGTGAGTGGTCTCTTCTCCTTCCCGAATCCGGTCAACGAGTACGCGGCCCGCGCGACTGCGGGCCTCGTCGTCGTCCTCGCGGTCGTGACGATCGTCGCCGGACAGTGGTGGCTCTACGCCGCCCTGGCGATCGGTTTCGCGCTGCGCGTCGCGGGCGGCCCCCGCTATTCGCCGTTCGGCCGGCTGTCGGTGCACGTCATCGCGCCGCGGCTCGGCCCGGCCAAGCTCGTGCCCGGCCCGCCGAAGCGGTTCGCGCAGACCATCGGCCTGGTCTTCTCGACCGTGGCGTTGGTCCTCTTCGTGACCGGGAACCACCTCGCGGCCCAGATCGTGCTGGGCCTGCTGGTGGTGGCAGCGCTCCTCGAATCGGCCGCGGGCGTGTGCCTGGGCTGCATCGTCTTCGGCTGGTTGCAGCGCCGCGGCGTGATCCCGGCCTCGGTGTGCGAGGCGTGCGCCGGCGTCAACACCACCCCGCCCACGCTGAGCGTTCCGCAGTAACCGTCGTCGCGGACGAGGCTCACCGACGAAAGAACGCCGCCACGGAGTGATCCGCGGCGGCGTTCGTCTGTCAGTGGTCGGCGTGCAGGCTGATCAGATCTGGGCGACGATCTGCTCGGCCCACTCGACCGCCTTCTCGTCCACATCGTCGGTACCGGAGTTGTCGTGCTCGAAACGGTCGCCCACCTGGGTCGCGCCGAGGCCCGTCAGGTGCTCCACGATGGTCTTACCGGCGGCGTTGTAGGTGTCGACGTAGATCGAATCGCCCAGGCCGAAGACCGCGAAGCGCAGGCCCGTCAGGTCGGGGGACGCCTCGAGCAGATCCTCGAAGAACTCGGTGGAGCCCGCGGGCAGCTCGCCCTCGCCGTAGGTGGCGCACGAGAAGACGTGGAAGTCCGCGGGATCCAGTGCGTCGATCTCGCCGTCCATCATGTCGTGCAGCTCGACGGAGCCGGCCTTGGCGAACACGTCGAACATGGCGTTCGCGGCGCCCTCGGCGGTGCCGGTCGAGGAACCGTAGAAGATGTGAACAGACATGGGACGAGATTCTAGCCAAGCCTCACCTCGCAGCGTGAGCTGCATCCTGTCGGTGTGACGTCCTAGGCTTGCGGCCATGCCACACGCCACCCTCTCCGACGGTGCCCGGCTCGCCTACACGGTCCATCCGGCGGCCACCGGTGCGACGGGGCCCGGGCTGCTGCTGTTCGCGGGCCAGGCACTCGCCGGATCGTCGTGGGCGCCGCTGATCGACGATCTCCGGGCGGCGGGCCCCGTGATCACCTTCGACCACCGCGGCATCGGCGCCAGTGACGACCTCTTCCCCCGGGGATGGGGTACGCGGGACTGCGCCGGGGACGCCCTCGCCGTCCTCGATGCCGCCCGCGCCGCAGGAGCAGTCGGTGACGCCGTGGACGTCTACGGCTTCTCCATGGGCGGCCGCGCGGGCCAGTGGCTGGCCGCCGATCACCCCGATCGCGTGCGGCGGCTGATCCTCGGAGCCACCACGGTGGGCGATGCGCACGGAGTGGCGCGCCCCAGCGAGGTCCTGCGCATCCTCGTGCGCTCCGACCGTCGCGCCCTGCTGGAGCTGTTCTTCACCCCCGAGTGGCTCGCCGGGCACCCCGAGGCCGCGGAGGCGATCCTCGCGCAGCCCCGCTCCCTCCCGGCGCAACGCGCGCACTTCGCCGCGAGCACCGACCACGACGGTTCCGCAGCTCTGCCGCGGATCACCGCGCCCACGCTCGTCCTGCACGGCGCCGACGACCGCATGTGCCCGGCCGAGAACGCGGAGATCCTCGGCGCGGGCATCGCCGGCGCCCGGGTGCGCGTCTACCCCGGGATGCGCCACGGCTATCACCTGCAGGAGCCGGCGGCCACCGTCGACGCCCTGGACTTCCTCACCGCTCCCTGACCGCCACTGCTACCGTCCACCCATGGCGGACTACGGCAGCTTCCAGGACGGCATCTACGCGGAGGGGCTGCTCGCGAAGCACCGCCACTTCCCGTACACCTTCGGCGATCTCGAGGCGAGGGCGCAGCAGGTGCTCGATCGCTCCCTCTTCGACTACGTGCGCGGCGGCGCCGGCGACGAGACCACACAGGACGTGAACGTCGCCGAGCTGCGCCGCTACGGCTTCGTCCCGCGGATGCTCCGCGACCGCAGCGTCCGCGACCTGTCCACCACCTTCCTCGGCGCGGAGCTCGACGCCCCGGTGATCCTCTGTCCCGTCGGGGTGAACGGCCTGGTGCACGAGAACGGCGACCTCGAGGTCGCGCGTGCCGCGGCCACCCTGAACGTCGCCGCGATGTACTCGACGCTGTCGGAGGCGCCGCTGGAGGAGATCGCCGACGCCCGCGGCGACTCCTTCGCCGCCTTCCAGCTGTACCCGACGAAGGACGACCAGCTGACCGACAGCCTGGTGCGCCGCGCTGACAAGGCGGGCTTCGACGCGCTCACCATCACCCTGGACACCGGCAGCCTCGGCTGGCGGCCGCGGGATCTCGGCAACGGCTACATCCCGTTCCTCCGCGGCCGGTGCCTGGCCAACTACCTCAGCGACCCCCGGTTCATCGAGCTGTGCGGCGTGGAGAACCCACCGCCCCTGCACGCGGGGATCGTCTGGTCCTCGCTGTTCAGCAAGCCCACCTTCTCGTGGGAGGACGTGGCCAGGATCCGCCGGATCTCCGACCTGCCGATCATCCTCAAGGGGATCTGCCACGCCGAGGACGCCCGCCGGGCCGCGGCCGAGGGCGTCGACGCGATCGCCTGCTCGAACCACGGCGGCCGGCAGGCCAACGGCGGCCTGCCCGCCATCAGCCACCTCGAGGGCGTGCTCGAAGCCGGGCTCCCGGTCACCTTCGACAGCGGAGTCCGCGACGGGGTGGACGTGCTGCGCGTCGTCGGCCTCGGCGCCACCCTCGCCGGCATCGGTCGGCCCTACGTCTACGGCCTCACCCTGGGCGGCGCGGCCGGCGTCGAGCACGTGCTCCGGTCGATGCTCGCCGAGGCGGACCTGACGATGGCGGCGGACTGCCTCACCACGCTCGCCGACCTCCACGTCGTCAAGCGGTGACGCGCGGCGACGGCCCCGGCATCGACTGGTTCGGCTTCGAGGACGCGATCGCCGAGGAGCTGCGGGCGGTCGCGCGGGCGCTCGTCTACCAGGCCGACGGGGAGCTGCCCTACGCCTACGCACTGACGGCCTTCCACGCGGAGCACGGCGGCCCGATCCACCTGCCCGTCCCGGCGCTCGGCACCGTCGAATCCGTTGCCCCGCGGTCGCTCTGGAACCCCTCCGCATGGCCGCGGTCCGACGGGGCCTGGGCTCGGCGGGCGCCGCTCGACGCCTGGCAGGACCGGCTGAACGAGCTCGTCGACGGCCTCGAAACCGCCGACTGGGAGGCCGCGTACGCCCGGTACGGGTACGCGCTGCTCGCGGCGATGCGGCGCGCGAAGGCCGAACTGGTGGCGGAGGACGCCTTCCCGCGGGAGGTCGTGGCGCTGCTCGACGACGGTGGCGAGCTGGCCGCGAGGTCCGCGACGGAGCAGGAACTTCGAGGGTACTGGGCGGCGCGCGCGGAGTAGCGTGCTCGCAATGACCTTCTCGACACTCGCGCTGGTGACGGCCCTCGGGCTACTGGGACCCGTGCTCGCGCTGCCCACGTCGTGGCACATCCCGGCGATCGTCGGGCCCCTCGCCGCGGGCGTGCTCTTCGGCACGACGGGCTTCCGGGTGCTCGACGCGTCGGAGCCCACCTTCGCCTTCCTCGCCGACATCGGCTTCGCCCTGGTGATGTTCGTGGCCGGGACGCACGTCCCGGTCCGGGACCCGGCGGTGCGGTCGGCGCTCGGTGCCGGCGCGCTCCGCGCGGCGCTCGTCGGCGTGGTCGCCACGGTGGTGGCGACGGGGCTGGCCGCGGCCTTCGGGACGGGCCACGCTCCGCTGTACGCGGTGCTCATGGCCTCGTCCTCCGCGGCGGTGGTACTGCCGATCCTCGACTCGGCGTCTCTGAGCGGCACACCGATCCTCGCCCTGACGGCGCAGGTGGCCATCGCCGATACGGTCTGCGTGGTCGCGTTGCCGCTGGTCATCAACCCGTCGGCGGCGGGGCGTGCCGCCCTCGGCGCACTCGCGGTCGGGGCGGCGGCCCTCGTCGTCTACCTCCTGCTGCGGCTCGCGGAGGAGCGGGGGTGGCAGCGACGGGTCCACAAGGTCTCCGAGGAGCGTCGGTTCGCGATCGAACTGCGCGTCAGCCTGGTCGGGCTCTTCCTCCTCGCCGCGGTGGCGACCTCGATGCACGTCTCCGTGATGCTCGCGGGCTTCGCGATGGGCCTCGCGGTCGCGGCGGTGGGGGAGCCGCGGCGCGTCGCGAAGCAGCTCTTCGCCATCGAGGAGGGCTTCTTCGCACCGCTCTTCTTCGTCTGGCTCGGTGCGCGCATCGATCTTCGCGACCTGGTCTCGCATCCGAAGTTCATCGTCCTCGGCCTCGCTCTGGGCATCGGCGCGGTCGTCGCGCACATCGTCATGCGAATCCTCGGCCAGTCGCTTCCGCTCGGCGTGCTCGCGGCCGCGCAGATCGGCGTCCCCGTCGCCGCGGTCACCGTCGGCGAGCAGTTGCACCTCCTCGTCCCCGGCGAGGCCGCCGCGATGATCCTCGGCGCGCTCATCACCATCGCCGGCGCCGCGCTGGCCGCCGGCCCGGCGGGGCGCATCCGTCAGGAGGGCGCGCGCCAGCCGGCGGCGTAGTCCACGACGACGGGCGCGTGGTCGGAGAGCCGCGCCTCGGGCGACGGTTCCTTGTCGACGACGACCGATCGCGCGGCCCGCGCGAGCCGCGGCGTCGCGAGGTGATGGTCGATCCGCCAGCCGACGTCCTTGGTGAACGACTCGCCTGCCCAACTCCACCACGAGAGCGGACCGGGACGGTCGCCGTGCAGGGCCCGGACGACGTCGACCAGGCGGCGGGGGCCGAGCTGCGCGCCGAGCCAGGCCCGCTCCTCGGGCAGGAAGCCCTCCATCTTCTGGGCCGGCCGCCAGTTCGTCACGTCGTGCGGCAGGTGCGCGAGATTCAGGTCCCCGAGCAGGAGGAAGTCCCGCCCGGCCGCGAGCGCCGCCCGCCGGTTGCGACTGAGCTCCCGCGCGAAGGCCTCGAGGAAGCGCATCTTCCGCGCGTACTTGGCGCCGCCGTCCGGCACGTCCCGGATGTTGCCGGGCCGCTGTAGGTGCTCGGGCAGGCCGCCCTTGGGCAGGTACAGGCACGCGACGGTCAGGGGCGCGTCCGCGAGATCCACCTCGATGTAGCGGCCCTCGTGCGCGTAGGCGCCGAGGCCCCGCGCACGGGGGCCATCGGACGCCCAGCTCCGCACGGCGGCCGGCGGCGTGCGCGTCAGCACCGCCACGCCGTTGCGCCCCGGGACGGAGCCGCAGTCGATCGCGGCCGAGTACCCGGGGAAGTCGCCCACCTCGGCGGGTGGAGAGCGCAACTCCTGGAGCGCGAGCACGTCGAGGCCGCGGCCCGCGAGCCAGGCGTCGAAGCCCCGTCGTCGCGCCGCCCGGATCCCGTTGACGTTGAACGTGCCGACGCGCAGCACGTCGGGCGCGGTCAGGGCGCGGTCACCGCGCTCGACGGGTCGATGAGGATCTTGGCGTGCACCTCGGGGTCGCCGAGAGCATCGAAGGCGGTCTCGACGCCCGCGAGCCCGACGGTACCCGTGACCAGCGGCTTCACATCGACCTTGCCGCTCGCCATCATGTGCAGCGTGTCGTGGAACTCACCCGGGTCGTAGCCGAAGGCGAACCGCAGGTCGATCTCCTTGTTGCCGGCCAGCGCGGGCATGATCTGGTCGGGCTCCATGCAGACGCCCACCACGATCACGCGGGTGCGCAGCGGCGCGGCCTCGATGATCGAGTTGATCATGCCGGGCACGCCCACGCACTCGAAGACCACGGGGCCGGACGGGGTCTCGCCGATCTTGTCCGCGAGCCGGAAGGCGTGCCACCACGGCACCGGGCCGGGAATCAGGGTGAGCTTGTCCATCGTGCTCACGCCCAGCTTGAACAGGTCGCTGGCGCGGCGGATCTCAGTGCGCGGCTGCTTGTACGCGTCCCACGGCTGCTGCTCGCGCGGATCCACCACGACGTGCGCGCCCATCCGCTTCGCCAGGGCACGGCGGCCGGGGGAGAAGTCACTGGCGATGATCTCCTTGACGCCCGAGGCGCGGAGCATCGCGATGACGGCGAGGCCGATGGGACCGCAGCCGATCACGATCGCCGTCCGGCCCCGGCCGATCTCGGCGCGCCGCACCGCGTGCCACGCGACGGCCATCGGCTCGGTGAGCGCGGCCTCCTCGTCGGACAGCTTGTCCGGCACCGGCATCGTCATCGACTCCTGGACGAGCACCTGCTCGGCGTAGGAGCCGGGAGAGCGCTCGGACAGGCCCACGAGCTGCGGCTCGCTGCCGACCATCAACGTCGGGAGGGCGACGACGCGGGTGCCCACGGGCCAGCGCTTGCGGCAGCCGGGCCCGTACTCGGCGACGGTGCCCACAAACTCGTGCCCCATGACGATGCGCTGATCGGTCCGCATGCAATCCGGATACCCGGCCTTGGCCGCCAGGTCCGCGACGAGATCGGCGTGGTGGCGGGCGTGCAGATCGGAGCCGCAGATCCCGGTGCGGGTCACGGTGAGCAGCACCTGCCCGCGGGCCGGGCTCGGAGCGGGGACTTCTTCGACGGTCAGCCGACCCTCGGTGCACACGACAGCTTTCATACGCCCGAGAATAATCGGCGACCCGGAGACCGCCGAACGCGGTGCGGCGCGCCCGGGGGCGACACGCCGCGCACAGGGTCAGCATCCGTGTTGCACAGTCTCCTCTCAGATGTTGTACCTTTTGCGCATGCAAACTCTTGGCAAGTCCTTCGTCGCCGCCGCTGCTGCCCTCGGCGTCGTGTCCGCCGTCCCGTCGATCGCCCAGGCCGCCGAGCGCGACCTCGTGATCGTCTACGCCGGCCTGATCGCACCGGGTGAGGTCTACGAGCCCCTGAACACCAACCTGCGCAACGCCGGTTTCGACGTGAAGAACCTGTGGCTGCCCGGCTTCGACCACAGGAAGGAAGCCGGCCAGCTCAAGGCCACCGTCGACGAGGCGAAGAAGGCGTCGCCGAACCGCAGGGTCTCGATCGTCTCGCACAGCTCCGGCGCCATCAGCAGCCGCTACTACATCAAGGTGCTCGGCGGGAACAAGGACGTGGCCCGCTCGGTGGTGCTCGGCGGCGTCGAGTACGGCTCGCCCACCGGCTGCGTCCTGCCTGCGCCCGCGAACGGCGCGTGCAACGGCTCGGCGATCCTCAACCAGCTGAACGCGGGCGTCGACACCCCCGGTCCCACCGAGTTCTACTCGATCCGCAGCTCGACCGACCCGCTGTCGGGCAACCTCGACGGTCGCCAGTGCCGCACGACGGTCAAGGGCTACCTCCCGGCCGCCGTCTCGTTCGACCACGCGTACCTCGCCTGGGACCCGCGCGTCGTGCCGCTCGTGGTGAGCTCGCTGCGCGGCAACTGCCCCGGCCAGTGGGTGAACTCGCCCGAGGGCTCGGTCACCTTCGAGAACAGCGTCGACATGAACCGCAAGTAGATCGCAATGCTGGGCACGATGCGGGTGCGCCTGGTTCGATGGCTGACGTGAGCACATCGGATGACACCCGCATCGTGTCCGCCAGCCGCGATGTCGCGGCCCCGGCGGACCTCGTCTTCGCCCTGATCGCCGACCCGTCGCGGCAGCCCGAGTGGGACGGCAACGACAACCTCACCGAGGCCGCGCCCGGTCAACGGGTGCGCGCCGTCGGCGACGTCTTCACCATGACGCTGACCAACGGCCAGGTCCGCGCCAACCGCGTGACCGAATTCGACGAGGGCCGCCTCATCGCCTGGCTGCCCTCCCCGCTCGACGAGCCCGCGCCCGGCCACCTGTGGCGGTGGGAACTGGAGCCCCTCGCCGACGGCGGCACCCGCGTCACCCACACCTACGACTGGACGCAGCTGCACGACGAGCAGCGCCTCCCGCGTGCCCGGGCGACCACCGCGGACCGTCTGGCCGCGTCCGTGGACCGGCTCGCGGAGCGCGCAGAGGAGCGATGACCGGACCGGAGCTGCGCCGCACGCTCGACCTCTCCGACGCCGTCGCCGTCGGACTGTCCGCGATGATCGGTGCCGGTGTCTTCGTGGCCTTCGGCCCGGCTGCGGCCGCCGCCGGTTCCGCCCTGCTCCTGGGGCTCGCCATCGCGGCCCTCCTGGCGTACTGCAACGCGAGCAGTTCGGCTCGGCTCGCCGCTCTCTACCCGCAGTCGGGCGGTACCTACGTCTACGGGCGGATGCGCCTCGGCCCGTTCTGGGGTCACCTCGCCGGCTGGAGCTTCGTCGTCGGTAAGAGTGCGTCCTGCGCCGCGATGGCGCTCACCGTCGGGCACTACGCGTGGCCCGCCCACGCGCATGCCGTCGCCGCCGCGACCGTGGTGGTGCTCACGGGTCTCAACGTCGCCGGGGTGGAGCGCTCGGCCCGGGTGGCGCGCGTGATCGTCGCGCTCGTGCTGGCAGTGCTGCTCGCCGTCGTGATCGTGGCGTTTTCCTCCGGTGACGCCGACCCCTCCCGAGTCTTCGACGGTGCCGGGTCCGGGCCGTTCGGGGTGCTCCAGGCGGCGGGCCTGCTGTTCTTCGCCTTCGCGGGCTACGCGCGCATCGCGACGCTCGGCGAGGAGGTCCGGGATCCGGAGCGGACGCTGCCCCGCGCGATCTTCACCGCGCTGGCGGTGGCCCTCGTGGTGTACGCCCTCGTCGGCGTCGCGCTGCTGGCGGTACTCGGCCCGGCCGGGCTCGCCGCGTCCGCCGCCCCGGTCGCCGATGCGGCGCGGGCCGCCGGGTTCCCGGTCGCGGTGGTCACCGTCACCGCCTGCGTCGCGGCCGTGGGCTCGTTGCTGGCGCTGCTGCTCGGGGTCTCGCGCACGACGCTCGCGATGGCGCGCGACGGTCACCTGCCGCGGCCACTCGCGGCCGTCGACGAGCGGCGCCGCGTGCCGGTGACCGCCGAACTCGCCGTCGGTGCCGTGGTCACCGTGGTGGCGGCCGTCGCTGATCTGGGTGCCGCCATCGGCTTCTCGTCGTTCGCCGTGCTCGTCTACTACGCGGTCGCGAACGCCTCCGCGTGGACGCTCGACGCCACGGTGCGCTCCCGGATCGTTCCCGCCGTCGGGCTCGCCGGCTGTGTCCTGGTGGCGCTGTCGCTGCCTGCGGGCTCGGTGGCCACGGGCATCGTCGTGCTGGTGGTGGGCGCGCTCTCCTTCGCCGTCACCCGCTCTAGCAACCGGTCTGGTACAGCGCCTTGAGCCAGCCGGCGCTCTGGTAACCCCAGCCGAAGACGGTCTCGGCGACACCGCGCTGCTCCGGGAAGTCGGTCATCTGCATCCGAGCGCCGTAGCAGCGTTCCAGGATGAACCGGGCGCGTTCGAGGTGCGCCGTGGTGGTGACGACGATGATGTCCTTCCAGCCGCGCGCGGCGGCGAGTCTCCGGATCTCCTGCGCCTCGCCGCGGGTGGTCCACGGCTCCGGGAGGAAGCAGGTGACCTGGACGCCGGTGATCGACCGGGCGCACAGCTCGCGCATCCGGTCGTCCGCGACACCGACCGAATTGGAGATGACCACCTGCTGGGCCAGCCCGCGCTCGGCGAGCTCGAGTCCGTACTCGAACCGTTCGTACGGATTGCCGCCCAGTACCACGATGGCGTCGGCGCGCTGGAGCCGCTGGTCGATCTTCGGCTGCAGGTAGGCGCGATCGAGCGTGGTGCCGATGACGCCGACGAGCAGGACCACGAGAGCGCACGCGACGAGGCGCCGTATCCGCCGCCCCTTCATGGCTTCTCGCACCACTGCATTATCGCGGTTGCAAGCGCCGACCGCACAGCGGGGTGGTAGGCCGGATGGTCGCCGTGGTCGGTGCGCACGACGCGGATCGCGCCCCGGCACCCCGCCAGCCGCGGGAGGCCCTCGGGACCGCGCTGCCCGTCGAACCACGCCGCATCCGGCGGCGCGAGGACGAGGACGGCGTCCGTGCCGTCCGCGACGACGGGGCGCAGCAGCACCTCCGGGACCTGGGTGACGCCCCGTCGGCCCAGGAGCCGCCACGCCGGGTACGGCAGCCGGCGACGCAGCAGGTCCTTCACGCGGCCGCGCGGGCTGCGGGCGAAGGCGGGATCGGAGCGCGGCACGCCGAGATCCTGGGCGGGCGCAGCGGCGATCCCCGCCTTGAGGCGCCACGAGTACAGGACCGCGTTCACGAGCACCGCCGCATCGGCGGCGACGGCGCGGGCCGCGTGCGCCGCGTACCAGGAGCCCGAGCAGACGCCGGCGGTGAGCACCGGCCCGTCCAGGGTGCGGGCGGCGGCGATCACGTCGGTCTCCGCGGTCGCGGGGAACAGCGGGACCACCTCGGCCGGGCCCACGGGGCCGGATTCCCCGGCGCCCCGGCGGTCGAAGCGCAGGGCGCTCCCGCCGGACCGGGCGATGTCCCGCGCCAGCTGCACCGAGGCGCGGTTCGGACCGTGGCGGGTGTCGTTGGCGGTCGCGCACAGCAGCACCGAGCGGCGTGGTGCGGCACCGCCGGGCAGGGTGCGGATCGCTGCGGCGCCCCCGATGTCCTCGATCCGTTCCTCCACGCCGTCGTGCCGCGAGTGCGTGCGGAGCACGGGATCGATCGCCACCGACGCCGTCGCGGGCAGCTCCGCCGCGAGCCACGCGGCGATGCCCGCGATCGTCTCGTCGGGGATGCGGACGAGGTGCGCGCCGGGCTCGACGAACTCCGGCATGCCCTCGGCGACGAGGCGGTCGGCGCCGTCGGGCCCGACGGGGGCGGTGCCGGGTCGCTGGGCGATCAGCAGCCGCGGGGCGGCGAGCGTGTCCGCCGGGAGCGTCGACAACGCCGCGACGGCCTCGGCGTGCACGTCCATGCCGACCCAGGTGCCGGGGCCCGCGCCGATCGCCATGCGGGCCAGCGCGCCCTGCGCCCGGGCGAAG
>NZ_VIGV01000128.1 GCF_007858445.1 Tsukamurella sputi | reverse complement strand
AGCGCGCGCTTTGACGCGGAGTATGACAACAATGTTGTACGCGCACTGGGAGGGGTACTGCAAAACGCTATTTGAAGAGTACATTCGGCTTGTCCTCAAAAGAAAACCGCTCCTTGCAGACAGTGCAGACGGGCTCGTAGTGGCACACACACAGCACCTGCTGAGAAGGATAGAGTCTGGCGATAAACAAGCGAATCTAGAGCTGGCCGAACTCGCGCGCGGCGGATCGACTCAAAGGCTACGAGTCAATCGCGACAAAGTGGTTGATACGAAGTCGAATCTTCGGTACGTTGTACTTGAGTCAATAATGACAACTCTGAACCTTCCACTCCAGGATCTCGCTCTTAAACGAAATATGATAGATAGGCAACTCTGCGACAGCCGAAACGAAGTCGCCCACGGTAGAGCTAGCTTTCCCAGTGCCTCCGAGACACTGACCCTCCATCAAATGGTGATCGAAATGATGGAAGAGATGCGCGATACTGCGATTGGCCAGATTCGGTGCAGGGGCTATTCCATTAGCGGTGTTGTCGCGCGGTGATCTGCCGGATATTGCTTGAGCTATCGGCGGGAAGCTGTGCACCAAATGC
>NZ_VIGV01000127.1 GCF_007858445.1 Tsukamurella sputi | reverse complement strand
GATAATCGCGCCCTTCCATGTCTTTGGGAATTTCTCTATTAAGCTTGCAAGTTTTACCATTACAATCCCTCGCAATACTTAACGTAACGTGAATTATGAGAGACTACATCTTCCTTAGTTGCTTTACTCAAGACATCATCTCGATCAACCAACACCTTCTTCCAACCTGCACAATTAATAGCACGGTAATCAATCTCGGTATGAACCAGTTTGCTCGAGCATGCTGTCAATATCAGACTCAGAAGCGCTACTGATGCTACTTGTAGCATTCTTTGTTTCTGTTTCTTGCTCAGCAATAAATTGTTGTTGCTCTGCTTTTGATTTATGTTGTTTGATTTCGTCATCTTTCTTCTCAAGCTCTCGATTCTTCTGCCGAATTAAGAGCATTAAAAAAGCGCCTATAGCGCTCATAACTGTTACTAATACTGATAAGACCTTATTCATGATCTTTTCTCTTTTGCATTGTATCGACAACGCCCTTCGATATTGTTGTACCTGCACCGGCACCAATCATCGTGATAAACAACGCCTCAGCAAAACTCGCTTGAACGATCACCGCATAAGTCGTTAATAAGATGCCGGCAACAGAT
>NZ_VIGV01000126.1 GCF_007858445.1 Tsukamurella sputi | reverse complement strand
CCCATCGTTCCGTTCGTTGGTCCGACCCGCGTGTTGAGGCGTGAATGGCAGTGGCTGCGCCGGTGCGAGCACCGATCGCTTCACCACACTTTCTTCGACTACCGCCTCGCCCTCCACCGCGACAGCGCAGCCGGAAAGCAACAGCGCCATCAGGACAAGTCGGAGCTCGCGGGCTACTCCCATCGAACCATGATCCCCTCGGCGCTAGCGAGCTCTGTGTCTCCGATGTCCTTAGCAATCTGCCTCAGAGCAGCGGCGATACTCAGCGCCTCAGCTGCCTCTCGCTGAAAGTTCTGGACCACGGAGTGCTCGTGGTCATGCACGGCCACGCCCAGGTTGTAGGTCGCCGCACGCCCTTCAATCGTGTCACCCAAGTAGTTGGTTCGGCAAACGTCACGGAGAGTCACCATCAGTTGTTTGAGCCTCGCTGCATGGCGCTCATGCGCCTTCGCGAGCTCCTCGATCGGATCGCCCTTGAGCACCATGTTCGGCCGATCGGCGATACGCTGCACCGCCTCCTCGCGAATCTTGTCCGCGTCGGGATTGCTCACGATTCCTCCGATCGTCACCGGCAGGCGTGCAAGCGCCCTC
>NZ_VIGV01000125.1 GCF_007858445.1 Tsukamurella sputi | reverse complement strand
GTTCTCCGTCAGGTGGTCGACCTGACCCTTCGCGAGCTTGATCGAACCGTCGATGATGAGCCCGGCGGCGCCGACGTCGATGTAGTAGCCCGAGCCCCGTCGGAGGTACTTCATGAACAGGCCGGAGTCGTCGTCGCCGAAGTCCAGTTCGTAGCCGGCGTCCTCGAGCCCCCGGTAGAAGTCGGCGTCGATCTCGCGGACCTTGTCGTAGATCGGCTTCTGGAACTCGTTCATGATCCGATAGGGCAGCGACGCGAAGATCATGTCGGCCTTGTCGGTGGTCACGCCGCTCTCGACGGCCCGCTCGCTGTACAGGTCGCCCAGGCCGTGCTCCATGAGCGACTCGGACTTGATGATGTGCGTCGAGCTGCGCTGCACCATGGTCACTTCGGCACCCGCCTCGATCAACGCCTTGCTGATGTCGAGGGCCGAGTTGTTCGCGCCGATGATCACGACCTTCTTGCCCGCGTAGGCGTCCGGTCCCGGGTGCTTCGACGAATGGTGCTGCTCGCCGGCGAAGACGTCCATGCCGGGGAAGTCCGGGATGTTCGGCTTGCCCGACATGCCGGTCGCCAGTACGAGCTGCTTGGGG
>NZ_VIGV01000124.1 GCF_007858445.1 Tsukamurella sputi | reverse complement strand
CCTACACTGAAGGTTGCTCATTGAAGAGTGACTCACTCATCACCCTTTTGAAGAGAATAAGAAAATAAGAGAATAAGATGAGAAGATGAGAAGATGAGAAGATGAGAAGATGAGAAGATGAGAAGATGAGAAGATGAAGAGATTAGCTGAGAGAGTAACGAGATAAAAATGAGATAAAAATAAGATGTAAGTGTAAGGTGGAAATAAGGTAGGAGTGAAGTAAAAAGTGAGATGATAGAATTATCTCTCAAAAAAATTATCACTAAAAAAATGCCTAAACAGAAAGGAGATCCTGTTTAGGCAAAAGCACTTTAGTCAAAGTGTAATGAAGTAATGGAGTTACTGATTTAATAGATCGCATCAAGCTAATCAATAATTGATCTAGCTCCGATTAACTCTGATCTAGTTGATCTGATTGATCAGATTGAATAATTAGATCAATCTGACCATAAGTCTAAACTCTAATAGAGTAGTTAAGCCGTTGGTTTTGCATCAAGAAGATCGAGTGCCACATCGACAATCA
>NZ_VIGV01000123.1 GCF_007858445.1 Tsukamurella sputi | reverse complement strand
AAGGGGGCTTGAAAGATATCACCTTCAATAATGTGGAATATAATAAAGATAAGACAGAAGCGACAGTGCTTTTCCAGGTTCATTATAAAAATGGAACAAGTGAAGATCCAGAAGAGATTGAGACAATGAAAGGAAAAGAGGGCTGGAGAGTGAAGTTTTAACTTTCGAGTTGCCATTTTCAGTTAGGAGCTGAAGTAGAAATATAGGTAGAAACTCAAATAGAGATTTAGAGAAAAAGAACGTTAAGGCGTTCTTTTTTTATAACATTACTCATCATCAACATCATCAACATCATCAACATCATTGAAACGATTAAGGCGATAGATGCGCTTGAAGAAGCTATATTTAAGATTAAAATTAATTCTCGTAACGCTCTTGATCTCTATAGGTTTGCTGATAGGCGTAATCACTATTTTGGAGATCGATCTCAATCCTTATAAGGATAGAGATCACTATGAGCCTTGGAATTCAATCTATCAGGATCGATTAGCGGTTGGGGATATTATTTTTCGAACTGCTTATGGTAAAGAGAGTCGTTTTGTTCAATGGGTCAGTGGTGGTGAATTCTCCCATATAGCACTTATCACCGCTACAAC
>NZ_VIGV01000122.1 GCF_007858445.1 Tsukamurella sputi | reverse complement strand
CGTCAATAAAAACTAACTCTGGACGATAACTACCGTGACGCAATCCTCGGATATTTTCTCCCATCCCGAGCGCTTGAATTTTAACGT
The DNA here is from genome assembly GCF_007858445.1 of Tsukamurella sputi. GTDB lineage: Bacteria > Actinomycetota > Actinomycetes > Mycobacteriales > Mycobacteriaceae > Tsukamurella > Tsukamurella sputi. The sequence continues at coordinate 509 of NZ_VIGV01000122.1, read as the reverse complement.
TATTACGAGTAATGATCTGTCCAATACGCCAAGTGCTTCCTTTTCCAGTGACTTCTGGAAAATCACTTCTTAATCTTGGGTTAAAGAGCAAATCTGCTTTTGTCAGTTCTAAGAACATTGATGCTTGTTCAAATGTGTCGGAGATTATCACATTAAAGTGTTTATAACCTGTTACTACTGTCCAAAGATTGAAAATATGCGTAATGTATGTTGTTTTTGCTTCACCACGAGGAGCAGCTACTCCTAAGTTTGTAGATTCTTCACTTAAGACAATTTTAGGGATTTCATCAAATAACCAAAGATGAAGTTCTGCACGGGAATCATCACGAATTACATGAGGGAAATAAGTTTCTAAAAAAAAACGATATCCCGTTTCTTTATTAAATACTTTTTTGATACGTTCAGTTTTAGCTACTTCATCAATATCAAATCCATCAACTTCAGCTTCTATCTGCTCACGAAGGGAATTTGCTAGCTCCTCTATACTTCTTATAAAGTCTTTATCTTTC
>NZ_VIGV01000121.1 GCF_007858445.1 Tsukamurella sputi | reverse complement strand
AAAACCGTTTAACAACTTTATTTAAAAACATTCAAAGACTTCAAAAAAACACTACTTATTTATACTGCTTATTTCGTTGGTTTGTGCTGTTTTCAAAAGGGCTGTGTCGCCTGAGGTGATGTATCTTACCCCTTTTGATTTTATTTGCAACTCTTTTTTTGAAAAATCTTTGAAAATTTTTCGAGTGTTTCATCTTGTCACCCATCAACAGCAACTTAAACATTGTCTTCAAGAGAGTTTGATAAATATGTAATCTATTGATTATCAATCAATGATGATCGAAAACGATAAAAATCGCTTAGTATAAGCGTTTAGTCAAAACCAAACAGAAAATCCCACAAAAAAGAGACAAGCTCACTTTAACAAATTAAATTAGCTTGTCTCTTAAAATCGCTTATGTACCATCTACAGTCTCAATAATAGAGATATCAAAGCGGGAACTATTTTCTGCTACTTCTCTTCGATGGCGTTAAAACTCTCTTCAAAGTTGAGTGTTCCCACATAACTATTAAGCGCAAAGTGTCGTTTAATACCCGCACGAATCGCATCTTTAGCGAGCACTGTTGCTTCTCTCTTTGAGTATCCTTTACGAAGATTT
>NZ_VIGV01000120.1 GCF_007858445.1 Tsukamurella sputi | reverse complement strand
TCCAAAGTTGACGCGAATACAACAACTTAAGCAAGTCAATCAAACATTGCTGTTATTGATACCAACTAATCAAATTTATTCGTGAGTGAAGTGATAACACTTCAAACACAACCAGTTTTCCTGGGGATAATAGCGCTATGGAACCACCTGATCCCATCCCGAACTCAGAAGTGAAACGTAGCAGCGCCGATGGTAGTGTGGGAGATCCCATGTGAGAGTAGGTCAACCCTAGGGCTTTATCTTAAAAGCCTCTAGCTTAACCGCTAGAGGCTTTTTTCTTGCGTGCTTGTTTTGTCCCTCAAAAACATATTTCCTTAAAAATAATCCACTAAGAAGATCCGCAGAGTCGCGGGAAACTACTATTTCGCTCTTTTTACCACTGCATGCCCGCGGATAGGGCTTTTTTAATGCCGAAATGGATTGCCTTTTGCCGGCACGGGATCGTTAAAAGATTACAATCATAAAACCCGGCAACGCATCAGCTTTTCTTATTATCAATAAGCATGATAGATATATTGGAATTAATAATTTTAAACAATCTCGCGTTTACCGGCTTTGTAAATAGATAGGGTAGGTCTAGAGTAGTAGACATGAAGCC
>NZ_VIGV01000119.1 GCF_007858445.1 Tsukamurella sputi | reverse complement strand
GTCGACCGGTCCCGGGCTGCAGGCCTGTTCGACGGTGACGACGAGGATGCCGCGGTCGACGCGGATCGTCTCGCCGCACTGGTGGACGGGCTCGCCGTCAGCGCGATCCTGTGTCCGGACCGGTACTCGCCGGAGCATCTGCGATCCGTGGTCGAACGGCAGCTGGAGTGCTTCGGAGCGCCCGGTACGGGCCGCACGTAGCATCACGCAGGACGACGTCGACAGACTCAGGAGGCACACACGATGACCCAGTACCGGGCACTGATCGCCGAACTCGCCGACCATGACGGCGAGGCCGCCGTGAACTCCCGCGTGGAGACCCGCGACGCGGCGCCGTTGGAGCCCGGACACCTGCGCATCGCCGTCGAGTTCTCGGGCGTGAACTTCAAGGACGCACTGGCTTTCACTCCCGGCGGAGGAGTGGTGCGGGAGTACCCGATCGTGCCCGGCATCGATATCGCGGGCACCGTCGTCGAATCCACGTCGGACGACTTCGCCACGGGTGAACGGGTGGTCGCGCACGGTTACGAGATCGGCACGGCCCGCGACGGCGGTTACGCCGAGCAGGCCGTCGTTCCCGCGGACTGGGCCGTGCGTCTG
>NZ_VIGV01000011.1 GCF_007858445.1 Tsukamurella sputi | reverse complement strand
CGGATGTTGCGAACGCGGTGCTCGACGGTGCGGATGCGGTGATGCTCTCGGGTGAGGTCTCGGTGGGTAAGTATCCGATCGAGACGGTGCGGACGATGGCGAAGATCGTGCACGCTGTGGAGGAGGGTGGGCCGTCGGTGCCGCCGCTCAATCATGTTCCGCGGACGAAGCGGGGGATCATCTCCTATGCGGCGCGGGATATCGGGGAGCGGCTCAATGCCAAGGCGCTGGTGGCGTTTACGCAGTCGGGCGATACGGTGCGTCGGCTGGCTCGCCTGCACACCAGGTTGCCGTTGTTGGCTTTCACGCCGTTGCCGGAGGTGCGCAGCCAGCTGGCGCTGTCGTGGGGTACGGAGACCTTCTTGGTCGACGGTGCCGATAGCACCGACGCGATGATCAAGCAGGTCGATCACTCGTTGGAGGGCATCGGGCGGTACTCGAAGGGTGATCAGGTGGTCATCGTGGCCGGTGCGCCTCCCGGGACCATCGGCTCGACCAACCTGATCCAGGTGCACCGGATCGGCGAGGACGACCACTAGGAACCGCCCCAGTAGGCTTCTCGTCATGACGGAGACACTCACCGACTTCGACGAGTTCCTCGGCACTCTGGATCTGGCGGAGGCGGGGGAGGACCGGTTCCTCGGTCGTCACCCCGCCAAGGTCGCCGCCCGCACGTTCGGCGGCCAGATCCTCTCGCAGGCGATCGTCGCGTCGGGCCGCACGGTCCCCGGTGCGCGGGATTCGCTGTTCCTGCACGCCGCGCACACGCACTTCATCAACGGCGGCGAGGTGAACGCCGACCTGGATTTCGTGGTGCGCCGCCTGCGGGACACGCGCAACGTCGCGAACCGTCTGGTCTCGGTCGAGCAGGGCGGCACGGTGCTGGCGCTGATGCAGCTGGCCTACCAGACCGACGGCCGCAACCCGCTGGTGCACGGCGACGCCGCGCCGCAGGTGCCGGGGCCCGAGGGGCTGCGCAGCATCCAGGACACGCTCGAGGGCTACGAGGACGTGGTCACGATGTTCGTCGAGGCCCCGCAGCCGATGGACATGCGGTTCACCAACGATCCCGCGTGGATCGCCAAGCGCAAGGGCCTGATCCAGGAGGACAACAACGTCTGGATCCGGACCGCAGGACCGCTGCCCGACGACCAGGTGATCCACGACGCGGCGCTCGCCTACGCCTCCGACACCACGATCCTCGACTCGATCATCACCCGCCACGGGCTGTCCTGGGGATTCGACCGGATCATGGCGGTGACGCTGAACCAGTCGCTGTGGTTCCACCGGCGCGTCCGGTTCGATCAGTACAACCTGTACTCCTCGCATTCGACGGTGGCCGACGGCGGGCGCGGTATGTCGAACGGGCAATTCTTCGATACAGAAGGCATTCTGGTAGCAAGCACCACCCAGGAGGGTGTGCTCAAGTACTTCCCGCCGAAGGGGGCCAAGTGACCACCCAGGACACGCAGCAGCGACCGATCCCGAACGTGCCGCAGGGCACGCCGGGCCGCGAGTGGCGCGCCGAGCTGCCCGCGGCGCTGCCGCCGGGTCCGCAGCAGCCGTGGCGACGCCACGGGCCCGGTTCCCGCACCTGGGTCGTCGTGCTGACGGCCGTGCTGCTCGTCGTCATGGCCGGGGTCGGGATCTTCTCCGTCTCGTTCGGCGTCGCGAACACGGCCTTCGACCGCGAGGGCGTCGTCGTGCTGACGCCCACCGAGTACCGGGCGACGTCCTCGACGTGCGCCGGTTCGGGCGATGCCGTCGGCGTCAAGAAGGGCGCCCGGATCACCTTCCGCGGCGCCGGCGACAGCTTCGGTACGACCCTCGGCGAGGGCGTCCTGCGCTCCGGCCGCTGCCTCCTGCCGTTCACGCTGTCCTCCTTGCACGCGAACCCGAACCGGAACTACGAGGTGACCATCGGGGACGTCCCCGGGACGCCGGTCTCCGGCGAGGAACTGTCCTCGACCTCGGGCACCCTCATGGTGTCCCTCGCGGGCTAGCCGCCCGTGACCGTGCTCGGAACGCCGGTCCGGCGGGACTGGCAGCCCGTCCTGACGTACTCGCTGATCGCGGTGAACGTGATCGCCTTCGCCTTCAGCGCGAAGGCCTCGGGCAGCATCGACCGCAACATGTCCTCGGTGGAGGTGGCCCGGCTCGCGCTCTCGGAGCCGGCCACCGCGAACGGCTGGTGGTGGACCGCGGTGACCTCCGGGTTCCTACACTTCGGTCCCATCCACCTGCTGGTCAACATGTTCACGCTGTACGTCTTCGGGCGGAACATCGAGCAGGCGCTCGGCCGTGCCCGCTTCGCGGTGCTCTACGCCCTGTCACTGCTCGGCGGCAGCGCCGCCGTGTTGTGGTTCGGCCTGGAGAACACGATCACCGTGGGCGCGTCGGGCGCGATCTTCGGCCTCATCGGGGCGGAGCTCGTGCTCTTCCTGCGGATGAAGCTGGACCCGACGTCGCTGCTGGTGCTCATCGGCGTGAACGTGGTCGCGTCGTTCGCACTGTCGGGCATCTCGTGGCTGGGGCACCTCGGCGGCTTCGTCGCCGGCGCGCTCGTGACGGCCGGCATCGTCTACGCCCCGGAGCTGCTGCCGCGGGAGAAGCGCACGCGCCGGCAGGTCGAGGCGGTGGGCTGGGCCTGCGCCGGAGTCATCGCTGCGGTGCTGGTGGCCGCGATCGCGGTACGGTTCGAAACCTTCCCGGGCGTGGAGGTCTACTCGCTCCGCTGATCAGCGCCCGCGGTTCATCTCCCGCAGGCGCGCGTTGTACGCGGCGAGGGCGGCCTCGTCGTCGTCCACGTCCACGTTCTCGCCGTTCTCACCCATCAGCGTGCCGCGGCGTGCGGAATCGAGCCAGGTGCCCATGCCCCCGCCGCGCTTGCCGGTGGCCTCTGCGGTGATCCACTGGAACGCGACCACGAGCAGCAGGATCATCATGAGGCCGTCGCCGCCGAACCACATGATCGCGCCCGCAGCCGCTTGATCCTCGAGGCCCGTGGGACCCCAGCCCAGCCGCGAGGCCGCGTAGCCGGGTGCCAACTCGGTGGTGGTCATCATCAGCGTCACGCCGACCAGCGTGTCCGGCCCCATGGCGAGGAGGAACGAGGCGAATCGCAGCGGGTGCGAGAGCTTGGTGGGGCCGCACAGCTCGTTGCCGATCAGCGGCAGCATGAAGATCCAGCCGATCAGGAAGTAGCCGGTGTACTCGAGCTGCTTGAGCCACGGATTGTCCAGGGCGAGGTCCTGGAAGCCGGTCAGGTGCGTGCTGATCAGCGCGAAGGCGTACAGCGGCAGCCCGACGACGGGGCTCGTGATCAGTCGCACCACGCGATTGCCGAGGAAGGCCCGCACGCGCCGGTCGCCGGCCTCGCCCGTGGCCGTCGCGAGCAGCCGGATCGGCTCCGCGAGCACCAGGAACATCGGCACCACGGTGATGAGTACGAGGTGCACCAGCATGTGTGCCCAGAACAGGTGCTTGGCGAGTTCGGCCATCACGCTGTTGACGGAGAACACCAGGAGCGCCATGGCGATGAACCACGACAGGATCCGGGTGATCGGCCAGGCGACTCCGGCGCGTCGCGCACGGGCCGCGCCCACGACGTAGAGAATGGATGCGACGACCATGAGGCTCGTCACCACGGGTGTGAAGACCCAGGTGTGGAGCGCGTCCGGCGACTGGGTCGCCACAGCTGAGGGATACATCGATGCCCGTTGTACCACCCCTGGCAAACTAATCCAACCGGCGTGTAACAAACCACGGCGCACGGTCGATGTACGGTCGAACGCCCCTATCAGCCGCCTGGGTACCCGCCCCGGGCTAGAACTCACGGAGTAGAGATGCCGAAGGTCCCCGAGCCCACGCCTCAAGAGGTCCGCGACTTCCTCAGCCCGATCTCGCACTGGTCGCATCTGAAGGCGAACGCGGAGGAGCAGTACCGCAAGACGATCCTCGCCGCGTACGCCGCGCGGATCCCGATCGTGCACATCGCGCGCTACACGGGAACGTCGCCGCAGGCCGTCAAGAAGGTCATCGACCGTCAGAACGACAAGGCCACGGGCGACGCACCCGCCTTCCAGAACATGCCGCGCACCGGGTACTACCGGGGCCAGCAGTTGCCGCCTTCCCGGTCGGTCCGCGCGGTCTGACCCTCTCGTCGGTCACCGTCGTCGGACGGTGACCGCCGGTGGCGGTCGGGCACCCGTACAGCGGGCTGCCGGGCTGTTCCCAGCGTTCTCCCGGTTTCGGGCCGGACACTGCAGATGTGATGACGCATCGCGGCGGAACGTCGCTGCTCACCGGCTGGCTGCCTCTGACCGTCTTCGCCCTCGCGGCGTTGGCCGCGGCACTGGTGCTCCTCGGCCGTGGCCGCTGGCTCCGGATCGGACTGCCCCTCTCCCTCCTCGTCGGGGCGGTGGCGGCGTGGGCCGCCGACGCCGAGGTGAACGCGCAGGGCGTCGCTGGGGAGCCCGCCCCTCGCATGTTGTGGGTGTGGCTTGGGCTGGCCGCGGCGACGCTGGTCGCCGGTGTCGTCCGGTTCCGATCGGGACGGTGGCGAGGGCGGGTGGTCTCGATCGTCGCGGTCCCGCTCCTGCTCGTGGCGGCGCTCCTCGTGGTCGACCAATGGGTCGGCTACTACCCGACGGTGCAGGTCGCCTGGTCGGCATGGATGGCCGGCCCCCTCCCGAACCAGATCGCGCAGAGTGATCTCCCCGGACTGCGGAACACGACGCAGAGTCGGGGCCGCGTCGTGCCGGTGGACGTCCCGGACGATGCGAGCGGCTTCGCGCACCGCACCGAGTACGTCTACCTGCCGCCGGCGTGGTTCGCCGGGCCCACACCTCCCGTCCTGCCCGCCGTCGAGATGATCGGGGGCGAGTTCAACACCCCGGCGGATTGGATCCGGCTCGGATCGGCGACGCAGACGGCCGACCGGTACGCCGCCCAGCACGGAGGGCACGCACCGATCCTGGTCTTCGTGGACTCGGGAGGCAGCTTCAACAACGACACGGAGTGCGTCGACGGTCCGCGGGGTGCGGCGGCGGCCCATCTGATCAAGGACGTGCGGCCGTACGTCGTCTCGACCTTCGGCGCGGCGGCCGACGCGAGCCACTGGGGTGCTATCGGCTGGTCCATGGGTGGTACGTGCGCGATGGACCTCGTCGTGACCCGTCCGGATCTGTTCAGTGCCTTCGGCGACATCGGGGGCGACCTCGGACCCAACACCGGCACCAAGGCGCAGACGATCGCGCGCCTGTTCGGCGGCGCTGCGGCGCGCTGGGACGACTACGACCCGCAGACGGTGATGGCCCGGCACGGGCCGTACGCCGGGGTCGGGGGAGTCTTCGTCGACGCCGACGGGCAGCGACCGGGACGTGGTGGACACGGCGGTCCCACTACCGGAGCATGGCGGCCGAACCCGCACGGCGGGGGAGGCGGAGCCGGGCGGCAGTACGCCGCGGACCCGACCGAGAAGGGGAGCTCGCAGACGCTGTGCTCACGCATGAGGACGGTGGGGATCGCCTGCACGATCACCTCCGTCGGAGACGGACACACCTGGCAGTCGGCGACCGCAGCCCTGTCGTCCGCCCTGCCGGCGGTGGCCGGGCGGATCGGTGCTTAACCCCGCGCCTGCTCCGGTCCCAGAGTGTCGATCACCAGGTGCGCCACGGTGCGCATGTCGGTGCGGCGGTCCATGGCGGTCCGCTGGATCCAGCGGAAGGCCTCGGGTTCGGAGACGCCGTGGGCCTGCATGAGGACGCTCTTCGCCCGGTCGACGAGCTTGCGGGTCTCCAACTGGCCGGCGAGCGTCGTCACCTCCTTCTCGAGCGCCTTGAGCTCGGAGAAGCGGCTGATGGCGATCTCGATCGCGGGCACCAGATCGGCCTTGGTGAAGGGCTTGACCAGGTACGCCATCGCGCCGGCCTCGCGGGCCTTCTCGACGAACTCGCGCTGGCCGAAGGCGGTCAGCATCACGACGGGCGCGATCCGCTCGCGGGCGATGTCCTGCGCGGCGTCGAGCCCGTTGACCACGGGCATCTTGACGTCCATGATCACCAGGTCCGGCTGGAGTTCCCGGGCCTTCTCGAGCGCCACCTGGCCGTTCTCGGCCTCGCCGACCACGTCGTAGCCCTCCTCCCGCAGCATCTCGGTGAGGTCCATGCGGATGATCGCCTCGTCCTCGGCGACGAGCACGCGGTGCGGGGTGGGCTCGGTGTCCTTCATCAGGGGGTACGTTACCGGGCGGCGGAAATCGGACCCGTCGCGCGCGGTACCGTAGGCGCATGAACGTATTGAGCCTGACTCAATTGCGCGAGCGCGCCGGCAACCTGTACGCGCTGACCCTGGGGGACGGCATCCGCCCCGTCGAGCGCACCCCGCACGTCGTCGTGGCCGACGGTGCGCACCGGACCCTGCGCCGGTTCGCCTCGGATTCCGATCGGGATGCGGCCGCGGTGCCCGGCGCCGCGCCGGTGCTGCTGGTGCCGCCGATCGCCGCTCCCGCCACCTGCTACGACCTCTCGCCGGAGACCTCGGTCGTCGCGCACCTCGCCGCCACCGGCCGCGTCCCGTACGTCGTGGACTTCGGCGAGATGAACTACGCCGACCGCGGACTCGGCTTCGAGGACTTCGCTCTCGACATCATCCCGCAGGCCATCACGCGGGCCCTCGATGACTTCTGGGGCGGGGAGGTGCCCGACGGTGCCGGCGTCGACCTGTTCGGCTGGAGCCTGGGCGGCACGCTGTCCTTCCTTGCCGCCGGGGCCTCGACGGAGGGGATCCGCTCGATCGTCTCCATCGCCACGCCGCTCAAGTACGCCGCGCAGCCGCCGTACCCGCTCGTGACCTCTGTGATGAAGCCGGTGCGCGGCCTCGGCCCCGGCGCCCTGATCGCGCTGCTCGGCGGCATTCCCGCCCCGATCGTGCAGGTGGCCTACCGCGCCACGTCGTGGGACCGGGAGCTGAAGAAGCCCAAGTTCGTGCTGGAGAACCTCGGCGAGCCCGAGAAACTCGCGCGCATGGAGGTCATCGACCGTTTCCAGCGCACCTTCCCCGGCTACCCCGGCAAGCTGGCGACGCAGCTGTGGGAGCGCCTGATCTTCCGTGGCGAGCTCGCCGCCGGTGAGGTGCACCTGGGGGAGCGGACGATCGATCTGCACTCCATCGACGTGCCCATCCAGCTGTTCGGCTCGCACCGGGACGCCCTGTGCGCGTGGGAGACCGCGCGGCACGGCGTCGACTTGTTCACCGGTTCCCCGCGGGTGGAGTTCGCGACCGTCGAGTCCAGCCACCTCGGCCTCGTCGCCGGCCCCGACGCCGTCCGCGAGACCTGGCCCGTGATCGATGACTTCCTCGCGTCGGTGGACGCCGAGTCCGGGGCCACCGACCCCGCCCGGTAAGCTGACTCGGCTGGCCGTTTCCGACGGTCCGCCGGACGCCCCCGTAGCCCAATTGGCAGAGGCAACGGATTCAAAACCCGTCCAGTGTGAGTTCGAGTCTCACCGGGGGCACCACATCGTCGCAGGTAGGCGGCTTGCCAAGCAACTTCTGCGAGAGCCGACTTCGTGTCGGTCAGTCCCGTGTCGGTCCCGGTGTCCCCGCCTGCCCGCACCACGCCCTGGGTGTGGCGCTGCAGCTGGTCGTCGACTGAAGGTCGACACGATCTGCGGAAGAATTTTCCGCGGACATGTCGAGAAGTCACGGTCGCCTGCGTCCCAGGTTCGAGTACGGACACAATGGCCGTACCGGACGAGAGGAAACACCATGGCCAAGTACCTGCTGCTCAAGCACTACCGCGGCGCTCCGGCCCCCGAGAACTTCGTGACGATGGATCACTGGACGCCCGAGGAGATCGCGGCGCACGTGCAGTACATGGAGGACTTCGCGGATCGCCTGCGCGAGTCCGGTGAGTTCGTGGACGCGCAGGCCCTGGCACCGTCGGGCACCTGGGTCCAGTACGGCGGCGAGGGGCGACCGCCTGTGACCGACGGTCCGTTCGCCGAGACGAAGGACCTCATCGCGGGCTGGATGGTGATCGACGTGGACTCGTACGACCGCGCGGTCGAACTGGCCGGCGAGCTGTCCGCAGCGCCCGGCAAGGGCGGCACGCCGATCCACGAGTGGCTGGAGCTGCGGCCGTTCATGACTACCGCCGACCTGATCCACGACTGACACGACGTGGACGAATCCCTTCTGCGCCGCCTCATTCCGGAGGTCATCGGCGTCCTCGTCCGTCGCGGAGCAGACTTCGCGGCGGCCGAGGACGCCGTTCAGGAGGCGTTGATCGCTGCGCTGCGCACATGGCCGGACGAGTCGCCCCGGGATCCGAAGGGCTGGCTCGTCGCCGTGGCGTGGCGACGTTTCCTCGACGCCGTCCGGTCGGAGTCCACCCGGCGGCGGCGCGAGGAGGCGATGGCGCAGGAGCCGCTCGCCGGGCCGGTCGCGGCCTCCGACGACACGCTGCAGCTCTACTTCCTGTGCGCGCACCCCGCGCTCACGCCGACGTCGGCGGTCGCGCTCACCCTCCGGGCCGTCGGCGGACTGACCACCCGGCAGATCGCGCAGGCATACCTGGTCCCGGAATCGACCATGGCGCAGCGGATCAGCCGAGCCAAACGCACCGTCGCGACCGACGGGGTGGGCCGGCCCGGGGACGTGGCAACCGTGCTCCGCGTGCTGTACCTGGTGTTCAACGAGGGCTACTCCGGCGACGTTGATCTCGCGGCCGAGGCGATCCGGCTCACCCGCGGTCTCGCCGGGCTGATCGATCACCCCGAGGTCGCGGGCCTGTTGGCGCTCATGCTGTTGCACCATTCCCGTCGCGCAGCCCGGACCACGCCCGACGGTGCGCTCGTTCCCCTCTCCGAGCAGGACCGCTCGCTCTGGGACACGCAAACGATCTCCGAAGCGGTCGATATCCTCCAGGCCGCGTTGCAGCGGGATCGGTTGGGCGAGTATCAGGCTCAGGCTGCGATCGCGGCCCTGCACGCCGACGCCCTGACCGCCGAGGAGACCGACTGGGTGCAGATCGTGGAGTGGTACGACGAGCTCGCACGACTGACGGAGAGCCCCGTCGTCCGACTGAACCGGGCCGTCGCGGTCGGCGAGGCTGACGGCGCCCGATCGGGGCTCGCGGCGCTGGCCCCGCTCGATCCCGCACTTCCCCGCTACGTCGCCGTGTCGGCATACCTGCATGAACGCGCTGGCGACACCACCCGGGCGGCGCAGTTGTACGCCGAGGCTGCGGAGCTCGCGACCAACGTGCCCGAACGGAATCACCTTTTCGTGCAGGCGGCGCGCCTCAATTCGGCGACGTGAACCGCAGCGGAGAACGGATCACCGCGACTGAGGAACAAGCGGGGCTGGCGAGCGTCCGGATCGGTGCGATACGCCCCGAGTCTTGACCAATACGATCGTATGGGAGAGTATGAACCATACGATCGTATTGATTTCGAGGAGGTTCGGTGTTCCGCATTCTGGAGGTCGTCGGCATGCTCGCTCCCGTCGCGGGCATCGTCGTCATGTGCGTGTATCGGCGTCGTGCCGCCACCGGTGTTGCCTGGGGCGTCGTCGGCGCAGTCGCCGCGTTGGTCGCGTCGGCCGTCGGGTTCTTGGGGCCGAGGCTGTCCCTTCTAGGTGGTGGCATGGACTCCGGGGATGCTCTGCTGGGCAACATGCGCTCGTGGGCGCTACTCCGAGTGGGGCTCCTGCTGCTCAGTGTGGTTCTCCTGGTCGTCGGCGCTTTCTCGGGACGGGGCGGAGATCGGACGCCGGTCGTTTGGCTCGCCGCCGGTATTCCGCTGGTGATCGTCGGATTCGCGCTGACCTTTGTTCATGTGCGCTTCGGCGGGGATCACGAGGGTCTGTCGGAGATCGTGGGCCTGCTGGTCGAGACGGCGCAATTCGCGCTGCTGGGGCTCGGGGTGCTCCTCCTCTGTCTCGCCGTCGTGAGCGGGCGTTCCGCAGCGGACGGCCGGCGCGAGCCGGCGCAGATGGTGATAGGAGCCGCTATGCAGGCCAAGCAGTTCTACGATCGTGTCCATGCCCGCCGCCGCTGACGCCCTCACTGAGCATGTCATCGCCCAGATCTCCGAGTCGGGGCTCGACGGACTGAGTGTGCGGACCGTTGCGACCCGGGCCGGCGTGTCGATCGGCGCGGTGCAGCATCATTTTCCGACGAAAGCGGCGATGCTGCGGGCTGCGTTGCGCACCGTCGCCGCCCGGGCCGCCGAGCGCTATCGCGGGGCGGCGGAGATCGACGGTGCACGCGAACGTCTCGTCGCGCTCCTTGATCTGCTGCTGCCCAGCGGGATTGACGACGACACCGCGCGAGTCTGGGTCGCGTTCTCGGCGCGAGCGCTCACGGATCCGGAGATCGGGGAGGTGTACCGCGACCTGTGGTCGCGATTACGGTCAGCGATAGCGGATCTTGTCGAGGAGGCCGGAGCTCCGCGGACTCCTCGGGCCGAGGCGGATCGCATTGCGATGACGGCGCTGGCTCTGGCCGACGGGCTGACCGTCGACGTTCTCGCTGGTGCGGTATCGGTCGAGGAGGCTCGTGCCGCTATGGCCGCAGCGGTGTGATGCCGCGTCCACGGGCGGCACGTCGTGATCGACGTATTACTCGAGGCGTACTGCCGGTCACCAGGCGATGTCGCCGACGCTCTGGAGCGGCCGGTGGTCGGCGAGACTCTCGGGCGCGTTGTAGGTGTCACCGCCGCGGAGCTCGTCCGCAAAGCGCAGTTCAGTCCGCTCCTCGATGGTCGTGAGGCTCACCTGGTAGGCGCGGAACTCGTCGAGATCGAGCGCTTCGAGCCGGTCGAGGTTCTGGGTGAGGAGGAATCCGCGGGCGACGAGCTTCCCCTCGCTGACGAAGGCGACCACCTTGAAGAACTCGCGGGGGAGTGCGACGCCCCGGTAGGTGCGGTCGTCGTCGCCGAAGACAGGCCCGCCGAAGACGCTGACCTTCAGGTTCTCCGCCTCGGCGTCGGCCAGGACGGCGTTCTCGATGAGTCCCCAGATGCCTTGGCGGGCACTCTGGTTGAAGTCCTCGACCTGAGGGGAGATGTTGGTGTAGTAGAAGGAGTCGGTGTTCGCCTGCTCGGCTTCGGCGGTGCTGCCCCAGGTGAGATCGGCGCGGCGCGCGACGTGTCCGCGGTCGATGCGGTTGCCGGAGTAAAGCTCGTTGCCGACCTGAGTGTCCGCGGGGAGGCGGGGGTCGAGGACGAACTTCGATCCGCTCCGCTGGATGTTCTTGAGGGTGTTGCCGTCGATGTTCCAGGCGACCCAGCGGGTAAGGCGGCGCGACCGGCTCTGCGTCAGCGAGAAATGCGTGTAGTCGATGATCGGGCTGCCGTCGACCTCCACCGCGTCGTCGGCCACGCTCGCATCCACCCCGGGCACCGGCACCGCAGCACCGAGGAAGTCGGGGTCGTACCCGGCGCCGATCCGAGCCCCACCCGCGGCCTGCGCCGCGGGGGCACCGTCGGGCGGTGTGAGGGTGATGCCGAGCTTGGTGAACACGGACTTGCCGAGGCACGCGAGTGCGTGGTCGTCGGGGCTGCCGGCGGCTTCCCCGCCGAAGTGCAGGCCGGCGAAGACTCCTGTGGGGCGGCCGTTGGCGGCTTTGAACAGCCACACGGCTCCGGAGTCGCCGCCTTCACTGATCTGGTTGTCGGGGGCGGGATTCCGGGGATCGGGCCCGATCTCGAAGCCACCGATCTGCTGTTCGCCGACGCTGCCGCCGTAGTCGATCTTCACGACGACGTCGACGCGGCGCACGAGGCCGTGCGTCACGCCCGTGGTGCGGCCGCTCTTGATCACTTTGTCACCCAGCTCGGGCTCGCCGAGCTCGGTGGGCGCGACGGTCAGCCCGAGCGGTTCGGGGGTGTAGCCGCGGTCCACGATGGTGGCCACGGCGCAGTCGCCGGCGACGCCGAGATGCGAGCGGCACAGCACCCCGAGGCGATTGTCGTCGACCCGGTCGTCGTCGTAGGCGCCCGGCTGGACGACGGTGTCGCCGATCTTCCCGTCGGGGCCGTTGAGGACGTGCCAGTTCGACAGGATGAGCGGGGTGCCGTCAGTACGGTCGTAGACGATCGCGCCGATAGTGCCGGCGGAGACCTTCACGTTGCCGACGCTGATGCCCGGCCTGATCGGGTCCAGGCGGGCCTTGGCCTCGGCCGGCGCCGCCTCGGGTTCGGCGACGATCCGGTACGAGGCCTCGTAGCTGCGCTCGAGCACATCCGTGGGCACCGCGACACCGTCGACCTCGACGGACTCCGGCAGCAACGAGGTACCCAGGCTCTCGAGCGCCTCGGGCGCGACCTTCCGGCGTACCGTGAACTGCACCGCGACGGTGTCGGTCGGCTTGCCGTCGACGACCTTGTAGCCGATCCCCACTGACGTCACGTTCGGGTCGGCGAGGTAATCGGCGGCGCGTGCGCGGACGAAGCTGCGTAGTGCCTCCGTAGACGCAGGAGCGGCGCCCTTGGCCTGCTCGGTCGACGGTGCTGTGGGCTTCCGTTTGTTACCGGCCATAACTTCAACGGTAGGCGAAGTCGCCGAAGCCGGCCGGGTGAGCGAGTACCACGCGTCTCACCGGGGGACTCACCGGGAGGGGTACTCGCCCCCGTTGACCGCGAAGGTCTGCGCGGTGATCTGGCGCGAGTCCGGGTGTGCGAGAAATGCGACCGTGTTCGCGATGTCCGCCGGAACGCCGGCGCGCTTGGTCATCGCTGCGTCGATCAAGGAGGCGCGGCGGGCGTCGGTGAGGGCGTCCCGGAAGAACTCGGTGCGGGCGATGTACCCGGGGGAGACCACATTGGCGGTGATTCCGCGCGCCCCGACGCGGCGAGCGAGTCCGATGTTCCACGACGCGAGCCCCGCCTTGGCGGCCCCGTACGACTCTGCTCCCTTGTCGGCGGCGATCGAGCCGATGGAGATGATCGCGCCGCCACCCGTCATGGTCGGGAGCACCGCCTCGGTCATCAGGACCGCGCTGATGAGATTGCTCTCGAGGTTGCGCCGCCACGCTGCCGCGAGCGCCGGGAGATCGCCCGGTTCGGGGTGGTCGAAATCGGTGTTGCCGCCCGCGTTGTTGACCAGGACGGTCGTCTCGGTGATCTCCTGGTCGACGAAGGCCTGGATCGCCTCGGGATCGGTGCCGTCGAGAGGCGCGGCTCGGACGGTGTCACCGATCTCGGCTGCCGCGGCGGACACGACGTCGGCACGGCGGCCGGTGATGACGACCTCCATGCCGTCGGCGGCGAGGCGCTCGGCGATCGCCCGGCCGATACCGGTTCCGCCGCCCGTGACGATTGCGATGGTGGACATCCAGATCCTCCTGCGCTAGATTACGTTTAGACCTAAACATAGACGGAGTGGTGCGCGGTGGCAAGAGAATTGAGCGAGTCCGATCCGGTCGACGCGATCGCCCTCGCGTGGCAGCGCGAACGCCCGGACCTTCCGGTTCAGTCGATCGGTGTCATCACGCGAATCTGGCAGGCCGCCAAGATGCTCGGCGACGAACGGACGCGCCTGCTGCGGGAGCAGGGGGCGGACACCGCGACGCTGGATCTGTTGTCGACCCTTCGCCGGTCCGGGCAGCCGTATCGGCTGACCACTCGGGAGCTCGGGCAGGCGGCGATGGTGACGGCGGGCGCGATCTCGCAGAGGGTCGAGCGCGCCGAACGTGCGGGTCTCGTGCGTCGCGCGAACAGACCCGGAAGCCGCACGGTCGACGTGGAACTCACCGAAGCCGGCCACCGCGAGGTGGACCGACTCGTGACGGAGGTTCTCACCCGCGAACAGGCCCTCCTCGCAGGATTGTCGCCGGACGGTATGAGCGACCTCGCCGAGTCGCTTCAGGGCCTACTGGAGCACCTGCACGGCGAGTTGGGCCGGACGAGACCGAGTCAGGTCGGAGACGGGTAGGAACCGCTGGGGTGTGTCCGCGCCGCGTGTACGTCCGTGCTGGGAACGAACGACGCCGCCCGCCCTGAGAGTCAGGGCGGGCGGCGTCGTCAGAAGCGCTGTGAATCAGTACTTGCCGAAGGCGAGCGCCACGTCGTGGCCGCCGAAGCCGAACGAGTTGTTCAGGGCGTACTTGAAGTCACCCTTGCGCGCCTCGCCGTGCACCACGTCGAGCTCGATCTCCGGATCCTGGTTCTCCAGGTTCAGGGTCGGCGGGATGACGCCGTCGCGCAGCGACAGCACCGTCAGGGCGGCCTCGAGGGCGCCGACGGCACCGATCGAGTGGCCCAGCGCGCCCTTGGGGGCGTAGATCGCCGCGTCGGTGCCGACGACCGCGTTGATGGCCTTGGCCTCGGCGAGGTCGCCGATCGGCGTCGCGGTGGCGTGCGCGTTGATGTAGTCGATGTCCTCGCGCTTGAGGCCGGCGGTCTCCATGGCGCGCTTCATGGCACGAGCGGCGCCGCCGCCCTCCACGTCGGGGGAGACCATGTGGTAGCCGTCCGAGGTGATGCCGGCGCCGAGCAGGCGGGCGATGGGCTTCGCGCCGCGGGCGAGGGCGTGCTCCTCGGTCTCGATGATCATCAGCGTCTGGGCCTCGCCGAAGACGAAGCCGTCGCGGTCCTTGTCGAACGGGCGCGAGGCGGCCAGCGGATCGTCGTTGCGGGTCGAGAGGGCGCGCATCATGGCGAACGGGGCGATGACGGGGCTGTCGATCTTGCCCTCAATGCCGCCACAGACGGCGATGTCGGCGTCGCCCATGACGATCTGGCGCCAGGCGTGGGCGATGGCCTCATTGCCGGTCGAGCAGGCCGAGACGGGGGCGATGGCGCCGGCGCGGGCGCCGATCTCCAGGGCCGAGACGGCGCAGGCGCCGTTGGGCATGGCCATCTGCACGGTGAACGGCGAGACCTTGCGGACGCCGTGATCGCGCAGTGCGTCGACGGCCTCGACCATCGACTCGCCGCCGCCGAGACCGGTGCCGACGACCGCGGCGAGGCGGTTGTGGTCGACGTCGGGGCGGCCCGCGTTGTCCCAGAGGCGCTTGGTGATCACGTGTGCGGCCTGCTCCACGTAGGACATGCGGCGCTTGGACACGTGCTGCTTGCTGATGTCGCCCGCGTACTTGCGGTCGGGGCGCTCGGGGACCTCGGAGGTGGGGTCCTCGAGCAGCTGGCCGCCGAAGCGGACCGGGAGGTCGGCGATGTCGACGCCGATGAAATCGCCCTTGAGCTCGCGAATGCCGCTCTTGCCGGCCAGAAGGCCCGCCCACGTGGACTCGGTGTCGGTGCCGATCGAGGTGGTCATCTCGATCGCGGTGACGACGACGTTGGGGAACTGTCCGCCGAGCGTGCTGAAACTCCGGATGTCTGCCATGCCTTCCATGAAACAGGATCGAAACGTCCTTCCGGCTGTTCTCAGGTGAGAACTTCACAGCCGTCTCTTGTGGGATCGTCACGAACCGTTCGGTTCACCTTCAGTCGTCGTCGGCCCCGCGGTCGATGCGCAGCACCCCGTCGACGCCGCCCAGGGCAGCGCCGGCCTCGGTCACACCCCGTCCCACCAGGGACAACGCGACGGTGACCTCGTGGCCGTCACCGTCGTCGTCGACGGGCCCGTCGACCACCGTGAGCGACGCCACAGTCCAGCCCCGCCGCGAACAGGCGCCGAGGACCTCCCGCAGGACGCCGGCCCCGTCGCGGTAGGTGAGGGTGAATCCGCGCTCGGCGGTCCCTCGCGCCGCGACCATCCTCCCGAGGGGCGTGAACCCGAGGACCGCTACGAAGTGCAGGACGGTCACCGCGACGGCCAGGATCTCGAGCCCCGCCCCTGCGGCCATACCGATCGCGGCGGTCTCCCATACCGCCGCGGCGGTGGTGAGCCCGCGGATCGCGCCCCGCCGCGTGATGATGAGCCCCGCGCCGAGGAAGCCGATCCCCGAGACGATCTGCGCCGCGACGCGGGACGGGTCGAGGACGACGGTGCCCGGGGCCAGGACATTGCCGAAGCCGTACTTGCTGACCAGCAGGATCAGCGCGGACGTGGTCCCGACGATGGCCTGGGTGCGCAGGCCGGCGCTCTTGCCGCGGAACTCGCGCTCGAGCCCGACCACGGTGGACAGGGCGAACGCGAGGACGAGTTGCTCGATCTGGCGCCACCCCTGGCCGGCGCTGATCCATGAGTCCGCGAGCGTGCTCACACCTCCATGGTGCTCCCGATCGGCTCGGATGCAACCGGTTCCCGATAGCGGACGCGGAAGGTCAGGGCGACCGCCCCGGCCCCGATCGCGAAACAGAGCAGCGTGAAGGGCAGGTTCCCGATCGGATCCCCGGCCGCGCTGACGCCGTCCTTCGCGCCGAAGTAGTCGGGGAGCGCCGCGATCCACAGGCCCGCGAAGACCACGAGGTACAGGCTCGCGTACGCCTGGACCAGGGGGTTGCGGTGCACCGGGCCCGACGGTGCGCCGGGGGACAGGGACCGTCGGACCGCGTACAGGGCCGCCCCCGCCATCACGGCCAGCTCCAGGGCGTACACGGTGCCGCGCACCGTGTCACCGGCGAGGCCGATGACCGTTGCGGGCAGGGGCAGGACGAACGTGCCCACCGATGCCGCGAGGCCGATGACGACCGTGCGCCACACCAGCTGCGGTCCGGTGAACCGGGCGCCGGCGTCGACGTGCCGACCGACCATGTATTGCACGCACAGCGCCAGCGACATCGGCCAGAGCGCGGCGAAGACCACGACCGAGCCCATCGGAACGGACGCGAAGAAGGGCAGGTTGATCGGGTTGTCGGGCGCCCACTCCCACCACCGCAGTTGCGGCCCGATGTGATCGAAGATCTCGTAGAACGCGCCGTGCACCAGCCCGACGGTGCACGCGCCCAGGATGATCCCGCACCGCCGGAAGACGCCGAGCATGCGGACGATCTCGAACGACATCGTGGCCATCAGGGGGTAGATCGCCACGATGTACAGCGGGAGCCGGCCCCAGAGGAAGTCGACGGTGAAGAGGTTGTGCGCGAACATCGTGTCCACGTGGCCCTCGATGCCGAACGCGCCGGGGAAGTACAGCGGCGGCTCGATGATGAACAGGTAGGCGGTCGCGCCGAACCAGACCGCCAGGTTCGTCGCGTCGCCCTGGCGCCAGCGGCGGACGGCGTGCACCAGCATGAGGACCGAGCCGACGACGATCGTCACTTCGAGGACGGGCAGCGTCCAGTTCTCGAGGTGGAACGGGCTGCGGAAGGAGACGAGGCCGCCCGTGTCGTCGCAGGTGAAGCCCATGCGACGAGCGAGTGCGTCGAAGGTGGGGGTGCACATGTCCATCGGTCAGGCCCCGATCGCCGCGTCCGAGGTGTACCACCGGGTGCAGTCGACGCCCTCGTCGTACCGGCGCAGCCACTCGCCGGCGAGGACGGGCAGGTTCTCGTGCGCGGGGTCGTGCAGGGGCATCTGGCTGCGGATGATGCCCTTCATCGCGACGGCCTGCTCCGCCTTGGGGAGCACGTCGAAGGCGCGCGGCATGGCGCCCTTCGTCAGGTGCGGCGCCACCGCGACGAGCACCTTCTGCTTGAGTCGGTAGCGCCCGAACATCGAGAGGGCGTCGACCTTGCGGTCCTTGAGCGGCACGTGCTGGTTGAAGCCGGCGCATGCGATCCGGATCACCTTGAGCACGTGCGCGAAGATCGACGGTGCCATTCGCATCCGGTAGACCTCACTGCCGACCAGCGCGTTGTAGATGATCAGCGCGGAGCTCCGGTGCTCGACCTCCTCGACGAAGTGCCACAGGAACATCGACGCCACCCGGTCGTCGCCGGGCCGGAACAGCGCCTCCTCGTTGTCGAGCATGAGCTTGAAGACCGGCGTGAACGTGGCCTCCAGGTCGGCCGTGTA
The DNA here is from genome assembly GCF_007858445.1 of Tsukamurella sputi. Taxonomy (GTDB): domain Bacteria; phylum Actinomycetota; class Actinomycetes; order Mycobacteriales; family Mycobacteriaceae; genus Tsukamurella; species Tsukamurella sputi. The sequence goes on along the minus strand of NZ_VIGV01000011.1, from coordinate 102,483 downwards.
GGCCAGCCGGTAGTCCGTGGACGTGGCCTCGGTGAGGAGGTCGAACTCGCCGATCACCGCGTCGAGGGTGTTCTCCAGGCCCGGGTACCGATCGATCAGCGCCTGGACGTGTCGACGGTGCGCGGTCGAGTGATGCCCCTCCTGCTGCATGAACGCGGTCGCCTCCGCGGCGACCTCCTCGTTGGGGAACTCCTTGCGCACCTGCAGGATCAGCTTGACGATCATCTTCTCGAAGCCGACCGCGAGGAAGCTGACCGCGTTCATCATCGACGAGAAGGCGGGGTTGTCGGGGTTCCACAGGAAGGGCACGGGAGCCTCGTCGAAGTGGAAGTCCATCTTGCGGGGGTGCAGGTCCGTCATGGGCTCACCATACACATAGAACAGGTTCTGTATGGTGAGAACGCGCGAAGCTGTAGCCTGGGGCGATGGCACGCAGGGGATGGGGTGGTTCGCCGCCGGCCGGCGACGAGGAGGCGTCCGCACGCATCGTTGCCGCCGCGGTGGAGATCATCGGTGAGCGCGGCACCACGTCCATCGCGGAGGTCGCCGATGCGCTCGGCGTGATCCGGCAGACCGTCTACCGCTACTTCCCGACGGTCGATGCGCTGCTGCAGGCGGCTGCCGTCCAGTCGGTTGGCGCCTTCCTCGACCGGCTCGCGGAGCACGTGCACGGCATCGGTGACCCCGCGGAGGCGGTGGTCGAGAGCATCGTCTTCACCCTCGATCAGGTGCCGCGGGCCCCGCACCTGCGCCTGATGCTCGCGGGGGAGCACTCGCACACCGAGGCCATCGCGTCCGGCCAGGCGATGGCCTTCGGCATGACGATGATCCGCCGGTTCGACGTGGACTGGCCCGCTCACGGTTACGACGAGGCCCGGCTGCGCGAGCTGGTCGAGTTCCAGCTGCGCATCATGCAGTCCTTCTTCATCTCCCCGGGCGACCCGCCTCGCACGCCCGACGACCTGCGCGCCTACCTCCTCCGGTGGGTCGCGCCTGCCGTCGTGTCCGTGGCGTTCAGCGAGTAGGCGCCGATATCCGAAAGCCCGGTTGAATCGCGGTGATTCGTGCCTGCTGGCCGTTCACCAGGTCGACTGCGTCGCCGACCTGCACCAGCTTCAGGCTCTGCCCGAACCGGGATTCGTGCGAGACCGTCTCGTACTCGGTGTCGGTATCCCGTTCGGTGAGGACGAAGGTGTCCTGTTCGCCGTCGGGGTACTCGATCGTCACGATCGATCCTCGGAATGCCCTGCTGTCGGTCGAGACGCCGTTCCGCCTCGCCCAGTCGGCCGCCCGATCGCGTTGCCTCAGGTAAGTCCCCTTCGCGCGTTCCAGGTCGGCGAGCCGCGTTGCGATAGCGCGGTCGTCGTCACTCAGTTGTTGGTAGTCCTCGAGGCGTTCGCGGCTGTCCCGGCACTCGTCCATTCGGCTCCGCAGGTCGCGTCGCCGCGCGAGGAGCGCTTCCTCGGCGATGCGGTACTGCTCGATCTCCCGGTCGAAGGCGGCTTCGTTCGGAGTGTTCGTGGGGGCGTCAGCGGATGCTGTTCGATGGTCCGCGGTCGTCGTGCCGGCTGTCGTCCGGTCCGCGGCGGCCCCTTCGCCTGCGGCCGAGGGGGTGGCCTGCCGGTCTGACGATGCGGAATCGATGTCCGGCGTCTCGTCCGACTGCTGCCGCACGGTAGGGGCGGGCTCATTCGTGGTTCGCGCGACGTAGCGATCTTTGAGGTCGCCGAGCTTGCGGCTGACGATCCGCCACCGTGTGCGGCCGGGCTGGTCGTTCATGTCGGGCGGCTCGTCCGCAGCGGCGCCACTGGACGCTGGAGTGATCGTGCTGTTGTAGAACATCTGCCGTGGATCGCGTAGATGGCGGGCGGCCGCCGTGAACGACTCCTCGATCTCGCGGGCGTACTTCTCGACCTGCGCCGGTGATTTGTACGCGGGATTGGCGGCGAGCGGGTGCCAGGAGTCGATCACGCGGACGCCTGCTGCGAGTTCGGGGTACGCCTGCTGGAGCCGCGGCCACGCCGCCTTCGCCTGTACTCCGTGGAGGAGCACGACGCGCAGCCGTGGAAGGAGTGCCACGAGTCGCGCGAGCGCGTCGGTCGCGTGGCGTACGTCCTCCTCGGTCGGGGCCAGCGTGCGGTGACCGCGCCGGACGGTCGTCGTGGGCTGCCATGGGAAGCTGTTCCACGCCTGGATGTCGCTCACGTCGATGCCCGCCTCGGCGAGCAGCGTCTTGTAGCGCTCAGCGGTGGGGTCGGCGTTCTCGATGCAGAGCATGCCCGAGCCGTCGTGGCTGTCGGCGCGAGTTTTCGGTCCGGGGTCCTGCAGGAGCGCCAAGAGGCGGGCGTTGACTCCGCCGTACGTCGGTGCGACGTACGGAACGAACGCCCCGTCCCGCTCCTCCCGCAGCCGGTCGACCAGCTCGTTCACGGGCCGCACGTGAGGGTCGTACCGCCGTCGGTAGAGGTCCTCGCGATACGTCGCATCGCTGCACCACTGCATGATTCCCACCCTTCTGGAGACTCAGCTCGCTGAGCCGGTCGCCTCCTCCTCGACCTGCACTGCAACCCTGCTGCAACGCTTGACTCGTAGTGTTCCAGATCACACCGACACGAACCGTCGGTGAAACACGCCGATACCGCCCCGGAAACACACCGGGAACAGGATCGACCGTGATCAGGAAGGCCCACATGAGTACAGAGCGCCAGGCGCCGCACCAGCTCCACCACGACGGGGTGGACGCGACCATCGAGTCCGACGACTACCTCGCCAAACGCACCCTCCGGTCGGGATCCGCCGGCTGGGTGCTGCTGGCGGGGCTGGGCGTGAGCTACGTGATCTCCGGCGACTACGCCGGATGGAACAACGGCCTCGCGCAGGGCGGGTGGGGCGGTCTCGCGATCGCCGCGGTGATCATCGCCGGCATGTACCTCGCGATGGTGCTCGGCATGGCCGAGATGTCCTCGGCGCTGCCGGCTGCCGGCGGCGGCTACACCTTCGCCCGTCGCGCGCTCGGCCCCTGGGGCGGCTACGCCACCGGCATCGCGATCCTCATCGAGTACTCGATCGCGCCCGCCGCGATCGCGACCTTCATCGGCGCGTACGTCCAGTCCCTCAACCTGTTCGGGATCACCGACGGCTGGTGGGTCTACCTGTTCGTGTACGCGCTGTTCATCGGCATCCATCTCACCGGTGCCGGCGAGGCGCTCAAGGCGATGTTCGTGATCACCGCGATCGCGCTCGTCGGCCTCGTGATCTTCGCGATCTTCGCCATCGGCAAGTTCGACGCCCACAACCTGACCGACATCGCGGTCACGAACGCCGTCGGCGCCTCGAGCTGGCTCCCGCACGGCTACCTCGGCATCTGGGCCGCCGTGCCCTTCGCGATCTGGTTCTTCCTCGCCATCGAGGGCGTCCCGCTCGCGGCCGAGGAGGCGCGCGAGCCCGAGAAGAACGTGCCCCGCGGCATCATCGTCGCGATGCTCATGCTCGTCGTCACCGGCGCGACGGTGTTCTTCCTCGCGCCCGGTGCCGTCGGCGCGCAGGCGATGTCCACCTCCGGCAATCCGCTGGTGGAGGCGCTCGGCGAGGGCACTGCTGCGAAGGTGGTCAACTACATCGGCCTCGCCGGCCTGGTCGCGAGCTTCTTCTCGATCATGTACGCCTACTCGCGTCAGACGTTCGCGCTCTCGCGTGCCGGCTATCTTCCGAAGAGCCTGTCGGTCACCAACTCTCGCAAGGCGCCGGTCCTCGCGCTCATCGTGCCCGGCGTCATCGGCTTCGCTCTCTCGCTCACGGGTAAGGGGGCGATGCTCCTCAACATGGCCGTCTTCGGCGCCGCCGTGAGCTACGTGCTCATGATGATCAGCCACATCGTGCTGCGCCGCCGCGAGCCCGACATGCCGCGCCCCTACCGCACTCCCGGCGGCGTCGCGACCACCTCGTTCGCTCTCGTCATCGCCTGCGTCGCCGTGGTGGCCACCTTCCTCGTCGACCCGACGGCGGCCGGCCTGACCCTCGCCGCGTTCGCCGCCTTCCTCGTTTACTTCGGGGTCTACAGTCGGCATCATCTGGTGGCCAATTCGCCCGACGAGGAGTTCGCCGCCCTCGCCGATGCCGAACGGGATCTGCAGTGATGCGCCGTCGGGCGGCCGTGCTCGCCGCGGCCGTGCTCGCCCTCACCCCCGCAGCGGTGGCCTGCTCCTCGAGCGAGGCGGGTTCGCAGTCCGCCGAGTGCCGCACCCTCGCCTCCGACAAGGGCTGGTACGGCGACAACCGTGAACGTCTCCAGAAGCTGATCACCGAGCGCGGCCACTGCGGCACCACGCGCGACGGCGCCGCCCCCGTCGCGCTGTTCGACTGGGACAACACCGTGGTGCGCAACGACATCGGCTCGGCGACCGCGTACTGGATGATCCGCACCGGCAAGATCCGTCAGCCCGCGAACGGCGACTGGCGGACCACGAGCCGCTACCTGGTCCCCGAGGCCGCGCAGGCGCTCGCGGACGCGTGCCCCACCGCGCTCGCCGCCCCCGGTGCGCCGCTGCCCACCGATCGGGACGCCCGCTGCGCGGACGCGTTGGTCGCGGTGGTCGACGACGGTGAGATCGGCGGCAAGCCGGCCTTCGCCGGGTACGACCACAGGCGGATGGAGCCCGCGTACGCCTGGGTCGTCCAGCTCATGGCGGGATACACCGAAGCCGAGATCGAGGACTTCGCGAAGAGCGCGCGCACCGAGGCGCTCGCCGCGCCGGAGGGTGCGAAGCAGCGCATCGGGACCACCGAGGTCTCGGCCTGGGTGCGCTACTACAGCCAGATCAAGGATCTCATCGGGACGCTGGCGGACAACGGCTTCGACGTCCGGATCATCTCCGCGTCCGCGCAGCCCGTCGTGCGGGCGTGGGCGCCCGAGGTGGGCCTCGCCCCCGACAAGCTGATCGGCATCCGCCCCGTCGTCACCGACGGGAAGATCGTTCCGCACCTGCGCGGATGCGGCGATGTGCCCGACGGTGACGACTCGATGATCAACTACATCGACGGCAAGCGGTGCCTGGTCAACCAGGAGGTCCTCGGTATCACCGGGGCGCAGGCCTGGCAGCAGGCGCCGGAGACCCGGCGGCAGGTGTTCTCCGCCGGCGACTCCGTCACCGACCTCACCTTCCTCGGCGATGCCACCGGCCTGCGGCTCGTGATCAACCGCAACGTCCCCGAGCTGATGTGCACGGCCTACGCGAACACCGACGGCAAGTGGCTGGTCAACCCCATGTTCATCGAGCCCAAGCCGCAGGCGAAGCCCTACGCGTGCGCCACTGCGGGCACGGACGCCGCCGGCGCGAAGGTGCCGGTCCGCGGCGCCGATGGCGCCCCGCTGGGCTCCGTCGCGGATACCGTCTACTAGAAGTCACGTCTGAAAACGGAGCAATCATGATCCGCAGCCAATCCGTCCGTGGGGAGACCTTCACCTTCACGTCGATGGCCGACCTGCTGGCCAAGGCCACGCCTCTGCGCTCGGGCGACGAGCTGGCCGGATGCGCGGCCGCGTCCGACGCCGAACGCGCGGCGGCGAAGTGGGCCCTCGCCGAGGTCCCGTTGACCGCAATGCTCGAGGAACTCGTGGTGCCCTACGAGTCCGACGAGGTCACCCGCCTCATCATCGACACCCACGACCGGTCCGCCTTCGCCCCGATCGCGCACCTCACAGTCGGGGACCTCCGGGACCTCCTCCTGCGGATCTCCGTCGCCGACGATGCCGGTGCCCGGCTCGCCGCCCTCGGCCCCGCCCTGACGCCGGAGATGGTGGCGGCGGTGAGCAAGCTGATGCGCAACCAGGACCTCATCGCCGTGGCCCGGGCAGTCCGCGTCACCGCGGGCTTCCGGACGACGGTCGGCCTGCCGGGCACTCTCGCGACGCGGCTGCAGCCCAACCACCCCACGGACGATCCGCGGGGCATCGCCGCCGCCACCCTCGACGGCCTGCTGCTCGGCTGCGGCGACGCGGTGATCGGGATCAACCCCGCCACCGATTCGCCGCACGCCACCTCGGACCTGCTGCACCTGCTCGACGAGGTGCGCACCAGGTTCGACATACCCACCCAGTCGTGCGTGCTCAGCCACGTCACCACGACGCTCGGCCTCATCGAGCAGGGCGCTCCCGTCGATCTGGTCTTCCAGTCGATCGCCGGGACCGAGGGTGCCAATTCCGCCTTCGGCGTGACGATCCCGCTGCTCGAGGAGGCGAACGCGGCCGCGCGCGAACTGGGGCGCGGCACCGTCGGGAACAACGTGATGTACCTGGAGACCGGGCAGGGCTCGGCGTTGTCGTCGGGCACGCACATCGGTACCGACGGCGCTCCCGTGGACCAGCAGACGCTCGAGACCCGGGCGTACGCCGTCGCTCGGCACCTCGACCCGTTGCTCGTGAACACCGTGGTCGGCTTCATCGGGCCGGAGTACCTCTACGACGGCAAGCAGATCACGCGCGCCGGCCTCGAGGACCACTTCTGCGGCAAGCTGCTCGGCCTGCCCATGGGCGTCGACGTCTGCTACACCAACCACGCCGAGGCCGACCAGGACGACATGGACGATCTGCTGACGCTCCTCGCCGTCGCCGGGGTCTCCTTCGTCATCACCGTGCCCGGTGCCGACGACGTCATGCTCGGCTACCAGTCGCTGGCCTTCCACGACGCGCTCTACGTGCGCCGCGCGCTCGGCCTGCGGCCCGCGCCGGAGTTCGACGCCTGGCTCGCACGGCAGGGGATGACCGACGAGTCCGGCGGCCTCCGCGACGTCGCCGTCGAGGCCTCTCCGCTCCGCGAACTCGCGGCCGGAGTCGGGCGATGAGCTCGCTAGAGCGCGCCGACGGCGCCTTCTGGGACACCCTGCGGACCACGACGCAGTCGCGGATCGGACTGGGCCGCACCGGCGATGCGCTGCCCACGCGCCGGGTGCTGGAATTCTCCGCCGCGCACGCCGCGGCGCGGGACGCCGTGCACCAGCCGCTCGACACCGATGCCTTCGTCGCTCGCGCACGGGGGCTCGGCCTCGGCGAGCCGATCGTCGTGACCAGCCGCGCGGCCGACCGCGGGGAGTACCTGCGCCGCCCCGACCTCGGGCGCGCGCCGTCCGATCTCTCCGCTGTCCCGAAAACGGGGGCGGACCTCGGTCTCGTCCTCGCCGACGGCCTCTCGCCGAAGGCCCTCACCGATCACGGGACGGCGCTGGCGGGCGCGATCCTCGCCGCCCTGCCGCCCGATGTGACGGTGGCGCCACCCGTCATCGCGACGCAGGCGCGCGTGGCGCTGGGCGATCACGTGGCCCGGGCGCTCGGCGTGCGCACCCTGCTCGTGCTGATCGGGGAGCGTCCAGGACTGTCGGTGGCCGACAGCCTCGGCATCTACCTGACTCATCGCGCCGACCCCGAGGACTTCGGGTCGGGCGTCACCGACGCGCACCGCAACTGCATCTCCAACATCCACCCGCCTGAGGGCCTGGGCTACGCCGACGCCGCCCGGATCGCGGCGTCCCTGGTGGTCGGTGCCCGGCGGCTCGGGCGCTCCGGTGTGGATCTCAAGGACACCTCGCGGGCGGAACTGGAAGGCCCTGACCAGCGCGGACTACACTGACGACAGTCCGAGCGAAGGAGTCGGAAGATGATCGGCAAGCGGATCCAGGAGAACATCGACGCGGTCACCCGCATCGCCGCCGATTCGGTGCGCAAATCCGGTGAGATCGTCGAGGGCGCCGGTGAGGCGCTGAAGGGCGACGTGATGGGCGGCGTCAGCAGGATGGCGACCAGCGCGGCCGACATCGCGACGTCCGCCACCGCCGAGGGGGTCAAGCTCGCAGGGGAGAACCTCTCCGCCGCACGCGAGGCCTCCGATGCGGTGGCCGACAAGGTGACCCGGAAGGACTGATCACCGCGCGGTCCGCCGGTATCCGCCGGGTGTGAACCCGAGGACCTTGCGGAAGTCCCGCACGAGGTGCGGCTGATCGGCGTAGCCCAGCTCCGCGGCGATGTCCGCGATCGCCGTGTCCGGCTCGGTGCTGAGCAGGTGCGCCGCCTGCTGCAGCCTGCGCCTGTGGATCAGCGCCAGCGGGGTCAGGCCCACGTACCGGCGGGTGAGGCGCTGCGCCGTCCGAGGGGAGACTCCGATCGTTGCGGCCGCGTCCTCGACGGTGACGATTCCCTCATCCTCCTCGATCGCGACGACCAGGCGATTGGCGAGCTCGGCCTCGTCGGACACCGTCGGAACCCGTGCCGTGAGCCAGTTCTCGACGGTGCGGCAGGCGCCTGCGATGTCGCCGCGCGCCATCGCCGCGGCGACGTCCGCGTGCAGGTCGGGGGCGTCGACGGCGGGGTAGTCGTCGAGGATCGCGCGGGCGTCGTCGGTGACGGCCGGCGTGGCTGCGGGGCGCAGCAGTGCGCCCACGGCCCAACCCGTGCCGACGAGGTCGCGGTGCGAGCGCTCGGTCGTCGCGCCGGCGAGCCCGACGAGGTCCGTCTCGACCACGAGATTGAGAGCGGGAAAGGCGAGTACGTCCTGGCGGGAGGTGCGGCCGGGGGCGATCACCCACTGGGAGATCCAGAACCAGCGCACCAGCGGCTCCGCGGCGGGCGACGGCGCGCGGCGCTCGAAGGTCGGCAGTCGCGCCGGATAGAGGATGCCGCGGGGATTCACGCGTCGATCCTAGGCGCGCGGGATCTGTCGCGAATGTTCAATCACGGGTGCCGGGCAGGCTCGTAGCGTGAGGGGCATGACAGAGAACACGACCGCCGCGAACGGCGCACACACCACCGATGGCGTCCCCAACTCCTTCTCCTCGCTGACGCCCTTCCTGGCGATCCCGAACGCCAAGGCCGCCATCGACTTCTACGTCTCCGTGTTCGGAGCCCGCTCGCTCGGCGTCACCGAGATGGGCGGCGTCGTCGTCCACGCCGAACTCGACTTCGGGCACGGTCGGCTCCAGCTCGGTGAGCCGAACGAGCAGTTCGGCCTCGTCGCCCCGCCCGACGGTGACGCGGACTGCTACTCGCTCGGCCTGTACTGCGGCAACGTCGACGAGGTGGTGGCACGCGCCGAGGCCGCGGGTGCCACGATCCGGGAGCCGGTCACGAACTTCGTCTCCGGCGATCGGTTCGCCAGCATCCGCGACCCGTACGGCGTGCGCTGGTCGATCATGACCCGCGTCGAGGACCTCAGTGACGAGGAGAGCGCCGCCCGCGTCGAGGAGTGGGCGGCGGCCCAGGGCTAGTCCGCGACCTGCGGCGGGATCGGGTCCAGCGGCTGCGGGGTGTCCTGCGGCATCGTCTGGAACCGGACGTCGGCGGAGCCCGTCGGGTTGGCGTTGGCGTCGCCGGGGTTCAGCCACTTGAACCGCACGGTGATCTGGCCGGGGCCGTTGCTGCCGACCACGGACGTGAAGGCGTCGCCCTTCGGCGTGGGAGTGCCGGCGAACTTCTGGTGGTCGAACAGCAGAATCTGTACGGGCGAGCTGCCGGTGCCGCGGTCGGTGTCGAGGCGCACCCAGTTGAGTGTGCAGTCGACGGACCCGCCCATCGCCGTCACGCGCCAGGGCACGCCCGGCAGCGGCGGTGCGATCGTCCGGATCGCGTCGTCGATGCGGTTCTGCGGGAGCTCGGGGCAGGACACGGGAGCGGCACCGGCCGCGCCGGTCCCGACTGCGCCGGATCCGATACCGGAGGCGACGGCCGCAGCGGAGACGGCGAGTGCGATCAGAGGCTTGCGCATGGCTTCGTTCCTTCCATCACGGGAGGTCGACGCGGGCTCCATCGACGGGTACTGCTTGTATCGGGTAACGATCCGCCGACGTTACCTCGCAGGCGCGGCCGCCGGTCACTAGCCTGAGTTCATGAGCGAGGAACAGGGCAGCTACGTCACCGAGAACCAGCCGTACGAACGCGATACCCGATACATCGAAACCCGCATCACCCGCGACGGTCGGGACGGCTACCCGGTCGAGGCGGGCCGCTACCGGCTGGTCGCCTCGTACGCGTGCCCCTGGGCCACCCGCACCATCATCGTGCGGCGGCTGCTGGGCCTCGAGGACGCGATCTCCCTGGGCATCGCCGGACCCACGCACGACAAGCGGTCGTGGACCTTCGACCTCGACGAGGGCGGGCTCGATCCCGTGCTCAAGATCCCGCGCCTGCAGGACGCGTACTTCAAGCGGGTCCCCGACTACCCGAAGGGGATCACGGTGCCCGCGATCGTCGACGTCCCGACGGGCGCCGTGGTCACCAACGACTTCCCGCAGATCACGATCGACTTCTCGCTCGAGTGGACCGACTTCCACCGCCCCGGCGCGCCGCAGCTCTACCCCGAGGACCTGCGTGGCGAGATCGACGAGGTGAACAAGGTGGTCTACCGGGACGTCAACAACGGCGTCTACCGCTGCGGTTTCGCGGGCTCACAGGAGGCCTACGACGCCGCCTACGACCAGCTCTTCTCGCGTCTCGACTGGCTCACCGAACGGCTCTCGACGCAGCGGTACCTGGTGGGGGACACCATCACCGAGGCCGACGTGCGGTTGTTCACCACGTTGGCCCGGTTCGATCCGGTGTACCACGGCCACTTCAAGTGCAATCGGGAGAAGCTCAGCGAGATGCCGGTGCTGTGGGCCTACGCCCGCGACCTGTTCCAGACGCCCGGCTTCGGCGATTCCACGCACTTCGACCACATCAAGCGGCACTACTACGAGGTGCACCGCGACATCAACCCGTCGGGCATCGTCCCGAAGGGGCCGGATCTGCGGAACTGGTTCACCGAGCACGGCCGGGAGAAGCTGGGCGGCAGTCCCTTCGGTGCGGGCACCGCGCCCGCGCCGCTACCGATTCCCGCCGGCTGACACCGCGGCGCACGGGTAGTCGCTGTAGCCCTCGGCCGCGCGGCCGTACAGCACGTTCTCCCGGATCGTCGACAGTGCGACGGAACGCCGGATCCGTTCCACGAGGTCCGGGTTCGCGATGAAGGCGCGCCCGAACGAGACGAGGTCGGCGCCGTCGGCCAGTGCCCGCTCCGCGTCGGGGGCTGACGTGGGTGCGCGATTCTCACCCACGTTGGCGATGACGGTGCCGGCGAACCGCGACCGCAGGTCCGCGAGCGCGGGGTAGTGGTCATTGTCGGTGAGGTGCAGGTACATCAGGCCGCGTCCGCTCAACTCGTCGACGAGGCTCCGGTACAGGCCGGCGGGATCGCGCTCGACCATCGAGAACTGCGGATTGCCGGGCGAGAGCCGGATCGCGGTGCGTTCGGCGCCGATCGCATCCGACACTGCATCCACCACCTCGAGGGCGAAGCGCATCCGGTTCGCGGCCGTCCCGCCGTAGCGGTCGTCACGCAGGTTCGTATTGTCCGCGAGGAACTGGTGGATCAGGTAGCTGTTGGCGCCGTGCAGCTCCACCCCGTCGAAGCCGGCGGCGACGGCACGGCGTGCGGACGCGACGTACTGGTCGATCGCGGCGGCGATGTCCGCCGCCGACATCGCGGCCGGTCGCGGCCACGCAGCCTTCGAACCGTCGAGCAGATGCAGGACGTCGCCGTCGGGCACGGCCGACGGTCCCGCGGGAACCGAGCCGTCGATGCGTGCGGCCGGGTGCCCCTTCCGGCCGCCGTGCATGAGCTGGGCGACGATCCGGCCGCCGCCGGCGTGCACCGCGTCGACCACCCGGGTCCATGCCCCCTGGTGCCGGTCGGTCGCGAGTCCGGGCACCCATGCCTCGCTCTGCCCCGAAGAATGCGGCCACATGCCCTCGGTGATGATCAGCCCGGCGCCGGCGCGCTGGCGGTAGTAGTCGGCGACGTCGGCGGCGGGAGAGCCGTCCGGTTCGGAGCGCAGGCGGGTCATGGGCGCCATGACGACGCGATTGGGGAGGTCGAGGGTGCGGCTGCGGTACGGCGTGAGGAGTGACATGTCCGTACGCTAGAACCTGACATTGATGTGAGGGGCAAGCGATGCGGATCGGTGAACTCGCGGAACGGTCGGGCGTCAGCGTGCGCTCGCTGCGGTACTACGAGGAGAAGGGGCTACTCGCGTCCACTCGCACCGCGGCGGGACAACGCGTGTACCCGGACCGCGCCGTCGACCGGGTCGTGCGGATCCAGGAGCTGTTCGCCGCCGGCCTCGCCAGCGGCGTGATCGTCCAACTGCTGCCGTGTATCCACGACGAGGACGGCTCGCCCAACGCGAGCGCCACGCCCTGGCTCACCGCCACGCTGCGTGCCGAGCGCGACCGCATCGACGCGGGAATCCGGGACCTCCTGCGGGCGCGGGAGGTCCTCGACGCGGTGATCGACACCGCAGGCGACGTCCCCGCTGCGGTGGGCTTGCGCGATGGCGCTGGATCCGCCTAGGCCGCCTGCGGCGGTGCGGTGGATCGGTGCACATGTCCGGTGGGCGTTCGGGTTTCGACGGTGTGCCGTCCGCTCGGGTCGGCGATGACGGTGCTGTGCCAGCCGGCGGCTTCTTTAGCGTAGTTGCATGCTGCGCAGAGGCCTTGGCCGTTGTCGAACTCAGTGGGACCTCCCGCGGCGTGGGAGACGACGTGGTCGGTGTGGGCGATCGGTGCGTCGCAGTATGGGGTGCGGCAGTACCGGTCCCGGGCGCGGATCATCTCCGCGAGTCCGTCGGGGAAGCAGCGTTGCCGCGAATCCATCGCCACCACCGCACCCGACTCCGGCGCCACGAACAATCGCTTGACCCAGGCGATGCCGGCGGCGGTGGCTTTGCCGACGAGGTTGCGGGCGATCTCCGCCGGCATGGTGCCGCCGCCGTCGAGGTGCGCGGTGCCGGGCATGTCCCCGAGAAGCACGGTGGCAGGGAGGGTGAGATTGACGAGTACCGGCTGCCCGGCGGTGGCTTCACGGCCGGTGATCCGGGCGAACGCGGTGTCGGCCATGATCTGGCCTCGTGTGCGCAGGTCCTCGCCGATGCCGATGAGGGTGGCGGCGTGCTTGCGCAGCGCCGCATACACCCCGACGCCCTGCGCGACGGGCAGCAGCAGCGACACCCGCGCCATCCCGTCCGGCAGCGGCCGGATGGTGACGGTGCGATCCTTCTCCGCCGCGGCGTTGCGGTCGAGGGTCGCCTGGGCGTCGAGCTCGTAGGCGAGCTTCTTCACCAGGTCCGAGATCCGGCCCAGCCCGCACCCGGCCAGGATCGCGGGATCGGCGCACAGCAACTCGTCCGCCCGCTCCCGATCCGAGACGTCCAGATGAGACAGACCCGCCATCAGGATCGGGATCGCCTCCGGGGCCAGGTCACCGTCGCGCAACCGTGCCCGGGCGTGCGGCATGTGCTTCTCCAGCTCCACCGCCCGCGCCAGGAACCGAGCGGCCGTGTGCGGCGACATCCGCAGTGCCAGCCCGATCTCCGCAGCCACACCCTGCCGCCACCGGTCCTGCGGCAGGCCGGCTGCGATCCGTTCGCACACCCGCTCCCGCAGCAGATCTGCCGCCAGCTCGTACTGTTCGAAAACGAGCCGACACCGCCGCACATGACTCGAACGCAACCGCTCCGCCACTAGCGCATCAGGAGGCGGATCCACCTCTACCGCAACATCTTCTTCCATACCCGAACACTACGCTGCCCCCCACCGACAAGTGTTCGAATATCCAAATAAAACTCGAACAGAGGAGTGTCTCGCGCTCAGCCGTGGTGCCGGAGGAAGTCGATGACGGCGTCGGCCGTCGGTTCCGGCTCCTGTTCGGCGGGGTAGTGGCCGGAATGCGCGAGCACCAGCCCGGTGACGTCGGAGGCCACCACGCGGAGGCCGTCCTCGACGGCGGTTCCCATGGCGTAGCGGCCGCCGAGTGCGAGGGCGGGCGTGGGGATCGGCCGTTCCCGCAGGCGGGCGACATCGGCGAGATCGCCGGAGCGGCTGCGGTAGTGCGCGAGCCCGGCCGCATGCACCTCCGCCGGCCGGTACGCGTCGACGTACGCCGCGACCGCGGCGGCGTCGAGCCCCGTGGGTCCGGCGCTCTGCCGGAGGAAGGCGCCGTAGTAGGCGTCCTCCCGGCCCGGGACGAGGGCCTCTGCAAGGCCAGGCGCTCGGTTGAACGCGCCGTGCCAGTCCGGATAGTGCGTGCTCCCCGGAACGGGCACGGCCACGTCGATACCGGGGAGGATCTCCTCCTCGATGACGAGGGCCGCGACCAGCGCCGGCGCCGCCGCGGCAAGGTGCACGGCGACGGTGCCGCCCCAGTCGTGGCCGACCACGGCGCACCGTCGAACGCCCTCCGCCGCGAGCCGATCACGCAGCCGCGCCGCGAGCGCACTCTTGCGGAAGTCGACGACGCCGTCGGCCCCGGTGCCGAGACCGGGCAGCGTCACGGGGAGCGGATCGAATCCCGCGTCGCGCAAGCGCGGCGCCAGACCCCGCCAGTGCGCGTCCGTCACCGGCCAGCCGTGGAGTAGCACCACGGGAAGTGCGGCGCTCATGATGCCGCGCCCAGGTGGGACCCCGCCAGGTCGGCGACGGCGAAATCGTGTTCCCGCCCGTCGGTTTCGCCGTCCTCGTCGAACCACGCGGCGGACAGGCCCGCGAAGGCGAGCGTCCACCGCAGCAGGCGCTCGCGGGGCAGGCCGGACGTGGCGACGATCACGTCGAGCTGCCGGGCGAACCGCGCGGGGTCCGCCGCCGTCGGCAGGTCCGGGTTGGTGAGCAGATTCGCGTAGTCGTAGCCGCGCTCCCCGACGACGCACTTCGGGTCGATCGCGAGCCAGCCCCGCTCGCCGAAGTCGAGGACGTTGTCGTGGTGCACGTCGCCGTGCAGCACCACCTCGTCGCGCGGATCGGCGAGCAGGGACTCGGCGGCCTGCCACGACCGGCGGTACCGCGGATCGGCGTCGCGCACCTGCTCGAGCGAGCCGAACCAGTCGCGCAGCGGAACCAGCTCGGTGGCGGGAGAGCCGGGGCGAGGCCGGTGCAGGTGTTCGACGGTGCCGCACAGGATCCGGGTCGCCTCGTCGTCGCGCCCGCAGAGTGCCATCGCCATGAGATCGCCGGTGCCGGTCGCGCGCTCCATGAGCACGGTGTCGCCCTCGTGCTCGAAGACCTCGGCGGCACCGTCGCCGCCCCACCACCGCAGCACGGCGGCCCCTGCCCGCTCCTCGGGGGTGTTCGCGCGCTTGAGCATCGCGGCCCGGCCGTCCTGCCGTACCGGCAGCAGATCGCTGCCGGGCGTGGCGAAGGGCGCGCCGTCGGGGGGAGAGGTTCCAGCGACCGAGCACGCCCAGCCAGGAATCGAGGGGATCCACGATTCCCGACCCTAACGGGGGCGCATGATGGTCGGATGAGCGACGAGGCGAACGAGACGTCGGTGGCGATGGCGCGGGTACGGGCGCATGATGAAGCCGTGAGCGACTTCAATCAGGGCATCATCGACGAATTCCGCGCGAACAACGGCACCGTGACGGCGATGGGCTTCGGCCGTGCGCTGGCCCTCGTGCACAGCGTGGGTGCCAAGTCCGGCGAGCCGCGGGTCAATCCGCTCGCGGCGATCCGCGACGACGAGGGCTGGCTGCTGCCCGCCTCCGCGGGCGGCGCGCCGAAGAACCCGGCCTGGTACCACAATCTCAAGGCGCACCCGGACATCGAGATCGAGTACCCGGACGAGGACGGCGGCATCTCCACGGCACAGGTCACCGCGACCGAGCTGACCGGCGCCGCGCGCGACGAGGCATGGGCCCGGTTCAAGGCCCGCTCCTCCGGCTTCGCGGAGTACGAGGCGAAGGCTCAGGGCCGGGTGATCCCGGTCTTCCGGCTGACCCGGCGCTGACTCACGCGCTCACGGGCTCCGGCGCGGGACGTCGGTCGCGCATCACGACGAACGCCGCGATCGCGGTGGCGACCAGCAGCGCGCTGGACACGCCGACGGTCGTGGTGACCGCGTCGACCCAGGCGGACCGGGCGGAATCGGCGAGTGCCGGCGCATCGGGGCCGGTCAGTTCGTCGACCCGGGCGAGCGTGTCGCCCAGCGTGCGCGACATTCCGTCGTGGCGGGTGAAGACGGCGGTCGCGACCGAGCCGAGCACGGCGAGCCCGAGGGCGGTGCCCAACTCGAAGCTCATCTCGGACATCGCCGAGGCCTGGCCCGCCCGCTCCGGCGGCGCCGCGTCGAGCGCGACCGCGGAGACGAAGGTGAACAGCGTGCCGTAGCCGACGCCCGCGACCACGGTGCCCAGAACGTACAACCAAGACGGTCCGTCGGTGCCGAGCCCGACGAGCAGCAGCTGGCCGGCGGCGGCGAACAGCAGCGCCGTCACGAAGGTCGCGCGCCGGCCCAGGTACTGCTCGATCCACGGCGCGCGCATCGAGAAGTAGGCGACGACGGCCGCCGCGGGCAGGCCGAGCAACGCCGCGGCGAGCACGTCGAAGCCGACGACCGATTGCAGATAGATGCCCGTGAGATAGGACATCGAGCCCAGCGTGGACATCGCGAGGATGGTGCCCACGATCGCCATGGCGAAGACGCGGTTGCGGAACAGGTCGAACGGGATCAGCGGGTACGGCGTGCGGCGCTGCTGCGCGATGAAGGCGGCGAGCATCGCCACGCCGAACGCGCCGATCGCGAGAGTGGAGCCGTGCACGCCGTGGCCCGCCGCGGACTTGACCGCGTAGACCAGCGGGAAGATCGCCGCCATCGACAGCGCGACTCCCACCAGATCGAAGCGCGCGGTGGAAGCGCCGCGGAAGTCCGGGATGAGCAGCGGGCCGGCTACCAGGAAGGCCAGGAAGACCGGCGCGTTGATGAGGAACACCGAGCCCCACCAGAAGTGGTGCAGGAGCATGCCGCCGATGACGGGTCCCACCGCCATGCCGAACGAGAAGGCGGCGGTCCAGATCCCGATCGCGATCCCGCGGGCCTTCGGGTCGCGGAAGATGTTCGCGATCAGTGCGAGGCTCGCGGGCAGCAGGGTGGCGCCGCCGACGCCCATCAGGGCGCGCGCGGCGATCAGCAACTCGGGCGACGGCGCGAAGGCCGCGACGACGGACGCGATGCCGAACAGCCCCGCACCCCAGGTCATGAGACGGCGGCGGCCCCAGCGGTCGCCGAGGTTGCCCATGGTGATGAGCAGGCCGGCCAGCATGAACGGGTAGATGTCCAGGATCCACAGCTGCTGCTCCGGGCTCGGGTGCAGCGCGCCGGTCAGGTGCGGCATCGCCAGGTACAGCACCGATGCGTCCATCGAGACCAGGAACACCGGCAGGAGCAGGGCGGCGAGACCGGCCCAGGCGCGGCGCGGGGTGGTGGACACTTCGAACTCCTCGGAGGCGATGACGGCATGCGCGTACGGTGTACGCAGGACGACTGAGTACACTGTACGCAGACTCATCGACCACGGTCAACGGAGAAAGGGTGCGGGTGTCCGAGACCACTCTGACGCGCGAGGCCATCGTGGCCGAGGCCGTGCGCCTCGCCGACGAGGGCGGCCTCGGGCACGTCTCCATGCGACGGATAGCCGACGCGCTCGGCGCCGGTGCCATGTCCCTGTACCGGCACGTGCCCGACAAGGACAGTCTCGTGCGCGAGATGGCGGCCACCGTCGGTGCGGAGTACCTGTACCCGGCGGAGCTGATGGGGGACCCGGACTGGCGCGCCCGCGCGCACGCGGCCGCGGAGGCGGACATGCGGCTCTACCTGCACCACCCGTGGGTCCTGCTCGCGCACTCGATGCCGCGTGCGGCGATGGCCCCGTCGGCGGTCTCCTGCTTCAACTGGCTCGTCGAAGCCTTCACGCACCTGACGGGCACCGTTCCCGAGGCGGCGGAGCTCACCTTGCACGTCTGGAATCACGTCCAGGGGGCCGGCGTCGGGGCCGTCGGCCGGCTGCTGCTGGCCCCCGGCTCGTCGCTGGAGGGCGCCGGCTTCGTCGCCGATCTCGCCGACAACCCCGTGATCGAAGAGCTGCCGCTGCTCCAGGAGCTCGTCGCGGTGGACCGGCCCGACCTGTGTGCCGCCATGCCGCTGCTGCACTCCGGCGTCGAAGCGCTCTGCGACGGCTTCGCGCAGCGCTACCGGCGCTGAACCGTCGTCGCCCGTTCAGTGTCGCGCCACCGTCGATTCAATCCGATGGACCACCGTGGCAATCGTGAGCACGGCGAATCGACGCACCTTCCTCAGGGGAGCCCTGGGCGGCGGTATCGTCGCCGGTATGGGTCTGCTCCCGCCGTCGCTGACCGAGGCGCTGGCCGAGCCCGCGCCGTCCGGCGGGCTGCGGGACCTCGAGCACGTGATCTTCCTGATGCAGGAGAACCGCTCCTTCGATCACTACTACGGCAGCCTCCGCGGCGTGCGCGGGTTCGACGACCCCGCCGCGATCCGGCTCCGCTCGGGCCACGACGTCTTCTTCCAGCCCACCCGCTCGGGACTGACGGTGCCGCCCTTCTCCGTGCGCGGCGCCGCCGACCGGCAGCGGATGGACGCGGAGAACATCGACGCGCTGGACCACACGTGGAAGGGCGGCCACGCGGCACTCGCGGACGGCTGGCACGACGGCTGGATCACCGCGAAGACCGACTCGACGATGGCCTACTACGACCGGGAGGACATCCCGTTCCACTACGCCCTGGCCGATGCCTTCACCATCTGCGACCACTACTACTGCAGCTCGCCGACCTCGACGTCGCCGAACCGGAACTTCTTCTTCTCGGGCACGACGGGGTACGAGCCGCTCACGGGGGAGCGGGCGGTCGAGAACACCGCCTACGACCGCGGGCACCCGGGGTACGACTGGCCCTGCATCGGCGAGATCCTGCAGGCCGCGGGCGTGCACTGGCAGGTCTACCAGGAGTGGGACAACTTCACCGACAACAACATCGAGTTCTTCCGCCGCTTCAAGGCGGTCTCGAAGGCGGTCTTCGGGGATTTCGGCACCGAGATCGACGACTTCTACCAGGGGCTGCGCCGCCTACCGGCGGCGGAGGCGCACCGTCGGTCCGAGGAGGTGGACGCGCGGGCGCGGGCGCTCCCGCCCACCGACCGCGACCTCTTCTTCCGCGGCCTGCGCCGCACGGCCACCGGCACGCTCACCGACCGGATCTCCGCCGATATCGCCGCGGGCACCCTGCCCGCCGTCAGCTACGTCGTCGCGTCCGAACGCGAATCCGAGCACCCCAGCGGCTCCTCGCCGCGGGCCTCGGCCAACCTCGTGTACCGCATCCTCGACGCCCTGGGGCGCAACCCGGAGGTGTGGCGGAAGACCGCACTGTTCCTGCTCTACGACGAGAACGACGGCTACTTCGACCACGTCCCGCCGCCGCGCCCGCCGCGTGATCGCGCCGACGAGTGGGTGGGCGACCTGCCGCTCGGGCTCGGGGACCGCGTCCCGATGACGGTGGTGTCGCCGTGGACCGTCGGCGGCAACGTGGCTTCGGAGACCTTCGACCACACGTCCACGCTGCGTTTCCTCGAACGCTGGCTGGGCATCTCGGTGCCCGCGATCTCCGGCTGGCGGCGCACCGTCTGCGGCGATCTCACCAGCGCCTTCGACTTCCGCAGCCCGCGGGCGCTTCCGGCGCCGTCGCGCCCGCGCTCCGTCGGATCGCTCAGCCCACGGTGGAAGCCGCACGCGCCCGCCGTCGGGCGACGGCCCACCCAGGAACCGGGTGTGCGCCCCGCACGACCCGTGCCCTACGTGCCGGGCGCCACCGTCGTACCCGGGGCCGACGGTGCCCGCGTACGCCTGAGCAATACCGGGACGCGAAGCGCACACTTCATCGTCTTTCCCTATCACGCACCGGATTCCGTGCCGCTGCATGCGGACGTCCTCGGTGAGGCGGAGCTGTTCGTCCCAGCGCCCCGAGGGCGGTACGACCTGATGGTCCTCGGACCGGCGGGGGAGCACTGGCGGTTCGTCACGTCCGCCGCCGACGCAGGATGAACGCGGCGGTCCCCGCGATCCGGGGATCGGAATCGGCCTGCAGGTCCCGGAGGGCGGACTCGGCGCCGGTCGTCGGGATCTCCGCGAGTGCCTGCACCACCCGTTGCCGCACTGCGTAGTCCTCGGTGCTCGCGGCCACGGACGCGAGCTCTGCGCTGATCGTCTCCGGAGCGGGCGCCGCGATCGCGATCACGCCGAGCGCTTCCGCGGCGTCCACGTCCTTCTGGCCGGTCCGCACCATCGCGACCAGTTCCGGCGTGGCGACGGCGTCTCCGCGCCGCCCCAGCGCGACGGCCGCGAGCCGCCGCACGGTCCCGTCCTCATGGCCGAGCGCGGACCGCAGCGCCTCGTCCTGACCGGGCACCTCGGCGAGGGCCTCCACGGCACGGTGCCGTACCGCCGGATCGGGGGAGTCGAGGGCGACGACCAGCGGTGTCGGGTCCGCTCCGTCGGCGTGGGCGAATGCCCACCGCAGCGCCCCCGCGACGTTCGTGCTCTCCTCCTTCAGGAGTGCCTCGGCGAGCGCATCGGCGGGAGCTGCCGCCCCCGCCGCCAGGACCGCGCGCTGCCGGGCGCCGGGGGAACCGGTGTCCAGCTCGGAAAGCAGACCGACGACGGCGAGCACCTGTTCCCAGTCCGACGGCGCGGTGCCGGCCACGTGCTGCAGCCGCTCCAGGAGATCGGTCTCCAGGCGGATGCGCTCCCGGCTCCGCTCGATCATGTCCGCGACGAGCCGATCCGGCGCGAACGAGGGATCGTCGAGCGCGCGCCCGATCTCCTTGAGCGACAGTCCGAGTGACCGCAGGCCCTCCACGTGGAAGATGCGCCGGATGTCCTGCGCCGAGTACTCCCGGTAGCCCGCGGACGAGCGCGCGGACGGCCGGACGAGCCCCAACGCGTCGTAGTGCCGGAGCATCCGCGCGCTGACCCCCGACCGCTGCGCCACGTCGCCGATCCGCATCCCGTCGCCTCCGTTCAGTCCGTACGGCCGAGCGCCGCCACGCGTCGCGCCTCGTGGACCGCGCTCGCGAAGCCGGCGTCGGGGTCGTCCAGCAGCCGCAGGGTCTCCGCGACGTGCTCCCCGACGTCGTCGCTCGTCGCGGGCGCGGAAGGCAGGGCGTGGACGCCCTCCTCGCCGAGGCCGAGGATCGCGCGACTGAGGCTGCGCCGGGTCTCGGGGCCGCCGTGTCCCAGCCGGGCAACCAGGGCCGTCGCGGCGGACCGTCGGGCGGCGGCGTCCGGGGCGAGCGCCACTGCCGAGCGCCAGGCCGCCCGCGCGACCTCGTCGTCGGCGTCCGCGGCGAGGGCGAGCACCTCGTCGAACGCCGCGGTCGCGTGCGGGCCGCCGATCTTCGACAGTGAATGCAGTGCCTGGCTGCGCGCCTGCGGAACCGTGGACGCCAGTTCGGCGCGGAGCAAAGGCACGGTCGTCGCTGCGGGCAGTCGCGTCAGCGCCCAGGTCAGCATGTCGCGCACGAAGAAGTCCGGCTCGACTCCGCAGCGCGCGACGAGCGGCGCGGCGTCGACGTCCGTCGGGGACGTCCCCGCGTCGAGCGCCGCGCGCAGGCGGATCGAGGCGTTCTGATGATCGAGCAGGGTCCGGGCCATGGTGGCCACCTCCGTTTCTCCGTCGGTGGCACCATGGAAGACCCTGTCACGATGTCAAGGTCAAGAACCGCTGGTCAGCGGCTCACTCCTTGTCGACGTCGACCACCTTGGCGCCCTCGGCGGCGCGCTGCACCGCGGCGGCACCGTCGTGCGCGCCCTTGCGCGAGGCGTAGGCCTGGCCCGAGGCCACGACCTCTCCGTTGCCGGCCTTGAGCCGGAAGCGGAACTTGCCGGCGCTGTCCTCGTACACCTCGAACTTGCCTGCCATGTGGAACACCCTTTCTCGTGGTGATCCCCGTCGTCGGGGCCGGATGCAGCGTAAGACGTGGACCGGGCGAATGTGAGGTGAAGCGTTCGACACGCCGAATCGGAATCTCCGTGATCACGAATGTGAGGATCAGTGGGCCATCAGCCGACGCCAAGCGGCGTGGCTATCGTGGATCGCGACGACAACGAAAGCAGGGGTGGCAGCGCAGATGGGGATCATGGACAGGGTCCGGGGTGAGCTCGTCGACATCATCGAGTGGCTCGACGACGACCGTTCGACGATGGCCTGGCGCTTCCCGCGCTACAACAACGAGATCAAGAACGGCGCGCAGCTCATCGTGCGGGAGGGCCAGGAGGCGCTGTTCGTCTACCGCGGGCAGCTCGCCGATCGGTACGGCCCGGGCGGCTACCAGTTGGTATCCGAGAACATGCCGATCATGTCCACGCTGCAGGGCTGGCCGCACGGCTTCAAGAGCCCGTTCCGCAGCGAGGTCTACTTCATCAACAGTCGTCCCATCACCGACCTGCGGTGGGGCACGCCCAATCCCATCACCATCCGGGACCAGGACTTCGGCATGGTCCAGGTGCGCGCGAACGGACTGTGCGTCGTGCGGGTCGTCGACGCGCCGACCTTCCTGCGCCAGGTGATCGGCACCGACTCGAACGTCGACTCCGACGAGATCGCGGAGCTGCTGCGCCGCACGATCTCGACCGCCTTCTCGGAGATGCTCATCGAGACCGGCGTCGGTGCGATCGACCTGCAGGCCCGCCAGCGCGAACTGGCCGCGAAGCTGCAGCAGTACGTCCAGTCGAAGATCGGCCAGCCCTACGGCCTCGCCTGCGAGGCGATCGAGCTGAACATCTCGCTGCCCGACGAGATCACTCAGGCGATGACCCGGGGCGTCGCCCGCGGTGTCGAGGAGAAGGGCTACTACGGCAACGTCGGCGACATGAACCGCTTCCAGCAGGGCCGCGCAGCGGATTCCATGCTGGGCGCCGCGACCAACGAGGGCGGCGGCGGGGCCGGCCAGTTCCTGGGCGCGGGCATGGGCATGGCGATGGGCCAGCAGTTCGCGCAGAACTTCCAGAACCAGCCGGGGGTGCCGGCGCAGGGCGCGCAGCCGGCGGGCGGCCAGTCCGGTCCGCCTCCGCTGCCGAATGCGCAGGTCTTCCACGTCGAGCAGAACGGGCAGTCCGCGGGACCGTTCCCGATCGATCAGCTGCGCGGGATGAACCTCACGCCGCAGACGCTCGTGTGGTCGCCCGCGCTGGCCGGGTGGACTCCCGCCGGGCAGGTGCCCGCGCTGGCCGCCCTGTTCGGGCAGAACCCGCCGCCGCTGCCGCCCCGGTCGTAGCGATGACGGTGCCGCCCCCGCTCCCCGGGCAGCCGCCGCCGGGACAGGAACCGCCGCGCCCGCTGATCGCCGGCGCGCCGTCGGCCAACGACCGGGAGATGCTGCAGGTCACGGAGCAGACCCGCACCTACCCGTGCGGCAACTGCGGTGACGCATTGGTCTACGACCCCGCGATCGGGCAGCTGCGCTCGCCGAGCTGCGGCAGCACCTATCCCGTGCTGCTCGACACGCGCAAGGCCCTGATCCCGCACCCGTTGGGCCCCACCATGAACGCGTTGTACGCCCGTGCCGCCGCGGCGGTGCCGGTCCGGGTGGTCGACCACGAGGTGGTGTGCCAGAACTGCGGCGGGCACACGCTGTTCAGCGGCACGCTCACCGCGGTGCGGTGCCCGTACTGCAACACGCCGATCCAGCGGACCGACGTGCAGGTCGCGCCCGCACGGCTGCCGATCGACGGGATCCTGCCGCTGCGTGTGGGTCAGGATCAGGCGCGGCAGAACATCGAGGCGTGGGTCAACAGCCGGTGGTTCGCGCCGCGCGAGTTCAAGAAGTACCGCGTGCTCGGCTCGTTCAGCAGCGTCTACCTCTCGTATTACAGCTACGACGCGGAGGTCACCACCGACTACTCGGGCTCGCGGGGCGTGCACCGCACCCGGCGTGACAGCGACGGCAACATCGAGACCTACACGGACTGGTGGCCCGTCAGCGGCCGCGTGCACGACAGCATCCGGCAGCTCGCGGAGTCCGCGAACACCGGTCTCGATTCGGCCCGCGTGCGCGACCTCGAGCCCTGGCCCACCGAGCAGGCCGTGACCTACACGCCCGAGTTCGTCGCGGGCCACCTCGCCAGGACGTACGACGGTGACGCGGCTCAGGTCTTCGAGGCGCAGGCGCGTCCACGGATCGAGGGCATCGTCGAGAACACCGTGCGCCGCGACATCGGCGGCGACGAGCAGCGCATCAGCCGGATGAACCCGGTGTATCAGTCGATCGACTTCCTGTACCTGCTGATGCCGGTCTGGCTGCTCACGGTGACCTTCGCGAACAAGCCCTTCCAGGTCTTCGTCAATGGCGTCACCGGAGAAGTGCAAGGTCAGAGGCCATGGAGCGCGATCAAGATCGCCTTCGCGGTCACCGCGGGCTTGCTGCTCGTCGGGCTGGCGGTGTACCTGTACATGCAGGCCCGCGGCGGGTAGCCGAGCGGGGGCGAGGAGGTACGTCATGTCCTGGATCATCGTGGTGCTGCTCGTGGTCGTCGTGCTGGCCGTGCTCGCGGCCACCGGCTTCGCGGTGGCCCTGGTGCGCAACAGTCGCCGGCAGCAGCAGGCGGAAGCGGCGATGCCCTTCCCGTCCCGCGCGCCCCTGTCCTGGTCCGGCTCGCACGTCCCCGAGGCCCGGCTGCACCGCCGGATCCGCACGGCACTGCGCGCGTTCGAGCAGCCTGCGGGGGTGCTGACCGCGGCGCAGCTCGACGAGCAGGTGCGGCTGACCGTCGGTGCTCAGGAGATCGACGACCGGCTCGTCGCGATTGCATCTTTGCCCGAGTCCGAGAAGGCTCCGGCGCTCGACGCCGCCTCCGCCGATGTCGCCGACCTCGAGCGACGGATCGCGGACACCGTCGTGGTGCGCCCACAGCTACCTCCCGGCTAGGACGCAGTGAACGCCCAGGCGCGGTCGGCACGCTGAGCGGGTGACTGTGACCGCGGCCCTGCGCCGCCGACTGCCCTTGATCGTCCTGCTGCTGGCCACGGCGGCGATCTACCTCATCGGGATCACCCGGAACGGGATGGCGAACGACTTCTACGCGGCCTCCGTCTGGGCGGGCAGCGAGGACTGGAAGGCGCTCCTGTTCGGCTCGCTCGACCCGTCGAACTCGATCACCGTGGACAAGCCGCCCCTGTCGATCTGGGTGATGGGGCTGTCGGCGCGGATCTTCGGATTCTCGAGTGCGTCGATGCTGGTTCCGCAGGCACTGATGGCCGTCGCCTCCGTGGGCCTGCTGTACGGGGCGCTGCGGAGGCTCGCGGGTGAGCCCGCCGGCCTCATCGCCGGCGCCGTGCTCGCGCTGACACCCGCCGCGGCACTGATGTTCCGGTTCAACAATCCCGACGCGGCGATGGTGCTGCTCATGATCGCCGGAACGTACTGCACGGTCCGGGCGCTGCAGGGCCCGGGCGGACGGTGGCTCGCCCTGGCCGGCGTCTCGCTCGGTCTGGCGTTCCTCGCCAAGATGCTCGAGGGGCTGCTGGTGCTGCCCGCACTCGGGCTAGTGTACCTCGTGGCCGCGCCCGTCGACTGGCGCAAACGGCTCCTGCACCTCGTGGGCGCTGCGGCCGCGCTCGTCGTGAGTGCGGGCGCTTTCGTGCTCCTGACGATACTGTGGCCCGCGGATTCGCGCCCCTACCTCGCCGGTTCCACGGACAACTCGTTCATGGATCTCGTTCTCGGATACAACGGCTTCGGCCGGGTGCTCGGCCAGAACCACAAGGGCGGTGGCGGATTCGCCGGAATTCCCCAGGACTGCCTGACGGCGCTGCAGGACCGGTTCGGCGGCGCTCACGGCGCCGGAGGCCATAGCGGCGGGCACGGGGCCTTCGGGCAGCAGCCCGGCCTGACGCGGTTGTTCACGGGCGAGTGGGGTCTGGAGATCAGCTTCCTGCTGCCCGCGGCCCTCGTCGCGCTGGTGGCGGTGCTGTGGTTGCGGCGGCGCGAGCCGCGCACCGACCTCGTCCGCGCAGGTGCGATCCTGTTCGGCACCTGGACAGTGGTCGACGGTCTGCTCCTGGCGGAGATGAAGCAGGCGGCGCACCCGTACTACAGCCTGTCCGTCGCGCCCGGCATCGCCGGACTCGTCGGGATCGGTATGTGGTCGGCATGGCAGCGTCGCGGCGATCGATCAGGTCTGGTCGCGCTGCTGCTGCAGATCGCCGCGGGCGGCGGCTGGGCCTTCGCACTGCTGTGCCGGAACGACGGTGCCGCGGTCTGGGGGCGGTGGGTCGTGCTCGGGGCGATGGTGGCCGCCCTCGGTGCGGTTCTCGCGACACGGGGTGCCGACGGGCCGCGGTGGCAGCGGGCGATCACGTGGTGCCTCATCGCGGTGTCGATGCTGCTGGGCCCGGCCGTCTACGTGTGGTCCGGCATCGCGCACTCCCAGACCGGCGGTAGCCCGATGGTCTCGACCTCCGAGCACCGTGCGGGTTTCGGGGGCCGGGGCGGTGGCTCGTCCGCCCGGATCACCGCCCTTCTGAAGGCGACGGACACGACGTGGGCCGCGGCGACCAATGGCTCCTCGTCCGCGGCGTCGATGGAACTGGATTCGCGGCGGCCCGTGATGGCCGTCGGCGGCTTCACCGGCGCCGACCCGTCGCCCACGCTCGCGCAGTTCCAGGAGGACGTGAAGCACGGACGGATCCGTTACTACATCGCCTCCGCGCAGGGACGCGGAGTTCCTGGCGACGTGCTCGCGGACCTGCCGGACCAGTGCCGCGACGTCGACCTGGGCGGAAGCGGCTCGACGACCGGCGCCATCGCGGCCTGGGTCCAGCAGAACTACGGCTCGGAGAAGGTCGGGAGCGCGACGGTCTACGACCTGACGAAACCTGTCGGCGCGCATCACTAGACTGCCCGTGTGACTTCTGCGAACTCCTCGGCCACCGTCGCGCCCGCCTCCGGATCGCCTTCGGGGGCGGGTGAGAAGCCCACGATGCTGCTCATCGACGGGCACTCGATGGCGTTCCGCGCCTTCTTCGCGCTCCCGCTCGACGGTGGCCGCTTCCGCACCAAATCGGGGCAGCCCACCAACGCGGTGTACGGCTTCACGTCCATGCTGATCAAGCTGCTGGGCGACGAGGCGCCGGGTTACGTGGCGGCGGCCTTCGACGTCTCCCGCCAGACCTTCCGCGCGGAGATGTACCCGGAGTACAAGGCGCAGCGCAGCTCCGCACCGGACGATTTCCGCGGCCAGGTGGACGTGGTGAAGGACGTGCTCGCCGCGATGGGCATCCCCACGATGGCGCAGGAGGGGTACGAGGCGGACGACATCATCGCCACGATGACCACCCGCGCCCAGGCAGAGGGCTTCAAGGTCCTCATCGTCACCGGTGACCGGGACGCGCTGCAGCTCGTCAACGACGACGTGACCGTGCTGTACCCGCGCAAGGGCGTCTCGGACCTCACCCGGTTCACGCCGGAGGAGGTGGAGGCGAAGTACGGCCTCACCCCGTCGCAGTACCCGGACTACGCGGCGCTGCGCGGCGATCCGTCGGACAACCTGCCCGGCATCCCCGGTGTGGGGGAGAAGACCGCGTCCAAGTGGATCCGCGAGTACGGCAGCCTCGAGGGCCTCGTCGAGAACGTCGACAAGGTGAAGGGCAAGGTGGGCGACTCGCTGCGCGAGAACCTCGCGACGGTGCAGCTCAACCGCCAGATCACCGAGATGGTCCGCGACATGGCGCTGCCCTACGCCCCGCAGGACCTGGCACTGCAGCCGTGGAACCGCGAGGCCATCCACCAGCTCTTCGACGACCTCGAGTTCCGCGTCCTGCGCGAGCGCATCTTCACCGAGCTGTCGTCGTCGGAGCCGGAGGCCGAGGAGGGCTTCGAGATCTCCGGCGGCATCGTCGCGCCCGGCACCGTCGCGGAGTGGCTGGCCGAGCACGGGGCCTCCGGCGCCCGGTCCGGCCTGGGCGTCATCGGGCCGGAGGTGGTCTTCGACGGCGACGCGGAGGCCGTGGTCATCGCCGCTCCCGACGGTGAGGGCGGGTACTTCGAGCTGTCCACGCTGACGCCGCACGACGAGTCCGCCCTCGGCGCCTGGCTCGCCGACGACGCGCAGCCCAAAGCTGTGCACGAGGCCAAGTGGGCGATGCACGCCCTGTCCAGTCGCGGTTGGCGGCTCGGAGGCCTCACCTCGGATACCGCCATCGCGGCATACCTCGTACGGCCCGGCCAGCGCAGCTTCAACCTCGACGATCTCTCGGTGCGCTATCTGCATCGTGAGCTGCGTGTGGAGGCCGCGGGTGACGATTCCCAGCTCTCACTCCTCGATGACCCGGACGATTCGGCGGGGGAGAGGGCGCAGCAGGCGATCCTGCGGGCGCGCGCCGTTGTCGACCTCGCCGAGGCACTCGACGGGGAGCTCGACAACATCGAGTCCCGTCCGCTGCTGGCGGAGATGGAGCTACCGCTGCTGCGCGTGCTGGACGTCATGGAGGCCACGGGCATCGCGGTGGACACCGCGCACCTCGAGTCGCTGCACGCCGAGTTCAGCGAGCGGATCCGCGCCGCCGAGGCCGCGGCCTTCGAGGAGATCGGCGAGCAGATCAACCTCGGGTCGCCGAAGCAGCTGCAGGTGATCCTGTTCGAGAAGCTGGGCCTGCCGAAGACGAAGAAGACCAAGACCGGCTACACCACGGACGCCGCGGCGCTCGAGGCGCTGTACGAGAAGGAGCCGCATCCCTTCCTGCAATACCTGCTGGAGCACCGCGACGCGACGCGGCTCAAGGTCACCGTCGAGGGACTGCTCAAGACGGTCGCGTCCGACGGGCGCATCCACTCCACGTTCAACCAGACGGTGGCGGCCACCGGCCGCCTCTCGTCGACGGATCCGAATCTGCAGAACATCCCCGTCCGCACGGAGGCGGGCCGACAGATCCGCAACGCCTTCGTCGCCGGCGAGGGCTACGAGACGCTGATGACGGCCGACTACAGCCAGATCGAGATGCGCATCATGGCGCACCTGTCGGGCGACGCCGGGCTCATCGAGGCCTTCAACACCGGTGAGGACCTGCACAATTTCGTCGGGTCGCGCGCCTTCGGCGTGCCCATCGACGAGGTGACGCCCGACATGCGCCGCCGGGTGAAGGCGATGTCCTACGGGCTCGCGTACGGGCTGTCCGCATTCGGTCTCGCCGCACAGCTGAAAATCTCGCGGGACGAGGCGAAGGAGCAGATGGAGGCGTACTTCTCCCGCTTCGGCGGAGTGCGCGACTACCTGCAGGACGTCGTCGTCGAGGCGGGCCGCAACGAGTTCACCGAGACGATCTACGGCCGTCGCCGGTACCTCCCGGATCTCACGTCCACGAACCGGATGCGCCGCGAGGCGGCCGAGCGGATGGCGCTCAACGCGCCCATCCAGGGCAGCGCCGCCGACATCATCAAGGTCGCGATGATCCGCCTGGACGAGCAGATCCGCGAGGCGGGCCTGAAATCCCGCATGCTGCTGCAGGTGCACGACGAGCTCGTGCTCGAGGTGGCCGCGGGGGAGCGGGAGCAGCTGGAGGCGCTGGTCCGTGACACGATGGGCAGTGCGGCGGAGCTCTCTGTGCCGCTCGAGGTGTCCGTCGGCTACGGACGCAGCTGGGACGACGCCGCACACTAGACGCCGGTCCTCTGGCGCCGCATGTCCATGCGACCGGCGACGGCGTAGCCTCGGAATCCGTGTTCACCATCGGCTTCGACCTGGATCTCACGCTGATCGACTCGCGGCAGCGGATCCTCACAGCGGCGCAGCGGGCGTTCACCGATCTCGGGCACTCCGTGAGCGATGCGGCGCTGCTGCCGCACATGGGCGTTCCGATCGACGATGTGGCGCGCGAACTGGTGTCCGGGATCGATGCGGCGGAGTTCCTGCGGCGCTACCGCGTCCATTACGACACGGACGTCACGACGCCGGTTCCGGTGCTCGACGGTGCGCCAGAACTCCTCGCCGCGATCCGCGCGGCCGGCGGGACGGCGGTCGTGGTGTCGGCCAAGCAGCAGGCCGCCGCGGAACGGGCCGTCGCCGAGGCGGGACTCGACGTCGCCGCCGTCGTGGGCGGTCACTTCGGTGAGCGCAAGGGGGAGGCGCTCCGGCGATTCGAGAACGTGCGCGCCTACCTGGGCGATCACGTGGAGGACGCGGCCGCGGCCAGAGCCGCGGGGTGCCCCTTCATCGGCGTCACGACGGGCGAGTTCGATGCGGTCGCGCTGGAGCGAGCGGGGGCGTCGAGCACCGTCGGCAACCTCGAACAGGCCGTCTGTGTCATCCCAGAACTCGCACGTCTTCAGCGCCCGTAGCTGGACATTTCCCCGAGTCTTTGATATTGCATAACCTATGGGGCAGACAATCGCAGGCTCACCGGACACCGTGAAGCCGATGAAGGCACGGAAGATCGAGTGGGGTACCTACGGGGATTCGTTGGCCCACCGCCTGGTCGTCCTGCGGAGGTCGCGGGGGCTGTCGCAGGAGCGACTCGCCGAGCTGGCGGGTCTGCACCGCAATCAGATCTCCAACATCGAGCGCAACGTGAGCTCGAACGACGGTGTCTCGGATCCGCACCTGTCGACGGTCTACCGGCTCGCCGCAGCGCTCGACGTCGCGCCGGCGCTGCTGATGCCCGATCTCGACCGTCGCGTCGCCAAGAAGTCGCCCGAGCGGGCGTCCGGCAAGGCGATCGCGGCCGTCGAGGCGACCCTGCGGGACGCGCTCGACGGCCTGTGACGAGCTACTTGGCCTTCGCCGTGCTGCAGGTGCGGTAGGCGTCGCCCACCGCACGCTGCACGTTCGCCTGCTCACCGGCGAGGCTGGCGATGTTGCCGGTGCTCTGGAACGCGAGCGAGGCGACACGGAGCTGCCGGGTCAGGCCGTCCGATGCGGCGATGTCCGCGAACTGCTGCGGTCCGCCCGCGGCGTCCTCGAGCCGCTTCGACAGCCCGGGCGAGGAGCGATCGATCGCCACGCGCAGCTGGCCCACCGTGCACGAGGTGCCGGGCACCGCGCGCGCCGACGCGGCGTTCGGCTTGGGCGCGGGCTTGGGCGTCGGATCGGCGGTGGCGGACGGTGCGCAGGCCAGGGCGATCGCGCCGAGGACGGCGGCGGTGGCGGCGGAGCGGCGGAAGGTCATGCGGGGGTGCCTTTCGATGGCGGTCGAGGTCAGTACTTGTCGCAGGTCGCGATGACCTTGGCGATCTTCGCATCGATGTCGGTGCGGTTCGCCTTGTAGTACGCAGCGGCTGCCGGGTTGTCCTTGGTCAGCCGGTCGATGATCTTCTGCCGGTCCTCGGGCTTCGCGGTGAGGAGCTCGGTGGCCTGAGCGCGGCCACCGGGGGTGGC
This sequence comes from Tsukamurella sputi, assembly GCF_007858445.1. GTDB lineage: Bacteria > Actinomycetota > Actinomycetes > Mycobacteriales > Mycobacteriaceae > Tsukamurella > Tsukamurella sputi. Next base: position 71,259 of record NZ_VIGV01000011.1, on the reverse strand, counting down.
GTCCATGACGGCGATCGCCTCGGGGGCGATGACCTGGGTGGCGCGCTCGACCTGGGCCACGGTGCACTTGGTCCCCGGGACCTTGTCGTTGGGCGCGGCCGACGCGACGGCGGGCGCCAGCGCGAGCACGCCCGCGAGGGCGGCCACAGCGGCGGAGATGCGGATCCGGTTCATGACTCTCCCTATCGGGCGGTGGACGATTGCTCAGCGAGACTACCGGTTCGGCGTGAACGACGAAAGGACGGCGCCGGGTATGAACAACCCTGCGCCGTCCGATCGAAACCCGGGTATCAGCTACTGCTGCAGGTGCTCTTGATCGTCGCGATCTTCTGCTCCACCTGCGCCTTCGTCGGCTTGGTCTTGCCGTCGCGAGCCTTCGGGTGGGCCGGCTTGGACTGTCCCGGGTGCGTCTTCTGCCACTCCGCGCGCCGAGCCTCGCGCTCCTTCTTCGCCGCCTCGCGGGCGGCCGTGCGCTGCTCCGGCGTCTTGACGAGCATCTGCTCGAAGCGATCCTTGGCCTTCGCATTGCCACTCACGTGCCGCCAGAACTCCGGGGCGACCTTCGCGGTGGCGCGCTCGACCTGACCGACGTTGCACTGCGTGCCGGGGACGGGGGCGCTGGGCGAGACCGGGGCGGCGTTCGCGGCGCCCGGGGACAGCAGGGCCGCGCCGGACAGTGCGGCGGCCGCAGCGGTCGCGGCGGCCAGCCGGGTACGGGTGATTCGGTTCATGCGTCTCTCCTCGGAACGGGCGGTCGCACTCGGACCGCCCTCAGCGAGGAGACACCACGCCGGTGAACGCCGGCCGTCCGTTCGCTGTGAATCACCTGGAGATCGGGCATCCGGCGCAGAAGGGACCTAACGGGGCTTTTCGCAGCAGAAGATCGCGGTCCCGGGGAAGATCGCGCCGCGCAGCGGGCTCCACTGCCCCCACTCCTCGGTGAATCCCTCCGGCCATTCCGGCTCGATCACGTCCACCACCCGCAGCCCGGCGCCCACGATCTCGCGGATCCGGTCGCCCATCGTCCGGTGGTGCTCGACGTAGGTGGGCACGCCCTCGTCGTCGGTCTCCACGTACGGCGAGCGGTCGAAGTAGGACAGCGTCGCGACGAGCCCGTCGGGCCCCGGATCGTCGAGGAACATCCAGCGCATCGGGTGATTGACCGAGAAGACGAACCGGCCGCCGGGGCGCAGTACCCGGAAGGCCTCCGCCATGACCTGCGCGGAATCGGCCACGAAGGGGATGCCGCCGAAGGCGGAGCAGACGATGTCGACGGCCCCGTCGGCGACCGGCAGGCTCTCGGCGCCGGCCTGGACCAGGACCGGGTTGCCGCCGCGGACATGGGGCAGTCCGTGCCGGAGCATGCCCGCGGAGATGTCGAGGCCGATCACCGACGCGCCCTGCGCGGCGAGCCAGCGCGCACACGGGGCGCTCCCGCAGCCGATCTCCACCGCCACCGTGCCGGGCCCGACGGTGCCGAGCAGGCCTGTCTCGGCCTCGCGCACGCCCTCGGGGCACCAGACGAAGTCGCCGTCGGCGGTGTCGACGCCGAGGAAGGCGGCGTGCTCCGCGTGATAGGCGTCCGCGTCGGCGTCCCACCAGGAGCGGTTCGCGGCCTCCGAGCCGGCGCTGTCGCGGCTCATGTCCGGTTTCGGGCGGTAGGTCACGGAGCGCCTCATCATCTCCAGGGCGGTTTGCCCAGGTTGCACGCGGTGGAGTAGCCTGGACCACGCGTGTGCCCATGCGTGCGCGATTTCGACCAAACTACTAGCACCCTGTCCGGAGCAACTTACCCAATGCCCACCACCACCGTTACGTCCCCGCAGGTCGCCGTCAACGACATCGGCACCGCGGAGGATTTCCTCGCCGCGATCGACGCCACGATCAAGTACTTCAACGATGGCGACATCGTCGAGGGCACCATCGTCAAGGTCGACCGTGACGAGGTCCTGCTCGACATCGGTTACAAGACCGAGGGCGTCATCCCCTCCCGCGAGCTGAGCATCAAGCACGACGTCGACCCGTCCGAGGTCGTCAACGTCGGCGATGCCGTCGAGGCCCTCGTCCTCACCAAGGAGGACAAGGAAGGCCGCCTGATCCTGTCCAAGAAGCGCGCGCAGTACGAGCGCGCCTGGGGCACGATCGAGGAGCTCAAGGAGAAGGACGAGGCCGTCAAGGGCACCGTCATCGAGGTGGTCAAGGGTGGTCTCATCCTGGACATCGGCCTCCGCGGCTTCCTCCCGGCCTCGCTGGTCGAGATGCGTCGTGTGCGCGACCTCCAGCCGTACATCGGCAAGGAGATCGAGGCGAAGATCATCGAGCTCGACAAGAACCGCAACAACGTGGTCCTGTCGCGCCGTGCGTGGCTCGAGCAGACCCAGTCCGAGGTCCGCAGCGAGTTCCTGCACCAGCTGCAGAAGGGTCAGGTCCGCAAGGGCGTCGTGTCCTCGATCGTCAACTTCGGTGCCTTCGTGGACCTGGGCGGCGTCGACGGCCTCGTGCACGTCTCGGAGCTGTCCTGGAAGCACATCGATCACCCGTCCGAGGTGGTCACCGTGGGCGACGAGGTCACCGTCGAGGTCCTCGACGTCGACCTGGACCGCGAGCGCGTCTCGCTGTCGCTCAAGGCGACCCAGGAGGATCCGTGGCGTCAGTTCGCCCGGACCCACGCCATCGGCCAGATCGTGCCCGGCAAGGTCACCAAGCTCGTCCCGTTCGGCGCGTTCGTCCGCGTCGAGGAGGGCATCGAGGGCCTCGTCCACATCTCGGAGCTGGCCGAGCGCCACGTCGAGGTCCCGGACCAGGTCGTCTCCGTCGGCGACGACGCCATGGTGCGTGTCATCGACATCGACCTCGAGCGTCGTCGCATCTCGCTGAGCCTCAAGCAGGCCAACGAGGACTACACCGAGGAGTTCGACCCGTCGAAGTACGGCATGGCCGACAGCTACGACGAGAACGGCGAGTACATCTTCCCCGAGGGCTTCGATCCCGAGACCAACGAGTGGCTCGAGGGCTTCGAGAAGCAGCGCGAGGAGTGGGAGGGTCGCTACGCCGAGGCGGAGCGCCGCCACAAGATGCACACCGCGCAGATGGAGAAGTTCGCGGCCGACGAGGCCGCCGAGGCCGCTGCCGGTGGCCCGGCCGCGGGTGGCGCGAACTACTCGAGCGAGTCGTCCTCGAACGACCGGGGCGGCAACGAGGCCCCGCAGAGCACCGGCGGTTCGCTGGCCAGCGATGCGCAGCTCGCTGCTCTCCGCGAGAAGCTGTCGGGCAACGCCTGATCCGCTTCACTGCTCGCACGGGAACGCCCCGCATCCTCAAGGATGCGGGGCGTTCCCCGTTCTGCGGCCCTAGTTGAGCCGGTCACCCGTCTCGGGATGGAACAGGTGGACCGCCGGCTCGACCTGTGCCAGGCGCACCCCGTCGCCGATCCGCGCCGCGGTGCGTCGCGGGCAGCGCGCGACGAGCGTGACGGGGGTGCCGTCGACGGTCGTCACGTCCGGATCGTCCACGCGCGCGTAGACGAAGGTGTCGCTCCCCAGGTCCTCGGTGATGGCGACGGTGCCCCCGACGCCCGCGTCGGGCCCGGCGAGCCCGAGGCTCTCCGGCCGGATGCCGACGGTGACGCGGTCCAGCCCCGAGGCGCGGACGGCGGCCTGTGCCTCCGCGTCCAGGTCGACGGTGCCGCCGGCCACGGCGATCGCGCCGTCGCGCACGGGCGCCGTGAACAGGTTCATCGCCGGCGAGCCGATGAACCCGGCGACGAAGGCGTTGCGCGGCCGGTCGTAGAGCTCCGCCGGTGTCGCGAACTGCTGCAGCACGCCGAATTTCAGCACCGCCACCCGGTCGCCCATCGTCATGGCCTCCACCTGGTCGTGGGTGACGTAGACGGTGGTGGTGCCCAGCCGCCGCTGGAGCGCGGCGATCTGCGTGCGGGTCTGCACCCGGAGCTTCGCGTCGAGATTCGACAGCGGCTCGTCCATGCAGAAGACCTGCGGTTCACGGACGATCGCGCGGCCCATCGCGACGCGCTGCCGCTGCCCTCCCGACAGGCGGGCGGGCTTGCGGTCGAGGTAGTCGGTGAGGTCGAGCAGCTTCGCCGCCTCGGCGACCTTCCGCTTGCGCTCGTCGAGCGGGACGCCCCGCATCTTCAAGGCGAAGCCCATGTTCTCGCCGACGGTCTTGTTCGGGTACAGCGCGTAGTTCTGGAAGACCATCGCGATGTCGCGGTCCTTGGGGGCGACGCCCACCATGCTGCGGCCGCCGATGGAGATCGCGCCGGAATCGATCTCCTCGAGGCCGGCGAGCATGCGCAGCGCAGTGGACTTGCCGGAGCCGGACGGTCCGACCAGGACGACGAACTCGCCGTCGGCGATGTCCAGGTCGAGGGAGTCGACGGCGAGGGTGTCGGCGCCGGGGTAGACGCAGCACGCCTGGTCGTAGGTGATGGAAGCCATGTCTCGCTCCTAGATTCGGATGTGGGGGCGGCTACTTGATGGCGCCGAAGGACAGGCCGCGGACCAGCTTGTTCTGGGCGATCCACCCGCAGATGACCACGGGGAGGGCGGCCAGCACGGAGGCGGCGGAGAGCTTGGCCCAGAACAGGCCCTGCCCGGACATGAAGCCGGTGAGCGCCACCGGCATGGTCTGGGCGTTGACCGCGGTGAGGTTCACCGCGAAGAAGAACTCGTTCCACGAGAAGATCACGCAGATCAGCGCGGTGGCGGCGATACCGGGCGAGATGATCGGGAGGATCACCTCGCGCACCGACGTCCACAGGCCGGCGCCGTCCATCCCCGCCGCCTCGAGCAGTTCGCCCGGTACCTCGAGGAAGAACGAGCGCATCATCCACACGGCGATCGGCAGGTTCATCGCGGTGTAGAGCACGACCAGCGTCCAGATGTTGTCGAGCATGCCGATCCGTCCGACGATGACGTACAGCGGGATGATCGCCGCCACGATCGGCAGCATCTTGGTGCTGATGAAGAAGAACAGCGCGTCCTGCGTCTTCCGCACGGGTCGCAGAGAGAGGGCGAACGCCGCGGGGACGCCCAGCACCAGGACGAGCGTCGTCGAGACGACCGTGGCGAAGACCGAATTGAGCAGCGGCACGCCGATGCCCGAATCGAATACTGCCGTGAACTGGTCCAGCGTCGGTACGAAGAAGACAGTGGGTGGCCGCGTCGCCGCGTCGCTCTCCTGCTTGAACGCCGTCAGCACCATCCACAGCACGGGGAAGAAGAAGCCGATGGCGATGATCCAGGTCAGTGCGGTCAGTGCGCCGCCCTGGGGATCCCGCCGCTTGCGGGGTACGAGGGACGTGGACATCAGGCTGCTTCCTCTCCTGCGCCGAAACTCTTGAAGATCAGGCGGATCGCGAGCGTCGAGACGACGATCGTGCCGACCACGGTGACGACGCCCATCGCGGCGGCCTGACCGATGTCGAAGCCGAGGAAGGCGCGCTGATAGATGTAGAAGGGCAGGTTGGAGCTGGCGACGCCCGGCCCGCCCGAGGTCATCATGTACACCGCGTCGAAAGTGTTGACCAGGTAGATCGCCCCGAGGACGGCACCCAGTTCGATGAACCGTCGCAGGTGCGGCAGCGTCAGCTCCCGGAACAGGCGCACGCTGGTCGCACCGTCGACTCGTGCCGCCTCCTGGACGTCGCGGGGCATGGACTGCAGGCCCGCGAGGATCAACAGCATCATGAACGGCGTCCACTGCCAGACGAGTTCGGCGACCACGGACGCGAGCGGGTACTCGGAGAGCCAGTCGACGTGAACGCCGAGCGGGCTCAGGGCCCAGGCGACGAGGCCGTTCGTGGGGGAGAGCAGGCTCGTCTTCCACAGCAGAGCGGCGGCCACCGGAGTCACGAGGAAGGGGGTGATGAGCAGCGTGCGGACCACGCCGCGCCCCAGGAACTTCCGGTCCAGCAGCAGGGCCAGGATCAGTCCCAGGATCACCGACAGGACGACGGTGCCCACGATGAGCAGCACCGTGTTGAGCGTCACCGTCCAGAACTGGGTGTCGCGGAAGACCTCGACGTAATTGTTGAGCCAGTTGAACTTCCGCGAGCCGGGACGCACCAGATTCCACGACTGGGTGGAGTAGTAGAGCGTGACCAGGAAGGGGATCTGCGTGACGATCACCATGAAGACCAGCGCCGGCAGCAGGGGGCCACGCCGCCGCCACGCCTCGGCGCGGGTGATCCGATCGCGCTTGGAGCGCAGGGGTGTCGCCGGTGGCGCTGCAGTCGGCGTGCTGGTCGTGGTCATCGTGCTGCTCCCGTCCGGTCGTGGCTGTCGCGATAGCTCTTCCCGACGACCTCGGCGTACTTCTGGGACTGGGCCAGCGCGTCGGCGACGGAGATCTGCCCGGCGATGGCGGCACTGATCTGCTGACTCACCCGGGTTCCGAGGTCCTGGAACTCGGGGATCGCGAGGAACTGGATGCCGTTGTAGGGCACGGGCTCCAGCGTCGGACGCGACTGGTCGGCGGCGAGCATCGAATCGAGCGTCTGCTTCGCGAAGGTCGACGACAGCTCCTTGTAGGCGGGGAGCTCGTAGGTCGACAGGCGGCTGCCGGGTGGCACCCGGCTCGGCCCCAGCTTGTCGGCGACGCCGGCGATGTACCGCTTGCTCGTCATCCAGGAGACGAACTTCCACGCGTCGGAGGCGCGGCTGCTCTTCGCGGGGATGCCCAGTGACCAGGTGTAGAGCCAACCGTTGCCGGATTTCGCCATCCGCGGCGCGGGGAGGTACCCGACCTGTCCGGCGATCTTCGAGGTCTCGGGGCTCTCGAGGGAGGAGACCGCCGCCGTGGAGTCGTACCACATGGCGGCCTGCCCCTGCGCCAGCAGATTCCCGCATTCCTGGAAGCCGGTGGACGCGGCGCCCGCCTCGCCGTAGTCGCGCACGGTGTCCACGTAGAACTGCACCGCGTCCCGCATCTGCGGGGAGTCGAACTGCGGCTTCCACTGCTCGTCGAACCAGCGGCCGCCGAAGGCGTTGATGACCGTGTTCAGCGGCGCCAGCACCTCGCCCCAGCCGGGCTTGCCGCGCAGGCAGATGCCCGCCACGTCGCGCGAGTGCAGCGTGCGGGCCGCGGCCGCGACCTCGGGCCACGTCGGCTCGGCGGGCAGGCTGATGCCCGCCTTCGCGAACATCTGCTTGTTGTACATGAGGAACGAGGACTCGCCGTAGAAGGGCACGGAATACATCCGTCCGTCGTACGAGAGGGCCTCGCGCAGAGTGGGGATGAAGTCGCCCGGGTCGTAGGACGGATCGCGTTCCATCAGGGCGGAGAGGTCGGTGAGCCAGCCGTTCTGCGCCCACATCCGCGTCTCGTAGTTGCTGATCATCACGACGTCGAACTCGCCGCCACCGGTGGAGACCGACGCGGTGATCTTGGCGCGGGCCTCGTTCTCGGAGAGCGTGATGAACTTGAGCTTGACGCCGGGATTGGCACGTTCGAACTCGGGGGCCAGGCCCACCGCATCGGTCATCTGCGAGTTCGACACCATGGCGACGGTGACGGCGGAGTCGCCCCCGTCGGTGAAGACACCCGCGCCGGAGCAGCCTGCCAGCAGTGCCGTCACGGCGGCGAGGCCGCCTGCGGCCGCGGCGCGGCGTCGAGCGGATCTGCGGATCACGGTCATCCCTTCTGTTCGGCGAGCAGCCACTGCGCAGTGGGGCGGTCCGTGACCAACGCGGTCGCGAAGCCGCCCCGCAGGGCGCCCAGGATCGATTCCCGGCGGTGTTCGCCGCCGGAGGTGAGAATCGCTGTGGGGCAGTGCCGGATGTCCTCGAGCGGTACCGAGACCGTGCGATCGACGAGTGACGAGGCGACCGGCGTCCCGTCGAGTCCGTAGAAGCGACCACCGATCTCGCCGACGGCACCGAGGTCGCGGAGCTCGCCCAGGACCTCGGTGTCGATGTACGCGCCCTCGAAGAGGGTCGTGGAGGTCGACACGGAGCCGACGCCGAAGAGCATCACCTCGGCGGAGCGGGCCGCCTCGAGCGCCTGGGAGACGATCGAATCGCGCTCGAGCGCACGGACCGTCTCCGGGTCCGCGAACAGCGGCGCGACGAGGCGCACGGGCCGCGCGCCGAGCCGTTCGGAGAAGCGGCCGAGGGCGTGATCGACGCCGGTGTGGTACTCGACGGAGGTCATCGAGCCGTCCATCTGCACGACCCGGGCGCAGGTCGCGCCGCCACCGAGCGCGTCCGCGACCGCGACCTGTTCGGGGCCCCAGGTGAAGCCGAACGTGTCCGTGGACTGCAGGCGACGGGTGAGCACGGAGGCGCCGGCGCGCCCGAGCGCGGCGTCCCCCGAGGGCGTCCCGTCGGCGTCCTCCGCGATGATCAGTGCCTCGGTGAGCCCGAACGCGGCCTCCAGGTCGCGTTCGAGACCGGGGTGGATCGAATCCGCGAGATGCGCGGGTGCCGAGACGGTCACCGTGACGAGTCCCTGTGCGCGGGCACGGGCCACCAGGCGTCCCGCGGTGGGGCGGGAGACGCCGAGACGCTCGGCGATCTGCGCCTGCGTCAGTCCCTCCAGGTGGTACATCGTGGCCGCACGCACCAATAGGCGCAGATCGTGACCGGGTTCCCCGGAGGTGCGCTGCGGTGACGTCACTCGATGCTCCATCCATCGTGAGCAAATGCTCACTAGCGGTGATACTGCTCACTACGCTAGCATCGGGAATGTGACCCAGGCAACAGTTCCGAGTGAAATGCGCGCCAGCGTGCTGCACCCCGGGGGCCGGATGGTCCTCGAGACGAGGCCGGTCCCGAGACCCGACCCCGGGGACGTTCTCATCGAGGTCGCGGCGGTGGGCGTGTGCGGATCCGACACCCACTACCTCCGTCACGGCCGGATCGGCGAGTTCGTGGTCTCCGCCCCGCTCGTGCTCGGACACGAGGCGTCGGGCCGCATCGTGGCGGTGGGGTCGGACGTCCCGGCGGCGCGGATCGGCGAGCGGGTCTCGATCGAACCGCAGCGTCCCGATCCGCACAGCGCGGAGTCGCTGCGCGGCGAGTACAACCTCTGCCCGGCCATGCGGTTCTACGCGACGCCACCGGTCGACGGGGCGCTCGCCGAGTACGTGACCATCGGATCGGCCTTCGCCCATGCGATCCCGGATTCGGTGTCCGACGAGGCGGCGGCCCTGTTCGAGCCGCTGTCCGTGGGTATCGCGGCGCTCCGCAAGGCGTCGGTCGCGCTCGGCGGCGGCGTTCTCATCGCCGGCGCCGGGCCGATCGGGCTGTTGTGCGCGCAGGTCGCGCGCGCCTCCGGGCTGACGCGGATCGTGGTGACCGACCCGGACCCCGCGCGGCGACGCGCGGCGGAACGGTTCGGCGCGACGATCGCCGCCGAGCCGGGGGAGGCCACCGTCGGGGCGGGCTTCGACGCGTTCATCGACGCGTCCGGTGCGCCGCCGGCGATCCGCGCCGGCATCCCCGCCGTCCGACCCGGCGGTCGCATCGTGCTCGTGGGCATGGGCGCCGACGACCTCGCACTGCCCGTCTCGCTGATCCAGTCCCGCGAGCTGGTCCTCACCGGAGTGTTCCGGTACGCCAACACCTGGCCGACCGCGATCGCGCTCGCCGCGACGGGCCGTGTCGACCTCGACGGCATGGTCACGGGCAGATTCGCCCTGGAGGACGCCGAGGCCGCGCTCAACGCCGACCGCGATCCGGGCAGTATCAAGGCCGTGGTGCACCCCGCCGCCCCGCCGCGCACCGAGGAGGAGTCATGACCGCATCCGTCGCCCTGACCGCGGCCGCGCTGCCCGCCATCAGGGCCGCGTCAGTCCCCGGGTACGACCGCGCCGCCGTCCGCCCCGGCATCGTCCACTTCGGCGTCGGGGGGTTCCATCGCGCCCACCAGGCCGTCTACGTCGACCGGCTGCTCGCGGCCGGACCCGAGGCAGCGGGCTGGGGGATCTGCGGCGTCGGACTGCGGCCCGCCGACGCCGCGATGCGCGACGCCCTCGTGCCCCAGGGAGGGCTCTACACGGTGACCCTCAAGCATCCCGACGGTGCGGTGGAGACCGCCGTCGTCGGGTCGATCGTCGACTACCTGTACGCCCCCGACGATCCCGAGGCGGTCCTCGAGCGGCTCGCCTCGCCGGAGACCCGCATCGTCTCGCTGACGATCACCGAGGGCGGCTACAACTTCTCCGCGACCACCGGCGACTTCGACGCCGAGAACCCCGACGTGCGCCACGATCTGGAGCCGGACGCCGCGCCGCGCACCGTCTTCGGGTACGTCACCGAGGCGCTGCGTCGACGGCGCGCGCGAGGCGTCCCGGCGTTCACGGTCATGTCCTGCGACAACATCGAGGGCAACGGCCACGTCGCGCGACGGACGTTCACCGCCTTCGCCCGGCTCGCGGATCCCGCGCTCGCCGCATGGATCGAGGAGTCCGTCCGGTTCCCGAACTCCATGGTCGACCGGATCACGCCCGCGACGCCGGGCGCGCTGCGCGGGGAGGTCGCTGCGCGCACGGGCGTGGACGATCGCTGGCCGGTGGTCGCCGAGCCCTACACCCAGTGGGTACTCGAGGACGACTTCGGCTCCGGGCGTCCCCGCTTCGAGGACGCGGGCGTGCAGGTGGTCGACGACGTCGCTCCCTACGAACTCATGAAGCTCAGGCTGCTCAACGCCGGACATCAGGCACTCGGGCACTTCGCCCGTCTCCTGGGCTACGAGTTCGTCCACGACGCGGCCGCCGATCCCGACGTCCACGAGCTGGTGCGGCGATACATGCAGGACGAGGGCCGCCCGACGCTGCGACCGGTTCCGGGTATCGATCTCGACGACTACATCGACACCCTGTTGGAGCGGTTCTCCAATCCGGCGATCGCCGACACCGTCGCGCGCCTGTGCCAGGACGCCTCCGACCGGATTCCCAAGTGGCTCGTGCCCGTCATCGCCGCGCGCCTCGACGACGGTGCCACCGCACCTCTGGCGGCCGCGGTGGTAGCGGCGTGGACACGCGGCTGCGAAGGGGCCGACGATGCCGGCGCTCCGATCGTCCTGAACGACCGCCATGCGTCCGGCCTCGCGGAGCGCGCGGCGCGCTCGCGGACCGAGCCGCTCGCCTTCGTCGACGTGCCCGACCTCTTCGGGGACCTGGCGCACCGGCCGGGCTTCGCCGAGCCCTACCTGGCGGCGCTCACCTCGCTCCGTGAGCGCGGAGCGCGCGCGACGGTGCGGGCGCTCCTGGGCGGCTAGGTCGCCGGGCGGTCCAGAACCCGTTCCGCCGCGGCGCGATAGCGGTCGTACACCGCGGGCGTCGGGGCGGCGGAGCAGCTCTCGGCCGTGGGCCGCGGCCAGGCCGGGGCCGGCCCGTCGCCCCGTAGAGCCCACGCCGCCTGCCGCGCCGCGCCGCGGGCGACGTACTCGCCGTCCGCCGGGAAGTCGACGTCGCGGCCGAAGACCGCGGGTGCGATCGCCCGCACCGCCGCGGAGCGTCCGCCGCCGCCCACCACGAGGATCCGCTCCACCGCGGTGCCCTGCGCGGCGATGGCGTCCAGGCAGAACCGCAGCGAGCACAGCAGGCCCTCCACGGCGGCCCGCGCGATGTTCTCCCGGGTGAGGTTCGCGCCGGTGACGCCCTGCAGCGCGCCCGTGGCGTTCGGCAGGTTGGGGGAGCGCTCCCCGGAGAAGAACGGGACCAGGACCAGGCCCTCCGCGCCGGCCGGGGCGGCCAGGGCGAGCCGCGCGAACTCCTCGAGGTCGGCCCCCAGCATGCGCGCGGTCGCCGCGAGCACCGGCGCTCCGTTCAGGGTGCAGACGAGGGGGAGCTGATGCCCCGTGGCGTCCGCGAATCCGGCGACGATGCCCGACGGGTCCCGCGGTGCTGTGGCCGTGACGGCGCTGACGACGCCCGATGTCCCGAGGGAGACGATGCAGTCGCCGGGCCGGGCATCGAGGCCCAGTGCGGCACCGGCGTTGTCGCCCGCCCCCGCGCCGAGCAGTGTCCCCCGGCGCAGCGGACCGTCGTCGATCCGGACCGGTACCGACGCGGCCGGCCCGAGCACCCGGGGTAGTGCGGGGCGGCGCCCCCGGAGGGCGAGTTCGAGTATGTCGGTGCGGTACTCGCCGCTCGCGGCGCTGAAATAGCCCGTCCCCGAGGCGTCGGAGCGGTCGGTCACGAGGGCATCGAGCCGACCGCCCCCGAGCCGCCAGGTCAGCCAGTCGTGCGGGAGGCAGACCGCCGCGGTCGCGTCCGCGTGGCCGGGCTCGGTGTCGGCGAGCCAGCGCAGCTTCGCCGCGGTGAACGCCGCCACGGGGACCACACCGACCGCGGCGGCCCACTGCTCCGCCCCGCCGAAGTCCGCGACGAGTCGGTCCGCGGCGGTCGCCGATCGGGTGTCGTTCCACAGCAGCGCATCCCGGACGACCGCGCCGTCCCGGTCGAGGCAGACCATGCCGTGCTGCTGTGCGCCGACGGAGGCCGCCGACACGTCGTCGAGGCCTCCCGCGGCCCGCGCCGCCGCGCCGAACGCCTCCAGCCACGCGGCGGGCGGGACCTCGGTGCCCGGCGGGTGCGGGGCGGACCCGGAACGCACGACCTCGCCCGAATCCGCGTCGCAGACCACGACCTTGCAGGATTGGGTGGAAGAATCGACACCGGTGACGAGGGGCATGGTGGCGATCCTCCCAGACGGCCGAGCGGCACATGCACGTATCGCCATGGCGATCTTTGACAATGATTTTCATCAACCATGACACTTGCCGCCATGTCTCTTCGATTCCGCTTGACTCTTCCTCTTCTCGCTGCCGCGCTATTGGCCGCCGGATGCGGTTCCTCCCAGTCCGATTCGTCACCGTCGTCGACCGCCTCCGGCGCGTCCGATGCGGACGCTCCCGGCGGCGCGACCGAACAACGACGCGCGGCACCGCGGCTCGCGATCACCTACGAGGGCGGTGTGCAGATCGTCGACGCCACCACGCTGCAGAAGGTCGCCGACATCCCCGGCGAGGGCTACCTCCGCGTGAACCCCGCGGGCGACGGCCGCCACGTCTTCCTGTCCGAGGGCACCGGGTTCCGGCTGCTCGACCTCGGCGCGTGGTCGGTGCCGCACGGCGACCACCAGCACTTCTACACCGCAGCGCCCCGTCGCACCGACATCCGGATCGAGGCGCCCGAGCCCGGCCACGTCGTCCGGCACGACGGGCGCACCGTGCTCTTCTCCGACGGTACCGGCACGGTCACGTCCATCCCGTCGGACACGGTGGGCGACCCGACCGCACCCCGCGCGACCTACACCGCGCCGAAGCCGCACCACGGGGTCGCCGTCGAACGCGCCGACGGCTCGATGCTCATCACCGTCGGCGACGAGAAGGCCCGCACCGGCATCGCGATCCTGGGCAAGGAACGTCAGGAGATCGCGCGCAACGAGCAGTGCCCGGGCGTGCACGGCGAGGGCGCGGCCGAGGGCGGTGCCGTGATCTTCGGCTGCGAGGACGGCGTCCTCGTCGTGCGCGGCGACGAGATCGTCAAGACCGCTGCGCCCACCCCGGGCTACGCCCGCACGGGGAACGTCGCCGCCACCGAGGCGCACGCCGTGGTCCTCGGCGACTACAAGGTGGACAAGGCCGCGAAGCCGGAGCGTCCGACGCGGGTCAGTCTGATCGACACCCGCACCGGTGCCGTGAAGCTCGTCGACCTGCCCTCGTCGTACAGCTTCCGCTCACTCGCCCGCGGCCAGTTCGGCGAGGCGCTCGTGCTGGGCACCGACGGGGTGCTGCGCGTCCTCGACCCGGAGACCGGCGCCGTCGTGCGCGAGGCGAAGGCGACCGCACCGTGGACCGAGGACGCGAACTGGCAGGAGCCGCGGCCCGCGGTGTTCACGCTGGGGTCGACCGCGTTCGTGACCGAGCCCACCACCAAGTCGATCGTCGCGATCGACATCCCGTCGGGTAAGGAACTGCGTCGCGGCACCCTCGAGCACACCCCCGACGAGGTGTCGGGCGTCACCGGGGTCAGCGCGACTCACTAGTCTCGAGGGCATGTTGCGGATCGGACTCACGGGCGGCATCGGCGCGGGCAAGTCGACGGTGGCGAAGGAGCTCGCGGCGCTGGGCGCCGTCATCGTGGACGGTGACAAGATCGCCCGCGAGGTGGTCGAGCCCGGCACGCCCGGCCTGGCCGCGCTGGTGGAGGCGTTCGGGCAGGGGATCCTCGCGGAGGACGGCAGCCTGAACCGGCCCGCCCTCGCGGCGATCGCCTTCTCCGACGACGAATCCCGCGCGAAGCTCAACGCCATCACCCACCCACTCGTGGGAGCGCGGTCTGCCGAGCTCATCGAGGCGGCCGGACCGGATGCCGTGATCGTGCAGGACATCCCGCTCCTCGTCGAGAACAAGGTGGCGCCGATGTTCCACCTGGTGATCATCGTGTGGGTGGACGTGGAGGAGCGGGTGCGCCGCCTCGTCGGCTCGCGCGGCATGGTGGAGGACGACGCCCGCGCGCGGATCGCCGCGCAGGCCACGGACGAGCAGCGTCGCGCCGTCGCCGACGTCTGGCTGGAGAACACCGGCACGGAGGAGGCGACCCGTGCTGCGGTCCGCGCGCTCTGGCGGGACCGGATCGAGCCCTTCGCCGCGAACGTGGCCGCGCACCGTCCGGCCGCCGGTGCGCCGCGGGTCGACGATCCGGCGTACGCCGAGCGCCTGACGAACCGGCTGTGGGTCACGCTCGGTGCGAAGGCCTCCGCGGTCACCGCCGGCGATGCTGCAGCCACCGTGGTCCTCGCCGACGGTGTCGGGGAGGACGACGTCCGGCACGCGCTCGGTGACGCCGGCTTCGCCCGGGTGGGGGCGGGCGAGTACCGCGGCGCGGACCCGGGGCGCGCTGTGACGGTACGCGTCGAACTCTCCGCGTAGGACCTGTCCAGCTTCATACTGAGCCTTACTTTGCGTTACGGTGCCCGAATGGCCGGTTGCACCAGCGAGGCGAGGTAGGCATGTCCGAGACCCGAACCAGCTCCACTCCTCCGCCGGCGGGAATCTCGCGCGAGGACGATGGCTACACCAAGGGCATCAAACCGCGCCAGCTGCAGATGATCGCCATCGGCGGCGCTATCGGAACCGGGCTCTTCCTGGGCGCGGGCGGTCGGCTGCACGACGCCGGCCCGGGGCTGTTCCTCGTCTACGCCGTGTGCGGCGTCTTCGTCTTCCTGATCCTGCGGGCCATGGGCGAGCTGGTGCTGCACCGCCCGTCGTCGGGATCCTTCGTCTCCTACGCCCGCGAGTTCTACGGCGAGAAGGCGGCCTTCGTCGCGGGCTGGATGTACTTCCTGAACTGGGCGATGACCTCGATCGTCGACACGACCGCGATCGCCACCTATTTCCACTATTGGAAGGTCTTCGACCCGATCCCGCAGTGGTTGCTGGCGCTGATCGCGCTGGGCATCGTGCTGTCGGTCAATCTGGTCTCGGTGAAGCTCTTCGGCGAGATGGAGTTCTGGGCGGCGCTGATCAAGGTGGTCGCGCTGGTGGCCTTCCTCGTCGTGGGCACGGTCTTCCTCGCCGGGCGTTACGAGATCCAAGGTTCGAGTACCGGCCTGGGCATGGTGGCGCACCACGGCGGATGGTTCCCGGTCGGGGTGCTGCCGCTCGTCGTCGTGACCTCGGGGGTCGTCTTCGCCTACGCCGCGGTCGAGCTCGTGGGCACCGCCGCCGGCGAGACGGCGAACCCCGAGAAGGTCATGCCTCGGGCGATCAACTCCGTCATCGCCCGCATCGCGATCTTCTACGTGGGCTCCATCCTGCTGCTGGCGCTGCTGCTGCCCTACACCGACTACTCCGGCACGGAGAGCCCCTTCGTCACCTTCTTCTCGAAGCTGGGTTTCGACGGCGCCGGAGACCTCATGAACGTGGTCGTACTGACCGCGGCGTTCTCCAGCCTCAACGCCGGCTTGTACTCGACCGGCCGGATCCTGCGGTCGATGGCGATGAACGGCAGCGGTCCGCGGTTCACAGGTGTGATGTCCAAGCACGGCGTCCCCTACGGCGGAATCCTGCTGACCTCGGTGATCTGTCTGTTCGGTGTGGTGCTCAACGCTTTCAACCCCGGCCAGGCCTTCGAGATCGTGCTCAACGTCTCGGCATTGGGGATCCTGGCGTCGTGGGCCACGATCGTGCTCTGTCAGATGAAGCTCAAGACCGAGGCGGATGCGGGGCGCATGACACGTCCGGGGTTCCGGATGCCGCTGGCCCCGTGGTCCTCGTACATCACTCTGGCCTTCCTGTTCGCGGTGCTCGTGCTGATGGGCTTCGACCGGCCGATCGGCACCTGGACGGTCGCCAGCCTCGTCGTCATCATTCCGATGCTGATCGGCGGCTGGTACCTGGTCCGCGGCCGGGTGCTGGCGGAGGCGCGGGCCCGCGAGGGCTACACCGGCGAGTTCCCGGTGGTTGCGAACGTGCCGGTCGACGGCGGAACCGGCGGACCCTCGTGGTGGAGCCGGATCCGCGACCGCTACCGCTACGCCTCGCGGCCCCCGCTGTACGGCATGGCGCTCGTCTTCGCCGCGATGGCGGTCGTCGCCGTCACCGCGTACTACCACCTCGGCTGGTGGTCGATCATCGGTTACGTCGTGGCCGCGATCATGGCGGTGGTCGGCTTCGCGCTGGCCTTCCGCGACCTGTCGTAGCGCGCGAAGTAGTCCCGCGCGTCGAGGGTCGCCAGCGGCGTCCACCGGGGAACCGGGCGGTCGTGGACCGTACCGTCGGGCTGCGGCGCGGCGGCCCCCGGCCCCGTGCCGTACCCCTGCAGGGTGAGAACGGTGTTCGGCTCGTTGTCGACGAGGACCGCAAGGGCGTAGAGCGCCGCGAGCACGTGCACACACATCGTGCTGCGCGCCGTGCAGGAGCAGTCTGCGGCCTCCAGCGCCGGCGCCGGGTCCGCCCCGGCGGCCCGCACCGCGGCGTGCACGGCGTCGTCGGGCTCGGGGCGCGCGCCGAGCGCCTCCCGGAACGCCGCGGCGGTCACCGGCGTCATCGCGGCGAACTCCAGGTGGGCGATCGAGGCGCTGCCGCCGCGGTGCACGCGCGCGGTGACCTGCCTCCCGTCGAGCTCGAGCGTGACGCCGCCGCCCCGCGCGATCATGCGGGCACGAGGGGCGTGCTTGTTCGGGAGCTTCGCGGAGATGGGCTCGGCGAGGCGGACGAGGGCGGCACCGAAGGCGGTGAAGCCGAATTCGAAGACGGCCATCAGGCCTCCCGGTTCCGTCGGAGGACGTCGAGCAGTCGCTCGTCATCCAGGGTGGCGAGGGTGGAGACGATCGAGCCGTCGTCGGCGTGCACCCCGAGCATCGCCTTGCGGCGGTGCATCTCGTCGATGTGCTCCTCGATCGTGGTGGCGGTGGTCAGGGTGGTCACGGTGACGGGGCGGTCCTGGCCGATGCGATGCGCGCGGTCGGTGGCCTGAGCCTCGACCGCGGGGTTCCACCACCGGTCGTAGTGGATCACCTCGGTGGCGCGGGTGAGCGTCAGGCCCGAGCCGCCCGCCTTCACGCTGATCACCAGGACCGGCGGACCGTCGCCGGATTGGAACCGGTCGCCGATCGCGGTGCGCTCGGCGAGGGGGAGGCCGCCGTGGAAGAAGGGCACCTCGGTGCCCACGATCGCGGACGCGGCGCGCGCGAGCAGCTCACCGGTCTCGCGGTACTGGGTGAAGACCAGGGTCGCGCGACCGGCGGCCGTGTTGGCCTCGAGGATCTCGCTCGCCACGTCCAGCTTGCCGGAGCGTCCCGGTTCCGGGGTGGCCGTGCCTCCGTCTTGCAGATCCGGGTGGTTGCAGATCTGCTTGAGCGAGGTGAGCACGGCGAGCAACCGGCCGTGGCGCTCGAGGCCGGAACCGAACCCGTCGTCGGCGGCCTTCGCCAGGCACGCGTCGTAGCGCCGCGCCTGTTCGTCCGAGAGATCGCACAGGACGGGGTTGTCCAGCTTCGGCGGCAGTGACCCGGCGGCGCGCTCCTTGGTGCGGGCGAGCATGACGGGGGAGACCGCGGCCCGTAGGCGGCGCAGGGCACCGTCGTCGCCGGACTCGACGGCGCGGGTGAACCGGCGGCGGAAGACCGCCTTGATCGGGAACAGCGACGGCGTCACCACGCGCAGGATCGCCCATAGATCATCGAGCGTGTTCTCGATCGGCGTGCCCGTCAGTGCGATCCGCGCGCGGGCGTTGAGCGCCTTCGCCGCGCGGGAGACCTGCGTGCGCGGGTTCTTCAGCGCGTGCGCCTCGTCGAAGACCACTGCCGCCCAGTCGGTGCCGGCGAGCTCGTCGACGGACAGCCGCAGCCGCGCGTACGAGATCACGGTGACCCGCGAGAGGAGATCCGGTGCGAAACGGGCGATCTCGCGACGCCAGTTGGTGATCACGCTCGTGGGGCAGACGACGAGGCACGGACCGTCGTCCAGCACGGTGAGCGCGGTGATCGCCTGCAGGGTCTTGCCGAGGCCCATCTCGTCGGCGAGGAGGGCGCCGCCGTGCAGGCGCAGTGCGCGGCGCAGCCAGGCGACACCCGCGACCTGGTACGGCCGCAGGGTCGCATCCACCGTCAGCGTCTTCTCGAGTGCTACGGCGTCCGAGAAAGCGGTGACGGCGTAGTCGGGGGCGGTCACCGCGGTGCCGGTCGGGTCGGGTTCGGCGTGGGCCGCGATCGGCAGGTCTGCTGTTCCGCCGGCGGCGTGCTCCGCCCAGGCCGCGTGCGATGCGGATCGCCGGGCGCGGGGCGGAACGCCGTCCACGTCGACGAGGTCGCAGCGGACGTCCGCGACGGCGAGCGCACCGTCGACGGGTAGGACGAGGGGGAGGATCGTGGCGCGGTCGGGATCGTCCGGATGGTGCGACGACCACAGGGCGAACTGGTGGAGATCGGGGAGGTACGTGACTTCGAGGCTCAGGGCGCGTCCTTCGCGGGAGTCGAATAGAGTACGTTGTACGGAGTACACGAACAGTGTACACAGTACGGAGAAAGATGTCGATGACTCCCGAAGAAGAGGGGCGGGCGCTGGTCCAACTGCTCTGGCGGTCCGAGGCCGGCGAGCCCGCGCGCGCCCGCAAGGGGCCGAAGCAGCGCCTGACGGTCGACGAGGTGGTCGATTCCGCAATCGACCTCGCCGACGTCGAGGGGCTCTCGGCCGTCACGATGCGCGCCCTGGCGGCGCGGCTCGGCGTGGGGCCGATGAGTGTCTACACGTACGTCCCGACCCGGGACGTCCTGGTGGCTCTCATGGTCGACGCGGTCGCCGCGGCCCAGCCGCCCGTCGAGCGCCTCGCGACGCTGCGCGACTCCCTCGTCGCAGCCGTCCGGGCGCGACGCGACGAGTACCTCGCGCACACCTGGCTGCTCGACGCTCCGTCGTGGCGCGACGTGCTGGGGCCCGGTCGGATCGCACAGTACGAGGCGCAGCTCGCGCTCCTGGAGGACCTGCCGATCGGTGACCTCGAACGCGACTGGCTGATCGTGCTCCTCGAGAGCTTCGCCGCAGGCGCGGCCCGCAGCTCCGGGGCGCGCGGCGCCGCGTCGCGGCCGCTGACCGACGCGCAGTGGTGGGCAGTCGTCGGGCCGGAGCTGGCCACCGTGATGCCGGAGGGGAAGTATCCGATCGCGGGGCGCGTCGGATCGGTCGTCGGTGAGTACTACAGCGGGCCGGGGGATCCCGACGCGGGCTTCGAACTGGGACTGCAGGTGCTGCTCGACGGCCTCGAGTCGAGGATTCCGGGCCTCAGCGCCAGGTGATCGGCGCACCTTCCGCCGCGAGCCACGCGTCGACGCTGTGACCGTGGGCCGTGACCCCCGCGACGGCGCGCGTCGCCGCGTACAGCGCGCGCTCGGCGTCCTCGGCGGACAGGAGATCGGCCGCCGTGGCGGCCAGCAGCTCGTCGACGTCGATGAGCTCGATCGGCCGGCCCGGATGTTCCACCAGGTCGAGGTACCAGTCCTCGGCGTGCCAGAGGTTCCCGTCGCGCCACGTGCGCGCGACGTCGAGGTAGACGCGTTGGTCGCGCTCGTGACCCGCCGTGAAGTGGAAGATCGTCGCGCGCAGGTCGAGCGCGGGCAGCAGCCACGATTCGATCGCGTCGAACGTCGGATGATCCGCGGCCCGGACGAGGTAGAGCCCGAAGGGCGTCTCCCGGAACTCCTCCACCTCGCGCACGAAGCCCTTGGGGTCGGTGTTCGTCATCGCCGGCGGATCGAAGACCTCGCGCTTGGGCGGATGCACCGCCCCGTCGTCCACGGCGGCGTCGGCGGCCAGGCGCAGCACGAGCGTGACCTCCGTGCGCCCGCGCGGGCGGCCGGCGACCGCGCCGGACGGCCGGAAGCCGTGGCGGCGGAGCAGGGAGGAAAGGTCCTCGTCGGACGTGCGCACGAGGATTCCGTCCAGGCCCTCCGCGCGTTCCCGCGCCTCGCGCAGCAGCGCGGGCACCGCGTCCTCGGCGGCGTCGAGCACCGTCAGGTCCAGCCATCCGCCGGCCACGGCGCCGTTCGCCGCGGCGCCGTCCACGGTGAGCTCGAAGGTCGTGTCCGCGTCCATTCGTCCACGATACGACGCCTCGCTAGGATTCCCGGGTGCCCCAGTACTCCCTGCTCCCCGCCCCTGCCGCCAATCGTGTCTACGCCGAGGCGACGGCGTCGATGGTGCGCGCCGAACTGACGGTGCTCAGCCGCGCGGCGATGAACGGGCGGATCGGCGCGATCGAGAGCACGACGATCGCGGGCGTCGAGCATCTCGTCTTCGAGGCCGACGAGCTCACCCCGCGCGACCTCGGTCTCCTCGGGCTGACCTCGGCCTTCTACGCCCTGTTCGCGCACGAGGGCGAACTGCTGCGGCCCCTGGCCGTGCCCTCGCCGGACCGCTACCCGTCCGACCTGCTGACCATCCTCAAGTACCAGGGCAAGACCAACGAGCAGTTCACGCGGCTCGTGCTCAACGTGACCGCGGCGTCGACGACCCGACCCGACGGGGTGCTCGACGGTTCGCTCCGCGTGCTGGACCCCGTGTGCGGGCGCGGCACGACGCTGAGCCAGGCGGTGATGTACGGACTGGACGTGACCGGCGTGGACATCGATACGAAGGATTTCGAGCTCTACAGCTCCTTCTTCACCACCTGGCTCAAGGACCACCGGTTCAAGCACTCCGCGTCCACCACGCCGGTGCGGCGCGAGAAGTCGGTGATCGCCAAGAAGTACGACGTCGATTTCGCGGCCGAGAAGGGGGACTACCTGGCGGGGAGGAAGCAGTCCCTGACCTTCTACGCCGCCGACACCCTGCTGACCTCCCAGCTGGTCAAGCCCGGCACCGTCGACGTGGTGATCGGCGACCTGCCCTACGGCGTGCAGCACGGCAGCCGTGGGCCCCGCGGCCTGGTGCGCAACCCCCTCGAGCTGCTCGAGGGTGCGCTCCCGGGCTGGGCCGGCCGGTTGCGCACCGGCGGTGCGATGGGGCTGGCGTGGAACACGCGCGTCGCGCCGCGGAACCGGGTTGCGCAGCTGCTCGAGTCCGCAGGCCTGACGGTGCTCGACGGCCCCGGTTACGACGATCTGCGGCACCGCGTGGACCGGTCGATCACCCGGGACGTGATCGTCGCGCGCAGGGACTGAGTGAGCGCCGCCGCTGGCGGAAAACTTGTCGGTGGGTCGGCATAGTCTGGACGCATGGCATTCGCGGCAGAGCAACCGGTGGTGGCGCACTCCGAGCACCGGCCGATCGGTGAGATCGAGCGGTCGTCGGCGGAGTTCACGGTCGTCAGCGAGTACGAGCCGGCGGGCGATCAGCCCACCGCCATCGCCGATCTCGAGCGCAGGCTCAAGGCGGGGGAGCGGGACGTGGTGCTGCTGGGTGCCACGGGCACCGGTAAGTCGGCCACCACCGCGTGGCTGATCGAGCGGGTGCAGCGCCCCACTCTGATCATGGCGCCGAACAAGACCCTGGCCGCGCAGCTGGCCAATGAGTTGCGGGCCATGCTGCCGCACAACGCGGTCGAGTACTTCGTCTCGTACTACGACTACTACCAGCCGGAGGCGTACATCGCGCAGTCCGATACGTACATCGAGAAGGACTCGTCGATCAACGACGATGTGGAGCGCCTGCGGCATTCCGCCACGTCGTCGCTGCTCTCCCGGCGCGATGTCGTCGTGGTCGCCTCCGTCTCGTGCATCTACGGCCTCGGTACCCCGCAGAGTTACCTCGATCGATCGGTGCAGCTCGAGGTAGGCCAGGAGGTGGATCGAGACGCGCTGCTGCGGCTCCTGGTGGACGTGCAGTACAGCCGGAACGACACGGCCTTCACCCGCGGCTCGTTCCGGGTCCGGGGTGACACGGTGGAGATCATCCCGTCGTACGAGGAACTGGCGATCCGGATCGAGTTCTTCGGAGACGAGATCGAGGCCCTGTACTACCTCCACCCGCTCACGGGCGATACGGTCCGGCAGGTCGACAACCTGCGCATCTTCCCCGCCACCCACTACGTCGCGGGGCCCGAGCGCATGGCGCGCGCGATCGAGGGCATCGAGGCCGAGCTCGAGGAGCGCCTCGCCGAGTTCGAGCGGCAGGGCAAGCTCCTCGAGGCCCAGCGCCTACGGATGCGCACCCAGTACGACGTGGAGATGATGCGGCAGGTCGGCTTCTGCTCCGGCATCGAGAACTACAGCCGGCACATCGACGGGCGCGCCGCCGGCTCGGCGCCGGCCACCCTCATCGACTACTTCCCGGAGGACTTCCTCCTGGTGATCGACGAGTCGCACGTGACGGTGCCGCAGATCGGCGCCATGTTCGAGGGCGATGCCTCGCGCAAGCGGAACCTGGTGGACTTCGGCTTCCGGCTGCCCTCCGCCGTGGACAACCGCCCGCTCACCTGGGAGGAGTTCGAGGGCCGTATCGGCCAGACGGTCTACCTGTCGGCCACGCCCGGCCAGTACGAGCTCGGCCAGACGGGCGGTGAGTTCGTCGAGCAGGTGATCCGGCCCACGGGCCTCGTCGATCCGCAGGTGGTCATCAAGCCCACCAAGGGCCAGATCGACGATCTCATCCACGAAATCCGGGACCGCACCGAGAAGGACGAGCGCGTCCTGGTCACCACGCTCACCAAGAAGATGGCGGAGGATCTCACCGACTACCTCCTCGAGGCCGGGATCCGGGTCCGATACCTGCACAGTGACATCGACACGCTCCGCCGGGTCGAACTGCTGCGGCAACTGCGGCTCGGCGAGTACGACGTCCTGGTCGGTATCAACCTGCTCCGCGAGGGCCTCGATCTCCCCGAGGTCTCGCTGGTCGCGATCCTCGACGCCGACAAGGAGGGCTTCCTGCGCTCCACCACCTCGCTCATCCAGACGATCGGCCGCGCGGCCCGCAACGTCTCGGGCGAGGTGCACATGTACGCCGACAAGGTGACCGAGTCGATGCGCGTCGCGATCGAGGAGACGGAGCGCCGCCGGGAGAAGCAGATCGCCTACAACAAGGAAATGGGCGTCGACCCGAAACCTCTGCGCAAGAAGATCGCGGACATCCTCGATCAGGTTTACACCGAGGCGGAGGACACGGAGCAGGCGATCGGCGGATCGGGGCGCAATGCCAGCCGCGGGCGCCGCGCCCAGGGCGAACTGCGGGCGGTGCCCGCGGTGAGCGCCGGAATGTACGAGGGTGAGGACGTCAAGTCCATGCCGCGCGCGGAACTCGCGGACCTGATCGCGGAACTCACGGACCAGATGATGAATGCGGCGCGCGAGCTGCAGTTCGAGCTGGCGGGTCGCATCCGCGACGAGATCGCCGATCTGAAGAAGGAGCTCCGCGGAATGGACGCCGCCGGTTTGCAATGACCTGCGAATCGGACGACATCGCCAGCACCGGTGTGTTCCCCGCCGCAAACTGCCTGTTCCCGGGGACAATGAGGCTATTGTGTCGGAGAAGTATTGCTAGGGCATTCCCGTGGCAGAACTCCGCTGGAGAAATGTAGAGAAAGAGGAGACTCGATGAGTGGCTACAGCACGATCGTCGTCGGCACCGACGGCTCGGAGTCGTCGCTGCGCGCCGTGGAGCGCGCCGCTGCACTGTCCGGCGACGCGAAGCTGGTGATCGCCTGCGCATTCCTGCCCAGCGAGGGCGCCGATCCCGCCGCCGCCGACATCCTGGGCGCCGACGCCTACCAGCTGCAGGGTGCGAACCCCGTCAACGACATGCTGCGCACTGCCGAGGGGCGTGCGATCAAGGCCGGCGCGGCGAACGTCGAGAAGCGGGCCATCAAGGGCCAGCCCGTCGACGCGCTGCTGGACCTGGTCAAGTCGCTCCCCGAGCCGGCCCTGCTGGTCGTGGGCAACAAGGGTATGAACTCCCTGACCGGCCGACTGCTGGGCTCGGTGCCCTCGGACGCCGCCCGCAAGACCTCCGTGGACATCCTCATCGTCCATACCACGTAGTACCGGGGCCTCAGGCCTCCAGCGCGCGCAGTGCGCGCGGCAGCGACCCGGACGCGACCACGGTCAGCGTCTGGGTCGCTCGTGTCAGGGCGACGTACAGATCCCGCAGCCCGCGGTCGAACTCCACCTCCGCCGGCTCTCCGACGATCAGTCCGGGTTCCACCACGACGACGTGGTCGAACTCCAGGCCCTTCGAGTCGCGGACGCCCATCACCCGTACGTTCGGGGCCGTGAGCCGGCGCAGCGGCGCCACCAGACTCGACGGTGCCAGCACCGCCGTGAGGCGCGCGGGATCGTCGGGCAACTGGGCCCGCACCGTCTCCACGAGCAGCTGCCGATCGGCACCGTCGACGCGGACCAGACGCGGGCGTTCCGCCCCCGACCGCACGGATGTGGGCGGTGACAGCGAGGGGTCGATCTCGGCCAGCACGTCCGCGGCCAGGTCCATGATCTCCTCGGGCGTGCGGTAGTTCACCGTGAGCTCGGCCACGGTGAACCGGCCCGGAACGTACGGGTCGAGAGCCTCGCCCCAGCTCGTCATCCCGGCGGCATCGCCGGTCTGTGCGGTATCGCCGACCAGGGTCATCCACCGGTTCGGGCTGCGTCGCATCAGCATTCGCCAGGCCATCGCCGAAAGCTCCTGAGCCTCATCGACGATGATGTGGCCGAAGGTCCACGTGCGGTCGTCGCGGGCGCGGTCGGCGGTGGAGTTGAACTCGCGCACCGTCTGCCGCTGCGCGAGCTGCTCGGCGTCGATCAGGTCGTACGCCATGAGGATCTCGGCGTCGAACTCGTCGTCGAGATCCTGGGGCGCCGAGCCGGTCAGGATGTCGAGCGCCTCCTGCGCCTCCTCGAGCCGCTGGCGCCACTGCCGTTCGGCCTCGTCGGCGTCCAGGTCGTCGTCGCCCAGGAACTCGGCGATCTCGTCGAGCAGTGGTGCGTCGGCGGGGGAGAAGGCGGGCCGGCCGTCGGGCCCGGTGACGGCCTCGCGGTGGAGGTCCGCGCGCTCGGCGTCGGTCAGATCGGGAGCGGCCTCGGCGAGCCGGTCCGCGTCGCGCAGCAACTCCGTCAGGACGCGCTGCGGAGTCAGCGCGGGCCACAGCTGGTCGAGGGCGCCCAGCACCTCGCGGTCCTGCGCCAGCTCGTCGCGGATGTCGGAGATGTCGGTGCGCGAGAGCAGCATCGTGTTGTCCACGACCGACGAGCCGATGGTGGCGGCGTGCTGGGCGGCCAGGGCGTCGAGCGCGGACTGCCGGAAGATCGCGCGGGCCGTGTTGTGCGGGCGCCGGGACGAACGCGCCCGTCCGCGCGCCCGTGTCACGAGCTTCTTGTCGAGGGTCAGAGGGTAGCCGTCGAACTTCAGGACGATCGGCTCGTCGGGCACCGTCTGCCACCCCCGGACGGCCTGCTTGCACACCTCGACCATCGCCGTCGAGCCCTTCAGCCGCGCGGCCGCGGCCGAATCCTCCAGTGTCGCGACGACGCCGGGGAAGAGATCGCCGATCGTGCTCAGCAGCACGCCCGTCTCACCGAGGCTCGGGAGCACCTGGCTGATGTAGTTGAGGAAGGTCTCGTTGGGGCCGACGATGAGCACGCCCGTGCGGGAGAGATTGGAGCGGTAGGTGTAGAGCAGGTAGGCGGCGCGGTGCAGCGCCACCGCGGTCTTGCCGGTGCCCGGCCCGCCCTGGACCACCAGGACGCCGCGATGCTCGGACCGGATGATCGCGTCCTGCTCGCGCTGGATGGTCTCGACGATGTCGGCCATGTGCCCGGTGCGCGCTCGATTCAGGGCCTCCACCAGCGCGGACTCTCCTGCGACGTTCGACCCGAGGCCCTGCCCGGCGGCGGCCCCGTCGGGCTCGGTGTCCGTGAGGGTGAGGCGCTCGGCGACCACCCCGGTGAGATCGCGGCCGCGGGTGCGGACGTGCCGTCGCACGGCGACGCCCTCGGGCTGTGCCGGTGTGGCCAGGTAGAACGGGCGGGCCAGCGGCGCACGCCAATCGAGCAGGAGCGTGCTCAGATCCTCGTCGTCGTCGAGGACGCCGATCCGCCCGATGCGCCGGACCGCGTCCGGTGAGCCGCCCTGGTCGTCGTTCATGTCCAGCCGGCCGAAGTACAGGTTCTGCTCCGCGGCGTCGTACTTGGCGATGTCATCCGTGTAGAGCTGGTGGTACGAGTCCCGCTCCGAGATCTCCTGCGGGTTCTCGCCCACCTCCTGCAGGTTGTCCGCCCGCCGCCGGTTCGCGGTGCTGCGCATGGAATCGATCCGGGCGTACACCCGATCGAGGTGCGCCTGCTCCTCGGCGAGCAGGGGATCGCCAACTGCTGCAGGGTCGGTCTTCACGGGACTCCTCGTGGACGGCTGCGATGAATCAGACCGTCCATTGTCCACGATCCGCGCGGCCCGTGGGGTGAGCGCCCTCACCCGCGGTCGGGTCGTGCTCTGCCCTGCAGCTCCGCGGCCGAGGCGACGTGCCGGGCGACGCTGAGCCGGAGGAACTCCTCGATCGCGGCGAGCTGCGCATCGTCGAACCGACGCAGCGCGGTATGCGCCTCCGCAACCCGATCGCTGAAGAGCTCGGTGATGATCTCGACGCAGCGCGGCGTCGGGGTGACGAGGACCCTCCGCCCGTGATCGGGATCGCTGATGCGGTGGACGTATCCGGCGGTGACGAGCCGGTCGGTCATCGTGGTGACCGATCCGGGGGTGAGGCGCATCAGCCGGGCCAGGTGCCGCACGGGCTGCGGGCCCTGCCGGAAGACGATGTCCAGGCAGCGCAGATCCGTACGGCCGATGCCGAGGTGATCGGCCAGTGCCTGGTCGTCCGTGTCGATGGCGGCCTGCAAGTCGGCCATGGTGCGACCGATCGACCGTTCGCGCTCGGCACGTTCGTTCTCGACAGGGAGCATGTCTCCAGGTTAGTGTTTGATCATCAAACACTCAAGCGGAGGATGATCATGACAGCACGTGACGAACGCCCCTCGGCGACCGACTCCGCCCTTGGCGGTGCGCTGGCCTGGCTGACGGGCAAGGATTCGGTGAAACGCGGGAGGTCCCCGCTCGACGGTGCGGTCGGTGAACTGCTCTCGTGGGTCACCGGCAAGGGCGGCAAGAAGGACAAGACCGTCGGATAGCGCGGCCGCGTGGTCGGCTAGCGCCGGATGATCGTCCGCACCATCAGGTAGCCCATGATCACCACGTACGCCGCCAGGAGGAGACCGACGACGGTCTTCGTCACGGGGTCGCTATCGAGGAAGGTCACGCCGATCACCGGTGCACCGACGAACGCGAGAAGGAACAGGACGGTGGCCTTGCGCCGTGTCCGCCGCATGTCCGGCGGGGGAGTCTCGACGTTGCCGGAGCGCAGGCGCTCGCGGGCACTGACCGCCTCGCCGGGGATGTCGTCGTCATCCATGTGAGTTCGCTGCGGAGTAGTCGGGCAGGTCGATGCCGTTGATCGCGCGCTCGATGACCGCCATGTCCCACTCCGCGGGGGAAGTCGGCGGCTCCTCGCCGGGAGCGGGGACCACGCGGCTCGCGGCGTTCCATCGAGCCACCTGTTGGTTCGCGTCCACCATCGGGCGCAGGAGCCGCTCGTACTCCGCGAACGCGGGTCCGGGGTTCCATCTCGCGGCCGCGAGCTCGCCGGCGAGGACGTACGCCCCCACCAGCGCGAGGCTGGTGCCCTGTCCCGACATCGGAGACGAGCAGAACGCGGCGTCGCCCAACAGCACCACGCGGCCCGTGGACCAGGTGTCCATCACCACCTGGGCGACCTCGTCGAGGTAGAAGTCGTCGGCGGCGTCGAGGTGCTCGAGAATGCGGGGCGTCAGCCAGCCCATACCCTGCATCCGCTCGCGCAGCAGACGTTTCTGCGCCACGACATCGCGTCTACCCGCGTCGCGATCGGGCTCAGGCGAGGCGAACGAGAACAGAGCCATGCCGAGCGTCGCGTCGCGGATGGGGCGCAGTCCCGCGGTGCGGCCCGGCGTGGTGCAGTCGATGAGCCAGCGGTCGAGCCCGAACTCGTTGGGCGCGGTGTAGAAGGCCATCGTCTGCCCGAGGTGGTGCAGGTACCGCTCGTGCGGGCCGAAGGCGAGGGCGCGGAGCGACGAGCGCAGGCCGTCGGCGCCCACGACCAGTTCGAACCGACGCTCCTCGCCGTGCTCGAAGCTCACGTCGACGCCGTCGGCGTCCTGCGTCAGCGCGGTGATCCGATCGCCGAAGACGTACTCGACCCGGTCGGCCGTCGCGTCGTGGAGGACCCGGGAGAAGTCACCGCGCAGGATCTCGATGTCGGCGATGAAGCCATCGCCGCCGTCGTCCTCGGCGCTGAAGGTCTCGAGGACCGTGCCGTCCTCGTCGACCATGCGGGCGCCCGCCGTCTCGGTGCGCGCGGCCCGGACCTGCTCGTCGAGACCCATGCGACGGATCACCTCCCGGGCGACCCCGCGTGCATCGACCGCCTGGCCGCCCGGGCGGAGGGCGGGAGCGCGCTCCACGACGGTGACCTCCGCGCCGTAGCGCGCGAGCCAGTGCGCAAGCGCGGGACCCGCGATGCTCGCGCCGGCGATCAGTACTCGGGGGCCGTTCACGGCTCTCCTCCCGTGGGTGGACGTGGTCGAGCCTATCGGGGCGCCGGCACTGGGCCCGTGAAGCGGACGGACCGCCGCGGGCGGCGGCGCTGACCTACACGCTCGACTCCCCGCCGTCGACGGCGATGGTCTGGCCGGTGAGGAAGTCGGGGGCGTACAGCGACAGGTAAGTAACCACCCCGGCGATCTCCTCCACCGTCCCCATCCGGCCGGCCGGGATGCCCCGCAGGACGTGCTTGTACAGGGCGGTATCGGCACGCAGCTCGGCGTTGATGTCGGTCGCGATGAGTCCCGGTGCGACAGTGTTCATCTGCGCCCCGACACGCGCCCATTCGACCGCCACGGAACGCGTGAAGCTGATGACGGCGCCCTTCGAGGCGGAGTACGCCGCGAAGCCGGACCGGCCGACCAAGCCGAACACCGAGGCGATGTTGATCGCGCGGCCGGCACCGGCCTCGTGGAACCGTCGCCCGGCCTCGCGGCTGCACAAGAACATGCCGCGGACGTTCGTGGCGAACACCTGCTCCCAGTCGGATGCGGTCAGATCCTGCAGTTCCGTGTGCGCGCCGACCCCGGCGTTGTTGACCAGGACGTCGACTCGCCCGAAGGTCTCGTCGGCGGCCGCGAAGAGGCTGGCGACCGAGGCCTCGTCGGTGACATCGGTGGGGTGCACGAGGGCGGTGCCGCCGTCGGCCTCGATCGCTGTCCGTACCGACTCGAGGGACGACGCAGTGCGCCCCGCAAGCACGACGCGAGCGCCGTCCTTCGCGAGCGATCGTGCGATGCACCCGCCGATCCCGCGTCCGGCACCCGTGACGACAACCACTGATTCAGTCATGCCGACGACCTTGCCCGACGGTTCGGTCTTGGAACAAACGATGTGACCTCTTGTCACACTGCGCTGTTCACCAGCCGCGCTCGCGCCACTCCGCGAGGTGCGGGCGCTCGGCACCGAGGGTGGTGCCCTTGCCGTGGCCGGGGTGTACGACGGTGTCGTCGTCGAACCGGTCGAACAGCTTGGTGGTCACGTCGCCGTACAGGCGGTCGAAGTCGCCGGGCTCCCAGGTCTTGCCCACCCCGCCGGGGAAGAGACAGTCGCCGGTGAACAGGTGGACCGGCGCACCGTCGAACTCGGGTCGCAGGGCGAGCGCGATCGATCCGGGCGTGTGCCCGACCAGCTCGATGACGTCGAAGACGAGGTCGCCGATCGTGAGCACCTCGCCGTCGGAGAGGGGGCGGTCGGTGGGTACCGGGATGCCCTCGGCGTCGTTCACGCCCGCAGCCGACGGGACGCCCAGCCCGGCCTTGACCTCGGCCAATGCCTGCCAGTGGTCGGGATGGCGATGGGTGGTGAGGATCAGTTCGACGCCGCCGATCTCCCGCGCGGCGGCGAGCACCTCCTCCGCATCGTTGGCGGCGTCGATGAGCAGGGTGTGTCCGGCGGAATCACCGACCAGGTACACGTTGTTGTCCATGGGGCCGACGGAGATCTGGCTGATCGTGGTGGTCACGGGCCTCACGCTACCGCGCGGGGAAAAACTTGTCGGTGGCCTTCTCTAGCATTGTTGCGGGCCCATCTGTGGGCCGCGAGGGTCGAAGACGGAAGAGGATGAGACGGTGGCTGATCGCCTGATCGTGCGCGGAGCGCGCGAACACAACCTGCGGGGTGTCGATGTGGATCTCCCGCGCGACAGCCTGATCGTGTTCACCGGCCTGTCCGGGTCCGGCAAGTCCAGCCTCGCGTTCGACACGATCTTCGCGGAGGGGCAGCGCCGCTACGTCGAATCGCTGTCGGCGTACGCGCGGCAGTTCCTCGGGCAGATGGACAAGCCCGACGTGGACTTCATCGAAGGTCTCTCGCCCGCGGTGTCGATCGACCAGAAGTCGACTAACCGCAACCCGCGGTCCACCGTCGGCACCATCACGGAGGTCTACGACTACCTGCGCCTGCTGTACGCCCGCGCGGGCACGCCGCACTGCCCCGAGTGCGGTTCGGTGATCGCACGGCAGACGCCGCAGCAGATCGTCGATCAGGTGCTCGAGATGGAGCAGGGAACCCGGTTCCAGGTGCTCGCGCCCGTCGTCCGCACTCGCAAGGGTGAGTTCGTGGACCTGTTCAACCAACTGCAGACGCAGGGCTACTCGCGCGCCCGGATCGACGGGGTGGTGCACCCGCTCAGTGAGCCGCCCAAGCTCAAGAAGCAGGAGAAGCACGACATCGAGGTCGTGGTGGACCGGCTCGCGGTGAAGACCTCCGCGAAGCAGCGGCTCACCGACTCGATCGAGACCGCGCTCCGGCTGGCCGACGGCATCGTCGTGCTCGATTTCGTGGACCGCGAGGAGAACGATCCCGAGCGGGAACGGCGGTTCTCCGAGAAGATGGCCTGCCCCAACGGCCACCCCATCGCCGTCGACGATCTGGAGCCCCGTTCCTTCTCCTTCAACTCGCCGTACGGCGCGTGCCCGGAGTGCGACGGACTCGGCGTCCGCAAGGAGGTCGACCCGGAGCTCGTCGTGCCCGATCCGCTGCTCTCCCTGGCCGACGGCGCCATCGCCCCCTGGTCGTCGGGGCAGAGTGCCGAGTACTTCCTGCGCCTGCTCTCCGGCCTCGCCGACGCGATGGGCTTCGACCTGGACACCCCGTGGAAGGACCTGTCGGCGAAGGCCCGCAAGGCCGTCATCGAGGGCTCCGAGCACCAGGTGCACGTCAAGTACCGCAACCGGTACGGCCGCACCCGCTCGTACTACGCGGAGTTCGAGGGCGTCATGCCCTTCCTGCACCGCCGCTTGGAATCCACCGAGTCGGAGCAGATGAAGGAGCGGTACGAGGGCTACATGCGCGACGTGCCGTGTCCGGCCTGTTCGGGCGCCCGCCTGCGTCCCGAGATCCTCGCGGTCACGCTCGATCATCCGCGCTTCGGGGAGAAGTCGATCGCGGACGTCTCGGCGATGTCCGTAGGGGAGTGCTCGGACTACCTGTCCGATCTCAAGCTCGGCGCGCGCGAGGCGGCGATCGCCGGTCGCGTGCTCAAGGAGGTGCAGGCCCGCATAGCCTTCCTGCTGGACGTGGGCCTGGAGTACCTGTCGCTCTCGCGCGCGGCGGGCTCGCTGTCCGGCGGTGAGGCGCAGCGCATCCGGCTCGCCACGCAGATCGGGTCGGGCCTCGCGGGCGTGCTGTACGTGCTCGACGAGCCGTCGATCGGCCTGCATCAGCGCGACAACCGCCGCCTCATCGACACCCTCGTCCGCCTGCGCGACCTGGGCAACACACTCATCGTGGTCGAGCACGACGAGGACACGATCCGCATGGCCGACTGGGTGGTCGACATCGGCCCCTACGCGGGTGAGCACGGCGGCAACGTGGTGCACAGCGGCACGTACAAGGCGCTGCTCAAGAACAAGGACTCGCTGACCGGCGCCTACCTTTCGGGGCGGCGCGCACTGCCCGTGCCCGCCGTGCGGCGGCCGATCGACAAGAAACGCCAGCTCAAGGTGGTCGGCGCGCGCGAGCACAACCTGCAGAACATCGACGTGGCCTTCCCGTTGGGCGTGCTGACGGCCGTCACCGGTGTATCGGGTTCGGGCAAGTCGACTCTGGTCAACGACATCCTCTCGACGGTGCTGGCGAACAAGCTCAACGGCGCGCGGCAAGTACCGGGGCGGCACAGCCGCGTCACGGGTCTCGACGATCTGGACAAGCTGGTGCAGGTCGACCAGTCGCCGATCGGCCGCACGCCGCGGTCGAACCCGGCCACGTACACCGGCGTCTTCGACAAGATCCGCACGCTTTTCGCCGCGACCACCGAGGCCAAGGTGCGCGGCTACCAGCCCGGACGGTTCTCGTTCAACGTCAAGGGCGGCCGGTGCGAGGCCTGCTCGGGTGACGGCACCATCAAGATCGAGATGAACTTCCTGCCGGACGTCTACGTTCCGTGCGAGGTGTGCCATGGCGCGCGGTACAACCGCGAGACGCTGGAGGTGCACTACAAGGGCAAGAACATCGCCGAGGTGCTCGACATGCCGATCGAGGAGGCCGCCGACTTCTTCGAGGCCGTCACCTCGATCCACCGTTACCTCAAGACGCTGGTCGAGGTCGGCCTCGGCTACGTCCGGCTGGGGCAGCCCGCCACCACGCTGTCCGGCGGCGAGGCGCAGCGCGTCAAGCTCGCCGCCGAGCTGCAGAAACGGTCCAACGGGCGCACGATCTACATCCTCGACGAGCCCACCACGGGCCTGCACTTCGAGGACATCGCCAAGCTGCTCCAGGTGATCGACGGGCTGGTCGACAAGGGGAACTCGGTGATCGTCATCGAGCACAACCTGGACGTGATCAAGACCGCCGACTGGATCGTCGACATGGGGCCCGAGGGCGGCAGCGGGGGCGGCACCGTCGTGGCCCAGGGCACGCCCGAGGACGTCGCCGCGGTCCCCGAGTCGTACACGGGGAAGTTCCTCGCGGAGGTCCTCGGCGCCTGACAGCGGCCCTGATGGCACCGCAGGTCGGTGCCGAACGGAGGTAACGATGGACTTCACCACACCCGAGGCCCTCACCACCCGTCCCACGCTGCGGGGGTCCTTCGGGATGAGCGCGTCGACCCACTGGCTCGCCACCGCCGCCGCGCAGGCGGTGCTGGAGCGGGGCGGCAACGCCTTCGACGCCGCGGTCGCCGCCGGCTTCGTGCTCCACGTGGCCGAGCCACACCTCAACGGGCCGGGCGGAGACCTCACGGGGGTCTTCTTCGACGTCCGCACCGGCGCGCCGCGCGTGCTCATGGGGCAGGGGCCCGCCCCCGCCGGCGCCTCCCGCGAGCACTTCCTCGCGGAGGGGCTGGAAATGGTGCCCGGTGCGGGCGCTCTGGCGGCAGCGGTCCCCGGGGCTGTCGACGCGTGGCTGCACCTGCTGGCCGAACACGGCACCTGGGAGCTGTCCGAGGTGCTGGAGTTCGCCATCGGCTACGCCCGTGACGGCTGCCCCATGGTGGGCCGCGTCGGTGACGCGATCGCGGCGGTCCGCGAGCTGTTCGAGCGGCACTGGCCGACATCGGCGAAGGTCTGGCTGCCCGACGGACGTGTGCCGGCCGACGGCGAGGTGCTCCACAACCCCGCCTACGCCCGCACCCTGGAGCGATTGATCGACGCGGGCGCGACGGTGGCGGGCGACGGAGAGGAGGCGCGCGTCGCACGGATCGAGGCCGCGCGTACGGCGTGGTCGACGGGCTTCGTCGCCGCGGCCGCGGCGGACTTCGTCGTGGCGCCGCACCGGCACTCGACGGGGACCGACCACGCGGGCGTCATCACCAGGGCCGACTTCGCCGGGTTCCGGGCGGGCGAGGAGGAGCCGGTCACCATCGTCTTCCGCGGCCGCACCATCGCCAAGACCGGCCCCTGGGGACAGGGCCCTGTGCTGTTGCAGACGCTGCGGATCCTCGAGGGCTACCAGGACCACGAACTCGATCCGTCCACCGCCGACGGGGCGCACCGCATCATCGAGGCGCAGAAGCTGGCCTTCGCCGATCGCGAGGCCTACTACGGCGACGCGACCGAGGCACCACTCGAGCAATTGCTCTCCCCGGAGTACGCGGCCCAGCGTCGGGCCCTGATCGCGCCCGATGCATCGCTCGAGTTCCGGCCGGGCATCGTCGCCGGACGGACCGCCTTCCTTCCGCCGCTGCGCGCGGACTACGACACCCCCGCAGGAGGCGGCGCCGGCGAGCCGACGGTGCGCGTGACCGGCGAGGTCCGCGGCGACACGTGCCACCTCGACGTGGCGGACCGTCACGGGAACATGGTGTCCATCACGCCGTCGGGCGGCTGGCTGCAGTCCTCCCCGCTGATCCCGGAACTCGGTTTCTGCCTGGGCACCCGCCTGCAGATGACCTGGCTGGAACCGGGCGGACCGGCGACACTGACGCCCGGGCGGCGCCCCCGGACCACGTTGACCCCCACGCTCGTGCTCGTCGACGGGGTTCCCGTCACCGCACTGGGCTCGCCCGGAGGCGATCAGCAGGATCAATGGCAGCTGCTCTACCTGCTACGGACGATCGTCGGTGGATACAGCCCGCAACAGGCGATCGACGCCCCCGCCTTCCATACCACCGCCGTGCCGAGCTCTTTCTGGCCGCGCACCTGGACGCCGGGAGGCGTCGTCGTCGAGGACCGCCTCGGCGACGACGTGATCGCCGGTCTCGAGGCACGGGGCCACCGCGTCACGCGAGCGGGGGACTGGGCACTGGGGCGGCTGTCGATGGCGGGGCGCGAGCCCGGGACCGGACTGCTCTGCGCGGCCGCGAACCCGAGGGGAGCGCAGGGCTATGCAGCGGGACGGTGACCGAGTGGCTCCCGCGTCGGCTCGTGGACGCGATGGATCGGTACACATCCGCTGCTTCGGCGTTTCCTCCACAGACGTGGCCCGATTCGCGTTCTCACCTGCTCCGGGACCCGGTCGGATGGGGATCGAGCTGTGGAGGAACTGTGCACCAAACCCTTGATCTTGTGCAAATTGCAGGGATGTAACACAAGATGTAGTGTTGACGGCATGAGTAACGTGACCGTCTACACCAAGCCCGCGTGCGTGCAGTGCACGGCGACCTACCGTGCGCTCGACAAGGCGGGTGTCGAGTACACCTCGGTCGACATCAGCCTCGACGAGGAGGCGCGGGAGTACGTCCTCGCCCTCGGTTACCTGCAGGCGCCCGTCGTTGTCGTCGACGGCGCCGACCACTGGTCGGGCTTCCGTCCTGACCGCATCAAGGCGCTCACGGTGCAGGTCGCGGCCGCCGGCGCCTGAGTCGCAGCGGCACGTCGAACGGGCCCTCAGTCGCGGGGATGCGACTGAGGGCCCGTTGTCGTCGGGGCCGGCGCTATTCGCCGGCGTAGCTGCTGAACGTCCAGACGTGTCCCTCGGGATCGGAGCAGGCGTACTCACGCACGCCGGCCAAGGAGTCGTGGATCGGGTTGAGGATGGTCGCCCCCGCGGCGCGGGCCCGCTCGGCGTGCGCGTCGAGTTCCTCGTCCGGGATGCGGACGCACAACGCCTGTGCGGTGCCGCCGAGGGCGCCGGGGGCGTGCATGCCGTACCGGTCGTCCGGGCGGTCGCGGCTCATGAAGATCAGATCGGTGCCCACCCGTAGCTGCGCGTGCTCGACGGCGCCGTCCGCGGCTTCCACTTCGAAGTGCGGAGCGAAACCGAAGGCCGCTACGAGGAAGGCGCTCGCCGTACGTGGGTCCGCGTAGCGCAGGTTGGGGTACACCGACTGGAGCCGTTCGTCCTGCGTCATGGCCGGCACGCTACGCGGGTCCGCGATCGGCTGTCGGCGGATCGCGGACCCGCGCCGGCTCGCATCAGCGGTGCGGGTAGCAGCGGCCCGGCTCCCAGTGGCCCGGGACCCACCTGCCCTGCTCGTACCATCCCGGGTTCCACCGCGGCTGGACCCAGTAGCCGGGGTGCCAACCCCACTGGTCCAGCCAACCCGGGCGCCAGTAGCCGGGGGACCACCAGCCGTTGTGCCAACGCCCCGGCGTCCAGTAGCCGCCGACCCAGCGTCCGGGTTCGCACCACCCGTGCCCGGGGTGCGAGACCGCGGGGGTCGGGGCGGCCGTCGCTGTCGCGGCGGTGACGCCCCCGAGTGGGGCCAATACTCCTGCAGCGACCAGTACGCCGGCCGCAAGCGTTCTCATCCGTGTCATGCCTGGACGGTACGCCCGGTGTGACCTGGAACACTAGACCTATTTACACAGGTCAGGGTGCTTTTGGGGGATAACCCTGAGGGTTAGCTGTACACCGGTCCGGTGTATTTCTCGCCCGGACCGTGGCCCGGTTCATCGGGGTAACTGCTGTATTCGCGGAAGGCCAGTTGGAGGGACTTGAGACCGTCCCGGTACGGCCCGGCGTGCGGGCCGAGGTACTCGACGGAGGCCGTGGTCAGGCCGGCGAGTGCGGTGATGAGGCGACGCGCCTCGTCGAGGTCGAAGTGCGGGCTCTCGCGCGGATCGAAGCCGGCTGCTTCGTCGCCCTCCGCTGCCGTCAAGCCGAGTTTCTCCGCCGCGGCGCTCATCAGCAGCATCCATGCGCTCGAGATGACCTCGATCGACGGCGAGTCCGCGACCAGGCGCTCCAGGGTGTCGGGCTCGGGGGACGAATTCGGATTCTCACTCACGACTGCTACACTGTCATGTGCGACCGCTCCGGCTTTGTCCGGGGCAGCAAGTGGAGTCCACTCCCACCACGTCGACCCAAGGTCGGCTGGTCCGGTCGCCGCCGCGGAATCCGTGCAGGAATTCCCGCGGCGGTCTCCTTGTTCAAGGAGGGGTCGATCGTCGGCGTACGCCGTCGGGGGCCCGAATCGGTCGGTGTGGGCCCCGTCAGGCAATCGCCTGGTCGGGGCCTTTTCGCTGTGTGGGACTTGGTGGGCCTCGTCGGCTGCGCGGCGGTCTACGAGTGAAGACCGCTCGCAACGAGACACGAGCACCTATTCAAGGAGGCCCCATCAGCACTGAGACACGCACCAACGGTCAGATCCGCGTTCCCGAGGTCCGACTCGTCGGCCCCGGCGGCGAGCAGGTCGGGATCGTGCGAGTTGAGGATGCGCTCAAGCTGGCGTACGAGGCGGATCTCGACCTGGTCGAGGTGGCGCCGAACGCCCGCCCGCCCGTGTGCAAGATCATGGATTACGGCAAGTTCAAGTACGAGGCCGCGCAGAAGCTGCGCGAGTCGCGGAAGAACCAGCAGCTGACCGTGATCAAGGAGCAGAAGCTCCGCCCGAAGATCGACGACCACGACTACGAGACCAAGAAGGGTCACGTCGTCCGGTTCCTGGAGCAGGGCTCCAAGGTCAAGGTCACGATCATGTTCCGCGGCCGCGAGCAGTCGCGTCCGGAACTGGGTTTCCGTCTGCTCCAGCGCCTGGGCGCCGATGTCGCCGAGTACGGCTTCGTCGAGACGTCGGCGAAGCAGGACGGCCGCAACATGACCATGGTCCTCGCCCCGCACAAGGGCGCGAAGACCCGCGCCAAGGCGCAGCAGGACAAGGAAGCCCCGGTGGCGCGGCCCGCCGCGCCCGAGGCTCCGGCCGAGTAGCGACGCACGTCGCGCCCGGCAGTAGAACGAGACAGAGAGACGAACACATGCCGAAGAACAAGTCCCACAGCGGTACCTCGAAGCGCTTCAAGCTCTCGGGGAGCGGCAAGGTCCTGCGCCAGAAGGCCGGCCGTCGCCACCTGCTCGAGCACAAGAGCTCGCGCGTGACCCGTCGCCTCGACGGTGTGGCCGAGGTGGCCCCCGCCGACGTGCGTCGCGTCAAGAAGCTGCTCGGCAAGTAAGCCGTTCCCGGTACCCGCTAGAACTTTTTCATCACGTAAGGACGAAGACCTATGGCACGCGTCAAGCGCGCAGTGAACGCTCAGAAGAAGCGTCGTTCCATCCTCGAGGCCTCGAAGGGCTACCGCGGTCAGCGGTCGCGCCTCTACCGCAAGGCCAAGGAGCAGCAGCTCCACTCGCTCACCTACGCGTACCGCGACCGCCGTGCGCGCAAGGGTGACTTCCGCAAGCTGTGGATCACGCGTATCAACGCCGCCGCGCGGGCCAACGACCTCACCTACAACCGCCTGATCCAGGGCCTGAACCTGGCCGGCGTCGAGGTGGACCGCAAGAACCTCGCCGAGATCGCCGTCTCGGATCCGGCCGCCTTCACCGCGCTCGTCGAGATCGCCCGCAAGGCGCTTCCCGCCGACGTGAACGCGCCCGTCGCGTAATTCGGCCCCACCAGGTTGAATCAGCACTCGCAACGACCCGCGGACCAGCTCTTCACGGAGCGGACTCCGCGGGTCGTTGCTGCATCCAAGCTCCTCCGCGCGGCCGGGCGCCGCAAGGCCGGGCTGTTCCTCGCCGAGGGCTCCAACGCCGTGACCTCCGCGCTCGAAGCCGGCCTCGTCGAGGAACTCTTCGTCACCGAGGAGGGGGCCGAGCGGTACACCTCGCTCCTCACCGGGCGCGAGGCCTACGTGACCGAGCGCGCGATGCGGGGCCTGTCGGACACCGTCACTCCGCCCGGCATCGTGGCCGTGTGCCGGGCCCTTCCCGAGGCCCGAGTGCCCGACGGTGCGCGGCTGGTCGCCGTCCCCGTCGACGTCGCCGAGCCCGGTAACGCGGGCGCCGTGATCCGTGTGGCCGACGCCGTCGGCGCCGACGCGGTACTCCTCGCCGGCGACGCCGTCGACCCGATGAACGGCAAGGTGGTGCGCGCCTCGGCCGGCTCGGTCTTCCATCTGCCCGTCGTGCAGCACCGCGACCCTGTTGCGGCGATCGCGGAACTCAAGGATTCGGGCCTGATGGTGCTGGCCACCGCCGCCGACGGCGAGGTCTGCCTCGACGACGCCGATGAGCTGCTCGTCGGATCGACGGCCTGGCTGTTCGGCAATGAGGCGCACGGCCTGCCGCGCGAGCTGCAGGCCCTCGCCGACCACCGGGTCGCCATCCCCATCCGCGGCCGTGCAGAGTCCTTGAACCTCGCCACCGCCGCGTCGATCTGCCTCTACGCCAGCTCCCGGGTGCAGAATCGCGGATAGGTCCTCACCCGGATCGGGTAGGACTACTCATCCCTGACGGCGCCCGCGCCGGAAGCATGGTGACCATGAGGTTCCTGCCCGACCGCACCACCGTTCTCGACGGCACCCCGGACACGCGCGACCGCGCGATCGACGTGGCCCGTATCCTCAGCCTGCTCGTCGTCATGTTCGGGCACTGCGTACTCCTCCTGGCGACCGTCACCCCGTCGGGCGTGTGGGTGGGCAACACCCTCGGCGCGCAGCGCTCGCTGCAGCCCATCACCTGGGTACTGCAGGTGATGCCGCTCTTCTTCCTCGCCGGCGCCGCGTCGTC
The DNA here is from genome assembly GCF_007858445.1 of Tsukamurella sputi. Lineage (GTDB taxonomy): Bacteria > Actinomycetota > Actinomycetes > Mycobacteriales > Mycobacteriaceae > Tsukamurella > Tsukamurella sputi. The sequence goes on along the minus strand of NZ_VIGV01000011.1, from coordinate 31,344 downwards.
CGCGTACGGCTTGAAGCCGGGCACGCCGTGGGGTGGGTGGCTCCTCGAACGAGCGCAGCGGCTGGCCCGCCCCGTGTTCTGGTACCTGGCGTTCTGGTCGCTCGCACTCGGCGCGACCAGGGTTCTGTTGGGGGAGTCGAGCGCCGTGCGCCTCGGCGGCGAATCCGTCGCGCTCCTGTGGTTCATCGGCGTGTACCTGGTGGTCCTGGCGTTCGTTCCGGCACTCATGCGGTGCGGGGCGATCGCGCTCGCCGGGATCGTCGTGGCGCTCCTCGTCGCGTCCGCGGGGTTCGACGGTGCCCGCCTCGCCGCCGGCGCGATCGAGTGGGGCTTCCCGAACTTCCTGATCGTGTGGCTGATCCCGGTGGTCATCGGCGTCGCCTACGCGCGGCGGATGATCCCGGTTCGGGTCGCGCTCGTCGTGGCGGCGCTCGCCTTCGCCGGGGCGGTGGCGGCGGTCGCCGTCGGACCGTACGACGTGCCCCTCGTCGTGACGGGCACCGAGACCTTCTCGAACACGACGCCGCCCACCTTCCTCCTCGGCCTGCACAGCGTGTGGGTGAGCCTGCTGTTCGTGGCCGCGGCACCCGCGATCGGACGGTGGGCCCGGCGCCCGCGGGTCTGGTACCCGGTGGCGGTGGGTAACGGCGGCGCGATGACGCTCTACCTCTGGCACATCCCCGCCATCGCCGTCGCGGCCTTCGGCCTGCACGCCGTCGGCATCGACGCGGCCGACCCTGCGCAAGCCGGCTTCTGGGGCCTGATGGCACTGCGGGCCGCGGTCTTCGCGGTCGTCATGTTCGCGCTGTTCGTCCTGCTCTCGCCACTCGAGCACCGTCCGTTGCCGTGGTGGGACGCGCGCGTGACGGCAGCGGGTGGCCGAGGAGCGCTGGTGGGCGGTCTCGTCTGCATCGCCGGGGTGGCGGCGCTGCTGATGGCCAAGGAGGGCCTCGGCTCGTCGTTGGGGTGGCAGGCGCTCGCGGTGTTCGTGCTCGCGCTCCTCGGCGCGCGGGCCGCGTGCAGGCCGGCGACTGTCATCGTCGAACGCGGAGCCGACCGGCCCCAGACCGATGCGCTCGACGGCGCCGCGAGCGCCGGCCCCACAGTCCGCGGGTCGCAGGCCGGGGCTGAGGGGCCGGGGCTTCACCGGAGCACACCGATCGCATGATCGGTGCCGTCGCTCAGGCCGATGTGCGTGTGCCCGGGTCTCCGCTGGCCGACGGTGCCGCGCCGGCTCCGTCGTGCACCTGACCGGAGCGTTCGTCCTGGTCGGGGACTCCGATCGCCGGCCCGGCGGCCACGATCGACGGCTGCGCGGGGGCACCCGGCAGGAGGACGTTGAAGAGAAGGTTCAGGAGTACCGCCACGATCGCCGCCGCGCTGATGCCCGAATGGAAGATCACCACGAACCAGGCGGGGAACGCGTGCCAGAAATCCGTGGAGACGACGGGGATCAGCCCGAAGGCGATCGACGCCGCGACGATGAGCAGATTGTTGTTGCCCTGGTAGTCGACCTTCGCGAGGGTGCGGATCCCGCTGGCCGCGACGGTGCCGAACAGCACGATTCCGGCGCCCCCGAGCACCGGCCCGGGGATCACGCTGAAGGCGGCAGCCGCCATCGGCGACAGCCCGAGGAGCAGGAGGACCGCGCCGCCCGCCGCTACGGCGAACCGGCTCTTGATCCCGGTCAGGGCGACCAGCCCGACGTTCTGCGCGAACGCGGTTGCGGGAAACGAGTTGAACACCGGCGCGAGCAGCGAGGACGCCATGTCGGCCCGCAGTCCGTCCGCCACCCGCCGCGAGTCGACCTTCGTGCCCACGACCTCGCCGACCGCCAGGATGTCCGCGGTGGTCTCGACCATCGTCACCACGATCACGACGGTGAGTGAGACGATCGCGCCGATCTCGAACATCGGCCCGCCGAAGGCGAACGGGTGGGGGAGGGAGAAGACCGACGCGGATCCCACGGCGCCGACGTCGGCGCGGCCGACGATCAGCGCGGCGACGGTGCCGACCACCAGCCCCAGCAACACCGACAGCCTGGAGAACGCGCGCATCTTGCTGAGCAGGACGACGGCGAGGAACGTGAACATCGCGAGGGCGATGTTCGGAAGCGCGGCGAAGTCCGGGTTGGCGACCTTCCGCCCGTCGACCATGACCGTCGGCTGCCCCGTGATCCACCCCGCCGCGACCGGCATGAGCGACAGGCCGATCACCGTGATGATCGATCCGGTGACGACAGGTGGGAAGAATCGGATCACGCGCGCGAAGAACGGGGTGATGGCCAGACCGATCGCCGCGGCGACCAGGAGTGACCCGAAGACGACCCGGAGTCCGTGCTCGGGGTCGCCGGCGAGGATCGTGAGGATCGTCGACACGGTCGCGAAGCTGGTTCCCTGCACCAGGGGGAGCCGGCTGCCGAAGAACGGCACGGCGAGCGTCTGCAGCATCGTCGCCAGGCCGCTGACGAACAGCCCGCTCGCGACGAGGAGCGCCTTCTGTGCGCTGTCCAGTCCGGCCGCGCCGCCCACGATCAGTGGAACGGCGATGACACCGCCGAACATCGCGAGGATGTGCTGGATCCCGTATCCGAGAGTCTTCCCGACGCCGAGGTACTCGTCCTCGGGTCGCGTGTGCGGCGTGCCGCCGTCCGTCGTCGTGATCGCCATGGCCCGACGGTAGGCACGCCGATCCGTCGATCGATTGCCTCGATGTGACGACGGTGTTGCATCATGCGAGCGCGATGTTGCCCGCAGCGCTCCCGTCCGCGTTCTTGCTCGCCTGGTAGGTCCGGGACAGGTCGTCGTAGACCGCGAGAAGGCGTTCCAGCCGGTCGGGGCACTCCGCCTGTGCGAGCGGCATGAGGTCCGTCGCGCGGAAGAACGCGTTGGTGCGGTTGTACAGGTCACGTCCGGGTGCCGGCGCCGGGCGGTCCGGGTCGGGCACCGCGTAGACCTCGGTCAGGATCCGGATGTCGTGCGGGATCGCGAAGGACCGCTCGGAGTCGCTGTGGCTGAACAGGTAGGAGAAGTTGTCGAAACCGGACCAGGCGATGCCCGACAGGCAGAGCGAGCATGGTTCGTGGGTGGCGAGAAAGATGCAGTCCGCGGGCGCCGGGCGGTCGTCGAGCTCGTAGAACTTCTTGATCGCGTGGATCTCGCCGTGCCAGAGCGGGTTGGACGTCTCGTCGTTGGTCGCCGCGATCACCGTGCTCACATCACTCTTGAGCAGGATCGCCGCACCGAACAGCTTGTTCCCAGCCGCGACGGCGGCGCGGGTGAGTGGCACGATCTCGTCGGCGATCACGGCCAGCAGGCGGTCCACGTCAGTCATCGGCTCATCACACCGCATGGGTGCTCCGGGCGCGCGACGACCGCCGACCGTGTGATGTGATAAATAAGAGGTGTCGAATAATGTGGAGGAGATCGAGATGAAGCGCATCGTCGTCGCGGGAATCATCGGACTGGCCGCGGTCGGTGCACCGGCCACGGCCCAGGCGGCGCCCGGCACTCCGGTCACGGTGACCTGCGACGTGTACGCGCAGCAGTTCGGCAACCAGTTCTCGTCGTTCGCGGGCACCGTGCACGGCACCGGCCCGAACCGCGCGGCCGCCCGTGCCAACGCGGAGTCGAAGATCTGGGGTCCGTACGGCTCGATGCCGTACGTCGCCAACTGTCGCTGACCCGGCGTACCGTCGGGCGCATGACGAGGGCGGCGCGGGTCGAGGACGTGGCGGAGGTCGCGCTCGCGCTGCCGCGGGTCGTCCAGATCGCCGGGTGGGGTGGTCGGCCCGCATGGCAGGTGAGCAAGAAGGTGTTCTGCGGTCACCGCTCGCCCCGGCCCGACGCGGTCGACGCCGACGGTGTCCGGCTCGACGATGTCATCCTCATGCGCACACCCGACGAATCCGACAAGCTCGCGCTGGTCCAGGCGGACGGGCCCTTCTTCACCACGTCGCACTTCGACGGCTACAACGCGGTCCTGATCCGAGCCTCCCGGCTCGCCGAGATCACCCGCGCCGAACTGGCCGAGGTGATCGAGGACGCGTGGTGCGCCTGCGCCCCGAAGACCGTGGTCAGGGCGTGGCTCGCCGAACGCGGTGCCTGACGACGCCCCGGGGCGTACCAGCGGTAATGCGATTCCGTCCGCGGAACGCCGTCGACTACTCTGGTCGGGTACCGTTCCTACCCGCACCGAGGAGCCCAGAGCAGTGTCGGAAGACCAGATCGCCCCCGTCGACGACCTCAGCGAAGCCGCGCTCGACGCGTTCGCCGCGGAGGCCGCGCAGGCGTTCGGCGCCGCGACCGACCTGGAGGCTCTGAACACCGCTCGCCTCGCGCACCTGGGGGAGAAGTCGCCGCTCGCGCTCAGCAAGCGTGCGCTCGGCTCCATCCCCAAGGAGGAGCGCAAGGATGCGGGCAAGCGGGTCAACATCGCGCAGGGCCGGGCCCGCGAGGCCTACGAGCAGCGCAAGGCCGTGCTCGAGGCCGAGCGCGACGCGGCGGTCCTCATCGAGGAGTCGATCGACGTGACGCTGCCGTCGGCACGCGCGCCGCAGGGTGCGCGGCACCCCGTCAGCATCATCGCCGACGAGGTCGCCGACTTCTTCGTGGGTATCGGCTGGGAGATCGCCGAGGGCCCCGAGGTCGAGACCGAGCACTTCAACTTCGACGCGCTCAACTTCCTCCCGGACCACCCGGCGCGCTCCATGCAGGACACCTTCTACGTTGCGCCCGAGGGTTCGCGGCAGGTGCTGCGCACCCACACCTCCCCGGTGCAGGTGCGCTCGATGCTCACGCGCGACGTGCCGATCTACGTGGCCTGCCCGGGCCGCACCTTCCGCACCGACGAGCTCGACGCCACACACACGCCCGTGTTCAGCCAGGTCGAAGGCCTCGCAGTCGACAAGGGCCTGACGATGGCGCACCTGCGCGGAACCCTGGAGGCCTTCGCCAAGGCGATGTTCGGCCCCGAGACCACCACCCGGATGCGGCCGAACTACTTCCCGTTCACAGAACCGTCGGCCGAGGTCGACGTGTGGTTCCCGAACAAGAAGGGTGGCGCCGGCTGGATCGAGTGGGGCGGCTGCGGCATGGTCAACCCGAACGTGCTGCGCGCCTGCGGGATCGACCCCGAGGAGTACTCGGGTTTCGCCTTCGGCATGGGCCTCGAGCGCACCCTGCAGTTCCGGACCGGCCTGTCCGACATGCGTGACATCGTCGAGGGCGACGTCCGCTTCACCCTGCCCTTCGGCGTCCGCGGCTAGCGCCCGACGCGCCCAGCACACCAGACTCACCCAGGAGAAGGACTTCCACCGTGCGCGTTGCACAGTCATGGCTCACCGAGATCCTCCGCCGCGACACCCCCGAGTGGGGCGTCACGGCCGACGAGCTGGACGCAGGGTTCGTGCGTGTCGGTTTCGAGGTCGAGGAGCTCGACTCGCTCGACACCGTGACGGGCCCGCTGAAGATCGGCCGCGTCGCACACATCGAGGAGCTCACGAACTTCCGCAAGCCCATCCGCTACTGCCAGGTCGACGTCGGCGAGGGAGAGCCGCGCGGCATCGTCTGCGGTGCGCGGAACTTCGCCGAGGGCGACCTCATCGTGGCGGCGCTCCCGGGCGCCGTCCTGCCCGGTGGCTTCGAGATCGCCACCCGCAAGACCTACGACCACATCTCCGACGGCATGATCTGCTCGGTCTCCGAGCTCGGTCTGGGCAACGACCACTCCGGCATCCTCGTGCTGCCCGAGGGCACGGCGCAGCCGGGTGACGACGCCAAGCCGGTCCTGGGTATGGACGACACCGTCATCGAGCTCAACGTGACGCCCGACCGCGGCTACGCCTTCTCCGTCCGCGGCCTCGCCCGCGAGCTCGCCTGCGGCTACGACCTACCGTTCACCGACATCACCACGCCGTCGGCGAAGGCCGGCAGCGGCACGGGCGGCGTGGACGTCACCGTCGAGCCCGAGTCCGGCTGCACCCGCTTCACGGCGCTGCGCGTCGAGGGCATCGACCCGAACGCGGTGACGCCGTGGTGGATGCAGCGCCGCCTGCTCACCTCCGGCGTCCGCCCGATCAGCCCCGCGGTCGACGTGACCAACTACCTCATGCTGCTCAGCGGCCAGCCGCTGCACGCCTTCGACGCCGACACGGTGCAGGGCGGGCTGACGGTGCGTGCCGCGCGCGCCGGCGAGACGTTGGAGACGATCGACCACGTCACGCGGAAGCTCGATCCCGAGGACGCGGTCATCGTCGACGGGACCGGCCCGGTCTCGCTCGCGGGTGTCATGGGCGGCGCGACCACCGAGGTCGGCGACGGGACCGTCAACGTGATCCTCGAGGGCGCGATCTGGAACCCGGTCAAGGTCTTCCGCACCGGCAAGCGGCACAAGCTCAGCTCGGACGCCGCGAAGCGGTACGAGCGCACCGTCGACCCGGCGATCTCCGTGTGGACGGTCCGCGAGGCGGCCCGCCTGCTCACCGAGATCGCCGGCGGCACCGTCGTCGGGGACATCACCGACCTGGGCGGCTACGACGAGCGCCCGCAGGTGACGATCGCCGCCGACCGGCCCGACCGCGTCGCGGGCATCACCTACGCGCCGGGCACGACGGTGCGTCGCCTCACCCAGATCGGCTGTGCCGTCGAGGGCGAGAGCAGCCTGACGGTGACCCCGCCGACCTGGCGCCCTGACCTGACCATGGTCGCCGACCTGGTCGAGGAGGTGCTGCGGCTGGAGGGACTGGAGCAGATCCCGCCGGTGCTGCCCGCCGCCCCCGGGGGACGCGGCCTGAGTGCACGCCAGAAGCGCCGCCGTGTCGTGAGCCGCTCGCTCGCGCACACCGGCCACGTCGAGGTGCTGACCAGCCCGTTCCTGCCCGCCGATGTCTTCGACACCTGGGGCCTGGAGGCCGACGACCCGCGTCGCACCACCACGAAGGTGCTCAACCCGCTGGAGTCGGATCGTCCGTCGCTCGCGACCACGCTGCTCCCCGGGCTGTTGGAGATCCTGGCGCGCAACGTCTCCCGCGGCCAGCGCGACCTCGCGCTGTACACGATCGCCCAGGTCGTGCTCCCGACGGAGCAGACGGTCGCGGTCGACCCGATCCCCGTCGACCGTCGTCCCACCGCCGAGCAGATCGCGGAGCTGAACGCCTCGCTGCCGCAGCAGCCCGAGCACGTCGCGCTCGTCTTCACCGGCGCCCGCGGCACCGCCGGACCGTGGGGCCCGGCGCGGCCCGCGGACGCCACGGACGCCTTCGAGGCCGTCCGCGAGATCGGCCGGGCGAGCAACGTCGAGCTCACCCTGCGCGCCGCGCAGTACGCGCCCTTCCACCCCGGCCGGTGCGCCGAGGTCTTGGTGGGCGAGACCGTCGTCGGGCACGCCGGCGAGCTGCACCCCGCGGTGCTCGAGCGCGCCGGGCTCCCCGCCCGCACCTGCGCCGTCGAGATCGACCTCGACGCGGTCCCGCTCGTCGAGAACCTGCCCGCGCCCGTGGTCTCGCCGTTCCCGGCGGTGCTGCAGGACGTGGCCGTCGTCGTCGACGCGGCGGTGCCCGCGGAGACCGTCCAGGCCGCGCTCGCCGACGGTGCCGGCGAGCTTCTCGAGGCGATCGCGCTGTTCGACGTCTTCACCGGCACGCAGGTGGGCGAGGGGCGCAAGTCCCTGGCCTTCTCGTTGCGCTTCCGCGCGGGCGACCGCACTCTCACCGAGGACGAGGCCTCCGCCGCTCGCGACGCCGCGGTGGCGAAGGCGTCGGAGGCCGTGGGCGCAGTCCTGCGCTGAGACGCCCTGGATATGGAGCCGGCCCCGTCGACCAGTGTTCTGGTCGACGGGGCCGGAGTCTTTGTGCCGGCTAGCTGGTGTGGTGCACCTCGGCCAGCTTGTAGACGGGGGTGTCGATGCCCTCGTAGCGGGCCTTGAGCTGCAGCGCCAGGTACAGCGAGTAGTGCCGCGACTGGTGCAGGTTGCCGCCCATCATCCAGAGGCCGGGCACCTGCGTGGGCTTCCACATGTTGCGCTGCTCGCCCTCCCAGGGGCCGGGATCCTTGGTGGTGTCGGAGCCGAGGCCCCAGCACTTGCCCAACTTGTCGGCGGTCTCCTGGCCCATGAGGTCGGCGGCCCAGCCGTTCATCGAGCCGTAGCCGGTCGCGTAGACCACCAGGTCGGCGGGCAGCTCGGTGCCGTCCTTCAGCACGACGCTGTTCTCGGTCAGGCGGTCCACCTGGCCCTTGGCCAGCTTGATCGAGCCGTCGATGATGAGGCCGGCGGCACCGACGTCGATGTAGTAGCCCGAACCCCGTCGGAGGTACTTCATGAACAGGCCCGAGTCGTCGTCGCCGAAGTCCAGTTCGTAGCCGGCCTCCTCGAGGCCACGATAGAAGTCGGCGTCGATCTCGCGGACCTTGTCGTAGATCGGCTTCTGGAACTCGTTCATGATCTTGTACGGCAGCGAGGCGAAGATCATGTCGGCCTTGTCGGTGGTCACGCCGCTCTCGACGGCCCGCTCGCTGTACAGGTCGCCCAGGCCGTGCTCCATGAGCGACTCGGACTTGATGATGTGCGTCGAACTGCGCTGCACCATCGTCACCTCCGCGCCCGCCTCGACGAGCGCCTTGCTGATGTCGAGCGCCGAGTTGTTCGCGCCGATGATCACGACCTTCTTGCCCGCATAGGCGTCCGGGCCGGGGTGCTTGCTCGAGTGGTGCTGCTCTCCGGCGAAGACGTCCATCCCGGGGAAGTCGGGGATGTTGGGCTTACCGGACATGCCCGTCGCCAGCACGAGCTGCTTGGGGTGCAGGGTCAGCTTCTCGCCGTCCTTGTTCACCTCGACGGTCCACTCGCCCTTCGCCTCGTCGTAGGAAGCGGACAGCGCTTCGGTGCGCGACCAGTAGGGCACCTCCATGACGCGGGTGTACATCTCGAGCCAGTCGCCGATTTTGTCCTTGGGGGCGAAGACGGGCCAGTTGGCGGGGAAGGGCAGGTACGGCAGGTGGTCGTACCAGACGGGGTCGTGCAGGCACAGGGACTTGTAGCGGCCGCGCCACTGGTCGCCGGGGCGGTCGTACTTGTCGACGACGAGCGCCGGCACGCCGAGTTGGCGCAGTCGCGCGCCGAGCGCGATGCCGCCCTGGCCGCCGCCGATGACGAGGGTGTCGGGTTGGACGGAGTAGCCGAGCTCGGCCTCCTCCTGCTCGCGACGCTCGGCCCACGTGGGGGCCGCATTGTGCGCGCCGTGCACCGCTCCCATCGGGCGCCGGGCCCCGAAGGACTCCTCGTGGCCCTTGAGCTCGCGGAGTGTGGTGAGCAGCGTCCACGCGCGGTCGACTCCGTCCTCACCCTGGCGGATCCGCACATGGCCCTTGCCTCGGCCCACACCGGTCTCGAAGCCGATGAAGGCCTCGGCCACCTCGTCGCCCGATGCCGGGTCGGTGGTGACGAAGCCGCTCGGCGCGGTGTCACCGAGTCGTTCGGTGAGCATCGCGGTGATCTGGTCGCGGCCCTCGCTGGTGTGCAGGTTCCAGGTGAAGGACACCAGATCGCGCCAGAAGCCGCCGGGCTCGAACAGATTCGCCGCCGCGCTGACGTCCCCCGCGGCGAGCGCCGCCTCGAATTCGGCGAGCCAGGCGTCCACGCGCTCCTGGGGGCCGGCGGCGACGGTCTGCTCCGATTCCGCGATCGCGGTCATGTCGTACTCCTTCAGGTTCTGTGTGGTGCTGTGGTGTGAATCACACGCCGGGTGTGACGCATGCGACAAGGGTTGCGCCCCGTTGCATGGTTCCGCCGGAACGCCCTTGCTGCGACGAGCGACGATGCAGAATCGAGGAGTGGCACACGCAGTGGAGCCCGCGGTCGCGCACGGAGAGGATCCCCGGACCTACGCGCGCCTGCTGGCCGAGGTCTACGACGCGACGATGGCCGGGGAGCGTCCGCCGGCGCGTCCACGCGAGGTGATCGGCGATTCCTGGGAGCGCGTGATCGCCGCAGGTCTGCGGCCTGATTCCGGGGCCGGCCCGGCGATCCACTCCGCCGACCTGGCCCGGCTGCGGCGCGAATCCGGCCTCGGCGGACTGATCGACGACTTCACCGGCGGCCTTGCCCCCATCACCGACGCCGGTTCCAGCATCATGGTCGTCTCCGACGCCGAGGGGCGGCTGCTGTGGCGGAGCGGCTCGCCGCGAGTGCTGCGGGAGGCCGATCGGCTCGGCTTCGTCGAGGGCGCCGCCTGGTCGGAGAACGATGTGGGGACCAACGCCATCGGCACCGCGCTGGCCTCGCGCGCCCCGGTGCAGACCTTCTCCGCGGAGCACTTCGCCCGCAATCAACATCCCTGGACCTGCTCCGCGGCGCCGATCAGGGACCGCCGCACGGGCCGGGTGCTCGGCGTCGTGGACGTGAGCGGACCGGCGTCCACGGTGCATCCCACGACGCTTGCGCTGGTGGCGGCGGTCGCCGGCCTCGCCGAGGCGTCGCTGCGGGAGGCGCATCTCGCGGGTCTCGATCAGTTGCGCACCGTCGCCGCGCCCCTGCTCGCCGGGCTCGGTGGGCCGGGTCTCGTCGTGGATGCACACGGCTGGGTCGCCGCGGTGGGGCAGCTCGCCCCCTGCACGCGGGTGACGCTGCCGACGGCGGTGGATTCCGCACACCTCTGGCTGCCCGAGCTCGGGCAGTGCTCCGTCGAGCCGCTGCCGGGCGGATGGCTGCTGCGTCCGGTCGCCGACGCGGCGCGGGGCGCGGGCACGCGGGTCGTGCTGGACCTGCGGGCCGGGCGCACGCCGTCCGTCACGGTCACGGGCGCTGCGGGAGAGTGGCGGCACCAGCTCACGCCCCGGCACGCCCAGATCCTCGCGCTCCTGTCCGACGGGCGCGGGCGCACCGCGGCGCAGATCGCGGAATCGTTGTTCGGCGACGCGGCCCGCGTGGTGACCGTGCGCGCCGAGATCTCCCGCCTGCGGCGCGTGTTGTCCGGCCTGATCGCCGCACAGCCCTACCGGTTCGCGGACTCCGTGGCGGTCGAGACCCTGCGCTGATCGCCCTGCAAGGGCGCAACCCCACGCAACCTTTGTCGTGTGTGGCCCGGGTCACATAGACCGGAGTCGTACGTCGACGAAGGGACACACGATGGCACGCATCGCACTGGTGACGGGAGCGGGACGAGGGATCGGCGCAGGGATCGCCCGACGGCTGGCCTCCGACGGCATCGATCTGGCTCTCGTCGACCTCACCGCCGACGGCGTGGAGGCCGTCGCGGAGGAGATCCGGGCGACGGGTCGTCGCGCCGTGGCGCTCACCGCCGACGTCTCCGACCGTGACGCGGTCTTCGGCGTCGTCGCCGCCACCGTCGATGCGCTCGGCGGGCTCGACGTGATGGTCAACAATGCCGGCGTGGCCCTGGTGGGGCCGGTCGCGGACGTCACTCCCGAGCAGCTCCGCCGCCTGTTCTCCGTGAACGTCGACGGTGTGCTGTGGGGTATCCAGGCCGCGGCGGCCTCGTTCATCGAGCGGGGCGTGCGCGGAAAGATCGTCAACGCCGCGTCCATCGCCGGGCACGAGGGCTTCGCGATGCTCGGCGCCTACAGCGCCACCAAGTTCGCGGTGCGCGGCTTCACCCAGGCCGCCGCGAAGGAGTACGCGGCGCACGGCATCACCGTCAACGCCTACTGCCCGGGCGTCGTGGGCACCGACATGTGGGTCGAGATCGACCGGCGGTTCGCCGAGCTCACCGGGGCCGAGGTCGGCGCGACGTACGACCAGTTCGTCGGCGGCATCGCGCTGGGCCGGGCCCAGACCCCGGAGGACGTCGCCGCGTTCGTCTCGCACCTGGCCTCACCCGACTCCGACTACATGACCGGCCAGGCCGTGCTGATCGACGGCGGCCTCGTCTACCGCTGACCGGAACGGGAGGGAATCGCATGACGGAACCGGCCGTGTCCGCGGGCGAGGATCCGCGGCGCTACGCACGCCTGCTGTCCGAGGTGTACGACGCGACGATGAGCGGTGCGCGTCCGCCCGCGCGGCCGCGCGGTGTGATCGGCGACTCGTGGAAGCGTGTCCGCGCCGCGGGGCTCGTGCCCGACGCGGACGCCGGGCCGGCGCTCGGCTGGATGGACGTCGAGCTGGGCCGTCAGGAGTCCGGGCTCGGGCCCGTGCTCGAGGAACTCACCGCGGGCCTCGCCCCGCTCACCGCCGACGGTGACAACATCCTCGTGGTCGCCGATCGGTTCGGCCGGGTGCTGTGGCGCTCCGGCTCGCCGCGCGTGCTCTCCCACGCCGACCGGCTCGGATTCGTCGAGGGCGCGGGGTGGGCCGAGGAGCAGGTGGGAACCAACGCGATCGGCACCGCGATCGCCTCGCGCACCCCCGTGCAGATCTTCTCCGCGGAGCACTTCGCCCGCAGCCACCACTCGTGGACCTGCGCCGGAGCGCCGATCCGCGACGTCCACACCGGGCACATACTCGGGGTCGTCGACGTCTCCGGTCCTGCGGCGACGGTGCACCCGACCACGCTCGCGCTGGTCTCGACGGTCGCCCGGCTCGCTGAGGCCAGGCTCCGCGAGGCCCATCTCGCGGGGTTGGAGCGGCTGCGATCGGTCGCCGCCCCGATGCTCGCGGGTCTCGGGCGTCCGGGGCTCGCCGTGGATACCAACGGGTGGGTCGCCGCGGTGGGCGATCTCCCGCCGCGGTCGCGCGTGGCCCTTCCCAGTCGTCTGACGGGCCCGTCGGTACGGCTCCCGGAGCTCGGGCTGTGCACCGTCGACGCGCTGCCCGGCGGCTGGCTCCTGCAGCCCGACCCGGGCGACGGTCCGGACACCGTGACCCACGTGACGATGGACCTGCGGCGGGGCCGCGCCCCGGAGATCGAGGTCACCGGCGGTGGCGGCTCGTGGCGGTACCAGCCCTCGCCGCGGCATCTGGAGATCCTCACCCTCCTCGCCGACGGTGCCGGCCGCACCGCCGCGCAGCTCGCGGACGCGCTCTTCGGCGATCCCGGTCGGGTGGTGACGGTGCGGGCGGAGATCTCGCGGTTGCGGCGCGTGCTGTCCGGCGTGATCGCTGCGCAGCCCTACCGGTTCGCCGACGGCGTCTCGGTCGAGTTGCTGCGCTGACCGGTCCCGGCCTCTAGCGTGGGGGTGTGACCGAGCCGCAGAGCTTCCCCGAGGACTGGACCACGGCGCTCGTCCTGGTGGCGCACCCGGACGACCCCGAGTACGGGATGGCGGCGGCCGTCGCCCGCTGGACCTCCCAGGGGAAGACGGTGGTCTACGGGCTCGCCACCTCCGGCGAGGCGGGCATCGAGGGCATGTCCCCGGGCACTGCGGGACCCGTCCGCGAGGAGGAGCAACGACGGTCCGCCGCGGTCGTCGGGGTCGACGAGGTGCGGTTCTGGGGCTACCCCGACTCGCGGCTGATCAACACGCCGGAGCTGCGGGAATCGGTCGGCAAGTCGTTCGCGCGGTACCGGCCCGACATCGTGCTCACGCTGTGGGGCGGCCCCGACTGGGGCAACGGTGTACCGAATCAGAGCGACCACAGGGAGTTCACCCGCGCCGTGGCCGAGGCGGCCGAGGCGGCGGGCGTCACCGCCTATCAGACCGCGCCCGAGCCCACCCTGATCGTGGACGTCACCGGTTTCACGGAGCGGGCCGTCGAATCGCTCGCGGAGCATCGCCAGTACCTCTCCGTCCTCGATCCGACGACACCGGTCATCGAGCAGGCCCGGGCGCAGGTCGCGTCGGCCACACAGCCGCGGGGCGGGTTCCGGCACACGGTCGGTTTCCGCCCGCTCGCCTGAGCGGCGTGGTGGTGTGGAAGGCTCGGCGCCGACGATCATTCGCTGAGAGGAGCGCGCATGTCCGACGATCCGGGTCTGGGGTTCGGTGTCGATGAGCGAGGCGTCGCGACGATCACGCTCCTGCGGCCCGATGCCGCCAACGCGTTGAATCAGCCCCTGGCGGATGCGCTGCTCGCGGCGACTCGGACGATCGCCGCAGATCCCGCCGTCCGCGTGGTGGTGCTGCGCGGCGAGGGACGGTTCTTCTGCGCGGGCGGCGACGTCAAGGCCATGGTCGTGGCCGAGGATCGCGGGGCGATGCTCGATCGGCTCGCGGGTACGATCCACGACGCCCTCGCGCAGATGGATCAGCTGGCGGTGCCCGTGGTCGCCGCGATCCAGGGGCCCGTCGCAGGCGGTGGCCTGGGATTGGTTCTCGCGGCCGACGTGGCGGTCGCGAGCGACGCGGCGCACTTCTCCACCGCGTATGCGGGCGTCGGGCTGAGCCCGGACTGCGGAGTCTCGGCGCTGCTACCGAAGGTGGTGGGGATGCGGCGCGCCCTGCGGATGCTGCTGCACGGCGAACGGATCGACGCGGCGACCGCCGCATCGTGGGAGCTGATCGATCGGGCCGTTCCCGCGGACGACCTCGATGCCGAGGTGGGTGCCACGGTCGACGGGCTTCTCGCCGGACCGCATCCGGCCCTCGGCGAGGCGCGCCGATTGGTGCGGGCCTCGTACGCGCGCAGCTATGCGGACCAGCTCGACGACGAGCGGCGGACCATCACCCGTACGGGCGCGACGGAAGCCGCGGCGGCGTTGCTCGCGCGCTTCGCCTGACGCGCGTCAGCCCAGGTGGAAGGCCTGCGTGATGTGATTGCCGCGGCGGTGATCACCCACCAGGCTGGGGCGGCCGCGCCCCATCTTCACGAGCATCGCGCGGTTCTCCACGCGCGGTGCGAAACCGTCGAGGACGCGGTTGACGGTGCCCCGGAGGCCGCGCTCGCGGCGCGGCAGGGACAAGGGCTGCGTGAGGGCGTCGGGGGAGGTCGGATGATCATTGCGCATGTGAAGTCCTTCGGATACGGGGTGCGTTTCGTTACCGGTATCCAGAGTGCCGACGGTGCCTGAAGAGCGGCTGGGCGCAGCCTGTGGGACGCCGGGAAGCGTCTTTCGCCACCCTGGCTGAATAGGCTTGCATGATGGTGCATAATCATCACATGACTGTTTCCGTGGCGATCGCGGGCGCCAGCGGCTACGCCGGGGGAGAGATCCTCCGGCTGCTGCTGAACCACCCGCACTACCTGTCCGGCGAGCTCACCATCGGCGCGCTCACCGCCGGCGGCAACGCCGGCAGCACGCTCTTCGAGCATCACCCGCACCTGCTGCCGCTCGCCGACCGCGTGCTCGCCGAGACGACGCCGGACACCCTGCGCGGCCACGACGTCGTCTTCCTCGGCCTTCCGCACGGTAAGTCCGCGGAGATCGCCGAGGCGCTGCCCCCGTCGACGCTCATCATCGACTGCGGTGCCGACTACAGGCTCAAGGACGCCGCCGAGTGGGAGCACTACTACGGCAGCGCGCACGCCGGCACCTGGCCCTACGGCCTGCCGGAGCTCCCGGGCAACCGGGACGTGCTCGCAGGCGCGTCCCGGATCGCCGTCCCGGGCTGCTACCCGACGGTGTCCACCCTCGCCTTCCTGCCCGCCGTCGCGGCCGGCATCGTCGCCCCCGAGGTCACTGTGGTCGCGGTGAGCGGCACCTCCGGCGCCGGGAAGTCGCTGCGGACGGACCTGCTCGCCTCGGAGGCGATCGGCTCCGCGCGGGCCTACGGCGTGACGACCCACCGGCACACCCCGGAGATCACGCAGAACCTCTCGGCGGCCGCGAATTCGCCCGTCACCGTGTCGTTCACGCCGATCCTGGTGCCCATGGCCAGGGGCATCCTCGCCACCGTCTCCGCCCCGACGACGGTGACCGCCGCCCGCGCCCGGGAGGTCTACGCGCAGGCCTACGCCGACGAGCCCTTCGTGCACCTGCTCCCCGAAGGAGCGCAGCCGCAGACGAAGTCGGTACTCGGCAGCAACGCCGTGCAGGTGCAGGTGGCCGTCGACGAGCGGGCGGGCCGGCTCGTCGCGACTGCGGCGATCGACAATCTCACCAAGGGCACCGGCGGGGCCGCCGTCCAGTCCATGAACCTCGCGCTCGGCTGGCCCGAGACCGCCGGCCTCTCGACCGTAGGAGTCGCACCATGAGCACGTTCAAACTCGTTCGCAGCCAGGGGGTCACGGCGCCGCTGGGCTTCAAGGCCGCGGGAATCGCGGCGGGGATCAAGGCGTCGGGCAAGCCGGATCTCGCCCTCGTCTTCAACGAGGGGCCGCACTACGCGGCGGCCGGCGTCTTCACCCGCAACAAGGTCCGTGCCGCGCCCGTGCTGTGGAGCGAGCAGGTGATCAAGGACGGCCACCTGCGGGCGGTGATCCTCAACTCCGGCGGCGCCAACGCCTGTACCGGACCCGGCGGCTTCCAGGACACGCACGCCACGGCCGAGAAGGTCGCGGAGGCCCTGAGTCACTGGGGGACCGAGACCGGCGCGGGCGAGGTCGCGGTGTGTTCGACCGGTCTCATCGGCGACCGGCTGCCGATGGACAAGGTGCTCGCCGGCGTCACCGAGATCGTGCACGAGATGGGCGGCGGCCTCACCGGCGGTACCGATGCCGCGCACGCGATCATGACCACCGATACCGTTCCCAAGGAGACCGCGCTGCACCACAGCGGCGGCTGGAACGTGGGCGGTATGGCGAAGGGCGCGGGCATGATGGCCCCCTCGCTCGCCACGATGCTCGTGGTGCTCACCACCGACGTGCACGCCGGCCCGGAGCAGCTCGACGAGGCCCTGCGGTACGCCACGAGCTACACCTTCGACCGGCTCGACGTGGACGGCGCCACGTCGACCAACGACACGGTGCTGCTGCTCAGCAGTGGCGCGAGCGAGAAGACCTGCACCCAGGAGGAACTCAACTCCGCCGTGCGCGAGGTCTGCGACGATCTGGCCGCGCAGCTGCAGGGCGACGCGGAGGGCGTCACGAAGCGGATCCTCATCACGGTGACCGGCGCAGCCTCGGAGGAGGAGGCGCTCATCGGCGCCCGCGCGATCGCCCGCGACAGCCTGGTGAAGACCGCGCTGTTCGGTAGCGACCCCAACTGGGGCCGCGTCATGGCGGCGATCGGCATCGCCCCCATCGAGCTGGTGCACGACAAGCTGTCCGTCTCCTTCAACGGGCAGCCCATCGCCGAGCAGGGCTGCGGAGTCCCCGGGGCGCGCGATGTGGATCTCTCCGGGCCGGAGATCGACGTCACCGTCGACCTCGGCCTCGGGCGGGGCACCGCGACGATCCGCACCACGGACCTCTCGCACGCGTACGTCGAAGAGAACTCGGCGTACTCCTCATGAGCGCCCCCGAATCGACCCCGCAGCTCACTCCTCTAGATAAGGCGGGGGTCCTCGCCGAGGCGCTGCCGTGGCTGCTGGACTTCCACGGCAAGACGGTCGTGGTCAAGTACGGCGGCAACGCCATGGTCGACGACGAGCTGAAGAGCTCGTTCGCGCAGGACATGGTCTTCCTGCGCACCTGCGGCCTGCATCCGGTGGTGGTGCACGGCGGCGGCCCGCAGATCAACGCCATGCTGAAACGTCTCGGCATGGAGGGCGAGTTCAAGGGCGGCTTCCGCGTGACCACGCCCGAGGTGATGGACGTGGTCCGCATGGTCCTGTTCGGGCAGGTCGGACGCGAGCTCGTCGGGCTGATCAACTCCTACGGGCCGTTCGCCGTCGGCATGTCGGGGGAGGACGCGCACCTGTTCACGGCCACCCGGCGGGAGGTCGTGGTCGACGGTGCCCCCACCGACATCGGGCTGGTCGGCGACGTCACGGAGGTGAGCCCCGACGCGGTGAACGATCTCATCGCCGCCGGACGCATCCCCGTCATCTCCACCATCGCCCCGGACGCCGACGGGGTGGTGCACAACATCAACGCCGACACCGCCGCCGCCGCGCTCGCGGAGGCGCTGGGGGCCGAGAAGCTGGTGGTCCTCACCGATGTCGAGGGGCTGTACACGAACTGGCCGGACCGGTCCTCGCTGACCTCCGAGATCGACACGGATGCTCTGACGGACATGCTGCCGAGCCTCGACTCCGGCATGGTTCCCAAGATGGAGGCGTGCCTGCGAGCCGTGCGCGGGGGCGTCCCCACCGCGCACGTCATCGACGGGCGGGTGCCGCACTCCGTGCTCCTCGAACTGTTCACGAGCAAGGGCATCGGCACCATGGTGACCCCGCCGAAATCCTCGACAGAGACCTGGATCTGACAGACATGACGAACGAAGCAATGCAGTCGCGGTGGAACGCCGCCGTGATGGACACCTACGGCACGCCGCCGATCGCGCTGGTCTCCGGCCGCGGCGCGACGGTGACCGATGCCGACGGCAAGGAGTACGTCGACCTGCTCGGGGGCATCGCCGTCAACGCTCTCGGCCACGCGCACCCGAAGATCATCGAGGCGGTGACGCATCAGGTCTCGACCCTGGGGCACGTCTCGAACCTGTACATCAACGAGCCCGTCGTGCGGCTCGCCGAGCGGCTCACCGAAGCCGTCGGTGTGCCGGGAACCCGGGTCTTCTTCAGCAACTCGGGCGCCGAGGCCAACGAGGCCGCCATCAAGATCGGGCGGCGTACGGGACGCACGCGGATGGTCGCCGCCGAGGGCGCCTTCCACGGTCGCACCATGGGCTCGCTCTCGCTTACCGGCCAGCCCGGCAAGCGGGAGCCCTTCGAGCCCCTCGTCGAATCGGTGACCCACGTGCCCTACGGCGACAGCGCGGCCCTGCGCGCCGCGCTCTCCGACGGCAGGGGCGAGGTCGCCGCGGTCTTCCTCGAACCCATCATGGGCGAGGGTGGCGTCGTCGTCCCGTCCGAGGGCTACCTCGCGGAGGCCCGCGCCGCCACGACCGAGGCCGGCGCGCTCCTCGTCCTCGACGAGGTGCAGACCGGCATCGCTCGCACCGGAACGCTGTTCGCCTACCAGCGGGCCGGCGTCACGCCCGACGTCTTCACTCTCGCCAAGGGACTCGGCGGCGGCCTGCCCATCGGAGCGACGGTGGCCGTCGGCGCCGCGGGCGAGCTGCTGACGCCGGGCCAGCACGGCACGACCTTCGGCGGCAATCCGGTGGCGGCCGCGGCGGCGAACGCCGTGCTCGACGTGATCGAGGCGGAGGGCCTCGCCGAGCGCGCCGATGCCCTCGGCAAGCACATCGCCGCCACCGTGGAGGGCTTCGGCCACCCGCTGGTGACCGGTGTCCGCGGCTCCGGCCTCCTGCTCGGGATCACCCTCTCCCAGCCCGCCGCCAAGGCGATCGAGACCGGCGCCCGTGACGCGGGTTTCCTGCTCAACGCCGCCCAGCCCGACGTGGTTCGCCTGGCCCCGCCGCTGGTCCTCACCGACGAGCAGGCCGACCGCTTCCTCACCGCGCTTCCCGCCCTTCTCGATGCAGCCCAGGAGAACTCATGACCCGGCACTTCCTCCGCGACGACGACCTGACGCCGGCAGAGCAGCGCGAGGTGCTCGCGCTGGCCGCGGAGCTGAAGGCGCAGCCCTTCTCGCGGCGCCCGCTCGAGGGGCCGAAGGGCGTCGCGGTGCTGTTCGACAAGAACTCGACCCGCACGCGGTTCAGCTTCGACGTGGGCGTCGCCCAGCTCGGAGGCCACGCCGTGGTGGTGGACACCAAGTCCACCCAGATGGGGCGCGACGAGTCGCTCGCGGACACCGCGCGCGTGCTCTCGCGGTTCGTCGACGCCATCGTCTGGCGCACCTACGCGCAGGAGGGCCTGGAGGAACTGGCCCGGTATTCGACGGTGCCCGTCGTCAACGCCCTCTCCGACGACTTCCACCCGTGCCAGATCCTCGCGGACCTGCAGACCATCGCGGAGCGAAAGGGTCAGGCGCGGACGGATGGCGGTGGAGCGTCGGTCGCCGGCCTGAAGCTCACCTACCTCGGCGATGGTGCCAACAACATGGCGCACAGCTACATGCTCGGCTGCGTCACCGCCGGCATCGACGTGACCATCAGTGCACCGTCGGGCTTCGAGCCGGACGAGAGGTTCGTGAACGCGGCCCGGGAACGCGCGAAGGAGACCGGGGCCGAAGTCAGCGTGATCTCCGATCCCGTCCTCGCCGTCGCGGGCGTGGACGTGGTGGTCACCGACACCTGGGTGTCGATGGGGCAGGAGGACGACGGGATCGACCGCAACGCGCCCTTCCGGCCGTACCAGGTCAACGCCGAACTGCTGTCGCACGCCGATCCCGACGCGATGGTGCTGCACTGCCTGCCCGCGCACCGCGGGGACGAGATCACCGACGAGGTCATCGACGGCCCGCAGTCCGCCGTCTTCGACGAGGCGGAGAACCGCCTGCACGCCCAGAAGGCGCTGCTCGCCTGGTTGCTGGAGCACTCGTGACCGGGAGCGCGCGGTGACCGACCAGCCGCTCGCCACCCGCGCCGGGCGGCAGGCGGCCATCGTCGAGATCCTGGCGAACCATCAGGTGCGCAGCCAGGCCGAGCTGCAGGCGCTGCTCGTCCGCGGGGGCTACGAGGCCACGCAGGCGACCATCTCGCGCGATCTCGACGAGCTCGGCGCCGTCAAGCTGCGCGGCGCGGACGGCGGTGCGGGTGTGTACGTGGTGCCCGAGGACGGCTCGCCCGTCCGTGGGGTGTCGGGCGGCACCGAGCGGCTGTCGCGCCTGCTGGGCGAGTTGTTGGTCTCCACCGACCACAGCGGCAACATCTGCGTACTGCGCACCCCGCCCGGCGCCGCCAACTTCCTGGCCAGCGCGCTCGACCGGTCCTCGCTCCCGGAGGTCGTCGGCACCGTCGCCGGCGACGACACCGTGCTCGTCGTCGCGCGCGAGCCCCTGACCGGCAAAGACCTGGCCGAGCGCCTCGTGGCGCTCGCCTGAATCCGAACACTCACCACCAGATAGGCTTATCGACCATGTCTAAGGTCCTCTCCACCCTGCCCGTCGGCGAGCGCGTCGGCATCGCCTTCTCCGGCGGCCTCGACACCTCCGTGGCCGTCGCCTGGATGCGCGACAAGGGCGCGGTGCCCTGCACGTACACCGCCAACATCGGCCAGCCCGACGAGCCGGACATCGACGCGGTCCCCGGCCGTGCCAAGGAGTACGGCGCCGAGATCGCGCGCCTGGTGGACGTGCAGCCGCTGCTGGTGCAGGAGGGCATCGCCGCCCTGCAGACCGGCGCCTTCCACATCCGCTCGGGCGGCAAGACCTACTTCAACACCACCCCGATCGGCCGCGTCGTGACCGGCACCATGCTGGTGCGGGCCATGAAGGAGGACGGCGTCGACATCTGGGGCGACGGCTCCACCTACAAGGGCAACGACATCGAGCGGTTCTACCGCTACGGCCTCATGGCGAACCCCGCGCTGCGCATCTACAAGCCGTGGCTCGACTCGCAGTTCGTCACCGAGCTGGGCGGCCGCAAGGAGATGAGCGAGTGGCTCGTCGCGCACGGCTTCCCGTACCGCGACTCCACCGAGAAGGCCTACTCGACCGACGCCAACATCTGGGGCGCGACCCATGAGGCCAAGGACCTGGAGTACCTCAACACCGGCGTCGTCATCGTCGAGCCGATCATGGGCGTCGCTCCGTGGGACGAGTCGGTCGAGATCACGACCGAGGACGTCACGGTCACTTTCGAGGCGGGCGTGCCGGTCGCGATCAACGGCGTCGAGTACTCCGACCCGGTCGAGCTGGTCCGCGAGGCGAACCGCATCGGCGGCCGCCACGGCCTGGGCATCTCCGATCAGATCGAGAACCGGATCATCGAGGCCAAGTCGCGCGGCATCTACGAGGCCCCCGGCATGGCGCTGCTGCACGCGACCTACGAGCGCCTCGTGAACGCGATCCACAACGAGGACACGATCGCGACGTACCACAACGAGGGCCGTCGCCTGGGCCGCCTGATGTACGAGGGCCGCTGGTTGGACCCGCAGTCGCTCATGCAGCGCGAGGCGATCATCCGCTGGGTGGCCTCCGCCGTCACCGGCTCCGTCACCCTGCGCCTGCGCCGTGGCGACGACTACTCGATCATCGACACCACCGGCCCCAACCTGAGCTACCACCCGGAGAAGCTCTCGATGGAGCGCGTGGGCGACGCCGCCTTCGGCCCCGACGAGCGCATCGGCCAGCTCACCATGCGCAACCTCGACATCGCGGACTCGCGTTCGCGCCTCGAGCAGTACGCCGCGCAGGGCATCGTCGCGGGCGAGACCGCCGCTCTGGTGGGCGAGCTCGAGCAGGGCGGCGCCGACGCCATCGTCTCCGGCGGCGAGAAGATTCCGTCCGCACTCGACGAGGCGAGCAACCACGCCGCGTTCGACCTCGGCACCGACTAGGAGATCCGTTGAGCGAGAAGCACGGCACGAACGAGGGCAGCCTGTGGGGCGGGCGCTTCGCGTCCGGCCCGGCCGAGGCCATGGCCGCGCTGAGCAAGTCCACGCACTTCGACTGGGCGCTCGCCCCGTACGACGTGCGTGCCTCCCAGGCGCACGCCCGCGTGCTGAACCGTGCCGGGCTGCTGTCCGACGCGGACCTGACGTCGATGGTCGCGGCGCTGGAGCAGCTCGGAGCCGACGTGGCCTCGGGCGCCTTCCAGCCGGCGGAGTCCGATGAGGACGTGCACGGCGCGCTGGAGCGCGGGCTGATCGAGCGCGCGGGCGCCGAGGTCGGCGGGCGCCTGCGCGCCGGCCGGTCCCGGAACGACCAGGTGGCCACGCTGTTCCGCATGTGGCTGCGCGATGCGGTGCGCCTCGTCGCGGTCGGCGTGCTCGACGTGGTGGACGCCTTCGTCGCGCAGGCGCAGGCGAACCCTGAGACGATCCTGCCGGGCAAGACGCACCTGCAGGCGGCGCAGCCGATCCTGCTCGCGCACCATCTGCTCGCCTACACGCACCCGCTGCTGCGCGACGTGCAGCGCCTGCAGGACCTGGACAAGCGGATCGCGGTCTCGCCGTACGGCTCCGGCGCGCTCGCCGGATCGTCGCTGGGACTCGACCCCGACGCGATCGCCGCCGACCTGGGCTTCGACTCCGCCGCGGACAACAGCCTCGACGCCACCGCCTCGCGCGATTTCGCGGCGGAAGCGGCCTACGTCTTCGCGCAGATCGCCGTCGACCTGTCGCGCTGGTCCGAGGACGTGATCCTGTGGAGCACGGCCGAGTTCGGCTATGTGACCCTCGCGGACGCCTGGTCCACCGGCAGCTCGATCATGCCGCAGAAGAAGAACCCGGACGTCGCGGAGCTCTCGCGCGGCAAGGCCGGCCGGCTGATCGGCAACCTCTCGGGCCTGCTGGCCACGCTCAAGGCGCAGCCGCTCGCGTACAACCGCGATCTGCAGGAGGACAAGGAACCGGTCTTCGATTCGGTGGAGCAGCTGCGCCTCCTGCTGCCCGCCGTCGCCGGCCTCACCGCGACGCTCACCTTCCACCCGGAGCGCATGGCGCAGCTCGCCCCCGCGGGCTTCACGCTGGCGACCGATGTCGCGGAGTGGATGGTGCGGCAGGGCATCCCGTTCCGCGTCGCGCACGAGGCGGCGGGCGAATGCGTCCGCGCCGCCGAGGCGCGCGGGGTCGGCCTCGACGGACTCACCGACGAGGAGTTCGCCGCGATCCACCCCGCGCTGACCCCGCAGGTCCGCGAGGTGCTGACGGTGAGCGGGTCCGTCGCCTCCCGCAGCGCGCGGGGCGGCACGGCACCGTCGGCCGTCGCGACGCAGCTCGACCGCGTGACCGCCGCCGTGCCGGCCCTGCGCGGTTGGGCGGAGACCGCTCCCGGCGCCTAGTGCTCGGCCCGCTGCAGCGGGCCGGTGATCACCTGCTGCAGCGGAGGTGCCGCGAGGTCGACCACCTCCTCGACGGCGAGCGAGGCGAGCGGCTCGAAGCCGACGACGTAGCGGGAGACCAGGAGCCCGAGCACCTGCGCGATCATCAGGTTCGCGCGGACGGGCCCGTCGCCGTACTCGGCGTCGATCCGGTCGACCAGTTCGGCGAGCACCAGTTCCATGAGGAAGCCGCGCACGATCGCGGGTTCGCCGCCCGCGCCGAGGTTCGTGCGCACCACGGCGACGCCGATCTCGCGCAGCGGACCGTCCCACATCGGTAGGAGCGCGCCGAGCAGCGTGCGGGCCGCGACATCGAGCGGTGCCTCGCGCAGCGGAGCGCGCACGAACTCGGGGTCGACGGGGATCACCAGCGCCGCGAGGTACAGCTGCTGCTTCGTGCCGAAGTAGTGGTGCACCAGCGCCGAATCCACGCCAGCCGCCTCGGCGACCGATCGCACCGTCGTTCCCGCGAGGCCGCCGCGGGCGAACGCGGCCCGGGCGGCGGCGAGGATCTCCGCCCGCGTGTCCGGGCTACCCGTACGCCGGCCGGACCTGCGGCCCGCGCCGCTCACGCGACCTTGCGCGGCAGGGTGGCGGCCGCCAGCGCCAGGGCGGCGATCGCGAAGCCCGCGACCACAGCGAGCGAAGTCCACATGGTGGTGGTCGCGGCACCATGGGCCCCCACGTCCTGGAGCGCCTTCACCGCGTAGGTCATGGGCAGGACGTCGGCGATGCCCTGCAGCCAGCCGGGCATCGCGTCGTGCGGCACCAGCAGGCCGCAGAGGAAGATCTGCGGCACCACGACGACCGGCATGAACTGCACCGCCTGGAACTCCGTGCGGGCGAAGGCGCTGAACAGCAGCCCTAGAGCCACGCCCAGCCAGGCGTCGACGACGGCGATCAGTACCACCAGCCAGACGCTGCCGGCGGTCTCCATGCCGAGCAGGTACGCCGACACCGTCGTCGCGACCACTGCTTGCACCGTGGCCGCCGCCGAGAAGGCGATCGCGTAGCCGAGCAGCAGATCGGCCTTGGCCAGCGGCGTGGTGAGCAGGCGCTCGAGCGTGCCGGAGACCCTCTCGCGCTGCATGGCGATCGAGGTGACGATGAACATCAGGGCGAAGGGCAGGACGCCCAGCAGGACCAGGGCGATGCGGCTGAACAGTGCCGAACCGCCGGGGGAGTCGCGGTAGAGGAAGTACATCAGCGTCAGCAGTGCCGTCGGCACGACCACGATCATGGCGATGGTGCGCGGATCGGCACGGAGCTGGCGGAGCACGCGGACCGCGGTGGCGCGGGTGATGCTCGGGTTCAGGACGGTGCTCATGCGGCGCTCTCCTGTTCGCGGACCAGCGCCAGGAAGGCGTCGTCGAGGGTGGGGGCGCCGGTACGCGAGAGCAGCTCCGGCGGGGTGAGCGCGGCGACGAGACGCCCCTCGCGCAGCAGGAGCAGGCGCGCGCAGTGCGCGGCCTCGTCCATGACGTGACTGGAGACGAGCAGCGTGGTCCCGTCGGCCGCCATCGCGGCGAACCGCTCCCAGAGTTCGGCGCGGAGCAGGGGATCGAGGCCGACGGTCGGCTCGTCGAGGATGAGGAGTTCGGGGTGGGCGACCAGCGCGCAGGCGATGCTGACCCGCGAGCGCTGCCCGCCCGAGAGTGCCTCGGCCCGGCGATCGGCGAAGCCCTCCAGCCCGACGGCGGCGATCGCCTCGATGACGTCGGCCCGTGCCGTGGCGCGGCGCGCGGGGTACAGCGCGGCGAAGTACTCGACGTTCTGGGTGACCGTGAGGTCGCCGTAGACGGCGGGCGACTGCGTCGTGTATCCGACGCGGCTGCGCAGGTCGGGGCTGCCCGCGGGGCGGTCCAGGACGGTCGCGCTGCCGCCGGTGATCCGCTGGGCCCCGACGATCACACGCATGAGCGTGGTCTTTCCGGAGCCGGACGGACCGAGGAGCCCGGTGATGGCGCCGGCGGGGATCTCGGCGTCGAGGCCGTCCAGCACCGTGGCGCCCGAGCGCACCACGGTCAGGCCGGACAGGATGATCGCGCAGTTCATGGCGCCTCCAATAATTCATTATGCGATGAATTCATCGACGAGTGAATTGTGCGCCTCGAGTCGGAGGTGCGTCAAGAGCGACGGGAACGTGTTCCCGTTTTCGGCGCGGACCTCGGAGAACATCGGATAACATCGCGGTATGACCGCAGAGCGCACCGTCCGCGGGCTCATCGACGAGCCGCAGCACACCGAACCCACCGAACTCGCCGGGCTGTTCGCGCAGCTCGAGCCCGTCTCGATCGACTTCATGCTCGGCGACTGGCACGGCGGCGAGCTGCCCTCGGGGCACCCGATGGACGGAGCGCTCGGCAAGGCGCGGTGGTACGGCAAGAGCTTCCGGTCCGCCAACGACGTCCAGCCGTTGGTGTGCCTCGACGAAGCGGGGGAGAAGTTCTCGAACGTGGCGCTCGGCAAGGGCGAGGCCTCGCTGCGGCTGATCGACGTCGACGGCACGGTGACCGCGTCGATGGTCTACGACGGTCAGCCGGTGATCGATCACTTCGTCAAGGTCGATGACGACACGGTCATGGGCGTCATGACGGGGAAGAAGCTGGCCCCGCCGTACTTCTACTTCTACCTCGAACGCGACGCGAGCCCGGCGTCGTCCGGCGGCTGTCTGGCGGACCGGTGACGGGCACTCTCGCGCGGGTCGTCACCGCGCCCGGCGAGGCACCGTCGCCCCTGGAGATCGACCTCCCCGCGCCGACCGGCAACCAGGTGCTGGTGCGCATCCACGCCGTCGGCGTCTGCCACACCGATCTGACTCTCGCCGCGCAGTGGCCCGAGCAGGGACTGCCGGTGATCCTTGGCCACGAGGGCGCCGGCGTCGTCGAGGCGCTCGGCCCCGACGCCCGCGGCCTCGCCGTCGGCGACCGGGTCTCGCTCACCTTCGACAGCTGCGGCGCCTGCGAGTTCTGTGCGGCCGGCGCGCCCGGCTACTGCGAGCAGTCGATCACCCGCAACTACCTGGGGCTGCCGGGAATCCGATCGGGCGAGACCCCGGTGACCGGCGGCTTCTTCGGGCAGTCGAGCTTCGCCGGCCTGGCACTGGCGACCGACCGCAACACGATTCCCATCGGTGACCTGCCCTTCGAGCTGGCCGCGCCGCTCGGTTGCAGCGTGCAGACGGGCGTCGGCACGGTGACCCGCGCGCTGAGGGTCCGACCGGGGGAGTCCGTCGTGGTCTTCGGGACCGGCGCCGTCGGTCTCGCCGCCGTCATGGGCGCGAAGCTCGCCGGTGCGACCACGATCGTGGCGGTCGACCCGCGCGAGGATCGTCGAGAACTCGCCCTGTCGCTCGGCGCGACTCACGCGGTCGAGGCGGGGCCGGAGGCCGCACAGCGGGTCATCGAGGCGACCGGCGGCGGCGCCCACGCCGCCGTCGACACCACGGCCCGCGCCGACGTCCTGAGCCAGGCGGTCCTCGCCCTGCGCCCGCGGGGCACACTCGCGGTGGTCGGGCTCGGCGCTCCGTCGGCGGACCTCCCGGTCATGCTGATCATGGCCCGTGGCCTGCGCGTGATCGGCGTGATCGAGGGGGACTCGGAACCGTCGGAGTTCCTCCCGGAGCTCGCCGCCGCTGCCGCGGCCGGACGGCTGCCCGTCGACCGGCTGGTGACCACCTTCACCGACTTCGACGAGGCGTGGGCCGCGGCCCGCGAGGGCACCGCGGTCAAGCCGGTCTGGCTCCCCGCTGGGTAGCATGGCGCCATGGCCATCGACGCGACGCTGCTGAAGATCCTCGCCTGCCCGCAGGACAAAGGGCCGCTGTTGTACGTGCCGGACGAGCTGTTCTACAACCCGCGCCTGCGTCGCGCCTATCCGATCGAAGACGGTCTGCCGGTGCTGCTCGTCGGCGAGGCCCGCGACGTGGACGACGCGGAGCACGAGTCGATCCTGGCGCGCGCCGAGCAGTGACCCCCGGCCGGGCGCGGGAGCGCCTGTCCGGTCATCCCCTCGCGGCCGCACGGCTCGTGCTGGGTTCCGTCCTGGAGGTGGGGGAGGTCCGAGCCCGGATCGTCGAGGTCGAGGCCTACGGTTCTCCCGCGGACGGACCCTGGCCCGATCCCGCCGCGCACATCTATCCGGGGCCTACGCCGCGCAACGCGGTGATGTTCGGGCCCGCCGGCCACCTGTACGTCTACCTCTCGTACGGCATCCACCAGTGCGTCAACGTCACCGCCGGCCCCGACGGCGAGGGCGGAGGCGTCCTGCTGCGCGCAGCCGCCATCGAATCCGGGATCGAGCTCGTGCGTGAGCGCCGCGCCGTCCGCGATCCCGATGCGCGCCTCGCCGCCGGTCCCGGCCGACTCGGGCAGGCGCTGGGGATCACCGTGGCGGACAAGGGGATCGACGTCCTGTCCCCGGACTCCGCGGTACGCCTGGAGATCGCCGCCCGACGGGGCCCGGTCGCGTCCGGTCCCCGGATCGGGATCAGCAAGGCGGTCGAGCTGTCGTGGCGCCTGTGGCTGGACGGACACCCGGCGGTGAGCCGCTGACCCATCGCTCCAGGTGGATGCCAACCACGGAGCAAGCGCGACCGGGTGGACTTGCGGCGTGAACGCCTCCGACGATCTCACCCGTGACCGCGGCCTCAACGCCGTCCACGCCCGAGCCTTCGCCCATCCGGACGAGACGCAAGCTGCCCGCGCCATCGTGGGTGCGCCCTTCCCCGCGACGACCGCCGGCCTCATCGAGGCGGGGTGGGCGCTGGTGCCGATCCTGCGTGCACGGTCGGCGACACCGCTCGCGACCGCCGCCGAAGCGCGCCTAATCTCGATCGTCGGCCTGCTCGACCTGCGCCGACTCGACTCCGCCTCGGTGCGGGCGCGGGACGAACTCGAGGGGCATCGGCGGGCCGCACACCGCGCGCAGATGCCGGTCGAGGGCGCCGCAGCCCTCGCCATCGGGCTGTTCCTGGCCGCGGCGGCCACCGCGGTGGTGTGGCTGGCGTCGTTGGCCGGCGCCGTCTTCGGCGTCGGGGTGCTGGTCGCGACGGTGGTCGTCGCAGCAGGGGTGTTCGTCATCCTGCGTGCCATGACCCGCGCCGAGCTCGCGGCGGGTGGCATCGGCGTGCACGGATTGCGGATCGATCCCTGGCTCCGCGACCTTCCGCCGGTCGCCGCCGCGGCGGCGCAGACCTTCTTCGACCTGCCGCACGGGCTCGCCGATCTGGAGTTCGTGGAGCGGCGTGACCTGGTGAGCGTCGCAGACGATGCCGGGACGGTCGCGATCGTCGACCGGTCGCGCGTGTTGTGGGACCTGGCGCGGACGGCACCGTCGACCGCCGACGAGGTGCGGGAACTCCTGACCTGCTACCTCCGGACCGAGGTGCCGGGCGCGCTCCTGCTCCGGGGTTCCGTGCCCGCGCCGGCCTGGCTGCGCGGTCCGTTCGACGACTGGGAGCGGCTGTTCGATCGCTTCGGCACCGTGGGGGCGATCAGTGCACGATGGACGGTGCGCGGCGGGGCGGTGATCGCCGAACTCGCACCGGAGTACGAGGACGAACCGGTGGCGGTCATGGTCGGCGACCTGGTGGCGATCGCATCGGCATCGGGCGCCGCGGGGTTGACCGACAGGGACGCGGCCGCCAGCGCTGTCGCGGACCTGCTGGTGAATCAGCTGGTGCACGGCGATCTCGTGATGTTCACCCGCGGCGGCGGGGCGGCCGACCGGGAGCTGCTGGTGACCGCACTCCAGGGCGGCGACCTCGGGGAGGCGGCGGTTCGTTCACAATGGACCCGTGAGCACTGACATCCTCGAGGAATTGTCCTGGCGCGGCCTGATCGCGCAGTCCACCGACATCGAGGCGCTCCGCGAGCGCCTCGCCGCGGGGCCGATCACCCTCTATGCCGGGTTCGACCCGACGGCCTCCTCGCTGCACGCCGGGCATCTCGTTCAGCTGCTGACCCTGCGTCGGTTCCAGGAGGCGGGCCACCGCCCGATCGTCCTGGGTGGCGGCGCGACCGGGCAGGTGGGGGACCCGCGCGACGTGGGGGAGCGGGTCATGAACTCGGTGGACACCGTCGCCGAATGGGCCGCGAAGATTGACACCCAGTTGCAGCGATTCGTCTCCTTCGACGGCGACAACGCCGCGATCCTGGTGAACAATCTCGACTGGCACGGGCAGATGAACGTGCCCACCTTCCTGCGCGACGTGGGCAAGCACTTCTCGATCAATGTCATGCTCGCGCGCGACACCGTCAAGCGTCGACTCGAGTCGGACGGGATCAGCTACACCGAGTTCAGTTACATGCTGCTCCAGGCGTACGACTACGTGGAGCTCGCGCGGCGGTACGAGACGGCGCTGCAGATCGGCGGGTCCGACCAGTGGGGCAACATCGTCGCGGGCGTCGACCTGAACCGGAAGATCGACGGCCGGCATGTGCACGCGTTGACCACGCAACTGGTCACGTCGTCGGACGGGAAGAAGTTCGGCAAGTCCACCGGCGGCGGCTCCCTCTGGCTCGATCCCGAGATGACCAGTCCCTACGCCTGGTACCAGTACTTCGTGAACACGGCCGATGCCGACGTCATCCGGTACCTGCGCTGGTTCACCTTCCTCACCCGGGAGCAGATCGCGGAGCTCGAGCGCGAGACGGCGGACGCGCCCCATAAGCGGACGGCCCAGAAGAGGCTCGCCGCAGAGATGACGACCCTGGTGCACGGCGAAGAGCACACCCGGGCCGCCGAGCTCGCCTCGCAGGCGCTGTTCGGCCGGGGTGAACTGGCGGATCTGCCGGAGCCCACGCTCGCGGCCGCGCTGACGGAGGCATCGGTCGTCGAGGTGGCGCAGGACGAGCCGCGCTCGATCGTCGATCTGCTCGCGGCGTCCGGGCTGTGCGAGTCGAAGGGGGCTGCCCGGCGCGCGGTCAAGGAGGGCGGTGCTTACGCGAACAACGTGAAGGTGGAGTCCGAGGATTGGGAACCCACCTCCGAGGACCTGCTCCACGGGCGCTGGCTGGTGCTCCGACGCGGCAAGAAGAACTTCGCCGGCGCCCGATTCGCCTGAAACACCTGGTCATGACCACTGAGGCCGCTCCGCAGCTTTCCGCGGGGCGGCCTTTGTGCTGCAGGTCACAAACGTGTGATTCGGTGGCGCCTCAGTCTCGTCGAAGCGCTGACCTGCGCAGATGAACAATGTGTTACGCGCTGACCTGCGGATTTGTGCTTCCGTTCCACGGTGCGTAACTTATTCGAAGTCAGCGCGACACCGACCAGGACGGGGCCGAAAAGCCCAGGTCAGACGGTAAAAACGCAGACAGCTTTGACAACATGGAGTCGGCCCCGGTTTGACACCGAGATCGACTCCGATATAAGCTGGAACGGTTGCTCCGAGCAGCTGGCCACAGCGCGGAGACCTACTTTCGACGGTGTCACATCATCGAGAGGGTTCGAGCGTGCGGTTGAGCGGTTCAGAGTGCTTCCGGGAGCGGCTCGCGAGAGCGAGTTGCACACGGAAATCCGATCTGCTAAGCTTGAACGGTTGCTCCGAGCGGGTGAGGCCAGTGAGTTTGACTGGTTGACTTGTTTAGGGTAGCATGAACGGCCTGCGAAGGTGCGGT
>NZ_VIGV01000118.1 GCF_007858445.1 Tsukamurella sputi | reverse complement strand
ACATAGTGTTGTCTCTCACCCCGAAGTATGCTGTCAATAAACGCTTCAGAACTTCGACGACTCACGTCTTCATCCCATCGAGCGCTTGATTGCCAGTCAATCTCCGACCCTTCTGAGAAGGCTTTTACATCAAATGCAATTAGATCATTTGAACAGCTCTTGGACATTGAAGTCAACGCAGACAGCGAATCCGGGGAAACAACATCGTCAGAGTCGACGAACCATACCCACTCACCCACTGCGCAACGCAAACCTGCATTTCGAGCTGAAGAAAGCCCACCGTTGGGTTGATGAACGGTCGACACCTGCTCATTGTCCGACGCAAGTGAATCACAGACTTCCGGGGTCATGTCAGTCGACCCATCGTCAACGACGATTACCTCTACGTTCCTAGTCGAACGCAAGTTCATGCTCTCCAAACAGACCCTGAGAAGCGTCGGGTTGTTGTAGACAGGGACAACTACGGACAGAGCGATCGGCTCACTACACATGATGGAGCAATCCGCCCTTCGAACAGTGTATAGCCGAGCCGTATATGGACATTGTCTCAAGAGCGACTCGATCCCAGTCATAGCGAGAGCTGACTATTGATCTGGTGTCTG
>NZ_VIGV01000117.1 GCF_007858445.1 Tsukamurella sputi | reverse complement strand
GATGAGTTAGCGATCTTTACTCGCGAGATGCAGACGTTAGAGAGTAAACTCAATGAACTTAAAAATCGTGATGAGAGCACACAAGATCGGATCAATTTTCTAAAATTCCAACTTGCAGAATTTAAGAGCATCAAGCCGCAAGAAGGGGAGTGGGAAGCGATCAATGAGCGTTTCGATCACCTTAATAATTTTGAATTGAGAATTGCCGCATTAGAGGAGGCGATCAACTATCTAAGTGATGATGAGTATGGCATTACCCGAAAATTAGCTCAGCTTGAACAATCATTACAGACAATTGAAAACTTTGATCCTAGCGTTAAAGATATCAAGGAGATGATCGATAATGCTCTTATCCTCTGCAGTGAATCGGAGAATGAACTCAATGCGAGAATGGATCATGAAGGCTTTGATCAAGAAGAGCTGCGTCAAGTTGAAAGCCGTATGCAGGAGCTCAATAGCCTAGCACGGAAACATCGTATTGACCCTATCAACCTCTTAACAAAGCAACAAGAGCTCGAACATGAGCTTAGTACGCAAGATGTCTCTGAAGAGGTAATTGAAGAGCTTGAGCAGAAGATTTCACAGATGAAAATCCGCTGGCA
>NZ_VIGV01000116.1 GCF_007858445.1 Tsukamurella sputi | reverse complement strand
GTTCATCATGTTGAACATCAGCTCTATCCTAAAACATTGGCAAAGCTCTTTGCAGCGTCAGCTAGCTAGAGTCGTTCGCATCACAATTTTATATCGATATCTATTCTATAGATGCTTGGAGTACTCTTCGACTTCGACTTCGACTTCGATTTTGACTCAAACTGAGAGTAATAGAGTAATAGATATTGATCACAATTTTCCGCGCTACTTCTGAAACCTACTTTATTGAGCGAATAACTTAGGTAGAGAATCGCTGTAGTATTCAGAAGTATTGCGATCATTTCATCGTTGTTATTTTAGAAAGGATAGATCTAATCATGACTAAACGACGCGCACTTTTAAGTGTCAGTGATAAAACAGGAATTACCGAATTTGCAGCTGAACTCGTAAATTTAGGTTTTGAGCTTATCTCCACAGGGGGAACTAAGAAAGCGATTAGCGATGCCGGCATTGCAGTGAAAGATATCTCTGATATCACCGGCTTTCCAGAGATTATGGATGGTCGCGTTAAAACGTTACATCCTATGGTTCATGGTGGTTTACTCTCCGTTCGCGGTAATGAAAATCATACCAAAGCGATGACCGATAATGGTATTGAGTATA
>NZ_VIGV01000115.1 GCF_007858445.1 Tsukamurella sputi | reverse complement strand
CTATCTGTTAAAGAGGCTTGAATCTTACTTAAATTAATTTGATCTGTCTCAGAGCCTTTGTAACCATACTTCATACTATAGAAGCCACGTCCATTACCGTCTGGATCATTAAGATGGCTATCTAACTGAACAAAGTCCGGCAACTCTTTTGCAATTGCCTCTTTTGAAGGATAGTACTTCACATCGCTCCCATCCTCTTCAGTTACTTTAAAATTATAGTTTCCTACCCCATCTTGGTTGTACATATAGAAATCAAAGGTATAGAAACCACTCTCTTCTACCTCAAAGGTACTTGATCTGACACCATGGTTAAAGCCCGCCCAACTGACATATTGTTGTGAGACATCACCAATTATAATCATTCCGGTATCATCGGCAGAACCTGCATATTTATAAGTTTTTCCTGCTTCTAAATAGACAAACCCTGTAATGTAGACTGCACCAAATGTAGGAACACCATCACCTTGCCAACTAGTCCCCCAATAAGGAGATGTAAGGCTTGTTGTCTGCTCGGCCTCAGCTTCATGACGACGATAGTTATAGAGTGCATCGATACCATTCACTAAGACATCAGGATTAATACCATTACCTACACCATGTGGG
>NZ_VIGV01000114.1 GCF_007858445.1 Tsukamurella sputi | reverse complement strand
TCCTCGGCTACTTCAACTAGCTAGTGGGGTACGCGACGGTCCACGAGACCGTCACCTGATATCGGCACGCCGCCGACACAGCGGGATCGTCAGACGCGACAACAGACTCGACGCTCGAGAGGTTCACGACTTGGACCGTGTTCGCGGCGTCCTCGAGGACCGCAGCCACCTGATACGCGGCCCGCCGGCAAGCGACCTCGTTGGCGACCTTGTCGTGCACCAACGCCACCACCATGTGCTGCGCGATCCGCAGATTCTTCTTCCGACCGCCCAGCACCTGGAACGTGATGAACCGCTCCGACGACGGCCGCGGATTCGGAGTCCGCGTCGACACCGGTTGCGCCGGCACACCCAGAGCGGCAAGACCGTCCAAGATGCACTGACGGGCGATCCCCGTCATATCCGGCGCGACGATCACAATTGCCTCAACAGAGCGTGCGTCTTCGCCTCATGCGCCGCCGCACGAGCGTCCGTGGTCACAACACGCCGCCGAGCGCGATCCCCATCAGAACCGTCCTCCACCTCGTAATACGGACCCTGATGCGCCGGCTGTGTTGTCGACGGAACCGCATTCGCACCCGAAACCATCCGCTGCGCATGCTCA
>NZ_VIGV01000113.1 GCF_007858445.1 Tsukamurella sputi | reverse complement strand
GGACGCTATCGTGCCTTTCGTGGTGTTCGAGATGACTCTCTTGAAACGGTTCGTTTCGTTGAACAATACGGGATCGCCGACCTTGTACGTGGACTCACCCCACGTGACCGCCTTCTCGGGATTGCTGGCCTGAAGGAAGCGGTTGACATTGTTAATGCCATACAGGCCGTCATAATTCAAGCACAGCACGATCTCATCATCGCTATGACGAGTGAACAAATCCTCGCCGAGAGCCATCGAGTAGCCATTCTTAGACAGAGACTCCTCAATGCGGTCGTCGAGGCCACGGACTCGGCTCCACAACGTAAGAAGTGCGTCGTCGTCAGTCCGATATGGTTTGGTGAGCTCGAAAGTGGAATTCTTCGGAATATACGACCGTGCGAGACTGAACCAATTTCCAAACTGGATTGCCTCAATCTGGTAGACGTCGCCAACGAGGACAAGCAGATCGAAAGATGTCTGCTGAAGGACCTTGAGAATGCTCTCGTTGTCGATAGCACTGCATTCGTCGATCACCAACACATCAACCGAGGACTCCTGTACACCACTATTATAGATGTGGCTCGCAATCGTGCTGAACTGGGTGTTCGGAGCGTCGACCCGAC
>NZ_VIGV01000112.1 GCF_007858445.1 Tsukamurella sputi | reverse complement strand
GCTCGGCGGTCATTATAAAACTGCTGCACTAATTGTGGATTTCGTCTAAACCCCTGTGGTGATGCCACCTCTTCAATAGGATGATTCTCCCAAAGGCCATCCGCGGCGCGAAAGGTGCGAATGCCAGATTCAGCAGAGATGCCGGCTCCTGTTAAAACAACTACCTTAGGCTTTACTCCGGGTAATTTCCTTCTAAATGATTCTCTCTTGCTCTCTCTTTTCATCTCTTATCTCCTTATTTCTTATCTCAGTATTCTCAAGTTCTCAGTCTTTAAATATTAAAATACCCAAATACCCAAATACCCAAATACCCAAATGCTCAGTGACTTCACGCTTCAAAATATTTTTCAATAAATAATTTTTTAATAATTGGTTTTTAATAATTAGTTTTTAATAACTTAATAATAACCCAATAAAAATAGCTCAATCAACAAATAACGAAACTGCCAAGCGGGCAAACAGACAAATAACAATAATTTGATAATAATAACGATAACAAAATATTCGTAATCATTGATAATGACATTCCTTAAAAGAGTGTTAAAATGTCGACATAATTCGTTAAATTTTGATCAGACCTGGCGCTGATCAATTAGCGCTTGATCAA
>NZ_VIGV01000111.1 GCF_007858445.1 Tsukamurella sputi | reverse complement strand
AATGGAATAAGCCATTCGGGAGTGATTGCATTGATATGAGGAAGCTTCTCCTGCGTTTGATAATAGGCGATATCATTCTGGAAGGCTTCAGTAATATGGCCCTCTAAGTTATCGACCGGATATTTGAGGAGATAGAGCCACACTTGAGCCTGTTGTACTAGCTTAGATTCCACGCCGCTATCAATCTTTTCCCCTTTGAGCCAAGCGAGTAGCTCTCCCTTCTTTTGAGTTAAAGCATAATCATAGAGCGTAAAGCCATAATGATCTTTAAAGTGAAGTAAAGGATCACTTTGGTAATGTAAGAGCGAGGTCACTTTAGAGTCTTGAGTCTGCTGTAAGATTGACTCAAGATTATTTGCAGAGCCTAACGATAGTGCAAGTAGTGATGATAACGCGACTCTTAGTATGGCTTTACGCATAATGCTATTAATCCTTTTCTCGGTTTTTAACTGGGAGTTTCCCTTTTCTTAAGTGAACGAGTATCAATGAGATGGCTGCTGGTGTTACACCCTGAATGCGAGAGGCTTGGCCTAATGTTTCAGGTTGTGCTTGATTGAGCCGTTCCTGAATCTCGATAGAGAGACCTTCCACTTGGCTGTAATCTACA
>NZ_VIGV01000110.1 GCF_007858445.1 Tsukamurella sputi | reverse complement strand
CACCATGAGATTCACGCCGCAGCGAGTCACGAGCGACATGTTCGACGCACGATCACGCTCGAGCGGATTCTACGAGACCGAATTCGAGCTCCCCGTCGCGCCGGACGTCTTCTGGGCTGAACTGCACCAGGAGCGCCCGCAGAGGTGGTTCTCGCTGGCGCGAAGCACCCGGTGGGTTTCTCAGCGCCGTGACTGCACGGGGGCGACGCGCGAGGTCACGATGGCGCCCGGCGCCGGCGTGCACGAGGAGTTCTTCGTGTGGGAGAAGCCCGACGCTCGAATGGGAAGAGGACAGGCCGCGTTCAGCGTCACCTCCGCGACGGTCCCGGGAATCCGGCGCCTCGGCGAACGGATCACGGTGAGCGCCGCCCCCGGGGGTTGTCGTGTCCGGTGGGAGTTCGTGGTCGCCGTTGCCGCTCCCGCGATCATGACCCGTGCGGCGATGCCCTTCATCGTGGGTCGTCTCGTGCGCGACACTCGTGCGCACTTCGACCAGCTCAACACACCAACCTGACCCGGCCACCGCAGAGCGCCCTCCATTCCCGGTGAGCGGCGAAGCGGGCGCGGAGGAGACCATCGGTTGCTATTGCAATAGCAACCGATGGTCTC
>NZ_VIGV01000109.1 GCF_007858445.1 Tsukamurella sputi | reverse complement strand
AAAAGCACCAGAAGGCTTCACGCCACATCAACTGATGATGACAGCGACACCTATTCCACGAACGTTGGCGATGACACTCTATGCTGATCTCTCAAGCTCTGT
The DNA here is from genome assembly GCF_007858445.1 of Tsukamurella sputi. GTDB lineage: Bacteria > Actinomycetota > Actinomycetes > Mycobacteriales > Mycobacteriaceae > Tsukamurella > Tsukamurella sputi. Next base: position 507 of record NZ_VIGV01000109.1, on the reverse strand, counting down.
CATTGATGAGTATCCGCCGAATCGAATTCCTATCACTACCTCCGTTATTAACGATAAAGCGCGGGATAAAGTGATCGAAAGAGTAAGAGCCCAATGCCAAGAGGGAACGCAGGTCTATTGGGTCTGTACACTTATTGAAGAGTCTGAACAACTCCCGGCAAAAGCCGCTGAAATGGCCTATGCTGATCTTTGTGAAAAACTACCCCATCTCCGAATCGGCCTTATTCATGGACGCTTAAAAAGTGCGGAGAAAGAGTCAGTTATGAATGCTTTTAAGGCTCATGAACTCGATATTTTGGTAGCAACAACCGTGATTGAAGTAGGGGTTGATGTTCCCAATGCTTCGATTATGATCATTGAAAATGCCGAGCGTCTTGGCCTATCACAACTTCATCAATTAAGAGGGCGAGTTGGTCGCGGATCGAAAGCCTCTGTCTGCCTCCTCCTTTACTCTCCCCCACTCTCCCATATGACGAGGGAACGACTGGAGATTATGCAACTTACCAA
>NZ_VIGV01000010.1 GCF_007858445.1 Tsukamurella sputi | reverse complement strand
AAACGATGTTCACGAGCAACCATCAGGTGGGGCCAGATCAAACCGTCGCAACACCACCGGCGAGTCGCAAACGGGGCCAGGTCTAGCCGTCGAGCCGGGGCCTCTTCAAGCTGTCATAGCCAGTCGTTGGTCAACGGTGCCTCCTCAAGGCAGTGTGGATGAGCCACCACGCCAAGGTCCGCATCGCTCGCCCACACCAGCGTTCCGGTGTTTGGCGAACCCGCGCACACCGTCTACCATCGGAGGCGTCATCCAAAGACATTCGCAACGGTCACGGTATCGAGGGGCGAACCCTCGGAGTGGTGATTCGGTTGTTCAGCTGAGCCCGGTTCGTCGGCAAACGAGCCGGGCTTAGCTGTCTCTATTCTAGAGCCTCACCATGACAGGTTCCGGGACGTGGAATCGCGGTTCGCTCCTGACCCTACCGACGCGACGACGTGCGTGGAGGCTAGGGCATTCCGAACCACGTCTTCACCACCTGAGAGGCCAGGTTCAGGAACTTGGTGCACCGTTTTACCCACCGGGAGACTCGCTAGCAGTTCCGTCCAGCTTTCGAATGGCGTCGATCACCCTCCGTCCGTGGGCGGTCAGGGTCATAGGGCGATTGCGCTCGGCACGGTCGAACAGAGCTCCGCCGGTCTCGCGTTCGAGCCGGAGAAACTGGTTCGTGAGGGTTGCCTGGCTGGTTCCTAACGCGTGTGCAGCCTCGGTCAGCGTGGGGAATCGCGATGCTGCTTTCGCCCGTTCCAGTCGGTCGCGCCCGCCCTGGGCCGCAACAGCTGTGCGCAAGATCGGCGGCACCGTTTTCGCGGCGGCCGCGGCGTCGAGGGCCGCGGTGTGACTGGGTCCGCCGCGGGGTCTCATCGGAATCTCGTGTTTGTTCGCCCACCGAGCCAGGTTCGCCGTGCTCATGCCCAGTTCTCGGGCTATGTCAGGGAGGGCCCTGCTGTTGGTGACATATTGCTGGTAGAGCCAGTCGCGGTCGATGATGATCTTCGCGCGCTCGGTAGCGGGGATCGTCGGGATCTCGTATTCGGTGAGGAGTCGACGGATCACCTGACGACTGACTCCAATACGGTTAGCGATCTGTCGCAAGGTGAGGCGATCGTGATGATAGAGCTGGGTCAAAGCCTCCGGGGGGAGCTGCGTTCGAGCGCTGGCGTACTTCCGGCGGCCGGTATCGACTGGGAGGGGATTGACGATCAGCTCAAGGCGAACCGCCTCGCCAGTGGTGCCGAGGTCGCGGGCGGCGGCGCCGATGGGAAGGTCGCGTTCTCGGATGAGCTTTCGAAGGCGATCACGGTCGATCAGTCCTGGTCGCGGGCCAGGGAGGTCGAGACCAGCGAGGAGCTCAATTGGCGGCTCCCAGGCAATTGGTTCCTCATCGATGCCCGCGGCGTCCAAGAACACCCGTGCGTGGTTGATCAGCTCGTCCCGAAGGCCGGGTGTCAGATCGCGGGGAAACGCGGCGATCTTAGCGAGCAAGTCTGCGGACCCGTCAACCGTGGGGACGCCTGTGAGCTCCTCGCGAAGAAACGCCCGAACAACAGCCGCCCGGGCGGAGCCGCCCTGTGACGGCGTTCCGGTGCGGTGGCAGATCTGCCTCCACTCATCGTCCGGAAGCAAACCGGTGCAATCGAGTGCCCGTCGGCGCTGATAGTCGATCGGTACGCCGCGCTCGACAACGTAATCGGCAACGCGTGTCAGACCCGCGCACACATCGCTCCAGTGTTGATCGGACTCCAGAATCTGTAGGAATCGGGATAGGGCATGGCCAGCCAGGTGACCTCCGACCTGCTGACCAGCGGCCGTCAGATTCAACCGAGTGCCCACCAACTGTAAGGCCGCAGACAATGCCAGGCGCATCATTGTGCGCCTCGCCGCCGGGACCGTGAAGGGCAAACTGATTCCGGCCCAAAATTGCGTCGGCGTGTGACGCGCTAGTAGCTCTGCGCGCCCACTGGTCACCAAGGTGGGAAGGTCGGAGTGAGTGCGGTAGCGAAGTTGGTCGGACGGGTCGAGCATCGGGGATAGCGCGGCGAGCTGGACACCGGTCAGGATTGGTGAGATTCGCGTCCCCCAGCCGATGTTCGTCGGTTGAACACTGAGGCCTGTCTCCCGGGCCGAGGTCACTAACCATCGCAGGCGATCAGCTGCGGCTGCGAGGTCCGAGCAGTGCAGAACGTCGATCGCGGCACTGACGCCAATCGCAGCTGTGACGGCTCTCGCTGGCGCTTCGAGGGCCGGCTTCGTGCGGCTCTGTCGGACTTGTCCGGATCGTGCACCACCTTGTTCATCGACTGCCCGGTACTCAACCGCCAGTTCGGGTCCCACTCGCGCTAAGAGCTCTTCGTCGGTGGCGTAGGACAGTACTCGGCCGCCGATGGCGCGAATGTCGGCAAGCACAGAAGCCGCAGGCTGTGGAAGGCGCGCGTAGACCCCGAACCGCACGACTCCGTCGTCGATGATTCGATCGATGAGGGCCTGTGCCCGAAGAGCGGGGTGCGCACCAGGAAGGTCGAGGACCTCGGCAGCCGTGAGATCGGCGCCGCACCGTCGGGCCTCCCGTCCAATGCCTCCTTCCTGCGCCGGCGATGCACATCGGCCGGGGATCGGGGTGCAGTGGCCCGGGAGCGGGCGGCGGCGTGGAATTCTATGGCAGCGAGGGCATTCGTCGGACAGCAAACAACGATGGTCGGTGCAGGCAAACGCCCAGCCGAGTCGCCATTCGAGCTTCCATCGGCCGCCGTTGCTTCGGAGGCAGTGCGGGCAGAAGCGGGATCCGGTGCGGCGGGTCCATGCCACTTCGCGGCGCAAACTCCGCGACTGCGAGTCGATGCGCACCGCGGTCCCGTCGAACCGGGTGAGGGTCATCATCGAAAATTCGACGTCGCTGCCCGTGGCGGCACACAGGCTGGCTACTTCGGCCTCGCTGAGTGCGATCGTCCAGGGCGGGTACCCAAGACCTGCAGGCGCAGGTATGTCGACTGCGTCGAGAAGGTCTCCCCACGCTGAGTCGGCGCGGAAGGCGATCGCTTCGAGCCAGGAATCGATCGCTTCGCCCGGCACCGGGTCCACCCTGAAGGGAAGCGAACGTGGCACTGTCATCCGGCCCTGCCGATGCGAGTTCTCAGGCAGCCGTTGTCGAATGCCAGGCGCAGTTCTTCGCGAGCCTTCTCCGATGCCTCGTCGATCTTGACCCGATCGAGCAGTTCCTCGTCGAGGCGCTCATACCCAGTCCGGACCGCGCGCTGACATCCCCGGTTGATCAGGGTCATCAGTGAGCCGATCTGGCCGGTACACCGGGCATACAGGTAGTCAGAGAGATCGTCGGCGATCATGCCCGGATACTTTTCGGCCAGAACCACCCGCTGCTCGATCGCCTTGAGCGTCTGACGCCATGCCCGGCGCCCAGCATCATTGGTGACACCGAAAGGATCCATTGTCAGCCGCGTTGTACGCCGGCCGGTCTGCGCGAGAAGAGCATCTCGGTCACTACTGCCCTCGGAGAACAGTCCCCGCGCCTCCAAACCGACGCCAGCGAAGATCACCGTCAACGGGAACTCGTTGGCGATGTACTTGAAGTGGTTGCTGACCTCGACACCGGAGGTGGACTGCAGCCGCAGGAAGTGCAGATCATCGACGATGAGGATCTTCGTTTCGCATGCCAGCACGCAGTCCAGGGCTCGGTGGGCGAAGTCGGCGGCGTTGCCGCGGCGGCCGCCTGGGTGGGCGTAGAACGCGAGCATCGCCCGGTTGAACTCGCGTAGGCCAGTGTTGCCGGTCAGTCCCACCCGGCACACCGGCCACCGTTCATGACCTTCCTCGGTCGTAGTGCCGTTCTCGGCTACTTCGCGGCGGTGGAACGCGCGGGCGAAGCTCAATACCGCGGTGGTCTTCCCTAGTCCGGGTACTGCGTCGATCGCAACGGCGCCTTTCGGTTTGTCTCCGTCCTGGGCGTTGGAGTCGATGACATCCCAGAGGTTTTCGTGCACCTCGACCAGCTGTCTGGTCTTGAGGGGCCCGAGGTTCGCGTGCCACTCGCGGCGCTCACGGTCGTAGTCGGTGCGCTCCTTGTCGGTCAGTCTGTCGAGTTCATCGCGGTTCAACGCCTCCGGTGGAACACGTGCGGGGGTGTTGACGAACTTCTGCCACCCTTCCTTTCGGGCGAGGGTCAGATTGTCGAGTGTCGCGGCGGTTTCGGTCATACGTCCTCCAGCGCGTCGGAGTAGAAGTCATCGATGTTTTCCTGGTCGAATCGATCGTCGTCACCTTCCTCGCCGGCGTAGTCGAGACCGCGATCAATCGCGGTGTCCTCTGCTTGCACATCGCTTTCGTCCTGGTCGGGAGCGAGCACGCGGGCGACCGACGGCAGTCGATCCACACGCGCTTCGCCCTGCGGTCGCTGCGACAGTTCGGTCTCGCGTGACATTCTCAATGCAATGCGCCGTTCCACTCGGGTCGAGCCCAGGCCGATGTTCCACCGCTCCAACAAGTCAGCTACCGCAAGGCGGTCGTTGGGGAATCGGTACTTCGATGCTGCTAGCTTCCTTGCGTAGAGCAGTGCATCCTCGCTGAACGGCATATCGATCGACGGTGCGTGCTCCCACACCAATGTGTGCCAGGTCCGCTCATCTGGGCGCCGGAAGTACACCTTGGTGATGTCGTCGGGATCGCAGTGGATCGGCCATCGTCCCTTGGCCTCGCCGGTGAACCGGCTCGCGAGGTTACGGTAGCCGTTGAGCCCGTCTCCGTTGTAGCGGCGGCCTCCGATCTCGACACCGTAGTGAAGAATTTTCCGCCATACCGGCTTGAGGAACTCGAATGCCAGGTCCGGATCGCGAGGCGCCTCAATGTATCCGGCGCGAGAAACACCGTGCTCGAACATCGCGGCGGGCGACATACGTAAGCCCGGAACTCGCGGGTCGAGCAGGCTCGAATGCTGGCGGTGGTGGTAGACCTGCGCAACCCACTCGCGGATGATGCTTTCGAGCTCGTCGATGTAGAAGAACGCTCCGCCCTCAGGATCCTCGCCGCGCGAGTGGACATCAGGTCCCTTGTACCCCGGCAAGGCCTGGAGGAGATCTTCACGAATAGTACGAAAGAACCGCTCAACTGGCCCTTTGTCGCGGCCGGTTCGGAGCCGAGCTGGCTGCACCGAAATCCCGAAGCGCTGGCACACACTCATCACGTGGTTCGAGAGGTAGACCTTGCCATGGTCCACGACCAGTGTCTCAGGGACAATAGCTGGTCCAGCGGCCGCATCCGCTGGCCGCTCCGCGGTGACATCTACAAGTACCGACCGCGGTACTCCGTGAGCTGGCCACACCGCGTATTCCGGCCAGTCCGCGCCGGCCGGACGTGGGCTGAAAACCTCGTACATCACGGTCGCTACATCAACCGATTTCGTGGAAACCGGGGTCAATCGCAACCCGGTGATGCAGCGGGTGTACCAGTCCATCGCGACGGTCAGTTCGACCTGCACCCATCGCAGCGTCAGAGGATCGAGCCCGAAGACATCGAGCCTGGTTGTGTCCATCAGCATGTACTCGCCAGGCCGAGTTGGACGGAGCTTGCCGTACACGCCTTCTGGCCGCTCAGCGATGTCGCGATTTCGCTTGGCAGACAGTCGAAATGTGGGATAGCGCTGTTCCAGATACTCGAGAACGCGGAAAGCATTTGTCCGAGACGGGATGGCGACGACCCCTTCTCCGAATCGCGCCAAGACCCGTGCCTCCGCGCGTGCCATCACCATCGTGCGGGACGGTTTCGACTCGGTGGCGTGCTCAACCATGACTTCGACAGCTGTGTCTAACCACCGCCGATCGACAGACGGGAAGGGCTCCGCCTCTCTCGTACGTCGCGCGTCTACCAGGCCTGCGGGCCCTTCAGTGCGGAACTTGGACACCCACCGCTCCACAGATCGCAAGCCGACGCCCAGTTCGCGCGCCTTCGCTGCGTAGCGGTCAGTGAGCGGGCGGTCGCCGGAAAACTCCGGCCTGGGCTCCCCCTTGCTCGCAGTCTCCGCGCTGCCAGATCTGTACCCGGTAAGAATCTCGCGTACGTGCCCCGCGCGTTCCGTCACCTTCTGAAGCTCTGCCGCGGACAACTCACCGAAGATGACGCCTGCAGGCTCGGTTGCATCAGTGCTCGAAACGCCAGGGCCGGTCGGGAGGACCCGACCCCGGACCGAAGACAGCAACTCCGCGAGGCCAACTCGCATGTACTGCCCTGCAGCGCTTTTCCCCAGCACATCGACGACGCCCTTAGCCGTGGCGAGCTCCACGATCTCGAACGCCTCGCCGTCGTACATGTACCGTCCGCCAACCTCAACCCGCTCAACGCCACTCACAAGACCCTCGAAATCTGAGTGCGACTAGTGATTGCGGCGTCAATGTCGACGTGCAGCCGACGCCGCCATATCAAGTGCAGCACCGCCGCTCGCACGCTCGCGTCAGGACGATCTGGCATCCGATCGATGAGAGCACCAATCGTCAATCCCACCTGAGCGACCGCCTGAACCGCCTCGCAATGGTCAGGCACGATTGCACTCTCGCGCCGATAGCCAGCGAGGAATCTGACATTCGCGGCCCTCCGCGGCGGCGGCTCGGTGGCGACCTCGTATCGCCACCCCTTGGCCTCGACGACATCCCGAGTCAAGTTCAAAACCCTTGCAACATCATCATTATCAAGCCTTCGAGCAGGCTTTACGTCAACGACGACCGGGCCGGAATCAGTATCGAGTAGGAAGTCCGGAACGTGCCTCCGCAGGACACCATCGACCTCAGTCGCGAGAAGGAAAGGCTGGGCCACGATGCCCCGAACCCGATCGTCGAAGTCTGCGAGCATCAGGTTAGCGAGCTCCAGGCGGGACTCATAGATCACCAGATCGCGGGTAGTGCTCGACCAGTACCACCCCGAGTAGTGTTTCTGCCCTCGATACCAGCGAAATGTGCGCCACGGCGCTGCCTCGCGAAGGTCCTCCATTGCGGCCGACTTCCACTCCACGGTCCGCTCACAGAGGTCCTCACCGCGGCGGAACGATACTTCCACCGCGGTCCCCGCGGAGCTGCCGGGCGACATGGTCTTGACGGTGCCACTTCCGCCCTCAGATGCGGGGACGTGCCCCGGCGTGTCCCAAACAGTTGGCGGATCCGCCAACTGTCCGCCACGTAGCTTGGGATTCCGCCACGGAATCTGGGACCCTACAGCAGGAGCGTCAGCCCTTGGCCATGTCCACGAAGCGGCTGTAGTGCAGCTGGTGGGCGACGGTGACGGTGGCGGTGGGGCCGGCGCGGTGCTTGCCGAGGATGAAGTCGGCCTCGCCTGCGCGGGGGTCATCGCGCTCGTAGGCGTCGGGGCGGTGCACCAGCACGACCATGTCGGCGTCCTGCTCGAGCGAGCCGGACTCACGGAGGTCGGCGACCTGTGGCTTCTTGTCGGTCCGCTGCTCGGGACCACGGTTGAGCTGCGCGACGGCGATGAGCGGAACTTCGAGCTCCTTGGCGAGCAGCTTGAGCTGCCGGGAGAACTCCGAGACCTCCTGCTGACGCGATTCGACCTTCTTGCCCGACGTCATCAGCTGCAGGTAGTCGATGACGATGAGCTTGAGATCGTGCCGCTGCTTGAGGCGGCGGGCCTTCGCACGGATCTCCATCATCGTGAGGTTCGGCGAATCGTCGACGAACAGCGGCGCCTCGGAGATCTCCGACATGCGGCGCGCGAGGCGGGTCCAGTCGTCGTCGGACATCTTGCCCGAGCGCATGTCCGCGAGCTTGATCCGCGCCTCCGCCGAGAGCAGACGCATGACCACCTCGGTCTTGCTCATCTCGAGGCTGAACAGCACGCCCGGCATGTGGTGCTCGATGGTGCAGGAGCGCAGCACGTCGAGCGCCATCGTCGACTTACCGGCACCGGGACGACCGGCGACGATGATCATCTGCCCGGCGTGCAGTCCGTTGGTGAGCGCGTCGAAGTCGGTGAAGCCCGTGGGCACGCCCATGCTCACGCCGCCCTGGGAGGCGATCGCATCGATCTCGTCCATCGTGGGCTGCAGCAGCTCCTCGAGGATCACGTAGTCCTCGGAGGCCTTGCGTTCGGTCACGTCGTACACCGCGGCCTGGGCGCGATCGACCACCTCCGCCACGTCCGCACCGTCGGACCCCGAGTAGCCGTACTGGACGATCCTGGTCCCGGCCTCCACGAGGCGGCGCAGGATGGCCTTCTCGGCCACGATCTCCGCGTAGTAGCCGGCGTTGGCCGCGGTGGGCACCGTGGAGATGAGGGTGTGCAGGTAGGGGGCGCCGCCGACGCGCTTGAGCTCGCCCTTGCGATCGAGCGTCGCGGAGACGGTGACGGCGTCCGCGGGCTCACCCGCGCCGTAGAGATCGAGGATCGCGTCGTAGACGGACTGGTGCGCGGGCCGGTAGAAGTCACCGGGCCGCACCACCTCGAGTACGTCCGCGATGGCGTCCTTGGAGAGCATCATCGCGCCCAGCACCGACTGCTCCGCCGCGATGTCCTGCGGGGGCTGGCGGCCGAAGTCCTCGGCGGGCGGACCGTCGGGAGCGGACTCCGCGCGCTTGACCGGTCCCGGAGTGAACTCCTGCTCGTCCGTGACCGACACCGCGCACCCACCTCTCCTCGTGTCCCCCGCCCGCCGGGGGCGGCGAGGGCTCGCCAATACACACTTCTCTACCGCGCGGCACCGACAGTTTCCGGAGGGACCGCACGGGCGCGCGCTCAACGCACGTGAACGCTAGGCGCTCCGCTCATCACCGCAAAGCGGAGCTGTGGACGAAACTGTGCATCCACTGTGGACGGCGCGCGGTCAGGGTGGGGACGCCGGTGTGGACCGATGGGGAAAACCTGTGGAAACTCCGCGGCGCATCGCGCATCGCTCCAGTTCATCGCGGGTGGGGTGGAGGTGCGCCGTTGTGGACTGAAGTTCCTCAGCGTGTCGCACCGTCCTGACATTCGGGCGTGTCGCGAGTGAATCGGCCACCGTCGCGCCGACAAAACCACCCTCCGTTGTTACCGGACGGTCACCTGCCGGGGCCCCTACCAGCATCAATGGGTCATGCGCCCACGGTGCACCTTCTTCCCGCGCGCGTCGCCGCGTATTCTGAACGCTGCATCACCCACTGCGGAAGGACCCACCCGATGAACCTCTCCACGATCACGACGCGCACAGCCGGCGTCGCGGTCGCGCTCGCGGCTACCGCCACGTGCGCCATCGGAACCGCAGGGGCCGCCCCGAACCCCGCGCCGCCCGCGCCGCCCGCGCCGAAGCCCGCCTCCGTCACGGCGACCTGCTCGAGCGCGAACCCCATGTTCGTGGTGGGCGGCCAGATGCTGAACTGGAAGGTGACCGCCACCGTCGGCGGCAACGGCCAGATCCTAGTCTCCGCATCCGGCGACGCGGGCGCGCGCGACCTCGTGCTCAGCCAGTTCGCCTCCACCGCCACCCTGTCGTGGAACAACACGACCAGCGGGAAGTTCGGCAGCGGCAAGCTCAGCGGCACCGGCCAGCTGCCCGTGCTGAACAAGACGCCCTTCACCACCGGCAAGGGCGCGGTGACCTTCAACGTGATCATCAAGGCCGGCGCCGGCACCGAGTGGATCGGCACCCAGACCAGCACCCCGTGCGTCGGCACGATCGTGGTCTGATCCGACCCCCGAACAGCGAAGAACCCCCACCGCCCCGAAGGGCGATGGGGGTTCTTCCGTTCTACGCGTCTTACTGCGCGGCGACGGTGAGCGCGAACTTCGCGCGCACGTCGGGGTGCAGCACCACGACCACCGGGAACGAGCCCGTGGACTTGATGTGGCCCTGCGGCAGCTCGATGCTGCGCTTGTCGACGGCGGGGCCGCCTGCGGTCTTGAGCGCGGCGGCGACGTCGGCAGCGGTGACCGAGCCGAAGAGCTTGCCCGACTCGGCGGTCTTCACGGTCAGCGAGACGGACTCCAGGCCCTCGATGGCCTGCTTCAGCTCGTTGGCGTGATCGAGGCCGCGCACACGCTTGGCCTCCTGGCTACGACGGATGCCCTCGACCTGCTTCTCGGCGCCACGGGTGGCGACGATGGCCAGGCCGCGGGGCAGCAGGTAGTTGCGGCCGTAGCCGTCCTTGACCTCGACGGTGTCGCCGGGCGCGCCCAGGTTGTCGACGTCGGCGGTGAGGATGAGCTTCATTTCTTCACCCCTCCTTAGCGGGTCGTCGACGTGAACGGCAGCAGAGCCACCTCACGCGCGTTCTTGACGGCGATCGCGATGTCGCGCTGGTGCTGGACGCAGTTGCCCGTCACACGACGGCTGCGGATCTTGCCCCGCTCCGACAGGAACCGACGCAGCAGCGTGGTGTCCTTGTAGTCGATCTTGGTGTTCTTCTCCTTGCAGAACGTGCACGCCTTGGCCTTGACGGCCTTCTCGACGCGCACCTTCCGGCCATTGCCCTTACCGGCCATGGTGTTGGTACTCCTTGATGAGGTCTACTGGGCCACCGGCGAACCGGTCGGGCCCTTCACAGTGTTCGATCCCGGGGATCAGAACGGCGGATCGTCGTTGCCGCCGCCGAAGCTGCTCCCGGCCGCGGGGGCACTGCCCCACGGATCGTCTGCGGGCTGGTTCTGGCGCGGAGCCTGCTGGACGGGCTGGCTGTAACCGCCACCACCGCCCTGGCCGCCGCCGCTGAAACCGCCGCCGCCACCACCGCCGCGCTGAGTGCGCGTCGGCTTCGCAGTCGCGTACCGCAGGGAGGGGCCGATCTCGTCGACCTCGAGTTCCACCACCGTGCGCCGCTGGCCCTCGCGATCGTCGTACGACCGCTGCTTGAGCCGGCCGGAGACGATGACGCGCGTGCCCTTCGTGAGCGATTCGGCGACGTTCTCCGCCGCCTCACGCCAGATGTTGCAGCGCAGGAACAGCGCCTCGCCGTCCTTCCACTCGTTCGTGTTCCGGTCGAACGTGCGGGGCGTGGAGGCGACGGTGAAGTTGGCCACCGCCGCACCCGACGGGGTGAAGCGCAGCTCCGGGTCCGCCGTCAGATTGCCGATGACCGTGATGATCGTGTCGCCTGCCATGGTGTCTCTCCCTGTAGTTAGTGCGCGACTAGTTCTGCCGCAGCACCTTAGTGCGCAGCACCGACTCGTTCAGCTTGAGCTGACGATCCAGCTCGTTGACCGTGGCCGGCTCGGCGGTCAGATCGATCACCGCGTAGATGCCTTCGGCGTTCTTGGAGATCTCGTAGGCAAGACGGCGCTTGCCCCAGATGTCGACGTTCCCGATCGATCCGCCGTCCTTGCGGACCACGTTCAGGAAGGTCTCCAGCGAGGGCGCGACGGTGCGCTCATCCAGGCTCGGATCCAGGATCACCATCAGTTCGTAATTACGCATGGGCTTTTCGCCTCCTCCTATGGACTATGCGGCCGTGGACTCTCCACGGCAGGAGTGTTGCCGACAAGGCAACCGGACCAGGGTACCCCAACCCGCCGCCACCAGCGAAATCACCGGACTGACGAGCGAGCCCGGAAATTCGTCTCAAAACCCTACCCAGATAGAGAACATTCCCTAACATGTGGCAGGAAGGAGGTGAGCTATGACATCGCAACCGTCCCAGGAGGCGCCCGCCGCCAGGCCCGGCCCCGTCGACGCGCTCCGCAGGAACCTCGACGACAACGCGCTCGGCCCCGTCCGCACCCTCGGGCGCACCGTCGAACTCGTGCTCCATGCGCTGGTCTCGATGGTGACCGACCTCCTCCGCGGCCGCATCCAGTTCCGCGAGATCGTCGTGCAGTCCTGGTTCCTGGTCAGCGTCACCGCCGTCCCCGCCTTCCTCATGGCCATCCCGTTCGGCGTCATCGTCACCATCCAGATCGGCAGCATCGTCAACCAGATCGGCGCCGGATCGCTCATGGGGGCGGCGAGCGGCCTCACCGTCATCCAGCAAGCCGCCCCCATGGCCGCCGGCCTACTCCTGGGCGGCGCTGGGGCCTCCGCGATCGCCGCCGACCTCGGCTCGCGCACCATTCGCGAGGAGGTCGACGCCATGCGGGTCATGGGCATCGACCCGGTGCGCCGGCTCGTGGTGCCGCGGATCCTCGCGGCCGCCTTCGTCGCGCCGCTGCTGTGCATCTTCATCACCGTGGTCGGCATCGGCGCCGCCTACTACCTGGCCGTCGCCGGGCAGAACGTGACGCCGGGCAGCTACTGGCTGAGCTTCGGCGCCTACGCCACCACCAGGGACTTCGGCTTCTCCCTGATCAAGGCCGCGATCTTCGGGGTGATGATCGCCGTCCTCGGCTGCCAGCACGGGCTCGAGGCCAAGGGCGGCGCCCGCGGCGTCGCCGATGCGGTGAACACCACCGTGGTGGTCTCCACCGTCGGCATCATCGTGCTCAACTTCGCACTCACCCAGATCTACACGACCTATTTCCCCATGAGGGTGGGCTGATTCCATGACCATCGCCCCGTACCGCCCGAGAGGCTTCCGCTTCCTCGGCCGCCTGACCGACTCGGCGCGCGGCGCGCTGGCCCGGCTCGGCCAGATGGTGTCCTTCGTCGCCGCGTCCGTCGCGCTGATCCCGCACGCGCTGCGCAACTACCCGAAGCAGACGATCCGCACCGTCACCGACCTGACCTGGGGACGGGGTGCCGTGATCGTCGGAGGCGGCACGTCGCTGATGATGGTCGTCCTCGGACTCGCGGTCGGCGGCACCGTCGCCGTGCAGGCCTTCGCCTCGCTCGATCTGCTCGGCATGGGGCCGCTCACCGGCGTCATCGCCGCCCTCGCCAACACCCGCGAGTTCGCGCCGATCCTGGCCGCCGCGGGCTTCGCCGTCCAGGCCGGATGCCGGATGACGGCCGAGATCGGCGCCATGCGCATCACCGAGGAGATCGACGCGCTCGAGGCGCTCGGCCTGCGGTCCATCTCCTTCGTGGTCAGCACCCGGATGATCGCCGGCGTCGTCGCGATCGTCCCGATCTTCCTCATCGCGATCATCGTCAGCTTCTTCGCCTCCAGCACCATCGTGACGCTGGCGCAGGGCGACGCGGCCGGCACCTACGAGCACTACTTCGAGCAGTTCCTCTCCCCCGCCGACCTCGTCGCGTCCATCGCCAAGGTCGTGGTCTTCATCTGCGCGGTCATCCTCATCCACTGCTACCAGGGCTTCTTCGCCGCGGGCGGCCCCGAGGGCGTGGGCGTGGCGTCCGGCCGGGCCGTGCGCGCCTCGATGGTCGCGATCGTGGTGCTCGACATGCTGATGACGATCGGCATCTGGGGCACCACCAGCGAACTGGTCTTCCGGGGGTAGCGGCATGACGACGAGATGGCCCTCGCCCGTCACGGGCATGATGACGCCCGGCCCCGTCCTGCTGCGCCGCGGCATCGCGGTGATCCTCGCCGCCCTGCTCGTCGGGCTCGCGTTCTGGGCGGTCCGCGCGATCGTCACGACGCCGCCGAAGTCCCTCACGCTCGTCGTCCGCAACGTCGCCCCCGGCGTGGCCCCCGGGACGGCCGTCGAGATGGATGGCCTGCGCGTCGGCGAGGTCACCGACATCGTCGACCGCGGCGCGGGGCGACTCGGCGTGGCCATGCGGCTGAACGGCGCCGCTGACGATCTCGTGACCGACGCGGTGAAGGTCTCCTACGCCGCCGGCAACACCTTCGGCATCACCGTCGTCGCGCTCACGCCGGGCCGCGGCGGCCGAGTGCTCGCCTCGGGCGCCTCGTGGGAGCCGATGTCGGCGCCCGACGACAGCACGATGGCCTCGCTGCTGCGATCGCTCAGCACCATGGAGCGGGAGAGCTTCCGCCCTCACATGGCCCAGCTGATCAGCCAGCTGGACACCACGACGCGGCAGTTCCTGCCGTTCCTCGGCGCCGTCGGCGCGATCGCCGAGGCGAACGCCGACACCCAGCGGATCCCCACGTCGCAGACGCTGCCGACGATCGCCGCCACGCTCAAGGCCCTCGACGCGTCGAGCCGGCAGATGCTGCCGGGCCTGCGGGAACTGTGGTCCTGGCGCGGCCCGGACACACCGGGATACCCGGAACGGCAGACGGCCACCATCGACGCCCTCGCGAAGGACTTCTCCCCCGCGCTGGCGGCCCTCCTGAGCAAGCCGAACGTCGCCGCGCTCACCGAGGTGCTGGTGCCCGTCCGCGAGCTGTCCACCCGGATGGTCGCGAGCTTCCCCGACGCCGCGCGCAACGGGCGCCAACTCGAGGAGCTCATCGAACGCGTGCGACGGTCCATGCCGGACAACGGTTCCGGGCCGGTCCTCAACCTCGACGTCACCTTCCAGCGGTTCCCCGCCATCGCATCCCTGCTGCCGCCCGCCCCCCAGTTCTCGGTGACGCCGCCCGGAAAGCCCGCCCCGGCGAAGCCCGGCGCACCGTCGGGCACGACGACCGCACCGTCGGCCTCCGCCGCACCGACCACTGCCGCGCCGACCACGACGAGGGGCCGCTGACGTGCGCACCGCCCGCCATCCCGGAACACTGCTCCTGATCTTCGTCGTGCTGATCGCGGTCGGTGCGGCATTCACCGTGCGCGCCCTCACGCGGCCCGCGCAGGCCGCGCAGACCTCGTACACGGCGATGTTCACCAACGCCTCGGGGCTCCGCTCGGGCGACGACGTGCGACTACTCGGGGTACAGGTCGGCAAGGTCCGCGACGTCACGCTCGACCAGGACGACGCGGCCCGGGGCTCGCTCGCCAGGGTCGAGTTCACGGTGGACCGCGATCAGCGGCTCACCTCGGCCACCACCCTGTCCATCCGGTTCCAGAACCTCACCGGCCTGCGCTACCTCGATCTCTCGCCGAGCGACGCGCAGGCCCCGGCGATCGCCGCGAAGTCCACCATCGGCACGGACCGGACGGTGCCGTCGTTCGACGTGACGACCATCTTCAACGGCCTCCAGCCCGTACTGGCGGCCATGCAACCCGAGCAGATCAACCACCTCGCCCAGTCGATCGCCGCCGTCGTCGAGGGCGACGGTTCCGGGCTCGGACCGCTGCTCGACGCGCTGCAGACGCTGAGCCGCTTCACCAACGACCGCTCGGCACTGCTCCAGACCCTGGTGCGCAACCTCAAGACGATCAACGAGAGCCTCGGCGGGAAGTCCAGCGCACTGCCCACCGTGATCGGCTACCTGCAGGGCATCGGCACGGTGATGCGGGACGCCGCACCGTCCACGAAGACCCTGTCCGACCAGGGCGCCGAACTGATGACCGCGGCCGACGCGCTGCTGCGCGGCGCGGGGCTGCAGCCCGCCGGCTACACCCTGCTCGAACTCGCCCGTCCCGAACTACCCCGCCTGCAGGGCCTCGTCGACCTCGCGGCGCTCCTGCCCGGGCTCTTCGCGAACCTGACCCAGCAGCCCGTCCCCGCCGCCGGCGGCGACACGGGGTGCAGCCGCGGCGAGGCGCAACTGCCCGCCGGACTACTCGTCTTCCTCCGAGGATCGAAGGTGACGCTGTGCAAGCGCTGAGCCTCCCCACGAACCTGATCCGCGACGGCTACCGCCTCGCCCTCACGCTGGCCTCCGGTGCCGAAGAGGCGTGGGCCCGTCCGAGTTCGAAGCGACGGCAGCTGCTGTTCGGCGTCGCCGGAGTCGCGGTCGCGGTGATCGTCATGATCGCGAGCTCGGTCCTCGCCGTTCGCCCTCCCGGAACCACCACCTACACCGCGGACTTCCCGGAGGCGGGAATGATCCGCGCCGGCGACGACGTGCGCGTGGCCGGAGTCTCCGTGGGCTCCGTACAGCAGGTCGCGCTCCAGGGCGACCGCGTGCGGGTCGGGCTGCGCATCAAGAAGAAGGTGCACATCGGCGATCAATCGCGGGTGGCCGTGAAGATGCTGACGGCCGTCGGCGGGTACTTCGTCGACATCGACTCCCTCGGCACCGCCTCCCTCGGCGCGGCCCCGATCCCGCCGTCCCGAGTCCGCATCCCGTACAGCCTGGTCCAGACCTTCCAGCAGGCCGAGCCGAAGATCCGCGCGATCGACCCGACGCCCCTGCGCGAATCGCTCGCGCAGATCCAGCGGGCGACGAGCGGCAAGCCGGGCCAGATGAAGGAGCTGCTGTCCACGCTGCAGGGCGTGGTGCAGAGCATCTCCACGCAGAAGGACGAGGTCGGCGGCTTCGTCCAGACCCTGTCGGACTACTCCGCCGCCATCGACCGCAACGGCGACATCCTGACCCAGGCCATGCGCGATATGAACATCTACTTCTCCACCGCGCGCCTGAACGTTGCCGGGTACAAGCGGTTCATGAGCGCCCTGGACATGGTCCTCAAACGCATCCTCCCGGCGGCCAACTTCTACCAGGAGAACCTGGCCTCGATGGAGGCGCAGGTCAATCTCATGTCCGGCCAGATCGGCGGGCTGCTCGCCAAGTACCGGAAGATGATCGACGACGCGATGTCCACGCTCCGGCGCCTCCAGTCGTCGGTGAAGCCCGACGGCACGATCGTCTTCGACGGCTCGGTACCGACCCTCTCGTCGCAGTACTGCATCCCCCTGGAAGGGGCACCGTGCTGATGTTGACCAAGGCCCTCAGCTCGAAATGGCTCGTCACCGCCGTCGCGGTCACGGTGGTCGGATCGATCATCGCCGCGGCCCTGTACATCTCGCGCACGCCGGCCACGAAGCAGGCGAACTACTGCGCGCTCATGCCCGACGCCATCGGGCTGTACGTGGGGAACCCCGTCACCCGGCTCGGCGTTCCGATCGGGAAGGTCACCGAAATCCGGCCCGAGAACGCCTCCGCCCGCGTCGAATTCACCATCGACGCCGATCAGCCCGTGACCTCGGGCACCGGTGCGGTCACCGTCGCCGCCTCCCTCATCGCCTCGCGGCAGCTCGCACTCGTCGACGAGGCCCGCAAGGGCGGCCCCGCGCTCCGCACCGGGACGTGCCTGACGAGCACCAAGACGCCGCAGTCGCTCAGCCGCAGCCTCAGCTCCATCGGCGACGCGGCGGCCAAACTCACCACCGGCGGCGGCCCCGAGCAGGCCAAGCAGGTCCAGGACTCGATCACCTCGCTCGCCGCTGCTGTCGACGGCACCGGGCCCGACGTCAACGGGGTCATCGGGAGCCTCGCCACCCTGCTCGACGATCCCGGGCCGGGCATCGGCGACGTCGGCCGCACGATCGATTCGCTCTCCTCCCTCACCGGCGGCATGACGTCCAACTGGGCGCCGCTCAAGCAACTGCTGGTGACCGCCCCGAACGGCCTTGCGGACATCATCGTCCCCACCGCGAAGACGACCGACACGCTGGCGCAGGCGCTGATCCCGCTCGGAAAGCTGCTGCGGGACCTCATCTCCCACTACGGCCACAACCTGTGGCCGATCCTCGACACCGTGATCCCCGCATCGCGCCTGGTGAGCGCGGGAGTCCGCAACTGGGGTGACCTGCTCGGCTTCCTCCCGCCGCTGATCGACGCCTTCAACGTCTCCTTCGACCAGCGCACGCTGGGCCTCAAGGTCGTCTTCACCCCGCCGTCGACGAACATGGCCGCGCGGAATCCGGAGCTCACCTGCTCGAACATCAACCGGATCGCGCCCGGACAGTGCCGGGTCGTCGATCCCGGCCACATCAACGTCGATCTGATCTCCGCCATCCTCCGTGGGACGGGAGCCGCCCGATGAGACGTACTTCGCTGCGCAGCCGGATCACCCGTGGTCTGCTCCTCCTCGCCGTGCTCGCGCTCGGCGTCGTCGGAGTGCTGCGGGCCAGCCCCTCGACCCTGCCCAACCCGGCGTCGTGGGGATCGTCGGGATGGCCACTGCGGGTCGAGTTCTCGAACGCCCTGAACCTGCCCGATCAAGCGCAGGTGCGGTTCAACGGGCGGGCCGTCGGCACGATGAAGTCGGTGCGCCTCGACGGCGACCGCGCCGTGGCCACCCTGACCATCACCGAACCCGCCAGCATTCCCGCCGACACCACCGCCGAGCTGCGGCAGGACACGATCCTCGGCGACGTCTACATCGGGCTGGTCTCCGCTCCCACCTCCACCGCGCAGCCGATCCGCGCCGGCGGGCTCATCCCGCTGGCGCAGAGCCGCCCGCCGGACCACGTCGAGGACCTCATGACCAGCCTGTCGGGCTTCCTCGGCAGCGGCGGTGTGGCCCAGCTCGGGAACACCGTCCAGCGCATCGACGGTGCCTTCCCGGACGATCCCGCCCGGACCCGCATGATCACCGACAACCTCGCGTCGACGGTGATGGCCTGGGCCAACGACACCAAGTCCCTGGACGAGGCGCTCCGGTCCGTGGTCTCGGTGACGGGCGCCGTCGCCGCCGAACACCGGATGCTCAGCGAGTACCTCGCTCCCGAGGGCCTGCGACGCTGGGCCGTCATCGCCGAGACCGCCCGGGTGACCGAGGTCTTCGCCTCCCTCGCCCCGCTCCTGCAGAACTCCGCACCGCTGACTCCCGGCCTCCGCGATCTGGCGGCGCTCCTCACCCAAGTGGTGAGCCCGGTGCTGCTGCTCGACCGTCCCGTGGGGGCGACGCGGCCCGATAACCTGATCAACCTGCGGAACCTGTTCCGCGACACCATCATTCCTTGGGTCGAGCACGGACCGAAGGTGAACGTGGTCAAGGTCTCCGACGGCCCGGAGGTCCCCTCCGCGGAGAAGGCCGAGCAGGCGCTGCGCGCGATGCGGATGATCGGGGCGGTGCGATGAGGAAGGAGTTCCTCGCGAACGCGATCACCTTCACCGTGGTGCTCCTCGTGGGCCTGTTCATCCTGCTGTACGGCTACATGGGGATGCGGCCCGGCGTGCAGTACACGACGCTGTCCCTCAAGCTCGCGCACACCGGGCAGCTGGCGCCCGGATCCCCGATCCTCCTGCGCGGCGTCCGCATCGGCGACGTGACGGGGATCGAACCGTCGACGGAGGGGGTGAAGATCGCCCTGCGCTACCCGTCCGAGTACCGGATCCCCGTGGACTCGGCGCTGTCCGTCGAGCAGCTCAGCGCCCTCAGCGAGCCGTACGTGGAGATCGCGCCCCGCTCCTCCGGCGGGGCCGTCTTCACCTCGGGTGCGGTGATCCTCGCGACCGCGGTCACGCAGTCGCGCTCGGTCAGCGATGTCTTCCAGGCGCTCTCCGCGCTCAACCGCACCGCCGACACCGGTGCACTCGGGAGCATCGTGAAGACGGCATGGCAGGCCACGTCCGGGCGCGACGACGACCTGGCCGCCCTCAGCCGCGCCGGCCAGTTGCTCAGTTCGACGGTGCTCAGCCGGATGCCCGCGATCCGAACGATGTTCGGCAACACGCAGATCTACTCCGCGGATCTGGGGTGGACCGCCGACGCCGTCCGTCGCCTGGGGGCCGAGTTCGAGAACACGTCGACGGTGGTGCTCGGCGCCATCAACACCGTGCTGCGATTGGTGACCGAGCTCGATGCGCCGAAACCCTTCGTCGAGACCATCGACCCGTTCATCAAGCGGCTCACGCCCTACCTCGACGAGCTGCTCCCCGCGTTGGCCACCACCGGTGGCCCGTTCATCTCGATCTTCTCGGCGCTCAACCGCACGGTGCCGCTGATCGACCTGAGCGCGCTGCTGTCCAACGCACTGCAGGTGGCCGGGACCGACGGTGCCGCCCGCGTGACCCTGACACTCCCCCGCCCGTGATCAGAGAGGATCCCATGCCGCACGAGCAGGACGACCCCGACGAGGTCTCCACCGAGCAGCCGGCTCCGGCGAAGCCGGCGAAGACCGCACCGGAGTCGAAGGCGAAGCCGCGCAGCGGCGCTCCGCACCGCACCGACGACGCGGGCCCCACCCGCCGCACACCGTCGGGCACGTTGCGCACCGTGCTCGCCACGGTGGTCGTGGTGGCGCTCGCCGTGGTCTCCGTGCTGTTGTACCTGCAGACCCGGACGCTGAACTCCGAGCGGCACGCGGCGTCGGACCGCGCCCGCGCGGAGCAGATCGCCTCCGACTACGCGGTGAAGGCCGCGACGATGGACTACCGGGACCTCACACCGTGGCTGAACGCGGTGAAGGCCGGCACCACACCGGAACTGTCGAAGAAGTTCGATTCCATCGTCGATCTCATGCGCGAGGTCATCACACCGCTCCGCCTGACCTCCAGCGGCAAGGCCTCGTTCGCCCGGACCACGTCCGAGGTGAACGGGATCTACCAGGTCAAGGTGGCGGTGGACGTCTCGACGCAGAACATCCAGGCGCCGCAGGGCACGCTCAGCACCAGCACCTACTCGGTCAGCCTCGACAAGAACCGCAACTGGGTGATCACGGAGGCCGGCGACCCCGCGAACCCGTCCGCCGTGCTCAGCGGCGTCGGCGGCGCGCCCTCGGCGGCCCCGTCGGCCTCCGCCCCGCCGCAGCAACCCACGACCCCGACGATGCCGGCGCTGCCGGGCACGCCCAACTGACCCGCGCGACCGGCCGCCCACGAAGGACGAACGATGCTGCAACGCTTCCTCGACTACGAGATGAAGGTCTCCGAGTTCATCGGCTTCTTCATCCTGATCGGGATCCCGTACGGGATCATCGGCCTGGTCTGGTCACTCACCCACATGGATCATCTGGGGAACCTCAGCGGCGTGGACCGCATCGTCTCCTTCCTCGGCGCGATCGTCTGCTGGCCCGTGCTGCTGTTCGCGAATGTGACGATGCGGTGATGGCGCTGGTGTGGATCATCGACCTGGTGGTCCAGTACGTGAAGATCCTCGGCGGGCGCCAGCGGGTGCCCGCCGTGGTGCGGCTCGCGGCGTGGCTGCTGCTGCTCGCCGCCGCCGTCGCGGGTGCCGCTGTCATCGCGTTCGGCCTGGTCCGTCTCGACCAGTACCTCGCGCCCCTTCCGCCGACCCGCTAGGAGCACCACATGTCGTCCTCGCAGCATCCGTCCGGGAGCGTCGATCCGTCCGACGGTGCGTCGCTCACCCTCGAGCGCACGCGCATCGCGATCCCCGGGGTCCATCGTCGCTACACCTCGCGCGATCTCGCCGTCACCGATGCGCTCGACTTCTGGGGCTTCGCCGGCGCCGCCGCCAATGTCGCGATGCAGATGATGAATCCCGGTGTGGGACACGGTGTCGTCGAGTCGACGGTGGAGAGCGGAGCGCTCATGAAGCGGCCGTGGAAGCGCGCCCGCACCACCACGCAGTACCTGGCGGTCGCGATCCTCGGCAGCGAGAAGGAGAAGGAGGCCTACCGCGAGGCCGTCAACGTGGCGCACCGGCAGGTGAAGTCGAAGCCGGGAGCGGCGGTGAAGTACAACGCCTTCGACCGGAATCTGCAGCTCTGGGTGGCCGCGTGCCTGTTCGTCGGGTTCGAGGACGCCTACCAGTTGCTCAACGGGAAGCTCCCCGAGAACCAGGCCGAGAACTTCTACCAGTCCTGCGCGACCCTGGGCACGACGCTGCAGGTGCCGCGCGACATGTGGCCCGCGACGCGGGCGGAGTTCGACGACTATTGGCTTCGCGCGTGCGCCGCGACCTCGCTCGACGAGCCCGTCGCGACGTACCTCGACGACCTGCTGAATCTGCGGATGATCAACCGGCCCCTGCGCTTCGCCTTCGGCGGGCTCCTGAAGTTCCTCACCGCGGGTTCGCTCGCCCCCTACTTCCGCGAGCAGATGGGCGTGCGGTGGACGGCCGCGGATCAGCGGCGTTTCGACAACCTCTTCGTCTTCGTCGGGTTCGTCAACCGGTTCATCCCGCGGTTCCTCCGGTTCGGCCCGACCCGATCGCTCATGTTCGATTTACGGCACCGGATCGCCGCGGACAAGCCCCTCGTCTGAGCGCGGCGTCAGGCCGGGAACAGCACGGCGCACACCAGCGCGTAGACCTCAGCCTGGAACTGCGCGTCCTGATCGAAACGGCGGGTGCGGCCCACATCGAAGACCACGGCGAAGGCCGCGTGCACGAGGAAGGTGGCCTCCGCGGCGCTGAGCTCGGGCCGGACGGCCACGACGGCGTCGGCGAAGGCCGCGATGTTGGCGCGCTGGACCCCGGCGAGCCGGCTGCGATCGGCGTCCGGCACGTTGCCGATCTCGCGGAAGTAGACGGACATCATCTTCGAGGTGCGGAAGGACAACTGCACGTAGGCCTCTGCGAGGGCGGCCAGGCGCGCCCGGGGCTCGTCGACGGCGGCGACGACCTCGTCGATCATGCGGACCGTCGCCTCGCCGGCGCGGTCCAGGGCGCTGACGAGGATGCCCGCCTTGCTCGGGAAGTAGCGGTACATGCCCGACGGGACGATGCCCGCCGCCCGGCCGATCTGCCCCATGCTCACGTTGTGGAAGCCGTGCTCGAAGATCTGCTCGATCGCCACGTCGAGCACCTGGCCCTGCCGGCCGGCGTCGGGCTCGGGCTCCGGTTCCGGCGCGACGGTGTACGGGGCCGGCGGGGCGGGCAGCGCGAGCACCTGCCGGGCGGCGGCGGCCAGGACGGCCTCGGCCCGCTTCTGCGCGAGGACGGTGCGGTGCGCCGTGACGCTGCCGGTGACGCTGATGAGCGCGACACAGCGCAGGTCGATCTCCGTGCGCTCGACGCCCGGGAGGGCCGGCTCCGCCGCGTCCGCGACCGTGTCGATCATGGCGGTGAGCTGCTCGCGGATCCGGGCCCGGTCCTCTCGCTCGAGGAGCCGCTGCTCCCACCGGAACAGGCCGCCGGTGTTGCGCCGCTCGAAGGAGACGCCCAGGGCGGCCTCGATGATGGCGTCGATCCGCTCCTGCGGGGGCTCGTCCGCGATGGCCGCCGCGGCGGCGTCGACGGCATGGCACAGCGCGTCGGAGGCGGAGGTGATGGCGTGCTCGAGGAGCGCGTACTTGTTCGGGAAGTGGCGGTAGACGGCCGGGCCGCTGATGTCGAGCGATGCGGCGATCTCCTCGATCCCCACACCGTGATAGCCGCGCCGGGAGAAATCCTCAGCGGCGACCCGCGCGATCTGCTCGCGCCGGTCCTTGGGCCGCTTCCGCCGCGCCTGGGTCACGTCTACTCCTCTTCACACACGTCCGCATCGAGAATACTCACTGTCCGGAGCCTGTCCGCGGTGTACCGTCAACTCTATAAGTAAGTGAACGTTCACACACCGGATCGGTGAAACGACCGAGAGGAACCCGCATGACCACGAGCGCCGAGCCGAAAGCCCCGGGCCCCGCGGCGGTCGGCACCGCACCGTCGTCGCCGCCCGAGCGCGTCGTGGACCCCGTCGGCGACGGCTATCGGATCGCGATCGCCGCGCCGCAGCGGCCGGCGCACGTGCTCGCCACGATGGCGGAATCCATGGACATCGCCTCCCTCGCAGAGGGCGCCGCCAACGTGGTCATGCAGCTTCTGAACCGGCCGGTGGCGTACGGCGTGATGGAGTCGCCCGTCGAATCCGGTGCGCTGTACAAGCACCCGGTCAAGCGCACCCGCACCACGATCTCGTACCTCGCGGTCGCGGTCCTCGGCACGCCGGCCGACAAGGAGCGCTACCGCGAGGCCGTGAACACCGCGCACCGTCAGGTCCGCAGCACCGCCGCCAGTCCGGTCAAGTACAACGCGATGGACCGCGGGCTGCAGTTGTGGGTCGCGATGTGCCTCTACGTGGGCTTCGAGGACACCCACCAACTTCTGCACGGCAGGATGGACCGCGAGCAGCGGGCGCTGTTCTACCGCGACTCCGCACCCCTCGGCACCACGCTGCAAGTGCCCGCCGAGCTGTGGCCGGCCACCCCTGAGGAGTTCGACGCCACGTGGGTACAGCTCTGCCGGCAGAAGATCACCCCCGATGAGACAACCCGCGCGTACCTGCGGCAGCTGGTCGATCTCACCTTCGTCGGCAGCCTCCCGGCACCGCTCAAGGCCTTCAACCGGTTCCTGACCGCGGGCTTCCTCGCGCCGCGCTTCCGGGAGGCGATGGAGATCGAATGGACCGCCCGCGACCAGCGCCGGTTCGACCGGTTCTGGCGCGCGGTCGCGTTCGCGAACGGATTCGTCCCGCTCGCGCTGCGCCGCCTGCCCTACCGCCTGCTGCTCGCCGACCTGCGCCTGCGCTCAAGGCTCGGCCGACCGCTCGTCTGACGGCGGGCTTCGTCGCCGATCGACGGGCGGGCCCGCGGGGAGGGCGCCCTCGGTGCCGCGCGGCCTGCTGCCCGGGTGCCGCCCGCCGTGACCGGCGTGTGGTGGATCGTGCCCGCTGGGCGAACACGATCCACCGCGGGGCGAGGACCGCCCGGGATCAGCCGAACTGCTGGCGCAGGACGGGCTTGGTGACCTTGCCCGTGGGGTTGCGCGGCAGCGCGTCGATCACGATCACGTCGCGCGGGTGCTTGTACCGGGCGATGTGGTCGTTGAGGAACTCCGAGAGCGCCTCCACGGTGAGCGCCGCGCCCTCGCGCAGCTGCACGACGGCGACCACCGCCTCGCCCCACTTCTCGTCCGGCCGGCCGATCACCGCCACCTCGGTGACATCGGGATGCGCCGCGACGGCGTTCTCGACCTCGACCGAGTAGATGTTCTCGCCGCCCGAGATGATCATGTCCTTCGCGCGGTCGATCACGTAGACGAATCCCTCGTCGTCCATGCGCACCAGGTCACCGGAGTGGAACCAGCCGCCGTGGAAGGCCTCCCGCGTGGCCTCGAGGTTGTTCCAGTAGCCCGACATCATGTTGGGCCCGCGGTAGACGATCTCGCCCACCTCGCCGCGCGGAACGTCGTTGCCCTCCGAGTCGATCACCCGGGCGGCGACGGTGCGGACCACCTTGCCGACGGAGCCGAACTTGCGGAGCGTGTCGGCGCCGGAGAGGGCGCAGGTGACGGGCGACATCTCGGTCTGGCCGAAGACCGCGCAGATCTCGGCGTCCGGGAAGGTCGCGGCGAGCTCACGCAGGAGGATCTCGCTCGCGGGGGCGGCGCCCCACCAGACGAACTTGAGCTTGAGCGTGCGCGGGCGCACCTTCTGCTCGTTCACCGCGAGCTGCCACTGCATGGGGACCATGAACATGCTGGTGATGCCCTCGCGCTCCAGGGCGTCGAGCGTCTGCGCCGGGTCGAAGGCGCCGAGCGGGAAGACGACCGAGGTCAGGCCCTGCAGGAACGCGGTGGCGAGCACGCCGAAGCCTGCGATGTGGAACAGCGGGACGGCCACGGCGCCCACGGCGTCGGGGTCGACGACACCGGGCGCGACCAGGTTGTTCCAGCCCTGCGCCGCCATGTTGACGTGGGTGAGGACCGCACCCTTGGGGCGGCCCGTGGTGCCCGAGGTGTACATGATCAGCGCCGGGGAGTCCTCCGGCACGTCGACGTGCGGGTCCGGCCGGCCCTCCCCGACCAGATCCTCGTAACCCAGGGCGCCGGCGGCCTCGTCGGCACCGTCGAACCGGATGCGCAGGCCGAAATCGGCCCCCGTCGCGGCGACGCCCGCGACCAGCGGATCGAAGGGCGCCTCGTAGATCACGGCACTGCACATCGTGTCCTGCACCAGGTAGGCCACCTCGGGCGGCGCCATGCGGAAGTTGACCGGCACCGCGATCGCGCCGAGCGCGGTGACGCCGAGCGCGGCCTCGACGTACTCGATGCGGTTCAGGCCCAGGATGAGCACCCGGTCCCCGGCCGCGATCCCCCGCTCCGCGAGCGCACCGGCGAAGGCGCCCACCCGCTCCGCCAGACCCGCCCAGGTGACCTCCTTGTCGAGGTAGCGCAGGGCCGCCTGCCGACCGCGCATGACGGCGTGGTTGCGGACGCTGTTGTTCCAGGTGTTGCGCTGCGAGCTGCGCGGTTCCTCGGACCGGGGGAACCAGGCGATGTTCTCAAGAGACGTCATGTATGCGATTGTGTTCTAGAACATGTTCGACGGGAGCCGAATCGCGCAAAGTTAAAGAATAGTGATTCACTTGTGACATTCCCCGAGACAGCACCCGATGGAAGGAAGACCGTGCCCGAAGCATTCATCTACGAGGCGATCCGCACGCCGCGCGGCAAGCAGCGCGGCGGAGCGCTGCACGCGACCAAGCCACTGGACCTGGTGGTCGGCCTGATCGACGAGCTCAAGACCCGTTTCCCCAGCATGGACCCCGCCGCGATCGACGACATCGTGCTCGGCGTGGTCTCCCCCGTCGGTGAGCAGGGCGGCGACATCGCCCGCACCGCCGCCACCGTCGCGGGCCTGCCCGAGACCGTCGCCGGCGTGCAGATCAACCGGTTCTGCGCCTCGGGCCTCGAGGCCACCAACATGGCGGCCCAGAAGGTCGCGGCAGGCCTCGGCGACGACCTCGTCCTCGCGGGCGGCGTCGAGTCGATGTCGCGCGTGCCCCTCGGCTCCGACGGTGGTGCGATGCACCAGGACGTCACCACCAACTACGACACCTACTTCGTGCCGCAGGGCATCGGCGCCGACCTGATCGCGTCGATCGACGGCTACACCCGCGAGGACGTCGACCAGTACGCCGTGCAGTCGCAGGCCAACGCCGCCGCCGCGTGGGACAACGGCTGGTTCGCCAAGTCCGTCGTGCCCGTCAAGGACATCAACGGCCTGACGGTGCTCGACAACGACGAGCACCGTCGCCCCGGCACCACGCTCGAGGGCCTCGGCAAGCTGCGCCCGGCCTTCGACGGCATCGGCGAGATGGGCGGCTTCGACGCCGTCGCGCTGCAGAAGTACTACACCGTCCCGAAGATCAACCACGTCCACACGGGCGGCAACAGCTCGGGCATCGTCGACGGTGCCGCGCTGCTGCTGATCGGCAACGAGAAGGGCGGCCAGAAGGCCGGCCTGACCCCGCGCGGCCGCATCGTCGCCACCGCGGTCACGGGCTCGGAGCCCACCATCATGCTCACCGGCCCCACGCCGGCCACCGAGAAGGTTCTCGCCGCCGCCGGGCTGAGCAAGGAGCAGATCGACCACTGGGAGCTCAACGAGGCCTTCGCGTCCGTCGTGCTGCGGTGGATGAAGGACATGAAGCTCGAGCGCGAGCAGGTGAACCCGCTCGGCGGCGCCATCGCGCTCGGCCACCCGCTCGGCGCGACCGGCGCGATGCTGGTCTCGACGGTGCTCGACAACCTCGAGCGCACCGGCGGCCGCTACGGCCTGATGACCCTGTGCGTCGGCGGCGGCATGGGCATCGCCACCATCATCGAGCGCCTCTGACCGGCCGGAAAGACTACGGAGAGACACAATAGACATGGCTGAGAACATGATCCGCTGGGAGCAGGACGCCGACGGCATCGTCACCCTGACGATGGACGACCCCACCAGCTCCGCGAACACCATGAACGACCTGTACCGCGAGTCGATGGCCGCGACCATCGACCGTCTGGAGGCCGAGAAGGACTCCATCACGGGCGTCGTGCTCACCTCCGCGAAGAAGACCTTCTTCGCCGGCGGCAACCTGACCCTGATCCGCCAGGCCACGAAGGCCGACGCGCAGCAGGTCTTCGACAACGTCGAGTCGATGAAGGCGCAGCTTCGTCGCCTCGAGACCCTCGGCAAGCCCGTCGTCGCCGCGATCAACGGCGCCGCCCTGGGCGGCGGCCTCGAGATCGCCCTCGCCACGCACCACCGCATCGCGGCGGACGCGCGCGGCTCGCAGATCGGCCTGCCCGAGGTCACTCTGGGCCTGCTCCCCGGCGGCGGCGGCGTGACCCGCACCGTGCGGCTGCTCGGCTTGCAGGGCGCGCTCATGGGCGTGCTGCTGCAGGGCCCCCGGATGAAGCCTGCGAAGGCGAAGGACGTGGGCCTGGTCCACGAGGTCGTGGGCACCGTCGAGGAGCTGATCCCGGCTGCGAAGGCGTGGATCAAGGCCAACCCCGAGGGCGGCGTGCAGCCCTGGGACGTCAAGGGTTACAAGATCCCCGGCGGCTCCCCGAGCTCGCCCGCGATCGCCGCGAACCTCCCCGCCTTCCCCGCGAATCTGCGCAAGCAGCTCAAGGGCGCCCCGATGCCCGCGCCGCGCGCCATCATGGCCGCCGCGGTCGAGGGCGCGATGGTGGACTTCGACACCGCCTCCGTGATCGAGGGCCGCTACTTCGTCTCGCTGGCGACCGGCCAGGTGTCGAAGAACATGATCAAGGCCTTCTTCTTCGACCTGCAGACGATCAACGGCGGCGGCTCGCGCCCCGACGGGTACGACAAGTACACCGCCAAGAAGGTCGGCGTCATCGGCGCCGGCATGATGGGCGCCGCCATCGCCTACGTCTCCGCCAAGGCCGGCATCGAGGTCGTCCTCAAGGACATCGACATCGAGGCCGCCAAGCGCGGCAAGGCCTACTCCGAGAAGCTCGAGGAGAAGGCGCTGGCCAAGGGCCGCACCACCGCCGAGAAGTCGGCGGAGCTGCTCGCCCGCATCACGCCCACCGTCGACGCCGCCGATTTCGCCGGCGTGGACCTGGTGATCGAGGCCGCCTTCGAGTCGGTCGAGGTCAAGCACAAGGTCTTCCAGGAGATCGAGGACATCGTCGAGCCCGACGCCATCCTCGGCTCGAACACCTCGACGCTGCCGATCACCATCCTCGCCGAGGGCGTCAAGCGCTCCGAGGACTTCATCGGCATCCACTTCTTCTCGCCGGTCGACAAGATGCCGCTGGTGGAGATCATCCGCGGCGCCAAGACCTCGGATGCGGTGCTGGCGAAGGTCATCGACTACACCCTGCAGATCAAGAAGACCCCGATCGTGGTCAACGACTCGCGCGGCTTCTTCACCTCCCGCGTGATCGGCACCTTCGTCAACGAGGCCATCGCGGCCGTCGGCGAGGGCGTGAACCCGGTGCTCATCGAGCAGGCGGGCCAGCAGGCCGGCTACCCGGCCGCGCCGCTGCAGCTGATGGACGAGCTGACCCTGACGCTGCCGCAGAAGATCCGCAAGGAGACCCGCGCCGCCGCCGAGGCCGCCGGCAACCCGCTGCCCGTGCACGGCAGCGACGCCGTGGTCGACGCGATGGTCGACGCGGGCCGCACCGGCCGCAAGGACGGCGCCGGCTTCTACGACTACGTGGACGGCAAGCGCACCGGCCTCTGGCCCGGCCTGAAGGATCTGTTCCCCGGCGGTAACGACATCCCGCTGCAGGACATGATCGACCGGATGCTCTTCGCCGAGTCGCTCGAGACCGTGCGCTGCTTCGACGAGGGCGTCATGGACTCCGTCGCCGACGCCAACATCGGCTCGATCTTCGGCATCGGTTTCCCCGCGTGGACCGGTGGCGTGTTGCAGTTCATCAACGGCTACGAGGGCGCCGACGGCACCGTGGGTCCGAAGGCCTTCGTCGCCCGCGCCCGCGAGCTGACCAAGTACGGCGAGCAGTTCACCCCGCCCGCCTCGCTGGTCGCCAAGGCCGAGGCCGGCGAGACCTACGAGTAGGACTCACTGAGTCGCAGGCCGTAGTACGCCGAGGGCCCGGCACCGTCATCCGACGGTGCCGGGCCCTTCGCGGGGGAGCGGTAGTACCGCCCGGCCTTCGGCTACGGCTGCGCGTCGAAGCGAGCGCCCGCGGGATCATTCTTCAGCACGCCGATCACGATGGCGCCGACGATGCTGAGGAGGCCGACCACGGGGATCAGATTCACGATGAACAGCGCGAGATACCACCACCCTGACTGGTTGGCATCGTGCAGGCGCCGAATCGTCAAACCGATCGTCCCGAAAGCGACGGCGAGCAGGCCGAGCATGACGATGACCGCCAGCACCAGGAACACCCCCGCACCGGCGCCGTCACCGAATGCCGAGCTCATCCCCGCGAGCGCACCCGCGGCAAGCGCGATCAGCATGACGAGGGCCAACGCCCACCAGTACTCGCTCTGCGACGCGCGACCTGCGGCGACGAAGTAGTTCTGGAAGAAGCGCTTCACCGCTTCGCCGAAGGTCGCACCGCGCAGCGGGACGGTCAGGTCCTGCGGGTCCCGGTCCACCGTCGGCGGTGCGGTGTAGTCGTACGTCATGACATCCCCCTTGCATCAGTCGGCCGCCTGCACGGCCATGAACAGGGGAATTCAGGATTCAATATCTCCAACCGCCAATGTGCCGTCCGTCACGGAATCGGCCGGCACCAGGTGGCTCCGCTCACCGTGGTGGCTGCGGCCGAACATCTTTCGAAGCGTTCTGCGACGGAACGCCCTGGATTCGTCGCAGAGCGCTTCGAAAGATGTTGCCCGGCCTTCGGACTGCGCCCGCGCCGCCCCTGCGGTCAGTCGGTGAAGCGGGCGGGGCGCTTGTTCAGCATCGCGTCCACGCCCTCGCGGTGGTCGTCGGTCTTGAGCAGGATGACCTGCGACTCCGTTTCGCGACGAAGGGCATCGTCGAGGCCGGCGAGGGTGGCGGCGTTCATGGCGCGCTTGGTGGCGGCGATGGCCTCCCGTGGGCCGGATGCGAGCTTCGCGGCGGCCGCGGCGACGGCACCGTCGAGCTCCTCGGCCGGGTGCACCGCGGTGACCATCCCAGCGGCGAGCGCCTCCGGGCCGTAGAGACGCTCGCCGAGCAGCGCCATCCCCATCGCACGGGTCCGGCCGATCGCCGCGGGGACGAGGGCGGTGGTGCCCGCGTCGGGTAGCAGCCCGATGCCCACGAAGGGCAGCAGGAAGTAGGCGGACTCGGCGACGAAGGTCAGGTCCGCGGAGAGGGCGAGGCCCACGGCCATGCCCGCGCACGGCCCGTTCACCTTCGCGATCACGGGGATCGACGCCCCGACGATCGCGCGGATGTACGCGTTCACGGCCTCGAGCGCCTCCTGCGGCTCGGCGGCCTCGCCGGCGAGGTCGGCGCCGGTCGAGAAGGCCCGGCCCTCGCCGGTGACCACCACGACGCGGACCGCGGGGTCGGCGTCGGCCTCCTCGATGATGCGCGCGAGCTCCCACGCTGCACGGATACCGAAGGCGTTCATGCGCTGCGGGCGGGCGATCGTCACCGTCAGGACGCCGCCCGAGAGGTCGCGCCGGAAGTCCTCGCTCACGCCACGCCCTCCGCGACCTTCGCGAGCGGAGCGAGGCGGCGCTCGATGATCGCGCCGCCCTCGGCGATCATGCGCTCGATGAGCGCGGCGCAGGTCGGGACGTCGCGAATCAGGCCCTGGCACAGGCCCACGCTCCAGATGCCGGCCTCCACGTCGCCGTCCTCGAAGACCTTGCGGCCGCGGGCGCCGGCGACCAGGTGCCGGATGTCCTCGAACTCGCAGCCCTGCGCCTCGGTCTCGACCACCTCGACGGAGACCGAGTTCTTCGCGACGCGGGCGGTGTTGCCCAGCGTGCGGAAGATGAGTTTCGTGTCCAGCTCCGAGTTCTCGACGATCTGCGCCTTGACCTCCGGCGCGATCGGCGACTCGACGGTGCACAGGAAGCGGCTGCCCATGTTGATGCCGTCGGCACCCAGGGCGATGGCGGCGACGAGTCCGCGCGCATCGGCGATGCCGCCCGAGGCGAGGATCGGGATCTCGAGCGCGTCGGCCGCGGCGGGGATGAGGACCAGGCCGGGGATGTCGTCCTCCCCGGGGTGGCCGGCGCACTCGAAGCCGTCGATCGACACCGCGTCGACACCGATGGCCTGGGCCTTGAGCGCGTGCCGGACGCTGGTGCACTTGTGAATCACCTTGACGCCGTTGTCCTTCAAGTAGGGCAGGAACTTCGCTGGATTGGACCCGGCCGTCTCGATGATCTTCACGCCCGACTCGACCGCGGCGCGCAGGTACTCCTCGTAGGGCGGCGGGTCGATCGTGGGCAGCACGGTGAGGTTGACGCCGAAGGGCTTCGACGTGAGCTCGCGGGCGCGCGCGATCTCCTCGCGCAGGTCCTGCGGCGAGGGCTGCGTCAGCGCCGTGAGGATGCCGAGGCCCCCGGCCTCGGACACTGCCGCGGCGAGCCGAGCGCGCCCGACCCACATCATGCCGCCCTGGACGATCGGGTACTGGACACCGAACTGCTCGGTGAAGCGCGTGGAGAACATGTTCCGAAAGCTAGCACAGATGAGAGAACAGTCTCTAACATATCGAGCAGAAACCTGCTTCGAACCTGGAGGACCCCATGACCGCACCGTCGAAGACCGCGACCGGCGAGTTGATCTCGACCGACCCGCGCACCGGCGCCGAGGTGGCCCGCTTCCCCATCGCCGATGCCGCTACCGTCGCGGAGACCGTCGACCGCGCCCGCGAGGCCGCACAGTGGTGGGCCGGCCTGGAGCCCAAGGCCCGCCGGAGCTGGCTGCTGCGCTTCCGCGCGGAGCTCTCGCGCCGCGCGGAGGAACTGGCCGGGGTGGTCTCCGCCGAGACCGGCAAGCCCACCGACGACGCGCTGCTCGAGGTGATGCTCGCGGTGGTGCACATCGACTGGGCCGCGAAGAACGCCGCGAAGGTGCTCGGCCGCCGCAAGGTCTCCGCGGGCCTGCTCGGGGCGAACCTCGCCGCCACCGTCGAGTACCTGCCCTTCGGTGTGGTCGGCGTCATCGGCCCGTGGAACTACCCCGTCTACACGCCGATGGGCTCGGTCACCTACGCGCTGGCCGCCGGCAACGCCGTCGTCTTCAAACCGAGCGAGCTGACACCCGCCGTCGGGCAGTTCATCGCCGATGCCTGGCACGCCGCGTGCCCCGGGCAGCCCGTTCTGCAGGTGGTCCACGGCGCCGGGGAGACCGGCGCCGCGCTGTGCCGCTCCGGCGTGGACAAACTGGCCTTCACCGGCTCCGCCCGCACCGCGCGCACCGTCATGGCCGCCTGCGCGGAGAGCCTGACCCCCGTCACCATCGAGGGCGGCGGCAAGGACGCGTTCATCGTGGACCGCGACGCCGACATCGACACCGCCGTCTCCACCGCGGCCTTCGGCGCCTTCGGCAACGCGGGCCAGACCTGCGCCGGCGTGGAGCGCGTCTACGTCGTGGACGAGAGGTTCGACGAGTTCGTCGAGAAGCTGGTCGCGACCTCGAAGAGCATCCGCGGCGGCGATGACGACGGCGCGAACTACGGCCCGGCGACCATGCCCAAGCAGCTGCAGGTCATCGCGAGCCACATCGACGACGCGCTCCGCCGCGGTGGCCGGGCGCTGGTCGGCGGTCGCGAATCGGTGGGCGAGACCACCGTGCAGCCCGTCGTGCTCGTGGACGTCCCCGAGGATTCGACGGCCGTCACCGACGAGACCTTCGGGCCCACCGTCGTCGTGAACCGGGTGAGGTCGGTCGAGGAGGCCATCGAGCGCGCGAACGACAGCACCTACGGGCTCTCCGCGGCGATCATGACCCGCGACGTCGCCCGCGGCCGCGAACTGGCCCGCCGGCTACGCACCGGCGCGGTCGCGGTCAATTCCTTCCTCTCCTTCGCCTCCGTTCCGGCGCTCCCCTTCGGCGGGCTCGGCGACTCCGGATTCGGCCGGATCCACGGTGCGGACGGGCTCCGCGAGTTCAGTCGACCGCAGTCCGTGGCGGCGCAGAAGTTCGCGGCCCCGATGAACCTGCTGTCCTTCGAGCGCAAGGCGCGCGACATGACGACGGTCCGGCTGATGCTCAAGCACGTCTACGGGCGGTAGCCCTCAGAAGGTGGTGGTGTTCGCGACGTCCACGCTCACCCCGTGACCGTCGCGGGTGAAGACCGTCCTACCCGCCGAGGCCTCCACCGTCCAGCCGAAGGCGCTGTAGGTGTGGCCGTACCGGATCGTGGTGGCGGGGTCGGTGACCGCCATGTTGCCGTAGTACCAGCTCAGGTCGCCGCCGCGGTAGACGAAACCGGAGGCGGGCTCGCCCGTCTTCGCGCGGTAGATCTTCCCGAACTCGCCGGACTGGCACTCCACCAGCTCGGCCCGGATGTTGCAGGTGGTCTTCCCCGACTCGCTCACCACCCGGACGGCCCTCCCCGGGGTGGTCGGCAAGGCCGTGACACTCACGCGGACCGTCGCCGACGGTGCCGCCGGCGTCGGCTGCGGCGTGCCGGTGGAACCGGTGCCCTGCTGGGCGCTCGGCGCGGCGGTCACCGTCACCGTCGATCCCGAGCCGGAGGACGAGCGATCCCCGCACCCCGCCGCGGCCACCGCCACCAGGACCAGCGCTCCCGCGACCTTCATCGACGACCTCATGTCCGCTCCTCCCGTGCCGCATCGGAGCGGCTCATATCCTGGGGATCGGCCGGCGATGCACGATCGTTAACAAGGGTCCTGACTCTGCCGTACGGTGGGCGGCGTGAAGGCATGGGCGGGTCCGACGGTGGCGGTACTCGGCGGGGGTGCGATCGTCGCGTCCTCGCTCGTCGCGGCGGTCACCGGCCGCGGCCTGCGGTACACCGCGGATTCGATGGACACCGTTCCCTGGTGGCAGCCGTGGGCTCCCGTGGCCGCCGGCCTCCTGGTCGCGCTCGCGACCCCCGCGCACCGGGTGCAGACCGACGCGCCGTCGAACCCGAGGCCGCAGGCCTGGGCGCTCCTGGCGTGCGGAGTCGCCTTCGCGGCCGCGCTGATCGTCCTCGGACCGGAGGAGCCGAACTACACGGTGCTCAAGCTCGTGCTGCTGCTGGCGGTCCCGGTCGCGGTCTTCGCGCTCGACCGGCGGCGGGGCCGGCGCTGGCCGGGCCCGACGGCGCGCGCGGGCTGGACACCGGCGCCCACCGTCGTCGCGTACCTGGCCGTGTACCTGGCGCTCGACGACCGCAGTGGCGACTTCCTCGCCGGTATACCGCTGCTCGATGCGGTGCTCCTGCTACTCGTGGGCTTCGCCATGAACGCGCTGCTCGAGGAGGTCTTCTACCGGCGCTGGCTGCTCACCCGCTGGCACGCGGTGCTCGGGCCGTGGGCGGCCGTCGCGCTCTCGGCGGTGGTGTGGGCGTCCTGGCACGTCGCCATCCAGGGCACGGGCGATCTCCCGCTGGACGCGATGAACGTGCTCGCGAACCAGGGCGTGAGCGGGCTGTTCCTCGGCTTCCTGTGGCTGCGCTACCGGGTGATGTGGCCGCTACTGGTGATCCACGGCGTGTGGAACGCGAACCCGCTGCAGCTGCTCACCGGCGGATCGTGACAGC
The DNA here is from genome assembly GCF_007858445.1 of Tsukamurella sputi. Lineage (GTDB taxonomy): Bacteria > Actinomycetota > Actinomycetes > Mycobacteriales > Mycobacteriaceae > Tsukamurella > Tsukamurella sputi. Next base: position 86,907 of record NZ_VIGV01000010.1, on the reverse strand, counting down.
ACCGTCGACCGGACCGTCCGGCCCGGGCCGATAGGGTGGGGCGCATGTCCCGGCCCAGTTTCCGCCCAGATCGGGTGGCGTGGACCGTGCTCGGTCTCACCGTTGCAGCCCTCGTCATCGGCTACCTGATCAAGGCGCAGTGCACCGGAGCCCCCTTCGACGAGTTCGGCCGCTCCGAGGGCTTCGCCTCGACTCCCGGCCGGATCTGCTACTCCGACCTGCAGTTCCTGTGGACGGGCCGCGAGGTCAACAATCACGTCTTCCCGTACCTCACCGGGTGGATCGACGGCGACGGCAAGCTGCAGGGCGGCGCCATCGAGTACCCGGTGCTCAGCGGCCTGATGTTCTGGATCGGCGCGATCGGCGCGAACAACGACGCCGAGTTCCTGCTGCACATGGCGCTGCTGCTCGCGCCCTTCGGCATGCTCACCGGCTGGGTGCTGGCGAAGGTCTCCGGTCGCACCGCCGCGCTGTGGGCGCTCGCGCCGCCGCTCGCGCTGTACGCCTTCCACAACATGGAGCTGCCGGTCGTGGCCGCCGCGACCCTGGGCTTCGGCATCATGGCCTGGGCCGACCGGACCGGCGGCTCCGTCCGGATACCGGCGATCGCGACGGCGGCGGTCCTCGCCGTCGGCTTCGACCTGAAGATCTATCCGGGCCTGTTCGTCGCGCCGCTGGTGCTGTACGTGCTCACCCACGGGAGGGACGGCACCGTCGTCCTGCCCGACGGTCCCGGGCGGCGCGCCCGCGTCGACTGGCGCCTGCTGGACTGGGTGGGCGCGGCGGCGACCGCGGCGACCGCCGTGGTGGTGGCCGTGGCGATCAACGTGCCCTTCATGGTCTTCGGCTTCGAGGGCTGGCGCGCCTCGCTGAAGTTCCAGGAGCTGCGCACGGCCGACCTGTCGACCAACTCGATCTGGTACTGGGGCGTGCTCAAGGCCTTCGACGATCCGAAGGCGTACGACGATCTCGTCGGGAAGCTCTCCCCCCTGCTGATCGTGATCTCGATCGTCGCGCTCCTCGTCGTCGGCTGGCTGCGCTTCCGGCGTACCGGCGTGTACCCGTGGGTCGGCGTGAGCGGCGCGATCCTCGCCGCCTTCATGCTCTTCCACAAGGTGCACTCACCCCAGTACGTGCTGTGGCTCCTGCCCTTCTTCGTGCTGCTCAAGGTCGACTGGCGGCTCGTCGCGGCGTACCTGCTCTTCGACCTGAGCCTCGAACTCACCGTGTGGAACTACTTCTCGGAGCACGCGGCGAATCTGCCGATCACGTGGTGGGTTCAGTGGGGCGTGTGGATCGGCGTCTGGGGCCGGGCGGCACTGCTCGTGGTCTTCCTCTGGTACCTGCCCCGCTGCGCGCTGCGGCTGCGCAGTGAGGAGGGCAACGACGGGGAGTCCGGCGCACCGTCGAGCACGCCGCCCGCGGGATCGTCGAGCGGAGGCGAGTACGGCCCCGGGAAGGTCGATCGGACCAGGTCCTCGTCGGGCCGGTAGATCTGCCGGATCACCAACGCGCACAGGCCGATCACCGCCAGGTCGCGCAGCAGGACGGTGGCGGTGAAGGCCTGCTCCGGCAGCCCCTTGTTCTGCATGCCGAGGAAGAACATCATCCGCGGCACCCAGACCAGGGCGTCGATCGTCATCCAGGCCAGCAGGATCCGGGTGTGCGGGATCGCGAGCACCGCCAGGGGCACGAGCCACAGCGAGTACTGCGGGCTCCAGACCTTGTTCACCAGGAGGAAGCCGGCCACCAGGAGGAAGGCGAGCTGCGCGACCCGCGGCCGGCGGGGAGCCTTGAGCGCGAGATAGCCGACGCCGGCGATCACCGCGAGGAAGAGCACCAGCGTGATGGCGTTGGCCAGCGACGAGGCGCCACCGCGCGGGCCCGCGCCGCCGAACACCCAGCCGCCGGTGAAGGAACTGATCACCGCGTAGATCGAGTCCATGTCGACGGGGCGGATCGAGTTGCGGTGGAAGAACTCCCACCATCCGCGCGGCGCCGCGACCAGGATCGGCAGGTTCACCGCGACCCAGGTCGCGGCCGCCAGCGCCGTCGTGGTGAGCCAGGGGCGCAGGCGTCCCGCACGTAGGCACAGGAAGAACAGCACCACCAGCAGGAAGGCCGGGTACAGCTTCGCCGCGGCGCCCAGGCCCAGGACCACGCCCGCCCATGCGTGTTTCTCGCGGGACCAGAGCAGCATGCCCACGGCCATCGCCGCCACGGCGATCGCGTCGAAGTTGGTGAAGGCGTGCACGATCACGAGCGGCGACGCCGCCATGAGCATGACGTCCCAGGGGCGCCGTGCGGCGGGCCGGTCCGGCGAGGCGGCGCCGCCGGCCAATCGCGTGGTCGCCCAGACCGCGATCAGCCAGAACAGCGCGAGACCCACCGCCGCGACGGTGAAGAAGAGCACCACCTCGATCGCCCCGGGCACGCCCCACTTCTCGTGCAGGACCGTCCAGGCTTTGGCCACCTTCATCGCGCCGTACTGGTACATCCCGGTGAGCACCGGGTACTCCATGTAGCGCTCCTGCCGGGCGCCCGTGGGATCGGTGTCGAAGAACTGCGTCACGTAGGGCATCAGCCCCTCGTTGAGGCGCTCGGCGCCGTAGAGCGGCACCGTGTCCGAGTAGCACATCGCGGTGTAGGGCCGGTTGCCCGACCAGTCGAGCACCAGCTGACCGCCGTCGGACTTCTGCTGCAGGCACCCGGCCTTGGTGGTCCAGCCCAGCGCCAGGAAGAGCACCGCCGCCAGCAGGATCAGGCGCAGCGGCGTGAAGAAGCGCTGGAAGCCGACGAGGGCGTGCGCCCCGACGGGGCCGCCGACCGCCGTCGAGAAGTCCCGCGCCACCGCGTCCGTGTGGCTGGGCACGTCCCGATCCGGCTCGATGACCGTCGCCGGCTCGAAGCGCCCCGGACTGACGTGGAGACGATCGTCGTCCACGCCGTGCTCCCCCTGGGGAACCGTCACGGCACCGGGTTCGTCACCCGCGGAGGCACCGTCCGGCCGCCGTTGCCGGGCACGGTCCCGTTGCCGCCCGGCCGGGGCCGCGTGGTCTGCTGACCGCCCGGGTTGTTCGGGTTACCCGGCTGGGTCGTGGTCGGATCCCACGGGAAGGTGGGGAGCGGGACGCCGGGCAGCCCCGGCACCGTGCGCGTCGCGGAGCCGCTCTCGCCCGCCGAGGGCGATGCCGACGCGGAGCCGGTCGCGGAGGTGCGCACCCGGGTCTCGACGGGGACGCCCGCCTGGCCGCCGATCGAACCGGGCGTCGGGAAGGACTCGTAATCCGAGTCCGCCAACGCGCCGTCCATCGTCTGCTTCCAGATCTGTGCCGGGACACCGGACCCGTAGATGATGCCGCCGTAGGAGTTGGTGATCGGGCCGCCCTTGTCGTTGCCGACCCACACCGCGGTCGAGATCGACGGGGTGTAGCCCACCATCCAGGCGTCCTTGTTCTGGCCCGTGTCCTGGTACTGCGCCGTGCCGGTCTTCGCGGCCGAGGCGCGACCGCCGGCCAGCCCGTTGCCGTTCGAGTACGACGCGATCGGCTGCAGCGCGGCGGTCACGTTGTTCGCGACGTCCTTGCTGAAGCGGCGCTCGCCCGGGTCGTTCTGCCGATCGAGCAGGGTGCGGCCGTCGGCCGTGGTGACCTTGGTGATCAGGTGCGGCGCGCGGTAGACGCCCTCGGCGGCGAGGGTGGCGTACGCGGAGGCCATGTCGATCGGGCGGCTCTGGTACTGGCCGAGGACGACGCCGCCCTCGACGCCGCTGCCGTCCGCCTGCTCCAGCGTCTTCTTGATGCCGCCGAAGCTCTCGGCGACGCCCGCCTTGTGCGCCGCGTCCGCGACCGCCTGGGCCTGGCCGTTGAGGTCCATCATGAGCCGGTAGAAGACGGTGTTGAGCGACATCTTCATCGCGGTCGCCAGGTTGCAGCTGCCGCAGGACTCACCGTCGGAGTTGGTCACGGTGACGCCCTGCGCCTTGAACGGCGAGGAGGAGTAGACCCGCGAGAGCGGGATGCCCTGCTCCAGGGCCGCGACCAGCGCGAAGACCTTGAACGACGAGCCCGTCTGCAGCCCGGCCTGTACGCGGTCGTAGCCGTTGCCGTCGCTACCGCCGTAGTAGGCGAGCACGCCGCCGGTCTTCGGGTCGACGGAGACGATCGCCGTGCGCAGGTCCTTCGGCTGGTTCTCCGTCATGTTCGCCGCGGCCTTCACAGCGGCGGCCTGCGCCTGCGCGTCGATCGTGGTGGTGATCTTGAGGCCCTGGGTGCTCAGCGTCGACTCGTCGATGCCGGCGTCCTTGAGCTCGCGCAGCACCTGCGTCTTGATCAGGCCGTTGGGGCCGGCCGAGAGGTCGTCGCCGCCGGTGCGGCCGGGCGCGATCGTCTTCGGGAACTGCAGCTTCGCGCGCTGCGCGGGATCGAGGGTCTTCATGTCGACCATGCCGTCGAGCACGTAGTTCCACCGGCCGGTGGCGTCGGCCAGGTGCGTCGTGGGCTCGTAGAGCGACGGTCCGCGGACCAGGCCGGCCAGGAGCGCCGCCTGCTCGACCTTGAGGTCCTTGGCGTTGACGTTGTAGTACGCCTTCGCCGCCGCCTGGATGCCGTAGGCGCCGCGGCCGAAGTAGATGGTGTTCAGGTACGCCGCCATGATGTCGTCCTTGGACCAGGAGTTGGACATCTTGGTGGAGATGATGAGCTCTTTCCACTTGCGCGTCAGCGACGACTCGTCGCCGACCAGCGCATTCTTCACGTACTGCTGCGTGATGGTCGAGCCGCCGCCGGCGTCCTCGCCGTCACCCGCGACACCGGGGATGCGCTTCCAGACGGCGCGGGCGAAGCCCTTGACCGAGAAGCCGGGGTTGGTGGCGAACTCCCGGTCCTCCGCGGCCATGATCGCGTTCTTCATCACGTCGGGGATGTCCTGCGCGGGCAGGATCTCGCGGTTGCCCTCGGGCGGGACGACGCGCGCGATCGGCGTGTTCCCGTCCTTCATGACGATGGTCGCGACCTGGTTCGTCTGGATCTCGCCGGGCTGCGGCACGTCGGTGCGCCAGTAGCCGATGAGGAAGGCGAGCAGGGCCACCACCATGATCAGCGCGACCGCGGCCACGCCGCCGGTCACGACACGTCGGAGGAGTGATCCGCTCACGAGCTCTCGGAGGCCCTTCTTATGGGAGTCGTCGTCATGGGAGCCGTCATCCGGCTCGTCGGGTCCGTCGCCGTCACCACCGCCGGGGCCGTCGCCGCCCGGACCGTCACCACCGGGGCCGTCACCGCCGGGGCCCTTGCCGCCCGGTCCGTCGGTGCCGGCGGCGGGTGCCGCGGCTGCGCTCTTGCGGATCACGACGGGCTGCTCGGCCGGGGCCTCCTGCTTCGCCACGCCGCCGCGATCGGCCTCAGCGGCCAGTTCGGCGTCGTCGACGGGCCGGCCCGAGAGGGGCTGGTAGGCGGTCCTGGGTTCGCCGGGCCCCGGCTGCCCCGAGCCCGACGGTCCGCGCCCCGCTCCGGGCGCGGCGGGCGGCGGGGGCGTCGGAGCGTCCTTACCGCTGGGCGGCACCACCGGGAACTGCGTGGTGGGCGCGGCCTGTGGCGTCGCGGGTCGCGGCGGAACCGGTGGGGTGGCGCCTGAAGGCCGCGACGGGCCTCCGGCCGCTCCGCTCCGCTCGTCCTTGCCACCCGGGTTCGTCACCGCTGGTCTCCGCTCGTCTGTTCGTCGTCGTCTCGTACGTTCCGTGCCGGTCGGCCGCTCAGCCGGGAGCGGCGCGGCGCCTGCGCCGCGGCTGCGGGGGAAGCCCCGCCACGTACGACTGCACCAGATGATTCCAGTTGCACGACCTGCACACCTCCACGACATGCACGGAGAACTCCACGCGAGTGGATTCCAGCTCGCTGAGCTCCGCGTCCGTCCTGGCGGAGCCCGACGCCGGGCCGAGGGAGTCACCGAAGACCCACGACACGAGCGTCAGCTGCTCCTTACGGCAGATCGGGCAGAGTACCTCGGACGGGCGGCCGTGGAACTTGGCCGCACGCAAGAGGTACGGATCGGCATCGCACACCGCCTTGACCGCGGTGCGCCCGGCGTTGACCGACGCGAGCAGCGATCGCCGCTGCAGCGCGTAGTCCACCGTTTGCCTCTGCGTCCGCACGGATCCAATGTACGTGGCCGGACCCGCAGACGCCTCGACAAGGGCATACCGCCCGCGACCGATCGGCCCCCGGTCCGGCGCGCGCATCGACCCCGTCGCCGCCTGGCGTTCATCGGCGGTTCACCGCTGGGGTATCGTTCTATATATCGGCTCGATACAACTGTCGATCGATTGATGAGATAGATCCACTCGCGTCAGCCACTCCGGCTCGGCGCCGCGCCCGGGAGAGGAGGCGGCAGTGCTCGAACTCGCAGTTCTCGGATTGCTGCACGAGTCCCCCATGCACGGCTACGAGATCCGCAAGCGGCTGACGGAACTGCTGGGCCCGTTCCGCGCCTTCTCCTACGGATCGCTGTACCCCGCCCTGCGCCGCGCGCAGGACGCCGGATACATCGCCGAGGAAGAGGCGCCCGGGCCTGCTGCAGCTACGCGCAAGCGCCGCGCGCGCCGTGTCTACGGGCTGACGCCGGCCGGTCAGGAGCGGTTCTCCGCCCTGGTGGCCGACACCGGTCCGCAGAACTACACGGACGACGGGTTCGGCGTGCATCTCGCCTTCTTCACCGCTACTCCCGCCCAGGCCCGGCTGCGCATCCTCGAGGGTCGCCGCCGGCAGGTCGAGGAGCGGCGGGAGGAGCTCCGTCGGGCCCTCGCGGCCGGCGGGACCAGCGAGACGTACACGCGGCAGTTGCACGAGCTGGGACTGGAAACAACGGAGCGGGAGGTGCGGTGGCTCAACGAGTTGATCGCCGCCGAATCGCGCCCCACTCCACAGGATCGGCCCGCTCCCGGCGCCGAACGACCGACACCGACTGAAGGGAACAACGGTGACTGACAACTCCAAGGTGCGCGTCGCGATCGTCGGCGTGGGCAACTGCGCCTCGTCGCTCGTGCAGGGCGTGCACTACTACAAGGACGTGGCCGACGACGCAGAGGTCCCCGGCCTCATGCACGTGAAGTTCGGCCCGTACCACGTGCGCGACGTCGAGTTCGTCGCCGCGTTCGACGTGGACGGCAAGAAGGTCGGCTTCGACCTCGCCGAGGCCATCAACGCGTCGGAGAACAACACCATCAAGATCGCCGACGTGCCGCCCACCGGCGTCACCGTGCAGCGCGGCCACACCCTCGACGGCCTGGGCAAGTACTACCGCCTGACCATCGAGGAGGCTCCGGGCGAGGGCGTCGACGTGGTCCAGGCGCTCAAGGACAACGAGGTCGACGTGCTGGTCTCGTACCTGCCCGTGGGCTCCGAGGAGGCCGACAAGTTCTACGCGCAGTGCGCCATCGACGCGGGCGTGGCCTTCGTCAACGCGCTGCCCGTCTTCATCGCCTCCGACCCCGAGTGGGCGGCGAAGTTCCGCGACGCGGGCGTCCCGATCGTCGGCGACGACATCAAGTCGCAGGTCGGCGCCACCATCACGCACCGCGTGATGGCGAAGCTGTTCGAGGACCGCGGCGTCACGCTGGACCGTACGTACCAGCTCAACGTCGGCGGCAACATGGACTTCAAGAACATGCTCGAGCGCGACCGCCTCGAGTCGAAGAAGGTCTCCAAGACGCAGGCCGTCACGTCGAACCTCAACGGCCCGCTCGCCGGCAAGGTGCACGACAAGAACGTCCACATCGGCCCGTCGGACTACGTCGAGTGGCTCGACGACCGCAAGTGGGCGTACGTGCGCCTCGAGGGTCGCGCCTTCGGCGACGTGCCGCTGAACCTGGAGTACAAGCTCGAGGTCTGGGACTCGCCCAACTCGGCCGGCATCATCATCGACGCCGTGCGCGCCGCGAAGATCGCCAAGGACCGCGGCATCGGCGGCCCCGTGATCCCCGCCTCGGCGTACCTGATGAAGTCCCCGCCGGAGCAGATCGCCGACGACGTCGCGCGCAAGCAGCTCGAAGAGTTCATCATCGGCGCGGAGTAATCCCCGCCCGGCCGGAGATCCGGCTGGATCGCAGAGCCTGCGCGTCGTCGAGCCCGTCACCGGTTTCCCGGTGGCGGGCTCTCGGCGTTCCCGGGTCGCTTCGCCCTGGGCGAAACGCCTGAATCACTCAGGTTCTCGTCAGCCGCGCGCCGCCCGCTCTGGGTACCGTCGGGTCATGGCTCCCGTACTGCTCATCGTCGCCCTCGTCGCCGTCGTGCTCGTCGTGCTCGTCGTGGTCCGGGGGAACAGGAATCGGTCCACCGCGCTGGCGGACGCGCAGGCGGATGCGCGCGCCGCGATCGACCGGCTCGCAGGTCAGGTGAACAACCTCGTCGGCTCGAACGACGCCGCCCGCCAGGCCCTCGCGGACGCGGGCGAGCGGTACACCGCCGCCGGCGCCCAGGTCGGGGGCGCGAACACCCCCGCGCAGGCCAGGCTCGCCAAGCAGACCGCGATCGAGGGCCTCTACTACGCGCGGGCCGCCCGCGTCGCGATGGACCTGGACCCCGGCCCGCCCATCCCCGAGCTCGACGGCCAGCGCACCGCCGGCTCCGTCACCGAGGAGCGGACCGTGGACGTCGACGGCCACGCGCTCACGGCGTCGCCGGCACCGTCGGACCGTACTCCCAACTACTACCCCGGCGGCGTCGTCGCGGGCCGCCCGGTGCCGGCCGGCTGGTACAGCGAGCCCTGGTGGAAGCCCGCCCTGGTGGCCGGCGCCTGGGGCGTGGGCAGCTACCTGCTGTTCAGCAGCATGTTCGCGGGGATGGCCGGGGTGGGCCCGGCGGTCCTCGCCGACTCCGGCGTCGACGGTGCCGCCGACCTGGGAGCGGACGGCGGGTGGGACTCCGGTTCCGACGGCGGCTACAGCGACAGCGGTTTCGGCGACGGCGGTTTCGGCGACAGCGGCTTCGGCGACTTCGGTGGCGGCGGCGACTTCGGCGGCGGGGGCTTCGACTTCTAGCCACCGTCGTGCAACCGCAGTGACGGTATAGTCGACGCGCGTGTTCCGCATCTTCGGGCTGTCCTTCGTCATCACGATCCTGGCCCTGGTGGTCGCGTTCCTCTACGGCGGTCCGCAGGCACTCGTTCTGACGCTGATCCTCGGTGTTCTCGAAGTCAGCCTGTCGTTCGACAACGCGGTCATCAACGCGACGGTGCTGCAGCGCATGAGCGCCTTCTGGGTGCGGATGTTCCTCACCGTCGGCATCCTGATCGCCGTGGTCGGCATGCGGCTGCTGTTCCCGCTGGCGATCGTGTGGATCACCGCGGGACTCGACCCCGCGCAGGCGCTGGAACTCGCGTTGAACCCGCCGGACGGCGGCGCCGCGTACTTCCCGGACGGCAGTCCCAGCTACGAGACGCTGATCACGGCGGCGCACCCGCAGATCGCCTCCTTCGGCGGCATGTTCCTGCTGATGCTGTTCCTGGACTTCGTCTTCGATCCCGAGCGGGAGATCACCTGGCTGAGCTGGATCGAACGGCCCCTGCAGCGGATCGGTGCGCTCAGCCGCGTCCCGATCGTCGTGGCGCTGGGGATGCTGCTGCTGACCGGCACCGTCTTCGCGCACGACGGCGAGCAGACCACGGTGTACGTCTCCGGGCTCCTCGGCCTGATCACCTACATCGTGGTCAACGGGCTCGGCGACTTCTTCCACGTGGAGGAGCTGGAGGAGGAGGCCGCATCGGCGCGCTCCGGGCCGTCGGAGCTGGCGAAGGCCACCGGCAAGGCCGGCTTCTTCCTGTTCGTCTACCTCGAAGTGCTCGACGCCTCGTTCTCGTTCGACGGGGTGATCGGCGCGTTCGCCATCACCGCCGATCCGATCATCATCGCCTTGGGCCTCGGCTTCATCGGCGCGATGTTCGTGCGATCACTGACGGTGTACCTGGTCGAGAAGGGCACGCTCTCGGAGTTCGTGTACCTCGAGCACGGCGCGCACTGGGCGATCGGCGCGCTCGCCGGCATCCTGCTGTTCTCCATCATGACGCCGGTGCCCGAGCTGGTCACGGGCCTGATCGGCGTGGTCCTCATCGCGGCGGCGCTGCTGTCCAGCATCATCCGCAATCGCCGGGTGGCCGGCCTCGGCTGAGCCGTGCGGTGGATGGTGCCCGCTGAGCGGGCACCATCCCGCAGGATCGGGCGGAATCAGGCCGCCGCGGCGATCTTCTTCGTCCGCAGGTACAGCGCCGCGCAGATCGCGGCGAAGACCACCACGCCCAGCGCCTCGCCCCAGTGCAGCCAGCCCTCGTCGATGAAGGGCAGGGCCAGTGGCTCCTCCTTGCCGCCGATGCCCGGCAGGCCGGGCGCGCGGTCGGCGAGCACCACGATGCCCGCGTAGATCACGCCGAACAGCGACTCACCCACGATGAGACCGGTCGCGAGCAGCGTTCCGAGCCGCTTACGGCCCTCCGCGACCTCTCCCGAGGCGGAACGGTCGGCCCACTTGTTGTAGACGAGGCCCAGTACCGCGCCGACGGGGATCATCAGCGTCACGCTCATCGGCAGGTACATGCCCATGCCGACAGCCAGCGGCGGAAGCCGGAACTTCGAGGTCCGCGAGAGCACCTCGTCGATGACGATCACGACCGCGCCGATGAGCGCGCCGAGCCCGATGAGACCCCAGTCGAGGTCGCCGCCGAAGACGCCCTTCGACAGGCTCGACAGCAGCGAGGCCTGCGGCGCCGCGAGCGCGTTGTCGCCCGCGCCCGGCGCGCCGACGAAACCGAAGCCGCTCTGCAGCAGGTCGAGGACGGGCGGGATGATCGCGGACCCGAAGGCCACGCCGATCACGAGCGCCACCTGCTGCTTCCACGGCGTCGCGCCGACCAACTGACCGGTCTTGAGGTCCTGCAGGTTGTCGTTGGAGATGGTCGCGATGGAGAAGATGATCGCCGCGGTGAACAGCGTGTACGCCACCAGCGCGGTGGCGATATCGCCCTCCGAGGGACCCCAGACCGCGCGGATGAGCAGCGCGGCGGACAGCACGACGAGGATGCCGACACCGGAGACGGGGCTGTTGGACGCACCGATCAGGCCCGCCATGTAGCCGCAGACCGAGGCCACGACGAGGCCGAGCACCAGGATGTAGACGATGCTCAGGGCGATGATTCCGCCGGCCCGGCCGTCGAGCGCGGTGCCGCTCGTGAACATCCACAGCAGCACGCCGATCGGCACCAGCGAGGCGATCACGATGGTGGCCACGTACGGGAACGGCATGTCGCGCTCGGTGATGTCCACGAGCTCTCCGCCGCGGCGCTTGCGCGACGAGGCGATCGAGTCGGTGATGCCGCGCAGCACCGGGCCGAGGATCTTGATCAGCGTCCAGACTGCGGCGATGGCGATCGCTCCGGCGCCGATCAGGCGGACCTCGGTGCTGAACGCGGTCGAGATGACCTTGGTGATGCTGCCGGTCGCGGGCAGATCGCCGGAGGTCCACATCGGCAGCAGCACGAAGTAGGAGATGACGAGGCCCACGATCATCGCGAAGCCCACGGTGACGCCCACGAGGTGGCCGACGCCGATGAGCGCGAAGGACAGGCCCGGTACGAACAGCGTGCCGCCGTTGCCGATCCGCAGCGTGGTCGACAGGCCCTCGGCGACGATCTTCATCTTGGCCAGCAGGGCGTAGCCGGCGGACGCGAGCGAGCCCAGGACGATGAGACGCAGGCCGCGCTTGTTCTCCTGCGCGCCTTCGACGGTGTCGCCGACCTTGAGTACCTCGGCGGCGGCGACGCCCTCGGGGAACGGGAGGTCGGATCCGGTGACCAGCGCCCGTCGCAGCGGGATGGAGTACATGACGCCGAGCACGCCGCCCACGAGGCACACCAGCATGGTGGTCCAGTAGGGGAAGTCCGCCCACCAGCCGACCATGACGAGTCCGGGGAGGATGAAGACGATGGCCGAGAGGGTGCCCGCCGCCGAGGCGATCGTCTGGACGATGTTGTTCTCGACGATCGAGTGGTTCGCGAAGTAGCGCAGCAGCGCCATCGAGATCACGGCCGCGGGGATCGAGGTCGCGAAGGTCAGGCCGACCTTGAGGCCCAGATAGGCGTTGGCCGCGGTGAAGACGAGTGTGATGATGCCGCCCAGGACGACGGCACGGGTCGTGAACTCGCGGACGCCGGATTTCGGCGCGGCGGGTACCGGTGTGGACATTGGTGTATCCCCTTCTCAAGGATGTGGCCGGTTCGGCCGAACGTGAAAACCCTAGGTCCAAGCAGGCGATCGTACGACGCGAACGCGCCAGGTCGTGCGACGAGGTCACGAGTCGTAAGCTCGATGCGTGCGATTCGGCGTGTGCATCCTGCCCCAGTACCCGTGGCCCGAGGCGCGCCGGCGCTGGCGCAAGGCGGAGGAACTGGGCTTCGATCACGCCTGGACCTACGACCACCTGTCGTGGCGCACGCTCGCCGATCAGACCTGGGGTGCGACGGTGCCGCTGCTCACCGCCGCGGCCACGGCGACGGAGCGGATCCGGCTGGGTACGTTCGTCACGTCGCCGAACTTCCGCCATCCGGTCCCGTTCGCCAAAGACCTGGCCTGTGTGGACGAGATCTCCGGCGGCCGCATCCTCCTGGGAATCGGATCCGGCGGAACGGGTTTCGACGCCTTCGTACTCGGGCAGCCCGAGCTCACCCCACGGCAGCGCCACGACCGCTTCGTGGAGTTCACCCGCGACCTCGACGTGCTCCTGCGGTTCGAGCAGGAGGGCCCCATCTCCTTCGACGGTCCGCTGTACCGCGCCGTCGACGCGCGCATGGTGGGGGCACCCGCGCAGGCGCCGCGCATGCCCTTCGTGCTCGCGGCGAACGGCCCGAAGGGCCTGCGCCTCGTGGCCGAGCTGGGGCAGGGCTGGGTCACCACCGGGCCCGACGGTGACGGTGGGGACGCTTGGTGGTCCCGCGTGGCGGAACTCTCGAAGCGCCTCGACGACGCCCTCGCCGCTGCCGGCCGGGAGCGGAACGACATCGACCGTTACCTGTCGATCGACTCGGGCGGTACCTACTCGCTCAGCTCTCCGGGTGCGGGTGACGACGCCGTGGGGCGTGCCGCGGAGCTCGGCTTCACGGACGTGATCCTGCACTGGCCGCGCGACGACGAACCCTACTTCGGCACCGAGGACGCGCTCGATGCCTTCGCGGAGCGCCACCTCCCCGCCCGCACCCGCTGATCCACGAGGCGAGCAGGTCCTCGCGCAGTACTTCCTATGGGTAGGTAAAGGTGCTTTGCGCTTGCTTTACCCAACCTTTCCCTCACGATCACGTCGCCCTGAGACATTGACCGGGATTCAGCCACCGCCGTACCCGCTCACCCCTCAGCCCCAGGGAGACCCCATGCGCCTGCCCGACCTGCGCCTGCTCACCGATCACGACGGTAAGTCGGCCCGCTCGCACACCACCTGCAAGTACAAGTGCGGCAACCAGTGCTTCCGCGAGCACGACAACCAGTCGGCGAACGAGTACTTCGGCGACATCACGCGCCGCACCGTGCTCCGCGGCGCGGGCGTGGCGGCGCTGGGCGCCGGCGCGGTCACCGTCCTCGCGGCGTGCGGCGACAACGGCTCCCGTGGCGCCGGGGCCTCGTCGAGCGCGGCGGCGGGGAACGGCGCACCGTCGGGCGACGTGACGGCGCCCGGACTGAACTTCCCGGCCATCGCCCCGAACAAGAAGGACGCCGTGACCGTGCCCGAGGGTTACGAGCAGGCGGTGGTGATCCGCTGGGGCGACCCCGTGCTGCCGGGCGCCCCGCAGTTCGATTTCGACAACCAGACGCCCGAGGCGCAGGCGCAGCAGTTCGGCTTCAACAACGACTTCACCGATCTCATTGCGGTGGAGGGCAAGCCGGATACCTTCCTCATGGTGTGCAACCAGGAGTACACGACCGGCACGGCGATGTTCAAGGGCTACAAGGAGGGCGATCCCACCGAGAACCAGGTGCGCGTGGAGATGGCCGCGCACGGCATCTCGGTGGTCGAGGTCAAGGGCGAGCCCGGCTCGGGCAAGCTGACTCCCGTTCTCGGCGAGTACAACCGGCGCATCACCGCGTCGACGCCCTTCGAGGTGCGCGGCCCGGCGGTGGGCTTCTTCACGAAGACCGCGGCGGACCCGACCGGCACCCGGGTGCTCGGCACCATCGCCAACTGCTCCGGCGGAATCACGCCCTGGGGCACGATGATCTCGGGAGAGGAGAACTACACCAACTACTTCTCCGGCACCGACACGCCGCCGCTGGACGGCCTCAAGGAGGGCTGGAAGCGCTACGGCGTGGGCAAGGACGAGGAAGCCCACCACTGGATGAAGTACGAGGACCGGTTCGATCTGTCCAAGGAGCCCAACGAGATCAACCGCTTCGGTTACCTCGTCGAGGTGAACCCGCACGATCCGACGTCGACCCCGGTCAAGCATTCCGCGCTGGGCCGGATGAAGCGCGAGGGCGGCAACATCTTTCTCACCCCCACGGGCGATGTGGTCACCTACTGCGGCGACGACTCGAAGTTCGAGTACATCTACAAGTTCGTCAGCTCGCGGAAGATCGAGCCCGGCAAGGGTGCCGCCGCGATGGGGGCGAACATGCGGATCCTCGACGAGGGCACGCTGTACGTCGCGAAGTTCGAGGGCCGGAAGGTGGAGAACGGGAAGGTCCCCGAGGGCGGCTACCAGGGCACCGGGAAGTGGATCCCGCTGCTCACCACCAGGGCCGACGGCAGCGCCGAGTCGCACGTCGAGGGCATGCCGGCGGAGAACGTGGCGCTGTGGACCCGTGTCGCGGGCGACAAGGTGGGCGCCACCAAGATGGACCGCCCCGAGGACATCGAACCGAACCCCCGGACGGGCAAGATCTACTGCGCACTGACCAACAACAGCGACCGCGGTACCGAGGGCAAGGCGGGCATCGACACCCCGAACCCGCGGGTGAAGAACAAGAGCGGTCAGCTGCTCGAGATCACCGACGACCACACGGGTACCGACTTCTCCTGGGATCTGCTGCTGGTGTGCGGCGATCCCGCCGCGGCCGACACCTACTACGGCGGCTTCGACAAGACCAAGGTCTCGCGGATCAGCTGCCCCGACAACGTCACTTTCGATTCCCACGGCAACCTGTGGATCTCGACGGACGGCACCAACAGCACCTTCGACAGCAACGACGGCCTGTTCGGCGTCGTCCTGGAGGGCAAGGACCGCGGCCTGACCAAGCAGTTCCTCACGGTGCCCTTCGGTGCGGAGACCTGCGGCCCCGTCGTGCGCGACAACCGCGTGCTCGTCGCCGTACAGCACCCGGGCGAGACCGACGACGCCACCGCCGACAAGCCCACCTCGCACTGGCCCGACGGCGGCTCCTCGCAGCCCCGTCCGTCGGTGGTCGCGGTGTGGAAGAAGTCCGGCAACATCGGCTCGTAACCCCCGGTTCCACCGGTCCGACGATGCCGGGTGCGCCCGCCTGTGTTCCCGGCATCGTCGTTCCTGCCCTTAGTATCGAGATCATGACTTCCGCGTCCGAAGCACCCGACGCTCCGTCGACGCCGTCCGACGCCGAGCACCACGACCTCGCCTCGCGGCTGCGCCCCCCGCTGCTGCAGCTGCACTTCCTGGTGCGGCGCAACACCCCCGGTCCCGACCTGACCCCGGCACAGCAGGCCGCCCTGCAGAGCCTGCTGCTGCTCGGACCGGTGCGCATGGGCGAACTGGCGCGCTACCTCCGCATCCGCCTGCCCTCGGCCACCAGTGCCGTCGACGGCCTCGAGCGCCTGGGACTCGCTGAGCGCAGCCCCGATCCCGACGACGGGCGGGCCGTCGTCGTCCAGCTCTCCGAGCACGGCACGCAGCTGACCTCCGAGCTGATCTCGGCGCGCAACGCCATGCTCGCGGAGCACCTGAGCGAGCTGACCGACGAGGATCGCCGCAGCCTCGACGCTGCGGTGCCCGCCCTCAATCGGCTCATGACGCTCTACCGGGACGCGCTCTGACGCGAGTCCCCCACGGGCGATGCGCCACCGCCGCCGCGCGGTGAAAGAGGAATCGGTCACACGGCTTGCCATTCGTGCGTCGTATTACTTAGACTTTCGTAGTAACCGAAAGGAGCTGCGATGACGACCACCGCCGAACGTACTGAGACCGATCACGGGCATCCGAGCCTGCGTGAGACCCTCTCCCATCAGCCCAAGGCGGTGTGGGTCACGGCATTCGCCGCGGTCATCGCGTTCATGGGGATCGGCCTCGTCGATCCGATCCTGGTCTCGATCGCGGAATCGCTGCACGCGACGCCCAGCCAGACCACTCTCCTCTTCTCCTCGTACCTGGGCGTCCAGGTCGTGGCGATGCTGTTCATCGGGTGGTTCACCTCGATGTTCGGCGCCAAGCGCACCGTCATCGCCGGGCTACTGCTCATCGTGATCGCCGCCGGGGCCTGCGCCCTCGCGAACTCCATCGGCATGCTCGTCGCCTGGCGCGCCGTGTGGGGCCTGGGCAACGCGCTCTTCATCGCCACCGCGCTCGCCGTGATCGTGGCCGCCGCGACCGGCGGCCAGCAGGGCGCGATCCTGCTGTACGAAGCCGCGCTGGGCGTGGGCCTGGCCGTCGGCCCGTTGCTGGGTGCCGTGCTCGGCGGCGTGTCCTGGCGCGGCCCCTTCGCCGGCACCGCGATCCTCATGCTGATCGGCGCCGTGCTGTGCGCGACGATGCTGAAGACCGATGCCGCGGAGGCGAAGGAGAAGCGGCAGCGCGAGGGCACCGTCTCGCCCCTGGCACCGCTGCGGGCGCTCCGCCAGCGCGGCCTGTTCCTCACCGGCCTGGGTTCCGCCTTCTACACCGCGGCCTTCTTCACGATCCTCGCCTGGTCGCCCTTCGTGCTGCACCGCAGTGCCTACTTCGTCGGCGCCGTCTTCGTCGGCTGGGGTCTGCTGGTGGCCGTGAGCGGCGTGTGGCTCGCCCCGAAGGTCGCCGCCGCCGTCGGTGAGCGCACCGGTTCGATCGCGGCGGTCCTGGTCTACGGCGTCCTCCTCGTGATCGCCGCCGTCGGACACGAATCCGTCGCGGTCGTGGTCACCGTCGTGATCCTCTCCGGCATCCCGTCGGGCGTGCTGAACACCCTGTTCACCGGTACCGCGATGTCGATCGCGGATGCGCCGCGCCCCGTCGCCAGCGCCGGCTACAACTTCCTCCGATGGGCCGGTGGCGCCCTCGCCGCCACCCTCGTGGCGCACTTCGCGAACTGGTTCGGCAGCCCCGCCGCCCCGTTCTACATCGGCGCGATCGCCTGCGTCGTCGCCGCGCTCATCCTGACCCAGGTGCGCGGCAAGGGCGCCGACTCCCGCGAGGTGCCCGCCGAGGCAGCCCTGGTGGGCGACGCGGAGTTCTGACGGTCCGCCACACGCCCTCGACCCAGCGGTGCCCCTCCCCATCATCGGAAGGGGCACCGCTGTCGTTGCGCCGCACTTCTGACTACCGTGAGGAATCATGAGTTCCGACACCAGGCCCACCGCCCTGATCACCGGCGCCTCGCGCGGACTCGGCGCGGAGATCTCCCGCCGGCTCGCGCCGAGCCATGACCTCCTGCTCGGCGGGCGACCCTCGCCGGCCCTCGACGCGCTGATCGGCGAACTCGCCGCGCGTCCCTTCGTCGCCGACCTCACCGATCACGCGGCGGTCGCCTCGCTGGCGTCCCGGATCGAGCGGCTCGACGTCCTCGTGCACAACGCGGGGGTCGGCCGCATCGGCCGCATCGAGGACACGCCCGCCGCCGACTGGCGCGAGATGTTCGAGGTGAACCTGCTGGCCGTCGTGGAGCTGACCCGGGCCCTTCTCCCCGCCCTGCGCGCCGCCGGCGGCCATGTCGTGCTGATCAACTCCGGCGCCGGCAAGCGCGCGAACCCGGGCTGGAGTGCGTACGCCGCGAGCAAGTTCGGGCTCACCGCCTTCGCCGAGGCGCTGCGCGCCGAGGAGCCCGGACTCCGCGTGACCAGCGTCTTCCCCGGCCGGATCGACACCGAGATGCAGCAGGGGATCTTCGCCGCGGAGGGGCGCGAGTACGCGACCGACGGGCTCCTTCGGCCCTCCACGGTGGCCGCCGCAGTCGTCTCCGCCGTGCACACCCCGGGAGATGCGCACCCGACGGAGATCGTGCTGCGTCCCCGGTGACCCGTCGCCCACCGTGTCCCGAGGGCGTACCGTCGGGACTGTGACTGGCGACGTGTGGGCCGAGACGGACGACTACCTCGAGCGGACGGTGGCCGTCGATGCCGCTGATCTGGCCCCGATCCGAGCGGCGCAGGCCGAAGGCGGGCTACCGGACATCGCGGTCTCCGCCACCCAGGGCAAGTTCCTGTATCTGCTCGCGAGCATCGCCCACGCGGACCGGATCCTGGAGATCGGCACCCTGGGCGGCTACAGCACCGCATGGCTCGCGCGCGCGGTCGGTTCCGCGGGTTCGGTGGTGACGCTGGAGTTCACACCCGAGCACGCCGAGGTGGCTCGCACCAGTCTGGATGCCGCCGGACTCGGCGATCGGGTCGAGATCAAGGTCGGCGCCGCACTCGACACCCTTCCCTTCGTCGAGGGCCCCTTCGGCCTCGTCTTCATCGACGCCGACAAGGCCAACAACCGTGCCTACCTCGATTGGGCCCTGCGGCTCAGCGTTCCGGGCACGGTGATCGTGCTGGACAACGTGGTGCGCCGCATCCACGAGGAGGGCCCGGACGCCGACGGTACGCGCGGCGCGCTCGAACGGCTCGGCTCTGATCCGCGGCTGGACGCCACCGCACTGCAGACCGTGGGGATCAAGGGCTGGGACGGCCTGGCTATCGCCGTGGTCCGCTGATCAGGAACTGTACCCGGGCACCGTGATCGGGGACTTGTACAGCGAGTTCACCCGCTCCCCCGCCAGCCACTCCCCCAGCCGAGCCGCTTCCGCCGCCAGTGCGGTGCGTGCGGCCCGGGGCGTCTGCGGCGCCAGCACCGGTTCGACGGTGCCGTCCTCCCCCTGCGTGTAGGCCCCGACGATGCGCCCGTCCCACCACGCGGTGGTGCCGGCGTTACCGGCACGGTCGTAGATCGCCGGCGCGAAAGCGGGATCGAGGTAGAAGTCGCGCTCCTTCCAGCCCATCGGCGTGGGGTCCAGCGCGGGGAGCAGTGCCGCCCAGGGCTCGACGGGAGCGACGGGTTCTTCGTCCCCCGGCAGCACCCAGCCGGTACCGTCGCGCTCCAATCGCACCTGCACGGCGCCGATCTCGGCCAGCGCCGCGCGGATCGCGGCCTTGGTGGCGCCGAACCACCACACGACATCGGTCTCGGTGACCGGCCCGAACGCCCGGAGGTACTCGCGTACCAGAACCGCGTACCCCTCCGCCGTCCCGGTGCGCTCCGGCGGTGCGCCCAGCCAGTCGTCCGCGCGGGCCCACAGATTGCGGTTCACCCGCCAGTGGCTGGCGTTGTGGGCACGGACGAGATCACCCGCGGCGCCGAGCCAGGTGAGCACCCGCGGCGCGAGGTGCTGATCGCCGCCGTACTTCTTGCCCTCGAACCGGGTGACCTGCCCGACGAGCGCGGGAACCGTCTCCCGCAGTTGCTGCGCGCTGAGTTCGCGGCCCCGCAGCGCATCCAGCACCGCGCGGCGCGCCTCGGCCAGCCACGCGCCACCGTCGTCCGCGATGCCACCGGCCTCCACGTCCTTGAGCACCTTGGCGCGCTCCTGCTCCGCCACGCGCGCCGACGGTGCGCCGAGCGCCGCGGGCACGAGCGCCCGGGGGAAGACGAACATGGTGCGGCGCATCGCAAGCTGCTTGACGAGGGTCCGCCGGTCGTAGAGCTCGCGCTCCAGATCCCCGATCGCGAAGCCCTCCACGCGCGCACGGACCGAGAGGTACGGAGTGGCGGGCTCGGTCGCGTGCAGCACTCCGACGGCGCGCACCGCATCGAGAACCTCGTGCACCCGGTAGTGCGGGGCGAGCGCATGGCGCCGCCCCATGCGAGCGCGACGCTCGGCATCGTCGATCAGGCGCATGCGGTTTCCCCTCGTCCTTCACCAGGCTAGAGCATAGGACCCGAATTCGATGGTGTCTTCGAGTCTGCGGCGATTATCCGAACGATCGGATAGAATTGCAGTAGCGACGGGAGGGGTGGATATGGTCGAGACAGTTACTGCTGCTGACTATCTCGCTGCCCTCGCCTCCTTCGAACACGCGGTGGAACAGCTCGCCGCGACGAACCCGGTGATGCTGTCCTCGTCCGAAGTTCTCGACTCCCTACGCCGGCTCGAATGCGCAGCGCGAAAAGTGCCCAGTAGCCAGCATTGGCTCACCGAGGTCGGTATCGAGCAGGGCGTGTCTGCGCAGCTCGGTTACACGAGCGCGAAGGAGATGCTGGTCGATCAGCTGCACCTGGCCGGATCGGAAGCGCAGGAACGGATTCGGGGTGCCCGCTCGCGCGCGCCGCGGCAGGAGCACGGCCATGCACCAGGGCCGGTGCGTGCGGTTCTCGCCGCCGCCCAAAGGGAGGGGCTGATCTCCGAGCGGCATGCGGTCTCGATCGAGAAGGCGCTCGACAAGTGCTCGCGCAAGCTCTCGCTTCCCAAGCTCCACGACCTGGAGGACATGCTGGTCACCGCTGCGGTCAGCGGGTGCACACCGGACGACATCGCCGTGCTCGGGCGCCGCGCCTACGAACACATCGACCCCGACGGTGCCGAGCCGTCCGCCGAGGACATCGCCCGCGCACGGGAGGTGAGCATCGGAAAGCAGGGCGATGACCTGATGTCCGGACTCCAGGGTGTGCTGTCACCGGAGGCGCGGGCGCTGGTGGACGTGATCATGGAAAGGCTCGCACGGCCGGGCGTGAACAATCCGGAGGATGCGGACGATCCCATCGATATCGATGACGCCGATGCCGTCGCCGCTGCGGCGAAGCGGGACACGCGCACCGCGGCGCAGCGTAATCACGATGCCTTCGTCGCGGCCCTGCGCGCGGCGATCACCTCCGGGGTGCTCGGGCAGCACCGCGGTCTCCCCTGCGTTCCGATCATCACACTCGGCATCGACCAGCTCGAGTCCGAGACCGGCATCGCGACCACCGCCACGGGCGGACGGCTCCCCGTCGAGGACGCGCTCCGGATGATGGGCGCCAACCCGCGGTACGTCCTCCTACTCGATGTGGCCGGGCGCCCGCTGTACCTCGGTCGCGAGAAGCGGCTCGCCTCAGCGGATCAACGCATCGCTCTGTACGGATCGGAGAAGGGCTGCAGCGCACCGCGTTGCGATGCCCCGGCCACACGCTGCCAGGTCCACCACGTCACCGAATGGGCGGACGGTGGCCGCACTGACATCGACGTCCTGACGCTCGCCTGCGACGCGCACCACGGCAAGGTCGTGCCCTCTCGCGACGAAGTCCGCCGGGGGTTCGAGACCATCACTCTGCCCGCGGACGACGCGTTCGCGGGCCGCACGGGCTGGCGGCGCACAGCCGATCCCGACGGGGAGTTCCGGGTCAATCACGGTCATCAACCGGCGGAGCTGTACCGCCTTGCGCTCGAACATCATCGGCAACGCCACCAGCAGTACGCCGACGCTTGGCGTGCGGAGGACGAGCGCGCTCTGTACCGGGACTTCGTCGGCACGATCCATGACGACATCGCCGCGATCCTCGACGGGCCGCATGGTCCGCCGATTCTCGAAAGCCTCCTCGCCCAGCACGACGCCGAGAACCACTGGCGCGTCGATCCGCCGTGGCCACTCTCCGATGCGGCATGAGGGTCAGAGGCGTACACCGAGATTGCGCGCCAGTCGGTCCCGACCGGGTCCGGTGAGGTCACGGAGCGCGTCGCCGCGGCCGCCGAGCGCCATCAGCACCGCCTCCCCCGGGCCGTGAACCTCGGGTCCGCGACCGAAGGCCCAGTCCAGATCATCGGCGATCAGGCGAACTCCCCTGCCGTGCACCACGCCGCGGATCGGTGGAGCCCAGATGGAGAAGTTCAGCGCGGGCACGATCCGCTCGACGGGAATGGTCCGCGTCAGCCCGAGGGGGCGGCGGATGTCCTGCTGGTGGTGCATGCTGTCGGTGAGTGCCACGCGGCACCCGAAGGCCGTGACGATGCCGCGCGGATCGAGGTGCCGGCGGACGGTCTCGACCAGTTCCTCATTGCTCAGCCGCCCGAGATGCTCGATGCCCAGCGCGTTCGGGCCTCCGGGGTACCGGAGGCCGGCGGCCACCCGTCGCGCCGTCTGCACGGGCGTGAGCATGTCGTAGCTGAAGTGGTGCGCCACCACGTCGCGCACCGTCCAGCCCGCGCACAGGCTCGGTGCGGCCCACTGGTCGGGGGTGAGGGTCTCGATGAGCTCGAGCAGGCTGGCGCACTCCGCGGTCGCCAGTTCCCGGACCGAACCGATCACGCCGTCTCCTCCGTCGGGTGCCACAGGTCGTCGTCCCGATTCTTGACGAAGATCCGCCCCACGGGCTCGGTTTCGACCACATCGGTGAGCCAGTACGTGTCCCCCGGCGCCCACCCCGCGATCACGGAGTGCACGCCCGGCTCCACCTCGATCGCAGTACCGCTCGCCGCGAGGTAGGCACCAACCTGCAGGTGCACCGCGTCGTACTCCCGCGCCACCGAAGCCCAGTCCGGCATCACCCAGCGGGTGTCTGCAAGCGCAGTCGTGACCAGCCAGTCCCCGCCCCGGACCGCCGTGACGTCCAGCGGATGATCACGACACAACGCCGCCCAGGCCTCACCGGAAGCGATCTCGAAGACGCTCGGCTCGGTGGCAGTCGACGAGTAGACGGCTGCCGCCTGCTGTCCGAACCCGTCCTCAACCAGGAACAGGCCACTTGGCTCCCCCTCTGGGGCCGGACATGTCCGCACCAGGCCGAAAGGCGGCGCCGACCACCATCCGCTCATGTACCCCGGAGGCTCGCTCACCGCACGAACCCGGTACACCTCTGCCAGAATCTGCGCCGGTGACTCTTCGCGCGTCGCTCGCCCAGCGAGCGGCAAGAACCTGACTCGGTACTGCTCAGCGGTGAGACTCGCTGTCCACCAATCGGTCTCCGTGAGTCCTGCTATCTGATGAGCAACTCGCCGCAGCTCAGGAGCGAGCTGCGGCATAGATCCCACTAGCTCTTCATCGCGCGGATCCTGCCAGTACACGGCATTGTCAACGGTGTGCGCCAATGCGAGACGGAGCTCAGCAGCACCTACCTCGACAGATCCGCCCAGGCCGGCACTCAGCTCCTCGACCAATCCTGCCTGCTCAGCAGTGAGTACTCTGTCTCGTTCCGCGTCGTACCAAGGCACACCTCGTTCTCGGTCTGGCTCGAGTGCCATGTTCCACAATGGCCGCCAGTGCCCATGATGCAGTCCGACGTACAGACACAGCGCGCGCCCACGGGGCCCGGCCATGAGCTGTTCAGCGAGCGACGTCATGGCCGGACTCCCCTGCTACGGAACGATGTTGACCAGCTTGCCGGAGACGACGATCACCTTGCGCGGGGCGCCGTCGAGCAGCTCGGCCACCTTGGGCTCGGCGAGCGCAGCCGCCCCGAGGGCCTCGTCGGAGGCGTCGGCGCCCACGGTGATGCGAGCACGGACCTTGCCCTTGACCTGTACGGGGATCTCGATCGTGTCCTGCACCAGCCACTGCCCCTCGGCCACCGGGAAGGGCCCGTGCGCCAGGGACTCTGTGTGGCCCAGCCGGTTCCACAGTTCCTCCGCGATGTGCGGGGCGACGGGAGCGAGCATCAGCGTGAGCGGCTCGGCCAGCGCCCGCGGGGCGCCGCCCGGGTAGGCCTTCGTGAGGTGGTTGGTCAGCTCGATCAACTTGGCGATGGCGGTGTTGTCGCGCATCTCCGCGTAGTCCTCGCGCACACCCGCGATCGTCTTATGCAGCACACGCATCGACTCGTCGGACGGCGTCTCGTCGGTGACGCGCACGGCACCGGTCTCCTCGTCGACGACCGCGCGCCACGCGCGCTGCAGGAAGCGCTGTGCACCCACCACGTCCTTGGTGGCCCACGCGCGGTCCTGATCCAGTGGGCCCATGGACATCTCGTACACGCGCAGGGTGTCGGCGCCGTAGTCGCGGGCGATGTCGTCGGGTGCGACGGAGTTCTTCAGGGACTTGCCCATCTTGCCGTACTCGCGGTTCACCTCCTGCTCGCCGAGGAAGAACTTTCCGTCACGCTCCACCACGTCCTCCGCGGGCACGTACACGCCGCGGGAGTCGGTGTAGGCGTAGGCCTGGATCATGCCCTGGTTGAACAGCTTCCGGTAGGGCTCGCGCGAGGTGACGTAGCCCAGGTCGAAGAGCACCTTGTGCCAGAACCGCGCGTACAGCAGGTGCAGCACCGCGTGCTCCACGCCGCCCACGTACAGATCGACGCCGCCGGGATCGCCCGCGCCGTTGACCTCGGGACGCGGCCCCATCCAATAGGCTTCGTTCTCCTTGGCACAGAAGGTCTCCGCGTTCGTGGGGTCCACGTAGCGCAGCTGGTACCAGGAGCTGCCCGCCCACTGGGGCATCACGTTCGCGTCGCGCGTGTAGTCCTTGAGCCCGTCACCCAGATCCAGCTCCACGTGCAGCCAGTCGGTGGCCTTCGCGAGCGGGGGAGAGGGCTGCGAGTCCGAGTCCTCGGGATCGAAGGCCACGGGCGCGTAGTCCTCGACCTCCGGGAGCAGCACGGCGAGTTCGGATTCCGGCAGGGCGTGCGGCGCACCGTCGGCATCGAAGACGATGGGGAAGGGCTCGCCCCAGTAGCGCTGCCGCGCGAACAGCCAGTCGCGCAGCTTGTACTGCACGGTGCCCCGGCCGGCGCCCGTCTTCTCCAGGTAGGCGATCACGGCGGCCTTGGCCTCCGCGACGGCCAGGCCGTTGATGTCGAGCTCGGCGTTCGCGGAGTTCACCGCGGGGCCCTCGCCGGTGTAGGCCTCGTCGGCGACGCCGGCCTCGCTGCCGACCACCTCGACGATGGGCAGGCCGAACTTGGTGGCGAACTCGTGATCGCGCACGTCGTGGCCGGGGACCGCCATGATGGCGCCGGTGCCATAGCCCATGAGAACGTAGTCGCCGATGAACACCGGAACCTGCTGGCCGTTCACCGGATTCGCAGCCGTGGTGCCGAGGAAGACACCCGTCTTCTCCTTGCCCTCCTGGCGCTCCAGGTCGGACTTGGCGGCGATCGAGGCGCGGTAGGCGGCGACGGCCTCGGCGGGGGTGGCGGCACCACCGGTCCACCGCTCGTCGACACCCGTGGACCAGGCGGGGGCCGTCAGCTGATCGACCAGCGGATGCTCGGGGGAGAGGACCATGTAGGTGGCCCCGAACAGTGTGTCGGGGCGGGTGGTGAAGACCTCGATCCGCTCGCCCGCGGCGGTGAACGCCACTCGCGCGCCGCGGCTGCGGCCGATCCAGTTGCGCTGCATGGACTTGACCTTCTCCGGCCAGTCCAGCACGTCCAGATCGTCGATCAGCCGGTCCGCGTAGGCCGTGATCCGCATCATCCACTGCCGCAGCTGCTTGCGGTAAACGGGGAAGTTGCCGCGCTCGCTGCGACCGTCGGCGGTGACCTCCTCGTTGGCCAACACGGTGCCCAGGCCCGGGCACCAGTTCACGAGCGAGTTGCTCTCGTAGACCAGGCGATGGTCGTCGAGCACGGCGCGCCGCTCGGCCACCGTCAGGCCCGACCAATCGCGACCGTCGTCCAGGGCGCGGGCACCGGAGGCGAACTCGGCCTCCAGCTCGGCGATGGGCCGCGCGCGATCCTGGGCGCCGTCGTACCAGGAGTTGTAGATCTGCAGGAAGATCCACTGGGTCCAGTGGTAGAACTCCGGGTCCGTGGTGGAGACGCGGCGGCGCTCGTCGTGGGCCAGCCCCAGCGAGCCGATCTGCTCCAGGTACCGCTCGATGTTCTTCTCGGTGGTCACGCGCGGGTGCGTGCCCGTCTGCACCGCGTACTGCTCGGCGGGCAGGCCGAAGGCGTCGAAGCCCATCGTGTGCAGGACGTTGGCCCCGTTCATCCGGTGGTAGCGGCCGAAGACGTCCGTCGCGATGAAGCCCAGCGGGTGGCCCACATGCAGGCCGGCACCGGACGGGTACGGGAACATGTCCAGGATGAACAGCTTCTCGGCGGGGAGCGCACCGTCGCCCTGCAGTGGACCGACGGGGTTCGGGGCGTTGAAGACGCCACCGTCGCGCCACTGATCGCGCCACCGCTGCTCGATGGCGCCCGCGAGCTCGGCCGTGTACCGGTGGGCGGGGCCGGCCGAGGGGGTCTGTTCAACGTTCTGCGTCACCCCTCCAGCTTAGTGACGCTCCTGGTGGGCCCGGCAAACACCTCAGTGCGGGCGATTTGCACAGGTCTCTAAACTGGAGATCGTGTTCGTGCTGGTTGTGATCCTCGCCCTCGCCGCAGTGGCGGCCGTCATCGTGGGCGGTGCCGGGCTCGCCGGCCGCCTCCCGGAGAACGGCTTCGTGGGTGTCCGCACCGAACAGACCCTGTCCGACCCGCTCCTCTGGCGCACCGCCAACCGCGTCGCCGGGCCGAGTCTGGTGGCGGCGGGCGTCATCTTCGCCGCTGCCGCGCTGATCGGCCCCGCGATGGACGCACCGTGGTCGTTCGTGGCCGTCGGCGTCGCCGTCGCCGCGGGCGTGCTCCTGGCCGGCTTCGGTGCCCTGCAGGGCTCCCGGGCGGCATCGATCCAGGCCAGGCTGCAAACGCCCGACGCGACGTGCTGCAGTGCCGACGAGGCACCGTCGGATGACCCCGCGGACGACTGCGGTGTGACCGGCGGCTGCGGCGCCTGCGCCCTCAAGGGCATGTGCGACCACGAAGCGCGTCCCGCCTAGCCGATGAAGAAGCTGCTCAGCAAGCTCTCCATCGACGGCTTCATCCTCGCGATCTTCGCGGCCGTCGGCGTTGCGGCGCTGTTCCCGGCCACAGGGCGGGCCGAGCCGATCGTCGACGATGCGGTCACCGTGGCGATCGCGATCCTGTTCTTCCTCTACGGCGCCCGGATCCATCCGCGGGAAGCGATCGCCGGGCTGAAGCACTGGCGCCTGCACGCGGTGATCCTCGGCTTCACCTTCGTCGTCTTCCCGATCATCGGCGTGCTGCTGCGATTCGCGCCGGAGGTGCTCCTGCGGCCCGAGCTGTACGCGGGCGTGCTGTTCCTGACGCTGCTGCCGTCGACGGTGCAGTCCTCGATCGCCTTCACCTCGATCGCGGGCGGCAACGTGCCCGGCGCGATCGTCAGCGCGTCGGTGTCCAACCTGCTCGGCGTCTTCGTCACGCCACTGCTGGTGCTGGCCCTCATGGCGACCACGGGCGAGGTGCAGTTCCGCAGCAGCTCGATCATCGACCTGTGCCTGCAGCTGCTGCTGCCCTTCCTGCTCGGCCAGCTCCTGCGGCCATGGGTGGGCGGGTTCGTGGCGAAGCACGCCGCGGCCCTGAAGTACGTGGACCGCGGCTCGATCGTGCTCGTCGTCTACTCGGCGTTCTCCGCCGGCATGCGCGAGCACATCTGGAGCCAGGTCTCCTGGGTGGGCGTGGTGCAGCTGATCGTGCTGTCCGTCGCGCTGGTGCTGGTGATGCTGTGGCTCACCCGCGCGACCGCGGAGAAACTCGGTTTCGATCGGGCCGACATGATCGCCATCCAGTTCTGCGGGACGAAGAAATCCATGGCGACGGGCCTGCCGATGGCGGCCGTGCTGTTCGCCGGGCAGCCCGTCGGCCTGCTGGTCCTCCCACTGATGATCTTCCACCAGATCCAGTTGATGATGTGCGCCTGGCTGGCCGCGCGGTACGGGCGCGAGCTCGAGCCGGAGCCGGCCTCCGCCTGATCCCCGACTAGCCCGAGTTCGCGGCGGGAACCGATCCGTTGCGCCGACTCACCCACCACAGGAACGCGGCGGTCGGCACGATGACCACGTCGAGCAGCGGATGGAAGACGCTGAACGGGTTCGGATGGATGAAGATGAACCGGTAAACGCCGAGCAGGCCACCGATCGTCGGGAACACCACGGCGGCAAGGTAGCTCCACCGCGCGCCGCGGAAGACGAAGAATGCCAGCACCGCGTACACGACGCCGAAACCCGCCGAGCCTACGACGTTGCCGGCGGTTCCGTACACCGCGAGCTGACTCACGTGCGTGACCGCGGACAGAGCGAGGAGCGATCCGGCGAGGAGCCGCGCCCGATCGGCGGCGGACTGCGCGTGGGTCATGGACCGTCTCCCTTTAGTCAGTAGTACCTGACTAAAATGGTACGGGTAGACTGACCATGTGTCCAGGAGCACACCGCAGTCCCCCGACGCGCTCGCCGTCGTCGATCTGTCGCCGGACGCGCGGATCGGGGCACTCGCCCGCCGCGTCGCGGCACTCGTCACCGACGGTGTCCTCGACGCCGTCCACCGGCACGACTCCCGGATTCGAGGGGCCCATCTGCGCGTGCTGGCCGCCTTCGCGACGGGTCCCCAGCGCATCGTCGACATCGCCGCGCGGCTGGGCACGACCAAGCAGACGGTCTCGCCGATCGTCGAAGAACTCGTCACCTGGGGCTTCCTCGAGCGCGCCGTCGACCCGACCGATCGCCGAGCGAAGCTCATCGACTTCACGGCGGACGGGAAGGCGCTCGCCGCATCCGCCCTCGACGCCGCGCACGCCTTCGAAGACCGATGGCGGGCGACGCTGGGCGTGGACCGCACCGAGCAGTGCCGGGCGGCGCTGTGGGCCATCATCGAGACCCACGGCTGAACTCAGTTGACGGAGACGTCCACCGGATGCGTCGCGAGCAACGCGGTGGGCAGGCCCTGGCGCCGCAGGACCCGGCCCCACAGATCGACGCTGCCGGGCAGCAGCACGTCGGTGTGCAGGGAGCCGCAGGGGATCCAGTCGTCGCGACCGAGCTCGTCGTCGAGCTGGCCCATGCCCCACCCGCTGTACCCGGCGAAGACTCGGACCCCGTCGAGCAGTTCGTCCATCATCTCGACATCGGAATCGAGGTCGACGAGGACCACCCGGCCGTGCACCGGCTGCAGACCGCGGATGCCGCTCGCATCCACACCGGCCTTGACCACGCCCAGGCACAGCGCCGCGGACTGGTTCACCGGACCGCCCACGAAGACCGCCTTGGGCTTGGCCGCCAGATCGTGCCACTGGGGGAGCACCCCGTGCACCGCGGACTCACTGGGACGGTTGAGCACCACGCCGAGGCTGCCCGACTCGTTGTGCTCGATCAGGTAGACGACGGTGCGCGAGAAGGTGGGCTCGATCAGCTCGGGGGAGGCCACCAGCAAGGTTCCCGAGGACACCTCGAAGCCCGCGCCCTCGGACTCGCCGGAGGACGCGCCGCCCGCTGCGGATTCATTCGAACGATCAGGACCCACGCCACCATCATGGCACGCGGAGCACCATCGGGGTCCGCCGACGGGGAAGCCTTTGCGCCGATACGCTGTAGCACGTGACGACCAGCGGAGCGGACGCCCCAGCGGCCGCCGCGAAACCCGCGTGGCGGACCTTCCGGGACCTGCCCGACCTGCTGCGCCTGCTCGGCGTCCGACTCCTGAGCCAGTACGCGGAAGGCCTGTTCCAGGCCGGTCTCGGTACTGCCATCGTCTTCAACCCGCAGCGCAGCGCCTCGCCGGTCGCGATCGCGACCGGCCTCGCGGTGCTGTTGCTGCCGTACTCGGTGATCGGCCCCTTCGCCGGAGCTCTCCTGGACCGGTGGGATCGGCGGCGCGTCTTCATCGTCGCCAACCTCGTACGCGCGCTGCTCATCGCGGCGTGCGCCGGCGTGCTCGCGTCGGGCGCGGGGGAGACCGCGATCTTCGTCGTCGCACTGGCGGTGGGCGGCGCCGGGCGCTTCGTCGGCTCGGGCCTCTCGGCCGCGTTGCCGCACGTCGTGGACCGGCCGCAGCTCGTCGCTCTGAATTCGGTCACCACGACCCTGGGAGCCGGCGCCACGGCCGTCGGCGCCAGCACCGCGGTCGGGCTGCGCGCGTTGTTCGGCTCCGACGATGCCGGCGGCGCGGGCGTCCTGGCGTGCGCCGCGCTCATCGCGATCCTCGGCGCCCTGCTCTCCACCCGCTTCCCCGCGGGTGTGCTCGGACCCGACCACGACCTCTCGGGCAAGCACGAGAAGCCCGCGACCGCGTTCGCCGATGTCGCTGCGGGCCTCGCGCACGGCGCCCTCGCGGCGTGGCGCGCACCGTCGGTGACGGCGGCCCTGACCGGTATGGGGGCGCACCGCATCGTCTTCGGGTTCAACACGCTGATGCTGCTCCTGCTGACCCGGCACCACTTCACCGACGGCACGCTCGGCCTCGCGGGCTTCGGCTCGGTCGCGGGCGCGACGGCCGTCGGCATGTTCGTCGCCGCGGTGCTCACTCCCATCTCCGTGGCCCGGTGGGGGCGACGCAACACCGTGGTCGGGGCTCTCGTCGCCGCCTGCCTGACCCAGCTCACGGTGCTGACGATGAACTTCGCGGTGCTGGTGCTCGCCGCGGCGGTCCTGGGCCTCGCGGGCCAGGTGGTGAAGCTCTCGGGCGATGCCGCCATGCAGCTCGACGTGCCCGACGAGCGTCGCGGCCAGGTCTTCGCCTTCCAGGACGCCCTGTTCAATGTCACCTTCGTGAGCGCGGTCGCCTTCGCCGCCGCGGTGGTGCCGTTCGACGGTGTCTGCCGCCCCCTCGCCGCCGCCGGTGCGGTCCTGTACGCCCTCGCCGTCGGCGCGGTGGTGCTGCTGTACCGCCGGACGGGAAATGCCGAGGTGGGAACCCCGGAGGCAGCTGGCGCGTCCAATTGATATGGGCGACGGACTGATCGAGTACTGGTTCGGCGACGGGACCACCGTCACCCGTTGGACCTCACCTGCGGAGCAGGGCGTGGTCCTGCTCGACTTCGACGGGGACGGCCGGCTCGACGACGCGATGATCGACCTCGACGGCGACGGCAGAGCCGATGTCGCCGCCCTCGATCTCGACGACGACGGCACCCGCGAGACCGCCTTCCGCGACGACGGCTCAGGGCGCTGGGCGCAACCGACGGCAGCACCCGGGATCACGTCGGGGACGCCGCCCGAACCCGGCCGGTCCGGGCCCGTCCGCGGGGCGGAACGGGCGGCATCGTCGACCTGCCCTATCCCCGGCGTCGCGCGGGTGCCCGGACCGGTGGACGCGCCCGCGGCGGTCACCGCGGTGCCCGCCGAACCCGGACAGGCGGCGCGGCAGGCCGTGGTCGATACGGATGGCGACGGCACGCCCGACGTCCTGCTCTTCGACACCGACGGTGACGGGACCGCGGACGGCGCCGTTCCACTGGACGCCGGTCGGTAGAGATCGGGCGGGCCACCCCGGTACGTCACTGCCGTATTCGATGTTTCGATTCCCGCATATCGCGCTACGCTGGCCCCATGCGGAAGACCGTCGGCATCACCACAGTCCTTCTCGGCCTGCTCGCCGGGATGCTCCCCGCCCCGGTGACCGCCGCACCCGCGCCGGCGCCGAAGGCCCCCGCCGTCGTCGACGTGCGCACCCACGTCTTCCTCACGCCCGCCCGGGAGACGCCCCCGCGGACCACCGTCTACCCCGACGGGCGGATCATCACGAAGGCCGTGAACTCGAAGGGCGGCCTCGTCGAGCTGCGGGGCAAGCCCGCCGACGTCGCGGATCTGCGTGTGATCACCGAGAAGGTGCTGCGCAACGTCCCGCAGTACGACCGGAAGGCGCAGATCTTCGACGGCTGGATCGTCTCCGCCACGGTGCGCACCACCGACGGCAGGGTGCTGGAGGCCACCGTCGACAATCCCGAGCCACGCGGCTGGGCGGCCCTGTCGAAGCTCCCGAGCGACCTGGACAAGCGGATCGCGGCGATCCCCGGCCCGCGCACGCCGTACACCGAGCCGCGCTGATTCCGCCGCCGGCTCAGCCCTGGCGGTCGGCCCACCACTTCGTCAGCTCGGCCTCGGCCTCGTCGCGGTCCAGCGGCCCGCGATCGAGGCGCAACTCCTTGAGGAACTTCCACGCCGCGCCGACCTCGGGGCCGGGCGGCAGCCCGAGCAGCTCCATGATCGCGTTGCCGTCGAGATCGGGCCGCACGCGCGCGAGGTCCTCCTTGGCGGCCAGATCCTCGATGCGCTTCTCGAGCCCGTCGTAGGTCGCCTGGAGCCGGGCGGCGCGGCGCTTGTTGCGGGTGGTGCAGTCGGCGCGGACCAGCTTGTGCAGACGGGGGAGCAGGGGTCCGGCGTCGGTGACGTACCGCCGCACGGCCGAATCGGTCCACTGCCCATCGCCGTAGCCGTGGAAACGCAGGTGCAGGAAGACCAACTGCGCGACGTCCTCGATCACGGCCTTGGGGTAGGCCAGCGCCCGCATCCGCTTGCGCACCATCTTCGCGCCGACCACCTCGTGATGGTGGAAGGAGACGCCGCCGTTGGGCTCGTGCCGGCGGGTGTCGGGCTTGCCGATGTCGTGCAGCAGCGCGGCCCAGCGCAGGATCAGGTCCGGGTCCGACTCCTCCAGGTCGATGGCCTGCTGCAGCACCGTCATCGAGTGCCAGAAGACGTCCTTGTGCTGGTGGTGCTCGTCGATCGCCAGCTTCATGCCGGGGATCTCGGGAATCACGCGCTGCGCGAGCCCGGTGTCCACGAGCAGCACGATCCCGTCGACCGGGTGCTCGCCCAGGATCAGTTTGTCCAGTTCGGCGCGCACCCGCTCGGCCGTGATGCGGTCGATCTCGGGCGCCATGTCCGTCATCGCCGCCTGCACCCGCGGTGCCACGCTGAAGCCCAGCTGGGAGACGAACCGCGCCGCGCGGAGCATGCGCAGGGGATCGTCGGAGAAGGACTCCTCGGGGGTCGCGGGTGTATCGACCACACCCGCGAGCAGCGCGTCGAGTCCGTTCAGCGGGTCCTGGAAGTCCTCCGCGCCGTCCCGGCCGATCCGCACGGCCATCGCGTTGACGGTGAAGTCGCGGCGCACCAGGTCGTCGTGCAGGTTCTCGCCGAACTTCACGACGGGGTTGCGGGTGACGCGGTCGTAGGCCTCGGCGCGGTAGGTGGTGATCTCGATCTGCTGGTCCGCGAAGGAGGCGCTGACGGTGCCGAACTCGATGCCGGTGGCCCACATCGCGTCGGCCCAGCCGCGCAGCAGCGCCTGGACCTGCTCGGGGCGGGCGTCGGTGGTGAAGTCGAGATCGCTCGTCAACCGGCCCAGCAGTGCGTCGCGGACGGAGCCGCCCACGAGGTACAGCTCGTGCCCCGCATCGGCGAAACGGGCGCCCAGCGGAGCCAGCACGTCGGACAATCCGCGCAGCGAGATATGCGCCGCCGCCAGGAGGCGGGTCCGGCGTTCTGCGCGCGCGTCCGCGGGGCCGTCGGGAGAGCTGTCGGTCACGACCAACCAGTCTACTGCGGCGCGGA
Organism: Tsukamurella sputi; assembly: GCF_007858445.1. Taxonomy (GTDB): domain Bacteria; phylum Actinomycetota; class Actinomycetes; order Mycobacteriales; family Mycobacteriaceae; genus Tsukamurella; species Tsukamurella sputi. The sequence goes on along the minus strand of NZ_VIGV01000010.1, from coordinate 53,446 downwards.
AAACGCGACGGTGGCGTATGGGAGCGCAACCGGCCAGTAGCATCGGGGGGTGACCTCCGCCGAATCCGCCGACACCCCGGGACGCCCGCAGCGCCCGGGTCCCGTCGGCGACTCCGCGGCGGGAGCGCCCTCCCGTCCGCGCCGGCGGCGTCGTCGCGGGGGCCGTGGACGCGGTCGCGGCCAGCTCTCGGCGGTCACCGACCAGAAGGCCGCACCGGAGAGCGGGGAGGCACCGTCGGAGCCCGCCCCGACGGCCAAGCCCGCGCGCAAGCAGGGCACCCCCACCTCGAAGGCCAAGCGCCCCACGCCCGGCCGGGTCCGGCCCGATCCGCGCATCCGGACGGTGCGCGAGACCTCCGCGGGCGGCCTCGTCGTGGCCGGCCTCGACGGTGGTGACGAGCTGCGCGCCGCACTCATCGGCCGCGTCGACCGGCGCGGCCGCACGCTGTGGTCGCTGCCGAAGGGGCATATCGAAACGGGCGAGACGGCCGAGCTCACCGCGATCCGCGAGGTCGCGGAGGAGACGGGCCTCACGGGTTCCGTGCTCGCGCCCATCGGGAAGATCGACTACTGGTTCGCCGTCGAGGGCCGGCGCGTCCACAAGACGGTGCACCACTTCCTGCTGTCCTGGCAGAGCGGGGACCTCTCGACCGAGGACTACGAGGTCTCCGAGGTCGCCTGGGTGCCCCTGAGCGAGCTCACGACTCGCCTCACCTACTCCGATGAGCGCAAACTCGTCGCCACCGCGCGCACGGTGATCGAGGACCTGACGGCCGATCCGGAGGAACTGGCCGCCCGCGTGGCCGCCGCGCCGCGCAGCGAGCCCTCCGCCTACGAGCGCGCCGCGGCCGAGCGCAACGCCGTGCGCAACGATCCGCCGAAGCCCCGTCGACGACGGGGCGGGCGCCGCTCGCGCGGGCGCCGCAGTGGCGGAGGCGGCGGGAGCGGTCAGACGTGACGCGGTCGGCCCGCCTCCTGTGCGTGCTGACGCTCCTGATCGCGATCACCGGCCTGCCCGCACCCAGCGGCGCCGGTCTTCCGGACGCGCAGTTCGTGCGGATCAACGTCGACGAGGTGACCTCCCGGATCACCGACACCTCCCCGAACGAGGTGGTGGTGCGCGGCAACGTCGAGAACTTCGGCGACCGTGACGTCAGCGAGCTGGACCTGCGGATCCAGCGCGCGCCCGCGGTCTCGACGTCCGCGCAGCTGCGCTCCGACCTGGTGGCCGACAACAACGTCTACGACACCCTCGGCCGGTTCGAGCCGGTCTCGAAGGTGCTCAAGCCGGGGGAGCGGACCGCGTTCACCGTGTCCATCCCGGTGCGCGCGACGCCGACCACCCGCGGCCCCACGCTCGGCATCGACCGCCCGGGCGTCTACCCGCTCCTGCTCAACCTCAACGGCAAGCCCGCGTACGGCGGCGCGGCCCGGCTCGACGACTCGCGGACGCTGCTCCCGGTCCTCGGCCTGCCCGACGGGTCCGCCGACGCGCCCGACGGCGTGGACAAGCCGGTCACGACCTCCCCCGCGCAGGTCACCCTGCTGTGGCCGCTGGCCGACAACCCCAAGCTCGCCGGCGGAGTCCCCGGCGGCGGCGACACCCCGGTCCGGCTGGTCGACGACGCGCTCGCCGGCTCGCTCGCCGCGGGCGGCCGGCTCGACGGCCTGCTGTCGGCCTACGAGGACGCGACCCGCGGCCCCGACCCGAGGCGCACCGCGCTCCGAACGGCGGCGTGCCTCGCGATCGACCCGGACCTCCTGGTCACGGTGCAGGCCATGACCGCCCCGTACCGCGTCTCCCGCAACCCCGCCGACCCGCGCGGGCCCAGCACCGCCGGCACCGGAAGCGACCAGGCGAGCGCCTGGTTGGACAAGCTCAAGCGCGTCGCGGCCGATTCGTGCGTGGTCGCGTTGCCCTTCGGCCAGGTCGACCTCGAGGCGCTCGGCCGCTCGGCGGAGCCCTCGCTGCAGCGCGCGGCCCTCGACACGCCCTCCGACGTCATCGACTCCATTCTCGGCGTGCAGTCGGTGCGGGGCGTCGCGATCCCCACGTCCGGCGTGCTCCTGTCCGACGGTGCCCGGCAGCTCCGCGCCTCCGACGTCTCGGCGACCGTCGTGGCCGCGACCGCGGTGAAGGCGCCGGACCGGGGGCGTGGCGCCCCGTCGGGCATCGTCAACGTGGGTCAGGGCATCGGCGCCGCGGTCTTCGACCCCAGCGTCTCCGCGGCGCTGGCCGCGATGGGCGGTGTCAGCGACGGCGCGGAGCGCGGCGTGGCCCCGGGCCCGACGGGGACCGTGCCCACCTCGTCGACCTTCACCATCGCCGAGGAGTCGGCGTCGATGCGCCGGCAGGCGGCCATCGGTGCCGTCACCGCGTCGGCACTCGACCCGACCCAGCGCTACGCGCCCCCGGGCGGGTCGGCGGCCAGCACGGCCGTCGATCCCGTCGCTCAGGTCACCGGGCGTTCGACGCTGATCGTGCCGCCGCAGGTCTGGGCCGCCGGGCCGGCGGACGCACGCGCTGTCCTGGACGCCGTCTCCGCCCAGTTCGGGGCCGGGCTCGCGGGGCCGCGCACCTTCCGCGACGTGGTCGCGTCCGCCCAGTCGGCGGGACGGGACCCGGTCCGCGCCGCCGATCCGTGGACGCTGCGGCAGCCGCACGACGCCGCGGCATCGCGGGTGCCGGACCGGATCGTCTCGGCCGCGGTGGCGCACGTGCGCCAGGTGGACCAACTCGGTGCCGCGCTGCTGCCGCTGCCGAAGACCCCGCTCACGCCGCGCATGTACACCTCGCCGCTGCGCGAGGACGGTGTGCGCGCCCTGCGGTGGGCACCGTCGAGGCCCGCGGTCGACGGTGACGCGTCGATCCGGCTCACCGCCGCGCGCGCGTCCATGACCGCGCAGCTGCGCTCGGTGCGCTTCGTCAGCCCGGGCGGCGCCTACACCCTGGCCTCGGACAAGTCGCCGCTGCTCATCGTCGCGCGGAACGACCTGCCGCTGCCGATCCGGACGGTGATCGACTGGTCCGCGCCCGAGGGCGTCACGATCGACGCTTCCGAGGTGCAGGAGCTGCCCGCCCGCGGCACCCGGCAGATCGAGCTACCGACCACGGTCGACTACTCGCGGCAGATCTCGGTGCAGCTGACGCTGCGCTCGAGCAGCAACATGCCGCTGGGCGATCCGATCTCCGTCTCGGTGCACTCCAACGCCTACGGCAAGTCGCTGTTCTGGATCACGTGCGGCGTCGGAATCCTGCTGGTCCTGCTGGCGGGGCGGCGCCTGTGGCGCCGGTTCCGCGGCCGTCCGGATCCGGCGGACGCCGACCGCCCGCCGGCGGACGAGCACGAGAAGCGGATCGCGAACAGTTACGCTGCACATCGACCGACCGCGTCGCACGAGAACCCGGAACCGAAGGACACATGAGCCGCGCCGAGCCCCGGCACATCCCGCCGAGCAGCACCCCCTCAGGTGGGAAGGCTGACGGCGGAACCGCCAGCCTCCTGCGCTCCACGGGTTCGGTCGCCGTCGCCACGCTGACCTCACGCGTCACGGGCTTCCTGCGGACCGTGCTTCTCGCCGCGATCCTCGGTCCCGCGGTCGCCTCGGCCTTCAGCATCGCGAACCAGATGCCCCAGCAGGTCTCCGAGCTGGTGCTCGGCCAGGTGCTCACCGCACTGGTGATCCCCGTGCTGGTCCGCGCGGAGATGGAGGACAAGGACCGCGGCCAGGCCTTCTTCGAGCGCCTGTTCACGCTGTCGCTGACGATCCTGAGCATCGCGCTGGTGGTGTCGCTTGCGCTGTCCCCGGTGCTGGTCGGGATGCTGGTGGGCGGCTCCAAGGTCGACGAGGGCCTCACTCACGCGCTCGTGATCATGTTCCTGCCGCAGCTGGTCTTCTTCGGCCTGTCCGCGCTGTTCAGCGCCATGCTCAACACGCGCGACGAGTTCAAGCCCGGCGCCTGGGCCCCGGTGGCCTGCAACACCGTGCAGATCGCCACGCTGGTGGCCTTCTACCTGATGCCCGGCGAGCTGACCCTGAACCCGACTGCCATGGGCCAGCCGAAGCTGCTCGTGCTGGGCATCGGCAGCACCCTGGGCGTGGTCCTGCAGGCACTGATCCAGATCCCCGCGATGCGCCGTTCGGGGATCAAGCTGCGCCTGCGCTGGGGCATCGACGACCGGCTCAAGCACTTCGGCTCCATGGGCGTGGCCATCGTCGCCTACGTCTTCATCTCGCTGGCCGGCTGGTACGCCGTCACGCCGATCCTCTCGCACGCCTCCGACGGCGGTCCCGCGATCTACCAGTACGCGTGGATGGTGCTGCAGCTGCCGTACGGCGTGATCGGCGTCGCCCTGCTCACCGCCGTGATGCCCCGCCTGTCCCGCAACGCCGCGGAGGGCAATCGCAACGCGGTACTCGACGATCTGTCCGTCGCCACCCGCATCACGATGGTGGCCCTGGTGCCCATCGTCGCCTTCATGACGGTCTTCGGACCCTCCATCGGCCGCGCCCTCTTCAACTTCGGCCAGTTCTCGCAGGACGACGCCAACTTCCTGGGCACGGCGATCTCGTTCTCCGCGTTCGTGCTGATCCCCTATGCGATGGTCCTGATCCACCTGCGGGTCTTCTACGCCCAGGAGCGGGCCTGGGTCCCGACCGGCATCGTCATCGCCATCGTGGCCGTCCAGATCGCGCTGTCCTACCTGGTGCCGGTGTTCGTGGACGACGATCACCGCATCGTCGAGTTCGTCGGCACGGCCCGCGGCCTGGCCTACACCGCGGGCGCGATCATGGGCTGGTACCTGCTGCGCCGCACACTCGGCCCGCTGCACCTGACCAACGTGACCCGCACCCTGCTGCAGACCACGACGGTGTCGGTCCTGGTCACCGTGACGGTGTACCTGATCATGCAGATCGACGGCCTGCAGCGCATGGACAAGAGCGGCTCGCTGGGCGCGCTGGTGTTCCTTGCAATCGCAGGCGTACTGTGCATGACGTTGATCTACGCGCTGCTCGCCCTGTGGCGAGTACCGGACGTGCTGGCGATCCTGGCACCCCTCAAGCGCATCGCGGCCCGGTTCGTCCCGGCGCTGCGGCCGAGCGCACCGCCGGAACCGGAGCGCGCGGCCTCCCGCGCCCCCGACACCCGGGAGATGCGCCTCGACGAGCTGGAGGCGTACGCCAGCCTCCGGCGCGAGGAGATCACAGCCCAGCTGCCGCGGATCGCCGACGACATCGGCCTCCCGTATGCTGGTCAGAGCCATGTTCCCCGGCGTCCGCGGGCGAGCGCAGAACAACCGACCACGGGCCTTCGATACCGCAGAAGAGGAGCATTCGCAGTGACCGAGGACGACTCCGCACGCACGTCCGGCAACGAGGCACCCGGGACCGGTCAGATGCGACTGCCGTCGCCCGCCGGACTCCCCGCGTCGCCCGAGTCCGCCCAGTCCTGGGACGAGGACGACGTGCCCCGCGGTCCCGAGCTGATCCCCGGCGCGGTGGTCGCCGGCGGCCGGTACCGGCTGATCGAGCACTACGGCGGCATCCGCGGGTTGCAGTTCTGGCAGGCGCGCGACATCAACCTCGATCGCGACGTGGCGCTCACCTTCGTCGATTCCGAGCAGCGCGCGCCGGTCCCCGAGCGCGGCGCGCAGATCAGCCTGCGCGGCGAGGGTCCGCAGTCCATCCTCTCCCGCACCCTGCGCCTGGGGCGCGTGCACTCGAACGGACTGGCCCGCGTCCTCGACGTGGTGCGCGGCAGCTCGGGCGGCATCGTGGTGGCCGAGTGGATCCCCAGCAGCTCCCTGGCCGACGTGGCCGGTACCCATCCGTCCGCGATCGGCGCGGCCAAGGCCGTGCGGGCGCTGGCGGGTGCCGCCGAGGGCGCCCACCGCGCCGGCGCCGCGCTGTCGATCGATCACCCGGACCGCGTGCGCATCTCCCAGGACGGCCACGCCTTCCTCGCCTTCCCCGGCACCCTCGCGGACGCCTCCAAGGAGTCCGACGTGCGGGGCCTCGGCGCGGTGCTCTACGCGCTGCTCCTCGAGCGCTGGCCGCTCGACGATGCGACGGGCCGCACCGTCACCACCGGGACGGGCACCGTCGCCGGGATCAAGCAGGCGGACGCGGACGCCAACGGCAACCCGGTCGAGCCGCGGGACGCCAAGCGCGACATCCCCTTCGAGATCTCCGCGGTCGCGACGCGCACGCTGGAGGGCGGGCAGGGCATCCGCACCGCCGCGACCGTGCAGCAGCTGCTCGACCAGGCGTCGGTGGTCGACGTCAAGACCGACCTGCTGGCCCCCGTGCGCGAGGAGGTGCCGCGCGAGGCGCCCCGCCCGGCGGCTCCCCGCGCCGAGCCGGGCCCCGTGCCCCTGTCCCAGCAGCCGACACCCGCCAAGCGAGTGGGGACGAAGCAGACGCTGCTGCAGCGCATCTCGGGTGGCAAGAAGAACGTGCCGCTGCTCGTGATCGCCGCGTGCGCGGTGGCCCTGCTGTTGATCATCGGGCTGACGCTGCTGATCAGCAGCTTCTTCAGTGAGAAGGACACGCAGTCGGGCGTGGGCTCGCTGTACACCTCGAGCGCGACGGCGGAGAAGAGCGCGGCCCCCGCGCCCGCGCCCGGTGTCGGCTCGCCGGTGAAGGCGACGGACGTCTCCCTCGTGGACTTCTCCTCGTCCAAGGACCCGTCGACGAATCTGGCCAACGTGCTCACCGGTAAGACCCCGTCGTGGAAGACCGACACGTACAAGGCGGGCCCCGCCTTCGGCAATCTCAAGAAGGGCGTCGGCTTCCTTGTCACGCTCGACAAGGCGGTGTCGCTGACGCGCGGCACGATCACCTCTCCGAGCGCGGGCAGCACCGTCGAGGTGCGCACCGCCACCAAGGATTCGGTCAAGACGCTCGACGAGACCTCGTTGGTCTGGTCCGGCACGCTGCGCCCGGGCGCCAACGACTTCCACGTGAGCAGCGTCGCGCCGCGCGCCCGCTACGTCCTGGTGTGGATCACGGGTCTCACCAAGGAGTCCGGCAACGACTGGTACACCACCATCAACCAGGTGTCCTTCCAGGGCGCGTAACGCCCCGCACCTCGGCGTCCTCGATCCGCGTCGGCCCCGCGTCGGGGACCGAGATCAGCAGCGGCCGGCCCGATTCCACATCGCGATAGTCGAGAAACCGCACACGCCAACCGGTTCGCGTGCGCAGGGCCGATTCGACCCGCACCTCCTCGGGGATCTGCAGGCCCCGGCTCCGCGCGTGCTCCGCGGCAGCGGCACGCGCCTCCTCCGGAGTGCGCCCCGGCACCCCGTCGTACCGGGGTCCCTCACCCGTCCACTGCGTGAGCCCCGCGTCGCGCAGTCGCAGCCAGGCCTCGTCGAGCAGACGCTCCGGGGCGAGAGAGCCGAAGGCGGTCCACCACGACGCCGCGTCGAGCCACTCGTACTCGCACATCCGCACCACGTGGTGCAGACCGCCGCCGCTCCCCAGCCGCGCGCCGAGCGCGCTCACGACCTCGTCCGGGCCGGACACCGGGGGGAGGGGCGCGCCCAGGGCCGGGTCCTCGGTCGCATGGAAGCCGTCGGCGTCCCAGACGCCCGTCCAGCCGTACCGGCCGGCGGCCAGCCGGTGATCGAGCGCGGTGACGTGCTCGAGCCACGACGGTCCGCCGTCCATCCGCTCCGCCGGTCCCGTCGCGCCGGGCACGTGCCACCCCAGGTCGCCGCAGGACAGGACGGCACGATCCGGGCCGAACCAGGCGAGGGTCGCGCCGGCGGTCGACGAGGCGTCGTAGCGCGCGACGCCCCGATCACCACCGTCGACGGTGACCCGGAAGGGCAGCGGCGCGCCCGCGGCGGCGAGCACGGGCTGCGCGGCCGCGAGCAGGCACCAACGGGCGCGGATCAGGCGCAGCGGATCGGGATGGACGGACATGACCGGATCGTCCACCCATCCGCTGAACACCGGCTTACGGCGAACTTGTCGGGGCCGTGCTCTACGGTGCGGAGACGGCGCCCACCGGGCGCACTCGATCGAGGGGGAGCGAGATGGCGGAGAACAACGACGGTGTGGTGATCGGTGAGGACGGGCTCGCGCGTCCGGCCTGGGCGGCGGACGGGTTGCTGCGCGAGTACTACGACACCGAATGGGGCATGCCCGTCCGGGACGAGCGGGGGCTGTTCGAGCGCATCGCGCTGGAGGGCTTCCAGGCGGGCCTGTCGTGGGCGACGGTGCTGCGCAAGCGCCCGGCCTTCCGCGCGGGCTTCGCCGACTTCGATCCCGACGCGGTCGCCGCGTTCGACGAGGGGGACGTCGAACGCCTGATGGCGGACGCCGGGATCATCCGGAACCGGCAGAAGATCGAGGCCACCATCGGCAACGCGCGGGCCGTGGTGGCCCTGCGGGAGGATGTCGGTCTGGTCGAGCTGGTGTGGTCCTTCCAGCCCGAGCGGACCCCGGCGCCGCGCACGATGGCGGAGGTGGCCGCAACCTCGCCCGAGTCGGTCGCCCTGTCGAAGGAGCTGCGCCGCCGGGGTTTCCGCTTCGTGGGCCCCACCACGATGTACGCGCTCATGCAGGCGGTGGGCATGGTCGACGATCATCTGGTCGGCAGCCACCGGCGCGGTACGTCCGGGGTCTGGGAGTAGGCGCCGACGCCTCGGCGGCGGACTACTCGGCGCCGTCGGCGAGGTGCCCGTAGCGGTGCCGGGTGGTGCTCACCGCCTGCTCCCGGAGCACGCTGAGCAGCTCGCGGCGGCCGGACAGCAGAACGGGTCCGCGGAGCACGCTGTGGCCGTACCGAGCCGCGGCCGCAGCCACCTCGGGCTCCGGCTCGCCGAGCACCCGGATGCGGACGGGTTCGGCGCGCTCGCCGAGGCCGTCGGCGTACTCCTGGGCGGGGTGGACGGGGGCGGCGAAGGGCATGGCGGGCGCGTCGGGGCTCACGGTCACGTCGAGCCGGGTACCCGTGCGCGCGGCGGCCAGCTGCAGCCGCACCAGGTCGCGGGCGCGCGCACCCGGGCCCACGCGCACCTCGAGCCGGGGGAGCGGCCGGTAACGGAAGACGTTCGCCTCCGACGCGAGGCCGGTCGGATCGTGCTCCACCCCGAACTCGGCGTCCCAGGCACGCTGGTCCGACGCGGCCGCGGCGTGCAGCCAGGACACGTCCTCGGGACCGAGTTCGGGGGCGGCGGCGATGATCCGCTCGCTGAACACGGTGGCCGCGATCTCAGGTGCCGATGGCACGGTGGAGTCGGTCCAGCGCCCGAACTGCGCGACGTAGTTGGGTCCGCCGGCCTTGGCGCCCGGCCCGATCGAGGAACGCTTCCACCCGCCGAAGGACTGCCGCTGCACGATGGCGCCGGTCATGTGACGGTTGATGTAGAGGTTGCCCGCCTCCACCTTCTCCCGCCACTGGGCGATCTCGTCGGGATCGAGGCTGTGCAGGCCGGCGGTGAGGCCGTATCCGGTGGAGTTCTGCAGCCGCAGCGCGTCGTCGAGGGTAGCGGCACGCATGATGCCGAGCACAGGTCCGAAGAGCTCGGTGGTGTGGAACCAGCTGCCCTCCGCCACCCCGTCGAGCACGCCGGGCGACCAGAGGCGACCGGTGTCGTCGAGCCGCCGCGGCTCGACGAGCCAGCGCTCGCCGTCCGCCGGCTCGGTGAGCCCGCGCAACAACTTGCCGGTGGCGGGTTCGATGAGCGGTCCCATCGTGGTCGCGAGGTCGTGGCCCTCACCCACGACCAGGGTCCGGACGGCGTCCTGCAGCTGGCCGAGGAAGCGCCGCGATCGGCCGACGCTGCCTACGAGGATCGCGAGCGATGCGGCGGAACATTTCTGTCCCGCGTGCCCGAATGCGCTGCGCACCAGGTCGTTCACGGCGAGGTCGGGGTCGGCGGCCGGGGTCACGACCATCGCGTTCTTCCCGGAGGTCTCGGCGAGCAGTTCCAGCTCGGGACGCCATCCGCGGAACAGCGCGGCGGTCTCGCTCGAGCCGGTGAGCACGACGGCGTCCGCCCCGGGATGCGTGACCAGGCGGCGGCCGGCGGCGGCCTCGTCGGCGTTGACCAACTGCACCAGATCCCGGGGCACCCCGGCGGCGTGCAGTGCGGCGATCGCCGCGGCGCCGCATCGCAGCACCTGCGGTGCGGGCTTGATGATGACTGCGGCACCGGCCGCCAACGCGGCGAGCACGCCACCGAGCGGGATCGCGACGGGGAAGTTCCATGGCGGCGTGACCACCACCAGCCGGTGCGGAGTGAAGACGGCCTCGTCGTCGTGCAGCTCGAGGGCGCTGTGAGCGTAGTACCGGGCGAAGTCGATGGCTTCGGAGATCTCGGGATCCGCCTCGGAAACGGTCTTGCCCGCCTCGTGGGACATCACGGTGAGCAGTTCGCCACGGCGGCGGGCGAGCTCGTCGGCGACCCGGAGCAGGAGAGCGGCACGCTCTGCGGCCGGGACGGTGGCCCATGTCTGCTGGGCCGCCAGGGCCGTGTCCACGGCGGTGTCCACCTGTGCCGGATCCGTCACCCGGGCAGGGGGTTCGACGCGATCGGGTCGTTCCAGAGCGGCGCGAGCCCAGGCCCGGTTGCCGGGCGTCGACGGATCGGTGTCCGGCTCCCCGACGAACGGACCTTCGTGCGCCACGACGGTCTCGGCGCCGCGGTCCTGCACGCGGTTCGGGCCGTCCTGGACCTGCTCGCGCCGGGCGACCGCGGTGCGGAACCGCTGCTCCTCCACCGCGATCGCGCCCGCATCGGGGCTGAACATCGAGTACAGGAAGTTCTCGCTCGACGCGTTCTCCTCGAGGCGCCGCACCAGGTAGCTCACGGCCACGTCGAAGTCGCCGGCCCGCACCACCGGCGTGTAGAGGATGAGCGAGCCCACGTCGGCGCGCACCGCGGCCGCCTCCATCGGCGCCATGCCCTGCAGCATCTCGATGTCCAACTGTCGCTGCACGTCCCGTCGCGCCGCCAGCTCGACGGCGTACGCCACGGAGAAGAGGTTCTGGGAGGCGACACCGATGCGCAGGGCGTCGGCGTTCTCGGGCCGCAGGGCCCGCTCGACCATGCGCAGGTAGTTCGCGTCGACGTCGGACTTGCTGCCGTAGGTGGCGAGCGGCCAGTCGTGCAGCTCGGCGTCCACCCGCTCCATCGCGAGGTTCGCACCCTTGACCAGGCGCACCTTGATCGGCGCGCCGCCAGCGGCGACGCGGCGACGGGCGAAACCGGTGAGCCGGGCGAGTGCCCCGGATGCATCGGGGAGATAGGCCTGCAGCACGATTCCCGCTGTCAGCGAGTGGAATTCGGGTTCGTCCAGCAGCGCGGTGAAGACCTCGAGGGTCAGGTGGAGGTCCTTGTACTCCTCCATGTCGAGATTGACGAACTTCCCGCCGTCGCGGGCCGTGCGGTACAGCGGACGCAATCGCTCGACGATGCGGTCCCGGTTGCCCTCGAGGTCCCACGGGACGAGCTGCGCCACGACGGACGAGACCTTGATCGAGACGTAGTCGACGGAGGGATTCGCGAGCAGCTCGTGCGTGCGCGCGAGCCGGTCGTCGGCCTCGCCCTGGCCCAGGACGGCCTCGCCGAGCAGGTTCAGGTTCAGCCGCACGCCCACCTCCCGGGCGCGCCGGAGGCGGCGCTGCAGCTTCTCACCCTCCGCGTCGAAGACCAAGTGGCCCACCAGTTGCCGCAGCCGCAGACGGGCTACGGGCATCGCGATCGACGGGGCGATCCCGGCCGCGACGGTGCCGGCGCGCAGCAGCGCCGCGTCGACGGGGCTCATGAACGCCCGGCCCGGCGCGCCGCCGGCCGCGGGGGAGACGAGGCGGCGTAGAGCCTTCGCGGCCACATGATCGTCCTCGGGCCTGGCGACCTGATCCACGAAACCCATGGTGAACTCGACGCCGTTCGGATCATGCAGCAGCGCGGCGAGACTGGCGGTGGCTGCCGCCTCCCGTCGACCGACTTCGGCCGGCCGGGCGCCACGACTGGCGCGCAGCCAGCGCTGCGCCCGCGCGACGACGGCGTCGACCAGTTGTTCATCGGCGGTATCGCCCGGAGCACCGGCGGACGGCAGGGGATCAGACGGACGGGACGATTCGACCATGAGAGGCCTCCTGATAGCTCACGCAGTGAAAGGAAGTTCCACAGCGACGGGTGCGCCACCTGGCCCAGCGACGATTGTAGTCCCGATCACCGAGAACCTGGGAGTGCATGCGTCATCGCAAACATCGGGTCTCGCCGACTGTCGGTCATTGAATTGCAAAGAATTCGTCTCATAACGGTATCGAGCCCCTCTAACATCCGTGCATGACCGAGCGGGGGAACACCATCTCGAGGCCGCCTGGATCGGGGGATCCGGTGGTCGACGTGCGCGGCACCGGCCGGCGACCGACCCGGGTCCCACCGCGTCCCGACTACGACGAGGCCTCCGACGAGGACCTTCTCGCCGACGCGGCCCGCGGCAACAGCGATGCCTTCGCGGAGCTCTTCCACCGGCACGCCCGCCAGCTCCGCGCGACCGCGCTGCGCACCATCCGCGACCACACCGACGCGGAGGACTGCCTGCAGGACGCGATGCTGCGCGCCTTCCAGCTCTCACCGAGTTTCCGCGGCGACTGCAAGGTGGGGAGCTGGCTGCACCGCATCGTGGTCAACGCCTGCCTCGACCGTGCCCGCCGCAACCAGGTGCGCACGTCGCTCCCCATGCCCGACGACCTGAGCGGCCTCGCCTCGGACGAGGGGAGGGGCGCCGAGGATCTGGACCGGCGGCTGTCCATCGAGGCGGCGCTGCGCATGCTGCCCGAGGACCAGCGGGCCGCCGTCGTCGCCGTCGACATGCACGGGCTGTCCGTCGGCCAGGCGGCCGAGCTCCTCGGGGTCGCTCCCGGCACGGTCAAGAGCCGCCGCGCCCGCGCTCGTACGCGGCTCGAGCGCCTGCTGCGCTGATCCGGGGCCGCTCCCGCTCCCAGTGCCGCCGCACTCCCGCTCCGCGGCGCGGAGCCGGCGCGCCGCGCGCCTCTCGCCGGACGGGTCGTTCGCATGCCGCACAACGGGTAATGAGATCGATGGGAACCGATCGCGCGGCTGGTGCGTCCAATTGATGAGAGGAGGTTCCGATGGGGCACGCGGAACGGCGGACGGACGACTTCGCGGACGACGGTCCGCAGCTCAGCCGTGCGGCGGAGGCGCGGCTCGACGCCGCCCTCGCCGAGTACCGCGACCGCACGTACGCGCAGTGGTCCGCCCCGGAGGGCTTCGTCGCCGACAACCCGCTCGGCGACCGCAGGATCGCGGCGGCCATCAGAGCCGCGCCCGTGCCGGTTCCGCCGCGGCGCCGCCGGCGCTTCGTCGTCCTGGGTGCTGCGGCGGCCGCGGTCGGTGTCCTGGCGGCCGGCGTCGCGGTGGCGACGGTGCGGGACTCGCCGACGGCGGACCCGGAGACCGGCGTGCTCCTCGCCGCGGCGGTGCCGGGCGGGGACCGCGGACCCTTCGCCGATGGCCTCGCGCTGACCCGGTGCCTGGATGCGGCGTCGGTGCCCGCCCCGCAACGGACGCTGCTCGGCGCGGGCTCCATGCAGCTGCGGGGCACGCACGCCACCGTCCTCCTGCTGCCGGGTACGGCCCTGGGCGAGCTGCGGGTGCTCGCCGTCGCTCCCTCGTGCGCGCAGGGTGAGAGATCGTCGGTACTGGTGAACCGCGTGCTCAGCCGTGCTTCGGCCGGGAGCGGGGGTACGTCGTAACCTTGGGTGAGAGCGGTGCGGGAACATCCAGGGGTCCGGCGCCGTTGGCACACATGTCGGCCCGGACGAACCGGGCACTTCTTCAAGGGTTGGGTAGGTAGATGACTGCAGCTGGCACCGACATCGCGGACGTGATCATCATCGGGTCGGGTCCGGCCGGGTACACGGCGGGCGTCTACGCCGGCCGCGCAGAGCTGAACACCATCCTGTTCGAGGGCACCAACTTCGGCGGCGCGCTCATGACCACCACCGAGGTGGAGAACTACCCCGGCTTCCAGAACGGCATCATGGGCCCGCAGCTCATGGACGAGATGCGCGAGCAGGCCATCCGCTTCGGCGCCGACCTGCGCATGGAGGACGTGGAGTCCGTCCAGCTGGACGGCGAGATCAAGGAGGTCGTCACCTCCGAGGGCACCTACCGCGCTCGCGCGGTGATCTTGGCGATGGGCGCCGCCGCCCGCTACCTGGGCATCCCCGGCGAGGAGGCCCTGCTGGGCCGCGGCGTCAGCGCCTGCGCCACGTGTGACGGCTTCTTCTTCCGGGACCAGGACATCGCCGTGGTCGGCGGCGGCGACTCGGCGATGGAGGAGGCGATCTTCCTCACCAAGTTCGCCAAGTCCGTGACCCTGATCCACCGCAGCGAGAACTTCCGCGCCTCCAAGATCATGCTCGACCGCGCCCGCGCCAACGAGAAGATCCGCTTCCTCACCGACGCCAAGGTCAACGCCGTGCAGGGCGAGAAGTCGGTCGAGTCGCTGCTCGTCGAGAACACCGTGACCGGCGCCGTCGAAACCCTCGAGGTCACGGGTCTGTTCGTCGCCATCGGCCACGATCCCCGCTCCGGTCTGGTCGCCGGTCAGGTCACCGTCGACGACGACGGCTACGTGCAGGTCGAGGGCCGCAGCACCGCCACCGGCGTGCCCGGCGTCTTCGCCGCGGGCGACCTCGTCGACCACACCTACCGGCAGGCGATCACGGCGGCCGGCAGCGGCTGTTCCGCCGCGATCGACGCCGAGCGCTGGCTCGCGCACCACCGCGAAGCCGCCGTCGCCCAGTAAGCCCCACCCCTTCCCCGAGGAGCAACCCATGGCCGAGATCGTCACCCTCACCGACGACACCTTCACCGAGCAGGTCCTGCAGTCCGACAAGCCCGTGCTCGTCGACTTCTGGGCCACCTGGTGCGGCCCGTGCAAGGTGGTCGCACCGGTGCTGGAGCAGCTGGCCGCCGAGCACGGCGACAAGGTGACCTTCGCCAAGATCGAGGTGGACCAGAACCCCGCCGCACCCCGGGACTACCAGGTGCTCAGCATCCCGACGCTGATCCTGTTCCAGGACGGCAAGCCGACCACCAAGTTGGTAGGAGCGAAGAGCAAGTCCGCTATCCTTAAGGAACTCGACGGCCTGGTGTGATTCGCCGTCGCGTTGGCCGGGGGGCCCGGTGGGCCGTATCGTGTACTCGATTTCCCGTCCTGGGGCGCCTCGCCCCAGGAAGCTAGCGAAGGGTGCTCCATGCCACGCATCAGCCTCGGTGATCACGGTGGCGCCGTGGCAGAGATCCGCGGGATCCTCGCCGACCACGGTTTCCTCCGCGACTACGTGGCACCCACCGACCTGGTGGTCGGCGGGTGGACCGTCCCCGAGGCGGTCTTCGACCGTCGGCTGGATCACGCCACCCGCGCCTTCCAGCAGCAGCGTGGACTGCTCGTCGACGGCATCGTCGGCCCCGCCACGTACCGGGCCCTGCGCGAGTCCACCTACCAGCTGGGCGCGCGCACGCTGAGCTACATCGCCTCCGCGCCCCCGTCGGGCGACGACGTGGCGGCGCTGCAGGCCCGCCTGCAGAACCTGGGCTTCTACGCCGGGATGATCGACGGCCTCTTCGGCCCGCAGACGCACCTGGGCCTGTCCGCGTACCAGCGCGAGTTCGGCCTCGTCGCCGACGGCATCTGCGGGCCGGCCACCCTGCGCTCCCTGACCTTTCTCGGCTCGCGCGTCACCGGCGGCTCGCCGCACGCGATCCGCGAGGAGGAGCACGTCCGCAGCTCGGGTCCGCGGCTCTCGGGCAAGCGCATCGTGATCGACCCGGGTCTCGGTGGCCCCGATCGCGGCCTCGCCGTGCGCGGTCCCGACGGCCGGCAGATCACGGAGGAGGAGATCCTCTGGGACCTCAGTTCGCGCCTGGAGGGCCGGATGGCGGCCGCCGGCATGGAGACCTACCTGTCCCGCCCGCGCGGCATGGACGCCGACGACAGCACCCGCGCGTACACGGCAAACACCTTCGACGCCGACATGATGATCGCGCTGCGTACCGCGCACTACCGCAACGACCGTGCGCACGGCGTCGCGTCTTTCCACTTCGGTAACACCCACGGCGCGAGCTCCAACATCGGGCGGAACCTGGCCGGCTTCATCCAGCGCGAGATCGTCGCGCGGACGCCGCTCACCGACTGCCACTACCACGGCCGCACCTGGGACATCGTGCGCCTCACCCGGATGCCCACGGTGCAGATCGACGTCGGCTACGTCACCAATCCGCACGATGCGGCGGTGCTGGCGTCGCCGCAGATGCGCGACACCATCGCCGAGGCGATCCTCGTGGCCGTGAAGCGCCTGTACCTGCTGGGCGAGAACGACCGTCCCACCGGCACTTACACTTTCGCCGAGCTCCTCGAACTCGAGGAGAACGCCGAGAACCGGGCCTGACGGTCCGCGAGCCCGTTCCCGCCGTTCCCCGCCCTGCGCGGGGGCATCGTCGGGCCTCAGCGGCGCGCTGCGGCGTCAGTACTCCCCGGCCCTCCCGACGGGTGCGGCCGTGTCTCCCGTGTCCTCCAGGGCGTTCCTGAGGGCCGCTTCGGCGGCGCTCGCCGCGAGCAACTGCTCGAGGGCGTGCTCGACACCGGCCTTCCAGCCGAGTCCCTCCGAGAGCTCGAGGCGCAACCGGGGGTAGCGATGGTGCGGGGCGACGGTCTCGAAGCCCATCTGCTCGAGGAAATCGGCATCCGTCAACGGCGGCGTGTTGCAGCCGCATGGTCCGCAATCCAATTGCGCGACAACGTCTTCCGTGAGCATTCCGACCGGCGTCAGCAACCCGAAGGCCTCGACGGCCCGCACACCACGGCGCACGAGATCGGTGCACACCGCGGTCACCAGCTCCTCCTTCACCCGCGCGTCCACGCCCGGTTCGGAACCCACCCAGGTGAGCAGCACCGCATCCGGGCTGACGGGCGCGGTGGGGAAGTGGCTGGACCGGGGCACACTGCGGGGCGGGGCGTAGAAGGCCACACCCACGACGCGCGCGCTGCCGTCCACGGCGTGGTCGATCGCGACCTGCCCACACGAACCCCACTCCAGCATGAGCATCGACAGCCACGCCTCTTTGTCGAACTCCGTGTCCGTGAGGGTCTCACCGTCCGGGGCGACCTCCCAGTAGACGCAGCGTCGGATGTGCCGCGGAAGGTCGTCGAAGCCGCCGAGCGTGAGCGGGACGATCGTCAGTGCCATGGGACGTCACTTCTCGGCGAGGAGGGCGACGATCCGCTCCAGGTCGTCGGCGGAGCCGACCTCCACGACGATCTTGCCCTTCCGCTTACCCATCGAGACGGTCACCTTGGTGTCCAGCCGGTCCGCGATGCGGTCCGCCACCTCTCGAAGACCGGGGTCGGCCGGCTGCCGGCGCTTGGGGGCCGTGGGGACGACGGTGCCGTCGCCCCGGTTGGCCAGCGTGACGGCCTCCTCGGTGGCGCGGACGGACAGTCCCTCGGCCACGATGCGGGCGGCGAGCGCGTCCTGCGCATCGGCGCCGGCCTCGAGCGCCAGCAGGGCACGGGCGTGCCCCGCGGAGAGCACGCCCGCGGCGACCCGGCGCTGTACGGCGACCGGAAGCCGGAGGAGCCGGATCGTGTTGGTCACGACGGGCCGCGAGCGGCCGAGGCGGGCGGCGAGCTCGTCGTGCGTCACGCCGAACTCCTCGAGCAGCTGCGCGTAGGCGGCCGCCTCCTCCAGTGGGTTCAGCTGCACCCGGTGGATGTTCTCGAGGAGCGCGTCCCGGAGCATGTCGCCGTCGGCCGTCTCCCGGACGATCGCGGGGATCGCCGTGAGACCGGCCTCCTGGCTCGCGCGCCAGCGTCGCTCGCCCATGACGAGCTGGTACCGCGCGTCTCCCTGCGGCCGGGGGAGCGGCCGCACCACGATCGGCTGCATGAGGCCGAACTCGCGGATCGAGTGGACGAGTTCGGCGAGGCCCTCTTCGTCGAAGACGGAACGGGGCTGCTGGGGGTTCGGCTGGATCGCGGTGGGCGCGATCTCCCGGTACACGGCGCCGGACTCCGCGAGGTCCGTCGGTGCCTCGTCGCCCGCCTCCTGCCGCGCGGGCCGAGCGGGCCGTTCCCTCGGCCGGTCGGCCGGCGGTGCCTCGGCACGCGCGCCGATGATGACATCGGCCGCGGCGTTCCCGAGGCGGGGCCCCTCGTCGGGGCCCGTCGGGATCAGTGCCGCGAGCCCGCGGCCGAGTCCGCCCTTCTTCTGCCCGGCCACGACTACACCGCCTGCCCGGCGCCGCGGAAGGCGAGCTCGCGCCCGGCGTCGAGATAACTCATCGCCCCGCGGGAGCCCGGGTCGTAGTCCAGGACCGTGGTGCCGTAGCCCGGCGCCTCCGAGACCTTGACGCTGCGCGGGATGGTGGCGCCGAGCACGCGATCGCCGAAGTGGTTGCGCACCTCCGCGGCCACCTGATCCGCGAGCTTGGTCCGCGCGTCGTACATCGTGAGGAGCACGGTGGAGACGTGGAGGTCCTTGTTGAGGTGCGCCTGCACGAGCTCGATATTGCGCAGCAGCTGCCCGACACCCTCCAGCGCGTAGTACTCGCACTGGATCGGGATCAGCACCTCCTTCGCGGCCACGAGCGCGTTCACCGTGAGCAGTCCCAGCGAGGGCGGGCAGTCGATGAAGACGTAATCGATGTCGTCGGCCGCCGCGCTGCTGAGCGCGTTCTTCAGCCGCGTCTCCCGGGCCACCATGCTGACGAGTTCGATCTCGGCGCCCGCGAGGTCGATCGTGGCGGGCACGCAGAACAGATTGGGGGAGTGCGGGCTCTGCGCCATCGCCTCCTCGAGCGTCGTCTCGCCGAGCAACAGCTCGTAGGTCGACGGGACACCCGACCGGTGATCGACGCCCAGCGCAGTGCTCGCGTTCCCCTGCGGGTCGAGATCGACCACGAGGACCCGGAGCCCCTGCAGCGCGAGCGCCGCGGCGAGGTTCACCGCCGTCGTCGTCTTGCCGACGCCGCCCTTCTGGTTGGCGATCGTCAGGACGCGACGCTCCAGCGGCTTGGGCAGGGTGCCCGCCGCTCCGGGCGTCAGGACCTGGCTGGCGCGGCGGGCGGCCGCGGCGATCGGGGTGTCGTCGTCAGCGGTTCCACGTGAAACGTCGAAGCCGGATTCGTGATCAGTCACGCGCTCTCCTCAGCAGTTGCCCCCATCCTAGTTTCTCCGTCCGAGTGCGTCAGCCCGGCACCCACGACGGGCGCTCGTTCCTCTCATGGCCTCCGCGTGTGCGCACGGTTCCACGTGAAACAACAGGATGCGGAGAACCGCGGCAGTGCTCCGGAGTTGCCGGCGCCGGTGGCCGCACGGCAGGGGAGCGGCCACCGTGCGGACCGTCGAGCTGTGCCGTCCACCCCGGACTCCGTCAGGTCTCCAGGGGAAGACGCACCCATCCCGACAGTGGGGGCCAGTCCGATCGACGTGGCGCGCGGCCACGATTCTCGGCACACGACTTGTGCTCGTCGGTCCACTCGCGAGGCGGAACGGAACACCGGTACCCGCGGAGCACGGTGCGCACGCCGCGTTCAGGAGCCGCGCCAGCACCCCCGCCACGGCGAACGGGCTTCGTCGACAGTCGGCATGCCGGACGGCTCTGTCGCTCGAGCGGGTGCCGACGGAGCGACGTCGATCGTGCGGTTCGTCGACGGCGGCGCGTCCCACAGCCAGTGGGAGCCCGAGTCCGTAACAACGCTGCACCGTGCGCGTCGTCGTCGCCATCCGGCCCGACCGCATCGACCCCTCGATCACCGCGGAAGTCTCATGCCGCCTTCTCCGCGCGCAGCGAGCACCGACGGACGATCCACCGCCAACGCCGGATAAGGGGCTCCGCGCTCCCTGAGCCGGACACGGGGACCGAGGGCAGGGATGAGGGCGGCTCCGTGTTCCACGTGAAACGACGCTCGCCCGCACTCGAGTCGTATGACCGATCGCTGCGTCCGCTTCGAGGTCGCAGGTGAGTCGCACGATCCCCTTGCGGGCGCGACCACATGCCGCCACTCCACGGTCTCCTACGAAGCGATCACCCCACCCCGCACGGCTCGGGAAGAGGAAGGCTCCGCGGCGGCGTTCCACGTGAAACGACGATGCTCATGCGGCGGATCGAGCCGTGACGCGGCGTCGCCTCCAGCCGGTGATCGTCACGTCATCCCCTCGCCGCGGCCGCTGAGTCCTCGATGTCGCCGGCCGCGCCCACCGCTCCGATGCCGACCGACAGGGGAGTGGGCAGTCCGTCGCCACACCGGCAAGCGAACAGACCGCTCTCCGGCACCGCCCACCCTCGGCGGGCCGCAGGGCCATGGAGTGCCGAACCGCGACGACCGACGACTGCGCCGGCTTCCGAGCTGGATGCGAGTGGTGCAGCGACGGCGCAGTGATCTCCATAGGTCCCGGGTCGCCACAGTTCCCGTCGCGATCGGCACCCACCGCGGTCGACCCACCAGTCGGGCCCGGCCATCCGAGCGTCGGCAGCGACGTCAGGAGCCTCCTCGCGGAGCAGTGCCGCAGCGCCACTCCCGGGGGCACATCCTCCGCGCGCCGCCGTGGATGCATCCGCGCACGACCGGAGACGCTCCTGCGATGCGCGGTGCACGCGGTGTACGCACCCTCTCGCGCTGTCGGTATCGGAGACCCCCAGTCACGATTCATCCCCACGAGTTTCACGTGAAACGGAGTTCCGTACGGATCGCGTCCACCCGTCCCGGGCCGAGCACATCCGTCGCTTCCATCGCCCGCCCGCCTCGATGTCGACCCCGATATCCTCCACGGAGCCTCACGTCCCGAGCGCCCTCCGCCGGTTCGCGGCCTCCCGATCCGACCGCTGGAATCCTCCCCGCGTTCGGTCGCACGAACCCCACACGGGGAGAGGGGAAGGCCGACTTCGTACCCCGCCTGACAGTGGTGCCGCCGTCACCGACCCCGCCGCCGGGTGCAGCGAGGCTCACGCCGCGACCACCGACACCCGATCGGTCCGGCGGTCGGCTCCCTCCGACGGATCGGGCGCCCGCCCGGATCGGGTAGCCACACCGTGAGCCCTCCACCGAGCAGAGACACCCCGAGATCGCTCCGGATCGGACGTCACACTCACTCGACACGGCAGGGGTCCGGGCACCTGCCACGAGCGCGCGGGGCGCCGGGGCGGCTCAGTCAAGTACCCGCCCGGCGGAGCCAGACCCACGGAACACGGACGCCGGCCACGACCATCGAACCAGGCTTGCGGGATCCGGTTCGACGATCGCATCGCACCTCCCGATACTCGGCTCCCGCACCGACGAATCGCGCCGGCAGCTCGCGGCCTCTCGCGCCGGGCCTCGGCCCTGCGTCCCGATCGCCGGGCACACGCACCGCCGAATTCTGGTACTTATGTCCCAGTTCGATGGTCACCGGACCATCGCGCGAACGCTCAGCAGAACGTATCTGTCACGTGTCGAAACTACCCGTGGGTCATCAGACCCGAACGATTCACGCCGGAAATGACCGTATTCCGGTCAGCGGCGGACCTTGGAACGCTTCTTCGCGACGGGCGCTCGACGCACGGCGCGCACCACCGTCGTCGCCGGCTCGACGATGCCGACACCGCACAGCACGACCTCCGGATCGCGGAGGCCCGCCTTGGTGAGGATCGCGCCGTGCTCCTCGATCTCCTCGGCGGCACGCGAGCCCTTCAACGCCAACAGTCGGCCGCCGTCGCGCAACAGGGGAGCGGACCACGGAGCGAGCTTCGGGAACCCCGACACCGCCCGAGAGGTGACCGCATCAGCGCCACCCACCGCGTCGACGACCGCGCGCTCCTCCGCGCGCCCGCGGACCACCCGGACGTTCGGCAGTCGCGGTCCGCAGAACTCCTCGAGGAAGACCGCCCGCCGCAACAGGGGCTCGACGAGCACCACCTCGACATCGGGCCGGGCGATGGCCACCGGGATGCCGGGCAGACCGGCACCGCTGCCGATGTCCACGAGCGTCTCGCCGGCCTCGAGGAGTTCGCCGAGTACGGCGCAGTTGAGGATGTGCCGCTCCCAGAGCCGCGGCACCTCACGCGGGCCGATCAGGCCACGGACCACGCCGTCGGTCGCGAGTACCTGCGCATACTCCTCCGCAAGCTCCAGCCGATCGCCGAAGACCTCCCGCGCGACCGGGGGAGTGGGTGGCAGCGCTTCCGTCGTCGCCCCACTATCGGCGGGTGTACCCGCCTCGTCGCGCTGTTCCACGTGAAACCTCTCCTGCCACACGGCTCTCATCCAGCCGGGCACCATCGCCCGGAAACGACGATGGGCCCCAGGCGCACGGCCCGGGACCCATCGTTCACCTACATCCAGTCTAGGCGTTGGGGAGCACCACGACGCGACGGTTCGGCTCCGCGCCCTCGCTCTCCGAACGGACACCGTCGACCTTGGCGACGGCGTCGTGCACGATCTTGCGCTCGAACGGCGTCATCGGCTTGAGCGACTCCTTCTCGCCCGACGCCGCGACGCGCTGCGCGACCTCGGCACCGAGGCTGGAGAGCCGCGTGCGGCGACCCGCGCGCCAGCCGGCCACGTCGAGCATCAGACGGCTGCGGTCACCCGTCGACTGCTGCACCGCGAGCCGGGTCAGCTCCTGCAGGGCGTCGAGCACCTCACCGCGCTGGCCGACCAGCTTGGTGAGATCCTCGCCGCCGTCGATCGCGACGATGGCGCGGCCACCCTCCACGTCGAGGTCGATATCGCCGTCGAAGTCGAGAATGTCGAGCAGCTGCTCGAGGTAGTCGGCGGCGATCTCGCCCTCCTCGACCAGCTCGTCGTCCTCGTCCACGGGGCTCTCGACCGGCGACTCGGCGGTCGCCTCGGTCGTGGTCTGCTCCTCCTCGACGGTCACGTCGTCAGGCATGGGTACTCCTTGGGAATTCGATCATCAGGGGTTCGTGGTGCGCGCGCTCAGCGCTTGCGCTTGCGGTTCCGGTTGCGCTGCTGCTGGTTGCGCTGCTGCTGCCGGGCGTTCGCGGACGGGTGCTGGGGCTTGGGCTTGGCGCCGGGCGTGGGCTTCGACGGCGCCGCCTCCTCGGCGGGCTCCTCGACGTCCTCGGCATCGGTCTCGACGGCCTTCGTCGCCGAGGCGGCGGCGCCCTTCTTGGGCTTCGCGCCGGGCTTGGGGGCGTTCTCCGCGCGCTTCTCCTGTGCCAGCCGCTTCTTCTCCTCGTCCTCCTTGTCGAGCTTGCCGAAGACGATGTGCTGCTGGCAGTACGTCCAGATGTTCTGGGTGACCCAGTAGATCAGGATGGCGACGGGCAGGAAGAAGCCACCGACCAGCACGCCGATGGGGAAGACCCACAGCATGAGGCGGTTCATGATGGCCGTCTGCGGATTGTCCAGCGAGGCGACCGGCTGGCGGGCGATGGAGGCGCGCGAGTTGAAGTGCGTGGCCAACGCCGCGATGATCATCAGCGGCACCGAGAGCGCAATGATCTGCCACTTCTGGAAGTTCGGCTCGATGTAGGCCAGGTCCGGTTTGACGGGCATGAACGCCTGGAACTGCGCGACGGGCTCCTGGACGTACGACGAGAGCGGCACGCCGAAGAGACGCGCATCGAGGAAACTCTGCACGTCGGTCGCGGAGAAGAAGTAGTTGGCCGTGTGCCGCGTCTCGTAGGCGTTCATGTTCGGCGAACCGAACATGCTCGTCGTGCCGCCGCTCATCCGGTTGAACGAGCGCAGCACGTGGAACAGGCCGATGAAGACGGGCACCTGGAGCAGCGCCGGCAAGCAGCCGAGCAGCGGGTTGAAACCGTGCTCCTTCTGCAGCTTCTGCATCTCGAGCGCCAGCTTCTGCCGGTCCTTGCCGTACTTCTTCCGCAGAGCCTGCATCTGCGGCTGGAACTCCTGCATCTGCCTGGTCGTCCTGATCTGCCGGACGAAGGGCTTGTACAGGATGGCGCGCAGCGTGAGCACCAGGAAGATCACGGAGAGCGCCCAGGTGATACCGCTGTCGGGGCCGAGACCGGGCACGAACGAGAACACCTTGTGCCAGACCCACATGATGCCCGACACCGGGTAATACACGTAGTCCAGCGAGACCGGATTGAAAGCCACGTTCCTTAGCTCCTAGCTGTTGCTGCGAAAGAAGTTCTCGGGCGCGATGATCCGCGCGGAAGGCGCCTGGCGCCGTAGTCGGGACGGACTACTCCGGGACGGGGTCCCATCCGCCGCGATGCCATGGACCGCACTTGAGCAGGCGAATGGTACTGAGGTACACGCCCTTCACCGCTCCGTGGGCCGAAAGCGCTTCCACCGCATACTCACTGCAAGTGGGGGTGAACCGGCACGTGGGCGGGCGCATGGGGGAGATCCAGGTGCGGTACAGCTGTACCAGGGAGATCAATGCGCGCCGGGGAACCGCCCGGAGGGTCCGGCCGGCGCTGGTCGCCGCCCCGTCACTCACAGCGCACCCAGCTTCGCCAGGCCCGAACGCAGTTGTGCGGCCAGCTCGTTCGCATCCTCGTCGGCGGCGGAGCGCAGCGCACGGATCACGACCAGGGCACCGTCGTCCAGTTCCGCGGTGACGGAAGCGGCGGCGGCGCGCAGCCGGCGGGCGACGGAGTGCCGGATCACCGCGTTACCCACGGCTTTCGAGACGATCAGCCCCACGCGCGGCGCCGGCACGACCGGATCGACCGCGGACACGACGAGGCCCGGTCCCCCCTCGGAAGCGGGGACCGGGCTCGAAGTCGTCGCTGTCGCCACGTGCACCACGATGGATCGGCGGCCCACACGTCTGCCACCCTTGACCGCCGCGCCGAAATCGCGCGACGAGCTCATGCGGTTGCGAGCGGGTAGCACTGCGGGCCTGCCTTCTCCATCGCCTTTGCAGCAGCGCCACCGCGTCCGGCGGAACCGGTACGCGGTGGCGCTACGCGAGAGGGAAAATCAGGCCGTCAGCTTCGCGCGGCCCTTGTTCCGACGCGCAGAGACGATGGCGCGCCCGGCACGGGTGCGCATACGGAGACGGAAGCCGTGCACCCGCGCGCGGCGACGGTTGTTCGGCTGGAACGTCCGCTTGCCCTTGGCCACGGTGACACTCCTTGTTCAGTGGACGGCGCTCGTGCGTCGTCTCGATGGATGGAAACTTCTCGGCGGCACATGAAGCTCGACTTGAGGTCGAACTCGCCCGACGGATCGGTGTGCGCACAGACCGGTCAAGACTACTTATCCCCGCTGACAAGGTCAAACCGACACCCGCGGGCGGCCGTGACGAGTCTCACAATCCGCAGGGCGCGACACGCCGAGCGCACCCGACATCCCACCTCTGCCTGGGACTATGTGCTTGGTGTTGAGGACCGCGCTCCACTCTGTTAACTTTGCCGAATGCGATTGCTGAGCACGGCCACGGCACCCCGTGGACCCCGAGCACGGCAGCTCCGGGCCGACGGGCGCCGGGCGTGTACCGGGTTCGGTGCCGCGCCGTAACCCGATTCCCGGCCGGCGCTGACCCGCAGTCCTGCGACCTCGATATTCACGGCCGAAGTAGCGGCCGACAACACCTGTGCTCCGGTCTTCCACACCTGTGGATGAACCTGTGGAGTACAGTTCTTTCGCAGGTCGGGTGGGGTGAGGTTATGCACAGCTCGACGTTGGACATGTGAACGAGAACACCGGTCGGAAGCCGGGGACCGATGGCTTCGAACCCGGTGTGGAGGACCTGATGACCGTTGATCCGCTGATCGAGACGTGGACCTCCGTGGTCGACGAACTCTGCGGAGACAACACCGATCGCACCCTCACCATGCAGGAGAAGGCCTGGCTGCGACTCGTCCAGCCGCTGACGCTGACCGAGGGCTTCGCCCTCGTGGCCGTGCCCTCGCAGTTGATGAAGGACGCGATCGAGCGCAGTCTCCGGGAGCCGCTCGTCGCGGCGCTCACCACGCGACTGGGCCAGGACGTCGAGCTCGGTGTCCGTATCTCGCCCGACGCCGCACCCCCGGCAGCCCCCGCCGCGCCGGCCCCCGTGGTGCCCGCTGAGACACCGTCGGGCCCCAGTACCGCGGATCTGACGGTCCCCGTCAACGAGATCGCCGCCGGCATGCCCGGAGCCCCGTCACCGTCGGTCCAGCTGCCCCCGCCGATGACCGGCCCGGCGAGCAACGGCACCGCCATGACCGGATCGTCCGGATCGAGCCTGAACCAGAAGTACACCTTCGAGACCTTCGTGATCGGCGCGTCGAACCGCTTCGCGCACGCCGCGGCCTTCGCCGTCGCGGAGGCGCCGGCCCGCGCGTACAACCCGCTCTTCATCTGGGGCGAGTCCGGTCTGGGGAAGACCCACCTGCTGCACGCGGCCGGCCACTACGCCCGACGGCTGTTCCCCGGGATGCGCGTGAAGTACGTGTCCACGGAGGAGTTCACGAACGACTTCATCAACTCGCTCAAGGACGACCGCCAGGTCCAGTTCAAGCAGCGCTACCGCGACGTGGACATCCTGCTGGTGGACGACATCCAGTTCCTCGAGGGGAAGCTGGGTATCCAGGAGGAGTTCTTCCACACCTTCAACACCCTGCACAACGCGAACAAGCAGATCGTGATCTCCTCCGACCGCCCGCCGAAACAGCTGGCGACGCTGGAGGATCGGCTGCGTACCCGCTTCGAGTGGGGCCTGATCACCGACGTGCAGCCGCCCGAGTTGGAGATCCGCATGGCGATCCTGCTCAAGAAGGCGCAGATGGAGCGGATCCACGTCCCACCGGACGTGCTGGAGCTCATCGCCACCCGCATCGACCGCAACATCCGCGAGCTCGAGGGCGCCCTGATCCGCGTCACGGCCTTCGCCTCGTTGACGCAGACCGACGTGACCTACGAGCTCGCCGAGATGGTGCTGCGCGATCTGGTGCCGGACACCACCACGATCGAGATCTCCTCCAGCACCATCCTTTCCGTGGTGGCGGAGTACTTCGAGATCTCCGTGGCCGATCTCAAGGGCACCGAGCGCGCCCGCGCAGTGACCCACGCCCGACAGATCGCCATGTACCTGTGCCGCGAGTTGACGGAGCTGTCGCTGCCGAAGATCGGGCAGATCTTCGACCGCGACCACACCACCGTCATGTACGCCGAGCGGAAGATCCGCAAGGAGATGCCCGAGCGGCGCCGCGTCTACGACCAGGTGCAGGAACTCACCACGCGGGTCAAACGCCGCAGCCAGTAATCCGCACACGGACCGCCGGAATCAGCGGCCCGCCGTGCAGATCAGCGGCCCGCCGGAGCCGTCGCTGCTGCTCTCCTGCGCGACCTTCGTGCCGTTGCGGGTGATCGTGCAGCCCACATCACCGGTGTAGCCGATCACGGTCACCGTCACCATGAACGAGTCCGAGGTGAACTCCTTGGACCACGGGAGCGGCTGCGAGCCGAAGAGATTCGTGTCCGGGACGCCGACCGTCACCAGCTGCGCCGAGCCGCTGCCCGTCACCTCGACGCGCCACTGCCGCGCGTTGGGACCCGTCGACGAGCCACCGCCGAAGATCGGCGGGATCGAGATGCCCGACGGTACGCCGCTGGGCAGCGTGACGCCGCCCGGCTTCTTACTCGTGGTGGTCGTGGTCGGTGGTGTGGTCGTGCTCGTCTCCGACGCCGTACTGCTCGACGGTCCGCCGCTGGTCGCGACGAGGGCCACGATCACGGCCAGGACGAGCGCGAAGACCACCGCGGCCGCCGCGATCCAGAGCAGCTTCCGGTTGCCGCCACCGCCGCCGTCCGAGCCGCCTCCCGGCCCCTGCGGATCGCCCGGTCCGGGCGGCGGGCCCTGCGGGGGCTGCGCCGCATACTGCCCGTACTGATCGCCGTACGCGCCCGTCGGGTAGCCGGCGCCCGGCGCGTAGCCGAGCTGATATCCACCGTCGTACCGCTGTGTGGGCGGGTCCTGGGGAGCCGGAGCACCGGGGGCGCCCGAGCCCGGGGGAGGGGTCGGAGGCCCCTGCGGAGCGCCCGGATCGACGGGTCCCGCGCCGGGTCGCTCGTACTCGCGCGTCGGTTTCGGCACATTTCCCGCCTGAGGGCCGACGGGGTAGTTCTGGCCGCCCGGGTGCTCTCCCGGGCGCTGCGGATCCGGATATCCCATGGTCACACCGTACGCGCCGAGCGCCGCCACCAGAACTGTGAGTTACTCACCAGTACTGCACACAGCCTGTGGATGAATCACCGAAAACCCAGGAGTGACCTGGGGAGAGTTCATCCACAGGTTTCCACAGGTCCCGTTCCTCACCAATCACATCCGTGTAGTTCCACAATCCCTGCGGCGCGTCGTCAACACCCCGACACGCCGACCGCGCTGCGTCGATGGCATGTTTCCACATACTCCACAGGGCTTATGACGATGACATATTTCTTCTCTAGATCCTTCTTTTGAAAAGAGGCGAGGTGAAGGTCCGGCACGCTCCGCGCCCGCGGACCCGAAGTTCCATCCGGCATACACCGGATCGGCTCGGCTCCTATAGCATCGAAGACCTCACGGCCGTGCCCGCCACGCCGTACCCGAACGACCCCCACCGAAAGGCCCCGTCGGCATGAAGTTTCGCGTCCCGCACGAGGAGTTCGCCGAATCCGTCGCGTGGGTGGCGCGCAGCCTGCCGTCGCGCCCCCCGGTGCCGGTACTCGGCGGCGTCCTGCTCTCCGCGGGTGACGACGGCCTGACCGTCTCGGGATTCGACTACGAGGTCTCGGCGCAGGTGCGCGTCGGTGCGGAGGTCGCGGACGAGGGCCAGGCCCTGGTCTCCGGCCGCCTGCTCGCGGACATCACCAAGGCGCTGCCGAACAAGCCGGTCGACGTGCAGCTGGACACGACTCGCGTGGCGATCACCTGCGGCAGCGCCAAGTTCTCCTTGCCGACGATGCCCGTCGAGGACTACCCGCAGTTGCCCGAGCTCCCCCAGCAGACCGGCGCCATCGAGCGCGGCACCTTCGCCGAGGCCATCGCGCAGGTCGCGATCGCCGCCGGCAAGGACGACACGCTTCCGATGCTCACCGGCATCCGGGTCGAGATCGAGGGCGAGAAGGTGGTTCTCGCCGCCACCGATCGCTTCCGCCTGGCGGTCCGGGAGTTCGAGTGGCAGCCGGCCTCCTCCGATGTCAAGGCCGCGGTCCTGGTGCCCGCGAAGACCCTGTCGGAGGCGGCGAAGACCTTCGCGGCCGATCCCGAGGTGGGTATCGCGCTCGGTGCCGGATCCGCAGTGGGCGCCGACGGGCTGCTCGGCGTGGTCGGTGCGGACCGTCGGACCACCACCCGCCTGCTCGACGCGGACTTCCCCAAGTTCCGGCAGCTGCTGCCGGCCTCGCACACCGCGATCGCCACGATGGAGATCGCGCCGCTGCTCGAGGCGATCAAGCGTGTGGCCCTGGTCGCAGACCGTGGTGCGCAGGTCCGGATGGAGTTCGCCGACGGCACCCTGCGCCTGTCCGCCGGCGGTGACGACGCCGGCAAGGCCGAGGAGGAGCTGCCCGCCGACTTCCAGGGCGAGCCGCTCACCATCGCCTTCAACCCCGGCTACCTGCAGGACGGCCTCGCCGCGGTCCACACCGAGTCGGTCACCTTCGGATTCACCACGCCCAGTCGCCCTGCGGTGCTGCGTCCCGCGGTGGACAATGGCTACGAGCCGGACGACTCCGGCGCGTTCCCCGCGCCGCAGAGCCCGTACACGTACCTGCTGATGCCGGTGCGCCTGCCCGGCTGATCACGTCGTCGTCTCGCACGGAAGGGTGCCGCGAACATGCAGTTGGGTCTGATCGGTCTGGGCAAGATGGGCGCGAACATGCGCCAGCGGATCCGCAACGCCGGGCACGAGGTCGTCGGGTACGACCCGCGGCCCGAGGTCACGGACGTCCCGTCGCTCGAGGCCCTGGCGGAGGCGCTGACGGCGCCCCGCACCGTCTGGGTGATGGTCCCGGCCGGTGAGCCGACCCGCGAGACCGTGCGCAAGCTGGCCGAGATCCTGGAGCCCGGCGATCTGGTGATCGACGGCGGTAATTCGCGGTACACCGATGATCAGGTGAACGCGGAACTGCTGTCCGGCAAGGGGATCGGTTATCTCGACTGCGGCGTCTCCGGCGGTGTGTGGGGTCTGGAGAACGGCTACGGCCTGATGGTCGGCGGTTCGGACGCCGACGTCGAACGTGCCCTGCCGATCTTCGACGCGCTGCGGCCGGAGGGCGATCGCGAGGACGGTTTCGCGCACAGCGGCCCGGTCGGCGCGGGTCATTACGCCAAGATGATCCACAACGGCATCGAGTACGGCCTCATGCAGGCCTACGGCGAGGGCTACGACCTGCTGGAGGCCGAGCCGCTCATCGAGAACGTCACCGGCACGCTGCGCGCCTGGAGCAAGGGCACCGTCGTGCGCTCCTGGTTGCTGGACCTGCTGGTCAAGGCGCTCGAAGAGGATCCGGGCCTGCAGGAGATCACCGGCTACACGGAGGACTCGGGCGAGGGCCGCTGGACCGTCGAGGAGGCGATCCGCCATTCGGTCCCCGCACCCGTCATCGCGGCCGCGCTGTTCGCTCGATTCCAGTCCCGGCAGGACGATTCGGACACGATGAAGGCCGTCTCCGCGCTGCGCAACCAGTTCGGCGGGCACGCCGTCCGTCGCGCCGACTAGTAGGGCGAAGACGCACCATTGTACGTCCGCCGGCTCACCCTGCACGACTTCCGGTCCTGGGACGACGTCACCGTCGACCTGGAACCGGGCGTGAGCGTCTTCGTCGGCCGCAACGGATTCGGTAAGACCAACCTGGTGGAGGCGCTGAACTACCTCGCCACGCTCGGCTCGCACCGCGTCGCCACGGATCAGCCACTCATCCGGGTGGGGGCGGAGAGCGCCTCGGTCTCGGCGACGGTGCACAACGCGGGGCGAGAGCTCACCGCCGAGGTCGACATCATCGCCGGCCGGGCGAACAAGGCGCGGATCAATACCGCGCCGTGTCGCCGCCCGCGAGAGCTCCTGGGCATCCTGCAGTCCGTCCTGTTCGCCCCGGAGGACCTTGCGCTGGTCCGCGGCGAGCCGGGCGGACGGCGCCGCTTCCTCGACGATCTGGCCATTCTGCGGACGCCGCGGATCGCGGCCGAGAAGGCGGATTACGACAGAGTTCTCAAGCAGCGCACCGCCCTGTTGAAGACGGCGTACGCGGCGGCCCGGCGCGGTGGCGCGGAGGCGGAGTCGATGCTCTCGACCCTCGACGTCTGGGACGCGCAGCTCGCTCGCTTCGGCGCGGAGGTGCTGTCGGCGCGGCTCGAGGTGGTCGCCTCACTCGCCCCTCACCTGACCGTCGCCTACGCCTCGCTCGCGCCGCATTCGCGGGCGGCCACCGTCGCGTACACGAGCTCCCTCTTCGAGGAGTACGACGGCGACCCGACCGCCGCGTCCGTCGCGGAGCTCGAGCAGCTCATGCTCGGCGGCCTGGCCGCGGCGCGGCAGCGGGAGATCGACCGCGGCGTCTGTCTCGTCGGGCCGCACCGCGACGACCTCGATCTGCGACTGGGCAACGAGCCCGCGAAGGGCTTCGCCTCTCACGGCGAATCCTGGTCGTACGCACTGGCACTGCGGCTGGCATCGCTGGAGCTTCTCCGCGCCGGCGGCTCGGAGCCGGTGCTGCTGCTCGACGACGTCTTCGCGGAGCTGGACGCCAAACGTCGGACCGCCCTCGCCGAGGTGGCGGCCGGCACCGAGCAGGTGATCGTGACCGCGGCGGTCCCGGAGGATCTTCCTCCCGAGTTGCGGGCGGCGACCTTCCGGGTCACCGTGGAGGGACCGGCGGATTCACGGGTCTCGCGCCTGGAGGGCGAGGAACCGGGCGGAGCAGGGGCGACGCCCGCTCCCTAGCCCGGCGCCGCGTACAGTTCCTGTGTCGAGCCGAAGATCGTTGAGGCTCAGCCACGTTCATTGAGTTCGCAAAGAAAGGGCAAAACGGTGCGCATCGCGATCGCATGCATGGGCTCGCGCGGTGACATCAGCCCGCTCCTGGCCGTGGCGCGCGTCTTCGCCGACCGTGGGGACACGGTGACGATCGGGTGCACCGTCGAGTCGCAGGCGTACGTCGCCTCGCACGGCTTCGAACCGCACGTGCTGACGACGCTGAACCTCAAGGAGTTCCTGCAATCGCCGCAGGGGCAGGAGAAGTTCTTCGGCGCGAGCACCACGACGCAGTTGCGCGAAGTGGGCAAGCTCGCCGATTCACATGCGGACGAGTTCGACACCCGCCTGGCCGCGCTGTGCCGGGACGTGGACTGCGTGATCAGCACCCGGATCATCGAGGAGCGCGCGGCGCTCGTCACCCACCGCGAGCGGGTTCCACTCGTGATGGTCGAATACTTCCCGGGCGATGTGCACAGCGCCGTCCCGAACCCGCTGCTCGGCCCGCGGATGCAGGACGTCACCGCGCGGATCCCCGCCCTGATCCCGTTGACCTACCGGATCTTCAACATCGGCTGGGCGCTGAGCATCTTCGCCAAGACCGTGGAACTCGCCAAGCGCGTCGAGTACCCGCGACGCGTGATCGATCCGCGCTCGGTCCTCGAGGGACGCGACATCCTCCGCTTCGAGGCCTTCGGGCGGGCGCTGGTACCTCCGCGCTCGCGCATCGATGCGCGGCACCCCCGGATCGGGTTCATCCGGATCGACGGGAGGCCGGCGGACCGTGCCGAGCGCGACGCGATGATCGAGGACTGGATCGCGCGGGACGAGCGTCCGATCGTCTACGTGGGATTCGGCAGCATGCCGGTCGTGGACTTCGACGGTCTCGTCACGGACCTGGCCGCGATGCTCGCGGAGAGCGGCATGCGGGTGATCGCCGTGCCGGGCTGGTCGGCACGCACCCGGGACGAGATCGTCGACACACCGGATCTCCTCGTCGTTCCCGACGTGGACCACGACGGCGTCTTCCCGCGGTGCGCTGCCCTCGTCCACCACGGCGGCGCGGGCACCACCGCCATCGCGGCCGCGTCGGGCCGACCCTCGCTGGTGTGCAGTCAGGCGTTCGACCAGCACTTCTGGGGCCGACGGATCGAAGCCGCCCGCGCCGGAGCCATCCTGCCGCGCCGGCGCATGACGGCGCGCAGCATCGCGGAGGGCGTGCTCGCACTGGTCGAGGACGAGCGGATCATCGAGGGAGCGCGGGAGACCGGCGTCCGCGCCGTCGCGGACCTCGGAGGGCGCGCAGAGTTCCTGGCCGCGTTCGACGCCTTCATCGCCGAGGTCGACGGTGCCCGTGCCGCGACCGATCCGCGCTGAGATGACCCGGACCCCGGGGTCGGCGTCCGGTGCGATGCGGTGGATCTCGCTCGCCACCGTCTGCATCGCGGTCCTGATGACGGGCATGGACAACAGCATCGTCACGATCGCCCTGCCCACGCTCAGCGAGGAGTTCGGCGGCGGGATGAGCGCGCTGCAGTGGATCGTCGACTCGTACACCCTGGTCTTCGCCGGGCTGCTCCTCGCGACCGGCTATCTCGGCGACCGGCTCGGCCGGCGGAAGGTGCTCGTCGCCGGACTGGTGGGTTTCGTGGTGATCTCGGTGCTGGCGACCAGGTCGACCTCGCTCGCTCAGCTCATCACGGCGCGCGCGGCGCTGGGGGCCGCCGCGGCGCTGATCTTCCCCGCCACGCTGGCGATCATCTCGGAGCTCTTCCCGGAGAAGGAGGACCGGACCAAGGCCATCGCGGTGTGGTCCGCCGCGGCGGGCGCGTCGATCGCGATCGGCCCGGTGGTCGGCGGCTACCTCGTGGAGCACTTCGCGTGGTCGTCGGTGTTCTGGATCAACGTGCCGATCTCGCTCGTCGCGATCGTCGGCTGCCTCGCTCTGGTCCCCGAGTCCTTCGGCTCCGAGCGGCCGTCGTTCGATCTGTTCGGCGTCCTGTTGTCGATCTCCGGGATCACGCTGCTGGTGTGGGCGCTGATCGAGGCGCCGAACTTCGGGTGGGGCAGCGTTCCCGTGGTGGGCGCGCTGCTCGGCGCCGTGGTCCTGCTCGTCGGCTTCGTGCTGTACGAGCGGCGGCACCGCAACCCGGTCCTCGACGTGACGCTGTTCCGTACCCGTGGCTTCGCGATGGGCTCCTTCGCGATCTGCGCCGGCTTCTTCTGCCTGCTCGGCTTCGTCTTCGTCACGATCATGTACTTCCAGGCGGTGCTGGGGTACGGCCCGCTGGAGACCGCGGTGCGGGTGATCCCGTTCGCGCTCGCGGCCGTCGCCGTGACCCCGCTCGCCGCGCTGGCGAACACGGAGCGGCGGATGCGGTTCACGATCGCCGTCGGGCTGGCGATCATGGCGGCAGGGTTCGTCCTGACCTCGCGGCTGACCGAGTCGGCCGACTACCTGACGCAGATCCTGCCGGCGATGGCGGTGATCGCGGTCGGCCTCGGTCTGCTGCAGGGGCCCGCGACCACCTCGGTCATGACATCGGTACCGGCGGACGAGGCGGGCGCGGGTTCGGCGGTCAACGACACCACCCGTGAGGTCGGCGGCGCGCTGGGGGTGGCCATCCTCGGTTCGGTGGTGGCGCATCTGTATTCGGCGAAGGTCACCGACGATCTCGGCCGCGTGCCACTCGCACCGGGCCTTCGCGCCGAGGCGGAATCCTCGGTGATCGGCGGTATCCGCGCGGTCGGCCAGGCGCCGCCGGAGTTGCAGGCGGTGCTGGGGCACACCGTGCAGCAGGCCTTCGTCGCGGCGATGCAGTGGGCGAATCTCGTCGCCGCGGGCGTCGGCGCGGTCGCCTGCCTCGTGGTGGCGATCTTCCTCCGCACGCGGCCGCCGGCGCGGCACCGTCGAACCGCTGTGAGCGGGCACATCAGCGTGAGCGAGCTCCTGGCCCGGGAATCCGAGGCCGTGACCGAGCCGATCAGGGTGCCGTCCGCGCGGTGAGCATCGGCGTCAGCGCGCGAGTTCCGGCAGTCCGGGGATCTCGAAGACGCCCTCGAGGACGTGGTCGTGATCCTCGGCCGCCAGCGTGGCACGATCCGCCTTCCCGGTGAGGACGCCGCACGAGACGGCTCCGGCGTTGCGGCCCGCGCGCACGTCGACCGCGGTGTCGCCGGCGACGAGGACCTCGCGGACGTCCGCGACGCCGGTCGCCTCCATGGCGCGGAAGATCATGTAGGGGAAGGGACGCCCGGCGGCGACGTCGGAGGTGGTGATCACCGCGTCCACGGTGGCCTCGAGGCCGGCCCCGATCGTCCAGCCGAGCGAGGAGAGCAGGGGATAGGCGACCTCGTCGTCGAAGCCGGTGGTGAGCGCGACCTTGACGCCGTTCGCGCGCAGAGTCTTCAGGGCTTCCTCGACACCCGCGATCGCGACGGGCGGGTGGGCGGCGTACTGCTCCTTGAGGTGCGCGCGGAAGCGCTGGAAGCCGTCCGCGACGAGCTCGTCCGTCGGCGTGACGCCGCCGAGTTCGAGCAGGTTGGTGATGGCCTCCACCTTGTCGGTGCCCATCCAGGTCTGGAGGTCGTGCGCGGCGACGGTGGCGCCGGCCTCCTCGACCGCGGTCTTGAGGGCGTCGTAGACGGTTCCTCCGTCGTCGATGGTGGTTCCGGCCATGTCGAGTGCGACGAGCGAGATCATGAGTTCCCTCCGGGAAGTGGCTGTGGCAGCGAGGTCTAGTTGACTATATAAGTTTGCCTCGGTCTCTGCAGGAAGTAGCTGAATATCACGCAATAGACCGAATTTTGCAGGACAACTAGTATTGACAAGTGATGTGACCGGGATCATAGTCAGTGCTCATGTCGAACAACATCGCTGAACACAGCCGCCGCCAGCACATCGTCGTCGTCGGAGCCGGGATCGTCGGGCTCGGCCACGCCTATCACGCGCACCGGCGTGGGCACCGGGTCACCGTGATCGATCACGCGGACGGGGTGATCGGCTCGTCCGTGCAGAACTTCGGCCACGCCTGCATCACCGCGCAGTCGGGGAGGGCGCTCGGCTACGCGCAGGAGGGCCGGCGGCACTGGCTCGACCTGGTCGAGAAGGCCGGCTTCTGGGGTCGCGCCAGCGGTACCACGATGGTCGCCCGCGCCGACGACGAGCTCGCCGTCATGGCGGAGTTCGCGGCCTCGCGCCCGCAGGGCGAAGCCGCGCTGCTCGGGCGCGAGGAGGTGCTGCGCCGGATCCCCGTCGACGGTGCCGGCGTGCGCGGAGGGCTGTACCTGCCGAACGACCTCCAGGTGGACCCGCGGGCGGCGGCACCGTCGATCGCGCAGTACCTCGAGAGCAGGGGCGTCGAGTTCCGGTGGCGCACCGCGGCCCACGGCTTCGAACCGGGCGTCGTGCACACCAGCCGCGGGCCGCTGCTCGCCGACGAGGTCTTCGTGGCCGTCAACTACGACGTCGATCGGCTCTTCCCCGAGCTCGCCGAGGGCGGCGGCCTCCTGCGGTGCCGCCTGCACATGATGAAAGCCCATCTGCCCCTGCGCTTCACACTGCCGACGCCGCTGTTCACGGGGTGGTCGCTCCTGCGCTACTCCGGTTTCGAGGACATGCCGTCCGTCGGGGCCGTCGCCGAGCGGCTGCGCTCCGAGTCCCCCGGCGGCATCGCGGTGGACCTGCACCAGATGTACACGCCGCAGCCCGACGGCTCGATTCTCATCGGCGACACCCACTACCGGGACATCAGCGCGCCGCCGTTCCAGACCGAGGAGGGCTTCGACATCCTGCTCGAGGCCACCCGCGAGCTCTTCGGCGTCGACCGGATCGACGTCCAGGAGCGCTGGCAGGGCGTCTACAGCTCCGCGCCCGGCTCGGAGTTCCTGTTCGCCGAGCCCGTCGACGGGGTGCACGTCGCCACCGTGACCACGGGCATCGGCATGACCACCGGCCTGGGCCTGGCGGAGGAACGCGTCGCCCGCGTCCTCGGCCCCGTCGCCGCGACCCCCGAAACCTCCTTGGCCCGTTAGGGCCCCGTCACAGCTAAGGACCGACATGATCGAACTCGAGACCACCGCGACGCGCACGAAGAACCCCCGGTACGAGCGCTGGAGGTACCAGATCTTCGGCGTCACCTGGCTCGCGTACGCGGGGTTCTACTTCACCCGGCAGGCCTTCTCCGTCGCGAAGCTGGGGATCCTCGAGGACCCGGTCCTGAGCGACACCCTGACCAAGAGCGTCCTGGGCAGCCTGGACGCCGTGTACCTCGCGGCGTACGCGGTCGGTCAGTTCGTCTGGGGTGCCATGTCCGACCGGTTCGGGCCCCGCAGGGTGGTACTCGGCGGCCTGCTGATGTCGGCGATCGCCACGGTCTTCATCGGTCTTCTTCCCGCGTTGATCTTCCTCGTGCCGCTCATGATCGTGCAGGGGTTCTCGCAGTCCACCGGGTGGTCCGGCCTGCTCAAGAACATGGCCCAGTTCTTCTCCATCGGTGAACGCGGCCGCGTCTTCGGCCTGTGGAGCACCAACTACGCGTTCGGCGGCCTCGTGGCGGCACCGTTCCTGGGGTGGGTCGCCTACGACCTGTTCGACAGCTGGCGGGTGGCGTTCTTCACCGGCGCGGCCGTCGTGGCCGTCGTCGCGGTGCTGTTCTTCCTCCTGCAGCGCAACACCCCGGAGGACGTGGGCCTGCCGCCGATCGAGGTCTACCACTGCGAGGAGGTCGCGGAGCTGATCGACGAGGACGCCGTGGTCGAGGCCGCGGAAGCGGCCGAGGAGCCGCGCCCGTCGTTCGGCGAGACGGTCCGCTTCGTACTGGGCAACAGGATGGTGCTGATCCTGGGGTCGTGCTACTTCCTGCTCAAGCCGGCGCGCTACGCGATCCTGCTGTGGGGTCCGGTGATCGTCTCCGAGCGGTTGCACGACGCCTCTGCGTTCACCGCGATCACGGTTCCCGTGGCGTTCGGCGTCGCCGGCGTGATCGCCCCCATCCTCATCGGGCAGGTCTCCGACCGGGTCTTCCACGCCCGACGCGTGCCGGCCTGCGTCATCAGCCTCGCCGTCCTCGTCGTGGCGCTCGCCGCCTTCGCCCCGCTCACGGCGACGGGCAACCTGTGGATCATGACCGCGATCCTCGCGGTGATCGGGCTGTCGATCTACGGCGCCGACGCCATGATCTCCTGCGTCGCCGCCGTGGACTTCGGCACCAGCAAGCACGCCGGCACGGTGACCGGTGCGATCAACGGCTGCGGCTCGGTCGGAGCGATCCTCGGCGGACTGCTGCCGGGCCTGCTCTCCGCCGGAATGCTGTTCACCGGCTTCTCCGTCGCGGCGGCGATCGCGATGCTGCTGCTCATCCCGATGTGGGGCCGGATGCCGGCCGCCGACTAGCGGCGAGTGCTGTTGACGATGCTGAACGTCACGCGATCGGGACGGTAGCGATCGTCGGCGAACTCGAACGGACGGCCGTCCTCGTTGGTGGACACCCGGCGCTCCCGCAGGAGGGCGGCGCCGGGTTCCACCGCGAGGTGCTCCGCGTCGGTGGCGTCGGCGTTCAGTGCGTCGAGCTGATGGCGCATCGATTCGAAGACCACCCCGTTCTCGGTGAGATGCTCGGTGAGCGAACCGGAATCGGTGTCGAAGTCGAGGAGCAGGCGGCCCACATCGAGGACGAAGGTGCTGCGCTCGAGCATGGCGGGGGCGTCGTCGATCATGCGGAGGCGCAGGATGAAGACGACGAAGTCGTCCGTCGTGAGGCCGAGGGTCTCGGCCTCGGCGACCGTCGCGCGACGACGGGTGATCTCGACCGTGCGGCTCGACGGGGCCTGCCCACCCAGTTGTGCCCACTGCGAGAAGGGCGTGAAGACATCCAACGTCTGGCTGGGTGCGTTGCTCGTCACCACCGCGGGCCGGCCCCGCGTGATGTGGATCAAGCCCTCCCGGTTGAGAGTCGAGAGCGCTTGCCGCACGGGCCCCCTGGAGACGCCGAACTTCTCGCACAGCGCCGCCTCCGAGGGCAGGGACTCGCCGATGCGGTACCGGTGACCGAGGATGTCGTCACGCAGGGCCGAGGCGACCACCGTGTACATCGGTTCCACCTGGATGTCCCTCCCGCCGAACGAGTGCTCCGGGCGAGTGTATCGGTCGCTCGTCCGCGCTCACGCCCTGCGCAGGAGGAGGATTCCGGCCAGGCCGCAGGCCCACGCGACAACGTAGCCCGCCGCGAGCCCGAGCGGAACGACGGGCCGCCCGTACTCCTGCATCACCAGCGGTGCGAGCACCGGCAGCGCCGCCGCACCGAACGCGATCCATCCCCAGCGCCGGGCCGACGGCGCGCCGTGACGGACCAGTCGCGCTGCGCCCCACCAGCAGAGCAGCCCGAGCAGGCCGACGGCGTAGAGGTAGGCGTACAGCGGACCGGCTT
The DNA here is from genome assembly GCF_007858445.1 of Tsukamurella sputi. Classification (GTDB taxonomy): domain Bacteria; phylum Actinomycetota; class Actinomycetes; order Mycobacteriales; family Mycobacteriaceae; genus Tsukamurella; species Tsukamurella sputi. The sequence continues at coordinate 14,098 of NZ_VIGV01000010.1, read as the reverse complement.
CGCCGTACTTGCCGACCGGCTCGTACAGCGCCCGCAGGTGCCGGTCGAGCCCGCCGAGAGCGAGTTGATCGGCGAGCGCGTAGCCGAGCCCGGCCGCGGTGGCGAGGGCGCCCAGCGCGTAAGCGAGGAGGGTGCGCCGTTCTCCGGTCGACGGTGCCGTCTCGGGCGGGACGATCGTCCGTGCAGTCATGATGTCTCCTTTTGGAACGCGGAGTACCAACTTGGTACACCACGTACCATAGGCGCATGAGCGCGACATTGGAACCCCGAGTACCAAAATCGGGGTCATCCCCGAGGCGGCGCCGCCTGGCACTCGATGAGACGCGCCGGCGCGTCCTCGACTCCGCGATCGACCGGGTCTTCACCGAACGCGGCGGGACGGGCCTCGAGCACGTGCGCCTCGAGGACGCCGTGCGCGACGCCGACGTCTCGCGGACCGCCGCGTACCGGTGCTGGCCGCAGCGGGAGGACTTCCTGGCGGATGTCCTCGCCGCTCTCGCCGAGCAGGCGCTGCCGATCGTCTCGACGCGCAGCGCGCGGGCCACCGAGGTGGTGCGAGCCGCGGTCGGCGACGACCCGTCGACCGTGCGGACCGTCGCGGGACGCCGGGCCGCACTGCTGCGCGCGGTGAGCGCGTCCGCGGACGACGACCTCCTCGCGGATCGCGACGAGGACCGACGGTGGAGGCTGTACCTGACCCTCGCGATGGCCGTGCCCTCGTTGCCGGACGGTCCGGCGCGCGATCGCGTGGTGGCCGCCGTGGACCGCGCGGAACGGACGGTCCGAGCCCGGCTCGCGGCGAACTACCGGCGGCTCTTCGAACTGTTCGGGTTCACGAGCACCGTCGACTACGGGGAACTCGCCGGAATCGGCCTCGCGCTCATGCGCGGGTACGTCGTCGGAGGCCACGCGGGGGCGCAGGCGGGTCGCCCCGGTCCCGGGTACGCGCTCCTCGCCGACGGCGCCGCAGCTCCGTCGGACACGGGGGAGTGGGACGAGGCGCGGGGACGGCGCCTGGTGGCAGCGCTCGCGGCGACGGACGTCTTCGACGGGGCACCGGCCGGCACCGGAGAAGATGTCGGTGCCGGCGAGTAGCCTCGAAAGAGAGGAATCCGGGCGCAGGGAGGTGTCATGACCGGGCAGAACGACGAGGGGCAGCTGCACGGCTCGGACATCGCCCGCCGTGCGCTCGAGGAGGCACGGGCGGCCGCCAAGGCGGCGGGGAAGTCCGTCGGCCAGGGGCGGTCCGAGCCGATGACCGGCGGGGTGCGCCGGCTGCGCCGCGGTTCCAAGCGGTGGAGCGGGCCGTCGCCGGACGGCCGGGATCCACAGCCCTTCGGCTCGTTGATCGGCGGCATCGCCAAGGCGCGGGGCTGGGACACGAAGGTCAACGAGGGCACGGTGCTCGGCTGTTGGGACAGCGTGGTGGGTGCGGACGTCGCCGCGCACGCGCAGCCCGTCAGCCTGCGGGAGAAGGTGTTGTACGTCAGCGCCGAATCGACGGCATGGGCCACGCAGCTGCGCCTGATGCAGTCCCAGCTGCTGGCCAAGATCAACGCCGCCGTCGGTCAGGGCGTGGTCACCTCACTGAACATCACCGGGCCCAGCGCCCCGAGTTGGCGCAAGGGCCCCCTGCACGTTCCGGGCCGCGGCCCGCGGGACACGTACGGTTAGGCCGACAGCTCACTGGTTCGCGGCTCAGAGTGGCCGTGACGCCATTGTCCATCGATCCGGGGTGATCGCGCCGAAACGCGGTCGGATTCGTCTGGGAGCATTTTAGGGCGCGCCACGCGTGTTCAGCCTGGCGAAGAGGAGTAGACTAGAAGGGCAAGAGCGCCCCGTCTGCTCGGGGTGCTGTCCTATCACCACCGCGGTGGCCGCGGCCGGAGAAGTTCACGGCCGTTCGCCCCGGTGGTTTCGACGAAGGAGCGCCAACACATCGTGGTGGCTGACAACAACGCCGGGAAGCCCGCGGGCTCGTACGGCGCGGATTCCATCAAGCAGCTCGAAGGCCTCGAGGCGGTGCGCAAGCGCCCCGGTATGTACATCGGTACCACCGGGCCGCGCGGCCTGCACCACATGATCTGGGAGGTCGTCGACAACTCGGTCGACGAGGCGATGGCCGGTCACGCCACGCGAGTGGACGTCAAGCTCCTCGCCGACGGCGGCGTCGAGGTCGTCGACGACGGCCGCGGCATTCCCGTCGCGATGCACGCCAAGGGCATCCCCACCGTGCAGCTGGTGCTCACCTCGCTGCACGCGGGTGGCAAGTTCGACTCCGACGCCTACGCCGTCTCCGGCGGCCTGCACGGCGTCGGCATCTCGGTGGTCAACGCGCTGTCGAGCCGGGTCGAGGTCGAGATCGACGTCGACGGCTACCACTGGCAGAACAACTTCCACTGGGACGAGAAGAAGCGCGACTCCGTCGCCGAGGACCTGATCAAGGGCGAGCCCACCACCCGTACCGGTACGACGGTGCGCTTCTGGGCCGACCCGAAGGTCTTCACCGAGACCACCCACTACGACTTCGAGACGGTCTCGCGACGTCTGCAGGAGATGGCCTTCCTGAACAAGGGCCTGACGATCACCCTCACCGACGAGCGCCCCGTCGCCGTCGAGGTGCCGGACGAGGACATCACCGAAGCCGCCCCGTCCGCGCACGAGGAGGACGTCGCCGCGGCGCTCGCCGAGGTGGCGCCGAAGAAGCGCGAGCGCATCTTCCACTACCCCGACGGCCTGGTCGATTACGTCAAGCACATCAACGCGCGCACGTCGAAGTCGCCGATCCACAGCACGATCATCTCCTTCGAGGGCAAGGAGAAGGGTCACGAGGTGGAGATCGCGATGCAGTGGAACTCCGGCTACTCGGAGTCCGTGCACACCTTCGCGAACACCATCAACACCCACGAGGGCGGCACCCACGAGGAGGGCTTCCGCACCGCGCTGACCGGCGTCGTCAAGGCCTACGCCAAGGACAAGAAGCTGGTCAAGGAGAAGGACGGCGAGCTCTCGGGTGACGACATCCGTGAGGGCCTCGCCGCGGTGATCTCCGTGAAGGTGGCGGAGCCGCAGTTCGAGGGCCAGACCAAGACCAAGCTCGGCAACTCCGAGGTCAAGGGCTTCGTGCAGAAGGTCTGCCGCGAGCAGCTGCAGTTCTGGTTCGACTCGAACCCCGCCGATGCCAAGACCATCGTGCAGAAGGCCGCGGCCTCGGCGCAGGCCCGCCTGGCCGCCCGCAAGGCGCGGGAACTGGTGCGCCGCAAGAGCGCCACCGACATCGGCGGCCTGCCCGGCAAGCTCGCCGACTGCCGCAGCAACGACCCCGACAAGTGCGAGGTCTACATCGTGGAGGGCGACTCCGCCGGCGGATCCGCCAAGAGCGGCCGCGACTCGATGTACCAGGCGATCCTGCCCATCCGCGGCAAGATCATCAACGTCGAGAAGGCGCGAATCGACAAGGTGCTCAAGAACACCGAGGTCCAGTCGATCATCACGGCCTTCGGCACCGGCATCCACGACGAGTTCGACATCGCCAAACTGCGCTACAAGAAGATCGTCCTCATGGCCGACGCCGACGTCGACGGCCAGCACATCTCCACTCTGCTGCTGACCCTGCTGTTCCGCTTCATGCGGCCGCTGGTCGAGCACGGCCACGTCTACCTGGCACAGCCGCCGCTGTACAAGCTCAAGTGGCAGAAGGGCGCCGACCCCGAGTTCGCTTACAGCGACGCCGAGCGCGACGTGCTGCTCGCCGACGGCCTGCGCAGCGGCAAGAAGATCAACAAGGACGACGGCATCCAGCGGTACAAGGGCCTCGGCGAGATGAACGCCAAGGAGCTGTGGGAGACCACGATGGACCCGACGGTCCGCGTGCTCAAGCAGGTGACCCTCGACGACGCCGCCGCGGCCGACGAGCTGTTCTCGATCCTCATGGGTGAGGACGTGGTGGCCCGCCGCTCGTTCATCGCGCGCAATGCCAAGGACGTGCGGTTCCTCGACGTGTAGCGCCGGACCCGCCCCCTCGGGGCGGGACCGCCCACCGTCGAACCGCTTGTACGACAAGGACGTGAAATGACTGACACCACCCCGCCCACCGAGACCGGTGGCCACGACCGGATCGAACCGGTCGACATCCAGCAGGAGATGCAGCGCAGCTACATCGACTACGCCATGAGCGTGATCGTGGGCCGTGCACTGCCCGAGGTCCGCGACGGCATGAAGCCCGTGCAGCGGCGAATCCTCTACGCGTCCTACGACGCCGGCTACCGCCCCGACCGCGGCTACGTGAAGTCGGCCAAGCCGGTGGCCGAGACGATGGGCAACTACCACCCCCACGGTGACAGCGCGATCTACGACGCCCTCGTGCGTCTCGCGCAGCCCTGGTCGCTGCGCTACCCGCTGATCGACGGCCAGGGCAACTTCGGCTCGCCGGGTAACGACCCCGCCGCCGCCATGCGTTACACCGAGGCTCGCCTCACCCCGCTGGCGATGGAGATGCTGCGCGACATCGACGAGGAGACCGTCGATTTCACGCCGAACTACGACGGTAAGACGCAGGAGCCCACGGTGCTCCCGTCCCGCGTGCCGAACCTGCTGATGAACGGTTCCGGCGGTATCGCCGTCGGCATGGCGACGAACATCCCGCCGCACAACCTGCGCGAGCTCGCCGAGGCGATCTTCTGGTGCCTGGACAACTTCGACGCCGACTCCGAGGCGACGCTCGAGGCCTGCATGGAGCGGATCAAGGGGCCGGACTTCCCGACCCACGGCCTCATCGTGGGCAGCCAGGGCATCAAGGACGCGTACTCCACCGGCCGCGGTTCGATCCGCATGCGCGGTGTCGTGTCCGTGGAGGAGGATTCCAAGGGCGCAACGGAACTCGTCATCACCGAGCTGCCCTACCAGGTGAACCCCGACAACCTCGTGCTCTCGATCGCCGAGCAGGTGCGCGACGGCAAGATCGCCGGCATCAGCAAGATCGAGGACCAGTCGTCCGATCGCGTCGGCATGCGGATCGTGGTGCGGCTCAAGCGCGATGCCGTGGCCAAGGTGGTGCTGAACAACCTCTACAAGCACAGCCAGCTGCAGACCAGCTTCGGCGCGAACATGCTGTCCATCGTCGACGGGGTGCCGCGCACCCTGCGCCTGGACCAGATGATCCGCTACTACGTGACGCACCAGTTGGACGTCATCGTGCGGCGCACCCGGTTCCGCCTGCGCAAGGCCGAGGAGCGGGCCCACATCCTGCGCGGCCTCGTCAAGGCGCTCGACGCGCTCGACGAGGTCATCGCCCTCATCCGGCGGTCCGAGACCACCGAGATCGCGCGTGCCGGCCTGATCGAGCTCCTCGATGTCGACGAGCTGCAGGCCAACGCGATCCTCGACATGCAGCTGCGCCGCCTGGCGGCCCTCGAGCGGCAGAAGATCATCGACCAGTTGGCCGAGATCGAGCTCGAGATCGCGGACCTCAAGGACATCCTCGAGAAGCCGGAGCGCCAGCGCGCCATCGTCCGCGACGAGCTCGGCGAGATCGTCGAGAAGTTCGGCGACGACCGCCGCACCAAGATCATCGCGGCGGACGGCGACGTCACCGACGAGGACCTCATCGCCCGCGAGGACGTGGTGGTCACCATCACCGAGACCGGCTACGCCAAGCGCACCAAGACCGACCTGTACCGCAGCCAGAAGCGCGGCGGCAAGGGCGTCAAGGGCGCCGACCTCAAGCAGGACGACATCGTGGCGCACTTCTTCGTGTGCTCGACGCACGACTGGATCCTGTTCTTCACCACGAAGGGCCGCGTCTACCGCGCAAAGGCCTACGAGCTGCCGGAGCAGAGCCGCACGGCGCGCGGCCAGCACGTGGCGAACCTGCTGGCCTTCCAGCCGGAGGAGCGCATCGCCCAGGTCATCCAGATCAAGAGCTACCAGGACGCGCCCTACCTGGTGCTCGCCACGAAGAACGGCCTCGTCAAGAAGTCCAAGCTGGAGGACTTCGACTCCAACCGCAGCGGCGGCATCGTCGCGATCAACCTGCGCGACGAGGACGAGCTGGTGGGCGCGGTGCTGACCTCGCAGGAGGACGACCTGCTGCTGGTGAGCAAGAATGCGCAGTCGATCCGGTTCAAGGCCACCGACGAGGCGCTGCGCCCCATGGGCCGGGCAACCTCCGGTGTGCAGGGTATGCGGTTCAACGGCGACGATCAGCTGTTGGCGCTCAACGTGGTTCAGGAGGACACCTACCTGCTCGTGGCCACCTCGGGCGGTTACGCCAAGCGGACCGCGATGGACGACTACCCTGTCCAGGGGCGTGGCGGCAAGGGCGTGCTGACGATTCAGTTCGACCCGAAGCGCGGCGACCTGGTGGGTGCGCTCATCGTCGACGACGAGACCGAGCTGTACGCCATCACGTCGGGCGGCGGTGTGATTCGCACCGCGGCGCGGCAGGTCCGCAAGGCGGGCCGGCAGACCAAGGGCGTCCGGCTGATGAACCTGGCCGAAGGCACTAGTCTTCTGGCCATCGCCCGCAACGCCGATGAGAGCGACGAACCCGAGCAGGCGGACGGCGAGGCATAGCCGCCGCGAAGCACGAAGGAGCGCATGTGAGTACCCCTGGAACCGGATCGGGACAGCCGCCGGAGTCCGGACCCGAGGCGGGCCGCCAGCCCGTCCGGATCCCTCGACGCGACACCGATGTCGGGCGTGTGATCGACGCGCCCACCGAGGGCGTGGAGCGCGACGAGCTGCCGAAGAACCTGCCCGACCTGGACAAGATCCACCAGGTGGCCCCGGCCGCGCCCGCGGCACCGTCGACGCCCGCGGCTTCGTCGACCCCTGCGGCGGAGCCCGAGACGGAGCCGGTGGCGGCCCCCGCCGCTGCGGAGGCGGCACCGTCGAACCTGCACACCGTGGGCACCACGCCCGCGCGTGCGGCGGGTGTGAAGACGCAGGCCGCGAGCGGGCCGGTGCGGGCGGGCATGCAGCTGCGCAGCATCGACCCGTGGACCACCTTCAAGCTGTCCGGTGTGGTCTCCGTGGTGATGTTCTTCGTGTGGATGATCGCGGTCGGCGCGCTGTACATCGTGCTGAGCGGCATGGGCGTGTGGAGCAAGATCAACGACAGCTTCCAGACGCTGACCAACGAGCAGGCCGGCGCGAGCCTGCTCACCGCCGGTGACGTCTTCACGTACGCGGGCCTCGCCGGCCTCGCGAACGTGATCCTGCTGACCGCGCTCGCGACCGTCGGAGCGTTCATCTACAACCTCTGCGCCGACCTCGTGGGCGGCATCGAGGTGACCCTCGCCGATAGGGACTGACCAGCTGTTTTGTAGAACTCGAGGTGCGCTGGTAATGTTCCACCTCGGTTCACGGGCCTATAGCTCAGGCGGTTAGAGCGCTTCGCTGATAACGAAGAGGTCGGAGGTTCAAGTCCTCCTAGGCCCACCACACCCCACCCGGGGCCTTAGCTCAGTTGGTAGAGCGCCGCCTTTGCAAGGCGGATGTCAGGAGTTCGAATCTCCTAGGCTCCACAGATAAAACAGCAGGTCAGAGCCGGTATCCGATTACTCGGGTATCGGCTCTTTCCGTCCCGTGCCCACATCTTGCCCACACTCGGCTGTGAGCATTGTCTGCAGCGCACTGCTGATGCCGTCGACGTCCGCCGGGTATAGGTGCCCGTACCGGTCCAGGGTGATCGACGCGCGGGCGTGCCCAAGCATCGCCTGGACGGCCTTGATGTTCGCTCCAGACCGGATCGCCAGCGACGCCGCTGTGTGCCGCAGCTCGTGCGGGTGAAGTTCTTCATCGAGTCCTGCCGCGCTGACCGCGACGTCGAACACACGCGTGCGCCAGTTGCCGTGTCGGATGAAGCCGCCGCCGGGTGCGGGGAACACCAACGCTTCATCATCGGGATTGAGTGGTAGTTGGGCCGCTATGAACGGGGGGAGCGGTACGGTCCGCCGCTTCCCGCCCTTCGGCGGGCCGACGTGGTGCTTGCTGTCCACGACAGTCACAGACCGGACGATGTGCAGAACGCCGGCCGAGCGGTCGATGTCGCCGTGACGTAGGCCTACCAGTTCGCCGAGGCGGAGTCCGCAGACACCTAGCGTCCAGATCGCGGGCGCATCATCCTCGGCGGCTGTAGCGAGCGCCCGCAGTTCCTCAAGGGTGAGGAAGCGCATCTCGGTCGGGGTGATGGCGGGGAGCTTGACGCCGTTGGCGGGGTTGACCGCCAGGCGTCCGTCCTCGACGGCCTGGGCGAGGATCCTCCGCAGTACGCCCACCTGTTTGTGCACCGTCTCCGCAGGGGTACCGGAGTCGACAAGCTCTGCGATCCATCCGCGCACCAGTGGGCGGGTGATCTTGCCGAGCGGCAGGTGCCCGAACCGCGTGGTGATCGTGCCCTCGGCAATGCCTCGGTACCGGCTGAGAGTGGACGGGGAAACCTGGTGCTGATCTGCTATCCACGCCGACGCCGCGTCCCGGAGGAGGAGGCGGCCGGCGGCCGGCGCGACGTACGTGCCCTTAGCGGCAGCGACTTGCTGCTCCGCGAGCCACTGCTGGGCATCTCGCTTTGTCGCGAAGCCTCGCTTGTCGGTCTGTCGGTGATCGGGGGTTCTGTATCGGACTCGGTACCGACGTCCAGACCTGGTGTCGTACGGCTCGATCGTCGCCATGAGCCTTCTTAGCCACGTTCTTCACGGCCGAGGTGCCCTGCGTCAGCGGCGCGGGCAATCCAACGCTTCATGGTCGCCAACGAGACGCCGAGCTCCCTGGAGAGCAGTGTGGTGGGCTTGCCCTCCTGCAGGCGTATCCAGCGGTAGGCCGCGGCTAGGTCGGGCAGGTCGTCGTCTTCGACACGACGGGCCTTCTCGACGCGCTCGAAAAACGCTTCGTAGTTTGGGAGCCCGAGTCGATTACCTCTCCTCGCGAGCACGTGGCTGGCCGTGAATCGGACGAACTGGTCGACACCGATCTTCGCCAGTTCGCCGCGCTGAATCGGGGGTCCGTCCCCGTGCTGCTCCGCGACCAGCTTCGTGACCAAGTATCGACCCCCGCTCGGCTGGACTGTGGCCGTCGTGATGTACGGCAGCTCTCCGGGCTCGGTGACGACCGTCGCGATGCCTGGCCCCCACAGCCCGGGCGCGACCTCGGTGCGATAGGGGGCCTGGTCGGTGGGCTCGATGAAGTGCATGCCGCCATGGTGGCACATCAAGTGAGCCACGTACACAAAGCGGGGTTTGCAAAGATAGCTCATTCGTGTATCTTTCTGGTGAGCCGTAGTTATAACGCTGGCTCATCGACCCGAGAGGAGTCCCACCCTGTGTCCATTGAGCTAGCCACCCCGAAAGAGGCAGCAGCGGCTCTCCGAACTACGGAAGCCAGCCTTGCCCAGGACAGGTATCGGAACCGTGGACTGCCGTACGTCAAGGCTGGGAAGCGCGTTCTGTACCGCTGGTCTGATGTTCAGGCTTACCTGGATGCCAACACCATCAACCCGGGGGTTGCCTAATGAAGCGGCGGGGCAGCGCCCCGCACGCAGTACCGGTGGAACCACAACAGGCCGACAGGCCCTCACCGGATCGCTATCAGCGGCTCGCAGACCAAGCAGACCTCGGATGCGGTGCAGACGAGTTTGAGGGGCCACGCCGATACACCCGGCCCTGTGAACGCGAGGGGCGCATCCCGAATGCGACCCCTGAGCAGAAGAAAACCCCGGAGCGCCATCCGACCAAGAACCGCGCTTCCGGGGTCAACCAGATCACCATCGCCAGCCAGCAAAGGAATCCGTCCCATGCAGTCTAACGCCATCACCCCACTCGACGAGCCCGTGAAGTACCGCACCGTCCGCGATGTGGAGCTCGCGCTGGAGGAGCTGCTTCCCGAGTCGGAGTTCTCACCCACCCAACTGTCCCGCATCGCGGCCGTGGCGCGGGAGCGGCACACGGACCGTCGCGCCCAGGTCGTCGCGATCCTCGACGCCGCCGCCCAGGAGGCAGCCGCCCACCGGCCGGTCGAGAGCAGCCCGGCAGTCAAGGCTCTCGACCAGTTCCGCTCCGAGTACGAGCCGAAGCTGACCGTCGAGGTCCTCGGCGTACCCGGCGCGCCGTGTCCGTGGTTGGAGGAGGACCGTCCCCGGTGGTCCGATCCTGACCGCGATATTCACGGCGGCGTGGTCCCCACCGAATCGCGGTGGCAGTCGGAGCCGGTGTCCGTGCCGCTGACGATGCATACCGGCAGCGTGACCAAGGAGGACACGATCGCGCTCGCGAGGTTCAGCGTCTGCCTCCTGCAGTACGCCGGCGAGCGTGACCCGTACGTGGCCCTCGGGTACATCGGTTGGCGGCCTGACGGGACGGCGAGTGCTGGCCGCAGCAGTAACAACCTCCGTCTCGACGAGGCCGCGGCTCTGGCTCGCGCGCTGCTGCTCCTCGTCGACGCCGCCCGCGAGGAGGTCTAGCCACCATGCCCGAGGACCACCCCGGCTACATCGACGCCGGTGACCGCCTACTCGATGCCGCGACGCGCGGCGGGCTCCTGGTGATCGGGATCCGCTGCGCCCGCTGCGGGGCCGTGCTGACCGCGCCGAAGTCGATGCGCGCCGGGGTGGGCCCGGTGTGCCGGAAGGAGACCGAGTAGTGACTCGGGGAGCACGCGCTGAGCGTGAACGTCTCGACGCCGCCCACCAAGCGGAGCAGGAACGGGAGTTGCTGTCCGCGACGTGGACCGCGGCACAGGCGAAGGCCGGCATCGACGTCGGCGACCTCACCGCCGATCAGGTGGACGTGCTCGCTGAGGCTCTGCGGATCATGCAGAAGCCCGACCCGCTCACCGCCGACGCCGCGGGCAGGCAGCTCCGCATCACCCGCGGCAGCAACGTCCGTACACGCCGGATCCTATGGGAGCTCGACGCCTGGATTCCCCGTGGCGCCCTGGTGCTGCTCGCCGGCCGCGAAGGTCTCGGCAAGTCCACCATCGCGTGCTCATGGTGCGCGAGGTGGACCGGGCAGGGCCGCAACGTCATCTACGTACACACCGAGGACAGCCGCGAGCACACCGTCGTCCCCAGGCTCAAGGCTGCCGGCGCGGACCTCGACCGGATCCTGTTCGTGGACGTCGCGACCGAGACCACCGAGACCGGCACCGTCGTGCTACCGCTGGACAACGACCGACTCGAAGAACTCGTCGAACGGGAGAACGTCGAACTCATCATCCTCGACGCCGCCACGTCCGCGATGGCCTCCCAGCTCTCCGGTAAGGACGACCGGCAGGTGCGGCAGTTCCTCGAACCGCTCGCGCAGCTCGCCGCTCGACGGGACATCGTCGTCCTGGGCCTGGTGCACTTCGGCAAGCGCGACGGTGCGGATACCGGCAAGTTGATCTTGGGGTCGATCGCCTGGTCTCAGGTCGCCCGTTCCGTGCTGTCCGTAGCGCACGACGAGGACGCCGATCACCTGGTGCTCACGAACACGAAAGGCAACCTCGCGACCCGCACCCGATCCGAGGCATGCCGCGTTGTCTCTCGACAGGTACAGCTCGACGACGGACCGGCCGAAGTGGGTGTCATCGACTGGCTCGGTGAAGTCGACACCGACGCCCGCGATGTCCTCGCCGGCGACGAACAGCGGGACGGCTCGACCACCGTCGGCGAGGTCACCCTGTGGCTGACCGACTACCTCACCGAGAACGCCCCGTGCCCGTCGGCGGACGTGAAGAAGGCCGCGGCACGGCTGGAGTTCTCCCGCAGCAGTGTCGACCGTGCGGCGAAGAAGCTCGGCGTCGTCTCCGAGGCGAAGGGCTTCCCGAGGGTCACCTGGTGGTCGCTGCCGAGCCAGGGGACGAGCGTCGTAGACGGGGAGGTCGTGACCAGTCACACCACCGCGCCGGATGCACCTCATGCACGTCAGGCTGACGCGACTGACGCAACTGGATCTGACCTGCACAAATCCGGTGACGCAACTGAGTCAAAAACACAGTCACGTCAGCTCTCATTGCATGAGGCGACTGGTGACGCAGCTGACCGTCCACGGCTTCACGCGGTGCCCGAACACCCCGCCGCGGAGCACCCGAAGACCTGCCGCGAGTGGCTCGACCGCCACATCCGCGGCCTCATCGCTGAGGGCCACACGACGGCCGACAGCGCCGTGATCTACCCGCTCGGCGAGGCCGCCGGCTGGGGTATCCAGAACCTCCGCAAGGTCGCCTCCAAGAGCCCCTTGATCGCGATCGCGGAGAAGCGCACCGATGGCGTCACCTGGGCCATCGGTGAGGGCGTGCAATCCACGTACGTGCCGTGCCCTGAGTGGCTCGTGGGCTACCTCGGTGAGTGCGGTGGCTGGGTGCCGGCCTCGGAGGTCTACGCGGCAGGCGGTGAACGGTACGGCCGCTCGGCGATCAAGTCCGCCGCCCAGGCCGCACACATCCTCAAGCGGGGTGCATCCATCGCGACCGAATGGAGCCTCGACCCGAACTACAGCAAGGAATCAGCATGACCGACCGTCCAATCGACCTCCGACTCGGCCACCTGCTGACCGCGTTCGTCCTCGCCGCATTCCAGCCCGGCGCGGGCGAAGGCGACGTGCTCGCCGAGATCTTCACCGCGTACCCCGACATGACGTTCCTCGAAGCCGTCCCTGCCCTCGTCGAAGCTCTGCACGTGCTCGGCGCCGGCACCCCGATGGTGCACAACACCGGCATCGACACACTCCGCGAGCAGCTCGCCCAGACCTACCCCGCCGCAGACCGCGGCCGACCCGAAGGGACCGACCAGTGAAATCCCCGAACCTGTGGCCGACACACAAGGGCCGCGCTCGCGGCAAGAAGGCCCGCCACCGCGCCGCTATCCGCGCCCAGCGCGCCGGCAAGAACACCCAGACGACCGTCCGGCGACCTGCCGCGCAGCCGAACGGAGCGGAGGCCGTCCGATGAACGACAACGACGAAGTGACCTGCAGGATCGAATCGCGGCCGGCCCGCGAGGGCAAGATCGAGATCACCTTCCACCGCGTCGACGAGTCCACCGGTATCCGCAGCAGCCTGTCGGGAGTCTTCACCCGGCAACAGGTGTCGAAGATCGTCCACCACCTCGGCCGCGACCTCCGCGTGTCGAGCCCGCTACGGCACACGGTCCGTGAGGCGGCCGGCGATGCAACGCCTTGACCTTGACGGCGTCCTTCTCGACGAGGCCGACGTGACACTCCTCGCCGGGATGCTCCGGGCGGCCACGTCGCGGATGAACGCGACGTGGTCACCGCCCGCGCAGCTACTCACCGCCCGAATCTGTGATGCGGCAGCCCGATTCGAGTCACCAACACGTGACGCGCGCATCACCAAGAGCGCCGACAGCGGCGGATCTGGCACACCGTTGCCTCATGACCTCCTCGACAGCGCCGAAGCGGCAAGGATTCTCGGGATCAAGCCCCACGCCGCCCGCGCCCTCGCCCGCCGCGGCACCGTCCCCGCGTACCGCGTCGGCGACCGCTGGCTCTTCCCCGCGCAGGACGTGGTTCGCCGCGCCGAACGCCGCGCCGGGTAGCCGCGTCACCATCCCGGGTGTCGAACTGGCCCGCGTCGGCCAGTTCGACGCATCCACCGGCCCTGTCGCGTTCACCGCCGTCGATCTCGCTGCGATGCTCGACGCCTACACCGCGAACGTCGCCCGCCGGCCCGTCCTCAAGATCGGCCACGCCGACCCCGTCAACGACGGCGCCCCCTCGTTCGGGTGGATCGAGAACCTCGCCCTCACCGAGGGCGGCACCTGCCTCGTCGGTGATCTCGCCGGCGTACCGCAGTGGCTCGCCGCCGCCATGCCGACCGCGTACCCTTCCCGGTCCATCGAGGCCGTCGCCGGGTACGTCGACGCCGACGGCACCACATGGCCGTGGGTCCTCGACGGGCTCGCGCTCCTCGGCGCCACCACCCCGGCGATGGGGAACCTCGACGAGATCCGCGAGCTGGTCACCGCCAGCCGCACCCGGACCACCGCGCGCCGTGTGGCCGCGGCCCGCGCCCGACGCCGTCGCCGCGCACACCACCAGTAGAAGGAGCACCCCGTGCCCAGCACCACCCTGTACCAGCCGTACGTCTACGACGACGGCGACGAA
>NZ_VIGV01000108.1 GCF_007858445.1 Tsukamurella sputi | reverse complement strand
GGGCCGCCGAGTTCGACGTCGACCCCGCCCGCCTGAACCCCCGCGGCGGCGCCATCGCGCTGGGGCACCCGCTCGGCGCGTCCGGCACCAGGCTGCTCGCGACGCTGGTCAACCATCTCGAGCAGACCGGCGGCCGCTACGGCCTGCAGACGATGTGCGAGGGCAACGGCATGGCGAACGGGACGATCATCGAGCGGCTGTGAGCGGTGATCCCCTGGTGAGTCCGGTATCGTACGGCGCTAGGGAAGCGTGGCAGAGCGGCCGAATGCACTCGCCTTGAAAGCGAGCGTGGGTGAAACCACCGGGGGTTCAAATCCCTCCGCTTCCGCAGGTAGAACAGGGTCCCGGTGCCGGACACGGCATCGGGACCCTCGAAACTTGCCACACCTTGCCACACCTTGCCACTTGTGTTCGGGCTGTCGTTGTGGGATTCACCGCCTTCACCGGAGGCACCGCCACCACCAGGATCGGTTGCATCCGCCACCAGTGGGTACAACGCGTTCTTGTTGGGGGCGATGTGCTGGGTGATTGTCGATGTCTGATCGTCGATCTTGTCGATGGTGTACCAGGGATTGCTCGCGTCCGAGGGCGTCTTTGGCGCGGTATTTC
>NZ_VIGV01000107.1 GCF_007858445.1 Tsukamurella sputi | reverse complement strand
GATCACGGCCGCCACCCGGCCGATCTGACGCTCCGTGTGTCGGTCGAACAGTGCGAGGAACAGGGCCTCCTTGCCCGAGAAGTTCGAATAGAAGGCGCCGCGGGACAGATCCGCGCGGCGGCAGATCTCGTCCATCGACGCGGCGTGGTACCCCCGTTCGGCGAATACGTCCAGGCCCGCGTCGAGGAACCGCTCCACGCTGCGTGCGCGGGTCTGCTCGCCCTTGGCCACGGCTCCTCCGTTTCGTTGACGACCGGTGTGATGCGTGTCATGCTAGCGATAAGTAGAACGGCGAGTCTAGTTATGAATCCGAGAGGCGGGCCATGGCCGAGGAGAATTCGACGGGACCGGACGGCTTCGCGCCGGACGCGATCGTGGTGGGGGCCGGGCTCGCGGGTCTCGTGGCCGCGTACGAACTCTCGCGGGCGGGCCGCAGGGTCCTGATCGTGGATCAGGAGAACCGCAACAACCTCGGTGGCCAGGCGTTCTGGAGCCTCGGCGGTCTGTTCCTGGTCGACTCACCCGAGCAACGCCGCCTCGGCATCAAGGACTCCTTCGAGCTGGCCTGGCAGGACTGGACCGGCTCGGCCGGTTTCGACCGCGAGGACGA
>NZ_VIGV01000106.1 GCF_007858445.1 Tsukamurella sputi | reverse complement strand
GCCTTCGACCTGCTCTCCTCGTTCACGGTGCTCTCGCTGGCGCAGGAGGTCGCCGCCGAGCGCGTCTCGGGCGCAACGGGACACGACGATCCGCGGGTCTCGGCGCGCGCCCGGAACCTGGTGCTCACCGAGGACTTCGCAGTCCGGCAGCGCCTCACCAAATACCTACGCGGTCGGCTCGAGGCCTACGACGACACCGAACTCGCGGCGCTGATCGCCACCAAACGACTCGGCGACTACACCACGTCGCTGGAGGAACGGAACGTGCTGAGCATGGACGCACCCGCCACGTACGGCTGGATCCTGCACCACCGGGCCCGCAACGCCGCGGTGCTCGACGGCGCGACGGTCAACGCCATGCTGGTCGACGGCGCGATGCCCGACCTGGTGCGGTTCGCGAAGGAGACGCTGGCATGAGCACTCCCACCTACGCTCTGCCCGAGGCGGATACGTCCGCCCTCATCGACGTCTTCACAGGAGACCAGCGAGCGTGGCTCTCGGGCTTCCTCGCCGGCCTGGCCGCGGCGCAGGCCGATGCGGCCGAGACCGCGAACGCGGCGACCCTGCACGCCACCGTGCTCTACGGCACCCAGACCGGCAACAGCGAGGAC
>NZ_VIGV01000105.1 GCF_007858445.1 Tsukamurella sputi | reverse complement strand
GATCAACAGTGAATTACCAAAAGAATCACTCTTAAGCGCACTAAGAGCCGGAAAGATTACTCCTTTAGCACCGGCAGAAGCATTAACCGAAGAGATGCTATTAGCAAGCAGTGCGATTGTTGGGCAGATGGGAGAAACCCCATTTATTGAGGCTCTCGATCAGGGCGTAGACCTCATTTTGGCAGGTAGAGCCTATGATCCTTCTGTTTTTGCCGCTTTTGCAATCCGAGAGGGCTTTGATCGCGCCTTAGCACTTCATCTTGGTAAAATTTTAGAATGTGCAGCAATTGCAGCATTACCGGGAAGTGGCAGTGATAGCATGTTAGGCACATTGAGGCATGATCATTTTATTGTTGAACCATTAGCTGATAATCGTCGTTGTACAACACTCTCAGTTGCCGCCCACACGCTCTATGAAAAGTCAGATCCTTACCATCTTCCTGGCCCTGGGGGAGCGCTCAATTTAACAGGTTCAAAATTTACTCAAATTGATGAGCGTCGGGTTGCCGTAAGTGGTACAACTTTCGATCCTAGTGAAACGTATGGCATTAAACTGGAAGGGGCAAGAAAGATCGGTTATCGCACAATCTCTATCGCCGGTGTCTCTGATCC
>NZ_VIGV01000104.1 GCF_007858445.1 Tsukamurella sputi | reverse complement strand
CTTCCCGAAGGGAGAAAGGCGGACAGGTATCCGGTAAGCGGCAGGGTCGGAACAGGAGAGCGCACGAGGGAGCTTCCAGGGGGAAACGCCTGGTATCTTTATAGTCCTGTCGGGTTTCGCCACCTCTGACTTGAGCGTCGATTTTTGTGATGCTCGTCAGGGGGGCGGAGCCTATGGAAAAACGCCAGCAACGCGGCCTTTTTACGGTTCCTGGCCTTTTGCTGGCCTTTTGCTCACATGTTCTTTCCTGCGTTATCCCCTGATTCTGTGGATAACCGTATTACCGCCTTTGAGTGAGCTGATACCGCTCGCCGCAGCCGAACGACCGAGCGCAGCGAGTCAGTGAGCGAGGAAGCGGAAGAGCGCCCAATACGCAAACCGCCTCTCCCCGCGCGTTGGCCGATTCATTAATGCAGCTGGCACGACAGGTTTCCCGACTGGAAAGCGGGCAGTGAGCGCAACGCAATTAATGTGAGTTAGCTCACTCATTAGGCACCCCAGGCTTTACACTTTATGCTTCCGGCTCGTATGTTGTGTGAAATTGTGAGCGGATAACAATTTCACACAGGAAACAGCTATGACCATGATTACGGATTCACTGGCCGTCGTTTT
>NZ_VIGV01000103.1 GCF_007858445.1 Tsukamurella sputi | reverse complement strand
CTGCAGCTGTGCTTATAGTGGGCCAGCGCAACGCAAACAATGGGGCAACGGCAGTACGCCAGTCCATTTGTTTCAAGACGCGAATGGCAAAACAAACGCTGCGCAATATCCAATTCGAGAGGTTACTGACATGAGTAAGGCGACCGCCACCCCTGCTCGTCCGACCGAGACGGTCGGCCCCATCACCCTGAACGAGATGCCGACGATCCGCGGACGCGACGGCGCGGTCGAGTTCATCAACGACGTGTTCAACGTCCCGGTGACGAAGACCCGCATGAGGTCCGCGATCGAGGGGCGCGAGCTCCCGGTGTTCAAGATCAGCGGCTGCAACTACTTCAGCGAGCGCGACCTGTACCTGTGGGTCAAGAGCCTGGCTCGCCCCGCCGTTCAGCGCGGGGGTGCCGCATGAGCGGGCCGATCCCCGATCCGGGCTGGAAGCCCGAGTTTGAGCAGTTCCCGGCGCTGTCCGACCGTGAGTACACCGACCCGTCATTGCGCGCGACCTCGAACTCCACGTGCGACCAGTACCTGACGGTCATGGAGCACAGCGAGAGCCCGCTGAGGGACAAGAGCCGTGACGTTCGGTACTCGCAGGGCGCTACGCGCTACCTCCG
>NZ_VIGV01000102.1 GCF_007858445.1 Tsukamurella sputi | reverse complement strand
GTAGACGACGAGGGCGACCATCACGGCGCCGAGGCCGTACCAGGCGAACGGCACGTTCATCAGGCCCGCGCCCAGCGCGACCACCGCGAGCACACCCAGCACGAGCGTCACGCGCTGCCGGAACCGGAACCGGGCCTCGGTGATGCGTGCGTCGTTCTCGGGGTCGTAGCCGCCCCGCCGGCGGCGCGGCTCCGCCTCGACGTCCTCGGCCGCGTACTCGGCATCGGCCTCGGCATCGATGTCGTCGTCGCGTTCGTCGGCGGCCCGCGCGGGGCGGGCGACGGGGGCGAGCTCCTCGGTGAGCTGCTCGTCCGCGGGCACCTCGTCGACGGCCTCGTCCACGAACTCGACGGCCTCGTCGGCCGGGCGTTCCGCGATCGGCTCGATCTCGTCGGCGGACTCCGGCTCGGGCGCGGTCACGCGCCGGACGATGGGCTCCGACTCCGGCGCGGCGGCATCGTTCTCGGCCTGCGCGACCGGCTTCGCCACGGGGGCGTCGAGGTCGTCCAGGTCCACGACCTTCGCCTTCGCGCGCATGGCCGCGCGCTCGACGGTGGGGATCGGGGTGGTGTCGCCGTCCATGGGACTCGACCCGTGCAGGTCGTCGACGTCCG
>NZ_VIGV01000101.1 GCF_007858445.1 Tsukamurella sputi | reverse complement strand
CACTGTGACGCGATCACCGAGATGTATGATCTTATCTCCATTTTCAGTCACGCGTTGATCGATATTGGTCATTTTGTTTTCATGATTTATCACGCGCTGATCAATATTTTTAACCGTTTCATTCGTTTGATAGAGCTGACTACCATTGATAGCATCCGTTGAATGTTTTGAGATCTCTCCTTCTGCAACACCCGTTAAGTGTCGAGCGACCGATTCTCCTTTTTGATCGATATTCGCAATATCAAACAGTGTCGCTGCCGTAACGCCCGGCAATCGATTATCAATCACAATCCGATCGCGATCGAGTTTTACAAGCCCCGCTGTTCCTTGAGTAATATTGGCAATATCTGTTTGGTTCTGCTCAATTCGAAGGTCATGCTCTCCAAGCGTCTTCCCGACATATTGAAAGCCGGCTTCAACACCATCTTTAATGCGTCCCGCTTCCTCAAGCCCTAAAGCTTCAGAGTAGTTCGGCTGCTTAAGCGTTCCGCCCGCATCAAAATTTGCCCCGGCACCAAAAGCCGTTTCAATTCCGGTGAACTGCTTGCCGGTGCTTTCGGTAATCCTTGTGATCTGATCCCCAATGTGCTTAATATCCTCCTCATTCACTGTGA
>NZ_VIGV01000100.1 GCF_007858445.1 Tsukamurella sputi | reverse complement strand
CCCTTTACGCCCAGTAATTCCGATTAACGCTTTCACCCTCCGTATTACCGCGGCTGCTGGCACGGAGTTAGCCGGTGCTTATTCTTTAGGTAACATCAGATTCTGTAGGTATTAATTACAAAACCCGTTCTCCCTAACAAAAGTGCTTTACAACCCTAGGGCCTTCTTCACACACGCGGTATTGCTGGATCAGGCTTTCGCCCATTGTGCAATATTCCCCACTGCTGCCTCCCGTAGGAGTCTGGGCCGTGTCTCAGTCCCAGTGTGGCTGATCATCCTCTCAAACCAGCTAGAGATCGTCGCCTTGGTGAGCCGTTACCTCACCAACTAGCTAATCCCACATAGGCTCATCTCTTAGCGCAAGGCCCGAAGGTCCCCTGCTTTAAACCGTAGTCCACATCCAGTATTAGCCACCCTTTCGGGTAGTTATCCTAGACTAAAAGGTAGATTCCTATGCATTACTCACCCGTCCGCCACTCGCCACCGAAGAGAGTAAACTCTCCTCGTGCTGCCGTTCGACTTGCATGTGTTAAGCATACCGCCAGCGTTCAATCTGAGCCAGGATCAAACTCTTCAGTTCAATCTTTATAATGTTTAAATCTTTCGATCTAACC
>NZ_VIGV01000099.1 GCF_007858445.1 Tsukamurella sputi | reverse complement strand
AGAGACGACATGGCCATCGAGCTGAACCAGATCTGGGACTTCCCGATCAAGGAGTTCCACCCCTTCCCCCGCGCGCTGATGGGCGTCGGCGCGCACGACATCATCGGCGTGGAGGCCAAGAACCTCGGCTTCAAGCGCGCCCTGCTGGTGACCACCGGCCTCCGCGGCTCGGGCATCATCGAGGAGCTCATCGGCAAGATCGAGTACCAGGGCGTCGAGGTGGTCCTGTTCGACAAGGTGGAGTCGAACCCCAAGGACTACAACGTCATGGAGGCCGCGGCGATGTACGAGAAGGAGAAGTGCGACAGCATCATCTCCGTCGGCGGCGGCTCCAGCCACGACGCCGCCAAGGGCGCCCGCGTGGTCATCGCGCACGACGGTCGCAACATCAACGAGTTCGAGGGCTTCGCCAAGTCCACCAACAAGAAGAACCCGCCGCACATCGCCGTCTCCACCACCGCCGGCACCGGCTCGGAGACCTCGTGGGCGTACGTCATCACCGACACGTCCGACATGGACAAGCCGCACAAGTGGGTGGCCTTCGACGAGGCCTCCATCGTGACGCTCGCGATCGACGACCCGCTGCTGTACTACTCGTGCCCCCAGCACTTCACG